>NZ_MKJU01000038.1 GCF_001854605.1 Pseudoalteromonas amylolytica | reverse complement strand
GAGGTTTTTACTTTGCGGTGAGGTTTTTACTTTGCGGTGAGGTTTTTACTTTGCTGTGGGGTTTTACTTTGCAGTGAGGTTTTACTTTGCAGTGAGGTTTTTACTTTGCGGTGAGGTTAGAGCAAATTTAGGCCAGAGCAGCTATTGTGCACATGGCCTCTCATTTGTTGATAACGTCACTTGCGACTCATTTTGATACCATACTTTGTTACTGTAATCAGACTCGCTTAACTTAATGGAGAGAAGTATCTGGTTATCATGGACACCATCTACTACAACCCGCTTTTTTAAACCATTCAAGCATGTCCAAAGTTGTTTTAGTTTAGACGCATCTTGAAATACAGGCCCTTCAACAAGCAGTACTCCCATTGACGTATTACTACTGATTTTTGCTAGGATATCTCCTGAGCTGTAACTTCCCCCTTGCTCAGAGGCCCTACGAACGTAATCAACGAATCCTTCTTGATTTACGTTCAACTGTTGTAGAGTCTCTCTGTCTAGCTCGGTGAGGTATTTTAAAATAACATCGCCTTTTTGAACGATATTACCCGGTTCGAACACACTCTCAACGACAACGCCTGCCTCTCTGGCATAGTAGAACTCCGTTGTAGGCGCTTGAAACGTCAGCTTCCCTACCAAAGTCGTCATCATTAAAGGCGCTACTAGCAATCCATTTAGTTCAATCAAAAATCTCTTTCCTAGTCTTAGTCTATGTTGCATTTACATGCACGCATTTATTAATCCATTTGAGTAGTTGGTCTAGCCGTATCTGTGTTTGTGCCACCAGCAATTTGTTTTGTTTGCTGTGTATTTAATGCTTCGTTGTTTACTAGCTTTTTAAGTTTTTTAGTTTTCAGCTTTAAGAACATTGTTGTTTTCCTTGTTGTTGTATAAATGTATGTATTCAATCCGCGGTACCATTCATCTGGCCCGCTTGCTTGATAACTACATTACCCAAACAAGGCAAAAACAAGAAATTATAAAACCTTATTTATAAAAAAATAAACCATTGTTTTATAAGGTTTTATTTTAAAAATCAAAGTATTTTCAAGTCATAATGTTTGATATCTCGTTCCTTATGAAACAAAAATTAATATAAGAACAAAAAAACCTGCATTAGTGTCATAACTACAAGAAGAAACGGTGAAAACTCACTAGTAGTCCAGCTTATTCATAGCATTTTTTCAAAAGTCGATTATTGCATTAGATCAAAAAACAACATATAGAACACGCAGCAAGCAGATCTTTGTCTTCGAAAGGAGAAACGAGTTCCAAAGAAAGGTAATGGAGAGCTATTGAATAACGCAATAGCTCATTATGGCAGTCAAATTAGCCCTGTACTTTGACTTTGAGTAGCTGGTTTTGCTTCACTTCTAATATATCTAGCAATAACTGGCCTGAGCTCGAAGATATACGGAGGTTTTGAATAACAAACTTTGATGCATCGACTGAATATATCTCTTTCATGGGTTCTTCAGCATAGAAATCTACCCGATAGATAGTTTTTCCATCTGAGTGATAATAAAGACCATCGCCAATGGCTTCAGAGTGCTTGTACAATGCTTTTGGCAAATCAACTGTTATCGACACTTCACCTTGCTTTGCGTCATATAACAGCAGTTTGTCATCTGAAGATAGGGTTACATACTGATATTCATTTAATTGTCCAACCCAACGCAAATTAACCATGGGTAATTTAGTTTCTTTGCTATCGTCCAACGAGTAAATATAGGCTCGACTTCTTACTTTTTGCTCATCGAGTACTACATAGCCAATTCGATTATTAAGTAAAAACTCAGACGATATGATAATACCGTCAACTTCAATAGAGGCAACCAGCGACAAAGTTTCATAGTCATATACATCTATTTTATTTTGAAGTTGAACGAGTAGATGATTTTGTTCCTTGTTGTAGCTTATCGCTGAATACTGACCATCGGGTAAACCTAGCGCAGACACTTGTCCACTGCTATCAACCTTCTTGATAGCCAGCTTTTTACCAACTCGCCTCAATAAAATGATGTGATCTTGCACATCAAGTGCAAATACGTCTTCATAAGGGCTTTTAACTTTTTCTGTCAGTTGGCCTGATTCAAGATCATAGCTATAGATGTCTTGTAAAAATGGGTAGCTTACCGCTAAAAACTCACTTAGCCCAATTGATTGATAGCTTGCATAATTAATATTTCCCACAAGCTTAGTGATATTGGTTAGCTTATTTTCATCAAGGGAGTATCCATATACTTTACTTTCCGCCGTATCGAGCCACACCAACATATTATTTTCACGGTCATAGTTAAGCGCCCAAATTCTGTTTTTAGCCTCATATAATTTGACTTGATTACCCCCATCTAAATCAGTCATGTATAGCTCACTGGTATCGAACTGCAAGCGCTCAAATATGATGGTTTCTTTTTCAGGAATATAGGCCAGTAAGCTATCACCATTTGAATTCAAGTTTGGTGAAGTAATTTGATATTCCTCACCTGAAACAAGGTTTCGGCTGGTCAATGCTGCCAGTTCGTCCTTGTTTCTGTAGCCGCGTTTAGAGTAAATAAAGTGATCATTATCAACACCGATCCCAGATAGGCCTGCGGGTTCGCATGGAAAGAGGTATTCGCTGCTAGAATTAAAGTCTGCGTTTAAGCGCCAAACTTGGCAGGTATCGTCTTTGACGATGCGATAATAAACAGTGCTTGAGTCAACCGACCAACCCACAGGGAAGTAATTAACTTGCTCTTCGCCCAAGCGCTTTTCATATCCAGTATTGAGATCTTTTACTACCAGTGTATAGTTTTGCCCATCACTTGGCACAAACGCAAATAATAGCTGTCGTTTATCTGGTGATAAATTAAGTAAGGTATAACGTCCCTCAATCCAAGATAAAACACTTTCTTCAATGGTACTTTCTACGATATCTGGCTCTGAATTTTCTAACGACTTAAATTGACTGCCAATTGATACCAGCGCGAGGGCACCTGCAAAAAAAGTCCCAATTATTATGCTTTTCGAGCGCTTGGGTTTTCCGGTATTTTTGATGAGAGTATCAGCTTGATGGTGTGTAAAAGGAGTCTCTGGAGAAGTCTGATGTGTTTCGGAAGATAGCTGATCGTGGTAAATAATAATAGGCTCAAAAACAAAACTATATCCTTTGCGATAATGTGTTTTTAATACTATGCTCCTTTGCTTATCTGACTTCAGTATCTTTCGAAGCTCTGAAATAGCACGATTAATGGCATTATCATCAACATAATTTTGACACCAAACATCGTCAACCAAATTTTGCCTTGTGATCACTTGGTCATTGTTGATAATAAAATAAGAAAGTAACTTGAATAACAAAGGTTCAAGCTCTCTTTCAACTTCTCCATCTGAAAGAGTTTGAGTTTTGGGATCAAACACCCAAGCCCCAAAATGCACTTCTTTTACTTTCCTTGAAAAACTTACTTCATTCATTGTAGCCATTTAAACATCGTTTATTATTGGAGTTATTATAATGCAGCGATTTCACAGCCCAGTTTCTGAACCCGATGACTGATATTGTTGCAAAAGAGGACCGTCTTGATCATTTCACAAATATAATTGTACACGTAGTGAAGCCAATTGATATTCAATATATTAATATTTTTATTATTTCAGATAGCGGGAAAGGTATCAAGCAAGCAAAATGGCCGAGCGAGACATATGGAGAGCAATAATGAACAATCTCATACTTAGGACAGAGCAAAAAATTAACTATCCCTAAAAATAAAAAAACCCGTACTTTGCAGCACGGGTTTTTAAACCAGATAGGTTTGTACTTATTTACGCAATTGGCGAATAACGCGCAGCTGAGCAATTGCCTCAGCTAGCTGTACTGCCGCAGCGTGATGGTCAAGTTCAGTCGCTGAAGTTGAGTCCATTTGCGCTTGCGCTTCACGTCTAGATTCTTCAGCAGCTTGCTCATCTAAGTCCTCACCACGCATTGCAACGTCCGCTAGAACAGTTACAGTTTTTGGTTGAACTTCAAGCGTACCACCGGCAACATAGATGATTTCTTCATTACCATCTTTTGTTACATAACGTACCATACCAGGTTTTAGGCCAGTCAATAGTGGGGCGTGGCCAGGGTGAATACCCAACTCACCTTCACTACCGGTCACTTGGATAGAAGCTGCTTCGCCAGAGAATACACTCTGCTCCGCACTAACTACATCAAGTTGTACTGTCAATGCCATATCAACCCCCTAAATTACATGTTTTTAGCTTTATCAACTGCTTCGTCGATAGAACCAACCATGTAGAAAGCCTGCTCTGGCATATCATCGTAGTCACCGTTTAGGATGCCTTTGAAGCCTGAGATAGTGTCTTTCAGTGAAACGTATTTACCAGGCGCACCTGTAAATACCTCAGCTACGAAGAACGGCTGAGATAGGAAACGCTGGATCTTACGTGCACGAGATACAACTTGCTTATCTTCATCAGATAGCTCGTCCATACCTAGGATAGCGATGATGTCTTTAAGTTCTTTATAACGCTGAAGAACTGTTTGAACACCACGAGCAGTATCATAGTGCTCTTGACCAATAACTTGAGGGTCAAGCTGACGAGATGTTGAATCTAGTGGGTCTACCGCAGGGTAGATACCAAGAGACGCGATATCACGTGAAAGTACTACTGTTGCATCTAAGTGCGCGAACGTTGTAGCTGGTGATGGGTCAGTCAAGTCATCCGCAGGTACGTATACCGCTTGGATTGAAGTAATTGAACCAGTCTTAGTTGAAGCGATACGCTCCTGAAGTACACCCATTTCTTCAGCTAGTGTAGGCTGGTAACCTACCGCTGATGGCATACGACCAAGAAGTGCAGATACTTCAGTACCCGCTAGTGTATAACGGTAGATGTTATCTACGAAGAAAAGTACGTCACGACCTTCGTCACGGAACTTCTCTGCCATAGTTAGACCAGTCAAAGCAACACGTAGACGGTTACCCGGTGGCTCGTTCATCTGACCGTAAACAAGCGATACTTTATCAAGTACGTTTGAATCGTTCATTTCATGGTAGAAGTCGTTACCCTCACGAGTACGCTCACCAACACCTGCGAATACTGAATAACCGCTGTGCTCGATTGCGATGTTACGGATAAGTTCCATCATGTTTACGGTTTTACCTACACCGGCACCACCGAATAGTCCAACTTTACCACCTTTAGCAAACGGACATACAAGGTCGATTACCTTGATACCAGTTTCAAGTAGTTCAACTGAACTTGATTGATCTTCATATGAAGGCGCAGCACGGTGAATAGACATACGCTCTTCTTCACCAATTGGACCTGCTTCATCAATAGGCTGACCTAATACGTCCATGATACGACCTAGGGTCTTAGTACCAACTGGAACCTTGATTGGCTCGCCTGTGCCTTCTACTGATGTACCACGACGTAAACCGTCAGTAGTACCAAGTGCGATACCACGTACCACACCGCCACCTAGCTGTTGTTGAACTTCTAAAGTCAAACCAGCTAAGTCGCCTTCTGTTACTTTTAGTGCGTCATATACGGCTGGCACGTTGTCTTGTGGGAACTCGATGTCCACAACGGCGCCGATAATTTGGACGACCTTACCTAAACTCATGTCTATTCCTCTCGTTAAACTTTGCCGAAGCGTTATACAGCTGCTGAGCCGCCAACAATCTCACTGATCTCTTGTGTGATTGCTGCCTGACGCGCTTTGTTGTAAACAAGTTGCAGCTCATCCATCAGGTCGCCTGCGTTATCAGTTGCGGCTTTCATCGCAACCATACGGGCAGCCTGTTCAGAGGCAGCATTCTCAACTACACCTTGGTAGACTTGTGACTCAATAAAGCGTACCAATAGCGTCTCTAAGATCGCTTCTGGGCTTGGCTCATATAAGTAGTCCCAAGCGTAGCTTGATACTTCTTCTTCAGCTTTTGGCAAAGGCAATAACTGATCGATTACGGGCTCTTGCTTCATGGTATTTACAAACTTGTTGCATACCACGTACAAACGGTCAATTTTTCCTTCAGCGTATGCATCTAGCATCACTTTTACAGGACCAATTACGTCCTGAATTGAAGGCGTATCTCCTAACCCTGCTTTTTTAGCAAGTAGTTGACCACCAAAACGCTTAAAGAAACCAGCAGCTTTGCTGCCGATAGTTGCAAACTCTGCGTCTACACCTTTTTCTTTCCACGCTTTTACGTCTAATGCGACTTTTTTGAACTCGTTTGAGTTCAAGCCACCACATAGACCACGGTCAGTAGAGATAACAATATAACCAACTCGCTTCACGTCACGTTCTGCTAAGAACGGATGACGGAAATCAAGGCTAGCTTGAGCAACACGACCGATCACTTTGCGTAAGTTCTCAGCGTATGGACGGCTTGCAGCCACACGGTCTTGCGCCTTCTTCATTTTTGAAGCGGCAACCATTTCCATTGCGCTGGTGATCTTTTGAGTATTCTTGATACTCCCGATCTTGCTTTTAATCTCTTTTCCGCTGGCCATGACTCTCTCTCCGAATCAAGGTGAGTGTTAGCGATAACCCTCACCTAGCATAACTAAATTACCAAGTTTGCGTTGCTTTGAACTTCTCTAGAAGTTCTTTAAGCTGCGCTTCGATCTCAGCGTTGTAGTTACCTGTTTCATTGATTTGAGCCATTAGCTCTGCGTATGTGCTGTTTGCATAGCCGATAAGCGCTGCTTCAAAGTCACCGATCTTGTTGATTTCGATGTCTTTTAGGTAGCCTTTTTCAGCTGCAAATAACGACAGAGACATGTCAGCAACAGACATTGGAGCGTACTGTTTCTGCTTCATTAGCTCAGTTACGCGCTCACCGTGCTCAAGTTGTGCACGAGTTGCATCGTCAAGGTCTGAAGCGAACTGAGAGAACGCCGCTAGTTCACGGTATTGAGCTAGCGCTAGACGGATACCACCACCTAGTTTCTTAACGATTTTAGTTTGCGCAGCACCACCTACACGAGATACCGAGATACCAGCGTTAACAGCTGGACGGATACCTGCGTTGAATAAGTCAGTTTCTAAGAAGATCTGACCATCGGTGATTGAGATAACGTTGGTAGGTACGAATGCAGAAACGTCACCACCTTGAGTTTCAATGATTGGCAATGCCGTCAATGAACCTGTTTTACCTTTCACTTCACCATTAGTGAACTTCTCTACGTAATCAGCGTTAACACGTGATGCACGCTCTAGAAGACGTGAGTGAAGATAGAATACGTCACCTGGGTATGCTTCACGGCCTGGCGGACGCTTAAGTAGCAATGAGATTTGACGGTAAGCAACAGCTTGCTTAGACAAATCATCATATACGATTAGTGCATCTTCACCGCGGTCACGGAAGTATTCACCCATAGTACAACCAGCAAATGGCGCTAGGAATTGTAGCGCTGCTGATTCAGAAGCTGATGCAACAACAACGATAGTGTTTGCAAGTGCACCGTGCTCTTCTAATTTACGTACTACGTTAGCAATAGTAGAAGCTTTTTGACCAACCGCTACGTACACACACTTAACGCCTGTGTCTTTTTGGTTGATGATAGCATCGATTGCTAGTGCAGTTTTACCAGTCTGACGGTCACCGATCACAAGCTCACGCTGACCACGACCAACTGGGATCATCGCATCGATAGACTTATAACCAGTTTGTACTGGCTCGTCTACTGATTGACGCTCGATTACGCCTGGTGCGATTTTTTCAACTGGTTCAAAACCGTCGTTATCTAGTGCACCTTTACCATCGATAGGCTGACCAAGTGTGTTTACAACACGACCTAGTAGACCACGACCAACAGGTACTTCTAAGATACGACCAGTAGATTGTACTTTTACGCCTTCTTTAAGGTCTGCGTAAGGACCCATTACTACAGCACCTACTGAGTCACGCTCAAGGTTTAGTGCGATAGCATAACGGTTGCCAGGAAGCTCGATCATCTCACCCTGCATACAGTCAGCAAGACCGTGGATGCGGATGATACCGTCTGTAACAGATACAATTGTACCTTCGTTACGAGCTTCACTTACAACTTCAAACTGTTCAATACGTTGCTTGATCAGCGCAGAAATTTCTGTGGAATTAAGTTGCATGCTCTTTTTCCCAATTACGATTGTAGTGTAGTAGCTAAGCGGTTTAGCTTGCCGCGTACTGAGCCGTCGATGACTGTGTCGCCTGCCTTGATAACAAGGCCGCCAACCGTGCTTTCATCAACACTACAATTTAGCTTAACTTTGCGTGCGAAACGTTTTTCAAGTGCCGCTACTAGATTTGTTTGCTGCTCTTCAGCTAACGGTGTTGCAGAAACCACGTCAACATCGATTTCTTTGTCATATTCTGCTTTAAATTCAGCATATAACTGTGCAACTGCTGGAAGTGCAACCAAACGACCATTTTCAGCCATCACCTTGATCAGGTTCAAAACTTGGTCGTTGATCTGCTCTGCACAAACTTGAGAAAATACCTCAGCTTGTTTTTCAACAGAGGCGCTGCCTGCTAGGAAACGCGCGATTTGCTCATTCTTTGCTACTTCACCAGCAAAGAAAAGCATCTCGTTCCAAGCATCAACAGCGCTTTTTTCAACAGCAAACTCAAAAGCCGCTTTAGCGTAAGGACGAGCGATAGTAGCCAATTCAGACATGCTCATACCTCCTTATTACAGCTCAGCGACAAGTTTTTCAACGATGTCACTGTGTGCAGCTTGATTGATTTCACGTTCTAAAATCTTCTCAGCACCAACCACGGCCAGAGTAGCAACCTGCTTACGCAAGTCTTCTGTTACACGGTTACGCTCAGATTCGATTTCAGAGTGCCCTTGAGCAATGATTTTCTCACGCTCTTGCTGACCACGCGTGGTTTCTTCATCCACGATCAACGCAGCGCGTTTTTTCGCTTGCTCGATGATTTCAGCCGCTTGAGATTTAGCTTCTTTTAACTGCTCAGCAGCTTCAAGACGCACACGCTCAAGCTCTTTTTCTGCTTCATCAGAAGCAGCAAGACCGTCTTCAATTTTCTTTTGGCGAGCTTCAATCGCACCGTTTAGCGGTGGCCATACATACTTCATGCAGAACCATACGAAAACGATAAACGCGATTAATTCACCCAGTAGAGTGGCGTTTAAGTTCACAACCGCTCCTCCTCAAATTAGTTGTTCGATAAACAAATTGGCTTATAAAACCAGTAATTACATTACGAACAACAATACCATTGCGATACCAACACCGATCATCGCGATCGCATCGATAAGACCAGCAACGATGAACATTTTAACTTGAAGTTGAGGTGCAAGCTCAGGTTGACGAGCAGCAGACTCTAGGAATTTACCACCAAGAGTACCAAAACCAATTGCAGTACCCAACGCACCTAAACCAATTAGAAGTGCAACAGCGATATATTTAAGACCTAGTACGATTTCCATTATTGTCTCCGATTTATTTAAATTTAAAGTTAATGAATTTGGTGTTTCTTAATTATTAGTGACTGTCAGACGATGCCATGCTTAGATAAACAATCGTCAACATCATAAATACAAATGCTTGCAACACGATAACTAGGATATGGAATACCGCCCAGATAAAGTGCAATGGTAACTGGAACAAGCCAATTGCAGCGATGATGATGAAAATCAACTCACCTGCAAATAGGTTACCGTGAAGACGCAGCGCCAGTGAAATAGGGCGAGCAATCAACGTAATGAATTCCATCACAAAGTTTACAGGGATAAGTAACGCCTGAACAAACGGGTTCTTAGCCGAGAATGGGTGAAGAGTTAACTCTTTAACAAAGCCCATTACACCTTTGGTACGGATGGTATAGAAAATGATTAGTGCGAATACACCCAGTGCCAACGCGAATGTTAGGTTAACATCAGTTGTTGGTACGACTTTCATGTATACGTCATGAGGATCCATACCCATAGTTGCCGCACCAATTTGCCCTGCAGCAAATGGAAGGAAGTCAACTGGGATCAAATCCATCAAGTTCATCAGAAATACCCAAACGAAAATTGTTAGGGCTAGAGGAGCAATCAGTTTACTCTTACCGTGGAAGGTATCTTTCACGTTTGAGTCAACGAATTCAACGATCATTTCTACAAAGCATTGCATTTTACCTGGCACGCCAGTGGTCGCTTTATTAGCGGCACTTTTGAAAATCCAGATAAAAACAAGACCTAATAGAATTGACCAAGCCAAAGTATCTACATGCCACGTCCAGAAACCAGCCTCACTACATGCCTTGTTAAATGCGATACCTGAATCGGTAGAACACATTTTGGCATTCGTAAGGTGGTGCTGAATATAGCCTTGTAAGCTTTGTTCTGCAGCCATTGTTTTTCCTAAAAGTTAATGATTAAAAAAAATCGATGTACACCAATGCACGATGGTTACGATGATAAAACTAACAAACAGCCATAACGGCTCGACTGCTAGGACTTTAAATGCCACCAAAAATAGTGCAGTAGTTAACAAAAATTTTAACCCAGCGCCTCGTTTAAACGATTTATGCACTTGGTTTGCCCTGCTTGCGCCCATATATCGAAAGGCATAAACGGCAAATACTAAATTGGGAAGCACGGCTATCACTCCACCGGCCAGCGCCGACTGAGCTGCCAAAGCTCCCCAACATACAAAAACGATAACTGCGATGGCTAACGCCACGACTCCCTGATAAAAAACACCTTTTAATGCGGCACGCCGATATGGGCTTACTAACGATTGAGTCACTTTTAGTTAACCTTTAATGGCGTAAAAATTAATCAGGGTCTTAAAACTGGCGAAATTATACTTATATTTGGTGATTTTGCAACTTGATGAGACAAAATGTGGCGCTTTTTCGACGCCACATTTGCCGATTATTCGTGCATTAGGAAGGTTGCTGCATGTCTGACTGGATACGACCTAAGATACCGTCTAATTCATCTAAATTGGCATATGAAATAACCAATTTACCTTTGCCCTTTTGGTTATAGTTTATTTCCACCTTAGCGCCTAAATTTTCGGCTAATTGTTGTTCTAACAATTTGACATCTGGATCTTTTTCTTTTGTCTGTTTTTTGTCCACAGGCTCTAGAATGTTGCGCACTAGCTTCTCTGTTTCACGTACTGTTAGCGCCTTGGCCACAGCCGTTCTAGCAGCATCAGACTGGGCTTCACCGCTCAGGGCCAACAAGCACCGAGCATGGCCCATTTCAATGTCACCATGTTCCAACAACTTTTTAACATCATCGTTGAGATTATTGAGTCTGAGTAAATTAGTAACTGTGGTGCGCGATTTGCCAACCGCGTCAGCTACTTGTTGATGTGTCAGCTCAAACTCATGTAGTAACCTATCTAATGCAACCGCTTCTTCCATCGCATTAAGGTCTTCACGCTGAATATTCTCAATCAGCGCAATGGCAACCGCAGCTTCATCAGGTACATCTTTTAAAATACAAGGTACGACATCTAGTTCAGCGAGCTGAGCTGCACGCCAGCGTCTTTCACCGGCAATGATTTCGAACTGATTGTCACCGGTAGGGCGCACCACGATAGGTTGCAATACGCCTTGTGCTCGGATAGAACTGGCTAGCTCCTCTAAAGCTTGCTCAGACATATCTTTACGCGGCTGGTATTTGCCTGGTTTTAAAAATTCGATCGGCAGACGTTGTAGCTCTGACTCACTCGTAACACTATTAACGGACTCACTGACATTAACAATCGTTTCAGCCTCAATAGACTCTTTACTAGGAGCAGGTTTGGAAGAACTGAGTAGGGCGTCCAAGCCTCGGCCTAAACCGCGTTTTTTTACCGACATGTTGTTATTATCCTCTTAGGCAACCGCTGCGGATTGTTTTTCTTTACGACGTAACATTTCGCCTGCCAAAGCCAAATACGCTTTTGCACCACTTGATGCCCTATCATAATACATCGCTGGCGCACCAAAACTAGGGGCTTCAGCTAAGCGTACATTGCGCGGGATCACGGTGCGATATACTTTATCACCAAAATGTTGTTTTAGTTGCTCAGACACGTCATTGGCTAGGCGGTTTCGCGGATCATACATGGTGCGTAAAATCCCCTCAATTTGTAATTCAGGGTTTACCAATTTTGCCAATTGCGTGATCGTATCCATCAACGCGGTAAGACCTTCAAGTGCATAATACTCACACTGCATAGGAACTAAAATAGAGTCCGCCGCCGCCATGGCATTGACCGTCAGCATATTCAAAGAAGGCGGGCAGTCGATAAAAATAAATTCGTATTTATCTTGAATTGCCTCAATGGCATTACGTAAACGCACCTCACGTGCGAATAACTCCATTAACTTAACTTCGGCTGCGGTTACATCCCCATTCGCTGCAATAAGATGATATTCACCTGAGGTTTCTTTGCAGACTACCTCATCAATGGCTTTTTCTTCGATCAGTAAATCGTAAATGGTGGCCACATCGCCGTACTTGTCGACACCACTTCCCATCGTCGCGTTACCTTGCGGGTCTAAATCAATTAATAAGACTTTGCGCTTAGTTGCCGCCATCGAGGCTGCTAAATTCACAGCCGTGGTGGTTTTGCCAACGCCACCTTTTTGGTTTGCAATTGCAATGACTTTTGCCACGTTGCCCTCGAATACTAATCTTTTGAAAGAATGATTAAATGTCGCTCTGCATCTAACTCTGGCACGGTAAGATGAATATCCTGTTGCAAGGTTACCCCCGCAGGCAGTTGTTCAAGTTCTTGTGCCGGAAATTGACCTTTCAATGCCAAAAAGAGACCTGACTGGTCGATTAGGTGTTCACACCAATCAACCATATCCTGCAATGATGCAAAAGCACGGCTGAGTACACCATCTAATTTAACACTTGGCTGATATTCTTCAACACGAGACTGCACCGGAGTCACATTATCCAAGCCAAGCGCATGTTTTACTTGCATTAAAAAACGCACACGTTTGCCCAAGCTGTCTAATAATACAAACTGTGTGTCGGGCAAAGCAATAGCCAATACAATGCCAGGTAAACCGGGTCCGGTACCCACATCAATGTATTGTTTACCGCTGAGGTGTGGCGCCACGACTAAAGAATCCATGATGTGTTTTACCATCATTTCTTGCGGGTCGCGTACTGAGGTTAAATTGTAAGCTTTATTCCATTTATCTAATAACTCAACATATTGCACTAATTGCTGCTGTTGATGGTCACTTAGCACAAGTTCCGTTTGCGCTAACAAAGAAGTCAGTTGTTGCTGTAACACAGTATTCCTATGCTGCTACGCAGATTTGCGCAGTAGCCCTTGCTTTTTCAGATACACTAATAATAGCGAAATAGCGGCTGGGGTGATACCAGAAATACGCGAAGCCTGACCAATGGTTTGCGGACGCGCATCTGTAAGTTTAGCAACCACTTCATTCGAAAGGCCACTGACCTGAGAATAATCATAGTCAGCAGGCAGTACGGTTTCTTCATGACGTAACTGCTTGTTGATCTCATCTTGTTGGCGAGCAATATAGCCTGCGTATTTAGTTTGGATCTCAACTTGTTCAAGTGCTTGAATATTTGTTGACTCAGATCCTAATCCGTCAATCGCCATTAAGCTGTGATAGCTTACTTCTGGACGGCGGATCAGATCTTCCAAACTCGCTTCACGGGTAAGCGGTGTTTTCAATAACTCGTTAACCTGTGCAAGAACAGGGTGATCTTTATGGATCCAAGTTGATTTAAGGCGCTGAGATTCTTGTTCCATTACCTCAAGCTTATCGTTGTAAGCAGCCCAGCGCTCATCATCAACAAGGCCCAATTCGCGACCTTTTTCAGTCAATCTGAGATCGGCATTATCTTCACGCAATAATAAACGATATTCAGCACGGCTGGTAAACATGCGGTATGGTTCTTTAGTTCCAAGGGTTGCCAAGTCATCAATCAGTACACCGGTGTAAGCCTGATCACGACGAGGCGTCCAAGCATCTTTGCCTTGCACTTGCAGTGCAGCGTTCATACCTGCGATCAAGCCCTGAGCACCTGCTTCTTCATAACCTGTTGTGCCGTTGATCTGACCGGCGAAAAACAACCCGTTGATAAACTTAGTTTCTAAGGATTGTTTTAGATCTCTTGGATCAAAGAAATCGTACTCTATTGCATAACCTGGACGACAAATATGGGCATTTTCAAACCCTTTGATAGAGCGAACAATTTGCAACTGCACATCAAACGGTAAACTTGTAGAAATACCGTTAGGATAGAGCTCATACGATGTTAGGCCTTCTGGCTCTACAAAAATCTGGTGTTTTTCTTTTTCAGCAAAACGAACAATTTTGTCTTCTATTGAAGGACAATAACGCGGTCCAATACCTTCAATAACCCCAGCATACATGGGTGAGCGGTGTAAATTTTCTCGGATCACATCATGGGTTTGTTCATTGGTATAAGTGATATAGCAAGGGATCTGCTTTGGATGATCCGATGCTTTACCCATAAATGAAAATACAGGAGTTGGGGTATCACCGGGTTGTTCCTGCATAACAGAGAAATCAACGGTACGGGCATCAATACGAGGCGGTGTACCTGTTTTTAAGCGATCCACTCGAAATGGTAATTCACGTAAACGATGCGCAAGGGCGATTGAAGGTGGATCACCTGCCCGTCCGCCTTTGAAGTTCTCCATACCAATATGGATTTGACCACCAAGGAAAGTTCCCACGGTTAATACTACCGTTTGGGCACTAAAACGCAGGCCCATTTGAGTCACTACGCCTTTAACCTGATCTTGTTCAACAATTAAGTCATCGCATGATTGCTGGAAAATCTTTAAGTTTTCTTGGTTTTGCAATATATCTTGTACTGCTGCTTTGTACAGTGCTCTATCTGCTTGAGCCCTTGTAGCGCGTACCGCTGGGCCTTTAGATGAATTAAGGGTTCTAAACTGAATACCACCTTTGTCAATGGCTTTGGCCATTGCACCGCCTAAAGCGTCTATTTCTTTTACCAGATGGCCTTTACCAATCCCACCAATAGCAGGATTGCATGACATTTGACCTAGAGTATCCATATTGTGTGTTAACAATAAGGTATTCATACCCATGCGAGCAGCAGCTAACGCAGCCTCTGTGCCTGCATGTCCACCACCAACTACAATAACGTCAAAATGTTCATGATAAATCATTTACGGGATCCTACTTAAAAACAACCAGCAAATTTTGAAAGGGAGCGTATTCTACCTAGAAATGCTCAGAAGTGAAATGTTTAAATAATGAGCAACTCAGAAAATTCTAAAACTCGATCACTAAATATATATAAGGATCTTTTTAAAGATCTTTTATTAGATCTTACTATTAGTGATCACATGATCTGTGAGTAAACCTATATTATTCATATATATCAATATATTATACCTGATCAATTGATGTGAATTAGATCGGATCTACACGCGGACAAGCTCTGATCAAAATGGCTATTTATACACAGGCACAGATCCAATCAAATTTATCCCATGGATAAGTAGGGGTAGATCCCCTGATAGATCAAGTGTTATCCACAGTACGATCTTATTTCACTTAAAATTGTGAATAACTTATGTAAAAGATCGTTATTTTGTTTGAGTGAGCTTTTCTAGCAATTGGGGTAACCACTGCAAAGCGGTATCTTCTGGTAGCGCATCGCCAAGCACGTCTATTTCAAGATTTGCCAGTAATTGCGTTGCCCCTTTATTTATAAGCAGTTGCGAGCAGTTTTTTGCTGCAAAGTTATAAGTATCGTAACTTGTGTCGCCAATACCCACCACTGCAAAATCAATGTGATCTAAGTTATTTTGTTGATCTAACTCACTTATAAAAGATAACAAGTTATCCGGATAATCACCGGCACCATATGTAGACGTTACCACCAGCCACAGCGGATGAACAATATCATTGAGCATTGGTTGTTCATGGAGCGCTGTAACAATGCCTTGATCTTGCAGGGCTTCTTGCAGCTGCTCGGCGACATACTCGGCCGAACCCATTTGACTGCCAACGATGATCTCTATGTGCTGCATAACTTCTACTACTTAGTCACGAATGCCGACATCATAATGACCTACCACAAGAAGTAAAGAGTAGATCACAGGGTTTGGATAAATTTATCAGGCTAGTTTACCATCAATTGTGAGTGTTTATTTTTAACTAGTTGATTTAAATAATATAAATAAATTATTCCTACTGTGGTTATCCTGTGAAATTTGTGGGTAAGCTGGCAGTATGTTTGCAATAACTTAGACTGATCCTTCGTAAAATCTGCGCTAATTTTAGGTCGGTCGTTCAAATTTACTGTATCTAGTAAGTAAACCACGCATGTGGACAGTAATGATGTGTATAAACTATAAGAGATGGATTGAGCGCGCAACTTGTCAGATCTATCAGTATCGATCCATATAAGAAAATAATCTAAAAACAGGCTAAAAAGATCACGATTAGATGATCCGATAGCGAAAAACGGCGTTACATCCATAAACGGTGATGGCTTTTAGCGCAAAAAGTGCTGTGTTTTACAGCACTGCTTGGTTTGTAAAAGGCTTAAAATGGTAAAGTTATCGAATTGTACTGAAATAAATCGCCATGATCTGAGCATTTTAGTGTCTTGCTTACCTGTTTTTGTATTAGATTTATACAGTTATCTGAGAACGTATTGCCAAATGATAGCCTTTTTACACCCAAATTTTGCAGCGCTTCGCTGTTATAACATGTGGGGAGTGCCAACATATTAACCGGTACAGGTAGCTGCTTACATAAGGTTTCAATCTGGGTGGGATTTGTTAAACCTGGGATAAATATGCCATCTGCACCTGCTTTAGCGTAGGCATCAGCACGTGCTTGTGTGTTACTAAATTGATGCTGTGCTAACAGAGCCGTATCGATGCGTGCATTTACAAAAAACTGCTTATAGCCTGCATTATCAAGAGATTGCCTTATTGCGCCTAAAATAAGACTTTGTTCATTTATATGGCGTAACTGACCTGTTTTTTTGCTGCTATCTTCAATATTGATACCTACCGCGCCAAGTTTAGCGATGGTTAACACATTGTCACAGATAGTCTCTATATCATCTGAAAAACCTGACTCCATATCCACACTCACACCAATATTAACAGAATCAACAATCTGCTTGGTTTGTGTAATAAAACACTCAAATGAGCATGATTCACCATCTTGCTGAACACGAGCATTGGCCATGCCCCAGCTTGTGGTGCCTATGGCTGCGCATCCTGCTTGTTCTAGCAGCATTGCCGAGAGTGGATCCCAAGCGTTGAGTAACTTAAAAAGTGTTGGTTGATTGTGTAGGTGATGAAAATGTAGATATTTGTTCATGATATTTGTGCTCCATTGGTTGATGAGAGACGTATCATAATTTTCTATGTTTTTCTGTTCTGGCCAGATTTGGAACTAAACAGCGCTAAGTTGCGAACCCTTAGTATGAACGCTAAGCTCGGCATAGACATTGAGCGTTAAGGAAGGTAGCGATGGACAAAGTAGATCACAGTTGTCAAAGAACGGGATGTACAAATTGCCGTGATAAACTCAGCCTCAATTTTGACTTTTCGATGGCATTTCAACCTATTTTGGAATGCGAACATCGGCAAATATTTGGTTATGAAGCGTTGGTACGAGGGGAAAATAACGAATCTGCCCGGTCTGTTATTTCACAAGTTAATGAAGAAAACCGATATGCTTTTGATCAACTCTGCCGTGTAAAAGCGATAAAACTTGCCGCTAAGCTAGATATGCAACAGTTTTTAAGTATTAACTTTTTACCAAATGCCATTTATAAACCTGAACGTTGTATTCGCACCACCTTGGAGGCTGCAAAGGAGTATGGCTTTCCAGTCAGCCGTATCATGTTTGAGTTTACCGAAGTTGAAAAAATTGAGGATACCGATCACATCAAGCAAGTAGTTGAGTACTATCGATCTTTGGGCTTTTTGACAGCCACCGATGATTTTGGGGCGGGGTATTCGGGGTTAAACTTACTGGCCGATTTTCAGACCAATATTATTAAGTTAGATATGGCACTGATCAGAAATATTCATGAGGATAGATTGCGTCAGGCTATTGTAAGAAATTGCCTGAGCATGTTTCACGATCTCAACATTACTCCACTTGCTGAAGGGGTTGAGACAGTTGGAGAGTACCAATGGTTGCGTGAAGCAGGGGTATCATTAATGCAAGGATATTTGTTTGCTAAGCCCAGTTTTGAAAGCCTACCGGAAGTGAACTTTTCTTTTTAAACGAACTAAATTAAGTACAAACCAGACTGTGTTCTGGTTTGTACTTGCAAGGTTTATTTACCGATACAGAAAGTGAAGTTTCCCATAATAGCTGGCCTCGTGCGACGTCTTGGGGACCGATTGGGGACCAAATTGCAATTTATGGTCAAATTCTTACTTCCCAAGATGACTTCCATCATAGATCAGGATGGGAAAAGTGGGAATGGTGGGAAACCGGATCAGCTTTCACCTTTTTTCTCCTCAGCAACAATAAACAAGAGTGGTTTTCCACTCTCTAGCAGGTAAGGTGCGGTGATCGTCTGATTACCAAAGTGAATGTTCCCTTTTGCTATATAGATGAAGATCCAATCGGGTAACTTACTACTGATAGCAGCGTAAAGTGCATCAGAAGGGATGTCACTATTCTTGCCTGGGGAAATTCTAAATCTCTGGTAGTAGACGTGATGGTTGGATTCAAATGCAAAACTTTCCTGTCCATCGTTGACGAAAGACGGTGACATCGTTCTTCTCGGTTCGAAAACTTCAGCGGTGATGTAGCATAGGTCCTGGTTTGTCATACCTGCTTGGTATTTTGGACATTGGTAGTCTGCACTATGGAAGTAGAACTCTATCTTTTGTTCTGAATTGCCATTCGTGCGCTCATAGTGAATAGATTGTTCTTGAAGCACGGTTTCGATGGCTGTGTTGAAGTGGTAGAGCAACTTTTGCTGTACGTCTCGAGCGGATGTCGCTTCTTGTATAGGTATCCAAGCAATAATGCTGTTTCGCGAAGCGGTATAAGGCTGTTCCAGTAATGACGTTAGCAAACCAAGGCCCAGTCCTTCACTTAACTCAAGTCCCACACCTACTGAAGACGTGAGTAACAATGTATTTCCTGCGGCAGCTTTCGCGAGCTTAAATGCTTCAAAGTCTCTCATTGGAATGACTTTGTCTTCTGTTTGGTAGAGCCCACCTGCATGAGCAATGTTATGAGCACGGCTGTGGCTGTTGTCATATTGGATAGGACTTGATGTAGAGGCACATCCAGTGAGCAAAATTAGTAACGATAACTGAGTGAACCTAGCCTTCGGTTTCATGAGAAATTTCCTTTTCAAAAAAATCTGATTTTGCAGTTATTTATCGGTTGGTCACCAAGTTGACTCATTGTGGATAAGCAGGAGATATCTTTTGATCATTAAACTCATCAGTTATTGATCGGAGGCTTTTGCTATGGATCGTAGATCATTTTGTTATTACGATCCTTTCCTGTCGGGGCGAGGGTGATCATCACCTACCCATATCAATCATTCTTCCAGCCATAAGCATTACCTGCGATATCAAAGTGCCTGTTCTTCATCAATAAACCAGTGCTAGGGTTGATGCGTCGAGGTATTCGCTTGGTGCAGGACGAGTCATTGAGCGGAATGTTCTGTTGGTGCAAATGCCAGACATGAATGAAGAAATAGGTGAGGGCGACGGCACTAGCGAATAGCCAGTTTACATAAAAGAGTACAAACCAAAATAGCAACGCGGTGTACTTATTTTTGTGGATAACATCCAGTGGCTTATGTAGCCAAATAACGCTTGGGAAGGCCATCAACATCACTCCCCAGCTTTGATATACAGTCACTAACGCACCAAGACAAAAAACGCAAAATAGTGCGAACTTTTTTAGTGTTTTCATCTTAGTCTCCATTTTGTGCTTAGTTTTCCTAAGTATACAGGTATAATTAAAACTTAGAAAATCTAAGCATCGTAGGTTGATGATGATTCTCACTTGTCTAAAACAAATCCATTTCCACAGCGCCTTAAACAGGCAAGAAATCGCGTTGGTATCAGCCAAAGGGAGCTTGGTATCCGTTTGGGTATGGACCCAAGTTCAGCGAGTGGCCGTATGAATCATTATGAAAAAGGGCGTCATATGCCCGATATCGGTACGCTACAAAAGCTTGCTCAGGAGCTTGGTGTGCCTGTTGCGTTTTTCTTTTCAGATTCCGACAGCTCAGCAGAACTGGCATGTTTGATTGAAAAGCTTAGTGAAACTAAAAAGCAGGCGCTTATTGAGCAGATCAGGCAGGAAATCGATAACATCGACCAGTCATAAAGCTATCGCTGTCGTCCTGAATACCAAAATACCCCACCGACTGCGGCGACTGTCAGTAATAAACCTCCCAGCCAAATCCAAAGTTCCATATTCACCTCCTGTCAGTATCTTCTATCTCTGTTTAGCTTAGCTTTCCTAAGCATGAATTTCATTGAAAGCATGCGTTACCTGAGAAAAAACCGTCACAACCAACTTGTGTTCCGCTAAGGATGCAATTTGGAAGTAAAGATTGCCTGTAGGGTTGGCCCAAATTTCATGTTGCTCGCTTCCGTAGCGGAGTAGCTTTTGAAAACGTGTTCTTGATGACAAAGCCAGTCTTTCTAGATTTGGATGGGAGAGTTGCTTCTGTAAGCTATGCCATGGATTGCGAATATCACCTTGCCTGTGTCTTTGTTGGTAGCGTTGCATTGCATGGTTACTGATGGCGATGGTGCCAAGTTTTGCAACCTCAAACGTAGGATAGGGTGAAGCATAAGGCGTAACAATGTCTTTTGTTTCTGGATGAGTGATATCAACAATCTCGTCAGAATAAAGTTTGATACCGGATAGATGGTTGGACAAAAACAGTGCGGCAGTTTTGAGAGCTTCATTCTTGACCGCTAAAATGGTTTCTTTGGTTAGGCTGAGTGCGAGACCTTTACCGCTGTTTGGTACGCGCCCGAATACCTGTTTGTCGAGTATTAAGAACCTTGCCGCCGTTAACTCTGCGATAGCGCACCGGAACTCACTTTGAGCAATTTGAACCGTAACGATACCGTGATTGTTCAACCCCGTGAACCACGCGACTTCGACGCTTTCAGCATTGATTTTTTCAACCTGAACTTTCAATCTCATCACAGCATTTTCTCCTCACTTTACTACCAGCGTATCATCGATTTTGAAAATGCAAACTGTGGGTAGAAGCTTCATTTCACGGCATGAAGCTTCCTGATTGGATAGAACTAAATTTGCAGCTTTTCTATCGCTCGCATCGTTTTTCTCACCTGGCTAGACAGCTCTCTTGTAGGCCTCACACGCTGTTCCAGTCGTTTGATCTGGTCTAGCAAATGAAGATACAGCGGGATCTCCCAGGGCATTGCGTTTGAAAAACGTCTCAATACCCCTTCGGATACTTCTTTTTCTTCAAGCTCTTCGTCTGGATAGCGATGAAGAATTAGGCGATACCATGTGATCTCTGGTAAGCCTTTTGATTTTTTGACTTTGAATTTGTAGCGTATTGGATATTTCACTTTGTACTCAGCTGTCAGAGCTTTGCACAGCTTTTCCAATCGTGCTTCAAGGTCTTTAGCCGCAACCGTTAGTATCTTCGATTCATAGGCGACAAACAGAGGTAAATCTTTGATTAATTTTGGCAACGGAGATTGTTCTGGCAGTGCAATATCAAAATCTGATAGATCTAGTTCTCCGTAATAGTCGGTAATACCGACGTTTGGTATGGTTTTCTTAGCCATTTTGCTTCTCCATTTTTTGAAAGTGTTCACTAAGTTTGTTAAGTCGTTTTGTACAGATTTGCGCTTTTTGTTTGATGGTGAGGATTTCATGCCGCACTTCACGGATCAGTGCGAAGGCATCTTCTGTGTACTCAATAAGATCGGATTCCCATTCATCGTTGGCTTTTGAAAAGCGCCCCGGTGGGTAACGAAAGCCTTTGCCTTTGGCTAAATGCTTAGAACGAACACGTTGTTCTTTGTTGTGTCGCTGTGCCATTTGATTGGTACTGATATACCAGTTGTAGTACCAAGCCGCTTCAAAGCGATGGTTGCGAATCCGAACCCGACAGCCGTAGCGACCAGGTGAGGTTTCCTTATGGGCTCTATGGGTTCGCCAAAACTGGTTAGCGTAGTAACTGGCTAAAAACTCCAGTAGATAGGGTTCCTGCATTGCAAAGTTTTCGATATCAGCGAGGGCTTTGAGCGATTGTGATAGAGCGAGTTCAAAGCATTCTGGTTCATTTTCGGGGTGTCGCTGCTGGGCTCGTTGATGCCATTGATAGGCGGCGGAATGTTCATTTAATACAGTCATAGTGGCTCCTTGTTTGTTTTGCTCAAGGTAGCGCAAACGTACGGTTACTTACGCATCTCTAATTGCCCTTTTTGAGCGCATAATTTTCCTCGTGTCCCACCGCTGATTGGGAAGCATGGCAGCGATTCCTCTCCTGGGACCTATCCCTGTGCTCTCCAGATACCTATCTTTGTGGGATGTTGCTACGGATTATTTTCGTTGGTTTATTGTTGTGGCGGGGATGTAGGGCGTTGTACTCCAATCATTGTGGGATCTGAGTGTCGATTATTTTTTTGGTGGGATTGTGGCGGTAAATTTCTAGATTATTGTGGGATTCTGTCTGTTTGTAGTGCATGAGGGCTGATGGGCTTTCACATGTGAAAGCCCATAGGGCTGCACGCTGTGGGCAGAGAGTAAGAGCGCTTTTGGGTTGTTTTTCGATACGCTAATTGTATGAGGCGCGGCCAGTTGAAATCTCAAAGTGGTTTTTAGATGGTTTTTTGGCAGGATAAATGACAGATGTGTGAACAATGGTTCAACTTAGTTAGTAGCACTATTCGTCTTCACGCAGGTAGTTTTTTCGATGGTGACATCATTTTTACGCATTTTATTGCTGGTTAATCCAATTCAAAGTTAGCTATAGGGAGTTAAATACCATTGTCACTATATGGCTATTTGAGGGGAGATTTTAAATGTGAAATGGGCTGACTTTGGGTAAATCACCGTTAATAAGTTTTACAGTAACGACGTTTTTGCAAAATAAGTGATTGACAGCTTATGAATCTCAGCTTAAGCTTATTAAAAATTTGCAGAAACGCCATTACAACGAACTTGAGGTGACGATGAAAGTTAATTTGACAAAAATTGCCTCTGTACAGATGGGACACTCTTTTAGGTCAAAGCTTGAGCCAGACGCTAATGGAAATATCTCTGTTATTCAGATGAAGGATCTTACTGAAGATAACCGAGTTAATGCCCAAGAGCTAGTGCAGATTGCTATGCAGGACTTAAAGGATCATCACAGAGTTAAACATAACGACTTAGCCTTTCGCTCTAGGGGGCAAACTAATACGGCAGCATTGATTGACCAAGAGTTGAGTGATGCTGTTATCGCTGCGCCACTGTTGCGAATTCGAGTTGAAAGTGATTCGGTTATGCCAGCGTATTTATGCTGGTTTATTAATCAACCGACTTCACAAGCAGCATTACAAAGTAAGGCAACAGGAACATCGGTAAGAATGATTGGCAAACCTGCACTTGAGGATCTGGAGATAGTAGTCCCTAGTCTCGATGTGCAGAAAAAGATCGTTGCGATTTACCAATTATCCATCAACGAGCAGAAGCTAATGAATGCATTAGCAAAGAAAAAGGAGGTGTTAACTGACGCAATATTAATGAATTTAGCAATGAATACCCAGTAATGACAGTTACTGGGTTTAGACGAGCCGAAAGTGTGACCGCACTTTTAGCAAAACTTTAATCCACGTTTCATTTGAAAAAACAGGAGCCAGAATTATGGCAAAGAATACATCATCAAGCAAGGGCAATACCCGACATGTCGTACCACATCCTGATGGATGGGCGAACAAAAAAGGCGGTGCAGAACGCGCTTCAAGCGTACACAGCACCAAAAAAGAGGCCGAAGCTGCGGCGCGCGAACAAAGCAAGCGCGAAGGCTCTGAGCTTTTTATACATGGCAAAGACGGCCAGATACAACGCAAAGATAGCCATGGTAACGACCCTAAAGACATTAAAGGATAAGGAGCCCTCATGAGTGATGAATACAAAAAGAAAATAGGTGTACCTGAATCGCATACCCTCAACATCGTAAGTAGTCAGTGGTCGCAACGAAAAGGTCAAGACACTGATACCTATGAATGTGAAGAGCTAAACGAGCAAGGTGAAGTCATTGCACGGTACACCATAAAGGATAGTACATCGATTTACCCTCCATTTGGGCGGTCGATTACCTGGACTCAGTCTGCCGTACTCGATTCTTAACCTTTTAACTTACAGCTAGCGGGGCGCTACCGGTATAGCCTGCCCCGCCCTATAGACACTGACCAAATTTGAGGGCCATTTATGAGCGATAAAATTCAGCAAAAAGACATCAACAATGCAGCATGGGCTGCATGCGATACTTTCCGAGGCGCGGTAGACCCTGCGCAATATAAAGACTACATCCTAGTAATGCTGTTCGTAAAATACATCTCCGATGTATGGAATGACCACTACGCAGAATATAAAAAACAGTACGGTGACGATGACGTCCGTATCAGACGTAAGCTTGAGCGCGAGCGTTTTGTGCTGCCAATGGTGGAACTGACAGAAGAAATTGAAGACCCAGCAACCAAAGAGAAGAAAACCGTTGTTACCGACACCTTTTTGGCCAACTACTATTCATTGTTAGAGCGTAAAAACGAACCCAACATCGGCGAGCTGATCAACATTGTTTTAGAGCATATTGAAACCGCGAACAAAGCCAAGTTAGAAGGCGTATTCCGTAACATCGACTTCAATAGCGAAGCCAATTTGGGTAAAACCAAAGACCGCAACCGCCGCCTAAAAACCTTGCTGGATGACTTCAACAAGCCCGCACTCGACATGAGCCCATCGCGCGTGTCTGAAGATGTGATTGGTAATACCTACATCTACCTTATTGAGCGCTTTGGCTCCGATGCAGGTAAAAAAGCAGGTGAATTCTACACCCCTCATAAAGTCTCTGAGCTGGTTGCGCGTCTGTCTGCACCAAAATCGGGGGCTCGTATTTGTGACCCTGCCTGTGGCTCAGCCGGGCTATTGATTGAAGCCGCTCGTCAAGTAGGTGACCGCAATTACTCACTCTATGGCATGGAAGTCAACGGCAGCACTTGGGCGCTTGCGCGTATGAATATGTTCTTGCACGGCTCCGACTCTGCTCGTATCGAATGGTGTAACACCCTCACCTCACCAGCGTTGGTCGAAAATGACAGGCTGATGAAGTTTGATAACGTGGTTGCCAACCCTCCATTTTCACTCGACAAATGGGGTTCAGAAGACGTTGAATCCGACAGATACAACCGCTATTGGCGCGGTCTACCACCTAAATCAAAGGCAGACTTTGCCTTTATCAGCCACATGGTTGAAGCCGCCGTTGAAAAAGAAGGCCGCATTGCCGTAGTGGTGCCTCATGGTGTGCTGTTTAGAGGTGCGGCGGAACTACGCATTCGTCAAAAGCTCATTGAAGAAAACCTGTTAGATGCTGTGATCGGTTTGCCCGGCAACTTGTTCCCAAGTACAGGTATTCCAGTGGCAATCCTGATATTTGACCGCTCACGTGAAAAAGGTGGTGCCAATGAAAACCGCAAAGACGTGCTGTTTGTCGATGCCAGCGGCAAAGACCATTACCAAGCAGGGAAAAACCAAAACATCCTGCTGGATGAACACCTAGACAAAATTGTTGCAGCGGTAACAACCCGTGAAGAGGTAGAAAAATACGCCCATTTAGCCACCTTTGACGAGATCAAAGAGAACGACTTTAACCTGAATATCCCGCGCTACGTCGACACCTTCGAAGAAGAAATCGAGATTGATATTGTGGCGGTACAGGCTGAGATCACCAGCCTTGAAAGCGAACTTGCCGATGTTCGCAGCAAAATGGCGGCGCTGTTAAAGGATATCGTACCTAACGAGGCGCAAAGCAACACAACGGAGGTGGCTGAATGAGTATGACGAACAACAACCATTTTGTTGACGCCAACAAAATGGTGTCTAAGTGTAAGTACGGCACTACAAACCATTTGCGTGAAGTCACGAAAATGGTGGGAGGTACGCGATGAGTAACAAGCAACTTACCCAACCAGAACATACCAGCTTTGAAAGCTTAAAGCATGAATCTGAAGGTAACGAGTTCTGGTATGCCAGAGAGTTACAGACTGTTCTTGACTACAGTACTTGGGACAAGTTTGAGCGTGTTATCAAAAAAGCGATCACAGCTTGTGAGGGCTCCGGCCAGTCGAGTGAAGACCATTTTTCCCAGGTGGGAAAAATGGTCGATATTGGCTCGGGGGCTAAGCGAACTACCCGTGATTATCAGCTTTCCCGTTACGCCTGTTACCTCATTGTGCAAAACGGTGATGCCAGCAAGCCGGTGATCGCCAATGGGCAGACCTATTTTGCCATTCAGACTCGTCGCCAAGAGCTACAGGATGACACTGGTTTTCAGCAACTAAATGAAGACCAAAAGCGTTTAATGCTGCGCAATGAACTGGCCGACCATAACAAGCAACTGGCCGCTGCAGCCCGTGATGCAGGTGTTGAGTCTGGTTTGGACTACGCCATTTTCCAAAACCATGGCTACAAAGGCTTATATGGCGGGTTAGACAATAAAGCTATTCACCAACACAAAGGCTTAAAAAAGAGCCAAAAAATCCTCGACCACATGGGCAGTACCGAGCTTGCCGCTAACCTGTTCCGTGCCACGCAAACGGAAGAGAAACTTAAGCGTGATAAGGTCAGCAATAAAGTCCATGCCAACCAAACTCATTTTGAAGTAGGTGCCAAAGTGCGCGCTACTATTGAGGAACTAGGCGGCACTATGCCAGAGGATTTGCCAACGCCGGAAAAAGGCATTCCCCAGTTGGCGCGTGCACAGAAGAAGTTGGAGAGTGATCAATGAAAAAACTGAAGCACTTTCTTGCTACTCCAGTAAAAAATGGTTATTCGCCTGTTTGTACTGATAAGCCGACTTCAAAAGTTGTACTTGGACTTGGCGCTCTGACTGGCACGGGACTAGATCTCTCGCAGGTAAAATGGGTTCCAGAGTCCAATACGCAAGCTGATAAATTTCCTATTGAGTCTGGTGATTTCTTGGTTAGTCGCTCAAATACACTTGATAAGGTTGGAAGAGCAGCTCTCTATCGTGGGGGGCTATCTAACTGTTCTTATCCTGATTTGATGATGAAATTTCGAGTTGATGAAGAGAAAATCATTCCAGATTTTATGGAATTGATTCTACAAAGTGCCCCAGCGAGAAAGCATTTTATGCGATGTGCATCTGGCACAAGTAGCACAATGGCAAAAATAACTAAATCTGTTGTTGAGTCGCTGAGGGTTCCAGAGTTTTCAATGCAGCAGCAACAGAGCATAGTTAAAATTGCCAGAGAGTGGGACAATGCCATCGAAAAAACAGAGGCGTTAATTGCGGCTAAGGAAAAGCAGTTTGAGTGGCTGAAGTCGCAACTTCTTTTAAACAACCCTAAATCAAAACGATGGAACACAAGTACATTAGGTGAGTTTATCGTTGAGAAAAAAGAGAAAAGCACTACGCCTGATTTATACCCTTGCTTAACCTCCTCTCGCCGAGGAATTTTTCTGCAAGAGGACTACTTCTCTAAACAAGTAGCAAGCAAAGATAATAGTGGCTACAAGATAATGAGTCGTGGGGACTTCACATTCAGGTCAATGAGTGATGATGGTTTATTTGTATTCAACAAACAAACCATAATCGACAAAGGCTTAATTAGCCCTGCATATGGTGTATTTTCTCCAAAACAAAACATGGACTCTGATTTTTTATATTATTTCTTGAACTCTCCTGCATTTAGGCGAGCTTTATCGCGCGAAGTTCAGGGCGGTACACGTACAGCATTAAAGCTAAACGCTTTGAAGAAATTAGAGGTAAAGATACCTTGTATTCAAGAGCAAAAGGATATCGCCAGCAAGCTTAATATTGCTAAAAAGGAAATTGATTTAGTAAAAGAACTCCTTGAAAAATACCGCAGCCAAAAACGCGGTCTGATGCAAAAACTGCTTACAGGTGAGTGGCAAGTGACCAGTGCTGAGGGTGAACTTCAGGATCGTACAAAGGAGAACGTCGCATGAGCACACCTCCAGTCAATTACGCAGCAAACTCGGAGCCTTCGGGCTTTGAGTTTAACGAAAAGTACTTGTCGCAAATTCCTGCCCTGCAACAGTTAATCAATTTGGGTTATCAGTACCTTACCCCTGAGCAAGCGCTGGCTGAAAGGGGTGGGCGCAGTGCCAATGTGATCTTGGAAGGGGTGCTACGTCAGCAGCTAAAAAAGATTAATCGCATTAACTATAAAGGTGGCGAGTATCTGTTTAGCGAAGAGAACATTCAAACCGCGATCCAAAAGCTCAAAAATATTAAGTTTGATGGCCTGCAAAAAACCAATGAGTCGATTTACGATTTAATCACCTTAGGCTCAGCCATGGAGCAAACCATTGAGGGGGACTCAAAAAGCTTTACCCTCAATTACATTGATTGGAAAACACCTTCAAACAACAGCTTTCATGTAGTCGCTGAGTTCTCGGTTGAGCGAGCACGCAGCACCGATACCGTGCGCCCCGATATCGTCCTGTTTGTCAATGGTATTCCCTTTAGCGTGATTGAATGTAAATCACCAAAAGTGGATGTAGAGCAAGCCGTATCACAAAATATTCGTAACCAGGGTGATGACTATATTCCGCGCCTGTTTACTTATGTGCAGCAAGTGTTGGCAGTGAATAAAAACGCCGCCCAATACGCCACAGCTGGCACACCTAAGAAGTTTTGGGGCGTGTGGAAAGAGCAGGAAGATAAACCCGCCGATGTCGATAAAGCCGTAAATACCTCCTTGAGCGAAGAGACTAAAGCACAGCTATTCAGTGGCGAGTTTGCTGCAGCACGGCCATTTTTTGATGCGCTAGAGGCGGAAGGTAAACGCTTGGTGACGGAACAAGATAATGCCATTTATAGCCTGTGCCGCCCAGAGCGTTTATTAGATTTGGTGTATCGCTTTACCCTTTTTGATGGTGGCATTAAGAAAGTAGCCCGCTATCAACAATATTTTGTGATTAAAGCGACTATCGCCCGAATTAAGCGTTTGGCCAATAAAGGCAATGGCACTAAAGAAAACCGCCAAGGTGGTGTTATTTGGCACACTCAAGGCTCGGGTAAGTCGCTCACCATGGTGATGCTCACCCGTGCTATGGCACTAGAGTCGCAGCTTATCAATCCGAGGATCATTTTGGTTACCGACCGGGATGATCTTGATAAACAATTGGGTAATACCTTTGCGGCCTGTGGTTTAAGCCGCGAACGTGCCACGTCTGGCCGAAACTTAGTTAAGCACCTGAAAAACAAAGTGGGTCTGATCACCACACTGATCCACAAATTTGACAAAGGCTGGGTGGCCGAGAAGTTTGTTGATGAGTCGCACGATATTTTTGTATTAGTCGATGAAAGTCACCGCACCAACTTTGGCTCATTGGCGGCCCGAATGCGCCAAATGCTACCTAATGCCTGTTTTCTTGGCTTTACCGGTACGCCACTACTGAAAAAAGAAAAGAATAACTTTGCCAAATTTGGTGGCCTGATTGAGCCGCACTATACCATTAAACAAGCGGTTGCCGACGAAGCAGTATTGCCACTGCTGTACGAAGGCCGACATGTTGAGATGGAGCAGAATCAGTCGGCTATCGACCTCTGGTTTGAGCGCCACACCGCCGATTTAAGCAAAGAGCAAAAGGCCGACCTTAAAAAGAAATACGCCCGCGCTGAAATGCTAAACAAAGCCGATCAGGTGATATATATGCGCGCCTTTGATATCAGCGAGCATTTTCGTGCGAACTGGCAAGGCACCGGCTTTAAGGCTCAGCTGGTTGCCCCGGGCAAACCGGCGGCGTTAAAGTACCAGCAGTTTTTGCAAGAGATTGGCACCGTCACCACAGAGGTGGTGATTTCTGGCCCTGATACCCGCGAAGGCCACGACGAAGTGGACGAAGGACCAACCGATGAGGTAGGTAAGTTCTGGGACAAAATGATGAAGCGCTTTGGCTCTGAAGAAGAGTACACTAAGCAAATCATCAATCAGTTTAAATACGGTGATGACCCTGAAATACTCATTGTGGTGGATAAGCTGTTAACTGGTTTTGATGCGCCGCGCAACACCGTGCTGTATCTATGCCGAACCCTGCGAGAGCACACGCTATTGCAGGCTATCGCTCGGGTTAACCGCCTGTACGAAGGTAAAGAGTTTGGCTATATCATCGACTATGCCAGCGTATTGGGTGAGCTGGATAAAGCCCTAACCATGTATGAAGCCTTTGAAGGGTTTGACGAAGATGACTTAGCAGGCACGCTCACCTCCATCAACGAAGAAGTGTTTAAACTGCCACAGCGTTACTCTGACTTATGGGATTTGTTTAAAGCCGTTAAAAACTCAAAAGACGAAGAAGCCTATGAGGTGTTGTTGGCCGATGACGAGTTGCGTGAAGAGTTTTACGAATGTTTATCGGCATACAGTAAATCTTTAGCCATCGCTTTATCGTCTGAGCAGTTCATCATGAGCTCTGATGAGAAGAAGCTACAAACCTATAAAAACGATTTAAAACGTTTTCAGAACTTAAAGGCAGCGGTTAAGTTGCGTTACGCCGAGGCGATTGATTATCGCGACTACGAGCCGAAAATTAAAAAGCTGCTGGATACCCATATTCAGGCTAATGAGGTGACTCAGCTTAACGAGCCAGTGAATATTTTTGATGAAAAAATGTTTACCGCCGTGAAAGAAGAGCAAGGGGTTTATCAAACCAAAACCACGGCATCAAAAGCGGACACCATCGCCCACGCCACGAAGCGCAGTATTTCGGAGAACATGGACAAAGACCCTGCGTTTTATGAGAAGTTTTCGAAGCTGATCCAAGCCGCTATTGATGACTTTAAGGCCAAGCGTATCTCAGACTTAGAATATCTCAACCGAGTGATTGATATTCGTAACAAAGTGGCCACGAAGCAGCATGATGATATGCCTGATTGCATTCGTGAAAACGACGAAGCGTGTGCCTACTTTGGCTTGATTAAGCCGCAGTTTCAGCAAGTGGCAACACTCAACGAGTTAGATGATGCTCAACTTGATGCCATTGCGGCACAAACATCGTTAGCAATACAAAAGATCATTGATGCCCATTGGAAAGTCGATTTTTGGGACGATGCCGACGTTCAAAAAACAGCGATGAATGATATTGACGATTTTCTTTATGACGAAGTCAAAGAGCAGTACGGCGTGACGCTGAGCTTAGAGCAAATGGACGAAATCATTGAGAAAACCATGCAGGTTGCGAAGCACCGGAGGCATTCTTGATGTCGTCAACCATCAAGCAGACTGAGTTACCAACGGCAAGCGCTGAAAGACTAGCGGTTGTATACGGAGGGGGAGAAATCCCCTTCCAGTTGGCTTTTTCTAAACGCAAGTCGCTGGAAATATCAGTTCACCCTGATAAATCAGTTTTTGTAAAAGCTCCTGAAGGCACCGATCGTGAGGCCATTGAAGCTAAGGTGAAAAAGCGCGCTCGGTGGATCAAACGTCAAATTCGCTATTTTGACCAATTTGACCCAAGAACCCCTTCTCGCAAATACGTAAGTGGTGAAAGCCATTTGTATCTCGGTAGAAAGTATAGGCTAAAAATTGATGCAGGTACTGACAACGGTGTGGTACTTAAAGCGGGCTTTTTCTGGGTAACCTCTGCCAATGGTAAACCAGACCATGTGGAGTCGCTACTTAATGATTGGTATCGAGAAAAGGCCGATTTCCACTTAAATAAGGTGTTTTCGGATTGTTGGGAGAAGTTCAAACATTCAGATGCAGACAAGCCAACCATTAGAATAATGCAACTCAAAAAGCGCTGGGGCAGTCTATCAAAAAGCGGAACGCTGACCTTAAACCGCGAGTTAATTAAGGCACCGAAAGAGTGTATTGAGTACGTGATCATTCATGAACTGTGTCACCTAGAGCACCACAACCACGGTCCAGAGTTTTATCGCTTACTCGAACGTTCTCTACCAGATTGGGTGAAGCGAAAGCATAAACTAGAAATGGCACTTATTTAGTTAATACTGATGCTCTAGCCACTCCGAATGTATAACTGATCACGACGTGGCAGCAGAACCATAATTCCTTTTGATTGGCAATGATAAGCCCCCTAACGTGATTTAACTGTACCGATTTAGTCTAAACGGTACAGTTCGTTGCGGCTTAAGGTTTTGAGAAAAATGGCAGCCATCCCTTGTTATGTCTGCGATCAAGGCATTGAGGCCGTGTTTGCTAGGGCGGTAAGTGTACCGCTTTTCTAGGTGGCCCATGAACCAGTACACTTTTCAGATGGCTTGTATTGGGTTTGGGATTGTTCTGTTAGTACATAGTTTAAATATTTCAATTAGTTGTCGCATATTCGGTGTTCTGTGCCTGACTGGTTAATATGGTGTAACGAGGTAGGGGAACAGGTAAGCCGATAAAAATGAAAACTGTCTCAGCGGAAGCTGTGGCAAGCCATCCAGGCTGTGCTGGCATTGAACCTCATGCGTTCGCAGAAAAAGAGGCGAAGGCAACAGTATGTCGTGATTGGCTATGGCCGATAAAAGTGATGGTGAAGTTGGTTCTTTTTGTAGTGCTCATGTTTGCTTTACCCGCTCCAGTTTCATTTTTAATTATTTTGCTTACCGCATCATTTTGGTTTGGTTGAACAAACTCCATCGACGTTATGGTAGGCCAAGAAGGGGGAGAAGGTTTGCAGGGCATAGGCACATTTCAGTGGTAGATGGTTCGCCATCTGGCATATCAAGTCCAGGAATATACCAAGCTGGACAGGCTGGTGCGGAATTGATACCAGATACTCCAGATTTCATCTCTGATTCGAGATCACCCCATTGGTGTGGCGATATAAACCCTGTAAGTGGCCCTCCAATGATGGAAAACTCTTGTATTGATGTCGGTGGCAATGTGTTGAGGGATAACAGTATGACTAGCATTGATACCAGTTTTGACTGTGGTGGTATTAGCTGCGACCGATTTGATTCAACGATTTGAGGAGGTTGTATGGATTTGCTTTGGTATTGGCTCGCAGGTCTGCTTTTGACAGTGGCTGCTGTTGGGTGTGTCTACTGGTATTCCACATATCAGATGAAACGGAGTGAGAATAATAAGGACGGTTAATATTCCAGTTTTCTACTTTCCCTAGACTATGATGATGCCTCTTTCACATGTGAAAGTCGCGGTAAATTGTTTTAGTGGGCTTATGAATCTTCAGATCATGAAGAGCACGTTTTTTGCTGAATTTAATCACCGCACCATTATCTGCTTCTGTAATCCTAAATACCCTATTTTACAGGCCTTCTTTCATTCCAAACTGTCCAAAATGGGCCTGAGCACCGCGCGCCTTTGCGTTGCTCATCCTACAAGCTATTCCTTGATTATTCATTAGCTATCAGGAGTAGTTATGACCGAACAAAAACAATCAAATCAGCTATTAAGCTATCAAGAAGTCTGTCAGCTAACTCAGCTGTCTCAGGCAACCATTCGCCGTTATGTGAAAAATGGTTCTTTTCCTTCGCCAGTGAATTTATCGCCTGGTGCTCGAAGTGTGAGATTCCGTGTTGAAGACGTGCAGAAGTGGCTTTTGAGCCTGTGATAGGGAGGTCATATGAAGTTTCGTCATCACCATGATCAACTACAGTATTTCTGCCGTGAGCGAGGTTGGCGTTCGTTGAGCTCTTCAGTCAAGGTTCTTGCTAGAACGCGTTCACCTGATCGGAAGTCAGGTTTCAGTGCTTGTATTGAAATCATCAACATGGACAAGCAGACGATTCGAATGATAGTGCCTGCCAGAAAGATCATGGGAGGGACCAACTATCAATTAAGAGATGAATTATTCGATACCGGTTTTTGGCTGGAGCCTGAGCAAACTGCATGGAATATGGTCCAGCGCTATTTGCGGGAAGAGCTCAAAGCGGCGGAAACGGCCTTTTGTGTTACAAGAACAGGTTGGCATGACAAGGTGTTCGTTACTCCGGAGAAAAGTTTCGGACGGTCAGATGAGCCCTACTACTTTTCTGGTGGGATGGCAGACTCACTCTGTTTGGCAAAAGGGAGCTTAGCGGAATGGCAAAGCGAAGTCGGTTCTTTATTGGGCGGCAATCCCTTGCTTATATTTTCTGTTGGCGTCGCTTTGTCCGCGCCGCTGCTCAAGCCAGTAGGGATGGAAAGTGCGGCATTCCATGTGATGGGGCCGTCTTCGTCGGGTAAGTCTGTCACATCGTTTGTCGCTGCGTCTGTTTATGCTGATAAGTCTTATATCAAGTCTTGGAAAACAACCGCTAACGGTATTGAGGCGGTTGCATCAGAACATCATGACATGTTGCTTGTGTTAGATGAGCTAGGGTTGTGCTCGGCGGAAGATGCCAGTTCTGCGGCTTATCAAATCGTCAACGGATGTGGGAAGCTGCGAGCCACCGAAACAGGCGGCCTGGCGAATATAGCCAATTGGCGAACGCTGACATTGAGTAATGGAGAGGTTGGCCTGACAGAGCTGATGGAGTCCTCTGGTTATCAAGTGAAAGCAGGTCAGCTGATTCGAGTCATCGAAATTCCTGCCGAAGAGCGCTTTGGCTGTTTTGCGGATCTACACCGCTTTTCCTCACCATCTCAGTTTGCTGAGCACTTAGAAAAGCAGACTCAAAAGTACTTTGGCACTTTGTTCACGGCTTGGATGACGCTTATTTCAGATAAGCCCGATCTGGAAGTCGTTTTACAGCGTGAAATCGAAACGCTGAGGCAGCATTGGTCTAAAAGTAATTACTCCGGCCAGGTTCATCGGGTATTGAAGCGCTTTGTCCTTGTTGGTGTAGCGTTGTCTGTTGCGTCACGAAACCAGTTAGTGCCATGGTCTGAAGAAGAGTCACTCTATTCCGTATATAGCGTTTTTAGCCGCTGGTTATCTCACAGAGGGCACCAGCACAATCAAGAAACGTATGAGGTGTTAAGTGCTTTGAAACAAGCCATTAGCCATTGGGAAAATAAGCTTCCTGAATTTTGTACGAGCAGATCTTCAAAGTTTGGTTACTGGCGGCAGGATGGTGATGACGTCCAGTGGCTTATCCACAAACAAGAGTTTGTTAAGCAGCTACGACTGCGGCGTCAGTACAAGAGTCAATTGAGCCCTTTGATTCATAAAGGGTGGTTTGAAACCAATGAAGATCGTAGAGGAACACTTCGGATTATCGAGAAGAAAAACGGTACTGAGTTTGATCATCGTTTTTTCGCTTTCTGGCCGGAAAAGATCCTCTCTGAATTGAAGGAGATGGGCGTCGATGAATAATATATTCCCAGTTTTCCCACTCTTCCCAGAGACATTCCAATGGGCGAGGAGGTGATGTGATGACAACCAACGAGCAAGTTATTCTTCAGTCCATTCTCGCCAAGATTGACCGTGTTGAGCGCGCTATTCTGGAGCAGCGTTTGCAGCAACAAAAGGTGGAGTTGCTTGGAAAGGACATTCTAACCGTTGATGAATGTGCTGCTTTGCTGGGTTTATCAACCAATCAACTTTATAAGCTAACGAGCTCGGCAGAGATCCCTTACTTTAAGCTTGGCAAACACCTCCGATTTGAGCGTCAAGCAATCATGGATTGGGTTGAGGAGCAGCGCGTTTCATCTCGCCATGAGATACAAAAAAGGGCAGCAAACTATGTCGCCACCACTTCTCGTAAGTAGTACCTTCTATAGCAGCGGCCTTAGGCCGCTGAATCCTTTCCAGAAGAAGCAAAAATATCGGGGAATGTGAGCATGGCTTCCATCCTACGTTGTTCTATGATGTCAGCGTAGATCTCGGTTGTCTTGAGTTCGCTGTGGCCGAGCAGTTTCGATACTGCGTATATATCGATTCCTCGGCTAAGCTGAATTACAGCAAAAGTATGACGACCAGCATGGAACGTAACGTGCTTACTTATTCCAGCAGCCAGAGCCCATCTAAGCAGCTCTACATTTATATAAGAAGAGTATTTTAATCCCTTGAATACGCGCTCGTGAGAGGCTTTGGGGCTACCCAAAAGTGATTCTGCTGACTTTGGTATGTCTAAATACTGAAGGCTCTTAGCATCGCCCTGAGAGAGTTTGGCTTGGTCGAAGATAATTCGTTTGTGATTATTGAATGTCTCTACTTCTGACCAAGTAAGTCGATGGATATCGCACCAACGCATCCCCGTTGCACATGAGAACAAAAACGCACGTTTAAGGACTGGGTAGCGACATTCTGTGTGAGCTAAAGCGTTGACCTCATCCAATGTGAGATAAACACGCTTGGTCGTTTTCGCTTTGATACTGGTCACTTGTGAAAGCGGGTTATCACGAATAATACCTTCTCGATGCGCTTCGTTGATCGCCGCGCGAACTTTATTGAAGTAGGAGCTTTGTGTGTTGCGAGATAACGCGGTATCACTTTTGGTTTTCGCTTCATTGGTCAGGTAATACTTAAATCCGTCTAACCAGTCTTTATCCAACTCATCAAAGCTAAGATCATGTTTCCCGCAGTAGAACAGCAGGTGCTTACGTGCTGAAAGCCAGATCGAGTGGTTGGAGGTTGAGGTGGTTTGTTCTTTGATGTCAATTTGCCGTTGAAAGTAATCAATGAAGCTAGCTGAACGCTTAGTTCTATCCTCAAAACTATGCTTTTGGGATTGCCACTCAACCAGTCGTTTACTCTTAATGGTTTCGGCTAGGAGAAGGTGCTCTTTGTTATGTTTTCGCTGAGCTGGTGTTTTGGGTTTGTCATAGATAAACAGATCCAGCACTTCGTGTTCACGTTTTCGCTGACGAGATCCGTTTGATTTAGTGGTATAACCGTGGTCATAAATGAGACGCAATGTTCGCGTTCCATCTGATTTAAGTGTCCGTTTTTCAATGAAAATTTTCATGTTTGTCCCCAATTGGTCCCCAATACGGCATTTATCATGTCATTGGGGACCAGCTGGGGACTAGATTTGGCAATTAACGGCAACGGATGGAAACAAACGGCAAATGACGATCTAATAAAATCAGTGTGTTATCTACCGTTGCTTGCTGTTGTTTTCCGTTATTTGCCCACTTTACTTCCCGATACAAAATGAGCTAAAGATCTTGCCAAGGAGATCATCGGAAGTAAATTCACCAGTGATCTCGTTAAGATATTGCTGTGTCAAACGCAGCTCTTCGGCGAGGATCTCTCCTGCAATATGCATCTCTAACTGGGTTTTACCAATATCTAAATGTTCAGCGGCGCGCTCTAGTGCATCTAAATGACGGCGGCGTGCCATAAAGCCACCCTCAGTTGCACCTTGGTAGCCAATGCAGGTTTTTAGGTGATCGCGTAGCAAATCGATACCTTCGGTATTTTTGGCACTCAAGCGCAGAACAGGGTAGTCGCCTTGTTGGCACATACCCGCTGTTTCTGCAGATAAATCAATCTTATTGCGAATGACGGTAACATCCATGCCAGCAGGTAGCTGTTGCATAAAATCAGGCCAGATCTTGGTTGGATCCGTTTCTTGTGTATCCGTACCATCTACCATAAATAGCACATGATCGGCTTGACGAATTTCATCCCAAGCGCGCTCGATACCTATTTGTTCCACTTTATCTGGGCTTTCACGAAGACCTGCGGTATCGATGATGTGTAATGGCATACCATCAATATGAATATGCTCGCGCAGTACGTCGCGTGTAGTCCCCGCGATATCGGTAACTATCGCCGCTTCTCTGCCTGCTAAGGCATTGAGTAGGCTGGATTTGCCTGCATTCGGTTTGCCTGCGATCACCACCCGCATACCTTCGCGCATGATACTGCCTTGTTTAGCTTGTTTACGCACTTCATCCAATTGCGTGATGATGGCATTCAGATCACCGCTGACTTTGCCGTCAGATAGAAAGTCTATTTCTTCGTCAGGAAAATCAATCGCGGCCTCAACATACATACGTAGATGGATCACTTTCTCTACCAGCGTATTGATATGTTTAGAAAAATCTCCTTGTAAGGAGTGCAGGGCGCTCTTTGCTGCCTGCTCACTGGTGGCATTAATTAAATCCGCGATGGCTTCAGCTTGGGTGAGATCCAGTTTGTCGTTCATAAAAGCACGTTCTGAGAATTCTCCTGGCTGCGCTAGGCGTACTTTATCTATCTGACAAATTTCCTTAAGTAGCATGTCGATAACAATTGGACCACCATGACCTTGTAATTCCAGTACATCTTCGCCAGTGAAAGAGTTAGGGCCTTTAAAAAATAAAGCAATCCCCTGATCCAACTGCTCACCTTGTAAGGTGTTAAATGGCAGATACTCGGCATAACGAGTTTTAGGACATTTCCCTAAGATCTGATTGGCAACGGTTTGTGCTAAAGCGCCCGATACGCGGATGATCCCTACACCGCCACGCCCAGGGGCTGTGGCTTGTGCGACGATGGTGTCTTGTGAATTCATGGTGATATAAAAACTTGCTATTACAATAGGGGCGAATTGTACAGCAAAGCGACAAACACAGCTATTAGCTTACATGACTATTGGTGTACTATGAGCATATTAATTTGCGGGGAAAAGTCATCTTTGTGTATCAATTCAAGCAGTTTACGTTCGATCCTATCTTAGAAAAACTCAGTAGTGACGCTCACACTCATACGCTTAGGCCCAAGGTTGCAAAGCTCCTACAGTATTTTTTAGATAACCCAGAACAACTGCTTAGTAGAGAGCAAATTCTCAACGAACTATGGCAACACTCACAATATCGAGATAGTGCACTCACCCAGAGTATTCAGGAGCTTCGTAAAACATTGGGGGATGACGCACAGCAACCTGAGTTTATAAAAACAGTGCCACAAAAGGGTTACATGTGGATTGCCCCAGTTGAAGTCACTATTACTCCAAACATTAAATCAGCACCACAACGAAAAGGGTTATCTATTGCTATAACAATAGCGTTGAGTGCTTCGGTGATCGGCAGTGCAATTTGGTATACCAACATACATACTCCAACTGTTGCAGAGCATGTTAATACACAAGCTTTACCAAGTATTTTTATTGCTCCAGTTGAAAATTTAACGGGGCAAGGCCAGCTAGATTGGTGGGGTTTTGCTTTGCAGCAACAACTGAAGCAAGCCACCAGCGCGTACTTTAACGTTATTGATGAGGTATCCGCCGCGGGGGTTTCGCTTGAAAATGTGGTGCAAAACATCGCTGAAGTTGGCTTTAGCGCGAAACTCACGCAGCAACAGCAGCGCTATGTTTTACATTATCAAATCAACCGTCGTGGCCAGTCTTTACAGCAAGGGCAGCTTGTCAGTGAAGATTTGCAAACACCGATAGATGAACTTGTCAGTCAATTAGTGATGCAGTTAAGTGGCCATACCGAAGCGGTATCAACGGAGAAGATTTCAGCGAATGTTCAATCGAGACAAAGCTATCTTGGTGGATTACATGCGCTGAGCTATCAGGGGGTAGGTGCTGCGATCCCTTACTTTAGAGCCGCACTTGTTCATGACATCGACAATCAAGTAGCAAGATTGGAGCTGGCTAATGCCCTGTGGAAAACGGGCATGTGGCAAGCGTCGCGAGAGCATTTTGAGGCGATAAAGAATATCGACGCGACGAGCTATTTGGCGACACGCTATCACCTGTACCTTGGTCGTTACTGGCTGAACATGGGGGAGTATGAGCGTGTGACACCTTTACTTGAGCGCACTATTGCTATGGCTCGGGCACTGAATCACCAAAGATTATTGGCTCAGGGCTATCAATTACAAGCAGATTTGGCTTGGTTACAGTTGCGTTGGCAAGCGCATAGTAAAGCCATGCACAGTGCTAAGGTGTTATTGGGCGCGGGGTCGTTAAGCCATTCAGAATCGCAACGCGCATTTTATTTAGCGAACCCACCACAAGCCGGTGTAGAGCAAAGCACAGAGCTGGATATGAGCGAAAATCTAGCTGTGGTACAAAAAGCCATTCGCTATTATCGACAGCAGCAACAGCTAGCTCCACTGATGTTGAGCTATTTTGCTCTAGGACAAAACTATCTTGCGCCGCTGGCGGCACGTGAGCAGGCACTTAAGCAAGCCTTAACAATGGCGGATTCGCAAAATAATCTGTACGTAAAAAACGATATATTGCTTTATATGGCTTTTTATTACATTCAGCTACATGATGGCGATGGGGCCCTACGAGCTTTGGCACAACTTAAAGCTGAGGATACGCCGCGCATAGGCCTGCAGGTCAAAGCACAGTTCTTAACAGCGATGGCCACCATGGACAGGGTACTGCAAGAGACGATGCCCAGTGAAGGCGCACTAAACAATGCATTAACGCATTTTAAGCAGCTGCTGGGTCGCACAGATATTGATAAAGTCACACAAGCCAGTGCACAGTTGATGAATGCATGGCTGCTGATAAAACAACAAGCGTATGAGCGGGCGAAACCTTTACTTGAGCGTGCCGGTTCGACCTTTGAGCAGTTACAGCTTACCGATAGCCTCAGTTATGTGCGCTATACTCAGATGTATATACGAGTTTCTCAGGGGCAGTATCAAGATGCTATAGCAATGCTTGCGGCGAAACCTGTGCAAAAGCTCGAAGCACTTTATGGCAGTTTTGCACTTACTCGCCTTGGCCAGCACCAAGCTGCAGCAAAGCAACTACAGGCGGCTAAACAGCAGTTTGCATCGCAATGGCAACAACAAGATGATGACTTTTTTGAGCAGGTGGTTGCAACAGCGAGCAGTCAGTCATTACATCTTGAGCTGTTGCCACCACCTTATAGTGTGTACTGTCAATCAGAGTGGCGACTTGAGTAAGTTGCCAAATCCGATTGTGCTGGCGCTGTTGTACTGCGATAAACGACTTGATTGTTGTTATCGAGTATCACCCAATAGGGCAAACTGGTAATGCCATAACGGCGAAATAGTGCATTGTGCTTATCAAATAGTACAGGGTGATTGACTCGTAGCCGTTTTTGATAGTTTTTTACATCTTGCAAAGAGACATAAAACGGTTTGATAACAGTGAGTTTTTCCATGTTATCTGGAATGCGTATTTCATTGTGTTGCATCGCTTTATGTTCACAATGTGGCAAGTGACGAGCTGGGCAAAGCGCATCGGAAAATAATATTAAACGTATGTTCTTCGAGTGAACTTTAAAGCTATATTGCGCGCCACTGAGAGCATTGACTATCAGATGGTGCGCAGCAATCGGCTGATGCTCTGAGCTGGGAAGCGAAGGAAGCTCACCTAGCTCGATTTTGTTCACCATCTTACCTTGCTTTATTTGCACAATTGTTGGTGTACGACGCACCCCATACTGAAACGCAAGTTTATTATCTTTGTCTATTTCTAGAGAGCTATACAAAGGGTAAGTGTTTACATACCTATCTATATCCGCTTGTGAAACATTCATATCTAGTTGTATAAAGCGGCGCGGAAATTCACTCGTTGGTAACGTGCTCGGTGGAATATATTCTCCCCACATATCGATAAATACCAATTCATAGCTATCATCAGTGGCGTTGGCAACAAAGCTCAGTAATAGAGAGGTAGTGAGCAGCAAGGTTCTAATCATGGCTAAGCTCCTTTGCTAAATACGTCGATAGAGCTGTTTGTAATGCTTCATCCATCAACGCCGTGCGATATATTTCGTTACCCTGTTCATCAAGTAATATGTGAGTCGGAGTACCAATGACGTCAAAGCGTCTAGTGATGCTGCTATCGCTATCAAAGAGCGTGGCGATTTGGTATTGATTGTTATCCAAAAAGCGCTTTACCAAGTCTTCGGATTGATTAAGTCCAATGTTGATGGACAGAACCTCCAAGCGTGGCGAGCGATTGTTGTAGATACGATTTAAATGTGGCATCTCTTCAATGCAGTAGCGGCACCAAGTGGCCCAAAATTTTAAATACGTTACTTTGCCTTGGGTATTAACATGATCACCCTGCAACGTTTTACCTTGTATGTAACGTGGTTGAGCGTGTGATTCGGCATTGAGTGTAAGGCTACTGAGTCCTATCAATAGGGCTGTCAGCGTATTGCGTATATTCATATATTGGCTTCCTTATAAAGTGATTAAAAAAAGAGGTTCTGACCTGCTTTGATGAGGTAAAACTGCGCCATGACAAATAGCAGTAATGCAAATATGTTGGGTGCGATGCTAAGCCACGGACCGGACTTGGGCAGTCGAGCAAGTAATTGGCTAAAGGTGCCCACTAAAAACAGCAAGCTACTCATGCCCAAGGCAAAGAAAAACAGCAACATTCCACCCAACCAAACGTGTTGTTGATTTGCTACCAATACCAACAGCCCCATTAATACTGGGGAGGTACATGGTGCCGCAACCAGTCCACTGGTCGCACCCATCATTAAGGGATTGTGAGAGCGAGCGTTATTGAAGATGGAAAGGACGGGGAGTGTAAGCCAGCCCTTCATTATCGCTGCCATATACAACAGTAAATTAGCAAAGCCGATGAGTAACCAAGGGTTACTCGCGACTTGTCCAAATAGCTGCCCTGTTTGTGCGGCCAGTAAGCCAAGTAGGGCATAAAGCAATGCAAGCCCAAGGCAGTATAGAGCTGCGTTTTGTAATGCCCGAACGTGATTGCCTGCTTTGGGTGCTAACATGGCGACTGTGATCGGTAACAGCGGATAAATGCAAGGTGATAAGCTGGCAAGTACCCCTGCGCCAAAAGCTGCCAGTACGAGCCACCAGTGAAGAGAGGGTGACGTAAGTAGTGTTAATAAGTAAGTGTTAAATTCGCCCATCGTTGCTTTCATTCATTGCTGTGATTTTGGATGAGGCGAGTATTTAGAAAAACTGCGAAAGACACCATCAAATAGGTATAAAATCGCGATAAAATAATATCAAATATTTGATTGTATTGATTTTATATTGTGTAGGCAGGGCTTGCTGACAAACAAAAGCGCCCGCGAAAAGCGGGCGTTTTTATGAAAGGCTGAATGTGTTATCTCACTTTCAGACCCTTTTTCTCCATACCGCGGTAGATGTAAAGCATCTGTGCGATAGTGATCAAGTTAGACACTAACCAGTACAGTACCAACCCTGAAGGGAACGGGAAGATAATAAAGAAGAACGTAAATACCAGCGGCATATAGGTCATCATCTTTTGCTGCATTGGATCAGTGACAGTCATAGGTTGTAGCTTTTGTGTCAGGAACATACTTGCACCAAACAAAATTGGTAGCACATAGTATGGGTCTTTTGCTGAAAGGTCGGTTAGCCACAACATAAACTCAGCATGACGTAGCTCAGTTGACTCTAAGAACACGTAGAATAGCGCTAAGAAAATAGGCATTTGCAATAGTAAAGGCAAACAGCCGCCCATAGGGTTCACTTTTTCTTTGCGATATAGCTCCATGGTTGCTTGACCAAACTTCTGACGGTCATCGCCATAACGCTCTTTTAGGGCCTGCATCTTTGGCTGTAGCATACGCATTTTAGCCATAGATGTGTATTGTGCTTTAGTTAGCGGGTATAGGGCTGTTTTAACTAAAATAGTAATCGCGATAATAGCAATACCCCAGTTGCCCACAACACCGTAAATAAGTTTAAGCAATACAAATAGTGGTTGTGAGATAAAGAACAACCAACCGTAGTCAACGGTTAAATCAAGGTCTTCTTGGATAGCTTCTAGTGCGTCACTATCTTTTGGACCCATGTAGTAGGTTGCATTCATCGTTGATGAGCTGTTCGCAGCAACATTAACAGGTTCATTTTTTACCCCAATGATGCCCTGACCATTACGTAACAACGTATAAATAGTACTGTTAACGGTTTGATTTGGCACCCAAGCACTTACGAAGTAATGCTGAATAAAGGCAATGTAGCCACCTTGAGTATTCTTGTTAAGGTTGGCTTCGCTCATATCATCAAAGCTGTACTTCTCGTAAGGCTCTTCATTAGTACCGTATGCTGCCCCTAAATAGGTTTGGTCGACCATACTACCTTTGTTCTGTACTGTGCGCTTGACCTGAGTATAAAGCTGTACTTGAATCGGATCAGCGCTGGTATTGTTAACGTCATACTCTAGTGCTACATCATATTTGCCAGCTTTAAACACATAGGTTTTTGTGTAAACAATCCCTTTGCTATCGACAAAGGTCAGTGGCACGCGTAATTCATCACCTTCAAGGGTATAAGCTGATTGAGTGCTTTCATACACTGGACGACCGTCACGAGACGCATCTGGACCATTTAGGCCAATTAATCCACTTTGTGCGATATATTGTTTGTTTTCAAATTCGCCCAATAGCAGGTAAGGCTCTTCACTGCCATGAGTTTCAGCATGTTGGAGAAGTTTCGCCTCAACAATGTCACCGCCCTTGGTATCGATTTTTACGTCAAGTACATCGGTTTTCACTGAAACAGTTGAACGAATGGCTTTAGTTTGCGCAACAGGTACGTCGTCTTGGCTCGAAGCCGGAACGTCATCCGATACAGGGGTTGATGTAGGGGTGGTCACTTGTGTGGTGGCACTGGTATCGATTTTTGGTTGGTTGTATGCAGTGTTCCATTCTTGAAACAATAAATACGACACAAGCAATAAACCGATAAATAAAAACGTGCGTTGTGATTCCATAACAGCTCTTATTTCTCGTGTTGGTGTTTAACTTCGGTTGATTTATCAGGCACGGGATCATCCCCACCTGCGCTTAAAGGGTGACATTTTAATATGCGTTTAACCGCTAACCAACTCCCTTTTAGCATTCCATGACAATTAATTGCCTCAATTGCATAACTTGAGCAGGTTGGGTTAAATCGACAGTGTGGGCCCAATAATGGACTGATAAAGCGCTGATAACCTTTAATTACAGTAATTAAGGCCATTTTTGGTATGGCGATAATAGGTCGATACCAAGACTTAAGCGCTTTATATGTCATTGCCACATTAACTATGTTCAAAAGGTGAGCTAAAGATACCTTAATTACAGGACCAAAGCTATGAACTGGAAGTATTATCGCGCTTTTGCTGTTTATTAGCGGGCGATTTATTAGGTTTGGCATTTTTAGCTGGCCGCTTTTTAAACGGTTTAGGTTTTGGTGCGCCAGGCTTGCAGCGTTCGTTTATTTTTCGCCACAGTTTATTCAATTGCTTTGTAAGCTCTTCATTACTTTGTTCGGCAATGCCATCTTTTACCATCAAAACGATATCGATGTTATCAAGCTTGTGTTGGTTTAAACGAAAACTTTCGCGAGCAAGTCGTTTAATTCTGTTGCGTTGACATGCGAGCTTACAGCGTTTTTTGGCGACAGTAAGTCCTAGACGAGGGCGTCCAACATCATTGGGCTTTGCTAGTAAAGTAAAGAAGGGGGTTGCTGCGCGAGCAGGCTCTTGAAATATTCTGGAGTAATGCGAGGGAGTTAACAGACGTAACTCCCTGCCAAAGCTAAAGCTTTCCACTAACTATTAAGCAGAAAGTACTTTACGGCCTTTAGCACGACGACGTGCTAGTACTTTACGGCCATTTGCAGTTGCCATGCGAGCACGGAAACCGTGAGTACGTTTGCGCTTTAATACGCTAGGTTGAAAAGTTCTTTTCATAACAATTCCATCCGATCGGTTAAGTTTAAAACACCCTATGCAGGTCGCGATCCTGGCACAGGTGCCATTGCGAGCGCGAGATAGTAATGCCGACAGGCCCTAAAGTCAATCATAATCTTACTTTGCTGGTGGCTTTTTACACATCAGACAAAATTAAGCCTGTCAGTTAGGGTTGCGGCTATTATATAGCAAGATCTTTCTAACAACCTAATAGATCATGATCGATCTGATCTCATTGAAGTTTTCCACAGGGTGTGTGTGAAATTAGGCAACAAGCTCTGGAAAACTAAAATAGATCACAAAATAATAATGAGATCTTGCTGGTTTTTTGCTATGATCTACTTCTTGGATCTAAAATAAAATAACACATAAAACAATATGTTATGAAATATTGTGAGCGAGATCCTCTTTTTTGAAAAAGTCAATATTGATGTTGTGGATAAGATCACTTCATAATACTCGGCTTCCACGAATAATTTAATGATAATAAACAATAATTCCTGTATATTTTTACACCTTTTTGGTGTCCGGGAATATTAACTGCATTTGGAGTTCAGCGTGTATCTGTCGGTTTGGCAAAGTTGTTTATATGTATTGCAAGATGAATTACCATCTCAGCAATTTAGTATGTGGGTAAGACCACTACAAGCAGAAAGTACCGAAGATACCTTAACGATTTATGCACCAAATCGCTTTGTATTGGATTGGGTTCGAGAAAAATACCTAAATCGCATCAATGAGTTGTTGATCGAAATTTGTGGAAATGAAGCGCCTGAGTTGCGCTTTGATGTTGGTAGTAAGCCGATCATGGGTGGAGTATCTGTAGAAGATAAACAACCTTCTGCCAACGCTGCATCTAGCGGATCGGAACTGGCTCCTTCCGCACCAATCGCTTCATCTAACACCCAAAAAGTAGAGCCTGCACCAAAGTCGGCATATAAGCCAAACATTAAAGAAAACTACACTTTTGATAATTTTGTTGAGGGTAAATCTAACCAACTCGCAAAAGCTGCTGCGACGCAGGTTGCTGATAACCCTGGTTCTGCTTTTAATCCTGTCTTCATTTATGGCGGTACGGGTCTTGGTAAAACACACCTCCTACATGCGGTAGGCAACGGTATCTTAGACAAAAAGCCGGATGCAAAAATCGTTTATATGCATTCTGAACGTTTTGTACAAGATATGGTTAAGGCGTTACAAAATAATGCCATAGAAGAATTCAAACGTTATTACCGTAGTGTTGATGCACTCATGATTGATGATATTCAATTCTTTGCTAATAAAGAGCGCTCACAAGAAGAATTTTTTCATACATTCAACGCATTATTAGAAGGTAATCAACAAATTATCTTAACTTCGGATCGTTATCCAAAAGAAATTGAAGGCGTTGAAGACAGACTGAAATCGCGCTTTGGTTGGGGCTTAACCATTGCCATCGAGCCACCAGAATTAGAAACGCGAGTGGCTATTCTTATGAAAAAGGCTCAGCAAAGTAATATTTCGCTCCCTCACGAAGTGGCATTTTTTATTGCCAAAAAACTGCGTTCAAACGTGCGTGAGTTAGAAGGGGCACTAAACCGTGTGATCGCCAATGCGAACTTTACGGGCCGCCCAATCTCAATTGATTTTGTAAAAGAAGCCTTGCGCGATTTGCTTGCCTTACAAGACAAGTTAGTAACGATAGATAACATTCAACGTACGGTTGCAGAGTACTACCGTATTCGTGTTTCGGATTTATTATCTAAACGTCGTAGTCGATCAGTGGCGAGGCCACGTCAAGTCGCAATGGCTTTATCTAAAGAATTAACCAACCATAGCTTGCCGGAAATCGGCGATGCATTTGGTGGCAGGGACCATACCACGGTCTTACATGCATGTCGTAAAGTGAAGGCACTTCGTGACGAATCTCATGAAGTAAAAGAAGATTATCAAAACCTGATCAGAACATTGTCATCTTAAGGGCTGTTAAGTTATGCAAATTACCATTTCAAGAGAGCAATTTTTAAAGCCACTCATGCAAGTTTCGGGCGCTATCGAAAGAAAGCATACGTTACCGATATTATCTAATGTCTTGCTTGAGATTAAAGATGGCACTTTGGCAATGACGGGGACCGACCTCGAAATAGAGCTGGTCGCGACCGCGCAATTAGAGCAACCTTGTGGTGACGCTAAAGTAACGTTACCCGCTAAAAAGCTACTCGATATTTGTAAAAGCTTGCCCGATGGTAGTGAATTAAAATTGGAAAGCCAAGAGCACCAGTTATTGCTGACCAGTGGTAAAAGCCGCTTTTCATTAACGACACTTGCTGCGGAAGATTTCCCTAATCTTGAGCAGTGGGATGGTGAAATAGAGTTTCAGTGTACTCGCTTAGAGTTACGTAAACTGTTAGAAAGTACGCACTTTTCAATGGCTAACCAAGACGTGCGTTATTATCTAAATGGTATGTCGTTTGAAGTGGATGGCAATGAAATTAAAACGGTTGCCACTGATGGTCACCGCTTGGCTATTGCGCAAAAAACCTTATCGAGCTCCGTGAATACACAACGCCAGTTGATCATTCCACGTAAAGGTGTGCAAGAAATCATGCGTCTGCTTGCAGCTGATGATGAGAATGTGACAATTCAGTTTGGTGCCAACCATGTTCGTTTGATTGATGCTGAATTTACATTTACCAGTAAATTGGTGGATGGCCGCTTCCCAGACTATCGTCGTGTATTGCCACGCGGTGGTGATAAATTGGTTCATGCAAATCGTGAGTGGTTACGCAGTGCATTTCAACGTGTATCCATTTTATCAAATGAAAAGTTTCGTGGTGTACGTCTCAATTTATCAAATGGTGTACTGAAGATCAGTGCTAACAACCCAGAGCAAGAGCAAGCCGAAGAAGTTGTGGAAGTAGGCTATCAGGGAGATGATTTGGAGATAGGCTTTAACGTCTCATATGTTTTAGATGTACTGAATACATTGAGAACTGAAGATGTGCAGTTTACTTTGCTTGATTCGAACAGCAGCGCCTTAATTGAGGGGGTTGGTGATGAAGAGGCAACTTATGTTGTGATGCCAATGCGTTTATAATATGAGCTTGACGCATCTTAGCCTTGGTGATTTTCGAAACATCGAGGCGTTATCTTTTGAACCTAGCCCCGACATCAATATTATCTACGGGGCAAATGGCAGCGGTAAAACCTCTTTACTTGAGGCCATTTATTTTCTCTCCCATGGCAAATCTTTCCGCACCAACAAGCACAAAATTCTGATCCGCCATGAACAGTCTCGTTGTATTGTTCATGCTAAAAAACAAATACATAACTTGTCTATACCGGTTGGTATAAGTAAGGATAATGCGGGAGAAACCAAACTTAAGATTCAGGGTCAATCAAGTCGGAAAATGTCAGAATTGGCTCAACTTATTCCTGTGCAAGTTATTACGCCGGAGAGCTATGAGCTATTTTTTGGTGGACCAAAGGAGCGTAGGAAGTTTCTTGATTTGGGTGTGTTCCACGTGGAACATGCCTTTTTTAACGCTTGGCGTAATTTTAATAAAATCCTTAAACAACGCAACGCGCTACTCAAATCAAGACCATCAAACTACGCTGAGCAGATCAAATATTGGGACAAAGAATATGTTCGTCTTGCTGAAGAAATAAATATACACAGAAAGACTTATATAAGTAGGTTTGAGGCGCTATTTTTTGATAAAATAGTCTGTCAAATACCCATATTTTCTGGGTTAGAATTACGATATGATGCTGGGTGGAAAGATTGTCTAGCATCACAATTAGAGCAACAATTTGAACGCGATGTAAAGCTTGGCTATACAAGTAAAGGGCCTCACAAGGCTGACTTTAGCTTTTATAGTGAAGGGTATGGCGTAGAAAATATTTTGTCTCGTGGCCAACTAAAATTACTTTTATATGCACTCAAAGTAGCGCAGAATAGTTTGATTGAGTCAGAGACAGATAAGCAGTCAATACTGCTTATAGATGACTTACCTTCAGAGTTAGGTGAAGAGACAATGCAGAGTGTTTCTGCTTTATTAGCCCTATGTCAGTCACAACTGTTCATTACGGCTATCACCGCTGAAAGTATTTCTGCTGTTGTGGAACCCATGCAAAGAAGTTGCAGTATGTTCCACGTGAAACATGGCAGCTTAATAACAAAATAATTGGAAGAAACCATGTCTGAAAATTACGATTCGTCCAGTATTAAAGTACTGAAAGGATTGGATGCGGTAAGAAAGCGTCCAGGAATGTATATAGGGGATACTGATGATGGGACAGGTCTACATCATATGGTATTCGAGGTTGTAGATAACTCAATCGACGAAGCGCTGGCTGGCTACTGTGATGATATTTTTGTCACTATCCATACGGACGGGTCAGTATCTGTTCGTGACAATGGTCGAGGAATTCCTACTTCAATTCATGAAGAGGAAGGTGTTTCAGCCGCTGAAGTTATTATGACCGTTCTACACGCGGGTGGTAAGTTTGACGACAACTCCTATAAAGTATCAGGTGGTCTGCACGGTGTAGGTGTATCTGTTGTAAACGCACTTTCTGAAAAACTACAATTAACAATCCGCCGTGAAGGCAAAGTGCATCAACAAAAATACTCCATGGGTGTACCGGATGCACCATTAGAAGTGATTGGTGAGTCAGACACGACTGGTACAGAACTACGTTTCTGGCCAAGTAGCGAAACCTTCTCAGATACAAATTTTCACTACGATATTCTAGCTAAGCGTTTACGCGAACTATCATTTTTGAACTCTGGTGTAAGTATTATTCTTAGCGATGAGCGAGAAGAGAATAAGCAAGACCACTTCAAATATGAAGGTGGTATTCGTGCGTTTGTTGAATATTTAAATCGTAAGAAAACACCAGTTCACCCAAGCGTATTCCACTTTACCTCAGAGCGTGAAGATGGCATTAGTGTTGAAGTCTCTATGCAATGGAACGATGGTTTCCAAGAAAACATCTATTGTTTCACCAACAATATTCCTCAGCGTGATGGTGGTACACACTTAGCCGGTTTCCGTGCTGCGTTAACAAGAACGCTTAATAACTACATGGAAAAAGAAGGCTTTAATAAGAAAGCCAAAACCACCAGTAATGCAACCGGTGATGACGCTCGTGAAGGTCTAACTGCGGTTGTGAGCGTGAAAGTGCCAGACCCTAAATTCTCTTCACAAACGAAAGATAAACTGGTTTCAAGTGAAGTGAAGTCAGCAGTAGAACAGGCTATGGCTGAAAAGCTTGGCGAGTTTCTACTAGAGCATCCAACCGATGCTAAAACGGTAGTCAGCAAAATTATTGATGCGGCCCGTGCGCGTGAAGCGGCTAGAAAGGCCCGTGAAATGACGCGTCGTAAAGGTGCAATGGACTTAGCCGGTCTACCAGGTAAACTTGCCGATTGCCAAGAGCGTGACCCAGCACTTTCTGAACTATATATAGTGGAGGGTGACTCTGCGGGTGGTTCTGCAAAGCAGGGCCGTAACCGTAAGAACCAAGCCATTTTGCCTTTGAAAGGTAAAATCTTAAACGTAGAGAAAGCGCGCTTTGACAAAATGCTTTCTTCTCAGGAAGTGGCAACGCTTATTACCGCATTAGGTTGTGGTATCGGTCGTGATGAATACGACCCTGAAAAGCTACGCTATCACCGCATCATTATCATGACCGATGCAGACGTCGACGGCTCGCACATTCGTACCTTGTTGTTGACTTTCTTCTATCGTCAAATGCCAGAAATCATTGAGCGTGGCTATGTTTATATTGCTCAACCGCCACTGTATAAAGTGAAGAAGGGCAAGCAAGAACAATACATCAAAGATGATGCGGCATTGACTGTATATCTAACGTCGCTCGCGCTAAATGGCGCGGCACTTTACCCAAGCGAAGGTGCTACTGCAATAGAGGGTGAAGCGTTGGAAGAGATAGTTAATGACTATCAAAATACGGTGAAAATCATAGAGCGCTTGAATCGCAAATATCCATCCTCTGTGACTAATCGTTTGATCTATCAGCCTGAACTCACTGAAAGTGACTTAGCGGACCAAGCAAAAGTACAAAGCTGGACCGATGGTTTGATCAAAGACCTAATAGACTGGGATGAAGATGCAACCATTTTTAGCTCAGATGTTAGCTTTGATGATGAGCGCCACATGTATTACCCTGTGGTCAAAATTCGCCAACATGGAGTGGATAAAGCCTATACGCTTGACTATAACTTTATTACTTCAAAAGACTACATTCGCATTGCCCACACAGGCAAGCAGATTAGTAAGCTGTTGGAAAAAGACGGTTATATCCAACGTGGCGAGAAAGTCTTCCCAGTCGACAACTTTGTTGATGGCCTAGAGTGGCTGATTGGAGAGTCAAAACGCGGCTTGTATACACAACGTTATAAAGGGTTGGGAGAAATGAACCCTGACCAGCTTTGGGAAACCACAATGGACCCAGGCGCTCGTCGTATGTTGCGTGTAACCATTGAGGATGCAATCGCTGCGGACCAGCTGTTTGCTACATTAATGGGCGACCAAGTTGAGCCGCGTCGTGAGTTCATTGAAACGAATGCTTTGCGCGTGGTTAACTTAGACGTTTAATACAATGTGGGATCTCAGAATCCTTGCAAAAAATTCTCATACATTTGAAAATTTGTATCAGAATCCTTAAAAATTGGAAGGCTACCTGAACACTCAGGTAGCCTTTTTTATTGGCGTAATGATGACTTATATAATCAGTGATTGTAAGTAAAGAGGTATCGTAGAACGATTAAGAACGTACTGATTGGCAAGAATGTCGAGCTAAAAATTTTACTCAATATGCCTATTTAAGTGTAAGTAAAAACATAAGGAACAGTATGCGTGCAATATTTGGGTTAAGTCTTAATAATTTTATAAACATTAGCTGCTTATTTGGCTGTGCAGTTGCGTATGCAAATGAAGCAAAAGTGTTTTCTGTCGACATTAATGCTCAGTATACAGGCGCTTCGACTATGGTTGTTACAGACTCAGTTGTGAAGGTGTTCTACGAAACATTTGATACAGACTTTAGACATGCAGAGATTTACAGTGCTGCTCTTTTGGATAGTGAGCCGAGACCGCGACTAAAAGAGCTTAATCTTGCCAAAAAATATAACCTAATCGCTCGTCCATCGCTTGTGTCAAACAAGTATTTATACATCGTCGCATCACAGAAATACTGGGGTAAAAATGGCTCGGTATTGCGAGTAAACCTCGAGAGTAACGTCGTCGAGAAAGTGCTCATGCCTAGAGGTGTAAGTGTTGGTTCACTATTGAGATTTAAAGGCCTAACCGATAGTAAAGTATTCGCGACTTATCGAGCAGGGAAAAGTAATATATTTATTGCACACAGTGATGATGGTTTAAACTTTGCTAATGAACAAAGTGTTGCTATAGGCACGATGCCGGATATTTCGGCTTTTGGAAATGGTACTTTGATTTCGGCGTATCAGGCTGGACCGGATTTACGTAACATGAAGGTGTACTTTTCTATCCAAGAAAAAGGGGGGACTACCTCTAAGCCTAAGCGAATTGCAGAACACAAAAATATTCACGATGCGTTTATGCTACGCAGAAGTGATGGCAATGTGGATGTGTACTTTGTCAAACAAGCTGAAAGCGAAGAACGGCTTATCCTATCAAGAAGGTGCATCAATCACACTGGCAGCTTAGGAATTGAAGAGGTGCTGCTCGATAGCAAAAAATACAATGTAGCTAAACCAAGTGCTCAAATGTTCAATCACAATGAGGTCATTGTTTCATTTATTAACCAAACAGGTCCAGCAAGTTCAAGCCTACATTATATGAAACTAGATAGTGAGGCTGCAGCTTGTGGAGTGACCCATAAGTAGAAGGGACGTCTTAGAATACTCTGTGTTCTAAGATGCATGCCGCCTTAGTGATAAGCGCACCTCGTAGCGAAGTTCAATACACTTTGACCGAGAGCCGGTTGTAGCTCGTACCCCATTTTCGCAAAGAAGATAAAGCGAATCGGGGTTACTCCATTAAAAGTGGAGTTTTTAACGGTATTTTTTGCATTTTAACGTTTAAAACGAGGCGCTGCTCGCGGTATACTGAGCACAATTTTCAATCATTAATCCTTGTCAGTGAGTAGATTATTACCACATGTCTCAAGGGCTATACAGATCCTAATTATAACTAAGCCAACTATGCAAAAATATGACGTAAAAACCTTTCAAGGGTTGATCCTGGCTTTACAGGACTATTGGGCACAGCAAGGCTGTGTAATTGCGCAACCTCTAGATATGGAAGTTGGTGCGGGTACATTCCACCCTATGACTTTTCTAAAGTCGATTGGACCAGAGCCAATGTCGAGCGCGTATGTTCAACCTTGTCGCCGTCCAACAGATGGTCGCTACGGTGAAAACCCAAACCGCTTGCAACATTACTACCAGTTTCAAGTGGTTCTTAAACCATCTCCAGATAACATCCAGGAACTTTACTTAGGTTCATTAGCAGCCATGGGCATTGATACGTTGACCCATGAAGTACGCTTCGTTGAAGATAACTGGGAGTCACCTACATTGGGTGCGTGGGGTCTTGGCTGGGAAGTTTGGCTAAATGGCATGGAGGTGACTCAGTTCACCTACTTCCAACAGGTTGGTGGTCTCGAATGTGCGCCAGTAACCGGTGAAATCACTTATGGTCTAGAGCGTCTGGCCATGTATATACAAGGTGTGGACAGCATCTATGACTTAGTTTGGACTGACGGACCTATGGGTAAAGTAACCTATGGTGACGTGTTCCATCAAAATGAAGTTGAGCAGTCAACATACAACTTTGAACACGCTGATGTTGATGCGCTATTTGCACAATTCGATCAGTGTGAAAAAGAAAGTCAAAAGCTAATCGAAGCTGGCTTACCATTACCTGCCTATGAGCAAGTAATGAAGGCATCTCATGCGTTTAACTTATTGGATGCGCGTCACGCAATTTCAGTGACAGAACGCCAGCGTTACATTCTGCGTGTACGTGCGTTATCTAAAGCTTGTGCACAGGCTTACTATGACGCTCGTGAAGCACTTGGTTTCCCGCTTTGTAAGGATTAAGCATGTTGACTGAAAATCTATTAGTAGAAATTGGTACTGAAGAGTTACCACCGAAAGCCTTACGTAAGCTTGCTGAGGCATTTAGTGACAATATGGCAGCTGAGCTTCAGGCACTTGAGCTTAGCTACCAAGCGATTAATTGGTATGCGTCTCCGCGTCGTTTGGGCTTAACTGTCAGTGCACTAGAGACACAGCAACAAGACAAGGTTGTTGAAAAGCGCGGTCCTGCGGTAGCAGCGGCGTTTGACGCAGACGGTAATCCAACGAAAGCCGCTCAAGGTTGGGCTCGAGGCTGTGGCATTGATGTGAACGATGCTCAAACCTTAGAAACAGACAAAGGCGCATGGCTACTGCACCGTGCAACCGTAAAAGGGCAAGAAGCAATTGAGCTGCTTGCTGATGTTATCAATAAAGCCTTAGCTAAACTACCAATTCCTAAACCGATGCGTTGGGGCGTGAACAAGACGCAGTTTATCCGTCCTGTTCATACGGTAGCCGCGCTATTGGGCGGTACGCAAGTACAAGGTGAAGTACTTGGCAAGCAGATCAGTAATGAGCTGCAAGGCCACCGCTTTCATCATCCAGAGCGTGTCACAGTGAATCACGCAGATGACGTGTTTGATGTACTCAAGGGCGCTTATGTTGTTGCTGACTATCAAACCCGTAAGGACATGATCCGCGCACAAATTGAAGCGGCAGCTGAGGCGGTAAATGCCAAAGTAGCCATGGATGAAGACTTGCTTGAAGAAGTAACTTCATTGGTAGAATGGCCAGTGACTTTAACAGCCTCTTTCGAAGAAGCATTTTTGGATGTGCCGGCTGAAGCGCTGATCTACACCATGAAGGATGACCAAAAGTACTTCCCGCTGTTAGACAACGATGGCAAGCTGATCAACAAGTTCTTGTTTGTGTCGAACATTGAAAGTAAAGACCCAAGCGTGGTTATTTCTGGCAATGAAAAAGTGGTGCGTCCTCGTCTGGCAGATGCGCAATTCTTCTTTGAAACCGATAAAAAGAAAACCCTAGAAAGCCGCTTGACGTCACTGAACTCGGTATTGTTCCAAAAGCAACTGGGTACATTAAAAGACAAGTCGGAGCGTATTTCTGCACTGGCGGGCTTTATCGCTGAGCAGGTTGGTGCTGATAAAGCACTAGCTGAACGCGCTGGCTTGTTAAGCAAGACGGATCTCATGACTGAAATGGTTATGGAGTTTACCGACGTACAGGGTGTAATGGGCATGCATTACGCACGTATTGATGGTGAGGCAGAAGAAGTGGCGCTGGCACAGAATGAACAGTACATGCCACGCTTTGCAGGTGACAGCTTGCCTTCAAATCCAATCAGCTACGCAGTGGCATTGGCTGATAAGTTTGACACTTTGGTAGGCATCTTCGGCATCGGTCAAGCACCAAAAGGGGATAAAGACCCATTTGCGTTACGACGTGCAGCAATTGGTGCATTACGCATCATGGTAGAAAAAGAGCTACCACTCGATATCAATAATATCGTTGCTAAGGCACAGCAGTTGTTTGGTGACAAGCTGAGCAACGGTAATGTGGCTGAAGAAGTACTTGAATTTATGCTAGGCCGTTTCCGTGCTTGGTATCAGGATGAAGGTATCAGTGTCGATGTGATCCAAGCGGTATTGGTGAGACGTCCAACTGCGCCGGTTGATTTTGACCGTCGTGTTAAAGCAGTGAGCCACTTCCGTACACTTGCTGAGGCGGATGCACTGGCTGCGGCAAATAAGCGTGTAAACAACATTCTTGCTAAGAATAATGTGACGAGCGATGCGCAAGTGAACCCAGCGTTACTCACCGAAGCGAGCGAAAAAGTACTGGCTGAACAAGTCGCTGAGCTAAGTGTTGAATTGACCCCGATTTATGAACAGGGTGATTACCAACAAGCACTGACTCGTTTAGCAAGTTTACGTGAAGCGGTAGATGACTTTTTTGATAACGTTATGGTAATGGCGGACGATGAAGCGGTGAAACTAAACCGTCTGGCGCTATTGAGCCAATTAAGCCGTTTATTCTTAAATACGGCGGATATCTCGGTATTGCAAAACTAATCTAAAAAGTAGTTACAAAAAAGCCAGCGTTAGTGCTGGCTTTTTCGTTTAACTCAGTAATAAAGTAAGATTAGTTAGCTAAGAGTAAGCGAGTATTCACTCTATAAACATTAATATCTTGTGCACTAGAATTGGAGTAACTACATGAAAAAGCTCATTACGGCTGTGGCGGCGTTATTTTTATCAGCTTGTTCGAGCCAAATCAAAATACTTGATAGTATCACCACACTACCTTCTACAGGTGAAACGTTCGATCGTACTATGTACTTACGTGGTGATTTTACGCTTTGGGATGCAGAGCCTCATTATATTTTGCAGCAGCAAAGTGAGGGAATATACACAGTTAAAGCCAAGTTTATGACGCCGGGTAAAGTGTATGAATTTAAAATCGCAGACGAACAGTGGAGCCAAGGGTTTAACTGTGGCTACAAAGTGCAAGGGGCGTTGCAGCTCAATCAGCCTCAACTAGCTGACTGTAACACGGTATATAATTACTTTAGCTTTATGCCCAACAAAAAAGGTTGGTATGTCATCACTTTTGACTATAGCGATAGTCGATCACCAAAAGTAATGGTGAGTAGAGCGTAATAAGGAGTCTTGTCATTGAGTCAATTTAGAAAAGTTACCAATGGCAAGCAACACTTTACAGGCCCTTCTTAATTAAATACTGAAAAGGTGCTTGTGCAACCTCTTTTGCAACCAAGGTATGGTCCATAAACTCACAAAAACTGGGAATGTCTCTGGTTGTTGAGGGGTCATCAGCAATGATCAATAGCGTCTCACCGTCATTCATTTTTCTTACCATACCACGGATCATCATGACAGGCTCTGGGCAGCGAAGGCCAATCGCGTCGAGGGTGTGATCAGGGTTTGAAAAGGGCATGATGTAACTCGCTTAACTATTGAATGTAAAATGAGCGTACTATTTTACCCACAGCGACTACACAAATAAACCTATGCCAATAAAAAGGTAAGAAAAAAGGCAAAGCGTATTACCACTTTACCTTTGTCACCAAGTTGAATTTGGTGAGTTGAGCGCGGCGAGCGCCAACTCAGGGGATGATTAATCTACGCGTTCAAATACGGTTGCGATACCCTGACCTAAACCAATACACATGGTTGCAAGGCCGTACTTCGCGCCTTTGTCTTCCATAATATGGATAAGTGAAGTGCTGATACGCGCACCAGAACAGCCCAGTGGATGACCGAGTGCAATCGCACCACCGTTTAGGTTCACTTTTTCATCGGCAACTTCCAACAGACCTAAATCTTTTAGAACTGGCAGAGATTGAGCTGCAAAAGCTTCGTTCAATTCTGCTACATCAATATCTTCAATACCGATACCAGCTTGTTGCAGGGCCTTCTTACTCGCAGGTACTGGACCATAACCCATGATAGATGGATCGCAGCCCGCGACGGCCATTGACTTAATGCGGGCACGAATTGGTAGGCCGAGTTCTTTGGCTTTGCTTTCGCTCATAACCAGCATGGCAGACGCACCATCTGATAGCGCTGAAGATGTACCGGCAGTTACGGTGCCTGAAGCTGGGTTGAATACTGGGCGCAGTTGGCTTAGGCCTTCAACCGTTGTTTCAGGGCGAATAACTTCGTCATGCTCAACTAAAACAGGCACGCCGTTTTCGTCATGACCTTCCATCGGTAAGATTTCTTTGGCGAAACGGCCTTCTACCGTCGCGGCATGGGCACGTTGGTGTGAGCGATAAGCAAACTGATCTTGTTGCTCACGGCTGATACCGTGTAAGGTCGCTAAGTACTCTGCAGTTAAGCCCATTACGCCCGCAGCTTGTGCAATTGAAGTCGACAGGCCAGGGTGAAAGTCTACGCCATGTGTCATTGGCACGTGACCCATATGTTCAACACCGCCAATAAGATATGTGTCACCAGCGCCGGTCATAATTGCGCGCGCTGCATCATGTAGTGCTTGCATAGAAGAACCACATAAACGGTTTACTGTGACCGCTGGGACCGAGTGAGGAATGCCAGCCAGTAACGCGGCGTTACGCGCTACGTTAAAGCCTTGCTCTAGCGTTTGTTGTACACATCCCCAATAAATATCATCGATAGACGCTGGGTCTACACTTGGATTGCGATCTAACAGCCCTTTCATTAAGTGAGCACTTAAATCTTCAGCACGGCGGTGTTTAAACACGCCATTTTTAGAACGCCCCATAGGGGTACGAAGACAATCAACGATTACTGCTTGTTGCATTACAGACATGTTACTGGCCCTCCACAGAATAGAACACTTTACCTTCGCTTGCCCATGCGCGGGTTTGCTCAGATACTTGATAAATCGCGCCTAAGTGAGCGTATTTATCAGCCATCGCGACAAAGTTGGCTAGGCCAATCTGGTCTAAGTAACGGAATGCGCCACCTCTAAATGGTGGGAAACCAATTCCGTAAATGAGTGCCATGTCTGCTTCTTGTGCAGAGGCAACGATACCTTCTTGTAAACAAAGTAGTACTTCGTTCAACATGGGCACCATACAACGTTCAATAATGGTTTGTTTGTCAAACTCGCTATGCGGTTCACAAATAGAGCTCAACAACTCAACAGAAGTTGCGTCTTTGGACTTTTTCAGACGACCTTTGCGATCTGGTGCGTACTGATAGAAGCCAAGCTTGTTCTTTTGGCCATAACGTTCAGCATTGGCAAGTACCGCTACTGGGTCTTTTTCTTGGCGAGCCATACGTTCAGGGAAACCATCGGCCATTACACCGGTACAGTGATTGGCCGTATCAATACCTACAACGTCAAGTAGGTAAGCCGGTCCCATCGGCCAGCCGAATACGTTTTCCATCACTTTATCAATCACAGTGAAGTCAGCGCCCTCTACAACAAGCTTGCTAAAGCCTGCGAAGTAAGGGAAGAGTACGCGGTTAACAAAGAAGCCTGGGCAGTCATTTACAACGATAGGAGATTTGCCTAGCTTTAATGCGTAATCAACCACGGCATTGATGGTCGCGTCAGAAGTTTTCTCGCCACGGATGATCTCTACCAATGGCATTTTTGGCACTGGATTGAAAAAGTGCATGCCACAGAAGTTTTCAGGGTGTTTAAGTGCAGAAGCTAGTTCATCAATACGGATGGTAGAGGTGTTTGAAGTCAGTACCGTACCTTCAGGTAGCTGCGCTTCAAGAGCCGATAGCACCGCTTGTTTTACTTTTGGATTCTCAACAACCGCTTCAACCACAATGTCTGCACTGTTTAAGTCACGATCTTCAAGCGTTGGCTTAATTTTGCCTAGTGTGGAAACCATTTTTTCCATACTCATGTGGCCGCGTTGTACTTTCTTGCCTAAAATCGTTGCCGCTTCATTCATGCCTAAATCAAGCGCTGCTTGATTAATATCTTTCATGATAATTGGCGTGCCTTTGTAGGCTGATTGGTAAGCTATACCACCGCCCATGATGCCAGCACCCAAAACCGCAGCTTGTTTGATTTCAAGCGATGAAGCTTTTGCTTGTTTCTTAGCGACACCTTTGATGTATTGATCCGCAAGGAAAATACCTGTTTGTGCGGCTGCTTCATTAGTTTTAGCTAGTTTTGCAAAGTTTGCGTTCTCGATGGCCATCGCTTCTGCACGCGTACAGTTAGCGGCCGCCTTGATGGTTTTTACAGCCATCAATGGAGCAGGGTAATGACCTTTAGTTTGACCCAGTACCATGCCTTCTGCCATCGCAAAGCTCATACCTTGTTCAGTACGATTCATTTTCAGTGGCTCAAGCTTCACCTGACGCTTGGCACGCCAGTCTAGTTTACCTGCCACGGCTTGTTCCAATACGCTGATGGCTGCATCCAGTAGCTTTTCTGGTGCGACAACACCATCTACTGCACCTACTTTCAATGCATCATCCGGGCGATTTTCTTTACCTGTAGTGATCCACGTCATCGCATTATCAGCGCCGATTAAGCGAGGTAAGCGTACGGTACCACCAAAGCCCGGCATTATACCCAGTTTTACTTCTGGAAGACCGATTTTGGCACTGGTACTTGCTAAACGGAAGTCTGTTGCCAGTAGCCATTCACAGCCACCGCCCAGTGCTAAACCGTGAATTGCTGAAGCTGTTGGAAATGGTAGGTCTTCGATGGCATCAAATACATCGGTTGCATCTTTGATCCAGCCAACAAGTTCTTCTTCTGGGCGTTGGAATGTAGGTAAAAACTCAAAAATGTCGGCACCAATAATAAAGTGGTCTTTATCACTGGTAAATACCATCGCGTCGATATCGCCGCGTTGGCTTAATTCTTGGAATGCTTTTGCGCATTCTTGCAGGGTTTGCTGAGAAAGTTTGTTAACAGAGCCTGAGGCACAAAACTTAAACTCAGCGATCTTGCCTTTGCAAAAATCAACAACAAAGGACTCGCTTTTATATAACATGCTTGTTCTCCCGTGTAATTACACTGGTACGATGAGTTGCTATTTCACCCAGTTTGGCCGCTTTAAATGAAAAATGCAATGAAAAATTTACTCAGCGTTTACCCACACCTTAAAAAGCGTAAGCTTTGGTGATATGGTTGCTAAGTCTCTTTTTATGAACTTACAGCCTAGTCGTCTTTAGCGATTTTGCTTAGTAGGTTGGGTTGTTGGATAACAGAAGTTCGTTGTTGTTGTCTGGCGCGTTTCAAAGACAATTATTTGTGAAGGTCGATATGAACTCATGGATCTCAAGAATCGCTGCTACTTCTCTTGTAGTTTCAAGCTGGTTTTCATTAGCAAGCAGCGATCATGAAGCATTTAAGGAAGCGGAGAGGATTGCTTGGTCGGGCAACTACAGTGCATTTAGTCAAGCTATCAGTGAGCTAGAGCACCCGCTTAAACCTTACGTAGAAATGGCGTTTTATAAGCGTCATCCACGGCTTGATCGTCAACAGCAGATAGCGCACTTTCTTACTGTGTATGACAGTACGCCATTGGAGTGGCCAGTGCGCGAAAGCTGGCTGCAATACCTCAAACGCAGAGGTAAAAAGGCACTCTTTATTGAATATTACAAAAACACCTCTGATGCCGAGCTCAAATGTGCTTACTTACAGTACCAACTTGAGTTGGGTGCGCCTAAAAAAGCAATATTGGAGCAAGTCAAAGAGCTATGGGTGGTGGGCAAATCGCAACCTAGGGCATGTAATAGCATTTTTAATACATGGCAACAGGCTGGGTATTTAAATTCAGAATTAGTGTGGCAACGCATCAGCGAAGCTGCGCAAGGTGGACAAGTATCTTTACTGAGATATTTAAAGACGCTATTGCCGAAGGATGAAGCTTATCTTGCTGATTTGTACACGACGGTTAGGCGAGACCCAAGCGCTGCCGCTGGTTTATATCGGTATAAAAATCGCAACAGCAAAGAAGCTGAAATTGCAGTATATGGTGTGCGCCGACTGATTTGGCGAGACCAAAAGCTTGCATTGCGTGCATGGGATAAACTACAAGGCATGTTCAAGTTCACTGAGCAGCAAAAGAATAGCGTGGCGTATCGCTTTGCCTTGGCTTTGGCCTCAAAAGGTCACCCAGAAGCAAAGTTTTGGCTCAACAAAGTACCGCCAGAGCTACAAGACAGCAAACTTCGCCAGTGGATGATGAGTAATATGCTCAAAGAACAGGATTGGTCTGGCATTGCGGCGTTGTTTACTGGCATGGAAAATCTCAGTCATGGACAAACTTATTGGCTGGCATATAGCTATGCACAACGTGGCGAGCAGGACAAAGCGAAGCAGTTATGGCAACGCATTGCTAAGGAGAGAGATTACTACGGCTTTTTGGCTGCGGGACGCTTAGGGTTGGATGTTTCGTTAAATTCCAAATCGCTGGATGTCCCAGAGAGCTTATTGGCGAAAGTGGCTCAGGCTCCTGGGTTCAAACGCGCGAAGGCTTTATATCAGCTCGAGCGTTATACCTCAGCACGTCGTGAATGGAACTATTTGACTAATACTTCCAGTGAGGCTGAAAAACTGGCTGCTTCAATTTTGGCATCAGAACTGGATTGGTATGACAGCACCATTTATACACTGGCGCAGATTAAGGCATGGGATTACGTTGAATTGCGTTTTCCGATGGCTTTTGAAGAACTGTTTAAACGTTACAGCGAACATAATCATGTTGATGTGGCATGGAGTATCGCCATTGCGCGCAGAGAGAGCTCATTTGCGCCAGATGCACGCTCTCATGCCAATGCTTATGGCCTGATGCAGCTGTTACCGAGCACCGCACGTTACGTCAGTAAAAAGCGGGTGTCGAAGAGAAATTTAGTTCACCCTGCGACTAATATAAAAGTGGGTACGGATTATTTAGAGTATTTGAAGAAGAAAAATGACGGCAATGAAATGTTGGCAACAGCCTCCTATAATGCGGGCTATCATCGGATTAAAAAATGGCTGCCCAAGGATGCGATGCCTGCCGAGTTGTGGATAGAACTTATCCCATACAGAGAGACCCGAGAATATGTAAAGAACGTATTTGCTTACAGGCAGGTTTACCATACAAGATTGGGTAGAAAGGGCAACGTTGTTGCGCCGCTTTTAGAGATGCAGATTGGTGGCTAGTTTACACTGTATTGGATAGTGAACAGGCCACAGGCTTGGATGCAGAGCAATCTGGCGACTTCGCTGGATTGCTTTTTCGAGCTTGTGTTAGACTCAATTTATCACAACAAACGAAACGGTTAACCATGGAACAATTAGCACAATATTACGCCGAACATATTGCAACCTTGCAACAGCGCACAAAAACCATTATTGAGCGAGAAGGACTAGAGGGATTGGTGATCCACTCAGGTCAGGCGAAGCGACAATTCTTAGATGACATGTATTATCCATTTAAGGTCAATCCGCAGTTTAAAGCTTGGTTACCCGTGATTGATAACCCTCACTGCTGGTTAGTTGTGAATGGTCTGGATAAGCCAAAGCTAGTGTTCTACCGTCCCGTTGATTTTTGGCATAAGGTGCCTGATGAGCCGAATGATTTTTGGGCCGATTACTTTGATATTGAGTTATTGGTTCAACCTGATCAAGTTGAAAAGTTCTTGCCTTATGATAAGGCCAATTTTGCCTATATAGGTGAGTATTTAGAAGTTGCGCAGGCGCTTGGCTTCTCTATCGTCAACCCTGAAGCGGTGATGAACTACCTACATTATCACCGTGCTTACAAAACACAGTATGAATTGAGCTGTTTGCGCGAAGCAAACCGTTTAGCGGTACTAGGCCACAAAGCTGCACGAGATACGTTTTATGCAGGGGGTTCAGAGTATGCTATTCAGCAGGCGTATTTAAATGCCACACAGCATATGGAAAACGACACACCATATGGCAACATTGTCGCCCTCAATGAAAACTGTGCCATCTTGCACTACACACACTTTGAACGCGAAGCACCAAAACAACATCGTTCATTTTTGATTGATGCGGGTGCAAACTTTCATGGCTATGCGTCGGATATTACGCGTACTTACGACTTTGCAAAGCAGGGCGAATTTGCTGAGTTGCTGAGTGTGATGAATGATCATCAAATTCAGCTCGGTAAAATGCTGAGTCCAGGCAAGCTATATGGAGAGCTGCACATTGCATGTCATGACCGAGTGGCACAAGTTTTGGCTGACTTTGATATTGTGAAGTTACCCGCACAAGACATCGTGGCGAAGGGGATTACATCCACCTTCTTCCCGCATGGATTGGGTCATCACCTTGGTTTACAAGTGCATGATATGGGTGGCTTCATGGCGGATGAAGCGGGTACACATCAGGCGCCACCTGAGGGGCATCCATTCTTGCGCTGTACACGTAAGATCGAAGCGAAGCAAGTATTCACTATCGAGCCTGGTCTTTACTTTATTGAGTCTCTGTTAGGTGATTTAGCGCAAACAGACAACAAACGTTACATCAACTGGGAGAAAGTTGAGCAGTTCAAACCATTTGGTGGTATTCGTATCGAGGATAACATCATTGTTCATGATGACAGATTAGAAAATATGACGCGTGACTTAGACTTAGACTAATCACTCGGTGTATGATGAAAGGGAGCATTTGGCTCCCTTTTTTGTTTGTAAGGCGTTAAATAATTTCATGTCTGAATACCATATTCCAAGCGGCTCTTTGAGTTATCATGAAGAAATAAAAAAAAGCACATTTATTGTGCACTTGGCCCATACTCCGAATATTGATGATGCTAAAGCTTTTATTAAGCAAATCAATGACGAATACCCAGATGCGCGACATAACTGTTGGGCGCATGTGGCAGGACAACCTGGTGGCAGTCATGTTTACGGTTTCTCTGATGATGGTGAACCCAATGGCACGGCTGGCAAACCGATGCTGAATGTGTTGATTGGCTCTGGACTGGGTGAGATAACAGCGGTAACAACACGCTATTTTGGTGGTATAAAGCTGGGAACGGGCGGCTTAGTACGCGCTTATGGTGGTACGTTAAATAACGCATTGGCGCAATTACAAACCAGTTTAAAAATCCCTGCAGTTACCTTGATTGGGAGCTCGGACTATGCACTGCAAGGGGTGATAGAACAATACCTAAATACGCACTTTACGATATTGTCGATGGATAAGCAGTACGGCGCAGCTATTGAGTGGCGTATTGATATTGATCACCGTCAAACACAACGGGCGAGCCAAGAAATTTTAGATTTAACGCACGGTGCAGTTGAGTTAACAATCAAAGCGTAAGACAATCCATATTCTATAATTTTAAATCACTAAAAAAGCGAAACGCACCATGCAATTTCGTACCATAATAAAAATACTCGGCCAGCTGGTGGCTTTATTTAGCCTGACCATGGTGCCTCCAGCGCTGGTATCATTGATTTATAAAGACGGTGGTGGTGTACCATTCGTTCTGGCATTTGTATTTAGCATTGTCATTGGACTGATTGCTTACTATCCAAATCGTAAAGAAAATGGTGACTTAAAAGCGCGTGAAGGCTTTTTGATCGTGGTCTTGTTCTGGTTGGTACTAGGGTCATTCGCATCAGTGCCACTCATTTTCCTTCAGTCTCCCAACTTGTCATTGGCCGATGCGGTTTTTGAAGCATTCTCAGGGCTAACAACCACCGGTGCCACGGTGTTAACAGGGATAGAATACCTGCCTAAGTCGGTGCTGTTTTATCGCCAGCAACTACAGTGGTTAGGTGGTATGGGTATCATCGTATTGGCGGTTGCGGTACTGCCGATGCTCGGTGTTGGTGGTATGCAGTTGTATCGTGCGGAAACGCCGGGGCCTGTGAAAGACTCTAAGATGACGCCACGAATAGCCGATACCGCAAAGCACTTATGGTATATCTATGTTTCGCTTACTATTGCTTGTACGATTGCTTATTGGATTGCTGGCATGGGTTGGTTTGATGCCATCTGCCACGCTTTTTCAACCATCGCAATTGGTGGTTTCTCGACCTACGATGCTTCAATTGGTCATTTTGACAGTCCCGCTATCAATTTTATTTGTGTATTCTTCTTATTGATTGCGGGTGTGAACTTCTCATTGCATTATGCTGCGGTGGCAAGTCGTAACGTGAGAGCCTATTTACGTGACCCAGAGTTTAAAGTGTTTTTGCTTATTCAGCTGGCCCTTGTGGTGATCTGCTTTGCGGTATTGTCATCAAATCAGGTCTATAGCAATGGCGATGAAACCTTGGATCAGGCGATGTTTCAGGCGGTTTCCATCAGTACTACCGCGGGATTTGCCACGGATAACTTTTCGGCATGGCCACTGTTTTTACCAATTCTACTGATATTTTCCAGCTTCATTGGCGGATGTGCAGGGTCAACGGGTGGCGGTATGAAGGTTGTGCGGGTATTTTTGTTGTATCTACAAGGTGTTCGTGAGCTCAATCGACTTGTGCACCCTCGGGCTATTTACTCTATAAAACTGGGTCGTAAGGCCTTGCCCGATAAAGTCGTTGAAGCGGTTTGGGGCTTCTTTTCGGCCTATGCGTTAGTATTTGTGATCATCATGATTGCGCTGCTCGGCACGGGATTGGATAACATCACCGCATTTTCGGCAACGGCGGCGTGTTTGAATAATTTGGGTCCAGGCCTTGGTGATGTCGCTGCGCATTATGGTGATATCACAGATACCGCTAAATGGTTGCTTACCTTGGCAATGGTATTTGGTCGACTGGAGATATTTACTTTACTCGTGTTATTTACGCCGACGTTTTGGCGAGGCTAAAAACACCTCTTTTCATGAATATGGCCGATGGTTTGTGTGCCATATTCATCTTTCGAGAACCTCTGTTCTGTTCTATGCTTACCTGATGTGACATTTTCGTTGCGGTTTGTCGCCATGTTAAAAACGAAGTCTTACTCTGGTTATCAAAAAATCAAGTTGATCTCTGTTGGCCACCTTATTGACCTTGAAATACAATTGGCAGCTAGTTCAAAGCGCGTTAAGACGGAGTTTATAGGCTTTTTGGAAGGCCAATACATTATATTAAATTATCCTAACAGCAAGCAATTAGGTAGAGCGTCTGAGCATTTAAAAGAAGATGCAACAGTGATAGTCAGAGCGGTAGCAGACCATGGAGATGGACAAATAATAGCTTTTAAAACAGAAATAAAAGCTATTGCATACACCCCCACTAAGTTGCTTTTTCTCTACCCACCGCAAGAAATTCAAAGCCATTGTTTGCGCCATCATGTGAGGATCCCCACACTGATACCTGCGACTTTGATGACCAGCCGCTCAACCTGTGATGGGGTGATCAAAGATATGTCACGGACAGGGCTACAGTTCAGTCTACCTAGTGCCAAAGTTGACTTACCTTTATATGAGAAAGAGTGTCAGATAGTGATCGCGGCAAAAAATCAGCAGCAAATTAGGTTGCAAGGTGAAGTATGCAGCACAGTCCACCAAGGTGGTTCAGCCTTGGTAGGTATCAAACTGGTATCCGAAGAAAATAAAGTTGAATCCCTGTTACGCCAATGCATGATAGATTTGACTATATTGCATACTAGTTAGATAAGTTAGACAAATAACGCACTGACCTGAAAGAGTTTTTCAACCACACTGATTTGGCGTTTATCAATTAAGAACATGATGACATGGTCACCCGAGAGTATGGTGGTGTCGTCATGGGCTATCAAAACTTCGTCGTTGCGCACAATTGCACCTATGGTAGTACCAACAGGTAGCCTGATTTCACCTATGGTTCGTCCAACAACTTTAGAGGTGGTTTCATCTCCATGAGCTACCGCTTCAATGGCCTCAGCGGCCCCTTTTCGCAATGAGTAAACATTAACAATGTCACCCCGTCGAACATGGGTCAATAATGCTGAAATAGTGGCCTGTTGGGGCGAGATGGCAATGTCAATTTCACCACCTTGAACGAGGTCAACATAAGCACCGCGTTGAATCAATACCATGGTCTTTTGTGCACCCATGCGTTTGGCAAGCATGGCGGCCATAATGTTGGCTTCATCGTCGTTGGTAACAGCAATAAAGACATCGACTTGTTCGATGTGCTCTTCAGATAGCAGCTCTTGATCGGATGCATCGCCACAGAAAACCACCGTATTATCCAGCATTTCCGATAGCTGTGACGCGCGCTGCTGGTTTCGCTCAATAAGTTTTACGCTATGATTACGCTCCAGTGAGCGTGCTAAACCCGCACCTATGTTGCCACCACCGGCAATCATAATTTTTTTGTATGAGCGCTCAAGCTTTTGCAGTTCGTTCATGACAGCACGGATATGCTTCGTTGCAGCGATAAAGAAAATTTCGTCATCGGCTTCAATTACCGTTGTGCCCAGAGGCTTAATTGCTTTGCCTTGGCGGTAAATTGCTGCGACGCGGGTATCGACGTTAGGAATATGCTCTTTCAACGCTGATAAGGCATAGCCGACGAGTAAACCACCGTAGTAAGCCTTTACCGCAACCAAAGATAACATGCCCTCGGCAAATTGTAGAACCTGTAGTGCGCCTGGGTAGTCAATCAAACGACGGATATACTTGGTAACAAGTTGTTCAGGCGCAATATAGTGATCAACAGGTAAGTCATCATTTTGGAACAACTTTTCTTTATATTTCAGATATTGCTCTGAGCGAATACGCGCGATTTTGGTCGGGGTATTAAAAATACTATAAGCGACCTGACACGCAATCATATTCACTTCATCAGAGCTGGTAACCGCAATAATCATATCCGCATCTTCAGCGCCAGCTTGGCGCAACACATCGGGATGTGCGCTGTGTCCCGTTACTCCTTGCAGGTCATACTTATCTTGTAGTTCACGCAGTCTGTCACCGTCAATATCTACCACGGTGATCTCATTTTGTTCACCTACTAAGTTCTCTGCAAGTGTGCCCCCGACTTGGCCGGCTCCTAAGATGATGATTTTCATAGTTATAGCTTATTGTCGTTTGGTTATTTTTGCATAATAGAAACCGTCACTCAGTCCAGGGAGTAACTGTAGCCCTGGCGTTGTTGGGGTATCGTCCTGGTGTAGAGGTTGATGCAAAGCATCGTCTGTGTTTTGTAAAAATGCGGCTACTTGGTCACAGTTTTCTTCTGGTAAAACTGAGCAAGTGGCATACAGCAGCGTGCCTCCAGGTTTTAGCAGTGGCCAGATGTTCTCTAAGATCTGCTGTTGTAGCTGTGCTAGATCGGTAATATCGGTGTTGCGTCTGAGCCACTTGATATCGGGATGGCGACGGATGACACCCGTTGCAGAGCAGGGTACATCTAACAGAATACGATCATAGGGTTGCCCATCCCACCAATCATTTGGTGTAGATGCATCTGCATGTATGCAATGAGCGTGCAGGCCAAGGCGTTTTAGGTTTTCTTCCACCCGAAGTAGGCGTTCACTATCGGCATCTAGTGCGTCAACGTTAGCATCAGCTAACTCTAGTATGTGACACGTTTTGCCACCTGGTGCTGCGCATGCATCTAGAATGCGTTCGTTGTTTTGTGGGTTGAGAAGCCGAGCGGCGAGTTGCGCTGCGGCATCTTGCACCGAGCAGGCCCCCTCTCGAAATCCTGGAAGCAAATAAACATCACAGGGCTTATCCAACACGATGGCATCTTCAAAGCGAGGCTCAAGGCAATGGCTAATACCAGCCTCATCCAGCAGTTCGCTATATTCAGCAACACTGTAATGCGCTTGATTTACGCGCAACCACATCGGTGCTTGGTCTTGGTTGGCGGCTAGAATGTCTTGCCATTGATCAGGATAGGCTGCCTGCAACTTCTTCATAAACCAGCTAGGGTGATTATATTGACACACAGGGATACGGTTTGCGCTATCTTCTAATTCACTAAATTGGCGTTGGAATGTGCGCAGTATCGCGTTTACGAGTCCTTTTAAGCCTGGCGCTCGCATACTTTGCAAAGCATTGACGGTTTCTGCGACCGCTGCGTGTTCCGGTGTACGCATGTATTGTAGTTGGTACATACCCACATAAAGCAAAAATTGATAAACCCGACGTTTACCTTTGAGAGGTTGGTCAAGCAATTGCTGGCAGTAATGCTCAAGTGTGGGTAAATAGCGCAGCACGCCGTAGCATATCTGCTGTAGTAATGCTTTGTCTTTCGGGTTTAGTTTACTTGCGGCATTAGGCAATACAGTACTTAAAGACTGACCTTTGTCGACCACTTGAAACAGTGTTTGTGCGGCCAACGCTCGTACATTTGTCATGAGTGGCCTACCTTTGAGCCGGGTGCAACCCAATCTGCTCGACCATTGAGAAAGTCTTGCGCTGACATAGGCTTTTTACCTTGCGGCTGTAATTGATTGATTTTTAAAGCTTGTTCACCACAGGCAATGACAATACCTGTCTTATCGCTACTGAGTACAACGCCAGCTTCACCTTGTTGTTCAACCACCTCGGCTTGCCAGATTTTCACTGTTTGTTGTGCCATAGATGTAAAACACACAGGCCATGGGTTAAATGCTCTGACATTTAACGCGATTTGTGTGGCGGTCATGGTCCAGTCAATATTAGCCTCTTCTTTAGATAGCTTCTTGGCGTAGTTGGCTTGTGCATCATCTTGCTTGGTCGCGACTGCCGTACCATTACTAAGTTGCTCTAATGTATCGAGTAACGCAACGGGACCAAGTTGTGCTAGCTTGTCATATAGGCTCGCACTGGTATCTTGTGCTGTGATCGGACAGGTTGCAATGTGCAGCATATCACCTGTGTCCAACCCTTCATCCATTTGCATGATGGTTACGCCGGTTTGCTGATCGCCCGCCCAAAGGGCACGTTGAATTGGGGCTGCACCGCGCCAACGAGGTAATATAGAACCATGCACGTTTAGACAACCTAACTTAGGCGTTTCTAAAATGGCTTTTGGTAACAAGACACCATATGCCACGACCACCATTACATCAGCATTGAGCTCAGCAAGCTCACGTTGTGCATCTTCGGTTTTTAATGATTCAGGCTGATATACAGGTAAATTATGTTCAAGAGCCAATGTTTTTACTTCACTGGCTTTTAGTTTTTTACCTCGACCAGCTGGTCTATCTGGCGTGCTGTAAACCGCGACAACGTGATGAGGAGAGTTGATTAGGGCACTTAAATGACGCGCAGCGAAATCTGGCGTCCCGGCAAAAACAATGCGTAATGGCTTGGTCACTGAATTATCCAATATTAGTTAATGGGAAGAGAGTTAAGCGAGGATTGTCTGCGCGCAAATTAGCGAGCAGCCAACTTAGCTTCTTTTTCTAGCTTCTTACGGATACGTTGGCGCTTCAGTGGCGACAAATAATCTATAAATAACTTACCCATTAAGTGGTCAAGCTCATGTTGTGTACAAATCGCAAGCAGGCCATCCGCATCGTAACTATATTCTTCACCCTGTTCATTAAGCGCAGTAACCGTGATTTCTTCTGCTCTGTCTACTTTGGCCCAAGAGTGAGGTACCGACAAGCAGCCTTCTTCGCTGGTCGTAGAGCCCTCTTTACGAGTGATTTCAGGGTTGATAAGCACTCGAGGTTCATTACGTTCTTCAGATACGTCAATGACGACAATACGCTGGTGGATATTAACTTGAGTTGCTGCAAGACCAATCCCATTTTCATCATACATGGTTTCTAACATGTCTTTGACGATTTGACGCACATCATCGTTTACTTCCGCTACGGGTTTTGCCACTGTGCGCAGGCGCTCATCTGGGAATCTAAGTACTTCTAACTTTGCCATGGTTACCTTTTATCGTTAAGCTTAAATGCAAAATACTATATGTTCTTATTTTAGCCATTCGCGTTCCCCTTTAACAGGTTTTGGTTGATAATATCGAAAAATAACTCAAGGAAGCCGTAATGAAACACCCATTTACAGCTCTGATCATGGCAATTTGTATCACTTTTCCAACTTTGGCAGACGAATTGAGTGTGAAAGAGGATGCACCGACCCGCTATGTGGTCAAAGAGGGCGATACGTTATGGGACATTTCTAAATTATATTTATCGTCTCCTTGGCAATGGCAGACACTATGGAAGCAAAACCCCCAATTGGGTGACCCTAATTTGATTTACCCCGGTGATGTATTGGTGCTTGGGCATGACGCACAAGGAAAGCCAATGATAACGTTGGCCAAAGGGGTTAAGAAGTTGTCACCTACCGCTCGTGTGGTTGTGCAAAAGAGCACTGCTATTCCAACTTTACCCGCAGCGCTCATAGAGCCGCTGTTGGCATTTGAACAGGCATTGAGCGAAGATGATTTAACTGACCTGCCATTTATTTTAGGTGCAAATCATAACGTTAAGTTGGCAACGCAAGGGCACCTGTTATATATCAAAGGGGATCTTGAACAGTATGCGCATTATGGTATTTATAGTGTGGAAGATAGGTATGTTGACCCTGATTCGCAAGAAACCTTGGCCTATGAAGCCAACCTCGTAGGAACGGCGCGTGTTTTAGATACGGGTAATACGGCGCAGGGTAAGCCTGCAACAGTGAAGGTCGAAACTGCTAAGCGAGAGATAAAACCCAATGACATTTTAATGCCTATATCTCAGGGGCAAAGCTTTTCTGTACAATTCAGTATGCTTAGGCCTTCACATCCAGTGGAAGGTGAAATCATCTCCAGTGACAACAAGTTGCGTGAGTTCGGTGCGACTACTGTGGTGGTGTTGAACCTGGGCCGACAGCATAACGTACAGGAAGGACACATACTTGATATTAGCAAGCGCTCACCTAAAGTTATTGAAGGTAGCAAGGGGCCTCGTTACGTTGAGGATGCAAGCCGATTGGAAAAGCTATCTAGTAGTATAGGGGAGCTGTTTAGCACTTCAAGTTCAAAAAACAATGCGGTGTGGAACATGCCAGAAGAGAAAATTGGTGAGCTAATGATTTTTAAGGTCTATGACAAAGTTAGCTATGCGTTAGTGACCAGTGCGCTACAACCTATCAGGATTGGGGATAGTGTCAGTATAAATTAACGCTCAATGCTCTAAGGAGGGAGCATGGAAACTTTAACACAATTACAGTGTTTAGCACTGCACGCGTGCAAGGGGCTGGGAGTAGCCTCAATACTCGCACTACAAAAAAAGTGTGAGCTTAATTCACTTTTTCATTCATCAGAGGCAAAGTTGCAGCGGCTGGGTTTAAACGATGAACTCATCAAGCAACTCGGTCATATAAATTGGTCTTATCTTGAGCGCATCGTGGCCTACTGTAAGCAAACACAGATTTCGATCATTAGTTACTTTGATGATACTTACCCACCGTTATTAAAAGAGATCAGTAGTCCCCCTTTTATCCTTTTTTGTAAAGGGGATATATCGTTATTGGCCAAGCCTCAGGTAGCCATAGTTGGGAGTCGCAGTGCGACCGCGACAGGGTTAGAAATAGCCGCTGATTTTGCATATAAATTACGCCTTGCTGGACTCGTTGTTACATCGGGACTGGCCAGAGGGATAGATGGAGCAGCTCATAAAGGGGCGCTTGCAGGTAACGAGCTGTTATCGGGTACCACTATCGCAGTGCTAGGGACGGGGGTTGATATTGTGTACCCTAAACGCCATAACTTGTTATACCAACAGGTGTTGGAGGCAGGCCTGCTGGTCAGTGAGTTTTTTCCGGGAACTGGGGTAAAAGCAAATCACTTTCCACGACGAAATCGTATTATCTCAGGTTTGTCATTAGGAGTGGTGCTAGTTGAAGCTGAAATGAAAAGTGGCTCGTTGATCACTGCGCGCTATGCATTGGAGCAGAACCGTGAGGTGTTTGCGGTGCCTGGATCCATTAAAAGCTCTCTGTCACAAGGCTGTCATTACTTGTTGAAACAAGGAGCAAAATTAACGGAGAGCGTAGAAGACATTCTGGAAGATGTGAGCTTTTTGCCAGAAAACGGTCTATATAGTATAGAGAGTGTGATAAAAAATGATTCACCACAGGAGGACTGCCCAGTATTACAAAACCTTGGCTTTGAGGTCACTTCGGTGGATACCTTAACGCAAAGGACCCAGTGGCCCGTTGAACGTGTAGTTGCACGTTTATTGGACCTAGAGCTTGAAGATAAAGTAGAACGCGTCTTAGACGGCTACATTAAATTAGCAAGGGGTTAATCATGTTTGATATCCTAATGTATCTATTTGAGAACTATATCCACAGCGAAGCGGATATCTTTGTTGAGCAAAATGAGTTAACCGATGAGTTGTTACGGGCAGGCTTTAATCAAGAAGAAATCTATAAAGCACTGGATTGGTTAGAGCAGTTAGCTGACCTACAACATAGCGATGAAATCCCTTATCTAAACAGCAAAGCCGATAGCGCTATTCGAATTTACACAGAGCAAGAATGCCAAATGTTAGACGTTGAGTGTCGTGGTTTTCTTATGTTTGTTGAGCAAGTGGGTGTGATTGATTCAATAACAAGAGAAATGGTGATTGACCGCTTGTTTGCGTTAGAAAAGCCAACGATTGGGCTCGAAGACCTAAAGTGGGTTATTTTAATGGTGCTCTTTAACGTACCTGGTAAGGAGCAAGCCTATGCCCAGATGGAAGATCTTATTTTTGATGAACCGGGCGGCTACTTGCACTAATAAATTTTAGGGTCATCCCTTGACCCTAAGCCCATGGCGGTTATATTAGGCGCAAAATTGTGCACTGGCCGAAGGTGATATGAGTAAAATTGACCATTCTTTATTTAATGCAAAACAGCATGCGCTAGAAAAAGAGTATGAAGTTTGCCCCGAGTGTGGCTCTGAGCTGGTGATCAAACACAGCAAAAATGGCCCTTTTTTGGGGTGTGCCAGTTACCCCGCGTGTAATTACATTCGCCCTCTGGCTCACCATGATAACCATGACATTAAAGTATTAGAGGACTCCCCATGTCCAGAGTGTGGTAATCACTTAGTGATTCGAAACGGCCGCTATGGCATGTTCATTGGCTGTACCGGCTACCCTGAATGTCACTACATCGCACATGATGAGCAAGAGGCAGAAGCAGAGCAAGAAGTTGACTGCCCGAAATGCCACAAAGGCCAGTTAACAAAGCGTAAGAACAAGTTTGGGAAGTTCTTTTTTTCATGTGACCGTTATCCACATTGTAAGTACAGCTTAAACCAGCAGCCAGTTTCCCAAGCTTGCCCGAAATGTGGTTGGGGCGTTATGGTGCAAAAGCAAAGGTCGGGTAAAGCTGTGTTACAATGTCCACAAAAAACCTGTCAGCACAAGATAGAGAGTCAAAGTGAGTAATACACAACCGATTAATTTGCAGGATGCGCAGAGTGCATTTAACGCAGGTGACGTGCTTTGTTATCCTACTGAAGCCGTTTATGGCCTAGGGTGTGACCCAGACAATGAAGCTGCGGTAATGCAGTTACTCAACCTTAAGCAAAGAGACGTAACAAAAGGGCTGATCTTAGTCGCTGATAATTATGGACAGTGCTTGCCTTACGTTGATGATGCAAAAATTCCCATGGACAAACGGGCCGACATTTTTTCATCTTGGCCGGGGCCCATCACTTGGTTACTGCCTGCAAAAGTAGATACACCTAAGTGGCTGACGGGTAATCACGATACAATTGCGATTCGTATTAGTGCTCATCCAGTTGTAAACGCTTTGTGTCAAACGTTCGCAAAGCCTTTGGTATCCACAAGTGCAAACATTACTGGTGCTGAGCCTGTGATCAGTATTGCACAGGCCAAAGCCACTTTTCATGATCAGATAGCCTGTTATGTAATGGGTGAGTTAGGCGGGAGTGCTAATCCAAGCCAAATAAAACATGCACTCAGTGGTGCACTTATTCGAGGAAATCAATAATACACATGAGCAAGGTAAATTTAGAATCAGTTAAAGCGTTTTTGTTGACATTGCAGGACTCGATTTGTGCTGGTTTGGAACAGGCTGATGGTACAGCAAAATTTGTTGAAGATGCGTGGCAACGTGAGGAAGGCGGTGGCGGGCGCACACGTGTTATTCGTGATGGCGCTGTTATAGAGCAAGGAGGAGTAAACTACTCTCATGTTTTTGGTGAATCTATGCCTGCTTCTGCGACGGCACATCGACCAGAGTTAGCAGGCCGAAGTTTTCATGCTTGTGGTGTTTCACTGGTTATTCATCCAAAGAATCCACACATCCCTACCAGTCATGCCAATGTACGTTTTTTCATCGCAGAAAAAGAAGGTGAGGAGCCTATTTGGTGGTTTGGTGGTGGTTTTGATTTAACACCATTTTATCCAGTGCTAGAAGATGTAAAACATTGGCACCAAACAGCCCAAGACTTGTGTAAGCCTTTTGGTGAGCAGGTGTATGATGATTACAAAAAATGGTGTGATGAGTACTTTTACTTAAAGCACCGAGGTGAAACTCGTGGTGTAGGTGGATTATTTTTTGATGATCTGAATGAGTGGGGGTTCGATAAGAGCTTCGCGTTTATGCAGGCAGTAGGTAATGGTTATTTAGATGCTTATCTACCCCTAATTGAACGTCGCAAAGATACACCGTTCGGTGAACATGAGCGTCAGTTCCAACTTTATCGACGTGGTCGCTATGTAGAGTTTAATCTCGTGTGGGATCGCGGTACTTTGTTTGGCTTGCAAACCGGAGGGCGCACAGAGTCGATTCTCATGTCGATGCCTCCTTTGGCGCGTTGGGAGTATAACTTTAGTCCAGCTTCTAACTCTGCAGAAGCGAAACTATATGAGTTTTATCTTAAGCCTCAAGACTGGTTGGCTTGCTAGGGATATAAAAAGGCGCCTCTAGGGCGCCTGAACACAGCATAACAACTAGGTTTAATCTAATATAAAGCTCCGTACTTGGTCGTCTAGCGAGCGTGCCAGACTCAATAATTCTTCGCTAACTTTTTTACTGCCATGGGCGTCGATGAGTGATTGCTCGGCATTGTCTCTAATGGCTACCACGCTTTGGTTGATCTCTTCAGCCGCTAAGTTTTGTTGTTCAGTCGCATCTGCTATTTGTACGTTTAGATTATTAATCTCGTGCATTTGATTTGAAATATCTTTTAAAGCCTGCGCAACTTTTTTGACTTGCATTGCTCTGTCATCGGCTTCCTCACAGGAGGCGCTCATTGCTTTGACAGTCTGCTGCGCTTCACTTTGTAGCTTATCTATGGTGCGTTTGATTTCATCGGTCGAATCGTGAGTTCTGGTGGCAAGGGTGCGAACTTCATCAGCTACCACCGCAAAGCCTCTACCCGCTTCACCAGCTCTGGCAGCCTCAATTGCTGCATTCAACGCCAACAGGTTAGTTTGTTCGGCGATACTGCTGATCACCTCAAGCACTTTTCCTACTTCTAATGTTTGTGCTTGTAACTGACTCACTTGTGCCGCTGCTTGGCGCACATCTTGTGCTAACTGATTAATACTCACTTCTGTATGCTCTGCAACCGCCATACTTTCTTCAGCAAGGTGATTACTACTATCAGACTTTTCCGACGCAAAATGTGTGGTATTTTTCACTTCACTAGAAGAGCTTTCAAGTTCATTAATTGCTGCCGCAACGGAATCGGTGCCTTGCTTTTGTAATTGTATGGCACGCTCAGTGGCGTCGGCCGAGGTGTAAATCGTTTCGGCTGATTGGATAAGTACCTTAGAGGTATGTGACACTTGGCCTATATTGTCTTTGAAAGATGACATCATCTTATTAAAATTAACAGCAAGCCTACCCAACTCATCGTCTACGGTGTCATCAACCCTGAGACTTAAGTCCTTATTTTGTGTGGCCAGTCGCATTGTGCGGCCTAAAGTTTTTAACCTAACAATAAATAGCCTGCGGAACAGGCTACCCAACACCACAAATGCAATAACAAAAATAGTTGTCAGTAGGCCTGTATTCAGCCAAGTGTTGGTGGTTACGCTCTCATCAATATCTGCCAATGAATAGCTAATTCTTACTGCTCCAAGCACCTCGCCTTCTTCTGCTTGATGGCAACCCAAGCAGTTTGTGCCTTTATAATCACTGCTGGCTACCATAGGTTTGAGATAGGTCATAATTCGTTTGCCATCGCGAGACTCAACAAGCAAAGACTCAACCCCCCTCAGGGCTTGGTGTTCGGCATCGTTACTTGGTGATTGATTGGCGCTGCCTGGACCGTAAAGTTTAACCACTTTAGCACCACGAATTATATGGGCATCTTCAATGCTCTCATGAGCTCGTAGCTTTTGACTCAGGATCTCTCGGTTTGCCATAGTGCCAGTGAGCATCATCGTATTGATTGAATCGAAGTAATTATCGGCCAATAAACGGATATTGTTGGCGACGGTATCTTGTGCCAATGTTTGCTGCTGGTTAGAGCTACTTAAAATACTGGCGATCAGTACTAAAATGCCTGTTGCAGCCAACAAGGCATAAATTTTATGTTGAATAGAGGTCACACGCATCGCACACTTCTCCTTTATGAGGATGCGTATTATGACAAGCACAAAATTAGAGTTTTTGACTTAGCGCAAAAAGCAGCGCGGTTTAGTGTGTCGAGGACTAAGACTTTAGTCTTGATTTATCATATGACTTGCCAATTGCGCCAATGAGTGACGTAAACCTTCGCGCAGTAAGGGGTTGTCGATTTGCTCATCAAGCGCCTTGTTCATACAGTACATCCATTGATCACGTAAATCTTTATCAATTGGAAACGGCATATGGCGTTGCCTTAATCTTGGATGACCATATTTTTCTACGAACAAGTCTGGTCCGCCTAGCCAACCAGATAAAAACTCAAAAAATACCTGGCGTATCCTATCTAAAGGCTGAGGATGCATATCATATAAAGGTTTCGCATAGGGGTCGCTGGCCATAATGTCGTAGAATCTATCGGCCAGCGCACGTGCACCTGGTTCACCGCCCATAATCTCGTAGGGTGTTTTTTCAGGTGTAGGTGTTGACTCACTTTGTGATTTACTTGCATCCTGATTGAAGATGCGTTTTATTAACTGCTTCATAATATTGAAAACTTCTTAGGCGTTATCATGGACAAATACGCGGTGTTTGGACACCCCATAAAACATTCGAAATCACCGCTGATCCACCAAGCATTTGCGCGCCAGTGCATGGATCAGATCAGCTACGAGGCGATTCTAGCACCTTTAGACGGTTTTAAAGAATCCATTGAGAAGTTTTTTGCCTCTGGTGGTAAAGGTGCAAATGTGACTTTGCCATTTAAAGAGCAGGCCTTCGAGCTTGCTGATCAGCTTACGCAAAGAGCGAAACTCGCTGGTGCTGTGAATACTTTAAAGCAATTAGATGATGGGAAATTATTAGGAGATAACACTGATGGTGCAGGGTTAGTATCTGACCTAATACAACATAAAGCTCCACTTGATAATGCCACAGTTTTACTCGTTGGCTCCGGAGGGGCTGCTAGAGGGTGTATTTATCCTTTGTTGCAAGCGGGTGTCAGTAAGGTTGTGATAGCAAACCGTACAGCAAGCAAAGCACAATCCTTGGCTGCGGAGTTTTTGCCATTTGGTGATGTATCAGGGTGTGGCTTACAAGATATTCCTCAAGATGAATTTACCATAGTAATTAATTCGACTTCGTCGAGTGTCACTGGGGAAGTGCCCGACATTTCTCCATCAGTACTGCAACAGTGTGTACTGGCTTACGATATGTTCTACTCTGATCAACGCACGAGCTTTTTAATGTGGGTTGCATCACATAACGCCAAAGCACAGTTAGTTGATGGCTTAGGCATGCTAATAGGGCAGGCGGCAGAAGCCTATGAGGTGTGGCGCAATAAAAAACCAAACACAGAACATGTGATCAATGCGATGAAAAATAAAGAGGCACTATGAATCAGGGGATTCTTTTCAATGATGACGTAAATGTGGTTGAAAACACGTTAACCTTCACGGCGATGGTCAATGGTATGATAGTCAAATGCTTAATTGTGACACCACCAATGACGGATGAAGCCGCACTTAAGCATTTTCAGGCCCATCAATTTGACTATGAAATGCAGGCTGAACAATTAATAGAAGACGAAGTCTATGAAGAGGATGGTAGCATTTTATTAGCTTTCGTCTAAATACTCATCTTTAAGCTGAACATAGTTTTGAGCTGAGACTTTTAAAAATGCCAGCTCATCAGGACTAAGAGGACGAGACTTCTTTACTGGGCTGCCGACGTATAAATGCCCTGACTCAAGGGTCTTGTTGGGTGGAACCAGCGCACCGCCACCTATAATAACGTCATCCTCAACAGTGACATTGTCCATTACTATAGCGCCCATGCCTACAAGAATACGATTACCTAAAGTGCAGCCATGCAACATTACCTTGTGTCCAACAGTTACATCATCGCCTATGATCAATGGATAACCATTTGGATTAGACTTTGTAGCTCGGGTTAAATGTAAGACTGAACCATCTTGGATATTTGTTCGTTCGCCAATTTTAATATAATTAACATCACCTCTCGCTGCGACCAATGGCCAGATACTGCTATCTTTACCTATGGTTATGTCACCGACTAAAACTGATGATTCATCGACATACACGGCTTCATCAAGAGTTGGGGTAATGCCTTTATAGCTTCTAAGCATGGTTACCTCTATCTAGTATTTATACTGTGTTGTAAGTGTAGAGCTTCAGTTTCAAAGAATCTATAGTTTCAAAGGGCCATTTTTGCTTATAAAATTATCAAAAACAGAAGGTTTTGCTCAAAAATAATGCGAACGGTCTGTTTTTATCACTTTTCTTCAATAATTCTGTAAAAACCGCTTGCGCTTTTTGTTCGCCGCCCTATAATGCGACCCCACTGACACGGAGCGCTACGCTGAATAAGCAAAGCAACAACGAGTCAGCGTCGAGTAAAACTTAATTTTGCTTTTTCTTACCAAGAAAACTTAAAATTAAGTGTTGACAAAAAATAGGGAATGCTTAGAATGCACACCCCTAGCGAGATGAAGCCAAGTGCTGAATCATCGCAACGTTCTTTAAAAATATGAAGCAATCATCTGTGTGGGCACTCGTACAGATTGAGTTCTAACAAAANATTTAGAGTCTCAATTGAACTGAGTGACCAACGGCAATAAATTTAATTTGTTGCAGCACAGTCAATTCGTTCTTGGTAACAAGAACAAAATCAGAATTCAATGAGCG
>NZ_MKJU01000037.1 GCF_001854605.1 Pseudoalteromonas amylolytica | reverse complement strand
AACAATCATCTGTGTGGACACTTCGAACAAATCTGTTCTAAATCGTTAAGGAGGTGATCCAGCCCCAGGTTCCCCTAGGGCTACCTTGTTACGACTTCACCCCAGTCATGAATCACTCCGTGGTGAACGTCCTCCCGAAGGTTAGACTATCCACTTCTGGAGCAACCCACTCCCATGGTGTGACGGGCGGTGTGTACAAGGCCCGGGAACGTATTCACCGCGGCATTCTGATCCGCGATTACTAGCGATTCCGACTTCATGGAGTCGAGTTGCAGACTCCAATCCGGACTACGACGTACTTTAAGTGATTCGCTTACTCTCGCAAGTTCGCAGCACTCTGTATACGCCATTGTAGCACGTGTGTAGCCCTACACGTAAGGGCCATGATGACTTGACGTCGTCCCCACCTTCCTCCGGTTTATCACCGGCAGTCTCCTTAGAGTTCCCGACCGAATCGCTGGCAACTAAGGATAGGGGTTGCGCTCGTTGCGGGACTTAACCCAACATCTCACAACACGAGCTGACGACAGCCATGCAGCACCTGTATCAGAGTTCCCGAAGGCACCAATCTATCTCTAGAAAGTTCTCTGTATGTCAAGTGTAGGTAAGGTTCTTCGCGTTGCATCGAATTAAACCACATGCTCCACCGCTTGTGCGGGCCCCCGTCAATTCATTTGAGTTTTAACCTTGCGGCCGTACTCCCCAGGCGGTCTACTTAATGCGTTAGCTTTGAAAAAGTTGTCCGAGGACCCCAGCTTCTAGTAGACATCGTTTACGGCGTGGACTACCAGGGTATCTAATCCTGTTTGCTCCCCACGCTTTCGTACATGAGCGTCAGTGTTGACCCAGGTGGCTGCCTTCGCCATCGGTATTCCTTCAGATCTCTACGCATTTCACCGCTACACCTGAAATTCTACCACCCTCTATCACACTCTAGTTTGCCAGTTCGAAATGCAGTTCCCAGGTTAAGCCCGGGGCTTTCACATCTCGCTTAACAAACCGCCTGCGTACGCTTTACGCCCAGTAATTCCGATTAACGCTCGCACCCTCCGTATTACCGCGGCTGCTGGCACGGAGTTAGCCGGTGCTTCTTCTGTAAGTAACGTCACAGCTAAGCCGTATTAAGACTTAACCTTTCCTCCTTACTGAAAGTGCTTTACAACCCGAAGGCCTTCTTCACACACGCGGCATGGCTGCATCAGGCTTGCGCCCATTGTGCAATATTCCCCACTGCTGCCTCCCGTAGGAGTCTGGGCCGTGTCTCAGTCCCAGTGTGGCTGATCATCCTCTCAAACCAGCTAGGGATCGTCGCCTTGGTGAGCCATTACCTCACCAACTAGCTAATCCCACTTGGGCCAATCTTTAGGCGTGAGGCCCGAAGGTCCCCCACTTTGGTCCGTAGACATTATGCGGTATTAGCAGTCGTTTCCAACTGTTGTCCCCCACCTAAAGGCATGTTCCCAAGCATTACTCACCCGTCCGCCGCTCGACGCCGAATAGCAAGCTATTCTCGTTTCCGCTCGACTTGCATGTGTTAGGCCTGCCGCCAGCGTTCAATCTGAGCCATGATCAAACTCTTCAATTAAAAGTTTTTTTGTTTGAAGTAAACTTCAAACGGCGCTCATTGAATTCTGATTTTGTTCTTGTTACCAAGAACGAATTGACTGTGCTGCAACAAATTAAATTTATTGCCGTTGGTCACTCAGTTCAATTGAGACTCTAAATNTTTTGTTAGAACTCAATCTGTACGAGTGCCCACACAGATGATTGCTTCATATTTTTAAAGAACGTTGCGATGATTCAGCGCTTGGCTTCATCTCGCTAGGGGTGTGCATTCTAAGCATTCCCTATTTTTTGTCAACACTTAATTTTAAGTTTTTCTTGGTAAGAAAAAGCAAAGTTAAGTTTTACTCGACGCTGACCCGTTGTTGCTTTGCTTATTCAGCGTAGCGCTCCGTGTCAGTGGGGTCGCATTATAGGGCGATCCTTTTTTTGATCAAGCTTTTTTTAAGAAAACCAACTCGTTTGCTCACTTTACACCCAAAACCATCAAAAAAGCGATTTTTTGCTTATTTTTAGTGCAATTTCCTACTCTATATCTATTTTTATTATTGCGAAGTTTATTAATCTCGTTAAGATAGCTTCTTTATTTGTTAAATTAATGTATATCCTCTGTTTATTGGTAACTCTATTATGAAATCATCGTCCCAAAAGTCTTTTCTTATTACAGCGGCACTCGCAATTGTAGGGTTTGTCGTGATGCAATTTTTGCTTTCAAGCATCCAGATTAGCGCACCACTATTACTTGCCCTTGGTATTGTTATAGGTGGCTTAGCGGTTATCCTTACAAGCCCTAAACAAGCACAAGACGACACACTAGAAGTAGCAACAAAAACGCTTTATGTTGGTAATTTGCCTTATAAAGCAAATGAAGGCGTTGTCCGCGATCTTTTTGCAGAACAAGGACAAGTTTTTAGCGTCAGACTATTGAAAGATAAAAATACAGGGAAACGACGTGGCTTTGGCTTCGTCGAAATGGCCGAAAAGGATGCTGACCACGCTATTGCTCAGCTGAATGATAAAGAATTTCAACAGCGCACTCTGAAAGTGCGTGCTGCAAAACAAAAGCAATTTGATAACGAAGAAGAAACGACTAACAGTTAAGGTCAATTGCTCTGCAAGTAACACCTTCTTTATTGGTCATTCCACTTGGTGCCGTTGCAAAAAATTGCAGCGGCATTTTTACACCACTACGATTGGATTGTTTACCTTCGAGTAAAAACTGTACTCGCTTAGCAATCGCATGACCCGAGTCAATGAGATCTACGTGGGAACCATAAAATTTTTCTAGTTGTGTCCTAAGAATTGGGAAATGAGTACACCCCAAGACAATACAATCAACTTCTTTATCTATATTAATGTATTCCAGTTCATGCGCTAATTTGTCGAGATCTAATGTTTGCTGCCAGTAATATTGTTCAGCCAAAGCCACCAGTCTGGTTGATTTATGTAAATCGACTCGACACCCCTTAGCATGTTCAGCAATCAAACTATTTGTATACGCATTATTTGAAGTAGCCGGTGTGGCAAGCAGCGCTATACGTCGGCTCTTACTCTGTGCTGCCGCAGGTTTAATTGCGGGAACCACACCTACAATCGGAATGGATGTCAACTTTCTCGTCGCGGCAAGTGCTTGTGTAGACGCGGTATTGCAAGCAATCACGATAAGATCAACCACGTGTTCAAAATCGTTAATCCTTTTTATCAAACAGGCTAGTCTAGATTGAATCGTTTGTTCTGATTGTAAACCATAAGGAAGCAGTGCATTGTCCATTACATAGCTATATTGGGCAGTGGGAAGTAAAGACTGAATGTGGCTCAGAACACTGGTACCACCTACCCCTGAATCAAAGACCAAAATATGTGGCAAAACACCGCGACCCTTCTAATAAACATGAGTCGCAGTGTGCCATGGTGAACATGAAAAATAAATTAATTATTAGCTGCCTTCATCACTATTTAGCTTGCCAAAGAACCCTTGGATATAATCCATAAACTCATTAAGACGAGCCTGGCCATCGTTTATCCACGCCATAATATCGGGTAACTGCTTTTCAATACCTAACTTCTTACCTTGCTCATGGATATTCTCCAACTGCTTATCCAATGGCTGCAAAGATTTTTCTATCTCTTTTAAAGGATTTGATTGTTGATACTGGCTAATCGCAGCTGATGTTTTTGTTTGACGCAGATCCATAGTGAAGTTAGCTATCTGATCATTGTCTATGTTCAGCTCTTTAGCCTTTTCAAACGCGTCATCATACTCTCCTGCAAAAAAGCTATCACTCACATTGCGAACATCTGCCATCATTTCGTTGATCGCTTGTTGTTCCTCTTGGTTTAACTCACCATTTACCACGATGGCAAAGCTTACTTCGTGCCGAGTTTGTTGGCCAACAGCCAAGCCATGATCGTTACCCTTTTGGCTGTAGCTTGCAGCATTAGTTTGTGAACGTGCATCACTAAATGTAATTTTAACTTCATCACCTTCTGCGGTTGTGAAACTATATTCAGCCTGATTAGACAAACTGGCAAACTGAGCCTCACTCACCTGTACTGACTCAGGCTTGGGATCAAACAAAGACTCTTCAAATTCATCGAGTCCTTTGAAAATGCCTTCTTTGGCTTTCTCTATGCCCTGCTCAATATCATCATTAAAGGCATTAACACCTTTAAGTTCCTCAGTGGCCTCGTCTATTCCCATTTGCACACCTTTACGAGCAGCGCCAAGCATCTCTTTTAAGGTATCATCGTCTTTGCCGTTCACTTTCGCTTTGTTGACCGCTGCCGTTACAAAGTCCAACACATTTTTTGTGATAGCTTCGAAATCAAACAAAGGTTTCTCTTTGTCTTGCTTTTTTTCTATGCCCAAAGCCTGTGCAAGTTTATCGTCAAGTACCATTGCAGCAAGCTTACCCTTGTCACCAGAGTAACTGTCTACGTTAAATTTTGCACTTGGGAGTAACATCCCATGTTTACTCGCTTTATTAATCATTCCAGGATTAAGTAGTTGATGTATTTGTCCAATTTTCATGTTCTGGCTCCAAATATCGCGTTCAGCCGGCTGTTAATACAGCTATTCGTTCCTTGTTATCGGCTAAAACTCACGAAGCTATAGTGTACTTAGTATAAAAAAGAAACAATTTTTATGCGATAAACTGGACAAATCCACAATGCTCCCTAAAATAGCGCGTCTCTATTTTGCAAGGTACTTTCTAATTATGGCTGTCATTCACATCGATACTTCCACTTATACACAGCAACTGAACGAAAAACAGTTGCGCATCAGCGAGCACTTTGCCCGCTTTAACGCACCTAAGCTTGAAGTATATGATTCGCCAAAAACACAGTACCGCCAAAGAGCTGAGTTTAGAGTGTGGCATGAGGGAGAAGACTTATTCCACATTATGTTTGATCAACAAACCAAACAAAAGATCCGCGTTGATACATTTGATCCTGCTGCGCCACTCATTTCAGAAATCATGCAAGTCATGATGGATAAGTTACGCCACAATGAGGTGTTGCGTCGCAAGCTATTCCAAATAGATTACCTTTCTACACTTAGCGGTGAGATCTTAGTAAGTCTGCTTTATCACAAAGCACTTGATGACAATTGGCAACAAGCTATGGAACAGCTACGCACAGAGCTACAACAGATCTATAAAATAGATTTTATTGGCCGAGCACGAAAACAGAAAGTAGTTTTTGGCAGTGACTTTGTCACCGAAGTGTTAAACGTCAATGGTAAAGAATATACCTATCAACAAGTAGAAAATAGCTTTACTCAACCCAATGCTAAGGTCAACGAAAAAATGCTCGCTTGGACACAGTCGATTTGTGAGCCTTTGCAAAATGATCTATTAGAACTGTATTGCGGCAATGGTAATTTTTCTATCGCCTTAGCAAGTTCGTTTGATAAAGTGCTGGCTACTGAGATATCTAAGTCCTCGGTGCACTCTGCACAATACAATATCGCCGCAAACAATGTAGAGAACCTTGATATCATTCGTATGTCGAGCGAAGAGTTTACACAGGCCATGAAAGGTGAGCGCAGTTTTTCAAGACTCAACGGTATCAACTTAGAAGATTATAACTGTCAGACCATTCTAGTCGATCCGCCTCGTGCAGGTATGGATGAGTTGACCTGTCGCCTAGTAGCAAACTACGACAATATTATCTATATCTCTTGCAACCCTGATACGTTAGAGCGCGACTTGGAGTTGTTATGTGAAACGCACAGCATTTCTCGTATCGCTATTTTCGATCAATTTCCATACACACATCATGTTGAATCTGGTGTATTTTTAAAGCGCAAGTAAGTTAAACAATCAGTAATAAAAAAGCCCCGTAGTAACGAGGCTTTTTTATCTAACCAGAAACTTACTTAGCTGCTAAGTAGTTGATCAATGCACTGATCTGTTCAGGCGACGTGGTATTTGACTCACGAAGTAACAGTTTATATTTACCATTTACGATAAATGTTGGTACGCCTGTCAATGCGCCCTTTTCCTGCATCTGCTCTTGCATACGTGACATCTTCGACGCTTTAGTACGAACAGAGAAGCTCTTGTAAAGCTTATCAAACTTTTCGGCATCAACGCCCTGAGAAACAAAGATGTCTTTCAGATCAGCCACTTCATTAATTTTTCCACGTTTAGTATGGATATGTGTGAACAATGCAGAAATGATCGCGTCTTTTTGTGGTAATACTTCAGCTGTTGCCAAAGCATTTGCCATCATCTTTTGCACTTCTGGATCGCGCGACCCTACAAAGTCCACATGGCTCTTTTTGAACTTAACATCTTCATCTAGCTTAGATTTAAACTGAGCTATTAGCGGTTCAAAGGCATTACATGCAGGACAATAAAATGAAAAATACTCTGTCACTTCTGGTTTTTTAGTCCCTCTCTCTGAGACTACCTCATAGTGTACACCTTCTTCATACTGTGCCGCATTGGCAAGCATTGGTAACATTAAGGCAACTACCGCTGCTTTTACTAACTTCAACATATAATTCTCCAATTCTTATTTTTGTAGCAGATACTGAACTAATTCTTCTAACTCAGCTTGGCTTTTAAGCTCTTTCATATTCACTTTATATTTGTCATTGACAATAAAAGTCGGAACGCCTCTTAATGCACCTAGCTTGCTAAATAACTCTTGTTGGTCCTGCATCTGCTTCTCTTGTGCAATAACCAGCATACTACTCAAACCGTCATCAAACTCTTTTTCACTGATACCATTAAGTGCAAGTAGCTGCTTTACATCTTTAATATCGTGCAAATTCGCTTTTTTAATATGAATACTTTCAAATATTTGTGCTGCAACCTCTTTCTCTTTGCCCGCTTGCTTTGCAATGATGTATGCGTAGCTCAGGTTGCTTTGTATCTGCGCCGATGCACCGCGTAAAAAGTTTACATGGCTTTTTTCAAACACAGCACCTTCTGGAAGGCTGGCTTCCAGTGATAATGCGACTGGTTCAAATTGGTAACAGTGAGGGCAATAGAAAGAGAAAAACTCTGTAACTTTAGGTGTTTCACTTTTTTTATTTTCTATGGTTTGGTAGTGCTTGCCGTCCGAGAAATCAGCTGCATTTGCAGCAAACGCCAGTAAGGGAAGACACATTATCAATAAAGTTTGTTTTATCGTTTTAAACATGGATATCTCTCAATTTTTTTATGGAATTAATCTAAGCGCAGGTTCATGTAATGTCGCAAACTGTTCTTTTAAAGCCAAAATCTGTTGTTCCCAGTATTTGTCAGTCGCAAACCACGAAAAGTTCCGTGGAAAAGCAGGATCTTGCCACCTTGTTGCCAACCACCCCATATAATGAACCATGCGCATCGCCCGCAACGGCTCAATCAAATTAAGCTGTCGCTGCTCGAACGAATTAAACTCTTCATAACCTGACAACAAAGTATCAAGCTGTATTACCTGCTCCTGCCTATCGCCATTTAACATCATCCATAAGTCTTGGATCATAGGCCCTTGTCGACAGTCATCTAAATCAACAAGCATTAAGCTATCACCGGCCCACAGAATATTGCCAGCATGACAGTCTCCATGCAAACGGATCTGATCAACTTGATAATAATCTTGCTCTGTTTTTTTGATTAACTGCTCCAAAATAGTCATGAATGCGGTTTCAAGGTGCATAGGAACCATCTGGCTTTCTACTAGCGCGGCTTTAGCATTGTGCAAATAATCTTGACAGTTAACAGTTGGCCGATAGCTGAATGAAGTCGCACCCGCAACGCTATGCATACGTCCAATATACCGGCCTAGAACCTCCAATTGATCGAGGTTATCCATTTCGAACTGTCTACCACCAACACTCGGAAACAGCGCGAAACGGTAGCCTTGAAAGTGAAATAGGCTTTCACCGTCTATTTTAATTGGCGCAACAACCGGCACTTCTGCAGCCTCTAGGCTAAATGCAAATTGATGTTCTTCTCGTATTTGCTCATCACTCCAGCGCTCTGGCCGATAAAATTTCACCACATACCGGCGATTGTCTTCAGCTTTAAACTGATACACTCGATTTTCATAACTGTTTAAAGCCAACAATCCTGACTCGGGATATATCGATATACTTTCAACCGCATCCAAAATAAAGTCTGGTGTTAAATTAGCAAAACTGAATTCGCTCATAAATTTTCTCTGTTATAAAAAAAGCGGGAAACCCCGCTTTTAAGTAATAAGCCTTAGTGTACTTAACTATTTGCCTTTAAAAAAGTTTGTGGCTTGCGTCAGCTTTGATTGCGGCTGATCTATCGGGTAGATAGCAAACTCAAACTCTGTTATTGGTTTTTTAAGCTCATAGGGGTCAATAATTAAGGACAGTGGCACATCCAATGCGCGACCGGCCCCAACCGTTACTTGCTGCTTACCTAGATACTCAAAATGCGTTAAACCAAGCACTTCAATATGAAATGTTTGTTCTTTTTGTGCCTTGTTGATAATTTTTAAGGTATAGGTATTTTCAACCAACCCTTCGAAGTTGACCCGATAAAGCTGGTTTCTATCACGAATTATATCCAACTCCATAGGTTTGCGCATGGCAACATTCGCGACCAGAGCACCAGTTAAGACCAGCAGAATACACACATAACCAACCAATTTTCCGCGTATTGGCTTAGTTTTTTCAGCTGATGCTTCAAGGTTGCGCTCCGTGGTATATGAAATAAGACCGCGAGGATAGTTCATTTTGTCCATCACACCATCACAAGCGTCAATACAAGCACCACAATTGATACATTCATACTGCAAACCGTTACGAATATCGATACCTGTGGGGCAGACCTGCACGCACAAGTTGCAATCAATGCAATCACCCAGCTCTAGCTCATTACGATCCTGCTTACGCGAGCGAGGGCCTCGCTCCTCACCACGTTTAGCATCATAACTGACCGTAAAGGTGTCTTTATCAAACATGGCTGACTGGAATCGTGAATAAGGGCAAATATGCAAACACATGATTTCCCTCATCCACCCTGCGTTACCATACGTACACACGGCAAACACCAAAATACTCACGGTTGCATAGCCACTTGCAGAAAAAGTGAGTAGATCAGGTAACAGCGTTCGGATTGGAGTGAAATACCCTACAAAGGTAATTGCGGTGTACAAAGAAAATAGTATCCAGCTACTATGCTTTGCGGTTTTGCGCCAAAACTTGTCGAAATCCATTGCACGTTGATCAAGTTTCTTCCGCTGATTTGCTGAGCCTTCAAACTTTTCTTCAAACCAAATAAAGATAAAAGTCCAAACGGTTTGAGGACACGTATATCCGCACCACACTCGACCATAGAAGGTTGTCACCAGAAATAAAGCAAAGGCAGCTATCATTAAAATAAATGCCAGAATCGTTAAGTCTTGCGGCAATAATGTCAGCCCAAAAATATTAAACTTCTGTTCAAACAAGTCAAATAGTACCGCTTGCTGTCCGTTAAAACTCAGCCAAGGCAGCAACATAAATGCAAGCATACCGACGAAACCAATTTGCTTTCGTAACAATTGATGCAGCCCTTGAACAGCACGCACATATATTCGATTTCGGGGGTTAAACCTATCAGGTTGCAACTGTTCAGGTGGTTGAATTTTAACTTCTGTAGGTATGTTTTTGACTTTAATTTGATTGTCCATCGAAGCTCCTTAGGCCGCTATGATCGACAGGTACTTGCTCAAGTAACCTTAACTAGAATAGGGATATTATACGCAAGCTTGCCAGTTGATTGATACCAACAAATGCCACATTTAAGTCATTAAACAACGAGCAATTCAAAACAACGCCAATCTCTGGAGTTGCTTATTACAGCAAAAAACCGCCAGACTTGCTTTTCACTATGCTATTTTATTACACTCCAAGCGACATTATATTTATTGAGATCAAAGTAGCTGCAATTATGAAAAAATTCCTAATTTTTGTAGTGGTTATTGTCGCACTGTGCACAACAGAAATTGAGCTGATTAAACAACCCAGAGAGCAGTTTATTACAAATTTGATCTCAATGCTAAGCGAGTCAACCAAGGTACAACGTCCAACGGCTGCATCGCTCGCCCGTGCAAACATAGATACACAAGTATCACTTAGTGAAGAGCAAGCTGCTCATCTAGACGAAGAATTGGCTAATGACCTAGCTATGCGACAATTTTTTAAACAATATTGTTTAGAAAGAGAGATGAGCCTTTATTTTTTCACGGACAAGCTCGAAAATATCTGCGATATTGTAGAAAATGCGATGAAAAAAACAGGAACTTTGTAATGGATTTTAGTCAACTTAATAAGCAGCGTGCTGCTTCGTTTAACAAACAAAAGCAGCTACTTAAGAAACTGAGTGCAGGGCAAACCATTTGCTGTGAGCAGTGCCAAAAACCACTCAAACTCAATCTTGCTGTTGATGCCGCGCAAAAAGGTCACGTCTGTTGTGATAAGGGTTGCACCTATATCGAACTAGAAATTGCTTAGAAAGCGTCCTCATCATCATACAAGCCGCTGTCCACTGCAACCACTTCTATTAACTGCGCAAAGCCTTTGGCAAACTCACCTGCCAGTTCACTTTGCTGAGTCAAAAACTCCGTTTCGTCGCAATTGATTTGTTGGCAGTACTCACTTACCTGAGACTGAGACAGAGAGAAAAAGGCCAGTTGTTCTGTTGCAACTTGCAACGCTTCTTTGAGTTCGTTACTTAGTTTTTCGGCCGTCAAAATAGCCTCAAAGTAAGGCTGTGCCGCTGTTATAAAACCAACACTCCACTGGTGACGTGACTGATAGTCACTGTGCGCCGTCCATGGTAATTGATAATTACCAGCAAAAACCTGCTCGCTGATCTGATGATGCAAAGCCATAAATGCAAACACTACAGACTCGTCCATGTTGTCATCAGCCGCGCTGATATCATGCAACCATTGCTCAACCTCAACCGCGTTTGGACCACAGATTAAAGCAAATAAGTATCCTTTGGTCATCGCCAGCGACATAGCCTCGCTACGCGCAGCCAAATAATCCGCTAGCAGTTTTTCATGTTCAACTGTAAAACTAAAATCAAGCATAGTTATCTTTATAAATTAACCGGATAACGACCGTCAGCATCTGGACGACCCAAGAACTTAACCGCATCATGAACTTCTTTGGGTAATGAGGCATCAGGCTTAATGTTACCCGCTACGCGAAACTGGAAGTTCTCTGCCAATACAGCATCTGCTTGTAACCCTAAACGATTTTCAGGGTCTACTAACACAGAGATATCACCTGACTTGCAGCTCAAGCCTCCGGCTAACTGGCCAATATCAAACCAGCCCGTTATCCCTTCAACGGTAATACCTGGACTGCGGATCTCTCCCACTAAGGATTCACAGTACGGCATACCACTTTGGTACTGATCGATATCGAGCAGTACGCGCCCCTTAGCATTAACAGGAAGCGGCAGAGTAACCTGTGACATAGCCTGTTCAACACTAAAACGGATAGACGCATCAGACAGGCTCACTGAATGATCGAAAAGCCCTAATGTGAAATCTCCCATGCCTGATATCTCAGTTTTTTCACGCGCATTACCAAAGCGAACATTACCTTGCATATCCCCCATCAGTAAAGCCGACGCATCAATGCGCCAACGCACGTTGTTCAACTGTAAATTACTGACTCGTACTTCACTCACTTGCCCTTGCCACAAAGTGCCTGACACCGCACCTATCTGTAGACTCGGTGGAATTTGCTTATTAGCTAGCTGTAAAGCAACTGAAGCGGGCATGTTATACAAAGTAAACAGGCTAAAAGCGACGATAAAAATAAGTATTAAGCTAACTGTCTTTTTCATATTAATTCTCTAACAACAAGCGGCTAACGCGTACGTATCCGGGTGAACTATCTTGTGCCAGATCGAGGCTCTCAATTTTTACACCATATTTATTAGTCAACTCGTCCAACCAAGCAACCAACTTATTGAACTCCACTGAATCTATGGTCAATCTAAGTGCTTGGTCACTTGGTTGCATTTTGCTTATATTAATCTGATATTGATTGCGAGTACGGTTTACTAACACTGATAAGTTGCCAGATTGCATAGGCTTAGCACCGGATGCGCTACTTTTTAGTGTACCCACACTACTGCTAACCCAAGCGGCGAGCTCTTGCTGGCGCAATTTATCACGCTCTGCTTTTTCTACCGCCGCATTAAGTGGTCTGAAAACCCCCATCACTAATACAAATATGGCGAATATGACCGCAGCAACAATCAGTAGTTTCTGTTCTTGCTCCTTAAGCGAGTGCCAGTATTTTAATGCTTGCTGCTTCATGCATCACCTCTTAGTCGGATCTCACCGATCACCACATCACCATCGTTATTTAATGAACCTTGCTGTACACTCAAGCCTCTTTGTTCAAGAATTGCTTTCACTTGACCGAACACTTGGAACCCATCCGCTCTTGCACGAATGCGAAGTTCGTTACGGCGACGGTCATAACGTAGCGTCTCTGGGGTAAAGTTTTCAACCTCCCTGTATACCGCCACAAGATGATTGGTCAGCTCCAAAAAGCCACCGTGCTCTGTACCGCTTAGGCTATCCAGCTCATTCTTGATCTGGTTTCTTAGCAGGTGTGGGCGAACAACCTTACCTGGGAATGCTTGTTGGTAAGTAGCCACCGCTTGAGCTTTAAAATCATCAGCTTGTTTTTGTAACATGACCAGCTGAGTGCCTTTGACTAACACAAAGCACCCTACCGCAATGCTTGCTGCCAACAGGCCACTGCGCCAATCTTTCCACCACTGAGGCTGCTTCTTCTTCGCCGCAAAGGTACCTTGTCTTAAGTTAAACGACACTTTATCTAGCTGTTTTGCAAACAGCGCCAGTGGTAAATCGTACTCTGCTTGTTTAGCTTCTTTTGGCGCTATCTCTGGTAATGCATCCGCAGGGCTGTAATGAACAATTTTGCTCGGCTGTAACGCATAAAGGTAATCCGCGCCCCAGGTTTTTTCGATGGCACTGATATGCCATTGTCCAAAACGGCACAACCACTGTTGACCTAACTCAATTACCGATAACTCTTTTTCCTGCTGCTCTGGTAGCAACAGCGCATCAGGCAACACTCGAGCAGGTTCAATATTATGTTCATTAAACAAGGCTAACCAATCTTGTAGCCACTGCTTATTACAAATGGCTACCTCAATACTGTGTTGCTCACCTTGTAGCCCCGGTTGGCCAACCGCGATAAATAATTCATCAATATCACAAGCGACCTGCTCTTCGAGCATAAACGGCAAAGCTTGCTCTAGCTTGCGATTCCATTTTGCTGGAAGTAGCACATTCTTTAATTGCACTTGAGATGCGCTCAGTAGCAGCGTCACTTCTCTATTAACTGCCTTTTCAGCTAACTGTGGCAACTGCTCTGCGCTGTCTAATTCTCCACTGGCAATAATTTGCTCATCTATTGATGAGAAAATCAGCCAATGTATTGGGTTATTATGTGACTGACCCACTCGGATCATTAATTTTTCTGTCACTGTACGCCTCCAAATTTTCGCGCCAGTATGGTTGCTTGACCTTGATTTATTTGAATAATTGAGGTCATTGAAAAGCGTCTTTCATCAAACAATGCTTTTGCGCGTAACTTAAAATAATTACTATCTACGGTAAATAATTCTTCACTGGTTTTATCTACTTTTGCACCTTGGTTTCTCGCCTCAATGAAAAAGTCTTCAACACTATCAAACCCCTTTTCTGGACGAGCGGAAATTACTGCTTGTGCACCAGACTCACTCAGTCCATCCAATAAAGCACTGAGCAACAAGGCTTGATCGGCTATAACTGTATTGACGTTAACCTTAAGCTCGGTATTTCCTGGGATCACACACACATAAGGCTTTATCTTTTCCATCACTAGAGGATTAAAACCCTTTATCACCCGTAACTCAGACTCTGACGCAAACAGGTTATTAGCACTGAGATAAGGAGTTGTACGCGACATATATTCATCTTCTTCCGCACCTGAACGAAAGGTAATGCTGTCCTCGTCCAGCCAGTCGTACACGCTATCAGCCAGTGCTTCTTCGCTTTCGTCCAGCGGTAAGTCTTCAATATTTGTTAGCAACGACAACAACGCTTTATGCGCGGGATTCGTATCAGTACTTGAAGACCCTTGTTTTTTGGGCGCTCTTAATGCGTTCAAATTGAGGCAAGCCTGTAAGTCACTCACTTCGCCACTTAAAGTACCATGATCAACAGGGTAAGGGACCTCACTCAGCGCCCAAGGCTGATCTAGGTGGACCTTTTCTGGCTCATCTTTTTTACTCTCAAGCAGTACTTTTTTCACTAACTCTTCAGCGCCGTAGCTATACCACTTGGCTTGCTGGTGAGTTTGAATATTCTGCGCTCTTTGTACTTGTACCATCAAATCGGCTGCCATCTGTGCAGCCAATGTCGCAGCCAGTGCGACAATGAATAGAACGATGATAAGCGCTGCACCACGCTGTTGGCTCATCCTCGCCCTCCCCTATTTCTCTCATTTTGAGTGCTATCTTGCTCTCGTCGTTGGCTTTGCCCCGTTGAGTTACTATTTCGACTGCTCGATGCTTGCTGCTCTTTGCCATCTCCCGGCGTTAAAAACAAACGTCTGATTGGGGGCGTATCTTTTAGTTGCAAGGTAACCGCAACAGCCAACGGCAGCGCCTTTTTATTCCACTCTTCTTGCCATTTTTGCTTATCATCAAGAAACTCAAACTTGAGCTCCTCAACATTTTTTATTACCACTTGTGAGCGAGGCTCTGCACCGTCCAGCTCATCAACGTAAATTCGATAAATTCGTTCTAAATTGTCATCAATTACACGATAACCAACCGCTTGTAGCTCTGAACGTGGTAACAGGCTGATTGGATTCGTCCAACCATCTCGTACGAAGGCAATACCATCATATTGACTTTGCAATTCGAAGCGGCCATGCAGCACATAGCTTGGATTGGTATCGCCCGCCTCATTACGCACTTCGCGCTTGGTCATTTGGCTAAAATCTTGGTCCATCAATCGAAACGTGGTCTGCAAAGATTCCAGCTCTGCAATGGTTTCTTCAGATGCTTCTTTTGCTTTGATGGTTGAATCGAGGATCTGATGTGTTGCCATCACGACAAAAGCCAGTATTCCCAATGCAACCATTACTTCAAGCAACGTAAAACCACGCTGGCGCATCATGACTTATCCTTGAGCATGAAAGTTGTTAGGTCATACACTGAGTATTTAAGACCTTCATCGCTAAAAATCTCTATATTAACTTTCACAAAACTGGGATCCGCAGTTGCCGTTACCTTTTGCTGCCAATACCAGACTCGCTCTGCTAATTCTTCTTCGCCTTTGAGGCCATTTTTGCCTTGCCAGTCGCTGCCTCCGGAGCGCATTTCGACCAGTCGGTTCTCTGCAACCCAAGAAGCATATGTTTGCTCCTCAAGTGTTGAGATATGGGTAATGTGCTCCCCCGTCACCTGCATCGCTGCGATTCCGGCCATGGCGCAGATGCTCATTGCCACCATCACTTCCAGTAACGTAAACCCTTTCGCTGCGTTACCCGCTATATTTTTTACCAGCCCAGTTACGCGCATCATTCTTCAGGTTCCTTGCGCAGCTTAACCGGCGCCATAAACTCGCCTTCAATGAAATAAACCGGTTCGCTTTGCTGTGCCAACTCTATTGTCAATTGAAACGCACTTACTTCACCAGAAGATAAAATAAGCACTTGAGGCACTTTGAGTTTTTTCAGTTCCAGTAAACTTTCCTCGTCACTGGTCCCCATTAACTCGCGCCAATTTGATTGCTCTAATAAGTTATCTTGCGCCCACGCCAAATCTTCAATGTTGAGGGCAACTCGGTATTCTTCGCCAAATTCTATTGGTTTGTATAATTCTTCAGCTTCAAACGTTGCCCATTTATCACCATCAAATACCAACATCTCAAGTACATTTTTATCAAGGTGAAAACCCAGCTCCACCTGATTCAAAACTGCAAACTCCGATGCCATATTGATCACACCATGCGTTTTGAGTGCTTGTTTTTCCAGCTCTTCCTCGATATCGCCACCAAAGCTATAGGTCACCATTTTGGTAGCAAATGCGATGATCACGATCACCACGAGAATTTCTATTAAGCTAAACCCTCGTGGTTGAACCAAAGCGGTATGTCGACGTGATAAAGACTTCATATAGGTTTAACGCTGTGTCTCGTCGTCCCAGTTACCAATGTCGTCATCGGTACCTACTTCGCCGTCTGGACCCATTGAGAAGATGTCGATTTTACCCATTTCTCCTGGGCTCACTAGTTGGTATGGATTGCCCCATGGATCTTCCGGAAGCTTAGAGATAAAGCCACCATCAGGGAAACGTTTTGGTACTGGGTCAATGGTTGTCTGATTGACCAGTGCTTCTAACCCCTGCTCAGTAGTTGGGAAGGCCTTGTTTTTTAGCTTGTACATATTCATTGCATCTTCTAATTGCTGAATATCTAACTTAGCTTTATCCAAAGCTGCTTCTTCTTGTTGGCCCATAATGTTTGGTGCCACGATAGACATGATCATACCAATGATCACCAGTACTACCATTACTTCTAGTAATGAAAAACCTGCTTGCTTTTTCACGATATTTTCCCTCAAAAGTTAAACTCTGTGCAGCATGAGTAAGACATGCTGAAATGTTTGTTATGGGCTTATAAGCCCACTGCCTTATTCATCGCCATGATTGGCTGTAATATTGCCATTACAATGAACAACACGATTACCGCCATGCTTGCTATCATAGCGGGTTCCAGTAACTTTAACGATACGTTGACCATGCTTTCAAACTCACGATCTTGGTTATTGGCGGCACGCTCTAGCATTTGTTCCAATTCACCCGATTTTTCACCACTGGCTATCATGTGCAGCATCATAGGTGGAAACAACTTGGTTTGATGCAACGCGGCTCGTAAACTTGCCCCTTCACTGACTCGTGTTGCAGCCTCAGCGACAGCGGCTTTGATTTTTTCATTCTCAAGCACCTGTCCTGAGATTTTCATCCCTTCAAGTAATGGCACTGAACTGGATGATAGGATACTCAATGTGCGTGCAAACCTCGCGGTATTAATGCCTCGGCTAACTTTACCAATGCCAGGCAGCATCAACATTTTGCTATCAAACCAAAAACGGAATTTGGGTTGCGTTAACGCGCGTTTGAACAGCACCATACTGCTGGTTAACACCACTAAGGTGATCAACCAATAATCCTGCACAAAATTACTCGCAGCCATCACCCACTCTGTGGTCCATGGCAAAACCTGCTTTGATTTCTCAAATGTTTTCAATATCTTTGGCACAACCGTGCCGAGCAAAACCGATACGATTGCAATCGCAAAAATTACCAAAATGGTGGGGTAAACCATCGCCTGCGTAATTTGGCTACGCATATGCTGGCGCTGTTCGGTGTAATCGGCAAGTCGGTTCAGTACCTCATCAAGGTGTCCTGACTTTTCACCCGCCGCCACCATTGAGCGATACAAGTTATCGAAAACATGTGGAAACTCAGACATACCGTCGGCTAGGGTATAACCTTCTACAACCTTTGAGCGCACCGACATCAGCATTCGCTTCAGTCTTGGTTTTTCGCACTGCTCCGCAACGGCCATCACTGCCGCTTCTACAGGTAAAGAAGACTGGATCAAAGTCGCCAATTGACGTGTGATCAAAGCAAGATCTGCCACCGACGGCTTGTAGCCTTGAAACAACTTAAAGCCCCCACCACTTTGCTGCTTGTCTTTTTCAGCAGCAGGCGAGACTTCCAGCGGCATCATCGCCTTTTCACGCAGCATTTGCCTGACTTGCTTGGCGGTATCAGCTTCTAAAATCCCTGATTTTTCTTTGCCTTTTCCATCTAAGGCTCGATACTCAAACGCCGCCATAACTAACCTTCCTCACGTGTTACACGCAATACTTCTTCCAAGGTAGTTTGACCTTTGAGTACCCTTGCAATACCGTCTTGGCGAATGCTTGGGCTGTTTTTGCGAATGTACTTTTCTACTGCCTGTTCACCTTTACCGTTGTGAATAAGCTCACGAATGGTTTCATCCACCACCAGTAGTTCATGAATACCTGTACGGCCTTTATAACCATTAAAGTTACACTCTTCACAACCTACCGCGCGATAAATCATGACCGGTTCGTCTTGCGATACGCCAAGCAACTCGCACTCACGTGCATCAGCCTGATGTGCTTCTTTACAGCTTGGGCATAATGTTCTAACTAAGCGCTGTGATAACACACCCAATAGTGATGATGACAATAAGAATGGCTCAACACCCATGTCTTCCATCCGCGTAATGGCACCCGCTGCCGTGTTGGTATGCAGGGTAGACATTACCAAGTGACCAGTTAGTGATGCTTGTACCGCAATTTGTCCGGTTTCTAAATCTCGGATCTCACCGACCATCACCACATCCGGATCCTGACGTAAAATCGCACGTAAACCTCGTGCAAATGTCATGTCGACCTTAGTGTTTACCTGAGTTTGACCGATGCCAGGGATCTCATATTCAATCGGGTCTTCAACCGTCAAAATGTTGCGATCTTTTGAGTTGATCTGGCTCATGCCCGCGTACAAGGTGGTACTTTTACCTGAACCCGTTGGACCTGTCACAAGAATAATACCATGAGGCTTGTTGATGATGTCTGCGAACAACTCACGGTTGCGCTCCGTCATACCTAAGTCTTCTAGGTTTAGACGAGCATTGTTTTTATCAAGTAGACGCAGCACCACACGCTCACCAAAGCTTGAAGGCATGGTTGATACACGCACATCAACCGCACGTCCCGCAATACGTAGGCTAATACGGCCATCTTGCGGAATACGCTTTTCCGCGATATCCAGTTTTGCCATAACCTTGATACGAGAGACCAATAGTGATGCCAGTTTTCGGTTTGGTTTTAGAACTTCTTTTAGCACGCCATCAACACGGAAACGGATCACCAAAGATTGCTCAAAGGTCTCAATGTGAATATCCGACGCCCCTTCTTTGATGGCTTCACTGAGCATGGCGTTGATCAGCTTAATAATTGGTGCATCGTCATCCGCCGCCAACAAGTCTTCGGTTTGTGGCAACTCTTCAGCAAGCGAGAATAAATCTACCTCGTTGCCGATGTCTTCCATCATCTGTTGGGTTTCAGAGCTATCTCTTTGATATGACGCCTCAAGTAATAACTCAAACTTATCGTCATCTAGTTGCTCTAAAGTAAATGCTTCGCCCGCAACGCGTCTCACCTCAAGTAAGGTGGTCACATCCAGTTCACCGCGATAGTAAACAACCAGACCATCCGGTTGTTTACTCAATAGCATTCCTTCTCGACGTGCATACGCAAATGGCAGTCGCAGAGGCGAGTGCGCCACATGCTCAGAGTGCTCTAGCACGTCCGCTGGCATTTCTTGTGTAGATAACTCACTAACAGGCACTTCAGTAACTGCCTCTACCTTGCTATCAGTCATCATTGCTACGCTCATTATTATTTTGCTTGTCTAGGTACTCTTCGTAAGTAGGTGGCAATACCAGCGCATCATTCCACTCAGGTAGCACAGGTGTTTGCTCAAATGGCATAAGCTCGATGCCATCTTCTTGCTGGATCTGCTGCTCAGTACGAATAAAGTTGTACTTAGAGTGGCTTAGTTTGTTCATACTGCGGCTATCACGAATGATAGTCGGACGGATGAACACCAATAAATTACGCTTACGTTTGGTGGTGCCCGTTGATTTGAACAAGTGACCTAATACTGGAATATCACCAAGTAGTGGCACCTTAGAAACACTTTCTTGTACGTCTTCATCAATCAAACCACCTAAAATTACCATGCCGCCATCGTCGGCAATTACCGTGGTATTAATCGCACGTTTGTTTACTGCAATATCCACCGCCGTGGCACCACTGACGCTTGACACTTCTTGTTCAATGGTAAGCTGTACCGCCGAACCATCGTTAATTTGTGGCGTGACTTTTAATTTAATACCCACTTCTTGACGGTCTACCGTTTGGAATGGGTTAGAGTTGTTATCACCTGAGGTAGAGCCAGTGATCACAGGTACTTCCTGACCGACAATCATAGACGCTTCTTCGTTGTCCATGGTGGTTACAGAAGGCGTAGCAAGAATGTTTGATTTGGTATCACTAGAGATGGCTTGAACAATCGCGCCCCAGTCGTTTTTGATAATCCCCATGGCCAAACCATTTACACCGCCGAGTAACTGGCCGAGAGGCCCTAAGTCACCTTCAACGGTTTCAGTATATGCCGTTGCCTTGCCACTTTCTTGACCAATGACATTTTTAGTAATTTCTTTGTCTCTCGCCTGCTCCGCCGCAACCGCCAATGAACCAATGGGTACAGCACTGCCGTTGTTAAACTGCAACATGCCACCCTTTTCTGAGATCCACTGCAAGCCAAAGTTAATACCATCGCTCTCCAGTACTTCCACCACGATGGCCTCAACCAATACCTGCGCACGACGAATATCAAGCTGTTCAATCACCTGTGATAGCGAACGCATGGTGTCAGGTTGGGCAGTAATCACTAGTGAGTTTGAATCTTGGTGCGCTTCAATGCTGGTTTCATTTTTATTAGTACGGCTGCTACGGGTATTATTGGCGCCGCCCTGTGCATCTTCTTGCAGGGTTTTGCTCACACCTTGAAGTACTTTTACTAAGTCTTCAGCTTTGGCGTAGTTAAGGTAGAACACCTTGGTGTTACCTTGGTTTTCCAACTCATTATCAAGGCGTTTGATTAAATCTGTTGCACGGCTACGCGCCTGAGACTCACCACTGACGATCACACTGTTGGTACGGCTATCAGCCACCACTTTGGGGATCAAAAAGTCAGGAATTGCACCCTTGCCGCTATCTTTATAGATATTTTCAACAACCGATACCACGTCATCGGCGGTCGCATGGTTAAGTTTTACGATATCAACACGCTTGTCGCCGGCTTGGTCAACCGACTTGATGATATCAACTAAGCGGTTTACTGACGCTGCGTGCCCGGTCAACATCATCACGTTTGCTGAGTTTAAGTTAGTAACATGACCACCGTCTTTTTGGTCACTGAATTGACGAATAAGCGGGCCAAGTTCTTGTACGCTTACATTCTTTACGCGTACCACTCGGGTGATCATCACATCTCCGTTGCCCATTTCTTCGCCTTCAACCAGCGGTACGTTACCTTTTTTACCGTCAGAGCTACGTACAACCTTAAGCACGCCACTTTGCATCTCAGTAACCGAGTAGCCATAGACTTCAAGAACGTTTAAAAAGAACTGGTAATACAGCGACTCATCCATCAACTCGTAACTACGCACATTAATGTTGCCACGCACGTTCGGGTCAATAATGATGGTTTTATTCAAGTTCTTGCCAACGATATTAATAAACTCGTTAATATCGGTTCCTTTGAAGTTGGCAGCATACTCAACAGCAGATACAGAAAGCGACAATCCAGCTGCTAACATCAGAGCCGCATATCTAGCTAACCCTTTTTTGATTTTTGTGAGGTGTAGCTTTTTACCCATTATTTTTAAACTCCAAATTTACTATTGTTACAGGCTAAATTGTACGCTCATGACTTGGCCATCACGCTCTATGGTAATGGTTGCATCTGTGCTGTTTCTTAGCTCATTCATGGCTGACATAGCCTGTTTCATATCCGTGAGTTGATAGCCATTGATAGCAACAGCTAAATCATTATTTTTTAGACCCATTTTGCTGAACAAGGCAGGGTCTTTGCCAGGGCTCAAGCGGTAGCCTAATAACTGGCCTGCGCTGCGATGTGGCGTGATGCGAATATAATCGAGTAGTTTGCCTGGGTCTTTCAACAGCTCATCTTTTTTCTGTTCTAGTTCACTTGGAACCTCACGACGAACTAATTGAGAACCGCCACTTCGAGATGGACGCTCCTGCACTGAAGATTTAGGCGCCACAGGCATCGCTACATTCGTGGAGTATTCAAGCCCATCGAGCATGAGCGTTTCAAAACGGCCACTCACATCTAGAATAACGCGATCCGGTAACACTTGGGCCAATTTAGCACGCGTGCCTTCAATCGCTTCTTGAACTTCGTAAGTGGTTTGTCGACCTTGAGATTCAATAATGGCAAGGCCTGCTCTGTCATTTAAACTCACTGCGACTATCCCCGTTAAACGCACATTGAGTGCAGTTTGAGGCGCATCAGAAACAATAGCTTTGGGTTGTTCTTTAGGCTTACTACCAGCATCACCAAATAAGTTTTGTTGAATGATTGATTGGCTATTCACAGCTGAACTGGTTGAGGCATAAACCGAAGACATTGAAGGTAATGGCTGCGTGACAGGCTGAGGCCAAACCAACCAAAAAAGCTGAGACATTAAATAAGCGATATAAACAACAGCTAAATAAACCACTAAACGACTGAGTTTTGCATGGGGTAGCCCAAGCAATACTTTTTGTAACTGTTGTATTTGTAATTCCATATCCGTCTTTTCTTATTCTATTGAGCTTCCCAGTGTACCTTTTCAGTGTAAATTCAACAAGCGCACTAATATGACAGTTTGTCTGCACTGAGTGGTCAGCGGGCATCCCTTTGAACACAATACATCGCGAGAGTTCCACGACCTTTTTTTGAACATTGAAATATGCTAAATTTGTCGCATTATTCCACATTCTTTATGGTTAATAAATTGTGACTAAAAAAACCCTTGAACAACCACAGCAAAATGGTGCCGTCAGGCTAGACAAATGGCTATGGGCTGCACGATTTTACAAGACTCGAGCGATCGCTCGAGAAATGGTCCAAGGGGGTAAAGTACACTATAACGGGCAACGCTGTAAACCCAGTAAGTTAGTTGAACTTGGTGCCACCATTAAGCTAGCACAAGGGTTTGATGAAAAAGAAGTGACTGTTTTGGTGTTACTCGACAAACGTCAATCAGCGCCAATTGCCCAGCAATCTTACCGAGAATCGGAACAAAGTGTTAAAAAGCGCGAACAAAACGCAATAGCGCGCAAGAACAACAGCTTTTTTGCACCACATCCTGTTAACAAACCGGACAAAAAGCAAAGACGCGAATTACTCAAATTGAAATCAAGCTAGGATTTAAATAAATGCAACCTGATTTACTCCACCGCTATATTTTCGAAAAACTCGATGTACGCGGCGAACTGGTACAAATAGATCATACCTTTAATGAGATCATTGCTGGACATGACTATCCCCAAGCAGTGCAAGCATTACTGGGTGAGCTATTAGTTGCGACCAGTTTATTGACGGCCACTTTGAAGTTTGAAGGTGACATCGCCGTACAGTTACAAGGCGACGGCCCAGTAAAGTATGCGGTTATCAATGGTGATCACCAGCAAAACATGCGTGGTGTTGCGCGCTTACAAAGCGAAGTTGCTGGGACCACAATCTCAGAGCTAATGGGTAAAGGGTATATGGTCATTACCATTACACCAACCAAAGGCGAGCGTTATCAAGGTATCGTGCCTCTCACCTCTGATTCTTTGGCTGAGTGTCTAGAAGATTACTTTACGCAATCAGAACAACTTAAAACTCGCCTATGGTTTGCAACCAGCACCGAAGGGGAACGTGTTAAAGCTGCGGGTCTATTCTTACAGGTACTGCCAGTTGATAAAGAAAAGTCACAAGAAGACTTTGTACATCTTGAAGCGCTGAGCAACACCATTAAAGATGAAGAGCTGTTGGATTTAGACGCGCAAACCGTACTGACACGTTTATATCACGAAGATAATCCGCAATTGTTTGAGCCACAGGAGATTAACTTCGTGTGTGGTTGTAGTCGCGAAAAAACAATTAATGCTTTGGTGAATGTAGGTCAAGAAGCACTGCTTGCGGATATTGAAAAGCAAGGTGAGATCAACATCAGCTGTCATTACTGCTTGAAAAACTACGTTTTCAGCAAAGACGATATTAAGGCAATATTTAACTAAATCTACCTTAGCGAATGTTTCCATAATAAAGCCGTCAAAACGACGGCTTTATTGTTAGGAAAAAATGACACCGGTATCACAAATTTAGTAATTTTCATGACACCGGTATCATTGAAATTATTTAAGTTTTTTGACGTTTTTATGCCTTTTTAGCGCCTCCAAAAGCTCGAATATCTCAAAACCATCTGGTACTATAAATTCAGCTTAAGAACTCAGAGCTATCCCGTTCAATTCTCACATTTAGGTAATAACATGACTTCAAGCGCTACTCGTTTTGTCGATTTAACTGCAGCCGAACTTGTCGAACACGCCATTAGCCGTGGTGAAGGCACTTTAGCCGCAAATGGGGCTTTCGTAGCTAAAACTGGCCGTCGTACAGGCCGTTCACCAAGTGATCGTTTTATCGTAAAAGAGCCAAGCACTGAAAACGACATCCAATGGGGCAACGTTAACCGCCCATTCGATGCGGAAAAATTTAATGCACTATGGGCTCGTGTTGAAGCACACGTACAAAGCAATGACCACTTCGTCTCTCACCTTGAAGTGGGTGCAGATCCAGAGCACTATTTACCAGTTGTAGTAACTACTGAAACTGCTTGGCACCATATTTTTGCTAAAAACATGTTTATTGAACCTGAGCGTTATAATGCAGCTGACTTACCTCAGTGGCATGTAATGAATGTACCTTCATTTGTTTGTGACCCAGAGCGCGATGGCACCAACAGTGATGGTACCGTGATCATCAACTTTGCAGAGCGTAAAGTACTGCTTGCTGGTATGCATTATGCTGGTGAAATGAAAAAATCAATGTTCTCGGTACAGAACTTCCTACTTCCAGCCAAAGGCGTATTGCCAATGCACTGTAGTGCAAACGTGGGCGAAGCGGGCGACACTGCGCTGTTCTTCGGTTTATCTGGTACAGGTAAAACAACCCTATCAGCTGACCCTACTCGCTTCCTAATCGGTGATGACGAGCACGGCTGGGCACCTGGCAGTGTATTTAACATTGAAGGGGGTTGTTACGCTAAGTGTATCGACCTATCACAAAAGAATGAACCTGTGATCTGGAACGCTATCAAGTTCGGTACCATCTTAGAAAACGTCGTACTTGACGAAAACCGTGTACCTGATTTCAACGACACGAGCCTAACGCAAAACACTCGCGCAGCTTACCCGCTTGAGCACGTAGAAAAGCGCAAAGTAGAAAACCGCGCTGGCGAGCCAAAGGCTGTAGTATTCTTAACCTGTGACGTAAGCGGCGTATTGCCTCCGGTATCTGTACTGTCTGAAGAAGCTGCGGCTTACCACTTCCTAAGTGGTTACACAGCTAAAGTAGGTTCAACTGAAATCGGTTCAACCGCTGACATCGAGTCAACGTTCTCGACTTGTTTTGGCGCACCTTTCTTCCCGCGTCCAGCAGGCGTTTACGCAGAACTTCTTATGAAACGCGTACGTGAGTTTGGCGCAAAAGTTTACTTAGTAAATACTGGCTGGACTGGTGGTCCTTACGGTATTGGTAAGCGTTTTGATATTCCAACCACGCGTGCCGTTGTAGATGCTATCGTATCAGGCAAATTGGCTGACGTTGAAACCACTCACATTGAGTCGCTAAACTTAGACGTACCAGTCGCGGTACCTGGTGTAGACAGCGCCTTACTTAACCCAATTAATACTTGGGAAGACAAAGGTAAATACGCTGAATATGCCGCTAAACTGGCTGCGGACTTTAAAGAAAACTTCGAAAAATACGATGTTTCTGACGCCATCAAACAGGCGGGTCCTCGCGGCTAATTACCGACTCGGTAAACCATTCGGTATACCAATTCCTTTATCAAAAGCGCCCCTCGTTGGGCGTTTTTTTGTTGTCTTATCTATTGTGTTACACCTGCCTGCCTTCTTTAATTACGCATATACGAACCTTACCTACATAGCGCTTTTGTGTGAAATAATCCTGACAATCAGCCATACTGAAAATACATCGCTCAGCGCAAATGGTAGCAAAGCAGAAACAGATATGGTTTGATTATAGTTTGCGCATTACCAAGAAAAAGAACATACCATGCTTGAAAATTTATCTCTGAGGAAAAAGATCCTCCTGCTTATAGGCGGCACAATTTCAGTGTTGTTGATTATTGCATCGGGCTATTTTGTGAATCACATTGCGACTTTGTCGCGACAAGGTGTGGAGCGCGAGGCTCAAAGCTACTTACATGGCGAAAAACTTTCGATGGAGTCATTTTTCGCACAATACGGTAAACTGGTTAAGTCATTTATTACCAGCCCGCATATGATTGCCTTTTTTGAGCAATACGATACCCGAGAAAGCGACCTAGCCTCATTTGCAGGCTATGAAAATATCAATAAAGATTTCATTCGCATCAGTAGCGACGATGAAAATGTGCTATCAGCTTTCTTTGGCTCTGCCAAAACAGGCGAGTACTTCAAAGAAAATGAACGCACGTCAAAATTCGCCGATGGTAAGCCTTATTACACCTACAAACGAGGGTGGTGGCAAGACGCACTAAGCAACAATGGCTTGTACGTAGGTACACCTACGGTTGATATTAATACCGGTGCCGTATCTGCGGTAGTACAACAGCCGGTGCGTAATAGCCGAGGTGAATTGGTGGGTATTGGCGGTGTGGATTTACAAATTAACCGTATCAGTGCACTGGTAGAAGACATTCGCTTTAATAATCAAGGCTATGGCTTTTTGCTAGACAGCAACTTTAAAGTCGTTCACCTGTCGAAGCGAACCGGTCATGATCTATCAATTACCGACGAAGGCCCAAATGGTAAAGAAGGCCTAGAGGCGCTGGAGCAGCGCTTTGCCGATACTCACGGTTTTAGCCAGCTTAATCAGAAAATGAAAACTAACAAGTCGGGCACCGCCCTTGTTACCCTCAAAGGTAAAGAATACTACGCGCTATTTAATAGGGTAGAGCTGGAAACCCCAATTTTAGATTGGCATTTGGGCATTCTCATTCCAGTCAGTTTAATTGAAGAACCGGTAGAGCAAGCGGTAATGACCACCATCACCGCAGTGATCATTATTCTTGCTATCGTTGTCGCCATGATCTGGTGGGCGACACATATGATAGCTAAACCGATTACTATGTTAACCATGACCATGCGCGATATCGCCTCGGGCGATGGTGACTTGACCCAGCGTATTAATATCACCAGCCAAGATGAAGTGGGTCAGCTGGCTCATCACATGAATACCTTCATCGATAAACTACGTGCCATGATGTTAGACACCGCAGCGCAGGCATCACAATTAGGTAATGCCGCAGCGCAATTGAGTGAGGTATCATCTAGTACCAACTCTGAAATTCAACAAGAAAAAGAGCAGGTAGACAGCGTGAGTGCAGCGGTTACTGAAATGGCTGCCACGGTAACGGAGATTTCCCGCAATGCTCAAGAAACCAACCAAGCGGCCGAAACTGTACAGCGCATGACCCAAGATGGGGCTACTCGCTCAAACCAAGCACAACAAGTGATGACCGAGCTATCGGCGCACATTGGAGAAGCAGCCAAAGTGGTTTCTGGCTTAGAGCAAGAAACCAGTAACATCGGCGCGGTTATTGATGTGATCAATGGTATTGCCGAGCAAACTAACCTGCTGGCATTGAATGCCGCAATTGAAGCAGCACGAGCGGGTGAGCAAGGCCGAGGCTTTGCAGTGGTTGCCGATGAAGTGCGTTCTCTGGCGAGTCGTACACAAGAGTCTACCGATGATATTCGCAACATGATCTCACGCTTACAACAAATTGCTCAGCAAGCGTCCGGCATGATGCAACAAGGTCAGGAGCAGGCACAAAGTACCGTAGAACAAACGCAAGGGGTACTTGACTCATTAAGAGAGATTGCAGACTCAGTGACAACGGTACAAGATCAAAGCCATCAAATCGCAACCTCAACCGAAGAACAAACCGTGGTCGCCGAAGACATCAACAACAGTCTTAATACCATTAATGATTTGGTCAACAGTACGGCACACCATGCGCATACACTGGCCGGTGAAGCCAAAGAGTTAAATGACCTAGCAAAAGCACTCAATAGCACGGTTAATCAATTTAAGCTTTAACCCCCGTGTGATGTGCTCTAAGGAGCACATCACAACCTTGCGGCAGATCAATAACCTGCTACCCCCTTCGTTTTATACTCACACTCCCGACTTATACGTGAAAAAGTGAGTGCTTAACGTGATTAATCTACCAACTTGGGATGACTCCCTGATCAAAAAGTATAATGTGTCTGGTCCAAGGTATACCTCGTACCCAACGGCGCTGTCTTTACAATCTGGCTATGATGACACAGCGCTGCGTGCTGCGGTTCAATCTTCAAAAAGTCGCTCACTTTCACTGTATATTCACATCCCGTTTTGTCATCAGCTTTGCTACTACTGTGGCTGCAACAAGATAGTGACCCGCCATCAACACAAAGCAGACACCTATTTAGATAACCTGGAGTTAGAAATTCAGGCACAAGCGCCATTATTTGCTCACTATGGTGTTGAACAATTACATCTAGGGGGAGGGACGCCCACCTTTCTAAGTTCAAAGCAAATGAGTCGCTTAATCACTATGCTAGAGCAACATTTTGCTTTTACACCTAAGGCGCAGCGCAGCATTGAGATAGATCCGCGCTCATTGGCAGAAGGTATGCTAGAACACTTGAAACAACTTGGTTTTAATCGCATCTCCTTTGGCGTACAAGATTTTAACGACCAAGTACAAGAAGCGGTTAACCGCCCCCAACACATGGAAGACGTGATAGCATTATTAACGCATGCCCGTGAGTTGGGCTTTAAGTCCATTAATGCTGATATGATCTATGGGCTTCCTCATCAAACACCTGAAAGCTTTGCAAACAGCATCGCTAAACTCATCGAGCTAAGCCCTGATAGAGTCTCTGTGTTTAACTATGCCCACCTGCCCGATAAGTTTGCCGCTCAGCGTAAATTGAAAGAAGCTGATATGCCCACTCCTGCGCAAAAGCTCACGATGTTTAAAAACACGCTCGCGCAAATGACAGAGGCGGGTTATCAATTTATTGGTATGGACCATTTTGCCAAAAAGACCGATGAGCTGGCCGTTGCGCAGCAATTCGGCAAGCTTCACCGTAATTTTCAAGGCTATACAACCCATGGGGAGTGCGACTTGCTGGGTCTGGGGGTGTCATCTATTTCACAAATAGGTGATGCTATTTTGCAAAACGAAAAGGATCTTAAAGCCTATTATGAAGCTGTAAACCTAGCGGGATTTGCTATTGCCAAAGGCATGAAATTAGATGAGGAAGACAAGCTTAGAGCAGCAGTGATCAAACAGCTTATCTGCCACTTTGAACTGGATATTCCGCAGTTTGAAGCCATATACAACCTAGACTTTAACACCCACTTTTCTGAGGCGTTGTGTGCACTCACACCACTGGCTGAGGATGGCTTAGTAGAGATAACCCCAGAGAAAATTACGGTGACCAGCAAAGGTAATCTGTTTATTCGGATCATCTGTATGTGCTTTGACGCTTACTTGCAACAACAATTGAAAACAACACGCTTCTCTCGCGTTATCTGATCAAGTGCTATCGCCTCACTTGAACGTCTTCAGCTGAGGCTAGCCTTGCAAAGCATCTTGTGCGGCTATTTTTGCGCCAATAAAATCAACGTGCGCCACATATAATAGCCCAGATATTTTACGTATTATGTGATCTTCATGACTGTCTAAATGACCGTCGGCAAACGCCACATGCCACAGTAGCTCAATGATCTCAATGCGTTCAACATCAGAGGTTTGACGATTTATTTGCTTAACAAACGCGTATAAATCTATGGCCTGATCAACCTGTTGCTGTGCCTGCTCAAGTAGCGTCTCAACCTGCTCCCCCTCCAACTGACACCGACTTATGAGTATATTACGAATTTTATTCAACTCACTTTCTAATGTTTTACCATCAGAGCGCATCACTTCAACCATTAATGCTGCTAGTGCCGTATTAAACTCCAGTTCTAGTGGCTTCGGAGCGGATGCCGTGGCGTTTTGCAATAACTTCTTTAGATGATTTAACAACGGGATACCCCTGTCTATGTTAGACTTAATATGGTTTAAAAATTTAAGGACCAAGCATACATGGAGTCAAAAAGATTAAGTAGTTATAACAACCAATGTTTAGCCAGTATATTGGTTATATTAAGTATACTGCTGCTGAGTGCTTGTCAGAATATCAAAGCCGTGCCAGGCAAACCCGAAAAGCACTATGACTTTGATCATAAAGTTCATTATGAACAAACCAAGTATAATAATGCCCACTACTTATTGCAGATAAAATCGGATAGTTATCGACATTTTTTGCAACAAAGTGTGTTTTTGCTGCGCCACAGCCAACGCTTGTGCCAAGGGAGCACCCCGCAGATCACTTTACAGCAAGGCGTGCAAGGCTTTGAAAAGCTACCCACTTCTCCCAGACCGTACCAACCAGATCTTGTCGCACAAGTGCGCTGTATCAAGTAACTTTAAAGCGCCTAGCGAGCGCTTTTCAATGTCACGACTCATTGAAGGAATGGGCTTTCATGACATCAGCCACCAAATGAATTGTATCAACCCAAGCCTGGCGCAGTTCACTATCCCACTCATCTCCAAGCCCGACTTTTAGGGTATGTAATAAGGCATTACCTACCGGTGTAAAGTCTTTAGCTTCAACACCATAACCAACATGACGTTCAGCAAGGCTCTGGAGTACGGGTACTAGCTTTTCTAGATCATCCAGCCCTGCGACTGCCAGTTTCAGTGTTGCCATGAGCTTTTGGCCTTGAGCCTTGATACTTGTTTTGAATAGTGGTTTTAGCGAAGGGTCGTATTCGAATAAGGTTTTGTAGAAAATATCCGCGGCTTGCTCAGAAATGGGTTCCACTTTTGCAAAGCTACTTTGTACCAGCTGTTTTTGTCGTTCTGTTATTGCCATAGCGCTTCCTTTAACATGTAGCGCCGAACCTGATCGGCGCATGAGTGACCATCTAAAAAATAGCCACTAAAATCCAGAAGCGCGAATAAAAACCTAATTAACCTCAGCTGTTGATAAGGGTTTTGATAAAAGAAGAAATTAACCTCTTGCGATTTTAGCATCCAATAATGATATTTCGCTCAATATCAAGGCATTTTTGCGAAGTAATAGCGCGCTATTACAAGTAAAAATAACGAAGAAAGTGTGCAAAATAGCTTTATTGGGCTAATTCGCTTGTTAACTATTGGTCTTTGTTGCCCCAAGGCGCTGCTGGGGGTTTAATAGGTTGGGTCAAATCAAAATCTACCCGAAACTCTCTGCCCTCACGGACCATGCGGTAGCTAAAGGTTTCCTCGTAAATAAACATTTGCCAAGTGTTGCCAGCAGATTGCGGAATACCTTGGCGCACGAATAACTCTTTGGAATACTGATCGGCTGGAAATGATTGTACATTGTTATACCCTGCATCAACTGTATGTCCTCCGTACATAGTTGAAGCATCATCGCTGCCGTCCTGATGACGATGATCATGCTTTAAACTCAAACCGCTGCCAGTTTTGCTAATGATCCACGTTCGTGAAGCGTCATCTCCCACGTGAAAAGGCACTTGCAATTGCTGCTCTGTACAGTGGCGCACATGCATAACAAGCTTTTTATCCGCAAAACTACTGGGACCTTGTGCATTGTCTACAGACACCTCGCCTTCAAATGCCTTACCACAATGCTGGGCAATCTGATTGAAAAATGCATCATGAGTCGCAATTGACACCAATGGCGCAGGACGAGAAAAAGCGGCTATGCTGGTCAAAGCCAACGTGCTAAGAGCAATATATTTCATTATCTAAATGCCTAAAATAAAAAACCAAAGAGTAACCAGCTCTTTGGTCTGTTGCAATCAAATACGTTTAAACTGGCGATAGGTGATGGTTATTACTGCCACGGACGCTGCGTTGCTAGTTGCTGCTCAAACGCGTTAATCTGCCCATTGAGCTGCTCCGTTTCGCCGATAAAATCAAGACCACTGAGTAATCGAGCTTTAATATCCGAACGTACGTCAAAGTCAATAACATCGAAATACTGACTGCGTAACTGCTGTTGCTCTAAATCCACTTCCACTTGAATATCTTCATGTTTTTGAGTCAGTTCAAAAAGCATATCCAAGGTATTGGCCGGTAGGGCAATGCATAGCATCTGGTTATTACCACAATTATTAAAGAAAATATCAGCAAAACTCTGCGCCAAAATCACACTAAAGCCATACTGCTTAAGTGCCCATGGCGCATGCTCTCGTGAAGAGCCACAACCAAAATTATCACGTGTTAACAGTACTGATGCTCCCTGATAACACGTGCGGTTTAACACAAAATCTGGATTCGCTAAGCCGTTGTCTAAATAACGCCAGTCATAAAACAACGCCTTATCAAAACCATCTCGACTGGTCGATGTGAGAAACTGCTTAGGAATGATCTGATCCGTATCTACATTATTTTTGTCTAGCGGAGCCAACAGCCCCTGATGATAACAACTCATTAAACTTACCCTCGAATATCGGTAAAATAGCCCGTAATTGCAGCCGCCGCCGCCATTGCCGGACTGACCAGATGCGTTCGACCACCGCGCCCTTGGCGGCCTTCAAAGTTTCTGTTAGATGTTGATGCGCAACGTTTGCCAGCCTCAAGACGATCGTCATTCATTGCCAAACACATTGAGCAGCCCGGTTCACGCCATTCAAAACCCGCGGCTTTAAAAATATCAGCTAACCCTTCTTGCTCTGCTTGCTGTTTCACTAGGCCTGAGCCTGGCACGATCAGCGCTTCCACTCCTTGAACAACCTGTTTGCCCTTTACAATTTCAGCTGCCGCACGTAAGTCTTCGATACGACTGTTGGTACAAGAGCCAATAAAGACGGTGTCTACTTTGGCATCCGACAGCCTCTGCCCTGCTTCAAGACCCATATATTTCAACGCACTGCGAATAGCATCAGCTTTAATCAAATCTGGCTCAGCGTCTGGGTCTGGCACCAACTCATCGATGCCAATCACTTGCTCTGGACTAGTTCCCCATGTCACCTGAGGTTGAATTTCTTGTGCATTCATTTCAACCACTAAATCAAATTGTGCGTCTTCGTCTGATTGCAGAGTTTTCCAATACTCAACGGCCGAGATAAAGTCTTCCCCTTGTGGCGCAAAAGGACGCCCTTTTAAGTATTGGAATGTGGTTTCATCTGGTGCGATTAACCCAGCCTTGGCTCCCATTTCAATACTCATGTTACACAGCGTCATACGCGCTTCCATCGACAGGGCCTCTATTGCGCTGCCACAAAACTCTGCAACATACCCCGTTCCTCCTGCCGTGCCCAATTTGCCAATCACCGCCATAATAAGATCTTTGGCTGTGACAGTGGGCCGAAGCTGTCCATTTATTTGAATTTTCAATGACTTTGCTTTTTTCTGTTGCAGTGTTTGAGTTGCCAGCACGTGTTCAACTTCTGAAGTACCAATACCGTGTGCCAATGCTCCAAAAGCGCCATGCGTTGAGGTATGGCTATCACCACACACTATGGTTGTGCCGGGTAAGGTGATCCCCTGCTCCGGGCCTATAACATGTACAATTCCCTGATTAATCGAGTTTAAGTCATACAAGACAATGCCAAACTCTTCACAGTTTTGTGCCAACGCTAGCAGTTGATTTTTAGATACTTCACTTGCGGCATCTAACGAGCGGCTTTTGGTTGATACGTTGTGATCCATCGTCGCAAAAGTTTTGTCAGGGCAACGTACCGTGCGGTTTTTCTCACGCAGTCCAGCAAAAGCCTGAGGCGATGTTACCTCATGGACCAAGTGCCTATCGATATAAAGTAAGTCGGTTTGTTCATTAATTTTTGCAACCACATGTGATTGCCAAATTTTGTCGTATAAGGTTTGTGCCACTTGCTACATCCTCAGCTTTGTCGGTAGCCTGACGAAGACTACCCACTCAAATTAACATTAAATTCTTGCGACGATTGCCTGCGCTACATCTTGAGTCGTGTAAGCCGCATTTGGGAAAATATCAGGAGTACCAATACCTGATGCCACCGCCTCCGCCACCGCTTTTTCTATACTACGAGCAGCTTCATCCTGACCAAGAGAATATCTGAGCATCAGCGCTGCACTGAGTATTTGCGCGATAGGATTTGCAATTCCCTTACCTGCGATGTCAGGTGCCGAGCCACCAGCTGGTTCATACAAACCAAAGCCCGATTGGTTCAAACTCGCTGAAGGCAGTAATCCCATAGAGCCTGTGATCATGGCGCATTCATCAGATAGGATGTCACCAAATAAGTTGTCACATAACAGCACATCAAATTGTTGTGGCTGCTTCACCAATTGCATTGCGGCGTTATCGACGTATATGTAATCAAGTGTCACTTCAGGATAATCTTTACTAACCTCAGTAACCACCTCTCGCCACAACACACTGGAAGCCAACACATTGGCTTTGTCTACAGATGTAACATGGTTGCTGCGCAGCTTAGCAGCTTCAAATGCAAAGCGTGCTATGCGCTCAATTTCCGCTCTTGAATAACGCTGAGTGTCGTACGCAGATTCTTCCAACCCTGTACCCTCTCGGCCTTTTTCACCGAAATAGATCCCCCCAGTCAGCTCACGCACACACAAAATATCGAAGCCTCGCTCACTAATATCGGCGCGCAGTGGCGAAGCCTTACTTAAAGCAGGAAGTAGCTGCGCTGGGCGTAAATTACAGAATAAGCCAAAGTGTTTGCGAAGCGGTAACAGTGATGCACGTTCAGGTTGTTGATCGGGTGGTAAACTTTCCCACTTTGGTCCACCAACCGAGCCAAATAAAATTGCATCAGCCGCTTCACACGCAGCTAATGTGGACGGTGGTAAAGCTTGACCATATTGGTCAATTGCCGCGCCGCCAATGGCGTGATGCTCACGCTCTAATGTGAACTTAAATTTGTCGCTGACCGCATCGAGTACGCTCAATGCTGCCGACATCACTTCAGGGCCAATGCCATCTCCTGCGAGTACGGCAACTTGGTAACTTGCTTGGCTCATCCTGCTTTCCTTTGTTGTTTTAAACTTGAGACTTTCTGTGCTCTGTCTATTAGATTGTAAACGCGGACCATTGCTCGTACTGACGCTTCGACGATATCTGCAGCAAGACCCGCACCGTGATACTGGCGACCATTATACTTAGCTATGATGTCCACTTGACCAAGAGAACTTGCCCCCTGCCCCGTAGCATCCAAATTATATTCAATGACTTCTACTGCCATACCTGTAATACGCTCGATTGCCAAGAATGACGCCTCAACGGGACCATTCCCTGTGGCGGCTTCTTGCTTAGATTGCTGACCTACCGTCATGCCAATGGTAGAGCTAGCCACTGACTGGGAGTTAGAGGTAGAATTAACAAACTCTAACTTGTAGTGATCTTCTTCGTCATTGATCTGGTTGAAATAAATCATGGCTTCTAAGTCATAGTCATACACAGTGCCCTTTTGATCCGCCAATGCTAAGAAGCTTTCGTATAGGCTATCCATATCATAATCAGACTTTTGATACCCCAGCTCTGTAAGGCGGTGTTCAATGACGTGACGCCCAGAGCGTGAGGTCATATTGAGTTGATTGTTAGGCACACCTACGCTTTCAGGCGACATGATTTCATAAGTATTCTGAGCTTTTAATACTCCATCTTGGTGAATACCAGAACTGTGTGCAAAAGCATTTTCACCCACAATGGCTTTGTTCGGCTGCACCGCCATGTTACAAATCTTTGCAACCTGACGAGAGGCTCGGTAGATTTCTTCACTATGAATGTCGGTATGTACTTTTAAATGGTCTTGACGCATTTTCATGATCATCGCCACTTCTTCTAGTGAGCAGTTACCCGCCCGCTCACCAATACCGTTGATGGTACATTCTATTTGTCTTGCCCCCGCTTGTACCGCCGCAATAGAGTTGGCAACTGCCAAACCTAAATCATTGTGACAATGCACACTCAATCGTGCCTTATCGATATTTGGCACGTTGTTCATCAAATGGTGGATCATCGCGGCATATTCATCTGGCGTTACATAGCCCACGGTGTCGGGTAAATTGATGGTCGATGCGCCAGCATCAATAGCTGACTCCACAATGCGACAAAGATCACTATGTGGTGTGCGCCCTGCATCTTCACATGAAAATTCAACGTCATCAGTATACTTTCGCGCGAGCTTGATAGACTTCACTGCCATGGCTGTGGCATCGTCCAAGCTCATTCGCAGCTTATGTTCAAGGTGCAAGGGACTGGTGGCAATAAAGGTATGAATTCTGCCACGCTCTGCTGGTTTAAGGGCTTCCCCACAGGCCTCTATATCCTTACTCACCGTACGAGCTAACCCACAAATAACTGGATTTCGCACTTCAGTGGCGATGCGTTGTACCGCTCTAAAGTCTGCAGGACTAGAAACTGGAAACCCAACCTCCATTACGTCCACATTCAAGCGGCTTATGGCATGTGCTAACTGCAATTTATCATCTTCGGTTAGGCTTGCTTTTAATGCTTGCTCGCCATCACGCAACGTAGTATCAAAAATCCAGACTTTATCCTGCATTACTTGTTCCTCATCCCCAAAAATAAAAAAACCCCGCTAAGTGCGGGGTCCAAAGTAGTAGCTCAATTTACGCGCACTACACCCCACTCTCACAGTTAATCAGTAAGAGGTTAAGCAGTAGTGACAAAAGCGTGATGTTATTCATTGAGCATATTCGTCCTGTTGATGGATTGGCTATGTTTTAACATGGGAAACAAACTCAAATCAAGCATAAAAAATCCACAAAAGCACAACCCTTGAGATGAAAAAAGAAACCATAAACCAAAAAGCAACGAGAAAATAAAAAAATAATTCAACATCACATATCAAGCGCAGAAATTAACTAATGCATCAGGTATTACTGAGTAAATTTGTTAAATGAAGTTTTTCTCAAAATCACAGCAAATAAACACAAAAACAGCACAAAATATAGCGACCCACCACCGTCTGCATCATCCGCGGGGTTATTCGGCTCGGTAGTGTTGTCACTGTCATCTTGCTCAGTAATGGTTATTTGCATGTTTTGCTCAGAAATGAGGGTCTGGTCAAACTTCGCCTGCAGAGTAATTTGATACGAACCTGCTTGCTGCGGCGTAAACGCAAACTGCCTCCCTTGATGACTCTCACCGCTGGATGAGAGCCAGTAATACTGTAAATCCAGCTCAGCTTTAGCATCTAAGTCGACTTGATAGGTTAAATGTTGCTGGACAGTCCCAGTGTCTGGACCAAGGATATTCATGGCCAATACATTCGGTGTGATCAAGTCAACCATCTTAAGCTGTTCAGCTACTTGTTTGCCATTTTGATAGGTAAGCTTTCGTACCTGATAAATTCCTGGCTTTTGGTATTGATGTAATGGTTGTGCTTCATGAGAGTAGTTTCCATCTCCAAAGTCCCAAAAGTACTGTTCCGTGGCGTTCGCGATTGCACTATCATGCCAAGATAACAATACAAACACAGGGACTACTATCTTCCTTAACTGCTTAAACACTTTATTACTCCTTATCGACATTGAGGCTGGTTAGGATCAGCAAAACAAGTCGTTCGTAAAGCTTCCATTTCCTCTAAGTTAACTTTTGCCGCATCTAATTGCGCTTGTGCATCTGGCTGTTCATCCTCAGTAGCTACGGCTAAAAACGCTTCATAACGCTGTACATCACGTACCGCCTTACCATAACGTTCATCAATACTGCGCCAAATATCCTCATATTGTTCGCTACTGCTTATTCCTTGTTGCGATAACAATTCGTAATGGCCCGAGTCCTGATAGGATTCTATCATGATACTGCGAGTCACTTTTGGCAAGTTATTCAAATCCGCACTCAGTGGACCACCAAAAGTATAATCCGCCAGCTTTTGTAGGGTATCTAAACACGGTGTAATACTGCTTCCTCGGCAATGCTTTGGGTTATTCGCCATGATTTGCGTAAGCCCAGCTGGTAAATCACCATTGGAATTTACATCTATCGACAATACCGCGTTAGCTGCAAACTTTTCGATTTCTTTTATTTTGGTTTTGGTTTTCTTAAAAAACAGCACTCGGATTTTAATTTTGGTGACAAACTTTTTGTAATCTTCCTCTGTCCGAAAATGTAACCGCGCATTTAAAAACAAATCTCTGCCGTATCTAACTTGGTAAACAAAGTCATTTCCACAAGATAAATCTTCATAACCCGCAACAACTTGCCGATTTTCCAGCGTACTATATCCCTGCTCTAATTGCAGATGTAACTGCGAGGTCAAACTTAGGGTATCGGTTGCATTTCGGTGCGTCATAGATGTTGATACACTACCTGCTATGATGAACAGGTTAACTCCACCATGTAGCTCACCAAATGTCCGTCTGCGGATCTGCGTTTCATTCTGACGCTGCAAATAATCTAACTGCCCCGAGCTTACCGGCGTATGAATAACCGTGCCCGTTAAACACTTATCACCTACTTTATGAGTTTGTACAGCAAATGATTTTCCCAAATCCTGCTCGGAAAATTGCTCACTGTAATATCGCTGTGCCGATGCACCCACACTGAAACAGACCAACACCCCATACAGTATCGTTCTCATATTCACTCCTTGAAATGAGCCAAAACGCATGCACGTTTTGGCTCATAATGGTATTAACCCGCGTTAAACGCGCTGCCGTATGTGCTCAATGCAGCTTCACATAAACGCCAGTTCAGAACGCCTCTAGCCGGTGCACTTGCATCAATAAATGTAGGTGCCCATCTCATGTTGCGATATTTCACACTTTCGTCTTCAATCACCGCGCCTGAGCGCACTGCTTCTTGACGCGCTATTTCGCACTGTTTCCAGTCTAGACGATCCGATTGCGGTAACTGTAGCTGGGTCGCATCATAGTTTGCAGGACATGTTTTACCACGACGTGTACAGTCATCTTTCATCTTTTGAAGTTCGTCTTCACATGATGTACCGAATGGATTATCTCTACAGAACTTGGCTGCATTGTAGAGGAACCAAGCATTGTCATAGGCAAGATCTTTAATTTGCTCTACAGATGTGCGCTGCTCTTCTGGTAGATACGCGTAGTAGCTAGTGAGTAAGTTAGTCGCACGCTGTTCATCAAGTACTGCTTGCTTGAATTCATCTTCAAGTTCAGTGATCAGCCATTTAGTTGCGTTACGAATCGTTAGGTACTCAGGTACCAATGGACGTAATGCTAACGAAGAGCTGTCATAACGCGTGGTGTAATAACGCACTACGTTGTAATCGCTTAACGTGTTCAACTGACTTCTAAAGCCATCTTTGGCATATTTAACCGCTTCATAAAACATATCGAAACACGGCGTAGGGTTATCCAAAGAACAGGTAATAATGTTGTTTGGAATAATCGTCAGCAACTGCTTCGGATCACCACCGTGCTGAATCGCGCGTACGGTGATTTTTACGGATGACTTAGTATCATCTTGTAGATATTTAAGTTGACCACCAACATTAAATACACCACCGTATAGGTCAACATCCAAGTAACCACCAATTTCTGATTTATCACGGTTGCTACCGTAATCAATCTTAAGGTTAACCATAATGTTTGCACCGTATTCGATAGCCGATACAAATTCATCGCCCGCTAGTTGCTGAATTTTTGCCTGATGATTCGTTGCAATCTCTTGACCCGCTTGCGATAGGGTATAACCCACATTGCTGTCTTGAGGTAAAAAGAGTCGCTTTTTCGGCGTGCTACTTGCACTAAAAGTATATGAACTTGAGTAAGTACTTGATGCCATTTCCTTTGCTAGGCTCGCGCCCGCAGACACTCGCACAACAGGGAAATTCACATCAATATCAACACTACCATTTAAGGTACTCAGTAGGTCATCATAGCTCATATCAATGCCGGTTTTAAATTTCAGCTCAGTATTACCAAACGTTTCATCAATACGTCCCGCAACAGGTTGTACATTTAAAAATCGCTTTAACTGACTGTCGTAAGCTGTACCAATCGCAACGTGATCGTTGATTAAGCCAGATATTGTTGAACCAGTAGTTGCCGTGCTAATGTCATTCGCTACTGCCGCTGAGCTGCTAAGTCCAAGCAGTAACATGTATGAGTAAATAGGTTTCATTGCTTTGTCCTTAACGAATTGTCACCAAATAATCTTCCACTTCACCGTACAAGGTGCGCTTACAGGCATCATCTGAGCCACCACCAGCATCGCTGGCAACACGCATCAGAGTTACCCCATCTGCGGCATCTGTCGGTACATCAAAAGTGAATTGAAACGGCGCATCAGAAGCCGACTTATAGACGATTTCATTTGCGGCAAGTTGACCATCTTGGTTCCAATCAATCCACACGCGTAGCGCAACATAAGATGGGTATTGAGGATCTTTGTTGCCAGGTGTTACTGACATTTTGACTGTGCGCCCCGCAGGTAAGGTAATTACTTTACCTGACACCGCCGTGTAGTCATGACTAAGAGACTCATGTACAAAGTCTTCTACTGTCACTTTTTCTATCCATTCCCACTCGTTATCAAAGCTCTTATTGGCACAATACTCGTGAGTCAGCTGCGTAGTTTGTAATGCAACAGGAACATATTCAGGCGGCATAGTGCTACAAGCTTGCGCGTCACTGTTGCCAGCTTGCCAACCATACGGATTGGTGAAATCACTATTTGCGAACGTCAAATATTGCGCTTTATCAGGCGTTAGCCACAAGGCTTTTAATTGGTTAAGCTTTTGCTCTTTTGGCACAATCTCTGTGGTGTTATACATCTGCTCCCAGATTTCCACCAATAGACCGTCATAACATTTTGCAAGCCAGTCAAAGCGACCTTGTGCTTGAGATACCGTGAGTAAATCACCTAATTCATTATAATTTGCTTGCTGTGCGATATCTTCGTTAGCATGTCCATGCATTGCAACCCCCATCATTGAGGCTGCGACGAATACGAATTTATTCATTGTTCTATCCTTACTTTAATACATCACTGTAGACGCTGTAATCACGGTAATAAGCCATGTTGGCAGCTTCATAATCGATACAGTAGTTCCCTTCTGGGTTTGCCTCACAGTAATCCACCATGTCTGCAAACAGGTTGGCATTATTGCGGCTGAAAGATTCGATTTCACTCAATTGATCTAACTGCTCAGTAGTAAACTGCGCTGCATAATAACGCTGTAGATTTTTTGCTCTACGATACGTTAAGCGCTCTTCAATCCAACGAGCTGTAAGCTCCTTGACCACTAGCTTAGTTAAATAATTTGCCTGTACGTAGCCCGTGTCTGGTACTAATTGTTGAAGGCCTGGACCTGCGTCCACATAATCGCTGATGTAAGCTTCTGTTACGTTATAATCATCCAGTGAGTCAAACTGGTTGATGTAATCTTGCTTCAGGTAGTTAACGGCTGCCTCAAACAAGTTGAAGCATGGCTCAGGGTTAAGTAATGTACACTGCATAATGCCGTTTGGAATGATGCTTAATAAACGGTTAGGATCTCCCCCGCTTTGATAGCCACTGATGGTGATTTTCACCGATTGACGCTTTTCTTCATCAATCTTCTGCAATTGACCATCCACTTTAACTTTACCAATCCAATCAACGCTCAGATAACCGCCTATTGAACGCTTATCTTGCTCATCTCGGTAATCAATTTTCATATTGATGACCACATTTGAGCCATACGCAAAGCCAGAAACAAAGCCTTCACCTAGATTGTTTGCTTTGTTGCCAGGTTGTGCGGTTGCTAAGTCAATGGCCGCTTGGGTAGGCTGAAAACCACTGGCTGATGTGGGCATTAGCACTCTAGATTTTGGTTTTACCGATGAGTACACGGTATAGGTGCCCGTGTATTTGTCGGCACTAATATCTTTGGCATAGTTTGCCCCCGCATCGACACGAACCGCTGGGAATTTAAAGCCAATGTCCACTTTACCATCAATCAATTTCAGTGCTTGCTCGTAGGCCAAGTCTACACCGACACGAAAGTCGATATTGGTGTTACCCAAATGCTCCGCTTGCGTACCCACCACTGATTGTAAACCTAGATAAGAATCACCCGCTCGCTTATAGGCAGTGCCTAAAGGAACAGCGTCAATCATTTCCGCCATTTGCACATCTTGCTTGCTTTGCGGTTCACCTTGCTTGTCTAAGAAGTCGTAGGGGTTTTGCGCTGCATGACTTGATGTCGCAAACAATGCACACATAATGCCGCTATAAATAAAAGTTTTCATATTTTCACTCCGTGATATGGCCCCGAAGGGCCAGTCCAACTTATCGTTTACTATTTAGGTAATCTTTGTGCCAACTTTCTGGCAGACGGATAAGTACATCCTGCTCAGTTTCAACAACTTCTTTGAACTCATTAGCACTTTGTGTTGCTAAGTCACCAACTTGAACGCTGTTCGCGAACATGCTGAATGTTTCATTCACACGGTGCTTCGGATCATCCTTAGTACGACCTAGTTTCAGGTTGTAAACCGCATCATTGTATTTCACGCGTTCAACCTTAGTGATGAATCCAAACCCACCATGCATCTGAATTTGATCAGCTACTTTGATGTCTTTCGCCCATACAGGCTGACCCGCCTGAGTGATCACAGGGTGAGACTCTGTTAACAACAACGTTTTACCTTCACGTGTTGTTAGTTTCACCATAGGAATGGCTTCAACACCAATAGAGATGTCTTTGATTTCAAGCGGTAAACGAATGTTAGGGCTGTATTGACTTGCGCCCAATACCGTGTCACCTACGCTCAATTTCTCGATTGGCATTTCAGAGCCATCAGGTAGCAAGATCATGCTGCCTTTCGCCAAACAGCTGTAAACGATTTGCATTGGAGGATGGTCTAAGTCTTCCCAAGTGCCCATGCCTGTTGAGCCGATAACAATAGTTTCAAGCCTTGGCGCTGAGCCTGGACGCGGTTCGTTAGCTACTGCAATGTTCATGATCCAGTTAGCATCTTGATAACGGCCATACAGAGTCGCATCGCCAAATACACCTTCGTTACGTGTGATATTCCAATGCAACCTAGTCAATGTACGTGTGCGATATGGGATATATTCCACTTCGATGCGGTCCGCGAAGAAATTCTCGATTTCGCTATAAGGGTTACCTGCAATTTCTGTTGCACCACCGCCTTCTTTGGTTTGAATAAAGATGTTAGAACCACGCTCTGCCTCAGCAGGTTTAGTGATTTTTTCACCCACTTCTAGCGATAAACTACCATCTGTATTTTCAACGACGTTTAGTTCTGTCCAGTCTGGGCGATAAATCGTCTTAACTTTACCCATGATCACGTATTCACCAATGAATGGAACTTTTAACTTCATATCGCCATTAGGTGTATTTGATGGATAAATATTTTCATAGTCACAGTCACCATAGTTTCTGTTCAAACATACGATGATCTTGGGTTCTGTCTCGGTACCTGTCGCAATATCAGCAGGGTGAGTAACATTTGATCCAATTGGAATAGTAGGCGCTGGCATTTCAGCGAATGTGCTCGCACCGATACTCGCTGTCGACATTAAACCTGGTTCTGTTTGCAAGGTTTCGTCAGGCTCAATGTAACCTAAAATCGCAAGTAATGTTTCGCGTGGGTACTCCACTTTAGAGTTTCTATCTTCAATGACTTCATTGCCGTTAGCATCTTCATATACCACCGTCACCCAAGCATCAGCGTAAATGCGCTCTGCATTTTTAATGGTCTCAATAGCACTGTCTACTTTAACCGCTGAGTAGATAGATTTACGCTTTTGTTCTGTACCATCACCGAAGAACTCAGCATAACGAGGTAAAGTGATCGAGCGGCCATTTTGGTCTACCAGCGTCAGGTCAATAAACGTATAATTAGTGGGTACTCGCTCACTATTAAGTGCAGATACGACCAAGTATTTTTCTGTTGTACCAGGTAATGTTGCTACTTCAAAACCCATATGTTTGAAGAATGAACAAACATTCGACGGGTGGGTTTCGCAGTTCTCTGTCGTGGTCGTTCCATAACTTTGCGCTACGACGCCTGACTCTGATTGCTTGTCTTGTTGATAAAGCTGATTATCAATCAAGTTATATAGGTGCGGACGATTTTTTTTCGTCAAACCATATTTAGCCAAGCGTGCTTTTAAGCGAGCATTTTGCGATTTATTCACCAAGTTTGAACGCACGTAAGATGCAGGCTCAATTTGTATATTCGGCTGCTCCACATTGATCGGATTAGCTGAGTGAGGTACAGAGGTCTGAGCTAGCGCGGAACTTGCCCCCAGCGCTAAAGCTATTGATAAGCTTAAGATTTTCATCGGTATTCCTTTTGTTTATATTTGTTGATCATATTTTTTGAGCGCACGCTCAGGAGTCCCATGTATCCTATACATGGGAACCCTTACTGCGATTTATAAAAATGACTACTGAATAAACAGTTTTAGATCGGTAACTTCGCCATACCGGAAGTCCTTGCATCCGTCAGAGCCCAATGTATAACTCGGTAACTCTTCTAGTTTTGCTCGCAATACCGTGTCACCACTTTCAACCTCACTTGCATTAAGTGGAAGCGATTGGCTGGCCTTGATACGACACTTACCCGTCACATAGGAGCAGGTCTTAGCATAGTTCCATGTTGGGTTAGATTGGTTATTTTCACCCGCTTCGAAAATGCCATTTTGGTTTTTATCAAGCCAGATGGTAAAGCGTAGTCGGTCATTCACATCTCTCAAATACCAGTTGGCTGTGCTCCAAGCTATCTCATTACTATGGATATCAATATTTAGCTCATTACCGGTATTGAATCTCAAGTTAGTGTTGAATTCATCATAGCCCTGTGTGGTATATCCAGAGGCTGGGTTATCAAAACTATAACTTAACCCACCGGTGCGAATTGAGAGTTTGTCTATGTAGAATGCTGAAGGATCCCCCTCTGACATAACTTGCGACGTACAACTTGGCACTGGAACAACCACCGTTTTTGTGATTTCATCCGAAGTGTTAGTTCCATCGTTATACGTAACCGTTAGTTTTACATCATAGCTTTTACCCGCTTGCGAATAGGTGATCACCCCAGGGTTTTCATTGGTAGATGTTTTACCTGCATCACCAAATTGCCAGAAGTAGCTTGGTTGGCGAGAACTGTTAACAGTCGAGGTATTAGTGAATTGTACTTGGTTGCCTTCCAAAACTTCATAGCCAAAATCCGCTGACAATGGTAGCTCAGGCGTTTCAATGTTAACTTTAACATCGAATGCTTGAGCACCTCTTGCATAACCACACGTATCGTAGAATGCGTAGTCAGTGCCCACAGCTACTCGAAGCAGGCTTACTCCATCAGAAAGCGCATCAGGCAATGAGAAGGCAACAGTCCCTGTGTTCATGGTCTGATTATCTACCAGCATTTCTTCTGCGCTGAAGATACCATTGCGATCCACATCAACCAGCACGGTCACTTTCTTGTTAATAACGCCATCACCTAAGTCGATGTTGTGCTGATTGTTACTGTTAAGTGTAATCGTGTTGTCCAATAAACTTTGATAGGCCTGATCTGCCAAGGTGAACTGCTGACCATTGATAGCTACCGATGTAGTATGAACAGTTGCAGGGCTAAACTGTGGACCACAGGACGCTTTAACCTCACGACTAAAGAAGTGATTGAAGCCATGCAACACTTCACCATTTGTTTTCTGAACCTGTAGATTCAAGCGCAATAATTTACCCGGTTGAACCTGTTTCTCTCTAAACAAAAATGGGTAAATTGCCGTGCCACTGCTTCGCTGCCATGTCTCAGTGCCGATATCTGAGTCGCCCCAGTCAACCGATATAGACTCGATGTCATCCGCTTGTGTGGCACTTAAATCATAGCCCATAGTGTCATATTTAATGTCGCTGCCAAATTCTAATGTTGTTAAATCAGAGGTTTGTGCGACGATACCTACAGAGTGCAGGGTTTCATCGATTTGCTTACGCACTTCTTGTGCATTACTCAAATGCGCAAAGCTGTCAGCCTGTTCTAATAAACAATATCCCGCATCTTCAATCTTTGCCCCAGTGAAGAAACAGTTGACGTTGGCCTTAAGAAACAGTTTGAAAGTATCTTGAATAGACCAGCCCTGTCTTTTTACCAGCTCATAAAATGCTTTTCTCAACACACCCGCAGTTGCATAGATAGACTGACCTGCCTCGTAATCCTTGAAGTGGTCAATGCTTTTTCCATCCCAAGATGGCATTTCGAAGAATCGCGTGCCAGAGCTTTGGTAGAGCACATCCCAACCATACCACCACTTTCGGTTTGCGCCGTAGCCACCGTTGTCATCTCGGGTCCAATCCAAATACGGTGTCGTTGTGGTAAAATTGCCTGAAGCATGCAGGGTTAAGTAATCTAATAACGCTACACTGGCCATATCAGAAAATGCTTCATTGATCGCCCCATCTTGGCCATTTGCACCCAGACCACTGTTCCAATATGTGATCGCATGACTCGCTTCATGGGCAACAATACTTAAAGTGGTGTGGTAGTAATGGGTCGCGCCATAGTTACCAGTCCCGTAGTTGACGAACTCATTATCCCAACTTGCCTGAACATTACCAAAACTGTTGTTACCTACTTTTTGCTTTAACTGGCGTAAACAATAGCTGCCTGACTGGCAGTTAGGGTCTTGGTTAAACAGCTCTTTGAGTAACGTATGGTAATACTGCATCACCAAGCCACCATTGAAATGCGCATCATTCACACCAGAGTAGCTAAAGTAACTCGTGTACGAATCATCAATCGCATTTTTATCGAAGTTCTCATTCCCAGTGGCGCAGTTATAGCTGGCTGTATCAGTTTGATTACTCATATAATCAATGGTTTGAACGTACGGGTTTTCCAAATAACAGGTGTCACCGGACTTTGTCACGACAAAAGGATAACCAGAAAACTCGCTAAAAATAGCACTGCCAGCAGCGTTGAACACCAATTCTTGTGGCTTATCCGTAAAACTATCATATTGGTACTGCAAACAGTTTGTCATGCTATTAGGTGAGGGCGAATAACAGATGCCACCTAACTTTTCGTTACCACCGATACCGCCACCTGCAACGAGCGTATCACCTGCTAATCCATTTAACCCATTTTCTCTTTTTAGAGTTTTTAATGTCAGCGCATCCAATACATACTGATGTATTTTATCTGCGTGCGTAGCCCGAACTTGTAATACTGGTTTGAGCTTGTCGAAGACCAGCTGGTAAGCTCTTTGCACACTGACATTCGCGTCATCTAGTTGCAATTGTGAAATCACTTGTTGTTCAAGTGCTGAGTCACTCAGTTGAAAACGTTTTGGAACCGTTATTTGCTCACTCTGCTCAGCGACGATTATTTGCCCTAAACCTTGGGTAATATTCCCCTGCTCGTCTTTAATAACGACAAAGCGGCTATCCAGTACCGGCCATTGGTCAACATACACTTGATAGTGTAAAAAGCGCTTTTTTGTACCCTTAGTGTCTAACAGCTCGTACCGTAGCTTTGGTGTGTTAGAACGTGTATCGGCTATTTGAAAGCCCTCACTGGTTGAAGACTGGAACTTAAGCAAAGGCCAGTTTTGACTTTGATTTGCGAGCGAGTGTTGCTGGGCGGCTTGAGCACTGCCTACGGCACAGACAACACCACTTACAAATAAAGCGGTAAGCTTGTTCATATCTACTCCTTGAAACAAAATGTTGTGATTTCCTTAATCACAGCATTCATAGAATTATTGTCGGGTTTAGAGTAATACATCGAACTTTACAATTAAATAACAATAAAGTGCGAAGTTATTTACCTTATTCCCACAACTTTGAAATGAATGGAATTTTTAATTCCTTTGGATTTGAGTCTTCAAAAAAAGACCTAATAAAGGAACGGTGACTTGGTTAATAAGTATGAGTTGTTTACCACACTAATGTGAAGAACCGAGCGATAGTATTATACCGCCAGTCGGTATTAATTAATTACTGACCCCCATAATGATTGGCACCGCGGGCAATATAACGTAATTGCCAGATCAGTCTTTCTGTTAATTCACCGCGCTGTTGAGCATCCTGATCAAGCGCCTCGGCACCTGCGTTAAATACTAAAGTAACCATAGCTTCTGCCTGCATATAAGCATGATGTTTATCACAGGGAGTTTCTGTTTCAAGATAGTGCGCCAACTCAAGAATAAAGTGTTTGATCTCTCGAGCAACTGCTGCACGAAATGCTTTGGATGTACCTGAGCGCTCTCTTAGCAGTAGTCTAAATTGGTTACTCGAGGTGTCTATAAACTCCATGAACGTTTCAACGGAAGTGATGATCACGCTCCCCCCACTGGCTATGCGCCTGCGAGCTTGGCGCATGAGTTGCCGTAAAGTGAGCCCCGCCTCATCAACCATCGTTAGCCCTAATTCGTTCATATCTTTAAAGTGTCTATAAAATGACGTGGGGGCAATCCCTGCCTCACGCGCCACTTCACGCAAACTAAGGTTAGAAAAACTGTGTTCTGCACTGAGTTGGTTAAAGGCAGCTTCAATTAATGCTTGCCTAGTTTTTTGCTTTTGTTGTGCGCGAACACCCGACATCCTGAACTCCAATCACGATTTTTTAAAACGATCTCAAGTCTAATACTTGACGGCGATAGAATGAAATATTATTTTAGCGTACAACTGTACGCTGAAATTAATAAATCATGAAAAAACCACCTTTAATCTGGACCAATGTATTATTTTTTAGCCTGTCATTTTTGGCGGCGATAACTTTAGTGCCTTGGTATGGCATAACCTACGGCTTTACCACCACCCACTGGATTGCCTTCGTTGCTTGTATGTTCTACGCGGGATTGTCGATCACTGCGGGCTATCACCGTCTGTGGGCACACAAAGCCTATGATGCTCACCCTGCAATACAATGGATTTTTGCGTTTGGTGGCGCCTTTGCCCTACAAAACAGTGCGCTGCATTGGAGTAGCGATCACCGTATTCACCACGGACAAGTAGATGACCCTATCAAAGACCCTTATGCGGCAACTAACGGCTTTTGGTACAGCCATATTGGCTGGATGCTGAGGGATTATCAGGGCGACAGCTATAGCGATTACAGTAACGCTCGGGATCTACAGCGTAACAAGATTGTAATGTTCCAACACCGTTATTATCTTACCCTAGTACTGCTTACCAATATTGGTATTCCTTTGCTATTAGGTGCTATTTTCTCTAATGGTTGGTTGGAGATATTAGGCATGCTGATATTAACTGGGGTGTTACGACTGGTATTGAGTCAACATTTTACCTTTTTCATCAACTCACTGGCACATATTTGGGGGACTCGACCTTACACAGAAAAAAACACCGCACGTGACAATGGCTTTTTAGCACTGTTCACCTATGGTGAGGGATACCATAATTTTCACCACATCTTTGCCAGCGACTACCGCAATGGCGTTCGTTGGTATCACTACGATCCAACCAAGTGGATGATACGCGCTCTGGCAGCTATGGGGCTTGCAACAAAGTTGAAACGCACACCCATTGAGCGAATTGAAAAAGCCAAAGCTGAAACTTTGCTATTGAAAACCAAAGTCCGTCTAGCAAAATTGCCTTTGGCGCAAGATAAGCTTACATTGTTACATCAAGAGTATGAATTGCTTCTAAAAAAGCTTCAGACCTTTTGTACTGTACAAAAACAGTTAATTGAAGCGAAAAAAGACTCTATGCTTGAACACTGTGATAAGTCAGCACTCATGAAACAATATCAAGAGTTGGAAGCGGCTTGGCAAACACAAAAACAAGCATGGTTAGCATTAAATGCGAGGCTGCTAAAACCCTCTTTTAGCTAGAAGTTGGCGGCCTCTTACAAGAATGAGGAGAGGCCGTGGCTAAGCCAAAAACTAAGTCTGCAAATAGCGCTGAAACAGCCGCAGACACATTTCAGTATGATGCAATCATAATCGGCACAGGCCCTGGAGGTGAAGGGGCCGCGATGAACTTGTCAAAAAGTCACCAAAAAGTTGCTGTAATTGAGCGCCAGCAAGCGGTTGGTGGCGGTTGTGTACACTGGGGAACCATTCCTTCTAAAGCACTTCGCCATTCCGTCAGCCGTCTTATCGAGTACAAGGCAAATCCGCTGTACCGCTTTACCGAGAAGCCACAGCGCCATACTTTTCAAGACATACTCAATCACGCCAGTACCGTTATATCAAAACAGTCGAATTTACGTAGTAGCTTTTACGAGCGAAATCGTATTCACCTCTACCAAGGTGATGCCAGCTTTGTCGATAAACACACGATAAAAGTACAACATATCGATGGCTCACAAGAGCTACTCACTGCGCGCACCATAGTGATTGCCACCGGCTCGCGCCCTTATCGGCCACCTAGTGTTGACTTCTCACATCCAAGAATTTACGACAGTGATACGATTTTAAGTTTGCAACATAACCCTCAGCGCGTTTTAATCTACGGAGCGGGTGTCATCGGCTGCGAATATGCTTCTATTTTCAAAGGGTTGGGCGCAAAAGTAGACTTGATCAATACCCGAGACAGGCTACTGGCATTTATGGATGCCGAAATATCCGATGCCTTGAGCTATCACTTTTGGAACAGTGGCATCGTGATCCGTCACAATGAAGACTTTGCAAAAGTCGAAACCCGTGATGATGGCGTGATCTTGCATCTAAAATCAGGTAAACGCGTAAAAGCGGACTGCATTTTGTTCGCTAATGGTCGCACGGGTAATACCGACGACCTCAACTTAGAAGCCATTGGCCTGCAAGCGGATGGTCGTGGCCAGCTAAAGGTCAACGAGAACTACCAAACTTCGATTGAAAATGTATACGCTGTGGGGGATGTGATTGGCTATCCAAGTCTCGCGAGCGCAGCGTTTGATCAAGGCCGAATCGCGGCCGATGCCATAGCCCATGGTGAATGCGCTGCCAAACTCATCATTGATATTCCTGCGGGGATATATACCATCCCAGAAATGAGCTCGGTAGGTAAAACGGAACAACAATTAACTGCGGCTAAGATCCCTTATGAAGTTGGCCGAGCCCAGTTTAAACACTTGGCACGTGCACAAATTACAGGAACGGAAGTGGGCAGTTTGAAACTGTTATTCCATGCTGAAACAAAAGAGTTACTGGGCGTTCACTGTTTTGGCGAACGTGCTTCTGAAATTGTGCATATCGGTCAGGCCATCATGGAACAAAAAGGGCCAGGTAATAATGTCGAATATTTTGTCAATACGACCTTTAACTACCCAACCATGGCCGAAGCATACCGAGTTGCAGCGCTAAACGGTCTAAACCGTTTATGTGACTAACTCAACAACGAAAAGCGCCAAATTGGCGCTTTTTTAAAACTGATACTGAGCACTGACACGCCAGACTTGCTCATTCAAATCTAGCGGTAGATAGGCCATAGGTCGAGATTCGGCTTCATAATCGATAAACTGAAACTCTGCGCCCACTTGCCAAGTTTCAGAGAGCGTCTTCCTCACGTTTAATGTAATCCCCTGTGTAAAACTGGCATTTGGGTCAAATGCCCAAATGTCCTTATCCATCACTTTTGACTGCTCGACTCGACCACTTATGCGATAATCATTGAATGTGTGACTCAACATGACATACCAACTGTAAAAGTCGTTATCAACTCCACGCCTAGGTCCCATCGCGGTGTTTCCATACATAGCCTGTGTAATAAACTGGGTTTGCGCACTCACTTTGGAGCGCCACGCTAAAGACCAAAACTTTGTATCCCAAGCATATTGCTTTGTGTTGTAATTAACCGCACTCGGATCACCATTATTATCATACCAATAGACCCGTAGGTTATGGCGTTTAAGGTAGCTCCAGTGCGCGCCAATGTAATACCCAAAGCGACCATCTACTTCACTAAATGGATCAACATATTGGCCTTGGAACCTAAGCTGTGGTGTATAAAGTGATTTAACCCGCGCAAAGGCAATACGCTCATTAAATACTGATTGTCTATCGTGAGGCACAAAGCCACGCCATGCGAGCAACGTCCCAGCGGGGTCATTGCCTTTAAACAATGCTCCGATAACGCTGACATCATGCTTGGAACGAAATCGTCTCGCTGCACGCTTAAGCTCAAATTCAGCGCCGAATGTACGCACTTCCTCTCCCAGCCACGCATTAAGACCTGAGTAATTGAACGTATAGGGAGATGACCAACCAAACGCCGGGTTTTCTAATGACATACGCGGGTAGAACCCGCCTATTTTTGAACTAAACTGATAGCCTTGAGCCAAAGGCTGATAGTGCATATAGGCTTCAGTGAAGCCCAGTTTGTGGTCAGGGTCAGGCACATATTGCGCTACGGCATGAGCCGACCAAGCGGAGCTGAAGTCCATTCTACCAGTTAATGCCGCTCGACTTACATTAAATACATCGCTGTCAGCATCAAATCTGGCGACCCCCCAGCCTTGTCGCAACCACGATCTATCTTCACTGGTGTTAGTCGCCGTGATCTCGACCAAACCATGAAATTTTCCTGTGATTTCCTGAGCTTGTGTTAATTGACTCAGCAAAGTGGCGACAGATATGGCTAAGACCCTACTCATATTCATCTGTATCATCCGTTAAAAACTCCAGTTTATCGAGCAGTGTTTGTTGAATTTGATAGTTCACAACTTGAGATACATGAGTGATCGTGAGCAACTGGCTTTCTGGGCTGTCTAGGTTTTCATAGCGCTCATGCCATACATTTAACTGCGCATTACCTAACTGTGAGCTATCTAACGCCAATTGCACCTTGCCTTGTTCATCACTGACACCGTATACTCCTGAATTTACTACTAAAATGTATCCTAACATCCAATCATGAATGTTACAGCCTAGCTCTACTACCCCCGGTTGAGTGAAACTTACTGGTGCCAAGGGTTTGTCCCTATAGAGCTTTAGTTCGAACGACTTCGCCTTTGAAAAAGAGTAAACGTGATGCAGTATTGAGTCGAAGTTTGGAAAATCCACCAACGTACCACTGGGAACCACCAAAGTGTGCGGTACAAAAGCACGGTCTTTTTGACCCATGCTATATACTTTGGTTTTTTGCTCACCCGTCGCCTGCCATTTGGCGCCTGTTAACCATACTGCAGCTCCCTTGATAGCATTACCTTGGTCATCACTGACAACGACTTCAAGCGCCTTGCTAGAAAAACAGATAAAACCCAACAAAATTAGTATTTTCTTCATGTGTAGTCCGTACGCATTCTTTGCTGTTAAGTATAGAGCATAGCCAGAAATAACCGCTGCCAATCAATAAGACCGATAATAGCTGCCATCCCTTTCAAAATGAATACGTATGCAGATATTTCCGCCTTCTGTACTCATCACAGTATGCTAGTAACGCATCATTCACCAACTAAATTAGGGATCCCATGCGCTTACTAAGCTATCTCACACTTTCCAGTGGCCTGTTTTGTTCTGCCATCCAAGCTGCAAGCTATTCGGTTAACTCTCCTGATGGTGCTATCAAATTCACCATCTCCGATAGCCAGTCTCAGCCTCAGTACAACGTCTCGTTTAACAACAAACCACTACTGAATACCTCTAAACTCGGTTTTGAATTCAAACATGCAGCACCGATGAAAGAGAATCTGGAAATAAGCGCTAGCGCCACCAGCAGTTACCAACAAACTTGGCAGCAGCCATGGGGTGAGGCCCGATTAGTCACCGATCATCACAACGAGCTGGCCGTCACGTTTAAGGATAAAGACAGCAAAGACACAGCCTTTACACTTAGAGTCCGAGTATTTAATGATGGCTTAGGGTTTCGTTACGAAGTCAACCAAAGCAACGCCTTGTACATAACCAAAGAGTTAACTGAATTCAACTTTGCCGACAGTCATAATAGTACAGCTTGGTGGATCCCAGCACGCGGCTGGAATCGCTATGAATACACTTACAACACAACTCCCTTACAACAGGCTGCGCACGTACATACTCCGTTCACGCTAAAAAATGCTGATGGCGTGCACGTTAGTGTGCATGAAGCTGCCTTGCTTGATTACGCAGCGATGACCCTCAATCAACGTCGCCCGGGGACGTTTGTCGCGGATCTAACCCCATGGTCAGACGGTATTCGGGTCAAAACAAACGGTAAATTTAAAACACCTTGGCGTACGCTACAAATTGGTGATGAAGCCATCGACCTCTTGAATTCTCATTTGATCCTGAACTTAAATGAGCCGAATAAATTGGGTGATGTATCATGGGTCGAACCCGGTAAATACTTGGGGATCTGGTGGGGTATGCACATTGGCAAAAATACTTGGGGTAGCGGAGAAAAACATGGTGCTACAACAGAGCAAACTAAAGCCTATTTAAGTTTTGCCGCAGAACATGGCTTTGATGGCGTACTTGTTGAAGGCTGGAATATAGGCTGGGATGGAGATTGGTTCTACAACGGTGATGTATTTAGCTTTACGCAGGCATACCCTGATTTTGATATGAAAGCCATCAGTGAGCACAGCAAACAAGTGGGCGCTCGTTTGATAGGACATCACGAGACCTCAGGCAACGTCAGCAACTATAGAAAACAAATGCATGATGCTTTTGAGCTTTATCAGAACTCGGGAGTGCGTCAGGTTAAAACAGGTTACGTTGCCGATGGCGGAAATATTAAACGTATTGATGAGCGCGGTCATCCCCGCTATGAATGGCATGATGGTCAATTCATGGTGAATGAGTACCTTGATAACGTAAAGCTGGCAGCAAAATACCAGATCAGCATAAATACTCACGAGCCTATCAAAGATACAGGGCTACGCCGAACCTATCCAAACTGGCTAAGCCGAGAAGGGGCAAGAGGTCAGGAATTTAATGCTTGGGGTACACCGCCTAATCCACCAGAACATACGCCCATGCTAGCCTTCACCCGTATGTTGGCGGGTCCTATGGACTTTACACCTGGCATTTTTGATATGAGCTTCAATGGTTTAGGAGACAAGACCAATCGTCCACAAACCACACTGGCGAAACAGCTTGCGCTTTATGTCGTACTTTACAGCCCAATCCAAATGGCTGCTGATTTGCCAGAAAATTACTTAGCAAAGCCTGACGCTTTTCAATTTATTAAAGATGTACCCACAGATTGGGAGACCAGTATCGCTTTGGCAGGTGAAGTCGGCGATTACGTTGTTTTTGCCCGCCAAGAAAGAAAGCGTGGCCAATATACGGGGAATGATTGGTACTTAGGGGCTATCACCGATGAGCATGCCCGTAGTATTGACATCAAACTAGACTTTTTAGAATCCAACAAAAAGTACGAAGCACACATCTACCAAGATGGCGAACAAGCCGAATGGAAACACAACCCTTACGACATATCGATTAACAAGCGCATTGTTAGCGCAAAAGACAAACTCACGCTAAAACTTGCCACCAGCGGTGGTACAGCCATTCGCTTTAAGGCGATTTAAATTCCCCATGAGAGGCAGTACAAATGTGCTGCCTCTCATTTTTAGCACGACAAAACGATTGCTTTAACGACATACTAATTAGTTAAATGATACGAAAATTAGTCAATCTCACTAATTTTTCTGTCTGAAAAAAACTTAACCATATGATATTTAATATATAATTTTTTTGGTTCAGTAATTGCATCCAAAGTCGTACTCTCTTAGTCAATATGCTTTAAGGACAATGACAATGCCAGTGCCAATCAATGACCGTCCTTTAGAAACGGTACGTGAAGAAGTTATCGATCAGCTGATTTTAAATTACAGCCATGGCGAGCTATCTGCAGATGCTTTTGAGCGACGGTTAGACAAAGCCTATCAAATTGATGAACAAAGTCAGTTACAAGAACTGGTTGCCGATCTTCCGCTACAATCAGACCCTCGCTACTACAGTGAGAAGCAAGCGCGTATGCAGCCAAAATTTACCGCATCACATCCACATCAAGAATCTCTGACCATCACATCGATTCTAAGCTCAGATCATCGTGGCGGGGACTGGGTGGTTCCTAAGCACATTCGCTTAAATAACTATTTCGGTAGCACAGAGTTAGATTTTAGAAATGCGGTTTTTACTCACCCTGAGGTGATCATCGAGGTCAACTGTATAATGGGCAGCGATGAAATTATCATTCCTGAAAATATTGATGTTATTACCAATACAACTAATATCATGGGTCATGTCAGCAATAACCGCTCCCAGTTATCTACCAATACTCTCACCAAACAACGTCCTCGGTTATATATTCAAGGAAAGGTAATCCTAGGCAGTGTTGATATTTACGTGAAAAAAACTATGCAAGAGAAAATGAAGCAGTTTGCCACTAGTTTAAAATCAATGTTTGACGAAAGTAAACTGGGCTAAATGCCAATGAAAAGTTGAGAGGGAAGCTTCCCCCGTTACTTTATTCACGACACAGCCCGTAGTAATAAGCATCAGCTCGTTGTGTAGTCAATTGAAAGTGACGACGTAAGTGCCCTTCTCTTTGCATACCGAGTTTTTCCATTAACTTCCATGAAGCAGTATTTTCAGTCGCACACAAAGCGGTTATTTTCATCACCTCCTGCTCGACAAAAAGGTGCTCAATAAACCCCGAGACTGCTTCATACGCATATCCTTGACCGATATAATCTTTATGTAACCTATAGCCTATTTCACCGATCAAACTCTCCTTGTTTACGTACTTAAACATTAACTCCCCAATCAAGCGTTCATTACTTTGCAACGTAATGGCTAAAGCGAGGCGTTCATTTTCCTGTGCATGCCAAGGTTTACATCCCTCAAGTAAACGTTGCTTAGCTTGCTCATAACTTGCAGGTTCGCCAATATACCGAGATGTGAGCGCACAACTTCGGTGCTCAAAGCTTGCTGCCAAATCATCGGGCGTCACAGGTCTTATTACCAATCGCTTCGTATTAAACTGCATTACATACTCCTTGCTCGTTTATCTAGTAAAAATCTATGCCATGACCACTTGCTCAAGAACAAGGTCAACCACGCCCAGCCCAATAATACCGCCATGAACCAAGTGATCCATGCCATATCGCTAGGCACATCTATAAAATAACTGTTACACGCTACAGCTAGCACAGTGAACAGCAACAACTCACATGCGCCTATTAGTGCATTCGCACTACCCGCATGTTCACAAAAGTGTTCACTGAGCATTTGAATATAAATGGCAAAATACCCGCCAAACATCACCATGACTAGCCCGTAGGCGAACAGCGCATTCAACAGCGTAAACGACATAAACATGTAGCAAACACCACTTAACACTAATAATGGCCAAAACATACCTGTTACCCACGCCATATTTAAATGCCGCTGCAGCTTGCGACTTAGCAAACTCCCCACTAGTAAACCAGCCATGGGCAACATCATGACACTACCAAATTGCGCTTCGCTCAGTGCGAATTGCTGCTGTAGAACAAATGGAAAATACAGCTGTGTCGTCATGTAGATAAATGTTGGTGTCCACTTAAACAAGGCGATGGCTACAAATTTAGGGGCGCTAAGCAACGCCAGATATTGTTTAAATATGTGATGAGGATACAACGATACCGCCACGTTACTACTTAACTCAGTAGGTAATAGCCAGTACCCGATCAAGGCGACGATCATCAAATAGGCACTCAATGCCCAGGCAACAAATTGCCAATCAGCCCAACTCGCCAATACTCCACCAAACCATGGCGCTAAAATAGCCACACAACTGGCAACCATTGCAAGGCAGCCTAATGCCTCGCGTAACTGCGAACCACGGTACACCGCCCCTAGAATGGTACGACTGATAAGTAAAGGTGCTGCTGCACCCAACCCTTGCAGCAAGCGCCCAAGCGCAAAGCACTCAGTATTCGTAGCCAAAGCACAGCAAATACTTCCTACAACAAACACTAACTGCCCAGCTAAGAAGACCTGCCTATCTCCATACTTATCTCGTAGTGGGCCCACCACGAGTTGCGATAAACCAAGGCATATAAAATAACCTGTGATCATCATTTGGCTAAGTCCCTGACTCATCTGAAGGTCTGTAGCAATCTGTGGTAATACCGGGAAAAATATTTGGCTAGCGAGCTGTGAACTAGACAGTAATAACATCGCGATGATCAACATGATTTATTTACCTGTGTAAATTCTGTGATGACTATAGGCTTTACTTTGCTGACAAAAAACCCTGTAATGGGAATAACATTATGTCCTCATAGGAATAAATATGGATTGGCTTAGTGCAGCTAAAAGTTTTATATTAACCGCTGAATACGGCAGCTTCACACAAGCTGCTGAGGAACTGAATATTTCTTCATCCGCGGTGAGTAAACGTATCGATTGGTTAGAAAAGCAAATGGGGCAAAGCTTACTGATCCGCACAACAAGGCATGTTCAACTTAGTGAAGCGGGTCATTTGTTGTTGCCTAAAGCGCAAGCACTCATCGCTCAATTTGACCATATTTTAGAGCACTCACAGGAGGTCAACAAAACCCCTTCGGGAACGCTTAAAATAGCTGCGACATTAGCGGTTGGCAATAGCCTCCTCATGCCTAGTATTCAGGCTTTTCTAGCACAATATCCGCAGATCAAGATTCAGCTCAATGTGCTAGCACCCGGTACCCTACCCGATCTACACCATGATCTCGTTATCACCCGCCATTATAATGAGTTTGATTCAGTCGCCCACAAAGGGACCTGTTTACTGGAATATCAAATGAAACTGTTTGCTTCGCCTTGCTATTTGCAACGCCATAGTGCCATTAAAAGTGTGGACGATTTAGCCGGTCACAAAATGTTGCTAAGTAGTTACTATCAAAAGAAAGGCCATATCATGCTCAGTGACAATTCTATTTTCACCTTCAAAGATTACAACTTTGTGTCCGACCACCTTGATGCCATGCTTGAGGCTGCGATACAAGGAATGGGACTGATGTTAATCTCCGCAGGGTATATTCATAAACAACTACAAGAGGGCACGCTAGTACCTGTACTACCACACGTGAAATCCGCCAATAAGCAATTATGGGCGTATTACCCTAACAGTGCATTCATTCCTATAAAAACTAGGTTATTTATCGATCACCTCAAACAGCAACTGGCCACGCAGCACACACTGTAACCGCGGGCCATATTTGATCATCGGCTAAAGAGGCGCACTCATTTGGGGTTGATGACGCCTTAAATGCCAGCCAATAAACTGACTCAACAACAATGAACAGCCCGCCAGAGCTGCACCAAAATAAAATACCAAGGCGCTATCATAGAGCCACACTACACCAAAGCTTGCAGGAATAATCACCGCCGCGATGTGATTAATGGTAAAGCTGACCCCAGCCGTCGACGCAATATCTTGAGGGCGAGCAATTTTCTGAAAGTAGGTTTTTAATGCAATAGCCATTGCAAAAAACAGATGATCTACCACGTATAAAGCGGCCGCCAATTGGGCAGACTCAACTAAAGCGTAACCGGTAAAGACTAACATCAAGCCTGTGTATTCTATGGTCAAAGCTTTTTGTTCGCCTATTTTGCCGATCATCCTACCAATAACAGGCGCTGCAAAAATGTTGATAACGTGGTTTAACATGTAGAGCATGGTAATTTGTGCCACATCAAAGCCAAACTTTTCAACCATGAGGAAGCCAGCGAACACCATAAAGATTTGCCTGCGTGCGCCGGAAAAGAACAGCAATAAGTAATATAAGCTGTACTCTTTTCGTAAGATGATCTTTTTATGTTGTGCGTTGTGCTGTTTAAAGTGAGGGAATGCGCTTATCATAAATAATGTCAGCGCTAAACCTACTCCTCCTAACACGAGATATAGCCACTCATAGCTTGCGGATAAAAATGTGACACCGAGCCAAATTACCCCAAAAGTGAGCAGCGAAGCCATAGACTTAATAGACAACAACTGACCTAGCTTTTGTGGCGCTTCATCTTTATTAAACCACTGTAAACTCAGGGACTGATTAAGCGTTTCAAAGTAATGAAACCCTATCGACATAAGAACTGTGGTGGCATACAAGCCGTAAATACTTGGAAATAAACCTGTTATAGCTACACCAATAGACAGTAAACACAGGCTGATAAGGGCAAACGTTTGCTCCTTTACAACCAGTAAGATAAACACCGCCGTAAATGCTAAAAAGCCTGGGATCTCTCGCAAAGATTGCAACATCCCCATATTTGCGCCATTAAACTGAGCAGCTTCTACTGCAAAGTTGTTTAGCAAAGCCGTCCAAGCTGCAAATGTCACCGCCATGACAATTGTTGATAATGTCAAAAAGCCAAATGGTGTCTTCCATCTTGACCGAGGTTGAATATCTTCCATTATTATTTTCCTTCAAGCACATTAAATAAGCAGTTTCATTCTACTGCCTAGTTAATGTGACCAAAATCCAATTTATAGACAGATAATTTATCAGTTCGGACAAATTGCACATTAATCTTCAGTGTTTTACTGTGGCTACTTTCATCCTTGTAAGAAATAGCAAACTGATACGTACTTGCTTTTACGCAAGGATCTTAGTAAATCTTACCCTGAGAGCAAAAATCTCTTATAGTGCCTTAAAGTCAGGTAACGTATATGCTGAAAGTAGAGGCTTAGCATGGTTAATAGCCAACCCAATGGCAGCGCTGCTCACTGGAATAGCATCGCAACACGTTTCAAATTAAAACGCTTAGGTAGGCCGGTTTACCCAAGAGCCAGTACTATGCCACCTTGGCAACATGTTCAGACACATCAGCATACCTGGGGACAGCTTGCATACACCAGCAACGGGGTTCTCAGTATTGTGACACCCGAAGGAAACTTTGTGATCCCTCCAGACCAAGCGCTATGGCTTCCCCCTAATTTACCCCATGAAACATTTTGCAGATATGGCGGACATTTTAGAAGTGTTTATATCGACGAAAAATATGCGCCACTGTTGGGTAACACTGCAAAATTGCTACATGTAGATGAACTCTTAAAAGCAATGATATTGGAAATATGCGCTTGGGAGACAGACTATGCACTTGATGACAAAACACTGCGCTTTATCCAAGTATTTGTAGATAGGCTTGAATCAGCACCAACCAGCTCATTTTTCATGCCTACTGCGCAAGATGACAGGCTTCTACCAATCATCAGTGAATTACACGCCAATCCAGGATGCCACAAAACTTTGCAACAATGGGGTGAAGAAATTGGTGCATCGACGCGAACGCTTAATCGCTTGTTTACGAAAAGCTTTGCAATGAACTTCAGTCAGTGGAAACAAAAATTAAGGGCATTAAGAGCAGTAGAAATGATAGAAGCTGGTCATAACCAGCAGCATATTGCTGAACAACTTGGGTTTGAGTCTAGCTCAGCTTTCAATACATCTTTTAAAAAAGTGTTTAATTGTACACCGGGCCAATACTTAAAACGCCCTTAGAATATTTTTTCAGGCCTTGAACACACAAGGCCATCGCAAGCTTGCGTGTTAATTTAGTACTACAAATGTTCCTTCAAACTTAGCAACCAATACATCACCATCATGAACCCTTACAGGTACAATATACTTTGCTTTGCCGTCTGTTTTAAGGTCTTCAAAGTTGCCCTGACAATCTGCAATTGAGACTGAAGCACTTGGCGCAGTCGTGAGCGGCTTCAAGTACTTTATATTAGCGTCTGCCAGCACTATGTTCCCTTCTAAGTTTTTTTCCTTTAATGCCAAATAAGTCGCACCCCAGCCCGTTAATGTTGCCATGCTATATATTGAGCCTGCAAACATTGAGTTGTGAAGATTCAAATTCGCTTTTAGATCTGCACGAGTTGAAAACTGCCAGTTGGTATAGCTCTCAACCTTGATCCCCATCGCATCACTAATAGGTATCGACTCTCTCCAAGTATCTTGTAACACTTGCGTCCATTCTGGATGGCGAAACCAGCCTGGTTCAGTGGGCCGTTGTTTAACCATTTTCCAATGCTGGATATCGTTGTAAGCCAAATGCGCTTTTTCAACCATCTGATAGCCATGGTTCTCATAAAACGCCAACGCTCTTTCTCTGGCAAATAAAACCAACTCTTCTGCGTTTTGCTGCCAAGCAATTTTCTCTAACTCATGTAATAATCGGCTGCCTAGGTTCTGACTTCGATGAGCTTCTGAAACAGCCATATAGCGCACTTGTGCTTGTTGTTGTGTATTAAAGTGTAACCTAGCTACTGCAAGCACTTTGCCTTCATTATCTTTGATGTATAAATGTTCAGACTCTTGCTCTAAGTCGTCTTGCTCAGAGCCTCTAGGCTGACCCCAAGGCTCGCGTAAAACTTGCCAGCGTAGTTGGTAATAGGCCTGCCAATCTTCACTGCTTTGTGGTGAGCTAACCTTAAACATAAATACTCCTGTTATTCATTTTTCTTGGCTATGAGCAATAGACCATACTAGAAATCACAGAAACTGAACATACTCTATTGGTAGAATGCCATTGCCAAGTGTAAAAATTACCGAACAAAGTGGCATTACGACGATCGTGAGCTATGCTGATGTTACTATGCATAATTTTGTGACTGCCCAAGGCACGATCGCCAACCAATTTGTGCAACAGAGCCACCAACTAGGTCATTTACTTTATTGGCACAAGCATGGCAATGTCAGCATACAAGTTCGGCAAGACAAAACCTTGCGCTGGTTGTTGATCAACGACACCTTACAATCTGTAGTGGAGAAAGACCACCCAGAGCAGCTCCTTTTTCCTCATTTACAAACTCTTGCAGCGATATGGCAAGATTTACCCACCCCCAATAAGGTATTAGAACTAGGGTTAGGTGGAGGTGCAATCAGAGATTATCTACATGCCATTTACCCTGAATGTAAGGTACTTTCCGTAGATAACAATCCAGACATAGTACATTGCTATAAAAAGTACTTCCGTGGCGAGCAAGGGTGTAGTGTAGCTTGTATGGATGCCGATACGGCGTTATCTGGAGGCAAGCGGTATGATTGGATTATTCTTGATTTATTCAGTGAAATGGATGCGCCACTATTTTTGTTTCAGCACCCATTTTACAGACAGTTACGTGCAGCACTCAATGATGATGGTTGGCTATTTATCAACTTTCTTTCCGAACATCCATCTCAACGCCAGCGACTAGAACATTTACTGATCACTAATTTTGGTAAAAAACCAAAAGTAGAAACCGTCGATGACTACGCTAACCACATCATCGCGATTAAACGCTAAACCGCAAGGTTGAAGGTTACTGGCCCATCATTGCACAAAGTCACTTGCATATCCGCAGCAAATTGCCCTGTTGCAACCTTTAAACCCAACTCTCTAGCTTGCTGCACAAATAACTCATATAACGCGTTTGCATGTTCTGGAACCGCTGCCGATGAAAAACTGGGTCTCATTCCTTTTCGTGTATCAGCCGCAAGTGTAAATTGAGATACAACGAGCAGCTCTCCGGCTATATCTTTCAGGCTAAGATTCATCTTGCCATCATTATCTGTAAATACTCGGTAATTAGTTACTTTATGTAATAGCTTGGCAACGTGTGCTTGTGTGTCTTCTTTCTCCACCCCCAACAGTAGTACTAAACCCGTTTTAATTTCACCAATGACCTCGCCATCCACCTCAACTTTGGCACACGATACTCTTTGAATTAAGCCTTGCACAGACGCCCCTTTTACAATATCGACAAAGTGCATCACTATAAGCCAATCGATATACAATCACCAGAGTCGTTCTAGTGTTATGCGTGCAGCTTACAGGCTAAAAGATCTGCAGCTCGGCGTATTGCTTCAAAATAGGCTTGGCTGGCACCACTGTGCCCTAAACCGTCCAAGATATACAATTGGGCATTGAGCTCATCAGCTAAGCGCTGAACAGGCGCAAAGCGACATACAAGATCGTGCCTGCCATGTACAAACCAAATAGGGAGCGCTTTAAGTACCTGTGGCGCTGTATCTAAATCCTGTAACTGGGCGAATATTTCGGAACTGAAATAATGACACATTATTTTTGCCTGTTGTGTAATACAATTAGCATGTTCTAAGTGATATCTGCTCAAAGAAGCCGCTAGGGTTACCTGTCTATCCCATTCGTGCCAATGATGAGCTGCCTTATGCTGCAATAACTCATCATCACTGTGTAAAGCATCACTGTAATAAGCTAATACATCTTCTGCACTTTGCAGACCCTGACTGAACGCATTATAGCTTTCAGGGTAGAACTGTGCTCCAGCTCCTTGCGGGGAATATAACCACTGTAAATCTTGCTCCGTAGCTAAAAAAGACGCCCATAACACTAGGCCCTTAACACGCTCAGGGTGCTTATGCGCAAAAAGAAGGCTCAATGTTGCCCCCCAAGAACCACCAACCATCACTGTCTTGTTGATTTCGAGGTGATCTAGCAGCTTAAGCATGTCATGAACGAGGTGGTTAGGTGTATTATGGTGCAACTCATGAGGGGTTGAACCACCGCACCCGCGCTGGCTATACAAAATGATTCGATAGCGTTCTGGGTTAAAATATTGTGTTGATTCTGGGTTTAGACCACACCCAGGGCCCCCGTGATTGACAAGTACAGGTAACCCATCCGGTTTGCCATACTCTTCAACATAAATCTGATGCCCATCGCCAACAGCCAAATGGAAACTGCGCAATGCCTCTCCAACGATATAGCCCTGTGCCATAGTTCACCTCGTTACTTAATATGTGCTTTCTTCCTCCATCTGTTTATCGTCGTGTTTAAACCAAGGCTCATGCTCGCCTAAACAAACTGTAAATTCAGCACCTAACAGTACTACAATCCACGATAGATAAACCCATACAAACAGAATCGGAACCGTCGCTAACGCGCCGTAAATCACTTCATAAGAAGGAAAGTGGCTGATATATGCAGCAAACCCTTTCTTTGATAACTCAAACAATAGTGCCGCAAACAACGCCCCTGGAACCGCTGCTCGAAATGATACACGCGTGTTAGGCACTAAAGTATAGAGCATAATGAAACCGGCCATTGAAATCACATAGGGTAATAGCTTTAGCAAAAAACCGCTAAAGCCTGGGATCCCTTGGTCTGCAAAAGACACAAGAGAAACAATGTAGGAGGTCACACCTATGCTTGCGCCAAGTAACACTGGTCCAAGCGTCAAAACCATCCAATAAATTGCAAAAGAAATCATGAGCGGGCGTTTTTTCTCAACCCGCCATATTCTGTTCAGCGCTGCATCTACATTTCTTATCAGTAACAGCGCTATAGCTGCTAAAAAGCCAATACCTACAGCTGTCATCTGATTTGCATTGCCTGTAAATGCACTAATATGAGACTTAATACTATCTGTTGAAGTAGGCACGAAATTATTAAAGATAAAATTTTCTATCGCGATTCGGGTATCTTCAAAGCCTGGGAATGCAGAAAATATTGCTACACCGACAGCGATTAGAGGCACTAAAGACAGCAATGTTACATATGCAAGATAGCCAGCATTAACCGTGATCTGATCCTCAGCACAGCGTTTTAAGTAGTCTCGCCACCACTTCGGTTGCATCAAAATAAGTTGCTTCACCTTCACCACCAATTGTTCAACCCTAACCTTCATAGCCGTCTAATTCTTGGAAACTCTTTGCACATCATAGCAATCAGTTACATAATTTACAGCAAGATTAATAGCAAACTGGTTTAATATGAAACGTATCACATTGATCACCGCACTCGTCCTAGGTCTTACAGGGTGTCAGAGCGCATACTACTCCGCCATGGAAAAGGTAGGGATTCATAAGCGTGAAATTCTTGTAGATAGAGTTGAAAATACCAAAGAGTCGCAACAAGAATCACAACAAGAGTTTCAATCTGCACTCGAACGCCTCAGCACATTGATAAATTTTGATGGTAAAGAATTACAGGCTGTTTATGAGCAACTAAACGATGATTACGAGTCAAGTCTTGCGTCTGCGCAGAAAGTCAGTGCCAATATCGACAAAGTAGAAGACGTGGCCGAAGCTTTGTTTGATGAATGGCAAGATGAGCTAGAGCAATATTCTAGCGAAAAGCTAAAAAGAGAAAGTGATAAAAAGCTCAAACAAACACAGAGACAATTTGATAGATTGCTTCGCTCAATGCGTAGCAGCGAAAGAAAAATGCAACCTGTGTTAGCATCACTCAAAGATAATGTTTTGTATCTAAAACACAATCTAAATGCGCAAGCTATTGCCGCCATTCGAGGTGAGTTCAAAAGCTTACAAACGGATATTCAGTCATTAATTAATGATATGAACCGCTCTATTGAAAATTCGAACAAGTTTATAGAGCAGATGAATACAACGAATTAAAACGCAAAATTACCGACGCAGTCCTTGGTTTTCGCGCAAGCTGGGGTGCAAAGGATTAACGACAGCGAACGCAGTGAGTGCGTTTCCTTTGTGCAAGGTGAGATGAGCCAATTTAACAGTTGCTGAGGGGCTATGGCTTAGCACCTGTGAAGGTTGCTTACTTCACCTTGCGCAGAACTCTCTGTGTCGCCACTTCGTGGTCACAAAGATTCTGCACGAAAAAACCCGACTCTTTCAAGTCGGGCTTCTCTTGTTAAGACTTATCTCTCTACGAAGTAGCTCCCTATCAAGTAGGATATTCTACTCTCGCACAACTTAGCCTTGCCCTGGACTTGGTGGTTCAATCCCACCCCCAGCACCAGCGCTGCCAGCGCCTCCAGTTATTAACTTTAAAAGACTTGTAGGAATAATTTTCATGCACACACTCCTTTGGAAAAATTGACAAAAGCGAGACCTCAATGCTTACCGATCCCCTTATTTACCCTATCACAATGATGAAAATTTAAAGCCTTTTCAGGTACAAAATGTACTAATACCGATCCGCTTAAATATCTGCTCTAATATAGCCTATATAAAATCACAGCTTAAATAACGTGAACTCAAACATATCAGAACAGCTTTTAACGCTTTCTCGAAAAGAACCAACCGCACAAAAACACATGCGCTTGCTCGCGGTGTCATTATTTTATGAGGAGAATAGCAGAACCGATATTGCAAAACGTCTCAAAACACTGAATTTGGGGTTCATTACCACTTAAATCATGTCTATAAAATACTAAAGCAGCTTGGTTTTAGTTGGATCATAAGTCGCTCGAAACATCCAAAACAATCATTACAAAGCCAAGAAGTTTTTAAAAAAACTTCCAACTGGAAACGAGCCTTCACACACCAGAACACCTTCCTCTTTGACCGTATCAACGCATGGTTTCAGGATGAAGCTCAATTTGGCCAGCAAAATCCAACTACGCGCATTTGGGCTGGAACAGTCACTCGGCCAAGGATTGTAAAACAACAGCAGTTTGAGTATGGGTACTTATTTGCTGCAGTATGCCCTGCCATAGGCTACACAAAAACGTTAGTAAGTCTATTCGTAAATAAAGAAGCGATGAGGCTGCACATGAGTCAGATATCACAAGCTACACCAGTAGGAAGACATGCTGTTGTGATAATCGATGGTACAAGTTGGCACACATAAGTGGCTACCCCCACATGGCAGCTAAAGTACAAATGTTTAATGACAGAACGCGAAGCTAGGGTGCAAAAGGTTAGCGACTGTGAGCGAAGCGAATACGCTCTTTTTGCGCAAGCTGGGGTGCAAAATTACGGACGAAGTCCGTAGCTTTTGCGCAAGGTGAAGTGAGCCATTTTATAGAATGCTGAGGGTTATAGAATGCCGAGGGACTCTCTTAAACGTCGGATGGCGCTACGCTTATCACGACCTACAGACCCAAAAACGCAAAAAGCCCATCACAATGGATGGGCTTTTTACTTAAATAGGACCTGGCGATGTTCTACTTTCACATGGCAGCTGCCACACTATCATCGACGCTACAGTGCAAAATTACGGACGAAGTCCGTAGCTTTTGCGCAAGGTGAAATGAGCTGCTTTAACCGCTGCTAAGGGACTATCTTTTAAAACCCCAAAAAGCAAAAAGCCCGACTCTTTCGAATCGGGCTTTCTATAATTAGGTGCTTGGCGATGTTCTACTTTCACATGGCAGCTGCCACACTATCATCGACGCTGTTTC
>NZ_MKJU01000036.1 GCF_001854605.1 Pseudoalteromonas amylolytica | reverse complement strand
CGTGATAACCCATACCGCCACAATGTGTATTTTATCGACCCAGACGGCTTTGAAGTTGAGTTTGTAGAATACTTTAGCGATCTACCGCATGAGCGTAATAACGATGATTAACCAAGATGGGTGTTGTCATATCGAACAAGCGCTTGGGATTGGGCCAAGCGCACACCTTTAACGGTTATCTGGTGGCACCTATGAGTTAATCTACTGCACAGAGCAATATATTGCTTTTAAGCTTTGGATAACAAGTAACGACACTTCATTGACCTTCGCTTTTATTTTAACGGTGTAACCTGTATAACAAAGCAAACTCACCCCGTAAGCTGCGGAATTTTTTGCGATTGAGCTGCACGGACAACCATGGAAGTTAGAAGAACATGTTAGAAATAAGACCAAATTGCGAGTGCTGTGATAAAGACTTACCACCAGATTCACCTGAAGCGATGATCTGTACTTACGAATGTACGTTTTGCAAACAGTGTGTGGACGAAATATTAGAAAATGTCTGCCCTAATTGTGGCGGCGGTTTTTCACCAAGGCCCATTAGACCTAAAGTGGCAAGGCGTGCTGGATTAAGTATTGATCACCAACCACCCTCGACAAAAAGAGTGCACACAAAATACACTTTAGAGGAGCTAAAAGAGTTTGCGGCGACTGCAAAACATATTTCACCTGAGGATCGATGAACTGGTAAGCGCACATCAAGCAACCGCATTGGTGTCACAGGCGAACATTCAAATAAAAGTAATCAAATGCAAGACATAGCACCGATTGCGTAAAACGGTTAACGCGCCAGATGGCGCTGAGCTTATACCGACCTAGCGCGCTAAGTGAAAAAGCGACTTAATTAAGTTGTTAGTCGCTTCTTACCTAATACGTTACCTTTCAGCCATCAATAGGAATTTGGATAAATAAAAACAACTAGTGAGTGGCCCGTCCGTCTCTTGCTGATACAACTAGCATTGTAATTAGAGTTCCACAAATAAGCGCTATAATCGTGTAGCCAAGGTTCTCATATATATCGTAAATAAAGGTCAAATATTTGAAATCAAACCCGTTACGTAACACATTCTCCAGTAATGCAAGCAAGTTAATAATACCAGCAAAAATAAAGAACCAATGAAATATGCCGTCAAAAGCTGTTAGTTCAATGTTTTTGGATGTGGTTTTGGATATTAGTTTTGATAGTTGAACTCTGCAAATTAGCAAGAAAACAGCAATAAGGTTTATTGCTAGTTGCACACCAAACACTAGTGAGCCAACGACAAGGTAATCGTCTAGTTCTCCTCCCAAGCTAATAATATTGTATGAAAAAATCACATACTCACTGATAGCAACAAGCGCAAGAATCGCAGATATATGCGTGATATTTGGATCCTTTTTAAGAACCCCAAATACAACCCCAAATGTCAATACAGTTAAATACAAGTATGTTACATAATCTGGATTCGCAACTTGGATATAAAAAACTGCCAATGCTATGATCGTGATAAATATTAGATTAGATACTTTCATCTCTATCCCTGACTATCCTTAACTGGTGGTGGGATCAAGTTTTCTGGGGAATAACCAGCCGTAGTAGGCTTATTTGGCTTGTAAATAGATCCACCTTTAATGTGATGTAAAACTTTTTCGTTTATTACTTTCATGATAACTATTCCTATGTACATGTTCTGCTGAAAAATTTTTGATTTCGGATAACTGACAGAGCTCTAAAGGCAGCTAATTACAAAACGGACTAACCACTTTACAAAGCTTAAAACTCAGCATAATTTTCGATATAGAATAACTTACATTAATTATGTATATTTGCAAAAAGTACTCATAAAAAATTTCATATGCTCCAATATACCAACGCCATCATTGCGATTCGTCATCGTGCAGGCTTATATCTTCTGTACCGTTAGCTTGTTTTCGAACCTTTTTAATCTCACTGATGAAAGCTCCCATATCTATTTTACAATACATAAACCACATAAAAAGCTGCTTCGAACGAATGTCACTCACTCCGAGCTCATAGTTAATGATAGTTTTTCTATCACATTCCAGCTTCTTCGCCATAGCTTCCTGAGATATACCAGCTCTGACCCTCATAGCCTTTAAATCATCACCATCTATCACATCCTTATCCTTTTACCTTCATGTGAGGATTACCTATATTAAACACCCAACAATATTAACACAAAATACACAAAGGTTAATTAAAGTTTCAATGAAAGCAGCTATAGATAAACTACTCAGTCAGGCTCTACCTTGTTGATCAAATCAGGAGATGAACCTCAAATTCGGGTTTTCACCTTTGAGGCTGACATTCAGGCAGACCTAGCCTATTCATGGTGTTTGCGAGTGTGTTGGCATGTCCGCAGTCAAGGCCACGGAGAGTGGTATGGAAAAGCGCGCCACTAGTTACACTTTGGCGATGACTACAACTACATTGCCTTTAGCGATCATGGCGAAGGTGAAAACCGTCAATTAGCAGGGTATCAAGTCGATAAAGGCAGCCGTGATAACCCATACCGCCACAATGTGTATTTTATCGACCCAGACGGCTTTGAAGTTGAGTTTGTAGAATACTTTAGCGATCTACCGCATGAGCGTAATAACGATGATTAACCAAGATGGGTGTTGTCATATCGAACAAGCGCTTGGGATTGGGCCAAGCGCACACCTTTAACGGTTATCTGGTGGCACCTATGAGTTAATCTACTGCACAGAGCAATATATTGCTTTTAAGCTTTGGATAACAAGTAACGACACTTCATTGACCTTCGCTTTTATTTTAACGGTGTAACCTGTATAACAAAGCAAACTCACCCCGTAAGCTGCGGAATTTTTTGCGATTGAGCTGCACGGACAACCATGGAAGTTAGAAGAACATGTTAGAAATAAGACCAAATTGCGAGTGCTGTGATAAAGACTTACCACCAGATTCACCTGAAGCGATGATCTGTACTTACGAATGTACGTTTTGCAAACAGTGTGTGGACGAAATATTAGAAAATGTCTGCCCTAATTGTGGCGGCGGTTTTTCACCAAGGCCCATTAGACCTAAAGTGGCAAGGCGTGCTGGATTAAGTATTGATCACCAACCACCCTCGACAAAAAGAGTGCACACAAAATACACTTTAGAGGAGCTAAAAGAGTTTGCGGCGACTGCAAAACATATTTCACCTGAGGATCGATGAACTGGTAAGCGCACATCAAGCAACCGCATT
>NZ_MKJU01000035.1 GCF_001854605.1 Pseudoalteromonas amylolytica | reverse complement strand
TGTAGTGGCACAATAAATTTGGCCACCTGATTAGAGGTGATAGAATCACCATAACTGATTAGGTGCAAATATGACAAAAAGAACTCGTCCAACTTATTCTCCTGAATTTAGACTCGAAGTCGCTCAACAAGTCGTCGATGAACAACGCTCTGTTAGAGACGTTGCCGAGGCGATGGGATTAGGTAAATCCACTGTCGATAAGTGGGCACGCCAGCTAAAAGAAGAGCGTAACGGTAACCTCACTAGTGCGACTCCCCTGACCCCTGACCAACTTAAAATCCGCGAACTTGAGCGTAAACTCAAACGCCTAGAAGAGGACAATGAGATCCTAAAAAAGGCTTCAGCTCTCTTGATGCAGGACTCCATCAAAGGTTTGCGCTGATCCGCTCCCTTCAAGAGAGCTGGCCTGTGAAGCGTTTGTGTGCTGTATTTAAAGTACAGCGCAGTAGTTACCGATATTGGCGCGAAACACCACATACTATAGCGCCCGAGCGGCTACGTTTAATTGCCGAAATGAAACGTTGGTTTGGGCTAAGTCATGGCTCCGCAGGCCAACGAACCTTGGTTCAACTGCTCGCAAAGTCAGGCTTCAAAGCGAGCCGCTGGTTGGTGAGTAAGCTGATGAAACAAGAGGGATTGGTTAGTCGTCAAATGCCAACGCATAAGTATTCCAAGGCAGAAAAAGAGCACTTAAGCATACCTAATTTATTGAAAAGAGCATTTAGCACACAAGCACCAGATCAAGTTTGGTGTGGTGATGTTACCTATGTCTGGTGCGGTTCTCGTTGGCTATACCTGGCTGTTGTAATTGACCTTTACGCTCGCAAAGTTGTAGGTTGGGCAACATCAGCTCGACCGGACAGTGACCTAACGAAAAAAGCTTTAAGAATGGCTTATGAAAGCCGAGGTAACCCAAAGCGAGTGCTATTCCATAGTGATCAGGGCTGTCATTATACGAGCAAGAGCTTTCGTCAGTTACTCTGGCGTTATGGCATGAAGCAAAGTCTTTCACGCAGAGGAAACTGTTGGGATAATGCGCCAATGGAGCGCTTTTTTAGAAGTTTTAAAACAGAATGGATGCCTAGAGTGGGATATCGAAGTATGGCTGAGGCATCGGGAGCAATTTCGCAATATATAGTGGGTTATTACAATCGGTATCGACCTCACAAACACAATAATGGTTGCTCACCGATTATGAAAGAAAAGCAATACTGGGAAACTTATAACGAGGTGGCCAAAAAGTATTGACCACTACATGTCCACTTAATTGTACTTTCAATTGCTCAATTCTTCCGTAAATCCGTAGTATGTAAATATTAAATTTTAGCCTACTCCTCTTTGGAAAACGTAAGATAGGCTCTTGTTACTGGAATGGCTATTTGAGAAATTAACGCCGTTCCCCATAAAAGATTACCGACTAAAGCTGGCACATACGGTAAGACCAATAATGTTGCTAAAGCCAAAACAACACCAAAGATACGTACTTTTGCGGTAGCAAATCGATGAGCTATGCGTTCTTCGATATTGAATTGAATCCAAAGTAGACACAGTAAATATGAGGCAAGCCCAATACAACCTATGGCACCATATTTGAGAGGGTATGGGTCCCAAAATCCTACTTTTACTTCACCAGCCAGCGCAACACCCACCATCACAGCTGATAGCATTAGAAATAAATGCGCTAACCACCAGTTTACTAGCGTCCACTTTTCTTGATTTTTCGGTTTTCCATTACCAACAAAATCGAAGTAAATCCAGCAGTGGACAAATACAGCGATACCGCCGAACATGAAGTTAAAAAGTACTTCGGGAGTAACTTTATACACACCTTTTTCGGAAAGGGTTATCACGAGTTTAAAGAATCCTTCCCCAACGACAATGAGAAGCAGTAACGCAAATCTCTCGGACATATGGCCTAACCGAGGCAAAAATCGCTTACACTCTAAAACACCAACTTTGGGCAGCATATACAGAAGTTGGATCGAAACTATGGCAAGCCCAAATAATAAAAAATTAAATGGCTCAGGTAGAAAAGCGCTTATGGCAAATACAATAGCAAGGATAAAGAAATTGCGACTTACAGTACGTGAAAGCACAGTAGCTTCAACACCCAGCCTATTTGTTCTGTGATACAAATAGGCGGTGATCATTCTATTGGCTGCATAGGCAAGGGCAAAATACATCCAGCCCTTATCTAAGACATGAGGAATTGACGCCGCCATAACCATTGCGGTTACAATTTGGCAGGACATAATTAGTCGATGTTTTACGTCTGTGCTGACATAGAGCGAGTTAAATACGCTAGAGTCTGCCCATGCAAACCACACAGCGATAAATAGTCCAGCAAACGCTAGAAAACCATTCACCGTTAAGTGGTCACTTAAAAAATTACCAAGTAAGAAGATGATGACCACATGGATCAAATCGTAAAATAACTCTACCCAATGCACGTGGTCATGTGCATCATCATGATCTAAGTGGTGTTTTGGTAACCTCCACATTGGATGATTTTCTAGTGCCATATTATTTCTCCGGTTTTTCCCAAGCGTAAGGTTTCATCGCATCATCTACTTCTGTATGTGTTAACGCATTGGTAAAGTTAGAGATTAATTTAGCTGCCAATCCAGTTAAAACTTCTAAAGCTTGGCGCTTAGTATATCCAGCATTCAAAAACTCATTGAGTTTGTCGTCGCCAATGTGTCCTCTATTGTCCAGTAATGCTTTTGTAAAATCGTGAAGCGCCTGAAGTTTTGCATCAGGTATTTGAGTACCGTTTCTTAATGCTTCAATGACATCATCAGGCATTTTAGCTGACTTCATCATCCAAGTATGACCGGGAACACAGTAGTGGCAATTATTTTCAAAGTTTGATGTCATAAATACCACTTGTTGCTCGAGCGGGCTAAACGTTGTGTCTTTCATAAAGCTTGTAAATGTTTGGTTATAGGCTTTATAAATGGCTGGAGCTTCCGCTAAGATTTTATGAAGGTTTGGGATCATCCCAAAACCAGCTAAAGATTGCTCCATCAATGGTTTCGATTCTGCTGGAGCCGTATCCGGCTCATAGTAAGTAAACATAATTAATAGTCTCTATTTTAAATATTGATTGAGTACACCTTCGAAAGTTGCTACTTCTTGTGCACCTGATAGGACCTGTTCGCCATTAAAAATAAACAATGGTACGCCATGTATTCCTCTTTGATGCCAGTGCTTTTCGATTAACTTCACTTCTTCACTGTATGAGTTGTTAGCTAATACAGACTGTGCTTGCAGGGAATTCAAGCCAACCTTTTCCACCACATGGATAAGTTCTGGCTCTGTGAAAGTGCCTTTTTTACTAAAGAAATGCTCAAAAAGTGCCTCTGCTAATTGGTTTTGCGAGTTACTTTCTTTGGCCCAGTGCATTAGTTGATGGCATTGATGAGTATTAAGCATTTTCATTTCGTCAAAGTAGTTAAACCTGAAGCCAACTTTTTTTCCTTCTTCAGTCAACATAGCTCTGGCTCTAATGCTGCCCTCTGACGTAGTTCCATACTTTTTCGACAGATGTTGTCTTAGGTTTTCACCTTCTTTTGGCATACTGGGGTTAAGCTCGAAGGGGTGCCAGACAATATTAACGGCGAATTTAGTGTCAAAATTGGCTAATGCCGCTTGTAAGCGGCCATAGCCAATTACACACCAAGGACAAACCACATCAGAAACGATATCAATGTTAATTTTTGTCTTTGCCATCATTATTGCTTTTCAACGATAATTGCAGTGATTGTTGTGTCACCAACATTTTTAACTTGATGTTCCCATTGGTCATGCCACATCACGTAGCCATCCGGGATCTCCAAAGTCATGTCTTTTTCACTCGTTGTTATCGTCGCCTTGCCACCTTTTTCGAAGTAAACAGTCTCAGCATTATGTTTATGCCAATTATCCTGTTCACCCGGTTTGAGTGTCATCTTAAGTACGGTAACTACTTCGTTCTCAAGTAGCAGTTCATATTGATTTGGCGAAGCGATGTGTGCAGATTCTACCTTCGCGTCTTCTGCAAGCGCATTTCCAAACAATAGGGTTGAAATAACACTCGTCAATACAACGTTTTTCATAGCAACTCCTATTTATGCATACCACGAATAGGGTAGTTGTTAGCGGGATTTCGTATCCAATCTAAGCCACTAATCAATGACTGAAGTTCTGGTCTCACAAATGGGTTGTTTGAAATGTCCACTACGTGAACTTTTCCTTCACTATTGACTACAAATAGTCCCGGCTCAGAAAATGGATGATCAGTTTCTTCAGGCGATCTAGGATCTGATATATACAACCCAAGTTCTTCCATTTGTTCAACAGTAAGACCGTATGCGATAGGAAACGTAGCATTGAGTCTTTGCATATGACTTTCAAGTTGTTCTTTGCTGTCGCCAGACACAGCTATCAAATCTACGCCTGTTTGAGCAAGTAAGTCTTTCGCACTTTCTAACTGGTTTAAGTATCGAGTACAAAGCGGGCAATGCTGCCCCCTGTAAACAACAACCATCTTCCAATCCAAACCATTTTCAGGAGTAGAAAGTTTTTTAATATCACCATTTAATAGCTTTGCTTCAATTGCAGGAAAATCAGCTCCAGCGTGCAATTTAGTAGTATATTCAACGCGCATGACTGTTCCTTAAAAATGTTTGTTAATGTGCGCTTCAAAACGTTTGAAGTCGTTTTCAACATCTGCATTTTTCATCACGTCAAAGCATGCAAATGTTTCCATTGGCTTCATACCAAAGAACTTGAAGTTCATGTGCATTGGGAACATTAAATCGTCGATTGATTTACCATCAAAAAATTCATCTTCATCGTTAAATGCTTCTTCCGGAGCATTAAAAGTAAGAGACATCATATATTTGGTGTTAGTTAACGTACCGCCCATACCATAGTTTTTCTTTGGTGCCTCTTCTGTACGGCCGTCACCAACACATAACGCTCCCCCCATACCAGCGGTATAAACTTCATCCATATACTTCTTAAATGACCAAGGCACACCCATCCAGTTACTGGGCGATTGCAGGAATACAATGTCTGCCCATTGATGGTGTTCTAATTGCTCTTCCACATCGTACTCATCACTCATTGTTACTACGCGCGTGCTATAACCTTTACCCTCAAGCAGTGTTATTGCTTTATCAATTAAGGCTGCATTTAGCTTGCCTTCGGAAAATGGGTAATACTGGTGGGCATTAATAATTAACACGTTCTTCGAATCAGTAGTGCTCATAAAATAACTCCAAATTAAATTTCAGCAAAAATAAATAAGAGAAACATTCTCTGATTTAACCTATGTGTGGTATATTTTAGTTACCTGATATAAGTAATAAATTAGTATACTTTTAGTAACCTAGTGTTTTTATAAGGAGGATTGATGGAAAGTGTCGTAAAAACAGACAGTAAAGGTAGAAAAAAAGTTTTAAATGCATGCACTGAACCCTGTGCTATTGAAAAAGGCATGCGTTTAATTGGCGGAAAGTGGAAAGGTTCCATTATTTATCACCTTAAAGATGAACCTGTAAGGTTTAATGACTTAACACGTATGCTTGGCGGTGCCAGCAAAAAAATGGTCGACCAACGCCTAAAGGAACTAGAAAGTGAGGGAATGGTACAGAGAAAAGTGATAAGTGACCGACCTGTAGCTGTCACTTATGAGTTAACCGATTTCGGCAAAACCGCACTGAGTATTTTAGATGAACTCAGGATCTGGTCAGAGTCCCATCAAATTTAACGGTAACCACTTTGAATTATTTAGCTCACCTATACTTAGCACAACCCAATGCTGATTCTCATTTTGGAAATCTGCTTGGCGATTTTGGCGGAACAAGGCATGTAAGAAATATGCCACTCACAGTGAAAAAGGCATTGGATAATCATTATCTAGTCGACAAATTTACAGATAACCACGCTGCAATTAAAGACGCTAAGCGGTATTTTTCTCAGCAACGTAAACGATTCGCGGGTATTGCCATTGATGTAGTATTTGATCACTTTCTAATTCAGCATTGGGCGCAGTTTAATCACGAACCATTAGCTGACTTTAAACAAAACAGTTATCAACTTTTGAATAAGCGTGTTCCTGATATGCCGAGTAGAATGCAACAAGTTATCAGTAATATGACCAAAAATGATTGGTTTAAAGAGTATGAAACGATAACTGGTATAGGCATAGCACTTGACAATATTGCAAAGCGTATCCGCTTTACTAATAATTTTTATGGAGCAATTGAGGATATTCAGTGTCATTACAACGAATTGGAATTGCTATTTCTAGAGTTTTTTCCACAATTAATTGATCATGTAAATCAAAATGCTATTGAGGGCAGCAAGGTAAGAAGCATTGTTAGACACAACTAATTTAAACTAATAAGTGATAAGTCGCTCTCATATTGTCTATGATGTTATCAAAGTTCACTGTGAGATCAAACCAACCATTCAATAAACCCACCACCTTTCGTACACCCAACAGTTCATATGAACTAATCGAAAGGAGTACACTTAACGTGGCCTCTAGCCGTTAATTCAATTGCAACGATTTAACGCGCTCTGCGGCTTGTTTAATGCGCTCCAAAAGTGAGCTATCCTGTTGATACAGCTCAACTTGTAGTTTTATTTGCGCGATTTGTTCATCATCAAAACATACCTTGTCATAGGCTTTAATAAGCTTTGGGGCATCTGAATATGTGCAAACTTCGTTGGGCATCGGCGTCCTAAAGTAGACGTCCTTTGGAAAGACAATACAACCGTAGATATGAGTGTTTAGATCCAACACTTCTCTGAGTAAGGCTATTTTTTTATTGAGTGCATCAAACGGGTTATCAAAATAGTGTCGTTCATCATCAATACTTTGCGTCCAATAGTCTGAGTGGCTATCAACCCAAATAGCCCCTGCTTGGCTTTGATATTGCACAACAAAAATCCCATACTTAGAGACTAGCAGTTCATCTACATCTAACACGTTGTTAGCCGTTCCCAAACGCACCTTACCCAGTGTTAAATAGTTATCACCCAAAGATTGTTTAAAGAATCTATGCAGTAATAAGCGGCTTACAAAATGGCTGATAGCCCGTTTTGTATAAGGCCATAATGTCACCGTTACCACTGTAAAGCTCGCGATTAACAACACAATCCAAACATAGCTGCCAACATGGCGCCAAATCGAAGACTCTGATTGAGGCTGAGTCAAAGATGCTATGGACGTTGTATTGTCTTGTACTGAATTGGGCTGCGCCTTTTGCACATTCTGAACAGGTTGCGGTTGCGCGGGTTTGACGACTTCTGTGTTGGGAACTTCTTTAACTGGTTGTTGATCACCACTTTTGTGCTGTTGCTGAACTGTTTCCAGCCAGTATTTTTCAAACAGCGCTCTGTTTTCTGTTACTTCTTGATTACACCTTACGTGTTGCTGGGTAGTTTTGTTGGCTTTTTGGCACGATGCGGAAGGCTGATAAAATTCCAACCAAGCTGCTTGCTTGTGTGGTTCACTATAACGCCCAGGTCCTTGATGCAGTTGGGTTGCTGCAACTTGTAATACCGGCTTGTTGGCATGTGTTGCGATTTTTGTTTTAACTTGTTGTTGAGGCGTATACACAACCACATCTGCGCAAAATAGTCTTAATCGCTCATCTAAGCGCTGCCAACGATTGTATGAGGGTTGGCCTTTTTGGCTGGCCCCTGCACGCTCAAGCGCACGCGCCTCAATTAAAAAACTCTGACATACATCTTCAGGTAATTGCATTTGTGCCTTGCTTAATGCTGACCAAAAAAGCAATAAAAGCACAGCACACAGTAATAGCCCCCATGCCAATGCAGGCATGGATGCGTTTCTGTTTACATGTGATAAGTGAGTGTTAATCGTTGTCATGTGGCCATTATACAAACAAATAAACTGCGTTTAAAGATCCGCAATCATCTCGCTGAGTGTCCAGCTTTCAACCACGCCTTCACTGCTTAATGTGAGCAAAGTATCATCCACAATCACCATATCCAGTAACGTTGTTCCTGAACTATGCGTATCTATTTGCCAACTTTGCATTTCTTTGCCAGAAGATGTATCCCAGATGCTTAATTCAGACTTAGGTGTAGAGGTGATCAGCCAAGGCGTTTTGGGAATGAACAACGCCTGTCTAAACCACTTAAAACGTGTGATATATGCAAGCTCATTCAGCACTTGTCCATCATCAATGGCCAGTACCTGTTGGGTTTTCAGACTATCTGCAACAAATATCTTATCACGCTCATTCGATACGCTGACACTGCTCAACCTAGAGGCATATTCTTGCTGGTAGTAGCTTTGCCCTGTTTGCATATTCCAAGCGTTCACAACTCCATCGTGTGACCCCGTTACCATCATGAGTCTGTCCTCAATAATATGTATCGCTATCACATTACTACTATGAGGCATAAATTGGTTCATCTTCTCGGTATTTTTATCGGCAATAGAAACTGAACCATCCGTAAACCCAATAGCGACTAACGCGCCGTTATCTGACATGGTCAATTGTGATATTCTCGCCAGCTCGTCCACCCCAGAAGCTCTCAGTGTGCCCTGTAAAGTGCCCTCAGGTACATTCCAAAACTGTACTAACTCGTCACCTGCCACCAGCAGTTGTTGTGAGGGTTTATGTAACACTATTGCGCGGATTTTGTCAGGCAGTTGGGTTTCACTCAAACTCATTAACACCCGTTTACTGGTTGTGTCCCACAGCGCTAGGTTTGGCCCTTCCACAACAAGGAGCAACTGCTCACCATCGTACGATAACTGGCCGCGCAATACCAATGCATCACTGTATTGATGCCTAGAACTTGGGTGTGTGCTGGTAGGGTCACTACACCCTAGCAGCAAAAATACCATAACACTTACCAGCAACCACCTAACCATGTCATGTTCCTCACACCTAAAGTGTTTTTAACTGATTGAGATCCCAACTTTGCAGCATTGCGTCACTGTTTAGAGTATACAGCTTACCGGTTTTAGTAGCATGCATTGACATAATGGTCGCCCCTTCTCTTTGTGTGGCGATGGTCCAAGTTCCTAGCTCATCACCTGTTTTAGTATCCCACAAACTTAAGTGTGATTTAGATGAAGAGGTCGCCAATAAAGAAGCGTTGGGAATAAATTGCGATTGTCTAAATACTTTAAAACGCGCAGAATAATTAAGCTTTACAACCTCCTCACCACCAACCAAGGTTTTAACGTGCTGAGCGTTTAAGCCATCAGACACAAAAAAGCGTGAAAAGTCCGAGTCGGTCGTTAAACTTGTTACCCTATGAGCAAATTCTTTTTCAAACAGTGACTTTGGAGAGCCAAATTGCCATAGCCCCACTTTGCCATCCTGAGCGCCAGTTAAAAATAGCTCCCCTTGTTTACCAAAGGCCATAAAATCAATCGGTCTTGAATGAGGTTTAAAACGGTTGTTAAGACGGGTGTTCAGATCGGCCATATTTAAAGACCCGTCTGTCATTGCGATGAGTACACGACCATTATTAGGTGAAAGCGCGATATGACTGATAGTCGCCATTGGATCAACGCCCGTAAACTGCACTTTGTGGATAAAGCTTCGACCTGAGACCGACCATATCCCCAAAGTGTCATAATTTGCCACTAACAATAACGAGTTGTCTTTGGATAATAACGCGTGACGAACAGGCTTAAGTAACTGCTTTTGAGGAATTTGGTACTCTACTTGTTTTGATGCTGTGCGCCATACCGTCACCTGCTCAGACAGTGTAACCGTTAGCAACAAACGACCATCGTCAGATATTTGACCAACCAGCAAGGGTTCTTGCTCAAACTGGTGGATCACCCCCTCTGACAACTTAAGATTTTCACCACATCCAGCTAATAGTAATAAAAACAGTGTGGTAATCACGGTATACCAACGCATATTACACCTCTAAAAAGCTTACCGCCTCGCAATACACAAGTATTGCTTTAAACAACTAGCCAGAAACTGCAAGCACAGTGCCAATCTCACAAATTTACAAGAGTGATGTGTGGCTGTCATCCACCACCACAAGCAACACAGTGTGTGAACGTTCATCATATGCATGTAGAGTATCACGTTAGCATCGCGTAAGCACAATTAAGGCCGCGCAAGAATCAGTCGCTATGCATAAATTGTGAAGGTGGACTACATACCGAGCCAATCAACGATTAAATTGCGTCATTAACCAGTCTTGAAATACTTTTACTTTCTGCCAAGAGAAATGTCTTTGCGGCCCAACTAAAAAATACTGATAGTGACACTGTAACTCAAAACCTGGCCATATTTTTAGCTGTGACAGTGCAACATGAGACTCGATTAAGCGCTTTCTAAGCATACCTACCCCTTGCCCTGCCAGTACCGCCTGAATAACCAATGCGGCGTTATCAATTTCCAAAAATCGCGGCAGCTGCTCTGTTGCAATATTCAACTCATCCACCACACTTTGCCATGCGCGCTCTGCATCGGGGCATATATCCATGATTAATTGGCTTTTAAGTAGTTGAGGTTTCAGCGGTGCCGATTCATCAAGCATGCCAGTTTTATACACCAATAGCATTTGATCATCTCCCAGCAGCTCACTGTGTAAATCTGGATAATGACCTTCACCAAACCGTAGCCCTATGTCTGCTTCGCCTTGTTCAAAGTCAGCATGTCGATCGCTTGGATCGATACGCAGCTTAATACCTTCACTATTTTGACTGAACCCCTGTATTCGCGGGAGCAGCCAGCAAGCCGCAAAAGATGGCAATACCGAGATATTTAGCGTTTTAGGTTCAGGGTCTTGTGCTAAAGCCCCTAACCCCGCCTCAATATGACCAAAGGCAGACAATACATGAGGCAGTAATTGCTCGCCTTGTCGTGTGAGCGACACCGCTCGGGTTTGTCTGACAAACAGCTCACATTGCAAATGTTCTTCTAATGCTCTTATTTGCTGACTAATCGCCGCCTGAGTAACAAACAGTTGCTCAGCTGCGAGTTTAAAGCTGCCAAGCTCGGCGGCGTGCTTAAAATACAACAAACTTTTTAAAGGAGGTAAATTCATAGCCTGCCAACAGTTAAGAAAAACTTAATCATAGAGCATTTTTTATCGTTTGTCAGCGCACGCCCAAACCTCAATACTCTTAGCAAGCCCACACAGTAACAAGAGAGTAAATTATGAAAACCTTAATCATGCTATTATCACTGCTATTCACAGCCACATCTTTTGCCAATACCGCGCCTGTGGAGCGTCTTAACACCACAGAAGGGTATCCATATAAGAATGTAATCTTCAAGGCCGAGCGAGTAGAACTTCATTATAGTCAGTTAGATGACAAAGTGGAGTGTAAGGTAGTGGTCTCCGATAAAATGCGTGTCTATAGCAGCGAAACGCAACAAGTGAGCCAGAAAAAGTTCTCACGTTCGCCAATGGCGGCATGTTTAACAAGACGCACAGCAAAACAAATTCTGGCTAAGTTATAGCGTTAATATGCAAGATACGAGTTGGTCCTTTTAATACGCTCACAGCCAAATAAAAAGGACCAATCCATTAGATTTTATGAACTATGGCTGTGGTTTTACTGCATCCAACCAATGATGAAAATCTTGTTCAAAAGTAGCAGAAGTGCTTTGCAAGATGTCATAGCTTTCATCACTGCTTAGCACATCACACGGGTTTTCACTTTCTCGCCCAATTAATCGCGTTAACATCTTCATGCCCGAATCATTACTGATAATATAGCTAAGCCAAGACCAACCGCTGTAGTACAACCTACCCATATCTACACTGCCCCATTGGGATTCAGATTCTAACAATGCGTAAATATCATAGGGTGGACTTTGCAACGCTCGCGGGTCTGGATTGAACCTAAGTACGCCATCTTGTTTGCTGACATTCTCAAGCAACTGAGCCATCCCCTCGTTCAACCACCTTGGTGTTAAGCCAATCAGCCTTAAGTTCATGGCATGAACTGCCTCATGCACCGCCGTTGCAACGACTTGTTCATCATTTTTATACTCAATAAACGCTGAATTGCTACCATGAAAAAAGACCCCCTGACTGGCGCGAGGATCAAACCCATAGCGAGAGGTATAATCTTCGTATTCGGCTCTGCTGGATAATATAACTAAGTTTAAATTGATAAACTTAGATGCTCGCTCGCCCAAAAGTTGCCCATATAACTGATGCACTAAAGCTAGTCGCTCAATGAGCGCATCGATTGTCTGTGAACGAATATTTTTATGATATACGCTCAACTGTGTGTGCGCGCCAAACACATGTTGTACTTTAGTAAACTCTTGTTCAATTGAACCTAACCGTCGTTTCGATGCCGCTTCTTGGCGCTTAATAAAGTCCTCCATATTGCATTGTGGTTGTTCAACAGGCGAATTAGTAGTGCTGTATGAGGGTTGCTCTGATGGTGTTTGGGTCATGGTGAGCGGCTCACTTTGTTCCAGCTTGAGCACTGGTGGTGTATTACTGGCTCTAGAAAGAGGCTGATTCTCTAAGCCAAAATCCCCGTAATAATAAACAGCCCACAGAATAAGCGCCGCTAACAAAGCATAAAAAGTCCGCCTTTTAGGATTATTCGCCAAGCTACTTCACCAAAAATATAAAGTTGTACTTTAAGCTACCAGCAAACACCACGAAATCAAAGTGCACTTAATAGGTCTTGTTATTTCAGCCTTCTATTCAAAAGTTGCTCAAGTAAAATTAAAACTCATAAAGGGATTGCAACTTTTATGGGTACTTACATACAATCAATTATTTAAGCAAAAATGTCAGCGCTCTGACAATGCAAAAATACCGCAATTTCAATCATGAATATCGCGCAAATAAACGTAACATAGCACCCACAAGCAATAAACAAGGATATCAATGCAAGATCTAACACGAGGGCCGATACATTCACATATACTCGCGATGGCTGTTCCCATAGCGATGAGTATGCTGGTGCAAACACTATACTTTATTATCGACTTATACTTTGTAAGCGCCCTTGGCGAGGCTGCCATTGCCGGTGTAAGTACAGCGGGTAACTTATTCTTTTTTGTATTAGCACTCACACAGATTTTTAACGTTGGTTGCGCGACGCTTATTGCTCACGCTATTGGCCGAAAAGACAAATCACAAGCTAACAAGATATACAGTCATAGTCTTTTTTATGGCGTGATTGCCACTATGCTCGCTTTGGCTATTGGTTATCTATTTGCACACCACTATTTTGCAAGCACGGCGGCTGATCAAGCCACCTATCAGGTATGCCTTGACTATTTTTATTGGTTTTTGCCCTCTTTAGCACTGCAATTTATTTTAACCGTGATAGCAGCCTCCATGCGTGGTTCGGGACTCGTTAAACCCTTTATGTTGATGCAAATAACAGCTTTACTTATCAACGCACTGTTATCACCCATTTTCATCACAGGCTTAGGACTATTTACACCGATGGGCGTGAGTGGTGCAGGCTTTGCTAGCTCTTTGTCTGCCATGCTCGCGCTGCTCATGACGGTGATTTATCTCACTAACAATCGCAATACCTTACAAGTCGAAAAAGCCAACCTTACCTCAGATTGGGCAACACTGAAGCAATTATTAAAGGTGGGTGTTCCTGCGGGTAGTGAATTTATGCTGACCTTTTTTTACATGGCTGTTATCTACTGGGCGCTGAGCGACTTTGGGGCACATCAACAAGCGGGATTCGGACTGGGTAGCCGTATCATGCAATGTTTGTTTTTACCCGTTATGGCAATCGCCTTTGCAGCGCCTGCAATTGCAGGCCAAAACTTTGCTGCGGGCAAATTAAAGCGCGTTTATGTAACGTTTAAAATAACCACTTTAATAACAGTACTGTTTATGGCGCTAATCAGTGTGTTGTGTATTAGTGTGCCGCACATCTTTTTTAGTCCTTTTAGTGATGACCCTGATGTGATTGAAGCCGCAACCACGTTTTTAAGCTATGTTGGTTACAACTTTGTGCCAGCGGGGTTTGTGTTTGCTGCAGCGGCTATGTTTCAAGCTTTTGCAAATACGCTACCCGCCCTACTTGGCACCACAATACGCGTAGGCAGTTTTGTCACTCTGCTTATGTACTATTTAAGCCAACAAGCCCTTACAGTTACTACGATGTGGACAATCTCAGTGGTCACCGTCTATATCCAAGCGCTGGTTGTAATGGTGCTATTACGTGTTGTACTGAAAGACAAAATATTCAATAAAGCGCATAAGCGAGCCAATAAGATCGTTACCGCGGCCGCATAAGGCTCATTAAGGCCCTGAATCACTCAGGGCCTTGCTTCGTTATTCGCACAAAGCAGCGTCATAGTTATCAACATATTCAGAGATATGATCAAAGTAGCCATCACTGAGAATCGCGGTTGTGCCGTAATGCCCAGCATCGCTGCCGATTGTAAAGCTGTTTTCACTGCCAAGCCCAGCTTCAATGAAAGCTTCAGCATCTGTTTTAGCGTTACCATACGCACGCACAATGTTTAAACCTTGCGCCCTAAACTTGTTGATTTGGTCAATCTTGTACTCTGCCGTCTTAAACAAGCTAGTTTCATTGCTAAGCGATGTTCTGAGCACACCTTCAGGTAACCCCATCCAGTCTAACCAACTACGTGTACCTTTTGCATACCAGTACACGCGCGCGGTTAAATACACAGGCTGGTAGCCAAGGTCCATATAACGGCGAACCAAACTATAAGCGCCATCACGCGGATCAGCTCTATCAATGCCTGTGTAATCTCCAATTTGCTCCGCGTCTGACTTAGTGAGTGTGCCATCTATATCAAACAGTACCGCTGGCGTGTTTGGGTCAACAACGGTCACAAATCCTTCTGTACCAGAGCCATCTGCTGGCACGCCTGCATAAATGCGGTATTGGCCTGCAGGCAAAGGAGGTAACGTAGCGAATGCTTTGCCATCACCATTAGTGACTTGTTCTGACAAAAACTGCCACTGATTATCTTGCTGCGAGCGAATATAGAAGCGCACTGTTTCATATTCCAGATCTTTATGAGATACCGCGCCATAATCAAACTTTGCTGTAATTGTTGCACTGTTGCCCTTAGCAACCACGACGTCATGGATCATATGAAAACTTGGCAACCATGTAATAAAACGGTTAAGCCCATTACGGTAGCCAGTATCAGGCAATTGCGGTTTAGGGTAATCTACTTCCATCCATGTTGGATCTGCGCATTGCGGGAGTGCCTGCAGGTTAAATGCTGAAATTGTTAGTAAAGTTGCCACTGATGTGGCTAAGCACGAAGTCTTCATTTTTAATCCTATGTATTCTATTGGAGTAAATACACTATAGACATAAGGTTAAAATTTTATTAACGAAAGATGAAAAATTCAGCAATTCATATTAGTGTCATAATCGATATAACAAAAATTTATGAGACAATACGGGCCTGTGGGCCTTCTCGACCCATCACAAAAAATTTACAACTCACCACGTAAACCATACAATGGCAAAACGATGATATTTTGAGCACACACATGGATTTTAAAACCAAGATAAATGGTCAAAGACATTACGGCCAAAACCCCAATGCTAATGTTGCCATGAGTTTGGAAAGTGATAGAGGTCGCATCATTAACAGCGCAGCACTGCGCAGGTTACAGCAAAAAACACAGGTTTTTCCATTAGAACGTAACGCCGCGGTTCGATCACGGTTGACCCATTCGCTCGAAGTGCAACAAAATGGCCGTTTTATCGCACAATCTATTATCAGAGAATTAAAAAAGCGGGGTCTTGCGCCATCGTTACACACAGAGCTTGCCAATGCTCTCGAGACCTTAGTTGAAATGGCGTGCCTGATGCACGATATCGGCAACCCTGCGTTTGGTCATTTTGGAGAAGCAGCAATTAACGATTGGTTTAGTCGATACTTCTCACAACATGCCGTTTATGGCACCTATGTGCGTCAGTTTAGCAACGCTACACAACCAACATTAAGCTGTATCGAAGAAAAGCTGCTTTATGACCTTTGTCATTTTGAAGGCAATGCCCAAGCAATTCGAATCGTTCATTCGCTTTCAAGTTTGAACTTAACTTACTGCCAAGCTGCCAGTATTTTGAAGTACACACGCTGTGGTACAGCACCCCGCCCTGACTCAACGCACCCACAAAGCTACCTGCAAAAGAAAGTTGGCTATTACTACAGTGAGCAGTCATATGTGCAAACTATGTGTGACGCACTGCATATGGAGTTGGGTCACCGCCATCCAGCGTCGTACATCATGGAAGCCGCCGATGACATCGCGTACTGCCTTGCTGATATTGAAGACGCGGTTGAAAAAGGTCTGATATCCGTTGATAAACTCGTCGCCGCTTTAAAAGAAGAATACACACGTGCGCATAGTGAGCTGCCGAATGAGCTACAGCGAGAGCCCGAACTTATGGCTAAAAAGTGTGAAGATGCCATCAAAAAAGCAGGTAATAACCAAACCAACTTTGATAATGAGTTTTTTATCTGGCTACGGGTGTCACTGGTTCACCCTTTGGTAAAACACGCAACTGTGCGCTTTGTCGATAACCTAGAAAGTATATATAACGGCAACTTCAACAGCGCACTACTCGAAGATCGCAGCTATCAGTTCGCCATCACCAAAGCGCTTAAAAATGTCGCATTTAAATATGTGTTTTGCCATAAAGAAGTTGAGCAGTTGGAACTGCAAGGATACAAGATTACCTCCGGAATACTCAGTGAATATCAAAGGTTATTAGATTTAAGCGCCGATCAGTTCTCACAAGTAGTCAATAAACACAATGGATTACCTGTAGAAAGTAGACTACTTAACCGAATCTCAGGCAAATTTGTCGCCGTTTATCAAAAGACGCTAGCGTCACTCAGTGATACGCAAAAGCAAAACCCTGTGTTTGAGTTTTACTACCGTTGTCGCCTTATTCAAGATTTCGTCAGCGGTATGACCGATCAGTTTGCTTATGACACCTACAGAACCTTAATGGTCGCGGATTAAATCAACACCGTCGGTTGTATAAGCATAATCTCGACCACAAAAAGCCGAACAACGCCTTGCTGTTATGTCCAGTTACGAACATATTTAATGGGGTTCGCCCCATTCATTTTGGTTAGCAAGGAGATCTTATGGCTACACAACACAATATTGAACACATCGTTTTGCTGATGCTAGAAAACCGCTCATTAGACAATTTACTGGGCTGGCTGTACGAAAATGATGTGCCAAACTTGAATATACCCTCATTAAAACCTGACGAACGAGCCTATGACGGGCTACAAGGCTTAGACTTAAACGCACTTACAAACCATGCAGAGCACTTGAGCCAGCCACCCGTTCGTGGTGTATCCGGCCTTACTATTCCCAGCGTTTCACCTGGTGAGAGCTTTGAGCAAGTTAACATGCAACTGTTTAACACCGACACGCAGGCAAGTGTTGATACACACCCAACCATGAATGGCTATTTAGCTGATTATGTCAGGGTTTTAAGAAAAGACGCACATGAGAGGGGTTTATCTGAGCAACAAACCACAGAAGAGGTCAGTTTTTATGCGCCTCATATCATGGAAACACATAGCCCTGTGCAATTGCCGGTTTTAAATCAGCTGGCCCGTCATTACGCCGTGAGTGATCAATGGTTTTCATCCGTTCCGTCACAAACTAATACCAATCGCGCTTTTTCTTTAACGGGCACATCTCAAGGCTTAGTAAACAACGGATATTTAGAAACCAACCCAGATGCAGAAATGGTGGAAGAAATACTTGGCATGGGCTTGGGTGATGACCGATTTTTGCATAAAACCATTTTCAATGCGCTGGAAGAAAGTGGTCAAAGCTGGAAAGTATTTTGGGAAACCAGCATGATCCCCGAGAAGATATCTAAGCTGCTTAATTTGATCTCATCTCAGTCAGTTGATGAAGTTCAGCAAAAAATTGACCATGTTATCAGCCAAATCGACTTAGCTACGGGCGTCTTTGATACGGTATTTGGTACTAAGCTCAAACAAAGATTGGAAAGTATTCGCGCCTTGCTGCCAAAACTTGTGCCAATCAAAGACTACTTAGCAGAGCTTAGCTCTGGTGAGCTTGATTCTTGTTATACCTATCGACTTTTCCCCGCACTGCAAAAAGATATCAACGATCTAGAGAGCCACTTTGCTAAAATAGATGATTTTCATACCATGGCGCGTGATGGCAACTTACCCAAATTTAGCTACCTTGAACCCTACTGGACCATTTCAGAAAGCGCCGTTGATAGAGGGGTTAAAACACTCTTTACTGAGATGGGTAACGATTACCACCCACCCGGCAACTTAAATGTGGCCGAAAATTATGTGCAAGCGGTGTATGAGAGTCTTACAGCTAACCAACAAGCATGGCAAAAAACGCTATTTATCATAACCTTTGACGAACCTGTCGGCGCTTATGACCATATCCCTCCAGGCCCTGCAACACCACCGTGGGGTGATGGAGAGCCCGATTTTGAACCCACCATTGGTTTTGATGGTAAACCCAAGCCACTGTTGCAAAACGGTTTCAAGTTTGATCGCCTAGGGGGTCGCGTGCCGACCTTATTGATTTCTCCGCATATTGCGCCGTCTACCGTGTTTCGCTCAGACACCAACACACCGTTTGATCACACTTCAATGATCAAAACCGTTTTAAAGCTGCTGGGCCATGAAGAAAAAATTGCCGAGTTTGGTGAACGCGTCAAACACGCCCCCACTTTTGAAAATGTGCTAAACACCAGCGAGTTGCGAAACGATGCCCGTGAAGTGGACTTCCTGCAACGTGGCAAGGCTATCGGTCAACCACTGTGCTATTACGACCGCTTCTATCTAAAAAATCAAAATGGAGATTACATCTGCCACAGTGAAGAAGCATTAAAAGTCAGCTACATTACGCTACCAAGCGGACTGGAGCAATTTAATCTAGATGTTGGCCTAAGCGCTTACTTTCCAACCGTGAATACACAAGATAAACGTGTGATCTTCTACGCGCAAAAAAGCGCGGACCGCCCTTATCAAGGGCCAATAAAGCAACATGATGTGATCAAAATCATTTCAACCGAAACGCAGCAAAGCACCCACGTAGTATTAGGTGCATGGCGAGACTCTCATGATTGTTATTATTTCAACGACTACCTACACGGAGACAATAACACCCGCCAACAATGGTTGGTCGAGCAAATTAATGGCGAAGAAACGCTTACCTTTGGGACTCAAGTAAAACTTGAAAACAACTGGTTTAGTGATCAAAGACTCGCCCATGACGATCGTTGGTTGCAAGGAAAATGGCTCAGCACCACCCGCATTGGCGACACTTGGACGATAGAGCCTGTTGAATAAATCGTAGATACACGTCGAACACTGTGCGTTGCTAAGCGTCTAGTTTGGCAACGTCAATTTGCCTACAGCTGCTTAATATCAGTGATGAGCTGAAAAGAAAATATCCCTTCGTGCATGCTTGCTCAGCTCTTCGTCAATGAGACATAGCCGTATATTTTGGCACGTCACTACCTCTGACTGTTAACACTCATTACCTTTGGCTTAGCTGCCATGGAAAGCTCATCCCTGAGCATTAGGATTTGGAACTGCTAAAAGCAATAAGCATTGCTTAACACACTATGACAGACAAATATGGAAACAAAATGGAGACACATGACTAACTTGAAAGTTTACATAAGCTTTATATTTTTATCTAAAACACAAACATAAAACTGAACGCAAGGTGACTGATTTTTATTAATATAAATATATTTCGGCAATTTTTCTCTATAAAATTTTAATTTAATGTTTACATTTAATAAACATAGTTGTATTATCTGTTTCGCATTAAAAGCATTATCTCCTTTGAAAAGTAGATATCGCTGATACCAATAAGGACGTTGGTGGTGTTTTATCTTCCTTAAAGCACACTGTTTAGGTGTTGTTATTTTAGTGGGCCCTATTAGGGCCCACTTTTTTTGTGCCTTATAAACTTCATATCTTACAACCTCATATAGTGATATTATAAAGCTAAACACACTTTCCAGAGCTATTATGCCTTTGAGACAACCCGTTTCAGTGCTAGTTGTGATTTACAATGACGCTGGCAAGTTTCTACTTATACAACGCGCCGATGATGCCGAGTTTTGGCAATCCGTAACAGGTGGTGTTGAACACAATGAATCTCCCTTACAAACCGCACATAGAGAGTTAAATGAAGAAACAGGTATTGATGCACAAGCGCTCGGCATTGAAATTGTCGACCATAAGCGCACCAATCATTATGAGATAAGAGAGTGTTGGCGACACCGTTATATTGCAGGCGCGAAAATTAATACCGAGCATGTGTTTAGTGTTTGTGTTCCTAGCCATATTGAAGTAATACTCGACCCTAACGAACACACTCAGCACCTGTGGTTAAATCAATCGACAGCAGCTGATAAAGCTTGGTCATCCAGTAATGCAAAAGAGATACGTAATATTACCGTATAGAATTTCACCGATTGCTTTTTCTAAAATAATCCTCCTATAATGAACCCAATTAAGATACAGAACACTGTGATGAGGTGCAGTACACAGCGATTATTTGTAATATTTACCAACCGCCCTGTTACGCTTGGTTTCCCTGAGTTTTTTAGGGAATAATACGTTTCAGAGCCTACCCTAGGCGGTGTTTTAGCGCTGGCTACTCACAGCGCAATACACAATAATTAATCGTCAAAGCGTTTTTTGCGAGGAATACCATGGAACCATTTAGTCAGATTTTAGAAGTCTTATTTAACATTGAAGTTGTCTTGCTTATTTTTGTGCTGGTGGTGCTCAAAAGCAGTATTAAGTTCGTACCACAAAACAGAGCTTGGATGGTCGAACGTTTTGGTAAATATCAATCAACCAAAGAAGCGGGCCTAAATTTTATCGTGCCATTTATCGACCGTATTGCAGCTGATAGGAGCTTAAAAGAGCAAGCAGTGGACGTGCCTTCTCAATCGGCTATCACCAAAGACAACATTTCATTGATAGTCGACGGCGTACTCTATTTCAGGGTACTTGACCCATACAAAGCGACTTATGGCGTAGATGACTACATTTTTGCAGTAACCCAGTTAGCGCAAACCACCATGCGTAGTGAACTTGGTAAAATGGAATTGGATAAAACCTTTGAAGAGCGCGACTTGCTCAATACCAATATTGTTGCCGCCATTAACAGCGCATCCGATCCGTGGGGCATCCAAGTTTTACGCTATGAGATTAAAGACATTGTGCCACCCAATTCGGTAATGGAAGCGATGGAGGCGCAAATGAAAGCCGAGCGTGTGAAACGCGCGCAAATACTTGAATCAGAAGGTGATAGACAAGCTGCGATTAACGTGGCCGAAGGTAAAAAACAAGCGCAAGTACTTGCAGCTGAAGGTGAAAAAGCGGAGCAAATCTTAAGCGCCGAGGGTGAAGCCCAAGCTATTCTCGCGGTTGCACAAGCTCAAGCTGAAGCGCTACGTAAAGTGGGTGAAGCCGCCGATACGCAAGCTGGGCAAAAAGCGATACAGCTAGACCTTGCAACAAAAGCTATCGCCGCCAAACAAGCGATTGCTAAAGAGTCTTCAGTGGTGTTATTACCAGATTCTGGCACCGATGCCAGCTCGCTGGTTGCACAAGGCATGGCTATTATTAACTCTATAAATAAACAACAAAAAGGGTAAGTGAATGGCGTTCATATTAGACAACTTGGCGCAATCGCTCATTGTATTGGGGATCTTAGCGCTGGTGATTGAAGTTGCAGTGCTCGGGTTTGCCACATTTGTTTTGCTGTTTTTGGGGCTATCACTGATTTTTTGCGGCACCATGATGTATGCTGGATTACTGACTGAAGATTGGCTCACGGCACTTTGGGTCAATGCGTTATTGACGTTTGTGTTGGCTCTATTACTTTGGAAGCCTTTACTTCGGCTACAACAGTCATCTAGTGGCAAAGCGCTAAGTAGCGATTTTGCCGACATTGATTTTGTACTCGAAGCCGATCTCGACGAAAACAGCAAGCAATATCACAGCTATTCTGGCATTCAATGGCAACTAAAAAGCGAACAGCCCCTCAGCAAAGGCACTCGCGTTAAAGTCGTTAAAAAAGACGTCGGTGTCATGTGGGTTAAAGCCATTTAGCAACCATCGGCAGTACATCACTGCCAGCGCTGCTCAATCATAAACGCTGTGATTTAGTCATGGTGCGTGTGAACATGACCGTGGTCGTGCAGTAGATTGTCTAATGCCATGCCTGTTGGTTTAAATGAATCGTTAACTAGAGCACGATAACAGCCCACCACCCAAGGAAAGCTATCGGTAATGTAATATCCATATTGGCCATTTTTTTCCATACCATTACATTCATCTAGATCTCCCGAACCTGCAACATACTCCCAGTCTGAGCGAAACTGGCCATCATAATTGTCGCTGGCCACCTCTCCTACACTACCTTGTGGCGTTTGATAGCCACTAACATCTTGCCTCTTGCCACCATTGTTTTTCAGTGCATAACTCGCTCTTGCTTGGCGAATAGCGCCATCGATTTCAATACAAGGCCCATAAATTGGAAAGCCATCTGCAGCAAACCCTATCACAGGAGAGACCACTTGGCAGCCTTGTCTAAACATGGCTTTTGGATTGCCGTGATAATGATAGCGCCCGTTAGGTTGGGGGTGGGCGTTGTGGCTGTCTGTTCCAAAGGAGTTTAGCGGTGACATCGGGTCATAACGCCACGGGTGGTCACTTTGATTGGCCCCACAGCCTATCTTTTCTCTGCCTAAAGGCTCATTCCCCACACCATAACAGGCCGCCGCCATGATATCCACACTAACCCCATTTAAGAAAATTCCGTTTGATACACCAATTTCAACCGCTGTGGTTGAACTAGACAAAACTGGCACTACGGGTACGCTGTAACTGGCAGACTGTTCACTGACGTTGGTCGCAAATTGCGCTTGAGCATCGTTAAAGTCATGATTAGGAATTTCATTGACGCTAAAAGTACATTCATTGCCATCACTGGAAATCGAAATGTCAGCGCTAAAGTCCAAACCTCTTTGTATATCAATCACAAAGGACTCATAGTTGCCGACGTATGATACGCAAGAGGTATTTTGCTTGGTGAAGATTGCATTGGTGATATCCTCAGTTTGTGAAGTCGCTTGCGCTGCGCTGATGATGACTTCATCTTGAGCACTGTGTTCACCATCCGATACCGTCAAACTAATTCGGTATATACCTTCAACATCAGGCACCAAAGAAGCGCTAATCGAAGTGCTATTTTGGATACTTGCTTGGCTATTGTCGGGGCGCTCAAGCATACTCCATTGATAACTTAAGTCATCGCCATCATCATCGCGACTGGCACTGCCACTGAGCGTCGATGTTTGACCAATGCCAACATTCTGATCAGCACCAGCACTTGCTACCGGCGCACTGTTAGTCGTTTGGCTCGGTTGCTCCGAGTTGTCTGATGACTGCGTATCGGTTTGACTATTTGAGCTACCACACCCACCTAGCCACATCGCACTCATAAGCGCAATTGCCCGCGCACACAACTGAAACTTGTCAGTAACTTGAACTTTCATAACCCCTCCAAAACATCTTTGATCATTTGTCGACCACTTTAAGTTAGTGTGTAAATGAGGAATAAATAAGGAAGTATAAAGCTGCTGTGCTTTGGTGTGGTTGTAAGTGTTACAACCACACCGCCAAGCGTCGTGTGACTATGTCTAAAGCAACTGCTTTGTTTTAATAAAATCAACCAACTGCGTCGCTATTTCTTGATGTTCTTGCTTGGTTGGATGCCAAACACAACCACTCAAAGCCGAGCTAAATGGTTGTGAATATAACTCAGTTATCCCTTGCTCGTTGAGCTGGGCAATGGCCTCATTGGTTGCGGGGATGATCAAATCATAGGGGTAAGCAGGCCTTGGCATCATTAAAATTGGTTGGTTTGGATAGCGACCTCGTAGCGTTTTCACAAACTCTACCATGCGCTTAATCCACGCTTGTTTAACTTCTTGAATGTCGGCCCAAGGTTCATGGGCTTGAGGATCGGTACTAAAGTCATTGGTGCCCACCTCCAACACAATTAAATTCGGAAACTTATCTTCAAAACTGCGTGTATCTTCAAAAACTGCACCCGCTTTATCGTAGTAATAAGGTAAAGTGTGGTGTGGTTGATTACCACTCCAGTTGCGAATAAGACCAAGGCCTGATGCAGACAACTGCGTAAAACTGGCATCTAGCATTTGCGCGCTCACGTATGGAAACGCAAGCCGTGCGTTACTGGTCGCTTGTACTTCTGGCCATGTACAGTCGCGTTTATTAGATTCACTACCAAAGCCTGCGCTAATTGAATCACCAATATATAAAATATGCTTTTGTTGCTGCCACACTCCTGCCAATTGCCCATCTACTTCGAAACTTAAGATCTGGCTAAAGTTTGCGGTATCTTCTGAGCGCTTTACCACCTCAATTTCAACGTCAGCAACATCTTGTTGATGGAATAAGGGGTAAGTTTGCGGTTGACCGCTGTAGTCGGTAACGATCTTTTTGTGTAGTTTGCCATCAACCAAGACATCAAATTGATTTCCTAAACCAATCAAAGTCATCGAGAGGCTGCGACCTTTAAGCTGGGTTTTAAAGTTACTACCTGGCCAGTTGATATTGACCAGCCCCAAATCGTAATGCTTGTCCGTTCGGCCTTCATAACCAATCGCGTGATGAGTTGCGGGTAAAGTGGCCCCATAAGCCAACGAACTGCTAAGCAATAACGAAAGTAAACCTGCCTTGTACATGTTGTTTGTTCCTTAGTTAGGTTAAAAATACAACATAGATTTTACTTCCCTACGAGGCAATCGAGTTTTCTTCATGTTAATAAAACCCGCAAACATAAAGGGCACAACGCATGCTTTCATAGTCACATAAGCTTTGGAAAATAAGCCAACACACTCAGAAGCTGGCTGATACTTAACAACAAACGTAATATACCGTTAAGAGAAACAGCTATTGTATGTTACAATCTCACGATATTTTTTACTGTAAAATTCACAATGATTAAAAGATTATTTATCCTATTGATTACATTAGGTTTAGCAGCATGCGGTGGCGGTTCTTCAGAGCAACCCAAATCGACGCCTTCCTCTGAGTCAACCACACCTACACAACCAGATACATCTGGAGAGTCTAGTGACGAGGACCAAATCAAAATTGTAGAAATAGGCGCACCAACCGAGGTCAATGAGCGTGACACCATAACCATTCAGCCAACAGTCGAGGCCCAGAACATTGAGAATGTGTTTTACATATGGGAGCAAACTGATGGCCCATTGATCAATATCCCCCATGCCGATAAAGATGCTCAATCTCTTGAAATAGTCGTACCGAGTATTTTCGAAGACACCACACTATCATTTAAATTGATAGTCGGAGGTGATAACGTCCCTAACACCATCACCACTTTTGATATAAAAGTAAATGCCTATCCTGATCTTGATTTAGAGCGTATTACGGATGAAAACTTGCACGACTGCATCTACTTTAGAAACCTATATTATCCGGTTCCCGCAGCGGTAGATGCACATATTAAAGTATTAGAGTGTGAGTATTACGACATAAAATCCCTTGCAGGAATATCACAGATTGTAGGCTTGGAACAATTAACGATCAGAAATGCTAAGCTTGAGGACATTTCAGAGCTGATTAACGTACCAACATTGAACACCTTAGAGCTTGAATACGCAACAGCAGACGGTGCTGACACAGCCACACTTATCACGCAACTTGAGCAATTAAGCCAACTAAGTTCGCTCACAATAACAAACCTAAACAGCACAGATATTAGTTGTAGCAATATTAACTTCGACAAACTCTCAAGATTAGATACGCTTAAATTGAGCCGTTGTGGCGAGTCCGAAACAAACGGTGTCGTCATTTCTGATCAGACGCTTAGCAAGCTCAAAACTCTTGTTCTGAAGTCGGTTCAGCTCAGCGATGATACTGACCTAAGTAAGGCCATAGCTTTGAGAGGGCTATACCTATCCTATTCTAATATCTACGATTATAGCTTTTTAGAAGCACTAACTAACCTCAGAGCGTTTGGGTTAGAAGAAGATACTTCATTTGATATGCGAGTTTTCCCTGCGCACAGCAAACTAAAATATCTACATTTTATAGATGTTCAGCTTACCCATACGAACACAGCTGCAGCTCTTACAAATTTAGAACATATAACGCTTGTGAATGTCGAGGTAAATTCAATAGACTTTTTAGCTGGCTATCAAAAATTAAAGATAGCCCAACTATATGCCAATACAGGGATAACTTCTCTTGCTCCCCTACTCCATACAAAAGAACTCAATATGTTAGAGATTGTGCAAAGCAATCATATCGACTTTTCAGTGATACAGGAAATGACATCACTTACATATTTGTTGACGAGATCTGGCTCCCTAGGAGAAAAGAGCAGTATTGATACAAATTGGTTAGCTGGACTGCCAAATTTAGCTTTTGTGGACATTGACCCTGAATTTTTTGACGGCAATGCTTTCAACGGCTTACAAACAATGCACCAGATTAGTATTACAGCTAATACCATTAGCTCGCTACCCAACCTCAGCACGATGCCCCTGGTCACAAAATTAGAATTAGAGGCTGACAACCAGCAACATAACATATCATCTTTGCAAGCTCTCGGTAAAAACGAGGTCATCCGTACTCTAAAACTTGCCGGGTTAAAGGACTTAACTGATTTAACTGGCCTTGAGCAGCTTACTAGTCTTGTATCTTTAACATTGAAAGATTTGTCCGTCTCAGATCTCAGTGCGATTGCGAAGTTAGAAGAGCTAGATTTCATCAGTATCACGGGAGCGGAAGAGCTTTTCAATGTTGATGTGTTCGCACAGCTTCCTCGGTTAACGTACCTTGAAATTCACAACAGTAAAATTACCTGTGAAGATGAAGAAAAACTACGCAACTTAGACATTGAAATCATATCGTTACGTAACGAGTGTGTTTCATCCAAAGAAAATTAAACATGATGGAACTTTTTATTAATTTGGTAGCCTATTAAAAGGATGCTACTAGATTTCTAATCTATAAATAAAACGCCAGAGCTTGCTCTGGCGTTTTTGTTTTTATTAAATCGTCCCATATAAAAAAGCCACCTTAAATCCTAAGGTGGCTTTACATTGCTGGGTGTTGCCAGCCACCTAACAGGCTGGCTTGCAATGACTAGGCTGCCTGCTCTTGCTCGTTTTGCTGAGCATGACGGATTAAATAATCAAAGGCTCCGAGACTGGCTGTGGCCCCCGACCCCATTGCAATAATTATTTGCTTAAATGGTTCGGTGGTCGCATCTCCCGCGCCGTATACGCCCGGCATGGAAGTGGCACCTTTGTTGTCTATTTCTATTTCACCAAATTGCGTGAGGCTCACTTGTGAGTCCTTTAAAAACTCGGTGTTGGGCACAAGGCCAATCTGTACGAATACTCCTGCCAGTGTCAGTTCATGACTTTGCTGTGTCACCCTGTCGGTATAACTCAGCCCAGTCACTCGCTTTCCATCTCCTAGCACTTCTGTGGTTTGTGCATTTTTGATGATGGTTACATTACTTAGGCTGTTAGCTTTTTTGATCAATACCTCGTCGGCACGCAAACTATCTGCAAACTCCAGCACGGTGACATGCTCGACAATGTTCGCCAAATCAATCGCCGCTTCAATACCCGAGTTACCGCCGCCGATGACCGCCACGGGTTTCCCCTTAAACAGTGGGCCATCACAGTGCGGGCAATATGCCACTCCTCGTCCTTTATATTCGGCCTCACCTGGCACATTCATATTTCTCCAACGCGCACCGGTTGCTAAAATGATGGATTTTGCTTTGAGCGTTGCGCCGCTTTGTAACTCAACATGCAGTAGCTGGTCACGATACACTTTAGCCGCGCGCTGTCCTGCCATCACATCCACATCATACTGTTTTACGTGTTCTTCGAGTTGTGCAACCAGTTTTGGCCCTTCTGTGGCTTTAACTGAAATAAAGTTTTCAATGCTCATGGTGTCGGCCACTTGGCCGCCAAAACGCTCAGCAACCACGCCCGTATTTAGTCCCTTACGTGCTGCATACACAGCCGCTGATGCGCCAGCAGGTCCACCACCCACCACCAATACATCAAACACTTCTTTGTCATTTAGCTTAGCCGCTTGTTTAGCCGCAGCGTTTACATCCACCTTATTAAGAATGTCAGTGAGTGTCACTGCGCCTTGAGAAAATAGCTCACCATTTAAGTAAACCGCAGGTACGGCCAATACGTTGCGCTCACTCACCTCGTCTTGAAACAATGCACCATCAATCATGGTGGTTTTGATTAACGGATTAAGTGCCGCCATCAAGTTCAGTGCCTGAACCACCTGCGGACAGGTTTGACAGCTCAATGAGATATACATTTCAAAGTTCAATTCTGACTCTAACGCCTGAATTTGTGCGATTTCATCCTCTGATGCTTTAGCAGGATGCCCTCCACTTTGCAGTACCGCCAAGATTAATGAAGTAAACTCATGCCCCATAGGCACGCCCGCAAACTGAATATGTGTCTCACGCTTTGGTGAGTAGAGCGTCATACTTGGCCTGCGTACTTCGGTGTCTGGGTTGTTTGTTACAGTGATTTGGTCACTTAGCGATGCTAAGTCTGCCGCTAACGCCTCTAATTCTTTAGCTTTGTTGCTGTCATCGAGTGCAATGACCAGCTCAACAGGATCTTTTAGGGCGCTGAAATGGCTAGTAAGTTGATTTTTGATATTTTGCTCTAACATGCTCGGTCATCCTCACAGCAATTGAAAAAAATGGGGTGGGTGCACCACCCCGTTTGAGTCTGATTTAGATTTTGCCTACTAGGTCAAGTGAAGGTGCTAATGTTTCTTCACCTGGCTGCCACGAAGCCGGACATACTTCACCATCATGGTTGGCAATGTATTGTGCTGCTTGCACCTTACGAACAAGTTCTTTAGCGCTGCGGCCAATACCTAAATCGTGAGTTTCAATCACTTTGATTTCACCTTCAGGGTTAATCACAAACGTACCACGTAGTGCCAAACCTTCTTCTTCAATCATTACACCGAAGTTTCGGGTAATACGGCCTGTCGGGTCGCCAATCATTGGGAACTGAATTTTTTTGATGGTTTCAGAGGCATCATGCCAAGCCTTATGCGTGAAGTGTGTGTCTGTTGATACTGAGTAAACCTCTACGCCCATCTCTTGTAGCTGCGCATAGTAATCGGCTAAGTCACCTAATTCAGTTGGACACACAAAGGTAAAATCCGCTGGGTAGAAAAATACAATTGACCATTTACCAAGTAGATCCTTTTCGCTCACATCAACGAAATCGCCGTTGTGGTAAGCAGTTGCATTGAAAGGTTGAATTTTTGTATTGATCAAAGAAGTAGTCATAATTTCACTCTCTTAGTTTTGTTTAATGTCGATATCGAGCTGTGTTAGCCAGCCCGCCTTGCTTGATTACTAAGATAGAGGTGTTGACCAATTAAATAAAATAGATTGTTTGAATTGGTTTAATCAATTTTTTAGATTGAAGGCTATTTTAACGATGACTAAGTGATCTTTTATCGATTGTTTTGCATAGAAGTTATAACCATCGTCGTGGCTGCGGTATACTCGCACATGTTCACTGTTACAACATCGTATTATTGAGGAAATCATGCATCCGTTCTTAAATCATATTCAATTGGGCTACTACGGCGTTCTTCCTTTTTTAGCTTGTGTATTCTGGCCTTTGTTACTTGGCTCTTCCGTACCCGCAATTGAAGCATTTACCTTATACAGCATGGGAATTTTGGCATTTATGGCGGGCACCTTATGGCGTGCCGGTGAGCAATCTTATACCCATGCCGTCATGGCGGTACTCGTTGTGGTTCCCTTCCCATTACTGGTACTAGCCTCTGCAACCAGCACATTAGTATATCTTGCGATTTGTTTTCCCATCGTCTTGTTGTTCGAACGTGGCATGCCAGCTTGGCAGCAGTACCATAAGGATTATCACAAAATGCGCTACATTTTGACGTCTGTCGTATTTGTATGTCATTTATTTATGATTGCACAAAGTATTGAGCTAACTAGAGTTTAAATACTCTGCTAACCTGTAAGAGACAAATTGCAAAGCCTAGATGTAGGCAAGATGTGGATAAACAATGGCGCAAAAAATAATTATTACACTGATTTGGGTGTTAGGTGCCACCTTGTTGCTTTGGGCTTTTTCACAACCAAGTGTGGATATTAGCGCGGTTGAAGAAATACTGTGGTTTTGCTTGTCAGCATCGACCATTACTCTCGTTGCACAGCAACTAAACAGTAAACCACTGGTTTTTGGTTGGTCTTTTTATTGTCTCGGGCTGCTACTTGATATCTTCGACAACTTTGTCGGTCATACCATCATTCCCGTTTTAGTCTTAGATACCTCATTAAAAAGCATCGGCTTTGTGCTTGTTTGCTACGGCATGTTGCGGCTACTTTCTTCCAAAAAGGTCACCATTGCTAAACTCAACTTAGAAATAGCAAGCCGTAAACAGCTCGAAGAAAAACTCCGCCATGAAGCCTATCATGATCCGCTCACGCAACTGGGTAATCGCAAAGCCTGTTTTACTCAGTTTTCTACTTTAAGCGAACAGTATCAATGGCTTTACTATTTTGATTTGGATAACTTTAAACAAGCTAATGATACTTATGGGCATCATATCGGTGATGAGGTGCTTAAAAAGTTTGCCCTGACCCTCATTGAGCAGTTTGATAAGGAATGCGTATTTCGACTTGGGGGTGATGAGTTTGTCGCCTTTAGTAATCTTAGCCCAGATGAATGCAAAGAGCTTAGAGCCCTTATCAACCCTGATTTACAACAATATCAAGTCGATGTAAGCATTGGTTTTGCTGCCACAGACAAATATCAAGAACCAGATAAAATCTTGCAAATGGCAGACAACAAAATGTACAAAGACAAATCTAGAACGTCTAGCCGCTCTCGTAGCGCTCAGGCAAAACCAACTTAACCTAAACCACGGTAAGATTTTCATTTTCAGCGATGTTATACTCGCCTCTGTTTTTATTATGATGTAGTTTTTATGATTATAGATCCAAAATGGCGTGTGCTCACGGTAGGAGACGGCGACTTAAGTTTTTCTCATGCACTACAAGCGCGCCTTAGCACGGGCCAACTCACCGCCAGCACCTATGACAACGAACAAACCATTCGTAATAAATATCAAGATCATGCGCTAGATTTAATCAGTGGAACCTGTAGCCAATATCTGAGTGAATTTGATGTCACAAGTATCAACAGCTGGCAACGTTTGGCACAACCACGCTTTGACTTAGTGATTTTTCAATTTCCATTACTTCCCGCATTTGCTGACCAACAGGCATTTGCACAGCAACAGTATTCAATCAATACGCTCAATCGTGGTTTGTTGCGTCAGTTCATTGATAACGCATACCGCTTTGCGTTAGACCCACAGGGGCCAATGCTGTGCTACATCACTTCAAAAGATGTCAAACCCTACTGTGAGTGGGACTTGGAAGGGTCATTATGTGTTAATAGCAAGATGAGCTATTTAGGTCAGCACCCTTTCGACATCACTCAGTTTCCAGGCTATAAAATCCGTAATGTAGACCGAGACAAGCATGTTAAAGATACCAGCGGCATAACCTATGTGTTTTCGACCAAGGCCAACCCAACATTACAAGAGCAACTCTATATTCCCCGTTATTTGCAAGACAACCATTGTAGTTTTTGTCGAGCTGGCCCCTTTCACAGCGAAGCAGATGCGCAAGCACATAAAAACTCTAAAAAACACCGCACCATGTTGACACATCAACAGCATTGGCAAGATTTTTTAGCCACCTACCATAGCTAATGCACACGGCGTGTACTGAAAAGTGCAAACGGCCATTTTTGTAAACCCGAACTAGAAACATTAGTAACTAGAAAATCGCAATAAAGTTATCTAATGTAAATGAAGGGATGCTTGGCCGTAAACCCACTGAATAATGTATACAAAAGCCTTGCTGCACCGGTGCAAGCCCTTTAGACTAGGCGTCTTGCAAAAAATGAGTGTGATAGAGAACCATCCTAAATGAAACTAACCAATCGAGACTTTTTGTTTGCTGTATTGTGTTTACTGATTGCAATGACAACCATTCAATCAGGCGCTTCGATTGCTAAACAATTATTTCCTTTTGTTGGCCCTGAGGGTACAACTGCCTATCGTTTGGGTTTCTCTGCACTCATTTTATGTCTCGTGTTTCGGCCTTGGCGCGTTATTCCCGCCAATAAAAAGCCCATCTTGATCTATGGCTTGTGTCTTGGCGGTATGAATATTACCTTTTACTACGCGATAGAGCGGATTCCACTGGGTATTGGTGTTGCATTAGAGTTCACAGGTCCCTTAGCGGTTGCTTTATTTGCCTCAAGGCGCAAACGAGATTATTTATGGGTTTTATTCGCTTTATTGGGGATCTTACTGCTACTACCGGATATGAGTAGTGCTGACGGATTAGATCCCATCGGAGTGCTACTAGCCCTTATTGCTGGAGCATGTTGGGCCGGCTATATTCTCTTTGGTAAAAAAACAGGCAACCAAGGCTCTGGTGGCGCAACTGTTGCTTTGGGCATGACAGTGGCAGCGATTGCTGTGGTGCCACTGGGCGTCGCATCGCAAGGAGCTGCGCTTCTAAATTGGGAGTTGATCCCTCTTGGGATCATGATAGGTTTGCTTTCGAGCGCACTTCCATACAGCTTGGAGATGGTTTCATTGCGTAACATGCCTGCTCAAGGTTTCAGTATCATGATGAGCTTAGAACCTGCCATTGCCGCCTTGGCAGGTCTTATCATTCTCGGTGAACTGCTTAGTATTTGGCAATGGCTGGCTATTTTGATGGTGATCACCGCATCGGTTGGCAGTTCTCTTTCGAGTAACAAAGCACACAGCTAAAAATTCAGCCCTCAAAATGTTGACCATATTTTAGTATCGCCAACTCGCTTAGATTATCAGTTAGGTCAAACGGGTAGTAATCAGGGTGGTAAGGCTGCTGTGGCACTCTCTGGTGAGTTTGCTCGCCCTTAACCAGTTGCAAGCCTTCATCATTGTGTATTTCGAAGCGCATGCTGAACACATCGTTGATATCTTCAAATTCGTCGTCCCAAATCAAGTACAGATATTGCTCTGTATCACTAAAATATACTTTGGGATCAAATTCATAGGGATACTCAACTACAAGTTCTACCAACGTATAATGTTTGTTTATATTTCCTTGCAAATCAATCAGATAAAAGCAATCACCAGAACTTGAAATGGCATTCCAGTGTGAGCGTATGACGATGAAACGCCCACTGTTAGACATAATAAACTCAGCAGGACTTTCCATACCTTCTATTGTGAACAAGTGCGCGGCTGTTTCTAAGTGCCACACATTAATGCCTATATCACCTAAACAGAGCGTAAATAACCATGGCTTGGTTGGATGCACCAGTGCACAGCGCAGCGCACTTGGTAACAATATGGGCGGGTACAAGTGCTGAGTGTGTTTATCAAAGACTTCTAACGACAGTTCGCTCAGGTTAAACTCAAAGCGTTCACTCGGTATCTGCTCCATTTATAATCATCGCCCTGTTATGTTTGGTTTGGCTAAACATAACAACAAACGGCCCCCTCAACAAGCGTGAGGATTGGTGGCCGTCACACAGTTACCCCGTGACGGCACATCCCTATTGTTTGGTAGGTTGCATTTTTGCAAGTGCGCTTACCAACGCTTGGGCTTGTGGTACTTCAATATCAGGTTTAATACCTACCTGCTCCCAATTTCCAAGTGTTGTTGGGTTAACCGGGCGCATAAGTGGCAACCTCAAAACCAGCCAATCATTGATTTGTCTAACCCCTGTGGCATGTGCCAGCCCTGCTGTTTGCTCGCCAACAACTTGAGCCCTACCTAAATGTTTCAATGTATAGGTAAAAAACTCTGCGGCACTGATCACATTACGACTTGTTAGGATAGTAATTGGCATAGATTGTAAGCGTGCTTGGGCCACAACGGCATAGCTTTCAACGCTATAGCTAAAGCCATCTCTTGAGAAGATATCCCAAAGATGTGTCTTATCTTTGACAAAATGACTGATCAAATGCCTCACAAGCTCCATCGACCCACCACCACACTCTCTTAAATCAATCACCAAGTGTGAGGTATGACTTAAAAAGTTAAGTGCGTAAGTTGCGACTTCCATGGCGCGCTCGTCTGGGTGTAGTTTGTTGAACTTTAAATATCCAACATTGCCACTTAATACCTTGGCCTGCTCAAACGCGAAGTTATTGTTACGCTTTTCATCTGACTCTTGCAAAATATGCGTAACCACTTTGTCTGTGCGCATTGGCACAAGGCCAAGGTGGCCATCATTGCTCAAGTCACGTAGCTGTTGGTCTATCTCAGCAATAAACTGCTGACGGGTTTCAATATGGTCGAAGCGACCTTGCTCCGTTAACTCAAGCAATGCTGAGGCAACCTGATTTGCGACCTTGGGCAACACATAGCCTTGCTCGATTTGATTGCTGATCAGCTGAAGCGTTTCAAGGCGTTGCTCTGCGCTTATCGGTACTTCAACACTTGTTTCTGCGTTGCTAAATAGACACATTACCAAGCAAATAGCGCCCAGCAGGTGGTTAAACGGGTTGGTTTGTTTATTCATGATTTTCCTTTAATTTGTATTTAGTTCAAAAGTTAAATTACAAATTAAAGAGTCAATGAATGGCTGGTGTGTCTTTTGAGTATGTTGTTATCACGCCACAGTGAAAACCGCAGCTTGGCGAGTGATTGATTACGACAATACCAAGGAATTAAAGATAAAAATAATGCAGCTAGATACGGTATACAACTGACGCATAACAAAGCAAAAACAAACAACAAAATTGCGGGTGGCATACTTTGCTTTGCATGCAAAAATTGCTGTGCCTGACTCAAAGCTCTAGGTTGAGCTTGGCTTGTGTCATCCATTTTTACAAAGGCAGTTACTGTGCTTCCCTGCCCTTGGGCCGTTATTTTCGGCTCACCACTCTCGACGCCATTTGGTGCAAGCAGCCAACCACACATTAACAGTGCTGACGCAATCGCCAACACTGTGAATGAGTTTTGAATTAGCTGCTTGATATTCATTAATTACTCACGCTGCTTAGTCGCTTTGTGTACTTTGTGAAACAGCATTGTCACTGTGTTGCTGTTCACCGTCATTACTGCCTTCTACCGTGGCCTCTGAGAAAAGATAGCTGTCTAACCATTGCTCTTGCTCCCAAAGTACATGCAAAATACTTTCACGTGCGCGATAACCGTGCCCTTCATTGGGCAACATTACCAAACGCGCTTGTTTACCTAACCCTTTGAGCGCCGCATACATACGCTCTGACTGCATAGGAAAGGTGCCAGAATTAGGATCTTTATCACCGTGGATCATCAACATAGGTTCGTTAATTTTCTCTGCATGAAAAAACGGCGACATACTGGCATATACATCTTGTGCTTCCCAAAAGTCACGTTCCTCACCTTGAAAACCAAACGGTGTGAGGCTGCGATTGTATGCTCCACTACGAGCAATACCCGCGACAAACAAATCAGAATGTGCAAGGAGGTTTGCCACCATGAAGGCACCATAAGAATGACCGGCAATAGCAATTTTATCTTTATCAGCCACGCCTTTGTCCACCAGCGTATCTACTGCTGCTTTGGCACTGGCGACTAGCTGCTTTCTAAAACTATCATTAGGTAGCGCTTCCCCCTCACCCACGATAGGCATTTTAGGGTCATCAAAAACGGCGATACCCTTGGCTAAATAAGGCATCGGGCCCCAGTAACCAAAATATGGAAATTCATAAGGTGATTCACGCACCTGTGAAGCCACACTCTTGTCTTTGTATTCCAGTGGGTAAGCCCACATTAACACAGGCAGTGGCCCTTGTGTGACATCATAGTTAGCGGGCAAATAAAGGTTACCAGTTAACTCAACGCCATCATCTCGGGTGTATTTTACTTGCTCTTTAGTAACACCATTGAACTCAGGATACGGATGTTCGTAGCGAGTCATTTGCGTTAAGGTATCAAAGTTTAAATCCCGAATGAAAAAGTTAGGCTGCTCTGTTTTTGACTCTCTAACGGTGACAAATCGCATTCCTTCATCATCCAGTAGACCTTTTACGCGTTCATAATATGGTGCTTGCGATTGCCAGATACGCGTAGCGCTATTCGTTTTTACATCATAGCGGTCCAAGAAAGGTTGATTACCCGACTTTGATGCGCCATCACCATGTAAAAATAGATAACGCCCACCAATGAGCTTTAACACCTTCGAGCCTAGATCGCTGCGCGTATACACAAACTGACCAGGATCTTTATAAGCATCATTATAACTACGCTCAGAGAATACTACGCGGTTTTGATCGGCTGCTCTTGGTGCGATTACCGAGGTGCGTACACTGCGGTCGCTAAAACGCCATTCACTGAGTAACGCGACCTCATCGTCTGCCCATTCGATAGCATAAAAACGACGCTCAACTTTGGCCAGCAGCTCTGGCTCACGTTTAAACGGTGCGCTGATTGTGTATAGATAGTCATGATGGGGGACATCTTGTTTCATATTACCGCCATCTTGTGCCTCGGCCCATACCACAGTTGCCCCTTGGTCGGCTCGCCACTGAAACTCCCGAGGACCTGTGCGCACACTATCAAAACCCTTGGGAATATTCTCTGCTAAAGGCTGTCTGGCAAGCTCATACAAAGGATAACCTGTCATGCCCCAAACTTGCCAAACGCTGGCAAAGCGCTGGTAAGGCACCTGATAAGAAAATGGCTCGTCGATCATGCCCACTATCAGACTGGTGGAATCCGGTGATGCTGAAAACGATTTTACCAAGGTAGGTTTACCAATGCCCCTAACGGGTCCATTCAATGGCACTTTTGCCAACTGTCCTTGGGCGTAAAATTTAAATTGCGCCTCATCGAATGGTGTTTTCAAAAGGTTTTGATAAGTTCTAGCAGGGGCCTTTTCGCCACTGCTTTGCTGGACGATAGGTACTATAGACTGCGCTTTTGGCTTAAGCGTTGGTTGACCATGGTTAACCGCAAAATTAACCACAATTGCAGACCCATCTGGTAGCCAATAATACGGCGTTGCTGTAACCACGCCATTGAGCGTTGACTCACTAAGCTGACGCGCCTCTCGCTCTTTAATGTCATAGACCCACAAAGTGGCACTGGCGTCTTGCTCAACAATAAAACTTAGATAGCGACTATCAGACGACCACTGAGGCGAGCGTAATACTGCATCCGCTGGGATCCCCTGAGGGCGTATCACTGAGCCTGTATCAACATGCTTGAATTCTAATGATAAGTAAGTGCGACGAGAGTCTCGCATAAAAGTTTTTGGATTAAACTTAATGCCCGCCAATGCCTTTTCTGATAGCGTGAGTTCGTCCAATGTCAGAACCCGTTTTCGTTCTAACAGTGCCAACCATTTACCGTCGTGGCTCAAAAAACTGCTGGGCAGCAGTTTTGCATCCACTAATTTTGCCAACGCGGGGGAAGGTACTTGGTACCCTTGTTGCTGTGCAAAGGCACCTGAAATTGGTGCCATTACAAAAATCACTAAGCCAATAAGCAAACGCTTCATGTTATTTTCGTCCTACCCGATCCATATAACCGAGCATCATATACTTAATTATTTAAAAATTCAGCTATATCAGTCAATATTCGCTGAAGCTTACGCTTTTGTGACACATCGATTTAAGCTAAAATCACCATCACTTCTCTACTTCAATACTGCCCGCAGGCTTTATGAGCAACCATGACACACACTAAAAAGTCCGAAAAAGTAACTATTTGGGACGTTGCCGCTGCAGCAGGGGTGTCAAAATCCACCGTGTCCTTAGTACTTACACAAAGTGACAAAGTCAGCGATAAAAGTAAACAGCGCGTGCTTGGCGCGATTGAACAGCTCGGCTATATATACAACCGAGAGGCCGCAGCCCTTCGCAGTAAACGCTCAAATTTAGTTGCATTAGTTATCAATGACCTTACAGACCCTTACGCCGCGCAGTTAGCAGTTGAGCTGGAATCCCATATTTATGCGCTCGGCTTGGTGCCGATGCTAGTAAGCACCAATGAAAGCCTTGAAAGACAACAGCAAATCGTCAATCGTTTTAAAGAATATAACGTATGTGCTTTTATTATGTGCCCCGCGCCAAATACCGATAGAAAGTGGCAAGAGCAGCTGATTGATACAGGGTTTCCAGTGGTCAACATCATGCGCGAAGTCGACTATTGTAGTGCGCCTTGCATTTTACCGGACAATAAAAAAGGGGCACATCTGGCAACCTGTCATTTGTTGGAGCAAGGGCTTAGCGAACTAGCATTTATAGGCTCTACAGCAACGACTTCTGAACATCGCGAGCGCTTGGCTGGATTTAACTCAGCGCTGCGTGCGCACAACATCACTCATCCAGTTCCCGTAATCGCAGCCCCGGCAAACCGTCAAGGCGGGTACGATGCTTTTGAGCAGCTTATGCAAAACGCACCCGATACCAAAGCTGTTGTGTGTTTTTCCGATGTAGTAGCATATGGCGCAATATATGCCATGCGCCAGCGAGGCCTTGCGCCCGGTAAAGATATAAAAATCGTCGGGTTTGGCGATTTAGAGGATTCACGCCTCATGCAACCACCCTTGTCGTCTGTACGTATTGATAGCCATGAAATAGCTAAACGCACAGGTCAGGCCCTTTCGGAATTATTGGAGCAATCACAACCTGCAGTGCGTACTTTGGTTGATGTGTCACTCCAACTAAGAGAATCATCTTTGTGAGTAAACAAGTTTTAATCATAGGCTACGTTTGGCCTGAACCTAATTCGTCAGCTGCGGGCAGCCACATGATGTCCCTGCTACGCTTTTTTAAAGCCCAGCAATGGCAAGTAGAATTCGCAAGCCCTGCGCAAGTTACCGAACACATGGTGGATTTAGTACAAGAAGGTATCACTAGAAGGAGCATCGCTCTCAACTGTAGTAGCTTTGATGAATACATTAAGACTTTACAGCCTGATATCGTCATGTTTGACCGTTTTATGATGGAAGAGCAATTTGGCTGGCGAGTTGATAAATACGCGCCGAACGCACTAAAAATACTCGACACCGAAGATCTACAATGTTTACGAAACGCCCGCCACGAAGCGCATAAAGCACAGCGGCAATTAACCACCAATGACTTGCATTCTGAGCTGGCTAAACGAGAAATGGCCGCAATTCTACGTTGTGATCTCAGTCTCATTATCTCAAGCTTTGAAATGACGTTGCTGGCAGATACCTTTAAAATAGACAGTGCGCTGCTCCATTATTTACCTTTTATGGTTGATCTAAAAGCACGACCAAAACACACGCCAGAATTTGAACAACGCCAACACTTTATGACCATCGGCAATTTCCGTCATGCACCAAATTGGGATGCTGTATTGTATTTACAGCAAATATGGCCACTTATTCGTAAACAGCTACCAAACGTTGAATTGCATATTTACGGCTCTTACCCGCCACCGAAAGCTACCGCACTACACAACCCAAAAACGGGGTTTCTTATCAAAGGCTGGGCCGACGATGCTTTAGAGGTAATGAAAAATAGCCGAATTTGCCTTGCACCACTTAGGTTTGGGGCTGGCATAAAAGGAAAGCTGCTTGAAGCGATGATCACCCAAACTCCGAGTATTACCACTGCAATCGGCGCAGAAGGTATGCACTTGGACTTACCGTGGCCCGGCGCGATAGCCGATGATATGCAGCAATTTGCAGATAAAGCAGTCAAACTTTATAGCGATAAAAAGACTTATCAGCGCGCACAAAGTCACGCCAATGAGATCCTAGACCGCGTATACCTAAAAGAGCAACTAGAGAAGTTATTAATAAATAAAATCAATGATATAACTAAAAACTTAACGCAACATAGACAAGCCAACTTTACAGGGCAAATGCTCAAGCATCATACCATGCGCAGCACGCAATATATGGCACAATGGATTGAAGCAAAAAATGTCAATAAAAATCGTTAAATAGCCTAGACTTTGCAATGAAAGCGATTAGAATGCGCAGCAATTCCAATCGCTACATTTATCACCAAATAACACTTTTGTCTGATAGGTGTATTATCAATCTTTTATTTTAGGTTTCACGCAGTTGAATACAGCTAGCTTTACCCAAAAACGTAAGTTTATTGTTAAACTTGGTAAAATGTTGCACAAATACGGTACACCCGCATACCGACTTGAAGCACACCTCATGGAAGTGGCAACGCACTTGGGTTTAAAATCATCATTTGTGATGTCTCCTACATCCGTAACATTCGTTATCTGGACGGAGGGCCATGAAGAAGAATACACTCATGTCGCACGCGTAGACCCAGGTGATCATGACCTAGGATCACTAGCAGACACGGATGATGTGGTAAGTAAGGTCCTTACAGGCCAGCTAACCATTGAGCAAGCCGATGCTGATTTGGATACAATCAGCAAACAAAAAGCGCCATATAGTAAGCTGATGACAGGTTTTGCGTTTTCTGTATCGGGTGCTGCCTTTGCCATGTTAATGGGTACGAGTTGGAATGATGTGCTTTGGTCCGGCGTGTTCTCGATTCTAGTTTTCATGTTCATACTTTGGTCTGGCCGTTCAAAGCGTGTTACACACATGCTAGAGCCTCTGGTTGCCATTGTAGCGGCCGTCGGCGCGTGTGCGGTCAGTAGTTATGTTGACCCCAGTATTAATATCCGATTGGTAATATTGTCAGCCATTATCGTGTTTATTCCAGGTTTGGCATTAGCATTAGCATTTGCGGAGCTTTCATCGCGTCACTTAGTATCAGGCACGGCAAGGGTTATGGACTCGCTCATGTTGTTGTTCAAACTCTATTTCGGTGCATTTTTAGGCATTAGCATTGGGTTTGCTTTATTTGGTACTACCGATTTTGTACAACCCGATCCATTACCAAAATGGACCGCGTGGTTGGCTATCTTGCTACTTTGTACAAGCTTGATAGTCATTTTCAGAACCAAACTCAAACACGCTAGCTGGTCAATTGCATCTGGGTTTATCGCCTACGCAGTCAGTATTAGTGCCGCGCTCTACTTTGATTATTCAATTGGGGCATTCCTTGGCGCATTTGCAGTAGGCGTATTCAGTAATCTGTTTAACCGTATTGTCAATGCCCCCGCATCAATTGTTGCCATGCAAGGTTTGATTGTACTGGTCCCCGGCTCTAAAACCTACATTGGCCTGAACTCGCTGATTGAAGGGCAAAGTTTTATTCATGCCGACCATATTGGCCAACAGACATTTTTGATTTTTATGTCTTTGGTGGCGGGTTTGATCTTTGCGAACGTGGCACTACCGCCCAAAAAAGCCTTATGAGAAAGGGACGCACTGGCGTCCCTTTATTTTGCCCTTTGATAATTGAGTGCCCGCTCAATACGCTCCCCAACCTGTGGGTGCGTTGATAAATACTTTGACCACGCATCTTGTTCGGTGCTTCTATCGCTAGACATCAGTTTAAGTGCGGTGGCAAAATCTGCGGCTTTGTAACCATGTGCCTCAAGATTGTGTAGTGCATAGTCATCAGCTTGGCTTTCCATATCTTGTGAAAACTGCTGTTGCATGATGACACTGCCCACCCCGAGCGTTAGCTCCGCAACCCCTTGTAAGTCACCAAATACCACAGCAAGCGCAATGGTAGAGGCAACCGACTGGGCCGCAATTCTCATACTATGCTGATGTTCAACATGGCCAATTTCATGCAGTAGTACCGCTCGAAGTGCCTCAGGATGCTTTGCTAGTTTAGCAACTAGCTCATCCGTCACCACGATCTGTCCATGAGGGAGCGCAAAAGCATTTGCACCAAAAAAATCGGAGCGGTAGAAACCTAAACGGTACTTTTCTTTGTCCAACTTTAATTGGTTTAATGAATCTTGCCAAAGCGCATTTATTTTATCCTGCTGTGTGGGATCGACTTCTGTCGGCTCCAGCGCCATTTTTTCTATTAATAGCATGGACTGCCGGCCAGTCGCTTCAACCACACTGTTTGGCAATAAGGTCACCGCACTGGCTGCCATACTAGGGACGACCACGAAGAAAACCAAATATAACAGCAATGGACACAAAAAAATGGCTGACAATACAAGCCCTTTGTGTCTCTCACAACGCTCAAGGAGTCCAACACCTGAGAGACTTGTAAGACGAAAACTCACATCATCAGGCAAAAATCGGCTGCCATCTGGTAACGTGATATCTTGGGCTTGCCCCGCTATGGCCACGCCTAGGAGAATGTCTTGCAAGGGCACAGACAGCTCAAGATCATCATCTTTGACAACACGAATTTGCCCGTTGCTATTGTGCAAGATGCAATTTACGCTAGCGTTACTGCCAGCGCTATAGAGTTTACCCGTAACCTTTTGCATATTATGTCAAAGAGATATCAACATCGAATACATTCGCAGCTTCTTCGGCAAACGAAGACTGTTGTGCTTGTTGCATGTTGATAACCTCATCGGCGTCTGGATTAAGGTGTACAACAGTCGCTGCCGCCAACATTTTGGCTTTACGCACTTTAGCCCAAGGAAACGCTAAGCCCAGTGAACACACAATCGCTAACGTATTGGTGACATTAAGTAGCACGTAGTCAATTGGTGCAAGGTTTGATTCAAACTCAGCAACGCCTTCAAACGTGCTATTTTCAAAGATGTGATTTCGCACCATTGCCTTATAAGCAGAAGCAACAATTATAACCACTAAGAATTGCATAAATAATATCCCAACCCCAATCAACTGTGAGGTCTCTAACAAATTATCAGAAATGCCTATAACGAATGCCGCAATACCTGCCAAAATACCCAGCCCAACAGCCATACAGAAACATACAAAAGCAATTAAGTAATACTCTTTTGTAGAAAGGTGTGTAGTTAGCTTTTTGTCACCATAATAAATATTGTTGTGTATATAGGCATCAATACGCTTAAGGGCCCAAGGCAACAACAAATACAAAGTGAAAACGCTCAAAATAGGTAATAATACAAAATTGATAAGCGTGTCCTTGTATTGCCCTTTAAATGAAAATTGAACATTGCGATAGCGTGTCATTCGTAAACTAAAACGCAGGCCCTGATTGATTACCCAAGGTAATGCTATACACCAAGCCACTAACAGCACAATACCAACCAATGGAAAGTAACTACTCGATACTACATAAAGTGCAAAGCAAGCCAGAGCCAACAACCTGCCTTTCAAAATTTGTTGCGGTGTCGCCAAATAATCAAACCTGTGACCATCAATTTGCGTATGACCAAAAAAGTATTGCTTGTTTCTTACCGTTGCCCACGCAGAATAAATACCCAAGGTAGCAATGGTAAACAAAATATTAACCAACCAAATACTAAAGTAACTGCGTGCATCGCCAGTAAAGCGCACTTCGCGCGTGTGTGTTGAAGAACCTGTGGTTTCAACCACCTCTTTTGACTCTAAGTCCATTTAAAACTCCAAATAAAAAAACCAACAGTACCCTAATTGGTACAAGGGCGAAATTATAATCATAAGGTAATAAAAGGTACATATGAATTATCTCTAAGATGGCAACAAAAAAGCCAGTGTTCGCTCACTGGCTTTGTTTTACTTATGTGACCAACCCACTAGGGTAAGCACTTAGATTCCATTGCAACATTAAACTTGGCAGCAAATGCCTGCAAGTTTGCCATCTTTTCTCGTTCACTATCACTTTTCACAACATCATTTGATGTGGATAATAACCAAGTCTGACATCCGTCTTTTAGTAGCAAAGGTTTGCGAGCCATACCTATTTTGGGATAGAAATAACCTCGCCTATTCAGTGCAATAAAACCAAAGCTTTGTTGAGCTTCATGTGCTTCAAGCACCTGCTCTAGTGAGTGCGTCATAAACCATTGCATACTTCTATCAGCATTCACAAGCAGTAACTCATTTTTTTTGTCTGGTGTATCACTGACACTTTGACACCCAAACAAGCCACTCAACAACAATGCCATATACAAACTACGCATACTTAGCACTCCATTTAACACGTCGCAACAGCAGACCTAAGCTTAGAGCATATAGCCAATACCCAAAGCTACCACTACCACCATCATCTACATTGCTCACAGGTGGAGGGGTCCGTACATTTACAGTAACCGTAGCCTGAGCAGATGCACCATTACCATCACTCACCGAGTAGATAATTTGCTCTTGACCGGTAAAGCTGCTTGCTGATTGATACATAATATTGCTACCAGACACCGTCGCAGTACCCGTACCTTCGTACAGTAGCTCTACTAACGTTAAAGTATCACCATCAATATCGGTATCATTGGCAAGCACGGCGATAGTTGTTTGCACACCTTGGGTTGCTGTCACAGAATCATTATTCGCCACTGGCAAGTCATTGACCGCTGTTACGGTTATTTGTGTGGTAAAATTGGTACTCGCACCTTCCTTATCACTGATGGTAATAGGCACTTCTAGTGTGCCATTAAAATCAGCTTCAGGCGTAACTACATTTGCATTAAAGCTGTATTGTTCCCCTGCAAGTATTGCCAGCGTAAACTCAGTACTGTCTACATCTACCACCTCAAACTGCGATACCCCCAAGGTAATGGTTTCGTCTTCATTCATTGTTAGCGCCACCTGCGTGAGTACTTCTGGCGCATCGTTAACAGGTGTGACTTGTATCTTGGCAGGATAACTTGTCGTAGTTGTACCATCAGTCAGGGTAATATTTACGGTCAGCTCACCGTTAAAGTTTGCAGCAGGCATTATGGTGTTTTCTGAGAAGGTATAATCACTTCCTGCGATAACACTCAACACTAATTGAGACCCCACTTGTTGGTTCACAACACTAAATTGTGATGCCTGTAAGGTAACACTGGTATCTTCCGCAGTAGAAATGGTTTGCTGAGATGTGACCGCCAGACTGTTAGCTAAATTAAATTCTTGAGATAAGGCATAAAAAGCGCTGGAAGCACATTTAACCATCACTCGCGCTTTATTATTTTGGCTACCAATCAAAGTGACCTGTTGCTGACCATCATTAGCCGTGCCCGATAATAGCAACTGAATTTGTGATGCATCACTGTTGGTTTGCATGATATCTACATTAGCGCACGAAATTGGCGCTTGATCGGTTCCAGCGACATTCCAGCTCACGGTAATTTGGTTGTTTTCACTCACAGAGCTGTTCTCATCTGGTGAGGTGATCACAAAAGGACCCGCCGCAGAAACTGTTGTTACGCTTGCGGTATCAAAACTCACTCCCCCATTGCCATCACGAACAACCAATCTAAATGTCATGGTTCTATCAGTCGTAGGATAGCCGTCGCCTTTAGTAACTTGCCCTGAAATGACATCCGCTAACAAAGGAAAATATCTTGTCGCAGATGTGCTCGGTAAATATGGTCGGAACATCGGCCCTTCACCATTATCTTTCAAATCTGCACTGCTTGACGTCGCTGAGCCTAAATCCAACTGCTCCCAAGAGTAGCTCAGTGTGTCATCACTATTGGCATCCGTTGCTGCACCTGTCAGCATAAAAGGCGTATTAATAGGGATCACATGATCTTCTTTGGCATCAGCCACAGGCGCTTTATTGCCATCATCCTGTAACGAACCACAACTAGCGCCAGAACCTAGCGTGAGATGCGTATGCATCTCATCAATACTGTGAGAATGAAACATTGCAATGGAGTTTGACGCTAGGTTTTCAGACGCACAAATGCCTGCATAAGCCATAATGGTGATACCACTACCAGGTTCGTATGCTGCGCCGCTTACCCGAGTTGTACACGACCCATCCGATCCATTATAAGTATGATTAGCGCCAAACTGATGGCCTAATTCATGGGCAACATAGTCTACATCAAATGCATCGCCCTCAGGTGTGCCAATACCAGTCATTCCCATCGCTTTACCACCTTCTTCACAGATGACACCCAATGCAGCCAAGCCGGCACCGGATGTTGCCATAAGATGGCCAACATCGTAATTACTTGTGCCGATAATGGTATCTATCTGATTTTGTACTTCCGTGAGGGTATCGCCTAACTCTCCGTTATCGTACGGATCGTTTTCAGTAAAAATTAGCTCGTCATTGTTTGCTACGAGTTCAAGTCTCACTGCAATATCTGTTTGGTATATTTGATTGACTCGGTTAACGGTTGTCACGATGCCATTTAGCGCTTGGGCCTTACTACCAAAATAACTGGTATATTCATCACTGGTGGTCACAGCTAAGCGATAGGTTACTACTTCAACGGTGCCACCATTACCGATGAGTGGTCCTCTTTGCTGACGAGCATTTAATGAACTATTGCGCTGCGTAAGCTCTACAACTTCATCGTGCCAAGGCATGTCTCTTTTGCCTTTTTCATACACTTTAAAATTACCGAAACTTGGGTCTATATACAGTGTACGCGCTTTAGTTTGATAGAAGGCATAAAAGCCATTTGGCCCAATATCAAAACGACCGGTATTGTGCGTGGCTCCCTTTTGATGGCCAGAAAAGCTACGGATCATCGGGTATTTTTGCGCAAGTGCAGGAGCCATAATAGGATCATAACGTATGACGTATTCAATTAGCCCACCCTGGCCGTCGGGCAGAGAAATGGTCATGCTAGCCCCGCTGTCAGCAAGTGACATTAAGTCACCCTCCACTTTTTGGTAATTCGCGCTATAGTGCTGCGCTATAGCTGATGTAGATTCACCTTTAGCGTGTGCTTGTGTGGTGTGCCACTGCCAGTTGTTCGCATAGCTGGTGATTGAAAAGAAAAAGAAACATAACAAAAGCAAAGAACGGTTCATATGCATCTCCGCATAATGGATATTAAAGCACAGTATAGACTTGGCTTATTAATTTGCGCATATTTGACGTTCAATGCAATGTTATAAAACGCGCCACTGAAAGTGCTCAGGCCTGGTTGTAAAGTACTTGCAAGCGACTGGTGACACCGTTTGTCCAACCAAACCCCTGCTGCACTTGGTACTCTCCTCCCCCAGCCGTTTTTTGCATTTCGCAGACATTATATTTTTCCAACAGGCAGTGGCGAATCGCAAAGTCCTGCTCCAGCATATTGAGCCAACGCAAAGCAATCTTTTGTGCCAACTCGAATTGGCCGTAATCCCTTAGCCCCTTTATAGCAAACCAATGCAGAGGTGCCCATCCGTTGGGGCTGTCCCACTGCTGAGAAGTGTTACTTAAACAACTGACCAAACCACCTTGACGTAAGAAATCGCTACTTAGTTTTACGCCTATCAAATGTGCTTGCTGTGGGCTCACGATACCGCCATACAGTGGCACACAGCCCGCTAAACTCAAAACATCAGAACGTTTATTGATAAGTAAGTCAAAGTCACAGAACCAGTTGTGTTCCTCGCTCCAAAGTAATTGCTGTATTGCTGTTTTGCGCAATTTAGCACGCTGTGAGTATGTATCTGCTTGCGCTTTGTCATTGAGCATGGTTAAACACTCAACCAGCGTATCTTCCAGCAAATAAAGTAGCGTATTTAAGTCGACCGGTACTCGATTGGTGGTGTTTATGCTAAGCAAGCTCGTTGGGTCGTCCAGCCATCGAGCACTGAAGTCCCAACCTGACTCACACGCGGCACGAATATTACGGAAGAATGATTCACGCTGCGACAGAGGCAATTGGTTGGCATCAAAAATATCCTCTGCATAAGACTCAGGTCTAGGTTCAGGTTTGTCATCCCAGTAGCGATTGAGCTGCATCCCATTAAATAGTTTAACTACTCGGCGATGCGCACTGTTGTTCTCCAGTTGTGCTTCTCCTTGATGCCAAAAATCATGCTCCTGACGCATCGCATCAACCATGCGCTCAAGCCACTTAGTATCTGACTTTTTATACGGCAATAAAAGTTTTATCATCAACGCCAATACTGGCGGCTGAGAACGACTGGTATAATAAATTCGATTGCCGTTAGGCACACAGCCGTATCGTGCGATCAGACTCACAAAGTTCTCAACCATCGCCTCTATGAGCGAAATATTACCGCTATCTTCCAATCCAAGCGCAGTGAAGTAACTGTCCCAGTAGTAGATTTCGTTGAATCGGCCACCGGGCACCACATAATCATGCTCAAGCGCTAGCAGAGAGTTGTTGGTACTATAAAAGGCTTTTCGCTGTAACTTTGGCCACAACTTTTGAATGTAATCAGCAACAGACTTTACATCGCTAAGCGCTTGTAATTCAGGCTGTTCGGCAAAGGTGAAATGCGCTTCTACAAAGCACTTTAACGCCTCATAACTCATTGGTAAATCATGTTGTTCATATGCTTGTTGTGCACTGGCCCAGCTTGTTTTAGGAATGGCGTCGGCAAACACCTTGCTATCAGCAAAAATACCACTTAGCTGCACATCTTTAAACAAGGTGCAATATTCGAATTTCATGAAAACCTCTTAGGCAGCAATAGGATGCGCTGGTGTACTGCGCTGTTTAAACAGAAACACTGAAACTATCAGTAAACATAGTGGCAGCAATGCACTGTAAAATGCGTGTTGTCCACTAAAATGCTGGAAAATATAACCCGTTAGAATAGAGCCTGTGGTCCCTCCTAGTGCTGAGAAAATAACGATCATCCCAGTCATCGAGGCATGTTGATGTTTCTCTAAACTGCTTAGGATCACTGAGTTTAATACCGGATAGATAGGTGCCATCAATAACCCAATCATCGGCATTAAATATGCAGCTAAAGGTGCATCAAATATTGAGCTGACTGTTTGCTGTGAAACCCCTTGGGTCAAAGGTAAGGTTAATAAAATAAGTCCCCCCATTGCCACTAAGCATATGTTGAGCAAAATATACCAATGAAGGTGTTTCAAAATCTGCCCTGCCAGCAAACGCCCTACCGCTAAGCTCGCCGCAAAAATGCTGGTCAACTGCACACTCACATCCACAGGTAAGTGTAAAATTTCATTGTTGAACGTGGGCAGCCACGTGCCAACTCCTTGCTCTATCAGAACATATAAAAATGCCGAAATAATAAAAACCAACACCAAAGGCTGAAAGCTCAGCTTTAACATTTCAGCAAACTCGCTGGTGATACTACTGCCACTGGGCAGCGCCTGTTTTGCAATAGGTGCCAAACTAATGGTTAACACGCACACTAAACTCAATAAAGCGAGAATGTAATACACACTAAGCCAGTCCAATGAGTTGCTATCCGGCGTAATGAAAAAACTAAAAATCCAATAACCACTGAGCACCCCAACCATAAAAATACCTTCTATGGTATTGAGGAGCGCGGAGTGAGAAGACGGCGAATCACTCAACTGCCCAACTAAGGCGTAGACGCTAATCTTCACCACCGCAAAAGCACAGCCAACAACAGCAAATAGTATTTTAAAGGCGTAAAATTGACCGATTTGTGGCGTGACTAAACAGATCAGCATCACCGCGGCCAAAGCTATTAACAACGCCAGTTTATAGCCAAAACGCGGGATCATGGAGGCGACCAGAAACGACATGATGGCAATCGAAAGATCTTTGAAACCTTCTAGGCTTGCTGCCTGTGTTTTGCTAACCGCGAAGCTATTTATCGATTGTAAGATTACCGTTCCTACGCTGTTGAGTAACACCGCGAATAGAAAGTAGCAGGCCATCATAGCCAGTATGATACGTGCTCTTGATGCATTGGTTAGAATAGTTGGTGCATCTGTCATAAGCTGAACTCATTAGTATTGAATGAATTAAAGTCTAGCCTCGCAAAATTTAATTTGCAATCGTTTGCAAATTAAATTCCATCGATTAGTCGTATCTTATATATTTACTAGCTTGATTGACGACACAGTAACTCTATATCAATTTCTTGTGAATCAACCACTTCATTATTTAACTGTGCCAACAGCTTGGTGACCAACATTTTCGCGGCAAGTTGCGTGTTTTGCCTAACGGTAGACAACGATGGGTGGCTTACATCTGCCATACCAATATCATCAAACCCAACCAAACGAACATCATTCGGTACGCTGACATATCGCTCTTTTAACGCTTTGAGCGCCCCTAGTGCGACCATGTCACTACAGGCAAAAATGCCATCAAACGTTAACCCTTCACTTCTAAGTAATTGATTAATCGCTTCATATGCAGCTTGACTGGTAATATCAATTTTAACTGTTTGTTGCTGACAGGCCTCGCTTGCACCATCAATCGCTGCTTTAAATCCACGATAACGTTCACCGATTTCAGCATGTCCCGGATCGCCCAAAAACAATAACTTTGATGCGCCTCTGGCTATCAAATGTGCGGTTGCCTGCAAACCACCTAAGTAGTTGTCACTTCCCACAATGGGATAATTGCTCGGCGTTTTAGGGTCGCCCCATACAACCAGCGGCGCGCCTAAATTAGCAGCTTGTTCGATACGGTTTTGTTGCTTACCTTGGCCCACAACAATCAGGCCATCGGCTCGTCGACCATCAATAAAGTAGCCATACCAGTCGTCACCTGCCATATAAGAGTTTGATAGTAGAAGTTCATACCCCTGACGGTTAACAGCTTGATTTATATCGCTAACTACTTTTAACAAGAAGGGGTCGTCGATAGACTGTTCGGTATTGGCTTCTAGATTTATCACCACAGCAATCACTTTAGTTTTCTGCAGTCTTAGACGGCTTGCCGCAGTATTAAGCGTGAAGTTGTGCTGTTTGGCGAGCTGCTGCACATGATCACGCGTAGCTTGTTTGATCACCGGATTATTGTTCAGTGCACGTGAAGCCGTTGAGGTTGACACCCCAGCAAGTTTTGCCAAATCCACCAACTTTAATTTTTTCTGCTCCACTACAACCTCTTAGACTTAGATCTCACCGTTTCACTAACTTATTGAGAAGATAGCATATTACTGAACAATTTCGCGCAATCAACTGCCATTATAGCGCAAATGTACAATGGTTATTAGCCACAATAAAACAGGGTATGTGCAAAAAGTTGCATTAAAGTTATTGCAAACGTTTGCAATAACCTCTATTTTAATTTCAGCGCCACCTAAAAACTCCCCACTGCTGGGTTACAAACTTAGTCTTTAGCGCTAAGTTTTGGGGAGTGGCGCACACAATGATATGAACCATATGACAACAAAAGGGGCTTTCCCATGCGCAAACTCAAGCAATACTCGTTGCTCGCAACAGCCATAGCTGCGGTTTTGAGTAATCAAGCGATAGCACAAGACGAACAAGCTAAAGAACAAAAAGTCGAAACTATCGTCGTATCTGGTACCGCTGGTGGACGCGGCATCAGAAAAATTGATGCCGGCTTTGCCGTTACCAATATTGACGCGGTTAAAATCGATAAACTCGCACCTAAAAGTACCGCGGACTTACTCAAAGCAGTACCGGGTATTTGGGTAGAAAGCTCAGGCGGTGAGTCTGGTGCGAATGTGTTTGTGCGTGGTTTTCCAGGCGGTGGTGATGCGCCCTTCTTAACGGTAAGTTTGCAAGGCTCCCCGGTTTATCCTGCTCCAACCCTTTCATTTTTAGAAAACTCATCGATTTTTCGCTTAGATGAAACCATCAGTATGATGGAGGCATTACGCGGTGGTCCAAACCCTGTAGTTTCCAATGGTCAACCAGGCTTAACTACCAACTTTCAATTAAAACGCGGTAGTGAAGATACCGAAGGCACGTTTAAATATACCACCAGTGACTATGGCCTTCAGCGTTTAGACGCTGTACTAAGTGGTGAGTTAAGCGATGATTTATATTACATGGTGGGCGGTTACATCAAACGTTCATCAGGCATTCGCGATGCAGGTTTTACCTCTGAGCGAGGCCAACAGTTCACCATCAACCTAACCAAAGAGTTAGACAATGGCGAAATCAATGTTTATACCCGTCAGACTGACGATACGGGCGCTTGGTACTTACCCACTCCCCTTAATGTTGACGGTGTTGATGCTGAATATACGCAACTGGGAACACACAACCGCCAAGCCGTCATTTACGCAGGTAGTGATGATGCAATGGAAATCGACTTGGGTGAAGGGCGTGGTTGGAACGGCCATATTTCCGGCGGTAGCATCAAGTTAGAACTCAAAAATGGCTGGCACTTTATTGACCGCTTTAGCCTCACCCAAGGTGAAGCCAATACCTACGGCCTTGTACCAGCTGGTAGCGCTGAACTGCTTAAAGATGTTGCTGACAATAGACAAGACGCCAAAGGCGCGGTCACAGGCACTATCTATGATGGCGATACCAACGTTCAAAGTATGGGTCGCTGGGTGGTATTAAAAGACATTGAGTCTTTCACCAATGATTTAGCGTTTAGTAAGTCTTTCGACAAATGGGACAGTGCATACGGTGTTTACAGCGCTTCAACCTCTGCTCAAGATTGGTGGAGTCTAGGCAACGCGGCCTACTACGTACTCGAAGCCGGTGGCGAAATGCTTGATGGCATTGAGTGTAATACCAGTGTTGATGGTTGTGCGTGGAACTATGACATAAACAGCACGGGAGATGCTAAAACCTTAGCGTTCTATACTACACAGAGCTACCGCGCAACAGATGCTTTGACGTTAGATATTGGCCTTCGCTCAGAGCGCCACGAAGTAAACTACTCAGTGGATGAAAACCTCAATGGCATTATCGAAAAGTCTGTGGATTACAGCGCTCGCAAGACCTCTTGGACCATAGGTGCCGACTATAAACTGGCTGATGATGTGGGTGTGTTCGCTCGCATCAACAAAGGCTACAAAATGCCTTACTTCGATGACTTTAGAGACAATTATGGTACCTATGAAGCCGGTAATCCATTGATTAAAGAAGTAACTCAAGCAGAACTTGGCTATAAGTACATGGGTGACAATACCGACTTTTTTGCCACACTGTTTAGCAATGAGGTAAAAGGTGACACATTTGTGCGCAGACCGGGCGAGCCGGCTGAAATCTTGACCAATGAAGCGTTAGGCATCGAGTTTGACTATAACTACAACCACGAGTCTGGGTTGTCAGTCAATTTAAACGCCACCGTGCAAGACACTGAAATCACCGAAAGCCCTGATAACGAAGGCAATGAAAGTCAACGCCAGCCTGGTTGGCAAATTCGTGTCACGCCGAGTTATGACTTTGAGTTAGCGGGAATGTTCGCTACTATTTACGGCACCTTCTCAGCAGTAGATGACCGTTATGGCAACAACGAAAACACCGTCGTACTTGAAGGCTATGAAAAGTTTGACTTGGGCTTAATTGTAGAGCCTGCAGAAGGTTTGAAACTACAAATCGCAGCCGATAACTTAACTGACGAACAAGGTATTACTGAAGGTGACCCACGTAATGTTGATGCGCCTAACGGCCGCTACATCATGCCTCGCAGCATCAAGTTTAGCGTCAGCTATAGCTTTTAACTAACCTCCCTCCTTGGATCACAAGCCCAGTTTCCCATACTGGGCTTTTTTATTCCCTGCACACGATAGCACCTAACTATAGTCCGTGCTGTAGCCCAAGCCTACTGTTATGAAATCAAGGCAGTCTAAGGGAGCTTACTGGTATATTTGGAGTGTGAGAATCAATGTACCAAGCAAATAAATACCATTTTATTTTCATAATAGTGAACTTTCAGGCGAGAACGTTCGTAAGTCTGGCTATGGATGATAATTAGTCATCCTTTTTAACCCACTAGACAGGATGAATATAATGAAAAAGTTTATAGTAAGCGCTAGTCTACTGCTACTGGTGGCATGTAGTGATAGTGACGATGATAACACGGTAACACAGCCAACACCTCCAACACCAACGCCAGAGTTTTCAGCGACTAAAACCTTCGAGCTGACCTTAAGTGGTAAGCAAGAAGTGCCCATGAATACCTCCATGCAAACTGCAACCACAACCGTTGAACTAGATGAAAATCTAATGCAGTTTAGAGCAACATTGGACTACAGCGATGTAGAAGGTTTTAGTGCTGCGCATATTCATGATGGTGACTTAGGTGAAAATGGCGATGTTGCTTTCGCATTCGAAGCAACTAGTGAAACGCTAGCCAGTATTGAGATAACTGATCTCACCGAGTCACTCATGGCCGACATGTTAGATGGCGATTGGTACATTAATCTGCACACACAAACCTTCCCAGGTGGTGAGTTACGCGCACAAATTGTGCCAGACACCACCAGCATAATCACCTTTGAACTCAATGGTTCACAACAAGTACCAATGAACCAATCAAGTGCTATGGGCGATGGTTACGCCTCCTACGATAGCACTGATGGAGAGCTTTACCTGCGAGTAGTTACATCTGGAGTTGATGATGCAACCGCAGCACATATCCACACCGGCAGAATAGGTGCCAATGGCGACGTATTGGTGGTACTTGAGCAAGACGATGAAATCATGACTGACTGGGTAACGCCAGAGGGCACCATGATTGACGAAGCAACGCTCAATGTACTGCTTTCAGGCGGACATTATGTCAATGTCCACACACCCGCGATGCCTGACGGTGAGATCCGAGGCCAAATTTTAACTGACAATTACGCGGTTGCCACCTTTGGTTTATCAGGAAAACAAGAAGTACCCGCAGCCGATACCATGGCATCAGGTGACGGCTACGCGTTAGTTAACACTGATGATTACAGCGTTGAGCTACGTGTTGTGACCTCTGGCGTAGTAGACGCCACTGCCGCACATATTCACACTGGGCGAATTGGCACCAATGGCGATGTGTTAGTGGCCCTTGAGCAAAGCAACGATGATATGAATGTGTGGATGACGCCACAAAACACCATGATAGATGCGAATATTTTCGCGGTACTCGCCTCTGGCGGACACTATGTTAATGTGCATACGCCTGCCGTGCCAAGCGGTGAGCTGCGCGGGCAAATCTTGACGGACAACTTTGCCCTTGCAACATTTAAGCTCTCCGGCGCGCAAGAAGTTCCTGCTGTGTCGACTACCGCCTCGGGCGATGGCTACGCACTCGTAAATACCCATGATTATGGTGTAGAGCTACGGGTAGTGACCTCTGGTGTAGCAGACGCCACTGCCGCGCATATTCACACGGGTCGTATTGGCGCCAATGGTGACGTATTAGTGGCCCTTGAGCAAAGTGCAGACGATATGAACGTATGGATGACACCGCAAAACACCATGATAGATGCGGATATTTTCGCGATACTCGCCTCTGGCGGACACTATGTTAATGTGCATACGCCTGCCATGCCAAGCGGTGAGCTGCGCGGGCAAATCTTGACGGACAACTTTGCCCTGGCAACATTTAAGCTCTCCGGCGCGCAAGAGGTTCCTGCTGTATCGACTGCGGCCTCGGGCGATGGCTACGCGCTGGTGAACACCCATGATTATGGCGTTGAGCTACGAGTAGTGACCTCTGGTGTAGCAGACGCAACCGCGGCTCACATTCATACCGGACGCATTGGTACCAATGGCGATGTATTAGTAGCCCTTGAACAAAGCACCGACGACATGAACGTGTGGATGACACCTCAAAACACCATGATTGATGCAGATACTTTCGCGATACTGGCCTCAGGCGGTCACTATGTTAATGTACACACGCCTGCGGTTCCTAGCGGAGAAATTCGTGGACAAATCCTAACGGGAAACTATACCTTGGTCGCCTTTTCACTCAGTGGCGATCAGGAAGTACCAGCAGTGACCACCGCGGCTTCAGGTAGTGGTTATGCCCTAGTTAATACCAATGACTTTGCTTTAGAACTACAAGTTCTCACATCTGGTGTTGCTGATGCGACTGCCGCACATATTCACACCGGTGCGATAGGCGTCAACGGTCCAGTGCTGCTGGCACTTGAGCAAGATGAAAGCGATGCAAACCGTTGGATGGCACCAGCTGATGCAGCACTGACGGCTGAAATTTTTGCTGTCCTTACAAGCGGTGGACACTACGTAAACGTCCATACACCTGCACACACAAGTGGTGAAATACGCGGACAAATTCAGTAACCCCATATGATAGGCCCGCACTCTGCGGGCCTATCATTTTGACAAGTTACATTTAAATTCTGCTACCTAAGCGTCATGATTTCTATTACACTCAAAGTTTAATTTTTACCATTTAATGTTCATGGACTTAACCACCCTTTTTAGTATTGATCCACTACGCTGGCCGGATATTGGTGCAGCGATTCTCGCAGGTGCAATTATTGGATTAGAGCGTCAATTGCGCGGAAAACCCGTTGGGATAAGGACGTCAGCCTTAATAGTCTTAGGTACTTACACCTTCATTATGCTCTCAATGCAGGTAAACAATGATGTGGCAGACCCATCAAGGATCATCGGTCAGGTTGTTACAGGAATTGGCTTTTTGGGCGCAGGTGTGATGCTATCAAAAGAGGGGGTTGTTGTGGGCGTGACCTCTGCCGCTGCAATCTGGATGCTAGCCGCCATTGGTATTTGTGTCGCGGTAGCTGGCCCTTTAATTGCTATAAAAATGGCGGTGATTGTGGTGGGTATCTTGTATGGGGTAGACTTATTGGAGTCGAGCTTTACTAATCTGACTCGTGGTGTTCATGGTAAATACACGGGTTGGAAAACCAGAGTTAAAAAAGATGCCAAATAGCACACGTTTACAAGATGCTAATTTAACCCCAGGCCAGGTGGCTAAACGTAGTGATGTCAAAGTCTCTACTTTACACTTTTATGAGCAAAAAGGTCTTATTCGCAGTTGGCGAAATAGCGGTAATCAACGCCGCTATAAGCCCGATGTACTAAGACGAATTGCGGTGATAAAAGCCGCACAAAAAATGGGCGTCACCCTTGAGGAAATAAAACAAACTCTCAGCACCTTGCCAGATAGCCGCACACCAACCAAAAAAGATTGGGAGAAACTATCGAGCGCTTGGCAGCAACAACTCGATGAGAAAATTGCCTACATGCAAAGGGTAAGAAACCAAGTTGAAGGATGTATTGGCTGCGGGTGTTTATCCATGAAGAGTTGTCCAATGTATAACCCTGATGACGTACTTGGCGAAACAGGCAGTGGCGCTTTGCTGTTGGGTAAAGATTGGTAAACACCTTTGAATAATTGAGTTGTTCGCACCACTGGGCTGTGGGTTATTCAGGTTTAGGTCAGTGTTTACGCTTATAATCCCCGCTCTTTTCGTTTTCTATTATGCTTATGACTACAATAAGCGCAACTTATATCAACTATGAATACGCTGTTAGAATTTCTTAAAAACCGTAACTGGATGTTGTGGGCGCTCATTTTAGGTGTCGCGACGGGTCTTATTTTTGGTGAACGGGTGGCATTTTTACAGCCACTTGGTGCTGGCTTTGTAAAGCTGATGCAGATCACCATATTCCCATATATCGTGGTCAGCCTTATCGTGGGTTTGGGTAAGTTTAATCCCGATCAAGTACGCAGCATTTTACTTAAAGCCGCCACGGTGATGGTGTGCTTGTGGGGAGTTGGCCTGTTCGCTATTTGGTGCTTTACCTTTACGTTGCCTCAACATGATGCGGGGACATTCTTCTCCCCTGCACTGATTGCCCCCGCAAACAATATTGATTTTGCGCAGCAGTATATTCCTGCAAACCCCTTTGCATCACTGGCAGAAGGGAATGTGCCTGCCATCGTGATCTTTTGTATTGCTCTGGGTATGGCACTGATTGCCAACAAGCGTAAAAATACCGTGTTGGAATTTCTGGATGTTATCGGCCAAGGTCTCACCGTTATTTCGAAAAAGGTGATTTCAATCTTTCCGATCGGAATTTTTGCAATGACAGCCAGTACCGCAGGTACACTAAGTATTGAACAGCTAAATAACCTACAAGTTTATTGGGTGTTGGTTCTGTGCTTAGGGATGTATTTAATGCTGGTGTTATTACCTATGCTAGTTGCCGCACTGACCCCTATCAAATACCGCGCTTTGATTTTAGTAATGCGTAACGCTTGGATAACTGCATTTAGTACCGGCAACGTGTTTATTGTACTGCCAGTTATCACCGAAGGTATAAAAGAGCACATGCGCAGTATCAAAAAAGCCGATGAGCAAGCAGATCATATTGCCGAAGTACTGGTTCCCATCGCCTACACTTTCCCAAGCCTTGGCAAGCTCACTACACTTATTTTTGTGATGTTTGCAGGCTGGCTTACTGGCAATCCAATTAGCCTAACAGATATACCCAATGTCACGCTTTCTGCCATGTTGAGCTACTTTGCGAATGTGCACTTAGCCATTCCATTTATGCTGGACAGTTTAAAAATTCCAGCGGATAGCTACCAGCTTTACCTATCAATGTCAGTTTTAACGGCCAAGGTGGTTTCACCTACCACTGTGGTTTATATTTTTGCTTTTGTGTTCTTGAGTATCTTCTATTGCCGCAAGCAATTACATCTAAAGCGGCTTCGTTCGGTTTACTATCTAACTTTGTTTAGTGCGCTATTGCCTGCATTTATGCTAGCAAGCTTCACATTAAACAGCTATCTCGCCAAAAACTCCCAAGCCGCAGATGAAGTGATAGCCAACATGGTCATTGCCGATAAGGTCCCTGCGCATGTTTTGGGGTACGTCCCCAAAGCCTATCAAAGTGGTGAACTGTCATTAACGAATATTGATGTGGTTAAAAAACGCAACCTGCTAAGAGTCGGCTATCTAATTGATAACGTGCCATTTAGCTACTTTAACCAAAAAAATGAACTGGTAGGTTTTGATATCAGTCTCGCGCACCGTTTGGCGTCTGATCTTAATGTAAGTGTTGAATTTATCCCGTTCAAAAAGCATCAGCTTAATGAGTACCTCAATAAAGGCTTTTTTGATGTAGCCATGTCAGGCCTTGAGATAAATGTGGCCGATTTGACGAAGGTTCGCTTTAGTGATCAAGTATTGCAGTTGCAACTTGCCCTGCTCGCTAAAGACCACCAGTTAGACAGGTTTACAACTTTAAAAGATATCGCCAAGCAACCACTGACTATTGCACATGTTGAGTATGCCCCCTTATTACATCAGGTCGCCAGAGGCTACCCCAACGTAGCATTTAAACAACTACCAAATTTAAAGGCATACTTTGGTGACCCAGATAAATATGATGCACTGGTGATAAGTGCCGAAGCGGGTTTTGCTTGGAGCATGTTTTATCCTGAATTCGGCGTGGTAGTACCACAAGGAGAGGTCAGTAAATACCCAACTGGGTTTGCAGTTGCAAAACGCAATTACGACCTATTGAACTACCTCAATGCTTGGTTGGATATCCAACATGCAAATGGTCAAATTGACGCCAATTATCGTTATTGGATTTTAGGTCAAGGTAGCCAAAAAACCGTTAAACGCTGGTCACTCATTGATGAATATGCACCTGAGTTATTGAATTAGAAGCCGATAACTCAGCCACACCAATATGGCCGTTTGCGCAAAGCTCAATAACAAAAGCTTTGCGTTGAACTGCCACTTCTGGCATTTATGACGAAGGTATTTTTGTGCAATAAACATTGTCATATTGCCAGCAAGCGATGATAAGGCTAACAATTTAACTTCACTAATACGCCTGTGTGCTGCGATGGCACGTTGTTTATCTGACCAAAATATCAATAAAAACAATATATTTATAATCACATAATAAGCGACGATAGCGAGTGTATAGCGCACATCGCTGTGGGTTAAAAAAATGGCTAGAACCGCAATAAGCAACCAAGCACACACCGACAGCCCATATGACAGCCCTAAACAAGCTAAATTAAGCGAATAAGCAGGCAAAACACACTCAAAAGTATTTAATTTATTTGATTTTATCTTAAAAAGCAGGTGTTCAGGTATACAAAAATATCGCTATTGCCAGTCACATTCTTTAACGGCATCAAACCACGGTTCTTCAAACGATTTTTTCATAGGGATCAAAGGATGTGTAACCTCAACCACCAGCTTTGGTGCTAAATACTTATGTACCCATGCTCGTACTGTATCACTTTCTAACTCATCATAGGCTACTTTTAAAGCAAGCTTTACTTTATCATCGGGCGCCTTGCCTTGTAATTGCTCAAACCTTGCCTGCAACCAAGACAATAGAGCCTGTTTTGATTCGTTGGGAAAAATTGAGGTCAGCCTAGAGGTGGGGCCAATCAAACGCTGGTAATTCATTGTTTGCTCTTTAATTAAAAACACAAATAATAGATTAATACCGGCTGAGATCTTACCTGAGCGTTTATCCAGCTCCTGATAATCAGTTAGAGCCTGGCGAAATAAACGCTCCGCTTCATCAACTTTTCCCTCGTCCAACGCCAAAGCCCCTAGGTTATTCTCAATCATTGCCAGTACTGGGGTTTGTTGTAATTGCTCAGCAAGCGTGCGAGAGCGCGCATATAAAGCCCGCGCTTTTGAGTGATTTCTCTGCTCTCTCGCAACCAAGGCCAAGCTGTTAGTTAACGTCAAACGCTGTCGATCATTTTGTGCGTACTTATATGAACAATCCAAACTGATTTGTGCATCCTGGTAATATTGAGATCGGCGTAACCAGATACCCAGCGCACTTAAAATTGACGTAATTTGGTTTCGAAAGTACGGGCTTTGACTGACAGAAAACACAGCTTCAAGAGACTCAATCAAGCGCGGCATTTGATTGGTGGGCACAGAGGCTCGCATAGCGAGGAGGTGCCAGCGTACAAACAATTCCTCGGGAAGCGTATCTGGCTTTGCCATGTTTTCGAGCAGTAAAATAGAGTGAGCCGGATTAACTGTCAGATAATCTTCCGCCTCATTCAATGTATCGATAGGATCTGCCACCTGAGCACCAAGCCCCAAGCTGCAACACAGCATCCAAACTAGTAACAGTACTCGCAATATACTCTCACCGCTTTGCTCTTCTTAGAATTTAACTCTAGTTGCTAAAAACTAAATATTCAAAGCATCTTGAGACTCAGCACTATGGTTGCGTGTGTGTGGCTTGGCGAACTTCATTAACTAATAACAATATTTTTGCCGCTGCTCGGGCATCTTCAAGCGCTCGGTGGTGCTGTTTTAATTCAATATCCAAAGCAGCGCATAGTTTTCCTAACGAGTAAGAGTCATGTCCGGGTAAATATTTTCTCGCCAATTGTACTGTGCACAGTTTAGGTTGACTAAAAACACGACCGACTCGTTGAAACTCCTGCTTTAAAAAGCCCATATCAAAATTCACATTGTGAGCAACAAAAATAGCCTGGTCACATAGCGAAGCAACTTTATCGGCCACCTCTGAGAACTCGAGGGCATCTGCAACCATCTGATTATCTATCCCCGTCAGCTGAGTAATATATTTTGGAATAGTGCGCTTTGGATTGACTAAGCTTTGCCAAGTGGCAACGATTTCACCTCTTTCAATACGCACGAGGGCTATTTCGGTAATGCGATCAAACTGACTCTTACCTCCCGTCGTTTCAATATCAACTACCACATAGGTTTGATTTGGGTCAAACTGCCAACGGGTTCGCTGTATTGTTACGTCGAAACCACACTTTGTCAGGCGGTTAATGGTCACCAATTGATTACGTCTGAGCGAGTCTCCCGGTGCCTTTATTTCTTCAAAGCGTAGGCTATTGCCCTCACGTACCATAAGGTCGGGGTATCCATCCTTTAAGTTCTTAAAATCTTGACTCATAGCACGTAGCAAAGAAACTAAAGAGCTTAAAGGAGCAAACTCTGCTAACACAAGCAATGCGTCTATTAAGTCATCATGCCATAAAAACAATGCATTCTGCTTTTTAAAACAATAGCTCAGCTGTTTTAACAACCAGCTTTTTAAACATGGTGCTTGATTAATTTGTTGCAGCTTGTTTTCAATGTCCTCTGCTAACACTGCATAAAAGCGATTAAATTTAAGTAGCTGCGGGTAGCGCTCAAACTCATTGGCGGCCATAGATAATTCATGTTCATAGAGTTCCTGCCAAAAAACAACACCAAACAATGCCAGCCACAGCTGATTTTCTGTATGCCAACTCTTAACGCTCTGGCGCGCATAGAAGGCGATTACACCTTGTTCTGTATTACCTTTGTAGGCTTCATCTAGGGTAATTTCATCACGACTTTCACGCAATAAATCCGTTAATATCGAGGTGCGTTTTTGCTGAAACTTTCTTAGCAGGAAATCTTTAGCGAATAGTAATAGTGATTCATCATTAGGCCTTGCCAGAATATCTTCAAGCAACGTACGACAGTGCTCACGATCACCGATAGAGAATATCAAGCGAATACGCTTTTCTTGCGCTTTGCTACTCGTACATCGTGCTAGCAATCGCACCGCTTGTTGTGGCATGTGTTTTTCTATCAAGCAGGCTAGCTTATAAAACAGTTTATCGCGACGATGGCTAGCCTGTTCCTGCAATTCAAAATCATGGTTAAGGTCAAGCACATAAGTTGATAGTGCATGTGCATCGTCAAGGCTAATATTGTGTAAAGATTGATAAAGTTGTGCATATTCATAGGCACACTGTGCTTGTTGATAGTCACTAAAGTAACTGGCGGGATTAACATCACTGTGGGTCTTCATCACTCCTAAATCTCGCATAGAAAACTGCGACAAATTCGTCTCAAGGCGATTAAAAAACAAGAACAACAGATAATCAAACAATGGAGCAATCGTTACACATAAATATCGTTTTATTACAATATGTTGCTCAACATGAGTAAAGTCAATATGCTGACGAGCGAAATCCAGCCATAGCGCTTTTTTAGCGCTGCGTGCGGGATAGTGACTCAACTGCACATCTTGGCAGAGATCTTGTAATTCAGTTTTGGTGAGGATCTGTAACCAAGCTTGATAGTCCTGCGCAGCAACATCACCAATCAACTGCTTGTCACGCAACCCAGTCAATGCCAGCTCTAAATTATCGATCTCGGCGTAATTGAGTGAGTCATATGTAACAAACTTGGATTTCCTATTTAACAGGCGAACCAATATGCAGCGCTCGTGCTCTGCGAGCGCTTCTATAAGCGCCAACATATGCTTATCTTGCGCCGACAATAAGTGACCGTTGCTGAGTTTAATAAACCCTACAAACTCATGATAATGATCCAGATAATATTTTTCAGGAAGTTGTTTTTGCACGCCTACACCGGCACTGTTTTTTTGTACAGTATTACATATCTCATCTCATGGAGCCAGTGCCCATGCTAGTTTTGTTTATGTGGTAACCATTGTAAGAGTTTATCGACTAACACAGTCTGAGCAATAGGTTTGGCAATATAGTCGTCCATGCCTGCTTCAAGACATTTGGCTTTATCTCCTACCATCGCATTTGCCGTCATGGCGATGATAGTAATCTTGGCGTAATACTCTCCAGCTTCACCGCTTCTTATTAATTTAGTTGTCTCATACCCATCCAGCTCAGGCATCTGGCAATCCATTAGCAATAATGTGTAACAGTCCTCTTCTAGGCGCTGCTCTAGTAGGCTAAGTACTTCTTTTCCATCTGCGGCCACATCCACAATCTTAAAGCCGATTTTCTTCAACATACTGGTTGCAACGATTTGATTTACTTGATTATCTTCTGCTAGCAAAATGCGGATAGACTCATACCACTTAATACCATCACTAGTCAATTGCTGATGGTGCTTTTCTCCTTTAATGTAGCGACTTATTGCTGGATTCTTAGCGCCGCTTTCCTGTTCACATTCATTTAAAACCGCCAAAGCAGTAATAAGATCCGACGTAGTAGCAGGTTTAGGAAAATACGTTGCAAACCCCAACTTAGCAAGGTGACCTGCCTCCCACTGAAACCCCATTGGCGTCATCATAATAAGTTTCATGGTGTCATACTTTGCTTGTTCACGAATCGCTTTGCCGAGTTCCTTGCCGTCCATTTCAGGCATTTGCATATCTATAAAGGCAATGTCAAAGCATGATTGCTGTGCTTGAGTGAACTCATGACATTGTGTGAGTGCTTGCTGAGCAGACGATACACCTCGCACTTTTGCTCCCCAATGTTCAAGTTGCTTGGTGAGTACAGCTCGGTTGGTATCATTGTTATCAACGACTAACACGTGTTTGTCTGACATTGTACAATGGGGTTTAACGACCACAGAGCCGCTACTCTTGCGCATCAACACATTAAAACTAAACTGACTGCCTTGGCCTGATTCACTCTGTACCTGTACGCTGCCGCTCATTAATTCGCATAGTTTCTTAACTATCGCCAGCCCTAGCCCTGTCCCACCATATTTGCGTGTGGTTGATGCATCGACCTGTGTAAATGACTGAAATAGTTTGCCTTGCTCATTCTTTGCGATGCCAATGCCGGTATCTTTCACAACACACTCAAATCGCCAATGATGCTCGTCATGCTCTTTTAAGTTCGCGCAGACTGCCACCTCTCCCTCATTGGTGAACTTAATAGCATTGCCTACTAGATTGGTCAGGATCTGCCTTAAACGACCAGGATCCCCCCTGACTAAAGATTCATTCACAAACGTGGTATCAAGTATCAACTCTAACCCTTTATTTTGAGCCTGAATTGCTACCGACTCCGCAAAGTCCCCCAACATGCTTCTTAGGTCATATTCCAGCTCTTCGAGCTCAAGTTTGCCCGCATCCACCTTTGAGAAGTCCAATATGTCATTTATCAGTGATAATAAAGATGTTGCACTATTTAAGGCTATGTTCGCCCTGTGATGTTGTTCCTCGTTTAATTCACTATTTAAAAGCAAATTAAGCATACCGAGTACACCGTTCATCGGTGTCCTTATCTCATGACTCATTGATGCTAAAAACTCACTTTTAACTAAACTAGCCTGCTCAGCCGCTACTTTGGCCTCTTGTAACGCTTCTCTAGAGTTAACCCAATCAGTTATATCTTGTTGAATACCTACATACGCTTTTAGCACTCCAGCTTTATCAAACACAGGTGATAACTCCAAACTGTTCCAAAATGCTTCACCATTGCATTTGTAATTGATTAATTTTGCTGAAAACTTTTTTCTCGCGTTCAAGGCGTCACGCATCTGGACAACCACCTCTTGGGATGTGTCTTTACCTTGTAAAAAACGACAATTCATCCCTAATACTCTTTTGTCATAGCCCGTTATTTCACAAAATGCTCGGTTTATAAATACCAATGGGAAATCAGGCTGTGTTGCATCTGAAATGGATATACCCACAGTGCATGACTCAATGGCCTCTGCAAGCATATCGTTATGTTCTTTAGCGCTTTTTAAAGCGCTATGATATACCTTTTGTTCAGTGATATCTGTCAGCGACCCTGCCATCCTAATTGCTCGGCCACTTTTGTCTTTTAATGCAACACCTTTGGCGCGAAAAAAGCGAACTTCCCCACCATAAACACGTACTCTTAATTCAACATCAAAAGGCTTGCTGTACTTGAAGTGATAATGCAGTTGCTCCTGTAACAGTAACAGGTCTTTTTTGTGGAGGTGAGACGCAAACGCTTTCAAATCGTTAGGAAAACTATCGGTGTCATCCTTGTCGTAACCAAGCAGCTCCCTAAATCTAGGCGCAAAGTATATATGTTGCTTTTCTAGATCCCAATCCCACAAACCGTCATGGCTGCCACGAATGGCCAGCTTATATCGAGCTTCATTCGCCTTAGCTTGCTGCTCTGACTTTTCTAAACGACGATATGGGTTAAGTAATAATTGGCGGCCAAATAGTAGCAGCAATCCTGCCGAAAGAGTTAAGCTTATTGTGATTCCCCAAGCGATATCGCCCTGAAATGAGGAGACTTTATCCTCTAACCAACTGGTTTTAATCAGGTACTCGTAGGCTATTCCCGTCGTGCCTATCTCGTCAGTTTTGATGCTCATGTAGTGACTGTCTAAGTCTGAGTTATTAAAGGTAAACCACTTTCCTTCGAGTACAATCGCCGTATTGTCATCTTTTAAGGTGTCAGTCAATAAGGCATTTAAGCTGGTACTAAATTGAGCAACTAGCGCACCTTCAACAAAGCCATTGTAATGAATCGGCACTGCAATTTTAACATGTTCTTTTTCTTTAACTTTATCCAGTAAAATTGCTGTTTTTATTTCCGAATTCAACACCTGTTGTAACCACGGTAAATGTGGGCTGGTTGTTAGCACACTCGCATGGCTGTTATATACTTCCTCGCCAAGCATGTTCACAATTATTAGATGCTCTTTATGGCCTAACAGATGGTAAGCCGTCAGAAAATCTGACAATGAAGCTTGCGAGTACTCTCCTCCCATTACCCCCTGAATAATAACCGGATGACGCACGAGGTCTCGCAATATTTGCTGTCTTGTTTCAAGAAACTGTTGCAAATAGTTTTTGGTAAGATCCGCTTGTACTCTACTGGTGTTAGTTTGCAGTTCAGTCACAGAATCACTAGCGCGTTGACCAACTAAGAAAACACTAATTAGTACCGATAAAATCAAGCTCATCACAAGAAATGCGTAAAACGCATTATCAGATGATAATCTTAGTAACCTAGTCACTGGTTGCTTCATTCCCTATCACCTTTTTCGCTCCTTTTGGCAGTAATGTAACTCCGCCATCGAGATCGTATTTAGCCATGCAAAAGTCATCCTGACCCAGCGCTTCATGCGCATCTTGATTGGTCGTTGACCAAACTGAAAACGGCCTTTGATAAGTTTTTAGCAAACCAACTACAGAGCCGTCCAAGTGCTCTAACGCAGCTCGAAGCTGTGCTCTATTACTCTTCATATCATCACTGAGCGTGATCTGCCCAAGCCCTTGGAGTAGTAACCTTCCTAAGTCATAGCTATGGATAAAGCCTGTGGGTGCGGCTAATTGTTCGGGGTGAACTAATTGCTCAGGGAATTGATTTTTGGCTAAATCTACAGCCTCTTTGGCCAATGTATGGTGCCGATAATCCCTCAATGAAAAGCAGCTTTGGATAAAGTGTAATACCAAACCATTGTTGAGCGACTCTTTCACGGCGGGATAAAATGCGCCACCCGTGATCCCCCAATGGCTAATTATAGGTAACCTATCCTGATTTTTTAAGCTAGCCATCGCGTTGACAAAATGCTTGCCCTCAGGAGCATTTCCAACAAATACAATACAATCAGTATCACTTGTCACAATATCACGGATGATAATTTTAGCGCTGGCATACTGGGTATTCCAATTAAACCACGTCACGCCAGCTATTGGAGTATCTCCCATCGCAGTACGCATGGTTTTTTCATTGGATTTGCCCCATGGGGTATTTTCAAGTAATAGATGTATGTTCTCGCAGCGTAAGCTTTGCTGTGCATGTTCGACCAAGGTGTACCCAGCTTTGCTATCGTCTACAGACAGTCTAAAAACCCAATTCTGTGCGTCAGGGTAACGCGTTATCGGACCACCAGCGGCCCATGGTATCAGCAATAACACGCCGCTCTCATTGATAAATTTCCGATATTTAATGTAAGGTGGAGAGTGTAAACCACCCAATACTGCCAGTGCATCCGGATCGTTTAAATATTGTCGTATGTGTAAAAAGCTGCGATTACTGTTGCCACGATTATCTTTTTCTATTAATTGCAACTCATACCCTTGCACTTGATTATTGACCTCGGCAAAAGCAGTTACTAAGCCCATTTTCATGGCAAGCGCTGAAGCGTGATGATTTGAATAATCCGAGTCATGATAGATTTTAAGTATTCGAGGAGCCTCTCTTGCAACGCTCGTAAAGCAAATAAATAAGCAACTGCACATCAACCAATTACAAAGTCTCATAGTACACAAATTAAGGTTTTTAATGGCTTAAAAATAGCGCATATTCAGCAAACTTGTAGTAGTTACATATCAATAACCAAGGTATTACTCTAATTACTATCCAAACTATCACTATGCTAAACCAGCTTTTTTGGAAAAAATCTGTTAAGACACGCTGTTGATATTATATTAACATGTAAACATTGTGTTTAATTTAGCTGGTCCTTAATGTTACGTCGTCTGTTTTTGTTATTGGTGTTAAATCATGGCTCTCTGTGGGCCGATGTGTGCCAACCTCAAGGGAATACTAATGTCACAGGAGACATTTTGACCTGTAAACGAATGATTCAAACACTGCCGCCAAAAAGCGACAGTGTATTTAGGGCATCACTTGAGCTGGTTGAACTATATCGAAAAGCAGGAGATTTAAAGCTTGCCAACCAAGTGCTAGACACCTTACTTGAACAAGACTTAACTAATATTCAAAAATACAATGTTATACGGCAAAAAGGCATTAATGCTTACCGCCAGCGCAATTATATTCAAGCTCTTGAGTACTTTCATAATGCCCAGCTTATTGCTGGGCAGCTCGATGATCTTAGTCTCAGCGGCAAGTCAGCTAACGACCTTGCTAATGTTTATCAAGCACTGGGAGATTTAGATACCGCCCTGACACTATTCTTACAAAGCTACCAACTGGCTAAACAACTAAACGACACAGGCCGACAAGCTATTACATTGAATAATCTAGGAAATGTCTCACGAGATATTAATCAGCTAGATGATGCCATACTCTCCTTTCGTCAGGCCCATGTTTTACACCAACAAGCCGGTGACATTACAAAAGCAAACCACTCTTTGTTAAGCCTCGGAGAAGTTTTAATGAAGAAACGGCAGTTTGAAAAAGCACAAACGCTCATTTATGACCTCGTTGCGCCTCTCAACGAAAGTGGCTCACATGCGCAAGTTTCCAGAGCGTACTTACTATTGGCAGAAATTGCCATCGCACAAAATGACACTGTTCAGGCCACCCAATGGTTAAACGCACAAAAACACACGCGCCAGTTAATTCAAAGCAGTAATACAGATCAACGCGCTTTGCTAATTGAGGCTAAACTGAAGCAGCTTGAAGGAGACCACAATGGCGCACAGATTATTCTACAACAAGGCCTTAATGCCCACGACCAACAAAATAGTCAATTGACTGAACTGTTCTACATCGCGTTGATACAATCTCAGCAGCAGACACAACGCTACCGAAATGCTGTCGACACATTACAAAATTACGTTAATATGCTCAAAAATAGTCGTTCTCAAAGTGAGAGCCTCTATCAGTTTCGCCTGCAAAGGGCCAACGTACTTAATACAACTTCGTCATCATCAAACCACGATTCGATGATCACCTTGGTATGCCTCGCTTTCATTGCTGGTGTGTTGATAACGACAGTGTATTTCAAACGTCGAGTGACAAATTCATCATCATCGAGTACCGATACAGTTGTAGTCAACGCAAACTCGAAACATTTGGATGACGAGCAATGCCGTATATTAATGGTGGAAATTATGACGCTTGCTTTGAGTATTTGGGAGCAAAGTATTGGCCAATCAAGAATAGAATTGGCAGAACAAAGCAAAGTATGGAAAGTAAATATTGACGATGGTCGACTGAGAGTAAGGACCTTTGAGCGCTATCTAAGTATTAAAACACTACCCAAAAAGCCCCGTTGGCGAAACATTATTGCAACCGCAAATCACGTCATACAACATTGCGATACCGACCACCCACAACTAAAAGACTTGCAAAACAAAGTAAGTCAATTAGAAGAAATTGCCCTTATTAGCGGCTAATGATACATAAAAGGGGCCGAAGCCCCGAGATGGAAGACGCACTCAGTCATCAGCGACTAACATCGCACATATAGCACGCAAAGGTCACGCCCATGCTTGCCTCATAAGTTTGGTGGTGTGAGTCCCCTTTAAATTCGTAGGGTCCCTCAAATCTTGTAAATACGGGCACATCTGTGGTGATTGTATGGCTAAAACCGCGCATGTTGTTAAGCAGCGATTGACACATTTTATTACCCATTTCATAAGCTAGACGCCAGTCATCAAACTGACCACAATCAAGCATTGGTGTCGCAGAATTCCAACTTAATATTTTGCTATTCAACGCATTACATACATTGCTACCTTCACTATTCAAGTACTTGAAGGTGCCTGCTGATAAGTTCATTTTTCCTAGCAAAACGGTCTGCTTTTTAGGGCATATAGCGCTTTCGCTAAACGTTATTTCTTTAATTGTTTGCGCGTTGTGTGCATACACAAAATTAGCCGTTAACAGTGAACATAATAGGATCAATTGCTTCATGGCTTGTCTCCTTTTTTACAGCTCCATGGTGGACAAAGGAATATTCACGTAATATGCCTTCGTCAGGTTCAAAAAAATACTGCCTTAAAGAAAAAATCAATGCACATAAAGATACGGGGCAAATGGGTAAACTTGGGTAAAAACCTGTTCAAATATTTAATTAATAAACTTTTATTTTTAAATATCGATTGTATTACTCCACTGTACACTCGCCAACGCTAGTTTGCCTAGATGATTTACCCATATTTCCCGTTTCTGACCCTGTAACTTCCTTTTGTGCACCTCAAAAGCATTTCATCATCAAAGCGCACATTTAATTACCGTGCCCATTAATGATGAAGGAATACGAAAATGAAACGTACAATTTTAAATGCCAAAGTACTGGCAAATTTAACCTGCACTATGCTGCTTAGCAGCGCTACATTTGCATATGCTGGCGCTGCTGTGGTCACAAACAGTGATCAAACACAACAGCTCTCCCAAGAATATGGACAGATGACGCCCACAGCAGTGAGCGAAACAACGTGGCGTGCAATCTCCAATTGGTCAACTGACTCAGTATCATTACTTGAGTTTATTGCTGACAATGACGAGGAGTTTGAGCTGGAGCGCTATGTTGATGTTTTAATTCGTGATTACCGAGACGGTGACGTTGTTGCTCAGTTTCAAGCACTCGACAAAACTGTTTTAGACCTTTGGTCACAGGCGATGGATGAAGCTTCTTATGAAGATAATTTCCTATTCACCCGATATGCAGCACAATACAAGCCCGCACTTTTCGATCAATGGTTAAAAAACAACAGAGCGCTCACACTGGCAGAATATCTTCAACAACAATCACCGCAACTTTACGAAACTTGGTACAACGAACATGCAGCACCAAAACGCAAAGGCTTGTCAGTGTTGGAATATGATAAAACCTTGCCTAGTGAAGTGTATGCTGAGCTAAAGGACTTGCTCAACAAACTGCCACTTGGGGGAGAGCGCTCGCAATGTGCTTGCCAAATGATAACTCCACTTACCAGTTCAGGACATGTTGTTACCAATTACCCTTCTAGCCCAAGCAATTGGAGCGACTATTCCAGTGATGACAGCGGTCTTTCAAAACATAAGCTGGACTTTAAAACCACCGCATATGGTGCTTTTCATTCGGGGGATGGTGAAAGATGGTCAAAGCACAAAGTCTATGGCTACGACTCTAGTATCAATCATAATTCCAGCGAGTTTTATGTAAAAATGCTCTGTGCCGACACCAATGGTTACGATTGTAATCAAAGTAACACTTGTTCAGGTAATTTAGAGGTGCGTGGCACCTACGCTGCCCGTTTTCATGTTACAGGACAAGCAAAGAAAATTTGGTCAAAGGCCACCAATTCTCACTCTGCAGATGGTGCTAAATTTGCGGTAGACTTGCCAGGCGCCGCTCCTGAAATCGTGTTGTTTAACAAAGCCGGTGGAGCAGCTATGAGCTATAACACCGGCTGGGATATAAATTCAGTGCTTGGTGCACTTAAAGCAGCACTTGGCATCACCGCTGCGATTGTCAGTGACAATCCAGGCAGTTTGCTTGATGGGCAACTTGCCAGTGACCTCATTACTAACATCGCAGGCATGATCACTCGCTCAGGTAATGAAGCGACTGTGAATAGCACCATGCGGGCGCGTTTTGATTCTTCAGATGTGAGCCCTTTTATGTTGCAACCCAACGAGGTATATCACTTCACGCTTGACTCTAATGCCAGAGTCAAAGCCAGAGGTTACGGCGGTTACTCTGATAGTCATTTTGAATACGGCAGCTCGGGTGCAATCATGTATGCGGCAAATCAGTTTACATGCGCCAGTGGTGTCACGCCTCCTCTACCAACTGGCCTTTGGTTCTATGCAGATCAATCTGGTCCAGACAGCATTGCGTCACTTCGCAGCGATGTAGAAACTTGGTTATCAATGCAACTCAACAAACCAGTTAGCGCTGGCCAGTCACAGGGGCTCGTGCATTAAGCTCGAATATATTGATGGCGTACTTAAGCTGCGCCATCGCGCCTTTTTCAAGATAAAAGGAATAATTATGAAACAGTTAACTTTGACGGCATTGGCCCACATAGCCCTATTGGGTTCAATCGTAACGCCAGTGCAAGCGCAGAACCTTGACTCAACCACACTACCTATTTTGTTTTTTGCACAAGGGGACAGTTACCGAGCGCTTTCTCCTTGGTATTCATTACGTTACCAAGCACAGCTTGTCGAGCTACAAACCTGCTCAGAAGCGGCCTGCATACAAAGCATCAAGTTCAATGGCTTAGAGGCCACCAATTCATTTGATGAGCGAAACTACCATGCCAGCTTCGCGGGTCAGGCAGGTAGTATGAAAAAGCAGGATACTTACTCCCAGCTTAACCTTGGCCAGTATGAACAAGGTACCTTGTATGCCAGTGGTAACCAAAGACGCATCACCTTTACATTGCAAGTTTCAGAGCAACCATCATCCTTGCAGTTTGAATTCAGTGATGATTACAGTACCAGCATAAGTGATGATAACGCTTCTTTGAATCGAATTTCAAAAGCTTGTAAGTCAACTTGTTCAACAACTTGGCAAGCATTCAACATCGATAAGGATGGCCGTTATACCAGCGCCAAATTCTTACCAACTCAAGCGGGAAGGTGGACCGTTCACGGCAGCACTGATGCTGTAAAATTGGAACTAACTACCTTGATTGGTCAATATCAGCCACCTAACAAGCGCCATCACCAAGAGGATTTATCGCAATCGAGTCTTAGTCTAAACCAAGACAGTGTCATCATGATGCAACAAGGGGAACTTCATAATCAGTACACTTTTTACGATACGCAAGTACATGGAATGGGTGATAATCACTGGCTGTTGCGCCAAGATGAGTCTTTAATGCTGACCGACCATAGCGCGAATGTGCAAAGTGCAATGCGAATCGATAATTTAGGTCTACAACAGATCATTAGTAGCGATATCAAAAGCGAGAGCGTGTTTGTGTTAGGTGTGCCATATGAATACGCAAAGCCCAGCCCTTCGTCACGAACTATTATCAGCCAATACCCGGAAACAAGTACAAGCCCGATGGTCGCAACACAACTGCTTGAATTAGACCACGCGCTTAATTTGCTTTTCGCGACAACGATTTATCTGCCTGAGTCTGAATTGCCTTATGCTACCGTTGAGCTTCACGAATGGGGCGTTTTAGTTGGCACAGGTGAAGCTGCTGCTAAATCAACAAGCCATAGCTATGTGGCCAATCAGTCGTCCAGTGCAATGGCTGGATGTCCCATGGTCGCCAGTGGCTATGGCTATGGCTTACTATGTTGGAAAGCGCTTAATAACCCAACGCTTACGTACACACCAGCAAATAGCGCCATGATCCCCGTCACAGTGGTTGATAACACCACTCCTACCTTAATGAATCAATTGGAAGATAATCAACATGGCATTATCTTTAAAGATGGTAGCAACCCGGTTGACCCTGGAGGCTCTTGGACACACCCAGATAACATCGCCACCAGTAAAGAAGATTTAGCACTGGCAATAGCCATGTATCATTACCGCTGGGGTTCTCCTGTTGCAGCAAACATTGTCTATCCTGCAGGTAGTCCTTCACAACCTGTCATGTTTAGAGAAGTAGAGTATCAGGCCGCCAACAGTAGCAATTTACCACATAACGTCTGTAATCATTTTGCTGCAAGCTCGGGATATCCTGAATATCAGGCTGCTGATGCATGCATGACACAAACTGGCTTTGGGCTGTTTTCACTCATGAGCCTGACCTTTGATCGCTGGCAAGGTGGTAATTATTACCCCAACCTAAATGTCGGCGGACAAGACAATAGCTGGTTTCCGTGGTTTACCAACTTTGTGGGTGACCCACCCGTCACTGACCCTTTTCAAGCGCAAGCAAGCAAAGAGATGGCCGCCCGCATTAAACACTACAATGCGAATTATGGCCGCTTAATACAAGACACCTATCTAAATGGTCAACTATTCAGCCAAGGCACGGTAGCTGGATACTATCAAACTCACCTATAACACGTGCTACCTGCCAAACATTAATGGCGTGATAGGTACTATCACGCCATCGTATCTTTATTGTGCTTGTAGCTTTTGTAACTGAGTTTGCACGGATTGCCATGTGTGATCATCATTGATGATCCGCCCGTGACCAAGCCCCTGTGTGCTTATCAGCTCTACGTGAGGATATTGCTTCACAACAGCCTGTGAGTTGTCATGCTGTGCAAACTTGTCTTGCACATCATGGATGATTAGCACTTTGTCATGCTTGGCAAGATGTAACTCAGGTAATAAATTATCAAAGCGCATTTGGTGCTGCTGCTCTACCGAGTGGATCACACTTTTGAATAAAGTCTTAGAGATGCCCGTTGATAAAATGCGCTGTTCAAAGCCATTGTAAAAGTCAAATGGCGGCGCTATCAAAACATGTAGCAACGGATTGATAGTGTTCAACGCCGCAACACATCCCATAGAGTGGCTAATCGCTGCGTGAATACCTTCGTTCAGATGTTTTTGCACAGCATCAATAGCACGAATGAAAAGCGGAAGATTAGCCTCTTTCCCCGCGCTCATACCATGGGCATAGTGGTCAAATGCAACCGCTTTAAAGCCCAAAGATGCAACCTTTTCCATCAAAGGGTAAAACTGGCTGGCACTACCCGACCAGCCATGCGTAAATAGTACAACGGGGCCATGACCAAGTTCGTATACGTGTAGTGCTTCAAATTGGGTGTTAATCGTATAGCTCGACATCTCCAGCGGCTTACTCGCTTTTGATTGATGGCGAACCGGCGTCAACAACAGCCGACGCGCAAATTTTTTGCCAACCGCAGGGGCTATTCGAGCGACGGTACTAGATAGAGCCTTGACACCATAATAACTGAATGGTTTAGCACCAGACTTGTCCGAGAAATATATTTTACTGCTCATAATGTGCTCCTTGGTGGCGTTTCACCAAATTTTGTAATGCTAGGTTAAACCGAGAATGGTTATCGTCTTCAAGGCCAACCCACGTCATATGCTGTGACCCCAAATATAAAGAATACAACTCATAGGTGAACTGTTTAGCGTCTGTTTGTGGGGCAAGTGATTGCTCCGTAATTGCGTCGTCAACTAATTTATTTAGATAGTTAAGCCAGTGTTGCAGTTGTGATTTCACCGAGTCGCGTACAGAGCCTGGCTGATCATCAAACTCTACTGCTGCTGAGATAAAAATACATGTACACGCTTGCTCTTGGTACCAACTTTGCCAAAGTTCACAGGTTTTTAGCAGCTTGGCGAGGGCGGAAAGGTTTGTATCCACCGGCTTGATAACCGTGTCGACAAAAATCTCCTTTGCATGTTCCAATACAGCCAATTGTAAATTCTCTTTCGAATTAAAATGAGCAAATAGCCCCGATTTAGACATACCCGTTGCGGCTGCCAAACCACCGATCGTCAAATCATTTAAGCTGGTTGCTGTCGCAATATTAAGCGCAGTGGCTAACACTTGTTGTTTTGTTTGCTTACCTTTACCCATAACACACCAAGAAATAGAACGAACGTTCGTTTTTTATAATACTCGTATAACTTTGCCGTTGCAACTCGCTTGTTATGTTATGCTCAGGATAGATTCATACTTTTCACGGCATGATGCTCAACCGTCAACGGCCCCATTTTCATGCCAGATATGCTGACGGCAATACGATTGATACAAATAGAGTTATCACCCATAAACTACAATTTACGTTGCGACCTTTTATGAAAATCATACCTTTTGTTTTGCTACTTATTCCGTTTATTGTGCGGGCCAACGCTGAATCATCAACGCTTGAAATCCACCCTATAAAAGAAAATGTCTATCAACATGTCTCTTATTTGGATGTGAAACCTTGGGGACTGGTTGCGGCCAACGGCTTAGTTGTTATTGAACAGCAAAATGCCTATATCATAGATACACCATGGACCATTGCTGATACCCAGCAGTTGGTAAGCTGGATCAAGTCACAGGGCCTTGTGCCAAAAGCCGCATTGATCAGCCACTTTCACCAAGATGCCAGCAATGGCATCGCATATTTAGATAAAGTAGGTATCGAGACTTACGCAAGCTCCCTCACCAATACCCTTTTGGCTGAGCAAAACCGCCCACAATCTAGCAAAAGCTTTACTGGTCATACGCTCACCTTGGCCAACAACAGCATTGAAATATTCAGCCCAGGTGCGGGGCACACCAAAGACAATGTGGTCGTTTGGTTGGAACAGCATAACCTGCTATTTGGTGGTTGCTTTGTTAAAAGCCTTGCAAGTAAGGGGTTGGGTAACATTGCAGATGCATCAGTTGAGCAATGGCCTATATCACTTAACAACGTATTGAAGAAATATCCGAAGATTGAACAAGTGGTACCGGGGCATGGCAAGATTGGTGATGTGAAGTTACTGTCTCACACTGTAAAACTAGCCCGTACACACATGATTGAAAAGACGAAAAAGCCGAACGGTCAATAACGATAAAGCGGTTGCTTTTAAACAACCGCTACAACATTGAAACTTAGATTAATGACCAGTTTCATACCATGCGCTGGCTGTATTAGCCTGCTCCCAGGTACCATCTTTATATAAAATCAGCGCTGATGCTTTATTTTGTGTGTACGCTCTGATTGTTGCATTACAGCTAGTACCGCCGCTACAAGTGGCTCTCCCTTCCCAACGCACTTCCTGAATAGGCTTAGAAATATTGATTAAATAAAACTTACCTGATGTTGAGTTGCCAAATGAGTAGTCAAATGCGCCACAGTTTTTAGTGCCATTCCCAAATGAATTACCGCCAGATTTTGGGTATACATCACACACTAATGTGGTCGCTAACGCTGAACCTGCAAATAAAGAACCCGCTACCAGAGTGAAAGCTTTTAATGTTGTTTTCATTTTATTTCCTTGTATTAAAACTTAGTTATTCTTAATGCAACCTTGTTGCAACATAACGAATAGACAAAGAATGAAAACAATTCAAGTTATGGAGATAATTTTTTTCATACTCTCAAACCAAGTGGAATACTCTATTCCTTTTGACTATTCCAGATGATATCACTGCACCAGTTCCTTTTTGAGTGAATATTTACGCTTGCTATCTTAGATAAACTGGGGGTTTGCGGGTATTTTTGCAATAGTCTATCTACTACACTAATGGCTTTACCAAGGGCAATTATTGCCATATTTTTAACATATCAAAGTAATTATTTTCACAGTGAACACTTTACGAAAAAAAGCAGCCGTTGTTGGCTGCTTTTAAATCGGTATGGTGCACACACCATACAAAGGTACTTGTTACATTTACGCGTTAATCCGGAGAGCCTCCGCCCATTTGACTTTGGATATAATTGGGCAGACCAACCAGTTTGATAAGACCTAAATGTTGCTCAAGCCAGTAAATATGGTCCATTTCGGTATCATCTAACAGCTTTTCAAGTATCTCACGGGTGACATAGTCTTTTTCTTTTTCACACTCCGCGATGATACTTTTTAAACTTGCCGCAACCGTCATTTCAGCTGCTAAGTCGTTTTCTAGCATTTGCTGCACGTTGTCACCAACATGAATTGGCTGCCTGCTTGCGGTATCTGGTGTGCCTTCTAAAAACAAAATACGCTCTATAATGTGTTTTGCATGATCGAGCTCTTCGTCATATTCATGCGCCAATTTATGGCCCAACTTACCTATGCCCCAATCTTCATACATTTTTGAATGCGCTAAGTACTGGTCCATTGAAGTCAGTTCAAGGGTCAGCTGCTTGTTGAGCAAGTCGATAATCTTTTTACTACCTTGCATACTCTACTCCTCAATCTGCGATTGCAGATAATTTTCAATGCCAGTGTGTTTGATCAGGTATTGCTGCGCTTCTATCCAGTCTACGTATTCTTCTTCATACTCAAGAATATCTTCTAGTAGCTCTCGGCTCACATAATCATGTTCTTGCTCACACAAAGCAATGGCTGACTTCAGCTCAGGAATTTGCTCCATCTCAAACGCAAGGTCACAGCTAAGCATTTCTTCTGTCTGCTCACCAATACGCAGCTTTTCAAGATGTTGTAAATTGGGTAGTCCTTCTAAAAACAAAATACGCTCAATCAAGTCGTCGGCTTGTTTCATGTCTTTGATAGACTTTTTGTAGGCTTTTTCGTTTAGCTCCTCTAAGCCCCAGTTTTTATACATGCGGGCATGCAAAAAATATTGGTTTATTGAGGTGAGCTCTAACGTCAGTATTCGGTTTAATACGTTTAAAACTTGCTTGTTACCCTGCATGGGGCCCCCTAAAAATACAAACACACGCTCCATAACCCTAGTTCAAAATAAGCACAACGCAAGACTGATTAGCACTAAGCAGACATTTAATATATTCTTTTAAAATAAATGACTTATAACATTATTGAGAGTGATTCACATTGCTAATCGTAGTTGTAATTGCAATGCTTTTTTCGTAGATTTAAAACTAGTTTAGAGCGGCTCAATGCAACTATACCTACCCGCCCAAACTCATTACTCGCCTAACTCACAAATGTTTTTTAACCTGAATATTTAGGCGTTTAGCCAAACGCACTAAGTTGGCCCTATCTACCTGTAAGGCTCTGGCCGTCGCTGACCAGTTTAGATTGTTCACTTCAAGTGCTTGAATGATCCGCTTACGCTGGAACTCATCTACCGCCTGTTTTAAAGGCTCAATATCAATACTTACTGGCTCTTCAATGACGTGCGCTCCACCCATCATATCTCGAGCTTGTAATTCACAGTGCGAAGGTTCAATACTGATGATCTGTGTGGGCCACTGTGCCTGCTTGGCTTTGAGCGCGCTGCGGCTTATAACATGTTCAAGCTCTCTTATATTGCCCGGCCAGTCGTAGTTCATTAACAGCTTTGACAACTGGTTGTGCATGGTAAGTTGCTTGATTCCAAGCTTTTTTCTTACTTGTTCGATAAAAAAACCCGCCAACAGTGGAATATCTTCACGTCTGGCTCTAAGTGGCGGAACACTAATGGGATAAACACTTAAACGGTGGTATAAGTCGGCGCGGAATCGCCCCTGGGCAACTTCCTGTTTAAGGTCGCGATTGGTGGCTGCTATCACGCGTACATTAACTTGCTGTGTTTGATCTGCCCCTACCGGTTGAATTTCCCCACTTTGTAGCACTCTCAATAACTTACTCTGAATACTAAGCGGTAACTCACCAATCTCATCGAGAAAAATCGTGCCACCGTCGGCCAGTAGAAACTTACCTTCTCGGTGTTTATCAGCACCAGTAAACGCGCCTTTACGATGACCAAAAAATTCACTTTCAGCCAGACTTTCTGGCAACGAAGCACAATTAACCTGCACAAAAGCCTGCTCCGCTCGTTGTGAAGACTTGTGAATATTACGTGCCACCAACTCTTTACCTGTGCCCGTTTCGCCTAAAATCAGTACGGTAAAGTCTGAGCTGGCTACAAGCTGCACGTCATTTTTAAGTCCTTGCATTGGCGCGCTTTGCCCCACCATATCGTGGGCAGCCTGATTTAAAGCACTCATCAACGCATTGCCATGTTGCGCTTTCCTAAGCAGTTGCTCATTGTATAGCGCACATTTGAGCTGCTCATTCACGATGTCGTTAATATGCTGCAAAAAAGAGTCACTAAATCTGGTAAAGCGGCCAATTGTTAAACTGTCAAAGGTTAACACGCCTAATAGCTGTTGTTCGTCAAACAACGCCATACCCATGCAAGAATGTACTGGCATATCACCATCGGTTGCCAACAGTAAACCATCATAGGGGTCTGGCAAGTTACTGTGTTCATCAAACCTTATCGGACCTCGCGCTTTACTGATGGCCGCAAGCCGTGGATGAGCATTCAGTTCAAAACGACGGCCAAAGGTATCCCGTGTTAACCCTTCCAGTGCAACAGGGGTCAAAGTCCCATTTTGATTGAGCAGTAAAGCGACCGCATCGGCATTGATACATGCTTTAACCGCTTGGATCAGTGCATTATAAAACCCTGTCACTGAATGGGACGTATCCGAGGACTGTGCACGGGTCAAAGCCACGCTTAGCGTGAGTAATTGAGAAAGAGACTGCGCGTTCATGTCAAAATGACCCATTTAGTTTATTTAGATACAAATCAATATATGTCAATTTGACTCATGTCACAATCACAAAAACTACAACCAATTGAATTATAAGAAATTATTTTTTGGCACAGAGTCTGCTATAGCAAAGCATTGTTTATCTCTAGAAGTGATTGCTCATGCTAGATGCCACCATTTTACTCAAAGCCGCTAATGTCACTCTGGTATTACTGGCGCTGTGCTTTAGCGCCAGCGTACTGGCCAGTTACCCATTGGCTTCATATTTCACGTTACCAACACAGGTTGCGCTGCATATTTCGAGTATTGTTATCGCTGCACTGTTTAAACTCAGCTATGTAGTGCGCTGTGTTTGTCAGTATCAATCAGGCATGGAGGTGAAGTAATGCGCCCCATCAATTTGCTTGAGCCAATAGCCGAATATAAGTGGTATCAAATTCAACATTGGCCTTTCTTTATGCTGGCATTCAGGCCTATGTTTTTATGCGCCGCTATTTGGGCAATCTTAAGCGTTGCACTTTGGGCGGGCGTCTTAGCAGGAGAGCTAAGCTGGCGCGCCCAAGTCCCCGCCACACTTTGGCATGCACATGAAATGATTTTTGCCTTTGCAGGAGCCGTCGCGAGCGGTTTTCTGCTCACGGCGGCGCAAACCTGGACCAACGTGCCAAGTGTGAGTGGTTACAAACTTGGCCTATTGGTCGCAATTTGGTGCCTTACCCGCTATGTGTTCTTTGTACATCCTAACCTTGTGTGGTTGGTGTTAATTGGCCAGCTGACTTTTTGGCTAACCGCGATTGCCTTTTTAAGCACCATGTTGCTACGCGCTAAATCTAAGAACAACTATATATTCATTGTCATTCTATCCGCCCTTTGCATTTTTAATGCACTGTTTTTACTGATAATTGAACGAGGTGATTTTGTGTTAGCACGCACGTTCACACAAGTGGCGGTTTTGATGTTTATGCTGCTGATTGGCATCATTGGGGGTCGTGTGATCCCATTTTTTACCGCCCGAGGGCTAGCGCTGGATACACAAATACGCACGCCTAAACTTGACCGAATACTGCTTTGGGTAAGCATCTTTGGTGTCAGCGGGTTTGTACTCAGTGAAGTATTTAGGCTGCCGCTTAATCCCGGTTACTTACTGGCACTTGCAGCCTTGTTGCATCTAACTCGCAGTGTACTGTGGTTTAACCGTAAGGTTCTGGCCGTTTCACTGCTTTGGTCATTACACCTTGGTTATGCCTTTGGTGCCGTAGGCCTATTGTTGCTAGCAAGTCACTTTTTTAGCCCCGTTATCGCCTTTGCCGATGCATTACATTTGATCACCCTCGGTGGTATTGGCCTACTCATTATTGCCATGATGGCCCGCGTATCGTTGGGTCACACCGGTAGACCCTTACAGGTCAATGCTACGGTTAACGCGGCCTTTTTAATGATTGCATTGGCGGCGATATGTCGAGTGTTTTTACCCTATCTCATCAACCCACATCATGCTTGGTTATACAGCGCCGCGCTTTGGTGTGTTGGTTTTGCTTTATTTGTTCGTTACTACTTTACCGTGCTCACGCAAAAGCGTGTAGACGGTCGTCGTGGTTAATTTTTTATTTGGAGTTTATATGTTATCTGAGCGTACGATTTCTTTGGTCAAAAGCACTATTCCTTTGTTAAGTGGTGCAGGCACTGCTGTGACCGCCCATTTTTATCAACGTATGTTTTCACACAACCCAGAATTGAAAAACATTTTCAATATGACCAATCAGCACACTGGTAAGCAGCAGTTTGCTTTGTTTAACGCCATCGCCGCCTATGCAACCCATATTGATAACCCACAGGTTTTAGAGCAGGCCATTGGGCGTATTAATCACAAACATGTGAGTTTAAATATTCAAGCTAAGCATTATGACATTGTAGGGCATCACTTGATTGAAACTCTAAAAGAGCTTGCACCTGAGCAATTTACCCCTGACATCGAGCAAGCGTGGCGTGAAGCCTATGGCTTTTTAGCGGATTTGTTTATCACTCAAGAAGAAGGCCTATATCGCACCGTTGAACAGCAACCAGGGGGTTGGCGAGATGGCCGAGAGTTTGTGATTACTGAGCTTGTAAAAGAGTCAGAAAATGTAATGAGCTTTTATCTAAAACCTTGCGATGGCCGCGCTATCACCCGTTATCAGGCAGGCCAGTTTATCGCCATCAGTGTTAACCCAGCAGCAAGCGAAAATACACAAATTCGCCAATATTCACTGTCGCAAGCGCCCAAACACGATCATTATCGTATCAGTGTGAAACGTGAAGGGTTGGTTTCAACTCACCTCCACCAGTTGCACGTTGGCGATACCGTTACCCTCTACCCACCCGCAGGGGATTTCGTGCTACAAGCAGCCGCTAATGACAAAGTATTTATTAGCGCAGGCGTAGGCATCACTCCCATGATGGCGATGTTAGAACAGGCTTTAGCCATTGAAAGCAGTGCCCAACTCGCATTTATTCATGCCTGTGTGGATGAGTCTCAACACAGCTTTAAACACCCTATTGAGCAACTAGCGGCGCAACATTCAAACCTTTGCAAAGAAGTTTGGTATGAGCACAGCGATAGCGGTGATAAAACTGGTCGAATCGAACTACAACACAGTGCGCTGTCACTCCCCTATGAACATGGCGAGTTTTATCTTTGTGGCCCCACCGCGTTTATGGCAGCTGTTAAGCAGCAGCTATTGGCACTGGGCGTCGCGCCAGATCGAATTTTGTATGAAGTGTTTGGGCCTCACGAGAGTTTGTAAACCTCACCAATATTGATAAGTGGTTGTTTCGGGTAGCAATACCGCCTACCCGATTTGCGACAATAATGCTAACTGATTAGTCGAGCAGCTTGTTTTTGTCTACCCGAGCACGCTTTACAATCCCTTGAATAGCAGAACTATCTGAGTGTTCAAAATGCTCTATCAACTCATCATATACTTTGATTGCTTGTTTAGTTTCGCCTAAATCTCTGAGCGTAATTGCTTTATAAAACATAGACTTTGCAACCTGCTCTTGGATGTCATTATCGTTAGAGTGATTAAACCTTTTAATGAGGTCATCATAGCTCTCAATTTCGTCTTGAGGTTCACCCAACTCCCCTTGTTCAACTCCTTTATTTAACATTGCCTTTGCAATTTCAGTATTCACACCTTCATTCTCAGTCTCCTTAAAATGCTCTATTAGCAAGTTGTAAGTGCTTATTGCTTTAGCTGACTGACCTTCTTTGCCTTGTGCAACACCAATATTGCGCCATGCTCTGGCAACATATACTTGGATCGTATCATTATCTGACGCTTTAAAGCGGTTCAGTAACTTGTTATAGGTGGAGTATAAGCCTTCTGTTTCATCAAGCATCTGTTGAGTGATCCCTTTATACAGCATCGCATTGGCGACCAACTCTTGTATTTGTTCATTTTTTGTATCGCTAAAGCGCTCGATCAAATCATCATAATTCGTTATTTCATTCAGGAGGTTCTCAAGAACTCCTTCTGCAACCCCTTTGTTCAACATTGCTTTAGCGACTTGAATTTGCACTTCTTCAGATTCTGACAGCTTAAAACGCTCAATCAAATTACCATATGTGTTTATTGCCTCTTGAGAACTACCTTGTGCAACCCCTTTATTTCTCATGGCAATCGCAACCTGCTCCTTAACATTTTCATTATCAGAATCTATAAAACAGCTGATCATCTCATCATAAGTGTTGATAGCATCTTCAAACTGATTAAGTTGCCTAAGAGTCAGTGCTTTATAAACATAAGCTTTAGCTACTTGTACCTTAATATCTTCATTATCTGTATCTTGGTAACGAGCGATCAGCTTTTCGTAAGTGCTTATCTCTCGTTCTGGTTGGCCATCATTCCCAATAGTTATGCCCATGTTTAACATTGCTGAGGCAACCCACTCTTGAAGATTATCATTTGAATCATGCTCAAAGTTGGCAATTAGACTCTCGTATGTACTTACTTCTTCTTCAGTTCTATCCAACTTGTCTAATGTAAGCGCTTTATGGAACAAAAATCTCGCATATATCGCGTCGTCTTGCTTTCCCTGTTTTTCAGTCATTTGAATCACTTGTTCATAAAGCTCCAGCGCCTTGAGATATTTTTCGCCTTTGTAATATGTGTAGGCTTTGTTAAAAATTCCTTGTATTGAGTTTTGCTGGTCGTCAACACTTAACTCAGTTTGTTCCGAAGCTTTGGAAAGCTCTGAGCCTTTTTCCGTTTGCTCTTTCATCGACTTATGAATGTTTTCAACTTCTACACACATCTCTCGATGCTTTTTATTAAGCACCCTAGCTTCTTTAATATACTTCTTCAACTCTTCAACGGATGAGTGGGCTTCTGTTAACTTTTGATCTAGCTCTTTTCTGACGTTTTCAAGAAGCTCGTCTTTATTCTCATCTAGAAACTTTTTCATCTGTTCATATGCAATTCTCGTAGCTTCATCCTTGCTTTGTCTGTAGATCAAATAACCACCCAATGCGGCGACAACAGTGATCACCGTGATCACAATACTCAAGATGGTTAACCACAGGTCGGTCGTACCTATCAAGTCAGACATTCTTTTTTCAACACCATTAATACGAATATCATGGTTGATTTCTTTTCCGACTAATTGGGTGTTTAGTTTAGTTAGCTGGGTATTGAGTGATTTTTCTGTGGCTTGTAGTGCCTTGATATCATCGCCATGCGTTTGCAGATTAAGTTTCTCGGTTAAGCCTGCTAGCTGAGAGCTCAAAGCCTGTTGCGTTGCTTGTAACGCTTTAACATCACGCCCTTGTATTTGCTGCTGTTTAAGTCGCTCATCTAACCGAGCAAGTTGTATGTTTATGGCGACAAGCTGCCCTCTAATCGAGCTAATTTCTTGCTCAGTAGGCGCGTTGGCAAAACTGCTTTTTGGTAACGACAACAACAATAAACAGGCAAACAAAAAGCAAATACGCATTAATGATCCTTATCTAATCAGCTTTATTGAGAAAACAGGCGACAAACTCGGTAAATTTAACGCGTCATTATCTTGCATGTAAAGGGCCTTGACAACTGTCATATTTAGCAGGCTTTAATACTGCTGTTATGACTTGCCAGCATTGATACGTTCTAGTGATAGTCGCTGGCCACTTTGGGTCGAATTGACAAGAGACTGATAACCAAAAGCATCAGCCTAGAGAAAGGATGTACTGTTAACAGCTAAAGTGCACCTGAGAGCCAGTGCATCACGTTTAATAAGAATTGCTCATTTTGTTCGGCATCCACTGAGGTAAAACCGATTTTTTGCCCCGTTGGTAAATACACCTGCGAGGTAAACATGGCGGCTTCTGCAAATACTGCAACACGGCCTTGGCCGACTTCAAGCACCGCTCCTTGAGACCAACCACCTATCGCCTGTTTTTTGGTATCTTGGTTGATAGCGAAAGGTTTGTCTGGCACTAATGCCGTGGCTCCAGCTGGCAGTTGCAAGATCGATATGGCATTCTCTGGGGCTTTAAACGCATCGCCTCCAAGCGTTCTTACCTTACTGACTCGCTCGCTTTGCTTGTTCCCAGTAACAATACCGTGAGGCTGCAACAGGTTATTTTCACTACTGTAGGTTACTTCTTGAACATGGCCGTTCACAAATTCAAAGCCAAATGCACCAACAAGCGGCGCAATCGCTCTGGGAAATGGTATATGGTCGGCAATTAATAATAACGCACCACCTTGTGTCACCCATTGTTTTAACGTGTCGACTTCTGCTTGCGTTAAGGCGCTGTGATAAGGGCCGTCCCAATTGCGGCTATTATCCTTGTGCAAAGCGTTAGCAATAACCAACACATCAACACCTGCAAGATTATCAGAGGTAAAGGCTTTTTTACCCCGCTTTAGGGTGTAACCGTCGCTTTTCAAAACTTGAGCGAATGGCTTGTAACGCCCAATTGCGGTATGAAAGTTATAGTGTGCTTCGTCTAACACCACCACGGGGCTTTGTTCGGTGCTAAAAGTGGCCGTTGTATTTTGGGGAATAAAATCAGGATCAGCTTGCTGAGGTGAGCCATCATTCTTTGCGCAGCCCGCTAGGCTAATTATCATTATGCTAAACAGTAACCATCTAAATATCGCCACGTTAAGCTCCTTTTAGTTTGCAAGAACACCACCTTAGACTATCGCACTGGGGGCGAATATCGATTTTATGTATATTTTTGTAAGCGCCTTTTTATGTGTGCCTTAGTTAAGCAAATTTTTCCATAAGGTTTTAAGCACTTGAACCAAGTTAATTGGAATGATCACAAACAGCGCTGTGCCCTTAGCAAACTCAGGATTGACTTGGCAGTAGTATTTTATCTCTGCCTTATCGCTATTTTTAAGTGTCTCTAATTCCTGCTGTGAATAATTACTCGTTCTATTCACCGGTACCAAACAACGCAGCGAGTTAGCCCCACTCATCTCACCGCCTGAGTTAAATTGTTCAAATATTCCAGCTGGCGCTTGGTGTGCAAAGTGCGGCCAAATTGTGGCTGTTTTACTGGCTATCGCACGATACATTGCGGGGCTAAGCATAGTATCGGCATAAAAGTGCTTTCGCCATGGCCTTTTTAACCAGCAAAAAACACTATGCTTTATTGAAAATGCAAATGTATTTCCTCCTTTGCGATACTCGGGTAAAAACGCCGCTGATGCTCTGATCACTGTCACTTTAGGTTCTTTGGTAAACGTAAGCAAACAATATCCCACCAATTTACCATCACCGTAATACAGTCTTAATTTGCGCTCAAAAGGTTTAGTATCGTCAAAATACTTTGCCAGATACTCATCAGGATCGATATTGGAAAAGCTGGCCTTTATCACCTGTTGAATAGCCGCTCTTTGCGAATCGTTTAGCCAGTGCCTAGATTGAGTTAAGTCGATGGTTTGTAACACCATTAAATACGCTACCCTGCTTAGAAAAACTAACCTAATAAAGGTCCAAAATTGACGATATTATCTCTTAAAGTCAATAGCAAGTATCGAGTGCAGTGATGATATGCTGAGTGCGGGCTCATCTCTGTGCACCTATTTTATTGCCATAACTGAGTACACACTCTATAATCCCTCCCCCGCTCAAAATAGAACAAAAAATATAAAAAGATACATTACATGGCCAACTTCAAGTCGCTTTTCGGCTGTTTATTTGCTTGCTACCTGATACCAGCACTTTGGGGCAATGCCCAAGCACAAGACACATTCGTTGACGCTAAGATAGCACAGCAGTACTTGTGGACACACTTGGTACAAGAGTATGACAAAGAAACACTCGATATTGAAAAGTCAGAACAAGCGATAGATCGTATTTCGGCGCACCTCGATAGTACCCAGCTCTCAGAGTTAGAAACCATTCAATATCGAGCCACGCGTGCGTTGAGCTTGTACGGCGTGAATTTAAAGCGCCTACTTAGCAACATAAGTGTTGATATCACACAGGCAGAACTTGCGATTAAAGATATCGACTTTGTTTTGCACTCTGGCTCTTATAACGTTAACAAACACTTAGCGTACACCGGCGGCCATACTGCATTGCACCTATTGAAGTATCCTGATTTGGCCTACAAGTATTGGCAGCAGTGCGCTGAAGATGGTCACTCTGGCTGTATGAATATTATGGCTGGTAATAGCTTTACGGGTGCTCATGGGTTAAGTGTGAATATACAAGAGTCCATCAAATGGCATAAGAAAGTGTACAATACAGGTACTGAATACACCTGTGCGGGGATTTACTCAGCCAACGCATTGGCTAAAGTGACCGCCTTATTTCCCCAAATTAATACGAGCGTTACACCCTATGAGTGGTATCAACGCCGCGATACGTTGCAAGAGGCGTTGAGCGAGTCCTATAAAGACGTCGAAAGCTGTGTTTACCCAGCTGATTTAGCTCTGAGTCATGTTTTATTGTCTAAAGAAAGTGCCGCCACTCGTTTAAATTATATCGAACAGGCACTTAAATTGGCCGAGGTTGAGCAAGACGCTGAATTGCTAAAACAGGTGTTGCTTGATATCAAACATAATAAATTGAGCAGCAATACCCTAGATACTTTATCTCGTATAGAAGATATAAGTGTACAGTGTGAGCTGGCATTCTCAGCGCTGATCAGCGCTAAGTATGCTCAAAACCATCAGCTAGCCCTTGCTCTGGAAAACCTAGTAACGAGTATAGATACCAGTAAGTGTATGGTTGAACACGCATTTATTCGTAACCTACAAAGCGAAGGCCGCTGGCAAACTCTTTAGTCTTAATGACTGGGCAATAAATCACTCGATTGTGGCTGACTTACCGCCAGCCGATATCCTACATCTTATTGTTTTTATCCTCCGTGGGCAGCTCACAGAACATCCAACTACCACAACCAAACTGGCCTGCACGGCTGTAGTAAATACCACCTGCAACCTGCGGGGTCATATCTTGCTGCAGCTTATGTGCGTCGTTCGATAGGTTTTTGATTTTCTTTTTGTTAAGTTTTAACTTCATGATTGATTTCCTTATTAAAAAAGTCTGCAAATTTGTAGACACCTAATCTTAAAGCCAAACGCTCACAAATTAGCCCGGTATAACTTGCAGTTGTCAAAAGGGTTAATACCTGTGTACCGCCTCTTAATAGCTGACGCGGTTATGTATTTGTTATTTGAGTATGTTAAATTGCTAAAAAATGATTGGTTTGCACGACAAGGGGCATCATTGATGAATACATTCGGTTTACCAGAGTCTGTAAAGAAAATACTGGTGGTTTGTATGGGTAATATTTGCCGCTCCCCAACAGGTGAGGCCGTACTCAAACACAAGCTCGTAGCAGCACAACTAGACATAGTCGTGGATTCTGCTGGCACCATTGCCTATCATCAAGGCAACCCACCTGACAAACGCAGTGCTGCTGCTGGACAAAAACGCGGGTATAACTTTAAAGGCATGACCGCCAGACAAGTCAAGCCCCAAGACTTCGTCGACTTTGACCTGATTCTAGCTGCGGATAAAGCCAACCTTGCTGATTTGATGGCGCTGTGCCCTATTCAACATCAACATAAAGTTATGTTATTTATGAACTTTTCTGCTGGAGAATATGACGAGATCCCCGACCCGTATTATGGTAACGGCGATGGCTTTGAAACAGTATTAGATCTCATTGAAGACGCATGTGACAGGCTGATCATTGAACTGCAAAAAAATCCCAAATAGCTGATTATTTTTCTCGCCTAAAAGGGGGGCTTGTGGTAAATATATCGCCCCATTTTTGAGAGCTACCCCTTTGGCAACATCGACCAATTTATTTGAACAAATTGCGCTGGACTTACAAGTTCATGGTGTCAGTATTCAAAGTTTAGATTTACAAGAACCCGCCCTTTTGGCCTTGAGCGAAAGGCTCGATATTTTATCCCAACAAGATTTTCATAAAGCAGGTATTGGCCGCCAAGAAGATCATATGAAAAATGAGCAAGTTCGCCGTGACAAGATCCACTGGTTAGAAACAAGCGACCCCAATGAAGCGCTATTTTTAACCTATATGCAGGATTTAAAAGTCTACTTGAATCGCCGCTTGTTTTTGGGTCTGTTTAGCTACGAATGTCATTTTGCTCATTATGAACCAGGTGCATTTTATAAAAAACACCTAGACGCGTTTAAAGGCGAAGCCAACCGCATTCTTTCGACCGTATTGTATCTAAACCCAGATTGGCAGGAAGGCGATGGTGGCGAATTGGCAATATACGATCCAAATGATAGTGAGCAAGTATTACTTATTGTGCCACCTAGTTACGGTACTTTGGTTACCTTTTTGAGCGACGAGTTTCCACACGAGGTATTACCCGCTAAAAAGGCACGTTACTCTATTGCAGGTTGGTTTAGGGTTAACACAAGTGTTGCAGGCAACATCGACCCCCCTCAGTAATGTGTTTTTGAAAAAGCTACACTTTTTTACTTCAACATCTTACTGAGCGTGCATATTATGTGCCTTGGTAAAACATGGATGGCATATAACATGAAGCAAGTATTTTTGTGGGCAGCGATACTCACATTAACCTCTGGCTGTATATTTCACCCCAAAGAGGTCTCCTATTTTGATAATCGTTGTCAGATATATGCAAAAAAGGCAGTATTGGATAGCGAAAGGGCTTCACTCTTAACAAGTTGCAGCGGCTCAGCATGTGGAGGATGGCTCGCAGCTGAGGGCTTAGTAAGCGCTGCAAGCCTAGTTATTTCGGGCAGCATCGTACTGGTTCAAAATGCCGTATATTGGCAAGAGAAAAATAAAAACTGCAACGCTCAAAGTCGTAATGCAGAACAAAATAAAGCCAGTAAAACCAGCGAAGAAAAAGCACAAAGCAACCTTACGGAAATAGAACGCATAGAGTAATAACAAACAATTAAGCAGTAACGAGGTAAATGCATGATCACAGAAATAACAAAACAAGATTTTGTTTTATTTTGGCCAACCTTTGAGTCCATCATAAAAGCACAGCAAACTTATGCATTTGACCCCGACATGACGTTGGAACAGGCGTACCACCTGTGGTGTGAAACCCCGCTCAAAGCATTTGCTTTCAAAGCGAACAGAGCAATCTTAGGCACTTATTACCTCAAAGCCAATGCGATGGGCCCCAGCAGTCATATTTGCAACTGTGGTTACATGGTCAGTGAAGCCGCCCGAGGGCAAGGAATCGCGCAAAAGCTTTGTGAACACTCACAGCGAGTCGCTCAATCTTTGGGGTTTAAGGCCATGCAGTTTAACAGCGTGGTTAGCTCAAACGAGGGAGCCATTCGACTTTGGAAAAAGCTGGGTTATGACATTATCGGCACCATTCCCAAAGCGTATAAACATCCACAGCTAGGCTATATCGATAGTTTTATCATGCATAAACTGTTGGATGAGTAACTAAACTTGACTATCACATTGCTGAGTTGGCAAATCAGAACAAGGTAAAAATATCTTCACCTGAAGCCCTACCACCTCGGTTTGCTGATAAATATTGTGCAAACTTAAATAGCCGTGATGCGCCTCTACGATTTCTCGACACAAAGCCAAACCCAGGCCACTTCCAGTGGCTTTGGTTGAGTAAAAGGGGATCAATGCATTGGCCATGACTTGCTCACTCATACCTTGTCCGCCATCGGTAACGCTTACAATAACTCCTCGCCCCTGTGTCTCAATTGTTAAGCATATCTTATCGGCACAAGAGCCTGACTCATGTGCGTTTTTAAGCAGGTTAATGAGCAGCTGCTGAAGCTGCATGTTATCGGCGTAACAGGCGCTTGAAGGTACACTATCCGGCGCAACAAACTGCCACTGTTGAGCAAGCTCATTAATCAAGCTTTGCCAGTCTATCAATTCGAGTTTGGGCGGCGGTAACTTTGCGAACTTACCGTATCCTTGTACAAACGCAGTTAAATGCTTAATACGCTCTTCAATGGTGGCAAACACGCGTTGTAACCTTGGCTCATTCAAGCCCTGTGACAATATTTTACCACTGTGTAACATCGACGACATGGGGCCAAGCGAATTGTTCAGCTCATGGCTAATAATTCGGATTACTTTTTTCCAAACCGCCACTTCCTGACGGTTTAACTCACGAGTAAGCTGCTTCAATATAAAGAGTTTATGGTGCTGATTGTTCAGCAAAAACTGACCCGTTGACAGATGCCACGTTTGTACTTCTTCTGAAGTATTGAGGATGTTAAACAAACCATCTTGAGCAGACCCAATCGCCTGCTGTAATTCTGCTGGAGCATGCTCTAGCGCTTGATTTAGATGCAACCCCTCGATACGAGTGTTCGACATAACCAGATCGCGGGCGCTTAGGTTACTAAAAACTACCACACCATTACTGTTAATCAGCAACAATGCCTGAGGAGAGCTTTCCAGCACCTTATCAAGCATCAATTCCCTTTGATGGATCCACTGCTTTTCTCTTCGTAGTTGCTCCGCAGTTTGATTGTACAATGTACATAACCAGCCTAACTGATCGGCACGCTGATATGTCAATTGGTTAGCAAACTCACCATCTTTGAAATTTTGTAAGCCAAGCTCCAGCGCATCTAAACCTTGCTCAAGCGTTGCACAGCTAACAGAGACAATAAAAGTAGCAAGTGTTATAGCAGCCAGCCAGACTACGATTCCCTGCATCCAAGGCACTTGTACAGCAATAAAAACTGCCCACAAACATACCGTGATAACTACCATTACAATGAGCTTTATTTTATTAATTAGAGATAACCACGGCTTTTGTGCTCGCATACTAATACTCGATACCAAATTTTTTCAGACGTCGGTAAAGTGCTTGCCTCGTGAGACCAAAATGGCGCGCAACTTTAGCAATCACGCCATGATGGGTATGCATCGCGCTTTGTAACTCAGCTTTAGAAGGCTCACATTTGGCTTTCACAGTACTTCCAGCAGATGACTCAAGCGATGAATCAAGTACAAAATCCTGCTCACTCAACTCACCTTCATGCTTGAGTACACCTGCCCGTTTACAAGCATTTTCAAGCTCTCGTACGTTACCTGGCCAACTATATGCCTGCAACGCGCGCTGCGCGGAAAGTGACACGCTTCGCTTTGGTAAAAAGTGCTTTACCAAAGGAATGATATCGTCTGGACGCTGCGCTAAAGGAGGCAGTTTTAATTCAATCACATTGAGCCGATAATAGAGATCTTCACGAAAGCGCCCCGCCTGAATATCCTGCATTAAGTTGGCATTCGTCGCAGAAATAACCCGCACATTAACTTTGCGAGTTTGTACTGATCCCAAGCGTTCAAATTCACCAGTTTGCAGCACGCGTAACAATTTCATTTGACCCGACAGCGACAGATTACCAATCTCATCAAGAAATAACGTGCCACCATCGGCGGCTTCAAAGCGACCCATACGTTGTTTGTTCGCCCCAGTATATGCACCCGCCTCCGCGCCAAATAACTCAGCCTCGATGAGGTCGTGAGGCAGCGCACCTGCGTTCACTTTAATAAAGGGCTTATCTTTTAGGTGCGAATTGGCAACGACTATCTCAGCAATACGCTCTTTACCACTGCCATTGGGGCCCGTTATCAGCACAGACACATCGGACTTTGCTAGCTGTAACGCCATATCAACAATGCGCTCCATAGCGGTGCTTTCATATACCAGCCCTACTAAGTTGGCACCTTGCTTCGAGTCGCTACGCTCTTGTTTTTGGCGTTCAAATTTCGCGTTACTTTGACGCGTTTTACCCAGCTCAATTAAATTACCAATGCTGGTCAGTAGCTTTTGATCATCCCAAGGTTTACCAACATAATCAGCAGCGCCCGCCTTAACCAACTCAATAGCGGTTTCCAGTTCGGTCCATGCGGTAATTAAGATGATGGGTAAATGCGGATTGATTTCTCTAAGACGATAAAACAGCGTTTTACCTTCTTCACCGGAGGTAGTATCACTGGAAAAGTTCATATCTTGCAAAACCAAGCTGATTTGCTGATAGCGCACGATCTGTTCGGCTTCAAATGGGGTTTGCGCAAGTACCACACTGTAGCCGTGAATTTCCAGCAATAATGACAACGCCTCCAAAATGGCAACGTTATCGTCAACAATGAGTATTTTTTCCATATTATTATTTGTACTTCAATGTGCTACACCAAAATCAGTGTAGCACAAATGATTGAAAATCAGTTAGATGGTTCGTGTTGCCACGCTGGGTGAAATATTTGCGGCACGTTGTGCTGGACCGATGACCGAACACACACTTATGAGCAACACTCCAACAGCGGTAAAACCAACATATAACAAGGGGAGCTTAGCAATAGAGTAATGCTGCATTAGCTGCTGCCCCAGTAAAATAGCAAGCACAGCACCCAATACCAAGCCACCGATACATATCATCACGCTTTCTACCAAGAAGTAGTTAATAATATGCGATTTACGCGCGCCAAGCGCCCGTCGCGTACCCACCTGTTTAGTGCGTTTATTGATATTGAACATGGTTAAGCCAAAAATACCCAACGCAGTGATCAACGTCAAGACCACCACCATGACCAATAGCATACGCATAGTCAACTTATCTGGAGCAACGAAGCCACCTTTTACTTGTTCTAATCCCATTATATTCTCAACCACACGTTTACTGTCGAGTTGCAACATAAGCGATTCGATTTGTTGCATCACTTCTGCACGTCTACCGGGTTCAGTGCGCACCATAAACTGCGTAAGTTTTCGCGCCAAAACAAAGGGGGTAATAACAGAGCGATCTTTTCTTTCTGAGCTTAACCAAGGGCCTTTCATCATATCGGTAATACCGATGATTTTTACTGGGAAATCCCCCCGATAGATTGACTTACCAAGGGCGTCTCCATCTGGAAACAAGCTATCTGCCAATGCTTTAGTGATCAAGGCAATATTTGGATATTGATCATAGTTATCTGTCACCATCACTTCAGATTCATAAAAGTTTCTACCCTCAAGCACCTTTACACCAAGGGTGTTTAAAACATGTTCGTCACCTTGAAACACGTTGGCTTGCTCCCCTTTGCTCTTCTCACCTGTTGGACGCAAACGAAAAGTGCTAGCAGAGCCGCTGCCACTGAGTGGTACAGAATCAATCATCACTGCATCCACAACACCGGGGATTTGCCGTAAGGCTTGCTCATCCAGTTCTGCTTGTTGTTTAAAATTGGTATCTTTGCCAAAAGACATCACCTCAAAACTAAAAATATCCTGCTCTGAATAACCTGTTGGCTGATCTAAATAGGCGATTTTCTCTTTGATAATAAAAGTCGAGTTACTCACAATTGCGGTTGTAATCGCAATCTGTAGCAGCAACAGTATGGCCCCAACCTTGGAGCGACACAGGGCATTAAATATTGGTTTAAGTTCTGACATAACAGCGCTCCTTATTGGGTTTTTAAGTACACAGCGGGGGTTGTTCTACATACCAGCCAAGCTGGATATAAACCCGCAATAATACATGCAACAATCGCAATGGTCGGGGCGGCAAGCAGCATGTTTAAATCCATATTAGCAATCGTATTGTACGATCCATTACTGGCCCTCACTCCCCACAAACCTAACTGTGCAATCACAATCCCCAATAGCCCGCCAAACAAACCAAGCAAAGACACTTCAACTAGATGCTGATAAAACACCTGCCATTTCGATGCACCTAGCGCTCTGCGCACGCCAACCTCTGGCGCTCGACGCAAGAACTTAGCCAGCAACAGCGACAGAATATTCGCGACACAGACCGCTAAAAACATAAAACTCAGCGTCACCATGATTTTGTTATCTTCTTTGACCACGCCTCGATACTCCATCAACTCCATTACGTTGAAAACATTGGCGGTTAATTTTTCGCGGTTAAAACGGCCTAAACTTTGTTGCTGAATCATGTAATTCATTAAAAACTGCTCAAAATCGGCTTTTTCTTGCGCATTCTCAAGCTCAACCCAAAACTGTAGCCAAAGACTCTCGGACACGAGTAGGTCCGAAAATGTTCTGTCACTTTCATTTTTCCAACCATTGGTATTACCCCAAGTTATGATTTCATTGGCTGGCCCCATTGTAATTGGCATAAAAATACCCTCCGATGGCTGGAATGACCCATTGTTGAGATCATAGAATTTCACTGACATATCCCAATCTTCAATAATACCAATGACTTGCACTCTCATATCATCCAAATAGAGGGATTGTCCTACTGAGTTTTCACCATTAAAAAGCTTATCGTTGATACGCTTAGAAATAACCACGACGGGCGCGATGTCATCCTGCTGTTGCTGTGTCCAAGCGCCGCCATACAAAAACTGCAAATCAAACATCTGAAAAATATCTTTTGTAGTCAAACGAGTTGGCTCTTTGAATGGCTTTATCTGATCATTGCCCAGATGTACCGAAAATCCCGACTTATACATCGCGGTGCGCTCATAGGGCAACGGGGCATGGAGCAAATTCATCGCATCCTGATAAGTGACCTGAAAAGGTACATCATCCTTTGACCAATAGGTATTACCATCATTCATTGTTTGCAATTGCACATGGTGTAGCTGCTTGCTTTTACTAGGAATTGGGTCTTTCGACATCATGTAGTACACGGACAGACTCGTCATTGTAACACCTATTCCAATCGCGATGGCCAGCACCATAAGTACACTCACCATGGGTGTGCGCTTAAAGCTACGCCAACTTAAATCTAAGTAATGAAACAACATCGTTACGCTCCCACGGCTGCGGCTGGATTACCTTGGTAAAGGGTAAAATCTGCCAATTGTCCATCTACTACCTGAATATTTCTAGGTGCTCTGCGGGCAAGTTCTGGGTCGTGAGTAACCATCACAATCGTTGCGCCTTCACGATTGATTTGCTCAAGTAATTCCATTACCTGACGCGCCATGAGACTATCAAGGTTCCCCGTCGGCTCATCGGCCAGTAAAAATCTTGGCTCCCCTGCTAAGGCTCGGGCAATTGCAACCCGCTGTTGCTGACCACCTGATAGTTGCTGTGGTAAATGTTTTGCGCGACTGGCCAAACCCACTTGCTCTAGGCGTTGTTCAACACGGCGTTTACGCTCCGCAGCCTTGATGCCTCGATAGCGCAGCGGCACTTCAATATTTTCAAATAGATTCAAATCTGGAATTAAGTTAAAACCCTGAAATATATAACCAATTTTCTGATTTCTAAGATCTGCACGTTGATTATCATTCAAGCGGCCAACATCAACTCCATCCAATATATATTGACCAGAAGAAAAGGGCTCTAGCATACCTGCGATATTTAAAAAGGTGGTCTTGCCCGAACCAGACGGCCCTGTAACGGCAATAAACTCACCTTCATTTACTTGTAGGTCAAAATCTCTCAATGCATGTGTTTGCACCATATCTGTTTGATATATTTTGTTTACTTTATTCATTGTTAACATGGTTCTGTTCCTTTCAATATATTTCGACTAACATGCATTGCTTAGCGCAACATAACACGTTCAGCGCGTTTAAATGGTGTGTAACTGGAAATAACTATTTGATCGTTTTCTTTTAGCCCCCCTAACACTTCAACCTCTGAAATGCTCACGGCTCCCGTTGCTATATCGATTCTTTGCGCTTGACCATCTGAGATTAAGTAAGCCACGGAGCCTCCTTCTTGCATAAAAGCACCACGCTTGACCATCAATACGTCAGACTTGTTTTCCAACAAAATACGCGCGGATATGCGCTGGTTTTGTCTAATTCCGCTCAACCCTTGTTGAGAAAATCTAACTCGAGTTGTCACTTCTCGCTCGTTGACCTCTGGAGATATAGCGCTGAGTTCTCCCATGACTTCATGACTACCAATTTTGAGCAACACTTGCATACCTAACCCCAGTTCGTTCGCGTAACTTTCACTCACCTGCAGTTCTGCTTCAAATGCGCTTAAATCAACCAGCGTCATGACCGCTTGATTCTTTGTAACCAATGCTTGTGGCTCAACCAACATATTGCCCACAATACCTGAGACACTGGCTTCAATATCTAGATTGCTGACTTTGCGTTGTAGCTCATCCACCACTAATTGCTGGCGTGATACGGTGCTTTGTGCCGATTTTAATTCAAACGCTAATGTGTCCTTGGCGAGCGCCACTTCTTTTTGTGCATGTTTGAAGTTCAGCTTCGCGCGGGCTAAATCATCGACTGCTTTTTCCAAATCAATTTGACTGATTAAACGCTTTTCAATTGAAAGTTGTGCTCGACGATTCTCACGTAAAGCAGCATTAAGTTCGACTTGTGCCAAATCCAGCGTTTTATTAAGGCTTAATGTCTGTCGTCTTGCTTCAAGCTTTTTGCGCTCTAACTCTCCATGCAGTCTTTGCAATTCAGAGTTTTGCTGCTGCAAAGCATTTTGTAGCTCTGGACTATCTACGGTTGCGACTGGTTGACCCTTAGTGACTTTATCGCCCGCTTTAACAAGCAGTGTGACGACACCTTGCTCTGTGGCGTAAATACGCGGGGCGTTAGCCGCTACAATCCGCCCAGTTGTCGCAATATCTCTGACAAAGTCGCCTCGCTCTACTTTGGCAATTTTCAATTCATCCTGTTGTACAGAAAACTCTGCGTTTGAGTACCCGCTCATCAAAGCCGCAGATGCAGCGACTGTTACAGCTATGGTAATAGCAGCCCAAATAGGCTTTCCAAAGCGTTTACTTTTTACAACTAGTTGATCCTGTCCACTGGTATCTTTAATCATAATTAGCCTCAATGACTGACATTTGCTTCGAATAGGGCAATCAACCAAGCGCCCAGCAAAACGATACTTGGCGACAATAAGAAAAACACATATAGCAACATATCTAACTCACCCTTATTCACTTAATTTGTACTCACTATTCGATTTACATGCCAAAATTAAAAGCCCATGAATAACAATCAGTTACTCATATTCACCTAACAGAAAATGTGTCCACGGACACTAAAAGTGTCCGCTGCGGACACCGAAAGCGTCCGCGACTAACCACTGTCAAAGAGTTCATATTTATCAAGGACATTGCCCACTCATCTAAGCTTTGTTAAAGTTTTCATCCATTTTTTTTGATGTGAATAATACAAATCATGAAAATCAAAACTCTTTTATTTCCTTTGCTGCTATTAAGCAGTGCGGCACAGGCTCTTCCTGAACAAGTCATTTTGTTTCGTCATGCTGAAAAAGCCCAAGGCGATAACCCACAGCTGACAGAAAAAGGTCAGCAACGTGCCAAACATCTTGTATCAATGTTCAATGATAGAGCTATAAAACACGCGTTTAGTACTGATTATCATCGAACGCAGCAAACCATTGCGCCATTGGCAAAGCACTTTGGGTTAGAGGTAACCAGCTATGATCCGCAAAACTTAGAGGCTTTCTCAAATGAAGTTTTGGAATTAAAGGGCGAAGTCGTTATCGTGGGTCACAGCAATACCACCCCCGAACTCGTGCGCATTTTGAGTAGTCAGGAGGTCAGTATTGCTGAAGATGAATTTAACAAAGTATTTGTCATCACCTATGGTAAGTTCGGCAGGGTTAGCTTATCGACGCTTAGCTCGGATAACGAGGGTAAATAAGCTGCATCAATTGTTGCAGCCCTTGACTCATGTGAGCTGTATTTTGACCTGCAAATCCTAGCCTTATATGAGTTATCGCAGTAGCGCTCGGTTGTAACGAGCGCTCACTATTTGCATAATAAAACTCGTCTTGTGTTTGTAGGTAAATACCATGTTTACCCGCTAATGCTTTAACACCTAAAACATTTACCCCACAATCTACCCACATGGCCATGCCACCGTCAGGATATATAAAACGTAGCGGCAAACCCACTTTTTGATAGTGTGCTAGCTCACCAGCCATAGCCTCACTTCTAGATTTGTACAATTTCGTCATACGTTTTAGATGCCGCTCAAATTGGCCGGTTTGCATCCACTGCGCAACACTAAGTTGGGTCAGTACATCATTCTTATGATTAATCAACTGTTTATGGGAACGTATTTGCTCTAGTATTTGTTTGCGAGCACAGATATAACCTACTCTTGCTCCAGCAAACATTATTTTTGAGAATGTGGATATATAAATGACGATGCCCGCAGGGTCATCCGACGCCATAGGTTGCAAGGGTTGACATCGATAGTGAAACTCATGGTCATAATCATCTTCAATGATCACCCCCCCGTACTGATAGCAAAGCTGATATATTTGTAAACGCCTTGTGGGGGATAAAGTCACCGTAGTTGGATACTGATGTAAGGGAGTGAGATACAGCAACTTAATGCTATAGCGTTGAAGCTGCGTTTCCAGATCTGCGACACACAGCCCTTGCTCGTCCTGATGAATGTCGATGATACGAGCACCACAGGCTGAAAAGGCTTTTCTAGCAGGTGGATAACCCAAAGTTTCACAAGCAACATAGTCTCCCGGTGAGATAAAAACTCTCGCAGTAAGAAACAAGGCTTCTTGGGAACCATTGCAGATCACTAGATCTTCAGTGCGTAAATTACGTGCGCTTTGAAGGTATACTTGAACCTGCAATTTTAATTCATTTTCGCCGCCCACAGCACCATAATGCAACTTCTTGGCATCAACCCTTTGACACACATTACTCATTGCACGCTTAAACTCAATAAACGGAAACTTTTCTATATCTGGCAGGCCGCCCGCAAAATTATATTTATATTGGGCAAGTTCAGCTGTGACTGGGTCATTCATTGGCTGAGCAAAGACTAGCTGCTTTGGGACATATTTTGGCTGCTTCTTATGCTGTGCACTTGAGTCTATGGGCAAGGTGTGTGTTACAAAGTAGCCCGACTTTTCTTTGGCTTCCAACCATCCCTCAGCTACCAATAGTTGTAACGCATTCATAACCGTATGGCGATTAAGCTGATATGCCGGCGCCATGGCACGCGCTGAGCTGAGTTTAGTACCAGTTACGAGCTTGCCTGCCTTGATAGCTTCTCTCAACGCCCCTGCAAGTTGTAGATAAATCGCTTCATTATTGTGCTGAGCTTCAAAAACAATAGGGTGCATTTTGAATCCAATCTAAATTGTCCAATGCCAGTAGCATAGCCACCAATCTGGTCTAGGTAAATAATAAAGTTTGGTTGTTTATGTTAAACCAAAAATCGAATTAAAGTAGCCTTATTAAGACTCTAAACAGGAATAACACATGTTTGAAAAACGTAGCTTAAGCTCCCAGAAAGTAGCACTACAGCCCTTAACACAACAGCATTTAGCGGACCTTTTTGAGGCAGGACAAGATCCAAAACTGTGGCGTTGGATCTTAACTAACTATTGTAAAACACCAGAAATATTAAATGATTGGTTCTGGCAAACCGCTCAGTTTGATGCCCAACAGCAGCTGGTCATGGCAATCGTCAATCAAGCGGATAACCAAGTAGTAGGCACCACGCGTTTGTTCAGACTAGACACTTTCAACCGCAGTGCAGAAATTGGCCATACTTTCATTGGGGTGCCTTGGCAACGCAGCTATGTTAATACACACAGTAAATATCTGTTGCTCAAGTACGCCTTTGAAACGCTTAACTTGGTTCGGGTTACTTTTTGTACACACGAAAACAATCAGCAATCACGTAACGCCATCGCACGCCTCGGTGCGCGCTTTGAAGGCATTCATTTCAAAGACAGACTCCTTGCTGATGGTAACTTTCGTAACAGTGCGCGCTTTAGCATTATTGATGAGCAGTGGAGTGAAATAAAACCTAAACTTGAGGAGTGGTTATAATGTACCCAGCTAGATATTTCCAAGAGCAGCACCTTGAGCGCTTATTATCGCTTGTACAGCAGTCACCTTTGGCTTCAATCTTGTTTGACAATCATCTAAGTGGCCTAAATGAGGTTGTTTATACGCCTTTAGTTTTTGATGAAGCCAAATGGGTTTTTATTGGTCATGTGGTAAAAAGCAACCCTTTAGTACAGCAAAACGATAGTATGGTGAAATTACTGTTTCATGGCCCAAATGGTTACATTTCACCAAGTCACAGCGAAGCTCTCACACTTCCTTCGTGGCTATACGCCAATGTTCAGATTGAAGGACGCTTTGAGTTAGTAGCAGATCACCAACTAAAGCGCGATATGATGACACAGATCACTGACCATTTTGAGCGCGAGTTTCACGACCCTTGGCTGGTCTCGTCGCTTGAAACAAATAAGCTAGATACCTTGTTCAAACATATCGCGTTTTTTACCATCTCAATAGAGCAGTGGCATGGCAACTTTAAACTTAGCCAAAACAAGTCACCAAAAGTGAAAGCCCAAATAATGCAAAGCCTAAAAACTAGAGGGAACGAGGCTTTATCTGAGCTTGTTGGAAGTTATATTGATGATGAAGACACAAACAACAAAGTGGCAAACTACTGAGTAATTATCCACAGCTGAGGTTAATTATCACTGGGCCAGAATCGCTCGGATAATGTCTGCTGCTTGAGGCAAACTGACCAAACGTTTGTTTGCTTCACTCATATTAATGCCTTGAATTGCTTCAAAATCATCTAAAAATAGCACCTGATCGTAACGCTTTGTTACGCAGTTCTTAATGTAAACCATGACATAACATCGCTTGGATAGCTTATCTAGGGTTCTAAAGAAGTTAATATCCTCACTGGATAATTTTGGTTTAACCAATTGCCCTTTTAGTTCAACAAACATGTGCTTTACGTATATATAATCATCATTGAGATGATACTTTGTAACGTCTTTAACAGAAAACTGATTCTCGGTTTGTGTTTGTATACCCTTCTCTACATGGACAATTGATTTTTCGCTGAATAAGTAAGTCCAAACGCGATCTAATAATGCTTTTCCTTTTTTGTTGTTACTTGTATGCAGTTGCGTGAAGACGTTTTTAACACCCCAGCTTTCCGTAAAAATGTACATACATCTATCTCCTTGTCACTTATTTAGATCCATATCAACCATGACGTATTGAAACAACACATGTGTTCTCACCATCCAAAGTACTCAGTCATGTGTTCCTGTGTATTTAAATTTTACATAACGCAATATTAATATGTTAATAAGTAGAGTAAAAAAACAAAAAAGATGAGAAAACGTAAAATACACAGCCATTATTGATTTAAAAACAAACAAACCACCTTAATAACAACCATTTTAGAGTAAAATATACGTAAATTAAAAAAATCATTTTTGCTTAAAAGGCAACAGCAACTCATAAGCGTTGCCGTTGTTATTGATAGGTCTTTGTACTAATGCTTAATTGAGGTCATCATCCACCCAAAACTTGGTTCCTTTTAGTACAGCCTGCAAAGCCAGACCCGTTTCAGTCAATGAGTATACGGTTACATCATCAACCACAGCTTCAGCAGCAACAGCTCCGCCTTGATGTTTGTGCTTAGCTGCAGCATCCGCATTTCCCCCAAATGCCCAGCCATGCTCGATAAAGCGAGCCAATGCGCTTTGGCTGTGGAAAACCATCACCACGCTAAAGTCTTTTGCACCAATACCCAGTCCCAAGCCTGCCTCAGCCATATTCATATAAGTTCTAGCACCAGTGGTACGATTTACCGCTACGCCATAACCACCACCCAAACTGGCAAATATGACGTTAACATTAGCATTATCAAAAACAGCATACCCTGCTGAACTTGCAATTTGCTGTTGAACATCTGGTTTTTCAGAGTAAAGCTGACTCAACACATCACTGCGCATACTTTCAACTGCTGCACGCTTTTCAGCGACAGTATTACCGGCTGACGCACAGCCCACTAGTAAAAAAACAATACCCATTAATGTAGCGATTTGATTGCCTTTCATATAAACCTCTCTTAAACAAGAAAATAACCCTATGGCATCGAATAAAAGCCTAGTACACATAAGCTGGCTTAGACATGAATCAAGCAATCATAATTTAAATTGGCGAAAAGCGAGCAAAAAAAGGCCGCTGATGCGGCCAATATCATGGGTAATCATGAAGGGATAAGTGTGAAAACAAGTTCAGTGTACATAGCCAATTAGTTAAATAAAACCACATTATTACGCACAATATCATCGCAAAAACCGAACAGTTAAAAACCTATGTCAACCTCAACACAACACTTTTAAACCTTTGTGCGTGTTTTGACGACTTATACGCGAGACCCAAGCACAGAGGACGAGAACCATGTTAAAACCTGTAAACATTATCGCAATCATCAGCATCACCGCCGCTTTTACTTCTTTTGCACAAATGCGCGCGCAAACACATGAAGACCACACGCCAATCAACATAAATGGCTATCGCGTAGTCGTATCTCAGCACTGCCAGCAAGTACTTGAAGCACCGCTGAGCGCTGAACAAGTAGACAGTTACTTAATAATGAAGCAGCAATCAGAGAAAATGAACACACTTGAGCGCCCAATACAAAAGATCAGTGCAAAAATGAGTGAACTGGGAAATCAAATTGAGGCGCTCACGCAACAAGCCTATGTGGTAACGGATGGCAAGCTCAGCATGGATAAGACACTACTAGCACAGCAACAAACTGTATCCGCTGAACTTCAACAACTGGCAGACGCAAACAAAGATAAGTTTACTGCGCTTGAAGCACAAGGTAAGCAACTAAGCAGCGCTGCCGAGCGCTTTGAAGCATTGATAACACCCACTATCGGCGATATTGAATACTCCCATGTACAGGTTTTAGCACCAGGGGAGCAACCCGAAAACACCTGCCTAACACGCAACTAACTTTACTAGTATCCCAACTTAAAAACAGGTCTAACATACCACAAGTATGTTAGACCTGTTTTTACTGAATGACTTTACCTCGTGTTCGAGCGCATAGCCAAGCGTGTGGTTTGCAGTGTATCTTCTACATCAATGACCAGATCTTGAAACTTTGCATATAAAGCCCCCTGCAGCGGCGTTTGAGCTACATTTTTTAGTGATAATGGATTGATTGGTTTACCATTTTTATGCACCTCGTAGTGCAGATGTCGCGCTTGCGATAACCCCGTATTGCCCAAATAACCGATCACTTGTCCCTGAGTTACTTTATCACCTGATTTTAGACCCACAACAAACCTATCCAAATGCGCATACAAAGTATGGTAGCCCTGCCCGTGCTCTATGAGTATACGGTTGCCAAACCCTCCTCCCCAACCAGCTTTTTCAATCTTGCCGTTACCGGCCGCAAATATTGGCGTTCCATGGGGCGCGCCAAAATCTAGCCCAGCATGAAGTCGAGTGTAGCCCAAAATAGGATGCTTTCTGTGTCCAAATTCTGACGACAAGCGGGCACCATTTAAGGGAGTTTTCAATAAAAAGCCTCGTGCAGGACGTCCATTTTTGAAATAAAAGCCATCAAGCACCTCCTCATCTTCAAAATGAAAGATTTCGATTGGTTCTTCATTGTTGAACAATCGGGCATAGCGTAGTTGAGTGGGTTTGCTATGCTGTGCTTGCAAGGCATCTGGCGAGAGTATTACCTGCTCATCAAACAGCAAACGCACCTTATCTCCTTTATGTATTTCTCTTTGAAAATCAATAAAATGAGAGTAGGCAAAGATCATTTGGTTTATGATATCAAGCGGCACATCATTAGTTTGAGCACTATCAAAGATACTGTTTGATACCTCAAAAGAGCGTATAACAGGCTTAGAATTGACCTGCAACTGGTAACCCCGTTTTGTCCACCCCTTTGACGTGCGTTCTATACGCAGACGCTCAGTAAATGTTGTGGCAAGTGTTAAAGAACGTAAATTTTCACCGCTGTGTTCCACCTTGACCTTATCTCCCACTCGAATTCGATCTAAGTCCAAAGTAGGCTTAGCAAGCTTTCGTACTCGCCAAGCATCATTGGCGCTAAAACCAAACGGCTTAAGTACACCAATAAGAGATTGTCCTTGCTCTATAGTTATAATTGTCGTTTGCAACGGGTTGATTTGTTGTTTGCTATCGGCTTCAACGCTCTGCAATTTGCTCGCTGCTTGGTTTAGATCCGTAGGTGTCGATACGTCCTTCACATTGCCGGGCTGTGAAACCGCTCCCTCAGAACAAGCACTCAGTATGGCAATCATAAAAGCGATATAAATAGATGTTTTCATTAGCCTAATTCAACTCCACTACAGTTAATGGATCGACACGCTGACCTTCGTGTAAGACTTCGAGATGTAGATGTGGTCCTGTCACCTTACCGCTCTCGCCCAAGGTTCCTATACGCTTTCCAACCGGCACCCAGTCTCCTTCTGCAACCCAAATTTGGTCTAAATGAGCGTATAGACTTTGATATCCGTTACTATGTTGGATCAGCACAACCTTGCCATAGTTAGTCGGCAAGGTATGCGCATCAGCCACCAGCACCTTACCTGTAGCAACGGAAGCAATTGGCTGCCCTTTAGGGGCTACCAAATCAACGCCGCCATGTGAGCGGTTATCTCTAAACGCACTAATATGCCCAAAGTGTGAACTGATGGAATATTGGTTGATTGGCGCTTGCCAGTTTGGTTGTTGGACAATAAATAATGACTTGATATGGCCTACGATCGCCACAGAAGTCAACGTGCAAAGCATCAAGGCAATCACAACACGACTCGGGCTACTCTTAGTCGGCCTCATGATCTGTGTTAAACGCAGCTTATAATCAGCCAAAGACATCGCTCGTGATGCAAAAGCAATAGTCGAATGCTGTTGATAATTGGTGTTATTGTATTTAAGTGCGGTGAGCATAGCTTGGGCGTAAACTTTTGGGTTGATCCCATATTTGGACAAGGTAGATTTGTCACACCTAGCTTCTATGGCGTTACCTAACTCCACTTCCATTTTGACCAAAGCAGGATTGAACCAGAAGATACAACAGAGGATATGCCAACAGGTTAACAGCTGATGATCCCGATAATCTATGTGAACAAGCTCATGATTTAGCAATGCTTGTTTCTGCTCCTTGGGAAGCTCCATAAAGTATTTAGGTAAAGCCAGCCGGCTTTTAAAAACTCCTGTTACAAATGGCGAGCAATTTATCGGTAGCATAACGGCATCCACATTACGTGTGCCAATAGATACTTTTTCGCCCGTCGTTAATAAGTTCAAAACACTACTTCTGTTATGCCAAAAGCGGTGTAAACGTTTAAAAGTGACAGTGAGGTAAATACACAATAAAATTGCAAACAAGATGCTTGCATCCCCATTCAAGCTGCTTTGCGTGACCAACTCGGTATGTAGTTGCAGCAGCTCGGTTTGCTCAGATACATCAAATAACACCTCTGGAATTGCTACAAACCTTGCTGATATATCTAACCCAGCAAAAGGCAATACACTGATTAGTAACACCCCCCACCACATACTTGGCATTGCTGGGTTGAATCGTTTTAAATAGCGACCACATGCAAGCAGAATAAAGCACAGCAAAACCCACATGAGCACATTAATCAGTGGTGTAATTAGTACTAAAAAGCCCATACTAATTTCCCTTTTTGTCCTGTACTGATAGCGATTCAAGTAAATCTTCGAGCTCACTTAACTCTTCTTTTTCAATGAGTCGGCTATCTGCAAATAAAGTAACCGGTAGTGGCCCATCCAATTCAAAGACGTTTTTTGCAAATTCCTGCGCATAAAGCGCAAGTGTGGCGACCTTATCTACTTTGGCCTGATATGACTTTTTATTGCCTTCTTCACCAATCAGCAATAACCCCTTTTCGCCCATGCGTTCGAGCGTTTTTCGGGTGGATGAGTAGGACCAATGAAACTTGCTCTGTATTGCCTCGTGTATTTCTTTTGCAGTTCTTGGCTGTGAACTCCAAAGTAATTTTAATATTTCTAGCTCTGTACTATTTGGTTTCAAGATGGCAACCTCCTTATGTGACATATGTCGCACTTTAGCAAACAAAAAAGTGCGACACAAGTCGCACAATTGATTGATATAAGATTTTTAGCAATAGCACTAGTTAAAAATAGGCGATAGATGCTCTGGAGCACTAACCAAATCTCTCACTCCATGCGCTGCATATTCTTTAAAGGGGTTATCTCGACACCACTTCCCTACACTATGAATATCGACCTTTAAAACGTGTGGCCTGACATTCCAAGTGACTTTAAAGGGGGAACCCTTTTGATTGTAGTTTGGTCCCGTCGTAGAGCCTGTGTATTCTACAGGTCGGCCTGTATCGGACGGAATGTTAGGCGCTTGATAGTAACCGTTTACACGCTCAAACTGCGTCATCTTACTAAAATCTATCCCTTTACCATCATTGGTCAATACCATTACCTGCGCTTCAACTCTGAGTTGAGGGTTTTTAATATGTTCGCTCAAACAGGCTGCTAAAGTAACGCCGGGCTTCACAGGTGCTGAGCTATGCACATGATGAAGTTCAATGGTATCACCAGAACTCAGTCCTTGATCGCCCGAAGGGCAAATTTTGGCCTGCACTGGTGTGCGCTCGGCTTCGCTTAGCGCACCAGAGTATATAAAACCTGCTTGGTTATTATTGACAACAGCGGGTAGGTCAAACTCCCCACCTCTGTGCTCAGCATTTTTATGAAAGTGAATATTGCATAAGTTCATCACATTGCGCTTTGGTGCCGCTGAGAAAACAATTGGGTTTAGCCCTTTTGTGTCGTCTATATCTCTGGGCGACTGCGGACCGAAACCGTGGAGCTTTGCCTTTGCAGGCTGAGGTTTGGATATCTTAGTGTCATGCAAGTGAGCATGCACGTTCGCCAAATTATCCGTGGCATAGGCTAGATTAGATAACAGTGTACTCACGACAAAAGTGAGCCTCAGATTATTGTTCATTGCTTAGTCCTTTTATGAATAAAACTCCAAACTTAACGTATGATGGGCAAAAAAAGATCAAACATGAAAATATAACATGTTGAAATAAAAGATTATTATGTTATTTTGTCGAACAATATTGGAGGCGAGGCAAAGCGCTGTTGATACTGTTATTGACAGTTTACGTTGTAGTTTGCCCAAATAGCCAAGTAAAGAAGGATCACCCAACTGTGTTTCATACCCCCGACCTAATCGAAAGCTTTGCTTTTAGTCTGTTGCTGGCCAGTTTACTCAGTGCTTTTATCCATACAAAAGCCAGTTTCGGATTATTTTTTGCCACCTTAATGGTGGCGTTTTTGGGCGAAATTGTTGGCGTTGAAGCCTTGGTCTCGCTGGCCGTAATTATGTCTTTGGCACATTTCGCTCATCGTATTAGCGCAGCTAAGTTTCGCTACCCTATTACAGCCATTACACTTATAGCCTGTATTGTGCTTGCCGCCCATCAGGTACCCGGATTTAATAATTTGCTTGTACTGGAACAAGTCCAAAAATCTTCCAATAGCTTACCGTTTGACTTGTACTTTAACTTTGATAAATCGGCCGTGCTGTTTGTATTGTTGCTGCTATCTCCTGCGCTTTTACAAAATAACGGCGCTTTGATAACGGTAGGTGAGAAGTATCAAACCAAGCTGCGAGCTGTATTTATCCTGCTGTTTTCGCTAATACTTGCAAGCGCATGGTCGCTTGAATTGATCATGTTACATCTGCACTTGCCCAGTTGGTGGTGGATATTTGCTATCAATAACTTAGTGGTGACTTGTGTCGTTGAAGAAGCATTTTTTAGAGGCTACATTCAAAGCAAGCTCAGTGCATTAATCAACCCCTATTATGCACTGCTTATATCCAGTGTGCTGTTTGGCATTGCGCATTTTGCAGGTGGCATGGAATATATGTTGGTCGCGACTCTGGCGGGCGTTTTATACGGCGCGGTCTATGCATTCACCGGGAAGTTATACTGGGCCATCATCACACACTTTTTGATAAACTTTGTACACTTGGCGCTGTTTACTTACCCAATAGTACATCATAGCGTTGAGCGTATGTGACGGAGTAAGGCCTGCTATCTGCTGTCATTCCTTTTTGGCTGGCATCATACACTACTGACATTCCCTGACAGTCATTCATGCTTTACTACTTAACGACAAAACCAATTCATTAAGAAGGAAATCATGATGTCACAAAATGTTATTGAAATTGTTAAGTTTAAACTAGCCCCTGGGGTGAGCGAGCAGGACTTTCTACCACTAAACGATGCCTTTCAAACGTTTATCGACAAACAGTCAGGCCTGTTATATCGCTCACTCGCTAAACAGCCTAATAACCAAGGTTATATCGATGTGATCTACTGGCAATCAATGGAAGACTCAAAGCGAACCGCACAAGCATTTAACAACTCGACCGTATGTATGGACTTTTTGGCGCTTATCGACAAACAATCTGTAGATATGACCCACCATATGATCATTGCACAAAGTACCTGCTCTGGTTAAGCTGCTCAGTCTGGTATTTTTTAGTAGCGTACGTTCAGATGCATAAATCAGATCGACTTTTTCAGCTCGTCAACCTGCTTAAGGGCCGGAGACTGGCTATCACGGCCAAACAACTGGCCGAGCGTTTTGAAGTGTCCGAGCGTACTATTTACCGAGACATCTAGAGCCTGCAAAATTCTGGGGTTCCTATTTCTGGTGAAGCAGGAATTGGCTACATCATACACGACCACCCCCTACCTCCTATGATGTTTAGTCTCGAGGAGCTAACCGCTTTGTTACTTGGTAGTAAGATGGTCAGTGCATGGACCGACCCAACACTCAGTAGCCACGCAAAAGCCGCAATGGAGAAAATCGAAGCGGTACTTCCAAGCCAATTAAAACAACTCAGTGAACAATCCCCTTATCTGGTTGCCAGCTTCAACCATGGTGCGCAACAACAAGCTTTCAGCGAGTTATTACGAGATGCCATAAATGCTCATTATTGTGTAGAACTACAATATCAAGATGCCAATGAGGCACACAGCCAACGTATCATCGAGCCTTTAGGAATGGTCTATTGGGGCGGAAAGTGGACGTTAGTGGCCTATTGCCAATTAAGAAATGACTATAGAGAGTTTCGCTTAGACCGGATGCTACATCTGAGCGCTACAACAACGGCTTTTGCAACCTGTGGCAACAAAAATTTAGAGCATTATGTTGCCTTAGTCAGGGCCAAGTATGCATCGCAAACCACACCATAACACACTAGAAAATATACGAAAAACCGCAATCATCCCAGCTGATAATCTGTGCCCGTAACCGCTCGTAATTGGCGAACTTTGAAATTCTGCATACACTTATCGTTCTTGTTTTGCGCAGTGGGTCTCTGAGATGACCTTGTCAAAACGACTCTATACGCGATAGGGCATGTGCACTCAGTTAGTGCGCCACCATGCCATCGCCTTAGCGTACAAACCTGATAAACAATGAAGGAATATTTCAATGACCCACACAGTCTCTGACAAAACTATCGTGAGCGCAGCTATTTACCCACCCATAGGGGTGATGCGTGTTGGCAATAGCGTTGACGGTTATTTTATTGGCCCTGAGGTCAATGAGCCACCCATTCAAAGCGAAGATTTCTATCGTGATACTACGGGTGCATTAAAACGACAAGCAGCACGTTTTCGTATTTATGGTCTAAACGAAGCTGGCGAAGTGGTACAAGAACTCACTTGCGACAATGCCGCGATTACTTGGCAAGCTCGATTGGCAAACCAAAAGGCTTCTTGGTATGAGTTTCAGCTGGCACTGGATATCCCAGAAGCGGCCAAAGCACCACCTTCATACCTGCGCAACAAGAGCACAGAAGATAGAAAAACACTTTTAATCGATGGTGGAGAGTATACCGTAAGCGGTGTAAACCAAGATGGTGCCAATAGCAAATTTGTCGGTAAGTTTGAGGGCAAAGACGTTTATTTAGGCGAGATGCGCACCGATGAGCAAGGTCGCTTGGTGATGCTAGGCGGCCACGGTAAGTCAGAGAACCTCAAAGGAGAGCCTGCTGTCACCTTTGGTAACAACGAAGGCTGGTATGACGACACTTCCGATGGGCCTATCACCGCAACCGTGGTATATAACGAGCAAACGCTCACGGTTAAACCCGCCTGGGTGATTTGCGCGCCACCAGATTACGCGCCGCTACAAAAGTCGGTACGTACCATGTGGGATCTGATGCGCGATGTGGCGGTAACGGCAGGTATGCTGCCTGCTCCCAAGAAACCTTCATTCACTCACGATATTTTACCGATTTTCCAACGTATGACCAATCTACAGTGGGTCAACGCTGGTTTCTTGGCGGGCTTTGGTTGGAATAGCCCATTTGACTTTACCAGTGAACAATGGCTCAACCAGCTGTCTAACCCGTCACCTATCTGGCAAGAAAGGCGTCGCACCTTGTATCATAACTTCAGACGTCTTGATACCGAGTTTTCAATAACCAATGACCCTGCCAACGTCGCATCTTGGAACCCCGAGTTTAGTGCACTATCACCACAACAATGGCCATGGATTTATGGTGATGCAATGAGCGTTGACGCCAATGACTCACCGCGCCAGTTTAGCTCATTAACCCGCCTACAACTCGACGCTTTGGCGCAGTGGGTTAAGGGTGACTTTATCGCCGATTATGACCCTAAATATCAACCACCAAAAGCGATTGATGACGTACCACTTTGCGAGCAACCGGACGTGTTGACACGCGCAGCCATGGATTTTTGCTTAGCGGATGCGTTTCACCCAGGGTGTGAGATGACGTGGCCAATGCGTACCGCAGGTATGTACAGTGAAGCATATCGTTTACATCATGCTGTCGATACCGCGCCAACGCACGGCATAAACTACGGTCCCGTCATGACCCCAGAGATCACACGCCAGCCTGACGGGCCACTACTCAGTGGGCAGGTTGCAGGTGGGATCACACGCTGGATGGCGATTCCTTGGCAAACTGATACCGCCAGTTGTCGAGACGGTTACAATCAGGCGTATGACCCATATTTGCCGACTTTCTGGCCCGCTCGTGTTCCTAACAACATGCTCAACCAAGACAACTATCAGGTAGTTATTGATGAAAGCAAAACGTTAGAGCAGCGTCAAGCGGCCTTCAATGAAAGAGAGTTTTGGTTAGATGATTTACCTATCGGCCCATCCAACAATTATGAAGCGCAAATCAACTCTATGATCACTGGGTTTTCGCAACTAGCATTAGTACTCGATCAAACCAAAGTTGGCGTTACTAACTTTCCCGCGTCAATGCAGGTGGGTATTACCCCCAGTAACAGCGAGCAACATAAAGCAGTCAAAGCTCGTAAGCTGAGTGAGTTCAATCAGGCTGATAAAGCACTGCTTCGTCCTGATTTAAGCAAAACTGATAAAGCAAATCGTTTTACAGGACGTAAATAATCAATGCGCGCCGAGACAAACCAAAAAACGCAAATTGCCATTGTTGGTGCAGGCATTGCAGGCTGTATTGCTGCACTGGCACTGAGCAAGCATTTTCAGGTCATTTTGTTGGATAAACATACACACCCACTGGCCAAGGCTGGAGAGTGTTTGCCACCAGCGGCTCGGCGCATTTTGAAACTTCTTGGGATTGAACATCTACTTGATAACGGTCCTCACTTGGTCAGTCAAGGCATGCTCTCGTATTGGGGAAGTAGCCAACCTGCTGTAGTAGACAACTTACGCAACCCAGATGGTCTTGGCTGGCACTTAAACCGAACTCAGTTCGAAACACAACTGCGGCTGCAATGCCTGCGCTCTGGGGTACAATGCATCTGGCCTGCCAAGCCCATTACCAGCAAATTTCACGATAATCGCTGGCTCCTTGAGTATGAACACAAACAACAAACACTGAGCCTAAGTGCCAATGTTGTGATTGATGCCAGTGGCAGACATAGTGTATTTGCACGCCAACAGGGTGTTACTCGAAAACAATACGATAAACTTGTGTCTATTTGGCTCAGCGCACAGTTTAGCGTCTCGAAAAATATGGCTTTGATCAGCAGCTCACAACGCGGTTGGTGGTATAGTGCGCCCATTCCATCAGACCAGTTTGGCGGGGCAATAAACAATGCTCAATCACGAATAGTCTCGTGGCAACTAAACGCCGAGCAACTGCAAAAACAAGATCATCAAGATGTTGAACAATTTTTACAGCAAGCTCGGATGACTCACGGCTTTAAAACGCTTATAGAGCAGCTCATACCAAACACTCAAACGCTTCATGGGTTGGTAGCTGCCAATACCTCTAAACTTGAGCAAGTGGCAGGTAAACAATGGTATGCGATTGGCGACACCGCCATGAGCTTTGACCCACTTTCGTCACAAGGGATGTACAACGCCATGGCCAGTGCCATGCAGCTTTGCGACATGTTGATACACAACGGTTTGCACGGCCGTGATACAGCCTGCCACTATCAACAACAAATGGACAAGGTGTGGCAGCACTACCTACATCATAAATCTCTTTACTATAAACAAGCCGGTATGATGGCCTAATCAATCGCTCCATACGTCTGATAGTTTACAGTAATGAACAAAGCTCGTTGCGCTGGACGGTTCACCTTGAGCAAATACACAATAAATTAACACCATATACATTATTCTTTAATCTTACTTTGCGATGCTGCTTCGTTTTCATTAACCAAGGAACTATCAATGAAGTACGTGTTATTCGTCGCAAGTATGAGCATTGCAACACTTGCTGGCTCAAATACAGTTGCCGCCCACTCTTTTCATGTCACTCCCTTTTTACAAACTGCATCACCCACCAGTATGTGGATCAGCTGGGAAACCAGTGGGGGTGACGAGTCTGTTGTACTGTGGGGCACCAGCACAGCACTCTCTATGCAAACCGCTGGCACGAGTAAGAAAGGCAATTTACTTAGCCGCATTCACGAGGTGCAGCTAACCGAGCTACAACCTGATACCGTTTACTATTATCGTGTTAAAACTGGGGATGCTTTGAGTGATATTCACAGCTTTAGAACGCCTCCCACTGCTGCACAAGAAAAAAGCGCGCGTATTCTTGCTATGAGTGATATGCAGCAGGATTTAGCGAACCCAAATAAGTTTCGAGAAGTAATAAACAATGGCGTGATCCCATATGTTGAAAATACCCTAGGTGTGAGCCTACACGATGGCTTAAACATGACCTTGATCCCAGGCGATCTGGTAGACAACGGCAATCACTACGACAGTTGGCGCAACACATTTTTTGGCCCCATCGCACCGCTTGCACGCCATGTGCCTACCTACCCAGCCCCAGGTAATCATGAGAACGACTCCGAGCATTTTTTCAATTACTTTAACCTGCCCAAAAATGGCTCGCCGGATCATTTAGAGCACTGGTGGTATCAAGATCACTCAAATATTCGAGTGGTATCGTTAGACACTAATACCGCCTATCGAACAGATGAGCAATTACAATGGCTTGATACCCTGTTAGCACAAACTTGTAACAATACAGATATAGACTTTTTGTTCGCCCAAATGCATCATCCCCACAAGTCTGAAATGTGGCTTGCTGGAGAAACTGATTACAGCGGGCAAATTGTTGCGAAGTTAGAGCAGTTTTCAAGCGCTTGTAATAAGCCCAGTATTCACTTTTTTGGCCATACACACGCCTATTCACGTGGAACCAGTCGCGATCACACACATGCCATGGTTAATGTTGCATCCGCTGGCGGAAATTTAGATTATTTTGATGAATATGCTCAGGCTGATTACACCGAGTTCTCAGTGAGCCAAGACGAGTATGGGTTTGTGGTGGTTGATGTACAAGCAGGCGACGATCCCGCCTTTGAGATCAAGCGTATCTCCTTAGGTGATGAACAAACCCCGCTTAATAACACCGTTCGCGACACCTTAAAGGTCAGACTCAATAACACCGCGCCATATACCCCTGAAATACTCTGGCCACAAGCAGGTGATATTCACCCAAGCTGTAATACTGCGGTGGCGTCATTGTTTGCCGATGCGGATTTAGACAAATTTGGCGCAGCCCACTGGCAGGTTAGCGCTCAGTGTGACGACTTTTCTAACCCTGTATTTGATACTTGGTATCAGCATCAAAATATCTGGAATGAACGCGATACCCGCGCAGGTAAAGTACCAAATCGGGTCACTTTATCCGGCTTACAAAGTAACCAGCAATATTGTCTTAGAATGCGTATGCGTGACCGTGCATTGGCGTGGAGTGAGTGGTCCTCACCCGTTGCCTTTAGTACCACACAGACCACATCGCTCAGCCCTAACCTACTACTTAACCCTGAGGCAGACCAAGGTGTTGAACATTGGCAAGGTGCAGGTCCAATTGAAAGCCTAACAGCCAACCAATGCGACTCTGTAGCCCCTTACAACGGTGAGCATTTGTTCGCTGTTGGTGGTATTTGCAATAACGAGCAAAACGTCGGCACGGCCTTTCAGCGTGTTGATGTAAGCGACTATGCAACCATCATCGACCAAGGCTCGATCAAAGCGCATTTCCAAGGTTTTATGCGCAACTTTAACGGCAGCGACATTGCGCAAATTCACTTAGAATTTAAAGATGCACAAGGGCAGATATTAGGCACCAGTGACACATTAAAAGGCGCTAACTCAAGCTGGCAAGCATTCACCAACAGCACCACAATCCCAGCCCAAACCCGTTATATTGATTATGTGCTAACAGGCACGCGCAAAAATGGCACCGACAATGACAGCTACTTCGATTCCCTTAGTCTAAAAATACAAACCCAGAGCGTTAACTGCCCTGTGATATCAGACCGTGGACCAACCGCGGCGCCTAGTGAACATATCACTCAAGCGCAAACACCGTCGGGTAACTTATTGCAGAACCCAGGCGCTGAAACGGGCACAAATGGTTGGAGTGGCACTGGGCCGATTGAATCGCTAAGCGCAGGGCAATGTGACGCCGTAACTCCCTATGAAGGCAATCAGTTTTTTGCCGTTGGCGGTGTTTGTGCCAATGAGAGCGCATCCGGCAGTGTAGCGCAACGTATTGACTTACAAGATATTAGCGAAGCAATACAAGCAGGCAATGTGTCGTTGAACTTTGGCGGTAAGATACGTAACTACAGTGGCAATGATACGCCCGCGATCAAGCTATCATTTTTCGACGTCAGCGGAGGGTTAATAGCAGATAGTCAAACGCTTAGCTCACAAAGCGCACAGTGGCAGAGTGTTTCTGCAAATGCGTTATTACCCACAAATACCGCGTTTGTAGACTTTGTTATGACAGGTACACGCAACCATGGTTCAGACAACGACAGTTATTTTGATGCGTTGTTTTTATCTGTGAGTGAATAGATAACCCATCTTTAGGTGGCCACAACGCCACCTATAAGATGGCGATTATAACTGGTACTGGCAAACAAGGCTAAAATGTCTCTATAATGAGAAAAACTTTGCTCAGCTGCTAACTATATGACGTTAAAAGACATTGACTCTCTGGAACGCGAACTTGCTAACCTTCGTTTGCAAGTCGATTTACTTTTGGCACCCAAATGTACCTCGTTGTCGAATAAACCCTACCCTTTAGGCCGCTGTTTAGAAATTCGCGATGCAATGTTTAAGTTGATTGAGCAACACCTGCACAATGACCCTTCAGCTTTATCTCCCATACGCCAATACATGCAAAAAACAAATATGCCATTGACAAAAGTATGGGGATCACTCAGAGATGAATATTTTCAAAATGCCATGGTTGTCGGTAAATGGTACATCGACTGCGCCAACGACACCGTAAATGCCAATAAGCCCAGAATTGAAATAAAGCCGCTTGCTGAGTCAGGTTTTTCGGCCATCCAGAGCTTTGAACAATTTGTAAAAATCGCACAGTCCTACTGGCAAGTTTCGGTTTATAAAAATTCAGTGTTTCCTGCTTTGGCTCCATATCTGCCTTTGATTTGTAAAAACAAGCACGGCACAGTGTGGCTAGCAGCTGCCAATGACGACACGATAAAAATGGCTATGGACAGTAATTTCAGCCTATCCGAACGTATTCTTAAGCAACTGCCTGAGCCACCTGATTCACTGCTTAGTAGCTGGCAGTTGAGCACAAAAAGCCATAGTAAAGCGCGTGATGAGTTGCTCAGCCACTCAGGTGACCCCATAGATTATTGCCGAGAATATCAACATGCTAATTTAGCAACCAATATCGAGTTCAGAAACCGAGTGGTAAGAGCATTTATCAGCATACCAAAAATGCCTTGATTTACGACCACTTAACTCAATATCGTTAACTGATAACAGGTTGCAACGGCCCCTAGATCCTCTCATCCAATCTGTTGATTGCCTGCTTTTATTGCGCATTTTCTTCAGTAAAATTTTATATCAAAGTTGCCGTTTTTGTTGCATGACATACAATAATAAAGGATTAGTTTTGATCTCGTAGTACTCTGAGGAATCAAATGATAGACGCTGAGCAGATGACCGCAGTACTCGCGGCGTTACCCGATCCTGCCTTTTTAATTTCTCGCAATGGTAGATATGTGGCCATTTATGGAGGCCAGGATGAACGTTATTATCACGATGGTAGTAGCCTAGTAGGTCAATATATCAGCGACATAATCAAACCAGACAAAGCGGCTTGGTTTATCGCCACCATTGAACGTGCATTGGCTTCTAAAGTACTCCTCATTGAGGAGTATGAACTGAGCAATAAAGATGTAAACGGCTTACCTGATGAGGGACCTTCTGAGCCTATTTGGTTTGAAGGACGCATTAAAGCGCTGGATTTTAAAATAGATAATGAAGATGTTGTTCTTTGGGTGGCCAGTAATATTTCACAACGTCATGAGCTTGAAACACGCCTCAGAGCACAAAGCGACACCGATCAACTGACCGGTTTATTCAATCGCCGTAGATTAAAGCGAGAGCTAAGTTATCACTTTAATGCTTTTAGAAGGCATGGCTACGCGGTGTCGCTTCTCATGTTCGACCTAGATCACCTCAAGCTGCTCAATGATACCTGCGGACACCATGCTGGAGACTCTGCTATTCGTAAGATTGCACAGATTTGCACAGAGACATTGCGACAAACAGACATCACCTGCCGTTTTGGTGGCGACGAATTTGTTGTCGTTCTGCCACATCTCACTCTGGAGCATGCAACGGTTACCGCTGAACGTATACGGACGTCAGTTGAGCAAGCACTTTTGAATACTCATCAACTGCATACACAGGAAAATATGCCAGTCAGCATATCAATCAGTATTGGCGTGACTCAAATTTCGCCACAAGATGGGTCCTATGAACAAGCCTTGAAGCGGGCCGACAGCGCCTTGTATCAGGCCAAACGAGGCGGTCGCAATCAAGTCGTTACTGCTTGAGCACTAAACAGCGTGATTGACGGACCTGTTTGCGCAAAAGTTTTAACCGCTTTGTTGCGCCTATCAGTGTTTCAGACAAAAAAACAAACTAAATTCACCCCAGCTTCATTGGCTTATCAGCTTTTCACAAAGTGATAACAACGTCACAAATTTTGCTGCCCTAAACTTAGAGTAACAGGCAATAAAAAATAGGTGATGTATGAGAAAATACCTCAAGTGGATAGCCGCAAGCTTGATGGTGCTTGTAGGCATAGCAGCCATACTCATAACATGGCCAATGCTCACACAAGACGAATACACTCACAGGCAGGTCAAAGCGATAGCCCCTGCTAGCAATAATCTGTTACTGGATTTCTATCCTCATATTTCGACGGTTACACGCCCTGTAGAAACATTTACTTTTCCCATTGCGCTTGGTGAGATTGGCCCCAGTCAAAACCTCTATTCTGGCCCCAATCAGTACCCTTTCTTTTGCATGACACTAGACTCAGGCCTTGGTCAGCCAGAAATCGACAACCAACAAGGCTTTGGTGTGCCTGTTTACGATGAACAAAAAAAGGTGATCGGATATAGTAAAGATTGTGGCGTAAAAACTCGACTCTCCTACTATGCAATTGACGAAAACCTACAGCCTTACCCCATTTCCAGCAAAGCACTACCAACCAGCACAGACAAACTATTCAGAGTCGAGCAAGGCACAATAAACCGCTTTATTTACACGCTAATCATGCCTGTTTCAGTGGATGAAGTCGGCGACAGGCAAGCAAAATCACAATGGAATCAACGCTTAATCTATCAATTTAATGGTGGCTCAGGCATTGGCTACCGACAAGGCAGGCAAAGTGCTTGGAAAGTGATAAAACGGCAAGCTCAACAATTGCTCGACGGCTACGCGGTCATCAGCTCCAGTGGTAACAAAACCAGTTACACCTATAACATGTTGTTGGCCGAAGATACCGCTCGAAGAGTAAAAAAACAATTCACTAGCCTCTATGGCGAGCCCATTTATACCGTGGGTATTGGTGGTTCTGGCGGCGGCTTAGCTCAGTACCTAATAGGCCAAAACAGTACCGGTATTTTGGATGGCTTAATTCCCCTTTACAGCTATCCAGACATGATCACCCAAACCACCTACGCGCTGGATTGTGATTTACTCAATAACTACTTTACCTTCAGAGCTAAAAATCGCAAAGCATGGCGGGATTGGGAGCGCAGACGTTTAATCGAAGGCATGAACGCCATCAATGACTTTCCACAACGAGCAGGGTTCTTGCAACCGCTTAATCAGTTAATGGCAGGCTTTGTTCCGTCATTTCCAAAGGGTAACAGCGAATGTATTAATGGCTACTTCGGGCTTTCAGCCTTTATCAATAACCCCAAACAGGGTTTTTTACGTCAGTTTTTTGCCAAGCCCGTAGTAGAGCAAACAAACTGGAGTTACTGGCAGGACATGCAACATGTGTTTGGTACAGATACCGATGGCTTTGGGCAAAGCACATGGGACAATGTGGGTGTTCAGTATGGGCTAAAAGCGTTGCTTGATAAAAAAGTCACAATGGCTGAGTTTTTAGATATCAACAAAAACATCGGCGCATGGAAATACCAAAACCAAATGCATCGTGAGCAGATAGTCACACCGCTCGGCACGCAAATCCCGTTGTGGTTATCACTGTGGGGCAGCGATAACATCACTGAATCTACGAGTTATTCAGCACCTCGCCATCATGGTTCTTTGCAAGCCATGGAAGCCGCATACCGCTCAGGCCAAGTATTTATTGGTCAGGTCCATTTGCCCATCATTGATGCTCGTCATTATTTAGAAAATGATTTAGATATGCATCACATGTCGGCTTCATTTTACAGCCGCCTGCGCATTGAAAGCGCTCAAGGGCACCATAAAAATCACGTGATTTGGGTAGCACACAAAGACCATGACCCAACCACACAAGCGTTTGCCATGATGGATAAATGGCTGAGCAATATAAAACAGCATACGCCTGAAGGTATCATTGCAGCCAAACCTCATGATTTAAAAGATACCTGTTTTAATGCCGATGGCAGTATTTTTGCCGCAGGTAACCACGTATTTGACGGCAGCTGGAATCAGCAAAATGATGGTGCCTGCCAGTCTCGCTTTCCGATGTATAGTACCAGCCGCATTGAGGCGGGTGCACCTTGGGCTGGCGATATATTCAAATGTGCACTGATAGATGTAGACACCGCGGTGCGCCAAGGCATGTATGGCAAAGACATCACCACCAGAGAAATTATTGCCCTTAAAACAATTTTTGTTGAGGGTGTATGCGACTACAGCCAAGGCGATGTTGGTCGACCAAAAGACATTTAACCTGAACTGGGGATAAGCGACATGCTACAGCACTGCGCTTTTGCGTATTTCTGCGTTGAGCTACACAACAATTGCAGCGCTTATATACCTTATCTCTGGCAATATTATGATTGAATTAACTCTATCATATCCATTGAATGCGGGTTATTTGGCCTATTTTTGTATTTATATTTTTGCTATAGTTTTGGGCCAATTTAGGTGACAGGAAAGAACATGGAAGCACTATTTTCATACGGCACATTGCAACAATCACAAGTGCAACTAGACACCTTCGGCCGCCTGTTAGAAGGTGAACACGACACCTTACTGGGTTACCGAGTGGACGAAGTAAAAATTACGGATGCGGCGGTTATCGCAAGTAGTGGTAAAGATATCCACCCAATTTTGGTACGCACCGGTGACAAAAGTGACACCGTTAAAGGCATGGTCTTTTTAATAACGGATGATGAGCTGACACAAGCTGATAACTACGAAGTGGATGAATATCATCGTGTGATGGCCACGCTTGCCTCCGGTAAGCAGTGCTGGATCTACGCTGCTACTGAGTAAAGTTATGACCAAAACCGAAAAGCGCCTTGAGAAGGCGCTGATACAACAGCTCACACAAGCATGTGAAGCGCTTAAAGCAACCTGTCCAAGCTTTTGCTATTTGAGCCACACGGGGTCCATGAAAAAGCTAGATGCAACCCTTAAAGTCCAACTTTACTGCACACAGCCACTGTCAAAAAGCGAGCTATCTCAAGCACTTGTACACCTCAATCACCACCTTGAGGCACTCAGTTGTTCATTAAAAACTCATCAGGTTAAGGTAATAATCGAGCCAACAAGCTGATTTGTATTAATTTGTTATTTTTTGTTAGTTACTATTTTATATACACCTCAGCTTGATTAATATCATCACTCTTCTATTTGCGTACATTCTTATAAGGATATCTCATGCGCCATTTCAAGCTTACCAGTGCTGCTTTGTGTTGCCTACTCGCTAGTGCTTGTTCAACCGAAACCACAAATTCAAACGATGTAAAAACCGAGGCAATTTGGTCTGACGTTTACGTTACCTCAAATGGCAATGACAGCCGAGTGATTGCAGAGCTCAATGTTAGTAGCCGCAATGGGAATAACCTCAACCTAGTTAGCGGAGATAAGTTATCGGTCACAGCCAATAGCACCACCAAAGATATGGAAAAAGACGTAGACTTTTTCGATATCGACTACCGCGTAACCTTTCCATATTTTGCTCAAGATACTGAATATGAGGTAAAGCTGTACCGCGCAGAAGAGCAAATCACGCTCAAAAGCAAGGTCACTTTGCCACAGGCCATTGATATTTTAGCGCCTCAAACAGAGCAAACCTTCCCCGTTGATGAGGTTCTGGACTTGCGTTGGATTAAAGCAACAAGCCCGAAAGACAATGAATCCTTAAAAATAACCATTGCCAGTGTATGTAAAAACGGCGACGAAGAGATAAGCAGTTCTCATATTCTCAGTGATGTTGAAGACGATGGTAAGAAGTCAATTGATTTTGAAGCCCTTGAACTTTTCAAAAATGAGAAGCTAAACAATAACTTTGATTGTACGGTTAACTTTGAATTTGAACGTCGTCGCTATGGAAGCACTGACAGCCGTTATGCATCAGGAAGTCGTACTTATGCCATCTCCCATAACAAGTTAGATAACATAAATATCACCCTAAAGTAGCACCCTGTATTACGGTAAGTAGACATTCTCATTACTTACCGTTCCCAAATTTAATAAAAATATAATTTTAGTTCCCTAAAAACAAACCTATAAGGTAGGCTATACTGACAAGCTTAAGACAAGTGCACGGAAGAGCGGAGATTTCTTGTCTAGAAGAATAAAAAACAAACTGTAACTAGGAAGTTTTTCAAAGGATCTGGTTACAAATAAAAATTTATTGGAACAATTAGGCTATGTCGCTCACTCAGTTTTCAGATGAATTTATCACCTCGAGCTTTAATTCTGAACACTATGAACTCATTCACAAAATAGGTGAAGGTGGTTTCGGTAAGGTCTTTAAAGCAAAGCATAAAAACACTAATCAACCCGTTGCCATTAAATTTCTCGCCTTAGAACCTCACTGCGAAGAACAAAAAAAACAACGCTATATTGAGCGCTTTAAACGTGAAACCGAGTTAAGTAGTCAACTTCAGCACCCACATATCGTCCGCTTGCTCGATAGAGGCCAAGTAAATGAAGATATTTTGTATGGCGTATTCGAATACGTCGAAGGCGTATCACTTCGAGAGTACTTAACTACCGAGCAAGCACTTGATTCAGTCGTCGCCACCGACGTGATGCTACAGGTGTTGGATGCGCTGATACACGCACACAGCAAAGGTATTATTCACCGCGATATTAAACCGGCCAACATCATGTTGACCAAATCCGGTGCCAAGACATACGCCAAAATTCTCGACTTTGGTATTGGTACTTTGGTAAATGAAAGCCGCCAACCGGACTTTAATACCCTAACACTCACACAAGAAACGCTGGGCACACCTTCTTACAGCGCACCAGAGCAACTGCGCGGTGAACCGGCTTCTGCTAAGTCTGATTTATACGTGTGGGGCTTAGTATTTTTAGAGTGTTTAACCGGATTGCCAGCTGTGACTGGTAACAGTATTGCGTCGATATATCATAAGCAGCTCAGTGACGTACATATTCCCATTCCCAGTGCATTACTAGGGCACCCACTGTCAGAGCTACTGCGCAGGGTACTACATAAAAACGCCACGGAGCGTGTTATCACTGGCGCTGAAATATACTCTGAACTGTCGAAAATGAATGTCTCTAACCTTGTTGGTGTACTGGCTGATGTACAGGCGCAGCATGGCTTTGATGACACCACGGTCCTTATCCGCGATGACGACCCAAACCATAGGGCTGTGCAGGAATATACCGCACTGACTGAACGCAAACAACTGACTGTACTCGCTGTAAGGCTCAGCGTTAAAGCACTTAATAATAACGACAAAGACTATGACGTTATCGACACTGTTTATAAGTCACAGCGTAATAACCTAATTGATATCGCAACCCGTTATGGTGCCTATCATGTAGGTCATTTGGCCGACACTTGCTTGTTTTACTACGGCTACCCGGTTGCCAGTGATAACGACACCCGCTTGTGCGCGCGTACAGCCCTTGAAATCGTCAGTGAGCTCAGCAAACGTAATGCCCTAATGCACGAGGCACATAATGTCGCAATCAATGTCCATTTAGGTATGCACACTGGCGTATTTGTTACCTACGCCAACGCAATTCCGGAAGGCTACAACGCTAACATTGCCGTAGCACTTGCCCGTGAAGCGGGTGAAAAGCAGATTTTGTGTACCGCTGAGTCAAGAGCCATCTTGGACTCTTACTCAGAGTTTACCTCATACGGACAAAGCCAGTTCGGCCCCATTTTTGAACCAGTTAGCGTCTACAATTTAGTGGGTGAGAGACGTGTAGAAGCCTTTGGTTTTATGCGTGGTACGCGAAATAACCATGAGCTGATCGGTCGTCATCATGAGCTTGAACAAACGCTTTCGATGATGAAACAGCAAACGGACCATACTCGCATTGCGCATATTCATGGTGAAGCGGGTATTGGTAAATCAAGGTTGCTACAAGAAATTCGTGCCAATGCACCACAGTTCCAGCACTTGGTTGCTCAGTGTTTACCCGAACACCAAAATAACGCGCTCTACCCTATTTTGACGTTAGTTCGCTACTTGTTTAATACCTCTAACCTTAACGCCAAAGCCGCCATTGAACTGTTTAGCAAATATCTAAGTGAGCAAGATGATGCGCTCAACACAGAGCAAGCACTGCCCATTTTGCTGGTTTGGCTCAATATAGATTTAGAAGACGAACTACAGCCTTCGGCACTGGCGCCGGATGCGCAAAAAGAATTGCTATACAACGGCCTAAGCGCCCTACTTTTAGCCAATCAACATGCTTTAAATGAGTTTAAACTTTACATAGTGGAAGACATTCACTGGGCAGATAGCTCAACACTTGAGTTTATTCATCACTTTGCGCAAAAGCTTGCTGGCGGTCATGTGCTACTGAGCACTTCACGACAAAAAGTACCAAGCCAGTTGCACGACCTGACCCTAATGGAAGTGAACCTACAAAAACTCACCGAGCAGGCTACGGAAGACTTTATCGTTAAGCTATTTGATGGTCGTGACGTTGAACGTAAAGTACTGGATGTACTCATCAGCCGCACAGACGGTATCCCACTGTTTATAGAAGAACTAGTGGGCATGTTGAAGCAAAAAGGCTTAGTGACAGGCAACGCAGGACGCATCGACTTTGTAAACCCAGACAAGCTTGACCAAGTACCAACCAGCTTACGTGAGTCACTACAGCAAAAGCTCGATAGCCTGCAATACGCCAAAGAAACCGCACAACTCGCCGCTACCATCGGCCGAGAGTTTGAATACGACCTGCTCGTTGCCGCCTCTCCTTTGAGCGAAAACCAAGTACAAAACGACTTAAACGAACTAGTCGCCAATGACCTTATCATCCACCAACGCAGAGTCGAGAACGACAGTTATATCTTCAAACACGCGCTGGTAAGAGATGCGGCGTATGAGAGTATGGAGCAAACCGCTAAGTCAAAGAACTATAAGGTTTTAGTTAAAACGGTTGATAACAGTTTCAAAAAAATTATAGACACGGCTCCATTTTTCTATGTCACCTGCATACACCAAAGTGGTGATACTGACAGAGCTGTAAATACCGCTATTGAATTGAGCGTAAAATATTCACTACTTGGACAATATCAACTTTCCGAACAGCTAATTACTAGCTCAATTGAGTTTGCAAAATCCACAAAAAATAACCTTTCTGTTGAGTGGCAATCTAAGCTTCGGCTCAACCTTAGCATGATTCTAATGAGTAAAAATGGCTTTGGCTCCGAGCCATACAAAGAAAACATAAGTAAGATAAATACACTTCCTATTTCAGCTTTATGCATGGAAAGTAAGCTGTCTGTGTACTTTAGTCTAATGATCAACTACGCAGTCCTATCCGAACTAAGCCTTGCAACTTTAAAAATATCTGAGTTTGAAGATGCTGAATTGATTCCAAAAACAAAACAGCCATTATATTACTTTTGCAACGCGCTTATTTACCAATCAACAAGTAGTTACTCTCTGTCTTTCGCTGACTATGAAAACGCTTTAAGTTTAATTCAGCAGTTTAGTGAACAACAAAAAAGCGAATATCAAATAACTGCTCGAAACCACTTACCCTATGAGTTAACTTCTGCTTTGTATTCACATTATGCGCTTGCTCAGTATGAGTTAGCTTTAAACTGTAATACGTTGTCTAATGATGAAAAAAGTAAACTATATGAAACAAGCTTCAATTTAATGGCTATATCGTCAACATTAGCTAGAAACAATGCCGACCCACACACACTTGCATTTAACTTATTTCATAAAGCCCAATATTTTTACTACATGGGCGACTACAGAAGAATGCTAAGAGCTCTGAAAAAAGCAAATGAAATAGCGGCTGAAAAAGAAATTATTACGTGGCAATCAATCACTGAGTTTTTGCTAGGGTGGTATCAGGCCGTAGTAGAATCAAATGCTAGCGGTATCTCGAGAATGAAACAAGGATACAGAGGCTGGAACAGAGCGGGCGCAATATCTCATAGAGGCTGGATGCATGCTTTATTTGCAGAGTCCTACGCAAAGTTAGGTTTAATTAAAATAGCCACAAAACATATGTCATTCGCAAAGCATATTTTAAACAAACACCAAGAAACACGTTATGCATTTGATATACATAGAATTACAAAAATACTGAAGGACCAACAATGAAAAGGTACTTATTACTGATCTCTCCGTTCATCTCTTTTGGCTGTTTTAGCGCTAACGATGATGCGATTAATCAGCTCCCCTCTGATTGCAGTAACTTTAATGAGCTAGCCAACAAACCTTATAAAATCTTGCCTTGTTTTTCAGCAACTCTTGGCAATAACAGAACTAATCAATCTGCAATTCGAGACGCTTACCGCCAGTTTCACGCGCTTAACTGGCCAACAGTTGATGGGAAAGTTGGACTTGCAGACTTTACGTTAGACTATACTAGTATGCCTGACACGCTTCCTGTCTGGCAATCTTGGCCCACAATACAAGAAATTGAATCTAACCTACACAATGCTTGGAGTGAAACACATACTGTTGTGCCAGAGTCTTGCCGGGTTCTTGCAGCTAAGTCCCCCGCAAGCGTGAAACAGGTAACTAATTTAAAATCTCCTTTGGTGTTGACACAGTTTCGAAACCCGCAAGATGACATTATATCGGATAGAAATGGCAACATAACTTTTTATTCCGTCCATGTGAATAAACCCGCGTTTGATTATATTCAGTCAATAAGAAACTCGCCAATCGAGCGATTTGAATTTCCCACTGGAAGTGAATATGAAAACATGCAACGTGGTGCAGTTTTTGTTAAAGCGGCGTGGAGAAAAATAGATAATAGCGAGTTTGACCAATATCACAAAGCATACGCATATATTGTACAACCAAATGAAAATGGTGTTGATGAATGCACTGCGTCCGTTGTTGGGCTTTCAGCTATGCATATTACAAGTAAGAACAATCCAAAAAATATCAACCCTTCTGAGCAGGTTTCAACAACCAACAAATGGAGCTGGGCAACCTATATTCAAGAAAACAGCGTACCAAAATTTAGTCGAAATGCATCAAATGGTCTCACATTAACCGAAAAAGATCTCATCAATGCCAATGGAAACGAGTGGGCTTACTTTAGCTTGAGCATAGATGATGTTGATAAACTATGTAAGAATAACGACTTTACGAGTGCTACTTGTCCAATTAATCAGCCTGTATGTTCTCACCCCGCAGATGGCTGCAAGCCAACTGAATTAGTAGCCCTTCCAGTCGTTCAGGACCAACAGAATTTATCCACTTACAACAATGAAACCAAGCAAAGGCTCAATACATCCGTTTGGAGTAAGTACGAGATAATAAACAATCAATGGTCTGACAGTGGCATTCCTTCCCCTACAGAACTAGCAAACCCTATACTTGAACCGTTTGAGAAACCATCATCAAGCTGTAGTTCCTGCCATAGTGAAGCTAATACCAATATTTATAAAGACTATATATTTAACTCCGGCATAAAGGCCGATACCATAAAAAACATGAATTAAAGGAAAAACAATGAACAACTCTTATAATGCAGAGGATTTATTCAGCTATTCAAATAGTTTGTGTAGCTTACAGCTAGTAGTCGCAATGGTTTTAGATGACAAACTTCAGTCTGTCACCAGTAGCATTTACCCAAGTCTTAACGACGCAGGAAATGAACAAAGATTAAAACTGAAAAATCTTTACTACGTTCCTAACTCTCAGGTAGCGATTACCAGTGATACATCAATGTATACCCTGATTTCAAATGTCTATGGGGAGTTGGGGAAGCTATCAAATGTGTATATTGATGACGCCACAGCAGACAGCTTAGTATCCCAAACAGCCAGTGAAAATGCGCAGGAACAGCTTACTCTGACTTTAGGTAATGCAGCTGTAAAGGTTGCGCTCTCAGCAGAGCATGGCATGAACTATACACCGGCTACTAAAGCCTTTGATTTTTTCGGTGATCCTAGCTTCGTGCTTTCAGACATCGAACAAAAATCTTTGGCGTTACTGGTTTTTGAGGTTGCCAATAACAATGAGCTTTACAAAACAGTTCAAACATTGATAAACGAAAACAATGAGGCAGCATTAGCTGATCAGTTCGCTAAAGTAGAGTTACCTAATAACTCTACCCTATCAAGTGATGCTAGCCAAAAGCTAGCTAGTTTAACGCTAGCTGGAAATAACGAAAAGTTAGTAACATATATAGGCACAAATATCTTTAAACCGTCTTGGTAACTAGGCATTTTACCGTCGACAAGGACATAGTCGTGGTCAACTAAGCTTGGCCACGATATTAACACTTACCCACTGGTTAGATAAACCTCTAAAAAAATCAACAAGGTTTATATATTTAGAGAAAAAAATTATGAATATATTGATGTCTCTAGGTGATATGTTCTAAACATTGTGAATGCAAAAGGAATGAAAATGAAAGAAACCGCTATAGCAACATTTCAATATCTGAAGATTTCAGCTACCAAAACTTTGGGCAAATCGAAAACATGGCATTTCTGGAAACGAACGGGTAAAGGGCGATTTTTTATGCCCCAGAAAAATGGGATGGCTTAAAGAGAAACTTAAATAACCTTAGTTAAATCAATATAATATTACCATTTAGGTGAAGTTCAGTATAATATTAATGCCCAGATGAAGTTGTGTATCAAGTTCATATGAGATGAATCATTATAAAAATAGAATAAGGACAGTAAAATGGAAGATAAATTAAATAAACTTGGTACTCGTTACGGGTTTAATGACAATGATGAAACTAAAACATCGGGCCCAAACCCAGTAGAAAATATGCTTGCGATTAGTGCATGGCACTCCGCACTAAGTCGAATGATTGCATATGCATGGAAAAACTGGGAGAACGAAAAAGAACTAGAATACATTGTTAAGTTTCCTGAGTATTACTTAGCAAAGTTTGGCTTTTTTCCACAAATTCCCGCATATCAAACCAAAGTAAGGTTCGTTATCAAAAAAGGTGACTCAGTCACATTTACTTATGGTAGCCAAACTGAAGGTGGAACGATCAAAGCGAAGGTAGAAAGCGTCGATGAAACTAAAGAAATCGTTGAACAGCTTAGTCCTTCACCAAAGTACATTGTTGAAAATGATTCACTTCCAACCAGTAGTGATATCCTATCTGTAGCTAGCTTGGTAGATGCCCCTGACGGCTCTCCAACAGATGAGCAAATTAGAGACAAACTGCGAGCGGAGCTAGGCCTAGATTACACAGACGGCAAATTTGATGACTCAAAGTTAGCCCTATATAACGGTTGGCATTTTGAGAATATGAGTGAGCTGACAGGTTGTTTTATAGTAACTATTCCACCTAAGCCAGAGTTAAGTAATTTACAGGATGAGTCAAAAAGAGCAATGATCGAAACCCAAGCGATCAACGACTTTATGGATATTTGTCGTAGCCACCCTTTTACTTCTTGTTAATGCTCAAAAAATGCAGCACACAGTGTGTGCTGCACACTATTAATTTCTAGGCTTTTTATGAAAATCTTCGACTGTGATCGGCATGTAATGGAGCCGCTCTATATTTGGGAAAAATACTTAGATAGTAAAATTTATCAGCAATACCCAGTACATTTTAAGCACAATAGCAAAAGCGATGTAGATTTACCCCCAACTTACTACATCGGTACTACTCCTATACTCAAGCATTGGAATGATGAAATTCAGCTAGAAACAGCATTGCGGCCACAAAACTCTGATGCCAGAAAACTTGCGATGTCTGGGCTTGGGCAACTTCAGAGCATGGACCAAGACGGTGTTGAAAAAGCTCTTATTTTTCCGACATTTACAGGCTATATCGTTAATCACGATAAGCTCCCGAGTGAAGTATCTCTCGCATATGCCCAAGCCTATAACCGCTGGATTTTAGACTACTGCTTGGTTGACAAAAGCCGACTTATCCCTGCTGCGATAGTGAGCCGGCAAGACCCCAGCTTACTTGCACAGCAAGTTCAGTTGATTGCACAACAAGGTTTCAAACTCATCACCATTCGCCCTGAGCCAATACAAGGGCATCACTTAGGGGAAGCCGTCTACTTAGATTTTTGGAAAGCTTGTCATCAGTTTAATATTCAAGTTGCTTTTCATGGCGGCACACACTTGCATGGAGACACCATTGGCACAAATAGGTTTAGCAGCCGATTTAGCTTACATGCTTGCTCTCACGCACTTGAGGCACAAGTCGCCTTTTTAAGTTTGCTAGAAGGTAACGTTTTTGAATTATATCCAAGTATCAAATTTATGTTTCTTGAAGCCGGTGCAGCTTGGGTCCCCTATTGGCTATGGCGGCTTGATAACATCTGTTACCCCGAGTTTCCCGCGTTAGTCAAGGACAAACTCCCTAATAAACCTTCATATTATTTTAAAAATAATTGTTATGTGAGCTTCGAATCTGGTGAACCATGTCTTGATGAAGTCGTCAATTGGATTGGCAGCGACAAACTACTTTTTGGCTCAGACTTCCCACATCCAGACCATCAAGATTTTGATCCGCAAGAGCTGACTCATGCTCAAAGCTTATCACCAGAGCTTATTGAACGTGCGCTACAAGATAACCCTATAGCATATTTTGGAGATTCTTTTGCATAACCAATTTCAAAACGAAGGGTTTCACCTTTTTGACGAGGGCGCGATAGCAGTCGAGCTTATTGATGCTGCATTTAATGCTATTCCTAGCTTATTCGATAATAAAAGTGACACAGGGCTAAGCCATTGGGGCATTGCCAAAGGTCATGAGCAAGGTGCATTGACTCGTGTGGCGCAGCCACACATTTGTAGTGAAGCTTTCTATAATCTACTCACAAAAAGCGATATTGGAACTAGTATTGCGCAAGTTTTACAATGCAGTAAACTGCGTGTTTGGGGAAGTCAGTTATATTACAAGCCTCAGGGTAACAACCCAAAAACAAACGTTGGCTGGCATCGAGACTCACAGCATATGCCCTTTTTCAAAAGCGGCGTAGCGACCTTGTGGATCCCACTGATTGATGTGACTCCCGACAGTGGTACGCTATGTTATGTGCCCAAGTCACACCATTTAAACCTCTTCGAAACGCCAACAGGCGCACAAAATCTTGACTTAGAAACAGAAGCAATTCGTGTAATGGAGCACTCAACTAGCCAATGGACTGAGCACGCTTTGACACTCTCTCGAGGGTCTTTTTCAATGCACCAATGGGATCTCATTCATGGTAGTAAAGCCAACTATGCGAATATGCCAAGAGCGGCTTTGTCTGTTGGTATTTATACCGAGCACTTAAAAGTACAAGACACTGAGAATGATTACGGCTATAAGCAAATTTTAGACAACGACTTTTATTGTCCTGTACTGTTTGAAAAATAATTAATTATGAATTTCCTTTACCTAAGCTGGCACCCTAAATTTACCGTCGCCACACACAAGAACTCTAAAGTATTACTTTCGAGTAGTTCAACTAATTACATTTTAGATATCGCTCAATTGCCGTTTATCCAGTTTATTAACGGCACATATACCGCTGCTGAAATAGAGCAAAAGCTAGAAAGTGCCTATGATAAATCCTCATTCCATTACTATTTAGATCACATGCGCAGCGCTGGCCTAGTGTATGAAACGACACATATAATCAGCGAAGCAACTGTACCTGTTGTTAAAATTATACAACCGCAAAAAAGCGCTCACTTTTCAGCTATTTTTGATACCTTAGATGTACAGCTAGTTGTGCTTACCAAAAATATTGCTCAGATAAATTACGCTCAAATACCACAGTCATCACGGTTTATCATCATTGAAGACTTTTACGACTCCTATGTTATAAGCCCAGTATTCTCGATTGATGAAACCTCACAAATTGACGCCTACATTGACGCAAGACTACACAATCTTCCACTAATTCATTTCATTGATGAGCATCAGAAGCATATTAAACTCTCATATAGCGTATACAATGAAGCATCACTCAACATATCAACGTCGTTACTACATAAATTAGCTCATCACCACAACTGTACTGTTGTGACCAATGAACAAACTCTGGAAAGCTACATAATCCCAAGCGCTGCGATCTCAAACCTGAGTGAGCAAAAAATAGAATTAGTAGACCAACCTATTGCCAATGATAAAGATGGTGGCTCCCGCGTTATTTCAGCACAATCAACGGTTGATAAGATATTGCCATATGTAAACCGCTACACGGGCCTTATTAACCAGTTATCACTGCTCACTGAAGACTCATCGCCCATAAAGATATACAGAACAGCATTTTATAAGCAAGGGTGTCGTAGTTTAGCAACCGCTAAAATAGATCATTTTAATCAAACTTGTTTGGGTAAAGGGGTGGAACCTATTCAATCCAAAGCCAGTGCATTATGTGAAGCACTTGAACGAAGAAATGCTCAATTTAGAAGCTCCGATGTAGGTCTATTCTCAACACCACAAGCTCTGAGAGCAAAGTGCTACCAGTTCCAAAATCTCACTCCCTATAGTGAGTTACAATACAAACGCTTCAATGACAAGGCCCACCCTGATTCAAAACGGCGTCAAGCTGCTAAACCATATAATGGCAGTGAGATATATTGGCAGTCATGTTGGTCACTGGCCCATAATGAGGTTGCCTACATCCCCAGTGTATTGTGCTACGCAAATACTCCATATAAAGAACAAGAATATGGTTGCTGGCACTCTAATGGATGTGCAACTGGAAACACCCTAGAAGAAGCAATATTACAAGCAACCTTCGAGCTTATCGAACGAGATGCAACCGCAATATGGTGGTATAACAAAATCAATCGACCTAGCTTTGATCTAACCAGATTAGACCCACAGTATCTCACCCCCCTTCATGACTCGTTAGACACAACCCATCACTATTGGATACTAGACATCACGAATGATTTGGGTGTGCCTGTCATGGCTGCTATAGGTAGAGACAAAAAAACTAACGGCTTGATATTTGGCTTTGGTTGCCACTTAAACCCTGAATTAGCAGCACAAAGAGCGTTGACTGAATTGTGCCAACTTATCCCAATTCGTAACCAAAACTCAGCACCATTCGACTTTGATGCTATTACACAGGAAAGCTTTCTAGACATTCATCACAATGAGAAAGAGCAATCTTACATGCTTGAGTCCACCTACAATCTTAAGCTTGATATTTTAAATATTGTTGAACACCTCAAAAGCTATGGTTTGGATATGGTTATATTGGACTATAAACGCACAGAATCACCCATGCACACAGCCAAAGTCTTCGTTCCAGGTCTTTGCCACATTTGGCCTCAACTGGGGAACCCGCGTTTATACAACACGCCAGTAAAACTTGGCTGGCTCAATGAGCCACTAACGGAGCAGACAATCAATCAGCAAGGTTTATATATCTGACATTTAATGTAAAATTGCGCCAACCTATGTAACGTTTTTAGGTGGCCATTTAGTTGGCCACATTGACAAGGAAATCCTATGAAAAAATTACTCTGTGCGGTGCTTGTAAGTGCTGCGTTTATTTCAGCACCAAGCTTTGCGGATATTGGCGTGACTGCGTACGCAGGCCAGACTTTTAGCCAAACGCTTACCACCAGCAAAGGGCAAGAGCATGAAATTGCAGACGACGCTCATTTTGCAATCAGTGTAGACAGACACATAAATGATACCAAATATGGCATCTACTACAGCTTTTTTGGCGGTGAGTTAGAAAGTAACGCCGAGCAGAAGATAGATTCAGAACTATTACTGTTTCAAAGCGCGGTATATAGACCGGTAACAGACAATCTATCAGCCTATGCTGGTGCACAGCTTGGCGCTAACTATATCACCACCAACTTTGTCGAGAAGGATACCTTCTTTGCATCAGGTTTATTTGCGGGTGTTGACTACAAACTTGCGGGCGGTTTGAGTGTGGGCTCTGAGTTAAGGTGGGTCGCAACCATCGTAAAAAACAGCTCAAAGATTAGTTGTGACAATGACCCATCAACAGATGACGGTTGCGGCTGGCACTTTGATGGCGATGTGTTGAATCAGTTTCAAGCGAGTCTCAATCTAACCTATCGCTTTTAATGAAAAAGCCCAGCTAAAAACTGGGCTTGATGGGTCAAGAAGCGAGCTGTGTATGATTACTTGTTGAATTCCTCTTTTGATAACTGGCCATCTTTGTTGATGTCCAAATCATCAAATACTTTGATAAGCTTCTCTGACATAGCTGCTTCGCTTTTGCTGATCATGCCGTCTTTATCAAGATCATAATCGCTGAAGCCACCTGCCATCGCAGCACCACTGGCCATAATTGCCACAGTTGTTACTAGTACGTTTAGCTTTTTCATCATTCTCTCCTTACATTGAAATTTACTTTATCTGTTATTGATTAATATTCGCTAAATTCTTTCTCGTTTAGCATGGCGTCTTTGTCAGTATCTAGCTTGTCAAAAGCCTCACTGAGTTCGACTGAGACGGCCGCCTCTTCTTTACTAATTAAGCCATCTTGATTTGCGTCATAATCGCTAAAACTAGCGGCTAAGGCTGCGCTGCTGCTTAAAACCAGCAAGCTACCAATAAGTGTTTTTAAACTGTTCATAATTGACTCCTATTGTTTAAACCGAGCAAACTCTCTAGGGCTCAGATCATCGCTTTGGTCGCTATCAAGCCTTGCAAATTGTTCAATCAGTGCGCTTGATATTTCGGCTTCGGAGGGCGTGATTAGCCCATTGCCATCAACGTCAAGCTCATGAAATGATAATCCTGCAGCCATTACTAATGGGGCAAAAAGTGCAATGACTGTAGCAAATGACAATGTGGTTGGGATTTGCATTGCTATGCTCCTTATATTGGCTTGGTGAGCTTTATAAAAGCTCACCACGACATCCAAAAATTAGCCCGAGAACTTCTCGTACTCTGATTGAGAAAGCTCTCCATTGCCGTCGGTATCTAAATCTTTAAATTGCGCCATTAGTTTTGGCAGTGCTTTAGACTCGCTTAAACTGATAGCGCCATTACCGTCTGTATCTAACATGTCAAAACTCGACCCTGCATTTGCCAGTAGTGACATTGAACCAAGAACGGTGAGTGATGTAGCAATAATTAAGTTTTTCATAGTTAGCTTCCTTCCGTTTGTTTAGCTCGGGTGCTTTTGCAAGTGCCTGAGCGTTTCACGATAAATTCAACCTAACTATTCCAACTTTGATGCCAAACATTAAAAGTTATTTATTTACAACAAGTTATGATTTTACACACACTTTAGTTCAGGTAAGGTTTAATGGAGGTGTTGCTATTTGGCAACAGCTTTTTGATGGTAATCGTTTAGGTATTGTATTTTCAATCAGTTAGCTTGTTGCCATTTAGCAACACCTCACTCTTACTGCGTAATACATTGCCAAGAATACGCTAAATGTGTTGCACAACACGCCTACAATTTAGAACTGCGCAAACAACAAAAAAGCAATTAATAATCAACCACTTAAAAGTAATTTTTAATATTTTATTGTGCTGAGCGCATTTGTTGCCAGATAGCAACATACGGGGATATTCAATGGAGTACAAAACGGTATGACCGTAGCGCCATCAACGAAGATATGAATATGAAAGTCTGATAACCCCCTTGGCACTTGAGTTGGCTTGCTTAGAAATCTCAATAACCGCGCAATACGCGCTTAGTTCAGGCGCTCGTATTTAAGCCAAACTGATACACTTCTAGCTTTCTAATCAACGTGTTGTAGTTGTTTATAACCTCAGGTGTAGCCTGCCCCTGACCTTTCACTGTGGCAAGACTCTCTTTCATATTGGCAATAACGTTAAAACGCTCACTGTTAGCTTGCTCAAGTGTTGTACCGCCCAGGCTACCATCATGTTCAATTAACCCGTAACGACCCGTCATAAATGCCATCTCCCCCATCGATAACACTCCTTGATCATACAAAACTTTGGCTGCATTTGACTGCTCGGCTAAGGTCATATTGGTAAAATCAAACGCTCTGTCAACGGAGCGGTTAGGCGACTGGGCAATCTTTTGCCCCTGCTGAGCGTCACTTACCGTTTGAGTATTTCGCTGGTTTTCTCTAACACTTTGATTAGTATTGGGAACCTGGTAATAGTTATTAATTCCTTGAGTGATCATGATTAATCCTTAAACTGATTACATGCATTGGTACACTCTACAAAGCAAGTTATGCTCCAGTTTTAGTCACTGTTTTCTCACCAGCCTCTGCTTAAGTCTGTGCTCACCAAACAACGTTTGTTAGCCACGCCATAAAAACATCGACGATTGCTTGTTCAACACCGTATAGGCAAATAATTCATCACTCACCTTTCTTGCTGCGCCATAACATACATGCAGTGGTAACAGATGCTCCTCACGCGGGTGGCAAAATCGCGCCTCAGGCGCTGTATGCCAATTCGCTAATAGCTGTGTACGCTGTGCTTCTGTAATATTGGTGTTGGTCAAGGTGTTACGTAGCCAAGTCTCAAATGTTTGGTTTTTTTGATTTGCGCTGTCATCTGATGAAAAAAATGCAGCCATATTATGAAACGAAAAGCCCGAGCCTATGATCAGTAGGTTCTCCCAATCTAAGCTCGCCAGTGCTTGCCCCATAGCTAAATGCTTTGTTGCATCCAATGAGCTATCTAACGATAGTTGTACACACGGAACATCCGCATCAGGAAACATCAGTTTGAGTGGCACAAACATGCCATGATCAAATCCGCGCTGCGGGTCTTTTTGTGCGTTGATACCGCTGCTTTGCAGACACTGTTGTACAGCTTGAGCCAATTGCGGCGCACCTTTACATGGGTACTGTATGTCATAGGCCGCTTTTGGGAATCCATGGTAATCATAGATTAAGTTTGGCTCGGCACCTGAGGTGAGCGTGGGAATATTTGCTTCAAAGTGGGCACTTATTAGCAAAATAGCGCTCGGCTTTGCGATTTTACCCGCCATAATTTTTAACGTATCAATCATATTTTGATGCGCGGAGTCACCTAGCAGTGGCGTTGGGCCGCCACCGTGAGCAATGTACATAATTGTGCGAGTGTTGTTCATACGCTTCTCCATAAACAAGCCAATAGGCCCAGCTGTTTGGGCCTATTTCTCTGGCTTAACTGCTATCGTTACTTGGCGAATTTTTTACTCAACCAGTTATCCATCGAGAGCTGACCTCCCCCTTGAATGGTCAATGCCAGTGTGGCGGCAAACAATGCCAGTCCAAACTCATAACCATTGTTTGACATAAATAAGCCGTTGCTAAAGTGCACGGTAAATATCGCAACCAACATAGTAAAAGCACTCACCAATGCCGCTGGGCGTGTAAGCAAGCCAGCGATTAAGGCTAAACCACCAAAAAACTCAGCGCTGCCCGCCAAAAATGCCATCAAATACCCAGGCTCTAAACCAATGCTTGCCATCCACTGCCCCGTGCCTGCAAGGCCATACCCGCCAAACCAGCCAAACAGTTTTTGTGCACCATGGGCTGCCAGAATAACCCCCACGGGAATACGTAAAACCAACGCCGCACTGCCCGCACCAGATGATAAAATTTTTAAAAGTGTTTGCTTGTTCATAATCAATTTGCTCCAAATAAGTGTCTTTAGGCTGTCTGCGTACAGCCCTGTGCTGTTAGGTATAGATTACTGCCAACTTTAAAAACCATAAAGACGTGTTATATTGAATAATTACCAACATATTGTTTATAAAACATTGGAGCTTAGATGGACCGCGTTGATTTACTCAAAGCCTTTGTAACGGTGGCAACAGAAGGCAGCTTTACCAAAGCGGCCGACAAGCTAGATACGTCAAACCAGTTGGTCAGTAAGTATGTCTCGCAGCTTGAGAGCTATTTGGGCGCACGACTTTTTAACCGCACCACAAGGCGCATTCACCTCACCGAAGCTGGCGAGCAGTGTTTGCAATACGCCAAGCATATTCTTGAAGGTATCAGCGATATGGAAGGCCATGTGGGCCAGTTTCAATTAGAAGCAAAGGGCTTGCTGCGGGTCAGCGCACCGGTGAGTTTTTCTACATTACATTTGGCCTCGTTGCTCAGAGACTTTAAGCAGGCTCACCCTGGCGTGAGTATTGACCTACAACTGAGTGACAGAAAAGTCGATGTGGTTGAAGAAGGCTTTGATGTGGCGCTGCGCATTGGCAACTTAAGTAGCTCCTCATTAGTGGCCAAAAAAATCGCCCCCATTCGCCTAGTCATGTGCGCCTCTCCCGCTTATTTAGCAGAGCATGGTGAACCCAAGCATCCAAGCGAGCTAAAAGAAGGCCACTATCTGCGATACAGCTATATGGATTACAGCCAAAACGACTCACCCCTTATTAACACCCTAAAACAGCGCAGCCAAAAAGGGGATGTGAGTTTGGTTGTCAACAATGGTGAAATACTGGCCGAGGCCGCCATTGGGGGGCAAGGTTATGTGCTACAACCGACTTTTATTGTCAGCCGAGCACTACAACAAGGCACTCTCAAAATCATTTTGAACGACTATGAGCCAGCACCAACCGCGCTGTATGCGCTCTACCCGCATCGCAAGTTAATGTCGCACAAGCTCAGAGTCTTTATAGACTTTTTGAGCAATTATTTTGGTCAACCGCCGTATTGGGATAGCTTTGAATAAAGTTGATTGAGTCCACAATCAACAGGTGTAATGCCGTGAAATATGAAACGCCTTTTCACCAAACCGTTTTGTATTATACTTTGCCATTACCCGCGACGCGCTAGGTTTTGAGTCGCAGCGAGACGATTAAAAGGACGATTATTATGGCAACTCCAACTGCAGTAAACGGCCAAATTACCGATGCCGTGACACAAGTTAATAGCAAAGTACTTGGCAATACCCACACCTGCAAAGCAAAACCTCTGACGCTGGCAGTACACTCAGCCCTTGTTGACGCTGCGCCAACCTCAGTTAACGGCCAAATCACCGATACCGTGACACAAGTTAATACCAAAGTACTTGGCGACAGCCCAGCTCAAGTGATGGGTAATCTAATGATTTACACCAGTCAGGCGCTTGCTAACGCTGCCTATAACGCCTCACAGCAACAAGCGCAGGAAGGCATCGACGAGCAAGCCGCAACTGCAATGGCAATTAGTACTTTGTTTGATGTGGATACAGCAGCATCGGGTGTGGTCATTGAGAAGATATATCACTGAGGCCATACTTATCAGGCCTCACAGTCACACTTGCATGATAAACGCTAATTGACATGTAAGATCTGCTAAGTACCTAGCAGATCTTGTATTTTTCACAGCATAGCCCACGATTTAAGACGCTAGCTGTTTTGTTGCTTCATCCGGCATAAAAAATGGCACCGATGTGCTTTTACCATCCAGCTCTACTTGATAATTCATATAATACCAAGCGTTATCACTGGCAGCTGTTGCCCGCGTATTTTTAACATCCCAATCAACAAAGCCAGAATCAGGCAGGGTATAAAGGGTACGAAGGTGCTCTCCCGTACTGGAATCCCAGTAGTATAAGTGATCATGCTCAGAAACTAACACCACAGTTTTACCGTCACTTTGGACAAAACAACGGCTTAACCTCACCCCAAGTTCATCGACTACCTTTAAACATGTTCCTGTGTTGCTATCCCAGATTCGCATTGTACTATCGTTACAGACCGAAACTATGGTCACTCCATCACCCAATACCGCACAGTCCATTACTCGATTGCTATGACCACGTAAAAGGTGTAAGCACTCTCCCGTCTGGCTATCCCACACTCGAAGTGTGCCATCATCACTGGCCGATACAACCGTTACCCCATCACCCAAAACAGCAAAAGAGTTTACATCACTGTCATGCCCTTTAAGTACCCGTAAACATTGCCCTGAGGTGCTGTCCCAAACCCGCAATGTATCATCAAAACTGCCCGACACCAGTGTTTGCCCATCACCTAGAACAATACAACCTATGACCGCCCCGTCATGCCCATCTAATACGTTGATACACTTGCCAGAGCGGCTGTCCCACAGCCTCAATGTCTCATCATCGCTACTTGATACCAAAGTCACGCCATCCCTTAACATTTCAACGTGATTAACATCATCTTCGTGCCCAACAAAAATTCGTAAACATTCTCCAGTTTGGGCGTTCCATGTTCGCAAAGTATTATCTAGGCTGGCTGATATTAAAGTCACGCCATCATCCAGCATTTTACAATCCCAAATAACTGCTTTATGCCCTACTATGTTTTCTCCAAATGTACCTGTATGAGTATCAAACAGTCGAGTTGCCCCAAAACTGTCGCTGACAGCGAACCGTTCATCCGATAACCTCTTAAACCTTGTTTGGTTTCGCAAAACCTTACCTAACATAGTTAAACAACGCCCTTGCTCACTGTCCCACACCCGCAATTGTCCGTCATGGCTCGCTGTCACGAGTGTTTTATCATCCCCAAATACCGCACAGTCAGTTAGCCAACTATATTCCACACCTAATGTGTGTACATACTCTCCTGTATCGGTATTCCACAATTCAGCGCCACCTCGACCACAGCAAACGACGGTAACACCGTCCCCTAATACAGAAATTGAATCGATGGTAGTCTCTACATCAATAGTCTGTAGACAAACCCCAGTCTGGCTATCCCACAATCTTAACGTACAGTCACGACTTGCCGAGACGATGGTTTCACCATCCCCCAACACCGCACACGCGAGCACAGGATCAGCATGGGCGACCAATGTTTGTAGGCAGGTGCCAGTTTCACTGTCCCAAATACGTAATACATGATCAGAGCCGCTAGAGACAAGTCGCTTACCATCACCTAACACAGCACAGCCGAACGCAGAGCCTTTATGTGCTGCTATTGTACGGATACAACTTCCCGTACAGGTGTTCCATACTCGCAGCTCTGCATCGTAGCTTGCAGAAATAAGTGTTGTTCCATCGCCCAAGACCGCAAAGCCATGAACTTCCTCCTTATGCCCTTTAAGTACTTCTAAGCATTCACCCGTGCGACTATCCCATAATCGCAACTCATTGCCACCCGCGGATGCGATAGTTCGGCCATCACCAAGCACAGTACACGCAGTAACACTGCTTTGGTGCCCTTGAAGTACCTTTAAACACTCCCCAGTTTGGCTGTTCCAAAGCCTTAAAGTACCGTCTGCCGATGCCGACACCACAGTGATACCATCCCCCAATACCGCACAGGCAAGTACTGCTCCTGAGTGGCCGGACAGTTCTATCTTTTGAGTAACTTGAGCGTGTAAAGTGTGAAGATGTTTTTGCTTATTGATAATGGTTGGCGTTGGTTGCGGCGCACAATAATACTGCTGCGTATGGCGTGTACTTGCCCCCTCTAAGTCTACGCTTTGCATATTACTGCGATAATACATACAGCTGGTAAGGTTGGCACCGCTAAAGTTACTGCCTACTAGTTGGCAGTGCTCAAAGCTGGCTTGGGTGAGGTTGGCGTAGGTAAATTTAGCACGGTGCAACACTAGGTTGGCAAATTTAACGCGGCGCAAGCTGGCCCCGCTAAAATCCGCATTGACTAAAGACAGTTCAGTATCTGGAGTAATTTCCAAGTCATCAAGGTTAGCACCAGTTAAGTTGATGCTCGCCAAGTTGGGTGGGGTAAACCCTAAGCGCTGTGACAACAGCGCAAAGTGTAAAATATTTTCGCTAACTTGTGGGCGGTATTCCCGCTTCCAACCACTGAGGTTTTGCAGCAAGTGCTTGTTATTTGGCTCAGCCAACAACTGAGCCAAAAACGCCAAGGTTTCTTGGCTTGGTTGGCTCATGGCCCAAAGCGCTGGACGCTCAGTTTCTATGGCATGTAACAAGTAATTGGCTAAGAAAAACTCTTGCAAAGAGGTGTGCGCAAAGCGAAAACGACTATCTGATTTTCTATCGTCGCGGCTTAAAAAGGTGGCTGTACGCAAGTCTTCTTCTAGCAGCTCAGGCGAAATCTTGCCATAACGGGCTTCCAGCGAGGGTTGCTCTACTAACCACTGATGAAACCAATCCTGAATATCTGTGGCAGGCAGTGCACGCTGGCCTTTGTGCCATAAAAACGCCGCTAAATGGGATGCCAACAGCTTTTTATGGGCTGGATTAATATGATGCTTACCATCATCACGGTCTAACCAGCGGTTTACCATCATTTGGTATAACCCCACACCACTGACGCTTTCCCCAAGCTTACGCTTTTGCTCAATTTGTGGGATCAACTCACTCACCAACTTTAAGGTATAGGGGCGTTTACTAAGGTCAGTTAAATCATGCACCGAGGCAATCATGGCCAGAATATCATCGGGGTCTAGGCCGGGTAGGCTGTGGCGCAGGTAGGTGATAATTTGCTGCTCGTTAAAGGGCAGCAAAATCATGGCTTCAATTCTGTCAGTTTTATAGCCGCCCCGCTCACTATTGGTAAAGTGATCAATCTGCTGGTGCAGTGACGGGAAGTACTGAGTGCGGCACGACAACAACATTTTGATATTTTGTTCTGGCAAACGTAGTTTTAAGTCGGTTAAAAACTTAAACAATTGATTAGTAAAGCGCTGACCACCATTATCGGTGAGTTTGACCAACACTTCATCCAAGCCATCAAAAATCAACAGTACACCAAATTGTTTTGCCCAGCGCTCAATATCCAGCAGCGTAAATTTGCTGTGATCCGCTGTGCCAAACCAACCATGCTGTACACAATCTTCGATGATTTTTTCAATATTGGGCACCTTAGCATCGCTTAGGTTTTCAACATGGCGTAAATCAAAATACAATGAAACGGGGTAGTTTTTATCATCCTGATGCGCCTTGCGCATTGCTTGGTCAAACATCTGGCAATTTATGGTTTTGCCCATGCCATATTCGCCCAGCAAAGCAAACGCATCTTTATCATCACGAAAAACCCACTCCATCAGCGCTTGTTGCAAAGGCATACCACCAAGTTCTGGGGCTTCATCATCACGATGTAATTCAGCTTTATTGAGCGATGTTTGCACCGCTAATGCATCATCCACCGTGAAATCAGTATTGTTTAAATCATGGCAAAGCGCTTCAAACCTATCGGGCCCGATATCTGCTTCTGGCTTTTTAGGTGGGAACTCACCGTCTGGTTTATTAGGGTAAGGTGAACAAAGCGCCAACGCTTCTTTAACAACTTTTGCCGCGTGTCTGGCTGCTAAAGCCTGATCTTGCTCCTTGCTGCCACTGTTTTTATGACCATCGGCAAAATCACAAATGGCTTTGACCACAATCCAGTCTAAATTGGCGCGAGCAGCAGCAGTGTAAAGCCCTGTGCCCTCCATTTCACCGCCAATGGCCTCTGGGGCGTGACCTTTGAGGTCGTTTAGAAAGCCCGCTGAGTCAATGAGTTTATCGCCGGTAAACATCCCGCCAAAACGCAGCTCTGGAAAATCGTGAGCTTTGCTTGCTAGCAAATGATGGTGAAGCTGTTTGAATGCCATCAGTAATTTATGGCTTGCCGCGGGGCGAGCCCCCCTAAGTAGGCTACTACCATCAGGGTTAACGCGCGCCAACTCGTATGGAATTAAATACTCTGAAACCAGTACATCACCCACATTTTGCTTTGCCTTGTTGATACCAAACGCAATACCCACTGCAATCACCGCCTTGGGCTGCCACGCAGCAATTGCTGCTTCAGCAGATTGCAGTGCACCTATGGTCGCTTGTGCTGAATGCAGTAATACCACTTTGTGACCACTGACCAAACCCAGTCGATAGTACAGACGGTCTTTTTTCACCAAGCCTTGCTCAGCGCCATTACAGCCAAACTCTTGTAAGCACTGTTGTAGCTCGTGCTCGTTAAAAGTCAGCAATACAATATCTGCCTTATCAACAAAGGTGGCCTGTTGATCTGTCGTCAATACCGCTTCTGCGATGGAGTCCAGCTCTTTGGTGTAGGGTTTAGGAAGCTCTGTTTGCTGCGCCTCAAACCAAACCTCACGCTTGCCTGCCAATTTTTTATCTGCCGTGATCTCCAAGCTTACTGAGCTGCCTTGTTCCTCAAACTTTTCATTTAGCTGTGAAATCAAACGATTTAACGACGCATTTGCCGAGGCGCTCGTGTTAAACACAAACAAGTGCTCGTGAATATCTGCCACTTGCACGGTGCCCTCTGGGCTTAAAATATCGAGCAATTCATCAATTTTTTTAGCAAACGCGGGCTTAAGTGACCCTCGTATTTTATCGACAGCGTTACGTGCTAGGGTGGGTTTAAGAATAGGCATGGCAGACTCCTTTTTAAGTAATGCTTAAAAAGTACACCGCACTTGTTCAATCGTCAAGAGTTTTTTGCTTGAATTGTTTGATATAACTCATTTCAAACAATTTGTTTAATTTTTGAGAATAACACAAAAACAAAAAAGCCTGGCAAGGCCAGGCTTTGGGACGAGATAAAACTCTCCTAGGGGTTACTTGTTAAATTCATCCTCTGACAGTTCCCCGTCTTTGTTCGAGTCTAACTCGTTGAACACTTTCATTAAGCTTTCAGAAGCTGATGCTTCGCTTTTGCTGATCACGCCATCTTTGTCAGTGTCAAAATCTGCAAAGTTTGCAGCCATTGCGCCTGCGCTGCTCATCATTAGCATTGATGCCATAAGTGCATTAATTGCTTTCATCTCCACGTCTCCTATTTTTTAAATTGCGCGAATTCTACTGGGGTAAGTTCGTTGTCTTTATTGCTGTCCAGATCACGGTACTGTTTAGCAAGTTGCTCAGAAGCCTGTGCTTCTGTTGGGCTGATCACACCGTCATTGTCACTGTCTAGTGTTTGGAATGTTAGGTCTGCTGCAAAAGCAACAGCGCTAATTAAAGAAGCTGACGTCAAAGTAAAAACGTGTGTTAGTTTCATGTTGTACTCCAATTTATATTTTTATACTGCTATCTGGGCTTGATATAGGGGAGCTGTAAACTGTTACTCGCTCTTGAAGTTAGCAAACTCTTCAGCGCTTAGTGAGCCATTTGCATCTACGTCTAGCTCTTTAAACTTAGCCGCTAAGCTTGTTAACGCTTGTGCTTCACTTTGACTGATTGCACCGTCTTTATCTGCATCTAATGCTGTAAATACTTCAGAAGCCTGAGCCGTTGCTGATGCAGCCATAGCGGAAAATGCGATTGTGATAAACTTGTTTTTCATCATCTGATTCCTTATTTTTTTGCTCAAAGTCAACTCAGCGCCTACTCGCTGGTGACCGTTTGCGGCTGATATCTAATGTCGCCAATCTGTGAGCGGTTAATGTGTTCGCTGTGACTATTCCAACTTTGATGCCAAAATTAAAATTCCATTTATAAACAATAAGTTATAAAAAACACCTGCAAATAATTCAGTTTCAATTAAGGCTGGCTGTTGCTTAATAGCAACACACCACTCAACCTAACTTTAAAATTTCAATTTTATCAACTAGTTAGATTGTTGCATTTTGGCGACACACGGTTTTGAAGGAAGCAACTCATGGGTACAGTACGTTTGAAATGGCCTAAAATCCTGCACTTCGCGCAGATTAAAAACTCGCCATCTAAGTTTTTTTCTCAATCACTCAGTCAACAGGCTAGACTGGCGATGCTGCTAGCGCTCGTTCCAATTGTTATTTTAGCCCTGTGGTACGCTCAACAAACAGCGCATCAGCAACAAAAAATAAACGAGATATATAATAAAAATCAGCTACTTATACTTTCTTTCAATGCCTTAAAAAGTGATATTTCGGCACTTGAGAAAGCACATCTCAATAATCAATTGCTCAATAACGCCGAGCTGCAAAAAAGTATTGAAAGCAAGTGGCAAACCACCAAAAAGCGCATCGATTTTTTAAAAAGTTCATACCCAATTGAGAAACTGGTTGCCAAATGGCAACAGTTACAATTACTCACTCCGAGTGAGCAAGCTTTAGAAGTAGACTACGGGCAATTACAGCGACAACTATTGGCTATAGAGCAACCATTTCAGAATGTGCTAGAGGCAAAACTTGAGCGACAAGCACAACAGCTCGCTCAACTTAACCAGTATTTTTTATTTGGGCTGTTCATCCTTATCCCGCTGTTGGTTGTGATCAGTTTATTGGTGATCCGCCGAGTGACACGTCAGCTTAGTGCGCTTGAAGAGGTTATCTGGCAGCTTGGTGAAGGCCGTTTTGACACGCCAATTAATTTACATGGCAGTGAAGAATTTGTGGCCTTAGGTAAAGAACTGGATTGGCTGCGAGAAGAATTGCAACGCAGTCACAAACAAAAAGAGACCTTTTTGCGCCACGTAAGCCACGAGCTGAAAACCCCACTGGCATCATTAACCGAAGGAAATAGCTTGCTGCAAAGCGGCAGCTTTGGTGCGATTTCATCGCCTCAACAGCGTATTATTAACATCATGGATGGCGCTTTGACCCGTTTAGCAACTTTGATTGATGATTTGCTCAACTACAGTGCTGCAAGCCATCCTCTGGCGCAACAACAGCACCCTTTCGCCCATATAAAAGACGAATTACTAAAACACTTTGCACTACAAATTGATGAATCGAACATTGAACTAAAATGGCGAGATAAAAGTGAGCAAACATGCCTGCCCTATTTACCCGTGAAGTTAATACTCACACAACTGATTGGTAATGCATTGCAATACGCCAACTCAACCATTGAAGTTAAATATTGCGTCGTTCATAACGATGTCTTTATCGACGTAAAAGATGATGGGCCGGGTATTGAGCTGTCTGAACAACACAAACTTACCCAACCGTTTTACCGTGGCAAACACAGCGAAAATCATGTTGGTAGCGGTCTGGGGTTAGCCATTGTGTCCGAATGTGTAAAGCAGCTAAAAGGCACGATAAGGTGGCAGCATGCCAAGCAAGGCTGCCATATCTGTATCCAATTTCCAAGCTATGGAGCACCGACAAATGCGTAATCTAATAACAATACTAATGATATGTACTTTGTCCGCATGTCAGGCCATTTCTTCATCGGTTGGTCATGTCAATTTTGTTGGACCGAGTAACAGCAAACAATCTGAATTTGCGCCATTGACGACTTTAGTCACAGCACATCAAAGTGCTTGTGACAACGGCACAGCCAAACAGCTTGTTGGCTATCGAGCTTACCTACAACTCAATGAGTTTTTACAAGCTTTTTGTTCGACACGCTCAACCACAACTCAGCTGCGCCTCATCGCACAGTTACACCAACAAAACGACTGGCCACAGGATTACCTGAGTTATTTTGCCATGCTGCATCAACATATCACTACGTTGCGACAGTACAAGCTTGAGAATATTGCACTTAAAAAGCAATTAACCGAACAGCAAAATGCTTTACATAGCGTAGAGTTGGCACTTAGCAACCTCAAGCAAAAACTGGCGCAAATAGAGCAACAACGTCTGTTATCCCCCTCTCATACTGATACAGAAACTGACAGTAACCCATTAGGAGAACAACAATGAGCAGAAATACTATTTTATTGGTTGATGACGATGCATCACTCATTGAATTGTTAGCGATGCGTTTAGAAGCGAACAATTATCACGTTCTCACCGCACACAGAGGTACTCAAGCGCTGCAAATCTTGCAGCAAAGTGTGGTCGACTTGGTGATCACTGACTTACGTATGGCCCACATGGATGGCTTTGAGCTTTTTGAAAATATCAAAAAGAACCATGTTGGCCTGCCTGTGATCATGATGACCGCCCATGGCTCAATCCCCGATGCGGTTGACGCCATGCAGCAGGGATTTGTAAGTTTTCTAAGTAAACCCATCGAAAGCAAGGCATTACTTGAAGCTATCGAAAACACCTTAAAAAATAACAAAAAGCGCGATGGTGCGACCAATCGCAATCACTTTCATGGCTTAGTCTATCAAAGCACAGCCATGCATCAGGTTGTACAACATATACAAGCATTGGCACCTAGCCAAGCCAATATTCTCATTCAAGGCGCCAGCGGCACGGGTAAAGAAGTCACCGCGAATGCCATTCACAAAGCCAGTAACTACTGTGATGGTCCATTTATTGCCATTAACTGTGGGGCTGTGCCCGCTCACTTGCTTGAGTCGGAGCTATTCGGCCATAAAAAAGGGGCATTCACGGGCGCGATGCAAGATAAAGTGGGCCTAGTACAAAGCGCCAATGGCGGTACATTATTTCTAGATGAAATAGGTGATATGCCAATGGACCTGCAAGTCAAGCTACTGAGGGTGTTACAAGAAAGAACTGTGCGTCCGGTCGGTGGCCAAGTTGAGCAAAGTGTAGACATTCGATTTGTCTCTGCCAGCCATAAAAATCTCCAGCAAGCTGTCGCGGATAAAGAGTTCAGAGAAGATCTGTACTATCGACTCAATGTGGTGTCTATTCATCTGCCAGCATTAAAAGATCGCCCCGAAGACATTCCACTGCTGGCCAATCGTTTTGTTAACCGTATCAGTGGTGGCCAGAAAGTGATCAGCCCGCAAGCGATGACATGCCTGCTTAACTACCATTGGCCCGGCAACGTTAGACAGCTCAATAACATTGTTGAACATGCAGTGGCACTGAGTTCAGGTAAACTGATCACCGCTGATATTATTGAAAACGCGATCCCCGAACTTGGTCAAGCCAGCTTTAAGGGCCTAAATGACGCCAAAAAGCAGTTTGAGTATGACTATATTCAAAAAGTTTTGTCTTTATGTCAGGGCAATGTAGCGGAAGCTGCCAAATTGGCGCAGCGCAATCGATCTGACTTTTATAAGCTGCTCAAAAAACATCAAATAAGTTGCTAGAAAATATAGCGAAACTGGGCGTTAGTCGTTATTGTATCTATACTGTAACAAACGCTATGGGCAACATACATGCACTTAGCCTAAAAACGCATTGAGCCATCGTGCAAAAGTGGTTCAATGCGCTTGAATACACTTGCTGTAATCAAGGTTATTCAGTAAACACACTCAATGACAACCCTTTGTTAGATGGTAAAGCAAACAAAAATCAAAACTCAATCCATCAACAAAAATACCCGTAATACAGGAGCACCCTATGAGAATGCGCCAAAAACTAATCGTCAGTTTTTTGCTCACTGTTATCGTGCCTATTCTAGCCATCTCCGCGGTCAGCATCTCAAAAACCAAGCATGAGTCACTCAACAGCTTTTTAGATTTTTCTAGCAGTGAGATACGCCAGATAGAAAACACTTTCGTACTGTTCTTCGATCAAATGAAAAACAATGCAAAGTTTTTGGCTCAGCATAAATCGGTCAGTAACATGCCGAATAATATCACCCAATATTTTGGTGCTGAAAAACCCATGACACCGCTTAAAAACTCTGCCGAAGAAGGTGAAATTTTTGAGTTCTACACCGCTTTTGGACAAACACACCCCGAGTTATTGTTCGTCTACTTAGGCTCCGAATCAGGCGGGTTCATCCAATATCCAGCAGAGCCTTTGGGAAACTACGACCCCCGCAAACGCCCTTGGTATCAAAACGCCAAGGCATCCCCTAGAAGCGTCATTATCACCGAACCCTATCAAGGGGTAACAGGTCAGGCTATGGTGTCAGTTGCCACGGGTATTTTTAAAGGTGGTGAGTTTGCAGGCGTACAGTCATTAGATGTCACACTCTCTACTTTGACTGATATTGTTAGCAACATAAAACTGGGTGAGACAGGCTATTTGATCTTGCTAGATAGTAAGGGAACAATTTTGGCAGACCCCAAACGCCCCGAAAACAACTTCAAAAACATTAATGATCTGAATAACCCTCTTTATGAGCAAATTTCTACGGTTGGTGAGAAACCCTATATCAGCGTAGAAATGGCGAATAAAACCGTTGACGCCAAGGTGTACCACTCTAAAACACTCAACTGGCGCTTTGTTGCTGTAATAGATGAGGATGAGATTCTATCATCGGCTTACAGCATGTCGTGGAGCATTACCCTGATAGCCCTTGTTATGCTGGTAATTTTTGGCGTGATTGCCGTTACACTCGCGAACAAAATAGTGTTCCCCATCGAACGCGTTTCTGAAGGGCTAAGAGATATCGCCCAAGGTGAAGGTAACTTGTCTAAACGCTTGCAAGTAATCGGTAATGATGAAATCAGCGAGCTTGCAACGTGGTTTAACCAGTTTTTAAACTCTATAAACTCTTTGGTCAAAGACATCCAGCAAAATGCCCATACGCTCAACAGTTCGGCACAGCATTTTGAGACGCAAATCAACGACATTCGCAGTCAATGTCGCAATCAACAAGGCACCGCAAATCAGGCGGCGCACAATACTGAGTCGGTCCACCACATGGCACAAAATGTCAGTGACAACTGCCAAGGCTCTCTGGATGAAATTGCCCAAACGGACCAATTTACCCTCTCAGGGAATACCTTGATAAGTAATACTGTTAAGCAGGTTGCTCAGCTTAATAGCTCACTTGATGCCTCGGCGGCAGAGATTTCCCAGCTAGAGAGTGAGAGTAATAATATTACCAATATTTTAGGCGTTATTCGTGGCATTGCGGAACAAACCAACCTACTGGCGCTAAATGCAGCAATCGAAGCAGCAAGAGCAGGTGAACAAGGCCGAGGTTTCGCGGTGGTTGCAGATGAAGTTAGAACCCTAGCGCAACGCTCACACGACGCGACGCAAGAAATCGAGCTGGTTCTGACTAAACTGATTGAACAAACACGCGCTGTCTCAACCACAATGACACAAAGCGTGTCCGCATCCAGTGAGGCTATCGCACAATCAGAGGAAGCCCATCAGGCCTTTGAAAACATCGCAAGCAGCGTGACCAAAGTGAAAAACTTGATCAGTACAATCGCTCATGATGCGCAACAACAGGGTCATTCTGCCAGTCAAACTCACGACCAAATCGCAGGCCTTACAGAGTCTGTTACCCAAGTAAGCCAAGCATCGGATAGCTTATCGGACGGTGCTAAGTCTCTAGTTGAACTGGCAAAAAGTTTAGATCAGCTGGTCGGTCGTTTTCACATTGATTAAGGATAACTATCAAAGTGTGTACAAAGTGACAAAAGAGTACTCTATTTGTCACTTTGTATTAATTTTTAACGGATTAGAATCAATTTTTTAGCTGTTTATAAAAGGAAGTAGACGTTGCAAAACATCACCACTGATTACAGTAAATCACAAGGGAACTGGCTATTACTGTGCGCTCTATTACAAGGTTTAGGGCTGCTGCTGTTACACCAAGCTTTTAGTTTTGATTGGCCGATTGCGAGCTCACCTTCACTATTACTTGCTTGCTATGCGGTACTTTTAACTGGCCCGTCGATACTGATATACGGTGTTAATCAAGACTCTCATCGGGTGTTTTACAACATTGTTATTACTTTTACTTTAATCGCAGCGCTATTTGGGGTTTATGTGGGCAGCCAAACCCTTCACCCTAAGTACCCCGATTTGGCGCTACATGGCATGGGCTTTGCAGCGGTGATGTCATTACTCACCTTCAAAGTGTTTATTTTTGCCTCATCAATTCATTTACAAGATCATCAATGGCAAATCTGCTACAGCAGACTTATTAGCAACACCTGTCGTTTGCTCATTACGGTTACGCTCGCCAGTATTTTTACTTTGCTGGTGTGGCTTATCGTTGTGTTATGGGCCGAATTGTTCAACAAGATTAATATCACGTTGTTTAAAGACATATTTTACGAGCCTTGGTTTATCTACCCGACACTCTCTTTGGCCCACGCAATTGGGGTGCTTAAAATCCGCCGTAGTAACAAGGTTGTCAGCACTGCCAATCAACTGATCCAAACACTGTCATTTGCTTTACTGCCTTTATTACTGTTGCTGAGCTCAGTATTTTTAGTGGCGATAGCCTATGTAGGATTAACAGCCCTTTGGGACAATGGTGGCAGCAACTTGGTATTCGTCTTAACCGCATTAATCTTAGTGACTCTAAACCTTGCCTTTCAAGACTCTAAGCAAGCACCAAAAATGCACCGTATTGCCTATCTGCTGATACTTGCTGGCATCGCCATTTTACCAATTTATTTGGCCATCAGTGGCTATGGCTTATGGCTAAGAGTGGAACAGTATGGGCTAAGTATCAGCAGGTTATGGGCCATATTTATGTGGGTATTTCTCACTTTATATCTCACCTGCTACAGCATCAGCATCATTACCAATGCACGCAATTGGCTTGATTCACTCGCAACCATCAACACACGCTTAGGACTGCTCTTGATCGTTGCTTTATTTATCAGCCAATCACCTATTTTGAATTTTAAGCAACTTAGTGCACAAAATCAGCTTGCCAGAATTCACGCGGGTATTACGCCAGTTGATGACATTGACGTATATTATTTTGCCCATGAGTTAGGTGTGGCAGGACGAGATGTACTCAAAGAAATAGACGCCCATTTTACCGAACAACACCCTCAATTGGGCGCAAGGATTGAGGCGGCATTAAACAGCGTAACTCAAAACGAGTCAAACGCTGAAAGTACTCAAACCAAAGTAGCTAACCTCATTAACGCATTAGAGGTAAGAGGAGAAACGCCAAAATCGGCGCTTGAACCTGCCCTGATAAGTGCATTACAAAATTACGCCATTACGAATAGCTCAGCAATAGCAAACAGCTCACGATTGATTTTACTACCTGTTGAGCTCACCGGTGATAAACAAAGCGAATACCTGCTGATTATGAAACGGCCCAACTACTTTGAGCTGCCGCTATTTTATTTAGATGAAGGTAAATGGCTCACAAAATCCATGTATTTTAACTACACCAAACAGGGAAGTGACAAAGAGCTAGTTGAGGCATTGCTGGCTGGGGATTATCAAGTCACACCTGCCAAGTTTAAAGATATTCAGGTAAACGGTATACCCTTGAAAGTGTCACAATATTGAGTCATGAGTTTAAGGCGCTGACTTTTACTCAGCGCCTATTGAAAAATGACCTAAATCACTTAAATATCAGTTTTGCCTAGCTGGTAGAGAGTTTTGCTTGGAAAACTTTCATTTCACTCCTATTATTAACCACTTACAGCACGATTAATGGGTCAGCTAAGTTTGTCTTTATGAAATCATTTCCATCGTTATATTTTACGAACCTATTCTTGGTTGGTGGTACGGGTTTGCTGACCACTTACCTTGCTTTGTATCTCGGCCAACATAATGTTTCAACATTTTGGATTGGACTACTCACTTCGTTTTATTACATAGGTTTATTACTAGGCTCCAAACTTGGCTATCACTTGATTAAATCTGTCGGCCATATTAGAGCGTTTTCTGCCAGCACAGCCATAGTCACCGCATGCGTCGCCTGCCACGGCATTAGTGACAATATCTACCTGTGGTTGGTACTGCGCTTTGTCGTAGGCTTAGGAATGATGTGTAACTACATGGTGCTTGAGAGTTGGCTCAATGAACAAGCAGCGCCAGAGCAACGTGGACGGGTATTTTCGTTCTATATGCTAACGTCCTATTTTGGCATGGTTGTAGGTCAGTTTGCATTGTCACAATTCCCGCAGTTAGGTTACGCACCACTGTTTCTTATTTGTATTGCTTTGTCGTTTGGCATCGTGCCCATTTCCATAACTCGTAGAATACACCCAAAACCACTTAAACCTTTACAGGTCAGTTTATGGGGTTACTTCAAAAGAGTACCGCAATCATTAACCGCAGTATGTTTTGCTGGGATAATCAATGGTAGCTTTTATGGCCTAGCCCCAATCTTTGCCAGTCAAGCGGGGTTAAATGCCAAAGAAATTGCCATGTATATGTCTGTCACCATAGTCGCAGGCCTGCTTGCTCAGTGGCCCATGGGAATACTGTCAGACAGAGTGCGACGTAGTATTCTGTTGCGAACTAATGCATTGGTTATTGGTGTTGTGTCGTTAGCACTGTTCTTTTTACCAACGCAAGCTCCTTTGAGCTACTGGCTCACATTTATGTTTGGTTTGTTTGCATTTACACTCTATCCGTTGTCGTCTGCACTAGCTAACTCTCGCGTTGATGATGAGCACAGAGTAGGAGTGTCTTCTTCTCTATTAGTCGCTTTTGGTGCAGGTGCCAGTGCTGGATCAGCGTGTATAGCTCAAGTAATGACCCACTTTGGCCCTCATGCACTGTATGCTTCATTTGCGATGCTAACGGTTGTGATGTACTCACTATTAACCTACATCAATGCACGACAAAAAGCGGAGCAGCCAGAACCCAGCGACTATGTTGCAGCGACCTCTGATATCACCAGCTCTCCGCTCGCTGCTACCTTAGACCCGCGTATTGAAGAAAAAACAGCGCAAGAGCAACTGCTCGTTGTTGATGAAGATGAAGATATTGACGCGACCACTTTACCCGATGATAAGCAAACAGATAAAGTAAATTAATTCTAAGCATTAATCACGGACACAATCTCGTCTGACTGTGTCCGGTCTATACAGCTATTAAAAACAATAACTCTTGATTTGCCTTCCCTCAAATAACACCTTGTCGCTCATTATTAATGTCGGTTCCGTATTCTGATATACCATCTGCCTATGTATTGCTTAGCACAATAAGTATTACCTTGTTCGTACCTTATACTGTACAGATTTTCCTAAAAAGCATACAATGCTCGTTTCGAATTTATCAACAATCAAAGCTATAAGGGTAATATGAAACAGATACTCAACACTAAGGGATTAGCGTTATCAATGCTAACGCTTGCGTTAACGGCATGTGGTGGAAGTGGGAGCGGAAGCAATAGCGATAAAACTCCAGACACATCTGACGGAAAAACTCCCGTCATTGTAGCACCAGAGCCAGAGCCAGAGCCGCAGAACAAAGCGCCAGTCATATTGGCAGCACAAGGGCTAGAAGCACAAGAAAGAGACGTGTTTTCACTGGCTGCACAAGCGTCTGACGATGATGGTTCAATCAAGAGCTTCGTTTGGGAGCAAACTGCAGGAACCACAGTTGAGTTATCTGGCACAGACACGAATACTGTTCAGTTCATTGCGCCCGATTTAACCGAAGATGAAACCATCACACTTAAATTAAGTGTCACTGATGATGACAACGAAACCACTAGCAAAGAGTTTGTTGTAGCCATAAACGCTTACGCTCAGCCCTCTGCGGACGTTATCACTGACAAAGCCCTATTGATGTGTATGAACGACGCACAACTAGATATGGGTGCAACTGCGATTGAGTGTACTGACGCGCCTATTAGCTCTTTGGCAGGTATAGAGACACTTACACAACTGGTGTCAGTTAAGTTTGAAAATACTCAGCTTGAAAGTCTAGAAATGCTTGGGACACTCACGCAGCTAGAAAACTTAACGCTACATAATAACCCTACCACGGATTATTCTGCGCTAAATAATTTAACCGCGCTTAAGTCACTATCGATCAACGTCAATACAAATTCCGATCTACCAGACATTGATTTCACGAATTTTCAAAACCTAACGTCATTAACGCTGCAGTATAATGATGCTTATAGCTACAACAACTTAGATTTATTGAAGCTGCCAACATCGCTAACCGAGCTACATTTGTCAAAATTCGGAGTTGATAACGCCAGTGCGTTATCTTCATTCTCTCAGTTAGAAAAGCTGAGCTTAGAATATACGAGCAACGTTAATGCTTTGTCTTTCTTAGCAAAAATGCCAAATATAAAGGAAGTCACATTCGCGGGCCTCAATGTGAATGATCCAACGGCATTTTCATTAATTCCTGATCTAGAAAAACTAGCACTTAGACAAATTTACTTTGAAGATTTCAGTTTCCTTGCGAATCTCACCAAGCTGACGTCTTTAGCAGTAGAATTTGAATATTATCAGCATAATAGATCGTTTGATGTCAATACTATCAAAGAGCTTTCGGAGCTAACAACGCTGTCTATCGGTGGAATTCAACTGGAGAATACGTCTGGGTTAAGCTCTCTAACCAATCTTACTGCACTCGCGCTAAACGACAGCAATCTAACTACGCTAAGCTTTTTGGCTAATTTAGACAATCTAACTTCATTGATGATTAGCAACAGCCCTCAAATTATCGACATCGGTTGGATTGCATTTTTACCTGAGCTAACAGAACTCAGCCTTGATTCGCTACATGGTGCGGTTTCGTACGAAGCGCTTGCGCAGCTTACTTCACTCACTCACTTAAATATTCTGTATAGAAATACACATGGCTCTTCTTTGGACATGGCAAATCTTAGTCAGTTAAGTCAACTTGAAAAGCTAACTGTTCAAGTGGGTGAGCTCACCAACATAAGCAGCCTTTCTGATCTGACAAGGCTACAATATCTGTTCATTCATTCTCGTGATATTAATGAGTTGCCAAACATTAGTGCATTATCACAGCTTACAGATTTATCGATTGTCAACCACAGCTATTACAATGAGGGTAATCAGGTTACGTTCGCTAATTTAGGTGCCAGCTCATCGTTGACCAACTTAAGACTAAATGGCTTTTCGCATATCGAAGACTTAACAGCATTAGCTCAGTATTCAGCATTAGAAGAGCTAGAGATCCGAAACTCCAAAGCTACAAATATCACGCCAATATCACAGCTAGACAAGCTTAAGAAGTTGACGCTATCTGACTTTCAGGCACTTATCCATGTAGCTGATTTGGCAAGCCTTAACAAGTTGGAGTTTCTAGCTATATATTCAAGCCCTTACGTACTATGTGCCGATCTAGAAACATTACATACCACGTTCGCTGATACAACATTACTTGAGCTTTCAAATCAGTGTATCGAGAGCTTGGTAGATTTAAGCCTTATTGAGGATGAAAATCTAAAGACGTTTATCCGTAATAATAAATACTATGATGCGCTTGCACTGAAGTATTTGTCACTTTACAACAGCAACAACATTTTATCACTGGCGGGCATGGAGCAGTACAGTAACTTGGAAAGCATATCCTTGTCTACAGAACATGCTTTTGACCTTTTGAATAGCTTTGATATTGAGCAATTATCTAATTTAAACTCCATATCAATATCATACGGTCAATTGACCACATTGGATGAGCTTGTTCTACCTCAAGCTGTGAAGTCATTAACAATCTCAGAAAACGATGCGACGCTTGATTTACAAGGTTTTAATGCCCCTTATATTGAGTACCTAAATTTATCTGGAAGCTCGCTGTCAAACACGCAATTATTGGCAAACTTTACTAATTTGACCAGATTAAATGTGTCTTACACGAATCTAGAGGATTTGACGCCACTGCATTCACTAACACAACTTGAATTTCTAAGCATATATCAGTACGACTATTATGAGTGTGAACAAATAGAGGCGCTAACGGCGGCTTTACCCAACACATATATTGAGAAGTATAGTTCTTGTAACTAATCTCTTGTGGGGCCATCGAGTCGATGGCCCCTCAACTTTCTCTTCAAGATAACGTTCTAGATACATTTTCTCAGCCCTAAATTACCAAACAGTAGCCGATAAATAACACCACCCTATTGCCCATTGCTTGGTTTTATGCCAATTACTCCTGATAAACCTTCATACAGAACAATAACGGTTGGCTTGCTAGCCCTTATTAATTCTTTTTTAAATTCAATTGGTTGAAATTTTATTCGGTATTTAACAAAAGCAAACATTTCGATACTTCTAGAAATATCTTGATCTGTCGTTTTTCCTGCCTTACACTGCGTGTTATGAAAATAGAAATGGCTGCCAACCAACTGGCAGAGCTTGGGCATGTAACCCGACTCGAAATTTACCGAATTTTAGTACGCGCAGGCCACCACGGCTTGGCGGTGTCTGCTATTCAAGAAAAGTTAGATATACCCGGCTCAACGCTCTCTCATCATATTTCTCGATTGGTGAAAGTGGGGTTATTGAGCCAGACCCGTGAAGGTCGTGTGCTACGATGCCAAGCGCAATATCAAGAGCTTGAGCGCCTTATAGCCTTCTTATCTGAAGAGTGCTGTAAAGGCTGCGACTAAAAAATTTAACTTATATTTCGAATATTCTAGAAATATAAAATTTAGGAGGTTCTATGTTTACTTATCAACAATGGCAAAGTGCGCTCACATTTTTTGTATCCACCTTTGCCGAACTCACAGTACTGTTTTTAGTGATAAGCTTTATCGTCAGTGTCGTTAATCACTATCTACCCACAGCAAAAGTGCGCCAGCTATTGTCTGGCAACAGTGGCTATTCCGTGGCCATTGGTCTTGGAGCAGTTACGCCGTTTTGCAGCTGCTCAACACTGCCAATGATGATTGGATTGCTCAAAGCCAGAGCCGCATTTGGCCCCGTTATGGCCTTTTTATTTACCTCCCCTCTACTTAACCCATTTATCATTGCCCTACTTTGGGCCACATTCGGCGTCAGTATTACGCTATGCTACGCTTTCTTTGCAGTAACGATGGCACTGCTATCTGGCATGCTGATGCAGCGCTTTGGCTTTGAGCGCTTTATTCGTGAAGAGCTGTTTGCATCCACATCAAATGAGACAGGCAAAGCGAGCAATGAGACGACTTGTCAAACAAAGCCATCTAGCTGCTGTGATCCCCAAACCACCAAAAAGCCACAACCAATGGTCCCATTCATTGCCCTCTCTAAAGGTGCATTCAAGCAATTAACTATGATGCTGCCATACATGGCAATTGGTGTTGCAGTTGGTGCGGCTTTACATGGTTTTGTGCCCACTGAGCTGTTTAGTGCGCTGGCAAATGTCCATCTTTTATTAATGATCCCACTATGCGCCATAATAGGTACTTTCTTGTATGTTAGAGCCTCGACCATGATCCCCATTGCCGCATCACTGGTTGCAAAAGGGTTAAGCCTAGGCGCGGTGATGTCGCTAACCATCGCGGGCGCGGGCGCAAGCTTACCTGAGATGATTATGCTCAAAAAGCTATTCCACTGGCCATTACTCATCGCGTTTATCACTTTGGTATTTACCACCGCCTGTTTAACGGGCTTAGGTATCGAATTCTTGAACTTGAGATAACAGGAGAAACATTATGATCACCATTGACAGTGACTTTGAAGGCGGCTCATTGGGATAATCATGACTGCCAGCAACGTGGGATTGAGCGGAACAAGACAGGCACCTTGACGTTAGAAGGTGCCTGCAGATTAGAGTTTTCAGTATCAGATAATTAATATGTGATACCCGACTTTAGACACTTATTACAATGGCAGTTCGCTGATCTGTTTCGCAACTCTTACACCACTCCTAACAGCTCCTTCCATGTAGCCTAGGTATAGGGTATCTGTGTGCTCACCAGCAAAGTAAATTCGCCCGACAGGTTGTTTAAACAACGCCCAATAGGCGCTCATTTGACCTGGTCCATAGGCTAAAAATCCCCCTTTCGTCCATTGCTCATTTAGCCAGTTTTGAGATTTAGCTTCGATAAAATATTGTGATGACCCGGGATACATCAGCTCGATTTCAGCAAGTCGCGTATCTATAACTTGTTGGTCGCTCCAATGCTGTTGCATCTTACTAAAATCGCCCGATGTATAAGCAATCAGGATACCGCCCTCGCCGCCTTGACGCTCTGTAGTCTCCCAAGTCCAGCCCGTTGGTAGGCTTGCGACTACCGTGTCGCCGCCGAGGTTGTGATCTAACCAAAAACGCTTGCTGTAGCGCAGCAGTACCTTTGAGTGTGTGCCGTAATTAATATGTTCAGCAGCTTGTGTTAACTGCTCTGGCAGCGCAGGGGTAAAGGTGATGTTATTCAGCACTTTTAAAGGCACTGTGACGACTATCACATCCGATGTATAAGTATCATCAGTGACCGTTGTGACGGTAATTTTATCGTCAGTTTGTTGGATGTCTGTGACTGCTTGATTGAGTAAAACGTCGCCCGAAATATTGTTCGCAAACGCCGAGGTCATAGCCTGACCACCTTTTAAGAAGCGAAATGACTCCACATCATCATCAGCGACATTTTCATATACCTTTGCATATTGGGCCAAATGTAGCAGTGATAGGTCTTTAGGCTCGTCAAACTCACCTCTGACGAACTGTTCTGCAAGCTGTTTTGCGCTCGACTCTAGCTGCAATTCATCTATCCAGCTTTGCACATCACGCTTGTCTACTTCAGCAGCCGCATCCAACAATAAGGGCCTCTCGGGATCAGGCACCAGATCCGCCAATAAGCTTAACTCATCATAAAACCGATAATAATCAGTAACTACTGAGGTATTATACGATGCGTCAAATTCACCGTAACTCACCAGCTGACCATCGATGTAATATGCACCGCTTTGGATATCCCCTTCATAGCCTGTGCTTGCCAACTCGACGCCAAACAGACTGGCGTATCGATGAAGCTCTTTGTGAACGGTCACGCCATCGATAAATTCTCCACCGATTTCACCACTTTGTTGGCCCATTTCTAGCGTCGCGACTCGTCCACCGATACGGTCACGAGCCTCTAATACGGTCACTTCAAAACCTATCTGTTCAAGCTCATAGGCTGCACTTAGCCCTGATAAACCAGCGCCAACAACAATGGCCGTCTTTTTGGTACTCGGGTTTAGAGAGTCGACAGGGTAGCCTATTTCATAACTGTCCCCACATGCGCTTAGCAGCAATAGTAGTAAAGATGTGAAAGTACTTCGGAAAAAGTCCATTTTCCAAATTTTCATTGTTAAATCCTCATTATTAAATATAAAAAACGCCTAAAATAAGTGGCGATAAATTATATTTATAACAAACACGAAATACCAAACTATATTTTATAATATAATAAGACGTTAAAATAAAATTTACTCAACATCAATTTATAATAAATTACATATTATCTTCTAAGTACTTAATAAACCCGGGTGACTCGATATAGTACTTTTCACCATACTGAGAAATAATCACCATAGATTTCAGCTTCTTAACGCTTGTCTGAACCGCCGAGGTGGTAATGTCACTCTTGGTTATTTTACTTAATTTTTCAATAGTGCTAGTGCTATACAAAGCAGTACAGCCTTTTTTTATTAAACTTAATACTGCGATATCTAGCTCTCTGAGTCGCTTTTTAAGATTTTCAAAGTCACCATCTTGGATCATCAACGCTTTAATATACTCACGACCTTCTTTTAGGCTCGTTTGATTTGCCATCAAATAAGTCATTAACTTCATCATCCAAAACGGAGACTTATCTATCTCTTCATAAAAATCGCCAACTTCCAACGGGTCATAATGCAAGTTAAAGTGCTTGCTTAGCGTGTCACAGCAATGTTTTACAAACTCATCCCCAAGCCTTGGAAAGTCAATCATAAATGCTGAGTCGTAAAATGGTCGATCTTTATCGGTGAACATAGCATTCACGCCCGAACGGCTCGATCCGGCAAATACCACACTGATGTCGCTATAAGTATCTAACGCGGTTCTCAGTGCATGCTGCACCGATAAGAACTTCTCTGACGAAGCGAGGTGTTGAATTTCATCAATAATAATCAGGGCCTTATCTCCGCACTTATTGAATAATGCTTCTACTAGTTGATTGATTTTATATAGCTCGGATTGGCTTGGCTTATGCGCGTTGCTATCACTAAATTCTATGGTGGCTTTACCAAATACGTTATTGCCTACCTCTAGCTTTTTAATCTCTGAGTTGGCAATGTCGCTTAGTTTGCCCTTTACCGACTGATTCAAAACATTCAGTGTGCTACTAAGTGCTTGGGTAATAGCAAGCGTTGGATTTTCAGGCTCTCCCCAAAGGTTTACATAGACGGGAATAAAACCATTATCCAAAGCAATAGGATAAAGATCTTTGAGCAAAAATGTTGTTTTACCCGTTCTGCGTACATCAAGCAGCGCGATACGGCTCACCGCGCCTTGATATACTGTTTGTAGATATGACTCAGCAAGTGCTTTTCGTTGAAAATGCCAATTGATTTTTTTCATCTAGTCTACCCGCTATGCTGTTTTATGGTTAATTATGCATAGTATACATAATTAACCATAAAACAGCATAGCGGGTAGCAAAACCAAAATGCAGTCCAATTAACTTGAGCTGCCAAGGCTTAGCCTAAAGCTCAATCATTGACCATTGAAAAGAGCCAAAATCTCGCTTTCATCAAGGGCCTTTTTGAAAAAGCGCACATCATCTATATCCCCAGTAAAGTGATTACCCGTTGATTGATTATCGCCACTACGTCGTGCACCTATCAAAATATCCATGCCATTACTTGGCACAAAGCCAGACACTTTGCTCCCCAAAAGCTGACCATCTAAATACACTTTGAAATAGCCTGTGCTGTGATCGTTTACAAGCGCAGCAAAGTGCCACTGTCCATCATCAATTGTGTCTGAGCTGCTACAAATCGTTCTATATGCGCCGTCTTCCAAGCCCACTCTGCCATACAGTGCACCATTACTTCCTGCAAACAAATAGAACTGAACGTCTGAGGTGGCATCTTTAACTTTAGAAATTAAGGCACCACTGTGGGTGGTTTTAAACCACAAGGTAGCAGTAAAGCTATGTTGCTGGGGGTTAACATCCATCAATTCATGCGCAAATAGGTTCACATAATCATCACCATCAAAACCTAACGCGCCTTGAATATGACCTTCATTCACCCAGGTAGCACCGTCTACCACACCATTGACTTCGCTTAAAGTGCCACTATTCACAGCGGTGTTACCTGAGCCATCATCAAGTGTCAGGTGCAGTAAATCCGCATAGTTTAAATCAAAACTAAAGCTCGCCTCTATCACGTGATTCTCACTCACGCTATCAAATAGATACTCACTTGCAACAGGCACAGGCTCTCCATCCACCAGTAAAGATGATACCTGATACAAAGGCGCAGGAGAGATTGTCATGGTTTGGCTATCGCCACGTGCGATCGACACAGGCCCATTGGGTAAAATATCACCGTGTGCGCCGCTAAACGTGCTGATCCGAACAACTTTGGGCGCAAAGTGTGCTTTAACTAGCTTGTGACCCATCACTTCGCAGCGCCCACTAGCCACCTGATCGCACCCTTCCCAACCGAGAAAATCGTGGGTACTGTCGGCGATAGCACTCAAAGTAACTAGCTGATTAGTATCAAACACACCACCACATGTTTTTGGACAATCAACACCCGCAGGATTGCTAACAACACGCCCGCCCTCGTTCATTAACACTCTTAGCGTGACGTATTCAAGCGCGCCAATGTCATATGCCCCTTGCAATGGCCGAGTGATGTTGACTAAATCCGTCGTTAGCCTTGTGGCCTCGACACCATATTCTGCAGGCATGTCGGTACCAGTATTCTGTGCAGCCGTCCCAACTTTAAGGGCATACGGAGCATCATTTCCGCCCTCTAAAGTATCAGCAGATGCATTGAGGTTGGAGGCCACAATCACATCTCCAGCCACATCCATCGGCGTGTTGTCTGGTATGATTAAGTTGTTCGCAACCGAATGTGTTTCTCTATATATGCGAAAATCAACACTTTCTTTTACGGGGTTAATAATCGTGTTATTAATCACATGGTGTGATTTACCTTGGTAAATCTGCTGCCAAGGAATGTGCTGATCTTGCTCGTCGTACATTTTATGATGATCGTCGTCCGTGTTAAAACGCACCTGAATAGCGGATTCTTTACCATACTGACCACCTTTACCCGCATCTTTGATCACATTGTTAGCAATCACTCCCCCAAGTGTTGGCGCATGAACTCCCATACCATAACCACCTTCAGTTCCACCATCTAGCGTGTTGCGGTATACATCGCAATGAGTATTAGTTTGTAAACTGATGGCGCCTATTTGATCACGGTTATAGTTCTTAGTCGAAAAGTTCGTCACTTGGTTGGAAAAAACTTCGCAATCAACGGCACTAGATTTGACGTTGATTGAATCCCAGCCCGTTCTATCAACTATGTTGTTATATATTTTTACACCAACCAACTGCCCCGCCATTGGCTCGTTGTAATCACCAAATGCGACTTGCTGCTGTTGGTCAGGTATTTGATAGTACTGGCAAATACGTCTCTCATTACCTCCCATCCCTGAACCTGGTAAATGAAATGGGTCGGCATGTTCACTCGCTTTGTACAGCCGATAGCTACCATTAGAGCCAATATACATTCCTTCTGTGCCTGTATTGTGAATGTAATTATCGTGATAGCTGGCATTGTAAAAGGTCATGTCACCTTTGGAACTAGCATCAAGATGGTTAACCACACCATCGTTGTTGTAGTCATGCATATGCTCTTTTTGATATTGTTCTGGTGTGTCATGAAGCACTAAAGGCTCATTGTAAGCGTCGTAAAATTGTGGCGTTTCGCCTTGCTCTGCATAGCGTGCGGGCACTGAGCCATCCGAGCAATTACTAAAGGTTTTTAAATTAAGACCAGATTGACTGGTATAGCCCACTTCAATATGATCCAGTTCGATGTCGCTGCTGCGTTTGTAATAAGCAACACCTTTGCGAATGGTACCGACGCGACCGTCAATCTTAAAGCCATATTCATACGCCTGATTACCAGAGCCAGTAATATGCAAATGTTGGGAATTTAGCACCTCTATCGCAGTATCGATGTAGCCATTGCTATCAAGGTTTTTAAATACCACCTGCCCACCAGTATTTATCACGGTAATGGGAGCCTCAGCTGTTCCTGCTACATTTTCGATTCTTAACTCATGACTGGCGCCCTCAGGCGCGCCTTTAACACATAACACCGTTCCAGGTACCAACAACTGTGCAGGATTAAGTGACTCATTTCCCTTACCTTCTACCGTATTACTCCTACCATCTAGGGTGATACGCTCTTCATGACTGAGTTGCACGGTATTGGTCGACGAGCATAGCGGCTCGGTTTGAATTGCTGTAATGGTTCCTTCAACCCAAGTATTGTTATTAACAGTGGCTGGATTTTGTTCATCGAACAGACGCAAATGAAAGCGGTGCGACATCCACTGCTCATATACAAGTGGGATCAGTTCATCGCCGACGCTCTGATTATTGGTCTCAAACTCTGTCAAAAGGTAGGTATTACGTACAGACAAGTTATTATCAGTACGCGTATTGCTCGGTATCACTAAGTAAGAGCCCGCATTGTGTGGGTCTATCACCAGCCTTAGCTTTGGTTGAGTTTCATCCATTGTCAGAGACACATTGCCGATTTTTGCCTCATAGCGAATACCCGCAGATTGAGACTCAGCCACATAGTTAGGATAGCTGCTTAAGTCATGCATCTGACTGTCATACCAGTATTCACCCACGATAGGATCTGATAATTTAATTGTGTTAGTAACCAGTGAATATGGGTCTTTTACTTCACTGACATAGCCACTAAAAGTGACTTTATATAAGTCGGCCAAGCTGTAAAAAGGTAAACAAATTATACCTGCAGCCACAAGTGAGCGATGGGAAGTTAGAAGCGTCATTTTATAATCCTTTTATATTAAAACTGTTCAAAACGTAAAATATATTTTATTTTTAGATTTTTTATTCCAATAAACTTAGGTCAGAGAATAATTTTAACCAAACCATCGTAGTACACCTACACTTTGTAAGGCTTAATATTGTAAGAATTTTTGACAAGGAATTGCTTTTCGCTCTGTCTTATATGAAATATTTCATATTAATTAAGTACTTATAGTACACTTCATCAAATAACAAATTCTAACCGTATCATCTTTAAACATACTACTTTATAACTAGATTTTGAGAGGAGATTGGCGAAACAGCTCCTATACATTTTCACGATGGTACACAACGCTTGTTTATTGCCTTCATTTAGTTAAATATAATTCCAGCATCAGAATAAAAACTAACCCTCGCATAGTTACAAGGAAGCACCGAATATGTTCAAAATACAATGGCTAATTCTGAGCGTTTGTTTAACGTTTTCTGCAACAGCAAAGGATAAATTCACCAGTCAGCCCTTTGAGCTTGCAAAAACCCTGACATTTAAGTCACAATCTTTGCAACAATCACGCTCAGTACATGTTTATTTGCCACCCAGTTATACGCAAAACAAACAGCAAACTTACCCTGTTATTTACCTACTAGATGGCTCTAAAGATGAAGACTTTATTCATATTGCTGGCTTAGTGCAGTTTGCTAATTTCCCTTGGCTCAATATATTGCCTGATACCATTGTTGTGGGTATTGAAAACATTGACCGTAAACACGACTTCACCACGCCCAGCAATAATGCTTTGGATAAAAAAGAACTACCAAGCCACGGCGGTGCAAAACAGTTCATAGACTTTATTGCTAAAGAGTTACAACCTATGATCACACAGCACTACCGAACTAATGGCACTTCGACTTTGATAGGACAATCACTTGGAGGCTTACTGGCGAGCGAAATTTTGTTTAACCACAGCGCAATGTTCGATCATTACGTGATCATCAGCCCCAGCCTATGGTGGAATGATGAAGCGCTTCTTAAACAAGCGTTTAATCCTTCTCAATCACCAAAATCGGTCTACATAGGAGTGGGTAAAGAAGGCGAACAGATGGAGCGTTTAGCCAAGCAACTGCATAAAAAAATCACGCCAAAACTGCTTGATAATACACAGCTTGAATTTGGCTATTTTCCACAGCTAACCCACGGTGATACGCTGCACCTAGCTGTATACGACGCATTTAAGAAAATCAAATACTGAGCTTAAGCGGCTGAGTGATGCCAGCCGCCTCATTCAACACAGTACAAAGTTCATTTAGAGCAATAACCCAAACGCGCCCCTTCAGCAATTAACAAGTAGCCAAGTATTGCTACATTTTTGTTTATTATTGCGCACAAAGTCATAAAACTGTCATCTAACTGCGCAATAATGCGCCCCACTTAAAATCAACCACCACTTGAAGACGATGACACAACCACCGGTACTGCTGAGTTTCTCGGCTCGCGCACTAGATGAACATGCTGAGGATCAAGCCTGTCTACACGCGTTGCAGTACGATACCTTGCAACTTGAATATCATACTATGGGTTTACCATTTTTATGTGAGCTACCGTTTGATGCTCAGCTTGGAGATTCAATTGCCTTATACGCAACCTCGGTAACAGCGCGCTCAGCAAGCTTCAGCGCAGAAGCTCCCGTGACAAAACAAGCGTTAGATACAGGCCATCAAAGCTTAACGTTAAAAGGCCAAGGTGAATCTGGTGAGTATATAGTGCAACTTAGTTTGGTGGGTCTACATGGTATGGTCAAAAATACCGTGGAATACAACGCTTATATCAACAATACCTCTTCGATGAATCGGTCACTCGATAGCAAAGCATCGCCATCAGTGGTCGCATCAGCAGTTAAACGCCATACCACTAACCTGATGGCATCTTTGCTGGCGATTTTCTAGCTTTGCTTAACCGCTAATCCGCAAAGCTGACTTTACCCATAGTGACCTGTGGTAAGGCTAGATCTTTGCGTGCGGTAACTTTGCCCGCTAAACATTCATTAGCCAACATAGCAAATAGCACGGCCTCTTTTGCATCAGGGTGAATGCCAAGCGTGTCACTGCTATGTAACTGGATATGCGGTGCTAACAGCTGCTTAATTTGACTCATGAGCAATGGGTTATGTACGCCACCACCGCTGCTATACACCATGCATTGCTCAGTACACAGCGTATTGATATGCCTAGCAATAACCTGAGCTGACAGCGCACTTAGTGTTGCCATGATATCTTGATGACTAAGTTTTTCTGTACTGCTATCTCGTTGGGCTGCCTCTAGCATTTCTAAGTTAAATACCTCTGGCCCAGTTGTTTTTGGTAAAGGTAAGGCAAAAAAAGGTTCTGCCTGTAGTCTATCTAGCAATGTCTGGTTTACCGTACCAAGGCTTGCAAGCTGCGCGTTCTCATCATAGGGCTGTGAAAAATGCTGGCGCATGTATGCATCCATCAACGTATTACCTGGGCCTAAATCGCTACACACCACACCTTCCAACTCGGTGCCTTTAGGTAAATAGGTTAGATTTGCAATGCCGCCCATATTTAACAACACACGGTGTTCGGTATCGCTGGCAAAATAGTAGTAGTCACCATATAGCGCCAAAGGTGCACCTTCTCCGCCAGCAGCAATATGCTTTTGCCTAAAATCGGCTACGGTGGTGATCCCAGTGGTAACAGCGATATGATCTGCATCACCAATCTGTAAGGTAGCATTACCAAAATCACTGTAGTGGTGTTGATGCTTTGGGCAGTGAAATATGGTCTGTCCATGACTGGCAATAACATCAATATCACTTGGTTCAACCTGCCAGTTCTTTAAGCACTGATTAATTAATTCACCATGATATTTACCGATCCATGCATTTAGCAGGGTGAGATATTCCAGATCAACGGTTTGCTTAGCAAACACTGTCAGTATTTTGTCTTTAACCGCTTTAGGGTAAGGGCAAGTGGTAAATGCCTGCACGGTCACTTGAGTCTCTCGGCCACTACCACTGATACGGCATAATGCGACATCTAGGCCATCCAACGATGTGCCGCTCATCAGGCCAATGATCAAACGCTCAGGTTTTTCGGCACTTTGGTATAGTTTCTCAATATGTGGATGCATAAGGATTTACATAGTTATTTTAGTTTTTCAGAAGTATACACACTTACTATCGGATAGTCGTGGCGACCAAACTCAAGTGTTAATGTTGCTGTTTGCTGCCCTTCCAATACAAGCTTGCTCACCGTGGAGATGGGCGTGTGACGAGCGCCGTCGGCCAACACTGCCATCACGTGTTCAGCCTGAAAAAAACGCTTACCAGCGGCCATGTTTTTGATAGTTACCAGCGCTGCTCTATCCCCTTGTTCACTACTCATGGGGTGATACACTTGTAAACTAAAATCACTGTTCTTTGGATATTGTCTTGCGTCGTTCACAAACGCACTCGGTGGGATGTTGATAATACTGCCATCAAAAGTATAAATACTGTTCTGTGCAATACTCACACAACTGAAGATCAGTAAGAAAGGTAATAAAAACAATTTCATAATCACACTCCTATGCGTCACTTTAGGTTGATAGCCCTGAATATACAATGATCATGTAGATTTAAGACTCACTTGCGCACAATGCCAACTGCTGAACTTTGTCCGTTATTTGTGTAAACCGTAGGCCCTCACAGCAAGCAAAACCCGGGAGCTGCTTTAGCTTGTATTGACTGATAAATGGTGTAGTTACGCCTGCTAAAAACCGGATCACAGTCTCTTTACTGGCCTGAACACCACCTTGCCTTAAGTGCTTTTGCATGGCAAACACATAGTTACGAAGCGCATCATCAAGCGGCACTTCTGGGGCCTTACTTAAGCTTAGTTTCACTGCCTGAGCGCGGCACACGCTACAATGCCCACAAGATTCAGGCACTTGATGATCATCAAAATAGTAAGCCAAGTTCGCACTTAGACAACGGTCTAACTCAAAAAACCGCAGCATCGCAGCAATGCGTTTAATTTCTGCCTGTTCTTTGTCCTTAAAATACCGATATAAGTTATCGACTAACTCAGGCTGTGATAACACCTGGGTGTTAACATCATATACTTGAACCAGCCGTTTGCTCTCCAGTTCTATAAGCCCTTGTTCGTGCAAATAATCAAGTGCAGCGACAACCCTTTGCCTATCAGCGCCGCTAGCAACCAATGCCTGCATATCTAGTGTTCCCCATACCTTCTTGAACTGGGTATGGTCGAATATTTGTTTTAAAAATGCTTGCCTTGTGGGATCAAAGCGACTAAGTAACTTACCCTGAGGAGTAACAAACTTGAGTCTAAAGTCAGCATAATAAGCATACTTGGCTGTAATCGCCCCTTGGATCTCCAACTGTACCAGTAGCGTTTTTAATGCCAAAAGGCGGATATTACTCGCTTTTGATAGCGGTAACTCCTGTAACTCCCATTTTCCAGCTGTTTGCTCTTGCAGGCATTGCGTTATGACGTATTCAATCCCCGAACGTTCTGGGGTATCACCATAGACAAAATTTTCAACGGTTGCCACTGAGTCTAAATTGCCAAGCACGGTACAATAGGCGCTCTGAGCGTCTCTCCCCGCTCGGCCTATTTCCTGACTATAGTTTTCAATAGATTTGGGTAAGTCATGGTGAATTACAAAGCGTATGTCAGATTTATCAACCCCCATACCAAAGGCAATGGTCGCGACCACAACCTGAATCTGGTTATCCATAAATCGTTGTTGCACATTGCGACGTACTTCATCGTCGAGCCCTGCGTGATACGCCTCGGCTTTCACACCAGCGGCTTGTAGCTGCTTTGCTACTTGTTGCGCCTGTTGCTGCAAGGTGACATACACAATGCCCGCACCCTGTTGTGCACGAATAAGTCGCACTAACTGTGCCAGCTTATCTTGTTCTGTAACGCTCAGCACTGACAAATCTAAATTGGGTCGATAAAAGCCCGTTTGCACAATGTGTTGTGGCGAAATGTCAAAACGCTTAGCCATATCAAATTTGACTTTCTTTGTAGCCGTAGCGGTCAGAAGCAAGACTAGCGGTATATTCAACTCGCGCCGATAATCGGGAAGTTTTAAATAATCAGGTCTAAAATTATGGCCCCATTCAGATATACAGTGTGCCTCATCAACCACCAACATAGACACGTTAATACCATTTATAAACTCCCGAAAGCGTTCATTTTTAAAGCGCTCGACCGACACCATCAGAATTTTTATATCACCTTTGCGCACGCCCTGCATGACCGCCTGACTTTGCTCAGTGGATTGACTGGAGTCCAATGTCGCAGCCCCAACACCTTTACCTTGTAAAAATGCCACCTGATCCTGCATCAATGCGAGCAACGGAGAGACCACCAAGGTTAAATGAGGCAGATGCAACGCTGTTAATTGGTAGCATAACGATTTCCCCGAGCCAGTTGGAAAAATCGCAAGCGATGAATGACCCGCTAATAAATGTGAAATTGTTTGCGCTTGACCGGGGCGAAAACTGGCAAAACCAAAATGTTGCGATAAGCTTTCTAGCAACTGCTGTCCATGCTCCATGATAGGGTCTCAATTGAAGTAATTTCTTGACTTAAAAGTATCATATTTTGTGTTTAGCATTAACGCTAATACGTAACTTTTAGCGCGTGTTGGCAAATTCATTCTGTGCATAAGAGGAGAAAGCCATGTTAAATTCACCCGAACCTTCGTTATTGGTTTTTAGTTTTGATGGCACAGGGAGCGAACCCAGAGACAGCCAACAATATAGCGCAGAGCAATTCAAAGAAGACTGTGAAATCAGTAACGTATTAAAATTGCACTTATTGCTCGGAGGGCGCATTCACCCTCAGGCAGAAAGCCATTTCCCCGCTCAAAAGTGTTTTTATTACAGTGGCATTGGTCATCAGGGTAGCACTGTAAAAAAGGTTCTAAATCAAATCTTAGCGCCGCAAAGTTGCGATGTGGCCAGTATTTTGTCACACGCCATGCATGATTTTGAACAGCATTATCAAGCCGGCAATAAAGTAATATTAATAGGCTTTAGTCGCGGTGCGGCCCTAGCTCGAAGATTTGCAAAATGTATAGAGAAACATATTGATAGTGATGTTTATCTGTGTGTTTTCGATACCATAGCGTCAATTGGTTTTAGCAAAATAACCAAAGCGACCTGTGGCACTGAACATGTGATTTTCTCAGATCATGGCGTTCCCAGTAACGTCGAAGCCGCGCTGCATTGTGTGAGCCTAGATGACAAACGTCGCGCCTTTGAAGCAACTTTATTTAACCAAGCCCTAAATGTTCATGAGGTCTGGTTTGCTGGTAGCCATTCGGATATTGGCGGTGGCTTTTATCGCAGTGGATTGTCCGATATTTGTTTGCGCTACAGCCTAGAGTGGTTATTAACACAACCTGTGCAACTGCAAGTACTCACCCGTGAACAAATAGACTATAAAAGTTTATTACCAAACGATGGCTCATTACTCATTGATGCCGATGACTTAGCAATAAAGCCCGACGCACTGGCACCAAGCCACCAGCATGATTATTTTTGGAGCCATATAAACTTCAAAGCGACGCATCGTCTGTGCGTTGTTATGAAAGACAACCAAGTCACAGACATCCCGCCTATCATTCACCACAGTGTTGCCAAACGTATCTACAATAACAGTAGTTATCGGCCCGAATCTCTCAAAGGCCTAAAGCATCATCTAGAATACGCCAATGGTGAAACTCTGGAGTGTGTTGGCATCAACCCACATATTGAGTTGCCCACGCAACAGCTTAATATTCTACAAGTGGGTGAGTGCAGAAACATCAAGGTGTATGCATGTGAGCCCTTTAATTACACCGGTCTTTGGTTAGAAAAAGGTGCAACCTATCGTATAGAACCAATTAGTCATCAAGTCTGGTATGACAAAGACACGCAAGTTACGGCCAGTGGTTGGCAACGAGACAACCGGACGGTAGGCGTTAAAAAGCTCCCAATTGAAATGATGGAACCCTATAAGCGATTACCAGGCAGACCATGGTTTTCATTGGTTGGCTGTATTAATGCAGATGATTCTCAAGCCTTTTCACTCAACGGTGGTGGCGATATAAAAGTACATGAACATGGTGAGTTTACCCCATTTGCCAATGATATTTGCTGTGACTATGGTCTCAATCGTGGCGCAATCGAGCTAGAAGTGACTCGACTGGGATAGTGGCTCAGTGAGATCAGCTTGGTATCTCAGTTCGATGGCTTTGAGCTGCTCTGAAACCAAGTTGATCGCACGATTTATTTGTGCAACCTGTTCGATATCGAACGCATCTTTACTGAGCATAAAGTGAATACCATTATCATGGATCACATATGGGTGTACTCTTAGAGCGTCATAGCCCAAACGTTTTTTGTAGTAAATACCACTGGCTTCATCTTCGATTAGAAAGTCTACACGACCACGACGCACTAGTTCCATACGTTGCGATAAGCTTGCTACTTCAAAATAGTTATCTTTAAACTGCTCGATACGTAAAATATTTTCTAACTCTTCACCATAATATGCGCCGGGGTTTGCGGTAAATAAATAGCCTTGGCTGAATAACTCACTGAGGTTGTTCACTTCATCTAAGGTAGACAAAGTGAACAAACGCATTCGTTCTTTGCGATACTCTGAGCTGAAATAGGCAATTTTAGCTCGTTGCTCGTTGTAACTGGCTGAAGGTAAAACATCAATAAAACCTTTCTCTAGCTCAGTGATACCCCGTGCTGATGACGGCAGCCTAACAAAACGAATACACAATCCGGCTTTTGCAAAGATTTTCTTGGTTGCATCAATGTCTAATCCAAAATAACGATCAGCCTCATACATAACGTAAGGAGGCCAAGGCGTGCCAACACCCACCTTAAAAGTGCGTTCACAACTATGCGAGTAATGAGTAACGAAAATCAATAAAACGACAAAGAGTTTGTAATACAAATTAATACTTCAACCCAAATCATAAGCGCTCATTTGAGTATGGAAGATTAACGAGATATTACCAATTAAGTGCGGCCATCAACGTTAAATTGCAGCTAAAATGTAGTGAATGTATAGAAAAATCACGTGATATTATGCTAAACCACTAACTTTTGAGTAATTTTTTGTGCTATGGGCGCACTGAAAAATGAAATCACCGCAGCAGCAGGCCAAGCCAATATAAACGCTCGTCCCCAATCAACGAGAAAATGTTCGCTCAAACCTAGGTTGATATATGTTACCCATAGCGTCATTAAAATTGAAAGAAATAGTGATAGCAACAAAGTAAAAACGATACGGTGTTTGAGTGACGGCATGGCAGTGAATGTCCTACAGCAATTCAAGTGCGAGCAGGATATAAGATCATACAATTTAAATCTAGACGTAATACAATTTACATAGGTTGGATGATAAAAAAGCCAGCGCTTTACATGCGCTGGCATTGTATTATTTTGCTTGCTTTTTCGCTGTGCTCATCCTTGAGTCAACCCTAGGGTATACAGCGTTCGCTCACTATAATTAAAGTGCTTCCCACACCAAAGCTGTACCTGGTTCTTCACCACGAGTCCACCACTTAGCACGGTATTGCTTACCTTGGTGTACAACGATATCACCCCCCCAGTAAACAGTGTCTCTATCCCAAGCATTTACAGGGTCAGACACATCTTTAACCGTCACTTGGAAAGACTCAGATACCGAAGCTTTGCCGTCTGAAACGGTCACAGATACGCTATACATAGTATCTTGAGCAACGTCACCTGCGCTTAAGCTAACATTCGCTCCTGAACCGACTAGCGTCAGACCAGCAGGTACGTCCCAAGTGTACGTCAACGTATCGTTGTCAGCATCTGTAGCAACAGCGCTTACGCTGACTTGCGTTGCCTCATCAAGCATCACATCAGCAATTGGCTGTAGCTCTGGCGCATTATTTGACGCTGTCGTTACTGTCACAGTCACATCTTTAGATACATCCACTTTACCGTCTGATACAGTCACTGTCAGTGTGTAATTAGTATCAGTCGCAACAGTAGGCGCGGTTACTGAAACACTGGCACTGTTTGTATTAGCAAGTGTTAACGCTGCATCACCCGTCCAAATGTAAGTCAGCACATCACGGTCAGCATCGGTTGCTGTTGCTGTTACTGTCGTGCTACCACCGTTGCTCACATTTACTTGGCTATCGACAGAAACAACAGGTGCACGGTTTGGCGGTAAATCGCCTGCAAGACCTTCGTGCATCGCATTTAGGATATCGCCGTTATCCGCATCAATTTCCCATGCGAATAAACCACCTAAGTCATTTATCTTAACGTAACTACCTTTGGCTTTAACTGAGCGCGGGCTGTCATAGGTAAGCAATTTACCATTGCTACGATTCCAAACATATGCCGCTTCAGCCTGGTCATCGTAACCTGCTTCAAAGCCATTAATACCCTTGCCATCTGAACCTAACAAATTAGCCACAATGCCTTTGTAGTCCATAATGCCTGGCTCCCAAACACCTTCTGATGTAGAGCCTGTGAATTTACCATTACCCGGTGCAGTCATTGGGTTGCCTGGAATGGTTGCATTTGCTTCCATTACACCTTCCCAACCACGACCATACATTGCTGCCCCCATTACCAGCTTCTTAGAGTCAACGCCTTGTGCAAGCAGTAGCTTGATAGCGTTATGAGCACTGTAAGCTGGGCCTTTTCTCGGCTCTCCATTGTCATCTACACCCGTACCATTACACTCATCTGTACTGATGTGTGAGCCACAATACAGCGCAGTTTGGTGACCTGTCACATTGTTCCAGCCACCAAAGAAGTCGTACGTCATCGCAAAGATGTAATCCATGTACTGAGAAGCAGCTTGATAGTCAACATCTTCAATCTTGTCGTAACCAGAACCAATAGCAGAAGTCAGCTCATATTGACGACCCGTTTCGGCTTCTAGCTCGTCTAGCATTGCACGTAGCTCTTGCATCAATGCAACATACGCAGGACCATCATTTACTGGGTCGCCTAAATCAGGATTAGGGCCATCACCACCAGGGAATTCCCAGTCGATATCAACACCATCGTAGAACTTCCAAGTTTTTAGGAACTTCTTCATCGAGGCCACAAACGTGTCACGATTTGCTTTAGTGGTAAAGCCGTGGAATGGGTCTGATAACGTCCAACCACCCACCGAAGGTAAAATTTTCAGATCAGGATAGCGCTGTTTTAGTGCCATTAATTGCGCATAGGTACCACGGATTGGGTCTTTTGAATCTACACCCGGTAACGCTTTTTGTACCGCCGCCCATGGGTCGTGAATAACCACTTCATAATCGGCGCTGCCCGCACAGGCAGTTTGTAATGCGCGCCAACTGTTACCATTTTCAATTTGCTTCAACGACTCGTTTTCACCACAAATTGGAATGAATCCATATAACAGGTGCGATAGGTTGTGCGCAGGAATTTTGGTCACATCAAAATTACGGCCATAGATGCCCCATTCAACAAAGTATGCACCAGTTACATAGTTAGGGTTGGTGCCATAGTCATTGTTATTAGGATCCACATTCATTGGCAGTGGGTCTAAATGTCCACCATCTGTGTCTGCAATCACAATCGGTTTACCGGCGCTGCGCGCACACGTTTGACCTTCGCATAATTCTACATACAAGGTATGACGGCCAGAGCTTGTATACGGGAACTCAATCGTGCCGCTTTTAGTTCCTGCTGGTAATGTCCCTTCGTTTACCAACATATCGTCAAAATAAACCTTGTAGCCATCACCACCATCACCACTCCATGCGTTCCATTTAATGCTGATATTGACCTGCTCTTTAGCTTGTACAAGGTCTTTATATGACCCAGTACCATCGAGGTTCACGTCAACAAAGGAATACTGCTGTGCTTCCCAGCTTAAACTTGGCGTTGAAGGTGCTGCAAAAACTGCTCCTGATATCATTGCCAGGGCAATCGCCCCTGTAAGTTGTTTTACTTTCATTACTTTCTCAACCTTATTTTTACATGTTGTATCCAGCCGATTAAGGTGGATGATTGTTGTACCAATAATAAACCTAACTTTTTATCATTCACCGCCACTTACCTGTGGCGGTATGTAACCTCGTTATAGTGCTAGCCAAACTAATGCGGTCCCAGGCTCTTCTCCTCTGGTCCACCACTTTGCCTGATAGTTTTTGCCGTTGTGAGATACTTTGTCACCACCCACATAAGTTGCACCACTGCGCCAAGCGGGATAGTCTGGTTGGTCGACATTTTTCACCGTCACAGGCACCTGCGCCGATGTACTCAACTGTCCATCAGAGACCGTTACCGTGATGGCAAATTCACTGTCGGCTGACACTTCAGGAGCCGTCAGCTCAATCGTTGCGCCTGAGCCTGTCCAGTTTAGTTGTTGAGGAACTTGCCACTGATAAGTCAAGGTTTGCTGCTCGTCATCGAAGGCATGTACATGTAGCGTCGCACTCGATAGTTCATCCATCACCAAAGGCTCTGGCTGATGGATTTGCGGCGGGGTATTGTCCGGTGCAGATTGCAAAGTGAGGTTGTAGGTATAACTTGAGTTGCTCACAAACACTTCATTAGAAAGTAAGTTTTGTGCGTCAAAAACAATCTCACCATCACTGTTTTTAACCCCTACTTTCATAATGCTAGCATGATCAAGATTAAGCATCTGTGCTAACTGCTCTGCCCAGTTTCCATGATTAAAATCGGTGATTTTCAGTGAGGTGCTTACCAGCTCTTTACCTGTTTCATCGAATACCCGCGCCCATGCCGTATCACCCACCTGCGCTTGCTGTCCTTGAGAAACAAAATAACCGGCACTACTCCATTGGATGGGTCCTGTGTCACGCACGATGGTCACGTCACTACAGTTGTAAAATCCTTCACCCACCACATCAATGCGTTGCCAGCGTGTATACAAAACAGCCTCACCGACGCGGTCTTGTGGAATGTTAACCTTCATCTCATAAAAGCGCTTACCGTCTGGGTCTTTAACAAAATCTACATTGCCCAGTTCGGTGATAAGCTCTAAGTCTTCCCAGCGCACAGTATCTGACGCTCTATCAAAGTCAGCCTTGGTTAGGTAGAACTTCCAAAAACTCGGGTTGTGTGGCGTTGTAGCCCTAAACCTGATAGCCACTTCACCATTAACATTCGGCATAATTTCAGTACTTTGCCAATGTGCTGAGGGTAAATCCATGCCTCGTTTTTGGTCGTCTCCTCCTGCGCACAATCGACCGTTGGGCACATTGGCTTCAACGGCACTCTGGTCGTTATAATTCGCGGTATTTACTGAAAATTCATGCTCTTGAATAAACTGTACATAGCCAGACTCTAGGAATGCAGCTCGACATGCCAAATTAGGAATATTTGAGCCATCTTCAGGCCACCAATAGCCACCTTGTGCTTCACAAATTGACTGCCTCGCTTTAGGAAAATCCATAAAACCATGGGCATTAACTTTGAAACTAGTGGCGCCCATAAACACTGTGCTGATACTTGCAACCAGCAAAGGGGTTTTAAATAACTTGCTGTTCATTGTTGTGTTCTCCATAAATGGGCAGCATATTGCTGCCCATCCAATTGTTACAGGCTACAAGCCACTTGATAGTCACTGCTGCCTTGTGGGGCCTGATTGGTCCACCATTTGGCTTTGTAGATAACGTCACCTTGGCGCACTAAATCCCCCTGTGCGGCGTGTGTGCCTTGTGGTAGCGTTGGATACACAACGATGTCTGCAATGGGTGTACCTTCACACTCAGTTACAGGGTCGCCGCCATCATCACCTGGAACAGCTTCAGGCAATTGTGGATACTCGTACTTAAAGGCAAACTGCTTACCATCTTTCTCTACGACAAAGTTGATAGGTCCGGTAATTGGCATGTAATACATTACTTGTGCGTTAACAGTTTCGCCCGGCGCGAATGATTTTGGCGTGCCGCCCCACTCATTTTTTAAAGTGATTGAGAAACGGTGGAACTCGTTTTCAAAGCCACCAATGTTATTACCCGCGGCATTCGAACCATTGACTTCAACTGCCATACCAAGCTTTTCAGTCGCATTCCAGTTTGATTTAAAGATGGCCGATGTTGCCACTGGCACATCAAACGAGATTTTAGCGCCCGTTAAATCAATTTGTGAGTTATTGGTAAACGCGAAGGTTGGGCTAATCGGATAGTTAGCATCACCCAATGGGAAGTCTTTAGCTTCAAAGCTCACATCAACCGATTTTTCTGGTAGTTGGAAGTTCGCATTGCCTTGATGAACATTGTACGGTGCACCGCTTTGATTAAACTTGTCATAAGCAAGCTTAGTCATGCTTGACCCCATGAAGTATTCACCGCTTGCAGCATCATAGTCAAAGTCCCCCGCAAGCTCCCAGAACATGATTCCACCAAGACCATTGTTGATAACATAATCAACTTTGGTCGCCATAGATTCTTCATCTTCAATTGAGATAAACACTTTTTTCTGATCATTCCACAACCAAGGTGCAACCGCTACGGAGTCGTAGTGACGGGTATAGGTGCCTGTAAGTTGGTCGGTTGGGTCATTTTCCGGGTCTAGTCCATAGTCAGCTAGGTAGCTTGGAGTGATGCCCTGCTGCAAGTTTTTAGCATGCCAAAGTGGGTTTGAACCTGCGGGTACTTCAAGCCCTACATCGTTCTTATCGTGCCATAAGTTATCGATACCAACCGCACCATTACCGCATTTGTTCTTATCACCTTTACCTGTTCCCGGTGGGCAATCTGCTTGGTCAGCTAGCGCAGCTTGTCCCCAAAGGCCATTCGTACCACCTTGTACATTTTGGAAACCGCGTGTGTAGTACGGAATACCAATGTTGATTCGACCCGCTGAGATTGAGCCTCTGAAGTAACGTACAGCCCAGTCAGTGTTGAGATAGCCAATACCTTCAAACTCAGGTGTGCCATATACGTCCCATTGCTTAAGCTCTGAGTCTTCACCGGTGTCAAATAACGCAGCATTGTGACCAACATGAGAGTTCCAAGCACCGTGTAAGTCATAAGACATAATGTTCACATAATCCAGATACTTAACTGACTGGAATGTTTCCATACCACGTAGTAGATAACCAGAGGATGGTGATGCAATGGTCAACATGTAATGCTGGCCATCTTGCTCTCCCGCTTTGTCTAACTCTTCACGTAAGCGCTCCATAAGCACCTTATATGAAGCGTTTAGACCACCGCGACGAACATTTGAAATTGGGAAGTCATCAGGGTGGCCAGAGTCATCCATTGATGATGGATATTCATAATCTATGTCTACCCCATCAAAACCATATTTCTTGATGAATTCAACGGCGCTTTTAGCAAATGCGTCAATACCTGCGTGGTTGATTGAGCCATCAGCATTGGTGGTCATAGTGTAAAAACCACCGCTGTTTACACGCGTGCCATCAGGTCCAAAGTAGCCACCAGTTTCAGCCCAACCACCTACTGAGATAAGCGTTTTTACATCTGGGTGTTGTTTTTTATATTTGTTGAGTAGATTGAAGTGACCTTTATAAGGCAAGCTAGGGTCCATTTCAGCGCCCGCTACCCCTGGCCATTCCATATTGGTCGCTGGATTGCCCGCAGCATTCGGATCGCCAATTGAAACTTTGTTATTTGCATCAACATGCGCGAATGCGTAGTTGATGTGAGTAATCTTGTCCCACGGAATATCTTTAACCAAATAACTCGGCTGGCCATTCGCGCCATTTCTCCAACTGGTGAAATAACCAATGACACGACGCGGGTGGTCCTGTCCCATAATTTCGCGACCATTTTGGTCGTAAACAGTACAGTAAGGCGTATTCACACCAGGTGTTTGATAAAGACCAGCCGGTTTACAATCATCAGTGCCTGGGTTCTCGCTCACAACGTTAATCTGTTTGCTGATTTGGCCCGTAGCCCCTTCGTTGTCTGTCACGGTTAGGGTAAAAGTTACTTGCCCCAACTCAGTTGCAACCCAAGTGTGCTCGGTTGCTGCACCATTTGTTGCAACGACCTCGGTACCATCAACCGCAAAGCTCAGTTTTGTTACCGAGCCATCTTCGTCAGTACCTGAAAGTGCAAACTTAACGCTAGAGCCAACAGTTACTTTCGGCGGTAGATTCACCAAATCCAGCACGGCGACAGGCGCTTTATTAACAGGCGTGTCACTTTTAACAATGACTTGGTGACTAAGCATACTGGATACAGCACCTTCATTGTCAGTTGCTTTCACGGAGATGGTGTGGGTACCTTCGACCGCCGTCCATGCAGCCTCAAAATTGTCATTTGTACCTGACGTATCCGTCAAGATTAAAGAACCATTGACGTAAAAGTCAACTTTGCTAACCGTACCGTCTTCGTCGGTTGCATTTGCGGTAATGGCAACGCTGTCATTTACATTAAACTCAGAACCATCCACCGGGCTTAACTGGTTGATTTTCGGATCTTTATTAATGACAACGCTGTCACAAGAGCCCAAATTTTTCCACTCTTGCCATGGCCCAGAATGTGTTTCTGGCTCAGCTTGAGTCCACCATTGTGCCTCGTATGCCACATCATTTTGCTGAACCACGTTGCCAGCCGTTGACGTCATACCTGGCTGCCATACTGGGACACCGGTGCAATCATATGCGTATGATTGCGCCCCCATTAATCCTAAAGTTAAGGCACTCAGTTTGAGTGCCGACTTGAGTAATTTTTGTGAACTCATGATTATCTCCGACCTTTACATGTAACTTTTGTTTAACAAATTAACATTAAAGCTAACACATAAATTAGGAGCGTCAATCACGTTTTGCTCACTTTTCATCCTTCAAGACAAGCTACATAGAGGAAGAGTAGTAATATATTCGTATAAATATGGCACAAAAACTAAACAAAGATCATCCCATTCTTTTCAGCAATTACATGAAATGGATTCATATTGAAATCATGGGCGATTAAAAATTTAATATATAAAAACAAAAGGTTGTGAAACTAAATTGTCATATGAAAAATTATTTTTATAGCTAACTCGAAAAAAAACTAATCCAAATTAGCAGGAATTTATATATTCCTAAAAAATATAAGAAGATCACTTTTGCTATAAATAAATATAACCTCACACAAGATTGCGTTAACGTTAACGTCAACATGATTTGTAAATATCTATACTTTCTAGTTATTTAAACCTATTTTTATATACACTTTAGAGCTATAGAATGAAACTGTGTTGCTGTTCTAAGTCTTCGCTGGTGGGAAGTATGGCGATGATACAATTGTTCTAGGCGGTGTATGTTTAAATGTTATTTAAGGGCTCCGTTAAAACAGGCAGCTTACAGACAATTTTACTGCCACTCCCCTGTGCACTCTCTATCATAATAACCCCTTGATGCTCAGTAATTATGCCATAGACAATAGCCATCCCCATACCAGTTCCTTGACCCACAGGTTTGGTCGTAAAGAAGGGTTCAAAAATATGTTCTTTGGTTTGTTCACTCATACCGCAGCCATTATCTGCAACGCTCAGATAAATGCTGTCTTGTTCACAGAATAACTCCACCACTATTTCCGCCTTTTGCACACTCCCTTCACACGCTTGTTGTGCATTTAACAGTAAGTTGACAAACACCTGATTGAGCGCAGCTAAATTGCAGTAGCTTAGTGGTATAGGTTGTATGTTACATATAAGGTGGGTGTTTTTAAGTTGATTATGTAACAGCTTGATCGCACCTTCCAAAGACTCGCCAATATCCGCCATCGCCAACAAGTTGTTTTTCGGTCTAGCAAAACTCAGTAAATTTTTAACAATCGCGCCTATTCTTTTAAGCCCCTCTTGCGCATCATCTAGCAATTCATCAATATCCCCTAGCAAAAAGTCAAATGACTGCTGTTGATTTAGCCGATGCAACGCTATGTGCAGTTCTTCAGGACTAAGTTTTTCATCTAAAACATTTTTTGCGATCACTAACAGTTCAGCAATTACAGGCTTTACATAATTCAAGCTTTCTAGATTACTCATAGCATAAGCTAAAGGATTATTAATTTCATGGGCTACCCCTGCTGATAGTGTGCCCAAAGTCGCCATTTTCTCAGTCTGCATGAGCACTGCTTGCTGACTCTGTAACTGCGTAATTTTCTCTTCTAATGCTTTGTTTGATTGATATAACTCTCTGGTTTTTTCTTCAAGAATTTGCTCTAGTTCATCTCTGGCTTGTTTCTCTCTTAGATAAGCTCGATAGTATTCATCGGTTGATTTAACCATGTTTTTTTTCCCCGAAACTAAGCAGCAAAGTACATTCGGCGGCGCCTTGATGCATACACTTTTGATGTTCAATATTCACGTTCATTTGGTAATATTCTGCAGCACCGTGAATGAGCCCCTCAGCACAAAAACATAGTTTCCTCTTAGAGCAGTAAAACATCAGAATATGGCTATCATCTATTCTTTCACAGCGAATTTCTGGCAAATTAGGTTCATGATATAGCTTGGCAACTTCAGCATGAATGACCGTATCAATACTCATTATTAACGAACTAAAACCGTCAAACTGATCTAATATCTCGCGATGTTTGTGCGTTAAATAAGTAAATAAAAACTCCCCGAACGTTCTCAATACGTCCGGTAGAGGTTTATCTACAACAATTGCAACCTCTTGCGCTAAAGCAAAAAGTTCTTCATCTGGGTAATTTTTTGCAGACACATAAACTCTGTCTGCCGGTGCATGTTTTTCCAGTAACTTTTCCCACACTGCAATATCGTGTGATGTTACAACCAGCTCTTCTAACCCTCTAAAAATAATCCCTTTCATGATTCACTCAACCTTATGCTCTCTCTCCTGATACCATGCCTTTACAGCATCATACTGCGCACACACTTGTAGTCGTGAATAAAGCTCAGGAGTAAGATCAAATGCTTTTTTTTGCGTCACTTGCTCTGATATTGCATGAAGCAAAGTCAATGAGACATAAGGTTCGGGGGGTAAATCATTAACCAATTGAGCGCGAACCAAAGACTCATCAAACCCCCACAGCGCAAGTAAATAGGCAGCCAATGCATAGCTAGAAACTGAGTTAGATGCATGCCTTGGTAACACACATTCTTTGGTCAAGACCCCAACAGCGCTTAACAAACAGCAAGCGAAAGCGTTTTGCTGTTTGTCGCTACTTTGTTTCAAATAGCGCGTAAGCGACTTCACCATTAATGCCTTTTCCAACGCTTCATCAATCAATGCTTCAATTTGGGCTTGTTTCAAACGATTAATAAATAATTGTGACATCTCATAGCAGGTAACCAAAGCCTTCAACGCAACCAAGCCAATTCTCACAATCGCCTCTTTTACATCCGCCGTATGTGTTTGATATCCCATAAACGCAGAGTTTGCGATTTGTAGCAGCTTACCCACCAATGCTGGGTCATGATTTAGCAGTTCAACCAACTCATTAATATCGGGAGAGCCATGCTGCAATGCTTCCATCAACCCTGATATGCTTGCCGTTAGACAAGGTAATCCGGCTATCTGTCCAAGTTTGACTCTCGTGAGCTTAGATAAGGGTAGACTCTTAAGGATCAAAGTATTGGTGATGACTTGTTGCAGATGGGTGAGAGTGAATGGCTTAACCAAATGGAAATGAATCGTATCATTCACCTGAAAACGGTATTCTTCCTGAAGATCACCACTCAATAAACATCTAATCGCACATGGGCATAGCACCTTCGCGCGCGACAATACATCTAGGCCTGAGACCGCCCCCAGTTGTACTTCACAAAAAATAATGTCGGGCTCTCCCTGTTCATGAAGACACCGTTCAAACTCTTCGCTGTGTTGCAAACTGACAATAACTGCATGTTCATACAGGCGGCTTAATGAACGAGACAGCGCTTTGAGCACCAATTCATCGTCATCTACCAGCAAAATATTTATCGTCTGCTCCGTCATGCAACCTTATCCTGCCATGGGAAATTGTGTATATAGACAGCTTAGTCTAAATTTATTTACATACATATTTTTGTAATCTCCTGTTTTTTATGCAAGATATTGAAAAGCTCAGTCAACTTGAAAAACGCCCAGCACATGTACTGCTTTTGGACGATGAACCAAGCGTACTACGAGCTCTATCGCGCCTACTAAATCATCATAAAATACAAACGACTACGTTTACTTCAGGTGAAGACGCATTGGCTGCAATGCAGAATCAGGAGTTTGACGTCGTGATAAGCGACATGAGAATGCCAAACATGGATGGGCTGGAATTTTTAACCAAGGCGATGAGCACATCACCGGATTCACAACGTATGCTGCTAACTGGTTATGCGGATATAGAAGCCACTATAGGTGCCATAAATAAAGCCAAAATCCACGCCTATATGAACAAACCGTGGGAAAATGATCACTTAGTTCATGCCGTTAAACAAGCGATAGATAAATACCGCTTAACCAAACATAATTCTATTTTACAAGCACATGTGCTTGAGCAAAATAAACAGCTCAATGAGTTAAACCATTCTCTTGAGCAACTGGTAGAAAAACGCACACAACAAATCAAACAGGTGCTCAAAAAGCTCGAAGTAAAACATAAACATGAGCAACATGAACACCAAGCGACGGTTGAGCTACTTTATAACTTTATCAACGCCAACCCGTATATAGATGGCAAACTGGCAAGTAATATCGCAAAAACCTGTCGCTTAATCGCCAAATACCTAAAGCTGAACAGAGAAAAAATAGAAACTGCGGGGATGGCAGGGTTTTTAGCGCAAGTTGGATTGCTTGCGATGGATCCTGCGCTGTACAAGGTGCCAACCAGTCAATTAACAGATCAACAAAAAAAGCTTTACTACACCCATCCTGCCACCGCACAGCTTATGCTTATGCCTGCACAACACTTGAATGACGTAACCGAAGCTATTTTTCATCAATATGAAAAATACAATGGTGAAGGCATACCCAAAGGACTTAAGCACAATGCAATTCCAATCTGCGCGCAAATTCTTGCCGTAGCCAGAGACTACTGGCAATACATGGCATTAAACCAAAAGCCTGATGATGAAAAGCAGCTAGACGCACTGTCCCACATAAAAGCATTTAGCGAACACCTTTATAACCCGTGCATCGTATCTGCGCTAGAGGCTTGTGCAAGACAGCTACACAAGCGGCAAAATGAACAAGCGGGCTCAATGCAGATCCTAAATAGTGAACAACTTCAACCTGGTATGATATTGGGTCTTCCCGTACACAACCACCAGGGGATCATGCTGCTACCAAAGGGGCATGTGTTTACCAAAGTTTCTATTGCAAAACTAAAACAACTGGAGCATCACAAACCCACCCCCTTTAGGTTGATGATAAGCCATCGTGCAAATGATGCTTAGAGGTTAAATTAAAATCTTCCAACAGCACGTATATCGACGGTAAAACAAACACAATCAATAAAGTAGACAGCGCCATGCCAAACACCATACTCACCACCAGAGGCTGCACAACCTGTGCTTGTAAACTGGTTTCAAGCAGCAATGGTAAAGTGCCCGCTATGGTGGTGGCAGAGGTAATAAATATGGCTCTAAATCGTGCTTTTGCAGCCATCACAGCGGCTTTTTCCAAGCTCTGACCATCACTTTCATGATCTTTTATGAAGGCGACCAGCAAAATTGAATCATTCACTACGATTCCCGCCAAAGAGATGAAGCCGATCATACTGGGCATAGATAAGTCAAAACCGAGCAAAAAGTGCCCCCACACCACACCAATCAAAGCCAAAGGTATAGCCAACATGACCATAATCGGCTCAAAATAACTGCGAAATTGGAAACTCAAGATCACAAATACAGCCACCAACCCCAATAAAAACTTGCCAGCCATTGACTGCCCTGTTTGCGTGCCCGTTTTTATTTCACCTTCATAACTGACGCTTAATTGCGGGTTCTGTGCCAGCAAAGGGGTAATTGCCTGTTTTTGTAGCTGGCTGATGACTTCATTGGTATTGGCTAGCAGTGCATCAACATCTGCAGTAATCGTCACTGTACGTTGGCCATCTACACGGTTTACTCGTGTGACATCTTGCTCAAGACTTAGTTGTGCAAGGTTTCCCAGCGGCACCTGCTGACCTGTATTCAATGTGATGGGGTAGTTCAATAAACTATCAACGCTGCTTTTATCACGCTCTTGCAAGCGCACATATACCTCAATGCTGGTATTATCTCGTTGTACTTCGGTGGCAATTTGACCAAACAACGCACTGCGCAATTGTGTCGCGATCGCGTTGCCATCAATACCAAGTGATAGCGCCCCCGGCTTCAAGCTAACGCGCCATTCATGCTTACCCAATCGTAAGTCATCCATCACATTAGTTACACCCACATATTGGGCTAACTGAGCCTTGAGTGTTTCAGAAGCAGTCATTAAATCGCTGAGCTGTTCGCCATGTAGCCTTATTTCTATGGCGCGTCCCGCAGGCCCAAGTGTCGGCTCTTTAAATGATACCGCTCTTAAGCCAGAAACGTCGCTAACCTGTGCTCGCCACAGCTCAATTAACTGCGTCATTTGGGTACGACGTTGCTGCGCTGTCAGTAAATCCACCCGTATGGTTGCAAGATGTTCTCCTTGTTCATAAGCATCGGAATTACGATTGTACTGCACTGTCAAATGTTCAACCAATGGGCTGCTTTCGAGCTTTGACAGCTCGTTATCAACACGAGTCAATGCCTGAGTGTACTTTGCTACCACCGCTTGAGTATCAGACAATGTACTGCCCGGCGGCAGCAACAAACGAACTTCCAATGTGTCTCCCTCAAGTTGTGGAAAGGCCTTAAACTTGACGATGCCGCCAGCCATTAAAGCGACTGAAGTAAAAAACAGCAGTAATACGGCACCAATAAATAGATAACGTTGCTGCACACACCAATGAACCGACTTTGTCAAAGCCGTTGCTCTGAACTGCTCAAATGCACGCGTAAAGCTTTGTTTGAAGCGCCAAGAGGAAGACGCTTGCTGTTGATTGTGCCGCAGCGAATGCAGTAAGTGGTTAGGCAAGATGAAGAACGCCTCAATGATACTGACAAAAATAGTAGCAATAAGAACCAACGGAATGTCTTTTAATACCTTGCCTATGTCACCACTGATAAACGCCAACCCCACAAATACTGCTATTGTCGTCAAAAAAGATGAGAATACCCCCGGCGCGACTTGTGTCACCCCTTTAATGACATCAGCATCAAGCGCTTGGCCTTGTTCAACCTTAGTAGCAATACTCTCGGCTATCACAATAGCATCGTCCATCAAGATGCCAATCGACATGAGTAAGGCAACCATAGAGATCATATTGATGCTGACGCCCATCAGCGCCATCAATGCAAAAGCCCCTAGAAACGAAACTGGTAACCCCATAGACACCCAAAAGGAATATCTGAATGAGAAAAACAAATACATCACCACCAGTACCAATACAAAACCTTGCCAGCCATTGCCCAACAACATCGTCAGTCTGTCTTCTATAATTTGCGCAGTATTTTGTGTCAGCGTCAGTGTGACGCCTTGTGGGGCAAGCTTTTGCTGCTGTTCAACAAACTGGCTAACTTCATCCACCAGTTTGATTGCATCCTGATGCTTCGCTTTTTTAATACTCAGTAAGGCAACACGCTGGCCATTAAACACCACTTGCTCTTCGTCCAGTTCAAAACTTTCACTGAGAGTGGCCACATCACGCACATAGATTTGTTCACCATTTCTGTGGCTTTTTATCACCAAACCCGCCAAATCTTGGGCGGTCACTCGCTGTTGGTCAAAGCGCACTGCCATCGTTTTACCATCTTCGCTTATCTCTCCAAGCGGCAGCTTGATATTCTGCTTTTGCAGCAAAACCACCAAATCATTTGCCGACAATCCATATTCGCGCAATTTAAATAACGACAGCTCAACTTGGATCTGCTGGTCCGAAAACCCCTCAATATCTACGATGTCGATATTGGTTTGGCGCTTTAACTTGTCTTTCAGTTGCTGTGCATAGCGCTTTAGCTCGTGCAAGGGCAACGCCGCCCCCACCACCAGTGAAATCAAATGTTGATCACGACCTAACTCTTGGACGATAGGCGCTTCTATCTGTTGTGGGAAGTTATCAATCGCATCAATTTGGGTCTTCACATCTTGTAACAATGTCGTTGCAGCTATGCCCTCCTGTGCTTCAACCGTCAAGTTCGCAACACCTTCTCGTGATTCACAACTTTGTGTTGCTATGCCATTAACACTATCTATCGCTTCTTCCATCACAACGCATAATGCTTGTTCCACTTCACTAGGGCTTGCGCCTGGGTAAACCACACTCACCTTTACTTTATCGCGACTAAACTCAGGAAAGGTCTCCCGTTTAAGATCTGGCAGCGCAACCAAACCCGCGATACAAATCATCAGCATCAATAAGTTAGCTGCAGTTGGGTGGCGAGCAAAAAAAGCAATCATGGGAACGTCTCCACAACACGCACTTGCATACCATCGAGCGTGGGTAAAATATCCGATAATAATACCTGTTCACCGACCTGTACTGTCCCTGCAAGTTGGCTGTCTATGGCGGCATACTGCTCGGTGGTAAACAGCACCTCCACAGGCTTTTTACGCAACACTCCATGTTCAACAACAAACACTTGCGTATCTCTAAGCGCTGAAAGTGGCACACTCAGATAAGCGTTTGAAGGACTGGCAACCTTCACTTCAGCAAACATGTCCTCTAGTAAAGGCGGCTGTTTAATTGGATCAAAGTTCAGCCACTGATTTGTGGTCTCTAGCGTCATTTGTAAACTATTGCTGTGCGCTTCACCTCCTTGTGTAATACGCGTCACTTTAGCTGGCCAATGTATGATGGAATCGGCCTGTTTAGCCTCTGTTTCAACGACACCTGTGTAGTACGACAGCGTTGCTTGCAGCGGCAGCGTGCGCACATCTGGAAACCCCTGGGCTTTGTTCTGCTGATTTTGCCAAACTTGGCTGAGTAAAGCGCGAGCGTGAGAGTGGTTAAATTGCGCGTTCACTTTCACAACCCCCAAATGACGCGCCTCAAGTAATGTTGCACGTAGTGTGGCAACCTGCTGTAGCTCAATATTCACCTGTGTGATGCGGCTATCCTGTGGCAAAGTGATGATTGTTTTACTGAGCTTCAGCTGTGCTTCTTTAACCCGAGCCTGCTGCGCCAACACACTTGCCTGTACCACCGCCAAATCAGAAGGAATAAGGTCAACACTGGTTTTCAATTCTAGTACTTTTTGTTGTTGCGAAAAGACCTGACTTTGCTGCTGATCCACCACAGATTGCGACACAGAGCCTTTTTTGAGTAGCTCGGTCTTGCGCTTTAGCTCTTGGCGTAAAATATCCAGCCGTTCCGACTCCAAGCGCAATGACTGCATCATCTTTTGCTGATTAAACTCAATCATATCTGCACGTGCTTGAGCTGAACTCAAATCATATTTAGCTTGTGCTAGCTTTAGTTCATAATCGGCTGGGTCTATCTTGAGCAGCACCGTGTCGGCTTTTAATAACGCGCCTACTTCTAAATCTGGGTGTTTATATATCACCCGACCTTCAACCTCAGACACCGCACGCCATATTTGCTTGGCTTGAGCACGACCATAGCCAACAATGCTTTGCTGTAACATACGCGCTTTAGCGACCCCCACTGTCACCGTTGGTGCTACCGCCCCATCAGCCACTTGTTTTGGCGCTGATTTTAGTTTTACTAATACCAGTAACACTAGGATACCGAGCAAAGGCAGGAGTATCAGCCAACGCTTTTTGCTATTGTTCGCCATACTACTGCTCCTCACTACTTTGAAATAATCCAGACGTCATCAGCAGCGTGTTATGCTCAACTAAAGCTGACAAAAACGCATCATCGTACTCAACACCTTCCATTTTGTGCATTAGCTCTCTGAGATACCAAGGGTAAATCATCATACTCATCAATGAGATACGAAATAGCAGTGGATCAACATTGGGCTTTATCTTGCCAAGCTTAGCAAAGTGTCGGTAAACACTGTCAATCACCTTCACATGAGAGTTACCTATCTGCTGTAGAAAAAACTCACGACAAACCCCTTGATTGAGAATGACTTCCTTTAGCATCAACAGCGGAAATTCCGGTGACTGTTTCATCACTTGTGTGAAGCTGCGAAAAACTTCGCTAATAGAAGTAAACTCATCACCAGACAAGTGCGCTTGAATATTGGCCATCACCCGCCCCGTCACCTCCAGGATCATGGCTTTGTATAGGCCTTCTTTGTTTTCGAAGTAGTATTTGATAAGAGCTGAGTTAACGCCAGCATAGTCAGCTAATTCACGAATGCTAACTTTATCGTATGGCTTTTTGACAAATTTATCCGTCGCAGCCTTTATCAAGGCATCACGTGCTTCATCATGATGCTTGGTGGGGCGTCCTACTTTTTTAGACTGGGGGGAGTTCATGGTGTGTCGCTACTGTTTAATCACATGGTTAAATAGTAGCGACTCAATTAGAAGATGCGAGACAAATAATTAATCATTATGCAGGTTTTGATTAATCGCCATAATTTTAACGTTGAAAACGTACCACCAACTCATACATTTCGCTGGCTACATTACTCAACTCGCCGCTCACTTGTTTCACTGAATCTGCGCTATCCAAACTGTCATTCGCTAAACCCGCAATGTTAACAATCTGCTGATTGATATCATCAGAAACGGCGGCTTGTTCTTCTACCGAGGTCGCAATTTGCATCGACATATCGTGAATTTGACGCACAGCTTGCTGAATTTGACCTAGCATATCAGTGCTTTGTGCAAGCTGCTCGATACCAGACAGTGATTCTTGTTCGCCCTGTTGGGCTATGTTCACGGCGTGTTGCGTACTGTCACTAAGCTCGTTGATGATTGTGTGGATTTCTTGGGTCGATTGTTGGGTTCTTTGTGCTAAATGACGTACTTCATCAGCAACCACCGCAAAGCCACGACCTTGCTCACCCGCTCTTGCAGCTTCAATTGCTGCATTAAGTGCCAACAGGTTGGTTTGCTCAGCGATTTGTTCAATTATTTGCGCAGCATCTGCAATGCGTGTGGTTTGCTTAGAGACACCTAAAACAGAGTCACGGATCTGCATCACCGTTTCGCCTAGGGCTTCAATTGCTTGTTTGGTTAACTCACCGATACGTGCACTTTCATCGGCCATCGACAAAGCACCTTGTGCATGTTCGGCGCTTATTTGTACATTCCCTGAAACATCATTGATGGTGGTGCTCATTTCATTCATCGCCGTGGCGACCTGCTCGGTCTCAAGTTGTTGGCTCTGTAGTTGTTTATAAGTATCACCCGCTTGCCCCAAGGCTTGTCTAGCTCCCGAGGTAACATGTTTGGCGGCATCTTCTATACGAGTGATCACGGTGTCTAAGTGGGCCTGTTCGCTCAACAAGCGCACTTGAATGCTGGCCATTTTACCATCCCAAGTCGAGTAGATTTGGGTAGCTACATCATCACAAAAGCTATGAGACAAGCTCTGTTCCAACCTTTTTAACTGCTCCCCATCACGCCATAAATTGTAACCACACAGGCTAATACTATTGAGTAGCACCCAAAAAAACGCACTGCTCGACGAGACAAACCACCACAGCCCTATACCTACAATACTCATTAGCACAGGCCATATCATCCGTAACTTGGGCCACTTGAATGGGGCACTTTTTTGACTCGTTAGGTTGTCATATAGCGTCTGCGCTCGAGCAACAGTTTCTTGGTCTGGGCAACGTCTAACTGACTCATACCCTACAATTTTCCCTGTTTGTGTAACTGGGGTAACATAGGCATCAACCCAATAAAAATCACCATTTTTACAGCGGTTTTTCACTATCCCCATCCAAGGTTTCCCAGCTTTTAGCTGCGCCCACATGGTAGCAAAAGCTTGAGCTGGCATATCCGGATGACGAACAATATTATGCGGCTGACCAATTAACTCTTCCCGTGTGAAGCCACTTACAGCGACAAAATGGTCATTACAATCAACAATTCGTCCTTGTAGATCAGTCACGGAAATTAGTTTTACATCTGGCGCAAAATGTTTTTGCTGTTGTGTTACTGGTTGATTGAGACGCATATACCCTCTTCACATGCTCAAAATTATCTGCGCTGCGCGCACGACGCTAAAATGGGTTTGAAAGGTACTGCGCAGCTCGCCCCCTTGCAAATATAATTAGTCCAACACCCTAAAAAATAGGGCAAAAGCATGAGAGTTATGAAATAGTTCATGGCAAAATCGCAGTAAACACACACTATTTTAGCATAACTCAACATTTGCAAGCAGATAGATCCAGTTTACAGTTACGAACGTACTGATAATCTTGTAAAATTATTTAACATGATGCGAGTGAAGGCTAATACCCATGTGTCCACCCGCCATTATTTTCTAGCAGCAATTCATAGGAGCCGTGTGTGTCACGTTTTTCAGCGATTACCGATAACCCCCATGATGGGCGATTCAATCACAAAACCGGTATTTTAGTTACCAATTTAGGCAGTCCTGATGCCCCCACGGCCAAAGCATTACGCGTCTATCTTGCTGAATTTTTATCCGACCCGCGTATTGTCGAGATCCCACGGCTCGTATGGTTAATGATCCTCCATGGCATCATTTTGCGTGTTAGACCCAAAAAATCCGCCAAAGCATATCAAAGCATTTGGACTGAAAACGGCTCGCCTTTGGTCCATATTTCACAGCAGCAAACTGACAAACTAGCCAAACTCATTAAAGATAATGGTTTTGAAAATACTGAAGTGGTGATGGCGATGCGTTATGGCAACCCGTCCATTGAAGCAGGGCTTGAAGCGCTAAGAGGCAAAGGCTTAACGCGTATCATCGTATTACCGCTGTACCCCCAATATTCAAGCCCAACTACGGGGTCTACTTTCGACGCTGTAGCCAATGTACTGAAAAAGTGGCGCTGGGTGCCTGAACTACACTTTATCAATGGATATCACAAAAACCCTCTTTACATCGAGGCACTGGCAAACTCTATTGCACAAGACCTAGCGGCCAATGGCACGCCACAGAAGCTGGTTTTTTCATATCATGGTATGCCGAAAAGGTTTCTTGACAATGGTGACCCCTACCATTGCCTGTGCCAACAAACCACACGCTTAGTTGTACAAAAACTGGGGCTAGATGAGTCTTTGGTTGAAACAACTTTTCAAAGTCGATTTGGTAAAGCTGAGTGGCTAAAACCCTATACCGATGCCACCCTTGCAAGCTACCCTGAGCAAGGTATCAAAGACATTGCCATCATTAGCCCCGCTTTTAGCGCTGATTGCTTAGAAACACTTGAAGAGCTTGAAGAAGAAAACCGTGAAATATTCGAACACGCAGGTGGCGAAAAGTACCGATATATTGCAGCATTAAATGACCGAGATGACCATATCAATGCGTTATTTGATGTAATAAAACCATTGTTATAGACATCGCGTGGCACAGTTCAAAAATCGTTCTGTGCCACAAACATTTGTATTAACAGCCCACTTTAAACTTAGCAGTGAAGTACTTTCGCCCCCAAGCTATCGCCACGATACCGATTACAGAAGGCATGATCCAGCTTAAAAAGATGGCCTGCTCGCCCAAAATATAACTAAATACATGACGCCCTCCCACCGCTGAAAAAGCCGTATATACACCAATACCAGAGCCCAACATGGCGCCCATATGCTCAATAACCCAAGCTCTTGGAGCAATACTCGATTGCAAAACATATCGCAACATCTTAGTGCCAACAACCAATGACACCCCAGCAAACACCATCAACAATGTTTGCGAAAATTTTATGCCCATAAATAATGAAAGTGTGGCTACAATCAGTAATAAAGCCAGTAGTGACAAATGCATAGGCGTACGCAACAAATCTGGGTTACCTTTGGCTTTTAACACTCGCTCGCCATGATAGATAGACGCCAGTACTAACAAAGACAACATCAATAAAAACAGTGCGAAAATTCTACTTTGTTGAATGTATTGTACCTGCTGCTGAATGTTAGCAAAGTCTTTTGGCTTTGCACTCAGCGGCTCAACGAGTACTAAAATACACGCCAGCACACCGAGTATCGACGTGCCATACATTGCCCAGTTGTAATAGCGCCCAAAACGATTGTGCAGCGAGCTGCCTTTTTTCGCTATCACTGGCACCCAAAACAATAACAAAGCAAAACTGCCTAAAATGATATGTGTGTATACTGCAAATTTGTGGATGTATTCCATGGCTTTTCCTTAGTAACAATTCATGTGCTAAAGATTAAGCAAGTACGGCGCACGTTCACAGTCACGAATGTCATGATATCGCTATGACAAATGTCACGGCCCGATAACAACTACTAGCAAGTGGCAAAAATGGACGCTATGATGTACGTAAAAAAGCATAGAGTTCAATGTTTAAGTATCAGCCAACATGGCTATTTACCGTTTTACTTACGTGGGCGGCAGTGGCCTTTCCCAGTTTATTTCACGCCTCTGGGCAGACCGTCAGTTACTTAGAGTATGTTCTTCACGGACTGTTTTTGCTCTTCACACTGTTTGTTGTGAACGAGTCAACACGCATTGGTTTTCGTATTCGCTACGCCGTTTTAGCGTGCCTTATTGCTGTTCTGTGTGGTTTATTCTTTATTAGCGAAGCCAATCTCATACTCATTTACAGTGTGATGCTATGCTCTATTTTGGTGTTCTACGTACCCGCCATTGTGTGTTACGGATATATTTTCACTATCCATGGCATATTTTTAATCAGTCATGCACTTTACTGGCAACAGGGTTGGCTGTGGGCCGATGCAGCAATGTTTACAGCATTCCATTTTTTTGCCTTGGTGGTGACACAACGCATGCAAAGTGAAAGGCACGCGAAAGAACAATTGGCCTTAACCAATGCCAAACTCGAAGCCACGCAATCTTTGTTAAGCACCGCAGCCGAGCAAAGTGAGCGACTGAAGCTCGCCAGAGACTTACATGATGATGTGGGCCATGCGCTGACATCTCTTATCATTAATTTAGACATTGCCAGACGAACCTCTAACGAAGAGCAGCAGCCACAGCTACAAGCCTGTTATGAGCAAGCCAAACAAGCGCTACAAACCACACGCTCAGTCGTGAGTGACAAACGAGACAATGTTGGCTTTAACCTAGCTGACTGTTTGCATAAATTGGCGCAACAAACCCCTAGGATCCAAATACAACTAGAGGTAGTTCAGCACCTTGATAAAGTTCAGTTGGATACAGCCCAATGCTTATTAAAATGTACACAAGAAGCCATCACCAATACGCTCAAACACGCACCAACTGCAACTTGTATGAAGATTCAACTCGAACATGAGCGTTCCGAGTTAGTGTTGAGCATATCAGATGATGGTGTTTTTACAGGCGATGTTGTGTACGGCAACGGCCTAAAAGGCATGCAAGAGCGCGTGTCATTACTTGCTGGACAACTTAGCTTAGTCAATTCAAAACAAGGATTTACCTTAATTATTAGAGTGCCCTATGAATAACATAAAAGTACACTTGGTTGATGACCAATGCCTCATAAGACAAGGTATGCGCTCCTTGTTACAGCTTAGCGAAAACATTGTTGTAACGGGTGAAGCTGATGGTGGCGATACATTTTTACAGCAACTAGGAAATAATCAGGTAGATGCCGATGTAGTATTACTCGATATGCGCATGCCAAACGGATCGGGCCTCGATGTACTCAACGCCCTTCAAAGTCAGCAAAGTGATTTGAAGTTTTTGATTTTAACGACGTTCAATGAAGATGACCTGCTACTAGGTGGCATGGCAGCGGGTGCAAAAGGCTATCTACTCAAAGATGTATCGCTGGAAGAGTTGGTCGCGGCTATCAAACGAGTGCAGCAAGGTGAAATAGTGTTGCAAAGCGAGCTGACACAGCAGTTAATCAAAGCAAAACAGCAACATATAACCTATGAACTGCCGTCACTAACAGGTAAAGAAAAGCAGATCCTGTCGTTGATGGTATCAGGTCTATCAAACAAAGAAATTGCCGCAAAGGTGTTTAACGCCGAAGGAACGGTGCGCAATCACGTATCAAATATATTGAGCAAACTACAAGTTCGAGACCGCACTCAAGCTATTTTAAAAACGCTGGAAATGGGCTTACTTAAATAGCAAACACCGCTTACGCTAACTTCGAGTTAACCTGCTCTTCACGCTCTAGCATCGCTAAGCACTTTGCTATCGGCATGGCTTGGCTATAAAAGTAGCCTTGGATCAAGTGACAGCCAAACTCAGCAAGCATACTTTGCTGCTGCCGGTGCTCAACGCCTTCGGCTATCACGCCGATCCCCAGTTGCGAACTCAAGTCAATCAGGCATTTAATCATCACCTGTTTACTGGTGTCTTCCACCATGCTATCAACAAAGGATTTATCTATTTTCACGTAGTCAATTGGGTTATCAATTAAGTTACTCAAAGAAGAGTAACCTGTGCAAAAATCATCCAGAGCTACTTTGATACCTTTAGCGCTCAATGCTTGCAATACCTGCCAAGTGTAACTATTGGCAGCCATAGACTCTGTGACTTCAATGGTGATGCATTCAAAAGGCAGTGCAAACTCTTGTATCGCGTCACTAATGTGTACTAACTGATTATTACTCGCTTTGAACTCATTGATTGAACGATTGATAGAGAATCCGATGTGCTCAAACCCACTACGATGAAGCATCGCCAAATCACGACAACTTGTTTGTAATACATACTGACCAACCAAATGTATTAAACCAAACTCTTCGGCGATGGGAATAAAACGAGCGGGTGAAATAAAGCCGAGCTCTTCATCATGCCAGCGGACCAGCGCTTCAAATTTGGCCGTTTGACCGCTTTTAACATCTACAACTGGCTGGTAGTGAACACTGAGTAATTCATGCTTTAAAGCATGCTTGAGTTTATCTTTGAGCTTAATTTTACTTATGTAGGCGTTTTGAATGGCTTCGTTATGTAATGCAACGCGCCCTCTGCCTTGTTTTTTAGCTGTACTCAAGGCATGTGCTGCGTTGCGAACCAACACTGTGCCATTGATGTTTTCGTCAGCCAAGGCATGTGCAACACCAATACTTGCACTGAGCTCAATGGTAAGCTCATCAAATACGTAAGGCTCGCTGATTACGTGCTTTAAATGCTCAGCACTTGCCATCATGTCATGTTGGCTTTGATTGTGTAAAAGTAACACAAACTCATCCCCACCATAGCGGCCGGCCATATCCTTGCGTTTTAAAGTGCTTTGCAACCTATCAGCAACGGCAATCAACACCTGATCACCCACCTCAGGGCCAAATATATCGTTGATTTCTTTGAATCTATCCAAGCCGATAAACAATAATGATAAACCGCCTTGCTGGCTTTTGTGTTGTTGTACGCTCTTTTCAAGCGTTTGCATAAAGCTGCGACGATTAAGCAAACCTGTGAGCGTTTCGTGGTTGGCATAAAAGGTTAGCTGAGCTTCATTGCGTTTCCATTCGGTGATATCTCTAAAAATAGCCACATAATTAGTTATTTCACCATCCTCTCCTTTAACCGCATTTAATGTCAGCTCTTCTGGAAAAACCTGCCCATCTTTTCTGCGGTTATAGATTTCACCTTTCCACACGCCAGTTTGCTCAAGTTGCTGCCACATTTTTTGATAGAACTTCTTATTTTGTTTACCGGATGACAAAATGCTGGGATCTTCTCCATATAGCTCATTGGCGCTATAGCCTGTTTGTGCTTCAAAGGCTTTGTTTACCATCATTATCTTGTTATGTCGGTCCGTGATCATAAAAGCTTCTGACGCATTTTCAAAAACCACATTGGTTAATTCTAACTGTTTATTTAAAGCCCAGGTGTAGGTGATATCTTGTACCGTTGCGCGCATCACAGGCTCTAGCTGCTGGTGGTCACTTGCTTCTAGCACAGCCACAATGTGAAACAAGCCATCACTTTGATTTTCACTTTTATGAGTAACCACTAGCTCAAAAGAGTCAATTTCCTCGTTGCTGATTTGCTCCATTTGCTCTAGTAACCTTTGTTGATCAGAGCCTTGTAAGCAGGCCAAAAAGCGCTCAAGTGATACTTGCTCTGTCTGTGTATTAAGCAAGTTGTGCATTTCGTGGCTAAAGCAATGTATATTTTGTTTGATATACCAAGTCCATGAACTCAGCTTTGCGATCCGTTCTCCGGTTGCTAATTGCTTGAGTAACCGCTCCTTTGCATTCATTTCTTGGTGATGGCTAAGCTCGGTAGCCACAATATGGCCTAGCTCAGAAAAGTACGCTTTTTCTTGCTCGCTAAAAGCTTGGGGATGTTCAAACATACACACCAAAATACCGACAGGCTGATGATCAGGCGCGCGCAGCGTTAAGCCAATATAACTGTTGATGTTGAGCGTCTGTAGCAAGGTATCCTTTGGGTAGCGTTGCTGTAAATCATACTCAAACGTACAAACCTCTTGGCTGCATTTAGCATCTTTACAGGGCGTATCGCTCAAGTCATACACAAAATTGTCTACCCGTTTACCATTGTGTAAGTAACGTAACGTTTTAACCTGCGTCCCACCATTTATAAACTTACCAATAAAACAGTGAGTACTGTTCAAGTGATGGTTAAGCATATCAAGCACAAATTGATAGCGCTGCGCGCTACTTTGTAAACTGTAAAATTGACTGATCGACAAGTTCATAAAATCCCGTTACTTAACTGGCCCTAAATAAGAAAAGCCACAATGCAAACAGCAAATAATAACAAACTAAACTACAGACAACTTTTATCCGGATCAATAAAACTGCGATTGACGCTTAAATTGTCTATTTAAGTTGAGTGTTAACACTCGACAAATGAATGCAATACATTCGCGCAGTTTCTTACAGTTTATTACTGGAGAGTTTTTGGTGTGTTCTAAATAATAACGCACACACCAACAGCTAAGGAAAACCCCATGAAAAGCTTATTAACTGCAATTACCACAACAGTCTTACTCAGTGCTTGTGCTCATCATGATGATGTTAGACCAGGCAACGACAATCAACACTATGTTGTCATCAAATCTGTTGACAGAAGCGAAGGTATAAAAGAAGCGCTAGGCCAAGCAACGCACTACTGTGAACAAAGCCAAAGTAATATGGTTGTGTTGAATGAAACCATTGATTACAAGGGAGAGCTGCCAGAACATGATTACTTAAAAACTCGCGCAACCGCAGAGTTTGTAACAGAAGCAGGGTCATGGCTGTGGATCATTGGAGACGGGCACGTTGACGATGTTGCTGCCGTGGCCGCCGTCGCGGGTGCTGGTAAGCTTCACAGCATGGGTGCACCTTACTTTGTTACTGTAAACTTCCGCTGCACATAATGTTAATTATTACGATTGGGTAAATATTGCCGCTGTAAAATGTTTACCCAATCTAATGGCTATAATCGCCATTTTTCTCACATTCTCCCCCTGATTTGGAAGCCACTCCCAGTTAACAGCCTTTTGTTTTTGCTAACAATCTTATATATTGACGCGCCGCACATTCATATAAGAAGGAAGTAAATGAAGAAACTAGTCGCTCCACTATTATTAACACTGAGTATGTCAACATCAGCCAACACCACCCCACCCGATGTGACCGAGTTTTTACAAGTCTTGCCACAGTATGTTCAGTGGGCAGAGCAGATAGACAAAGAAGGACAAAAAACGGGCACATCGTTAAATGAAGCTGAACTGCAAATCGCTAAAGAGGTTGGTGTAAGCCATCCCGAAAAGATACGAATGGTTTACGTTGATAGTGTGCCTTATCCATACGAAAACCCTGTACTAAAAGAAATGGGAGAACGCATTGGTTTTATTGGTGAAGGAATAACTAACAACGCCCAGGTATTTGGTTATTCTATTTATGTTCGCAAGGGTTTTATTTTGGATACACCTAAGCTTGCACATGAATTTGTTCATGTTAAACAAATAGAAGAGGCATCGTCACTTCTGGAGTATTCTAAAAAGCACTTGGTCGATATGGCAAAATATGGCTATGCGGATGCGCCATATGAAAAAGAGGCTTTCAAAGCCAATGAGAAGTATAAACATAAGTAACGTCTGCTGCGTATAAATGACTTCACCCTATAGAGCCATTTTGCTCACTCTTATCTACAGCCGAGGTTAAGTAGAAAACGTTTATAACTCAAAGCCTTGATCTACTACCGTGCGAGATATAATTTCATTCGTACCTCGCACTCCCATTGCATCTCTGTATAATTACCAAATAGGTAGTCGTAAAATAAACAGAATACGAGTATGAAAAATAAAAAGGTTAACCCTCTTGTATCACATTTCACCATAGCGTTTACGGTGCTGGCTGCGCTGTGGATGTTTGTAACCGATGAAGAATCGCTGATCTTGGGTAACTCGTTGGTGTTAATCTATATTGTCTGCGCTCTGGCATCCAGAATGATGAGAAAGAGTAAGTCAAATAAGAAATAAATTTCTGACTAGTCCTAGAATAAGTTGACACTTATTTCGCTTAAAAAGCCCAAACGATGCTTGGGCTTTTTTCTTTTTAGTTATTGCTTAAAGGCGACCATTAGCCAATTCAATGAAAAAGGCATAGTTCAAAGCGGTATCTTTAATTCGCTTAAAGCGTCCGGACGCACCGCCGTGTCCTGCTTCCATATCAACTTTAAACAACAGTTTGTTATCGTCTGTTTTTAGCTCTCTCAACTTAGCCACCCACTTTGCAGGCTCAAAATACTGCACCTGAGAGTCGTGTAGGCCTGTTGTCACAAGCAAATTCGGATAACTTTTATGGGTCACTTGGTCGTATGGCGAATAAGAGCGCATATAATCAAAGTACGTTTTATCATTTGGGTTGCCCCATTCATCGTATTCGTTTGTCGTCAGCGGTAATGTTTCATCAAGCATGGTATTGATCACGTCCACAAAAGGCACTGCCGCATGAACACCATGTTAAAGCTCTGGTGCTTGGTTGATTACAGCCCCCATAAGTAGACCACCGGCACTACCACCTTGTGCGTAAACGCGGTGTTTGTCTCCATAGCCTTGCTCTGTCAGCGCTTTTGTCACATCAATAAAATCATTAAAGGTGTTTTTCTTAGTGAGCTTTTTGCCATCTTCATACCAAGGGCGGCCTAACATTTGTGAACCACGAATGTGCGCTATGGCATACACAAATCCTCTATCAAGCAAACTCAAACGGCTAACCGAAAATCTAGGGTCAACAGTATAGCCATACGAACCATAGCCATATTGTAATAAGGGGTTAGTGCCATCTTTTTTAAACAGAGACTTTTTGTAAACAATTGACACAGGCACAGCGACACCGTCGCGTGCGCTAATAAAGATACGTTCTGATTGGTAGTCGTCTGGATTAAAGTCTCCAAGTACTTTTTCTTGTTTCAACGTCACTTTTGAATAGTCGTTTAAGTCAACCTCAAAGGTTGTTTGAGGGGTGGTCATACTGGTGTAAACCACTCTCACACTATCGCTGCTAAGCATAGTATTACTGGTCATATACACTTTGTATGCGGGGTCATTAAACGTCAGTTCATGCTCTTTGTTCTTACTCAATTCACGAATCGTTACTTTTGATTGACCTTGCGAGCGGCTTTGATAAACCAGATGGTTTTCAAATAGTTCGAAGTCTTCGAGTTTTACATTTGGGCGATGTGCTATCACAGGCTGCCAATTAGTTTTATCCGCTGCCAACGCGACCTTTGCTTTCATCAGTTTGAAATTCACCGCGTCCAAATTAGTCATGATGTAGTACCAGTCATCTAATTTTGCGATGTGATACTCATGACCTTTCTGACGAGGCAGCAAGCGTTTTGGCTTAGACTTGCTGTCATTGGCTGACAAAATAGACACGCCCTTCGACTCAGTGCTCGAATGGTGTATAAAGATCTGTTCACCATCTTTGCTCTTACTCACATAGGTGTAATAGGTATTGTCTAGCTCTTCATACACCTATTCGTCTTGTTCTTGCGGTGTGCCTAATGTGTGTCTAAACACCTGAGTGCCAAGTAAAGACACTGGATCTTTCTTAACGTAATACAGCGTTTTATTATCATTGGCCCAGATCACACCACCTTGCGTTCCTATCAGCTCATCGCTAAGTAGCTCGCCAGTTTCAAGGTTTTTAACCTTGATGGTATAGATGCGACGACTCAAAGTGTCTTGTGAATAAGCCATCAGCTTAGCGTTGGGGCTTACTTCTACATCACCGATAGCAAAATAGTCATAAGCTTTTGCGAGTTCGTTAATATCCAGCAGCAACTCAGGGTTGTCACCCTTTACATTTGTACTGCGATAAATCGACGCATACTCTTGCTCCCCAATGGTTTCATTGAAGTAGTAATATTGCCCATGTTGAACAGGCACCGAGCGATTGTCTTTAACTATTTTTGACTTATATCTCGGTAAATAGACTCGACTGAAGGGCTTCACTTGGGGCCAATACCGCATCGGTATACGCGTTTTCCTTTTCTAGATGAGCAATGACCTCAGGATTTGAACGTGTATCATCCCTTAACCAGTGATAGTTATCGACAATCTCATATCCATGGATGTTGGTTTTATGTGGGATTTTTGCCGCTAAAGGCGCCTTTGTCGCCTCAGCTTGTGCATGGTTAGCATCATTTACAGGCTTGCTTAACTGACATCCTGTCGTTAAAACAACCGATGACAACGCAAGCTGCCAAAGTAATAAGCGTTTCATTATTATAATATCCTTGTTTGATATATTTGGTGTAACTGTTACAAATAGAGTTACCTGCCTGTAAATATAATTGAATTAAAAGGTTATTAACAGTACCCTACTGTAAAGAAAAGTGAAGCTATATATGTATATGAAACAATTAACTCTCAGTATTATCGCGCTATTTATACTAACTGCTTGTAAAACAACACACACAGTAAATGATTCTCATATTAAACTATGCGAAAAAACCATACATGATTATATTCAATATAGGGATCTAGGGCCTATCGAACAGTATCAAGCCCTATTTACAGCAGATGCAACCTTTTCAGTGCCCAAGCTGAACATTGCGCTAAACACCAGTGAAGCGATTGCCAACAGAGCCAAAAAAGCGCTCATGACAAAAAAAAGTATTCATATGATAACCAGCACAAACATCAAGCTGCTATCACAGAATACCTATTCGAATGTGTCTCACTTTGTTCTTCACTTAAGCGATAAAAACACGCCCAATGCAAAGCGAAAAATCTTCAATGGACGCTACGTTGACACTTTAGTCATCCAGAACGACCAATGTTTAATAAAAACGCGTAATGTGCTCATCGATCGAATGGACACATTACCTTAAATAGACTTACATGAACGTTTATGCCAGCGGATTAATTCCGCTTGGTCTCTAGTAATACTGTGGCCTTGTGCTTCAAGGCTTTGTGCACTTTGCGCCAATTTAGCTTCAGCACGCAATTCAATCTTTTCCAGTAGACTAAGTAACAGGCGCTTTTCATCATCTGTTATGTCGGCCAAAACATATGCCTCACGTTGACGCATGTGTTCAACCACTTGCTGATATAAAGGCAAACCCAGCTCACTTAACTTAACTAATTTACTGCGTTGTTTTACATAATCGTTATCAGGGCAAATCAAGCTTTGTTTGAGTAATGTATTAATTGCTCGATTCACCGAATAAGGGTCTAAGCGCGATTGATACGCGATATCGGCAGCATTAATTGGACCATACGAGCCAATATTCAGTAGTACGCGTATCTCTCGTGTTTCAAGCCCTGTTAGGTTTTTTATATATGCATCTCTGTCCATTGCTAGCAAGTTACTAGCAACGGCAATACGATATGGAGCATGATTATATAAATCATAGGGTTGCTCTATATTTTTTGATAGCTCAAACGCCGCCTTTCGTGCTTTATTGTTCATATACTGACCCTATTTTTTAAACTTAAATGCTCAATTTCTGTAGACAGATGCTATAAAAGCCACTATTGTTATGTTGCAAATGCAACATACAGATATCAACAGGAATACATTATGGCTTTAGTCACACCACTGGCACAAGATGCAAACGCAGAGGTTGCAGAGTTAGCAAAGTTTTTCAATGAAACCTTGGGGTTTTGTCCAAACAGCGTACTGACCATGCAGATCCGTCCACATATCGCCAAAGCTTTTATTAACTTAAATAAAGCCGTTATGGAAAACCATGGCAGAGTAACCAGTGAAGTAAAGCGCTTGATTGGCTATATAACCAGTGCCAATACTGGTTGCCGCTATTGTGAAGCACATACTATTTTAGCCGCACAACGCTATGGTGGGTCTGATGAACGCCTCAAAAACATCTGGCAGTTCAGACAAAGTACGCTTTTTACTGATGCGGAAAAGGCTGCATTTGAGTTTGCACTTGCTGCATCTAGCGTACCTAACGCCGTTGACCATACTATTGAGTCGCAGCTAAAGGCGCATTGGGATGATGGCGAAATCGTTGAAATTCTTGGCGTGGTAGCTTTATTTGGTTATTTGAATCGCTGGAACGACTCTATGGCGACTACATTGGAAGCAGGCGCTATTGATGCCGGTGAAAGCTATCTTGCTCATAATCAGTGGCAAGTAGGCAAACATCAAACCCATAACTAAGCACCAAAATTGAGCATACTGGTAAGCTTACTGGGACTATCACTGTTAAACGCACATTAACAATAATAATAAACGCTGAATTATCAGCCTATACACATACTATGCGGCTTAGAGAGTGTTACCCAGAAAGTGCTTTCCCAGTATGCTCACCCTTTACACTGCCAATATAGTTTTACTTGATAACTACTTGCTCATATATCAACCGAAGTTTAAATCGAGATGGCCAGATAATGGCGATAAAAACAGCAGTCAAAAATATAATCCATCCAACAAAATACAAAAAGTATGCAAAAATGATGAATAAACATTAAATTTGTGAAAAATACATTCAAAATATCCCGTAAATTTATTAAAAAAATATTTTAATTCAAAATTTCACTATATTTTTGCTAAAACCCCAACTAGAATGCATGAAATTTCAATATAGAAGAATATAAATTCAATAGTGTTTTTTTGCTCACTTGTCGCTTCTTGCGATTTATGCTTTCTTTGTGTGCATAAAAACAACAATGGTAACAATGGGGATTAAATAATGTTTAAACCGAGCATGCTCTCACTTGCCGTGTATGGAGCCTTAACAGGAACACTTAGCACGTCGTTTGCAGTCTCAGCTGACGAGGCTGTCAACAAAGATAAATCGCTTGAGGTTATTCAGATAACCGCAACAAGACGTTCAGGTTCAGTACAAGAAGCACCACTGAATATCACCGCACTAGACAGTGATGTAATGCGTGATCAAAACATTGGCGAATTGGCTGATGTGGCACGTTGGGTACCGGGTTTGACTGTTACAGACCAAGGTGGCCGTTCAGGCTCGCCCATCATTGTTCGCGGGTTGAATACTAATTCATCAGGCCCGTCATCGGATGGTGGAACGGTTGCGACGTACATCAATGAGATCCCAGTTGCAATAGATATGCGCCTGACCGACGTAGAACGCGTAGAAGTCTTGATTGGTCCACAAGGCACACTGTATGGTGCTGGAACACTGGGCGGCGCAATCCGTTATATCTTAAAAGAACCAGAGCTAGACTTTACCTCAGGTAAGGTATACGGCGATGCTTTCCAAAATAGTGAAAGTGATTCATTTGGTGGCGAAGCCGGCTTTATTTTCAACACCCCTCTTATTGATGATAAACTCGCTGTTCGCGCAAGCGTCAACGTATTTAAAGACCCAGGCTTTGTCGATTACAACTATGTTGTACGTGAGGCAGGCGTTTCACAACCTGACCCTGACTGGACTGACTTAGATGACATCAACCACAACTTGCGACAAGCAAAAGACAATAACGGTGAAACAACTACAACAGGTCGAATCTCGCTACGTTGGCTGCCAACTGATTGGTTAGACAGTACCTTGAACTACTTCTATCAAAAACAAGACAGTGAGGGCCGCTCAATTGTTCATCACGGCGCTTTAAATCCTGACAATGGCTTGAATAAGCGTATTGGAAAATATGAATCAGCCTACCGCTACGAAGAGCCAAGAGAAAAAGAAGACTCATTACTAAGCCTTGAAATTAAAGCTGATTTGGGTTTTGCCGAGCTTGTCTCTGCAACAGGTTATTCTGAGTTTGAAGCCGATGGTCAACGAGATCAAACCGACTTGTTAATTCGCTTAGACTACGGCTATGAAGAATTCCCTTCATTCTCATCATTCACCCGTGAACTTGAAGAAGAAGAAAACTTCACTCAAGAACTGCGTTTAGTATCACAAGGTGATTCTGACTTAAGTTGGATTGTAGGTGGCTTTTACAATAAGAGTAAGAGCAATGGTTCAAGTAAAGAATACGCACCCGGGTACAGCCTATTCGCAGTTGAAAACTTTGGTGGCACACAACTTCGTCCTGACAGCCTAGAGTACTATTCTGTCGATCGCAGCGAAGTCACTGAACAAGCGATATTCGGTGAAATAGCCTATCAAGCTAGTGAAAAACTCACGATTACGGTAGGCGCACGCTTCTATGAGTATAAAGTCGATGCAGATTCTGCTGTTGATTTCCCACTTTACAACACTGTTTTTGGTGGTGCGGGGCTAAACGATGTCAGCTTGAACTTCGAGAACAGTTATGCTGAAGATGATGGCAGCTTGTTTAAATTTAACGCCAGTTATCAATTCTCAGATACTGTAATGGCGTATGCAACCGTCAGTGAAGGATTTAGAATCGGTGGCTCAAATGGTTTAGCTCCTTGTCCAGATCCACTGCCAGCAAACCAAGCTGGTTGCGGTAAGCCACATGAGATGCTCTACAAAGACGATACGACCACAAACTATGAGTTAGGCATGAAAAGTACTTGGATGAAAAACCGCTTACACTTCAATGCAGCTTTATTTAACGTGGACTGGGAAGACGCGCAAATTGGTGGAGCAACCGAGGTAGGTCAGCTTCCTTATACCTCAAACGCAGGATCTGCTAATGCTAAAGGGGTAGAAATTGCGACGCGTGCAATGTTAACGGACTCATTTACCGCCTATGCCACCTATTCATACACAAAAGTAGAACTGACAGAAGACGCGCCATTTTTGTTTAACACCGATGGTACGGATGGCGGCGTAAGTGGTGATAGACTGCCAGGTTCACCTGAGCATCAGTTTTCGCTTGGTGTAAACTACCAAACAGAGATAATGGACAACAAACTGCTAGACATTAATTATGGTCTAACAGCCCAAAGTGACATGATTTCTAAAGTTGGTCTACATGACAATGGTGAAACACTACCAGGTTACGCGTTAAGTAACATTTCAGCAAAAATTACTGGAGATCAGTGGTCAAGTACATTGTATATCAATAACTTGTTTAACAAGTATGCGTATACATCTGTACGCCGTAGTAATGCCGATATCACCACCGCCAACGGTGCAGAAATTCAACGTAACTACGGGCATTACATCAACCGTCCTTTAACAATCGGTGTCAAGTTCGACTACCAGTTTGAACTATAACCGAGTAACAATAAGAACACGCTTTTTATGACGCTCAACGCAACACATCTTCACCAACAAGCCATCACGGCATTGAATCAAGGCCAGATAAAACAGGCTCATCAGTATTTAGTACAACTGATACAAACTACTCCTGAAGACACCCGTGAACATGCCGATGGTTACTTTTTAATGGCAATGATCAATGTTCAGGTTGGGCAAATAAAAAAGGCCATTAAACTTATTGAAAAAGCCAAAGGTTTGAGGCAACGTTTTGAATACTCAATTCATTTAGCTAAATGTTACGCACTAGACGGTCAACTCAATCAAGCCAAAACATTAGCACTGTCAATCGCTGTTGAAGACCTAACCTCTGCACTAGATGCAGATACCTTAGGTGTCACACTCAGCCATATCGGATTACATGACTATGCACTGCTTTGCTATCAAAAAGCGTTAGAGCTTAACGCCACACAGCCTCAATTTTTTTATAATTATGGGGTGTGTTGTAAGTTTTTGGGGTTATTCGACAAAGCAAAAGCCGCGTTTGAACAAGCTATCAAACTTGAGCCTGCCCACCATCAGGCACATTTTGCATTGTCAGACCTTACTAAGGTCAATGAGAGTAACAATCATATTTTACGACTTAAAAGTGTGTTTACACGCCTTGAACACCCTGATGCAAAGTTACACATAGGTCATGCCTTAGCAAAAGAATATCAAGATCTTAAGCAGTATGACTTAGCGTTTGAAGCACTCAAGCAAGGTAAAGTAAGTAAATTACAACAGGCACGTTTTGATGATAATGCCTCTGAACAATTGTTTGATTTGCTGTATCGATTAAGCCATCAAACAAAAAGTGATGCACCTTTGGGAGCAGACACAAAAGAGCCTATTTTTGTGTTAGGTATGCCACGCTCTGGCACCACTTTGGTAGAGCGAATATTATCTAGCCACAGTGATGTTACCTCCGCAGGAGAGTTACAAGATTTTGGAATCGTCACCAAACGATTGAGTCAAACCACCACACCTCATGTACTTGATGAAGCCACCCTTAAAGCCGCTTACGAGTGTGACTTTAAGCAACTGGGACAAGACTACCTTGACGCTACACGTGTCGTTACTGGGCAAAGCTGCCACTTTGTCGATAAATTACCCTTTAACTTTTTTTATGTGGACTTGATCCGCAAGGCCCTACCAAACGCCAAAATCATTTGTTTGCTACGTAATCCACTAGATACCTGCATCGGTAATTATCGTCAGTTGTTTACTATCAACAACCCCTACTACCGATACTCTTTAGATTTAATGGACACAGCTAAATTTTACACACGTTTTTATAAACTTATGCACCATTGGCAAGCGTTACACGGGTCATATTTTAAGTTGTTAGAATACGAGCAACTCGTCGCGCAACCTGAGCAGCACATAAGAGCCTTACTCGACTATTGCCAGCTTCCTTGGCAAAAGCAGTGTCTAGATTTTCACCTAAATGATGCGCCGGTATCAACGGCAAGCAAGGTACAAGTCCGTCAACCACTGAACACAAAATCAATTGGACGCTGGAAAAACTTCTCCCCATATCTTGATGAAGTTAAAGCGTATTTTGATAAGCACGCGATCCCCTATTGAAGGTATTATCTAGCGTGTTTAACAGCTTGGTAAGAAACACAGATAGCAAATACAGGCTTGGAAAATCTAAGCCTCTGATCCTATAAACAAAAGCCAGAGCATAACTTTTCATGCTAACATCCAACCAGTCACTAAAGAGCCATGAATCTTTAATTTATGTTTGAAGCCAATGTGGTCAACCTTATACAAGCCTTTTCAATCGGTATTGCTACGCTGAGCATTGCGATATTAAGTACGCACAAGCTCTATCGAACCGTAAGCGCATTTTTTGCCATGGTTATGCTGTCAGCCATCTTTAATCTCTTAGAAGAGCTGAATATTACGCGCTCTATTCACTTAGTGACTCCTGTATTTGTGCTGGGCTTTGGCCCCATGCTTTACCTTGTGGTGAAGTCCTTAACCACACAAGTCAATAAATACGACATACTACACTTTGTGCCTATGCTGTTGTTATTACCCTTTACCCAATACACACAGACTGTGATCTTAATTGGCACAGTGTGGCGGGTTATCTATGCGGGATTTGCTGTTTATCGCATTTACCAGTTCAACGCGACGCTTGATAACTCTCGCTCAGATGCGCATGAGGTGGCACTGCGCTGGCTAGGCTGGCTTATTGTGATCATGACCATCACTAACGCTGCTGATTTAGTTAGGCTTAACCTGCAGCCAATGTTACCTGTGCTTTGGAATATTTTCGGACAGGGCCTAGTAGCAGTTATCAATATCACTATTTTGCTGGTATTGACGACCAAGTTGAACGCCGAGCACAAAATTCTAAAAACCTTACCACGTACGCTAACGGATGACACTCCCAACAAAACCCACGAATCAGCGGAAGACTACCAAGCAATATTCAAATCTATCGATCAACAAATGAGGGATAAGCAGTGGTTTTTACAAGCACGTTTGTCATTATCCGACCTGTCACAACTCACTGGCTTGCAGCCAAGAGATGTATCTCGTGCCATCAACTTGTCTCATCAACTCAGCTTTAATGACTATATAAATTCATTTCGCGTTGAACATGTAAAAGAAGCGATGCGCACCTCCTCCACCAAGCCGCTTCTTACTTTGGCCCATGAAGCAGGCTTTAGCGCGAAATCATCATTCAATTATTCTTTTAAAAAACAAACAGGTATGACACCAAGCGAATATAGAAATAGCCTTCGTTCTAACCCTAACTAAGCGTACAAAACCCTGAATTTATGCGTCTAATTACTTGCGTTTAGACCTTTACGTTACTTAAGAGCGATAAATTACTGTTATCGCAAGTAACAAATAGGCCACTACCCATGCTACTTTTTCGCTTCTTTAAACTTTCTGCTTTCATTTTTATAAGCTTAGCTATACTCAGCGCATGCCATAGTCAAGTATCACTCCCGCCCGCGCAGGCGTTTATTCTAAAAAATGTGAATATTGTCTCTCCCGTTGAAGAGCGTATTATTAAAAATCAAACCATTCTCGTTAAAAATGGAATTATAAGTAGTATTAACAGCAGCTTACATGAAAGCCCAGGCATCAACATTATTGATGCTCAAGGTGGCTATGTGACCCCCGGTCTCATTGACATGCACGTGCATTTTTACGACCCGAGCGCATTGGTAACTAACTTATCTCACGGTGTCACACATGTGCGTATTATGAACGGCATTGCACAACATCTAGCATGGCGAGACCAACTTGCGCAGAATGAAAGGGTTGGCAGTACGCTCTCTGTCAGCAGCCCTATTCTTTCTGGGTTTGAAAACAGTGCACTGCATCAATACGTCGCTACAACGCAACAAGCAGAACAAGCTGTTATCAAAGCAAAAAATGCAGGATTCGACCTGATTAAGGCTTATGGCAACTTGTCGCCAAAAGCACAAAAGTCCCTTATTCAAACCGCCAGTGTACACAATATACCCGTAGCAAAGCATGGCCCTCATCCGTCAGCAGATATACAGTGGTCAAGCCTATCTGAATTGCAATCTTTGGAGCATGTGGAAGACATATTACAAGGCCCACTCAAGCATACATTTGATCAGCAAAAGCTCAAGCACACGCTCAAAGAGATAAAAAAGTTAAACGTACCCGTCACGCCAACACTCAATATCTTTTGGCAATTAACAAGAATAAGTGAAGATAAACACGCCTTTTTAGATACTTTGCCTGAGCACTATATATCACCCGTAGTGGCTGCTGCCGAGCGACACGGCCAAGTTGCACGTTGGCTCAACACCTCTCAAAAGCACGCAAGCTATAATCGAGATACTTACAACACCTTATTGTTCATCACTGAGCAAATGCATCAACTGGGTATTGAACTGCTGATTGGCTCAGATGCTGGCGTGCTGCTGTCACCTCATGGTTTAGCAACACACAACGAGATGGCGCAGCTGAAACGTGCTCGACTATCAAACTTTGCTGTGCTCAAAGCGGCCACCTACTCACCTGCCAGAGCACTGAAGTTAGATAAGCAAATTGGGCAAATAAAGGTTGGATACAAAGCTGACTTTATTTTCACCCGAACGAACCCGATTGAAGATTTAGCCGCTTTAAAGACCCCTGTTGCCGTGAGCAAGCATGGCCGCTGGCTCACACAGCAACAACTCACTCAACTCAGAGCACAAGCTATTGAAAACAGAAGTACGCTATTAGAGCTTTGGCGACTTGTAAGCAATTACTAAGTGAAGGTGTTAAATTACATATAAACCATCACGAATAATTGTAAGTTAAAGCAGTTCAACAAGTATTAGAACTGCTATTAACTTTCAAGTTGCCCTTCATCAGGTAGTGCAATACTCACTTAGTGCTACAACCAATGCCTAATTATCAGGACCTGTGTCGTCGGGAATGCATATCGGTGGAGAGTCCTGCAGATCATTATAGTCAATTGAAAAGCATGAGCTGTTGAGTGTATTCGATGCGTATCCTAGCATCTCTAATCCAGCAGGTGTGTTTTTAGCGATTACTTTTATAACTTCCACACCAGTTTGTCTGATTTTTTCGCTAGGTAAAGATGGTCCCAATATTGAGAAAAAATCTACTCTATTACTCAATCCGTCAACCTTTTTTCCCGCAACAAAACTATCACAATCTGACAGAGTTATCGTAAATAAATAATACTCTCCATCCACATAGTTTTCATAACCAGTTATTTCATACTCAAATTTGATCGCTTGGTTACCATTTCGATCCGAGAACTTTTGGCCACTAGTGTCATCAATAAATTTAGGCGGGGCAATCCCAAATTGTATTGGTAAGTCATACTCTACAACGGTTGCACCACCTAAGTTAACTCGATGTTCACTCATTTGTACTGGATTTCCATCAATTACTCTCCAATCACTCAAGTACTTAATTGCATTAGAAGCTCCGAAGCTATTTGCTGGATAAAAAGGAGCGCAATCAGAGCAAAAGCCATCTCTTACGTGCATAAAAGGATTCGACTCTTGACACATTCTGCCATATTGCTGTTCGCCGTTAGTTCCAAACTGGAAAACTAATGCAGGATTACTACCTTTTGTATCACCGATACACATCTGTTCGTTATAAGAATCCACATTATTAGCTCTTGCTACGGTGCATTCTGAAGCTCTGTAGTATATTCCATTCATTAGATACTCATCTCTGTCTCCTGTACTACTACTCTCAAATTGAGAAATAGAAATGAAATCAGAATCTAAGTCAATTGCTCTAAATGCATTTAATTCTTTAAATGCATTTATTTCTAGAGACACATTTTCAAACTCAGAAGACACGGTACTAGTTTTTAAAGAGTTCTTTAAAAAGTCATTAATTCTCAGAACAGCACTAGAATTTTCATCCCCACTATAAAGACTGGGTATTACGTTACTATTTACCCAAAAGGTAGCAGGTAATTTTAAATCAGAATCTCTACTACTCACTATGTTTCCCGATTCATTCAATGCGACTAAACTAATAGTGAGTTCTGTGTTGCCAGATAGCTTTCCTCTAAAATCTCTGAGATTAAAATCATAGGAAAAATCGCCACTTTGATTCGCTAATACAGCCACAGGAATTGATTTACCTGCTGACTTTATATGCAATTCAAGGTATTTTGAGAAGCCCTCTGCACTCCATTTAATGAAAACTTGACCATGCCTTTCTTCAACGAGTAACTCTAGTATTGAAAACTGGATATCTGCCGAAGCCTTCATAGATGCAATGATTGCTTCACGAGCTTTCGATACTTCTTCTACATTTGCCCTTGCGCGTGAAACTTCTCGCTGAATTCTTTCAACTTGCCACTCAGCTAAGTCATATGAGTTTACGTAAGAATCAAGAAAAGATGTGTAAGCGATATTGATCATCATATTCTTCCATAAGACATCTTTGTATCTAGCGTTAACTTCTGTGCGAATCTCATCCGACTGTTCTCTCACCATATCCAAACGAGATTTAAAAGCTTCCGATAACCCTCTTAAATCAGTAAAGTTTTCTATAGCATCAGAGTTGTTATTAGCTCTAGCATATTGCATCACCCTAATAAACTCATTTCTTGTAATTTCATGAAAGCTGTCTAGTTCTGGCATTGCGGTGTCGGATATGTAATCAATAAAGTTTGTTGTTGGTTCATAGATCAACGGATCCAGAACAAAGTTTTCAATTAAATGTGCAGACTCGATCGCTGCTACAAGATGCGGGTGTTTTGGACCTTTTGCTAGAGACAACCCGAGCCGACCACCTTTAACAATTTTCACTCCTTTCGCCAGAGAGATGGAAAAAGCATTTGAAAAAGCATTGACAGAAGATTTTAGTGAGGCCCATGCATCCCCCTCGTTTAAGTGCCAAATAGAAAAAGCAGTATCGATGGCAATAAAAAGTGGGCCAATATAATTATCTACCTTTTGCAGTGCCGAGCGAACCTCTTTAACCTTGCCAACCTCAACATCGGATAGTCGCACTCCTTTTGGTAGCGCTTTCAATACTTTCTCATATTCAGTAAGAGCTGATATGAGTGCTTTAGCCCTTTTTAGCTTCGCTTTATGCTGCAATGAGCCGTAATTAGCAACGCGAGACTTATCTTTCCAATATGAGTCTGGGCGAGATACTGTATCTATGAGCGCTGAAAGGCGCTGATTAGTAATGAAGGGAAGTAAGGCTTGAGTATTAGACTTTATCTTGTATAGATCCGATAGCAGAATACTTGTCGTTACAGCACTTCCTACGCTATTAATTGCCATATATGTTTTATTCAAGTCATTATATACTTTGGCAAAAAGCTCATAACTATTGATTAAATCATCTGCGTAAATATCGTTATGTTCTGATAATTCATTGAGTTCCAGAATACTGCCTTTACCACTAACCAACTCGAAATTAGAAAAGTGATTTACTGAAAACGTTATTGTATCACCGTTCACATGCACAGGAATGACACCCCCATATTTACCCTCCTCATCAGTGTGAAGAATAGAGAAAATTTCAGTTTCCTCAGGTTTAGGTAAAGTTACAGCAATAGGGGATAGGAAGGAGGCCCCTTCAGGCTCAAGTTTAAACTTAATATTTTTCTTACTATTTATAATTTCAGATACTCTGATATCTTCAACAGTTAGCGGTAATTCGTCAGGAATTGTAAGCTTTAATCCACGAATAGCGGATAGACTATTTTCAGAAATAGAGATAGTATCACCGTCTATTTCGTAATCTACTTCATCAAGCGTTCTTCTTTTATATACATCAATATTCCAATTCTTTTCAAAAACTTGTATTCCTTGTTTCGCAACCAGCAATCTAATTTCACTAGTGCCAACTTGATCGAAAGTATGGATAAAAGAACTTAATTCCGAAACCACTTGGTCATCGATTGACCAGCTAAAACTGAGTTCCTCTTCAAAGTCTAGGTCCAGCGAGAACTTATAACTACCATTAGCTCTTACATAATCTGGAATTTTTGACGCTTTCTCTTGAATTATATGTTCCCAACTTTCTGAAGTGTAAAAATTAATTGATGAACTTTCAGTTCTTTGTTTGTTACTAGCCGTAATTACAAGCTTGAAACTTCCGCTAGTGTCAGAACGTATTTTTGCAAAACTGTCTGAGGATTCAACTAATTCAGCAGTCGAACCGTCGTAGTTAACAATCATCCAACCTACATTAGTATTTGGCGGCAAATCGTCTAAGGCGATATTTACCGTTTCTCCAAGTCCTAAGTAGTTAGTTATATCAAAGTCATGTGTAAAAAGCGGAGCAGAGCCTATAAAATGAACAGAAACTTCATCACTCACAGATTGTTTTTCTATTCCTGTCACGTCTACTTTAAACTTTGCAGTTTCATCAAACTCCATTTTTGGCACAAAGAAAGTCGCATTTAACCCTGATTTTTTTATAGAAACTGGCGTTCCTTCAAGTTGGGTCCATGTGAGGTTATCAGCGGAGACGTCCCCTTCTTCTACCTGTATGCTCAGAGTAACCTCATCAAACTCAGTCGCTACCAAATCTGCGCCCAGTTCAATGGTGATTTTTTCTTGCTCACCTGCATTTTTATCGTTTAATACTGCTCGTTCCTCATTACACCCCCCAATGAGTAGTAGTAACAATGCAAAAAAATAGCAGTTAAAATTCCTTTTTGGAATAAACATAATCCCTCGGAGTCTATCAATCAGTTAACGTTAAAAAATTGTAACTATCTTTTATTAGGGTTACAACTATTTGTATGATTTACCGAAGCCTCTCAAGGTATAATCATCAAGCCCAAAGCTCGATATCCTTAAACGCCTATATGTCCAGAATGCACGGACACAAGTTAGGGAAATTTATATGGATTTCTTGAAACTAAAAAATACTGACTGTTTTATTCCCTACATAAGCTCAAAACTGAACTGTTTAGTGCTAAGAACCAGAGTTACAATTCCTATCCTTCAACTTTTATTTGGTAGTAAACGTGGCATGAACATGGTCGAGACGATTTTTTCACCTACCACTAGAGCATGCTTACCACTCAGTGAATCTATGTTAAGTGCGTTGGGCCTATCTAAAATTAGAAATGGTAATAGTGTGTCTTGTTTAACCCACTTTGTAGAATTTGGAAGCCCTGCGAGTTTTTATCAACAGTCATATACAGGCCATTTGATAGCTTAGTGTTGACAAAAGCTAGGCCCATAGCTTCTGCCGATAAATACCGTCCATTAGTCTTTAGAGTATATCAGCTCGGGGGGATTCGATTTTTTTCTAAGATGCATCCATACATGAATGTGCCATAACCCCTCCTTGGCAGCTCCATCATAAATTCGCTTTTCCACAGTCGCTATCAACAAATTGGTAAAACCATGGTGGTATTATTTGTACTGATTTTGGTGAAAAGCCATACAAAACCAATGTTTGATTAAAAAATATTCCAATTAATTTTAACAGTAATTTTATGCAATAACATCAACAAGTTATATACAAGCGAAAAACACAAAGAACGGCTTAAACGCAAATGTCAACATTGAAATGTGTGGCGCATCTCTTTAACCTTTATTTTTATTGAACGTTCAATTAATAAAAATATGCCAAAAGTCGGAATGGAACCTGTACGCCGAGAACAGCTTATCAAGGCCACGATAGAGTCGGTTGCTGAACTGGGTTTGCAAGGTACTACTATTAACAGCATCAGTAAGAAAGCAGGGTTATCTTCGGGGATAATCAGCCACTACTTTGGTGGCAAACAGGGCTTGATTGAAGCCACTGTGCGTTACTTGTTGTCTAGCCTAAAATATTCACTGATGGCGCAAGTAACAGACACAACATCGCCACAACAACGGCTGATGTATATTGTCGAAGCCAACTTTGCGTTAGTACAACAACGTAATGACACCACCCGTACATGGTTAAGTTTTTGGGCGCAGTCAATGCACGACCCCGAGTTACACCGACTACAGAACGTAAACAGTAAGCGCTTATACAGCAACCTTGCCAGCTCATTTCGACAACTGATGAGTGTTGAGCACGCAAAGCTTGCAGCCCAGTTAAGTGCGGCGATGATTGATGGTTTATGGCTACGTGCCGTACTCAGTCAATCCGACAAAGACCAATTTAAACACAGTGAGCAATTAGCCAAGCAGTACGTGCGCTCACTGATCAGCCAGTATGGAGCCTAATATGACGACAACGAACAGCCAAAATAGCAATGTGCCTGTTTATCAAAACTTTATCCACGGTCGCTACATGGCAAACCAAAGTGGTGAAAACTTTGCAGTTAAAAACCCTGCCACCGACGAAGTGATTTACCACGTTGAGGTTGCTGATGAGTCAATCCAAAGTGCAGCAATTGAAAGTGCTAAGCAAGGCTTTGCTATTTGGTCAGCAATGACCCCAGTTGAACGTAGCCGCATTTTATTAAAAGCCGTGGCGCTATTGCGAGCACGTAACGATGAGTTGGCCAAAGTTGAAGTGCTTGATACCGGTAAGCCTTGGCAAGAAGCTGAATGTGTCGATGTACAAACCGGTGCCGATGTAATCGAATATTTTGCGGGTCTTGCGCCTGCACAAGTTGGCCAGCAGCAAATGGTTGGCAGTGACTTTTATTACACGCGTAAGGAACCACTTGGGATCTGCGCAGGCATTGGTGCATGGAACTACCCACTGCAAATTGCTTGTTGGAAATCAGGCCCTGCCCTTGCCGCTGGAAACGTTTTAATTTTTAAACCCTCTGAAGAAACGCCACTAGGCGCGTTGAAGCTTGCTGAAATATTTATCGAAGCAGGTGTACCTGAGGGCGTATTCAACGTCGTTCAAGGTGCCGCTGAAGTGGGTCAATGGCTAACCGGCCACGCGGATATTGAAAAAGTATCATTCACTGGCGAAGTGGGAACGGGTAAAAAGGTAATGAGCAGCGCAGCGACCACGCTCAAAGACGTAACGATGGAACTTGGTGGTAAATCCCCCTTACTGGTATTCGATGATGCCGACATCACCGAAGCAGTCAGCGCCGCGATGCTTGGTAACTTCTACACCCAAGGTGAGATCTGTACCAATTGTACGCGCGTTTATGTACACCGTGATGTGTACGACGCGTTTATCAACGAGCTTAAAATCCGCACTGAAAGTAATATCATTGCAGGGGATCCGTTGAATCCTGAGGTTAACCTTGGTGCGTTGATCTCAAAACCTCACCAACAATTGGTTTTAAACTACATTGCTAAAGGTATCGAAGAAGGTGCGACCTTGCTTACTGGCGGCGAAGCTCTGAGCCCAGAATCTGCGCCTAATGGCTATTTTGTTGCCCCTACCGTATTTGTGGATTGTCATGACGACATGACCATCGTCAAAGAAGAGATCTTTGGCCCTGTAATGAGCGTGTTGGTGTTTGACGACGAACAAGATGTGATCAAACGTGCTAACAATACCCACTTAGGCCTAGCTGCTGGCGTATTTACCAAAGACATTCAACGAGCTCATCGCGTTATTCACCAGCTTGAAGCTGGGATCTGCTGGATCAATGCGTACGGAAACTCTCCTGCTGAAATGCCTGTTGGTGGCTATAAACACTCAGGTATAGGTAGAGAAAATGGCATTGAAACGCTGGATCAGTACACCCAAACCAAGTCGGTGTACGTCGGTATGAATAAAATCGAAAGCCCATTTTAACTGGAGACCCCATGACCCAAAAATATGATTACATCATAGTTGGTGCTGGCTCCGCAGGATGCGTTCTGGCCAATCGACTTACAGAAAATGGCCAACACAAAGTGTTGCTGCTAGAAACGGGCGGGAGTGATAAAAGCATTTTTATTCAAATGCCTACCGCCTTATCGATTCCAATGAATACAGACAAATACGCTTGGCAGTTTCACACTGAGCCAGAGCCATACTTAGATAACCGTAAAATGCATTGCCCTCGCGGTAAGGTGCTAGGCGGCTCGTCTTCAATCAACGGTATGGTGTATGTACGGGGCCATGCTAAAGATTTTGATGAATGGCAGCAACACGGTGCACAAGGCTGGGATTACCAATCTTGCCTACCGTATTTCAAAAAAGCAGAGTCTTGGTATCTGGGTGAAAATGCACACCGAGGTTCAGAAGGACCGTTGGGTGTAAACAACGGTAATGAAATGGCCAACCCGCTATATCGCGCCTTTATTGAAGCAGGTAAGCAAGCCGGTTACGCAAAAACCAATGACTATAACGCCGCGCAACAAGAAGGCTTTGGCCCAATGCATATGACGGTTAAAAATGGTCGTCGTTGTTCAGCCAGCCGTGCGTATTTAGACCCAATTAAACGCCGTAGTAATTTAACCATCATCACAGGCGCTCAGGCACAGCGTGTTTTATTGCAAAACAAACAAGCGCAAGGCGTTGAATATAAAATCAAAGGTAAGACTCAAAAAGCCTATGCGCGCAGAGAAGTGATCCTAAGCGCAGGGCCAATTGGCTCACCTCATTTGCTACAGCTATCTGGTATTGGTGATAGCAACGTGCTTGAAAAAGCAGGCGTTGCAGTACAGCACCACCTACCGGGTGTAGGCCAAAATTTGCAGGACCACTTGGAGTTTTACTTTCAGTACAAATGCAAGCAACCCATTACCCTAAACGGTAAGTTAGGGCTGGTTTCAAAAGGTCTGATTGGCACACGTTGGTTGCTGACAAAAGATGGCCTTGGCGCAACCAATCACTTTGAATCGTGTGCTTTTATTCGCTCTAAACCGGGCGTTGAATGGCCTGATATTCAATACCACTTTCTTCCGGCTGCCATTCGTTACGATGGTAAGAGCGCGTTTGATGGCCATGGTTTTCAGGTGCATGTGGGTCATAACAAACCCAAGAGCCGTGGTAGTGTCACGATTGCGTCTAGCAATCCCGATGAGCCACCGAAAATCTTGTTCAACTACTTACAAGAGCAAGAAGACATCGAAGGCTTTAGAGCCTGCGTTCGCTTAACTCGAGAGATCATTGAGCAAAGTGCGTTTGATGAGTTTCGCGATGATGAAATTCAACCTGGTAAAGAGATACAAACCGACGAGCAAATCGATGCCTTTGTGCGCCAGGCGGTAGAAAGCGCATATCACCCCTCGTGTTCATGCAAAATGGGTGAAGACGAGATGGCGGTGGTTGATTCACAAACTAAAGTTCATGGTATCAACAGTTTACGAGTGGTTGATTCGTCAATCTTCCCAACCATACCTAACGGAAATTTAAATGCCCCCACAATCATGCTCGCTGAAAAAGCAGCGGACCATATTTTGGGTAAGACACTTTTAACTAACCAAAACGCTGCGGTTGATATGGAGCCCAAATGGCAACATGTACAACGCAGTTCGGAGATCTAAATTTGCCACTCGCTTAGGTAGTGATACCTAGGTGGGGCTTGCAGTGGCGTGCGGGATAAATTGGTTATCCCAAGGGGGCAGGTTTTCCCGCCCCTCAAGCATTAATGCAAGACTAAGAAAAAAAACGGAGAAACAATGAGTTACTTTTACTTATTTTGGGAGGGTGACAATGACCTTATGGCTTAGTGCAGGTATCATTTTCACCCTATTGGCAATTGCTTTAATTTTGTTTAAATGGGGAAATTTACAGTGTGTTGGCGTCACACCCGTTAAAACCTTTACCTTTATCGCCATTTTGTTTACGTCAGGCTTAGATGTCGGACTGATTATGTTTCCACTTACTGAGTTTGCGGGTTACGCAGACATAAAAGCAAGCCCAGAGTATGCGTTTGCAAATCCACTGGCCATTGAGTTTGGTTTTTGGGGATTTTTAATCTGGGGATTTTATTTCCTTACCTGCTTTTATTTCTGCGTAATAGAACCCAAAGTAAAGTTCTTTGAAATTACTTGGGTGAAATTAGTCAATAATGTGATCATTATTGGCACCTGTGCCTTTACAGCGTACTTGCTGCTGTCAAACCTGCCTTGGTATTTACCAGAGGTCGGCGATGGTAGCTCGATTATTCCAACATTCTATCTGTTGGTCTTTGCGGCGATTTGCTTTGCAGTTTACTCAAGCACCAGTTTGAAGTATGTGCGCTTTTTGAGTATTTCAACCACTTGGTTGTTTATCGCGCTAATTGCCTATATGTGGTGTGCAGCATTTTTATTTGGCGACAGCGCTATGAGCAGCTTTGCCAATAAGTTTGCGCTACTTGGCGACTATTTTACGCATATCAATGAATTTGTATTACCACTGAATGATTACCATGAGTTTTATCTGTTCTGGTGGTTTGCTTGGAGCATCATGATTGGCCAGTTCACTTCTCGCTTTGTGGGTGGACTCAAAACCTATCAAGTATTGGCTGCTATGTTGGTGTTCCCATCTATTCCAATCGCTATCTGGTTTAGTGTGCTTTATCACTACCATGAAGCGGGAATACCTACGGCGGGCATTAAAAACTTCGCCATGGTATTTGTGGGCATCGTATTTGTGATCAACTCACTTGATTCACTAATTCGCTTATATACCGACAACTTAAACCTAACAGTAAAACGCTTGGGCCTACGTAACTATATGTTATTTAACATTATTTCTCTATCACTGTTAACTTTACTGTTTAAACTTGAGTTTTTACAAATTCAGTGGGTGGGCGCGTTGGTGATCGGCTTGTTCTTCTCTTGCGCGGCCTATATCGGCTACGGCAAGTTTAAAACCGTTTGCCAAATTGACAGCTCACCCAAAGACAACAAAATTGACTACAGCAAAATTGAAACTGCAAGCTAAGGATTTCAACATGACAACAACGAGAACATTACTTTTTGGTGCACTTGCCCTTGCCTCAACACACGCGGCGGCAAATTGGTCTACGACCGTGACAGCGGCATCGGATTATACCTTCAATGGTGTGAGCCAAACACAAAATGACCCTGCCCTACAAGCTAGCCTAGACTATGCATTCGATGATGGTCTTTATGCGGGTACTTGGGCCTCTAATGTTGATTTTGGTGGCGACACTAACCTTGAGTGGGACGCCTACCTTGGTAAATACGTCACCTTAAACGACAACTGGAGCGTAGATTACGGTATCGCTTATTACACCTACCACGGTGACAGCAACTCAAGCGACGGCAACTACCCTGAGATTTACTCAAAATTTGGTTATAGCAATTCATTGGGTCACACCGAGTTTAACTTCTGGTATAGCTGGGACTACTTCGGCACGGGTGCTGGGCACACCATCGCTATGGTTGCTCACAGCGTAGAAATTGCCAAAGGCCATACACTGCGCGCCAGCTTTGACGTATCAAACTCATTGGATGGTGAAAAGTATATGTGGGATGCGGGTGACAAGTCTTATCACCATTACCGTCTAGCGTATCAGACCAGTTACGAAGGCTTTAACTTTGAAGTGGCGGCTGAAAACACCAGTTTAGATTATGATACCGCTGATGAGCGTATCGTACTGAGCGTGTCACGCACCTTCAATCTGTAAATTTACAAGTCTCCTACTACTTGTAACAAAGGCCAGACGCAAGTCTGGCCTTATTTTTTATTTGATGCTTGGTTTTGATGCTTGGTATAGCAAGGCTTACGGGATATTTAAATTCCTTTTAATAAACTCTTTTTTACCCCATGTACCCGTATTTTTCAAAACCAAAAAGTGCTCATACACCGATATTAACCTAGCCGTAAGGCGTAGCCAAAGTGACCAAAACATTGGCTCTATAGGTTCACCATAGAAAAAATCCGTGATTCAACACAACGCTGAGTGATGCATGTTAGAACGCAAAGCACAGCGACAATACGAAGCCTGAAGAGCACAAGCTCAACCAAGTGAAGCGGTAGCTCACATCACCAAACTCGCTGATTAATAAGAGTAATAACACTCTGCTTCTTGCGCCTTAAGCCAAACACTCACAGGGTAAAGGTCGCCGAACATAGCGGACATAAGCATTTTAGAGCGTTGGGTTCAGTTGAGTCTGATCGACATAAACGAACATGGAACGAGCATTGATAAAGATAAAGTTTGTCTGCTTTTATACCAAACGCCAGATTTTGTCCTTGAAGTTTCAATGTATAAAGTTCGTAAAAAACTTTTTGAAAAATATAGTAAAAGTGATGGCGTTGATGTAGCTTACTGGAAGGCGTTTCCGTTTAGAGTATATCAACAAATCTAGAATTGATTGTTTTTTAGTCTTTCGGCACAATGAGTTAGGTTTGGTGGTGTTTCTCTCTCAACATGGCGTTTGCAATATAAATGGGGCCCAATTCTCTTGAAAACCTTCAAATATATTTTCTTCCTGTTGTTTTTACTTATTTGTGCATTTTTTATTTTTGGCGCATTAACATCTACTCCCTTGCCACTAAAGCAGAAGGCTGAAAACCTACCAATTTATATTAGTAACATTTCCATAGTTGATGTATTGAAAGGAGATATTAAAGAGTCTCATCATGTATTAATTTTGAATGGAAAAATTGCTGATATATCACCAGACCCAATAACCGTTAACTTCCCTGATTTCATTCAGGTCGACGGTGAAAATAAATACATACTGCCATCGCTGTGGGATATGCATATTCATACAATAAACCGTTCTGATGTTTTGCATTACCCGCTTTATTTCGCCAATGGCATTTTAAACGTTAGAGATCTCGGTAACACATGCAGTTGGAGTGACGGTAGAACTTGTTCCGCGCCAAATAAACACTGGCAGCGCTCAGTTGAAAGTAAGTCATTACTTGGCCCAAATACATGGACACAGGTAAGTTTTCACATGGAGGAGTTGGAAGATAGCGATATCAAATCCACTTTAACTTGGCTAAAAGACCGTGATGACTCTGTTTTGAAGTTACAACTTAACCACGACACAACAAGTCAACAATTTCAATCGATTTTAAACGATGCCCAAAAGTCTGACATATCTGTCGTTGGCCATCTCCCAGCAAACGTTGATTTGGCTAAAATTGATCTGAAGAACCTAAACAGTATTGAGCATGATCGGGCTTTCTACTCTCATTGCTCTGAACATCAAGATGTATTTGAAGAACGCGTCTCTGTCATGGTTCGCTTTGTTAATAGCTACAGTGAAGAAAAATGTCGGATAGTCATGCAAACGATACAAGAACAAGGCGTTGCCTATACGCCAACTCACATAGCCTCAAGTCAGCAAGATATCAATATCAGTCATAAATTATACGAAAAAGGTGAGCTCAATGAATATATTGACGATACTACTCTCACATTATGGAGTATGTACGCATGGCTTACAGAAAAAGGATTCGACGAACAAGATAAACAAGATCTTACAGTATTAAACACCACCAGTTTAAAGCTCTCCAGATTAGCTGAAGATAATGGTGTGCTATTGCTTGCGGGTACCGATGCACTTGACGCTTTTATTTACCCCGGTTTTAGCCTTTATGATGAGCTTGAAATGCTATCCAAAGCTGGGTTATCAAACAGTGAAGTCATCCGAACAACAACCATAAATCCTGCAAAATACTTTAATGTGGAAGCATCATTAGGCAGTGTTGATATAGGAAAACGGGCAGATTTAGTCATACTCAACAGTAACCCACTTAGTGATTTATCTTCTCTAAAAGAAGTGGATAGCGTGATATTTAATGGCGAACTGTATACCAACAAAGAGCTAAATGAAATAAAACGATATGTAGCAAGCACTGCTAAAGATCTATCCGTCACAGCAAAGCGATTTTGGGAGTTATTTTTTAACTAAGTTTTTTTCCAATCTAAAGCTCACTGACTTGGTACAAACGTTTTTACAATTGAAAATACCGCGAGAGTACCTAGAGGAAAAGTTTCATAGCGGGTCTTACGCCTGAAATTCACGGCTAATACATCAAAGTACTCGGACTGCGCAAACGCCGCCGATACTTGAAGCGTTGTATTGTTAATGCGTTAATTTTGAATGAATTCGAAAAGATTCAGATCCAATTAAACCTTTTGAAAACATGGACAATCTCTAATATAGCCGTAGATGCTTGATGACAAAATTAAACACAAAAAGCGTCCAACGTAAACACAAACTCTGTCAGCTCCAACATTGCTCTGCGATTGCTGACAAAACTAAAGTCGTCCAACACCTTATCCAACGCTGCTTGTGACTCCATCCCCTGCTGTTTGGCGTAAGCATAGGCTTCTCGGTTGTGGCTATCGTCATCATTAGCCACTGACGCTGCCGTAATTAGGTATTTTAGATATTCACGCATGGACTGGTACTTGAACTTATCTTCGTGCGACATGTGTTGTCCATGGGCTAACAACACATCATTGATGAGGTTTATGTTATTGACACTTAAAACTAAAATAGACATTTTAACTATCCTTATCTTGAAATTCTTGGACCGTTAACAGCACTCAATCAACGGCTTTTTGGTCACTTGATGTGGCTTTATCAAACGCCTCAATGCCCTCATCAACCCCTTTGTAGAGTTCCGATAGTAGTTTGAAGGTGTATGCAATATCGAATTTGCCATTTTTAGCTGACGCGAGGGCCTTCTCATTGGCTGTAGCAGCCTTTGCCATCGTGCTTTCCAAAGCTTTGGTCATGACCAAAAAGTCACGTAAACTTTTGACCAATTGCGCTTGAAGTTTAAATAACTCCAAACGTGCTGATAATTCATGACCTTGTTGCTTCGCTTCGATTTGAGCAAGCGTATCGTGAACATGAGTAACAGACGACACCACAATTCCATCGCTGTAGGTGTTGTAATATTTAAGTTTTTCACATGCTTTTTTAAACTGCGCTTTTTTAACGCCATCACCTTCAAAGCCTTCAAGGTCGGTCATGTTTTTACATTGGCCAATAATACTGGCGATATCACACTGCTCTTGCTCCCCTAACCCATTCCCCTTTACCGCCCTCGCTTGGTTTCTTTGCTCACATGCTTGATGTGTAGACATTACTCTTGGCAACCAGCTTTGGGCTTGTATCAAAGCAATGATCTGATCACGTTTTTTACTTTCCACTTTCGCTTTATTTATTGAGCTCACGATATCTTTGAATGCCTCTAGAATGGCTTTAAAAATCTGTGGCCCCCCAACGAAGCCAAGCACCTTATCGACCTTTTCAGCTTCTTTTAGGGCTGTTTCAAAATGCTTTTCCACTTTTGCTTTACCATCTTGCTTAGCAATCTTTTCTAACGCCTTATAATAATTGGAGGTTGCACCGGCCAACGCAATAAGCTGCCACTCTTTACTCGTTTTATACTGCGGCCCTGCCAGTGACGTTGGCACGCGAGTAACCCTTGGGGGTATTTCACTTTGTGCTGCGACTCGTGCAATTACAGACTGATAATAACTCTGAACCTTATCCTCGTTATGCTTAGCCTTACAGCGGCTCAACTTTTGAAACTCAGGTAACTCACAAGGATTGAAAGAGGTTTGGCCCGATAACATCAAATCAACCATCGAGGTGGTGTTTAAAATATCAACATAGCTTTTAGCTATCTCTTTGGCCTTTTTACTGGTGTCAACATACGAGGTAGTCTGCGAAACATCTGGTGAAGCTTTACAGCCCGATAGCAAAACTACCAATGCCAAAACGAAGGTTAAATACAGTGCTTTCATATAATCATCCTTATATTCTGCAAGACATCCTGTGTATTTAACTAAAGTACAAATTTTCAGCTTTTCAAGGTGGGTTTTGCTGGACACTTCTCCGACAATGATCTCATTCTAACAGTAAATAAAAAAGGTACACATACTTGAGTTTTTACTTTAAAGTGAAGCTCATCTTCAGTACTACTCATGGAAAGACAGTTTGAACATCGTTAAATACACTGAACTCACCACCTTATCTTACCTTTTGATAAGCGCGCCTGTATTTGCTTTATTAGCAGCCTTATTTGGGGTAACAACATTCGAGCTCAATGCCATTTTTCTGCTGATTTTAATGGATTTGACCGCCAAAGCTGTGCCGTATTTTATTTTGTACCTAGGTACAAAAGTGCCACAAAACCAATACAGCACGTTGTTCTTCTACACATTCTTAATCGTCACCTCTGTTGAGATGACGCTGATATACTTTACTCTGTTTATTCACGATTTTATTGATGCTACCAGCGGACCATTATCAAGCCTGATACTCATCTCCCCATATGTTTTACTCATTCCGCTCAGCGCCGCTATATGTTCTTTGGTTGTGGTCGCTGTGAAGTTGGTCCAAAACAAGTTTTAAAGTGCTAACTTGATTGAGCATACTATTGATGCTCAATCAAACGCTCCTCAGCCATCGTGCTGAACACCGGAAAGACTGCTACACTGCTCACTCGGTTATTTATAAGCCTGCCTTTTGGTTGACTATCTCGATATAAGAAGATGAAAAAACAAGCAAGTTTTACTTTATAACCAATTGAAAAATAAGCTTTGTCGTTAAGATGGCATAAAGCTGACGTTACAATTGTTGGGCCACTTCCATAGGCTTTACTTAAGCACAACAGCAAGGACAAAAATGTGATTATTAGAAAGTTAAGATTACAAAAAGCTTGGTCTCAGGAACAACTGGCCGAGGCTAGTGGTTTAAGCTTGAGAACAATTCAGCGTATCGAGCGAGGCCAAACACCTAGTTTAGAGTCGCTTAAGTCTTTAGCTGCTGTTTTTGAAACCACAATTGCTGACTTACAGCAGGAGCTAACGATGAAAACCGATACAAACACAACCACCAGCGAGGAAAATAACGTTATTGAGCAAGTATGGGCCATAAAAGCGTTTTACAGTCACTTGATACAATATGGGGTAACCATCATTACGTTGTTTATCATCAACTATTTTGTATCACCTCATTATTACTGGGCTTGGTGGGTTGCACTGGGTTGGGGTGTGGGCGTTATCAGCCACGCGCTCGATACATATGAAGTATTTAATCTATTTGGATCCAAGTGGGAAAAGCGCCAAATAGAAAAACGACTTGGTAGAAAGCTATAAAATATATTAAGTTATTTCATAATCTTACAATCAAAACACCGCTTTAGTGACCACACAAACACTGAAGCGGTGTTGGCTTAACCCCATTCACGCGACTATTTGTTAACCTTGCCTGGCAAGCTTAAATCTCCAGAGGCGATATCCATCACATTGACTACGCACAGTAATGGTGCGTGAACACTCTGATTGACTCTTAAACCGGCTGTTACACCATCAAACTGAGTATCTTCAAGCAAGCCAATATTCTCAAATGGGATCTGTACTTCAACCACATCATCGTTAAAGGTTGGGCTCCACCCAGGGCTATCCAACAAAATCGGTAATCCAGGCCAGGTTTTCGGTAATCGTGGTTTATTGCCTTTTGGTATATCAACCACCCCCAAGGCATCTTTGCCACATTGCTCGTTAGGCGTTAAAACGACCCAATGACTGTGCCAAATGTTACCGTCGTTGCCGGTATTACCATCACCATTTTCATCAAACAGTGGCGTATCATCAAAATCAGGGTGTGCAGTTACAGCCAATGCTAGAATGCCCGCATTGCGCTCAAAACCAACTTCATAGCTATCAATCGAAGTGGGCCATACATATGAAAATACCTCGCTCCCTGCAAGCTTACCGCTGGCAGTGGGTTTATGTGCTCCTGCTTCGCCAGAGACCGCCATATGAAACTTGGCAACATTACCTTTGGTAGTGATTTTTGCGTGAATGATATCAAAAGGCGCTAACGTCGTATCATTCACCGGCGCTTTGATCCCACCTTTATGTTGGTTGTGACTCAAAGCTGGCAACGAAAGGGCCACTGCCAAACATGAAGAAAGTAAATTAAACTTACGCATGACACGCTCCCTTTACCTCATCAAGTGACGCCCCAAAGTTAATATGAAACACCGTACCATCTAACAACAAGGCCGGCACCGACCTAACGCCTGCCAATTGTGCTTGCTCAATCGCCAAGCTGTTTTGCGCCAAATGTACAGATTCCACTTCATAGCGATTGCAGTCCAATGCATCTAAAACCTGTTGTTCTGCTTCAACACATACAGCGCAGCCTGCATGATAAAAAATAGCCTTCTTCATGATTGTTCCTTGTCCGTTAAATTAATTAGTATCGACTCGATACAAATTAAACTGTAAAGAACAGAATCAGGGTTGTCAACATAGTATTTAGTCGATACTATTTAATTATGAAACTAAATCACATATACAACAGCGTTGAACGTTTGGGCGATTTGCTTAAAGTGGGAGCGCGTCAGGCAGGTGCAGAGCATGGGTTACAGCCCGTGCACGTTGAGGTATTACACTACCTGTCGATCTGTAACCAATACTCAGACACTCCAATGGCGGTCACTGAATATTTGGGGTTAACCAAAGGTACGGTCTCACAGACACTCAAGGTATTGGAGAAAAAAAGCTTACTGGTCAAAACGATAGATGAAAATGACAAGCGTATCACCCATTTAAAGTTGTCGGTAAGCGGTCAGCAACTCGTGGCAGCGCTGCTACCTACCAACTTGTTTATCAAGGCTTGTGAGCAGTTGTCACCCGAGCAGCAATCAGACATTGATTCGTCACTCAAGTTACTACTTTCGGCGTTACTCAAAGCCAATAATTTAAAGACATTTGGGGTCTGTAAAACATGTCGTTTTAATCAACAAACAAACGATGGCAACTATTTTTGCGGCCTTGTTAAGCAGCCGCTTAGCAAGGGTGACGTACAGCTGATCTGTCGGGAGCATGAATAAATTGAGGTGATGGTTTGTTTTCGACTCGCCGCGCTTAGTGTTCACGCATTGATATCTAGCCTCCTTTACAAAGCCATTTACCTCATCCAGATCATGTAAATAAAAAAGGCCAGACAATGTTGTCTGGCCTTTTCAGTTATTTTGCCGTGTTTAGAACGATAAGTTATTTAAAATCTCATCATCCACATTGTTTGCTAAAGTGACTTTTAGCTTAGGTGTGCGCGCCATTTCACGTTTAATCGCAAAATCAGCTTCTTCGTTACGCGCCCAGCTACGACGTGCAATACCGTTATTCACATCAAACAGTAGCATGGATTTAAGACGACCTTCTGCCTCTGGTGTGCCATCTAGCAGCATACCAAAGCCACCGTTGATCACCTCACCCCAACCTACACCGCCACCATTGTGGATTGATACCCAAGTTGCACCACGGAAGCTATCACCAATCACGTTATGGATAGCCATGTCGGCTGTGAAACGGCTACCATCGTAAATGTTAGACGTTTCACGGAACGGTGAGTCAGTACCGCTCACATCATGGTGGTCACGACCAAGCACTACCGGACCAATTTCTCCACGCGCAATGGCATCGTTAAATTCTTTGGCGATTTGGGCACGACCTTGCGCATCGGCGTACAAAATACGTGCTTGTGAACCTACCACTAGCTTGTTTTGCTTGGCGTCTTTTATCCAAGTGATGTTGTCTTGCATCTGCTGCTGAATTTCCTCAGGAGACTCAGCCATGATCTTGTTCAACACATCAGCGGCAATCGCATCGGTTTTATCTAAATCATCAGAGTTGCCCGATGTACATACCCAGCGGAATGGGCCAAAACCGTAGTCGAAACACATAGGACCAAGAATATCCTGTACATATGATGGATATTTAAAGTCGATGCCATTTTCTGCCATTACATCACCGCCAGCGCGTGATGCTTCAAGCAAGAAGGCATTACCGTAATCAAAGAAATAGGTGCCTTTGGCAGTGTGCTTATTCACCGCATCCGCGTGGCGCTTCAACGTTGCTTGCACTTTTTCTTTGAACACATCAGGTTCTTCACGAATTAAGCGGTTTGATTCTTCGTAGCTGATATCAACAGGGTAATAACCGCCCGACCAAGGGTTGTGTAGTGATGTTTGATCCGAGCCTAAGTGCACAAAAATATCTTGCTCGTAGAAATGCTCCCACACATCTACCACATTACCAATGTAAGCAATTGACACCACTTCTTCATTCGCTTGTGCTTCTTTCACACGCGCGATGAGCGCGTCCATATTGTCGATAAGCTCATCAACCCAACCCTGTTGGTGGCGTTTCGTTGCCGCTTTAGGATTTACTTCTGCACACACCGTAATACAGTTGGCAATGTTACCCGCTTTAGGCTGAGCGCCGCTCATGCCGCCTAAACCTGCGGTTAGGAAAATCTTACCTTTTGGACTTTCGCCCTTGTTCAACACTTTACGGAACGCATTCATCACGGTGATTGTGGTGCCGTGTACGATACCTTGTGGGCCAATGTACATGAACGAGCCCGCGGTCATTTGACCGTACTGAGTCACGCCCAAGGCATTGAACTTTTCCCAGTCATCTGGTTTTGAATAGTTCGGGATCATCATACCGTTGGTCACCACCACCCGTGGTGCTTCTTTTGATGATGGGAATAACCCCATAGGATGACCTGAGTACATATGCAGCGTTTGATCTTCTTCCATCTCACTTAAATACTTCATCGCCAGCAAGTACTGCGCCCAGTTTTGAAAAACAGCGCCGTTACCACCGTAAGTGATCAACTCCTCTGGGTGTTGAGCCACAGCAGGGTCTAGGTTGTTGTCGATCATCAACATGATAGCAGCAGCTTGCTGACATTTTGCTGGGTAATCTGAAATTGAGCGGGCTTTAAGTTCATAGTTTGGCTTAAAGCGGTACATATAAATGCGGCCGAAGTCTTTTAGCTCTTGCGCAAATTCTTGTGCCAGTTCTTGATGCCATTCTTTAGGAAAGTAACGTAAGGCATTGCGAATAGCCAGTTGCTTTTCATCCGCCGATAAGATGTCTTTGCGCTTTGGCGCACGGTTAGCATCTTCTGGATAAGGTTTTGCAGGCGGTAACTTGCTAGGGATCCCTTGTTTTATTTGCTCTTGAAAGTTCATCATCACTCCCTCTTAGTTAACTTTAAATGCTTGTGTTTTAACTAATGCTATCATGGCATCGATATCTGGCTTCAACAGTCTATCTTCTTCAAGCTTGGCCACTTTTTGACGAATTAATGCGAAGTTTTCTTCGATGATGTCTGAACATTTATTCGGACGTCTAAACTCTATCGCCTGTGCCGCATACATCAATTCTATGGCCATGATCTTTTCAAGATTACCAAGGATTTGGTTGAGTTTACGACCTGAGATACTACCCATCGATACGTGGTCTTCTTGACCCATTGAAGTGGGCACGCTGTCCGCTGATGGCGGGAAACACAATGACTTGTTTTCAGTCACCAGCGCTGCGGTTGTATATTGTGGGATCATCATGCCAGAGTTTAAGCCACCCGAGGTGGTCAGTAACCTTGGCAAGCCATGTAAGCCTTCAAGTAGCAAGTAACAACGTCTGTCAGCAATATTACCCAGCTCTGCGGCGGCAATAGATGCATAATCTAACACCATAGCTAAAGGCTGACCGTGGAAACTGCCCCCTGAAATCGCTTCTTCACTGCTTATTACAATTGGGTTGTCTGTCACTGAGTTCATTTCAATCTCAGCCAATTCTTTCAGGTGGTTGTATGCATTGCGCGACGCGCCATGTACTTGCGGAATACAACGCAATGAATAAGGGTCTTGAACGCGATCACAATCGGTATGCGCAGCCATATTTTGTGAGTCTTTAAAGAAGTGTCTCATGCGTGCAGCCACTTCTATGTTGCCAGCAAATGCTCTGATCTGATGAAGCTCTTCTCTAAATGGTGACTGGCTACCTTGCATCCCTTCGATACTCATCGCCCCAGCCAAGTCGGCCAAGTCTAACAGGTAACGCATTTTCGTCAGTGCTGTGATCGCGTGCGATAGAATAAACTGAGTACCATTGATAAGTGCCAGACCTTCTTTGGCATGCAGCTCTAGAGGCTCTAAACCGTGCTCTTTTAATGCTTGTGCGGCAGGGATTGTGTTATCACCGTGCCAAAACTCACCTTCACCAATCAGTGGTAAAAATAGATGAGAAAGCGGAGCTAGATCGCCAGAAGCACCTACAGAGCCTTGCTCAGGTACGACCGGGATAAGATCATGTTCGATAAACGCCAACATACGTTCAACCACTTCTAAGCGAATGCCCGAAAATCCCTGACTCAAAGCATGGACTTTAGTGATCAACATGAGTTTTGAAATGGCTTTGGCGATTGGCTCACCCACACCCACGGCGTGTGTGATTAGCAGGTTTTTTTGTAGTAAGTGGGTTTCTGCTGGTGAAATTTGCGTATCACATAGCGGACCAAAGCCAGTATTAATACCGTAGATGGCTTTATCTGAACTGGCCATAATATCAACATTTTGTCGACTCGCATTAATTTTATCTAGGGCTTGCTGGCAAAGTTCAGCCTTAATACTGCCATCCGCAATCCCGTTTACGATATCCAGAGTGAGTTGATCAACACCATATCTAAACGTCATCATTTTCTCCTAAGCGTTTGTCTTTTCAGAGCAACTACGTGCTTCAATGAGCTAATGCTAACTTGCCCATGATGTTTTATAAATGCATAATAATCGTAATTCATTCCGATTTTATCGAACTAAAAGCAAAACCCAAAAAAGGTAGACATAATGCAAGTCCATGACGTTGATTTACGGCTATTAAGGATTTTTGTGGCCATTGTAGAATGCGGGGGCTTATCCGCTGCGGAGTCACGCCTCAATATCGGTCGCTCTACCATTAGCTCTCATTTGTCTGATCTTGAAGTAAGACTGGGCATTAAACTGTGTAAACGTGGCCGCAGCGGATTTGAATTAACCGAACCTGGTCGCGTTACCTATCAAGCATCTTTAGAGCTACTGCAACAATGTGAAGCATTTGCCACAACAGTTGCCAGCTCCAAAGACGAGCTATCAGGTCGGGTGACTATCGCCGTCATTGATACAATGGTCAGCGATCCACGTTGTGGCGTCGCCAGTGCGATTGCTGCGCTTAAGGCCAGAGGTAACAATATTCAGTTTGATATAAATGTTTGCGAAGCGCGTGAAGTAGAAACATCCGTTGTCAACGGCCGTTCACTGGTAGGACTGGGCGTGAGCAGACACCATTTACGTGGCTTAGATTACTTCCCATTGCATAACGAAACCAACTACTTGTATTGCGGTGTTGGACACCCCTTGTTCGATTGTGAGCCATCAAAAGTTGAGCTGTTATTACCCGATGCTGAAGTGATCACCAGTAATTATATGCGTGATAGGGAAACACGAAACGATGGCCTGAACTATCAAAACAGCGCCATCGCTTATCATGATGAAGGTATTGCCCATTTAATTCTATCGGGGGCATTTATAGGCTATTTGCCTGAGCACTATGCCAGTTTTTGGGTAGACAAAGGTTTATTTAAACCAATTTTGCCAGAAAAGTACTGTTATCAAATCCCCGTGGTGTTGATTTCTTCTAAGAGTAACTCGGTATCGCCGCTTGCCAATGCGCTCATAGAAGAAATCAAACGTTGTCACGTCAGTGCGTGTTGATCAGCTAAACACCGCTATAAGGTTCGCCCATTGTTGCTCAAGCTCGGTGAAACTTTTACCCGTCACCGAGGCGATATCCTCACCTCGGTATACCTTCAAGTAAGCATCTAAACCATAGTTTTCAATGAGGAACTTAGTAAAACTATACCGATACTCTCGATAAATTGTCCAACTAATCAGCCCTTGTTACGCCTATTGCAATCATTCTATTGCTGCACAACCTATAACTCGTAAAAGGCATAATCTTAACTAAACTGAATAAAGTGGTAGCTTGCAATGAGCAGTACAGTCAATGAAAAAGTGTGGGTTGTTGATTCTTTTTGTCGCCTTGTTAACTCAAAGCTCAGTGTTTGCCAAACTCCCCGATGACACATTTACCCAGTTACGTGCGCAAGTCACCGCCGCTGGCCAAACGTCACCGTCAGCAGGCATCGCGGAAATTGACGAGCTTCTAGCGTTGCACAAAGACGCGTTAGCCAAGGCACAAACCATTCGTTTGTTGTATATCAAGTCTTGGTATCAAATCAATTCAGATTTTATCGAACAGGCAATGAATACGCTGGCTGAAGCCAGATTGATGGCCACAGATATAGACGAACCGGGTATTTTGTATAGCTATTACAGCATTTCCGCTAGTGCATTATCAAATGCAGAGCTCTATGAACTAGCGCTGGAAAACAACCTCAAAGCCTACCAAGAAGCGCCCCTACTCAATCGTCCTGAATTTATCAGCCAAACGGAAAATAATATTGGCCATATTTATTTGAAATTGGGACTTTTGGACGAAGCTGAGCACTATTTCCAGCGCTTTTACGACTTTGCCGTAGCACAAAACTTAATACCACAACAAGGCACTGGTTTGAACAACTTAGGGGAAGTTGCTTTGTTAAAAGGTGAGATAGACAAAGCTCATATGTTTCACCAGCAAGCACTCACTATTCGCCAAGCCAACGGGCTTGCCTACCATGAAGCTTGGTCACAATTTAATCTAGGTCGAGTCTATGCCGCCAAGCAGGAAATTGATTTAGCTGAGCACTATCTTCAGCAAGCCATTGAAAACTGGGAAAACAAACATGCCGCCTCTAAAACCCTTCAAGCTAAGCTTGAACTTGCAAAAATTTATTCCAATGAGCAACGCTATGACGAAGCGATGCGCTTACTTGAAGATGTCATCACATTAGGACATGAGCACCGACAGCCTACCTCGTTACTAACCGCATTGAAAATGCACAGTGAACACTTAAAACAAAAGGGTGATTTAAAAGCTGCTTTGGCCGCTCAGGAGCAATATAACCAAGTATCTGATCAGTTTGTCAAAAAACAAGCCGCCGTAAGTTTAGCTTACATGGTGTCTCAAACCGAGTTACAAACCAAAGAAATGGAACTCAAACAACTTGAGCAAACCCATCAAGTGACCGTGGCCATGGCCAAAGCAGACCGCCAACTCGGTTGGTTTATACTCTCCAGCGCAATGTTGATCATTGTCATCACCTGGTATTTTATGTACCGACTCAACAACAAAAAGCGCCAATTACAGACCTTACTCAACCAACTCGAACGTACTCAAGAAAAACTGGTAGAGTCTGAAAAAATGCGCGCCATGACCACTTTAGTATCTGGCATGGCGCACCAATTAAACACTCCGCTTGGACTGGTCATCACGGCAGATTCAACATTACAATCATTGGTGGAGAAACTTGCAGCAGGATTTGCTGATAAGACCCTTACACAAAAACAGCTCGCTCATTTCATCAATGAGTCCACAGAGTTACTGGCATTAAGTCAAAAAAACAGCGAAAAAGCCGCAGATATGGTACAACGATTTAAAATGATGTCTGCCAAACTGCACATGAGTGAATGTTCCACATTTGCGCTGTTGAGTTTTTTAAAAGAAAACATCGGTAGGCTCGCACAGTCGCAAAACAAAGCCATTCACTTTAATCTGTCGGGCGATGACATTGAAGTGACCAACTATGCGCCAGTTTTACTAAAAGTGATCACCCAGCTCATTGAAAACTCAGTAAAACATGGCTTTGTTGACACTCAGGAGCCACAAGTTGATATCACCATACAGTGCGACAAAAAAGACGCGATCATCCACTACAAAGACAATGGCGCGGGTATTCCTTTAGATAAGCGCAAACAAGTGTTTGACCCGTTTTACACCACCCGATTGGGAGAAGGGAATTTAGGGCTAGGTCTCAACATTATCTATAACTCAGTTGTTCACATTATGAATGGTCAGGTGGAATGTGTAGAAGATGCACAAGGTGCGCATTTTGTTATTCGATTTCCTCGAAAAGTTGCAAGTGCAGGCTAAAACGCCTTTGAGCCTGCATAACCTGATTAATACTCTCATGAATCTTCTATAGAATGTGAAAACGTCCAATAATCACTACAGTTTATTTTTGAAAATCGGTACAATGCCAGCGCGGTTCACATTATCGATCCCGCATATCTACAATAACTAAACAAACAAAATACCAATTATTTATTAAGGATAATAACGAAATGAATAAAAGCATTATTGCTGCGCTCATTGGATCCGCTCTAACATTTTCTGCCAATGCTCAACAAGTTAATCTAAATGAAGACGCTGTTTTGGATAGCAACTTAGAAGCTGTTCATCAACGGACTTCTCTCAACGTCTCTTTTTCAGAAAATAACTTTTCTGCACAAACCGATGAGATTACATTAACGGGAAGCTTTATCGAAAATGATGCTATTGTGCAGTTTCATAAAGAAGAAAACGGCGGCAACACCTATTACCTAGGTAAAAAGCTGACAAATACGCTCTATCAAGGTACTTGGTACAATAGCGCACAGGAATCCGGCGATTTTCAATTAGACTTGGCAGCAAGTAATACACCGACATTGAGATCGTGCTTTGATGTTGTTACATACGATCAGACTGCTGCAAGCGGCGTGTATATTATCGAAGCAAATGATACCCCTACAAAACCAGTTTACTGTAATATGGATATTGCACAAGGTGGATGGACACTCGTGGATACAAGAGCTAGATATGGCTTAAACACCCATACGAGTGTTACAGAACTAACCGACCCCATGATACAAACAAACCACTATCTTGCATCAGACATCTGGCAGTATTTAAAGATGGGTGCAACTCAGATGATGGTGACGGACGGTATCAATGACAATTACGCTATTTTTGATCTTTCACTCTTGGAATCTGCAAACTGTCAAGCACTGACCGATGACCTATCCACAGGCACCGTGTTCCATAGTGAATCAGATAGCTGTACATTTGGCGGCGCTGACTATACATACCTAAGTCATCCAACAAACAGCTATTTATTTAGCGCGATGTATATCTATAACATGGATTTCTTACCAATTGAAAGAAGTGGTCGCTACGGCACTACAAGTTCAACAAACAAGATATACTACGCAGCACCAAAGATTCAAATCTTCGTGCGCTAAAGTATTCATTGCCCCTAGTCTCAATGAAGTACTAGGGGCTTTTTTGTCTACATGGCTATTTGTATCGGATCTTCAACTCACACCGAAATAACCTATTGTTATTTAAGTTAACATTGTGATTTTATATACTCAACCTCATCTCTGCCAACAACACCTGTGCCATTGGCCGCTTCATTGAACTTCTCAGAAAAACACATCGCTCTGCGATTACTATATTCACCTAACTGTGTACAGTCTTGACCATGCAGAGGGTCATAAGCCCGGTGTCCTTCTCTGACGCCCCATAACACTTTGAAGTTCAAGTAACAGCTTTGATACCAATAACCAATCAGCTCTTGCTTGGTCGAATCTGCATAATACTCGATACTGATAATGCCCGATGGCGCTGCAAGTGAAGCAGTTGAAGCCACGCCTAAAGATAATACCGCTGTTTGTAATAGTTTTTTTAAATTAAACATTGATGAGTTCCTTTATTTATTATTTATATGAATCGATGATAATCACCATTCGTTTCAATAAACCTCATATCGTTTGGGTTTATCTGCGAAACAAAGTACTCATGCAAAGCGTTTGTCGTCCTATTAAATGTCTATTAATTTAAAAAAATAGAATTTCGATAGATACAGTGGCGCTCAAAAATCCAAGAAAATATGGGTAATCTTTTGATTTAAATACTTACTTACTTCCAAAAAGAGATTACCGAACACAAGGTGTATTTCACAATAAAACCGTAGCTGATTAAGCTGAGTCACCAAACAAGCCACGGTAATTTACGCAGGTAGTTTCATTGCCAACAAAAAAGCGCAGATAATTGCATAATCATCTGCGCTTAACGGGTATTTCTTTGTTATGTGTGATAAACGACTCAGTTCAGTAGCTTAGCCATTGCACTGATAAGCCTATCAACATCATCTCGCGTCACATCTTTATGGGTGACAAAACGCATGCCTTGGTAACCTGGGGTTATGATGATCCCTTGCTCCTTTAACGCTGCACTGATAGCAAAAATATCAACCTTTTCATCAATATCCACCAGCACAATATTGGTATGCACAGCGTAATTTTGAGTATCGAAGCCCGGTAAAGTATTTAGCTGGTGCGCCAAATACTGTGCGTTTTCATGATCTTCGGCCAATCTACTCACGTTGTGGGTCAGCGCATAATAGCCAGCAGCGGCCAAAATACCCGCCTGGCGCATACCACCACCGAGCATTTTGCGTAATCGTCGTGCCTTTTTGATGAAAGCTTCATCACCGAGTAACAATGAGCCAACGGGCGCGCCTAATCCTTTTGATAGGCACACCGTCATCGAGTCAAAGTACTGAGAAATTTCCTTAATATCTACATTGAGGGCTACCGCTGCGTTGTATACTCTCGCGCCGTCTAAGTGCAATGCCAGTTGATGCTTATAAGTAAAAGCACGCGCTTGCTTTAAGTATGCAAGGCTCAACACTTTTCCACCTATGGTGTTCTCTAGGCTTAACAAACGGGTTCGAGCAAAGTGACTATCATCAGGTTTAATTGCGCTGGCCAGTTTGTTAAAACACAAACTACCATCTGGCTCGTTCTCTATGGGTTGCGGCTGTACAGAGCCGAGCACTGCGGCACCGCCCGCTTCGTATCGATAGTTATGGGCACTTTGACCGCACAAGTATTCATCTCCACGCTCACAATGACTCAAAATACCCAATAAATTAGCCTGCGTACCGGAGCTGACAAACAAGCTCGCTGCAAAACCATGGCGCTTAGCTGCCCACTGCTCTAACTCATTAACCGTTGGGTCGTCGCCGTAAACATCATCACCTACTTGTGCATTACTCATAAGCAGGCGCATTTGCTGGCAAGGTTGGGTCACCGTATCAGAACGAAAATCTATCATATCGTTGTTATCCTTAATCCTGCTGTTTATACACAACGCCATTTTTCATCACAAAAGCAACCTTGCTGAGTGCTTTGATATCTTTTTCTGGATCTGCTTCAAGCGCGATAATATCTGCAAACTTGCCAACTTCTAGACTGCCCAAGTACTTTTCCTGTCCAAGTAACTTTGCCGCGGTGCGGGTCGCACTGACCAAGACCTCTTTCGGCGTCATACCGTATTTCACCATAAGTCTGGCCTCATACGCATTATTTCCGTGACGTGATACCCCTGAGTCTGTGCCAAACGCAATATTTACTTTATTTTTTAAGGCGCTGCGAAACGCTTTTTCCATTTTCGGTGCCACTTGACGTACCTTATCTGCAACCGCTTTAGGCATGTTCGGGTTGCTCAACACTTCCTCAGAAACCGTATGGCCTGCAAGCAACGTGGGCACCAAATAAGCATCATGCTCTTTAAACAACTTAATTGACTCATCGTCTAGATATGAGCCATGTTCTATTGAATCTACACCCGCACGCAGTGCTGCATTAATTCCTCCAGTACCATGAGCATGTGCCGCTACTTTACGGCCAAGGTTGTGTGCTGCGTTGACAATAGCTGTCAGCTCATCATCGGTAAGCTGCTGATTTACACCCGCAGCAGTATTGCTTAACACCCCGCCTGTTGCGGTGATCTTAATCACATCAGCACCATGTTTAATAACATCACGCACCGCTCGCTGACAATCATTCGCACCATCACACACACCTAGGCTGTAGTTTACTGTTTGTGTCACATCGTGTCGGTAACCATGCAAGTCAGCGTGTCCACCGGTTGGCGTCACCGCATTACCTGCAGCGAAAATTCTTGGTCCAACGATGGTTTGTGCTTCAACAGCGCGTTTTAAAGGAAAGATCACTTTATAGTTAGAACCCAAATCTCGCACCGACGTAAAACCCGCATCCAAGGTACGCTTTAAATAAGGAATCGAATGTAGCGCGTAATCTGCGTCTTCTTTCGTTAGCCAATTATGAGGATTCGCATCTTTGTCACGCTCAAAAGTCACATGCACATGCATATCTATCATGCCTGGCATCACATAATGGTTTTTCAAATCATATACAGGCACATCAGCCAAACCGAGCGTATTCAATGAGCGATAACCATCATGAATGGCTGCAACCTTACCATCTTCCAGAACCAATGTTTGCTCACGTAACGCGCCCTGCTCGGGTTTAACCAGTACTTTACCAGCATGAATAACGCCATCTACCTGAGCAAAGGCAGTAAAACTCAAAGCCAAAGTTGCCGTGAGTACAGCTATGTTTGTTGTTGTTTTCATTACTTTCTCCCTTGTCATTTATACTACCAATATCATATTGCTCAGCAGCTATGACTGTATTTGCGGTTAGTGACCAAAAGCGCTGGTCAAGCTACGACAGCTAAGTTGAGGCGCTTGCAACTTCACATAAACGTCTCAACTGTTCAATAAATGTTCGTGCTCCCAGCCCTAAACGATCCTCATCTTGGAAAACCAAGTATAGTGAACTGGTGCGCTTTGCGTTGTGCGTCAAAGGTAGGCGCTTTAACACGCCCTGCTCTAATTCTTCTTTTATAGAACTTACTGGCAACCAAGCGAACCCTAGCCCGTTACTGATCATATCTATCGACGTACGTAAATGACTCACCGTCCAACGCTGATGAGCACCAAGCCAACCAGAGTCAGAGCGCTTTGTATGCGCAGAATCTCTCAGCACGATTTGGCGACAAGACTTTAGGTCCTCTAGCGTTAACTCTCTTTTTAACAAGTGCAACGAATGTGTAGGGCTGGCAACCGCAGCAAACTCAACCTGACACAAGTGTTCATTAAAGCCATTGGGCAGATGAATGGGTGAAATCGCAATATCAGCTTGGTTATTTTCAATCAGTTCATGAGCCCCCGAGAGGATCGATTCGATCAGCTCAATACGCAGTAAAGGATACTTTTGTGATGTGGCTTCCAACGCCTGATACAAAACCTGCTGAGCAAAGACCTCATCAACCGCAACACGTAGAGAGGCTTCTACACCTAGTGCTAAGGTATGGCCGACCGCCTCAACCTTTTCAGCTTCATCTAGCAAGTAGTTAGCTCGGCGCAGCAGCATTTCTCCTGCTGCTGTTAATTTGGTTTTTCTGCCATCAACGCTAAAAACCTTCACATCTAAAGATTGCTCAATTTTAGCCACCGCGCTGTGGATACTCGATTGGCTCTTGTGAATTTGTGCCGCCGCTTGGTTGAACCCGCCATGCTCTGCCACCATCCGAAACATCCGCCATTGTTCAAGCGTGATTCTTAACATACTCAGCTGCTTTCCTGTCATTTATAAGCCATTACTCAATAAGTAAAGCATATCACTTTGAAGGTAAAAACGTTTTTCTTCATTTACCCAAAAACACACAGGTGAAAAAATTTGAAAATACAGCTTTACCTCAAGTTAGGTTGAGCTTTTAGACTGCGCTAAGTTTCAAAAAGGAGTACATAATATGTCTAATAGTGTTATTTTATTTTCAAGTGCTAACCAAACAGGTAATACTTACCGACTCGTCACCCAAGTGTTAGAAAAGCTACCAAGTGAGCGCGTGCGATTTATCGAAATAGATAAGCTCACATTTAGCGATTACAACTACGATAACAACTATCCTCAAGATGACTTTTATACGATTGCACAGACACTTGATTGGGCTGACAACATTATTTTTGCCTCTCCTGTCTATTGGCATGGTGTCACATCAAACATGAAACGTCTGATTGACCGTATGACCGAACTCACTGAAAATCTGAGTATAAAACCAATTGGTAAAGGGCTAAAAAACAAACATGGCTTTGTACTGACCTCATCAGCACAGAATCACCCTTGTGAGATTTTTGCCGGATTTTTTGAGCGTTTGTTTCATTATTTTGATATCAAACATGCGGGATTGGTCCACGCTCCATGCACAAATGGGTTCAAGGTTGACCCAGATGAAGTGGCTCATTTGCTAGCACAGCTCCAAGCGCCTCATATCAAGTACAATGGCATGCAAGGGATAGAAATCTGACTAAACCGCAGCAGCGCGTGAGTCAAACAATGACCATATGATCAAACTCATATACACCGTTTTCGAGATTGTAAAAATATGGTCAGCAACCCTAGCGTCACTAAAATCTACACATTCACCGTAAATGCGCTTTACTAAAGCCATTTAACCCAGTAGTTTGATACCAGAAACTTCTTGATTAGCCGATATAAGGATAGCAACATGGCACACTCTCCACTTTCACTGAGCTGCCAATGTAAAAAGGTCAAGGCATCTGTTGTACCAATCTCACCCAAGGTGGCCAATCATCTGATATGTTATTGCAGTGATTGTCAGCAGTTTGCCCACGCACTTAAACGCGCAGATGATGTTTTAAATACATATGGTGGAACTGAAATTGTGCAGGTGCCCGTTTCACACTTCAATATCCTTGAGGGTGAGGAGCACATTGCGTGTTTAAAACTCAGCGAAAAGGGCTTACACCGTTGGTATGCCAAGTGTTGTAATACGCCCATTGGTAATACCCTGACTGCTGGCTGGCCGTTTATTGGCGTGATCCGCAGCTTTATTAATGATCCGTCGCTGGATGAAAAAGCAGGCGCGATCAAGGGCTCTGTACATTTAAAAGATGCCACCGGGTTAGTACCTGACGACTTACTGGGACCACAAGGTCATAAACGCTTAGTACTCGCCACTTTGGTCAAATTAGCCTCTTGGAAGCTACAACAAAAACACACCCCCAACTGCTTTTTTAAGCCAGATGGTACGCCCATAGTTACACCACACATTCAAGCACACTAATCTGTGTGCTTGATGCTCAGAGGCATACCTTTAACACCAGCATAAAAAACCAAGATCTCAACGGGTTCATCCCCTTCATTTTTGCCTTCGTGCCACGTGTTGACCAGCTCAATAATTGGGTCGCCAGGGCCTAGGTGTAATACTTTGCCATCTTCTGATGTCACCGTTAACTTGCCCTTCAACATGACGCCTGCATTGATCATCGGATGTTTGTGTTGCACCACTGTTGCTCCTGCGGGGATGACCACTTTTAGAATGGTCACCTCTGGCTGGCCTTTAGGGTACTGTGGCAGCTGGCTGCCATCCCAGCTTTGTGTGCTTTTTGCTACAACACTGAATGAAACCTCTTTACCTTGCTCTGGCGTACTAGATTCTGCCCCCACAACGCCACTTGCTAACATAGCCGTTGCTACTACCAACTTATTCAACACACTGATCATGCTTACACACCTATTTTATTGAAAGACTTAACTTTCTATAAGCATATAGCAATCTCAGTGCGTGCAAAACCCTGCCTCTAAAAGTAAGTAAGCATGCCGATGCCAATCGCACATAGCCGCTGCAAATGTGACGTATCTTTTTAAATAAAAAACTAAAAAAGCCCTTTACCTCAAGTTAACTTGAGGTTTTAAAGTTACCTCAACACATCACAGGAGGAACTTATGAACAATATTAACCGAGCGTTGGAGCAAACTTTTCTCGACAAGTTCTTTGAGCTTTTGACAAATACAATGAAAAATAAATAGGAGCGAACTATGCGTTTAGAACATGTGAATTTAGTGATTACAGATATGGCACAATCTTTGCGCTTTTATCAAGCCGCATTTCCTCATTGGCATGTCCGCAGTCAAGGCCACGGCGAGTGGTATGGAAAAGCGCGCCACTGGTTACACTTTGGCGATGACTACAACTACATTGCCTTTAGCGATCATGGCGAAGGTGAAAACCGTCAATTAGCAGGCCACCAAACCGGTCTTGGTCACTTTGCCTTTGTGGTGAATAACCTCAGCGCACTCATTGATAGAATGGAACAAGCAGGCTATCAAGTCGATAAAGGCAGTCGTGATAACCCATACCGCCACAATGTGTATTTTATCGACCCAGACGGCTTTGAAGTTGAGTTTGTAGAATACTTTAGCGATCTACCGCATGAGCGTAATAACGATGATTAACCAAGATGGGTGTTGTCATATCGAACAAGCGCTTGGGATTGGGCCAAGCGCACACCTTTAACGGTTATCTGGTGGCACCTATGAGTTAATCTACTGCACAGAGCAATATATTGCTTTTAAGCTTTGGATAACAAGTAACGACACTTCATTGACCTTCGCTTTTATTTTAACGGTGTAACCTGTATAACAAAGCAAACTCACCCCGTAAGCTGCGGAATTTTTTGCGATTGAGCTGCACGGACAACCATGGAAGTTAGAAGAACATGTTAGAAATAAGACCAAATTGCGAGTGCTGTGATAAAGACTTACCACCAGATTCACCTGAAGCGATGATCTGTACTTACGAATGTACGTTTTGCAAACAGTGTGTGGACGAAATATTAGAAAATGTCTGCCCTAATTGTGGCGGCGGTTTTTCACCAAGGCCCATTAGACCTAAAGTGGCAAGGCGTGCTGGATTAAGTATTGATCACCAACCACCCTCGACAAAAAGAGTGCACACAAAATACACTTTAGAGGAGCTAAAAGAGTTTGCGGCGACTGCAAAACATATTTCACCTGAGGATCGATGAACTGGTAAGCGCACATCAAGCAACCGCATT
>NZ_MKJU01000034.1 GCF_001854605.1 Pseudoalteromonas amylolytica | reverse complement strand
CCCATAATTGAATCACGGCATTATGTTGAGAAAGCGCCCCGCTAAAATATCAAACTAGCGGGGCGTTTGTGGTTTTGCAGTCTGCAAAATAGCGTAGCGCAGACTGCACCTGAGCAACGAACGTTGTGATAGGCCCGTAACATAAACCGAATTATGGGAAATGGAATTACGTAAAACTTTGGCTGGAACGTAATAATTGATTCAAATATTACGTACTGGCGGTTTGCCGTTCGTCGGAACTTAGCGCCAGATTAACGCGGAGCGTTGGAGACATTCCAGAGGATCTAAATATTGGATCAAAATTAACGAGTGGGTTTGATGGTTAGATATGGTCGGGTATCAAATCAACGCAGTTAATTAACGCACGTGATCATCTCATTTGTTCAGAAAAAATTTAAATGCCTCCTGATAAACCTATCAATTTCAATTACAACTGGGCAGATGAGGGGGGACCCGCTGTGCGGGGGGTGCCCTGAGCTGAGCAGTTGAAAAAATACCCCGTGATTGTATTACGGGGTATAACTCAACAGCAACTCGCGGGTTTGACTGTTCACAGGTCTTCTTTTTGAGTTTTTTCCATTTCCTCAATCATGTCCTGCTTGGCCATTGTTTGATAGTTTTCAATCATAAAATGCACTAGATCTGTCCATGTTACCGACCTACCTGTTTTGTAGGATATTTCGATAGCTTTTCTTTCCAGTTCAATTTTTTTGTTTAGTGGTAAAGATATTGTTGTTCTGGGTGTTTTAGCCATTTTTCCCCCTTTTTCTAGTAGCTGAATACTAGCATGTTTGAATTTAATTACTCACGAATGCTTGCATTCACCTATTCTTTCGGTGTATAAACTTTTTTGAGATATAGGTGCATTCACCTATTCATGGGTCAAAACTGACCTTCTGAGATTTGGGACTGGTCTTTACCATTGTCACCAATTTTTAAACAGGGAATTACACGGAATGGTTATTTATTACGAGAACAATAAACAGGCGGGGGTTCAGGTCACATACGATTTGGACGGCCAGCGCGTTTATGATTATTTCGAAAATATGTACCGTTTCCGTGCATGGGTTGCGCACGAACATGACTGTGAAACAGTTGAAATCACTGACGTTAACTACCGAGAATTAGCTGCCAGAGGTGTGATTTAATGGAATATCAATACAGTGATTTAGCGAAAAAACTGATTGATAATCGTGTCGCTCGATTCAAGAAACATGATGAAAATCAGGTGATTATAGACCACTTGTCATTCTCGTTTAAATTGGCAGATTTGCGCCACTGTAAACGTGCTGGGATGACTGGCACAACGTCAGAAACACAAACCATATTCCCGCCAATGCCTGACATTAAACAGAATTTGAATACTGCGGGTATGTCGTCAGATGATGCGATAAAACAAATTGAACGTGAAAAGCGCCGTGTTCAGGGGTTGTTGGGTGATTTTTACGTATCTACATTGCGTGTTTTTTGTCGTTTTGCTTTGGGTTTTGAGCTATCAGCACCGCGTGATAAAGGGTTCCATGGGTATCAAAATTCGATGAACCTCTTAACTTTAGAGGGTAATCATGTTGGGTTCGTGGGTATCGGTGGCCAGCGCGAAACATGCTACATACAAATTTCAGGTGAGGGCTGCAAACATTTGTGGTCACACACAACACCATTCGTGCTACATCATTGGTTATCAAAGGTTTTATCAATTTCATTTTTGTCGCGCATTGACTTGGCGCGTGACTGTTATGACGATGTTTTTAACTGTGCCAATGCTGAAACCCGTTTTTTCTCTCGCTCGTTTGCTCGTAAAAAGGGTGGCCCTAATCCAACTATGTCACCACGTCATTCAGTGTCTGTCACTGGCGACTATGACGTCGAAATGATAACGGTCGGCAAACGTACCAGCCCAGTTTTTTGGCGCATCTACAACAAAAAATTAGAGCAGGGTATCAACGAGGAATCACTCGTTTGGTATCGCAACGAGGTTGAGCTCAAAAAATGGAATGTCGATTGTCTGCTAGACCCTGATTCTGCATTTGCTGGTATTTGTGAATTTGCACAGGAAATGATTGAGACAATTGGCGTTCACACATCGAGCGCGGCGCGTGTTTCAAAACCTGCCACAGATTTGGCATCTCGCGTTAAATGGGTTCGTCGCATGTGCGGCAAGGCGTTGGCTGACATTTTAGAAATCACTGAGGGCGATATGAGTACC
>NZ_MKJU01000033.1 GCF_001854605.1 Pseudoalteromonas amylolytica | reverse complement strand
ACTGGTCTTTACCATTGTCACCAATTTTTAAACAGGGAATTACACGGAATGGTTATTTATTACGAGAACAATAAACAGGCGGGGGTTCAGGTCACATACGATTTGGACGGCCAGCGCGTTTATGATTATTTCGAAAATATGTACCGTTTCCGTGCATGGGTTGCGCACGAACATGACTGTGAAACAGTTGAAATCACTGACGTTAACTACCGAGAATTAGCTGCCAGAGGTGTGATTTAATGGAATATCAATACAGTGATTTAGCGAAAAAACTGATTGATAATCGTGTCGCTCGATTCAAGAAACATGATGAAAATCAGGTGATTATAGACCACTTGTCATTCTCGTTTAAATTGGCAGATTTGCGCCACTGTAAACGTGCTGGGATGACTGGCACAACGTCAGAAACACAAACCATATTCCCGCCAATGCCTGACATTAAACAGAATTTGAATACTGCGGGTATGTCGTCAGATGATGCGATAAAACAAATTGAACGTGAAAAGCGCCGTGTTCAGGGGTTGTTGGGTGATTTTTACGTATCTACATTGCGTGTTTTTTGTCGTTTTGCTTTGGGTTTTGAGCTATCAGCACCGCGTGATAAAGGGTTCCATGGGTATCAAAATTCGATGAACCTCTTAACTTTAGAGGGTAATCATGTTGGGTTCGTGGGTATCGGTGGCCAGCGCGAAACATGCTACATACAAATTTCAGGTGAGGGCTGCAAACATTTGTGGTCACACACAACACCATTCGTGCTACATCATTGGTTATCAAAGGTTTTATCAATTTCATTTTTGTCGCGCATTGACTTGGCGCGTGACTGTTATGACGATGTTTTTAACTGTGCCAATGCTGAAACCCGTTTTTTCTCTCGCTCGTTTGCTCGTAAAAAGGGTGGCCCTAATCCAACTATGTCACCACGTCATTCAGTGTCTGTCACTGGCGACTATGACGTCGAAATGATAACGGTCGGCAAACGTACCAGCCCAGTTTTTTGGCGCATCTACAACAAAAAATTAGAGCAGGGTATCAACGAGGAATCACTCGTTTGGTATCGCAACGAGGTTGAGCTCAAAAAATGGAATGTCGATTGTCTGCTAGACCCTGATTCTGCATTTGCTGGTATTTGTGAATTTGCACAGGAAATGATTGAGACAATTGGCGTTCACACATCGAGCGCGGCGCGTGTTTCAAAACCTGCCACAGATTTGGCATCTCGCGTTAAATGGGTTCGTCGCATGTGCGGCAAGGCGTTGGCTGACATTTTAGAAATCACTGAGGGCGATATGAGTACCGTGCTCGGATTGCTCGTCCCAGATAAACATGTAGTCGGGAAATCTCTCGATATACCAAACACATACAGACAAATTTTAACTGAACAATTTAGGAGTCTATAGCATGGCTATTGTTATTGCAGGGATTGGCATTACGTCATTTCCAGAATCAAAAAATCCAGACGTTGAAAAAGCCGCACTTGAGGTGCTGTACCCGTTCGAATCGGTGAACTCCCCGAAATTCAAACGTAAATCAGCGGGTAAAACGACATCAACGCCATTTGGCAAAGAGCCAATCGCGATTAACGTTTCATACGCACATGTGCTCATTGATACGGGCGCGTTTGTTGCCGATAAATCGTATGACCTACGTTTCGAATTCAACGACCAAACGTTTGAGAATGAGGTGGTTGAACTCATCCCAGTTGATGCAGAGCTGAAAAAACATTTTTCAAAATCGTTAGGTGGTAACGCCTAATGCAATGCATTTATTTGAATGGTGACGGTACGTTAACTGCAACATCGCAAACACTATCACAATGCGAGGGTTACGTTTTAGTGAGTGCGAGTGATGCACAGGCGTTTACCGCTGCCACTCAGATAACCAGTCTCGATATAGCCGAGGCGTTCACATGGGGTTTTGGCCTCATTATCACAATTGGGTTTATCTCATATCAGGTGAGAGTAGCTCGAAAATTAATTAAGACAATTTAAGTAAGGAAATAAAAAATGACTGAGATTTTTGCAGCGGTAGATTTGGCGGGTGTTTTAACGTTTGTAGGTGGTGCAGGTGTAACTGTAGTAGCAATCAATATGGCGTTTAAAGGCATCACGTTGGCCAAACGTGCTGTTAGAGCGGCGTAATTGGTGTGGGCGGCCTAGTTGTCGCCCTCATTTACACGATTATCGCGTTAATGGGGGCAATCACCGGATTCATTGTCTGTCGAAATTTTGGCTGGGGATAGCATGAAATTATTTAATCGTATGGCGCTACTCAGCGCCTTTTTTTTGTCCGCTTTTCAATATGATGCGCAGGCATTTACACAGCGCCAGTTGGATACAGCAATTGTCGCTAATTTGACTGAAACGATAACATGTAGGCCAATTGATCGATATATCGCTGTGAGTGCACTATCTGAATGTGTTGCTAAGCACACAGCATATAAATCGTCGTTATATCAAGGGTATACAGTTGTTTCTACGTCTGTAAATAGCTCTGGCGGTATCAATATTACTGGTCGCAAAGACTGTTATCGGGGACCAGGCGCATGTTCAGAAAATGGAATTATTGCTTACCGTATATTGAGTGCGTACACATGCCCTGAACCACCCTCAAAACATACAATTCGTTATGAGCGCGGCTTAGATGATGTTTTGTGTCTAAAGCCTGATTATTGTCCTCCGCCTAGCGATTCGGACATTCCAACATTTGGTACGGGCCAACAGAGGACTATTTGTTTTAATAATCCTGATGGTACCCAATGCGAAATAGAGACCGATGATAATGGTAACTACAGCGCACCAAGTTCGTATGGCTCTCAAGAGCCTGACCAATGTCAGTCTGGCGGTGGTGATTCTGGCGG
>NZ_MKJU01000032.1:113291-185349 GCF_001854605.1 Pseudoalteromonas amylolytica | reverse complement strand
TGTAGTGGCACAATAAATTTGGCCACCTGATTAGAGGTGATAGAATCACCATAACTGATTAGGTGCAAATATGACAAAAAGAACTCGTCCAACTTATTCTCCTGAATTTAGACTCGAAGTCGCTCAACAAGTCGTCGATGAACAACGCTCTGTTAGAGACGTTGCCGAGGCGATGGGATTAGGTAAATCCACTGTCGATAAGTGGGCACGCCAGCTAAAAGAAGAGCGTAACGGTAACCTCACTAGTGCGACTCCCCTGACCCCTGACCAACTTAAAATCCGCGAACTTGAGCGTAAACTCAAACGCCTAGAAGAGGACAATGAGATCCTAAAAAAGGCTTCAGCTCTCTTGATGCAGGACTCCATCAAAGGTTTGCGCTGATCCGCTCCCTTCAAGAGAGCTGGCCTGTGAAGCGTTTGTGTGCTGTATTTAAAGTACAGCGCAGTAGTTACCGATATTGGCGCGAAACACCACATACTATAGCGCCCGAGCGGCTACGTTTAATTGCCGAAATGAAACGTTGGTTTGGGCTAAGTCATGGCTCCGCAGGCCAACGAACCTTGGTTCAACTGCTCGCAAAGTCAGGCTTCAAAGCGAGCCGCTGGTTGGTGAGTAAGCTGATGAAACAAGAGGGATTGGTTAGTCGTCAAATGCCAACGCATAAGTATTCCAAGGCAGAAAAAGAGCACTTAAGCATACCTAATTTATTGAAAAGAGCATTTAGCACACAAGCACCAGATCAAGTTTGGTGTGGTGATGTTACCTATGTCTGGTGCGGTTCTCGTTGGCTATACCTGGCTGTTGTAATTGACCTTTACGCTCGCAAAGTTGTAGGTTGGGCAACATCAGCTCGACCGGACAGTGACCTAACGAAAAAAGCTTTAAGAATGGCTTATGAAAGCCGAGGTAACCCAAAGCGAGTGCTATTCCATAGTGATCAGGGCTGTCATTATACGAGCAAGAGCTTTCGTCAGTTACTCTGGCGTTATGGCATGAAGCAAAGTCTTTCACGCAGAGGAAACTGTTGGGATAATGCGCCAATGGAGCGCTTTTTTAGAAGTTTTAAAACAGAATGGATGCCTAGAGTGGGATATCGAAGTATGGCTGAGGCATCGGGAGCAATTTCGCAATATATAGTGGGTTATTACAATCGGTATCGACCTCACAAACACAATAATGGTTGCTCACCGATTATGAAAGAAAAGCAATACTGGGAAACTTATAACGAGGTGGCCAAAAAGTATTGACCACTACAGATGCGCCTATTATTCTTCAGATTCAAAAGGAAGCATATATTTCGGAAGCTCAATTGCATAATGATTTTAAAATACCTCCGCTAACTCAGAGCTTAGCTGAACTTGAGTCTGAATTTAACAATATGTGTATTTTAAAAGTTATTTGGGACGGTCAGATTATTGGAAGTGGGCAAGTCAAATTGAATGGCTCAACTTCCCATATAGGTCGTATGGCTGTAAAAAATAGCTTTAAAGGTCAGGGTGTTGGCTCTAAGCTACTTAGCGCTTTAGAGCAGTTTTATCCTGAAGCTAACAGAGTTGAACTGTTTACGGGTATTAACAGCAAGGCTAACCTGAGCATGTATGAACGTCGCGGATATCGCCGTATTAAAGAAGGAACTTTGGGAAAGACAACAGTTGTATTCTTAGGCAAATCACTAAATACAGCTAGCAAGGCTTAAAAGCAGGAGTAGTAACTTGGTTTTTTTGCGGTAGGCGGTTGATTTTATTTGGTTATGCAAGTTGCACTTGTCATGAACATCAACACCTTGGATATTAAAAACGGGTTTTGCACTGTTCACCTAAGACCAGAATGCTAATTGCTTTGATTAGTGACATATGAACTGTCTTCAATTAAAGCTTTTTATCAACTTTACTATGACAAATCGTTCGCGAAAAAAGCCGAGTGGGGAATCTTCACTTGGATTCTCAGTGTGTCTTCTGATTATTCGGGCTAGACACAACTCAATAGGTTGATCTAACAAAACAACGTGACCGAATAGAGATGACATAGGGTCACGCTCTCTAGCAAATGGTTCTTCAATAAAAATATAACGACTGCTATTTTTGAAGTTAAACTTTCCTACAAAGTGACAAGTTGTTAAGCAATGGTGGAACATTACAATGACAAAGCCTGTTAATAAAACTAGACACAATAGCTCCTTGTATAAATGCTAGCTACTAATTTTTGTAGGTTAACTTATCAACCAGCACTATACTTAGATTTTTTCATAAAAATGTGAATATTAATATGCATGAATATAATATGGCTTTTATTATACTGGATGTGAAATAAAATTTCATGAAGTTGTTTATTGTGAGTAATAGCCTTGGACTGTGTTATTTATGATGGTCTTATTCTTTCTTCAGTCTGCTTTATCAAACAAGTGCCTTTAATAATGGAGTATAATTCTATTGCAGCGATGTTAGATGACAAAAAAGAACGAACGTTTTTCTCTATCGAAAAGGACTGTTTGTGAGTCCAGAGTTGTGGTCCTTGCAGTCAAGTATGAAAGGTTCATATACACTTCCAATTAGCAAATGCTCTTGATAGGGGGCTCCGACACTTGAGCCTGAGATAGGTGAACCATTATTTAAGTAAATTTCATCAACAGACATACCGTTATTGACATTAACGAGGAGCACCTGTGATGAGGAGCGATTTGTTTGATCAATACTGTGCTTTAAAAACTTGTACATTTGTGGGTGTGCACCTATCCATAAGTTACCATCAGCGTCCAATTCAATATTGTCAAGCCCACTATCAATGGAAATCTCATCAATGAGTGATAATTCACCAGATACTTCATCTCTGGTGTAAGATAATAGCCTTTTGCCCGTAGACTCTGAAACATAAACCATTTTACCGTCTCGACTAACCTGAATACCATTCGGGTAGACTAGGTTTCCGCTTATTCTGGTGATGACATCGCCTCTTCCGTAAGCTATTCCTCCCATAGCTAGCCGGCCATACGCTTCGAGCATTCGACCAAATCGGGTTAAGCTGCCTCTGTCGATAGTTGCATAAAAACTGCTGTCATTTGCAGCTGCCACATCATTCAGGCTGAAGGGTGAGTCAGTCTTTAACGTTTTTACGTGTTTGAGCTGATTTTCCTTGATTTCGAATATTATGACCTCGCTGTCTGAACGCTGCTTATTCTCCGTAGCTGAAGGCGGATGATTAACGACAAAAAGTCGATCTAGCCCATTGGGGTTCTTCCACAGAGAAATTCCATGGGGGTAGAAAGTTCCATCAATATCATGCGGCATCAAAATGGGTTTTGAATAAGAACCGGTTTGATACATGTATATTCCCCCTCCCGAAGACCAGTTACGTCTGTCATGTGAAGAGATGTATGCCAAACCACTCGTTGCATCTATTGTGATATCTTCGGCACCAACGACGCCTGTTACTGTTTTACAGGAACCTGAAAAATGTGGTTCAATGGTTTTGAAAGCACCGCTATCAATAACAATATACATGATAAATATAGCGGGCAGTAAGATGATTATTAGCATAGTTATTAACCATTTTTTGAGCATTCACACTTTTCCTTCTATTGTTTTTTGAGTGCTTCTTATCTACGTGATACTTCCTACCAAACAAACAGTCTACCCAACGAAGAATACATCATTTTTACTTTCCATGAAGAAGATATAATCTCAGTAAAACCAGAGCAAGAAAACAAATAGTAATGGTCTGCCAAACTTTTCACTTTCTTACTGGTATAAAGCAAATTCATTGATTTGACTCAAATAGAAAACACTATCGAAACTTGTTTGATGGCGTGAATTTGTTTTCTATGCCCTGAGATGAATGTATCGTTAAATGAATCGTATTGATTAATTACCTTGTTTGTAATCTATTGTTTCAACATCCAAAGCGCTATGAGCCTTTCTGCCAGAATTTACGGATTTTGAGGTTCCATTTCACTTTAAAAACCCAATAAACGGCAGTCAAAATAACAAAGGCAACTGGCGTAAGCAAAAACTCAATGGTTCTTATTGCTTCGGGAATATGTATGGCCTGCCCTAGAAAAAAGGCGGCTGTTGACATAAAAAGAGGGAAAAACATTCGCCAAAGATGACGTATCAATTTGTCCTTGCCTTGCAATCCTCCAAGCTTGATATAGCGATAATCTGCGACACTACAAAAAGCTAATACACTGCCAAATATCACATAAGCTGTTGTACCAAACCCGCCCAGTTTGCCATCAGGCATCAGCATTGTTTGGTACGCAAACCCGAAGAGGCCCAGAAACAGTAATGTAGCGAAGCAAAATAGAAACCGGTCGGCAAGATTGGTCTGATTATCTGGCTGCCGAATGACGTTGATGGCTGAAAGTACAAAGTAACAAAGGACCAAGCCGTTCATGATTGAAATTGGGACATATCGTACTACCGCGATGATTGTGCCACTGATGCCTAGAGTTAGCATAGATACAACATAAACATTGCCCAACTGCCTATGGAATGCGTTGCCTTTTTTTGCCACAATTGCAGTGAAGCCTGTCAATAACACAATAGCGCCTGCTGTGATATGAATAAGAATTACGATGAAAATCATAAGATATCGCTCCTGTGGTTATGGTACTGTTTTATTGTTTGAGAACGTTTCAAGTAATGGCTTCTTAAAGCCCCAAATCAAAAGATAAAAAGGAACGATAATTTGAGTGATGGCTAAAGGAAGTTGAATAATGTCAGGAATTGCAGCTTCGAAAAATGTATGTGCAACGGCGAACAGTTGCAATATCACGCTAAGTAGCGCAAACCAGCAAAGTCGAACTGGAAGCAGTTGATTGCGCAACAACAGTAGGTAGAAGATCAATAAGCTGAAGCTTGAGATAAAAATGGATAAAAAGTGCGCTTCATTTCTTCCGCTCGCCAGAATAGTTCTTATTAAAGCTGACGTCTTCGCAGATATATCATTGTTGGGTTCATTAATGGTGGACAGATAGATGACATACTCAGATAGTTGCGCATATTCATATGCGCACATTGCAATACCAACAGTGGCGAATACAACAATTGTAATAAACAGTGAGGAGTGCTGGTTGATTGACTCTTTTGGTATTAGTAAACCAAACGCCAAATTCATGGTACTGATCATTAATGCAACCAGTGTTGCGCCTCCCAGTATGCTGGTAAGATCACTAATAGGGGGTTCGCCGTTGTAGACCAAAATAGGTTTCAGAAAATAGAAATTTAGGAGCAACCCCAGAACCATCTGCAACAGCATCATAATAGCAATGATTCTGGCTGATTGTGTCCGGGTCAGACTCTTTTTTACAGATACTGTTTGCATAAGTTCATTCCTCAAAATGTAGTAGAATGATATTACGCAACTTTGAAACCCCTTAGGGTAACATAGTGTAACAATCTCACTTTTGAGGTTGGTGATTTGACCTAGCTTGATCCAGTATGGTAGTGAACTAAAGAGTAAAACGAACCATGAGCAAACTATTAATAATTGACGATGATAGCAGTCTTACCGAAAGTTTATCTGTGTTTTTTCAGCAGCATCACTTTGACTTGATTTGTGCAAATGAGCCACAGCATGGATATGAACTGATTGGGCTGGAATCTCCAAAACTAGTACTGTTAGACATAATGATGCCAGGTATTGACGGCTTCACATTGTGTAAGCAAATTCGGCAAGCTTATACTTTGCCCATCATTATGTTAACGGCTAGAGGGCGACTCGAAGATAAAGTTCATGGCTTTGAGCTTGGCGTGGACGATTATTTGCCTAAGCCATTTGAACCTGCGGAACTCCTTGTTAGAGTTCAAGCGTTATTACGACGCAGTTTTAGTGAGGAGCAACGCTCAACAGAACAACAGGGAGTCTTGTTTTTTGCCGGTTTAGCTATCTTTAGCGCACAGCAAATAGTTAAAGTGGATGGTGAAGATGTGCATTTGTCGGGCATGGAATTTCACTTGTTAAAGGCGTTAGCTTCTAATCCTGGAAAAGTATTCAATCGTGAACAAATTACCGGTGTGGTGAAAGGTGTCGAAGTGGATTTGTATGGACGCTCAGTGGATATTTTACTGAGCAGACTTCGTCAAAAACTCAATGACTCAGTCTCCTCTCCAAGGTTTATTAAAACCATTAGGGGTGTTGGATACACCTTTATTGCGACACCTTTATGACAATTACACACCTAAATCTATACGCTCGGTTTTTCCTGCTATTCACCATCACCACAATTTTGCTGGTGGGATTCATCATTTTAGGTAGTTTTGCCATTTCTGAAAAAGAAGCGGTGAAGATAGTTTCAGACAGAGAAGCTGCATTGCAAGTCATGATGCAGGAGCTCGTTAAAGGACCAGTTGATATTGAAGCTCTTACAAAAGAAGCTAAAAAGAACCGGGTGGAGATTCAAATAATTTATGGAACTGAGAAATGGCTAACGGGCAGCCTTTTACCTTCACCTGAGAAATTAACGAAGGACGCCATTATTATTGGTGAGCTGTACTTCAAAAAGTTAGATTCCAGATACTTTCTAACAACTGAGTTTGGCGGCTATACCATTACCGTAACATCGAAAATCGCCAATCTGATAGTATTTCCCGATTGGATTATTTATTGGCCATGGTTTGCTGTACTTGTTGTATTGTTGCTGAGCTACTGGTTATTGAATGGGCAGCTATCTGCTATTAACAGTGCTATATACAGTGCAACAGAAATCAGTCATGGAAACCTGAAATATCGAATTGCATCACATCCAAGCAACGATCTTGGAAAGCTCACAAGGGGACTTAATAAAATGGCTGAAAGCCTCGAACAATTGTTCTGTGCCAAAACAGAGTTGTTACTTTCAGTTAGTCACGAGTTACGCTCTCCAATGGCCAGAGTAAAGGTATTATTGGCGTTACTGGAAAAAGGTGAAATATCAAGAAAGTTAGGTCATGAAATCGATAAAATGAATGAGATTGTCGAGCAACTACTGGAAAGCGAGCGCCTTAAAGACACAGAAACCTTGCTAAATATCGACACATACTTTTTACCCAATGTAATAAGTGCAATTTTACATTCTTATTTCAAAGAAACATCGGTTCGGGTGGAAGGGCACATTCCAGAAATTGCTGTACAAATTGACTTAGGCCGCTTTAAGTTTTTGGTCAAGAACCTTATTGATAATGCTTTAAAACACAGCGGCTCTGATGCACCAGTTATCATTCAATGTTTTGAGGAAAACCAGATCGTGGAAATCAGCGTTCGTGATTTCGGTGCAGGCATTGAAGCAGAGAATCTTGAAAAGATCTTTGAGCCCTTTGCACAAGGTAGCCATATCATTAACCGCTCAAATAAAGGTGTCGGATTAGGACTCTATTTGTGCCGTCAGATTGCAAGAGCTCATGGCGGTGATATTTCAGTCAAAAGTGTGGTCGGAAAAGGAAGTGAATTCAGCGCAAGAATGCCCATCAATAAGAGTGTAAAATAATCTGTGTAAATGGCTGTTCCAGCTTGGCACTTTTCTTAAAGAGTTTTCATACTCTACTGGTGACTGCTCGTTAATAGTTCAGTACAGCCTTTCCAGTTTGTAATACTTCATATGCTCAGCAACATCACTTTTCATGTGTGCACGAGTTGGCTGAGCAACTTTTAGCACCCAATCATGTTTTAAGCAGTCAAAAGAACCTTTCAATAACAGCGCTATCCCAACAAACACCCACATCGCCAGTGTTTTCTCAATTAAATCAATTCACAATATGTGCATGACTTCATTGATACATTGTCACTGAAAAAATACCTAGGGTCGGTAAGGTAATACAGCAAAAGTTGTTGGCATTGGGACTACAATATGGCTGCGATGTAAAAGCCAGCAGTGAAGACTTTTTATATCAGCACTTTGGTAAGTTTGGCTTGGTATTGTGGCCCAGGTGCCATGCTATCCACATAAACCTGTGCGACTTATCGGCATCAGTATCTCTTTGATGGATGAAAATGTGCGCCAACCGCAATTAAAACTCTTCGATTCAGACTAAAAGGTAAGTGCATAATGTGATAACTGTGTTAATTTTTAAGGCTCAATAACAATAAGACGTACAGGAGCCTGAAAATGCAGTCGATCATGATAGTACTGTTTGGGGTAGTCGGAATGCTATTTGGATGGTTTGTGTATTCCAAATTCATTGCGGAAAAAATCTTTAAAATGGATGACAGCTTCGTCACACCCGCTCATGAATTAAATGATGGCGTTGACTTTGTGCCAACCAATAAAGTGGTGCTATGGGGGCACCATTTCACTTCTGTAGCAGGGGCCGCTCCCATTGTTGGACCCGCTATCGCTGTGTACTGGGGCTGGGTACCAGCGGTACTGTGGGTCGTAATTGGGACTATTTTCTTTGCGGGTGTGCATGACATGGGCGCGTTGTGGGCAAGTGCTCGACATAAAGGTAAATCCATGGGGGCGCTTTCGGAAACCGTTATCGGCAAGCGTACTCGCGCATTGTTCATGATAGTGGTGTTTTTGGTACTGTTGATGGTCAACGCCGTGTTTGGCGTGGTAATAGCCAATTCATTTGTGGCGAACCCTAGTGCGGTATTTCCTGCTTGGGCGGCGATTGTTGTCGCCTTAGTTATTGGTCAGCTGTTAAAGCGTCAAGTGCCGCTTATTCCCTTGTGTGTGATAGGGGTCGCGATTCTCTACGCCACTATTTACATGGGCTCAAGTATGCCTTTGGCACTGCCATCAGAAATGTTTGGACTGACTGACAAGGCAAACTGGATTGTGATCTTGTTTATTTACGCCGCGGTAGCTTCTTTATTACCGGTTTGGATGCTGCTTCAACCGCGTGACTTTATCAACGGAATGCAGCTGCTGGTGGGGTTGATATTATTGTATGGAGCAGTGTTTGTGGTGATGCCTGATATCACCGCTCCGGCTTTTAACACACAAATGGCTGAGCAAACGCCCAGTATTATTCCACTGTTGTTCGTTACTATCGCCTGTGGTGCTGTATCTGGTTTTCACGGCATTGTATCTTCCGGCACCAGCTCTAAGCAGTTAAATAAAGAGACCGATGGTCGCTTCGTAGGCTATTTAGGGGCTGTTGGAGAAGGTTCATTAGCGCTTATCACTCTAGTTGCTGTGAGCGGCGTGATGCTAGCGATGTCGCCCGATCAGTGGCATGAAATCTATAGTCACTTGGGCGCGGGCAGTGTGGGGGCATTTATTACTGGTGGCTCAAACTTGATCAGCAGTGGCTGGGGTATCCCCACAGAAATAGCAGCAACCCTGTTGGCCGTCATGGTGGTACTGTTTGCGGGAACTACCATGGACTCAGGTGTTCGCCTACAGCGTTATATTATTCAGGAATGGGGTGAAATTTATCAATTGCAGGCGCTAAAGAATGGCATCGTAGCAACCTTGCTAGCGGTTGGTTGTTGTTTGTTGCTCGCCTTTGGGGCAGGTGGAGCCTCAGGCAGCGGCGGTATGATCATTTGGCCTTTGTTTGGCTCTACCAACCAGATTCTTGCTAGTCTGACCTTGTTGGTGATCTCGGTCTACCTCATCAAACTGGGTCGACCCGCTAAATACACTTTAATTCCGATGAGCTTTGTATTGTTAATGGCATTTTTTGCTGGGCTTATTAAGCTACAGGAGTACTATCAGCAAGGTAATTGGCTGCTGGTGGTGCTAGATGTCATCGTGTTGGTGGTCAGCGTGTTAGTGATGCTAGAAGCATGGTCGGTGATCGTGAAGCATCGTCGTGGTCAAACACAAAGTACACAACCCCAGTAACCGACTTTACTGGTAAAGCATTATCAAATAACCCATAATCGGGCCCTTATTATCGTAACTAAGGGCCTTTTTATGTCTTTTCCTCTCGCGTTACCATGTAATGATCTTTTCAATCAACACGCTGATGCCGTCATTGTAATTGCTGCTGATGTGAATAACCTGCACGATGAACGTCTGAATAAGGCGCTTGCGCCATACTTGGCAGTTGATGCCAGAATAGCTAACAAGGCTACTTTGGTACTAGCACAAGAGTTTCCTGGTAAGCGCCTCATCGTATCGCCAACAGGACCTTTAAACCGTGACTATGATGACGTGCGTCGCGTGTTTGATGCCGCTAAAGCAGCCATTAACGAGGCTAAAGCTGCGGGCAGTCAAGCACCAACACTTGTGGTGTGTGGTATGCCGGAAGATGCGCGTTATCAAAATGCATTAGAGGTTGCATATTTAGGTGCTTGCCAAGCGCTGTGGCAGCCTCTAGAAGCGCGTGAATACCGAGGTGAAAGCATTGAGCCTGTTAAACAAATCAGTTTGTTAGGGGCGACAGAAGCGCAATGTAAGCAACTGAATGCGTTGGCCGCGGGCCAATATGCCGCGCGAGACTTATGTGGTACAGAGCCCGAGCGTATGGCACCCCCTAGGTTTGCAGATTACTGTGTCGAGTTGTTTGAGGGCACCAGTGTGTCGGTTGAGGTGGTATCGGACATCAACTCGATTGAGCAACAATACCCAATGCTAGGCACTGTAGCACGTGCATCTTACGCGGTTGAGCGTCATCACCCTCGCGTAGTAAAACTGGTTTATACACCTAGCGATGAGGTAACTCGTACGCTGATGTTTGTCGGTAAAGGCTTAGTATATGACACAGGTGGTGCCGATTTAAAAGTTGGTGGCTTTATGGCAGGCATGAGCCGAGATAAAGGTGGTGCAGCGTCTGTTGCAGGCTTTATGAAAGCGGTTGCGGACTATCAGCCAAGCGGTGTGAAAGTGATTGCCTATCTTGCAGTGGTACGTAATTCAATTGGCTCCGATTGCTTTGTGCCAGATGAAATTATTACCTGCCGTGAAGGCTTGAAAGTACGCATTGGCAACACTGATGCAGAAGGGCGCTTGGCGATGGGCGATCTGTTGAGCGAAATGAAAGACATGGCGAAGAGTGAAGTTAATCCAACCTTATTCACCGTTGCAACATTAACGGGGCACGCAGCGCGCGCTGTAGGGCCTTATAGTGCCTACGTTGAAAATGGTCCTGCTCGAGAAGCGAAGGTTTCTCGTCAACTTGCCGACTTTGGTGATTTATGGGCTGATGGCGCAGAGTTATCACGTAGCCGTCGTGAAGATTATGATTTTGTTAAGCCTCGCACTTTGGCTGACGATGTGCTTTCGAGCAACAATGCCCCCTCTGCGATAACGGCGCGTGGCCACCAGTTCCCCATGGCATTTTTGGCCATAGTGGGTGGTTTGGATAAACATGGCTGTGACTCCCAGTTGCCATTGCCTTATGTGCATATGGACATCGCAGGAAGTGGAGTTGAAGGTGGCGATTGGCAGCACGGCAAACCAACCGCAGCAACCGTCAGTAGCTTGTTCGCAAGATACTGTTTGTAAGTTCAAGCGTAAAAAAGGGCACCTAGCGTGCCCTTTTTTGTTTATTGATGGGTTTTGAAGTGCCTATCAAAAAAGTGAGTGATAGTTTGATGTAAGTGCGTTTGTACTTTTTTACCTCTGAGGCTGTGTTTTGAGCCAGGGTAGGTCATCATTTCAAAAGGCTGCATATTGTCTTGTAGCTGTTTGAATAGCTTTGTCGCATGGGTAAACAGTACGTTGTCATCCGCCATGCCGTGATAAATCATCAGTGGCCCCTGCAAACCATCAGCATAATCAAATACAGCACTTTGCTGATAGCCTTGCGCGTTGTCTTTTGGGTGTCCAAGGTAGCGCTCAGTATAATGGGTGTCGTAGAGCGTCCAATCGGTCACTGGCGCACCAGATACCCCCGCTTGGAAATACTCGGGGGCTTTAAACATGGTCATCAGCGCCATATATCCGCCATAACTGTGACCATAAACGCCGATGCGTTGTGGGTCCACATAATCAAGGGTGCGCAAAAATTCTACGCCACGGATTTGATCGGCAACTTCAACCACGCCTAGTTTTTTGTAGATTGGATCTTCAAAGCGTTTACCGCGATTGTATGAACCACGGTTATCTAGTTGAAAGATCACATAACCTTGTTGTGCCATGTACTGGAAATAAAGGTTTTTGCTACGCCAATTATTGACCACACGTTGTGCATGCGGACCGCCATACACATTGACAATCACTGGGTACTGCTTGCCTTTTTCCAACTTGGCGGGTTTAAACAAGCGGTAATGTAGTGTTTGGCCATCTTCTGCTGTGAGCGTACCGTATTCGGGCTTTGCCAAGTCACTCAGATATGGGGTGAGCGGGTGATGCTCATTGAGCGCGTTTTGCTCCAACCAAGTAACAAACTCACCACTTACTTTGCGTAGTGCAACTGAATTGGGTTGATTCACCGCAGAGCTGTTGTCGATAAAGGTTTTAGTATCCTTTGCCAGTACCACATCGTGATAGGTGCCGAGGTTTGTGATGCGTTTAATTGCTGATTCTTTAAACATGGATGTGCTGTACAGGTGGCTCTCAAGCGGTGTGTCTTTGCGCGCTGCAAAGTACACTGTACCTGTTTTTTCGTCTACACCTTTGAGTGCATCTACCACCCACTCACCATGGGTAACTTGGCGTACCAGTTGACCATTGTTACGATACAAATATAAGTGTTTGAATCCGTCGCGCTCAGACGCCCAAATAAAATGTTTGTTGTCTTTTAAGAAGTGCAGATCAAAGTGCAGGTTAATCCATGTATCGCTGTGCTCTGTTAAAGCAACACGTTGCTGCTGCTTTTCCGTATCATAGAAGCGCAACTCAAGCTGCTGTTGAGCACGGTTTTGCCACTGATAAGATAGCGTTTTACTGTCATTGAGCCATCTTGCCCGAGCAATATAAATATCTTTATCTTTGCCTAAGTCAATCCAATCTATCTTCTGGTCATTGACAGAGACCACGCCCAGCTCAATGGTCACATTTGCTGTACCAGTGAACGGATAGCGCTGATTGAATAGCTTTACTTCATCGGCATATATTTCGTTACGAATGGCTTGTTGAACAGGGCTTTCATCAATACGCGTAAAAGCGATTTTTGACTCATCTTTGGCCCACCAGTAACCTGTCATTCGGCTCATTTCTTCTTGTGCGACAAACTCAGCCATGCCATTTTTTATGACGCCGCCGCCGTCTTTACTCAGCGCAACTTCTTTGCCTGTTTTTAGCTCCAGTGCATACAGGTTTTGCTCACGAATGAAAGATACATAATTGCCTTTTGGTGAGAACTTAGCATCTGTTTCAAACGCTTCTGTATTGGTTAGCTTTCGGCTTTTACCTGACTCGAGTTGATAGTAATACAAATCACCATTGAGTGGGAATAGCAAGGCTTTACCATCGTCAGACCAGGTATACTCTAATATTCCACGGCCAAAAATACGCTGTCTTTCACGACGCGCTTTTTCTTCGTCTGAGAGGGTTTCAGGGCCAGAAAACAAGGCTTGAGAGTCCACCAATAGGCGATTTTTATTGTCTTTAAGGTTGTATTCCCATAAATCGTAGCGATTGTAGTCTTGCTGTTTACCTTGTAGATATGTGACACGACTACCGTCAGGTGAAAACTTTAGTTTTACGGGCGCTTTGCCCGCAAGGCTTGGGTCATCGAAAATACGCTCAAGCGTAAGTGGTTGAGCGGTGACATTGGCCACAAGCGCCAAAGATAAACCACATGCCATAGAAGAAAATGTAACTCGCACAGTGCACCTTAACTATGAATAAAAGTGACGTGATGGTAGCGACAACCTAAGCAGATGACAATTAATTGGGATGGAGTGTTTAGAATAAGCCGTAGAAGGCGCAAATAATAAAGGCGCCACTGGGCGCCTTTATTCGATTTTTATGACAGCTTATAGGCCAAGTACAGATTTACCTTGCTTAAAGGTCACATCTACTGGGATATTAGCCTGTGCTAGCTTTTCTAAGTCGGCTTTAAGTTCAGCTTTAATATCGCCGTGTGTGGCAATCAACTGGTCAACTTTCTGGTAATCGCCGTCACCTTGTAAGGTAAGAATCAAATTAGAAAGATTCTTCATCGCGGTTGCCATTTTATCCATGTTTACTTTGTATAAACCCTGCTCATTTTTAGAAAATGCACCTTGCTCTTTAAAGAAATTAAAACGGATCATGTTGGCTTTGCCATGTGCACTTGAGGCACCAAAACGCACGGAGCGGAAGATACCCGCCATAAAGGTAATGTAGTAATCTTCGATAGTACCTTCTGTGATCTCGCCTTTATTCAGCAGTTGCTCAACCATGTACAGACCGAGAATATCGGCTTTCCCTTCTTCAAGTGCACTGGCGTGTTCTTGTAGTGATTGACGTACCGTACCTTTGCCATTGATAGTGTTTTTAATGCCTAAGCCGTGAGCCACTTCATGGAACATCGTGTTAGCAAAGAAAGCGTCAAAGGTAATATGCTTACGCTGCTCTGGCACAATCAGCTGATCGGCAATGGGTAACAATATCTTGTCAAACTTGGCGCGCATGGCGTTTTTAAGCTGCAGACGACGAGTGCCTTTTTCAAGCTGTACTTGCTCATCGTTTGGCAAGTTAATCGCGATAGTTTTACTACCTGCGTTTGAATGACCTGCATAATAAATTACATCGTAGGCGTTCAAGTCAGCATCCGAACCAGGGACTTCCTGCTTGTATTTTTCATCAACCGGTAAGCCTGTTTGTAGCTCAGGTAAGAATGCGGCAAATTTTGCTAAACGCTCGCTCCAAGCCAAGTCTTTTACCAGTACATAAGATTCAAATCCAGCTCTGTAGCCAAATAGTTGATCTTCATATGTTTCAATTGGACCAATCACCACATCGATAGGATTGTTTTTCATATCCATCCAAGCGAAGTCAGATGTTTGATAGCTATTATTGAGTAGTGCATCGGCACGTAATTTCAGGTAGTTGGCAAACTCTTTATCATCGGCAAGCGCGCTGGCTTCTAATAACAGGTTAGCTGCTTGCTTAAGCTCTTTACCGTAAATTTCAGAATAAGGTGTGCTATATAGTTTGCCTTGTTCATCACGTTTGATGATTGAGTATAAACCCTGTTTGTCTTTGATATCAGAATTGTTGAGTTCTTCTTTGCTCATATCGTGAGGATAGAATTCGGCACCAGGTGCTTTTTCTTCAAAGCCGCTAAGAAATACTTTGTCGCCATCGAGTCTATCCCATGGGCCATAGTTAATGTCGGCGAAGGTACGCACTTTCTCATCTTCGATACGGCTTAAAAAGGTATCTTTATCCATACCAAAACTTTGCTTCCAAAATAGGTCATCCATCAGCTTAGAGGCATCAATCAACTTCGCAACCATTTGCTTTTGGTTGTCGCTTAGGTGTGACAAATCGGTGTTAAGCGTCACCTGTGTGTATATGTCTAAACGTGACGGACTTGTGTTGACTAGCTCGTAGCTTGGTGCTTTTGCTTGTTGTGTGTTTGCTGCAGTCGATGTGTTGGTTGTGGGTTCTGAACATGCACCCAGTGCCAAAGTGCTGGCAATAATCAGTGCCTGACTAATTTTTGAAAGTCTCATGCTGCTCTCTTTTTGTTATTGGAAATAAAACTGAGCAACTACTTTACATGATCCAAGGTAATTATGCCTCACTGCTGCGGTGCATTTTTGAAAAATTGTTTCACCATGACTATTGGCTAAAATTTTTATACTGATTTCTTAACTTTATAAAGATGTTCGACAATACTAAAAGCTAAAACACGGGCGTTTTAGCGCTACTTAATTAGTTTTGGAATTTAGCTCATGTCAACAGAGAATGCCTTACTTACCATTCTTATAGATAGAATTAATAGCGACACCTTGGTGCTGCCGACTTTGCCTGATGCTGCCGTGCGTGTGCGTAAAGCTGCGGACGACCCAGATGTAAATTTAATTCAAATGGCGGATGTGATATCCCATGATCCGGCGTTATCTGCACGAATGATAAAAGTCGCTAACAGCGCGTTTCTTGGTCGGTCTGTGAAAGTGAATACGCTTAATCAAGCGGTCACGCGTATCGGCCTCAGACAAATTAAAAATATCGCTACAGCGATGGCGATGGAGCAGTTGTTTGTCTCTAACAACAAGTTGATTAAAACCTACATGGATAAAGCATGGCAAAAAACCCTTAAAGTTGCCTGCCAAGCGATTACGACCATGGATTTTTACCTGAAAGCTCACAAGCATACCTCACTAAACAGAGACACGATTACGCTGGCTTCGCTTGTGTTTAATATTGGTGTTTTGCCTATTTTGACCGAAGCTGAAAGGCACCCAGAGGTATTCGCAAACCCAAGCTTTTTAGCACATGCCATTCAAAAGTTGGCAGGTAGAATTGGCGGGGCAATTATGCGTGAATGGGGCTTTACGGAGGAATTTATTGATGCGGCGGAAAATTGGTCAAATCCAAATTACAAGCCACAGCAGGACTGCTACGTAGATTTTATACGTGTGGGTGCAATATTGGAGGGAATTCTACAGGTTTCCGACAAAACAGCGTCATTACAAGTTTATGCAGATAAAGGCGTAATTGAATCTGTGGAAATATTTAATAGTGATGACTATTTATATGTGCTGGAAGATGTAAAAGCCATGTTCGCATAGGGAAATAGCAAGGCGATAAGGGCAACGCACTTATCGCCCAAATAAGTTACATATCAGCGCTGTCGCCAAGGCTTTGGGTCAACTCTTCAAGCAATTCTTTTATCTCTTCACTGACCAAAATAAAATCAGCATCAAGTTTTACGGCCATGTCCTCTTTTGGAATGTCCGCATTTTGTTCTTTTAGTGCATCGGCATAACTTAAGCGTTTAATTGAGCCATCATTTTGCAAAATAAACTTCACACGTTCACGCCAGTCAAATGCCAGTTTTGTCACGCGTTTACCATTGTCTAAATGGCTTTTTATTTCATCAGAAGATAGGTCATGTTGCTTTAACTTAACTTGAGCACCGTTGTCATCGGGTTCTTGTAATTCTGCATCAGTACCAATTGCGAACCCTTCGGGCGCTTCGAATTTAGTTAACCAATCAGTTAAAAATACATCTAGGTCATAATTTGCAAAGGCTGGCACAACCGGTAAAGTACCTAACGACTTTCTCAATAATGCTAACAATTCTTCCGCTTTGTTAAAGCTGGCACTGTTCACTATTACCCAACCACTCTTTTGGTCAATGAAAGCAAACTGAAGGCTGGATTTTTTAAATGCCTGAGGTAGTAGTGCGCTGAGAATATTCTCTTTTAACTCGTCTTTTTCTTTTTTCTTAACCGGGCGATTCTCTTCGCGTTCGATGAGTTCGACCTTCTCAGCAACCATGTCGTTTATCACCGATGCAGGGAGTACTTTCTCTTCTCGTTTAGCACATAACAAAATGCTGTCTTGTGAGAAATGTGACAAGCTATTGCCATGTTTACCAAATGCTTTAGTCCAACCAAAAGTGCTCATGTCTTGGCTACCACAAGGCCTAAAAACGTCTTGTTCTAGTGCCTTTTCAAACTCTTCTTGATTGTATGAGACATCTTGCTTAAAACGATAACAGATCAGGTTACTAAACCACATATTATGAGTATCCGTGCTTAAAAATAGGCACTCATGATAGCAAGAATTTTATCGTAAAGGGGAGGACTACACGCAAAACTTTACGCGTAGTCCAAACTGACTTAGTTGAACATGGTCATAGGGGCTTGCATATCTTTTGGGAATTGAATGTAGTATGTGAGTCCTTTGCCTTCTTCGCTAGTCACTTCTATATCTCCATTAAGGGTTTGTTTGACTAAATTCAGGGTGATATGCGTGCCTAAACCACTACCGCCTTGATCGCGTTTGGTGGTGAAGAATGGGTCAAAAAGCTTCTCCAATTGTGCTTTTTTCACGCCTCGGCCATTATCTTTATAAACGATTTTAACATCGTCATGATCGTCGGTAATAGTGATGTCTATTTCGCCTTTATCAACACCATCAAAACCATGGATCAAAGAGTTCATGATCAAATTGGTAAATATCTGGCTGATTGCACCTGCGGGTAAATTGAGGATCAAGTCTTCCGGACAATCAATGTTGATAACATGCTTGGTTTTTTTGATCTTAGGGTGCAGTGAGCGTACAACTTCGGCCAAGTACTCTTTGAAGTTTATTTTTCTAACGGCTTCACTGGCCTGATCAACGGCAATTTGTTTAAAGCTGGCAACCAACTCCGATGCCCTGTCGAGGTTAGTGGTCAGAAGACTGGTGCTTTGTTTTGCCTCGTTAATAAATTCCTCTAAGGCTTTTGGTGAGAGGGTTTTGTCTTTGTAAGCGGCTTCGAGTTTATTCAAACGCTCTTGCAAGAAAGACGTTGCCGTGACACCAATGCCAACTGGGGTGTTAATGTCATGAGTAATACCTGCTACAAGTCCTCCGAGTGCAGCCATTTTTTCAGAGCCAACCAACCGCTCTTGCGCCATGTTGAGCTCATCAACATACCGTTCAAGTTCTTTTTGCTTGGTGAGCAATTCTTGTTCGGTTTGACTGCGCAGATCCACTTCTTCGGTGAGCGTGAGCTTTTGTTTTTCCAGCTCATACTTTTGCTGTTGCAGGTCCATCATCGCTTGGCTGAGGTTGGATGTTTTACGGGCGACTTCCTGCTCCAGTTGCAAGTTGTGTTGGTCGAGTTTTTCGTTACTTATTAACAACTCTTTTTGTGTTTGATCGAGTTGTTTGCGATATTCAGAAACTTTATCAATGAGTTTGTTGAACGCTTCTTCCATTACCTTAAGCTCATTGCGTTCAGTGGTGCCAATATCAATCTTTCTGCCATCAATATCATCTAATTCAATTTCTTCAATTTGGTCGGTTAGATCGGTAAGCGGCTCTGTGAGTAAGCGGCGAAAGGCAATTAAAAATAAAATGATAAGAAAAGTTGTTTTGATCATGGCATTACCGATCAAAAAGTAAATCGATATCATGATACGACTGAATACGACATCTCGAGATGAGAACAGTGTGACATCGCCAACCTGTGTCGCTCTGCCTGAAAACTCAAAAATAAGTGGGAAGGTATAACCAAACAATCCCGATGGCGTGTCTTCTATAATGGCTTCTTCTTGAACCAGTTGCTGACTATACAGTTCATGAATATCCAAAGAGCGGCCCAACTGAGAGATGATTTCACCGCTATCATCACGGACGATAATTCCTTCAATCATTGGGATCGCTAGTAGACCCTCAGCGGTGGTTACGGTCTGCTTGGTGTTTAATTCCCAGATTGCGCGTGTCAGACTACGACTGAATGTTTTTTGCAGCATAGTCAGTTCGTTACGAATGTAGTCTTTGGTATTCACATATTCAGCGACAACCTGACCACAGGTCACTACGAACGTAAGTAGGAAGTAAACCGATAGCACATTCGTGAGTAGCTTTTTAGATAGACTTTTTTGCAGCATGAATGAACTTTGGCTCCCAAAATTAGAGTTTGTGCAGTATGGCTAATCATAAACTTAGCTAATAAAGGTTTAAAAATAAATAAATATCTCTGATTTTCACAGTTAAACCCTGCTTTGGTTTAATTGCAGCTTGCAATACTTACTGCTGTCAGAATATTGTGTTATAAGAACGAGGTATATCAAATAATAGTAAAATTAGTAATGGCTTACTCAATATTAGTCTGTGATGATTCGACAGTTGCTAGAAAACAAGTTATCCGTTGTCTGTCCAGCGCGCTTGAGGTGAACGTATTACAAGCTAAAGATGGTGTCGAGGCGTTAAACATTCTCAAACAACACACGGTAGATTTATTGTGTCTAGATCTTACTATGCCAACATTGGATGGCATCGGTGTGTTAGAGCAGATGAGAGCACACGCCAGCATTGAGACCTTTGTTGTGGTCATATCTGCTGATATTCAACCTGAAATGAAGCAAAGAGTCATGCAATTGGGCGCGCTAGATTTCATTGAAAAGCCAGTGGATACAGACCGACTCATTGCGCTTTTAAATCGCTATGGTATACGCTAAATCATCAATTTACACTTTTTTTACTTTAACCACTTTCCCTATTTTTACTCCGAAAAATACACGCTTAAGTACAGAAAATGCATAAAGTAGCCCTCCATAGTGCTTGTGTATGAGTAAATTGCATATTAATTGTCATGTTAAGTGGTTGACAGAGTGGCCACATTTCGGGCAAGCTAAAAAACATGAAAACAAATTTTAACACCACGACCATTATTACAACCACCATCCATTCTGGATAGTGGCATAGGTCGGTGCGTAATTGAAAAAGGCCTGTGTTCACTACGAACACAGGCCTTTTTTCGTTTTAGGAATGAGGAAAATAACAATGCGTGTTTTAAAATTCGGTGGCTCGTCACTGGCTGATTTTGAATGTCTTAAGCAAGTTCATAGCTTGATCCTTAATCAAGCGGGCGAAGAGGCTTTAGTTGTGTTATCAGCCCCAGGAGGCATGACTGATCAACTGGTGGAGCTGGTTGAGCAGGCTGAGCAGGGGCAAGATTACAGTGAGCAGTGGTTGCGACTTGAAAATCGTGCATTGGGTTTGCTTGAGCAAGTACAAAAACTTTACGGCGAGGTGGTTCATTGGCCTGCTTTGTCGAGCCTTGCTGAAAAGTTAGCTGGGGTAAAAATGTTACAGCATTGCCCAGACCCAGTGCGAGCTTACGTTATCAGCTTTGGTGAGCGCATCAGCGTCGCCCTGATGCAGACCATGCTCGGTGCGTCTCAGGCTGCATACCTCGAAGCCTGTGATTGTATCGTCAGTCACGGTGGCTATTTGGATGCAGAAGTAGATTTGCAGCTGAGTCAGCAGAAGTTTGTCTCGGCGATGAACGCAAACCCGAGCAAGTACTACATCATGCCGGGTTTTACAGCCAGCAACACTCGCGGTGAACTTACAACGCTTGGCCGAAACGGCTCTGACTATTCAGCCGCTGTTGCTGCTGCCTGTTTAGGCGCTGAAGTCTGCCAAATTTGGACCGATGTGGATGGAGTATACAACGCTGATCCGCGTTTCATTAAAAAAGCCAGTAAAATCGACTGGTTATCCTATAAAGAAGCGATGGAACTATCGTATTTTGGTGCTAAGGTTCTGCATCCAAAAACAATTCTTCCTTGTGCTAAGTTCTCTGTTCCGTGTGAGATCAAAAATACCCATAATCCCGATGTTGCGGGGTCGGTAATCAGCAATGAGCGACGCGGCGACGAAGCGGTAAAAGCCTTATCTAGTTTAGAAGACCTAGCCATGCTGACGGTCTCAGGGCCTGGCATGAAAGGCAAAGTTGGCATGGCTGCACGTGTGTTTGGTGCGTTGGCCAATGACAATGTATCCATCGTTTTAATTACGCAGTCATCTTGCGAGTTTAGTATCAGTTTTTGCGTACATGAGTCGGATTTAGATTTAGCATTGAATGCGCTTGAGCAAGCGTTTGAGCTTGAGGCGCAGGCAGGCTTAATTGAACCTGTCCAAGTCCAACGTGAGCTGGCTATTGTGACGTTGGTGGGGGATAACATGAAGGCCCACAAGGGACTCGCAGCGAAGTTCTTTGCATCACTTGCCCAGGCGCAGCTAAATATCGTTGCTATTGCGCAGGATTCGACAGAAAGCGCTATTTCAGCGGTGATAGATGGGACACGTTGTAACGATGCCGTTAAAGTGTGTCACGAGAACTTTTTTACACATGTGCCTTCAATTGATGTGTTTTTACTTGGATGTGGCTTAGTGGGTCAGGAGCTGATCAAACAGCTTGAAAAGCAACAGGCTTGGCTTGAAGCGCGTAATATAAAACTAAACCTCTATGGGGTTGCCAATTCTAAACAGTTATACTTAAATGCGGATGGCGTGCCGTTTGATTCATGGCAGGCTGAACTGGCAAGTCAACAGCAAGCATTTACCTTGCAGCGTGTGGAAGAATTCGTTAAAGCTAATCATTTGATTAACCCTGTATTGGTAGATTGCTCTTCATCACAGTATCTGGCAGATCAATACGTTGATTTTTTAAATGCGGGCTTTCATGTCGTGGCTGCCAATAAAAAGGCAAACACAGGTAGTTATGACTACTATCAGGCGCTTACTTTGGCCTCGCAGCGCAAACAGCGAAAATTCTTATATGAGACAAACGTTGGTGCGGGTTTGCCTGTTTTAGACAACTTACAGTTGCTATTTGGTGCGGGCGATGAGCTGTTATCATTCAACGGCATTTTATCTGGATCGCTTTCTTACATGTTTGGTGCATTGCAAGATGGTCTGAGCCTTTCTGAGGCAACGGCAAAAGCTAAAAGCAATGGCTTTACAGAACCAGACCCAAGAGATGATTTGTCGGGCACCGACGTCGCAAGAAAGCTACTGATCATCGCGCGTGAATCTGGATTACAGTTAGAGCTTAGCGATATTGAAGTTGAGTCTGTAGTACCTACAGACTTTGCAACTGGCACCTCTGTGGACGAGTTCATGGCCCGTTTGCCAGAACTTGATGCAAGTTTTGCTGACAAAATTCAAAGTGCAGCCAATGAAGGAAAGGTTCTCCGTTATGTGGGCAGCATCGAAAACGGTCGCTGCCGCGTGGGTATTGAAGCGGTCGATAAAGCCCATGCGCTTTACGATATTCGTGACGGGGAAAATGCATTAGCAATTTTGAGCCAGTATTATCAACCACGTCCATTTGTGATCCGTGGCTATGGTGCGGGTGCTGAAGTGACATCAGCAGGCGTATTTGCTGATATTTTAAAAACTTTATAGGGTGAGGAAGTAGTAATGATCTCTATTTATGCGCCAGCCTCTGTCGGTAATTTTTGTGTTGGCTTTGATTCATTAGGGGCGGCTTTAGCACCGGTAGATGGCTCGCTGTTAGGGGATGTTGTTCATATTGAGCATTCGGAGCAAGACCGCTTTACTTGCACTGGCCCTTATGCCGATAAGCTACCCGGTGATGCTCATGAAAATTTGTCATATCAATGTCTACTTCATTTTAGGGAACATATTGCTCCGGCAATGCCAGCTGCGGCCTTAACGCTTGAAAAACGTTTACCAATTGGTTCGGGGCTGGGTTCCAGTGCATGTTCAGTAGTGGCAACATTTGTCGCATTGGACCAATTCGCAGGTACGCAATTATCACAAGAAGCGATGATTGAGTTGATGGCTGACTTTGAGGAGAAGGTCAGTGGTGGTCGTCACTATGACAACATCACCCCCTGCTATTTGGGTGGATTACAGTTAACAGCGGATATCGTGCCTAATAAAGCACTATCATTACCTGTTGACGAGCGCTGGTACTATGTCGCCGCGTATCCAGGCTTTGCTTTAAATACAGCCAAAGCGCGCGGTGTACTGCCTAAGCAATTGTCAATGCACAGCGCCGTAGAGTTCGCCCAACGGTTGTCTAGTTTTTGCCTATTGATGCAAGCAGGTCGCTTTGATGAGGCTTTAGTGTTGATGCAGGATGACTTAGCTGAGCCTCACCGTCAGTCTCTGATTTCAGGTTTTGCTGAAGCAAAGCAAGCGCTGCCGGAGCTTGGGGCTGAATTGGTCAGTGTTTCAGGGGCGGGGCCCACTTTATTTGCGATTTGTAAGTCGCTAGATGATGCAAAGACGTGCCAACAATGGCTTACACAAAACTATATAAATGAACATGGCTTTAGCCATATCTGTAAACTCGATAACTTAGGTACTCGTGCCGTTTCTCAAGGAGCTAAATAAAATGCAATTGGTTAATTTAAAAGATGATAATCAAAAAGTGTCGTTTACAGAGGCGGTAAAAACGGGTCTAGGTCGCAATCAAGGGGTGTTTTTCCCAACAGACTTAAAACCTTTGGATGATATAGACGCATTGCTTGAGTTACCTTTTGTTGAGCGAAGCACACAGATATTGTCACACCTGATTGGTGATGAACTGCCCAAGGACACCTTAGCAGACATGGTTAAACGCGCGTTCAACTTTCCCGTTGAGTTAGTGAAGGTAGATGAAAAAAATTACTGTTTAGAGTTGTTCCACGGCCCTACGTTGGCGTTTAAAGACTTTGGTGGTCGTTTCATGGCGGAGTGTATTGGTTTGTTTAACCAAGGGGAGCGGGTGACAATTCTAACCGCAACCAGCGGTGATACAGGCGCGGCAGTGGCACATGCATTTTATAACAAACCAAACGTTGATGTGGTTATTTTATATCCCGAGGGTAAGATCTCACTCGCTCAACAAAAGTTGTTTACCACTTTAGGTGGCAATATTCACTGTTATGCAGTCACTGGGAGCTTTGATGATTGCCAAGCATTGGTTAAACAAGCGTTTTTAGATGATGAAGTGAAAGCAAAGCTGGGCTTAAACTCAGCTAACTCCATTAATATTAGCCGCTTACTTGCTCAAGTATGTTATTACTTTGAAGCTTTGGCGCAACTACCAAAAGAAGAGCGTGCGTTGGTTCATGTATCGGTGCCCAGTGGTAATTTTGGTAACGTATGTGCGGCAATGATTGGCTCGGTTATCGGCCTACCAGTGGATAAACTCTCTGCAACAACCAACCAAAATGACACCGTGCCTCGTTATATTGCATCCGGTGAGTGGTCGCCGAATGCAACCGTTGAGTCATTATCTAATGCAATGGATGTGAGTAAACCTAATAATTGGCCTCGTGTTCAAAGTATGCTAGATAGCGGTAAATTTGATAAACATGATTTTTATTCACGTTGTGTGAGTGAACAACGTACACAAGAAGTGATGAGAGAAATTGCTGCAAATGACTATATTGCCGAGCCTCACACCGCGATAGCTTATGAAGGCTTGACTCAAGATAAAGACGCAAAAAGCACCGGTATATTTTTAGCAACAGCCCATCCGGCAAAATTCAAGGAGTCGGTAGAACAAGTGCTGGCAAAGCAGATTGATATGCCAGAAGTGTTACAGAATGCGTTAGACAAAGCATGTTTAGCACAACCTATGACAGCAGATTACGAGCAGCTCAAATCGGCTATTTTTGCCAAATTGTTTTAGTAATAAGTAAAGTCAGGTGGTGAACTTGAAGGTTCTCACCTGACTTAAACATTAAAAAAGTTAATTCCACACTTTAAATTCATAAATAAAATAAATGTTAAAATAAAAAAATATCATTACTTTAACACTGTGAAATAAATTCAATCCCTGTTTAAATATGCTCATGCCAAGATCATAGGCATGATACGCATTAGAGCGTACAATATGGCTTTTAAAACCTTACGTGCACCTAGGAGAACCCATGTTAGAACGTAACATGAACATTGCAGATTTTGACCCTGAATTAGCAAAAGCGATTGCGCTTGAAACAACACGCCAAGAAGAGCACATTGAGCTTATCGCCTCTGAAAACTACTGTAGCCCACGCGTATTAGAGGCACAGGGGTCTCAGTTAACTAACAAATACGCGGAAGGTTATCCTGGTAAGCGTTACTACGGCGGTTGTGAACATGTTGATGTGGTTGAGCAACTGGCAATAGATCGTGCCAATGAGTTGTTTGGTTCAAACTACGCAAATGTGCAGCCTCATGCAGGTTCACAGGCAAATGCTGCAGTATTCCAAGCATTACTTGAGCCACACGATACAGTACTAGGTATGAGCCTAGCGCATGGTGGTCACTTAACACACGGCTCACACGTTAATTTTTCAGGTAAAACATATAACGCAATCCAATATGGCTTGAACGAAGAGACTGGCGAGATTGACTATGCACAAGTAGAAGCTTTAGCGCTTGAGCACAAGCCTAAAATGATCATTGGTGGTTTCTCTGCTTACTCAGGTATTGTTGACTGGGCTAAGTTCCGTGAAATCGCTGATAAAGTGGGTGCTTACTTACTTGTAGACATGGCTCACGTAGCTGGTTTAGTCGCTGCGGGCGTTTACCCAAGCCCAGTACCACATGCGCACGTTGTCACTACGACAACACACAAAACACTAGCGGGCCCTCGTGGTGGTTTGATTATTTCTGCGTGTAACGACGAAGCTATCTATAAAAAGCTAAACAGCGCTGTATTCCCAGGTGGCCAAGGTGGTCCTTTATGTCACGTGATTGCAGCTAAAGCGGTTGCTTTCAAAGAAGCATTACAGCCTGAATTTAAAGAATATCAACAGCAAGTTGTTAAAAACGCGCAAGCGATGGTTGCAGTATTACAAGAGCGTGGCTACAAAGTTGTTTCAGGTAAAACTGATAACCACCTGTTCTTACTTGATTTGATCGACAAAGATATCACAGGTAAAGATGCAGATGCGGCATTAGGGCGCGCGAACATTACGGTAAACAAAAACTCAGTACCAAATGACCCTCGCTCTCCATTTGTGACGTCAGGTTTACGTATTGGTTCTCCTGCTATTACACGTCGTGGTTTCAAAGAAGCGGAATCAAAAGAGCTAGCTGGTTGGATTTGTGATGTATTAGACAACATCAATGATGAGTCTGTACAAGCGCAAGTAAAAGAGAAAGTAAAAGCAATTTGTGCAAAATTGCCTGTTTACGCATAATTTTACGCACAGAACAGCATTTTTTGTTATTATAAAGGCCGCTATAGCGGCCTTTTTCGTAAGATTTCTAAAGTGAACCAATATGCACTGTCCTTTTTGTACTGCCAAAGATACCAAAGTAATCGATTCTCGTTTAGTCAGCTCAGGCCATCAGGTTCGAAGACGTCGAGAGTGTATCGAGTGCCATGAACGTTTTACCACCTTTGAAGGTGCAGAGCTCGTTATGCCCAGAGTGATCAAACAAGATGGCTCACGAGAGCCATTTAATGAAGATAAGTTGGTCAATGGACTTGCTCGAGCACTGGAAAAGCGCCCTGTCAGTACAGAGCAGATTGATGAAGTTATCCATGAGATAAAATCAAAAATTCGCGCCACGGGAGAACGAGAAGTATCTAGCCATCTCATTGGCGAATGTATTATGGAAGCACTCAAAAAGCTCGATAAAGTGGCTTACGTGCGTTTTGCTTCTGTTTATCGTTCATTTGAAGATATAAGAGAATTCGGTGAGGAAATCGCAAGGCTGGGTGATTAAGTATGTTCACTGAGCTGGATCATCATTACATGAATATTGCCATTGAATTGGCTAAGAAAGGTCGCTTTACTACCACCCCAAACCCTAATGTTGGGTGTGTGATTGTCAAAGACAATGAAATTGTTGGTCGAGGTTACCATCAGCTCGCTGGTGATGCGCATGCGGAAGTTTATGCATTGCGACAAGCAGCTGATAACGCCCAAGGGGCTACGGCATACGTCACGTTAGAACCTTGTAGCCACCATGGACGCACACCCCCTTGTGCACAGGGGTTGATTAATGCAGGCGTACAACGTGTGGTTGCCGCTATGGTTGATCCCAACCCTAAAGTCGCGGGCAAAGGGCTTGCTATGTTACAGCAAGCGGGTATCGAAACTGCATATGGTTTACTCGAAGATGAAGCGCGGGCGTTAAATCGTGGGTTCTTAAAGCGTATGGAGCAAGGTTTGCCCTATGTTACTTGCAAACTTGCCGCCAGCTTAGATGGAAAAACCGCACTAAATAATGGCCAGAGTAAATGGATAACAGGTCCGCTGGCGCGTCGTGATGTACAGCAGTTTAGAGCACAAAGTTGCGCGATTTTAACGGGTGCAGATACCGTGATTGTAGATGATGCAAAGCTCAATGTGCGCTCGGATGAGTGTGATATTGAACTACCACAAGGGCACACCTTACGGCAACCTGTCAGAGTTATCATCGACTCGCAAAACCGCTTAACACCTGACCTTGCATTATTTCAAATACAAGCGCCAATAATAATTTTCCGCACACACCTTGATAATAATCATCAATGGCCTCATTTTGTAGAGCAAATCGAGTTACCCACAGAGCAGACAAAAGTGTCTTGTCGGGCAGCACTGAAAGAGCTGGCAAATCGCGGAATAAACACTGTGTGGTTAGAGTCGGGGGCAACTCTGGCAGGCGTATTTGCGCAGCAGCAACTCATAGACGAATATGTGGTATATTTAGCGCCCAAATTGATCGGGCACCAAGGCAAGAGTTTATTTAATTTACCAGAAATAACCATGATGGAAAATGTGAACCAATTAGAGTTCACCGATGTGACCCAAATTGGCGATGACATTCGTGTTACGGCTAAAACCTGCTAATTAAGAGGCAATATGTTTACAGGTATTATCGAAGCAACAGGTACACTAAGTGAGTTGAGAGCTGCACAGGGTGATTTAATCGTTCGTGTTAGCAGCGCTAACTTGGATATGAGTGATGTAAACCTAGGCGACAGCATTGCAACTAACGGCGTATGTTTAACCGTAGTCGAAAAGTTCATAGACGGATTCCGCGCTGACCTTTCAAACGAAACCATTCATTTAACTCAGTTTGCCCACTATAAAACAGGGCAAAAGGTTAACTTAGAAAAAGCTTTGCAGCCGATTTCTCGGTTAGGCGGCCACTTAGTGTCAGGTCATGTTGATGGCGTTGCGGTGGTGAGGGAAATAGAGAGTAACGCGCGAGCGACAGAGTATTGGCTAGAAGCGCCAGCAGACTTGATGAAGTACATTCCTCACAAGGGGTCTGTTGCAATTGACGGAATAAGCTTAACCGTCAATGAAGTTAAAGGTAATCAGTTTAAACTTACAATTGTGCCTCATACAGCACAAGAGACGACCATTGCTGACTTTAAAGTGGGTAGCAAGGTCAATTTAGAAGTCGATCAAATAGCCCGTTATTTAGAACGTTTGGTGCTAGGAGCGCAACCCCAGGCTAACGAGTCTACTCTCACAGCCAGTTTGTTAGCCAAAGCGGGCTTTATAAAATAACCCCAAACCTGAATCAGATAGGTAGATTATGAATTTAAACAGCGCACAAGAAATTATCGATGACATTAAAGCCGGTAAAATGGTCATCTTAATGGACGATGAAGACCGCGAGAATGAAGGTGATTTGATCATTGCCGCCGAACATATTTCAGCAGATGCGATCAACTTTATGGCCACCTATGGCCGTGGCTTAATTTGTTTAACGATGACGCAAGAGCGCTGTAGACAACTAGATTTACCTCTGATGGTACGCAATAACGGCGCGCAGTTCTCGACAAACTTCACTTTGTCTATTGAAGCTGCAAAAGGGGTTACAACTGGCATTTCAGCGGCAGATAGAGCACGTACTGTTCAGGCTGCTGTTGCAAAAGGTGCATTGCCTGAAGACATCGTACAACCGGGTCACATCTTTCCAATCATGGCTCAACCTGGTGGAGTGTTGACACGTGCAGGACATACAGAAGCTGGCTGTGACTTAGCTCGTTTAGCAGGGCTGGAGCCCGCCTCTGTGATTGTGGAAATCTTAAATCCTGATGGGACAATGGCGCGTCGTCCACAGTTAGAAGTATTCGCCAAAGAACATGGCATAAAAATAGGCACAATCGCTGACTTAATCGAGTACAGAAACCTTAATGAAACCACCATTGAGAAAGTGGCTCAGTGTAAGTTACCTACTGAATATGGTGAATTTGATTTAGTGACCTACAAAGATACTATCGACAATCAACTACATTACGCCTTGGTTAAAGGTGAAGTAAAGCCAGGCGATACCACCTTGGTCCGTGTGCATTTACAGAGCACCTTTAATGACATTCTGCTCTCAGATCGTGGCGCAGAAAGAAGTTGGAGCCTACACAGTGCCATGCAATACATCAGCGAAAACAGTGGGGTGTTAGTGGTGCTGGGTAAACAAGAGCAAAGTTCAGAAATTGAAGCTATGGTTAAAGCGTTTGCTCAGCAAGATCAGGGTGAGCAGGTAAACGTGCGCAAGTTTCAAGGGACATCTCGTACTGTAGGTGTGGGTTCGCAAATTTTGGCTGATTTAGGTATTCAGAAAATGCGCCTGATGAGTATGCCGAAAAAGTATCACGCCTTATCAGGTTTCCATCTAGAAGTGGTCGATTACGTAGAGCCTAAATAAGGCCGTAACACTGATACGACAGCGGGCCCAATACAGGCCCGTTTTAAGTTGTTTGGGGATAGTTAAAATTGTGCTATCATGCGGCCCAATTTGGCAATTGCTGGACCGAAATTTCGGTACATGCTTCAGCATTGGTATTTATAAGATTAGGATCATCTAATGAACATTATTGAAGGTAACAAATATGCACCGGGCAAGAAATTTGCCATTGTTATTTCTCGTTTTAACGACTTTATCGGTAAAAGCCTACTTGAAGGTGCCGTAGATGAGTTGAAGCGTACAGGTGGCGTAAGTGATGAAGATATCACGGTTGTTTACGTACCAGGTGCCGTTGAGTTACCTCTTGCAGCTAAGCGTATTGCGATGAAAAAGCAGTTCGATGCAATTATTGCATTGGGTGTAATCATCCGTGGTGGTACACCGCATTTCGATTTAGTTGCGAATGAGTCAAATAAAGGTCTGGCAAATGTATCACTGGACTACGATATTCCAGTTGCATTTGGCGTACTAACCACTGAAAGCATTGAGCAAGCCATTGAACGTGCGGGCACCAAAATGGGCAATAAGGGTGGCGAAGCTGCACTTGGCGCTTTAGAAATGGTTAACGTGCTAGAGCAAATTTAAGAGGATCCTCTGTGAAACCAGCAGCAAGACGTAAAGCACGCATATTGGCTTTGCAAGCCGTTTATTCTTGGCAATTGAGTGGTAACCCTATCGCCGATATCGAACAACAAATGTTGATCGAGAACGATGTATCAAAAGTAGACGTTGAATATTTCAAAGATTTGGCGCGCGGTGTAGCGGTAAATCATAAGCAGCTTGATGAAATAGTAAAGCCACATTTGTCACGCCCTTTCGATGATTTAGACGAAGTTGAAAGAGCAGTACTAAGAGTGAGCGCCTATGAACTTAAGTTCAGAGATGACGTACCGTATAAAGTTGCTATCAACGAAGGTATTGAGCTGGCGAAAATGTTTGGTGCGGAAGACAGCCATAAATTTGTTAATGGTGTCTTAGATAAAGCCGTAAAAGATATTCGCAAGTAAGGCCAAATAAAGGAGAGCCGGCGTTGGCCGGCTTTTTTGTATATGAAGGAATTTGAACTCATCAATCGCTACTTCACGGGAAGAGGTATTACTCGCCGTGACGTTGATTTAGGGATTGGCGATGACTGTGCGCTGATCAGTGTGCCAGAAAACTGCCAATTAGCAGTGACAACCGATACCTTGGTAGAAGGTGTACATTTCTTTGCTGATATTCCTCCACGTGCTCTGGGCCATCGCATTTTAGCGGTTAATTTAAGTGATCTTGCGGCTATGGGCGCGGAGCCCGCTTGGGTATCGATTGGCCTAACATTGTCTGATGTTGATCAGCAATGGTTGGAAGAGTTCACTGAAGGTATGCACGACATTGCTGAGTATTATAATGTGCAGATCATCGGTGGTGATACGACCCAAGGGCCGTTAACCATTACGGTATGTGCAAAAGGGATTATACCGAAAGGTAAAGCACTGACCCGCTCAGGTGCTAAAAATGGCGATTGGGTCTACGTTACTGGTCCATTAGGCGATTCAGGCCTTGCCATTGAAGCGCGTAAACAGGGTTGGGATGTTGCACCTGAACATCTAAAAAGTGCTACTGAGCGCTTTAATTTTCCTTCGCCCAGAGTGGCTGCAGGCCAAGTCCTTAGAGGTATTGCAACCTCAGCGATAGATATTTCCGATGGTTTATTGGCAGATTTGTCTCATATTCTTCGACAATCAGGTGTCGGGGCCGTTATTCACGCTGATAAAGTGCCTACATCGGACGCGTTAAACAGTTTAGATAATGATGACGTTCGTCTAAAACTAGCGCTTGCCTACGGCGATGACTACGAATTGCTATATACAGTTAGTGACGACAATAAGAATTTGCTTGAAACTAAACTGCAGCAGTATGGCGTTGAGCCAGTATGCATCGGGCAAATTATTAATAACGATGGTAAGTTAGAATTGCTTTATCACAACCAGACATGGCCACTTCCCGATATTGGCTTTGAACATTTTAGCTAGGAGTTGCTTTGGCTAAGCAGTATAAATTTGATCTTAAACGCCCCCATCAATTTTTTGGTTTAGGCTTTGGTCTGGGATTGTCTCCAATTGCACCTGGTACCTTTGGTACGTTAGGGGCATTACCACTTATTTTTATTACCGCAAACTACCCACTGTGGTTGCAGGTAGTATTTGCCGTTGTCATCAGCGTGTTTGGCCTGTGGGTGTGTGGTCAAACAGCAAGAGATGTACAAGTGCATGATCATCCAGCTATTGTTTGGGATGAAGTCGCAGGCTTCTATATTACTATGCTGGGAGCTGCATTAAGCTGGCAATCTCTGATTGTAGGTTTTTTATTGTTTCGATTTTTTGATATTGTAAAACCTGGACCGATAAAAATGCTTGATAAAAGATTACATGGCGGCTTTGGAATTATGGTCGATGATGTACTCGCTGGTATTTTTTCATTGATTTGTGTACAGGCTTTGTTTAAAACTGGTGTTTTAACGGGCTGATATTAGGCAGAAAATAGTGTCAACTATGGACAGAATGTTAAGGTTAGTATTTGTTTTAGCAGTGGGCTTGATGGCGCACTTTGCACAGGCTTCAATTAACGATTATGTGGTCAAGCAATGGAACTTACAAAACGGTCTGCCTTCTCAGTCTATTAAAAGCATCACACAAGATAAACAGGGCTATATTTGGCTGGCGACTCAGTTTGGTTTAAGTCGCTTTGATGGTCAAAAATTTACTAATCTCACTACACAAAATACCGACTTTCTGCGCTCTAATGCAATTCATAAGCTACTGGTTGGCAGAGATGGGATGCTATGGATAGGCACGCGTCGTGGTGTGCATCGTTTAGACCCACAAACACTGGAAGTGGAGTCACTGGATATACAAGGTCCAGTTAGAGATTTATTGGAAGACCAGCAGGGCAGCATTTGGGTTGCGGCAAATGGATTGCATTACATTTCTTATGCTAGCCAGTCTGTTGCCAATAGACCATCGCTCCAGCCTCGCAAACTCTCTGCGGTTCGGATTAATCAGATTGTTGGGGCAGTGACCAAAATGGCACTGGCGTCGGATGGGATCTGGCTTGTCAATGAACGCCATCTGCTGAAAATTAAACAGTCTAGTTCATCTACTGAAAATGCATTTAGGCTAGAACTATCCAGCCGCCTTTCGCTTCCACAACAACTGGCTCAAACCATTCTCCACGACTTGGCTTGGATAGATGGGCGCTTGTTCTTGGCAACTGAGTTGGGCGCATATTTTCTTGATATTGACGAAGTGCTGCGCCGCTATGATGAAATTGGCAACACCGCAGTGTACAAGTTTATGAGTGATGGCGAAGGTGGAGTCTGGGTATCGACCTCTAATAACTTGATGTTTAGAGAAGGCCGAGGCGAGTGGCAGTCTGTGCGCCCCGTACTTTCGGAGCAAAGTGTATGGTTCTCTGACATTTTTAAAGATAAAGAAAATAACATTTGGTTGGCAAGCCTCAACGAGGGGTTGTGGTTTGCACATGCAGGAAAAGTGGAGCGTTACTCGGTTGGCGATGACGTCAATCAAGGGATCACGGCCATTACTCGCGCGCCCAATGGCCAAATCTGGGTAGCAAATCGCTATGGCGTAGGCGTTTTAGACGATAACAATGAGTATCAGCAAGTGATTGATATGAATCGCTTACAGCGTCTTACGGTCAATGACCTTGAGTTTCAAGGAGACGCTTTGTTGATGGGCACTGACAGGGGAGTTTTAACCTACGAGCGGGGGGAGCTTCGCAGCCTTCCACATCGAGAGTTAAGACAAAATCCCGTGTTTTCAATTAGCCCTTCCAATGAAGGCGGTTTGTGGTTTGGTACGGGGCGCGGCCTGTATCGATTGGAGTATTCAGAGTTAGCACCATTTAATTACAATACCTTCCTAGGCAGTCAATTCGTGACTTTTGTAGTGGACTTTCCTACGTTTGGCTTTATCGGCACGAATAAAGGTGCGTATCGCTACAACGAGCGTGGTATTGAAAAACTGGGTGGTCAAACATCACTAGAAACCGCTTATATTACTAGTATCTTTCATATTCAAGATGTCGCGACGTTAATCGGATCTTGGAGTGACGGACTGTTTTACCGCACAGCTGCTGGCCAGTGGTATCAGTTAGATGCATCAAATGGTTTGCCATATGGCTCTATCACCTCACTCTATTTTGATAAGCAGCTTCGTCAAGTATGGGTTGGTACAAAAAAAGGCGTATATCGTATGCCTGTGGCTCAGTTCAAAGGGCCAATCACAAACCTTAAGGTTGATCAGGTTATTAGCCAGTTTGACAGGCAGCTAGATGGTAAAGCTAGCCGTTGTTGCTCAGGGTTTGGCCATGATGCGGTTATGGAGACAGCGGATGCTATCTGGTATCCAAGTTCTCAAGGTGTGGTTAAAATCCCCAAAAACATGCAGCTATTTGGCTCTGATGAATTACGGCTAAAATTGGAAGCTGTTTTTACACCAGAACGTCGAATCGCTGGTGATGCGTTAAAAGACAAGGTTTTTCTTGATACCTCGGAACGTGACTTGACAGTGCAATACACCGCGATTGATTTTTACGCGCCACAAAGCATTGAATTTAGATATCGACTGCTGAGCAATGGCATCACAAGTGGTGATTGGCGTGAAACCCCAAACCGTCAAGATGCTATTTACACCAACTTATCACCAGGCTCATATGTATTTGAGTTACAGGCGAAAAGACGAGGGCAAGACTGGCAAGCGGCAACTTCCAAACAGGTAGAGATAGCGATCCCTAGACGGTTTGATGAAACCATGTATTTTAGACTGTTGATCACCTGTGGTTTTGCCTTCTTATTCTATTTGATATTCTGGGTTTTTAGAGCACAGGAGAGACGCAAGCATCAAGCGCTAGAGGATTTAGTAGCCGAACGTACTACGGAACTTAGAAAAGCCAATGAAAAGCTTAATCAGGTTAATACGCAATTAAAACTGGTGAGCCATACCGATGAGTTAACAGGGCTGCGTAGTCGTCGTTTCTTATTCGATCAGCTCCCCAAAGATGTCGAGCACTTTCAGCGTAATGCTCAGTCGTTACAGCAGCAAAACAAGAGTCTGGTGTTGATGATACTGAATATCGATAAGTTCAGTAAAGTAAATGACGCCTATGGGCCTATTGGTGGTGATAGCTGTCTGCAGCAGATGGCAGCCTTACTGAACTCAAGAACTCAGGGCTCAGACTATGTAGCGCGCTGGAGTGGTGATGAGTTCTTACTGCTTCTTCGTGACTTCAAACGTGATGATGTGGACAACTATGCTAGGGAGCTATGCAAAGCCGTCGCAGATTTTGATTTCATGCTGCCCAATGGTAAGTCAATGTCTATGAGTATCTCAATGGGGTGGTCATTGTATCCACTACCTTTATTGGGAGGGCAAGTGATTGGTTGGGAGGCATCGGTCAACCTAGCTGACATCGCACTGCACCAAGTAAAACAACGCGGTGGTGATGGTGCTGCAACGATTATATTTGATGATCAACTAGACGCTTTTGAGTTTGAGCAAAGCAGTAATGTCGAATCGCAACTTGAAGTACTGCAAAGTAATGGTCTAGCAGAAGTAAAAGTTTGGATGCGCTAATCTTGTCTGGTTATCCATCGCCAATACATCAGCCAATCAGCAAGTAATGAATAAAACGGATGTGTAAAGGTAGCAGGTCGGTTTTGTTCAAACACAAAGTGACCAACCCAAGCAAATCCGTATCCTGCGCAGGGGGCTAGGAGTAAATACAGGGGATTTTGCCAGTAAAGTGCCGCCAAGCAGGTGATGATGACCAAAGTACTACCCAAGTAGTGACAGGCTCGACACCATGGATTTTGATGTTGTTCAAGATAGAATGGGTAAAACGCTTGAAATGACTTAAATCGCTTGTCCATGAATAAACCCTAGAGATAAAAAAAGGAGCTAACGCTCCTTTTTTTATACTAGTTTTTGCACTTTTTGCAAAATGCTTTGTTCATCAAGGTGCATCTGTGCATGCATTTCATCCTGTGTTCCATGCTTGATAAACTCATCGGGCAAACCTAAGTGAGTGATTTTAGGTGTCACTCCGATACTTGCAAAAAACTCGCTCACAGCGCTGCCTGCGCCACCTGCGATGGCATTGTCCTCAAGGGTGACAAAGTGCTCATGTGTTTTGGCAAGTTCACTCAATAACTCGGTATCCAGAGGCTTTACAAAGCGCATATCAACGAGCGTGGTATCGCATTGCTCAGCGGCAAGTTTTGCATTGTGTAGCAAAGTGCCAAAGTTAAGTATGGCAATCTTCTGAGCGCTTCTTAACAGGTTTGCTTTGCCAATGGGTAGCTTTTGCATGTCCTGTTGCACGTCAGCGTCTCCGGCGCTACCTCTTGGGTAACGCACTGCGGCTGGGCCGTTATAGTTATAGCCGGTATGAAGCATCTGACGACACTCGTTGGTATCACTGGGTGTCATGATAACCATATTAGGGATACAGCGCATAAAGCTTAAATCGTATGCGCCTTGGTGTGTTTCACCATCAGCACCAACTACACCTGCACGGTCGATAGCAAACAGCACAGGTAAGTTCTGTAATGCGACATCGTGGATCAATTGATCGTAAGCTCGTTGTAAGAAACTTGAATAGATAGCTACAACTGGTTTTAACCCCTCACAGGCAAAACCTGCAGCCAGTGTTACAGCGTGCTGTTCAGCGATAGCAACATCAAAATATTGCTCGGGGTACTCTTTTGAGAAGCGCACCATACCAGAGCCTTCACGCATAGCAGGCGTGATAGCCATTAGCCTTTTATCATCAGCGGCCTGATCACATAGCCATTCGCCAAAAACTTTAGAGAATGTTGGCGCGCCAGGTTTCGATTTTGGCAAACTATGAACACTAGGATCGAATTTTGGCACCGCATGATAGCCAATCGGATCGGCTTCAGCAGGTTTATAACCTTTACCTTTTTGGGTTTTGATATGCAGCAGCTGAGGGCCTTTTAAATTACGCATATTGCGCAGCGTATCAACCAACATGTTGACATCGTGACCGTCAATTGGGCCGATGTAATTGAGCCCCAGCTCCTCGAAGAAAGTGCCCGGTATAACCATGCCTTTTAAGTGCTCTTCCATACGGCTGGCGAGCTCTTTGACTGGTGGTACGCCTGATAGTAGCTTTTTACTGCCTTCACGAATATTGGTATAGAAACTACCCGATAAAATTCGTGCAAAATGGTTGTTTAGCGCGCCGACATTTTCAGAGATAGACATTTCATTATCATTCAGCACTATCAGCATATCTGATTTAATATCACCAGCATGATTCATTGCTTCAAATGCCATACCTGCGGTGATGGCGCCATCACCTATTACTGCAACGGTTTTTCGACCTTTGCCTTCTTTTTGCGCAGCGATGGACATGCCTAACGCAGCAGAAATAGAGGTACTTGAGTGGCCAACACTGAATGTGTCGTACTCACTTTCTTCTCTATAAGGAAATGGGTGTAAACCATCTTTTTGACGGATCGTGTGAATTTTGCTGCGACGACCCGTTAAAATTTTATGTGGATAAGCTTGGTGCCCAACATCCCAAATCAAACGATCCTCAGGGGTGTTATAGACGTAATGTAAAGCCACTGTGAGCTCAACCGTGCCTAACCCTGAAGCAAAATGACCACTGCTTTGTGATACTGAGTTTAATAAGTAATCTCTCAGCTCATCACTGAGCGTGCTAAGTTTGTGCTGCGGTAACTGTCGCAGTTGCTTTGGTTCATCAACCAAAGTTAATAAGGGGTACTTGCTACTATCCAATTTCATCGTATCGATTATTTGTCCTACGCAAACTTCGCACAATTATATACAAAGGCTGCGGTTAATTTTATTTATTTTATGCAAATTAGCCATTAATTTGTCATGAATTTAGACTAAGTGAGCGACTTTTAATATTTCCGCTCAATAATATAGTGAGCTAAGCTGGCCAGAACTTCGGTATCTTGTTCTACCTCTTCTAAAGCGCTTAGCGCTTGCTGAATTAAGCTGTGGGCTTTTTGCTTGGCACCATCCAATCCCAGTAATGCAGGGTAGGTAGACTTTTTGTTCTCAATATCAGAACCTTTAGGCTTACCTAAAGACTCAGTATCCCCTTCAATATCAAGGATATCGTCTTGCACCTGAAATGCTAAACCAATATTTTTTGCATACAAACGCAACGCACTAAGGGCCTTGTCGCTGACATTGGGCGAGCATAATGCGCCAAGCTCAATGGCCGCACCGAGCAAGGCGCCGGTCTTTAGGCGGTGAATACGCTCCAGATCTGTAAGTGATATAGCGTTGTCTGTTCCCGCTAAATCGAGCGCCTGACCACCGATCATACCTTGTAGTCCTGCGGCTTTCGCCAGCGCATTGATCATTTTAATTTGTTGCTCACAAGCGACTTTAAAGCGGTGCTCGCTGAGTAGTTCGAAGGCGATGGTTTGCAACGCGTCACCTGCAAGGATCGCTTGTGCTTCATCAAAGGCGATGTGGCAGGTCGGTTTACCTCGACGCAGGTCGTCATCATCCATGGCGGGTAAATCATCGTGTACCAACGAATAGCTGTGAATGCACTCCAGCGCGGCGGCGGCTACGTCTAAATCTTCCAGCGCTGCGCCAAACATTTTACCTGTTGCGTAAACTAAAAAAGGCCTAAGCCTTTTACCACCATTATTAATGCTGTAGTAAGTCGCAGCTTTAACGGTCTCATCAGTATCTAGTGGTTGAGCAAAGTAATTGGCGATAAATGCCGCCAAACGCGATTGGGTATCTTGTAGTTGTTCTTGTAATTGCACGGTCTATTCCACGTCACCTTGAAATGGTACGGTTTCACTGTGCGTATCATTGGCCATAAGAATTGAGACTTTTTGTTCGGCTTGTTGCAGCTTGTTGGTCGAAGAGTTAGCCAAAGCAATACCACGCTCAAACTGTTTTAGTGATTGTTCAAGAGTGAGTGAACCTTGTTCCATAGAGTGAACAATTCCCTCTAATTCGGCCATTGCTTCTTCAAAACTCAGATTTTCTGGTTTTTTTGTTGCCATGATGATGTCTCGTTTCCTAACCAATTTAAGACTAAATGAATTTAAGAGCCCAATTCTAGGGCCATTGTGGTGCGAGGTCAAAGTTTGCAGGACTATTTTGCGATACAGTGACACTTAAGTTATCGGTTTTTGTACCAAAGAGTGATTCGCAATTTCGGTGCTTTTTAATATAATTGACTTAAGATATTCAGTAGCTTGCCGATAAACAAGAGCTTAGTAAAAGCATTGCACTCTTTACAATAAAAAATGGCATATGTTTTGAATGTATTTTGACATTGGACATCTTAGCAATAATTTAGAATAGATAAGACTCTCTGGAGGGTATGTGGATTTAGCAACCGTTATTGGGATCCTGGGCGCAATAGGCCTGATTATTATGTCCATGTTCATGAGTAGTGACGGTGAGATAGTCATGTTTGCTGACGCTGCGTCGGGCGTCATCGTGTTTGGTGGTTCATTATTTATCGTATTAGCAAACTTTTCTATGTCTAAGTTTTTTGCCATCGGCAAAGTTGTTGGCAAAGCGTTCATGTTCAAAATAGAAACCCCTGAGGAGTTAATTGAAAAAGCGGTCGAGTTAGCTGACTCAGCACGTAAAGGCGGGTTCTTAGCGTTAGAAGAGGCAGATATACCCAATTCGTTTATGCGCAAAGGGGTCGATATGTTAGTGGATGGCCACGATGCGGATGTGGTCAGAGCGACATTACAAAAAGACATCTCGCTAACTTCTGACCGTCACGAATCTGGTGCACTACTATTTAAAAAGCTCGGTGATATCGCACCGGCGATGGGGATGATAGGTACACTCATTGGTTTGGTTGCTATGTTATCTAATATGGATGACCCTAAAGCCATCGGCCCTGCGATGGCGGTGGCACTTTTAACAACACTTTATGGCGCTTTTTTGGCCAACGTTGTGGCCATTCCTATTCAATCAAAGTTAGAGCTGCGTAAAGACGAAGAAGAGCTAAATCAAAGATTAATTCTAGATGCGATCTTGGGCATTCAAGACGGTCAAAACCCTAAAGTTATTGAAGGAATTCTGAAAAACTACTTGCCAGAGTCAAAACGTCTTCATGAGAAAGAGGAATAGCGACTATGTCTGACGAGAAAGAGTGTAAATGTCCGCCCCCAGGTTTGCCAGCGTGGATGGGAACATTTGCCGATCTAATGTCGCTACTCATGTGCTTTTTCGTGCTATTGCTGGCTTTTTCAGAAATGGATGTATTGAAGTTCAAGCAAATTGCAGGCTCAATGAAGTTCGCATTTGGTGTACAAAATAAAATTGAAGTTAAAGATATTCCAAAGGGGACCAGTGTGATCGCCATGGAGTTTACCCCAGGCAAACCCGAACCAACACCAATCGAAACAATTCAACAGCAAACCGTTGAGATGACCCAACAAATGCTAGAGTTCCAAGCCGGTGAAGAAAGCTCGGCTGGGGGACGTCAGGAGCAGCGCGGTAACAAACGCGGTGGTGAGTCGCAGAGCACGTCGCAAGAACAGGCTATGACACAAGCGATCGCGGCGGCAGAGCAAGAGCAGGTCAATGAACTCGTTAAAAAAATTGCTCAGCAGATGGAAAAGCAAATCATGGATGGAGCAATAGAGCTTGAATCTCTGGGCCAACAAATAATCATACGAATACAAGAAAATGGCGCGTTTCCATCGGGGAGTGCATTTTTACAACCAAAGTTTACACCGGTGATAAGAGAGATTGCAGAGCTACTAAAAGATGTGCCAGGAGAAATTACAGTCTCCGGGCATACCGACGACTTTCAGGTGAGTAATGAGTTGTACAGCAACAACTGGGATTTGTCGGCCACAAGGGCGGTAGCAGTGGCCAGTGAAATGGTTAAAGCTCCTGGCTTTGATAAGAATCGTTTGGTGGTAGTAGGTCATGCTGACACGAGACCTTTGGTACCTAATGAGAGTAATGCCGACAGACGACGCAACCGTCGCGTTGAGATTTCAATCTTACAAGGTAAGCCAAAAGAATCAGACCCAATCGAAGTCAGACAGAATCCACAAGGCAACTAATTTTAGTTGCCTTGTGATATGTTGTTATCCAAGAGAAGGAATAACTCCCGTCATTTGTAAGCCCTGAGCGGCAATGATTACGACGCCACATAGTGCGGCCATTGCAAGACCTAATGTGCCTCCTCGAACCTGATAGCCTGCGACATGGGCACCTTGACGGCGCTGTGACCATACCATCGCTACGGGTAAAAATACCGCAAGAACGACCAGTGCAATAGCCGCATAACCTAAGGCCATGATAAACCCTTGTGGGTAAAATAATGCAAACCCTAATGGCGGTAAAAAGGTGATTAAGGCTGTTTTGCTTCGCTCCAAGTTGCCATTGCCCTTTTTAAATGCATCCGCAAAGAAATCAAATAACCCTAAACTCACACCTAAAAATGATGTGGCAAGCGCTAAGTCCGCAAAAATAGTGACAAACGTAGTAATGTGGGGATTGTGGGCAATGTTAGAGATATTGCTGACAAACCCAGTTAACCCCTCGCTTTGCATTAAGCTTTGCTGGCTCATCACGCCTTGGCTTAGCAGCTGCCAGAAAACATAAATAGTCAGTGGTAGTGCCGCACCGAACATCATAACGCGACGCAGTGTTTTAATGTCTAATCCCACATATTTTACAACAGAAGGGATAGAGCCATGAAAACCAAAAGAGGTAAACACGACAGGAATCGCTGAGATCACCAGTCCTTGTTCAATAGGCATATCTAACAGATGTTGCCCATGCACATAGGGAGTCAACACAAAAAACAGGCTAGCTAACACCACGATTTTAACGCTAAACAGGACTTTGTTGAGTTTGTCTACTGTGCTGGTGCCTGCGGTTACGACCGTGGCTACGATAATGGCTAAAATCACGGAACCGACTTGTGGTGCAACTTGCATGCCTAACAAGTTGTTAATTTTTTCTTGTAATTGGGCGCCGCCCCCTGCGATATAGGCTGCACACAGCGCATAAAATAAAAAGACCATGGAAAAGTTGGCAACATATTGGCCGCGTTTACCTAAGATAGACTTTGCAAGGGTATTAAGCGTTGCATCGGCACTGGCGTATTGGTGAAGTTCTAGCATTAGTAACGCGGTATAGGTCATCAGTAACCAAGACAGCACAATTAAGACTAATGCTGTGGTAAATCCTAGTCCAGCAGATGCAATCGGAAGCGCTAGCATACCTGCGCCTATCGTTGTACCTGCGACGATCAGCATACTCCCCAGTGTTTTATTTTTAAGCACAAATTGCCCCTTTGTGTGTGAGAGAGTCCAGCAAGATATACTGCTGTGTTAAAAATTGAAATAGTTTTGCCATAAATCAATGTTAACGGTTGTAATCTATGTTTTACGAGCTGGTAATTTAGGAACAGAATGTAGCAAACTAGCTAGCTGAAAATGGTCTTACCACGATGGGAATTGGCGAAAAAAAAGCGCCCATAAGGCGCTTATATAAGTAATCTGATTGTTATTTCACTTCTTTACCAGCAGCTTGCTGATCAGCGTGATAACTTGAGCGCACAAAAGGCCCACACGCTGCGTGTGTAAAGCCTATTTCATCCGCATAATCTTTTAGGGCATCAAACTCTACTGGTGGTACATAGCGCTTTACAGGTAGGTGGTGTTTAGATGGTTGTAAGTACTGACCAACGGTAAGCATATCCACGTTGTGTTCACGTAAATCGCGCAGCACTTCTTCGATTTCAGGCATTTCTTCGCCTAAGCCTACCATCAAACCAGATTTGGTTTTAACGTTAGGATGGGCTTCTTTAAAGCGGCGTAATAGTTCCAAAGACCACTTATAGTCTGCACCAGGTCTTGCCAGCTTGTATAAACGTGGGGCGGTTTCTAAGTTGTGGTTAAATACATCCGGTGGTGTTTGCGTTAAGATCTCAAGTGCACGGTCCATTCGACCCCTAAAGTCAGGCACGAGGATTTCAATGGTAATATCTGGGTTGTGCTTACGAATTGCAGTGATGCAGTCAGCGAAATGCTGTGCGCCGCCGTCACGAAGATCGTCTCTATCTACCGAAGTAATGACCACATAGCTTAACTTCATGTCTTTAATTGTCAGTGCGAGCTTTTCTGGCTCTTCAGCGTCGGGCTTCAGTGGACGGCCGTGAGCAACATCGCAAAATGGGCAACGACGAGTACAGATAGCACCCAAGATCATAAAGGTCGCTGTACCGTGGTTAAAGCATTCTGATAGATTAGGGCAAGATGCCTCTTCGCATACTGAGTGAAGGCCATGCTTACGCATCGCTTGTTTGATACCATCGATACGCTCGCTTGATTTTGGTAAGCGGATTTTAAGCCACTCAGGCTTTCTTAGCATTTCCTGTGGTTCAGTTGGGAGTACTTTTACTGGGATCAATGCCATCTTTTCAGCATCGCGAAGCTTTACCCCTGGCTCCATTTTTACTGGTTTACTCATTCGTTTTCAAACCCTTCAGTTTGCTCAACATGTTGCGCATTGAGTCGCTTCAACATGTGTTTGACTAGCCCATTACCAACCTCAACCATAGAGTCTGGGCCGTTTAATTCGCTGGTTTGTACCATATTCATGCCGGCATAACCGCATGGATTAATTCTTAAAAAAGGCGACATATCCATGTTTACATTTAAAGCCAAGCCATGAAAAGAGCAGCCACGACGAACCCTAAGTCCAAGTGACGCTATTTTACTCTCACCAACGTACACGCCCGGTGCGTCGGCTTTGGCGTAAGCGTTAATATCATGCTCTGCTAGAAAATCGATGATACATTCTTCTAGCCAGGTTACCAGTTCTCTGACACCGATTTTTAAACGTCTCAGATTGAATAATACGTACATCATTTGCTGACCTGGGCCGTGGTAGGTAACTTGGCCGCCCCGATCAACTTTTATGACTGGAATGTCACCGGGGGCTAACAGGTGTTCATCTTTACCTGCTTGGCCTTGGGTGAAGACAGGTTGGTGTTCGACCAGCCAAATCTCATCCGCGCTATCATCGTTACGCTCGTCGGTAAAACTTTGCATTTTTTGCCAAATAGGCTCATAGCTGCGCCGACCCAGTTGACGAACAATGACGGTATGTTGACTCATAATCGATCTTTAAATTAGTTACAGTACGTAACGTACGTCTTCAAGGGAGCCAATTTCAGTGTAGATCTGTTCAATGTGCTCTTTAGAAGTCACGGTCGCTACAACAGTAATTGATTCATACGTGCCTTTGCTACTTGGCTTTACTTTTGGTGCGTAGTCGCCAGGCGCGATGGCCTGTAATTTAGTTAGCACTTGATCCGTAAGGTTTACGTTTGCAACACCCATAATTTTAAATGTGAATGGGCATGGGAATTCTAAGTACTCATCAAACTTAGTATTTTTTACTGGCTTTACCACAACGATGTCCTCACTACTGGAACTGGCTTGCAAAATGTTCAAGCCTGGCTAATCGAGTTAGTTGTCCTAACCCTGAATAATGGCGGCATTCTACCATTTTTATGACAAAAAAAAACGCCTCCATAGGGAGGCGTTTATTTATACTTTTAAAATTATTGCATGATCTGTAAACGTAGGTAGTCGTATATTTTGCTAAAGAAGCTACCTTCGCCCACTTCTTCAAGTGTCACCAGAGGGTATTGAGCAATTTCTTCGCCTTCTAGTTGTAAGAATAATGTGCCAACCTTAGTACCTTTGGCGATCGGCGCTTCCAACGTTTTGTCTAACTCAAAATTAGCTTTCAAGTTCTTACGTTGTCCGCGCGGAATGGTTACTGGAGTATCTTGCAAAATACCTAAAGATACAGTTTCTTTATTACCCATCCAGATGCGTTGTTCAGCGAAGCTGTCGCCGGCTTTGTAAGGTGTAATTGTTTCAAAGAATCTAAATCCGTAGTTCAGTAGTTTTTTACTTTCTACTTTACGTGCGCGTTCACTTGCCGTGCCCATCACAACAGCAATAAGACGCATGTCATCTTTAACTGCTGATGTTACAAGGCTATAACCTGCCTCTGAAGTGTGGCCTGTCTTGATACCATCTACCTCAAGACTTGCATCCCATAATAAGGTGTTACGGTTATATTGCTTTATACCGTTGTATGTAAAAGACTTTTCTTTATATAGCGCATACTCATCCGGCACGTCACTGATTAACGCTGCACCTAATGTAGCCATATCGCGCGGTGTTGTGTAATGCTCGTCGGTATCAAGACCATGACTGTTTATAAAATGGGTATTGGTCATACCTAACTTTTCTGCGTGTGCGTTCATAAGATCAGAAAACGCACTTTCACTGCCAGCAATGTGCTCAGCCATCGCTACACAAGCATCATTGCCTGATTGAATGATGATACCGCGATTTAGATCATCAACGCTGACCTGCTTGCCCACTTCAATGAACATTTTTGAAGATTCAGGGAAGTTCTTTGCCCAGGCCTTTTCGCTGATAGTCACCATGTCTGAGCCAGAAATATTACCAGCATTAATTTCTGTACCAATCACATAGCTGGTCATCATTTTAGTTAAACTGGCAGGTGCGAGTTTGGTATCGGCTTCACCTTCAGCAATGACTTTGCCTGTGGTGAAATCTACTAAAAAGTAACCTTTAGCATTAACTTGAGGAGGTGATGGCAGGATCTGTGCGTTAGCTGCAAAAATAGTAGCAGAACACACAAGGCCGCAAAGTTGAGTGATAAATTTCGATTTTAATAAAGTCATTATGCTCGCAATTTTAATTTAGTTAGTCAGCGTCACCGCAATATTCTAAAGTTGTTGTTCACTATAAAGCAAGAAGGCTTGGCTAAATTCGCCTTTTCGCAAGCTATTCAGTACAGATTGTGCCTGATTATCATCTTGCATTGGTCCTAAACGCAGCTTGTACAGTCCATTTTCCAATGTGATGACATTACTAAGAGCCATTTTTTGCTCTAGAGCATTAGCCATCATTTGGATTTTGTCTAGTTGACTGCCAGCAGCTACTTGAATATAGGTTAAGCGGGGTGCTTTTCTTGCTAGGGTAATCGCCTCTACCTTAACTTTGGCTGTACCATTTAAGTGATAGCCCAGTTTGTATGCAGCAGCGTAGGATAGGTCAATAATTCTATCGTCGTGAAATGGACCTCGGTCATTTACTCTTACAATGGCACTTTTGCCATTGTCTAAGTTTGTCACTTTAACAAAACTTGGCAGTGGCAGAGTCTTGTGCGCGGCTGTCATGTCGAACATATCGAATACTTCGCCATTAGAAGTGTGATAACCGTGAAATTTTCTGCCATACCATGAAGCGGTGCCTTGCTCTTTGTAACCGTGCTCATCAGACATTGGTGTGTAGCGTTTGCCTAGTACCACATAAGGACGTCCGGTGCTGGCGCTTTTAGCTTCGTTGGTCACTATCGCATCTTGCATTTCAAGCTCAGTGGGTGCTCGAAGTGGCGCTTTGTCATGTTTGATATGATAACGACTGCTACATGCGCTCAGCAGCAAAAGCAGCAAAATCCCTAAACCCAAGTGTAACGTCTTTTTACTCATGATTTTAAAAGCATCCTCTTGTCTGTTGCGATAGACATAATAATGCCAAATCCGGCCATCAAGGTCACCATTGAGGTTCCTCCATAGCTTATGAGTGGTAAAGGTACGCCCACAACGGGTAGTAACCCAGACACCATGCCAATATTCACAAATATATAGACAAAGAATGTTAAGGTCAGTGCGCCAGCTAATAATTTACTAAATGCATCTTGTGCTCTGACTGCAATGTATAAACCTCGTCCAATAATAAACAAATAGAGGCTGAGCAATATCACTACACCAAACAGCCCGAACTCTTCACTCAGGACGGAGAATATGAAGTCAGTATGTCGCTCTGGTAAAAACTCCAATTGAGATTGCGTTCCCTGTAACCAGCCTTTACCTTCGATGCCACCAGAACCAATGGCAATCTTAGATTGGATAATATGATATCCAGCACCAAGCGGGTCACTTTCAGGGTTTAGGAATGTTAATACGCGTTGTTGCTGATAGGCATGCATACCATAATGCCAAAAAGCAAAGCCTGCAGGGCCCGCTAGTAGCGCAAATATGCCTATAAGCTGCCAGCTTAAGCCTGATAAAAACAGCACGAAAATCCCTGAGCTGGCGATAAGAATAGAAGTTCCTAAGTCGGGTTGTTCTTTGATTAATATGGTTGGCACCATAACGATGACAAAGCCTACAACCAGATTCCAGAGGCTTGGCGGTAGTCGGTTTTGGCCTATGTACCATGCAACCATCATAGGCACGGCTATCTTCATAATCTCAGAGGGCTGAAATCGTGTAACACCGAGATCTAGCCAGCGTTGCGCCCCTTTACTGCTCACACCGACAAACAACACGGCAACGAGCATTGCCAGACCAATTAAGTACATGGGAATAACAATACGTTTCAAGGTAATAGGGGAGAGCTGTGCCATAAATAACATGGCGATGATGGCGCCAGCCATACGCGTGCCATGGCGTATCATCATATTAATGTCTTGACCGCTGGCACTATAAACGACGGTTAAACTGCCTACCATCATTAACATAAGTGCCAACAATAAGGGCCAGTCTAGGTGCACGATTTGCCAAATTGTACGTCGATTATGTAACGGGGTCATTGCGCCTCCGTTTCAAGTGGGTACGCAGAAAAGTAATAATCCATAATTTGCCTAGCGATTGGGGCTGCAATAGACCCCCCCCCTGCTTTTTGGTTTTCAACTATGATGGCAACAACTATTTGCGGGTCATCAAACGGCGCGAAGCCGGTGTAAACTGCATTGTCACGATGTCGCTCTTTAAGCTTCTTCGCATCATACTTCTCGCCTTGTGCGATACTAACAACCTGTGCCGTACCTGTTTTTCCCGCAGGGTCATAGGTCACGCCCTGAAAAGCCTTATGGGCCGTACCTGTGGTTTTTTTCACTGTGTTATGCATGGCATCCAACGCTATTTGCCAATGGCGTGGGTTTTTAAGCTGCACTGGTGGTTTTTCTTCGGTGAACAGTTGTTTGATGTTTTCTTCTTGTCTTGCAACTTGCACTAAGTGCGGTTGACGATGAGCACCACGATTTACCAAAATACTCAGAGAATTGGCTATTTGGATGGGAGTTGCAGTCCAATAGCCTTGGCCGATACCAACAGAAATTGTATCACCAGGCCACCAGTTCTCTTTAAATCTCGCGCGTTTCCAATCGACTGTAGGTAGTATCGCTGTAGTTTCTTCGTGAATATCAATACCAGAGAGATCGCCAAAACCGAACTGATCCATAAAGTCTGCTATCTTGCTGATACCTAGCTTGTACGCAATTCGATAGTAATAGGTATCACATGACTCCTCGATGGCGCGATACACATCAACGTGTCCGTGGCCCCAACGCAGCCAGTCTCGCCATTTATGATCCACATTAGGAATTTGGAAAAAGCCTGGGTCCCAAATTTCAGTATCCTCGGTCACGATGCCTTCTTCTAAACCCAAAATCGCAAGATGCGGTTTTATGGTGGATGCAGGAGCGTAGCGGCCTTGAGTAACACGGTTGATAAGCGGTCTATCTTCATTGAGCAGTTTTTTATAATCTTCGCTGCTGATACCGTGTACGAATAAGTTAGGGTCATAGCTTGGGTTGGAGTACATGGCTAAAATACCCCCATCTTTTGGATCGATGGCAACCACTGCGCCTCGGGTATCTTTCAAAGCGTGTTGTGCGATTTGTTGCAGACCAATATCCAGTGTAAGGACTAAGTCTTGACCGGGAACAGGTGGCTCAACACTGAGCGTGCGTAACACTCGGCCACGGTTATTTACTTCAACGCGCTGTGAGCCCACAATGCCATGTAACTGCTCTTCATAGTACTTTTCTATTCCACGCTTGCCGATATCGTGAGTGGCGCGGTAATTGGTTGCTCTGTCATCCATCTCAAGCTCGGCCAGCTCTTTTTTATTGAGCTTGGCAACGTAACCAAGCGCGTGGGTGAGCGTGTCGCCAAATGGATAGTGTCGAGATAAACGAGCTTCAATACTAAAGCCCGGAAATTTATGCTGGTTAACAGAGAAAATAGCAACTTCTTGCTCGTTTAAACGGGCTTTAAGTACTTGGCTTTTGAAGCGACGGTTGTTACGTATGTCCTCTAAAAACTCTTTGATTTGTTGATCTGTGATAGGGATCAATTTACTTAGTCGCTGTAAGCTCTGCGTTAAATCTTCTACATCTTCTGGAACTACTTCTAGGTTGTAAACAGGGCGGTTTTCGGCAAGCAGGACGCCATTTCTGTCGTAGATCAGCCCTCGGTTGGGCGCGACAGGAATAACTTTTATACGGTTATCGTTAGAGCGGGTTTTGTAGGTATCATAGTCTACAACTTGCAGGTTGTAGACATTCATCAATAAGATACCTATTAAAGAAACAACAAAAATAAAGCCGATAAATGCGCGACGGGCAAATAGATTTGCTTCAGCAGAATGATCGCGGATCGTAGGCCTTTTTTTCAGCATCGTCTATTAACTATTCTCTATGATAAGGGTGGTTGTTGTTCAAGCTCCATCCACGATAGAGGCTCTCAGCAACAATAATACGCACCAATGGGTGCGGCAAAGTTAAAGTCGATAATGACCACTTTTGCTCGGATGCTGCGATACATTCTGGGGCTAAGCCTTCAGGGCCACCAATTAGCAAGCTAACATCACGGCCATCTAGCTGCCATTTTTGCATATTACTAGCCAGTTGGTGAGTATCCCATGGTTTACCTGTTACTTCGAGTGTAACAATGCGATTACCTTTAGGAATAGCAGCTAGCGTTTTTTCACCCTCAAGTTGTAAGATGCGCTTTATATCGGCATTTTTCCCACGCTTTCCTGCTGGGATCTCAATTAGCTCCAGCGGCATATCTTTTGGAAAGCGTCGTTGATACTCTTTAAAGCCAGTTTCTACCCAAGCGGGCATTTTAGTTCCAACAGCAACTAACTGAATCTTCAAAGTTTAGCCCCAAAGTTTTTCAAGATCATAGAGACTTCTGGTTTGATCTTGCATCACGTGTACAACCACATCACCGAGATCAACCAACACCCACTCACCAACATCTTGACCTTCTTGGCCTATCAGGTCCTCGCCAGCATGGCGGGCTTCTTTTGCAACATGCTCTGCGATTGACTGTACATGACGTTTTGAGTTGCCTGAGCAAACAACCATATAATCCGTGACGGAAGATACGCCACGTACATCTAGTTTCACGACATCACGGGCTTTCATATCGTCAACTTTGTCTAGGGCAAAGTCTAAAAGTTGTTCAGAATTCAAGTGTATTTCTCTTCACTAAATAAAATAATCGGCGATTCTATCACAGCATACGCGCTTATTCAGCATACAGGTGGTGTTCATTAACGTAGTTTCTGACCTTTTCATCGAGCAAATGTTCCGTATTTTCTCTATTTTTTATGCGTTTACGTATTTCGCTTGACGCCGCGTCTAGTTTTTTACCGGATAGAAAGTAACATAACCCTGCACTTTGATGATGTAAGGCATGCTTATCTAGCGTATGAGATTGAGCCAGATAGTCGGCCAGCTCCGGTGCTGTTGATTGTATTTCACCAGGTCGTTGATAGACCACAATATGGCAAAGCCTGATGATTTCTTGCCATTTATACCAGCTAGGCAGGCTGTTAAAAGAGTCCATGCCCATTAAGAATATTAACGGTGTATTTGGGTACTCAGCGCGGCACTCTTGCAATGTGAGCTGCGAATATGAAGGTCCCTGTCTATTGAGCTCTCTATGATCGATTTTAAACCCAGGATTATCGTCGATAGCCAGTGACAGCATCGCCAAACGGTGGTCATCGGTTATACCTGGTTGTGCCTTATGTACAGGTACGGCACACGGTAAAAAATGTAGTGTATCCAGACACAATTCGGCCATACACTGACTTGCCATATTTATGTGCCCGAGGTGGATAGGATCGAATGTACCGCCAAATAATGCAATCATAAACAGTGCTTAGCTTGATAGTTGGTGAGGCAATGAAAAGTTTACAGGCTGACAAAACGCCAGCGCAATATGTGCTAGCGCTTGATAGGGCGCGATCATCTGGGCGCGTTTATAAGCTGAATCAAATTGAGCGAGCAGATTGATAAGGTTTTCTATCTGAACAAGTGTTAAGCGGTCGAGTGCCTGTGATGTGGCTGCTTGCTGGTTCTTCCAGATGCCATGTTGCTTAAAAAGCTGGGCGGTATTTTGGCCCGCTTGCATGCCTTGCTTAATGGCCAGTAAGGTTTGTGCTTCTTTATTTAAGGTCCAGACAATACTTGTTGGTTCAACGTTGTCATCTGCCAGCTTGAGCATGACTTTAATGACTTGTTTGGCGTTGCCACTTAGTAGCGCAGTGTTGAGATCGAAAATATCGAACTTGGCTTGGTTAAGTAGCCCCGCTAGCACTTGGGACTGTTCGATGGACTCTGATTTGTATAATAAAGAGAGCTTTTCTAATTCTTGGTATGTAGCCAGCAAGTTACCTTCGGTTGCCCCCAGCAAGCTGCGCTTTGCATCGACGGTAAGGTTTAACTTTAAGTGTTTACACTGTTCATCTAACCAACGGCTCAGATGGTTTCCTGCGAGCACATAACAGGGCACAAACACACCTTGCTTGTCCAAGGCTTTAAACCATGCTGTACGTTGAATGTCCTGACCCGCTTTCGCTCCTTTTAAGATCAAGATCACATCGGGGTTAGGGTTCTCACTCAGTGACTTAAAGATTTGGCTGCCTTGAGTGCCAGGTTTTTGCTGATTTAGGTCAAACTCGATAATGGTTCGTGCACTAAATAGTGACATGCTGTTGTACTGGGCGATAAGCTCTTGCCAGTCAAACCCCGGTAACAAGTTAAACTTGATGACTTCATCGAAGCCTTGTTTTTTTGCTACCTGTTTTATCTCCAGTACACAATTGGCTTCTTGAAAAGGCTCTTCACCAAACACCATATAAAATGGCGCAAGGGAACGCTTTAATTGTGGGGTTAGTTGGTTTGCATAACAGCGCATTACAGTTGAGATAGCTCGCGAACAATACGTTTACTGGCAAGTTGACGCAGCTCGTTTAGGAGCAATTCCAGCTCTTTTGCCTTGGCCAGTGCGTTGTCAGGATCATCTTGGTAATTTCTATATAACTCAAAACGTTGTTCAACAGGCTCCTGATTGGGGCGGGTTAAACGATATGATACGCCGTAAGCCAGCTGATACTGCGCAACCTGACCATTTTTAAACAAACTGAGTGTTTGACGCTCCAAGGTATCACGATACAGGTGTAGTTGTACGAGTTGATTATCATTTTGGGTCTTATCAACCAGTTCTACTTGAGCTTGCTGAAGATCATTGACGAGCAGCTCATACAGTTCGGCACGTTTATCGTCACCACTGAGCACGAGAGTGCGCATCTCAACAGGCAGGTAAGAGGCCTTCTTTAAATGAAAGCCACAACCTGACAGCAAAACACAGACTAGCGCAAGCGCTAATCCGTGTTTGATCAAGATACTAAGACGCATCTTAGTTCGCCACCACGTTAAGTAGCTTACCCGGCACGTAGATCACCTTGCGAATGGTCTTGTCATCGGTGAACTTAGTTACGTTTTCATCAGCAAACGCTAGCGCTTCAACTTGCTCTTGGTTAGCGTCAGCAGCTACAGTTAATTTAGCGCGAAGCTTACCGTTAACTTGTACGATGATTAGCTTTTCGTCTTCAACTAATGCAGCCTCATCAACCACAGGCCATGCAGCGTCAAGAATATTATTCTCGTTGCCTAACTGAGCCCATAATTCATGACACATATGTGGCGTGATTGGTGCAAGCATAATAACGATCGCGTTAAGGGCTTCATTGGCTAGGGCGATATCTTGCTCGTCATTAAGCGGTGCCTTAGCTAGCTTATTCGATAGTTCCATGATCGCCGCAATTGCGGTGTTGAACGTCTGACGACGTGATAAATCATCCGTCACTTTAGCAATTGTTTTGTGAATTTCGCGGCGCAATGCTTTTTGGTTACTGTTTAGTGCTGCCACATTAAGCTGTGCCTTACCTGCAGCGTTAACATCAACAGCATATTTCCACACACGTTTTAAGAAGCGATGTGCACCTTCAACGCCTGAGTCTGACCATTCAAGCGTTTGCTCAGGTGGCGCGGTAAACATCATGAATAAACGTACGGTGTCTGCACCGTATTGTTTAATAACCGTTTGTGGGTCAATACCATTGTTCTTTGACTTAGACATCTTGCTCATGCCCGCAGAAAATACTGGTTGCCCGTCTTCTTTATGCCATGCTTTGGTGACGCGGCCTTTCTCATCCGTTTCTGTTTGTACATCGGTAGGAGAGATCCAAATATCGCCGCCTTTCTCATCTTTACGATAGAAAGTATCGGCCAATACCATGCCCTGACAAAGTAGGCGCTCAAACGGCTCATCTGAGTTAACCAAACCAAAGTCACGTAGTAGCTTGTGGAAGAAGCGAGAATACAACAAGTGTAGAATCGCGTGCTCAATACCACCGATGTATTGGTTTACAGGTAACCAATAGTTTGCCGCGCCAGGCTCTAACATGCCTTCGTCATAACGAGGACTACAGTAACGAGCATAGTACCAAGATGATTCCATGAAGGTGTCGAACGTATCAGTTTCATGAAATGCAGGTTGCCCATTTACCGTGGTTTTTGCCCACTCTGGATCTGCTTTAATTGGCGAAGTCACGCCGTTCATCACTACGTCTTCAGGTAGGCGCACCGGTAGCATATCGTCTGTTGCTGCAAGCTCCTGACCATTTTCATCGCTTAGCATTGGGATCGGCGAACCCCAATAACGCTGACGGCTTACACCCCAGTCACGTAGGCGATAGTTAACCTTGCGCTTACCTGCATTGAGAGATTCTAGTTTGTCAGCAATAGCATTGAATGCGCCTTCAAAATCAAGACCATCAAACTCACCTGAGTTGATCAATACGCCTTTTTCTGTGAACGCTTCTTTGCTTAAGTCAGCGACTAGGTCTGAGTCTGCTTCTGGAGATATTACTTGTTTTATTTCAAGGCCATAAGCTGTTGCAAACTCAAAGTCACGTTGGTCGTGGCCAGGCACTGCCATCACGGCACCTGAACCGTAATCCATCAATACGAAGTTTGCGACCCAAATTGGCACTTCTTGACCTGTTAACGGGTGAATGGCTTTAAAGCCTGTATCAATGCCTTTTTTGTCCATGGTTGCCATATCGGCTTCGGCAACCTTGGTGTTTTTACATTCTTCAACGAATGCAGCAACTGCTGCGCTGTTTTTAGCCGCTTCTTGGGCAATCGGGTGTGCTGCTGCGATACCCACATAAGTGACACCCATAAACGTATCAGGACGTGTAGTGTATACCGTAAACACTTCGCTGTTGTCTGCACGTTTGAAGTCTATTTCTAAACCTTCAGAGCGGCCAATCCAGTTGCGTTGCATGGTTTTCACCTGCTCTGGCCAATCATCAAGTTTGTCTAAATCATCAAGTAGCTCTTGAGCGTAGTCGGTGATTTTAATAAACCACTGTGGGATCTCTTTTTGCTCAACAATTGCCCCTGAGCGCCAGCCTCTGCCGTCAATAACCTGCTCATTGGCCAATACAGTTTGGTCAACAGGGTCCCAGTTAACGGTAGACATTTTTTTGTATACTAAGCCTTTTTCATAAAGCTTGGTGAAGAACCATTGTTCCCACTTATAATATTCAGGGTGACAAGTGGCGATTTCACGGTCCCAGTCGTAGCCAAAGCCTAATTGTTTTAGCTGGTTGCGCATGTAATCAATGTTCTCGTAAGTCCACTTGGCAGGTGCGGTGTTATTTTTGATTGCCGCGTTTTCAGCTGGTAAACCAAACGCATCCCAACCCATAGGTTGCATGACGTTTTTACCTTGCAGGCGCTGGAAGCGAGATACTACGTCGCCTATTGTGTAGTTACGAACGTGACCCATGTGCAGACGACCACTTGGATATGGGAACATTGAGAGACAGTAATATTTCTCTTTGCTCTCGTCTTCGACGACTTTAAATGTCTTGTTATCTTCCCAATATTGTTGGACTTTTGACTCAATGTCTTGCGGGTTATATTGCTCTTGCATCTACGTTTCCAGACTTCTTGCAAATTGATAGAAAATTGCCCGATAGCATACCCGAATTTGACTAGCAATCACAGCACCTAAGGCGTAATTATTTTAGCCAATTGTTTGCACGTGAACGTATGTTTATCAGTGTGTGTAAGATCAGTTGTATAGAGGCTAAAAGGAGACCCTAAACCGAATGCCTTTTTACGTCGTTACAATCATTGCAAAAAGTAACGCAAAGAGCATGTATTTCGAATAAATGAAAATGAGAGTGGTTCTTATTTTTGTTGATCTTTGTTGGTTTTCTCCATATTATATCGGCGCTTTTTAAATCATTATTATTCTAAATCCAGCAAGGATACCCATGTTAAAATCCACTCTCAGCATACTAGCGGTTTCTATAAGTACAGCGGCTATCGCAGATAACACGCGTGTTGAACACGCTAAAAATTCAGATATGGAACATGTTGTTGTTTCAGGAAGCCGAGTGTTTGAAAGCATTGATGAGGTACCGGCCTCAATTACCGTCATTAGCCAAAAGCAAATCGAAGAACATTTGCAGGTGAATCCTGAGTTGCAAAGTTTGCTGTCTCAAATCGTACCAGGTCTCGCCCCTGATACCGGTAGCTCAAGCAATACAGGTCAATCGTTGAGAGGAAGAGCGCCGTTGGTGATGATTGATGGGGTACCGCAGTCAACACCACTGCGTAACGGTTCCTTGGGAATTAAAACATTAGACCCAAGCGCTATCGCTCGTATTGAAGTGATCAAAGGGGCAACGTCTATCTATGGTAATGGTGCATCAGGTGGCATCATTAACTACATTACAAAACAGGCCAGAAGCGGTGAAAAGGCGAGCGGTGAAATGAGCATATCTAGCCGCTTTAGCGCCGTGAAAGTTGCAGAGAGTGCGGGTGGGCGTGTTTCTGGCGCTGTTAACGGCCGTGTTGAGCAATTTAGCTATTTAGTGACCGCCAGTTATGAAGAAAATGGGGTTCAGCGCGACGCCGAGGGTGACATTCTTGGTTTGCAGTATGGCCTGTCAGATACCGTGACTGAAAACTACTTCACCAAATTGGGCTACGACCTTGATGAAGACAAGCAGATACAATTTAGCTATAACTTCTACAGCTCGCAGCAAGAAACAGACTTGGGTGACGTATTTGGCAACATGAATTTGGGTGAAAAATCATATGCTGTTCACATGCCGCCAGCCCAGCAAAAGCAAGGTAAACCACAAGGGCCAAAGGGCAATGAAAATGTGACTTTGAAATATACAGATCACGCCATTTTTGCGAACACACAGCTGACGCTTGATGCCTACAAGCAGGACATAGAGAATGTATTTTTCTTCTCACCTAGTCTTGCCAACCCAGATGAAGGTTATACGGGCGGACAATCAATCATCCGCTCTGAAAAGCAAGGTGCTAGGGCAACGTTTAATAGCTCAATAGATTTTAATGATAATGTGCAGGCTACATTTATCTACGGGGTGGATGCATTAAACGATGTTACCTCTCAACCGCTGGTTGATGGCAGAGTCTGGGTTCCAGAAATGGATATGGACAGCCTTGCTGGCTATTTGCAAACGAAATGGATTGTTGCTGATGATTTAGTGATCAAAGCGGGAGTTCGAGAAGAAAGTATAGACATCGCGGTGGCAGATTATCGTACCTTGAAGCTGTGTCGCTCGGCGGATACCTGCTCTGTGCCCTTCGATGTAAAAGGTGATACGGTTAACCATGATGCGACCACATACAATGTGGGGGTAAAGTACAACGCCAGTGAAAGGTTCAGCCCATTCGCAAGCTACTCGCAAGGGTCTGATATTTCTGATATTGGTCGTTTACTGCGCAGTGCTACGGTAACAGATATCGCACAGATCCAAACTGAGGCGTCTATTATCGACAGCTATGAAGTTGGTTTTAATTCTCAGCTCGCAAAGCTTCGTTTTGAATTTGCAGCCTTCAAGAGCACCTCGGAACTGGGTACTGTTAATAAACTCAACAAGGAAACAGGTATTTATGAGCCAGTACGTGCGCCACAGCGAATTTGGGGCTACGAAGCATTGGTTGACTATCCAATCACCGCCACTTTAAAACTCAATGCCACATATAGTTATACAGAGGGTAAAAATACCAGCACGGACGAGTACTTAGGTTCTAAGCATATTAGTCCGCCAAAGTTAACTGCCAACTTGAACTGGCAGCCACAAGATGGCCTGTCGATGACACTAAGCTGGTTACATGTTGGTGATAGAAAGCGTTTTGAGAAAAATGATAAAAATGAATATGGTTTAGATCAAGGCCCTGTTGATAGTTATGATGTTTTAAACTTCAGCGGTCAATATCAATTTGCCAATAACTGGCAAGGGTTTATCGGGGTTGAAAACCTATTGAATGCTGACTACTTCCCCGCACGAGCACAGTCTTACACCTATGGCGGCTACAATGTTAAAGGATTAGGCACAACCGTCACATTAGGCATGAAATATCAGTTTTAGCCGATAGCAGGGTTTACCGAATATATTCGGTAAACCCTAATACATTGAATAGCATAACTGGTCTACACTTATCAAAAGAGGCATTTGATTAGGAGTGTAGTAATGGCTGATTATCAAAAATGGCTCAGTCAGTTTACTGATTGGCTAAAGGATGTAAAAGAGCATGAAGTCGATGATCTCGTCGAAAAATTCATGGAACATCAACAAGCTTTAAAAAACCTATCGCAAGAAAAGTTAGCTACATACAAACGCTACTTACGCCGAGATCTGGCCCACCTAAAAGACTACAACAAGTATTATGATGATTTAGCCTGGCAAGAGCTTAAAGCGTCGATATGGTACGAGTTGGCCCAATTAGAAGACAGAACGCAGCTGGAATGGCATTCGCTGTTACAAGACTTTGATCACAAAGGCACGTACAAGCAAGGAGAATGGATAGCCATGGGGCAATTAGTATGTAAGAATTGTGGCAATAAATCGGATGTGTTTTATGCCAGTGAAATTATGCCTTGTTCTGAATGCGGACACGGTGAGTTTGTGCGTAGAGCGTTGTCCCCATAGAACCTAACCCAATAGTAGTTAGCGTTGAGAAATAAGAAGTTAGGAATGACCAAAAAAATATCGCCATTATCTACCGACGCGCTAGCGCCGTCGGTTTCTGTTACCCATGTTCAATCATGTATGCAAAACCCTTACCCCGAGGCGCTTCCGTTCATTGGTCAACAACGAGCACAAAGTGCTTTGGACTTTGCTTTGGGTATGGAATTGCCAGGTTACAACGTGTTTGTGATGGGGGAGGCTGCGCTTGGTCGTTTTACTATGGTAAAAGACAAGCTTGAAGCGCACAGCAAAACGCGTCCTACACCAAAAGAATGGTTATACGTTAATAACTATGATGATCACCGTGAGCCTATCGCAATGTTTATGCAAGCGGGTCAGAGTAAAGAGCTTGCGGACGATATCGACGAGTTTTTGGATGAAGTTGCTGATACATTTCCAGCCGCCTTTGATAACCCAGGCTATCAGCGCAAAAAAAAGTCGATAGATAGAGACTTTGACAACAAATACAATGCAGCGTTAACCGCGGTTGAACAACTCGCGGCGGAGAAAAGTGTTGCCCTGCTTGAGGAAAGTAATTTAGTTGGGTTTGCACCCGTTGTGAATGGTAAACAGTTGGACGACAACGAGTTTGCTGCACTAGATGAGCATCTTCAAGCCCACTTTATTAACGCCATTGAAAAGTTAGAAGATGCGTTGATTGAAGCTTTGCTTGAGCTGCCTCGATGGAAGCGCGAGTCATCGGAAAAGCTACGTAACTTAAAAAAGTCTACGGTCGAGATGGCCACCAAACCGCTGTTAAGAACCTTAGAGCATAAGTATGCCAGTCACATTGGTGTAGTGCGTTACCTGAAAGATTTACGCACCGAAATCGTTGATGCGGTGCTTGAGTGGCTAGACGACGATGCAAGCAGCGAAGAAAACAAAGATGACTTTGATGCGAAGGGAATGCTGAACGACTTTTTTGCACCAAACATTTTGGTCGAATACAAAGACGATGACCCAGCCCCTGTAGTGTACGAGCCCAACCCGACCTTTGGTAATATTTTTGGCAAAGTGGAGTATGCCACTTCGCAAGGGACTTTGATAACCAGTTATCGTTCAATTCAAGCCGGTGCACTGCACAGAGCAAATGGTGGTTATTTGATCATGGATGCTGAGAAGGTACTCGCCAATCCTCAGGTGTGGGATGGCCTAAAATTGTCTTTGAAAACCCACCAGATCAAAAATGATTTGCCATATCAAGACAATTCAGTCGGTAGCAGTTTTACCTTAAAGCCTCAATTGATCCCACTTGATGTAAAAATCATTTTGTTAGGCTCACGAGATTTGTACTACACCATTGGTGAGTATGATGAAGAGTTTGCTGAGTTGTTCAGGGTGCTGGCCGATTTTGACTACTATTTGCCAAGCTCTGACAAGATGCAATATCAGTTTATTAGCAAAGTTCAAGAGTATGCTGCACAAACGCTTAACTGTACGCTTAGTGCACAGGCCTATGCACGCTTACTTAAATTTAGTTACCGACAGGCTGAACATCATACTAAATTATCGGCGCGTTTTGCTGATGTGTTGGAGCTAGTGGCGGAGGCAAGCTTTTATGCAAGGCAAGATGAAGTCACGCAGATTGGTTCTGAACATATTGATGAAGCGATTGCTGGTAAACAATACCGCACCGGTCAATTGAGTGAGAACATGCTTAGTGATATTCAAGAAGGCCATACTCTGATAGCCACGCAAGGCAAAGCGGTAGGTAAAGTAAATGGCTTAACGGTATTACATATTGGTGACACTGCCTTTGGTACACCCGCGCGGATCACCGCAACCGTGTATGCGGGTGCAGATGGCGTGGTAGATGTTGAAAGAGAGGCGGAACTGGGTAAAGCGATTCACTCAAAAGGGGTGATGCTACTGACCGGCTATTTGGGTAATAAATATGCGCAAAACTTTCCGCTTACCTTGAGTGCGAATATTGCCATCGAGCAAAGCTATGGTTATATCGATGGAGATAGCGCTTCTCTGGCTGAGCTGTGCGGACTTATCTCTGCGATAACCCAATTGCCTATCAATCAATCATTAGCACTGACGGGCTCGATTAACCAGCATGGTGAAGTGCAAGCAATCGGTGGTGTAAATGAAAAAATCGAAGGCTTCTTTAAACTTTGCAAAATGCGTGGCTTAACGGGTGAGCAGGGCGTTATTATTCCTAATTCCAACCGTGTTAACTTGGTATTGGACGATGAGATTGTTGCAGCCGTAGCGGCAGGGCGTTTTAATATTTATGCCGTTGAAAGTGTAGATGAGGCGCTAACCTTACTAATGGATAAACCTGCTGGTGCACTAAAAGAGGGGGCATATCCAAAGGATAGCATCAATGGTATCGCGCTTGAGCGATTGCAGCATATTGCTAATGTGGTCAACGGTGAAGATAAAGACGAAGAGAAAGAAAACGAAAAAGAGAAGGATGCGTAATGTCAACCACGAACATTATTTTACTTGTTGTTATTTTGGTGATGGCTGGGCTGGTTTACAAACAATCTAAACAGCAAAAGCAATCTGCGCAGTATAACCGCACTGCGGCAAAAGAGTTTTTAGAGCAAAATGCAAATAAGCCAAATATTAAAAGTACCGAGTCTGGTTTACAATACGAAGTGCTCACAGAGGGGAGTGGTCAGAGTCACCCAACGTCAAGTAGCAAAGTCAAGGTGCACTATCATGGCACTTTATTAGATGGTTCGGTATTTGACAGCTCTGTGCTACGTGATAGCCCAATAAGCTTTGGCTTAAATCAGGTGATCCCAGGCTGGACAGAAGGGGTACAGTTAATGAAAGAGGGCGATAAGTTTCGCTTTTTCATTAGTCCTGACTTAGGGTATGGCGACAGAGCTGCCGGAAAAATAGAGCCAGGCTCACTGCTGATTTTTGAGGTAGAGCTATTGGCGATTGAGTCATAACTGCCTGCAGCCAAATAAATAAGCCTGAGACTTGCTCAGGCTTATTTATGTGTTCAAAGGACACTGTCATGACAGTGCTAGCCAAGCTTTTGCTCAGCTATGCACACTTCGTTCAATATCACGGTTTGCGCGCGTTTGAAGAAGTTAAAATCTGTCGCCGTCGCGCTGGTATACGCGCCCATCATACGTGCCACAATTAAATCACCATTGGTAAGTTTTGGTAGCATAATGTGCTCGGCAACCACATCTATGCTGTCACAGGTTGGCCCTGCTAATACACTTGGGTAGCACAAGGTATCCTGATTCACCGTCACGATTGGATAATTAGCTTCATCAAACATTAACCCGCTGAATGAACCATAAATTCCATCATCTAAGTAGTACCAAATTTTGCCTTCACGCTCAGCCTGACCCATTACTGACACAACACTCATCACCGCAGGAGCAACAATGAATCGCCCTGGCTCTGCAAGCACTTGCACAGTTTCGGGCAAACTCGCCAGTGCTGTGTTTATCGGCGCACAAAACTCATCAATTGGCGTGACCTGTTTTGCGTAACTCACAGGGAAGCCCCCACCAATATCAAGTGTGCTTAACGCAGGTAAACCCAATGCCACTACTTGTTCCATGACGATTTTGCAGGCTAAAATCGCATCCACATATTTTTGCGGGCTACTGGTTTGCGAGCCAACATGAAACGATAACCCTTTAATACGAATACCTAATTGCTTAGCTTTCGTAATAATGGTTATTGCCAGCTCTGGGCTACAACCAAACTTTTTAGACAAATCAGCAAATGCTTCGGCATTTCTAAAACTCAAGCGCACTAGCAGTTCAACTTCATCTTTGTAAGGGATGAACTTTTCCAGCTCGTTTAGGTTGTCTACCACAAATACGGTACATCCGTATGCCAATGCATCACGAATATCACTGTCGCGCTTTATTGGATGCGTGTGAATGGTTTTGTCAGCCGGTACACCTTGGCTGGCCACTAAGTCCACTTCACCACTGGTTGCTAAGTCAAAGCTAGCACCTTCTGCGAGCAAAGTACGCACAACCGCCTCATGAGGAAGAGGCTTAAGCGCAAAGTGTAACGTTACATTTGGCAGTGCAGCGGCAAGTGCGCGGTATTGTTGACGTACCACGTCACAGTCTAAAAGTAATAAAGGGGCACCAAATTGAGCAACAGAGGCTTCAATAAGTTGTGTTTCTTCAGCGCTTAGAGCTGAAGGTGAAAAAGCAGAAAAATCCAACGCCGAGTTAGCCATATGAGCCTCCAAAAATAGAAACAAACTTTCCAAACTATTTCTTAGATAAGTCGAAAAGTTGAGCGTCAATAAGCGCGTATATACGCAGTCAAAGTCACTCTTGGATAGTTGCTCTATCGCCTTGCCACACTCGGGGTGTGATGTACTCGGATTGGCTATCATCAAGAAGCAGGTGGATATTAGTTGTAGTTTTTTTGCGGTGCAAGAATTATTTATAAAAAATTGAAATTATTTTTAAAGTTATTAGTTATCAATCATTTAAATGTTTGCCAGTGAACGCCTAAATGACCCTCAAGCTTAACCGATCTGTGCTACTAAGATAGACAATCCCCTTGTTGCCTTGCTAGTGTGTTTTACCCAATGTACCTCCATGAAAGGAAACGAACTTGAATAAAGTGGTTCTTATCACCGGCGCCAGTCGTGGTATAGGCGCAGCCAGTGCAATCAAACTCGCAACGCTTGGTTACAAGGTTGCTATCAATTACAAAGAGAACAGTCAGGCGGCTAATCAGGTTAAAGCACACATTCTCAACATGGGTGGTCAGGCAGCGACCTTTAAGGCAGATGTAAGCGATGAGAATGCGGTTGTACGCCTGTTTGAAGAGGTTGCAACTGAGCTGGGGGCGCTGAGTCACTTAGTCAATAATGTAGGCATACTCAAGTCACAGATGCGGGTTGAGCAGATGACCGCAAAGAGAATAAACTCAGTACTAATGCATAATGTGACGCCTTACTTTATTTGCGCTCGTGAGGCTATCAAGCACTTTAAAGCGCATCATGACACTAAGCGTTGTGCCATAGTGAATGTGTCATCGGCAGCTTCTAAGCTTGGCTCAGCCAATGAGTATGTTGACTATGCGGCATCCAAGGGGGCGATAGATTCGTTTACCACAGGGCTTTCTCTGGAGCTTGCACCTAGCGGTATTCGTGTTAACTGTGTACGTCCGGGTTGTATCTATACCGACATTCACCGAGATGGCGGCGAACCCGACAGAGTTGACCGCCTAGCGTCATTGCTACCGCTTGGACGTGGTGGCACACCTGAGGAAGTTGCCAATGCCATTGCGTGGCTGCTCAGTGAAGAGGCCAGCTACGTCACTGGCAGTTTCATTGAGTTAGCGGGTGGCAAGTAGCCACAGGGTTAAGACTTGGATAAAACTTTGTAATAGTAGCTGGTGGCATTTAGCTGACCTGTGGCGTCGGTGACAAAATAGGGGATCTCTCCCGCTTTTTGGTAACCAAGCACGTGATAAAAAAGCTCTGACTTATCACCACTTTGTGTATCAAGCACCAGTAAACTAATGCCCTGTGTGGAGGCGTGTTGTTCAACATATCTCATTAGCATGCGCGCTCGTCCTTGTCGTTGCGCTGAAGGATGCACTAACAGTTTTTCAACCTCAGCGCGGTGCGTACCATTTTGTTTGCGACAAGGTAGCAACTGTACGCAGCCTAGTAATGTTTGATTATCAAACGTGGCGAATAAACGGCGCTGCTTGAGTGCTAACTCGTTTTCGATACTATGCCAATATTGAGCTAACAAATCCGCTTGAGCAGGTTTATAAAAGCCAAGAGAGGCGTCATCATTAATACACGCACTTAGCAATTCAACGAGCTGAGGGAGTAGTGGGGTAATACAGGTCAGCTCCTTGACCTGTATGGGAGAGGTTTTCATACGTGCTGTAATCCCCTCAATGATTGCTCAATCTCTTGTAAGTGTTGTTCAAGCACTTGCTTGGTAGCCTCTAAGCGCTCACTTTGTTGTTTGGGCTTGGCTTGTGCAAGGCGAACAGCCCGATAAACTGAGCGCTTGGGCAGCACGTATTGATGTGCCGCTTCGGAAATTGACAACTGCTCGCTCAATACTTTGTGTACAGCCTCTAGCATCAGTGGGTGTTGTAGTGATAGCGTTCTCATACTTTTCTCCCTACACCCTTGACTGGGTGTTTCACATCGTGAATTTGCCAGATGCTAATGTCTAAATGCCACAATAAATACAGGGTTTGATATAAATCGACCATAAGAACCACCTTCGCTTGTTGTGATTGATGGTGATAGGGTAGGAAGAACTGTACCAACTTTTTATTTCTATTAAAATCATGTGGTTACGCTTATTCGTGTGACAATAGGCAGCCTAATTGCACCAAAAGTGTGGTTGTTTCATGCTGATATGCACTAACGCGAGGCATTGGGTAAATAGAGTGATTACTTGTCCTAAAGTAAATCCTGCTCAAAGCGACTGAACAAGTATGACTTTATTCTGCTGATCGTTACACTCAGAACCAGCAGCGCAATCACAATCCAGATAGGCTTTTGACCATATTGGCTATAAAAACTATAACCGGATATCAGTTGCACATCCGTCTTTAGCACATCAGAGGTAAACTGAGCGATGGTGTGTTGTTGCTCTAAAATTGGATCATATACGCCTGTTACCCCGTTATTGGTGGCTCGAATTAGCGGTCTTTGCAATTCAAGGGCACGCATGCGAGCTATTTGCATGTGCTGATGTGGACCATGGGAGTCGCCAAACCATGCGTCATTACTTACCGTAAACAATATATCCGATCGTTCCGTAAAGTTGTCTCTGACCAATTCGCTAAACGCTATTTCGTAACAAATAGCAGGAAGAATATGTAAATCATTGGCAATGAGATTGTGCTGGATACGTTCACCACGGGTAAATGATGACATCGCTAAATCAAAAAGGGGAGCCAGTGGCCTAAGAATGTCTTCAAAGGGTACGAACTCACCAATGGGTAGCAGTTGATGCTTTTGATAGCGGTTGGTGTGTAAGTACTGATAATGTCCTTGTTCATCTTCTTTGTGTTTTTTACCAAGCACTATTAGAGTGTTGTAAACGGTTTTACTGTTTAACTGATAATCTGGAATACCTGTGATAAGGGCGGTGTTATTAAAAGCCGCGGCTTTGTCCAAATCTACTAAAAACGCGTTAGCGAAGTCTTCGATTTCAGGAATAGCCGCTTCAGGCCAAAGTACTAAGTCAACATTATGCCAGTGTGGGCGTGTCATATCTCGATATTTAGACATGGTTGGCCAGAACTGTTCGGGTTCCCAGCGAAGGCTTTGCTGAATATTACCCTGTACCAACAGGGTTGAAATGCTTTTGTCAGAGTGCTTAGGCTTATCCTGTAGCGCATCTGCACCGTATAACAGCAGTAAACAAGCAGCCATCACCATGATTGGCTTAGCGCTGCGCTGTTGCCAAATGTAGTAGATACAACCGCCAACTAATACGCATAGCAGTGTTAGACCAAACTCTCCAATTAATGGTGCTAGGGTATTCAATGGACTGTCAGTGAGCGTGTAGCCAAAGCTCAGCCACGGAAAACCAGTTAAGAGTTTGCCACGCAACCACTCGAAAACGGCAAAGCCAACAATGAGTACAGCGACACGTTGCCATGGGGTATTAACAAATCGACTGGCGAGCATAAAGGCAAGAGTTGGGTAGAGCGCCAGATACGCGCACAACAAAGCCATCAATAATAAGGAAATAGGTAAAGGCAAACCACCGTATTGGGCGATAGAGACATGGACCCAGCTGATCCCCAAGGAAAACCAAGCAAAGCCAAAGATAAAGCCATATTTGGCTGCTTGTTTTGGGCTTGGCGTGTCAGTTACATAGCAAGCGATAGCAAGTGCAAAAAAAGTCAGTGGCCAAACATTAAAGGGGGCATAGCCAAAAGTAAGCGCGAGGCCTGCAAATAATGCTAGCCACGCTCTTTTGTCTTTGCACAAGGAAAGTAGCTTATTCAGCTTCGTCGTCGCCATCTTCAGTTTTTGGCACAGTTACTTGTAACTGAATAATGCGGCGGTTATCAGAATTAGTCACCTTAAATTGCAGAGGTTCAATGTCGATGGTTTCACCTCGGCTAGGCATATGCCCAAACGCATGGAGAATAATGCCACCAATTGTATCCGCTTCTTGGGTGTCGTAACCTGTTTTAAAGAACTCGTTAAACTCATCCAGCGGGGTTAAGGCCTGCACCATATACACATGCTTAGACAGCTGGCGAATATCCTGCTGTTCTTCATCATCGTCGTGTTCATCTTCGATTTCACCAACGATGATCTCAAGAATGTCTTCAATGGTTACTAAGCCCGACACACCACCATACTCGTCTACAACGATGGCCATATGGTAACGCTTTTGACGAAACTCATTAAGCAGTGTGTCTACACGCTTGCTTTCAGGCACGACGATCGCAGGTCGTAAGTACTCCCTAATTGCGGGTAGGTTTTCGTCCTTGTTCAAAATCAATGGCAGTAAATCTTTAGCCAGTAGGATGCCTTCAACATGGTCTTTATCTTCACAAATCACCGGAAAGCGCGAGTGAGATGATTCCACCATGGTTGGCAATTGTTGTTCTAGTGATTGATCTACGTCCAGCGTGATCATCTGTGAGCGTGGGATCATAATATCGCGCACTTTAAGCTCAGAGACGCCTAACACACCTTCCATCATATCCTTTGTCTCAGGGTCTATCAGACTTCGCTCCTGAGCATCAGCAATGACTTCTACCAACTCTTCTTTGTTTTGGGGTTCCCCTTGCAGCATCTGTGTGATGCGTCCCAACCAGGTTTTGCCAGAAGAACCCTGGCTACTCTGCGAGTTATCGTCGCTCATTGTCGTGTTTTACTCCATAAAATAACAAATTGGATAATGATGCTATTTGACCATTAAATAATTACAAATCATCGCGGTAGGGGTCACTGATCCCCAGCTGCGCTAAAAACTCTTTTTCTAGACTTTCCATTTCTTCGGCGTCTTTTTCATTTATATGGTCAAAACCAAGTAAATGCAAGCAACCGTGGATCACCATGTGGGCAAAGTGTTCGTGAAAGGACTTTTCCTGCTCAATGGATTCTGCTTTAACAACCTGCGGGCAGATGATGAGATCGCCAACGAGCGGCAGCTCGATGCCCGCAGGGGCTTCGAATGGAAATGACAGCACATTGGTGGGCTTATTTTTGCCACGATACTGATGATTCAGCTCTTGGCTTTCTTTTTCATCTGCGATACGAATTGTCAGCTCGGCATGCTCCAGATAAGGAGACAACGCTTTATCGGCCCATAGTTCGAATTGTTGCTGTGAAGGTAAATCTGCAAATTCGCAGGCAATTTGTAGGTCTAGCTCAACGCTCATCAGTCTTGCTCTTTTTGTTGTTTGGCCTGTTTAAAGGCCTGCTCTTTGAGTGCCTTCTCTTTTCGCTCTGCTTCTTCTTTTTTCTCATACGCTTCTACGATACGTGCCACCACAGGGTGACGTACCACATCATGTGATTTAAAGAAGTTAAATGAGATTTCATCCACATCGCTGAGCACTTCTATGGCATGACGCAACCCAGAACGCGCTCCACGCGGTAAGTCAATCTGCGTGATGTCACCCGTTATCACCGCTTTTGAGTTAAAGCCGATACGAGTCAGGAACATTTTCATTTGCTCGGTGGTGGTGTTCTGGCTTTCATCAAGGATAATAAATGCATCGTTGAGTGTACGTCCGCGCATGTAGGCCAACGGGGCTACTTCGATAACATTTTTTTCAATCAAACGCTCTACTTTTTCAAAGCCAAGCATTTCAAATAAGGCATCGTAAAGCGGACGCAAATAGGGGTCGATTTTTTGTGTTAAGTCACCAGGTAAAAAGCCTAACTTTTCACCCGCTTCTACAGCTGGGCGAGTCAGTAAAATACGGCGGATCTCCTGACGTTCCAGAGCATCAACGGCGGCAGCAACGGCTAGATAGGTTTTACCCGTACCAGCAGGACCAATACCAAAGCAAATGTCATGTGTTAGGATGTTTGCCACATACTGGCTTTGATTAGGGTTGCGTGGTTTCACCACGCCGCGACGTGTTTTTATGTAGACCTCTTGGTCCCAGACTGCGGGCGCGTCTTGTTCTAATACATTCGCTTCACTAATTGCCAAGTGAACATGGTCAGGTTCAATCTCGTTAACTTGGCCTCGAACAGGCTGAGTGTCAACATACAGAGACTTTAAAATATCCATAGCGGCTTTGGTTTGTACAGGCTTACCTGTCACTTTAAACCAATTATCACGATGGGCGACTTCTACCCCTAAGCGGCGCTCTATTTGTTTTATGTTTTCATCGAATGGACCACACAATGATGAAAGACGATTGTTGTCGGCGGGTTCTAGGTAAAATTCAATATTTTTTAACTGACTACTCAAAATGGCTTCCTATAACAAGTACGCCAGCAAAGGCTGGCGTAATCAATCTGATTTATGGCGTAAACGTTGTTACACCTAACTCATCAGCTTCTGGCTCTAGCGGGGCACGATTTAATATATCAGCCGGTGCCACGTCCTTACGTAAGTTCATTTCTGATTCTGTACGAATTAACTCGCCACGTAAAGAGTTTGGTAATGCTTCTGTTATACGTACATCAACAAACTGACCGATCACAGAGTGTGGACCTTCAAAGTTAACCACTCGGTTATTTTCGGTACGACCACGCAGTTCCATTGGGTTTTTCTTCGATGGACCTTCAACCAGAATACGCTGCTCGGTATCAAACATTTTGCGGCTGATATCTTGTGCCATTTGGTTAATACGGTTTTGTAGGATGTACAAACGCTCTTTCTTTTCTTGCTCAGAGACATCATCCGGCAAATCAGCCGCAGGCGTACCAGGGCGCGCTGAGTAGATGAAGCTAAAGCTCATATCAAAGCCAATGTCATTAATAAGGTTCATTGTGGCTTCAAAATCAGTTGCCGTTTCACCTGGGAAACCAATGATGAAGTCTGACGACATGCTTAAGTTCGGGCGAATTTTACGCAACTTACGAATTGTTGATTTGTACTCAAGTGCAGTGTGGCCACGTTTCATTAGATTCAAAATGCGGTCAGAGCCACTTTGTACTGGCAAGTGTAAGTGGTCAACTAGCTCAGGTACATCTGCGTAAGCTTCGATAATGTCTGGTGTAAACTCTACAGGGTGAGACGTGGTATAACGAATACGGTCAATACCATCAATTGCCGCAACATAGCGCAATAAATCTGAGAAATAACAGGTTTCACCATCATGGGTTTCACCTCGGTAAGCATTTACGTTTTGACCAAGTAGGTTTACTTCACGCACGCCTTGCTCTGCAAGCTGAGCCACCTCAAGCAATACGTCATCAAGTGGACGGCTAACCTCTTCACCACGCGTGTAAGGAACCACACAGAAGGTACAATACTTAGAGCAACCTTCCATGATAGACACAAACGCGGTTGGGCCTTCAGCTTTTGGCTCTGGTAGTCTGTCAAATTTTTCAATTTCAGGGAAAGAAATATCAACGACAGCGCCTTGTTTGCTTTGTACTTGTTTGATCATTTCAGGCAAGCGATGCAGTGTTTGCGGGCCAAACACAATATCAACGAAAGGCGCACGTTGGCGAATTGTGTCACCTTCTTGCGATGCTACACAGCCACCAACACCAATTACCAAGTCAGGGTTATCATCTTTTAATAACTTCCAACGACCAAGTTGGTGGAATACTTTCTCTTGTGCCTTTTCACGAATTGAACAGGTATTGAGTAAGATAACGTCAGCTTGCTCGGCTTCTTCTGTTAGTTGATAGCCATTAGTGGCATCCAGTAGATCAGCCATTTTCTGAGAGTCGTATTCATTCATCTGACAACCCCAGGTTTTAATATGCAACTTTTTACTCATTGAAATATTGCCTCGTTTTCAATTCGGATCTTATGCACAACGTCGCGCAATTCGTGGTTCGCTATGCAATAGCAAAGCTTAAAGGACGCGTATTTTATATGACCTAGGGTCACTAGCCAAGTATAGTTTTTAACTTTAAAAGACTGGATCAAGGTTGAGCGTATTGGCGTGATTACAAATGGGCAAACGGGTGTGACTTAAGATACAATTCTGGTGGTTCAAATTAGGTGAGGCAAAGTTATGAAAAATAAGGTGGTGATTGTCGGTGGCGGCATGGTTGGCGCAGCTGCTGCGGTGCAACTGGCTAAGCAAGGCGCGCAGGTTACTGTGCTTGAACACTCGCCAATAGATGCTCAAGCCGTGCTTGATGATCCACAGATTGATATTCGTGTTTCTGCAATCAATCGTTTTTCAGAATCCTTGCTAGAAAAGTTAGGGGCAATGCGGTTATTAAAAGCAACGCGAGTTGCGCCTTACTATCAACTTGAAGCCTATGAACAGCTGGGTAATAGCCTGTTATTTGATGCCGCAGATGTATCGCAAACTCATTTAGGCCACCTGATTGAAAATAAACTCATTCAGGCCAGTCTTTGGGCACAATTTGCCGAGAATGGGGTGGCGGTGGAAACCGTCGATACATTGCCCACGGCAATTGAACAAAATTTAGACTCCATTACATTGCATTATGCTGACAAAAGCTATCAGGCTGATTTACTGATTGCGGCCGATGGGGGTCGCTCGCCACTAAGAGCACTTGCCAATATTGGCGTGACGGGTTGGCAATACCAGCAAAGTTGTATGGGGGTGCTAATCAAATTAGATGCGCCACAGCAGTATAAAACTTGGCAGCAATTCAAACCCTCAGGGCCAATCGCTTTTTTACCCATGCGTGCGCCTTATGCAAACTTAATCTGGTATCAAGATGCACAAACGCTTGCAGCTATGTCTGATTTGTCTAATAAGCAGCTGAAGGAGCGGATTGTTGAGCACTTTTTTGAATTGCCTGGAGATTTTAGCGTAGAACAAAAAGCCATCTTTCCATTAGCAAGACAACATGCCAACCAATACAGCCAAGGTCGATTGGTACTTGTAGGAGATGCCGCTCATACCATAAATCCATTAGCAGGGCAGGGCGTAAACCTCGGTTTTAAAGATGTAGCAGCGCTGGCTGAGTGTTTAGAAGAGCTGGAAGATTTAGGAGACTCTAAAGCGCTTAAGCAATATGAGCGAAAACGTCGAGCTGATAACTTAGCTATGATGAGCATGATGGATGCGTGTTATTTTGGCTTTTCTAACGATATAACACCGCTAAAGCTGCTACGTAATGGTATTTTGAAGATAGCGGATCAGGCCGGCCCTCTAAAGCGCAAGGTGCTAGAGCACGCTATGGGCTGGTAAACAACTGACAATTTGTCGATTTTTAAAACGGGCGCAGGTCCGTTTTTGTGTCAACGGTTTGGTACTAAAATATTTAACGGACAATAAAAATAATAAGTAGGAAACTAAAGGGAATAATTAAGAAGATAAAAATAAGAAATAACCTGAATGGTGCGGAGGGAGAGACTTGAACTCTCACACCCGAAGATACTGGAACCTAAATCCAGCGCGTCTACCAATTCCGCCACCCCCGCATCACAGGATATGCTTAGAAGCATAAAGTTCAGTAGTTAAGCTACTAGCTTGCCTAATATCTTAGGCTTCGACTTCCGCTTTAATTGGTAGATTAAAGTGGCTGGAGTACCAGGATTTGAACCTGGGAATGGCGGGATCAAAACCCGCTGCCTTACCGCTTGGCGATACTCCAACAGTCGATTATTCAAATCTATCAATTTTACATCTTGAGAAGATGGTGCGGAGGGAGAGACTTGAACTCTCACACCCGAAGATACTGGAACCTAAATCCAGCGCGTCTACCAATTCCGCCACCCCCGCATGGCTGGAGTACCAGGATTTGAACCTGGGAATGGCGGGATCAAAACCCGCTGCC
>NZ_MKJU01000032.1:112789-113241 GCF_001854605.1 Pseudoalteromonas amylolytica | reverse complement strand
GCGGGATCAAAACCCGCTGCCTTACCGCTTGGCGATACTCCAACAACGTTTACTTAATTCAAATCTTGTGTGGTCCCAGGATTTGAATCTGGGGGAAATGAGTGAGGGATCAAAACCTCTCTCTTTTGCCTTACCGCTTGGCGATACTCCAACAAAAAGGTTTGATTATTTTACTTCTAATCGAGAAGTTGGTGCGGAGGGAGAGACTTGAACTCTCACACCCGAAGATACTGGAACCTAAATCCAGCGCGTCTACCAATTCCGCCACCCCCGCATCACAGGATATGCCTAAAGGCATAATTTAAGTAGTTAAGCTACTAGCTTGCCATAGGTGCTCCTAAGGCTTCGATATACACTTTAATTGGTAGGTAAAGTGGCTGGAGTACCAGGATTTGAACCTGGGAATGGCGGGATCAAAACCCGCTGCCTTACCGCTTGGCGATACTCCAACA
>NZ_MKJU01000032.1:61204-112749 GCF_001854605.1 Pseudoalteromonas amylolytica | reverse complement strand
TGGTGCGGAGGGAGAGACTTGAACTCTCACACCCGAAGATACTGGAACCTAAATCCAGCGCGTCTACCAATTCCGCCACCCCCGCACAAGGAGGTTGTACTAATTCTGATGGAACCTAAATCCAGCGTCTAATCGACATCTGGCCAATTCCGCCACCTCTGCACAGGAGGTCGTGCTTTTTACCACATTGCACTTTGTGGGAGTAAATGGTGGCTATGCCCTGATTTGAACAGGGGACCCCATCATTATGAGTGATGTGCTCTAACCAGCTGAGCTACATAGCCATTGGCTGGAGTACCAGGATTTGAACCTGGGAATGGCGGGATCAAAACCCGCTGCCTTACCGCTTGGCGATACTCCAACAACGTTTACTCAAACCAACTTAAAAAGTTGGTGCGGAGGGAGAGACTTGAACTCTCACACCCGAAGATACTGGAACCTAAATCCAGCGCGTCTACCAATTCCGCCACCCCCGCAATTTGACCAGCTAAATCGATGAGTTTGGTAGTAATAAAAGCATGGTGGCTATGCCCTGATTTGAACAGGGGACCCCATCATTATGAGTGATGTGCTCTAACCAGCTGAGCTACATAGCCATCTTTTTTTATTTCCCATCATCGCTGATGCGGGGCGTATTATGCTGATATGCCCCAAACACGTCAACACCTTTTTTGCAAAAAACTGACTCAGAGTGTTTGTTTGCAGATTAAATAGCCGAATTGGTCATGGAAATGTCACTGTCCGCTGCTATTTTAATCGATTAATAAAAAAGTATGCTCTGCTGCGACAAGAGCAATATGCAGCAACAAACAAAAAAGGGCCAGCAGGCCCTTTTAATATTTTATGGTGTCTTAAACATTAAATAAGAAGTTCATTACATCGCCATCTTTGACGATGTAATCTTTACCTTCTTGGCGGAATTTACCCGCATCTTTAGCGCCACTTTCACCACGATATTGAATATAATCATCAAAAGCAATGGTTTGCGCGCGGATAAAGCCACGTTCAAAATCCGTATGGATCTTGCCAGCAGCCTGCGGAGCGGTAGCGCCAACAGGAATTGTCCAAGCGCGCACTTCCTTTACTCCAGCGGTGAAGTAGGTCTGTAGTTTAAGTAGTTCATATCCGCCACGGATCACTAGGTTTAGACCTGGCTCTTCAAGACCAAGGTCTTCCATAAACTCAAGCTTGTCTTCATCTTCAAGTTCAGACAGCTCTGCTTCAATTGCAGCACAAACCGGGATCACAACAGCATCTTCGGCTGCCGCGATTTCGCGTACTTTATCTAAGTAAGGGTTATTTTCAAAACCGTCTTCGTTTACGTTAGCAATGTACATGGTTGGCTTAATTGTTAAGAAGTTTAGTGGCTTAATAGCCTCTTTTTCTTCTTTATCCAACTGTAATGAGCGTAGTGTTAGGCCTTCATCTAAGTGGGCTTTTACTTTTTCTAACACAACGTTCTGGAATTTGGCTTCTTTATCGCCACCTTTGGCTTTTTTGGCATTTCTTTGCATGGCGCGATCAGCTGCATCCATATCTGCCAGTACTAGCTCAGTGTTGATAACATCAATATCATCAGCTGGATCGATAGTGCCCGCTACGTGAACGATATTTTCGTTTTCAAAACAGCGTACTACATGACCAATAGCGTCCGTTTCACGAATGTTCGCTAGAAACTGGTTACCCAGACCTTCACCTTTAGAAGCCCCTTTAACTAGGCCGGCGATATCAACGAATTCCATGGTTGTAGGCAAAATACGCTGAGGGTTCACGATCTCGGCTAATTGATTTAGGCGATTATCAGGAACCGGTACCACACCCGTATTTGGCTCGATAGTACAAAATGGAAAGTTTGCGGCTTCGATACCCGCTTTAGTTAATGCATTGAAAAGGGTAGATTTACCAACGTTAGGTAAACCAACAATGCCACATTTAAAACCCATAGTTTTGAACCCTAATTTGTCTCAGATAAACGCAATATAAATTTAGATCACGGCTTAAATGAATGTAGTCTGTTTTGTGCTTTTAACACACCGTCTTTTGCCAGTATTTCCATACAACGCACCGCTTCATCCACTGCTGCGTCAATTTTTTCCTGATCTTCTTTAGGCGCTTTACCAAGCACCCAGCCAGTCACTTTATCTTTGTGCCCAGGATGACCAATACCAATGCGTAAACGCAGAAATTCTTTATTGTTGGCCATTTTCGCGATGATGTCTTTTAGGCCATTATGACCACCATGCCCACCGCCTTTTTTAAGTTTGGCGATGCCAGGGTCTAGGTCCATTTCATCATGTGCAACGAGAATATCTTCAACTGGAATTTTATAAAAATTCGCTAAACTGCTCACGGACTTACCACTTAAATTCATATAGGTGGTAGGGATCAGAAGTTTGAATTCTTTATTATTTATAATGACTTTACCTGTCAGACCAAAGTGTTTGGCGTCAGGTTTTAATTGGCAGTTGTAGCGCTTGGCCAGTTCAAGAATGAACCATTCACCAGCATTGTGACGTGTGTTTTGATATTCGGGGCCTGGATTAGCCAGGCCCACAAGCATTTGAATATTATTCAAGGTGCTGACACCTTAATAATTATTCAGCAGCTTCTTCAGTTGCTTCTTCAGATGCAGAACCTTTAGGCGCGTTTAGAGTAACAACCGCTTGGTCATGACCTTCGCCTTTAGCAAGTTCAACTGAAGCAACACCAGCTGGAAGTTTGATGTCAGTTAGGTGTAAAGTTGCACCAACTTCAAGCGCTGCTACGTCTACTTCGATGAACTCAGGAAGTGCAGCTGGTAAACATGTTACGTCGATTTCAGTAACGTGGTGAGCAATAGTGTTGCCGCCTTTAGTTGCTGCTTCTTCATTTAGGAAGTGGACAGGTACTTTAGTGTGGATCTTGTGGTTAGCATCTACACGTTGGAAGTCTAAGTGAGTGATCTTAGGCTTGTACGGGTGACGTTGAATGTCTTTAAGAATTGCTTCTACAGACTCACCAGCAATGTTTAGCGTAAGGATGTGGCTGTAGAAACCTTCATCTTCTTGAGCTTTGATTACTTTGTTGTGATCAAGAGTTAGCGTTAGCGCTTCTTTATCAGCACCGTAAAGGATTGCTGGTACCTTGTCTGCACGACGTAGGCGGCGGCTCGCACCAGTACCTAACTCAGCGCGTACTTCGGCATTCAATGTGTATAATTCGTTAGACATAATGTCTCCAAAAATTTTAGTTTAAAGTTTAAGGTGCTCGCGACCAAACACCCTACCTAAAAAAGGCGCGCTACTATACCATTGCTGAGTGATAAATAAAACATAGAGATACAAAAAAAGCACCCTGGGGTGCTTTTATAGTGCTAGTTGCTATGTTTATTCAACATCTTAGTGCTGAAACATCGCCGAAATAGATTCTTCGTTGCTAATACGACGAATCGTTTCTGCTAGCATATCAGCCAGAGTCAGTACTTTAATGTTATCTAGAGTACGTAGCTCGTCTGATAGTGGAATTGAGTCTGTAACGATTACTTCATCAATAACTGAGTTGCGTAGATTTTCAGCAGCAGCCCCTGACAAAACAGGGTGTGTAGCGTAAGCAAATACGCGTTTTGCGCCATGCTCTTTAAGCGCTTCAGCTGCTTTGCATAATGTACCGCCAGTATCAATCATATCATCCACGATGATGCAGTCGCGACCTGCAACGTCACCAATGATGTGCATAACTTGTGATACGTTTGCTTGTGGACGACGCTTATCAATGATTGCCAAGTCGGTATCATTAAGCAGCTTTGCGATAGCACGAGCACGTACAACACCACCAATATCTGGTGATACAACAACCACATCGTCAAATTCACGTTCTTTCATATCATCTAACAGTACTGGGCTACCAAATACGTTATCAACTGGAACGTCAAAGAATCCTTGGATTTGTTCAGCGTGAAGATCAACCGTTAATACACGGTCAACACCAACACTAGATAGGAAATCAGCAACAACCTTAGCTGTGATTGGCACTCGGGCAGAGCGTACACGACGGTCTTGACGAGCGTAACCAAAGTAAGGGATCACGGCAGTAATACGACCCGCAGAGGCACGACGTAGCGCGTCGACCATAACGATAAGCTCCATAAGGTTATCGTTAGTTGGGGCACAAGTTGACTGGATAATGAAAACATCCGATCCGCGTACGTTTTCATTGATTTGAACACTGATCTCGCCGTCGCTAAAACGACCAACTACAGCGTCACCTAATTCAATGAATAAACGTTTTGCAACTTTTTGAGCTAACTCAGGTGTTGCGTTACCAGCGAAGAGCTTCATGTCAGGCACGGTAGGGTTCCTCAGGCACTGAATTTTTGGACTAACATGCAATGACAGAGTCAAAACAGGCTAACTTAAACAATTTACTTCTGCATTTTAAGCCAACTATCAAGCTGCGTATGAGCAGGTGATATGTTGGTACTAGGGGCTACAAACCCTTGCCAGTATGACGGTAATGAACTGAGCACACGCTGTGCTGCATCTGCTGAATCAAGTTCAACAAAACAACACGCTCCGGTTCCTGTCATACGGGACGGGCCATATTTTAGCAACCAGACTAGGGTCTTTTCAACCTCGGGGTAGAGCTTTTTAACCAAAGCCTCACAATCATTACTGGTATTTGCCAGTTGCCAATCACTTGTCAGCTTTGCCGTATTTCGAGGTAAATCTGGGTGAGTGAAGATAGCACCTGTGCTGACATGAACACTTGGAAATACTACGCAAAACCAGCGCTGGGGCAGCTTTACGGCGGTTAACTTTTCTCCGACCCCTTGTGCTAAAGCGGTTTTTCCATTGACAAAAACAGGAACATCAGCCCCCAATTTAAGACCTATTTCAGCCAGTTCTTGCAAGCTTAAATGACATTGCCACAATTGATTTATTGCTAATAATGTTGTGGCAGCGTCTGATGAGCCACCACCAACACCACCTCCCATTGGCAGCTTCTTGCTCAGTGAGACTAAAATGCCGGTCTCTGCGCGGCGAAAAGGGCGCAGGGCTAATGCGGCTTTATAGATAAGGTTGTCTTCAAGGGGGATATCGCCGGTATCCCCAATAATTTCTACCTTATCATGCTCAGTACAGGAAAACGTGAGTTCATCACCAAACTCTAAAAATGTGAACAGGGTTTCTAACTCATGATAGCCGTCTGCACGTTGTGCGTTGATGTGTAAAAATAAATTAAGTTTGGCTGGCGCCATTAACGAAAGCGAAGTCATATTAAAACTGCCATGAGTTGAGCTGAATTTTGATTTTGAGTGTATTATGAGTCAGGTTAATTCGCGTTGGAAGCCACATATCGTCGACTAAGGAATACTGAGCATAGTTTGCTTGCCAAATTTGCCCCTGCTCATCTTGCCAACTGCTAGAGGTTAAACGCCCATAGCTATCGTATTGATTGCTATCGTTGTTTACTGTGCCAGTGAGCCAAGCAGGCGCTTGGGCAACCGGTAAATCCATGCCACTTAAGCGTTTAACGAGTTGTTGACTGTCACGGTCTAAATAGGTGTTGCCATCATATTCAAGTTCACTGTACTGCCCCAATTCAGTGAGGGATAAAATTCGAGTGCCAATGAAGCTAGTCAGGATCAGTTGTTGTTTGTAGTCTTTGAGCTGCCAATTAAAATTGGCTGACTGGCGTTGCTTGTCACTGAGGAAAGCTAACTTACCACTTGCTTGCCAGCTTTTTTGTTCCTGTAATAATGCTTTCCAGTCTTGGTTTGGCTGCTGTGTAGGGGTGATTCTTTGCGCACATCCGTTAAGAAATAAAAAAAACATGAGCAAAATCAAATGAAATCGTGTCAAATGATGTTCCTTACTTTCCATATTCGATTGATTTTTGGTAAAATTGCTGGCTTTAAAACAGGGCTCGGGCAATTCTGGCATCTATGACCATCATCGCACTCGGTATAAATCACAAAACAGCATCGGTAGAACTACGTGAAAAAGTTGCCTTTTCTCCTGAGCAATTGTCTCAAGCACTCACTGAGTTGGCCCATCACGCTCAGTTTAAAGAGTCCGTAATTGTTTCAACCTGCAATCGTACCGAAATCTATTGTAGCCTTGAGAGTGAGAATTCCCAAGCGCTTCTTCAGTGGCTTGCATGTTTTCACAACATAGATGAAGCACAGCTGAGTGATAATGTTTATGTTCATCATAATCAAGACGCAGTGAATCATTTGATGCGTGTAGCGTGCGGATTAGACTCGTTAGTGTTAGGTGAGCCGCAAATATTGGGTCAAATCAAGCAAGCGTACAGTAGCGCAAAGCACCACAATGGCATCAAGCCTACCTTTGAGCGGTTGTTTCAAAAGACTTTTTCGGTTGCAAAACAAGTACGTACCGAAACTGACATCGGTGCCAGTGCGGTGTCGGTAGCCTATGCGGCAGTCAATTTGGCAAAACACATTTATGGTCAATTGGATAAAACTCGCGTGTTATTGATTGGTGCTGGCGAAACCATAGAGTTGGTTGCTAAGCATTTATTTCAACATCACCCCAAATCAATCACGGTGGCAAATAGAACGATTGAACGTGCACAAGGGTTGGCAGAAGAGGTCGATGGCCAAGTAATCTCATTAGCACAATTGCCAGAAGAATTACACAAAGCTGATATTGTTATTTCTTCCACCGCAAGTACTTTGCCAATAATCGGCAAGGGCGTTGTAGAACAGGCACTCAAGCAAAGGCGACACAAGCCAATGTTGCTTATCGATATCGCCGTACCGCGTGATATTGAGAGTCAGGTGGGTGATTTAGATGCGGCTTATTTGTATTCAGTAGATGACTTACAGGCCATTGTCAGCGAAAATATGGCTAGTCGTGAGCAAGCCGCGCGTCAAGCGCAGGCGATTATAGAAGAAAAAACCAGAGAGTTTGCCCAGTGGCAGCGCTCTTTAAAGTCTGTGGATGTGATTCGCCAATATCGCGACAGCGCCCAACAAATTAAAACCGAGTTGGTTGAAAAAGCACTTAACCAGCTAGAAGCAGGCAAGCCTTCAGATAAGGTATTGCTAGAGTTGGCCAATAAGCTCACCAATCGATTAACACATGCCCCAACAAAAGCGATTCAAGAGGCTGCAAAATTGGGTGACGTTGAGCAATTGGCACAACTTAAACAAACATTAGGAATTGAGCAGGAATAAGACGTTAATGAAAGAGTCCGTATACCGTAAGTTAGAGACCTTAGCCGAGCGCTATGAAGAAGTTCAAGCGATGCTAAGTGACCCAGAAGTGATCGGTGATCAGAACCGTTTTCGCGCGTTGTCAAAAGAGTACTCAGAGCTTGAAGATGTTGTAAAGGCGTTTGCTGCTTATCAACAAGCGCAAGAGGATGTCGCGACCTCGGAAGAGATGTTGAAAGATTCAGACCCAGATATGCGTGAAATGGCCCAAGAAGAATACAAAGAAGCCAAAGCAGCAATTGCACAGCTTGAAGATGATTTACAAGTGTTGATGTTGCCAAAAGATCCAAAAGACGATAACAACGTATTTCTTGAAGTGCGAGCAGGTACCGGTGGTGATGAGGCTGCTATCTTTGCGGGTGACTTGTTCCGTATGTATAGCCGTTATGCAGAAACGCAAAAGTGGAAAGTTGAAGTAGTGAGCGCCAATGAGGGTGAGCACGGCGGCTACAAAGAAATCATAGCCAACATTAGTGGTGATGGGGTGTATGGTAAACTGAAGTTTGAGTCAGGCGCACACCGTGTACAACGCGTACCAGAAACCGAATCACAAGGCCGAGTACATACTTCCGCATGTACCGTTGCCGTGATGGCAGAGATCCCTGAAGCAGAAGCGATTCAGATTAACCCTGCGGATCTAAAAATCGATACCTTTCGCGCCTCAGGTGCCGGTGGTCAGCACGTTAACAAAACGGACTCCGCGATTCGTATCACCCACATACCAACCGGCGTGGTAGTTGAATGTCAGGACGAACGTTCACAGCACAAAAACCGTGCTAAAGCGCTATCTGTACTGGGTGCTCGGTTGCAGCAAGCTGAAGACGAGAAGCGCCAAGCGGCAGAGGCATCAGAGCGTCGAAACCTAGTGGGAAGTGGAGATCGCTCAGAGCGTATCCGTACTTATAACTACCCGCAAGGTCGTATTACCGATCACCGTATCAACCTGACATTATATCGCCTTAACGAAATCGTAGCCGGTGACTTGGGTGCTATCATCGACCCGCTATTGTTAGAACATCAGGCTGATCTATTGGCCGCGATGGGTGAAGAATAAACGTGACGACATACAATGTAGCCCAAGCAATTGCATGGGCTACTGAACTTTTAACGACCTCTTCCGACAGTGCTAAGTTAGATAGTGAAGTCTTGCTGCTGCATGTGTTAGATAAACCCCGCAGTTATCTTTTTGCTTGGCCAGATGAGCAACTTTCACAGCAACAGCAAACTCAGTTTATCGCGCTGATTGACAGACGAAGACTGGGAGAGCCTGTGGCCCATATTGTGGGCATGCGCGAGTTTTGGAGCTTGCCACTGGAGGTTAATGCCAGCACGTTGATCCCAAGACCAGATACCGAAACGCTGGTCGAGCACGCATTAAGTTTAGCGTTACCTGATAAGGCCAAAGTGCTTGATTTAGGGACCGGAACGGGGGCCATCGCATTGGCACTTGCATCTGAGCAAGCGTACTGGCAAATCACTGCACTTGACTATTCGCACGATGCAGTAGCTCTTGCAAAACGCAATCAGCAAAAGTTAGGTTTCAATAACGTAGAAATCGCTCAAAGTGATTGGTATCAGGCTGTAGCGCAACAAAGATTTGACTTGATAGTGAGTAACCCGCCATATATTGAGCATGATGATCATCATTTGTCACAAGGGGATGTCAGGTTTGAACCCTTAAGTGCATTAGTGGCAGGTGACGAAGGAATGTCTGATATTAAGATTATCATTGCGCAAGGTAAACAACACCTTAATCATGGTGGTTATTTACTGATTGAGCACGGTTATCAGCAAGCTACTAAATTGCAGCAGTATTTTGCACAAATGGGTTATAGCAATATACTTACAATTAAAGATATGGCAGGCTGTGATCGTGTCACTCTAGCCCAATGGCTTGGTGAGTCCCTATAAACCCTATTTGACGTGCACTGAAAGGATCCCTATATGGATGATTTTTTGTTTTCTGATGAACCGAGTGAAGTCATTGAGCCAGAGCATAGTGGCAAATGGAAAGTGATCATCGTAGACGATGAACCTGAAGTCCATGCTGTGACTAAATTGGCTCTGAGTGATTTTGAATTTCAAAAAAAGCGCTTAGAATTTTTAAGCGCCTACTCAGGGGAAGAAGCACGTAAAGTCATCAGTGAACACCCTGACGCAGCCATTGTACTGCTTGATGTTGTGATGGAAACCGATGATGCTGGATTACAAGTTGCTAAGTTTATTCGTGAAGAAGCTAAGAATAACCACATTCGCATCATTTTAAGAACGGGGCAACCGGGACAAGCCCCTGAGCGTCAAGTAATCGTCAATTATGATATCAACGATTACAAATCAAAAACCGAATTAACCGCACAAAAGCTATTCACTGTAGTGATGTCGAGCTTGCGATCTTATCGCGATATTTTAGCGATTGAACAATCTCGTCAAGGCTTGGAAAAAATCATTTGTGCGTCACGGGATATTTTTGCCACCCATTCAATTGAACATTTTATCAAAGGAGTGATGCAGCAGTTAACGTCATTGCTTGGCACCGTGGATGAGGCGATGTATGCCACGTCATTGGTGGCCAGTAACTTAAGTGGCCGAAAGAGTGATCAACTTGTTGTATTTACTGGGCGTGGCGAATTTGAGCGCTGTGAAGGAAAGCCAATAACAGAAGTATTAACTACCGAGCAGCTTGATGCCTGCAACCAAGCATTGAGTGAGAAAGGCATTGTTTATAAAAACAATTACTTATTTGCATACTGCTCAAGTGAGTACAATCACAGTTCTATGCTTTTTGTGTCAGGTATCCCAGAATATTTAACCGACACGCAAAAACACCTGATAAAAATATTCTCGCAAAATGTACAGTTGGCATATGAAAATGTGCAATTACAAGCCGAGATTGAGAGCACGCAGCAGGAGCTCGTCTACCGTTTGAGCGAAGCGCTAGAGCAACGCTCAACTGAAACGGGTAATCATGTTAAGCGTGTCGCATATATGTGTGAGCTATTCGCAAGCCAGAGCGGTTTAAGTCACCATGATGTTGAGCTGCTGAGAATGTCATCACCACTGCATGACGTTGGTAAGGTCGGTATTCCTGATGCTATTCTCAATAAGCCTGGCAAGCTGAATGACGAAGAATGGGATGTCATGAAGTCACACACGCTTAAAGGGTATCGAATTCTCCAAGACTCAAGGCGTGAGATTGTAAATGCTGGCGCGGTGATTGCCAAAGAGCATCATGAAAAGTGGGACGGCACAGGTTATCCTGAAGGTAAAAAAGGTGAAGATATTCATATTTTTGGCCGTATCGTCGCATTAGCGGATGTGTATGATGCGCTGCGTCACAAACGTTGCTATAAAGAACCTTGGACCAAAGAACAAGCGCTGGCAGAGATTAATAACCAAAAAGGCAAACATTTTGACCCTAGTTTGGTTGATATTTTAAATGAACACATTGATGATGTAGAAGCCATTTTGGCTCGTTTCCCTGACAAACAACACTAATAAAGAGTAAATATGGATTACTTAGCGTTAAAACATACACATATGCTATTCGTCGTGCTCAGCATTTTATTATTTTATACCCGCGCCTTTTCGCGTTTTGGCAGTGGTAAACTGGCTGCTAATAAGGGCGTTTTCATAGCTAGCCACGGTGTTGACACCCTGTTATTGGTTTCAGCAATCGCTTTGTTAGTCGCAGGTAGTATTAATCCTCTGGGCCAGCCTTGGTTACTTGAAAAGATAGTATTGGTAATCGCTTACATTGCGCTTGGCATAATAGGTGCGAAATCTACCAATAGACAAACGCAAGTAGCGACTTTTATCGGCGCAACAATCTCGTTATTGGGTGTCGGCTATTTAGCAAGTACAAAAGGTGCACTGGTCCTGTAACCTAAACGCCACAGGCCTATGTTAAAAAAGCGCTTTGATGCGCTTTTTTAGTTTCTTTGGTTAGTACTTATCACTTATTCTTGGGTGACGGAGATAATTAAAACTATGCAGCTCATAGCATCGCTATTTGGGTCTGTAGTAAAAAGTGGTAGACTAGACTTTCGTTTATTAGAAATTGTGAGTTGACTCGGGATATATGACTGATATCTGGTTCGAAGAACAAGACGGTAGTACAGATTACATACCTCAGGATCCTCTATTTCGCTGTATCAAGGCGGAGAGGCATTGGGATGCGCAAGCCAAACTAGAAACCAGCTTTTGTCAGCTATCAGAGTTAGAATTGCTGGTAGAGAAAATTTGCGTCCAATACCCGCATCCACATGAACGGTTAGATAAACTATTAGATGCTTTTTACACTGTTTGGCTATTCAGTGGCAGTGACCAAAATATTCCAGAATATACACTCAACAGCGTGTGTTATGTACTTAATATGCGTAGTGGTTCACCTACCGCACTGGCGATGATCCTCAGTCATCTATTGCAGCGAGCAGAGTTTGACGCGAATCTAGCTTTAAGCCAAGGTGAGGTTGTGGTGCACGTTGCAATGAGCAACGAAGAAGGCTATTTAGTTGACCCAAATAGTGGCCAGCAAAACTGGTATATTGTGCCTGAAAACGACGCTGACGCAGATAAGAATGAAGAGCCATTAGAGTTGGTGATGGGAGATGAAGCGGTAAAGCTTTATCTTGCACAACAAAAGTGGGCTTTTATTGCGGCAGATAAGTTTAGTCATGCCTTAAGTTGCGTTGAGTTATTGATGGATTTAATTGGTGATGATCCTTACGAGCGTCGTGATAGAGGTTATTTACTTAATCAACTCAACTGCCCCAAAATGGCAAAGGAAGATCTACAATTCTTTGTTGACGAGTGCCCAGATGATCCAACTATAGAGATTATTCAGCACCAAATCGCAGAACTTGCCGATCACAACAACATACTCCATTAAAAAATAATAACGAGGGCTGTTATGGAACAAGGATCAGCTTTAATCACAAACAATGCTGTTATTCTGGGCTTGCTTGCACTCATTCTTGGGTTTGTGTTTTATACATCAAATCTAAAGCAGGGTTTTTGGGCCAAATTTTACAAATATGTACCCGCACTACTCATGTGTTACTTCTTGCCATCATTACTTAATACCTTTGGTATTGTTGATGGCAGTAGCAATGATGTGTACACGGTTGCTAAATACTTTCTATTGCCTGCATGCTTGGTTTTACTCACACTTAGTATTGATCTTAAAGCCATTCTAGGTTTAGGTAAAAAAGCCATCATTATGTTCTTAACCGGCACCATAGGGGTGGTGATCGGTGGTCCTGTTGCTTTGCTCATCGTTGCCACTATCATGCCCGAATTACTTGGTGTTTCGGGACCTGAGGCATTATGGCGAGGTATGGCTGCGTTAGCCGGCAGCTGGATTGGTGGTGGAGCGAATATGCTTGCCATGAAAGAGATATACGGCGCAGGCGGAGAAATTTTCACGGTGATGGTCACAGTTGATATTGTGGTTGCCAACTTGTGGATGGCAGCGCTGTTAATGCTCGCTGCAAAACACAAAAAGATAGATGAAAAAACTGGCGCTGATACTAGTTCAATCGACCGTCTAATAGATAAGGTTCAGCAGTTTGAAGCTCAGCATGCACGCAAACCCGAACTGAGAGATTTTATGATCATGCTGGCTTTAGCATTTGGTGCAACTGGCCTTGCGCATTTCGCGGCAGACTTATTGGTGCCGTTTTTTGTTGAACATTATCCCGGCCTGAAAAAGTTCTCACTACACAGTAAACTATTCTGGATTATCGTGTTAGTGACCAGCATTGGCTTGGCATTGTCATTCACTAAAGCGCGTCAGTATGAAGCGGTGGGTGCCTCAAAGGTCGGAGCAAGCTTTTTGTATATCTTAATTGCAACGATTGGCTTGCATATGGATATAACCAAAATTGTAGAAGCACCTAAGTATATAATAATTGGTGTAATTTGGATGGCGATCCATATTGGGCTATTATTCTTGGTGGCAAAACTTATCAAAGCGCCCGTGTTTTATGTTGCGGTGGGCAGTAAAGCAAATATCGGCGGGGCTGCCTCGGCACCGGTTGTTGCATCAGCATTTCACCCCGCATTGGCTCCTGTTGGGGTATTATTAGCAGTACTTGGTTATGCACTGGGTACGTATATGGCGTGGCTCTGTGGTCAGTTGCTGCGTATCATTGGCAGTTAAATTGGAAGAAATATGAATACACAAACGATCAATCTGGCTAACATAGAAATTGCAAACGACAAACCGTTTGTGTTGTTTGGTGGGATGAACGTACTGGAGTCGCGAGACTTGGCGATGCGCATTGCTGAGCATTATGTGGAAGTGACTCAAAAGCTAAATATTCCATATGTGTTTAAAGCATCTTTTGATAAAGCAAACCGTTCTTCTATCAATTCATACCGTGGTCCGGGAATGGAAGAAGGGTTAAAGATTTTTGAAGAGATAAAAAGCACTTTTAATGTACCATTGATCACGGATGTTCATGAACCTTTTCAGGCGCAGCCAGTGTCAGAGGTGGTTGATATTATCCAGTTACCTGCGTTTTTAGCGCGCCAAACTGATTTAGTGGTGGCGATGGCAAAAACGGGGGCGGTTATTAATGTTAAAAAACCGCAATTTTTAGCGCCGCACGAAATGCGCCATATTTTGAAGAAAATCAACGAAGCAGGAAATGACCAGGTTATTCTATGTGAACGAGGTAGTAGCTTCGGTTACAACAACCTAGTGGTGGATATGCTGGGCATGGATGATATGAAACATATGGCACCGGTGATCTTTGATGCCACTCACGCATTGCAGCGACCAGGAGGACGCAGTGACTCAGCAGATGGACGTCGAGCACAGGCCGCTGAGCTGGCCCGTAGTGGTATGGCATTAGGTCTGGCAGGGTTATTTATCGAAGCACATCCAAATCCGAACGAAGCTAAATGTGACGGGCCCTGTGCTTTGCCATTGGCTAAGCTGGAAGGTTACTTAAAACAAATGAAAGCGGTCGATGAATTGATCAAGAGTTTCCCAGCGCTCGATACCAGTGCAAGTGACTTGTAATCAAAATAGATAGCCCAGTATATACTGGGCTTGTGGCTTAACTTGTAAGGCATTTTCGCTATGTCCAGAAGACTCCCTCCGTTGAATGCGCTCAAAGCGTTCGAAGCCGCAGCCAGACATTTGAGCTTTACAAAAGCTGCTGAAGAGCTTTACGTTACCCAAGCTGCGGTCAGTCATCAAATAAAAATCTTAGAAGAGCACTTGGGCCTGAAGTTGTTCCTACGCAAGAATCGCTCGTTGTTATTGACCGAAGAAGGTCAGGGCTATTTTCTGGATATTAAAGAGATCTTTTCTCAACTGATAGATGCCACTGAAAAACTATTAGCACGTGGTGCTAAGGGGTCATTAACCGTTAGTTTGACACCGAGTTTTGCGATTCAATGGTTGGTGCCAAGGCTCAGTTTGTTTAATGAGCTGCACCCTGAAATTGACGTTCGGATCAAAGCACAAGATCATGATGAAAACTCACTCACCGATGATGTTGACGTGGCTATCTATTATGGCCGTGGACATTGGAGTGGCGTACAAACACATAAATTACACACCGAGTACTTGGTACCGTTGTGTAGCCCGTTGTTACTTAACGGCCCGAAGCCTTTAGATCAGCCCAGCGACTTGGCTCATCATACGTTATTGCATGACACCACTCGAAAGGCATGGAAAGCGTGGATGAAAACAGCGGGCGTTAGGAATGTACAAGTGAACCAAGGGCCAATCTTCAGCCACTCTTCCATGGTGTTGCAGGCCGCGGTGCATGGCCAAGGTGTGGCACTTGGCAACAGTGTATTGGCTAAGCCAGATTTGGACTCAGGGCGTTTGATTATTCCGTTCAATCACGTGCTAGAAAGTAAAAATGCCTACTATTTGGTGCTGCGAGAATCGCAGGCTGAACTGGGTAAAATCGTATCATTTAGAGACTGGATGCTCAGTCTTGTAGAACAAGAGCAATTGTAATGACAATACAGTGGTTCAAACCAAATAAACCCATCGCGCAATTTGTTTTTGCCCACGGGGCAGGGGCGGGCAGTGACTCGCCATTCATGCAAACCATGGCGCAACATTTATGTGACTTAGGCATTTTAGTTGGCCTGTTTGATTTTGAATATATGCAACAAGCTAAAGCGCTAGGAAAACGTCGCCCACCAGATAGAGCGCCCAAATTACTGGCCTGTTTTGCCAGTCAGTTAGCGCAAATAGACTCGCAGCTTCCACTGTTTGTTGGCGGTAAGTCAATGGGTGGAAGAATGGCGTCAATGCTGGTTACCGAGGGGGAATACCCAATAAAAGGCGTGATTGCAATGGGTTACCCATTTCACCCGCCAGGTAAACCCGACAAGCTCAGAACAGAGCACTTTGCGGATATTCCTTGTCCATTTCTAGTGTTACAAGGAGAGCGCGACACCTTTGGCAATCAAGCTGAATTGGCGCAACTGCAACTTGATAAAGCGCCAGAGTACATATTTTTTGCAGATGGTGACCACTCACTTAAACCGCGTAAAAAAAGTGGTTACAGTGAAGCAGAACATTTGCTAGAAGCGGCGCAACAGGCCGCTAAATTTATGCGGGAACATGCTAATGATTAAGCTCTTTTTACTCGCTGGAAGTGGCTTTTGCATGCTATCAGTGATGCTCGGCGCATTTGCGGCGCACGGCCTTAAGCGTCATTTGGATGAGTATGCTTTGAGTATTTTCAAAACTGCCAGTGACTATCAAATGACCCATGGTTTGGCATTGATAGCTGTTGCCCTGCTGTTAAAGTGGGGCGTTAAGGTCAATCTATCTGGCTGGTTGTTGATAGCGGGTATTGCGCTGTTTAGTGGTAGTTTATACTTACTAGCGCTAACTGGAGTAAAATGGCTTGGTGCCATCACGCCGTTGGGCGGGCTATGTTTTATCGCCGCCTGGATAGTTTTGATCGTTAAAATCAGTAAACACACATTTTAAAAGAGAGCACCCATGTCGAGTGTTGTAATTTATTGTCGCAGCGGATTTGAAAACGACGCCGCTGCTGAAATTAACCACCACGCTGCTTTGCAGGGCGTTGGTGGTTATGTAAAAGCAAAGCCAAACACGGGCTTTGTGACTTTTGAATGCTTTGCACCAAATGATGCTCAGGAACTTATCAAAAAGGTAGATTTTAAAAGCCTGGTGTTTGCACGTCAGTGGTTTGCGGGTGTGTTGCTGAGCAATATGCCAATTGAAGACAGAGTCAGCGAGGTAAAAGCCGCGGTGAGTGACTTTCCTTTATGTGGTGATTTGCGTGTTGAAACACCGGATACCAATGAGGGTAAAGAGCTGTCGAAATTTTGTAAAAAGTTCTCGACGCCATTGGCAAAAAGCTTAGAGAAATTTAACAAGCTGACACGGGAGCACAAGCCGTCTAAGCCCGTCTTACACGTGTTGTTTTTAGCTAATGACACGGCTTATGTGGGGTATTCATTCAGTCACAACAACTCACCATTTTTTATGGGGATCCCGCGCCTAAAAATGCCCAGTGATGCACCGAGTCGTTCTACCTTAAAATTGGATGAAGCGTTTAATGTTTTCGTTCCTAAAGATGAGGTGGAGCAGCGCGTGCAGCCTGGTATGCGGGCCGTGGATTTAGGCGCATGCCCTGGCGGTTGGACTTATCAGCTAGTGCGCCGAGGCATGTTTGTTGCCGCCATCGACAATGGCCCAATGAACGAATCCCTGATGGAATCAGGGCAAGTGAAGCACTTCACCGAAGATGGCTTTAAATACTTGCCAGAGAAGCGCAATATCAATTGGTTAGTATGCGATATGGTTGAAAAGCCATTGAAGGTGACTAACTTAATGTTGGACTGGATAGTTAACGCTTTCGCTAAAGAATTGATATTTAACCTTAAGTTACCGATGAAAAAACGCTTCGATAGCGTTTATGAATGTCTGACTTTAATTCATGAAGAATTGCCTAAATATGAAGTGGACTATGAGTTACAGGCAAAGCATCTGTACCATGATAGGGAAGAGGTAACGGTTCATATCAAGGTGAATCGCGTACCACAGAAGCTATACAGTTAAATACTTTACAAGACCCCATTATTACCTTATTGGGGTCTTGGTAATATTTACGGGAGCAATCTGGTGCTAAGTTGCGACGAACATGATTACATAGAGATTGTTTGTATGTATCAATATCCCATAAGGCTCACGTTAAAAACTGGCGAGGTAGTAACGGGCATCGCGCTAGACACTAAGCGCAATGAGGCGCGTCAAGAGTGCATACAACTAAACCAAGGTGAGAAAACCAGTTTGGTTGTGCTTGATGAGATCCAAAAACTGGTAGTTACCATTAACAATCCCCATGTTAGTGAAATAACTTTTTTGACCAGTTAGAAAAATAGAGTTTTTTATAACCATATGAATAATAAGCTTAAGAAATAATCTTTTCAGAAAATAAAAGTTTAATAAGATTCCCCTCCTTTGATTGCTTACTGTGTTTTTGGAATTTACACAGGAGTATTTATGAACCACTTTCCTTTAGCGTTAATCATTACCTCAAGTATTGGCATATCGAGTGCCAAAGCGATGGTCTCAGACGATGTGATTGAGCCAATATTGCAGCGTATTTCCACGAGTGAGAACTCCAAAGACAATGACTTTTATATGAGTAAGTATGAAGTCACCGTGGCGCAGTTTAGCCAGTTTGTTAAAGATACTGGCTATCAAGTGCCAAAAAACTGTATGGCTTTTACGGATAAGCGCTGGCCCGACCCTGACAACCCTGGGTCCTGGGACTTGCCTGAGTACATTGCCAACCCATATCGACCAGTTGTCTGTACAGGCATTCGTGGCGCGCTGGATTACGCTAACTGGCTCGCAGAAAAAACGGGTAAATCGTATAAGTTGCCCACTATATCGCAATGGCGCTATGCTGCGATGGCAGGTAAAACAGGGCGTATGGCATTTGCTGATGACCTCAAACAACAGGAAGTTTGTAAGTATGAAAACACCGAAGATATCGCCAATATCGCAGGGTTTAAAAAGCACCATCAAGTGCGTTACAAGCGCAGCGTCAACTGTAATGATGGGGCTGTTTACCATACTGTTGTGGGAATGTATCGGCCCAATCAATTTGGCCTGTATGACATGATGGGCAATGTTAGAGAGTTTACCCGCAGTTGTCATGAATATAGTGATTCAAAGCAGCAAGTGTGTCAGCAATATATCGTGGCGGGTGAAGCGTGGCACTGGCAGCCAAGAGGAGTAAATGTACTGGATTGGATTGATAAAGACTTTCAAGGTAGCCTTGAAGGTATTCGCTTAGTACTGGAAACCGACGACCCCGGTCGTGCCTCTGAGGCAACTACGAGGTTTGCACGTCAACTAAAAGAAGCGCAGCTTGCGCAGCGGCAACACCACTTACAACTGCAAAAAATCCCCGCAACTCCAACCGGTATTATGGTGCAATCAGGTGAAAATAAAAGCTATAAAATTAGTTGGTTAGAGGTAAAAGGGGAAGCTGTTAAGTACGCGGTATATCGCGCAATGAGTGACTCTGCGAATGGTCATGCGACGGGTTTTACTTTACTCTCAGATAACCTAAAGTCACCACAATATATTGATAGCTCAGCCCCTGACGGAGCGTATGTTCGTTATCAAGTATTCTCTTACAACAAGCAAGGTGAAGGGCTTGGCAGTCAAATAGTCAGTTATGGCACGGCTAAAATATTTAAAGACGATGAGCGTATAGAGACAGAGCACTTTTTTGATGGTCAGTATTATTGGTTGGGTAAGCGTGATAGTGCAACCGTAGCTGGGTTTAGCGCTAACCCTGACCACTTTCCTACAGGCATTAAGCCACACAAGCCAGCGTGGGTTCAGTTGGGTTTTTCAGTCAAGCAGAGTAAAACAGCAATGCTTTCTTTTAGAGCACAAGCAGAACAAGACACGCGTTTTGAGCTGTGGCAAGGAAACCATTTAGTGGGTCGCTATGACATTCCTAAAAGTGATAAGTTTGCAACGTATACAGCCTCGGCCGTGCTTGTTGCTGGTAATGCACCGTTGGAAGTTCGTCTAGACGAATCGTCTTGGTTTGAATTGGACTGGTTAGAATTTAAATAGATAGCTGACAAGGGAATACCTTAAGTTGAGTACGCAAAGCGCTGCTTGGCTTAAGGCTTGTAAAAGCATATAGCTGCTAACGAATTTGTTGATGCGTTTATGTAGGGTTAAATATGCTGACTACATCGGCTCATTAAGTTGGCGTTCTAACCATTTTTGTTCTCCATTTCGTAGCAAGAAGTCATGATAGAGCTGGCGCTTATTATCTTGTGTGCCTAGATATCGATAGAGCGCACGCGCAGCATTGATACTACCATTTTTATCAAGCTCGCGTTGAGATTGCTGATAACTCTGCTCTAACAGGGCAATAGCTTGCTGGGTTTGATTTTGTGCAAGCAAGAGCTTGGCTTGAAGCAGGCTGTGGTTAACTGTTTCGGCGTTGTTGTGCGCTAACAAAGCGCTTGCTGCGGTTAGGTTATCCGCTTTAAGGTATTGGTTAAATAGTCGTTCAAAAGAATCATCGATTACCCAAAAGTTATGTTGAGTCCGTGGCAACTTAATGATCTTCTCAAGGTACTTGATGATGCTGTCATCGTCTTTACTAAACAAAACGTAGTGTAAATAGACAAAAGCCAAATTAGCAGGATGAAGCTGTTGCTCAGCAATGAGCTGCTGAGCCTCATTTAACTGTATATACTTGCGTTCATTCAAACCCAGTTTGGCGGATAGAATCGAATCTAATATGTGCAGCTGAAAACGGCCTATTGCATCAATGTTGTGTTTGGCAAGTTCCGCACCATACTGCAGTTGTGCGCTGACTTGTTCAGGGTTACGCATGGCATAGGCTAAAAATGCGCGTGCTTTAATGAGTTCGAATTTAAGGGGCCAAATTTGCGAGAGCTTATGGGTATCAAAGGTGTTTAGCGTTTCAAGCGCGGCTTCGTATTGGCCACTGTGTTTATGAATAAGTGCCTTTTGCAAGTTTGCTTGTAGCTTGATGGGCATGTTTTCAGTTGTGTTGGGCAATCTAAGGATGCTTGTTAGATATGCCAGTGCCGTGTCTGTGTGCCCTAATGCATTAAAGTGCTTGGCCAAAAACAAGTCAACACTTGGTTGAGATGTATATGCACTGCGTTCACGCAATAGATCGATCCAATGTGTAAGTGTCTGGTCGGTGTCGAATAGCCCAAGTTGGTGTAACTTATTTACTTTGTGCTCGATCAATTGCCCTAATTGCTTTAGGTCGTTGCTAAAAATATAGTCATGCCAATGTTTAGTTTTACCCTGCAAACGAAACTCAAAGATAACGCCATCGGTCAGAGTGTAAACACGGCCGCCCAACAACCAGTGTGCGTCATCCTCAAACTGGGATTGCCATATCAGTTTCGGCATCGTCAAATAATCACCAGCAAAGGGAGGAAGCTGTGCCAAAGGTGCAAGCTCAAATAAGCTCATTGAGCTTGTCAAGTTTATGTTTTCAATGCCATTAAATGGTAAAATATGGATAGTTGTGGGCCTAGGGCTGAGGGTTGTTTTTAGCCAAAAACCAAGTGCTAAGATGATGAGCGAGAGAACGATAAGGGCGCTTCGTTTACGTTGCATCTCTTGGGCTACTGAAACAGAATTAGGTGGGGCTTGTATGGTGGCTTCTTGTATTGGCACATTCCATTTGTAACCCCTTTTGGAGTAGGTCTGAATCGCGCGTTCACCAATAATTGCCCGTAACTGACTAATCGTTTGAAATACTACCTGCTCTGAAACAACTCGCTCTTGCCATACCGTCTCTAAGATCTGCTCTTTGCTCAGTGTTGTTCCTGCATTTTCAATAAAGAAGCTCAAGAGCGCTTGCTGCTTGGGTTTGAGGTAGATGGGCTTACCTTCATGGGTTAATAACCCATTTTTGGTATCAAAGCGAAACTTGTTAAATTCTACCAGCATGTGTTTGTTCTTATTATCAGCGATAGGCACATTATAAACATTTAGGTACTTAGGTAAATATTGGTCAGTGACCGACTAGTACGGGTAGCTTTACTTAAGGGGTTTGTCATTATAAAAAAGCCCCTCGCAGGAGGGGCTAAACACTACTTAATGGTAACTGTTATTAAATGCTTGGAGTCATGTTCATGCAGCTAGCGTAGAAGCTGGTGGTAGCGGGCCAGTCGCTAAATACGCCGATGACACCAACTTGTGTGGCCAATACGTCGAGTAGTACCAACGCATCAGAGTCGTTGGTAACTGCATCACTGATGGATTGATAATACCAACCGCCGCCTGCTGCAAGCGGACCTGAACGCTCTAAAGTCCAAGTGATGATATCTAGACCCGCGGCTTTTGCTGCTTTGGCATACTCAGACGGGACGATATTACTGTCGTTGTCGAGTGTTACCAGCATCCAAAGTGGTGGCGCGATGATTTGCACACCTTCGTTTTTAAGCTCCGCCATGGTGGGTTGCCAAGTATCAGGGTTGTTTGGGTTAAAGCCAGCGATATCGTATCTGTCGTCGAGATAGACCGCCTGCGCGCCAAATTGTGCTTCGTTACTTATCCAGTATTTAACGTCTTCTAGGTTGAATGATTGTGCAAAAACATCCTCTGGAGCCACATCAAGCGCTTTGTACTCATCAATCATTTTTTGTGCGTACATCGCTTGTGTCATTCCTTCATAAGGCATAGGAACGTTGGCTGATTTTAGCTCTGGTGTCATTTTGACGTTGAGTGATTTGAATAACTCGATACTTTCTTTGTGCGTTAACAGTGTACCTTGGCTGGCGTATAAGTCCGTGCGCCAGTTTGCGGTGCCTTGTAGGTATTCTGCAACGGTTTTCGCATTTGGGTTAGCACCATCCATTTTACCTTTGAGCTGTCTAAACTCAGCAAGGGTGATGTCAGAAGTACAACACTGCGCACTAGCAGGTGCCCCCGTGGATTCATCGGCCGGCGTAAATGGCTGCGAGCACTTAGCCGCAAGTTCAGGAATGGCTAAAATGTTAGTGGTGGTATGTAAGTCACATTGTGAGTGACGACATACTAGCTCTTTGTCTTTGGTAAAGGTGACGTCACACTCTAAGATGCCTGCGCCCATTCTCGCAGCTGCAACATAAGACTCTTTGGTGTGTTCAGGGTATTGCATTGGTGCACCACGGTGACCGATTGAAAAGTCAGTTTTGTAAAAAGGCCCATCTTGACACGCCTGAAGTTTGGTTTTTAACTCGCCATCTTCCAGTTGATTTACTAGAAATTGTGCACGGGTACCAAGTTGTACATCGTTTGCGGCCCCTTTTGGCACTTCAACGATCACCGGCACTTCTACCTTTTCAATAACGGTAACGGGCTTTTCTACGACCACTTCTTTGGTCACTTCTTTGACTTCTGTGTCGTCGCAGCCGCTTAACGCAATGGCAGCACTGAGAGAAAGTAATAGCTTGAACTTCATTTGAGTACATCATCTTGTTTATAAATAGAGAACAAATGCTAAGTTATAAACATGACAATAGAATGATAACTCTATGACAAATATAGCAATAGAGTCATTTTAGAATCATAACTCTATTGCCTAGGTTGAAGTGTAATCTCAGCGGTAGTTTTGGCGGTAATTTTCAACCCATAGACGCGTTGCACCACAGACTGCAACCGGCATCACAATCAGGTTAACCACAGGGATAGAAGTGAGTATAAACACCGCAAAACCGAACCCATAAGACAAGCCTTGCTTGGTTTTTAGGTCTGCTTTCATTTGTTTAAAATGAATTTTATGATTATCGAATGGGTAATCGTTGTATTGTACGTTGTACATCCAACAGGTGAACATCACCCAGAGTATTTGTCCAACCAGTGGTAAAACCCAAAGTAAAATAAAAAAGCCAATTGCACGGGGCAGGTAGTAACACAATTTGGTCCACTCCCTACCGAGCATACGTGGTACATCTTTGAGTAAGTCAGCCAGTCCATCGTCATTAATTTTTTGCCCAGTTAAGTACATTTCTACTTTTTCGCTGAGCAAGCCATTGAATGGCGCAGCGATAAAATTGGTGATCACCGTAAAGACCATACTATAGCTAAACAAAATCACCATAATGGCAATGGGCCACATTAGCCATTCAAGCCAACTTAACCAGCTTGGTAAAAGATTATTTAGGTAGTCAAACCCTTGTGTTAGCCAATCGTATAAAAAGAATAATGAACTCCCGAACAGTAATACGTTGATCAACAAAGGAATAAAAACAAAACGCTTCAACCCTTTTTGCGTAATAAGAGAAAAGCCTGAGAGGAAGTACTCTATACCTTGAGTCAACTGCACAACATACCTCAAATAACATGGTTAAATTTCCCCATAGTATAAGCCCGCGCAGGTGGATGAATAAACGAAAATGCGTAACAAACTATTGCATAACCTAGCCATCTAAAAAAATATATTTCAACACATTGATTTTGAAGTGTTTATATTTGTTGCTTAGCATCTCGGTTAGGCTACAATTGCTCGCTTTTTGACTGATTCTTAAAGCGATAGCCTATTCTAGTGGAGAAAATAAGTGAGCGAATTGCTGGGTATTGTGTGCTTGATCCTGATCAGTGCGTTGTTTGCTATGTCTGAGATAGCGATTGCAGCCGCGCGCAAAATAAAGCTCAAGATTATGATGGACGAAGGACATCATGGTGCTGAACAAGTATTAAAGCTGCAGGCGCATCCTGGGGCGTTTTTTGCCATGGTTCAGATAGCCTTGAATGCCATTGCCATTTTGGGAGGAATTTTAGGAGAGCAGGCGCTTACCGAGTCTGTTAGTTATTATGTGAGCTTAGTGTATCAAGGACCATTGCTTGACAAGATTAGTTTTGCGGTATCGTTTTTAACGATCACCTCATTGTTCATTCTCTTTGCCGACTTGTTGCCTAAGCGCATAGCCATGTTGATGCCCGAAGCGGTCGCAGTAAGAGTGGTGACGCTGATGAATGCCATTACCACGGCATTTAAGCCTTTGGTGTTGTTTTTCAATGGTGTAACCAATTTAGTGTTGAAAATTTTTGGCTTTCCTACCGAGCGCAAAGATGAAGTCACTACGGAAGAAATTGTCGCTATTATGGATGCTGGTGCCAAAAGTGGTAGTTTGCAGGCGCAAGAGTATCAACTGATAGGTAATGTGTTAGAACTAGAGTGCCGAACATTGCCTATGGCGATGACAACCCGAGAATCGATTGTATTTTTAGACTTAGAAGATGATAGCGATACCATTAACCAGAAAATTCTCAATAATCCGCATAACCAATTTTTGGTGTGTGACGGTCATCTCGATAAACTACTGGGGTTTGTTGATACCAAGCAGCTTTTAAAGCAACTGTTACGCGGTGAAGCTGTTCATTTGAATGAGCAGATCATTGAAAAAGAGGTATTTTATCTACCAGAAACGCTTACTTTATCCGAAGCACTGAATGCCTTTAAATCGGCAAGTGAGCAGTTTGCGGTTGTGGTCAATGAATATGCTTTGATCGTCGGTATTGTGACCATCAAAGACTTAATGAGCAGCTTTATGGGAGATTTAGTGACTTTTCATGGCGAAGAACAAATCGTGCAACGCGACAGTGAGTCTTGGCTGGTGGATGGCGCAACGCCGATGGTTGACCTATGTCGTGTGCTGGGCTGGGAAGATGTACCAGAAGTAAATCAGTATGAAACGGTCGCAGGCTTTTTGATCTATCGCTTAAAGCGTTTACCTAAGCGTGCTGATCACATCATTTGCGATGGTTATAAATTTGAGGCAATTGATATTGAAGGTGTTCGGGTCGAGCAGCTTTTGGTCAGTCGATACAAAGAAGGTGGTGCGGAATTCACACTTTAGCCTTGCTTATTGTTTAGCGTGCCCATACACTGAAAATTAGGCGTTGCAATTTAGCGCCTAATAGTCGGGAGATAAAATGCGGTTTAGTAAGTGGTTTATCATATCTTGTTTGTGTGTGTTGTTCTTATCAGTGATCAATGCACCGTTGAGCTATGCCAAGATTGAAAATCACTATGAACAGCAACAATCTATCTATATCGACGCAGATCCCATAGACCATGATCCACAGGAACCAATAGTTGGTACATTGGATTATGAGTTTCATGTTGTAGGCGCTGGTCTCATAGCGTGTAAGGGTAGTGACTTCTACACTTACACAGCACAACACTTTAGTATTCGTGCCCCTCCTGTTTTGTAAGCCCACTTCACAATAATTAATACAAACTTTTTGTCGTTAGCTTATATTTAAAAACAGGTGTTGTTATGTCTACATACCAAACAATTGGCAGCCAAACCATTGGTGCCGAGACCCATTTTGAGACCACTTTGGACAGTGCTGTTACCGTTTCAATGGATAGCCCTGCCACGACTGTGATGCATGGCTTTCATCAAGTTCCGCCGCAACGCATAGACAGTAGTACTAGCGTGGCAGATGCTTTGTTGATCATGCAACAAACACATATGCGTATTAGTTTCGTGGTCGATCAGCAAAACAATATGCTTGGTATTATCTCCAAAGCGAGATTATCCAGCAGTTATGTTCCGAGAATTTCTGCGAAAAAAGGCATTAGTCGTGCTGAGCTGAGCGTTGCTGATGTCATGATCCCTTTGGCTTCACTCAACAGTGTCAATGAGTTAACACTACGTACAGCTAAAGTAGGTGACATTGTCAAAAGTATGGAAGCGTCAGGTCATGAACATCTACTGGTAATGAGTCAAGCGCCTGCTCGCATATGCGGTTATTTTGATCTCATTGATATGAGCCGTATGACGGGCAAAGCAATGAATCAACACAAGCGGGCCAGCTCGTTCAGTGAAATAGTTGATAGCCTTTGGCACCATGCAGAAATTTAATCAGATTCCAATTTACTTGCTGTCAATCTTTCTGATTTTCAGCAGATAAATTAGATGCTCCTATGAAATAAAGTTAATGAAAATCAAGGCACCGCGAGGTGCCTTTTTCATGCCAAAATTAATTTGAGCACGAGTTAAATTATTACTCTTTAAGAGTGAAATATTTTGTTAGACACAGGGGCACGATTTATTTCTAATGCGCAAAAATAAACACTGAACACTTTAGACTTTTAAGGAACTTTAATGGCCAAAAACATCTCTTCTGAACACGCGCGTGATTGCTATAACGTGCGTCATTGGAGCCAAGGTTTTTATGGTATCAATGATCAGGGAGAGGTTACTGCAATGCCAAAGCTGACACAGCCAGAACATGCAGTAACTTTGCTCAGCATTGCTGAGCAAATCAAATCACAAGGGTACACGTTGCCTGCATTGGTACGTTTTCCTCAAATATTGAGTCAACGCGTACACAGCATTTGTGATGCATTTAATCAGGCTATCTCAGACTATCAATATCCAGAAGATTATTTGTTGGTATATCCAATCAAGGTAAACCAACAACGTGAAGTGGTTGAAGGTTTGATAGCCAGTCAAGCGGGCAGCAATAAAAAGCAGCTTGGGTTAGAGGCGGGCAGTAAGGCTGAACTACTTACAGTATTGGCGATGAGCGAACAGACTTCGGCTGTGATCGTATGCAACGGTTACAAAGACAAAGAGTATGTACGTTTAGCTTTGCTGGGTGAAAAGCTCGGCCATCAGGTTTACATCGTATTAGAAAAGCGTTCAGAGCTTGATATTGTTATGGAACAAGCTAAGGCATTGAATGTGACTCCTCGCTTGGGTTTGCGAGTCAGGCTTGCATCTCAAGGCAAGGGCAAGTGGCAAGCAAGCGGTGGTGAAAAGTCTAAGTTTGGTCTGTCAGCGTCACAAGTTTTGGCGGTGATAGATCAGCTAGCGCAGGCCAAGTTGTTAAGTGCACTACAGTTAGTGCATTTTCATCTTGGCTCGCAAATGGCCAATATACGTGATGTAAGGTTGGGCGTGAGTGAAGCTGCGCGTTTTTATTGTGAGTTGCGCCGTTTAGGGGCTAACTTGCAGTGTTTAGATGTAGGTGGTGGACTGGCAGTTGATTATGATGGCACGCGCAGTCAGTCACATAACTCGATGAATTATAGCTTGGCGGAATATGCAAACAATATCGTGTACACCATAGGTGATACGTGTAAGCAATATCAGCAACCCATGCCGAGGATCATTTCTGAGTCGGGACGAGCTTTGACAGCACATCATGCGGTGCTAATCACAGATGTGATCGGTACCGAAAGCTATCAACCTGAAATTGTAGTTGCGCCAGAGCATGATGCACCACGTTTATTGCACAACATGTGGAGTTCATGGCAGGCGCTCAACGGTCAGCGAGATGATCGCGCCTTGATTGAGATTTATCACGACACTCAAGGCGACCTTGCCGAAGTGCATAGCCAATTTGCAATGGGATTGTTAAACCTTGAGCAACGGGCATGGGCTGAACAAATTAACTTAAGAGTGTGCTATGAACTTAATCAACGCATGGACAATAAGAATCGTTTCCATCGCCCAATCATTGACGAGTTGAGTGCGAAACTGGCGGATAAGTTCTTTGTTAACTTTTCATTGTTTCAGTCTCTGCCAGATGCGTGGGGAATTGAGCAGGTGTTTCCTGTGTTGCCATTGAGTGGTTTAACGGCGGAGCCGAAAAAGCGTGCGGTGCTACTGGATATTACCTGTGACTCGGACGGTACGGTTGAGCACTATGTAGATGGTCAGGGTATTGAAAGTACTTTGCCGGTGCCTGAATATCATGCTGATCAACCTTATTTACTTGGTTTTTTCCTCGTTGGCGCCTATCAGGAGATTTTAGGTGATATGCATAACTTGTTTGGCGATACTCACAGTGTGATAGCAACATTAGATAATGATGGGGTGCTGCATTTGAGTGATGTTGATGTCGGTGACTCGGTAGCGGATATGATGCGCTATGTACACTTAGATGTTGAACAGTTTAAAGCGAACTATGCAAAACTGGTGAGAAGCAAATTGCCAAAAGCTGAGCAGGCAATGTGTCTTGCAGAGCTTGAGCAAGGGTTAGATGGTTACACTTATTTGGAAGATGTTTAAGATATGAGCCAGTTGTTCGATCACACAGATCACTCGCTGTATTCAAATGGTATGACATTCTTGCGCCAGCCAATGGTGCGAGATATGACCCAGATTGACACCGATGTGGTGGTATTAGGATTACCATTTGATTTGGCGACCTCTGGCCGACCAGGCGCACGGTTAGGGCCTGATGCAATTAGAAGAGCATCGGTCCATTTGGCTTGGGAGTCGAAGAAGTACCCATGGACATTTTCATTGTGGGATAAGCTTAGTGTCTCTGATGCAGGTGATTTTACATATCCAATTGGTGACCCTGAATATTTTACTGCGCAGCTGGAGTTGGCGGCGCAGCAAATAATTTCTCAAGGTAAGACTTTGCTAGGGTTGGGGGGCGACCATTTTGTGACCCTGCCGCTTTTGCGTGCACACCATAAAATCTATGGTCAAATGGCACTGGTTCATTTTGATGCGCATACAGATACTTATAGCCAAGGATCTCGATATGATCATGGCACTATGTTTTATCACGCGCCGATGGAAGGCTTAATCAGTCAAGAGCATTCCATTCAGATTGGTATTAGAACTGAATATAACCAGAGTAATCATGGTTTTGATGTTATTGATGCCATGCAAGCAAATGATTTGAGCGCGCAGCAAATTGCTGAGCAGATAAAATCAAGAGTGGGTGATTTACCGGTCTATCTGACTTTTGATATCGATTGTTTAGATCCAGCCTTTGCACCAGGTACAGGGACTCCGGTGTGTGGCGGTTTAACCACGGATAAAGTGTTGAAAATTTTACGAGCCTTGCAAGGTGTAAACATGATTGGTATGGATGTGGTTGAAGTATCTCCTGCATACGATCAAAGCGAACTCACAGCAATCGCGGCGGCGACTATCGCTCACGAGTTATTACACCTTTGGGCTGTAAAGCATAGGCCTTAAAGTAAGCCTGATAGCAAAATGCCGAGCACAGCTCGGCATTTTTTTAATGATCTAAAAAGGGGAGGTGGTAGCGCCTTGCATACCAAATAAATAATGGTACTTCGAGTAGTAAAAACGTCACCAGTGTGAACCAAAACCAATTAACATCCATCACGATAAAACTAAATCGCATGTCGGTGTTATAAAATACCGAACCTACGACGCTAAGAGAAACACAAGCCGCAATACTGTCCTGAATCGATATTTTCTTCAACGTATTTGCGCGATATGGATAGACTAACCCATATGCGATTGTGAGCACGATCATATTTAATACGACCACATTAAACTCAATTCCCATAACTGCTTTGGCCTACTTCTAATTAGTGCTACCCACCAGATTTATTGACACTCAAACTTAAATACTACGCATATATTTGTCATGCCATTTAGCGTGCTCGGTAGCAGAGATTTCGTACTATACATCAAATCGGCCTATACATAGTTTTCTTTAGTACAAAATGATTATTTATTTACACAGAATAGGTGGTAATCAGTTCAGGTAAGACACCTTAATAGTGAAGTTGTTAAAATTTCAAGGTGAATTTTAATTTATCGAAATCTCGTAAAATCATGAAAATAGGAATTATATTTAACTTAAATTTAATATTTTAGTTTTGTTATAAAACATAATATTTACATATAAGCGGATTTTGTGTAGCTTGAAGATTCATGGGAACAAGACAGGCACAAATGAGGCTTGTCACTAGGTATAGCAGGATTGAACATGGTCAAAGTGAATTGTAAAGCGACGATAGTCACCCGAACCTTACAAGGGACACAGGAGCAAAGTCTAGAGTGTATCCAAAGTTTACTTAAGCTGTTGCAAATGCCTTGCAACATTGTACGCTGCGAAAAGTCATTTGTCGCATTGCCTGATGAGCAACTGGTATTTGTTGACCTTACCGGGTTCACGTGTGATGAGGTCTTTTCGTTTGATATGGCGGTGCTCGCTAAGCGAAAGTCATTGGTTCTATTCAATGCCACCGAAGGTCAGGTTGACGAACGTCGCGCTTTGCTTTCAGGTGTGAAGGGGGTGATATATGCTAAGGACGAACCAGATATTAAACTCAAAGGCATCAAAGCGATTAAAGATGGAGAGCTATGGTTTAGACGTAGCATTATCAGTAGCACTTTTTCAGAGCTATTGGTCGATCATGCGATTTTCAACACACCAGCACCTACGATTAAACAAGACGACAGTTCTTTCAATTTAACAAAAAGAGAAAAAACCATCGTTAAGTTGATAGCTGAAGGCGCACAAAATAAAGAAATTGCCAATAAACTACATATCAGCGATCACACGGTGAAAACACACCTCTACAGCGCATTTCGTAAGACCAAATCGCGAAACCGCATAGAGTTACTGAACTGGGCTAGACAGTTTTTCCCGGATGCGTTGACTCGCTCTTATTCTGAGTAGTGCTTTTGGCCGACCAGAGGCCTTTTTCTATGCCGCTATTGATAAGGTCCACGAGTGCCTTTTCAATGGCTTGTTTGACGCAGATATGCATAGGCTCGTTATTCGAATAACCACCTTCGGCTTCAGCTAGACGTTTGTAGCTTACATATCTGAAAAAGCCCGCGCGCATTTCTACGCTCAGTACTTTTTTGGTCGTGGCGACGGAAGTGAGCACCACGCCGGTACGAACGTCAACAGCACGCATATAGATTGAAATCACATCTTCGCGATACAGTTCGGATACGCCAATGCCAAAATACTCTGCACCTAAGCCGCCTGTTTTTGTGTTTGAGTCGTAACTTATAATTCCCCCTTCAAGAATAATCTTAGCTGTGGTGAGAGGAGGAAGTTGGCTGCTATTGTTATCACTCTCTTGCGCAGCCCGAATAATTTTTCGCTCCGTGAGAATATTTTGTAAACCCTCGCGCTCAACGGGAACAAACCAATCGGTTTCGCTCAAGGCTTGCACCAGAATCGCTGACGCACCTTGAGTAACCGCGGTTGAGAACGAGCTGACATTGGCAATCGGTTTGTACTGTCCTGTTTGGTCGCGAAACGAGTAGACCGAAACGGGAATACTTCCCATAGGTTTCGGTAATGCTTTGAGCTGTGAAAAGGTTGTCGTTTGCTCTAGAGTTTGCGCTTGTGTTGTCTCTGGAGGCAGGGTTTTACTGATATGGCTACATCCAGCCAGAAGTAGGTAAATTAGACCAGCGAGGGTGAGCTTACGTGTATTCATTAGCCAAACCTCGGTATTTCTATCGTTGTAACCTCGCCAGAAATAAGGTGTGTGATCTGAATAGTAATACTGTCAGCATTACTAGTAAGCAATTGAATTTGATAATCACCACTGGTAAACACCGAGTCTTGTCCAAACACATTTTCGTCTGAGCTTTCACCAAACGCCAGATCGGTGACTTCTCTTACGATTCTGTTGATGTAGGCTCTCTCAAGAGACTCCTGCATTTTTTCTGCATAGCTTTTTGGTTCAATATGGGCTTTGTGTTTATTTTGTGCCTGCGCCTTGTTCATCAACATATTCGCATTGAGGGGATTGCCGCCAAAGCTTGGGTTGATAGGTGTGTAAACTAGTTCACTGGCATAGCTGTATTGGCAACAAGCCAATATTAATAGTAAGTATTTTTTCATAGTTAAAGACCACTGCTTGATAAGTCATCACTAAACTTGCTGAAGTTATTGCTGGCAAGTACTTTGATAAGAATAAGTGCTGCTTGTTCTACTTGTTCGTCTATTGGAGATAGGCGTCTCCCTAAATACGTGGTGTACACTACCTGATGATTGAGTTCTACGGTTAAAACGGTGCCTGCTTTTGGTAACAATGTTTCTTTAATAGTGACGGTCGCACCTGTTGTCGCTGGGATGTCTCGCCACAATATACTAAGTTGTCGATAAAATTCATGCCCCGAACGGCTGATGCTTTGGTCTAACAAGAAGCCGCTAATATCCACGGCTTTAGCGCCAAAACTGATGCTGATGGAAATAATGATTCCTAGAGTTCTTATGATCTTGTGCATAAATCTAACTGCTCGTATAAAAAGTTACACCGCCGCCATACTGCCTGATTACACAATGAGTGGAATAAAGGGGAGGGCGCATTAAACGCCGCTCCTCATTGGATGGAGAATCATTGCTGTACAATCGTGGTCGTGTTGTAGTCACCAATTTGGGTGACAGACACATCTCCATTGAGCTGCGACATACCACCTTCTACGAGGTTGCCCGTGCCTGTTTGAGTGATATTCAAGCTCAAATCATTACCGGCAACCACAAATGCACCTTGGTCAACGCCTACTATCATATTCATATCCCCTGTTTGGGCAATGTCGATGCTGTTATTTGAGCCTTCAAGCATAAGGTCGATGGCATTGAGGTTACCTTCTTGAACAAGGTCAAGCGTGTTGTTTTGACTACTTGTTTCGCTACTAAGCGTTACGCTAGTATCGTTCTCGTTACCGATTTGGTTAAGCGTGATGTCGTTTGCTGAGGTGGTTAAACTCGTATCTGGGTGAGATGTTTGTATCATTGCATGGTTATCATCACCTACTTGATTGGTCACAAACACGTTGTCAGAGCCATTGAAGTTAGCTAAGTGGTTTACGTTACCATCACCAAGTTGCGTATTGGTAAACTGGTTATCATCACCAACGACACCCATGTAAGCGGTATTCAAACTACCCATCTGTAATGAGGTAAAGGTATTGTCATTACCAACCATGTCCACTTCAAGCGTATTCTCATTCCCTGTTTGTTGGCCATTTAGGTTGTTGTCATTTCCTACGATAAGACCACTACTAAAGCTATTATCATCGCCACGCTGTTGTACGATTAAGTTGTTGTCTTCACCTTCAACAATTGCAAAAGCGATAGTGTTATTGTTACCGTATTGTTCGCTCGCTAAACGGTTGTCGTCGCCATTGAGTAGGTCTACGAGGAGGTTGTTTTGGTCACCGTCTTGCTTGATTTTTATTTTGTTGTCATTACCTGTTAGCTCATTGATATCGGCTATGTTCCAAAAGCCATTTTGCTCAACTTCAAATTCATTGTTATCGCCGACAGCCTCTAGAACTCTAACTTCGTTCCACTCGCCGTCTTGCTCGATAGAAATCTCATTGTTATGACCTTGCAAGTCATTGATATAGGTCCAGTGTCCACCAGAACCTTGACGTACATTAATGGTATTTGCATCACCTTGTGCATTGACCTTAACTTCGTTACCGATGTCACCTAATCCTGCATTGCCGCTTTGCGACAGGGACAGCATGTTGGCATCTCCAGTCACAGCTAACTGAGTTTTCGCATCATTTCCAGATTGATAATTACTAATCTGGTTATCTAAACCGTCTACTGTCGCGATCTGTAAATTATTATTACCTGTTTGTTCACTGCTAAGTTTGTTGGCATCGCCTGTGATTGATAGCTGTGCGCCGTTAGTTTCGCCGCCTTGGGTTAGGTTGATTTCGTTACCCACGCCGGAGCCGCCCGTTGAGTTTTGAGTTATCTCAGCGCGGTTGTGCTGCGCACCAGCCATAAAGTCTGATTGAATAGCGCCTTGCGTGTTCTTGCTGGTTTGCTCAGCTGCAAGCGCAGCATTGCCACAACCTAATGCCATTGCGATGGCACAGGTAAGGAGAGACTTTTTAAGCATGATAGTTTCCTTCGTTAATCATTTTTATTTTGTAACGCTAATGTTGAGCACCATGTCACTACCAAGCTGATGGATCAGCAAAGATTGCTCACCAAGTTGCGTTAAATTGACGATATTGGCGTCACCTTGTTGCACTATGGAGGTAAAGTTATTATCGCCATACTGAATTAAGTTAACGCTATTGTTAGCGCCTGCTTGTGTTATGTCGGCCAAGTTGTTTGAACCCAGTTGCACAAGGGACACCAAGTTTATGTCGTCGCCTATTTGATTTATCGTTGCTTTATTTAATGTTCCATTTTGCTTAACCGTTGCGTGTAGCTGTGCATGCATTTGCAACGATGGGCTTATACTCAAAGATAAGGGGGACTCTATAAGATCTGGAGTGCTTGCAAAGTTGAACGGGCTATAAAGAAAACACGCAGTCAGCATGGAAAAGACACCACGTTGAAGGTGTGCTTTTGCTTGGTAACAGGTCCTTTCTTTTGTTAGCATTTTGTTTCACTTTTGCTTCATTCTCAAACCTTGTACCTCACATTAGACAAGTGTCCCCAAATAAGAAATACGAAATTTTAATGAAATATTAATTGATTTAAATCAACATCTTATTTGTTTGTCTGTTTTTTCGGGATTAAAAGCAGTAAAAAAGGTTGAGTTGTTATTCGCAAAATTCGTGGTGTAATAATACATTATTGTTAATTTTATGTTTTGTTTTGTGTTTTTAACCTGTTTTTGTGATTTTACGGGTAAGTACTTGCGGAACAGTAATTTTTGGTGTTTTCTGATTAGGTTGCTTAATTTATGTTTTAAGTACTTTGTAATTGTGCATACGAAGTATTTCATACGATGTACTCATATACTCGCGTTTAGATAAGTGGGAATTCATGAACGGTAGGCTCAGTTTTTGAGGCTGCAAAAGGTGTTTAGTTCGCGGCAAAAGCCAAGGCTGAACGACTATTACTTATTTATGGATCCCAACAATGAAATTAAAATTATCTGCTTTATCACTTGCACTTATTCCTTGCCTTTCACAGGCGGCTATTTCAATGGACACACAGCAGTCGATCACAGCATCTGAAGATGCGCTGATTGTTGTTTACAAAAAAGATTCAACGAAAGAGCAGCGTATCTCGGCACGAAAATTAGTTGCCGCGAAAATCTCTGACCTTAACAATGACGAAATCGATGATGCCTATCGTTATGTTTTGCAAGGTCGCTTAGCCAAATTCAAATTAGACAAAAAACGCTCGCACAAAGAAGCAATTGCCATGTTGAGCCAGCACCCTGCGGTTGAGTATGCTGAGCCAGATTACAAGGTAAGCGTTATGGGTATACCGGACGACGCGCGATTTGATGAGCTTTGGGGTTTACACAATACAGGTCAAACAGGCGGTACGGCGGATGCTGACATTGATGCCCCTGAAGCATGGGATATTTCTGTCGGTAGTCGCGATGTGATTGTTGGTGTCATTGACACTGGTGTTGACCACACTCACCCTGACCTTGCTGCCAACATGTGGGTGAACCCAAATGAAATCGCAGGAGATGGCATTGACAATGATGGCAACGGCTATATTGATGATGTGCACGGTATCAACGCTATCACAGGTGTGGGCGACCCTATGGATGACCAAGGCCATGGTACACACGTCTCTGGTACAATCGGTGCTCTGGGCAATGATGGTACAGGCGTAGCTGGTGTAAACCATGAAGTGTCTATTGTTGGTTGTAAGTTCTTAGATGCCTCTGGCAGCGGTACAACGTCAGATGCTATCAAGTGTATCGATTACCTAGTTGGTTTACGTGAAGCCGGCGTGGATATTCGCGTGTCAAACAACAGTTGGGGTGGGGGTGGTTTTAGCCAAGCATTAGCTGATGCACTTACAGCGTCTGAAGAAGCGGGTATTTTATTTGTTGCAGCAGCGGGTAACAGCGCGGTTGATAATGATTCATCACCACATTATCCATCAAGCTATGAGCATGAATCAGTATTAGCTGTGGCAAGTACCACTCACACAGATGATATGTCTAGCTTTTCACAATGGGGCTTAACCAGTGTTGACTTAGGTGCGCCAGGTTCAGCTATCCTATCGACAGTACCTGGTGGCGGTTATTCTTCGTATTCTGGTACGTCTATGGCGACACCTCATGTTGCTGGTGCAGCTGCGTTGACATTATCAGTCAACCCAACGCTTACCACCGCTGAGCTTAAAGCAATCTTGATGGACTCTGGCGATGATAATGCCGCGCTCAATGGTAAGGTGGTATCGGGTAAACGCTTAAATGTAGCAAATGCACTGGAAGCAGCAGACCCAGAACCAGGCTTTAGACTGTCAGTCACTCCGATGTCGCAAGAGATCGTTGCCGGTGAAAGCGCAAGCTACAACTTTGATGTGCTGTCGGTAGCTGATTGGACGGGTGAGATTGCACTAACGGTAGACAGTGAGTTACCAGGGGCCGTGTTGTCTTCTGAAATCGTTCAACCGGGAGAGAGTTTTGCGCTGAGTGTACCAACCACAGAAGATACCCAGTGGGGTAGCTACACATTCACGGTTACGGCAACCAGTGGTGAATTGGTAGAAACTAAGTCAGTGTCTGTCTATGTATATCCACAAGGTCTGAGTGAGTTCAATTACAGCAATGATACCAGTGCAGATATTCCTGATAACGACCCCGCAGGTATTACTTCCGTGATTACCGTTGCTGATGATGTAACTATCTTTGGTTCAAGCACATTCTTAGATATTACACATACTTATATCGGCGATTTGCTGGTTAGCTTAACTTCTCCACAGGGTACAACGGCGATATTACACAATAAAGCGGGTGGCAGTGCCGATGACATTAATCAGTCATTCGAATCTGATGCATTCAACGGTGAAGTGGCAACCGGCGATTGGGTACTACGTGTTGAAGACACCTATGCTCAAGATGTGGGCACATTGAACCAGTGGTCACTCACATTAACTGGCTTAGGTGACGTTTCACCGGCCGAACCTGTTGCAGGATTTAGTTATGTAGCAGATATGCTTAATGTTACCTTCACTGACAGTAGTACTGACGCAAACAATGACATTGTCAGCTGGGAGTGGGACTTTGGTGATGGCAATACATCAACAGAGCAAAACCCTGTACATGCTTATGGCGCAGCAGGTACGTATGATGTAGCGCTGAGTGTGACTGATGAAGGTGGTCGTACAAATACCAAAGTTCAGTCTGTGACTGTTGCAGATACGGTACTTGAGCTTAAAGTGAAGCGTGCAAACAAAACACGACTTGACTATGCGCGTATCGAACTTTCATACCAAGGTGCCACATCAGAGACGGTAGATGTGTACCGCGATGGTGTTAAAATTGACACTACTGACAACACAGGCACATACCGCGACTTCATCCGTCAAGCGACGCAGGAGCAGTATGTTTATAAGATTTGTGTTGGTGAAAACATCTGTTCAGAAGAAGTAACAGCTACATTTAACTAATTGATTAATTTCTAGTTAGCAAAAAAGAAAAAGCGAGGCCAATAGCCTCGCTTTTTTAATCTGAATATAAATTAGTGACCAATTTTATGCTTTAAAGTCACTTCACATGGTGCTGTGTTGCTGCTAAAGCCAGATTGAATAAATAGGTGGTCACCCGCTTTTAAGTTCATCAAGATTTGCTTGGTGTTGTTATATCTTCTTTTTGCTGTTTGATAATCAAAGTCAGTAGAATTGTCTCTGTTTACATCATAGTAGATGTTACAGCCGCCAGTAACACCTTCATTGGTTACCCATTTGAAAGATACTGTGTAGTTTGAAACTGTGTAATCAAACTTTGCAGTGCCCGTGCCATACTCACCAACATATACATCTGTCCATCGTGCTTGTGGTACGCCTGGGCGTGGCTGCTCAGTGATGCTTACATTTAAAGCCGATGCATTAGCGAATGATGAAAATGCTAAGGTTGATAAAATAAGTGCGATACTTGTCTTTTTCATAATTAATTTTCCTTTTAAAAATTCGCGACAAAACTAACGCGCAGATTTTAATTAGTCAATGGGTTTTTTTTGGGTACAAAATTTAATTATTTAGATTAGTTGAATTGTTATTGGCAAGTCCTCTTGCAGCTTGGTCTCTTTATTGAGAATTTGTTGTTGTTTTGGGGGGTAATTAAATTTTTATTTATTTTTCAAATAGAAACTTAAAGTGTTCAGAAGTAGTTTAAACATCACTTCCTGATTAAGAGAGTTACTCACAGAGGTAATAAAATGGACGTGGTGCTGAGTCCTCGCAATCTTCTGCGCCTCAGGTATAATTCGAAGCTCATCTATCGGGGCTGTTATGATCTCTAAAAATCAACTAAAACTCTTGCGTGCGCTTGCACAGAAAAAATATCGCAAACAACACGGCTTGTATCTAGTACAAGGTGAAAAAAATGTATTAGAGTTGCTAGGAGCGAATATACCTGCCGAGCAGTTGTTCGCCAGCGCTGAGTTTATCGCCAAACACCAGTCACAGCTAGAAGGCATCAATGTGATTGAAGCTGATAGTGACAGCTTAACCAAAGCCAGTACGTTAACCAGCAACAATGCTGCAATTGCGGTAGTCCAATTTCCAGACACACAACCTATCGATAGAGCGGGTATGATTTTAGCCCTCGACGGTGTATCTGATCCTGGCAATCTCGGCACTATCATTCGCGTTGCAGATTGGTATGGATTTAAACAGATTGTGCTTAGCGAGGAATGTGCTGATCATCTCAACCCAAAAGTGATCAGTGCTACAATGGGCTCCTTTGTTCGAGTAAGTGTGGTGCGTACTAATTTAGTAGAATTTTTAGCGGACTATGATGGCGCAATTTATGGTGCCTACTTGGATGGACAAAGCGTTCACAGCACTCAGTTTGCTACACAAGGTGTGCTGGTGATGGGCAGTGAATCACACGGTATTAGCGAACAAGTAGGCCAATATATTAACTCACCCATCACCATTCCAGCGTTTGGTGGCGCAGAGTCTTTGAATGTAGCCATGGCAACGGGCATTATTTTGGATAACATTAAGCGTGGTAGTTAATTTTTATCGTGCACTTTGCTATCTTTCATTTAAGTAGCGGATAAAAATAACAATATGCGGTTAAGCAGTATCAAGCTGGCGGGCTTTAAGTCATTTGTCGAGCCAACCAAGATCCCATTTCCAGACCCTATGACCTGTGTGGTCGGCCCAAACGGCTGCGGGAAATCTAATGTGATTGATGCGGTGCGCTGGGTGCTGGGTGAAAGCTCGGCAAAAAACCTGCGTGGCGATGCGATGACCGATGTTATCTTTAATGGCTCAACTAATCGTAAAGCCATCTCTCAGGCCTCTGTAGAGCTGGTTTTTGACAACGCTGCGGGAAAGCTACCAGGCACGTTAGCCGATAGAACCCAAGTTGCGATAAAACGTTTGGTTACCAGAGATGGGCAATCACTGTACTTCTTAAATGGTAGTAAGTGTCGTAAGCGCGATATTACCGATATTTTCCTAGGTACAGGACTCGGTCCACGCAGTTATGCCATTATTGAACAAGGCATGATCTCTCGTCTAATTGAAAGTAAACCTCAAGAGCTCAGAGTTTTTCTTGAAGAAGCCGCAGGTGTGTCAAAATACAAGGAGCGACGCAGAGAAACGCAAACTCGCATCAAAAGTACGCGAGAAAACCTAGAACGTTTGTTGGACATGCGACAGGAGCTGCAAGCACAGCTGGACAAGTTAGCACTGCAAGCTGAGGACGCTAAAGCGTATCGCAGCCTAAAAGCACAAGAGCGCACGCTAAAAGGGGAGCTTGCGGTACTGAAGTGGCAAGCCCTACATCAAAAACAGCAGCAAAAGTCAGAACAAATCGCCAAGCTCACGCAAGAGCTAGACTTTTTTAACAATGCGCATGGTGGTCATGATGACGTGCTGGCGAGTCTCGAAGGACAGGTGGCGCAAATAAATGATGGCGTCGGCGTGCAACAACAAAGCATCCATGCAACGCATACCGAATTAACACGTAGCGAGCAGCAAAAAATTCATTTGCTAGACAAGTTACGTGCACTGCAAGAAGCACTAGACAAACAGCAACAAACATATCGCGAAGCTGAACATTTACTTGCTCAGCAAAAGCAGCGGGTGGAAGAGTACTACGATGCATTGCAACAAAGTACCGAAGAGATGCTTGTTTATGAGGCGCAGTACCAAGAATGTGAGCAAAGCTACCAATCCTTATTAGAGCGCTTTGCTGAGCTAGAGGCGCGTCAACACGCGTTACAAACCGAGCAATCACAGGCTCAGCAGCAGCACCATCAAGCACAGCAAAATTTATCTCAAGCGCAGCAGTCGCTGAACCATGAAAAAGAGAAATATCAGGCCAGTTTAGAACAACTTAAGTTACTGGAATTACAAAACCCTGACGCAGAGTTGGCACAGCAGCGCCAGTCTTATAGTAGTAAAGCGCAGAGTATGGCTCGTTTGCAGTCTCAAGCAAAAGAGTTTTCAGAGCGTGCTGCTCAATTGCAAGCGCAACAGCAGCAGCTACAGCAGCGTTTTCAAAGTTGCCAATCCGACTATGCAAACTGTATTGCTAACATTAACGCGCTCACCCAAGTGTTGTCTGAACACAGCACCAGCGATGAAGAAAGTTATTTAAACACTTTACGCGTTAAACCAGGTTATGAAAGTGTGGTAGAGCGCGCTTTGCTGGGGCTGACAGAGCTAAAACAAGCTGTAGGTGAAAGTAATAACGCGGTTTGGCCTAGCGAAACACAGCCGCGAGAGGGCAGCGTTGCAACCATGGTGGAGTCGGGCTGCTACCCCGATTTACTGAATCATATTCAACTGCTTGAAAGTAATCAGTCATATCAGAGTGATGGAGACTGGTTGATGGCTGTAGATAGGCAAGGCACATTGTATGGCAAGAATTGGCGAGCGGGCATAACAGATACTCAGCAGGGCAGCGGCGTATTACTACAACATGCCAAGTTGAGGGAGCTGGAACAACAGCGACCGGAACTTGAACAGCAACAGCAGCAAGTACAGAGTGAACTGGCAGAGATAACTGAGGCACTCAGACAAAGTGAGCATCGCCAGCTGCAAAACAAAGATCAGATCCATCAACTGGCTCAGGACATGGCCAGCGCACAAACTCGAATTGATATGCTCAAGGAGCAGGTTGTGCAATGGCAGGAGCAATGCCAAATGTTACGCGAGCAACAGCAGCAAAGCGTGGCGAGGCAACACCTCCAAGAGCAAAAAGAACAGCAATGTCAGCAAGCGTTAATGCAATGTGATGAACACTTGGCGCAGCTTGAACAGGAGAGCTCGCGTTTTTCACAGCAATTTGCTGACGCCAAACATGCTCAGCAGCAAGCGGCAACCGCCAAACAAAAGGCGCAACAGCATCTACACGATGCAAAGTTGGTTCAGCAACAGACCAATAGCGACTGGCAGCTAAGCCAATCAAAGGCAGAACATCTTCAAAACAGTTTAGAGCAAGGCCAAGAACGCTTGCAGGAGTTGTTAGAAGAGCAAATGATGTTGCAAGAGCCGTTGGCTGAAGCGGATGAAAAGATAGCGCAATTGTTGGCAACTCAACAAGCGCAGCAACAAGTACTTGAACAGTTACAACAACAGCTTGCACAGGCAAAGTGCGAACTACAAGAAAAACAAGCTAGCTTGAAAAGTGCGCAGTCTGAAGTACAAGGGCTAAATGAGAAGTTACAACAGCTTAAGTTAGATGAACAAGGTTTAATGATCAAAGCACAGGCCGCGTTGGAGCCTTTGCAAGAGTTACAGCAAAACTTAAAAAGCGTGTTAGAGCAGTTATCTGATGACGCTCAGCAGGGAGCACATCAAGCAAAGCTGAACAAAGTCAGTCAAAATTTATCTGAGCTGGGGGCGGTAAACCTTGCTGCGATTGATGAGTTTGAACAGGCAAAAAGCAGAAAAGAGTACTTAGATACCCAATTAGATGACTTAACTGCGGCGCTAGATACTTTGGAAGGGGCGATAAAGAAAATTGACAGAGAAACAAAAACGCGTTTTAAATCAACCTTTGATCAAGTTAATGAAGACTTAGCAGAGCTGTTTCCAAAAGTGTTTGGCGGCGGCAGTGCATATCTGGAATTGACCAGTGACGATCTACTTGAAAGCGGTGTTTCTATCATGGCAAGGCCGCCAGGTAAGAAAAACTCGACAATTCACCTGTTAAGTGGTGGAGAAAAAGCGCTGACCGCATTATCATTGGTGTTTTCTATATTTAGACTTAATCCAGCACCATTTTGTATGCTCGATGAAGTTGACGCGCCACTTGACGATGCCAACGTAGGACGATTTTGTCGTCTGGTTGAAGAAATGTCGCAAACGGTGCAATTTATATATATCAGCCATAACAAGATAGCCATGGAAATGGCTGGACGGTTGACAGGGGTAACCATGGCAGAACCTGGTGTTTCGCGTATGGTTGCTGTAGATATTGAACAAGCGGTGCAGATGGCACAAGCGTAATAATAAAAAAGGTGAGTGATGGCCACAGAGTTAAGATGGGCGTTAATTGTGATCAGCGCATTGGTAATTGGTGGACTGTTGATCCATGGGCTTTGGTCGGTACGTAAAAAGGGCGGCGAAGAATCTACACAAGCAAGCAACAAAGCAGAGCCTACCGATGAGCCAAGCACAACCAAAGCGACGTTTGATGATGAACCTGAATTAGGTGAGTTAAGCTTTGCCGCCACGGACGACGAGCCGCAACATCAAGAAGATAACGTGGCGCATGTGGCTGAGGACGAAGCTGAAACCGTTCAACAAGACGAAACAGATGATGATCAGGCACAGCCTGCACAAGAGCCTCAAGACTTTATTATTTTGCATATCGAGATGCCAGAGGGACTAAGTATGGCAGGCTCCCGTCTACTACCTTCGGTGTTAAGCTTGGGCTTTAAATACTCTGAAGAGGGCTTTTTTAACCGCCATGTGGAGCCTTCGGGCAATGGACCTGTATTGTTTAGATTGGTAAATATGTTTAACCCAGGCACGTTCGATATAGATAATATGGAACAGTTCAGCACCGCTGGGGTGAGCCTGTTTATGACATTGCCTTGTGATGGTGATGGCTTAGCTGCTTTTAACATGTTACATGGTGCAGCCAAGAAGCTAGCCGATGAATTTGGCGCAACTGTATTAGATAGCAACCGCGAGCCGCTGAGTGTGAACACTGTGCGCGCATATGTTGAAAGGGTACGTGAGTTTTCATAACCCCGATTATTTATAAGTAATTATTTTTTAAGCCACGAAGCCTCAAAGTGTGTTCGTGGCTTTTGTGTTTTAGAGGTGCCAATGTCAGAGCCAATTAATAATCAAATCCTCAGCCTAAGGGCGCAGTTAGAAGAGCATAACTATCAATATTATGTGATGGATAATCCAACGGTACCGGATGCGGAATATGATCGCCTAATGCGAGAGCTTATCGAGCTTGAAACGGCACATCCAGAGCTTTTAACCGCAGACTCACCTTCGCAAAAAGTGGGTGGTGAAGCATTGGGTAAGTTTGAGCAAGTCCAACACCAAGTTCCCATGCTGTCTTTAGACAACGCCTTTGATGAGGCTGAATTTACAGCATTCAATCGACGTATCAAAGAGCGTTTGTTAAGTACTCAAGAATTGGCGTTTTGCTGCGAACCTAAGCTGGATGGTTTGGCGGTATCGATTTTATATCGTGATGGGGTATTGGTTCAGGCTGCCACGCGTGGTGACGGTCAAGTTGGTGAAAACATTACCGAGAACGTTAAAACCATCCGTAATATTCCACTGCGACTGCGTGGTGAGGATATTCCTCAAGAGTTAGAAGTGCGTGGTGAAGTATTCATGGATAGCGCAGGGTTTGCACGACTAAATGAAACCGCCTCAGCAAAAGGCGAAAAAACCTTTGCCAACCCGCGTAATGCAGCGGCGGGGAGCTTGCGACAGCTTGACTCAAAAATTACCGCTAAGCGTCCTTTGATGTTTTACGCGTATTCGCTTGGTGTTGTGCAAGGCGCGCAGCTGCCTAATGAGCATTTTGCGCAGTTGAAGAAACTCACCGAGTGGGGGTTTCCGATGTGCCCAGAGACACGCCTTGTTGAAGGCACAGAGCAAGTTATTGAATATTATCAAGACATATTGACTCGCCGTGGTGAGTTGGCGTATGAAATTGATGGTGTGGTGATCAAAGTCAATGATAAGGCCTATCAGGAACAATTAGGTTTTGTGGCACGAGCGCCACGTTGGGCGATTGCGTTTAAGTTTCCCGCTCAGGAAGAGATCACGCAATTATTAGATGTTGAGTTTCAAGTTGGTAGAACCGGTGCCATCACGCCCGTTGCGAGGCTAGAGCCTGTGTTTGTCGGCGGCGTGACGGTATCAAACGCGACATTACATAATCGCGATGAAATTGACCGCTTAGGTGTAAAAATAGGTGATACCGTGATTGTGCGCCGTGCAGGAGATGTGATCCCTCAGGTGACACAGGTGGTCTTAGATCGCCGCCCCGACAATGTCCGTGATATTGAGTTTCCTGAGCATTGCCCTGTGTGTAACTCACATGTGGAGCGCGTTGAGGGAGAAGCGGTGACGCGTTGTACGGGTGGCTTGGTGTGCCAAGCACAGCGCAAACAGGCCATTAAGCACTTTGCCTCTCGTAAGGCATTGGATGTTGATGGTCTTGGCGACAAAATTGTCGAACAGTTGGTGGATAGGGAGCTGGTGCATACGCCAGCGGATTTATTCGTGTTAAAGCAAGGGCACTTTGAATCCCTTGAGCGTATGGGTCCAAAGTCTGCGAAAAACCTTGTAGAGGCTTTAGAAACTGCGAAAACCACAACGCTAGCGAAATTTCTCTACGCGCTGGGTATTCGCGAAGTCGGGGAAGCCACCGCGCAAAACTTGGCAAATCACTTTTTAACCCTTGATAAGGTGATGAGTGCATCGATAGATGCCTTGCAGGAGGTGAGTGATGTAGGGGTCATCGTGGCACAGCATCTTCACGCGTTTTTCAATGAGCCTCATAACCAAGAGGTAGTCAGTGCACTATTAGCCGTGGGCTTAAATTGGCCCGACATAGAGCAAAAATCGGAGCAACAACAGCCATTGGCAGGACTAACCTATGTATTGACGGGCACACTGAGCCAGTTAAATAGAAACGATGCGAAGGCGCGACTTCAAGCGTTGGGCGCGAAAGTCTCTGGGAGTGTGTCTAAAAACACCCATGCGCTGGTGGCCGGTGAAAAGGCGGGCTCTAAGCTTACCAAGGCACAAGAGCTGGGTATTGATGTGCTGGATGAAGATGCACTGATAGCATTGCTTGCACAATACGAGTAACGATGAGTGCCTAAAAAGTGCAGACACAAGTCTGCACTTTTGACCATCAGCCCTTACAAGGTGAGCAACCTTTATTGATGATTGACTTCTTCCCAATACTTTCCTGATAGATGCCAGAAAAGTATCGGAAAAATAACAAGGAAGCCAATATTTTCAATCATAAACCAAGTTATGAAGTCGGTTATGGTAAAAGGAACCAAGGTATGACCAAACTCATTTTCATATCTTGTTGCAGTGTTGATTAACAACACGCACAAAACACCACTTAAGGTGAATTTGATTCGATACAAACTTTTCTTTTTTTCGTTAGATTCTTTTGGGAGAACTAGTGCAGCGTAGAACAACACTGCCATCCAAGAAACCAGTGTCATCATATTCTCTGTAAAAGAACGAGCTATCTCTAATTCTCCTGACTTAAAGTAATCAACGATAACAATGAGTAGCAGTAGCGAAAGGCCGACACACACGCTTAAGCTCGTAGCAAAGAAGAAAGGTTTTAGTTTAATAGTTGACAATTCCCAGCCTCTCATTTGTTCTGATAGCCACTATAGCGCTAAAAGGCAATAGCTCCAGACTATGTTTGCTTGCAGTGTGTGATTATCAAATGTAGCTACAAACACTATGAATAACATCATAAAGCGTCAATAGATTATTCATTTGCACAGACGTTTGCACTTAGCGAGCTTTCGCAACACTCAGCAACACTCAGCAACAAGTGGTAAAGTGGCTGCATGATGGTCTTGAATAATGTTAAAACGGCCTCCATTTCGGTTACATCAAAAAATAAATGTATTTAAATTAAGTACGAGTCGGCGGCGGGAGAGAATAAATGAAGCAGTATGGCCCAGAATACTGGGATAAGTATGGAGTGTATCGTACGCCGATAGGATTTAACTTAACGCTCGTGGTGCTGTTGCGGGCCTACTTATTATGGATTTTCTCAGCCCTTGCTCGTCGTCCTGATTTAGATTTAATGTCTTTGTTTTTTCAATCAAAAACACACTTTTTTGTGTCTTTAGGTATCGGTGCGATAGCATTAGTACCGACGGTGCTCTTTTCGTTACGCCGGCCTAGCAGCTCCCAAAAGCTTGCCAAATATTGGCGCTACATGCGCTGGCCACTCGTGTTTACTGCGATTGCAGATTTAAGCTGGCTGGTGATGCAAGCATCGCAAAGCCACTATCAATTTTCTATGTATATTGCGGTGCAGATGGTGATGTTGCTTTGGGTCATTCTATACTTACTCAAAAGCAAATACTTAGGCTGCTTTTTTAACGATTGGCCGGAATCAGAGCAGCAGAATAAGAAAAAATAAGGAGCGGTTATGCTTAAATGGCGCGATATTTTAAACTTTGCCAATCATGGCAACCCACAACCCAGTCACAAAATTGATAAAACCCCGCAGCAGTGGCAAAGTGAACTCAGTGATGAGGTTTACCAAATTACGCGTAACAAAGGAACTGAACGGCCATTTAGTGGGGGGAGTTGTAGCGTGTTTGAGCCGGGTAAGTATGCGTGTACGTGTTGTGGTAATGTATTGTTTGATGGCGATGAAAAGTTTGAAAGTGGCTCTGGCTGGCCCTCATTCACCCAGCCTGCCCAAACTAATGCCATTGCTTACATCAGCGATAGTTCACATGGTATGCAGCGTATTGAAATAGTATGTAATGTTTGCGATGCACATCTGGGGCATGTTTTTCCTGACGGGCCACCGCCAAGTGGGCTGCGCTATTGTGTAAATGCATTGTCTATGAAAAAGCTTTAGTCGAGTGACAGACCAAGCTCTTGCATGTGTGAGAGTATTTTTGCAAAGCGAGTATGTTGCTCAGCATCAAGTGACATTGTGCTTAAGGTGTTGTAGCATTTTTTTGCTAAAGCTGAATTAAAAGTTTGTCCGCTCTTGCCAGTGTGGTCCAACATACATTGCAGTAGATTTAAAGCGATGCTGGGGTTTTTGGGCATAATCCTAAATGCCTGTGCAAAAGCCTCCATAGCAACTTCCAGTTGACCTTTTTTAAACTGGGTAACGGCATGGTTATTTAGCTCTTTTGGACCCATAGTAATGTCGCGGCGTTCATCTTGCTGCTGTTGTATGTAGCGCATTGTGATTGGGTCGCTAACCTGCTTGTGGCGCTTACAGTGTTCGGTGATCTGAGTAAACAAATCTTGTGCCTTAGAGTGAAAACCAAGCTCATGTAAAGCTTTAGCTTTATCAAGCGCGGCATCGACTGAGCGAATAGAGGGCTCATCATCAAGTTGCTCAATGAGCTGGCGTGCTTTTTTGCTTTCATCTTTGAGATAATGAATACGGGCATGGAGCACATCTATCTGCTCTTGGTTAGTGGCATCTGGAAATTGCTTTTTTAAATCGCCAAGATATTGCTGGGTTTGCCTAGTGATGCGGTTGATCAACTCGGCTTGATCGGTGGTTAACGCAAAGTCGATACCCGCTCTTGCTGCGTTTAAATATACTTCGGGCCCGTCATGAATAGAGTTTTTAGCAAAATGAGCTATGTCCTTCATGGCATTATAATTACATTCATAGTCGTGATTAAGTGACGCCACACGTCCTAGTGATTTTTGCCTGTCAATGTTACGCGGCGCAATAATTGAGGCCTCTTTAAGCCGTTGTTGTGCTTGCTCAAGCAGGTTTAGCTTAATCTCTAGTCTGCCTAGTAAGTCGAGCGCGACCAAGCGTGTCTCAGGTTGCTCTAACATGCTTGCCAGCATACGATGTGCAATCGCATCTTCATTATTTATGATGAGCGCTTCAATTAACCCAACTTTTGCCCAAGTAAACTTTTGCAGCTCAAGGGCTGACTTATAAAAGTGTTTGGCATCGTCTATACGGCGAAGACGTAATAATATTTCACCTTTAAGCTTCAATAAAATAGGACTGTAAGCGTGATCTTGCTTATCAAGGTCATTATCAATGAGCTTGAGCGCTTTAGAGTCATTACCGTCATCGATCAATGCATAGATGTTTTTGAGTGCATGCTTACGTCTAAGTACTCTGTCAATTCTGGTTTTCAGTTCTTTGATTGAGAAGGGTTTTACCAAAAATTCGTCAGGGTTTAGTTCTAGAATACTATGCACTACAGCAGGACTGGTTTCAGCAGACACAAAGATAAACGCAGTGGTTTTTTTTATAAGCTTCTTATGCTTAAGTTCTTCATAAAGTTGGTAGCCATCTTGCCCATGGGTGAGATCAAATGAACAAATGATAAGTTCAAAGTTATGCGTTTTGCATAGGTCTTTGGCAACGGAGCTATTCTCTGCAAACTGCATATCTCTAAAGCTTAATTGTTCTAAAGAGCGTTTCATATAACTCAATGCGAGTGGCTGCTCTTCAACAATCAAAATTTTGGAATTAACAAAGGGCTGTATACTCACTTACCAAAGCAACTTCTGATGAAAGACCTGTTCCAAGTCTAGACGCTTATCTATGGATTTAAAATATTTAGAGGGATTTGATAAAACCAAACCATCCTAATGTATTAGTTTTTGTGTGCTGTAAGCTTTATATAGAATTCTGCAACGGAGGATAAACGCATGCTCGTGGATTCGAAAACTACAACGCCAGTCATAAAATATTAAGAGATGATTTTTGCAAGCGAGTTTTGATTAAATGGTGGGTCGTACTGGAGATGAATCGGTGACTTTCGCCTTTTTGTTAAAAGGGCGGTGATGCGCTTTATGGTGGATATTCAATAAGGAGTTATAAGAAGATGCTTTTGATTAAATGGTGGGTCGTACTGGAGATGAATCGGTGACTTTCGCCTTTTTGTTAAAAGGGGCGGCGATGCGCTTTATGGTGATATTCAATAAGGAGTTATACGAAGGTGCTTTTTGATTAAATGGTGGGTCGTACTGGAGATGAACCAATGACATTCGCCTTTTTGTTAAAGGGGGCGGCGATGCGCTTTATGGTGGATATTCAATAAGGAGTTATAAGAAGATGCTTTTGATTAAATGGTGGGTCGTACTGGACTTGAACCAGTGACCCTCGCCTTGTAAGGGCGATGCTCTCCCAACTGAGCTAACGACCCCAAATAATCAGTTCTTTGCGTTTACCAAATGAATGCTGGGTCTTACTGGGTTTAACCAGTTATCCTCGCCTTTCGTTAAAAGGGCGGTGATGCTTTCCCAAATTCACCATTCTAAAATGGTGGGTCGTACTGGACTTGAACCAGTGACCCTCGCCTTGTAAGGGCGATGCTCTCCCAACTGAGCTAACGACCCGCAAAGAGTATCTAAATGGTGGGTGAGGCTGGCTTAACCAGTTATATTCGCCTTTCGTTAAAAGGGCGGTGATGCTCTCCCAAATTCACCATTTTAAATTTTAAAATGGTGGGTCGTACTGGACTTGAACCAGTGACCCTCGCCTTGTAAGGGCGATGCTCTCCCAACTGAGCTAACGACCCATTTAGATTTTATACTTTCTGTAGAAAGTGGTGGGTGATCTGGTTTTAACCAGTTATCTTCGCCTTTCGTTATGAAGGGCGGCGATGCTCTCCCAAATTTACCACCTTTAGAAGATGGTGGGTGATCTGGTTTTAACCAGTTATCTTCGCCTTTCGTTATGAAGGGCGGCGATGCTCTCCCAAATTTACCACCTTTAGAAGATGGTGGGTGATACTGGACTTGAACCAGTGACCCTCGCCTTGTAAGGGCGATGCTCTCCCAACTGAGCTAATCACCCTAATCGGTTTGTTCTATAATGGTGGGTTTTACTGGATTTAACCAGTTATCCTCGCCTTTCGTTAAAAAGGCGGTGATGCTCTCCCAAATTCACCATTTTAAAATACTGGGTTTTACTGGATTTAACCAGCTATCCTCGCCTTTCGTTAAAAGGGCGGTGATGCTCTCCCAAATTCACCATTTTAAAATGGTGGGTCGTACTGGACTTGAACCAGTGACCCTCGCCTTGTAAGGGCGATGCTCTCCCAACTGAGCTAACGACCCGATATAGAACCTTAGATAATACACACCACCTTTGAAAGTGGTGGGTCGTACTGGACTTGAACCAGTGACCCTCGCCTTGTAAGGGCGATGCTCTCCCAACTGAGCTAACGACCCATATCTAAGTTACAACGACAATTGCTGCGTCGTTGTGGGGCGCTATTATAGGGAGACTTGAAATAGTGTCAATACTTGAAGTTACAATTTTAGTTTATGTGCGGTTTTTATCGCCAGTTCGTAATTGCTCTTCATTATTACATAAGCAAATTCGTCGCGAAAAATATAAGTGGTTCTACATAAGCGTATTACCCTATTCATCAATGAAGTGGGCTTACGTTATTAACGTGAGTAGAAAAAACACTCTGAATTGTAGATTGAAATTGTTCGGTTAGGAGCACATTCATTTATGGCACACTAAACCTAATGCTTTGGAAAGAGCAGGGCGGCAGCGATTAAAAAGTGCAAGAACCACTGTCAGGTTTTTAAAATATTTCGCGACAAGATACGACTAAGAGGAATAAATTAATCAGCAGGTGAGCTGGCCTCGAGTGAAGTTACATTTATAGCTCTTTCCTACAGTCGTTTTTTTGAGCGAAAACAAGGCTTTTTATTGTTTTTTAATGGCTTGATGGTTATATTGTCATCGAATTGGTGTTTTTTAAAACGTTTGATAAAAAGTTCGTGAAAAACTGTTGACTTTGTTTGTGGCCCTGCATAGAATGCGCCCCGCACTCAGCGATACAGACGAGCGATTAACTTTGCAAAGTCCGTTAGAAATGGGGCTATAGCTCAGCTGGGAGAGCGCTTCGCTGGCAGCGAAGAGGTCTGCGGTTCGATCCCGCATAGCTCCACCATTTTACAGTGCAATGTCCTAGAACACATATTTGTGTCCCCTTCGTCTAGAGGCCTAGGACACCGCCCTTTCACGGCGGTAACAGGGGTTCGAATCCCCTAGGGGACGCCACTTAATTTAAGTGATGTTTTCTAAGTATTCTCGAGTAATACTTAGATGTATAAAGCTCATATGGTGAGAGCTAAAATAGCCAGTCCTAGTGACACAGAAATAGAGCATCTTCGATACTCAACTTGGAGCATCTTCGATACTCAACTTGGAGCATCTTCGATACTCAACTTGGAGCATCTTCGATACTCAACTTGGAGCATCTTCGATACTCAACTTGGAGCATCTTCGATACTCAACTTGGAGCATCTTCGATACTCTAAATCAATTTCTGCTTTTTTGAATAAGGCCATTCGCCTCGCAGGCTCGGTCTCATCTAACGCAGAAATAGCAAATCAGTGATTTGCAAATCAATTTCTGCGTCCCCTTCGTCTAGAGGCCTAGGACACCGCCCTTTCACGGCGGTA
>NZ_MKJU01000032.1:0-61154 GCF_001854605.1 Pseudoalteromonas amylolytica | reverse complement strand
CACCGCCCTTTCACGGCGGTAACAGGGGTTCGAATCCCCTAGGGGACGCCACTTCTTCGTTCACTTTTTATGTCAGTGACATAGAGTGAGTGATACAGTTTATATTTCTAAAACACACACCTTTATTTAAATCTCATAAAACATTCCACTTAACATCTTTTTTGTTTTCATATTGTTGTTTTATTGTGTTGCAAAATTAGCTACATTGAAGCTTGTAATGACTTGGTAAGCTGATTACGTTAGGGAAAACACCGCGATGAAAATAGTGATATCTGGTGCAACATCAGGGTTCGGAGTTGCTTGGCTGCGTGAGTTAGATGATACACAACAGGCTGAGCTTTTTGTTTTAGCGCGTGATAGACAAAAGTTCGATGTACTTGTGGCACAACACCCACAAAAAATGCCCACCAAGTAGGTGGGCGATTTAAGCTAACCTCACTGGGGAGAGGTTATTCGAACAAGCCTTTAACGATAGCGTTGCTGTTTTCGACCATATGTAGGCCATTGCTCCAAACATGTATGGGGGCGAGTGTCTGCTTATCTAACAATACCAAATCTGCGTCACTACCCACTTTGATGGTGCCTTTTTTAAGCCCCAGTACCTGTGAGGGGTTGGTTGTAATGGCCATTAGGGCATGTTCGATGGCAACATCAAACTCCTGTACGGCCTGCACAAATGCTTGATGAAGTGACGCTTCTTTGCCGACCTCTAAACCAACAAGATTAAGTGTGTCATCAAAAATCGGTAAGCTGGCATGGCCATCAGAACTAATGGTCAGACGATTTGGATCGACGCCTTGTGCTAAACAATATGCCAGTGCTTGTGCGGCCGCATATTCTCCATGTGCAAGGTCATATTCAGTGGTGCTAGCGGTAAAGTCGATATGACCGCCACCACGGCAAAAATCAATGCCTGCATCTAGCAATCCTTTGTTACGATTCATATGTGTTGGGTAGAATGCAGATAAATTAATATCGCTACATTTCGAAACCTCATGCAGTAAAGATAAATAGGTTTCTTGCGGCCCAACATGAATGCTCACTGTGCCTTTTTTACCGCTGAGCATTCCGGCAACCTTAGCCTGCGCCGCTAGCTGGGCAAGCTGTAGTGCGGTGGGCTGGCTACTGCGATGATCAGAGATTGCGACCTCACCAACCCCAATGAACTCTTCAATGTACATTAAGTCATCAGTGATGCTTCCAGTAAGGGTTTTAGCTGGGAGGTGGTATGATCCGGTATGACAAAACACATTTAGGCCTTGTTCCTTGAGCCCCTTAGCCTTGGCTATTAGGTTACTTAAGGTACGGCTACTAGAGTCGGTGCCCAAAGCCCCAACTACAGTGGTGATGCCGTTTAAAGTTGCGTCGGTAAGCTCCATTTCTGGTGTTCGACTGGCAAAACCTGCCTCACCGCCACCACCGGTAATGTGTACTAAAGAGTCAACAAAGCCTGGTGCGAGAATGTGCTCGCGTGCGTCAATTACTTTGACCAAAGTGTTGCCATCGAGCTTGATCTCAGGCTGTATGTCGATGACTTTTGAACCTGCCAGCAGCACATCCATTTTACCTTGCGCTGTAGGAGCGTATAAGTCTGCTCCTTGAATAAGAGTTAACATAGATAGCTCTTTTTATTGATAATTAATGAAATAGGCGATGAAAATAAAACTACTGGCAAGGGCAAATAACGCAAGTGTAAATCGCCAAATAAAAGCAGCCCATTCACCCCAATCTAGCTTTACGATACCCAAGCAGCCGATCAGGCTGGCAGAGGTTGGAATAAAGATGTTGGTCAGTCCATCACCTAGTTGAAAAGCAAGTACTACTATTTGCCTTGAAACATTGAGTAAATCACCGAGTGGAGCCATAAGCGGCATAGTAATCGCAGCTTGCCCAGAACCAGACGATACAAAAAAGTTGAATAAGCTTTGAAATAACAACATGCCCCATGCAGCGACGGCATCGGGAACGGCCGCTATGCTACTAGCACTATGAAAAAGCAGAGTATTCAATATTGAGGGGGCATTGAGATCACTGCCACCGAGCAGCAACACAACACCTTTGGCAAGCGCAACGAGCATCGCAGCAGGAAGTAACTCCTGAGCACCTTGTTTAAATGCGTCAGCACTGTCGTTGGCACTGAGCTTGTTAAACATTTTAGCGATCACCGCACTGAATAGACCAATACAAAAGAACTGAGCTGCTAATTCGGGAATATAGTATTGTCTTGCCATCACGCCCCATACTACCCACACCATACCGAGCACGAATGTGCATAGTATTAATTTGTCAGATATATCCAGCGGTGTATGTTCGCCAGAACCAACAGGTGTATCTAGTTGGTTTTGCTTTATTGAATTGGCATAACGCACAGTAAAACCTAGGCCAAACAAAGTAAACACCAACCAAGCGAGCATTCTAAAGCTAGCACCTGAAAAAACAGGGATTTCCGCGATAGACTGAGCAATTGCGATGCTAAACGGATTCATCCAAGAAGTGGCAAAGCCAATTTGCGTCGCCACATAGGTAGTAAGTACTGTAACTTTGGCGTCGTAGCCCAGTTGCTTCATAATGGGTAAAAGCACGATACAAAAAGCAATGGCTTCTTCTCCCATACCAAATACTGCACCTGCAAGGGAAAATAAGGTGAATAGTAGTGGGATAAACAGCCATTCAATGCGTTGTGTTTTGTTGATGAGGGCCATGATGCCGTTATTAATCGCACCGGTTTTCATGATGATGCCAAAAGCGCCACCTGTGATTAAGATAAAGGCCATCACGCCAATGGTGGCACCATACTTATCACCTGTAACAAGGCCCTCAAATAACACATTGGCGAGACCAATATTGCCACCTTCAGCAAAAATTGGGGCGCTCTGAACTCCCTCAACGGTTTGATACTGGGAGAGTTCCACGGAATGACTTTTATCCTCAACGTTAAACTTTCCCGGTGTGATCAGCAAAGAAGCTATATAGGCAACAAATGCGACCGTCAGCAAGATGATACTTGCATCAGGCATGATAAATTTTTTAGTTTTCATAATTCCACTTCAAGCGCAAAGTATTGACCAGCGAACTTGCTCAGATGCAAGCGCTGACAACGACTAATTAGTGCAGTGGCTTTACTAAATTAGTAAAGCCACTGTAAATATGAGCATAGTGTACACAGAGCTAAACCCATGTACCTAGCTAGAAACGATAAGTCGCGCTTAGGGTAATGCGGGTGCCAAAGGCATTGTGATTGATAGAATCAAATCCTCGAGCAGAGCCATAAACACGCGGTGGCTCTTTGTCAAATAGATTGTCAACACGCGCTCTGAGAGTGAGCTTGTCATTAACATCGATACCCGCAGAGAGATCCCATACTAAGAAGCTATCCACTTCACGTCCACCTTCAGCACTCAAAACACCTAACTTTTCTAGTTCGCCAATTTCTCGGCCTCTGAGTCCCTCAATGTCGTCTTCATAGCTGCTGGTGTAATTTGCACCAAGTGTGATGTAGTAATCTTCGCTGTTCCAATCAATCGACATACGAACAATATCGCGAGGGTATTGGTAGCTGCCTACAAGTTTCTCCAATGAATCAGAACCTGGCTTGTTGCGGTCAAACTTCAAGTAGTGTGTACCGTTTAATGCCAGAGTAAGTTCGCCTGCATCGAAGTTAAAGCGGTGATCTAGCTTAAAATCAAGCCCAGAAAGTGTCTGTGTTCCTGTGTTTTCAAGCGGGATCACATGGTCACGATAAAGTGGGAGAAACAGCTCACTGTCACGCGGTTCAAAGGTGTTGATGTATGCCATTAAGATCTGCCCAAGATCAGCACCATCTTGTTCGATGTTTAAACCATTGCTGTCTGTAACGTCACATAGTTGCGCTTCATAAGAAATACCTTGCGCGCCGTCAGGCACCAATCCACAGTGGCGCAGTGACGCATCCGTCATGGCCCGATCTAGCACTGCCGTCATATTGGTATCTATCACTTGTTCGTGATCAAAGTGCCAGAAGTCCAATGTAACATTGGTGTCTATGCTGGGACTCCAAGCCACGCCAAAGCTCAGAGCTTCAGATTCCTCAGCTTTTAGATTAGGGTTGCCGAGCTCAAGTGAGTTTACACTCACTTGTGTTCCATCACCCATACAATAAAGTTCTGAAACAGCTTGGTTGGCACCACAGTCAAATGATGATGTTGTCGTTCTCAGTTTGACACCAGCTTGCGTGAGAGAGGGCGCTCTGAACGAAGTAGACCATGAACCCCTTAAAATCAGTGAGTCAGATGGGCGAAAGCTCACGCCAATTTTAGGGTTAAAGGTGCTACCGAAATCATCATAATGGTCGTAGCGGCCAGCCAGTTGCAACTCGATTTGTTCAGTGACTGACACACTGAGCTCGGCAAATGCGGCGTATTGCGTACGTTTAGCACGTGATAAAGATGAACCAAAACCAAACACATCAACAAGGTACTCTTTGTCGGCTTGAGCTTGTGAATCAGTCGATGGAATGTCGCTTAACTCCTCTTTACGAGCTTCAACACCAAAAGAGGCGTAGGCTGGTAGTTCGTTGAAGGTAAATACTTCGCCACTGATATTGGCATCCCACGCGTATACGGTACTTTCCCCGCTGCGAGTTGGACGGGCTTGCGCAACGGCTAGCACAGCATCGTTATTGGCATCATTTTGTATAAATGGGTTGTAAAATGGCAGTAATTCGCCACTTTGGCAGTTTAGGTTTTGGCCATCAAAGCTTGCCAACGAGCCGTCTGAACACAGCTCTCCAGTGATTGCGCCATGAAATTGGTAGCGATTATATACACCAGCAATTGCCTCTTGCTCAGAGCGTGAGCGTGAAAAAGTTACCCCTGATTCCCAGCTCCAATCGTTTATTTCACCTTCTAATGTACTGACTAATCTGAAGTTCTTGGTCTCTACTTCAACAGTTCTAGGGTCGTTAAAGCGCGCATCAAAGGCAAAGCCCCAAACTTCTTTGCCACTTTGTGTGGTGAATGGATCGATGTAGAGTTGATCCATCAGTGCGTTGCTGCCATCGGCCTGATCATAAATAAACAGGGCGTCTTCTAGGATGTATGGACCATCGCTGTCATCTAGTTGATTAATTGGTGCCGGTGATGAATAGGCCTGCGACTTGGTTTGGCTGTAGAAAAAGTCTGTATGCCAGTCAAGCTTACCGAGTTGAGAGTTAAACATGAAGCCGGTAGAAACACTTTCGAACGGCGTTTCGAGATAATCGTGTTGATTACCATAGTAGGCGCAGATTTGCTCACCATATTCGGTTGTCACTAACGGAGTCTGACAATTTGGAGCTGGCAGCTCGTTACCATCTCGGCTGCTGTAATAATAAATATTTGGTGAATTTTCAAGTGTTGGCAAGTAAGAATATGAATTGACCAAGTTAGGTGATGCGCTAAAACTGCGGTCAGTGGCTTTAAAAGCATTTCTGTCATACATGTCTAAAAACACACTGAGATGGCTATCGCCGATCTGTGTGCCATACAGCATGTTAATTTGTTTTTTGCTCTCATCATGGCTATCTGTGCTATCACCATACGACGCATTTATTTCAGCACCTTGATAATCATCTTTAAGAATGTAGTTGATAACACCGGCAACCGCATCGGCGCCGTAAACTGCAGATGCCCCGGTCGCTAAAATTTCAATACGCTCAATGGCGGCCAGAGGAATAGCATTAATATCAACGAAGTTCTCAGTGCCTGCGGCAAATGAGCTAGGCGCAACACGACGTGAATTTATCAGAGTGAGCGTGGAAGATGGCCCCATGCCTCTTAGGCTAGCTGCCGATTGACCCGCTGGGGTTGAAGTCGACGTGCCACCACTTTCAGAAGTGGAAAAAGTGCCATTGCCCCCTTTGAGTACAGACAAGTCTTTCAATAGTTCAAAAATAGTATTGGCACCCGATTGCTTAATGCTTTGTTGGTCCAATACGGTAAGCGGTACGCTTCCCTCCAGATCAACGCCTTTGATGCGTGAGCCTGTAATTTCTACTCTTTCAATGTTCTCTAATTCGTTTTCTTGTTGTGCATACGCAGACGCAACCGGGCACAGCGAAGCGCTGATTGCCGCGGCAATAGTTAATCGACGAAACATGACGGATTACCTTTATGTCTTTATCGAGCAGGCGCAAAGGTGCCAAAGCTCAATTATTATGGTTATTCAGACAGGGCAGTGATGCATGAATACAAATAGCCCCCCACAAAACAATGACGTTGTGAGGTGTTGGCTACTCGTCAAACCACTCCGAAAGGTAGTGAGGTGAGTAGAAATATGTACAAAGCGATGTGGCTTTTTTTAACATAATTCCAATCCAACTAAGGTTTTTGACAAAGCTAACAAGACAGTGCTAGCTTACTCGCGTTTTAAAGTTCCTTATTTTTATAGCAAGGCATAATTGTGTCTGCAAGTACTTTTTTTAACCTCAGCACGAGCGAGAAGGTGATGAACAAAAATTATACTGCAATAAGCGGTGGCTTTAGAACAGTTACTTTAGCCTGTATTTCTATGCTATTTTCTGCTTTTTCACAGCATTTATTGGCTAGTCAGCAATCTCAAACTTTAGTTTTAATCGGAGGGACACTGACAACGTGTTCCAGTATGAGTCCTAAAAATTGCAATAATAAAGGTGTACCAAAAGGCAAATCAGCAAGTAATTTTCAGATAACCGAAGCCAACATTAAGCAAGTCGACGCCCAATGGCCAAGTAAAAATACTGCCCATAAAGCGAAAATACTCAATTTGCTCTCAAAAATGGCTAACCAGCATACACAAACACTCAGTAAAAAACGTTTGTTGTGGGCTTGGCGTGATACGAATAACCAGTTGCTTAATCAGTTAAGCGATGCCGAATATCATTTTGTACTGGATATGCTAGAAGTCCCGGTGTTGGATGCGCAAGGCCGACGCATTAAAGAACAAGTTGCTACGCACCATAACGCGGAGCCAGCAAGCGTTGATATACTGAATTTTATCAAGGCATCGGCCAGTGTTGCGACTAAGTCTCCGTCGCTATTAGCTGTTACCGCTTCGAGTAGAGATCCATACGAGTCAGCAGACTTTTATGAGGGGTTACTGTCTCAAACAGGCATTCAAGCTACGTGGTTGCCACTTACTCCAGCACTTGCCAAAGCGATAACATCCGGCCAGTGTAAAGCGCTCGGTGAGCTTCGAACACAAGTTATGCAAGCCTATAACCGCGAGGCTATCTATACAGACAGAGTCAAGGCTGAGCAGCAATTATGTGAGCAAGGGGTCGCACATTTAGTCAAACTGATTGCCTCGGCAACTGGAATTATGTTTAACGGTGGCGACCAAAGCTTGACCAAGCAGGTTCTATTTGATGACGAAGGCAAGCCATATCCATGGACTCAAACGATTAAAGAGCGTCCATTGTTGATAGGTACAAGTGCAGGAACCGCAGTACAAAGTGGCAGTAAAAACCAGTTTGGACAGGTTGCCATGATCACTAATGGCACTAGTGTAGCTGCAATGGAGCAAGGGGTACATGCTGTGGCCGCGCCCAGTGCACGCTGCATTCAAGATTGTCAGCAGGGCTTATCCGGTGATGCGCTTACTTATCAAGCTGATGGAGGACTAGGTTCCTTTAATTTTGGTATTCTTGATACACATTTTAGTGAACGAAACCGTTCAGTACGTTTAGCGACATTGCTGGCTCATACAGGACAAAGATTTGGCTTTGGTGTAGATGAAACCACAGCGCTTGTGGTGATCCGTTCTGCGCAAGGGGAAGTGATGACCGTGGTCGGTAAGCACGGCGTGGTACATATTAAAAGTATTTCACCTCAATCGTTTAGCTACTCATATTGGCCCAGTGGCACGTTTGTAGATGTGGGCCAAGACGGGTTTTCTATTCACCAACGTACATTGGCAAAGGCACTGACAGATATTAATATTCCAGCGTTACCAGAGCAGCGCTTTGCTGGTATTTTGGAGGATGCCAAGTTGCGTTCGTTGACTCAGGCTATGTGTTTGGCAAAACAACAGCAAGCTCAGGCCAAGCATGAAAAGTTTAACTTTGCTTTTCTAGCAGATGACAGCACTCGCTACCTGCGCGTCAACAAAACAAAGTTTGGCTGTGCGATAGAGAGCTTAAAAATAAGTTACTCAAACAATCATTAAGATACAGAACAACAGCAGGCCATTTTTGGCCTGCATATTGAGGTTATGCTTGAAGCCTAAAGGGGCACTATGGCTGTGTCCCCCAATTGAGCAATGATAAGAACACTGGAGTTGTTAAGTTTTACCCAGCATTCTGCTAAGTGTTGCGTCTTTATCTACCATATGGTGCTTGAACGCTGCTGCAATATGCACCACTATCAGTGCCGATAGGCCATACCCAATCAGGCTGTGAGCATTTTTAGCAATGATGAAGATAGTCTCGTTAAAAGGTACGATCTCATCGCCTACAATGTTTTCTGCCACCAAATGAAAGCCAAATATATTAATACCATAGCCACCAAACCCTGAGTACAGCATACCGCTTACGGGCATCAAAACCGTGCCAAGCAAGAGCAGCCAATGTGCAGCATGAGCTAGCTTTTGATTGCTGGGGGAAACACCGTCTACAGGCTTTGGAAAGCCTCGTTTAACACGATAAATGGCTCTTGGCAGAATCAGTAACAGCGCTAATACGCCCAACGCTTTGTGAATAGGATACAGTGCCCAGACTTCAAGATTAACCATATAAAAGCCGACCATGATAAGGCCCAGCATAGTAAAGCCAACCAGCCAATGCATGGCTCTGGTGGTAACACTAAGAGATAGATTGTTATTCATACTTGCTCCTTAACTAACGGAGTGTAAGACGCTACTGAGTTTTATATCTGGAAGCTACCCTTAGGGGACCAATAGCGGGCCTTTTGGGACCTGCGGTAGCTGCTTTGCCATTCGTCCCTAAGCCTTATGATTAATGGCTTACCAAAGCGTGTGCGTGTTTTCGCTTGCCTTTACTAACAGGTACCTGTTGTGCTGTTGTAAGCTGAATTTGGCCATGACCGGAGCGTTCGTTTATGACTGTTTTTGCATGAATCAAATTTACGAAATAAGATCTGTGACAGCGAAAAAACTGCTCGGTAGGAAGCAAGGTTTCAAGTTCTTTCATGGTGCTGCGTAAAAGGTGGGTTTTGGAGTGGGTGACAACTTCAATGTAGTTTCCTGCCGCCTTAACGAATAAAATATCCATTAGTGTGATGTGCTTATCATCGATGGTAAGCGTGTCATGCTCATGCTCAATCAACTGCTCATTTTCAGGCTGAGCAGTGGTGTTTTCTAGCTCACTGTGTTGCTCTGTATTACGCTCAAAAATGGTGTGCTTAAGCTGCCACACCAGAATGATGGTGATATAAGCGATAACATGGTGATGCCATTGATAAAATAGGCTCTCTTGCCAGGAGATCTTTTCCAGTGTGATATCAAGTACCGTATTGACCGCAAGTGCAAACCCAATGGCGTATAATCCGACCACAGAATACTTATTAAACTGAGACGTGAAACGAGCGTTGTTAAATGCATTGCAAAGCGCAGGTGTCATGACAAGCCACACGCCAAACTTCTGTAGTGACCAAACGATGGATGAAGCAATATCAACACGTTCTTTGGCTATCAGCAAGCTATGAACTGTGCAGTTTAAACAGACTACAGTGAGGATAAGCGCCCAGCCGATGAGCATAATTTGATAATCTTTGAGTTTGTAAAATTGATTTTTTAGCAGTGTATCCATGGTTCAATTACCTGACGAGGAATTTGAAGTCATTTTAAATATGGTAAATTACCATAAACAGACCTCTAATTGAGATCAAAAGTTCTGACATTGGTAAATTTAAACACTTGCTGCTAGATGCGTTATTAAGGGTTTGTTACAATCATTTACCTTATCCGTCATACATTTTAACTAAATTATTTGTTGAAGTGGTGTTTAGAAAGTAACATGTAAACACCTGTGAGTTCAGCTAGTCGGCTGTTCAGGTATGAATATATTAATAACTTTGGATAAACCAAGCCTTTGCAACTCACTCAAATTTACATCATGTTGCTGCCTTGTGCACTCTGAGTTAACATTTTAATGCTTAGGTGAGGTGAATATCCCTTAAAGTAAGGATTTGGATAATGAAAACCTCAATAACACTAAAAATCAAAGCTAAAAAACTAAAAGAACTATCTCAAGTACAGGCTCAGCAAGTTGCTGCCGCTGGTACAGGTGATACAACAGAACCTAAGCAAGCTCAAAAGCGTGACTGCGAAACTCAGTATACGTATAGCTGTTAGGAATCAATATAAAGGATGACACATGAATGATATTTTATATGGCTTAGGCTGGGTACTAAAAGGAATTGAGCTATTAATAGTACTTTTTTGGTTGCATAAGTTCTCCACAATGAGGTGGAAGCTGTTTTTTGGTCAAAAAAAGGATCTATCCTCGGTACATCATCATGAGTTGTATTCTTGCTTTTTAGCTGCATTCAGTGTGTTGGTTTTCCATTTAATAGGTTCGGAAGTTGACCAGTTTACGCTATCTTTAACCATGGATAAGGTAGATCAAATCAAGCTGTTTTATACCTGTGGGATAATAGTACAGTTTTCTTTCGCCATGATACTGGTGTGTTTACATTTGGTACGTGGATGCACCTTCTCACCAACCGCTCGCATTTGTATGTATACAACGCTTGTTTATATAAGTTTGTTAGGAATGCAATTGATAGCAAGAGGATATTATGATTATCATGCACTGAGCTCTATGTACAGAATGGGCGGGTGGATGTGTAATTTAATGGTTGTCACGGCTCTATGCACCTACCCAATTCGCTGTCTAAAGGGTTACTTTAGAGAAAAATATGCGATGGCTTAGCATATTTAGCAGCGCAAAATATCATTTATTTAAAATGGTGAGCTTACTCACCATTTTTATTACTCTTTCTTGAGTAATAAAATTACAACAATTAGTATGTGAGCTATGTGTGTTTGTTCTCATTTGTTACTCCTTTTTGACAAAGAACAACACTCATAACCTCGTGCTGCAATCTAAGCAGGTTACGTTTAATGACACTTAATGAGCTTTTTTATCGAGCTGGATGGGTCGTCAAGGGATTTGAGTTTTTAGCCATAGTTTGGTTTTTGGTCACACAGTTTCCTCGTCATAAGTGGTCACTGTTTTTTGCAACTAAGCGAGACATGGTCTCTCGTGAACTTCATGAAATGCATTCGTGCTTTATCATTGCCGTGTGTACATTCATGTTTCATGTTATCGGTTCTGAGTTTGGTTTCTACTTTCTAAACTTAGCGTTTGACAGGCTCCCTGCAATAAGAATGTTTTACCTTGCAATGATGGTGAATTCGTGCGCGTTTGTCATTGCGGTACTGTTGTTACATTTATTGCGAGGTTGTGCAATGTCTTGGGCTGCACACCGATGCGTAACCCTTACACTGCTTATGCTCGTTGTGCTTTTGATTCAGTTAACTGCCAGAGGCTACTTTGATTATCATAAGCTAAAGCCACTCTATGCAACCTGTGTATGGATCATTAATCTCACCAGTTTAGCCGTTATTTATCGGTATCCGGTTCAACAAACCATGATGTATTACAAAAGCAGGAAAATGTGCTGACTGGCTTGCCTAAGTTATTCTTAGCAAAGTACCTTCTTCAGGCTGCGACGACATTCACGCGTTGCCTACTGCAAACTTCTTGATTATTAAAATGGCCCTTCGGTCATTTTATGCTTTATTTGCGATATGATATAATATAACATTAGTTGAAGTGTTAGAGATCACTAATGCTCAACGTTAGCGTCTCCAATTTATACTGCTAGATAGAATCATATGGCTATGTTAAACACCAAAAACTTATTACCCGTTACCGTACTGTCAGGTTTTTTAGGTGCGGGTAAAACAACGGTATTGAATCATATTTTAAATAATCGAGAAGGGTTAAGAGTTGCTGTCATTGTTAATGACATGAGTGACGTTAATATTGATGCTACAACGGTTCAAAATGAAGTCAGCTTCAACCGTGCACAAGAAAAGCTCGTTGAAATGAGTAATGGCTGTATCTGCTGTACGCTTAGAGAAGACTTGCTTGAAGAAGTTAACCGTTTGGCTAAAGCGGGTAAGTATGATTATTTAGTCATTGAATCTACTGGAATATCTGAACCTTTACCCGTTGCGGAAACTTTTACGTTCGCCGATGAGCAGGGAGTCAGTTTATCTGATATAGCAATACTAGACACTATGGTGACAGTTGTCGATGCGGTGAACTTTCTAAATGATTATGAACAAGCACAATACTTACAAGATGTGGGAGAGAGCCTCGGCGAAGAAGACGAGCGTAGCGTTACTGATTTACTGGTGGAGCAGGTTGAGTTTGCCGACGTGCTATTGATCAGTAAAACAGACTTAGTGTCTAAAGCAGAGCTTGCGCGACTCAAGGTAATCCTAAAAACCTTAAACACCGAAGCACAACAAATAGCGATACAGCACGGGAATGTGCCTGTAGAAGCAATCTTAAACACTAAAAAGTTTAGCTTTGAGAAAGCGCAGCAGGTGCCTGGGTGGCTTAAAGAAATGCGAGGCGAGCATTTACCCGAAACGCAAGAATATGACATTCGGAGCTTCACATTTTGTGAACGGCGTCCGTTTCATCCGCAGAAATTTTATGACTTCTTACACAGTAAAGAGATTGCTGGAAAGTTAATTCGCTCAAAAGGTTTTTTTTGGCTAGCAACTCGCCCCGAGTTTGCTGGCAGCTGGAATCAAGCGGGTGGCATTGCGCACTACGGCGCGGCGGGATTGTTTTGGCATGGCGTTCCAAAAGTTCAATGGCCTGATGACCCAGAATCTTTAGCATCCATTGAAGCACAATGGGTTGAGCCATTTGGAGATAGACGACAAGAGCTAGTATTTATTGGGCAAGATCTAGATGAGCAGGATATTATTCGCAAGTTAAATGACTGTTTGTTATCTGACCAAGTGCTTGCCCAAGGAAGCGATGCTTGGGCAAAGCTGCCAGATCCATTTCCAGTGTGGGAGTACTAACATGGCCCTTGCAAAGCAGTTGTTACTACAGAGTTGGGCGTCGAGTTCATCACCGGAGTCACTCACTGAGATTGTGTCTCAAGATATCAGTGTCGCTATCTGGCAGCGTGAGAATAACCCTATAATTAACCGCTATTTTGAAGCTGTGTTTAGTTCGCTCGGTTTAGGAATTCGTAACGTATTTACCATGAACTCGTTAAAAGCGCATTTAGACGCAGCGCTGCCCAATGGCATTGGCAAGTTAGAAGTAATAGAAGATATTTATCTGTTATCAGACATGCTCACCTGTCTATTTGGCTGTAAAAGTGTAGGGCTGCGTCTAGCGCCACTATCAAGCGCAATGTGCCCAAAACTCCATGTTGATCAAATACCGGTCCGCTTGGTAAACACTTATCTGGGTGAGGGCACGCAGTGGTTGCCGAGTGAGGCAATTCATCAGTGCACAAATATGCAAGCGCCGCTCAAACTAAAAACCGCCGTACACAATGGGTTTTATAGCGAAAGTAGTGTGAATCAGTTGAATGCATTTGATGTCGCGTTGCTAAAAGGCAGTGCATGGCAAGAAGGGCAGGTGCAGATGGCTGCTATTCACCGTTCATGCCAAGTTGCTTTGAATTCTAAGCGAGTCTTGCTAACCCTAGATCCCATGTAACTTTGCACTCTGGGCTTAAATTTCAACTCACCTTGTGGCTTGTAAGGGTGGGTTGGAATATAAAGAGTGTCTCGTTATTAGAAAAGTTATTCTTTCCTGAGAATGATAACAAGCAGCTTGCAAAAAAATTTGTTCCCAAGTTAATATCTCGTAAGCAACTCAGATAAGTTAACGAGCCAATTGATAAGTTATTTAGCTATAAACGGGTAGCGGATTAGAGAGCTGCTGGCTGGTATTTATTTAGACATGCTTTTCACACTTAGGGATCTTGATGGAAGACGTTAAAAAGTCAAAGGACGACTCAAAACTACTGTGGAAGTTGTTATCGCCGCATAGACCTTCAAATAAGTCATTTGTTTATTTAGCTCTTTTGGTGCTTGTTGCGACCTCACTTGAGTTAGTCATACCCCTATATTCAAGCTATCTGGTCGATTCCATCAGTCAAGATGGCATAGAGGTTAGCATTATTGTCGGGTTGGTTAGCATTGCGCTGCTTGCTGCTATCTTCGAAACCACTTTGGGTTGGTACGGCGGTAAGCTCGGACACGGCATTACATTGCGACTTCGCTATAGCTTAATTGGACGTTTGTTAAATGGTCAAAGTGTAGGGCTGGACTCTGAGCACAGTGCGGAACTTAGTGCTCGTGTGGTTAATGACACTAAAGAAGTTAAAACTGTGCTAGCCGAAGATTTAATAGGTTTATTAAGTGGTGTTATTTCATTACTGGCGGTGCTTATCATTATGTTGGTGCTGGATTGGCGGCTGACACTTGTATTGGTCTCAAGTGTTGTTATCGGTTTTGTTTTAATTACACCAATTGCTTTGATGATGAATCAAGTTGGGAAAGCAACACTAGGCGCCGAGGCTAGTTTGTTAAAGCACGTAACTGAGTGGTTGCGATATGGACACCTAATCAAGTCCCATAATGCAGGGGAGCACCTTCACAAGCAGTCTAAAGATTTATTACAGACGTGTTTACACCATGAAATGAAGGGTACTAAAGTAATATCGCTCATTGGTCCTATTTCAAACCTTGTTTTAATGGTGAGCATGATTGCCATTTTGTCTTTCTCGGCGTACTGGTTAAAGCATGGATCGATTACGCTGGGTACAATTACGGCTTTTTTACTCTACCTATTTGGATTGGCGTTCCCGCTGATGTCTATGGCGATGTTTTTCAGTAGTTTAAATAAAGCAATTGGTTCAGCCAGTCGCTTGTCAGAAATAAGCCGAATACCACAAGAGAGTACCACGGGCTATTTATTAGAGGGTATAGCTCAGCTGTCAGTTAAAAATCTAAATTTTATCCGTGATGGCAAGCATATTTTAAATGATGTAAGTTACCAGTTTTCAGCTAAAGGGCTTTCAGTCGTGCTAGGTGAAAGTGGCAGTGGTAAGAGTACACTGCTCAATCAGTTCTTAGGATTTTATCCAGAAACGCATACACACGTGTTGATTAACGGAAAAACACTAAATCATTATGACCTTAAGTCGGTTCGTAGGGGTATTGCTTGGGTAGACCAAGAACCTAAATTATTACATGCAAGTATTCGCCAGAATTTAACGCTGGGTTTGGATGAAAAAATCAGTGATGACAAATTGTTTGAATTACTGAAATCTGTCGGCTTGGAATCGTGGCTAGCAAGTATAGATTATGACCTAGAGCGAATAGTTTCAGAGCAGAATAATCAATTTTCTGGTGGTGAAAAGCAGCGTTTTGCCATAGCTCGGGCAATTTTGCGCCGTTCAAAAGTGCTATTGTTAGATGAGCCAACATCCGCTTTAGATAGCAAAAATAAAGATGAGTTAATGAGCTTATTACGCAGCTTATCGACGAGCATTAAAATAATAATGATAACCCATCATCGTGAATTGATTCAGCCCAGTGACGATGTCTTAGAATTAGCTGATGGCAATTTAGTCAAAAGAGACACATTTAAGCGGCAATTAGAGTAAAAGGTTCAATAATTTGCGCATTATTGATGAGTCTTCTCTTTAAACACACATTTCCTGATACTTTTTTCACTATTCGATTCTTGCCGATATAACGGTAAATAATCAAATTGAAAGAATGTCTGTTTATGTCGTAATTATGATAAAAACGACAGGCTCTGTCGGGTTATACTTTGTTTTTCGGAGGATGGTATGACGATAAAACAGCTATATTTTATTGCGGATGAATTTCAGGCTTTAGATTTGTTTGGCCCATTGGATGCGTTTATGGAAACCAACTCCTTTGTCCCTAAAGCGTATTCGGCAAAATTGTTGGGGCTTGATGAGTGTGCTATCAAAACTTCTCATGGTCAGCAGTTACTTCCTGATGTTTCCATTGACGACCCAATATCATGCGATGACTTAATTATTTGTGGCGGTGCCGGCATGCGGACGCTCACTTTGACTGAAACACAGAATCAACAGCTGCGCAAAATAGCCAACAGTGCAAAGCGGGTGATAAGCATTTGTACAGGTGCATTTGTTTTGGCTAAGTTGTTTCCTCACGAGGATATGACTATGACGTCTCATTGGCGTCATTGTAGTGAATTATCAACACAAAACCCTAGCAAAGAAGTCTGTAGTGAACCGCTTTTTGTAAAGAGTGGCAATAAATGGTCATCAGCGGGTGTTTTATCGGGTGTCGACCTTGCGCTAGCAATTATTAGAGAAGACCACGGCAATTCAATCGCCGCAAAAGTTGCCAAAGAGCTGGTGGTTTACATCCAGCGCTCTGGTTCACAAAATCAGTTTTCCGATATTCTACAAATTCAATCTGCACAGAGCCTAAAATTATCGCCTCTACTTGATTGGCTTAGCGCTAGAGTGAATGAGCATATCACTGTCGCTCAGATGTCTGAGCAGCTCTGTCTTAGTGAGCGGCAATTAACTAGGCTCTTTAAGCAACACCTAGGTTGTACTCCAAGTCATTATTTTAAAAAGATGAAACTTAACTTCGCCAGAGACTTATTGGGGGATGAGAGCATGAGTGTTGAGCAGATAAGCCGAAGAGTCGGGTTCAGTAGTTATGATAGCTTTCGGCGTGCCTTTTATCGCCAATTTTCAGTGTCACCGTCAAAATTTTCAAAAGGAATGTAATAGTAATGAAGTCTCTAATGAGCGCCTTTTGGGCACTTTTTATTCCTTGTTATGCCAGCGCATTATCAGGGGCTAAAATGCAATACTGGGAGCAAGATATTGATTTTTATAAAGAGAAAGTAAAAACTAAGCATATTTCTCCTTTTCATACCCTACCTGAAGCTGAATTTGACGCCCAGATAGACAAGCTTAAAAAAGATCTTCCCTTACTCTCAGAGGTAGAGGTTGAGACTAGGCTGATGGGAATTACGGCCTCAATTGGTGATGGCCACTCAAACTACTTTATGATGTCAGGCCCCCACAAACACTACCCATTTCGATTGAAATTCTTTGCGGACAAACTCATCATTATTGCAAGCTCAAAGAATTATCGTGATTTGGTTGGCAGTGAGCTTGTGAGTATTAATGGCATTGATGTGTCGGCGTTGTATAAGTTGTTAGGTAGCTATTTGCCCGGGGTAGATAACCGCTACAGTCAAACAGTACGATTTGAGTTTTACCTCACGCTGGAAAAGTTGCTGCGAGGGTTGGGCGTTGTGATTGACTCACAACCGGCACAATTTGCCACACGTAGAGGCAGTATAATCACCAATACACATGTTTCACCCGTTTCAATGCAAGCATTTAGTGAAGTGGTCCATACATTTAGCGTAAAAACTCCCAAGCTTGATTTTCAGAACATCAATTTAGCAGGTATCCAATTAGCTTTTATCAATAATGACACGGCTTATTTTCGCTTCACTCAATACCCTAAATATGAAGACGTAATGGCGCAATGTGATGCGCTTAAAAGCCGCTTAACCAACAGTAAAGCAACTAAATTGATCATTGATTTTCGAGGAAATAGTGGGGGAAGCTTTTACACTGGGCTGGCATTTTCTTCGTGTCTTCAGTCGCTGCCGCAGTTTGATTGGTTGGCAGGAACAGCACTACTGACCGACGGCCACACGTTTTCAGCAGCAATGAGTAATGTGCTTCAATTTAGACAAATTTTTAATGCCAAAATCATTGGCGAGCCAACAGGAGGCGACCCCAATACTTTTTCTGAAAGCTATCGGTTTGCGTTGCCCAACTCAGGCCGTCAGTTAAGTTTGTCTGTGCGTTACTACCCCTTTATTGATGAAGAAACGGATGCCGTCTACCCAGATGTGTTGGTTAACACCCGTTGGGATGACTTTCAAAACGGCACAGATAAGGTACTTTTAAAAGCATTACAGGTGGTAGGTAGCGCGGTAAGCCGAGTTGTTTCTAAGTAAATTTATCATTTTTCGGGTGGCGTGGCTGCGCCACTTATCCAACCTACGTCAAAAGGTTGGTTAAGCCAAAGGCGCCACCCAACAGAGTTTCAGGTTCACGCTTTGAAGAAAAGCTCTTACACTCACCCAGTCGCAAAACCTCAAATGAGTTCTGATAGACCAAGTTAAGGCTTATCTAGCTAAGAGTAAAGCAAGTCCTGTTCCACTGACTACCAACGCAAGCCTTGGTTAAAGGCACTACTGCGGTGTTAGGTTTTGCTTGCGCTACTGCCCGGGTGTGCAATCTGTAAACTCCTTGAAAGCGCGTGTAAATGGGACGGCAGAGGCAAAGCCACTTTCAATCCCCACAACCAGAACAAACGCTGTCGGTAAGCGGCAGTCTCTCAAAAGAATAGTTTGCTATTTTCATTGGTGTTGATTTTTTGTATGCTTGTTGTTGCAGTTTTGCAGGTTGCAGGGCTGTGTATTAGTTTTACAATTTTTCCATAAAAAAGGATCTTGTTATGTATAAGAAGTTTATTCTCTGCTTTTCAATTTTTATTTTAGCACCTTCCGCTTCAGCTGATGATATAAGTAAATATTTCACTTTTGTTGGCGATCATGTATTCAATAAAACAGGTGATTGTAAAAAGCTCGTTACAAGTACATCGTTTGACCAATTTGACTTTTTTCAGCTTTGGCAAACTAGTATCGAGGGCTATGAGGTAGGTACTTTACCGCCAACTACTATTAATGGTGAAACTATATCTTATCTAGCAGCAGTTGATTGTGATAGAGAAATTCCTGGAGCTAAGACCTATTAAACGTTGATGTAGGACTGGCACTCAAACTTGAAACCTTGAACGCGGTTAGTCGGGTTGTTTCTAAGTGCAAATTTATCATTTTTGTCGGGTGGCATGGCTTTGCCACTTAATCGGCCTATGTCAAAAGGCCGGTTGCTTAAGCCAAAGGCGCCACCCAACAGAGTTTCAGGTTCACGCTTTGAAGAAAAGCTCTTACACTCACCCAGTCGCAAAACCTCAAATGAGTTCTGATAGACCAAGTTAAGGCTTATCTAGCTAAGAGTAAAGCAAGTCCTGTTCCACTGACTACCAACGCAAGCCTTGGTTAAAGGCACTACTGCGGTGTTAGGTTTTGCTTGCGCTACTGCCCGGGTGTGCAATCTGTAAACTCCTTGAAAGCGCGTGTAAATGGGACGGCAGAGGCAAAGCCACTTTCAATCCCCACAACCAGAACTGACCAATCTTATTTATCAAGCGCGCATAACAGTGCTTTAGCGTGTTCGATACGCATTTGGTTAACGTAGTGATTAAAGTTTTTGGCATTGAAATGATTGAGCAAAATAGTGCGAATACGGTATTCAGGTACATCTAACTCCCGTGCAATGTCTACAACACGCAAACAGGGCTCTAAAAAGCGTTTTTCTTCAACCAACAGCGTTTTGATTTGGTGAGCGACCATGCTTTCTTCGTCCTCGGAAGAACCTGTATCAGCTTCTTTTTAGTCAATTTGTTGTTGGCGAAATCGGATCAGTCCATGTGTGCTGGTTAATATCAAGGTGTAAGCGAAAACGACGAGCCAGTCTCTTCCTGCGTCGGCTAATCAGTCCGTGGCGAGCGTATACGTTAAACTCTTTTGGGGTTTCCTTTTCGAGTTTTGTGCTACTTCACCACATCTTTACTCATACAAATTCAATACGGCTTAAAACACGCTATTGTCATTACGAATGGTTCCACCGCTTATCAGTGAATAAAAGCGCATAAAGCCATCCAGTGCTTGAATTGAGTCCCAATGCTCGACGATGCGGCCGTTTTCAACTCGCCAAGTATCAATGATATTCATGCCTTTTTGGTCATTGCCTCTATCGTCTTCGTATAAAGTGGCGTGAGAGTGAAAGATCACAAAATCACCATCCACAAGAATGCGCTTAACGTCGTAAGAATATTCGGGATAATCTTCTACAAAATCTTTCAAGAAACCAACTAACCCCGTCATTTTATCTGGAAGGTTGCGATTGTGCTGCTTGTACGCACTGTTGTTGTACTGTGCCAAAACATAATCAAAATCGTGATTATTCATTAGGCTTTGCACAAAATCTTTGATGAGCAATGCATTTTCTAACTCTTGCTTTGTCCAGTTTGATTTTTGCAATGATTTAAAATCAATGCTCGGTTTATCAATGCCTTGAGCGAGTGAGCCCATGCTCATTAAAGCAAATAATAAAAATGTAATGGCCTTAAACATAAATATTTCCTAAAATTCGACTTGGTTACTAAGTGAGACTATAGTAATTATTAGTAACTTACCTTGCAATTAGGCACACAAACCTACCCTAGGCACAAATAGGTAACCTAATCGAGGTATATTTTTAAATAAAACAGATAGTTAAGGAAAAATGGGTGGCTGAAAAAAACATTAAAGAAAGACGAAAGTTTTATAATGACGAGACATGTCCAATTCGCAATGTGATTGCGCAAATTGGAGATAAATGGTCAATGTTAATCTTATTTGCTTTGGTGGACGGCGCTGAGCGGTTCAACGCTTTGAAGTCTAGAATCATAGGGATCTCACAGCGGATGCTAACGCAAACGCTACGAGACTTAGAGCGTGAAGGTTATGTCAAAAGAACGGTATTCCCTGAAGTACCAGCACGGGTTGAGTATGAGTTGACTGCCATGGGAAAAGGGATAGTAAAACCTTTATATCAGCTAGTTACATGGGCCGATGAACACCATGCAAAAATCAATAAAGCGCGTAAAGCGTACGATAAAAATGTTCAGTCATAAGCTTTAGGTATGTTTGAAAAGTTATATGGCTATCATGGCCGGTCGGTTACCAAATTATCGTGGTAGCACATTTAGTTTAAGGATTGTCGCAATTGTTCAAGACAAGCAGCACACCTATCTGTAGCGTTATTGAGACTTTAATCGACAAGAGGGCAATACCTTGAAATTTAAATACACGATACTGTATGTTGAAAATGTCAGTGAAACTTTCAGCTTTTATGAAAAGGCATTCGGATTGAAAAAGAAAATGCTGCATGAAAGTGGAGATTATGGGGAATTAGATACAGGTAGTACAACACTTTCCTTTTCCTCTTTGAAGCTAATGAATGAGTTAGGCAAGCGTCCCGCAGAACCTAACCCTAAAGCCCCGACATTTGAGATAGCTTTTGAAACTGATGATGTAGAGGCAGCACTTGCTAATGCGCTGGATGCTGGGGCGTCACTTGTACAAGATATAACACAAATGCCTTGGGGTCAGACAATCGCTTATGTAACGGAGAATAATGGCTTTTTAGTTGAAATATGTACGCCTGTCAGGTCTTAAGCGTAGCCTTTGCTATTGAGCTGCTTGATGATAGCTGGAGAGCTTAAAAGCTGTACTGGTGTCAGCCCAAGCCAGCGTTGAAACTCTCTATTCATATGGGATTGATCAGAAAAACCATGGTTATGGGCTACATCAGCCAAAAGCGTGCTGTGTGTTAAGCTTCGAGCTGCTTTTCTAAGTCTAGCTAACTGCAACCAATAACTAGGCGTTCTGTTTGTTTTATGCAAAACCAGTCGCTGCAAGGTTCTGACACTGACTCCAAGTTGGGCTGCGCTTTGTTTTATAGACCCTGTGTCGCAGGCAAAGCATTCCAAAGCTTCTTCAATGGAGCTTTCAGAGGAAACAAACTCGCCAATAAAACTCTCTACATCTTGCGCATGACATTGTTTAGCTTCAATGTATTCTAGTAGCGCTTGCTCTTTAATTTGTGCGCCTGGACTTAAACGAAACCCAACCCACTGGCTATTCGCTTCTATTTGGACTAACTCGGAGCTATCAAACAGCTCAGAAACGAACCAATTTGGCTTACCATTTCCGAGTGTTTTTACTATCAAGTCGCGGCAACCATCGGGAATGATAACGGTTGATGATGTGCGACTATATTCTGCTTGCCAACTAGCAATTAGGTTATTGTCCATATTCTCACGCTGATATTAGCTATCGACTTTATCCTTAAACTCACATAAGTCTTCAATCAAACACGAGCCACACTTGGGCTTGCGGGCGGTACACACATAGCGGCCGTGTAGAATCAGCCAGTGATGCACATCCACCTTGAACTCCTTAGGTACGACTTTTTCAAGCTTCTTTTCCACCTCTACCACATCTTTACCCATGGCAAACTTGGTACGGTTTGAAACGCGAAAAATATGAGTATCAACGGCAATGGTGGGCCAGCCGAAGGCGGTGTTCAGTACTACATTGGCGGTTTTTCTGCCAACCCCAGGTAATGCCTCTAGAGCTTCGCGGTTTTCGGGTACTTCGCTACCATGCCTTTCAACCAAAATTTGGCACATCTTGTAGACGTTGTTTGCTTTTGAGTTAAACAGGCCAATGGTTTTTATGTAATCCCGTAGACCCTCAAGACCTAAATCTAAAATGCCCTGTGGTGTATTGGCAACAGGAAACAGCTTGCGGGTGGCCTTGTTGACCCCCACATCAGTGGCCTGCGCAGAGAGGGTAACGGCTACTAACAATTCAAACGGCGATGAGTACTCAAGCTCGGTTTCAGGGTGCGGATTGTCATCGCGCAGGCGGGTGAGTATTTCAATACGTTTTTGTTTGTTCATAACTGCTTCTTATTCTTTTACGTTAAACTGGTAACACGTGCTCTGGGTGCCTTTTCAGGTTCTGAAGAAGGTGCGGCTTTGGCTTTAATTTGTGCATCAATCACATTTTTAGCGGCGATCAGCAGGCCTAAGCCTAAGAACGCTCCGGGAGGTAAAATTGCCACCAAGAACTGGCTATCAAACTGGAATATTTCCACGCGCAAATTGGCCGCCCATGGGCCCAGTAACAGATCTGCACCATCAAACAGGGTGCCTTGACCGATCAATTCGCGCATGGTGCCTAGTACGATGAGGACAATGGCAAAACCTAGGCCCATCATGACACCGTCCCAAGCGCTAAGTAAGGGGTTGTTTTTAGAGGCGAAAGCCTCAGCACGGCCAATGATGGCGCAGTTGGTTACAATCAAGGGGATAAAGATGCCAAGGGATTGATATAAGCCAAAGGTATAGGCGTTCATCAGCAGTTGAACGATGGTCACAAATGCGGCGATGATCATGACAAACACGGGGATACGAATGTCTTTCGGCACCCAATTACGCACCACAGAAACGGTGACATTTGAGCCTACCAATACCAACAAGGTCGCCAGCCCCAACCCAAGGGCATTGGTAATCGTGCTGGTTACTGCCAACAGAGGACACAACCCTAATAATTGTACAAGGGCGGGGTTGTTTGCCCACATACCTTCTTTGAACAAGGTTTTCATATCGCTCATTGTACATCTCCTGCGCACAGGTTTTTGCCTGCAAATAATGCATCGAAGTTTTGCTGTGTATATTCAACTGCTTGTTTCACCGAAGCAACAACAGCGCGTGGCGTGATAGTGGCCCCCGTAAACTGGTCAAACTGACCGCCGTCTTTTTTGACTGCAAATTGTTTGGCGTTATCAGCGTTAATGGTTAGGCCATTAAAGCTTGTGATCCAATCTGACTTAGCAAGTTCCACCTTATCACCAAGGCCAGGGGTTTCTTCATGACGAGTGACACGCACCCCACTAATACTGCCATCGGCTTTAACGGCCGTTAGAATGTCAATGTTACCGCTGTAACCTTTTGGTGTGACGTGGCGAACTAACAGAGCTGCGGGTTCTCCTGCTTTAGTTGCACGATAAATAATATGTGGCGAACCGGGGCCAAGCTCTGGTGCATTGCTGCTGGTGCAGTCCAGATAAAGCTTGTTGTCATACTCATCAGCGCTTAAAACTTGCCCGAGTAGTTGCATTAGGTGTTGTTTTTCCTGTAGTGCGATACGCTCAGCGGTCATCGACTGTACTACGGCTACACCACCTGTGGTTACCAGTGCAAAGGCGGTTAAAATCGCCCCATTTCGATACATAGATTGCGCTATCATTTTGCTGCTCCATGACCATAGGTACGCGGTTGCGTGTAATGATCTATCAAAGGCACTGCCATGTTCATAATTAACACCGCAAAAGCAACGGCATCAGGGTAGCCCCCGTAGTTGCGGATCAGGTATACCAACAAGCCAATGCATGCGCCATAAATCAATCTACCACGATTGGTGGTCGAGGCTGATACAGGGTCGGTGGCGATAAAAAATGCCCCCAACATGGTTGCGCCGCTAAGCAGGTGAAACAGGCTGCCAGCATGGCTGCCTGGCGCAAGAATAAAGCCAATGGCTGAACAAAAGGCGAGTGTAGCAAGCATTGCAACGGGTATATGCCAATTAATCACCTTGGTTTTTAATAAAAACAGGCCGCCGACTAAGAAAGCGAGATTGACCCACATCCAGCCAATGCCTGCATAGGCGCTAAACTGCTTACCCATCATGGCTTCATCCACGGTCAAGTTTTGTGATACAGCAGTTTTAACCGTATCAAGTGGCGTTGCCATGGTGGTGCCATCCACAGAGGTCAATGCGCCGATAAGGTCTGTGTGATTGGCTGAGTATTCAAAGAAAATGAGTGAGGCTTGATCCATAAGATTTAGAGGCTGAGCCAACAAACTGCTGACGGGTGTCCAGCTGGTCATCTGTACTGGGAATGAGACTAGTAACAATACATAGGCCGCCATGGCAGGGTTAAATAAATTAAAACCCAGTCCACCGTAGAGTTGTTTAACCATAACAATGGCAAAAACGGTGCCGATAACAACAATCCACCACGGCGCAAGCGGTGGAATACTGATAGCCAGCAACACCGCCGTTAGCCAAGCACTGCCATCACTCAAAGCTGGCCAAACCGGTCGTTTGCGAACACTTAGCATAAAGGCTTCACTGAGGCTTGCGGTAATAAGCGCTAACATTAACTGTACGATGACGCCAAAACCAAAGAAGTAACACTGCGCAATAATGCCAGGAATACAGGCGGCGATAACAGTAAGCATCAGCCTACTCAGGTTTTTTTGGCTGTGATTGTGTGGTGATGAGGCCATGCTTAGTTTCATGACGGATCATTTCCTTCTTGTTCTTTGGCTTGTTTCTTAGCCTTGGCTTTAGCGACGGCGGCTTTGATGGCAGCTTGACGTTTTTGCTCTGGCGTTTGTGGTGTTGCGTCTGTTGACCCCGCGTCTTGAACGCTCTGCTCTTGCTGCGGCTGTTCATTTTCCTGCTCAGCCTGCTTTGCGGCCTTTTTCGCTTTGGCGCGAGCAATCGCAGCGGCTACCGCGGCTTTACGCGGGTCGTCGTCATCCGGCTTTTGTGTTTCAGATTCAGAAGTCGATGTCTGTGGCTGTTCATTTTCTTGCTCCGCCTGTTTAGCTGCTTTTTTCGCTTTGGCACGCGCAATTGCAGCGGCTACCGCGGCTTTACGCGGGTCGTCGTCATCCGACGTTGGTGTTTCAGATTCAGACGCTGGTTGCTGCGGCTGTTCATTTTCTTGCTCGCCCTGTTGTGCGGCTTTTTTCGCTTTGGCACGCGCAATTGCAGCGGCTACCGCGGCTTTACGCGGGTCGTCATCCGACTTTTTCGTTTCAGGTTCAGACGCTGGTGGCTGCGGCTGTTCATTTTCTTGCTCGCCCTGTTGTGCGGCTTTTTTTGCTTTGGCACGCGCAATTGCAGCGGCTACCGCGGCTTTACGCGGGTCGTCATCCGACTTTTTCGTTTCAGGTTCAGAGGCTTGTGGCTGCGGCTGCCCGTTTTCTTGCTCGCCCTGTTGTGCGGCTTTTTTCGCTTTAGCGCGCGCAATCGCAGCGGTAACCGCATCTTTTTTACCACTGTCTTCTTTAGCATTTTCAGCTAAAGGTGCATCTTCACTTGTCTTTTGTTCTTTGTACAGTCGAGCTTGCTCTTTGCGTAGTGCGCGTTCGAGTGCAACTTCGCTGTTATCTGGCTCTAAACTACCGTCCGCGGCCTTTTTCGCTTTTGCTCGTTCAATTGCTGCTTGTACCGCCGATTTATCACCTTGCTTTTGTTTTACTCTAGCAAGTGCATCAGCCACTTTTGCTTTTTCTGCGTCAGGTTTGGCCGAACGGGAAGTCGAGCGCTTATGTCTGTTTTGTCTTTCTTGCTGCTCACGCTCCAAACGCTCTTTACGTGCTTCAAAACGTTCTTTTGCACGCTCTGCCTTGATCTGATCGAGTTTCTGCTCACGGATCTCGGCTTTTGCAACCCGATAATATTGCACCAGCGGGATTTCGCTCGGGCACACATATGAGCAGGCGCCACACTCGATACAATCAAATAGGTTATAGGCTTCTAGTTTGTCGTAGTCTTTGCTTTTAGCAAACCACTGTAACTGTTGTGGAAGCAAACTTTGCGGACAGGCATCGGCACAAGCGCTACAACGAATACAGGCTTTTTCATCGCCAGGCTCAGCTAATTCTTGATTGTCTGGCGCTAAGATACAGTTAGTGGTTTTTATCACAGGAATGCGCACGGTAGGAAGTGTAAAGCCCATCATGGGACCGCCCATCACGACACGCTGTTCAAGTACAGGCGTAAAGCCTTGGCAATCAAGTAGGTGCTTGATTTCAGTACCAATCAACGCCCAGACGTTTTGTGGTTTGCCAATGGTGTTGCCCGTGACGCTCACCACTCGCTCAATCAGCGGTTTTCCTTTATAAATCGCTTCGCTAATAGCAAACAAGGTGCCTACGTTTTGTACCAGTACACCAATATCCGCAGGGATCCCTGTACTTGGTACTTCTTTTGAAGTGAGCACGCGGATAAGTTGCTTTTCACCACCAGACGGGTATTTTGTTGGAATGGCTCGCACTAGAATCGCAGTGTTATGGGCGCTTGCCCGCTTCATCGCCGCAATAGCTTCTGGCTTGTTATCTTCGATACCAATCAAGACGCGCTGAGGTTTGAGCAGTTGCTGCATAACTTCAATGCCTTGCACTATTTCTTGTGCATGCTCACGCATCAAAAGGTCATCGGCTGTGATATACGGCTCACATTCTACGCCATTAACAACTAGAAACTCAATCGGCTGATGGCTGTCGGCTTTAACATAGGTTGGAAAACCCGCACCGCCCATGCCGGCAATGCCCGCATTGTGTAAAAGATCGATCAGTGTTTTATGGTCAAGCTTGTTTAAGTCACTAACAGGGCTCAGTTCACACCATGTGTCGTTGCCATCTGGCGTCATCACAATGCTCAGCTCTGGCAATGCTGACGGGTGTGCCGAAGGCATTGGTTTAATTTCAATGACCTCACCTGATGTGGGGGCGTGTACTGGCAGTGACCAGTTGGCAGTGGGCTTAGTAAGAGCTTGGCCTTTTAATACTTTATCACCGACATTAACTAATAACTGACCATTGGCACCTATGTGCTGTTTAAGAGGTAGTACAAGCTTATCTGGCAGTGGCAACCTTGCAATAGGTTGCTGATTTGAAAGCGACTTTTGCTGAGGTGGGTGAACGCCCCCAGGGAATTGCCACAAGGTGCCACGTTCAATTTGTTCAAGTAACGAGTCCACTTAAACCTCTTAATCTATTTGTTTAATGGCAATGGCGTCCAATTGCCATTTCCAAGTTTGCTTAGTTTGTTCAACGGGTAGCATGTCAATACAATCAACAGGGCAGGGCTCTACACATAAATCACAGCCAGTACATTCGTCATCAATGACCGTATGCATTTGTCTTGTTGCCCCGACAATGGCATCGACCGGACAGGCTTGAATACACTTTGTACAACCAATACACTCATCTTCTCTAATATACGCTACTGTTTTTACAGGCTCAGCCTCTTCACCGCCGGCTAAAGGTTTAGCTTCAACTCCCATTAAATCGGCCAGCTTTTTGACCGTGGCTTCACCACCTGGGGGGCATTTGTTTATCTCATCACCATTGGCGATGGCTTCTGCGTAGGGACGGCAACCTGGGTAACCACACTGGCCACATTGTGTTTGCGGTAATATGGCATCAACCTGATCAACGATAGGGTTGCTTTCAACTCGGTATTTGACCGCAGCGTAGCCAAGTATCAGTCCAAATATAAGCGCTAGAGAACCCAGCGCGATTAAGGCATAAAACAAAGTCATAGTTATAATTTCACTAATCCAGAAAAGCCCATAAAGGCCAGCGACATAAGTCCTGCGGTTACCATCGCAATAGAAGCGCCTTTAAAAGGAGTGGGCACGTCAGCCGCGGCAAGTCGTTCACGCATCGCGGCAAATAACACCAATACTAAAGAGAAACCAACAGCGGCACCAAACCCATAGACCGCAGAGCCAATGAAAGTGTGATCCTTTTTAATATTCAATAATGCCACACCTAATACAGCGCAGTTTGTGGTTATCAAAGGTAAGAAAATGCCTAATAGTCGATACAATGTGGGGCTGGTTTTGCGCACCACCATTTCAGTAAATTGCACCACAACGGCAATCACTAAAATAAAACTCATGGTTCTTAAGAAGGTTAGCTCCAGTGGCAACAGGATATATTGGTTGACTAAATAGCTGGTTACGGATGCTAAAGTAAGCACAAACGTGGTTGCCAAAGACATACCCACGGCTGTGTCTAACTTTCCTGAGACTCCCATAAATGGGCAAAGTCCCAAAAATTGAACCAGAACAAAGTTGTTTACCAGCACAGTACCGATAAGCAACATGATATATTCAGTCATTGCAGCCCCTTTTGCTAAAAACTGAGGTGAGTTTTAGATGGCCGTGATTCTAGCAATTTTGTGCGCTAAGATCATAAAAAAATCACAGAATTAAAAGCTATGGTAGGCCATATGTGCCTTAAAATGTTGACACTAGTCCAACATACAAGAACAAACAAGGCCATATAAAATGGCCTTGTTTGAAAAATAGGGCAGCGCCGCTAAATTTCCTTTGGCTTTTCGATGTAGTAGCCTTGTACGCCATCTAGGCAGAGCGTTTCTATAATGTGCTTTTCTTCTTGCGTTTCAACGCCCTCCGCAAACACATTTACTCCAATCCTATGTGCTAAATCGACCATTAAGCGCATGAAGTATTGATTGTTCTTATCCTCTTCCAAGCCGCGGGTATAACTTGCATCCATCTTGATGAAATCAGGTTTAAGGTCTCTGAAAAACTTGAAGGATGTTAAACCCACACCGAATCGCTCGACCGTAATGCGTGCACCAACACGGTGAACCATATCAATGAAGCGCTTACTGGCTTTAATGTTCTGTTGTAGGCCAAACTCACTCACTTCGAATATAAGTTTAGATGCGATGTTGGCATCTTTGAGTAAACGGCGCTCTAGCCAAATCACAAATTGGTCGCTATGGGCGCTGGATGCGGTAACGTTGATACCAAAATATTTCTCGGTAAAGTTACGTGTTTTGATGAGCTCCAAAGAGGTATCAATGATCAAGCGGTCAATATCAATGGCCATTTCGAGCTTTTCAGCCATCGCCAAAAAGGAGGCTGTTGGCAGCATTTGATTTTCTTCGGTTTTAAAGCGCGCTTGGATCTCGGCATAGGCTTTGGTGTTTTTACCTACTGGCATGATATTTTGCATCATCAGCGAAACACGCTTTGAGCTTATCACTTCACTGATCACTTTACGCCAGTTTTGATTACCAAAACTGGCGCCTACATTGTTAACAAGGTCTGATTCTCTTTGTAAGTGCCAAGCATTGGCTTGTTTGCTTTGTGCCATGCTCATGGCGTTATCAACCACAGAGAGTAGCTCACCTAGCGGCTTGCCTGATTCGTAAGACACAATACCTGTATTTGCCACAGAACTAAGCTCTTGGTTTTGCTGAAATTGTGTAAATCTAGATTGTAATGTCTCACCGAAATGTTCCGCTTCTTTAGAAGGCACATTGGGTAGCAATACAGCGAAATCAGAGCTGTTTAGCCTAAAAGTCTGACTACCAGTATAGGTGCCGCTGACATGTTTAATGATGTCAGATACTGATTTGATGTATTCGTCACCTTTTTGATAGCCGCGTGTCTGGTTGATGATTTGTAGCTCACTGCAGCGGATCATGGCCAAACTACCAAAGGTCTTCTTAGTCGCTGACTCGATATGGTGCTCGTAGTACTCAACAAACATATTGCGATTGCCAAGGCCTGTGATCACATCTTTATAAGCTTCTTGCTTAATACTCTGTGCAGCACTTTTAATGTCGTGCTCTTTACTCTTTAAAAAGTGTGCCAGGCGTTTAAATGATGGCGTAAGGTCGGCACCCAAAGATTGCATTTCTTCTGTGTCAAACTCACTGTCAATGTTTGCTGAGTTTTGGTTACGGGTAATATAGACATCGACGGCATCAGCCACGGTGGTACTTACATTTCGGATCAGCCGACGGTATATGGTGCGCATATAAAAGATTGGAATAAATGCCAATAGGGCAGTCACCGCAAATGTCAGTAACATAGTTTGTTGTAAGAGTTGGCCTTGGCTTTGTGCGTTGATCACAAACTCAATTTTAATGTCTTTGGTTTTATTGACAGCAAATTGAGGTCTTACCGCATTGATACTTGACTCTATAATACTTGCTAACACTGGTAATGAGTTTGGCTCACTAATATTTAAAACTGTTTCACCGTTAAAATTACGGACTATAAACGTCGAAAAGACTTGGCCATCGGCAAGGGCGGTCTGAATATGTTGGGGTGTTACTTCAGCCATCGTTTTATCATGGATGTACTGAGTAACCATCGCTTGAGCACTTTGCTGTGCTTTACTTACTGCGGAGTCGAAGCTCGATGCAAAAAATAACACGCCAAGGAGTGAAAATATCAACCATGAGAAAAATTGTAACAATACGAGTTTCTTGAAACTAGCCATTATTCAGCCATTATTTTTATCTATCAACGAGGGAAGAAAACTGCCAAAAATCATAATCTTTTTGAACGGATCTAAACTGTTGTAGGGTAGTGCAAAAGTGCTTGAATGTCTATTTAAAAGTGATATTGGCTCCCCCTCCCCGACTCGAACGGGGGACCTGCGGATTAACAGTCCGTCGCTCTAACCAACTGAGCTAAGGGGGAACAATATATAAAGAAGAGAGTGTAATGTGGCTCCCCCTCCCCGACTCGAACGGGGGACCTGCGGATTAACAGTCCGTCGCTCTAACCAACTGAGCTAAGGGGGAACGATTACATTAACGATTGGCTCCCCCTCCCCGACTCGAACGGGGGACCTGCGGATTAACAGTCCGTCGCTCTAACCAACTGAGCTAAGGGGGAATCGTTACGTTAAAAGATTTGGCTCCCCCTCCCCGACTCGAACGGGGGACCTGCGGATTAACAGTCCGTCGCTCTAACCAACTGAGCTAAGGGGGAAGCGTGTATCTCTCAACGGGGCGAAATATTAATGACCCCTTTGCAAGGTGTCAACCAATAAAACGTCATAAAATTAAAAAACTGTCTCATTCGCTGCTTTTCTATCCGATTTGCTGAAAATTATTGCACTGATACAGCACTAGATAAGAAAAGGGATGAGTAAGGTTGTTTGATTATTAATCGAAATCCACAAAATGTGTGATTATTAAGCTTTTGAGCTAAAAAAGCATCGAACTGCGGATTTTATAAGCTTTTCTTTGAGATCCAAATATGTAGTTGAAGATCTTATAGAAAAGATCGCTCTCTAGAGTGATGAAAATTGTCCTCAATCTATGCCCTAATGGAGATTTTGTGACTAGGGCTGCGAGTAAATCTGCATAGATTTTCCGTCATATATTAAAACTCCTTATTAATCAGGTGGTAATGTTTTTATGCTGTAAAGTGGAATAAAAAGGGCCTATAAAAGGAACGTTCGTGTGGATGCTTTTCCACAAAGATCAAGCCGAAAATTTGTTGCTGTGATCGGTCAGATCAACTTGCAATTATTAAGGTGTCAGAAATGATCTCTCTACAGCCCCTTATTCTATTGGTGTTTATTGAGTTATCCACGGAATCTGTGGATAACATTGTTTATTAATATTTAAGAAGTGTGTCAACGCTATGAAAATAGTGCCCTCCAAGCATTTCAATATTTTTTATGTAATTATTTTTTGATAATAAAATCAATGCTTTACTAAAATCGCTTATTATTGGCGCAGTTTTTGATATAAGTGAACTTTTTATGACCAAAACGCACTTTTGTTGTGCAAAAAAAATACTCTTGGTTGTTAAATGTGTAACTAATTTGTCATTTATGGGGGTTTTGAACATTTTTAAGCGCTAGCTCGGTCTATCATAGGCAAATGTCTTTGATCCTGATTTTGTGTATGGTAATCGGTGAGAGGCAAAATCTCAGGTTATTTGACTGGGTTTAAAGTCAGGGATGATCTAAAATGCCAGGCTCACTATAGGAGAATAAACATTACTATGTCGTCAGTGCACAATCCAGATAAAGGCAATGATATCCTAAACGGGGACATTGCAGTCACTTTAAAACGAATGACCATCCCTATGATTTTCGGCATGATCACACTGATGATGTTTAATATCGTCGATACATTCTTTATCAGTTTACTCGGCACCGAACAATTAGCGGCAGTCAGTTTTACCTTCCCAGTGACATTTACGGTTATTAGCCTTGCTATCGGATTGGGTATTGGTACCTCAGCGGTAATAGCCAAGGCGCTTGGCGCTAACAAAATAGAAGAAGCAAAATTTGATGCCACGATTTCACTTTTGATATCTGCGGTTTTTGTATTTTCTCTCTCGGCTATGGGGTTCGCTCTTATTGAACCTACTTTTAAATTACTCGGTGCGAACGCGCAGGTAATGCCTTATATCTATGACTACATTTCCATCTGGTTTTTAGGTAGCGTATTTTTGATAACTCCGATGATAGGAAACTCGGTGCTGCGTGCCAGCGGTGACACCAAAACACCCAGCTTTATTATGGGCTTTGCGGGGTTAATTAATGCAGTGTTAGACCCTCTACTAATATTTGGTGTTGGCCCGTTTCCTGAACTTGGCATAAAAGGGGCTGCGATTGCCAGTGTGATTGCTTGGGCGGTCGCGGTGGTGATCATCTTATATTTATTGGCAATCAAAAAACGTTTATTAAGTCTGCATGGTGGGCAACAAGGTGTGATAAGTGCGAGCCGTAAAATTCTAAAAATCGGTTTTCCTGCTGCAGGGGCTAACATGCTGACTCCGATGGCAATGGCTGTGATGACCGCCATTGTTGCCGGATATGGCCCGGAAGCCGTGGCCGCATTTGGGGTGGGCAGTCGTATTGAGTCCATTGCAAGCTTAGTGGTGTTAGCGCTGTCTATGACGTTGCCACCGTTTGTCAGCCAAAATTATGGTGCTGGTAAATATGATAGAGTCAAGCAAGCCTACCGTAAAACGCTTCAATTTGTGTTGCTATGGCAGTTGGGGGTTTATTTACTTTTGTTGATTTTTTCTGGGCTGATCAGCCGCACTTTTGGTAATGAACCTGAAGTTGTGAGGGTGATCGAATTGTTTATCTATATCATGCCATTGAGCTACGGTTTACAAGGTATGATTATATTGACGAACTCATCTTTCAATGCATTACATAAACCAATGAATGCGTTGATTTTGAGTGTGGTTCGACTGTTTGTTTTTTATGTGCCTTTTGCGTATGTTGGGTCGCTAGTTGGAGACTTAACAGGTTTATTTATCGGTGCGGCAATTGGTAATCTGGTTACGGCTTGTGTCGCATATCAGTGGTTTAATCATAACCTGACCAGAATGCATGATGCATCACTAAAGGAGTTTGCATGATGAGTGACGAGTTTAAACTAGTATCGCAGTTTTCTCCCAGTGGTGATCAGCCCACAGCGATCGCTCAATTATGTGACGGTTTGGAAGCGGGTTTGGCACATCAAACTCTGTTGGGAGCCACAGGCACAGGTAAAACCTTTACTATGGCGAACATCATCAGCAACCTGAATCGACCAACCATTATCATGGCGCATAACAAGACGTTGGCGGCTCAACTTTATGGCGAAATGAAAGAGTTTTTTCCTGACAATGCCGTTGAGTACTTCGTCTCTTACTACGACTATTATCAACCAGAAGCCTATGTGGTTGCCAGCGACACATTTATAGAAAAAGATGCCTCGATTAATGAACATATCGAGCAGATGCGTTTGTCAGCGACCAAAGCACTGCTAGAGCGCAGAGATACCATCATTGTTGCATCCGTATCGGCGATTTATGGTTTGGGCGACCCAGACTCGTATATGAAAATGATGTTGTTGCTCAAAGTGGGCGACACTATAGATCAACGAGACATGCTCAGACGTCTTGCTGAGCTACAGTATACTCGCAATGATTTGGATTTTAGCCGAGGCACCTATCGCGCTCGCGGTGAAGTAATAGATATCTTCCCAGCGGAATCGGATTCATACGCGATTAGAGTAGAAATGTTCGACGATGAAATTGAGCGTATTAGTATGTTTGACCCGCTCACAGGGGCGGTAGAAAAACATCTGATAAGAGCCACTATCTATCCAAAAACGCACTATGTTACGCCGCGGGAAAAGATCCTTGATGCCATTGACAGAATTAAGGTTGAACTTAAAGACCGCAGAGCACAGCTACTTGATAATAATAAACTGGTTGAAGAGCAGCGTGTCGCGCAACGTACTCAGTACGATATTGAAATGATGACCGAGCTTGGTTATTGCTCAGGCATTGAGAACTACAGCCGTTATTTATCAGGGCGAGCACCGGGCGAGCCACCACCTACATTACTGGACTATTTGCCAGATGATGCGTTGATGATCATTGATGAGTCACACGTGACTGTGTCGCAAATCGGGGCGATGTATAAAGGCGACAGAAGCCGCAAAGAAAACTTGGTTGAGTACGGGTTTCGCTTGCCCTCAGCTATGGACAACCGACCGCTCAAGTTTGATGAATTTGAAGCCATAGCGCCACAAACTATTTATGTATCTGCCACACCGGGTGATTTTGAACTGGAAAAGTCAAACGGTGATGTGGCGGAACAGGTTATCAGGCCGACAGGGCTTCTAGACCCACAATTGGAAGTGCGGCCAGTCGCGACGCAAGTTGACGATTTATTATCCGAGATTTATTTACGTGTTGAAAAACAAGAGCGCGTGCTGGTCACAACGTTGACCAAGCGTATGGCGGAAGACTTAACGGATTATTTGAACGATCACGATGTAAAGGTACGTTATTTACACTCTGATATTGACACGGTTGAGCGCATGGAGATCATTCGTGACCTCAGAAAAGGCGTGTTTGATGTGCTAGTAGGTATTAACTTACTTCGTGAAGGCTTGGATATGCCGGAGGTTTCTTTGGTTGCGATTTTAGATGCGGACAAAGAGGGTTTTTTACGTTCAGCTCGTTCATTGATCCAGACGATAGGGCGTGCCGCTCGCCACCTCAATGGTAAAGCCATTTTGTATGGCGATGTGATCACCAAGTCTATGCGTAAGGCGATAGATGAAACGGAGCGCCGTCGTGCTATTCAGCAAGCTTACAACGAGAAGCATGGCATTGAGCCACAAGCTTTGGTTAAGAAGATCACAGATGTGATGGACACAGGCGAAGAGGTGTCAGAGGCAGATATTGCCAAAGCCAAGCTACATAAAAAGCCAAAAGAGGCTATGGCTGATTCTGATCCTAAACAGTTAGCAGCACAAATAGCGGAGCTTGAAGCGAAAATGATGCAACACGCCCGTGACTTAGAGTTTGAACAGGCTGCCAAAGTGCGTGATCAAGTTCATGAGCTGCAGCAGCAATTGTTAGGGATATCTTAGCATATTGATGTGTTGCACTTTGGACATCGAATTGGCCGTTGGTAACGGTCATGTTTGCCTGATCATTATTGCTAACACATGTATGAAAAAGCGGATAAGTGAGAAAATTAGGGACCGATAACTGCTTTTTATAATAATGAAAAATCAAACAATATTGCGACTTAGATGACGCGTAATTTGTGCCTGTATTGGTTCGTGCTGTAAAATGCTTATTTATTCTTGCCCCGTAGCCTAGACTATAACTATACAAAAGTACTAGTTTTATTTTGAAATGTTGGGAAACAGCACAGCAGGAAATCCACAGATATATGTTATGCAAGTCTATCCTGATGATAATTCATACCTACAATCCTAAGTGTGCTCGCAAAGTGTACACCTTACTGAACAGTTAACCTGCGATTAATGGGTATTTTTGCCTATATTATGAACTTTCTTGGTTAAATTTTGCTCCGCATTTGCTTATCTAACATCGATAGTTTTGCTATTTGCAAATATATAAATGTCTAGTGCAATCAACAATTCACAATGTGGGTGCTATGGGAAGCCAATTTTATTGAAGAAATGAGTAGACTTCACCCTTTTGTCTAAGGGAGGGATGTAATGCATTGAAATTTAATATAATAGCTGTGCTTTATATATATTATACGAATGTGATTTAAAAAAATAACTTTATTATTCAATGCTTTAAATGTTTTTCATTAGAGCTGTAGGTCTCTATATTGCTCTATCGATTTGTTTTTTGTTAAATAAATAAGTATTTCGTTATTTTCAACAGTTAATTATTAACAATATTAACAGTATTTCGGCGTTTATTAAACTTTAATAACCATCTTGTTCTCAAAAAATAAACGTTATAGTATCGATTTTATAATTTTATTTATATCAAGGAATCGATTGTCGTGGACGTGGCTTTTAAAAAAATAAAAAATGAGCTGGATTATGCGTATAACAACACAGGCTTCTTTAGAAAACATCTTGATCAGGCTGGGCTAACTTTAGCTGATATCACTCAACCCAGTGACCTATTAAAAATACCACCTACAGTTAAACGGAATTACCGCCAAGGGTTCCCTGCATCGGTAATCGCTTCTGGTTATAACTTGAAAAGCCCCTATGTGATGCGCTTTCAAAGTTCTGGTACAGAAGGTGATAGATTAGTGAGTGTGGTATTGTCATATGATCTCGCTAGGCGCCAAGCGAGTTGTATTTCAGTTAACCCAGCGTTTTCGTCTTTATGGAAGCCTGGATTAAAGCTACGTACTTGTCGCTTTGCAGCGCCAAACTGTTCGGACGTTGAATGTGCTAACCCCAACAGTACGATGGAAAGTCGCATGTTGCCGGATGGTACATTGGTGCTGCCGGTATACCATGACTTGCTTACAACGCCAGAACATATGATTCATCGTGCTTTAGATGAGATAGAACAGTACGATCCGCACCTGCTATTTGTTGACCCAACACACTTTGCATTTTTGATTCGAGCCATGAAAAAAGCGGGGAGAGTACCGCACAAAAAAGAGGGCTTCTGTATTATGTCGGGGTACACCCTCTGCACACAGGTAGCACGCCGCCAAATCAAAGAGTGTTTTGGTGACAAGGTCGCCTTTGCAGATATGCTCGGTATGTCAGAGTTGGGCTATATTGGTTTCGAATGCCCAGCGGGCCATCAGCACATTAACACCAAAGATTACCATATTGAATTCATCAAAGATGGACAACTTGCCAAACCTGGCGAGTTGGCTGAGATGGTCATCACTACGCTTGGTGACCGTTTATCCCCTCATATTAGATATGCAACTGGCGATCTTTATCGCTTGAGTCCTGAGCCGTGCCCATGTGGGGACTCTGCACCTATGGTTCGTCATGAAGGGCGCGTTAAAAATGTACTGTGGCTCAATGATGGATCGTTAATCACGCCCAGAGAATTAGATGATCTGATTGGACCTGCGCCATGGATAGACATGTATCAGATGAACCAATTAGACGATGATGAATTCAGTTTCCATTACATGAGTAATGATGCTTGGACACAACAACTTGAAGATGAGCTAGTTGAAATGCTCAAGGACACTTTAAAAACAAGAAACATCCACTGCTCCACCACAAATTATTTACCCGCAGATCGAGGTGGTAAATTTATGTCATGCGTTTCAAGCGTTGCAGTAAGAGATGAAAAAAGAAGGTTAATATCATGGATTTAGTAAGTTGTAAGTCGGACTTTCCTGTTCTGGAACGCCATATAGATGAACAAAAAATTACCTATTTGGATAGCGCTGCGACCTCTTTGAAGCCACGCTCGGTAATCGAAGCGATGTCTAATTATTACTCACAAAATGGTGTAAATATTCACAGAGGGAAATATTACCTTTCTGAAGAAGCATCCGACTCTTATGAGCGAGTTAGATATTCAATTGCACAATACTTAGGTGCCTATGGTAATGAAATAGTCTTCACCAAAGGTACGACAGAAGCATTAAACATGGTTGCGTATGGCTTAAACCTTCAATCCGATGATATTGTGGTTGGTTTCTTAGACTCACATCACGCGCAAATGCTGCCTTGGCGAAGAGCAGCGGATTTAAGACTGGTTAACCTAAATGACGAAGGTGGTATAGATCTAGATCATTACTATGAGCTGCTTAAACTCAAACCAAAGGTCGTAGTACTAACACATTGCTCAAACGTTACGGGAACAGTTGCGCCTATCGATCAGATGACTAAAGCTGCAAAAGAAGCATGTGATGCAATTGTAGTCGTTGATGCAGCACAATCCATGCCTCACCCTCATTTGCGTATTGATGTTTCTAAGTTAGATGTTGATTTTGTTGCTTTTTCTGCTCATAAAATGCTAGGCCCAACAGGGGTTGGATGCTTATATGGAAAAAGTGCTCGACTGAATGAACTACGTCCACTGGTTGTCGGCGGTGGTATGGTTGATTGGGTTGATATGGAAGGCTCACAAGAACGAAAAATACCCCATCGATTTGAAGCTGGCACGCCCGCAATTGCATCGACATTGGGTTTTGGTGCGGCACTTAACTATTTGAAGCAGTTTGGTGAAGAAGCATCTTTAGCACACACAGAAGAACTCACTGAAGCAATTATTAAAGGCGCGCTAGCGCGAGATTATATTCAGTTATTGGGGACGAAAAGTGCTAAAAATCGCTGTGCTATTGGTAGCTTAAGAATCAAAGGTTGCGAGGACTTATCAGATATCGCCAGGTCTTTGAGTGACTCTTACGGCATCATGTGCCGAACGGGTCACATGTGCGCTCAGCCCATTGTTGATCAGCAAATGGGTGGCGAGGTGCTACGTATCTCCGCTTACATTTACAACACAACTGAAGAAATTGACCGATTCTATCAATCACTTGATGAACTGGTTTACTTTTTAGGGCTTGTATAACGGAACCCAAAATCCTTTTGGGGTCTTTATCACCAAGGAACAGTGTAATTGAAGTCCGTCTGTGTAGGCGACTTCATAAGGAAATATTGACATGCAAATGCGCTCACATCCTTTACTATTTCGTTTTTTAATTTGGATAGTAGCTCCTTTATTGGTGCTATTGGTTTACGGCTACAGCTCGCTGTTGAAAAGTTTGCCGCAAGAAGAAGGGGTTATTAGTCTGTCGGGCATTGACTCATCCGTCAAAGTGGTTCGAGATGAAAACTCAATTCCGCATATCTTTGCCGATAATGATTATGATGCTTACTTTGCGTTAGGTTATGTGCACGCACAAGATAGACTATGGCAAATGAACTTCGCGCTGCGCCTAGCAACTGGGCGTTTAAGTGAGGTGTTAGGTCGAGAGTCGCTGCAAAGTGATAAGTTTATGAGAACGCTTGGCCTTAAGCGAGCTTCTGAGTCTGCTTTAGAGTCGTTAGATGAGCATTCACTCAAGGTGTTGGAGTCTTACGCCAACGGTGTGAATGCTTGGGTCAAGGAGGGTCATACCTTACCGCTTGAATTTCAGCTGTTAGATGTTGAACCTGAGCTATGGCAGCCTGTTAATTCAATTACTCTGGTTAAACTGATGGCATATAACTTAGGTGGGCCATTGAACTTTGGTAATGAGCTGACACTAAGTGCACTGATCAAAGAGCTCGGGGTGGCAAAAGCAAATGAACTAATGCCCAATGTAAATGCAGAGCGCTTTTCAGATATGGAAGCGATTTCACAGCTAGATGAGAGCGTTATAGAGGGCCTACTAGCGCAAAATAACCAGATGCAGCCGCAATTTAACTTAGGCGGGGAAGGAACTGGCAGTAATGCTTGGGTGGTATCAGGCAAGTATACTCAAAGCGGGTTTCCACTGTTAGCGAGTGATCCGCATTTGGGACTAGAGATCCCCGCTATTTGGTATCTCGCTGAGATTAAAGGTGACAAGCTCAGTGTAACCGGTGCGACGTATCCTGGTGCCCCCATCGTCTTGATGGGAAGAAACGAATCGATTGCTTGGGGAACCACCAATATGCTTGCTGATGCGCAAGATTTATATGTGGTTCGTACCAATCCATTGGATGATAACCAGTATGAGGTAGATGGCCAATGGTTTGACATGGAAGTGGAAGAAGAAATTATCCATGTTAGGTCTGATTTTCCTCAATTTTTAACCGACCCTATCCCAGCCGTCAAATGGCCAGTTAGAAAAACCCGCCACGGTCCATTGATAAGTGATGCGATGGGTCGAGTAGAGCGTCCCTTAGCGTTTAGATGGAGTGCACTGGAAAAGCAAGACAAAACGTTTCAAAGCTTTCTCAATATTAATTATGCAAGCGATTGGAACAGCTTTAAATCGGCGTTTGACGGCTATGTCGCACCGGCTATGAACTTTGTTTATGCTGACCAAAACGGAGATATTGGACTTTTTGCTGCAGGCAGCATTCCCATTCGCCACCATAGTAACGGCCGACTACCTGTACCGGGCTGGAATTCGCGTTATGAGTGGAGTGGATACATTCCAAACGACGAGTTACCTCATCAGTTCAACCCCGAAATTGGATATGTTGCAAACGCAAATAACAAGAATCATAGCGAAGAGTACCCTCATCTCATCTCAAATGTTTGGGCTGTGCCTTATCGCGCTGAGCGTATTAATACAACCATTCAAGGTTTGATCGAACAAGGAAAGAAAATTACGGCAGAGGACTTTGTCGCGCTTCAGGGTAATGTGGATAGTTTGCAAACTAAGCAGCTATTGCCGTTTTTCTTAGGGTTATCTCCACAAAATACGCAACAACAAACCACGATAGATAGACTCAAGGGATGGGATGGTGTTGTCTCTGGACAAAGCCAAGAGGCGGTCATCTACGAAGTATGGTTGCGCCACTTTAACAGCTTATTGGTCAGTGACGAGCTGCGTGGAAACATCTTGCATGAAGCCAGAGGAAACAATTTGCAATCTTTTGTAACTCGCTTAAAGCCAACGTTTATAAACGCGGTCATTAATAACAACAGTGCGGTGAAATTCAACTGGTGTGACCGAATCAATACAGAAGAAACGGAAACGTGTGAAGAGTTAGCACTTCTGGCATTGGACGGGGCAATAGATGAAATTAACCGTCAAATTGGCAAAGACGCAACGTGGGGAGAGGTACATGAAAGCTATTTTCCACATCTCGTGTTTACCAACATGCAGTTGTGGAATTCTATCTTTGATCGCGCCATAGAAGGGGGCGGTGATCGCTATACCGTAAACAGTGGTAACTGGGGTTACACGGAAGATAATGGTTACCGCACAGTGTCTACTGGAAATTATCGTCAAGTTATTGATTTAGGTAATAAGAACAAGGGTGGCTTTATAAATAGCACTGGGCAAAGTGGCAATGTCATCAGCGAGCATTATGACGACAACATTGCGCCTTTTAAGCATTTAAAGCTGTGGCCAATGTCGTTAGATACTGACGACCAATCAGTATCCACACTGATATTAGAACCCGCGCAATAGCAGCTGTGTAAAAGGAGCTTAAAAATGAAAGACAATCAAGCGAACTCACCTACAGGTTTGTTTAAGCTGTTAACAGCGACTTCACCCAACAAAGTATTCTTTTCTATTTTGTTGGGCTCGTTGGCGGGGATGGCGTATGCCGTTGTCGTACCTTTAATACTACTGTCGCTACAGCCTGCATTGAGTAGATTGATGCAACCAGAGTTTGAATCCTCATACTGGTTATTGGGCACATTTGAAATCACGTCACCTACCCAAGCATTTTACTATTTTTCAATAGTGATGTTCATTTTGCTATGTCGTGTGACATCTGAAACCATGGTTGCACAAACATCTATCGACGCCACGGTGGGTTTACGCAAAAAGCTATATAAGCGAGTGTCTCAACTACCAATTCAGAGTTTAGAGCAAATCGGTCAGTCGCGCATATTAACGGCAATGAACAATGACATTGCGCGTGTGACAGAAGGGGCAGCAGTATTTCCAAATATTTTGGTGGCATCAGCGACGTTGTTTGGAATGTTGGCCTTTTTGATGTACTTAAAACTTGAAGTGTTTCTATTTATCGTTGCGATCATCATATTTGGTGCGTTGACGTATCGTATTCCGCTATTTTTTGGGCAGAAATATATGGCCCGATCACGTAATAGCTTCGATGGTATTCAAGAAGGGATGCGAGGGCTTATTTATGGTGCCAAGGAACTTAAGTTAAACCAGCAAAAGAAACAAGCGTTCTTGGAAGAGAGTCTTCATGCTTATGAAGAAAAGTTCAGAGCAGCACAAAAACGAGGCCGATTTTATCTAAGTGCGGGCATGAACTACGGCACGCTGATTAGCTTTTTTGCAATAGGTATCGTGACTTACATCATGGCTAATTACTATGGCTTGTCTCAGAACAACCTTCAGGGAATTGTGATGGTGCTGCTGTATATCACCGGTCCGATGGCTGCACTCACCAGTTTGGTAAATAACATCATAATGGCGCGTATTGCCGCGAAAAAGCTTGATAAGTTATTGCAAGAAATGCCAATTGAAGAAACTTCAGATTGGTCTGAGGCGATAGATTGTCAGCAATTACACGTGAAAGGTGTTGAATATATCTATCCTGCAAAAAGCAGCGAGGATAAGGAGTTTCATCTTGGCCCTGTAGATTTAACATTACATCGTGGCGAAGTAACCTATCTAGTGGGTGGTAATGGTTCTGGTAAAACAACGTTATCAAAATTACTTTCTTTGCATTACGTTCCCAGTAAGGGGAGTATCTGCTTTGACGACCAAGCGGTAACGAACCTTAACCGTGAGGCTTGTCGTCAAAGCATATCGGCTATCTACTCAGACTTTTATCTGTTTACAAAACTATATGGTTTAGCCCCAGATGAGCTTGATCAACGCGCAGCTGAAAACTTAAAAGAATTGGGCTTAGATGAAAAAGTAACCATTCATGATGGCGTATTTTCAACCACAGATTTATCTGCCGGACAGAAGAAACGCCTTGCATTATTGGTCACTTACCTTGAAGACCGAACAATCTATGTGTTTGATGAATGGGCCGCAGATCAAGATCCCAGCTTTAAAGATATATTCTACTACCAAATTTTGCCGGAGTTAAAACGCCTCAACAAGATGGTGATCGTCATTACTCATGATGACCGATATTTTCACCTTGCGGATAAGGTAGTGAAAATGGAAAACGGCCAAGTTGCACAAGAGCTAACGAAGGACATGCTGACGCAGCAGGCGTCTGATAATCATGAAGATAATCAGGCTGTTGGCAAACATCGTAGGGAGGAAGCACATGCAGACGGATAAGAGTTATGGCATGGCTGGTGGCAACTTGAAAAAGTTCTTTAGGGCATTTGAATTGTCTACCGAATATCGTGTACGCAAATATCAAGGTAAGTCACTGTTTCACAACCCCACGCAGCTTCTATTTGGGTTAGTGGAATATCAGTTTCTGAGCTACTACTTTTCCAAAGTTCCGAATTGGCGGTTGTTGCTCAGAGGTTTGTATTCCAAAGATAGAGTCGCACCCAATTATGTTGTTGTAGGCCCAGTTAAAAGCGGTTCAAGCGATTTGGTGACGCACCTGCAAATGCACCCCAATGTGATGCACCCGTTAGCAAAAGAGATCAGCTGTAAAGGCACTGAGCGCATAAAGCTATTTTACCCAACACGCAGGGAAAAGGAGCGTTTAGAGAGGCAAAGTGGGGGGGTGGTAAGGTGTGGCTATCTTAAGCCTGAACTAAATAACATGGAGATGATGGAACAGCTGTATAAGCTCAATCCTGAGTCGAAAATTATCATTACTCTGAGAGACCCTGTTGCTAGAGCCTATACGCATTGGAAGTGGGAAATGTTTTTAGGTGGCAAGGGATTAGAGAATTCCCCTTATTTCGATAGTTTTGAAAGCTACATAGATAGAGCTTTGGATTTGTTCCCCAGTGTAGCAATGACATCAGCATGTGGTTTTCCCGTATTGGAAACGGGTATTTATTACAAAGCGGTAGAGCAATGGATGGCACGGTTTGGCGAAGAAAATGTTCTGATTCTAGATTCTGCTGAGTATTTCAAAGGGCGTCAGCCGACTCTGGAAAGAGTACAAAAGTTCTTGGGGTTATCCGTTATAGATATTCCTGAATACGGTGAAAAGGCCAATGAGAACCCAATCAAGTTTCCTCGACCCGAGCAAAGTAGCAACGACAAACTCTCTGAGTTTTATCGACCTTACAATCAAAAGCTCTTTGCTTTATTGGGTAGAGATTTTGACTGGAAATAGCACCCCTTTTCTCGAAACCGTTTTTTTAGAGTTTTCTTAATTGAGCATAATAACAATGAATAACGAATTACTATATTTAAAACCTGACGTTTACTTTGAACCTTTATTAAACCATTGGTATGCCTGGCCATATCTTATGCCTCCGGTTACTTGTGCGCGACATGTGGTCAACACCCATCGTCGAATTATGCAATCTTTCGTTAAAAACTATAAGTTGCATATCATCGCTTCCAAAGAGTCGGTACTCACCGGTGGAGAGTTTCTTAATTGCACAGAAGAGCAGGTCGATGACATCAAGGCTCTGATTGCTGAGCTTGATGAGCGATGTGGTGACTTAATAGAGCTGTCTGATGCCGTTAAGTATTTAGATGATCTACTTTATGCTCACACTAGCGGAGAAAGCATAGAACATCTTTATGATAAGGTGCCTGACCCGTTAAAAGGGTGTGTGGAACTCTTTTTGGATATGGAGCACCGTCCATCTTATCGCATCATTGAACCACTAATGTACAGAAGCCAATATTACAAGCCTTCGTTGCAAAGTTTGTCTTTCGGCTTACTGTCTAAAGTGGGAGAGCGCCCATTTGTTTTAAGTACACCACGTCTTCCTGATGCGAACCATTTACAGGTTAATGCTGACTTTAACTCACCCATTGTCGATGCCATTTTTCAGGCAAGAGAAAAGCCTTTATCTGTAGAGCAAGTTGATGCGTTGTTTGCAGGCCTAGAACAAACCGGTGGAGTTGCATACCGCGAGTTGTTTACGACGGAAAAGCCTGCGATTAAACATGTGCCAGTTGAAGAAGGCGTTAGACTGAATTATACCGGACACGCGGGTTTTATGGTTGAAACCAAAGACGTGTGTATTTTAGTTGACCCTATTATCGCCTCACGAGAGCATAATAACGATGGCACAATGATAGGCTACAGCGAACTGCCCCAAACCATCGATTATATTCTGTTGACTCATACCCATATGGACCACGCGAATATAGAGACACTGTTGCAGTTGAGATACAAAACAAAGCAGGTGATTGTACCGAAAAATAATGGTGGCACCATTGCTGACCCATCATTGCGATTAATGCTCAAGCAATTGAACTTTGACGTGATTGAAGTTGATGATTTAGAGGAAATCGCGATTCCTCATGGCCGTATTGTGAGCTTACCTTTCCTAGGGGAGCACGGTGATCTGAATATTCGTTCTAAGGCTGCTTGGTACATTGAGGCGCATGGTAAAAAGTGTTTCTTTGGTGCTGATTCGTCTAACCCCGACGGAAACTTATATCAACAACTGGGTAAAATCTTCACTGATCTTGACGTTTTGGCGATTGGCATGGAGTGCGTTGGTGCACCTTATACATGGGCTTATGGCGCACTCCACACCAAGAAAGTGCCGAAGAATATCAAAAACTCTAGGCGCTTAGATGGATCTGACTGTAACCAAGCGGTGCCGATGGTAGAGGCCTTTAATGCCAAGCAGGTCTGTGTTTACGCCATTGGACTAGAAACTTGTTTTAAATATTTCAATGGTCTTGAGCATGAAGAAGATTCAAGACAGGTGCAAGAGTCAACCAAATTCCTCGAAGCTTGTAAAAAAATGGATGTACCAGCAGAGATGCTGTTTTGTAAAAAGACCATCCACCTTAAATAAATAAGAAAAATAAACAACCTACAGGGTAAGGAACACTCATGGAAACAATTCATGATTATTTGGCAGCACATGCCATAGCAAACGATCAGGGGACTGCTTTTACTTTTATTGAAGATAATGGTGAGCAATCTCAAATCAGCTTTAGTCAGCTACATCAGCAAGCTCAATCTATTGCACAGACTTTAATGACTCAAGTTGACGTAGGTGCGCGAGTGGTTTTATTGTATCCACCAGGCCTTGAATACATCCAGGCTTTCTTAGGTTGTTTATACGCAGGGGTTGTTGCCGTACCTTTGTACCCACCACAAAGCAAAAAGCACGCGGGCCGCGTGCTGACGGTAATTGATGACTGTAAGGCAAGTCTGATACTCACCAATAGCCTGCTAAAAGGTCAGTTAGAAATGGAACTGGCCCCACTATCTGTTAAAGGGTTTGACGAGCTTATCGGGTCAACTGATATAGAAACCTTCAGCTTGCCAGCCCCTGAGCAAGTTGCTTTCTTGCAGTACACTTCAGGCTCAACGGGCACACCAAAAGGGGTGGTGGTCACCCACGCAAACATCGTTGCAAACTTAAAAACACTGCAACAGGCAACACACTGTGCGAAAGAGGATGTATTTTGTAACTGGTTACCGCTGTTCCACGACCTAGGGTTAGTCAATACATTGCTGTTACCTATCTTTCTCGGTGCGCATTCTGTATTAATGTCACCGGTGCGCTTTATCAAAAGTCCATTAGCTTGGTTTAAGGCTATTACAGAGTTTAAGGCCTCTATTTGTGGTGCGCCAAACTTTGCGTTTGATCACTGTATAGAGCGTATTAAGCCACATCACTTGGCGGGTATAGACCTATCTACTTGGCGTATCGCGTTTAATGCAGCTGAGCCTGTTGATGCACAAACCTTGATGCGCTTTAGCGACCGTTTTGCCAGAGTTGGCTTTAAAGAGTCTGCGTTGTTCCCTGCTTATGGCATGGCTGAAGCAACGGTATTTATATGTGGCGGTGCGCACAAAGTGGCATATACCGCGCTGCCATTTAACAGCGAGGCATTACAAAAAGGGCAAGCAATACTGCCAAGCGATGATGATGAAAAGCAGCAGATCCTCATTGCACACGGTCAGGTTCAACAGCATCACCACCTTAAAATTGTTGATCCCCAAACTTGTAAAGAACTGCCAGAAGGTCATGTGGGTGAAATATGGTTTGCAGGGCCAAGCCTAGCGCAAGGTTACTGGAATGACCCTCAGAAAACCGCGGCCAGTTTTGGTGCGACATTGGAGTCAGATGATCAACGTTATTTAAGAACAGGTGATTTAGGCTTTATGTATAACGGTGAGCTGTATATCTCTGGTCGAATCAAAGATGTGATGATCATCAAAGGTCGCAACTATTACCCTCAGGATTTTGAGAAACTGGCATACAGTGCTTATCCTGGACTGAGCCAAAATGGTGCCGCTGCATTTGAAGTAAATGGCAGCGCGGTGTTAATGCTGGAGATCAGTCGCAGCGAAATGGCTAAGTTTGATTATGCAAGTGCATGTGAAACGATAAAAGCGGCCATTTTTGAACACTTTGAAGTTGTACTTGAAGACATTTTGTTCCTAAAGGCGGGTAGGATCAATCGTACGTCTAGTGGCAAAATTCAGCGTTCTTTATCTAAAAAGCGTTACCTCGCAAATGACATTGAATACTTATACAGCGCAGTACACCCAGATACAGAAGGGCAACAGGCACAGGTCAGTGAAAAAGCTGTAACAGTCAGTGAAACGGAAGCTGCTTTGTGCACCTTGTGGCAGAAAACATTTGGCTTAGATAGTATATCAGTTGAAGATAACTTCTTGAATTTAGGTGGTCATTCACTTTTAGCTGCCACACTCGTTGCTGAGATCCAACAGACATGGCGTGTCGATGTTTCGATTAGAGATCTTTTCTCTGCTAATACTATTCGAAAACTTGCTCAAGTGATTGAAAATGCGTCAGCGTGTGAATTGACTACCATTCAGTCGAGTAATCAAACTACGTCACTGTTACCGTCCTATGCACAGGAGCGAATGTGGCTGGTTAATCAAATAGAGTCAAACAATGCCCACTATAACTTGTCCTTCTCTATAAAATTATTTGGTCAGTTGAACACGGCGTACTTACAGCAAGCACTTAATATCATTATCGAACGACATCAGACACTTAGAACGAACTTTTATGAGCAGTCAGGTCAGGTATTACAGCGAGTGCGCAGCTCATTTGAACTGGAAATTACCGAGTATGATTTATGTGCTCTTGATTCAGATGAACAAGCGGCGCGTATTGCAACGTTAAGTGAGCAAGAAAGCACGAAAGCGTTTGATCTTGAGCAAGATCTCATGCTCAAAGTGAGTTTACTGAAACTGAGCCCACAATCTCATATCATGTTACTTAGTGTGCATCACATCGCGGCAGATGGCTGGTCTTTAGGACTGTTGGTTAAAGAGCTAAACGCGCTATACGCAGCCCAAATACATGGTACTGCCAATCCACTAGAGAGTCTTGACATTCAGTATACAGACTATGCACTGTGGCAACGCAAGACGCTTGATGAATCGGCTTTACAAAAGCATTTGCAGTATTGGAAAGTACATTTAGCGAACCTACCTGTCGTTCACAGCCTGCCTTTAGATAAGCCACGTCCGTCGATACAAAGTTTTCAAGGTGCTTCGGTTAATAAAACGCTTAATAAAGCACTGTTAGAACGCTTACAGGCACTTGCAACAGAGCATCAAGCGACCACATTTATGCTTATGAATGCGGCGTTTTCTAGCTTCTTAAGTCGCTATTCTGGCGAAACAGATATTGTATTTGGATCACCCATCGCTAATCGGGAGCAATCGCAAGTTGCATCACTGATCGGTTTATTCATCAATAACCTAGTGTACCGCTGCGACCTGTCAGAAGACCCAACGTTTGTAGATTTGCTGGCGCAAACGAAAGAGCGGACATTAGCCTCTTATGAGCATCAGCAAATGCCATTTGAAAAGCTGGTTGATGAGTTGCAACCAGAACGAAGCCTTGGACACAGTCCGTTGTTCCAAGTGATGTTGATTCTGCAAAGTCATCAAATGGAGGCGTTGTGTTTACCTGGGTTGGATATACAAAACCCACAGGCAAGAGATAACTTTGCACAGTATGACCTGACGCTGACACTCAATGAAAGCGATGCAGGACTAGAAATGCAATGGCAATATGCGGTCGATCTATTCGAACATGCCAGCATTGAGCGGATGGTTGAAAGTTTTGTGCTGATGCTAGAGGGGATCGTTTCATCTCCTATGACTAGAGTGAGTGAGTTACCGTTACTTGACACATCTGGACACGAACGTTTGGTAACACAATACAATGATACTAAGCGAGATTACGCAAAAAATACCTGTATTCATGAACTGTTCGAGCAGCAGGTTTCTGAAACGCCAGATGCTATTGCGGCCATATTTAATGGTGATGCACTGACGTACCAACAGGTCAATCAGCGAGCCAATCAGTTAGCGCACTATTTTGCGCAAAATGGTATCCATTCGGGGTCAATAATAGGGGTATGTGTAGAGCGTTCATTGGACATGTTGATATCGACATTGGCTATCATGAAAGCGGGATGCGCATATTTACCGCTCGACCCCAGCTACCCACATGCTCGTTTGAGTTATATGTTGGAAGACTCAGAGGTCAAATGGGTCATTACACATCAGCACCTTAGTGAGCGACTATCAGTTGAAAATCTCCTTTGTTTAGACGATGAAGCGACTGCTAAAGAAATAGCTCGTCAAGCGCAAAGCAATTTAGATAAAGCGCAATTAGAACTAGATAGCAACACGTTGGCTTACCTGATTTACACTTCCGGTTCTACAGGCAAACCAAAAGGCGTGATGCTGGAACACGGAAATGTTGTTAACTTCCTGCGCGCAATGCAAGAAGCGCCGGGAATGATACATGATGATACCTTACTCGCAGTAACGTCCTTGTCTTTTGATATCCACGTGTTAGAGCTGTACTTGCCACTGAGTGTTGGTGGACGTCTCGTTTTGGCTTCGTCGGATAACGCCATATCGGCGGATGAATTAGCACAACTCATGGCTGAGCATCAAGTTACGATGATGCAAGCAACACCTGCAACGTGGAAAATGCTCGTCGGTAATGGATGGCAGCCAAAACATCAGCTAAAAGTGCTTTGCGGTGGTGAGGCCTTAAGTGAGTCATTGAAAAACTCATTATTATCGTTTGATAACATTGAACTTTGGAATATGTATGGTCCGACAGAAACGGCTGTTTGGTCCGCTACATGTAAGATTGAGGATGCGATTTCTTTAGGTAAACCAATCGCGAACACTCAATTTTACGTGTTGGATACACATTCTAACCCTGTACCAGTAGGCGTAGCTGGGGAACTCTACATTGGCGGTGACGGCGTTGCTCGAGGGTATTTTAATCAACCTCAATTGAGCGCAGAGCGCTTTATTGACAACCCTTATGGACCCGGTCGCCTGTATAAAACGGGTGACTTAGTGCGCTGGTTAGCTGATGGTACATTACAATATTTACGCCGTGTGGATCATCAGGTTAAGGTTCGTGGGTATCGTATTGAGTTGGGTGAAATTGAGTCTGCGCTTTTGCAGCACCCACAGGTTCAAGATGCGGTTGCTCATGTTTTTGCTGAGCGTGATGATACATCGCTGGTTGCATATGTCACATTAACGTCAAATCATCGGCAAGAGGATATACAAGACGCGTTGCTTGAGCATTTGGAGGCACTGTTGCCCTCGTATATGTTGCCAAACGCGATTGTATGTTTGAGGCAAATCCCTTTAACACCAAATGGCAAAGTAAACCGCCATGCATTACCAAAGCCTGAGCGCGGTAACGAGGCTCAATATGTAGCTCCAGAAACAGAGACTGAAAAACAGCTGTGTGAGTTATGGCAGCAGTTGCTTGGTATTGAACCGAAACAAGGTAAGTGGCTGAGTGTTAACAGCAACTTTTTCAACCTAGGCGGTCACTCGTTACTCGCAGCACGCCTAGTTGCGCTAATACGCACACAATGGCATGTAGAAGTGCCAATCAGAACCTTGTTCACTGAGCAAACCGTGCGTAAGTTGGCGCATGTTATAGACTTGGCATCGGTTAGTCACAGTACCAAGATCCAGCCTGCTGTGAGCAACGAGCCAACGCCTTTGTCTTTTGCACAGCAGAGATTGTGGTTGATTGAACAAATCGAGTCGGGCACAACACAGTACAATATGTGTCAAGCATTTAAGCTATCAGGTCCACTAGATGTGGCGGCTATGCAGAATGCTTTCAATATCATTGTTGAACGCCATCAGGTGTTGCGAACTACTTTACATACAACTGACAGTGGCACGGCTATCCAAGTTGTTTCAGATACATGGTCACTAGAGCTTCCAACTTACGATTTGAGTGACTTGAGCGAGCCAGAACAAGAGCAGACGGTACGTGACAATATTGCACAAGAGTCAAGTACATTATTTGATTTAAGCCGTGACTTGATGGTGCGTGTGAAGCTGTTAAAGCTTGCTCCACAATCACATGTATTACTTGTGACAATGCACCACATTGCCGTGGATGGTTGGTCAGTCGGGATTATCTTTGACGAATTCAATCGTCTATATAAAGACCCTGAATCGAAACTTGCAAACATTGACATTCAGTATGGTGATTATGCGCATTGGCAACAGCAGACCCTTCAAGGAGAGAGACTTGAAAGTCATCTAGCGTTTTGGAAAGAACGATTATCAGGACTGCCAGAAGTGCACAACCTTGCACTAGATCGAGCAAGGCCACCAGTGCAAGATTACAAAGGTGCACACTTAATTCAAACGCTAAGTCCAGACATTCAAACTGGCTTGAACGAGCTGGCTAAAGCTTCCAATACTACTCTATTTATGGTGTTGCATGCGGCGCTGGCAATTTTATTGGCGAGACACTCTGACAAAGATGACAGCTCAACAGGAGCAGACAACATTGTGATTGGTGCACCAGTGGCAAACCGCGAACAAAGTGAGTTAGCGCCTTTGGTTGGGTTTTTCACCAACAGTGTCGTGTTACAACTTAACCTTAGTGGTAACCCTAGCTTCACTGATCTATTGCAAAGCTCTAAAGCAGATTTGTTAGATGTATATGAGCACACCGAACTTCCGTTTGAAAAGCTGGTGGATGAGTTACAACAAGCGCGTAACCTTGGGTACTCTCCTTTATTTCAGGTGAAACTGGCGCTACAAAATAACACTCAAGGTTGGTTTGATTTACCATCAATTACAGCGCAAAAGATTGAGCAACCTCATAGTGTGGCATTACATGACTTGAGCTTAGATATCTATGAGCAAGCTGGTGGATTAATGCTTGATTGGGAGTATGCAACTGCTTTGTTCAATGCTTCAACTATTGAACGTATGTCATCACACTTTGAAATCTTGCTCAAAGGGATTATTGCTGCACCACAATCACGGGTGAGTGAATTACCATTTTTATCAACAGATGAAGTGGAGCAGTTACTCGATTGGTCAACTTGGTCCTCAGAAAACCATGAAGAGACATCGATATCTGATGGTCAATCTGTACTTGATCTGTTCGAAGCACAAGTAAAGGAGCATCCGAATAATATTGCCGCAACGTTTGGGCTCTCAGCACACATGCGAGAAGCAATTAGCTATCAGCAGTTGAATGCTAAAGCAAACCAAATTGCACATTATCTTGTCTGTGAAGGGGTTACGCCGGATACCCTGGTGGGCCTATGTGTTGAACGTTCTTTAGAGATGGTCATTGGTATTTGGGGTATTTTAAAAGCAGGTGCGGCGTATGTGCCAATTGACCCCGACTACCCAGAGAAGCATATTGAACATATTTTAGAAGACTCCGATATCGAGATTATGCTCACCAGTGCGGAACTGTTATCTGAACTACCGTTTGGAGATTTGCAGATACTGCCTCTAGACGATGAAATGTGGGACAGTTTTTTAGGTGACTACGATGAAGAAAACCTAGATAGAAGTAAATTGGGACTGACCCACAGCAACTTAGCCTATGTTATTTACACGTCGGGTTCCACGGGTCAGCCAAAAGGTGTGACCATTGAACATGGCGCATTGGCGAATTCAACGGTTGGCAGATTTAAAGCCTACCAAGAATCACCTCAGAGTTTTGCTTTGTTCTCATCGTATGCATTTGATAGCTCGATAGTTGGGATTTTCTGGACGCACATATCCGGTGGCAAACTGTGTATTGTTGACATTAAGCAAGGCTTGGATTTACAGGCGTTCGAAACGCTCATGGCTGATGAGCAAGTGAGCCACTTCTTGACGCTACCGAGTGTTTACCAAACCATGTTGTTAGCTGACATACACCCGAACTCGTCACTGCAAACGGTTATTGTTGCAGGTGAACCTTGTGATTTGAACCTTGTGAAGCAGCACCAGTGTAGCAGCGGGTGGAAAAACTGCCGATTAGTCAACGAATATGGACCCACGGAAGCGTGTGTTTGGAGTAGTTACTTTGACTGTACTGAGCACACAGAGGGGGCGGTACCCATCGGAATGACTGCGCCACACACAGAGTTGTTTGTATTGGATGCCAAGCAGCAGCTTTGTCCTGTTGGAGTGACAGGAGAGCTGTATGTTGGTGGTGATAATCTAGCGCGAGGCTACTTAAATGCCACCGCTATGACGGATGAAAAGTTTATCGCCAGTCCATTTAGAGACGGACAGCGTCTGTACAAAACAGGTGACTTGGTTCGCTGTGCACCTGATCAGCAGGGCAAGCCTGGCAACCTAGAATTTGTAGGACGGGTTGATCATCAAATTAAGATTCGTGGTTTCAGAATTGAATTAGGTGAGATAGAAAGTGCAATCTTGACCAGTGAGCTGGTGTCTGAAGCTGTGGTACTGGCAAAATCACTTGACCCTGCGCAAGACACCAAGCAGTTAGTGGCATATGTGGTTGCTAGCAAGACACAGCAAGAAGTTGCTGCTGAAGACAACTTCAATGAGCTAAATTTACGCGAGGAATTAGTAGCTTACCTCGAACACTCTTTACTCAGTCATAAAGTGCCCTCGGCGTTCGTATTTTTAGACGCTTTACCGCATACCCCTAATGGCAAGGTGGATCGCAAAGCACTGGAGGCGAAAGATGTACCTGTACAATTGACTCAACAATATGTGGCACCAAGTAGTGAGGTTGAGCGGCAACTTTGTGAAATTTGGCAAAAGCTACTTAAGCTGAAAAAAGTAGGGGTCACTGAAAACTTCTTCGCCATTGGTGGTGACTCAATCTTGGCCATCCAAGCCGTTACACAAGCGGCTAAGCAAGGCCTAGTATTGACTACTCGTCAAATTTTTGAGTGTCAAACAATAGAAAAGCTTGCGCCTTTGGTCAATGGCACAGCACAGATAGAAGCTCCGCAAGAGGCTATTTGTGGTGAGCAGGTATTTATTCCAATTCAGCGTGAATTCTTAACCGGTGATAGCGTTGACCAGCATCATTATAACCAGTCTGTGCTATTAACCGTTCCTGCGGATTTCACTATTGAGGCACTACGAGACATCATGTTTGCGGTGTATCAGCGCCACGATATATTGCGTTTATCGGTGGTTGAGCAAGCAGGAAAATATATGCCACTGACAGAGCAGTGTGTTGAGCGTGCTATCAAATGTGTAGATTTAGGGCACTTAGCAGGCCAAAGCTGGGAAGATGAATTGACAAAGGCCAGCCGTGAAGCCAAAGCAGGTCTATCGCTGGCTACCGCAGATGTTTTCCGAGCCGTATTGTTTACAGGGAATAGTACGCAGCGCCGGTTATTATTAACGGCTCATCACATGGTTATAGATGGCGTCTCATGGCGTATTTTATTTGAAGATATGGCGAGTGCTTTTGAGCAATGGCAGCAAGATGATGCCATCGTTTTAGGCGCAAAAACGTCTTCTTTCCAGCAATGGGGTCAATTCCTTTATGACTATGCCAACAGTGATGATATCAGTGCTGAAAAAGCTTTTTGGGAAGCACAAGCTGCCACGCCAGTAGATGACTTGCCAGTTGACCAAGGTGCAGTTGAAGACAACAGTTTGTCAAACAGTGACACGGTAGAATTTGAGTTGAGTGACTCACACACCCAAGCGTTGCTTAATCAATGCACCGCGGCATATCGCACGCAAATAAATGATTTGCTGTTATCGGCCTTATATCTTGCACTGCATAAATGGACTGGGAATCACGCATTTCGTGTCGATTTAGAAAGCCATGGGCGAGAGTCGCTTAACGAAGCGTTAGATCTGACCCAGACAATGGGGTGGTTTACCTGTGTTTATCCTGTGTTGTTACACACCCAGCCAGATGCCTCAATTGAGCAGGTTATCAAAGCTGTCAAGGAGCAATTGAGAGCCGTTCCACATGGTGGTATTGGCTTTGGTGTAATGCAGCAGATGTTAGCAAGCAACGAACACAGAGAGCGATTTGCACGTACTGTGGGTGGTGCATCGGCTGTGCTATTCAACTACTTAGGACAGTTTGATCAGGTCATCAACAATGATGGGGTATTTCAAGCTGCCAATGAGTTTACCGGTGAGGACGTGAGTATGCGTCGCCAGCGCGGACACCAATTAGAACTCAATGGCTTGGTTTCAGGTGGAAAGCTTCAGTTTTCTCTTCGTTTCAATGCATTGCAATACCAGCAAGCGACCATCAAAGCCTTAGTACACAAAATTGAAACTTCGCTCATTGAGATAATTGAGCACTGTCAAAGCCAAGCAGTAGGGGGCGTTACGCCATCAGACTTTGCGTTAAGTCGCGTTGACCAAGCTCAGTTGGATGAGTGGTATCAAGACTATCCAAATATGGAAAAACTGTATGTTACTACGGGTATGCAGCAAGGGTTACTTTTCCACAGTAGCTTAGATGCTTCAGCCTACTTAACGCAGCTGTCGATCGATATTGATGGGGCGCTAAATGCCGCAGCAATGCAACATGCTTGGCGCGAGATCATAAGACGCCATGATGTTTTCAGAACCGCTTTTACGGATGATCTAACCCATCAGGTGGTGTTATCGGATGTAAACGTGCCATTTACTCACTTAGATTGGTCAGCACTGAGTGATTCTGAACAGCAACAGCAGTTATCTCAGTTTTTACAAGATGATAGAGCACAGGGATTTGATTTGCGCGCTGTGCCATTGACGCGTGTGACCTTGGTCACGCTACAAGCGCGTCGTCATTATCTTATTTGGTCAAACCATCATGCGTTGTCAGATGGCTGGTCATTGCCTTTAGTGCTCAAAGAGCTATTAAGTATATACACCCAAATTCATGACCTAGATGCGCAGCAGCTTAGCACTCAGTCGGTTGTTTCATCTTTACCTGATGCACCTCAATATGAGCGTTACATTGGCTGGCTGGCACAACAGGATAAGCAACAAGCACAGGATTTTTGGCGAGAGAAGTTAGCACAAGTAGCGTCATCAACCCATCTCTATTTGGAAGAGGCGAAAGAGCATAGTACACACGGTGCCGCTAAGGAAAAGTTGGCCTTATCTGCACAGGTGAGTGCTCAGCTACAGTCACTTGCCCAGCAACATAAGGTGACGCTAAATACTCTGATCCAAGCTGCATGGGCGTATGTGGTGCACAGATATAGTGGTGAGCAGCGAGTAATGTTTGGTGAGACTGTATCAGGTCGCCCACCAGAGCTTGCTGGGGTCAATGATATCATTGGTTTGTTTATTAACAGTCTACCTGTAGTTGTCGATATTCAGCCAGAGCAAGACATTGGTAATTGGTTACGTAGTTTGAACCAAGCAAGCGTTGAACGTGTCGAGCATGGTCATTTACCTCTGTCTGAAATACAGACATTAAGTCCGCATATCAGTACTGGTCTAGCCGAACGTAAGTTGTTCGATACACTGGTGGTATTTGAGAACTATCCGGTCGATCAGGAAATACATCATATTGTTGAGGGGTCTGGGCTTACGGTAAATGAGTTACGTAACGAAGAGCAAACCAATTACGCTTTAACCTTAATGGTCCTGCCAGAGCACACAGGTTCAGAAGACAAATTGAGCTTTGAGCTGGGGTATCGTTCTGAGCAATATTCAACAGAGTCAGTTGGCGAACTGTTGGCGCTCTTCGAGTTAACCCTAACCAGGTTCTTAGCGTCTGATTGCCATACCGTTGGGCAGTTGTCAGCACTGATTCCTTCTCAGTCTCGCCAGTTACTTGATTGGAACAATACGGTTTCAGAATATCCAAAAGAAAGCTGTATTCATGAGTTGTTTGAGGAGCATGCTGCAAACATGCCACAAGCAATAGCGGTAACCTTTGATGGTGACACTACTGCCTCCTTAACTTATGGGGAGCTTAACGCGAAAGCCAACCAACTGGCGCACTATCTGATTGCGCAAGGGGTAAAGCCTGACACTTTGGTTGGTATCAGTGTGGAGCGCTCGCTTGAAATGGTTATTGGTTTGCTGGGGATCCTCAAAGCGGGTGGTGCATATGTACCGTTAGACCCAAGCCTACCAGAAGCACGTTTAAACTACATGGTACAAGACAGTGGCGCGGAGCTCGTCTTAACACAGCAAAAATTCGCAGGGTTGTTCCAGTGTGACCAACAACAGCTGGTTTGTTTAGAGCAAGCAGAGACTTTTGCTCAGTACAGTACAGAAAACATTGATAAAACGCGTCTAGGTCTGACCTCATCTCATTTAGCCTATGTGATCTACACATCCGGTAGTACGGGCCAGCCCAAAGGGGTGGAGTCGATTCACCGTGGCATGATGAATAGGCTCGATTGGATGCACTGTGAATACCGACTACAAACAGGCGATCGCGTACTACAGAAAACACCTTACAGCTTTGACGTATCGGTTTGGGAGTTCTTCTGGACGCTAGGATATGGTGCGCAGCTCGTTGTTGCTAAACCTGATGGACATAAAGATCCTGAGTATTTGCGTGACTTAATCCAAACACAGCAGGTAACAGTCATGCACTTTGTACCTTCTATGTTGGCGAATATGCTCAATGAAGTTAGTTTTTCGCAACTGCCGTCAGTACGTTACGTATTTTGTAGTGGTGAAGCATTGGCGAAAAAATTAGCCGATGAATTTAATGCGACTAAATCTGAACATACCCAATTGTTTAATCTATATGGTCCGACTGAGGCCTCCATTGATGTCACTTACTGGGAATGTGATGGCAACGATAAGCTCAGCTTTGTGCCTATCGGTCGAGCAATTAATAACACCCAATTGTATGTACTGGATACACAGCTTCAACCTGTGCCTGTGGGCGTACCGGGCGTGTTGTATATCGGCGGAGACAACTTAGCTCGAGGCTATTTGAATCGTCCAGAATTAACGGCTGAGCGTTTTATCGCTAATCCATTCTTTGCGGCTAATAGCGTCAACAGCTCAGAACGTTTGTACCATACGGGTGATCTTGCACGTTATTTACCAGATGGAAACCTAGAGTTTATTGGACGCGTGGATGACCAAATAAAAGTACGAGGTCTGCGTATTGAGCTGGGTGAAATTGAGGCGCAACTAGCTAAGCAATCAGGGGTGGAGTCGGCCTATGTAATGGCGAGAGATTTCGCAGGTAGTACACAGTTGGTAGGTTATATCAAAGCGCCAAATGAACTACCGCAAGCGGCGCAGTTGAGCTTGGTGACACAGGTGAAAGCAGAGCTAGCAAAACAGTTACCTGATTATATGATCCCTAGCGTGTTATTAGTGGTGTCGCAATGGCCACTGACCCCCAACGGGAAAGTGAATAAAAAGGCACTGCCCACACCAGAGAATATCGATAGACAAAGCGAGTATATAGCCCCAGAAACACAGACTGAGCAAGTCTTGGCGGAGATGTGGTCACAACTGCTCGGTGTTGAACAGAGCAAGATTGGTACGACGACAAATTTCTTTGAATTAGGTGGACATTCACTCATGGTCGTTCGTCTGGTCGCCATGATTAAACAAAAGTTCACAGTTGGACTAGATATGGCGACTGCACTGCGCGCGCCAAATATTAAAGAAGTAGCACACCACATTGATAGTGAAATTTTAAAACTTGAATTTAAACAGGCTGGCAGTGAAGTCGAAGGAGATGAAGTGGAGTTCTTGATATGAATAATTTTTTAAAGCAATTACTAGAATTGGGCATCAAGTTAAGTCTTGATGCTACTGATAACATCAAAGTTGCTGGGAAAAAAGAAAACTTAACGCCGGAGCTGCTAGGTGAGCTTAAACAGAAAAAACAAGAGATCGTAGCATGGTTAAAGCAGGATGCCACCCAAGACTCAGCTCGAATTGAGAGAGTTGAAAATCGAGAGCAACTCTGTTTGACGTCGTTTTCACAGCAGCGCTTATGGCTAATCGACCAGCTACAAGCAGGCTCAGCACAATACAATATGCCGATGGCGTGGCAGGTACAAGGGGAGCTTGATTTAGGCCTGATAAAACAGGTATTTGAAAGTATTCTCACGCGCCATGAAGTGCTAAGAACGGTGTATGTAGATGTGGATGGCGAAGCGATGCAACGTATTCGCCCGATGTCTGAGATTACGTTTGATATTCAGGTTGAAGATGTTCGCGCGCTGAGTACAGCAGAGCAGGAAGAGGCAGTGCGAGCACGGGTGACAGCAGATATTGAACAGGCGTTTGACTTGGCAGAGGATGTGATGCTGCGTGTGGGTTATATCCACACGAGTGATAGCTCAGGGGTGTTGTTGTTTAACATGCACCACATCGCATCAGACGGCTGGTCGATGGAAGTACTGAACAAAGAGTTCTTTACGTTGTATGAGGCGTATAGCCAAAACCAAGCCAATCCACTGCCAGAGTTAGMGTTGCAGTATGTAGATTATGCACACTGGCAAAGAGCGCATGTGACAGGGGAGGTACTGGATAAGCAACTGAGTTACTGGGCGCAGCAGTTAGCCGATGTTCCTGCGGTACATAGTTTACCACTGAGCTACCCAAGGGGAGAGGTAAAGGGCTACGAAGGGGGGCAGGTTAAGGGGACATTACCGGGTGCGGTGAGCCAGCAATTGCAACGCTTAGCGAAGCAATATCAATTAACCCCGTTTATGTTGTTACATGGCGCGTTGTCGTTGTTGTTATCAAGACACAGCAACAGTCGTGACATTGTGATAGGCACCCCGGTGGCGAACAGACTACAAGAGGGACTGGCCCCACTGATAGGGTTCTTTGTGAATACCTTAGTGCTGAGAGTGGATACAGGTCATGACACCTTGGCGGAATATCTAGCGCATGTAAAGAACGTGCATTTAGACGCACAGGCGAATCAGGATGTGCCGTTTGAGCAATTGCTTGATAAATTAAAGGTGCCTAGAAGCAAAAGTCACACGCCACTGATCCAGATCATTCTTAACACCAATTCAAGCTTTGGTGTAATGGGTGCTGATTCAGCTAATACGACGTTGGCTGAGTTGAATATAACGCCGTATGAAACAGACGTGATCCCAGCGAAGTTTGATTTAGACATTGATTTGAATATCACACAAGAAGGTGTAGAGCTTTACTGGACCTATGATGTGAGCTTGTTTAGTGCACAAGCCATAGAGCGTTTGAATGACCACTTGTGTCGTTTATTAACCGCGCTCAGTGCAGTGAATGAGCAAGAGGTGGCGCTACATACACTGCCTATCTTGTCAGAGGCAGAGCAACACCACTTGGTACATGGGCTCAACAACACAAAGATGGACTATCCAAAAGACAGCTGTATTCATGAGTTGTTTGAGCAACAGGCGCAAGCGACACCAGATAAAGTCGCGGTGGAGTTTGGGTCACAGCAGCTGACTTATGGCGCATTGAATCGCAAGGCGAACCAACTGGCGCATTACTTAGTGAATACACAGGGTGTTACCCCAGATACCTTGGTGGGATTATGTGTAGAGCGTTCATTAGAGATGATAGTGGGGATGTTAGGTATTTTGAAGGCGGGTGGGGCGTATGTACCACTTGACCCGAA
>NZ_MKJU01000031.1:3996-155047 GCF_001854605.1 Pseudoalteromonas amylolytica | reverse complement strand
TATTCGCGGGGTAGGGGAGCGTTCTGTAAGCGGTTGAAGGTGTACCGGGAGGTATGCTGGACGTATCAGAAGTGCGAATGCTGACATGAGTAACGATAAGAGGAGTGAAAAACTCCTCCGCCGGAAGACCAAGGGTTCCTATCCCATGTTAATCAGGGTAGGGTAAGTCGACCCCTAAGGCGAGGCTGAAGAGCGTAGTCGATGGGAAACGGGTTAATATTCCCGTACTTGGAATAATTGCGATGGGGGGACGGAGCAGGCTAAGTAAGCATGGCGTTGGTTGTCCATGTGAAAGTGTGTAGGCTGAGAACTTAGGAAAATCCGGGTTCTTAAGGCTGAGACACGAGACGAGCATCTACGGATGTGAAGTTACTGATGCCCTACTTCCAGGAAAAGCCTCTAAGCTTCAGATTATTTCGAATCGTACCCCAAACCGACACAGGTGGTCAGGTAGAGAATACTAAGGCGCTTGAGAGAACTCGGGTGAAGGAACTAGGCAAAATTGTACCGTAACTTCGGGAGAAGGTACGCTGACATTAGGTGAAGAGCTTCGCGCTTGGAGCTGAAGTCAGCCGCAGTGACCAGGTGGCTGGGACTGTTTATTAAAAACACAGCACTGTGCAAAATCGTAAGATGACGTATACGGTGTGACACCTGCCCGGTGCCGGAAGGTTAATTGATGGGGTTAGACTTAGGTCGAAGCTCTTGATCGAAGCCCCGGTAAACGGCGGCCGTAACTATAACGGTCCTAAGGTAGCGAAATTCCTTGTCGGGTAAGTTCCGACCTGCACGAATGGTGTAACCATGGCCACGCTGTCTCCACCCGAGACTCAGTGAAATTGAAATCGCAGTGAAGATGCTGTGTACCCGCGGCTAGACGGAAAGACCCCGTGAACCTTTACTACAGCTTGGCACTGAACATTGACCCTACATGTGTAGGATAGGTGGGAGGCTTTGAAGCGCAGACGCTAGTTTGTGTGGAGCCGTCCTTGAAATACCACCCTTGTAGTGTTGATGTTCTAACTTAGGCCCCTAATCGGGGTTGAGGACAGTGCCTGGTGGGTAGTTTGACTGGGGCGGTCTCCTCCCAAAGAGTAACGGAGGAGCACGAAGGTTGGCTAAGTACGGTCGGACATCGTACGGTTAGTGTAATGGTAGAAGCCAGCTTAACTGCGAGACAGACACGTCGAGCAGGTACGAAAGTAGGTCATAGTGATCCGGTGGTTCTGAATGGAAGGGCCATCGCTCAACGGATAAAAGGTACTCCGGGGATAACAGGCTGATACCGCCCAAGAGTTCATATCGACGGCGGTGTTTGGCACCTCGATGTCGGCTCATCACATCCTGGGGCTGAAGTCGGTCCCAAGGGTATGGCTGTTCGCCATTTAAAGTGGTACGCGAGCTGGGTTTAGAACGTCGTGAGACAGTTCGGTCCCTATCTGCCGTGGGCGTTTGAGAATTGAGAGGGGCTGCTCCTAGTACGAGAGGACCGGAGTGGACGAACCGCTGGTGTTCGGGTTGTGATGCCAATTGCATTGCCCGGTAGCTACGTTCGGAATCGATAACCGCTGAAAGCATCTAAGCGGGAAGCGAGCCTCGAGATGAGTTCTCACTTTAACTTTAAGTTAACTGAAGGGCCGTTGAAGACTACAACGTTGATAGGCTGGGTGTGGAAGTGTAGTGATACATTAAGCTAACCAGTACTAATTACCCGTGAGGCTTAACCATACAACGCCAAAGTGGTTTTACACGCTAGAAGTTAGTGTTACTAAAGTAGCGTTTTACGAATTATCAGAATTTCCGAATTTTAACCAAATTTGCTTGGTGACCATAGCGTTTTGGAACCACCTGACTCCATGCCGAACTCAGAAGTGAAACGAAACAGCGTCGATGATAGTGTGGCAGCTGCCATGTGAAAGTAGAACATCGCCAAGCACCTAATTATAGAAAGCCCGATTCGAAAGAGTCGGGCTTTTTGGGTCTGTAGGTCGTGATAAGCGTAGCGCCATCCGACGTTTAAGAGAATCCCTCGGCATTCTATAACCCTCGGCATTCTATAAAACCGCTCACTTCACCTTGCGCAAAGGAAACGTCCTCACTGCGTTCGTTATCGTTAACCCTTTGCACTTAATTCACCTTGCGCAAAAGCCACGGACTTCGTCCATAATTTTGCACTCCACTTGCGCAAAGGAAACGCCCTCACTGCGTCCGCTGTCGTTAACCCTTTGCACCACCGCACCCCAGCTTGCCTCAAATTTAATCAATTAATTACTTGTGGCCTACACCTAAATTAGAGACAATTGAAAGGTTAATATTGGGATAATAGGAACATTAATGAAGATGAAACCAAATCTAGGTGTAGTTGCAGCCGCTACCCTATTTGCAGGAAGCACTCTGGCTGAAGAGTCTCAGTTGGTAACCCGCCATAATTACGAGACGGTACAAGCTTTACTCGCGCAGAATGACTATGCGAGTAAAGGGAATAGTAGTCAAAATGTATTGAACTTTAAAAGAATACACACTCCAGTGACTGCTACTCGGATGGCAAAAGGAGCAGATCAGCCATATCGACTTCAGCAGTATTATGGACAGACTCCGATTTGGGCACAGCAATTGAGCGTGCAAGGCAATGGCGGACATATTAGTGGTTTTTTTGTACAAAGTGTGAATGAGGTCGAATTAAAAAAATCACAAAACCTCAAATTCGATGTCAACAAAGCTGCTCAAATAGCTTTGCTGCGGGCAAAGTTAGATAAATCAACACCATATACAATTAGCTCGAATCAGCGATATGTAGTCGTGCAGTCAGGTGAAGCAAAGTTTGCACGCATGGTTGAGTTAGACGTATTGACCGAGCAGATGCACTCCAAGCCTGTCGTATTAGTGCTTGAGTCAGACTACTCATTGGTAAAGCATTGGAATAATGTTCACAGTGCTGAAGCGACTGGGCCGGGCGGTAATACAAAGATTGGTCGTTATGAATATGGAACTGATTTTCCTGCACTTGTGGTGACACAAGTTGACGAGACTTGTTATCTAGAGAATGAAAAAGTCAAAACGGTTACCATGGAATCAGGGAGCGAGCCTAGTGAAGCTTTCTCATTTGCGTGTAGTCACAATACCCATAAAGAAATAAATGGTGCTTATTCACCACTGAACGATGCTCATGCGTTTGGTACTGCTGTTTATGATATGTACCGCGATTGGTATAACACAGCGCCTTTAACTTTTAAGTTGTTGATGCGTGTTCACTCAGGTAATGGGTGGGAAAATGCAACATGGAATGGCTATGCGATGACCTTTGGTGATGGTGCTAACAGGTTTCATCCATTGGTGACGCTAGACATTGTGTCACACGAAGTAAGTCATGGTTTCACCAATCAAAATTCAGATCTGATATATGCGGACCAATCGGGTGGTATTAATGAAGCTTTCTCTGATATTGCAGGTGAAGCAGCTGAGTATTACTTAAGAGGGAGTAATGATTGGCTAACTGGTGGTGACATGACCAAAACAACCGATGGCCTGCGTTATTTTGAGACCCCCTCTAGAGACGGCGTTTCTATTGATCATGCTTCTCAATATTATGCAGGAATTGACGTTCACTACAGCAGTGGTGTGTTTAACAGAGCATTTTATTTACTTTCGAACACCAATGGCTGGGATGTGCGTAAGGCGTTTGATTTGATGGTCAGAGCAAACCAGCAATATTGGGTTGCTTCATCAAATTTCGAGGATGGGGCATGTGGTGTTATCAACTCAGCAATTGACCTCAATTACACGGTTCAAGATGTTATCCAAGCTTTCGCTGATGTGGGCGTGGAATGTAATAATATTAAGTTCATTGATACAGACAATGATCTTATGGATGATAACTGGGAGCTGCTTTACGGGTTAAGTCCCAATGATCCCAATGATGCTCAGTCTGACCTTGATAACGATGGGTTAAATAACTTAACGGAGTATGAGTTACAAACTAACCCGACATTGAGCGATACGGATGAGGATGGTCTATCAGATTATGATGAGCATCATACTCATCAAACAAACCCAACCAATGTGGACTCAGACTCAGACCAAATGCCTGATGGTTGGGAAGTTAACTATGGTTTAGATCCGACTTCGTCAGCAGATGCAACATTAGACTTAGATAACGATGGCGCTAGTAATGTAGTCGAGTTTATATTCGGCACAGAACCGAATAACAGTGCTTCAGTCCCTGATATCAGTAGCGCTTTAAACCTTGATTTTGAAGATGGTGAGTTGCCACAGGAATTATCGTTTTCAGACTCAGCGAATCCTTGGCAAATAACCAATGTTAAAAGTAAAGGAACATACAGTTTAACGAACAATGATATCGATGATGGACAAAGAACTCATGCTGAAATTCTGGTATTAACAGATGGGGGAATACTGGCATTCGATTATTTGATAAATACAGAGCAAGGTTACGACTACTTTAAAGTATATATTAATGATTCTGAGGTCCTGAGTATCTCTGGGGAGCAGGATTGGCAGAACTTCCAGACAAATATCGATGCAGGTATACACAGACTACGGTTTGAATACTCTAAAGACGGTAGCGTATCGACCGAATTAGATGCGGTATTTATAGATAATATCCGAGTATTTGGTGCAAATTCCGATAGTGACGAAGATGGTATGCCTGATCTATGGGAAATTCGTTACGGTTTAGACCCAATGGATGCGACAGACGCAAATGGTGATCTTGATGAAGATGGCTTGACTAATATTGAGGAATTAAACCTAAGCACGTTCCCCGATAATAGCGATTCCGATGGTGATTTTATGCCAGATGGTTGGGAGCATTCTTATGGATTAAACCCACTATCTGACTCTGATAAGAACCTTGATTTAGACAACGATGGTGCAAGCAATCTATCTGAGTTTTTATATGGTACAGAGCCTAATAACCCTGAGTCTGTACCAGCTCAATCTCAGTTACCGCTATTTAATTTCGAAAATGGGGTATTACCCGAAGATTTTACTTCATCGGATGTAAATCAACCATGGATTGTAACCACTACGCGAAGTAAAGAGAACTACAGCCTCAGTAATAATGACATTGATGACTCACAAACTACCTATGTGGAATACTCATTTGAATCGGATGCAGGAACACTTTCCTTTGATTATTTAGTGAGCACCGAACAGAATTGGGATTATCTTCGAGTCTACCTCAATGGTCAGTTAACCCTGAGTTTGTCGGGTGAACATGATTGGCAGAGCTTTGTGTCACCGCTCGAAGCGGGTGCTTACACAATCCGCTTTGAATACTATAAAGATCTAAGTGTTTCAAATGGTCTAGATGCCGTATTTATCGATAACCTGAATATTTCTGGCTTAATTGATAACTCGCAAGATAGTGACGAAGATGGCATGCCCGATAGATGGGAAACCTCTCACAACCTAGACCCAAATGATGCTACGGACGCGTCAGCAGACCCAGATCTAGATGGCTTAACAAACCTTGAAGAGTTTAACAATTCAACAGACCCTCATAATGCTGATACGGACAATGATGGTATGCCTGATGGTTGGGAAGTTTCGTATAGCCTTAACCCGTTAAATGCAACAGATGCATCTATAGATAGTGATTCGGATGGGTTGACGAATTTAGAAGAGTTCAATCTTAACGCTATGCCTAATAACCAAGACAGTGATAGTGACGGCGTTTTGGATGTAGAAGACATTGAACCGAGTAACCCTGATGTTGGTGAAAATGCGGCACCTGAATTTGGGGTAATAGACGCGGTGACAATTGAAGCGACAGCCCAGTTCACTCCAATCGACTCAGTACTATCGTTACCCGAAGCGACAGATAATGGCCACAGAGCGCCGACTGTCTATTTACAAAACAGCGACGCTTTACCGCTTGGTGAGCATCAGTTAACTTGGGTCGCAGAAGACTTCGTCGGTAATCGAGCTGAGGTTGTTCAAACTGTTTTTATTGTTGATACGACAGCGCCTGTGTTGGTGAAAGACTCCTTGCAACTAAAGGGCCGAGATGAAGCTGCTTTTCTATTAGCAGTTAATGAAAGCGGGATTGTCCATGACACCGTGAGTGAGGTAACAGGGATTGAAGTAGTTGGAGCTGCAAACTTTAGTCCTGGCATTAAACAAATATCGTTAAAATTAACGGATGCTGCAGGTAACAGTGCCACTTATCAGCTTAATCTACATGTGTTGACTGAGTTGCGTATTGAACCGCAAGTTGTGGTGTACAGTAATTTTCACGCGCTTCTTAACTACTCGTTTATTGGCAGGCCAACGTCTGAGTTTGCGTTAACATTGACAAGTAGCAATGGATACTCTGAGTCTTTCAACGTTAAAGAAAACGGCAAGTTATATCTTAGTGAGCAGTTTTTGACGGGGGCAGATTTCGTCTATGTTGAGTTTATAGATACGGATGCGGTTTATGTTAACCAATTCTCAGTGTCTGCTTTCAGTTACTCTGAAGCTGAGCCGAAATTACAGGTAGATATAAACGCATGGCAAAACGGTGAGCCAATTACGCTAGGCGAGAAGCAAGGTGGCTTAATCTATATTGATTTCACACTGGCAAACATTCCTAGCAATAGCGACTATGGCTTTATGTTTGCAGAAGTTCCTCGTCACGCGCTTGAGAGCATTGAGTACAATGCTAATGTCGCGACAGTAGGGTTTAATCCTGAAAATATAGAGGGTGACGAAATTGCATTGGCAGTAGACATGAGTGCAGAGGGCCGTTTTGAAAGACAGGTGAAATACTCTCTACCACTTGGCAACGCAATTGAGCTGGATGCGCAAGCTGACTCTGACAATGATGGTATCTCGGACCTTGAAGAGGGGGTTAAAGACAGTGATCGTGACGGTATACCTGATTACCTAGATGATCAGCCTGATGTGACCTTGGCCAAACTTAACGACAACACATATGCAAGAACAACCAAAGTAACAGAACGACTTAGAGCGGGAGCAGCTAAATTGGCAGATTCTGGGCTTTCGACCAGTGATGTTTCTGTGTCTGAGGATGTGATTGCTAATTACGTCGCAGCAAAACAGTGGGATGCTGAGGTAATTGATGAAAAGTATCAGACGGTCAGTGAAATGGTCAGTGTAAACGTTGAAGTAGGAAACTTAGGTTCATCATCTGTACTATATGTCCCAGTCAAAAACACGCTTGTCGCAACCGACGAGATTAGTGCTAGAGCACTTACCCGCACAGGGTGGAAAGATGTGGATATGGTAAGTCTTGAGAGTGATTTGTCCGGTTGTGAGTCTTGCTTGGGTATCGCCATCAATGATGGTGGTGAAATGGACCTAGACGGTGAAGAGTCTGGCAATATTGAAGTCGTTGTGAAACTTGCGATTGATAAACCGAACCAAGCACCTGAGCTGGTGATAGCTGATTACCCGGATACCATGTATGAACGTTCGCAAATTACATTAGATGTGAGCCAAACAGTCGACCCGGATGGAGACAGTTTAACGTACAACTGGACCTCTGATCACGCGAGCTTAGAAGTAACTCCAACTGATGTAAGCGGGGTTGCAATCGTTAAAGTAGGTGAGATCTCTCAAGACTTTGAGGCGATTATCACACTATTTATTGATGATGGACATGAGTTGTTTGAGTCACCGTTTACTATCTCAGTAAAAAACGTCAACAGAGTTCCTCAGGTTGATGCTATTACGGATATCAGTTCACAAAGTGGTGAAAAGCTCACAATCTCTGCACAGGCAAGCGATTTAGATGGTGATACTTTGTCTTATCAATGGACACAAACCAGTGGCATCAAAGTCAATATAGAAAATGCCACTAGTAACACCCTGACGTTTGTTGCTCCAACAGTAGAGGAACAGTCGGAGTTAGCCTTCAAAGTTGTTGTAAGTGATGGTATTGCGTCCAGTCAGCAAGCAGTAACCATAACAGTAAAAGCTGAAAAGCCACTTGATGGAGACGGCACGGGTGGCAGCAGCAACTCTGGCACTGATGATGGCGGATCGGGAGGTAGCTTAAGTATATTAATATTCTTACTACTTTGTTTATCCGTGCTAAGACAGGCGCAGAGCGTAAGGTTTAGAGGGTAAAATAAGTGGCTGTTTAGGGGGATTGTTACCCTCTAGCAGATGCAATACTTAAATATCATAAAAGCATTGAGTACATATGGACTCAATGCTTTTTTATTGTACTAAAAGTAATAATTTGACGCTAGGTTTCAAGTGAGGTGTCGATTAACGATGCTTACATTTGACCAACAAACTGGTCATGGCATCCTTTTTTAATTTCATCGCGTGTTCGTACTCTTCGCGTGTACAGGTTAGTCTGCCGTAGATGTCTTTTCTGAGGATAGCGTCGGACATATTCATTTTTGGTTGATAAACTTTTCTATAGGTATTGAGTACGGCTTTACTGTCTCTTCCGAGCTTAGCAACCAGTATACTGATGTCTTGCTCGTTAATGTATTCTCCCCGCATCAAAGCTTTGCGAATCGGTTCTATTGCTTCGTTAAATTCAATTCGTCGGTCTCGGCCAATATTCAATGTATAGCCCAGCCAAGCGCCAAGAATAATACCCACAAACCCGCCAACCAACAGCCCAAGAATCATTTTTGACATTGTTAATCCTCAATAAGGAACGGCTACTAAGTTCACTCGTCACTTAATGAGTTTAATAGGGAATTTAAGATATGGTATGTGAATTGAGAAATCAGGGATAAATTGCAAGGTCTCACGCTCTTTGTCGTCCACATCAATACACACTGAAAGTACGCTCATTGCTATTTTTTTGCTGTTATCTTTTTGCGATTACAAGGAGCTGAGTGTGTACGGCTATGGTGTTGTAACGATGTTTTTTTCTGTGTAAGCAAATAGTCTTTGATACTAAAGTTGTAATTTCAATTAAAAATGCAAATGGTAATTGATCTTATTTGCATTTAGTGTAAATTAGCGCTCCATAACGAATGTGGAGGCAAAGGACAATGATTTACGACAGTATCCTATCTTGTGTAGGCAATACACCAACGGTACGTTTAAACAAAATGTTTCCGTATCAAGAGCATACCGTTTTAGCAAAGCTAGAAATGCTTAACCCTGGAGGTAGTATTAAAGATCGCCCTGCTAAGTTCATGGTAGAGCAGGGGATTAAGCGAGGAGACATCACACCTTACAGTCATATCATCGAAAGCTCATCGGGAAATTTGGCCATTGCGCTTGCGATGATTTGTCAACAACATGCACTTCCTTTTACGGCGGTCGTTGATCCTAAAATCTCACCAACTAATTTGAAGCTACTAGAGATATATGGTGCAAACATCGTTCAGGTTACTGAAAAGGACCAAAACAATGGTTATCTGCAAACTCGTATCGACACGGTACAACGCTTAGTTGCGCAAACACCCAACAGTGTATGGATCAATCAATATGCGAATCCAGATAACTGGCGTAGCCATTATTTTGGGGAAGCTGAAGAAATTCTTAATGACCTTGAAGTAAAAGTCGACTATTTGGTCGTCGGAGCGAGTACCTCTGGCACTTTGATGGGGGTAGCGCGTCGCTTAAAAGAGGCAAATAAGAACCTTAAAGTTATCGCCGTAGACATTACTGGCTCGGTGCTATTTGGCGGAACCTCTGGCCCAAGAGAATTACCCGGTATTGGTGCAAGCAGAGTACCAGAGCTGTTAGACCCAACAGAGGTTGATGAAGTGATTTATGTGGACGACTATGAGTCCGCATCAGCCTGCCGAGAGCTTGTTAAAAAAGAAAGCATTTTTGCTGGAGGCTCGAGTGGCTCTGCAATTGCAGCGATTAAAAAGCTGCTTCCTACAATCCCTAAACACAGCGTTGTGTTAACCCTGTTTGCTGATCGTGGCGACCGTTATCTGGATTTAGTTTACGACCAGGATTGGTTCGACATGGTTAAGCAACGCCACCTTTCAAATTCAATTACGCAATTAGAACAAATCGTCTAGTAAGGAATTATCAATGACAGTACAAACTGAACTACGCTATTTAAGTCAAACCGACCTTAAGAAGTTGGGCGCAGATCACAGTGATGCCTTTATTCAAGCAATTGAAGAGGGTCTTAGCTTACACGCAAAACAACAATTTGTTCAGCCACTTAAGCCTTATTTAAGATGGCCAGATGCGCCACACATCGCAGACCGTATCATTGCAATGCCTTGTTATTTGGGTGGTGAAAACCCAATTGCTGGTATTAAGTGGATAGGCTCTCGCCAACACAATCCGAGTAAATTTGATATGCCACGTGCCAGTGCAGTGATCATCCTAAATGATGCTCAAACTAACTACCCTGTGGCTATCATGGAAGCAAGCTTGATCAGCGCGATGCGCACTGCAGCTATCACAGGAGTTGCGACCAAGTATCTGGCTAAAAAGGACTTCAGTGATGTTTCTATCATTGGTTGTGGTCCGATAGCGCAGATGCAGGTGCAAACATTGCTTGAGCAATATCAATCTATCAAAACCATTCATTTATATGACTTATCAGCAACAGCGGCGGATCGATTGATCAGTCAATTTGCCGGTGACTACCCAGCAGTTGAGTTTGTTATTCACCCAAGCGCGCAAGGGGCTGTTGAGCAAGCAGATGTATTAGTAACTTGTACTGTTTCAGATGCGCCTTATATTCCATACGCATGGCTTAAGAAGGGCTGTTTTGTTTCGAACATCTCGATCATGGACATCGAAAAAGAAGTGTTCGTAAAAGCAGACAAAGTTATCGTTGATGATTGGGACCAGTCAAACCGTGAGAAGAAGGTTATCAACCAGCTTGTTGAAGAAGGAAAATTTAGTCGTGATGCACTGCATGCAGAGTTGGGTGAAATCGTACTTGGCGAAGTGGTTGGCCGTGAAAATGATGATGAAATTATTCTTCTCAACCCAATGGGCATGGCAATCGATGACATTGTGTGTGCGCGTTGGTTTTATCAAGCTGCGTTGGCAAAAGACGCGGGTACAAAATTACCACTATTTTAAACGCTAAAGAAGCGCATGGACATGCTAAATAGCATGTCCACTTTTCTGAATATTAAGCCGAGTGTGAGCAAAGTTTTATAAGGCTTTGCGATTTAAAGGAGTTGAAATGACTTTATCGGTTAACCTTTATAACCCCCGCTTTGCACTGGTGCAAAAACTCATCGCTGCACTTTATCTTGAAAACTATGGTGACTTTAAAAGCCACTGTGTCTATCAACAAGGTCAGCTATTGGTGCGTCTTGATTCGCAAAGCCAGCTGGTTTTTACCTGTCAATTTCGTCCTATGGATATGGTTCCTTATGCTATAACTGACCCCGACATTTCTATACAAAAGCAGAATCTACAGCCAACATTGGTGTCTTTGACTTCATTAATGAGCCATTTCATCGAATCAGACTGGTGGCCTGAGGGTGACAATCAAAGAACCCTATCGAAGTGGCATGAAGTCGTACAGACGGTGAACGTATTAGCTCAGTCAGCGCCTGTTACACAAACGTCTGATTTATTTGAATGGCTAGCATTGGTGATAGACAGACCTAACCACCCATTTGCCCATGCCAAAGCGAGTTTGCAAACTGTGCTTGAAAATTGGACCCAGCAGCAAGTGCAATGGTGGGCTTTCCCTAAAGAGCAGGTATTTACTCGTCAATCACATACTGCATATCGCTTGCTACTGGACGACACTCAGCAGCTGCGTTTAGACGCCAAATTGGCTGATTTAAGCGACGATTATATTGCATTACCTATGCTTTTAAGTCAGGTGGCTGTAGCACGTGAAATTCCAGCAAGCAGAGATTTAGAATTTACGTCTGAACTTGGACTTGCCACCAGTTCACTACGTACCTTTTGTCACCCAACTGACGCGCTAAAGCATATAAAAATGGCCAGCAGTGCTACGCCATTAGGGGCGATGCGTACCATGCCTCCTCGATATTTGTATAATGGTGACTGCGCGTATGCGTTATTGCAGGACATTCTATCGCGCTCAAAAACACTCGCACAAAATGTACAATTGTGTGATGAACGCCAGTGGTGGAGCCTAAGTACACATCGAGATATGTTGCAGTGCAAAGGCGAGATAGGCGTACAACTTCGTTGCCTTCCGACGCATAACAAACAGTTTGTACTCTCTATGGCAGCGCTAAATCACCCTCAAGCGTGGCAGATGCTTGCTCAAGCGGGTGTGGACACCCAACAGCTTTTTACTAATTTAACTCAGCGCTTTGTACAAATGGGGCTGAACTTTTTGTTCTATGGTGTGGCACCAGAATGTCATGGACAAAATATTATTCTTTATATCAATAGTCACGACGACTTTACCTTTGTACTGCGTGACCATGACTCACTTAGAATTTGCCCTAAGCAATTGACCGCCAATCAATTAGCTTTACCTGATTATCAAATCAACTGGCATACGCCTAACACTTTAGTGTTGCCGGACCTTACTGAGTTGGCTAAATACTTTATTACGTTGGGGCTGCAGGTGAACTTGTACCCTATTGCTAAAGCAGTGGGGCAAGGAGTAGACGAGCAGGTGTTTTGGCGCACTGTGTATAGAGATATAGAGACTTGCCTTGCACAAATCAACGACGACACATTTACCAAGTGGGCAGAGCAATGCTTATTGAATGCGAAATATTGGCCATTTAAAGCAGTATTAGCACCATTGTTTGCCGCCGATGATGACGTGACAGGCATGCCAAGCGCCATGTCGACTATCGAGAACCCACTGTCATCGGTTAGGCAGCATCGACAGGAGAGGGCAAGTGACGTCGCCAACTAAGCCGCTTTATTTGCTACTCGCCACGCAATTTTTAGTCACTTTCTCATTAATGGTGCTGATACCTGTATTACCTCTTTACTTAGAGCAATTAGGTGATCAGCAGGCGGTTTCAGGCTTTTATTCAGCGTTAGCGTTATCCGCTCCTGCTGTTGGCGCTTTGTTCAGTGCGCCTTTGGTCGGTATGCTGGGTGACCGCTATCGCTACAAGAATATCTTTGTTGTAGCGCTTGTGTTGTTTGTGTTGTCTTTGCTGGGTATGGCGTGGTTTGAGTCAATCACGCTATTTATCGGGGCTCGATTTTTATTGGGACTTTCGGGCATTGGCGTAGTGCTGACACTGTTTTTTAGCCGCGCCACGATTGCCCCACAAGGCCATCAACTGGGAATGCAGCAGCAAGCTATTTCACTGGCGTGTTTGCTGGGCCCATTGGTAGGTGGCTATAGCCTACAGACGATAGGTATGGACACCGTTTTGGCCGTTACCGCTGGTGTGACCGTCAGCTGTTTATTGGCGCTGATGTGGTTGCTTGATAAAGATGTACTACAACCTCAAATCTCTGAGTCTCGTCAACGCCCAGTCAATAAATGTCGTTTTTCAACGCAGATATGGAGCTGGCTGATAGCTGGCGCTTTGTCGCAGGCTGGCGCTTTTGCGTTAGTGGTAGGTTTTGCTCTGTACATGACACAACAGTGGCCAAGCTCAAATGTCGCAAGCCAAATCGGTGTGATCCACGCTCTGGCATGGTGTGGCACCTTTGCCTTAGCAGGCTTTTGGGGACGACGCAATGCTGGTGGGTTTGGCGCACAATCATTTGCCCTTGGCGCATTGGGTTGTGGACTTTCAGTCATGCTAATCGATTTTGTATCGTCGCTTTGGCTTATCGCCATACTGCGCATCATACAGGGTGGCTTTTTCGCGACCCAATCACAAAGCTTATTTTTACAAGTTAGCACCTTGAGTCCTGCTGAGCAGCAAGGTCAGGCATTAGGGTGTGCAAAAAGCGCCCAAGTTGTGGGGCAATTGGTTGGCCCCTTTGCTGCTGCGTTTTGCTTTGCTCATTTTGGCGCCAGCAGTGTGCTTTGGCTGACCGCCGGACTATTTATCGCCGCCGCAATTTTGGTGAGTTTTTTACTATCAGTACAACAAGTTAATTTTAAGGTAAAAACACAATGAACACGATGGAATGGGCTTTGTTAGACACAAAGCTAGTTGAACAGTACCTCAACACATATATTCGCGAACGAGAAATCGACCTAGAGCAGTGTCGTTATTCTGGCAGCTATCAATATGCATTACCTTTGTCAGAGGACCTACAGGTGTTGTTTGATATACAGCACTATTCTATGACCGGTTATCACAGCTATGACATGCCGGTGGCAATTTGTGAATCGGGTATAACGAAAGAGCTTAAAGATATCAATGTCTTGCTTGTTCATTTGTGTAATGCATTGGCGCAAGTGAGCACTAAAGAGGCTGCGGATGAGTTCTACAACAAAGTGACAAACAGCGTACGTTACTGCCGTCACTATGTTAACGAAGTGATAAAGCAACCTAACAAGTCATCACAGCGTGATGAGTTCGTATCAGCGGAGCAGGGGTTATTGCTTGGTCACCCATTTCATGTCACTTCAAAAGCCTGCCAAGGTTTTAGTGATGAAGACTTAGCACGCTATAGCCCAGAGTTAGGCGCTGCATTTAAGCTACATTATTTTGCATTATCTCCCGCACTGTATAAACAGCGTGTGATCAGCGATTATCAGATACCGCAAGACCCGATTATGCTTGAGGAAGCAAAGTCTTTGCTAGGTGAGCGTTTTGATGATTACCAACTGCTACCTTGTCATCCATGGCAAGCAAATCACTTACTAGAAGATGAAACAGTGAAAGCGTACCTAGAGGAAGATGAAATTATCTCTTTAGGGCCGATGGGGGAAACGGTGTGGCCAACTTCATCTGTACGTACGGTGTTTGCGCCAAAACAAGGCTTATTCGTGAAGTTAGCACTGGATGTACGTATCACTAACTTTATACGTAATAATCCCCCAAGCCATTTGGAACGCGCGCTCGATGCCAGTGAAGTTATCGTTGAAAATCAACTGGAAAAAGGTATCGCACGTTTAAGGCTATTGCCAGAACTTGCTTATCAAACAATCAACAATGAGGCGTTGGCAGCGTCATTTGCCGTTCTATATCGTCAAGGGTTGAGTGAATCCATGCAAGCGCAAACGCGCATTCTAGCGGCGTTAGTAGAGGAGTCGCCAATTACAGGCACAATGCCGTTAAGTGGTTTTATTTGTAGTGCAGCGCAAGCACATAACACCACGGTTAATGAGGCATTTCTAAGCCAGTGGTGGCACGGGTACTTAGATGCTGCGCTATTACCAACGCTTAGATTGTTCGCAAGCTCAGGCGTGAGTCTAGAGGCCCATCTACAAAATGCGTTGATGTACTTTGAGAATGGATGGCCAAGCATGCTGGTGGTCAGAGATATGGAAGGGTGCAGTGTTTCAGCACACAGGCAGCCAAGTTTAGATCCAAATAGCTCAGCCAGTTACAGTGAAGACGAAGCATGGTTCCGTTACCAATACTACGTGGTGGTTAATCACATTGCACATGTACTATCAGCTGTAGCGCGTAACCACGGCATTTCTGAAAACACGCTTTGGTCTGTCACCCGTGAGTTTTTAGCGAATGTAGCAAGCGATGACATCGCAAAGCCCCAAGCCGTGGCGTTATTAGATAGCGCTACATTACCAGCAAAAGGTAACTTACTCAGTACGCTACATGGCTGTGGCGAATCGCCTGTTTGGGTAAATATAGATAATCCATTGCGTTATCAAAGTGACTCACACGTGTCGAATCAAAAGAGCGCAGAGCAAAGGGTTGTCACCCAGCTAATTGAAGCTTTACTGTATGAAAAAGTACTCCCATACCATTGGCAAAACAATAAACTAGTGTTGCCTTTGGATGAGCAAACACACTATGAAGTGATAGCGCGAACAACTGCTCATTTTGAGCGAATTCGCATTGATTATGCAACGTTAGTGCGTCACCAGGGTGGCCGTACTAGTGGGTTATCATTGGCGCAGGTCATGGTAGATTTAGCAAAGTTAGAGCTCGCTCCAACCGACGTATGGTCTAGGTTCTATGATGAGTTACATCATACCACGCAAAAGCATAGTCAGGTTTTGGCCGCAAAGCCACAGACACCAATTAGAGATATGGATTATGCACAGTGTGAAGCGAAAATAAGTAATGGTCATCTTTATCACCCCAGTTTTAAATCGCGATTAGGCTTTACATTAAAGGATAACGCCAACTACGGCCCTGAGCTTGCCAAGCCAATGCATTTGCGCTGGCTAGCTGTTGACCTACAGCAGGTGAGCGCCAATTTTGCAAGCGGTTATAGCACTCAGAGCCTAGCCCGGAATCACTTTAATGATGGCCAGTTGTTGCAAATTGAAACTCAACTCAAGGCTTATGGTACAACGCTAAATCAAGTCATGTTGTTACCTGTGCACCCTTGGCAGTGGGAGCATATTGGCGAGATTTACTTTGCGTCGCGCCAAGGACTTTACCCAATTGAGATAGATGGCCATCGTTACTTGCCGCAGCAATCAATTCGTACGCTCAGTGATTACAGTGATGTAACGGCGTTGTCTGTTAAATTGGCGCTGAGTATTACCAATACCTCAACATCTAGAGTGTTGGCTCCACACACCATTGCCAATGCGGGGATGATAAGCGATTGGTTGTGCAGCTTGCTGCAAGACAATGATGCTTGGCAACAGGTCACGCGACCTATCATTCTCAAGGAGGTGGCGGGGGTTAGCGTATTGTCACAACCTATGCTTAGCGCGCAGTATGGTGCATTGGGTTGTATCTGGCGTGAAAGTGTTTATCAGCATGTACAATCGCCAGAGTCAGTGGTACCAGTGACGGCACTGATGCAGCTAGATATCGATGACCAGCCATTGATTGCACCTTGGGTAGAACAGTATGGTTTAACAACATGGCTAAGTGCGTTGGTTGACCATGTTTATATACCTGTTATGCATATGCTTTGGCAGCATGGTGTGGCTATGGAGTCTCACGCACAAAACATGCTGTTGGTACACAGGCAAGGCTTACCTGTTCAGGCTGCATTGAAAGATTTTCATGACGGTGTGAGATTTAGCGTGGCTTTGCTTGATAAACCAGAGCTGTTGCCAAGTCTTATTGAGTCGCCAGCAGAGCATGCCCGTGTTAACCCAAATTCATTCTTGCAGACTGATTGTAAAGATGAACTGCGCGACTTTACTCAAGATGCATTGTGTTTTGTGAATTTGGCTGAGCTGGGTTGGTTTATAGAGCAGCACTTTGCATTGGATGGCGAGGCGTTCTGGGATTTAGTTCGCAGCCGTATTGAACGCTATCAAAGTGCTCATTCTCACCTTAACGAGCGCTTCGAAATGTTTGACTTTTTTGCGCCGAACATCGACGTAGAGCAATTGGCTTGTCGTCGCTTTATGCCAGAGCAGCGTTTGCGCGTCATGTCAGTGAGCAACCCGTTGGCTGAGGCAAACTCTGGAGTTAAAAAATGAGTCAGCCTAGATTAAAGCAGCGGCTATCTCAGTCAAACCAATGCTTTGGGGTGTTTAGCTCTATTTCCGATGCAGTGGCTATCGAGCAGCTAGCGTTGGCGGGCTATGACTTCATCATATTTGATTTAGAACACACCTTGCATAGCTTAAAAGATGTGGAAATCGCTTTGTTGGCAGCAAGAGCCGCTGAGTTGGACGTATTGGTACGGATCCCACAAGGACGCTATGACCTAATCGCACCGCTTTTGGATGCAGGCGCTAGTGGTATTGTTTGCGCTATGGTGGAAACACCAGAGCAGGCGCAGCTGCTGGTGGAGCGTTGTTACTACGCGCCGTTAGGTATGCGTGGATTAAACTCCACGCGGCTCAATAGCTACGCAACAAAAGATCTCGCCAAAAGCATGATTGAGGCGAACAAACAAACCGTGGTGGTCGCCATGATAGAGACCCAACTAGGGGTTGAAAATGCACTGCAGATAGCATCAACACTGGGTGTTGACGCTGTACTTGAAGGTGCCGCTGACTTATCGCAATCTCTGGGCGTTGCATGGCAAACGCAGCACCCAAGTGTACGCGCTGCGGTAACACAAATTGCTCAAGCATGTGAGCACGCACAAAGCCGTTTTATGGCAATTCCACGCACCACTGAGGCTGTGGCGCAATGGCAGCAAAGTGGCGTGACCAATTTTGTCCTAGGCGATGATAGAAGCATCATGCGTAACGCCCATAAAGCACATATTGCGCAGTTTAAAAAGGAGCTGGAACAGTGACCGTCAGCATTGAAAAAATAAACGAGTATGTTGCTAAGCAACAACAAGAGGTTTGCGCCTTTATATACGACTTAAATAGCTTAACAGAGCATGTTCAATCATTGCTTAACCCATTGCCAGAAGCGGTACAATTTTACTATGCCATTAAGGCCAATAGCGATGAGCAGGTATTACGTGCGTTACTGCCGCACGTGTATGGTTTTGAAGTTGCGTCAATGGGTGAAATAGAAAAGGTTAGGGCAGTGAGTGAAACCGTCCCCATTGCTTTTGGTGGCCCGGGTAAAACAATCACTGAGCTAACAGCGGCATTGGCGCATAATGTCACGTTGTATCATCTTGAAAGTCAGTTGCAAATGCAGCGCTTGAATTGGCTGGCTCAAGAGCAAGGAAAAACAGTTGAGGTGCTACTAAGAGTTAACCCAAGCTTTGCATTGCCCGATGCGACATTACAAATGGCTGGCAAGGCGACCCAATTTGGTATTGAGCAAAGCGAGCTTGAGGGCATGCTCTCTGAGCTAAGTCGTTATCCAAATTTACGTGTTGTTGGATTTCACTTTCATTGTATTTCTAATAACTTACAAGAAAATACCCAGATCAAAGCGATTGAAAAATACATAACGACTGCGCTGCAATGGCAACAGCAATATGACCTAGAGCTGAGTACCGTCAATGTAGGTGGCGGCATAGGTGTTACTTATCAAGAGCAGCAGCGCCCGTTCGATTGGTCAAGCTATTGTGAGCAACTAAGCGCATTGCTTAAGCGTTTTCCAGAACTAAATATTGCCATGGAATGTGGTCGTTTTGTCAGTGCTTATTGTGGTGTGTACTTGGCTGAGGTGACGGATGTTAAGCGTAATCATGGTGAAAACTTTGCGGTGCTGCGAGGTGGTAACCATCACTTTAGGTTGCCATCATCGTGGCAGCACAATCATCCATTTAGGGTGCTTGCACGAGAAGAGTGGCCCTATCCATTTACTAGGCCTGAGTTAAACGATGCGCCAGTGACCTTATGTGGAGAACTCTGTACGCCTAAAGATGTGCTAGCCAAAGGGGTAGTGGTAGAGCGCTTGCGTGCGGGCGATATCATCGTTTTTGAAAAAGCGGGTGCGTATGGTTGGCATATTTCTCACCACGACTTTTTATCTCACCCTCATCCACAAAGAGTGTATTTGTAACCTTCGGTGCAGCAGCGGCTGCTGCGGTCAGTATCCGCTGCGCAAAATTTAAATTGAATCAACGTATAAGGAAGCTATGTTATGCCACTAGATAAATCAATACATTTTATGTCACCGCAAGATCTCAAGCCTAATGAAGAGGTGATCCCTGAACGCGTAGAGTGGCTACAGCAAAAAGTGTTACATGAGCAGATTTGGCGCGTACCAATCACCGTGGATAGACTTTCTGGGTCTATCATGGATGGTCATCATAGACACTTGGTTGCGTGTCGTTTGGGTTTGGCAAAAGTTCCTTGTATTTTGCTGGATTATGATGAAGTCGAGTTCATTAGCACTCATCCGAGCAGAGCTTTAACACCTAAGTGTGTTATCGAGCATGCACAGGCAGGACAACGTTTGCCAGCTAAAAGCACGCGCCATCAATTTGTTCGTCCTTTACCAAATTGCAATATTTCACTTAAGTTGCTTATTGATAATAGTTATCAGTTAGATTATCATGCACTCAGAATTTAACTTTTAAATATAAATAATAATACTTATTAGTATAAGGACTAAAATGCTTCTTAAAAAATCTCTGCTCTGTGTGAGTGTTACCGCGTTGTTAGCTGGTGTTTCGCATACTGTATTAGCTGACGATATTGAACATGTAGAGATCCGTGCACAGCGCATGGCTTCCGACTTAAACTCTATCGCTCGCAATGTTTCAGTGATTGATGAGCAAATGTTGCGTACGCAATTCTCTAGCGCACAAAACATTGCTGAAGTATTGGCTAAAACGGTTCCGGGTATGGCACCTCCAACACCAGCATTAACAAACTTTGGTACAACACTACGTGGTCGTAATGCCTTAGTACTGATTGATGGTGTACCTATGAACACCAATCGCAATATCTCTCGTGATTTGCACAACCTGCATCCAGCACAAGTTGAACGAGTAGAGATCTTCCGTGGTGGTAATGCGCTATATGGTAGCGGTGCAACAGGTGGCGTTATCTATATTTATACTAAGGGTGGACAACAGGCGTCTGAAATTGCATCAAGTATTGAAGTGAAAAATGGAGCTTACACGCTAGCACAATCGTTTGTTGGTCAAGTAAATGACTGGCAATATCGTGTTGGCGCAAGCTATGAAAATGTTGATAGCTTTTCAGACGCTGATGGTGATCGTATCGCGGTTGAGCCAAGTCAGGGCGATAGCTTTGACAGTGATATCTACAGTTTTGATGCAAAGGTGTCGAAGACATGGGATGCGCAATCTTTATCTTTATCAGTATTAAGTTACGTACTTGAGCAAGACACTGACTATGCCTCAGACCCAACTGTGAAAGCGTTACCTTATATCAACAAAGCTCAGTCTATCAAAGGCCTACAGCTGGATAAGCAAAATCAGATCAACAACTTGGTTTTTAATGTTGGTTATCAAAACCAACTGAGTGAAAATAATAAACTGTCTGCGCAATTCTATTTCCGTGATTATGACGCACGTTTTGCACCATTCGATGGTCGTCCTTATGCTACTTGGAATCACTTGGCGCAAACGTATTTAGAGAGCACAAACTTAGGTCTTAAACTTACTGTAAACAGCCAGCTCAGTGAAAACCTAGAACTAGATTGGGGTTTTGACGCACAAGACGAGCGCAGTGAAATGCCTGTTACTACATATGACGGCGAAGTTTACGACAATAGCGGCTATTTAGTGTTCAAAGAAACGGGTGACAAAGCTTTTGTGCCAGAAATTAGCCACCGTACTTTAGCGGCATTCGCTCAAGCGCGTGCTAACGTGACGGAGCAACTTGGTGTTGAAGCAGGTCTTCGAGCCGAGCGCATTGATGCCAGCTTTGATGACTTTACAACCCTTGGACAAGCGGTTGCTATTTCTGGTAGTAGTTATGATTATAGCTCAACGGTTTACAATCTTGGTGTGACATACGATATCAATGATAACCATACAGTATATGTTGCATTCAATGAAGGATACGAGTTGCCTGATATTGGCTTACAGATCCGTTACGCTAGCAGCCAGTTTGATTTAAGTCAGTCATCATTACAACCCATTGAGTCAACAGATCGCGAAATTGGTTGGCGTGGGGAATTGGGGTCTTTAAGCTTCAGCGCAGCGTATTTTGTTTCTAAATCTGACTTAGGTCGTGTTAAGAGCGAAGGCATGGGTCTTTCAATCAGTCGTAACCAAGTTGAGATTGACGGTTTTGAAATCGCATCTTCATGGGACATGACCAATAACTTGAGCATGGACTTGAGCTACAGCAAAGCCAATGGTGACGAAAAAGCGCAAAACGCGGAACAATTCCAACAAATGAACGGCTTTAGCATTGCACCAAGCAAGCTGACCGCGCAGTTAAACTATGATCTCACCAGCAGTTGGCGCACAAATCTGACTTTTATGCACAGTGGCAGCAAAGACTATCGCTTAGAAGGTGAAAACGCATTTGGTCGAAGAGACGTTGAAAGCTATACCTTGGTTGATTTTAACTCTCAAATTGAGCTTGAGCAGGGCACTGTGACAGTGGGCATTGAGAACTTGTTCAATAATCAATACTTCCCAGTATACAGCCAGTTACAACGTAATGGTAATAACAGCAGTTCAATTCCTGGTCGCGGTCGCACCTTCTCGGTTAAATATCGCATCGTGTGGTAATACCGAGCAAATCTCCCTTAGGCTGCCACTCGGCAGCCTTTTTGCTACTATAACCATCTTTGTATTATGTCAGCGTTCGGTAACAGCGGAAGTTTTGCTAACTCATAATGCCAGCCTTTAACTGCACCTAGCAAAGCCTCTTGGTGTGGTATCAACATATAAATTGACAATCCAATCACAGCTAACTGCAATAGGCACGCCATCGGCGAGTTAATGGCCATGGGTTTGAGCGCACTGCCAAATGAGGCTTTTATATCATTGTTATTGATATCGACACTGTAACACTCATCTAAAATCAGATGAGTAAGCATACCCACGATGACTGCCACACCACACAACAGAGCGAAGTGGCTAGACTTACCACTTAAAATAGCAAGGTTGACAGCCAGCAGCGTTATCATTACCACATTCAATAAAGAGTGACTCGCACCGCGGTGAATGGTAAAGCGCTCAAATATGGGTTTTACCGCATACATTAAGACTAGATATACGCTAATCGCACTGAGCCAAATTTCAGTTAATGAGTTCAACGACCATATCACGGGCAGACAGATCCCAATACACAGCGCAAACACGGTGAATAGGCAGTTAAGTGAACGGGATTTATCCGCATCTAAATCGGGTAACAACCCCGCCAAACTGCCAATCACAAAAAGTAATAGCGTATCGGTTGGGGTAGCAGAAGAGGTAGCTAGAATAACTGAACCGAGCGCAGCGCTGGTGACTACAGAGCCTTTAAAATGAGTTTCAAAATTTGCCACAAATATCCTTAATCATTATGAGGTGCTTTACCTAGAGCTGTTATGCAAGTTTTGGATTTTAACGCAATATTAGATTTTGCAAAAAGCTATTCTTGTATCACATTATAAGATTGACCTTTGCTGTTTAACCGTTAAGCATAAGCAAGCACGAGTAGGGTAACTATCGAGTATGAGAAAGTGTAAATGAAGATGATATGTACAAGGATAAGAGGTGGAGATATAAAGTGATGACCACACAAGGTGTCATCACTTCACTGGTAACTTGCCTTATAACTATCTAAAGGAGAAGTTATTTTGGTTGAGCATCAATTGATTGGCCATTCACCGAAGTTGAATCATCACTCATCAAATATAAATAGGTTGGCATAAGTTGCTCAGGGGTTTTTAGACTGTCTTTATCTTCACCAGGGAATGCTGATGCACGCATGCTTGTGCGCGTCGCACCGGGGTTGATACAGTTAATACGGATATTGGTTTTTCCAACCTCTGATGCCCATGTTTGCATCATGCCTTCTGTAGCAAACTTAGAAATAGCGTAAGGACCCCAAAACTCACGACCCTGACGACCAACACCTGACGAGGTAAAGATGATTGACGCATTGGGCGCTTTTCGTAGTAGTGGGAACATATATTTGGTGATCATCGCCTGTGCTGTTACGTTGACCTTCATAATGTTCTCAAAGGTAGAAACGCAAAAGTGCTCAAGCGGCCCCAAGGAACCTAAAATTGATGCATTATTGAGTAATCCGTCTAATTTACCGAACTGTTGCTCAATGGTGGCTGCTAAGTCGCGATAATTTTGTTTAGTGGCCCCACGCATATCTAGCGGTACAATTGCCGGTTGAGGATAACCTGCGTTGACAATTTCATCATAGACACACTCAAGTTTTTTGGTAGTTTTGCCAAGTAAAATTACGGTTGCACCGTGCTTAGCATAAGTGATTGCAGCCACTCTACCGATACCATCACCAGCACCGGTTACTAAAATTGTTTTGTTCTCTAAGGCATTAGCCGCGGCTATATAATCGTGCATTTTCAACCTCAACTGGTAAATTTTCGACATTTTACCACAAGTTATCGAATTTATTGTAAATATAGGTGGCGAAAGGCTACACTTTACGTTAACTTTAACTGGTCTAATGTCTTATTAAAAACAAAATTACATAGTTTTAACGAATTAGAGCACTAAGAATAATAAGATTATGTCGGAGCCTATAAAATGAAAAAAATGCTACTCTCACTCGCGGTTTCTTCAGTCCTCGTCGGCTGTGGTGGCGGTGAAACATTAGAAGATGTAAAAAAAGATTCAACCCCAGTACTGCCTTCAGTTTCCATTAAATTTGACCCATCAAACAGTGTTATTTCTGTTCCTAACGATTTGCTTTTGAGTGGTACAAAAGATGGCACCCTTAATCTACCAGGTGAACTTGATGAAAATGGCAACCCAGCGGTAACGCGTGCACATTATTCGTCTCCATCATTGGCGTTGGGCGCGCAAGATGGCTGGTCTACACAAATGCCATATGTGATCGATTTAAATGTACCAGCGGGACAGTCTGTCAGTGCACAAGCTGCTAGCGACCCGCAATCAGTGCGTATTTTTGAAGTGGTTATGGGCGCCAGTCAAAGCGATGAACAATGTGCGGCTGTACCGGCAGGTATCGCGTGTCGCCTAGTTGGTGAGCTTGAAAATGGCATGACAGGCGATTTCGTATCTGTTTTAAATGACAGTGGCGATGGTATTGTGATCCAGCCACTGAAGCCGTTTAAAGCGGGCAAGACGTATATCACGGTGCTGACTGATTCGTTAACCATGGCTGATGGACGTGCCATTAAACCTTCTTCGACTTACACTTTACTGCGTCAAGATGCACCATTAGTGACAGACACGCAAATCGCACTACAAGCTGTGATTAAAAGTTATGAGAGTGCGGTAACAAGTGGTGGTGACTTAGCCAAAGAGAATATTATTTATACCGCTGCGGCTACGATGCAATCAGTTGGACCCGTTGTTGGCACTGTTAAAAAGCTAATGGCAGCCAGCCTTGCACAAGGCACTAACCCGAAAGTAGTTGTACCAGATCAACCTATGATGACCGTAGCTGATGTGTTATCTGCGGTGATCACTGACCCAGCAACGCTCGCACCATTTCAGGCTGTTCAATACATGCGTGGTAGTATCCAATTGCCTATGTATTCCGCTAAGCCTGCAACTACTGACATCAGCAGTGCCGCAGATACTTACTGGCGCGCTCAGTGTGATAGTGCTGTAGCGGTATTAGGTTATAAAGCGGCGATTGGTGGCACATTGCCTGAGCCACAAGCGGATACTAACGATGCGGCCTGTGCGGCGATGTCAAGTGGCGTACTACGTGATTTCGGTCTAGATACAACACGCTTCCTAACCAAGTACAACACGATTCCACAAGTTCAGTGGCTAGCGAATGTGCCTGTACAAATTACGAAGCCAATCCCTGAGCTATTTGGTATTGAACAACCAACAACAGGCTGGCCTGTGGTTATTCTTCAGCACGGCATTACCTCAAACAAAGAGGCAATGTTGGGCCTGACACTCGCGTTAAGCTCGCAAGGCTTTGCAACGGTTGCGATTGACCACCCAATGCACGGTGAGCGAGGTTTAGATATTGACGGTGATGGTACTGATGATTTCAATGCATCAAAAGGGTCAGTGCTATCTTACATGAACCTGACTTCTTTACTTGTTGCACGTGACAACTTGCGCCAGTCAGCAGTGGATTTACTTGGCTTACGTTTAGGGTTGAACTTTGTGAATCCTGCGCTGGGTTTGAACCCGATGCAAGTTAGCTATTTTGGTCAATCGTTGGGGGCTATAGTTGCACCAAGCTTTATTGCTCATGCGAACTTACCGCTTGACCCACAAGTTGACCCGTTATTTAAAGTACAAAGTGCAGCACTGGCAAGTGGCGGTAGTGGCATCGCGAGTTTCTTAGCTGAGTCAGAAGAGTTCGGCCCGTTCGTAAAAGGTTCTGTTTTATTAGCGGCTAACAATTTAGCATCTAAGGCATTTATCATCTTTATTGCAACGAATGCTGCGTCCGTTTGCCCTGTTGAAGGTATCGAGCCTAATCCACAAGATCCTGCATACCTATCTGCGGTAGCGCCATGTGCGTTTGTGGCTTATACCAAGCACCTAGCAGAAACTGGCGATACTCAATCACTGGCAGCGGTTCAAAGTATTATTCAACAGTTTGTTTATGCAGCTCAGACCGTGTTAGAGAGCGGCGACCCGGGTAACTATGCAAGCCTTGTTCAAGCTGTACAAACTCCGGTTTACATGAGTTTGATCACAGGTGGAGTTGACGGTAACAAAGCGGATACAGTTATTCCGCCGACCACAGCAAACCCTTTATCGGGCGGTACACCTATGGCTAACTTGATGGGTTTACAAACTGTATCTACAACACAGCTCTCAGAAACCCCTATGAGTTATGTTGTTAACTTTAGTCAAGGTAACCATGCTTCATCATTGACAACGTCAATGCGTGAAAATACCGGTGGGACGCCTCAAGGCCATGCCATGGCCGCAGTTGAAATGCAAACACAAATTGCGTCTTTCTTGAAATCAAAAGGGCTTTACTTGCAGATAACTAACTCTGCAGTTATTGCTAATTAATAGTTATTGAGTCAAGATGAGAAGCCGCTGTTAAGCGGCTTTTTTTATGGTTTATTGCTAGTTTTCAAAGGAGTCAACGTTGGCATTTTTATTTGAGTATGGTTTGTTTTTGGCGAAAGCTGTCACGCTAGTTGTTGCGATAGGCGTTGTTGTAGCGTTGATTGTTGGCGCAGGGCAAAAGTCGAAGAATGAATCAGGAGAAGTTGAGCTGAAAGATTTGTCAAAGCAAATGCAGCAAACCAAAGGGCGTTTTGTTGAGCAAGCTTTAGATAAAAAGGAACTCAAGGCTTATCATAAAGCATTAAAAAAACAACAGGACGAGCAGGACGAGGGCAAAGTCTTTGTGGTGGATTTTATCGGCAGCTTAGATGCTCATGAAGTTAAAAATTTACGCGAGGAGATTAGCGCAATTTTGACTATCGCTGATAAAAGTAAAGACCAAGTGGTAGTGAATGTAGAAAGCGGCGGTGGAGTCGTCCATGGTTATGGTTTAGCTGCTTCTCAGCTGAATCGCGTAAAGCTGCACGGCTTACCACTTACGGTTTGTGTAGATAAGGTGGCGGCAAGTGGTGGCTATATGATGGCTTGTGTTGCCGATAAAATCATTGCAGCACCTTTTGCGATCGTCGGTTCGATTGGAGTGTTGGCGCAAATTCCAAACTTTAATAAAATTCTCAAAAAGAACGATGTTGACTTTGAACAGATCACAGCTGGTGAATATAAGCGTACATTGACTATGTTTGGTGAAAACACTGAGAAAGGGCGCGAAAAGTTCAAAGAAGAAATCGAGCACACACATGGCCTGTTTAAATCTTTCGTTGCAGAACATAGACCTCAGCTTGATATATCTAAGGTCGCGACAGGGGAGCACTGGTTTGCAACATATGCCAAGTCATTCAATCTGGTAGATGAAATTAGTACCAGTGATGACGTGTTGATGTCTTTAGACAAGACGCACCAACTCTTCAAGGTTACTTATAGAGGTAAAAAGACGCTGTCAGAGAAAGTAGGATTGGGCTTTAGTGCCGCGCTTGAAAGGGTCGGTGTATCCTTGTGGTCAAAAGTTAACAATGCTCGCCTGTAGGTAAACACATAAACTACTTTTTAAATATGCACTTGGTTAAAGCCAAGTGCTTATTATTAAAGAGAGTAAGTGCTGATAATTCGGTAAACTTCGTTAATATTATCGCCAGCTTTAAATTCTTTACAGATAGGTGTGGGATCTGAGCCAACCCAGATTTTTAGCTCTGCGTCTAAGTCGAAGTGACCTGCGCTTTCTTTACTGAACTTGGTGATTTTGTTATATGGAATACTGAGGACCTCAACCTTCGAGCCGGTCACTCCCTGTTTATCAATGAGCAACAGCCGTTTATTTGAAAACACAAACATGTCTCGAATGACTTGATATGCTTTTTCAATATGTTCGCCTTCGATTAGTGTATCTTTAAGTAACGCATCCAGTTTATCGTGATCGACTTCACTGGCATTTCCTAAAATACCGCTTAATAATCCCATCATTTAGTCCTTCTGAAATAGTTGGTTTTCAAGTGTATGGCCGTTGACCAGTTGATGATACTGCCAGTTACATTTATAGCAGTATTTAAGCAAGTGTATATCAAATTGTTCAAACTCCCATTGATACTCAATGATATATTCCTTGTTCTGGCTTTGAGTAACATGGAGCACACCGCTGAGCTGTTTGAGGCGCTCTAGTGCATCTTTGTATTGCTCATGTAGTTGCAAGGTAATGTATTTGCTTTGGCCGACAGGAGCGTTACGGTTATGGGCCGTGAGCTTTCCTTGGTCTAAATACAAGACGTGATCGCATAGGCGTTCTAGCTCAGCCAAATCATGGGAGCTTAAAATAAAACTAATATCATCACTCAATGTCGATATTAGCGATCGGATCTCTCTGGCGTGCAGGGGGTCTAGTCCTGCAGTGGCTTCGTCTAATAAAACGATTTTGGGAGAGCCAAGTAATGCTTGAGCTATACACACGCGCTTTCTCATACCATGTGAAAGCTCATTGATTTGCGAGTGATGATTATCACTTAGACCAACTAATTCTAGTACTCGGGCCGTTTCTTTAAGAGCTTCACTCTTGCTAAACCCTTGTAGGGCCCCATAAAAGCTCATCTGCTTTTCAATAGAGAATCTAGGGTCCAGCATCGCATCTTGTGGTAGTGCAGTGAGCTTGCCAAACAGCGAAGGGTGACGCAAAGGCTGACCTAGAATTTTTACATCACCGCGGTCGGGCGCAAGATAACCACACAGAATGCTGAATAAGGTGGTTTTACCTGCTCCGTTGGGGCCAACAAGTGCGGTAGTGGTACCAGCATCTATGGTAAAGCTCACATCATTAAGGGCTTTTTTGTTGCCAAACGATTTCGACAGTTGTTTGACTTCAATAAGTGTACTCATAGCGCACGTCTCCTAAAAATGAATACACCCAATGCAAGTAGTGCGGCGGTTTGTATGGCAGGGAGTCCCCATAGTATCAGTGGAACATTTTCATGTGGTGCAACATCTAGTAGTTGTACACCTGGGAAGATATAAAAAAGCACCTCTATAGCACTTAGATAACTGCTAGCAAAACTCAGTAGCGCGTTGCCAAGCGTAAATAGTAAGATAGCAAGCACAATGGAAAGCCTTGATGAGCTGCTAATCAGGTTAAGCACTGCCATCAGCGCGATAAAAGGCATAACGATAACTGTGAGTTGTATTACTAGCGTGAAAGCCAGCAAGGAGCCAGATAAAAATAACTCTGGGGCGCGATAGACCATTACACAAAATGTTGCCAATGCGGTGAGTGCTATCAGGCTAAATACAATGGTGAGCTGACCTAAGAATCGACCCATTAAGGTTTCGTCTCGGGTACAACGCAAGCTCAAAAACCTTAGTGTACCTCTTTGTCTGTCGCCAACCGTTTGATCAGAACATACAAACAAGGCAAAAACTGGAAAACTATATAAGGCAATCAGCCAGAAAATAGCCAGCTCGGCTTGTGGCCAGCTAGCCAGTGCTTTTAATCCTACATTGCCAGCGAGCTGTTGTGCAACACCTGAAAATTCAGGGCTACTTAGAAATGGTACCGCATGTCCAATCGGATAGCGGAGTATCATGAGCCACAACATGGCAAAAGCGGATAGGGCAAGTAGACCCCGTTTTGTGGCAAATAGGCGAGTTAACTCAAATTGTGCTAACTGCCACACTCTTTGTATATTCATAGTATCTCCTTTGAACATACAGTAACCTGTTAGGCATAGGATAGAAACCGCAAATATGTTTCAGAGTGTGGCAAATGTAACATTTACCTGCTTAGGGTATTACCAGCCACATTGACGACCTTTATTTTGCTCGTCTAAGTACTTTTGTAACGGCGCAAAGTAGTCAAGAATAGCTGTTGCATCCATTTGCTTTTTACCCGTGACAGATTCTAGAGCCTCTTGCCATGGACGGCTGCTACCCATTTCCAACATTGTATTTAGCTTTTCACCTGCTTCTTTGGATTTGTAAATAGAGCAGCGGTGAATAGCTTCTTTGTTGTCTGCGATTTCACACAATGAGCGGTGGAAATCAAACTGTAGAATATGCGCTAGGAAGTAACGAGTGTACGGTACGTTACCAGGTACATGGTATTTTGCACCGGCATCAAAATCAGCTTCTGTGCGTGCAATCGGTGCTTTGATACCTTGATACTTTTCGCGTAGGTCCCACCAAGCTTGGTTGTATTGCTCAGGACTAATTTCACCTGAGAATACCTTCCAACGCCATTGGTCAACTAATAAACCAAATGGAATAAAGGCAACTTTGTCTAAGGCCATGCGCATCAACAGACCAATGTCTTTTGACTCATCCGGTACAGTATCTAGCAAGCCAATCTCTTTTAAGTAACCAGGAGTTACTGACAGGGCTATGGTGTCACCAATTGCTTCGTGGAAGCCATCATTGGCACTGTCTTGGTAATAAATCGGCTGGTTTTTGTATGCGCGCTGATAGAAGTTATGACCAAGCTCGTGGTGAATGGTTGAGAACTCTTCGCCAGTGCGCTGGATACACATCTTGATGCGGATGTCGTCTTGGTTGTCTAAGTTCCATGCAGAGGCGTGGCATTGTACGTCTCTGTCACGCGGCTTAAGAAATAGTGAACGCTGATAGAAGGTTTCCGGTAGTGGCGCAAACCCCATCGAAGTGAAGAATTTTTCAGCACCTGTAACCATATCCATTTCAGAGTAGTTATGTTCTGCTAGCAGCTCAGTTACATCATAGCCTGGGTCCGCGTTGTCTGGTGCAACCACATCGTAAATGTTACCCCATTGTTGTGCCCACATGTTACCCAACAAGTGTGCTGGAATAGGCTTGTCTTGAGGTACTTTGTCTTCGCCATATTTTTCGCCAAGTTTGGCTCTGACATGACAATGAAGCGCATTGTAAAGAGGTTTAACTTGGCCCCAAAGGCGGTCTAACTCGTTAGCAAATTCATTCGCTGGCATATCATATTTACTGCGCCACATGGCGCCAGTATCTTCATAGCCAAGCTCTTTTGCACCCTCATTGGCCAATACAACTTGTTTTTCGAAAAGCGGACGCATTGGTTTAGATATTTGACGCCAGCCTTGCCATGTATCTAGTAACTCTTCGTAATCACGGCTGTTTGCCATGGTGGTAGTGAGTTCACCAAGGCTTTGACAGTTTTTACCATCTTTACAGTAATTACCTTTTGCGTATATACCATCAAGTTCAGCAAGCAGTCCTGCCAGTTGCTCTGATTTTTCGGCGTTCTGTGGGGCTGCAATCGTCAACTTAAGTTTAAGCTTATCCATTTTTCTGCGGTTGTCTTCGCTTAAGCTTAGAGAATCAAAACGAGCAGCTTCGCTTGCTAAACGTACAACGGTATCCGTTGACTCTTGCCCTACACTCGCGGCTAAGGCAGCTGTATCTTCGGTCACAAAGTTAGCGTAAATCCACTGTGCGCGATTTTCTCTGATACTTAAGTCTTCCAAAGTTGCTTGTGCATTTGCTAGGAAAGTTTCTGCATCTTGCTCAGTCAGAGTTTGCTTATTTTTTTCAGTGCTATTACAGCCTGATAGTGACAGTGCAGTAGCAACTACACATGCACCAACACTCAGTCTAAATAATGGTTTCATTTGATTTATCACTTGTTGTTGTTTGAGCGTTGAATAATAACAGTGTGCTTAGCAGGCGACAAATAATGTAGGTTCAATGGTGCAGATAAATTGAGTTTGCTGGATTTTTAAGCATACTTAAAGCGTTACGAACAGGAGGTCTGTATGGGTATCATTGTATTTATTATTGTCGTTGTGTGCGTTATTTTCGCATTTCAACCACTGCGTTATCGAGTCATTAGCTTACCTGTGAAGCGGTATTTTAAACGTGCTTTACCTAAGCTAACACAGACAGAGCAAGAAGCTATGGAGGCTGGAGATACTTGGTGGGATAGCCAACTCTTTTCAGGTCACCCGAATTGGCATAAATGGCATCAAAATGATGCGCCGCTACTGAGCGATAGTGAGCAAGACTTTATTGATAATGAATTGCAAACGTTGCTATCGATGCTGGATGAGCAGCAAATCAGGCATGATAAAGACTTACCTGAGCCTGTTTGGAACTACCTCAAAGAAAATGGCTTTTTTGCTTTTATTATTCCGAAAAAATATGGCGGTAGAGAATTCAGCGCTCAGGCTAACTCTACTATTGTGGCTAAAATAGCCAGCAAAAGCTTGTCTGCGGCTGTCACTGTGATGGTACCAAATAGTCTGGGGCCCGCAGAATTGTTAATGCATTATGGTACCCCAGAGCAAAAGAGTGATTGGTTGCCAAAACTGGCGACCGCAGAAGCGTTGCCTTGCTTCGCATTAACAGCGCTAGAAGCTGGCTCTGACGCAGGAGCAATATCAGACTATGGAGTGGTATGTAAAAAGACTTTTCAAGGTAAAAAGGTACTTGGCTTACAGTTAACTTGGTCAAAACGCTATATAACCTTGGCACCAGTTGCTACCGTTTTGGGGTTAGCATTTAAAGCCTATGATCCAGATGGGTTATTGGGGGATAAATCTGCACTGGGCATCACTTGTGCTTTGATCCCGACTGATCACAAAGGTGTAAAAACTGGAGGCCGTCATAATCCACTCGATCAAGGCTTTATGAATGGTACAACAGAAGGTAAAGATGTTTTCATTCCTTTAGAGTGGGTCATTGGTGGTCAAGCGGGAATTGGGAAGGGATGGCGTATGTTGGTATCTTGCCTAAGCGCCGGTAGGGGGATTTCGCTACCAGCATTGAGCGCGGGCACCGCGCACTTATGTACCCGAACAACGTCGGCATATGCTAGAGTTCGTGAGCAGTTCGGGCTGTCTATTGCTGATTTTGAAGGCGTCCAAGAAAGTTTGGCAAGAATTGCAGGACTGACATATAGCATTGAAGCCTGTAGACAAACTACGGCACAAGCCATTGATATGAAAAAAAGCCCCGCTGTAATTACCGCCATTGCTAAGTATCATCTAACAGAAATGTCACGCCTTGTGATGAATGATGCGCTGGATATTCATGGTGGTAAAGCTATTCAAAAAGGACCGAGTAATTATCTTGCCAACAATTATACGGGAATCCCAATTTCGATTACGGTGGAAGGTGCCAATATTTTAACGCGCAGTCTAATGATCTTTGGACAAGGAGCTACAAGGTGTCATCCTTTTATATTTAAAGAGATCCAAATCATCCAAAATAGCCAAGCAGATGATGGCTTAAGAGAATTTGATAAATTGCTGATGTCACATATTCAACATACGGCGGTTAACGTGTTTAAAGCTTTGTGGTTAGGTTTGACAAGAGGGTATGGGTTGCCTGCGACCATATCTGGGCCAACACAAAAATATTATCAAAAGCTCAATTGGCTCAGTGTTTGCCTTGCGGTCTGTGCCGATTTAGCGATGTTAAGATTGGGTGGTGAACTGAAACGAAAAGAGCTGTTGTCGGCGAGGCTCGGTGATGTGTTAAGCCACTTATATTTGGCATCATGTGTGTTAAAAAAATATGAGCACGATGGGCGTCAGCAGGGTGACTTAAATGCCGTTCACTACGCGTTATCGCATCATCTTAAGGCTGGTTTTAGCGCTTTGGATGACTTTATAGATAATTTCACCAATCGCTTTGCTGGGCAACTCATTAAACGCTGGTGTCATGCATTTGGTCACGGTGCAAAAGGACCAAGCGATAAAATTATCGCAGGGGTATGTACAGCACTTTGGAAAGATAAAAGTGCGCGTGAGCGGATAAGTCATTTATGTTGCAGTGAATCTAACCCTGCCGTAGCTGAGGTAGAGCAAGCTTACCTTAGCTACAAGTCTACAATCGCTGCTCGAAACAAGCTCAAGCAGTGGCAAAGCAGTTATAAAGTTTACTACTATGACAAATCGTTTGCGGATCTAGTTTCGTTGGCGGTCAGTGATCAGGTAATAAGCCAAGAAGAAGCGCAATCACTTATTGAGTCTGAAGATTTACGTCAAAAAGCGATTGCAGTTGATGTGTTTTGATTAGGTGTGCTTAACGGGCAAATGGGTCTGGGTTGATTTTATCTATGTACCATTTGCCTTTTTTCCTAAGCATTTGGACACTACGCATATCATCAACCTTTTCACCGTTAAAATAGCCGGTAAATACTAAATTAACCTTCGCGTTGTCACCATATTGTTCACGCAGGCTCTCGTTCGTCATATCAACTTCAATGGTGACTTCATCAAAGCGCATATTGACAAGGTTACGGGTAAATTGTGATGCGGTACCGTATGAGCGCATAATTCTTGCAAGTCTCGGAGTGACATGCTCAAGCGCCAAATCCATATTATTTTTATTATATAAAGCATCAAAATAGATTGTAGCCGTGTAACCTGGGGTATCTTCATCACCTCTGGGTTTATCTTCTTCAACACAGCCAACTAGAATTAGACACAAAGTCACTAAAATCGTATGTATTAACTTCATAATAAATTGAATTAGTTCTAGATAACCTAAGTTTGTAAGCAAACTTGCAATATGTAAAGGTGGAATCGTTCAGAAATAAAAAAAGCTCGTTAACGAACGAGCTTTTTGGTTGGGAAGATTACTTTTGTCTTAAATTTGTTCTGAAGTTAGCCGGTTATTATCAGTATCAGCTTTTTTAAACCATTTTCTGAATAACGCTTTTATGTCCTCTAGCATGACATACTGACAAGGTATCAAGATTAGGGTAATAACAGTGGCGAATAGCACACCAAAGGCGAGTGATACTGCCATTGGAATTACTATTTGCGCTTGCAGACTAGTCTCAGTGATGATTGGTACAAGACCCATAAACGTAGTTAACGAAGTCAATAGAATTGCTCTAAAACGTCGACATCCAGCCTCAATCACCGCCTGCTTAATGGTACTGCCTTGCTCTCTGGCCTTGTTTACGAAATCCACCATAACCAAAGAGTCATTAACGACCACACCCGCTACGGCTATGATGCCAAAGAATGACAAGCTGCTCATCGTCATGCCCATAACAACGTGCCCTACAACCGCGCCAACAACACCAAATGGAATGACCGACATGATTAGAATTGGTTGTGAATATGAACGTAGAGGAATAGCCAGCAATGCGAAGATGATCATCAGTGACAATACAAAATCTCTGATTTGCTCTGCGACACTGTCCATTTCTTCTTGAATTCGACCGGCAACATTGCTACTGACACCTGGGTAACTCTTAAGTAGCGTTGGTAAGTATTCATCTCGAATTTCCTCCGCTATTTTGAACGGTTCGGCTTGGTTGGTATCAACAGACGCCCACACGTTCACTGTACGTTTAGCGTTTTCTCGGCGAATACGGTTAACACCATCAACCAATTTTACATCTGCAACTTCAATGAGTGGAACTTCAGCGCCTGAAGGAGTAATGATACGAACATCCTGTATATCACTGATTGAGTTACGAGACTCTTTGGGATAGCGGATCATAACTTTGATTTCTTCGCCTTCTCGCAAAATACGTTGAGCTTCAAGTCCGTAGTAGCTGAAGTTTACTTGAGATGCCACATCCGATAGCGTAAGCCCCATACTGTAGGCCAGCGGTTTAAGCTCGAGTTGAACTTCATCCGTAGCACTTTGCATAGAGTCATTAATATCACCAACCCCTTCAATACTGCCAAGTTTCTCTTTGAGTAAATTAGCGACTTCTTTAAGTTGGTCTTTATTTTTACCTTCAAGGCGGAAGTTAATATCACCGTCATCACGCCCGCCGTTCATAATACTGTCTTGAATATTTAGCGTTTTTACTCCTGGAAGTGGCGGCATCTGTTCACGCCACATGGCACTGAGCGCGAACGTATCGATAGGGCGAAGATCGGGCTCTACCAATATGGCCATAATGTTAGCGTTAGTACGGCCTCGAAGGCTTACAGATAAGTCACGGATCATTCCCGTGCCGTATTTCTCTTCTATTTGCTTATCCACATCTAAGATCAATGCTTCAATCTTTTGGGCTGTTTGTAAGGTCGCTGACTCTGATGAAGATAAGTTCATTTCAATACGAACCTCTGGGAAGTCATGAGGAATTTTTGGATTGGCAACAAACTTAATTAAACCACCGGCGAACAGACCTGCGGTCACAATGATAATCGTTAGGAAGCTAACAATAACAGTGTAGCGATAGTGAATGCAGCGCTCAATGAACGGGCGGTACAGGTCTTCAATAAAGTGCTTAAGTCCACTGTCTAGCGATTCACGTAGGCGGTGGAATGGGTTTTTAGGATTACTTGGTTTATCTTTCATTGCCGCAAGGTGCGCAGGCAATATTAGTTTTGATTCTATCAATGAGAAGAGCAAACACAAGATAATTACGCCCCCAATGGCTTTTGAGAACGCCGCGGCAGGGCCGGTTGCGAATGTTTGTGGTAAAAATGCGGCGACTGTTGTAAGTACGCCAAATGTTGCAGGAATTGCGACGCGTTTAACGCCACGTACTACATTATCTAGGGTATGTCCATGTTGTTCAATTTCGGCGTGTACTGATTCGCCAACAACAATGGCATCATCGACCACAATACCCAGCACCAGAATAAAGGCAAACAATGAGGCTAAGTTGATGGTGATATCGAGTGCGCCTATGGGCATAAACAAAAATGCACCAAGGAACGATACTGGCAGTCCCATCATAACCCAAAAAGCTAGCCTTACTCTTAAGAATAAAGCCAACATGAGCATCACCAAAATACCACCGAGAATCATATTCTCGACCATCATATTTAGACGACCGTTCAGGTAGTAGGTTAAATCAATCAATGGCTCAATACCGGTGCCCTCAGGCAAGGTTTTTGAGCGCTCAGCGAGATAGTTTTTGATGGTAGTCGCAACTTTGGTGATGTCTTGATCTTTTGATGCTTGAATTTCAAATGTTAGCGAGTTCTTACCATTGTATTTGGAGTATTGCAGCCCTTCTTCAAAGCCATCGTGAACGGTTGCCACGTCACCTAAAAGAATTTGCGCTCCGTCCTCTAAAGTTCTAAGAGGAAGATTTTCAAACTCTTTACCTCGATAAGCTTGATTCTCAACTCGCATTGAAATGTAACCATTTTCTGAACGAATTTGTCCCGCTGACATGTTGGCAGAGAATGCTTTCACAGCTTGAGAAATATCTCTGAAGGTCAGATCATATTCTCTTAGCTTATCTGGACTTATTTCTATGCCAATTTCGTAATTTAAACCACTATGAAACTCCACCAGATTGATGCCAGGTAGCGCGAGCATTTCATCGTGAATTACATTGCCGAGATTTTTAAGTTGGGCATTGCTTAAATCGCCATATAGCGATATCCACATGACTTCTTGTACAAACTTGTCATAGCTAACAATCGGTCGCTCCATTCCCACGGGAAAGCTAGGTATGGAGTCCACTTGCATTTTGACTTCGTCAAGCACAGTAAGTGGTTCATAATGCTCTTCTACTTCGATCCAAGTTTGTGAAAAGCCACGGTTGGAATAAGTGATCATGCGTTTGATCCCTTCAAGCCCTTCCATGGCTTCCTCAACTTTAATCGTGATACCTTCTTCTACTTCCTGTGGGGCAGCACCTGGGTATACAGCCTGCACACTTAACCAATGGCTCTCAAATTGAGGGAACATTTGCTTGCGAATGGAAAATGCAGTGAGCAAACCACCGATGAGAATGAAGGCCATCAACAGGTTTGCAGCAACAGGGTTGCGTGCAAACCAGGCAATTAAGCCTTTTTCAGTTAGATGACTCATGGCTTACTCCTCTTTTAACGCAAGTTGCGTGTCTGCAACTGAGTGCGTACCGTCATTGAGTTGTAATTGCATCCCCTCCGTTGGATACTCAAGTGCGGAAGTAATTAGCTGAGCGCCGTCATTAACACCACTGTCAATGATTGTTTTACCATTGTATTCGCGTACGACATTTAAAGCTTTGAAGCTCAGTGTTTCATCACTGTTAAGCACGGCAATTCTGCCGTCTTTGACTAAGTGTTGCGGGATTGCAGCGGCGTTCTCGAGAATTTTGCCGTTAATCGTGGCGTTTAAATATGCGCCAAATCGAAGTGGAGTGCGCTGGTCGGAATAGGGGTGTTGTATTTGCGCAACTAAGTACGTCATGCGGCTGCGTTGGTCTATTACTCCTTCACTACGAACAATTTTGCCTTGCCACTGTGCCGGTTTACCCTCTACATGTGCTGTTAGCGTGACGTTGGCATTAATACCGCCATCCACAAGGTATTGTAATTCATTATCTGCAACGGGTAGGCGAACTTCTGCAACAGAAATTGCATTTAGCTCACCAAATTTACTGCCTGGATTTACCACGCTGCCTAAGCTCAATTCTCGACTTGCAATGATAGCGTCGTACGGTGCTTTGATGTATGTGCGTTCTAAGTTACGCTTGGCTCGTTTAACACTAGCTTGTGCGGCACGGAAACTTGCTAACTTCTCAGCTAATTGAGGTTTACGTAAATACAATTCAGACGGAATTGTGGCATTGGCATTGTCCTTTATGCGTTGCCATTCCTTTTTTGCAACATGGGCTTGTGCTTGTTCAATCTCAAGTGCTGAGCTTGCTCGTGCTAAGTTTGCTTCAGACTCGATAAGTGCAGCTTCATAGTCGTTAGGATCGATACGGGCTAAGATTGCGCCTTTTTTTACAAATCCTCCTTTTACAAAAGCATCTGATACTTCAATGACTTGCCCGCTCACTTGTGCAACCAACTCAGTGGTATATTTGGGTTTAACCAAGCCGTAGGAGTCTACATTAAGCTGCATTGGTGCAACGACGATAGGCTCAGCCTCTACAAGAGGATGAACGATTTGTTCGGATTTTTCTTCAGGTGGTTGCTTCATCGCTGAGAATGCGCCTGCAACACCTATGCCTCCAATGAGTACCACAAGGGGTAAGAATATTTGTTTTTTACTAGCCACGTTATCTTCCTTCCAACTGTTGATGTTGTTGGTATTTGCATCAGTGTTAATACCATTAGCTGCATATTAAACGATAAGATATGTCTAGTTGTTTATTTAGGTTCTAAAGTTGTAACAAAGCATTACATTTGCGTCGACTTCGAAATATTTAATACCAAATACTAATGGCTGAGCACAGATAGTTGCAGGAATAGGAAGTGGTAAGCATTAAAAAAGGCCCGATTGGGCCTTTTTAAGATAGTGGTGTTGCTAGGCTACATAACGCGCATACCAGGCTCTGACCCTTCATCAGGGTTCAGAATGTAAATCTCTTTACCACCGGGTCCTGCAGCCAGAACCATTCCCTCAGACATGCCAAAGCGCATTTTGCGAGGCTTTAAGTTGGCAACCATCACGGTTAATTTGCCTTCGATATCTTCAGGTGCATAGGCTGATTTTATACCTGCAAATACTTGACGGGTCTCACCACCTAAATCTAGCGTCAGCTTCAGTAGTTTTTCTGCACCTTCTACGTGTTCGGCTTTCGCTATCTTGGCGACACGCAAGTCTACTTTTGCAAAGTCATTGAACTCAATCTCTTCGCCGATAGGTTCTTTCGCTAATGGGCTGTTCGGATCAAGTGCTGGCTTATTGCTCGCTTCAAGGCTTTCTTTAGATTCTTCAAGCATTAAATTGACCTTATCCATGTCAACACGCTGCATCAGGGCTTTGAACTTGTTAATTGCATGTCCTTTCAAAACCGTTTGTGCACTTTCCCACGTGAGTTCTGTATTCAAGAATTGCTCAACATTTGCAGCCATGCCAGGTAGCACAGGTTTTAAATATGTCATAAGGATTTTAAACATATTCAAACCAGCTGAGCATACGTCATGGGCCTGTGCTTGTGTTTGCTCATCTTTGATAAGAACCCACGGCGCTTGTGCATCAATAAACTGATTGGCTTTATCAGCTAAGGCCATAATTTCGCGAATGGCTCTGCTGTATTCGCGTTGTTCGTAGTGTAGAGCAATACTGTCCGCAGCAGTTTGGAATTGTGCGATAAGCTCCGGCTCAAGCACTGTGTCACTCATTTTGCCATCAAACTTTTTGCTGATAAAGCCTGCACAGCGAGAAGCAATATTAACAACTTTACCTACTAAGTCAGAGTTTACTCGTTGTGCAAAATCTTCAAGGTTTAAGTCTAAGTCGGTAATGCCGCCGTTTAATTTGGCTGCAAAGTAGTAACGCAAGAACTCTGGGTCTAAGTGTTCCAAGTAGGTACGTGCTTTTATAAAAGTACCCTTTGACTTCGACATTTTTGCGCCATTGACGGTTACGAAACCGTGAGCAAAAACATTTGTTGGCTTGCGGAAGTTCGCGCCATCTAACATTGCTGGCCAAAATAGACTGTGGAAATAGATGATATCTTTGCCGATAAAGTGATAAAGCTCTGCTTGTGAGTCTTCACCCCAAAAAGCGTCAAAATCCATGCCTTTCTTATCACATAAATTTTTGAAGCTCGCCATGTAGCCGATTGGTGCATCTAGCCATACATAGAAGTATTTACCGGGTGCCCCTGGGATTTCAAAGCCAAAATACGGCGCGTCACGGCTGATGTCCCATTGTTGTAGGCCATCAGCAAACCACTCTTCAAGCTTATTAGCCATTTCGGCTTGTAATGACCCTGAGTGAAGCCATTCTTTGAGCATGCTCTCGAACGCAGGAAGGTCGAAGAAAAAATGTTCTGAATCTTTTAGCACAGGTGTCGCACCTGACATCACTGAACGAGGGTTCTTTAGCTCAGTTGGACTATAAGTTGCGCCACATGCATCGCAGCTATCACCATTTTGATCCGGTGCATCGCAAGTTGGGCAGGTACCCGTAACAAAGCGATCGGGTAAGAAGATACTTTTTTCTGGGTCAAAAAGCTGTGAGATAGTGCGTTTCTTAATGTGACCCTTTTCATCTAGGCGCTTGTAGATAAGCGCACTTAGATCACGGTTTTCTTCGCTGTGTGTACTGTGATAGTTATCAAATTCAATATTGAAGTCAGCAAAATCACGTTGGCGTTCAATGCTAACATTTTTCACCATTTCTTCAGGAGAGATCCCTTGTTTTTGCGCATTGAGCATAATAGGTGTGCCGTGGGCATCGTCAGCACATACATAATATGTTTCATGGCCACGTAATTTTTGAAAGCGCGACCAAATGTCTGTTTGAATGTACTCTAGCATGTGACCCAAGTGTGTTGGTCCATTCGCATAGGGTAGTGCACTCGTGATGAGAATTTTTCTCTTCGTCATAACTGTTCCAAGATTATCGCGTGGCTGCGCTCAAATTTCAGCCAAATCGCATAGTTAAAGCTAACACGTGCCATTTACTCGGTGTGTATAGCATCAATAGACTGGTTTTAATGGGATGAATGTTACATAATTCCGTGGCCTTTTTCATCACCAGAGTACGTTTTATTTCAATGTTTGGTCTCAATAAACTATTTAAAAAAGACAATCAGTTAGAACAACAGATTCTCAGTAAGTTAACTGCTTTCAAAAATAGCGTCTTTCCTTTGGGTATTGAGCCACAGTGGGTGAATAACATCGAGGTAAAAAACTCCAGTGTAACTGTGAGGTTAACACTGCCGTTTGCAGCTAATACACAGCGACAATTGCTCAGTGAGACGTTGTCTGAGCAAGTAGGAATGCAGGTTGATGTGAATATTGAGGTTCAACTACCTACTCACTACCAGTATAAAAAAATTAAACATATCGTGTTGGTTGCATCAGGTAAAGGCGGGGTAGGTAAATCAACCACCGCAGCTAATCTTGCTCTGGCTTTATCCGCTCAAGGTGCAAGTGTAGGCGTATTGGATGCTGATATTTATGGACCCTCGATCCCATCGCTGTTTGATGCCATTGACGAGCAACCTACAACAAAGGACAACAAAACACTCAATCCCGTAGTAAAAAATGGCATCAAGATACAATCAATCGGCTTTTTGGTTTCTGCTGATAATGCAACGGTATGGCGTGGACCAATGGCGTCACAAGCGCTTAATCAACTGCTCAATGAAACACAATGGGGCGAACTTGATTATTTGATTGTGGATATGCCCCCTGGCACAGGCGATATTCAGCTTACTATGACGCAAAAAGTACCGGCAAGTGGCGCTTTGATAGTTACAACGCCACAAGATCTAGCACTTCTTGATGCGCAAAAGGGGATTGCGATGTTCAATCAAGTCAATCTACCTATTCTTGGTCTTATCGAGAATATGAGTCATTACATTTGTACACACTGTGGCCAGCAGAATCATATTTTTGGACACCTTGGTGGAGAAAAGTTAGCGATTCGTCACGGTGTACCGCTTCTTGCACAGATCCCGCTTAACATTCAGATCAGAGAGGCCTCTGAACAAGGGCATAACCTACTAACACAGCATGTTGATATTGCTGAGCATTACGTTTCGTGTGCGCAGACAATGAGCAGCATGCTTTATTATCAAACATTATCAACGCCAGCTGTTGATATTGTGATTACGGACGACTAATCAATGAGATTATCAGATACACATATTAAGCAAGCGATAGCCAACCAGCAGATTATTATTGAACCTGCACCCAGTGAGGAAATGATTTCAGGTATTACGGTCGATTTAAGATTGGGTAACAAGTTTAGAGTGTTTCAAGACCATGGTGCGCCCTACGTTGATTTAAGTGGGCCTAAAGACCAGCTTAATGAGGCGATGGAGTCGATCATGAGTGATGAAATTGTTCTGCAAGATGGGCAAGCATTTTTTTTGCACCCTGGACAGTTAGCGTTGGCAATCACCTATGAATCTGTAACTTTACCTGCTGATTTAGTGGGTTGGCTAGATGGACGTTCGTCATTGGCGCGGTTAGGCCTGATGGTTCACGTTACAGCCCATCGTATCGATCCCGGATGGTCGGGTAACATTGTTTTAGAGTTCTATAACTCAGGTAAACTGCCGCTTGCACTTAGACCAAAAATGAAAATTGGAGCGTTAAGCTTTGAAACCATGACCAGCGCTGCTGAGAACCCGTATAACACTCGCAAAGATGCTAAATATAAAGGCCAAAACAGCGCTGTGGCGAGTCGTATCAGCGCTGATAATAATAGCGATTAAGGCTAAAATAATGCTTAGAATTTAAGTTATACACCTCAAGCTGGTGTTATTTTGTCCAATTTGAGCTGGCATTACTGTATAAAGCTTCCATACTAAACTATGTCCCTACGCCGAAGGCAATGGTGATTGTTAAAGGAGCTAAGATGGGTGCCAGCAAAGTTATTCAAGTCGCTTCGCTTTTATGTTTAATCGTCTTTAGTAATATTTCCACTGCGTTGCCAACATCAACATATAGTGATGTGAGCAATCAAAAGACCATTGATGATATTTTAAAAGACGACAAATCGTTTGTTGCGCTAGATGAAAAGGAACTTACAGCTTCAAAGCTCGTATCTACTTGGGTCAAAGTAGATGTGTCAGGCGCACAATCATCAGAAGGGCGTAAAGTTTTATATATTGATAAGCCTTTAAATACTGAGCTTGAACTGTATTTGGTGCGAAAAAATAAGCTGTTAGATCAGGTGCGAATATCCAGCGACAACTTTTCTCCTGCCAGAATGCACAGTATTTTTCCCCACATCAACTTTCCATCACCAAGTGAAGACTCTCAGGTTTACATCAAGTTGCGCTCTCCATACAAAGTGATGTTTGACTTTCAAATTGTCTCGGAAGCAGAGTTTAAAAGACTCAGCCAGTCGAGGTTGTTTTGGTATGGCCTTGAATTAGGCTTGTTATATTTTATAGCGATGGCATTGGCAATTATGGCGTTATTCAGCCGACGCCAGTACCTCGCGTTATTATCAATATATGTGTGTTTTCTAGCGATTCAATGCAGTGTAAATAATGGCAGTATTTACTTTTACATACCTGCGAGCATAAGCCAGTTAGTGTCGTCATTTAATGGCAGCTGGCTAATTTTGGCATGTGCTCTTTGTTTGCTGTATCACCAATCATATTTTTCTATTTCACAGACCAATAAACTGCTCAACCATGTGGTATGGGGAAGTGCGGCCACTTTATTTTTTATGGCGATTCTGTCTTTTGGGATGGGGTCGGCCTTGTCTGTACAACTTCAGGCAATAGCGAGTTTAGGTACGATGGTTGTGCTGGCGGCAATGTATAGCAAAGCAAAACAAGGTTTTGGACGGGATGTCTGGTTGGTAAGTGCGGCTTGGTTACCCATGTTTATGCTAGGGATTGTGTGGGTGGGAATGCAGCTAGGTATAGTGACCAATGGACACATGCTCGGTGTCAGCAAGCTCGCGGTCGTTACCCACATCGTACTATTGACGCTTAGCGTGTTTATGCAAGATAAAAAACAAAAAGAGCGGTTTTTGTTTTACAGCTTACATGACCCAGATACTGGGCTTTCTAACCGTTTTGCACTAAACACTTACCTAGAACAACTGGCCAATAAGAATACGCATCATACTTTGCTACTATTTAGGCCATTGATCATTCATTCGATCCGCTTGAACTTGGGTGTGGCAAACGCCAATAAACATCTCAACGAATTATTTGGCAAGCTCTACACCGAGCTGGATACCTATGGAGCTGCAACACTTGCAGTCCCAGAAGGTACAAAAACTGAAATTTTCAGACTAGATGATGGGACGTTTGCCATCACTCTAATTGGCAAGTTATCGCTGAGTCAAATTGAGCAGTATGTTTGTATTTTGTCTTCGGTATTTGAGGAAGGCATTGAATACAAAGGTACTCGACTCGTCGATGAAATAGAAATCGGGGTAGCGCATTCTCCGATTCATGCTAAAACAGCAGATGCATTGATCCAAAGAGCGATGTTGGCCTTGTCTACCAAGGCTCATGATAGTGACAGGTGGCAAATTTTTGATGTTGCCAACTCAGTGATCTCTGAACGTCGTATGCAGTTGTCTTCAGCATTAAAAGATGCGATTGATAATGATAGTTTTAGCTTATATTTGCAGCCTCAAGTTAATTTAAAAACGGGCAAAGTCTATGGCGCCGAAGGCTTACTGAGGTGGTTTCATCCAAAACTTGGGCAAGTTCCACCCGATGAATTTATTCCAATTGCAGAGTCGTCAGGACTTATTCACTTATTGACAGAAATGGTGTTTGAAAAAGGCCTGAAATACCAAAAACAGCTCGTTGAACAATACCCAGGTCATGTACTATCTCTGAATATGTCGGGAAAAGACTTATCTAAAAAAGAGCTGCTTGTTCATCTCATCACACTGGTGAATGAACTGAATTTAAACCCTTCACAAATAGTGCTAGAGATCACTGAGTCAGTGACTATCGACAACGAAGATAACTTAAAGAGTGTTTTAGATGATTATCGTAGCGTTGGGGTTAAGTTAGCGATAGATGACTTTGGAACTGGGTATTCATCATTAGCTTATTTAAGCCGAGTTGGCTTCGATGAGCTAAAAATCGACAAGCAGTTTGTTATGGATATTGAGACGTCATCTAGCAATCAGACGATTGCAAAAGCGATGTCCGATATGGCGCATAGCTTAGGTCTTAAGGTTGTTGCTGAAGGGGTGGAAAGCATAGAAAGCTATGCGAGGTTAGCGCATTATGGTTGTGACTTTGGTCAAGGCTATTTTATTGCAAAGCCGATGGCTTACGAGGATTATTTAGATTGGTTGTATAGAGTTAGTCAGAGCGATGATGTAAAGCATTACCTAGCACGCTGAAGTAGCTAAAAATGGTGTCGCATAGCAAGGATAAATGCGTTGACTCCGGAAAACCTCCTTGGCTTGCGAGTTTACTATTTTGAACACCACTGACCAAGAAATCATTGCGAATTTTAGCGTTACTAGATATACATGCTTCAAATGCCCTTGCACTGAGCTCTTGAGGGCGGCTGAAATAAAATTGTTCATATTGGTTGTCGAGCGATTTGGCATTTAGGAAATACTCGCTAGGTTTGCTGCCCGTATCGTCTAAAAAGATGAGTTTAAAAAATTTATCTAGATGTAGGTTTATAGGATGCCGATTGGTTATTGGCGTCTGTAGCCAAAGGCTTGAAGCGAATGATAGAGCATTGGTGTCCGCAAAGAGCTTTTTACAGATATAGTGATCGAATGCGTGCCACCATTCATGGGCAAGGGCTCCCGCTCCGGCATTTTTAGCTAAAGCAAGTGTTCTTGATGATGGCGCGTAGTGCGCTTGTACACCTTTTTGGCCTCCCGCACCAAACGCAAAATTCAAGGTACCATTTAGACCTATTACCCATGGTGGAATTGCTAGAATTTGTGCTAAATCAGCTAATGCATCGTAGACAAGGTTAGCACTGATGCGCTGTTCTGAAGGCGTCACCCAACTGCCGACAGTGATAGTACAAAAGCCAAAGGTGTCTTTTATTTCTTGAAAATCAGTTTGATCATCAAAGCGGTAATCTGGGCCAAGTCTTACAAAACCATCTGTTAGGCGCGGTATACGACTCATAAATCATATCTAGCTTTAACATGAGTGGGCATGAGTTTGGTTTGTTCAGTGATCATTCCGTTTAGTAAACTCAGCAACGGTCGCTGGTCAATTCCCTCATATTGGTTGAGAAATAAAGAGACAGATTCAAGTGTCGAGAGACTATGGGGTTGCTCTGCCTTGCGAATACGATATTGATTAACTGGGATCACATTAAATGTAACTGCTTGTAGGTCTAGTAACCATGCATTTAATGCCAATATCTTATGTGCTTTTTTCCAAGTTCCGTCTATTACGAATAATATATCAAGCTTGGGTAGCTGCTGTATTTGTTGTACCGTGACTGCATGCTCATTGGGATACAGTAAGGCGCAATGCTGGTTGCATGTTAACGCCTTTAGTTGTTGAAAGTCTTGTCCAACATAGAGCTGTATATTGCCTAGTTGTAGTTGTAATAGGCGCGCCGTGTTTTTTGCTAAGTTGGCTTCGTCTGGGTGCTGTAAAACAATTATTTGTGTTCGTGAATGTACGGTAGAGGATACGTACTTACACACACACGTTTTTACAGGGTAGCGACACTTTGAGCAAAAATTTCTTTTCATTGTATGTTCTAAAACAAAAACCTTAGCTAAATCTTATCATAAATATCAATTTGTTTTGCTAACATGAACTGAATTGTCTAGCATAGGTATTAACAACCGCGAGAAGGGAACTTTATGAATGTAAGTATAGATAGCAGCGCATTGGAAAATATGCAGTCGCTTCTTGGAGAGCAGTTCGAAGATACATTAGTTTTCTGTTGCAGTGAGTTTGAGAGGCTGGAAAATGATCTAAAACTTGCACTGAATTCTGATAGACAGGAGGCTATCCGTCACGCCCATAGCTTAAAGTCTAATGCTGCGCAGTTTGGGGCAACCAGTTTGAGCAGTACCGCCAGAGCTATCGAACAAGGACTAATGAAAGGTGATGATGTTACCGTAAGCGAAAATATGGAGCAAATTTCGGAACAAGTTTTAGGCTCTAAATCACAGTTATTACAGTGGCTATCAATGCATCCTTAAAATTTTAAAATTCTTGTTTTATCTTTGTTTATCCCTCTAGTTTTCATAGTCAACTTTAGGCTATGCTAGGCGTTGGAAATGGGGGGATAAATGTCTAAAATATCAAAAAGTAATAAATTACATGGGGTCTGTTACGACATCCGCGGGCCGGTGCTAAGTCAAGCAAAGAAAATGGAAGAAGACGGGCTTAAGGTACTTAAGCTAAACGTTGGTAATCCAGCCGCTTTTGGTTTTGATATGCCAGAAGATATGCACCGTGACATCATTCGTAACTTGTACTCTGCACAAGGCTATTGTGATTCAAAAGGTTTGTATTCTGCTCGCGTAGCGGTGTATCAACATTATCAGCAAATGTCATTGCCAAATATTAGCGTAGACAATATCTATATCGGTAATGGCGTCAGTGAATTAATCCAAATGACCACACAGGCATTGCTTAACAATGGCGATGAGGTACTGATCCCATCACCAGATTATCCGTTATGGACTGCTTCAGTTAAATTAGCGGGCGGTACACCTGTTCATTATCGTTGTGATGAGGAGCAAGATTGGTTCCCTGATTTAGAAGATATTAGAAAAAAAGTAACGAACAAAACCAAAGCCTTACTTTTGATCAATCCTAATAACCCCACCGGTGCGGTATATGACAAGGCATTGTTACAAGGGTTGATTGATATTGCTCGTGAACATCAGTTGCTGCTACTCAGCGATGAAATCTACGAAAAAATCCTATATGACGACGCTAAACACATCCCGATAGCCTCTTTATGTGATGATTTGCCTGTCATCACTTTTAATGGCCTGGCTAAAAACTACCGTGCCGCGGGTCTGCGTATGGGATGGATGATCTTAAGTGGTAAAGTCAGTGATATGGCTGACTTGATCACAGGGTTAGATATACTCGCTTCCATGCGTTTGTGTGCCAACGTACCTGCCCAGTTTGCGATACAGCAGGCGCTAGGCGGCGTACAGTCTATTGATGCGTTGATAGAACCCGGTGGTAGGCTTTATGAACAAAGAGACATAGCATATCAAGGGCTGAATAAAATAGATGGTGTGTCGTGCGTCAAACCTAAAGGGGCATTGTACGCATTTGCCAAAATAGACACAGCCAAGTTCAATGTTAAGAACGATGAAAAGTTAATGTTGGACCTGTTACGAGAAGAAAGAATCTTATTGGTTCATGGCCGAGCATTTCATTGGCCGGAGCCTGATCATTTTAGATTGGTATTTTTACCACATAAAGATGAGTTAGAGCCTGCAATGGTTCGTATGCAAAGATTCTTTGATGGCTATCGCCAGTCTTAAAATTCTCAACAAGTACAGCCTTTAAGGCTGTACTTGTATCTATTGCAGTTACACTTTGATTATATTGGTGACAAACTGCTCATGTAAACTTTTTAGATTCACTAAAATAGTTTGCTTGCCCAAGATATCGTGCTGGCTAATCGCATCGGCGATTGCATCGATATTTTGGTGCTGTTCCAACTGTTCAGAGGTTGTGATATGACTAATATGCCATGGCTCTTGCGCCACACCGCCATTGTACGTCGCATACGGCTTGAAAAAACCAAAATCTGTTAGGTTTTCATCAAGCCAAGCGCTAAATTCTGAAAAAGGTCCTCCACTTTGATACTCCCATGGAGCCAGTTGTAGAGACTGTTCGCTATTAAGGCAGTTTTTAGCATAGATATCTAAATCACTGCCAAAATGGTGGCGGCTAGCACCGGGCAGTGCTGAAAACAACATAATGGCTTTACACTTTTCGATTTCGCTTAGCGTTGCGAGTTCCACTTCACAGTTATTGATGTCGTACACAGGTCGCTGGCCTAAAAACTTACTATTCCAAATGGTCGCTTGACGTTGAAAGTTACGAAACGCTGAGGCTATTGTAAGGTCAAACCCTGCTTGTTTAGAAGCATTAGCCAGTGCTGTTAGATCAGCGATGATGCTTTTGTGCACTGGTTTACCGCGCCAGTCAGTTAGGTGTATTTCACTGAGCCCACAGGCGATAAGAGACAAATCCATCGGTCACCTTTATGTTAATAACTTCTCTAAAATACGTTCGTAAATGAGCGCTAAGTTTTCTAGATCTTGAATACTTACACATTCATTGAGCTGATGAATGGTGGCGTTAATAGGCCCAAGCTCAATGACTTTACAACCTGTTTGCGCGATGAAGCGTCCATCCGAAGTCCCCCCGGAGGTTTCAGGCGTGCTCTCTATACCCGTAACTTCCTCAATAGCACTGAGCGTCACATCCAATAACTGACCTGGCTCGGTCAGAAAAGGCAAGCCATTAACAATCCAATTAAGCTCATAATCCAGTCCATGGTTTTGCAAAATCTCTGCTACTTTGTGCTGTAACTCATCGGCAGTAACTTGCGTACTAAAACGGAAGTTGAATTGCACATACACTGTGCCTGGAATGACATTACCCGCCCCCGTACCGCCTTGAATATTGGATATTTGAAAGCTGGTTGCTGGGAAATATTCATTACCGTTATCCCATACTGTTTCGCTCAACTGCGCAAGAGCTGGGGCGACTTTATGAATCGGGTTGTCTGCAAGGTGAGGGTAGGCAACGTGTCCTTGCTTGCCTTTGACAGTCAAATGGCCTGTTAATGAGCCTCGTCGTCCATTCTTTACCACATCTCCTAGTTGGTGTCTTGATGAGGGTTCACCAACCAGACACATATCGATTTTTTCTCCCCGCGCTTCGAGTAAATCAATCACACGTGTGGTGCCATTGATAAAGGGGCCTTCTTCATCTGAAGTGATCAAAAATGATATTGAACCTTTATGACTTGGTTGCTTTTCAACAAAACGTTCAGTGGCAACAATCATCGCTGCTAATGAGCCTTTCATATCAGCAGCACCACGGCCATGAAGCATGCCATTATGGATTTGACCATCAAATGGAGCATAGTCCCATGCAGATTCATCTCCGGTAGGGACAACATCAGTGTGGCCTGCGAAGCAAAAATGTGTGCCTGAGTTACCTTTTCTTGCCCAAGTGTTTAGGGTATCGACGAAGAAGTGTTCTTCAATGTTAAACCCTATAGCCGCCAGCCTTCGGTTAATAAGCGCTTGGCAGCCAGCGTCTTCGGGCGTGACAGAGGGACGCTGGATGAGCGCTTGTGCAAGTTTGATGACGTCACTGCAACGGTGTTGACTCATATTGAAAAAATCTCTAAGTACTGTTCTTTTTTAAAGCCGAGGTGGTAATTATCGTTATGTAGAATGATTGGACGCTTAATCATGGCTGGCGCATCAAGCAAAAGTTGCTTGGCATTTTGCTCATTTAGATTCTTTTTTTGCTCGTCACTTAGTGTACGATAAGTTGTACCGCGCTTGTTGAGGACATTTTCCCAGCCAAGATGTTTGAAGAATACGTCGATAAGCTCAGGGCTAATACCATCTTTTCGATAGTCATGAAAGGTGAATTCAATGTGATTGTCAGAGAGTAATTTTTTGGCTTTTTTTATGGTGTCGCAATTAGGAATGCCGTACATGGTGGTCATTACTTAAGGCCTTTCTATGGTTGTTTCTTAGTGATAGTGAGTAAAGGGTCTTGCCCTGCATTCACTTGTTTTAAGGGATAATAACATGGTCCGAGTTTGTCTGCATTGAGTACAATAAGCGTACCTAACATTCTTGCATGGGGGTCAGATAAATCGAAGTAAGCAAGTATTTCACCTTGCTCAACATGCTCCTTGCCGAACGCGTTGATTGGCTGACGTTCCATTGTGTTGTCTTCAGGAGGCAACTGAATGTGCACCAATAGTTTGAGCCCGTTATTGGCAACAATAATAAATTCGCTGCCTTTGCGTTTAATTCTTTCAATAGTGCCGGTTACAGGGGAGCACACCTTGTTGCTGCTCATGTCGACGCAAACCCCTCTTCCGAGCATACCTTTGGCAAATAGGGGGTCTGGATGAGACAGTAACGGGAGCACTTTACCCGTAAATGGGCTGGCTAAATGCATTAACGGGTTACTAATGGTCGTAATTGGGGCATATTCAACAGGAGTAGAAAACTGCATTATAGAACTAGGTATCCATCTTTTTTGAGTGCTTTAATGGCGTCATTGATTTGTTGCTCTTTTACTAGAATATAATCTGTATCGTAGGTAGACAACGAAAAAATAGAGACATGGGCCTTAGCAAGTACCCCCGATATATTGGCCATGATCCCAGTCAGCGAGAACCCAAGTGGGCCAAGCACCTCTAAAGCTCGCCAGTCATCTTCTGCTGCAAAGCTATCAACTTTGATACTACTGGGGCATACAATGGATAACTCATCTTCAGTTTTGGCGATGAAAAATATATTGGCATTAACTACCTGCATAGGAATGGCCGCGTCACTATCTAGGCTGTGAATGGTAAATTTATGGCTGAGCAATTGCAGCGTTTGTTTAGACATGCTCTACCTCTATCCAATAACTTTATCTAGACAGTATAGCCAAGAGTTAAGAAAGCGAACCTATTAACTCTTGGCATCGTTACTATTATTGTTGCTGATCAGCTATTTGCTGAGCTTGAATTGCGGTAAGCGCAATGGTGTAAACTATGTCGTCAACCAGTGCTCCACGGCTTAAATCATTCACAGGCTTTCTCATTCCTTGTAACATCGGTCCAATACTAATTAGATCGGCACTTCTTTGCACTGCTTTGTATGTCGTGTTACCGGTATTGAGATCTGGAAATACAAAAACTGTAGCTTTGCCTGCAACCTTGCTGTTCGGTGCCTTTTTCTTTGCGACATTTTCCATAATTGCTGCGTCATATTGCAGTGGACCATCGATATCGAGATCTGGTCTTTTGTGTTGCGCAATTTTTGTCGCTTCACGCACCTTATCTACATCAGCACCATGACCGGAGGTACCTGTGCTGTAGCTTATCATTGCAACACGCGGCTCAATACCAAATGCAGCAGCTGACTCGGCTGACTGAATTGCAATATCTGCCAACTGCTCCGCTGTAGGGTCAGGGTTAATTGCGCAATCTCCGTATACCAGTACTTGATCTGGCAGCAACATGAAAAAAACCGAGCTTACCAAAGATGAGCCGGGCGCAGTTTTTATCAATTGCAGTGGGGGACGAATGGTATTGGCGGTAGTGTGTACAGCACCTGAGACTAAACCATCTACTTCATCAAGTGCCAACATCATAGTGCCTAATACCACATTGTCTTGTAGCTGCTCTTGTGCAACCACTTCTGTAAGGCCTTTTCCTTTGCGCAACTCAACCATAGGCGCGACATAATTATCGAGATGATTTTGTGGCTCTAAAATGGTCACATTCTCGTTTAGTTCAACACCTTGTTGTGCTGCAATACGTTCTATTTCTTCGCGTTCGCCCAATAATACCGTTTTGGCTATACCTCGCTCTCCGCAAATTGCTGCAGCCTTAATCGTTCTCGGCTCATTTCCTTCTGGCAGAACAATGGTTTTATTGGCTTTTCTCGCTAGGTCTGTTAACAAGTAGCGAAACGCTGGTGGAGACAGCTTACGCGTTCTTGCAACACCTACGGCCAGTTCATCTAGCCAGTCAGAGTCGATATGATCTGCATTATGCTGTTTGACCTTGTCAATACGTTGATCATCGTCACTGGGCACTTCCATGTTGAAGTTATGTAGCAGCAGCGATGTACGCCAAGTATCCGCAGTTGTGGCTAAAATTGGCAGTCCAGTTTCCATAGCTTGCTCGCACAGAGTCATGATGCGCGGTTCTGGCTTAAAGCCACCGGTGAGTAGAATGGCACCTAATTTGGTCCCATTCATAGCGGATAAACACGCTGCAACTAATACGTCTGAACGATCTCCTGGGGTAACTAGCAGCGCCCCAGGCGTAAAATGGTTGAGTATGTTTGATACTGTTCGAGCACAAAAAGTAACTCGGCGCAAACGTCTATGCTCCATGTCGCCGGCATTAATTACTTCAGCCTTGAGGTAGTTAGATAAATCGATAACGCGTGGTGCAACAAGATCGAAATCCCAAGGGATGCAGCCCAGTAGCATAAACGGATGCTTTCGAAAAATAGGAAGTGATGCAAGACGATGCATTTCGTTTTCGAGTTCGTCGGGGTTGTGTTGATCAACAAGATCAGCACGTGCGCGGCCTTGTTCATCTAACGGCGCATTGACTTTATTGAAAATACAACCCAACACACGGTTGTGGTTTACGGTACCATAATTTCCCGCTGCAATTTCAAGGCGGTCTTCAAGTTGTTCATTGCTGTCGTTTCCAGGGGTGAGTACAAACACGATATCGGCACCCAAGGTTTGCGCTATTTCTCGGTTGACTCTTCCTGCATAGGGTTGCAAGCGTGTGGGCACCATTCCTTCGATAACTGCAACTTCATCATCTTGTATTGCGCTCTCAAAACGCTCAACAATCTCCTCAAGTAAATCATCTCCTTTTCCATCCCCTATCATTTGTTCAGCATAACTCAGCTCAAAGGGAGTAGGTGGGTTCACAGCTGATCCTTGGCGAACGATCACTGTTGATTTTTCAGGTCCATGTTCGTCTTTACGCGGTTGAGCAATGGGCTTGAAAAAGTTAACTTTTACAGCTTTTTGCTCTAATGCCCTGACTAGGCCAACTGATACGGAAGTTAAGCCTACACCCGTTGAAACGGGGATCAGCATAATACGACGTCCCATACTATTGCTCCTGTGCTATGGTTGCTGCATCAGTGGCAATAACCCATTCTTCATTGGTTGGGATAACAACCGCGCATGGACTATTTGTAGTAGTTATTATGCCCAGTTGACCAAAGCGTGCGGCGAGATTTTTTTCATTGTCGAGTGTAAGGCCTAAGAACCCTAGTTGAGAAACCACCTTGCGACGGATCTCATCGGAATTTTCGCCAATGCCACCGGTGAAGATTAGGGTATCTAGACCACCAAGTGGTACCGCGAAAGCGGCAATCTGTTTGGCAAGTCGATAGCAGAAAATATCCAAAGCCAATTGCGCTTGCTCATGACCTTGGGCTGCAGCCTCTTCTATGGTTCTACAATCGTTCGACAATTCACTAATACCAAGCAAGCCACTTTGCTTATTTAACAGCAAGTCTACCTGTGTCGGAGAGTATTTAAGTTGGTTCACTAAAAATGCGAAGATACCGGGGTCAATATCACCACTTCGGGTGCCCATCATCAGGCCTTCAAGTGGTGTCAGTCCCATACTGGTGTCGACAGAAAGACCATTTTTGATGGCCGTCACGGAACAGCCATTACCTAGATGAGCACTGACAATACGTGAATTATCTTTATCTAGGCCTAAAATCTTGTGTGCTTGGGTCGATACATAATAATGACTAGTACCATGAAAACCATAACGGCGAATACCGTGCTCTTTGTATAAAGAGTAGGGTAGAGCATACAAAAATGCTGTAGGTTCCATGCTCTGATGAAATGCTGTGTCAAATACGGCAACTTGTGGTAAGGCAGCAAACGCGGTTTGAGCGGCTTCAATGCCTAGTAAGTTTGCAGGGTTATGTAACGGAGCTAAGGCACTGGTTTGCTTGATAGCTTCAATGACTTCAGGTGTGATACGAACAGAGTGAGTAAAATGTTCACCGCCATGTACTACGCGGTGACCGACGGCTATCAATTGTTTGTCTAAATTAAGGTGTTTGACCAGTTCTACTAACCGAGTGATAGCCACTTGATGCGCATCACCGGCACTGAGGGTGATCGTTTGTTTTTCGCCATCGTATTTGTATTTGATAAGTGGTTGCTGTTCAGCTAAACACTCAGCCAACCCTGAAAGTACTTCTGAGCCGGAGTGAATATCAATAATGGCAAACTTAAGGCTTGAACTACCACAGTTTAAAACGAGAACATGGGAAGATGACATAATGACTTTCCGTTTTGACAATAACAGTAAACGCGTATTAAGCTTAAAGCATAGTGGCCAATAAGCGACACGCTAGACAAAGGTATAATTGACTTATTAATGATAATTTTACCTGAATTTTTACTTTAAAGTTAGCACCTAGGAGTGATGATGCAAAATAGTCTTATTACACAAGTGCAGCTTGGACGCCAATATGCAAAGGAGTGGCCCATGCGCAAAGAGCTTGCGCCAATGTTTGCTGAATACAGGGTGATAAAGGCAACCGAATTGTCGTTGACAGTGATGCCGATATTGGCAATTTTTACCGTGTTTTTTCAGACAAGTCAGCTAGGTGCACAGTATTTACCGCAGGCGATAGCGGCGGCATTGTTTTTCCTATCATTGCCTGTGCAAGGTCTGCTTTGGTTAGGTAAGCGTTGTGATACTCCGTTGAACCCATCGCTAAATAGTTGGTACAACGAGCTGTATCACAAAATGGTTGCTAACGGGTATGACGCGCCTTCAACCTCAAGAAAGCCAAGATATAGAGAGCTGGCAAAGCTGTTGTCTGATATGTTCAACAAAATGGACAAGGCATTTACCAAAGAGCAGTTCTAAGTCAGAACTGCTAATTATCCACTTTTTTAAACTCACTGATGTAGAAAGACAGTGTAATGGCGTGTGTTTTGGCGCTGCGCAAAGCATCATAATGACTGTCTTTAAACTTCCAAGCAAATGGCGTCATTCGTATCAAGTGCTCTAACACATCAGTATCAATCTGTTGCTGCACTTCTAATAACGTGTGCTCCTGTAATGCAAAGCCGTGTGGCGTTTCTACCACCTCATGCAGCTGCACATCATCGTAGATGTATTGTTTTAATTCAAATAAATGTTTTGGCCCTGGGCTGACGATGATTAAGGTTCCGTTGTCATTGCATAGGCGCTGAAGCTCTTGTGTAAAAATGGGGGCAAAGACACTCAACAGTACATCGGCGCAGTGGTTAGAAAACGGCGTTTGCTTAATTGAGGCCACGCCAAAGTGAACGTTTTTATACCTTTTCGCTGCGTACTTAACCGCCGCCTTCGAAATATCTATACCATATACTTGTGCATCAATGACATCTGCGATGGCATGGGTGTAAAAGCCTTCTCCACAGCCAAGATCAATCATAGTCTTAGGTGCTTGCTTTGCGATGATCTCGACGAGCTTTTGTCTTAAAAATACGTAATGGTCAGTGGCAAAAAATGCTCTTCTGGCTTGTACCATTTGCAGATTGTCGCCAGGTTGCTTGGATTTTTTGTTCTGTACAGGAAGCAGGTTGACGTAGCCTTCTTTGGCGAAATCGAACTGGTGGCGCTTTGCACAGCACAAACTGTTCTGAGTTTGCTTTAGAGGCTCCAAACACAATGGGCATCGGTACAATAGTGTCATTTGTTTAAGTATTCCTGGTCGTAAAATGTTTTCACCCAATGAGGTCGGTAGGTGATAAGTAATGTGATCACCATGCCGTTTAGCATGGCTTCTGGGAACCATATAATCACAGAATAAAACATGTAGTTATCTAGTAATGTGGGCAGATCATACAGGCCAAGTAAGTAAAAGTAACCTCCGCTGATAAGAATTTTCGCGGCGCCAACAAAGCCAGCACACAGAAATGCGCATACAAAAATATAGACGAAAAAATGTCTGGGTAAAAATTGATAACACAGCAGGTAAAGCGCATAGCTTAAGTAGATGGGGATTAACGCGCTAAACAGCAAAAATTCAGCTAATTGATTAACGGGTAAATCTGTGAAATAAAGCAGCAGCAGGCTTGCAAGTAAAGCGCATAATGCGGCTAAACGCCAACCCATGACTAAGGTAGCAGCGGTGATACCAAGTATATGAATGTTAAGATGCTCTAGAATGCCGGCTTGGATTTGCCAGATAAGTGCTAAGCATAATGCGCAGGCAAACACGCCAGTCTGACGTGCAGGGCGCTTAAGTAGCGTTTGATAGGTGTGCCTGTTTAAGGTGGCGGCAAAAACAGCCGCCGTGAACATGGTTAGCAGCATGTTTAAATTTCAAATGTGGCCCAAATTGGCGCGTGATCAGAAGGTTTATCAATACCACGTAGTTCATAGTCAATATCGCTTTCAACACAGTGGGCCATCAATGACTCTGTGGCTAAAATGACATCAATACGAAGCCCGCGATTGTCGTCAAAGCCACGAGAACGGTAGTCGAACCACGAGTACTGTTGTGTATCTTCAGGCTTTAGCTCTCTAAATGTATCTTTTAATCCCCAAGATAACAGTGTTTCTAACCATTGACGTTCTTCAGGTTGGAACGAGCACTTGCCGGTTTTTAACCAGCGTTTACGATTGGCTTCACCAATGCCGATATCTAGATCTGTGGGTGAGATATTGATGTCTCCCATTACTACAACCGCTTGTTCTTTATCGTAGTAAGTGTTGAGGTGAGTCATTAGATCAGCATAAAACTGGCGTTTATAAGGGAATTTCGTCTCGTGGCTAATATTATCACCCTGTGGGAAATAACCATTCATAACTGTCACTTCTTTACCCGAGTCGCTTTCAAAAGTACCGATGATCATACGCTTTTGTGACTCTTCTGTGTCAGTGGTAAACCCTTTTTGGATATGTTTGGCTGGCATTTTAGATAGCAAAGCTACGCCATAGTGTGCCTTTTGGCCATGAAAGTACACGTGATAGCCCAGCGCTTGTACTTCATCTAGTGGAAAGGCTTCATCGTGGACTTTGATTTCTTGTAAACCAATGATGTCTGGCTGATGTTTATCAATCATGGCTTGTAGCTGGTGGATTCGAGCTCGAAGTCCATTGATATTAAAAGAGATGATTTTCATGTTATTTTCGTAACCTTATTTTCACTATGCAGTAGCTGTCTTGTCCTTTATCGCCATGGAGAATGCAATGTTTGGTAAAGCGTCGGGCAATTGACAGCGAAGAATCAACGTCAAAATGATATCACTCATTTACAGTGAGCTAAACGGTTCAGGCCACAGAAAGTAGGTTACGTTATTGAAATGATAAAGGGCTGATCGCTCATGATATCAGCAAAAGCTGATATCATGAGCGAGTACCAAGTTTAGAAAACAAAATCCACGCCCATACTGATTGCGCGTGCATCACCATGATAAGCCCATCCACTCGGCGCATGACCTTGGTCTACAAATTTATCATACTGTATTTTGAACGCCGCAGTAGGTAAAAAGTTGTAGCGTAAGCCATAACTCAACACATAGTGTTCTTCTAAGTCTTCGGTAGGAACATTAGTGCGTTCGTGATCCGCTTTTGAGTAGGAAATGTAAGGCTGATAATCATCCCAGTTGTAAACTAAAGACACAAGATATGTTGGGAACTCTGTGCCAACCGCATCATCGTATTCCACAAAGTTCCAGTCAAATAACAAGGTAAACTTATCAAGCGAAACGTTGCCGCCAAGTCCGACAAAGGTTTGCGAGAATGGCGTATAGGGGTCGATACTACCATCTTGCTGAATGGTTTCTCTATCGCGGTCATTCTGGAAATACACAAATCGTAAGTCGAAGCTATCTCCTGAGATATTCCAGTTCATACCAGTAATATCGGTCCAATATTCATTAACTGTACGCGCACTGCCACCGTATAACTTGTCATAATAGAGCATTTCAACATTGTCGTCGGAGTATTCATTGCCGTAGAAGAAAGTTAAGGTATTGGAATAGCCGCCGAGTTCAAAGTCATACATAGCATGTACGCCATTGAACTGAGTAACTTGCCACCAATACAGATTTGATGGCGGTCTCATCCACGGATAGGCATAGCCGACTTCAGAAAACTCTGAAAAATAGTACATGGGAATATTACGACGCCCAGCCATCAGAGTAAGATTTTCAGTTGCCTGATAAGTCACATAGTACCAATCAAACTCAGGTTCAAAATCATCAACGCCTTTGGCAACTAGCTGTGCGGTCACAGAGAAATTCTCAGCAAGATCCATAACTGCTTGAACGGCAAAGATTGACTCGGCTTTGATGGTGATGTCGTTGTCGTACTGGCCAACATCGTAAAAATCAGCGGTAAGTATTTCGTCACGCGTTTGGCCAGGGTTAAGCGGGTCATCCACCGTTCCTAAAGTTTTACCTGCTATGATTGAGCCATAGCCACTGATACGCATGTCTGCTAGCGCTGATGATGATATCAGCATCGTAATGCCGGAAGTCACGGCTAATAAAGTTTTCATATGCTTACTCCTACCTAAAATGTTGCGACAACTTTGACTGAGTCGGTCGTAGCACTTGCGTCGACATAACCGATTGCATCTGGATTTGAAGACACGGCAGATATCACATCTTTGCTGGAGTCCATTTCTTGAGGAGGGGTCCCTTTACCCGTGAATAAAATTTTTGACCAATAAGCCTTTACTTGGCTACTCGATTTACCTATCACTTTGGTATTGAACTCATCACTAGCTGGGTCGCTCGCGCTGGCGCTTATCAAAATTGCAGAACGGCCATTGGTGAATGATTTGGTTTTGCCAAGAAAGATCTTTTTAATTGTTTCCTGATCAAATGTAGATGTGTTGCTTGGGTGAACGATTATGGACACTTCAGCGGATGCTTTAGACAAAGAAAATAAACTAAGCGTGGATACTGCAAGAACAACTTTCCACGTCATACTTTTAGTGGACAGTAACATAATGTGTTCCTTATGTGATTTGCAAAGAATTGTAAGCAAGTAATTTGCTATTACAAATTAAAAATAGCTTTCGTTTAGGGCTTTGCAAGTATTTGTAGCTAAAAAGTAAATTTCAAAACCTTGGCATTTTCAAGATTTAATTGGGCTAATATGGCTGTTTAGCCTGTTTTTAGTTATCACAGTATGTGCCTATTTTAGGTTTATGTATGCCAGAGTGGTATCAACACCTTCAAAAGCAGGCCTAAAAATGTGGTATTCAGCTTCGCGAGGAAAGGTTAATAGTTAGGCTGGACTTGTAAAAATATGAATAGTTGTTAGCGTGACTAGCTGAACGTTTTACATAGATGTAAATAGTCTATTAAATGAGCAAAAAAGAATACTTATATCATTTACAAGAGATATATTGGCTATATAATGCGCGCAAATTCGTTCATATTGGGTATATTATGTTTAAGTCATTATCTTTAGTTGTTGCACTTTCTACCATTACTTCTGTGTCTGCTCAGGTTGAATATTCAGCTGCAAACGCATCACCAGAATCAAAAGTTTGTGTGATAGCTGCCCAACAAGGACTCAGTGCCGCACGTACGGAAGCACAGAAATACGGTATCAATATCTCTCGCTTTTCAAAAACATTAGTATGTAATGGTGAAGATGTACGCGACATCGCCAAACAAGCAGCTCTAGCTAAAGCACAGACACAAGACACAGCTGTGGCGCTTGTAGCTAAAACAGCCTCTACAGAAACAGAGCTGTGTATTAAGGCTGCTAAAAATGGTGTTGCCAGTATTGCAATTCACGGTCACAAAGCTCGCAGCCTACGTTGTAATAACTTACCTGTGAGAGAATTTGTTAAACAGTACGGTAAAGCCGCTATCTAATCTTATTGATGCGTTGACGAATGCTCAGGTTTTTACCTGACGTTGGCAACAATAAAAAAACGCTAGGTAAAATACCTGGCGTTTTTTTATTCACTGGCGAATAGTCGTTTGTGAGTTCGCCGAGCATATTCATCTGTCATACCGCTTAAATAATCAGCCAACACTCTCATTTTTTCGTTGGTCGTATTCGTGTTTTGATATTGCTCCTGAGTTGTGTAAGGCAATAAGCGCATTGGATCGCTCGCCAATGCACTGAATAAGTCAATGAGTAGATTTTGCCCACTAAACTCTATTTGTTGCATTTTTGGCTCTCTTATCAATCTTTCAAAGACAAATATTTTTAGAATACTCAAAATGTCCGCAAACTCGTTATCTAAGGTGACCTTGTAGCGAAGCAGTGGTGATTCAAAATCTGGGTTTTGAATATTTAATGCGCCGTTTACAATAAATAGGTTTACCAGTTCTCCAATTGCATCTTTACGATAGGCTTCGTCTTGAGAGAACAACCGTTGCGTCAGCCGCGTCAAATTTTGCTTTAACCAAGGTGAGCTAAGCGCTATCAGCTTAGGCTCCGCATAGAGTGTCCAATCTGCTAAGGTTAACGTATCTGTCGCTATCGCATCTTCAAGGTCATGTACGGCATAGGCAATATCATCCGCAAGCTCCATAATTGCACAGTCCAAAGATTTGAATAGGGTTTTACAGCGATATTGGTCGATAACCTGATGTTGTTGCAAAAGCGCTTTGTCTGAGTCTGTAAACGGTTCTATGATCCAATTAAATACGTCGCTATCGCAATGGTATACCCCTTTCGCAGGCAGCCAGTCATTGGCTTTAATGAAGCGTTGGCTGGGGTCGTGACTGGGTTTATTGAACCACAATTGATCGATAATAGCTGGGTATTTCACAAACCCTAGCAAGGTTCGGCGTGTCAGGTTCATACCATATCCTTTGCTGTATGGTTCCAACTTAGACACAATTCTGAGGGTTTGCGCATTCCCTTCAAAACCGCCGTAATCTCTCATCAGATAATTCAGTGCCGTTTCTCCACCATGGCCAAATGGAGGGTGGCCAATATCGTGCGCAAGACAAAGCGTTTCTATTAAACTGGTTGATGGAAAGTGCTCAAACTCTGGATTGGCAATTCTTAGGTGTCTTAATAAACCGCTGCCGATTTGTGAAACTTCCAAAGAGTGGGTCAGGCGTGTTCGATAAAAATCATTTACGCCGATGCTCATAATTTGAGTTTTCGCTTGTAAGCGCCTAAATGCGGCGGCATGAATAATTCTTGACCTGTCCACCTGCCACGGTGAGCGATTGTCATTTGGTCGGTGCTTATGTTGTTCTGACAATCTTTGCTGCCAAACTGTTTGCATGGTTGCTCCGTACAATAAATAGTCGACTGCTATACTTAAAGACGATGAGCGAACTGTAATTCGCGTTTAATTGTTACTTTAAGTATAATGCGGGGCCAATTTATTACGTAAAAAATAAAGAGTTGTGTGCTTGTATACCGATACTAGCAAGCTAGTTCTAAAACTTACAGTCTAACGAATGGACAAGACTGGCACACTAACACAGAGGACACACATGCAAGTCAGAGTTATTCAATTAGTTATATTTTTAGTGTCGGTTTGGGCATTGAGCTATCCGTTTTTGTATGAAACAACTTCTCCGCTGACCTCAGAGCAGAAAATTAAACCTAAAAAACCAAGTGCTCCAAAGATTGTGGAAAAGCCATTACACAACGTAAAGCTGCCTGATTTTGGTAGTGTTACGGATGTAAAAGAGAAAAAGCAACGTTTTTTTGACTTCATAAAGCCCCATGTTATTGCTGAAAATACGAAAATTAGACAGCAACGCGCAACGTTAGAAATAGCCTTGATGATGCTGCAAATGGACGAAGCGCTAACTGAAGCGCAAACAAAAAAGCTTAACAATATTTTTGCTTACTATCGGCTAGATGATGCAGAGTTTACTGTAGAAAATGTACAAGAAGCACTCAAGCATGTAGATATTATTCCAAGAGAACTGGCACTGATGCAAGCTGCTAATGAATCAGCTTGGGGAACCTCTCGGTTTGCTAGAATAGGTTTAAACTTCTTTGGGCAATGGTGCTACAAAAAAGGGTGTGGCATGGTGCCTAGAGACAGAAATGATGAAGCTGCGCATGAAGTCGCCGCATTCCAGTCAGTACGTGCAGCAGTGAAATCATACTTTAGAAATATCAATACACATGATGCTTATCGTCAATTGCGTGAAAAGCGAGCCGAGCTTAGAGCTAATAAACTGCCTATCGAAGCGACTTTATTGACTCAGGGACTCGTTGCTTATTCAGAGCGTGGTGATGCTTACGTAGAAGAACTCAATGATATGATCCGCCATAACAAGGACTATTTTGATGAAGAATAGTTGTTTTGTACTATTAACTTTACTTGCCTTTGTTGGGGGCTCTGCAAATGCAAAGGAATTTGTTGTGTCTTACGATGGATTCTATGATCGGTTAAAAGTCGTTGAGAAGGGTAACTTTGAGTTTGCTCGTGTTAATTTTTACATTGTAGACATCGCGACCCTTGAACCTTGTAAAGTGAAAAAGGGTGAAATCGTTACTGAAAATTCTTCGTCACCACTGACTTACACGAATCAGGCACAATTGCTGTTACCTTACGACAAGCAACTTGATAAAGATAAAGCGGTTGTTGTTATTGAGCCGGAAAACCCAAATCATGACTGCCAATTAAAGTTCCAAATTGAAGCTGACCACTTTAGCGCAAAGAACTTAAATAAAGCGGACATCTATCAACTTCATAGCGAATTTAACGAACTGCTTTCTGACCTATCAGGCTTTTTTGTCAGTAAGTTAATGGGCTTTTTACTGCCTGAACAAAAGGGGGTGAAGATCACATTCTCACGGCCTGTGACTTTTGATGATCCACAAGTTCAATGTGCTCAATCGAACTGTACGTTTGAGGTCAATGATGCATGGCAAGATGCTCCACAGATGTTCAACAGCCCCAATGCCACGGTTGACATTGTTCAAGTCACTCCATGGATCAGTAAATAGCAACGACATCCATTCTTGGCTCAACGTCCGTTGAGCCAAATATTCTTTTATATCAACACTAGAATTGAACCGAACAATGGCAAGGCTAGACGCTTTTTGCTACACCTAACAGAGGCTGATAAATCAAAGGACGGCCCTACCATGTTCAGCGTATTACAGTATATGAGTAGACTTAAAAGGTTATTTAGATACCGTGCGTTTGGTATGTTTGTCGCGTGTGTGGTGCTACTAGGAATCGTGTTGATTTTTATACTCGATAGCCACACATATTGTATTTGCAAAAAAACCTATTCTTTTCTTATTCAGGTGCGCCAAGGTATCTGACGTTGGTTGTATCAGTGCCTCGGCCGCTGTTGGAAGAAATTGTTGCTAATCGACGAAGTAAAACAATTATGTTGGTGGTATTGTTTACTTTAGTTGTCGTACTGGTTGGGGCTGTATATCAGAATAATGTCAACAAGAAGAACGCTTTGTTAGAGGCAAAATACAAGTATGAGGCTATTAAGGGTCCTCCGATGCCATTGTCAGTATGGATTTAAATGGCATTGTGACCAGCTGGAATCATGCAGCGCAGAAGATATTTGGATTTCGTGAAGACGAAGCAATTAACAAATCAATTTACGACCTATTTGTTCCACCTGATTGCTCGAAAATTTCGCTCAAAGGCATACAAAACTTAGACGATAACTTGATGGAACCTTTTGACATTGTTGCTAACGATTCAGAAGCTAACCGTATTGATGTATCCATTACGCTCTCGCCAATCATGGTGTATGGTAAAAAAATGATAGGTGTTGCAGCAATCATTAGAGATATAAGAGTACAAAAAGAAACTCAGTCATTGTTGAGCGAACTGAACGAGTCCTTAGAAGATAAGGTAAAAGTTCGTACCAAGGAATTAGAACTGGCTCGCAAAAAAGCGGTCGAGGCAAGTGAAGCGAAGAGTAACTTTGTTGCAAACATTTGCCACGAAATCAGGACACCAATGAACGCCATACTTGGCTTGACATATCTGCTACAAAAACAGCAATTATCACCAACTGTGCTCAATATGGTGCAGAAAATCCATCATGCAGGCGAAAACCTGCTTGGCATTATCAATGATATTTTAGACTTCTCAAAAATTGAAGCACATCGCTTAGATATAGAATGTGTACCGTTTCAACTGGCCGATGTCATGGATAACGTTGCTAATATTATGTCCTCATCCGTGGGTGATAAGCCTATCGAAGTGATTATGTCGGCTATTCCACAAGGTGCTGAGAGTTTAAAAGGCGATCCACTAAGACTTGGTCAAGTACTGATTAACTTAACAGGCAACGCCTTGAAGTTCACCAAGCGCGGTGAGGTAGTGGTTGGCATGGCACTGGTTAATGGCTATATACACAATGAAAAGGTGCGGATCCGCTTTTCAGTGAGAGATACTGGTGTTGGTATTCCACAAGAGAAACAAAAAGCTATTTTTAACGCATTTTCTCAAGTCGATGTATCGACTACCCGTACATTTGGTGGCACGGGACTTGGCCTGACCATCAGTAAACAATTAGTCAGCCTAATGGGCGGTGATTTACAACTGTTCAGTGAAGAGGGTATTGGGAGTGAGTTTTACTTTGAACTTACTTTCCCACTATCTGATCCAGCTACCAACTTCATGCCACATATGTTGCATCAAAGGATTCTTATAGCGGATGATCATGATGTCGCTTTGTCTTTGATAGTGGACACAGCGGTGAGTCTAGGCTGGCGCCCAGAGTCTACATCTTCAGGAAAGGGCGCGTTAGACAAATTTGAAAAGCGTGGCAGGTCAGCGTTTGATGTATTGCTAATTGATTGGCGTATGCCCGGTATTGATGGCTTATCAGTGACAACTTCGATTCATGAGCAGATGCCAGATTTTGATATCCCGATCATATTAATGGTCAACGCTGCTGATAGAGACAAATTATATGATAACCCAGCAAGCAAATTGATAGACGCGGTCATTACCAAACCGGTGACAAGCTCTAGCTTGTACAACACTTTACTGGAAATTAAAAATCGTCGTGGAGGGCTAAAAAATAACATAGTGAGCTCACAAGCAAAGCGGGTAGAGGGATTAACGATTCTAGTGGTTGATGATAATGAGATTAACCGTATGGTCGCGCAAAATATCTTAAGTAGTGAAGGTGCTCATGTGGAGTTGGCTGAAAATGGTTCTATGGCTTTTTCGATACTAGTAAAAGCTCCCAAGAAATTTGATGTGATCTTAATGGATGTTCAAATGCCTGTCATGGATGGTTATGCTGCTACGCGGGAAATCAAACAAAATAAAGAGCTCAGAGACATCCCAGTCATCGCATTGACTGCGGCGGTATTTAAAGCCGATAGAGATGCTGCAATTCAAGCTGGTATGAATGACTTTGTACCAAAACCATTTGATGTTGAGGAACTCATTGGTGCGGTTGTACGCTGTGCTAAAAAACAGCACCAATATAATGTTGTGGAACCAAATGATAACCAACAAGATGAAGACCTCAACATACCGTATTTTAGTGAAAGTTTAGGCCTGAAAAAATGGTCAGATAAGAAAAGTTATCAAAGCCAGTTAGCCGTGTTTTTAGAACACCATGAAAATGATATTCAACGGATCTCGGATGAACTGGACAAAGACAATAAAACGGAAGCTAAACGTCTGTGTCACAAGCTTAGAGGCTCAGCAGGCGCTTTGGAATTAAAGCCACTGTGGCAGCTGGCAACGAAATTAGAGAAAGCTTTACAAGTAGATAGTGGGGATTATTCTTCGCAGCTGAAGCAACTAGCACTTTGTATGGGTGAAACCATTGAATTAGTGAGAGCCTACTTGTCTGAGAACAGACAGATAAAGCCGAAGTCAAATTTGAAAGTGGTGGAGTTTACTCATGAAACAGAACACGCCTGTCAAAGAGTGCTCAAAACACTTAAAAGTGATAACCCTGATGAAGTAGAAAAAACACTCAATAAGGTTAATAAACTGCTTCCAGATGAACTAGTGGGTAGTATTAATACCTGTTTAAGTGAGTTTGATTTTCGCCGTGCAGAGACAATTGTTAAAGCGTACATAAACTCAAGGAATAGTTAGATGCCATTTTCATGCCCCATACTTTGTATTGATGATGAGCCGAGTAATTTAGCCTTAATACATCAGGCTCTCAAAGATACTTATAAATTGGTATTTGCCCGCAACGGCGAAGAAGGCTTAGAGGCAGCATTAAAGCATGGTCCATCTTTGATTCTATCTGATGTAGAAATGCCAGGTATGAGTGGTTTTGAGTTTGCAGTGAGACTTAAGGAAATTCCGGAGCTTGAGCATATTCCTATCATATTTGTTACCTCGCTGGATCGAGAATATGATGAGCAAAAGGGTTTTGACGTGGGTGGTGTTGACTATATTTCTAAACCGATATCGACCGTAATTTTAAGAGCGAGAGTGAAGACCCATTTGTCTTTGATAAGAGCATCAAAATTGGAAGCAAGTCAACGGGCCGCAATTTTTATGCTTGCGGATGCTGGCCATTACAATGACAGTGATACAGGGGTACATATATGGCGCATGGCCGCATACTCTCGGCTTATAGCGACTCATTTGGGGTGGAGTGAAAATAGTGCTGAGCTATTGGAGCTTGCAGCCCCAATGCATGACACTGGAAAGATAGGAATTCCCGACGCAATTTTGAAAAAGCCTGGAAAGTTAGACGTCAATGAGTGGGAAATAATGAAACGTCACTCACAAATTGGCTACGATATTCTAAGTCGCAGTGAGGATCCTGTTTTTAAGTTAGCTGCACAAATCGCCTTGTACCATCACGAGAAATGGGACGGCTCAGGATATCCAAAAGGTCTTAAAGGGCACGATATCCCCGAGGCGGCTCGGATAGTTGCTGATGTGTTTGATGCCCTCACGATGAAAAGGCCGTACAAAGACCCATGGCCGCTCGATAAAGTCTGTTCAACCCTGCAAGAAATGGCTTTGAATCATTTAGATAAAGAAATTGTCGCACTGTTTCTTAGTCTGATACCTGAAGTTTTGGAAATTAAAGAAAAGTGGGACTTGGAAGAGCTCCGCCTCAGTGGCGGTGGTGATAAAGAAGTTTGCTAATCCTTAAATACCCGTGGTAAACATTAACAAAAGCGTTTACCTAGGGTCTATGACGTACATTATATACGCGCGATAACATCTCACCTTTTTTAAAAACATAGCAATTTCTGAGTGATCAGAGAGAGATTAAGCTAGTTCAAAACGTAAAAAATCCGTATAATTGCCGCCCTTGAATTTCCATTGCAAATTTAGTCAGTACCACTGGCTATGTGGGTTAGGTAGATGAGTCAAACAGATACGCGAAAAGAAGTTTTTGAATTTAACAAACTACAAAAACGACTGAGAAGAAACGTTGGTAACGCCATTACAGATTACGGCATGATTGAAGAAGGTGACGTAGTGATGGCTTGTATCAGTGGTGGTAAAGATTCCTTCGCTATGCTGGACATTCTATTACAATTGCAAAAGGTCGCCCCTATTTCTTTTGAGGTTGTAGCGGTGAACTTGGATCAAAAACAACCTGGATTTCCTGAGCATATTCTTCCAGAGTACTTTGAATCACTGAACATTCCATATTACATTGTTGATAAGGATACTTACTCAGTGGTAAAACAGAAGGTTCCTGAAGGTAAGACCACCTGTGGTTTGTGCTCGCGCTTGCGCCGTGGCACCTTGTATTCATTTGCGGAAAAAATCGGTGCGACGAAAATCGCGTTGGGTCACCATATGGACGATATGGTTGAAACATTATTCTTGAACATGTTTCATGGTGCGCGCCTCAAAGGCATGCCACCCAAACTACGCTCAGATGATGGACGTAATGTGGTTATTCGCCCACTTACTTATTGTCGTGAAGATGATTTGATCCGCTATGCACAGCACAAAGACTTTCCAATTATTCCATGCAATTTATGTGGTTCACAAGAAAACTTACAACGCCAAAATATCAAAGCGATGCTAGTTGAATGGGATAAGAAAACTCCAGGACGTGTGGAAAATATCTTTAAATCAATGCAGAACGTGAGCCCAAGCCAGCTTGCTGACAAAGCATTGTTTGATTTTGAAAACCTGCCTTTAGACAGAAGTGAAGAGCGTCAGGAATATGAGTTCTCTGAAGCCGTTGTGTCTTCCACCAACATTGATGAGTCGCTGTTCATTGACGTTACAAATATCTAGTAAACCTCCGCAGAGGTTAGTTCGTTTTAGATGAAAAAGGCCCCTCGTTTGAGGGGCTTTTTTAACTAGTCTTCCAGTGGGCTTTTATAACCATCAGGTTTCAGTGCCAGTACGTCGCAGTCTAGACTATCGATAACATGCTCTGCGGTATTACCGATGAGCGCTGCACTAAGCCCAGTTCGCCCAACAGTACCTATTACTACCAGTTCCGACTTTTTCTCTTTTGCGACCATAGGGATGACATCCTCTGGTAAGCCTTCTTTAACGATGCAATCGCTCTGTGCGATGGAGAAGGATGCGCCTAGCGCGAAGGTTTCCTCTTCATGGTGTTTTTTAACTGCTTCATTATATTGCGTTGGGTTGAACTCGGGTATTTCGATGGCAATGTTCACCGGCGTAGCAGGGTAGGTATTCACCAGACTGAGCTTTGCATTGGCAAGCTGGCAAATAAACTGTGCATCACTGATGATACGGCGGTTAAGCTCTAAATGTTGTTCATTGTCACTGACCGCGTTAACCGCTGCAAGGATATGACCGTGAGCCGGCCAGTCTTGATCTTTAACCAATAAAACCGGTGCTGGGCACTTGCGGATGAGGTGCCAATCGGTGGGGGTAAAGATAACCGATTTTAAGGTGTCATGTTGATGTGTGCCCTTGACGACAAGATCATAATCATCTTTGATAACAGTCTTTATAATCGCTTCATAGGGTCGATTATGCCAAAGCACTTGGCTATGTATGTTGATCCCCTGAACATTTTTTAAGATCTCGTCTATCCATCCTTCTCTGTCTTTTATAACAGCGTCACGCATAGCTTCACGTTCGTCCTTGGAAAGCATGGTGGTCATTTCATAAGAGAAATCATAAATTGATAAGAATGCGGTTACTTCAGCACCTGTCTTCTTGGCCAGCGTAATCGCGCGCTGTAGGCTGTCTTGTTGCGCTTTGGTTGGGTCAATAACGGCTAAAATGCGTTTAATTTTGTCCATCGCGAATTCCTTAACGTGCTTTGTTAGCTAAATCAGTTAACTCTAAGTGTAACTGATTTAGCGTAAGGTTAAAGAATTTACCAGTAATTCGTTGCGTTAGATCAAATTGAGATGGCCGCGGTGCGTGCCAGTGCAGGAATGTCTAAAATGGTAATAAACTTACCTTCTACTTTAATTATCTCTGATTTCTGGAAACGACTCAGCAGGCGACTGATAGTCTCTACCGTTAACCCTAAATAGTTGCCTATCTCACCGCGCGTCATGGTAAAACGAAACTCTTTACGTGAGAAACCGCGCTCGCCGAAGCGATTTGATAGGTTAAAGATGAATGTCGCAAGACGCTCTTCTGCGGTCTTTTTATTCAATAGCAACAACATTTCTTGGTCGTAGTTAATCTCATTGCTCATTAAACGCATGATTTGTTGACGTAATTTTGGAAGCTTACCCGCTAGCTCGTCTAACGTGTCAAATGGGATTTCACATACCATGGAGGTTTCAAGCGCTTGTGCAAAGCTTTGATGCTGCATTTTGTTGATGGCATCAAAGCCAACCAAGTCGCCAGCTAAATGAAAGCCAGTGATTTGCTCATCGCCCCGCTCAGACAAAGTGTATGACTTAAATGACCCTGAACGAACCGCAAAAATAGAATTTAGTGGAGAACCAGACTCAAACAAGTAGTCGCCTTTGTGTAGCGGCTTTTTACGCTCAATGATTTCATCAAGCTTGTCCATTTCGCTCCCGTTTAGGGTGAACGGCAAACACAACTGGCTGATACTACAGTTATTGCAGCTTATCGTGCATTGGCTTTTAGCACGATTTTGATTGTTTAAATCCATAATAAATCCATTCTCTAAGACTTCTTACCTAGGTTAATGTACTAATCTATCGGTTGCAATGATTAGTAGATAAATACCGTACCAAATGAAAATACTGCCCAGCCCAACTCTTACCAATGTATGGTTTAAAAAGCGACTCAGCTGTTGAGCTGATTGGCCTACTGCGAGCATTGCAGGCAATGTGCCCAATGCAAAGCTCAACATGATGAGAGCGCCATAACTTGCTGAGTCGGCCTGAAGTGTCCATGTAAGGGCTGAATACACAAGACCACAAGGTAACCAACCCCACAACATACCATATGCAAGCACTCGAGCGTAGCTTGTTACGGGCAATAGATACTTATTCAACTTGACTAAATGTTGCCATATTACGGTCTTTGCGCCAGCCTCTAGCCATTTCAGGGTACTGGCAAGGCGCATAACATAAATGCCGACGAGTAACATAAAAATACCGCTTAACACTTTTAAGCTCAGTGCAAACGTGGTGTTTTGTTTTGCAAAGGTACTGCCTAATGCAGCAACCAAAGTACCGGCTAGCATGTAACTTAAAATCCGACCGGTATTATACAGTAGGCTTACCCGCCAGCTATTAAGTGTAGAGGAAGCTAATTGCAAGCTTGAGGCAATGCCACCACACATCACAAGACAGTGACCACTGCCAACCAAACCCATGATGAATGCGCTAAGTAGGCTAATCTCGTTCATTGGCGTTTTTATGTTGTTCTTTGTCGTCTTCGAATAAGATGCTGTGGCCTTGCTTTTCTAAATCGGAGAATTGCTCGCTTTTTACTGCCCAAAAGAAGATCCCAATGGCAATAATCACGAATAAAATAGCAATTGGGATTAACACATAAATGATACTCATATCTTTAACAACCTAAGTGAATTACCTATCACTATTATAGAACTTGCTGACATACCTATGACAGCAACCCATGGCGGCACCATACCAAGTGCTGCCAGTGGCAGGATAGAGGCGTTATACAGCAACGAAATAGTTAAATTTTGTTTAACTATTCGGCGTGTTTGTTTGGCAACTTGTTGTAATTGAATGATGGCATTTAAATTGCTCTTTAATAACACCACATCAGCCACATTTTTTGAAATATCAGCGCCAGTTTCCATGGCAACTGACAGGTGTGCGCTGTTAAAAACAGGGCTGTCGTTGACGCCATCGCCAATCATCGCTACTATCTCGCCCTGACTTGACCATGACTCAACCACGTCTAGTTTATCTTGCGGCGAACAATTACTGTGTTGCGAATCAAGACCGAGCTGCTGCGCAAGTTGCTCGCCTGCGCTACTGCTATCTCCTGTTAGCATATGACAGGACAAGCCGTTAGTTTGCAGCGTTTTAATAATTGAGTGGGCGTTGTCACGTACTTTGTCGTTTAGGTGAAACTCAGCGACTGCTTTTTGATTGATAAACAGCGTTGCTTGTGATTGCCCTTTCGGGGCACCAAACCAATCTCTTTTACCGATAGCGAGTTCATCATTTTCTAACTTAGCACTGATCCCAATACCTGGGTGAACAACGACGTCCTGTAAATCGTGATGAACGCTGAGGTGCTGTGAAAATGCTTCAGCAATGGGGTGTTCTGAATAGCGTTCTAAACTTGCTGCAAGTGCTAATACTTCTTGCTCTGTATGTTGATTATCAACAACATCAACCTTCTGAATAGAGAAACGGCCTTCTGTCAAAGTACCCGTTTTATCAAATGCGACACGGGTGAGTTTAGTTAACGTCTCCAGTACGTGGCCTTCTTTTATCAGTACACCTTGCTTGGTTAAGTTTGCAACAGCGCAGGTAAGTGCGGTAGGAATTGCCAAACTGAGGGCGCAAGGACAGGTTGCCACTAAGACCGAGATGGTGACCCAAAACGCTTGCTCAGGTGAAATGGAATACCAACCAATCGCGGTTAAAGAGGCAAATATAAGTAGGCAAGCAACAAACCACTGCGCAACTTTATCGGTGATCTCTACCAGTTTTGGGCGCTTACTTAATGCTGAATGTTGTAAACGAATAATTTGGTTGAGTAGGGTGTTTTGCCCGACTTTATTGATCTCAATGCTTATTACACCATCGTGGTTAACCGTTCCAGCAAAGACTTGGTGGCCCTGATATTTGCTGACAGGTAAATGCTCTCCCGTCATCATTGATTCATCAACACTGGTTTGACCATTCAGAATCAAGCCATCAGCGGGGATGGTTTCGCCCGGTTTGACTAAAATTTTATCCTGTAACTTTAAGTTTTTTGCTGCAATTATCTGCTCGTCTTCGCCTTCGACAATCTTACGAGCTGTTAATGGTAATAGCTTCTGTAAGTTGGCGGTAAATTCACTAGCCTTTAATCGCGCTCTGAATTCAAGATACTTCCCTAACAACAGTAAGAACGTGAACATACAGATGGACTCAAAGTATACTTCACCCACTTCCATTACAGTGGCGTAGCAACTTGCGCCATAGGCACCAAAAATGGCCAGCGAAACGGGCAAATCCATATTGAGCTGTTTGGCTCTTAACCCTTTGATAGCATTTGTCAAAAAAGGCAACGCAGAATAAAGAATGACAGGAGAGGCCAGTACCAGGCTTATCCAACGAAAGTATTGTTCAAAGTCTTCTTCCATGCCTGAAAACATGCCAAAGTACATGGCAAAAGCAAACATCATAACCTGCATTGTCATGATACCTGCTACGCCTAAACGGCGGATATAAGCTTTGGCAACCGCTTGTTTTTGAGTGGCTTCATCGTCGGCCTGAAATGGATAAGCTTTATAGCCTATCAGCATTAAAGACTGGATGATGTCGCTTAACAGTACCAGCTCTGCGTTCCACAAAATCATAGCTCGGTGGGTTGAGGTGTTAACATCAACTCGAGCTACGCCTTTGATTGCTAATAACTGTTTTTCTATCAACCAGGCGCAAGCGGCACAACTGATGCCTTCGACACTAAGCAGTACCTCATTCAATTCCCCAGATGAGGTGACAAAATCCTGTTGAACATCATGATTATCATAACTTTTTATAAGATTTAATTGCTCAGGAACCAGTTCATCAATTTTGCCAGCGGTTTTGGTTCTAAATTTATAGTAATCGCTCATCCCTTGACTGAGGATCGTTTGAGCGACACTTTGGCAACCAATACAGCACACAGGCTGAGCTTGATTTTGATAAACCACTTCACCTTTAAATCCTTGAGGAATAGGTTCAAGACAATGAAAACAAGCTTTTGCCATGTTAGTTACTTATATTCTGGAGATATTTTCAAGATTTCCTGAGTAGGCAGCTGGATATTCTCTTTTAACTTCCAGCTGCCATCCATAGGCTCGAGAAAGACTGTATAGGCACCTTGCTGGATCTGCTCAAGAATAGCTGTAAACTCACCATTAGCATTAGGCAGCAGATTTATATTGAAGTCATGTGCTTTGATGGTGCGATGATAGAATGAGGCTTTCAGTGCCTGAACTTTGCTGTGATCGCCTTTGGTAAATACAAATTTGATGTAGTCGTTGTCTACCTGTAACTCTCCATGCAAGTATAGCGCCTTGGCTTTGTTGAATTTGGTCAGCTCCAAATTGATGGCTTTACCTTTTTTGTAGTAGTCATCTACCACCATATCAGGACCATTACCTACAGCAACGACGACTAAAACCACACAAGCAACGATGGTTGCCAGAGGGAAAAACATTAAAAACCAAGGCCAAAAATTCTTATACCAGGGAGTAGGATTCATAACGACTCTAATGCTTGAAAAGTGTGGCGATATTTTATCTTATTTGGCGTTAAATACCTAAAAAAAAGCCTCCAAATGGAGGCTTTTTTGATCTTAATTAAACGATTAGACTGTTATTATTTATTTTGCGATAAGCTATAAACATACGCAGTCAATAGGTGTACTTTGTCTTCACCTAAAATATCTTTCCAAGCAGGCATTACACCAGCACGACCATTGTTAAGCGTTTCTTCAACAGCACGTTGAGAACCACCATACAACCAGATATTGTCGGTAAGGTTAGGCGCACCGAACGGTAAGTTATGCGCTACAGAGCCTTTACCGTCCATACCGTGACATGCTGCACACATAGCAAACTTAGCTTTACCCGCATCAGCGTCTTTTTGGTTAACTTTACGTCCAGAAAGGCTTAATACGTAAGCTGTCATTTCTTTAACGCCTTGTTCACCTAGCGCATCTTTCCAAGGTGGCATAGCAGCAATACGACCATGAAGTAATGTCTCTTTAATCTTGTCAGGTGTACCGCCGTATAACCAGTCGTTGTCAGTCAAGTTAGGGAAACCTGTTCCACCACGCGCATCTGAACCGTGACACTGAGCACAGTTTTGAGCGTATAAGCGTTGGCCAATCTCTAATGCCATTTGGCCTTGAGTTTGTTCATGCTTTTCACCATTTTCAATTGCTTTTTGTTGTGCCTTGTCGCCAGCAACCTTAGATGCAAGCAGTTCTTCAACTGGCACCTTAGCAAGCTCGTTAAAAATAGGGCCAAAGCGCTCTTCAGCAGCAATGATTTCTTGGTCCAATTGAACCTTTTCACCGTTTGCTAACGCTTCTTCAGTCGCTTTTTTAGATTCAGCAAGAGAAGTCACACCTTGGTTTGAACTGGTCCATTTAGCCAAGCCTTGCCAGTTACCAAGGCCAGGATAGGCCGCAAGGTAATATACAGCCCAAACGAACGTTGCGAAGAACATGTACGTCCACCACTTAGGTAGTGGGTTGTTGATTTCTTCAATTCCATCAAACTCGTGACCACAGCTTTCGCCTTCTTTAACACCTACATAATTTTTTAGGTTCCAAAGCAATAAGCCTAAGATCAGAGCAAGACACGCAAGGGTCAGTACAATGACCCAAATACTCCAAAAGCTAGTCATTTTTCAGACTCCTTTTCCTCGTTAGAGATTGTTTTTTTATGCTTCTTTTCATCTTCAAAGATGGCATTAGCTGCATCGTCGAAACGATTTTTAGTGCGTTTGCTATATGCCCAAGCAACAATCACAATAAATAGTACCAAAATTACCAGAGTCAAAATGCCTCTGTATGTGCCGTAATCCATAATAATTACTTCAAGTGTGTGCCAAGTTGCTGAAGGTAAGCGATAAGGGCTTGCATTTCTGTCTTGCCTTTAACTGCTGCTTCTGCGCCTTGAATATCTTCTTCGGTGTATGGCACACCAAAGCCTTTGAATACTTCAAGTTTCTTGGCGGTTAACTTACCGTCTAGTACATTTTCATCTAACCAAGGATAAGCTGGCATGTTTGACTCAGGCACCACTGAGCGTGGGTCCATTAAGTGCGCATAATGCCAGTCATCAGAGTAACGTTGACCTACACGAGCTAAGTCAGGACCAGTACGCTTAGAACCCCACTGGAATGGGTGATCCCATACTGACTCACCTGCAACTGAGTAGTGACCGTAACGCTCAACTTCATCACGGAAAGGACGAATCATTTGTGAGTGACAGTTATAACAACCTTCACGAACGTAAATATCACGACCTTCCATTTCAAGCGCTGTTAAAGGGCGTAGGCCATCAACAGGTTGTGTGGTGTCTTTTTGGAACATTAGTGGTGTGATTTCTACCAATGCACCAAAGCTAATCGCGAACACGGTTAGGATAGCCATCAAGCCGACGTTCTTTTCTACGATTTCGTGTTTGTTGGCTGAATTATTATTGCTCATAATCTACACCTCTTATGCCATTTGCGCGTTTGCGTCAGTGGCAAGTGAACCACTTTTTGCAGTTACAGTGCGGAACACGTTGTACGCCATTACTAGCATACCAACAACGATGAACACACCGCCTAAGAAGCGCATGATGTAGAAAGGCTTAGACGCTTCAAGAGACTGAACGAAGCTATACATTAATGTTCCGTCTGCGTTCACAGCGCGCCACATTAGACCTTGCATTACGCCAGAGATCCACATAGCAACAATGTATAGGACAACACCTACTGTGTGTAACCAGAAGTGGGTGTTAACCAGCTTAATGCTATACATGTTACCGTGACCGAATAGTGCAGGGATTAGGTGATAAATTGCACCGATTGAAATCATTGCAACCCAACCTAGAGCACCTGAGTGTACGTGACCTACAGTCCAGTCAGTGTAGTGAGAAAGTGCGTTTACTGACTTGATTGCCATCATTGGGCCTTCGAAGGTAGACATACCGTAGAACGATAGAGACACAACTAAGAAACGCAGTACTGGGTCAGTACGTAGTTTGTGCCAAGCACCAGATAGCGTCATGATACCGTTAATCATACCACCCCAAGATGGCACGAATAGGATCACAGACATCACCATACCTAGTGACTGAGTCCAATCAGGTAGAGCTGTGTAGTGAAGGTGGTGAGGACCTGCCCAAATATAAAGAGAAACAAGTGCCCAGAAGTGAACAACCGATAAACGGTATGAATAAACTGGACGACCAGCTTGTTTAGGCACGAAGTAGTACATCATACCTAAGAAACCAGCAGTTAAAAGGAAGCCTACTGCATTATGGCCATACCACCATTGAACCATCGCATCTACAGCACCTGCATAGATAGAGTATGATTTAGTGAGTGATACTGGCACAGCCATGCTGTTTACGATATGAAGAATCGCAACAGTGATAATGAAACCAGCATAGAACCAGTTTGCTACATAGATGTGAGATACTTTGCGCTTGATGAGCGTGCCAAAGAACACCACAGCATAAGAAACCCATACTACCGCAATAGCGATATCGATAGGCCACTCTAGCTCAGCATACTCCTTAGAAGAAGTAATACCTAGTGGTAGTGTGATGGCTGCTGAAACAATAATAGCTTGCCATCCCCAGAAGGTGAAAGCTGCTAATTTGTCTGAGAAAAGGCGCGTTTGACATGTACGCTGAACAACATAATAAGATGTTGCGAATAGTGCACTAGTACCAAATGCAAAGATTACTGCGTTCGTGTGTAACGGACGAAGTCGAGAGTAAGTTAACCATGGCGTGTCAAAGTTCAAAGCTGGCCAAGCGAGTTGGGCAGCAATAAGAACACCAACACCCATGCCAACGATGCCCCAAATCACTGTCATGATAGCGAATTGGCGTACAACTTTATAATTGTACTCAGTTTGTGATGCTACTGTTTGGCTCATTTTCTGGATTCCGCTGCAATTAATGCGATTAGAAATGAATTACCTGCATAAACAGGCCCTGCTTATTATTTCAACAAGCTCGTTTAAAAATAAATCTGATTTAGCAAATCTATTTCAAACCAACTTGAGAAACCCTTATTTTTTGCAAGGAAATGATAATTTTTTTGCAAAAGAAAAGATACCTCAAACACCTAAAATTATGACATCAATCAAATTTTGGGTAATAAATTGTTCAACTATTCACCAATGTGGATTATCTACAAATTCTGCATTACCATGGCGCAGTTCTGCAAAGGCACATTAGGATAAATAATGACCAAAGTTTGGTTTTTTTACGCACTTGTTGCTGCGAGTGTATTGAGCGCATGCTCAGACCCTTCGACCATTATACATGAAAGTTCAGAAAAAAGTGAAAGTTCCTTATATTTCGCTAATTGTTTAGCCGATAAACCTTGTATAAACCCTGTAGGAACAAGAGTTTGGTATAGCGAATCGGTCATTGTAGGTGAACAACCTTTTGAAATTATGTTGGAAGTAGAACCACACATGCAAGTGAGTTCCGCGGTATTATCAGGTGAGGATATGAATATGGGCCACATTCCTGTATTTTTTACACCCATATCCGCAACACGCTACAAAGCTGAAGCAATGGTCGGCTTGTGCAGCAATGAACTAATGAAGTGGCGTTTAACTATCGAGCTGGCAAGCAGCATTGGTGTGACCACGTCAAGCAAGTTTCCACTTTACGTGACCAGATAACCTCAGAGATACAAAATGAATAAAGCCCATGTTATAGAGCACATCCGGTTTGCTTTAGAGGCAAAACTCAGCGAAGCCACAAACGCAGCAGATAGTGCCCGCTTAGACGCCACACATGAACAAAGCGCCGCAGAAACTCAGTATGATTCGCTGAGTATCGAGTCTGGTTATCTTGCTCAAGGCCAAAGTGAGCGAGTGAATGATGCACATAAATCTATTGCTCAGTTTGAACAAAGCTATGATTTACAAAGCGCTAATCAAGTTACAGTGGGGAGTTTGATCAAAGCCATTGACTTAGATGATAAAACCCACTGGTTTTACTTCGGCCCAAGCGAAGGAGGTTTAAAAGTCACCGTAAAACAACAGGCCGTATTGGTAATAACTCAATCAGCACCAATCGGGCGGGCGTTGTTTAACAAAATGATTGGCGATGAATGTGAATACCAAGTTGCAAGTCAAACATATAGCTTCGAGATTTTGGATATTTTATAGCGTTTCCATTACATGCTACTCTAGAATTGATAGATGTGGAGGAGTACTGACAAGGAGAGTGATATGACACAACAACCTAAGCGCTATCAATTTACTGCACAGTTACTACGTCCAAAATATATGGGGGATGGAGAAGCCTGGGCATTTGTCGTTTTGCCTCATGATGTGAGTGCTTGTTTGCCCCGTCGAGGGCGTACCACGGTGGTTGGATATATCAATGAGCAGCCATTTCAGCAGTTACTCGAACCAGACGGTCAAAAAAGTCATTGGCTAAAATTGGATGAAACGCTTCTGAAAAAGGCCAATACACGGTTTGGAGAACTTGCACATTTTGAGATACAAGCCATAGACAAAGAGCCTGAACCAGACATACCGCATGACTTGCTCACAGCCTTAGAGCAAGACCCTCTGGCACTTAGAACGTGGCAAGCAACCACCACGATTGCACGCGTTGATTGGATCCATTGGATCACGACCGCTAAGCAAGCGAAAACACGACTGAAGCGCATTAATGATGCTTGCAGCATGTTAAGTGAGGGTAAAAAGCGGGTGTGCTGCTTTGACACGTCAGGGTTTTACAGTAAGGCTCTCAGTGCGCCGCAATCTGATAACTAGCAAGTGTGGCAATATTCGAGTGCTTTTACATATCAAATAGTGTGGATTGTATTTATTTAGTAATAAAGTGATGCGGTTTTAAACCTTTGTGACACATTTTGCGACAAAGAGACTTTTTAAGGAGAAGTTTTATGTCGAAAAAGCTAATAATATTCATCGCCCTCATAATATGGATAGTCCCACAAACAGTAACAGCTCAGCAAATCCTACTCACTAATGGCACCTTACTTGACCCAAGCAATCAAAGCGCTCGCAAACAACATTTGTTGTTAGACGACAATCAAATAATAGGCCGGTTTGATGAAATGCCTGAAAACTTTACAGGCACAAAGATAGATATCAGCGGCAAGTTTGTGCTACCGGGTTTTGTAGATATGCACACTCATGCATTTGGCAATCGAGCGCCCAACACAGTGACAGAAACAATGGGGCCGAGTACCACGGCACAAGTTGTACTTCAAGCAGGAGTGACTGGGCTCGTTGATTTGTTTGGCAATGAACAAAAACTCTTTGAACATCGTCGCTTGCAACAACAAGGGCTTATTGGTGGTGCCGATATTTATGCCAGCTTATCATGCTTAACTGCGCCGGGGGGCCATTGTTCACAATTTGGAAAAACACGTACCATTGCAAATGAACAAGAAGCAATTGAGCACATAACAGCATTAGCCAAAAAGCAGGCGGATGTGATTAAGCTGGTTAGCACCGTGGGCGGAAAGTTACCATCGCTCTCACCTCAATTGCTAAAGTTTGCAGTTAGCCAAGCCCACGCGCATGGCCTTAAAGTCATCGTTCACATTCATACCCTCGCTGATATTGAAAGCGCCATTGCTGCCAACGCTGATGCCATAACTCACTTACCTGATGATGGCACTATCTCTGAACGTCTAGCACAAAAATTATCAGAGCATGGTGTGGTTGTGATCCCAACGCTTGCCTGTGATACCGATGAATACGAGTTTTTATTTTCAAATACACTTGATGCAAAGTTGGCAGCAAAGGTGACGGCGCCCAGAATCATTGCGGGCTATCGACAGAAGGCCTCTCAAATGACAAATGAACAGAAGCGAAATGCCAAGCAAAGAACACTCAAGTACTACCAATCTATTAAACATCTAATTGCTGCTAATGTGCCATTACTCTCAGGTACGGATGCCGGAAACTATGGTACTTTACAAGGCTTTACCCTACACCGTGAGCTTGCTAAGTTCGTCGCTGCCGGTTATAGCCCATGGCAGGCTCTTGCTAGCGCAACGAGTGACTCTCGCCTGTTTCTGGGTAAGCCAACTGACCTAGACGCTGGTGCACAACCAAGCGTTGTTATTCTAAATAATTCACCTATCGAAGATATAAATAATACGCAAACTATATTTGCAGTAATTCATAGAGGAGTATACAGAAAAATAAAACTGTGAATTATTGCAGGGTTTCATATTTAGTTTACTTGTTATTATCCCTTTGAGCGAAAAGCAAAAGGAAATTGCAATGAACTTAAAACTAAAGAAGAAACCAGTTAAATCGTTGTCTAATGATGGTAAAACCTACCTAATAATGTAACTCAGAAGGTTGCGGGCGGTATATCATTTTCTCGATGGCCAACCGATTATAGAATGTGTGGTGAGCCGGATTGACTTTTGTTAAAAGTGAAGCCTTTTAAATGTTTTAAAATAACGGATTGTGTTTTTGAAAATATAAACTTATGTTAAATAGTTGCTTTTTATTTGCCTTTTATAAGGTGTTTTGGGTGGGCTGGGCGTTGTCAAATAATTATAACCTCAGCCAGTAGGCATTTAAAGAATGATTATAAAAAAGGAAGTGAAATGAACTTAAAACTAAAAAAGAAACCAATGAAGTCTCTATCCAATAACGATAATCAGCTACCCATTGGTGCAATAAAACAGGTTGCAGGCGGTAGCTTGTCGTGGCCAAGTGGACCAAGAATCTGTCGAGGGGATCCGGACTAATTATGAGTTTACTTTTATTGATAGAGAAGCACTTAGGTAGTTCCTTCTGTTATGGGCAGCAATGATCCTGCTATGAATAGCATGACATTTTATGGCTAGAAGAATAGTTTTTTCCGAACAACTTTACGATATTCACTGGGTGTTTGATTAAGGCGTGCTTTAAATATGCGAGTTAACAAGCCTTGCGAATTGAACCCAACAGATAGTGCGATGTCTTGAATAGACAAGTTACTGTTGGCGAGTAACTCTTTAGCGCCTTCAAGGCGTAAGGATTGTAGATAGTCGGCTGCTGTCTGACCCGTCGCGGCTTTAAATCGTCGATTGAACGTACGTTGGCTCAAATCGAACTGTTTGGCGACTTGTGTCAGTGATAACTCATTGCTGTAATTGTGCTTTAGCCAGAACTGAATAGCAGCTATTTGTTCATCTGGGTGCTTATCAACAGCGCCTTCCATATAGCGCTGATCTTCGTATGGCTTGCGAATTTCATGAGAAAAGTTTTGTTGTACGTGATTGGCGGCGGCTTTGCCGTAAAGTAAGGAAATTAAATGAACGATGACGTCCGCTAAGGCATTTAGGCTGGCAACGGTATAAATTCTCTCCGACTGTGTGATGAAAAAATCGGGTTTCAAATTGACTTTGGGGTAATTTCGCAGGAATTGCTTGGCATAATGCCAGTGAGTAGTGGCTGGGTGACCATCTAGTAATCCAGACTCCGCTAAAAAGCACACTCCAGTTCCTACGCCAATGAGTGTTGCACCGTTAAGCCAACTCAACTTTAGTTCTTGAGCTAGTTTGGAATTGTGGCGAATGACCGGCCTCGGATTTCGCCAGATACTTGGCACAATGACATAGTCTTGTTGGGTTACTTGGGTCAAGTCGCCATTTGGAATGATTTGCATACCAAGTTCATTTTCGTGTGGCGTATTGTGCTCACTTAGCCAGGACAGCTTCAATGGACGAAAAGCTTCACCCAAATGCCTTTTGGCATAGGCTTCTCCGGCACGTAGCATTTCAGCTGGCATTGTTACACTGGTTAAAAGCATGTGCTCATAGAGAGTAAAAGCGATACAAATAGGAAGTTTCATCTGGTCATACCATTATATTTTGGCGAAAAAGTCATGATATTTGGCCATTATTGTATTATTTAATCTTAAACTTACCACTAAAATCAGTGGTATTGTTAGTTTTATAGAACGAACCATATGACAGCATTACCAATAATCGTTGGCATGGGGGGCATTAACGCCGCTGGGCGTACCTCATTTCATCAAGGGTTTCGTCGCATTGTATTAGACAAGTTGACTGAAAAGGCGCGAAAGGAAACATTTTTAGGCTTAGCCACACTGATGAATCTTGTGTCTTATCAAGATGGCAGTTTGGTGCTACAAAAAGATGGCACTGTGATAACAGCGGAGAAAATCGAAGCATTACTTGGTGAGCAAATTAAAGCAGGTACTTTAATTCGTAAAATTGAAAATAACCACTTTGATGTAGACGCAACTCATTGGCAGCAAAAGCTCACAATAAAAGGCCATGATGAAGAAGGTTTAAAGTTTACCTGCCGCAAAAGAGATTTGCCATCTCCGGTGCCTTCAACTTGGCGTGTAGAGGATATAGACAATAAAACGGTTGCAGTGCAGGTTCCTGATCAACTGGATGTCAAACACGATAGCTATAGAGACAATCCCATTAAAGCGGCAGGGCAGTTTCCGACAGGTTTTGAGCCTGCGAAGATGTATAATAGCCGATATCAGCCAAGGGGTTTACAGGCCACTATATTTGCAGCTACTGATGCCGTGCGTTCTACTGGGTTAGATTGGCAACACGTTATGAACAGTGTTAGGCCTGATCAAATCGGTACTTATTCAGCATCAATTGCTGGGCAGATGAACGATGAAGGGTTTGGCGGCCTTGTCAAAGCGCGCATGAAGGGGGAGCGTGTTAGTACCAAGCAGCTAGCACTAGGTCTAAATACGATGTCTACAGACTTTATCAACGCCTATGTAACGGGCAATGTGGGCACAACCTTCACTACTTCTGGCGCCTGTGCCACTTTTTTGTATAACTTACGCGCTGCAGTGAATGACATTCAGGCTGGTAGGACGCGTGTTGCCATTGTGGCAAGTGTTGAGTGTGCTCTAACGCCAGAAGTGATTGAAGGCTTTGGTACCATGGGGGCACTTGCTAATGAAGATGGGTTGAAAAAACTCGATAACACAGATCAAGTCGATCATCGTCGCACCAGCCGCCCATTTGGTGAAAATTGTGGCTTTACCATAGGCGAAGGTGCTCAAGTTGCGATTCTTATGGATGATGAGTTGGCATTGTCGCTTGGCGCTGAAATCATGGGCTCTGTTGTTGATGTATTTGTTAACGCAGACGGTATTAAAAAATCAATTACCGCGCCGGGTCCAGGTAACTATATTACCATGGCAAAGTCAGTCGCATTGGCAGAGCAAATTGCAGGTCGAGACGCGTTGCAAACTCGCAGCTTTATCTTGGCTCATGGTTCTAGTACACCTCAAAACCGAGTCACCGAGTCTTTAATTTATCATAAAGTTGCGCAAGCATTTTCTATCAATGGCTGGAAAGTTGCGGCGCCCAAAGCATATGTGGGTCATACAATTGCGCCTGCAAGTGGTGATCAGCTGGCGATGGCTCTTGGCGTGTTCAGTCACAACATTATGCCTGGTATAACCACGATAAATAAAGTTGCGGACGATGTTTACAGCGAGTATTTAGATATTCGGACAGAGCATTATGAGTGTGAAGATATGGATATTGCATTTATCAACTCTAAAGGCTTTGGTGGCAATAATGCAACAGCAACTGTGTTGTCACCGAAGCAAACCATAAGTCTGTTAGAGAAGCGTTATTCGAGGGATGTATTTAGCGAGTATGAGAATAAACTTAGTGATACCAAACAAGCTCAGACGCAATATCAACAAGCGGCAGACTTGGGGCAGTATGAGTTAATCTACCGTTTTGGAGAGGGGCAAATTGATGAATCAGGTTTGCTGATCAGCAAAGACTCACTCACTATCCCTGGTTTTGAACAAACAATATCGTTAACCGGTATTAACCCATACACGGACCTCAGCTAGAAAGAATTGTTAAGCAAAGTAGGGCGCTCATAGGAAGAGCGCCTTTTTTATTTTTATATTATCGAAATCTCTGAATAAATAAAAACCAGTAGATACAGTTATTTAATTAGATGGAAATTTAACCTTTTAAAGTCACTCAAGAGGTCTTTTTTACAGTTACATTATTTCTTCATTTACATACCATGTGCTTAGTTTTTAAAAGGAGAAAATATGAAAATTAAAGCTAAAAAAGAAAGCGGTAAAATCTCTAATTTCAAAAGAAAATAAAATGCCAATAGAAGCAACAAATGAAATTGCTGGTGCAGGTTGGTGGAGTAGAATTAGAAGCTGTAATTTATGTTATCCAGATTAGTTAATGAAATCTTTAAAAGGAGCGTATAAAAGCTCCTTTTTTGTATTTTGAAATTGGATAGCTGTTAATTGTTACAGGTTTATTTCTTTTGGATTTTTTCTTATATTTAAGTTGGTTATTTTAAATAAAAGGATAAAAGCCATGAAATTAAAACTAAAAAAGAAAGCTGTAAAGTCTTTATCAGCTAAAGAAAATAAACTACCAAAAGATGTTACTAATCATGTTGCTGGTGGTGTTAGTTACAGTCTATGGACAGCCTTCTGTGAGCCAGATTGATTATTGGCTACAACATCAAAAGAAAGAAACGTGTTAACGTTTCTTTCTTTTCTCTTTTCATAGCACCCTTTCTTACAATAATTGTGGCACTTTGAGTAGATTTTCGCCATGGCAAGCTTACTATAAAGCTAAGCCATCTTGGTTGGTTTTGTTACTCATCGCTTATGACTTTCTATAACAACAGTCTATTTTTTCGTCGCTTGAGTTTTAGGCGTTATCTTGATGCTCTTGGGGACACAATTCTTTAAACCGGCCTTGCGATAGAATATGCTCCATGGTGAGTGTTTTTTGAACTATTTTAATATATTCAAAGGCGCTGCTATCTGGTTGAAAGTTATGATTTACAAATAAAAATTCAGCTGCCATTTACTTTTGTGTGTGAAGCCCTAAACTAAAAGAGTCTGTAAGAAGAGCGGTTGCAAGTTGTATTGACTGATTATCAAGCTGAAATAAAAAACAGATTTATAGACAGTTTGGTTGGTTTATCTTAATTACAATATTCAAGGCATTATATTGTCGCTGTAACTAACATAAACCCATCATATGCCACTTAGTTCAGAGCGCTGTACAGCAATGAAAGCGGTTTAGGCTAGAGAGGTTTTGCTACGTGCCATTTTATGTTTGTAGAGACTTTTTTAGCTGTGCTGATATTGCTGTTTGGCCTTTTGTTACAAATCCTAGCAAGCGTAGGGCTTCGAATTTTCTAACCCTAAGCTAAATAGGTTGCAACTGCGCTTTTTACGGTTTCTTACCGAGCTGGTGGAACTCGCATACATAGACTAAAAATGTTGTGAGAAAAGCTAAATATAAAACCAAGCTTGGTGTCGTATCACGATGAAAATCAAGAGGGTATCATGGGTAATCACCACGATAAGTATAGCATCGACAATACCGACTACACGGTTGGACAGGACAACGTCCAAAAGTGGGGGTTTGATGTACATAACCCCGTTTTTGGGGTCAGTGCGGGTTTAATTTTGGCATTTTTAATCGCCGTTTTACTCGTAGATTCCGAAGTGGCTAAATCCACCTTAGATGGTGTTAAATGGAGTATTATAGGTTCCTTTGACACACTTTTTATGTGGTCAGGGAATTTGTTTGTTATTTTCTGTTTTGTCTTGGTCATCTCACCGTTTGGTAAAATTCGCCTTGGTGGGGTGAATGCCAAGCCCAGTTACTCAACGCTCTCATGGTTGGCAATGCTGTTTGCTGCGGGCATGGGAATTGGCTTAATGTTTTGGGGAGTGGCCGAGCCTGTTGCCTATTACACGGGTTGGTATGAGACCCCACTTAATGTCGAGGCAAATACGCCAGAGGCCGCACGTATGGCGATGGGGGCAACCATGTACCATTGGGGATTACACCCTTGGGCTATTTATGCCGTTGTTGCTTTGTCATTAGCATTTTTTGCCTATAACAAAGGCTTACCTCTATCAATTCGTTCAATCTTTTATCCGATTTTAGGCGATAGAGCTTGGGGTTGGCCGGGACATGTGATTGATATTCTTGCTGTGTTGGCAACTTTGTTTGGCCTAGCAACTTCACTGGGCCTTGGGGCGCAACAGGCTGGTGCTGGCATCGAGCATGTGTTTGGTTTAGAGCTCGGGCTAGGCCTTGAGATTGGCGTCATTGTAGGTGTCACAATGCTGGCAATTATTTCGGTGGTACGTGGTATTGATGGGGGTGTTAAGGTACTCAGTAACACCAATATGATCATTGCTTTTGTACTGCTCCTGTTTGTAGGTATTGTAGGCTTTGCGATTGCGATGGGAAATATTCCAACTACCCTGATGGCTTATGCAGAAAATATCATTCCACTGAGTAACCCTCATGGCCGGGAAGACGAAGCATGGCTGCAAGGTTGGACGGTATTCTATTGGGCTTGGTGGATCTCATGGTCACCGTTCGTTGGTATGTTTATTGCCCGTGTTTCAGAGGGTCGAACCATTAGAGAGTTTATTACGGCAGTGTTATTTATACCAACATTAGTGACAGTCGTTTGGATGTCTATTTATGGTGGTATTGCTATTGATCAAGTTCAAAATGGAGTTGGTGTGTTGGGAACAGAAGGGCTAACACAAGTTCCACTGGCGATGTTCCAAATGTTTGAAAGCTTGCCTTTGAGTAATGTTTTGTCAGTTATAGCTATTGTGTTGGTTTTAGTATTCTTTATTACTTCTTCTGACTCCGGTTCGTTGGTAATTGATAGCATAACAGCAGGGGGTAAGATTGATGCACCCGTACCACAGCGCATCTTTTGGGCCAGCTTAGAAGGCGCGATTGCGGCGACATTGCTTTGGATTGGTGGAACTGAGGCTATTGAAGCTCTGCAAGCAGGGGCTGTATCCACAGGTTTGCCATTTACATTTGTACTGCTATTGATGTGTGTGAGCTTAATCTTAGGATTAAGAACGGAGCCAAAAGGCGGTTATTGATAGCGAGTTAATAAGTCATAAAAAGGCGAAACTCAGGTTTCGCCTTTTTACTTTTTAAGAACCTAGTGAAATTAGCACCACACATCTTTGATCATTTTTGTTGGCGATAAGCAATACTGAGATTGTGCCTGTAGCAGTTCAGCTGTTGCCAGTGCATCTGACAATGCATGATGGGCTTGATAAAAGGGCAGTCCATAACGTTTTCTACAGTCCGCTAAACGTAAAGATGGAATAGGCTTTGCTGTGAGTCTATCAAGCCAGCTTCTATGTTTGTTAATTGCCATCTTTTCGATTTCCATGGTATCAATGACGGGAAACTCTATGCCTTCGCCTAATCGTGTCATCAAAGCGGTATGGAAAAACGTTTTTTCTATAAATTGATAATGCACTACGATGATTCTACCTTTTATGGTAGCTAATATCTCTTCAAGCACATCTGCTAAATCAGGGGCTTGCTCAATTTGAGAGTGAGTGATTCGATGTAATATTATCGACTCTTCCGCTAAGGCGCTACGCGGCTTTACGAGCCAATGTTTGGCTTGCGCACAGCGAATTCGCTTTAGGTCGAATGGCACGATACCAACGCTTACAATATCATCTTTGCTAGGGTCTAGCCCTGTGGTTTCAAAATCAAGGGCAGCAAACTCACAATCCTCTAGCGCACCAAACGGGTCAGGCACGCCTTGCTGATAAAAATTAATCAACCGAGTATCTTTTGAAATGTCTGCCAAGCGCTGAAAACGACTTTGCCACGATATAATTTTGCCTTGCATAGTTAATCCGTCTGTTTCATATCATTTAGCCGCGTGCTATTTTATTTTCGCTTTATTTTGATATCTAAACTTCAAGAAGCTCTGTGCTTTGTCTAATACACCAAAGGCCTCTTTGAGATTGCGCTGCTCAAATTCTGAGAGGGTCTCAGGTGCGAGGCTATTGTCGGGTTTGCTACCTTGTTCGATTTGCCAAGATTGATGCCTAATTCGCATAATCGCAATATATTCCAAAGAAGCGCGTAGATCTTGTACTTTTCCTTTGGGCAGAATGTTAGCTTCATCAATGTCATCTAGTCTTTCGAATGAGTTTTGCTTGCGTGAGCCGACAGCTAAAGCGTGAACCCGCACTAAATCAGACAGTGGTGCTGTACCACGGCGCTTGATGTTCATTGAGTGCTTGTGCTGACCATCTTGTTCTAGCACGAAACCGTTGAAAAACCCTAAAGGAGGTGTTCTTTTTAGTGCATTGTATGCCATAGCAGCTAAGAAGTTTGGTGTTTTTTGCGCCTTTTTACTGATAAATGCACTTAACTGCTCGGCCCACTTCAGTTCGCCCCAAACACCTTCTAGGTCGAAAAAGATAGAGCTGTTGAGCAACGCTTCAGGTTTTGGGTTTTCTATCCAATCTTGAAACTGGTTTTGCCATTGATCAAAGGTTAATCGCCAAGCTGGATTACTTGCCATAATACCACCATCGCAATATTTATAGCCGCAATTAGCGAGCCCATCACAGACAAACTTGGCGAGCTTCTCAAAATATGCACCGTGTTGCTCGATTTTATAACTGTTATGCAATATCAAAGCATTGTCTTGGTCGGTCACTATAAGTTGCTCATCTCTGGCCATAGAGCCTAATGCGATAAAGCAGTAGGGGATGGGAGGGGGGCCAAGTTTAGCTTCCGCCAGTTCAAGCAGTTTATGCTTAAATGTTTTCCCTATGACAGACATGGCTGAACCTATCATATGGGAATTGGCATCTTCATTGACCATGCGAGTAAATATGGCGTCAAGGTGCTTGGAATATTTTGCAAGGTCTTCAACGCTTTGTTGCTCCATTAAGCCCTGAACAAACAACAAGCTGCTTTGTGATTCATAACGTAAAATATCAGACAGCGTCAACATACCGATAGGCTTGCGCTTATGTACGATTGGCAAATGGTGTACGCTGTCTCTGAGCATTAACATCATGGCTTCAAAAACATAGGCATTTGAGTCGATAATCACCACATCTGTAGTCATGATGTCACTGACAGGGGTGTCGTAGGGTAGACCTTGTGCGACGACTTGCGTACGCAAGTCTTTATCGCTTATCAATCCTACGACTTGCGCATCATCTTCTTCTGGGTCTTCCATCACAGGTTTTGCTGGGTCGTAAATTAAAAGCGACGAAACTTGCTCCTTTGCCATCATTTGTGCCGCTTGTTGTACTGTGCTGTTACGATCAACATATACAACATCGCGTAAAATCAGCTTGGCGACTTTGGCAGTGGTCATATCATTGCTGTCAGCGTGTTTTGACACGGTCATTTTTAAGTGAGCGTTGTCATCCGCTTCAAAATAGTCGGCGAAAAACTCGAAATCATTACAATATTCATCAAAAATATCGACCGGAATACAATACACCAATGTGTCTTCTAGCGTACTTGCGTCAAAACGCACCTTGCGATTCATCAACAAACCACGATGTCCAAAGATTCCACCGGTTGAAATACGGTGATAAAGCTCACCGGAACGTCGAGAAAGCTCTACTGCACCAGAACGCACAATATACAGATGTGTGATTTGTTGACCGTACTTAAAGATCTCACTGTTCGAGCGATAGTAACTCACCTCAACACTACTAGCCAGCGAGTTCAAAGCGTCGCTAGGGAGAACTGAAAAAGGGGGGTAAGCTTCCAAGAATCGGGCAATTTCCTGATGTTCAACTTCCATGGTTTGCCTTGATGTAAAACGATAATTAATCTTATTGTGGAAGACGGCGGGTTAATTTGCAACGGCAAGTATGCTTCATGGCATAAAGTAGCCTTATTCGTATACAAACAGCGTTGCTGGCAAAAGGGAGCAAGAGGCCATAATCGCTCCCTTTAGAAATTAAAAATGTTTGGCGTGAAATCGCAAGTGCTCATCTATAAAGCTACTGATGAAAAAGTAGCTGTGATCATAGCCTTCGCGCATATTTAAAACAAACGGATAGTTGACTTGTTCAGCTGCTTTTTGCAAAGACCAAGGTTGTAGTTGCTCTTCCAAAAAGTTATCCGCATCGCCTTGGTCAATTAATATTGGGGTTTGCGCATCAAATTGCTGATTTAGCATCAAAGCGGTGGCATCGTACTGTTGCCATTGCTTGGTATCAATGCCGAGATATCCAGTGAATGCTTTCACTCCCCACGGACATTGCATTGGATTACAGATTGGACTGAATGCCGATATACTTGAATAGCTTTGGGCGTTACGCATGCCTATCACTAACGCACCATGACCGCCCATTGAATGACCACTGATGGCTTGTTGCGTCGTGACAGGAAAGTGGGCCTGAACTAGTTTAGGAAGCTCAGAGGCAATGTAATCATACATTTGGTAATGAGTTTTGTATGGCGGCATGGTCGCATTGACATAAAATCCAGCGCCAAGCCCAAAGTCATAACTGCCTTTTGCATCATCTGCGACGTCATCCCCTCTGGGGCTGGTGTCAGGTGCAACAATGGCAATTCCTAGCTCATTGGCAAGCTTGAAAGCGCCTGCTTTTTGCATAAAGTTTTCATCAGTACAGGTCAATCCTGACAGCCAATATAAAACAGGGACTTTGTTACCCTTATTAACAGCTTCGGGTAAGAAAATAGCGAATGTCATGTTACAATGAGTGGTTTCGCTGGCATGGCGGTAACGCTTATGCCAGCCGCCAACCACTTTGTTGCTGGCGACTAATTCCATGGTGCTTCCTTTACTTATAGTGTACGACAGAGCGAATGCTCTTACCCTGATGCATTAAATCAAACGCTTCATTGATGTCTTCTAACGCCATTGTGTGAGTGATAAAGTCATCAAGCTTAAATTCACCTGCCATGTAGCGTTCAACGATTTCTGGTAGTTCAGAACGGCCCTTTACACCACCAAAAGCACTACCACGCCAAACACGACCAGTGACTAATTGGAATGGACGGGTGCTGATCTCTTGGCCAGCACCTGCGACCCCTATGATAACTGACTCACCCCAGCCTTTGTGGCAACATTCAAGGGCTGAACGCATTACATCTACATTACCAATACATTCAAAAGAGAAGTCAACGCCACCGTCTGTCATCTCTACTATCACTTCTTGAATTGGCTTATCATACTCTTTTGGATTGATAACATCTGTAGCACCAAGCTTAGTTGCTAATGCAAATTTGCTTTCGTTGATATCAATCCCAATGATACGGCTAGCGCCAGCCATAGTTGCACCAATAATGGCCGATAGGCCAATACCACCTAAACCAAAAATAGCCACGGTATCACCAGCTTGTACTTTTGCGGTGTTCATCACTGCGCCCATACCTGTGGTAACACCACAGCCCAGCAAGCAGATTTCTTCCAAAGGAGCCTCAGGGTTAACTTTGGCAAGCGAAATTTCAGGCAATACGGTGTACTCAGAGAAAGTTGAAGTACCCATGTAGTGATAAATAGGCTCTCCGTCTTTGTAGAAACGTGTTGTCCCATCTGGCATCAAGCCCTTGCCTTGTGTCTCTCGAATCTTCTGACACAGATTAGTCTTGCCTGATGTACAGAACTTACACTCGCCACATTCAGGGGTGTAAAGCGGTATAACATGGTCGCCTACTGACACACTCGTTACGCCTTCACCAACAGCTTCGACGATGCCAGCGCCTTCGTGGCCAAGTATTGCAGGGAATACGCCTTCAGGGTCTTCACCTGAAAGTGTAAAAGCGTCTGTATGACACACGCCAGTGGCGGTGATTTTAACCAATACTTCGCCTGCTTTTGGCAACATAACATCCACTTCTTCAATACTAAGTGGCTGACCTGGACCCCAAGCGATAGCAGCTTTTGATTTGATAAATTCAGACATATTTTGTTCTCATTTTCCGTAAAAGATACCTAAGTATAATTAGTTTCTTATTTTTGATAATATCAATATAAATAAAACACTTTTACGTATTTGTAATAATGGATAGATGGATTGGTATTGATGAGTTTGTTGCTGTTGCAACCTTAGGCTCGTTTACTCGTGCAGCCAAAAAGTTAAATACGTCGGTTGCGCAGGTAAGTCGTAGAGTTAAAGAGCTAGAGCAGCAGCTAAATCATCAGCTTCTGACTCGCACGACGCGCACGCTTACGTTGACTCAAGAAGGAAAAGTATTTCTCACGCATGCACGGCACCTTCAACATGCCTATGATGATGCTACTTTGGCGCTTCGACAAAGGGATCAACAACCTTCAGGGGTGCTTAAACTCACCGCACCAGTAATGTATGGCGAACATTATATTATGCCAATAGTCAGCGATTTTATGCGTAAATATCCAAAAGTGAGCATTGAAATGACGTTAAGTAATGAGCAGTTGGATATTGTTGCTATGGGTATTGATGTGGCGATTCGGCTTGGCAACCTAAAAGACTCTAGCCTCAAAGCCCGTAAATTAGCGTGGCGCAACACCTTGGTTTGTGCAGCGCCGGATTATCTGGCAAGTCATGGACAGCCTAATAGTTTAAGCGAACTTGCTCAGCATAATTGTTTGATAGGAAATAGTAGATCATGGCGGTTTTTAGATGATGAGAAAGAACGTAACATTACAGTACATGGCAATCTGATCTGTAATAGCGGGTGGTCTTTGTTAGATGCGGCGTGTAAAGGAATAGGGTTGGTTCAATTACCGCATTACTACGTTCAAGAAGCGCTCAATGAACAAAGGCTTGTGGAGGTGCTACCGCATTTTAGGCCTGAGCCAGAAGGAGTCTGGGCGTTATATCCGCCCAGACAATACATGCCTACGAGTTTACGCCTGTTGCTTGATTATTTAGCCCTGCGGTTTGCTCAATTGTCTGCATAGCAGCAAGAGCACAATTAAGTGCTTCTTCACGGCTTTGACAGAAGGCACTACCGCCCAATCGCTCATTGATGTTGAAGCGATGTAACTGTTCGCTAGTTTGTGGGTTTGGTGAGTAGATAAATACTTCACAGTTGGCGTCCAATGCGTCAATAATGGCATTTTCAAGCGCTAGACTTACTGTGACGTCTAACATTGGAACATCACTTAAGTCCAGCACCATAGCTTTATACTTTGCAACATCGCGGTGCTGTCTGGCAATTGCTTTAGAGACACTGAAAATCATGGGGCCAGAGAGGTAAAAGTAGAGCAATTGACCCTGTGCTTGATTGAACAGTTCACGCTCTTGCTCACTCATTGGCACATCATCATCACTGTCGCTGATAGCCTTAACTTGCTCTGCTTGTACCTGGCTCAGCCGCTCGATTACAATGATGTTTGATATAAACACGCCAAGCCCTACGGCGACCATGAGATCAACAAATACTGTTAAAAGCATAACGCCATACATAATGGCCATTTGCATGAGACTTAACTTGTGAGCACGCTGAATGAAGCTCCAATCTAAAATATTGAAGCCAACATATACCGCAATACCCGCTAAAACGGCCATTGGGATGGGCTCTGTTAGGCTACCGGCCACGAACACCACGGCCATCAAAATGAGCGCTCTGATAATACCAGCAGCCGGCGAACGCGCACCAACTTGAATGTTGACCACGGTTCCCATTGTCGCGCCAGCTCCTGGTAATGCGCCAAATAGACCCGATACCATGTTTGCTATACCTTGGCCACGTAATTCTTTATCTGAGTTATGTTCCGTACGGGTTAAACTGTCTCCGATAACGGCAGTGAGCAAGGTGTCGATGCACCCTAAAGTGCCCAAAATTAATGCATCTATAACCATTTCAGTAAAGACTTCAGCCCCAAATGTCGGAAAGACCATGTCTGGCAATCCGCTCGGGATCTCACCAATGCGTCGTATGCTATCAGTGTCAAAAAAGATGACTGAGAATAGGGTAATGGCAACTAGAGCAACCAGTTGCGCGGGAACATATTGGCGATACTTTTCTGGTAGATAGAATAGAATACCAAGGGTTAGAGCACCCAACAATAACTCTGAAAAATGCAGATTCATTATCAGGTCTGGTAACATAGAGAGTGTACCAATAACGCCTCCTGGGGGGGCTTTATGACCAAGTAATGGTGCAATTTGCAAAATGATCAATATAACCCCAATTCCAGACATAAAACCTGAGATGACGCTATAAGGCATCAAGGTTACATATTTACCGAGTTTGAGTGTACCGAGTAAGATTTGAAAGGCTCCGGCCATCATGACAACGGTGAAACCCATGGCCATTCCTGTTTCAGGGTATTTAGCCATCATAGTGGTTAAAACTGCGGTCATAATGACCGTCATCGGACCTGTTGGTTCAGAAATCAGAGAGGTAGAGCCACCAAATAAAGCAGCGAAGAGGCCAACGAGTATTGCGCCCCACATACCAGCTTCGGCACCTGCGCCGGAAGCTACACCAAAGGCGAGAGCTAATGGAAGGGATATAATTGCGGTAGTTACACCACCGAACAAATCCCCCTTTAAATTCATGTGCTTAAATCTAGATAAAGACAACATAAAACTTCCATGCCGTGAGATTTCAGGCATTTTACACTAAAAATCTCATTTAACTATTGGATATCCAATATTTTTTTACAATTTGTAGCGTACCAAAGCTCAGTTGGTTTGTGCTAATATGCGTCGCATTAACCTCAAACATAATCAAAATTAAGTATGTTTCAGCCTGTCAGCTTATTCGTTGGCTTAAGGTATGCTACGGCTGCCAAAGGTAACGCATTTATTTCTTTTATATCGTTTTTTTCTATTGCGGGTATCTCACTAGGTTTGATGTCGCTGATCACTGTCAGCTCTGTGATGAATGGCTTTGAGCAAACCTTAAAAACCGCGATGCTTGATTTGATCCCACATGTTCAGGTCAAGCAAACTAGCGCGTCACAGTTTAATAGTGAGTCATTGATGGCTGAACTGATGGCAAAAGAACAAGTAAAACGTGTACAGCCTTATCTTACTTCAGATGTTATTTTACAAACTAACAAAGAGCTGGTTGGCGTGCGCCTACAAGGGGTTTTTGACGGTTACAAGAACCCAGTTGAGCACTCTGTATATAGTGGCACCAGCCAACGCTTAGTTTCGCAAAAATATCAGCTGATGATAAGCCGCTATCTCGCCAGCAAACTTTCCGTCGGGGTGGGAGAAGAGATTAGGGTGATTATGCCTGATGTCACAAGTTACACACCGCTTGGGCGCGTACCAATGCAGCGACTGTTCAGCGTGGCTGCAATTTATGACTCCAATAGTGAAGCTGATACAAGCTTAGCTTTTGCTGATGGACGAAGCTTAGCTCGATTAATGCGTCGCACAGATAGCGCTCAATATGATGTGAGTATTACGTTGGATGATGCTTTCTCCTTGACTGAGTTTTATGAAGAAATGCCTAATTTACAGCAGCAATATGTTGTTGATGACTGGCAGTCGCAACAAGGCACTTTGTTTGCCGCGGTAGCGATGGAGAAACGTATTATGTCGCTGTTACTTGGTCTCATCGTAATTGTTGCGATATTCAATATTCTCTCGGCGCTTTCGATGATGGTACGAGAAAAGCAAGGAGAGGTGGCGATTCTGCAAACTCTTGGCTTTACACCAACCATGATAGGCCGAGTGTTCATGATACAGGGCTTATATAATGGCCTGATTGGCACGGGAATTGGCGTATTCTTTGGGCTGTTAGTGGCCAACAATATTAACGAAATTTTGCAATTTACTGGGCTTTCACTTTTGGGCGGTGCCAGTTTGCCGGTTGTTTTTTCAACGTCAAGTTTACTGATGATGACGTTGGTAAGTATTGCCTTGAGCTTTATAGCGACACTTTATCCCGCGAAAAAGGCAGCAAGTGTATTACCAGCTGAGGTATTAAGATATGAATGATTTAGTTATTGATTGTAAAAAGTTGGGTAAATCTTATCAAGATGGGAAAGCACAAGTTGAAGTGTTAAAAGGTGTGGATCTACAAATCAAACAAGGTGAAATGCTTGCTATCGTCGGAAGTTCGGGTTCTGGAAAAAGTACCTTGCTTCATATTCTTGGCACCTTGGATAGCGCCTCATCGGGTACTGTGAGTATTAAAGGCGTGGAGGTGGCAAAATTATCAAGGGCAAAACAAGCCGAGTTTCGTAACCAACACATGGGCTTTATATATCAGTTTCATCACCTGCTGATGGAGTTTACAGCCCTAGAAAACGTGGCAATGCCACTGTTGATAAGAGGGATGAGTATCAAACAGGCCGAACCAGAAGCGCAGGCTATGTTACAGCGGGTAGGATTAGGGAAGCGCGCATCCCATAAGCCATCGGAATTATCTGGCGGTGAACGCCAGCGTGTGGCGATAGCTCGCGCATTGGTCACTAAACCTGCATTAGTACTTGCTGATGAACCAACCGGAAACCTAGATAAGCACAATGCCATCAATATCTATGAGTTACTTGCTGAGCTTAATCAGCAACTTAATACCAGTTTTGTGGTAGTAACGCACGATTTGGAATTAGCTGAAAAGCTGGGCCGCAGCGTTCAATTAGACGATGGTGTGATTGCTGAGGTGAGTCATGCTTAGTGCATTTTTGAGCAAACGTTTTCGTCATGCCAAGAGACGAACAGGGATCGTTAGCTTATTAAGCAAAGCCTCTACACTCGGTGTTATGTTGGGCGTGACAGTTTTGATTGTAGCTTTATCGGTCATAAATGGTTTTGAACAGCAGTTAGAAGAGCGACTTCTTTCAGTGGTTCCCCATGTCAGTTATCAAGCGCCATATGAGCCGATATCAGACTGGCCACAAAAGGTAGAAACGCTGGAAGCTCATTCGAACATAATGGCTGCAACGCCAGAGATCAATTTGACTGCCATGGTGCAGTATAAAGGTAAGCTCAAAGCATCGCAGCTCAAAGCAATAGTACCTCATTTACACCATAAAGTTTCCAACGTCGGTCGTTATATTCAGGGCAAAGCCATATCGCAACTCGCAGCTAACGAAGTCGTGTTAGGAGCTAAGATAGCACAAGCGCTTGATGTGCAAGCCGGGGATAAAGTAACGCTGTTGGTCGCCAATCAGCACGCAGAGCAGCCGCTTGCCGCGCCAAAAAGGTTAACGTTGCAAGTAGTAGCGACCATCAATATGGGTGGGCCAATTGACGAAAGTTTGACCCTAACACATATCAGCGCGCTGCAAGAAACGCTTGGGCTGAACAAAAATCAAGTGACAGGACTTCGAGCAAAGGTCAATGATGTATTCAGTGCCCATGATATCGCCATGAGTGCAGGGCAGAGTATTCCCGACTTAGTATATGTGAATAGCTGGTTTAGAACACAAGGTAGTTTATATCAAGATATTCAAATGGTTAGAACGATAGTTTTCTTAGTTGTGTTTTTGATTATTGCAGTTGCGAGTTTTAACATAGTCTCCTCCATGGTCATGGAGGTGAAAGATAAACAGGCAAATATCGCGATTTTAAAAACCATGGGGGCAAAAGATAGTACTATATTCGCTACGTTTGCGTTGCAAGGGGTGACTTACGCTACAATTGGTGCTGTTATTGGCACTCTTTTCGGGGTATTAATGGCTATTAATCTGCCTGACTTATTTAATGCTATTTACTCGAGTCCAGAAAGTAACCCCCTGTCAGGCGTATACTTTGTTGAGTTCTTGCCATCGAAGTTAGTGTGGTCAGATATATTTATCACTTTGACAGTGACGCTTTTGCTGGCAACTCTTGCAAGTGTTTACCCTGCATGGCAGGCAACTAAAACCGATCCTGCACAGGTACTTGGGAACAACTAACGGGTGTGGCTTACGCGACATATTATGTATAGTACCTTGATGCTTGCAAGCACGTTCGTAAACCCGTACATTACAGTCACAATTCAAGCTTAGGTAAGAAGTAGATCATGAGCGAACAACAGTTAACACCACAGCAAATTGAAGAACTAGAAAGAGAATGGCAAAGAGAATGTTTTCAAAATGCTCAAAAGCACTTGGCCGAGAAGGGTATTATCCCAAGTACAGTTTTTGATAATGAAAGCCGCTTTTTAGCGCCACTTTGCGCAATTTGGAAAATGAAAGCACAAAATGGGAAAAACTACTGGGTGATCACGGGTCGATTACCAACAGATCATATGGAAGCAAGTGCAGCGAAAACAGCACGAGAAGCAATTAAGTACTTTTCATACCGTTGGCAGTTAAAAGCAGATGATATTCTGGCGACAAGTAAACATGATGAAACACAAGTCAAGTTTGCAAACCTACTTGTTAACAGTGCCCATGGAATATATGAAATTGCAGATAGAGAGCAACTTTGGGCTAATGAAGCATCGTAAATGGTTCGGTGTTAAATGAGGAGATAGGGCACTTGAGCTTTTGCCTCGGGATCCCTGCTTCCATAAATACACAACCTTGTTTTAAAAAGCCGCTCTCAATAAAGTTCGGAACTTCATCAAGTATACAATTAACATAAATTGTGTCTAAACCTTTTTCACTGGCAATCAGTACAAGAAAGTTTAGCAACGAAGTGTACGCCTCCCTGTTGCGGTGTGATTGCAGCACCGCAATTCGGCTAATTAATCCATCAGGGCTTAGCCTTCCTGTTCCTACCGCTTCATTCTTCTCGCTGTGAATGATAACGTGTTCCGATAGCGCGTCTAGTGAGTCAAATTCGACTTCTTTTGGTATGTGAAGCTCGTATACAAATACGCGTTCACGAATTTGCTTTAGCAGCGCCTTTTTCTGAAGCCAACTGACCTTGTCAACGTGGTAACTCATGATTCCTCCACCGAATACATAACGTATTTGCGCAGGTTACCAAGTTATTAAGTGCCTATTTTTGCTGCTATTTAGTTACAGTGCTAGTGTCTGCAAAGTAATAAATAAAAACCTAAATCAACTTGGCAACGGTCACAGTTTGAACGCCTCAGTCAAGCTATTCAAACTCATCGTCTTCTTGTAAGTAATACGTTCCCTCACTAATCAGTTTAGTTAAGGTTTTCATAAATTCCAAACAACTAAATGATTCTTTTATTTGTGATACTGTAAATTCAGTTTCGTCGGTTAACAGCTTTACACTCTCAAGCGTTTCTAGTGGTAAAGTATAACTCTCTCCATTAACACTTAATAATATGGAGTGACGTAAAACTTGGTACATCGAACGAACACCACCTGCGCGAATAATGACTTCACTTGTCTCAAGGTATTCTTGCAAGTCATCTACGCTCAAAGGCTCATCTAATGGTGCCAAGTCGATATCATGCTTGGCTTGACTGATCATGGTTCCAAACCAGTGCTTGAAGGTATTGTCATCGGCAAGAACGTCTTGCATCAGTTTGCGTACATTATTGATTTCAGTATCGCTGATTTGACCAATAGATTTGGGAGTAAGTAAATCAGGGTCGCTATAACGTGTATTTCCAAGCTCATGGTCGATAAGGTAGTCGGCGAAACTTGATACCAAATCTTTTTGATCTGGCGCTCTAAATCCGACGGAGTAATTAAGTGCATTCTCAACGGCATATCCTTCATGAGGACAACCCGGCGGTATGTAAAGGATGTCTCCAGGTTCTAATACCGAATCAATGATAGCCTCGAAGGGCTCTACTTGCAGCAGAGATTTATTTTTTGCAAATTGTTTTAGGTTCTGATCGGGCAAACCAACACGCCAGTGCCTTTTACCTTGGCCTTGAATAATGAACACATCATACTGATCTAAATGCGGGCCAACCCCTCCGCCAGGAGTCGAGTAACTGATCATCAAGTCGTCAATCCGCCAATTCGGAATAAATCTAAAGGGTGTGAGTAATTGTGCGGCTTCAGGGTGCCAGTGATCAACCGCTTGCACCAAAAGTGTGCTGTTTTCTGGGGTTAGCAGTGTGAAGTCTTCGAAGGGCCCATGGTGTGCTTGCCAATCGTCGTTATGATTGGTGATCAAGCGAGATTCAATGCTTTCCTCCATCGCCAATCCAGCAAGTTCTTCAGGCTCTATAGGGTCAATAAAGTTGCTGAAACCTGACTTAATTAGTAAAGGCTGTTTTTGCCAATACTGCGATAAAAACTGCGCTGTGGTTAGATCATTAATTCTCAATTGGTACATAATTTTTCCATAAAAAAAGCGAAAGAAATGCTTCTTTCGCTTTATAACTTAATTTACGTGTAAGTTATACGAGCTCGTCGATAAAAGCTTCCGCACGGCCGATATAGTTAGCTGGCGTCATTTGCTTCATCTGTGCTTTTACATCTTCAGGTAACTCTAAGCCGTCGATAAACTCAGCCATAATGCTTTGGTTGACACGTTTACCACGGGTAAGTTCTTTAAGCTTCTCATATGGCTTCTCAATACCGTATTTACGCATAACTGTTTGAATAGGCTCAGCAAGTAGCTCCCAATTTTGGTCAAGTTCTTCAAGTAGCTTGTCAGCGTTCACTTCAAGCTTGCTAACACCTTTAAGCGTTGCTTGATAAGCGATCAGTGTGTAACCCATACCGACACCTAGATTACGTAGCACTGTTGAGTCAGTCAGGTCACGCTGCCAGCGAGAAACAGGTAGTTTTTGTGCAAGATGAGCAAAAATAGCATTCGCTAAGCCAAGGTTACCCTCTGAATTCTCAAAATCGATTGGGTTAACTTTATGTGGCATTGTAGAGGAACCAATTTCGCCAGCTACCGTTTTTTGCTTAAAGTGGTTAAGTGCAATATAGCCCCAAACATCACGATCAAAATCAAGTAGAACAGTATTGAAACGAGCGATAGCATCGAATAATTCTGCAATGTAATCATGTGGTTCGATTTGTGTGGTAAACGCATTCCAGGTTAAGCCAAGGCTAGTAACAAACTGCTCTGCGTGAGCGTGCCAGTCATAATCAGGGTAGGCACTTAAGTGTGCATTGTAGTTACCAACAGCGCCGTTTATTTTGCCAAGAATACCCACTTGTGCGATTTGATCACGTTGACGCTTCAAGCGAACATACACATTGGCAAACTCTTTGCCCATAGTTGAAGGAGATGCAGGCTGACCATGGGTACGTGTCATCATAGCGACAGAACGGTATTCAACTGCTTTTGCTTTCAGTGCAGCGAGTAGTTCATCGCAATAAGGCAACAATACTTTGTCACGTGCTTCGCTTAACATTAAGCCGTGAGACAAGTTATTGATGTCTTCAGATGTACATGCGAAATGAATAAACTCATTAATAGCATTTAATTCAGCATTATCTGCAACCTTTTCTTTTAAAAGGTATTCAACAGCCTTAACGTCATGGTTTGTTGTACGTTCTATCTCTTTGACTCTAGCGGCATCAGCTTCACTAAAGTTATCAACTATGCTGTCTAATAACGCGTTAGCTTCATCGCTAAATGCAGGTACCTCAGCAATGCTTGGGGCTTGGGCTAGTGCTTGTAACCAACGTACTTCGACAGTGACACGGTACTTAATTAAGCCAAACTCACTGAAGATGCCACGTAATTCGGTAGTTTTACTGCCGTAGCGACCATCCACTGGAGAGATAGCGGTTAACGCTGAAAGCTCCATAATTTCTCCTAAACTAATTGGTTTTGAACGATATTTTAAATTCTGCTTTGTGCTTGGACGATAATTTTTTTCTTACCGAAGAAAAACTGGCGGCGTTTACCACCTAGTTGACGCCAAAGCACAGCACTACGAATACCCGCAAGTAGTAGTGCTCTAACTCTTTGCTGAACTGCAGGTTGTTTTAGCAATTCAGGTTGCCCAAATACTTGGATCTTTTGTCCAAGCGGACTAATCACTTCACTGTAAATGTCAGCGAAAGCCGCAATGATTGTGTCATCGCATAGATTGAAATGTTGTAATTGGCGCTCTATATCTTTAAGGCGCTTTGCAAGCATATCGAGTGCTTTTTTATTGCTGGATAAAGCCCTTTCCAGCTGCATTAAGCTGCCCACATACTTAACCATCTCTACGTCTTTTTCACCTTGTGGGGTTAGTTGTGCAAGCAAGGTGCGATAACCAGACTTCAAAGCAAAGTGATCCGGGTAAACGTCTTCTGGTTTATCTGGGGTTAGGTTGACGATGCTTTGTAAAAAGCCCTCAACTTCACGTTCATTAAACTGACCAAATTTTGCAGCTTTTTGAACTAAGTGTGTTATTTGACACATTGCCGCAAGTGGCATTACATAGTTTGCAGCCATTACTTAATCACCGAATCAATAATTCCACCGCCTAAGCAAACTTCATTTGCGTAAAAGACAGCCGATTGACCTGGCGTGACTGCTTTTTGTGGCTCATCAAACAGAACACGTGCCATGCCGTCTGCACCAACGAGTAAGGTACATGGAATATCAGTTTGGCGATAACGGGTTTTTACGGTGCAGCGGGTGGTGCCTTTAGGTCCCGTACGGTCAACCCAATGAAGTTGGTCGGCATTTAGACCGTTGCTGAACAGACGAGGGTGATCTTTACCTTGTCCTACAACTAGCACATTACGCTCAATATCTTTGTCAACAACGTACCAAGGCTCACCATTACCTTCTTTCATACCGCCTATTAGTAGACCTTTACGCTGACCTAGAGTGTGATACATAAGGCCTTCATGCTCACCTACTTCATTGCCTTCGGTGTCTTCTATTTTGCCAGGCTGGGCGGGTAGAAACTTTTGTAGGAAGTCCTTAAATTTACGCTCACCAATAAAACAAATGCCTGTACTGTCTTTTTTGTCATGTGTAATTAAATCTTGCTCTTCTGCGATACGACGTACCTCAGGCTTGGCAATATCACCAACAGGGAAAAGCGTTTGAGCTATGTGCTCATGACTTAAAGTGTATAAGAAGTAACTTTGATCTTTGTTATCGTCCAAACCGCGACACATAACAAACTGACCATCGCGTTCTTCTCTACGAACATAATGACCGGTGGCGATGTAGTCGGCACCTAGTGCTTGTGCGGCAAATTCCAAGAACGCTTTGAATTTAATCTCTTTGTTGCACATGATGTCGGGGTTAGGTGTACGGCCTGCTTTATATTCAGCTAAGAAGTATTCAAACACATTGTCCCAATACTCAGCGGCAAAGTTTACGGTGTGTAGTTCAATGCCTAATTTGTCACAGACAGCTTGCGCATCTTTTAAGTCTTCAGCGGCGGCGCAATACTCATCATTATCGTCTTCTTCCCAGTTTTTCATGAACAGGCCTTCAACCTGATAGCCTTGCTCTTTTAACAGATACGCTGAAACCGAAGAATCAACACCGCCGGACATGCCAACGATGACTTTAATGTGACTATTATCGCTCATAATTTTTGCTGTAAATCTACCTGATGTGGAAAGGCCGTGATTATAGCACGCAAAAGCCTGCCGCTAAAAGTCGATATCTCTATCAATAACCGCTGAGTATCTTATATTCGCCATTTTTTAATCCATCAAGGGTGTATTTTCCAATCTTTGCTCTAATTAGTCGCAGTGTTGGATGGCCGACATGCGCTGTCATTCTACGAACTTGGCGGTTTTTACCTTCACTTATGCTGATGCTTAACCACGTTGTAGGAATACTTGCACGTTCTCGAATTGGTGGAGTTCTTGGCCAAATATCTGGCTCTTCAATAACTTTAACAGTGGCAGGTCGAGTTAGACCATCTTTGAGCTCTACACCCTCAGATAGAGCTTTTAAAGCTTCATTTGACGGAACACCTTCGACTTGCACCCAGTAAGTTTTGGTGGTTTTTTGATTGGGGTTAGTTAATTGATGTTGTAGTTTTCCACAGTTGGTTAAAAGCAAAAGACCTTCGCTGTCTCTGTCTAAACGACCTGCGGCATAGACATGCTTTTCTTTGATGTAATTAGCAAGCGTTGCGCGATTTGCGTCATCGGTAAATTGACACAAAACATCATAGGGCTTGTTGAACAAAATTATTTTTACTTGTTCTGGAGGGAGAGCCTGTTTGACAGGGCGTTTACTTTGAAACTTGGTCTTAGGCTTGTTTCTATTACTTTTGTTGAACTGTGTACGGGCTTTATTCATTACTTCACCGATTAATTGTAGCGCTATGAATTGTATCATTGCCTGTGATAGTGACAAAGGGGCGAGTTGCACAATGTTTCACGTGACAAATGAATGTAACATAACTAACTTATAGATATGACTTTAAAGTAACCCGATATGTAACTATGACTAATACGCCTGCCATCCACTTGATTTATTTGTTGGGTGTTTTTATGGCATGTAACTGTGTTGCAGAAGAGGACATCTATGGCTTGTCTCTTGAAGAGTTACAAAACGTTACTGTAACCATCGCAACCAAGACGGATACCCAACTTAAATATGCCCCTTCAACGGTCAGTTACTTTTCGAGACAAGATATCCGACTGTTAGGTATTGAAACACTGAGTGAATTATTTGCCCACATTTCTGGGTTTTATCCAATGTATAATTCGGTCGAAGGTAACCAATCTTATCTGATCACACGCGGACACCCGCAAAAATACGCTAACACGCTTTTAGTTTTAGTTAATGGTCAACGCTTGAACGAAGATTATACAGGTGGAATCAACTACATAGACAGGTTTGTTAGCTTACATAATGTTGAGAAAGTTGAAGTTATTCGAGGCCCTGGATCGACTTTATATGGTTCAAATGCGTTTAACGGTGTCATTAATATCGTGACCAAAATAGAGAATAATATTGAAGTTGCTGTGGGCTCGTTTGACAGGCGAGAAATCAACGGGGGCTTTAACTATCAAGGTGAAGAGTTGTCCTTTGGGGTTGATGCGCGTATTTATGAAGACGATGGTGATACTTTAGGAAATGTCTTTGACCGCTTTAATATTCAAACTACTACAAATGATGCACACGAGGCCAATCAATTAGAGGCCTATCTATCCTATGCGGGGTTTACGCTCAGAAACCATTATTTTAATTCAAAGCGCAAGAATCATTACTTGTTTCGCAGATTGAGAGATGGAACGGCGTATGTAGAAAACAAACACTGGCTATCTCGGCTTGAATACCAAAATGCTCAACAGCAAGATTGGATGTTTAAAGCGGGACTTGAATATTCCAAAGCCAAGCGTAAATCGCTCTCGGCGCTTGAGCTAAAAGGAACAGGACCATTTACCCAAGCGGATTTTCTATTTGGAGAAAACTTTACGCATGATTCTTATCGAGCAAATATTGATTACAGCTACCAACTGCTTGCTAAGCATAGGGTATCAGCAGGGCTCGAGTTCGTTCGCTCCCAAGTGCCAGGAGGGTATTTACGTAGTAACTACAATATTTTTGGAGATCTCGAATACTTCGGTAATGTGGTTGAGTTAACGGCACCTGAGCAGCGTATTATCTTGGATAACGAGCGGCGCATAGAAATGGTTTACGTACAGCTGGAATCAGTATGGAATGACCAGTGGCGCTCAACGTTGGGCTTACGTAATGATGCGTATAATGATGTGACGGATAAAACCAATCCTAGGGCAACTTTGATCTACAGTCCAAACGAACGGCACACCTTTAAGTTAATTTATGGCCAAGCCTACCGAGTGCCTTCACTTGGAGATTTGTATGACGAAGAAAGCGGTTTGACGATAGGTAATCAAAACCTCCGTCCAACAACACTCGAGGCATTAGAGTTTGTGTATCAATTTGTCGGTGAGGATTTTTCTATCAGTACTAGCTTGTTTAGGAACGATATTGACGACCTGATAGATTTTCGTGTGGATGGAGATAATGTATTTCTAGATAACATTGCAAGCAATACTACACGAGGTGTGGAAATAGACTGGCAATTGAGACTGTTTAACAAAGTGCAATTAAAAGGGTTTATCACGCACCTGTTCAGTAATCAGACACATATTGACGAAGCACAGCAAATAACGCCATCAGACATACTCGTCCCTAGAACCTATAGCATGACATCACTTGTGTATTATCCGAATCAAAACTGGAGCATCTCGGTGTCGGTCAATGGTAGAAGTACGGTGGAAGTTTTGTCAGATAAAGATTCAAACACAGCGGTTTCTGCGGCGGTTAATTATCAACTGAGTGATAATATGTCATTGTCATTAGATATCAATAACGCATTGGATACAGAGTATAGTACCAGCGCTATTGTTCCGTTTGGAGAGAAGAACAACCAGCCATTTGGAGAATATCAAGCAAGAGGGCGCAACGTTTCACTGTCCTACCGATATCAGTTTTAGCGAACAGATAATAAAAAAGCCTGCATAAGCAGGCTTTTTCCACATTACTACAACGTTACACTAGCTTAGCTAAGATTTCGTTGAATGTGTTGCTAGGACGCATTGCTGAGAATGCTAACTCATCATTTGGTTGATAGTAGCCACCTACATCCATAGCTTTACCTTGTGCACCGTTGAGTTCAGCTACAATAGTTTGCTCTTGAGCTTCTAAATCACGTGCAATGTCTGTGAACTGAGACTGTAACTGCGCATCTGCTGTTTGTGCTGCAAGCGCTTGAGCCCAGTACAGTGACAAGTAGAAGTGACTGCCACGGTTATCCAACTCATTCACTTTACGTGAAGGAGACTTGTTCTCATCTAAGAACTTACCAGTTGCTTGGTCAAGTGTATCAGCCAATACCTGTGCTTTAGTATTGCCTGTAGCTTGGCTCAAGTGCTCTAAAGATGCGGCCAAAGCAAGGAACTCACCTAACGAATCCCAACGTAAGTGGTTTTCTTTCTCGAACTGTTGAACGTGCTTTGGTGCGGAACCACCTGCACCTGTTTCAAATAAACCGCCGCCATTCATCAGTGGCACGATAGACAGCATTTTAGCACTTGTACCAAGCTCAAGAATTGGGAATAAGTCAGTTAGGTAATCACGCAGTACGTTACCAGTTACAGAAATTGTGTCTTGACCGTTTTTCATGCGATCAAGAGAGTATAAAGTTGCATCTATTGGTGCTTTGATCAGGATTTCAAGGCCGTCAGTATCATGCTCTGGCAGGTATGCTTGTACTTTTTTGATTAACTGCGCGTCGTGAGCACGGTTTTCATCTAACCAGAATACTGCTGGTACACCAGTCGCGCGAGCGCGGTTCACTGCAAGTTTAACCCAATCTTTGATTGGTGCGTCTTTAACCTGACACATGCGCCAGATATCGCCTTGCTCAACACCATGTTGAAGCAGTACATTATCGTTGTTGTCTACAACGCGGATGATACCCGCTGCTGGCGCTTCAAACGTTTTGTCGTGTGAACCGTATTCTTCAGCTTTTTGTGCCATCAAACCAACGTTAGGGATTGTTCCCATGGTACGAGGGTCAAAAGCACCATTTTGCTTACAGAAGTCAATAGTTGCTTGGTAAACGCCTGAGTAGCAGCGATCTGGGATCACAAAGCAAGTGTCTTGTTGCTTACCTTCAGCGTTCCACATCTGGCCACTTGTACGAATGGCTGCTGGCATTGATGCATCAATGATCACATCGCTTGGCACGTGTAGGTTCGTGATGCCACGATCCGAGTCTACCATTGCGATGCTTGGGCTAGACTCATATACCGCTGCGATATCAGCTTCTACTTCTTGACGCTTCGCGTCGTCAAGCTGTTGAATCTTAGAATAAACGTCACCTAAACCATTGTTTACATCTACACCTAGCTCAGCGAAAAGCGCAGCGTGCTTAGTAAACACATCTTTATAGAAAACCTTAACAGCGTGACCAAAGATGATTGGGTCTGACACTTTCATCATGGTTGCTTTCATATGTAGTGAAAACAGTACGCCTTTGTCTTTAGAAGATGCGATTTCAGCAGCTAAGAACTCTTGCAAAGCAGAAACGCTCATACGTGAAGCGTCAATGATTTCTCCGGCTAGTAGTGGTGTGCTCGCTTTTAAAACAGTAACATCGCCATTAGCTGCTACATGCTCAATACGAACATCTGTTGCTTCGCTAACGGTTGTAGATTGTTCTGAGCCGAAAAAATCGCCGTCAGTCATACTGGCAACATACGATTTTGAATCCGCAGACCAAGCACCCATTGAGTGTGGATTTTTACGCGCATAGGCTTTTACAGAAGCTGGTGCTCGACGGTCTGAGTTACCCTCACGTAATACTGGGTTTACCGCACTTCCTTTGATTTTGTCATAAGTAGCTTTGATTGCAGCTTCTTTGTCATCTTTTGGTTCAGCAGGGTAGTCAGGCAGTGCGTAACCTTTTTCTTGTAACTCTTTAATGGTTGCACGAAGCTGAGGAATAGAAGCACTGATATTCGGTAACTTAATGATGTTGGCTTCTGGTGTCTTCGCCAATTCACCCAGTTCTGCAAGTGCGTCGTTGATACGCTGTTCTTCAGTTAAGAACTCAGGGAAGTTAGCAATAATACGTCCAGCAAGAGAGATATCACGAGTCTCTACTTCTACGCCAGCGGCATTGGTGTAAGCTTGAATGATCGGAAGCAATGAGTAAGTGGCAAGCGCCGGAGCTTCATCGGTTTTGGTGTAAATAATTTTTGATGTCATCATCATTCCTAGATTTGTGGCTTTTCGCCATTCAACAATGCAAAGGGAATGCTATGTTGCCTAAGGCAACAGGTTATAGCAAGTTTGTTAGATATTTTCACTTTGCACGTAAATAAAAATATCTAACCTACCTAACGACAACGAGCGCTATTGTAGCAAGCAAAATAGATGAGGGCTAATTAGAAATTTTAAAGGAGAAGGGACAAAAATTATAAGGAATATGAAGCGAGCAACAATTGCAGCCCGCTTCCGATAGCCAAAACTACAACTAAGCTAACTCTTCATCACGTGGAGCGATGTTGGTAGCGTGGAGGCCTTTAGGCCCCTCTTGTAGCTCGAATGTTACATCCTGACCAGCTTTAAGCGTTTTGTATCCATCCATTACAATCGTTGAGTAATGGGCGAAGATATCTTCCTCACTGCCGTCTTCTACGATGAAACCAAACCCTTTGGCATTGTTGAACCATTTGACTTTTCCGCAAGCCATACTTCTACATCCTTCTATAAGTTGACTAATTTAGTTAATCTAAACTTTATAATTTGCTAGACTGCCCATAGATTAAGCAATCTAATTAGGACTGTAGTTTATATAAGCAGTCAGTCAAGTTTTTTAACGAATTTTTTAACATTTTATTTATTTTTTAATTCAAGTTTGCTTGAGTTACCAAGACAAGACTATATTTAATTATGAGTGGGACGAAAGAATCAGGTGTGATAGACACGGTACGCGAAAGTGCAAAGCAAAAGCTAAGCCCACCGCGTAAGTACAAGGTCATTTTGAACAACGACGATTACACGCCAATGGAATTTGTAATTGAAGTTTTAATGACATTTTTTAATATGGATAGCGAAAGAGCAACTGAGGTGATGCTGAAAGTGCATCATGAGGGAAAAGCTGTATGTGGTATATATCCTGCAGATATTGCCCACACCAAGGCTGAGCAGGTCAATCGTTACGCTCGCGACCATGAGCATCCTTTGCTGTGTAGTTGTGAGCAAGAATAACCTTTTTAATTCTCGTTTGGGGGTTGCCAATGCTAAATAAAGATCTAGAAGTTACCTTAAACGCCGCTTTTCGCGAGGCGCGCACGCGTCGCCATGAATTCATGACAGTTGAACATTTGTTATTGGCGCTAATTGATAACCCATCGGCAGGAGAGGCGTTAGGCGCCTGTGGGGTGGATATAGAAAATCTAAAACGGGAATTGTCAGAATTCATTGACGAAACAACGCCTGTTATTCCCGATTTAGAAGAAGACAGAGAAACGCAGCCAACGTTGGGCTTTCAGCGCGTATTACAGCGTGCAGTATTTCACGTACAATCATCAGGGCGTAGTGAAGTTACCGGTGTTAACGTGTTGGTAGCGATTTTCTCAGAGCAAGAAAGCCAAGCGGTTTATTTGTTGAAAAAGAGCGATATTAGCCGCCTCGATATTGTTAATTTTATTTCTCATGGTATTTCAAAAGTTGATGAGGAATCTGATCACGATGATCATGAAGACATTCATGACGATTCGAGTGACGTACAAAACGAAGAAAAAACTAAGTTGGAGAACTTTACAACCAACCTCAATACGTTAGCGCAAGCAGGACAGGTGGATCCGCTCGTAGGACGTGATGATGAAGTTGAGCGTACGGTTCAAGTTTTATGTCGTCGTAAGAAAAACAACCCTTTACTTGTTGGTGAAGCAGGGGTGGGTAAAACAGCTATTGCTGAGGGACTTGCATATCGCATTATCAACAAGCAAGTACCTGAAGTTATCGAAGATGCAGTGGTTTATTCGCTAGACATGGGGGCTTTGCTTGCGGGGACTAAATACCGAGGTGATTTTGAGAAACGTTTCAAAGCATTGCTAAAGGAGCTGCAGTCAAAACCACAAGCAATATTATTCATTGACGAAATACACACCATCATAGGTGCAGGTGCTGCGTCGGGTGGCGTGATGGATGCATCAAACTTGATAAAACCATTGCTATCTAGCGGTCAACTCCGTTGTATGGGCTCAACCACATATACTGAGTTTAAGAATATTTTTGAAAAGGACCGAGCGCTAGTTCGTCGATTCCAAAAAATTGACGTGGTGGAACCGAGTGTGGCTGATACCACCAAAATCTTATATGGACTAAAAGAGCGTTATGAAGAGCATCATGGTATTCGTTATACGCAAAAGGCATTGCGAGCTGCAGCTGAGCTAAGTGCCAAGTATATTAATGAGCGTCATTTGCCAGATAAAGCAATTGATGTGATTGATGAAGCGGGTGCTAATCAGCGCTTGCAACCAGCATCAAGACGTAAAAAAACAATCGGTGTTTCAGATATTGAGATGATCGTATCAAAAATTGCGAGAATTCCTCAACAAAGCGTTTCTAATAGTGATAAAGAGACCTTGAAGAACTTAGATCGTAATTTGAAAATGTTGGTGTTTGGTCAAGACCAATCTATCGATGCTTTAACGTCAGCAATACGTCTGTCTCGATCAGGGCTTGCTAATGAAGATAAACCGATCGGCTCATTTCTGTTTGCAGGACCTACCGGGGTAGGTAAAACAGAGGTAACTAAGCAGTTAGCTAAGTGTATGGGTGTGGAGTTTATTCGCTTTGATATGTCTGAATACTCAGAGCGTCATGCAATTAGCAGATTAATTGGTGCGCCTCCAGGTTACGTAGGATTTGAACAAGGTGGACTGCTGACTGATGCGGTAATAAAACACCCCCATGCAGTGGTGCTTTTAGATGAAATTGAGAAAGCACACCCAGATATTTACAATATCTTACTGCAAGTTATGGATCACGGTACATTAACTGACAATAACGGTCGCAAAGCGGATTTTCGCAATGTAGTTGTAGTTATGACCACTAATGCGGGTGTGCAGGAAACCGTGCGTAAATCTATTGGTTTCCAAGAGCAAGATCACTCACACGATGCAATGGTTGAGATCAATAAGGTGTTTACGCCTGAGTTTAGAAACCGACTAGATAACATCATTTGGTTTAATCACCTTGAAAAAGAAGTTATTTTGCAAGTTGTTGATAAGTTTGTAGTGGAACTACAAGCACAACTGGATAAAAAGTCAGTTAACTTGGAACTTACTTCCGCAGCGCGTGAATGGCTTGGTGACCTTGGTTATGATAAAGCTATGGGGGCAAGACCGATGGCAAGAGTTATCCAAGACAAGCTTAAAAAGCCACTGGCGAACGAGATCCTGTTTGGTAAGCTAAGCGAGGGTGGTAGTGTTAAAATTGGCGTTAAGGCTGGAGAGCTGGACTTTAGATATGAGTCTAATCTTGTATCGGCATAGCATCAGAGCTTTACACGTCAAAAAGCCTAGCATTTGCTAGGCTTTTTGTTATATATCGAATACTCACCGATAGTAACAACGACTTATCATTTAAATAAAATAGCTAAACGCAAGTGAAGTCTACAACCTAAGATTGTACTAATTAACGGCAGGTTTCTACACGGTTCGATTAACGAGCGCGGAAGACAATGCGTCCCTTGGTCAAGTCGTACGGTGTCATTTCGACCGTCACTTTGTCACCAGTAAGAATACGGATATAGTTTTTGCGCATTTTACCTGAAATATGAGCAACCACCACGTGGCCATTTTCTAGCTCAACGCGGAACATTGTATTTGGTAAAGTATCAAGGACTGTGCCTTGCATTTCAATTACGTCTTCTTTCGCCATGTGTAGCGTAACACCTCTTTGAATAATTAAACGCTGGAGATTTTGCCCAAAAGCTGGCAATAAGTAAAGGTAAGGGTCAAAAATTTGTTATTTAAATAGCCAATTTAAGTTCATTTTTACTTACACAGTACATATTGTCCACGTTATTGAGGCGGATCTTGCTCAATCCAAACATCGTTTACAAATCTTTGAGCAGGTAAAAATTGTGACTTATAACGCATTTTTTTGCAGCTATCGATTTGATAGCCTAAATAAACAAATTCTTTGTCTAATTTTTTCGCGTGTTCAATCTGTGCCATTATCATAACATTTCCAAGGCTGTAACTGTCATACTCAGGGTCAAAAAATGTATAGATAGCTGACAAAGCATTTGGCATAGTATCAGTCACGGCAACGGCAATGAGTTTGTCATTATGCCAAAGCTCAATAAAAGAGATAGGTAGCCACTGACAAAACAGAAAGCTTTCATATTGCAGTTTGTTCGGCGGATACATACTGCCATCGTAATGTCGAAGTGAAATGTACTTTTCATACAGAGGATAATATTCCTCCCTCTCTTTATGACTGACTGTAAAAGAGAACTCTTGCGTTATTTTTTTTAACTTACGCTTTTGAGACTTTGAGGGGGTGAAGAGTTTTGTCGGAATACGAATAGACTGACACGCACTACATTTTGGACAGTGAGGGCGGTAAATTTGATCACCACTGCGCCGAAACCCCAATTCCAACAGTGCTTCAAAGCGCTCTGGCGTGTAACAGTTCGGATCCAGAATCACTAATAACTGCTCGTTTTGCTGCGGCAGATAACTGCAACTAAACTGCTGACTCAGACCAATTTTAGAAGGAAAGTGTTCAGTCATAAATGTCATCCAATGTTTGAGCAAGCCACATTGTTTTTGGCACGTTAAATTGTGCCGCTACATTAAGTCTAGTCAAGAATTCATCTCGAGATATAACTTTTGCACCTAGACTTGTTAGATAAGGGTTTTCTAGCTGACAGTCAATGAAATGGGCATTATGCCTTCTCAGCCAATTAGTCAATGCCCACATGGCCAACTTCGATGCATTAGGCTGATAAAAAAACATTGATTCGCCACAAAACACACCAGATTGCATTACGCCATATAGACCTCCGATAAGGCGATCGTTTTGCCACAGCTCTAGACTATGTGTTAAACCCTTTTCGTGTGCATTCTGGTAGGCTAGTAACATATCACTGTTTATCCATGTTCCCTCTTTATTAATACGTTGCATCCTACAAGCATTGATAACGTCATTAAACGCAGTATTGACTGTGACGGTTGGGTTCAGTTGTCGCAGTGCCTTTTTTAAGGACCGACTGACATGAAATTCGTCAAGTTCAAGAATCCCCCGATTGCTAGGTGACCACCACATGATGGGCTCGTTCTCATTGAACCAAGGAAATATACCATTGGCGTAGGCAACTTTTAAACGTGCAACACTTAAACAGCCACCAATAGCTAGCAGGCCATCAGGGTCTTTTAAAGCATATTTACATGGTGGAAAAAAAGTATCGTGCAGATTGAGGTGGAATAATTGCTGTGTCATATAAAGACGTTATGGCTTCTGATATAGCTAAAATAGCGCAAAACTGTGATAAATAAAATGGGAGCATTTGCTCCCATTTCAAGATTTATTTTAAGTTATCTAAGTAACGCTCTGCATCTAAAGCCGCCATACAGCCTGTGCCAGCAGAAGTGATTGCTTGACGATAGATGTGATCTGACACATCACCTGCTGCGAATACACCTTCAACGCTGGTCTGTGTAGCATTGCCGTGCAGCCCTGATTGTACAACAAGGTAGCCATCTTTCATTTCAAGTTGCCCTGCGAACATATCTGTATTTGGCTTGTGGCCGATAGCGATGAACACACCAGCCAAATCTAGCTGTTCAGTGTTTTCAGAATCCGTATCTTTAATTCGAATTCCTGTTACGCCCATATCATCACCTAACACTTCATCTAAAGTGCGATTCAAATGTAGAACGACGTTACCATTTTTCGCTTTTTCAAGTAGACGATCTGAAAGGATCTTCTCACTTCTAAATGTATCACGACGGTGAATCACGTGAACTTCTTCAGCGATATTAGACAAATATAAGGCTTCCTCAACGGCGGTATTACCACCACCAACAACAGCTACTTTTTGGCCTCGGTAGAAGAAACCATCACATGTAGCACAAGCTGACACACCACGCCCTTGGAACGCTGTTTCAGATTCCATACCAAGGTATTTAGCCGATGCACCAGTGGCGATAATAAGTGCGTCGCACGTATAAGTACCTTGATCACCTGTTAATGTGAAAGGGCGCTTAGTCACATCTACTTTATTAATATGGTCAAAAATAATTTCCGTTTCGAATCTTTCTGCATGTTCTTTCATGCGATCCATAAGCGCAGGACCTGTTAAACCGTGGGCATCACCAGGCCAGTTCTCAACTTCAGTTGTAGTGGTTAATTGTCCACCTTGTTGCATACCAGTGATCAATACTGGATTTAAGTTTGCACGTGCAGCATAGACTGCAGCAGTGTAGCCAGCGGGGCCTGAGCCTAAAATAAGCAGTTTGCAGTGTTTAACATCACTCATGGGTCATTCCTAAAATTAACATACCGAGAATTAATGAGGTCGATTCTATGTAATTCAACCTAGATGTAAAATAAAACCGTAATTTCATTTTTCTCTAAATCGTACAGTTGTCAAAAATACTGTACTTGATGGATATTTAAGCCATCAGAGGCAAAACTAACGCTATTCGATGATCAAATTGTTTTTTTTTGGTATGTTCTTAGTAATTTTGTTTCGTTATTCTCTAGAGAATAGCCCCTAACGAATAGGTATTTATGGCATTTTGGCAGGATACACCTGGATTTGCATTGACAGCTGATAAAATCCAAATTTTAACGGATGCAAAGCAGTATCATGATGAATTACTCGACTTGATACGTGGTGCAGAGGAAAGGATCTACATCACCGCATTGTACTTACAAGACGATGAAGCAGGCCGTGAGATTTTAGAAGCTTTGCATAAGAAGTCGCTTGAAAATCCAGCGCTTGAAATTAACGTGTTGGTCGACTTCCATCGAGCACAACGTGGCTTAATTGGCGAGGAAAGATCTGAAGGAAATGCGAAACTATATTGCGACAAACTGGCTCAGACACATAGTAATGTAAAAGTGTATGGTGTGCCGGTAAAAGCAAAAGAGCTATTTGGTGTGTTACACCTCAAAGGTTTCGTCATTGACAATACGGTATTGTACAGTGGAGCAAGCTTAAATAATGTGTATTTACATTATGATGATAAGTATAGATTAGATAGATACTTTGTAATTAAACAGCCTTTACTTGCGAATAGCTTTTGCCACTTTATTGAAACGCACCTTCTGAGTTCTGAAGCGGTGGCTCGTTTAGATACTAGACCACTACCGAAGTTAGCGGATATAAAGTTGGCACAAAAGCAGCTTATGCGTGACCTTAAGAAGGCAAAATATACGTTTGAAGGTGCAGACTGCAATGCAGGGCTTAATGTTCGCGCTTTTCTAGGCTTTGGTCGGCGTACAAATAAACTAAACAGATTAATCAAGAGCTTATTTGATACTACAGAGCACGAGTTGGTGTTATACACACCGTACTTTAACTTTCCTGCACCGTTACTACGCTCATTGCGCCGTTTACTGAAACAAGGGCAACAGGTCAGCATTGTTGTAGGTGACAAAACAGCTAATGACTTCTATATATGTCCAAGTCAGCCATTTAGCCGTATTGGTGCGCTGCCATATCTGTATGAAACCATATTGAGAAAGTTCTTAAAGTCTCAACATCGTTTTATTAAGTCCGGTCAGCTAAAAGTATATTTGTGGAAAGAAGGGAACAATTCATTTCACCTAAAAGGTATATGCAAAGATAACCACACGCATTTGCTGAGCGGGCATAACCTTAATCCAAGAGCTTGGGGTTTGGACATTGAAAATGGCATTCTGATCGAAGATCCAGACCATCAGATCCAAGCAGATATAGAAAAAGAAAAGCAGGCTATTTTGGCAAACTGTCGACTGTTAAGCGGGCCAGAAGATGTAGAAACATTGGATGACTACCCATTACCAGTTAGAAAACTATTAGGCCAAGCCAAACGGGTAAAGGTTGATTTTATTATCAAGCGTTTTATTTAGGTTATAGATAGTTAACCTACCATTTCGACATAAAAAGCCCAGCACAGGTGCTGGGTTTTTTATCATCATTTAATAGTCTAAGCTTTTGCTTTATAAGCCTCGTTGTGTACGCTAGCCGCGCGACCAGAAGGGTCTGCATTGTTTTGGAACGACTCATCCCAAGCCAGCGCTTCGGGCGTCGAACACGCCACAGATTTGCCATGAGGTACACAGTGGGCAGCTGCATCACTTGGGAAGTGCTCTGTAAAGATCAGGCGGTAAAAATAGGCTTCTTTACTGTCAGGTGTATTTATAGGGAAGCGATATTTAGCATTTTCCAGATCTTGATCGGAAACCTGTTCTTCAACATGTGCTTTGAGTGAATCGATCCAGCTGTAACCAACGCCATCAGAGAATTGCTCTTTTTGTCGCCAAAGTACTTCATCAGGTAAATAGCCATCGAACGCTTCGCGTAAAATATGTTTCTCGATTCGCCCATTTTTACACATTTTGTATTCGGGGTTGGTTCGCATTGCAACGTCCACAAACTCCTTGTCTAAAAATGGCACTCGCGCCTCTACACCCCAAGCCGCCATTGACTTGTTTGCGCGTAGGCAATCAAACATGTGTAGCTTGGAAACTTTTCTGTTGAGCTCTTCGTGAAATTCTTGTGCGTTTGGCGCTTTATGGAAGTATAAGTAGCCGCCAAATAACTCATCGGCACCTTCACCAGAGAGCACCATTTTAATGCCCATCGCTTTAATTTGACGCGACATTAGATACATTGGCGTTGATGCGCGAATGGTTGTTACATCATAGGTTTCGAGGTGGTAAACAACTTCTTTAAGTGCATCAATGCCTTGCTGTACTGTAAAGTGAATAGGGTGGTGAACCGTACCAATTGCATCGGCAACTTTTTGGGCCGCCGCTAAATCAGGTGAGCCTTCCAAGCCAATAGAGAAAGAGTGCAGTTTTGGCCACCAAGCATCTGAGGCATCATTGTCTTCGATACGTTTTGCTGCAAACTTTTGTGTAATAGCAGATATCACGGACGAATCTAAACCACCTGACAGTAGTACACCATATGGTACATCACACATCAGTTGGCGTTTAACGGCAGCTTCAAGTGCATTTTTGACATCAGTCGCGCTGGCATCGTTATCTTTCACCGTATCAAACTGTTGCCAGTCACGTTTGTAGTAAGGGCGCAGTTCACCATCTGTTGAATATAGGTAGTGACCAGGAGGAAACTCCTCGATTTGTGTACAAATCGGAGTTAAAGCCTTCATTTCACTCGCAACATAGAAGTTCCCATGTTGGTCTCGGCCAGTATACAAAGGAATAATACCAATGTGATCTCGGCCAATTAGATAGGCATCTTTTTCTTCGTCGTATAAACAAAAAGCAAAAATGCCATTGAGGTCATCTAAAAACTCAGGCCCTTTTTGCTTGTAAAGCGCCAAAATAACTTCACAGTCAGATTCTGTTTGAAATTCAAATTCAATCTCTAAGTTCTTGGCCAGCTCTTTGTGGTTATAGATCTCGCCGTTTACCGCTAAAATATGTGTTTTTTCTGGGTTATACAAAGGCTGAGCACCGCTTGAAACACCAACAATTGCAAGTCGTTCATGGACTAAGATGGCTTTATCAGATGAATACACTCCAGACCAATCTGGGCCGCGGTGGCGCAGCAGTTTTGACATTTCTATCGCTTGAGCGCGAAGCTCTGTGGGATCGGATTTAAGCTCCAATACGCCAAAAATTGAACACATAAATTACCTCATTCCTGTGTTGATTTGTTGTGGTGTTTATCGCTCACTTCTAATACACAAAAGTAAATAAGAAGCACGATATAACTTTATAGATGGGCCAAGTAATGACATAACATTTGTTTGAATCACGTCAAAGCGACAAACTTTGGGTGTTTTGCATAACTCGGCGATAGCCTTAGATGTATCAGAATTGGCACGCTAAGTCACATATAAAAATAGTTTTTCTTGGAATAATTTTGTGCAAGGTTGGTGCAACTTATAGCGCTTTTGCACTTATTTGGTGCAGGGGTGGGCTTGTCGATCCATTTCGAGAAGAATGTTGAGTGAAATACGCTCAAATTAAACGTGTTAGCTTAGTTCAATTAGGAGGAAGCGCCCCTAAATGGTGCAAAGTATTTCAAGTAGTATTGAGCGATAGATATAGTCTCACGTGAGTTGTACAACTCTACTAGCTTGTCACAGCGTAGAATTGATGAACATGGCAAATAGAATGGCAACATACAATAAAAAAACTAGGCATGTGTGGCTGTGTCGGACAGGGAGGGAGCAGTATCCCTTTGAACAGTAATAGATTTTAAAATTTAGCAATATTAATAAATATGAAATGAAAGTTTTTTTATAATATTTAGCTGTGAAACTCACTAGATTGATTAATAAAAATTATACTAAAAACTATCATTGTGTTTGCTTTGTTTTTGTTTTCTTAACAAGTGGTTTCTGCTTCGTCATAATTAACTGTTTTTACAGCTTATAAACTTTCGATATTTATCATGGTGCTTTGTTCATTATTTCATATAACGTTCCCAGTATAAAAACTCTAATATTGCAGTAATATCAGTCAGTTTTTGTGTGTTTTTTATTCCTGTTTTTCCTTAAATTAATTGGGTACACGGTTATGTGTACGATCAGTTAAATAAGGAAAATTTAAAATGATTAAAGCAAAAATCACAGTGATAGCTGCGTCGATGTTAGCAGTTTTTGCTGGAGGTGTTCAGGCTCACTCTTCAGGAGAAAGTGGGTTTGAGCAAGCATCGTTAATAAACCATGCTGACATATTTATGCCTGAGAATAATTTACATCTTAGGCATAATGCAGGTGGCGGTAACATTAGTGAAGCGGAATTCAACCGCATTATTGATGAAGTGAACATCTACTACGAGCCACTTGTAAACTCCCACGGTGCAAACCTAGTTTGGAAAAGAAACTGGAACGACGATACGGTTAATGCTTACGCAATGCAGCAAGGTAATAACTGGATCGTATCAATGTTTGGTGGTCTAGCACGAGCACCTGAAGTTACTGCTGACGGCTTCGCGTTAGTTGTTTGCCATGAATTGGGGCATCATTTAGGCGGTTTTCCATTTAAAGGAACGCGTTGGGCGTCAAGTGAAGGGCAATCTGACTACTTTGCTTCTCATTCTTGCGCGAAGAAAATCTGGAGTAATGACGACAACAGTCAATATCGATACTCTGTTCATCCAACAGCGAAAAGACAGTGCGATGCCACGTATGGTAGCTATTATGAGCAAAACCTTTGCTATCGAACATCTATGGCGGGTCTTTCATTGGCAAAGCTACTGGCAGCTGGTCGTGGCCAACACGTTAGTTTTGATGACAGAGATAGATCAGTTGTCTCTCAAACGTACGAAAACCATCCACAACCTCAGTGCCGCTTAGACACGTATGTTGAAGGCGCATTGTGTAAAATCGAGGACGATAGCTTCCTGATCCCAGGCAAAGATGCGGCTTTAGGCCGTCAATCTATTTACGCCGAGCTTGAATCTGCACGCAATCACTGTGCAAGCATCTCAAAAACACTCGATGTCCCTAACGCAAATGACGCATTCCGTCCTAAGTGTTGGTACAAACCTCGTTTAGTTGAATAACAGAATTAATCATATAAAAATTAAGGAAAAACAATGAATATTCTAAAAAATGTAGCGCTTTTGTTGAGTTTCTCTGTCGCATTCATGTTGGCAACCAGTGCAGAGGCACGCATGCCAGTACCTGAGTTTCCTGAGCCATGTATGTTAGCGGCTGAGGGGGAAATGGCAATTGATTGTGAAGGTGGCGGCGGCACAGGTACAACAGAAACGAACCGCTTTTTGGATCAAAAATATGTTGATCAGCTAAAGGCGCGTTGTAACGGCACTGAGTTATCTCAAGAAGAATGTCGCCAATACCGTGATTACGCGCGTGGAAGATGTATCAACGATACTGAGTACTACTATGCAAAAGAAAACAACTTTGCGCCGGTATGTAACCAGTTTGACCCTTCAAAATTAATTGCTGTATGTCGTTGTGGTTGTTTTGAGCTTGGTACCAAAATATCTGCGCGTTTATCTGGCACTAGCGTTACTAGTCAAGTAAACATCGAGGACTTATTCGATAACGAAAAGCAGTACGATGTATTGGCAATGGCAGATACCGCGACTATGTCAGATGTGCAATTTGACCTAGAGCAAGTTACAGATACAACAAAAGGCCCTGAAGAAAAGCCACTTGTTATCGTTAACACTGCGTCGGGCATTCGTATTGGTTTATCTGAAGAGCATGGCGTACTACTAGCATCAGGTAAAATGGATGTAGCACGCAATCTGAGTGTTGGTGACAAGTTGGTAAAAGAAGACGGTTCTATCGACGTGATCACTGCAATTGAGCAAGGTGCACAAGATCAAGTTGTTTATAACTTACTGACAGACTCAGATGATGAGCAAGGCCACTTAGTAATCGCGAATGGTTTAGTAATGGGTGACCTTTACTGGCAGAACATTCTAATGAGCGAAATGGCTAAATTCCAAGTTAGACAGTAATACACAGCAATAACTAAACCAACTGTGGGTATTACAACTATCCGCAGTTGGTTTTTTGTAGGAACTATTATGATTAAAAAAAACCATGTGGCGTTGGCTGTCTCACTTGTTATTCTAGGTTCGATCATTGCGACCACACAGTTTATTGGGACTGAAGATACAGCAGCAAAAAAAACACCAACAAATTATGCTACTACTGCCAGTGGTGAGCATAGTAACGCGGAACAAACAACGAGCCTCGCTGTCATTCACAGTAAGGAAGCATTATCAAATAGTAATACCCATGCAAGCGCGTTTGACTCATCTGTTTTGGATGCGGCGAAAAAGGATGTTACGAGTTACATCGAGTTTAATCAGTACGCTGATCGGGCACAGAGAAAAACAGCGTTATTTGAGCGGTGGGCGCTAGACTCAAAAATGCACAAATTGCAGCAAGATATTTTAGTTCAGGCTGGCCTTGCAGAGTCGGTTTTTGCCAGCAATCAGGCCCATGCGAGGCTATTGGCGATAGATTACTTAGGTTATCTATCAAAGAATGGTCAACGTGATGCTATCGAGCGTACCATTTCAGGTTTATCTAAGCGAATTAACAATGAGCAATGGAGTAAGGGGATTGAACACGACTATGTCGATCTGATGTTTAAGTATACTGACTCTCTGACACAAGATGAGCTAATGAGCAATTTTGAAGAGATCATTGCGTTTTCAGGATATTCAAAGAAAAGTCACGACTTATTTACAACTGGACTATCGCTTTCCGAAACAGTACTCTTACTGCCGGATAACAAAATGGAAGAGTTAAAAACTCGCTTAAATTTGGTCAAGGAGCAATTATGAAAAGACTGATTTTATCATCACTGGTTGTGACATCTTTATGTGGATGTGGTGGTGGTGATGATGCCGTAGCCCCCACAAATAATGATACTTCCAAACCGGATATCGTTACTCCAGATGAACCGACCCCAGCGCCTGAGCCCAACCCTGAGCCCAACCCTGAGCCAGAACCCGAACCCGATGTTATTCCACCAACCTCGGCAGACCGTCTTGTTGAACAGCAAGGGATCCTATTTCCAAAGTATCCCGTGCTAGAACAAGATAAGAACATCGTCGAAGAGGTTTCTAAAATCGTTACAGAGTCAACTTGTAATGGGTTGCCAAATAGTTGTGATCTTGTCGAGGTTGTTTTCGAGCCTAAGCCGTTTAATGCTGACAAATTTGATGAGAATCAGCGTATCTTAGTGATTGATTATGGTCTGGCCAAACAAGCTATATCAGCTTATCGCGATAGAGTGCTTGATTTAATGTCGTTTGATGCCCAGTTGAACCTTGTGCCATACAGGCCAGTATTTGAAGTGCCGAAGGATGCGCAAACCGTGTTTGAGAAAGTAAGCGGTGCTGAGCAAAGTTTATCGGCCATTAACTTTTCAATGATATCAGCAGATTTTGCCTCTAAGTTTTTGCCTCTGATCAACGAAAAAGGTGCGCCGTTCTCACTGGGAGACGGGCATGGAGCACATGTTGCTGCTTTTTTGTTTGAATACAACCCCAAAGCACAATTGTTGTTAGTAGAGGATAAGCACTGGATGACTTCAAGCGCTTGTGATGCACTTGCGAGTGATGATGAGAACTTAGTAAAACAAGAGCTGGACAATATGACCAGCAAGCAGGATAGTGCACTTGCAGGGCTACAGGAGGCTGTCAAACAACATAAGATACGCTTTATCAATGCGTCATTTGGTGTGTCCAAGCAGGTACTAGAAGAGACCGTTGCCGCTAAATGTGGCAGTGTACTGACTGAGTCGGTGATGAGCTCATTGATGGCATTGGAGCACCGTTACATTGAAAAGCTGGCAACCATGACATATATCACTGAGCAGAATGAAACACGCCAGCCATTACTCGTTCAGGCGGGTATACCTAAAGCGTCACATTCACTATCGGAGGATGATGTGAACTTTCCGATTGATTGTGACTCAGATATTAGCCCAAGGCTGAGGGTTGCAAACCCGTTAACTTCAATGAAGAGTCTAGGCATTGAGTCAGTGCCTGTTGAGGGCGTTAGTGACAACTCAAAACTCAGTATTGATGACTACAATATTTGGATGTGTAGTGATGTCTATATTCCAACAGGTGGTTACAAAGACAATGGTATAAAAAACCGCACGCGAGCGTTCCCAATGACGTTGTATGGGGTGCTTACAGCCGGGCCGATATATTCTGTTTTCCATAGTTCGTCGTTCTCAACGCCAATTGCCGTTTCAGCGCTTAATTATATTCAAACAAGAGCTGAGCAGCCTATGTCAGCACAGCAGCTCATCGAGGCATTTGTAGGCTATGAGAAGAAGATCCTTGACCCACTACAACATGACTTATTTAACGTTTACAAAACTCAGGTAAGCAATTAATGTCAATCTACTGCTCAGCTTTGTTAAAAGCTGAGCATTTTAGCTTAGTGCGTTGTTCCAGCTGCCACTTTAATGTCTTGTTTGTCTTGTATTGCACAGGTAATAATCACTCTTAATGCACTCACCACGGTCTCTAAACTCATACTTGCTGAGCCTTGATGATTAACAGCCTGTGAGGGGAGGTATGGAATATGAATAAACCCACCTTTTACATGGGTATCATGTTGATTTATCAAATGCATTAAGCCATACATAACATGATTACAGACATAAGTCCCTGCTGTATTCGAGATGGCTGCTGGGATTTCAGCTTGTTGTAAAGCTAGTAGCAAGCGCTTGATAGGCAAGTTAGTGAAATATGCCGCAGGGCCACCTGCAATAACTGGGGTGTCTATGGGTTGCTTGTCTGCATTGTCTGGTATGCGTGCGTCATTGACATTGATAGCCACGCGCTCTAGCGAAATTTCAGCTCTGCCACCAGCCTGACCGATACACAGCACTAACTGCGGGGCGTATTTATCGATTGCTAAATGCAGCTCTTTTAAAGAAGCACCAAATTCACATGGCAGCTCTTTGGTATGAACAATAAAACCGCCAATATGTTCTCCTTCAAGCTGTGAGACAGCCTGCCAAGAGGGGTTGATGTGCTCGCCGCCAAATGGGGCGAATCCCGTGAGTAAAATACTGGGTTTTTGTGTCCTAGTCATTGAAGATGACTCCATACATAAGCAAGATATTAATGGCTAACAAGGTTAACGCTGTGGGGATCTGTACCTTGATAACCTGATATTTGTCTTTTAAGTCTAGCAGTGCAGCGGGAACGATATTGAAGTTTGCAGCCATTGGTGTCATCAATGTACCGCAGTACCCTGAATACATTCCGATAGCGACAAGGGGAGCTGGTGAAGCACCATGCCCTTGAATCAAAAATGGTACCGCTATTCCTGCGGTCATTACCGGAAAAGCAGCAAAAGCGTTGCCCATTATCATCGTAAATAGAGCCATGCCCGTGCAATACAAAACAACCAACATAAAGCGATTGTCGGGTGAAATGAATAGAGTAACTAAATCCTGAATGGCGGTACCAGTTTGGGCGACAATAAATACGCCGCCAAGCATGGCTAACATTTGTGGCAAAATTGCCGCCCAGCCAATAGAGTCAACGAGCCTGCGTGACTCACCCAGCGCGAGTAATGGCGAGCCTGAAGTGAGCTTCCAACCCGCTAATAACGCCACGCCACACGCTAAAGTCAATGCCGCTAAGGTGACATGTTTTTGATCGAAGAGGTAGATATTGGCAATGTTTATATCGCTTAGTAGTAGTGTACAGACAACGGTTACAACAGGGATCATAACAGCTGGAATAAATAAATGATTACCGATACGCTGCGCTCTGGAATTTAGTTCTTGTTCTGATGGGACATCGTAACTGCCCATAGAAACTTTACCCAAGCCCGCCAGTAACGCGATGCACAATACGCTAATGCCCACCCATTGGTAGGTTAGCGACTCACCAAGCAGTTCAATTGATAAGTCACCAAATAGAAATACGCTACCAAACAAAAACCAAAATAGGGCGGTGGTTAACCTTTTCGGGTGGCCTTTATCTTGTAGGGTTTTAACGACTAAAAACATCACCACAAAACCAATCAGCAAGTAAATGTTATTGATAGAGAGGATGGAATGAGTTTCAACTGTAACAGTAATTGGCGCGCTCATGATAGCTCCTCGCTCATCTCAACGGTGGAGCAGTGATTAAACTCGTTCATTAGGTGATGAATTTTAGCTTCTAAACGTGCCAGTCTAAATAGGTGTACAATCAGAGCGGCTATCGCGGTAGGAATGGCCCAAAGGCCAATATGTAACGGTTCAATGCCAGCGATACCATTTTCCTTAAGAAACGCGTCCATAAGCAGCACCGCGCCGAATGCTATGAAAATATCTTCGCCAAAAAAAACAGCAATGTTGTCACAGGCTGCTGCATGAGCGCTGATTAAGTCCTGAATATGTTTTGGGAGTGTACCGTGCATATTGGCTGCAGCTCCCAGTGCCATAGGCGCGAGTAAGGGTCTAACGGTCTGAGGCTGTCCTGCAAGGCTAAGTAGTCCAAGGGCAGCAGAGCATTCCCTAACAATAAAGTAAACACTTAAAATACGTGACGTGGTGACAGATTTTATGCTGGCAACCCAAGATTTTGCTCTTTGTTGTAAACCGTAACGTTCAAGTAAGGCGATAACCGGTAATATCAATAAAAAGCTTGCCAACTGGCGTGAGTTCATAAACTTTTCACCAAAGGTTTCTAGCAAAGAGATAAAGTCGATATTTACAGCCCAGCCTGTCGCCAATCCAGCAACACAGACAACGAGTAAAGGATTAAAACGAAGTGCAAATCCAAACACAACAATAACGATGCCTAACAAAGGCAAAAGGTTTAACTCAGACATAAAATTACTCTAGTTATTATTATTTTTTGCCAATGAAAACTGCGCTAAATGTGCACTCAACTTGTCACTGGCTTTTCGAGCATCCTCTAACGTACAGGGAATAAACTGACACTTTTGATTTGCCCCAAATTGACTGAACAGTCGCAAGTCAGCGTCGATTACGCTTGCGATAATCGGATAGCCCCCTGTGGTTTGGCAATCATTCAGCAATACGATTGGCTCACCACTGGGTGGCAGCTGTACGACGCCTGGATGAACAGCCTGTGTCGAAATAGAGACATTGTGAGATAACAAATCATCGCCGGTCAATCGGCTACCCATGCGATTACTTAACTCACTGACGCGCCATGGTTGCTCAATTAAGCGCTCAAAGGTGTTGTCAGGTAGCTTATCACAATGCGGCCCTTTAAGTACTCGTACCTGCTGTGAGTAAGGAGGCTGCTTCACCCCGATCGTGTTAAGTTTAACGGATGATGGATAGTAGTTGAGCGTGTCGCCGGCATTTAATGCTCTGCCTTGAAAACCACCAAAATGAGATTGAAGATCAGTAGCGCATGAGTCCATCACTGGAGTGAGTTCAAATCCCCCTTCGACGGACAGATATGCGCGCTGGGCATGTGCACTGGTACCAAAAGTCAGTATGTCACCGGCGCTGGCATAATAACGCCAACCCGGGTAAATCGCTTGGTCGTTTAATTTAGCGTTGAGACAACCACCGGTGAGTGCAAAATTACAGGCTGAGGTAAACTCAAATTCAGCGAGGCCGATGGTGATTTCAATCACTGCCTTATGGACGGGATTGTCTAACAATGAGTTTGCCAAACATACCGCAAAAGGGTCTAATGCTCCGCTGCGGCAAACGCCATAATGGCGATATCCAAAACGGCCAATATCCTGAATGCTTGCCATTACACCACTTTTATTGACTTTTAGCATACGCCCTCCTTAAGCGGCACAAATTTTATTTTATCGCCTGGTGCAAAAAGGCTGGGTGGATTATTGCTTGGATTAAATAGAGTGTGCTGACAGCGGCCTAATAAATGCCATCCACCAGGTGACTGATTTGGATAAATGGCACTAAGTTCCTCAGCGATAGCCACTGACCCTTTTGGCACTTGTTTTCTTGGTGTTGTTTTGCGAGGCAGCTGCAATTCGCATGGCACTTTACCTAGATAAGCAAACCCAGGTAAAAATCCCAAAAACTCTACTTGATATGTTTGTGAACAATGTAGCTGAACAACTTGGCGTTCTGTTAAGCTAGCCCGCTTAGCTACCTCAGCTAAGTCGGGACCAAATTCCCCGCCATAAATTGTTTCGATAACGTGTGTCTTAGCTTCAAAAGCGAAGTCGTCACACTCACGCCACAGCAACATGATGTGTTTGAGCCAATATTGGTAGTCATTTGGATTAGCTAAATACGCTGTGACAGAAGATTTAGCCGGGACAATATCGATAAAAGCGTTACTATCTTGTAATGTTGCACACAGTGCAAACAGTTTACGCTGTTGGGCGTGTGTTGGGGTGTTTACATTTAAGGAAAGAACTAAGGCATTCTCTCCGAGTAGGTAACTTTGAGCATCTGACATGTTAACGGTTCTTATTAATTATCATGGCATTAGTATAGCGAATAGGTGGGGCAGCTGCGCAACTGTTATATAACAGTAATAAAAAAAGCCATGCTAGGCATGGCTAAGGTTAGGAGTAATGTTAACCTATTGATTGCTTAGGAGCCATTCACTGAGTAGGCGTACACCGTAACCAGTGCCACCTGTCGGTACTTCACCAGCAGCGACGCTAGACAATTCATTACCTGCCATATCAATGTGTACCCAACGTGTATCACCTGCAAAATGCTGTAAGAATGATGCGGCCGTCGTTGCACCTGGTCCACCTGAGCCTAAGTTAGTTAAATCAGCGATATCAGACTTGAGCATGTCTTTGTAGCCAAGCGGTAGACGCCAAACTTGTTCGTTAACTTGTTTTCCCGCCATGGTTAGCTCTTTTACTAAATGCTTATCATCAGAGAAAATGGCGCTGTAGCGGTCTCCCACAGCACGAATTTTAGAACCCGTTAGTGTTGCTACGTCTATCATGATCTCTGGGTTAAAATGTTTACGTGCGTACCACATAGCATCACTGAGTACCAGTCGGCCTTCAGCGTCTGTGTTGAGAACTTCTACGTTTAAGCCTTCAGCAGTACGTAGCACATCACCTGGGGCGATGGCATTTTCTGACACCATGTTGGCTGCCATGCCCATGACGGCCACGACGTTAACTTTGGTTTTGTTCAAAGCCATGGCTTTTACCGTACCGAGCACCGCAGCAGCACCAGCCATATCACCTTTCATGAGTGCGATAGTTTTACCGGTTTTAATGCTATAACCGCCAGAATCAAAAGTGATCCCTTTACCAACTAGTGCAATAGGAGCCTCATCACTTCCTTTGTAATGGGCGACGACTAAGCGAGCACCATCTTTACTACCGCGACCTACACCTTCTAGTGCCCCCATGCCGAGCGCTTTAATTTCATTAGGTTCTAATACAGTAACTTTAACGCCGTATTGTTCGAGGGATTTGGCCGCTTGTGCGAAGTCTACAGGCGTCATTTCACTGGCAATCTCTGAGGTTAAATCTCTGGCCAGAAATACTCCTTGCTCTATATTGGCAAGTTGTTTGTAGAGTTTGCTGGTGGCATTGTCGTCTGCTACATCAAAGGTATAGCTGATGCTGGTGGTTGTTTTGGAGGCTTTGTAAGTCTCAAAGCGGTGATCGCGCAGATTCGCACCATGTGCAAACTGAGCAGCTAGTTCACTGTTGTTGGCAAGCCCTGATACTTTTTCAAAAGCCATCACAACCTTATTCGCTTTCTTTTGTGCAAGAGAAGCGTGTACATTGCCACCGAGCTTAGCCATTTTTGCTATGGTCAATTCATCGGTTTCGCCCAGACCTACCAACACAATGCGATCATAATCGCTGTCAATAGGTGCGAGTACCTCAAGGCTTTTACCATATTCAGCCGAGAAAGCAGTGGCTTTAACAGCTTTGTTAAGCTGTGTACGGGTATCTTTATCTAGAAATTTAAATTCTGTTTTAGTGTCAGTTGCTTGAAATAACACTAAGGTATCACCGTCAGTTAGCTTTGAAGTGAATTCGAATTGTGCGGCAAGTGCACTACCTGAGCTCGCAACAGCAAGTGCTACTGCGGTTATGTGAGTCATTAATTTCATCGATAAATTCTTAATAATTACTATTAGTCACTTTTTTACCGCAAAAGGCTGCAAAAAGTCATAAATTGTCGTTGAAATGCCAAATAGGGGGGACAAAAACTAAGATAACACCATCTATCATGAAAGAAATTGTGTAAGTGTAGGGTCTAGCTTTTTATAGAGTAGAGCGTTATAGGAACAAATTATGGCAAAGTGGTTAAGTCATTTAGTGCTAGTGCTATCTTTAGGCACAGTGGTATGGGCTGCTCAGCAGGGCGCTATGCAGTCACCAGAACACGCGAGTACACATATAAAAACCATCGTGTTAGGGTCTGGATGTTTTTGGGGGGCTGAAAAGCGCTATGAGGCGATGGAAGGCGTGTTGGACGCAGAGTCCGGCTATTCAGATGGCAAGGGTTTTAAGGCGAGTTATGCCGCCATTACCAAACGCAGTAGACGATTTGACAGCAACAATTATGCAGAAGTGGTTAAGGTAACTTATAACGCCAACATACTCACAACTGAACAACTATTAATGCAGTACTTTGAAAGTCATGACCCAACGCAAAAAAATCGTCAAGGCAATGACATTGGCACTCAGTATCGATCAATTATTCTGTACACGGATGAGTCGCAGCAAGCCGTAGCTTTATCATTGGTTAAGCAGTATCAAAAACTACTTAATCAAGCAGGATTTGGTGAGATCCAAACCCAAATTAAACCCTTGGCGGCATTTTACCCTGCGGAAGAGTACCATCAAAATTATCTCGTGAAGAACCCTGATGGTTATTGTCCTGACCATGCAACGGGTGTGGTGTTTAACCAAAAAGAAGAGCAAGAAGAAGATAATAGCGCGCTGTTACTAGGAAAACACATAGTGGTACTTGATTCTAAAAGTTACTGTCCATACTGTGAAAAGCTCAAAAAAACAGTGTTACATGATTACCAAGGTAGCATCCCTTTACACTACCGATATGCTGATCAACTAGCTGGATTGCAAGTTAAAACGCCTACCTGGGCAACGCCTACGATTATCTTTTTAGAGCAAGGAAAAGAGGTGTATGCCCATCAAGGCTTTATGGATAAAAACACGTTTTATAGGGCGCTTGGGGCTTTTAAACTGGGCGACTCAGAAGCGTTTAAAGTGGCTTTTCAAAGTAAAACGGATGCACCATTTTGTAAGCAATATGACTTGTTTAAAAATACCACAGATGGCGTGTTTATCGATAAACTCAGTGGTGCGAAGCTATTTGATACCAAAGATAGGTTCAACTCTGGAACTGGGTGGTTATCGTTTAAACAGCCTGTCAAAAACAGCGTAACGTATCATGAAGATAACAGCTACGGTATGCAACGTACGGAGATACGCTCAAAATCCAGTGGTATCCATTTGGGCCATGTGTTTGCAGGCGAGGGACCCGATGGGCGCGATCGCTATTGTATTAATGCCACAGTGCTAGAATTTGTCCCGCGTGCTTTATGATGATTTAAAGATAAAAAAAACCCCTCGTGAGAGGGGTTTTGGGTAACTCAGCGCCATTGGCACTGGGAATGAGGGCGGTACATGGTGTTAGGCAAACTGCATTTCAGGGATATCGCCTTCGACGATTAGCTTACCTGCTGTTTTGCTTATAATTTCATCAACACTAACACCCGGCGCGCGTTCTAGCAAATGAAATGCGCCGTCTTTTACTTCTAGCACAGCTAAATCCGTTACGATTTTTTTCACACAATTCACACCTGTCAATGGCAGAGTACATGCCTCTAACAGTTTTGAATCGCCGTGCTTGCTGGCATGGGTCATAGTCACAATAATGTTCTGTGCGCCGGCTACTAAGTCCATTGCACCGCCCATGCCTTTAATTAACTTTTTCGGGATCATCCAAGAAGCAATATTGCCTTGTTGATCTACTTCAAATGCACCAAGAACCGTCAAGTCTACATGACCACCCCTGATCATGGCAAAGCTATCGGCACTATTAAATATTGCTGCACCTGTCGCTGCTGTCACGGTTTCTTTACCCGCGTTGATCATATCAGCATCAACTTGGTCTTGTGTTGGGTATGGACCCATACCCAATAAGCCATTTTCTGATTGCAGCATAACTTCAATACCATCAGGTACATAGTTAGCTACAAGGGTTGGAATACCAATACCTAAATTGACGTAAAAACCATCTTGTAGCTCTTGAGCTACACGCATTGCTACTTGTTCACGTGATAAAGCCATTTTCTTCTCCTTATTTACGCGTAGTAACACGCTCGATGCGCTTTTCAAAGTCGCCTTTGATAACGCGGTTTACGTAAATGCCAGGGGTGTGAATCTGGCTTGGCTCTAATTCACCTGGTTCAACAATCTCTTCAACTTCGGCAACAGTAATCTTGCCCGCTGTTGCTGCCATTGGGTTAAAGTTCATTGCAGTATGGCGAAACACGAGATTGCCATAGCGGTCAGCTTTCCATGCTTTAACAATGGCAAACTCACCCGTGATGGATTCTTCTAAAATGTATGGGCGACCGTTAAATTCTTTAACTTCTTTACCCTCAGCGACTGGCGTACCATAGCCCGTTGCAGTGTAAAAAGCAGGAATGCCCGCACCACCGGCACGCATCTTCTCTGCCAATGTGCCCTGTGGAGTTAGTACTACATCAATAATGCCATCAAGCAGTTGTTGTTCAAATAAAGCATTTTCACCAACATAAGACGCAACAATCTTTTTAATTTGACGGTCATGTAGCAACACACCTAAACCAAAGTCATCAACACCACAATTGTTAGAAACAACCGTTAGCTCTTTGGTTTTTCTACGCTTAATTTCGTTGATCAAGCCTTCTGGAATACCACACAATCCGAAGCCGCCAGCAATGATGGTATCGCCATCTTTCAATCCTTCCATTGCTTCACCGTAGCTTGTTACTACTTTATCGAAACCGGCCATTAGCCCACTCCTAAAGGTTATTTGTTATCTTATGCGACCACAGATGGCTACCCACTTGTGGTCACAATTTTTATTCGTTTGAACACTGAATATTGCTATTGAGTGTTCAGCACTTCGCTTGTAAAGCCAAAGACACCTTGCTAACAGGTTGCTTATTTAGCGCCTCGCAAATTGCCCAGCCAGCTTTGGCTAGTCTTTCTAAATCAATTTGGGGGTTAATGCCAAGTCCTTGTAGTAAGTAAACTACGTCTTCGGTGGCAACATTTCCTGACGCACCTTTTGCATAAGGGCATCCACCAAGACCTGCAACGGCGCTATCAACAGTAGCAATGCCCATTTCCAGCGCCTTACTAATATTAGCTAAAGCTTGGCCATAGGTGTCATGAAAGTGTACCGCAAGCTTGTCAGCACTGATGTGCTTGAGTAACAAGCTCAGTAATGCTTGGACTTTATTAGGTGTACCTACACCGATAGTGTCACCAAGGCTGATTTCGTAACAGCCCATAGCCAACAATTGTTTACACACATCAAGCACCACTTCTGGTTCGACCTCTCCTTGATAAGGACAGCCCAAAACACAGCTCACATAGCCGCGCACTTTTACACCATTGGCCTTGGCTAACTCTATAACTGGTTTGAAGCGTTCAATACTCTCAGCAATCGAGCAATTGATGTTTTTTTGTGTGAAAGCTTCACTGGCAGCGGTAAAAATCGCGAATTCTTTGATACCAACTTCTAAAGCTGCTTCTGCACCTTTTAAATTAGGGGTCAATGCACTGAGGTTTACCTCTTTAGCTACGTTTATGCCTTTGATCACATCTGCCGAGTCAGCCATCTGTGGCACCCACTTGGGAGACACGAATGCGCCTGCTTCGATGTCGCGCAATCCCGCCGCTGCGAGTGCATTGATAAGGTTTACCTTTTGCTCTGTCGTGACGCTGGCTTCATTTTGTAAACCATCTCGTGCACCGACTTCAACAATTCGCACCATATCTGGATAAGCCATGTTATGCCTCCAATGGTTCAACAATCGCTAGCATGTCACCGTGGCTTACCAGTGCACCTTCAGCAAAGCAGTAGCTTGTTAGCGTGCCGTCAAATGGTGCGTTGAGCGTGTATTCCATCTTCATTGCTTCAATGACTACTACCGCATCGCCCTTACTGACTTTGCTATTGAGACTTTGCAAATGTTTTACCACAGTACCGTTTAGAGGCGCTGCTAGGGGGGCGGCCTCATGTTCGTGTTCACTAATGTAATGTTTAGACTTAAGTTCAAAGCTATGCGCGTAAGCTTGATACATCACCGTTATTAAATCTTCATCAACAAGCACATTCGCTTGGTACTTTTTACCATCAATCACGGCATTAAGCTGAGTTTGCTCAAGTGATGCACTGATGTTGATTGCTTTACCGTTGTACTCAACACTTATCAAGCCGTTGGTTAAAGTGGCCTCAACGGGCCCATCAAAAAATGGCACATTCACTTTTGCACTTTGATTTAGTCTAAAACCCAGCTCACTTTGCCAAGGTGTTTTATTTGCACAGGGCATGGCATGTTTTATAAATGCTGCTACCGCAAGCAAGGTCATCGGTGCCAGTGGCTCAGGTTGCTGGGTAAGCGTTTCAGTTTGGCTATCAATAAAGTGCGTATCTGGCGCGCCTGCCATAAATGTAGGGTGGCCTGCCAAGTAGTGTAAAAATGCAACATTGCTTTTAACACCAGCAAGGTGGACTTCTTCAAGGGCGTGGTGCAGTTTTAACAACGCCGTTTCGCGGTCTGGTCCATGAACGATAAGTTTTGCGATCATCGGATCGTAAAATGAGCTGATCTCTGCACCGGTCTGTACGCCAGTATCGATACGCACACCTTCACTTTCTTTAGGGAATGATAGATGCGTTAACTCTCCCGAGAACGGCATAAAGTTTTCACGCGGGTCTTCTGCGTAGATGCGCGCTTCAAAGCTGTGGCCTGTTAGGGTGATTTGCGCTTGAGTCAGCGGCAGTGTTTGATTATTTGCCACGCGAATTTGCCATTCGACTAAATCAAGGCCTGTGACCATTTCTGTCACTGGATGCTCTACTTGCAAGCGAGTGTTCATTTCCATAAAGAAGAACTCATCACCACAAAGCAAAAACTCCACCGTACCTGCACCGCGATAGTTAATGGCTTGGGCACAACGCACAGCGGCTTCGCCCATTTCTTTGCGAAGTTGGTCAGACAGTCCTGGGGCAGGGGCTTCTTCGATGACTTTTTGGTGACGTCGCTGCAATGAGCAATCGCGATCACCTAAATATACACAGTTGCCATGGTTATCGGCAAAAACTTGTACTTCAACGTGGCGTGGGGTGTCGACATAACGCTCTAACAACACCAAATCGTTACCAAAACCTGCTAGGGCTTCACGTTTTGCGCCATCTAAAGCTGCTAAAAACTCTTTGCTTTCACGCACTACGCGCATGCCCTTACCGCCGCCGCCAAAGGCTGCTTTGATCAGTACAGGGTAGCCAATTTTCTCGGCTTCAGAGGCAAGAAAGTCGCTGTCTTGATTTTGTCCGTAATAGCCTGGGACCAATGGGACATTGGCTTGTGCCATGATTTCTTTAGCACGAGTTTTAGACCCCATGGCTTCAATAGAGCTGGCAAGCGGGCCAATAAAAGCGATGCCAGCTTGCTCACAAGCATTGGCAAATTGATCATTTTCTGACAAAAAGCCATAGCCTGGATGCACGCAATCAGCGCCAGCAAGCTTTGCCACTTCGAGTATTTTATCAGCAACTAAGTAAGAATCTTTACTCGGTGCAGGTCCAATGTGGTATGCCTCGTCAGCAAGCGACACATGCAAAGAATTCGCGTCCGCATCTGAATATACAGCGACCGTTTTTAAACCAAGGCGCTTGGCCGTTTTCATTACGCGGCAGGCAATTTCACCACGGTTTGCAATGAGGATTTTTTTCAACATGATTGATCCTTTACTGTTTTGCCGCGTTTTGCCAACTTGGCGCACGCTTTTCAAAAAAGGCACTTAGCCCTTCTTGCCCCTCTGGGCTTACACGAATTTCGGCAATGCGTTTGGCGGTATGAGCTATCAATTGTTCATCAATTGTTTTATTCGCTACTTCATTAATTAAGGCTTTAGCAGATTTGACTGCGGCCGGACCATTGTTAAGCAGCGTATCGATAAAATGTTGTTCGCTTTTATTGAGGTCATCACTGATTTCATGAATTAACCCAAGAGCCAATGCTTGCTCTGCCTTAAACACTTCTGCGGTTAAGAAGTAACGACGAGCTTGACGCTCCCCAATTGCTTTGATCACATAAGGGCTAATTACAGCGGGGATCAAGCCAAGTTTAACTTCGCTCAAACAGAACTTGGCATCAGGACTGGCAATAGCGATGTCACAGCAGGCAATCAGCCCGAGCGCTCCACCAAATGCCGCGCCTTGAACTAAACACACTGTTGGGTGAGGAGACGTGGCTAGCACCGACATAAGCTTGGCTAGCTTTGCAGAGTCTGCTACGTTTTCTTCGTAGTTGTTATCAGCCATCGACTTCATCCAACCAAGGTCTGCACCTGCTGAAAAGTGCTTACCTTGGGTCTTTAGCACTAATGCTCTGATATCAAGTCCGTTGGCATGTTCAATACATTGGATCAACTCGGCAATAACGCCATCATCAAAGGCATTATGTTTTTCGGGGCGACTTAACTCTAAAATCGCCACTTTTGTTTTTGTTATGGTTAAAGTGACCGACATAGTCTGCTCCTATTACATTCTAAAGATGCCAAACTTTGACTCTTTATGTGGTGCATTGGCGGCCGCTTCAAGCGCAAGTCCTAACACCGTGCGTGTGTCGGCAGGGTCAATGATACCGTCGTCCCACAAACGAGCACTAGCATAGTAAGGGTGGCCTTGTTTTTCATATTGCTCAATGATTGGCTTTTTGAACTGGGCAACTTCCTCATCATTCATACTTTGACCTTTACGTGCCAAACCATCTTGACGTACTTGTGTTAATACGCCAGCAGCTTGCTCACCGCCCATCACAGAGATGCGCGCGTTTGGCCACATCCACATCATGGTGGGTTCATAGGCTCGGCCACACATACCGTAGTTGCCAGCGCCGTAAGAGCCGCCAATGAGTACGGTGAATTTTGGCACATCGGCACACGATACCGCAGTTACCATCTTCGCACCGTGCTTAGCGATACCTTCAGCTTCGTATTTCTGGCCAACCATAAATCCGGTGATGTTTTGTAAAAACAGCAGCGGAATATCACGTTGCGCACACAGTTGAATAAAGTGAGCCCCTTTTTGTGCTGACTCAGAGAATAAAATGCCGTTGTTTGCGACAATCCCAACTGGGTGGCCGTAAATCTCTGCAAAGCCAGTTACCAAAGTTTCACCAAAATAGCGTTTAAACTCATCAAACTGAGAGTCATCAACGATACGAGCGATAACTTCGCGCACATCAAATGGCTTTTTCAAATCAGTACCAACAATACCGTAGACTTCACGAATATCGTAACGAGGTGGTTTAACGTCTTTTAGAATAGGGCGAGTAGGGCGTTGATGATTAATACGAGCAATACACTGGCGCGCAATTGAAAGCGCGTGCTCATCATTTTCAGCATAGTGATCGGCAACACCCGACGTTTTACAGTGCACATCAGCACCACCTAAGTCTTCTGCGCTTACTTCCTCACCTGTGGCCGCTTTCACAAGTGGTGGGCCTGCTAAGAAAATCGTACCTTGTTCTTTGACAATAATACTCTCATCGGCCATCGCTGGTACATAAGCGCCACCTGCGGTACACAAACCCATTACCACGGCAATTTGTGGGATACCTTTGGCAGACATGCGAGCTTGGTTGTAGAAAATACGGCCAAAGTGCAGTTTGTCTGGGAACACTTCGTCTTGCTCCGGCAAGTTCGCACCGCCCGAATCAACAAGATAAATACAAGGAAGATGGCAACGCTCTGCGATTTCTTGCGCGCGTAGGTGCTTTTTAACCGTCAACGGAAAGTAGGTTCCGCCTTTTACGGTCGCATCGTTACCGACTATCATGCACTCCACGCCTTGCACTCGACCAATTCCTGCCACTACGCCAGCACAAGGAATATCTTGCTCATAGACGCCAAATGCGGCAAATTGCGAAATTTCTAAAAAGGGAGAACCTTCATCAAGTAGTGTGTTGATTCGATCGCGAACAAAGAGTTTTCCGCGGCTTTGATGACGGGCGATAAGTTCTTCACCACCACCTTGAGATAATGTAGCGACTTTGTCGTTTAAATCAGCAACCAGCGAAGCCATTGCTTCGCTGTTTGCTTTAAACTGACTGTCGTGAGGGTTAACCGAAGAGTTAAGTACAGTCATTTGGTATTCCTTAGCGGCTTTCTGTGAAAAGCTCTCGTCCAATTAGCATGCGGCGAATTTCCGACGTACCTGCGCCAATTTCATATAATTTTGCATCGCGAAGTAGGCGACCAGTTGCATATTCATTGATGTAACCGTTGCCCCCTAAGATTTGAATAGCATCAAGGGCCATTTTGGTTGCAAGCTCAGCGGCATAAAGGATAGCGCCAGCTGCATCTTTACGAGTTGTTTCACCTCGGTCACAGGCTTTAGCTACAGTGTATACGTATGAACGCGCTGCATTCATTTGTGTGTACATATCCGCCACTTTGCCTTGAATAAGCTGGAACTCACCAATTGATTTGTTGAACTGCTTACGCTCATGAATGTAAGGAACAACAATGTCCATACATGCTTGCATGATACCTAATGGGCCCGCCGCGAGTACTACACGCTCGTAGTCCAAACCGCTCATAAGCACTTTTACGCCTTCATTTAATTGACCAAGAATATTCTCTTCTGGTACTTCACAGTCTTCAAACACTAACTCACAGGTGTTTGAACCGCGCATACCCAGTTTGTCTAGCTTTTGTGCTGTCGAGAAACCTGGGAAGTCTTTTTCAACCAAAAATGCGGTAATACCTTTTGAACCAGCTTCTAAGTCGGTCTTAGCGTAAATAACTAACACGTCAGCATCAGGACCATTGGTGATCCACATTTTGTTGCCGTTCAGAATGTATTTGTCGCCACGCTTTTCCGCTTTCAATTTCATTGATACAACGTCAGAACCTGCGTTTGGCTCACTCATTGCTAGGGCACCGATGTGTTCACCGCTGATAAGCTTAGGTAGATATTTGCGTTTTTGCGCTTCGTTACCGTTACGGTTAATTTGGTTAACGCATAGGTTTGAGTGAGCGCCATAGCTGAGGCCGATTGATGCACTTGCTCGGCTGATCTCTTCCATCGCAACAACGTGCTCAAGATAGCCCATTCCTGCACCACCAAATTCTTCTGGTACGGTGATACCTAATAAACCCATATCGCCAAATTGTGGCCATAATTGGTTAGGAAAGCTATTTTCTAAATCTGTTTTTTCAGCCAATGGCGCAATTTCAGCGCTTGCGAAACTGTTTACATGGTCACGGATCATATCGGCGGTTTCGCCTAGACCAAAATTCATTTCTTTATATAAAGATACGGTACTCATACTATTTATCCTGTGAGAGATTATTCTTCTAGATTCTTTAACGTGTCGCGACAGCGGCGTTCGGCAGTTACCAACTCCATTAACACCACTTTGATGTCATCCATTTGCTGACTTAAATCTGCTTTTTTCTCTTCTATCAATTGCAGCATAGTAGAGAGCTGTTTAGCACTTGATTTGTCAGCATCATACAATTCAAACAAACGGCCAGTCTCAGCCAATGTAAATCCTAAACGTTTACCGCGTAATATCAGTTTTAAGCGTACTCTGTCGCGTTTTGAATATACACGGGTTTGCCCGTGGCGTTCGGGAGATAGCAAGCCTTGATCTTCATAAAAGCGGATGCTTCGCGTGGTGATGTCGAATTCCTTCGCTAATTCACTGATCGAATAGGTTTCTTCGTTATGGTTATCTTGCATGGTTATGTACACATTGACTTCAATACTTATTTGTCCAATATAAGTGAAGTTTACGTAAAGGTAAAGTAATGTATAAAAATACTACTTTCGTACTATTTGTGGTGAGGGCTCAGAATGTGACAAAAAATAGACATAGAACTGAGTAAAAACGCGCTTTGGAAAGCTTAGTTTGCAACTTATGTTTACAGATTCAGTCAACGCACTTTGCTTGATTTTAGATTTACGTTGGCGTAAACGTAAATATTATGTATGCTCAAATTAATGATGAATCGTTTAAGCAGGGTGCCATATCCAACGGCATCTGTGAATAGGAGTTTAAAATGAGTAATGATGCTGTAGTCATCGTAGCCGCAAAACGTACCCCAATGGGTGGCTTCATGGGCGCTTTAACTGGCGCAAGTGCAACGGATTTAGGTGCAACCGCGATTAAAAGCGTGATGGCAGAAACTGGTCTAAGTGACGCCTCAATTGAAGAAGTTATTATGGGCTGTGTATTACCAGCAGGTCTTGGTCAGGCGCCAGCGCGTCAAGCTATGTTACATGCGGGTCTTGCTCGCTCAACTGGCGCAACCACGATTAACAAGGTATGTGGTTCAGGTTTAAAAGCTGCCATGCTTGCACATGATTTAATAAAAGCAGGTAGCATTAATTCTGCTATTGCTGGCGGTATGGAAAGCATGACTAACTCACCTTACTTCATTCCAAAAGCGCGTGGTGGTATGCGTATGGGCCACGGTGAGATCAAAGATCACATGATGGCGGATGGCTTAGAAGATGCCTACGATAACAAAGCAATGGGTTGTTTTGCACAAGATACAGCCGATCAATATGGTATTACTCGTGAGCAAATGGATGAATTTGCACTAGGCTCACTTAGCAAGGCCAATGGAGCCATCGACAATGGTAGCTTTGCGGGTGAAATCGCGCCTGTTACGCTTAGCACTCGCAAGGGTGATGTTGAGGTAAGCATCGATGAGCAACCTGGTAATGCTCGTCCTGAGAAAATTCCAAGCCTGCGTCCTGCATTCAAAAAAGACGGCACCGTAACGGCTGCTAACTCTTCTTCTATTTCAGATGGTGCTGCTGCTCTTATTTTAATGAGCGAGTCTGAGGCGAAACGTCAAGGATTAACACCGCTTTGTAAGATTGCCGGTCATGCAACGCATTCACAGTTACCGTCTGAGTTTACGTTAGCGCCAGTGGGCGCAATGAATACTTTGCTGGAGCGTACGGGTTGGAGCAAAGACGATGTAGATCTTTGGGAAATCAACGAAGCTTTTGCCATGGTTACTATGCTTGCGATTAATGAAATGGGCTTAGACAGCAACAAAGTTAACGTAAACGGTGGTGCATGTGCGTTGGGTCACCCAATCGGTGCAAGTGGCGCGCGTATTCTTGTGACGCTTATTCACGCACTTCGCAATCGCGGCCTGTCAAAAGGTATTGCATCACTATGTATTGGTGGTGGTGAAGCGGTGGCATTGGCGGTAGAAGTCTAATCACACATTTTTAGGGCACCAAGTAATCAGGCAAGATAACTATTATAGCCTTTGGTGCCATGACACATAATCTGGGGAGGAGTGCACCATGCACCAAGTACCTTTATACATCAACGGCGAATTCACACAATCATCAACCGACAAATGGATTGATGTTGTAAACCCTGCGACACAAGAAGTACTGGCTAAAGTACCTTGTGCGACTGATCAAGAAATGCGCGCTGCGATTGACTCAGCGCAAGAAACATTTAAAACCTGGAAAGAAGTGCCAGTTACTGAGCGTTCTCGTATCATGATGCGTTACGCTGCATTGTTAAAAGAGCATCATGACGAGTTGGCAACCATCATTTGTCATGAACTAGGCAAAACCTTTGAAGATGCCAAAGGTGATGTTTGGCGTGGTATCGAAGTTGTTGAGCAGGCTGCAAATGCACCATCTCTTATGATGGGCGAAACGGTTGAGAACGTTGCACGCAAAATTGATACTTATTCGTACATGCAACCGCTGGGCGTATGTGCCGGTGTCACACCATTTAACTTCCCTGCGATGATCCCACTTTGGATGTTCCCGATGGCAATTGTATGCGGTAACACGTTCATCCTTAAGCCATCAGAGCAAGACCCATTAACGCCAATGCGCTTGGTAGAGCTATTCGAAGAAGCGGGCGCGCCTAAGGGTGTGCTTCAAGTGGTACATGGCACTAAAGAGCAAGTAGATCACATTCTAGAAGCGCCTGAAATTCGTGCTATCTCATTTGTTGGTTCTTGCGGTGTGGGTCAATATATTTATTCAAAAGGCACACAACACCTTAAACGTGTGCAAGCATGTGTTGGCGCTAAAAACCACATGGTTATCATGCCAGACTCTAAAAAAGAGCGACTTATTAATAACCTAGTTGGCTCATCAGTGGGTGCAGCAGGTCAGCGTTGTATGGGTATTTCTGTTGCGGTGTTTGTCGGTCAGGCCAAAGAGTGGGTAGATGATTTAAAAGCAGCTTTATCAAAGGTTCGCCCGGGTGTTTGGGATGATCCTGAAGCGGCTTATGGTCCGCAGACAACGCCAGCTGCAAAAGCGCGTATTTTATCGCTTATTGCCAGTGCCAAAGAGCAAGGTGCAACCTGTTTGTTAGATGGCTCTGATTTTACCGTTGAGGGTTATGAGCAAGGTAACTGGGTGGGTCCAACGCTATTCACTGACGTAACCACAGACATGGACCTTTACAAAGAGGAAATCTTTGGTCCAGTGTTAGCGTGTATGTTTGTTGATACTTTGGACGAAGCAATTGAGCTTATCAATGCAAGCCCTTACGGCAACGGCACATCACTGTTTACCTCAAGCGGTGCTGCGGCGCGTAAATTCCAACATGAAATTGAAGTGGGTCAAGTTGGTATTAATGTGCCAATTCCTGTGCCACTTCCTTTCTTCTCATTTACAGGTTGGAAAGGCTCGTTCTACGGTGACCAACACACGTACGGCAAGCAAGGCGTGCGCTTTTACACCGAAACAAAAACCATTACCTCACGCTGGTTTGAAGATGACATCGCTTGCGGTCCAAACATGAGTATTGACCTGAAGTAATTCAGCGTTTCAAAAGATAATTAGAATAACTACTAACTAAGCCAGAGTCTCTCTGGCTTAGTCATCAACACAACAAGAGGTCTTTATGGACTTTAATCTAACCGAAGATCAACAGGCATTTGCTGAAACCGCGTATCAATTTGCTATGAGCGAACTGGCTCCTAATGCAGCACTTTGGGACCGTGAGCATATTTTTCCAAAAGACGTGATTAAAAAAGCGGGCGAACTGGGCTTTTGTGGTTTATACACGCCAGAAGAGGCAGGTGGCCTTGGCTTATCACGTTTAGACTCCAGCATTATTTTTGAGCAACTTTCCATGGGGTGTACAGCAACCACCGCGATGTTGACGATTCACAACATGGCCACTTGGATGATTGCAAGTTTTGGAACTGACTCAGTAAAAGAAACCTACATTGACCAACTGGTAATGGGTGAGTTGCTGGCGTCATATTGTTTAACTGAGCCGGGTTCAGGTTCTGATGCTGCATCTTTGAAAACCAAAGCTGTTAAAGAAGGCGATGAATACGTTCTAAATGGCTCAAAAATGTTTATCTCAGGTGCAGGTGAAACTGACGTTTTAGTGGTAATGGCGCGCACTGGCGAAGCCGGACCTAAAGGTATTTCTGCGTTTGTTGTGCCTGCCAATGCCGAGGGTGTGGTGTATGGTAAAGCAGAAGAAAAAATGGGTTGGAACGCCCAACCAACGCGTTTAGTTACACTAGAAAACGTGCGTATTCCTGCCGATCACCTACTTGGCAGTGAAGGTGAAGGGTTTAAGTTCGCTATGCAGGGCCTAGACGGTGGTCGTATCAATATCGCGACATGTTCTCTGGGTACAGCACAGCAAGCACTGAATACCGCAAAACAATACATGCAAGAACGTGAACAGTTTGGTAAGCCGTTGGCAGCATTCCAAGCCTTACAGTTTAAAATTGCCGATATGAATACAGAGCTTGTTGCCGCACGCCAAATGGTGCGTCTGGCTGCATTTAAATTAGATACCAATGATAGTGAGAAAACCACGTACTGCGCCATGGCGAAACGCTTTGCCACAGATGTGGGCTTCAAAGTGTGTGACGACGCGCTGCAAATTCATGGTGGCTATGGTTATATCAAAGAATATCCATTAGAGCGTCATGTGCGTGATGTACGCGTACACCAGATATTAGAAGGTACTAACGAAATCATGCGTGTGATCATCGCACGTCGTATTTTAGCCGAAGGCGCTGCAAGCGTTTTATAAGGAGAACATCATGAGTGCACAATTAAAGCTTGAAAAACAAGGTAACACCGCAATTATCACCATGAGTAACCCGCCAGCGAACACTTGGACTCGTGATACATTGGTTGGTTTAAAAGAACTTGTAAACGAATTAAACGCAGATAAAAACATCTACGCACTTGTGGTAACAGGCGAAGGCGAAAAGTTCTTCTCAGCGGGCGCAGATTTAAATGTGTTTGCCAGTGGTGACAAAGGTGTTGCCGCCGATATGTCACGAGTTTTCGGTGAGGCGTTTGAAACGTTAAGCGATTTTAGAGGCGTTTCGATTGCTGCTATTAATGGCTTTGCCATGGGGGGCGGCCTCGAAGTTGCGTTAGCATGTGATATTCGTATTGCCGAGTCACAGGCTCAGATGGCATTACCAGAGGCAAAAGTAGGCTTACTACCTTGTGCGGGCGGTACGCAGAACCTGTCTTGGCTCGTAGGCGAAGGCTGGGCTAAGCGCATGATCTTGTGTGGTGAGCGCTTAAAAGCAGACAAAGCACAGCAGATTGGTTTAGTTGAAGAAGTGGTAGAAACGGGTGAAGCACTCAATGCTGCAATAGCACTTGCTGAAAAAGTCGGTGAGCAAAGCCCTGTCGCTGTAACCGCGTGTAAAGCACTGATCCAAAAAGGTCGCACTGGCACAATCAATAGCGCATTGCCGTTAGAACGTGAGCTATTCGTAACCCTGTTTGATACGCAAGATCAAAAAGAAGGCGTGAACGCATTCTTAGAAAAACGCAAACCAAACTGGGTGAATGGATAATGGCAAAATTACAGTTATTAAATGACCCTGATGCGCCAGTTCTTTTTGAACTGGCAGATTGCGACAATGGGATGCAAATCGCATTTGCAACATTGAACGTACCAAAAGCGCTCAATGCACTTAATTTAGATATGATCCGCTTACTTTCGCCACAGTTAGATGCATGGTCAAAAGACGATAAAGTTGCGATGGTGGTGCTCAAAGGTGAAGGTGAAAAAGCTTTCTGTGCAGGTGGTGATGTTGTCAGCCTGTACAAGGCCATGGCTGCTAATGACGGTAACGACTACGTGCAAACATTTTTTGCACAAGAGTACCGCTTGGATTATCAAATTCACACCTATGAAAAGCCAATCCTACTTTGGGGTAATGGCATAATCATGGGGGGCGGCCTTGGTTTGATGGCAGGCGCTAGCCACAAAGTGGTTACCGAGTCTGCGCGTATTGCTATGCCAGAGATCACTATTGGACTATACCCTGATGTCGGTGGCAGCTACTTCCTAAACAAAATGCCACAGGGCGTTGGGTTATTTTTAGGATTAACTGGTGCATCAATCAATGCCAGTGATGCTCAATATGTAGGTTTGGCTGATCACTTTGTTGAAGCAGACAAGTACGGTGAGTTGGTGGCAGGTTTGTTGGGGGTTGATTGGAGCAGCACAGCACAGTCAAACCACGAAAAGCTTACTCAGTCATTACAAGAGCTAGAACAAGCGTCTTCACAACCACCACACAGTGCGCTGCAAGGCATACAAAATCAGCTCAATGAACTTAACTTATTGGACTCGCTTCAAGCGCAAGTCGATTATATTTTGGCACTACCAAGTGACGACAATAAGTGGTTAAGCAAAGCTCAGAAGTCACTTAAACATGGCTCTGCATTAAGTGCTGTTTTGGTGAGTGAGCAATTAAAAGCAGGTCAGGGAAAAAGCCTCAAAGAGTGCTTTATGTTTGAGTTGGGTATGTCGGTTCAAGCAGGTCAAAGTGGTGAGTTTCAAGAAGGTGTTCGTGCTTTGTTGATTGACAAAGACGGTACACCAAAATGGCAATTTAGCTCAGTCAGTGATGTAACAGATGAAGCTGTTGCTGCGTTTTTAACGCCGAAATGGTCGGACGATACGCACCCATTAGCGGATATGTAAGGAGCAAATCATGGCAAAGATAGGATTTATTGGGCTCGGTAACATGGGTGGGCCAATGGCCAGCAACCTTGTGAGAGCAGGTCACTCAGTCACTGTGTTTGATTTAAGCGAAAGCGCCGTAGCAGAATTGAGTTCGCAAGGCGCACAAGGTGCAAGCAGTGTTGAACAAGTATGCGAAGACGCGGATTTTGTCGTAAGCATGCTGCCTGCGGGTAAACATGTACGTATGATCTACTGTGGCGAAAATGGTCTTATCAATCATCTAGATAAGTCAACTTTGGTAATTGATTGCTCTACAATTGATGCAGAATCAGCGCAGTTTGTGGGTAATGAATTAGCAAAGGCAGGCGTGAGCTTTGTTGATGCACCGGTATCTGGTGGTGTTGCCGGTGCTGCTGCAGGAACATTGACTTTCATCGTGGGTGGTTCAGAGGCTGACTTTAATCGTGCTAACAGTATCTTAACGGATATGGGAAAGAACATATTCCATGCCGGTAACATAGGTGCAGGCCAAGTCGCTAAAATTTGTAACAATATGCTGTTGAGTATATTGATGGCAGGGACTAGCGAAGCGTTGCAAATGGGCATAGACCATGGTTTAGATCCAAAAGTACTCAGTGAGATCATGCTAAACAGCTCCGGTCGCAACTGGACGCTTGAGGTGTATAACCCATGCCCGAATGTGCAAGAAAACGTACCAAGCTCGAATGGATATAAACCAGGCTTTATGGTTGACCTGATGGCAAAAGACTTGGGGCTAGCACAGCAAGCCGCGCAACAAACAAATTCAGCGACACCACTTGGTGCAATGGCCAAAAACCTCTACAACTTGATGCAAAATCAAGGTAAAGGCGCTGAAGATTTTAGTGCAATTTTTAAATTATATAGTGAAAAGTAAACCCTATGGATATTAATAATAAAACCGTAGTGATCACAGGTGGTGCGCAAGGCTTAGGTTTTGCAATGGCCACAGAGCTTGCAAAATCAGGTGCAAAACTGGCACTGATTGATATGCAAGAGGAAGTGTTAGCGAATGCTAAAGCACAGCTAACAGCGCTAGGCGCAGAAGTACACACCTATGTGGCCAATGTCAGTGTTGAAAGTGAAGTTGAAGCGGTATTCAATGCAATACAAGCGGATAGTGGCAATATTGCCGTGCTTATCAATAACGCGGGCATTTTGCGCGATGGCCTATTGCTTAAAGCCAAAGAAGGCAAAATCGTTGATAAGATGGCGTTATCGCAGTTTCAATCTGTGATTGATGTAAACCTGACGGGCGTGTTCCTGTGTGGTCGCGAGGCGGCTGCAAAAATGGTAGAAGCGGGCGAAGGTGGCGTGATCATCAATATGTCGAGTGTTGCTCGTTCTGGCAACATGGGGCAGACCAATTACTCGGCTGCAAAGGCGGGTGTAGTGGCTATGACGACGAGCTGGGCAAAAGAGTTGGGCCGTTTCGGTATTCGTGTTGGTGCGATTGCACCGGGTGTGATCCGCACCACGATGACAGACGCAATGAAGCCAGAAGCTAAAGAGCGCTTACTGAAAATGAAACCAGTAGGGCGCTTAGGCGAAGCACAAGAAATTGCTCACACTGCGAAGTACATCATTGAAAACGACTTCTTCACAGGCCGTGTAGTTGAGATTGACGGCGGTATTCGTTTGTAACGTGAGTTTATAATTTGAAAAGGCATGTACTTTTGGTACATGCCTTTTTATTTGTCGATAGGACTGTTTGTGTAGGCAAAGGTATCGCCAATTACATGGGTATAAATTTGTGTGGTTTTAACGTCTTCATGCCCAAGCAACGTTTGTACGGTGCGTATATCTGAGCCCGATTGTAACAATTCAGTCGCGAATGAATGCCTAAAAGTGTGCGCTTTTACTCGCTTACATATATCCGTCTTCAGTAAAGCAACACGCAGTGCTTTGCGAAAAGTTGTTTCATGTAAGTGGTGTCGGCATATGTAGTTATCATGCGGATGCACACATCGTGTGCTTGAAGGAAATAGATATTGCCACGCAAAATCTTTCACTGCATGCTTATATTTTCTGACAAGAGACGGCGGCAAAGACGCCATGCCAAAGCCTTCGTTTAGATCACGCTTATGTAATTGTTTTACCTTTTCTATTTGTTGTTGTAATGGTAGATGCAAACTTTTTGGTAGTAGCGTGTAACGGTCTTTTTTACCCTTGCCCCTAAACACAAAAATTGTACCTTGATTAAAGTCTAAATCTTTCACTCTCAAGGATAACGCTTCATTTATACGTAAGCCGCTACCGTATAGCATGTTCGCGATGAGTGCATATTTGCCTTGCAAATGATTAATTATTTCTGTCGCTTCATCATGTGTGAGTACGGTAGGCAATGCTTTTTCTACTTGGCTAGAAGCGTAATTTAAACCTTTAATTTCTTGTTTTATGATATAGCGATATAAAAATATGATGGCGCATAGCGCAAGGTTTTGAGTTGCAGCACTTACAAGCCTGTTACAAGCTAAATGATTAAGAAAACGCTCAATCTCAACATTACCCATTCCTTCAGGATGGCGCTTATCATTAAACAAAATAAACCGTTTTATCCAATGCAGATAAGCTTTTTCAGTTTTCAAACTATAGCGACGAGTTCTAAGCTCAACGCGCACAGATTCCAAAAAAGGTGACTTGTTCATAGTAAGTCCATTTACTGTGGTTTTGTACAGGTATAATTTAAGGCATCAAATTTTGCAACTAGAGACCCCGTTAATTTTTGCGAAAATTGTTAGTCTAAAGACCAGGCAGATTATTTATATCTATGATTCCTATTAGATTTAATTTCTATAAACAAGTTCGCCCATTCTCGGTTAAGTAGATTCTCGGTTTGAACTATGCCCATTGTTAATTTTTTGAGGACAAAATAGCATCTAACATGCTAATATTTGGCGTAATTAAGATTTATAATTGGTGTGTATGAGGGTTAATGGGTAGAACATTAACGCGAATTCACGCTAATACACTGTTAAGTGTCTATTCAACTTTGCACACATCAATAATGAAGATAGAATACGATTTGAACATCAATTGAGTCTTAAATCATGACCTTACAAGAACTTAGTAATCTAGGAACCTTTATTGCTGCTATCGCAACAACAGGCTCAGTAATCTTAGCGTTAGTAACGTACAGGAAATCAACTCAAAGAGACGCTCTAAAAGGTGTGCGAACTCAGATTGCCACTTATCGAATTAAGTATGAACAAGTAGATGACTTGTTAAGTACACCTGCTCACGTGGGCTTAGGTATGTCTGTTGCTAGAGAATTAGAATTGCTAGTTCCAGATTCAGACAGTGCTTTAAGTATAATCAACTTTCTAGAAGACAAAAAGAACATTGATTACCTAACCCAAGCTTCTTATCTTGGGTTGGAAAATGCTAGTAAAATTCAAGAGGCAGTCGAAGTCAGTAAAGAAATTCAATTGTTATCAACTTCTGGGCAAGAAATGTACCCAATAACAAGTAAGTTGATTTCAATTTTATCTCTATACCCATCATCAGTTCTAGAAACTTTAAATAGAACAGAATATTTAACTAATTTGTTCCAAGATGAAGACGCAATAGCATCTTTGAAAACTCGCATAGACAGTGATGCCATTCAACCAACTGTTTTCCGAGAAATAGCTCTTTGGGTTACTTTAGTTGCGGATCGACTCTGTGGGAGCATTGCTGATCCCATTGCTGAAAACGCACTACCAATAGTAGAAATAATCTCTAATCTTTTTGAGTCTTCTACGGATCGTAAATTGCTTAAATTGAGTCGAGCCGAACGTAGGCAACAAGAAAAAATCTTCACTCGACTTAGAATGAACGATATTGAAGAGCCTCATGAAATAATCTTTGAGCTACTTAAGTTTTATAAACCGTACTTAGATTCTGAAGATTGGGATACGCTTGTTGAGTGTAAAACCTTGCTTGGTGTTGTGCATCAAGAATTTGCAGAACTAGACACTTAACAAAGCATTTAAGAGTGATTCGTAACGCTTGGCGTTTTTCATTCCATCGTCGAGTTCGGTGTTTACGGTGGTAAAGTTTAGTTTCGTGGCTGCGTTACTCACACCTTAATGCGGCGTTATATGCACATGGAGAAGTGGTGTTTAAATCCAAAGAATTGAGTTCATTGCTTGAAGAAGAGTTGAAAAATGGTAATCAAATTGCTGAAAAATCTTCTTGGCCACCGAAGTGTAAAACTCTAATTATTCTAAATAATAGGTTTACTGAAAAATACGAAAGTAATAACTTGGTGTACCGAGAAATTAAAGACTCTCATTATTGGTACGCTGAGTATTCAACAATTGACGAATCAGAATGTTTAGCTTGCAAGTAGCGTGCATATAACAAGCGCATTAATGAATGGACGTCTTACGCTTGGCTGTCGCTCATTCTTCGCTAATTTTAGCCAAGCTAATCCGCCCATTATGCGGGCGTTATGTTCTCAGGAGGCATCGTGATTAGTACATTATTACTTGTAGCTGGTGTCCAATTTGGTGTTACTAAAGCATGTAATGATCCTGACATTGAGTTTCTAGATGAGCCCATTAGCATTGCTACATCAATTGAAGGTAAGTCCAGTATTTTTGAGCCCAGTACAATACGGTTTAATTCTTCTTTGCCTTCTGCCTGTGCCTTAACAAATACAGAGGGTACCGTAGAATTTGATGTATCAAATGAAGGTAAAGTAATAAACCTTAAAATATTGAGCCTCAATCCAATTAGAATACACTCACGTGCAATATTAAGAGGGCTTAGAAAAGCAAAAGTCTTGCCCAATGCATATGGTACTGTTGGTAATAAAGTGCACGTTAAATACATACAGTTTAAAAAGAGAACATAACAAATTAATTAAACAATGGACGCAAAACAGCAGGCTTGCGCTCATTCTTCGCTTAGTTTAGCCTGCTATTTTCCGCCGTTTATTAAGGCGTTATGTGTCC
>NZ_MKJU01000031.1:0-3946 GCF_001854605.1 Pseudoalteromonas amylolytica | reverse complement strand
GGCGTTATGTGTCCTAGCCCTTGTCTTCTGTTTATTACTCCCCATATAGGAATTAACCTTTAACTTTTAATGAAAACAAGGAGAAAAACATGGGTTTCAAAAAATCAGATCTTGAATATTCAGATTATAGCTGGACAGCATTACCTAATGATGACCCTAAAATCACAGGTAAACCAGATAGTACACGTTTTAGTCGCTATGAGGGGTACGAAATGCTCTATATGATTGACAAAGTGTTGGAACATCGGGATTTAACGAGCGTAAGGTCTGGTCAAAAAGTTGAATCCATTATTCGTACTGAGTTACCTAGTACCACTCAGAGCCAAGAGAAAGTATTTAATTTTGTTAATGATAATTGGTAAAAAAAGCACATAACAAACTGTTCAAATGGGACGTCTAAAGCTTGGCTCGTTTCGCTTCGCTCACAAGTATAGCCAAGCTTTATCCGCCCTTTAACAGGGCGTTATGTTCTCAGGAGGCATCGTGATTAGTACATTGATACTTTTAGCTGGAGTCCAGTTTGGTGTTACTAAAGCATGCAATGACCCTGACATTGAGTTTTTAAATGAACCCATTAGCATTGCTACATCAATTGAAGGTAAAACCAGTATTTTTGAACCCAGTACAATACGGTTTAATTCTTCTTTGCCTTCTGCCTGTGCCTTAACAAATACAGAAGGTACCGTAAAATTTGATGTATCAAATGAAGGTAAAGTAATAAACCTTAAAATATTGAGTCTCAATCCAATTAGAATACACTCACGTGCAATAATAAGAGGGCTTAGAAAAGCAAAAGTCTTACCCAATGCATTTGGTACTGTAGGTAATAAAGTGCACGTTAAATACATACAGTTTAAAAAGAGAACATAACAAGCTGTTTAAAATGGACGCCTTACTGCTTGGCAGGCGCTCATTCTTCGCTAATTTTAGCCAAGCGTAATCCGCCCATTAACAGGGCGTTATGTGGCAATGAAGCATGGATTTAAAATCAACAACTAAAGCAGCGTTAATAGCCCCGTTCTCTTCATTGCTTGTTGTTATTGGGTTGTTTGCTGAAAATATTTTAACTGGTGGTAACTTGGCTTCAGTTGATGGCTTATTCGTAATCATCATGTTTAGTTTAGGCTTTGTTGCCACGTCATATGTATTTGTAATCTGCTGCGGTGTACCACTGCATTTTGTTTTGTGTAAGCTCAAATTAAACTATCACTGGCTTTACGTTTTTATCGGTGTTTGTGTTGCTATGGCTTACATCTATTTTACTCAGCCAAGTGAAATGCCAGCTCAGCTAGCATTGTCTGGTATCTGGGTTTACGGTGTAACCGCCGCCGTAGTTAGCTTTGTATTTTGGCTTTTAGCGGTAAAGCCACATAACAAGGCGCTCAAGCAAGGACTTTAAAAGCTTGGCTCGCGCTTCGCGCAGTTTAGCCAAAGCTTCTAAAGCCGCTTAGCTTGGCGTTATGCATAAAGGAGAGTTATGAGCATTTACCTAAGGGCGAAACATTGGCAGTTATTTATAGTCCTTGTCGGCTCAATGTTTCTTGCACAAGCCATGATGGCTAATTCAATAATGAACAGTGAATCGACAAATCCATTAGTAATGGCAATTCCTACATTTTTTATGGCTGTCGTCTTCTTTGGGTGGTTGTGGTCTGTGGCGTCGGCATGTTCCAAGCAGTTGCCCCCTGAACTAGCGTCCTCAACTAAGCCAATGCAGTTTGGTCTTGTTTATTCGCTTGTGTATCTTCTTATAAGTAGCAGTTTTTTCTTTGGCTCTAATGGCCAATTGCCTGGCTATATTGTTGTCATGCACTTATTAGCAATGGCATCTATTTTCTATGCATTAGGCTTCACAGCTAAACAGCTTGCCAAATTAGAGCAGCGGAAAAATGTGTCATTCTTTTCATATTCTGGCCCCTTCTTTCTTTTTTGGTTTTTCCCAATAGGTATTTGGTTTATACAGCCAAAGGTTAACCAACTGCTGAGTGGCAGTAATGCATAACAAGGCGCTGCTGTTGGACAAATTTTCCGCTGCGCTCCAAATTTTCCACAGAGCGCGGCGTTAGGCATTTCGAGAGTACGGTGTACATGGAACATTTAGTAAAAATAATAGATTCGGTTGTATGGCCTTTTGCAGCTATTTGGATAGCTTACATTTTTAGAGGTGAACTTAGAGCACTTCTCGGACGAATGTCTCAGTTTAAATACAAAGATGTAGAAGCAAAATTTGATAAGCAACTTAATAAAGCCGAAATTACAGCAAGTAATTTGAAAAAAGAGCTTCCAACAGGTTGGGAAAAGGCAACAACAAGAGGTGTTTTGACACAATATGAACAATTCAAGCGTATTGCTGAAGCATCACCAAGAGCAGCAATTCTTGAAGCTTGGTTAGATGTTGAAATTGCTGTTTCTGCGGCAGCTGAAAAAGCAGGGCTTGCTTCTAGCCCGAATTCACCTGCCTTACTTGCTGAGCATTTGACCTCATTAAAACATATTCCAGAAGAAACTTTATCTGTGTTTCACAGTCTGAGAAAACTTAGAAATCAAGCTACACATATGCCTGACTTTACACTTACAGAAGATGAAGCTGAAAGATATTTAGAATTAGCATTAAAAGTGGCTAATACATTCCGGCACTATGCTGTAAAAAATGCCTAACAAGCTGTTTAAGTGCGGGACTGCTAACGTTTGGCTCAGTTTCGCTACGCTTCACATTTTAGCCAAACATTAATCAGCCCCTTAACAGGGCGTTATAAATACATGGAGGTTTGGTGGGAAATTTTAATCTTTTTGTAATCGGATTGGTTAGCTCAATTTCGACAGTTACTGCTCTAGGTCTACTTATTTTTCTTATGCGTTCTTGGTTATTAGCGAGATTAAAAGCTTCGATTAAACATGAGTATGATCTCAAAAAGTTAGAAGTTGAGCATCAAAAAGAAATCCGACTAAAGGGAGAAATAGTCGCTGAATTACTTGCAGAGTGGATAAGGAAAGGTGGTAATTTAGATTATCATCAATTAAATAAACTCTCTTTTCAGGCTTTTGTTTGGTTACCTAAAGAGCTAGCTGAAGAACTTTCCAGTTCTTTATCGCATCAGACTGGAGCTCAAGATGTTAGAGCCTTAATTAAGAATATACGTACGTACCTTCAAGGTGAAGATGATGGTTTTGAAGCAAGAGATGTCATTGTTTTTAATGAGCCAGATCCTACAGGTACAAGCAATCCAACAACTAGTTGGGTTAGCTCTTGGGCAGAGGCAAAGCCAAAGCCTTTTAAGTAAGTATTTATAACAAGCCAATTAAGTGCGGGACTGCTAACAGCTTGCTCGGTTCCGCTTCGCTACACAGTTTAGCAAGCTATTATCAGCCCCTTATTGGGGCGTTATGTGTCCGTCTTTATTTCAATTTTGCATATTGGGGAGTATTAATGAGTGTAAAACATAAAGGATCATGCCTTTGCGGTGAAGTAAGTTTTGAAGTAGAAGGTGAATTTGATAGTTTTTTCATGTGCCATTGTCAATACTGTCGCAAAGACACTGGTTCGGCTCATGCATCTAACTTATTTTCGACTACAGCTGTACTAACGTGGCTATCAGGGGAAAATAACGTAAAGACTTATAGTTTGCCATCTACAAGGCACGTTAAGTGTTTCTGTACGAACTGTGGTTCTGCTCTGCCAAATGTTCAAATGGGAGGGGCATTTTTAGCTGTACCAGCGGGAAGTATTGACACAAAAATTGCAAATAAACCAAATGCTCATATTTTTGTTGCAAGCAAGGCAGACTGGGATCAAGACTTAGAGCAAATTCCTATGTTCGAAGGGCTACCATGTTAAATTCAGGAAACACATAACAAGGCCATGAAGAGCGGAACCGTAATAGTTGGCTCGGTTTCGCTTCGCTTCACATTGTAGCCAACTATTACTTGTCCGCTTATGGCGGCGTTA
>NZ_MKJU01000030.1:125839-405839 GCF_001854605.1 Pseudoalteromonas amylolytica | reverse complement strand
GAGTTAGCCGGTGCTTCTTCTGTAAGTAACGTCACAGCTAAGCCGTATTAAGACTTAACCTTTCCTCCTTACTGAAAGTGCTTTACAACCCGAAGGCCTTCTTCACACACGCGGCATGGCTGCATCAGGCTTGCGCCCATTGTGCAATATTCCCCACTGCTGCCTCCCGTAGGAGTCTGGGCCGTGTCTCAGTCCCAGTGTGGCTGATCATCCTCTCAAACCAGCTAGGGATCGTCGCCTTGGTGAGCCATTACCTCACCAACTAGCTAATCCCACTTGGGCCAATCTTTAGGCGTGAGGCCCGAAGGTCCCCCACTTTGGTCCGTAGACATTATGCGGTATTAGCAGTCGTTTCCAACTGTTGTCCCCCACCTAAAGGCATGTTCCCAAGCATTACTCACCCGTCCGCCGCTCGACGCCGAATAGCAAGCTATTCTCGTTTCCGCTCGACTTGCATGTGTTAGGCCTGCCGCCAGCGTTCAATCTGAGCCATGATCAAACTCTTCAATTAAAAGTTTTTTTGTTTGAAGTAAACTTCAAACGGCGCTCATTGAATTCTGATTTTGTTCTTGTTACCAAGAACGAATTGACTGTGCTGAATAAACTATGTTTATTCCGTTGGTCACTCAGTTCAATTGAGACTCTAAATGTTTTGTTAGAACTCAATCTGTACGAGTGCCCACACAGATGATTGCTTCATATTTTTAAAGAACGTTGAGATGATTCAGCGCTTGGCTTCATCTCGCTAGGGGTGTGCATTCTAAGCATTCCCTATTTTTTGTCAACACTTAATTTCAAGTTTTTCTTGGTAAGAAAAAGCAAAGTTAAGTTTTACTCGACGCTGACCCGTTGTTGCTTTGCTTATTCAGCGTAGCGCTCCGTGTCAGTGGGGTCGCATTATAGGGCGGCGAATAAAAAGCGCAAGCGGTTTTTGTAGAAAATGACACTTTTTTTAATCCTTTTTACCTATACACAATTACACACCAAACTCACACAAGTTACCCACAAAAAACTGTGGATAACCTTCGTTTTGTGACCTTTAAAAGACTCTTCTATATATATGTGCTAGATTACCCGCCCAGATTTTCCGTTCATATAATAAGTAGGCTTTGTAGTTATGGCTGATATTTTAAACTTTGTTAGTGGATTGCTTTGGGGACACGTTCTCATCTATCTATTAATAGCAGCAGGTTTATTCTTTACACTCCGTTTGGGCTTTATTCAATTTCGACAGTTTCCATATATGGTCAAAGTGATGGCCAATAGCCGTAGTGGTGCCGATACGGGGATTTCCTCTTTTCAGGCTTTTTGTACATCACTTGCAGCACGAGTTGGCACAGGCAACATGGCAGGTGTTGCGGTTGCACTCTATTTAGGTGGCGCAGGTGCAACCTTTTGGATGTGGCTTATCGCTTTAATCGGTATGGCCACCAGCTTTGCCGAAAGCACCCTAGCCCAGCTATATAAAACAAAAGACGAAGACGGAAACTTCCGTGGTGGCCCTGCTTATTATATGGAGTATGGACTCGGTAAACGTTGGATGGGGGTGGTGTTCTCTTTATGCCTTATTCTCGCTTTTGGTTTGGTATTTAATGCAGTACAGGCCAATTCGATTGCAGCGGCGTTTGAAGTAGCCTTTGACGTACCGAAATATATAATGGGCATCATTCTAGTGATTGGTTCTGCTTTTATTATATTTGGTGGCCTAAAGACCATTTCACGGTTTGCCGAATTAGTCGTGCCTTTTATGGCTTTGGCTTATTTGCTCGTTGCCCTTTATATCAGCGCGATTAACTACGATTTACTCCCAGATGTATTTATGCAGATCATTAACAGTGCCTTTGGATTTGAACAAGCAGGTGCAGGCGCTATTGGCTATGCCGTGATGCAAGCGATGATCCAGGGGATCAAACGCGGCTTGTTCTCGAACGAAGCGGGTATGGGTAGCGCTGCAAACGCCGCGGCAACCGCAACACCTAACCCTAACCACCCTGCTTCCCAAGGTTATGTGCAAATGCTGGGCGTATTTGTTGATACCATTGTTATCTGTTCAGCTACAGCCGCTTTGATCTTGTTATCTAATCAACTGGTTCCTGAATCAGGTGTAACTGGTATTGCGTTAACGCAAGCCGCCTTGGTTGAGCATGTGGGTGATTGGGGCGCAACCTTTATTGCCATCGCGATTCTGTTCTTTGCATTTACTTCAATCGTTGCCAACTACTCCTATGCCGAAACCAACTTGATGTTCTTAGAACATAATCATAAACACGGTATGGCAATTTTCCGCCTATGTGTGCTGGGCATGGTGATGTTTGGCGCCGTTGGTGAGCTAGGTGTAATTTGGACTATGGCGGATGTTTCTATGGGTCTGATGGCAATCGTTAACGTTATTGCGCTGTTTATGCTATCGGGCGCGGTGATTTGGCTCTATAAAGATTACAATCAACAACTTAAATCTGGAAAGACCCCAGTGTTTGATGCTAATCAACACCCAGAGCTTAAAAAGACCCTACCAAAAGGTATCTGGTTTAAATAAGCCCCCAGAAGGGTGACTGCTTGTTTAGCAGGCAGTTGCACCCTAACAAGCTCATTTAATGTCCAAACAAACCAACTACTTATTGCCTTTCAAAAAAATATCCGTATAGTTACACCCAAGTCGGCATATAGCGCAGCTTGGTAGCGCACTGTCATGGGGTGTCAGGGGTCGCAGGTTCAAATCCTGCTATGCCGACCAGCTTTTCCTCTCCCTAGTCAATAAGTTACATCAATTCTTCTTTCTATTTTTCGCACTAAGCGTCAGCAACATCTAACTCTATATCGCACATTTATCGCACCATATTTATCTTAACTTAATTTCTATTTTTTGAGTTAGATTGGGTGTTGATTGGGGGGGATATATAGGAAGACAGCTAATGGCACCTTTGTTACCTTCCTCATCATAAAGTTGCATAAAAGCTTTTCAAATACAAAGCTTCCAATTAACTGACTATTGATTGTAGTAGCTCATACCGAACCATTTACTTTAATTAATTAGGCTGGGATTTAGCCTAACAGGCAAGTTTGAGTGATAAACGGTCAGCCAGGTGAGTTATTTGACGAAGTAATAAAGAGGTTTATTGTTGTTCCTCACTCATTAAAATAACCTTCAAAAAGCACAATATTTATATCTGGTAATAAGTTACACCATTTGCTAATAATAGAAACTGGTAAAATAAGGATGTATTCTTGCCAAAATAGGCAATATGTCCTCTGATAAAGCTACTAATTTTCAGTCATTAAAACTAGTGGTCCGAGGCATACAAATGAAAATTGATGAATTTACTGATACATATTCTGATGATCTCATACATCTACAAGAAGCTCGTACAGCTCTACTCACACACCCTCTTCGTAATGAAAACAGCGATTTGTGCAACGCTTCTTTCTGCAGGATTTATTCTATTATGATGATAGGAAGCATAGAGGCTATGCTGGAACGATGGTGTGAACGTGATAACTTTAATATTTTGAACGAATACTTTGCTCCGGGTATATCTAATGAAAATCGTATAAAGAATCTGCGAGAGGTTTTCGTTGAGAAAGGGATCAATGTTCAAGCTAAAGTGTTCGAAGATTATCTAGCAATAAAATATATTCGCAATGCTATTGTCCATGCTAGTTGGAAAACTGCCAAAGGTAAACTTAAACAAGACCAACTTGACTGGATCAATGAAAGAGGTTTTCCAACCGATACTCGCAAACTTACGTCTAAAGACTTGGAGCGTTTCGAATGGGTAAACGAAAATATGATGTTCTATATCGCCCTTACTGGATTAGATGGTGTTCGAGCTAGACCTGATTTAGTTGATATCGCAATCTCTCCTTCTCCGTTACATAATACAAATGGCATTATTAATCAATCAGATTGGCCTAAAATGTATTGGTCTAACATTGAAAGGATATCTTCAGAAATAAGTAAAATGATCGAAAATGCAGCTAACCGACCAGCTCTTGGCTGGGCATGTGATTTTACAGAAGTTCAACTTGAGAAAATGCCAAATGATAAATTGGAAAAGCAATTTTACCTTTCAGCATTATCTGCGAAAAAAGACAATTTTGATGGTCTAGTAGACAATAACAATCTTGCAGCTAACGCACTAATGTGCTGGGAACAATTTGTTTCTCAGATTCCAGTATTTGAGGCGTTTAATGAAAAAACTGTAAAATTAGCTTTAAAGACTTTGAGAGTAATGCTTCAAAATAATATTCATCCCAAAGATCATATTTTACCACCATTATCTAAAGATGCGCCGTTCGAGATTAAAGAAAAATTGTTTAGTATGTGCTTTGAGCATTTAGGATCTTTGACCATATTAGAAATTATTGAAGCATATGATCTAGGGGAAAAAGCAAAATTTGCTATTGGTAATATTACACCACTAAATTTATTTGCTATTCAGCTACCAATACTTGCACCTGAAAGAAACGATGAATGGCGACAAAAGACCCTATATATTGCTGACATTTTCGAGATAGGTCAATCATGGTACTCATCAATAGAGGGGCATTCATCGCCCCAATCAACTATTGAGTTTTACCGTGAAATGAACGCTCTTCTAACTAAAGACAGTTAACAACTCAATCTCAGTTACGCCTACGACTCAACTTAATAAGGCGTTACCTATGTTCACGCTTGGCACTTATGCGACTGTCAGAGTTGATAAAGTACTATTTATCAATATCTGACAGAACAAGAGAATTACATCAAACTTTGAGTTGAAAATTCCGGTATTTACCCTTAGCAAATCCAATACCTCTTTACAGTTCTTAACCCTACCCCAGCCCTTTCCGCAACTTGCCTCTGAGTGGGCTTTTTGCCTGTTTCATTTATCAATTCATTAAAAGCTTCTCGCACGATCTCTTCAGAGTTATTTCTCTTCTTAGTAGCCGTATCTTTGGCCGCTTTTTTCTGCCTTTGCTTTATTTCATCACTTGATAGCTTAACTTTGGGCGTCGTACACAAGTATTCAGGACGGTAGTAAAGTAAGTCTTCTAGGTATTCAGCTAGTGTTTCTTTATTGTATTTGTAGAAAGTGCTTTTTGCCGTTTTTGTCAGTCCGTCTAACTCTTCGAGTGAAAAACCTATCAGCTCATCATTTATTTTTACCAGCTTTTCAAAAGCTGTGTCTTTATTTAGATGTTGCAAGGCAACAAATAGAATGAATGCTGTTTTATCACGTTTGCCTTTAGGAACCTTGCCTTGCTTACGAAAATGAATTTGAAGGGTGTTTATACATTTGAACCACCAATCCTTAATGTTGTGACCGTAACGCCTTTGAATTTGTTGTTTGGGTTTATTGCTTTTAGGTTCTATTGGCAACCTAACAACTCCCAATTCTTTTTCTAATCTCAAGCTATCCCTTAATGACTCCAAATTGAGATAGTTTAGTAGCTCTTCAAATTGGTACTTAGGGCCACCGCCAAAAAACCTTGCTTGTAAACCTGTTCGCCCATGAACAGAGCCTGGTATACGCAGATTTCCATAAGCCCTTTTTGATGCGGCCTTGTCGATGTACCATAACGAGCGTATGCTTTGTAAACTTTCAATTAATATGTTTGCTATCGCTTTCCACAGTTCTTTATTAACTTGAGAAGCGTCAACAGGAGCGTAAATCCAATATAAATGAATCCCGCCAGAACCCGAGCAAACATAGCCTGTAAATGGTGGTATCTTATTCTTTTTTAAAATTTGAATAACTTTTTCAATTAAGTCATGTTCAAGCTCTCGCACCTTTGTTGCGTCAACTTTTTCAGTAACATCAATATCAATCCAGTTAGCCCTGAAAAGAGCCAAATTTATCGCTCTTGGCCAACTATAAAACTCATTTGGACTATAGTAATTGTTAACCGCTTCGCTTTTGCTATTCAATACACCTTGAACATACCTAGTTGTTTTTCTTTTAAAAGTTTTTAAATCTGTGACCTTACTGGACTTTCGGTTTCCCAATAAAAAGATCTTTTTACCTGATTCGTGGTTATGACTAAAAAGTGCCCTCACATATTTGGGTGAATGAAAGTCTATTAACTCGTAAAAACCTTTTGGTGAGGCAATAGCATACTCTGGCCACGACAAGAGTGGCCTTTCTATTAAGGCAAGCATATAATTTGAAGATGTAAAGTGCGGTTGGGGTATCGCCGGTCAAGCAACCCCTTTCGCCTTCCTTACATCTTCACCCCTTCAAAACGAGCAAGCCATTGCTCAACGGTTTCCCGTATAAACAAACGTGATTTGCCTAACTTTATCGAAGGTGGTGCTAAACGCTGTACTTGGTAGCTTTCTGGGTTTTCACCAGCTTCTATTGCTTTTGATTGAGCGCTAATTCGGTTGTGGATAGTGCGTGGTGATAATTGTAATAGCTCAGCTAAGTCTTTAACTGAAATGGTTTGAGATGATGACATGACAGCCCTCCAATACGTTAAAAGGAGCGAAGGGCATTATTCTTTAATTAAATTATTGCCTGAACATTGCATAAGCAACATCCACTTCCTCTTTACGTATTGAAGGCAGCCATAAAGGCGCCTGTTTTCAGTCACCGAAGTGACTCCCTTCGCAGGAACGCAGCAAACGTGCGCATTTGTGAATATAAATGATTGAGTGTGAGATATCAAGAAGTTAGAAGCAACTTTTACGCTAGTAATTTACTAGTCTTCTAATTTAAGATAACCGTGTAAATAATTGGATAAAATAAATATAAGCAGACAGTGCACTATAAAGGTACTCAGCCCTAAATGTGCGCTACGTAAGGAAACCATGAAACAAAACCTACATTGGCGCTATTATCTCTCGCTCGAATCAGATGTATACGCTTTGTCTCGCTACATACACTTTGCCCCTGACAATTTCAAAACATACTCCATAGAGCTGGCCAAACTCTATCTTGCAATTTGTGCTGAAGTTGAGGTGGTACTCAAAGAAATATGTGATATATGCCCCTCCAAAAAGGGGAAAAATGCAAATATAAATATTTATCGTCAGTGGATAGTTGAAAATCAACGAGGGCTGATAGCGGAGGAAGTGCTGTCCTTTGAGTTCGAATTGCAATACATCCCATGGAAAGCATTTGAAAAGGGTAAATCCCCTGCTTGGTGGTCGAACTATAACAGCGTAAAGCATGAACGCAGAGAACACTTCCCCAAAGCCAACCTCGGTAACGTATTAGAGTCTCTCGCGGGGCTTTATATTGCGAATCTATACCTAGAAAGAGAGTTACTAGAACGAGCTAGCTGTAGTCATTTTCCTAGGAGCATTGGTGAAATATACTCGGGGCTTCCTCTTGGCCAAAAACTATTTCAACCTTTTGGGCTGCAAGCAGACTTGATGAACTGGGGTTAGCCCACAATAAGCAACGATACTTAACGTGGAAAAAGTAATGGATATCAATAAGTTAAAGGAATACTTTTATAACAACTAGGGCACCATATTTTGGTCATCAATATTACTACTTGGTGGGTCGATTTTTACTATCTACTATGCCCATATCCGCTACATGCCAAGTTTTGACTTTCAATCTTCGACGATGCTCTTAGGGTGATCTGCTCTAATCATACAGGACACTTTGATAATGGAATATAATCCAAATATCGAGGTGTAAAATGACAAAAAGAACAAATAGAAGTTATCCAGCTGAGTTTAAGCAAGAAGCAGTGGCATTGGTCACTAAACAAGGTTACAGCGTTGCGAAAGCAGCAGCATCCTTAGGGATCACAGATAAGTTACTATACAACTGGAAAGCTAAGCTTGAAGCAGAGCAATCTGGACCAAGCTTAAATGCTGATGAGCGAGCTGAGTTGTTGAAACTTCGTAAGGAAAATAAAGAGCTTAGGATGGAAAAGGAAATCCTAAAAAAGGCCAGTGCCCTCTTGCTAAAGGAAACCAAATAGCGTTTAAAACGATAAAACAACTCTCGTCGATATTTCCTGTTACGCAGCTTTGCAGAGTAATAGGTGTGAGTCGCAGCGCTTATTATGCTTGGCTAAATAGGCCTGTGAAGCGCATTGCACCTGAGCTGCTTAATCTATATCGAAGAGCCAAAGCTATTTTTAAAAACAGTCGAAATAGCTTGGGTTACCGAGAGTTAAAGAAACGGTTATGCAAGGAGGGCTTTCAGGTGAGTAATTATGGAGTTCAACAGCTCATGAAAAAGCTTAGCTTAACCGTGACGCAACGGGTTGCTTATAAGGTGAGGACGAAGCGCAAGCACAGTGATAGCGTAGCTGATAACTTATTGAATCAAAACTTCAATCCTGTAGCTGCAAATCAAGTTTGGGCTGGTGATGTCACGTACTTGAGAACAGGTGAAGGCTGGATGTACCTAGCAATAGTAATGGATTTATACTCCAGACGAATCGTCGGTTGGCACATCGATAAGCGCATGACGACAGACTTAGTAAGTAAAGCGATGATAAAAGCGTATAACTTGCGCCAACCACCAATAGGTTTAGTGTTCCATTCAGATCGGGGTTCACAATACACCAGTAAACGTTACCGCCATTTATTGGCGAGCTATGGTATTCGGGCCAGCATGGGATATGTGGGTGCTTGTTGGGATAACGCTGTTGTAGAACGCTTCTTCGGCAGCTTAAAGCATGATTGGTTGTTGAAAGTGCCTCAGCCAACACGAGAATATATGAGAACAGACGTAGCCGCGTATATGCGCTATTACAATTTAGAAAGATTGCATACTGCTAATGGTGATTTATCGCCAGCGGAGTATGAACTAAGTTCCTTAAGAAAAGTGTCCTGATTTAGTTGTGCAGAACAGGGGCCAGTGCTATTACCGCTTTCATAATGCTTGTGATTATCGTAGTGGTTTTTATCTTACCTGGTGAGTATTGGTATCGAACCTTTGGGAAAAGAATTCAGGAAAGTACACACTATAAAAGCAAAAGTGAAAATTACAAAAATACCCTTTGCGCAAGTTTATTTCTATTCCCACAAGCGACTATGTTCACATCTTTATTTTCAGAAAACGAATTTGAGTACCTTGATATAAAAGACTGCTTAAAAGGTATTGTGTTTGGCCCTAGAGCGAACTTCAAAAATAAGGGGCGAGCACTAGAAATACCTGATAGAAGAGGATTTGGAAACCCAATGTACAAACTAGATTTTCGAAATTGCTCACCAAAAATAGACTATGATTGGAAAGAATAGAGCTAGTAAACAAATCTTCCGTTCAAACAGCCAAACTGTTTACTTATTATTAATTTTTTCGAACTCTCGGTGAAACAACACTGCAAAAAACACGACCAAACTCAGAATTAAGATATTACCGACAATAACGGGACCCATACTTTTACTCCAACGCTCGCTACTTCACTGAGCCTAAATGAGTTTTTATACACCTGCAAATTTGCATAAAACCAAGCCCTTTTAACCGAGGCATCATGAGCAATTTCCTCCTCTTTTAAAAGGGGCTACGCCCCCCGCTATGTCGAAGCGACAAATCGCTCGCTTCATAGCGGGGGGCTTGGTTTTACTGAGCTTATACGCAGATTTTTATTTGCAGATTGAAAGCTGCCTTATTTAACGCTAACCTAAACTTGATTTAGCCCTTTGGGCATTGAAGAAAAACGGCGCTGCTCAGCTGCCGACAACACGTAGTGAGGACCCTCACTGTTTTAATATTTATGTCATGCCGCGCCACATTTATGGCGCTTTTCAAATTCGGCGCTTAGTTGCTGCCGCTTCCACGTATCTGAGGTTTTTATTTTAGGCGAGATCAGTCCGAGCCTTGCGCTGTTGCGCTTAACTGGGGCGAATAGGCTTTAGTGCCGCTGAGCAACTGTGTTGCCAGTTAATCTTACAACCAAGGAACAAGCATGACTTTTAACCCAAATACTGAAGTCGCTTTATTAAAAGCGCAAACAAAACTACGTGCCCGTAAACGTCATAAATCATCCAAACTTGATAAGTACCGCACTCAACTTTGTAAACTATATGACGAGGGTGCAACTAAAGCTGAGTTACAACGCTGGCTTGCTATGAGAGGTATAGTTGTACAATGGACGACCGTTAAGCGGTGGCTCGATAAAAATGCCTAAATTTGCCAAAGCTGATACTCAAGCAAAGAATGTTATTAAAGGGCTAACTAAAGCACAGCGCATAAAGTCTTTAGGCACTGCAAGAAATTATATGCAGTCGCTAAAAACGGTTGCCAACTGGTCTAAAGATATAGGCATTAATGGTATTCAAGCTATGAGCATTGAACAAGCCCGCATTTATCTCGAGTACCGAGCTGAAATTGTCGGCCAAAAAGCCCTAGATATGGAGCGTCAAGCAATACAAGCTATGATGCAACTAAACGGTAAGCTACAGCCAAAAGAAACACTCTATCGAGTTAAGTCATGTTTAGAAGAAATCAAGCGTTCTCGGGCTTACACTAAAGATCAAGCCAGAGCTATTTCACATCGGCAAACAGCAAAGCATCAACTCGCTACACAAATCGCCTATGCCGCAGGCCTGCGCGCCCATGAGCTTTTAACGCTTGCCAAAGCTAGGGAGCGAAGTGCAGATAAACGCCCTGCCCTAGATTCAAAATGGCATGGTCGAAGCGGCGAGCTATATACTGTGCAAGGCAAAGGCGGCTTAATTCGCCATGTGCTGATTCCAACCACACTCGCCAATAAGCTAGAACAACAACGTTTAGCACAACCAATTACAGTGGTAGACAGAAAAATTAACTACCTTCAGCGCTATGATATCGCTGGCGGTAAAAAGTGGTCTGATTCGTTCTCTAAGGCGTCAAACCGCGCACTGTTATTTTCGACTGGCGCACATGGTCTTAGGCATAGTTATGCTCAAGAGCGGATGGTTGAGCTGAAAAGCTTGGGGTATAAATATGAAACGGCCTTAGAGACCGTTTCGCAAGAGATGGGGCACTTTAGGGCTGAGATTACTCTTGTATATTTAAGATAGCTTTTAGGTCGTTAAATGTTTTGCAAAGATCCCAACGATTAACCTACCTTTGGTTTCTTGGGTTATCTCAGGCAATAAATTAATGCCAAAATGAAAATGTATTCTTCCCCTATCATGCAGATACTTTGCATGCCATTCACATCTAACACTCTGACTTTTGATTGAAATATCCCTTTCCCTCATTTTCTTTGCACTACTTTTAGTGTTAGGGCTTTCAGGGGATAAGTCGACACCATTTGAACTGGCATGATTAATAAATTGTCCTGGTGATTCTAAATATTTTTCTTGCCCAAAATCATTCAAGTAACTTAAAACTTCGACAATCCACTTGTATAAATCCTGACTTAGCTCAACACCTAAACTTCTGAACTTACACTTTTCATCGAAATATAAACTAGGGAAGCAATCGCTGCCAAATTTCCAAAAGTCATTTTCACTAAAATTATTATTCCAAAAGCTATTTCTTATATAGTTTAATGCACTCCTTGGGTCTTTGATTAAAATAAAATTATCACTGTGATATAAGTCGTTACAAATCAAGCCAAAGTTAATATTATTAACTTCTTCTCGGCCTAACAAGTCCCCATTCCGAGTATCAGCACTATCACACTTATCTAGCAAAGCATAAAAGCGGAGATATTCATCTCGTAAGTCAGAATCTGCATATATCCTAGAGTCCGACATTACTTCGTTTACGCTAATCCCATTTTCGGTTTCAGCTCCCCAGTTTTTAGAATAATATACCTTCGTGAATTTTTTGCTACTTACATCAATCAGATCAAGTAACCTAACCAGCTTGGTTTTGTCCTCAAAAAGACAAACAACAGCGTTAGTTAAGCTACTTTTCTCTATAGCAAAATTAACTTCACAATCCATTACGTAAGCTCTCTAAGGTTTTTTATACTTTCATCAAAAAATCCCACAGGCCAGCTAGATAACTTTCCTTTTTTATTTACCTCTATTGCTTCAACAGTTGTTTTTCCATCTTCGTCTTTCGTGCAATAGTTTATGATAATATCGGTATTATCAATGTCATTGTTCTTTGCTGATATTCTAATACCATCAATGACATGATCTGAGTGTGTTTCTAAAATAACTTGTATTCCAGAAGACGCAGCTTTGGCAAGAAGCTTTCCAAGAGCAGTCTGGCCGCTAGGGTGTATGTGTGCTTCAGGGTTTTCGATTATAAAAATTGGTGTATGTGTTTTGTTTTTCTCGAACCAAGTCCTTACCGTATTATTAGTGATTTCTCCTAGCTCATCAGAAGCAGATAGTACCAATGAGCTTAGTACGATAGGTAAACTATATGACAAACCAAATCCGGTATTCGCAGCCCTGTAACCATTAATTTCGATATGTGAGAGATCGTGTTTCGGCTCTTTTGTAAAATCAAACTCCACATTTGGCGAAATCTCTTCCATCCAAAGTTGAAGTTGGTGTCTCAATAAGTTACTCCCCCCCTCTTTTCCTTGTTTCCTAAGCCTTTCATGAACTGATACTCGTTCAAAATTCTTATAAAAGTCAGCACAAAATTCTCCCTGCTCCCCAACCGTAAAATAAGAGGTGCCTTTTTCTTTAAATATCGGCAGATGCGATGAAGGTCCAAGCCGATTAGCTCCTATATATTCGAGATTTGGAAGGAACTCACCATTCGTGAAATACGTATCCTTTTTGAATCCCAACATAAAGTCGCCATCATCAAATGTTAGATGAAATAAAATACTTTCACCTGGTGGTGTAAATACACTTTTTAATTCGGGAAAATTTCCTAGGCCTCGAATATAAGGTGAAGCCCCTTTCCCTGCTCTCACAGCCATTCTTAGAGCTTGAATAATTGAGCTTTTTCCAGAACTATTCAAGCCAGTAAGGACTGTAAGCTTCTTAGTTAAAAACTTCTCATCTACAACAGACTTAAATGACTTTATATGAATACTATTTAACATTATTTATTCAAAGTCCCATCGATTAGCTTTCGTAAAGCTCTCCACCTATAACCTACACCTGCAACACTAGCGCCGTGCCTGCTAATACTATTCTCAAACTCTTCTGAATCAAGTAACTTATAATACGACTCTAAAAATAAAGATCTATCTTCTACCAAGTCATAGTATTCCCTATCGCTTAGACTACTCATCATATTAATCCACAATTCAAAAAGCGACTTATTTATAGGAGATTTCCTGTTATCACTCAATTTTGATTTACGAAATGAATGTTCTCCGAGGATTGTAGTCGTTCTCATTAAGCCTTTCTTAAACTTTTCTTCTAAGTCCACAGGATCAATGTTCACATTTTCTAAATGCTTTTCACCATTTAATAATTGCATAGCAGATGACAAGTAATCATCTGTGTTGCCAGTATACTCCTCTCTACCGATGAGATTGAATGCAATAAACCTCAAAATCAACTCTCGACCTGCCATACGGGAATCATTTACAGTATTTTGCGTTGCCACTTCATACTCTTGTGTTTTCACAAGTTTTTTCAATAACACTGTAGCGTGCCCTTGGTATAAAGCATGTCTTATTTCTTGTTCAGATAAGCGAATTCCCCCGGTGTTAAGTCGCTTAAAGATATTCCGCTTCACTTTTTCTGGAGTTTCGGGGTTTATAATCGTAAAATTAAGCTCGGTTTCTAAGATATTATTTACAATTCTTGCCGCTTTTGGATCTTGCTCTAACTTAAAAAAGTTCCTAGTGTTTAACTTACTTCCCCAAAATTCCAATTTGGCCAAATCAAACCCTTTACCATCACCGTCTGGCCCTAAAATAAAATCTCTAATTGTTGACAAGCGTTGGAGCCCATCTACAACTTCCCAAATACCCTCCCTATCTTCAGATACATAAAACATAGGTAGTGGTATTCTCAAAATCATAGACTCTATGAGTTGGCTCTTCCTCTCGATGTCCCAAACGTAATTTCGCTGAAAATCAGGAGAAAGTCTGATTGTGTTGTTTTTTATCCGTCTCAATACAGTGTCTAAAGCAATTGTTTTAGATGATATTGATATCGAACTAGGATCAAACGGCTCTGTATCAATATACTCATCACTTGTAATTTCACGTTCTACTCCTGAAAATGAACGCTCATCAGCGATTTCTTCATCGATTTGAAAATAGTCAATATTTGTATTCATACTCAATACTTCGTCATAGATTAATTGTATGAACTATACAGCTTAGTTAGGGTTAAACCAAACTTTCAGGCTCCAGCTCTTTTAGAAAAAATGTTTGTTAAATTTAGTCGACCATTTATAAAGGAGCTTTGAACGTTTCTCCATATACTCCTGCAAGTTATAAACCTTTTGCATCCCTTGCAATTGGTGGTTAAGTATCTTTTCAACTACTATCGGATCAGCGCCAATATCATCATCACCTAAGCGAGTCGCCATGGTTCTACGCAGGTCATGTGGGACAAACTTTGGAACGCCTAGCTCTTTTTGTTTTCGGTTTACTGCCCTTGAAAGTGAGTGCCTATCGATAGGCTGTTCACCCACGGCGCTTGTGGTACAGGTGGTACTTGGAAACACGTATTTTGAACCTAAATAGCTGAATGAAGCGCGTAGTTCATCAAGCATAATGATCATATTTTGGGTGATAGGTACTTTGTGGATTCGCTCCCCGCCTTTGTTTTGCTTTACTCGCTCGGCGGGAATTGTCCAAATCATTTTATCAAAGTCGAATTCTTGCCACTGCGCGCCAGTCACTTCTATCGGTCTGCAACCAGTTAAGGCGATAAACTTTAGGGCATAGATCACTTGCGTGCTTACGCCGAGCTTAGGCAAGCGTTCAAATACTTGTATCAGCTCTTCAAATTCAAGAGCGCGTGTACGCGGCTTTTCAATACCGCCAACGTTCTTTTTCTTAGCGGTGCTAATGGGGTTGCCCTGCATTAGGTCACGCTCAACTGCAAAGTCGAACATCTGCTTAAGGATCGAAAGGGTTTTGTTGGCTTGAGTGCCTGCTCCCCTGTCGGTGATTGGGTCTAATACTTTGCTTAAAATGTCTCGGCGGGTAATGTCTTTTAATTTAACGCCCCCAATCGCTGGCAGAACGTCTTTTTCAAACATACGCTCAACTTCTAAAGGGTCTTTGCGATTAACCTTGATATAGCGCTCTAGGAACTCTGAGAATAGTAATTCCACCGTTGGCGAGTGATCTTCAATAAATTGTTGCTTGATGCTTAGCTGTTTGATTTCGTATACGTCTTCACCCGCAGCGATTCGCCCTTTTAAGCTTTCTACCTCTTTACGGACTTCTTTTAAATCTCGTTCGCCAAAATAGCCTAACAGGTAATTACGCTGTTTGCCTTTTGCACCACCAAGTCGGTAATTTAAATAAAGCGCTATACGGGGCTTACTATTTCCTGAAGCTTTACCTATACGAGCGTGAAACCCACTTAACTTAGTATCATTTATTCGCTTTATTTGAGCAGGAACATTATTGAGCGTAGAGTCACTAAGCAACATTCTTATCGTAGACATATGTAGCACCAATCTCACTAAATGAACTACATGCAGCATATATGTAGCAGAAAACAAAAACAACTCATTGCTTCTACTCATTTCTAATCAAAACCAATTATTTATTTATCCTGTTGTTTTAAATCAAGTTAAATTAGCCGAACACATCTAATCAAAGCTACTTTGAAATAATCAAAACTAATCAATTCTTTTATGGGGTGTCAGGGGTCGCAGGTTCAAATCCTGCTATGCCGACCAGCTTTTCCTTACCCTAATCTTTTAGTTATAGCTTCACACCTAACTTTTGGTTAAAAATATAATCAACATAAACACTCCGGCGCCCAACATAGCCACATTCTCTGTCAAAGATATAAAGCCCAAAGGCACATCGGTGTCACCACCAACACAGGCACATTTTAGTTCTCGCTTATCAAGATAAACGGCCTTAAAAACTGAGACTGCGCCAATAAGTCCTATGAATATTGCAATGGGTGCATAATAAATAGCGGGCAAAGCAGTTAACATGCAAACACCTGCGTATAACTCTAAGTATGGGTATATATATGCGTATCTCAAATGTCGCATAGCTAGCACATCGTAGGTGATAAAGGAGTTTGTGAAACTATGAATGTCTCTTATCTTTTGTACTGCAAGTAAAAGCATAGAAAAGCCAATAAAAGACATCACCCATTCTCTAGCATTATCCGAAGGGAATCGTGTGGCGAATGTAACCAACAGTGCGACCAAAAATATTGAAATGACCGGCCAATATACATTTTTCTTTGCCTTATGTGATGGCTTACCTAAATGCTCGCGTAGCGCTTCATAACCACCTATTTGTTGGTCGTTAATAAATATCTGTGGCGTGGTATCGACATTATGGGCGGCTTTAAACTCATCCGTTTGCTCCCTTGATTTGAGCAACTGGTCATCGACTTTGAAGCCTTCTCGCTCTAATAAATCTTTAGCCCTTAGACCAAATGGGCAGATGTGCGATGAGGTATGCATTCGATAAAGTGTTGCGTTTTTCATTGGCAGCTCTCCCTATTTCATGACAAACCTAGATAGAAATTACCAACCAACTAAATCTATTAGGTAAAGCCTACCGATTTTGCCGAAAACTAAGCTTAGTTATTGTACACAATAACAGCCAACAGAAATGGCTGCCACGTTAAAGCATTCAACTTAGCCTCGCTGATGTTCGTACGGTTTACCTATGAGTATATCTTCACACGTAAAAACGCTCAGCGAAAACAGCATGGCATAGTAATGATAACAGGTATATGGAAAACTGATTTGTCGTTACTAGATAACAAAAAGCCTTTAGCGTCTAATCTCTGGTCTTTTCCTAGCGATTGTATGAATAGTTATTTGCGTGGCTTTTGGCTGTGCCTCTGCGCCTGAGCTGCTACCTAATATGCTGTAGCTTGCTGAATAAGGCTGCGCGCCTTTTCAAGTGCACTTTCTCTTGTTGTTGGATAATCGGGCACAACGCCTTCTTCATTCCACGTCATGGATGGGTTTCGGCCTGTTATCACTGCGCTGGTCATGGCTAACGTCAGGTTATCCCCCACATTTATCAGTGCTTCTATGCTAGCAAGTCCTAATGTTTCTTCTCCCACAATCACGGCGCGCTCGGTTTCTTGTAATGAGTAGCTAAACAATTCCCAAGGGCCTGTCACAAATGAGGACGTTAGTATGTAAAGTGGTACACGTGCTTCAAATTGCTTAAAGTTATCAGTACCTGTTGCAGTAATTTTTTCAATCCGACCTCTGGAATAAAACAGCCCCACGGTTTCGTTAGGACTGACAAAGAACCCCAGCATCTTTTTAGTGAGCGATAGGTTGCCCTCGTCTACCGAACGCAAATCTATGATTAGCGCGTCTACATCATTCAGTGCTCTAAAATAGCGCTCTATCACTTCGTTATTTTTTAAAAATGCAAAGTTCCCCGAGATCTCAACATAGCCAATGTTGTGGTCGAGCACCTTGGATTCAATACTTGCTTGGCCGTGCTGTTGGGAGTTGGCACTTCCACCAAGTGAAGAGCGAATCAGTTCAAAACCACTGTCCCCTGTTGCGCTATAAAGTGTGCTGTTGACTTGCGTTTTAAACCAGTGGTATTCATTACTTGCACTAAACTCACCGGCTGCCAATTTTGTTTGTAGTAAGTCTGCCGCATGTTTTGCTTTTTCAGGGTCAATGTAAGTGTCATTCACGGCCCGAGCAATGTTGTGGATTACAGCGTTAGTATGCGTCACATCTGGTAGTTGATTGGCTTGCAATACATTCCCCAACAGCAGACAACCCAAAATCCATATGGCAGATAGCACTTTGATAGGCACGTTTACTTTCCTTGTTGATGAAGATCTGCACTGAGTTGATTAACGGTGCAAGATGACTTTGTGACTTATTTAAAACAGATATAAGGGCTTTTCGCCTAAGCGCAAGGGCATGTAGGTGTTTATCTTTGGAACGTAAGCAAGTAGCGGTAACCCAGCTATGGTGGTGATGCAATATCCACAGCCAATAACAACAAGCCAAGGGAGCTGCTTCAATCTACAAGGTTAATGTGTATAACCTCTGCATCACCTATTTGTCTTGCTAGAGATTTACTCTAGCAAACATATGCTGTTGGGCAATATGCAGCGCCTGTGTGGCAAGCACCATAATCTTTGCTGTAAGCGAAAGTACCGCCAGCGATTTCTTTGGTTTGTTTTGCATTTAAGTTTTTGTCTGTGCTTAGCGCTTTTAATTTTACTTTTTTGAGTTTCATGTTGTTTCCTGTTGTAAATTATTAAAATAAGTATTGGTCATGACAAACGAGTGATTATTCAACAACGTTCATCAATTAAACACTGTGTTCAAATTAGCAACAGATCTCAAGCCAAATCACTTGAATATTTTTGTGTTATTTTTAGCCTATTGTTTTTTAAGTTATTTATTATATTGAAATTTTATCATATACATCAAAAATGACAGCGCTAGACATATTTAACGAGGAATATTTGTCATTGCGCCATGGTGAGGAAGAAGTAATACAGCTTCACCATCATTAAGATGAAGCTGTACGTAGATTTACCAACAGTGATAAGGTAAGGAGATATCTATGCCTGAGTTTAACGCTTTTAGTTCATCGATTTGTTCACAGTTTACACGGTTATTGCCGATCAAATTAAGCGTACCTAGTTGTTTTAAAGAATAAAGCGCACTGATATCTGATACATCGCTATTTTCTAAATATAACTCTTGCAAGCGTGTATTCGAGGCCAGTGCAGCATAATTCACCAATCGCGTATTCGAGAAATTGACATCATACACGTTGGCGGGAACCTTTAGCTGTTCAACATCAACCGACATACTTTCATCTGTATCGATTACGGCAAAACGCGACAAGTTTTCATGTAATTGTGAGTTAGTTACGGCAGTGCTTAATGGCCGCTTTATGAAAACTCTCTCTAACGTGGTAAGGCTCGCCAAAACATCATCACTTAATATATTCATGTGGACATTATACAGACTAAGAGCCTTTAACCCTGTCAGCTGCTCTAAACCTTTTAGGGATTGAATATCGCTATCGCAATGGATGCTAGTGACGTTTGGGCGCTCACGGTAAACACTTTTTATCACACATGCTTTTAGCACAGGATCTGGAATTAAATTGGGCTCTACCGCATCTTGCCAACAACTTTCATACTCCATACTAACCCTTGTAGAAGACAACTTATCCAAGTCGTCACAGCTCGTCTTAACTGAGCTTAAGCTTAATCGGTCGAGGCCACTTATATCAAATAGACTATCTAGGTCAAGATAGTACTTAAACTGTCGCAAATAGAGGCTTTCTAACAAAGTTAAGTTTGCTATTGGACTCATATCATAAGCGTTAGAGAACTCTACTTTCAGATCAGTGAGTGATGTCAACTTACCGACCTGTTCAAAATCTTCTATCGCTTGCAAATTATCTAGGTGTAACGTCTGTAATTGCGGTAACTGTTCCAAATAATCCAAATTTGTTAAAGATTCCAGTCCGGACAATGAAACACTTTTTAAGTTGCTATTCACAGTTAAATTTTCTAGTGTGGTTAACATTTTATAATCAGATAGATTTAACGATTCAAGCTTAGGCAACGAGGCAATATCTGGAAACCCAGCGCTAGCGCTCGCTCTAATATTAAGCTCTTTTAGATTAGGTAATACAAGCTGTTCACCATCGTATTGACCACCAAACAAGGTTAGTTTTTCTAGCTGCGTATGGCCTGCTAATTGCGTAATTAAGTTGCTTGGATAATACATAGCAACTGTTAAGCTCTTCAAATTTGATAGGTTTGCTATCATTTTTGCAACTTCTTCACTGTCATCGATACCCCGCACAGTCAAATTTTCAACACTCCTTGGGAGTGTGTCCAGCCATACATAATTATGGAAGCGACTCCATCCTGTTAGATTTAAGTTCACAAGGTTTGTCAATGCAGACAACTCAGGTAACTCGACAGTAGTTAAATTTGTTTTAATAGCTAATGTCTCAAGTCCCGTAAGGCTGCTCAGCTTTTCAATATTAAGTAGGCCTAAATCACTGATTGACAACTCTTTTAGTGATGGTGAAATTAGCCAATTAAAATCAAAGTCTGTATAAAATGGCTTTGAAATAGTGAGCGCAGTCAATTTATTGAGCTGTGAAATAAACGATAAATCATCAATATTTGTGTCGTCCAAAGTTAACCTTTCGAGCTGTGATAGTTTGCCTATCTCTTCGCCAAAATATACACCATAGCCTTGTAGCGCTAACACTTTCAACTTGCTCATATTCTCTAAAAATGCGGTCGTACGTAATCCCGTGGCTCCTGGTCTTTTGAGTATTAATGACTCAAGGTTTACCATTTGTGACAACGTGTTCTCTTCAATTTGAACCTTGTCAAGGTACAACTCTTTCATGTTAGCCACATCGATAGGAGATAATTCAATCAGTGAGCTGTAGGGCGATGTAGAGTTATCCTTGATATTTAGAGACTCAAGCTCAGTCAGGCCAGTAAAGTCTAACTTGGAAATAATGCTGTTGTGTGGCGTGCTTAAAACAAATTTCTTGAGCCCTGTCAGCTGATCTAACACATTATAAAGACTGTTCAGTTCTACTGGAAAGGCTTCATCGAGGTGAAATACTTCTAACTGTGATAACCCATTTAAACTGGTTAGGCTTTCAAGCGCTGCATTTTTAATAACTAAGCGTTTTAAGTTAGAGAGCGCAGAAATACCTTCCAGAGTTTTGATTCGATAGCCATCGCACTCTAGTGTTTGTGTTTTCATATCTCGCGATTGCGCTGCAAAGCACTTTGCAAGTTCAGCATCAGCGAAATTTATCTCTGAGTCAGCTTCTAAAGCTGCAACATTAATACGCACACTAGCCGATGTTTGAGCACCTCGGTCGTCTGTTACCTGCAATGTAAAAGTCAATACCGTTTCTTCACCTACAATAGGTGCCGTGAAAATCAAGGCTTTTTTACCTAAATGTTGCACTGTAACAGTGACACCTGATGTCTGAGACCATGAGAAACTCATCATGCTCCCATCATCACTCACTTGTGGTTCAATTACTACTTCCGCACCTGATGCTACCGATACATCAGCCATCTCACCAATTACGGGACTTTTATTTGCAGGTGAAGGCTCTGATGGTTGAGTTGGGTTAGAACCACCATTTAGCAAATTCTCATTGGTGTTCGTATCGCCTCCACCTCCTCCGCATCCCAGTAATAGCAAGCTCAGCAAAGCTGGTATGATAGGGTAAGCCCCAAAAGTCTTTAACATCGTGTTTTCTTCTCAAATTTTTACAGGTCCTAATTTCGGTATTTTAACAGAGCATGAACGAAAATTGTGTTTATCTTTACAATTATTTTTATTCAGCAACATGTTTTTGAAATACTAACTACAACAACCTATTGAATTTTATCGCTTTTGGCTATTTGAGAATTTTATTTGGATTTTTCGAAGCTCAGAAATAGTTCCTGGCTATTAGGCAAGCAAGAATCGCTTCTCATCACGCCAGTCGCTTTATAAACAACACTATTGATCAATGCGATACGCGCTAATCAGCATCTTGGTGAAAGTCTTCGTGCTCTTCGATAAAGAATGCATTAAATCCTTCTTCTAACTTCTTAAGTGCCCACTCGTTTTTTTCTATTCCTTGCGACATAACTGTTGGCAACCCGGACCAGAACGCAACTAGCATACCTGCCTCATGTGCTAGGGCAAGCGCATCCGACACATCCGACTTCGCTTCAATTGCGGTTGTCGCTATATCTCTTGTGACATCATCCATGTGCTCTTCAACAAACTCTTGGGGAGAGTCTTTTAATTGCGCTTCAGCGTTTTTCCAAACTTGGGAATCTGAGCCGTCACCACTGGCGGTGGCATCAAGTGCCTTATATCCAGATTGTGAGTCTATTTGCAAGCCGACTGGCTGGTCTTTGCGATGTTGCTTTTCATCATTTGATAGATCTCCCACAGATTTTGCAGGCGCTTTATTTGGTTTTAAGCCATACGCTGAAATATTATCCAAAGCCGTGCCTTGGCCATCGGATGCAGTTCTATCTTTTGGGCTTCCCAGATCGGAGGTAATGTTTGCAGTGTAGGCAACCGCCCCTACATTACTGGTGTCTGTTACGTCTTTCCAAGGGCGAACTGTGGCTTGAAACGTCGCCTTTGCATTATTAGTATTTGCGCTGGTGTAGTCGGTTGAGCCCGCTACAACCACTGAGTATTTAACGGCATTTTTGTTCTTCCAAACTTCATTTTTCACATAATTTTCTGAGGTTGAAAGGTGTTTGCCATTGGCACCTTTTGAGATGGGGTAGAGGTTGTTATCAAGTGCCGTACCGCCCAAGTTATCATTGAGTAAATGCCCTTTTACCGACATGGCCCCCTTTGCCAAAGGGTAAACTCCCTTTATCCATGCCATTAAATCATCTTGAGATGCATTCACGCTGGCACTTTGCCCTCTTACAGGGTCGGCTGGGTCAAGCCAAGCGTGCATGGTATGACCAACCGTCACCGACTTGGCATTATTCGCTTGGCCATACTTACAGGTCTGACCAATATTTTCGATGACCGTTTTGCGTTGAATTGCACCGGAGTTAGCCATTGATTGCAATGGCGCTTGAGATAACCCATTGGCGAGCCCGCGGTTGTCTTCAAGGTAGCGGCCTTGAGCTGGCTGCTTGGTTTGTTTTGCTTGCGCACTAACACGCTGCACGCTGCTTTGATCTGCGGTTTTATTGGTGAGTATCAAGTCCTTGAACCTCTTACAAAGTCACGGTACACCGTTTGTATCATGTGCCACCGTGCCGATTCTATTGCTTAAAAATACCATGAGTTCATGATTGTGCAAAATACAAGCACGGTGACTTCCCCCTGCACCTACTACATACGGCTTTTTACTTTGTTTGTTGCTTGTGCCGTCGCGGGGTCATCTGGCCAAAAATGCTTGGGATAGCGCCCTTTCATCTCTTTTTGTACATCTTTGTAACTGGTTTGCCAAAAGTGAGCCAGATCTTGGGTAAGCTGTAGTGGCCTATGGGCAGGAGACAACAGCTCCATCAATAAAGGCAACTTGCCATTACACAAAACGGGCGAGGCTAACAGGCCATATACCTCCTGCATTCTAACCGATAACTTAGCTGGCCCCTGAAGCGGGTATTCAATCTTTATATTTGAGCCACTAGGCACTTGAATGCGTGGTGGTAAAATTTCATCTAATCGCTGTTGTTGGTGCCAATCCAGCAGGCCCTTAATAGCACTGGTCAAATCAAGCTTCTTTAACTCTACGAGCTTTTTGATATCAACAAGGTAAGGCGCTAACCAATCTTCAATACGATTTAAAAGCGCAGCTTCATCAAGGTTTGCAAACTCTTCAGGGTAGAAGCGCTGTGCCAGTGTCATACGGTTAAGTAGCGGTTGCACTTGCTGATAGTCATTAAACAGTGTCAAGCCATGCTTGGCGACTAAATTTAACCAAGCTTGTGTTCGCGCCTGCACATCCAGCGTTTTCGTGCTTGGTTTAGATTCAATCACCAAAGCGCCAAGTTGTAAGCGTTGTTCGTGTATAAAGCGCTCGGCCTTTTCATCAAACTCACACATGTCTTTTTCTTCAAATAAATGTGGCAGCGTTTGTTGTAAAAGTGAAACGTTAAGCTCTGTCGCGCTAAAAATACGCTGTCCTTTATGTCCGCCTAACGATGCAATGGCTAAGTAGTCACAATCTAACCAATGAGTTTCATGACTGTTCACGCCTGCGCCGTTGGCCAATACAAACCCCTGCCCTCGGCGTTTTGCTAATCTGTCAGGGAACGCCAGCGCAACAAGCAAGCTCAAATACTCACAGCTAAGCATTGAGCGCTCACTAATCTTTAAACGCTTTAACCATGGCCTTAACGATTGTGTAAACGACTTTTGAGGTTTCTCAAATTGACTTTGAAGAGCCACTCTGAGTTCCGGTGATCCACTTGCTCTGCTTTCCAACAAAGCAACAAGGTAACAGGCTAAATGGCTAATGCCGGGGCTGTCTGCCTCCAGCGCTGTGGCTTTCAAAAGCATGTGAGCGAGGCGCGGTTCGGTGCCAAACTGGTGCATTTTACGACCAAGTTCTGTCACTTTTCCTGTTTCATCAGTTGCTTCGAGCATGCTAAGTAAGCTATGAGCTTGCTGTAATGCCCCAGATGATGGCACATCTAACAAAGGTAGTTGTTCAACCTCTGAACCCCAGACTTTAGCTTCAAGAACTAGGCTGGCAATGTCTGAACTTAAGATCTCGGGCACATCATGTTTGTCTCTGCGCTCAAACTGCTCATGTGATCCAAGTCGATATACGATCCCTGCTTCAACCCTGCCCGCACGACCAGCCCTTTGTACCGCTGATGAGCGCGAGATCGACACCGTTACAAGTTCCGTTACGCCAGTTTTTAAATTGAACTGTGCAGCGCGGCGCTTGCCACTGTCTACAACAATGCGAATGCCTTCTATGGTCAATGAGGTTTCTGCGACATTGGTGGTGAGTACCACTTTACGTAACCCATCTTTTGCTGGCGCTATCGCTGCTTGTTGTGTGGCTTTGTCCTGCTCACCAAACAAGGTGACAACTTGCGTGTCTGCAGACACTTTATCAGCAAGACTTTGATATAAAAAGTTAATTTCCCTTTTCCCTGGTAAGAACACCAGTGCACTTCCCGTTTGCTGTTGTAGTGCGTTTAGTACCAAAGAAGGCATAGCTTCAAGCCATTTGGCTTCATCACGCAAGGGCTGATAGATTTCACTGACGGGATAACTGCGCCCATCCGATGCTACTACAGGGCAGTCTAAAAAAGCTTGATAACGCGTGCTGTCCAGCGTTGCCGACATCACTAGAATTTTTAGATCGTCTCTAAATACTCCTTGCGTTTCCAACGCAAACGCCAACGCTGTATCCGCAGCCAAAGAACGTTCGTGAAACTCATCAAAAATCAGCAAATCGATACCAGTCAGTTCGGGATCCGATTGTAGCATTTTTGTTAAAACACCTTCTGTAACGATTTCTAATCGCGTATGCTCCGATACGGCGACTTCGTTGCGAATTCGCAGGCCAATACTGTGCCCTAGTGCTTCATTTTGTTGCTGCGCCAAAAACTGCGCTATATTACGTGCCGCAAGCCGTCTTGGCTCAAGCATCACAATATGCTTAAAACAGTTATTTTTCATTAAATTAAGCGGTAACCATGTGGATTTACCGGCTCCAGGTGGAGCCTGAAGTAGCACGGTATTATGTTGCTGCAACTGAGCAACTAACTTCTCATAAATAGCTTCGATGGGTAACACAATAGCACTCGATATAATCTTTTTATTAATATTAACATGTACGACTAAACAGGTATAACCATGACTCTTTCAGACGAGACAACAATCGATAGCCTAACTTGCTATCTTTAAAGAAAAAGATTATTTTTTCATAAAAATTTCCGTATAAATAAATAAATCACACATTTAGATTAACTTTTGGTTATTTTTTTGTAAAAATAAGAGTCCGGATAGGTACCTATATCCAGAAAAAGGAACTTTGACTACTTTTAAGGAAAAGTGATGAGGATCAAGCCGTCGGCAAACTTATACGATGTAACGTGCAAATGCTCATGTTTTATTTCTCTGAGTGTTAAGGAGCACCATGGTTAATTATTATTTCAAACTTGCATGGATCAGCATTCGTAAAACCCCTATGCTCAGTTCTCTCATGGTACTTATTATTGCGATAGGAATTGCCATAACAATGATCACCTTCACGGTGAGCTACATGATGTCAAAACATCCAATTCCAGAAAAAGCCGATACACTTCATCTTGTTTATTTAAGCAGTTGGTTTTCAGAGCAGCCCTACAGTGAGCACCAAGGCAAAGAAGAAGCGCCCCATAGGATCACTTATCGCGATGCAGTGAATATAACCGAAGCAAACAAACGCAGCGATTTGGTTAAGTCGCAAACGCTTATTGCGGATCACAAGGCACTCATTCGCACGCCATCACAAGCAAAGTCGGAAGGAAAAATGCAGTATATGTATGCAACGACCAACGACTTCTTTGATATGTTCAATGTGCCATTCTTGTTTGGAACGCCTTGGTTAGACAGTGCAGACGAAAACGGCGAGTTTACAGTCGTGATCAGCAAAGCGCTCAATGATAAGCTATTTAATGGTGAAAATTCAGTTGGCAAGCAACTATTGATGGATCAACACTCACTCACTATCTCGGGTGTTTTAGACAGCTGGAACCCAACGCCTAAATACTTTTTTTATTCGTCCTCCGCATTTAAAAAACCATTGGATATATACATACCAATAAAAACCAAGATTAATCATGAATTGTATTTAAGCAGTAGCTTTTCAATGTATTGCGGTATTGCACCAGAGAATCCAAGCTTTCAAACAATTTTAGAGTCAGAATGTGTTTGGATGTTTTTATGGGTAGAGCTGAACAATGCCAATGACAGGCAAGCTTATACAAGCTTTTTACATGACTATGATGCGCAACAAAAACAGCTTGGTCGATTTCCAAGAGATTTACCAAGCTACACACGCAATGTTGAAGAGTACCTAGTCCGTGAGGAAGTCGTCCCAGATAACAGTAAGGTCGCAGTTTGGCTTGCGTCGGCCTTTTTGATTGTTTGTTTACTCAATTGTATGAGCTTGATGATAAACAAGTTCCACAACAAGAAGGGAGAGATTGGTTTACGCAGAGCAGTCGGAGCCAGCAAACAAGATATCGCCATTCAATTTGGCTGTGAAACAGCACTTATAGGCTTACTCGGCGGTATGTTAGGGTTATTGCTGGCGCAATTGGGGTTAAAAGCTGCGCAAAACGTGTTTCACTTTATCAACGCAAGTGTCATGCAAATGAATAGTACACTGATCATTGTCACTGTCGTACTGGCGGTATTATCTAGTTGCCTTTTTGGCCTTTGGCCCATTTACAGAGCAATGCAAGTACAACCTTCCAGCCAACTAAAGAGCTTGTAGGAGCAATAATCATGAATGACATTATGCCTATTCTAAAGTCTCTTTATCAGCGTAAGGCCCCGACATTACTTCTGGTTTTACAGATCTCAATCACCTTGACGATTCTAGTGAACACAATTTTTATGCTATTACAAAAGTGGGACAACATAAACACTAGTACAGGCTTAGAGGAAAAGCATACCTTTTCATTTACCACGAATATTCAAGGCGATAGAAGCGAAATTGCCAACTTAATCAAACAAGATATCGAGCGTATTAATCAATTATCTGCCGTACAAGTCGCTTCCAGCGTTTCAGACATTCCTTATACTTCTTGGGGGTCAACAACGCAGATAGGCCTCCCCCCTTCTCCAGAAGATGCGCTGCTAAGAGCCGGCTATTACGAAGGTGATTACAATGCGTTAGAAGCTTTTGGGCTAAAACTTATTGCAGGTGAATGGTTCAAGCCCAGTGATATTTTTTACTATGAACACACCAGTACCAATACTCAGAGAATGCCAAAACTCATTATTTCCAAAGCGTTGGCGGAAAAGCTTTACCCTGATGACTGGCGAGAAGCTTTAGGGAGTACGATATATTCTGGAATGGATGCCTGCACCGTTGTAGGCATCGTTGAAAAACTACCCAGCGCTTGGAACTGGTGGAAAAACAACTGGCACACAGTATTAAGCAGTGGGAACTATATTGACTCAGAACCGATTTACATGGTCAGGGCACGCCCAGGTATGCGCGAACAAGCAATGCAGCAAGTTTCAGAGCTATTACTGCAAACCCCCGGTCGATGGCTGGATAATATGGCAGCGTTTGAGCAAACTCGTAGCAAAAGCCATCAAAGTGATTTTGCTGTGGTAGTCACGCTTATTGTGTTGGTCGCTATTTTGAGCACAGTCACCGCGTTCGGGATTTTTGGCCAAGTGCGCTACACCATCATCACCCGTAAGAAACAAATTGGCACGCGTCGTGCGCTTGGTGCCAGTCGCACACAAATATTGCGCTACTTTATGCTTGAGAGCCTTATCGTAACGAGTGTGGGAATAGGTATAGGTGTACTGTTATCGCTTATTTGTAACACTTATTTAATGGTGTTATTTGAATTACCACCCATTCCTGGTGACTACTTGATAGTCGGCGCGTTGGCTATGTTAGGGATAGGACAGCTCGCCACTTTACAACCTGTCTATCAAGCCAGTTTGGTCTCTCCCGCTATTGTGACTCGCATGGGCTAGCTGTGCTAACTAACCTCGTGTGTTAGTAAATTAAAAAAGCGCTTGATTAAATCAAGCGCTTTTTTAAGGTTTAATGGCAACTATTAGAACGGCTACGCCTCGTAGCCAAGGTTTGGTGACAACCAACGTTCAGCTTCTGACAAGGTCATTCCCGTGCGCCTTGCATAGTCTTCAACTTGATCTCTTTGAATACTTGCCACCGCATAGTACTTTGACTCAGGGTGAGAGAAGTACCAACCTGAAACCGCCGCCCCGGGCCACATGGCGTATGAGCTGGTTAGCTTCATACCGATGCGCTGTTGCGTATCCAGTAGTTGCCAGATTTTCTTTTTCTCGGTGTGCTCAGGACAGGCTGGATAGCCAGGCGCTGGACGAATGCCTTGATAGTTTTCACGGATAAGTTCTTCATTACTTAGACTTTCATCGGGAGCATAGCCCCAGTAGTGCTTGCGCACTTGTTCGTGAAGATATTCCGCAAACGCCTCTGCCAATCTATCAGCAACCGCCTTAACCATGATCTTGTTGTAATCGTCGTGTTTAGCATCAAACGCCGCAGCTAAATCATCTTCTTCCAAGCCTCCGGTTACCGCAAATGCACCAAAGTAGTCAGCAACCCCTTTAGGGGCGATATAATCTGCCAAACAATAATTCGGAAAATCTGTTTTTTCCGTCTGTTGGCGTAGATGGCAAGATAAAGCGCGTACTTGAGTACGCGTTTCATCGGTGTAGATCTCAATATCATCCCCCACTCTGTTAGCAGGGAATAAGCCTATGACACCCAAAGGTTTTAGCGCCCCAGTTTGTTCAAACTCATCCAGCATCGCATTGGCATCTTCAAATAGGCTTTGTGCCTGCTCTCCCACAATTTCGTCATGCAGGATTCTGGGGTATTTACCCGCCAGTGACCAAGTCATGAAAAACGGCGTCCAGTCGATATATTGGCGAAGTGTTTTGATACTCACATCAGTGAACTCAGTCACGCCTAATTTTTTAGGTACTGGCGGAGTGTAGTTGTCCCAATCAAGCTTAATGGCATTGTCTCGCGCACGTTGCAAAGTAACAGGTTTTGAACGTGGCTTCTTGCGCGCTTGTTGCTCCCTGACTTTGACATATTCTTGGGCTGTTTTTGTCAAAAAGTCTGCTTTTTGCGTCTTGCTCAATAAGTTCGAGACCACGCCCACTGCGCGGCTGGCATTGTTTACGTACACAACCCCTTTGTCGTATTGAGGTTCGATTTTCACCGCGGTGTGCGCTTTGGAGGTGGTTGCTCCACCAATCAACAATGGCAACTCAAAGCCACGTCGCTTCATTTCTTTGGCAACGTGTACCATTTCATCCAGTGACGGCGTGATCAAACCAGATAAACCAATCACATCCGCGTTTTCATCAATGGCGGTTTGCAAAATCTTTTCCGCAGGCACCATTACCCCAAGGTCAACCACTTCATAGTTGTTACACTGCAACACCACCCCGACAATGTTCTTGCCAATATCATGCACGTCACCTTTGACCGTTGCCATGATGATTTTGCCGTTCGTTTCACCTTCTTGCTTTTCTGCTTCAATGAAAGGGTCAAGGTAGGCTACAGCGCGCTTCATCACACGCGCTGATTTAACAACCTGAGGTAAAAACATTTTACCTGCACCAAACAGGTCACCAACGACGTTCATACCATCCATCAACGGCCCTTCAATAACCTCTATGGGCTTTGCCATGCCTGAGCGACACGCTTCAGTATCTTCGTCAATAAACTCGGTAATGCCCTTAACCAAGGCGTGCTCCAAACGCTTAGCAACGGGCCAAGAACGCCACTCCAAGTCTTCCACTTTTGCAGCCTGCGCCATTCCTGAATACTTTGGCGCAAGATCAACTAAACGTTCACCCGCCTGAGGATCTTTGTTAAGAATAACGTCTTCAACTGCGTCTCGAAGCTCTTTAGGAATATCGTCATATACCGCAAGCTGACCTGCATTAACGATACCCATATCCATGCCAGCTTGAATCGCGTGATACAGAAATACCGAATGAATGGCTTCACGCACAGGGTTGTTACCACGGAATGAAAAGGAGACATTTGACACCCCACCCGAAACCTTACAATGAGGTAATCCGGCTTTGATCCGCCTTGTGCCTTCTATAAATTCAACAGCATAATTATCGTGCTCTTCTATCCCCGTTGCTACAGCAAAGATATTAGGATCAAATATAATGTCCTCTGGTGGAAAGCCAATTTGATCGACCAATATACGGTAAGAGCGCTCACATATTTCAAATTTACGCTGTGCAGTTTCGGCTTGACCTACTTCGTCAAACGCCATTACTACAGCGGCTGCACCAAAACGTTTGATAATTTTGGCTTGACGAATAAAAGGCTCTTCACCTTCTTTTAAGGAGATTGAGTTGACGATGGCCTTACCTTGAATGCATTTTAGACCCGCTTCTATCACCTCCCATTTCGAGGAGTCAACCATAATAGGGACACGTGAAATATCAGGCTCAGATGCAATCAGGTTTAGAAACTTCACCATGGCCGCTTTTGAGTCCAACATAGCTTCATCCATGTTGATATCAATCACTTGCGCCCCGTTTTCTACTTGTTCACGGGCGACTTCCAAAGCTGTTTCGTATTCTTCCTCTAGTATCAGGCGCTTAAAACGCGCAGAGCCAGTGACATTGGTACGTTCACCAACGTTTGTAAAAATGGCTGTAGATTGTTGCGTCATAAGTACTTCCTAATTCAAATTACATGCTTCTAAACCAGCTAAGCGCATGCGCACTTCAAGCTCAGGCAAACGCCTTGGTGCAACCTGTGCAAGACCATCAGCGAACGCTTTGATGTGCTCAGGCGTTGTGCCGCAGCAACCACCAACAATATTGATTAACCCTTCCTTACCCCAGTCAATGATTTCTTTCGCCATTTCAGGCGCTTCTAGGTCATATTCACCAAATTCATTCGGCAATCCAGCGTTAGGGTGAACAGAAGTAAACGTTTCGCAAACCCTTGATAGCTCAACAACGTACTGACGCAACAAATCAGGTCCTAACGCACAGTTTAGACCAATTGATAAAGGCTTAATATGACGAATCGAGTTATAAAATGCCTCGGTTGTTTGTCCTGACAAGGTACGCCCTGATGCATCAGTAATGGTACCGGAGATCATGACCGGTAGCGTTACACCTGCGCGTTCAAACGCTTCTTCAACCGCAAATGACGCGGCTTTTGCATTGAGTGTATCAAAGATGGTTTCAATCAGAATTAAATCTACACCGCCTTCTATTAACGCAAGTGTTGACTCAATATAAGCGTCAACTAACTGATCAAAAGTAATGTTGCGATAACCTGGGTCGTTAACATCTGGTGAGATTGAGCAGGTTTTAGAAGTAGGCCCCAGCACCCCCGCCACATAACGCAGTTTATCTGGGTTGCGTGTGGTAAACTCATCACACAACTTGCGCGCCAACTGGGCTGACACTAGATTAATTTCTCGACTAACGCTTGCCATGTCATAGTCTTCCATCGAAATTGTGGTCGCGTTAAAAGTGTTGGTTTCAATAATATCTGCACCCGCTTCTAAAAACTGACGGTGTATTTGTTCAATCACCTCAGGTTTAGTAATGCTAAGTAAATCGTTATTGCCTTTGACAAGCACATGCCAATCTTTAAATCGCTCACCTCGATAGTCGTGTTCTTCCAGTTTGTATTGTTGGATCATGGTGCCCATTGCACCATCCAAAATCAAAATACGTTGTTTTAATGCCTCAGTTAAGGCGGCGCGTTTATTCGGCATAATTGTTAGTCCTTACATCTTGGCTAACGAGGTTAATATCATAAGGTGTTGTTTGGTAAACGTAGTAATTCAACCAATTGGAGAATAACAAAAAGGCATGACTTTGCCATGTTTTCGATGGCTTTTGCGATGCATCATCGTTTGGAAAATAGTTCTCGGGTTTTGGGGCATCGGCTGACTTTTCCAAGTCTCGCTGGTATTCTTTGAGTAAAGTATCCGCATCATATTCTGGATGACCAGTAATATACACCTGACTTCCAGATACATTCTTAATGAGATAAGCGCCGACAGTTGGTGAGCCAGCCAGTACCACAAGATCACTTTTTTGGGCTATTTGTTCTGGGCTAATGTGGCCAAAACGAGAATGAGGTACCAAAAATTCGTCATCGAAGCCACGAGTCAGTGCACCATGTTCAAAATAGCATTGATGCTTAAATACACCACTTAGCTTTTCAGCTCTGATCTGACGCTTCAAACCATGATGATGAAATAACCCAGCATGCGCCGCCCAGCAAGAAAACAAGGTAGAAGTAACGTGGTGCTCTGCCCAATCAAAAAACTGCTGTAACTCTTGCCAGTAGATCACATCTTCATATTCTAAGTGAGCCAATGGCGCGCCTGTGATGATTAGCGCATCGTAATTTTGATCTTTTACATCTGAAAAATAGCGATAAAACATATCTAAATGCTGTTCAGAGTTGTCAGACGTGCGGTGCGTATCTAGACGCAGTAAGTCTACATGGACCTGTAATGGAGTATTAGCCAGTAAACGGATGAATTGCACCTCAGTTTCAACCTTGTTTGGCATTAAATTTAATATCGCCAATCGCATTGGACGGATTTCTTGGGTCTGTGCACGACTTTTTGGCATCACGAATACATTCTCTTGACGCAAACGAACAATTGCGGGTAATTCGTCTTTTACTGTAATTGGCATACCTTACTCCCAAGTATAGATTTAGCTGACATTATGAATGGAATTCGAAAAATATCAACCTCTAGATGTATAGACGTCCAAATATTTTTATCGTCGATTCAGCTTCACCTTTAAAAGCTGAACACATAACGCTAAGGTATCACTTAGAAAGAAAACCTAAGGACAACATAATGTTGGAAAACTTGCTCGCAAATTTACCGTTGGACACAAGCAAAGAACACTTTGAAGATCTGTTATCAGCTAAAGACGTTCGGATTGAGAGAATTGTGTCTTACGGCCAAACGTCACCGGACTCATTTTGGTATGATCAAGATGAACATGAGTGGGTTTTGGTGCTATCGGGCTGTGGTACAGTTGAGTTCAAAAACGGTGAAAAACATAGCCTAGAGTGCGGCGACTTTCTAAATATACCTGCACATACTCAGCATCGCGTAAGCCATACAGCAACTTCTGAGGCGACCGTCTGGCTCGCTATTTTTTATCGCGATTAGGCCACAGCCGCCAAAAAGCCTGAATTTATACCTGCGCTTCTAAGAAGTCCATTGCAGCTTGTTCGCGATGGTCAATCTTACCGTCCGCAGCACACACTTTGTGTACTATCTTAAGGGCCAACTCACGCATGGGCTGGTCAATGATAAATTTCATTCTGTGTTGAATAAACGCTTCTATATCGTCACTTTTAACCGCATGTACACACTTTCCAACCATATCAGAGATGTAATTATCAAGGCTGACCGCTGAGTTCCAATTTAGCGTTGCTGCCCATTTTCTCACAAAATGTAGTTCAGATTCACAAACGCGACCATCAACGGCCACGAACAGAAGCGCTAGGTCCAGTAATGATTCCTTTTGCAATTGTTCAACGCAAATGCCACTGTCAAAGTGATTGAGTAATTGTTCGAATTTCATAAGTCCTTGCTCCTTGAAGTCAATAACCGAGGTACATAATCACGTCATGACCATCGTGCTCTCTTTACCATATTAGACAAAAATCCAAATGTCACATTAAAAACTCTCAACATCCCCTGTTGAGCTACACTTAAGGCAAGTACTGACGATTTTGGAGGTGGCATGCGAGGTTTATGCACCTTGTTTTTTATATTACAAATCAACACAGTGCGGGCAGTCACCATCCCAATCACTATCGAAGCAGATATTTTTAATTACGCACAAATTATTTTGGCGGATCAGTCCATAGATACTGTGAATGACTTTCACCATCCACTGTGTCAAAGAGACGTTGTTGAGTTTGTATTATTACAAAAAGCGCTCAAACTCGGCGGCATGGAACTTAAGTTTAAGTTTGAGCTGGGAAACTATGATGCCCGAAACATTAAACTGTTAGTTGATGGACTATTGTTGGTTAGTTTCGACACGCTGTGGTATCAAGAAGCCCAACAACACATTGAGCAGTTATACATTTCTGATGCAATTATTCGTAAAGGTGAGTATTTTGCGGGCCTGTATACCTCCGCCAAATCCGTTTCTGACATCAAACACAAGATTGGCGAAGACTTATCACAGGTTTCTGTTATTTCAAGCCAAGCTTGGCATACCGACTGGGTTACATTGTCTGCATTAAACCCAAAACAATTACATGAAGAATCCGATTGGATAGTGATGGCAAAGATGGTCAGCCGAAGTTGGATTGATACCATGTTGGTGTCATTCAATAACACCATGCCTTTTGAGTACAAGGGCGTAGACTACAGAATTGTTGCAATTGAAGGTATCAAGGTTCCACTGCAAGACAGCCGACATTTTGTTGTATCACGCCTTCATCCGCTCGGTGAGGCCACCTTCAACGCGCTACAAATTGGTATCAAGCAGTTACGAGCTTCGGGCTTTATTGAGCAATCATACAAACAGTGCGGCTTCTTTAATCCACATGTTGAAGCTTGGCGCCCATTAACACCAAAATAAAAATCCCACTTAGTATGGTTAATGCCATTCGCTTAAGCGCCTATGACTTTAGTTAGGAAGACGACATGTTTGTTTGAACAATGCGGTCTTCCTAATCGGTCTTGCCATTGTGAATGTGTTTCAGAATCTCATCACCTTAAACGAGTGCTGTTAACTTACGCATAGTGAGATTCATTCATTTTCAACGGCAAAATGCGCCAACGAATTAACGTTTTTTTGGTTTTTGCACACGCTGATTGTGCTTTTTAACAGCCTTACGGATTTGGTTAATCTTGGCGCGTTTATCTTTGCGCTTTTCAGGCATGACTGAAAGCTTAGTTTCCGTTTCGTTGCGCAGCTTCACCGACTTGCGCAGATAGTTAACATCTTCAAGTTTAAGCTCTTCCCAGCCGCCCTGAGGTAAACGTTTATTAAGCTCTAACTTACCGTAGCGAATACGGATAAGACGCGATACTTCAACATCTTGAGATTGCCACAAACGACGAACTTCACGGTTGCGACCTTCGGTCAACGTCACATTAAACCATTTGTTAATCCCTTCACCACCCATAGGCTTTATTTTCAAGAACTTAGCAGGACCATCATCCAGTTCAACACCTTTGGTTAGGTTACGTAGTGTTTCATTGGTGACTTCGCCAAACACACGTGCCGAGTATTCACGTTCTACTTCATATTTTGGGTGCATTAGGCGGTTGGCCAATTCACCATCGTTGGTGAATAATAAAAGTCCTGAGGTGTTAATATCTAAACGGCCAATCGCGATCCAACGATCTCCATCTAAGCGTGGTAAGCGATCGAATACCGTGCGACGACCCTCTGGGTCTTTGCGTGTACACAACTCCCCTTCAGGCTTGTGATACATGATCACTCGGCATATTCTATCTTCTTTTTGCTCAATTTTTACCACATGTCCATCAACACGGATCACCGCATTTTCTTCAACACGGTCGCCTAACTTTGCGACCTTACCGTCCACACTTACACGGTTAGACTCTATGTACTTTTCCATTTCACGGCGTGAACCCACACCCGCACGGGCCAATACTTTTTGTAACTTTTCACTCATTAAGATGGTTCTCTCACAGAAGGATCGTTCAACATCTGGTCAATTTTAACGCTGTGTTGCTCTGGTAATTTGGGCAACATGTTAAGGCCAGATAAAGAAAAATAATCTAAAAATTGCTTTGTTGTGGCATACAGTGCAGGCTTGCCCGGCACTTCTTTATATCCCACCACTTTTATCCATTCTCGCTCTTGTAAACTCTTGATTATATTTGAGCTTACCGTCACGCCCCGCACTTGCTCTATCTCGCCCCGAGTAATGGGTTGTCGATATGCTATCAAGGCGAGAGTTTCAAGCGCTGCTCTGGAATATTTCGGGGCCTTTTCCTGCCATAAATTGCTTAACCATGGGCTCAAGCTTGAACATGCTTGAAATCTAAAACCGGTTGCAACCTCAACAAGGCGAATACCACGTGTTTGATAGTGTTCAGAAATACTGTCCAATGCTTTATCAATTCTGACATTAGATACTGAAATATCTTGTAATACAGTTTCTTTTAGACGCTTTTTTGACAACGGCTTGTCTGCAACAAAAATCGCTGCTTCTATCAGCTCTATCAGTTGCTCATCGCTAATTCGACGCGTTGCCATACACTTGCAGCCTTATCAACACATAAACGTCTATTATGACAGAGGTTGCGCTACTCTTGTAGCTGCAAACTCAAATAAATTTGGCTATCTGGTGTAACTTGTAAACAGGTTATCAATTGCTCTTTGATCAATTCCAACATTGCAATAAAGGTAACAACCACACCACTGCGCCCCTCTTCCACAGTGAAAAAGGCATTTAACTCACATGGGCCACTGTGCTCAGACAAATGCTGTAGAATATGACTCATTCGCTCTCGGGTCGACAAAGCTTCGGCACTAATGTGGTGGTGTTCGAAGGTTTTCGCCCTAGCCATTACATCTCCCAACGCAAGCAATAGCTCCTTAAGCGCAATATCAGGAAACAACGTTTCAGGTTCTGCCGATTCGTCTACCAAAGCGTGTGCGGTAAAAATATCACGCCCAACTCGGGGGATCACATCTAGATTCTCTGCAGCCTGTTTAAACTGCTCATATTCTTGCAAGCGCCTAACTAATTCAGCTCTTGGGTCTTCCTCTTCTTCCAATTCTTCATGCACAGGCAACAACATACGAGATTTAATTTGCGCCAACAACGCCGCCATCACCAAATATTCGCCAGCGAGCTCAAGTTGCAGATCTTTCATCAACTCTACATACGCAACATACTGTTCAGTGATACTCAAAATAGGAAGTTGCAGAATATCTAACTTGTGGCGCTTGATGAGATATAGCAGTAAGTCCAGCGGGCCTTCAAAGGTTTCTAAAATGACCTCTAGCGCATCCGGTGGAATGTAGAGGTCTTCAGGCTTATCAACTACCGCCTCGCCATTTAAAAACGCCAGTGGCAGTTTTTGTTGTTGAGGAATATCATTCACAAAGGTTACTCAAATGGAGAGGTATCACCACACCCCACGCGTAAAATCTCAACGTCGTCTTCTGACAAATCAATTACGGTGGTAGCTTGTTCTATCAAAAAGCCACCGTGGATAATCAGGTCCACTTGCTTTTCTAGCCGCATTCTTATCTCATCGGGGTCCGATTCGGTAAATTGCTCATTCGGTAAAATCAACGAACAAGACATCAACGGCTCTCCCAACTGGGCCAATAAAGCGGTAGTGATTGGATGATCAGTGACTCGAATACCTATGGTCTTTTTCTTGTCGTTTAGCAGTCGCTTTGGCACTTCTTTCGTGCCTTTAAAAATAAAGGTGTACGGCCCGGGTGTGTTGTTTTTTATAAGCCGAAACATTTGATTATCAACACGTGCATAGGTCGCCAGTTCAGATAAATCACGGCACATGAGCGTAAAGTTATGGTGCTTTTCAATACCACGAATACGTTCAATACGTTCTTTGGCTTGTTTGTTACCAATATTACAACCTATCGCATAGCCGGAGTCGGTAGGATAAACCACCACTCCACCTTGCATGATGATTTCAGCAGCCTGTGTAATGAGCCTTGCTTGTGGATTCTCGGGATGAATATGAAAAAATTGGCTCATGCTAACACTCCTCGTTTGCTTGCCAAAACTGCCAAACACCTTGGCAATCTTTTGGTAAGTATAGATTTTTTCCTAAATCTAACCAAGGCATTGGATAATGAAAGTCAGAACCTTGGCTGGCGAGCAGGTTATATTCACGACTAAGCTGCCCCAAAAACTGCCGCTCAGGAGGGGCCTGCTGAGGCTGTGCCACTTCCATCGCTTGACCGCCACACGCGCTAAACTCATTCAACAACTTACGCAGCCATTTACTCGACATTTGGTAGCGTGCGGGATGTGCCAACACACTCACTCCCCCAGCCGCTTTAATAGCAGCAATAGCGGTTGCCATGTCACACCACTGGCTCGGCACATAACCCGTTTTGTTACGTGCTAAAAACTTTTTAAATACACCCTGAATATTTTTTGCCACACCGCGTTCTACCAATGCAGCTGCAAAATGCGCTCGGGTGATCTCGGCCTCTGCGGCCAGTTCTTTGGCACGGTCAAAAATGCCCTCATAGCCTCTTTTTTCCAGCCGCCTGCCAATTTCCTCAGCCCTTGCTTGGCGTTTCGCTTGTTGCGTCTCAAGCAACTTAACCAATTCGGGGTGATGAATATCAACCGCTAGCCCAACAATATGGATCTCAAAGCTCTCCCATCTGGTGGAAATTTCAACTCCCGAAATCAACTCCAGCGCAAGTGCGTTTTGCTCTATGTATTGCTGTGCAGGTAAGATTGCAGCAGTGGTGTCATGGTCTGTGATAGCCAGTACATCAACGCCTTTTTCTGTTGCGCGCTCAAGCAGTTCAGCCACGCTCAAACGACCATCAGAAAAAGTGGTATGGCTATGTAAATCGTATTTTATCAATTGAACTCTTTATCTAAATAGTTGCTGTCATCAGGGTCACAGTATATCACTGTTGTTTGTGTCGTTTCTGTGAAATTTTTTCTTTTTGCCAAAGCAGGGGTTGACAGAATATGAACCAGTACGGTTTACTGTACCCACTAAAGACAAGTAAACGAAAAAATCTAAAACCATGATAACAACAGTAAGCAAAAACATTTGGTGGTGGCACTCGTAAAAGCGGGTGATTCGTTGTGTCTTAACGAAAATATCAACCCGCTCAATGTAAGCGGGTTTTTTTATATCTAATTTTCAGGGAAAACTATGTTCAACAATGCAAAAACAACTTTTTGGTGGTGGTGCCTGGCTTAGCGGGACGGCATTGTTGCAACTTTTTGAACGACCCCGCTAAACCTAAAAAGTTAGTGGGGTTTTTTATTTTAAAGGGGAATGAGGTTTGATATTTAGTCACATAACTACCACACCAGGTGAAGTGACCAGTATACGGCAAAGACGGGACTACATAAGTAGCCCCTTGTCTTTGTACGCTGCACTGGGAAAGAAAAACTCACTGTTGTTAGAATCAGCAGAAATCGATTCAAAAGATAATGTAAAAAGCATTATTCTTGCGGATGCGGCAATGCGTATTGAATGTATTGGCAAACAAGTCGTTGTTAAAGCATTATCAAATAACGGCCAGCAGTTGCTCAGCTTCTTACAAGCACAAGTAGCCAACTGTACAGCGATGCTTGATGACGATACGTTGACATTAACATATCAAAGTCTGGACGAAGAGCTGGACGAATTTAGTAAGCTCAAAGCAGACAACGCCTTCAGTGCATTGCGTACCTGCATAAATAGCATTAAACGTAACTCTGAAACGCCACTATCTGTTTTCTTAGGGGGTGTATTTGCTTATGACATGGTTGCCAACTTTGAGCAGCTACAAGATGTACCAAATGGGGAAAACACCTGTCCTGATTATGTGTTTTATCTCGCGGAAACCTTGGTACTTATCGATCATCAAGCGCAAACTACGGAATTAATTGGCAACGTGTTTAACGGCCCAGACGTGCACGCTAACTGCTTCGAGGTAGGCAAACAGCTTGAGGAGCTTAATGCGCACTGTGATGCATTGACTCCCTACTTTGCGGCCCCCAATGAAGGCCAAGCGGATGTTCACGTAAATATTGATGATGAGACCTTCTGTGAACAGGTGTCACAGCTCAAACACAATATTGTGGATGGCGATATTTTTCAGGTAGTACCCTCTCGTACTTTCTCATTACCGTGTGCGCAGCCTCTGGCAGCTTATCAACAACTCAAACAACAAAACCCAAGTCCTTATATGTTTTATATGCACGATCAGGACTTCGTGTTGTTTGGCGCATCACCAGAGTCAGCTCTGAAGTATTGCGTCGACAGCAACCAAGTAGAAGTGTATCCAATTGCAGGCACACGTGCTCGAGGCAAGTTTGCCGACGGCCGTATCAACCCTGATCTCGACAGCCGCATTGAGCTTGATCTGCGTAATGACAAAAAAGAACGTGCAGAACATTTAATGCTTGTGGATTTGGCCCGTAATGATATTGCTCGGATCAGCGTAGCTGGTACTCGCCATGCTAAAGAGCTACTAAAGGTAGACCGCTATTCACAGGTGATGCATTTGGTATCACGTGTCGTCGGCCAGCTCAAACCTGACTTAGACGCACTGCACGCTTATCAAGCCTGTATGAACATGGGCACTTTAGTCGGCGCACCAAAAGTGAAAGCGGCGCAATTGGTTCGAGAAGTAGAACAAAGACGCCGTGGTAGTTATGGCGGTGCTGTTGGCTACCTGACAGGCGACGGCGCGATGGACTCTTGTATCGTGATCCGCTCTGCATTTGTCAAAAATGATATTGCCTATGTTCAGGCTGGCGCTGGGGTTGTGTATGACTCAGTGCCACAAGCTGAAGCCGATGAAACACGCGCCAAAGCACAGGCTGTGATCAAAGCGGTACAATCTACATATCAGGGAGCGACCAATGCACACTAACGCAAAAGTCTACTTTTTAGATAACTTTGATTCGTTCAGTTATAACTTAGTTGATGAGCTCACACTGCTTGGTATGGACCTTGTTGTGTATCGTAACCACCTCAGTGCAAGACGAATTTTTGACAAAATGAGTCAAGAACAACAACCCGTAATTCTGGTGCTTTCTCCAGGTCCTGGTAATCCAGCACAAGCAGGTTGTTTATTAGAGCTTATCGAACTGTGTAAGGGAAAGTTTCCGATGCTGGGTATTTGCTTGGGCCAACAGGCGTTAACCCAAAGCTATGGCGGCGAAGTGGGCCATGCTGGAGAAACCGTACATGGCAAAGCCTCAATTATAGATGCCCTGCCTCACCCAGTTTTTGAGGGATTGGGCAGGCAGTTTCCTGTGGCGCGTTACCACTCACTGATGGCAACTTATGTGCCTGATTGCTTACAGGTTATCGCAAGCTATCAAGATATCCCAATGGCGATATACCACAGTGAAGATAGAGTGCTTGGGTACCAATTTCACCCCGAGTCAATTTTAACCCCGGATGGTGCCCGCTTGTTACAGCAAAGCATCGCATACTTAACACGGTAGGATTTACTATGGATAGCATCAACAAGTTAATTTCAAAACAGTCACTGGACTTTGTACAAAGCAGTGCACTGTTTGACAGTATCATGCATGGCCAACTCAGTGAGATTGAGTTAACTGCGGTACTGATCGCATTAAAGATGAAAGGTGAATGCGCCCAAGAAATAGCTGGTGCAGCAAATGCAATGCGAAGCAATGCCAAGCCTTTTAATAACAATGGACTACGCTGTGTAGATAGTTGTGGTACGGGCGGCGATGGCGCTAACACCATTAATGTCAGTACCACTGCAGCAATTGTTGCCGCCGCATGTGGTCTCAATGTGGTTAAGCATGGTAATCGTAGCGTATCTAGTAAATCTGGTTCGGCCGACTTATTAAAAACATTGGGTATTAATTTAGATATGAGCGGTGATGTTGCCAGTGAGTGTCTAACCAAAACTGGCTTTACTTTTTTGTTCGCGCCCAACTATCACCAAGGCACTAAACACGCAATGCCAGTGCGAACAGCCCTCAAAACGCGCACTATTTTTAACATTCTTGGCCCTTTGGCAAACCCAGCAGCACCGCAAGTTCAGCTACTTGGGGTTTACGATCCAGCGCTTTGCACACCTATGGCTGAAACGCTAAAAACGCTTGGTACAGAAAGAGCCATGATAGTTCATGGCGCAGGCACCGACGAAATTGCACTACACGGTGAAACTCAAGTCACTGAGCTTAATCAAGGCGAGCTGACACACTACACCCTCAATGCGCAAGACTTTGGCCTTGAAAACTATTCGCTTGCAGACATCGCAGGGGATACGCCAGAGTATAACGCCAAAGCGAGTTTGAATATTTTAAAAGGCCAAGGCAAAGATGCCCATAACGCAGCGATTGCAGCGAATGTGGCGGCGCTTTTGGTGATGGAACAAAAAGCAGAGAGCTTTAAAGAAGCCACAGCACACGTATTGGAAGTACTGGCATCGGGCAGAGCATACCAAAAGCTCACAGATATTGTTGAGGTAAGTAATCATGGCTAACGTATTGGAAAAAATTGTTGCCGATAAGCGTGTCGAACTTGAACAAAGAAAGGCCACATTACCACTTGAAGATTTTATACATAAGGTGGAGCCTAGCCAACGCGACTTTTATGCCGCTCTGGCCACCCTTGGTACACAGTTTATTTTAGAGTGCAAAAAGGCTTCTCCATCTAAGGGGCTGATCCGAGACCATTTTGACCTTGATGAAATCACTTCTGTATATAAACGTTATGCCAGCTGCATTAGCGTATTGACTGACGAAAAGTATTTTCAAGGTAGCTTTGACTTCCTAAGCTATGTTCGCCAAAGAGTTGATCAACCACTGATCTGCAAAGATTTTTTTATCGACGAATACCAAGTTTATTTGGCGCGTTTACATGGCGGTGATGCCATCTTGTTGATGCTATCTGTGTTAGATGATGCCCAATATGCGCAATTGTCTCAACTTGCTCAAGGTCTTAACATGGCCGTGCTCACCGAAGTGAGTAATGAACAAGAAGTACAGCGAGCGCTCGCTCTTGATGCACAAATCATCGGTATCAATAACCGCAACCTGCGAGATTTGAGCACAGACTTAGCAACCACAGAGCAACTACGCAAGCTTATTCCAGACGACAAGATCGTGATCTCAGAATCTGGTATTTATACTCACCAAGACGTTAAACGCTTAGCGCCATTGTGTGATGGCTTTTTGGTTGGCAGTTCGCTTATGGCGGAACGTAACTTAGATGCCGCCTGTCGAAAGTTGATCCTAGGAGAGAACAAGGTATGCGGCTTGACGCGCTCTCAGGATGCACAAGCTGCCTATCAAGCCGGAGCGCTTTACGGCGGGCTTATCTTCTATCCTAAATCACCAAGATATGTGGACTTAGACTGTGCCAAAGCCGTCATTGATAGCGCACCGCTTCACTATGTAGGCGTATTCGTCAATGCCGATATTGAACAGGTCGTTGAATATGTTCAAGTTCTTAAACTCAGTGCTGTACAATTACACGGTCAAGAAGACGAAACATATATTGCTACCTTACGTAGTCAATTACCAGTCACCTGCCAGATATGGAAAGCACAAGGTGTTCGTGATGTATTACCAAGCCCAATACAAGGTGTTGATAAACACCTTTATGATACCAAAACCAACGAGGGTTTTGGCGGTACAGGCATTCAATTTGACTGGCAATTATTAAGCTCTCAAGTGGCCAATAACTATATGCTTGCCGGTGGCATAAACCCCGACAACGTACTTGCTGCGACCCAGCTGGGTGCACAAGGAGTTGATTTGAACTCTGGGGTAGAGTTAAGCCCTGGTAAAAAATGTCAGCAAAAATTACAAAACGCTTTTTCAAACATTAGGAATTATTGAGGTGGAAATGAACAACGCAGCTTATTTTGGTGACTTTGGTGGCATGTTTGTCCCAGAGTTACTCGTCCCAGCGCTCAAGCAGCTTGAGCAAGAATTTAACAAAGCCCAGCAGGACCCTGAGTTTTTGAGAGAATTTCAACAATTGCTCAATGAATATGCTGGCCGCCCTACGCCACTAACATTGACACGTAACTTGGTGCGCAACCCTAACGTTAAACTATATCTAAAACGTGAAGACTTGCTACACGGTGGTGCCCACAAAACTAATCAGGTGTTAGGTCAGGCATTATTGACTAAACGCATGGGCAAAAATGAAGTTATTGCAGAGACTGGCGCTGGTCAACACGGTGTGGCAACGGCGCTTGCTTGTGCCTTGCTAGGCTTGAAATGTCGTGTGTACATGGGTGCAAAAGACGTAGAGCGTCAACAACCCAATGTCTTTAGAATGCGTTTAATGGGTGCTGAAGTGATTCCTGTTACGGCGGGCTCTGGTACGCTTAAAGACGCCGTGAACGAAGCAATGCGTGACTGGTCAGCCAACTACAAAACCGCGCACTACCTGTTAGGTACGGCAGCGGGTCCTCACCCCTTCCCAACCGTTGTTCGTGAGTTCCAAAAAATGATTGGTGAAGAGGCTAAGCAACAAATTCTTGAAGCTGAAGGTCGCTTGCCTGACGTAGTGATGGCGTGTGTGGGCGGCGGCTCAAATGCGATTGGTATGTTTAGCGACTTTATCAAAGAAGAAGGAGTCAAGCTGATTGGCATTGAACCTGCGGGTAAAGGGCTAGATACAGCAGAACACGGCGCTGCGCTGTGCAAAGGCTCCAAAGGGATCCTACATGGTGCATATACTTACATCATGCAAAATGGCGATGGACAAATAGAAGAGTCACACTCAGTTTCTGCTGGGTTAGATTACCCAGCGGTTGGCCCTCAACATGCCTACTTACATGAATCAGGTCGTGCTGAGTATGTTGCCATAACTGACACCGAAGCACTGGATGCATTCCAGTCACTGGCAAAGCATGAGGGAATAATTCCTGCGCTTGAATCTAGTCATGCATTGGCATACGCGCTGAAATATGCTGAGCAACAAACTGAAGAAACTATCATTGTGGTCAATTTAAGTGGTCGTGGCGACAAAGATTTAGCCCATGTACATCAAGTTTTAAATGAGCGAGGAGAGCTATAATGAGTCGCTACGCACAGATGTTTAGTACCCTAGCAGAAAACAATCAAGGGGCCTTCGTGCCATTCGTTACGATTGGCGATCCTAACAAAGCGCTCAGTCTTGAGATCATTAAACGCCTTATTGATGGAGGCGCTGATGCCCTAGAGCTTGGCATCCCATTCTCAGACCCTATCGCGGATGGTCCCGTAATTCAATCTGCCAATATTCGTGCATTAGCAGATAACACCAATACCGAGGATTGCCTTGAGATAATCAAACAAGTGCGTCAATACAACAGCGATATCCCTATCGGGTTGTTGTTGTATTCAAACCTCATTTTTGCCAAAGGTATAGAAACCTTTTATCGCCAAGCAAAAGAAGCAGGTGTCGACTCTATCTTAGTGGCCGATGTGCCGTTGCTTGAGTCAAAACCATTTCGAAGAGCGGCGCAAAACGTTGGCATTGAACCAATATTTATTGCAACTCCTAATGCCAATGATGACACGCTCAGAGAGTGTGCAAGTTATGGTCGGGGCTATACCTATCTGCTTTCGCGCTCGGGTGTAACAGGCACAGAAACCAGCGCGCAAATGCCAGCCGATTCAATCATCACTAAGTTGAGCGAATATCATGCTGCGCCTACTTTGCTGGGCTTTGGTATTTCTACCCCGGAACACGTTAAAGCAGCACTTGACTGTGGTGCTGCAGGCGCGATTTCTGGTTCGGCTGTGGTTAAGATCATTGAAAAAAACATCGATGACCCTAGTAAACTGCTAGACGAAATACAGGCGTTTGTCTCACAGATGAAAGAAGCAACCGTACGCTAATTGCTTGCTGAGGCTAAGGCGTCTTTTAGCGCCTTAGCCGCTTTAAACTGCACTTTATTCGCCCCTGCGATTATAATAGCTTCACCCGTTTGTGGATTGCGGCCCGCTTTTTGTGGATGGTAACTTAATGCAAATGTACCAAGCCCAGAAATCGGCATTTGATCCCCTTCTGACAGGCGCTTTTGAATAATTGCTAAAAGGCTATTCAACGCAGCTTGGCTATCCTTTTTACTCAACTCACTCTTTGCAGACATCGTGGTGATCAATTCAGATTTATTCATTACTACTCACTTTCTGGACTGTCTAATTATGCAACAATACCGCTGCACATTTGTAAAAAGCGCAGAGGCTAAGGAGTTAGCCTACAAATGTCAATCTTGAACTTCCCCTCGGAACTTGGTAAAACCAAGGCATTACAAATAAAAAGGTAACCTAAATGGCTACATTGCTTGAGTATCTTCCGTTAATATTATTTTTTGCCGTTTATAAATTTGTCGATATCTATTGGGCTACAGGCGTACTTATTGTCACTTCTGTGATCCAACTGGCTTATCACTATTTCCAAAGTGGTCATATCGCGACCCGACACTGGGTATTTTTTGCTATAGCACTGGTGCTTGGTGGGATGACAATTTTGTTCCAAGACGAACAGTTCATAATGTGGAAAGCCACTGTCATTTATGCAATTTTAGCGCTATCACTGCTGATTTCTCGATATGTTTTTAAAAAGAATCTAGTAGAAAAAGCACTATTAGGCTTGCTTAAATCAGTGAGCGAAAAAGAACAGGGTGATAAAACCGACAACACACCCATTGTGATCCCAAAATCAATCTATGAGCAACTAAACTTGATGTGGATGATGCTACTGGCCTTTATTTCAGCGCTTAATTTGTATGTGGCATACAACTTTTCACTCGATACTTGGGTTAATTTTAAAGTATTCGGGCTCATGGGCATCACCTTTGTGGCAATCTTGCTGACCATGATGCGCATTTATAAATACTTACCTGAAGACAACGGCTGACCCTAACGACAGAAAACTGCCATATATTCTAAAGAATGTCACTTTTGAGGACATTTTTGCTGCTATAGTTTTTGTAAAACGAAGCAAAGCGAGAATGTCCTTGAACGCAAGTCAATACCGCTGGTGTGAACTGTTTTTAATCTTTTTTTGTTTACCAACTTTGGCATATATATTTCGTGATCATTTGGCCAACTGGCTGTTCCCTGCCCTTATTATCTTGATGATAATATGTAGCTTTTTACTCTTAAATGACCCCCATTTTAAACGCTTTAGACTCACCAGTTTAGGGCAGTTCTCGACGATAAAACGGCGTTTATTTACCACATTTCTCAGTGGTGCACTTTTTTCAGCCATGCTGTATGGCATGTTTAATCAAGAGCATTGGTTTGCCTTTCCTCTTGACTCTACAACGCAGTGGCTGTATTTGCTGGTTGCCTACCCACTGCTGTCGGTACTGCCACAAGAGCTGATATTTAGAAGTTACTTCTTCCACCGCTACAAGCGCATTTTGCCGAAAAAAAGCTCGCGTATCATACTCAGTGCTACGGTGTTTGCACTCGCTCATAGCGTCTACGACAACTGGGTTGCTATCGCCTTGTCATTCGTGGGCGGCCTGTTGTTTTCATACACCTATGCTCACAGCCGTTCACTGATGGTTTGTGTGCTAGAGCACAGTTTATGGGGGTTATGGATATTTACACTTGGACTGGGGCAATACTTAGACTCTGGCGTAACCTTCTAGGGCGTGGCAACAGTCTTTATGGCAATAGGAATCTGACATAAAAAGCCGGGACTTAGCCCGGCTTAACTAAGGTGATAGCGTTTAAAATCCAAATAAGCTAAATGCAAAAAATTTGGTAGCCACTGTGTTAGCAAAGATCACCACCAGTACCACTGGGATGAAAGTAGACAGTGAGAAATTAACGTACTTCTCCACCAAACTGCCAGTATAGCTTTCACAGCCCTGTGCGAGTTCTGCTGATAGATTCGCCTTCTTCCAACGATAAATCACAAACAAACAAACCATAAGGCCGTTAAGTGGCAATATCGTGTCGTAGAAAACATCATAGACTAAGTCAAACATGCTCTTATCACTACCACCATAGCTAACAAACTTGGTCAACCCTTCGACCATGCCAAACGACATAGTACACAATACTGTTAACAAGCCTGTCGATACTGCCAGAATAAGTAATGCCATTTTACGGCTAACACCTTTTTCTTCCATTAAAGCGGAAGTGGGTACTTCAACAATTGATACCAAAGAGGTGATCGCTGCAAAAAACACTAACAAAAAGAAAATAAAAGCAACGATAGATGCACCCACGTAACCAATATCCGTTTGTAGCGCGAGTAAAATCTTGGGTAAGAATTCGAATATCATAGAAACAGATGACTCTGATAGCTCATCAGTATTAGTAGCCGGATTAAAACTAAAGATTGCAGGCAACACCATCAGGCCTGCAATAAATGCAACCAATGAGTCTGTAATCGCTACCATTTTCGCGCCACCAACAATGTCATCCTTTTTAGAGATATAGGACGCGTAAGTCATCAAAATACCCATTCCCAAAGATAGCGAAAAGAATGCTTGTGATAACGCCCCATTAAGCACGCTGGCATTCATTTTAGAAAAGTCAGGCACAATGTAATAGCGCACACCTGCCATAGCGTTATCAAGAGTCAGAACATACGCAACCAGACCAATCAAAAGTACAAACAAGGTTGGCATTAAAAACTTAGCCGCTTTTTCAATCCCCTGTTTCACACCGCCTACGAGGATCAAGTTAACAATAACCCCCACTAACAACATGTACCAGAACACACTCGTTTGATTAATAAACTGCCCAAAATGGCTGGGATTCGCTAATGCATCTAAGTTGCCCAGCGCCGTTTGTGCCAAATATCCAAAAATCCACACCGTGATCACCATGTAGAACACGGCTATCATAAATGGCGTCAAAACAGACAACCCTCCGGCAATAGACCAGCGCTTGTCACCACCAGAAAGTGCTTTGTATGCTCCGTATGGGTCTTTTTGTGCCTTACGGCCCATGGCCATTTCAGCCATCATTACGGGTAAACAAATAAAAGCAACAAACAACGCATAAACCAATAGAAAGGCGCCACCGCCATTTTTTGTCGCTGACACAGGAAAACCAACTAGGTTACCAATACCAACCGCAGATCCTGCGGCCGCTAAGATAAAACCCAGTCGAGAGCTAAAATGCTCACGATTTGCACTCATGCGGAAAACCTTATTATTATTTTTTCGGAATATCCGAGCGACTCTACCAGCCTTGACGTGCGGTTTTCAAGTGTAAAAGGATAAAGGGGTAGACAAATTCCCTAAGCCATTTACAAGACAACGCAAAGCAGACTAATATAAGTGTTTATTTAATTTACCTTTGATTCGCTCCTATGCTGTATATGATTTATTCTACCGACGTTGAAAACTCGTTGGAAAAACGTCTCGCTACTCGGCCAGAACACCTTGCTCGCTTAACTGATCTCAAAGAGCAAAACCGATTGTTTGCAGCTGGGCCATTGCCTGCGATTGATAACGAGGACCCAGGCCAGGCAGGTTTTACGGGCTCGTTGGTAATTGCACAATTTGATTCTTTAGCAGATGCTCAAGCTTGGGCAAGCGCCGATCCATATATTGCTGCGGGCGTCTATGAGCATAGTGTTGTAAAACCGTACAAAAAAGTATTGCCTTAGTTCAGTTTTGGTTAATTACGCTCGTCGTAGAGTGACGTTAAGTGTTAAGCAACCCAAGCCCCGTGGAGCTTAGTAGAATGCGATTGTCAGTTTGTTTCCTGCTTTTTACCTGCCTTACATGCACGCAAGTGCTTGGTCAAACACCCAAGGGTGAACCAATCAGTAAAAAGCAAGCCGTTGAGCTTGCTTTGGCTGAATGTCAGGGTAGAACATTAAAGATTACTGAACAAAGTGACGATTATATAGTCAGAATCTTACGAGATGATGGCCGTGTTGTAGATATCCGCGTCGATAAAAAGAATGGGACAGTCAAGAAGGATTAGAAATGCGAATTTTAGTAATCGAAGATGATGTACAGTTGGCTGAAAATCTGCGTTCGGCTCTTGAAAAAGAAAAATATAGTATCGATTTATGCCACGATGGTGAATCCGGGTTATTTCATTTAACTGAATACCCGTTAGACATGGCTGTGATCGATTTAGGCTTACCTAAAATTGATGGTATTGAAATCATCAGACGTGCCAGAGCTGCTGGTATTAAAATCCCGATTTTAATTTTAACCGCACGTGACCGCTGGCAAGATAAAGTAGAAGGCTTGGATGCAGGTGCAGATGATTATTTAACCAAGCCGTTTCACGTTGAAGAACTGATTGCACGCTGTAACGCACTGATACGCAGAAGTGCTGGACAGGCAAACCCTGAGATCTGCATTGGACCGATTAAAATTCATACTCGCTCACAGCAAGTATGGGTAAACGATCAAGAGCTATCGTTGACCGCTTACGAATACAAGGTTCTTGAATATATGATGGTTAACCCTCAGAAAGTGATATCTAAATCTGAGTTAACCGAGCACATCTACGATCAAGACTTTGACTTGGACTCGAACGTGATTGAAGTATTTGTATTGCGACTGCGCAAGAAACTTGACCCAGATGGTGTTTTAAACCCGGTCGAAACTTTACGTGGTAGAGGATACAGGTTCAAAACTCAGTGGTAAAACCAGCACAAATCTCCCTAAAAATAAGACAAGGATTTATCCTTGTCTTTGTGCTTGTAATAGCACTACCCGCTCTGTTTTTCTCAATTGGTCGTGCATATCATGCATCCTTAGTCGACGCGACAGAAAAAACACTCGAAGCACACCTGTACTCTTTGATCTCTGAAGTAGAATTTCTAGAAGATGGTATTGAAATGCCACGCACCATTCTTGCCCCAGAGTTGAACAGAATAAATTCAGATACCTTTGCACTCATTTATCAAGGGCAAAGCCTAGTGTGGTACTCCGAGTCTGCCGTGAATCTTTCTATCTCGCCAATATTTGATGACTCTGAGGCTGGCGCCGCTGAATTTAAACTTGTTGAATATGGTGACCAAAAGTACTGGCAACTCAGTCTCACCGTGATTTTAGGAAACGCAGATTACTCTCAACACGCCCGATTCATTTTGCTAAGGGATAATAAAGCGCTGGTTGAGTTAATGTCAGGGTTTAGAAATACCCTCATCAACTGGATGCTGGTTATGGGCGTGATAATCGCGGCTTTGATGGCGATAGGTTTTATCTGGAATGCAAGACCACTACAAAGATTAGACAAAGAAATTAAAGAGATTGAGGCTGGTAAAATTGAAAAAATCACAGGTATCTATCCAAAAGAGCTATTAATCATCAAGTCTGATTTAAATCTGCTTCTGGACTCCCAACGTCGCCAGAAAGAACGTTATAGGGCTTCTTTAAGTGATTTAGCGCACGCTCTCAAAACCCCGCTTGCAGTATTAAAGTCCAGTAAACTCGCTGATGATGAGGATGCTCAGGAGCAATTGGACCGCATTAATGCCATGATAGAACATCAGCTTAAACGCGCTGCTACCGGTGCATCTGACACTTGGAAAAAGCAAACACTGATTAAACCAGTACTCGACTCAATTTTAAATGCGATGAAAAAGGTCTATCATGATAAAGACATCACTTTTAATTCGCAGTGCACAGAAAAGATCGCCTTTTTGGGTGATAAAACAGATTTAATGGAGATTTTGGGCAACATTATCGACAACGCATGTAAAGCATGTAAGACACGTGTAGAGATTTGTGTGCGTTTTGATAAAAGCCAAACCCTCGCGCTCGAAATAGAAGATGATGGCCCTGGTATACCGGAGCACCAACGCTCTGAGTTACTCAAAAGGGGTAGCCGTTTAGATACTTATGAAGCTGGCCACGGAGTTGGGATGGCAATTGTGTCTGACTTAGTTAATTCTTACCATGGTACAATGGAGATAGGAAGCTCTAAGTTTTCAGGTGCGAGGTTTTTAATTGAATTCAATTATGAAAAAAATTAGCTCGGCGGCCTTTTTTCTATCGCCACTGATTGCCAATGCAAACCCAACAGATGTTTCCTTAACCGACTGCTCAGCGCTTGAGAGCTACCACCCTATTGACTCTAAAATCTATATTCAATGCCTTGATAGCAATATTGATATGCTGCGAAGATATCAGCAAAGTTGGATCAATAAACTACTTCACGACATAGAAATCCTCCAAGCGCAGACAGGTAATACGCAATTGATGCCCATCATCAAACGAGCTGTTGTATATCAGGAGCAATATATGGAGGACACCTGTAAGTGGCGTTATTTACATACTTTGCCCAACTCTATCAAGGCATCAATCGTACATAAAAAATGTACCGTACGAATGCTACGTCGGCACATTGAAGATTTACAGATACCCTACTAACGTATTCACTACTCTGCGCTACCTAGTAATGTAGATAACCAGTGACCATCTTCGCTATTTTCTAGTGCGATTTTGACCACCATAGTCAGTGGCACTGAAAGCAGCATGCCAACGGTCCCTAACAACCACCCCCAGAAAATCAATGATAAAAATACCACCAATGCTGACAACCCTAACCCACGTCCCATGTATTTGGGCTCTACAATATTACCCATCACTGTATTAATCGTGACATACCCTGCAGCTACTAGGCCAGCTATAATCGGCCCCTGCGTGACCAGGGCCAACAAAACAGCTGGTATCGCGGCGATAATAGAACCAATGTTGGGGATATAGTTGAGAAAAAAAGCAACGACTCCCCAAAGAATAAAATAGTCTATATTCAGTAGCCACAACATCAGCGACGCACACAAGCCTGTCGCCAAAGATACGAGTGTTTTTATCGCAAGATAAGAGTTAATTGACTCCAAGAAACGGTCTATTTGCTTTAGCTTCATTTCAGGATCGTCTAGGGCCAAATGAACCTTATTCGCAATGGTTGGTGCTTCAAACAACATGAACACCACGGTCAAAATAATCAAGAATACATTTGCCATCACCCCACCTAACCCCGTCAGCATAGATGAAGCCATATCGATCATCTTACCTGGGTCAAACAAAGCGATAATTTGTTGTTTATCTATCAAAATATTATGTTGTGCTGCCGCGTCGACCAGCCAGATAAATTTGCTTTGCAATTGCTCACGGTAGTTTGGCAACTGCTGAGAAAAATCGTTTACAGATTGTCCGACCAAACCCGCTATGCTGGTGCCAATCGCCAGAATAAGTGCGATGACTAAAATAATTGCTATCCCTTTTGGGATATTAAAGCGAGCAAAAAACTTCAACAGTGGATTGCAAATAATGGCGATAAAGGCCGCGAGTATAAAAGGAACAACAATATCACTGGCTAACTTTATGCCTGCTAGCACTATTACCAATGATGCAAGTACGACGAGGCTCTTATTTATTCCAGACAATGAAGACACTTGAATTCCTTATTATTTTTTTCAAAGTGTAATTGAATCTAGCTGAAAATAAAACGTTTTGATCTTTATTCAATATTTTCCGTAAATTACCTACACTAATGATATATGAATAGGTTTAGAGCACCGTGTTATGAATATATTGGTAACTGGCGCAACGGGTTTAATCGGTGACCAACTATGTCGCTTTTTGTACAACAAACATCAAGTCAGCGTATTAACCCGAAATATAGTCAAAGCTCAACAGCAATTTAGAAGTCGTGTAACCTGTGTGGATACGTTAGGGCATGTCGATTTTAACAACCTTGATGCCGTGATTAATTTAGCGGGCGAGCCCATCGCTGACAAACGCTGGAGCGCAAAACAAAAACGTGCTATTTGTGAAAGTAGATTAGATATCACTGAGCAACTGGTTACTAAAATAGCGGCTGCACAAACCCCTCCACACACCTTAATCTCCGGCAGTGCCGTTGGATTTTATGGGCGACAGCCAAATGACGTTGTCATTGATGAAACTTGTCATCGTCCGTACCAAGAATTTAGTCATCAGCTTTGTAAACAGTGGGAAGACGTCGCTTTACGTGCTCAAAGTGAGCAAACCAGAGTATGCATTTTGCGCACTGGCATTGTGCTCAGCCAACACGGTGGCGCATTAAAGAAAATGCTGCCTGCGTTCAAGTTTGGTTTAGGCGGACCACTTGCTAGCGGTGAGCAAATGATGTCTTGGATCCACATTGATGATATGGTCCATATCATTTTATATTTACTAAAACATCAAGAGCTTAGCGGTATATTTAATGTTACCGCCCCCTCACCAGTTAGCAATTTGGACTTTACCAAAGCACTTGGACAGGTTTTACATAGGCCAACTGTATTCAAAATGCCCGAAAAAGCACTGCGTCTGATGTTTGGTGAAATGGCTGATTTGCTCATATATGGGCAGGCTGTAATACCTAAGCGAGTCCTAAAATCAGGTTATCACTTTAGGTTTAGCGATATAAACGATGCTTTCACAAGCTTACTAGTGCGAGACAGGTAGCACTTTATTAGCGCTATCCATAAATTACAGATTACTTTATTGAATAGAAACGACAAGCCTTTAACGCCTGTCGTTTCTATGGTCGGGGGATGCTAAGGAAGTACGTTATTAATGAGTTGTGATACGCCAAGCGTTTCAGAGTCTTTCACGTAGCGATAATGCTTTTTAAAGATCCAAAATCCAGTACTTTTATCAAAAGTTTGAAAGCCCACATTGTTACCAGCAACGTCAATGTTGTTTTGTGCAATAGTCACTTTACCATGGTGTCCCGCCTCACGAATTGTGCCATGAGTGTATCCATCCGCCATGATCAACGGATAGTGATATGGCATAAAGCCACTGACCGCGTCATCTTGTGCGCTCAACTGACCGTCCATCGCAACTTGTTGTGAGCAGCTACCAAATTTTGCAGCTTTACTCGCCCCACATGCTGAATGAGAAGCTACCACACCATCATCACTGCCTTTTAGAAACGGACTGGTCACACCCAAAAAGTCACTTGAGTTTGCCACAAATCGCAAACGTGGCGCACGGCTCGAAGGTTGCGGCGCTATTTTACGCGCATTATTAACTTTCAAATCATGCAAAATGCCTAACGCTTCTACCGTTGTGCTACCCAGCCATAGCTTTATCGCGTGCTCAACCAGCGGATCCCAGAAGTGACCACCCATTAAGGCACTCACCGCCGTATCGGCCAACTCACTGCCCCCACCTGCGCCTGCAATATCAAAAGTCGCAACGATATTCAGTGGCTGTAAACCTGCATTTTCAAGCCAATTCGCCTGATTGTCTATAATGTAACGTGCAACTAAGTCCCCAGTTGAATGCGTTAGCAATACGCATCCCGGTTCACATAGGTTTGACTGAGAAAATTGTTTTAGTTTTGGCCATAACCAGTGTGTCGCAATTTTGCCTTCTAGGCGCTCATATGACGGCCAATCGATTCGCTCATCTGCTTTGTTGCCCCAAAACGACTTCCAATATGACTGACCATCGCTGACCACATTTGTCCCACCTGGGTTGAGGAGTTGATCTGGCTGAAAACCGTGGACCAAGATAGTTTTATATTCATTACTGTGCGCTGCAAAACTGCTCAGTACACACAGTATAAAAGCGCCTAGGGCTTTTATGCTCAACTTGCTGCATTTGTTGTTCATGTAAACTCCTGAGTATTTATTATTAGTTGCTTTATGAACTCAGACATCAGACCTCGTATCACTGAGTCATTTCAGTATGTTTAACAAAAACTCAAAATTCAACATTAAATTTACAAAAATGATTCTTAAATGAACGAAAAATGGCAGGCTGACAGATTAATAGCAAAGAAATCAATTAAATATGCTAATATTAAAAAAGTGATTTTTTGCTGAAAAGCCTCCTAAAACCACCATAGATGGCAATTTAAGGAGGTGAATAAGGTATTTTTGGCAGTTAACTGCGAGTAATTAGATAAACTTTTGTCAGCTACAAGTTTCCATCTCTGGCTAACTGACGTAAAAACTCTAAGCTTTGTTGCTCTTCAGAAGAGGCGTTGTAAGGTAGCTGTTGCAAACTATCGAATGCAAAATCTTTAATTTCAAAGGTTTTTATCTCGCTGTTGCCATAACTTGCAGGCTCAGCAGGACTCGGTGACATACGTTCAATGACAAACCCCGACAACAACATGTTCGCTGTATTTGGTCTAAGTACCGACCAGTGTGCTTTTAACATCATGCTTTGTGAGCCTTTTGACAGTTTCTCCTTACTTACGAGATGCGCCAAAGGCTGCCCATCACTTGTGAATAAATTCGCTCTTAGCCGATAAATACCGGGGTTGCTCACCGCAAGATTGAGTTCAATGATCATATTTTCATTTTGAGGGTAAACATCAGTCACTGAAACAATTTTAGCGCTAGGCTGCATATATTGAAACTGCACCACTACTGGGATTTTCTGGTTTTCAAGTTTCACGTTAGCCACAAGTTGCAGAGCACGAGGAAATTGCTTTTCTCCTTTAAAGCGCCCTTCGAAGGGGCTAGTTTGTAACGTTGTTGAGGCATACTCCCGCTGGGTATCAATATCAACTAGCTTAAGTTCTACCTGCTTTAAATTTGGACCTGTCACCTCTATGAGGATGTCTTCTGGATATACGTAACGATACTTAGATAACTTAACACTCAGCGGCTGCTCACTTCCCTCAACCATACTCGTCACCGGATAGAAGTGATTGGGATTGAGCCTATCTTCATCATGCTCGGTTAACGGTTGAGAATAAGGTGGGTATTTGAGCGTTTGCTCGTATTGTATTGCCACATGCTGCGCCGCTTCACTCAACTGGCGAGAGGTGTGTACTGTTGCCTCGGGTTTCGCAGATACCTGCGTCTTTGGCTGTGTTACAGTGCCTGGGAACTGCCCAACAATGGGCACGTTCATATCATTTTTGGGCTTACTGTAAGGCTCTGTTTCTAAGTTTTTTTTCTCCCCAGACAAAAACCACAGCAGTACCGCAGCAACTAGCCCCGCTATCACAAGATAAGTCTTTTTCATACACAACGCACTCCATTGTTAGGGTCATTTCAAGAGCGGAAACTTGCTCATCACCTCAGACCTCTTACCAATTTATTAACATTCAGTATGTAAAACTTATGCGTTGTATTCAAATAAAAGTTCTTAACTTTCATCAAGCATTTTTGCCTTAAACCTTAGGTCATTCGAAACCTCGCTTGTGCTTATAGCACTTCGAAGACTCTAAGTCTTTATGATCTAAATTGAAGTTCAGCTCCACCTCAAACCAAAAGTCTTTCATGAACTTCACCACATCAATAGAGGTACCGTTATAAATCAACGAGTATTTTGTCTAAAAGCTGTGTTAGTTGCTTCAAATCTTCCGTACTAACACTTGGAAAACAGCAGCGTATTTGCTGTGGAATTTGTAAGGCTTGAGACTTGAGTTGTAGTCCTTGGGCTGTCAATGTCACCCATTTTTTGCGTTTATCATGCTCATCTTTGACTATATCCAACAGCGACTTGGCCACCATCTTTTTTAAAATTAAAGTCATTGCCCCACCATCGATGGCTGTTTTTTCAAGCAAGCTGGCAATGGTCAATTTTTCATGTTCCCACATTGCCATCATCACCACATATTGTGGGTAGGTTAAATCAATGGCCTCAAGTAATGGCCGATAACTTCTTACAATACCATTCGCCGCCATATAAAGCCGATGGCATAGCTGATTTTCTAGTTTTAGTTGGCTGTCATTCATTGTATTTACCTCTGGGTACATTTTATTTTGCACACAAAGTATTTGCAAATTTGATTTTAATGAATATACTTTGCATGCAAACTAATTTCCAAATGCACAAGGAGCACATTATGAATAAGTTACAATCTATCGCTTACAGCGCACATGCCACAGCCACTGGTGGCCGCGAAGGTACAGCTAAATCAGATGATTCACGCCTTAACGTGAAGCTGTCAACACCTAAAGGTCTTGGCGGTGACGATGGCCCGGGCACCAACCCAGAGCAATTATTCGCAGCCGGTTATGCTGCGTGCTTTATTGGTGCGCTCAAGTTTGTTGCGGGGCAAAATAAAAAGTCACTACCAACGGATACAAAAATTGACTCGCAGGTGGATATTGGTGCCATCGAAGGTGGCTTTGGTATCGCAGTAAAACTGGTCGTTACCATCCCTTCTATGCCAAAAGAAGAAGCCGAGCAGCTTGTTGAAAAAGCACATCAGGTATGCCCATATTCGAATGCAACTCGCGGTAACATAACTGTTGAACTCACTGTTAATTAATTTAAGGGTTAATAACCAAGTTAACACTCTAACAACTGGGCCTCTTACTCGCTTGAGGCCTTAGCTTATGAAATTAAAATTATATTATTAACTATCAATAGGTTGAACAACCATCCATTTTCCCACTATAAAGCACATCGTTCTAACCATATAATTAGTATGCATTTTCTAATTACTTGTAACTAAAAATATAACAAAAGATTATTGTCTGTTTAATGAAACTACCGTAATCTGTTCCTTGCAATAATCACCATATTGTTCACAAGGAAAATGTATGAATAATAATAAGTTACTTAAAAGGAGCTTGATCAGCACTGCGATTTTTAGCTCTCTGTCCATGATGCCCACCATTGCTACCGCTGATGTTGGTGCCAATGAAGATCAACAATCACTTGAAGTTATTACAGTAACGTCTCGTAAAAAAGTTGAGACTATCCTTGAAATCCCAATGAGTGTTTCAGCTATCTCTGCCGCTGAAATGAGCAACCGAAACTACCTAGACGCCAGTGATATTTACCGCACACTTGCAGGCGCTGCGGCACCGCGAGGCGAGCTAATACTGCGTGGTCTAAGTGGAGGTAATGATACTACACCAGATACAACGGCCATTTTTACCGATGATATCCCTTATGAATTTACCAATCTGGCTGATATCGAACGTGTTGAAATCTTGCGAGGCCCGCAGGGCACACTTTATGGCTCTAACGCCATCGGTGGAACTGTGCGCGTGATCACCAACAAGCCTCGTCTTGATGAGTTTGAGCTATTTGGCACAATGCAAGGTGCGGCTGAAAAGGACGTTGATGGCTATGATAGCAGCATGTCTTTAGGTGTTAATATTCCATTGATTTCAAACACCTTGGCGATGCGCGTTAACGGTAATATTACCAATGACATGGGCCCTATGGTAAACAAAGCAACGGGTGTACAACGCGAGGAAAAAACCAGTTTCTTACGTACCCAGCTATTGTGGCAACCTCAAGATGGCACTACCATCAACTTTGCTTACGTAAGAGATGAGCGCAACCCTCAAGGTACTACTTTAGGTGATACCTCGAAACCAGGTGGCTACTTCAGTTTGGATTACAAAGATAATCCAACCGCAAAGTATGGTTATGACGTCTCTCATAGTTGGAACGAATGTAACCCAAATTGGGGCCGCGTTCGTTGCGTACAAGGTAGTGAATTTGTCACCGGAGCAATAGATAAATACTCTGTATACAACACTTTCGATTACTGGGAAGAAGAGCAGTTTGATTTGTTCTCGGTTGCCGTTAATATCGACAACATCGCCGATATTGCATCGCTATCCTACACCGGCTCTTATCGCGAGTATGAGACCCACTATCTGGATGATTGGTCACGTCTAGACGCGGCAGACATGTTTAAAACATGGATCATCACCCATGATGAAGAAGAGCGCACCACCCATGAACTCAGGTTACAAAACCTTGATGCGAATAGCCCATTAAGTTGGACTGTGGGCTTCTTCTACGATAAGACCGAAGAGCCAAATACACCAGATTATCAATGGCAATACCTAGAGCTTGGCGATAAAGTTTCAGCGGCTGCTGAATATTGGTGGGGAGTTGATGCCCGTCAAATGGGTATAGATAAGTTTAGTGACCCTGCAAAAATTTGGAACTTAAGACGCTACAGCGCTTGGGACGAAGAGCAAGCCTTGTTTGCAGATGTAAGTTACACATTCCAAACTCAAGAGTTGGGTGAGTTTGAACTCAACGCGGGTGTGCGTCGTTTTGACCTTGAGGACTACAGTCATACCGAGACCGAAGGTGTATGGTCAGAAAGCGTGACGCTTACCTCAGGTAAAGAAGATGGCAATCGCTATAAGCTAAGTGCCTCATGGCGACCTGAAAAGCATTACTCTGTATATGCTCTGTATTCTGAGGGCTATCGACCTGGCGGTAACAATGGACCATTGGCACAAGCCTGTGTTAACGACCCTAAAGCAGGAAACAGAAAAGACCGTTATACATCAGATGCAATCGATAACTATGAGTTAGGTGTTAAGGCGTCACTATTTGATGGCCGCTTCAGCTTTAGCTCTGCAATCTATAATATCGATTGGACAGACATCAAAACTGACATCTATATGGACACTTGTGGCTTTAGTTATACAGCCAACGCAGGTGCCGCTCGCTCTCGTGGCCTTGAATTTGAGTCTACCGCAAATCTAACCGATGACTTATCACTCATTGTTAACGCTTCTTATACCAAGTCAGAGTTAACAGAAGACAATGCATCCATTGGCGGAAGTAAAGGCGATGAAATGGCGCTAGTTCCTAAGTACAACGCCTACATTGCGCTTGACCAAGAGTTTGAGTTTAGAGGCCGTCCAGCGTTTATTCGCGCAGATGTCAGTGCTTACGGTAAGTACAAAACTCACTTTAATACCAAAGATGGTGACAATGTGCCGGCGTATCAAGTGTTCAACTTATCGGCTCGATATGAAGTAAACGATAACGTTAAACTTAGCTTGCACCTGAACAATGTGTTTGATAAAGAAACAGTTAAATATCAGAATGATAGAAGCAGAAGTGACAGTGCAACTGCACAAAAATACATTGAATTCTTACCAGGCAGAACATTGGCAGTACGTTTAGATTATATTTTCTTCTAAGCGGCGCTTGCCTAGACATAAAAAATCCGATGCTAGCATCGGATTTTTTTATAAATAGAGTTTATTTTTTCAAAACTCTTAACAGCCGTTCGGTGTCAAGCTCGCTCTGCGCTGCACTCAAATAGTGCGCTAGGCATACCTCAAAGCTCACTTCTTCACCTTGAAGCTTAGCGTCTAGCATTGCTACCTGCTCAACCATACGCTGCTTTTTCATCTCTTGTGGCGATTCCACGTCTGCCAAAATTTCTAAACGAAGCATAAGCTGTGCTGGAACTAACTCCGTCGTGCCCTTTGGCTGCTGCCAAGTGGTAGGTAACGACTCACCCGCTTCAATTGCGTTTATAAGTTCAACATACTTTTGCTTATCCTGTTTCGCCTTTAATTGCTGTTGCAACTGAGCAATTTTATCCAACAGAGCTGCTTTTAGCTTTCGCAAACTGGGCACTAAATCCAGTGCTGAGACCTCAGCTGCCAATTTAGCTAGCTCCTCAACTGACTCTGCTTCATGCAGCTTTGAGGCATAGGCGTCCAACTGTGCCTGCTGCTCAACTTCGTGCTCAGATTGTTGCTGCTTTTGTAGTTCAAACTGCTCACTGTGTTTAGAAAATACTGCATCATTATGCTTTCTAAACGTCTGCCAAAGCGTATGTTCCTGCTTAGAGCCCGCAAAACCAATATTTTGCCACTGCTTTTGTAGTGCTTTTAGCTGTTCACATGCATCAGCCAGATCTTCAGATTCTAGTTGCTGCTGTGCCTGCTCCACAAGCTGTTGTTTAAGCCTAGCGTTGGCTTGATGATATGACTTCAAACGCTCGTTAACCGAACTGTAAACTGCTCGATAGTCGCCATTCAATGCCTTGTATACCGAACCATCTACGCTTCCAGCTGTACGCCACTGTTTTGCTAAACGGTTGAATTGGCTTTCAAACTGACGCCAGTCAAAGTTATCTGCATCTGCTTGTTGTGCCTCAAGTACTTTCATTTGCTCAATGATCTGAACCCGAGCCTGTTTTGCTTCTTCTCGCTGTTGCTCTTGCTGGGCAAAAAACTCACGACATGGAGCAAATAACAGCTCAATTTTTTCATCAAACTGCTGTGCCTGTGCCTTTTCTTCATCCGTATCTACACGGCCCAGCTCATTCCAACGAATACGAAGTAGTTTAACTTCTTCTGCGCGTTTTTTCGGATCTACATCTGTTTGCGCGAGCATTTCATCAACCTGTGTCAACAGTTCTCCACGCTTAGGGGTTGCTGCATATTTCTGCCAGTCACGTACTTCCTGTAACGACTCGTTCAAGCCCGTGTATAACTTTTCGATACTCTGCTGATTATTTTCAGTCAGTTGTTGATAATGCTCCAAGAAACCATTAAACACCCCAAAGGCAACATTGAAACGTCCCTGCTCAATCAAACGCTGTACGTCTTTACCTTTACGTCTAGCTTGCTTTAAGTGGTTTTGTTGCTCATCCAACAACGGTGCAATACCTTGTTTAAACTGTTTGCTTAACGCTTGTAATTGCTCAGATGCCTGCTTTTGAAGATCATCGGGAAGCTGACGCAAAATAGCTTTACATTCATCATAGGCTGATTTTTGCTCAGCCACTCTTTTGTCCAGCAGCTCTTTTTCGTCAGTAGGCTTGATAGCTTCTAGTGCCTCCAAAGCCGTTTTTATTTGTTTGCTTGCCGCAATAAGTTCTGGTATCTGAGTCAACTGCTGAGCAAAGGTTTCGATACGCTTGCGCTGCTCTACTAATTCTTTACAGTCCGCAAATTGGCTCTGAGCGAGCATACTACTTAGTTGAGTTAACTGTTCATCTAATGACTTGCTTTGCTGCTCATCTAACTCACTAATTGCCTTAGCTAATTGCTGTGCAAACGCATCAATCGCAGCTATGCTTGATTTAATTTCATTTGCTTTAGCTTGTTCTGCCTGTATTTTAGCTTGCTCGGCCTCAAACTCAGCCTTTTGCTTTGCGATGTGCTGTTCAAGCTTCTTGTTGATGCTGGTAAACTTCTTATCAACTGCCTTAATCGCTTCGTCATCTAGCCATTTTAGTTCAATCTCTTGCCACTCACTTAATAGCGCTTTCGCTTGTTCATTAACTTGCTGATAATCGAACTTGTCGCGTAGTGCGTTCAGCTTCGCCAACACCATTTTGGTTTGCTGCTCAACCTGTTGCGGCATTTCTTTGGCAAGCCTCTGCTGCTCAATTCGCTGTTCAATAGCGGTTTTCGCTTCACCTTGCGCACTTTTCAAAACTGCTTTATCTAATTGATATTGCTCTGTAAGAGGTAACAACGCGACTTGTACCGCCTCGCAGCCCTCTTTAAAAGCCCGCTCTATGAGCTTCGCGTTTGCTAAACGTTTGAGCAGTTTAACTCTAAATTGTATTTCACCTTCTGAAAAAGCGAGCTTTTCAAGCAATTTGGTCGGAGCGTATTTGTCGATATACTCGCTACGAATGTCATCACTCAGTGCGTCATTTTTGTTAAGCACTGCGCTGGAAATCTGCTGCTCTGCCAATTCTTTTAAGCTTTGGTCCTGCTTATATGCTTGCCACCACAACACCAGATCATTAACCTTGTGCAATGCTTTCTTGCGGATCTCTGTTGAGCTATCTTGCAAGGCTAAGGTTTGTAATACCTCCGCGTCTTTCCCTGTATCTAATTTATCAACTGCCGCCAAACGTACTGCCGTTTTTGGGTGCTTCCATTTAGGCGTAAAAAGGTGTTTAAAGATCATGTTCACTGAACCTAGCTATTTCATTTTGGGTTTTAAATTCTTGTTGTAACTCACGCTTTGACTTTTGAACCATTTCGCCGCGCTCATTAATGGTAAATTGCTCATTACTTTTAGCAACTTTCGCCTGATATAGCATCACTAACTGCACCGTTTGGGCTTTTTGCGCCTCGTTAAGCGGCGTACCATCTGGCCATTTGCCTGTTGCAGCACCATACTGGAGACGCTCGTACACTTCTGGTGTTAAGCTTTTTACTATACTGTCAATATTCATCGCTACTTTTTCTTTTTCAAATAAATCAACACAACTCGGTTAACCAAGTACCACACACAGCCCACAGCAATGGCTCCCTGTGCCGCTATCATCTGTAACGAATCCGGCTCAGGTTGGTGCCAATACATATATAAAAAGCCACCAAGGAATAAAATCAATGCCAAAAACGAATGATTCATAAACTTTTGTTGTTTACTGATACGTTTTTTTATCGCAAGTCGTTCAATCTGTTCTTCAGTCAGCTCACCCAATTGCAGTTGGCAATGCGGGCATACCTTAGTTTTATTTGAAATGGATTTGCTGCAACCAGGACATTGTACAATTGCCATAAATAACTCTCCAAATGCTACAAAAAAAGCGCCCATAGTGGGCGCCATTTTACTCGTTTTCTATTCGAATGTCTTTGTTCAATTCGACTCGTTTACGCGCATGTTGTTTTTATCGTCACTTTTTTGGTCACTAGATGCATGTTCTTTGTGTTCACGATTAAATTTCTGCCAGTAATCATCTACAGAGTCTTTCATTTCTTTACGCAGCAAGAAAATACCAAACAAGTTTGGTAGAGTCATAACCACTATCGCCACCGCTGCTAATTTCCAAACGAGTGTGGTATCAGCAAATGACGCCCAGAAAAAGCCCGCCACGTAAAATACTCGATAAGGCATGACTGAACGACTGCCTAGTAAATAGATCATGGCTCTGTCACCGTAATATGACCATGCAATCGCCGTTGAAAATGCAAACATCAACAAACCAATCGATACGATATATTGACCGTTTTCACCAAAGAAACCACGAGTGAAGGCCTTGGTTGTCAGCTCAGCTGAGTGAACCAAAGATTCACCACGAATACTGATGCTGTCATCAACCAGCTTACCTTTGTCCACTTCCACTGTACCTGTGTAAACATGACGCTCTGTAATACCGAAGCGAATGTTTTCACCAATCGAGCGTGAATGAATAATCGTAAAGTCATCACTTAGCGCCTTGCCCTGCAGCACTTCTATATTGCCAGTATACGGCTGCACCGAATGATCTTTACCACCGTTGAGATATTGATACAGTTCCTGACGTTGCTGCGGGTCATTTTCACTGTACTTACCATGGAGAATAGTCATCGATGAGCGCTCAAACTGAGTATCAAACTTTTCAGACCACACGCCTGATGACAAAATAACTAAACCAGTGAGTGTACAAATAATAATGGTATCAATGAAAGGTTCTAAAATAGATACCATTCCTTCAGAAACAGGCTCATCGGCCTTAGCAGATGCGTGCGCAATTGGCGCAGAACCCTGACCGGCTTCATTGGAGAATAAACCACGGTTTACACCTCGGTTAAAGGCATAAGCAAATGACGCACCTAAGAAACCACCAGCTGCGGCAGAGCCTGTGAACGCATTGGTGAATACAGCAGCAAATGACGGCGCGATATTTTCAATGTTAAACAAAATAACTGCCAACGCGCCCACGATGTAGATAGCTGCCATAATTGGCACAATGCGAGAAGTAATCGCAGCGATACGTTTGATCCCACCTAGAATTACCAACGCCAACAATACCGACAACACGCCACCTGTGTGCCAAGGCTCAATGCCGAAGGTTGCTTCCATACCTTGCGCAATGTTATTGATCTGCGGCAGGTTTCCTGTACCAAATGAACTGATCACGGTTGCTATGGCAAATAATATAGCCAACCACTTCATGTTCAAACGGCGGTCCATATAATACATAGGGCCACCGGCCATTGTGCCATCATCGGTTTTGACACGGTATTTATGAGATAAGGTGACCTCTACAAACTTGGTCGTCATACCGAAAAATGCAGTCATCCACATCCAAAACAACGCTGCGGGACCACCGATAGAGATAGCCAACGCCACACCACCAATGTTACCCGTACCTACAGTACCCGACAAAGCCGTTGCCAGTGCCTGAAAGTGAGTGGTATCCCCTTCGTGACTTTTTTTATCAAACTTACCCGTTACTACTTTACATGCATGCTTAAAGTAGCGAACTTGCGGGAACTTGAGATAAATTGTAAAGAATAAACCTACCCCTAAAAGTACATATGGGAACCAAACGGATCCCCCTAAAATGCTATCTAGAAAATCTAGAAACTGTCCAAATGCATCCACGACTCATCCTCTTGTTGTTATACGTAAAAAGCAACCGAATAACGGTTGCTTTTTGGGTTAATTATTATCTTAATTTATCTACGACACTCACAATCGCCGCGAGCGTGTCTTGTCCAAACTGGTATGAACGTCTGTCTGACCAACCATAGTAAGGATCTGGCAAATTAGCATTATCCTTAAACGGCATTTCAACTGTATAAGCTAACGTTTTAAATGCCTCACCCACAGCACAGGACGCAACGGTTAGGTTTGCCTCACCCGGAGCGTCTTTGTCATAGCCAAATTCATCTTGAAACTCAGGCGTAATCGTCAATAGTGCAGCTTTGAAAGTATCTTCAAGTTCTTTGATACGTGCATCATAACTTGGTATCCCTTCACCACCTGCCACAAAATTGTACGGTAGCGCTTCATCACCGTGAATGTCTAGATACATATCAACGCCAGTCTCATGCATTTTATTCAACACGTGATAAACTTCAGGAGATTTTTCTAAGCTTGGTGTTTGCCATTCACGGTTCAAGTTAACGCCTGCAGCATTCGTGCGTAGATGACCTCGAACACTACCATCTGGGTTCATATTAGGCACTATGTGGAATACGGCTTTTGACAATAATGCAGCTGCATGCGGATCTTCATCATCTAACAGCTTATGTAACAAACCTTCAACAAACCACTCAGCCATTGTCTCACCTGGGTGTTGACGCGCGGTGATCCAGATTTGCTTTTTACCGTCCTCAGGCTCCCCTACAGTAAGTAGACCAATGTCACGGCCATCTAGTGTTTCACCCAGTGTTTCAATGGCGCAAATGTCATGGCTTTGCGCCCAATATAATAAATCTAGGTGACGCTCATAACTATACGGTGCGAAATAAGCAAAGTAGGTGTGTGAAAATTCAGGTTCAAAATCAATAATTAAACGGCCATCTTCATAATGACTCGGCACTCTAAACCATGTTTGACGGTCGTATGATGCAACCGCATGATAGTCATCCCATCCTTCTGGATAAGCTGACTTTTCAAGACCATTAATATGTAGTTTGTGACCTAAAAATGGTGTGCTCTCTAAACGAAAGTGAAACCACTGAAAAAAATCGGATTCATTGTCTTTATTAATTTCCAACTGAATATCAAGAGGCTCGCTAGCCGCTAGCACCTTGATATTACCACTGTCAAAATTACTGGTGATCTTCATCATGTACCTTAATTGTTTTACCCCGTTCATTTTGAGCGGGAGAACTTCACTGTTAATTCTTGTTAGCTGACTGTAACGTAATACGCTCAAGAGTATCACAGCCTGCTACGTTCAAAAACTAAAAAAGCCAGCAAATGCTGGCTTTTTAAGACTATCAACGTATTAACGAGGCAGACTTGGGAATGATACTTCTGCCATATCACGCATAACACGCACTACCTGACAGCTATAACCAAACTCGTTGTCATACCAAACGTAAAGAACAACGCGATCACCATCAACAATTGTTGCTTGTGAATCTACTACGCCTGCATAACGGCTACCAACTAAGTCTGTTGATACGATTTCTGTTGACGCTGTGTAATCGATTTGATCGCGTAAGTCAGAGTAAAGCGATGTGTTACGTAAAAACTCGTTTAACTCTTCACGGTCAGTCGCTGTCTCTAGGTTTAAGTTAATGATTGCCATCGAAACATTTGGTGTAGGTACGCGGATAGCGTTACCTGTTAGCTTACCCGCAAGTTCCGGAAGTGCCTTAGCAACCGCTTTTGCAGCACCAGTTGAGGTAATAACCATGTTCAATGCCGCACTGCGACCACGACGCTCTGCTTTGTGATAGTTGTCGATCAAGTTTTGGTCATTGGTGTATGAGTGAACCGTTTCTACGTGGCCATTCTTAATACCAAACTTATCATTAATAGCTTTTAGAACAGGAGTGATTGCGTTAGTTGTACAACTTGCTGCTGATACAATCTTGTCTTCACTCTTAATGTCTTGATTGTTTACACCGTAAACAACGTTTTTGATGTCGCCTTTAGCAGGTGCAGTCAATAGTACTTTTGCTGCGCCTGTTGATTTAAGGTGCAAGCCAAGACCATCTTCATCTTTCCAAATACCGGTGTTGTCAACGATCAACGCGTTTTCAATGCCGTATTTTGTGTAATCTACTTCATCTGGAGAGTTTGAGTAAATAACCTGAATGTAGTTACCGTTAGCTTTAATTGCACTCTTTTCGTGATCAACTGTGATTGAACCGTTGAAAGGACCATGAATAGAGTCACGACGTAGTAAGCTTGCACGCTTTTCTAAGTCACCATCACGACCGCCACGAACAACGATAGCACGTAGGCGTAAATCAGCGTGAGAGCCGCCACGTTCAATAAGTAGGCGCGCTAATAAACGACCAATACGGCCAAAACCATAAAGCACAACGTCGCGAGGCTTTTGACCATCGCCTTTGTTGACTAGCTCTGCAAGCTCAGCGTTAAGATATTCTTCGATTGAGCGGCCTTCACCAGCATTTTTATAGATGTAGCCGTATGCTAATTTACCTAAATCGATGCGTGCTGGTGCTAAGTCCATTTTGCTGATAGCTTCTAAAAATGGGAAGCTTTCGCGCAAACGCAGTTTACGCTCTTCAAAACGTGCAACTGTTTTGTGTGCTTTGATCACGTCGATGGTACTGGTGTTTACCAAAGGACGGCCATAAACCGCGATTTCGATACCAGAGTTACGATATAAGCGACCAATAATTGGTTGCATATTTTCTGCGTAATCTTGGCGCTCTTGCCAGCTATTTTGATATTCTTGCTCGTGAGATAAGGTCATTTTTTCTGCCTAATAAACAATTTTTTGAACGGATAGCCCCATCGGGCACACGTATTCTAATTTAAACCGCCGTGATTCTCCACTGTTACTCATCAATTCATTGGGCTAGAATACTAATAATAAATTACGACAAGAGGAAACCTCATGGCATTAAGACAATCTATTGTCTTGTCTGTATTGCTATTGGCAGGCTGTGATAACGCCATTACGTTGAGTCGAGTGTGCGACGAAACGCCTGGATTTTGTAGTGACTTAAACACAGATAGTCATTGTAGAGAAGAGCGCGCGGAGGTGATTATTGCGCGTTATCATGAATACAAAAAACCAACCGATGAAAATAAGTACCAACTACTTAAACTATTCGAAGACTATGACAAATGTGTCTCCCTCGCGGCCAAAATTGAACACATAAAACTAAAAGAAAAAACCACGTCTCGCGTCAATGGTCATTTGACAAGCCTTAAAGAAATTAATCGTATTTTTAAAGAAACATTAGACACTACCCATCCTGGGTTACTGTATTACCATTGGTCACGCAACGCCAATCGAGCAGCACTAAATAAATTGCTCAACATGCAAGAGCAAAAAGTGGTTAAAGATGATCCGGAGATTCAACTCTTTTTGGCAACCTTTTATGCCAAAATTGATGATGATAAAACGGTCGACTTGTTGTACCGCGTTCTAGAGTTGAATAAGAAAGGTCAACAACCCGCTCCAGAAGTATACGAGACACTGACGAGTATTTTTTATAAGCAAGAAAAATACAAGCATGCTTATACCTTTGCTAAGGTGGCAAAACTATCAGGCTTTGATAGTGTTGATATTATTCCAATTGAACATCAAATTACCAGCCTTGGTAAATCGCTAGATCCGCTCAACGATTTAGCTCAAAAAACCTATACCAGCATTCAAGAAGGTACCTTTGTGTCACCTAGAGAGTTTTAAAAAAAGAGCAGCGATTGCTGCTCTTAAACTTTTAACTTTAAAAGTCGGAAAGTTAAAACTGTTACGCCTTATTTTTTAGCTCTTGTGTTACTTGAGCCAAACCCACTTCAGAAATGCGAGTAATAATCTCTTTTTGCTTGGCACTGAGTAATGAAATACCTTCTGCAACCATATCGTAGACTTTCCAGCTACCGTCTTTCGATTGTCTGAATTTAAAGTGCATATCGATATCAGGTCCTGACATTTCTTTAATCACCACTTTTACGGTAGCAAATTCATTGTCACCAAGCGGCAACTCTTCAAACAGTACATTTTGCCCTTTGTACTGCAACAAAGCGTTGGCATAGGTTGCTACTAAGTAGCTATCCACCGCATTGATAAATTCAACGGCTTCAGCTCGTTGCAAGCCTTTTATATGCTTGCCCAGCAATTTAAATGACACAAACTTCACATCAATATGTGGCATTAAGCGGCTACGTACAATGTTTTTCATAACATCAGATTGAGCTTTGCCGTCTTTGTTAACCGCTTTAATGTCGGTAAATAATTCGTCACCTACTTTGGTAATTAACTGATAGGGTGTGTCCGATGCAAAGCTAAAGGCTGAAAACAGCATCGCTAACACGATAATTAATCTGTTCATGAGTAAACGTCCTAAATGTTTATATGGCGATATGGTACGCAAACATTTCATGCATAAAAAGATGCAAATAAGCACATACTTGATGCCAAATCAGCACCAATAAATTTCCGTTTATTGCTGCCATTCATCACGCAAAAATGTTTCGCGTGCATTATAACGAAGGCATGCAAGAACAAATGTTAGGATTTGTAAGGAGTATTGAAAAAGTGTCGCTCAGCCTTTGCTTTGCTAAAGCCGATACTATTTAGCTAAGCCTTAGCAAAGGACTGTTAGCATAGTGAACCTACGCTACTTTTATGCTCTGGAAGGTACCTGGCAGGTGTTGTCTTTGTTTTAACGCTCGCGCTATCTCATCGCTTTCAAAAGCGATAAGTTCATGCTTTGGCAAACGTAAACGTTCTTGCTGAAGATTTTCCATCAAGATATTACCTAGAAATGACATACGCTGCTGCGCACAAATACTCTTGGCCAGCCAAGCCCCTGGCAAAGACACCACGCCAATATTTGGTGCTTTTTTAAACAACAACGCATCATCAAGCTGGGATAAACCGGAAATACAACTGATTCGACCGCAAAATTGCAACAGCGACAATAACTCATTGGTATGTTGACCGCTGCTATCAATAACGCCCTGAACACCATCATATCCATATTGACGCTGGATCAAGTCGGCTAGATTTTCATCTTGCTCAGAGAACACTGCGTCAGCGCCCAATTCTTTTAAAAGCTCTTGATGGCCTTGTGGGCAATTACTAAACACCATGAGCCCCTGTTGTTTAGCAAATTGAATTGCCAACTGACCAGTGCACGTGTGGCCTGCTTCAATGAAAACGGAATCACCTTCATCTAACTGCAGTTTTAGCAAGGCAATTAACGCCGTCATGCCCGGCGTTGGCAAGCAAGCGGCAACGATTGGGTCAACATGTTCTGGCACCACTGCCAAGGCATAGTTTGCCACAGCGGCATATTCACTCATCACACCTGGCGTGCTGATATCATTGTGCCACATTACTCGCGTACCAACTTCTGGATGCATTCCTTTTGGCGCATCAACCACAGTACCAACCGCATCAAAACCAAATACACGTGGATACTGCCAACAGGGCGTACCTTGTTGGGCAAATTTCTCGTCTAAGCTGCCTAGCCCTGTGTATTCCACCTTCACTAACACTTGCTGTGCTGTTGGTTTTGGCGTGCTTAACTGAGCCTGCTGCAAACGAAAGTGTACACCTGGCTCTGCAAGTAAAATACCGCTCATGGTTTCAGGAATTGTTGTCACGCGATTCTCATTCATTTCTATTTTGGAGGCTGATTAGTTGTATGTAATGTTCTAATAACCGTTTTAATTATTAGAACATTCATTGTTGTACAGCTCAACTATAAGTTAATCATGTGTCAAAATCTGGCTAGACTTTGCTACATTTTTAGCGCTTTTGCTACTCACCAACATATAAAACACCGGTGTAAATAGCAATCCAAATAACGTTACGCCCAACATGCCAAAGAATACTGCGACCCCCATGGCATGACGCATTTCAGCTCCCGCCCCTGACGCTAGCACCAAAGGAATAACCCCAGCCGTGAACGCAATCGAGGTCATCAAAATTGGTCTAAGACGCAGTCTACAAGCGGTGATGATTGCCTCTAGTGCTGTTTGACCATCATCATTTTGCTCTTTAGCAAACTCAACCATCAAAATGGCGTTCTTACACGCCAAAGCAACCAATACGATTAGAGCTATTTGCGTGAATATATTGTTATCTCCGCCTATCCACCAAACACCAAGTAATGCTGAGAAGATAGTCATTGGAACTATCAAAATGATGGCCAATGGCAGCCTTAAGCTTTCGTACTGTGCCGCCAGTACCATAAATACCAGCAGTACCACTAGCGGGAAAATATATACCATGGTATTGCCCGCTAAGATTTGCTGATAAGTCACATCAGTCCACTCAAACGCCATATCATTGGGCAGGTGCTTAGCTAATATCGCTTCCATTGCCTGCTGCGCTTGATCAGAGCTAAACCCTGGAGCTGGACTGCCGTTTAGCTCAGCACTTGGATAGCCATTGTAATGCATCACTCTATCCGGTCCCGTCGTAGGTGTCGCGGTTAAAACAGACCCCAACGGTACCATATCACCTCTTACGTTACGCACTTTTAGCGCTAATATCTGCTCAGGGTCTAAACGACTTTGTGCTTGAGCTTGCGCAGTCACTTGGTAAGTACGACCAAATAAGTTGAAGTCGTTCACGTACAAAGAACCCATATATACCTGTAGTGCGTTAAACACCTCTGATAACGGAATACCTTGCAACAGCGCCTGCTCTCTGTCGATATCGATATCCATTTGTGGTACCTGAATTCTAAAGCTTGAGAACATCCCCGTCAGCGCTGGGTCTTTTCTTGCCTCATTGGTTACAGTTTGTAATGTATTAAATAGCGCCTCAAATCCTTTATTGCCTCTGTCTTCAATTTGCAACTTAAACCCCCCTGTAGTCCCCAAACCTTGGATTGGTGGCGGAGGAAAAACAGCGACAAAGGCTTCATCAATGGCGCTAAAGCGCTTGTTAAGTTCCATCGCAATTGCCATCGCAGATAAACTTGGGTCATTACGCTTTGTAAAGTCTTCAAGCGGCGTAAACACAATGGCAGCATTGGGGCTGTTGGTAAAGCCATTGACTGACAGCCCAGGAAAAGACACCGTGTTTGCAATGCCTGGCACCTGCAATGCAATTTGTTCCATTTGCCTTGTTACAGCTTCAGTTCTATCTAAGCTCGCAGCATCAGGTAATTGCGCGATTGCGACCAAATACTGTTTATCCTGAGCTGGAATAAAACCGCCTGGCACAGCATCGAATAATTTAGCCGTCGACCCCAATAGCGCCACATACAGCACCATAACCACAGCAGACATTCTGATCAGCTTTTTAACCAGCTTTTCATACCCTTCGCTGCTTTTGTCAAAAAAACGATTAAAAGGCGCAAAGACCCAGCGACCAAATATCCTATCCAGTAGGCGTGTTAACCCATCCGGCTTGCTACCATGTGGTTTTAGTAACAAGGCTGATAACGCTGGCGACAAGGTCAGTGAATTGATCGCTGAAATGATGGTAGAAATAGTAATAGTCAGCGCAAATTGCTTATAAAACTGCCCCGATAACCCCGTGATAAACGCCGTAGGAATAAACACCGCACACAATACCAGTGCAATGGCAATAATCGGCCCTGTCACTTCATTCATTGCCAGCTTAGTGGCTTCCACTGGACTTAATCCATTGGCGATGTTGCGTTCAACATTCTCAACCACAACAATTGCATCATCAACCACGATACCAATTGCCAGCACTAAGCCAAACAACGATAAGGTATTGATAGACACACCCAACCATTGCATCACTGCGAATGTACCAACTAGAGATACCGGCACGGCTATCAATGGAATAATCGACGCACGCCATGTTTGTAGGAAAAGGATCACCACGAGCACGACCAACACAATGGCTTCAAGCAAGGTCGTGATAACGGCATCAATTGAACCACGCACGAACACGGTCGGATCGTACACGATGTCATATTCAACGCCTTCAGGGAAAGATTCGCTCAAGCGTGCCATCGTCTGACGAACCTGATCGGACAGTTCAATCGCATTCGATCCGGGTCGTTGAAAGATAGGCATTGCAAGCGCGGGCTGGCCGTTTAACATAGCTCGCAGTGAATAGTTATCTTGGCCAAGTTCTATACGCGCGACATCTTTTAGCCTAGTAAGCGCGCCTTGCTCGCCTACTTTAATAACCACCTGTTCAAACTCTTCTATACTGCCAAGGCGGCCACGTACATTAAGCAAAACTTGAAACTCAGACTCATTCGCCGCTGGTTGCGCCCCCAAACTGCCAGCTGCAACTTGTTGGTTTTGCTCCCGTAATGCCTTAACAACATCCATCGCCGTTAATTGATTCGCCGCCAGCGCATCAGGATTTAGCCACACCCTCATGGCGTACTTGCCACCACCAAACAGCTGTACATCTCCAACGCCAGGCAGACGAGCAATTTCGTCTTTAACGTACAAATCGGCGTAATTAGATAGATAGGTGGTATCGTGACTGTTTGTCGGTGAGTAAAGGTGTACCACCATCGTCAAGTCCGGCGAAGCCTTTTCAGCAACAACACCAAGCCTCTGTACCTCTTGAGGTAAGCGAGGTAGTGCGCTATTAACGCGGTTTTGTACTTGCACCTGCGCTCTATCCAGATCCGTGCCCAGCGCAAATGTCACTGTCAGTGTCATACGTCCATCGCTGGTCGCTTGAGAAAACATATACAGCATGTTTTGTGTGCCATTGATTTCCTGCTCAAGAGGCGTTGCCACCGTTTCTGCGATTACAGTCGGATTCGCACCCGGATAACTTGCGGATACCACGACCGTAGGCGGTACAACTTCTGGATATTCACTCACTGGAAGTTGAGACAAACTCAAAGCACCAGCAATAAAAATGACCAAAGAAAGCATCGCCGCAAATATGGGCCGTTTGATGAAAAAATGAGAAAAAGACATGCCTTATTCTCCTCGCTCGGCAACCAACAGCGACGTCTGGCTTGCAGCATTCATCACCAGCAGCTTACTATCAGGTTCAACCTCAACCATTTGTGGTGCTATCGGCATGCCTGGTCCAACTCTGGCTGGACCATTGACTGCAATCTTATCTCCTGGTTTTAAACCCGTAACAACTGCGCGCATAACGCCATAACGCTCGCCAAGCGTAACGGGTCGATACTGCAAGACATTTTGCTCATCTGTTACCAACACAAAACGATTTTTCAAATCCGTACCAATCGCTTTTTCAGGCACCAGAACCTGTTGCTGAACATCTTCAGCGGCAATGCGCACACGCACAAATGCACCAGGCTTTAACTGTTGTGTCGCAGCAAATACAGCACGGACACGTAGCGTACCTGTCTGACGGTTAATATGATTATCAACAAAATCAACAACGCCACTGTGTTCAAACTCTTGGTCTCCAAGCATTTGCATGACGACTTGCGTTTGCTTATCGCCTCGCAACTGATTGAACTGTTTGTGCCAAGTACGCTCGTTAATATCAAAATATGCATAAACGAAGTCATTGGATACCAAATGCGTTAACACACTTGTGCCTGCCTGGACTGTATTACCTGTGGTCAACTCAGCGCGAGACACAATACCATTAATAGGGGCTTTAACTTCGCTGTACGTTAAATCTAACTTAGCAGCATCGAGCTTAGCTTGTGTTGCCATCACATTCGCCTGATACTGGCTTAGTAAAGAACGTCGTTGCTCAACTTCTTCTTGAGAAATAGATTTCGTTTTCAAAAGGCGCGCCGCTCTTTTTACATCGCGTTCAGCCTGAGACAACTGCGCTTTGGCGTTTGCTAATAGCGCTTCTAGTTCAGCTACTTTCACCACAAAAGGGCGCTGATCCAAGGTAAATAACACATCACCCTCATTCACGCTTTGCCCTTCTTTGAAATTAACCGCGGCAATGTTTCCTGATACTCGCGGCCTCAGTTGCACAAAATCAACGGCCTCTAAGCGGCTGGTATAAGTAAACCAAGATTGCACTGGATATGCTTTTACCGCAGTAACATCTATAGGTTGTTTAAATGCTTGGGCGTTTTGTGCTGGGGCCTCGGCATGTGATTCACTACATCCTGTCATATAGGCTAAGCAGCCCAGAATCGCTATTGTCACGAGTGATTTTTTCATGGTTTTATCTCCTAGTACTGATAGCAATACAGTCTATAGATCAGAAAAGAGCCAAAAAAGCATCGTTTTTTAAATTATTTAATGCCAAAATGGCACCAATAGAAATCTAAGAGAAACTGAATATGGACACAAGTACACGCTTATTAATGTTTTTAGATGTTGTTGAACGCGGCTCTTTTGCCAAGGCGGCTCAAAATAGGAACATTGACCGTTCGGTTATCTCTAAACAAATCAGTAAATTAGAAGATGAACTCAGTGTTAGATTGTTAAATCGTACCACTCGCTCGTTTTCGTTGACGGCTGCGGGCGCCGAAATGGTAAAAAAGGCGCAGCAACTTAGAAAGCTACTCAGTGAGACTCAGTTACTTGCAGAGAACTACCACACCGAGCCCAAAGGGTTGTTGAAAATCACCAGTTCGACGATTATCGGTAGGCGCTACGTACAGCCTGTGGTTAACGAGTTTCAAAAACGCTTTCCGCAGGTTGAGGTTGAGTTGCGACTCGAGGACAGGCTAGTGGATATAGTTGGTGAAGGCTATGATCTGGCGTTTCGCGTTGGTGAACCAAAAGACTCTACCCTCATTGCCCGCAAAATAGCCCGAAATCGGCTCATAATTCTAGCTACTTCACAATTTATTGAAACCTATGGTGAACCGAAAACCATGCAAGATCTCGCCAGATTACCAGCAGCTAGCTATGCAAGCGATGGCCTTAAGGTTACTGGCGTACATTACCTAGATGACCACAACGAGCCACAAGAAATTCAGATTAAAAGTATCTTTAGAAGTAACGATGGTGAGTTGTTAATGATGAAGGTGCTCTCTGACACAGCCTTTTGCACTGTGCCTGCCTTTTTGGTTGATCAAGAAATTATCAATGGCCAACTGGTGCCGCTACTGACCGATGTCAAGTTAACTGATTATTCTGCGTTATATGCTGTTTATCCGCATCGAGATTTACCCGTCAGAACACGGCTATTTTTTGATGCTATGCGTGAATATATCGGCAAAGATACGCCCATTTGGGAGAATAATATACCTGAGTTTGATAAATTGTATGGCTTCCAAGCTCCAGTAAAAGCACCGCTTTTCTAGCGGTACAAAGACGACAATCGGACTACATTTCAAAGCCTAGCGCTACGATGTAAGGCACATGATTAGTATTTCTTTAAAACACTTTTGACCAGACCATTTGATTTGATCCATTTTATACATTCATCCAATGGCAGCGCCTCACAAATATTATACCCTTGCAAATAGTCGCACTCGATACTGGTTAAATAACTCGCCACTTTGTCATGATTTACACCCTCTGCCACCACTGAGCATTTAAGGCGTTTAGCCATAAACATGGTTGTTTCTACAATGATCTGCGCTTTTTCATCTTTCACGCACCCCTCAATAAACGAGCGGTCGATTTTTATCTGCGATACAGGCAGATCCTTAAGTAACTTAAACGAAGAGAAGCCAGTACCGAAATCACCGATACTCACCGCAAACCCCATATCTATAAGCACCTCAATTAATGCCTGTGTTTGCGCCAAATCGGCCACCATCATGCTCTCTGTCAATTCAAAGGTGATATGCTTAGCTGCAACTTGATTACCACTGAGCAAACTCGCTAACAGATTGACTAGCTCTTTGTTCAAAAAGTCATGGCTGGATAGATTTATATGAACCACTAAATGTTTATCACACGCCAGTAATATTGGTAAGTCTGCAAACACTCTTTTTATTACAAATAAGCTGAGCTGGCGAATTAAGTTACTACTCTCTGCAACAGGCACAAAATGTTCCGGCATCATAATGGTACCATTTGCCTGTGGCCATCGAGCCTGTGCTTCTACACCATGAACTTCAGCACTTTTCGCTTTAATCATTGGCTGATAAAACACTTTCAATGTATGTTGCGCAAATGCCTCTTTAAGGCCGGCTGAGATATGAAATTCCTGATCACACCCCTTGTGTAATACATCATCAAATATCACCAAAGACTGGCGAGAACGTTTTGCACTATACATGGCAATATCGGCTTCACGTAACAAGGTAATACAATCACTTTGTTCATCACCATGATATGCGCTCACACCTGCGCTGTAGTGTACATCAACAGCCACATCTTCAATCTGCAAAGGGTACTCTAGCGCTTTAATAAGTGCATTATTTTGCGCATAAATCGTTCTTTCTTCGGTGCCATCAATCAGTATTACAAACTCATCTCCGCCCATGCGAAATAGTGTGCTGCCGGGTGATAACGCTTCTGTCAGTCTCTGTGATAAGGCAACCAGTACTTTGTCTCCAAACAAATGCCCCACAGAATCATTAATTTGTTTGAAATTATTTAGGTCAACCAACATGACGGCAAAGGCATGGCCTTGGGAAATTTTTGTCTCTATGGTATTAACACAATGTTCTCGATTATTCAGCTTGGTTAAGAAGTCTGTTTGCGCGTGAAAGCGCTCATCTTCAACAAGTTTTGCCAGTGCTTTTAAACTTTGATGGGCCATATGATTGACGATTAAAACAAAGATTGAACCAAAAAACAGAATACTCGCTAAACCCACGTTGAGCAGCTCAACTTGTTCTCGTTCAAATAAGTAGGCCGTAAATGCACTATAGCCCAGTATAAAAAAGACGATTAAACCAAATAACACGCGCCAACCAAATTGACGAGAAATCTGACATATTTTATATGCCCAGTGAAGAGATAGGCATAGCCCAGTAACTCCAGTGATAACAAGAATGAGCGCTAACAATCCCACATATGTACACCATCATAAAAGCAATGACTAAGAGTATAGTGGAAAATATTACACTCGGATTTTTAACTGCTTTGAGCTTTGTCGATGAATGGCTTTTCCATTGTTTTTTGAGTTATGTCTATAGAGTGTGATAGAAAAACATGCCAGATATTGGCATAAAACCGATCTATCCAACCCACCTGAAATATGCCTTATGGTACTATTTCGGTGGGTTGGGCTTTACTTCTTTATGCGCACTTTAAGATACGATACAACTGATCTTTTAAATGCAAACGCTGTTTTTTGAGTGATTCTAAATACTCATCAGAGGTATTTTCTACCCCTTCTTCGATGCGGACAACCTCATGATCGACATTGTGATAATCTTCAAACAGTCGAGCAAAATGACGGTCTTTCATTTTTAACTCATGAATTTTATCTTTAAACTCTGGTAACTCTTTAGCAAGACTATGGCGCTCAATATTCATTATTCAATTCCTATTGTCTGTTGTTATACACTTATCATTAGCTGATAGCCTTACAGTACGCCTGAGCAAGTAAGTTATCCTTGATCCAACACAAGTTTGCGTGACTATTAACATAAAAAAAGCCCTGCTATGTGCAGGGCTTTTGGGCAAGTATAATAATTGAAATCGAATACTTTACTTATAGTTTGCCGTTGACTCACGGGTAATGAGTTTCGCTTCAAGCGTGGCCTGATAAACAGGCGTTTGCTCATCGCTTATTTGCAAAATGAGTTGCTCTACTGCTTGACGCGTCATTTCTTCTACCGGTTGTGCGATAGTTGTCAGTCCCGGCCAGATATGGCGGGCAATTGGCGCATTATCAAAGCCGGCGATAGAAATATCTTCAGGCACTTTTAATTGCCTTTGCGTAGCGAGCTTTAACACCGCCGCTGCCATGTAATCATTTGACGCAAACACTGCACTTGGCCTAGGGTTCAGATCTAATATCTCCTTTGCACTATCAGCACCAGAGTGATAACTAAAGTTACCCTCGGCAACTAGTTTCGGATTAAAGGTTATATTATGCTCGGCCAATGCGCGCTGATAACCACAGAAACGCTGTTCGGTGGCGCTGTGATCTGGGTGACCTTTGATAAAGGCGATATTGCTATGGCCCAATTCAATCAAATGCTCGGTGATCTCGTAAGCCCCTTGCTCATCATTGCTGCGTACAGAAATAGACTCAGCATCATCGATAGCCGATGCAACGCGTGCAAAGTGCACTTTCTTTTTCTTCAGAAAATTAATGAGCTCTTGTGAGTCTGAAAATGGCGGCGTTAGCACCATACCATCGAGTCTTGAGGTGGTAAGTAGGTGTTCAATATTGGCAATGAGCTCTTCACCACGCAGCTCACACGGATGAATTAGCAAGTTATAGTGATGCTTGTGGCAAGCTTCCAACGCGCCGCTTTGTACACGAGTTATGTAACTTTTACTTGGGTTATCGTACAAGCAGCCAATAATGAAGCTTCTATTTCTAGCCAATCCCCGAGCAATGGGGTTTGGCGTATAGTCTAGCTCTTTAAAGACTTTCAGTACTTTTTCACGTGTTGCTGGGCTAACGTTAGGCTCATTGTTAAGGACTCTGGAAACCGTTTTTTTAGATACGCCAGCGTAAGTTGCAACACTATTGATGGTTACTTTTTTCATGCAATTATTCCAAGCCTCTTGCTATGCGCGTCGCTCATGCAAACATGCGGCGGCACCAATAAGAGGAATATTGTCTTGTACTACTAAAGTCACCGGGATCTGTCCAACGTACTGTGACATTAACCCTTTCTCAGTGAATCGTTCAATAAATCGACTTGATAATAAGCGATCTGTCATGCGAGGTAAAATCCCCCCACCTATATATACACCGCCAAGTGCACCAAAGGTCAGCGCTAAATCACCCGCTACGCTACCCATCCAGTCACAAAAATGTGTCAAGGTTGCATCACAGACTTCACATTCCGGTGCCAACTGGCTGATTTGTGAAGCATTTAGATCCATTGGGGTATGGCCCTTTACTTCGGCCATAGCACGGTACAAACGAGCGATGCCTGGGCCCGAGAATACACTCTCAATAGACACATGTTGTAAATTCGATCGCAGCGCATGAAGCAGTTGTCTATCAAGCGCTGTCACCGGTGCCAGATTAATATGCCCTGCTTCACAACTCATCACCGCACTGCCATTTATGTCTCGCGCTAAACACGCTGCGCCAAAACCTGTGCCCGGTCCCATTACCGCAATATTGGCGTCTGGTTCAGGTTGACCTGACTTAATAATTAAGTTCTGTTTTGTATCCAAGTACGGTGCTGCGTAGGCAAAAGCCGCAAAATCGTTGATAACCGCTAATTCGTCAAATTGCATCTGCTCTTTGAGCGGTGCGATACCGAAATGCCAACCAAGGTTAGTTAAATAAACCTGTTGCGACTTAATTGGACCTGCGACTGCAAGACATGCTCTTTTTGGTCTATCTATCGGTAATTGGCTTAGAAAGCGAGTTAAAGCAGCTTCAAATGATTGGAAATCTGCACTTGGGTAAGTGATCTGATGTTGTATTTCGAATTGACGAGTTTGCTGGCAATAATGAGTGACGATAGCAAACCTTGCATTCGTTCCACCGATATCGGCAACGACAATCGGATCAAAATCTTGATGTTGGTAACTTGTTGTCTGGGTCATGTTGTTTTCTCTTTTGTCATTGCGCGATACGCGCTTATTTTTATGCACCAAGCCCAGGTTGCCAGTGCAAGTATTTCTATTGGTCATTCAGTTAATTTTGCACGCTAACTGACGTAAAAAAGTGCTGCCCACACAAGTTGGGCAGCCAATACGTTTTGACAACAAAATGATAAAACACCGACATTATGACACCGGTGTCAGAAAGTGGCAATAAAAAATTTATGATTATGGCGAAATTGGTTGAAATATTTGTTCAGATCCTGACAATAACCAAGTTAACTACTGTTGAGTACAAAAATGAAGCATAAAGGTAAAGCAACATCATTTGATATTGCCCACTACGCTGGTGTATCCCAGTCCACGGTTTCGCGTGCGCTGAGAAATAGCCCCTTGGTCAATGAAGAAACTCGACGGAAAGTGCACGAGGTGGCAGCAAAACTAAACTACAAAGTAGATAAAAACGCCAGCAATTTACGTACCCAGCAAAGTAGTACTTTAGCGCTGTTGTTGTTTGAAGACCCGACGACGGATGAGTCACAAATCAATCCCTTCTTTTTAAGTATGCTCGGCAGTATTACACGCGCTTGTGCCAAAGAAGGGTATGACTTGTTAGTCTCTTTTCAATCAAGCAGCCAAGATTGGCGCGCCGATTATGAAGATAGCCATCGCGCCGACGGTATAATTTTACTCGGCTATGGCGATTACTTGGACTATCAGTCTCGGTTACAACAATTGTTAGAACAAAACACTAAATTTGTTTGTTGGGGTGCTAAGGTTGATGGCCGGCCCGACTTAACAGTAAGTTGTGACAACTATGGCGGTGGACAACTTGCCGCACAGCATTTAATTGAACAAAAACGCACAGATTGTGCTTTCATAGGTGATGCATCACATCATAGCCCTGAGTTTTTTGCTCGCTATCAAGGATTTAGAGACACATTTTTGGCACAAGGCATACAACTGAATGAACGCAAAATTGCCAATGCCATCTCTACCCAAGACTCTGGTTATCATGCGACTAAATCTCTCATCGCTAATAACGTTCACTTTAATGCCCTATTTGCTGCCAGTGATTTGATAGCCATCGGTGCCATCCGTGCACTGCAAGAAGCCGGTATTATGGTGCCCAATGATGTTCGTGTCGTTGGCTTTGATAACATACCTGCAGCAAGTTATGTATCTCCTGCCCTCACTACAGTACAACAGAACACAACCTTGGCGGGACAAATGCTGGTCTCAAACTTACTTAGCTTGATCCGTGGTGAAGAAGTAGAGTCAACTTTATTACCACCTAATCTTATCGTCAGAAATACCTAAGCCAGTAAAAAGCGCACAACCCAAGATATTGAATTGTGCGCTTTAAAACAAAAGTTATACCGGACCCACCCTAGTAAGGGTTAGTCGGCAGATAGAAGTTCGTTAAATTACCATCAATTGACATCATTAATTCTGAACCTGTGTGTGTATGGCTATAAACATTATAGTTATCACCGCTTTGCAGCTTCACTCGTAATATATCCTGATATTCAACAGCCTGCCCACATGCCAACGCCAGTCTTTGGGTTTGTGCCGTTTCTTTGAGGATGTAAATTGACCCACTGCCATCAACAACTCCACTACCATCTGCCGTAATATAGATAGAAGTCGCTTCATCTGCGGCAATGTTGAAATGCGCACTGCTGTGCCTTGCCAATGATACCGCCGCGCGACCCATTCTATCTCGCTCAGCAAAATGTGTATCGGTCAAGGCATTGCTTAGCATTGGAATAGAGACAAACGTACTACTGAAGTTAAGCGTTTCATGACAATAATCCGTAACCACTTCACTAGAAATCGCACCAAGCACACCATCAGGGTCATAGATGCTGTCGGCCATCAATGCCATACCAGCCGAAGTACCACCCACAACGCCCCCTTTGTCAAACACGTGCTGAACCGCCGTTTGTACAGCTGTACCCTGCCATTGGTTGAGGTAATCGGACTGGTCTCCTCCTGCAAACCAGACAAACTCCGCACTGCGAATAGCCCACTCTACATACGGGTCGTTAGCTTTGCTGATAGAGTCAACAATCAGGGTTTCTACTGAATCAGCATTCATAAGTGCCAGTAGATAATCGTTATACGCATCGGTGCCCGATGTGCGCAGCACCACCACATCAGCGCCAGTACCAACATGTGGCGTCACTCGTTGATTGAAAGCTGCGTCTACATCCGTGCCACCGCCCATCAACAAGGTTGCCCCGTTGCCTGAGGTCAGAACATTACAGGTATCAGCACTGTTGCCAGCTATGTAGGCTTTCAGTGCGCCAGGTTTTGACGGTCGTGCGCCATAGTTACAACTACCACTCGGTGGTGGAGGTGGTGTGGTATTTTCGTCAAAGCTTACGTTTAGATCATACCAACCCGAACCGCTATAACGCGTTAACTTGACATAATACGTGCCGGTGGATGTTGCTTGATAACTGCCAGACTCGGGCACTTGGCTGGTTTCTCTACTGGCCACCGCAGGGCCTGTTTCTTGATACAAGAACCAGTCAAAATCATCACCGCTACTATGGTCCAATGAAATATCAATAGTCCCTGTTTGCGTCACTTCAAAAGAAAACCAATCAACATCGTTTCTTGATAGTTCTCCAGTGACTAGCGTATTACTACACACGCCACTATTGGCACTGCTTTCAGTATTATTTGATTCGATTTCATTAGTTAGACATGCGTAGCTGTTTGCGCTTGCAAGCAAACAGGCTGCTAGTGATGCAGATAGAATGTTCATGTTGTTTTTCATAATAATTTACCTGAATTTTAATAGTTATAGTTATTCCTGCCGCAACGAAAATGTGGGCATAGTTAGGCTTTAAAATTCAGGTGAGGTTATTCGTCGAACCACTCACTCAAGTGGTAGTCAACCGAACATTCATGCAGATCACTAGGGCGTAGTACGATAACTTTAAACATATACGTCTCCTAAATGATTGTTGAAGAAATTAAGATTAAGCAGATGTTAATATCCGCCCAAAAAATATGGCACGCAAAAACCTGCATTTCAACATTTATTATCAATTATCTTAATTTATTTACAAAAACAGGCGAGAAAGAGGTGGAAAAATATTCAATTAACACCTTGATGTCTTTACTTACTTTTAAAAAATTACCGATTATAGTTGCATTAATAACAATTTAATTTTTAATTTCAATGCTTGCTGCTGACCCAGTATTCATGACCAACCATGTTGGTTAACATGGTTGGCATGCCTCATTCTCAGTACCAAATAATCGCCTATTCGAGCGATTTTAATTTGGTAACGTCAAACGTACTCGCTGGTATATCTAACGTATTAAAGTTTGGAAAATCACGAACAGACGCATGAACGTTAGGATCACCTGTGATCATTCTTAATAGCTGATTGGTGCCCGTTGCAAAATAATAAGTTGCAGGCCCCTTGCCATGCGGCCTTTCGAAGGTCCATGCCTCGGCGGATTGCCCTAATACATCGTGCAAACCGATAAATTGTGCATTGCACTGTATCAGCACATCTTGAGTTAAAATTAACTCATGGCAGGCATCCACTTCGTCATTGAGAACCGATTCAATAAATTCACTAGGCATATTAGTATGTGCTCTCGTGTAAGCCACTTTTGCCTTGAAGGATTCATTGCTGCTCGGATACATAATTTCTGACATCCATAAACGATGCCCCTTTTGTGCTTCGCTCCAAGGGTTAAATAGTCCATCAATACGACATACGTTTTTAGTGTAATCAAACCAACAGTAACCTGAGGTAATATCATCTTCGGGCAACATAGGTTGCCAGTAAGAGATATAACTACTACTCCACTTGTTCGGGAGTCTTGGTGGTACTTTATCCAATTTATTCAGTTCCATTGTAATACCTTTTAACGTTTCAACGCGTATTTGAGTGCAGCTTCCAATGCCTCTGGCAGCGCAGGTAATGACGCACGTCTTTGTGCAAACGCTTGGGCAATCTCTGGGGTTGTCAGATGCATGTTATCTTCTGCACTTTCAAACCAAAGTCGGCTAATTTCGGCATGTTGACTGAACAACTTCATTACAGGCATGACACGTTGGTTGAAGTCTTGCAACGCAACCTCTACATTTTGGCTATGCTCATGTACTGATTTGACTAACAACTGCGCACCAACAACCGCCATGGTCGTACCATGTCCTATTGAGAAATGACCTGATTGCAATGCATCCCCTAGCAACACCACGTTACCGTCGTAGGCTTTTTCATGGCTTAATGTCATAAACTGACGCCATTTTAGACCAGCCTGAGCAATGACTGGCTGCGCATCAAGTTCTTGGCTAAATACGCCAGCAATGAACTGCTCAGCTTGCTCAGGTGTCATATCGTCCAACCCAGACTTTTGATATGTCTGTTCACTACACTCAACAACAAAGGTACTCATTTTACTGGAGTACTTGTATGAGTGAGCAACAAACACGCCGCTTGAATGGGCTTTGAAAATAAGGTTCATTTCGTTAAACAACTGCGGTGTGCCGTACCACATGTAACGGTTTTTCCCAAAATCTACCTTAGGTTTAAGCGCTTCGCGATAAAAATGTGTGGTGTGGCTAATGCCATTCGAGACCACTACAAGATCATATTGATCAGCGGCCAATTGCGCCTCTTCTAACACGGGTTGCTCGTACTCAATGTTGATATCAAGGCTTTGGCAAAGCTCACGAAGCGCTTTGATCATTGATTTTCTTTCTGCACCACACAATGTCACGCCAGTACTTTTCATCGCACTATCATTGTGATGCGTCAGTTTGAAGGTTTCTAAATATTGCGCATCTAAGGTTTCATGATCCAACAAGTAGGATAATGGATTGGCTGGATGATGAGGCGCTCTGCCGGGTAGGACAACGCCCCAACCAACACTCTCTTCTTGGTTATTTTTTTCTATGATACGGATATGCCACTGCGGATTGAGCTTTTTAATTTGACTTGCAAACATTAACCCAGCCGGACCTGCGCCTATCACTAAAATGTTCATTAGTTCATTCTCCCTATTTTGTACCAAACATTTTGTTTTTGTTGAACATCCCTAAGCTCGCTGTACGCCATAGAGGTAAAATACAGCTTTTCAGCCATATCTGGCGGATAGAGATCGGGAAATTTTTGATTCATGTATCGAGCAAAACGCGCTCGCATAAAAAAGATGGGATTAGAGCAAGACAGCACTTCATAGTTAGCGCGCGCCATGTCTTGCATCGCATCGGCCTCTTTCTTACGTAACTGCGTGAATTTGGGCAAAATCTCATCTTGATCGCCTTCATATTCTTCGAATAACTGATCCAAAACATAAGCATCTTCAAGCGCCATATTCATGCCCTGACCCAAAAATGGTGCGGTGGCATGCGCAGAGTCACCGATTAGAACCGCCTTGTTTTTGTAATGGAATGTAGACGAGCGAACATTGATTAAATCATTGCTGGGTTTTTCCATGAATTGTTCGAATAAAGATTGACGAACATCGTCTGGCACCATTGAGTAGTACTTTTCGAAAAAAGCTCGCATGGCGGTGCTATCTTTGCTGTGCAAACTCACCTGGCCTGTGTAAGGTAAACACACGGCAAAACTGATACTTCCATCGGGGATAGTTGCCGCCCTACCCGCGAACTCTCCGCCTGAGTCCATACCAAAGAAGTATAATAAATCTTTACGCAGTCCAACCTTAGACGCATCTGGGATCACCAATGTCTTGTAGCCATGCTTAAAAAATGATTGATGGAACTCAAAACGACGACAGTGTGTTTGCATCGCATCACGTACACTCGAACGCGCCCCATCAGCGGCAATAATTAAGTCCCCTTTGTGAGTCACAAAGTTGCCAGACGCATCTTGGGTTAAAATACTGGCATTGTCTAAATCGACTTCAACACACCGTTGATGGTAGTGATATGTCACATCAGCTTGATGCGCATACTTATTTAATAAAACCTGAAACGCACTGCGGCTAAGCGATAAGGGCTGTAATTTATCAATTGGCGGTAACTGTCGTACTTTGGCCTGCCCTTTGACGAAAAACGCCATGCCCGACACTTGCACCCCACATGCTTGTAACTCTTGCAAAGGAATACCCGCAGCGACTACCGCTTCGATACCCCGTACCGTCATGCTCACACCAATGGCTCTTGAGCTTACTTGGTCAATGTAGTCTGCTTGATTGTCTAGCGGATTCCCTCTTTTCTCAATTATATGTACTTCATAGCCGCGTCTTGCGAGATAAATAGCAGTCAGGCCACCTGCCAAACCGCCGCCGACGATGATTATTTTTTTCATTGTATTAGCCTTCCCTTGAAAGATTTCCTGTTGCAAGATCTGCCATTTGTTGTTGGAAAAACTCCAGCAGCTCTATTTGCGTGTCAGGTGTTTGAATTAGATCTAAATTTCTTGCCATATCGGCCAAATCTGCGCAGCGTTGCGATAATTGCGCGCAGCCTTTTGCATAGTCAGTTGCAATTGATGACTCAACAGGTTCAGGCACTGGTGGCCCAGCATTGCGCCCCGGTGTACCTGAGGGCAAGGTCATCAAATGCACCGAAAGCGGGCGTAGAATTCCCGTCATTAGGTCTATTGCAGCATTCATTAAACGAGAACGGCGTAAACTGCCTTTTGGGGTTTGCGCAAAATGATGCATCATGATTTGAAACATCAACTCGTGACATTCTTTGTAAAATCTCATCAACGATTGCGCTTGCGGGTTAGTAACCAGATTACACCCAGCTCGCGCTTGGAAAACCGGGTTTTTAAGCACCGGATAAGCTCCCTCAAAAGGCACATCTTGCTGGTTGAGCACTTTAGAGATCTGACGAAGGCGGTTAAAGTGACTGAGCTCAAATTGCTCAGTTTGCTCACTCACTCCTTCCCCTTGTTCCGTCACAAACTCAATCGCAAACAATGCCGTTTCACGGTTATAGACCTCAAATTGATAACCCGGATAATTACGATTCACCACTTCATTCAAAAACAGGTGATGTTCTCCACCAGAGTATATATTGCCTTGCGGATAAAGGTCTGGCAGCTCTTCAAAAGCCTGTTTTATATCTGCGTAGAAATCAGCAATAGAACGGCCAATAGTCGGAATAAAAGTCGGCCACTCGAAGCGCACAAATTTGGCCATCGTCTGTGCACTGAACGGCTCAAATGAGAAGTCAGTGTCTAGACCAAAAGTACTGTGCGCCTGCTCACCTAGGACTGGCACACCCGCATAGAATGGCTCTCCCAGCGACATTAACAAGTTATTGACCACCAGATAATGGATCATTTCTTCATGTGCTATTTCCAAAAGCACGCCTCGCCAACCACTGTTATGCCTTCTATCAGAGCCGCCATTAACAAGCTCTAGTTGCTCATTAGTCCAACGTCCCGCCTTAACAAATTGCTCTCCAGAGGCATAAGTTGGCAACGAATATGCGCTATATAAATACTGCAACATGATAGATAGCTCGAGGTCGACCGCATCTCTAAGAGACTGAATAAGTTGAGCTTTATTTTTAATCTTGCCAGTAATGGCTAACTCTGTGTTACAGGGTGGCAAAGTTTTAGGAATGGCCGAGTTTTCAACATTGCTAAGATATTTCAAGAACAAATAAGACTGTGCCTGCGACATCTCACGCGTGCTAGGCATGTAATAGCTCTTGTGTTTGTTGTTGGGATCGCACATCTGCCACATTAAGCGCGCGTATGTTTCACACTTACATTTATCCGCCATGCTAAACACTTTGTCTGCCATAAACGGGTATATAAACTCGTAATAAGCCATGACATTTTCATACAAAAAGTCATAGTCAACCTGCTCATCTGGCGTATCCAATAAAGCCCAATCATCACTGAGCACACGCACCTGTATTGGGCTATGTTGCTCACCTAAAAAGATTTGTCCGCTGCCTGCAGATAAAGCTTCAACTAAAAACTGACCACGACCATCGTCAGCGGTTTCAACAAACGCATCACAATATAATAAATCCGTTGTGCAATTGTGGCTCGCCAGCTTATTTATTGCCCGAGGAGCCCCTCGAAAATAACTGTAGACATCTATGAGCTGGTTACTTTTTTGCTGTGATTTAGGATTTGGCGACTCCATATAGGTAATGTGCTGCTCCCCTTGAACGTACCAATCCACTTCATGCCAGCTATGTTGATCGCTCACCAATTTAAGCGACAAGTTGGCAAGATCCGAGACACTTAATTCTATTGGAATATCGATGATACCAGCACACTCAAGACTGTTTTTGTACAAGGCCTCTGGAATTATCGCAAGCGTTTGACCCTCTTTACTCTGTAGTTTCAGATCACCAAGTGATACCTTGTCGGCCAGTTTCGCAGGCATGCCTGACTCAACCGGCAAAGTCTCTAAATAACCTTGATGACCCACACTGATTGCCATATTCAGGCTCAACCAATGCTGCGAAGCCTGCAGCACGATATTTGAAAAATGCTCTTGGTTGTCAGGTTGTAACACTCTACCCACCGGACAAGTGGCCATTTCATGCTCACGCCATAGCCCAATACTGCCGTGCAAATCGCAAAATACTGGCATATTCGGCTGAGTTGGTGGCGACAGATTACTCACACAATATTGCACTACCAGCCCTTTTACATCGGGTTGCGCCAGTGCCAATTTAAGCTGTTCTAGAAATTCAGACTCTAAGTTCAACTGGTTGATAAGAAAGTCTTTAGAATGTTTACTCACGGTAAATTGAAAAAGTCGAGCAGCAGCGAGATCGGCTGCAAAAGCATGGGGTTGCTCCTGCTCTATGTAGCCTGGATTTAGCCAACGTACTCCATGAGTACAATCTATATCAGCAGATAATACATGCGCTGTATTGGCTTCACTGTTTGGTGCGCTAACGGTAAGTTGTCCGGCGTATATCAGCGCAGAATCCGCTCGCGTTGGGTCATTGTCGACCCAGCGGGCACGATTAAATGAGGTTCGCAAATATTCATTATAGTGGCCCCAAAGATTCAGTGTACCGCCTAGCAACGGATCATGCTGTAAACACTCCCCTGGGCGAATTTGCAGTGCCGTAATTTGTGTATCATGCCATGAGAAGTGGTTGTTCCCCATCATGTTATAACCACATGCTAGGTTAAACTGTCCATTTTCATCTACTTCGCCTCGAGCGTTAATTTTTGGCCCCAGTGACTGTAAATACTCATGATATGCCTTTGGAGGCATCTTAACATCAACTGCTTGACCTTCATGTAATACCGTATTCGTTGCAATATCCAAGGTATTATTGATATTGCGGTTAGCCGTTGGCACGTTAACTCTTGCTACGCCTTTAAAATGTATTCGTGGGAAATCTAGAACACTCATTTATCGTTCACTTATTTTTTTTGTATTGATTTGAAACGCTCTTATCATCATGTGTATGCCACCTCTTTTTCAGGTTCGTGATTCGTTGCTTTTTGTTTGCTGATGATGGCCTCTGCGGTATGCCTCCCCGCTAAAACTCCCCCTTCCATCCAGCCGCAATGATGTGTGTATGCATCAGAGAGAGAAATAACGCTGTCATCCCCTAAAGTGAGATAGAAAGGATGTTCTGGGCAACATTCTTTTGAGAACTCAACACCGTGGGTCCAGAATTTATGAATGTGGGAGTGTGCAACCGGAATAGATTCAGGTGATTGATGCAATGCATCTGCAATAAAGTTTCTGACGGCTTGAAGATAATGCTGCTCGCCTTGGTTGTACATATCTTGCCAGTAAAGCGCGTTTTCACCATCTGTGTAGAAAAACACATATTTGTTGTCTTTAAAGTACAACTTTCGAATTGGGTTACGGGTAATTACAACATGGTCAGTCAACCCTAACCCTTGCCACCATGAATCTGTATAAAAGAAGAACCCTTTAAACAATGGGCTTGAACCATAACTATAGTTAGTCCAGCGCTTGGGGAATTCGCCATCTAGCTGTTGCATTCTAGAAGGAGGCAACGTCACAATTTTATAGCCATCAGAGAGAGTTTGTCGCTGACCAAGCTGATCTTCAAGGATCAGGTTATGGCTATCCGTACTGTGCTCTATTGCGATTAGTTCTTGATCAAAATGAAAGTTTACGCCCAGTAGTAATGCTTGCTCATATAGCGCCTGCGTCAACGCTGAAAAACCTTCTTTAAGATTGAACCATTGATAACCCACATTCTCAGAGAACCCCTGAGTTTCAGGGTGTTTTTCGATAATGTCGTAAGCAATGGAAGGTGAAATGATAGGCAGTGAAAGAGAATCATAGCCCAATGCCATAATCACATCTGACGCTTTGCTTGGCCCTAAATAGGTAGATAAAAAGTCACTAAACGAATCATTGCGATGCTCTGCAATCAAAGGCTTTAAATTATCGAGCAATTGCTTAAGCTCTTTTTGGATGGGCTGTGAAGTTTTCAACTGTGTAAAAGGAAACGTTTCGTACTCTAGGTTAAGTGATTTCACTAGGTCATAAACATTTACATGTATTTGAGAACAAAATCTGCCCGCGCCAAGATCAAGGAATTGATCATTTATAAAGGTAGTGTGTGCTCGTCCGCCCACTCTTGATTTTTGTTCATAAACATTAATCGACCAACCTTTGCAGGTTTGTGAGCGAGCAAGTGTCAGCGCGCACATGATACCCGAGATGCCAGCTCCAACAATTGAAACTGAGTGTTTAATATTAGACATCGTTATATTCCTTGATGATTCTGAGCCATAATTTGTTAATTCTTCATAGTATTTACTGCTTCTATATCTATGTTTTTGTTTACCTATTATTATTAGACCAATTAACCTACCCCTTTGGTCGGAAAAGCAAGTTACGGTTTTTCTGTTTCAAAAATCTTGCAGTTTTAAGTCTGTTTAAATTTCCGAATTTTATTATTGATAAATTCTGTTTATTGACATACTTAAATACACATAAACACAACAACAAAAAACTATTGCGCCAAAAAACCAGAGGAAATCATAACCAGATGAATAGGTGGGGTTTTTCTCAGAGACCATCAATTATAAATATTTTCAATTCGAATATTAAAAAACAGAATAAATAGAGAGGAAATTAATAATAGGCTTTAGCAACCATAATAAAAACAAAAGCTTGAAGGTTGTTATCAGTGCGAAAAATAATGAAAATCAGTATTGTCATAAAATTATATTAGGCAATACTGAGTCCATATATTTGCAATTAAAATTATTATATGAATTTTTTATGTTTTAGTGGCAAATCTCCACGATGCGTCAAATACTGTAAAGTTGTCAGTGAAAACAGCAGAGCAAATATACCGCCTGTCACATCGGCAATTGGGAATGCCAACCAAAAGTCATCTGTGGAAAAGTAAGTGGGTAACAGATACATGAGCGGGAACAGTAAAATATAGTTTCTGGCAGCATCCAAAAACGTCGCAGGAATGGCACGGCCCATACCTTGGAACAACCCGCTAGACATCATACAAAACCCTGCAGCGATAAAACCTGCAAAGCACACTTTCGCAATGTCTAACCCTAACGCTATAACTTGCACATCATTAGTAAACAGCACAATGAGTAAGTCAGCGTTAAAACACAACAGCCAAGTTACCAATCCTCCCCACAACGTACTTGCAAAAATCGCGACAAGGTAAGCACTGCGCACCCGCTGGTATTGACCGGCACCATAATTAAAACCAGATAAAGTTTGCAGCGCTATCATCATGCCTATAATTGGTAAGAATAAAAACATAAAGCAGCGCACTAAAATGCCGTGTGCGGCAATAATCGAATCAGGCTGTTCACTAAAAAAGGTAGAGATAGAATATACAGTCGCCGCTAACGTCAGAGAAAACCCACCATGTGACATCAACACAGGCAACCCTAAGCTGAGAATTTTAAAATGTACTCTGATGGGGCTAAATAAATACCCTGTGTTAAAGCGAACCTTACTTTGCCCACTTTTTTGCAATTTAATTCCGAGTAACAAAGCCATAAGAATAGCAATAATCGTTGCCCAAGCCGCGCCAGCAACCCCCCAACCAAAGCCAAATATAAATATCGCATCTAAAATGATATTTAAAATTGACGCACTGGATAGAACTTGCATCATTGCTTTCGGGTTACCTGACGCTCTAAACCCTTCTGTTATTTGATTACTGGTAAAACCAATCGTCCAAAATAATACAATAGGTGTAATATAGTCTGTTGCGTTCCCTCTAAGATCTTGTGGTACTTTTAAAAAATCAAAAATACCTGACAAATTAAAAAATATGAGTAAGGATAGAATAATAGAGATACTGATAGCTAATAAAAATGAAGCACTGAAGACCACATCAGCATCTTGCTGACGATTACCGCCCAGATAACGAGAAATCAATGAGGCCATGCCACTACCTAGCATAGTACTGATGGCAATCAGCAACATCTGAATTGGAAATACTGCCGATACCGCTGCCATAGCATGACTGCCAATTCCCTTTGAAATGAAAATAGCGTCGACAAAACTGTACAATCCATTGATCACCATGCCGAGTGTCGTTGGAATGGCTATCAGTACGAATTGTTTGGCAATGTTGCTGGTAAGTAGTGGTGTGTCCTCGTGATTTAATTCTACGTCAATGCTTGATGAGGGAGTGCTCATAATTATCCTTAAATTTAGGTATAGCTAAACCTAAGGAGTGTAAAGGTGAAATGTTACCGATGTTAAACAGCTATGAAATTTATTGATCTTTCAATCGACCAACTCAAAATGAACAGCTCAAACCACACATTACCAAAAGTAACGCCTTTATTTTGCGAATGAGCTTAAGCACGTTACCCTGTTTGTTATCAAGCAGAGCACTTCATCATAACGGAGATAAACGTGACACTAAAAGTATACCTTTGTGGAGAAATTCATACCGATTGGCGTGAACAAATTATAACAGGTAGCAAAGCTGCCGGTCTGGATATCAAGTTTTCATCAGCTGTGACTATTCATGAAGCAAGTGATGCCGCAGGCGATTGCCTTGGGCAGGAGCAAAACGGTTTTTGGCGTGACCATAAGTCAGCAAAGATCAACGCTATTCGCACCAAAACACTTATTGAGCAATGCGATTTGGCGGTGATCCGTTTTGGTGAGCAATACAAGCAGTGGAATGCCGCATTTGATGCAGGCTACTGCGCTGCTCTAAACAAACCTTATATCACACTGCATAGTGAGGCATTGATCCACCCGTTAAAAGAAGTAGATGGTTCGGCCCAAGCCTGGGCGACCACACCAGAGCAGGTTGTCGAAATATTAGCGTATCTATTATCAGATCAACTCAGCTAAACATAAGCAATCAGCCAGCATAAAAAAAGCAGGCCAAAGCCTGCTGTTTTTTATCGTACAATTTTAGTCACACTATTTAAGCTTTTGTTCAACTACTGGGTAGTGATCCCACACCTGCTTATCAGCAAGTGAGCGAACCAGCTTAATGTATTCTGCATGCGTCCAAGCAAGTGGGGTCGCTGAATTTGTTCCTTCTCCAAATTCATAGCCTTTAGGGTTTACACCCACGTTATCCCATACTTGCTCCGGTAACATCATTCCCTCATTAGCAAATAGCTCCATCCCTTTGACATAGGTTTGTTTAATGTGCTGCACCTTTTGCGTTGACAGATTATTACTCAGTGATGCGGCTGCAATTTCATAATGACCACGTTCTCCGGTGAAGAAAGGCCATACTCGACCACGCTGCCCTGGCGCATTTTTTCCACCTTGCGCGTAATTGTTACCCGTCACTTCATCTTCGCCGTAACCATCGTTACCATAACGACGATAGCCTGGGTAACTTCCCTCTACACCATCGAAAGTAAAACTGTATTTTACTCGTAGGTTATCAACCATGCTTTCATCTTCATATTCTGGCAATGTTGCCAAAATACTCGGTGCATCAGCTGCACGTACACCGTATCGTACAAGCTCTAGGAAGCCGCCATCAATAATGGCTTTTTTATTCATCCCTTCACGGCCATTATTGCTGTTTATTTTACTATTGCTGTTTGGGTTTGAGTCTTGACCAATTCTGAAGAAGTAATGTCCGTCACTGGCCTGACTCTGCGCCTGCTCTTTGAGCACACCTTCAGTGGTAAACATCAATGCTTCAACTTGCTTATCATATTGTTGAGCCACTTCCAGATAGCGCTCAGCCGCTGCAATATCACCGCTACGTTTGGCGATTTCAGAAGCCGTTACCAAACCTGAGATCACCGCTGCGGTGGTTGAAGGAGAGTAACCATTTTGCTCTTCCCAACGCTCTTGCTGCGTACTTGGCGGTGTAATTTGCGTATCATTCCAAAGGATCTTGGCCTTGCCACCGTGTACTAAAAAGTCAGCTGCTGGTTTAAGCATCTTGGTATACCAATAACCGAGCTCTTGCTCCGTTAACACTTTGGCCTGATAAAGCTTCCACGCCAGCATAATCGGCATGGCGGTTTGGTCTAACTGTACACCAACCCACTCCAGCTCACCATCCACGTGTGTTTTTTGTAAAAACCAACCGGTGTCACCTTGGTTGCCTGGCGTGCTGTCTTTAACTTGTACTTTTTCTAAATACTCAAACGCCGTTTTGGCTGTGTGAGCATCACCCATGGCCATAAATGCCATGGCAACTTGATAAAAGTCCCTTACCCATACGGCTTTGTATCCGGTCGAACCTTCTACCGCAGGTACCGTATCTCCCCACGGGTTTGATAGTGACGCAATCAAAGCCCCTGCATGAGTTTTATCTTCTTGTGCCTTAAGTACCATGGCACTGGTATGGAGTAATTTACCTTGGTCCGCGCTAAATTGTGCTAATCGCTGCAACGGTGCTAACTGCGATAGGTAGGCTTCCCAACCGCCATTATAGGCATCTAATACCGCTTGATAGCCCTTTGCAAGCGTCTGCTCTGCTTGCTTGGCACTTTGAGCTTGTGACTTGCCAAAGCTTAATACAAAATCAAAATGTGCCGACTGATTCACCTCACCTAACTTGCCAAGTAAACTCACGTTACCCGATGTTTCTCCCGTTGAGGTGTAAGTGTTTTCCAGCTTTTGCTGCTGCATTAATGAGGCCAAATTATCACTTTTACCAGTAAAGCCTACTGAGGCTTGAGCAAAGCCACCTTGTGCCTGCATGGTGAGATAACTATCGCCTTCATTGGCAACCAAACCTTGCTCAGTTACTTTTGCAAAGTCATTCACGCCATTGTTATTGATGTATGGATTCGCCGATACATACAACTGTAATGGTGACTTAACGGCGCTGTTAACGTGAGTGCGTACAAACAAACTTTGCCCATCTGAGTCCGTAAATACATGCTTTTCTACAACAAAGCGACCCAACTTGTCTTTGCTGGTAATTTTATACGCCAAAGACAGTGGGCGACCAGCAGAGTCCTTATGTAGATAATCTACACTGACCTCAAAAGCATCAACATCACTTTCTTTAACACTAAAAGCGTTGCCATAGTCATCCGTGCCTGTGATCACCATTTGTAAGTCTTTTAACTGCGCTTGGTGAATAAGCCCAAACATGGTCTCAGTGATCATGCCTTTTGCGATAGAGAACCAAACTTTTGATACCTCACCGGTGTGCGCCTTATCGCTATATTGCCCATCTTGGTATGCTTCATAAGACGTGCCAATCCCCGTCTTGCCTGAATAGGCCCAAAATGGCTTGTCTCCAGGCGCACCCGGTGCAACCACATCAACTTCAGTTTGGCCGTTATAAGTTGCGCTACCGCAACCTACAAGCCCCGCAGTCAGTAATGCAATTGTCAGTTTGTTTATCGTTTTTCTCATTTCTTTCCCCTAGGCGGTTTGCGTTTTAACGCGCAGTACAGATACGGCGGCAAAAATTAGTGATACGCCCCCAATCACCAACGCATAGATAGGTTGATTATCAAACAGGTGTCTTAGAATAAGACCTAAAATACTGGCAGCTAATAGTTGCGGAATAACAATGAAGAAATTGAAAATCCCCATAAATACTCCCATTTTATTGCTTGGTAATGAGTTGCTCAGCATCGCGTAAGGCAAAGATAAGATCGACGCCCATGCAAACCCTACTCCAATCATAGGTAGCCATAGCAAGTGCGGTTGTTGGATAAACATAAAGCTTATCAAAGCGCCTGCACCCAGTAATAAATTCAAACAATGCGCCCAAGCCAAACCCACTCTTTTGACGATCACTGGGATGGCGATGGCAGCAAGTGCAGCGAAGCCGTTATATGCAGCAAACAGTACCCCGACCCAGTCAGCTCCATCGTTATATGCCTTGCTGGTTACATCCGAAGTCCCATAGTGAAAGCTGGTAACCGCTGAGGTGGTATAGATCCACATCGCAAACAATGAAAACCAGCTAAAAAACTGTACAACAGCTAATTGTTGCATGGTCTTTGGCATGGTAAACACATCATAAATCACCTGATAGAAACCGCCACTAACACGTTGCTTATTCTGTAAAAAGCCTGCAACTAGCTGAACCAAGGCGAAACTCAGTAATAATGCCGCCAGCAAATACAGCTCTTTTTCTAGTTCCAATGCAACAACGCAACCTAGTAGCCCACCGCCTAGCAATGCAAACACCAACGCACCTTTTGCAAAGTTAATCACTCTAAGCGGCTCATTATTATAGGGTAAATCGCTGCTTTCGCTGTCGAAGCTAGCCAATTGCTCTGGGGTATACTCCTTGGTTTTAATCACGGTCCATACCACCGCTAAAAACAAAATAGCGCCACCGAAATAAAATGCATATTTTACAGATTCAGGAATTTGCCCCTCACTGGCCGTGTTACTAATATCAAACCAGTTGGTCATCATCCAAGGCAGGGCTGAGGCTACAACGGCGCCCACACCGATAAAAAAGCTCTGCATTGAGTAGCCTGTAGCACGCTGTTTTTCGTTAAGGTTGTCACCAACTAATGCTCGAAAAGGTTCCATTGTCACGTTAATGGATGCATCCATAATCCACAGCACACCCGCAGCTATCCATAGTGTTGGCGAGTTAGGCATAATAAACAGCGACAGCGTTGTTAAAACAGCACCATAGAAAAAGAATGGTCGCCGACGCCCTAAGCGTCCCCATGTTTTGTCGCTCCAATACCCGACGATAGGCTGCACTATCAAACCTGTTAATGGCGCGGCAACCCAAAGGATAGGAATATCATCTACCGATGCCCCTAAAGTCTGAAAAATACGGCTCACGTTACCATTTTGCAGTGCAAAGCCAAATTGAATACCTAAAAAGCCAAAACACATATTCCAGATTTGCCAAAAGCTTAAGTTCGGTTTTTGTTGTTGCATGGCTAATCCTCAAGTAAATAAACCACACTTGCGCGTGGAGCTAAATTAATCGTAATTTGGCCATCTTCTATCGTTTGCACAGGATGGTTTTCCAATAAATCACGTACTGTTGTGTTGTTGTTTTGTTGCCAATCATTGGGCAAGCTTAAACTGACAGTATGTGAATGATTTGCATCAAAGTTGCTGGCAACCACCATTCTTTGTGTTGCGTATTGGCGAGCAAATGCCATTACACGTTGCTTTGCTTGGGCATTATCAGTATCAACCACCACTGGCAGTAAGTTCCCAGCAACCACAACTGGTAAGGTACTAAGCGACATCAGCTTAACGTAATAGGCACGCAGTGATTGCTGAGCTTGGCTCAACTGACCACCATCAAACTTACCGCCATTCATCCATGCCTGATGGGCAGGTACACCAATGTAGTCAAAAATGCTGGTGCGGCTTGGTTTACCAAAACCCGCATCTTCTGAGCCATCTTCACCGACCGTTTGCCCAAAATACAACATAGTCGGGGCTTTGCTGATCAAGTGCGACACCACCATTGCAGGCTTACCCATACGAGCATCCCCTGCAAATTCAGCACTGGCAATACGTTGTTCATCATGATTTTCTAAAAAGTGCAGCATGTGCTTGGCAATATCTTGAACGCTGTGCTGCGCTGCCAAAACATCCTGCGCATGGCCTGTTTGCTGCATTAGCGCTTTCAAGCTGTCGTAGAAACCGACTTTGTCATACAGGTAATCCATTTTTCCTTGCTGGATATAGTCACGATACAGCGCGGGGTTATACACCTCAGCAAGAATAAAGGCTTGTGGGTTTTTCATTTTGATTGAAGCATTTAAAAAGCTCCAAAACTCCACAGGCACCATTTCCGCCATATCGTAGCGAAATCCATCAACGCCTCGGTTTAACCAGAAATAGGCAATATCTCGAAACTTATACCAGCTATCAGGTAATTCATGTTGCTGCCAAAATTCATAGTGTGCCTGAATATCGCGCTGTGCATAATCCGCAGGTAGGCGAGGAAAATCATAACTGCCGTCGGGCTTCACCCCGTAATTCACTTTAACGGTTTCGTACCAGTCGTTAATATCTGGCTGCGCTGCACGTGCGCCATTGCCAGTCCATTTAGCAGGAGACTCGCTAAATTGACCATCACTTTGCTCGTGCGGCTCTCCCCCCAAAGGCTGGTAATCTGGCGACACTGGCACTTTAAAATCTTCGCCCACCACATAGTAAAAGTTGTTATCCCGTGCATAAGTTCGCGTTGTATCATCATTTTCGCCAAAGTCTTTAACCCCATCGGGGGCCGACATGGATTGATAGTTACGGGCAACATGGTTGGGCACAATATCAATGATCACTTTCATTCCCGCTTGATGAGTGCGAGTAATCAAAGCATCAAACTCAGCCAAACGTTGACTTGGGTCTAGTGCTAAGTCTGGGTTAACGTTGTAATAGTCTTTAACGGCATACGGTGAACCCGCGCGACCTTTAACAACATCAGGGTCATCAGCAGCGATACCAAATTTGCTATGATCGGTCACCAATGCATGGTGTAACACTCCGGTATACCAAATATGGGTTGTACCGAGTGCTTTGATCTCTTGCAAAGCTTTTGGAGTAAAGTCAGCAAACTTACCCACACCATTTTGCTCTACGGTGCCCCAAGGCACATTTGTGGTTTGTTGATTTCCAAATAAACGAGTGAATACTTGGTAAACAACTGGCTTACTCACTGCTGCCTGAGTGCTTTGAGGCTCGCTTTGATGACTCGCCTGAGTATTTTTCTGTGGCTCGGAACAGCCCAGTATCAACACGCTCGACGCCGCACTCAATACACAATATCTTAGCGTGTTAAATACAGCCTTAGATTTTAAATTTCTCATTGCACTTGTTGTCACTTGTTGTTGTCATAATGTGGCTTATTGCAGTCTACCTTGGCTTATAACTGAGGTTGAACCTTCTGCATACGTATTCACCACAAGGATTCATATGCTAGTCATGCTTTAGCAGTAGTACCCTTGCACTCATTTTCGGTATTTCTATGTTGTCCAGTACCTCTACCTGAGAGTGTGTGAGTAAATCCCGCGCGGTTTTTACCCCCTGTAGTACTTCTTGATAACGGGCCGTGCTGACTGTTGCTGGCGCTTGGTTCTTATTCAGTAACACCAAAATGCTGTGCGACTTTGCACGTCGAACATAGCTGTATACGCCATCATAAGGGCTAAAATGTATCAGCTCGCCATCGCTCAGCGCGGTGTATTTTTTTCTTAATTGCGCCAGATGCTGTACATAGCTTTGCATTGTTTTTTGCGCCTTGCTTAGCCCTTTGCCTGACACCGCATCGTGCTTGTGGCCTTGAAATCCGCCAGGAAAATCAATTCTGATATCACCATGATCATTTGAGCCTGTGTTATCAAGCAATACTTCAGTGCCGTAGTAAATCTGTGGAATACCCCGAGTAGTTAGCAACAAAGTCATGGCTAGTTTTGTTTTGTCCAAGTCCTGACCCAACTCAGTAAATATCCGGCTCATGTCATGGTTATCTAAAAACGTCAGCAAATTACCTGTGTCTGGGTAAAGAAAGTCATTCGCTATGGACTGATATACTCTTATCCATCCTGTGTTCCAGCTTTCTGCTTCATTTAAAGCCTTAACCAGCGACGCTTGTAATGAAAAGTCCATCACACTCACGAGCTCAGAGGTGTAGCCATCTTGATTGACCTTGCCGCGCTGCCAGTAGGAAGTAATAGCGGGATTAGTGCTCCACTCTTCACCAACAATATTAAAGTTGGGATATTCATTCATTAGACGCTCGGTCCACTTGGCAAGAAAACTTTTATCAGAATATGAATATGTATCAACACGAATACCGCTTAAGTTGGCATACTCTACCCACCAAATCGCATTTTGTATGAGGTAAGTCGCCAAAAGTGGTTGTCTCTGATTGAGATCCGGCATGGTGGGTACAAACCAGCCATCATTGAATTGCTTTTTATCAAACTCACTGGCGTGGGGGTCTTGAATTGTTTGTCTGGCATGGCTTGTGCCGCTAAATTCACCAGCAAAGTTAAGCCAATCTGCGGTTGGTTTATCTTTAACCCACCAATGATTTAAGCCACTGTGATTAAGCACCATATCCATGATCACGCCAATCCCTCGACTCGCTGCGGCTTGCGTTAAGATGCGATACTGCTCGTTGCTCCCCATACGGGGGTCGATTTTATAAAAGTCTGTTAGTGCATAGCCATGGTAAGAATATTCACTCATGTTATTTTCACGCACTGGGGTCAACCACAATTGTGTGAACCCCATATCCTTTATGTAATCCAGACGGTCGATAATCCCCTGTAGGTCTCCGCCGTGACGCCCTCCTTTAAAATCCGGCTGTGGGCCTTCCAACATACCAGCGACACTGTCATTGTCTGGATTGCCATTGGCAAACCTATCAGGATTGATTAAGTAAATGATATCTTTACTGGAGAACCCTTGACGCGCAGCACTTTGAGGCTGACGGCTGTGTAATGGGTAGCGAAGCACATCACTTGTGTGTTGAGAAATGATATCAAAAATCAACTCACCAGCTTGCGCATGTTCATCAATATGCAAGTTTATAAAAGCGTAGTTGTCGCTGTCTCCTCGCTCCACCCCTACCAACTTAACGCCTTCGTAACTACGCAGGCTTACCTTGGCATTGGCGACGCTCACCTGCCTAACCATAATTTGCAAGGCTGGATGCTGCATACCCACCCACCAATTTTGTGGTTCGACTTGATAGGCGTTTATCGCTTCGTGACGCATCAAACAACACGTTGCAAACAGCAGATATAAAATTGTAAGACTCGCTTTCATAACTTAGAGGTCCGTCAAAAATTGTGTGTGGGTAGGCATGGCTGTTACTGTTTGTTCGATTAAGGTTTTGAGGCTGCTAAATAACTCCATCCTTTGTTGGTCGCTCAGCGCATGTAATAACGGATGTAGTTGTTTTGGTTTTAGCCCCTGACCGATGAATACCTGTTGCCATGCTACTTCGGCAAATAATTCGTCATCTTCACGCAGTAGCTTTCCCGTTTCTTTAAACAGGGTAATTTTTTGCAGCAAACTTTCAGGGATATTCATACTTTCACATTGACGCCAAAAATCAGAATCTCTTCGTTCATTGAGTTTGTAATGTAAAATAATAAAGTCGCGAATACGCTCAAACTCTGTTTTCGACTGCTGGTTGTATAGCGCGACCTGGCTTTGCTCAATACCATTGTGAGGAAACAACTTAACCAAGCGCACAATGGCAGTTTGAATTAAATGAATACTGGTTGATTCGAGCGGTTCTAAAAAGCCACTAGAGAGTCCAATTGCCACTACGTTTTTGTGCCAAGGCGTCAGCCGTCGCCCTGTTCTAAAACGAATTAACTTAGGTTCTGCTAATGCCTTACCGGGTAAATTGCTCAGTAGCTTGTCTTTGGCCTGCTCATCGCTCATATGCTTACTGGCATAGACCAAACCGTTGCCGACCCGATGTTGTAGGGGAATTTGCCACTGCCAGCCCGCTTCATGTGCTATGGAGCGAGTGTAGGGCGCAATGTGTGTGCTGGCATGTTCACATGGCACTGCTAAAGCACTATCACAGGGCAGCCAGTGAGACCAATCCTCAAAGCCGCTGTTGAGGGCCTTGTCGATCAGTAGAGCGTGCATACCAGTGCAATCAATAAATAAGTCGCCGGTTACTTGCTGTCCGTCTTTGAGCTCAAGTGCTCTGATATTACCGGATGACTCATCCTTAATAACTCGCTCTACCGTGCCTTGAATATGGCATGCTCCAAGTTGCTTTGCATGGGCGGCTAAAAACTTGGCGTATAGCCCTGCATCAAAATGATAGGCATAAGAAATGCCAGGTAGTTTGGTACCGGGGATGGCGTTGAGCTTAGAGAACTTATGGTGTTTTGCGGCTTGATAATTCAGTGAGTAATCCCAAAAATCGTCACCAATGCCCTGCTGCTGCGCGTACAGCCAGTGGTTATGAAACTCGCAAAATGGGAAGTCTTTACCAATCGCCCCAAATGCGTGCATATAGCTGCTCGTTTCTGTACCCCAACCTTCAAATTGAATGCCGAGTTTAATGGTTGCTTTGGTTGCGCGAATAAATGCTTGTTCATCAATGCCCATCGCGCTGTTAAACGGTTGCAACGGTGGAATGGTTGCCTCACCCACCCCCACCGTGCTTATGTCCGCTGACTCCAACACCGTAATGTTGATAAGCTTCCCCATCACTTTGGCTAAAAAAGATGCACTTAACCAACCGGCGGTTCCCCCACCAACAATCACAACGTTTTTAATCTGTTGAGCAGACATAACACAACCTCTTCATACCTTGATACAAAAAAGCCCTTGTGGTTAAGACAAGGGCTTTACATTATCGCGTGTCAGCGATTAAAACTTATAGCTTAAACCTAACATATAGGTGCGGCCATAGTCTTGGTAATCACGCACTTGTAGTGCGTTATCACCCGAAAGCGCGGTAAACGGCTCTTCAGTGATGTTTTGAATTTGTAAGCTTACCGACAGTCCATCTAACTGCTCGAAGCCACCTTCACCAAAGTCATAGCCTAATTGCGCATCCCAAATAGTTTCACCTAAAATATCTACCTGAACGGTTTTAAATCCTAAACCGTATACGTCACCTTTAAATGCGCTACGCTTACGCATACTCGTACGCGCTTGGAAACCGTGGTTTTCATAGTAGAACGTTAAGCTTTGAATACGGTCAGACAAGCCCGGTAGCTCATAATCGTTACCATTAGGGTCTTCGATATCTGATTTCACACCAGTGTGGCTGGCAATAATACCAAAGCCTTCTAAGCTATCGTGGAAGATATTAAACGGCAATGCAACCGATAACTCATAACCCCAAAGGTCGCCACCGCCACCATTGACTTTACCTTTACCAGAACCTCCCGCATTTGGCGGAACCTCACCTGATACAGGGTCAACAACGCCAGTCATATCAATTTCGTAAGTTCCATCAAAGATCCATTCTTTTAAGTCTTTATGGAACAACGCGACTGAGAAGTAGCCTTCTGCGCTGAAGTAGTTTTCATAAGTTAAGTCAAAACCAATCGCTTCTTTTGGCTCAAGGGTTGGGTTACCACCTGACACTTCCCAGTTATTACCATTTTCATCAGGACGCTGGTTGTACTTAGCGCTGATTGACGCATTCATCTCATCAAGACGTGGGCGAGAAATTGTTTTCGCGGCACCAAAACGCACGGTTTGCATCTCATCAATTGCCAATGACAAATTCAAGCTCGGTAATAAGTGAGAATAATCATGCTCAACGTGCGTTGGTGTAGTAACCACTTTGCCATCGACAGTGTCGAAAGCATTACCCTTACCGGTTTGCTCAGTTTTTACGTAACGTAGACCCGCGTTACCTGTCACAGGGAAACCTGCGATTTCAGCATTGATATTTGCTTGTACAAACGCGGCCGTAACCTGCTCTTGAACCGTCCACGACATCGTTGCGTGGCTAGGGTTGGTCAAGCTTTCTGCCAGTAAATCAAACTGACCATCAGCAACCATAGCGCGAGAATCGTAGGCAATCATGTCACCCATGCCGATGAAGTCTAAATTGGCACTACCTAATCGGTATTGCTCTGGCACAGTTAGCATGCCAGGATTGTCAGGGTAAGAGAAACCTGCAACAGTCATGAAGTAACCTTCTGACACTTTAGACTTTTCTCTATCACGATATGACAAGCCAAACTCAACACTGCTGACAAATTCGTTATCAAGTGCTTGCTTTGCCGCAAGTTTCAATGCGTTTAATTCGTCTTCAATAGTGGGCGCGTTGATAAAACCATCTTGTAGCTGGTTTTCATATGGGTGATACTCGTATTCACCTTGGTCGTTTTCTGAACCCACAACACCATACTTTTCGTTAAGTGCTGAACTCCAACCCCAAGATAATGGGCCACCGATTTTGATTAAGTCGTAGTCACTGTAATCTAATTCATGGGAGAATTGCGCACCGGTATTGCCACCAGAAAATGTATAACCTAAGTTATCTGCTACGCCTCGCTCATTACCACGCCCCGTGCCTGAGTAGCTTTCTAAACTCCAGATCTGCTTCTCTACGCTCGAGTGGCTTGCATCAAATTCAAGCGTCAATGAGTCATTTACGTTATATTTTGTATTGAAACCAAATGCACTTAACTCAGCTTCACGGTCTTCATAGTCATTACGTACAACAACACGTTGCCCTTGCGTGATAGCACTCGTTACAAAGCCAGAAGCTTCGTCTACGGTTGCCGTTTCACCAGAAATTGAACCTTGGCCCCATGCAAATGGGATTTCAATACCACGTAGGATCTTTTCATCTTTGAAGTCAACGTATAATGCATCAAACACCATAGATAGTTTGTCACTTGGTGCCGCTTCAAAAACGAACATTACAGAGTCACGCTCAAGCGTTGATGAACGGACAAATGGCTTTGCTCCCCCTAAAATGGAGTATTGCTTACCATCGGCTTCAAATTCAGGATAGCCCCACGCATTCCAACGTTTTTCTTGGTTTGGTGACGTCATAGTGGTAAGTGCCAATGCAACACCAATGGTATCGTCAGCAAATTTATCTACATATGAGAAAGTACCACGCAGACCAGCGTCTTCGCCATCTGGATTCAACTTATCAAAGCTGGTTTTTTCATACATGGTATTTAGTTGGAAAACACGCTCATCAACACTCAATGGCTTAATGGTTTGCATGTCGATTACACCCGCAATACCTTCCGCTTCTAGGTTAGCACTCGGTGTTTTGTAAACGGTAACGCCGCTCATAACCTCTGAAGGATATAAGTCAAACTCTACACCACGGTTGTCAGAGATTGAAACTTGTTCGCGACCATTAAAAGTGGTGGCACTCTCATCTTCACCAAAACCACGTACGCTTACTTTACTGGCACGACCATCAAGACGTTGTGCCGTCAAACCCGGTAAACGAGCAATTGATTCAGCAATTGAAGAATCAGGCAATTTACCTATGTCTTCAGCTGAAATTGACTCAACGACTTCAGAAGAAAAGCGCTTAGTGTTGATTGATTCCACAACGCTGGCACGAAAGCCTTTAACTTCTATGACTTCTACTTTTTGATCTTCTTGTGCTTTTGCAGTTTCTTCAGCTGCATACGCAGAGTGTGAAACAACACCTGCACCAATTAGTGCCAGTGTTAACATACTTGGTTTGAACATAGACATAGTGTTTTATCCCAATTACCCAATTTTATTACTGAAACATCTTTTTCTATTGCGCTTGCTTGGATGACAAGCGTATCGATGCCCAGCTACTTTTGTTGTCAGGATGCATATTAGCGCTGAGCTAATTTTATAAACAACTTTATGCATACGTATTCAAACTATAGCCAACATCACCAAGTTTACATTTATTTCACACAAAAGTGCATTAACCCTATGTTTTAAAAACATTTAATAAAACTAAAAAGTGACTTCTCTGATCACAAATATATAGCGGATTTTTGCTGCAAACTTAACCTGATTTCTTTTTTTTGTCACAAAAACGCCATAACATAGGCGTGTTAAAACTGTTGAAGTTTCAACAACGATAAATTGGTCTTACCATTTTGACACCCCGCCACAACACACATTACTGGACAGTAAAAGGCTATCAGATCAGTTAAGATTAAATTGGTAAACTTTTATTACAGAAACTATATTAGTTTTTTTACGTCACTTTTTTGCTTCTAATTTCGGTATTTATGATGCATACGTATGCAACCTTTTTACAGCATTTGGGCGATAACGTATGCTTTTTGCCATTAATGCCCCATGTTGGTTAGGTTTACATAACTTCCTTCATAAATGGCAGTATTGAGCAGAAACTTGGAGAATATACATGGCTCAACAGCAATGGTGGAAAGGTGCGGTTATCTATCAGATCTACCCTCGCAGTTTTCAAGATACAAATGGCGATGGTATTGGCGATTTGCCTGGGATCATAAATCGATTAGATTATATAAAGTCACTTGGCGTAGATGCCATTTGGATCTCACCATTCTTTAAATCTCCGATGAAAGACTTCGGCTATGATATCAGTGACTACCGTGACATCGATCCTATGTTTGGGAACTTGGATGATTTCGATACTTTAATTGCCCAAGCGCACCAACGTGACATAAAAATAATTATCGATCAGGTGTTGAGTCACACGTCCAATGAACACCAATGGTTTATAGAAAGTCGTGAAAACACCAATAACGATAAGGCTGATTGGTATGTTTGGGCAGATGCAAAGCCAGATGGTAGTGCACCAAATAACTGGTTATCTATCTTTGGTGGTACAGCTTGGCAGTGGGAACCAAGACGCTGTCAGTATTACTTACATAATTTTTTGACCGAACAGCCAGATCTGAACTTTCACAACCCAGATGTGCGTAAAGCCGTGTTAGATAATGTAGAATTTTGGTTGAAAAAAGGCGTGGATGGTTTTCGTTTGGACGCGATTAACTTCTGTTACCACGATGCACAGCTACGCGACAACCCAGCAAAGCCCAAAGAGCTTCGCCAAGGTCGTGGATTTAGCGAAGACAACCCTTATGCGTTCCAATATCATTACTACAACAATACGCAGCCAGAGAACCTCGCATTTATGCAGGAGATCCGCAGTTTATTGGACCGCTACCCCGGTACCGTTAGTTTAGGTGAAATCTCATCAGAAGATTCACTGCAAACCATGGCAGAATACACCGCCGATGGCGATAAACTGCATATGGGTTATAGCTTTGAGTTACTGACAAAAGATTACAGCGCGCAATATATTCGCGAAACAGTAAGCACACTTGAGTCTGTCATGACTCAAGGCTGGCCATGTTGGGCATTTAGTAACCACGATGTAGAGCGCGTTGCAAGTCGCTGGCATCCATCAGCGAAGACTGACTCAAAACAAGTTAGCATGTTAACAGCATTGCTAGGCTCACTGCGCGGCAGTGTTTGTATGTACCAAGGTGAAGAGCTTGGCTTGGGTGAGGCTCAGGTTGCTTTTGAGGACCTACAAGACCCTTATGGGATTACCTTCTGGCCTAACTTTAAGGGCCGCGATGGCTGTAGAACACCTATGCCATGGCAACATGAACAGCCCCATGCTGGATTCAGTACTAGCACTCCTTGGTTGCCAGTTGAGCAGCAACATCAAGCACTTGCCGTTGATGTTCAGTTAAACTCAGAAGAATCAGTGTTAAAACGTTTTCAACACTTTATGGCTTGGCGAAAAACGATGCCTGCGTTGCAATACGGTGATATTGAGTTTATCGACACGCCTGAGCCGATACTCGCTTTTTATCGTCGTTACGAACAGCAAAGTATGCTGTGTGTGTTCAACCTTGGCGACCAGTCGCACGCACTACCATTGAGCGACAAGATACACACTGAGCACACTCAGTTGCAGCACCATAATGGCTCGCTTAACGAGGGGACTTTAACCATGCCAGGCTTTGGCTGCTACTTTGCAGCCGTATAATCCAAAGCCTCATAATTAAGAGTATGAAGGGAGTGTTGATGGCTCCCTTTGTACCATTACTATTAAAGCCTCAATTGCCAAAGCCTTGGCATATAACCAGCCCTGATGGACCTCGACCCCCTGTTTGAGTAAATAGTCAGCCTGATAGGCAGTTTCTACCCCTTCCGCAATCAACTTTTTGTTGAGCTTGGTCGCCATTTCTATCACCGCGTTGAGCACCGGTGATTGTAAATTATCCAGCCCGATTGAAGCTACAAAGCTTTGATCTATCTTTAATAAATCGATTGGAAAGCTTTGTAAATATTGCAGACCACTATATCCGGTACCAAAGTCATCTACAGCCACCTCAATTCCCAGGGCAACGAGCTGCTCCAAGGTATGTTTTACTTGTGCCTGAGACAACACGTCTCGTTCAGTCAACTCTATGGTAAGCGAGCGAATATGTTGCTTTGCTTGCTCAAGTGCAGCTAAATAGCTGGCGCAACTCAACAACTGCCCATTAACATTAAATGACACTTTAAGCTGCGGGTTTAACGCCAACAACGGAGCCAACTCCTGAACCGCGTTTTGTACTTGTGCAATAGAAATCTCCACGATTGCGCCACTTCTTTCGGCTTCAGGAATGAAATAAGCGGGGCCCAACTCTCCTTCACTTGGATGTTGCCAGCGAATGAGTACCTCTACGCCCACAATCTTTTGTGTTTTCGCATCTATAAGCGGCTGATAAACATTGAATAACTGGCGCTGTGAAATGGCGTGTTTTAGCTGATATTTCAAACTAAGCTGTCGTTTTTCAATAAAGTAAAGTAGATAGCTAAGCAATACCCAAACAATCAGATACGCAACCACAAGCGCCACGAAGGGAGTTGAACGGATAGTAAAAATTGGGTTGCTATTACTTGAGGCCACCACTGAAAGTTTTGGAAGCGAGGCCAGTGGCTTAGCAAATAGATATTTGTTCATGCCATCATCAAACTCTCCATGCGCCTGTAGCGACAGTTCAATAGGAAACAATGGCTGATGTAAAGGTAAACTATAGTTACCTTGCAATAGTATTGGCACCCCCGTTTGGCTATCAACGAGTGCAATAAAATCAAGCTTAGAATATTGCTGTAAATCAAGCGTATGGCGCAGCCAGTCGCTCGGTAACAGTACGTTGACTTCATAGCCATCTTGCCGCGTTCTTGCCAGTACAAAGGCTGACATTTCCATATAGTCGCTTATGACAGGGCCATGATAACGTAGTTCTTTGCTTTTGATAGGTGCTGTTGTTTGAATTGGCGGGTTAAGCACACCATAAGTGTTACACAACAACTGGCCATTATGGTCAACAATGCCAACCTCACTCATGGCAGGATTTTTAAATACCTGCTGTCTGAGCCGAAACAGTGTTTCTTTCGGACATGTAACATCGAGCGACTCAGCCTGGCGTAAAAACGAGTCAATCTCTTTCAGTTGAGCGTTAAGTTCGAAGTGCACCTTCTGAGCGACATTTTGAATATGTAATTGCTCTGCATCACGATGCTGGACGAAAAGTAAAGCGAGCAATATGCCAAACACAACAGTGCAAGCCAACCAAGCAAAAGCGATATGTTTCAACTGCTTTGCGAACAAACGTGCCCTTGGCATGATTTAAACCTCAGCCTGCCAGATATGAAAGGCGACAGTGTAGAGAAGGTTTATGACTTTTTTATGACAAAACAAAAGGCCTTGAGCGTAAACTCAAGGCCTTAAAAATAGCTTTAAACTTTTAAAAAAATATTAACTTTCTTTACTAGTACCAACTTCGACGCGAGTCTTTAGTTTTTGGCCTGGACGGAAAGTTACTACGCGACGCGCAGAGATTGGAATGTCTTCACCTGTTTTAGGGTTTCGACCCGGTCTCTCTTTTTTGTCACGGAGATCAAAGTTACCAAATCCAGAGAGCTTAACTTGCTCTCCTTTTTCAAGCGCTGAGCGGATTTCTTCAAAAAACGCTTCAACTAAGTCTTTGGCATCCTTTTTATTTATCCCCAATTTTTCAAATAGGTGTTCAGCTATGTCGGCTTTAGTAAGCGCCATATCTAGTCCCTCAACGATGCATTAAATTGTTTGGCCAGTTCGGCCACCACGTTCTCTACAACTTGATTGATGTCTTTCTCTTCGAGCGTTCTATCAACCGCTTGTAGTGTCAGAGCAATCGCCAAACTCTTAAAATCTGGCTCAATACCTTTGCCCTTATACACATCGAATAAGTTTAGGTCAACTAATTGATTTCCGCCAACTTTCTCAATGCTTTCTAAAATATCGCCTATTTTTACATCATCTGCAACTAAAATAGCGATATCTCTTCGATTTGATGGAAATTTAGACACACTTACCGCTTCTGGCAACTTACGAGTACTCAATGCATCCACTTCAACTTCAAACACATAGGCCGTGCTATTCAAACCTAGAGACTTTTGTAATTGTGGATGAACTGCGCCGATAAAGCCAACTTTTGCATCATCAAAATAAATCGCCGCTGACTGACCAGGATGTAGGCCGTCACATTGCTCTGCTTTGAAGCTAAAACGTGAGCCATCGTTAGTTAGTGCTAATAGGGCTTCCACATCACCTTTCACATCGAAAAAGTCCGCTGGACGCGATGCCACCGACCAATGCTCGTTGTGTGTGTTGCCATAAACAATACCACCTAAAACAGCTACTTGAGCAACGCCATTCTCTGCAGACTCATCTTTCAGGAACTTCAAACCATGCTCAAATAAACGAATACGAGATTGTTGACGGTTTTGGTTATACACCACAGCGTTAATTAACCCTGTCATCAGGCTTACACGCATGGCTGACATTTCTACTGAAATCGGGTGTGGTAGAATTAACGCATCTGACTCTGGGTGCAATAGCTTTTGTGCTTTTGGTTCAACGAAGCTGTAGGTAATCGCTTCTTGGTAACCACGTGCCACTAACTCGTTGCGCATACGTGACACTGGCACATTGGCTTCATTATGCTGAGTCATCTTTAATGCCGCTTTTGGCGCAACATTTGGAATGTTGTTGTAACCAAATACACGCGCCACTTCTTCAATCAAGTCTTCTTCAATGCTGATATCAAAACGATAGCTTGGCACCTGTGCTTGCCACGTATCGTTTGCAAACGTGTTACTCAACCCTAAACGGGTAAGAATATCAGAAACCTTTTCATCAGCGATGTGGTAACCAATTACTCGGTCTAAACGTTCACGGCGCAACGTTACTGACCTTTCTTTGGGTAGATCAGCTTCTGATACTGCCTCAACCACAGGACCTGCCTGACCACCAACAATGTCTAGCAATAACGCTGTGGCACGTTCCATTGCATCGTGTTGTAGCTTGTAGTCAACACCACGCTCATAGCGGTGTGATGCATCGGTATGAAGACCGTAACTACGCGCTTGCCCAGCAATGGCTAAAGGAGAGAAAAATGCGCTTTCTAGTAGGATATCTTGAGTGCTTTGTGTAACACCTGAGCCTTCACCACCGAAAATACCCGCCATGGCGAGCGCTTTCTTATCGTCAGCAATCAACAGAGTTGTTGGATTTAGCTTGGCTGTATTGCCATCAAGCAATACTAGTTCCTCGCCTTCATTAGCGTTACGTACTTTAATGCCGCCTTCAATCGCATTCAAATCGAACGCGTGCATTGGGTGACCAAGCTCAAGTAGCACATAGTTGGTTACATCAACAACTGGGTCAATTGAACGTACACCTGAGCGACGTAGCTTTTCTACCATCCAAAGTGGTGTAGTTGCATCAAGGTTAATTCCCTTGATCACACGACCCAAATAACGAGGACATGACGCACTGTTTACCAGCTCAATTGAAATCTTATCATCAATCGTTGGCTGTACTGCTTCAATCGCAACGTCTGTGACATCCACTGAATTCAATACACCCACTTCACGAGCTAGACCTTTTATACCAAGGCAATCACTGCGGTTAGCAGTAAGATCAACGTCAATTGTTACGTCGTCTAAAGAAAAGTACTCACGGATACATTGGCCGATTGGCGCGTCGCTTGGTAACTCTAAAATACCATCAGAGCTTTCAGCCATGCCAAGTTCTTCAAACGCACACAGCATGCCGTGTGAAGGTTGACCACGTAATTTGGCCTTTTTAATTTTAAAGTCGCCTGGTAATACCGCACCTACTTTTGCTACCGCAACTTTCAGTCCTGTACGGCAGTTTGCTGCACCACACACGATATCAAGTAGTTCATCTTCGCCAACATTCACTTTGGTCACACGTAGTTTGTCTGCATCAGGGTGTTGACCACATTCAACCACTTCCCCAATCACCACGCCTGAGAAGTCACCAGCAACGGCTTCTAATCCGTCAACTTCTAAACCCGCCATAGAGAGCTGTTCAGATAGAGCCTCAGTATCAATGGCTGGATTAACCCACTCACGTAACCACTTTTCACTAAATTTCATATTATTAACTTCGCTCTTATCTGAATTGGTTTAGGAATTTTAAATCGTTTTCGAAAAATGCGCGTAAGTCGTTTACGCCATAACGCAACATGGTTAAACGCTCAACACCCATACCAAAAGCAAAGCCCGTATACTTTTGTGGGTCGATACCGACTGAACGCAATACATTTGGGTGTACCATGCCACAGCCTAGTACTTCTAGCCATTTTCCATTTTTTCCTTTTACATCCACTTCAGCTGAAGGCTCTGTAAATGGGAAATAAGATGGGCGGAAACGAATTTCCATGTCTTCCTCAAAAAAGTTACGTAAGAAGTCATGCAAAATACCTTTAAGCTCAGTAAAGCTCACATCTGTGTCAACCATCAACCCTTCTACCTGATGGAACATTGGCGTGTGGGTTTGGTCGTAATCATTTCGGTATACGCGACCTGGAGAAATAATACGAAGTGGCGGCTGCTCAGCTTCCATGGTACGGATTTGTACGCCACTAGTTTGTGTACGCAATACCAATTTAGGGTTGAAGTAAAATGTATCATGATCAGCACGTGCTGGGTGGTGCTCAGGAATATTTAGCGCATCAAAGTTATGGAAGTCATCCTCAACTTCTGGACCAGATTTAACAGCAAACCCTAATTCACCGAAGAATGATTCGATACGCTCTATCGTGCGTGTCACTGGGTGCAAACCACCAATTGGCATGTTGCGGCCAGGCAACGTGACATCTATGGTCTCTGCCGCCAATTTTTTCTCAAGTGCTTGCTGAGTCAATTGCTCACGCTTTGCATTTATCGCATCTTGCACCTGAGTTTTAGCCTGATTGATAACGGCTCCGGCTTCTTTTCGCTCTTCTGGTGCGAGCGTGCCCAGAGTTTTTAATAATCCTGTGATCTCACCTTTTTTACCAAGGTAATTAACTCGGACATCCTCAAGGTGCGCAATTTCGCGGGCTACCGATACGGCTTCTAACGCTTGCGCTAAAATATTCTCTAAGTTCATTCTATACCTGATCTTTATGGAGGTAATTTGCTGTTGTATTAATCGCGTATGATAACTGAAAGCAAGGACTAGATTCTAGCCCTAACTCGGGTTGAGTTTACTATTGTGGGTGAATATTTGTAAAAACTTGCACCTTTGGGATAAATCTACAAAAATTTTCGCCATTTTACTTGCAAGTTCATCACAATCGCAGCGTGGTTTTAATAAATGGAATGGTAAGCTTTCTTTGTGCTGCCATCGAGGCATGATCGAGTTTATCTAGTACATCGAGCAAGGCACGCATATCACGGCTCAATCGAGTGAGCAAAAAGCGTGCGCATTCATCGCTCAACTCTAAGCCCCGCATATTTGCACGTTTTACTAGGGCCTCGGCTTTATCATCATCGCTCATCGAGCGGATTTGAAATGTGGTTCCCCATGCCAAACGAGACTCAAGATCTGGTAGATTTATGTTCAGCATGTTGGGCAACAGATCCGCGGTCACAACCAAGCACTTATTGGGTTCATTGAATCGATTGAAAAAGTTAAAGAGCGCCTTTTCCCAATGCTCAACACCTGCCACCAAATGTACATCATCGATACATACAACATCCAAAGACTCTAAACCATCTAAGACCGCTGGGCCAAAATCAATCACTTCTCTAAGACTTAATAAAATGGTCGACAACCCCATCTCCTGAGCATGGATACATGTGGCATAAAGCAAATGTGACTTGCCAGAATCCGCCAACCCACATAAATACGTATATTGGAAATCCTTGGCAAGATTTCTCAATGACGCTTTTAAATGGTTGACCTCTAATGACTGAGCGCCGCCAAAGTAAGACTCAAATGTTTCGTCATCTGGGAGGGTCACTGGCAGCGCCATTTGCATGGGTTCGTTACTCATCACTGGCCTACCCAGCTATAGCGTAAATTCGAGGCGTTGGCGATTTGATAAAACGCATGCGGGTCAACATAAATGTTAAACGCTTGCTCTAAGTTCAATGATTTAACGAGATCGTCTAACGTCGAGCTATGTTGGATCTCAAACCTAACCACATCTGCAGAGCGGTACACAACATCCACATCCACCACTGTACTCAAACTGGTAAGTTGCCTTTTTGCCAACTCAATTGATGTGAAGGTCTTGAGATTATCAACAATCAAAGAAGTGGTTTGAGTCGCCAAAGAAACATTCGGGTCAATCGCGTAATTTTTTGCTAATGCTGATGAAAAGTCATTCACCATGGTGATGAGGATCTGCTGTTTATCGCCAACTAATTTGTTGACTTCAAACATTTGCGCATCGGTATAGCGCCACTCCAACTGCCAGCTGCTACTGTTACGCTGTTGGAACATACGTGCTGTGATAGCGCGCTCCGCGTTGTATCTTTGCGATGCAAGCTCCACAGGCTCAGAGAAGTTTCCCCAAACCTCAGCAACGCTTACCTTGGCCAGGTCATCAAGGTCAAGTAATGGCACTATGACAGGCACACCCCACTCCGCTGCCGTATCGTAAATTAAACGTTCAAGCTGCGGATAACTGTCTTGGGTAACAAACTCACGGCGAAAATTGTCTTCAATAGCAAGCCAAATCGCGATCAGTGGTCGACGATTCCCCCAAAGTGGTAGCTGGGCATCTCTGACCAATTCTTCGACTTTGGTTGGCTCAAACTTTACACGTATTTTAACCGTTCCATCTTGCGCATCTAAATATTCATACTTGAGCATATAGTCTGAGATAGAGCGCATTGCTTGTTTGATAAGCGTAGAGTCCCCACCTTCATGGCGACCTGTGAGTTTTTTTATTACGTTGTACAACGCTTTTTTGCTGGCTTCGACTCGCGTGTCGCGACTTTTATCAGTGACATACAGCTCGCTTTGATACAAATCAGTCACTTCAACTGCTGGTGTATGAATCGACCATAAACAACAAAAAATAAACAGTATTCTCAATGCCATAACTTAAGCTACAGGAAATCTTTGTGGCTCGATCCTAAAGCAAAGCCAGACTAAAGCAAAGCCTTAAAAAGTTTACCGTTACTTTGACACTGAAAAAGAGATTTGTTTTTTGCCATTATTCTTAGCTTGATAAAGCGCGTCATCTGCTTGATGTAAAATGGCTTCTGCACTGAAAGCCTGAGCATAGTTCCCGGTCACGCCAATGCTGCAACCACATCGAACCTGACTATTGTCAGGTACATCAACTGGCATAGAAACAGCTTTAAGCAACCTCTCACAAACTTGCTGTAATACCCCAAAGTGAAGTGGCTCAGTCATCAGCACCACAAACTCATCACCACCTAGGCGAGAAACGAGATCGTAACTTCTCACTTCTTCGACCAGTCTTTTAGCTACCGTTTGTAAGACAATATCGCCAGCGTGATGACCGTAATTATCATTGATCGGCTTAAAATCATCTAGATCGATATACAACACATAGATTTCCAGATTTGAACGCTGTGATTTTGCGGCCAGTCGAGATAACTCTTTAAACAAATATTTCCGATTAGCCAGACCCGTCAAGTTATCGTGTAACGATTCATATTCCAGTTGCTGCTGCAACTGCTCACGTTTTTGCACCTCCTGACGAACTTCTTCAAGGCTTTTTTGTAGCTCTTGCGTACGCGCCTGTACTCTCTCTTCTAATTCTCTTTGATAGATTTGCAACGCTTCATTTGCTTCGAGTAAAGCACGTTGGTTATTGAAAGCATCTAATGCGGAAGAGATCACATGACTAATCGTAAAAAGTACATCAACAATCACACCTGAGTATTCTTGCTCATTACGATAGGACTGAATAATAAACGCACCAAGATAGGAGCTGCGATTAAGTAACGGAAAGCACAACCATTGTTTAGGCATCGTGCCTAGTACCTGTAGTTCTCCAGAATCAATAAGCTGCTGTATATCTTGCTCGGTAAAATTGCAAATTTTCCGTTGACTGATGGCATACCCTGTCAGCGTTTTTTCAACCACATTCAAATTGATGTCTTCTAGGTCTTCAGCCCTGATGTTGTCCATCACATCATGAAAATATGGGAAGTGAAGCGTATCATCACGTCCAAACAAGACGACGTAAAAGTTATCCGCGTATGTGACTTTTTGCAATATACAATGAATATCCAGCAAGAAGCGTTGTATCGAATCACTCGTATTCAAACAAGCAACGATATCTGTCATGCTGTCAATAACGCTATCATTCGCTATTTTTGACACAGTCATCGCCCCCCCTAGTGAAGATGAAACGCTTAAAGCTGATTATATTTGAGTATAGGATAGGATCTTGCATTCGCTAAGAACTCTAAAAAATACTTTGATAATTAATAGATTGTCATCCCCCCTTCACACTACGTAAATAAAATGCAGTATATATTTACATTTATTTTACTCAGTGAAATTTCGTGCGACGTTCAATTTTTATCCTTTTACACACCGCTGCTATATTCGCAATTACGCTAAGCTTGCTATCTGGCTTTCGTATCGCAACATTAACTAAACCATACTTACTAACCGTAGCAACGCTGTTTCCATCAGGGCAGGTCCATAACTTACACTTGCTATCTGCCAGTCTGCTATTGATTGTCAGTGTGTATTATTTATATTTTAGAATAAGCAGAGGCGCCGTTACCTCACAAAGCCACTACCACCGCATGGTTACATGGTTTGGTTATATTAGTTTAACAGTATGTTTAGTGAGCGGATTACTAAATTATCTCGATATAACGCCCAAACAAGTTACGTCTTTACATTATTACAGTGCATTGGCCATTGTTGTTTACTTATTACTGCACAGTTGGGTGTATATGCTCCAATTTGGCCGTAAAGCCTTTAAGAAAATTCTGCTGATGAGCAACAAACACGTTCCTGTTGCCTTGCTTGCAGGGCTAAGCCTATGTACCACAGCCGTTTTTTTTATCATTAATGCGCTAACACACACATTGAATATTGCACCTATCTCGAACCAAGTCTTGATGGAGATAGACGGCCTAGCCAATGAACCTCAGTGGCAACAAGCACATTCGTTTTTGGTTGATACCGCCGGTGGAGCCAACTTTGACAATGGCCGTACGCAGGTGCAAATAAAGGCACTGAGTAACCAGCAGGAAACATTTTTTTTGTTTCGCTGGGCAGATCCAAGCAAGAGTTTGCGACACTTGCCTTTGACAAAAACATCACAGGGTTGGAAGGTCCAAGAGAACGGCTTTTATCAATTTGATGAGCAAAGTCACTATGAAGATAAATTCGCGGTGATGCTCTCAAACAGCTGTGATCTGGGTGCAGATGGCACCAGCTACTTAGGTAAAAAGCCCTTTGCCGATAAGCCAGCCAACTGGCATGGTAAGGGTTACCATGCCAGTTTAGATGGTAAAGTACGTGATCTGTGGCATTGGAAAGCCGTTCGTACCAACGATATGGTGCTAGCCGATGACAATTTTATCGGCCCACTGGCAACGCCTCTGAGTGGTCAACGTCGCTACAAGGCAGGCTACCAGACGGATGGTAAAGAAAGTGGCGCATATGTGATGAATTGGTTGTGGTATTCACCTAATCAGGTTACCCCAAAAAGATTGCCCACCCACGACGACAACAGTAACAAAGCGGTATTACCTTGGTTTGGTTCTCGGCCCTACCACAAGTCAAAAGATACCTATCCCATAGGCACACAACTAAGCTCCGTACTTTATCGCTCCAATCGGTTCGAAGGCGATCGTGCCGACGTACGAGCTAAAGGCCATTGGCAAGACGGTTTTTGGACCTTGGAGTTGGTAAGAAAAAACCAGACTCAGTCTAAATATGATGTGCCGCTTAATAGCGATACGTGTATCTGGGTGTCAGCCTTTGATAGCAGCCAAATTGCCCACACTCGCCACCAGCGTGCAATCAAACTTAGGTATTTACTGTGATCAAAAGATTTTTCATTTCAATGCTCATTGTTGCGATAGTGAGCATGTACGTTGTTTTTGACGACATACTGATGACGCCCATCACGCACCCAAGGTTTACAAAAATAACCGCGCAAGGCCAGCCGTTATCGCCATGGCAAGGTCCGTGGGCCTGCGTGCTGGATCACCAGCACAATCTGTTGTGGGAAGTAAAAACAGACGATGAGTCTATTCATGATGGCTACTGGACATACTCTTGGTATGACCAAGGTTTAGGCAAAGCTAATTTTGGTGACTGCTATTTTGAGTCTGCGCGCTGCGATACCCAAGACCTTATCCGCCATACCAATGATAAAACGCTGTGTGGCCAAAAGAACTGGCGACTACCAACCGAGCGTGAACTCGCCAGTTTAATACAGCCGCCTGCACGCCCTGGTCAGCCCTATATCGCCTATGACTATTTTACTCACATCAAAAAAGGTGATTACTGGACAAACCATGCCAACGTCAAATTACAGCAACAATTTGCGCACCTAAAACAAGGTGCCAAAGCGGTGAACTTCCATAACGGTAAAGTTGTTACCTTGCCCTATAGAAACGCCGCCTTTGTTATCTTAGTGAGTGATATCACTAAGGCTTACTCTCATGCGCAGCTAAGCAGTCGCGACACTTCAACTACACATTAATATAGGATCAAGGAAATGAGCACACGTATCGTGAGCCTTGCTGTCGGTTTAACCCTTGCCGCCAGCGCCCAAGCCGGTAGTCAATACCATAGACTGATCTGGGATCATAACCCCTCATCACAAGCGACTATTGGCTTCACCCCAAACGGGGGAAGTAATCATCACGTCAAATATGGTACATCAACAGATGAGCAAAGTTGGACGGTGCAAAACATCAGCGCATCTCACACCTTTGATGGAGGTCTTGAAAGTCAGTTTGTAACATTGCAAAACCTCAGTGCAAATACCGCTATTTATTATCGTGTTTGTGACAGCCAAGGCTGTTCACAGCCGCTGTGGTTTAAAACTGCGCCAACTGACAACCAACCGTTTACGGCCATCGCTGGCGGTGACACCCGAACGGGTTGGACAACACGCCGCCAAGGTAATCAGCTTATCGCAAAAATTCGCCCTCTGTTCATCATGCATGGTGGCGACTACACCAATGCAAACTCCGTCTCAGAAATGAAAGAGTATCTGCAAGACTGGCAGCTAACCTTCTCAGACGATGTGATTGACGGCGTAAATTACCAACGTATTTATCCGTTTGTAGCCACCCATGGCAATCATGAAGATGACAATTACAAAACACTGTGCCAAGTGTTTGGGGTTGACTACAACCAAGATGGTGAATGTACCAGTTCAGATACCTACGGTGCTTTTAACGTCGGCACCTTGCTTCGTGTTTACACGCTAAATAGTCAATATAAAAACAGTGGCTGGTCAAGCTATGCTACCGCGATGAACAACTGGTTAACGCAAGATCTTAGCAACAATGGTGATACAACCACTTGGCGTAGCGCGCAATACCACAAACCTATGTATCCGCACTACTCTGGTAAGTCTGACAATACCATTTTACATACTTGGTGGGCCGATGCATTTTATAACCATGCAATGAACCTAGTTGTTGAATCAGATACTCATATCAACAAACTCACCCAAGCATTACAGCCAACCAATAATGGCTTTAACGCGACTACCTCAGGCGGCACTGTTTACGTGGGTGAAGGCAGCTGGGGTGCACCTGCCCGCTCCGCCAACGACCCTAAGTCTTGGACGATTGATTTGGCAAGTATTCAGCAATTTAAAGTACTCTCTGTCAGTACAGATAACTTATTGGTACGCACCGCACAATTTGACGCATCGGCCGACACACTGACGCGTGAACAGCGCGCAGCAGACCCTCTTGCGCTCCCTGCCAATATCAATTGGTGGCACGCAAATGAGATTGGGGAAGTGCTTACACTCAAACAAGCGAGTAATAAATTAAGTGTTATCGATAATGGTTCGGGCCCAGTTGAGCCGCCTGATGCTATCGCGTTACAAAATGGTGAAGCACTAACAGGGTTAAATGCCGCAAAAGACAACGAAACCCACTACGTACTTGATGTGCCAGAAAACACATCCAGCCTATCATTTACTACCTCAGGAGGCAGTGGTGATGCAGACCTATATGTTAAGTTTGCCCAGCTTGCTACACAACAAGATTATGACTGCCGCCCATACGAAAATGGTAATGCTGAAAACTGTACTATCAATACCATTCAATCAGGTAAATACTATGTGATGTTGCACGCTTATGAGGCCTATTCTAACTTGAGTTTGGTAGCTAACTTCAATGTCGGCACAACACCGGGTAAACAACAGCAATGGCCCGACCAAAGTGCCAGTAAAGGCGAGTGGCTATACTACACCTTTGAAGTGCCTTCAGGCTCCAGCAGCCTAAATGTACAAACGAGCGGCGGCTCAGGTGATGCAGACTTATACATTAGATTTGCACAGCAGCCCACAACTTCTAGTTATGAATGCCGCCCGTATGAAGATGGTAATGATGAACTTTGTAGCATCACTAACCCTCAATCGGGCGTATGGCATTTAGGTATAAAAGCATATCGAAGTTTCTCTGGTGTGTTGTTAAGCGCACAGGCTGAGTAATGAACTTTGCCCCTTGTTATTTAAGCAAATGACCATAAGTCTATAGCTTAATTGAAACAAGGGGCAATACATGGATTTTTTACACACTATGGTGCGTGTTAAAGATTTAGACGCATCACTTAACTTTTACTGTAACCTGTTGGGCTTGGTTGAAGTCAAGCGATATGACAGTGAGCAAGGAAGGTTCTCTTTAATTTTCTTGGCAGCTCCAGGCCAACTAGAAGAAGCCAAAACCTCTCTTAAACCAACCATAGAACTGACTTATAACTGGGACCCTGAACAGTACACAGGTGGCAGAAACTTTGGTCATCTAGCCTTTGCAGTTGACGATATATACGCTATTTGCCAAACACTCCAACAAGCAGGAGTTGTGATCAATCGTCCTCCTCGTTGTGGGCACATGGCATTTGTTAAGTCCCCTGATGGTATTTCTATTGAGCTGTTACAAAAAGGCAAAGCCTTAGAGCCACAAGAGCCTTGGGCTTCAATGGAAAATACCGGCACTTGGTAATGACAAGTTGGTGCTAAGCGACTCAATGGCTCGCTTAGCTTTTTACACCTAGTGCTGAGTTTGTAATGTGATAGCGCATTAACAGCCGTTGGAGCTGTTCTTTAAATTCGCTCTTTTGAAGTACCGTGTTTATCACATCAACAGCATTACGCATATCTTTTGGTGCGAGTAATGCTCGGCTGTATGATTCGTGAGGCTGATTTGACAAGTGCACAGCGTTTTCCCAGTGTTTGTTCTTAGCCAATAAATAGTTCAGGGTAGCATTACTAATCACCGCAATTTCAATACGCTTCTTTACCAGCATTTCCAGCAACTGTAACTCAGTTCCCATCTCAAGTTGGGTTGCTTTATCTATTTTTACCACAGGCGCTACCTGAAAGTAGTGATAGCCTCTCACGCCACCAACGGTTTTGCCATACAATGAAGCCTGACCTACAAATTCGAACGGCGCTGAAATATTCGATACAAACTCGTCTCTGTCGGTCATAAAAGGTTCAGACCACGCGAATTTTGTCTGTTGCTGATCCCGAAACCAGACTGGATTTACACCAATAATTAAGCCATCTAAGGTGTTTTGCTCTATATCGCGGTTAAGACGCTTACGTGGCATATACTCAACTTTAAAGGAGTAGTCTGCTTGGTGTTGATTAAGTAGCAACGCAAAGTCAAAGTACAACCCTTGTTCTTGCTCAACATCGATAAGATAAGGTGGCTTTAGGTGATAAGCATAAAGTGTCACCGTTTGCTTAGCAGATAACACTCCACTTGTGATCATCAAACAGCTCATGCCAAATAGGATGAGTGACCTTTTTAGGAGAAGAAGTGTTTTGATAGGTTTACTCTATTACGCAGTGTACATGACTATAGTGTTAACCAGTGATTTGCGCTTTGCAACCAGAATTATTACTCAGCAATATTATGATGATAAAAAGGCGGCTCAAAAAGGCCGCCCTGCTATTAGCTTATCACAAGTACCTAATCATCAATTAGTTACAACCACCTTCGTTATAGGTAACTTTTAGAGAAGCGGCTTGACTGTCTCCTGATATTTTCAAATAACCCCAATATTGAGACTGTGCACTAACACTAATGCACTCTGCATTACCTAGGTTATCTGATGTCGCATCCACATTGCTGCCATCTGGCCAGCCTGCATTGCTATATTCAAGCTTTAAGTCACCACTACCGTTGGCTGTCTCAATACGAACGGTGTCTTGTCCGCTGACATTTTCCAAACTAAACCACATCACAGATTGATCACCAAGACAGATAAGCTCACCCGCTGTAGCGCGTCCACCCGTTTTCGCAGCTTGTGTTTGACAGGCATCTGGTAGAGACGCTATGGGTGCATCGAAGTTCGCAACCAAAGACACATTGTTAAATGCATTGTAGCCTCTTATCATGACGTAGTATTGACCTTCTTGAGGTGTTGCAAAGTCACACTGCTCAGAGTTACCACCAACATACGGACGACAGTCATAGCTGCTAAGTGTCGGCTCACTGCCATAACGAACATATAAATCTGCATCTCCGTCACCGCCTGAAATAGCGATATTTAGGTCACTCGCCCCTTGCGGAACACTAAGCACAAATAGCAACTGCTCATCTTGCGCACCATTGATAGTGACCGCTTGACCGCGTTGCAACTGTGGCACGCTCTGCCCTTGTTCAATTTGCGCACTCGTACTGGCACTGTTTGAAAGGCCCTCTGAATCAGTAACAGTTAATGTCACAGTGTAATCGCCCGCGGCGTTATAGGTATGTGTTGGGTTCGCTTGTTGGCTTTGATTACCATCACCAAAGTCCCACAAGTAGCTTGCGATCGGGCCTTGCGCGTCACTGCTACCATTACTTGAGAAGGACACAGGTTCACCAGCTACACCACTGTATGGACCATTAACCTCTGCCACAGGGGCTGTGTTTACATCACCTGCCAGCTCTTGTGTCCATTGCGTAAACTCTGCATCATAAGCTACCTGCCAACCATTGAGTAACGACTTATAACCTGTCCAATCGCCCACTCGGGTTTTGCCTAGCATCTTATTCACTTCGTCGTTATGGCGCTCAAACATAAAACGAACCGCAAGATAACCCCAACGGTAGATTCTATCTTGGTCGAAGCCATCATAAGTGGTTGCAAAAACTTGTTGCAGATTATAAACAGAGCCATCTTTAATCGTGTCAATGGCAGCCTGATTATCATTCTGATTTGCAATGTATTCCGCCACACCTTCGGTCCACCATACAATGTCTTCTGTTGGAGCATTGAAACCACCATACAAATCAAAGCGTCCGTCTAGATAGTGCACATATTCATGCTCTAAATTCCAAACATAGTGGTCAGCTTTAGCATAGCTTGCTTCATAAGCTACGAAATTTGCCTGATTGTCGGTTTTGCTTGGATCCCCTTCTAAGTACATGCCACCATTGTTGGTATCAATATTAAAGATGACTTTGGCATATTTTTTATAGTCATTACTGCTATTAAAAATATTCACCTGTAAGAACGAGTTGTTGTCATCCGCTACCGGTGTTTGATTAGTCGCTAAGCGGGTGTGGAAACGGGTTTCTTCAGCTGCCATGGTGTCACATGCTGAAGAAAGCTGAACTGCTGTCATTTCCTGTGCTCTGATGCGAATCGTACTGCTACATTGATGAATCTGCGACAATACTTGCTGTGTCAAATTCTCTTCAAAGTTACAAATGTTAAACTCACTACAATGACCAAAATACGATGCCACATCAGCAGCATTGAGCCACAGTGAATCACCGTACCCGTAGCTCTTGTAGGTAGAGAACAAAGTTTTCAGACCATTGGTAACCGCTTCATCGATATCACTTGGGCGATACTGGGTAAGCCTTGCTAATTCTCCAGCTGAGTTGGTAATCAAGAACTCAGAGTCTGAGCCTACCATCCAAGATTTTTGCGTAAAGGCAACTAAGGCACTCACCAAAGCACTATCAGTTTTAATTTTGGTTACATACTCACTATTCCATTGACCACGGAATAAGATGTTAAAGATACCATTTACCGCATTACGCATATTGCGGTTATTGGCGTAATTCTCATCAAAACGTAGCAACCACTGGCGCACTACATCGATATACTCGTGCTGTAGTTCCGCACTATCCATGGTCGTTATGACTTCCTGTAGTACCTTGCCGTGTTCGTCATTGTTGTCATAAAAGTGGCTGTTATTTACAAATACATCAATGGCACTTTTAACGTTAATTGCTACTTGGCTGTCAAATGTCACCGCGTCGTTATAAAACTCTACGTAAAAACCTGCGCGAATAAACAAAAACATCGCTTTTAGTTCATCACCACCTAAGCCTGTGTAGCTGGTTGCTAAAGTGCGTGCATGATCAGTGATGGTGTTCATTTTACTGCTGGTGAAGATTGCTACTTGATCACTGCTGCTCGCTGTGAATAGCTCATTCACACAATTGCTGCCTTGTGATTTAACTTGCTCAACCAGCTGGCTGCCTGAAGAATTTGCAAATGCACTTGCATCACAACTTAGCGCCGCTTCTGATGCTTGTGATGACATCACTTGTTGCAATTTTAGCTGAGGATTAATACGTGTCACATCCTGAAGCTGGGACGCAGCAACAGGTGCTCGTTCATCCACTTGTTCATGTTCATGACCATGGTGAATATGTTGCACTGATTGCTCTGTTTGAGGCTGTGTCGGCGCGGAACCAGAATGCTGTGCTGCGCTAACAGTCAAGTTTAGGCTCATCCCAAGCACAGGCAGAGCTAACGCTATTTTATTAAGTTTCATAATGTACCTTTGTATGTTGTGTATCCAAACCCATCACTTTTGATAACGGGCTTTTTAATTATTAACACCAAATACACAATGTATACAATATATTTTACATAACTTTAATGAATAACTCCGCGAATTTATATGTGTACAGTAAACATTGACACACATAAAATCACTTAACACACTGATAATTTAAAATTTAAATGTAAATCATATTGAATGAAGAAAATAAATGAAATTTCTAAGATCTTGGGTTAGCTAGTTGGTGTAACAAGCTATCACAGCCAACTCCCTAAAATTAGAGTTGCTAGCAAGTGGATCGGCTGATAAGTGAACGAAGTTTGCGGTTTCACCTTCTTTTAAAGTGCCGAGGTTAGACCCTAAGTGTTCCGCTGCTGCTTTGGTAATAGCATTGAGTGACTGGGGCTTTGACAAACATTGATCTGGTAGCAAGACCCGTTCATGACGGGTATAGCAGCCTGGCGCATACTCCATAATTCGGCTACAGGCTTGCTCCGCAGCACGTAAGGGGCTCAAAGGTAAAATAGGAAACCCTGATTGCAAACATACATTATACCCTTGATCCATTAACTGCTGACAAGGCTGTAACATTGACTGTCCGTGATAACTTTTCACCCAGTCATAACCGCAATAGCCAACCTCTCCAATGTTAATGGCTATTGAGCGATTAGCCGCAGGCTCGACTTCTGTATACTGCTCACTTAAACAAGCTAGACTGTTTAACTCTTGTAACCAACTATTTCTTGGTTCCATTATGCTTATTGCTGAATTTGTTTTTTGATATAGATTAAGCAACTTGCGAGCAAATGGGTGAGTATCAATCGTGCCCATATGGGTGATACCCAACGAATACGCACGTGCAACAATTTCATCAATTTGTATAAACACACTTTTTAATTGACGTTTAAGCTGCCTAGCTGGCAAGGCTTCGACCAACCACACTAACTGTTCGTTAATTAAACCATTTTGACGACGTACCAAATCAAAAAACATTGCTTTTGATGCAAAGGGGTTCGCATCATGATGCTGCAAATAGCTATATATTTTCTCTAGTGCGGCTTCATTCACGTATGCAATGGCACTGGTGGCATCCAAGATAGCAACAGGTCTATCGATACACACTTGCTGCACCAGTTGAAAAACATCATGCTGGCTCGTTTGTGCGCTCTCATCCAGTAACACACTGTAAAGCCCGTAACCTAGCAGCCAATCCTCAGCTGATAAACCTTTGTCAAGATACAGTAATGCGCGCGCAATATAATTTAACCCGTAATTGGGCATCAATTTTTGCCAACCACAGTCAAAGCCAAATGGTCCAATATGCGACCACTGTTGCAGTATCGCACTGAGAATTAAGTTAATATTCGGCTCTATAAACCCAGGGCACAGGCTCTGTTCTTCACCCAAGTATTGGTAACGAACACTCATATCTAGACGAGTAATATATTGCTCAATTTCATGCTGGCTGCCCAAAATAACTACTTTGTTGTTGCTCACCAACATCGCCTCTACAGTTTCAACCGTGGGACAAAACTGTGTATAGATTTTTCCTAGAAAGACTTGATTATGTGCAACCGGAGCAGATGTTTGATTACTCGCCGGCTCAGGAATCAATGAGAACTCAGACAGCCTATCGAGTAAACTGTCAAAAAATATATGGTTAAGAGAAAAGCGAGCGCTTGGTTGAGACAATCCTTCCACAGTATGTATCCAACAGGTAACACACATTAAACGTTAGACTAATCCCAAAAAACTGCCATTACTGTTCATTACAGCAGTTGAAAAACAACGTTGCGCACAGTCATTGAATCCATGCGCAACAACTAGGAGATCACTTGATAGGTAACGGAATATCTGCAAACAACGCGTCTACATCATCCTGATTACGCAGCAAACTGGCTTTTTCAACTAAGTCTTTGCTCAAGTGTGGCGCAAAACGTTCAATGAAGTCATACATGTAACCTCGCAAAAAGCTGCCCTTTCTGAAGCCAATTTTAGTCGTACTGGCTTCAAATAAATGACTCGCATCGATACAAACAAGGTCCTTATCAGCCACACTATCAATAGCCATCGATGCCAACACCCCCACTCCAAGGCCCAAGCGCACATAGGTTTTTATGACGTCAGCATCAGTGGCAGTAAACACAATGTGAGGCTCTAAGCCATGCGCGTTAAACGCTTTATCTAATTCAGAGCGGCCAGTGAAACCAAACACATAGGTAATGAGCGGGTATTTTGCTACATCATGTACAGTCAGATTATGTGCTTTTTGAGCAAGTGGATGATCCTTAGCAACTACGATTGAGCGATTCCAGTGATAGCAAGGTAACATCACTAAATCTGAGTATAAATGCAGTGCCTCCGTAGCGATAGCAAAATCAGCATCGCCTCTTGCCGCCGCGTCAGATATTTGTTGTGGGGTGCCTTGATGCATATGAAGAGAAACCGCAGGATACTTCTTCATAAAACCCTGGATAACACCCGGCAACGCATACCTAGCCTGGGTATGGGTAGTCGCAATGTTCAACTTACCTTGATCGGGCAATGTATGTTCGTTTGCAACCGCCTTGATGCCTTCGACCTTAGATAAGATCTCACGCGCTATATTTATGATCTCATTGCCCGCATTAGTGACATGAGTTAAATGCTTACCACTTCGACCAAAAATTTGTACGCCAAGTTCATCTTCCAGCATTCTAACTTGTTTTGATATGCCCGGTTGAGAAGTATAAAGGCTTTCAGCAGTGGCTGACACATTCAGATTATGGTTTAAAACTTCTACAATATATCTAAGTTGTTGTAATTTCATAGCTTATTTTTTCTTTTTAGTTTTTACAAGGCAATGAACACGGCGCGCTATTAAATGGTATATGCTTGAGACAAAGCCAATCTTCCTAAGGCTAGCATAATTACATCTATGGAGATAGCTCTAGACATATCTGTTTGTTTATCAGATAAAACCTTGTCTTGGTCTATAATGATAAATAATGATTTTCAAATTATTTTTCATACAACTGAACGGAAAACTGTTCAGAATGCAATTAATTGATGTAAGATAAAAATTCATCTTTTGATTCGTGGTCTAAGAGAAATTTGTTATGTTCGTTTCTATTATAATTATGCTAATTGTTGCACTGATCGTTATTGCGGTTTGGGTTAGTGCCGTACAACAGCATAGAGAAAAACAAGAAGCTGAGCGTAGAAAGGAATTAGCAAAACAGAAAAAGATTATTGAGGAATCTGAGGACATCATCGTAAATAGCTCTAACATTCCTATGTCAGATCTCATTTTGCGGGTTCTACAACGCAGAGTTTTCGACGCACTCACCACCATGGTTGAGCTTTCTCCAACAAATAAAGAATTGAAAAACCGTCTGAATGAAGCCAAAGAGCGCTTAAGCTCCTCAATTAACCCAGAGTCACAGGTTGATGGTTTAAGCTTACCTGATGCTGACAAACAATTGATCGCTCTGGTGCAAGGTATAAAGCGTCTGCGTCACGTACTTCGTACGGAGCACTCTAAAGGTAAGGTTGATACACAACTGTTCGTTGCCGAAGATAGACGACTGGAAAAGTTACAACTGCGTATTAATGTAGAAAGTCAGATCAAACGCGGCGTATCTGCTAGAACCGCTAACATGGTTGGTTCGGCGCGCCAATATTTTGAAAAGGCATATGCGACTATCAACTCTGTAAGCTATACAGATGAATACGTTGAAGAGAAAAAAGCACAGCTCACAACCTATCTAGATGAGATAAGTACCGAGCTTAAGGCATCCAATGCGTCTGCGGTTAAAAAGAAAAAAGAAAAAGAAAAAGACGATCTCGACGTCCTATTTGCACCTAAGAAAAAGTGGTAATCAATACCACTTTTTCATTGATACCTTACCTACTCTATCGCGAATTTAAATATAAACAATGCCGTCAATAGCCACACACTAAACGTGATTTCATGCGACTTGTGACAAACAACTTTAACCGCGGTGTAAGCGATAAAACCCAGTGCAATGCCATGGGCGATAGAAAAAGTCAGTGGAGTCATCAGCAGCACTACGCTGACCGGAATGGCGTCACTCATATCATCCCAATTCACCGACTTAAGATTTTGCAACATCAACACAGCAACATATAAAATTGCTCCCGCCGTCGCATAGGCCGGCACCATTTTTGCCAACGGTGCAAAAAACATCATCAGGAGAAAGCACACCCCAACCGTGACAGCTGTTAACCCTGTTTTTCCTCCCACTGAAACACCAGAGACTGACTCTATGTAAGATGTCGTCGTCGAGGTTCCAAGCATTGAGCCTGCAATCGTCGCAGTGCTGTCTGCAGATAGCGCGCGGCCCATTCTTGGCATACGACCCTGTTTGTCTGCCAGACCCGCCTTGTGTGTCACTGCAACCAATGTGCCTGACGTATCAAACAAGTCAACGAACAAAAACGCAAACACCACACTGAGCATAGATAACTCCAATGCGCTGGCAACATCCAGTTGCATCATAGTTGGTACAACACTCGGTGGGGCAGACATCACCCCTTGATATGACACCAACCCCATGCTTAATGCTATTGCAGTGACAACGAATATGCTGATCAACACTCCACTTTTCACCTCTCTGAACATCAGAGCAGCGATAATAAAAAAGCTCAATATTGCCAGCAATGGGCCCGCCTGAGTAATGTCTCCAAGCTGCACCAAAGTGGCCGGACTGGCGATAATAATACCAGCATTTTTCAATGCAATTAGTGCTAAGAATGCGCCAATTCCTGTTGCAATAGCCTGTTTTAAGACCAAAGGAATAGCCTGAATCACCCACTCTCGTATTTTAAAAATACTGAGCAATAAGAATAGACACCCAGATAAAAAGACCGCTCCCAATGCAGATTGCCAACTGTGCCCCATGCCAAGCACCACACCATAGGTGAAAAATGCGTTCAGCCCCATTCCCGGTGCCAGTGCCAGTGGGTAGTTGGCCCAAAAGCCCATAATAAAACAGCCAATGGCTGCCGCGACACAGGTTGCGACAAATGCTGCGCCAAGGTCTATCCCCGCTTCGGCTAACATCGGTGGGTTTACAAAGATGATATAGACCATAGTTACAAATGTGGTTAACCCAGCAACTATCTCTGTTTTCACACTAGAGCCTTGCTGGCGTATATTGAATAACCGTTCTAACATAGTTAAGGTTTTAAATTGGAAACAAGTGTTTGGATTTTAACATAAACTACTGGTTTATTCGGACAAATTAGTTAGAATTCAGCTACACTTGCTAATGGGCTTATTATTGCGGTTATACTATGGAACGAGATCAATTCGAAAATTCAGCAAGCCAAGATTTAGAGCAACAGCTGCTTAATGTATTGGACTTTGTAACTTCTCCGATTAGCAGTGACGCCCAGTTACCCCAGGACAATGATCCTCAAATCGCTTTTAAAAAAGGCTTGTATTATCTCAAAGAGCAAGCATTTCCGCTTGCTGCGAAGTGGTTCCGTATGTCTGCTATGTCTGGCAATTATAAAGCGCAGTTTTATCTTGGCTTACTCTTTGTTAAAGGACAAGGAGTGCCACAAAGCCCCTTCCATGCGATGGCTTGGTTGGTGCTCGCACAAAGTCAGGGTATGGAAGCCGCCAGCGCTATGATAGAACAACTAAAACCGCACTTAACGACCAAGCGCATCAAAGATGCGCACTGTTATGCCGCAACACTGTACGAACAAATACATCAGTTAACCTTTATCCAGTCGTAATCTAGCCACCTTTTTATAATAAATTTCATAGACATGACAAGCATTCATGCGCTTTTCCTCGACCATAACTGTATATTTGTATAAAAAAGTGACAATTTTCGCTTGCATCTAATAACTGTATAAACTACTGTATACAAATACTGTATATAACACCAGTGAGTTGATTATGTTGCAAACAAGTTCAGTTTTAGAAATTACTTCAGGTTTACCAAAGTCACCGGTAAGTAATGTCCATCATGTGACAACAGAAGATGATATTTGTGCAAGTTTAGCATTGCTCAAAATTGTTCATCAATGTAATCAAAAACAAGGGTGGACATTGTTAATCGCGCCCGATAATGTACCAAATAAAGCAATGATAGATAGCTGCTCTATTGATACCAATAAATTATTAGTGATTAGAAGAAAGCATATTGTTGATTTAAGCTACGTTTTATCTTCTGCGCTAAACAATGGTAATTTTGCAGCCGTGATCACTTGGACGGACGTTCTCAGTGCCAATGAACTAAGTAGGATGAATTTACCCAACACGAACACTGAAATTTTCTGTTTTTCTCATACTAAGCAACCAGAAAAGTGTACAATGCCTGCATTTATGTCTTAATGTGTATCAGTGATGTGTTATTGTCCAAGTGAAGCGCCTTTTCAACAATGTTGCGAACCTTTTATTTCAGGAGCACAAACTCCTAAAACAGCAGAACAGCTTATGCGTTCGCGCTATAGTGCATATGTAGTAAAAAATGCTCAATATATTAGGGCGACTTACGCTCAAGAAGAAAAAAAGCATCATAGTGTTGAAGATATTTTGGCATTTGCCAATGCCGTTAACTTTATAAAATTGGACATATTATCGGTTGGCGATACAAATGATGGCAGTTTTGTTGAATTTCAAGCAACATATATTGCTGACAACAAAGTCTGTGCGCTTCATGAGTTATCAAATTTTATTTTAGAAGACGGTCTATGGAAGTATTTAGACGGCCATATTTATCCAACACCTGAAATTAAACTAGGTAGGAATGACATGTGCCCTTGTGGCAGTGGTAAAAAGTTTAAAAAGTGTCATAGCACCTGATAGACATTACTTAAGCGGTGAGCTGCAACGCACTTTGCATCTGTCCGCTGGCAAGCTGATCGTAAAAGCCCGCTGCATTCATAGCGGGTTTTTCTTCTATTGAAGCGCCACTTTTAATCGACTCCAAACGTTTCCTTACCGCTATTTCACAATTATCCACTACCTCCAGTGGAATATGAGTTTTGTCATTGCGTATTGCCAACGGCTCTGGCGACAGGCACTGTTGCAGTTTTAAAGTTGTTAAACTGCTTTGTGCTAATCGCGACGCATTGTTTTGACCTATCGACATATCGTATGTTTCTGGTGCCAGTGCTTGCTGAGGGCCAATTTGTAGCTCTTTCTTAAGTGCTAACTCACTCAGATCAGCTTCGTTCAGTTCTGACTCTGGCAAATGAAATTGACTAAATTCTAAGGCGTCTTGAGAAAGCATCGCCAGTAACATGGAAAAATCAGCACGACGATGCTCGGTCACACTCACCGAAAGTGCGTTACCGAGTTGGTCTTCTCTGGTTAATACCACATCAAATTGCATAGAGTTTCGCCAATTAACTACTGAACTAGACTTTTATCGGCATTTTTTAAAATTTCTTTAGCAGTTTTCTTTACTTAATAAAAAACTTTGATATTATCACCGCCGTTGTTTAGGAGGGGTTCCCGAGCGGCCAAAGGGATCAGACTGTAAATCTGACGGCACTGCCTTCGCTGGTTCGAATCCAGCCCCCTCCACCATCAACAACACAAATACAATTTGGAGGGGTTCCCGAGCGGCCAAAGGGATCAGACTGTAAATCTGACGGCACTGCCTTCGCTGGTTCGAATCCAGCCCCCTCCACCAAATTGTATACTCCACTGAGGAGGGGTTCCCGAGCGGCCAAAGGGATCAGACTGTAAATCTGACGGCACTGCCTTCGCTGGTTCGAATCCAGCCCCCTCCACCATCTCTTTTATTCTTTAGCTATAAATAACTGCTTAGCATTTTCTCTAAACCATTTTACCGCTTGTTTATAATCTCGGTCATATTTACCGACAAGCTGCCAAAACGCCTTGTTATGCGATAAAACATGACAGTGCGCTAACTCATGCACCATCACATAATCAATCATTCTCTTTGGCGCACCAGCGAGCAACACGTTGAATGTAAGTGCGTACTGACTCGAACAACTTCCCCAACGGCTTTTATACTCTCTGAATTTTACAATTGCTACAGGCGCATTCATTTGTGTACTGAAGTGATGTAACTTGCTATCTACGTACTGTTCAAGCTCAACTGCCAGCAACTTTATGAGCTGAGCTCTGATTGATTTGACTGAAGAGCGTGTGGAGGTTTTGATAACAACCTGCTTTTTTTGATGATCAATATAATTACAAGTGCCAAATAAAAACTCAAACGCTTCACCAAAGATCATTACCTTATTGCTCTGCCAAGGTATTTGTATTTGTACACCAATCGCGAGTCTTGTTTGTTGAGCTTCTACCCAAGACTTTTTAGTGCTTAACCACCGCTCAACTTCCATTATACATGCACCATATGGCGCATACACATGAACGCCTGTATCTGTAACCTTTAATGCAACTGTCTTACGTCTTTTGCTGAGTTTTAGCTGATATTCAAACATCTTCAATTAAAAAAAGTTTTCTTGCAGTCATTCTACCGCGCCAATTAGCTGCTAATCTATAAAAATAAATGGCTAAAGAGATCAGATATCTATGAGTGATAAACCATGTTGTCAATATAAATCACCCGACGGTCATAAATGCCAAGAGATTGATATGGGTTCAGGACTTTGTTTTTGGCACGATGCTAAATTTGACAAAAGTGGCTTAGAGCTTACTCAAAAACTAGAGCGCTACGCCAAACGTGGCGGTCTACTGCATGGCTTAGAGTTAAAGCGCGCAAACCTCGAAGGGCTTAATTTAGTGAAGTTTGGTGATCACAATGGCTATGATTTGTCGTACAGCAACTTTTATCGCGCAAATTTACAAGGTGCTCATCTGTTTAATAATACATTTTGCCATGCTTCTTTAATGAAAGCAGATTTAAGAGAGGCTAATCTACATTGCTGCCATCTTGAGGGCACAAACCTGCTGGGAATTAAACTCAATAATACCCGTATCGACAACCTATATTTAGGTGACAAGCTATTACAAGAGCAACAAGCCTTTAACGCTTTAAAAGAAAAACGTATTGATGACGCTAATGACTTATTTTTACAGTCTGAGGAAATATATCGTTCACTCAGAAAAGGCGCTGAGCAACAAGGTTTATTTGAAATGGCTGGCAAATTCACCTATCAAGAACTACGGATGCGCCACCAGCAATACCCTAAGTTTTCACAAAGGCGCATTGTTTCTAGTTTTATCAATTTACTCTGCGGCTATGGAGAAAAACCAGAAAACGTCATCCGTTTCAGTTTAACGATGATCGTATTTTGTGCATTAATGTACTTTATATTCGGCGTAACCTACGACGAGCAACGCCTACAGTTAGACTTTGCCAACAGCTTCTCTGACAATATCGGCGCTCTGCTGAACAGCTTCTATTTCAGCGTTGTGACATTTACGACATTAGGGTATGGAGATATCACACCCGTTGGGTTCTCGCGATTTATTGCCGCCGTTGAGGCCTTTACCGGCAGCTTCTCGTTAGCCCTATTCGTGGTTGTGTTTGTAAAGCGCATGACTCGATGACATACATATAACGAATTAGGCAATCTCTTGTTTTAACTGCTCTAAGAATGCACACATAAAGTCAGTTCGTTTACGCGCTTCCTCTTTGGCTGAAGGAGTATGCATTTGCTCAGCAATATGTAGCAGTTTAATAAAAAAGTGATCTAGCGTATAACGCATATCATCCGCTTCACGGCGCTCACAAAATGGATCTTCGGGATGATATAAGTGGCGAGCAATGGCCCCTCCTACTTTCATACAACGGCTCACACCGATTGCGCCTAACGCATCCATTCTATCCGCATCTTGAACAATTTTAGCCTCTAAGGTTTCAGGCGTGACATTGGCGCTAAAGCTATGAGCTACGATTGCGTGATGAATCGCATTGAGTTTAGACTCATCATAACCAACTGACTGAAGAAACGTCACAGCTTTGTCTGCCGCCATTTTTGAGGCTTTCGCTCTATCAGGATGATTTTTAGCTACGGCAACACAGTCATGTAGCCATGCAGCCGGTAACACTACAGCCAAATCTGCCTGCTCTTGCTCAGCGAGCTGCTTGGCAGTTTTAACCACTCTTTCAACATGCGTTAAATCATGGGCCGTATCAGCAAAGACGCTGTTTAACATAAAGCTTTTACATGCCTGTTCAATGTTATGCATTACATTCTCTTATGACTTTTATAAATTTATTAGCGGATTCTCAGTTCAATTGATGACGTACATAGCCACAATTCATAACCCACAATTTAACAGCTCAAGGCCCTAGCTGGCCAATATTAATAGGTTAAGATTGTATGTTGGCATGCCCTTCACTAAAATGGCAAGCATTCTATTGAGTAAGGAATTTTTATGTCTTGTGCCCTGTATTTACAGCCCGGTCGAGAAAAGTCGCTAAAACGTAAGCACCCGTGGATTTTCTCTAAAGCAATCAAGAAAATAAAGGGCAAACCAGCCTTAGGTGATACGGTCACCATTTATACCCATGATGGGCAATATCTTGCAACTGCGGCTTATAGTCCAGATTCACAAATTCGTGCCCGCGTGTGGAGTTTTGATCAGAACGAGCAGATTGACACCGAGTTTTTTGTCAAAAGGCTACGTCGTGCGCTGGATGCTCGCCAACAGACCATTGAAGAGGGTGGATTAACAGGATTTCGACTAAGTGCAGCGGAATCTGATGGCTTACCAGGAATTACCATTGATAAATTCGACAACTATATAGTGTGTCAATTGCTCAGTGCAGGTGCTGAACGTCATAAAGGTGACTTACTTATGGCACTGAGAGAGCTATTTCCTGATTGCTACATTTATGAACGTTCAGATGTCGATGTGCGTAAAAAAGAAGGCCTGGAAAAAACCACGGGCGCACTATGGGGTGATGCGCCTGCAGAACCTGTACTCATTGAAGAGAATGGCTTGAAAATTGAGGTTGATATCATCAATGGCCATAAAACAGGGTTCTATCTTGATCAAAGAGACAGTCGCGCGGCATTAGAGCGCTTTGTTAAAGGCAAAACGGTCCTGAACTGTTTCTGTTACACTGGCACATTTGGCTTGTACGCGCTACGCGGAGGTTGTGACAAGGTTATTAATGTCGATGTCTCTCAACCTGCGCTGGATACCGCTAAGCGCAATGTCGAACACAATAATCTAGACCTCTCAAAAGCAGAATTTGTTAAGCAAGATGTCTTTAAGCTGCTTAGGCAGTATCGCGACGAAGGTCGTCAGTTCGACACAATTGTCATGGACCCACCAAAATTCGCCGAGAGTAAAGCTCAGCTCACTGGTGCATGCCGTGGCTATAAAGACATAAACATGATAGCGATGCAAATCCTCAAGCCCGGCGGAACGTTATTAACCTTCTCATGCTCTGGCCTTATGGAACAAAACCTGTTTCAAAAGGTGGTAGCAGATGCGGCCCTCGATGCAGGCAAAGAACTACTGATTATGGAACGTCTAAATCAAGCGGCAGATCACCCGATTTCAGGCAACTATCCAGAAGGATTTTATCTAAAAGGGTTAATCTGTAAGGTTTACTAAATTAGCAGCTTATCGGCCAAAGGCGTTGAAAACAACGCCTTTGCTGTCTCCAGTCTTCCCAAACCTCATCACTCTATAAAAGCGTTTTCTTACAATCATGTATACGACCGTATTTGCGTCATATTTACCTGCCGATAAAGTGGCGATAAGAAATAGCTGTTCTATATTTGCATTCAAGGATAGCTTTTTCGGCCCAAAGCTATACCAGCTGTGAAACCAAAAGGAGTGAGTTATGATAGCCCCAGAGGTCCAATTACTAATTAAAGAAAAGGCCGATACGGCCAGAAATCAAGCGATAGGTGCACTTGCATTTGTAGTTTTGATTGTCACTCTACTGACCAGCCTTGGCATATATCAGTTCGTAGTCGAACATACCGAAGACAGCGTTAAAAAAGCATTAAAAGAGCAGACTATTGCCAAGATCATTGAACGACTCAAAACAAGCGATCAAGAAGCTCTTAAGATTGTTGAAAAGCTACGTAAAAAGGAGCAAGAGCTAAGCAGCTACATTGGCAGTATCCATATCGACCTTGAAGATATTCAAGTATCTAGTTGGCAAAGCAAGTTTGAGTTACATCAAACATATCTATGCCCTGACGATCGCGTCATGGTCGGCCTTGATTTTAAACATGAACACGGACAAAACCTTACATACCAAGAACAATACCGAGCACACTGCGCTAAGCTCATTGTTACTACAAAGTAAGGTATTTTGTAGTTAGTCGTCAGTTAAACTGAGTAATTTCCAAGCCTAATATATATGTGCCATCTTGCTCTTGAGCACAACGCACTACGTTGGCGTGAGCATTCAATGGCGGGATAGCTGTGCTGGACGAGTTAATGTGTACTTCCATCATGGTATTCGGTTCAACAGGCTCACTGACCTCTATCGACAACCCAGTTGCACTTAGGTCATGGCATTTACCTTCAAACGTCAAGCCCGTTTCTAATATTGTCAATCTGGCCTTTGCATTAACCATCATACGCATGAATCTGCGCTTATCCTCGTGCAACATCGCTGTCCCCTTATACCATGGATTTTAGTTTTTCTAATAAGGATTGGATGGCAAAAGGTTTTATCACGTAAGCATCGCAGCCGGCTTCGTAGCCCGCTTGTTGCTCTTGTTCTGACTCTAAGCCTGATACCATCACAACGGGAATATCTTTCGTTTCTGGAGTATTTTTCAACATACGACACGTGTCATACCCGTCAAGGCCAGGCATACATACGTCAAGCAAAATTGCATCAGGCTTATGAGCTATCGCGTTGGATAAACAACTCTTTCCTGAGTCTGCATAACTAAGCTTAAACGCATCAGATAAAGCCATACTGAGCATTTCATAGTTAAAATATTCATCATCAACCACAAGTACATGCGGTGTGTTATTCCCTTTTTTGCGAGTGGACATAGTTGATGTCACTTCCTTTTCAAAATCCAAAAACTTTTCCTTCTAATAAGGTAATTGGCTCAGAGTAAATTGCAAGCTAATTAAGCAATTATTCGCAGTCTCTCAGTGCGTTCATCACCCGCTTGGCGGAGATGGGATAAGGCGTACCGAGTGTTTGCGCAAACAGTGAAACTCTAAGCTCCTGCTGCATCCAAAAAATGCTCTGTATATTATCAGGCAAAGGATGTCCTTTTGGAATACGTGCGACCACTTTCTGATACGCCTGTGCAACCTTTTCCAGTTCAAGTACACATAAACGATCACGATTTGGATCAACTGGTAGCTTTTCTAGTCGTTTTTCTATCGCTTTCATATAGCGTAACAAATCAGGCAGCTTAGCTGCGCCATGTTCACTTACGAAGCCTTTGAAAACCAGCGCCTCTAGCTGTGACTTGACATCGCCATGAGCTGTTATCATGGTTAAATCTACCCTGCCTTTCATACGCTTATTAATAGCATGTGCGATACTTAATACTTGTTCAACTTGTGTAGCAATTTGCACCACCGTATCACCGAGTTCACCACGAATACGCTCCTTTGCTTGCTCAAAACTATGCTCGTCTCGAATATCAGCGTCTTTGACTAGTAGCAAGTCAACGCCTGCGGCAATACAGTCGTCTATCAGGTCTTGTACTTTTCCAAATGGGTTAAAATACAAGCCTAGCTTGGCTTTGTTTGGTAAATGTTGTTGCAAGTATTTGATAGGCGAAGGCACATTGAGTAACACCAGTCGGCGTATCCCTTTTTGGTGCGCAGCTGAAGCTTTAATAGGACTATCAAATAACTCGATTGCCGTGGTCGCCTTTTTGTCTACTAACGCGGGGAACGCCTTAATTTCGTAGTTACCTTGTTTTTTAGTATATTCTTTGGGTAGCTCACCAAATTGCCACTGGGTAATTTCTTGGCGTTCAATGCCTGCTTCTGCGACTTGAGAAAGCGTATCCGATACACGGCCTTGCAATTTGTCTTTCAAAGCTTGTAAATCAAACCCATGGGCAATGACCTTGCCATCATCCCCCATCACTTGAAATTGTATTTTTAAATGCGGTTCCAGAACGTTTAGATCCCAGTCCTCAGGTTCAACTTTTACCCCAGTCATACGTAAAAGTCGCATTGCCAAGGCATCAAGCAATGCCCCTTGCATTGGCTCTACCGCTGCGAGCACCGCGTCCGCATAGTTTGGAGCTGGCACAAAATTACGACGCAGATTCTTGGGCAAACTTTTAATCAAACCACAGATTAACTCATGTCTAAAGGCAGGCACATGCCAGTCAAATCCCTGCTCATCAACTTGGTTTAACAATGCTAAGGGTATATTGACCATTACGCCATCTACGGCTTGCCCTGGCTCAAAGTGATACTCTAGCGGCAACATTAGGTTGCCTTGATGCCATACGTCTGGATAATCATACTCGGTGATTTGCTGCGCATCGTGTTGCATCAGCTGCTCACGACTCATATGCAAAAAGCGTTTATCTTTTTGCTTTTGACTTTTCCACCAATGATTGAAACCAGCGCGCGTGCAAACATCCTTCGGAATACGTTGATCATAAAACTCAAATAAGGTTTGCTCATCGACGAGAATATCGCGGCGGCGTGCCTTTTGTTCCAGTACATGAATGTCATCAATTAAAGACTGATTATGCTGTAAAAAAGCTTCGTTTTGACCGAGCTGCTGCGCCACCAGCGCCTCTTTGATGAACAACTCACGACACAATACAGGCTCAATTTGACTATACACGGTGCGCTTACGCGCAACGATGATCAATCCAAACAGCGTTTGCTGTTCAAAAGCAATGATACAACCTGGTTTCTTCTCCCAGTGTGGTTCGCTAAAACTACGCTTAACCACATGCTGCGCCAAAGGCGCTATCCAATTAACATCAATCTTGGCATTGACCCTTGCATATAGCTTACTCGTTTCAACCAGTTCTGCCGACATTAGCCATTTCGGGCTTTTCTTAAATAAACTAGAGCCTGGGAATATATGAAACTGACTGTTGCGCGCACCTTTGTAATGTTGTTTTTCATCTTTAGCACCAATGTGGCTGAGCATGCCACTGAGTAAGGCTTGGTGCACATTATCCAAATCAGCTGGGCTGTCGCTCAATTGCATGTTCATTTCTTCGCAGATGGTGCTCAGCTGGTAAACGATGTCTTGCCATTCACGAATGCGCATGTAGGCAAGAAAGTCTTTCTGACATAGTTTACGAAACTGCGCGCGCGTGAGTGCTTCTTGTTGCTGCTCGATGTAGTACCATAAGTTTAAAAATGCCACAAAGTCTGAGTCTGGATGTTCAAACCGTGCATGCTTTTCATCCGCCGCTCCGCGTTTTTCCTGTGGCCTTTCTCGAGGATCCTGGATAGACAGCGCAGCAACTATGACGATAACTTCACGTAATGCGCCCAATTTGTCTGCAGTAAATACCATCTTCGCTAAACGAGGGTCAATGGGGAGACGACTGAGCGTGCGTCCAGATTGGGTTAATTTGGTACTTTGACGACGCTTGCTCGGGTGCACCGCCTCAAGCTCTTCAAGCAAAGCAATGCCGTCATTTATATTGCGGCTGTCAGGCGCTTGTACAAAAGGAAATTGGGTGATATCACCCAGTCCCAAGCCTAACATTTGCAAAATAACTGAGGCTAAGTTGGTACGCAAGATCTCTGGGTCTGTAAACTCTGGCCTAGAAAGAAAGTCCTCTTCAGAGTACAGTCGAATACAGATACCCGCTTCAACACGACCACATCGACCTTTTCTTTGATTTGCACTGGCCTGAGAAATCGCCTCAATGGGTAATCTCTGTACCTTTGTTCGATAACTATAGCGACTAATTCTGGCAGTGCCTGGGTCAATAACATATCTGATACCGGGCACAGTAAGTGATGTTTCTGCCACATTGGTAGACAAAACAATACGACGCTGACTATGTGGTGCGAAGATACGATTTTGCTCAGCATTTGATAAACGTGCATACAAAGGCAATACTTCTACCCCCTTGAGATTGCGCTTATCGAGTGCCTCTGCTGTATCTCTAATTTCCCGTTCACCATTCATAAAAATGAGAATGTCACCAGGGCCTTCTGCACATAGCTCGTCAACTGCATCAAAAATGCCCTGTAGCTGATCACTCTGCGCTTCGCTATCATCAGACGCTGTATCGAGAATTGGTCTATATCTCACTTCAACAGGATACGTTCGGCCCGATACTTCGATGATAGGTGCATTGTTGAAATGCTTAGAAAAACGCTCAGGGTCGATGGTTGCCGATGTGATGATCACTTTCAGATCTGGACGTTTAGGCAACAGGTTCTTTAAGTAACCCAGAATAAAGTCAATGTTCAGACTACGTTCGTGTGCCTCATCAATAATGATAGTATCATATTGATTCAAATAACGATCTTGTTGTATTTCTGCAAGTAAAATACCATCCGTCATCAGCTTAACGTAGGTATTGTCTGACACTTGGTCGCTAAAACGGATTTTAAAGCCAACCTGCTGACCTAACTCACATTCAAGTTCTTCTGCAATACGATTGGCAACACTTCTCGCTGCTAACCTTCTTGGTTGCGTATGGCCGATATAGCCATCAACGCCTCTACCTAGTTCCAAACATATTTTAGGTAACTGTGTGGTTTTGCCTGAGCCTGTTTCACCGGCAACAATCACCACCTGATGTTGTTCAATTGCGGCTTTGATTTCGTCTTTTTTCTGGCTAACCGGAAGCAACTCTGGGTAGCTAACTTTAGGAAGTCGCTCTGTGCGTTGCACTTTTAGCGATTGACTTTTTAAAATCGCTTCTTCAATGGATGCAACCACTTTGCTTTGCTTGTTTGCATCTGTGATTTTATTCGCACCATGCAAACGCTTTTTAAGGAGAAACTGATCTTTCTTGAGACAAGACTTGAGCTCAGCAAACAGTGGTCCTACACTCACTACACATTACCTATCATCGTAAATTGAAGAGCGCGTAGTGTATCAAAAACCAATCTCTGAGCCTATGCTCTAGCGGTAATATTCTATCGAGGAGCATACAAACGCTTTGGCTTACTTATCTGGATAAAGCCCCAAGAAGAAAGGGCAGGTTCGAAAAGACGCGCCCATATCTGCCAACGCTATCTATCGCAGCCTCAGTCACTCCATAGATGGCCAGCACATGTTGATTCTTGAATGCCCAAACGGCATGAGCCAAGGGATCAACTGACTCTTGACACTGCACACATGACAGCGTGATTGACCAAACGTTGGTATGGTCCCTGCCCATCTTCAATTACAATACCAATAAATACTCCAGCCGCGATCTGCACAGGTTCGTTGGCAGGCACAGACAAAGCAACAGAAGTAACCCAACCAAAAAACGCTAAAATGGGTTTTGATTTTGACCTTATTTGACAATCGCCGCATGACGCGCTCGTAATTTCATAGGCCCAACGGTTTGGGTATAACAGCTAAGGATGTTCAACAAAATAATTCGCTTATCCTAACTAACTCCTATTTAATAGTTTTATGATAGTTGTATGTATGAGAAAAATACTGTGTAGATCAAACGCTCAAATATAGCAGGCTACCTTTGAGCGCCTTTTATGCACAAACGAAAGTAAAAGAGATAGGAACTCGTTCTATTTTTGTTATTTACAATAATTTTTAAACGTACCTATGCCCAGACAGATACGTATCGTGAAGGTGTTTGTCGAGTGCTAACAGTACATTGGCGCGACTGATTACACCGAGTAGACGTCCTTCATCATCAATGACAGGGTACAATTTGGGCTTATTAATTGTCATTTTATCGGCTATTTGTACAATGCTGTCTTCAGGCTTTACACACACGGGATTCGCCGTCATTACATCTCCTACCACGCTGTGAGACTCATTTTGATAGGTTGCTTCGAGCATTTTTCTAAGGCAGTCTTGTTCCGATAGAAAACCCACTACTCGCTTGTTTGAGTCAATCACCGGCCCGCCTGGCTGTCCACTTTGTAGCAGCTTCTCAACTGCTAATTCAACTCTCATTTCTACAGAAAAGGTGACGGGGCGATGATTTAAATAGTCAGCCACTTTTATTGATTGCATAATTATTTGCTCCATATGAAAACGCCAGCATTTTAACTATAGCTGGCGTGCATGGAATTGCCTGTTTTTCAATCCTTTTTAAAGATCCCCACATAGGTTGGCTGAACGTGTGACTTGCTCGCACGATACATGCCTTTCGTGTTAAATGGCATGCTGATATTTCCTTTACTATCAACAATGATGACACCGCCAGTACCACCGATAGGCGCAAGCACATTGTGAATAACATCATTGCCTGCATCTGAAATTGATTGTTCTTGATACTGTACACGCGCACAAATATCACTGGCGACACTGTAACGAATAAAGTACTCGCCGTGACCCGTTGCCGATACAGCGCAAGAGCGATTATCAGCAAATGTACCCGCGCCGATTACTGGAGAATCTCCAATACGTCCAAAACGCTTCGCCGTCATTCCTCCAGTTGAGGTTCCTGCTGCCAAGTTACCTTGTTTATCTAATGCAACAGCGCCAACAGTCCCCATCTTATACTCTTCGGGCAAGCCACGATGTGCGGCTTGGTAAGACGAACTCTGCTTTTGGGCAGCATCAAGCTTTTGTTTTGCTTTATTTAGCGCTTCGAGACGGTGCGGGGTATCAAAATAACTGTTTTCTACAAACGTAAAGCCTTGCTGCTTGGCAAATTGTTCCGCCCCTTGCCCACTGAGCATCACATGTACAGAGTCAGTCATCACTTTTCGGGCTAAGTTTATTGGATTTTTAATATGCTTAACGCCTGCTACTGCCCCTGCTTGTCGGTCTCTTCCATCCATAATGGAGGCATCTAATTCATGTTGTTCATCATAGGTATACACTGCCCCCTTTCCAGCATTAAAAAACTCTGAATCCTCCAATATATTTATCGCGGCAGTGATAGCATCGAGGCTTTCTCCTCCCGCTTCTAGGACCGCGTAGCCTGCTTCAACCGCTTCTTTAAGTTTGGCTCTGTATGCCTCCTCTTGCTGTGCATTAAAACGGCTTTTGTCTATGGTTCCTGCGCCGCCATGTATGGCGATAGCAATCGGCTTAGTTTGTGCCAAAGCTTGGCTACTCGTACCTAACAAAAGCCCACACATTGCGATCAATATAGGTCTATTTCTCATTATTTTTCTCCACCATAAAAACCCAACATGCAGCGCACAAACGTCACTTGCAATTAAACGCGATTAACTGCACTCGATTTGATGTCGACAGGCATAAAAAAAGCACCCTTAGGTGCTTTTTCTACGATATCACTTACTAAATGATTATGCTTGCTTTGCTTTTAAACGCGCTAAACGTGCAACTTGGTGTGTTGACGTTAAGAATGCAAAGATTGGTGCTAAGTAGCCACGCTTGCGCAGCTCTAGGTACTCTTCATCGCTCAATTCGTTTAGTTTACGCTCATCGATAAGGTAAATACCGTTGATGTCTTTCTTCTCGCCTTTGATTTCCACTGTTAATGTTTGTGGGATCAAAAGTTCTTTGTCAGCAAGGTATTGAGTGAAAGTCTCAGTAACACGAGAAAACTCGATAAAGTTTACTAACGCTTCTTTACGACGTGTTAGGTACTCAGTCTCTTTACCATCTTCGAACAATGCATTACCTTGCTCTTCACCAACGAGTGAGCTTGCTTCGTCGATAACAATACCGAACTGTTCGCCATCTGGATGCTTAACCAAACCAAACGGGTAACGAGTAACCGCTAATGGTGCAAAACCTGCTGTCCACTTGCCATCTTCAACAAATAAGTTCTCACCAGGTTCTAAACCGAACATAGCAACAGCTTGAAATTTGTCAGTTTCGTTATTTTTTACAAACGCCATTGGGAATTCAGTTGCAACGCGTGCGAACTCGTGTGCAACGACTGGGATTAAGTGCTGTGATTTAAGAAACTCAACATTGATGCCATTTTGTACTTTAGTGTTGGCATGTTTCTCGTTGTGTAAAGGCTGCACTTGTTGCTCCGCCATAATACTACTCCATTCATTTACGTAATTATTACTTTTGTGGCCCTAAGGCTAAAGGTTTTAGGCACAAATTGGAAGTGAAAACTCACATATAATTGGCCCTGCTTTTGTAAACCTAAAACAACTTTTCAGCGCCCAACACACAACTACTTATATAACAGCTCATTATGTTAAAGCCGCGTGTCTTTGGGTATACGAAGTCAAAATACCATTGAGGCAATTTATCTGATAGCCACCACTTTGGTATCGTCGCTGTGACACAATTTATTCACCATGTATCTTTTGATAAGCCGTTTTCAATGATTCAAGCCATTGACGATGATTTAGTAACTGCATTTTTGCGCTATTAATCATCTGAGTATTTTGCGCCAATAACTGTTCACTCATTTGCTTTTCTGTATCAGAGAGTTCTTTTAATTCAGTTTTGAACTCCATGCCATATAGGACATACAAAAAATTCTTGTGATCAAACAAATCAAAACGGCTGAAAAAATCAGATTGAGTTGGCACTCGAAATTTAAACTTGTCTAAGCGTTGTTTAAGCTCTGCAGAGCTCGCCAGCATATCTCTATTTTCTTGCCAAAAGTCAGAGTCTATTCTATCTGAAATACAATAATGCAGCTTGATGAAGTCGGTTGTTCTTTCCCACACATACCTCATCACATCGTTGAAATATGTGCTCATCGCGTTACTTTCTTCAATAGTTTTAGGAAAGTTTTTAGCGAGCAATTCGCCACAAAAGTCCGTCAATAAGATGGATGTTGCTTCTAAAGGCTCAACAAACCCTTGTGCTAAACCAAATGATACACAGTTTTTGTGCCAACACTGCTCTCTAAAACCTACTTTCATATCCAGCTTGCGCACGCTCAGTTCTGCTACTGGAATATTTAGATAATCCGCGTAACTGGCTTTTGCCTCATCCTCGCTCATATATTTGCTCGCATATACAAACCCAGTGCCGCGGCGAGTTGTCAAAGGTATGTCCCATATCCACCCAGCTTTATGTGCGGTTGCGGTGGTATACGGTGGCAACTGCTCATCTTTCTCAAGGGGAATTTGCTTGACTAATGCAGTGTCTACCAACAGTTCGTCGCTTTTATCCACAAAGGGAATTTTAAGCGCTTTGTCAGTCAGTAATGCCCTAAAGCCACTACAATCTAAATAAAAATCAAACTCCAGTTGCTCACCTTGCTCATCAATAAGGCTCACTATATTTCCATGTTCGTCACATGTCGCGTCAACTATTGTGGCAAATTGATGCTTTACGGAAAATTTTTCTTTCGCATTACAAGCCAATAAGGCTGCAAATTTTGCAGCATCAAAGTGATATGCATACGCCAGACTCCCCTGATACTCAGTGTCGCTTTTCCTTTTTGGTGCTAACCCAAGTTCACAGATTCGCGCCTGAATACCCACATTTTCAAATTTGATCTGCTTACTGAGTAAATAGTTTGTTATGTCATAACCTTGCGCGAAGGGCTCATCAAATGGGTGGTAATAATAGTTGGCACCATGTACATCAGGATTTAGCCAATCAACAAACTTAATTCCCTGCTTAAACGTTGCGTCGCACTTAACAAGAAACTCAGCCTCGGAGATACCAAAGCGCTTAAGGCTATTTTGAATGTAAGGTACGGTCCCTTCGCCGACACCAATTGAGTCAATCGTCGCAGATTCAATAACTGTGATTTGGATATCACCATGATGACTCAGAGCGTGACCTATGTGATTGGCGCACAACCAACCCGCTGTGCCACCCCCAAGGATTGCAATACGTTTAATTTTCATATTCTTACCCACAAAAAAGCCCAGCTACGCTGGGCTTTTACAGTTCACTTACTGAATTAGTAACGGAAGCTAACACCTAGCTTATAAGTCGTTTCACCACGGAAAGACCAAGTAGGGAAGTTGTCTTTTAATGCCGCCTTAACGTCACTGTTCACGCCAGCTGCACCGTATTGAACATCATCTTCCTCGGTAAGGTTAACGATTTCTAGTGTTGCTGTGATGTTCTCCGTTGCGTTCCAACCAAGTGTAACATCTAAAGTACCAAAGTCATCATGCATACGGTTCCCGTAGTAGTAGCCATATTCACGGATCATGTACTCTGAACGCCAGTTGTATGCAGCACGAGCTGAAAACTCGTCATTTTCCCAGTAACCAACCAAGTTAGCACTGTGCTTTGACGACTCGGTAAACAAGCTCAAGTTATCTGTGTAAACTTCCGCAGGTGCTGCTGCGTCTGTATATGTATAGTTAGCATTTACACCAAAGCCATTATCAAACGCGTGGTTGATCTGAAATTCAATACCTTCGATTTCACCGCCGCCTGCGTTTTTATAGTTATTCACAGTCCATGTATCAGCTGGCTCAGGAATATCGTTGTTAATAACACCAATCTGTTGATCAAACTGTGTTGTGGCAACGATAAAGTTACTGATGTCTTTGATGAAGTAAGTTGCTGAAACTAAGTTACCATCGCCATAGTAATATTCTAGGCTCAAGTCGGCTTGTGACGACTTCATCGGTTTTAGTGCTGGGTTACCGTATGTGATCTGCTCGTTGAAGTCACGGTCATCAGGGTAACCACTTGAGCTAGATAGGAATAATGTATCGTAGTTTGGACGCGTAATCGCTTGGCCCGCTGAGAAACGTAAGATCATGTCAGGAGAAAGGTCAAACGACACGTTAACACTTGGTAATACGTCGCTATACTCACCTTCTACAGATTTAACTGCACTGCTCCAACCTGCGTTTACCGCTAGATTATCAGCAGGGGTGTTATCAATAACGTGGCCGCTTGAAGTCACATCAGTACTGATGTAGCGAACACCGAAGTTACCGCGAATACCATCTGAATCAAAACCGAACATGGCATATGCTGAGAAGTTATCTTCTTCAATCTTACCATATGCTGGACGGCTATATACGAACTCATCAACTAATGAAATTGTGCTGTTGATCATAGCATCTAAGTTTGCTTTAGGAATTGTCCAACCGTCATAACCTAGCGGCATAGTTCCACTGTATAGGTCTTCCGTGTTGAAAACGTTTCTATCAGCAACATCATCAACATATACTGCGCGATACTCTGACTTTACAAATTCATGATCAGTAACACGTATACCCGCTTCAAACTTGTTGATTGCACCCAAGTCTAAATCTAAATCAAGGTCGATTTGAGCATAAGTTTCTTCGTCTGAGTTAGGACCTTTAATACCTGTCCACGTAGATGTGCCAACCGTGCTATCTAATTGATCACGTGTGAAGCCCATATCACGGCCATTTACTTTGATCTGTTTACCTTGTGCGTCAACGGTACCAGCCCACTTCACTTCATGGAACTTATCACCCCACCAGCCATAACCGAAGTTTGCACTCATTTGAGTACCACCTTCAGCTTTCGTGTTACCCGCAACTGCGCTGATCACGTAACCATCACCTTCGTACTTCGCGTTTAGTTCGAAAGTATCTGAAGTCATCTCACCTTTACGTGCCCAGTTTTGGAAGAAGATACGAGATGCTTGCTCTTCAGGAGTAACACTTAATGTACATACACCTGCGCCATTGAATTTTTGACAGAACGAATCACCTTCACCCCAGTCTGTGTCGGTATTGATGTACATGTTTGCACCAATACTGTCAGCACCTAGTTCCAAGGTCATAACATGCGCGCCAACTTCAAAGCGATCGTTAGGACGATATTGCAATGTTGCATCAATTGCTGTGCGCTCTTGGTCTTGTAAGAAGCTTGAAGGCTGAATTGAAGAACGTAAACCCCAGTCTAAGTCAGCTTCTGTACCTTGGCGTAAATACTCACGGTCTACATACGCACCGGACACCAAGATACCAAATGTTTCATCTTCATTCTTCCAGCTATAAAGTGCTGAAAGATCTGGTGCAACATTTTCGTTCAATGAACCATATTCACCTTTTGCAGACGCGAAAATTGTATTTGCTTCCAAATCTAATGGCTTGCGAGTTTTAACGATAACCGTACCGCCAATACCGCCTTCAACAATATTCGCTTGCGTTGATTTGTACACTTCCATACCGCCGATAAGTTCAGCTGGAAGCATTGAGTAGTTGAATGAGCGGTCGATGTTCAGCTGATCATACCAACCTGTTGAAGCAACGTTTTGGCCATTTAGCGTTGTCAATGTCATGCGAGGATCAGTACCACGAATAGACACAGAACCACCTTGACCAAATGAACGACCAACGGTGATACCAGGTACACGACCTAAAGCTTGACCTACATCTGAGTCAGGAAATTTACCGATATCTTCTGCAGTTACCGCATCAACAACGGCATTTGAAAAACGCTTTGCATTGATGTTGGCTTTATTTGAGGCACGAAGACCGCGCACTTCAATAACTTCAACGTCTTCTTTTACTTGGTTTTCATCAGCAGCATAAGCCATGCCTGATACGCTTGCACTTAGTACAAGTCCGACATTAACTGCTAGTAAGCTCTTTTTAAAATTATTAGCTAACACAGGATTCCCCTTGAATCATTTTGTTGGATTTTTTATCACTTCTGCCCAGTGATGATGACAACGCTGTCATCTAATAACAAACCATACACCGTAAATTACAAATCCGCTACATCTTTTTTGCCGAATTAATCAAAAAATATTCAACAATAAATTTAAGTGGCTGATTTAAAATAATATTAATTTATCTTTGTTATGCTTTGTTACAAATTCTGGATAGAATATAGCATGAAAAAGTATATTTTAGGGACAAAAATATTTCTTTTAGACTGGATCATAATCTTTTCGTAGCTTTTTATAACTATGAAGAATAGTTGAGTTTGCGCAACGAAACTTTGGCAGAAGTGTTCAAGGGTAACAACACGCAATAATGACAACGCTGTCATTATAATTTTTCATGCCTTAAATGTCTAGGCCGATCTCCCAGAAAAGCACGATTCTCACCGACTTTTCGGTGGTTAATTCTAGTTGTAGGATGCGGAACGTATTTGGGATAAGCTGATGAGATGTTAAATGTTGATTTGCAATTCAAAATAGCAAGGCATTGTATATCAATGCCTTGGATGATTTATTTTACTGATTTTAAGCTCAAGGGCACCAGAAAACTGTAAGGTTAATATCTGAATGATTTAGAACTGCTCGTAGCGGAATATCTAACTCTGAACCTGGTTGCTTAGCAAGCTCATACATGGCTCGCTTTTCGTCCCCGCTGATCAGTAAAACTGCCTGTTGAGAGTTAGCAATTCCATTTAAAGTCAAAGTCATACGCTCAGTGATGCTACCTGTAACTTCACTTTGTTTAGCGTTGATAGCACACACCGTATCGCTTGTGTTTAGACCATGCTCCAGCCCATCAGCGTGTGGAAACAAAGACGCAGTGTGACCATCAGGACCCATGCCTAAAATAGTTACATCTGCCTTACCAAGTGCGCGGTAAGCTTGTTCACACTCCGCCTGGCCTGCTTGCGCCGTTGTAGCAGAATTTTTCATGGTGACAAAATTAGCTTTTGCCCCATACTCTTGTAACAACGTCGACTTGATAAACGCTTCGTTAGATTTTTCGTGACTGGCGTCAACCCAACGTTCATCGACCATAGCCACAGAAATCTTATCCCATGCAAGAGGGAGCTGCGACAAGTGCCGATAAGCTGGTGCAGGAGAAGAGCCACCCGACACCATAAGAACAGCATTACCTTTTTGCTCAATTCCTGCCACAAGGCCAGCTTCGAGTAAGCTCGCCAAAGCATTGCTAAGTTCTTCTTTTGATTCAAAGAATCGTTCTGTTATTTGCGCCATTAAACTTGCTCTCCAACATTGAACCAGGTGTGATTGTTTTCTTGCAACAACTCATCTGCGTCTTCAGGTCCCCAAGAACCCGCACGATAAAGTGCCGGAGTCCCTTTACTTTGCCAACGTTCAATAATCGGGTCAATCCATTGCCAAGCCTGACGAACTTCATCACGGTGAATAAATAAAGCTGGATTGTTCGCCGCTGCATCTAGCATTAAGCGTTTATACGCGTCTGAGTGGAAGCTTGAACCATACTGTTCACTAAGCTCAATATTCAGTGTAACCGGTTGCAATTCCATGTTCAGATTATCCATACGCTTAGACATCAACGTAAGTTGAATTGTCTCTTCAGGTTGCAAGCGAATAACAAGGCGGTTCGGTTGAATTGGTCCAACAGACTCGTCATACACATTATGCGACACAGGTTTATATTCAACGACAATTTCCGCACAACGCTTTTTCATACGTTTACCTGTTCTTAGGTAAAATGGTACGCCAGCCCAACGCCAGTTATCGATATGGGCACGAATCGCTACGTAAGTTTCTGTTTTACTTGACCCCTCACCTAGCTCTTCCAAGTAACCTGGCACTAGCTTACCACTGAGCTCACCCGGTACGTATTGGCCACGTACGATATTGTTATCTACTTGCTCATCAACAAGCGGACGAAGCGCCTCAAGTACTTTCAACTTTTCGGCACGAATACTGTTTGCGTTTAGCTTGTGTGGAGATTCCATCGCGACTAAACATAGCAACTGTAGCAAGTGATTTTGCACCATGTCTCGCAGTGCGCCCGCTTTGTCATAAAAACCAGCTCTAGATTCTAGCCCAACGGTTTCTGAGATACTAATTTGAATATTATCAATCGACTTGGCGTCCCATAAGTTCTCAAATAGTGCATTAGAGAACCTTAACGCCATTAAATTTTGTACGGTTTCTTTACCTAAGTAATGGTCAATACGGAAAATCTGTTCTTCGGCAAAGTATTGTGCAATCTTGCCGTTTATTTCTTCCGCTGACTCGCCACAATAACCAATAGGCTTTTCAACCACCACTCGAGATGTTGCGGTAATCAACTTTTTCTTTGACAAAATTTCACAGCAAGTGCCATACACCGCAGGCGGAAGTGACAAATAGAAAACTCGAGATTTATCTTCAGCATCTTGCTGTAAAATCACGCGTAGTTCATCCCAGTGTCCATCAGGCTCGGTAACATTAATAACGACTGGTACTAAGTACTGTGAAAACGCTTTCCAGTCACGGTTATTAAACTCCCCTTCGCCTAGGAATGACTTAAGAGCCTGTTGTGCCGTTTCGATATATTCTTGTTTTTTACTTTCTTCTCGAACAGTCGGCAAAATACGAGAGCCTTCAGGTAGGTTACCTTCTTGATATGCGCGATACATTGCAGGCAATAACTTGCGTAGTGCTAGATCTCCGCCCCCACCAAAAATTACAATATCAAAAGGATTAAGCATAAATTACTCTCTACAAGGTTAAGCGCAGCAAAACAGTCCTGTTCACTGTCTGCGCATTTATTGTTAATGTCCGGTCATGCCATCTTCCTAGCCTACCAGAACATCCGCTTTTTAGCGGTAATGAATTCGATTGTAACAGTTCAAATGCTATGTCAGGCGGCAATCATTTAAGCTAACTAAATTACCTCATCAGAAGTGGCTGATGAAGAAATGCTCAGCCTGATAAATGAGCCTTAGGGGCACTGTAATTCCTCTCACAAAAATACAGGCCCTAAGAACTCCAGCGCTACCCGTTCAAAGGTATATTTTTCACATTAAGTGAACTGGTTGCTTTCATAGTGAAAGCGAATTTATTTCAATTATCTATTGTTTTTATAATATGCTATCAAACCAGCTGTCGAACTATCGTGAGGGTTACTTACCCCTTCTTTTGTCAACTCAGCCTCAATAGCCGAAGCTAAACCTTTTCCAAGCTCCACACCCCATTGGTCGAATGAGCAAATCTGTAACAGTATGCCCTGACAGAAGATTTTATGTTCGTACAATGCTATAAGACGACCTATAGCTTTAGCATCTACTACATCTAGCAATATTGATGTCGTTGGCCTATTGCCCTGATGTATCTTATGAGCAAGTAATTGCTCAATCTCTTGCTCAGATTTACCTTTGGCAGCTAAATCAGCACGAACTTGCTGTTCATCCACACCTGCCATCATGGCTTCTGTTTGGGCAAAAAAGTTTGACAATAAAATATCGTGGTGCTGACCAACTTCTACCTGCGGCTTAAGTGATGCGATAAAGTCCGCTGGTACTATCGTGTTGCCTTGGTGCAAATACTGATAAAAAGCATGTTGACCATTAATTCCGGTCATTCCCCAGATCAACGGGACTGTTGTATATGGCACAGTCTCACCAGCGAAGGTAACATGTTTGCCGTTACTCTCCATTTCGCCTTGTTGTAAATACGCAGGTAGCATATGTAGCGCTTGATCATAAGGTAAAATCGCCTGTGCGGTATACCCTAAAAAACTTGTATTCCATACACTTAACATAGCCATGATCAGCGGAATGTTTTTATCGAAAGAAGCGTGTTTGAAGTGTTCATCAACCTCAAATGCACCTTCTAGCACTTCGAGGAATCGCTCAAAGCCTACATACAAAGCAATTGGCAAGCCAATCGCGCTCCACAGCGAGAAACGACCGCCAACCCAATCCCACATGGTAAACACGTTTTCATCCGCAATCCCGAATTCACGGGTCTTTTCAAGGTTCGTACTCACTGCGACAAAGTGCTTTGCAATTGCTTCTTGACTCTGCGCATGGCGCAAAAACCACTTCACTGCCGAGCGTGCGTTGGTCATTGTCTCTGAGGTAGTAAACGTTTTTGAGGAAATTACAAACATCGTTGTTTCTGGGTTTAAGTTATTTAACACCCCAGCTAACTGTACACCATCTACGTTTGAAACATAGTGTACGTTAAGCGTATCATCAGCATAATTTTTCAACGCCTCGGTAACCATTTGAGGACCTAGATTAGATCCCCCCACGCCAATGGCAACAACGTCTTTTACTGACTTTTTCGTATACCCTAACCATTGGCCACCACGCACTTTCTCAGTAAATGCCTTCATTTTCGCCAACTCAGCGTTAACCAAAGGCATGACATCTTCACCTTCGACCATAACTGGTGAATTGGATCTATTTCTAAGTGCCACATGTAACACTGCTCGCTGCTCTGTGAAGTTTATTTTTTCTCCACTGAACATTTTACTGCGCCAGGTTGCTATATCAGTCTGTTCTGCTAGCGAAATAAGTTGAGAAAATACCTCTTCATCAATAAGTTGCTTTGAGTAATCGTATAAAACACCAGGAATTTGAGATGAAAACTTGGCAAAACGCGCCTGATCTTGTGCAAACAAGGTTTTTAAATGCTGTTGCTTTAATTTTGTTGCTGACTGCTCTAAAGCTTTCCAACTACTCAATTCGCTGCGGCAACCCATACTTATTCCCCTACATACAAAACAAACTCATCGACTAGCTTAAAATGCTGTTTCGACAAGCAAAAGATTATCTTCAGCGTTTACAATATGCCAGAATGACAACGCTGTCAATTATCTAATTTCCAATTCTACAATGTGGATAATAACGCAATTTTACATTTTTGACACCGGTATCATTCATTTATTTGTTATATTTGTACTGCTATTTTTGTTTTAGATTAGATAGACTAAGCTACTCACATGATCATTTAATGAATTTTGAGCGAACTACAATGCTCTCGTACATAAAAGAACAAGAAAATGAAAGTCACCATCAATGATGTCGCTAAGTTAGCCGGTGTTTCAATGAAGACCGTCTCACGGGTGATCAATAAAGAACCTTCGGTTCGTAAAAAAACCTATGATTTAGTAATGAGTGCAGTTAATGAGTTGAACTATCAACCAAATATTGCTGCACGAAATCTGGCTGGCACTTCCTCATTTGCTATCGGGCTCGTGTACGACAACCCCAACGCATATTATGTGATAGACATGCAAAATGGTGTGCTCTCTCGTTGTAAAGATGAAGGCTATGAATTGGTCATTCATCCTTGTAGCTACCATGACGATAATATGCAGGACGAATTCAAGACGATGATCAAACGCTCTCGTCTTGCTGGCCTTGTACTTACCCCACCTCTATCAGAGCAACAAAGTATTATTGATTTGCTTGACGAGTTAGGCGTACAGTATGTGCGACTACTTTCTGGTCGTGAAAGTGATATTTTGGAGCGCAACAACTGCATTTTAGTGAATGACTTCGCCGCGGCATATGAGATCACCGAACACTTGATTTCGTTGGGGCACAAACGTATTGCTTTCGTACTGGGCGACAAGGAGCATAAATCGACGTCAGAACGACTGGCTGGATATCATCAAGCTTTGAAAGATTATAATATTGAACCTTGCAAAGATCTTTTATATGAAGGGAGCTATTCATTCGAATCAGGTGTAAATGGCGCTAAAGAGCTGTTAAAAGATGGCAACCCCAAGATGATCACAGCCATTTTAGGTGGTAACGATGAAGTCGCAGCTGGCGCATTGTTTGCGGCTAGGCTGATGAATATTGATATCCCATCAGAGCTTTCGATCACAGGGTTCGAAGACTCCCCCTTCTCCCGTCAAACTTGGCCAAAGCTAACCACTGCACATCAGGCCAATGATGTAATTTCTGAACATGCTGCAAGACTGTTGTTTAGCAAAGCAAGGGGCTCAAGAAAGCAAGACAAAGATATCAAAACTACTTTTACACCAAATATAGTGATACGAGAAAGTACCGGACCTGCTAAATTGTAAAAGGCACTATATAGTGCCTTTTCCTTCTTGATGTGAACCGTCACGCTCGTTTGACCAAGCGTTAGCCAGTGCTTTGACCAATGAAGCAAGTGGGATAGCAAAAAATACACCCCAAAACCCCCACAATCCGCCAAAGAATAGCACTGCGACAATAATATACACGGGATTAAGGTCAACAGCTTCAGAAAAGAGTAATGGTACCAAAACGTTCCCATCCAAAGCTTGTATGATGCCATAGACAATAATCACGGTCCAAAACTGTGCCTCAACGCCAAATTGGAACATAGCAACGGCTGCAACAGGAATTGTAACCAAAGCAGCACCTACAAATGGAATAAGCACAGACAAACCAACCAGCGCGCCCAATAAGGCAGAATAGCGCAAATCTAATATTGAAAAAGCAATAAAACTTGCACCGCCAACAATCCCAATTTCAAACACTTTGCCACGAATATAGTTCATAATTTGATGGTCCATCTCAGACCATACTTGGCTAATTAAACGTCTTTCTCTTGGTATCAAGCTTTCAATTCCGCTCATCAGGACCACTTTATCCTTGAGCATAAAGAACACTAGCAAAGGTACAAGAATAAGGTAAATAAGCCACGCCACTGCGTCTTTTAAAGACGTTAAAGATACCGACACCAACATTTGTCCCAGCTCAAAAGCTTTTGCCTCAACACCTATCACTAAAGTACGTACTTGCTCCTGTGAGATAAGCGCAGGGTAATCTTCAGGCAGATGTAACAAAAACGCCTTACCTTGCTCAATCATATGTGGGCTTTCTTGTAGTAAGTTGCTCAGTTGATGCCAAAGCACTGGAACGATGCCGAGCAACATAGCAAGGCACAGTCCAACAAATAGTAAAATAACCAATGTGGTTGCCAGCACCCTATTGGGCACCATACGCTGTAACCTTGTGACTGGCCAGTCTAACAAATACGCAATTACCAGAGCGACAAGCACTGGCACAACGAAAGGTCCAAAAAAATATAGTACGGCAACAGATGCTATCAACAACAACAGTAGCGTAACGGAATGAGGATCGGAAAATTTATTTTTGTACCAAGCTTTTACTAACTCAAACATGGTTAATGCTAACCTCTATGGATGGCTGAGCACCGTTATAGTGCACGTATAAATATTGATGTTGCTTTAAGTAACGAACTATATCATTAATATCTTGTTCCTGATGATAATAAAATTGAACTATAGAGTCTGTTTGTTGTGCTTGGCGTAAATGCCATTTAAACTGTACAAACAATTGAGGACACTGATATGCGGATAGGTCCACCTTTACTAGAGTCTTCGCGCCCACCTTTTAAACTCCCTACTGGATCCCGTCCATTGCTACAAACCCATATGTTAGCACTAAGCTAAATCAACTTAAAAGCCTTATACTATGGCCTGACATCAAACAATGGTTTATTCTTTTAAGTAGAAATAGAATCGGAGTACGGCTTGCCATGTCTAGAGCAAATAGCAAGGCTATCTTGCCTGCCAACCCAACTCTCAAAGAAATAAATTGGTATAAAAAGCAGATTAATTGGGGTGAACTTCCCCCTTTCTATCATATGGTTGCTTCATCAATTAGCGAAACCGAAGGGATATTGCATCATGGCTTTGACAATGCGGTCAAACGAGTACTTGATAGACGCAATTGGAACTTGGAACTGTTGGGTGGTTATGAAGATGATCACGGCGTAATTTTTTGCGATGACAAACCTAAAGTATCTTTACATCAAGTATTTACAGAGAGGGGCTTTGAACTTTGGGCCTTTCCCGTTGCAAAAAATGTAAAGGTTGATAAATACATGAGAGATAACCGCTTTCTTGGCTTTAACATATGGGATCCGCATAGCATGAAGGGCTTACTCAGAATCAACCAACTACATAAATTTATTGGATTTTATTTTGAACGTGGTGACTCTGCTGACAAAGCACTCATACTTCATGCACATAAAGCCGTGCACAAAGTTATTAGTTTTTTGCAAGCAGAATTGAACATCACCTCCGTAGATGGGGTCACAATAAAAGATTTTTATTTAATGTGTGAAAAAGAAAACCGTACCAGCAGCGATGAATATGATCTCGCGCGCCTCAAGTACGGTGACGGTCTTAAGAAGGAATAATATGCAATTAACTTCCCTGGTTCGTGCCGCAGTTGCAACGGCGATTCTGATTGCAAGCCACGCCAGTCACGGACAAAGTGCCTTAAAGTTACCTGACTTAGGCACTTCTGCACTACAAGTTCTGCCACTAGAAAAAGAACAAGCCATCGGCGATGTCATGATGATGCAAATCAGAAGTCAATCGCCGCTTGTACAAGACCCAGTACTCGATGAGTATTTAACCAGCTTAGGCAATAAGCTTGTAGCCAATGCCAATGACGTGCGTTTTCCATTTTCTTTCTTTTGGATCAATAATCAGGCGATTAACGCTTTTGCTTTTTACGGTGGTCATGTTGGCGTTCATACCGGTTTGATAGCGCAAGCAGATAATGAATCTCAACTGGCGTCTGTTTTAGGCCATGAAATTGCGCACGTTACACAGCGCCACCTTGCCAGACGCATACAACAGGCCAAAGATAACAACGCACTTACACTGGCAGGCATGATAGCGGGTATTTTAACCACCGTGGTTGCACCCGATGCGGGCATGGCAATCTTGGCAGCTAACTCAACGCAAGCACAATTAAGTCAATTGACCCATAGCAGAAAGGCCGAACAAGAAGCAGATAGGTTTGGGATGCAAACTTTGTATGAGGCAGGTTTTGACCCATCTCAAGCAAGTGAGTTCTTGTCAAAACTTTCAGCACAAGTGCGTTATCAAACAAAACCTCCCACATTCTTGCTTACCCACCCCTTACCTGATTCTCGGGTTTCAGATGTCAGGCTCAGAGCACAACAATTTGCGCCTCGTTATGTTCCTACCAGCCTTAAGTTTGATCTTGCAAAAAGTCGTGTACTTGCACGCTATCAATACAAAAGTGAGGACGCTCAAGCATATTTCGAAAATCAGTTGCGCCTCAAAGCGACGGAGATGAGTAAACAGGCCTTGGAGTATGGGCTAGCACTTGCGTTGTTAGATCAAAACAAATTGGAGCTGGCACAAGATTTGTTAGACAAACTACTTAAACATGATGAAAACAACCTATTTTACCTAGATGCCTACACCGATTTACTGATTGCGCAAAAAAAGCCAGAACAAGCTACTAAATTACTACAGTTGAAGTACGAATTTCGGCCCAACAACCAAGTACTGACACTCAACTTAGCCAATGCTGCGATTGAAGCTAAACAGTTTGATACTGCAGAAAAAGTTCTCAAGCTATTTTTACTCGACAAGCCACAGAGTACGCTAGCAAAAGATTTACTCAGTAAGGTTTATAAGGAGCAAGATCACAAAGCAGCCTATCACGAAATGTATGCCAGTTTACTGGCCCAGTATGGCGCTTACATCAAAGCAGCAGATGAAATTCAGCGAGCATTGAACCATATAAATGAGCAAGAAACAGTCAAAGAAGCTCGACTCAAAGCACTGTTGAGCCAATATCGGCAGATGCAAAAAGAACTCGCTAAGCTTTAAGTCACAGAGTACATCCTTTAAAATAAGCAAAAAATTATCAGGACCAATTATGTCAGTAACTATTTATCACAATCCTCGTTGCTCAAAATCTCGTGAAACACTCGCATTGCTTGAAACAAAAGGTGTCTCAGCAAACGTAGTTGAGTATTTGAAAGAACCGATTAGTTTAGAAACGTTGAGTAAATTACTCACACAATTAGGCTTTGATTCGGCTCATCAACTTGTACGCAGCAAAGAGACGCTATACAAAGAGTTGGGGCTGAATAAAGATACTGATGAAACGATATTACGCCAAGCTATGATTGACAATCCAAAGCTGATTGAGCGCCCGATCGTAGTTAACAACGATAAAGCAGCGCTAGGACGTCCACCTGAGTCTGTGTTGAATATCCTTTAATGGTTACTGTTGTTGTTCTATACCATTCAAGCCATGGCTCAGTTGAAGCCATGGCACATGAGATCAGTGATGCGTTAGAGTTTCACGGTGCGAATGTCAAACTCAGAACTTTCGAGAAAAAACATGAACACCAGCAAATTATCAGCAAAACTGACCTTATCGAATGTGATGCTTTAGCGTTTGGCACCCCAACACGATTTGGCATGATGGCTGCTCAAGCAAAGGCTTTTTGGGAAACCACTAGCGACCTATGGATCAAAGGTCAGCTTATTGATAAGCCAGCATGTGTGTTTTCTTCTTCCAGTAGTATGCACGGTGGTAACGAAGCCACCCTACTCAACCTATCTCTACCACTACTGCACCATGGTATGATGTTGCTAGGCGTGCCGTACGATGTACCAGAGCTGTTAAGTACGCGCTCGGGTGGTACACCTTATGGCGCGACGCATGTCGCTGGGAGCGATAATTCCAGTGAACTCAGTGAATGCGAAAAGAAAATTTGTCGTGCCGTTGGTACTCGATTATTTAATATTGCAAGTAAACTAAAATGACGAAACCTATTAAACAGCCCATCACCATAACCTATCAAAGACTGGCTTTGTTTGGCTATATAGGGCTATTACTCCTTATGCCAATTTGGCTTTTTATAGTAGCTCCCCGTGAAGGTTATAGTAATGGCTTTATATTTACGATTTACATTTTGCCGTTGTTACTGCCATTAAAGGGCATTATTCAGGACAAGCCGTACACCTACGCGTGGGCAAACTTTATTGTCATGATTTACTTTATTCACGGCTTAAGTTTACTGTGGGTCGCGCCAGATGAGCTGCTATGGGTTACCTTGGAGCTGGTATTTGCAACATCCATGTTCGTTGGGTGCACTTACTATGCTCGCCACAGAGGTCAAGAGTTAGGCCTTAAAATACGCAAGCTCAATGATGAACTGGCCGAAGAAAAAGCTGCCCACCAGAATGATAAAGAAGACTAGCATGCAAGCATAGAGGTTAAAGTAGTCGTACTTTAACCTCTGAAGAATGCGCTCAGAATTAATAAAGCAAACAAAACTTGGACGCTGACACTCAACCAGCTGATTGCAGTTAACCCTTTCAGTGACCAAGGGTGAGGCAGGTTAGGATATAACTGTCCGCGCCTTACGTTACGTGCGAATATAAACAACAGTAAGCCTACAGCGGTTCCTCCCCATACAAACAAGGACTTGTCTTCCACTTGCTCGCTAAAAAATAACGCCAACTGTATTGGTAGTAATAGGCTAGCTAAAGCATAAAGAATATGAACCTGTTTAATTTTTAACAGTTTTCCTTTTTCAGAAAGCTCTTTGATACCATGCTGCTCTAAGGTCTTCTTAGCAACCAGTGCTGAAGTCTTCATAGCTAGGCGATAAGGACTCTGACCGTGTATGTCTGTTTGTGTCGCGTTTACTCCCGACGCTATCATTAAATCAATCATGCTGGCCAAATTAGACATTACTGCAAAGTGCATCAATGTCTGGCCCTGCTCATCACATTCATTGATGTCGTGGTATGCAATGAGTTTTTCCACCACATTCACAAACCCCTTTTCCACCGCCCACATAAGCGCCGAACGCCCTTGTTCATCACGCACACTACCTTGGGCACCTTGTGCCAACAAACCCATCAGTTTGGGCTGTTTAACATCATCAAGCATGACTTGAGCCAGTAGAGCTTGTTCTAGCAGGAGTGATATTTCTGCTTTGTCATCAAAAAGCAGCTCTAAAAGCGAGTAGTATTCTTCACCTTGTAGTAGCTTATCCGTTGCAAGCGTAGCTGTCTGCGCTCTATCTGCGATACAGGTTTCGATATGCTGTTCGATTGCTGCTCGAAATGCCTCATGCTCCCACGCAGTGATCACTTCCTGCGCCGTAAGTGACATGTTAGCAGCTAGGCACCATTCAAATACTTGTTCATACTTTAAACTCACCAATAATTCGAAAAAATTGGGAAGTGTAGTCGAGCCGATTTGTAGTGCTAAGTCACTGTAATGAGCAAGGCGCTCCAACAACATAATACTGATCGCTTGACGCGTCATACCCGACTGTTCGATGTGATCAAACAACTGTTGCGTATAAGCCTGCTGCTGTTCGTCATATTCATCTATATGCTGAAAATAACAAGACTCAAATGGCTCAAGGGGTTTTAGCCACTGCAAGTAAAATACGGGAGGAAGAATGGTTGTCTCAACACCTTGTTCATCTTTACTCGTACTGCAACTTGGCCAAGATTCCAACGCATCTAATATAAATGCCCCATTTTGTTCTATTAACCCACGCAGTAATAAAGGGTACTGAGACGGCCACAGTAAAACATGTTCCATGAGCGAGTTATTCACCTTATTCAAAACCAAATTTACGATCTGTATCAGCCTAAGTGCTTTAGTCTGACTGTTGGGTGAATGATACCAACATCGCAATAAAAATGCTTAACAAATCTTGGTGTTTAATATGTAGTTTCATATCTTAACCTTAAGCCGTTACAATATCTGAGTCACAGGCAGCCGCAAAGGTAAAACCATGTTAGAACAATTAGAAACTTGGCACATCGTGTTGATCATCGCGACGGTTATTGCTGTCATATGGAGCAACATCGCATTGCTCAAGTACTCTGCTAAATTTGATTTGAAAGGAAAACTAGATAAGCAGACAAAGCCTGACAAAAATAATACAGATAACAAGTAACGTGGTGGCTGAACACCCAAAGTGTTCAACCACACAAAATTGCCTAACCAACTAACCAATGTGCCATCAAAGCAATCACAGGCAAGGTTACTAAGGTACGCAAGATAAAAATCGCAAAAAGCTCCAATAGGTTAACTGGGATCTTGCTGCCTAATAACAAGGCCCCCACTTCAGACATATAGATCAATTGAGTGACACTCATCGCAGCGATGATAAAGCGAGTAACATCGCTTTCAATATTGCTCGCCGCCAGAATTGATGGAATAAACATATCAGCAAAGCCAACCACGATGGTTTGCGCAGCCTGTGCAGCTTCAGGCACATTTAGCAGCTCCAAATAAGGTACAAATGGCGTACCCAACACTTGGAAGATAGATGTATGCTCAGCAACAATCAACGCTAATGTTCCCACCGCCATTACCACAGGTAAAACAGCGAATAACATATCAAGTGCGTTACTTACACCTTCTTGTACTGTGCCTTTTACACCCGGTGCTTTTTGCGCTTTTGTGAGTGCCACATCAAGTGCATGTTTAAATAATGTTTTTCCTTCAGGCACCGCTTCTGCATCTCTATCAGGCATCGTATCATCAATGTATGTATTGCTTTTAAATCTAAGTGGAGGAAGGCGAGGCACTATGATTGCAGCTACAAAACCCGCTAAACATACGGTCAAATAAAATGGTGCGAACAGATGCTCTAACTTGACCTGACCTATCACCACTAAGCAAAATGTAATAGACACCGCTGAAAAAGTCGTACCTATGATTGCCGCTTCTTTTTGTGTGTAGTACTTGTCTTCATATTGACGAGCGGTCATCAAAATCCCCACACTACCATCGCCTAACCAAGATGCCACACAGTTCACAGCACTGCGACCCGGCACACCAAATAATGGGCGCATTACTTTAGTTAACAAGGTACCAACTAGCTCTAATAAGCCGAAGTTGAGCAGCAGAGGCAACAACAATCCTGCTAAAATGAATACCGAAAACAGCACAGGCAGCAAATCATTTAAAACCAAAGCGCCCGTATGTGAAGAGTTAATAATACTGGGACCGACTTGGAAATAAGTCATTAAAATGAACACCATGCCGACTAAACGCGTTACTAGCCATACCCAGCTGACTTCAAACAAATGTTTAACTAGAGAGATTTTCATCAATGGGGCTGGTTTTACAAACTTTACCAATAAGCTCATGATACCTGTTGTACAAATGACAAAGAGAATCAAGGTATCGACGTAAGGGCCAACAAACCCTTGTAGAGATTTTGCCATGACGGCGATAGGAATGGTCATTGCTTCCCCTATCGCAACAGGGGTCATAAATAAAAATACCCCAATCAAAGAAGGAACAATAAATGCGAAAAGCGTGCGCCAATCAGGCGTCACTGTACGACTTGTTTGTGTTGTCATTATATTTAGCCTACAAAAACAAAGAAAAGAGCCTAAAGCTCTTTTCTCAATTAAAAAACGACCAACTGATTAAATAGTCAGGCCTTTATCGCGCAATACTTCTACGAGTACTTGTTGTAACTGCGCCATAACATCTGTATCTAACACATCTCCTTGCGCATCTCTCCAAGTAATGGACGTGCTCCCGTCTTTTACGGTGGCAACTGAAATCTTATAGTCGCCGCTTTCAATTGGAAGTTGTACTGCCTCATCACCCCAGATAGAATCCCAGACACTATCCTGTGGTTTTTCATAACGAGTTGAAATCAAACCATTATCTCTATCGATCTTGATAATAGTGAAGTTCACTCGTTCTAAAAATCCAGCAAATCTATCGATAACAATATCACGTTTCTGTTCGGTGATCATTGCACCGTTGCCGTCGTCATCAAACCCTGATACCAACGAAAGTACACCTTGTTGCTTTCTCATTTGTACTTCTAGCAGACGATACAAATAGTCAAACTCCGCCACTACTTCGTTCACGGCACGCGCTTCTAATTGTTGCTTCAATAAGTCATTAAGTGGCGCATTGTCGCTGCGATAATCTAATAGTTCAGCTCGTAACGAAGCGGTTCTTTGGTGCTCCTTTTGCTCAACCGTGAAGCGAACTTTCTGTTCAGAAACAATAACATCATCTTCCCAAAACCAACCTTCAACGGGTTTAATAAGTGAATACCACCCTGTTGTTACAAAGCCTTGTTCACGATTGTCTTGCTCTAGCGCCACTGTATGTCCAGCCATCACACTATCAACAGCCTTCCAAATGAACGCTGGCAAGTCATCAATGCCATCATTTTTATCAAAATAAACTCTAGCTTCGCCCTCATTTTCTTCTACCCAACTACCTTTAGCTACGGTCAACACCTGTTGCGGTGGACGGTAGCTTTTAGCCACTGGGTCACTATCGAAACTTGCTACTGGCATTTTATAAGTAGGATCTTGTGATGGCTGCTGTAGGTGTGCGGGTACCTTAACGGGCTCGTTTACACGATAATTGCGCTTGTGATGCGCATCGTTAGTAAAAACACTACATCCAGATAAACCAATTAATACGCTGAAAGCCAACGTTTTTGGGATCCAATACTGCACTGATTATTCTCCTTAGCAGACCCGTTAATTTTTATTTCATTACTATGAGTAGGGAATGCTGGTTTGGTTCACTGTCAATTCGAAAAATTCCTAAGATGACAACTTCATTAGGAATGAATAGGTTAGTTGTTATCAACCGAAAAATTTGCAACTATGGTACTTTCCAATGGGAATAAACACAAGAAAGCCTTAAAATTATCCGCTCAGTACCGTAAGAAATCCCAAAACAGGCATGTTAAGCGCCAAGTTCTGTGGTACTATTTTTGGTTAAATATCAATTATCCACTGTATTCTTCATGGCACTTTGTATCGATAGAGTACATTTACAGAGGTTAGGTTTCATTAATGACTGCATTTGCCAATCAACAACTGGTGTTAACCGCTATAGGTGAAGACCGCTCAGGGATAGTGAGTGAGCTAACGCAACTTGTAAGTGACTGTCACTGTAATATCATTGACAGCCGTATTGCTATTCTTGGTAACGAGTTTACATTTATTATGTTACTTAGCGGAGATATGTCCGCTATCAGCAGGGTTGAGCACAGCCTACCAGTTAAAGGAATGGAACTTGGCCTGTTGACCATGATGAAACGCACAAACTCTCACCAACAAGGTGATTTCAGTGCGGGTTATACGCTCGAATACCAAGGTCTGGATACTCCTGGCACGTTGAGCAAAGTGACGCGCTTTTTTGCGGAGCAAAAGGTGAGCATTTGCTCACTTAAATCAGACACATTCGAGCAAGATGAACAATTACATATGCGTTGTGAGCTGGAGTTTAATATTCCCAGCAGTGTCGATTTAGATAAATTTAAAATTCAATTTGAAGATCTTTCTCACACATTAAACGTAGATTACATTTTAAGACGAATTCGCTAAGGATTGACATGAAAACACTTACCGTAGGCGAGCAAGCGCCACTATTTTCATTACAAAACCAAAACGACGAAACCGTTTCTCTGGCGACTCTGTTGGAGCAAAACCAAGTACTTGTGTACTTTTACCCAAAAGCACTAACGCCAGGTTGTACTGTACAAGCTGAACAATTACGCGACCACAAATCTGAGCTGGCACAACTCAACACGGTAGCCGTTGGCATCAGCCCCGATCCTGTGAAAAAGCTGAAGAATTTTGAAAACAAAAAAGACCTTAATTTTGACTTGTTGTCAGATGAAGACCACGCCATTGCCGATGCATTTGGTGTGTGGGGTTTAAAAAAGTTTATGGGCAAAGAGTATGATGGAATCCATCGCATCAGTTTTTTAATCGGCCAAGATGGTAAAATTAAACACGTGTTTAATAAGTTTAAAACCAAAGACCATCATCAGGTTGTGATTGACTATCTACAAAGTAACTAACCTGAGTACATCACTAAAAAGGTGCTTAAATAAGCGCCTTTTTGCTATTTACTACCTGTGGTTTTAGTTGATGCCAATATATTTATGAACCTGCACTGACAGTCGCCAGTTCTTTTTCATGCAAGTATCAATCGCCAGTTTGGTCGCTTTGGCCTTTTGACTGATGGGCTGCAAATAAACCAGCTTAGGTGTGACACCGGTTTGTTCAAATAAGGCTTCCAGTTCTTCTACGTGTTTTTGCATCGCAACTGGATGCTTGATTTCGTCGGCCCTTTGCATCGCACTGGCTAAAACCTCATAGCCACCACGCATGTTGATTTTTGGCGACACTGTCACCCAAGTTTGCTCTGGGACTTTAATTTCAAACGTACCGCTAGTTTCAATTTGGGTACTATAGCCTTGCTGATGCAAGCGCTCACACAGCGGCACTAAATCAAACATACAAGGTTCACCGCCAGTGATCACCACATGCTTTGCTAAATAGCCTCTTTGCTGGAATAGCTCAATTATTTGCTCGGCATTGGCCTCGGCCCACCACTGAGAGTCTGTTTTTTTCTCGACCGTACCATCTAACGAAATTTTATATGTCGGATCAATCTCCCAAGTTTGCTTAGTATCACACCAAGCACAGCCAACAGGACACCCCTGTAGTCGTAAAAAGATTGATGGGACGCCGGTGTAACTGGCTTCACCTTGAATGGTTTCAAAGATTTCGTTTATTTTGTACAAAACAGCTCCGTAACAGCTTCACAAACTCAAAAAATCGCCAATGAAAATTGTTATTTCCACGGCGGCCGTGTAGTATATCGCGCCCTGACGTAAACCTCTATCAAAATCGAGGCAAAACACCTATGAGCGAAAAAGTCGTTGTCATTTACTCCGGTGGTATGGATTCATACACCGTTCTTAACAAAGCAATTCGTGCTGGCTACGAAGTCTATGCGCTGTCTTTCAATTACGGTCAACGCCATGTAAAAGAGCTACAAGTAGCAGAGCAAGTCTGTAACAGTCTCAATATCGCTCATAAAATTGTCGATATCTCTACAATCAACCAACTTATTGGTGGCTCGTCATTGACCGATGATATTGACGTACCAGAGGGTCACTACGAAGAAGAAAGCATGAAAAGCACCGTGGTGCCAAATCGTAATATGATTTTGCTCTCTTTGGCGGTAGGTTATGCAGTGTCTCTTAAAGCCAACAAGGTATTTTACGGCGCACACTCTGGCGATCATGCTATTTATCCCGACTGCCGCCCCGAGTTTGTAAAAAAAATGGACGATGTATGTCGTATCGCTAACTACGAAGAAATTGAAATTGTCTGTCCATACCTAAACAACAGTAAGATCGACATTCTAACCGATGGCCTGAAAATGGGCTTAGATTACAGCGAGACTTGGACCTGCTATAACGGCAGGGAAAAAGCGTGTGGTAAATGTGGTGCCTGTCAAGAAAGACTCGAAGCGTTTGCGCTAAACAACGCACAAGACCCTCTCAGCTACGAAGCTTAAAAACAGGGAGTGATTTCACTCCCTCACACCTCTCTTTTTCTCACATAATCAACTGTAACTGTTTGCTTTTGGTCCCATAAATACCCGTAGTGCCTGCTTGCTAAGCATGTTAAGTTACCAATTTGATTTCATTGCGCAGCGAGAGCACAAATGGACTACCTAAGTATTAATAAGCAAACGTGGAATAAACAAACTCAAGTGCACTTAGAATCAAAATTCTACGATGTCGAAGGGTTTAAAAAGGGTAAATGCTCTCTCAACCCTATCGAACTTGAACAACTTGGTGAATACCCGAGGATGAAAATTGATGAGAAACAGCACCTTGATCGCGCTATTTTTCTGTGTTGGGGTGTATGCCGACGAGCCCTTGGATTGCGAAAATGCTTGGACTACGATGCAGATAAACCAGTGCATGCACAAAGAGCTGCTTGCCGCTGAAACCGTTATGGAACAGTACTTAGCAAAGAGTATTGCGCGTTATATACAAGACCCCATCACCGCCTCATCGATTAATAAAAGCCAGATGATTTGGCTTGAGTATCGACAAGCGCACTGTGGTGCCGTTTTCAACACTTGGCGTGAAGGGACAATCCGAACGGCCATGGGGTTGGGCTGTAAAATAACATTAACGCAGCAAAGAACACATTCTTTGTGGACATCATTTTTAACCTTTGAAGACTCAACTCCAGCATTGTTACCAGAGCCACAAAAGTAACCCGCACAAAAATGAAAAGCCGTGGTCTACCACGGCTTGTTATGCAAAGTTAACCCAAACATATTATTTCCATAAGGCTTGGATATACTGGCTCCCGTTCGCTGACGGGGTGAGTGTTTGTATTTGTGGTTTGGTGTAACTTACCAATACCTGCCCCAACTCCTTCGGGAAGCTGGCACTGAGTACACGAGGTGTATCATGACTTGCTGCAATAAAACCATCCACTTCAACGCGCAGATAATTTTTGCGTTCAGCATGATGACTTTGCTCATGGTGTTGTGAACTTAAAACTTGCTCGGCAAGTGCACTGTGCAATAACTTTTTCAATTCAGCTGAGGTTGCAATCCTTATTTTTACAGATTGCAACGGTTGCTGAGCAACAGACATATTCATATTGTTTCTGAATAACTCAAACAACGCTTCCCTAAACTGACCAAGTTGCTGTTCTGAGCCATTTGCCAAGTGCATCATAGACGCCGGCTTATCTTGATAGCTCATCTGCTGATAGAGCTTCGCCACGCTAGTATGAATGGTAATAAATAAGTAGTTACCCTGACGTTGCACAACTTGTGCTGTCGTCATTTGTAACCCGTGGGCAAGCAGCGGGCTTGCCCAACTAATCAACATCGCCAGCAACGCAATTTTGATGCTCTTTTTTGTGTTTACCATACTCACTCCTTGGCTCATCGACAATGCTCCGAATAAGTGTCATTCGTACCAGCTGTATCCGTGCTATCAAGACGATATCTAAACGCATAGCAATTGGCATTAGGGTCATAACCGCTGTCGCCACTTGCCAGTTGTCGGTACATGATCAGCGCTTTCTTACCTGCTGCAATGCGATTATTACTTTCACCCGGTGTCACTTCGATAAACTGCCAAGTCTTTCCGCTAAAGCTCATTGTGTCGTAGTCAGTGAGTAAGACATCATTTCCTGACCAAGACAAGTCTCTTTCTTGAACCCAATGAGGGCCACCAGGAACTGAACCTTCTTGGTTGGCTTGTGCTCTAAAGCAGCCGATACTGTATGGCGCGTCGCTGGTGCTGTAATAAACATATTCGCTGCCATCACCGTGTAAATCATATGCATTACAGTCATCAAGGGGATTACTGCCGTTTTTCACATCTAACGGTAGATAGTTCAAATCTTCATATCGACCAGCCCCATAATCTGTACCACCTGTCGTTTTTACGCCTCCCCCCGTACCAAAATAAAGTGGTAAGCCGTCGAACATATACGCCAGCGGCAGTGACGGGTCATGACTGTCCATCAAGCAAATGGGTGCCATATGGTAGTGATAGTCTTCTCCATTGCCTGCGTGACCACCACACTGATCTATTTCCCCTAATAATACGGTGTCTCGACTGCTATAGTCTTGACCCAGTTGAGCAATCTCATCTGGTTGGCTCTCTTTGGCATAGTGAAGAATCGGGATCCCCTCTACCGATACCCCTACCGCATGGTGAATATTGATGTTGCTCTGTGGCGTGGGCAAATAACTCGGTGTGATTGGCAAAGTCCAAGTAAGTTGTTCTGCAATAGGCACGCGACCTATCCAAGAGCGAATGCCTACATTTGCTTTATCACTATCTAACTGTGAACGGTAAGGTAGTAAAGTGTGGGTCGTGACGCTCATCGTATTATCACTGCAACTGACAGAAACATGGTCGCTGTAGGCTGCAAATGCTGCTGATTTTGCGGCACAAGTTGTTGCAACACTCTGTGGTACGTGTTGGTCATTGTTAGGGTTATAGCGAGAACGCGTCAGTGACAGCTTAGCCGTACCCAAAGTATGCGGGGCAATCGCATCACGAAGCGTTACAAGATCGGTCGTACTACCAGATAGGCCTAAGCTGCCCACCGACGACGAAAGTGCATAAAGCGTAATTGTATAATCATGCTCTGAAGAGTCCGCTGAACATGGCGCTGCGTATTGTTGCTGGTTATTTACACTATTGATGCCAAACACGCCAATGGCGGTTTCACCTGAGGCTAGGTTTACCGTCGCCGCAGGTATATCATAAACCGTCCAGTATGAATGTGCTTTTGAAAAGTCTCCTGCATCATTTGGATTTGGAAAATGATGCATTGAAAGCGCATACGATTGAGTCTGTGATGGTGCACCACTCCATTGCAGTGAAACAGATTTGCCGCCATCAGCACCATCACACGTTGCTGACAATGGCACTATGTTATCGCTTTTTACCGCTTTGCTGGTCAACTGGAAATCACCACTGTCGGTAGAGTCATCATCACCTGTGCTGTCACCGATTGTGCCTCGCACTAATACTTCATTATCTAGCACTAAGTTTGAGCTCCAGATAAATTGCGCATCACTTTGAGCATCATCAAACACGGCGGTAAAATTGGTGTATGCTTGTTTGTTATCAACACCAACCGTCTCGTTAGTATAAGATGAAGCACTTGGCCAACTACTGTCGTCAAAGTTCTCGCTCATCCAGTTCGCAGGCCTGCTCCAGTGCACACCATAAACCGCAGAGATGTCACTAACGGCTCCCGTACTACAACTTGATGACAGGCGCTGACTGTCAGACTCACTCAGACAAGTAGGATCGACAATAGGTGCTGTGTAGTAAGTTTGAGCTTTCCACTGATTGTTCGTGACGCCAACGATGTGTCCATTGCTGTCTTTGAATACAGCGACCATACCACCGTCACCAGCAGCATAGGCACTTCCCTGATTATTTTCAGTGCCTGTACCAAGTGTTTCTTCCCAATCTACCAATGCCATTGCCACTGTAAAAGGTTGCTTCACCTTAAAGCGAACAATATTCGAATTAAACTCAGTGAAAGGTACGGGGTCTTTACCAACCGCATTACCATTAACATACATCTCAAAGTAATTATCTGCGAAAATATAGGCAGTGATCACCTCACCATCGGCGTCAATCTCAATGATGTCTGTACCATCTAGTGCAGCTTCTGCCGCTGCAGCACTTGCATAGTTATGTCCTGATACATAACTGTTATATAAATCTGCTGCAAATGGCATTGAGTTACTTTGGAATAGCGTATCAGCAGGTACAATCCAACTTTGCTGACTACTATCAGTGATAGAACCCACGGCTGACACACGGCTCCCTGACGGAAACAAATTAGCTGTAGTTGTCGTTGCAACGCCTTGTGTTATGGCACCAGAACCACTGTAATTACTATTTCCTGAGTTATCATCGCCTGAATCGCCATCATCTGGCGTATCACCCGAATTATTATCACTAGGAGGATTGACGCTGCTAGAGTCGCTTCCAGAGCCACCGCACCCAGTTAACAACGTGATGGTTAACAAGCCCAATAGCAGACTTGCGCAGAATTGTTTGCTTAGCTTTATCATCATATTGCGCCTTAATACCTATTATTAGGGAAGTAATTAAGCTAAGCACAAAATGTGGATGAATTATGCACAGGGTAAGAAAATAATACTGGTCGGATGAACCAAGATGATATAAAAGAACCAATAAAGGAACAAAAATCTCCACAGCCCTTAAAGCTGTACTGCTACATTAGCGACTCAACTGCAAATCTATGGTTTTCTCGAACCTTGACGTGTAAGTCACAGCGCTGCGGTAAAGATTCAACCCCCCACTCTGTGAGTCTTTGAAAGTATTGTATAAAATCATACACTTGGCTCTTTGTCATACCGACCTTTGCTTTTGTAACAAGCTGTTGTTCTTGTTTCAGTCGCCATTCAAATACGCGCTCAAAACTTTCAACATTGAGGTAGATAAGCTTATCCAAGCCAGCAAAAGCACTGTGATATTCTCCCCCTAGAAACTGATTTACTTGGGTTCTAAACTTACCATTACTATCTTGTCGTCGTTCAAAGTCATTCACATTGCGATGTAATCGTTCATCTGGCTCTTTGCTGAGCCCTAAGCACCACCCTTCAAGAAGTAATATTTCAAGCTTGTCTTCACACTTTAACCATTTGTGTTTTGGCTCGGGGGTATCTGTTGACTTATCAAAACTTGGTAACGTAATTGGTTTTTGATGCTTAAAGTCACGCAATATGGACTGAAGCATAGCCACATTATGTGTACCTGGCACACCGCGAGTTTTGAATAGTGGATGATGTTGGTTTGCCACTTTTTCACGTTCAGCAGGTGATAGATAAAAATCATCGAGCGACACACTGCGCGCCGTATAACCTAAGCTGCGTAAATACACTGCCAAAAATGCCGCTAGCGTTGATTTACCAGACCCCTGAGCGCCATTGATGCCAATACACAGTGGCTGTGGGGCTGACTTGACTAAATCCCGTAGCCATATACAAATAGGTTGAGCATCTTCAACATAATTAGGAGGGAGTTGATGCTGTACGATAAAGTGTTGCTGCCAAGGCATCATGCTTTATTCCTTTGACAAAATAAAAGCCACAAAAGTGGCCCCTATATTTGTAAACCTTATGCTTGTCTTGCTTCAAGCATCAGACGCTTCATGTCTCTGACTGCTTTTTCCAGGCCATCAATTGCTGCACGCGCGACGATTGCATGACCAATGTTTAACTCATAGATCTCTGACATTTGCGCGATTGGTTTAACATTATGGTAGTGCAAACCATGACCAGCATTAACAATAATACCTAAGCCATGCGCATACTTAACACCTTCACGAATACGCTCTAGCTCTGCGGCTTGCTCTTGATCGTTGTGCGCATCCGCATATGCCCCCGTATGAATTTCTATGTAAGGGGCACCTGTTGCCTTAGCTGCATCTATTTGAGCTTTGTCCGCATCAATAAATAACGAAACTTTAATGCCTGCATCAGCGAGTACTTTAACCGCGTCAGTTATCTCCTGCTGATTACCAAGTACATCCAAGCCACCCTCGGTGGTAAGCTCTTCACGTTTCTCTGGTACTAAACATACGTACTCAGGTTTAACTTCTTGGGCAATTTTAAGCATTTCATCAGTTACAGCTATCTCAAGATTCATACGGGTTTGAATCGTTTTTGCCATTACGTATACATCTCTATCTTGAATATGGCGGCGATCTTCACGCAAATGAATCGTAATACCATCAGCCCCAGCATGTTCTGCCACGCTTGCTGCATGGGCCGGATCAGGATAGCTGGTACCACGTGCTTGTCTCAGCGTCGCAATGTGATCCACGTTCACGCCCAATAAAATATCTTTCATAGCCTTACCTTGATATAAATAATTCTCGGCTTTTTAAAGCCTTGTTTCCTAATAACGGTTTCAATAAATGCCGGCTGAGATGTTTTGCCGCTCTTCGCACCGGAGGCTTAGCAAAATCATGCTCGGCCATCGCCAGCAAAGCAGCACCTGCAAAGCCATAATGTGGCATGTTTGTTGGCACAAACCCCTGCTCTGGTAAATATTGATAACTTAAATTTGCGCTAACGGGCTCACCGTAAGCATCGATATCAAACTCCACTCCAAACCCAAGCAAACCAAGCAATTGAAATTCATAGCTACGTAACACAGGCTCTACATCGACTTGCTTTGCCAATGTCATTAAATGCTGTTGATAGAGCGTAAATACCTGCTCTTGAGGTTCATTACGTGGCACAATCCGATAGGTCAGCTCGTTTAAATAAAAGCCGCAATATAGCTGCTTACCATGTAATGATAATGGATTTTGTGCCAGTTCAAAGGAGTTTAGGTATTTTAAATCATGGCGACCGCCATATTGAGCAAGAATCGGTGTGAAAGGTCTTAAGTGGGCATTATGCTTAAGCGCTTGCCGCCCTTTGACTCTTGCAATCATGCTAAGGTGTCCAACCCCTTCAACAAGTGTATTAAGCATTAACTGCGAGTCGCTATGAGCTCGCCGATGCAATAAATACACTTGTCGAAAGTCGTTTTGCAATCAGTCTTCTCCGTATCCTAAGCTGCGCAGTGCTCGTTCATCATCAGCCCAACCAGACTTCACTTTAACCCACAACTCTAAAAACACTTTGTTGTCCAACATGCTTTCTAAATCTTTACGTGCTTCACGGCCTATTACTTTGAGCTTTTCACCCTTATTACCGATCACCATTCGCTTTTGCGACTCGCGCTCAACCAAGATCAAGGCATTAATTTGCCACACCCCATTGTCTTGCCATTTAAACTGCTCGATTTCCACGGTTACTGAATAAGGAAGTTCATCGCCCATAAAGCGCATCAGCTTTTCACGAACAATTTCGGCGGCTAAAAAACGCATTGAACGGTCAGTCACATAATCTTCAGGGAAGTAAAACTCACACTCAGGCAAACGAGAACGTACCGCTTCTTTCACAAGATCGATATTTTTATTCTGCTTTGCAGAAACAGGAACAATACCAACAAACTCACCTTGCTCAGATAACCATTGCATGTGCTTAAGCACTTCTTCATGCTCTTTAACCTGATCAACCTTGTTCATTACTACAAGGACGGGGCGACCACTTTGCTTAACTTTGTTAAGCACCATCTCGTCGTCACTATTCCAAAGTGTACCTTCAAGTACAAAAATTATGAGCTCAACATCGCCAATTGAACTAGACGCTGCACGGTTCATTAAACGGTTGATAGCGCGTTTTTCTTCGATATGTAATCCTGGGGTATCCACATATACCGCTTGGTAATTATCCTCGGTATGGATACCCATGATGCGGTGACGAGTAGTTTGCGGCTTCCGCGAAGTAATACTTACTTTTTGCTCAACAATTTTATTTAATAGCGTTGATTTACCAACGTTTGGGCGACCAACAATGGCAACCATGCCACAGTGTGTATTAGGCGTCATTTTTTAATATCTTCAATGCTTTTTCGGCAGCTTTCTGTTCCGCTTTACGACGAGAGCTACCTACTGAAATTATGCTCTCCATCCCTTCCACAATACATTCGACCGTGAATGTTTGGTTGTGTGCTTGGCCCTTTGTATCTATTACAGTGTAGCCTGGCAGTGGTAATTTGCGCGCTTGCAAATACTCTTGTAGTAAAGTCTTAGGGTCCTTTTGATTATGACCCGGTGAAATGGCTTCTAAACGTGTGTTGTACCAAGTTAAGATCAATTCACTACAAGTATCTATATCTGAATCTAAGAACACAGCGCCAATAATTGCCTCTACTGCGTCCGCTAGAGTTGACTCGCGACGAAAGCCACCACTTTTTAGCTCACCTGGCCCCAATCTTAAATAGTCACCCAAATTAAACTCTACACCAAACTCAGCTAACGTCTGACCTCGAACCAACGTGGAGCGCATACGGCTTAAGTCACCTTCGCGCGCTTTTGGAAATTGATGATACAAGGCATTGGCGATTACAAAACTCAAAATTGAATCTCCAAGAAATTCTAATCGCTCGTTGTGCTGGCCCTTGTGACTGCGATGCGTCATAGCCTGCTCAAGCAATGCCTCGTTGTTAAAGTGATATCCTATCTTACTGTATAATTCTGCTACGTTTCTTTTCATTGTTACTGAATATTACCTAGGCGTCCAAAACGAACACCAGTTGGAACCCAACCTGGAAGTAGGCTATCTGGGCCATTTTCAAAATCAAAACTCATCCAAATAAAGACAGCTTTACCGACAAGGTTTTCCTTAGGAACAAATCCCCACATACGGCTGTCTTGGCTATTGTTACGGTTGTCACCCATAGCAAAATAGCTGTTCTCTGGTACAATCCACTCGTCTTTTCTAGTACCAGGTTGTTGCGGACGATAGCGCTCTACAGGTTCAATTGCTTGAGGATTAATAAGTATATCATGCTGTACATCCGGCAAGCTTTCTGTCAAACGAACCAACGGCATTGAACCTTGCATATATTCATCGTTGTTAACGATATCTAGCTTTATTTTATTATACTCACCACACACTAAATTGCCTTGCTGTTGCTCACCTTGAGCACATTTAGGCTTAATATAGAGTTGGCGATTACGATAAACAATGTGATCTCCTGGAAGACCAATCACACGCTTGATAAAGTCAATACGCTCATCCAGAGGAAACTTAAAAACAGCAACGTCCCCACGTTCAGGCTGGCCTACTTCAACCAGTTGCGAACGCCACACTGGATCTTTGATGCCATAAGCATATTTTTGTACCAAAATAAAATCGCCATCCAGCAACGTTGGCATCATTGAACCTGACGGAATTTGGAAAGGTTCAAAGATAAATGAGCGAAAAATTGTGATCGCTGCGATCATTGGGAAAATAGACTTAGCACCTTCTATGATGGCAGGTTCAGGTGCTATTTGTGAGATAACATCTTCATCTAGTGGTTGCTCTGAAGCACCTTGAGCTATCGCAATCCGTTGTTTTCTCTTCGGTGCATAAAGCAGGTGATCTAGTAACCAAAGTAAACCTGAGCCTATGGTTAGTACCACCAAAAATATTGAAAAATAGCCTGCCATTAAAAATTTCCTGTTATTTGCCCACTTTTAATATGGCAAGAAACGCATCTTGAGGAACTTCAACGTTACCCAACTGCTTCATGCGCTTTTTACCTTCTTTTTGTTTCTGAAGTAGCTTTTTCTTACGACTTACGTCACCGCCATAACATTTTGCGATTACGTTCTTACGTAGTTGTTTTACTGTCGTACGCGCGATCACATGACCACCGATTGCGGCTTGAATCGCGATATCAAACATCTGACGAGGGATCAGCTCTTTAAGTGCATCTGCAAGTTGACGTCCACGGCTTTGCGCGCCGTCACGGTGTGCAATGATAGCTAAAGCATCAACTCGGTCACCATTGATAAGAATATCAACACGTACCATATCAGAGGCTTGGAAGTGCTTAAAGTTATAATCAAGCGACGCGAAACCACGGCTAGTAGATTTTAACTTGTCAAAGAAGTCCATCACTACTTCAGCCATTGGTAACTCATACGTTATTGCAACTTGTTTGCCGTGATAAGCCATCTTGGTTTGCATGCCGCGTTTTTCAACACACAAAGTGATCACGTTTCCTAAATATTCCTGAGGAACTAGGATATTCGCCTCCACAATCGGCTCACGAATTTCGAGAATATCGTTCACAGGCGGCAATGCCGATGGATTATCTATCTGGATAGTGCCGTTTTTGGTTTCAATCTCGTAAATTACCGTAGGCGCTGTGGTGATCAGATCCATATCGTATTCACGCTCTAAACGCTCTTGGATGATCTCCATGTGCAACATACCAAGGAAACCAACACGGAAACCAAACCCCAGCGCGGTAGAATTCTCTGGCTCGAAAAATAACGAGGCGTCGTTAAGGCTCAACTTATTAAGAGCATCACGGAACGATTCATAATCGTCAGAAGAAATAGGGAACATCCCCGCATATACTTGTGGTTTAACACGTTGGAAACCAGGTAAACGCTCAGGGGCTGCGTTCTTAGTTAAAGTAATTGTATCACCTACAGGCGCACCGTGGATATCTTTGATACCCGCTATCACATAGCCTACTTCGCCTGTTTTCAAAATACCGGTATTTTTCTGCTTTGGCGTGAAAATACCGACTTTGTCCGCAATGTGGGTTTGCCCTGTCGACATAATCTTAATCTTGTCACCTTGACGTAATTCACCATGCTTGATGCGCACAAGTGAAACAACCCCTTGGTATGAGTCAAACCAAGAGTCGATGATCAATGCCTGAAGCGGTGCCTCGGGGTTTCCCTCTGGTGGCGGTACATCACGTACGATATTTTCTAAAACATCTTCAATACCTAAACCTGTTTTAGCACTACACTGCACAGCATCAAGCGCATCGATACCAACGATGTCTTCAATTTCTTCAGCGACGCGCAGTGGGTCGGCTTGAGGTAGGTCGATTTTGTTTAGAATTGGAATAACTTCTAAATCCATTTCAATTGCGGTGTAACAGTTGGCTAGGGTTTGTGCCTCTACGCCCTGACCTGCATCCACAACTAATAGTGCACCTTCACACGCAGCCAAAGAACGTGATACTTCATAAGTAAAATCAACGTGTCCTGGTGTGTCGATGAAGTTCAACATGTATGTTTCGCCATCTTTGGCAGTGTAATTTAGAGTAACACTTTGTGCCTTGATGGTAATACCGCGCTCTCGCTCGATGTCCATCGAATCCAGAACCTGCTGCTGCATTTCGCGGTCTGTAAGGCCACCGCATACTTGAATTAGGCGGTCAGAAAGTGTTGATTTGCCATGGTCAATGTGGGCGATGATAGAAAAGTTACGGATATGCTTCATATACTGGATTCTAAACTTCTATTAAGTCACTAAATGGATTAAAGCGCCGATTTTACCTGTTATTTAACTCAATCACCATCTATTTGCGTCACAGCCATGCTAATTGGGTAAATTTTTACCACTTTTACATCATGTTTTATCGACTGAACGCGCTTTTTAGCGAACAAGTAGCCTAAAAAGCCACCAGCTAACGCCAAAAATATCTGCCAAGGTTCACTAAGAGCTAACCCTAGTGACGCAATAAATACGAATATAAATGCCATCATCAGAGGCAACATATAAACATAGAAGGCGTGATTGACGACTTTGGAGTCATCTAGACTGAGTTTAACTTTTTGCCCAATTTCCAAAGTGTTATCAACCTTTATTGGAAAAGTCTTGTTGTGAGTTCCAAAAAGTTTACTAAAGACTTGTGAGCCGCATTTACCATTACAGCCTTCACATGCGGGCTTTTGTTCGGCTTCCAAATAGGCTGTAGTGCCAGAAACTGACACCACAGTTAGGGTTTGTTCAATCATAGCGGTCGCTTTACTGACTCAGCTATACTTTTTGCAGTCATCGCAGGGATGTTGCCCACCACAGACACATCAAATGCGCCGGAGTTGTGAACATATACAGTCGTTGCACCAGAGGACAATGCACCACTTGGCCTTTGTCCTGGCAGCGGACGCTGTACAAATACAGAGATATCGACTAACCCGTCAGAAAACAAATAGTAATCAGCCAATTCATTATTCAAATCTAACTTATGTCTGTCTGATTTTAACAATTTAAACCCCTCTGGCAACCAACCTATTTGCCAATTATTTTGCAATGTATCATCTTTGCTTAATTTCAAAGCGGGTAATGGTGTTGGAAACTTTCTTTGGGTTAGCTCTAGCAGTTGCTCTGCAGGTTCTGGTGTTACACTAATATGAGTAAGCTGCAGTTGCTCTAGCAACTCCCCTTGCTGATTCACGTATGCGGCTTTCAATAATAAAGAAGACTGGGTATCAATCCATAGCCAGTAGTTATACTTACTGCTATCTTTAGCTTCGACCCTAACAAGCTGTGCTGGCCTGCCCGCAATTCGACCTTTGCCTCCTAATACAAAGTCATAATGCTCTAAAAGTGCACTGACATCTTTAAAAAGTACTTCAGGGATTGGACCTGCTATTGAGTCGGTTCTCACTGAGTAAGGCGCGGATTGGGGTTCATAATAAGTAACTAGATCATCAACTCTGACGATTTCTAAACCGGCTCCGTTAAGCAAACTTAGCAACTCTAATTCTTTGTTTTCGTGTTTTGCATGAACCCAACGGTAAGGCTCCATGCCTTTACCTTTGAGGACCACAAAAGAAGCATCAAAATTTCTATTGTGGACCGCTGAGGCCATGTTTTGTAGTAACTGTCTGGCAGAAACAACTTCCTCAGCATGTACCCATGAAGCCAAACATAGACCTAAAATACAGGCAAGTAATCTCATTTAACTACTTCTTTTCCTCTAATTGTTCTGACTCAACTTTGCTTTTTTGCTGTAAAGCGTAGGCAACTCGAGACTGTCTTTGATGCTCAAGTACAAGGGCACCAATGCGTTGCTGCTGTAAATCGCGAATGCCCTTCTCAGCGCTTTGCAATGCTGACTGCTCAGTTGAAAAGCTAACAGGCGCTACGCCACCCGCTAAAGGTCGAGACTGTAAAACCGGCATTTCGTCCATTGCAGGGCTGCTTTGTTGTGGCATCGTGTTGACACCAAGCACGGCGACCAGCGCAACACTTGCTGCTATTGCCATTTGAGAAATTGGTCTGCGCCAAGCGCTTAGTTTTACAACTTTGGCACCTTGATCAACTTGCTCTTGATACTCACTTTGCAGATTGAGATTATGGCATGGCTCATTTTCCAATGCTTCTGCCACCTTTGCAGTAATATCAATGCTAATACCACCCGTTTGAGCTTCACGCATCACGTCACCTATTTGCGCATAGCGCGCAAACTTACTTGTGTCTATGTTACTCAAAGATGACTCGTCAAGCTGCAAATCTCCATCAAGTGCGGATGATGCCAACTCTTGTGGTGATTTTTTGAGGTTCGCTTTTGTCATGTTATGACTCACCTATTAGTGGGTTTAAATTGTTATCTATTGCTTCTCGCGCTCTGAAAATTCGAGAACGAACAGTACCAACTGGGCAATCCATTACCACTGCAATTTCGTCGTAGCTCATTCCTTCGATTTCTCTCAAGGTGATCGCTGTTTTTAAGTCATCAGGCAAACCATCGATAGTTGCAAATATCACCGATCGTACCTCATCACTTAGCAATAAGTTTTCCGGAGATGCATTTGAGCGTAATTGCTCAGCGCCATCATAAAATTCAGCTTCTTCAGCATCTACATCGTTGGCTGGGGGTTTTCGCCCTTGAGCCACCAAATAATTCTTCGAGCAGTTAACCGCGATACGATACAACCAAGTGTAAAACGCACTTTCCCCCCTAAAGTTGGGGAGTGCGCGATACGCTTTGATAAACGCTTCTTGCGCAACATCTGCTACATCACCGTGGTTTGACACATAACGTGAAATCAGCGCGGCGACCTTATTTTGATATTTGGCAACTAAAAGGTTGAAGGCATTTTTATCTCCTTGCTGAACCCGCTTAACCAGTTCTAAATCCAAATCCTGCTCGCTCATTCGAGCCGGTACTCCTCTTTGTTATCGTTATAACTTAATGTTTCGTTGCCATTATTTACTGCTACTCTGACTAGGCCATGAATAAAAAGTTCTGTTTTTTTGATATTTTTTTTAAAATAATGACATTCAGCATATCTGACACATACATTATCGTGTAAATACCACTCACATAAAGCCCATTTGGTTTGGCCCAATTAGGTGTATAATAGCAAAAAATGTTGCATCTAGCTGTATGTAGTGCCTAGAAAAAGTGAAGATCCAAAAAACATGAAGTCAAAAAAAAATCATAGCACCGATGTAGTTGTAATCGGAAGCGGCGCGGCAGGTTTAAGTCTAGCCTTGTCTTTGGCAAATCATTGTCATGTTACCGTGATAAGCAAAGGCGCCCTGAAAGAAGGCTCAACACTTTACGCACAAGGTGGCATTGCCGCTGTATTTGACAAAAAGAATGACAGTATCGAGTCACATGTGGAAGATACGCTCGCTGCAGGTGCAGGGCTGTGTGACCGAGATGCTGTGCATTATACCGCAAGTAATGCCAAAAATTGTTTAAAGTGGCTGATTGAACAAGGTGTTCCTTTTGACATGGAATTCGACAGCAAAGGTAAAGAGCGTTACCACTTAACGCGTGAAGGTGGCCACAGCCATCGCCGCATTTTACACGCAGCAGATGCCACTGGCAAAGCCGTACAAACAACCTTGGTCTCTCAGGTACAGTTACACCCTAACATCACCCTACTCGAACAACACAATGCCATCGACCTTATTAATGATAAAACTGCTGATGAGCGCCGCATTCATGGCGTATATGTATTCAATCGTGCGAAAGACCAAGTAGAAACAATCTCTGCTAAGTTTGTTGCTCTGGCTACAGGTGGCGCCAGTAAAGTTTATTTATATACATCGAACCCAGATGTTTCTAGTGGTGATGGCATTGCAATGGCTTGGCGCGCTGGCTGTAAAGTTGCAAACATGGAATTTAATCAATTCCACCCCACAAGTTTATACCATCCCGAATTGCAAAATTTTCTGATCACTGAAGCCATGAGAGGCGAAGGAGCATTGCTTAAAAGGCCAGATGGTACGCGGTTTATGCCAGATTTTGATGAGCGTGAAGAGCTTGCTCCAAGAGATATCGTCGCACGAGCAATTGACTATGAAATGAAGCGTCTTGGGGCCAACTGTGTCTACCTTGATATTTCTCATAAAGACAAAGACTTTATCATCGAGCACTTCCCTACCATCTATGCTAAATGCTTAAGTGTCGGCCTAGATATCACTAAAGAAGCCATCCCTGTGGTGCCCGCCGCGCATTACACATGTGGTGGAGTAATGACAGACTTTAATGGCAAAACAGACATAGACAACTTGTACGCGGTGGGCGAAGTAGCATACACAGGCCTGCACGGTGCAAATAGAATGGCCAGTAACTCGTTATTAGAATGTATTGTATTTGCCCATGCCGCCGCGAAAGACATTCTAGCAAAAATCAAATCAAGCCCAACACCACCAGAACTACCCGAGTGGGATGAAAGTCGCGTGAGCGATTCGGATGAAGAAGTGGTAATTACCCATAACTGGCATGAGTTGAGATTATTTATGTGGGATTACGTCGGGATCGTGCGCTCAACCAAGCGTTTAGAACGAGCATTACGTCGCGTTGAACTACTTCAACAAGAAATTCAAGAGTACTATGCACATTTTAGAGTAAGTAACAATTTGCTTGAGCTAAGAAACCTAGTGCAAGTTGCCGAGTTAATTATTCGCAGCGCATTGGCACGCAAAGAAAGTCGAGGGTTACACTATACAATTGACTTCCCACAACAAAACCAAGACCCAAAACCCACTATTTTGGTTCCGTAGCTTCGCAGTGCTGCAAACTCAGTCGGCACAGGCGAGCCCAAGCCTGTGTCGAAAGCGCCGATCGCACGATTAATACTCTTTTGTTTACTCCAGAATAGCTCTCGAGCTGCAAAATTAAGATATCGAAAAATACCAACGCCTTAGCTATCTTGCCTACAAATTCAATATCACCATAAAGCTCAATAAAATTATCCTCTTGCGTCAGTAACACAACTCCGCGTTTTGGCGTACGCGAACGCAATTGCCGCAGGCATAAACAATAGCCGGATATACCAAGCAATAGCGCGAGAAGAATTGATAACAATTGTGGAAACAGTAGGATTGAGATAAATGTTACACAGGCGAATAAGACCACAAAGGGCTTGTGGTCTAAATAATTATTTTCAAAAGAAAATCTATACGCGGACTCGGTCAAGGATCAGCTTTACCATAGCGTTAAGTTCGGCATCAGGACAATTCTCATGCCCCATAAACCACGCGAATAAATCTGGGTCTTCAACGGCTAATAAACGCTGAAAAACGAGCTTATCTTGTTCACTCAATGCATCGTAGGCTTCATCAACAAATGGCCCCAACAACACATCTAGCTCTAACATACCACGACGACATGCCCATTTTGTGCGAGACTTTGAATACAGCTCTGCCATTTAAATACCCTTAATCTATCATTGTTTATTTTTTGCGTGCTAATTATATCTTAGTTTGTGAAATGAAACACAGATCTTTACTTGAAAAACAACACCAATGACACCATCCATACAATTCTTTTCGTACGAACATTTATGCGATTGTAGTTATACGCTACCATAACACCAATTCTCATTTTAAGGATTAATTCTATGTCACTTGCGTGTGCCGTTAATCTCCCATATCAATTAATTGCCGTTTCAGGGCCCGAGCAGTTAAGTTATTTACATGGCCAACTGACTCAAGATATGAACCTGATAACCGAGCATAATTTCCTTTGGGCAGGCCATTGTAGTCCAAAAGGCAAACTATGGGGCGCATTTCGTGTTTTCAAACATCAACAACAGTTTATGTTACTCGGCTCAGACGCTGAAGTTCAGGCATCATCGCGAGAACTAAAAAAGTACGGCGTGTTTGCAAAAGTTGAAATTGACAATGTAGAAGAGCCAAAGATCATGGGAATCTATAGCCAAACACAATTGAACAATGTTTGTGATTTGCTAGGCTTAAATTTTGACGATGGCCGCACCGCCTGTGACTTTGGCCGTAACAAAGCACTGAAACTAGATGGCCAACGTTTGATGTTGTACGTCGACAGTGACTTTGCTCTACCGGATGGCATCGAATTTAAAGAGGATCCAAGCTTATTTATTGAAGCTGGGATCTTAGCAGGTGAGCCCCAAGTCAATGGATCAAACATTGAAGAATTTGTGCCACAAATGATAAATTTACAAGCACTCGATGGCATCAGCTTTAAAAAAGGATGTTACACGGGTCAAGAAACGGTAGCACGCATGCGCTACTTAGGAAAAAACAAACGAGCAATGTACATCGTACAAGGCAAATGCCCTGAAGCGATTATAGAGACCGAGCTTGAACTACAACTTGGTGATAACTGGCGCCGTGCAGGTAAAGTGATTCATCAAGTGTTTAATAGTGCCACAAACACCTACAGTGCATTGGCAGTATTACCTAACGATACGGAGCAATCGGTAAGCCTTCGTGCCAAACACTCACCTGAGGTCACATTAACCATTGTGCCCCTTCCTTACTCTCTAGATGACCAATAAACGGGATATATTATGAAAATTGCACCAAATAAAGTGGTAAGTATGCATTACGCTGTTTTAGATAATGATAGCAACACCATAGACAATACATTTGATGGTGAACCACTGGTGTTTATCGTAGGCACTGGCTATTTAATTCCAGGCTTAGAAAATGCTTTAATGGACAAGCAAGTGGGTGACAAGCTCAGCGTTACCGTTGAGCCTGAGCAAGGCTACGGTGAACGTCACGATAATCTGATGCAGGCTGTACCCAAGTCAATGTTTGAAGGCATGGAAATTGAAGTGGGCATGCAGTTTCGTGCAACCACCGATGACGGCGATCAATTAGTCATGATTATTGATATACAGGATGACGAAGTCGTTGTTGATGGTAACCATCCACTGTCAGGGATCACGCTAAACTTTGACGTCGAGATCCTTGAAGTACGTGATGCAACAGAAGATGAGCTAGCTCATGGCCATGTTCATGGCGAAGGTGGCTGTGGTCATGACCACTAAGCTGGGTCATTGCAAGCGCTAGTCAGCGCTTGCAATCTTTTCACTTAGTGCACTTAATAAGTTGGCTTGATCATTGGTGCCTAGTCTGTACTTCATACCATCGGGTAAACTTACCTCAATTGCAGAAAACCCTGAGGCTGAATATACCCATCCATCGTTGGTGATTCTCATCCCCACGCCATGACGAAACGAATTTGTGACGCCTTTAATCTCGGTAATATCCTCAAAATTCAGCGTCTTTTTTGCCACTCCCGGACCAAACCACCAGCTCAGCGTTCGCTTTTCCTTATCCACTTCAATTGTAAGCGCGTAGAATGTACAACACAGTATGGCTAGAATAATAGCAAAGACCAACACCATAACATTGTATCCAAGTAACCAAGTCGCCAAAATTAAAAAACTCGCAACCCAAGCTAAGATAGCCATAATTGCCCATGAAAATTGAGTATGACGGTACATAACCTTCCTCTTTAAAAACTGTATACCAAAGTAGCGCCTAGTTCTGTGTCAGTTTTCAGTTTACCTTCTTCTGGCTGAGAATTATAACGGTAGCTATAGGATACCTTCAACGACACACCACCCAAAACTTGGCTTACAACCGCAGTTTCGCTCACCATACGATCATTTAAGCCAGAAAGTGATATTTCCATACTCATATCATGATTAAAACGGGTCCGCTCAGAAATCTTGCGCTCCCATTGTAAAGCTATACGCAACAAGTGACCGCGTTGTAATCTAGATTGACCTTCGTCTAATGCTGATTCTTCGTCGCTTTTCGACAAATACAAACCCGGTCCGATATCAAAATCAATCGTATTCTTACGCCCTTCAAAAAGGCGATTACCGTACCCCATAGCAACCGTAGTTGTATAGTCTTTACCATTGAACTTGTCGTTTAAATAATCCGCGTACAGAAAAAACGATTCATTGTCCTTACCGACTTTATAGTTCCCTTGAGCGGAGACAAAATACCGCGAAGCCGTTACTTCGTTATGCCCCGTATCATTTTCAGTATCTTCTCGATATAACGCATCAACCTTAAGCTGATTACGCCACTGAGTAAAATCTTGATATACATTGCTTTTTAGCTTAAAAGCAGTGTTCTCAGAGTTTCCCTTGTTGGCAATTAAGCCAAACTCAACATCCCCATAAAGTAAATCTCCGACATGTAATTGATGAATTTCATCATCTGAAACCTCACCATACTGATGGAAATCTTCTAAAGGAGCGGCGCTATAGCCATGTGGCACCCACATCAGACCTAAAATAAAAATACAGACTTTGAAGTATCGCACTACTTTACAACAACTTTTAGTAATAGTTACTCTGAATCGTTTTGCTTCCACAAAACATGACAAAATGGCGCATCTAGATCGCGACTGATCAGTATTTTTGCTAAAACTTCGTCACCATCTTCATATTCAATACCGATCATCACCTGCACAAAGTGCTCGGGTTCAACTTCCAACGCCACTAAATCTTGCCAACTATCATCAGGCTCACTATCTTCGATAAAACCATATTCTTCATGGTGCAGGTTAAATTGCTCTATGTCCTGCTCAGATAAGTTATCTGGCGCTAGCTGTTGAAAAATCTCATAGGCTTGATGTGTTATTTCTTCAACACTACATAAACGGGCTGACATGGTCGAGGTACTCATTATTAATGCATTAATTGATATGATAGCAAAATCACAAAATTAAAGGCTATGGTGTTTCGTTAAATGGGCAAATTTCTATGCTGAAATTATTGTCTTTAGAATATAAACTCTAATTCAAATACTTAGAATAAAGAATACAGGATACCTACATGCTTACACTAGAATATCACGGCGATGTTGCCTGGCTGACGCTTAATCGTCCAGAAAAGCAAAATGCGCTCACTTTCGAGATGTTTGTTGCAATCGATCAAGCCATCAAGAAGCTTAAAAAAAATCGTCAGCTTAAGGCAGTTGTATTGCAAGGCGCAGGAGACAATTTTTGCTCAGGATTGGATGTTAAGTCTGTTATGAAACAACCCTCAGCCATTTTGAGGCTGCTGTTCAAATGGTTGCCAGGCAACGCCAATCTCGCGCAACGCGTCTGCATAGATTGGCGTACGCTGCCCGTGCCTGTCATTGCATTAATTGACGGGAATTGTTTTGGTGGTGGTATGCACATTGCCCTAGGCGCTGACTATCGAATCGCTTCCTCTCGTGCCAAGCTTGCGATTATGGAATCGCGCTGGGGACTCTGTCCAGACATGGGCTCCGGCCCACTATTGCCAAGTACAATGCCCTATGACAAAGCACTGATGCTAACTTACCTTGGCACCCCAATCGACGCTCAAGAAGCATTGCATGTCGGTTTGGTGTCAATGGTTAGTAAGGACTTACACTATGACTGTGATAAGCTACTTTCACAACTACTGACCCGCTCTCCCGATGCACTCGCAGCGATAAAAAAGGTCAACCAAGCGGCCTATCAACAAAACCGCAGAGCAACACTCGCAAAAGAAACCTTTTCGCAAATCAGATTACTATTAAGCAAGAACACAAGAATTGCGATGCATAATGCAACAAACGAAGAGCACAAACCTTATCAACAGCGGGCCAAGTGGTAAATTCGTCCAATTGAGGTATCGTTGCTGGTCAATTATGATTGCCAGCAAGTCACACAGATTTGCGGAGAGTAATTTGTTAACTATCATGAAGTTCTGCACAGCAATCACATTACTGTTGCTGTGTTTGTTTAGTGCTAAGCTACTCAATGTTTGGCTACAGCTATCTATACCCGCCCCGCTAACAGGTATGGCACTTATGTTTTTGTTGCTCAGCTCAAAATTATTAAAACCACAATGGCTAGCTCCTGCTTGTGAGCCTATTTTAAAATATATGGCACTGTTTTTTATTCCCGCTGGTGTCGGAGTCGTACAATACACTTCATTACTGAGCACGCATTGGCCCCTGCTAGTGAGTGTATTGATTCTGGTACCCCTGACAGGGTTATGTGTGGTCGGAATAATTGCTAAAAAAGTGGCTTTTCATGATTAACTCACTGCTCATCTGTGCCTTAGTCGGAGCTCTTTATTTGCTCTTTCGCACATTGCATACAAAGTACCAAACGCCAACGCTTAACCCATTATTACTTTGTATTATGGTGATAATTGCTTGGTTGCTAACATTTGAAGTTAACTACCAAACATTCTTTCAAGCAACACAGCCAATACACTTTTTCCTCGAAGTGGCTGTGGTTGCGCTTGCTTACCCTTTGTACACACAATTCGGCAGCATCAAACAACACTTTGTGCCACTAGTCGCATGTAGCTTTATAGGTGTAACCTGTGCCACTTTAGTTGCATTTATACTTTGCCAGTTATACTCCGCTGACGATCAACTAAGTGCGTCCCTCGCGGCACTTTCTGTCACCACTCCTATCACGCTGCTGATCAGCGAAAGTCTGGGTGGCATGAGTGCTATCGCCGCTATCATGGTGATCCTAGTGGGCATATTCGGTGGTATATTTGGCGTGGCGATACTGACTAGGTTAAATATCATGCAACCCCAAGCCAAAGGCATCGCTCTTGGTGTATCCTGCCATGCAATTGGTACTGCCAGTGCGTTAGAATACCATCATGCGGCCGGAGCCTATGCATCCGCAGCAATGACCGTTAGCGCAGTCGTCACCGCCATTTGGGTCCCCCCCTTGTACCATTGGTTAATTACGCTCTCATAAAAAGGATACTTACTTTGATTGAACAAGAAATGAAACAGTTTGAACATTATTTTAACCTGATCAGAGACTATCTAGTCACCTACAGTATGCAGGTAATGGGTGCCCTCATAATTCTATTATTCGGATTATGGGTATCCAATCGCATATCAAAAATGGTCGAAGCGCTTATGCAGCGCCATCACATAGACATCACACTCACTAATTTTATCAGTAACCTAGTTAAAGTTTTACTGATTGTGATGTTCGTGATCATTGCGCTTGGCAAAGTTGGTATCAGTGTAACTCCGTTCGTAGCAGCGATTGGTGCAGCATCATTGGGTGCAGGTTTAGCACTACAGGGAATGCTATCAAACTATGGGTCCGGACTTGCTATTATCGCCACACGCCCGTTTATCGTCGGAGACACCATTCAGATAAAAGGCGTAAGTGGTCAGGTTAAAAAAATTGAGCTGGGTCACACAATATTGATCAATGAGGAAAAAGTAGAGATCACCATTCCCAATAAACACATCATTGGAGAAATACTACACAACTCTTTTGAATATTCGCTTGTAAAAGGAGAAATTGGAATTGCTTATAGTGCTTGTAGTGATACAGCAATAAACGAAATCGTCACCGTTATTTTAGCCAATGATCAAGTGGCCAAAAGTCCTCAGCCCCAAGTAGGCATCGAGCAATTTGGTGATAGCGCTGTGATCATCAGCTACCGATACTGGGTGCCAACCACCCAAATCATTGAAACCAAACTGGCTATCAATAAACAAGTTTACCGTGCGATAAATGCAGCCAATATAGAAATACCTTTCCCACAGAGGGTTGTCACACTGAAAAAAGACGATGAATAAAAAGAAAAGGCACCTTGCGGTGCCTAATAGGTTGGGAATTCTTGTCGCAGCTAATATACCAATGTGCTAGCCAGTGCCCTTGCTGCATCATGATCAGACATCATACGACACAATACCTCCTGAGCACACACGGCTCCATGACGCAGTTCATTCTCTTCGAGGAAAAATGCCATTGAAGGACCTCTGCGACCCACAATAAACATAGGTAAAAGACTATGGCCTTGAGCTTTGAGCGCATCAATGACAGCGAGTTCCTGATCGCTCCAACTGTAATCGAAGTTATTATGCCCAGTTAGAGCAAACTCAGACACTTCTCTACAAATTAGAATTGTTTCGGCATCACGAAATGGGCTTTTACGCCGAGCATACAGATGAAAGTGGACCCCGCTGCGCGCCATGGCTCTACATGTGAATACCCTGCTGCTGAGGTGTTTAAGCCCGCTATTCATGGCATCAATAAAGGTAGCCGTATGATCAAAATCAAACTCCACTACACCGTCAGCCATAGGCTTAATCACTCAGTTAAATTACACTAATTTAACTATAATGCTAATTTCATTTTATGCAAAATTAAATGTTTACAGCTTGACAACTTAAGCGTCAATTAAGTTAACTACATCACACGGAGAGGTTATTAGATTGATATAAAAAACATAAATTTAGCCGTTCAAGCTGTGAAATTTAAGCAAATCACAGCCGATTTATCTCTATATTCGCGATATTTATGAAGTCTACATACCATCCAATTATTTACCTATTGTGTACAATCTTTTTTCTCTATTGTTGAGCGAATATGAATATCTCGTTGCGGGAATGGGATTTCAATACCATGTGTGCGAAACGCATCGTCAATGGCCCATAAGTAATCAGAAACAAGCGCAGTTGGTCGTTTGACCTGCTCAGGTTGCACCCACACGCCCAAAGTGAAGTTTAAACTGCTGTCGCCAAACCCTGTCATCCATACGGTGGGCTCTCTACCAGGGCTGTTAAGTGTATATGGCACGTTGTCAGCAGCTTCAAGTACAGCTGTTTTTACTAATTCTTTATCGCTGCCATATGCTACCGAGAATGAGATGCGAAAACGCCTTACCTTTTCAGCCAAAGTCCAGTTCGTCACTAATCCTGAAACCAGCTCAGCATTGGGAATAAGAATATCTACATTATCATTAGTTCTTATTAAGGTCGCACGCATATAAATGGCCATAACCTCGCCAACAACATCATTGGATAACTCTACAAAATCGCCCACTTTAACGGTTTTCTCTAGAAGCAGCACTAGCCCAGACACAAAGTTGTTCACCATGCCCTGTAAACCTAAGCCAATCCCCACCCCTAAGGCACTAGCAATCAGCGCAAGTTCGGTCATTTCCATACCTAAAGCAGTAAGGGCAATGATAAAGCCAATAAACAGTACGATATAATGAATAATACGACCTATAACATAAGCTGACGTGTGCGCTATCACACCTTGGCGCATAGCTAAACGTTGAAAAGCAGCTCGCAATACACGCGATAGAATGAAAGTTACCACTATCACCACAAAGAATGATAACAGCTCACCCACAAGCAAAGAGAAGTTACCCATTTTTACCAACTCTTGATCCAGCCAGCTCATATCCATTTATTTTTCTCCAAAAAAAAACGCCACACGTTTGAGTGTGGCGTTTACATTTAAAATTCGCAACTATTTGATTTGTGGCTTAAGCCTTGCGCCAAGTCGTTTTTCCTGCACTATCTTCTAGCACCACACCCAGCGCATTAAGCGCATCACGAGCTTCATCGGCAGCAGCCCAATCTTTATTTGCACGCGCCTCGTTACGCTTGGTAATAAGCGCTTCAATTTTTGCAACTTCGTCGTTGTCTTGCTCACCCTGTAAAAAACGCTCAGGGTCTTGCTGGGCAATACCTAATACACTTGCAAGTTGCACCAGCACATATGCGTGTTCACCCGCTGTCGTGCTATCTTTGTCTTTTAGCAGGTTTACTTCCTTCGCTAATTCAAAGATCACTGGCAGCGCTTCAGGAGTGTTGAAGTCATCGTTCATTGCCGCTTCAAAACGTTTCGCGTAGTCGTTACCCTCTAGCGAGATTTCAACCAACTCTACACCACGCAATGCTGTGTATATACGCTCAAGTGATGAACGCGCTTGTTCTAAGTTTTCTTGCGAATAGTTTAACTGGCTACGATAGTGACCGTTGATCAAAAAGTAGCGCACAGTTTCGCGGTCATATTGCTTTAGAACTTCGCGAACAGTAAAGAAGTTGCCCAAAGACTTAGACATTTTTTCTTTATTTACTTGCACCATACCGGTGTGGATCCAAGTATTTACATACTTACCATTGTTTGCACAGCATGATTGCGCGATTTCATTCTCATGGTGAGGAAACTGTAGATCAGAGCCGCCGCCGTGAATATCAAAAAACTCACCTAGGTGCTTTGAGCTCATTGCACTACATTCGATATGCCAACCTGGGCGACCATCACCCCAAGGCGATTGCCACGCAGGCTCACCTGCTTTGGCTTTTTTCCAAAGTACAAAATCTAATGGATCGTCTTTATCTTGCGCAACTTCAACTCGTGCACCGGCTTGCAACATTTCAAGGTCTTGCTGTGATAGTTGGCCGTATTGCTCAAAAGTCGAAACATCAAACAACACATCACCACTGCTTGCGACATAAGCATGACCCTTCGCAATAAGCGTCTCAATCATCGCTATAATTTCGTCCATATGACCCGTTACCGTTGGCTCAATGTCAGCCGGTAGAATATTCAACGCATCAAAATCTTCGTGCATTGCTTTGGTCATGCGAACAGTTAAATCATTGATCTCTTCTTTGTTTTCAGCTGCACGTTTGATGATTTTATCATCTACGTCTGTGATGTTACGTACATAAGTTACATCATAGCCAAGATAGCGTAGGTAACGGTTCATCACATCAAATGATACATAAGTACGCGCATGGCCTACATGGCAGAAATCATAAATGGTGATACCACACACATACATGTCGACTTTGCCTTCGACGAGAGGTTTAAATGGCGCTTTTTGGCGAGTAAGTGTGTTGTATATCTGCAACATGTAGTGTTATTCCTAAACAAAATAGACATGAAACCCAATGATAACACTTGGCCCGTCACCACTCTATACCCAATGTGCTGCTATTTTCCCAAATACAAAACATTTTTGCGGATACCCGATTAAATCCATCAGGAAAATTGTCACGCAAGGCCATTGTGCTATAGAATAGCTTCTTTCTATATATTAATGATTAGGAAGCCGAAATGGTTGTTCTACACACTAACTTTGGTGAAATCAGCATTGAATTATTCGCTGAAGACGCACCTAAAACAGTTGAAAACTTTTTAAACTATGCCAAATCTGGTTTTTATGATGGCACTATTTTTCACCGTGTTATCGATGGATTCATGATCCAAGGTGGCGGCTTTGCACCGGGTATGGAACAAAAGTCTGTTCAAGCACCAATCCAAAACGAAGCAAACAACGGTTTGAGCAACAAAGTGGGTACCCTAGCCATGGCACGTACACCGGATCCACACTCTGCGACGGCTCAGTTTTTTATTAATGTCAATGATAATGACTTCTTAAACTTCAGCAGCGAAACATCGCAAGGCTGGGGTTACTGCGTATTTGCAAAAGTGGTTGAAGGCATGGACGTTGTAAACAAGATCAAAGCGGTTGCAACTGGTTCATCAGGCTTTCACCAAGATGTACCACTTGAAGATGTGGTTATCGAAAAAGTCACCGTTGCCTAATTGGTAATGTGTTTAAGCGGGCGATGCCCGCTTTATGCCACAAAGAAGACCCATGCGTAAAACCTACTTCATTTCTGATCTACACCTAAGCGAAGACTCCCCTGTTATCACTGAGGCTTTTTTTGATTTTTTATCTCAGCACATGAGCGCTGAGGTCGATGCGCTATACATTCTTGGTGACTTTTTTGAAGTATGGATTGGCGATGATGAACACTCCACGCTCGCTCAACAAGTTGTCCAAAAACTCGCTGCATTAAAAGAAATGGGTATTCGCACTTACTTTATTCACGGCAATCGCGACTTTTTGTTAGGAAAGCGCTATGCCAAACAGGCCGGAATGACGTTACTACCAGAGCAGCATGTAATTGATTTATATGGTATAAAAACGGTTATTCTACACGGCGACGAAATGTGTACTGAAGATATTGCCTATCAAAAGTTTCGCAAAAAGAGCCGTGGCTGGTGGTGGCCAAAAATGATTTTATCTTTACCGCTGAGCATAAGGCGAAAAATCGCCCGTGATGCAAGAGCCAAGAGCAAGGCCAATCAAATGGGTAAAGCGGCCGAAATTTTAGACGTGACACACAGCGCGGTAATAGAGATGTTTGAGCGCTATCAAGTCACACAGATGATCCATGGCCACACGCACCGCCCAGATGTACATCATTATGAGCAACATGGCCAGACCTTAACGCGCACCGTATTAGGTGACTGGTATAGCCAAGGTTCATTTTTAGTCGTCAATGAACTAGGTGAACAAACATTGATAAAAGACCAGACCGCTTAACGCCAGAATGGCCTTAAAATACTCGCTCACCTATCAAGGCTGAGCTGGCACCCCACTGTGAAACTTAAAGTCTTCATCTGGTGATGAAATCAAATCAGCTTCTACCTTAGCAAAATACGCCACACGCTCTGAAATATCATGGCCTGCGATTTCTTCGGCTAGCGTTAAGTAATCCTGATAGTGACGCGCTTCTGAGCGCAGCAATGAGATATAAAAATCACCTAAACGTTTATCAACATGAGGCGCTAGCTTAGCAAACCGTTCGCAAGATCGTGCCTCGATATAAGCGCCAACTATAAGCTTGTCTATCATTGCATCTGGTTCAAACGTTTTGACGTGGCGTAACATCCCTTTTGCATAACGGCATGGCGTAATACTTTGATACTCAACGCCATACTCATCCATAATTTCAAGCACTTGATAAAAATGGTGCAACTCTTCCTTTATCAACAGCACCATCTTATCTATAAGATCTTGTCCATAAGGCGTGTTCGATTTTGGTATCATCGATTTTGTGAGTTTGTTTTTATCTACTAAATCACGCCAATTGCCTTCGCGCTTATAGATGAGTGTTTCAAATGGTTTTAGCCACTCCAGCAGTGCATCGCCACTGTCCTTATCAACCGCATATTTGCGAATTAAGAACATAGCTGATTGAGCAGCCTTCAATTCACATATTAAGTGATCTATTAATACAACAGACAAGTTTTCTTCTTTGGCGGCTTCTTCGATCCATTGATTAGGCGTTTCGCAGCCCAAAAAAGTTTTGATTGGTTTTAACAGTTCTTCCAATTTTCTATCTCTACATAAGCAACTGCTTTTTAGCAGCTACAGCAACTCTTAATACAATATGGACAGTATTCTATCACAAACCTAATTGGTTCGAATTAACTGGGATCAATTTCGTATCGGCAACAATCGTAGTCAAACCACACCAAGCTAAAAATTAGCCAAGCCACTCCGATTATACAGGTACATTATGCGTTGCTCGATGAGTTGCCTCATATACTCAAATAACGCAGGAGCGCTAAACAAACACATAAAAATGTATATTTTTCTTATAGTTGGTCTTGTTCATGCCGCTTTCTTACGCTTGGGGAGTTCACAATTGTGATGCCGTATGTGCCGATCTTCTTAATATGATCGCAGGAGGCAGTAGGTTTATTTTAGTGTTAAAAGTTGTGCTATTTGTTTGGGTTGGGCTACGCGTGATAACAAAAGTTTCTAAAAAGTGGTTTATGTAACATATCTGTTTCGCTCTAGAAGCCTGCATCAGCGGAACGAACACCAAAGATTAGTTGATTTCGATCAATTCTGAAAGTTTCAATTAGACAAAAGTTTAACCTAATCTTGACAAAAATCAGACCGTCTCTCATAACTAAAAAGGTACTGTATAAAAATAACACAACACATTTTATGAGGGACAGGTTATGATCCTTAATCATTTATGGGGCTTGTATGCTCACCCACTCGAAGAGTGGCAAACTATCGACAATCGTCACGAAAGCATCAAATATAGTTTATCTCACATCGCCCTTATAGCGCTTATTCCAAGCATTATGGGGTATTACTCATCAGTTCATTTAGGTTGGAGAATTGGCGCAGGAGACGCGGTATTTCTCACCCATGATAGTGCCTTAATGATTGGTGTTGCTATGTACTGCGCGTTAATCGTGGGTATTTTTGCTTTGTCTTATCTTTCACATTGGATGGCGGTAACTTTTGGTGCTAAGCCAACGTTTACACAAACACTAGAGTTATCCGCTTACACTGCGACGCCTATGTTTATGTCAGCGTTTTCGGCCTTCTATCCGGAGCTATGGTTTGTGGCAAGCGTCGGGCTTGTTGCGCTGGCTTACTCTGTCTACCTACTCTATACAGGCGTGCCAATTCTTATGCACATCCCTGAGGAGCGTGGCTTTATCTACGCAAGTTCTGTCGTTACCTGTGGACTCATTCTGTTGGTGATCATTTTAGCTGCTACAGCCATCTTGTGGACAAACGGCATCATCAGCCCAACTTTCAGTTAACTTATTGACTTATAAATGAGACACAAAAAAAGGAGCGTAAACGCTCCTTTTTTCAGCTAGGTAAGGATCACTCCTCTCCCGCCTCTTGATTATGTAATTCTAAACTCGCAGACATTGCTTTTTCACGTGTCGATTTTGCAGAATCGTTACGCAATGCATCGACGCGGTTTAGATAGTTTTGATCGATATCACCTGTGATGTATTGACCATCAAACACTGACGTTTCAAAACGGGTAATTTCTGGGTTTTCTTCACGTACAGCAGCGATTAGATCAGGTAATGATTGATAAATTAGACCATCAGAACCAATGCTCGCATTGATATCTTCCACTTCACGACCATGAGCAATTAACTCAGCGGCTGATGGCATATCAATACCATAAACATTCGGGAAGCGTACCTCAGGTGCTGCGGATGCAAAATACACATTCTTTGCGCCGGCTTCACGTGCCATCTCTACGATTTGCGCAGAGGTTGTGCCACGTACAATCGAATCATCAACCAGCAGAACATTCTTGCCTTTGAATTCGCTGTCGATAGCATTGAGCTTACGGCGTACAGACTTCTTACGCATTTCTTGGCCTGGCATAATGAAGGTACGACCGATGTAGCGGTTTTTCACAAAGCCTTGACGATACGGCAAATCAAGCACTGATGCAATCTCTAGTGCGATATCACATGATGTTTCTGGAATAGGAATAACCACGTCAATTTCTTTGTCTGACCACTCTCTGGCAATTTTCTCGCCAAGCTTGGTACCCATATTTACGCGAGTTGCGTATACAGACATTTTATCGATCACTGAATCTGGACGCGCAAAATAAACAAACTCAAAAATACACGGTGCGTGTGTCGTCTGTTTAGCACACAGCTGTGAATGGAACTCACCGTCTTCTGTCACGTAAATCGCTTCACCTGGTGCAACATCACGTACAAAATCATAACCATCTATTTTTAGAGCAACGCTCTCTGAGGCGAACATATATTCTGTTCCCTGCTCAGTCTCACGCTTACCAAATACTAATGGGCGAATACCGCTTGGGTCTCTAAACGCTAAAATACCATGGCCGATGATCATCGCAATACTTGCATAACCACCTGTTGCTAGGCTGTTCACTTCATTGATGGCAGCAAACATATCTTCAGCATCAAGCTTCATTTTTTCTGACTTACCAAGCTCATGGGCTAAGATATTCAGTAGAATTTCTGAATCCGATGTGGTGTTAACATGACGGCGAGCCAAAGTGAACAAACGCTCTTTCAATGCTTCCGCGTTGGTCAAGTTACCGTTATGCGCAAGCGCAATACCGAACGGTGAGTTAACATAGAAAGGCTGCGCTTCTGCCGAGCTTGAAGAACCCGCTGTAGGATAACGCACATGGCCGATACCGATGCTGCCCTGTAGTCGCTTCATGTGACGAGTATGAAATACATCCTTCACTAAGCCATTTGCTTTACGCAAACTAAACGTATTGTTGTCAATGGTAATAATACCTGCCGCATCTTGGCCACGGTGCTGCAAAACAGTTAAGCCATCATAGATCGCCTGATTAACAGGAGACTTTCCGACTATCCCAACGATACCACACATTAAAATTTCCTCGCCGATTAACGGTTTACTGAATTCAAAAAGCTAGAGTTATGTTCTAGGTAGGTAAAAAACCACTCTATAACAAAGCCAAATTCAGGGATCAAAGTTGATGCTGGCCACCACTGCGTACTTGGCGCACCGGTGAATGCATCGAGAAAAAACAATAAGGCGCTTACGACCAACACGCCCCGTAACGCACCAAATACGAGTCCGAAGATCCGATCGGTACCGGTCAAGCCTGTGCGTTGCACAATCTCACCTAAAATATAGTTAACAAACCCGCCCAACAGTAAGGTCGCAAAAAATAATATGGTTATTGCGGCTGCATTTCTTAAAAGGGGTTCTGAAATGGGAGTTAGGAAGGTTGCTAGATATTGATAAAATAAGCTGGAGATGAAAAAGGCACCAATCCAAACGGCTAATGACATAGCTTCTTTTACAAAGCCACGAATTAATCCGAAGAATGTCGATAAACCGACAATACCAAGAATTGTGTAATCAACCCAGTTCATATAAACCAATAAGTCGTTAATTTGGGGCGCATTCTATAAGAGCCGTAGGGCAATTACCAGATCATTTTGCAATTTCGAATTGTGTCAAACGGCCGTTTAGCTTAGTTAATTTCTTTAATTCTGGTAACTTAGCTTCAAGTTTAGCTTTATTTAAATCAGGCCCGACGAAGACTTTTGTCAGTGTGCCATTCGGGGTTTGTACCGGACGGGTGAACGCTTTGAAGCCATTACTGGTCAACTTTTCAACGAGCGCATCCACATTAGGTTTATGCGAAAAGCTTCCTAGTTGTATCACATAGGCCATACTCGTTAGGTTTGAGTCTGCACTTCGTTTAGGCGCTGAAGCTTTTGGTGCAGCTTTTGGCTGACTGTCGGGCTGTTTTGCCTTAGTTATAGTAGGTTCTGCTGACGATACATTTTGCGTTTTTGAAAGTCCATCATCGGTGCTGGCGGCTACAAACTGCTGGTCGTCTGAGGCGATGTCTTCAACTGGCGTACCTTTAACCTCAGGCGCCAATTCAGCTCTTTCATCAATGACGCTTTGTAAATCAACAGTAGTGAATTCAGGACGCTCAGGAATAGCTTTAAACCCCTCTTTATAGTGAACTTTTTCACCATCAAGAATATTAGGAATAAAAATTATGGCGGCTACCACAACAATACTGGTACCCACTAAGCGATTTATAAATCCTGAATCCACTTTACTACTCTCTATTTTTGCCAATATTTAATGGCGTCAGCCACCGTGAGAAATGAACCAAATATAATTAACACAGTATCATCGTTCTGTGTGGCTATTATATTGTCCAATGCCACCGTCACGTTGTCATATCCCAAGCACTCTGTTTGTGTATGCTGTACCACCAAAGCTTGCAAGTTCTTGGCTTGCTCCGCTCTTGGCCCATGCAATGAAGCGCACGACCAAACATCAATCACATCAGAGACTTCTTGGATAACGTTTGCTTTTTCCTTGTCTGCAAGCATAGCGATTAATGCATGGATTTTAAACCCTCGTTCCTTAAATGATGCCAGCTTTTGCCGCAAATATCGTGCTGATTCAGGGTTATGTGCCACATCCGTATAAACTTTAGGCGATTCGCTGAGCTGTTGAAAGCGCCCTTCAACTTGCAATTGTGACAAACATGAGCGGATCAGCTGTTCACTTGGTAATAGCTCAAGCTTTGCCAATGTAGTCAAAGCTGTGGCCACATTCTGCATTGGAATAGCTGGCGTGGCAAATTCATAGCAATAATTTTGATAATGCCACTTGAATCCTTGCTCAGTCACAGTATGGCTAAAGTCTCTATTTGCTAGCACCATATCTGCATTGATTTCATTACCGTAGTCAGTCACAGTGTGAGGAATATCTAAGTCACCCACAATAGCGGGTGTAGCAGCTCTGAAAATGCCTGCTTTGTCATACCCTACAAGCTCTCGGGTATCACCCAGATATTCTTTATGATCTAAATCTATCGTCGTTATTACACTGGCATAAGGTGTGACAATATTAGTTGCATCAAAACGACCACCGAGACCGACTTCCAGTAGAATAAAGTCCACTGCATAGCGCTTAAAAATAGCCAGAGCGCCGAGTGTGCCATATTCAAAATAAGTCAGTTGTGTCTCGCCTCTACCCTGCTCTAGCATATGAAAAGCGTCAACATGGTCCTGATCACCAAGCTGCGCGCCATTTATGCGTACACGCTCATTGTATCGAACTAAGTGTGGTGAGGCGTATGTACCAACGCTATGGCCTTGGGCAAGCAATAACGATTCTAAACAACGTGCTGTTGTGCCTTTGCCATTGGTTCCACCAATGAGGATAATTTTACTTGGCGTATTATGTAACTGGGTGCGTTCGGCAACATGTTTTACACGCTCCAAACCCATTTCAATGTTTGCAGGGTGAACACCCTCTAAATAACAAAGCCAATCATCAAGGCTAGATGATTGGCTAGGAGTCTTAACTGTCATTGATAAAATAGCTTCAATTAAAAAATTTACGCTACTCTATGCTCTTGTTCGGTAGAAGGCAAGTTCATAAACTTAGCTAAAACACGTGCCAAGGTGTCACGCATTTCTCTACGGTCGACAATCATATCAATAGCGCCGTGTTCAAGTAAGAACTCACTGCGCTGGAAGCCCTCAGGTAACGTCTCACGTACTGTTTGTTCGATAACACGAGGGCCTGCGAAACCAATAAGTGCTTTTGGCTCAGCAACATTAATATCACCTAGCATTGCTAGTGACGCTGATACCCCACCCATAGTCGGGTCAGTCAAAACAGAGATAAACGGTAAACCACGCTCTGACATTTTAGCAAGTGCAGCACTGGTTTTAGCCATTTGCATTAAAGACATAAGGGCTTCTTGCATGCGCGCACCACCCGATGCTGAAAAGCATATTAGCGGCATATTGTGCGCTAAACACTCATCAACGGCGTCAACAAAGCGAGCACCAACAACTGATGCCATTGAACCACCCATAAAAGCAAATTCAAAAGAAACCGCCGCAACAGGCATGCCCTTTAGGCGACCCTTCATTGCTACTAATGCATCTTTTTCACCGCTTACCTTTTGCGCTGCCGTGATTCGATCTGAGTACTTTTTTGAGTCTTTAAACTTGAGTACATCTTTTGGCTCATGATGCGCTCCTAATTCTTGACGATCTGCGTCATCCAAAAATAACTCAAGACGTTTTCTCGCACTCAAACGCATGTGATGATCACACTTAGGACATACATTCAAAGACTTTTCTAATTCTGCTTTGTATAAAATAGAATCACAATCTGTACATTTAGCCCAAACACCCTCAGGGATCTCTTTTTTACCTGACGATTTTGTGGTCTTAGGTAAGATTTTTTCTAACCAACTCATGGCAACTCTCTTATTGCTAATCTGTGTCGCTAGTCTGTATCTATACAGACAAATTTTCCTAATTAAAACATGAATTAGTTATCAGAGATATAAAAAACTGGTCTTAGTAGTCCGATATTATTACATTCTCTGAAAACTATTTATTCAGGTAAAAACAGCGGCCCCAACGGTGTCGAAGGGATCTCCCATTTCTCTGGATAATCTACGTCTACTAAATATAAGCCATTTGGCTTAGCCGTTGCGCTTGCTTGCGTTCTATCTTTAATATCAAGTAAGTGCTGCATCCAATCGGGAGACTCTTTACCAATGCCAATGTCTATCAAACAGCCTGTGATGTTACGGACCATATGATGTAAAAATGCATTAGCCTTTATATCTATCACCACATAGTTCCCTACACGTTCCACATTGAGGTGATGGATGTTGCGAAACGGAGTATTGGATTGACAATGTACAGCACGAAAAGAAGTAAAGTCTTGTTCACCTATCATTGCAGGGCACGCCGCCTGCATGAGTTTTTCATCCAGTTGGTGGTGATAATGCGTCACGCCACTGCGTAAAATACCTGGGCGAAATGGATGATTATAAATGACATACCTATATCGTCTCGCCGTAGCACTAAAACGAGCGTGAAATTCATCATCTACTTGTTGCGCATAGCGGATGGCTATGTCATCGGGTAACTGAGAGTTGAGACCTAAGGTAAAGGCACTCATATCACGCTGAGCATGGGTATCAAAGTGCACAACTTGACCTGTAGCATGAACACCTGCATCAGTACGACCGGCACAAACGATATCGATAGGATGGTTACAGATCCGCGATAATGCGGTTTCTAATTCTTGCTGAATACTGTTTACATGTGACTGTCTTTGCCAACCACTATAATTCGCACCGTTATATTCGATACCTAATGCTACACGCATACTGACTACTACCTCCAAACACAATAGCGGAGCATTTTATGCGATTGCATCGGTGAATAAAAGCTTAGCTGTGCTCTAAAGCCAGTTATTACATATTTTCGGTCAATTAATTAACTTCTGCTGCGGATAACTGGCTATTCTGGTCACGACTGATGTTGCAGGCTTTGGTAAAAGCTATGAACTTCAGATGCTTTAATGGGTGGACTATAAAAATAGCCTTGTACAATAAAGCAGTTATTCTTTTGTAGGAACTCCATTTGCTCCTGCGTTTCTACTCCCTCAGCGACCACTTGAAGCTTAAGTTTTTGGGCCATTGCGATTATCGCAGCTGTGATCTCCATATCATTTTGATCCTCAGGTATATCTTGTACAAATGAGCGGTCAACTTTAAGCATATCTACTGGGAAGCGTTTCAAATAACTTAACGATGAATAGCCTGTGCCAAAATCGTCAATCGACAAAGCCACACCCAATTTCTTGATTTCATGCAATTGTGTTATCGCCGCTTCAACATCACCCATTAGCATACTTTCAGTGAGCTCTAAGTGAAGTAAATGCGGTGGCATTTGTGTGCGTTCTAGCACATCGGACAGGGTGCTTATTAAACGGTCGTCTTTAAACTGCCGCGCTGACAAATTAATCGACATATTGCCCGCTTGTCCGAGTGTTTGTAATTGCATAGAAAAACGACATGCTTCTTCAATGACCCACTCGCCGAGTTCCACAATCATGCCGGTTGCCTCTGCAATATGAATAAATTTATCGGGCGGGATATAACCCTTTTCTGGGTGATACCATCTGATAAGAGCTTCATACCCTATCACTTCTAAGGTCTGGCTGTTAACCTGTGGCTGGTAATGCAGCTTAAATTGCTTTGCTTTAAGGGCAATGCGCAATTCATTTTCGATAAACAGTCTTTCATTAGCGGCTGCATCCAGCTCTTGTGAATAAAAGTGAAAGGTATTGCGCCCCTTGGCCTTTGCTTCATACATCGCCAAGTCGGCATGTTTCAGTAACTGTTCTTCTTCTTGACTATCAAACGGTGCCATCGTGATACCAATACTGGCACTAACTATCACTTCGTTATTGCCAAGCTTGATTGGTTTATTGATAGTCCGCTGGATAATGTGTGCCACTTCCATTGCGTTATCACGGCTGTCGATACCACTTAGCAGCACAGCAAACTCATCGCCACCTAAGCGCGCTATGGTATCCTCTGCTCGTAAACGGTTCTTTAGTCTCTCAGCAACTTCTACTAAAAGTCTGTCTCCAGCGTCATGGCCTAAAGTATCATTGATGCGTTTGAATTCATCCAAATCAAAATAAAACAGCGCAAACGCATAATGACCGCGACCAGCCAAGGCCATCGATTTGCGCAGCTGCATTCTAAAAAACGTTCTATTTGCGAGCCCAGTCAGTGTATCAAAATAAGCCAACTCTTCCATTTTTCGCTGACTTTCTTTAACAAACGAAATATCTTGTGCTGACGCCACATAACTTGAGATAGTGCCATCAGCTTCACGTATCGGTGAAATGCTCAAACTAACCCAGATAGGATCAACACCTGCCCCTTCTAACACAGTATCTCCACGCCAATAATTGCGGCTTCTCAAGTCTATATCTATATCATCAACTAAAATGGCCATATCCGATGAAATAATGCTCAAAAGCGGAGCATGGATAAATCGCTCTTCTTCGAACCCTGTCATTTCGATCATCTTTGGGTTTACGTATTCAATTTCAAAATTACCATTGGTAATGGCCACCGCAGTACCAGAGAAAGATACCGCCTTTGATAACCGATTAGCTTGCTTCTCTGCTTTTTCTTTTTCTTGTATACGTTGGTTCAAACCACCTACTAGTGCTTTGATTTCACCACTCATTTTGTTGAAGGCATCATTCAATAAGCCTATTTCATCGTTGCTACTGGGCAAGTTTGGCGTCTCCCATTGCCCTTTACCAAACCCAGATACAGCCCCGAGCAACGCATTGATACGACTTAAAACTAATTGATATAACACTTGGTGCAACAGCAGTGCAACAAACACCGCGTACAGAATAAACAACCCAAATAGCTTTACTTTTAACGCTTGAATGGTGGAAAGTGTAAAATCTCGTTTTTTGTAGGTGCCAATATACCAACCCAGTTTTTTCAACGCTGTAATATTGATGATATGGCCTTGTCCATCGCGTTCAAACTCACCTTGGTACTCTGCCAGCTTAGAAGATAATACCGGTTGAAAAACCTTGTTCAACGCCGGAAATAACTCCGATGCTTTTTCGGTATCATGACCGTGTAATGCTGCTTTTCCTAGGCTTGGCGCCGCAATAATTTCACCTTGAGCACTGAAGATAACGTAGCCTTGATGCTCATCAAGAGGGAGTATCTGCGCCAACATATGGTTTACTTCGATGTCTGAGCCTGTGAAACCAAGATATTCATCTTTGTGATATAGTGGCACTAGCACGCTAATCACCCACTTATTCCAAACCTTATCGAAGTGAACATCCGACCACAGAGCTTCTCTAGTTGGATTAAGTTCTTCTCTGAGCATAGGTAAAATGTGCGCATTGAGCACCTTTTGCCTATCAATTTGATTAATCAACACATTCGGCGGCGCAACTCGCACAAAATCGTCTTTGGTGTATAAATAAAAATTGAAGAAATCTTGCAGTAATGGCGGGGCTATTACATTCCATAAAGATTCAGACTGAGCAAATAGCTGCTTATGCTGTTCAGCCAATTTCGCATCCGACGTCAGCTGTGCCGCTGATAAACCATTGCTTGCGGTGCTGGTGTATACGCCTTCGTCTCGCTTAATTTCGATAAACGGCGCGTCAATGGTGCTACTGACTTCTGAATACAACTCCTTCGCCACGATGGCATTTGCTTGCTCTGCTAGATTTGTTTTGTGCTCAAGGTGATGATTGAACTGTAAAATAAGCTGATTACTCACACGTCTAAGTTCATTATACTCTTCGTGGATCAGTTGTCGTTCTTCAGATTTCAGCATAAGTGCCGCAGCAAAAATTCCCGCGATCACGCACACTGCCGAGATAAGTACAGATAACTTAACACTGAGCGAGTGTATTCCAAATCGTGAAGGGGGTCGGCGATTGACCACAGCTAAACCCTTATATTAGTTGTTATTTTTAAAACTTTTAATCGAACAAATATAACAGATACTTAACGCAGACGCCAAGCCCATAAAGCCTCAAACAAGCTTAAATAAGTTTTTAATACGCCTTTTACAAAACTAATACTTGTGGAAACAAATTAAAGTATGTTAATAATGTACTCGGACTACTTAATATTATCCTTAAAAGTTTAAACATGAATTCAATTGTTACACGCATTTACGCATTTTTCTTTTTTAGCTTCTTTCGGTGAGGAGGCTTGTCTGTTTGCGCGTAACACCAAATAGTAAGCCTCCCAACTGGGAGGTTTTTTTTTGCCAATGGGAATGAGGACCTATGACTGAAGATACATTAAACGCACTGCGTAGCGACATAAACGAGATTGACTCCGAACTGTTAATCCTATTAGCCAAACGCCGCCGCATAAGCTACAGCGTACTTGAATATAAAATAGCCAACCAGAAGCCTATTCGTGACGAGCATCGCGAACAAATTCTGCTGGAAAAACTGATAAGTTATGGCAAATCACTGGGGCTAGATGCGTTTTATATCAATAATGTTTTTCAGATCATTCTTGAAGACTCGGTTTTAAACCAACAAGCATTACTACAAAAAAGCTTAAACCCAGAAGCTGTGGGTGACACCCACCGTGTAGCCTACTTAGGGGGCCCTGGTTCCTACAGTCAACTAGCCTGTCATAAGTATTTTAGTCGCAGACCTGGCAAGCTTATTGAGATGGGCTGTCAGAGTTTTGAGCAAATCACCGAACAAGTGGAAAAAGGTCAAGCAGACTTTGGCCTACTGCCGATAGAGAACACCAGCTCTGGCAGTATCAACGAAGTGTTTGACTTACTACAGCACGCCCAAGTATCAATTGTAGGTGAAGTAACACATACCGTTGAACACTGCCTGCTCGCTTTGCCAGATACACAGCTCAAAGAGGTGAATAAACTATTTGCGCATCCACAACCTTTTGCCCAATGTAGTAAGTTTGTTCAAGGCTTGGGCGATGTCTTACACGAAACGTGCGACTCAACATCAAGCGCACTACAAAGCGCCTTGAATACGCCAAATAGTGCAGCTATTGGATCTGCACAGGCGGGCAGAGATATTGGCCTTGAAGTTATCAAAACAGGCTTAGCCAATCAGGCCGAAAACCATAGTCGGTTCATTGTCGTGGCACGCAAAGCGCTACAAGTATCTACACAAATTCCAACCAAAACCAGCCTGATAATGGCGACCAAACAGCAAGTGGGTTCACTGGCTGATGCATTAATGGTATTTAAACAACACAACATTAATATGGTGAAACTTGAGTCTCGCCCTGTGCCTGGTAACCCTTGGGAAGAAGTCTTTTACGTTGACCTTGTGGCTAACCTTTCATCACCAGATGTGCAAAGAGCACTGGAAGAGCTTAAGGACCATACCCAGTATGTGCGCATCTTAGGCTGCTATCAAAGCGAATCAATCAAGGCGGTTGAGGTAGGTTAATCGATTTTAGTAATTGCCAAGCAAAGGGAGTAAACCTTCCTTTGCTTGAGCTTGATACTTCGTTGTTGACATTCGTCTTTCGAACTCCTCTGAAAAACATCTCTCATCGGAGAAGTCTCTTCACACGAGTTAATCCAACACTTTGGCATCATTGGCTTTGTTCAATAAACCACGGCTTTGTGTTAAAAACTGCGCGGCACTGTCGGAGAAGTAATGCTTTGCCTGGCTAAATGCCTCGATAAGTGCGCTCTTATCCCCCATTTTTAGCTTCTCTAAGGTACTGGCAAAGGTTTCTTGGTAGCTAGCAAGTAGTCCTTCAACATCGTCAAATTGCGCAAGCATAATGTCCGAGTATAATTCAGGGGATTGTGCAAACAGTCGCCCTACCATCATTAATTCTAACTGATAGATAGGTGACGAACAGCTTCGTAGCTCTTCCAACGTATGACACTGCTTAGATAAAAACTGACCATATACAAACGTGGTCAAATGTCGCATAACCTGAATGATTTGCATGGCTTGGTCATGTTTCTTGGCATCTATTTCAACCAATTGACTTCCCCAAACACTGAGCTGCTCTAACAAGCCTGTACATCTCTCATGAGCACGCCCTTCGCACACAACTATGGTTTGCTTTACCCAGTGGGAGATATCAGGGCCAAACATAGGATGTAACCCAACCACAGGCCCACTATGCTTGTTTAACAAAACCTTGAGTGGCTGTTGTTTTACCGAGGTAATATCAGCCAAAATACAATCTTCGGGTAAAGTAGGCAGATGGTTGACGACCTCTTCGATAGCATTGATAGGCACACTGATCAGCACCAACTTAGCATCCGCTAACAAAGCACCAGCCTGAGCCTGCTCTTCCCTATCCAAAATTCTAACTTCATAGCCTGAGCGTTCAAGCTGCTTTGCAAACAGCTGACCCATAGCGCCTTTACCACCAACAATCACGACGGGGGATAGCTCTGGAGCAACACACGCCAGCCTGCCTTGTTGATTTTCATATGCCTCACGCATCATTCTGCGCAGAATATCTTCTACCAAATCAGGATTTACATTCAGGTTTTGCGCTTGTTCACGTCTTGATGCGATCAGCTGTGCCTCTCGCTCTGGTGCATGTAACGGCGCGCCCGTTTGTTGCTTGATAACCCCGACCTGCTCGGTCAAAGCACGGCGTTTTGCCAATAAGTTAACTAGCTCGGTATCGCACTCGTCGATACCTTGTCTTAATTCATTTAAATCCATTACGCTCGCCACAAGGTGTAAAGATAAAATTACAGCAGTAAAAAATATGATACAGAGAGTCTACCAAGATAGTAAGGAGGATAAAAGCGCAAAGCCACTTTATGTTAGATGAAATTTTCAGGGTTACAAACCAAAACAGGCCACTCAATGAGTGGCCTGTTTTTTTTTGCGTGGTAAACGCGCGTATTAGTTAAGTTTCTCTTTAATACGTGCTGATTTACCTGAACGCTCACGCAAGTAGTAAAGCTTAGCACGGCGAACCGCACCACGACGCTTAACTGCAATGCTATCTACAAGTGGGCTGTGCGTTTGGAATACACGCTCAACACCTTCACCGCTCGAGATTTTACGAACTGTGAAAGCTGAGTGTAGACCACGGTTACGCTTAGCGATTACAACACCTTCAAAGGCCTGTAGACGCTCTTTGTTACCCTCTTTTACGCGTACCTGTACAACAACTGTGTCACCAGCGCCGAACGCAGGTACGTCTTGCTTTAGCTGTTCAGCTTCAAGCTCTTTAATAATATTTTGGTTTACTTTTGCCATTTTATTTCTCACATTCCTAGGTGTAACTGTCTTCTAGCCACAAGCTTTTTGGTACTCGTGCTGAAATTCAGCGAGTAGTGTCGCTTGCTCCTCAGTCAGAGCTAGGTTACGCAACAAGTCTGGACGTCGTAACCAAGTTCTACCTAATGACTGCTTAGTGCGCCATTTGGCTATCTCTTGGTGGTTACCACTGAGTAATACAGCAGGTACCCGTTTGCCATCCAATGTTTCTGGCCGAGTATAGTGAGGGCAATCTAACAAGCCATCCGAAAATGAATCTTGCTCCGCAGATTGGTTATGACCTAACACCCCTGGCACTAATCGCGCTACTGCATCAATTAATGTCATGGCCGGTAGTTCACCCCCGCTGAGGATAAAATCACCGATGGACCATTCTTCGTCTACATGAGACTCGATGATCCGCTCGTCTATACCTTCGTAGCGACCAGCTACTAAAATCAATTTTTCTGACTTGGCCAATTCGGCCGCGCCTTGTTGATCTAGTTTTCGCCCTTGAGGGGACATATAAATTACTTTAGCGTTTTCACCTGCGGCTGCTTTAGCTGCAAGTATTGCTTGTTGTAATGGTTCAACCATCATCAACATACCAGGACCACCGCCGTAAGGTCTGTCATCTACAGTCCTATGCTTATCAGTGGCATAGTCTCGTGGATTCCAACAGTTAAAATCGATTAAACCGTTTTTAACTGCGCGGCCTGTAACGCCTTGTTGGGTTATTGCATCAAACATTTCAGGAAACAGTGAAATCACTCCTACCCATAGCGAATGTTGTTGCAACGAGTCTTCCTGGCTCATTAAAAGCTAGGATCCCAATCAACAATAATTTGTTTGTCTTCGTGTTTAACTTCTTTAATCACTGAATCAGTTAAAAAAGGAATCAAACGCTCAGACTGACCAAATGCATCTTTTTTGTTTGCTTTAACAACCAAAACGTCATTTGAGCCTGTCTCCATCAAGTCATCAACTTGTCCTAAGTCGTAACCTTTATCGGTTACAACAGACATGCCGATGAGATCTCGCCAATAGAACTCCCCTTCGGGTAATTCTGGCAGTTGCGCAGCATCTACAGAAATTTCAGCATTGGTTAAAGCCATTGCTTGGTCTCTGTCGTTTACTTGCGCAAACTTGGCGATAAAGCCCTTGTTGTGGCGACGCCAGTCGCTTACTTCAAGGGTTTGCCATTTACCTTGTTGCCCTATCAACCATGGGCTGAAATCGAAGATCCCTTGGGGATCATCAGTAAATGAATGCACCTTAAGCCAGCCCTTAATACCATAAGGGGCACCAAGCTTACCTACTACAATAATCGTGGTGTTTTCTTGACTCATGGTTACACTTACGCCTATTAAGCCGCTTTACGAGCGTCTTTAACTAACTTAGCTACACGATCAGAAAGACCTGCACCTTGACCTACCCAGTGATCAACACGGGCAAGGTCTAGACGAAGTTTTTCTTCTTGACCAGCAGCGATAGGGTTAAAGAAACCTACTTTCTCGATGAAACGACCGTCACGCGAGAAACGGCTATCCGCAACCACAATTTGATAGAAAGGACGCTTTTTAGCGCCACCACGTTGCAAACGAATAGTTACCATACCGTCCTCTGAATAGATTGACTGTTTTCATTAATAAGATTTACTTCCCACTATTGGGAAGCTGGGGAATTGTACGAGTTTTTTTCAACAATGCAAGTAAGAATTGACTTTTCTCGCCTCAAGAGTTGAATTGTGCGCACTTACAACGGCACTCACAGCGCCAAATGTGTATAAAGTATATGGAGTACACAAATAGAGGTGGCTATTAAACAAAGCTCACCTCCACTATATATTACTTACAGCGTAAACTTAATATTTACCGCAAAATGGCGACCAGGCTGCGTATATTGGCTCAAATCATCCGCTGCATTTTGACCCGCCACATTATTATATAGCGTAAACTGCTTATCAAATACGTTAAATAACCCGCCATTTAGCTGCCAGCGGCCAATACGATATTGTGCAAATAAGTCTACACTGCCCCAACCATGGGTTTGCGCATTACTAGCATCTGGTACTTTGTCCATCTTTTGCGCCGCTCTAAGTGCTGCCGTCACCGACAAGTCACCGACGTCATATTTGGCCTTAACGTAGCCATTTAACGGGCTAATCGATTCTAGGTAAGTATTATTCACCTTATCTTTGCCATCTACATATGTGATACCACCATCAACGGCAAACTGATCGTTCAACCAAATGCTATAGGAAGCCTCTACTCCTTCTATCTCAACATCAGACAAATTTCGATATTGGTAGTAAGCTTTGTTCACACCAGGAATACGGGTGGCCTCGCTGCGCACCAACTCAGAAGCAATAAAACCATCAAACTGTGTCTTGAAGGTAGTAAGCACAAACTGGTGATCGTCAAAATCACCACGCAAGCCCAGCTCTACACCTTTGCTGTACTCAGAATCTAGCTCTGCATTGGGCAATATTTGATAGAATGGCTCTACACCATGGCTTTGGTATGCTTGATCATGCGGTGGGATCTTAAACCCTTCTGCGTACTGTGCATACATACGCAAGTTGTCAGTCAGTGTATAAACGAGGCCAACTTTTGGTGAAAACGCGGTTTCGTCGATATCTTTAAATTCAGTGCTGTATAAATCACTGCGCTTGGCACGCATATCGAATCTGTCCCAGCGCAGTGCTATTTGCAAATCAAGCGTGTCTGCCATTAATGCCGCGTTGTTTTGCACAAATATTCCCAGCATATCGGTATCAGCCCCCGGAAAAGCCTTTTGTGGCTCACCTGCAAACACATTTTGTCCAGATACATCAAAACGTGATTTTGTACGTGGACGTATCGTGTCATAACGCTCAAAGTCTAGGCCATATACAAACTGGTGATTGATGCTGCCTGTTGCCCACGCTTTATCTAGTACCAGTTTGGCCCCCAATATTTGCTGTTCAAAACGATAATCGTTGTGATCGATATATGAGCCTGTACGTCCATTACCAGCGCGTAGCTGATCGCTCTGCTGTTCAAAGTTTGTGACATAAACCAGTGCGTCTAGGTTGTCATAGACCTGCACTGGGTGTGTACTTTTATACCCCAATGAGAGTGACACATTGCTATTGTCATCTAGGGTTTCATGAGTACCACGGTCAATTAATTGTTCGGTTTCTTGCGCAAAATAATCCACCGAGGCCAATAGCGTGCTGGTATCTGTCAAATCATGTTCAGACTTTAAGATTAATGCCGTACTTTGATAATCAAATTCAGGGAGCGTTTCATGATAATTTTGCGTTTCTTTACCTTCACGGCGGGTCAGTTGAATTGAAGTGGCATTATCACCAAAGCGCTTTGCAAATACACCCGAAAGTGACGCTTCATCACTTAAGCCATTAAATCCAGCTTGCACACTCGTATACTGCTCACGAGCGTTTAGATAGTCGCTTGGCGTTTTGGTGGTGATCACCACAATGCCACCGAGCGCATCAGAACCATAAAGCGATGACGCCGCACCTTTTGCCACTTCTATTTGACGAATACCATCGACATCTAAATAGCCACGGCCAACCAGCAGCCCTTGTCCACCCTCATAGGCGTCATTAACTCTGCGGCCATCTTTAATATAGACCACTCGATTGCCGCCCATACCTCTTATATTCAGCGCTTGCGCCTGTCCGGCACTGCCTGTTGCGCTGACTCCTGTTTGATAACGAAATGCTGTGTTAAGGTCGATTGCAAGCTCCTCTTTCAAGTCTTGCTCGGTGACAACACTTACACTGCCAGCAACATTACCCAAGGCTTGCTCTATACGCGAACCGGTGACAACGATCACCTCCTTATTTTTCTCAAATTCTTCGGCTTGTACACTGGGTGCCCCCGACCAAGCGACTAGAATGCCCAATGAAATTGCCGTGTGTTTTAATATCATCTGTAAATACCTCAAAAAGGGAACGCTTCATTATTTTTGCACTATAAAAGCCCTTACATTTAATTGCAAATAAAAATAGTTATCATTTGTATATTTGTGTAGATTTGAGTCTGCGTATTCGGTATTATTCGCTCATACACTCGTAACCTAAGTGCGCTCATGGCTTAAGGCCTAATGTTTAGCGCTCTATTTAATGACAACTAAAAAGGTCCTGTATGAAATTACGTTTATATCTGTTCATTGCTTTATTCAGCCAAAGCTTTACAGTTCACGCTGAGCGAGTCGTGATAGCCGGCGGTACACTGACAGACATTGTTTTTGCAATTGGTGCAGGTGACCAAGTGGTTGCAATTGATACCTCAAGTACCTCTCCTGCTCGTGCACAATCACTGCCTAAAGTTGGCTATTATCGTGATTTAGCAGCCGAAGGCGTGTTATCACAATCACCGACACTGGTTTTAACACTTGAAGGCAGTGGCCGCCCCGAAGTACTTACCCAGCTTAGAAGCACAGGCGTGCGTGTAACTCACTACCCCAAGCCAACACAAGTAAAAGAATTGTTTGCCCTTATCGAGCGACTAGGTAATGACCTGAATAAACAACACAATGCCAGAGCACTCATTCGTAAGTTACAACAGCAACTCCCTGACAAAGCTGCACCAACGCACAATAAGGCGATGTTTATTCTCTCTGCCAGTGAACGAGGTGTGTTAGTGGCGGGCACAGATACGGTGCCCGATATTCTGTTCGGTTACACCGGCATTGAGAACTTGGCTACTGAGGCAGGATTCAAGCCTTACAATATTGAGTCGCTGGTGAGCGCTAACCCAGACTTTATCGTCGCCCCTAGTCATACGGTCGAATCGCTCGGCGGAGCGGAAAAGTTTTGTCAATTGCCCGCCCTTGCACTGCTAAGCGCGGCACAAGAATGTCGTTTACTGGTGATGGACTCACTTATCTCAATTGGCATGACTTCTCGCTTGCCTGAGGCCATCGCTCAACTTAGTGCCTTTCAACGAGAGATGTTATGAGCACTTTGGCATCTACATTCGTTGACACCAAACGCTATGTACAATGGTATTGGTTCAGTTGTACGCTGCTAGGGCTACTCGCTTGGTTATCGCTTAGCAGTGGTGCACTTGGTTGGGATTGGAAAATGCCTATTGTCTGGTTGTTACCCGATTCAATGACTAGCGATGTACAGCCACTACACCTGACTGTCATGACACAAATTCGTCTGCCAAGGCTACTACTGGCAATTTTAGTCGGTTCTATGCTTGCCAGCGCAGGCGCGGCAACCCAGGCACTATGCAGAAACCCGCTCGCCGACCCGAGTCTGATGGGTATCACAGGTGGTGCTGCGGTTGGCGCGGTGTCAGTCATAGCACTATCGGCACAAGTCAGCTTTGTTCACGAAGCCATGGTGGCACCTGCTGCATTTTTAGGCGCACTGGCCGTCACAACGCTGATTTACAAGATTTCTAATCACCATGGTCAGGTGCAAATCACCACGTTATTGTTGGCAGGTGTGGCAATCAACGCGATGGCCATGGCAATTATTGGCTTGTTTAGCTTTTTTGCCGACGACAGCTCGCTGCGTTTAATGACTTATTGGCAAATGGGATCTTTGGGTGGCGCAAACTGGCCTGCGATGCAATATGGCGCACCCTTAATTCTATTAAGTATCTATTCGCTATTTGTACGCCGTAAAAAAATTAATGTCTTAATGCTAGGAGAGCTTGAAGCCCGCCACTTAGGTGTTAACGTTAAACGGCTAAAATCAGAAATTGTGTTTATCGTGGCACTGGGTGTAGGAGGCGCGGTGGCGCTGTCTGGCATGATTGGTTTTGTTGGCCTGCTTGTGCCACATATCGCGCGGTTGTTGGTGGGGCCTGATTTAAAGCGCATGTTACCACTGAGTATTTTACTTGGCTGCGTTGCCATGTTGCTTGCAGATTGGGTGTCACGATTGATTGTTGCACCTTCTGAATTACCCATAGGCATTGTCACAGCACTCTTTGGTAGCCCATTTTTTATCTATCAACTGTTAAAACAAAAGCGAGGTCAACATGCTTAGCTGTCACAATGTCTCGATTGAGCGCGGTTGCAGACCTATCTTGAACAATATCAACTTGAAAGCAAATAACGGTGAGTTGATTGTGCTGCTGGGTGAAAATGGTGCGGGTAAATCAACGCTATTAAGCGCCATTTGTAACGATATCTCGTTTTCAGGTCAGATAAAAATCGACGAGCAACCTATACAAAGTTTTGATGAGCAGACCTTGGCACAAAAGCGTGCTGTGCTATTACAAAACAATCGCGTTAACTTTTCATTTAGCACCGAGGAGCTTATCGCAATGGGCCGCTACCCCTATCATGAATCAATACATGAGCAAACCCAAGTGGTTGAGCAACTCATTGCTCAATTAGCCCTTGAAAAGCTGGCGCTACGAGATGTTACAGCGCTCTCGGGTGGTGAATTCCAACGGGTACAGTTCGCACGCTGTTTGGCACAACTCAATGCCCATAAGGCTGATACTAAGGGTAAACTAATGCTACTGGATGAACCCACATCAGCCCTTGATATGCACCACCAGCACCTCACGCTCAGTAAAGCCAAGGCATTTGCCAAACAAGGTAATATCGTTATTGCCGTGTTACATGATCTAAACTTAACATCTTTGTACGCTGATCGTGTATTGCTACTCAACAAAGGACAACTATGCCATGACGGCACACCCCAAGAGGTTTTACAATCCTCAGTATTACAACCGATTTATAAAACACATATGCAAATAACAACGCATCCAACTTATCAAATACCCATGATATTTTCGGAACCACAACTAGGAGTTACCCATGCGTGAACAAGCTGCTTTTGAAGCACGCACTTTAGTCAGACAATCCAATGTTTGCGTGATCTCAACCATATCAAAAAACTTAGCTGGATATCCGTTTGGCTCAGTTTCACCGTTTATGAGTGACAACGAAGGACGCTTAATTTTTTACATTGCAGGCATTGCCCAGCATTCTCGCAATTTATCTGAAGACGGTAAAATGTGCGCGACCGTTTTTGACGCCGCCGAACAAGGGGATCAAAATGCCCATGCCCGCGTAACCGTGGTAGGTGATGCCGCGCCCGTGCCTGCCGATGAACATGATGCTCTGTTGACTCGCTACGAACGCCAATACCCAGAGGCCATAAGCTACCGCCAAGCGCATGACTTTCAACTTTGGCGCATGGACGTTAAACGAGTACGTTACATTGGTGGTTTTGGTCATATTTTCTGGATTGAAAAAGACGAATGGTATCAGGCAGCTCCACAATGGGATTTAGAGGATGAAGCCCATATGGTTAATCATATGAATGAGGATCACAGCGATGCCAACCGCCTTATCTTAAAACTTATTCATGGTATAGACTGCGACGAGGTGGTGATGACCACGCTTGTGAGCGATGGTTGTTACTTGCGTGCCAACGAAAAAAACTACTATATACAGTTTGATAATCCCTGCTTAGAGAGCATTGATGTACGTAAAGCACTGGTGAAGCTCACCAAAGCGGCAAGAGCGCAAGAAAGTACAACAGAAATAGACAGTTAGTTATATGGTTTAAAATCCATCAGGCTTGATAGCTAATTATCAAGCCTCAACGCCTCATTCGCTAACAATTATGCCTCCCTTGTTTGAATAGGGCTGAATAACATGGTCAACGAGGCCATGAAATGAGTGATTTTCAACCTTTCAATACTTCACATGCAACCAAAACGATGCTAACTTTGTCTCTAATAAGGGCCCACCTTGAATTAACAAGTCTTGCTCCCTTATTGTTGTTTGTAATTACTTAAACACAAGGAAAGAAACATGAAAGAACTAAACCTAAAAACTTGCCAAAAAGTCGTTGGTGGTAATTCGTCAAGTTCAGAACATTTAAACCTTGGCGTAAGTATGCCAAAAAACCCTAAGTAAAGTTGCCTAACATAACAACCGCTGGTGTACGCAGCTTCAGCGGTTTATATGTTTCCATAATATATGTGTTACTTGTACTCTATCGGCATCGCCACTTATCTACCCTTACACCCAAGCTAACGTGCTTTTAAAGCAGGTTCAGTAAACGACACGCCATCCCAGCCAAACTTTATAAAGTTTCTAATATTACCGTGATCGCTGCCATCTGGATGTTGCAGCACGTCTTCTCGATAAAAGCGTCCAAAGCAGTTTAACGTTGCTTGCTCGCCAAGCTCGTGTAACTGTGCAAACGCCAGTATTTTACAAGAGCCGAGGTTAGTGCCTGCCTCATTATGCTGCTCGCCATTGCTAAACGCCACAGGTGTAAAAAGGTAGTGTTGCTCAATCAATGCCATAGTGTGCTCAAACTCGATGTTAAGCGCATCGCTGTTTAGCCGCGCTATAAATGCTTTAATATCGGTTTCGCTTGATGTGTGTGTCATAAGTTTTCCTTGGTGGGTCACTTTGTTGTTACTTTGAACTTAATATCATCGCTTAAGATAAAAATCACGTTTTTTACTTCATAATGTTAAACTTAAGCCAATGTAACGTAAGGATTTGTGCTAAAATGAACGGGTATACATTTAAGGAGGTAATGATATAGCGTGAGCAGAGCCCAATTAAGCCAAGATGAAAATCTATCCTTTAAAATCCACTACCAACTCCTACCCAAAGAGACCTGTCAACTCGACCTGTATTTTTCCATTCCAACCGATATGGGGATCAACGAAAATACGCTCAATGAAGTAGACTTTTTTAATGCCAATATAGAAAGCCACAGCGCCTATTACTCAGAGCAGCTACATTTGCCGCTGGTGCACAGCCGCTTTATTAGTCAAAGTAAAGGGCAAAAAACGGGTTATCGACTCAATCTCAACCTGTTTTGTTATCAGATAAAAATCGCGCTTGATTCCGATGTGAAAGCCACACTGCAACTGAAAGAGCCTGAAGAATTCTTTCCTGCCGCAGCAATGTTGGTTGAGCAAACAGATCGTCTGCTGAAAAAGCTGCGCCGCTATACGCCCCCTGACAACAAACTAAAGTCTTACTTTCAAAACGCGGATAACTACCTCAGCTGGCATACCGAGCAGGCCTTTTTAAAGCTGTTGGCTAATGGTCCAAAGTCTAGCGAATTTAGTGACGAACGCGCAGTGCTTATTGAGTTTTGCCAACAAGAAAATCAATACCGAACAGAGCAAACCTATAATTCGCAGGTAACATTGGATGACCCTAATCGGATCACCAATAAAATGAAGCTGCTTGCGAGATTGATTGAGTATGGCGTGGTATTCAAAAAGCAAACCATTGACTTAACGCTTAATTTGAAGCGGTTGGTCAAAGGCCTAGTGACCGGCGTTATTATGGCATTTGTGATGTTTATCGTACTCAATGCCCGCTCCAACTTTCAAGAAGTTACCATTGCGCTGATCGCTTTACTTGGTGCCATCTATGGCCTTAGAGAAACCTTTAAAGAAGACTTAACCCAATGGGCGTGGCGCTTAATTCAAAGAGGTCGGCCAAAATGGCGTAATAAGTTTAAAAGTTCTGTGGGTGATGACATCATCTGTTCACAAACCATTTGGCTGGAGCATATTCGCAAAAAAGACCTACCCAAAGACGTGGTAAAAATACTCAAACAAAGAAGACAGCAAAATAAACAAGCTGCCAACTTGATGCATTTTTGTAGTAAGAACCAAGTTAATATCAGTGAATTTTTACCCGGCTATGATGAAGTACAGCAGCGCTTTACCTTTAACATGGCTTCATTTGTTCGCTACCTTAAAAAAGGCGCAGGAAAGCTCTACACCTTGGATGGGCAAAAGGTATCGAAAAAGTCTGTAGAGCGGCGTTATCAAATTAATCTTGTGTTGCGTTTTACCTCCGAGCAAGGCACCCAACTTGAGCGCTATAAACTCACCATGAATCGCTCTGAAATCGTTGCCATTGAACTGATGGAAGAAGGCTTAGAGGACGATTAACAAGCCCGTGGTAGTGGCTACTCCGTAGTGGCTACTCGGTAGCCGCTGTTCAATTCACGTATTGTAAGTTGAAAAAGCTACACCCACCTTGCAGCAGTATGACACTCGACAGCCCGTTAAGACTACACATCAACAATAAAGCCCCATCGTTCAGCACTCATGGGGCTTTGCTCCTATTAACAGCGAGGCGTAAACTCCATTTGCCAGTTAACTTCCCAAGTTTTCCCATCATCTGCAGAAAATGCCTGCTCCCACTTTGGCGCATCAGGATGAGTGAAATCCCAAATAAATCTAACTTTAATTGTTTGGCCGTTATATACCTCGTCTGCATAAAAGTGCCCTACACCGTTTGCAAACTTACCTACCACTGGGGTGTCTAGATTATGTGGGTTACGCCCGTCTAACCACCAAATTGACCATTGTGCGGTTTCTGGGTTGTAAGAACGTATGGCCTTTGCTCTTATTGAAGCATCAGGAAGATGCAAGTGATTGTCCTCAACATTACCAAACCCACCAAGGGTCTTAACCGTTGAAGACTGCCCCTCAAATTCAATCCATTGTTCGCCACCATTCAAAATATCCTTTAAGCGGCGATGTTTAACATTCCACTGTCCGATGATGACATCAAAATCCTTGGGGGCGTTGGGCTCTAAATCCATTAACATTATTCTACCTTATGTATTGTTATTAATTATTAGAGACCATAACACAAATACTGTTTATTTATACAGTTATATATTAAGAAAATTCGATTAGCGACTAATGACCACCCAGCACGCTAGTTGTCTGTTGTATTCGATACCAGAAACGCCAGCTGCTCAGAAGATTTTGTGGGCACCATTTCAGTGATGTCATAGCTGGCTAACCCTTCTCTATAAAAAGGATCTTGGGCCAGCACGTTGTTTAACTTTTGACGGTCTTCTATCGTTGAGATGATCACACCTCCCGTTCTGGGTTCTTTGCGACCTGACAAAATAAAATGGCCCTGCTGGTACTGTTCATTCAGATAGTCAATGTGCTCTGGAATAAACCGATCGACCTCTGAGAGTGGCACACGATAAGCCAAAGAAATGATAAACATATATAACCTGCTATTTTTTATGACTCAATCAATCCTTGTACTTTATCACTGATGGAGCCTTTGATTTTAAAACACTAAAGTAAATGTATTTTGTACTTTTGCACAAATAGTTGGCGATCAGACTCTGTTGGCGGGTTGTCTTGATTAAACTTAGAAATATCTCTAATAAAGCCTTCCGATGGGCCTGATGGCGTGTTAATAACAAGCACTTTGCTGTCTTGCAAAGCTTTAAACCGTCTTGGCACATTTGGCCCAGCTATTACTAAGTCACCGGGCTTTGCAATCAGCTCTTCTTTATCGACACCAAATTCGACTTCACCGGAAATGATATAAAAAATTTCGTCATCAATTTCATGATAATGCCACGGCGCTTCATTACCTTTAGGGAGCACACTATCAAAAATCGACACGCGATTATCTGTATCACTGCCTGAGGCAAGAATTGAGGTCACTTCACCACCGTCTAGGTGGTACGCTTCAGCGGCGCCTGCTCTGATGTGCTTGTATCTCATAGTAAACTCCTAAAGAAAGTATCTTGTCAGTTATTATCTACATTGGCTGCAAAATCAAGCCTAACCGCTAGGTCATGCTGCCTGACAGCAGCGCCATCTAGCAATTTTGGTTGATACTGCCAGTTGCTTCATTACGCGTATGCACAGCACAAATTTACACTCATGTCATGCAACAGCAAGGGTAATAACGTATTTACCTATACCGTGTTACATGCCCTCATTTTATACCCTCTGATTAGAGCAAAAAAACCCGAATCATCCAGATTCGGGTTTTCTCATCGGGTGAGAGCTATACGTCATACATCATTATGCTAGTTTCAATTAGCTGTCTTCTTCCAGCTTCTGAAGCATCACTGTCAAGACCCATCGCATTAATAGACTGAGACAAGTTCTCAAATAGACGTTCTACACTTTCATCCGTAGTGCTGCCTAAAGGACTGGACAAACCTGAAGCAACCTTGCTATGCAAAATACTCTTATCCCAAACAGTACCATCGGCAAACTCTACAAAATCAATTTGCGTATCAGAAAAAGTATCATCATTATCAGAACTGTAAAATTGCTGTAAAGTGATGCTTCCTGGCTCAATTATATTGCCATTCCTTGTTGTGCCGCCAGCAATTTCTATTACTAACTCACGGCCAACACGCTTAAGAGAAAGCAGTGAAGAGTCTACTCCACTTGCAAAAACAATCTTGTTCGTGACACCCATTTCCGCTTGCTCAGCTGCAATGACATCATGCCCTGCACCGTGATAAAAATAATAGCTATCTGACCCGCTACCACCGATCAAAATTTCATCTCCAGCGCCAGCATAAAGATGGTCATCCCCACTGCCACCATCAAGCACATTCTGATCCCAGCTCCCCCACAGCTCATCATTCCCTTCGCCGCCATAAAGTTCGTCATTTCCTGAACTAGCTTCTAGGTAATCGTCTCCAACACCACCATATAACTTATCATTACCGTATCCGGCATAAAGGTAGTCATTACCCTCATCACCATACAAAGTATCATCTCCACTTCCAGCAAAGAGTGTATCGTTCCCTGTATTACCATTTAATTTGTCGTTACCGCTGTCACCATATAAGTCATCATCACCATCTCCACCTGTAAGCGTATCGTGTCCATCGTGACCATATAGCTCATCTCTATCAGAACCACCATCTAGATAGTCATTACCATTACCGCCGAGAAGTTCATCTTGACCATTTCCACCTTCCAAATGATCATCTCCATCTCCGCCGTCTAATCTATCTTTGCCAGTTCCGCCAAGGAGAATGTCATCACCGCTCTCTCCTTCGAGTCTATCATCGCCGTCTCCTCCGATTATCTCGTCATTGCCCAAGCCACCCGATAGCCGATCATTTCCCATACCTCCATCAACCTTATCATGACCACTTTGTCCATATAAATAATCGTTTCCTACGCCACCTGTCAGTTGATCATTTCCATCACCTGCGTACAAGTAGTCATCTCCTTCGCCGCCGTGTAGGTCATCATCTCCTAGGTCACCGTGCAGGTTATCATTATCAAGGCCACCAAATAAGATGTCATTACCGTCTCCACCTTTAAGGTAGTCTTCGCCTGTACCACCGTCGAAATAGTCATCTCCCGCGAAACCTTGCAGATTATCATCTCCGTCTTCGCCATATAATCTGTCGTTACCACTGCCAGCATTGATATAATCGTCTCCTAAGCCACCATGAATTTCATCATCTCCATCATGGCCAAACAAACCATCATCTCCACCGCGACCATCAATGTAATCATTTAACGACGTGCCAGATATCCCCTCTCCATTATCAGTACCTACAGGTGGTATTTTATTGACTACAGCTAAATCTACGTGAGTATCATCAGCAAACTTAATTGCCGCGAGAGTTCCTATGTCAGTTGCCCAAAAGTAACCTGTGACTCGCAACTCTCCCCCACCATGGAGTTTGATAATTAAATCATTAGCACTACGTGAAAAGGTAAGATCACTCGCCGAGATACCATCGCCAAACTGAAGAGTATCTTTAGGCTGCGGAGTATCCTGATACACTCGCGTATTAATTGTGAGTTCGCCATCGCCCCGCTCATAGTGATATGTATCTGACCCTAAACCACCGTCCATTATGTCATTGCCAGCTCCCCCATAAAGGTGATCATTCCCTTCTCCACCAATTAACTCGTCATCTCCTTCTCCACCCTTGAGTATATCGTTACCTGCACCACCTTCTAGCTTATCATTACCCGCTAAGCCACTGATGTTATCGTCTCTATCAGAGCCAATAATATGGTCATCATTTTCTGTGCCGTCAGGTACTCTAAATGGCGCGTCTTTTAATTGAGCATATTCCCAAAGCGTGCCATCAGAAAACTCAATCCTATCTAAACGATATGAAGAGCGCTCTGCAAACACATCAAAGTAGTTCTCTATCTTTATCTCATCTCCCAACTCAAAGGTCAGATATAAATCGTCTCCGAATCGAGAAGCCCGAACATCTTCAGTCTTAATGTCGTCAGCAAAAATGAGCCTGTCTGTTGAATTTAAATGATCAGAGTCGTAATTATTTATAGTAAGTTGGCCATCTCCACGCGCATAAGTATAGGTATCACTTCCTTTCCCACCCTCTACGTAGTCTGCACCTGTTCCGCCAGTAAGGTAATCATCACCATCGCCGCCTTTGAGTATGTCATCTCCAGCTCCGCCAACTAATGTGTCATCGCCACCAGCTCCGAGCAAGTTGTCATTACCACGGCCACCATTAAACTCGTCTTTTCCTGAGTGACCGTAAACAACATCGTCACCATCCAAAGCGTTAAGTGTTATCGGCTGTTCAGTGTCTTCAGGCAAAGCATAAGCTATCAATACATCATCTCCATTTGATGCACTTAGCAGCATCTCGCGGACTTCTTGTGGTTTTAATAAATTACCGTTGTCAAATTCAATGGTTAGACCTGCATCTTCATTTTTGCGACTTGATATCGGATAAATGTTAGAATACCAACGCTCGGAGAAATAACCTTTGATAGTAATTTGCTGACCTGCTGCCAGCGTTAGAACCAAGTCCTCGTCAGTTCGCTGTATTTGAAGATCTGATTTATTAATACCACCATTAAGTACTAATTTATCAGCTCGATCGTATTGTGCATCAATGATTAAATTGCCATCACCCAGCGAGTATTGATAGACATCACTTCCTTGTCCACCTTGCATAAAGTCATTGCCTTGACCTCCGATGAGCACATCATCACCCGTTCCGCCATACAATGCGTCATCACCAGTACCACCAGAGATCACATCGTTGCCACCACGTCCATATATTGTATCGTTACCAGCCACGCCATCTAAGACGTCGTCAACTGCAACACCTTGAATAAGGTCATCACCATTGCTCGAAGCTGTGATCATTGCCTGAATATCCTGTGGCGTCCAAATAGTCCCGTCCGCAAACTCGACAGCACCAATTGACAGCTTTCCGTCAAAATAAAAGTCGGTAATCTTTATTTTTTCGTCATCACTTAAGACCAATGTCAGGCTTTCATATAAATCATTGGCTTTTAAATCTCGTTCGAATGAGATGTCACTTGGGAAAATGCCTTCCCCCAACTTAATGGTATTGCCAACACCAAATCCAGTATTGTCTCTATCTAAAATTTCTACCGTGCCATCACCACGATGATAATGGTATACGTCATTCCCTTCACCACCTGCTAGAAAGTCAGCTCCAGCACCACCTGATAACTCGTCATTGCCTTCACCACCATAGAGTTGGTCATCCCCTTCATCACCATATAGTTTGTCGTCACCTAGGCCACCTTTAATGGTGTCATTTCCGCCTAACCCGTTGATAATATCGCCAGAAGATGTGCCTTCTATTTCATCATCCCCCAGCGTACCAGCAAGGTCCGACAAATCATCCAACAATGTCAAATCAAGCGCACTGCCATCTGCAAATGTAACCGCAGCTAACTTGTAATATGCGTTAGTTGATTGGGTGTAGTAGTTTTCGACCTTAACCTGCTCTCCTTCGCCAACAGAAATAATAAGATCTTCTCCAAAGCGCTTTAAATGCAAGTCAGACTGTTGAATACCTTCACCGAATATAAGCTTGCCTGCATTTTCTTGATTGTCATCGCTATCATCAATAGTGAGGTAACCATCACCTTCGTAGTAATGATAGACGTCTCGGCCAGTCCCCCCTATCAGCCTATCGCTGCCAGGACCACCATATAATTTGTCATCACCATTACCACCATTGAGCGTGTCATTCCCTTCACCGCCGTATAAAATATCGTAGCCACCACGACCTTCTATGTAGTCATGTCCCGCTAAACCATTAATTTGATCAGCATCTTCAAAGCCAAATATACGATCCGCTTCGCTCGTCACCGCGGTTTGTAAATAGCGAGCTTTAACATCACCCAATTGCCAAACATCACCATTAGCAAACTGAATTTTATCTAGCGTAAATCTAATATCATCGAAGTAATGGCGAACCGTTATGTACTCATCATTACCAAAGGAAAGAATTAGGTTATCTGTGAAATTACTGGTGTCATGAATGACTTCAACATCTGCCATGGAAATACCATCAGCCAATTGCAACGTGTCATGGGCAACTTGCGCGCCAGCTTCGTAGTTATTAATAGTTACTTGGCCATCCCCTATCGCAAAGTGATAGATATCGTTTCCAAAGCCACCTTCTAGCGTATCATTTCCAGCACCACTTTTAAGGATATCATCTCCTTCGCCTCCTTGGAGAATGTCATCCCCACTGCCCCCTTCTAACGTATCATTCCCTTCACCACCGAAAAGCGCATCGTTACCTGACCCACCAAAAAGTTGATCATCATTGTAATCACCATATAAGGTGTCATTTCCTTCACCACCGTAGATGGTATCTTCGCCGATAAATCCGTGAATGGTGTCATTACCAGCCTGACCACTAATTTCATCATTAGTCAAAAAGCCATTAATAGTATCATCTTGTGAAGTACCGTTAAGGTAGTTTGCAACTAGAGCTTCGTAATTTAAGACCTCACCACTTGCAAATTCAAACTCAAAGTTAACAATCGGTTGCTCTAGATGATTCGCAAAGTTTCTGATGCTAACACTCTCTCCATTTCTCAGAGACAAGGTCATATATCTGGTAGGAAAACTAACATCTCCCTCACTCTCGACATTTTCCTCCGAGGCAAAGTCAATTTGTAGATCATCGGGTGTTATGCCGATACCAAATATAATTTTGTTGACGTCGTTACTGTCGCTCTTATCATGGATTTCGAAACTACCATCCCCAACATTAAAGTAATAAGTATCAGAGCCAAAGCCACCATTGGCAATATCACTACCAGCCCCTCCGTTGAAGCTATCATCACCGAGGTTACCTTGCATGATGTCATCACCCTCACCACCGTTGAGCGTGTCATCACCGTCACCGCCAAATAAGCGATCGTCTCCTGCCTCACCTTTTAAAACATCGTTCCCAGTGTCACCATATAAGCGGTCTACACCATCCCCACCTAATATCAAGTCGTTTCCGGCACGCCCATATACCCTGTCATGGCCTTTACCCGCGTTAAAAATGTTATCTTGTTCATCTCCGTAAATATCATCATCACCATCACTGCCAGCCCAGTCTTTTAGCTGTGTAATAACATGAGAGAACGCTACAGTACTTCCATCATGGAACGCTAAATGGTCAAGTCCAAATTGAGAACCTATAAATGCGTTTTGCACAATCACTTGGGTATTTAAGTTATTACTATCAATCGTGATCAATAGGCTATTACCAGTTCGTTGATAGTTCACCTCCTCTTTATTGATCCCTTGTGCAAATAATATTCGTTCTAAAGAGTTTGCATTATTGGTGCTCTCGATCACATCTCGACTGCCATCCGCCGAAATTAGGTAAGTATCATTGCCATAACCACCAAATAGATGATCGTCCCCCAAACCTCCTATAAGCACATCATCGCCTAGGCCACCACTGAGTTTATCGTTCCCTGAACCACCAGCAAGTTGATCGTCTCCTAAGCCCCCTTTTAGTATATCGTGACCTTCATCACCAAATAGCTGATCGCTTCCCTCATCACCTTCAACAGTATCATCACCTAGCCCACCAGATAGCAGATCATCTCCCTGCTGACCCTTTAAAAAGTCATTACCTTCAAGTCCATCTAGGGTATCAGAGTCGTGGCTTCCCCACAGAGTATCTGACTCCTGAGTAGCTACTGTAAGCTTTTCTAGAAGTTGCTGAACGCTCCAAGTCATGTCAGCGCTGTCAGAGTCAGTAAAAGTAAATTGTTGAATCGTACTATTTTCATTAAATTGTCCAATAATACGAATTTCATCAACCCCTTCATTGATAATCAAGCGCACATCATAGCCTGTTCTAACAAGCTTAATATCCTGAGCACGGATCCCCTGACCAAATACGATTTCGTTAATACCTTTGTCAGAGGCATTTTCGACAATGACATCTAACCCAAAACCTAGCTCAAAATGGTATTGGTCGTTACCTTGACCACCATCTAAAATGTCATCTCCTGCACCGCCAATCAGCGTATCATCACCTTGACCACCCAAAAGCGTATCTTGTGCGTCACCACCATCGAGTAAGTCATTGCCTTGCCCACCAATCAGTTGGTCACTATCACCTTGTCCTTGTAAATGATCGTTACCTTCATCGCCGTGTAAAGTGTCGTTACCCGCGCCACCAGTAAGTACATCATCACCCGCTTTACCGTATACCAAGTCATCTCCGGCAAGTGTGTTGAAGTTGTCACCATCCACAGTGCCATGAATCTCATTATCGCTATCATTTAAGTGCTGAGTTACTGCATTGATCGTATCAAAGTGCTCTGGCCCTACTTCAATGACGCTACCATCGGAAAATACAATGACATCAATGTGTCTTGCGATGCCGTCAACTGTAAAATGGGACTCTATAAATAACCTGTCGCCTGTACCTGTTATTTCTATGACGAGGTCATCGCCTCTACGTAGCAAGGTAATATCAGCAGGAGTAAGTGACCCTATTAAGTTAACCGTGTCACGACGTCTATTGCCTTGACTATCTAGTAATGCATCCACATTACGTATGGTGTCTTGACCATAGCCAACTCCAAAACGATATACATCATTACCTTCGCCACCAATCAATACATCGTTACCCGTGCCGCCATCAATTACATCATTTCCAGCACCCGCATCAAGCGTATCATCTCCATCTAGACCAAATAAAAAGTCATCAGCTCCCCCTGTTGAAGCTTCAGAGCTGAGGATATTCCCAAGGTTTGACAACAGCGCTTTGGTAAAGTCGGAGTAACCATCTAGTTCACCAGTGTCAACTTTAGCTGTAAATTGCGCTACAAAATGCTTGAGGTGACGGTCGCTGTATGGATCTATTCCATTGATTGCTTTGGCAATATCTGAGATGTATAACTGAGCTTTTTCAGGATGTGCATCAACATACTTAATTACCCCATCAATTGCATAGTCAAAATTAGCGTGCCATTGTTCTGTCGCTTCGTCTTTTGACCAATCAACTTGACTGAAAAAGTTCTCTAAAAAACTACTCGCAGCAAGCTTAAAAAACAGCTTATCTGACCACTTTGCGAAGATGGCTTCATATTCACGCGCATAGTCTATACCCGTTCCCTGAGGATCAGGAATCTCAAAGCCATAAAACTGCGCTAATGCCTTAATTTTTCTTCTATCGATCGGCGATTGATAATATCTGCCACCTTCATTATCAATTTGCCCTGTCCAGCGGTAAATCACTTTATTTAATAACTCTTGCCTCTGCTGAGCGTTACCAGCATTAACAAAGCCCTCAACCAGTTCTTTAAGCTGACCTGATGTATCGTTTGCCATGGTTTCATGAAGTGAGCGAACATTACCATAACCTCTGGCATTAGGTAGTGCTGCGATATGTTCAGGCGCTGTAAATGGGGTGAGTTGCGTTTGTGTTAAATTAACATCAAACCACACATCATTCATTGCACGTACTTCACCATTTTTGGTTGTAAAAAATCCAAGTTGGCGGTGCTCGTTATCATGATTATCGACGATTTCGGAGTTTTGATGAGATAATGAAATGCTGCCAACCCCCGCCTCTTCAAGCGTTAGAAGCTCGCCGTCGTCGGTTTTACCATTTTGGTTTTTATCTTGAAAAACACGCAAGCGGGAAAACGCCGTATCGTTGCTATCAATCACCCCATCGCCATTACTGTCATACTGGGCCAGTGCAGCAAAGCCATGTTCAGCTTTTTCGCCATTGGCTAGTATGGTATGACTGCCAAACAATTCTTGCCCGCTGGTAATTTTACCATCGCCATCTAAATCAATGGCTAACAACCCATCATCCGCGCCAGCAAAGCCAGACAACTCGCGAATACTATCACCTTCATGGTCAAAGTAAATACCTTGCTCATGGCCCACGGTTTCAACTCCATCACCATCGAGGTCTAATACAAGTGGTGAGGCTGGCTGAGGTGTGGGTGTAAGGGGTGGCACTTTGGGTGTTGCAGTTTCAGCCACGCCAAACTCAGAGTACGACGCCATAGCGGTTTCAAATGACGCATTACCATTGCCAGATGCCATGTAACTTACACTTAACACCCGACCAGATATGGCATCCATCATCCTGTCGTACCAACCATCTAAAGAACGATCGATATTGTTAACACGCTCTAGTATGTCGCCTGCTTGACCAGCCATCCAATCTGAAAAACTGTTGAAAGTGTCGCCTAAATAATCTTTCGCATCATTATACTTTTGGTCAAGAAATTCACTGCTTGAGTCTAGCGCCTCATTCACATAATCACTTAACTCAAACTTATCCCAAGCGACAGACACACCATATGCAGCCGCAGCTCCAGCCACAGCAACAGTTATAACCGAAACGCTTGAAGCCAACATTACACCAGCTCCAATACCCGCAGCAAACGATACAAAAGATTTTAAGGACCCAGCTACCGCACCTTCAGTTTTTACATTGACCATCAAATCCAATACCGTCAGTGGTCCTGTCTTGGTATATTTGATAACCTTTTGAAATGCAGCCACTTCTTGTGCTGATAGTTTGTTGATTGATAACTGTTCAAAAATTGAAAGAAATGAGTCTAACGCACCTTGTACAGCGGTGATCTCATTCCCCCAAGTATCAGGACGATAAGGTTTTGCAGTCACCGCATTCGCGATCGTATCTAGCTGAGGATCAAAGTGCACCAGGACATTATCTGCATCAACCCCGCCAACTAACCCTGTATCAACGGCAAGCGCTGAGCCAGCGGGCCCCCCTTCTGTTATTGAACCATCAGTATTGACCCAACGTTTGGTCCCATCAGGCAAGGTGTATTGCCTTGGGATAACAGGTATTGCTAAATTATATTCTTGGAAATACCTATGACTTAAAAAATCCATTTAAATAACCCTCATAAAAAATAAAAAACTACTTTTTAAAACTAAAAAGCAAGGATAAAAACACAAACAAAAACCTAATTAAGAAATTAAAAATAACACCTACAAAATAAGTAAAAACCAACAACCCCGGAGCCCCAATAATTAGCAATATTTCTTTTGTTTCATATATAAAAAAGCTATCCACCTCACCACCATCATCAATATAAGGAACACCCATCAAAACAAAGTGGTAATATACAAACAAAACTATCAAAAATGGCATAACCACAAGATTAAGAATATAAATAAATGATATAAAAAAAGATTTTTCTTTAACTTTCTCTTTAGTATGGGATATAAATAAAAACAGGTCACCAAAGAGCATTCCAGATATTATCAAAGGCATCGAAAATACGACCCACACGGTATAAACCGCACCATGATAGAGTTCCATAGAACCAGATGCCTTTGCTTGATGTACCACTACAGGGTTAACGCTGCTATGCCAATTAACGATAAGCTCAAGCCATCTAGGGTAACCGTCAAGCCCCCCAGACACGCCATATGCTTGAGGGTCAATCAACACGTAATAAATCAAAACGTGTAGCGCCAAGAACAACGCTAACATCCAATGAATAAAGCACTCAATCTCTTTGCGCTGAATACCAGTAACCGAATACGGCTTCTGAATTTCTTCCAAAAAGCGTTGTTTAAAAGACATATCCCCTCTCATTAAGCTAGCAAATATAAAAAACTACCCGCCATCACTACTCACCCTTATCATTTTCTTTACAAAATCGACTTAAAATAAAAAACACAACACCATATATAAAAAATAAAAAGGAGAATAAAATCCAAACAGTGTATAGCGCAATACTGTAAGGGTTCGTTCTAAACGATGCGTGTATGTAAGGTGCTAAGTTCGGCAGCTGGACACAATAATAGTCAATAAGCGCGATATACCTTATTGAATAACCTGATTGACCACTACTGCGTATATATTCCGTTGGCTCTATCAAATAAGCGTAAATAGCAATGTGCAAAAGTAAAAAGGTGAATAACAGACTAAAAAGGCATATAAGCCTTACCTTGGTTAAGTTAACGCGTTCCCAACTCATCTGAGGTGAGCGCTCAAAAATTTGCGTCCAAAACATAACTCTCTTTCCTTAAGGTTGTTCTTTAAACGATATTTATATCAACGTTCTCTTGCACCTTCATGTGCGTGTTGCATAATTGGGGAGAGTAAAAACTCCACAATATATCGCTGCCCTGTTTTTACTTCTGCTGTTACATTCATCCCTGCACTCAGTGGCACTTCTCTACCATCCACATTGAGTGACTGCTTATCAAGCTTCACTTTTATTGGAAAAATCAAGCCCAACTGTTCGTGCTCTACGGCATCTGTCGACACATCAATCAATGTGCCCTCAATTACCCCGTATCGTGTAAAGGGAAAGCTCTCTACTTTCACTTCAACACTTTGTCCTGCATAAGCAAACCCGATGTCTTTATTGAGTAGGCCCGCATCTACAATTAACTCATCATCTTCTGGAATAATGCGCATAAGCTCTTGTGCAGGTGTCACAACTTCACCTAATGTTGTTACGGTTAAGTTTTCGACTGTGCCAGATACTGGCGCTCTTAATTGCATCTTCTGTTCGAGAAAGCGGCTTTTAATCAGGTCTTCACTAGTCTGGTGATATTGAACCTGTAGCTGACTTAGTTGCGCATATGTATTTTGTATCGCTTCGGCTTGCTTTTGTTGTAAGTTACTATTGGCGCTTGCTACCGCGGCTCTAAGGCGCTCAATGTTTGCGCTTTCAATGGGGAGTTGTGCCTCTAGCGCCAATGCTTCTTGCTTCAACGCCAAATATTCTTCCCTTGACACCATCTTGCTGCTTTGTAGTTTTTCTAAAGAAGCTGTACGCTCCTGCAGTAAAGGTAGAGTTTTTTCTATTTTTACTTTACTTAGCTGGGCTGACTGAAGTTCAGCTTCAAGGCGTAAAACTTCTGAACTCAACATACTGATTTGCGTCTCGTGAAGCCGCTTTTCACTGTTTAGCAGCCTAGCCTGCTCACTCGTCAGCTCTGCCACACTCTGCATTGAACTATTTTCTAACCAAGCGCTGTATTGAGTTAAGCGATAAATTTGCTGTTGCAAGTCACTTTGCTGATGTGCCAAATTTCGACTTTGAGCGGCATTTATTGCAGGGTCTAACTCAAGCAACAAGTCACCTTTGCTGACTGTTTGCCCTTCATACGTATGAATTTTAGAAATAACCCCTGACTCCATCGGCTGGACTGTTTTAACTCGCTGCTTTGGAACAACCTTTCCATTTGCTGTCGCAACGATATCGATCGGGCTTAAGCATATCCAAGCAATACCAACTATCAGCAGTGAAACTAATGTCCACACAATACCGCGAGCTAGTTTAGGTGGGGGAGCAGCTTGAATCTCCAGTGCTGCGGGTAAAAATTCGTAATCAATCATGTGAGGCTTCATACCGACCGCCTATTTAGTTTGGTTTCGCTAAACTGCAGTTGGTACAGATAGTGGTAATGACCTTGAGAAGCTAATAACGCTTTATGCGTACCTTGCTCTACTATCCTTCCTTTGTCTAATACAACAATGCTATCAGCATGCTGCACAGCGCTTAAACGATGCGCAATAATAAACACCGTTCTGCCCTGACTTATCTGTTGCATATTCTGCTGAATAATACGCTCAGACTCATAATCAAGCGCACTCGTTGCTTCATCAAAAATTAAAATGGATGGATCGGTGAGTAGCGCTCTTGCTATAGCAATACGTTGCTTCTGTCCACCTGACAAGTTGGCTCCTTGCTCACCCACTTCAGTGTCGTAAGCATGAGGTAGTTCCAAAATAAAGTCATGAGCACCCGCCAGTTTTGCAGCTCTAATCACAGCATCTAACGATGCAGAAGGGTCACTCAGTGCAATGTTGTCTCTTACACTGGCATTAAACAAAAAGTTTTCTTGCAACACTACACCCACTTTCTGCCGCAGCCAGCTAGGATTTATCAAGGAAAGATCAACGTTATCCACTAGCACTCGGCCTGAGCTCACTAAATACAAACGCTGAACTAATTTAGTTAATGAGCTTTTTCCCGAACCAGACCGACCGACAACACCTATCACTTCACCCGCTTTTATATCTAAGTTTATGTCGCTTAGTACATTGGGGCGCTCTGGAGAATAACTAAAACTGACGTGCTCAAAGCGTACAGCACCATTTAACTGAGGCAGTGAAAGCTTGTTTTTCTCACCACTTTCAACTGGAGAGTTAAGGATGTCTCCTAACCTTTCAACAGATATTCTCGCTTGCTGAAAGTCTTGCCAGAGATTTGCAAAGCGCATAATTGGAGCGGTCACTCTCTGTGCCAGCAAATTAAATGCGATAAACTGACCGATTGATAAGTTTCCATCTGTAACCGCTATTGCACCAAAATATAGAATGAGCAATCCAGTAAGTTTGGTTATAAAAGAAGAGCACTGCCCATAAATGTTATTTAACTGCCCAGCCTTAAACGACACACTGACATAATCAGCCAACTTATCTTCCCATTTACTGCGCATTTGGGGCTCAATAGCAAGGGACTTTACAGTTTCCACACCATGAACTGATTCGACTAAAAATGAGTGATTTTCAGCGCTGCGCTGAAATTTTTGTTCCAAGTTATGCTTTAACTTTGGCCCTAAAGTAAAAGCTAAAACAAAGTAAAACGGCAAACTGCCAACCACAATCCAGGTTAAAGCTGGAGCGTAGTAAAACATGACAGCAAAAAACACCAACGTAAAAAACATGTCTAACACAACTGTAAGTGCAGAGCCTGTCATAAAGTCTCTAATAGTGTCCAGCTCTTTGAGCCGTGCCACCGTATCACCCACTCGACGAGATTTGAAAAATGCGATCGGAAGCTTCAACATATGATCGTAAAGCTGGGAGCCAAGTTCAACATCCACTCGGTTGGTTGTATGGCTAAATAAGTAACCTCGTAAACCGGTTAACAGCACTTCAAAAACAATGACGAATAAGAAGCCTATCGCTAAGACATCGAGTGTGGTCATGCCTTTGTGGACCATCACCTTGTCAATGGCGACTTGAAAAAATATCGGAGAAGCAAGCGCAAGTAACTGGATAAAAAATGACGCGACCAACACATCTGTAAAAAAGCGCTTGTACTTTGCCATTGCTGGCAAAAACCATTTAAAGCCAAAACGCGCAGTGTGAGTAAGTAACCCCCCTCTAGGAGTAAGCATCAAAACCTGCTGCTCAAAGCTATCATAAAACTACTCATGAGATACCAATGAAGCACCCTGTTTAGAGGTCACATTTTGCATGAGTACCCCTTTGTCTGAACTACTAACAATCAGTGCGAAATGCCCATCAATATGTTTAGCAATCACAGGTAAAGTTTTATTACTCAACGATGATACTGGCGTTGTTCTAAACTTAGCTTTAAAACCAAGACTTTTTGCCGCACGGATCATCTGAATATCAGCAAACTTCGGCTCACACAATTTAGGATCCGCGAAGTTACGCCTCAATTCATCAATGTTGACAGCACGCTTGTGAAGTCTGCCTGCCAGAGCTAAGCAAACAAGCCCTGACTCGAAGTGGTGATACTTATTATCGTCCATGATTAAAATCTTTTAGTAAATTGTGAGTATGCGCTTGATTTAATATATGCAACTGAGACTATTCCCCCTCCCTTTATGAGGGACTAGCCTAACATAGTAAAACCCCCTTTAAAACACACGTAACACATTGAATTAAAATGATAAAAATAAACAAACTAGCATCTTCAACCTCCCTTTTTCATTACATAATTCTCAATATAAAACCATATTGCAACACAATTTGCCCAGTAAGTATCCACACTGTGTTCAACGCTTTTTATAAAGTCGATTCCTTATAAATACCGTTAACAAAATAATAACTCAGATACTGATGAAAAATTTCTTATTGCTCATTTCAAACAGAACCGTAGTCCATTCTGATGGAATTTCCATCATAGTAAACTTCTAAAGAAAGTATCTTGTCAGTTATTATCTACATTGGCTGCAAAATCAAGCCTAACCGCTAGGTCATGCTGCCTGACAGCAGCGCCATCTAGCAATTTTGGTGATACTGCCACGCTTTTAGCGCTCTGAGTGCTTCTTGTTCAAATATTCCATCATGGCTGGACTCAAAAACCACGGTGTTCTCTGCGCTACCTTGCTCATTAATATCAAACGACATTGTCACATAGCCCCTATCTGGCGACTGGTACGAATTGTTAGCAGCGCCTGCACATGCGGCTAAAAACAAACTAAAGCCATGCTGACGCCCATGGGTTTATCTCGCAATTCATTCTTTAGGTTGGTTTCTGTGTAGCTATCAAGGTTAATGACCCGTCGTCAGAAAACTTTGTTTGTTAACCTGGCCCCAATATTCATCTTGATAGGTACCCTCTTGATAGTTTTTATGTGGGTAGCTTTTGATACAACTTTGCCAGAAATTAATGGCATGGTTTGCACCTTGAATTTGTTTAACAACCCAGTGACCTGGCAACATTTGCCAAATTCCATGCGCAAACTGAGTGCCTAGCTTTTCATTGCGAAAATATGGCACGATATAAAACTCATAAACTTCGTAATTTGAATCACCCTGACACCCGATTGCTGCAATACCCGCAGGCACGTTGTCTACATAAACGATATAGCCTTTGGTGGGAGGTGCAATTTCAGTATCAAGCATAAACAAGCCATCTTTGTCCGGCTTTTTCTTAGTTAATACAGAAAACTCAGCCTCGTAGCACTGAGCTAAATTTAAATAAGTCGCTAAATTATTAGCTGATACTTCTTTGATATTCATAAACCTGACATCTCTATTCCGCACGAGCTGCTCGACATGTTTGTTGTGCTGAACTTAATCCACAAACTTGCACATACCCAAACCGAGCGCATTTCCATCTCTGGCAACATAGCCAAACTGTTCATAAAATCGCTCTTTGCCAAAAGCTGCCAACAAAGCAACTGTTGCACCACAGACCGCTTTGTCAGCAACAAATGACTCGATGGCACTCATGATCAACTTGCCTAATCCTTGCTTTTGATAACTCGGATCGACGATGACATCTTGAATATAAAAATACATTGCGCCATCACCAACAACTCGGCCACAGCCAACGAGATTTGAACCCGATAAAACACATACATGAAAGAGAGAATTATCTAAACTCTTTTTTACCACTTCAGGTTCAGGGTTAGTCCACCCAACCTTACTGCGTAAGGAGATAAATTCATCAAGACTAGGCGCAAGATTGACTACTTCGAATTTCATTATTTTCCTACCTCACCAAGGCGCTCAAATAACCAGCGCATTACGCATAATTAAATCTATGACACAGCACTTAGGTTTACCGCGCAGCTATATCCTACTTTCTATTGTGAGGTATTTACCCTTGCCAAACGAAATATAATACGCAGACAAAAACAAAGCCGTAAGTATGTTGCTTGCAAAAGTGTTTTTAATCGTGATTTGATTAGAGCTTAACTCACTTAGCTTAACCTCGGCACTGGAGCACCAATCAATTTTAGCCTGAATAACTTGCGTACCTTCTGGTAATGAGATGCTTTGCGTCACCCCACGTTTGATTAGCGCAACCTCTCGCCCATCAGCAAACAACTTGTAATCTCTTGCCATATCCTGAAACTGCTTTGGGCGGAAAACTTCAATATCCATATTTATCCTTTAGATATATAACATCTGAATAATCAGCATAATAAAGGCTTGGCTATAACCAATATCGATAGAGCACAAGCCAAGCATAGTATGCCCCGTGAGATGAAATGTTTGTTATATTTTTTGGAACTCAGGTTTTATCAAACCAAAGCACTTTAAGTCGTGAAATTCGTTTTTCCAATAGCCACTTGAGCGTCGAATACCCTCCTCAACAAAACCTAGCTTTTTTAATACCTGCTCCGAAGCAACATTACCAAGCATCGTATCCGCTTGTATTCTATATAACTCACCAAACGGTGCTTGCGCACAAAAAGCTAACTCAATAACTGTTTGTAGTGCTTCGGTTGCAAACCCCTGCCCCCAGTAGTCAGGTGAAAGCTCATAACCTATGCTGGCATTTTTCATCTTGGGGTTTAACGAGTTGAATCCGCACGTACCTATTAGCTTACCTGTTTCTTTGACTCGGATAGCCCAGCGGATCCCCGCTTTTTCATCAAAGCGGTTGTTGAAAAAGTCAATTAAAGCCAGTGATTGCGCTTGTGACTCATATGCATCAATGTCATAGAACTTCACCACATTCTGATCAGAGAAAATGTCGAATAAAGCAGGCCCATCATCTTTAGATAACTTATTTAGGCGCAATCGCGATGTGGTCAGTTCTGGGAATGTCACTTATACGGCCCTTGAATTATTACGCCTATTGATATCATCAATCCTGCTTTAAATCCTTTTGTCGAGGAATAGCTAGAGATAAACACTAAATCTGGGCCTGGAGATATCACCAAAAGAAAATAACGGTAAAACTGCAAAGTCTATCACTTTATGATCTCGATACTCTTTGAGCGAACTTATTCACGACAAATCGTCATACAACGACATTATCCCAAATAAGCGAACACTCCAATTAAGACAAACCATAAAACGACACCGACGGCAATGCAAAGACCCTCATGAATTCTATTCGGCTTTGGATAAGTCCCCAATGTCACAACTTTTAACGTTGCATAACCACACCCGTAAAAAATAGACTGGATAAGCATGTCGATGAATAGCCATTTAATAAACCGAGCAATGCCTCGGAATAAACCTTCTGTAACTTCTTCCATATAACCGCCTGAATGGCATAACCCCTAGCTGCTCACTTTACTAACCAGCAGCGTTAATTTTTGAGAACCGACTTCCACAATGGCTTCTTCCTCATAGGCAACCACAAGTGAAGGCCTTATCGTTTCACCTCCCACCGTGACTGTCGCAATAACCCCTGCAGTGTTGTCTTGGTTTGGCTTAATAGTGAAGTTGTATCTAACGTCATTATCAATTGTGATTGAGGCCACTTTATCCGCTTCAACAGTCATGGTGGGTGAAGCCAACAACTCACCTTCTACATACACCGAGGTTGATACTTTGTATGTGTCTGCCGCAAAACATGATACCGAGCACAGTAAGGCACTGACCAGTAAACTTGCATTAACTCTCATTTGGGTTTCCTTATTATAATTATTAGTGGCTAAGCGCATTAACACCAAACAATCTGCTCCTGACCCACTTCACTATATTTAATTAACAATTTGCTATTTAATAAAATAACCAACAGGCAACCAATTACCACTGCCTTTACTTAGCGTGAGCGTTTCCGTTGCCGACGCTTTATTTTGAAACTCAGTCTGAAATTGAATCACTAGATATTCACCATCAGGCACACCAGGGAGTGATGAATAAGCCTGTGCACTAAGCTTGGAGCGCGATTTAATTTGCCCTAAAGGCGCGCGAACACCTTGAAGTGCTTGCGCCCATTTATTTTCTGTAAGCTGTGACTTAAATGCTGAGTCTGACTGTTGCCAACTTTGGCCGTATTGACCGGCGTCTATCATTTTTAGCCACGCTTTTGCTGCGATTAAACCCGCCGAATCATTCGCCCAAACCAAAGATGAAACAAAACACGATAAAATTAAAACCAGTTTTTTCATAATAAAGTCCTTTTACTCTAAAACTTAATGGTATTGCTATGTTTCTAACATTGCTAACGCCTACATTAGCAGGAAGTTTTAGTTAACTGCAATGTTCCTGTAGCAAAAACAGTCTACTGTGCTTATCCGCTTGAAGTGCGTGTTAAGTGTTTATTAAAGCCCGCGACAAAAAACTCAACTTTCCCACAAGACTTACATGCATACATGTCTAAATTTTCTTTGTTGACAAACAGCTCTCCAAGCTCACCTAACACCCCCCATCGAGTACCTTCATGGAAGTTCTTGGTGCCAATAAAAGTTAAGCTTGCTTGGCATCGAATACAATCAGGTGCTAATTTAGTCAATTCCTCGCTAGGTTTCGACTTGCCTTTTTCACAACTGCAATTCCAGCACACTTCAAATGCGTCATCGTCAATTGTTGTATTGCAATTTTGACACTTCCACGACATCAACTTTCTCCTTGAGTGTTAGCGCTTCAATAATAACCAAAAACGAGTAGTATTAAACTGCAAAATACCAAGCTCTGCGAGTCTGCTCAATTAAACTGTTGTGCGCCCCTGCACAACACATATCAAGTTAAGATTTTCACTATCAGTTGGTACTTCAAAGTACTGGGTTACATGGTGAAACACAGCCTCTGTATCAAACTGAGCTCTTTTTGGTTGCTCAACTCGGCGCTTGGCGATTTGAGATAAACATTGTTCATCGGTTAAATCTAAATACCAAAGCTCATGTTCGCTGCCGATTTCAAGACACAGTGATGTGAACCAAGATCTTTGTTTTATGGTATTAGCAGGAAAATCCATGACAACGTTCACCCCAACACTCAGTATGCGTTGAACATGGCTTTTAACGAATGGCTTGATAAGGTTTGAATACGTAATGTAATCATCAAAGGTTTTAATTTGAGTTGGGTAATGGGCCGATAGCCAATCATCTTCTGAAATCAAAACAGCACTATTTTCAGCCGCTAAAATCTTAGATTTCGTTGATTTACCTGCTCCCATTTTGCCACAAAAAAAGAACAGCTTTCCGTTATTTTTCATGTCTCCTCCATTTACATATTACACACCACAAAGAAGCGGGTAACTGAGGGCTAAAATGTGAAGCGAAGCGAAGCCAAGTCAACTGTTACCAGCCTCGCTTCAGTGGCTTGTTATAAGGCATATACTTACGAACATAATTTCATGCTGTTATTGAATAAATACAACCTAACACTCCAATATGGGACGCATAAATGCTTGGTTCAAGTTCTTGTCAGGAATAAACAAAGCCGAATTGAACGCAGCCAACAGTTAGGCCTCCTTTTGCGTAAAGTGTTAGCTTGTATTACTTTTCAACCAGTTACTAATATAATTGGTGGTATCTTTAACTGAAGCTACTTCATTAAATATTAAATCAGCATTATTTCTAACTTGTTGAACAGCTGAGATATAAATATCCCTAAAGTGATCTTCATATCTATCTAAGTAATTAGAGATAGAACATATTGAATTAGAGCTCGGTTGCTCAGTATGCCGCCTAATAATACGAGATAGACACAACTCCAAGGGCTGATCTAACAAAACAACGTAATCTATCAATGGCGACATAGCATCACGCTCTTTACCAAATGGTTCTTCAATAAAAATGAAACGGCTACTACTTTTTGAAATTAAGCTTTCCAATGAAATGACAAATTTTGGCGTTTTAATCAAAGAAACGTTTGCTCCATTCATCAGCCAACTTTTCATGTTTTTAGGATATGTATGTTTATCAGTGTGGTCATCAAAAAGTAGAAATGAGCAACCAAACTCTTTAGCAAGTTCATTAACCATCGTGGTTTTTCCCGCACCAGATGGACCACTGATTGCAACTACTTTTGTGCTATTCATACTACCCTGCTGTTTTGTCTCCTTTGTTTAACGGCCTTGTTAGCTTTCGCTTACACCAACTTGTTGTGCCACTTGACCTGTTAGGGAAAAATGAACCTCAATATCAGTTGGTTCAATATTTTCAATTTTATACTCCCCACCCAACAGCCAAGGTTTTGTTAAGCTATAAATTTGGTTGTGTGATAATGATTTACCTGATTCTATTAAATCGCCTACCATTTGAACTGCAAAGTATTCTATAACGAACTCTTTATCAGCTAACAACTCATTGAAGCCTTCAGATGTCTCAGCTACTTGTGAGAACTCACCGCCTCCTGAGTCAAGCCACCAAACTTGGCCATTATTTACATTTTGAACAAATGCATCGCCGGAAGCTAAAAGCAATATAGGTAAATATTCTCCACCCAATAACCACTCCCATTCAGATAACAGAGAGTCTCGTTCAAGGTGCGAGAAATTTACCGTTAAGTCATTTAATGTCATCTAAACTTCTTAGAAAGCTAACGCCGTTGTAACCGGCAAAAAATTGTTGGCTAAAATGTGAAGCGAAGCGTAACAGCCAACAAGTTTTTTGTCCGCGTTGACAACTTTGTTAGGCTCTACATTTCATATAAGCTCAAACCCATTGAAGCACCTATAGCGTACCAAACTCTCTGCCAGAGCACACGCTCAAGGTCATAACCAATGAATGATGTTTCCTCATTACCATGCCGAAGTAATTTCCCATTGGACAGGTATTTGAAATTAAGGGTTCCCAGTTGCTTATCACTTAGCTGTTCAGGAAGGACAGCACGAAGAGGTTTAAGATAAACAGGATCATCCGCAACTAAAATAAACTCATCAAATAAGTGCGAAAAACTTTCCATATGGTTACCTAACTCGAGTGTATACCATTCTTCAGAAACGGTATTTACCCTAATTTCACCTTTTTCATAATCCTTTGTTGAACCGTCAAGATGCTTTATCTCATGTCCATCTTCTGGTGGGTGGAAGACAAACGCAGTGATAAATGATTTCTCATGAAGCCATTCTATGGCATGAGGGATAAATTCATCAATTTCAACAGGCTTTAATAATCGATTTGGATGAAGCTCTTTAAAGAAACGTAAAGCCTTAGCAGTTTCTCTATAAAGAAAAGGATAGTCGATGTACATTACACGGTACTTAGCCGGTGCTCTTTGCATTCGTTCTTTGTATATTTCTCTAACTTCAGCAACGCATGATTTAGGGTTTCGGTTTATCTCTCGCCCTGTGAACCTTATAACGGTATAGCCAGCTCTTGAAAGGTAACGCTGCCGTATGGCGTCTTTTTCTAACTGCTCTTTTGTTGAATGATATTCGTGCCCATCTAACTCAACTATTAGTCGAGCATCTTTCAATATGAAATCAACACGGAATCGCCCATGTTTCTCTTGGTCTCCGAACCAATGTTCACTTTCAATTGCACTTGCTAAGTCATCCAGCTCTTTACTAAATTCCTTCTCAATATATGACTGCCCTCTGTCTCTATACCAACTTGGAGGAGACTTAGGTTGACCTGGATACTTCATTGCTACCTCTATTTATGAGTTGAGCCTAACAGTGTATTAGCGTGAATTCGCGTTAATGTTCTACTCACTAGCCCTACAACACACCAATTATCAAATTTAATTACACCAAATATTAGCAGGTTAGATGCTATTAGACCCTCTAAAAAATAACAATGGCCGTAGTTCAAAGCGAGAATCTACTTAAACGAGAATGAGTGAGCGTGTTTATAAAAGCTAAATCTATTATAAATCATAAACATAAATATCCAGCCTGATCTTTAGACAAACAATTTACGCAAAAATTAACGGGGCCTCTAGTTACGAATTTGAACGCTTTTAATTACATCAGTATAAAAAACAGCCAATTTATTTACTATAAACAAGCAATGCAAACAGGCACAAAAAACCCGAGCCTTGCCCGGGTTTTAAAAAAGTAAGTGATTAAAACTTCGGACCACCGCCGCCGAACATACCCGGTGGCATCATGCCTTTCATGCCGCGCATCATTTTTTGCATGCCGCCCTTGCCCTTCATTTTCTTCATCATCTTTTGCATCTGCGTGAACTGCTTTAGCAATTTATTGATGTCTTGAACTTGGGTGCCAGAACCTGCTGCAATACGCTTTTTGCGAGAACCTTTAATAATGTCTGGACGAGCGCGCTCTTTCGGTGTCATCGAGTTGATAATGGCTTCCATTTGCGTAAACGCCTTATCACCCACTTGACCTTTTACCGCATCGGGTAAGTTATTCATGCCCGGTAGCTTTTCAAGCATAGACATCATGCCGCCCATGTTTTTCATCTGGCGTAGCTGCTCGGCAAAGTCTTCTAAGGTGAAGCCATCGCCTTTAAAGACTTTTTCGGCCACTTTGGCAGCTTTGTCTTTATCAACTTTCATCTCCACTTCTTCGATAAGTGACAATACGTCACCCATACCAAGAATACGAGACGCTACACGGTCTGGGTGGAAAGGCTCAAGCGCGTCAGTACGCTCGCCCACACCGATAAATTTGATTGGCTTACCTGTAATATGGCGAATTGATAACGCCGCACCACCGCGAGCATCACCATCCGTTTTCGTTAAGATCACACCGGTAAGTGGTAGCGCTTCATCAAATGCTTTGGCAGTATTTGCCGCATCCTGACCCGTCATCGAGTCAACAACGAATAAAGTTTCAATCGGGTCAATGGCACTGTGAAGGGCTTTAATCTCATCCATCATGTCGTTATCAACGTGCAAACGACCTGCGGTATCCACAAGCACGACATCGATGAACTTTTTCTTCGCATGGCTAATTGCGCCCGTTGCGATATCAACTGGCTTTTGTGAGATGTCACTTGGGAAAAACTCAACATCCACTTCACCGGCTAGGGTTTCAAGCTGTTTGATTGCCGCAGGACGATATACGTCGGCACTGACCACTAATACCGATTTTTTCTTGCGCTCTTTTAAGAATTTAGCAAGTTTACCCACACTGGTGGTTTTACCCGCACCTTGAAGACCTGCCATCATCACCACCGCTGGCGGTTGTGCTGCTAGGTTTAGCTCTTCGTTGGCTTCCCCCATGGCTTTTTCAAGTTCTTCACGAACAATTTTGATAAAAACCTGACCTGGGCTTAGGCTTTTTGTCACCTCAACGCCAACGGCACGTTCTTTTACTTGTTTTACAAACTCACGAACTACAGGTAAAGCGACATCGGCCTCAAGTAGCGCCATACGTACTTCGCGCAGAGTTTCTTTAATATTTTCTTCGGTTAGACGGCCCCTGCCGCTGATGTTTTTAAGCGTTTTACCTAAACGTTCCTGGAGGTTTTCAAACATGTATTAGGTTCCAATAAATCGTAATTGCTCGACATTATACTGATATGGCCCCGACTAATACAGTGTTCAAGTGCAGACAAAGTTTCTTTTTGGAAACTCTATGCAAGCAGCAACGCTTAAAATACAATAGCTTTACAAAGGAAATTAAATATTGGGCACACTTTGATGTTGATTATCAGCTTGTCTTTATTCGCCAGTCTGTTTTACGTGCTTGCAACCGGCCACGTTTTATCAAGGCTATTTCATAAAGAAGGGCCAAATCAAAAACTGACCATTGTTCTTAGCACACTGGCGATTCTCTCGCATATGCTGCTATTGGTAAACTCAGTGTTTACCAGCGAAGGACAAGACTTAAGCACGGTAAACGTCGCGCTGTTGACCTGCTGGGTCATTGTGGTCAGTGTTACGGCGGTGTCGTTAAAGCTCCCTGCTACGTTGCTATTGCCCGTGGTGTATGGCTTTGCCGCGATATTACTCACTGCGAGTTTATTTATTCCGCATCATATTGTAATGCAAACCATCAATGTTGATTTAGGTCTGGTTGTACATATTTCCTTATCACTGCTGGCTTATTGTGTGCTCATTATCGCCACGTTGTACGCTGTACAGTTTTTCTATATCGATAACCGCCTAAAACACAAAGACCTTGCCATTATGCACAGTCATTTGCCACCGCTTATGCAAGTAGAAAGACAACTGTACCAGTTGTTAACCATAGGCACTGGGCTGCTTACTTTAGCGCTGCTGTCGGGGTTTGTATTCTTAGATGGTATGTTTGCCAAAGAGTTTATTCACAAAACGGTCCTCTCGTTAGCGGCTTGGGTGGTTTTTGCAGGTGTCACCTTTGGTCATCATCAGTTTGGTTGGCGTGGTAAAGCAGTGGTATTCTCAATTATGGTTGCATCTGGCTTAGTAACACTGGCCTATTTTGGCAGTCGATTTATTCAAGAAGTCATCTTAGGCAAGTTTTAACTTGACTCTTTGCGCTGGCTAACGCTTAATACACGTTCGTAAGAAAGAAAGGGATCCACTGTTGGACGACATATCTACAAGCACCTTATTTATTATATTGGGCTTGCTTATCATGATCTCGGGCTATTTTTCTAGCTCTGAAACGGGGATCATGTCAATAAACCGTATTCGACTACGTCACCTCGAAAAAGAAAACCACCGTGCAGCTAAACGCGTCAGCAAGTTGCTACGACGCCCCGATAGGCTTATCGGCCTGATCCTTATCGGTAACAACCTAGTGAATATCGCAGCTGCGCAAGTTGCCACGATTATCGGCTTGCGTTTGTACGGCGATATGGGAATTGCAATTTCAACCTTTGTACTAACACTTGTGGTACTGATCTTTGCCGAAGTAACACCAAAAACGCTCGCTGCGTTATACCCTGAAAAAGTCGCTTTTCCAAGCTCGATTATTTTAAAAGGCTTATTAAAAGTACTGTTCCCGCTGGTTATAACAGTTAACTGGATCACCAACGGCATGCTCAAGCTATTCGGTATTTCTAATCAGCAAATTGAAGAGCATAGCCTCAGCAAAGAAGAGCTCAAAACTGTGGTGAATGAATCCAGCGCGTTATTACCAAGCAATCACCAAAACATGCTGACGTCTATTTTAGATTTAGAGCAAGTCACCGTTGAAGACATTATGATCCCGCGCAACGAGATCAACGCTATCGATATTAACGATGACTGGAAAGATATTTCTCGACAACTGACCAATGCGCAACACACCCGCGTACTGTTGTATCGCGATCAAATCGACGATGCAGTTGGCTTTATCCATGCCCGCGATGCGTTGCGACTACTGACTAAAGAGCAGTTTGATAAGCCATCATTGCTAAGAGCAGTACGTGAGATTTACTACATTCCTGAAAATACCTCACTGAATACTCAGTTATTAAAGTTTCAGCAAAGTAAGGAGCGTATTGGCTTAGTGGTTGATGAATATGGTGATATTCAAGGCCTCGTGACACTTGAAGATATTCTTGAAGAAGTGGTTGGTGACTTTACTACCACGCAAACTCCCGCCGCCAGCGACGAAGTTGACGTACAAAGCGATGGTTCGGTGTTGGTAGATGGCGCGGCAAATATCCGTGATATCAACAAAGAAATGAACTGGGAGTTACCAACGGAAGGCCCGAAGACGCTCAGTGGCTTGATTGTTGAGCACCTAGAGGATATTCCCGATGCACCTTTGAGCTTAATTATTTCTGGCTACCCAATGGAAGTGGTTGAGCTAAAAGAAAATATGGTAAAGCTTGTCAAAGTAATGCCTGGTAAACAAACTCATTAAACACACCATCTCTAATATTATATTTAGTTTACATAGCCGAGCTTAATCGCTCGGCTTTTTCATGCCCTACTTCTCACACGCGTATTCTTGCCATAACAGAACACCACCCATTGCAACACATGAAAGCCCCCTTAACGCACGTAATTTAACGCTGATAAGTTTCGTGAGCAAAGCGCAAGGACGACCAGATAGGCTGTGTATTTAAATTCCCTTTTTATCTGTGTAACAGCGATAAATATTAAGCATGCGCTAGCCTTTTAAGCAGGTACTAAGCACTGAAGGTATACACTTTACCTTCATGCTTTGAGGTTTATTCAAAAAATTCGACCTCATCACAAATAAAATATAACCCAATAAATCAACACCTTAGATAAAGAAAAAACAATTATCACCTTTTTTTTACAGTTTTTTTCTCGTAATTTTCAAGTTCCCAATAAGAATACATACCAGCTCACAACAAGTGAGCGATATTCATTATTTATTTTTTATATAAGGAAAATTACAGTGAAAAAGAAAATCTTAACTTCAGCACTCTTGCTAGGTTCTGCACTATTTGGGCAACAAGCATTTGCAACTGATTACAAATATGCTCAGTGTAAAGACAATGAATATTCAGGCCATAATGCTCGTTGTCTATGGAATACAATAGATGGTAGAGATCCACTTCCGCCCAATACCGTTCGCTTCGATAAAGGCACAGAAAATGGCGCAAATGTTTACGTTTGCCGCGACCGTGGTGATTTAGTAGGTAAATATGTTAATGGCACCTGCTATGTACCATCAAATGGCAGAGAGTATCCTCAACCAGAAGGCACTTTCGATATTCTTGAGGTACACCCAAGTTACATACAGTGGGAACAAGTAAACACTCGTGTCGACTTAGAGGGCAATATATTCCACCCAGGTAAATACTTAATAAAAAGTGGCAGAGACAGTGGTTACCCTATGTACGTGTGTGGCGTTAAAGACGCGCATGGTAACTACATGACGGGCAAACTAGTAAATGGTCACTGCTGGTACGCTGCAGGTGGGCGCGAGTACAATTACTCTCTGGCTTCAGGCCATGTATACGTGTTGTGGTACACAGGTCCGATGTAACAAGCCAACATCAGCGCGTAACCCCTTACAATGGGGTTACGCTTTATATCTCTTCCTTTTTAAAAAAGCGACAAGCGCCTGTTTTCATGTTCCGTTACGATTACTGATATCCGAGCAAAATACTATTGCGATATGAGCAATTAAACTGAAAGAATATAGTCACATCAGAGTCATCAATTTATGTTTGACTGTTCCCTTTTTAATGTAATCAAAATTAAAGGGTCAAACATGTTGAAGCATTCATTAAAATCTTCCCTCATCGCGTTATCTATCACCACCATTTTGTCAGGCTGCTCGCTAGATGGAGACGATGGTAAAATTGGTGCGCAAGGGCCTGTTGGCGAACAAGGCGAGGCCGGTGATAAAGGGGAGCAAGGCGACAATGGTCAGGATGGATTAGATGGGCAAAATGGCTCTGACGGAAAAGACGCCAACCGCTTATTAGATATTCAATTAGTGGGTCGCGCTGTACTTAACCCACAAAGCCCAGAAGGTGCCGCCGAGATTGTTGCCTATCAAACCTCGAAAAAATGGATCTATGCAATAAACAGCTCTGGTGATAGCGCGGTGGTAGAAATTCTACCCGCTACCTCATTTGATACCGTAGCGCTTGCCAAAAATAACGAAAGTGTGGTGACAACCACAAACTTAAGTAGCGCCATGACCATTTTGTTAAATGAACATACACCAGGCGATGCCAATAGTATTGCTATCGACAACAACAACCAGCTGCTCGCAGTCGCGATGGCTTCAAAAACCACAGGTATTGCGGGTCATATCGCATTTTACGACATCTCTGGAGATACCCCTGTATTTTTGAAAAACGTCCAAGCTGGTGCCCTACCCGACATGGTCACTTTCAGCCCTGATGGAACTAAAGTGGTGGTTGCCAACGAAGGTGAGCCCACTGGTGATTACAGCATTGACCCTGAAGGTAGTATCAGTATTATCGATGTCACTAACGGCGCAGTTGCAGATACTGCGACGCACATTGACTTCACAGCCTTCAACGACAAACAAGCAGAACTTGAAGCGCAAGGCATGGTATTTGCCAACCCAACAGGTCGCACGATCAATGGCAAACTCATTAATACCACTGTTGCAATGGATTTAGAGCCAGAATATGTCACCATCACTAAAGACAATCGCTATGCGTATGTTTCAATACAAGAAAACAATGGTATGGCGGTGGTTGATCTAACCGACAATAGCGTGAAGTTACTAGGTCTGGGCTTTAAAGACTGGTCAAATTTGACCATGGATGCATCCGACAAAGACGGTAAAATCAACTTTCGCACGTACCCTGGGTTGTATGGTATGTACCAACCTGACACCATTTCCAATTTTACTTGGAAGGGTGCGAACTTTATTGTCAGCGCCAACGAAGGTGATGGTCGCGAGTACTTTTTTGACGTAAACAGTGAAGCTGACTGTGCTGCCAAGGGTGGTCTAGATTACGATGAAGACGATGGCTGCTTAGCTTATATTGATGAAAGCCGAGCGAAAGACCTAACGCTTGCAAGTAACTTTTCATACCTGAACAATGACAATGACGACATTGGCCGATTAAAAGTCACCACGGTTAAGGGCGATGCTGACAATGACGGCCAGTACGAACAGCTTTACACCTATGGTGCGCGCTCGTTTACCATCTGGGACAGCAATGGTTTGGTGGTATTTGATTCTGGCGATCAGATAGAGCGTATCACAGCCGCTATCCACGGCGACGCATTCAACAACGATGAAGATGCCAACGAGGGTGATACCCGCTCCGATGCCAAAGGTCCAGAGCCTGAAGCGCTAGCTATTGGTAATGTCGGTGAGCGCCTATTCGCATTTGTCGGACTTGAGCGCATGGGTGGTGTGATGGTGTATGACATCACTAATCCGTATGACGTTAAGTTCACTGATTATTTCTATAACCGAGGCTTGGTAGAAGATGCTGACATTTCAGGCGATCTAGCGCCTGAGGGGATGACATTCGTCAGCGCAGAGCAAAGCGCGACAGGCAAACCGCTGTTGATTATCGGCAATGAAATTTCAGGTTCTATTGCCGTGTGGCAGGTTGACCTAAAAGACTAACGCAATGTTTTGCTCACACAAACAGGGTTACTTTCCATGTTTGTGTGAGCGCCCACGTCTTTGGCCATGTTACTGCGTTTAAAACCAATACAGCCAAGTTAGATATCGATCTTATGCTGCTATCAGTTAACTCCATCAATAGCGACTAAGACAAAACTTCTCTTTGCATAATCACCAGCAGCTTATTGTCTGGCACTGCATAATTACCCATAATTTTATCTGGTGCGATAACCTGCGCCAGTTTCCAACCTGCCTGTCCATGCTTGTTTAGTTCCGCATTGAGTTCAGAGGCTAGGGGCTTGTTAAAATCCAATGCGATACGTGCATCAAATGCTATTTCCACTACTTTAAATTCATACCGTATTTGTTCATCCAACTCGCTTAGGGAGTCGACCTCAACATCAAATGTAGCAGCCAACGCCTTACTTGAGCGCATTGAAGCTACACCTTCATTTTCAATGCGCTGTATTGTTCTCAGGTTTAATCCTGTTTGTTCAGCCAATTGCTCTTGAGACCAAGATTTACTGCGCCGAAATCGGACAACTTGCTTTGCATTTATTTTCATACCTTTTCACAACTCGTTCTTTGCTTCCACTGTATAGAGTTCGTTACAGCTGAGCGCCAAAATTTAGCCGACATTTTTACGACACTTTTTCCAAATACAGATAGAACAGCATACGGGGATATGAAACTAAAAAGGTTTTTTATTCAAAATTAGAGAATAAAAACCCACAAACCCCTTGCCACATCTAGCACGTTAAAAATGCAAAATACCCAACAATATTCAATAAAAAACACAAATATGTAAGCATCCACTTACTTAGAGCTAAAACTTAAAATATTCAGCCCGATTTATGGGACGAAATGGTAAATTAATCGTAAACAATAATCCACATCTATGAATATTGTATTCATTCCAATCCGTGTTCCCATATATAAAACTGTAATAAGGTAGCGCCAGTGACAACAACTAAAGAGTAAAAAACCGTGCAAAAAATCAATAAAATAACTCTCAGCCTTTTAGGCATATGCTCTTTTTTATCAACTTCTTGTGTACAAGCAAATACAGATAAAAATGGTGAAGAAAAAGTCGAACGGATCTCCGTAACAGGTAGTCGTTTGTTAAGTATTGAAGCCACCTCGCCTTCTCCAGTGACCGTGATTGGAGAGGACATAATTACAGCCAGTGGTGCAACAGATATTGCAGAACTGCTGAACAAACTTCCTTCCATGGCACCCGGCCTAAGCTCAGGTACCAGTAACTATAACGGCAGTGCTGGTGTCAGCACACAGGACTTACGTGGCCAAGGCGCTAAAAGAACATTGACACTGGTCAATGGCCGTCGCCATGTTGGCTCAATTCCGGGTGAAAGTACGGTAGATATCAGCTCTATCCCAACTGGGCTTATCAAACGTATTGAAGTACTCACAGGGGGTGCTTCATCGGTATATGGTGCCGATGCGGTAGCAGGTGTAATAAACATCATCACTAAAACGGATTATGTTGGCTCAAAATTAGATTTGTCAGCGGGTATATCTTCTCGCTCAGATGGTGAAAAACACGGCTTTAACTTTCTTCACGGTCTAAATTTTAACGACAACAAAGGTAACGCTACATTCTACTTTTCTTATAACAAGGAAGCAGAAATAGACGCCAAAGACCGACCATATACCAACGCAAACTGGCAATATTTACCTAATCCAGAACACGTTGACTTAAAACTAAGACTGCTCGCGGAAGGTAAAACCTCTGAAGAAGTGACCGAGATCACCAAACATGATGATATCCCAAACAACATCATGGCTCGACGTTATTCAATTTCTGCCAGCCCCACCACTGTGGTATTTATCGGTGGTGTCGCATACACCTTCAACAATGATGGCTCTATGCGCCCAGTAAAGTTGGGTAACAGCGGTGAACTGTATCGCCCAGAAAATGGCTTAACTGGTATTCAAACCGATGAAGGCGGTGAGCAGCTAGGCGCATATGAGTTCCAACGCCTACGCGTACCAGTTGAAAAGGCCCTATTTAATAATACCATTAACTATGAATTTGATTCGGGCCACCATTTCTCTTTGGACACCAAGTATGTCAAAACTGAGTCTGAATCTCGTATGTTTCCGCACTCATTGTATGGCAGTGTACCGCTTACCAGAGATAACGCCTTTATTCGCTCAGATCTCGGCGCGTTGATGGATCAGAACGAAATGTACTATTTGCCCATTGCCCGTCACTTTAGTGAAATGGGCCAACAAGGCAGTGATTACAGCCGAGACTTGTTCCAGATTGTCGCGGCGGTTCAAGGCGAGTTCTCCAACAACTGGCTATGGGAGTTTTATGCACAATACGGTAAGGCTAACGCAGATAACACCACCATCAATAGCTATTATGAAGACCGATGGCTTGCTAGCCTTGATTCAGTAAGAGACGAAAATGGCAATGCCGTTTGTCGTGCAAGCATTGATAGTACAGCCGCCCCAATTCCGGGCAACGATTACAGTAATTGTGTTCCCCATGATGTGTTCACCCCCATGACGGATGACTTACTCAACTATATTGACCTTGAGCACACCTCTTCGCAATCGCAAACTCAAAAGGTACTGCACTTCAACACCAGCGGTGACCTTTTTGAAGGATGGGCTGGCCCAATCGCAGTCTCTTTAGGTGCTGAATATCGCAAGGAAAGTAGCGAAACAGAACCGTCAGAAGCGCTTCGAGAAGGTTACGGCGCAGGCTACGCTGTATCACGTCCTGTGGTGGGAGAATACGATGTTAAAGATGTTTTTGTTGAGGCAAACATCCCGTTGCTCAAAGATGTGTTTATGGCCTCCAAGCTTGATATGAGCTTATCCGCCCGTTCAGCACATTATAGTGAAGCAGGTCAAAACACTAGCTGGAATGTCGGTGCAACTTGGCAGCCTATCGATGACTTAACGATACGTGTATCTCGCTCTCGCTCGGCCCGTGCGCCAAATATTAGTGAGCAATTTACCTCTGACGGTGAAGGGTTTGCATGGCTATATCAACCATGTAGTCAAAACCGCATTCAAACTGCCGAACCACATGTGGTTGAGAATTGCAAAAAACTGGGTGTGAATGTCTTTAAAAATGAAGATGGTATCACCACCAGTGATATTCGTTGGTACCAACCAGGCATATTGCTCACCTCTGGTAACAAAGAGTTAGATGTAGAAACTGCCAATACCCTAACAGCAGGTTTGGTGATCACCCCGCAAAGTATTGAAAACCTTGAAGTGACATTTGATTACTGGGATATTAGGCTCTCTGGGCTAATTAGCAGTTTTAATGTATCTACGGTTGTTGATGCCTGTGTTGAGCAAAGCTCACTGGATAATCAATTCTGTGCCCTGTTAACGCGCCAGCCTGATGGCATCATCACCCACGTCAACCTAAAAACCCTGAACTTAAACGAACGTCGTACGAGTGGCTTAGACATAATTGCAAACTATAAGTTTGATGCATTAGGTGGCACATTTGGCATTAACTCCATAGTGCAAAAGCTCATTAGACGAGATATTCAAACCGACCCTACACTTGAGTTAGAACCTACAGTTGGCCTGTTTGCTCATCCGCGTTGGAAAGGTACAATTAACCTTAGCTATGAAAATGACGACTTCCGCATTGGTGCATCAACTCGCTATGTGGGCAATCAGCGCAGCAAAGATACCTATACAGCATCTATCGTTACACCTCATGAAACACCCACTATGATGTATACCGATTTAACGGCATCCTACAACATCAATGAGCAGCTACGTATCAATATAGGTGCCAATAACGTGTTTGATAAAGAAACACCACAAATGCCTGAGGCTGATATTGGCGGTGCTAGCTACTACACTGGCACTAGCGGTGGGTTATTCGACACCTTTGGCAGAACTTACTTCGCCAGTATTAACTGGGAATTTTAAGATCTTAGATTAGTCCAATGTAAGCACAGAGGCTCCCCTTCTCTGTGCTTATTTCATGGTCTTTGACGCAGCTAAGGGCATAATATATTTAATTGAAATACGTGTTAATGATATAACGCCATGGCAAAACAATGGGCGTTAAAACAACCCCAATGATGCACGCAAACGCAACACCTATAGCATATTCATCCAAACCAGCATTCAAATACATGGGTAATGCAAACAACGCCAACCATAATATTTTCCACAATAACTCAAACATTAGAATTGGCAGCATTTTTAATGGGTAAAAGGCACCCAGTAGTGACATCAACATAAAGCCCATGAGCATTGCATTGATCACAGTGTAGGAGTCTGTGGATACTCCCATTTCAGATATGGCCTCAGGCGTATTTGACAGCCCCAGACCCACGAAGATAAAAATATACATCGCTCTGAGTAAATAGAGCTTAACCTTTCCTATGTCTTCCATCACTCACTCCTTAATGTCTAAACAGTTTGTTATATGACTCAACCAGATACTTCGTATTACGAGTGCTTTGCGCATTTAACATCACTTTGCGTGGCCTGTTCAAAGTGAAGCACCACTAAGTTACGACGAGATTATGACCTTGAATTTACGGCGCCGAATAAAATAGCTAACTTGCAACCTTGGCTCAGATCTTTATGACTTTTGGGCGAATGCAAAACCCTATAACTTTACCAAAGAGGCTTTTGTACATTGATTCGATTTCTTCTTGGTTAATATTTCCTCCACGTATAAGCATTTCGTGTGTTTCACCAGGTTCTGCGACAAGAAAGCCCGTAGAAGTAAATCCATTTTTTTCATAAAACGCTATACGTTTTACCCGTTGTTGAAGATTTTTTGCTCGCGTATCAATTTGTTCGATATTTAGGACGATTCTCTTATTAGGATACATGCCCGACATAGTATTCTTTACCTTGCTTGGGTATCCTTTGGAGCGAAACTGCTCTGCGATAGCTAAGCATTGTACAAAAACAATGTCTTGGTAATATGTGCAATAAATAAGACCCACCCATTTATCATTTTCATACAATACATTGAAGCTTTTGGGACCATTTCTCAATTTATAACGAAGCACAAAAGTCGGTATACGTTGTGCACTGGGAAATGCCTCTTTATATAAATCGATCACTTTTAAATAATTAGCATCGTTACTGTTAAACACTTGGAAGTTGATACTCATATGCTTGCCCTTATTTTGACAGCTTCGCTTTGGGGTTGGTTAAACAGCCTTCATAATTGCCGATGTGTTGATAGTTCTGCTGCCTTTTTCAGCGCCCACCAGCCTATGACGATACTCGTTACTAAACGAATTGGAAAATACACCAGCGCGGGTAGTGAAAACACCCAAGTGACAAACCCATTTGGCATCACATAGTAAGCGAGCTGCTTTAGCCAATAAATAAATGCAACATGCTGCTTTATGAATGCATCCAAAGACATTAACACTTCATTACCACTGGATTGTACAACCACCCACAAGGCGTATAGCCCAAGCGCGCCATCAGCAAAACTTCCGACAACCGAAGACCAACCGATAAACAACAAAAACCAACGCATTATTTTGCTCCTAAAGTCGTGTAACAACCAATAAAGGCCTAAGGATGCTTAGTTAAACTGCATCTGCAATTTCAAGCGACTTTCACCTGAAACTAGCGCGAGGGGCATTACTTTATTGCTTATAATATTTTTCTAACAAAACAAAACTTAGCGGTTCATCTGATAAGCCGCTACGGCGTTACTTTTGCAAAGAACTCAAATCTTCTGCCAGATCGTCAAGCTCTCGAAGCAAGTGTTTGCGCTGCTTGTCCGTTAAACTTTTATAAATTTTAACTAGAAACATGCGGTCTAACGCTTGATTATGCTCATTTCTTGCATTGAGCTGTTCAGATCTAAACTGCTCTGGATTGTTCAATAGTGCCAGCAAAGTGTGAGTGAAATTTTCACCTCTATCAGGTTGTTCAAACACCGCTTTTAGTTGTTGATGATATTCCGTACGATATTGATGCCAAAGATCCGCTGTGTGTTGTTTTTTCCCGTACAAATCTTCCACTAACTGTTCTTGCTCATCGGTTAGCTTACCCAACCACTGGTCTAAATTATCTTTATTTCCCTCAACCCAGCGCTTCTTGCGCTGCTCTTCGGTTCGCTTTTCACGCTTTTTAGCATTCTTCGACTGGGATTCCGCCAGCTCATCAAAGAGTTCATCCACTTGCTCTTGGCTAAGCATATTTGCCATTTGCGCCAAATCAGGAGTTAGCTTATCTCTAATTCTATGCCAATGAGACAACATTCTATTTTGGTGTGCTTCGATACTTTGTTCGGTTATATTGCCGGTTTGTATATCGGATTTTAAGTCGTTCAGTTGCGCAACATATTTACCAAGCTCTTGCGACTTATGCCATTGCAGCCAATCAAGCAAACGTTCATCAAAACGCGCTTCTTGTTCACTGTCCAACGAGATATAGTCATCTAAATACCAGTAAGTTAGCCAATCAGCGTTCCTGTACACGAATTTGGTGGAACAGCCTGCTAGCACCACCACAGTGAGCATTAATATTATTTTTTTCATTTTTTATCCCATTGTTCATGTTGTCCCTTAGTCTATACACGGAACCACAGAAAATGGATTAAAAAAGTGTCTGAAAGTATTACAAAATGTGTCACAACTTAATTGATAGTCGCGTTCCACAAAGAGATAACTTTAGTGCTCAGACACTGTACTTGCTAACACTGGCGTAGTGCAACCAGCGCATCCTGTGCCTTGTGCGCTTGCACAAAAATATGATCATGATAAAAACCCGCGATCACATTGGCGCTAATCTTTTCTTCAGTTAATCGTGTGGCAAACGCCGCTGTTAGTCCTACGGCATCGAGGCTCGAATGTACATTGAGCGTAATACATTTGAATACCGAGCTATAAGCCTGCTGATACTGATCTGCTCGCGCTTTGGGAATAACCAAAGTCATCCCTTCTGATTCCATGAACATAGCAATGGGGTTTAGCTGTGCAGCATCACCATACTTGCCTTGCTGCAAAGTGATAAATACAAACTCCTCAGCTAACAAGGTAGGTTGCATTGATTTAAGCAAGATTGCTAAGTTAGTTTCACCATTCATAATTACTCTCCTAAATACTGTTAACTACTCACCTTAAGGCCTATGATTGCAATAAATAACAACAGCATAAAAATGCCCTGCATGAGTGACACTGCGCTACCCAGAAATACATGATTAAAAAAGATAAGGCTACAAACGCCCACACCAAGCCATACCATGTAGGCAATTGCAACTTCTATATCTTTGATTGATATTGCGAATAAATAAAGGCTAATTGCCATTGAACCACATGCTAAAAACACAAACGGTGGTTTAGAAAATGATGCAGATTTTTCTAAAAAGATAAGCCAGCCAGCTTCAAACAAACCAGCCAGAACAAGATAAAACCAAGACATACTACACTCCATCTATGGGGCCGTCCCCGAATGAGATAGAGCGGTGAGGTCGTCCTCACTTCATGGCTAGAGGTGCTAAGGCTAAAACGCATTGTGTTTGCTGTCAATATTGTTTGGTATCTAAACCCACACCATGTATCTCACCGAAAACACCCATTTAAGAGACAAACATATCGCATAGATATGATTATTTTCATAGCTATATAATTTTTATGAATTTTTTATAAATCCCTTCATTTCCCTGTAGCGCAGAATATACCTAGGCTGAGCACAAAATTTTGCATAAATTGGCTCAAAAAGAGGTAATTTAGATGAAAAATGAGATTGAAAAATAATCAACTTCAAATTACGGTAGGTTAAACACAATCAACATAAGGAAAGCATTTACGCTGTAAAAATATCACCAAATAACAATAACTATCAGTAATAAGGAAATAACATGAAACTAACATCAGCAATGATGCTGTTGGCGTTGTCTGTCTCGACCAGCTACGCCACCACACAATCACATTCTCAGCTTCCTAGCGATGTTGCAAGTACAACAAATTCATTAAAAACTTATCATATACTCGCCGACAGTGCGCAACACAGCTATCAACTGGCGCACGAATATCATGATGCCCTGATAGACAGACAAAACCGCTTTGTGACGCTATTGTTAGACGAACATGATGCCGATAAGCTGCGTGAACGTGGGCACTTAGTCGTGCAAGTAGAAAGCAAACAAGTGCTTAAAAATCAGCCTTATTTACAGCAAGCGCTACAACAAAAAACCACCAGCAAACTGACGCGTTCAACCAAATTGAGCAATCTAAATGAGTCAGCTGGGATCCCTGGGTTTGCGTGTTACCCCACTGTGGAAGAAACCTATCAACAGGCGCAAAATATTGCAAAACGTTACCCACAACTGGCCTCATGGCGCTCAATTGGCCCATCTTGGCAAAAAGAACAAGGCTTAGGTGGCTATGATCTAAACGTGCTTGTGCTTGGTGATAACAGCAAAAAACGCAAAAAGCCTAAACCTATTTTGTTTATGCAAAGCGCATTACATGCCAGAGAATACACAACAGCGGCCACGACCCTAGCATTTGCTAATTATTTGGTAGACAACTATCAAAGTAACGCCGACGCACAATGGATACTACAAGAGCGTGACATCCATATTCTCTTTGTTGCCAACCCTGATGGCCGCAAACAAGCCGAAACGGGAGTGTTGTGGCGTAAGAATACCAATGAAAACTATTGCGCAGATACACCGCAAAGACGTGGTGTCGATTTGAACCGTAACTTTAGCTACGAATGGTTTGCGATTGATAATGGCTCCAGTGGTGAGCAATGTGACCAAACTTACCGTGGCCCAGTTGCCGCTTCAGAGCCTGAAGTTCAGGCTATTGAGCGTTATGTACGCAGTTTGTTTGAAGACCGTCGTGGCGACTTACCAACCGACCCAGCACCACTGGATACTCCGGGTCTATTTTTGGATATTCACAGCGCGGGCGGTATGATTTTATATCCCTTTGATACAACCTATGAACCTGCTCCCAATGAGCCGCAGTTAAAACAATTGGCTCAGCGCTTTGCAGCTTTCACGGGCTACCGTGCAATGCCCGCAGTAGACTTGTATCCAGCAGATGGTACGTCACTAGGGCTTGGTTACTCTGAATTGGGCGTCCCCAGTTTTGTATTTGAGCTAGGCCGAACCTTCTTTGAAAGCTGTCAAGACTATCAACAGGAAGTATTGCCCAACAACTTACAAGCATTGCTTTATGCAGCCAAAGTAGCTGGCACCCCTTACATCACACCACAAGGGCCAGAAGTGCTAGATTTAAGGATCTCTGGCGCAGGCTCAATGGCTGTGCCGCAAGGGAGTGAACTAACCTTACAAGCAAAAATCAGCGATGAGTTTTTATTGGCACCTGATAATGGCCCAATCGAAGCAGGTCAAGCTATCAAAAAAGTACGCCTGAGAGTTGAGCGCAACGGTAAAAAGTTTGGCAAAAAAGTTAAGCTCAGCCCTATTGATGGTGTATTTGATACGCCCGAGGAGTTCATCAGTCACACTTTAGATACTCGGTATTGGCCAAACGGCACTTACACCTTTATTGTACAAGCACAGGATAGAGATGGTAATTGGGGCGTCAAAGCAACCCAACAGCTGACGCTTGATAATAACGCTCCAGCCCCTGTTTCAGCACCTGAGGCAAACTTTATAACAGAATGTGTATATGGCGGCTGCGCGCTGACCGCAACAAAAGAGCCAACTCAAGGGGACGCTCTAACCTACAAGTGGTACATCAATGACAGCGAAGTACCATTGCACGGACCTAGCGTACAGTTTTGGGGGCTCAAAGGTACACAAACAGCCAAACTAGAGGTCGAGAACAACTATGCTCAGCGTACCATTGTTGAGAAAAGCTTCGAAATGGATGGCCCTGTTCTGCCCGTAACCAATGTAAGCTACGAGTGTGAAAAGCTAAGTTGTCACTTTGATGCTTCAAAAAGCTATGACCCCGACGGCTCGGTTGAATTTTTCGTTTGGAGAATAAACGGCGAATACTTAAGCTCTAGAGAAGCCATACTTGAATATGAGTTTAGTCAAGCCGGCGAACAGAAAGTAGAAGTCGCAGCAATAGATAATGAGTACTACTTAAGCGTAAAAACGCTCCTTATTACCGTAAACGAATAAAATCGTTCCCCAGAATCAAGGGCCCTTGTGGCCCTTTTCTTTGCAACTTATTATGTCAATGAACATGCTCAGTTGTATTAGCTCATATCCGATCTTACAGTTTAAAGAACAGGTTTAGACTTCGCCTGACAGGCGGCTTTGAGCGCTTCAAGATCATCATTATATGGCTATGTTGCGTCATTCTACAAAACGGCCGTTCATCTAATTCATTCCTGCGATAAGTCGATTTGTTTTCTAAATACGATAGGTCAGGCTATTTCTAAGTAAACTCATTATTTTTGTCGGATGGCGGCGCTGCGCGCCTTATGCCGACCTACGTCAACTGGTAGGTTGGTTAAGCCGAAGGCGCCACCCAACAGAGTGTCACATTCACGCTTTGAATTTCCGATTTTGGCACAAAGCTGCCCTTAGTCTCTAACGCGTTTCTGTCCAAATACGAGTTGGGTGAACACCCGGGACTTAAGATATTAAGTTGCTGTTGAACGGCGGAGTTTGCCTTATACGACGGTCAGATTTGATTAAGCCCTAACAATCAAATCTGACAGGTAAAGTTAAGACTTATTCAGCTCAGTAAATGTATTGCTATATCAGTTATGCTAATTCAACATCAAAAATCAAAGCCATTTCATAGGCTTGCTTGACACTCATCACCGTTCTTCCGCTTTCAAAGTTACTTATCGTGGCTTGATCTACCCCGATTAGTTCACCGAGCTTGGCTTGTGATAAGCCATTTTCCCTACGCAAATCGCGAAAACGCAGCCTTAGCTCTGTTGTGTATCTGTTAGCGGCCTGATGCCTGTTAATATTATTATCTCTCATACCCACTCTTATCACAGCCAAACCCTCCCCGTTAACTCGTTGGTTAATATGCTGAGTGATTTAAATTTGTTGGTTGAAATAACAATCACACTCTATGACTTCTCTTGGAGAGGCGACATACTCGCTTGCATTTTTATTCGTAACTCACGCGCTAATACCTTGGCATCAAAATCAGGTGCAAACCGCCCTACCAAGGTGCCATCTGGCGCTATCACAGAAAACATCACACTGTGTGATACGCTATAGTTTTGCTCTGTAGATGAGACACGAAACCGTACCCCTAAACTACCAGTGAACCTCTCAAGTGCTAGCTTGTCTGCCGTTGCGCCCACAAACGATGTATCAAAATACGTTACAAACTGTGTTATGCGCTCTGTGCTATCTCTCATAGGATCAACGGATACAAAAACAAAAGATATCGGCACAGATTCTCTGCCCAAACGTCTAAGCTGTTTTGCAAGCTCCGAAGCCTGCATTAAAGCCAATGGGCACACATCAACACACTCTAAGAAGCCAAACCACACAATAGTAAAACGACCAAGTAGTGATTGTCGGTTGTATTCTCCTGTTTGTGTTTGCAGACTGAAATTCACTATATGCTTGGGCTTTTCTAACCACTCAATACCACTTACCGACGTAGCCTTGGGGGCAAAAAAAGACAACGCCACTCCAAGCAAGATAGCCACACAAATAACGCAAATTGTCAGCTTGAAGCGCCTACAAACGATGCAATGTATAACTGACATAAGTTAGATACACACTTAACAGGGCAGGTAAAGTCACCCCTAAAAAATCTATCGCAAGAAAAACGGGACTACATAGACCAACGAGGACTTCCCAAATATGAAAAATGCCATGACCTAACAACCAAGCAGCGGGATAGAACCAAAGTGCTAACCGAAATCTCTCAAAGGTGCAACCAAGTACAAAGGCAATCCCAATGAGCAAGTAATTTATGCCTATGTCTCGCACAAGATGTTGATTAAATGGCCCTCTGTCAGGTACCCCTGGCACCAGCCAATACCAAGGCTCGGGAGCCAAGATCATAAATGTTCCGTTTGCCACAGCAAGTACACCTAACAGCAATGCGATTGTGACACTCATTCGTTGTGACATGTCAAACCTCCCCCCGCTAAACACGGCTTATGTTAGGGGTCAGTGTCATATCATTGAGCGTTATGCGGCTGCAACTTTTGCCATAACCCAGCGTATATTTGAGTGTGGGATAAACCCGCATCGAACTAATAGCAAGGCCGAGCGAGACAATCCCCTTTTGCCCCCAAATCGCTTGGATCTTTGCTCTTAATTCATCCGCATAGAGGTTATGAGCCAACACGCTGTCTGTAAATTCAACAACCAGCGCTAACTCTTGAGGTAACAGTTTTGTATCATTGGCGATAACCGCTTGAATATGCTCAGCACTCACACCCGCTTCTAAGGCCATATTAACAACCAGTTGTGTACACGGGCCGCAATCCTCCCAAAGGATAGCTCTAAGCCTGGCTGCAAAGACAGCGTCTGCCGGCAAATTACCTGAGTAAGCGGCCATCGTCTGAAACCCCATAAACCTTGTAAAAGCCGATAAGTCATTGGTTAAAATGTCTTGCATATAACTCACGTCGTAATCGTAACGTTCAGCGTGAGCACGCAGGGTCTTATTCAATATAAAGTTGATCATTGTCATCTCCTTGAGCAGTTATTGGTATCGTTGTTTCTACACGCTATCGCACCGTCTGTTGATGTGATGGCGAGTTTAGCGGTTTACTGTTGGTTGCTTTGTGTCTAAGCACTGGCTTGATCAGCAATAAAAAGCTCAAGGCAAACAACAATGCACAGCCGCTTAGCATGATAGAAAAGTGTGCTTTGCTAAGTAACACAGACCCCAGCATAGGTCCGGTTGCCAACGCACCGTATGACACCAATGCAGCTATACTTGCCAGCTTCACATGGTTGTTATGTTGCGTAATCAACGAAAGTAAGTAGGAATGAACCGCAGGCCAAGCGAAAAATAGCAACGACATGGCAATAACATAGGCCAGCAGCTGATGTGAAAAGCACAGTAAAACAGCACTACCTATCGATAGCGCAACCCCAATCATTAACCAGTAGCAACGCCCCACTCGGTGAATACCAATGATCGGCAACATGGCCCCTGCCAGCCCCAACAACCCCGTCAGCGCGATGGAAATATGGATCGTGTGTTCATCGAACCCCGCTTTAAGGCCGATTTGGCCCACGTAGCTCCAAATAGCACTAGCAGCAATTAAATAAGTGCTCATAGCAAACAATAGTCGATATGCCTGCGAGCTTGATTGTGACTTTTTACCCTGATGTGATTCATGGGTACTTGCGGGCACGCGCTGAGCGTTAAAGTTAGGTAGCAACAAAGTACACATCAAACCAAGTGCACACAGTGCTGCCATCACGTAGAACACCGCCAGTTCACCTCCCCAAGCCTTTAACATAGGAAGTACATAGATCACCAAGGAGCCAATACCAAACTGCATCAACAACAGTAAACCAAAAGCACGATCGCCATTGTGCAGCTTAGCTAAGATGGTAAACGCAATACCAACGCCCATCCCGCCAAGCACGCCACCAATAAACCGCAAGCTATGTATCAGCGAGTTATCATTAAGCCAAACCGTACCAATATCTACCGCGCACAATAACGCCAGCACAACAAATAGCATGCTTCGCCATGGCAAACGGTCGATTAGCAGTGTCACGCCCATCAAGCCCAATAAAGCGCCATATCCGTTTAGCGCCACAACCTGCCCTGCCTGCGATTCGCTCAATCCCATACCACCCACTAAAGCATCCACAACAGAGGGTAAAAAGTTAAGATAAGCCAGACCCACCATGGCAACAAAAGCCATAAATAGATAACCTAACATGCTATCGGCCGATACTTTACCGAGTCGAATGTGTTTTAACATGATGTACTCACAAATTGATTTGTTGTTCATGAGCTAGATTCTATGCTGCTGAAAAAAAGAGAAAAATGGGGGTTCTCACCAAACAATCATGAATAGTATTCACGAATTCTTACTGCTATATTCAACATTGATACTGGGTAACTGAGATACAAGGAATGGATAAACTTAGAGCGTTGGAAATGTTTTTAGCCACCTGTGACAGTGGCAGCTTTGCCTATGCTGCAAAGGCCTGTAAGACCGACCCATCCACAGTCAGTAAGGCGATTTCTCGCTTAGAGGCACAGTTAAATCTAACTCTGTTTCAGCGCTCAACAAGACAACTGCGCATCACTGACAGTGGCCTGCACTATGCAAACACCGTACGCAAACTTGTCCAAGAGCTGTCAGATGTTGAAAAGGAGTTGCGCCATAGCAACGATGCGCCACGCGGCACATTACGGATCAGCTCAGCCGTTTGTTACGGACATCTGTATCTAAGCCGGATTTTACCTGCTTTTTGTAAACGCTACCCGGATATCAAATTGGAATTAGAAATTAATGACCTACATGTTGATATTATCGACAACAATATCGACATAGCGATAAGAACGGGATTTGTAAAAGACAGTCGCCTGATTGCCCGCAAACTAAGCCCTATGGACTTTCTTACCTGTGCATCTCCTTTATATTTAAAAGAGCACGGTACGCCAAGAACATACCAAGACTTCGAACATCATAGGTGGATTGGCTTTCGCATCAAGGAGACACACCAACTACAACCTATTTACCTACCCAATGAGCACGGCGAGTTTGAGTTATGCGAGCTCAACCGAACCCACATAACCGATGATGGTGAGTCCATGGCAAATATGTGCGTAAGCGCAATGGGCATTGCGCAAATACCGCACTTTTTAGCCAAACAACATCTTGAAAATGGCGCTTTGCTGTCTTTGTATCCTCATATCCGGCCACCACAAATCGACAGCGGTGTATTTGCAATTTACCCAAAACGCGAATATTTGCCTGCTAAGGTCAGAGTATTTCTAGATTTTTTGATAACAACGCTTGAGCAACAAGGAGAAAGCACACAGCAAACATGGGCGCAGCACTATGAGAGCGAAGTTAAGTTTTAACGTTACAAGCTTGGTTTGCCTTTGCACCACTGATGACTAATTGCTTATGCGCGGTGATAGCACAGAGCACCATCAACAGGGCCCATATATTCAAGCTCACCGTGTAATCAAACACTGTGAATGAGACGCTATATCAGCAATAGGAAATACCCACAGCAACACAATACATTTCACACCTGCGAATCGGGCGGATTGTATTAAAACTTACAAAAAACGTACTCGGCCTTTTCAATTCATCATCATCGATGAGGCCCTCTAGTGACTGAATAACAAAGAATAATTAATCACTAAAAACTGGTCTGAACAGAATAACCCTCCATATTCCCTCCATTTTTAATTGCTACAAAAGCACTGTTTTTTATAATGGAAATAAGAAAATATGCGCACAAAATATCTAGCCTTAGTGCTACCACTCTTTTTAGCGGCCTGTTCGAGCGACGACAACGCTCTAAAAGTTACTGTAGATGACCAAATCACTACTGATGTTGAAAACGTTGCATTAGTGGAAATTAAAAATCCCGAACAAGGGCTTTTCCAACCAGGTCAACCTATCAGCCTAGATTTCACAATTAATACGACATTGCTTGAAACTGAGCACGTTGGTGTGACCTTTATGGCTATTCCAAAAGACAAAGTAGAGCAGCTAAAAACGCACGACAATCCAGAAGGTTATAACTTAGGTGTGCATTACATCGCGCAGCTAACGCCCGGAGAGCAAAGCTTTACTGCCCAGCTGATGCTACCAAACCAAGAGATGCCAAGCGGTGAATACCTAGTAGCAGGCTATGTTGATAGTGCACGCAGCATCGAAAATGAGCAAGACCTAGAAGATAATGCCTCACGCGGACACGAAAGCGGTGACTTCACCACCTACGCACAAGTTACGGTAGACTCGTCTAAGTATCACGATTTTGTGATGGACAAGCTGGTTGTAGGTGATGGCTATGCTCTTTTCCCTTACATTGGTTTGCGTGAAACCACATCTGATAATGCGCCAGAACATAAAGAAGCGGACTTAATTGGCCACTTTGATGCCAGTAAATTTGGCTCAGGTGTAAACAGCGCAAATGTATCAGCGACCATTACCATCAACGGCGAAACCTTGCCTGTTCACTTTTGGCAAGAAGGTCTAAATCACTATGATGATAAGATGCATATTGAGTTTAAAGATCACGAGCAAAGCCATTATTTCCCGTATGATATTGCTATCAATGGTGTGTTACTTGGTAAGTTACAACAAGCATATGATGAAAACGCTGATAGCAATAGCTTTGAGCTAACCATGACGCTTGAAGACACCTCTGAGTATGATGAAAGCAACACAGCTAACAATACGCTGACTATTGAGGTGCCATACTCGCTGTATAAAAATGAAGTGCCTGACGATCATCCTATGGCTGATGAACTCAATCAAGTAGCAGCTCAATCCAATGCAATGCCTTATCCGTATGCTGCAAGAGCCATCAACGATAACGTCGATACATCTGCGGTCGTTGTAAAAGGACAAGACTCGCTATTTATCATGGACATGTTTGCTAATGTGTATGGCGATAAGTCAAAAGTCGCTGTTGTTCCTTTATTTACGTCGTCTTTAGCCTATGCCAATGTCAACGGTGGTCGAGCTACAGCAGCCGCCAGCGGTGCTTTTTCGTTATACATGTTTAATCAAAGTAAGAGCCTGTTTAGCGTAGGTGCCTATGGTAATGCAGATGGTGGCGCTGGCACTATCAAGTATGGTGTGAATGTGAGCTTGATAGGTAACTCTCTCATTGATGAGTCGCAAACACTCGAAGCCCTAAATAAAAGCTATGGCCTTGATTGGGAAGAAGAACAAAAGCTATTCTCCACGACCTTCACGATTGTGATTGTGCCAATTAGCGTTTCAGCAGGCGTAAAAGGCAGTGTTGGTATTAACACAGATCTTAAATATGAAGATCAACGCTTTAGTATTGGCGGCGACGTATTAACAGCAAGCCTTGAAGCATACGCAACGGCTGGGATTGACTTATTAATTGCCAGCGGTGGTATCGGCGTCGACTTCTTGATTATTTCCGATACGCTCTCGGCAGAAGCCTATGTAGATATCAGCAATGTTATCTCAAACTCAGAGTTTATCTATGGCATCGATGTTAGCAACAACATGAAAGCGATTGAGGGTGAGTTTTATCTATGGGTTAAATACCCAGGCTACGAATTCTGTTGTTCATTCCCAACCAGAGAAGCCACAAAAACGCTTTACAACACAGGCGCTTTATACGATAAAACTTGGCAGTTAGTTAACTACCAAGACACTCTGAACTTCGCTAATTAAGGAGTAACATGTCGCGTTTAACCTTATTTATGGTTAGCGCCCTGACACTGCCATTTGGCAGTGTCAGTGCTAGCGCCAACGATAACTGTACCAGCTGGGGTAACTTTACAACCTCAGCAAGTACACAAATGACTACATTAAACAGCCCTAGTAACAACCGCTTAAGCATCTCAGGCGCATTGGTTTACAGACCCCTACTGCGCACAGAGAAAGCGTATTGGTTAGGTCTGCAACTTCACAAAGCAACATTAAGCGTTGATAGTAACACTGCAAAATCGCCGCTCTATCAGGTGCCATTTGCTGTCAAAGTTGGCGCTCAGTCGGGCCAAATATTGGCATACCATTTTGCTGCCAAGCTCAAAAGTGAAGATGAACAAAAGCTCATCGCTTTATATCAAGCAATGCATATCGAGCACCTCAAACACCTAGATTTAACTGTTCCAGTTACGGTTGAAGAAAATGACAATATGGGGCGCTACAAGGTACGCTATGAACGCGTTGATAACACATCGCTCATACGTCAAAAGTTGGTTTACCTGCAAACCACTCAAGGTAGCAACCTGTTTAACTTCAAGCTACCCGAAGTAAAAGCCGACACTTTCAACATTCAGCAAAATGCCTGTTGGATCTCTTTGCTTGAGGGCGAAAACAAAACCTATGTGGAAAGTGAAAAGGGCGATATTCGCATCAACGTGCAACAACAAGTATCGTATAAAACGAGTCAACAGCCTGTGCCCTCAGAGGCCTTGCTATTAACACTGCCTCTAGATCCAAAGAAATGGCCAATGTTGCCAAGCAGTGTGGTATACCCTAAACCTGCGCCAAATCCACTGCAAGATGTGCAAACGTTTATCAATACACTGACAGCCTTAGACTTAGCAAGTCTTGATGAAAAGACCCTAGAACAACTGCTGTATGACAATCAAGCCTACCTACTGTCATTGCAACAAGCCATTCGTGATGGCCTATTCAATGATAAAGCGCTAAGCCGCTTATTTTTAAAATTAGGTCAGAATGATTCAACTAACGCACACCAGTTGTTGGTTAACTTGTATCTTGATGGTGAAATAGCCCCAAAGCAGCGTTTTCGTAGCTTAATGGCGCTTAAATACATCCAAAACCCACTTTCTGAGAAATTGGCTGAGCAGATTTTTTCGCAGCTCGATAGTACCGAGCTGAGTGATGAAGAACAGCTACTATCTCGCAGCGCCATGATGGTCATGGGGGTCATTGCTCACAATCAAAGTGGCAGTGATTTTGCGCATAAAGTGACAGACACACTTGCAGACAAACTCATCACAACGCGCGATCAGCAAAAGCAGGCAACTTTATTGAATGCATTAGGAAATAGCCGCGATATGCGTCACCAAGATAATATCAATAAGTATATGAGTGACGACAACGCCGAACTACGTCGCCGTGCAGCTGAAGCGCTCGGCAAAATGCCTAACCCGCAAAGCCTAAAAATGCTCGAAACCCGCTTAGGTTCAGAGCAAAACAATAAGGCTAAAAGTGCGATTCTTGAGGCGATGGGTAACAACAAGCTCAGTCACCGACAGCTAGATACCCTAATGGCTTACACCCAAAAATCAGCGAGCAAATCATTACGCCTCAGTGCAATAAATGCTGTGGCAAAACAGCAAAGTGATGATGTGGATGTAAAGTCAAAGCTCAAACCTTTGCTTAAAAAAGAGCGGGACCAAGAAGTTCTTCGAGCCTTAATGCAAGCCATTCACGGCGGCAACTAAAAAAGGGACCATGGGTCCCTTTTTCGTTGTTCGTCACCTTGATCTCAGTAACTTACATCAGTCGTCTAAAATCAACTCAACCACAGCTTTTCTTGAAACCAGTGTAATATCCATCAACACTTGGCTTGCATTAACATCAGTCAGGTTGCTTACATTACTTGGTACCTTACCAATAACGGTAAATTCTTCGCTGTCTAAATCATATGACCATAGTTGGAGTGCGTCGTTAATACCGTAAATGTGATTGTTTCTCACGACAAAGTTTTTATCACTGCCTTGATTTTGCAATGCTTCAAGGTATCTGTCCTCCAAGGCAGAAGACAACCAAAAGCGGTTCATTTTGTCTTTATATACAACTTGCCCATCATCGCTACTGTCTGCCCAGGTGGCTTGTGTGTCTAAAATGACTTGGGTGCTGGCTAAGTTCAGGTTGATCTGTACCAACTTGACGATTCCAGCAATCCTAACATGAGCCAGTGCCATATTGGTGTCACTGTGCCATTGAAACAAACGTTCTACAGGGTGATCTAATACAAAGCTAGTTACCTCACCTTCTAAATTAATTAAGGTAAGTGAGCGATTTAAATTCACCAGCAATCGATCCCCTTGCCTCGACCACACCATACCCGCCATCATTGAGTCCATTGCAAAGTTTGACAGCTGGCGGGTCTTGCGGCCGTCGGTTAACCAAACTTGTGGATCACCCGAACGCGCTGACTCATAGGCTATCAACTCTCCGCTGGGCTGGAAAGTTGCGCTATCATCCGCAACACTAGATCGATGCAGTACGCGATACACACCCTGCTTATCGCTTTGTTCCTGTGCAGCTGTACTGTTTGTAATGTCATCAAGTGTAGCGATTATCACATCACTGTCGAAATAACCCTTGATGGCCAACATTCTCTCCCCTTGTGGATGAACCACAGGTGCAGCGATAGGTTGATCAAGCGGCAAGCTAACCTCTGAAATTTTGCCTTGTTGTGTTACCGTAAACAGTCGTCTTCCTGTACTAAAGATCAGTTGATCTTCCTGCGGGGAAAAATTTGGATAAATCAGCGTATGCTTTGCAATATTTTCTGGATACTCAATGCGGTGACTAGATAGTACCTCACCTTGCAGTGAGAGCATTTCAATATAGTATTGGCCATCATTATGAAACCCAGTCAACGAAATTTTATTGCTGTTGGTGGCAACATCATAGTCACTAATACTGCCACCGGGCATCTCGTACAACAGCGCACTCTCATCTTGTGCCACGGAATAACGTATCAACTTCCAAGCATCAGTATGTTTTTGTAACAAGGCAATATCATTGTTATTTAACCAAATTGGCTTGCGGATCTCGGAGTTCTTACACTCCATCAATACCGTGGGTGACTGAGGAGCATTTAGCGCTTGAGTTAAATCTAAGCTGGCCAATTGATAACACATTTTTTGCGTGATGGGCTTGTCACATTCGTCTTGTGTAATAAAAGCCAACTTACTGCCATCGGTAGAAAAGCTATGTGGACCATAGGCTCTAAGATTTTTGGTCAGTTGGAATTCTTCCTGCGTTTCGATATTTTTAGCCCAGATATGGTTAATACATAACTCATCTGAATAACGGCTAAAAACGATGAATTTACCATCAGGTGAATAAATACCGGTACTTTCTTTATAGTCAGTGGCGGTCAGAGCCCTTATCTGACTAACGGATATACGCACTGAGTTTGACGTTGAAAAGTAATGAAAACCGACCATGAACATGACACACAAAGTAATCACTAAACTTCCCCACTTTACGGGGGCTTTAGCTGACATCGCAACGGGCTGATGGACCTCGGCGTCGTGCTGTGTAATGCTTGCTGTGGTAGCATGTTCTGTTGAAGAATCTGTGACACGCTTTGTCGCAGCTTTTTCTCTGCGAACTTCACATTCCAAGCTATACCCTTTTTTGGCATGTGTTTTTATCAACACCTGAGTTTTACCATCATCTCCGAGCGCCTTGCGCAGCTGCGCAATACTACGCTGTAAGGTATTTGGCGACACCACCGTCCCTGCCCACACGTTATCAAGCAATTCATCCTGACTTATCACATCCCCCTGTCGCTGCGCCAAATATGTTAGTACCGCAAGCGCTTTGGGTGCCAGTATTTGCGTGGTGTTATGTTGTGTGATCTGATTTCTCGATAAATCTATAAAAAAGTCACCAATCCAGTAGTGCTGCATTGCTTGTTACCTTAATTTTGATGAATATGCGCATTCAAAAAAGAGCTTGAATAAGATGAACACCTTATCGAACCCAGTTCATTAGTCAAACTAAATATACCTAACAGACTGATAAAACTACTTTTTATTTTATCATTAAGACGTCAGTTAAAAATCACCTTAACATCAAGTTATTAAGTCGCTGTTGCGTGATGCTTGGGTTATTCAACACCTAAGCACAAGGACTTCTGATATGTCTAGAGCCATTTTATTCGTTATTTTTCTACTGCAACCCATTTTGATGACAAACGCCAATGAGCAAAACCAATATGTGATGCCCAGAACACACATCATTGATCTCAAAGACAGCCGCATGGGCTATCAGTATGAACTACTGATCAAATTACCCGAAGGCTATAAAAAAAATAAACACTTAACCTATCCCGTGATCTACTACACCGATGCCGTGTGGCACATTGAAAGCCTCTCGGGCATTAGTGAATTTTTGATAACCGATGCCATTCTAGTCGGCATATCATGGCAAACAGATAACCACAATCCGTTATTACTGGATGAAGAAGAGTATGCCAGTCGGTATCGTGATTACACCATCAGAACATCAACAAATGCAGCCAATCAAGCTAAATATAAGCTTGGTCAGGCAGATAAGCACTTAGCGTTTATTCGCAATGATGTGATCAAATATGTCGAAGATCACTATCGAGGCGACCCCACTAAGCGCACCTACTTTGGCTATTCACTGGGCGGCTTGTTCGGTGCTTATGCCTTAATGGCACAACCGAACACATTTCAAAACTATATTCTGGGTAGCCCATCACTCAGAAACAACTTAGCCAAACTTGAAGATTCACATCAAAACATAAAAGCCAAGCAACTCGACACAAATATCAATGTATTTATCGCCCACGGTACGCTGGAACAAGACCGCACTAAGGTAATTAATGATTTTGTGGCGACGCTAAACAAAAAACACAGTGCAAACGTCAACGTCACCAACGTTAAGGTGACAGGGGATCATCAAAGTGCTTTTCCAGCAACTTTAGTGCAAAGCCTGACTTGGCTGGCTGGCCTAAAAAACACCACACACCAATAATTCTGCTAAGGACTTGTTATGAATATGTTTGTTAAACACCTATTGGCGATGTCAGTACTATCTACAATGAGTACAACGCTTTACGCCAACACCATAGATACAAAGCCATGTGCTAAAACAACAACACCTGCGCCTGTGATATTAGACACACAAAAAACGCTGTCATTTTGGGACTTCCCAAACCTCGAAAAGGCCTACCTTGAAAGTACACCTAGCAAAAGAAAAGATGGTATAGAAGTGGGCCAGCTTGGCATTGATGGTGGTGATAGAGCACACATAATTACGCTGGCAAAAGAGATAGCAAATCAAAAGCACAGCGATATTGACAGTTTACTCATTGCCCACAAAGATAAATTAATATTTGAGTCTTATTACTTACGAGGCAGAGTTGACTTGCCTCACCCGCAGGCATCGGCCACCAAATCTTATGTAAGTATGGCCCTCGGTCGCGCTATTGAGTTGGGTTATCTTTCAATGGCTGACTTAAACAAGCCCATCATTCATTTTTTGCAGCAACTCGACACCAGCAAGATGGTAAAAGGTGCTGACAAAATCACCTTACATAAAGCGCTAAATATGCGTTCAGGTATTCGCCTTACACGCGCGCAGCAAGACGAACTTGCCAAACAAAGCGAACAAATGAAAGGCCAAGCTCAAGTGCAAACCTATTTACAGCACAGCCCTGCTATCTCAGCGCAATCACAGAGCTTTAACTATCAGAACCTTGACCCTAAATTAGTGATGCAAGTACTGGATGCTGTCGTGCCTGGTGGTGCAAAAGCATTCATCAAAACAGAGCTACTCGATAAACTGGGTATAGAAGTATATCAATGGGAAGATGACGTAAGTGGGTTGCCCATGGCGCCTTACCACTCACAGATGACCTCTCGTAACATGCTCAAATGGGGCCAACTGGTTAAAAACGAGGGAAAATGGCAAGGCGAGCAACTGATCTCAAAAGAATTTATGAGCAAGGCCACGCAAAGTCATAGCACGCTAGGACAAGATGATATCTTCTTTACAGGAGAGCACATCATAAATCCAGGTTACGGCTATTATTTTTGGCAAGCGGATATGCAGGTAGGAGATAAGCGCTATGCCACTACTTCTGCACAAGGTGGTGGTGGTCAGTACATTATCATCGTTAATGAGCTAGACCTGATCATTGTTTTTACCGCGAGCACTCGTGAGGAACGTATTATGGAATTAACCGCACAAAGGATCTTACCTGCATTTATCTAATTGGATGGGAGGTTGGATAGGCCAAATTTGCCCTATCCAACCTAAAACATATCAGTCAGTCGCAAGCGCGTTAGCTTATAGCTTGCTAATATCCACTTCAAGCTTTGCCAATTGCTCCGCTGTTTTCGCACTCACATTATTGCTCATACGTCCTCCTAGGTGCTGAGCAAAGAACTCTTCCATTGCGCGGATTGATGCGAGTTTGTTTTCACGCTTTAAAAAACCATGCCCCTCATCCTTGGCGAGATAATATTTCACTGGTGAACCCGCTTGGTATAACGCTCGTGCGATATTATCAGATTCAGCCTTAGTTACTCTTGGGTCGTTTGCGCCTTGTAGCAACATCAATGGTGCTTTAATGTCATCAACAAAGTTAATTGGAGAACGTGATGCCATATCTTGGCGGTCAGCCTCAATTAATGGGTCACCAACCGCTTTAAACCAATCACCTAGGTATGGGCGAAATCGCTCTGGAAAAGATTCTACCAGCGTAATTAAGCTAGATGGGCCAACATAAGAGATCACTGCTTTATAAACATCAGGTGTAAAAGCCGCACCTGATAGGGCTGCATATCCGCCATAAGAAGCACCTAGGATGCCAACTCGGTTTTTATCCGCAATACCTTGTTCAACAAGATAGTTCACGCCATCAGTTAAATCGTGCTGCATGTGGCCTGTGCCCCAATTGCGCTCTCCGAGCAAGGTAAAGCGCTTACCAAAACCGATTGAGCCACGATAGTTTGCCTGCAACACCGCATAGCCTCGATTCGCAAAATAGTGTGCAATTGGGTTGAAATAATCGCTGTCATACGCCCAGTGATCACGTGCCCAAGGCCCACCATGTGGTAAAACGATGGTTGGTAGGTTTTGTGCATTTTGCTTTGGTAAAGTGAGATACGCTTGGATCTGCTCCCCATCCCGAGCTGTGTAATAAATGGTCTTTTTAGGTGACAGTAGCTCTGGCGCTATTTTTGGTGCCTTATTCAATAAGTCCACCAACTTTTGCGTTTGCGCTTCATAAACAAAGCGTCTTCTCGGCTGTACCGAAGAAGTGATACTGATGTCCCAATGACCTTTTTCGTGATCTATTTTATTGATTAAAATGTCAACGTCTTCATCGCTAAACTGTGACTCTATCACAGCCAGTTGCTGTTTAGCCTCTTCCTGTAGAGGATAGTTACGAAGTCGGTCGCCATAGTAAGTCACCAAATATGGTGCGCCGTTATCATCGAGAATGACCTTCTCTAAATCCGACTCATTTTTCGGGTCTTGGTGAATTGGCTCAATAACACCATTGCTTAAGTTCAGTGACAGTAACTGCTCTTTGTCACGTCCTTCAATATTTGCACTCACCAACGCCGTATTTGTGTCTTTATCAAAGTGATAAAAATCAATATCTTCACCTTGTAATGTGGTCAGAACCTTATGCCATTGGCCATTATTCTTACGATACAAGGTGCGGGTATTGTCTTTATTTTTAACTAAACCAAGTACCACCTCACCTTGCTCATTTATATACTCGTCAGCAAAAAACAGCGTATTAGTGTGAACTGACTTAAACTCAAGGGTATCTGCGTTAAGGTGATACACATCCAATCTGCCGATGTCACTGTGGTTTGCCTTAACCACTAATGTTTGTGGTTGCTCACTCAGTTGTTGGATGAACTCAAACTGTGCGTTAGGGTTGGTTGTCAGTTTTGTTATTTTCGGTGCTTTTTGTAGGTCATTAACATCAAACTTCAACGAGAAAAGCTGAGTATTTTCATCTCCTTGGTGATCCTTGAAAAAGAAAAGCTCCCCGTCTCTTGATGACCAAGCATAGCTATCTACTGGGTCTTTAAGCTGTGTGAGTGCAACCGCTTCAGAAGCCTTGCCACCCTTGGGAACAATAAACAGGTTATTTGCGCCATTTAGGGTTTTCAAAAACACCAAAAAGCGACCGTCTTTAGACAGTTTTACGCGACTAATTTGCGCTTTATCAAATAGATCTTCCATCTGGATCAATGCGCTTTGCTGCTCGACAGATGCAGTCTTGGCATTTGTTAGCACTGCGGCTCCCTGACATCCAGTTAAACATACGGCTACAGCCATAGCGGTACCAAGTAGGGTTCTTTTAAAAGTGGTCAATTGTGTTGTCATAGAATTACTCCTCCTTAAATTTGAAATCATCATTACACATAATTTTATTATTGTAAAACGATAATTTATTGTTTTTTTGCAATCATTACTTTGTGATTTATAATAATTAAGGCAAAATAACCGTTATAACATAGGAACAATAAGAGCAAATCAATAATGGATAAAATACAGAAAATCAGTGGCGTCATGCGCTGGACAGTGGTGCTTATTGCAGTTGTTGTGATCTCCTACTTGCTTTATCAACAGTGGGTTGCAAACACAATTGTGTACTTTGAGAATCATATGCTTCATGAGCTTTGGGAATCAGACCAAGCCAATAACAGCCTTGTCGCTTTGTTACTCGCCCCGATCCTCATGCTGATGATCCTAAGCGTCTACTGGATCTTGGCTTTGCTTGGGCAATTTCAACAAGGTGAGTTTTTCAGCCCTTTAGCGCTACGTTACTATGTGGCCTTTATTTGGACTAAGGTGGCAGGTTTACTATATAAAATGCTGTTGGGCTTTGTTGTCGCAAAATGGCACGATGCCCTATTTGATAGCAACCTATTGATCATACAATTTGAATTTGGCTACCTAACCACATTAATTTTGATGGGTGTCGTTGCCTATTTACTCAAGGCGGCCAAAGCCATCGAAGATGAAAACAAAGAGTTTGTCTGATATGGAAATAGTCGTAAATCTAGACGTAGTCATGGCGATGCGTAAGGTCAGTTCAAAAGAGTTAGCCAAAGCCATTGGCATCACTGAAGCCAACCTGTCACTGCTCAAACGCGGTAAGGTAAAAGGCGTAAGATTCGAGACCTTGGCGCAAATTTGCCAGTATTTAGACTGCCAGCCTGGTGATATTCTCGCCTATAAAGCCGACGGATAGCCTAGCGAGTAAGATAGCATTACAGGTTTGCTGTGATAGTCATAGTAAACCTGTGAGCAAGCTGCGCTGGTGGTTCAGCAATTGGTTTTACCGCTTTTTTTAAGTGGGAATAGCTTAAACCAAAATGCCATTTCAAAAGCAGCCCCCAAAATGATAAATAGAAAAATACCTGTAGTGCTGCCATAACTGTATGCCGCAATTGCAGCAATGAGTAACAGCAAACTGATGAGAATGCGGTATAACGTGTTCATCAAGGCCCTCTATTGTCGTTCTTGATTTAAAAGTTCCTTTATTAGTACCAAACCTTTAGCCCGTTGACTAGTATTAGTTTTCAGCTTAGACCCACTTTAACTACAGTGGACGGGATCATTTGCGTGTCAGAATATTTGATTTTTCTGATGGCTCGATGGTATTGCTAATAGAGGTCACAATGAAGGGTTCTGTGTCATTACTGCTTAACCACAGAAATGACACAGTCCTTGATGAGATATCCAGATGTTCTAACTATTACCTTTTATCTTACTTTGTAAAGCGCTAGCTTCTTCTTGTACGCTTTGTGGGCCCGTGCTTATAACGTCATCAATCACTTTATTTGCTGAGTCATAGTCTTCTATTTCAATGTAAGCTCTAGCTAAGTCAAGTTTCGCAGAATACCCTTCTTCTTCAAGGTCAACATCGGTTGCGTTATCACCTGCCAGCAAATCATCGAACTCAGATAGCCCTACATCCATATCAGGATCTGCATATGGCTCATCTTCTAACTCAAAGTCATCACTTTGCGCAAGCAATTCGTCTATATCAACAAATTGTTCATCTTCAAGATCACCTTGTTGTTCATCACCTTCAATATCTGAAATACTCTCTTCATCTTGCAAGAGTGATTCAAAATCGACATCAACTTCATCTAAATCAACTTTTTCAATGGGTTCAGGCTCAGCCAGCTCGTTCAGCAATGAATCAAAGTCTGACTGAGTTAGATCAGACATAAACTCATCTTCTATTGCAGCTTCATCAAGCTCAATATCTTCGTCCACCTGTTCCGAGCCAGCAGTGTCATCATCTGACTCTAGTTCAAACTCAGGTAACGACTCAACATCATCCATGTCAAAATCATCTTCTGATACATCTGACTCTTTTGGTTCGTCGGTGATTGACGCTTGCTCGTCAAACTCGCCCAAAGACTCTATGTCCAGTTCATCATCGTCGCTTGCTAGCTCATCCGTTACAACGCCTGACTCTTCTGGCTCATCGACCATTGATTCCTGTGCGGCCTGCTCGTCAAACTCGCCCAGAGACTCTATGTCCAGTTCGTCATCGTCGCTTGCTAGCTCATCCGTTACAACATCTGACTCTTCTGACTCATCAGCCATTGATTCTTGCGCAGCCTGCTCGCCAAACTCGCCCAGAGACTCTATGTCCAGTTCGTCATCGTCGCTATCAAGCTCATCGGTTTCGATGACTGACTCTTCTGGCTCATCGGCCATTGATTCTTGCGCAGCCTGCTCGTCAAACTCACTCAAAGACTCTATGTCCAGTTCGTCATCGTCGCTATCAAGCTCATCGGTTTCGATGTCTGATTCTTCTGGCTCATCGGCAATTGATTCTTGCGCAGCCTGCTCGTCAAACTTGCCCAGAGACTCTATGTCCAGTTCGTCATCGTCGCTATCAAGCTCATCGGTTTCGATGTCTGATTCTTCTGGCTCATCGGCCATTGATTCTTGCGCAGCCTGCTCGTCAAACTCGCCCAGAGACTCTATGTCCAGTTCGTCATCGTCGCTATCAAGCTCATCGGTTACAACGTCTGACTCTTCTGGCTCATCAGCCATTGATTCCTGTGCAGCTTGCTCGTCAAACTCGCCCAGAGACTCAATGTCCAGTTCATCATCGTCGCTATCAAGCTCATCGGTTACAACGTCTGATTCTTCTGGCTCATCGGCCATTGATTCTTGTGCAGCCTGCTCGTCAAACTCGCCCAAAGACTCTATGTCCAGTTCATCATCGTCGCTATCAAGCTCATCCGTTACAACGTCTGACTCTTCTGGCTCATCGGCCATTGATTCTTGTGCGGCTTGCTCGTCAAACTCACCCGACTCTAAATCTAGTTCGTCGTTATCCATGCTGTCTGGCATATCATCCAGTACATCATCAATAAGAAGCTCTGATAACTCGTCATCCAGATCAGCGTCTAAATCATCTTCAGAAGCGCCGCCGTCAGCTAATGTTTCAGCCAAACTGCGTTCTGTTTCACTAATATTAGAAGGCTGTGACGTATCATCTAACTCAAGCTCAGGGTAGCTATCAAGCTCAATACTTGGCTCAACTAGATCTTCCAGTTCTTCATCATTGTCTTCCTCCGACAAATCAACTTCATCTGCTAGAGGATCATCACCAAGCGCGACTTCCTCCTCATCTAGAGGCTCATCATGCCAGTCTTCCTGCTCTTCTCTATCTAATTCATCTAACAGTTCATCGACGCTTTGTAATTTTGACTCTCCATCAGTGCTTAATGGATACTCTGGAATATCTTGGTCATCATCATCGAGCAAAACATCGAATTGGCTTTCGCCCATCTCTGATGAAAGCGATGGCTCATCATCTTGCGATTCTTCCAACAAGGCCTCGATATCATCATCACTTTCTGTTTCACCTTCCTCAGGTTCATCCAACAAGGCGTCGATATC
>NZ_MKJU01000030.1:115414-125789 GCF_001854605.1 Pseudoalteromonas amylolytica | reverse complement strand
CGTCGATATCATCACTTTCTGTTTCACCTTCCTCAGGTTCATCCAACAAGGCGTTAATATCATCATCACTTTCTGTTTCACCTTCTTCAGGTTCATCCAACAAGGCGTCGATATCATCATTTTCTGTTTCATCTTCTGCTGGTTCATCTAACAAGGCGTCGATATCATCACTTTCTGTTTCACCTTCTTCAGGTTCATCCAACAAGGCGTCGATATCATCACTTTCTGTTTCACCTTCTGCTGGTTCATCTAACAAGGCGTCGATATCATCACTTTCTGTTTCACCTTCCTCAGGTTCATCCAACAAGGCGTCGATATCATCACTTTCTGTTTCACCTTCTTCAGGTTCATCCAACAAGGCGTCGATATCGTCGTCACTTTCAACGTCATCTTCTGCTGGTTCATCTAGCAGCGCATCAATATCGTCGTCACTTTCAACGTCATCTTCCTCAGGTTCATCCAACAAAGCGTCGATATCTACATCTGTACTATCAGAAACCTCATCTGCATCATCGGCCTGAGCCTCATCCAATAGTGCATCAATGTCATCGATATCCTCACCAACTTCTGGACCATCAACATCGTCATTATCTACAGCAGTGTCTGAACTATCCGCCTGAGTCTCATCCAGCAGAGCATCAATATCATCAATGTCCGCGTCTTCATCGCTAGCATCTGCGCTATCCGCCTGAGTCTCGTCCAGCAGAGCATCAACGTCATCAATCTCAGCACCTTCGTCGCTAGCGTCTGCGCTGTCCGCCTGATTCTCGTCCAGTAGAGCATCGATGTCATCAATGTCAGCACCTTCGTCACTAGCGTCTACGCTGTCCGTCTGAGTCTCATTCAGCAGAGCATCGATGTCATCAATGTTAGCACCTTCGTCGCTAGCGTCTGAGCTATCCACTTGTGCTTCTTTTAACAACGCGTCCACATCATCGCTGTCTATATCCGCTTCTGGCTGAGCAGCTTCATCAATCAAATCATCAATATCAAAGTCATCGTCGGAACTGTCTTCACCGGCGCTGTCAACTAACGCGTCAATATCGATATCTTCTTGATCATCAGCCAGCTCCTCACTCAGTGCCGCTAACGCATCATCGCTAACATCAACATCTAGTTCCTCTTCGTTAAATTCAGCACCTTCATCTAACAAATCATCAATGTTCTCGGAGCCGAAGTCATCATCATCAATGTCCAAGGAAACGTCATCGCCAGCATCATCGTTTTCACCATCAAAGCTTTGTTGTAAGAAATCATCGAGATCTTCTGGTATATCAGTCTCATTTGTTTCGTCATCAAATACGATGTCTTCATTTAACAAGCTATCAAGTTCATCTTGATCTAACTCACTAGTGCCCTCATCAAACGTATCATCTTCTAAAGAGTCAAACATAATGTCGTCATCTTCAGGCAAAATATCATCATCCAGCTGTACGCTATCTTCTATCTCTGTTTCTGGTGGTGCTGTTGGCATGCCCAAGTCAAGCGGATCAGTTGCGGCTGACGCTGCCGTCTTAGGCATAAAATCATCATCTTCAGCGGGGCTGTCTTGATCCTGTTTACGCTTACGCAAGAAGAAAATACCCGCACCAATCGCAAGTAAGGCTGGCAGTGTAGCCAGCAACATTAGCATCAGAGGGTCAGTTAATGCTGAGCTTAAATCAAAACTACTTTGCGCCTTTTTTCTTTGCTCTTCTTGACGTTCTATTAGCGCGGTTTGCAGGTTGATCATTGATTGGAGCTGTTGCTGGATCTCACTATCCTTACCCAACTGCTCCCGCACGCTTTGCAATTCTTCAGATATATTCCCCAGCTGCTTCTTGAGCTTGTCGTTTTCTTGGAGGATTTCTTCAACATTACGTACCGAACTTCTAAACTGAGACTGCAAATCCATGAGTCTTGAGTCTTGCTCTAGCTGAATGGACTTTAACTGTTTAGTTAGGGCGTCTTGGGCTTCTTCGACGTCAATCTTACGCGCTTGTGTGACTTTTTTTTGAGCTTGTTCAATCGTTTGGTTATCGAGCATACCGCTTTTTTTCAATTCCCAAAGCGCGTCATCCTGATCAGAACGCTGTTTTGCTAAATTTGGGTCTTCTTTGCGGATCTCTCCCATGGTTGGGATTTTTAGATAAGCACCATCGCGCATATGATTGAGGTTTTGATCCAAAAACGCCTGCGGGTTTTTACGATAAAGCGCACTCATCACCTGATAAATGGATACCGACTCATCAGGTCTAACTTTCTGAGCAATACGCCACAGCGTATCTGATGGTTTAATTGGCCCAATTGATCGACCTTGCTGACCATAGTCAACGCCTTTGGGCCCCTTTATCTGAGGCTCTTCTAGACTGTTAACTGGCAATGTGATCAATGTGAAGACAAAGATACAAAAAACGACAAAACCGCGCATGTTGGTCCTTTCAGTACTATGTTCAACATATTTTTTTGCTAAACATCAAAATGTTGCTAACGATTGCTACTGCAAGCTCTATTCCAAGTTCAAACTATAAACCAGTTACCTTGGAATATCCATTGCAACGCATTGAAAATTAACACGCTTATATCAAGCCATGGCAAAGCCATCGAGGTTGGAGACAAGAAGATAAGGCAAACATCTGACATCATTGCCATTGTTGTGGCAATTAACGGCAAAGTGCTGCCTCTTAGCAGCACTTTAAGAAAAGTGATTTACAAATAATTGGCAATGAGCTCTTCAGCGATTTGTACACTGTTAGTTGCAGCACCTTTTCGAGTGTTATCTGATACTATCCACAAGTTTAAGCCATGCGGATGAGAGATATCTTGACGTACTCGGCCAACATACACAGTGTCGTTGCCACTGGCATCACTCACAGGTGTCGGATAGTCATGTTCATCTTCGATAAGCTCAATACCAGGGGCATCGTTTAGAAGCTGTTTTACATGCTCAATGTCATACGGCATACGCGTTTCAAGGTGAACGGACTCTGCGTGACCGAAAAAGACAGGTACTCTGACTGCCGTAGGATTTACCATCACATTACTGTCACCCAAGATTTTATGCGTCTCCCACACCATTTTCATTTCTTCTTTGGTGTAACCGTTGTCTTGAAACTCATCAATTTGAGGAATAACGTTAAACGCGATTTGTTTGCTGAAAATCTGATTATCCACGGGCCTTGCATTCATAAGGTTTGCTGTTTGCTTAGCCAGTTCGTCTACCGCTTCTTTACCAGCGCCAGAAACGGCTTGATATGTAGAAACATTGATGCGATCGATACCATAAGCGTCATATATCGGCTTAAGTGCCACTAGCATTTGAATGGTTGAACAATTTGGATTAGCGATAATGTTGCGGTTACGAAAATCTGCCAGACTTTCTTTGTTTACCTCAGGCACAATCAAAGGTATGTCATACTCATATCTAAAGTGTGATGTGTTATCAATCACCACACAGCCCGCCTCGGCCGCTATTGGCGCATACTTTTCTGATACACTACCACCGGCTGAGAATAACCCAATGTGAGCTTGGCTAAAGTCAAATTGCTCAACATCCAATACTTCTATTTTTTCGCCGCGAAAATCAATTTCTTCTCCTGCGCTTCTACTACTTGCTAGCGCAAACAGCTGATCGACAGGAAACTTTCTTTCTTCAAGTGTTTCAATGATCTGTCGGCCTACCAAGCCCGTGGCTCCCAAAACCGCCACATTAAATTTTTGCGACATAATCAATCCTCATTCTTTTGTATAACATTAAAGCCTAACGAGGTGAGTAACCCACCATGTTCGCTCATATTTTCTATGCTCAGAGTGCTAAACTCACGACGTGGGGGATACGTTTTCCTCAAGCTGTCAAAACCATGGCTGGCTAAATTGGCTCTCATTAAGCCATCGTCACGACGAATATCATAGACCAAATGAACTAAGCGCCCTAAGTCGTGCTCTGTTAAGCTTTTTTCAGTTCTACATTTGGTTAAAGCCGGAACAGGCAAAAAGTCTTCTAGGCTTTTATCAACGCTTATCCCCAAACGCTGACAAAGTCCTTGGTAAAGCATCTGTGTGCCTCTTGCCTTACCCTCTTGGGTATGGCCCGCAATATGCACACTTGCAAAGCGCACATAAGGGAGTAACTCGGTCAAAATATTCGGCTCGTTTTCCCACACGTCCAACACAAGCTCTAAACGTTTCCCTTTTTGTAAGGCGCTGAGCAATGCTTGGTTATCTATCACATCACCACGGCTTGCGTTGATAACAAGCATGTTGTCCTTTAATTTTGAGATACGCTCAGCATCAAGTAAGTGGCGCGTTTGATGACGCCCCTCTTTAACCAAAGGCACATGAAACGTTACGATATCAGCCTGTGCTAGCACACTGTCTATATCTACATGCTCATCCAGAGTACCTGCTTCGTGCCGTACTGGGTCACACAATAGCAAGCGTAAGCCCAAATTAATCAGCTTCTGCTGTAGGCACTTTCCTATATTACCCACACCCACAATACCTAATGTTCTTCCTTCAAGGCTTGTACCAGTCTCTTGAGTGTATGCGTATAGCGCACTGATAACATATTCAGCAACGGCAATGGCATTACACCCAGGCGCACTCGAAAATGCGATATTTCGCTGTGCTAAATGAGCCGTATCGACATGATCAATGCCGATTGTCGCAGTGCCTACAAATTTAAGGTGTTGAGCCTGTGCGAGTAATTCTTCGTTTACCGTTGTAACAGAACGAACTAGCAGTGCATCGACTGCTTGCAGTGTTGATGCTTGTAAGTTGCGACCATCAAAACGCCTAACTTCACCTAAATCTGAGAAAAACTCCTCAACCAAAGGCATATTTTGATCTGCAAGGATCTTCATTGAATATTCCAAACTGGGCACGGGAGAGATATTGTATACCTAAGCCTAGGTGGAATGCGAGTTTCCACCCATATATTCGAGCGATTGTGCTGTTTACGCTTTGACTTTTACTTTGTGAATACCAATGGCGATACCAGCAAACATAATCATAAGTAAAAACATCACCATTAACGTCGCAGTTTTTTGTTCAGGCAAAATCAGTAAGGGGCTCATAACAACAGCAAATACATTAAAAAATGCTAGGGCTAGTGCTTTGTGTACATGGGCATGATAGCCATACCAAGCACTAATTAAGCAGCAAAATAAGTTAAAAAATACAGCGGGTGTGTAAACATTTATCGACATCCATGTCGCAAGCAGTGACACCGATATCACGATTGTTGAAATGATCATTAAAGGTTCCTCCTTGAACGCTTCTTCTGCTAAAACAATAGGCCCAAGCGCACAAAAAGCAACCACCGTTTTGCACCTTTCTCTCTCTTCGCTTCAGGAAAGTTTTGCATCATGGCAATTAGCCGCTACAAAGCGGGCGCTGTTGGTCAATGGCTATTTCTACCTACATCACGCTAAATCACCTACAGTTAACTACTATACAATGAAACGTTTTTTCTCTTGAAATGATCAGCCGTTAGAGCTAGTCTAGCCAAAGTGGTCAGACCTCTTATAAGGAAGAACAACATGACACTCTTATTCACCCTAGCCTTGATAGTACTTGTGAGCATCGCAAGCTATCACCGAGCAAGCTGGAACGCCTCTGTTGGCGTTGCTGCTGTAACATTACTTGTGGGTACTATTTTCGGTGCCTTTGGTGCGATTTCTTGGCTGATTTTCTTAGCCATAGTAGTGCCCCTTTCACTTACTAACATTCGCCAACAATACATTGTTGCCCCACTGTTCAAAGCGTTTAAGAAAGTAACGCCAACCATGTCTGAGACCGAAAAGTCGGCAATAGATGCGGGTACGACTTGGTGGGAAGCGGACCTATTTTGCGGTAACCCAGATTGGAAAAAGCTACACCAGTATCCTCAATCTCGTTTAACGATTGAAGAGCAAGCTTTTTTAGATGGCCCAGTTGAAGAAGTCTGTGCCATGTTGGACGATTGGAAAGCAACACATGAGCTAACCGACCTACCAGAAGACGTTTGGCAATACCTCAAAGATAATAAGTTCTTTGCAATGATCATCAAGAAACAATATGGTGGTCTGGAGTTCTCAGCCTATGCACAATCTTGTGTGCTTCAAAAGCTTACCAGTAAATCAACACTGCTATCTTCAATCGTTGGTGTGCCTAACTCCCTCGGTCCTGGTGAGTTATTGCAACATTACGGTACTCAAGAACAAAAAGACCATTATCTACCAAGACTTGCCAACGGTCAGGAAATCCCTTGCTTTGCTTTGACTTCACCTGAAGCAGGTTCTGATGCTTCTGCTATTCCTGATTTTGGTATCGTATGTAAAGGCGAATGGGAAGGCAAAGAAACGCTGGGTATTCGCTTAACTTGGAACAAACGTTATATTACCCTTGCACCAGTGGCAACTGTACTTGGTTTAGCGTTTAAACTACGCGACCCAGATGGTTTACTTGGTGACAACAAAGAGCCTGGTATTACTTGTGCTCTAATCCCAACCAATACGCCAGGTGTGAAAATTGGCCGCCGTCACTTCCCACTAAACGTGCCTTTCCAAAATGGTCCAACACAAGGTGAAGACATTTTTGTACCAATTGATTACATCATTGGTGGCCCTAAAATGGCTGGCCAAGGTTGGCGTATGTTGGTTGAATGTTTGTCTGTTGGCCGCGTGATAACCTTACCATCTAACTCAACTGGTGGTATTAAGTCTCTTGCGCTCGCAAGTGGTGCCTACAGCCGTATTCGTCGTCAGTTCAAGTTACCAATTGGTAAAATGGAAGGTATCGAAGAAGCCCTTGCTAAACTTGGTGGCTATGCCTATAGCACAGATGCCGCAGTGAGTATGTCTACCGGTGCGGTAGATCTAGGTGAAAAGCCATCAGTTGTCTCTGCAATTTTGAAATATCACCTGACCGAGCAAATGCGTGCATCGACCATGCATGCCATGGATATTCACGGTGGTAAGGGGATTTGCCTAGGTCCAAACAACTATCTGGGTCGTGGTTATCAAGGTGCACCAATCGCAATCACTGTTGAAGGGGCGAATATACTTACCCGTAACATGATCATTTATGGACAAGGGGCGATTCGCTGTCATCCATTCGTGCTTGCTGAGCTAAATGCAGTGAGTATGGAAGATAAACAAGCAGCATTAGAGAGCTTTGATAACTCACTTATGGGCCATATTGGCTTTACAATTTCTAACCTAGTAAGAACAAAGTGGCTAGCATTAACGGGGGCACGCTTCACCAAGGTGCCGTTTAATGACGAAACTGCTGTGTTTTATAGAAACGCCAGCCGCTATAGCGCATCACTAGCGCTTATGTCTGATATATGTATGGCTGTTTTTGGTGGTTCATTGAAGCGCAAAGAGCGTATTTCAGCGCGACTCGGTGACTTGTTGAGTTACTTATATTTAGTATCTGCAACATTGAAACGCTACAATGATGAAGGCCGTAAGAAAGAAGACTTACCATTCGTGCAGTGGAGCTGTCAGGAGCACTTGTACTTATGTCAAAGAGCACTTGCTGACTTAATCAATAATATGCCTTCAGCATTGCTAAGAGGCGTTTTAAAAGTGTTATTGTTCCCGTTCGGACGTCCGGTACGCAAACCTACGGATAAACTAGAGCAAAAAGTTGCACACTTACTGCAAACACCCAATGAGTCACGCGAGCGTCTAGGATCTCACATCTACCTAAAAGACGAACCTCTCAATATTTTAGGTAAACAAGAGCAAACCTTGCGCGATATTCTAGAAGTAGAACCTTTATTCGACAAAGTATGCCGTGCTAAAGGTGAAAAGCTACCATTTATACAACTAGATAAGGTCGCACAAATGGGCTTAGACGCTGGTATCTTGAATAAAGACGAGGCTGAGAAATTAGCTGCAGTTGAGGCCAAGCGTTTAGCTGTTATCAATGTTGATGATTTTGACCCAAGCGAGTTAACCGCAGGTCAAGGCAGCAAACCTAAATCTCAAGGTGCCAGTGCCGCGTAACCTTTTATATTCGTTAAAATGAGTCAAAGCCAGCTGCAATGCTGGCTTTTTTATATCTACATTAATGCCTTAACAAGGTATGTAAGCACAGCAAAGCTACCCCAACATACGGCAAGACGCTGCGGTATAGTGGCTGCACACCACTGCAACACAGGCGCTAGTATCAAAATTGCCAGCGAAAAAACATCAAACCTCAGTAATATCACTCCTGTAAGCCAACATAAGAAGTACAGTACAAATATCAATATATGTTGCGCCTGAGCCAGCGCACCTAATTGCTTTAAACTAGCCCAGAACAACCTGTGTTGATTGATGTATTTTGTGGTTTTGATACACAGCGATGCCCATATTAACGAAGCAAACAGAGCTGCCATCGGTGTATACCAATGCAATAATTCTGGTCGTTCCACCCCAATAACCGCTACACCCCAAACAACTAACAAACTTATACTTACACGCCAAGCCAATGACCAAGCGTGACACAAGCCGTACAAAGCCCAAAATGACCAGACCGTAAGTTTTGTTGGTGAATAACGTAATCGAATAGGCTTAACAAAACTCAGTGCAAGTAAACAAGCATTAAGCCATGCCAAATAAGCAAGGTTTGATGACGTTGTAGCTAACAGTACTAATGACGCTACAAGGGTCAATACAGCCGCTTGGGGCCGATAGAGCAGCATAATACCCATACCGAGCTGGGTTATCATAAAGCCAATAAAGTGAGGGGCTCTTGCAAGCTTATCAACCCCCATAGCCAGAGCCAGTATTAACGACATCCAAAGTAATACATGACTTGCAACTAATTGAGCAATGTCCGAGGCGATTAATCTAATTTTGCTTTTGGTAAGGCTATGGTGAAACATGCGATGAGCATCATCTAATATCGCAGGTTTTAATACGTTGAGTAGTAGTGTTTGTAACAACAAACAGCCCCATATAATCTGGTTAGAGGCTTGTTCACTGTCATTTTGAATGATTCTTCCCAAACCAAAAAACATAGCTGCGATAAGCCCCGGCAGAAATATATAAAATAATGTACTGATCATCAGTGCAAACTGATTTGCCTGCTTTAATAGCATTCTAAGCGCATAGCGATAGGCTGTAATTCGATATTGTAAGTAGGTCATGCACAGCTCTACATCAATCAGTGCTAAACAGCGGCTGAGTTGTAAACCCTATGTCTAAAAACGGTTGCGGTTCATGACTGCTTATCAGCACCTGACCTGAGAACGATGCCAACCACTGGCAAAGCACTTCTACGCCAGCCTGGTCAAGCGCTGCGCTAGGCTCATCGAGGATCAAATAGGGAGTATTACGCATGATAGCATTTAATAGTTGTAGCTTTTTATGATTACCAGATGATAAATCTTTGACGAACGTGTCCAAGAACCCTGTAAAACCAAACTGCTGTGCAAGTGCCAGCGGCATTTCACACTGCCAACTGACGCTGGTCATTGAAAGGATTTGACGCGCGGTTAAAAACTGAGGAAATGGCACCTTATCTGACGCTAACGCGACGCACTGTTGCAGTGCCGGCTTGTGCTCACCTGCAAGTAAAATTTGCCCATGATAATGAGGGTCTAGCCCTGCAATGATGGTAAACAGGGTCGTTTTTCCGAGTCCATTCTCGCCGAGGACGCAGCATTTAGAAGCGCGGAAGCAGTTGTCGTAGTTCTCAAACACAATTTTGTTGGCAAATTGTTTGTAAAGCTGCTTTATCTCTATCATTAATGCGCTCCTTTTTTACGAGCATCATATCAGTTAGAGGGACAACTTGAGACAACAGAAATGTTACAAGGTATATCGTATAAATATTTCTAAAAACAAAGAATTGACTAACTATACGCGATGAAGTTTAGGTGGATTTTGTGTTGTGGAAATGTTTAATATTTGACGTAAGCGAATGAGCTTAATAAATGGCGGAGTGGACGGGACTCGAACCCGCGACCCCCGGCGTGACAGGCCGGTATTCTAACCAACTGAACTACCACTCCGCAGTGGTATGTGTTTATAGAGCATCCTCTTTGATATCGAATGGCGGAGTGGACGGGACTCGAACCCGCGACCCCCGGCGTGACAGGCCGGTATTCTAACCAACTGAACTACCACTCCGCAGAGATATCATTATGAGTTTATTTGCATTGGCGGAGTGGACGGGACTCGAACCCGCGACCCCCGGCGTGACAGGCCGGTATTCTAACCAACTGAACTACCACTCCACTGAGCAAATAAAGGATTAAAACATTGGCGGAGTGGACGGGACTCGAACCCGCGACCCCCGGCGTGACAGGCCGGTATTCTAACCAACTGAACTACCACTCCACGGTGTTTTAATCTGTGCTTTTCTGTTGGCGGAGTGGACGGGACTCGAACCCGCGACCCCCGGCGTGACAGGCCGGTAT
>NZ_MKJU01000030.1:0-115316 GCF_001854605.1 Pseudoalteromonas amylolytica | reverse complement strand
GCGACCCCCGGCGTGACAGGCCGGTATTCTAACCAACTGAACTACCACTCCGCATTATTCTTGCTACCAGACTGCTCCCTGACAGCGGCGTGAATAATACGAATCGACCCCATGAGAGTCAACAGTTTTTTTGAAAAATACCCGCTTTTTTAGTCATCTGACATCGAAAGGTTCAAAATATCACCTGATTTATCATTTTTTGAACCACTTTCGTCTGAGTTTTGTTTTTGAGTTTCACTTTTGGGTTCTGTCGATTGTTTGTCTTCACTCTTAGATTTACCAAAAGGTAACTTAAACTTTAGATTAATTGGTTTATTTTGAATCAACACACGTACCGCGACCCACCCTGCCAGCAAAATAAGTAGGTTCCCCAATACAATTATACTGACCACTAGAGGCGTATTGATCTCAGGTTCTGGTTCTGGCTCAGGAATGAGTATGGTGTTGATTGGCACTTGTAGCTCTGGCACCTTTTCTATTGGCCGTTCAATTTCAAACTTATATTCAGGCAAAGTTGCCATGAACTCGCGGCCATTAATATTTTCACCAAATGCTGAAAGCTCAACACTATAACGACCCCAATCATAGTTCTTAATAGCAAGTGTTCTATACAAGCGCTCTTTTGGCTCTATGGTAAAGGCCTGCTCCTCGCCATTTGGATAGAAAATCTTACCTTGGAATATAACACTTTCAGGTTTAACAATTTCATTGTCGATCTTGATCCTCAACTCATGTTCAAACTCTTCGTTGTCAGAAAGAGTCAACTCGAAATTGAACGGGGGCTCAGAGAGTAAAATCGGTTTGCCCACGACCTTGCGCTTAACAAGCGGTGTTTCAATAAGAAACTCAGGTCGCCACTCTCCTGCTGGAAATGACAGTTTAAACTCTCCTGTGAACACACCGTCTAAAGGACGCTCATCAAAATCTCTACCATCATCTTTAAATTCTGTGACACTCTGCGTGCCTGCCCCAAAGTTGGCGTAGTTGTCATTGTTCGTACTGACAAAATCAACCACTAAGGAGATGACGTCTCTGAAATAGCCAATTTCGATTGGTTTGCCATCATTGGTGACACGTCCGGTAACTTTTAGGGTCTCCCCCCTAAAAATGAGGGGTGGCAGAGCCTCTACTTCCAGTTCAATCTCCCCCACCACCATCACTCGGCTACCATCTTGGATACTACCTATCACTTGCCATGGGCCAGGTGTGGGATTAGAAATCACGACTAAGTCAAAGCTAACTTCGTCATACCACTGTAAGCTGTCATCACGTAACGCATGTGTTGCATAAATTTTACTACCATCAGGTTGCACCAAAACAACCGCGGGAGAGCCTGGTTTGCGAAAAAATAGTAACGAGATTTTTTCAACCTCATGATCAATTCGAAAGCGGTTGTCCAGTAGTGGCACTTCATTTGAGACTCCGTCACGCTCTAATACTGTCACTTGAGGAGTGGCAAGTGCAGAAGTAGTAACCAGTGTCATGGTGAGCCATGTCATAACTAGAACGAACCACAACCGTTTCATAATTTACCTCACTAATTTTGCCACAAGGTTTCGCCATTTTTATTGACAACCTGTAGCCTGGCCAAATGGGCCTGTAACTCTTCATCTGTGGCTTTGACAACTTTTAATGCGGGCCTATCCGCAGCTAAACGACGAATACCGCCACTGTCATTTTGTTCATTACTGTCATTACCCGTTGCTAAGTTCAGCTTAACCTGGCCGCCAGTCATACCCAGATAAACATCTGCCAGTATCTCAGAATCCAGTAATGCGCCGTGCAATGTTCGCTTTGAGTTGTCTATGTCATAGCGTCGACATAATGCATCAAGGTTATTCTTCTGACCTGGGTGCAAATTTCGCGCCATAACAAGCGTATCCAACACCTCACAGTAATCATGTGTTACAGGAAAGCCTTGCTTAAGCATAGCAAACTCATGGTCCATAAATCCGACGTCAAAGGGCGCGTTATGGATCACCAGTTCAGCACCTTTTATGTAATCAAAGAACTCCTGAGCTACCTGATGAAAAAGCGGTTTATCCCGCAAAAACTCATTGGTGATACCGTGAACGTCAATCGCTTCTTCTTCTATTTCTCGTTGCGGATTGATGTAAACATGAAAGTTATTACCGGTAAGTCGGCGATTCACAAGCTCCACACAACCTATCTCTATGATCCTATGCCCTGCTTTAGGGTCGATGCCTGTAGTTTCCGTATCTAGGACTATTTGTCGTTTTAGCATATCGTCTGGTGCCCAACTTTGTTATGGTTAGCCATTAATACATATATTCTACATAAAAACAGGTCTATTCGTGCAAAAAACCGTAGAGATTTATACTGACGGATCGTGTCTTGGCAATCCAGGTCCTGGTGGCTATGGCATTTATATGAGTTACCAAGGTCATGAAAAAAAGCTCTCACAAGGCTACCAACTGACAACAAACAACCGCATGGAGATGCTTGCCGCAACCGTTGCTCTAGAAACACTCACCAGAGCGTGCCATGTCATACTTTATACCGATAGTCAGTATGTTAAGCAAGGTATTGAATCTTGGCTTGAGAATTGGAAAAAGCGCAATTGGAAAACAGCCTCTAAAGCCCCAGTCAAAAATGTAGATTTGTGGCAGCGGTTAGACAGCGCTTGCCAAAGACACACCATTGAATGGCGCTGGGTCAAAGGCCATAGCGGTAACCAATACAATGAGTTAGTTGACGACCTTGCCCGTGAAGCTGCGTCATCACATAACTTACTGATTGATGAAGGATATCAAGCCCAAGTAAAAAACAGCTAGCAGACCGAGTTACTTTTCATTTGATGAGCGAGTTTGCGTCAGCCGTGCACTTTTCACTGCGGGCGCCCACTTTGGACGAGCGTGCCATTTGGGTTTTATAGGCGTCAGCGGTGCAACACGTTTGCGAGCCACCAACATATAACAACTTCCCATTGGCTTTAAATACTGGCGACAAAAACGTCGCCATGGAGCAAAGCGAGATAAACGACTACCTCGCGCAAGGGAGGCGTGAATAAATCTCTCGTCGGCTAAGATTTCGAACCCCAATAAATCTAACCAGTCTTTAACCCGTGAGGGGGTAAAGAACCGCCCTGACCAAGGTAATTTTTCTTTACTAAAAGGCAATAAATTTGCCAAACCACACAAACTAAATGGATTAAACCCTGTTATTACTATGTAACCGCCGGGAATTAAGGTACGGTGTGCTTCACGCAATATGTGATGCGGATCAGAGTGATACTCTAGGCACTGACTTAAAATGCATGCATCAACGCTATGCTCTGAAAATGGCAACTCGTCAACTTCAGCTACTACACCAACATGTTGCAACTGATGTGGAGCAACACAAACCTGATGCTTGATAGCACTTTTGGCAGTACTGATTTGGCCGCTAAGACTCCCTAACTTCAACATGTGATAGCCAAACATGCGCGGCAACCATTTGCCTACACGCCTTTCTACCCCAGCCCTTAAATAGTCGCCGTGGGGAAAATCTTGCCACTCTAGCGGCTTTGGACCTTGTTGAAAACTTAAGGCTGGTTTCATTGAGTTTGCCCGTTATACTATTGCTACCGTTCACTTTATAGAGCAATTAACTATGGTGCAAGTCGAGCCAATAAAAGCTTTCCAAGATAACTATATTTGGGCTATCCGAGACACCAAGCAAAACCTTGTGTGGGTAGTTGACCCAGGACAAGCGTCTCCAGTCATGAATTATTTGGCACAGCACAGTGCAAAACTGCAAGGTATTTTGATCACACATCATCACTGGGATCACACTGACGGCGTGTCAGAACTCCAAACCTTTGCACCAGGTATCCCTATTTACGGCCCCAAAAGCTCACCTTTTGAAGGAATAACTCAGCCACTAGTCGAAGGGGATGAAGTGAGTGTTCTGGGCAAACAGTATTCGATTATCGAAACACCAGGCCATACTCTGGATCATATCTGCTACATCAACGATCAACACAGCTTTACGGGAGACACCCTATTTAGCGCAGGTTGTGGACGTCTGTTCGAAGGCAACCCAATACAAATGTGGCAATCCCTACAAAAGTTGCTTTCCCTTAGTGATCACACGCAAATCTATTGTACCCATGAATATACCACGGCTAATTTAGCTTTTGCTCAGGCCGTTGAGCCAGATAACCAAGATATTCAAGATTATCAACAATGGGTAAACCAAAGACGTAACCAAGAGTTGCCAACCTTGCCCACCACAATGGCTAAGGAGCGCTTGGTGAACCCTTTTTTACGCGCTGATCTCGAGCATATCTGTAAGCACATTCCAACACAGTTTACGCGAAACCAGAGTGACCCTTGGCAGGTTTTTGCAGCTTTGAGAGCGTGGAAAGACGCCTTTTAATCTGTAGGCTATACTAACCACTTTAAATATATGTACTTAACAGGTAGTATTGGCGGGTTTTTGCTTGACTAAAAGAAAGTTATCTATGAATAAATTGTCCATTTCTGTTGTATTAGCAGCGCTACTGAGTAGCGGTTGTCAGACACTAACTCCTGTAGATAAGACTACCGAAGAAACGCTATCGCAGCTTAATAACGCAAGCCCTGCAGAGATCAGTGACACCTTGCTTAGTGCAATTCAAGAACCAATAGAAGCGGATGAGCCACCACCAGTATTTGACGATGTGTGGGAGCGCATTCGCTACCAACTTTCTATTGATATTCCGCAGAATCGCCCCGTGGTTGCGGAAAGAAACTACTATCAACGCCATCAGGCATATTTAAACAGAATTGCCAAGCGCGCGGAGCCTTACCTCTATTTTATTGTGGAGGAAGTTGAAAAACGTCAAATGCCAATTGAAATTGCATTGCTACCCATAGTTGAAAGTGCATTCGACCCATTTGGCTATTCACACCGCAGTGCATCTGGAATTTGGCAATTTATGCCACAAACTGGTGAGCGTTTTAATCTCAAGCAAAACTGGTGGTACGACGGCCGCAGAGACATTGTTCAATCTACTCGTGCAGCACTAGACTATCTAAGTTATCTACATAAAACCCTTGAGGGCGACTGGCTAAATGCAATTGCGGCCTATAACTCGGGCGAGGGTCGATTATTAAAAGCAATTAGAAAAAATCGCAAAAAGCACCTGCCTACGGATTTTTGGTCATTAGACTTACCAAAAGAAACAACCGCTTACGTTCCTAAGTTGCTAGCTCTGTCTGATTTATTAAAACGACAGGATGAGTTTAATGTCAGCTGGAGAAAGATCATCAATGCACAGGTGGTTGAGTCTGTAGATATTGGCTCTCAAATCGACTTAGCAATGGCCGCCGATATGGCGGATATTTCTCTTACGGAGCTTTATCGACTCAACCCAGCTTTCAATCGCTGGGCAACCGACCCGAATGGCCCGCACTCGTTACTTCTTCCTGCAGACAAAGTTGATGTATTTAAAGAGAAGTTAGCAGCCACATCTGCTGAAGACAGGCTTCGCTGGCAACATTACACGGTTAAAAAAGGCGATACGCTGTCTGTAATTGCAGCGAAGTTTTCGACCAGTCCTAGCGCAATACAGTCGTTAAATAAGCTAAATTCACACATTATCCAAATAGGCCAGAACCTACTCGTTCCTCTTAGCGAGGGAAAGCTTAAAAGTGAACACTTACCAACCAGTGTACGTAGTGCAGTGGCTAAAGCACCTCAAGCGCAGAAAACACACATTGTCACCAATGGTGATACTTTGTGGGACATCAGTCGTGAATACGATGTGACTATTAAACAACTTGCACGTTGGAATAAGCTAAAGCCCAACTCGATTTTGCGTTTAGGGCAAAAACTTACAATTTATCAAGAGGCAAAAGCACAAAAAATTGCTGCAACTAACCGTACGATTACTTACAAAGTAAGGCGCGGAGACTCATTAGCACGTATCGCTTCTAAGTTTAATCTGACGGTTAAAGAGATTGTAAAGTGGAATGACCTAGCAGGCCAAAAGTACTTGTACCCAGGTCAAAAATTGAAGCTTAAAGTTGATGTGAAAAACTCTTAAAAAAGCGCCGTTTGGCGCTTTTTTATTCGCTGTCCGCTATTATGTAGCTACAACATAATAGCATGAGGCTGCTATTATAAGTGTGCAGCCCAACGCATGAGCCATGGGCCTGTAGGCTCCCACGGTTCAAAATGCTCACACGCATCGATATCTAGGCGCTCAATGGGAATGGTCGCATTAAGCTCTTGAACCAAAGCATCAATTTGCCGCCCTGCGCCACAAAATGTTTCTCCATAGCTAATATCTCCCAGTCCAATCACACCGACTTTCTTATTGGTAAGCATTGGAAACTGGCTTTGCATCTGCATAAACAGAGGTTGTAAGTTCTCGGGTAAATCACCTGAACCTGTTGTCGAGGAAATAAACAAAATATTGCTGGCATTTTGCAGCTGCTCCATCGTTCCCCCTTCGTATACAGTTGCTTGGTGACCAAGACCCTCTAGCTTATTTTTAACTTCGATAGCTAGGTTGTCGGCATTGCCGTACACACTACCCACAAAAATAGACACAGACGCCATTATTCGTAATCCTTTTCAGTAGTTGGCCAGCCCAATTGCGCACAAATAGACAACATAGCTTCACCTAGGCTCGCTTTAATCGTTATGGTTTTATTTGTATAAGGATGAACAAACTTAAGTGAAGTTGCGAACAACATCAACCTTTGTAATCCAAAGTGCTCAAAAAAGAAGTGATTATGTTTGTTATCACCATGATTCACATCACCAATAATTGGGCAAGATAAGTGCTTTAGGTGGCGGCGAATTTGATGCTTTCGCCCTGTTTTTGGAAAGCACTCCACTAAAGAGTATCGAATACTCGGGTATTTCCCGAATGGGATAGGCAAACTGGCTTGATGTAGGCAATTAAACTGCGTTTGCGCTTCCTGCGGCGCTTTGTTTTGATCCGCAAATTTGTCCGCTATTTTATCTAGCTCTTCCTTGAGAGGTTTATCCAGATAGACAGACTCAGGCGCAAACCCCCTAACAAGTGCTAGATAGCGCTTTTCAATGTTGCCATCGATAAATACCTGATTCATATCACGTGCTGCCTCAGAGCTCAAAGCAAACAGTAACACACCCGAGGTTGGCCTATCCAAACGATGTACAGGGAAAACATGCTGACCAAGTTGATCTCTTAGCATTTGCATCGCAAATTGCGTTTCTCGTTTGTCTAAAAAGGAGCGATGTACCAATAAGCCCGATGGTTTGTTAATCGCGACATAATTCTCGTCTTGATAAATGATCTCTAGCATATTTCACCTTTTGACAAGCTCTCATCTAGTCTTGAAAGAATATGCTTAACACTTGCAACGTGGCCATGAGCAGAGAGTGAAACCTCAGCCATCGGTGTTAGCGCTATATTCCTTGGCAAATCAGCATGTTGATTGAGAAGTTGCAACATTTTAGGAATGAATATAAATTGTAGCCACTGTTCAAAGCGCAACGTATCACAGCAAAATGGCTGGGCAGATTGCAGCAAGCTTGGGTCTATTGGCTGTGTTTGCCAAAGTGAAGCTGACTTAAGTATTTGCTCCAACTCTTGGACAAGTTTCATAACATGTTGATGAAACGAACTGTTCATTATCAAAACTCTGTATACCTTTTAATGGCGCAATTATACCTAAACTGCCATTCTTTACCCATAGCTTGCTTATCAGAGATGCGAATAACAGGTATAATCTCGCGCTCTAATCATTAAGTGGGTGAATCATGACAGCGCAAATTTCTACTTTAGGCGAACTTTTGAGTGCCGCGGGCACACAGTGGCGAGTATATGATATTGGTCGCAGGATCACGAAAATCGACAAACAACACTTTGCGCAAATTGAAACAACACAAGCCCCCTACCCATACCCGCTTGGTGGACATGCGTTACTGGCCATTCAATTTTGGGATAACCAAGCCACCGTTGACCCGTATGTGTGGTTTTTAAAATTTCCACTGGATGAGCAAAGCAAGCTGATAGTAGCCAGCCGCGACCACTTTGCAAGCATGGTATTAGAAGCTTTGGGAACCGAGTTAACAGGCCAGCAAGCCGACGGAAAACTTGATAATAACCCCTATGTTTTTACACCGAATGCCAATAAATTAGCCGCTTTCAATGCCTTGTTAAAAACCGAGCTAAAACGCCCTGCGTCGCAATATTATGAATACACTGAGCTGTACTTTTCTGGCAAATTGCCAGCTGATGACTGGCAAAGCCTTGCTGTTCAAGGCCTTGCTGACTTTGCGTTTCGCCTTGATCATGGCCAAAATAGTGAAAACTTACAAGCCATTTGGGCTTCACTCCCGCTTGAAGTGAAACAACCTCTGAGCGCAATGTTAGAACACGTTGCTATCGACACCCGTTTCTCAGAGAAGCTACAAAATGAAATAAATAACAGTATCAATGAAAATAATCTTGATGAGCTAGTGTGCAACCTCAGAGCCATCTCTGGCAGTCATGCGCAAGGCTTGTTGGCACAAAGTGTTGACACTATTTTGAGCAGTGAGTACGGCAGAGAATCTGACATTTTACTCACTTTGGCTGGACGCTGTTGGGAAGTCTTTTTAGACTCAGAGCGCCTATTTAAATTTTTGGAGTCAGCTGCTCAGAACACAAAAATAGAGGGCTTATTTGCAAGTATTTTTGCAGATCTAGTTGCAATTCCATCTTTGCGCCCACATGTTTTAGGCATTCTAAGGGCAGAAAATCGTAGTGATGATTTGTCTCGCGCAATTGGCAGGTTATTTTCATAGATGGCAACACTTTGGCTTTTTATTTTCGTAGGTGCGGTAATAGCACTATTTTGGACCTCTCGACAGGCCGCTGAAGCGGCTAAAGATCACGCCCAACATCAAGCTGATAAGCTGCAAGTTCAGCTTCTGAGTGTAGCGTGTCAAAAACGTCGGCTAGGCATACTCAAAAGTGGTAAGCCTGGTATAAAAAGCCAGTTTATTTTTGAATTCAGCTCCGATGGTGAAACCGTTTATCAGGGCGTATTACACCTTGAAAATAGCCGCTTAATGAAAGCTGATATTCCGCCACATCGTATGGCATCCTAGTACTTAGAATTATATTGATTCCAATATAATAGCCGCTTATTCTTGTAATCTTTTGCTGACTAAGGATAGCGCTTGTGAAAAAGCCATCTTATTTGCACTCTGACAGCACTATTGCCATTGTTTCTCCATCTTGGGGAGGACCGTCTACATTCCCACATATTTATCAGCAAGGCATTAACAACTTAACAGCCCTTGGGTTCACAGTTAAACCCTATCCCACCGCCACGATGGATGCTGACAAACTATTTAACAATCCCAAGCTACGTGCCGATGATATCAACGCTGCGTTTTTAGACCCAGAAGTGGACGCGATCATAGCCACTATTGGTGGCTCTGACTCAGCGCGAATATTGAAGTATTTAGATTTGGACATGATCAGCCAAAACCCAAAACTCTACATGGGCTACTCAGACAGCACCAGCTTGACGACAACATTGAATCAATCGGGTATCGTTACCTTCAACGGTCCGTCAGTGATGGCTGGATTCGCGCAACTACACAACTTTGATGATAGCTATCAAAACTACCTTAAGACATTTTTAACCACTAACCCAACCACCCGCACACTTCCTACATTTAGTCACTTTTGTCATGGCTATCCTGACTGGGCAAACACGGCCCATACGGGGCTATGCCATCCATTTATTAAAAGTCGCGGGCCACAAGTGTTACAAGGGAATGCTCCCGCAACTGGCAGATTATTTGGCGGCTGTATAGAAGTGTTAGAAATGCTTAAAGGCACAGATTACTGGCCAGATTTCAGTTTCTGGCAGCAAAAAGTACTCTTTTTGGAAACTTCACAAGAGAAGCCATCAGTGGAGTACATACGTTACTGGTTGCGAAATTATGGCGTAATGGGAGTATTTGAGCAACTCAGTGCCCTGCTAATTGGCCGACCAAGAGACTATAGTGAACATGAGCAATATGTATTGGAAGAAACGGTGCTAAACGTTGTCAAAGAAGAGTTTAATAACGACCAATTAGTGGTGATTGCCAATTTAGATTTCGGCCATACCGACCCGCAAATTGTACTGCCGCTGGGTATTCAATGCAAAGTCGACCCACAGCAAGGCTCTATTACGCTAATGGAAAAGGTTTTTAGTGGCCAATGAATGATATGTTGAGCTGAATAATAAAGTGCTAGAAAAAACTAAGGCGCAACCACTGTCGCGCCTAGTTCTGACTACATCCATGATGGGTTTTCCATTCCCACTGCGTGAAGCCACCTTTTTTTTCATCCCCTGAACGGGTATACATCCTAGACATACCCCTGCTTTCTTCCTTGTTTGCTTTCCATGCCACTTCCTGTGACCTATCCACTTGCCGACTTGGCCATTCCTCTTCACTCTTCCTGAGCGCACCTTAATCGCACGCCATGTGCTTGTCCTACCGTCCTTGCGTATATCTTCCTGATATACCCTCACTCCCTGTGAGTTCCTAATTCAATCCTTGCTCCCTTATGCTCCTTGCAATTGCAGCTTACCTTACCCTCTGCACTCCTTTGACGATTCCTAATCGCTTTGTCGTCCTGACATGATTAATTCTACGCGGTTATTCGTGCTTCAAAAGGCAAAAAAGAGAACTTTCTCACTGAAATATTTTTGCAAAAATAATAAAACACATTCATTACAATGGCTTAATGTAAAAAAAACGACAAATGACAACAGTACAAAACACCTTAGCGCACATTCATGTAGGAAAAGTCTTACACCTAATTTTCCGATCCGTCTGGTTGTTGTTTCTTAAATAATAACTCCCCTGTCACTTTCTCAAACGAAAGCTGCTTTATTACCTGATAACCATGACCTAAAAAGAATGCTTTTTGGGCCGTTTGCGTAATAAAAACAGCCATGCCGCTGATATCTTTGTTGCTTGAGATCAAATCGTCTAACCCACTGAGCAAGTAGTGCCCAAGCCCTTGCCCTTGCACATGTGGGTCAACCGCAATAAAGGCAAGAAAGTAGTAGTGTCCATATTCTTCTAACGCGTCTCTGATGGTGTTTTCTTTTTCGATTAATTGCTGGGTTTGCAGATATCCTGCACTAAGCATTAACCGCAAACGCCAATGCCAATACCGCGATGCTTGTAGCTCCGTCTCTGACTCAAGTACACATGCAACTGCGTATAAATTAGCGCCGTCAAACAAACCCACCATCGGCTGACGCCCCTGCCCAAAGCTTGCTAGCTCCTCTCTAATAAAAGCTCTCAATTTCATTTCGTAGCTACTGTCGTCTTTTGCAGATAGCACACTACGCAGCACATCATCGTCATGATACGCCTGATATAACAGGCTTGCTGCAACACGCATATCTTCTGGTGTTAGATATTTCACTGCGAGGTTTTGTTGTTGTAGAACACGCATAATGTCCCCTTATGTTGTTGTTATTAGGGCAAACGGATTGTTGTTAAGTGCACTGTCTACTATAGTTACAGAGTGTTTTTTAGGCAACTTACGGAGTGATTTATGGATACCAGCAAGCACAATCTTGCCACTTTATTTGCTCAATTAGGGTTAGACAACTCACCTGATCAGATCACACAATTCATTAATAAGCATCGCATTGCTGACGATATGCTGCTTGCTGAAGCCCCCTTTTGGAATGAAGGGCAGCGACATTTTATCGAAGAATCCCTGCGTGAAGATGCTGATTGGTGCGAACTGATTGATGAACTAGATGCCATGCTACGCTAACATTTTGAGCTATGGTATGATGCGCTTTATTTGTGTGGAGTAAAGCGCATGCATCCTGCAGTACAAAAGGCAATAGCGGACTTAGTTGTAGAAGGAAAAACCCCAAGTGTTGCATTAACCAAAGCCCGTTTAAATGGCTCGGTTCCCATGCCTGTAATCATCGCAGGTCTTAGTGCCTATAAGAATAACCCAGATATAGTCAAACAGCCTTTGCAGCCAATTTCAGAGCAAGATACGCCTTCCCAGAGCCAGCTTGATAGAATAGAGCAAAAGCTTGATAGACTACTAGCCCTAATGGAGAAGGGTTAATATGTTTGTAGTAGACTTAACATTCGATTGCTATCAAGATACAACCCTCGATATGGCTGAAGTTGCCATCAATCGAGTGGTTAATGCGCTTCGCTTTAATGGTCAGATCATCGGTGATGAATTTCCAACTGTGCTAAAAGATGGTTACTTTATCACTCGGGTAATGTGTCCGCTGGAAGATGCCTTGCACCCGCTAAATCACAGCCCTTTTGTAAAACATGCAATTGACCAATTGCAAAAAGCCGGACTGCTAGCACCCAAAGTTAAGGTCATCGGGCAAGATATCCATGCGAATGGGGCCGATCAATGCACTGAGCCTTCTAGCTATATTTTATATACCACATATGTACACACATGTAGTCCATTATATTGTGGTGATGACTTTCTACCAGTACCACTTTACAAGATCCCCGCTATCGCCAACGGTGACTATAAAGCCCTCATAAAATGGCAAGAAGATTGGCAAGCGTGTGACCAAATTCAGATCAATGGCGCAACGCGCTGTGAGTTTGCGGCGCTGGAAGAAATATCAAGTATCAATAGTGATCTATTCAGACGAGGCATGGATCTCTCAAAGCGTATCCGCTTCTTAACGCAAAAGCCCGTATACTACTATCTTTACCGCGTTGGCGGTGAAAGCCTAGCAGCAGAAAAGCAACGCAAGTGCCCAAGCTGTCATGGCGAGTGGGCTCTGAGCGAACCTTGGTTTGGGCTGTTTGATTTTCGCTGTGACAGCTGTGAGCTGGTATCAAATATTTCTTGGGATTTTCAATAAACTAGAACCTGACTTGCTGTAAAAACTCCGCTAAGCTCGGGGCTAATACATGGTGTGGTGGTTTCCCTACATATTCGAGACACACCTCACCACTGTTTAGCTTTACACAAAGCAACAGGTCATCTTGTTCCGTCAGGCCTATAAATACGGTTTCTTCTTGCTTTAACTTTCTCTTCATTAAAACGTGGCCGGTAATATTCTGCTGTAGTCGCTCATAATCTTCTTGGTTCCAAGCCTGAAGCAACTCAATTTGATGTCCATCTACCTTTGCAACAACATTACCCGCAAAAAACGTGCTGTAATACTCATCCAACTCGTCAGGGAAAGTGCACTCTAATGCTACAGCCAGTTGTTGCAAGTTATTTGTGTCGGGCTGCGCTGAGGCTTGCCATTGAATACGTTCATTATCAATGGGGTCGCCGACTTCACAAGGACTTGGCCATTGAGGGTCATAGTACATACAAGGTAATGACTGATGTGCATGTTGATAATGCGCCGAAAAGTTTTCATGTAATTGGGATAAAATTTGCTTTATAGCCATATACTGCCAACCGTGTTGGGATCCGTTATAATGTCGCCATTGTAACCACAAATGGTGAAACATGACAGATTACACAAACGCCCCTGAACTTAAAGCCTCTGTATTAGGTAAAACGACTGAGTATGCATCACAGTATGATGCGTCTTTACTACACCCTATTGCGCGTAAGCTTAACCGTGATCAAATTGGTGTTGAAGAATCAGCCCTGCCTTTTAAAGGTGAGGATACTTGGACGGGCTATGAGCTATCATGGCTAAACCTAAAAGGTAAGCCACAAGTTGCTGTAGCAAGCTTTGTATTTCCTTGCCAAAGCTCACATATTATTGAATCTAAGTCTTTTAAGTTGTACTTAAACAGCTTCAACCAAAGCCGATTTGAAAGTGCCGAAGCCGTACAAAATATCCTAACAAAAGACTTATCAAAAGCTGCCAATACACAAGTTAAAGTGACGCTATATAAAGCGAGTGATTATGCTTGTTTGCCATTTACTCAAATGCCCGGTGAGTGTATTGATGACCTTGATATTGATGTAGATATATACAGCCCTCAGGCTGGGATCTTAAAAGCAGCAAGCACAAACATAGTGACCCAAACTCTACACAGTCACCTATTAAAATCAAACTGCTTAATCACATCACAACCAGATTGGGCCAGCATTGTCATTTCCTATACAGGCACCCAAGTTTGTCGTGAGTCACTATTGCGCTATCTCATTTCTTTTCGCAGTCATAACGAGTTTCATGAACAATGTGTCGAGCGCATCTATTGTGAACTGATGAACACCTTTGACTTTGAAAAACTCGATGTTTACGCTCGGTATACTCGACGAGGTGGCTTAGATATCAACCCCTATCGCTCCAGCGACCAAGATAGCACCGCATATCAGATACGTACTAATCGGCAATGAAGCTGTGCACTGGCACTTTAATTGCGCACACATCCGCATAGTCAGGCTTGGCCACAAACCAAGCCTCTGGCCTGTTTTTTCTTGCTGCTATCAGCGCTTTAAAGTCATTTGTGTCAGTATTAAATACTTTAAACCTCAGTTTATCCTCTTTGCTTATATCAGCTAACACTTTCACGCTAGTGATTGGGTTAAACTCCTTATTTGACTCAGGCTTGCGATCAAGCTTTTGGATATGCTCCATACCGTGCAACACTTGGCCAAATACCGTAGTATTTTGATCTAAATAACGTTGTGGTGTAAGCGTCACATAAAACTCAGTCCCGCCAGAATTTGGGGCGTCTTCCCGAGCCATAGCAAAAGCCCCTGTGCAGTGGGTTTGCCAAGTGTGCGTACCACTCTCATTTTGCGCAACGGCAAAACCATTTAGAAACCCTGTACGCTGTGCGTAACCGTCAACCATATCGAGTGTGGTAATGTTAAGTGGTGCTTTGCTTTTATAGATAAATTCTGCAGTTAGTTGTTTTTTAGCTTTAAGCGGCTGTTTTTTAGCACTTTCGTCACCTCCCTGTGCAACAAACCCCTCTACAAACCGGTACACACTAAGTCCATCATAGAAACGTTCGCGGGCAAGTTGCTTGATATTGTCAACGTGCAAGGGGGCAAGAAGTGGATTAAGCTCAACATAGAGTGCACCTGTCACAAGTTGAATTTTTAAGACATTTTCAATATCCACCACTCGCCATGCCGAATCACTGGCCTGTGCCACTATTTCATGGGGGGCTTTGAGCTCATTAGCATCCACCTGCATTGCAGGCAATGTCAACATACCGATTGCTAAGTAACGATAGATAGGCATGGTGTATTCCTTTTTATTATTTTTGTGGTCTCAGGGAAGCATTGGCGCTATTAATCCCAATCGAACTTATACAGTAAATCAACACTGTCATATAAACCACTGGTTGCTTCTATATAAAGCTTTGAAAACACTCGATAGCGCACTGCCACTTCACTCAACGAGTCAAATACCCCCACACGATAACTGACTTGTACACTTGGAGTCAGATACCCAGACACTTCAACCTTTGTCGAGTCACCACTGCCTCTGGCACCGAGTGATACATCGCTAAACCCTAGTTTTTCTCCTGTCTTGGCCACTAGGTTTTCGCTACGATTTAAACCTTGCGATAGTAACAATTGCGTGAGGATTGCATTATTTGAGCTTTCCCCCTCACCAAGCGGCTCACCATTGAGTAGATATACAAGTGCCTGTGACTGGTCCATTGCGGGTTGTGAATAAATCGAAAATCGCGGCGTACTAATGCTGCCAGACAATTCAATGCCTGCTTCAACGCCATCGGCAGTCACCTCTGGATTACGTATGGCACGTACATTTAAATAGGGTTTATCCAAAGCTCCATTAAAGCCTATTTGCCCTGTTTTTATTAGTAGATCCTGACCAAAAGCACGATAACGCCCTTCAAGAAGTGATAACTCACCACTTGCCAATATTGCTCTAGCGGGCACCTTGGTTACATCTAAGTGACCGGTAATGTAACTGTCCAAACCTAATGCTTTTACTCTGAAATCATCGCCCACTAACACATCAACATCTATTGAATAAGCGATAGGTGAACGGCTCTCTCGCTCTTTTTGCGCATCGACGATAACTTGATCCTCGGATACTTGAACCGCCCCTGCTGGGATATCTTTGATTTCAATTCGACCAAAGGGCACGAGTAATTTACCGACGACCGAAGCTTGTTCATTACTATAATCAACCGTGATATCAGGGGAAATTGCCAATTCCACATCAGCTTCGGGTGAGAGTAAAAAATCTTGTCCTTTAGCCGTAATACGCGCAGTTATCTGTGGCGTCCAGACCATAAATCCATCTAGCGCCAAGCTGCCCCCCTGCACACCTTGCAACTGTCCTGAAAGATAACCTTGTTTGCCATCAAATTTAACGCCTAATGTCGAAGAAACCAGAGAAATAGGAGAAATTGGTGTAGCAAAAGCTATGTCAGAAATATTAACCTCACCCGACACCTCAGGGCTACGCACATCTCCTGATAGCGTAATATCACCACTAATATTGCCCGCCAGTTTTACCGATTGTTTGAGGTTTTTGCTTAAAATAGGCGCCAGCGGCGAAAGCGACATGTGCACAATGTCTATCGTAGCTCGAACCGAGTCTGTACTTTTCGCAAGCAATGGAAACTCTAGTAGTCCTTCAACGCGCCCCAGTACAGATGAATTAACTTGCCAATCCAACGTTGCTAGTTGGTTGTTGCTGCTCAGTTGGGTGGTCAAATTCTCAACGGGCAACGTGTGTGTTTGTCCTTCATGTTGGCTATGCACCTTTAGCTGCTGCATTTGTAGCTGACCGTTCACCTTTTCCAATAGCCCACCTTGCCAAGCCACTGACAGCGCACCATGAGCAAACCCTTCTAGTTGTGCTTTATCAGCAAGCCAATGATTGATGTCTTTGAGCAAAAGCTGGCGTACGTCGACCTTGGCGTCTCCTGTACCTTTGATTAGATCCTGCTTGCCAGCAACGCAAACTTTGCTGCTCACAAGTTGCCAACAATGATTATCTACATGAGCAAAACCTTGTGACACCTTGATCTTCGCAGACTCCAGCAAGGTCAACATTTGTTGTTGATAACTCAGTTGTGCAGTCTTGAGCACACCTTGCCATTGTTGTTTTTGCCACCCGCCGTTGATGCTAAGCGAAGCCTGCAAGTCACCTTCTGTGCCTATCTCCAATGTATGTTGTGTCACATCCCCATCTAGTGACAAGTGCACATTACTCACTTGCGAAGCCCCATACTGAATATACTGAGCTTTGATCTGTGCATCGGTTTCCCAATTTGTGGCGCGATTGGTTTGCACCTCCAGCTTTACATTCCTAGCTGTCAAATTGTCAAAGCCAAACTGTTTAATATCAATATTTGCTGTCACTTTTGGCGCATTGTGAGCGCCACTAATTGTCACGTCCCCAGTGGAGATCAGATCTACCGGAATCAATGCATCATGCTGGTGATTAACATCAATTTTTCCCGATAAAGTAAGCGCTTTGCCAAGCTTACCAGACACCCGTAAGTTACTTGGTCCATAGTTCAAAGTGAGGCTATTAAGCTGTCCCTGCAAATGCTGATCTAGACTGAGTTGAGCATGGGCTGTAAGGTCTTTGCCAAGCAACTTCCCAGACGCCTTTAATGCATTTACATCTACCTGCCATTGCTTACCAGCTACACGAAAATCCGCACTCAGGTTAGCGCTAAGCGCCGTATTAGGATAGTCCGATAAAAACATATTTATCGGCAGTGGACTAAGCTGCGCGTCGACTTTTCCTGTTATTCCTTGCTGCCAGTTCAGTTGTGCTGCCAATGTTGAGATTGACTCCTCCCATTGTAACCGTGCGGCACTGATGTTAACGCCACTCAACGTCCCCTGTAACTGCGTCGTAAGATTGATAGGCGTTTGTGGGGCAGTAAGTCCAGTCAGCGCTAGTTTTGCAGAATAATCGTTAACATTACCGCTAAGATCCATTGAGGCTTGCTGAATATGTAACTGTTCCAATGGCGCTTGCAGCAATTCATCTAGTTGCCAAGAATGCGCCACTAGCTTTATATCAAACGGCCAGTTCTGCTGAGTTAAGTCTATTTTACCTTGCAGTTCACTTGGATAAGCCCCGCGGCTTGTTACTTCCAATTTCAAGTCAGACAGAGGGCCAGACATACCTATTTGCAACTGGTTATCATCTTTATCTAATAACGTATCCACTTGAAACTGCCATGCTTTGGACCAACTTATCGTGCCCTGTGAATCTGCGCTTACTCCCATCGCTTTTGCCGCCAGTGTGTGCCATTTAAGTTGCTGTGAATTTACTTCACCTTGCAGTACCAGCTCATTAACCACGGTCGTTTGTTCGCCTTGCACGACCTGTATTTCTCCAACCTTTAGATCTTCAAGCGTTACATCTAAAGGGACAACCACAGGTGCAAGTGCTAACCCCGCTAAACTGCTGGGTATAGTCTGAGGCTTATCTTCTGTTGTTTCAGGTAGCTTTAAATTCACTTGCTCAACAAGTAGTTTGCTAACATTGAGATGTGACTCTTGTAGCTGCACTGCACTTTGCAGCTTTTCAATATTGAAGCCCTGCTGATCATAGACCACATCGATATGTGCCACGTTAAAATCGTTAATCCCAATGGAGAATGGTAAACTGATAGGCGCTGTTTTTTGTGATTGCTCATCGACAGCCTGCGCTGTGCTGCTTAACGCAACTTTTAGCTGCTCGGCTGATATATCTAAACAAAGTGTTGCACAGCTAAACCATTCCAGTGACACCTTAAGCGCCTGCGTATTAAAGACTAATTGTTCGCTACGATAATCTATGTCTATTTGAGTGCCTGATAGTAACCGACCATCTGCCAGCTTGACCTTCAACCCAGATACCGTACTGTTTGCAATCCCCACCAGTAATTGGTGACCCGGTGCGGTCGCAACAATACAAAAAATAACCACCCCAATAGCCGCAAAACCACCGAGTATTTTTTTAAAGCGTGACATAAGAGACATTAAATTTCTGGTCCTATAACAATACTTAGACGGGTACTTTTACTTTCTTTACTCAGCCCCCATGCATGGTCAATACGAATGGGGCCCACAGGGGTGATATAACGAAAACCAAACCCAGCGCCCACAGACCACTTTTCCGAAAAGTCGTTTGTGGCGGTACCCGCATCGATGAACACGGCCGCACGCCAGCTGGGCAAAAATTGGTAGTTATATTCCAAAGAGCCTGTTACGAGATACTTACCACCCACTTCCTTATCGTCTTCTTTTGGACCAATAGAGCGATAAGCAAAACCTCGAATACTTTGGTCGCCACCCGCAAAAAAGCGCATATTAAACGGCACTTCATGAATATCATCCACAACGATAGCCCCAAGGTTAATGCGGCTGATCACAAAGTGCTGTTGTTGGTAATTGCGCAACCAAGCATTGTTCCATCGTGCTTTTAATAACGATGTCGATGACACCAATGAATCGCTGGCAACTTCCAATGATAGTAATCGTTCATTTGCCCAATATGGGGTTGTCCCCCCTTTTGTTTGCTTTTTGGCATAACTTATCCCCGGCAGTAGCATTTCGGTTTCGAAGCGTTCACCATCTTGTTCCGTGTTCTCATGCTCGCGTTTGATAAAAGCCGTGCGGATCCAGTTATCATCCGTTAACCATTGTCGCTGTAACTGTATGTTCCATATTTTGCTGTTGATCCCTGCTTGAATATCATCGTTGAATTGATAGCCACTCAATACGCGCCAAACATCGTTATTTGGGTCTGCAACAGGGATAGTATAACTACCCGTAATATCCTGGCGACGCTCAGACACAGACAGGTTGCTTTCTAAAAAGTGCCCATCATCAGTGATCCAAGGCTTGCTCCACTTTAAACGAGCCTTTGCCCCTAAATCTGTACTATATCCGCCACCGACCTCAAAACTATTATCAGGCTTATCTTGCACATCGACCCGCACTGGTAGTACCCCATCGTGGCGGTCTTTTAGCTGCGGATAAACTTTGGCAGAGCGAAAATAGGGAGTGGCATTTAGTGCTAGAGTGTAGTCGGACAACAATCCGCCTTGGAAAGGTGTACCTTGTTTAAATGTCGCTAAAGAACGGATGTATTGTGTTGCTTTTGTATTTTGACTCACTTGCAACTGACCAAAACGATAGCGTTTACCTCCGTCAAGTTGCCAATTAACGATTGCTGTGCGTGCACCTTTATCAATCAACAACTCACTACGTTGCCATTTAAAATCAAAATAGCCGCGCTCAAGCAGCAGGCTCTCTAAACTCGACTTGGCCTGTTGATAGAGATCGTGACGCACCGTTTGCCCTACTTTTATAGGTAAATCTGCAAGTAAGTTATGTAACGCGTCGTCATCTTGTGCCGGACCTATCATATTGACTGCAATTTCATTCCAGCTCAGTGGCTCACTCATTTCAATATTGAGTTGTAGCGTATTGTTGCTTGGTGTAACAATGAAAGAAAGCCGACTATGATAATAGCCAAGTGCTTGCATTGCTTGCTCAACAGCTTGGCGCATTGGATCTAGTTGCTGTTGCTCAAATGGTTGTTCTAAGTAGTGGCTGATATACCGACTAATATTGTCCTCTAACTCACTCTCCACGCCCTTTATATCAATATGCTGCAATTGCCAGTGCTCTTGCATCTGAGGTTGCGCCAGAGCTTTACTATGTATATTAACAAGTGCTGCAAGCAGCACAAATATAACGGCCTTAAACACTTACCATCTATTCCTTATCTAAAACTGGGCACATTCTACCATATTCATTCACAACGCCCTATGAACATTACATGCGCAATCAAGCGCTAATTTCTCCTTGCCTCTTTTTATTTGCTCGCGAATAGCCGACAATAACCATAATTGAGTTACTTGGACCTAAATATGCAATTCCCAGATGATGATAACGGCCAACTTCTAGCAGAAATGGCAGAAGCAGGCATTGACCTTACGCAGTTTCACACGGTCGATTTTTTCATTCTCTTTGAGCAAAAGCCTCAGGCAGAGTCTTTTATAAAAGCGATAGCTGAAGACGAGCTTGCACCACATACCCAAATACAACAGTGTAAAGACACTGGTGTATGGGAAGTGATCACATCAATAAAAATGGTGCCTGAACATCAGTTACTTGGCCAAACAGAACAATATCTAGAAAGCATCGCAAATAGCCATGAAGGTTATGGTGATGGTTGGGGTATAATGGCATCTGAATAGTGCGCCTAACCCTAGAGCCCAGATAATGGGTTCTAGGATTTATCGGCAACTCTATACTGACCCTGGTAATCAAATATTTTTTCACTAACCTGCCAGCCGTATTTTTTGTGCTGCTTGGCCACAACAAAGTCAGGTGCTTCTAATAGATGAGACATCTCATACACTTGCTCTGCACTTTTCCAACTCACTTGTGTACTTCTGCCTTTCAGCCGTCGGCTGAAATCACGATTAAAAACATAGCGGCTTTTAGGGTTCGCTAAGTCATAAACCTCATCACAACTTGCGCCATCTTCATCAAAGTAGGTAATTTTTAGTTGTTGTGCTTTGAGTAAGGTCACACTCAACCCACTACACCTCAGCACCATAGCATTTTTTAAATTTAAAGCGGCTCGTAGCTTATCGTCAGGATCAGCCATGACTTCGCCGCACTCGCAGCATTGCCGTGCTGCAATATCGTTTTCACAGCCACATGCCGGACACTCTTTAAAACGAAAGCGATAATCACACTGTTGCTGCTCGGGCGGCTCACCTAATAGCCCTTGGCATCGGCGTCCATAGTGTTCAATGAGCTCTCCCTGCTCATTTAGCTGACCCCAGAAAATATTTGCAAAACCACAGCCTGGACATATAACTTGTACCGGCTCACTTTGAGAGTTTGGCTTCTTTGTGCCCACTTCAGGGTGAAATAAATTAAAGTCATTGCCCGCATAGTCCAGTACTAAACAATCTTTTTTTCCTTGCGATAAGCGCAATCCTCGGCCAACGATTTGCTGATATAAACTCACCGATTCAGTCGGACGTAAAATAGCAATCAGATCAACATGAGGCGCATCAAACCCTGTAGTTAATACAGATACATTCACTAAAAATTTTAACGTCTTATTCTTAAAATTATTAATTATATTATCTCTGTTAACAGTTTCTGTCTCACCAATAATTAATGCCGCACTATCTTGGGGTAAATAACTAAATATTTCTTTTGCATGCATCACGGTCGCTGCAAATATCATCACCCCACTACGCTGTTTACTCTGTTCGATAATATGAGAAACAATACTAAAAGTTGCACGAGTCTGAGCTGATAACAAGGTATTCATGTCTTCTTGGGAATATCTGCCAAATTGATCGCTTTTTAGAGAAGTAAAATCATAATGACTAATAGCCGGATTAACTTCTTTAGGTGGTGTTAAATAGCCATTCTTTATCATATAACGTAAAGGCAGTTCATAAATACAACGCTTGAACGGACTATCTGGGGCTCCCCTAATGAAGCCATGGTAATGATTGTGATAAATCCATCCCATACCCAGTCGGTAAGGCGTAGCACTAAGACCCAGCACCTTTAAATGTGGGTTGTAAGCTTTCAATGCTTTAATGACCTTGCCATACTGACTATCATTTTCACCACTCACACGGTGGCACTCATCAATTATGAGCAAAGAGTAATAGTCTGTGAGCAACGTTAAGTTTCGTGCTAAAGATTGCACACTCGCAAAAGTAACTTGCTCACACAGGCTCTTTTGTCCAAGCCCTGCCGAGAATATACTTGCTGTTAAACCAAAGCTGGCATATTTTTGCGCATTTTGTTCCACCAGCTCTTTTACATGTGCTAAAACAAGAATTTTATGCCGCGCAAGGCGTGCTAATTCTGCAATAACCAAGCTCTTTCCAGCACCGGTTGGCAATACAATAACAGCGGGGTCATCACACTCTCGAAAATGAGCAATGGTATTTTGAACGGCTTCTTGTTGATAAGGTCTTAGCGTATAGATACGCACCTCTCAATATTGAAAACTGAGAAAAGATTGCACGATTATACACATAATAAGTTAGGCTTCGAGACAAAAGGCCCATTATGGGCCTTTTAAAAATATGCTTGCTTAGTTTTTCAACTAGATGGTGTAGTCATCTAAATTAACACCCACAAATGCTTTTGGTGTTTTACCACGGCCAGTCCATTCGAAGACTTCACCATCTTTTTCAATTCTATATTTAGGTTTAACTTTTGCACGTTTATCTACTGGTGCGCCAGCAACAAGATCATCAAGGGTTAAACCTTTTTCCTTGATCAGTGCTAATACTTCCTCTTTTACTTGCTGCTGTTCACGCTGAGACTCAATCGCGTCATTTATTAATTCAGCTGCTTTTTCCAACTCAGTAAAACTTGCAGATTTGATAAAAGATTTAATTTCTCGCATTGATTGTTCTCTTAAATTATCAGGTTGATACCTAAAAAAGGTATAATATAATTAAAAATTGAAAGGTTTGTACTCATATTTCAATTACTATATTTTTGCATATAAATATAATAAATCAAATTATATTACGTGGTTCTGATAAAATAATTAGAAGTGTGAATAAAATAGGAGCAACAGAACGTTACTCCTCAGGTATAGTGAAGTTATAACACAACTACATTTTCTGCTTCAGGGCCTTTTTTACCTTGCTTAATATCAAACGACACTGCTTGGCCATCACTCAAGGTACGAAACCCTTCGCCCGAAATAGCGCTGAAGTGTACAAACACATCAGGACCGTTCTCTTGTTCAATAAAGCCGAAGCCTTTTGATTCGTTAAAAAACTTTACTTTACCTGTTTTAGAATTAGACATACCTATTATTCCTGTAAGTCAGATCAATTTAACACTCGCCTTAAAGGCTTCCTCCCTGAGTTTGCGCCGCAACCCGTCGGAATAATAAATACAGCAAAAAACACTTTACGCTCATTAACTTGTAGCTAATGAAGCTTCCTTACCGCAACTCTTACATCCATAGAACAGCAAAAACTCAAAGCATTCTAAGCCTAACATATAAAATGACCAACAGTACAAATTACCAGCAAAATTAATAATTAAATAATATTATTAAATAAAAAAACGCACTAATAAGTGCGCTTTTTTTATTTAATTCAGGTTATTAGCGATTACAGTTAGACTACTTTCCAAGATATTTCTGCACCAGCTTTAATTGGCACCACATGGCTATCTCCTAGAGGGTAACTTTCTGGAACACTCCAGCTTTCACGCTTTAACGTCACAGTGTCTGAATTGCGTGGCAAACCATAGAAGTCAGGACCAAAATGGCTAGCAAACCCTTCTAACTTATCCAACGCGCCCGCATCTTCAAACGCTTCAGCATATAGCTCTAGTGCTGCATGTGCAGTGTAAGCTCCTGCACAGCCGCATGCGGCTTCTTTTTTATCCTTAGCGTGAGGTGCAGAGTCAGTACCTAAGAAAAACTTTTTATTACCGCTTGTTGCAGCCGCTATCAAAGCTTGTTGGTGAATGTTGCGCTTTAATATTGGCAAACAATAATAATGTGGCCTAATGCCGCCTGCCAACATGTGATTTCGATTGTACAACAAGTGGTGTGCCGTGATGGTGGCAGCAACGTTATCTGAAGCACTCTCAACAAACTCAACCGCATCTTTAGTGGTGATATGCTCAAGCACAATCTTAAGTTTTGGAAATGCTGCCACGACTTTAGCAAGTTTGGTCTCAATGAATATCTTTTCCCTGTCGAAAATATCAATCGCTGAGTCGGTTACTTCACCGTGAACCAACAATAGCATTCCCACTTCTTGCATTGCTTCAAGCACTGGGTAAATGTTTTCAATATCAGTTACACCAGAATCTGAGTTGGTGGTTGCTCCAGCAGGGTAAAGCTTAGCGGCAACGATATGACCACTTGCTTTGGCTTTTTTAATTTCTTCTGGTGTAGTGTTATCTGTGAGATAAAGCACCATCAGCGGGGTAAAACTCCCCTGTGGCTGTGCGGCCATAATACGCTCTCTATAAGATAACGCGGTTTGTGTACACGTAGCCGGTGGCACTAAGTTAGGCATGATTATAGCGCGACCCATATAGCGGCTAATGTCTCTAACGGTATCTTTAAGTTGTACTCCGTCACGCAGGTGCACGTGCCAGTCATCAGGTCGAGTAATCGTAAGGGTGTTTACTGTACTTGTCATTGCTCTATTTTCCACGGCTGAATTTGCCCGATCATAGGCAGTTAACACCCCAGAGTAAAGTTTTTGCGCTCATCCACGCGCCACAAACAGCTTATTTGTTTCTAAAATGCTTTTTTTTGCGCAATAATGTGTCGTTTGTCTTACAAGTAAGTTAAATTGGTCTTAATTGCATATATGAGTGATGTGAATGCTTTCAAACAACAAACTAGAATCAAAAACTGAGCAGCTTAGCATCATTAATCAATTTTCTTCATCCCTGCTGCAAATCACGCAACTTGATGAATTATTTGATTATGTTACTTCTCAGGTGGTAAGCCGTCTGGGTTTTGTTGATTGTGTGATCTACCTTGCTGACGAACAGAGTGAGTTTTTAGAAGAAGTCGCTAGCATGGGTGTTGCTCACCAAAGTAATGATTATAAAGTTGCACAAACCAAAATTCCCATTGAGCAGGGGATAACGGGACATGTCGCCAGAACGAGGCAAGCTTTTGTCTCTGGAGACGTATCGGTCGAGCCGATGTATATCGCTGACTCAAGACCTGCTTTGTCTGAGATCTGTGTGCCTTTGGTGTATGAAAACACCCTCCTTGGCGTGATTGATTGTGAACACCCACAACGCGATTATTTCACAGAAGGACATCTACAAATTCTGTCTACGGTTGCACATTTGCTGAGCGCTAAAATTAATCAGGTAAAAACCCTCAACAACCTTACAAAAACAATAGAGCAACTCAATCAAGCACAGCAACTAGAGCAGTGTTTGTTAAAAATCGCCAATATTACCTATCGCTCGCTGGACTTAGAGGCGTTTTATGATGAGTTATATCAGATCATTAACAGTCAGTTACCCGCTGAAAACTTTTTTATCGGCTTATATGACAGATACAGTGATATTCTCGAAATTGACTACCTGATTGAGGGTAAAGTTAAATGTAACGCACACCAGCGAGTAACTAAGGCACAGATCAAACACACCGCCTCTTACTTTACCTTAACTTCGGGCAAACCCTTGTTGTGTAATACCCGAGAGTTTGAACGCCATATTGAGTTGGGTAATTTCCAAATGGTGGGCCAGTCACCTAAGTCTTGGCTTGGCGTGCCATTTGCTGTGAATGACCAGTTTCAAGGCGTGATCGTTATCCAAAGCTACACACAAGACAGAGCGTTTAACCATCATCACTTGTCTATTTTAACTTACATCAGTCGTCAAGTGAGTATGGCGATCGACAGACAACTATCACGTCAGGCATTGGAACACAGAGCACTACATGACGAGCTAACTGGACTTGCCAACCGCTATTTGCTGCTGGAACGTGTAAAGCACGCCATCTTGAGTTTAGATAGAGAAGATGAGGACAGCTCACATTGCTTACTATATTTGGATTTTGATCGCTTTAAGAGTATTAATGATGCGTTAGGTCACGATGTGGGCGATCGATTTTTAGTCGCCATAGTTAACATGATCAAAGGCTGTATCCGTCGCACTGATACCTTTGCCCGACTCGGTGGTGATGAATTCGCTATTTTCATTGAGAACGTCAAAGATAAAGAGCAGGTGTCTCTAGCGCTTGAACGCATCAATGAGGCGATTGCCAAGCCACTGTATATCGATGGTCACGTACTACAAGCCTCCACCAGTATCGGCGTTGCGTTTACTGATGACGCCACAGATAATGCCATTACACTGCTGCAACAGGCAGATGCCGCAATGTATGAAGCAAAATCTAGAGGCCGAGGCCAAGTGTGTTATTTCAATAACGCCATGCGAAAAAAACTTAAACGTCAGGCAGATATAGAAAACGACCTGCAACATGGCATTCAAAACAATGAGTTTGAACTTTACTTTCAGCCTATTTTTGCGCTAAACGATCCCCATGTTGTGAGCTTTGAAGCCCTTGTACGTTGGCACCACCCCAAGAATGGCTTAGTACCACCCAATGACTTTATTGTGATAGCTGAGCAAACCGGACAGATCATCGAATTGGATTTGCATTTACTCAAGCTCGCAGCACAACAACTGCAAAGCTGGCGTCAAGAAGGCAGCCCGATGATTCGAATCACCGTTAATGTCTCATCAAGGCACTTTGCTAGTCTCGATTTTGTCACCTATATGCAGCAGCTGTATATTGATTATCAACTTCCCAACGGTGCACTTTGTTTAGAGATCACTGAGTCTGGTTTAATTGAAAACCTAAAGCTTGCAACCAAAATAATTCAAGGCCTAGAGCCTCTTGGTGTGAAGCTTTATTTAGATGACTTTGGTACCGGTTATTCTGCCTTAGGATATCTGCACCAATTACCCATTCACGTATTAAAGTTAGACAAAAGCTTTGTGGATCAACTAACTCACAAAGAAAACCCTTTGGTCGATGCTATTCTGTCACTGGCCCGCTCACTTGACTTAAAAGTGGTTGCAGAAGGCATAGAGAACCCGAAACAGTGGGCTTTGTTAAAACGTAAGGGCTGTCAATTTGGTCAAGGTTTTATGGTTTCTAAACCGCTGCCAGCAAAACAAGCTATGCAATTTCTAATTGACAACACCCAAATGACCTTGTCGATTTAAGAATGTTGATACATTTCAGAGCAGACATATCGTGAAAAAGCCCATGCTGATATGGGCTTTTTTATTTTAGCTTAATCAACCAAGTTCGTTACGCAATTCCTTGGTAGCGCTCACCATATTAGCCAGCGCCTGACGAGTTTCTTCCCAAGCCCGAGTTTTGAGGCCACAATCTGGGTTAACCCATAAACGCTGAACCGGAATTTTCTGAGCCGCTTTATGTATCAGCGCTTTCATCCAGTCCACTTCTGGTACATTAGGACTGTGAATATCATACACGCCCGGTCCAATATCATTCGGATAATCAAAGTGCTCAAACGCCGCTAGCAACTCCATATTTGAACGAGAAGTTTCAATGGTGATGACGTCCGCATCCATATCAGCTATCGCTGCGATAATGTCATTAAACTCGGCATAGCACATATGCGTATGGATCTGAGTTTTGTCTTCAACACCACTGGCTGACACCCTGAAAGCATACGCCGCCCAATCCAAATAACTTTGCCACTGACTCGCCTTAAGTGGCATCCCCTCTCTAAATGCGGGTTCATCAATTTGAATAATATCGATGCCAGCATTTTGTAAATCAACTACTTCATCTCTTAGGGCCAATGCGATTTGGTTAGCGATACAGGGCTTGTCTAGGTCATCACGAACGAAAGACCAAAACAAGATTGTCACAGGCCCTGTTAGCATGCCTTTCATCTTTTTCTCGGTCAGTGACTGTGCGTACTTCGTCCAAGCCACTGTCATTGGCTTTTGACGAGATACATCTCCCCAAATAACGGGGGGTTTTACACAGCGTGAACCATAACTTTGTACCCAACCAAATTGAGTAAACGCAAAGCCTTCTAGCAATTCACCAAAGTACTCAACCATGTCGTTACGCTCAGCTTCACCGTGCACCAACACATCTAAATCCAGTGCCTCTTGCTCCTCCACCGCATAGCGAATCTCAGCCTCCATTTGCGCTTGATATTGCTCAAATGGCAGATTACCCGCTTTAAAATCACGCCTTGCTGCACGAATAGCCTTTGTTTGTGGAAACGAGCCTATCGTTGTCGTTGGCAATAAAGGCAAAGATAAGGATGCTTGTTGTGCTTCGATACGCTTAGCAAACTCACTATTTCTTTGTCCATCACGCTCAGTCAAAGCAGCTACGCGTTGTTGTACTACTTGATTGTTAACACGTGATGAAGTCAACCGAGCTTTAACTGGTGCACTGTATTCCTCCAGAAGCTGTTCATCTTGAGCAACTAACGCTTTTTTTAACAGTGCCAGCTCTTGCCCTTTTTGGGTCGCAAATGCCAACCATGAGCGTAGCTCGCTATCAAGTTTCGTCTCTTGCTCTAAGTCAACCGGCGTATGCAATAGTGAACAAGAAGGCGCAAGCCAAAGCTTATCTTTTCGCTTAGTAGCCACACCTACAATGCTCTGGTAAAGAGCTTGTAAGTCAGTACGCCAAATGTTTCGACCGTTAACAACACCTAATGACAGTACTTGCTCAGGCCTCAATGTCTCATGCAATTGCGCAATATCATACTGGCCTGCGACACAGTCAAAATGTACGCCATCAACCTGATATTCGCTAATGTCTGCAAGATAATCACTCACTGAGTCGAAATAAGTCGCCAGTAGTAGCTTTACACCCCGACCTGACTGCAGCTCAAAACTCTTTTTTAGTGCCGCACGATAGTCATCGCTGACCTCCAAAGCAAGGACTGGCTCGTCAATTTGCACCCATTCAACGCCCAAATCTGCAAGCTTGCTTAAAGCCTGTTGATACACTGGCAAAATACGTTCAAGTAAAGCCAACTTCTCAAATGGCTCCTTAGCACATTTTGACAAGTGTAAGTAAGTAACGGGGCCTACCAGCACAGGTTTAACCTGATGCCCTAACGCTTGTGCTTCTTCAACCTGCTCAAATAGCTCAGACCAAGATAGCGTAAAGGTTTGGTCTTGTTCTAGCTCAGGTACAATATAATGGTAATTAGTATTAAACCATTTCGTCATTTCACTGGCGGCGCAGGCACACCCAGTTGGGGCCTTACCTCTACCAATACGAAATAGCGTGTCTAAGTTGATTTCTTCGTTATGGTTGCGATGGCGCTCAGGCACGGCTCCGAGCAATAAACTTGTATTTAAAACATGGTCATACCAAGCAAAGTCCCCTACGGGTAAAAGCTCTACGCCAGCTTGAGCCTGCAACTTCCAGTTTTGCGCTCTAATTTCACGTCCTTTTTCAATCAGTTCATCCTGTGTGATCTTGCCTGCCCAATATGCTTCTATGGCAAATTTTAGTTCGCGCTTTTTTCCGATGCGGGGAAAACCCAAGTTATGTATTTGTGTCATGCCTCTCTCCTTTGAATGTGTAGATGTCTAGAAATCTATTTGATGAGCAGTGTGAATACAAATGATGCTTTCTCAGGAGGAAGTTGAATAAAATTAATTTGTATTTTTTGAAAAAAAGTTAAATAAATAATGACAACGCTGTCAAAAATAATGCTATAGTGATTTTGTTAAAAATTAATCATCGATTGCTAGTTTTCTAGACGTCTAGACGTTACTATTAGGTAATGACTGAGATTCAAGCAGAGCAATCTGAGTTTAACTCACACTAATAATGAGATTTATTAAAGATGATCGACATAAAGCATTTGAAAACCATCGCAACCCTTAAAGACACTGGTTCGCTTGTTAATACGGCCCGTGAGTTGTTCTTGACGCAATCAGCTTTGTCACATCAAATTAAAGACTTAGAAAATAAACTTGATTGTCAGTTATTCGAAAGAAAGACCCAACCGGTGCGTTTTACACCACAAGGTATGTTATTACTAGAACTTGCCAATGACGTGTTACCTCGTGTAGAAGCAACAAAATGTCGTTTAAAAGAGAGCCTAAATCAGCCAATTTCTCAACTGAGACTCAGCGTTGAATGCCATGCATGTTTTCACTGGTTATTACCAACCATAAAAGAATTTAATAACTTTTGGCCTGATATCAAAGTCGACTACGAGCGGGGCTTTAGCTACGACGCGATCCCTGAACTATTAGAAGATGAGCTGGATTTGGTGCTCACTTCGGACATGCGTGAGCAAGATAAACTTGAATATGCGCACCTGTTTGATTTCAAACTCAAGCTGATTGTCTCACCCGACCATGAATTGGCTAAAAAAGCCTATGTAACCGCATTAGATCTTAAAGATGAAACCATTATCTCCTACCCTATTCCGCGCGAGAGACAAGACATCTTCAAACACTTTATACAAAATGCACGCTTTGACGGTACATTGAAAACCGTTGACCAAGGGCTACTCATTTTTCAACTTGTCAGTGCGGGCATGGGCGTCGCAGCATTACCAGATTGGCTGGTTACCCCTTATGAAAGCCAAGGCCTTATTAAATCTATCCCTCTTGGGGCGCTTGGTCTTAATCGCCCAATGTACCTAGCGATGAAAAAAACCATGAAGGATAACCCTGTGTACAGACACTTTTTAAACACCTGTAAACAGAACAATTCTCGTTAAGCTATGATTTTTGTGTAATATTAACTAAACTGAACCCAAGCTAATTGATTGGGTTTCTTATGTTTTTGTTTAAGAAAGTGCTTGGTGGCCTACTGATGCCACTACCACTGTCATTAATTATTGTTGCAATATGTTTGTTATTTGTAAGCAAAGCCAACCTGAAGTCATATATTATGCTCTGGCTTACGGTGATCGCGCTGTGGTGTATCAGCACCCCATTTTTTGCCAGTAAGATTACCACCTCTGCTGAATCACAATGGCACACCTTCGATGTCAGCAAACACCCAAAAATAGACAAAATCGTGGTACTTGGTTGCGGCGTCCATCCTAATAGTCAGCAACTTGCCAATGCGCAGCTCACAGGCTGTTCATCAGCCAGACTTATCGAAGGGCTAAGATTGGCACATCACTATAAGAGTGCCGAGCTGATTGTGTCGGGTCACCAAAGTGCCCCACTTATGAAACAGACAGCAATAGCGCTGGGTATCCCAAGCGTTCGAGTACGTGCTAACCCATCCGCTATGGATACTAAAGACGAAGCAAAACTGTTAGCGCCCTATTTAGTGGATAGGCAGGTTGCCTTAGTGACGTCAGCCAGCCATATGGCACGCGCAAAGAATTTATTCTGGGCGCAAGGGGTCGATACGATTGCAGCCCCAACACAGTTTCATAATCTGCATAACGCGCCAGATTATAAGCAGTTTATTGCGCAAGTCTCCGTACTTGAAGCTGTCACCACGCATTATCATGAAATGTTAGGAACGCTTTGGATAAAGGTTCGACGAATAATCGATCCAGAGGCGCTCTAAGCGCCTCTTTAAAAAGCTTTGTTTAAACTGGGTTATCAATATCAGTAAAGGTGACGTCAAAGCCGTATTGCTCAGCTAAGTATTCACCAAGCGCCTTGATACCGTAACGCTCTGTAGCATGGTGCCCTGCCGCAAAAAAATCAATACCTTGTTCATTGGAGCTATGAATCGTCTGCTCTGAGGCTTCACCTGTTAGATAGGCATCAACGCCTCGGCTGGCAGCCAAATCAATGTAACCTTGCCCACCGCCTGTGCACCAAGCTATGGTTTCTATAGGTTTATCTCTGACAATGTTAATGAGTGGCTTGCGATTAAGCACGGTGGCAATCTTTTCAGCAAATACTTCACCAGACATTGGGGTTCTTAATCGCCCATGGACTGGAACACTTGTCGGCCCGCTTTCAAGCCCACCTAGCACCTCAATATCCAAAAGTTTTGCAAGCTGTGCGTTATTTCCAAGCTCTGGGTGGATATCAAGCGGGAGGTGATAGCCATATAAATTGATATCATTGGCTAGCAACGTTGCAATACGGCGCTTTTTCATGCCGGTGATCACTTGTGACTCACCTTTCCAAAAATAGCCATGGTGAACCAAAATAGTATCCGCTTGTAGCTCTACTGCAGTATCAACCAATGCCTGACTGGCAGTCACCCCTGTCACAATCTTGCGAATATTTTCTGCTCCTTCGACTTGCAGACCATTCGGGGCAAAATCTCGGATTGCGTCGGGTTTTAACAGCTCAGTTAGAGTGTGTGTAAATTCTGAACGTTTCATGAAGTTACCAGTATTATTTCTGAAAATTTGTCAAATTCTGGCGTTTATACAGCCAAAATGGAAGCAAAACCCTTAAAAAATTGAAAAATTGCGCAAATATGGGTATAACTACTCATTAATCTTAATCCCGCGTATAAAACGACTAGGATCTACGATGAGTAAACTAGATAAAACTGAAGTATTAAGCGCTTTTGAAGCTGCTTACGAAGCTGCCCACGGCAAAAAGCCTGAGATCACAACCAAACCTGGTTGGTACAGCATTGATGGCGGGAAAAACCTGCGTCTTGCTGACGTAGCAGCACTGACAGAAGAGCTTACTTCTGGTTCTTCAACTAAGAGTGAAGCACCAAAGGCAGCACCTGCAAAGAAAGCGGCTCCAGCTAAAAAAGCAAAAACAAGCAAAGCTGCTCCTGCAAAAGCACAAAAGAAAGCGGCTTTTAAAGTCGTTAAAGAAAACGCTGAAGGCTATACAGCCGAAGAGTTTTGGATAGCTGAGCTTGCTGGTAAAGACCATGATTGTCGCCTGCCACGTGGTGTTGTTTAACACTCACGTTTTGTAGCTATAAAAAAACCGCATCTTGCGGTTTTTTTATGTCTGAATTTTGCTTTCGTCCAGTTATTCTACTGGATGTTCAAGCACCTCTTTGAGATTGTCTAGCCCCACTTGTAAGTCATCACCCAACATTTGCTCAAAGTCCATAAGTAACAACATTAAATTCATCGGGTAATCCATATGACCGTTAAAACCCCACTTAACTTTTGTACCATTGAGGGTGGATTCAGTGATCATATAAGCAGGATCGGTTGACTGGAACGGCTCTTTAAAGCGCAGTTCAAAATCGATACGTTTGTTTTCGTCAATCTTGATGATCTCCTGCTCGCCTACCCCAACCTCAGGGTGCTTACTTCGCCAAGCAGAAACAAAACCCACGGTGCCGTCCTCTCCTCGGTACTCGGCTTCCATAGCTGGGTCCATCTGCGCCCACGTACTGTAGTTACTTTGGTTTTTTAACAACTTGATATAAGAAAATACCTGCTCGAGGGGTTGCTCAATCTCCACTTCACGTTCCACATGATAGCTATCAGCCACAAACAGCGCGAGAATAAATGGTGAGGCGATAATCAGCAGCAAAATGATTATTATTTTTTTGAACATGCTTTGGTCCTTTTTTAATTATCCATCATCAAGCATAGACGATTTTACAGCTTCAAGAGAAAACTCACTAAGATGCTTGTTGCTTGGAAGTTAGCATAAAAAAGCTTACTCCATAATTGCCTCAGATAAATCCACCTCACTTAGGTCAACCTTGCTTAAGTCTACACCGATTAAAACTGTACCTTTTAATGTAGCCCCGCGAAGCTTGGCGTGATCTAAAATAGCATTGGTTAAATCTGCATCGGTTAAATCTGCATACCTTAAATCTGCATTGGTTAAATCTGCATCGGTTAAATCTGCATCGGTTAAATCTGCATCGGTTAAATTTGCATTGGTTAAATCCGCATTGGTTAAATCCGCATCGGTTAAATCTGCCTTGGTTAAATCTGCCTTGGTTAAATCTGCATGCCTTAAATCTGCATCGGTTAAATTTGCATTGGTTAAATTTGCATTGATGAACGTTGAACCCAATAAGCGAGCTTGAATAAATGTCGCGCCTTCAAAACAGGCTGAGTTTAGTACACAGTGACGCATATTAGCGTGGTCAAATTCAGCGCTCGCGAAATCTGCATAAGACGCATTAGCAAAAGTCAAAGACGCGCCCACCCAGCTACTTTCTATCGCGCTCACGCCTTGCAACCTAGCTTGAGCTAAATACCCCCCCACAAAGCTGACCCCATTTAGATTACTATTTTGTAAATTAGCCTTTCTTAGATCTTTGAATTCAAAATTGCACTGTTGTAAATCGATATGAGTAAAGCACCGAGCAGGTAAATAGTCTCTAGCCACCCCTGCCCCCTGTGCCCGTAAAAGCCACTGAGAAAAGCTATACCTATTTTCTAAGCTCAAATCCGAAACATTTTCGGTAGCACAGCCACAAGCATGATGAATCGCCAGCAGCGCCACTTCGGCATTACGGGCATATTTTTGCATCTCACTAAATGTGGCCAATTGAAGCTCTTCAACGGGCATGCCTTTGCGCAGTGTCCGCGAGAACAGTCCCGCAAAACATGTTTGCCATTGCTGCACATCGTCTATGTGACGTAAACCCACCTCATCTACCAAAAAATTAAATATATACTCATCTAATGCTGTGGGGCCACTGAGTTTTGCCCAGCGTGCCTGTGCGCTTATCTGATCGTAGCCCACATCTGGGTCTGCGATGTTGCGATTGACCTCACTGGTAATTGCTGCCACTTCACGCACAATGCGCCGAGCAATTAAGTACTCACCAAAGCTTTTGTGAGTAAATTCAAAGGTTTTATCTTGCCCGTCTAATAACTCACTTTGGCGAAAGTAAAACGCGGTCAATAAACGAGAGATCCCCGATTTAGCGCTTTCTTGAAATACCTCTAGATATTTTGTGACGCGGCTGCTCTCACATTGTTGCTGAATTTTGCTAATGCTGGCCACACGGCCATTACCATGCCAAACTGCTAAGGCAATTTCTTCTAACACGCGGATAAAATGCGGCTTCTCTAGGTCTCTCGTTTGCTTATAGCCACCATGATCCCACTGCCTGTGATACACCGCATCTAACAAATCCTGATAGATTTGGTTAAGCGTTAAGTGCTCATCAAAAACTACTTCCCCACGCTCAAAACTCAACGCCACCAAGTAATTCAGTAGCGGCTCCTGCGTAATGGGTTGCAGTTGGCTGATAGCCAATGGTTCGGGTAGCTTTTCATAGCTTACTCCTTTGGCCCGACCATAGTTTTGCCACCAAGTATCACGCAAATCCGTTGCCAGCAATTTCTCAGGGTCGATATACTCGCTATCATCCGTATCTTCATCCTGCTCTACAAAATAGGGCAGCACATACAATAGCTGTTGTAACCCCCTAAGCTTTGCTGCTACCGACTGAACCGCCATCTCTCGACCCGTGATCAATGCTTGCCATTGGAAACCCGCATCGTTAAAGCGGTTTATTTTACTGATCACTTCTTCAACAAAGTGGTTAGCGGTCTCAGCCGCTAATTTGCCTTGCATAGCAAGCTCATCTAGTCCGTCAAAAATCAACAACACTCGATGTTCTTTTTGTTTCTTATTCAATGGGTTAGTGGGTAAGTATGGGTCTGATTCTACATAACGGGCGAGCGCATTAAGTAGGTCATCGCTTGGGTCAAAGTGGTGCAGCGGAATAAACACCACACGTATTTCTGGGCGCTCGCGCACCATAGTGGCTGCAAACATTTTCGCAAATGATGACTTACCGGAACCAGGACCCCCACTAATCACTTTAATGGCGCAACTCTTATTAAACTGTATCGCCCAATTGTTTATTTCAGCGTGCAGGTCAACAACCTGTTTTTTTGTATTAGACACTGTGCTACGCAGCAGCTCTTGCTCATCGTTATCCACCGCCACTTTATAGTAGGCATTAAGATTGACATACACTTGGCTGAGACTAAACGCCTCAGCAAACATGCGTTGGTTAACCTGTTCTTGTAACCACACCTTATACACATGCCAACCTCGCTGCTCTTTGGTGCAGCTTGCAAAAGGGCTTTGCAGGTGCTCAGCAACGCATAGGTAATCTTCTCGGTTGTTGTGCCATTCTTTATGTAGTGCCAAAGCAAAGCTTTGTTTTAAACGAGCGAAAAAACCTTCTGCGTCTTGTGCGCGCATCCCTAAGCTTTCAAGCCAAAAAGTAATGGCCGGTTTGATATGCGCAAATAACGACAGGTTTTCAGGGTAGTCAAAGAAGTCAGGATTAATCCCAAGTGGCACGTCGTTCAGCTGTTTAGCCATATTATCACTCAGTGCTTCAACCCCTGTATCATCAAGCTCACACTCAAATAAGTCTTGATAATCAGGTACTAATTCACAAAGCGTCGCTTGCAGGCTTTTAAACACCAATACCCACGCAGCTTGCTGTGGGTTTTTCTCAAACCCTAAAACGCTGGAGGCCTCAACAAAGTTTTCATATAGGCCTTTGCTGTCAGCAAATACACCAGCAACCGTCGCCTTACCTAGGCTTTTAAATAGCTCTTTGATAGGTAGCTCAAGTGGCTTATTCCAAATTGAAACGGGCTGTTCCAAAGTTAGATCATACTGATTGCTCATAACGGGTCCTTGCAATGAGGCGTAACCATGACGCACAAAATAATAACTTTTAACTACAATACGCAGGTAAATTTAAATATCCAGTACTTTCATGTCGTTAATCAATTGAAATATTACTTAGGAAGTTTATCGTGCGGGTAATGTTTGCACAGTAAAAGGAGGGAGTGAGAGGCCGCAATAGCAGCCTCTCAATAAAATTTAACCAAACAAACGTTCAAACCAGTTTTTGTCTAAGTCTTCTTCACAGCGTTTGAGCTGTGCGCCATAACGGCTTGCACGATGCTTAACCTTATTGGCCACGGCCATCAACCACTTCTTCTTTCGGTATGTGCCGCGCTTATACCCACCCCAACCTTCATGATAATTGAGGTATTGTGCATAAGCGTCCCATTTAGAAACACCATTGATTTTATGAGTTTTATAAACAAACCAAGCCATAAAGTCGATAGCATCTTCAAAGTCATCTCTATCTGCACCTGAGTTACCCGTTTCACGAATATAATCACTCCATGTCGGAGTTTTAGCTTGAGAATAGCCATATGCAGAACTTGCACGCCCAACTGGAATAAACCATAAGAAGTATTCCATAGGTGGTGCAGCATCATGTTTGAAGGAGCTTTCTTGGTACATCATTGCCATTAATACATGTTTTGGCGATCCCCATTTGTCTTGAGCATCACGCGCATCGTAGTACCAATCTTCTTTTTCCTTAAAAATCTTACAGATATCATTGGGTTGTTTTGGTGGAGCTGTTGCACAACCAGCTAGAAGTAACACTACAGGCAATAAAATTATAAATTTTTGCATTTTTTTACGAACCCATTGAACTTTTATAAATAATGCCTGTCTTAACCTATGAATGCAGCAGTTTAGCATTGTTTCATCCCTGAAATTTATTTGCGCAGCTTATTAGGCTGCGCTTTTTTTTGCCTAGGCTCTGGCAAAATAATCTCTCAAGAAAGCTACAAAATCCTTATCGTCATTGTCCTTAATTGCAATTGCTGCTTGCTGTGACTCATCTGCTGCAAGATCAAGACCCTGTTCACTATATTCTGAATAGCTTACGTCTTGATAAGATGCCTTATATTTAGCTGCTAAATCAAGCGCTAATACACCACCGTCCTGCTGCTTTTGCTTTAGCTCCGAAAGCAAGCGGCCCGAGAAAGTTTTTTCTGGCTGTGAAGCCCATGAGCTTAATTCATTGATTGTATTAACATACTTGTCACTACCATAAGCCTCATCCATCCATTTAGCCACATCTTTAAGGTCAGTAAAGATATGCTCAGCCCACTGTCTTAACGTGACTTGATGGTTGCCCTGCAGTAATTTCACTTCTGGGTCCCTGCCCTGATTTACTACAGTGGTTAGATTCTCCTGACTTAACTTTTGCTCATCCCAACTCATTTCTGGTGAAGGTTTCAGCAAACAATACGTTAAAAATACATCCAAGAAGTTTATCTGCTCGATGCTAATACCCGTATCTACAAATGGGTTCACGTCCAGCGCGCGAATTTCCACATACTCAATACCGCCACGCTCTAGGGCATGCGTGGGCGGCTCACCGCTCAGTGCATTACGTTTTGGCCTAATTGGAGAGTAGAACTCATTCTCAATTTGCAAAATATTTTTATTGAGCTGCTTGGGGGTCTCACTGGTGTAGTCATCTAACTCCCCGTAGAGGTCTGAATGACAACGTATTGCCTCACGTAATCCAGCAATATACTCATCTAAGCTGTTATACATCACTTTCAAAGACGACTGTGCGCTGTTTGTATACCCAAGATCACCAAGACGTAGCGCCGTGCCATGCTCAAGATACAAAGTACCTGTGCCTAGCTTTTTAAACGGTAAATGACTTTCTTTGCCCTGCAAAAATGACGAGCACAACGCAGGAGATGCTCCGAATAGGTAACTAACCAGCCATAGCTCTCGCTTAAAGTTGCGGATCAGGCCCAAGTACTTATCTGATATAAAGTGCTGTAACGGTGAAGTATTGCTTTCAACTGTTTGCAAGCTTTGCCAAAGCGAATCGGGAAATGAGATATTAAAATGCACACCCGCTATCGCCTGCATCATACTACCGTAACGATTCTTGAGGCCTTCGCGATATAGCGTTTTCATGCGACCAATGTTTGAATCACCAAACTGTGCCAGCGCGATGTCGCTCTGATCGTTGATAAAACAAGGCATACTCATCGGCCAAAGCAACTCGTCACCCATTTTAGACAGAGTGTACTTTTGTAGTTCTTGCAATTGGCTCAAAGTTTGCTCTGGAAATTCACTCACCGGCGTGATGAATTCCAACAAAGACTCGGAAAAATCGGTTGTAATGCTACTGTGTGTTAATGGATGTCCCGCGCCTTTTGGATGAGGGGTTTGAGCAATCTTACCATCGCGTTCAATCCTTAAGGCCTCTCGCTCTATTCCACGCTTAATACCTCTGATGGTATGCTTGTGCTCAGGCATCGACAATGCTGCAAGTATTGTCTGTAAATCTGTTGTTATCAAAAAAATATCCTCGGCCAAATAAGGCAATGCCAAAGTTATGGGGGCTAAACTAGGAATACTCAAGCCAAAATAATGACTTTTCCGCTATGCACGCCTTTTTCCATGTAACGGTGTGCGTCAGCTACCTCAGGTAGTGCAAACTGTTTATCCATATGCACAGTCAGTTTGCCACTTCTAACCGCTCGATACAATTTATTGAGGTCATCGCAGTTTGCCTCAACAACCATCCCCTGTGCATTGATTTGTTTACGCTTTGCATGTTCACATACCTGCTCTTTACTAATTGTTGGAACCGTGACCACCTCACTCCCTGCGGTTAGATTATCAAGTAACTCAATCGCTCTGTCTCCACCGACTAAATCGAGCAACTGACCCGTTCTTGGCGTATCGAAAAAAGAATCATAATCCATCACTTCAACGTCCAACTTGGCCAACAACTCATGATTGGGCCGACTCGAAAGCGCTATCACTTTTCTACCTTCAAGCTTGGCTAGCTGCACCGCTAAATGTCCAACGCCACCCGTAGGCGCATTAATGTAGATAGGTATCTCTAAACTAACCGGAACACACTGCAAAGCTTGATAAGCAGTTAAACCGCTCAAACAAAGACCCGCTATTGCAGAATTTTCTTTCTGCGCCAATGGAATAATTTCACTCACGTGAGCATCAACCTGTTGTGCATAGCAGCCGGGATGATGTGCAAACCCCACCATACCAATAACATACTGACCTACAGCAAAGTTTTTCACCTGACTGCCTAGCGCCTTTATGCGCCCATAGACATCATAACCAAGACCCATGAAATCGTTCACTGGTTTTTGTGCCGCAACAAAGCCCAGCCCCATACGTGTTTTAATATCAATCGGATTAACGCTGGAGGCCAATACCTCAATTCGTACACCTTGCTCCTCCAACGCTTTTTCGACAATCTGTCGCGCCACAATTTGGTCTACATCACCAAATTGTTCAATCCCGTACACGTAGTTTAACTCTGTCATGATACTCGCCTTGTTGCCTTACTCTATAACTCGCTATAATCTAACACAATTAATGAAAATCTTAATGGTATGATTACGCCTGTCTATCACTACCACTCAGGACAACGTAACTTAACAAAGTCATCAACCTTGGTGATTTTATTAGGTGGTAAACGTGTTAGTGACTAAAATTGCCTAACTCGTTATCCATAGGGAGAAATTATGCGTCGTGGACAAAATACAATTAATGAAGAAGTGACTTTTGATGATAGCCAACAATTGGTCTCAACTACTGACCTTCGTGGCGTAACAACCTACGCCAACGATGCATTTTGCTCGGTATCTGGGTTCTCCCGCGAAGAGTTAGTTGGCAAAAATCACAATATCGTTCGTCATCCTGATATGCCCAAAGCTGCTTTTAAGGAGCTTTGGGACAAACTCAAAGCAGGTCATTCGTGGCGTGGGGTTGTGAAAAACCGCTGTAAAGATGGCCGATACTACTGGGTTGACGCATTTGTAACCCCTATTTTTGAACATGGACAGTTAACTGGTTATCAATCCGTACGCGTGCGCCCTGACACAGGGCTCAAACAACGTGCTCAAAAGTTATATGATGCAATTAATCAAGGCAAGAACATTTGGCACTGGAGCGAACAATACAGTTTACGCAGAGCACTGAGTGGAGTAATCACCATCGCAGCCGTTATTGCAACATTTTGGTCTTTTGGTACTAGTGCCGCTCTACTGCTGCTGCTTACTTTTGCCTTGCTTGTGGCGGTTAATTACGACGAACTCATTAGAACCCCAAAAGCATTACGTGATCAACAAGCACAATTCGATTCAGTATCGAGATATGTATACAACGGCCATCACCCTTTTAGCGTGGCACAGTATAGCCAAGGTATGCTACAGGCAAAACTACGCACCGTATTGGGCCGTATGAAAGATGCAACTTTTACCTTTAAAAGTATTGCTACTGGCTTGGATGAAAAATCAAGTAGCACGGAACAAGGAATTCAGGCACAAAGCCAGCGCTTAGACTCAATCGCAACGGCAATGTCGCAAATGAGTAGCACCATTGGCGACATCTCACACAATACCGGCGCAACCGCACAAAAAGTAGAGACAACACAACAGCATTGTAAGGATATTAAGTCCACCATGGCGGAAAACAGTCACATGGTTAATACTCTGGCTGGACAAGTAGACGAAGCGGCGCAAACAGCAACCTCACTGGCCAATGAAGCAGATAAAATTGGCAAGGTAATGACTGAAATCGAGGGTATTGCCGAACAAACTAATTTGCTAGCGCTTAACGCTGCAATTGAAGCTGCTCGTGCAGGAGAGCATGGTCGAGGGTTTGCTGTGGTAGCAGACGAAGTTAGGGCACTGTCTTCGAGGACACAAAATGCAACCAGTCACATTTATGCGTCTGTCAAAGAAATTCAGGATACGCTATTTAGTTGGTCAAAGGTAATGCAAAGTACCAAAGACAGAGCTGATAACTGTGCGCAGGCCAGTCAACAAAGCCAACAAGCACTGGAAACCATTTTCAACCAAATCAGTGAAATAGCTCAATCAGCGCAAGAAATCTCAGCTGCCGCTGAACAACAGCAAGTGGTAAGCTGCGAAATCAACGAGAATATCGGTAATATTAGTAAGCACGGTAATGACAACCTGCAACTTAGCTACCGTGTTGCAGAGGATGCAGCCAAACTGGTAGAAAGTGCCAATAAGATATCAGGAATGATACTAACGTTTAGGACTTAAACGGATATGGTTCAATCAACGATAAAAGCCTGCATATTGCAGGCTTTTTTACGTCACAACTAGCGATATTTAGCAACTAGTTATCTTGAATAAGGTCGCCGCTATCTTGCCCCAGATTCTTCAGTAGATAGTCCAGTTTGCCTTTCACTGTTTCGTGCAACATTTCTCGGTTAAAGCGGATCCCCATTTGACAAACATTCGCTTTACTAGTGCTAGGCTCAACCGCTATAAGACGAACGGGTACGCCGTATAGTGGCTCAATAAGCATATTACCTTCGTGGTTTAAATCGAAAATATCCAGCTCAATCGAGTAGTTATTAAACAAGTTAAGTTCACGGCTGTAGGTTAACTCTATCAACATCCCCGTATGACTGATATTTTTTACTATGCCAGCTAACTTACGGTTACTGGTCTGAATACGCACCCTATGCTCAGGTAGGGCGGACAAGCGAACAGCACCGCGTCGATTCGCCGAATTCCATGATTTATGAATTGCATCTTCGAGCTTATCTGCGCTAAATGGTTTCATCACATACTGTGATACCCCATTTTGAATGGCTGCCAGTACGTGTTCTTTATCGCCTAACGAGCTCATCATGATAAATGGGGTTAACTTGTGCTTGTCTGATTTGCGAATTGTACGAAGTAACTCATCGCCATCCATTTTTGGCATCTGCCAGTCCGCAATAATAATATCAATGCTTCTTGCATTGAGCAGTTCGAGCGCTTCCTTGCCATTAGTGGCGGTATAAACATTCTCAGCACCCAAACGATTTTCTAGGGTGTTCCGCACTAGGTTACGTACCAATTGACAATCGTCAACGACCAAGAAGCTCACATCTTGCATTTAATGCTCCGTTAATAGGATAAGAGAACACGGTAATCATAAAACGCGAACATGATACGGCAACGTTAGCGATTCCTTCATAACTTAGTTGTAGCACACCCAGCTCTGATAACAACAATTACATTGCTGTTATTTGGTAAACAATTAGTGTGTTCTCATAGAAATAAATGGGTAGGTAAAGACCTACAGGTTCATCTTCACTATCAAGTAGTGAAACAAAAAACGACTTAAACCTAGATCCTTCAAGATTGGGGGGAGGTAAAACCTGCTAGCCCCAGCGCACAGTGATTATACTCATTTTTGCGTATAAAAAAACAACTATATATAGAAAAAAGAATGAGGGCAGGGTGGTTGGAGGTGTTAATGGATGTAACAACACCAGCTTAAATTAAATGGCAGGCCATCAGTGGTCGTCACTTTGGCCTGCCTAACTGTTTATTTTACAAAGATAATATCATCGTCCTGTACATCGACGGTAATATTATCACCACTGGTAAATTCACCTGATAACAAGCGCTGTGCAAGTGGGTTTTCGATGTATTGCTGTACAGCCCGTTTCAACGGTCTCGCACCAAATACTGGGTCAAAACCACTGGCTGCAATTTTTTCAAGCGCCGCAGGCGTTAGGGTAAACTGATAACCCTTATCGTTAAGCCTAGACTCCAATTTTTCTAACTGAATACTGGCAATCTGTTTGATATGCTCATTGATTAATGGATGGAAGACCACAGTTTCATCAATACGATTGATAAACTCAGGTCTAAATTGGCTTGCTAAAACGCCCATCACTAGCTCTTTAAGCATTGCGTAGTCGTTATTGCTCGCCTGCTCCTGAATGATATCTGAGCCAAGGTTGGAGGTCATAATGATTACCGTGTTTTTGAAATCAACCGTGCGCCCCTGTCCGTCTGTTAAACGCCCGTCATCTAGCACTTGCAATAAAATATTGAATACATCAGGGTGTGCTTTTTCAACCTCATCAAGTAACACCACAGAATAAGGTCGGCGACGTACAGCTTCGGTCAAGTAGCCACCTTCCTCATACCCTACATAACCTGGAGGTGCACCGACCAAACGAGCAACGGAGTGCTTCTCCATAAACTCTGACATGTCTATACGCACCATGGCATCTTCAGTGTCAAACATAAAATGCGCCAATGCTTTGGTCAACTCGGTTTTACCCACGCCTGTTGGTCCCAAGAACAAGAACGAGCCAATAGGACGGTTCGGATCAGCCAAGCCTGCACGAGAACGACGAATCGCGTTGGCAACCGCGTTCACAGCTTCATCTTGACCAATGACCTTTTTGTGAAGTTCATCTTCCATTTGAAGCAACTTTTCACGCTCTCCTTGAAGCATTTTTGCTACAGGGATCCCTGTCCAGCGAGATAGGATTTCGGCAATTTCATCTTCCCCGACCTGATTTTTCAACAGGCTCATTTCTTGCATTTCGGCCTGAGACGCGAGGTCTAGCTTGCGCTCCAGTTCAGGGATTCGGCCGTATTGTAATTCAGACATACGCTGCAAATCACTCGCACGGCGCGCAACTTCTAAGTCCAAACGTGCTTGTTCCAACTCAGCCTTGATCACCTGTGTGCCTTGCAATGAGGCTTTTTCAGCATTCCATACCTCATCAAGCTCCTTGTACTCTGTTTCTAAGTCTGAGATCAGCGATTGCATCTCACTACGACGCTTTTGGCTGGCTTCATCTTTCTCTTTTGCCAGCGCATTGTCCTCAAGTTTTAGCTGAATGATACGGCGCTCTAATTTGTCTAACTGCTCCGGTTTAGAATCAATTTGCAAACGAATAGAGCTGCCAGCTTCATCAATTAAGTCAATCGCTTTATCTGGGAGTTGTCTATCGCTGATATAACGATGTGACAGATTTGCCGCTGCAACAATGGCAGGATCGGTAATGTCCACCGAATGATGTAGCTCATAGCGCTCTTTTAGGCCACGCAATATCGCAATGGTATCTTCAACGCTTGGTTCACTGACGAATACCTTTTGGAAACGGCGCTCAAGCGCTGCATCTTTTTCTATGTACTGGCGATACTCATCAAGGGTGGTTGCTCCGACACAATGCAGCTCACCGCGTGCCAATGCAGGCTTTAACATGTTGCCCGCATCCATAGCGCCATCAGTTTTACCGGCGCCAACCATGGTATGGACCTCATCAATAAACAAGATAACCTGGCCTTCTTCTTTAGCCAGCTCATTTAGCACTGATTTGAGCCTTTCTTCAAACTCACCACGATATTTAGCGCCAGCAACTAACGCCCCAAGATCCAACGAGAGTACTCGCTTGCTCTTTAAACCTTCAGGCACTTCACCGTTAATAATACGCTGTGCAAGCCCCTCAACAATGGCTGTTTTACCCACCCCCGGTTCACCAATTAATACCGGGTTATTTTTGGTACGACGCTGCAAAACCTGAATAGTGCGACGAATTTCATCATCACGCCCGATCACAGGGTCTAGCTTACCTTGCTCTGCTCGCTCGGTCAGATCGATGGTGTATTTTTCTAATGATTGACGGGTGTCTTCTGCATTAGGGCTATCAACTTTTTGGCCACCACGAATCGCTTTGATTGCAGCTTCTATTTTCGGCTGAGTGATATTTAACGATTTGAAGATATCGCCCAAAGGCCCTTTATCTTCACAGGCTGCAAATACGAACAATTCACTGGAGATGTATTGATCTTTACGCTTTTGCGCGTACTTGTCACACAAGTTAATCAGCGAAACTAGATTGTTGGATAACTGAACGTCACCGCCTATCCCTTCAACTTTAAAAACTTTCTCAATGGCCTGAGAAAGTTTACTGTTTAACTCATCCGCGCTTACGCCCGCCTGAGCAAGCAATGCGCGAACACTAGAGCCATTTTGCTGTAACAACGCATACATCAGGTGTACAGGCTCAATAAACTGGTGATCTCTGCCTAGCGCAAGAGATTGCGCATCTGAGAGCGCCGCCTGAAATTTACTGGTAAATCTGTCTAAACGCATCGTGCATCTACCTATCAAAAACTAATAACTAGTTAATTAATGGGTATTGTTGTGCGAATGTTCAAGTAACGAAAGCGAGGAAAATGGGATTAATTGCGCCAGATCAAACTGGCCATGCGTCCAGTTTGCCCGTCACGACGATAAGAAAAAAATAGCTCTCTTTGGCTGACAGTGCAAAATTGCCCGCCAAAGATGCGAGCAACACCAGAGCATGCCAATTGCTTGCGCGCAATACCGTAAATATCAGCAAGATATTTACCATCACCCTGCGCGCTAAAGTCACTGCTATGTGCATCGTTTTGTTCGCAAAACTGTGTCTTGACCTCGCTACCGACTTCAAATGTCAGTGGCCCTATCGCTGGCCCAAGCCACGCGTATAGTTGTTCAGCAGGACTGTCAAATAGACTTAGTGTATTGGCAACAATACCCTGCACTAAAGGCCGCCAGCCACCATGAATGGCGGCCACTTCCGTGCCTTGTTCATTAGCGAGCAGAATGGGCAAACAATCCGCCGTCATTATCGCCAATGGCTGTTGTGCTACACGAGTGTATAACGCATCAGCTTGCGGCCAAACGGTAGCAGTTGTACGGCTTGTTACCGTTATGACCTTTGCGCTATGTATTTGCTCAAGCCACTGCGCAGGCCGAGGCAAGTACTCAAGTAACCGCTGATGATTGCTATCCACCGCAGTGATTTCATCACCAACATGATAGCCTAAGTTAAAACTGTCAAAAGGCTCATTTGAATAGCCACCGAGGCGTGTTGTTGACAACGCACTGACTCGATGCTGTATGGGCCAATTGGGCAGTATCATCAACTATCCTTACAATGACAGGTCAGGGTTAATCTTAGTATCTTCACGCAACGCCTGAGTCAAAATTTGCATGTCCTCTGGAACAGGCGCTTGCCAAGTCATCATCTCCCCCGTTATGGGGTGTGCAATACTCAACTTAATTGCATGCAGCGCTTGACGCTTGAAGTCTCTCAACTGTGCAAACAACTCAGGCGTAGCATTGCGAGGAGGACGTGGACGGCCACCATAGAGCTGATCACCAATCAAGGGGTGATTCAAATATGCCATATGAACACGAATCTGGTGGGTACGACCCGTTTCAAGACGCAAACGTAAACGCGTATGAGCGCGAAACTTTTCCGCAACTCGGTAATGAGTGATAGCTGGCTTACCCATTTCGTGAATCGCCATATGGGTACGTTTTGTTGCATGGCGGCCGATTGGCTTTTCAACCATACCACCTGCTGTCATGGTGCCGTTACATATTGCTTCATACTCACGGGTAAAGTTTTCTCGTGCTTGAAGATTTTTCACCAAATGGGTTTGCGCCTGAATAGTTTTTGCAACCACCATTAACCCTGTTGTGTCTTTATCTAAACGGTGCACGATACCGGCCCTAGGCACATTTATAATATCTGGATGATGATGTAACAACGCATTCAGTACTGTGCCATCTGGATTACCTGCACCTGGGTGCACCACCAAGCCCATTGGCTTGTTAATCACTAGGATATCATCGTCTTCGTACACAATGTCTAGTGCGATATCTTGCGCCTCATATTCGCGTGGGGCTTCAATCTGAGTTTCGATTGCAACCACTTCTCCACCGAGTAGCTTCTCTCTAGGTGTATTGAGCACTGCGCCATCGACGGTGACTTTATCATCTAAAATCCAAGTTTTTATTCTTGAACGTGAAAAATCAGGGAACAATTGCGCCAATATTTGGTCTAGACGTTTACCACCTAATTCGGTTGGGACTTCAGCTTGAAGGGAAATTTGCTCTGACATCTGTAACTTTACCTAATTTACCAGTGCAAGCTGTGCTCGACTGGGTTAGAATCGCATAAATGCATAGTTTACTCGGTTTTACCGACTTGGCCTAGCCGAAGACAACAAAGGTAGTAAAATAAAATGACTAATAACTTAAGGACGCGCGCCTTTGCCATTGTACTTAGCGCCTCATTTTTAGGCTTAGCGGCCTGTTCTTCAGCGCCAGAGCAAGATGAAATAGAACGCGTACCCAATAAATCAGCCCAAGCGTTATATGAAGATGCCAAACAAACTTTAGACTCAGGCTTGTATGCGCGCGCAATTGAATTGTTAAGTGCAATTAATGCTCGATACCCTTTTGGTCCGTATTCTCGTCAAGTGCAGATGGATTTGGTATTTGCTTATTACCAGACAGGCAATACTGATCAAGCGCTGGCAAGCATCGACCGTTTTATACGTTTAAATCCAAACCATAAAAATCTTGATTACATGTACTACATGCGTGGCTTGGTCAATATCAAAGCAGACGAAAACGCATTCCAAGACTATTTCGGTGTTGATAGAGCGGACCGCGATGCCAACCGCACGCGCGTGGCGTTCCAAGATTTATCCACCCTAATTAACAGCTACCCTGATAGCGCTTATGTACCAGAAGCTAAAAAGCGCCTCGTTTGGTTGTTAAACAAGATGGCACGCTATGAATTAAAAGTGGCACAGTATTACTTTGAACGTGAAGCTTACTTGGCCGCAGCAAACCGCGGTAAGTATGTTGTTGAACATTACTCACAAAGTAGCTACCTCGACAGTGCATTGGAAATCATGGAAAAGAGCTACGAAAAACTAGGCTTAAGTGACTTGAGCGAACATGCCCGTCAAACTAGAGAGCTAAACAAACGCTAACCTCATCAACCAGCGTGAAACGAATATAAAAAATCCCCGCAATATAAGCGGGGATTTTTTATTGAGTCTTACAGCTATAACAGAGTTAAATCGCGTCTTCGTCTTCTTCACCAGTACGAATTCGCACCACGCGCTCAACTTCAGTCACAAAGATTTTACCATCGCCGATTTTACCGGTTTGAGCAGTTTTCAGGATAACATCAATCGCACGCTCTACATCTTCGTCAGCCAGCACGATATCAAGCTTTACCTTAGGTAAAAAATCCACCATGTATTCCGCGCCACGGTATAGCTCAGTGTGACCCTTTTGACGGCCAAAGCCCTTTACTTCACACACGGTCATACCCGTAATACCAACGTCTGACAAAGCTTCTCTTACGTCATCTAACTTAAATGGTTTAATTATCGCTTCTATTTTTTTCATGGTTTTGTACTTTACTGTGATGGTGCGTCGATTTTAATCAATCCTAAAAATGTTAGCAAACAAAGTCATTGCGTTAGGGTAAAAAACCACGCCATAATGAAGAAAATTAAAGTTGGAGCCACTGTTGAATATGCGCCCTCACTTGTTAAAGCTTCGCGGGTTCACTCTAATTGAGTTGCTCATCGCTCTTGTCATTTTAGCCACTTTGGCTTCAATTGCCTTTTATGCGAATAACAATTTACTCGATAGCAATCGAGCAGAGTCATATCTAACTGAACTGAAACGTAATATTACGTTTGCGCGAGCAAAAGCAGCCGCCGATGACCAAATTGTCATCTTATGTCCTGTAAACGCAGAGAAACTACGAGACAAAAGCGACTTTGCTTGCCAACCAAGCTGGGCAAATAATGCCATAGCAACATTTGTTGATCTTAATAACGATGGTCAATTTAATAGTGACGAAGAAACCATTATACGTGCGTTAGGTCCCGTACATAGCGCGGATACCCTGAAATTTACCGCTTCTTTGATCCGTTTTGATGGCAGCGGGCAAATTACCAGCGCTGCCGGTAAGTTTGTGTATTGTCCAAGCGCTGAGGATAAAAACAATCAAATGCTCACCGTGACGCTATCTGGTAATGCATTGTTCAATGGCACAAGCCAAGACAAATGTAACTAACATCCAAAGTTTGCCTTGTGTTTACTTGTATATGCACTAGCCTTAACTAAATTAGCAGCAATAAAGGTCCAAGGATGGACATCGCTATGCTCAGCAAGGAAGCAGGGTTAACCCTATTTGAATCACTTTTAACTATGGCTATCATGGCTACTTTACTTACACTCGCCCTGTCTAGCTATGGTGAAATCGTTTCTGAACACCGACCAGAATATGCCCTGAAGCGCATTAAACATGCCTTAAGCCTTGCTAAAGCACATGCCAGTGCTACAGGTTTTCAAGCGACGGTATGCCATCTTGAGCACAACCGCTGTCAAGAGGATCAATGGCACAAATCCATCACAGTTTTTATTGATGGCGGTGAGCCAACAGTATTTGATGCCAAAGACAAGCGCCTATATGAACTTGAGCCAATTCACACAACGGACAATTTAGTTTACCCACGTCGCGCGATTGTGTTTAACCGCGATGGCTCAATTAAGGGCTTCACTAATGGCACCTTTGTTTACTGTTTGCCTGAGTATCAAGGACTATCCGCGGGTTTAGAGATGAGTATCAGCAATTCAGGCAGGGCGCGCCTGAGAGACACAGACAAATGCCCTTTGTGATTTATTGTTGATTCCAACATAGTTCGTTTGTGCCACTCCCAGAGCTGAGCTTTTGGCCTAGTTCATTAATTGTTAGCTCGGTACATTGCTGATCATCTTTGACGGGTCCTGCAATGGGTTTCGCTTTCACTTCAAACTCATCATCATTCACTGTCACAGACAAAGAATAGTAACCGTTCTCTGTTTTCTCTGGCACACCTATGTCTGATAAAGTGCTGGTATACACTCTATTATCAATAAAATATTGCTCCTGTCTGTTTGCCGCATCCAGTAACAACACCATTGCTTCTGCTCTAGCAGCTTTCATTAAATGAGTTTGGTAGCTTGGATAGGCGATTGATAGGACGATACCTAAGATCACCAAAACAATCAGCGCTTCAAGCAATGTAAATCCATCCATCCTGTTGTTACTTTTCATCATTTTGCTCTTTTTTATAGATAAACATTTGTCGTGTTGTTAAACCAAAGTCCAAACTTGGTTTGACCAGAGAAACCTTGCCATCAACCAGCACTGGTACAGGGTCGTCCACCAGCGCCGATGGAGTCCATGGGGTCCCCGCAGAGGGGCCACCATCTTGACTATTCACGGTAGTGTCTAGTGCAGGACCGACCATACGTACCACCGTTTTACAGCTTTCGCTCTCACTTCCACCTTCACAGCTAAAGTAAACTTTTGGTGTATCTGGTACTGTGTGGGTGGTTTCATATTTCAATTGTTCATACACTTGTGTGCCATAATGCAGGTGAAACGCGTACATGTGGCCCTTTCCTGTCGATACCTCGCAACGACTGACATTCGCAGGTGGGGTAAACGAGGTAAAATAAGCAATACCACCAGCAACGACAGGTGCTGCCAGCGACTTTTCATTGCCAGATAGCGCGTACTTCCATCCCTTAAAAGCGCCCAGTGTTGCTTCAACATTGGTAAATCCTTCAAGACTACTGCGCTGCAACGCAAATGGGTCACCGGTGATATCCATTAAATTGCCAATTGTGATAACCTCGGGTACATTCGTTTGAAATGACTGGGTGACAGTGTGCTCATCTCTGATCATAAACAGGTAGTCATTAACACCCGTTAATGTGGGCCGTGAGCGGTTACCAGAGCCTAACATCACCGCCTCGTATGGCGTATCTTTACGCGTTTTGACGCTACCATCAGGGGTTGTTGTAACCGTTACTTTACTGAAAAATGTTCTCACTACGGCGGGCTTGTAAAAAAAGCGCCGATCGCCACTACTACCATTTTGTGCCAATTGGGCAAGCTTATGGTGCGTCCAAGGCTTTTTACTATCGTTGGGCGCAGCACTTGGCATATCAACCCGCCACACATCCCCTCCCGTATCAGCAAAATAGAGCCTATCGGTATAACCATCATAGTTTGAGTCCAACATAGCAACATCTCCAGCCACGCTATGTGCCCCCTTATAGCCTGTTTTTGGCGTCAAAGACCAGACAAGGGCACCCGTTGCTGCGTCCAACACAAAGATGCCACGTCCAATCTGATCGGTGGCTTTGGTGTAGTTATCTTTGCCAGTATCATACCCTGCTCCAAAGATAAGCACCGGTGAGTCACCCTTTGCTTCAACAAACGTAACTTCAGGCTTTGACCAGCTTTGACCGAGTTCTTCAAAGCCCCCTTGACCGCCAACTAAGGGCCCTCCCCACATCAGCTTAGGGCTATCTGGAGAGGTAATATCAAAGGCATAATATCGCGCCCCACCACGGCGCATGCCGGCAAACAACCATACTTTATCGTTGCCATCTACCACGCCATTTTTTTGCGTATCATGAAAGTAAATGGTCAACGGTCCGTCCATACCATAAAGTTTTGTATCTGGTTTACTGTTACGTATATCCGAAACATTTTTAAATAAATACTCCGGCATAAAGGCCCAGCTTTCTTGTACGGTATTTCCACTGTCCTTAAACATGTGTAAAAATCCGTCGTTGGTGCCAACAACTATACGTATGTCACCATTGCCATAATCCATAGATACTGGCTTTGAGTGCAGCGGGTCACCAAATATGGTATCACGGCGTTCTTGGGTATTATTATCCTGATCTTCATCGTCAACATCTTTGCCATAAAGCCAGTCTATGGTGTTTTGCAGCTGCGAAGCATTCGTGCCAAACTTTCGAGCAAATTTATTTCTATTTTTATATCTAGTGCGCCCCTGTCGAATGGTCAACGGAAGTAACGCGTCAGTACCAAAGTCAGAATAAATAGTTCGTGTGATTTGCTGACTAAGCTGATAATTAACCCCGCCACGTTTCACGCTGTTACCATCTTGAGAGCCACTTTGCGACCAAAAAGTGGTTGCACTTGCCTTAATTAAGCCTTTTTCATCAAGGGCTGGCGCACCGTGCATATCCACCACTTTATCATCTGAAAACTTAAGTTTTTTAAGGTTACCTTGCCAACGAGTGTGGCTCTCAGGATAGAACATAGTGTAATACAAAGACTCGCCACTTCGGGTGTGATCAGAGCTACTGGTCGAAACTGACGGTGACGAAAAGCTGTCGTTGAGCTGACGAATATTGTCGATTTGATTTTTTAACGCTTCTGATAGTTCATGTGGTGTATTCGCTTGCGTATAAATCCCCCCTCCCAAATCCGCAGTTTTTTGCAAGATTTCGGTACCTTCATCGCTCATACCACGACCAAAACCTATGGTGTACACCCGCCCTCTATCTTCCACACTACCTGCTTGAGTATATAAATCTTCCTTATGACGAATAATTTCCGCAAGTGCGGGCATATAGCTATCGTGTACGGTGGTCGCGCTTTTTGAAAATGTGTTCCAGTATTCTGTTGCAATATTCCAATTGCTTTGGCTGTCGTTAGAAGGGTCACCATCCGTCATCACAATCAAATTCGCCGAGCTGCTACAAATATTTGGATCAGCTGCAATCGACTCAAACGGGGAAATATATTTGCTGTAACGTTCAACACTCGTGTCTCGCTGCGACGATGGCCAATACCAAGAATAATAGCGACTACCACCAGTTAAGTATAAATATGCCTCCCAAAGAGTTTCGCTCAAAGGGGTGGCCCCATTGGCCTCAAGTGCATTGATCTGGTTTTTAATTTTATTGGTATTTGAGCCAAGGCCAGCCAATATATAACCACCATTACTGTCGTTAAAACGCATAAGCCCAAAATCAATATCTGGATTATCGTTAACTAACGTTGTGATAGCGGTCTTGGCCACACCTAAACGGTTATCCGCACATAAAATATACGTATCATAAAAATAGTCATATCCACAATCCTCCCCTGTGGTACTCGAGAACGCCATACTCCCAGAGGTATCAAACACCACCATAACTCTCGGCTTTTTAGTCACATCCGCATTGCGTTTTATGTATAGTTCAATATCTTCAGCCAACGCATGAGAAGCCATAACTGTGAGTAAAAGTAGCCACCACTTCATCATCTTAACGACCCTCTTTTACACTGAGCATTTCTTGTCCTACGCCCGTTACCACAGTGATGGTGTATTGGTCTTTACTACCGTAGTTGATAGTGGTTTCAAGTTGCGTCATGTTACATATCAATCCGTTTGTCGCGCTGTACGAACGTGGGCAGCTAATTTCCATCGGGCCATTATTAAGGCTTGTTACCCTATTTGTGGCCCCGTTCTGTCCGTCAAAGGTGTTGTTACCTTGTTCTAACTGTTCTCGGCTAAACGTAAATAAGCTTTGCTCTGCAAGCGCGGCTTGCTGTGCCACCGCCCTTTGCACCTCACCCATTAACAAGCTCTCAGCTTCTTCACGTTCTTGCGCTGCATTAGTAATTTTCAAATCAATGCTACTGGTGCTCATCAAGGTGACTGCTATTGCAGTTACCGCCACTATCATGATCATCGCAGTGATCAAAACAATACCTCTTTGCTGCTTTACAAGCGCCATAATATTGACCCCATATTGTTAAGCCTGATGGTGGTAGAAAACACCGTGCGACGAAAGTTATCGTTGAATGTATGTACCCGCTTGTCAGGGTCTGATCCTAAGATGTAGGTTTGATTTGCGAGCTTTAAATCGGGATCGGGCTCCAGTGCTCTGACCAAAATAAATAGTTGCACGGTTAAAATACCATTGAGCCGCTCCCAATCAGCAGCGGTCATGTCCTCAGTACTACGGTAACTATCCACTCGGTTATCTGCATTGGTATCAAGCCCAAACACCAAACGTAAGTCTTCGACACCTTCCATGACCGTTTCACTGATCATACCGCCATTCACCGTTAAGCGCCGACGTGATAATACCGGAATAGTAATCGTTTGATCACGCAGCGTCACTTGCTGCTCACTGACGTAGTAAACATGATGGCTGTATGGCCAAAGCGTAGAGTTTACGGTAGGTAATGCCGTGCGTTGCTGACCAGAAGTGAATATTGCCTGCTCCTGATCGGCAATAAAGTAGTAACGATTTGTTTGCATGGCAGCCACGTTTGGCAACTGATTACCTTCTAAAAACTTAAGTTGCACGGCCTCGGTGCTTTTCTTCGCATTTGAGATACAGTTAAGGGTATTATCGGTGGCTACGGCAGCATAAATAGAACGAAAATTGGAAGGCGCTCTATCAGGAAAGCTGCCGTTGTTGATACCACCAAAGCAATCTCCTCTTGGATTACCGACAGATTCTGCCATCGTCACGTTCTCTTCACTAAATCCAGCTTCGTAAAAGGTGCCCCAAAATCCAACCTGCTCAATATCGCGTGCTAAAATAGACAACGCCAAGCGTCCTGTTTCTTGCATCTCACCAATGGCAAGCGTATCTCTGGTGGTCACTTTCATGCTCACATAGGTTGCGACCACGCCCCCGAGTATCAAGGTGCCAATAAACAGTGCTATCAATAGCTCAACAATGGAAAAGCCCTTCACTCGCATGTACTTAAGCCCTCACCAGCACATAACTGTTAATCACCACGAGTCTACGTTTATCGTTTTTTTCACCGCAGTTAATTGCTTGATTATCTGAGCTTGCTTTCATTGCTTGTTTACCTTGCCAAGCAACCACAACCTCTACGTTGTAACCTCGGTTACGCGTGCCGCCGACCACAGAAGGCGTAATGCACACAGTGGTATTATCTAAAGAACCGGTATTTTCTCTGGCGCGAATAGCCTGACGCCAATGCTCAATGTCCATAGCTGCAATACTGGCAGAATCACACTGCTGACTAAAGCACCTGTTGACTGGGTTTAAAGTGGAAGAACTACTAAAAACGACTTTATAGTGGGTACTAAGCGCCTGTGTATCATTCACTCTCAAGCGTTGAACTATATCCTTAGCTAAGGCGAGCGCTGCGGCTCTTTGCATGGCATCAAAGCTAGCTTGCTTCGCCTTCGCTTGCAGTGCGACGGCACCTAGCAGGCCAAAGCTTAGCACCATAAATGCAATCAATACCTCAAGTAATGTAAAGCCTTTATTGTGAGACGATGTTATCCGCATAATACAACGAAAAAAGGAGCTTCATGAGGTTAGCCTATAATTTTGCAAAACATAAGCAAGCAGTTTACAGATAAACGGTTCAATGGACCGATAAACGGTTAAGAGCTTGATTTAATCGCTTGTGCAGCCCGACGACTAACCGCGATGGCCTCGGGGTACCCAGTTACATAGACGTAGTAACCATCACCATCGTAAGTAAGTGATTGCATCTGAGTACGCTTTACTAACGTGTTTCTATGTACCTGTACAAAATGCTCAGGATAACGTATCTGCAACTGTTTAAGGCTCATATCAACCACCGCTTCCCCGCCTTCAAAAAACAGCTGCGTATATTTATCCTCAGCGCGAGCAACTAATACGTCAGCCACTTCCAGCCAACGAATATGATTACCAATTGAGTACTTGATTCTTGGTGGAAACAAATGTCTTAACAATGCGTGCAATTCGCTTTGCTGAACGGGCTTAACCAGATAACCGCTGGCAAACACCCCAAATGCCTCTAAAGCGTACTCAGGATGCGCACTAATAAAAACCACTTTCGGGGAGGGGTCCATCGTACTGAGTCGCTTGGCAACCTCTAATCCATCCATGCCCGGCATGCTAATATCCAGCAGCACCAACTGTGGTTGATGGCACTCAACCAATGATATAACTTCTTCTGCATTGCCCGTTTGTGCACAGCATTCGTAATCAGATAAAGGTGATAACAGGCGTTGAATTCGCTGACGTGCTAATGGTTCATCGTCCACCACCAAATACTTCATGACAAGTGATCCAGAGGCACACACAGGGTAACCGTGTATACATGCTCGCCTTGTTCAATCTCCAAGCTTGCACGTTCGCCAAAATGATGTGCTAACCTAGCGCGGATATTGTTTTGGGCAATGCCTTGGCCTTGATGAGTTGCTTTTCGAGTCCTGTTATAACCATTTTTGATAGTAAGCACCACATACTGCTTTTCTATATGTAGACCCACATCGATCTGCGTGGCTTGAGCAGCAGGCTCTACGCCATAAATAACCGCATTTTCCAACAGAGGCTGAACCGTTAATACCGGCAGTTGAATCCTAGGGATAGACTCAGGCACAAACCAGTTGACTGTTAATCGCTCACCAAAGCGCCAACGCTCTAGCGCTAAATATTGCTTTGCGAGCTGTAATTCATCACTTAACAAGGCTAATTGTTGTGCGCGCATCGTTGCCTTACATAGCTGCGCTAAAGTGAGTACCGCTTGCTCTGCGTCATCGGCATTGCAATGAGCAAGTTCAGCAATGGTGTTTAAGCTGTTATACAAAAAGTGTGGTCGAATTCGGGCACTCAGCGCTTCAAACTCCACTTTTGAGAGCGTTTCGACGGTTTGTAGCTTATCCAAAAAAATCGTCATTGAGTGAATAAAAAACAACGATACAAACAAACATATCGCCATATTTTTCAGCACAAATGTCCAATCAAAAATACCATCATAAAGAGCAGAATAATAACTAACAACAACACTTATCAGCATGGTTATACACTGAAATATAACGAGCGTTAGCATTACTTGGCTCACAAAGCCATAGCGACTCACTTTATTACGTAGGCAATAAAGTGTGCTGAAGCCAACAGCACTCACACAATGAATAAATAAGCTGAATATCCCTAAGCGAACCCAAACACTTTCATAACTCAATGGTGCAAACGCCAGTACACAGGCGAGAATTTGAGAGGTGATCAGCATGGCCAATACACCTCTGGCGGTAACAATGGTAGGTAGCAGCTGTGAAGTTAAATCGTTCGACTTAAGCATGACACGCCGCTTAGTGGATTATCTAAGCTCAACCGGAACAGCAAAGACGACATTTTCTTCTTCGCCGGGGTTTTCTACTACGGTTTGTCCACCAAGTTCTTTCAAGCGAGTTATAACTTGCTGCACAAGTACTTCAGGTGCCGATGCACCAGCTGTTACTCCCACTTTTTGTACGTTAGCAAACCAGTCAGAATCGACGCTGTTTGCATCATCAATAAGATAAGCTCGCGTTCCCATTTTATCCGCAAGTTCTCGTAAGCGGTTAGAGTTAGAGCTGTTTTTAGCGCCGACCACTAATAGCACGTCAACTTTATCAGCTAAATCTCTTACCGCATCTTGGCGATTCTGTGTGGCATAACAAATATCATCCTTGCGCGGGCCATGGATCTTCGGAAACTTTTCACGCAGCGCATCAATCACATCCGCGGTGTCGTCAACTGATAAGGTCGTTTGGCTGCAATAAAATAAGTTGCTATCGTCTTTTACTTGCAACTTAGCAACATCTTGTGGCGTTTCTACTAAGTAAATCCCACCGTTAGGGTTGTCATACTGCCCCATGGTACCTTCGACTTCAGGGTGTCCGTGGTGTCCTATCAGTACACACTCAGTTCCTTTGCGGCTTGCGCGAGTCACTTCCATATGTACTTTAGTAACCAATGGGCAAGTTGCATCAAACACTTTTAGCTCACGGCGTTTTGCTTCTTGACGTACTTGTTGTGATACCCCATGCGCACTGAAAATAACAATACTGTCATCGGGTACTTGATGAAGTTCTTCAACAAATACCGCACCTCGCTTACGCAATCCATCAACCACATACTTGTTATGCACCACTTCATGGCGCACATAGATGGGCTTTTCGAAGATATCTAGTGCTCGCTCAACAATGCTTATCGCACGGTCCACGCCCGCACAAAATCCTCTCGGGTTTGCCAGCAAAATGTCCATTAGTTTTTCACCTCTAAAATATCAACTTCAAAGGTCACTGGTTGACCTGCCAATGGATGATTGAAGTCTACGGTCACCGAGTCACCTGCAACTTCACGAATAAGCCCTGGTAACTCAGTGCCGTCAGGCTGAGTAAACGCAATAATGTTCCCCACCTTAGCGGGTGCATCTGCACCGAATTTACTGCGATCAAGATAATAGATGTTGTCTGGGTTTGGTTGACCAAAAGCATCTTCTGGTTGCAAATCAAACGACTTGCTGTCGCCCGCTTTTAGACCTAACAGGCACTTCTCAAAGTTTTCCGTCAGACTACCATCACCCATAAACAGCTTTGCTGGCTTATTATGAACCTTGGTAGAGTCCGCTGCGGAACCATCTTCAAGTTTAATAGAAAAGTGAAACACAACTTCAGATTGTGGACCAATCACTTGCTCACTCATACTTTTTTCTCCTGCGCGTTATCACCTCTAAAGGCATCAAAAATTAACAATGCAGCACCACCAACAATTGCCATATCCGCAACATTAAACGCTGGATAATGCCAGGTTTGATAGTAAAAATGCAGAAAGTCAATTACATACCCATGTATCAATCGATCAACCAAGTTACCAAGCGCACCAGCTAATACCATTGAATAGGCACAGCATAAGACCCAGCTTTTCGCAGGTAGCTTTTTAAGCCAATATAGTAATAAAACGCTGATCCCGATTGCAATCACGCTTAAGAAATAACGCTGCCAGCCCCCAGCATCACTCAAGAAACTAAAGGCTGCGCCGTAGTTGTGCATATAGGTAAAATTAAAAAATGGTAATAGCTTTATCGACTCATAAAGCTCCATGTTAGCAACCACTACGGCCTTGGTCACGTAGTCTACTGCAAAAAGCAGTAGACTCAGCCATAACCAGACTAAACCACTTCTTTGGGTTGTGCTAGTCACTTAATGCTCCTATGCAAATTGACGCTGTTCGCCATCACCTTCTACGTTGCTTACACAACGACCACATAAGTCATCATGCCCTGCATGTTGACCTACATCATCGCAGTAATGCCAGCAACGCTCACATTTCGCAGCTTCGGTTGCCTGAATCGAGATGTATAAACCTTCGATTTCTGTCGCGATGGCGTGCTGAGGCTTGCTATTAACGACTTCTACCGTCGCTTTTGACGTCAATAGAACAAAACGTAGTTCATCACCAATTTGCTGTAGTGATTGTGCTAAATCACCACCCGTGTATAAGGTCACTTCTGCTTGTAATGTCGCACCGATAAGCTCTTCTTTACGGGCGTTTTCAAGCACACGGTTTACCTCATCACGTACCGCTAATAAATTCTGCCAGTACTCGTTATTCAGTGCCCCTTCTGTCACGTTCTCAAGGCCTGAGTACCATACATCGGTGAACACAAACTGGCCGCGCTCACCTGGTAGTACTTCCCAGATCTCTTGCGCTGTGAAGCTCATGATTGGTGCCATCCAACGCGTCATTGCTTCAGCAATATGATAAAGCGCCGATTGGCAAGAGCGACGAGCATGGCTATCACTTTTTGCAGTGTATTGACGGTCTTTTATCACATCAAGATAGAAAGAACCCAATTCACCTGTACAGAAGTTCATCAACTTCTGCGTAACAACCAACATGTGGTAGTTGTCATATGCATTAATAATTTCTTTTTGTAGTTCTGCAGCACGTGCCACAATCCAGCGGTCCAATTCAACCATATCTTCTACCGCAACTAAGTCAGTTGCAGGGTTGAAACCGCTTAGGTTTGCCAACAAGTAACGACTTGTATTACGGATACGACGGTAGCGATCGGCTGAACGCTTGAAAATTTCATCCGATACTGTCATCTCAGCTGTGTAATCTGTTGAAGCCACCCACAGGCGCAGAATATCAGCACCCAGCTTATTCATAACGTTTTGTGGTGAAATCACGTTACCTAGTGATTTTGACATCTTGCGACCGTTTTCGTCCACGGTGAAACCATGAGTCAGCACTTGACGGTACGGTGCATGACCATTAATCGCCACTGACGTCATCATAGATGACATAAACCAACCACGGTGTTGGTCCGAACCTTCTAGATACAAATCAGCAGGGCCCGTTAGCTCTTCCCTTGCATCAACCACACAAGCGTGTGTAACACCCGAGTCAAACCATACATCTAACGTGTCTTGTACTTTTACAAACTGCTGCGCGTCATCACCTAGCAAACTTTCTGGTTCTAAGTCGTACCACGCCTGAATGCCTTTTTGTTCAACGAGTTTAGCAACTTGCTCAATCAACTCATTGGTATTTGGGTGTAGCGCTCCGGTGTCTTTGTCTACAAATAGCGCAATTGGAACACCCCACGTACGTTGACGAGAGATACACCAATCTGGGCGTCCCTCAACCATGTTAGCAATACGGTTTTCGCCCCATTCAGGGATCCATTGAGTTTTACCAATCTCAGTAAGTGAGTCTTGACGCAAGTTTGCTTGGTCCATACTCACAAACCACTGAGGAGTGGCACGGAAAATAATCGGTGTTTTGTGACGCCAGCAATGCGGGTAGCTGTGCTGCAAGGCGTGGTGATGCATTAACGTACCGTTTTCAGTTAACAGCTCTACGATGCTCGCATTGGCTTTGAAGACGTGTTGTCCTGCAAAAATTGGCGTGTCTGGCAAAAATACACCATTTGCGCCAACTGGATTGGCAACCTCTAGGCCGTATGCCAGACCTGCCGAGAAATCTTCCGGACCGTGGCCTGGTGCTGTGTGAACGATACCTGTACCTGAGTCAGTTGTAACGTGATCGCCTAAGATAACTGGTACATCAATTTCAAGGAAAGGGTGAGCCACACGCAGGTTTTCAAGCGCTTGACCATTGATATAACCCAATACATGGAAATGCTTAAAGCCAAAGCGATCCATTGCGTCCTTTACCAGTTCAGACCCTAAGATAATACGCTGCTCTTTACCTTCATCTTCAACCTGAACCAAGGCATACTCAAGTTTGGCATGTACCGCAACGGCACGGTTCGCAGGCAGAGTCCAAGGTGTGGTAGTCCAGATCACAGTGCTAACTGTGCCCTGTCCTTCGTGACCATCAGCCAGATTAAATGCACTGACCACAGCTTGCTGATCGACAAAATCAAAACGTACGTCAATCGCAGGTGATTGCTTATCTTGATATTCAACTTCCGCTTCCGCCAATGCTGAACCACAATCTGTACACCAATGAACAGGCTTTGCACCTTTATGCAGGTGACCATTGTTGATGATACGACCTAGTACTCTGATAGCATTGGCTTCAAAGTCAAAGTTCATAGTCAGATAAGGCTTATCCCAATCACCCAGTACACCAAGACGTTTAAAATCTGTTTTTTGACCTTCTACTTGCTTGGCGGCATATTCACGACACTTTTCACGAAATTCAGCAGCCGTCACTTTTTGACCAGGCTTACCCACTTTCTTTTCTACTTGTAGCTCGATAGGTAATCCGTGACAGTCCCAGCCTGGTACATAAGGCGCGTCAAAATCTGATAACGTCTTAGATTTTACAATGATGTCTTTTAGGATTTTGTTAACTGAGTGACCCAAATGAATGTCACCATTGGCGTACGGAGGGCCATCATGCAAAATAAATGGCTTCTTACCTTTTTTCGCGTTACGAATCTGACCATATAAGTCTTGTTCATACCAAGCATTAAGCATTTTTGGCTCGCGTTGCGCTAAGTTACCGCGCATTGGAAACTCAGTTTCCGGTAGATTTAAAGTATGTTTGTAGTCGCTCATTTATCCTAGTTTCCGTATCGGCTACTTAAAATTAAAACATTGTTTAGCAGCGGCAACATCTTCGCTGATTTGCGCTGTTAATTGTTCCAATGTATCGAATTTTTGCTCATTGCGAAGCTTTTTGATCAGCTCCACTTGCATAAAATGTCCGTAGACATCTTGGTTAAAATCAAATAAATGCACCTCTAACAGTGCTTTTGTACCATTTAGCGTGGGTTTATTGCCTACATTGGCAACACCATTGTACTGTTTTCCTGCCACACTCGCCCGCACAGCAAATACTCCGCGAACAGGGTTTACTTGTCGTTTCAATGCTATATTTGCAGTTCGAAAGCCAAGTTCGCGTCCTTTTTTCCAGCCATGTATCACCCGACCAGATATACAATAGGTATGTCCCAACATTTGGTGCGCTTCATCAAGCTTACCTTCACTCAGCGCCTGCCTGATTAGCGTACTGCTCACTCGATGATCGTCCCGTCGGAAGCTTTCAGTATTTTTGACGTGCATACCGTGCACTTTACCAAGGCGTTGTAACATCCCAAAGTCACCTTGCCTGGCTTTACCAAAGCGAAAGTCATCGCCAACCGTAAGTGCTTTTACGCCCAGCTTATTTATTAGAACTTGTTCAATAAAGTTTTCAGCTTGCTGGCTGGCAAACTTTGCATTAAAACTAACACAAATAACGCGGTCGATACCCAGCTTAGACAACAACACAAGTTTGTCTCTTAGGCGAGTCAGTCTGGCTGGCGCTTTTTCTTTCGCAAAAAACTCTTGCGGCTGAGGTTCAAATAGCATCACAGTGCTAGGTAAGCCATGTAGCTGCGCATCTTGTTTTAGCCCCTTTAGAACTTCAACATGCCCTAGGTGCACTCCATCAAAGTTACCAATAGTCAACACACAGCCAAAATGATGTGGCCGAATGTTATGGATACCTCTGATCAGTTGCATAGTTTCAATGCCTTATTTACGCAATAGTTGAAAGTGAGCGATTATACCCAAGTTACCTAAAAATGCGAACATCTAGATACCTTAAGGCAAGCACAACTTTACAGTTGGTATGGCCGCTCACTTACTATCAATCTCGCAGGTCTTTGATTGTTGTCAGCCTAACGCCAAATAACAGCAGTAAACCAAAATATACTACCATTGCCATTAGCAGCAAAAGAGCGAGCAAAGCTATTTGCTCCAACAACAGCCAACTTTGCCACGAATATAACGAGGTGACATACCCCACACTCACAGCCATCACAACCGCCGCTACAACGCATTTAATCGCAAAACCCCATGTAAAGCCAGATACGCGATAAACTCCATCACGATTAAGCTGGCGATATAGCAACAGAGCATTACAAGTGGCAGAAAGAGAAGTCGCGAGTGCTAGCCCTAAATAACCAATAAATGGTGCTAGGATGATATTAAACACCATGTTGAGCACCAAAGTTACAATGCCTATTCTCACTGGAGTTTTGGTATCCTGACGCGCATAAAACCCAGGAGCTAACACTTTAATTAACATGAAACTAACCAACCCTACGGAATATGCAGCAACGCCGTAACTTACAGCCTGTACATGGTCAACCTCAGCAGACGAGAAGGCACCGTGATCAAACAACACTGAGATTATCAGTGGGCTTATTGCCATCAACCCAAACATCGCAGGAAATCCGAGAAATAAGATGAAGCGTACGCCCCAGTCCAAGGTTTTTTGAAAATCGTCTAACTTGTCCCCAGCGTGCAATTTAGATAGCGCAGGTAAGATCACGGTCGCAATCCCAATCCCAAACAGGCCAAGTGGAAATTCTATCAATCTATCTGAATAGTAAAGCCATGATATTGACCCTGTTACCAATAATGACGCAATAACGGTATCTAATAACAAGTTGATTTGGCTAATAGACACACCAAACATAGCAGGTAGCATAAGCTTACGTACCTTGCTTACTTGAGGCGAGTACCAAGCAAACGTAGGGCGACTCAAAACCCCCAAGCGAAATAAGAAAGGTAACTGAAACGCCAACTGTACCACTCCGCCAATAAACACCCCCACGGCAAGTGCATACGCGCTGACAGAAAATACGTCGTGTAAAAATATGGCACAGCTTATGATAGAAATATTTAACAGCACTGGCGTAAAAGCGGCTACGGCAAATCGATTGTACACGTTAAGAATTGCGCCACTGAGCGCGACTAAGCTGACAAAAAACAGGTATGGAAAAGTTAACTTTAATAAACTACTAGCCAAGACAAACTTCTCAGCATTTGGCCCACCTTGCCACCAATCTATAAACCAACCTGTACCAAAAAGCGCAGCAATAATTGGAGAGCCGACAACACCCAAAATCGTGACACACATAAGTATCGTGCCTAAGGTTCCCACAGCCTGCGCTACAAAGATTCGCACATCATCATCACCATGCTTTTCTTTGATTTCAGAAAGTACTGGTACAAACGCTTGCGCAAACGCTCCCTCTGCAAATAAACGACGTAAAAAATTGGGGATCCGATTGGCAAATAAAAATACATCCGCAGCTAACCCAGCTCCAAGCAAGTTCGCCACAACTGCATCTCGCACCAATCCCATTACACGCGATATCATAGTCATCGCACTGACTATCATGCCGGATTTAAATAATCCTTTGCCCACTCTTCCCCCAAAATTAAAACCATCAGTAAAACCCACCAATTATGCCATAGGATCATGATTCTATGACAATCTAATCGTACGAAAACGACCATAGAGTAAAATTTATTAGCCTAACACTATGTGAACGAAGTAAGGTTTGCTACAATGCGCTCCATTAATCGCAACAGCCGGGGAATTTCTTTGGTATTGGTGTGATTCAATGGCCTGAGAATGCTTGATAGCGAGCTTTTTGCTTACTGTTTTGTTAATTCAGGCCACCAATGAGAAAGAAACAAAGGCCGCAGTTGTCAAATTTTATTGACTTTTGCGATTAAAACAGGCATATTCCTCGGCCTTTAAATTAAGCTTATTTTAAGATTGTTAGGAGCAAACCTTGGCTAACATCAAGTCTGCAAAAAAACGCGCTATTACTAGCGAAAAAAGCCGCCAGCACAACGCAAGCCGTCGTTCAATGATGCGTACTTACTTCAAAAAAGTAGTAGCTGCTATTGAAGCTGGTGACAAAGAAGCTGCAACTCAAGCATTTGCTGTTGCAACACCTATCCTAGACCGTTACGCAACTAAGGGTCTAATCCACAAAAACAAAGCTGCTCGTCATAAGAGCCGTTTAGCTGCTAAAATCAAAGCACTATAATTTGTTTTTGATTAAAAAAACCGACGAAAGTCGGTTTTTTTATGCCTTAAATGCACCTTCAGCCTAACTTATCTCTAATTCTGGATAGAACTTTTTCAACATTGCTGCAATTTTCTTTGGTGAAAATGGCTTGACTACAAACCCCTTAGCGCCTAACTCAATGGCATCTTTTACATTTTCTACAGTTGAATGTGCAGATACCATCACAACATTAAGATCAGGGTTAATATCATTAAGTTGCGCAATGATTTCTTTGCCGTCTCCATCCGGTAATTCTATATCTAAAAACACGATATCAAAGTGCTGTTCTTCACAGGCGTTAATACACTGGCGAACAGTTGAGGCCTCTTTCACATGCTCAATTCCCAGGTGCATTAAGGTTTGGTGTAAAAAGCTACGCACTGTTCCCACATCATCGACGATTAATATTGAGATTTGCTGATCCATAATCCTTTCCCATAGGCTGCGACATAAAAATACGCTATTATTAAGATGATAGAACTATTATAGAGTGCTGCAACTAAAAGGCTACATCTAAGCATGGCAAACAATTTAAATAAGCAAAAAAAACAACAAAAAGCTCAGCTACTTGGACAAGTAAAGGGAAAGCACAAGGCTCGCATTAAAAGAACACCTCACAAAGGTAATTTAACATTTGAGAAGTCAGCCTCTGAATCTACCACCCAAAACCTGCCGCCAAGCTCGCGGAAAAGTCCAACTAAATGGATTGTGCTAGGGGTAATTATGCTAATCGCACTGGTCTTTCCCAAGCCAAAGCTTATAACTTATGAAAAGTTAGGACTCGTTTCGCAAAGTGTATATTGGGGAGGACTACCTGGTATTGACCCTGTGTTATTTGACTCTAACTTGCACCCACGTCCAGCACTTGAAAGGGATACGCTATATTTGTGTGCAGATCTAAACAACCCAGATAGCTGTCAAAAATATCAAATCATTGAGCAAAATGGCTTTATTTCCGCCTTGAAAAAATTAATTTTAGATTAAAAAAACTAATCCGAAAATTATAAAAATACTCGCTTGAAGCATGGTTAAATGATCACCATAATGGCGCTCCTTTAATCAACTATGGAAGACCAAACAGACCATGCTCAACGAGTTCAACTGGCTCATTAATATTGTATTGTTAGCGCTAGGCTTAGGCGCATTTTTTATCAATCAGATCACGCTGTTGCGTGGCGCAGCTATCGCTGCTTGTAGTCTGTTGTTTCTATCGTTCAGTTTGGACTTTGTGAATACCACGGTTGTTTCCAACCTTAGTTTGATTTTAATTAATACGTTTTATTTATTTAAAGTCTATACGTTTGGACAAATAGAACTAAGCTAGTAGTCATCGACGTCTGACTAAGCTAGAATCTCAGCCATACTCTACAGTGGTTTTTACAGGTGCAGTATGGCTATGACAGACGAAGAATTATTTCTAGCATCAATGGGGGACGTCACTCCATTAGCACAATCAAATCAAGTCGAGCTTTCCCGTCTTAAGCATTCTCCCACCATAGCGCAACTTGAGAAACGTCGAGCCGCGCAGCAAGAAATAGATTTTGATGCCAACTTTCTTTCTACTGAATACGTTGATTTACTCGATCCTCATGATCTATTACAGTACAAAAAATCGGGTGTCCAAGAAGGCGTTTATAAAAACTTACGCTTAGGTAAGTATCAGATTGACGCAACGTTGGATCTACACGGGAAAACCTTTCGTGAAGCCAGAAGCGCATTGTTTGATTTCGTCATGGACTGCCAACAGCGGAACATACGCGTACTGCTAGTCAGACACGGTATTGGGCTCAAAAGCAAACCGTTCCCCGCTATCTTAAAAAGCTACGTCAATAAATGGTTCCAAGAAATGCCACAGGTGTTGGCATTTCATAGTGCGCTAAGTTGTCATGGCGGTAGTGCTGCAACTTATGTTTTACTTAAGAAAAGTGAAGAGAAGAAATTAGAAAACAGAGAGTTACACGCTAAACGCTAGAGTGTGCCACATTGCCTTCAGGCTTAGGTATTTCAGTTGCTTGAGCCTTGGTAAACCAAGCGGATACCCCCAAAATGATAACAGAGAAAAGGATTATTGAGAACTTAACACCACTTTGTTTACTTTTCATCTTAGTCTCCTGTTTTTATTATTTTTTATTAATTTACTGAATATTTCCTGAACGAACAAGGTGTTTTTATATACAGCAACATGAACAATAAGTGAACTTTTTGTAACACCGTAGGTACAGGGTAAAATATTTCAATTAACTAAGCGGTAATGAATGCCAGAAGAGTTAGCACTTTTATCCTATCTTTTGTGCTTGTTTACTCAATAACCCCGTACTCTATCTATTTGATTGAAAATTCGCCCATTGCTTATTAAAGCAAGATAGTTAGCAGCAATTTGTTCACATGCGGTATCAATGCTTGTCAGCGCCGCACAATGAGGTGTTATTGTAATAGCTGGGTGAGACCAGAATGGGTGCCCTTCTGCTAAAGGTTCTTGTGCAAAAACATCTAAGCAAGCGCCTGCCAATTCGCCGTTATTCAGGGCCCAAAGTAAATCTTCCTCATTGACGTGTAAACCTCTAGCTACATTTATTAATACGCAATGATTTGGGAGCTGCTCATAGATATTACGATTAAGCATACCTTTGGTGTGCTCGGTCAGCGGCAACAAGCAGACTAAGTAATCAAGTTCCGATAAAAAAATAGGTAACTGAGACTCACCAGCGTAGCAATTAACCTCAGCAACACGTTTATCTGTCGCGGACCAACCACTTACTTTAAAGCCATTAGCTATCAGCCGCTTAGCAGCTACTTTGCCAAGTTCGCCTATCCCTAAAATGCCGACATGTAAGCCCTGATGCGCTCGTTTAGGCTTCCAAAGTCGCTGAGTTTGTTGGCTAAAATACTGGTGCAAACGTAGCTTATGAGCGAGTACATGAGTCAAAACATATTCAGCCATATCTTCAGCTAACTTCTTATCGACAATACGCGTCACCACAACCTGCTCTGGTAATAGCTCCATAGCGATGCCGTCAACTCCCGCACCATATGATTGAACTAATTCTAGGTTGGGTAGCTGAGGCCACAAATTATCTGGCGCCCCCCATGCAAGAACAAAACGAACTCGCTCCAACGCAGAGCAATGTGGCCACTCATTGATTTCAACCCCAGGTAACAAAGCTCTTAACTTAGCAAGTAACTTTGTGTTGTCTCGTTTTGTTACGCATACCAATAACGACATTAATCACCTCATCACAATGTATTATGGTCATGCTAACCAATTCAACTTGAAAAACCCAGCACCACTTTATATTAGGTTACGCCATGCGATGTCATACAACTGCCGTATTTTTGCAACATGGTTGTCACCAGAGATTTCTAATCTAATGCACATCATACCTAATAGGACTGTTATATGATCAGTGTCGATAAAGTGATCGAAGCAAATTTGCCGCAATTAGAGCAATCTCCAAAAGTCAAAGGACTCGTCAAAAAAGGGTTAGGCTATCTCTTACATGAACAGGAATTCGTGGCGTTTGCTGACACCTACCCTCACCTACAAGGTATAGAGTTTGTTGAGCAGGTACTTGACGAACTGGACTTTGATGCCCGCTACAAACCAAAACAAATTGAACATATTCCCAGCGAAGGCAGTCTGGTCATCGTTGCCAATCACCCGATAGGCTCACTTGATGCACTTGCGCTAGTTCGTGTGATCACAAAAGTTCGTCCCGATCTAAAAGTTGTCGCTAACAGAATGCTGATGTCAATCACGCCGATGCATTCTCTGCTACTACCTGTGGACAACCTCTCTGGTACAAGTCGTAAACAGGAACTTGCCAACATCCAAGCACATCTCAAACAAGAAGGTGCTTTACTTATCTTCCCTGCTGGCGAAGTTTCACGATTAAGCCCTACAGGGATCAAAGACTGCAAGTGGAACTCCGGTTTTTTGAGAATGGCAAAAAAAGCCAACTGCCCTATTTTACCTGTCTTTATTAAAGCTAAAAATAGTCCACTGTTTTATGGCACCTCTATGATTTACAAACCACTAGCAAGCCTGCTTTTGGTCAAAGAAATGTTTAAACAGCGACAAAAGTCACTGGAATTTGAAATTGGGGCATCTATTCCTCCAGAATCATATTTAATTGAAAACCTTAAAGACAAAGAGATTGTTGGTCTTATTCGCAAACAGCTATATCGACTTAGCAGTAAAAAGCCCCTACCGTTAAAAACTCGAACACCCATTGCAGTTTCTGAATGCCGAAAAGAATTAAAAAAAGCATTGGAAACCTGTGAACTCCTTGGTCAGACCCATGATGGTATGCAAATTTACCTCTACCAATACCAAGGCAGCTCAGTCATCTTTCGAGAGCTAGGCAGATTAAGAGAGATCGCCTTTCGTGCTGTAGGAGAAGGCAGTGGCAAGCGCCGCGACATTGATAAATACGACATGCACTATCAACACTTAGTGCTTTGGGACCCCAATCAATTGGAGCTAGTTGGCGCATACCGACTGGCAAGCGCTAAACAAGTGATTGAAGAATATGGCCAGCAGGGTTTATACACTGACAGCCTCTTTCGCTACAGCAACAAAATGCAATCATACTTTCAACATGGTTTAGAACTTGGCCGCAGTTTTGTGCAACCTAAATACTGGGGAAGAAAAAGCCTTGACTATCTTTGGTATGGAATTGGCGCTTTTGTAAAACGCTACCCTGAGCATCGCTATCTATTTGGTGCCGTAAGCTTATCAAACAGCTTGCCTGAGGAGGCCAAAGCCATGCTGGTTTATCACTACTCCCATTACTTTTCCTCACTGCCTGATCACGCTGAGCCTAAAAACGAGTTTAAGCTGACCAGTCAACAGGTGAGTCAGTATCAGGCACTATTTGATGGTAACGACATCAAGGAAGATTTTGCTGAGCTGAAACATGTACTGGCGAACATGGGTGCTCAAGTACCCACATTGTTCAAGCAGTACACAGAGCTTTGCGACAACGATGGCGCCAACTTTTTATGCTTTAGCATCGACCCTGACTTTAACAACTGTATCGATGGCTTAGTGTTGGTCGATTTAACAAAGATCAAACCTCAAAAGGCCAAGCGCTATCTTGGATAGCGGAATAAAAAGACGTGTTTGACTCACTCATTACACGCCGCAATCCATTTTGTTATCAGACCATTCCATAGTAAGCTTGGCTATGAATAAGGTTTTTTAGTTGCTATGAAATGGTCAAATTTTTAGTGCAATGTATTGTTGTAGTTTGCGTATTTTTACTTGTTTCGGCTTATCAAGAAAAGGATATGCTCAGTGAAGATGGCACACAACCTGCCCCTTATTTCTCACTTGCTAGCCTCACGGGTGATAAACGCATAGACTTAGTATCACTACAAGGGCAAAAAACCATAGTGTATTTTTTCGCGCCTTGGTGCCATGTCTGCAAGCTCAGTATGCCAAACTTGAATAACATCTATGAACAACAAAATATAAATGTTGTTGCCATCGCTTTGGATTATGATGATGCAGCACAGGTGCAACATTTTATTGATGAACTTGAGCTATCTATGCCAGTGTTGTTGGGCCACCACAATATCAAAGCCAACTATAGAGTAAGTGCCTACCCCAGCTATTATGTCTTGGATGAAAAAAGTAACATCATCGCTCGTTCTAGAGGTTACTCCAGCGAACTAGGTTTGCGGATGAGAATGTAGATTTATGACTTTAGAACCGCCCATTAATTACATAAACCTCAGCACCTTAAGCAGTACATATCAATAAACATGTCCTCGTAGTCCTCGTATTGAAGGTTAATCTCGGTAAACTAATCACACTCACGATGCAGCTAAAAACTACGCACAATATCAAGAGGGCTAAAGGGCTTGTGTTTTACTTACCAGCCCTGCATGATCTCGCCATTATTTGAATTTAGGAGCTATCATGCCAAAAGCTTGTGCTTACCACATTCTGGTAAAAACCGAAAAAGAATGCCTTGCTATCAAAGCTAAACTTGCCAAAGGTGGAGACTTCAACAAACTTGCTAAACAACACTCCATTTGTCCTTCAAAAAAGCGTGGCGGCGATTTAGGAGAGTTTAACAAGGGTGATATGGTTAAAGCCTTTGATGATGTGGTATTTAAAAAACCGCTTTTTGAAGTACATGGACCAGTAAAAACCAAGTTTGGCTATCACTTAATTAAAACCGTGTATCGAACCTAATCTAATAAATCGATTAGCCTGATTGTTTTTTGTTACTTTTAGTTTGGTAAAATTCTCCTAAACTGTAACCATCAATCACATTACAAAAGAGAGTCTTATCGTGTTTAGTGTTATTTTTGGTCGTGAAGGTTGTCCGTATTGTGTACGTGCTAAAGAAGTAGCAGAACGCTTAAGCGCACAGCGCGAGGATTTTAAATATCGTTATGTCGATATCATTAAAGAAGGTGTCAGCAAAGCTGATCTAGAAAAATCGGCTGGCAAACCTTGCCCTACGGTGCCACAAATATTTATTGACGAAAACCACATCGGCGGTTTTACTGAATTTGAAGCCTACGCCAAAGAGAACTTGGCGCTTTACAGTTAACCTTGGTTGATTGTTGCGATAACACCGAGCCTCGTGCTCGGTTAAAATACGTTCAGGAATAACAACTTAGTAAACACATTGTTAATTACCTATTTTATAAACGATTAAAAAACGTACAACTTCAACCACATATAAAATAGTTCCAATTAGTACAAGCATTTGATGCGCTTTTCCTATACAATGCGCGCCTCTTTAAATTCGTTGAGGCGCATTAATGTCAGAACCAGTCACGTTTGAATCTTTAGATCTTTCTCCTGCAATTTTAAAAGCAGTCGAAGAGCAAGGATACAAGACACCATCTGAGATCCAAGCTCAATGTATACCGTTATTGCTAGAAAGAAAGGACGTACTGGGACTAGCGCAGACGGGTACAGGTAAAACAGCAGCATTTGCATTACCATTATTGAACAATATTGACCCGGCTACTAAGCAGCCACAAATTTTGGTGTTAACACCAACTCGTGAACTTGCCATCCAGGTGGCAGAAGCATTTGAACAATATGCTAAATACACTAAGGGCGTTGAAGTACTAGCTCTATATGGTGGACAAAGCTACGGCATTCAGCTAAGCGCATTACGCCGTGGTGCACAAATCATTGTTGCAACACCTGGACGCTTAATTGACCATATTAACCGTAAGACTATCGACCTATCTAACCTTGCAGCGCTTGTGTTAGACGAAGCCGATGAAATGTTACGTATGGGCTTTATTGATGACGTTGAAAGCATCATGGAAAAAACACCAGAAGATAAGCAAACTTGTTTGTTCTCTGCGACGATGCCAAAACAGATTCAGTCTATTTGTGCTAAGTATTTAGACAATGCTGAACAAGTTCATATCTCTGCTCGTAACTCAACTGTTTCAACGGTTGAGCAAGTATTTTGGCGTGCCAATGTACACAAAAACAAAGCCATCGTTCGCTTCTTAGAAGCAGAAGACTATGATGGTGCAATTGTGTTCGTTCGTACTCGAAACGATACTGTACAACTTGCAGAGTTACTTGAGCATGAAGGTTTTTCAGCCGCTCCGCTTAATGGTGATATGAACCAGCAAGCACGTGAGCGCACTGTAGAGCGTTTAAAAAATGGCCTGTTAGATATCGTTATTGCAACAGACGTTGCAGCTCGTGGTCTAGATGTGGATCGTTTAAGCTTAGTAATCAACTACGATATTCCACAAGATAGTGAGGCATATGTACACCGTATTGGCCGTACTGGTCGTGCGGGTCGTACTGGTAAAGCAATCTTGTTCGTAAAACACAATGAACGTTATTTGCTACGCAACATCATGCGTCATACTAAATCGGAAATTGCTGAGGTTGAATTACCTTCTGCAAAAGCGGTTGAAGCAAAACGTATCGCGGCACTACAAACTAAGCTTGCAACATCACTTGAGCACAAAGATATTGCTTTTTTCAATGACGTTGCAAAAGACTTGGCTGAAAAGCTAGAACTTAGCACTGAAGACTTAGCAGGCGCGTTACTGTGTTTAGCACAGCAACAGTCACCGCTTAAAGTTGAAGAAATCAAGTTCCAGCGTGAGCGTCGTGAACGCGATGATCGCCGTGAAGGTCGTGGTCGTGACGGTGCTCGTGGTGAGCGTAAAGGCCGTGAACGCAGTGAGCGTTCAGATCGTGGCCCACGCAACAGCTCACAAGGACCTATGGATACTTACCGTATTGAGGTGGGTCGTGATCACGGTGTTCAGGTTAAGAACATTGTTGGTGCTATTGCGAACGAAGCTGATATCTCAAGCAAATTCATCGGTGACATCCGCCTGTTCAATGAACACAGTACGGTGCAGTTACCACAGAATATGCCTGCTGAAGTGCTATCACACTTCCAGAACGTATTTATCTGTAAACGTCCAATGAAGCTAACTAAGAGCTCTCACCCAGCTGATAAAGCTGGCAGCTCTGAGCCTCGTGGCGACAGAAAGCGTAGCTTTAAAGACCCACGTAGCGAAGGCAAACGTCCACCTCGTCGCGATGGTGAACGTAAAGAGCGTAGAGCTGTAAGCTTCAGCTAATCTCATTTAAGCAGCAACTTGATTGCTCTTTAAAAAGCCGCTTTTCAGCGGCTTTTTTGTTTTTATACGCTTCCAACATAACACGATAAGCATCAGTGTCTTATGTGTATCGTTCCTTCACCTGACATAGATGAATAAACAGCTTTATGCTACATTTTTGTCATGTTTAAAAATCGAGCGCTCACATGGCCCTGCTTTATCGCTGTTATCACTTCATCCTTAAATGCATCGTTATTCTAATTGGCGTGCCTAATCCCAAGTTACACCGTGGTAGTAACGCGCTACTAGAAGCGTTACAAGCACTCAAACTTAAACAACAGTCCCACGTGCTCGTTGTCACCGACAATACGCTCGTGAAGCTCCCACAAATATCAGCATTACTCGACATCATCAAACAACAACAACTTGAACCATTCGTTTTTAGTGACGTTCACCCTAATCCTACCGTTAACGATGTTGAACAAGGCTATGACTGTTACACACACAACCAATGCGGTGCAATTATCGCTATCGGGGGCGGTTCAGTAATCGACTGCGCGAAACTCATTGGTGCTAAAGTAGTCAGGCCCAATAAACCGATAGCCGACTTCAAAGGCCTGTTTAAAGTGCTCAAACGTCTGCCTCCCAATATTGCGATTCCGACGACAGCAGGTACCGGTGCAGAAACAACGGTTGCTGCAGTTGTTAACGACCCCCAAAAGCAGCAAAAATATGCTGCTACTGATTTTTCATTGGTACCACAACACGCTGTATTACTGCCCAACCTCACCACCAGCTTACCTGCGCAGTTAACCGCAACAACGGCAATAGATGCTCTGACACATGCAATTGAGGCGCTATTAAGCATTAACTGTTTGCGATTTAGTAGGGAAAGGGCGCTACAGGCTTGTGATTTAATTTTCAGCCATTTGCCAAATGCCTACCAAAATGGTGAAGACCTAGATGCCCGAGAACAACTATTATTGGCCTCGTTTTATGCAGGGCAAGCGTTTACACGTACTTCAGTAGGATACGTGCACGCCATTTCGCACCAGCTCAGCGCCAATTATGGTACTGCGCATGGTTTATCAAACGCGGTATTATTATTGCCTGTTTTACGCTGGTACGGCACTCGTATTGATAACACACTGGCTTTAATTGCTCGTGAGTGTCGTCTGACCTCTTTGGATTACCCAATCGCACGTCAGGCGGAGGATTTACTCACCCATATCGAGCAACTTCTTACAACTATGCACATTCAAACCACTTTTAGTGAACTGCGCGGTCAAGATATTGATGCCCTTGCACAATCTGCGCTAAAAGAAGCGCACCCAGATTACCCTGTACCACACTTTATGAACTTGCAAGAATGTCGAGGTATTCTAACGTCCGTCAGCACTACAGCTTAAAACGGCTCACTAATTCCGTCAGGGAGTTTGCAAAGCGGCTAAGCGACTCGCTGGCTTGAGCCATATGTTGCATTTCATTGGCGTTGTCTTTAGCGGTTTGCTGAGCGTGCTCCATAACACTCTCAATTTCTTGACAATGAGATACCTGATCATTGGCAGCGCCACTGGCGCGACTGCTTAGCTCATTCACTTGCACCAATACCTGCTCAATTTGGCCAATGGCATCGGATAATGACTCACTGCGAGCTGCACATGCCTGAGTACCTGATTGGCCCTCTAAAATAGCACTATTGGCCAGTTTAGTGTCCTGTTGCAGTGCCTCAATCATGGTATTGATCTCATTGGTTGAAGATTGAGTACGAGCAGCCAAGGTCCTGACTTCATCCGCAACAACTGCAAAGCCACGACCTTGATCGCCTGCTCGAGCAGCCTCTATTGCAGCATTCAGAGCTAATAAGTTAGTTTGCTCTGCAATAGAAACGATCGTGTCTAGAATCGATCCGATGTTTTCACTGTGCTGTGTCAATTTATCCATAACCGCAACGGTGTCTGCCATTTTGCTGTTGAGCGATAGCATGTGCTGCTTGTTGTCGTTGGCGATATCATTGACGCTCAAACTCTGCTGTTCCGCTTCTTTGATACTGCTAAGCGTCGTTGCTGATTCTTCACTAACTTGTTGAGCACTGAGCGCGATTTGTGAGGCCAACCCTGCTGCGCTGTCAATGCGCTGTAGTTGCTGCTGAGCGTTTTGTGCCAAAGTCTGGCTGCGCTGTTGCGTCGAGTCTGACATGTGCTCCAACTCATGAACCTTTTTGTTAATATCATCCAACAGCACTCGCAGGCTGTCTTTTACGCGGTTGATGTTGTCAATCAACATGCCAAATTCGTCATCACTGCGCTTTTTCATAGCTCTAGAGAAATCTCCTTGAGCCAGATAACCAAGCATTTTATTTACGGCCGCCAAAGGGCCCAACATCGCTCGACTCGTTGAAATGGCAATAAATACAGCTAAAACAATAAACACCACGGCCATGGTCAAAGCGGCCTTTTGAGCCTGTTGAATCTTTTGCTCTGCAATGTTTTCATAGTAATTAAATTGCTCATCGGCAGCTTTTTGTAGGTCTCGCAACGTATTCTGAACCCGCTCTGTTGCCCGCTCTGCTAGCTGGTATGCACTTTGCGACTGAGCCTGAGCAGACAGCTTCTTTGCTACGCTTTGATACAAACTGCCGGGTTCATCTACCATGGCTGCAATTACCGTCAATTGCTCGCCAAACGCTGTTAATAATTCCTCTACATCCAATCCCTGTGACTGGCGTTTTAAAAACTGCAAATTATCGTGAATATTACCTAGCAAAAACCGCACATCATCTTGTTGGGCTTGCCAATTTTGTCCTTCAAGCTGATTCGCAACTTTTACGTTGTCGCTTAAGGTATACATCATATCGTCAATACGTATACCTGTACCTGCCACTTCCGCAAGCTGACGCCTATTGCTCGTTTCAACTAGTTCAAGATTAAGCATAGCGTCACTGGCCAGGCTTCGGGCTTGTTCAAACTGTTCTATCTGCTCGCTAATACGCTGTCTTTGTTCGATGACTGTGAGTTTCGCCGACAGTAAAGAGTTCGCCTCACGCTCAATATTTTTACTCACTGACACTATGGTGTTTAAAAGTTCAGTAAACTGTTGTTTGTCTTGAGTAATAGAATGAAGTGTAGACAATTGTGTTTGGTACGTTTGCTGTTGTTCAGAAAAGCGCTGCTTTATGGCTCTCAATTGCGCGCCATCATTTTCACTGTAAGCTTTAGAGATTAATTTGCTTAATGAACTTTGTTGTAGCTGTAAGGTGTTAGCCGTTTTTAATATAGGTAATGCAACACTTTTTACCTCACTGTTGGCGTGGTTGATTTGCTTTAAAGCCGTATATGCAAGGCCACTTGATATCAATAGTAAAATACCTAAGCTAGTAAAGCCCAAAATGATTTTTTGCTTGATGGAAAGTTGTTTAAGCATTTGGCCTCAGTGCTAGTGCACACTCCTACTACAAATCAAAAGGTTAATATTTCACACATACTTCAAAATTAGAATAAAAACTTTAAAATTTATTGTTATATCAACCTCCTAAATTGCAAAAAATACAGTAAAACCTAATTAAACATGGCACAACTGAGCCGACTCAACAACTTTATGTGCTATTTTTACAAAGCTATATCGTTAATCAATTAGCAAGTAAGATTCACACGATACCTTTTACAGACATGGGCCTGTAAAAGTTACAATATAATCAGTCTGTTCGTGTAAATTCGACACGCCAAATAATATAGAAAAATAATTTCTTTTAAATCAAAACGTTAAAATATGGTTGTGTGGTGCAGATTTTGCTTTCATTTTAGGTAACCAAAGGAGTTTTAACTTAATGAAAATGATTAAATACTATGCCGTCGCTCTTTTACTCTCACTTGGGCTAGTCTGGGCAGGCCGTCATGGCTGGTTACTCATTCCCTCTGTGTGGCTCTCATTGTCACTATTTTTTATATTACTCGCTTACACAAGCAACTATCCTAAAATATTCAGAAAATCTGCCACAGGCTCAATACCATTATGGATCAAAATCTTACTTCTGCCCTACCTTGCAGGCGCGCAGTTGTACAATGCCATTGTGCGTCATAATGATAAAGTTCCAGCAATACAGCAGATCACCCCAGATCTATTTTTAGCATGTCGACTATTTCCTACCGATATTGAAATGCTTGAGGCAGAGGGCGTTAATGCTATTGTTGACGTTACTGCTGAATTTGATGGCTTGAACTGGTCTGCTGAACAGGAAGGTCTGTACTATCTGAATATTCCTATTTTAGATCATTACTCACCAAACGAAACGCAAATAATACACGCAATCAACTGGATAAAAGCACAGCATCAGCTTAAGAACAAAGTTGTCATACACTGCGCACTGGGTCGTGGTCGCTCATTTTTCACGCTTTGCGCATACTTACTCGCCTCTCAACCTGATTTAACCGTTCGAGAAGTAATTGAGCAAATACAAAGTATTCGCGGCACAGCAAGACTTAATAAAAAACAACTTAAGGGTCTTATTTCTATTAACAACCATGTTATAAAACATGCACCGCAAGAATTACAGTTGATCGTAAACCCAGTCTCTGGCTCAGGTAAGTGGTATCAGTATGACAATGAAATTATTGGAGAACTTACAAAAGAATATCAGCTGAACTTTCATTTCACAGAAAAAGACACGGATGTGACTAATTTAGCTTCTTCACTGCTGGAACCTCGCTCAAACGCAACCACCTTTGTCGCTTGCGGTGGCGACGGCACAGTCACTCAAGTTGCATCGGCAATTAAAAACACCCCACATACATTGGGTATTATGCCTACAGGTACCGCAAATGCCCTTGCCCATGTGCTGCTGGGTTTTAACAGCAAAGTAAACCCGATAACTGAAGCGTGTGAGGCACTGCTTGCACACCAAACTGTCAATATGGACACCATGACATGTAATGAGCAAACAGCTTTATTGGTTGTGGCAGTAGGCTTAGAAGAGCGCATGATTGACCATGCCAATCGTGAGCAAAAAAACCGCCTAGGGCAATTGGCTTATATCAAAGGGTTTTACAATGCGCTCATAGCACATGACAAACTTGACATGACCCTGTGTGTGGATGAGCAGCCCCCTGAGCATGTAGAGTGTAGTAGTATTGCCATTGCCAACGCGGCTCCTTTTAGTACCTTGCTAGCACAAGGAGGTGGCCCGCCTGACTGGCAAGACGGTTTGCTCGATATTACACAACTCAATTATACAGACGATACCTCTGAGCGTATATTGAGTTTAGCCGAGCTTGTCACCAATAGCATCAGCCAAAGCAACAGCGCCAACATGAGTGTGCAACACCACAAAGCAAAAGCCGTTCATCTTAGTAGTGAAACCGAGTTCCAATATTCTATTGATGGTGAGATAGAGTCTGCCAAACAATTAAGTATTGCCGTGCTACCACAGAGCCTCTCAATTATTTGTGCTGATACGTAGCATGTAAAAACGCTTTGATATCAGTTAGAATGGACAAGAGGTAAGAAAAGGATATGAACTTGTGAAAAGTGTTTTATTAATTGACGATGATTTGGAGTTTACCGAGCTGGCATGTAAGATCATCGAATACCTAGACTGTGAGGTGTATAGTGCCGCCTCAATTAAAGAAGCTAAACAATGGCTTGCCTCACATAAATTTGACCATATCTTATTAGATTTCATGCTCCCGGATGGCAGTGGATTACACTTGCTCGATTATATCCAAAGCGCAAATATTCCCTCATCAGTGACCATGATCACAGGCCACCCTAGTGTAAAAAATGCCATCGCAGAGATATGCGATGACAGCATCGCCTATTTAACTAAACCCATTGATGCAGATGACTTGAAAGGAATCCTATTCACACCTCCCAACAAACAAGCTTCAAGTAAAGAAGAAAGTAAAGGCTACACGCATCACTTCGGTTGCCTAATTGGCGAATCAAAGGCGATGAAAGACATGTACCTGATGATTGAGCGCGTTGCAAAAACCGATGCGAACGTCATGCTATTGGGCGAAAGTGGTGTTGGTAAGGAGATGGTCGCACAAGCAATTCACAATGCAAGTAACGCTACCGGCGATCGCGTATCTATCAACTGTGGAGCGATACCCAAAGACTTAATTGGCAGTGAGTTATTTGGTCATGAAAAAGGGGCTTTTACTGGGGCCAACGCACAAAAACAAGGCGTGTTTGAGTTGGCTAAGAACGGTACGCTATTTTTGGATGAACTCACTGAAATGCCCTTAGATATGCAACCTAATTTATTACGCGTACTAGAAACACAAACAGTGACAAGAGTCGGCGCAACAAAAAGTATCCCTATTAATTGCCGCGTTGTCTCAGCGACGAACCGTTGCATAGAAGAAATTGCTCAAGGCAAAGTGCTACGAGAAGACATTTACTTCCGATTGGCAGTGTTCCCGATTACGATAGCACCTTTGCGAGAAAGAAAAGATGATATTCCATTACTCGCCAGACATTTCCTCGATGAATTAAATCAGCAATATAACTCTAACGTTACCATGAATGACGCAGACATGGACCGGCTAGTGACGCATGATTGGCCCGGCAATATCCGAGAACTCAAGCATACTATTCATCGTGCTTACATCATGGCAGATTTAAAACGAAAGATTTTGGTCTTTCCTGATTCATTCGACTCTCCTTTTTCGAAGCATAGTAGCGCCACTTCAGTGGCTCACCATGCCACTGACAATGCAACACAGCAAGATGCTCATCCCATCATAAACACCAACATCAAAGTAGGTACAACCATAGAGGCACTGGAAAAAGAGTTAATTTACAAAACACTAGAATCGGTTGATGGTAATAAAACCAATGCGGCAAAAATTCTTGGGATCAGTACGAAAACGCTATATAACCGATTAAACACTTACGAAAGCTCTCATTAACCACTTTAGTTTGGAGGTTATAAACAATGCAAGATAAAGCAAAACTCGACGCAATTGTTCATGATGCACGAAAGCCACTCAATCATATATCAATGAATGCTGAGTTACTTAAAATCATGGTCGATAAGTCCGCCTCACCAGAGGAGGTCAAAAAAATTGCTGATCAAATTATCCTTGCAGCGAAAGAATGTAGTGCCACCATACAGCAAATGACACAACAATGAGCATTGGCAAAATCAGCACAATAATAGAGGCTAAATAACCATGAGCAGCTTTATAAATAGGCTAAGTGCCTCTCGCTTTGCATGGCTAAATGCCATGCTTATCATAGGTGCTATTTTATCCAACGCCATGATTGGCTTTAAAAATATCTATGATATTGCTGATATTCACAAAGACCTAACCAATGCCGGTGAGGTGATGCTGGTTATTGATAGCATGCATATAGACATGCTCAATGCGGAGTCAAGCCAAAGAGGTTACCTCATTTCTAAAAAAGAAGCGTTTCTTGCCCCCTATAAAGAAACGCTTGAGCAGTTCAAAGCGACCTTGAAGCGCTTGCAGCAAATAAAATCACAAAGCCATTTACAACAGGCTAGAATTGAAGAATTCGCCAAACTTGCGCAAATAAAGTTGAACTCTTTGGGCGCGAGTATCGATTTAGCAGCTATAACAGATGAAACGCAGCAACAAAGATTATTACAAGATACACAGTTATCTCAAGGTGATATGCGCAAGCTATATCAAGTAATAATTGAAGAAGAAACCTTGATCAGGCAAGCGTTGCTGCAGCGACTAGAACAAGCAAGAACACAAGCAAAAAGCAATGTCATTTGGTTTACAGTACTGAGCATATTGATGTGTATATTCATTGTGGTACTGCTGAATAAACACCTCAAGAACCAAAAAGCCGCGAAGCAACAGTTAGAAGCATTAAACCAAGTGCTAGAACAAAGAGTGAAAGAGCGTACCCAAGCACTTGAAGTTTACACCGACGAACTAAACCGAAGTAACCGAGAATTAGAAGACTTTGCATTTGTTGCTTCCCACGACCTGCAAGAGCCACTTCGAAAAATTCGTGCATTTGCTGACAGGCTCACCACCACCTGTGGTGATCAACTCGGTGCCAAAGGCTGTGATTATCTCGCGCGAATGAATGCCGCGGCGGTGCGCATGTCTACACTGATCACTGATTTATTAGAGCTATCTCGTGTTACTACACGAGGCAAAGCGTTCGTTCAAGTTGATTTAAATAACTTACTCAAGCAAGTCACTGACGACTTAGAAATTGCCATAGAAGAAAGCCAAGGCTCGATAGTCATCCATCCACTCCCCACAATTATTGCTGACGCTAGCCAACTCTCTCAGTTATTTTCTAACTTGCTATCTAATGCAATAAAGTTTCGCCACAGCCAGCGAGCGCTCGAAATAGAGATTCATAGCGAATCAATCTCAGCCCCCTCCCATCTGACGCATCAGCAAGGAACTTGGATCAAAATCACCATCAGTGATAACGGTATTGGCTTTGCTCCAGAATATGCTGAAAAAATATTTACCCCGTTCCAACGTTTACATACACGTAAAGAATACGCAGGCACAGGTATTGGTTTAGCCGTATGCAGACGGATCATAGAGCGCCATGGTGGCCAAATTTATGCGGTTCCCAATGCCAATAATGGTGCCTCATTTACGATTACACTACCCACTGATGCCAATCTATTCAGTGTACAGGACAACACAAATGAACTACTCACAACCGAAAAGAATTAATATTCTAATGGCCGATGATGATGAAGATGATCGGATGTTAACACAAGATGCACTCGATGAGGGGCGTGTGCTTAATACCATAAACTTTGTTCATGATGGCGTTGAGCTACTGGAGTATCTTCGCCATGAAGGGCGCTTTAGTGACGTGCGAGCTCACCCTAGACCAAGCCTGATTTTGTTGGATTTAAACATGCCAAGAATGGATGGTAGACAAGCACTAAAGGAAATAAAAGCAGACCCGAACCTACGCTCAATCCCAGTAGTTATTCTCACCACCTCTAAGCAAGAGGAAGATAAGCTACGGGGTTATGACTCAGGTGCCGCCTCTTACATCTCAAAGCCTGTCAATTTCGAAAGTTTAGTCGAGTTGATGAAAAACCTAGGTAAATATTGGATTGAGATAGTCGAACTACCGTAGCGTGGAGCACTAGATGAGTAACGATAAAACCGTCAAGCTACTATTAATCGAAGATGATGAAGACGATTATACACTGGCTCTCGACTATCTTAACGAAATGCTAGAGTTTGACTTTGAGATCACTTGGTTAAGTGACTTTGACGAAATAATTCATACACTTGAGCAGACAACTTTTGACCTTTGCTTATTAGACCATCATCTTGGTGCCTACACAGGCCTATCAGTATTAAAAGCAGCTAAAGAGATGGGCAATTCGACCTCCTTTATTATGCTAACTGGTCTGGCAGATGAAGTGCTAGACAAGCAAGCTCTTGAGCTTGGCGCTGAAGACTTTTTGGTTAAGTCTGAAATTAATAGCGTACGATTTATTCGTGCTATCCGCTATGCCCTATCTCGTAAAGAGTTGACTAATGAGCGCTTGGAACGCCTCAGGGTCGAGGCCGACAACCGAGCAAAAGACCGCTTTTTAGCGCACTTGAGTCACGAACTCAGAACTCCTTTAACCTCAATCATGGGCTATACCGACCTGTTACTGTCTCGCAAAGAACTGGACAATATTAAACCTGAATTGACAATTATAAATAACAATAGCCTACACTTACTGAACCTTCTCAATGACGTATTGGATTTATCGAAAATCAAAGCCAATACCTTATCGCTATCGAAAGAGTGGCTTTCACTCAACTCATTCCTTGTAGATTTACAAAGCCTGTTTCAAATGGCTGCGAGAAAGAAAAACCTCTGTTTTTCAATCACAGCCCGTGGCCCGCTACCCGATAAGATATATAATGACACAACACGAATGCGCCAAGTACTTACTAATTTTATTTACAACGCTATCAAGTTTACTGATGAGGGTAGCATTAAAGTTGAGCTAGAACTAAAGCACACTCAGCTGCACGTCTATATCAAAGATACTGGTATTGGCATTCCCCCCGAAAACCTCAAACGTATATTTAAGCCCTTTGAGCAAGTTCAAAACACAACGACCAAGACGAATGAAGGCGCGGGACTTGGGTTAGCAATCAGCTCTGCCCTCATTGAGCTGCTAGGCGGAGGTTTGACGGTTGAATCTGCGCTCGGCCAAGGCAGCCTTTTCTCATTCTATGTAGATATCTTGAACGAGCACACTTCCCCAAGCGAGATACAATTAGTGCCACTAAATTTACGGCAAGCACCATCGGAGGTAGAACAAATGCCTTTACCACAACTGGGTGGCCATGTGCTTGTGGTGGAGGACATTCCAGAAATACGCTTTTTGATTTCAGACTTAATCGAAAAAACAGGCGTTACCGTAACAGCTGTAAACAACGGTAAGCAAGCTGTCGACACGTTAAGTCTGAATCAGCACATAGATTTAGCCTTCATGGACCTACATATGCCACAAATGGATGGTCACGAAGCCATTGTGGCGATTAGAAAACAAGGCATTGAGATCCCAGTAGTGGCTCTGACCGCTGCAGCGCAAAAAGGCAATAAAGAAACACTAAAAGCGCTTGGGTTTAATGATTGCCTAACCAAGCCAATCGACGTCGCTAAACTAAACGCAACATTGACCTATCATCTAGGTTCTCAGAATCAAGACGAACACTCAGAGACCTTTAAAAAATCACATAACTCCAGTGCTAAACGCATTTTGTTGGTGGAAGATGACAATGATGCACGAGAGTTGATGACATTATTACTGTCTTCTTTGGACGCCAATGTATGTAGTGCGCATAACATCGAAAGCAGCCTCAATGTGTACGCTGATCAAGCCCCCTTTGACTTGGTTTTACTTGACCTAACACTACCGGATGGCTCTGGGTTTGATGCGGTAACAAAAATTCAAGCGCTCAATCCACATCAAGACATAGTGATTGTGAGTGGCTCAGATCCAGACCCACAAAAACTGGCGACCGCGAACATAGATAAAGTTCTGCTTAAGCCCGTGTCATTACCTGATCTTCAAGCACTCATTGAGTCACTGTAAATCATACGGGCGAAAAATAAGAATACCTGTCGAGATGGTCAACTGAGCTGCTTTATCATTTGTCTAATGCGGACTAATTGCCGCAACGTTCCAAATTTATTTGACCCAGAAACATAAACACCAGCGACTACCACGCCTGTCAAAACGATAGGCGATGAGATGACTTCTTTTAATTGCGCACACATACAGGTTTTAATAACCTGATGGCGTAAAGTGCTGCGTAGGTAATGTGCTCGGCGCTCATTCACTTCTTTATTCGCAGCTTGGTATATGTATTTAGCTAGATAAGTCATGTTGAACCTATTTACTATCAGCGTTAAAGAAGTCGTCCAGTAAATCTCCACTGGCTTTGTCAAATAATCGCACAGCCGTTGCGGTTAGGTAATAAACCAATGCAACATTCAGTGCCATCACCAAACCTGCTGAGGCATACCAGCTAAACCCCGTTGATACCAAAGCATAGGCAAGCACCACTTGAAGGCTCGCCCAGACCATCATCATCAACATCACCGCTGCAACAATAAGCGAGAAGATGGTCACAAGCAGCTTTAAGTTCGCCTTTAACTTTGCTTTGAGTAAATTCGAGTAGCTCGAAAAGATGTCGATATAACTTGCAACCAACTGGCGTCCTTGATCCGAAAGCGCATCAAACTGCGCTTTCAGATCAACTGAGCCTTGCTCTTTTTGTGAAGAACCAAGTGACTCTTTCATCTTATTTCTTCTTTAAAAATAACGTCAGCAACATACCCGCTGTAAAGGCAAACCCAGCTGTTTTCACGGGGTTTTCAGTTGCATACTTTTTAGCGCCCGATTTGTTCCACTTTTGCTGAAGTAGTCTTGACTGTGCTTTTATCGCAGTTGCAGATTCACCACTTTTCGCCCTTAGCACCTCTTCAGCATGGGCTGCACTCGAGTGCAAGCCATCAACTGTATGATGAAGAGTGTCTGCCATTTTATCTGATACAGGGTGCTCCTCATCACTGTATTGCGCGTGTGTTGGCTGATCTTTAGAGTTAGACTTACGATTAGAGTTACTTGTCGCTGTATTTGTAGTAGCCATGATTAATCCTTATAAAAAGTAAATGTCACTTGTATAAAGCAATCAACAGGCCAAACTTAAACAACTTAAAAATCAAAGTCTTATATAAAAACTCAATATTGAATTGTAACCTATACAGTCTGAGTGAGAAAAATTTACACTGTACAATTTTCGTACCCGACAAAGTAAATACGTGTGCTTGAAAAGTTACTCGTGCTGAAAGCAAGCGTGTCGCACACCACAGAGAAAAACAATCATAATTAAAGTATTAATATTTACACCTTAGCGTACCACTCATTTGTGATGTAGGTTCTTCTAACATTGTGAAGAAATTACAGGTAAAAATTTACCACCTTCCCGCCCCTCTCCACGCATCGCTCACAACATGTTGTTTCAACTAACTTTTAATTAAGGGCTGGTTGGCATAATAACTGCGACACTGTACCTTTCAAATTAACACGGTGAAGCCATATGGATATTTTATCGTTAGAGAAGTTTTGGCAGCTCATACATGAAAAAGTAGAAGCTTGGGTTGAACTAAGCATTAAAAATGTACCCAACCTCATTGTTGCCATCATTATTTTTGTACTATTTCTTTTCTTATCCAGCCTAATTGCTAAGTGGTCACTCAAGCTACTCAAAAGGGCATCTAACTCTGTTCAAGTCGCAGGGTTACTAGCGGCAATCATTAAGCTGATTGTAATAGCCATAGGCTTTTTCTTCGCTTTGGATATTATGGGGCTCTCTGGTGCGGTCGCGTCACTTTTAGCTGGTGCAGGAATTATTGGGCTTGCTATCGGTTTTGCATTTCAAGATATGACAGAAAACCTCATTGCGGGTGTCGTCATGGGGATACGTAAGCCGTTTAGAGTAGGTGATATCGTAGAAACAAGTGATACCTTTGGTACGGTTAAACAAATCAACCTGCGTAATACGCTAATCGAGAACTTCTATGGACAGCTTCATATAATCCCAAATAAAATGCTTTTCAAACATGACCTTAAAAACTATTCGAGTACAGGTAAGAGGCGTATAGAGGTAGCCGTCGGTATATCTTATGCCGACGATATTGACAAAGCTCGAGATGTTATAGAAAAAGCGATTAATGAGCATGAGTTTGTTATAAACAAACAAGAAACCGCTGTCTATGCCAGCCACTTTGGTGATAGTGCAATAAATTTACTCGTTTGGTTTTGGATAGCATATCCAGGCAACGGGAACTTTATGGATATTCGTCACAAAGCCATTGTTACCATCAATAAGGCACTCAATGAGAACGATATCCTCATACCATTTCCTATTCGCACGCTTGATTTTAATGCTAAGGGTGGGAAGACCTTGCAGGATATGCAAAAGCATGATGAGTAATTTGACTCGCTAAAGAACGTTAAAGATGGCCTGATACCAAGACCAAAGATTTTTAATCATTTAACACGCTTGCTATAAGTAAGGTTAACTTAAATACGTGCGCCTTTCCCTGTTGAACCTTGCGCTCTTTATTTAAATAAAAACACCGCTATGATAAATCACAGCGGTGAAAAACAACATGTAAACTGGGCACTATGTTTGGAATAATTGTACGTCAAAATACATATTCAACAGACAAAGATGCCACATCCATATTCGGGTCTATTCTATCATCCAGCTCGTAGCGCTCATACTCCAGTCGCATGTTTACATTGTTAGTCACAACGAAGGCAACACCCGCACCATAAAACCAATCGCCGCCATCAAGTTCAGTACCAACCCTACCTACTTCTGGAATATTGGCATAAATATCAGCATTCCACTCAAGCCACCCTCCTTTTGCATAGAGTGAAAATCTATTACTGAGTGGCGCAGAAAAACGCGTAGCTAACGAGACACCATCAAGCTCTGCATTGCTATCGATATCACTAGCTTCATCAAAGTTTTGATAGGCAAGCTCAACACTAAAGTATTCATTTAGAGCCGTACCGATATAACCCTTTAACATCGACTCATCTTCATCAAAGCTGGTATCGTTTTCTCGGTCATCCCACTGAAACGAATACTGACCATAGCCAATACCAGCATACACCTTAGGCTCACCATTAAAATCAAAGTAATTGCCTTGTGCAGCAGATGCTACCCCACTCATTGCTAAAACCATAGACGCAGCGGTAATTGACACGAATTTACGCATAATAATTCCTTGTGTATTTATAGAAAGTTGTGAATTGAAATTTAGTGATAAAAAAAGCGCTCATAGGAGCGCTTTTAAGCATTGGGTAATTAAGATTCTTTAACGATTTTTAGCTCTGTATTAACATCACGTACGTCAGCTGTATTCTTCGCTATGGCTACAGCGAGCTGCTTCTCTGAAGAAGAAGCCACTTCCCCACGCAATGTTACTTCGCCGTTTTCAACATCAACTTCAATGTCGCTGGCATCAACATCCGTATCAAATAGAAAGCGTGTTTTAATCACGGTAGCTATTTTAGCGTCCGTAAATGTAGACTTATCCATATGGTTGCTTTTATCTTGCTGAGCGCTCTCAACGATGGTGATCTGGTTCTCAACCTCTTTTACTCCGTCGATCCCCTCAACGAGTTCTTCAGCGAGTTTTTTATCTACGCTACGCTCAACTTTACCAGTCAGGATAACTACCCCACCCTTGACATCGGTGTTGATGTCAAAAGAATCTAGGTTCGTGTTAAATAGCAGCGTAGCTTCTGCTTTACCATCTATCCAAGCATCGCTTGCTTCTTTCTCCCACGTGTTATCTTTAGCGCTTGCTGAGGTTGCAGCCAAAGTTGAAGCCAATGCGATAGTAATCAATGTGCGTTTCATAATCATTCTCCTTAAATAATTTGGTCGAATCAGATGAAGCACAACGCATACCAAAAGCAAAAAACCATATAAATCAAACAAATAAAAGAAAACCTTAGTTCTATATCCGCCTCTATTGCATTGAACATGAAATTTTTACAGGTAAAATATTCACGGCCTTTGTAACTTTTTGACAGGCTATGTCAAACAACTGCACTGTTATCCACCTACTTGCTATCACTGGACGTCGCAATACAGGCTCGTGAAAGCTTTAAAGTACCAAGCTTACCCATCACACACCGTTATAAATCACATGAATCACAATCATGCAAAAATTACGTGAAGTGATTACAACCATTAAGTAAAAATTACATCTCCCTAGTTAAAGTTTTCATAACAACATGAAAATAAAGAAAAAATAATATGGCATAGGACATGCTTGATGATATTTGAACACGCAAGATTTAATTTGTTGAAGATTAAGGAGAGAATATATGACCCATCCCAATCATGATTTAAGTACAGTTAAAGAACTGATCAAAGTACTAAATGCAGGCGTAGAGTTTTACACGCAAGCCAAGAAGAACATTGACAACCTTATACTGGCACGAATTTTTGAGAAAAATATTCTCGATAAGGCACAGGCTGTATCTGAGCTACAAAAATTCATAGTTGCCGATGAGGGTAAAATTGAAGATGACAACGCGTTAAGCGTTGAACTTCGAGAGTCCTATACTAAAGTCATTTCGCTTATTAGTACGGATAAAGAGCATACCTACCTTTCTCAGCTTGAAGAGGTCGAAGATAAAGTACTGAGAAAAATCGACAGAGCTTTAAAGCAAGACTTACCACCTAGCTGTACACTCGCCCTCAATCAAATCCGCTCGGTGATGCAGGCAAACCATGATGAGATGAAAGGCCTGAAAGAAACTACGGCTTAACAGCCTAAGTACAAAGGAGGTTCCCATGTTACGTTGGTCACTTATTTTTTTAGTACTTGCGCTTATTGCCGCTGTATTTGGTTTTGGTGGCATCGCGGGTGCAGCAGCTAGCATTGCGAAGATTTTGTTCTTTATCTTCGTTGCTTTTTTAGTGCTGTCATTTCTTCTGTCGTTAATAAATAAATCAAAAGGAACAAGGTGATATTATGAATAGCTTAAAAACATTGATACAAGTCTTTGGTGCAGCAACACTATTGACACTAGCTGGTTGCTCTGACGGCCCTGCCGAGGAAACAGGCGAAGAGGTTGATGAAATGATCACTGACGCTCAAAACGCTGTCGAAGACGCTTGTGAAAACCTCAAAGAAGCAGCGAAAGCAGAAAACGAAAACTGTTAATAACACAAACTAAGCTCAAAAGTGCGCCCCCCGCCTTTTGAGCTTTTCAACGAGCTAAAAGCTGGCGGTGACGACAACTTCCCAATTACGGCCCACTTGTGGCAACACTGAATTGTAAAACCCTTGAGTGCGTGAAAGGTTACCATCAGCACTTGTAAATGCATTGCCCGAGTCGGCAGGTCCAAGCCCAGAATGATATATTTGACTATCAAATAGATTGTTAATTTTAACGTGAACACTGAGCCTATCACTGCGCCACGCCAAATTTAGGTTCGTTGTCAAATAGTCTCCAAGCTTAATTCCCTGTGCTCTTAATGGGTTTCTTAAGTAAAGGTGCCGAGAAGATACATAGTTAAACCGAGTATTTACGCTCCATTGGGAAGTAACCGGCACATTAAAACCAATATTCAGTTTGTGTGGCGCTATATCACCCAAGGGCAATCGATACTCTTCGCATAGCGTGCTATCTTGCTTACAGGCTGCGCTGCCACTACCTATCCAACGGCCACGCTGATGATCATAGTTGATATAACTCGTAACATCAGTATAACTGTAGTTTATGTAACTGCTTATCTGAGCTGCGTCAAACCAGTGATTATCCATCTCATATTTAACACGCCACTCAATTCCTTTTACATCCCTTTTACCCGCATTATCCGCTTCTTCTTTTATTACGTTTTTATATTTACTATAAAAAGCTGACCAATCACTAAACCATGCCCCACTTTGATACATCCATATTAACGACAAGTCACGAACTTCTTCTGGCAACAAGTTAGGATTGGCATTGCGACCATTCCAGCCGCCATAGAGTTGAATGGGTGCAGGCTCTTGAAAAGCAGTGGCATAAATTATCTTAAATGTATTGCGTTCATTGTAATCATAAGTAGCCGCTACTCTGGGCTTGATGAATGTGCCATAGGTTGAATTATTATCCCAGCGAATGGCACCACTTAACGACCAACCTGGCATTTTTAAACTAGCTCTAAAATATGCGCCTCTGTCTGTAGTTCGAATGAGATTAGACTCGTCCATTTCCCCCAATGCACCAAGTAGTACAGGCATGCTGCTGTCGGTGGAATAATATACCCCTTTGCCCAGTCCATAAGGTCCCAACTGTCCATCATCTTCTAATGAGCAGTACGCAGATGCCCAATATCCACAAATTTCATAAGCTTTGGTTAATTCCTTTCTTTCGTATTTAATTCCCGCAGCCAAATGTAATGAGTCTGAATATTGGTAGTCATAATCCTGACGAGCTTGCCAAGAGGAGTTAATCGAGTTCCAATCGGAAATGGTGACGAACGAATATTGAGAGTTTTCGCTGTTTTTATCAGGGCTTGCCTCAGCCCAATTACCGTATCTCTGTTCAGTGCGATAGCGCAAGAAGCTTTTCACTCCAAAGCCTGAAGAAAAAACATGATCGTATTCAAGGTAGTACAAATTGTTTTTTTTACTCCAAGTGGCATTGGGCTGGCCCCTATCAAAACTAAACTGCATACCATAACCACTTTGCGTCAACCAGTGGTTAATGCCTGCGCTTAAGCCACCATGGCTTATCTCTGCAAACACCCCGTGTTCTTGATTCTTTGATACATATTCTCCGTATGGGACGCCATTATACTTGTAGTTAAGCACAGGTCCCCAAAACCGCTCATCTGATAAATAATCCTCATTCACAAAGCCCCAGCGAGCCATGTCTTCAAGTTCAGGACCATCACTTTCATATACCTTAGCCGATAACCAATAACTCAGGCCTTGTTGCTTACCCAGTACCGTGAAGTCTAACCCCTTCGAATCAAAATCTGCCATCTGAGCTTGCATCGTTAAATGGTGCCCGTCACTCTCTAGGTCCTTGCCTTTTTGCGTAATGATATTGATCACTCCCAAAAACGCGTTGGGTCCGTATACCGCCCCCGAAGGACCTGAAAGCACCTCTATACGTTCAATACCGGTGAATGGGATCTGCCGATTTGCTGGAAAGTCATGGCCCCACAGTCGGTTATTAATAATGCCATTAATCATAACCAATGTACGCTGTGTACTCGGTGTTCTATACCCTCTTTGGAAAAACGTCGTGTGTTCAGAGCCATACGCAGTGCTTAGGTCGAATCCAGAGAAATCTGCAATAGCCTCGCTTAGGCTTGTATAACCACGCTGTTTGATTTGCTCTTTGGTGAGGACTTGAATGGAAGCGGGTGTATAGCGCAACTTCTCGGCTCGTTCAGAGCCGGACGTCACGGAAAGCTCCAGTAAGTCATTCAACGTAAGTGAGAAGATCTCTTGTTCGTCCTCCTGAGCTTGCAACAAACCTCCAAATATACTCGACACCCAGATACAACATACCGCTAGCCTCTTACTCACTTTTATATCACTATAAAAAATAAACGCATCATACAGTTATAGATGCGCTTGTATAACTTAGCAACATAAAAGCAAGTAAGGGGCGCTAGCTATTGTCACAGGCAAAGCTTACAGCCGCTTGTGCATGTATTTGTGTTGTGTCAAATAACGTCAGTTCACAATCTCGTTGATTGATAAGCAAACCTATCTCTGTGCATCCGAGTATTACCGCCTGAGCACCTCTTTTATGTAATGCATTTATCAACGTTAGGTATTGTTGCTTTGAACTTGGATTAATATGCCCAACACATAACTCTTGATAAATGACACCATCCACCATTTTCTGCTCGTCTTGATTTGGGACAATCACCTCTAAAGCGTGCTTGCTTAAATGCTCAGCATAGAATGGCTCTGACATGGTAAAACGCGTACCAAGCAGTGCGACGCGTTCAACGCTCCGTGCCTTTAGTGTCTGCGCGACCACATCCGCAACATGTATAATGGGCACAGACACATATTTTGTGAGCTGTGGGACCACTTTATGCATCGTATTGGTGCAAATTACAATACACTCGGCACCAGCACGCTCCAGCCCTGCGGCAGCTTGCCCTAATATCTGAGCACATGTTTGCCAATCGCCTGTACGTTGCAGCGCCTCTATTTCTGCAAAATTAACACTATGAAGCACGATTTTAGCGCTATTAAGTCCACCAAGATTGGCTTTCACACCTTCATTTATCAATCGATAATATGTAGCGGTAGACTCCCAGCTCATGCCCCCTAATAAACCTATTGTTTTCATTGTGCTTCCTACTCAAGTTCTGTTCCAGCTTCATCTATTGTAACGATGTCAGTTTCTTGTAAGGCTTCGTCTATCCACTTACCCAACACCGAGCAACTAAGCACCTTATCCATGTAAAGGCGAGCCTGCGAACTTACAACTATGCCATATGTTTGAAAGCGCATCACCACAGGCGCAAACATCGCATCTGCGATTGACCAATCGCCAAACAACCAACCTCCTTCGTCTGCATAATCTTTCATCTGCTCAGCCCAAATCTGCTCTATTCTAGCGATGTCCTTTTTGCAGGCATCGCTTATCGTTAAGCTGCGCTTGGCCCGAATATTCATCGGCATTTCATTGCGTAAGGCGCCAAATCCAGAGTGCATTTCGCATGCTACCGCTCGAGCCTTTGTCTTTTGACCCATTGACTCAGGCCACGCACGACCAGACAAATAAACATCGTTGATATACTCGCAAATAGCCAATGAGTCCCAAACATGAATGTCGTTGTCAATAATACTGGGAACTTTAAGGCTAGGTGTCACCGCCTTTAACGCTTCATAAAATGCAGGCGTTGCTAGTGGAAGTTTAATTTCTTCGAACTTTATGCCATTTTTTTCAAGCATTAACCATGCTCTTAGTGACCATGATGAATAGTTTTTATTACCTATATATAACTGCATTTTTATGTCTCCTTAGCGTGCGATGTCACGCAATTAAACCCAATAAAAACAGTTCTGACTAACGGATAATTTTGATATAACCTATAAGCATTACTGATAGGTTGGAGCAATTTTTGGACATTGATGCATTGAGAAGTTTTTTGGCGTTTGTTGAAACTGGCAGTTTTACCCGTGCCGCCAAACAAGTGAATCGCACACAATCAGCCATCAGCATGCAAATGAAAAAGCTAGAGCAAGACTTAAATAAATCATTGTTTCAAAAACAAGGTCGTTTACTTAATCTCTCTTACGATGGGCAAATATTTGCGCGCTACGCTAAACAACTATTGCAATTACACGATGAAACCTTGGCACAAATGAACGCTGTTAAGCCTAGCACGTTGCTTCGTCTAGGCTGCCCAGATGACTACGCTGAGTCTGTTTTACCTAAAGTTGTTCAATTACTTCATCAGCAATGGCCAAATCTAGATTTACAAATAACCTGTACACCCAGTAATAGAGTTAAAATTATGATCGATAGCGGCCATCTAGACTTAGCCATCATCACTCGCTCATCAGATTCTGAGGAAGGTTACTTGCTCGAATCAACTCAAGGCGTGTGGGTGTACAACCCCAAATGTGATGCGCACAACAAACAACCTTTGCCAATTGCTATTTTCCAGAGGGATTGCCGTTTTCATCAAGCTGCCATTGAAGGGTTACATAAACTCAATCGTGAGTTTACCATCATCGCTTGTAGTGGCAGTGCCAGTGCGCAACGCGGCATTGTGCGCAATGGTTTTGCGATTGGCGCGATGTCGGTATTGAGCAAAGGAAGCTTAAGCGTGCTTAGCGACAAAAGCCTGCCAATCTTACCCATTGCAGATGTGGTTTTGGTCAGAGCTAATAACCAACAAAACCCAGTATCGGACATTTTTTGCGCTAATATTGCGAAATGCTACACCAGCAATACTCACAACGCAATCCAAGACAACATCACCGACGTTAGCTTTCGAGTCGATATGTAACTCTTGCCAGCACTAAGCTGCTCAGCTCGCCTCGCTAATTATTCTGCGCTTCAAACTTGTAACCCGCTCCATAGATAGAGTGAATAAACTCATGCTCAGGTGCGATACTGTGCAGTTTTTTGCGAATTTTTTTGATATGACTGTCTATGGTTCGATCGCTGACAATATGGCTGTCTTCATAAATTTGATCCATCAGTGCATCTCGGCTATAAATGCGGCTCGGATGACCATACATTGCTTTGAGCAACATAAACTCGACATGTGTTAATGCCACTTTCGCACTTAAAAATGAGGCAAAAAGGGTTTCTTCATCCAATTTTAGTTTACTTTCCAACTCGGATATTTGCCCTTTTTGATTCAGCGCTACACGCCTCAGTATTGCTTTAACACGCGCAACGACCTCTTTGGGGCTATAGGGCTTACAAATATAATCATCTGCGCCAATTTCTAAGCCTAGCAATCTATCAACCTCTTCGACCCGAGCGGTGATCATCACAATAGGCACATTAGAATAGGCTCTAATTCGTTTGCAGATCTCAATACCATCCACATTGGGCAACATTAAGTCCAGTAGAATCAACGCAGGTTGCTGTTGTTTAAATGCTTCTTCTGCCAAAGCGCCATCAAGCACACAATGGCTAGTAAACTCTTCCTGCGCCAGGTATTTAGCTAGAATATCGGCCAGTTTTGGCTCGTCTTCTACAATTAAAATATGTTTGTTTGCCACACATTGTGTCCACTTAATGCCTCAATGTGATCATAATAGCGAGACCGCCCTGTTCACTCAAGTCTGCACTGATTTGACCATTGTGTGCCGACACAATACTTTGGCAAATAGCCAGCCCTAAACCCGAGCCACCAGCCTCACGACTGCGCGCCCCTTCCACACGATATAACCTGTCAAACAGCTTCTCAAGTTGACCGGAAGATACGCCTGGCGCACTATCTTGCCAGCATATTTTTGTTTCACCATTATGCTGAGTGACCCTAACGTCTAGCGTTCCGGGGTGTTGTAATGACGAGTCAGTATAGCGCAAGGTGTTTTGCAATAAGTTATCAAACAGTTGTCCTAAGCGTTGTTCATCGCAATCAAGAGCCAAGTCTTCATTACATTGGAATGAGCATACTAGGTGCTTGGTATCTATTTGATGGCGACTTTTCGCAAATGTACGCGACAGAATATCGTGTAAATTGTGTGTCGCCATATGATAAGTTAGTGCGCCACGATCGGATAACGATAATTGGTGTAAGTCATCCACCAACCGAGTCAGCCTTTGGATTTCTTCATGTAGCGACATTAATTGCTCGGGTGTACTGTCAATAATGCCATCAATCATCGCTTCCAACTCGGCACGAATAACCGCGATTGGTGTACGCAATTCATGGGAAATATCTGCTATCCATTGTTGTCTGGCCACTTGATTTTGCGCCAAGGTATCTGCCAAACGGTTCATATCTCGCGCTAACAGACCGAGTTCATCTTTGCTGCTGATATCAACTTGGGCACTGTAGTCCCCTTGAGTCAGCACCTTCGCGTTACGCCTTAATTGTACAATAGGTTTGACCATATATTTACTAAATGGCACAGCCAATACCACAGTAACTAACAAAGCAATCAACGCGATTATAATAAACTGCTGTTGCTGTTGCTTTGCAAAAAGCAGATCAAACTCGTTGCGGATCAACGCACTGCCCTCTACGCCCAAATAGGCAATCACTTGCTCCTGTTTGGGGTCATTTAGATGATCAGTTTTGTAAACTGGGAACCAAAACGTGTTTTTGGTATTTTCCGCACTGCCCATCAATAATTGACCATCAGCGTCTTTGAGTAACAAACGACGGTTTCCCGCCCTAGGTGGCGGTGGGCGGTGCTCTGATCGACGGCTAAACTCTTCATCAGCACGTGGTCTCGGACCATGCCCTTCATCGTGACGACGTGGCCTAGGAGGGCGAGTTTCTTTCCTTGGTGGTGGAGGCCGCCGTCCTTCATGGCTCTCAAAGCCATCTCCAGAGAGCCTTGATTGCTCATAATAAAAACGCACAAGGCTTTCCCAATCGTCTGACCCTCGATAAACCCATGCAAGGGAGCCATGCTTTTCATAAGTTTGCGCAACTTTGGCTATCACTTCCTGTAGCTGCACTCTAGAGGTATTTTCGATGTATGTAGAAAAACTTTTTTCAAACGCAAGTTTGTTTGCTGCATAAATAGCTAATACCAAAGCGGTATTAGCTATCAAAATAAGTAACAACAGTTTGACACGAATGGTCAGTTTCATAATGTTTGGTTATCCGCCCGTTCTGCGCGGCGCACGCAAGCGCAAATTGTCAGGGTCTGGTGTATGACGATTTGGGATCCAACGTCTCACACACTCCCTGTCTTTGGCACACTTGTCTGTTAGCGCATGTAAAAATGCGACTAAGTCTTGCTGCTGTTGTGGCGCTAAATTTGCCGCCACAAATGGCGAAGTGCGCAACAAGCTCAAGGCCGCATCGGTGTTCTCTCTTGAGTGTTGATTGAGTGTCTCACACTGTGCGCTCAAGGCAAACTGCTTTAACCCACAAGCGCCACCACTTTGGAAAAATTGCTCCACGGTTTGCTCGGGGTTCGAATAATGACTAACCACCTGCGCTAGGCTTTCATATGCTCCAGCATGGCTATAGGGTGCAGTCAAAGCAACATTGATCAAGCTCGGTACTCGAAATGCAAACTGGTTGCGAGGCTGAGGATCAATGGCTGCACGACCGATGTCAGCATGGTTTTCATCAGTACCAATACCATATTGCGGAAATGCTAAATTGAAAAAGCCGTCGTTGGTAAATCTTTCACCGCTGTGACAATTTACACATCCAGCGCCCCCATCGGAGATCTGAGTGAAAAATAACTTAGCACCTTGCTTTTGTTGCTCTGTCAACGCGTTTAAGTCTCCTCGCACATAACGATGCCAATCCGTATCAACCATTACAAATGAAGACTGGTACTGTCCCAACGCAAAAGCAATATTATCAAATGTGATCAGCGATTGTGCATCGTCCTGTGAATTGAATGCTTCGCGAAATGCTTGTAACCAATCGTTAGTCGGGAGGCTCCCCTGCTCAGAGCCGTAATCACCAATACGCTCGGCTAGATGAGCACGCACTTGATCATTGGTGGTTGCCGTCTCAAAGGCTTGGCCTCGCATTTCTTCTCGTGATGTGACAGGAAAACGTGCCAAGGTGCTCACCAAAGTATTACCCGCCTGTTCGTCCGGTTGATTAAAACCAGAATCAGGCGTACTGATAAAGCTAATTTCATTACCTTGTTCATCGGTGGTAACAACACGCTCCACACGGCCATCCCAAAATAAAGCATGTGAGGCAAACCCACTGTTAAAAATCGTCGGTGAGTTGCGTGGAATATTTATCTCATCATTGATAGCCTGACGACCGGGGCCTACAACATCACTGTCAACCGCATTCGTGCCAATTGGCAATGACAGCCCATCCGCACCACCTAGTCGAGGGTCATGACAACTGGCGCATGCTACTGTCTTTTCACCACCGAGTGCCTTGGTAAAAAACAGCTGCATGCCTAACTGTGCAATAGGATCTGAAATTCTGGGCAGCTGCTGCGCCCCCTCAACACGCCCCGTTAGGCCATGCTGTGCTGCCAAGGCTGAAAGCTCTAGGTCTAATGGCGATGCGATTTGTTGCTGCCTTGGTGGATGCTTAGGCTTTGGCTTAGCTTCCAATGCTGATACTTGTAATGCGCTCAAAACTGCTGTCAGCACTATTACCCGTGCAAACTTTACGTTGTTCATAGTGTCACTCCAAACCTTAATATGATTCCAGTGAAACATTGGCAAGTAAAAGTGCACCAAATGTGAAAGCTTGAATTTATTTTAACCAAGCCACATCCATGGAAACTTCAGCCTTACAGCTGATAAATTTCAACTAATAATTATTTTGTCTTTATCGCTTGGCCAAGTTGTAATTTCTGAGCAATTAAAGTTAACAATGGCATCAGTTGTTTATGTTTAACTTGCTCTACATTGTTCGCTGAACCTGCGCTCCTTTCATGTTCTTTATGTGATTCCTGAGTCATATTGCTATTTCCTGTGATTATCAAACCATGTCATTATTGACAAAAAAGAACATTCTCTCGAACGATGATTTTTAACATCAACTATAAGATTAGCTTATGTATAAAGAATTAAATCATTTTACTGCACTGCGTTATGTAGAAGCGGCTGCGCGCCACCAAAGTTATAGTTTAGCTGCCCAAGAGCTGTACGTGACACAAGCCGCAGTAAGCCAGCAAATTAGACTGTTAGAATCACATCTTGGCCGAAAGCTGTTTTATCGACAGGGTCGTGCCATGCAACCGACTTCACAAGGAAAGCAACTTGCACAAGCTCTTTCTGATAGCTTTGAAAGTATTGCTGCCAGCGTAAAGCAGATAAGTTGTGAGCCTTTGGAGGGAGTACTCACGGTCACCACAACCCAATCGTTCGCCTCGATGATCTTAATCCCCAATATGTGGCGCTTTGCGCAAGCCTACCCCCACATTGCCGTTCGTGTACTTGTTTCACCCGCTGTTGAAGATATCCGCCATACCGAAGTAGATGTCGCTATTCGCTATGGTCATTCGCAATTTCCCGGCCTGGAACAGGAGGTTATCCTAGAGGAACAATTGGTTCCTCTTTGCTCCCCCACCTTCGCCCAACAAGCCAAGCTGAACGATATAGCCAACATGGCGCATTGTCAGTTGGTGTATTACACCTACAATGACTATTGGCAAAATTGGTTTAATAAAGCGGGTATTTCACGTTGTAGTGACAACAGTCAGTGGTTAGAAGTCAGCAACATGGATTTTGCGTTAGGGGCAGTAATAACAGGACATGGAGTATGTTTGGGCTCGCCAATGCAAGCCAAGCATTATCTAGAACAAGGCTTGCTAGTACAACCTTTCGACATCAGTTGCGAACCCAGCGTACGTTACAGCTTTCTATTCAATCCAGACTCACCACGCAGAGAAAGAATTTCAGAATTTAGAAACTGGCTAGTAGATTTATTGAACAAACCATGAATTCAGGTCTTATTTGCGCTGCATTTGGCGATACTTCGCTTTGTTCTTGGCACCAATGCGATAAAGTAACCCTCTGACACTACGGCGAAAACGAGGAAATAGATAACTGAATGTTGCCAGTTTACCACTGGCTTTTGGCATGGCTATCTCTGTTTTATCGGATTGGCTCAATCGGACGACCGCATCAGCAACTTGCTCAGCACTGCTCATGGGCTGTGAATAAACAATGTCTTCAACTTGATCAATTTCATCCATAATAAAACCCGTGTCGATTGGGCCTGGAGACACCACTGCAATATTTGTATGCTGACTAGCAAACTCGTCATGTAAGGCATACGTGAAAGCCCTTAGACCTGCTTTAGTACCACTGTATGTGGCCGCCCCCTGTAACGGTGTAAGTCCAGCAAGCGAGCCAACCATCACCACTGCATTGGGCCCATCCGCTTGCATATGTTCTAGGACAAGCGACGTTAATACTAATGGTGCTCGTAAGTTAACATCAACCATCGCAGCCACTTGCTGAGCATGCAACTTGCAAAACTCACCACGATGATGCAGCCCAGCGTTATTGACCAATACATTGATGTTGTTAAACTGCTCGACGGTTTGCGCGATAATACGCTCGCAATCTCCTAATGAGGCAACATCTGCTTGAACGAGCAAAACTTGACAATTTGTATAGCTGGCTAATTGCATTTTTACCTGTTCAAGAGGCGCTAAGTTCCTTGCCACCAGCACCAGATTCACTCCTTGTGGGTAAGCGTTTGCGTAAGCATGAGCACAGGCCGCACCGACCCCTTTAGAAGCACCGGTGATAAGAATGGTTGGGTATGTATATTCTGTCATTGTGATTAATCTTTGTTATCCGTACTATAGCCACTATACATGTACAAGTTACAACCAGAAAGGGCCTATGGTTTGCCAAAGTTAGTTAAGTACTGTCTGCTATTTTGCGCCGCTATGGCAACCATCACCGCTTTGGCGCACCTCAGTTGTATATATTTAGGCGAGCAATGTTATCGCTCACAGCTCGCTCCTCCAGTCATTATTGAGTCTGCAATACAAGGGACATGGCTTGCGCCGGTGGCGAGTGTTTTTATATCTTTATTATTTTTACTATGTGGCATTTATGCACTCGCTGGTGCAAACATCATTCGGGCCATACCATTACAAAGGCTGGCTTTACTCACGTTAGCAATACTTTGTACCTTAAGGGGGCTGGCAGCTGTGCCATTGAGTGTCATCTATTGGCAACAAACCACGGGGTTTTCACTACTGGCAAGCTTGCTTTGGTTTTTATGCGGATGTGGGTTTGCTGTAGGCTGGTACTATACTCGACCAGCCACAGAATTACATTGCAATCGCGATGGACGATCGTAAACGGTTTTTACCAAACGTGGCCATTTTGTTGAATTCTTCAAGGCCAATGGGGACGTGTTGACAGTCAATGGACTGCTGAGATGAGTCCAATTCGGGGTCGTGCACGTATACACAATGATCATCGATTGCTGTCACGCACACCCAATGTGGTGCCTTTTTTCCATCTAAACGATAGGTGCTAATTAACATCAGTACCCTATGGTTGCACTTCAGTAGCTTATGCAGCTGCTCTAACTCCAAAGGTTTATCATTAAGCTGACAACCCAGAGCATCTGCCTGTGACACAAATTCTTGATGGACAACGCTCATCACTTGTTTTTTATCATCACTTCTCACTCCCTCCAAAAACAGTGGGGTCAGCTGAGTTAAGAATACCTGGGCATTAAAACCTCTGTTAATGGCCGACAACGCCAAACCAATTGGATGGCAACCACCATGACCACTGGTCATAAAGATAGTGGTTGCTTCGCGCCAAATCGCCAACTCTTGCACTTGTGTTAGAGGCTGCTCAGAGTCAAGACTGTGCATCGCCATCATCAATGCAGCAGGGCCACAGGTAAAATCTGTGGTCTGTTTGTACCAAGGCACCTGTAGCTGTATGCCCTTACCGTCAAATCTGGCCACCCGCTTTTGCATACGTAACGCTTCGCTACCATCTCCATAATAATCGCTATAGGCACCAAACACTTGATAGCCCAGACTTTTATACAGTGATATTGCGGCTTTATTTAAAGCCGACACTTCTAATCGTAGATATGCTCGGCCACGGCGTTGTGTAAGCAACTCAAGTTCACTAAGCAACAGCTGTGCAATCCCTTGACCACGATAAGCTGGCAACACTGCCAGTGAATACAGTCGAGCCAAGCGCGTGCCCTTTAAACACCACACCAGTGCGTAGGCGACGACCGCATCATCACAACATGCGACTAAAAATAAGCCATGCTTAGCGCCTACCCAGTGCCTTAAACTACGCACACTCAACCTATCGTTACTAAAACAACTTTGCTCTATTTTAGCCAGTTGCGCTAAATCGTCTGAATTGGCAAAACGCAGCGTAACCGCGTTGCTATTCATATTTCCCTCTCGCCTCTAAGCGCCTAACAAATTCTGCCATGATCAGCATATACAACTCATTGCCTAAATAGGCATCCTCTACTTTATGATCTATGCTTGGGTTGTCATTCACCTCAATAACATAGGCCTTGCCATTTACTTCTTTAATATCAACCCCATATAAACCATTACCAATGACCTTACAAGCCTTTAGTGCAGCGGATAGTACCGCTCTTGGCACTTCAAAGGTCGGCAGTGTTTCAAAGCCACCAGAACTAAAGCGTTTCGAATCGTGGTTATATATTTGCCAGTGATTTCTAGCCATGTGGTAGCGACAAGCATAAATTGCCCGACCATTAAGTACCCCAATACGCCAGTCAAAATCGGTATATAAATACTCTTGCACAAGTACCAGCGCACTCTCTGCCAATAGCTCTTCCAATCGCTCTATAAGCTGTTGGCGCTCTTTAACTTTGTAAACACCACGAGAAAATGAGCCTTCTGGCATCTTTAACACCATGGGGTAACTAAATAGCTGCTCTAACTGCATGAGAGTGTGCTCGCTCGCATCACTGACAACCTGAGTCTTCAATGTCGGTACTTTGTTGTAACTAAACGCATCATGCAAATACACTTTGTTGCAGCAACGTAAAATGGATGTTGCATCATCCATCACCACCACACCTGCACCCTCCGCCTTACTCGCTAGCCGATAAGTTACATGATCAATGGCGGTTGTTTGGCGAATAAATAACGCGTCATATTGATTGATATCATCAAGGGTGTGAATGGTTTTCACCTGTGCATGAATGCCATTTTTACGAGCCGCTTTCACAAACTTAGCAATCGCATCGTCATCACTTGGCGGTGAAGGCTCTTGTGGGTCAACCAAAATCGCCATTTCCCAACGAGCATGTTGCTGCTTATTACCGAGTCGCCAAACAGATTCACTCAACTTCGCCATCGCGCTAAATAAGTATGATTTTTGCGCTTCATCTAACTGAGTGATTGAGCCTTGCTCCACAATCAGACGATTTTCAGTCATTAAACGAATACATAATAACGGTGCCGCAAAACGCTTGTACAAAGTCGCGGCCACAACCTCTAATGCTACAACGTCAGTTTGTCCAAAAAACACCCACTGGGGTTTTTGTTCAAGCGCTTTTCGCTGAGCTGCCGTTAAAGAAAAGTCTAAATGTTCCGTGCGCAATGCATTAATGGTTTTCACCGTCGGCAACACGACATGCTTACGCGCTTCCGCCAACAGTGAACAATAATAGCCCTTGCTCAAATATTGCCCAGTATCACAAAGATTGATGATGCGTGTTTTCGGTTCATCACGCTTTGGGTAATCTTGCAGGTATTGTTCAAAACTTAGCACATTGGCTAAACCAAACTCAGCTGCGGTTTGCTCAGATTCAACCACAATCAAAGTTTTTAACATGATAATTCCTAATCATTAGAGTCATTAATCGTGACGTATCTATTACGCTTTGTTGACACATCACAGCATCGTGCAACTAAGCACTGCGCGATTTATAAAACTAAAATACCCCACTGACTAGTGAGTTATTTTTATCTACACGATGAGAATCTTTAGGAGTGAGTGCTTAAAGCTTTTACTACCTAATTGCTACTTCTGTGGGCTACGTCAGTAACCAAACAAAAAATATGACTCTAGCTAACTTTGTTCATTCACAGCCATGTGTTGAGGTAAGGTGATACAAAAATGCGTTCCTTTTCCAATTTGGCTGCTGACCTCTATATGACCCTGCAAGCTCTTCTCTACCAAGTTTTTCACTATATATAATCCAAGTCCGCTACCACCTTGGCCAATGCGAGTGGAAAAGTATTTATCAAATATCTTATTTAGCCTATCAGTGTCCATGCCTCGTCCATCATCTTTAATGCTTAACGTAATTTGTTGGTTTTGATGACTCACATCGATATAAATGTGACCCGCAGTGCTTTGCGAAAATGCGTGAATGAGGGCATTGTTAATCAGGTTAATCAATATTTGTGACAGCGCCCCAGCGTCAGATGTGATCTGTAAAGCCGTTGGACAAGTAATTTGTACCTCATGGGGTAAGCGTTTGAGTTTGGGGTGTAGAACTCTTTGAATATCATATAAATAATCTAATAAATTAAACTCTGTGATGGCACCGCTAAACTCTCCCACGACAATATGCTTAAAACTGTTTATAAGATTCATTGCGTTACTTAAGTTTGAAAGTACAATGTCATAGCTTTGCGCTGAATTATCAATAAATGCCTGTAAATCACTCTTAGCCAAGGTTTGCTGTTGAACTTTCTGGTTTAACTCCCGCTGCTTATCATCCAAATGTGTGATTGCTGTGCTTATCACACTGAGCGGTGTACCAAGCTCGTGCGTGAGCTCCCCCACCAGCTCACCTAAATGGCTAAATTGCTGAGATGCCTCAAGCTGTTGTTCTTTGAGTTTAGATAATTTCTCAAGCTCTAGTGTTTTATCGCGAAGTGTGGAAATCAACTCATCTCGTAAGTTTATCAGCGCCTGTAACTGCAAATGGGTTGACACCCGCGCTAACAATTCTTCCTGTCGAATCGGTTTGGTGACATAATCGACCGCCCCCACATTAAACGCCTCTACAATATCGCTTAATTCAGCTTTACCGGTAACAAAAATCACGGGCACATCTTTAACCTTGTCAAGCGACTTGAGTCGTCTACAGGTCTCAAACCCGTCAATCCCCGGCATCATCACGTCTAGTAATATTAGGTGTGGTAAAAAAATAGTGGCGATATTAATAGCCTCTTTACCTGAGGTAGCAAAAGCGACTTCATATCCCTGCGCTTCTAAAAAACCCGTAAGCAGTTCTAGGTTTTCAGCTTTATCATCGACTATCAATATCTTGCAATTGTTGAGAGACGCCAAATCATCATTCATCTTGCACCTCGTCCAGTGCGGCGATCAACCCCGCCATATCAAACTTACTTATAAAGTTAGCTAAATATTGAGTAAGTTGCTTGTTATTTGGTTGCTGTTGCTCTATTTCCTGCAATATTTGTTTAATTTTCGAGGTGCCATTGATCTGTGCGCACGACAGCAACTGCGCTCGTTGAGCTTTTGGTAAGGTAAAGTCAGATAGCTCTATACTCTTAACCTGCTGATTAGCTTGTGCCTGTGCACTATCAAGCTCACTTGACTCAAAGTGTTCAGGAAAAAAGCGCACAAGCGAGTCAAATATCTGCTCTATGGTATAAGGCTTGCCAATAAATTCGTCAAAACCAATGCTTAAGTAATGCTGTACCTCGTGATGCAAACTAAACGCAGAAATGGCTACGCATTTTAAATCGCTGAGCTTTAGATCATTGCGAATGATTTGCACTGCTTCATCACCCCGCATTACTGGCATCAACAAATCTAGGAAAACAATATCAAATGGCTGATGTTTTATTTTCTCAAGCGCCTGGCTGCCGTCTTCAGCATATTCAACCTCAATACCACAGGACAGTAACGTTTGGCCTAATATTTCTCGATTATAGGCAACATCATCCACACACAGTGCACGCAGTTTTTTACCAGCGCGCAATGACAGCTGAGTGAGCTCTGTTGTTTTTCGCTGGTTGATATCCATTTTAGCGGGTGGCAGTTGGATACTAAAAGAAAAACAGCTTCCCTCACCTTGTTCAGAGGATACGTTAAGCTTACCGCCCAGAAGCGCTACCTGCTTGCTCGAAATACACAGCCCAAGCCCAGTTCCACCTTTTTCCACACCCGCACTGCCCTGTGTGAAGCTGGTGAATAAATTACTCAACTCCTGCTTAGATATACCCGGTCCGGTGTCGTGTACTTCAAAATGATAGATGTCATCATCGCTTTGTGAATGTACCAACCTAACTTCGCCGCTATCTGTAAATTTAACTGCATTTCCTAATAAGTTGATCAATATTTGTCGTAGCTTTCCCTGATCACCGTGTACAGCAATTTTGCCATGAACATTATTTTCCAAACGCCATGCCAATTGCTTTTGCTCACATTTGAGCTTAAACATGCTACTGAGGTCTTCAAGTAAGCCACTGAGTTCAAAATCACCGGAGTTGAGTTGCATAGACCCCGCTTCAATCTTCGAAATATCCAGTACATCATTAATAATATCAAGGAGGTGATGCCCTGCCCTGATGATTTTGCTCATCGTTTGCTTGTGGCTTTGAGACAAATCCTTTGCTCTTTCCATAAGCTGAGCAAACCCTAAAATAGCATTCAGTGGTGTACGTATCTCATGGCTCATATTGGATAAAAACATAGACTTTGCTAGATTTGCCTGCTCCGCCCGCTCTCTTGCTTTGGTCAGCTCGGCCGTGCGCTCGGCAACTTGATTTTCTAAATCAGTATTGCTATCGCTCAACCTAAGCTGCAATTTGGCATTGCGCCACGCTATTTCTATATTTTGCCCGAGGTTTAGCAGTAATAGCTCTTCTTGTTCATCAATGGTATTAAGGTACTGGGCGACGGCAAATACAGGCACACCATCTTGCCTGTCCCCCGCATATAAAATCGCAAAGTTCTCCATGACCACACTGCGGTAAAAATGTGTGTCGAAACTACCAATAAATACATCTAGTATATGTTTTGGAATTTCTAACAACTCTCCTTGTGGTAACACCACATCCAATTTGTCTGCTTGGACATCTAGTTGTACGATAAACACAGTGACGGGGCTAGGTTCAAACTGTTGGCTTAAAGGCAGAGTTTCCACGATAGATTGAAATGCTTTGACTTCAAATTCAACCAGTTCACAGTCCCCAAGCAATGAATTAGTACAGCGAATGATTTTGTCTAACCCCGACTGTACATGTTCCGCCTTTTCTAAGTGCTGATAGGTGCGCAGGGCAACTATCACTGCGGCTTTGAGTTTACTGCTGGTTAGTTCTGTTTTGGTCTTATAATCATTGATATCATAATCTCGGGTGATGTCAGACTCTGGCGCCATACCCGGCTGGCCAGTTCGTAAAATGATCCTGACCTTGGCATTTTGGGCACTTTGGCGTACATACTTGGCAAAGTCCAACCCCGCTTCGGCGGTTTCCATCACAACATCAAGTAAAATCAGCGCGATATCGTCATGTTCATTCAATACTTCTTTGGCCTGCTGACCACTGTAGGCATGTAGGAATGTAATACCACGACCATCAAACTTCATTTGTGCCAAAACTAGCTTCGATATTTGGTGAATATCCTCCTCATCATCCACTATCAGCACTTTCCATGGGGGTTTTACGACAATGTCTTCAGGCTCTTCTTCACCGCTAAATAAAATTGAATCATCATCAAACATATGACTACTCTTTGGGCGATCCAAGCTTTAAGTGTAGTGAACAAATGAGAAAAGCGAATAGTTTTATTCCAAACAGCATATCGTTACAAAATACTTAAAGAACAAACATCGTGGTTTTTATCTTTGCGCACTGAGTTTTTGTAGAACACGCGTTATGCCTCAAGCAATACATCAACCACAAGAGCGTTTATAAGTCTCCCTTTTTAAAACATTTTATTCTACACTGAAGCTAACGAATCATAGTGCGGTGACAATAGAATGGGTCAGCAAGAATCGGTTATAAAGTTGGTAGAACTCATCAAACATCAAGATGCGCAAGCACTCGTTGAGTTTTATCAGCAAAGCAACAGCAGTGATAACATTGCCCAACTCAAATACTTGTATCAACAGGCCCAGAGTGATCAGTCGCTTTATCAGTTTTTTCAAGATTTGGTTAGCACACTATTTGAAAAGAAGCCCATTCCCAAACCGCTGATTGCAGGTATTAACGATCTAGATAAGCTAACATTTTTTACACCTGCTCTAAGTGCCAGCGAAGGCTTTGATCAACAAAATGAACATGGTAATACCATACTACATGCACTGCTAGGGCATTCACACCCTACGCCACCACCTTTTAACTACATTCGTTCACTCATGCTGTTTGAGCGGAATGAATCTCTGGCGAAGGCACTGGCATGTAAAAACAATCAACAACTGATGCCGATGGAATGCTACTTAGCCTATAACCCCTGTTTTGACACACTGCCAGCCCATGAGCTGACCGCTGCGCTTGCTTTACTGGAGGCGCAAATCAAACAGCAAAACAGTCAGGCAAGTACTTTGGTGCAGATCTGTAAGCATTTGAAAAAAAGCACTAACTTTGCAAAATTAGACAGCAACAATCACCGTATTTTACTACTCGGGGCGGCGTTTGAATGCGCCAACGAAGAAGTAATGACCCTCGTGGGCTCACAATAAACACTTAGTTAGCGTTTAATATATTGTGATGCAGGCATCGCATAGTAGGTCACTTTATCGTACACGATGTGCGCCGGCTCAGGGTCAACCACCTCAACTTCAATTTGGTTATACCGGGCTATTTCAAGTGCTATTTGTGTGATATTGACACTAAAAGACGTGCCGATAAAAACGATTTTATCTGCTGCCATCATCATCTCTTGGGCACGACTGATATTATATAAATCGGTATAATACTCATCAAAGAGCAATACATAGGACTTGAGCGATTCATTGAGCTGAGGGCCAAATTGTCCAATTTTAAAAATATCCAATAGCGACGCTTTAAGGTTATTTTCATCCACCTCGTGCCAAGGTGCAGGCTCTAGTGATACAGGGTCACCTTGGTTGTGAAACAAAGTCACTTTATCTATGCGTCCGTGTACCGAGATATAATTCATATTTCCCGCTTTAGCGTCTAACCCATCAATGTTTTGAGTTATCAATGTTTTGTCAGCTAACCAAGCGTGCACCTCATTTGGGCCGTGATCACGATAAGTAACAAAGCGCTTATAGTACCAACTTAAAAACTCACCAGGGTTATGTTCATACATTGCTCGAGTAGCCATTTGCTTCGGTGTATAATTACGGCTACCGATAGTCCAAAATCCATCTTCTCCCCTAAAGGTGGGGATGCCACTTTGTGCGCTGACTCCCGCCCCAGTAATGTATAAAGTGTTCATATGCTTTTCATCTACCTATCGCTTTTGGCTTGATCACATTGCGGTGTGAACCATTTAAGCTGCTCACCAAATTGGAACAACGCCAAACTCGAAATAATAATTACCGCACCAAGCAGCAAGCTGCCAGTTATCACCTCATTATTGAGCCATGCTCCCAAAGCGATAGCAAACCCAGGTGTAATTAATGTCGTAAGCGCCACAGTGCTTGCGGGCAGTTTTTGCAAAACATGAAAGTAAGCTAAAAACCCAAGTAGTGAACCAACCACCCCCAAATATACAGTTGACCAAACCGACTTCATTTGCCATTGCTCAATCGCCAAGGTGCCATCAACAATCCACCATACAAGCGCAAACATAGGGGTTACAAATAACAATGCCCCGAAAGTCGTTGCCATTGGATGAATCGCAACTTTAACACGTTTAATAAGCACTCCGCTGAGACTAAAGCAACATACCGCCAAAAAAACTAAGCATAAGCCCATTGGCGCTAAGTCCAATTGCTGGATCTGTGCAGCACATATCAAGTACAAACCACACAGTGCCAGTAGCAAAGCAAATACTTTAATGGGTGTAAATTTAGCTTCACCGAGCAGCTTTTGAGCAAGCAATCCAGAAAGTATGGGGGCTATCCCGAATATTAGGGAGATCACACCTGATGGCACGGTTTGCGCAGCGATATAGCTCAACAGCATACCACCAAAAATACCTAAGGCTGAGTACATATAAAGCGTACAAGCACGTCGATGCCAAGGCACACGAATATTACCTATTGCAACAACCAGCCCAGCAAGTATTAGTGCAATCGACATACGCATTAAAACACTCAATGTTGGTGCAATTGTTTCACTGCTCCAAACGATCCCCAGTGGAGTCGTTGACCACACTAAGATCACAAACAAATAGGATGCCTGAACGGGCATAATCTATATCCTTGTCAGTTTGGACGATAAAAGGGAGAAAAACTTGGGGGCTAACCGCTTTTATCATCGCGGTTAGAAAAAATAATTAACCGCAGAGCACAAACACGCGCACAACAACGTTATTTCGTTGCCATGTTATCAGGTTTGTCAGATGCGTTAATTGAGTCATGAAAGTATAAGAATTCAAAAGAATAATGAATCTATAGTTGTATCAAATCAGGGAAATAAGTCAATTCAAAAAATGTACTAATCAACTTTTATTTTCTATGTCTACTGAAATGAACTGCTAGACAAAATCCCCCCATTCCTTACAATCCAAACTCAAATCTACAAGGTCAGGCATTCATGCAAGTATTCGCTTACATTTTACTCGCAGCGACAATCAAAACATCATTACTGGGGCTAGGTGTTGCTAGCTTAATAATTTCAATCTCAGCCCTGATATTGATCAAGTTTGCCTTTTTCAATATGCCTGCCTATCAACATAAGCATTTTGCTCGCGCGTTCAAAATAGCAACATTCACGCATTTGTCCGCTTATGGTTTGCTTATTGCCAAGTTCACACTCCTAGATGGCCTGCAAGACATACCAGCCTTTATCGCATCTCATTTGATAGTACATCACATCCTATGTGCTGGTATTGCTGGCGGTTTAACCTTATATGGGATAGGGATATTCTTAAATGCCAAAGCACATTCTTTGTATCTTAAATAGTCCAACTTAATACAGCTCTTTACATTTTCTGACACACTCCCACAGCCCCTCACAAACCCACAACAGACTCTCACAAGCCTTATCTCTACACTGCTTTGTAACTTAAACAAACAGGAATTGTAAAATATGAAAACACATTCGATTATCTCTCTTGCGCTACTTAGTGCAATCAGCTTTACCACCCAAGCAAAACAACATAACGAAACCCATCGTATCGGTGCCCAGTTACAAGGGGGCGCTGCAGAGTATAAAAGCTCAAGTCAGGATGGTGATGGTGTTGGTTCGCTCTATGTTTATTACAACTACCAGTTTGATTCTATATGGGCCTTAGAATTGGGTCTAAATGGTGGTAGCGAGGCTGATGACTGGGACTGTAAAGACATCACCAATGATAAGTTTGTTTGTAACCGAAACGACAATCTGCTGTTTGAATTGGACGCCAATAAGTTGGATTACAATAACTTTGTCGTAGCCGCCAAAGGCCAATACAAAATAACCGACAATAGCCACTTTTACGGCAAACTAGGGGCACAGCTTTACGACTATGAAATCGCTCAAAATAGCAAAAAGCTCAAAGAAGATGACGGTATGGGACTGTTTGCCGAAGCTGGTTGGCAATACGACTGGGACAACGGGATTGCTTTAAATATTGGCTGGCAATATATGGATATGGGCGACTTAGATACCAGCTCACTTGCAGTAGGTATAAGCTATAGGTTCTAACCAAGAAACTATCGCCTAATAAATTTTTGGTGTTAAGCGCCTTATGGTGCATTACAAGCACCAACGCTTTCTAATTAGTTAGTCAGTGTATGCTGGCTAACAACCTATCCTCCCTAAGCTTTATCGACCTTATTCAATGTTTCTAGCATTGCTATTTTCTATAGCTCCTCGACAATATTAAACCACCAAGATGAACGAGTAACAAAAACTTAGTGTTTATTGAAAGTAGACTGTTGAATGCAGCACGCCCTCCACAAAAAACCCCACATAAAGTGGGGTTTCGAATTGTTATTACATCAAACTAACTTAGAAAGTGTAGTCAGCTTGAATGTAGAAAGTACGACCGTACGGGTCTGCGTAACGTGGATCGTAACCTACTTGGTGACCAGCAGCGGCATTTAGAGTAAATGGCGGCTCTTTGTCTAATAGGTTCTTAATACCGAATGTTACGTTTGCATTGTCGCCGTAAGCATATGACAAGCGGTAATCAACAGTGAAGTATACCGGAATGTGCTTCTGGATAAGGCTTCCATCAACTGTCTCGCTCAAGTCAGATCTGTAAACTGTGAAGTTTACATCAGCAGCTGCATCTGTGTAACCGCTACGAGCCTTGATGTTCAAGTCATGAGTGAAGTCACCGTGAGTGAATGAGTTGTTGATGTTGATGATGTTACGGAATGCAACTGCTTCATCTGGACCAACTTTACCTAGGCTTGAATCCCATACATTGTCTTCACCAACACGTAGGTTTTCAGACTCGATTAGGTAAGTACCCATGATACCAGTCTTCAACGTACCGAAAGATAGTTCGTTCGTTAAGTTGATGCTCCAGTCGATACCTGTAGTCGTTGACTTACCAACGTTATCCGCTGCTTGAACGATAGCTAGAACGTCTTTTTTCAAGCTCTCATCATACTTAGTCGTGAATAAGTGGTTATAAGTCGCTGGGTTGAAGAAGATTTGGTTCTGAGTTAGACGACGAACCTCGTTCTCCATGTCAATGTTCCAGTAGTCAACAGATACACTTGTACCTGTGTCACCAGCCCATACGAAACCGAATGTATACTGCTCAGAAGTTTCTGGCTTCAGTGCCGCGTTACCTTCACGGTATACGTCATACTGAAGTTTGTCTGAGTGACATGCTGATTTCAGTGGGTGACCTGATGCTAGTGGACAGTCGTAAGGTGCAGCTGTTACACCAAACTCTACACGAGGCTCAGCGATTTGACGCATGGTAGCCATCTTGAAGCCAGTACCCATTGAAGCACGTAGCAATAGCTCGTCTGTTGGGCGGTAAGATAGGCTCAACTTATAAGTTGTATCGTTTTCGCTATCGTTAACTGTTTTGTTGCCTTCACGAAGTGAATCAGTAACTTCACCGATGTTGTCGTAACGGATTGACCCCGTTACTTCAAGGTTTTCTAGAACTGGAACAATCAATTCTGCAAATGCACCGTAGTTTTCGCGCTCTAGGTCATACTCAGGAGATACTGACTCGTACAATACTACCTTGTCGTTGTTACCTTCGCCGTTAAAGCGAGAGTACTCAGATGTACGGTAATCAAAACCAACACCTAGGTATACGCTACCTGCGTCTAAATCAGCGATTGCACCTGAGATCTTACCATCAATTGAAGTCATTGAAGTTTCAGTCTTTTCCCAAAGACCGTTAAACATAGTTGCTGCTACCGCTGCATTTTCTTCATCAGTTAAATCTTCAGGCGCTGCGAAGATATCGATTTCACCAGAGTTAAGTAGAGCTAGAAACTCTTCTTGCTTAGGATAACCCGTTAGACGGTTTTGCTCACGCTCTGAGTCACCGCGAGTTACCGCTAGGTCATAATTCCACTCAGAGATTTCACCACGGATACCCGCTGTGATTTGGCTAGTTGTTGTATTCCACTCATCAGTACGGTTACCGCCTGGAAGTACACGCCAGCGAGCACTGATACCAACCATATCATCTAAAATAGCTTGCGGTGTATGAGGAATAACGTATTTTTGCGCTAGTTCTGAGTCAATAGCTAGAGGAATACCTGTTGGGTATGGCGCGATACGTGTGATCATTTCGAATTTTGACCATGAAGCATTCGCGTATACTTCAGTCGTATCATTTACAGTTGCAACACCTTGAACGAAGATATTGTCACGCTCAGACTCTGGTTGGATTTCCAAAGTACTTGTGTAGTCAAACTGACACGCACGTGCGCCAGACGGTGCACTTGTAGTGTGACAAGTATCGTTGTTGTTCAATTTGTACGGGTTGAATGAATAAGTGCTTCTGATGTTGTTACCATCTTCATCGAACATTAGTTCGCCGTTCTCATCACGTCTGTTATAGCTTACATACGCGTTACCAGGGATAGCACTTGAAGAACCAGCAACTGCTAGTAGGTCTTGACCTGAGTGTTCAAATTGAACGAAACCAGTTTTTGCAAAATCACGGTCAACAGAACGTAGGTTATCTTGCTCATCGCGGCTGTATGCAGCTGTGATGTTGAAACCATCAACACTCAAATCACCGAAACCAGTCGTGATTGAGAAGTTTGAGCTTGAAGTATCTTTTGGCTTGTCATAGCGAGCGCTGATAGTTGTGCTTTGTACGTCATCTTTAAGGATGAAGTTAACAACACCTGCGATAGCGTCAGAACCATATAGTGCAGATGCACCATCTTTTAGGATTTCAACGCGCTTAATAGCCGCTAGAGGAATTGAGTTAAGGTCGATTGTACCGCCTGAGTCAGCAGATACCATACGACGACCATTAAGAAGAACTAGCGTGTATTCAGAACCTAAGTTTCTTAGTGAAGCAGTTTGGATACCGCCACCGCCACCACCTACTGACTCACCAGCAGCTGTGAAACCCTGCATCGCAGGAAGGTTAGCGATTAGATCAGGAACACTTGTTACACCTGATTTTGCGATTGCTGACGCATCGATTACGTCTAGAGGTAATGCACCTTCTAAGTCAGTTCTTTTGATTGCAGAACCAGTAACTTCGATACGCTCTACTTTCTGTTCACCTTCGGCCGCGAACGTATTCGCAGAAAACGCAGCCGTAGAAGCAGCGCCAAACGCGATTGCTAAGCGAACCGC
>NZ_MKJU01000029.1:48005-80337 GCF_001854605.1 Pseudoalteromonas amylolytica | reverse complement strand
AACCAGTACTAATTACCCGTGAGGCTTAACCATACAACGCCAAAGTGGTTTTACGAGCTAGAAGTTAGTGTTACTAAAGTAGCGTTTTACGAATTATCAGAATTTTTCCAGATTTAGTAAATTGGTTAGAACAACCGATTTACGCTCCAGTTTTCCTGGTGACTATAGCGTTTTGGAACCACCTGACCCCATGCCGAACTCAGAAGTGAAACGAAACAGCGTCGATGATAGTGTGGCAGCTGCCATGTGAAAGTAGAACATCGCCAGGTCCTAATTAAGTAAAAAGCCCATCCATTGTGATGGGCTTTTTGCGTTTTTGGGTCTGTAGGTCGTGATAAGCGTAGCGCCATCCGACGTTTAAGAGAGTCCCTCGGCATTCTATAACCCTCAGCGTTCCATAAAACCGCTCACTTCACCTTGCGCAAAAGCTACGGACTTCGTCCGTAATTTTGCATCCCAGCTTGCGCAAAGGAAACGTCCTCACTGCGTTCGTTATCGTTAACCCTTTGCACCCTACTTGCGTAAAAGGAATGTAAGTTAAATATTTGCACTGTAACTCACTACGTTCGCTGTCGTTAGCCTTTTGCACTGAATTCAATACCCATTGATAAGTCAGTCTTTACACAATTGGTCACGTATTCATTGTAATAATTTTGCTCTTGCCAAAGCTGATTGATGCCATCATCAAATACGGATACCAAAAAGGAGTTGTGTTTATTGATCAACAAGTAGCCTTGCTTAATAAATGCAGGTTTTTCTTGGAAGGTGATCTGTTGTTGCTGCGCCTCAGTGAGGGATTGTGCGTAGGCAGCTTTAGTTTGCTCTGTAAGGATTGCAATGTCTGCTCTACCCCGTAATAAATATGCTAGATTTTTGCTGGTATAGGTGGCGTTAACAGTACTGATATCATAATTTTTTATGGCTTGAAGCAGTTCATCAGGGTATGTAAGGCCCTGATTTAATATCAGCCTATGGGGAGATAAGTCTTTATAGCTTTGATAAGTAAAGTCTAGATTTTTTAAATGATAGAAACGGCTTACTTCTTGTGTAATGGGGTGCCTTGTGTAGATATAGTCTTGCGCTCTTTTTTCGCTAAAATACCAGTATGCGCTGCCTGAAAACTCTTGTTTCATTCCTTCTTGGTACGCTCTCTCCCAAGGCATAAAAACAAATCGAACTTTGTAGCCTGATAGAGCAAAAGCATCACGAATTAATTTTGCAACGCAGCCTTGGTCTCTACGTGATTGATCCATATAAGGCGGCCATTGACCTGTGCTAATATGAAGCGTCTTTGATAAACTTTGTGCTGAGCTGATTGATGCGCTCAGTGTAATACATAAACACGCTATTAAACGAAACACTATCGTTCTCGAAGGTTGATTTGATTAACTAAATAATAGTCACTTTCTGATTTTAAGGAAATAAGGCGGTCATTTCCTATGGAGAAATTTAATAATATATTGGCACGGGCAAGTGAAAGGAAGGGTGGAGAAAACAAAGTGTTGTCACTACTGAGCGAGCCCAAAACATCAACTCAACTAACGATGCTCAGTGACTCTGAATGGTTAGAAGAGTTCACGCGAAAAGTATTTCAAAGTGGCTTTTATTGGAGCGTAATTGATGCTAAGTGGAGTGGCTTTAGAGAGGTTTTTTGGGATTTTGATGCAAATAAGTTGCTAATGATGTCTCCCGATATGCTGGAGCAAAGAGCCAATGACGAGCGTATCGTGCGCAACTACAAAAAGGTAATGACCATCCCCGTCAACTGTTTAATGATCCATGAAGTAGCGCAAACTCACGGCTCTTTTGCACAGTTTATAGCTCAATGGCCTTGCGATGATATTGTTGGTCTTTGGCTGTATTTAAAGCAACATGGTGCTAGGTTAGGGGGGAACACAGGCCCATTCGCTTTAAGAGCAATGGGAAAAGATACCTTTATTCTGTCACGAGATGTTGAAGCGTACCTAAGGTGTCATGAAATTATAGAAGGTGGCTTGCATAGCAAAAAATCACTGCTAGCCGCACAAGCATTTTTTAATACACTCGTTGCGCAAAGTGGCTGGACGCTACAGTCATTAAGCCAGCTAATCGCACTTAGTGTAGGAGATAATTACATATCAGCAGGTCAAAAAGAATGAGTTTTTATCCAAGGTATAGCGTCTTAGGGAATCAGTTTTGTGTTCTAGATACGCCCATGATGGCACGTGAGAGTCAGCCATGTGAGCCACAACTGCTACTATGGAATGAGGCGTTGGCGACCGAGCTAGGTATTCCTTTAAAGCGCTCATCGGCACATAGTTATTTAAGTGGTCAACTCCCGCTCCATGATGTAGAGCCTGTAGCATTGGCGTATTCTGGACATCAGTTCGGTCATTTCAATCCTACTTTAGGGGATGGCCGAGCTCACTTGATAGGTAGCTTTGATGATGCTCAAGGGTGCGCATACGATCTACAAATTAAAGGCTCTGGTGCAACGCCGTTCTCTAGAGGGGGTGATGGCTTATGTGCTTTAGGGCCTGCGGTGAGAGAGTTTGTGATGAGTCAGGCGCTGAAAGCGTTGAGGGTGCCAACAACTGAGTGTTTGTCAGTGGTATCCACAGGCCAACAAGTATATAGAGATGGTTCATTACCTGGCGCTGTTGTATGTCGAGTAGCGAGTAGCCATATCCGTGTCGGCTCATTTCAGTATTTGGCGTTACACGAGGATTTAGTGGGCCTCAGATCGCTTATGGAGTTGGCGATTAAGCGCTACTTTGTTGATATTACAGAGCAAGGTGATGAGCGTATCATTGCTTTCTTAAAAGCTGTCTGTAAAAAGCAGGTAGCCTTGATTGTAGATTGGCTGAGGGTCGGCTTTATTCACGGTGTGATGAATACAGACAACACTCTTGTTGGAGGAGAGACGATAGATTATGGGCCATGTGCCATGCTGGAGGCATTCGATTTTGGACAAGTTTACAGCTCTATAGATAAACATGGGCGCTATGCTTTTGGGCAGCAACCTAACATAGCCAGTTGGAACTGTGCACGTCTGGCGGAATCATTACTCGCTTTATTTAATATTGAACAGTCAAAAGCGATTACGATGCTTAGTGATGTCATAGCGGGGTTTTCGACAGACTTTAATCTTGCATATCAGAGTATGTGGGCACAAAAGCTTGGTTTACTTACTTGGCAAGATGCCGATGCTGAGTTGTTGTCGGAATTGCTCTCGATACTAAATAGTGAACAGCTAGATTATACCAATACGTTTGCGGCGCTGAGTAACTCATTGCTGAAATCTCCCTATAGTTGCTTTGTGATACCAGATGCTTTGCTATCTTGGCGCGAAAAGTGGGAAACGCGTATAACTGAATATGAGCGTACTCAAGTTGCAGAGTTGATGTGTTCAGTAAACCCCGCAATCATTCCTCGTAACACATTGGTAGAACAGGTAATTGGTGATTATTATCAGCAAAAAGAGAGTCGTTTGTTAAAGGATTGGTTACCACTACTACAACATCCTTATCGATATCAGGAATACGAACGCCGCTATTTGGCTGCGACAACGGACGCACATTATAAAACTTTTTGTGGCACGTAATTTAACTGGATTGAAAATGACCGAAATATTGACATGGCAAGGAATTAAGCAGCAAGTACTCACACATAAAAGGCCACTTATTATTGCACATATAATTGCATTCTTAGCGGCTTTAGTAAGTGTTCCTATTCCCTTAATGATGCCATTACTTGTTGACGAAGTATTGTTAGAAAAGCCAGGCCCAGCAATTAATTTTCTGAATAACATACTGCCCGTAGCGTGGCACACTAGTGCCGTGTATATCATAGTGATTTTGTTCAGTGTTGTATTGATGCGCTTGGGTGCACTTGTGTTGGGGGTGATCCAATCAAGACAATTTACTTTTATTGGCAAGGATATCAGTTTAAATATTCGCGAAAGGTTATTGCGTCACCTACCACGCGTGCAGCTTAAAGAATATGAAACGCAAGGTGCTGCTGCCATTAGCTCACGTTGCATTACCGATGTCGAAACACTCGACACTTTTATCAGCCAAACTCTGTCTCGGTTTCTCATTGGCTTGTTAACCATCATTGGTACCGCTGTCGTTTTACTTTGGATAGACCTGACTTTGGGCTTGGTCATTTTGCTCTTAAATCCTGCTGTGATTTACTTTTCTCGCCAGTTTGGCAAACGAGTGAAAGACCTTAAAAAAGATGAAAACGCGGCTTTTGAGGCATTTCAAGCTGCTTTAGTTGAAACGTTGGATGCAATATCACAGTTAAAAGCCATGCGAAGAGAAAGTGCTTACTTTGATTATGTTCGCAAAACAGCGGTTGATTTAAAGCACTATGCTGTGCAGTCACAGTGGAAAACTGACGCGGTAAATCGTTTAAGTTTCACTGTTTTTTTACTGGGCTTTGAAGTTTTCCGTGCTGTTGCAATGCTAATGGTTGTGTTTGCAGATCTTACTGTTGGGCAGATCTTTGCGGTGTTCGGCTATTTGTGGTTTATGATGGGGCCAGTACAGGAACTACTTGGAATACAGTATGCCTACTATGGAGCTTCGGCTGCAATACAGAGGTTAAATCAGGTGTTTGCTTTTCAAACGGAAGCACCTGCGCCAACTAAAGCAAGTAATGCATTTGAAAGGCAGAACATTGGTATTGTGTTTGAAGATGTTAGCTTTGCGTATCAGCCCGAGCTACCAGTGCTTCGGAATGTTTCGCTACAGATCCCTGCGGGTAAAAAAGTCGCAGTTGTGGCCGTATCAGGAGGGGGAAAGTCCACACTGGTACAATTGCTGTTAGGGCTTTATGAAAAACAGTCGGGTAGAATTGAAATTGCGGGTATTCCAGTTGAAGAGGTCGGATATCAAGCAATTAGAGAAAATATTGCCACAGTTTTGCAGCAACCTATTCTATTAAATAGTAGTATTCGCGATAATTTATCACTAGGTAAAGTTCATAGTGATGATCAACTTTGGCAGGCACTCAAAGTCGCTGAACTACATGAAACGGTTCGACACATTGATGAGCAGCTTGATGCACTTGTTGGCCGCAATGGGATTCGCCTTTCTGGTGGACAAAAGCAGCGGTTAGCCATCGCCAGAATGGTATTGGCTGATCCCAAAGTGGTTATTCTTGATGAAGCAACATCAGCATTAGATATTGAAACAGAAGCGAAAATACATAGAAACTTAAAAACTTTTTTGCAAAACAGAACAACGCTGATCATCGCCCATAGGCTCAGCGCGATACGGCAGGCTGATTTGATATATGTACTTGATGATGGTCACGTTTCTCAAGTCGGAGATCATAATAGCTTGCTTGGACAAGCAGGACTGTATCAAACACTATTCGGGCATCAGCATTAGTTGGTGTCAGTTAAATAAGATGTTGTTAAGTAAAAATTAATATATAGCCTAATATTATAGGGCTAAATTCATGAGCTATCTGTGCTCACTTGGTATTTAAGGACGGGACGAAATAATGAAATTTAAATCTATTAGCTTAGCAGTTGCGGCTCTTCTTGCAGCGTCGGCAGTAAATGCAAATGAGCAAAAAGAGGGGGTCTACCTCGGCGTATTTGGCGATTACTATAATTCTGAATGGAATAATATTCGTGATGCTGCAGGTGTTGATGTTGATGACTCCACTGGTTGGGGCGCGGAAATTGGTTACCGATTCAACAACAACTGGAGCGGCCGCGTAGAATATGCTGACATGGATTTTGACTTGTCTGGTGCAAGCACTGGCTCACTAGATGGTGAGCGTTTCGGTATTGATGCGCTTTATCACTTTGATGACAGCCCTTTTTATGGCTTAGTTGGTTTAAAATCAATTGATGCTTATAAAAGCCTGACGTTTGCAAACGTGGGTGCTGGTTATCGCCATTACTTCAACAATAACTTCTTTGTAAATGCGGAAGCTGCTGTTTACCAAGGTTTGGACCGTGGCTATACCGACATTGGTGCTAAATTAGGTATTAACTACTTCTTTGGTTCAAGCGAGCCTGTTAAGAAGGTAGAGCCTGCACCAGCCCCTGTTGCACCTCAGCCAGTTGCTGCCGATAGCGATAAAGATGGCGTTATGGATGCTGATGACAGTTGTGCTAACACGCCAACGTCAGATGCAGTTGACAGCAAGGGTTGTACAAAGTTTGAGGAACGTCAGGTTTCAGTAAACCTCTTAGTGCGCTTCCCACACGATACTGCGAAAGTAAAACAGCAATATTTTGATGACATTGCAGAAGTTGCAGCTTTCTTAAAAGAGCATGAGTCTGCGACAGTGGTACTGGAAGGTCACGCGTCTGCAATTGGTGACGCACAGTATAACCAAATGTTATCTGAGAAGCGTGCAAAGGCTGTAGCGAAGCAGCTAATGGACGACGGTATTACAGCAGATCGTATTTCTACGATTGGCTATGGTGAGGAACGCTTGAAAAATACCGCGAATACGTTGGAAGCTCATGCGCAAAACCGCAGAGTAGAGGCGACTATCACATCGACTGAACGTGTAAAAGTACAGCGTCAGTAATCGTTATTTGAAAGTGCAAAAGGCCCGCGGTATGCGGGCCTTTTGTTTTTCTGATGTGATATGAACTTACGCAAAAGCACACTCTGTAAATGCGAAAAGATCATTAGTTTGATAAAGCACATTCACCTGTGTACCTAGCGGAACTTTGTCAGACAGTTGCTCTGTTATCTCAAAGCACAACTGATGTTCATCAAAGCTCAGTAGTTTGGCTGCTTCAAAGCCAAAAAACCTTTTTACACTTGGGTAAAGCGCCTTAAAAATACTCTCTTTGGCAGAAAACACCACAGTTAATGGACATGAGAGATGTTGGCTGAGCGCGGTGAAGGCTTCATTTTCCAAAGGGTTTAGAATTTGTTCCTTCAATCTCTGTTCTTGCTCACTAGGCATAACGGTCTCAATGTCTATTCCCAAGCCGCTTAGGTCAGACGAATTTGTGACCATTGCCATAGCAATGCCTTGCGTATGGCTAATGCTACCCAAAGTGCCTTCTGGCCATACTGGCGCTCTATCTTCTGTGCTGTTTATCTCGACCCTGGTGATGGATAATTGCGCCAACGCTTGTGTTGCACATATTCGCCCAGCCAGATACTCAACTCGGCGTTTGGGGACCGCATTTTGCAACTTTTGAGGCATGGGAATGTTGTGAGTCAGAAAATCACTCTGTTGAAAAGATTCAGTGCTGAATGTGCAGCAGTGGTATGGATAATTTAACTGCGGTTTGAAAGGATTAGCTGTTTGATATTGCATATAAAATCTAGTTGTTCACGCGATCTCGTTCTACTGTACCACAGCAAGCAGAGAAAACTAATTTTGGCTATGAGTTAATGAGTACTTTGAGTGACTGCGACACAGGGTACTTTGGGTAATATGACATAATTATCTTTACTAGGATAGTAGAGAACACACAGACCATTACGTAGCTGCAATTCAAAGCGTTCAACAGCGATGTTGTGAGTGCCTAAAACCGGGTCTAGTGGTTGCTTGGCTACACGGGACTCTAATAATAATGTACTGCTATTCATCAATACGTTATCGGCGAGTTTTGGCTCTACGCCACCTTTTAAGCTGACAATGGCTTTTTGTATGTCAGCTTTTATCGCTGGTGTGGTGTTCTTGATTGTTGCTGCCAACGGTTGCATTGATTGGTTGTGTTTACAGCCAATCAATGCAAGACATATTAAGATGGTGCTAATGAGTTTATTGCTCATTTTTCATGCCCTTTAAGGGAATTATGTGCATACCACCGCGCAGTGGGTGTGATGGAACGCTAATGGCGGGGCCTTGTAAGATGTACTCAGATGCTTGGGTTGGGCGTGGTTGGCTCACAGGCGGACACTCACCCGTGTCCATATAATTCAGTGCTGCTGAAAATAACGCCTCGTTAGCCGCGCCGAGCGAGTGCTCAAAGTCATCTGCGACCAAACATCCCGAAACCTGGCTCGTTAGCCCGAGTTCACCGTTATTTTGCGCAGCAGAAACGGGTGTGAAGCCATCGGCATAGCTACCAAATCCCTTGGCATTTTCGTTTTTAAACTGAATGGTATAGTACACCTCGCCACAATTAGGAGCGGGAGCAAATCCAAACGGTTTACCACATGTTTGGTCACCAATAAGGACCACTTCAACATCAATACCTTGCAACCCATTAATAATTAATTCACTTGCCGAGCAGGTACCTGCCGTTGTCAGTATGTACACTCTGCTAAGCTCAGGACTCGGTAACACCTCGTCTGTATATACTCTTTCACTCCAGTCGATGGCACGAGCGGAGAATTTAACATCATAGTTTTCTGCACTACGCTTGTCATTGTATATCGTCTGACTAAACACTCGACCCGTATCAGGCGTCGTAGCGAGTGTATTTGCGCTGCCAGCTATCATATAACCCAATTGCGCGGCCATACTAACTAACCCGCCACCGTTATAGCGAAGGTCTAATACTAGCTCATCTATGTCACTATTTTCGAACATTTGGAAGGCGTTTATTAAAGGGCGTTGGCCCGCAGAGATAAACTGATTGAATTGCACATAGCCTACCTTACGGCCATTGATGGTTTGTACATGTACATTTTGTACAGGAGTGGTTTCTATATCTTGCGCTGTAAGAGATACGTCATACTGTTCTACGGTACTTGTCTGTGAATTGGTGCGAACAAACGTAAACGTATGGGTTGTTCCAAGTTCAGGCTGCAGCGCTGCATTGATCGTAGCAACAGAGGCCGAGTCTGTAGCATCGATATCAACACCATCGACTTCCACAAGTTCATCCCCACGTTGAAGGCCTGCAAGTTCAGCCGGTGAATTGTCCTGAGTATAGGCGACACGTATTAGTCTAGGCGGGGTTCGATTAATGATAGCCCAGCGAACTCCATAGCCTGCTACCACACCAGACTGAGCTTCTTTGATGTAGTCTTCATAGCTTTCAGAGAAATGAAAGTCATCCTTCGCTTTACCTGATGGCGTGGTTGCTGAAGTTTTAAGCGCATTGAAGTATGCGGCTATCGAGTCAAAGGTACTTGGATTTGGATCCGGTAATTCGTCATACCACAAGTAAGTTTCATGGCTAAAAGAGCGTAGCCATAACTTTTCTAGCATGGCGCTGCCGACTTTATCCGAGTATGGTTCATTGTCTTGTGGGTCAAGGCCCTGCCTAGGGTTAGCGCAATAGTCTTTGTACTGACTTGAGGCTGGGAATACCCCAGCGCTCCATATTTCCGAAGGCGTAGTGGGCTGTGGGTCTAGGGAGGGTGAATTGTCGTTACCTCCACCGCCTCCGCCACACCCGGCCAACAAAATACTAAGTAAAAGTGCTGCTAAATGTAAATTGCTCATGCTGGTTGCTTTTTAAGTTCATTGGCTAAAAATTAGCAAAGCTATGTATTAAAGGCAATAAGGTGGACAGAATAAGTACCTATAATGTGTATGTCAGGCTTCTTGTGAGCGAATTTCTATGTCGCAATGGAGAGTTTATAATTAGAGGAATTTAATCGTAATAAGCACGAATCGGTGTTAACGCTAGCCAGTCCGTATTTACTTGGTTACACTTGCATTTAAAGCAGCTATCCATCGATCTAACCAGTTAAGGTAAAACAGTCAATATGCCAGAAATTCAGTTTTTAAACGTCGATCTTGAGCTAGAGTCAAAGCATGACATTAGTGCCTTAGTCAATGATTTAAAGCGTAATGCCATCGTATTGCATTATGATCAGGATGAATATCGCCAATTGGCGCGCATTGAGGCTGACGCTGAAGTTATCAGTCCAGATAAGGCGATTAACCACCTGTGTGAATTAATTGAATCCTGCTCTAAACCTGCGTTAAAGCAGTGGTTGTCATGTACGAAACGAACATTTGATATTGGTTTTAACTCTGGCAACACGCCAAAATGCTATTCACAAGCGCTACATGCAGACACTTTACTGCGGATCTCAGCCATTGGTGCAGGAATAGAAATCACTTTATATCCTGTTGAGTAGCTACTCTAATTTTGCGGGGTTGAATTTCCAGTTACACTCGTGTTGAAAGCCTCTCCTTTCTAGACAAGGCTATTACTGTTGCGCCCCTCCTTGTTTAACATTTGATAGGCACGCAAAGTGGCTATGTATCGAACCGAAAAATTTAAACTTGTTAATTTTAAATTAACAGGTTGATAATTTTTTCAATAAGTTTTATCTTCTTCTACTCAAACACGCGGATTATTGTCAGGAGTAGAATATGAAAAAATTAACAAAATTTACATTGACTGCCTTAGCAGCAATGAGTCTAAATAGTTATGCAGCAGATTCAGACGCACAGGTTAAGCAGGCATTTCCTGCGTTGGATGTGTATAACCCAGCTGGTTATCAAGTTGTTGATATTAAAAAGCAGCTTGCGAAACAAGTTGCACATCAATTGCCAAGCATAGCGACTCCTGTCAAAGCGCAAATGAGTCAGTATCGTTTACAAATCCCCCTTTCTTCAGAATTAGTACCAGCTTCTTTAGCACCTAAGATTCGCACAGCTAACAGCTATACTCGATCTCTCAAGGGACTATCTGAGTCTGACGAATCTATTTATCAGTTACGTCTTGCCGACAGTGCAATGCTGAGTACTTGGCAGCAAGGGGAGCCAGTTTTAGTTGCATTTGCTCCGAAGGGAGATGATAAGAATTGGGTGCATGTGGAAGCATATGATCAACACGGTAATGTGCATTTACTTGATGCTAAAAAAATGCCGCAGCAACCCGTATTAATCGTTGAAATTGACAGCCAAAAGAGCCTCAAAGAAGGTTTGGCTGTCATGCAACGAGAGTTTAATAAGCACCGACCTGTATCACTATCTAAGCACAAACCGTTCTTTGATACACAAAGTGACGCAGAGCCTATTTCTACCAGTGTGCTGAATCGTATTCGTTTAAATGATGATGAAGAGCCTTGGATTTCAGGGGCAGCAGAAGTGTACGGAGTTGTAACGGGTGTGAGCCCAAGTCGTGATGAACCGGTGCTTGATATCGTTGATATGCCGTACCTAGATCATGATGGTCGTGATTACACGCCTAATCAAATCATCATTCATTGGGAACGCTATCGCTGGCAAGCAGCGGACTTGCTACTAATGGAGCAAGATGACAACACTAATTACAAAACTCTCGCGACGACTTTCTTAGACATTGTCACTCAGGTTATGCGCACCATTCCTGACCCCAATGTACAAGGTTACGCGATTATTCCACAGCTGACCAATCAGCTTATCAAAGCCATGCCAGATTCGTGGTTTACCAATGATGATGACTATGTGGATGTTTTTTATACCTTATTTGAAGGTCAGCAATACACTGGTTACATGGGAGCCAGTGGTAATGCCAAAATCAGTTTATCTCCCTTAACCATCAACCCTAGGTGATTTCCCGTTGAGTCGGTTAGCGGCCTGAAGGAGTAGGCCGCCTTTTTATTCATAAAAACTAGTTAGAAGCGAAAACAAAAAAGCCACCGACCGGTGGCTTTTTTTGGCTAGATTAGTTGTTTACCAGATCTGCTGTACAAACTCAGGGTGGTCTACAAATGGGTTGCGGTTGCCTTGAAACTCGTAAGCCGCTTGGTTGCGTGCTTGTTCAATTGCATCCACAGGGTCGGCCTCATGCCAGCGTTTTAGCATGGCAATAACCCAAGGCTCAAACACCTGACTGGCACTGCCATCAAGTACAGCGTTACTGTACTCAGTATTGTTTTGCCAAGTGCTGATCACATCTTCATAGCGAGTAGCCATATAAAAGTAGGCTCTTGCAAAGTCGCCTTTAAATTGATCGATAGGCTCAAATACTGTGCCTGAATAATTAAGACTAGATGCGGCTGAGCCAAGTCTACTACCATTGCTTGAGGTGTATGTGGCGCTTGCTACTTCACCAAACGGATAGTTACTGCGCTTGGCATTGACATATCCATCGGTGGCGAAGATATGGTGAATATCAGAGTTCATAGGCTCGATTTTGCCGCCAAACCAACTCTTTGGAAACGAATGCTCTCGGTTGTAGCAGTCACCTTCAACGCTGTATGTGCCACATTGGTTGGTCACAGCAACATAGGTTATCGCATCGCTACCGTTTGGTCTTTCTGAGTAGCGATCTAAAACCGAGTTATCATTTTCAAAATAGATATCACGCTCTGACTGGTCGATAAATTGCCAAATAGCTGAGTAACCCTGTGATTGATGGTTGCTAATTATGCTGTGCAACTCACTCTTTAACGCAAAGCCAGTTAAACCTGCCGCTGAAGCGTAGTATTGTGATGGGTCGGTTGGTGTTCCACCGCCATTATCACTGCCAATAGTAAAGGTATGCTGCTGTTGTGTGGTAAAGCTGCTACCTGAAGCTAATGTTCCCGTTGGACCCGTTAAGCTATAAGAACCATTACCATAGCTACAACACATACCGTCACCATAGCTGTCCAGCATGGTGAATGTGTAGCTGTCATCAACAACACACAAAGACTCGTTGTAAGTAGTATTGCTCGCGTAGCCGTTACCACTCGCTACTTGGGTGTTGCTACTATTAGTCAATGTCCAGCTGGTTTCTGAGCCGTAATGGTCGGTTGTTAATGATAGGTTGAGTTCAGTGTTTTGGCAGCCAGTTGGTGGGGGAGTAGTTGTCGTGGTTGGTTGGAAGTCATCAATATACACCACTTCGTTGCCGTCAAAGCCGGTGCCGTCATAAAAGCGCAGGCCAACCGAGATAGATGTGTCGGTGCTGGCGGTATACGAATGACTGATCTGCTGCCACTGATTTAAAGTAAATGGATCAGAGTAACCATGATAACCATCAACCACAAGCCTTGCTTTAACGCCACCTTCAGTATGATAAACCCAAGTGCTAAAGGTATATGTTTGCCCTGCTTGCACCGCAACGAGCTGCTGCAAATCTGTGCTACTTTGCGTGCCTGTCGTTACGGTTACTTGTGCAGCAGTTTGGCCAGTTTTTACGACATTACTTGTTGCGCTTATGGCAATACCTGAATCAATGGTCGTCCAGCCAGTTGGCTGGTTTTGTTGCCAATTTTCGAAGTCACCATTACTCACTTGTGCTGCGGCATATTGGCTGCAAAGTGCAGCGCTTAGCGCAAACGCAAGCTTTTGTTTATAGGATGTTTTCCCGTGTTTCATTTTTGATCTCTTTTATTAGATTTAATATTTTTGCTTTTACTTAAACAAAGGCCGAGCTTACTGAACCTTTGTTATTGCAATGTTAATATTAGAGTGGCGATTTTTAAAGCAAATCTTTTAATCTGTTTTTGTTGGTGTTTTTGGTTATTAATAACCAAAAGGAATATAAAAGCAGATCTTTGTCTTTTTGTTGTCCGCATAGATCAGTATGCTTCAAACTATGAAATAACTTGTTGTACGTTATGATTGAGCAAGTGAAGCAACACATTTAAGCAAGAGACGTTTTAGGGTTACGGGGATTATTCAATGTTGTTAAGTCAACTTAGCGCTGCGGCCAGCCCGCTTACGCAAGAGCAAGTGCAGAAATTACAAGGTTTAGTGGCTGAGCTAAACCCCATCCAGCAAGCCTGGGTAAGCGGTTATTTGGCAGCCAATGCAAACTCTGCTGCATTAGCAGGGGGAGCGGGCACGCAAGCGGCGGCTGTAGAAGCTGCTCCGTTAACAATTTTATATGGTTCTCAAACAGGCAATGCTAAAGCAGTAGCCAGTCAGTTGAAGGCGCAGGCTGAGTCTAGAGGGCTGAGTGTTAAGCTGGTAAATATGGCGGACTACAAAACTTCTGCGCTGAAGAAAGAGAAGTTTCTTGCAATTGCTGTGTCAACGTATGGTGAGGGTGAGCCGCCTGAAGATGCTGAAGCGTTACACGCGTTTTTGGCAAGTAAAAAGGCGCCAAAGTTAGAAGGTGTGAAAGTAGCCGTAATCGGACTCGGTGACACCAGCTATGAATTCTTCTGCCAAACCGCCAAGGATTTTGAGCAGCGTTTGACCAATTTGGGCGCAGATGTGGTTTATCAGCGTGCAGAGCTAGATGTCGATTACGAGGAGCTTGCAACTCAGTGGATTGCCGGTGCATTGGATGTATTTGAACCTGAACTAAAGTCACAGCAGGACGCCGCTACCAATGTGGTGAGCATGCCTAGTGCTGTGGCGAGTGCGTCAAGCCAGTATACTAAGCAAAATCCATTTGCCGCGGAACTGTCTGTGGTGCAAAAAATTACAGGTCGTGACTCAACGAAAGATGTTCGCCATGTCGAGATTTCTTTAGATGGCTCCGACATTCGTTACTTACCAGGTGATTCACTGGGTGTATATTTCCTAAACGATGAAGCGCTGGTGGATGAGGTACTAGAGTTACTCGCAATTGCTGATGATACAAAAGTGACAGTTGCAGGTGAAAGTATTGCGGTGCGTGATGCATTAATTGAAAAACTGGAACTGACCCAGTCATATCCTGGTTTTGTAGAGAAGTATTCACAGGCGACCAACAATGCCCAATTACAAGCATTGGTTGAAGATAAAGCAGCTTTGCGTGAGTACATAGAAGCAAGACAAATTTTTGATGTGATTAAGCAAAATCCTGCGGCAATTGATGCGCAGTCTTTAGTTGACTGTTGCCGCAAACTGCAAGCGCGTTTGTATTCGATTGCGTCTAGTCAAACTGAAGTCGAAGACGAAGTACATCTAACTGTGGGTTTGGTTGAGTTTGACGCCTTTGGTGAAAAGCATTTTGGTGGTTGTTCGGGCTACTTGGCAAATCGTGCACAAGAGGGTGCAAAAGTTAAAGTATTTAGCGAGCACAATGACAATTTCCGTTTGCCTGCAAATGATGACACGCCAGTGATCATGGTGGGACCGGGTACGGGGATCGCTCCGTTTAGAGCGTTTTTACAAGAGCGTGATGCGCGTGAGGCGGCAGGTGAAAACTGGTTGTTCTTTGGGAACCCACACTTTACACAAGATTTCCTATACCAAGTTGAAATTCAAGGGTATGTGAAGTCGGGCTTGCTAAGCAAGGTAGATTTAGCATTTAGCCGCGACCAAGCTGAGAAAATCTATGTACAAGACCGCTTACGCGAAAAAGGTGCAGAAGTCTTTGCATGGCTTGAAAAGGGTGCACATTTTTATGTGTGTGGTGATGCCACACGTATGGCTAAAGATGTTCACCAAGCTTTGATCGACATTATTAAAGCCCATGGTGGCAAAGATGATGAACAGGCTGAGCAGTATCTAAAAGACTTGCGTAGCCAGAACCGTTATCAAAAAGACGTGTACTAATCGGCTGTCTGAAGCATTTAAGTACATAACACTGACCGTCACAGTAGAATTTTTAGGATAAGCCATGAGCACCGAATACAAACCAAACAGCAAACTTGATCCAAATGCTAAATTTGCTGATAACGAACGCTTAAAAACACAAAGTAACTATTTGCGTGGCACCATTGAAGCCGATCTTAAAGACCCGCTTACAGGTGGTTTTACGGCAGATAATTTTCAGCTGATCCGTTTTCACGGCATGTATCAGCAAGATGATAGAGATATTCGCCCTGAGCGAGCAAAGCAAAAATTAGAGCCATTACATAATGTCATGTTACGTGCTCGTATGCCCGGTGGCATTATTAAGCCTAGTCAGTGGCTTGCAATTGATAAGTTTGCTGAAGAAAAGTCTATGTATGGCAGTATTCGTTTAACAACACGTCAAACGTTTCAATTTCATGGAGTACTGAAGCCAAACATCAAAGAAATGCACCAAATGCTTAATAGCGTTGGGATTGACTCAATCGCTACTGCAGGGGATGTAAACCGAAACGTGCTGTGTACGACCAACCCGGTTGAATCACAGTTGCACCAAGAAGCATACGAATGGGCGACTAAGATCTCTGAGCATTTGTTACCACATACCAAAGCATACGCAGAGATCTGGCTCAATGGTGAAAAAACTGAGACTACGGAAGAGCCGATCTTAGGGTCGACCTATTTGCCTCGTAAATTCAAAACTACGGTGACAATTCCACCAAACAACGAAGTGGACGTACATGCGAACGACCTAAACTTTGTGGCTATTGCCGATAACGGCAAGTTAGTGGGCTTCAACGTGCTGGTTGGTGGCGGTTTAGCAATGACTCATGGTGATGTGAACACGTATCCACGCAAAGCGGATGATTTCGGATTTATTCCACTTGAGCACACCTTAAAAATAGCTGAACACGTTGTGTCGGTGCAGCGTGATTGGGGTAACCGCGTTAACCGTAAAAACGCTAAAACCAAATACACCTTGGATACATTTGGCGCGGATGCTTTCAAAGCAGAAGTCCAAAAACGTGCGGGTGTTGAGTTTGAACCAAGCCGTCCGTATGAGTTCACTCATCGTGGAGATCGCTTTGGTTGGGTGGAAGGAATTGATGGTAAACACCATTTGACCTTATTTATCGAAAATGGCCGCATTTTGGACTACCCAGGTAAACCGTTGAAAACAGGTTGTCGCAAGATCGCCCAAATTCACCAAGGTGACTTCCGTATGACGGCAAACCAAAACCTGATCATTGCGGGTGTGCCTGCGGATCAAAAAGCCACTATTGAACAATTGGCACGTGAGCATGGCTTGATCAACGATGAGCACACGGTACAACGCAAAAATTCAATGGCGTGTGTAGCTTTGCCAACATGTCCGTTGGCAATGGCTGAGGCCGAGCGATATTTACCTGAGCTAGTGACTCAAGTCGAGGGCCTGCTAGATAAGCACGGCGTAGCTGATGACAGCATTATCTTGCGTGTAGTCGGTTGCCCTAACGGCTGTGGCCGCGCGATGTTGGCTGAAATCGGCTTAGTCGGTAAAGGCTTAGGTAAATACAATGTTTACCTAGGTGGTAACCGTGAAGGAACCCGAGTACCCAAACTGTATTTAGAAAATGTCGGCGAAGACGTTTATCTACCAGCCTTGGATGAGTTGATAGGTCAGTGGGTACAAGAACGTCAAAGTGACGAATGCTTTGGAGACTTTGTGATTCGAAAAGGCATTGTGGCTGAAGTGAAAGTGTCAAAAACAGACTTTCATGCGTAACTAACAAGTAAACTGGCAAGCATCGGTTTGCCATGCTGGGAATGAGAATGAGTGATTACAAACAGCTCTTACAGTTAAGTGGAAAAGCGCAAACAGCATTGTTGGCACAAGCCAATGAACTATTGCTGCCTATGAGTCCACAACAGCGAGTGGCTTGGGCGCTGGAGCATTTGCCAGATACTGCTTTTCTATCTTCAAGTTTCGGTATTCAGGCCGCGGTGATGTTGCATCTAGTGACTTCAGAGCGTAGCGACATCCCGGTTGTACTTACAGATACAGGGTATTTATTTCCAGAAACCTATCAGTTTGTGGACTACCTAACAGAGCGTTTAAATTTAAATTTAAAAGTGTACCGAGCGCCAATCAGCCCAGCTTGGCAAGAAGCCAAGTACGGTAGATTGTGGGAGCAAGGGCAAGAGGGTATTAAACAGTACAATGCGTTGAATAAAGTTGAGCCGATGACCCGTGCACTGAAAGACTTGAACGCGGGTACTTGGTTTAGTGGTTTACGTCGTGATCAGGCATCCACTCGTGCCGATAAGCAAATACTAGAGATTAGCCGCGGTACGGTGAAGGTGTATCCAATCATAGAATGGAACAATCGTGATGTTTATCAGTACTTAACCAAGCATGATTTACCCTATCACCCGCTTTGGGAGCAAGGGTATGTATCGATGGGGGATGTACACACGACACGTAAACTTGAACCGGGTATGAGTGAAGAAGAAACGCGTTTCTTTGGCCTAAACCGTGAGTGTGGTTTACACATTGATGGTGACGGTATTTAAACTCTCCAAGCCATGGGGACACATAAAAGCACAACCTAGAGTTGTGCTTTTTTATTGCTTATCAGAAAGCTATCCCTTTATTCATTGTATTATTTGCGCATCACTCACGACGCGCAACACGGATTGAAAAATAGCCATGGTAAGCTGTTCGCTGCAGCAAATAACAGTACAAACATGGATGCCACTATAAAAGTATACTTCTTCTATCAATGCCATCACTGTTCTTTTGGGGCACATGAATGCTGTAGGCAAGGAGCAACATAATGATGGTCAATATGGAAAATCTCAGAGGTTAGAGCCTTAGGTATCTAAATTGCAGAGGCCAACTGCTAACTAGTGCGAGAAACAGGTGAGACCGCTTCTGTGTCATACAAGTGGGAGTTTTTTGCGAATGCTTTGAGAGATTAATTTTGGATGCAAGTAGCAGATCGTTTTGCTTAAATAGGTCCTTTTTAAATCTCTCGGCCAATTTATTGGCAATTGACTGTGCCATTTTCACCTTCGAGTAAGCATGTTAGACTTTTCAAGATGTTCTTCTAGAGATCAAAGTACAGTGAAGTATTTTAGTTATATATTGGTTATGGTGATGTTTATTGGTGTGGGTTCTTTGTTTGTGCTCAAACGGCCTGATGGCAAACCTTGGTTAAGCTTGCAGGCGATAGCTGAAAAGGCACAGGGGGCGACCGATAATGTATTCAAAGACGCGCAAAGTAAGCTTAATCAATCAGTTCAGAATGTGACTGACTCCTCGGCTGATGCATCTGGCGGTACCATCTATAAATGGCAAGATGCCAATGGGAATTGGGTATATTCAGATCAACCAAATACCAAAGGAAAGAGCCAAACTCATATCTTAGATACCAGCAAGGTCACCATAATGGCCGCTGAAGACACCGCTATTCTAAAAGAACTAGCAACGCAAAAAGCACATATAGACACTAAGCTCAAAACGCCATCCGCACTAACCCCAAGTGAAATCAAGCAACTGATGAAGGATGCTAAAAACATTCAAAAGTTGATGGACGAAAGAACGAAAAAGATAGATCAGGCTATAGAGGGTATTTAGCGCGCTGTATCACTCGCGCTCTAAATTGACTTGTTTAGCAACTTTATGTGCGATTGCCAAACTTGCGGTGAGCCCCGGAGACTCAATACCAAACAAATTTATCAACCCTTTAATTCCATGGTGATGATAGTCTTGGATAACGAAGTCTTGCGACCCTTGCAGTTGTAGCTTAGGGCGTATTCCACAATAGCTGAGTTGTAAGCGGGTACTGTCGAGTTTTGGCCAGTAGCGTTTTATTGCTTCAACAAAGCGCGGTTTTGCCTGTTCGTTTGGCGTGTAATCAAGCTGCTCGATAAATTCGGTATCTGGTCCGAACTTGAGCTGACCTGCCAAGTCTAGGGTCGCATGGATGCCGAGTCCATGCTGTTCTGGCATTGGATACAACAAATGCTTAAACGGGTGCCTGCCCTGATAGCTAAAGTATTGCCCTTTACAGTAGTGTAGTGGTGGAATATGGTGTGTAGCTAGGGCGTCAATGTTGCTAGCACATGCCTGTGCAAAAAGCCCTGCTGCGTTTATTAGATGCTTACATGTGAGATTAAACTCCTCTTCACCGCATGCAAGAGTGACAACAAAATGCCCTTCCTCAAAATGTGCCTTGATAAAACGCGTGTTGTTAACGTAATGACCGCCATGTTGAGAAAGTTTATTGAGATATGACAACATGAGCTGGTGGCTGTCGACAATACCTGTTGAAGGTGACCAGACCCCAGTAACCGCGTTCATCTCTGGGGCCCTCTCTCGCAATTGGCATGTGCTGAGAAACTGCAAGTCGGTAACGCCATTGTTATTGGCCTGTGCGACGAGAGAGTGTAATTTTTCGATTTCTGACTCGTTAGTAGCAACAAGCACTTTACCAATCTGTTGTACTGGTACGTGGTAACGCTGGCAATGTGTGTAAAGTAGCCCTTTTCCTGCAACGCACAACTGTGCTTTTAAACTATTCTGTGGATAGTAAATACCGGCATGGATCACTTCGCTGTTACGGCTGCTAGTGTGCTCGCCAAACTGACTATGTTGTTCAATAACAATGGTGTCTTGATGCTCACTGAGGATGGCTGCGATGGCAAGCCCAACCACACCCGCGCCAACGACTAACGTATCTACTTGTTCCATAAAATACATCTATATAAATGAGATATCGATATGGTAGCAAAGGCAAGACTTAGGTACTACGACTGGTGGCGTTTTAAGTTTGCTTGTAAAAGGCTGATATGGTGGCTCGCAGGCTTGATAGCAAAAAGTGCCGCGAATTATTGTCTGTCGGCTACACTAATGATTACAAATATTATGACAGAATTATGTATGGTCAAACCCCTCAAGATAGCCCTGTATGTATTACTCGTGTGTGTTGTCAGTGCACAGGCTCAGGTGATGAAAGTGGTTGGTGGCCACAACCCTTGGCCTCCGTACATTGAAAGTGATGGTTCGGGGCTAGTGAATGATATTTTGCACGCTGCGTTTGATAGTCAAGGTATTGAGCTGGAGATCCAAACCGCGCCATTTAGCCGCATGCTAATACTATTAGAAGAGCGCAAAGTAGACCTGATAGCCGCACTGTGGTGGACTGAACGACGCCATAAAACGATCTTGTTTAGCCAGCCTTACTTCCATAATGAATTGGCTGTTGTGAGCCACCAAGATAGCCACGCTGACTTTCGTGGCGCAAAAAGTTTACGTTATAAAACGGTCGCTGCAATAAGAGGCTATGCATATCACGAATTATTGGAAAGTATTGAACAGGTTAAAGTGATAGATGTACACAGTTTGCGTGCCTGCTTAGAGATGGTGTACAAACGCCGAGCTGATTTTGCCATTGCTGATGTTTTGGCATTTACGCATGAGCAAAAGAAAGCACCTGAACTCAGAGCGCTCATTGCACATCTGCCCGTTTTGCTGAGCTGGCCACTACATATTGGTGTGAATCGAGCGCACCCACAGGCAGAAGAAATTATCGAGCGCTTTAATTTAGGCTTAGCAGAACTTAAAGAAACCGGCCGTTATCAGCAAATCATCGCTAAGTATTCGTCTGAGGGCGGGCAACAATAGCCGCTGTCATGCGGCTAACACAACATAACTCTCCCTTCGCATTGGTAATTTTAACTTCCCATACAGAGGTCCGTTTGCCTAGATGCAGTGGCTTGGCTATTGCTCTTAATATGCCATTTCTGGATGCTTTTAGGTGATTTGCATTGATCTCTTGGCCGACACAGTAATAGTGTTCGAAATCCACAGCAAAGTTAGCGGCATAGCTGGCAACAGTTTCTGCTAATGCGACATTTGCTCCACCGTGGACCATACCGAGCGGATTGTGATGACTCGGTGTGGCTGGCATGGTAGCAACGAGGTAGTCATCACCGATTTCGGTTATTTTGATGTCTAAGGTTTTCATTAAGGAGCCTTTACCATGTACACCTTCATCAAGTTGTTGGCAAAATGCTAGAGTGATTGGGCGATACCAGATAGACATAGGGTTCCTTGTTAATTCTTTGGCTGGCCCAGTGTATTGGATATGTGACTTTGCGTCACTGATTTTAAAAGAAGTTGCGACAGCATTTGTGGCCGTCGCAACACAAGGCTAGTCATTTTCAAGCATGTTTCTGAGTACATATTGCAAAATGCCACCATGCTGATAGTAATCCCATTCTTTGGGAGTATCGATTCTAACATCTACCAAGAACTCAAGTTGCTTGCCATCCTCTTTACTGGCGATAATTTTAACTTCATCGCAGTTGTCGCATAACCCCATTACTTCGAAGCTTTCCTCACCACTTAAGTTGAGTGACTCGTGGCTATCTGGGTGCTTGAATTGCAGCGGTAGTACACCCATGCCTATTAGATTTGAACGGTGTATACGTTCATAACTTTGTGCGATGACGGCTTTGACGCCAAGCAACAGCGACCCTTTTGCTGCCCAATCTCGAGAAGAGCCAGTGCCATACTCCTTGCCAGCTAAGATAATTAGAGGCGTATTAGTTTCTTGATAACTCATAGCAGCATCAAAAATGCTCATGGTTTTGCCGTCAGGTATTAAGCGGGTTACGCCGCCTTCTGTGCCCGGCGCCAGTTGGTTGCGCAAGCGTACATTGGCAAACGTACCACGCATCATCACTTCATGATTTCCTCGCCTAGACCCATACGAGTTGAATTCGCTGGCCTTAACTCCTTGCTGTTGCAAATAACTGCCCGCAGGGGATTGTGCTTTAATATTGCCAGCGGGAGAAATATGGTCTGTTGTCACAGAGTCCCCGAGCTTGGCCAAACATCGAGCTCCTTTGATATGAGGTAACCCCGGAGGGTTTTTACTCATGTTGGCAAAAAATGGTGCATGGCGGATATAGGTAGAGTCTTCTTGCCAAGGGTAGAGCTCACTGGCTTGGGTGCTGATCTGTTGCCAGTTGTCATCACCGCTGTAAACTTCGGCGTAGTTTTTGGCAAACATCGCTTGGGTAACGGTTTCATCAACCAGTTGCTGAACTTCACTTACGCTGGGCCAGATATCTTTCAAGTAAATGTCATCGCCGTTGGCGTTTTGGCAAAGCGGTTCATTGTAAACATCAATGTTGGTGCGCCCAGCGAGCGCATAAGCTACCACCAAAGGCGGCGAGGCTAAAAAGTTCATTCGAACATCTTGGTGAATGCGTCCTTCAAAGTTACGGTTCCCTGAGAGCACGGAACTCACAATTAATTTATGGCGATTGACTGCATCGCTGATCTCTTTTGGTAGTGGTCCTGAGTTCCCAATACAGGTGGTACAGCCATAACCAACCAGATTGAATCCCAGAGCTTCTAGGTGGGTAAGTAAATCGGCTTGTTTGAGATAGTCGGTGACGACCTTAGAGCCAGGAGCTAAAGACGTTTTAACCCAAGGTTTAGGCTTAATGCCCAACTCGTTGGCTTTTTTGGCAACCAAAGCGGCCGCAAGGATGACGCTCGGGTTTGACGTATTGGTGCAACTGGTAATCGCTGCAATCACACAGGCACCGTCTTCAAGTTGTATGTTCTGGTTATCGTATTCAAGCTCAGCAAAACCAAATACTTGTGCTTCACCGAGTGGGTCTTTGGATTGCCCGCCTTCAGCAACGATTTGTGCCTCATCCTTACTCAGATGACTCTCGTTGCGTTGGTCTTGCATTACTTTGAGGTGATTTTTTATCTCGCTGCCAGCTTCGTCTAAATTGATACTGTCTTGTGGTCGGGTTGGACCTGCAATACAAGGAACCACGGAGCTCAAGTCCAAGGTGAGTACATCACTGTACTGGGGCTCATCACCTGCTTCTCGCCACATGCCTTGGTGTTTGGCATACCCTTCAATCAGTGCAAGTTGTTCTTTACTACGATTGGTTAAGCGAAGATAGGAAATCGTTTCCTCATCAATTGGAAAAATACCGCAAGTGGCGCCATATTCTGGGGCCATATTGGCAATGGTGGCACGATCAGCTAATGGCAATTGGGCAAGCCCATCGCCAAAAAACTCGACAAATTTACCCACGACGCCGTGTTGACGTAGTCGATGTGTAATGGTCAGTACCAAATCTGTTGCGGTGGTACCTTCTGGTAATTTTCCCTCTAGCTTAAAACCAACCACCTGTGGGATCAGTAAACTGATTGGTTGACCAAGCATGGCGGCCTCAGCTTCGATACCACCAACACCCCAGCCCAGTACACCTAAACCGTTGATCATAGTTGTGTGCGAGTCGGTCCCAACAAGTGTGTCAGGGTAGGCGATGGCTTCTCCTTGCTCGGTATTTTTAAATACGACTCTAGCTAGATACTCAAGGTTTACTTGATGCACAATGCCGGTGGCGGGGGGCACCACCGTTAAATTATCAAAGGCGGATTGACCCCAGCGTAAAAATTCGTAGCGCTCTTTATTGCGTTGATATTCCAACTTTGCATTTAAATCAAAGGCACCAGCGTGGCCGTATTCGTCAACTTGAACTGAGTGATCGATAACAAGCTCAGCAGGAGAGAGTGGGTTTATTCTGTTTGGGTCGCCCCCAAGCTTTGCCATCGCCTCTCGCATCGCCGCCAGATCTACAATTGCAGGTACGCCGGTAAAGTCCTGCATGACGACCCGAGCAGGTGTAAAGGCAATTTCAGCCTTTGGTGTCGCTTTGGCTTCCCAATTGAGAAGTTGTTCAATGTCTTCTTTACGAACGGTACGACCGTCTTCATGACGTAGCAGGTTTTCTAGCAAGATTTTTAATGCAAATGGCAGTCGCCGAGCTTTAGCGCCTAAGCGTTCCAGTGAATAGAGGTGAACTTGTTGCTGATCAATGGTCAGCTGGGTCAGAGTATCAAATGAATTTTGCATACAGCCTCCGCTTTATGATTTGCTGAAGCGATGATTGGCATATGCCGCATACCTTGCGGCATATTTTTTAGCCATATGACTAACTGTATTGTGATCGTTTGCAAAAATTCAAGTCATTGGGCTGTTTTAGCCAAAAGAGATCGGCTTGCGACCGGTGTTACTGTCCTTTTTGTCTTTACGGCTTCTATTGCGTTTTTTGCGCTGCGTTGGTGCTGTTTGCACCTCTTTGGGTTCATCTGCTGGTGCTGGGCGCACAGCGGGTTCTACACCCTCAGCTAAAGTTAGGCGGTAGCTTTCACCATCAAAAGATAGGGTGTCACCCGAATAAAGCTTTTTGCGTTTCACTGTGCAAAGAGCATCGTTTACGGCTACATAGCCTTCGCCAATCAACATTTTAGCCTGTCCGCCAGTTTCTGCTAAATCTAGAACTTTCAATAGATTACACAGCTCTATTGGTTCTTCTTCCAACTCGATCTCGATATAATCTGAGTGCTCTTCAAACATATTCTGCTCACGTTCTAATCGTTTGCGTTAGTATACCTCGTTGCTGCGATGAGTGACGAAACTTTTTATGCTATTTGCCTGTCTTTAATGTAACTGAAGTAATTGGCGTGTATTTTGCTGCCAAAATTGAATGAGTTGATTGTTGCAATTTACAAAGAGGAGCAAACAATATGGGAATTCGTTCAGCATTAAAAAAAGAGTTAATGAACCCAGACGCGAAGGGGTTGATGACCGCGGATGATGTACGAAGCTACCTGCAAAAAAATTTAGCCCGTATGAAGGACAAAAGTGCACAGCAATTTAATATCATCGCGCGATTTAATGCCCACCACAGTAAAGTGCAATCAGGGCTACCTGCACAAGAGCGCGCTCTAGTTTATGAGCGCCATCGCTTATTTAAAGAAGTGCTTTATCCCAAGTCAGCCGTACAAAAGTGGCTTAATCAACTTTGATACACTGATTGGCCGGTCTTTGCGAACCGGCCTAAATCTCAGGTTCGATACTGGGTAAAATGGTCGCCTTAAGATCGCACTCTTTCGCAGCTTCCATCAAACTGTGTGTATCATCAGCATAGCAGAGCATTATCTGAATATGATTTGTCTGGTTTGAGTGAGTATACTCAGAGCAACTTAACGAGAGACATAAAAGGAGTCCGTTATGAATAAACATGTGCTTGTGACAGGTGCAAACCGTGGGATTGGCTTGGAGTTCTGCAAGCAATATTTGGCGCAAGGTTATGACGTAACAGCCGTGGTACGCCAACCCTCTGATGAGCTAAGCGCGCTTAATGTCACAGTGGTAGCTGGTGTCGACGTGAGTGATGCACAGCAAGTGGCAACCCTGCCGGCAACGCTCGCTGGGAAAAGCATTGATATTCTGATCAACAATGCAGGTGTGTTCCACAATGAAACACTCGACAATATGGACTTTGCTGCGATTGATAGCCAATTACAAGTCAATGCCGTTGCGCCATTGCGTGTTGTGCATAGTTTGCTGCCTTTGCTTAAAGCAAATAGTAAAATAGCGATGATCACAAGCCGTATGGGCTCTATTGCAGATAATGGCTCTGGTGGTTATATCGGCTATAGAATGTCAAAAGCAGCCCTTAATGCTGCCAGTGTGAGTTTAGCGCATGAGTTAAAGGCGCAAAACATTGCTGTCGGACTATTTCACCCCGGTTTTGTACAAACACAGATGGTAAACTTTGCTGGGGACATATCACCGCAATTAGCTGCTGAGCGATTGTGCCAACGCATTGCTGAACTCACGCTTGAAAATACAGGGGGGTTTTGGCACTCAAATGGCGAAACCCTGCCTTGGTAATAATTCTGCGGGGTTTTTATATGGCTTATTTTGGGCACAGGGTAAGCCATCAATCAACTAAGATTCAGTTATTTTATGCTAGTATGTGAGAATCTAATCGGCTCTCAATACAAAATACAATCATGGAATTATCTGAAAATACACCTCTAAGCTTGCCGCTATTTTTACTGAATGATCAATTGGAACAACGTGATATGGCCTCTCCAGACCTTATTATGGAGGTGGTGCTGGATGAAACGCTGTTGGCAAATCTGTGCCAAAACCCCAAGGCGGAAGAAAACATCAGTATTAATTTGGAAGATTATCAACTCCATGCGCAACAGGCGAAGTTTGAAGCTTTGCTCAATGCACAACACCAAGCCCAACTGTTGTTGAATCATGGACCAGTGCTCAGTGCGGTATTGAGCTTGGATAACGATCAAGTTTTTATTTCTCCACCTATGGAGATGATGCCAACTTTTGACTTAGGTGAAGAAGAGGATAGCTGATGAGAACACGTACCTGGTGGATGATATTTATGGCTATGGTGCTGTCGGGGTGTGTGGCAATTGGCTTTAGCCACTACGATGACATTTATGGTCCTCAGCATGTACAGGTGCGTGACGTTGGCCCCTCCAACGGTGAAGGGGCTGGGTATTTGCAGTTGGTTAAACCTGTGTTGGAGCAACGCTGCGTAGTGTGTCATGGCTGTTATGATGCGCCATGTCAGCTCAAATTGTCTTCTCCCGAAGGGGTTGACCGAGGTCTGAGTAAAGAGCGTGTTTACAATGGCACTCGTTTACTGGCCCAGTCACCAAGCAGGTTGCTATTTGATGCGGATAACACACAACAGTGGCGTGATAAAGGCTTTACGCCCGTATTAAATGAGCGCCACCAGAGTGAGCAAGCGAACCTAGCAGGCAGTGTTTTATACAACAGCCTGCTGCTAAAAATGAGTCACCCATTCCCAGAACAAGGGGTGCTTGGGAATGAATTTGATTTTTCTTTAGATAGACAACAAAGTTGTCCGAGTATGGATGAATTTGCCAGCTTGGCAAAAACTAAACCTCATGCTGGAATGCCGTATGGATTGCCCGCAATTTCTCATAGTGAATTTAAGCAACTAGAAACTTGGCTCAAACAAGGTGCCAAAATGGCACAGGTAGCGCCTCCCACACCGCAAGAATTGCAGCAGGTTGAGCGCTGGGAGCAGTTTTTAAATCAACATGAACTAAAATACCAATTGGCAGCAAGATACATCTATGAACATTGGTATCTCGCTCATATTTATTTTCCAAAGGTCAATGCCAGCAGCTCTCCTAACTTTTTTAAACTAGTGCGTTCAAAAACACCCCCTGGAAAGCCCATAGAATTAATCTCAACTCGGCGACCATATGATGATCCTGGCGTGAGCAGAGTCTATTATAGATTGATGCATGATCGTAGCAGCATACTAGCAAAAACCCATATGCCGTTGGCGCTGACTGATCACAAAATGTCTCGTCTGTATTCGCAATTTATTAAACCGGATTATCAGGTAGAGAAGCTACCCAGCTATGAGCCGAAAGTCGCCTCTAACCCTTTCAAGGTGTTCTCAGTCATTCCAGTTAAGTCAAAATATCAATTTATGCTTGATGAGGCGGAGCTTATCATCAAGGGATACATCAAGGGTCCTGTTTGCCGCGGCCAAATTGCGCTGAATGTGATCAATGATCAGTTTTGGGTTGCATTCATTGACCCTGAAAAAAACAGCGTACCAGCCGTTAGCGATTTACTCTTACAGCACGAAGATGACTTGGCATTACCAGCGGCGGAACAAAGCAATGTATTACCGCTGCCAAGCTGGATCAAGTATGCAAATCGTCAGCATGAATATATACGCGCCAAGACTAAATTAGCGAACGAACTGTTGGCTGATGGCAAACTACTGACCACTGATTTAATTTGGCAAGGGGATGGCCATAATGACAACGCAGCACTGACGGTGTTTCGTCACTTTGATAGCGCTACAGTGGTCAAAGGGTTTGTTGGACAAGCGCCAAAAACCATGTGGCTGTTAGATTACGCCTTATTTGAACGGATCCACTATCTGCTGGTGGCAGGGTTTGATGTATACGGTAACATTGGACATCAGCTAATCACTCGCTTGTACATGGACTTCCTACGTCTGGAAGGTGAGCAAAACTTTATTAACTTGTTGCCTCAAGACGAGCGTCAAGAGGTTAAAAACCACTGGTATCGCCGCTCTCATATTAGCTTAAGTGAATTTATTAATCGCAAGACTCTACTGGCAGCGCCTACGGGTATTGAATATGTTACGGATGATCCCAAAACTGAGCTATACGAAAAGATAAAAACGGCGCTTAATCCCGTATTGAGCAAGCGTTACGACCATACATCTGAATCTTCGGTGCTCGCTCAGTTAAACAACCTTCCCCATAAGGCTATTAATGTTCTGCCTCAAGTGTCTTTCATTTTGCAAAGGCAGCAAAACGGAGCGCATAAGGCGTTTACCTTGCTTCATCACAACGCACATTACAATATCTCGAGTCTGTTGAATGAAGATGGCCAGCGGGCTTATGAAGAAGATACGGCCACATTGGTCCCCGGTTTTATTGGTGATTATCCAGAGGCGATTTGGTACTTGGCTGATGAGCAAAACACTCAGGCATTTGTAACTCAGTTGAAAGCTGTGGAAAGTGAAGAACAATATCAAGATGTTACCGCTAAGTTTGCGATAAGGCGTACTCACCCTCAATTTTGGCAATACAGTGACTTACTGCATCAAGTGGCTAAAAAGTACCGAGGAGTAGAGTATGGCTTATTTGATTACAATCGTTTGGAAAACCGTTAGTAACACTTTTTAAACAACAAAATTTGCGGGCCAGCCAGTGCAGAAATTATCTCGCTAGGGTATGATGTTGGCCTTTTCACAGCATAAAGAGAGAGCGCAATGTCAACCAATATCACTAAGCTAGTCGTGATGTTAGAAATGCAAAATGCCATGAACACAAAAGTACATGAGCAATGGTTTAACCAAGGGTTTGAATGGTATCGCGCAATTTGGGTTGAGTGTGCAGAAATGCTCGATCACTATGGCTGGAAATGGTGGAAGAAACAAACCCCAGATACCGAACAAGTGATCTTAGAGCTGGTTGATATTTTCCATTTTGGTTTATCACTACGTATTGATGGGAAAACATCTTACCAAGCGTTAGCGGAGCAGTTGGATACGGAGCTTAGCCAGCCGCAAATGTCAGATGACTTCAAACAAACATTAGAAGTGTTGGCTGCCAGCGCCGTGGCGGACAAGCAATTTAATGCTAAAGCGTTTGCAGGGTGTATGCAGCAAATCGGTATGGATATTGATGATCTATATCGCGGTTACGTCGGTAAAAACACCTTGAACTTTTTCCGTCAAGACCATGGCTACAAAGAAGGCAGCTATATCAAGGTATGGAACGGACAGGAAGACAATGAGCACCTTGTTGAGGTAGTTAAGAGTCTGGACACCGAACACCCTGATTTTGCTAAAAATGTTTACGCTGGACTGCAACAACGCTACCCAGCGTAACGGACTATTTGATAGGTAATAAGGTTCTATAGTCGGTGATAGATAAGTAGTCAGTGATCACATTCGCTGGCAACTTACTGTCTGGGTTGGCCACAGCAAGTAGGTGGCCAATACCAAATTCTCGTGCAGAGTTTAATACACTGAGGCTGTCGTCAACAAACAAAGTTCGTCGCTTATCAAACCCTAAATCCGCTTGCACCTGTTGCCATAGTGATTGGCTTTCTTTGCTAACACCGTATACATGCGTGGAAATGAGTACATCCATATGATGTGCAAACTCAGTTAGCTCGACCTTTAAACTTAGACTGTCTGGATGGGCATTCGTTAGAAGAATGAGCTCTTTTCCTGCATCTTTGAGCGCCGAAAGAAATTCTGGCACATCTTCACGTACTGAGATTAAGTGTTGAATTTCTCTTTTTAACGCCATGATAGGCAGGCCTAGTTGCTCTTGCCAATAATCTAAGCAATACCACTGTAATTTCCCATGAACGGCCTCATAGCGTGCCAAAATATCTGCTTTGGCTTGTTCAAAACTGATATTTTGTTTCTTGGCGTGTTCGGTGGGGATCACGTGTAGCCAAAAGTAACTGTCAAAGTGTAGATCAAGCAAAGTACCATCCATGTCTAGAAGTACGGTATCAATTTCAGACCAATTTAGCATAGGCATTTATCATTAAAGGATTTATGATTAAGTGTATGGCCATGATAACAAATTAATTCTTATGTCACAGAAAAAGCATCCAAATCCGCCAGAAATCATTCAATGTGAAGTGGCTGCAAAAAGTCGCTTATTTACCGTAGAAGCGTTGCATTTGCAGTTCTCTAACGGCGAACAACGTCAATATGAGAGAATTAGAGGGGGCGGACGAGGAGCTGTGATGATAGTGCCAATAACTGCAGAAAATGAGCTATTATTAGTAAGAGAATATTGTGCAGGGACACACAATTATCAACTTGGGTTTCCCAAAGGTTTAATAGATCCAGGCGAAACTCCGACTGAAGCAGGCAACCGAGAGTTAAAAGAAGAGGTTGGCTTTGGTGCAAAATACTTTTGCGATCTAAAAACATTATCTTTGGCGCCGAGCTATTTTAACGCCAAAATGCACATTATCGTAGCAAAAGAGCTTTATCCTGAGCAGTTAGAAGGTGATGAGCCAGAACCTTTAGTTACCGTAAAGTGGCCTTTAGATCAGTGGCAATCATTATTGGCACAAAGTGATTTTACGGAGGCACGTAGTGTTGCTGCATTGTTATTGCTGCAACAATATTTGGCGCAGGAGGTTTAACATGCAAAAACTGCTAGAACCTTGCATCTCGCTGGCAATTCGAGCGGGCGAGGCTATTATGGATATCTATCAAAATGAAGATATCGGCGCACAAGAAAAGTCGGACCATACCCCTGTGACGGCAGCTGATTTAGCATCCAATGAAGTGCTGATGGCAGGATTAAAGGAGATTGCGCCAGATATCCCAATTATGTCGGAGGAAACTCCCATACCTGACTTATCACTACGCGAGCATTGGCAGCGCTATTGGTTACTTGATCCTATGGATGGTACCGGGGAGTTCATATTACAAAGCGGAGATTTTGCGGTAAATATTGCATTAGTGGAGAATAATAAACCTGTATTAGGCGTTATTTATTGGCCTGCAAAACAAACTACTTATTACGCAACCAAAGGACAGGGGGCTTTTAAACGAACGCCACAATCACAGCAACAAATATTTGTTGCAACGCCACAAAATCTAACGCTAGCGGTTAGCCGAAGACAAAAGCTCGAAGCGGTCAGTCAGTATCTAAATAGCCAGTTTGATACTGTAGCACTAGGTTCATGCTCACTCAAAGCATGTATGATAGCCGAGGGAAAAGCAGACTGCTTTTTGCGCGTTGGCCCAACGGGAGAATGGGATACTGGAGCGTCACAGGTGATAGTGGAAGAAGCAGGAGGCTGTATTACAGACGCTGAGTTCAACCCCCTTACATACAACCAGCGAGAGATCACTGAGAACCCTGATTTTATCGTCATGGGTCATCCTGATTGGCAGTGGCAAAAACTCATCACACCACATCATCGCAGCTAATATTGCATTTTGGTTGATATTTGCGCGTTTAGAACACAGTCGCTTAGTTAACGCTTGCATTTAATATTGAATGCTATATGATAGCGGCCTCTTAGGAAGACAGGCCAAAAAACTCTTGTTAAAGGTTTGTTTTTTTAAAAGTAAAATTTAAAGCTAAGCTTTAAATTACAGGCGCGGGATGGAGCAGCCTGGTAGCTCGTCGGGCTCATAACCCGAAGGTCGTCGGTTCAAATCCGGCTCCCGCAACCACTTCTTTTTAGGTAGGAAGTAAAATTTATCTATATACAGGCGCGGGATGGAGCAGCCTGGTAGCTCGTCGGGCTCATAACCCGAAGGTCGTCGGTTCAAATCCGGCTCCCGCAACCACTTCTTTTTAGGTAGGAAGTAAAATTTATCTATATACAGGCGCGGGATGGAGCAGAATGATAAATCATTCGCCGGACTCCCTAAGCCTAAAAGCCGAAGGTCGTCGGTTCCCGACGAAACGAAGCAATAAATTTACAGGCGCGGGATGGAGCAGCCTGGTAGCTCGTCGGGCTCATAACCCGAAGGTCGTCGGTTCAAATCCGGCTCCCGCAACCACTTCCTGTATTCAGACAGTCGTCGGTTCACTCTTCATAAGTTACAG
>NZ_MKJU01000029.1:0-47955 GCF_001854605.1 Pseudoalteromonas amylolytica | reverse complement strand
AGTCAGTCGTCGGTTCACTCTTCATAAGTTACAGCTCCCACAACCACTTCTTGTGTTTAGTCAGTCGTCGGTTCACTCTTCATAAGTTACAGCTCCCACAACCACTTCTTGTATTTAGTCAGTCGTCGGTTCACTTTTCATAAGTTACAGCTCTCGCAACCACTTCCTGTATTCAGACAGTCGTCGGTTCACTCTTCATAAGTTACAGCTCCCACAACCACTTCCTGTATTCAGACAGTCGTCGGTTCACTCTTCATAAGTTACAGCTCCCACAACCACTTCTTGTATTTAGTCAGTCGTCGGTTCACTCTTCATAAGTTACAGCTCCCGCAACCACTTCTTGTATTTAGTTAGTCGTCGGTTCACTCTTCATAAGTTACAGCTCCCACAACCACTTCTTGTATTTAGTCAGTCGTCGGTTCACTCTTTATCGCTTTGGAAATTGTTTCTTGGTTGAACAGCAAGTTTTGACAGGAGTGGTTTTGTTGTGATGGTGAGGTATAAATGGACAGAAGCAAAGCGCAACAGCGCTTTGCTTGGTAGGACTAGAATTGCGCCGCGTATTCCTCGGCTTGTTTCCAAACTCGCAATGTGTTGCCGGATAAGATCTTCTTAATATCTACTTCACTGTAGCCTCTATCTAGCAAGCCTTGAATTAGATTTGGGTAGCTTGATACGTCTTTTAATCCCACAGGTAGAGAGTCACCTACACCATCATAGTCAGAGCCAATACCTACATGGTCAATGCCAATGAGTTTAACCACGTGATCTATGTGATCTAGGACCTGCTCAAGAGTTGCAAATGGGAATGGATTGTCTTTGATGAAGTCTTCTCGCTGCGCTGCATTGTCACGCTTTTTATACCAGTTTTGGGCGCTGGAGGTGACGAAGCTTGAACCAAAGTTAATCTGAATGACACCGCCGTTCTTTTTCAGCGCTTTGAGCATGTCATCGTCCATATTACGCTCAAAGCCCGGCGTGTACTTTCTCAGTGATGAGTGCGATGCGATGACTGGCACTTTAGACAGCTCCATAACTTGATAAAATGCAGCATCAGAAATATGTGACACATCGACTAACATGCCAATTTTGTTCATTTCTACAACCAGCTCTTTACCAAAAGGGCTTAACCCCTTCCACTTGCGACGAATATCGTATGAAGAATCAGAAATATGATTACTTTGAGAGTGGGCTAAAGTAATGTAACGCACACCTCTATCAAAAAAGTGTTTTAAGTTTTTGAGATCTCCTTCAATGGGAGAGCCATTTTCCATACCCATCGCAATGGACATTTTGCCTTGCTTGAAGTGGGTAAAAATGTCTTTACTGGAGTAAGCGACGGCGAACTTGTCTGGTGCTCTAAATGCAAGGGCTTCCATTCCATCAATAAGCTGGTTAGCCAGTTGGTAGCTTTTACCTTGGCCTTCAAACTCAAGGTGAGCAGGGATGTAAATAGACATAAAAGGTGCGTTCAAGCCACCTTTAACGGCTCTTGGATAATCGAAGTCACCACCTTCGGTAGCCTTACTCACATCATCCCACTTGTCTTCTAGTCGATAAGGTACGTCAATGTGGGTATCAATTAGGATGCTTTTTTGCGCTATCCTATGTGCGCGTTCTGATGCTTGATAATCTTGCGCTTGTGCGGTCAAAGCCGACAAAGCCGACAAAGCAAGAGCGCAAAGAGTAAAACGTAATGTCATGAGCCTGCCTTAAGTTATTCTGGATTTACCTAGACTATAACTGAAATTGCCAGCAGGCTAAACGCTCTGCGACCAGTTACTGATATTCAGAGTAATCTTCGTCTTGCATCGCCTGAAATTGCGCCTTTGAGACAATATTGACAGACTCATGTAACTCCGAATACACGATCAAGGCTTCACCAGATTTCAATTGCGCTTTAACATGTTCTACTTTTGCTTCTGTTGAAAATTCCTGTTCACCATAGTCGGTGCCTTCGCGCAGCACATAGTGCTCAATCAGGTTATTAAGTGTGGTTGTATCAAGTTGTTGATAAGGAATGATCATACATGGCTCTTTGCTGACAATGAATTGAAGTAATGGGGAACGGCTTTTTCCAGCCAAAACTCAGGTTTGAAAGGGTTGTTACCCGAGATAAAACCAACGTGGCCGCCCTTGCGAGACACTGCTAAAGTCACACTATCACTGACTTGCTCGGATTGTGGTACAGTCTGTGATGATAGCATTGGGTCATCTTGTGCGTGGATCAACAGCGTGGGTGTCACGATATGCTTCAGGTAGTTCTGTGCGCTAGCTTGTGTGTAGTAATCTTCCGCGCCGTCAAAACCATGCAGCGGTGCGGTGATTAAATTATCAAATTGCCACAGGTCATTGATAGCGTGCAATTGCTGTTCATTGACGGCGAGTACATCCGCAATGGTATCTAGTTTGCGTGAGAATGAACGTTTCATTCTATCGAGCAGGTATTTTTGATATAGCCCATAGCAACTTTTTCTGATCACCTGACATGAGGAAGATAGATGATGTGGCGCGGAAATTACTGCGGCACCTTGCAAGCCACTATGCTGACGCTGCTCGCCCAAATACTTAGCCAGAACATTTCCACCTAAAGAAAAGCCAACCGCGTATAGCGGTCTGTCAACAAAGCGCTGTTTTAAGGTGTGGATAAGAAATCCAAGATCTGATGTTTCACCACTGTGATAGGCTCTGGGTAATTTATTGGCTGCGCGAGAACAATTGCGAAAGTGCATTAGTACGGCATCAAAGCCACTGCGTGTTAAAGCCTTGAGCATACCTTTGGCGTAAAAGCTGTTAATGTTGCCCTCTAGACCATGTAAAATAATGGCCAGCGGCGCATCTGGACGTTTTTTCTGTGCCCATGCGAGCTCTAAAAAGTCACCATCAGGGGTAGTTAGCTCTTCAAACTGTACCGGTACTTTTTGCAACGGGCGAAAAAAGCGCGGCAGAATTGTTTGCGCGTGTCGATTGCGCATCCACCATGCGCTGTTGAATGAATAGTCCATAAAGCGTCTTACAATCAAAGGGAAGTGAAGTTTAGCAAACCTCTGCTTAGGATAACAGGTACAGGCGATATGGGGCTGCATTGAGCTAAGCCATACAAAATAAAAAGCACCCGACTAACTAGGTTAGTAAGGTGCTTTGTGCGTCGTGCTTAATTTGTTTACTGCTGGGGGAACTTATAGTTCTGCTGTATCTACTCACAGCTTGAGAATGACTTCCCTACTAATGAGGTATTTCAGCCTCTTGTACTTTTTTAACAAAGTAATAAACGTAGAAGACACATAGCCCAATCACTGTGCCTAAGATCCCAAAAGAGAGAAATAGTACTGGGTCACTAAAAAAATCTCTGAAGAATACGTTCATGGCTGCGGCCTCCTAACTTGTCGATGTAGTAATCTTAGCCCTCCTTTAGGACGGCTGATATGATCGAGATCAAGTTTCTAAACGCACGAGTTTTATGGCCAGTAAGACCTTGATCGAGATCATGATTTTTCGTCAGTTAGGCTTTGTAGCAACAAAGTAGCATCGTATTTATTGAGGTACAGTGACAGGTTTTGACTAAGGGTGAGCGGTTGCAATGAAAGTTGCTGAGTGAGCCTAAGCAGCTCTGCTTGTTGCAAGCGCTCAAGCTGTAGCTCGCTTTGTAATAGCTGTTTACGAAGTGTTTGATAGTGAGCGTGTTGTGAGTAGCTTTGTTTAAGGTTTGCTCTTATCGCCCTATGTGGTGCCAACAATAGAGTGTCTAACTGCTGACAAAGCACTGTTAAGTGAGCGATATCAGGCTCACTTATCTGTAACTGTAATTTTTCTAGGTAAAGTAATAGCAGGCACAGATTGATATTTTTCTGGCGCTCATTTTGCAGCATCAGCAAGGTGTTTTGCGCATTCCCTTGCTGATACAGCTGGCATGAAAACTCCCAAAAAGCCTGCTCACTTAACTGCTTCATAACTCAAGGCTTTGCTCAAATGAGGTTTGCTTTTCTTCGAGTTCTTCCAAAGCGAGCAGAAGTGACTCTTCGACGTCGTTGAGTAGTGGCGTAATCTTTGCCTGCTGTGCAAGTAGCTCAGTCAGCTGGGCTTTGTTTTCCTCTTGATATAAGTCGTTGTTTGCCAACTGTTGCTCTATTGTTGATAGTTGATCTGAATATTTATCGAGAGATTTTTCAAGCTTTTCGATTTCTTTTTTCAGTGGCTGCACCGACTTGCGAAATTCTGCTTCAAGGCGTTTTTGCTCTTTGCGGTTGCTACTGGAGTGGGCCTTGGTTTCGGTCTCTGGTTTTTTACTCGCTTCCTTGTTGGCGTTTAATAGCCATTGATAGTAGGCATCAAGGTCATAGCCAAATTGTGTTACCTCACCATTGTCTACCAAATAGTATTCATCGGCGGTATTTTTCAACATATGGCGATCGTGCGATACGGTAACCATGGCCCCTTCAAAACCCTGAAGCGCCATGACTAAAGCATGACGCATTTCTAGATCCAAATGGTTGGTTGGTTCATCAAGTAATAAGAGGTTAGGCTTTTGATACACCAGCATGGCAAGTACAAGCCTGGCTTTCTCGCCACCAGAAAACGGTGCTACAGGTTCAAGCGCTCTGTCGCCGTTAAACGCAAACCCTCCTAAAAAGTCGCGCAGAGATTGCTCACTGGCTTTGGGGTCTAAACGCTGAATATGCGTGACTGCACTGGCACTGAGATCTAAAGACTCCAACTGATGCTGTGCAAAGTAACCAATTCTTAAACCCTGATGAGTAAAGACGTCACCTGCTTGCGGACTAAGCTCTCCGGCAAGCAACTTTATCAAGGTTGATTTACCCGCACCGTTGCGGCCGAGTAAAGCAATACGACTGCCGGGTACTAAATTTAATTTGATTTTGTTGAGCACGGTCACATCGCCGTAGCCTGCCTGAGCACCGTCCAATGTCATCAGCGGATTGGGCAATGCTGTGGGCTCGGCAAACTCAAAGTCAAATGGTGAGTCGGCATGAGCGGGTGCTAGCTTTTCCATACGCTCCAGCGCTTTAACACGGCTTTGCGCCTGTTTAGCCTTACTGGCTTTGGCCTTGAAGCGCGTAATAAACTTTTCTAAGTGAGCAATCTGCTCCTGTTGCTTTTCAAATAGAGCCTGATGCTGCGCCATTCGCTCTGCTTTTTGGCGCTCGAACTGAGAATAATGGCCCTTGTAGACATTAATTTTCTGTTGCTCTATGTGCCAGATTTGATCCACTACCGCATCTAAAAACTCTCTGTCGTGAGAGATCAGCACCAAGGTGCCTGTGTAGGCGCGCAAAAATCGCTCTAGCCAATAAACCGCATCCAAGTCCAAGTGGTTTGTCGGCTCATCGAGTAGCAATAAGTCTGCGTCACGGATAAGTGCCTGCGCTAAGTTTAAGCGCATTCGCCAGCCCCCAGAAAAAGCGCTCACAGGGTGACTTATCTGCTCATTGCTAAAGCCCAAACCATGTAGCAGTTCACCTGCTTTAGCTTCAATGCTGTAGCCTTTCATGAGCTCTAGCTGTTGGTGAACTTGTGCTTGCTTAGCACCATCTTGTGCTTGTTCGGCTTGTTGCAGTGCCACTCTACATTGGTAATATTCAGGGTGGCCTTGTAGTACATAATCCAAAGCACTGATATCTAGCGCGGGCGTTTCCTGTTTTACTGAGGCTATCGACCAGTCTTTTGGGATGAGAAACTCACCCGCATCCAGTGTTAATTCGCCCTTTAATAGTGCAAACAGGGAAGATTTTCCGCAGCCATTGGCTCCCACTAGGCCCACTTTATGCTCAGGAAATAAAGTGGCGCTGGCATTTTTCAATAGGCTTTTGGTGCCACGCAATAATTCAATATCAGACAGCTGGATCATAATGCTTTGTTGTTAAACCCGAATGTAGGTAATCATAACATGAAGGTTGGTATATAAGTCAGCACTGTTGTACTTATTGGGCTGTTCAGTGCTTACAATCGTATCTATAGATGTTGCTTTAGGTTAAAATGAACACAATTCGAGATTGGCTTAATAGTGTAGTAGGGGCAAAGCCGTGAGACAGAAAAAACGTTTTATTGCTGGGGCATCGTGCCCTGAGTGTAAAGAGCTTGATGTGATGATGCTATTTAAAGAGCACGATGTGGAAAAAGTAGAATGTGTTAAGTGTGGCCATGTGATGACTCAACCTAAGGAAGCCGTTCAAGCATCAACTCGCCACTTTGAGCAAGTAATAGGAGTGTTTAAGCCAGAGTAACTCTGGCTTAACGTTAGTAATGCGGCGGGGGAGGCTCTTGGTGCTGAGGCATCAGGCCTTCTTCTTGGCTTTCTTTGATCTTTTCACCTAATAACTCTATTTGCCGTTGCATTCTTGCAAGCCTTTGTTGATGAGTCTTGAGTTCATCATTGAGGGTTTCAATGGTATCGTCTTGAAAGGCCACCTTGGCTTCAAGCTCCATAACGCGATTTTCTAACTCTGTCATCGGGACTCCACTTGATTAAAACGCTCTAATAGCCCGCTTGAACTTTCCGCCATTAGGGCTGTGTCTTGCTCAACAAATGTGACATCGAACACAACTGCTGATTTTGGGCGGCTGCCTTCGCGTGGCTGCACTTTCCATAGGCCAAGCTTTTCACCGTCTGCAACGCGCCATAGAGTAAGCTCTCTATTTGGCGCGCCCGTGGCGAGTAAAGTGCCAGCTTGATTAAAGCGTACTGCGCTAAATATTTTCTGCCGCGCAATATACTGCAATTGTGAAACAAGATCACCCGAAGCCAGTTGCCAAATGCTGGCTTTTTTTAGGCTATCAGCGGTAAAAGCATATTGACCCGTTGCATCAAGCGCGACTTTCGTTACTCGGCTTGGGTGGTTAAAGCGGTGGATCACTTGTCCTGTTCTGGTATCCCAAAAGTATGCGCTGTAGTCATTTGCCCCCGTCAGTGCAAAGTGTCCGTTGGGGGATAAGGCGATAGAGTTAATTTTTTCTTGATGACCGAGGAACTCTATACGTCTTCCGCTTTCTAAGTCCAGATGCACGACCACATTGTCACTGCGTCCATAAAGCACATAGCGGCCCTGATTGCTAATGGCAATGTCTCTGATGGTACCTGTTTGGATTTGGTAATAGCCTAGGTTTTTACCAGTTGTGATGCTCCAAACTGCGAAGGTTTCGTTTTCTGCGGTAACAGCCACGCTGTTGTCATAGGCGATAGCAAGAGAATGAACTAAATTGCCATCGGGCTTGGATTGTTGCCACTGATATTTTAAGCCATGGACTTGATTGTCCCAAAGACTGACACCATGTTCTACGGATGACACTAAACTGTAACGACCATCATGTGAAATGGCGGCAGCAAATGCGCCTCGTGCTGCATGCTCAACGGTCAAATCGGCTTTTTTATCGGCTGGAGTACAGCTGCTTAGCAGTATACAGACAAAAAGCAGCCATAAACGATGGAGTTTGAGCATAAAATGGGCATTTCCCCTTAACGCTGTGAATTTCACTGGGTTAGACTATAAAAATCGACACAGTTTATTGATAGTATCAGTTTGATAGTAGCGTATCGTTGCCGCAAAGTCGCTACAAGTCACAGAAAACATTAAATATCTGCCAAAGTGCTATACAATTTGGCATATTTAGTGATGAATGATAATGTGGCTACACAGCTTTAACCATTAATATAATATTAACAGACGGTCGACAGACCTGTCGGAGAGAGAGAGAATGAAACAGACGATTAAACTGTCTTTGGTGGCAGCATCAGTGTTAGCACTGGCTGCATGTAACCAAAAAGCAGAAGAAAAACCTGCAGAACTAAAACTAGAAACTGAAGCTCAGCAACAAGCCTATGGTATTGGTGCTTCAGTAGGTAATTTCTTACAAAAAGATTTAGAAGATAAAAGCAGCTTTGGTATCGAGCTTGACCAAGCGCTATTAATGCGTGGCTTTGAAGATGCGCTTGCAGGTAAAGCACAGCTTGATGAAGCGAAAATTCGCGAAGTATTAACAGCATTAGACACGTCAGTACGTGAGAAGCAAGCTGAAAAAGTAAAACTAGAAGCTGAGCAAAACAAAGTTGAAGGTGAGAAATACCTTGCTGAAAACGCGAAGAAAGACGGTGTAGTTGTCACTGAATCAGGCCTTCAATACGAAGTACTTACTGAAGGTGAAGGCAAAAAGCCAGTTGACACTGATCACGTTAAAGTACACTACAAAGGCACATTGTTAGATGGCACTGAGTTTGATAGTTCTTATGCACGTAATCAACCAGCAAGCTTTGGCCTGCGTCAAGTTATCAAAGGTTGGACTGAAGGTTTACAGTTAATGCCTGTTGGCTCTAAGTTCAAGTTCACCATTCCACCTGAGCTTGGCTACGGTGAGCGTAACTTAGGCAAGATCCCTGCTAATTCAACATTGATTTTTGAAGTTGAGCTACTTGAGATCCAAGAAGACGAGAAAAAAGCTGAAGCTGAATAATACGCAACAGTTAAAAGTACGAAAAAAGGGCCCAATGGCCCTTTTTTAGTGTCTGAATACGTCCGCAGCGTATCAGTCACTAATCAGTGTGATTTGCGTATAAGTTATCGATTAACTCGTCTTCTAATTCAAAACGTAATTCTAGCACTTCGCCTAAATTCGACAGGTCACGGTCAAAGTCTCTTAATACCTGCTCTTGTGAATTCTCAGCGTATTTATCGTTGAAGTCTAAAGCTACATCAGTAGTATCAGCAATACGTGGGTACAGTGCTTGAGCAAGTTTAGCACTATCAGGGCCTTTCTCTTCGCAAGCCTCTACTAGGTTGTCGTAAATTTCAAAATGACCTGCAGACAAATAATCCATGAGTATCTGACAAAATGACTGGATTTGTAGTTGATCGGGTAGCGCATGATCTTTTTTGTCATAAGGAGAAAAACCCGCAATTTTACAGTATTGCAGTAATAATTCTTGTCGCTCTGCTAACCATGCATCAATAACACTATGGCTGCCTCCCCACTTTTCTTGGGCTTGTTCTAACCTCGAAAGCATAGTGATCTCCTATTGCGGATTGTTTTACTCTATAAAAAGGAAATCTGCTGCAAAGGTCAACCTATTTTTATTTTTATTATTTAAAAACATAGTAACTTGATGATTTTTAATGAGTTCCGTTTTTGGGGTTATAAAAAAGAAAAAACCACCTTGAAGGTGGTTTGAATGCAGTTTAGCTAGTTGATAACTATTATTGTTATTATAAAGGTGTTTTGTTGTTATTTTTGTAACGCGGCATTTTTATAGCAAGTTTTTACCCTCGTTGTAAATACCTTCACACCATGATTTTTGCCTAATTTCAGTACAATTTTTCTAACGTTTTGAGTTATGGGCAGTTTAATCTAGATCATAGTTACACGATTTTGCGCTTTGGTTTAGATAGAGTGAGGGCCAAGATAGTGATACAATCTGCGCAATTTTTAAAGCATTGGAATCGAGATACGCTATGAGCGAATTGAAAAACGATCGTTATTTACGTGCGTTGATGAAACAGTCGGTTGATGTCACGCCAGTTTGGATGATGCGTCAAGCTGGGCGCTACTTACCTGAATATCGTGCAACCCGTGCACAAGCTGGTGACTTTATGAGTTTATGCAAAAATGCTGAGCTTGCTTGCGAGGTTACTTTGCAGCCGTTGCGTCGTTATCCGCTAGATGCGGCAATCTTGTTCAGTGATATTTTGACCATTCCTGATGCGATGGGACTGGGTTTATATTTCGAAACTGGAGAAGGCCCTAAGTTTGAACGGCCAATTAGCTCACTACAAGATGTAAAAAACATCCCAAATATCGACCCTACAGACGAGTTGGGATATGTGATGAATGCGGTAAGTACCATTCGTCGAGAGCTAAAAGGTGAAGTACCACTAATCGGTTTCTCGGGGTCACCTTGGACGCTTGCAACTTACATGGTTGAAGGTGGTAGCAGCAAAACTTTCGGTAAAATTAAGAAAATGGCATTTGCTGAGCCACAAACTCTACACCTGTTGCTAGATAAACTGGCTGATTCAGTGATTGACTATTTAAATGCGCAGGTGAAAGCGGGTGCACAATCACTCATGGTATTTGATTCATGGGGTGGGGTACTTAGCCCACGTGATTACAAAGAGTTCTCTTTACAGTACATGCATAAAATCGTAGACGGACTGATCCGCGATCACGATGGGCGTAAAGTGCCTGTAACGCTATTTACTAAAAATGGCGGTCAGTGGATTGAAGCTATCGCCGCGACCGGGTGTGATGCGATTGGTCTGGATTGGACGATTGATATTGCTGATGCAAAACGTCGTGTTGGAGATAAGGTGGCATTACAGGGCAACATGGATCCCGCGATGTTACATGGTACACCTGAGCGTATTCGTGAAGAAGTGCAATCAATTCTTGCTGGGTTTGGTGAAGGGTCTGGCCACGTATTTAACCTTGGTCATGGTATTACACCTGATGTAGATCCTGAAAATGCAGGTGTGTTTATTAATGCTGTGCACGAATTCAGCGGCAAATACCACAAGTAATTTGGTAAACGAAAAAAGACAAAAAACCCAGACTTAGTCTGGGTTTTTTATTGTCTGCCTAATAGGTAAAGTATTACTTGTTAAACGCGCGCTTCATAAAGTTAGGAGTTGCTAGCGCCCCTTTATGAATGCCGGTGTTGTAATACTCAGTATCAAACTGTGCTTTGTCAGCGTCACTTTCTCTGAAGCCATTGAATGACTCGCCCTTACGTGCCATGGTTGCTGACCATAAGCCGCTTGGGTAGATAGGCTGAGGAAAAGGCAGTGTTTGTAAGTCAACAAAGCCAACTTCAAGCATTGCATCTCGCATTTCTAGAAGTAGTGGCATGTGAGTAAGTGGTGACTCACTTTGTTGTACCATAATTCCGCCAGGGCGCAATGCTTCTAAACAGCTCTTATAAAACGCGTGGTTGAATAAGCCTTCACCAGGCCCTACTGGATCAGTACCATCAACGATAACGACGTCAATTGATTCAGGTGTAGCTTCACGCATGTATTTGATGCCATCGTCAAACATTACAGTGGCACGAGGATCGTTGTTTGACTCACATAGTTCAGGGAAATACTTTAACGACATCTGTGTGACGACTTCGTCGATGTCGATTTGCGTTACGCTCTCAACACCCGGGTGTTTCAATACTTCACGCAGTGTACCGCAGTCACCGCCGCCGATGATCACGACATTTTTTGGTGCAGGGTGAGAAAAAAGTGCCGGATGGCTCATCATCTCATGATAGAAAAAGTTTTCTCTGGTGCTGACCATAGTGCAACCATCGATGATCATGAGGTTACCAAAATTGGTTGTTTCATACATCTCAACATTCTGAAAAGGAGATTGGATCTCATCCAGCTTTTTGTTGATGCGCAATGAAAAAGCGCTGCCATCACGGTCGCTGACCTCTGTAAACCAACGGTTTGCTTCTAAATTCGACATATCTATTTTCACACTTACTATAAATTGTTGGCAATTTTGCCAGTGCTTTGAGTTTTGCTCAATTTATTTTAGCGCATTAAGGGAAATTATGGCGGCATGTTTTGTAGAAAAATTGACTAATATGCTGAAAGCTCGCGATTTAGTCTAGGTACAGTAGCGATGAACGAGGCTCGGAACCATTACCGAGCACTACGGACGTTATTCGGGTTTTTGTGTGTCCATATACAAATCAGCATGGCTTTTTACAAAGGGCATGAGCTCTTCGACACGTAGGCCCAAGTAAGTGGCAAGTTTGGTCTGATTTTCGTTATACTGACTGATCAACTCTGCTTGTAGTTGCGGTGTGAACTCGGCACCACTAGTGAAAGCTCGAATTGCCTCTAGTTGATTGAAAGGCTTAATACCTTTTAGTTCACCATTTGGTTGGTGTGCTGGGTTGTCAACGCTGTTTAGCCAAGCTTCATATTTTTCTATTGCTTGTTGGAATGTGCTTAGATGTATATTTGCTTGTTTGGCCGCCAAAGCAATGCGTTCGCTGCTGTACATAGTGGAGTGTATCGCATCGGCCACCGCGAAATTGCTGTACAGGGCTGAAGCAACAAAAGTGATTAAAACTAATTTTTTCAATTGATAGTTTCCTTCTACAAAGTAGTAATAAAGGCAAAGCGATGGCAATACCCTCATGAAGTTAACGAAAGACTATTGTTAGGTTGATTCACGTAAAACATGCCAAAAGCAAGTGTTTGGCATGTTTTACTAAATTAGCTGAATTTGTGTATTATGGCTCTACATCGCAGGCAATATCGCTATCACAGTTTTCTGCCCTTTCTTTCCATATTGTGCCACCTCTGTTTTTTCTCCAAACTTCAGTGCCAAGGTATTGACCATCTTTGGAGTAGAATTTAACGACAAAATCTCTAATCCAGCCATTAACTTTAATTCTATCGGCTTCTTTAGCTAGTTCAACATAATCTCGAGGCGACAAGCCAAAGCCTGAGCAGACATCTCGGCATGTGAACTCAACGATATATTTTTCCGATACTGCATACGTGTCGGCTACGGGAAGCATTTTTCCGATAGTTTTCCCTGATGCCATTGCGCGAGTGTAAACCTTCACGAAGCTATCTAAATACTTTACTTCAATTTGTAAAAAGTTTGCCAGTTTGGCATCGTTGATATTTTTTTGTCGTACCCAATCTGAGATAAGCTCAGGCGTAGTTTCTTCGCCTTGTAACATTCTGAGATAAGCTGGCAATTCATTCATGGGTAAAATGCCTTCAACCCCTTCTATATCACCATAATGCTCTGGAGAAAAAGAAAGCATAAATTGCGTGTATCGTTGCACTGCATTGATATAAGTATACTCGTCAAGGCCTACTCTCTGAGCATCACTTTCGTATTGATTTACAAGTTCTATTGATGAAATTTTATGACCACTATTGTATGTTTGCGCAAAAACGTTGCTGTAAAACATAGTCGCAAAAATGCACGTGGCAATAGTCAAGTTTCTCACTGCTTTTCCTCAAAGTTGAGTTAATTTTATAAGCTGCGTTGTTCTTATTTTGGGTATGTTAATTTTTTTTTGCGTTTGGGTCAAAAGGTTTTTTTTGTGTTTTTATTGTTAATGTTGGTGGGGTGTTATCGCCATCTGGGTCAGTGCGTATTAAACTACACGTTTTAACCATGAATAAACGAGAAAGCCATGACTTGGGGTTTAGACACAGCACGTGCTTTATACAATGTCGCGCATTGGAGCGAAGGATATTTTGATATTAATAATAACGGTGAGCTAGTCGCTTACCCAGACGGCGACCACAACAAAACCCCAATTTCACTCAACCAGTTGACCGAAGATTTCAAAGCACAAGGCTTAACTTTACCCGTGTTGGTGCGTTTTACCGATATCTTAAAGCATCGTGTCGATACGATGACCGATGCATTTGCACAGGCTTGTCAGCAGCGAGACTACCAAGGTCAATATAATTGTGTTTACCCAATAAAGGTGAATCAACAGCGTTCTGTGGTGACAAAATTATTGGCACATCCAAGCGGTCAAGTAGGCTTAGAGGCGGGCTCTAAACCAGAATTAATGGCGATTCTTGGTGTTGCTACTAAGCCTATCACTATTGTGTGTAATGGCTATAAAGACAGTGAGTTTTTAAGGCTTGCCTGTATTGGTCAAGCCATGGGCCACAAAGTGAATATCGTGGTTGAAAAGCTATCAGAGCTGACCACGCTTATCAAAGAAATTGATGATTTAAAGATTGAACCTGCGATAGGTATCCGCATTCGTTTAAATTCTGTGGGCAAGGGAAAGTGGCAAAACACAGGTGGAGAAAAAGGTAAGTTTGGTTTAACCGCTGGGCAAGTGCTTGAAGCGGTTGAGATGCTCAAACAAGCCGACAAACTACATTTGATGAATTTGGTTCATTTTCACATAGGCTCTCAAATTGCCAATATTCGTGATATTCACCGAGCATTGAAAGAATGTGCACGTCATTTTGCTGAGCTGTCGCAGTTGGGTGTACCGCTTAAAACTGTAGATGTGGGTGGTGGCTTAGGCGTTGACTATGAGGGTTCAGGTTCACGTAGTGCATGTTCTATGAATTACACAGTCGCTGAGTATGCGCGTAATGTGGTCAGTGCCTTTGCTGAGGTGTGTGAGCAGCATGACTTAGTGCATCCAGCCATTATTACTGAGTCTGGTCGTGCGTTGACGGCACATCACGCGGTGTTAATTACCGATGTGATTGACGTTGAGAAAGCGCCTAATCAACATACTCCAGTTGTACCGGCCCCTGATGCGCATGTGATCATACAAGAGTTATGGCAGGCTTATAGCCGGATTACTGCGCGCTTGGCGTTGGAGACATACCACGATGCTATGCATTTGTTCAGTGAAGCCCATGCGCAGTATGTCCATGGCATGGTAAGCATGACCCAGTGGGCACAAATTGAGCAGTTATATTTTACCATCCTGCATCGAGTGAGAGAGTTACTAAATGAAAATGCGCGTGCTCACCGTGAGGTTTTGGATGACTTAAATGAAAAATTGGCAGATAAATTGTTTGTTAACTTTTCACTGTTTCAATCATTACCAGATGTATGGGGCATTCAGCAGTTATTCCCAGTTATGCCAATAGAATCCCTAGATAAACCATTGACCCAAAGGGCGATTTTACAGGATATTACCTGTGACTCGGATGGCCAGATCCGTGACTATGTTGAGGGATCGGGTATTGAGTCAAGCTTACCTATTCCGCCGTATGTCCCCGGTGAGCAATATCATATTGCGATGTTCATGGTCGGTGCCTACCAAGAGATTTTAGGTGATTTACATAACCTGTTTGGGGATACGGATTCAGTGCACGTTGAACTGTGTGGTGAGGGCTATAGCTTGACTAATGCTATCAAAGGAGACAGTGTTCAGGACGTATTAAAATTTGTTCATTACGATCACACTCAGCTTGCAAATAACTTTGTGGCTCGAGTCAGTGAAACGGTTCAGGATGAAGCGCTACGCGCACAATATTTGCAAGAACTCAATGCTGGACTGGCAGGGTATACCTACTTTGAAGATTAGATAAAATGTAGTGTGCAAGGTTTTTTGCTGGTTAAAAACAAGGTATCATCATCGGCCATATTAAAGGCTGAGTCGTTTGCTTATGACTCAGCTACTTGGCTAGGTTGTAAAGGAAGCATTGCATGTCGTTGTTACGCTGTATTCTGAGTTTGATACTGTATACACTGAACACACTAGTATGGTTTGTCCCAATATTCATATTTGGCTTGATTAAACTTTTGCCTATCACGCCATTGCAAAAGGCGTGTAGTTGGCTGGCAAAGGAATGTGCAAGCTTTTGGGTCGCTGGCAACAACTTAACCCAAAACATGTTATCGCCATTCAAGCTGAATGTTGAAGGTTTGACAGACCTGAAACGACAAGACTGGTATTTAGTGATTGCTAATCATCAAAGCTGGGTAGATATTTTGGTGATGCAACGTGTGCTGCATCGGCAAATTCCTTTTTTAAATTTCTTCTTAAAAAAGGAATTGTTGTACGTTCCTTTTCTAGGACTCGCTTGGTGGGCGTTGGACTTTCCATTTATGACTCGCACCAGTAAAAGTCAGCTAAAGAAAAATCCAAAGCTCAAAGGCAAAGATGTTGAAACTACTAGAAAAGCGTGCGAAAAATTTAAAGCTATGCCGGTGAGCATCGTAAACTTTGTCGAAGGCACCCGTTACACGCCGCAAAAACACCAACGTCAAAACAGCCCTTTTAAACATTTACTCAAACCTAAAGCCGGTGGTATTGCATTTGTTATGCAGGCAATGGGTGAGCAGTTAAGTAAAGTGGTCAATGTGACGATTCATTATCCAGATGGGATTCCTACGTTTGTTGATTTCGTCAGTGGCCGAGTGAAACAAATAGATGTGCATGTGGACGTGTTGCCCGTGAGTGAGAACCTGATCGGTGACTATAGTAATGACAATGATTTTAGAGTACGTTTTCAAGCGGAATTGAATCAGTTGTGGAACCAAAAGGACGAGCAGTTACAGCGGTTACGCAGCTAAAATTAAACAAAGCGAGGTTGCTCCATGCTAAGAAATGTTTTACCAAATTGGTTTTTCGGCGTATCTGCGACTTTGATACTGTTGTTGAACACGTTAGTGTGCGGCGTCGTGGTTTTTTTATTGGGTCTGGTCAAACTAATCCTGCCAATTCGGTTTGTCTCTGAATTACTTCATTTTGCTTATGGGGTTTGGTGCCAAGGGAATAAACTGGCTTTGGACGTTGGCTGTGAACAAATCAATATGCATATACCGCAACAAGTAAAGCCACAAGGTTGGTATTTGTTGGTGGCAAATCATATTAGTTGGTTGGATATTGTGGTCCTTAGCGCGAATCGTGCTTTACCTGCCCCCAAATTCTTTCTAAAAGATGAGCTTAAATATGTGCCTTTTATTGGCACTGGTGCATGGGCGATGGGGATGCCGTTTATGAAACGAGCAAGCAAAGCTCAGGTGGCAAAAAATCCAAAGCTCAAGGGGCTCGATGTTGCGCGTACTAAACACAGTTGCCGTAATTTCCGCCAGCATCCAACAACGGTGATTAACTTTGCAGAGGGAACGAGGTTTACTAAGGCCAAACAGCACAAACAACAAAGTGGCTTTAAGCATTTACTAAAACCCAAGGCCGGTGGCACGGCGTTTGCGCTTGAGGTTTTGGGAGAGCAATTGGATGGGCTACTGAATACCACCATAATGTACCAATCTAAGGATGAGCATATATGCCGCAGTTTTATGCTAGGGCAGCTGCATGGTGTCCATGTTGATATTTCATTGATAGACATCGCTTGTGTGCCACAAGGGTGTTATCAGCAAGACAAACAATACCGTGTTCAGTTTCAGAATTATTTAAATGCACTTTGGCAAAATAAAGATACGCAGCTCAGTCACCTCTATTTACACTATGGAAAAAAGGGTGCTGTGATTAACGAGGAAGCGGCCCCATTATGACATTAGTTCATATTACCGACATATTAGACACTTGGTTTGAAAGCCTGCCGCAGGGCAGCTTGCTTAGTGCTGTAACTGCGAATTGTGTAGGGGTTGTCGCGTTATTGCTGCTTTATCTGTTCACGCGCAGATTGGTGTTTCCCAGTATTCAAAAAGGACTCACTAAAGTTTCTCCTACTCGTATTGGCTACTTATCTTCAGAGCTAAATAAAGTCACAGGCAGAATGGCGGCGATGCTGTGCTGCGTTGTTTTTATTGCTTTTTATGAAAAGGTGTTTGTGGCACCTGAGTGGTTAATGAGCGTTTTATTGGCTGTTGGGCAAATCGTATTAATCATTGTCACAGGCTTTTTATTTAGCGGCTTTGTGAATCTCGCTCATGCTATTTATAACCAACTAAGGTTCGCCAAAGACGTACCAATACAGGGGATTGTGCAGGTTACCAAGCTGATGACCTTTATGGTTTGTAGCATTCTCATCATTAGTTTAATTCTAGATAAGTCACCCACCTATATCTTGTCTGGTTTTGGTGCCATTGCTGCGGTTACTTTACTGGTGTTTAAAGACACTATACTGGGACTGGTGGCCAGCATTCAAATAGCAGCCAACCGTTTAGTCAAAACGGGTGATTGGATCCAAGTGGATGCATTCGGCGCGGATGGTGAGGTGATTGATCTTGGTTTGAATACGGTGCGGGTTAGGAACTGGGACAATACGGTGACGACTATCCCAACGTATATGTTGATCTCAGACTCGTTTAAGAACTGGCGTGCGATGCAGGAGTCTGCGGGACGTCGTATAAAGCGTGCAGTATTAATTGATATGCACAGTATCAAAGTGCTCGAGCCACAGGAAATAGACGCATTAAAGCATGAGTTTAGCCAACTAATCGACATCGAGGATTGGCCGGATAAGACCACAAACTTGGGACTGTTCCGTCGATATGCCGAGCTGTATTTAGGGCAACACCCAGGTATTAATAAAGAGTGTGTCATGATGGTGCGGGAACTGGCTCCCGCAAATTATGGTTTGCCCATCGAATTTTACTGTTTCAGCAGCAATAAAAAGTGGGTGGCCTATGAGCATTTACAAGCAGATATTCTCGATCACATGTTGGCGATTATGGGCACATTCCAGTTGCGCCCATACCAAAGTATTTCGGGGCAGTTAGTACAACAACACGCCAACGGTACTGAACAGCAGTAACATCATCCAAATCGGTGGCTTAAAAAGCTTAAATAGTGCGAAGCCACCTATAACTATTATCATGTGTGTAAGTGTGTATACAGCAGATTGCCAGATGGGGTTATAAAGTGCCGCTGCGAGCAAACCAACCACCGCTGCATTTAATGCGCACGTCACGCTGGCAAATCTGGGTAGGCTACTCAATGACTGCCAGTTGTTGTGGAACGCCCACATCAATAGTAAACCTGGTAAAAATATCGCAACGGTTGCTATCACCGCAAAGAGCCATATATGTTCGCTGGCAAGGGTTGCGCCTAGATAGGTGGCGATGCTGAACATAGGTCCAGGTACTGCTTGTGCTGCGGCATAGGCAGTTAGAAAGCTATTTTGATCCAATTCTGATACGGTGTTTTGTAACAGAGGTAATACGACGTGACCGCCGCCAAAGACCAACGCACCTGCTTGATAAAATTGTGCAAATAGCTCATTAGGCAGACCAAAGAAAGTAATGATAAAAAGTAGACTAAATGCCGCGAGTACTGGGAAGTTGATGCCACCATTTATCGTGCTTGTATTATGTGTCGGTATGGGGGAGAAGCGGTATACACAGGCGACTAATGCTGCCAACGCTAATACCAGTAGTTGAGTGTGCAAACTGGGCAAAATTAATAACACCAAAGTGCTGATGAAAGCCACGAGTTTAAGGGGGCCAGTCTTACAAAAGCTTTTTGCCATAGACAAAACGGCATCAGCGACTATCACCACAGCAAAGAGCTTGAGACCATTCATCACACCTAAAAGTGAGTTATCTAGTTGCGAAGCGGTCATCGCCAGCAGCAGCATGATTAAAAAAGACGGCAAGGTAAAGCCCAAAAATGCAGCTACGCCGCCTAATATTCCAGCTCGTTCAAGGCCAATGGCAAAGCCAACCTGACTTGACCCTGGGCCCGGTAATATTTGCGATAAACTGATCATCGCCGCATAGCGCTCATTAGAAATCCAGCCTAAATTATCAACAAAGTGTTTTTTAAAAAAGCCTAAATGAGCCGCTGGACCGCCGAAGCTGGTACAGCCGAGTAGAAAAAATTGGTAAAAAATACTCAGTGCCATAGTTTTCCTTGTGATACAGTTAACATTACATGATGACATAATATTGTGACATTTTTATTGCGATTGGTCTGTGGCTTGGTTCTACCAAGGTTTAGATGCCATGTCTGTTATGCACAAGTTTAGGTCGAAGTTAGAGGTGTGAGAATTTGCGACACTTGATATTGGCTTTTTATTTTCTGAGTATGTGCGTGCTGAACAATGCGAGCGCGGAGCACCAGACTATTCATGTTGCAGTTGATCATGCACCCCCCTACAGCAAAGTAGGCAGTGATGGTGACTCCTCAGGTCTGATTTTAGACATTACCCGCGCCGCTGTTGCCGACAAATACCATATCCGCCCTGTTCCTTGTCCATTATCTAGGTGTTTGCGTATGCTAGAGCAGGGAGATGTTGACATCATGGGAGGTCTTCTTAAAACACCTCAGCGTGAAGCCAACATGGTTTTTATTGAGCCTCCCTACATGGCTTTATCATCTTCATTTGTTTTCTATACCAAAAAAGGTAGCAACATTACCGTTAATCAGTTTGAAGACTTGTACAATAAGCGTATTGCCGTGATGAGAGGCGCTGCATTTTTTGAGCGCTTTGATAAAGATTCAAAACTATCAAAAATCGAGGTGACATCAGAACAAGTTGCGTTTGACTTGGTACTCAAAGAGCGGGTGGATCTTGCCATTGCTGTTGAGGATACCGCTGAAGTCGCCATGAAAGTGCTCAAACAGCCTATTTCCCAGCTTGAAAAAATGAATTACCGTTATACTAATGTGATTTATGGATATATGGTGACAAGTAAAGAGTTTGCTCAAACTAACGCTGCACAGTATTTGCGCCGTGCGGTTATGGATATGGCAAAAAGCAAACAGTTAGACAAAATCATTGCCCCTTATGCACTACCTCCAATACCAGAAAGCCTATTACAATAATCTGCTAGAGTTAATCTTACATTCACTAAGCAATCGCTAGCCTAGGCGAAAAATCATTGGAGAAGATCATGACTTTAAGTAAACAGGGGCTCATTGCAGCAACCTTAAGTTTGGCGCTACTATCGGGTTGTGAGATGACAAACACAGGAAAAGGGGCTGCCATTGGTGCCGCTACGGGCGCTGTGTTAGGTAAAGCGACTGGTAACCACAAAGATAAACGTATTTTTATCGGCGCTGCCATTGGTGCGATTGCAGGAGCCGCGATCGGTGATTATATGGATAAGCAAGAAGCTGCGTTTCGTAAGGAACTCGCAGGTTCTGGTGTAGAAGTAATCCGAGAGGGTGACAATATGAGGCTAGTGATGCCAAGTAATATTACCTTTGCATCGAACCAAGCAACTATTTCACCCAGTTTTTACAACACGCTAGACGCTATCACTAAGGTGATGAACAAATACGAAAAAACTTTCCTGAACATTGTTGGCCACACAGATAGCACAGGAACAAGTGAACTGAATCAGCGCTTGAGTGAACAGCGAGCGAACAGTGTGAAAAATTATTTATTAGGTCAGCAGGTACTTGCTGCAAGGCTTCACACCCAAGGCATGGGGGAGTCACAACCTATCGCGAGTAACGACACAGAACAAGGGCGTGCACAAAATCGCCGCGTAGAAATTCAAATTATTCCAAACAAAGCTTAAATCGTAATGCGGTGATAATATCACCGCATTGCTTCGCTTCGGATTGACAACTGAAATTGTGGCGATACACGCAGTTAAAAGGTGTTACAGATCTCCTCCGCCTTACAAGATATAACGCTGACATTTTGATAGCCCAAACGGGTAAGTTGCTCTGCTGCTAAGACTGCTCGACTTCCTGCTGCACAATGCACATAGATAGGTCGCTCGGCATTTTTTTCTATCTCAGGAAGTTTAAACTCAAGTAGCCCTCTTGGGATATTAACGGCTCCTGTTGCCGATTTTTGGCTGTATTCTTGTGGCTCTCTCACATCGATCAAAAGTCCACTATTGTGAGCTATTTCCGCTTTCGCTTGCTGTGCATCAATACAGCGTTGGGTAGGTTTTACAATCTTTAGTAGGTCTTGTACTGGAGTCAACATAGCTTATTCCTTTACACCGAGCTTTTTAAGTAGGGTGATCATGGGGCATGAATTTGTAAATGCCGATTGAATTAAATTAGCAGCGATAAACACACTAAACCATAGCCAATTTTGGTTCACATAGTGTGTTAGTGCCAATGATATTAAAAACATCATACCAGCGATTAACCGCAGCATTGGATTTAGTTTCATAACAGATCTCCAAATATATTAGTAATCACTAATATTAGACATTGCTAATGTATTTGTCTATACTTTGCCCACTCATAGTGAAGAACGGGGTAAATATGGACTTTGCAACGATGGCAGATAACGCTCAAAAGGCGGAAGCGTTGTTAAAAATGATGGCGAATAAAAACCGCCTAATGATTTTGTGTAGCTTAATGGAAGAAGAGCTCAGCGTCAGTGAACTCAATGAGACTGTGCCTCTTACGCAATCTGCTTTATCTCAGCACTTGGCAAGTCTACGTAAAGCTAATGTGGTGGCGACGCGTCGAGAAGGCCAGACTATCTACTACAAAGTGGTAGATGACAAAGTAAAAGCCATACTTCTTAAACTTTATCAATTATTTTGCGCTCCTTAGGAAAAAGTCACATGACACTTTTTGATAGAGTAATGACTACGAGTCTAGCGGGAAGGCTTCCAGTGTTTATTCTTTTCATGGCTTTAGTTATGGGTCTGTTGGCTATGCAATTTACAGCCAGAGAAGAAGAGCCGCAGATAGTTGTGCCAATGCTGGATATTAGAGTCAATACACCCAATTTAAGTGGGCCTGAAGTCGCACGCTTGGTGACTGAACCGCTTGAAAAGTTGCTATTACAAATTCCAGGAGTGGAACATGTATATTCCACGACGGATACCGGTGGCACGGTTGCAACATTGCGCTTTCATGTAGGACAAAGTCGAGAGCAAGCCATTCTAAATACCTATACCAAGTTGTATGCCAACCAACATAATATGGCTCAAGTGGTGAAAGATTGGCAAATTCAACCCATTGAAGTGGATGATGTGCCGATCATGATGTTGGGTTTGTATAGTCAATCGACCGAGCGCTATAGTGACTTCGAATTAACTCGCTTTGCTCAAGAGCTTTCAACTCAGTTACAAACACTACCCAACACAAGTGAAGTGAAAGTGATTACTGGGCGAAAGCGACAAGTGCAAGTACAACTGGATGCGACAGCACTTGCGGCCCACCAGACTACACCTTTAGACGTATTAATGGCGCTGCAAGTCAGTAACCAGTTACAGCAAATAGGTTCATTGGTAAATGGTCAGCAACTGATCGCCTTACAGTCAGGGGATGTATTGCGCAGTGCGGAGCAGGTATCACAACTGACGGTCAACGTACTTAATGGCCAACAAGTATTACTAAAAGATGTGGCGAAGGTAATGGATGGGCCCAGTGAACCTCATGCTTATCAATGGTTAGCAATTGATGAGAAGAATCAAAACTTGCCTTTAGTAACGCTCAGTATTGCTAAGCAACGAGGTAGTAATGCCGTTGTGGTCGCCGAACAGAGTTTGGCACTGATAGAGACCTTAAAAGCACAGTTGTTACCCTCAGATATAGATGTAAAAGTATTGAGAAATTATGGAGATACGGCAAATGGAAAGGTAAATGATCTGATCGCCAGCCTGAGCTTTGCAGTGTTAACAGTGGTTATTTTTGTTGGTGTATTTTTAGGGTGGCGGCCTGCGATTGTGGTTGGCCTTGCGGTGCCCATTTGCTACGGGATCACACTGGCACTGGATTTCTCCTTTGGTTATACCATCAACAGAGTGACTTTGTTTGCTTTGATTCTATCGCTGGGCTTGCTGGTGGATGACCCTATTACTGGGGTCGAAAATATTAGTCGCTTCTTGTCGGTACGAAAAAACTCATCACAGGCGCACACAGATGGACAAGTGACCGCTGCCATGTCGGAGGTAAAGGGGGCATTGCTTATGTCGACTCTGACTATCAGCGTAGCATTTTTACCACTTGCTTATATCACGGGCATGATGGGGCCTTACATGGCCCCAATGGCATTCAATGTACCTGTTAGTGTGATAGCGTCCACAGTGGTTGCATTCCTAGTAACTCCTTGGCTAGCAAAGAAGTTATTACATGGTCACCCGCTCAAAGAGTCGCAAGTCTCACAAAAAGCTTCTGGATACAGTCGAATATTAATGCCGATGTTCGTCAAGCCTTGGCGTGCAAAAGTGGTGTTATGGATCACGCTAGGGCTATTTGTGGTTAGTGTCAGTCTGCCTGTGTTCCGTGCAGTTCCCTTAAAGCTATTGCCCTTCGATAATAAAAATGAAATTCAGGTGTTAATTGAGTTGCCAGAGGGCAGCACTTTGGAGCAAACCGCAAAATTGACGCGTCAGGTGCAGCAAGCGGTTTGGCAGCAGCAGGAAGTAACAGCTATAGCCGCCTATGTTGGTAAACCATCGAGTATGGACTTTAATGGAATGGTACGAGGCTACTATCGTCGCCAAGCACCTCATTTAGCGGATTTAAGACTACTGTTGCTGGATAAAGCGCAGCGTGCCCATCAGTCTCATGCTGTGGTGCTGCGTCTGCGCGAAGCGCTAAAAGGATTTAATCACAATGGTGTAAAAGTGAAAGTTGTTGAAGTACCTCCTGGTCCGCCCGTGCTAAGCACGCTGGTCGCTCAGGTTTATGCAGAGCCATTCGTATCAGCACATACCCATCAGCGAGCGGCTCAAGCGCTTATGACAAGGTTATCGCGCGAAGCACATGTTGTTGAAGTGGATAGTTCGATGGCCGATCCCACAAAACTTTCGAGGTTTATTGTCGATAAAGGCAAAGCGGCCTTATCTGGTGTTAGTACAGAAGATATAAATCAATCATTGCGTATTGCCAGTGAAGGTTTAAATGTTGGTTTATTGTACCTACCTCATGAGTCCGAACCCGTAGCCATTAATTTACGCTTACCCTATGAAGTAAGAAATCAGCAGTCTAATTTGGATGCGTTACAAGTTAGAGGGCAGAGGGCATTGAGTAAAGTTGGTGGTGAGTATGGCCTTGAAAGTGCGACTCGGCCTATGGTTGCTCTATCAGAGCTGGGACACTGGCAAACCTTTTCTGCACCACAGCCCATCATTCGTAAAGATCTACAAAATGTGATTTATGTTACCGCTGAGCTCAATGGTCGTACGCCAGCTGAAGTTATCGCTGATGTGGTCGCAGATGAAAATGGTGATGAGCGTGAGCAAACGCATTGGTCACAGCGCAGTTATCTGACCAGTGGCGCAGGCCTTGTGTGGCAGCTGCCCGAAGGTACATCGTATAGCTTTAGTGGCGAGGGAGAGTGGCGTATCACCGTTGATGTATTTCGCGATATGGGGATAGCATTCATGTTTGCCCTCGTCGCAATATTTGTCATTTTACGCTGGCAAACTTCATCCAACGCACTGGCTTTGATCATTATGTCTGCTATTCCGTTGACCATGATAGGCATCATGCCTGGGTTTTGGTTGCTGAATCAATTTGGTGAGCGAGAGATAGCAGGCGCGCCTGAACCCGTTTTATTTACTGCCACAGCGATGATTGGCATGATCGCACTGGCGGGCATAGTCGTTCGTAACTCACTAATTTTAGTCGAATTTATTAACCAAGCCCGCGCACAAGGAATGGCGCTAAAACAAGCACTGATTCAAGCCGGTGAAGTACGGATGCGACCTGTGTTATTAACTGCAGGCACCACCTTACTGGGGAATCTGGTTATTATTCTTGATCCTGTTTTCAGTGGATTAGCGTTGGCAATTATTTTTGGCATTATCGCATCAACCATTTTTTCTATGCTGGTCGTGCCGCTAGTTTATTTCTTGGTCTTTAAAAATACAGAAGGCGATAGTTATGTCATGGATAAGTAATAATGTTCACAAAGCGATACTGCCAATATCAGCGCTTATTGGACTGTTGGTTATTGTGGCATATATGGCGGGTATATTCGACAAAGTGGTTATGCCAGGCACCAAGCCTATGTCTCAAGCCTATCAGGGTGCTGAGTATGTAGTGGGTGAGCGTGCGATTATCCACAATGAAATGGTAAATGCGAACATAACAGCAAAGGTAAATACGCTTGTAGCCAGTCGGTTGTTAGCGCAGCTGAAGAGCTTATATGTGCGAGCCGGGCAGAATGTCAATGCTGGAGAGTTATTAGCCACAATTGATGATGCGGATTTGAAAGCAAACGTATCGCGGGTCAGAGCACAACAAGACGCTGTTGGCGTTCAGTTGAAGCAAGCCAATAAGCAGTTAATGCGTAGTGAAACGCTTCAAAACCAAGGTTTAGTTGCTGAGAATGTGGTGGATGAGTGGCGTACAAAGGTCGATGAACTTAAAGCTCAGGAACTTGCGTTGGCACAGCAGTTAGAAGGCGCACGAGTGGCCTTGAGCGATACCCAAATTTTGGCACCAATTGATGGCATCGTGGTGGAACGATTGCAAGAACCTGGTGCCATGTTGACACCAGGAACACCGATAGTTGCACTTTATAATCCTGCACAACTCCAAGTGACAGCTGCGGTACGTGAACAGCTGGCCAGTCATTTGCAGTTGGGTGATAAATTGAAAATACACATACCGGCTAATGGCATGACGCAGTATGTTAGCGTCAGTGAAATTGTCCCGGTAGCCGATAGTAACGCTAGACGTTTTATGGTGAAGCTGGATATTGAGTTAGCAAAAAATGTGAAGCCAGGTATGTATGCGCAGCTTTTTATACCCACAAAACCACAGATGCATATTCTTATTCCTCGCGAGTTAGTAAAGCGATATGGGCAGCTCACTATGGTTGAGGTGGTAGAACAGGGGCAGTTGCATCGACGTTTCGTACGCTTGGGGCAAGAGGTGGGTAATCAAGTTGAGGTGTTAACGGGATTAGCAGTGGGTGAGATACTGGCAGTACGCTAACCACCAGTATCATTAGAGCGAAAGCCTTTACAGAAGGGTGGCAATTTCCTCGAATGGCTTTTTCACCAGTGCGTGTTCCGGGACAGTAGCATCTTCACTGGGGTAGCCCGCGATAAGCAGCATATAGGGACGCTCGTTATCTTTATCACGACCGCAAATATCTGTTAAAAAGCTCATAGGTTTTGGCGTGTGGGTTAACGTTGCTAGCCCAGCATGGTGTAACGCTTGGATCAGGAAACCGGTCGCGATCCCGACGGATTCATGCACATAGTAGTTGGTATTCTTATCTTCGCTATGGATCCCGCCTTTCTTTTGACTAAATATCGCAATTAACCAAGGCGCGTGCTCTAGGTATGGCTTTTCAGCATCCGTGCCAAGTGGCTTCAGCGCATCAAGCCATTCATCACCTGCACGTCCTTGGTAAAAGGAGCGCTCTAAATCTTCCGCTGCGTCTCTAATTTTCTTTTTAACATCGGCACTGTGAATTGCTACAAAATGCCAAGGTTGATGGTTTGCACCACTAGGTGCACTGGCTGCCGCTTTTATACATGCAGCGATAACTTCTTCAGGAACTGGGCGATCGCTAAAGCTTCGAATGGTATGGCGTCGTTGGTACTCACTCAAATTTTCTTCTGCCCGTTTCAGCATATCTTGTTGAGAGTATTCAATAAAATCATTGAGAGGGACGCTTTTGTGATTCTGCATAGTGTTAGTCCATTGTTGTGTTCGATTGTTAGAGTTTGACTTGTTTATGTCAGCGCTGATCTCCATTACTTTCGATACTCTAGGCGGGCTGTCAGCACTTAAAATGGTATATACCGCTAAGCAGAGTATGACTGACATCTAAAGGCGTCAATACGAGAATTGTTATAACTAAGAACTCACTGATGATGTATGAGTTTTCTTCATGTTTACCACAGTCAAAAGTATTAATGTTTACATTTTTAGTTGCTCATTATTGTGAAATTCACCATGTTGTGGAAGCTGCAAGAGGGGGGTCGTGCCAGTACATTAATGAAGTGTTTTATTAAACTTAATTTAACAAAGTGACATCCCGAGATATTTTATTTTGTGCCCACAATTGAATGCGCATTGTTCTCAAGCTTTGCAATTCAAAAAATTGAAATAACTCGACAATCTTGGGTACATGAAAAATTGTACTTTGGATTGATATTTCACTTTTGCTCGCCTAGCTTTTCAGTGTCGGAAAAATTGTACCGACCAAATCTGTAAGTGAGGAGGAAACTCACTCACATCAATATGTTACATACTAAAAAGGAAGATAGTCATGGAAATCATTACAGAAGTAGTCAATACATTAGGTAACTTTGATGTACAACTTTTTGATCCTCAAGCATTAGACCCCGTGTTTGTGATCCCGATCATTATTATCGTTTCAAACTAATTAACAACAGGATTGCCCCAGCGCCAGTTGGGGCATACGAGCAATACGGTTAAGGATAACTAAATAGATAAGGACATCATCATGAACAATGAGAATACATTTGAAAATTTGAATTCAATTCAAGCGGTACTAGATATGCTTGCGCTGCAATCAGAGCATACGTTTACAACAGATAAGAGCCGCTTGGTACTCAAAGACAGCCCATCGCATAGATTGGTGTTATATAAGGGTCCTAGCTGTTTTGGCGCTACGTTGTGTAATTCGGCCCCTCACTCGTTGTGTGTATTGCAAGGCGCATTGCGGATAAAGCAAGTCACGCTAGAAGAAAAGTTGATAAACAATGGTACGGCCAGCATATTTAGAGCCTGTGGCAGTGCAACGGTGAGTGATTTAAATCCCGGTGATTCGATACAGGTCGATTATTTACAAGCATTTGACTATCAAGCATCAAAAGATGCTTACTGGCTGGCTTTGTACGATAAAGACGTAATACACACGAAAAGTGTGAAGCTTTGTGCCGTAACCCTTGAGCCGATAATAACGTCTTTGCTTTACCAAAACCACGCACGTTTGTTCAACTTTATTGAAGTGCTGGCCCGCTCAACCTGTGAAAAGAGTTTTCAAGCGTTATTGATGCTTTCAGCCAGTCATATTGATGAGCTAGCTTGGCGGGCGATTGAAGGCATTTACCTAAGAGATAGATATAAGGCTTCTCAACTGGTTCGTGAATATCAAATATCCCATTGTTCTGAAGTTGTGCGTAATCGTGCAAGTGCGATGCTACCGTCATTAGAGTTGATGGAGGCATAACATGACATATTCGTTCAAATTCACCACAACTCACTCTATTTCTTTACAAGAGTTCATCGAAAATGTGGCGGCAAGTTATGATGGGCCTGAAAGCTTAACAGAGCATAACTTACACTACCTAGCAATGCAGTTACAGTTACTAGCCAATAATAAGTACTTTTTGAGTCGGATCATTAGTGAGCATGTTTTACAAAATGCCCTAAGTGTTGAAACTGGCAACGTGTATGGCAATGATTCCTTTGTGCTATATGTAAATCGTTCGCCATTTTTTCAAGTGAGGGTGTGCTTTTGGCATCCCGACGGAGAGCAAAAGCGACAGAATGACAAGATGAATGTCTACCAGTGCCTACATGACCATAACTTTGGCTTTCTTACTACGAATTACTACGGACCAGGCTATATTTCGCGCTTTTATCAGTATCAGTATCGTGATGAACTAGATGTAGACTGTGCTAGCACCTTAAAGTTTTGCGGTATGCATCAGTTAAGTAAGCACGAAGTTATCTTTTACGAGCCCTCCAAAGATGCTCATCTACAGGTTGCGCCCAGTGCATTCAGTATTTCACTCAATTTAATGTTTGAAACTAACACTAATAAGCAGTTTATTTTTGACCCAAGTACTGGGCGTATCATTGATAAGGTTATCAGTAGTAGTGACAAAGCCCAGCAGTTTATCAAGGAGCTGAGTAATGCGACTTAAGCGTATATTGGTATTGATAGGATTGTTGTCTGTTGGCACTGGATGTAGTGTGGTAGGTAAAATAAGCGAGGCTACGTTGGAGGCGGGTACTATCGGTTGGCAGTTACAACCAGTGTCTGTCAGAACAAGTTATCCCGAGTTTATCCAAAAAGTCTATTTTACAGCTGAGCTGTTTACCTCTGAGACCACTGATTGGGAGATTTACCTAGTGACTAAAGAGCCACTTCCCGACCAACCTGACAATGCCTACATTGAGCTGTCTTACCAAAAAGGAGACGAAATGGTGGCGGGACAGTTTCCACTCACCTTAGTCTCTCAGCATTTAGAAGACTCAACAACGGCCTATCGATATAAATATAAGCTGGACAAGCAAGCTCAGGCTTTCTTTAGTGAAGGTATGCAACAGCGCCTTTCACGCAGGGCAAAGACCATGCGCTTTAACTACCTTCAACCATTGTTTTATTCACAGGCGACACAGCAACAAATAACACAAATGGATGCCTATGTAGAATATGCTCTATTGCCTGACTATGGCCCTTTGAACTTAGGGGAGTTCATGAGAAAGCTGAGCTTTCTTGGTGATGATGACTGGGTAAATTTTTGTCTAGACTCTCATTATATCTACGATAAAACATCAGCTTGCGGAGAAGTGTCTATCAATGAACAAATGGGTTTATCTAACTCCTTATAAAATAGCATGTTATATAAATTACCGTGATAGTCTCTATTACAGCTTTGTTGGCTTGTTTGGATTTAATTCACTTTGAATTGGCTTATTATATAGCCGTGAAGTTTAATGACGTTGTATAAGCTAGACGGAGAATGTATGTATAAGCATCAATGGGTCAATGGCACTGAAGCCAATTTACCTGCTGGAAAAGTGGTGTGTGTGGGTCGCAATTATGTAGCGCATGCAAAAGAGCTCAACAACCCAGTCCCAAGTGTTCCATTGCTCTTTATTAAACCTACGACTACTTATCAGCCTTTTACAGGTGATATTGTTCTAGATGCTGCTTTGGGAGCACACCATTATGAAGCAGAAATCGCTTTGTTGATTGGTAAGCAGCTGGATAAGCATAGTACATCGGTGCTCGACGCTGTTGTAGGGGTGGGGTTGGCACTGGATGTAACGCTGCGCGATGAACAAGATAAGTTGAAAAAGCTTGGCCAACCTTGGGAGCGAGCCAAGGCATACGATGGTAGTTGCCCTATCACTGCATTTTCTCCCATCACATCTATCGAACAGCTAAAAAATAATGAAGTGCGATTTTGGCTCAATAATGAACTAAAACAGGTTGGCCATTCACAGCACATGATTTTTTCGTACGAAAAGCTGTTGTCGGATATTTGTCAATTTTGCACACTGTTGCCTGGAGATGTTATTTTAACGGGTACCCCAGAGGGGGTAGGCAAGCTTACAAATAATGCAGAAGTGCGTTTGCAGCTGAATGAAGAAAAGCCTTTTACAGCGCTTGTAAGGATTCAGTAATCGCTGTTTCAGTGACGAGTTACCATAGGAAAATAAATGAAAATTAAACCACTGGGCACGCCGTTTTCAGCAACCGCGTGTAAAGTTTTGTTGTGCGGAGGCGGAGAGCTTGGCAAAGAAGTTGTTATTGAGTTCAAGCGTTTAGGTTGTGAGGTTGTGGTGTTAGATCGATATCAACATGCGCCCGCTATGCAGGTTGCAGATAGAAGTTATGTGCTGTCAATGCTCGATGGAGAACGCCTCGAAGCGATTATCAAACAGGAGCAACCAGACTATATCGTGCCTGAAATTGAAGCAATTGCTACAGATAAGTTAGTGACGCTAGAAGCAGAGGGCTTTACCGTCATCCCAAGTGCTAAAGCGGCACAATTGACGATGAACCGTGAGGGGATCAGGCGCTTAGCTGCCGAAGGGTTGAACCTTGCTACCTCAAAATATCGCTTTGTTGACACGTTAGAAGACTTTAAACATGCTATCGAGAAAATCGGTATGCCCTGCGTGGTAAAGCCGATAATGAGCTCATCTGGTAAAGGGCAAAGTGTGGTGAAGTCTTCCCAAGATATCGAGTCTGCTTGGTTGTATGCACAAGAAGGCGGACGCGCCGGTCAAGGTAGGGTGATAGTAGAGGGCTTTGTCGATTTTGATTATGAGATTACTTTGTTGACCATACGACACATCAATGGCACAAGCTTTTGTGAACCGATAGGCCACAGGCAGGAAAACGGTGATTATCAACAAAGCTGGCAACCTCAACAGATGAGTGAGTTGGCATTAGCTCGCAGCCAAGAAATCGCTCATAAAGTGACAGAAGCACTCGGTGGCCGTGGTTTATTTGGTGTGGAACTTTTTGTGAAAGGTGATGACGTCTATTTTAGTGAGGTTTCGCCAAGGCCGCACGATACCGGTATGGTGACCTTGATATCTCAAGATCTTAGTGAGTTTGCGTTACACGTGAGGGCCATTCTTGGACTGCCTATTCCAAATATCCACTTTCATGGCCCATCGGCATCAAGTGTGGTGTTAGTCACAGGTGAATCGAAGCAAGTTCAATATAGCAATTTGGTTGAGGCTTTGAGCCAGCCCAACACAGATGTACGTCTATTTGGCAAACCCGAGGTAGTGGGGACGCGCCGAATGGGGGTGGCATTAGCACGTGCTGATTCCGTAGAGATGGCTGTTAACAAGGCAATACAGGCCTCAGATGCAGTGGGTATCACACTATGACTAAAAACGCACAGCAACGGGTCATAGCGCCATTAGTACAGGGGTTTTGGCGATTACTGGATTGGCAGTGGAGCGATCAACAGTGCTTAGGTTTTTTACAGCGTTGTATTGAGCTGGGAATTCGTGACACAGATCACGCAGATATCTATGGTCAATATGAGTGCGAAGCGGCTTTTGGCCAAGCACTGAAGTTGGCACCTCATGTTCGTGAAGATATTAATATTATCACTAAGTGCGGCATTCGCCCGGCCCTAGCTAAGAAAGGGCTGGCGGGTAAGGCAAATCACTACGATTCGAGCAAAGCACATATTATTGCCTCAGCACAACAAAGCTTAAAAAACTTTAATACCGATAGGTTAGATGTGTTGCTTATCCATCGTCCAGATTATTTGATGTCGGCTGATGAGGTGGCGGAAGCGTTTATTACACTCAAACAGCAAGGGGATGTGCTGCATTTCGGGGTATCAAACTTCACGCCTTCGCAATTTGAGTTGCTACAATCTCGTTTGGACTTTCCTTTGATCACCAATCAAATTGAATGTTCGGTGTATGAAATGAAAGCTCTGGATGATGGCACGTTAGATCAATGCCAACAACACTGTATACATCCAATGATTTGGTCGCCGTTGGCTGGTGGTAAGTTATTTGATGAAACAGACATTAAGGCCAAGCGTTTACGTACCGTGTTGGAAGATATTGCTCGCGAAGTGTCTGCCAGCTCAATCGATCAAGTTGCCTATGCATGGTTAAATTGCTTACCTAGTCAACCGTCTGTGGTATTAGGCACTGGTAATATAGAGCGTGTTAAAACGTCGGTTGAGTCGCAAAGTATTCACTTGTCTCGTGAACAATGGTATCGAATTTGGCAGGGCTCTACCGGGCACAGTGTGCCATAAAGCGTGCGAGAAAAGGGCCTTTCGGCCCTTGGTTTGCAGCAAGTATATAAAAGCGGTTACAAATCGAAGTCAACACTGTATTGGACAAATGCTTTGACGCCGTCTTGTGAATCTAAATCAGTTTTTACTAAGCCTAGCGTGAATCCGGCTTTGCTTAGGCTTACTCCGTAATCCATGTAGCTGTCATCTTCACCCGTCCACTCCATAACAGTGTCGCCACTAGAGCGTGCAATATGTAATGCCAGTTCACTGTCGTTAAACACATTAAAGCTGGCGTTGAGTTCTAGGTATAGCATATCTTCTTCGGCGCTCGCATCGTTTTGCGCATGCGTCATGTAGCTTGCTTTTACACTGAGCCATTGCCAGCTCAATGAACCATAGATTTCACCAAAGTCACTGTCGCCTTCGGCATCAGGATACGCGTAATATATATAACCAACATCATAGCCTAGGCCTTGGGTCTCGCCACTAAAGCCTCCATAAATGTCTAACTCGTAACTGGTTTGATCGCCAAAATCTACGTTTGACATCCAAGTACCAGCATAGAAGCCACTTTCGTTACTGTAGTCTAACCCTCCTGAAACGGCTGCTCCGTCGTCAGTTTGGGTTACGCCACGCCAGTAATAATTGGAGCTGGCTGCGACGTTGGCGGTGACTGCAGCCTGTGAATTAAAAGAACTAATAGATAGAAGAGCTAAGACTAATAAAGGAGCTGTTTTATTCATTATGATGTTTCCTAAAAGCGCTGTGAGATATTATTAATATTAGCAACGCTTACGCCATTTTTTTGAAAAAATGCATATTTACACTATTCGTTTGATTTACCTGGTATTTTTTATTCTTTTGAAGGCTGTGAGGAAAAGTTTTTGTTTGAATTATGCACTGCTTTGGTGCGCTCAAAATGAAATTTGCACATGTACCTAGCAAAGACATGTGCAAGATTAAGGGCAAAGCGTTAACCGAAAATGGTGCGCATTAATGAAATAGTTTCATCTACACTGCGGCCTTTTTCTACCTCTGCTACGATAGAGTCACGTTTGGCACGAATATGCTCTGGAATTGATTCATCGCTAAGCGCTCTATCAACCAATACTTCTGCTGATTCCTTACCTCGGCGTGTGGCTTTTTTTCCTGAGGTACTTGAGGCGCGTACGGGTTTATTGAGTAATTTAAGGTAATTCGAATTTTCTGCTGTCTCTTTATCGGTATAATAAAACCAGCAAGGCAGTAATGCTTTGATTGCCGCTAGCTCATGCTCAAACTCATTTGCTGCACTTGGCATGGTAAACCAAGGCATGGCATGTATCGATAGTACGATATCTTGCCAATATCGTTCAAAATCACGGTTGCTCAGTTTGGTGATGCCTAACGCTGAGCATAAAGGATCTAACTTTGAGCTGGTGACTGGCGTGAATACATCAGGTCGGCGCATAGCGAGTAAGCGTGTTGCGGGCGCGAGCGTTGGCTTTTCGTCGCTGTCGTTAAATGCCATAAAATAGGCCACTACAAAACGCTGATAATCTTGTTCACTAACTTCACCTTCATGAGGTATATGTGCAAGTGCCTCATCGAATGCACCTGGTAAGTCAGCAAGTAGTTGATGAAAACCCTTCGCTGTTTTTGTTGAACTAAACCATTCCACATCAAAATTATAAACACTGGTATCCAGCGAAGTTGTATGTTTACCGCTAAAGGCTAGTCTGTCCTCAACAATCATTTCCTTCAATGGTGTTGAGCGTTTATCTGCCAAATAACGGATGAGTTTCATTTGTTCGTCAAGCGCCAGTAGTGCTTTGTGTTGTTCAATAAACGAAACGAGTACTGGCCAAGGGGTAATACGTAACGTTTTAAGTTGCAAAAAGCTAATCGCGTTGCTCAGTAAGTCTTGCAGCTTTTTAACAATGGGAAGTTGATGGTCATCCAGCAAATCGAAGTTTATGCGGTTTTTCGCTATATCTAACAATTCATAGCACCATAGCAAAAAGTCTTCTGGATGGTTGTCTACTTTCACCGCCATCAGGTTTAGACTGATCTCCGTCGCTTGCTTTAAAATATTTTGGTAAATCTGGCTTTCTTGTTCACCTAGAGCCATCTTTGACGGGGAAATGAGCAACTTCTTCATGCTAGTTTGGTTCTCCACACATTAGCTTAAAAATTCATCATAAAAGTTTAGCCGTTGCCAGCTAAAATTGACAAGGGCGGGCGATCATACCTAAGAATCTTGAAGTTACAATCACAGTGATGGTATTTACTAGTTTTATGATGGGGTGCCTAGCAAGATCAAGGGGAGTTTTCTTGGAATTATCATAAATATGCATGAATTTAATGTTTGGCGGCGCTACTATAGTAGTACTAGCTTGAACTATGTTTAATTAAGGAATGTTATGAAAACCGCGTTGAAGATATTGGTTGGGGCTATTGTGCTCTTAATGGTGGTGGCAGTGGCCGCACCTTTTTTTGTCCCCACAGAACGGATCATAAGTGAGTTATCTGAGCAAGTAGAGTTAAACACTGGGCGTCAACTGCAAATTAAGGGGCAAAGTGAGCTCTCAGTCATACCCAGCCTGAAAATTGAATTAAATGATGTTCACTTTGCAAATGCGACAACGGGTTCAAGGCCTGACATGATCAGTATGCAGTCGTTAGAGGTCTATATTCCTTGGTTGTCAATTTTTACCGGCGAAGCAAAATTGGAAAAGTTTGTAATTCGTAAGCCGGATATTTTACTAGAAACAGACAAAAATGGTATCGCAAACTGGCAGATCCTACCTGAGCAGCCTACGCCAACTCGCACAGAGACTGAGCAACAATCAAGCAAACCTACATCGCTACCAGAAGGTTTTGATATTAAACTCGGTGAAGTTGCGATTTACGGTGGGAAGTTTACGTTTAAAGACGGTCAGACTGGCGCGCAGCACCAGTTAAGTGATATCGACGTGAGTGTGCAATTACCTTCATTATACGAGACATTAGCGGTTGCGGGCGCGATGACCTATCAGCAGCAAGCATTTGAGCTAAATGCAACTTTGGCAACACCTGTAAAGTTGTTAAAAGGCGAAGCCTTTACTGTGACACAAACAATCAACTCGGCCCTTGTCGATATGAATTTCAAGGGTGAAGTCGCGCAAATGGGCAAAGATATACAGGGAGATCTGAGCTTAAAAGGGGACTCTGTAAAAGCCATTGCACAGTGGCAAGGTGTTGACCTCAACGCTAAAGAAGATGCGTTCAACGCCTTTGAAGTAACAGGAAGTATGCGAATGCAAAAGCAGACGTTTACGCTTGAGCAGCTCAGCGCAAAATTAGATGCATTGTCCATATCCGGCAAAAGTACAGTTGGGTTGGGTGGGCGCTTGAATGTAAAGGCTAATGTAGATCTGGGAATGCTTGACCTTAATCCTTATTTGCCAGAACCAGTCGCACAACCAGAGGAACCTAGCGAGCCAGAGGGGGCTGCACCAATTGTGTGGGATGATACGAAACTGAATTTATCGGCATTAAACGCGCTGGATGCGAATGTTGTGGTGCGTTCGACAGGCCTTAAAGCGCGAGAAATTAAGTTGGGTAAAAACCAGCTATCATTGACGCTCAAAAATGGCGCAGCCAATTTGAGTCTAGATGAGTTTAACGCCTATGAGGGGGTTGGTCAGGGGACTGTTAAGGTCGATGCCAGCCGCGTACCGTACAAGGTTAATGCTCAATTTAAGCTCGATAATATTAATGCAGAGCCACTGCTCACTGACGCAGTCGGCTTTGATAAAGTATTGGGTAAAGGCGGTATGCAGTGGCAGTTAGCGACGCAAGGGCAAAGCCAAAAAGACTTTGTTTCGGCGCTTGCAGGAAAGTTTAACTTTGATTTGAAAGATGGTGGCGTAAAGGGCGCAAATATTGCTGAGATGACACGCCAAGCTAAGGAAATGCTCAAAGGCGACTTTTCATCTTTAAAAGAAGGTCTCAACGCTGATTTTAACCCTGATCAAAAGACGGACTTCTCGTCCTTAACTGGCAGTTTGATATTCACCAATGGGGTGGGGCGTAATACCGATTTGTATCTTGCCAGCCCATTGATACGCATAACGGGTGAAGGCGAAGTGGACTTACCACAAACCAATGTAAATTATCGCCTAGTTACTGGCATTGTAGATACCATTGAAGGCCAAGCTAGTAGCGATGACAGTACAGGTTTTAAAATTCCGTTGCGTATAAAGGGTCCATTCCATAAAGTTGATGTAAACCTTGATGTAAGCAGCACAGCCAAAGATAAACTAAAAGACAAAGCGAAAGACAAGCTAAAAGATAAACTGAAGGGGTTATTTGGCGGCTAATAATTGAAACATTTATTTGATACTAAAAAAGGGGCTATGTAGCCCCTTTTAAGTTGCTGACCTTAGCGCAACATTAAGGCAGTGAAGTTTGAACCGAGAGAGGCCATGTTAATCTCATTCACGAGTAACCCAAATTCAATATTATTCATTTGATGGCCGCTAGAACGTATGTTCTAGTGATATATTAGTTACGTCATAACAAGGAGCGATGAATGAGGGCTGCCACACAGGGGGTCAGGCTTACAGTATACCTGCTGGCAAGTGCATCCTTCGTAAGTATTGCTGATGAAGACCATAGTGAACAGCCTTTTTACCCCAACGGTGCAAGTAATGCGGTGAGTATCACTTTTGATGATGGTAGGCATAGCCAGTTGGACATTGGTGTCCCTATACTCAACAAGCACGGTATACAAGCAACCTTCTATGTTAGTCGGGATAATGTTGTCGCGCGTTTACCGGATTGGCAAAAAGTGGTAGCAAACGGTCACGAAATCGGCAATCACACCACGTCACACGTATGCACAGGCAATTTTCAGTGGTTGCGAAAGCAAAATAAAGGGTTGGAGCAAACCAGTTTAGATTGGCTTCGCAAAGATATAGAACAAACAAACATATACATTGAAAAACATCTGAAAGTAAAACCTCGGTCGTTTGCCTACCCCTGTGGGAACACGTTTGTAGGTCGCGGACAAATGTAAAAAGCTACGTGCCGATGGTCGCTACACTGTTTGAGTCTGGCCGCACCTGGTTAGATGAAACCGCTAATGACCCGACTTATACAGACTTTGCCCAATTAACGGGTATCCGCATTGATGGTATGAGCTTTGATGAAATCAAACAATTGTTGGATTTATTACGCTTTCGTAATAGTTGGGTCATACTTGCTGGGCATGATGTAGGTAAGAAGGGGCCTTATACGGTAGATAGTGTGGCATTGGCGCAGCTAATCATTTACCTAAAACAGCCGAAAAATGGTTATTGGCTAGATACCGTGGATAATATAACCAAGCGCATAAAGAAAAATCGTGCACCTACGTGCACCTATTAAGTAGATACAGACTAAGCTAAAAAGTTAGGTTGTTTTTTAACCTAATGAAGTGTAAAGGGAGTTTGCTGTTGAAATCGCTAACTTATGCCCCCACCTAGTAAAACTGTACCTACTACAATGACCGTGTTTGCTAAATTAATTAAAAATTGAACTATCAATACGCATACTTTGCTGGTACAATTGCCCGCCCTTGAAAGACAAATAACTCGTTTTTTGAGCGGAAAATAATCTAAATGCTTTGATTTTAAACAAAATTAAAGCGAGTTGTAACTACACCGGAGCTCATTAATATGATCCAAATGCAAACTCAGCTGGACGTTGCTGATAACAGCGGCGCTCGCAAAGTGCAGTGTATTAAAGTCCTTGGTGGTTCGCACCGTCGCTACGCGGCTGTTGGTGACATCATTAAAGTTTCTGTTAAAGAAGCTATTCCTCGCGGTAAAGTGAAGAAAGGTGATGTTAAAAACGCGGTAGTTGTGCGTACTAAAAAAGGCGTTCGTCGTCCGGACGGTTCATTGATCCGTTTCGATAGCAATGCGGCTGTTATCTTAAATGATAACTTACAGCCTATTGGTACTCGTATCTTCGGCCCTGTGACTCGTGAACTACGTACTGAAAAGTTCATGAAAATCGTTTCACTAGCCCCAGAAGTACTATAAGGAGTCTATCATGGCAGCAAAAATCCGTCGTGATGACGAAGTAATCGTACTAGCCGGTAAAGACAAAGGTAAGCGCGGTAAAGTGCTTTCAGTTGTAACTGAAACTGGTCGAGTATTTGTCGAAGGCATTAACTTAATCAAGAAGCACCAGAAGCCTGTTCCACAATTGCAGCAAGCTGGCGGTATTGTTGAGAAAGAAGCGTCAATCGACGTATCAAACGTTGCGATCTTCAACCAGGAAACTGGTAAAGCAGATCGTGTAGGTTTCAAGATTGAAGACGGTAAGAAATTACGTATCTTCAAATCTACTGGTAAAACTATCTAATAGTTGGAGTAGACGATGGCGAAACTGCATGAAGTATATAAAGACAAAGTAGTCGCTGAACTTCAAGAGAAGTTTGGTTTCAGCTCTGTCATGCAAGTCCCTCAGATCGAAAAGATCACATTAAACATGGGTGTGGGCGAAGCCCTAGCTGACAAGAAAATTCTAGAAAACGCTGTTGCGGATCTAGAAGCCATCTCTGGTCAGAAAGCTCTTATCACGAAAGCACGTAAATCAGTTGCTGGTTTTAAAATTCGTGAAGGCTACCCAATTGGCTGTAAAGTAACCCTACGCGGCGAGCGTATGTGGGATTTCCTTGAGCGTTTAGTCTCAATTGCGATGCCACGTATTCGTGACTTCCGCGGTGTTAGCGCTAAGTCTTTCGACGGTCGCGGTAACTACTCTATGGGCGTACGTGAGCAAATCATCTTCCCAGAAATCGATTATGATAAAGTAGACCGCGTTCGCGGTATGGATATCACAATCACTACTTCTGCGAAAACTGATGAGGAAGGCCGTGCGTTGTTAGAAGCATTTAACTTCCCATTCAAGAAATAAGGGTAGGGTTATGGCAAAGAATTCTATGAAAGCGCGCGAAGCAAAGCGCACTAAATTAGTTGCTCAGTATGCTGAAAAGCGTGCGGCACTAAAAGCTATCATCAGCGATGTTAACGCATCTGAAGATGATCGTTGGGATGCGGTATTAAAGCTTCAAAGCTTACCGCGTGATTCAAGCCCTGCACGTCAACGTAACCGTTGTAACATCACGGGCCGCCCACATGGTTTCCTTCGCAAATTCGGCATGAGCCGTATTAAAGTTCGCGAAGCAGCTATGCGCGGTGAAATTCCTGGCCTTAAAAAGGCTTCTTGGTAATAGAGTCACGGGAGTAAGACATGAGCTTGCAAGATCCTATTGCGGATTTGTTCACACGTATCCGTAACGGTCAGACTGCGAAGAAGGTATCAGTTTCTATGCCAACTTCAAAGCTGAAAGTAGCAGTTGCTAAAGTACTAAAAGAAGAAGGTTACATCACTGACTTCGCAGTAGCTGGCGACGCAAAACCAGAATTGACTATCGAATTAAAGTACTTCGAAGGCAAAGCTGTAATCGAAAACATCCAGCGTGTTAGCCGCCCTGGTCTACGTATCTATAAGAAACGTGACGCATTACCTAAGGTAATGGGTGGTCTAGGTATCGCTATCGTATCAACTTCTCAAGGCTTGATGACAGACCGCGCAGCACGTAGTGCAGGCGTTGGTGGTGAAATCATTGGCTTTGTAGCTTAATCGGAGGGGAACAATGTCTCGTATAGCGAAGGCTCCAATTACAGTTCCTGCCGGTGTAGAAGTTACAATTAAAGGCCAGGACATCACAGTTAAAGGCAAAAATGGTGAGTTGTCTCGTACTATCAACGACGCAGTTGAAGTAACTCTAGCTGACAACGTGATCACAACGACTCCTCGTGACGTTGCGAACGCGTGGGCACAAGCAGGTACTGCTCGTGCACTTATCAACAACATGATTGTTGGTACTAACGAAGGTTATGAGAAAAAACTTCAACTAGTTGGTGTTGGTTACCGTGCGGCTGTTAAGGGTAAAGTTGTAGACTTAACTCTTGGCTTCTCTCACCCAGTGAACTTTGATATCCCTGAGGGCATCACTATCGAAGCTCCAAGCCAAACTGAACTTGTAGTTAAAGGCGCTGACAAACAACTAGTTGGTCAAACTGCTGCTAACATCCGTTCATACCGTGAACCAGAGCCTTATAAAGGTAAAGGTGTACGTTATGCTGATGAGCACGTGCGTCGTAAAGAAGCTAAGAAGAAGTAAGGTAAGACGATGGATAAGAAAACAGCTCGTCTACGTCGTGCTAAACGCACCCGTAGAAATTTTATTGAACAAGGCACAACGCGTCTTGTTATCCACCGCACGCCACGTCACATTTACGCTCAGCTAGTAAACGCTGAAGGTAAAGTACTGGCTGCTGCTTCTACAGTTGAAAAAGCAATTGCTGAATCAGTATCAGGCACAAGCAACATCGCTGCAGCGCAAGCTGTAGGTAAAGCGATCGCAGAACGTGCAGCTGACAAAGGTGTTGAAAAACTAGCCTTTGATCGCAGTGGCTTTAAATATCACGGCCGTGTGAAGGCGCTTGCTGATGCAGCGCGTGAAGCCGGTCTGCAATTCTAGGAGTAGACAATGGCTAACGTAGAAGCAAAAGCACAACAGCCTGAATTGGCTGAAAAGCTAATCGCGGTAAACCGTGTGTCTAAAGTGGTTAAAGGTGGTCGTATCTTTAGCTTCACTGCACTAACTGTAGTTGGTGACGGCGCAGGTAAAGTAGGTTTTGGTTATGGTAAAGCACGTGAAGTTCCAGCTGCTATTCAAAAAGCAATGGAAAAAGCACGTCGCAACATGATCAACGTTGAACTAAACGGTAACACGTTACAGCACCCAATCAAGGGTCGCCACGCGGGTTCTAAAGTATACATGCAGCCTGCATCTGAAGGTACTGGTATCATCGCCGGTGGTGCGATGCGTGCGGTACTAGAAGTAACAGGCGTACAAAACGTACTATCTAAAGCATACGGTTCAACAAACCCAATCAACATCGTTCGTGCAACAATTTCAGCGCTAGAGAACATGAATTCTCCAGAGCGTATTGCTGCAAAACGTGGTTTAACTGTTGAACAGATTCAGGGGTAATTAACCATGGCTAATAAAACTGTAAAAGTTACTCAAGTAAAGAGCTCTATCGGTCGTTTACCGAAGCATAAAGCAACTTTACGTGGCCTTGGTTTACGTCGTATCAACCACACTGTTGAGTTAGAAGACACAGCATGTGTACGTGGTATGATCAACCAAGTTTCTTACATGGTTAAGGTTGAGGGGTAATTCGAATGCATTTGAATACACTTTCACCTGCTGCTGGTGCAAAAACTGAAAAGAAACGTCTAGGTCGTGGTATTGGTTCTGGTCTTGGTAAGACTGGTGGCCGTGGTCATAAAGGCCAAAAATCACGTTCTGGCGGTAAAGTACGCGTTGGTTTCGAAGGCGGTCAAATGCCTATGCAACGTCGTCTACCTAAGTTTGGTTTCACTTCACGTAAATCTTTAGTATCTACAGAAGTTAACCTATACGAAATCGCTAAAGTTGAAGGCGATGTGGTAGACCTAAACGCGTTACAAGCAGCTGGTCTAGTTAAAAAGAACGTTCTGTTCGTTAAAGTTGTTAAATCTGGCGAAGTTTCACGCGCAGTAACTGTTAAAGGCATTAAAGTGTCTAAAGGTGCTCGCGAAGCTATCGAAGCTGCCGGAGGCAAGGTAGAAGAATAAGGAAGTACACTATGGCTAAACCAGGTCAAGATATGCAAAGTGCACAAAGTGGGCTTGCGGAACTGAAGCGCCGATTACTATTTGTATTGGGTGCTATCATTATTTACCGTCTAGGTTCATTCGTGCCGATCCCTGGGATTGATGCCGCTGTACTTGCCGATTTCTTCGAGCAACAAAAGGGCACCATTGTTGAAATGTTCAACATGTTCAGCGGTGGTGCGCTTGAGCGTGCTTCGGTACTGGCACTAGGTATTATGCCGTATATTTCGGCTTCAATCATAATGCAGCTATTAACGCATATACATCCTGCGATGATAGAGCTTAAGAAAGAAGGCGAACAAGGGCGTAAGAAAATTAGTCAGTACACGCGTTATGGTACGCTTGTGCTTGCTACATTCCAGTCAATTGGTATAGCTACTGGCTTACCAAGCATGATGGACGGGTTAGTTGTTAACCCAGGTTTCGGTTTCTACTTCACCGCAGTGGTGAGTTTAGTTACTGGTACTATGTTCTTGATGTGGCTGGGCGAACAAATCACAGAACGAGGTATTGGTAACGGTATCTCAGTACTGATTTTTGTTGGTATTGTAGCTAACCTGCCGTCTGCAATTGGTTCGACAGCTGAAATGGCGCGCCAAGGTGATCTGAATGCTCTTGTACTGCTATTGATTGCGGTAATCGTATTCGCAGTTACTTATCTTGTGGTGTTCTTTGAACGTGGTCAACGTCGTATCGTCGTTAACTACGCTAAACGCCAGCAAGGTCGTCAAGTATTTGCTGCTCAAAGCACGCATTTACCACTAAAAGTAAACATGGCGGGTGTTATTCCACCAATCTTTGCTAGCAGTATAATTTTGTTCCCTGGTACAATTGCAAGCTGGTTCGGCCAAGGTGAAGGTCCGGTCGCTGATGTGCTACAGGCTATCTCTGCGGTATTGACTCCTGGTCAACCTCTGTATGCGATGGTTTTAGCTGCGGCTATTATCTTCTTCTGCTTCTTCTACACTGCGTTGGTATTTAACCCGCGTGAGACAGCAGACAACCTGAAAAAATCTGGCGCTTTTATTCCAGGCATTCGTCCAGGTGAGCAGACATCTAAATACATTGATAAAGTGATGACACGCCTGACATTGGCAGGTGCTTTGTATATAACCTTTATCTGTCTGGTGCCCGAGTTTATGACCATGGCATGGCAAACGCCATTCTACTTCGGCGGTACATCAATTTTGATTATCGTGGTTGTGATCATGGACTTTATGGCACAAGTACAGACTCATATGATGTCACATCAGTATGATTCTGTGCTGAAAAAAGCAAACCTTAAAGGCTATGGCCGATAAGGTTATTTTCACGGAGTTGAGCAATGAAAGTACGTGCTTCCGTTAAGAAAATTTGCCGTAACTGTAAAGTTATCAAGCGTGCTGGTGTAGTACGTGTGATCTGCAGTGAGCCTAAGCACAAGCAAAGGCAAGGCTAATAAAAGTCATGCAGGCTAAGTAAATACTACTTAGCCTGTGTTTTTGAATATGATCTGATCTTCGTTTGAGTATCCTTGCGGGCTTTTCAAACAGATGGGTATCGGATCTAAATATAGGAGATGTGTTAGTGGCCCGTATCGCTGGCATTAACGTCCCTGATCATAAGCATGCAGTTATTGGTTTAACTAGCATCTATGGTGTAGGTAAAACTCGCGCTAAGGCGATCTTAGCAGCGACTGGTATCGCCGAAACTACAAAAATCGGTGATCTTTCTGACGAAACACTTGACGTACTTCGTGAAGAAGTTGGCAAGTACACAGTCGAAGGTGATCTTCGTCGTGAAGTGACTTTAAACATCAAGCGTCTTATGGACCTTGGTTGTTTCCGTGGCTTACGTCATCGTCGTTCGTTACCACTACGTGGTCAACGTACTAAGACTAACGCGCGTACTCGTAAGGGTCCTCGCAAGCCTATCAAGAAATAAGGTGGGGTAAGTTATGGCTAAAGCACCAATTCGTCGTAAAAAGGTCAAAAAGCAAGTTGTTGATGGTATGGCGCATGTTCATGCATCATTCAACAACACAATCGTAACCATTACTGACCGTCAAGGTAATGCTCTTTCTTGGGCGACTGCAGGTGGTTCTGGTTTCCGTGGTTCACGTAAGTCTACTCCGTTCGCTGCACAGGTTGCCGCTGAGCGCGCAGGTACTGCTGCACAAGAGTACGGTCTTAAGAACCTAGAAGTATTCATTAAAGGTCCAGGTCCAGGCCGTGAGTCTGCTGTACGTGCATTGAATGCTGCGGGTTACCGTATCACAAACATCACTGACGTGACGCCAATCCCTCATAATGGTTGTCGTCCACCGAAGAAACGTCGCGTTTAACAATAGGTTAGGAGAAAGAACATGGCAAGATATTTGGGCCCTAAGCTCAAGCTGAGTCGTCGTGAAGGTACTGACCTGTTCCTTAAGAGCGGCGTGAGAGCTATCGACTCAAAGTGTAAGCTTGAGACAGCACCTGGTCAGCACGGCGCTCGTAAAGGTCGTCTATCTGATTACGGTTTACAATTACGTGAAAAGCAAAAAGTACGTCGTATCTACGGCATTCTTGAGAAGCAATTCCGTAACTATTATAAAGAAGCTGCTCGCCTTAAGGGTAATACAGGTGAAAACCTACTACAGCTTCTAGAGCAACGTTTAGACAATGTTGTATATCGCATGGGTTTTGCAAGCACACGTGCTGAAGCACGTCAGCTAGTTAGCCACAAAGCGGTTATGGTTAATGGTCGTGTTGTTAATATCCCTTCTTTCGTAGTTACTCCTGAAGATGTAGTAGTAATTCGCGAGAAGTCTAAAAAGCAAGCGCGTATCATCGCTGCTCTAGAGTTGGCTGAGCAACGTGAAAAGCCAACTTGGATTGAAGTTGACGGTAAGAAAATGGAAGGTAGCTTCAAGCGCCTACCAGAGCGTTCTGATCTGTCTGCGGACATTAACGAACAACTAATCGTCGAACTTTACTCGAAGTAAAGTTAAGAGTTAAGAGAGGATAAAATGCAGGGTTCTGTAACCGAATTCCTAAAGCCAAGGTTAGTCGATATCGACGCTATCAACCCAACGCGTTCTAAAGTAGTTTTAGAACCACTAGAGCGTGGTTTTGGCCACACTTTGGGTAACGCTTTACGCCGTATACTGTTGTCATCTATGCCAGGATGTGCAGTAACTGAAGTTGAAATCGACGGTGTATTGCACGAGTACAGCGCGAAAGAAGGCGTTCAAGAAGACATCATTGAAATTTTGTTGAACCTTAAAGGTTTAGCGGTATCTCTAGAAGGTAAAGATGAAGTTTTTCTGACCCTGACTAAGTCTGGTGTAGGCCCTGTGACTGCGGCAGATATTCAGCACGATGGAGATGTAACAATCGCCAACCCAGATCACGTCATTTGTCACTTAACTGCTGACTATAGTGAAATTAGCATGAGAATTCGTGTTGAGCGTGGTCGTGGTTATGTGCCTGCGTCTAGCCGTTTATCCTCTGATGACGATGAGCGTCCAATTGGTCGTTTGCTGCTTGATGCATCATTCAGTCCAGTTGAGCGTATTGCGTACTCGGTTGAGTCAGCCCGTGTTGAACAACGTACAGACTTAGACAAGTTAATCATTGATATGGAAACAAACGGCACTTTAGATCCTGAAGAAGCGATCCGCCGTGCGTCTACTATCTTAGCTGAGCAATTAGAAGCATTCGTAGATTTACGTGATGTTTCTGAGCCAGAAGAGAAAGAAGAGAAGCCAGAATTCGATCCTATTCTGCTTCGTCCAGTTGATGATCTTGAGCTAACAGTACGTTCAGCAAACTGTCTGAAAGCCGAGCAAATTCAATATATCGGTGACTTAGTACAGCGTACTGAAGTTGAGCTTCTGAAAACACCAAACCTTGGTAAGAAGTCTCTAACTGAAATCAAAGATGTACTGGCTTCACGTGGTCTATCACTAGGTATGCGCCTAGAGAATTGGCCGCCGGCAAGCTTAGCTGAATAAGCTAAGTTACTATATTTTAGTTAGAAGGATAGGGTCATGCGCCATCGTAAGAGTGGTCGTCAATTAAACCGTAACAGCAGCCATCGCAAAGCGATGTTCAGCAACATGGCTGGTTCTTTGGTGAAGCACGAAATCATCAAAACAACTTTGCCTAAAGCGAAAGAGTTGCGCCGTGTAATTGAACCTTTAATCACACTGGCTAAGACTGACAGTGTAGCAAACCGTCGTTTAGCGTTTGCTCGCACGCGTGATAAAGAAGTAGTTGGTAAATTATTCAGCGAAATCGGTCCTCGTTTTGAGGGTCGTCCAGGTGGTTACACTCGTATTCTTAAGTGTGGCTTCCGTGCTGGTGATAATGCACCAATGGCTTACGTTGAACTTCTAGACCGCCCAGTTGCGGAAGAAGCTCAAGAAGACGCACAGTCTGCAGAGTAAGTCTTTATAAGACATTAAAAAAGCCGAGCGATAGCTCGGCTTTTTTCGTTTTGGAGTTCTTTCTGTAAATTAAAAGTCCCTATGAAGGCGTAATCTAGGTGATTGTCGTGACTCCCGTGTTTAGCAATGTTGCTTGGAATACCAATCACACCTATTTTTTGCAATGAAAGTACTCTCAGGGCTATATCTCGGCTCAAGTCCAGTAGCTGATATCTCCATACCAAAAGTAATGAATAGTGCACGTTGCCTCGCTCAGCATCGCCCGAAAGTTCAATAGAGGCACCTTGAACGTAGCCAATGCTAAATTTTCTGTGGCCGTTGATCTGTCAGAAGAAATGGATTGCTTATGATAAGTCCCTCCCTTACATGAAAACTTGTCCAGTTTTCATACTTTCTGAGTGCCTAAGGTATCTCTCCAACGATATCGTTTAGCGCTACTAATCTAAGTAATGGGGCTGACTTCACCTGCAGTACTGGCGGCCATGATAATTTTTTACGTTTGCTAATACGCTAGCTCAAAACGGGTTAAGATTTAGAAGAAAAGACAAATCAGCGTAATTTATGTATGTTTTTTGTCCAAAACGCCGCTGCAAAAGTTGTAAAAATGAACACTTGGTGTGATTTTTACTCGAACAATCTATTTTCATCACTTTTCTTCAAAAAAAGCTTGATCAAAAAAAGGATCGCCCTATAATGCGACCCCACTGACACGGAGCGCTACGCTGAATAAGCAAAGCAACAACGGGTCAGCGTCGAGTAAAACTTAACTTTGCTTTTTCTTACCAAGAAAAACTTGAAATTAAGTGTTGACAAAAAATAGGGAATGCTTAGAATGCACACCCCTAGCGAGATGAAGCCAAGCGCTGAATCATCGCAACGTTCTTTAAAAATATGAAGCAATCATCTGTGTGGGCACTCGTACAGATTGAGTTCTAACAAAATATTTAGAGTCTCAATTGAACTGAGTGACCAACGGCAATAAATTTAATTTGTTGCAGCACAGTCAATTCGTTCTTGGTAACAAGAACAAAATCAGAATTCAATGAGCG
>NZ_MKJU01000028.1 GCF_001854605.1 Pseudoalteromonas amylolytica | reverse complement strand
ATGGCAAAAGAAAAGTTTGAACGCGTAAAACCGCACGTAAACGTAGGTACAATCGGCCACGTTGACCACGGTAAAACAACTCTAACAGCAGCAATCACTAACGTACTTGCAAAAGTATACGGTGGTGAAGCAAAAGACTTCGCATCAATCGATAACGCTCCAGAAGAGCGTGAGCGTGGTATCACAATCTCAACTTCACACGTTGAGTACGATACACCGACTCGTCACTACGCACACGTAGACTGTCCAGGACACGCTGACTATGTTAAAAACATGATCACTGGTGCTGCACAGATGGACGGCGCGATCCTAGTAGTTGCTGCTACTGACGGTCCTATGCCTCAAACACGTGAGCACATCCTACTTTCTCGTCAGGTTGGTGTACCTTACATCATCGTATTCATGAACAAATGTGACATGGTTGACGACGAAGAGCTTCTAGAGCTAGTAGAGATGGAAGTACGTGAACTACTTTCAGAGTATGACTTCCCAGGTGATGACCTACCACTAATCCAAGGTTCAGCGCTTAAAGCACTAGAAGGTGAGAAAGAGTGGGAAGACAAGATCGTTGAGCTTGCAGAAGCACTAGATTCTTACATCCCAGAGCCAGAGCGTGATATCGATAAGCCATTCATCATGCCTATCGAAGACGTATTCTCAATCCAGGGTCGTGGTACAGTAGTAACAGGCCGTGTTGAAGCTGGTATCATCAACGTGAACGACGAAGTTGAAATCGTAGGTATCAAAGAAACTACGAAGACAACTTGTACGGGTGTTGAGATGTTCCGTAAGCTTCTAGACGAAGGTCGTGCGGGTGAGAACATTGGTGCACTACTACGTGGTACTAAGCGTGATGATGTTGAGCGTGGTCAAGTACTAGCGAAGCCTGGTTCAATCACACCTCACACGAAGTTCACTTCAGAAGTATACGTACTTTCTAAAGATGAAGGTGGTCGTCACACGCCATTCTTCAAAGGCTACCGTCCACAGTTCTACTTCCGTACAACTGACGTAACAGGTAACGTTGAGCTACCAGAAGGCGTAGAAATGGTAATGCCTGGTGACAACATCAAGATGACTGTAGAGCTAATCTGCCCAATCGCGATGGACGAAGGTTTACGCTTCGCTATCCGTGAAGGTGGCCGTACAGTTGGTGCTGGTGTTGTAGCAACTATCGTTGAGTAATATCGACTTTAGTTAATGCCACAAAGCATTAGAAGAACCCGAGCTTAGGCTCGGGTTTTTTTATGTCTGAGATTCGGGTCTTGTTGGTCGGTATAAACGAAGCGCCATCAGACGGTGAGAGTCCCACAGTGGTTGTTTGGCAGCTCACTCACTTTGTTTGTTTATGTCGTAAGTAACTGTAGGTCGCGGCGCACATATAATTACGAATGCTTACAGAGAATTTATTCATGCTAGGTATACTGATTTCTATTAACTTTGACTATTTATCACTCACCCGACATAGAGTGAGTTTGCAAAAGGATGAAATCATGAACCCAAATAAATATCTTTTACTCGCTGCTACAGCAGCGATATTACTGAGTGGCTGTTCGGCGACTGAGTCTTCAAGAACAATTGAGGCTGCAAAGGTGAATTCGTTTAACTCTGCTTATATGGGGGAAAAGCGTAAGCTATCTTTGGGTAAATTCCAAAACCAATCAAATTTTCAAAACGGCATTTTCAATACGGGTGAAGATAGGCTCGGCTCACAGGCGAAGACGATTTTGTTGACACATTTGCAGCAGAGCAATCACTTCTCAGTGTTAGAACGCGCAAATCTCAGTGAGCTTAGCCAAGAGGCTGGTTTTTCAGGTGTTGAACAAAATATTATAGGTGCCAAATATGTGGTAACGGGAGCTGTTTCCGAGTTTGGTCGTAAGCAGGAAGGTGACAGACAGTTATTCGGTATTCTTGGCAAAGGTAAATCGCAAATCGCCTATGCAAAAGTAAATTTAAATATTGTCGACGTCACGACATCTGAAGTTGTTTACTCTGTGCAAGGTGCCGGGGAATATAGTTTATCGACACGGGAAGTGGTTGGTTTTGGTAGCACGGCAAGTTATGACTCAACATTGAATGGCAAAATATTAGATCTTGCTATCAGAGAGGCCGTTAATAACTTAGTTGCAAGTGTCGATAGTGGTCAGTGGCAGCCAAACTAGTCGTGTGTTGTTTATAGAAATAAAGGTTTTTTCCAAAAGGGTTGTACTTTAGGTGTGCTGCGTTGCAACGACGACACAATGTGTTCAAAGGTGAGAGTTTACTTCAGAAAACGTCAATATAATTCAGTTGTTTGCAAATTAATCAATAAAAAAATTTAATTGTTGTTAATTATGCATTATCATGCGGTCCGGTTTTTATTACAAAAACCGTGGAATTAATAAAAAGGAAGAAGTAATGCTTAAAAACAAGCTTGTAATACTTAGCTCGGCAGCTACAGCACTATTATTATCAGGGTGTGCAGCGACTGAATCATCTAGAACCATAGAAGCGCCTAAAGTACAGTCATACCAAGTGGCTTACTCAGGACCCAAAAGCAAACTATCTGTTGGAAAGTTACAAAACCGTTCTAACTTTCAAAACGGCATATTCAGCTCAGGAGTGGATAAGCTAGGTTCTCAGGCGAAAACAATCCTGATGACTCACCTTCAGCAAACTAACCGTTTTACTGTATTAGACAGAGCAAATATGTCTGAAATAGCACAAGAGGCAGGTTTTTCTGGTGCCCAACAAAAAATCAAGGGGGCTAACTTTGTTGTCACTGGCGATGTAAGTGAATTCGGTCGCAAAGAACAAGGTGACAAGCAGCTGTTTGGCATTTTAGGCAAAGGAAAATCGCAAATTGCGTATGCAAAAGTCAATTTGAATATTGTTGATGTCACTACGTCAGAAGTCGTGTATTCAGTACAAGGTGCTGGTGAATACAGCTTATCAAACCGTGAAGTAATAGGTTTTGGCGGTACGTCAGGCTATGACTCAACACTCAATGGTAAAGTGTTAGATTTAGCAATCAGAGAAGCAGTTAACAATTTGGTCAATGGTATTAACTCGGGTCACTGGCAGCCATAATTGAGAATGAAGATGAAAAATACAGTTACAATATTAGCAGTAATTGCAGCTGCGACTCTGGCGGGTTGTAAAACAGTTAAGCCACTTTATTATCATGGTTCCTACAACCAGAACATATATCAACATTTCAAAGCAGATGAAACGGATGTAGGCGAGCAAATTAATCAGCTCGAAGAGACAGTTCAAATGGCTGAGAACAACAGCATGCCTATTGCTCCGGGAATACTTGCACATCTCGGGTACCTACACCTAAAACAAGGCAATTTGGAGTCTGGATTTGGCTATCTTGAACAAGAGAAGGCCTTATTTCCTGAATCAGCAAAGTACATTGATTTTTTGATCAAAAATGCAAAAGGAGCGCAAGGTGAATAATATTAAGACTCTATTTGCGTTTATTGTAGCGATAACGCTGAGTGGTTGTGCATCGAAGTCTGAGCCATATGATTACACTGAATATAAGAATAGCGATCCACGTTCTGTACTAGTGGTTCCACCTATCAATAATTCATCGGAAGTGATTGCCCCTTATAGCGTTTTATCAAATGTGGCTAAGCCGTTGTCTGAATCAGGATATTACGTATTCCCTGTTTCTTTAGTAGATGAAACATTTAAAAGCAATGGTTTAACAGTTGCTCAGGATATTCATGCTGTACCTACGCAGAAGTTGCACGAAATTTTCGGCGCTGATGCAGGTTTATACATAGATATTAAAGAATACGGTACATCTTACGTTGTTATCTCTAGTGATACAGTAGTGCAAGTAGATGCTAAGCTGGTCGACTTGAAGACAGGTACATTGTTATGGCAAGGCAGTGCACGAGCTGCGAGCAGTGAGCAACGCTCTAACTCTGGTGGTGGCCTTGTTGGTGCGCTTGTATCCGCGGCTCTTCACCAAATTTTAGAAACGGCAACAGATGCTGGATTTAACGTTTCTACATTAGCTACACAGCGTTTGCTTTCAGCGGACATGTATAATGGCATATTACACGGACCAAGATCGCCAAAATATGGTCAGCCAGTAAAGTTATAATCTATTAGGGCTATCATATAGCCCTTTTTCTTCATGAGCCAAACTTCCTTCTCAGTGTAACCCCCTCAAACCTGAGCATTACCAATCATGGTTAGACATGATTTACTTTGATTGCATATTTCGATTATTTCGACTATCAACCATAAAGGCGTTTTAAAAAGGTAAATTAACATGAGTAGACTCACTTATGCGCATATCCATGAGTTTTGTTGGGCTGAGTTATGTGCAGCGGATTGGCGCATTGCTAAGCCTTTTTACTGTGCATTATTCGGTTGGGAATTCGATGATGAACGTGGTGCCAATGGAGACTTTTACACCAATTTCAAAAAACAAGATGACATCATCAGCGGCATGTATGAAATGGGCGATGAAAAAAAGTCGGCGAGAGTGCAAAGCGTATGGCAAGCGTACGTGGCTGTGATGAATGTCGATGCTTCAGTTGCTTATGCAGAAAAGCTAGGCGGGAAACTGGTCCGTGGCCCGTACGATATTGGAGAGGCGGGTCGTATGGCCGTTATTAGTGACCCAAGTGGCGCGCAGTTGACGCTATGGCAGGCCAAACAGCATATCGGCAGTCGCAGAGCATTTGAGGCAAACACACCTTATTGGCACGAGTTGGCCTGCCGTAATAGCAAGCAGAATGAAGCTTTTTATGCTCAGTTATTTGGCTGGCACTCCATCCATCAAACGGTTGAGGGGCTCGAATACGCTATTTTTAGTAATGATGAGCATGCTTTAGCGGGTATGGTTGAGATGACTGAGGCTTGGAGTCCAACAGTACCTTCTCATTGGATGATGTACTTTGCCGTGCTAGATTGCGATGCGGTAGCCAAAAAAGCGGCGGGGCTTGGCGCAAAGGTATGTGTGCCACCCAAAGATATTCCTGAAGTGGGACGCTATGCGGTGATTTGTGATCCGCAAGGGGCCTTCTTTTCAATTATTGAATCTAAGATGGACACCATTACGCCTTAACCTGATCAGAACTATTGCTGATCACTGAGCAAGACTACATAGCAATCAATTGCGCCTAACAGGCTTGTTACTGGTGTTACAGACTCCACAACGAGCCCTTGCTCTTGCAGCTCTTCTAATTGTTGATTGAGTAAATCTAAATCGGGCTGGCTTGCAAGCCAGTGCTTCTTTTTACTGAATGTGAACACTTTTTTCATCTTCTTGAAACTATCCTATTGAGCATTGATTTGAAAGTATATTACTTGCTGTTGTCGCTGAGCAATCGTGTAATAAACACATCTGCTTGTTCTTCGGTGCAGCCGGTTTTGTCTACAACGTACTTTCTAGGGTCGGCTATCAAGCCGTTGCTCACCCTATACTTAAACTGTGTATCGAACAGTTGCTCATTTGGAAACTCAATACCAGAGCTATTCATCAAAGCTTGTAATTGACTACGGGTTATTTTCGACAATGCTTTGACTTCACTTCTTAGCCTTGATATATAGAACAAAAAAACGCTTAGCATAAAACAGTTTAGTAATTCATAAGACATGCTTTTTTACCTTCTGATATTTGGTTTGAGTGGGCTTCAATATTTGGGCGATTCTATGGAATCAGAGGGTAAATAGCCATATTTATTCTTTTTGATTTTAACATTTTGATCTAGCAGGAATTTTATTGTTTTTGGTGAAGCACCGAATGCTAAAGCATAGTGCATAGCGTTGGTACCATCTTCCAATTCAGCTTCTAATTGTATGCATTCGCGACAAAAGATGTTGTCAATTCCGCGATTAATAAGGTTGTTGCGATTGCTCCTTCATATTTTATTCTTCCAAAATACACTGTTGAAGTAAATGATAATGCACATACCTTTAATGGGTGTGTTATTTCATGGGATTATCAAGACCAGTGTGCTGGCCTGTGATGATGGCTAAGTGATTGGTTGAAGTGATGGAGAGGGCTGTGCTTTATCATATCAATGATATTTTATTGTGCGAGAGGGTAGGCCCATAAAGATGTGGGTTTATCGGTATAAGGTGTGAAGGTGATTAAGGTTGGTGTGATTTTACAGTGGGGTTTTACGATTAGGGCACCCAAAGTGGACATCATAACCACCCATGAATAGCGTGCTTATTTATGGGGGAGTTAGCAGCTTTATGCCGCTACTTTTGATCGGATAATAAAATGACGTATGAATCAATTGCCCCTAAAAGGTTTGCGACAGGGGTCACTGACTCAACAGTGAGTCCTTGGTTTTGCAACTCTTCAAGTTGCTGATTGAGCAGTTCTAAATCAGGCTCGCTGGAGAACCAATGCTTTTTCTTGCTGAACGTAAATACTTTTTTCATGCTAATTACCTAATAAGTTGAGCTAAAAGCTCGAATTTGAGCTTGGTATTCCTGATATTCAGGTGAGTTTAAAACTTCAAGTGACGCTTGGCTTATCTTCATATCAGGCTGCTCTTTTAATAAGAACTTAACGACAGCAAGGTTGCACCTAGTTTTTATACAGTAATCCATAGCATTCATCCCATTTTCGCTAACGTATCCGAAGTCGAACACAGCTGCATATTTCTCTAATATACCCAGCTTATTTTGCATTGCGAGTAATGCGATGTCTTCATTTTGTGGTTGGACTCCCATATTATAAAGTGACTGGATAACATGCTCTGGCGCGCCTCTTTGCAGTGCTTGCATGTAAAAAATAGTCAGTAGCTCAGAATGTTGAGAAGCATAAAAGTTAGCCTTTTCAATGTACTTTTCCCATTGTTCATGCTTTGAAAGTGTAGTTAGGTCCTGTATAAGCTGTTGCGACTCGAATAATGCGAACGTTTGTTTATAAGTTAAGCCCACATCCTCAGCTGCATCATGGCTTGTAGCCGCTGTTGGTTTTGCACAGTACTCGTTGAGTAGTTTTGAAAAGTTTTTGCGACTTTTTAATAATGAGTCGATTTTCGCCACCGCTTCAGCGTGCTCATAGCCAAAAAATGTCATTGATTCAACAGCTTTTTCTTGTTCAAAGCCTAGAGATGCACTCAATAGTGAAGCTATTGATGCTTCTAAACTCTTGCGCGTTGAAAAGTTGTAACGACTGGGTGTTTCCATAAGCAGGGTCAGATCATTGAGGTGACGCAAAGCATGAGCGTCTGAGGTGTTTAGTAAATAACCTTTTAATAAGTCGATGAGTTCAGACTTTAGGGTAGAGTTTTGATGGCTATCAACGGTTTTAGTTATATCACTGAGTACGGGTTTATAGCCATGATCGATGAGTAAGTAAAGAAAGTCAGATGTCGTATATGACTCGATAAAGAAGCTGTAAATGGTGTCATTTCCGAGCTTTAACAGGTTTATTTCCCTACTTTCTATAAGTTTTTTATAATTGTTTAAGTCCGAGGCTATGAGCGCTTTTTTTAACTGTAGCGCCAACTCGAACGTCATATTTGTTCTATTTTCGATGGAAAATGGGTCAGAGTGTCGTATTTTGGTATTGTGAATATCGAGATACAAAGCTACTTCTTCGGGGTGAGGGTACTCAGACCTCGTTAGTGAGACATTAAAGTGGCTAAGGTTATTACAATAGAGAGCTTTATTGATGACGTTTTTACCGTCGCTATTTTTAATGTCAGTTACTTGTCCATCTTTATCGCTTTCTACTTGTTTTTGTTCGTTATGAGTTTTAAATGGCACCTGTGTGAGCTCTTCTCTTTCAACCCCCTCTCGTTCTACCCGATTTATTGTGAACATAACAACTGAAGCTAAAAAAATTAAGCCTAGGAAAGTATACTTTATCATTCTCACATACCTAAAAATGTGAGGCTAAGCCTCTCAATTAAACATTACTTGCACTGCCTGATGGCTGTTTGGTAATTTTCATCACAGTCCCCGACGGCATTAACTTTTGCAACTGCTGCTGCCCCTTCGCAGGCAACACCAGCAATTGGCCAACGGAGTTTCAAGCACATGGCCGCCGTAGATACAAAGAGAGTTTCAGCTGTTGTAACGCAATTATTTTTGGCCTCTAGGTGATTACTTTTACATTGGCGAGTAAATCTTTTGCCTTACAATAACGATGCATTTGCTTAAGTAGATCAAGTGCTTCGGGATCACTATACCCAATTTTGCTAGATACCAATGCAAGGCGTTTCCTTGATACGCCTCTCGCTTCTTTTAAGCTTTTGTTGCCTGCAACGAGCCGGCTTAAGAAAAAATTTAAGTCAAAGGCCTTAGGTGTCTGCTGATTGTCATGACTGAGCTTGTATTGAATATCCCAGACTATATCTCGTCCATACAATTGAGGAGGTACAGTGCATGGAAGTCTTTTTTTCACATTATGAAAATAGTGTTCAACTGTTTTTATGTCATTCATAGGTATTATCTGTCTTATTATCAGTACATCTTCTGTAGTACGTTCAATCAACATGATATGAATAAATAACGAGGATGTGCTTTGATATCTGGTTAAGTAGGGCTTTTAAGGCTCGGTATTGTACCTTTTATGGGGTTTCTGTCTAGAGGAAAGCGAGGTGACCAAGGTGGGTGTGGGTGAGAACTTACGGCATAAACTTGATGGGCACGCTGTGTTCACTGTCTTGATGTGTTTTAACACGCTCAAGGTAGCGTGCCCATAGTGCTTGCTGGTCGGTGCATAGGGTTCTTAAATATTGCCAGCTAAACAGGCCGGTATTATGTCCATCATCAAAACATAAACGCACGGCGTAATGGCCCACAGGCTCAATGCTGGCAATCGCCACATTGTGCTTATTGAGCACCAGCTTCATTTCTCCTTTGCCATGCCCTTGCACTTCAGCGGACGGCGAGTGTGTACGCAACAGCTCTGCACTTAGGGTGTATTGCTGCCCATCGTCAAAGTAGACATCTAAGGTGTGGCTTTGTTGATGGTAGTGGAGTTTCGTTACGATATACATATGAGGACCGTGGTCGTAAGCGGAGCACGGAGCTCCGCTTTGGGTGTGTTACAGAATAAAGCGTGACAAATCTTCGTCTTGTACTAATACATCTAGGTGTTTCTCGACGTACTGGGCATCAATCACGAAGGTATCGCCCGATTTTTCAGAAGCGTCATAAGACAGCTCTTCCATCAGCTTTTCCATGACTGTATGAAGACGACGTGCACCGATGTTTTCGGTTTTCTCATTCACCTGCCAAGCAGCTTCGGCGATACGTGTGATGGCATCATCGGTAAAGCTTATCTCCACTTTCTCGGTTTCCATCAGCGCTTGCTGTTGCTCGGTGAGTGATGCATGCGGCTCGGTAAGAATACGTTTGAAGTCTCCAGCTGTTAGGGCTTCCAATTCAACACGGATAGGCAAACGACCTTGTAACTCAGGAATTAAGTCAGAAGGTTTCGCCATTTGGAATGCACCTGAGGCAATAAATAGGATGTGGTCAGTTCTAACCATGCCGTGCTTGGTATTGACGGTTGAGCCTTCAATCAGTGGCAATAAGTCACGTTGTACACCCTCACGGCTTACATCTGGGCCTTGAGCTTCACCGCGCTTACAGATTTTATCGATTTCATCGATGAACACGATACCGTTTTGCTCAACTGAGAAGATCGCTTGTTCTTTGAGCTCTTCAGGATTAACCATTCTGGCAGCTTCTTCTTCCACTAATTGCTTAAATGCATCTTTGATTTTGAGCTTTTTCTTTTTCTTTTTCTCGCCAGTCATGCTCTGGAACATGCCCTGTAACTGGTTGGTCATTTCTTCCATACCCGGCGGAGCCATGATCTCAACCTGAGGCGCTGATTCGGCGATGTCGATATCGATTTCTTTATCGTCTAATTGTCCTTCACGTAGCTTTTTACGAAACACCTGACGAGTTGAACTATTTTCGCTAGGTTGTGATTCACCCCAAGCGTCTTTAGCCGGTGGCAGTAAGGCATCCAGAATGCGCTCTTCAGCAGCTTCTTCGGCGCGATGCTGGTGCTTTTTGGCCTGTTGCTCACGGGTCATTTTGAAAGAAATATCAACCAAGTCTTTGATGATTGACTCGACTTCTTTACCAACGTAGCCCACTTCCGTGAACTTGGTGGCTTCAACTTTGATAAACGGCGCGTTGGCAAGTTTCGCCAAGCGTCTTGCGATCTCGGTTTTACCCACACCTGTTGGGCCTATCATGAGAATGTTTTTTGGTGTGACTTCAGCGCGCAAGTCATCGTTCAATTGCATACGACGCCAGCGGTTACGAAGCGCAATTGCAACGGCTTTTTTTGCTTGGTTTTGACCAATAATATGCTGATCTAATTCGTGGACGATTTCTCGTGGGGTCATTGCAGTCATGGCAATTCCTCTTACAATTCTTCAATAGTTTGGAAATTGTTGGTAAATACGCAGATATCACCTGCAATTTTCAGGCTTTTCTCAACAATTTCTCGGGCGCTCAAGTCGGTATTCTCAAGCAAGGCAATGGCAGCTGATTGGGCGAAATTACCGCCGCTACCGATCGCGATTAAATCATGTTCAGGCTGAACAACATCACCATTACCGGTAATGATAAGTGAAGCTGTTTCATCGGCGACGGCCAGCAGCGCTTCTAGCTTGCGCAAGGCTCTATCGCTGCGCCAGTCTTTGGCCATTTCAACGGCGGCTTTGGTGAGGTTGCCTTGATACATTTCAAGCTTGCCTTCAAAGCGCTCGAATAAGGTAAATGCATCCGCTGTTCCACCGGCAAATCCCGCAAGTACCTTACCGTTATATAGACGGCGAACTTTACGCGCATTGCCTTTCATTACTGTGTTGCCAAGTGACACTTGGCCATCTCCACCAATAACAACTTTGTTGTCGCGACGTACGCTAACGATGGTAGTCATAGTATTCCTTAAAAACTAAGGCGCTCTAGGCGCCTTTCATTATTTGATAATTACAAGATATGGGTGATTGGCCTAAAATCAAGTCCAACCCCATATAGCGCAACCCATGATCTTGATGCGCTTGAGTTTATTCTTGTCACTTTCGGCTTTTCGCTTGGTTTCATACGGCCCTAAACGAACTCGATACCACACGCCATTACTGCCTTCGGTACGACGAATTTCTGCGATAAGCCCAGCAAATGCCATTTTAGCTTTCATTTCTTCAGCCTGAGCATGGGTTCTGAACGAGCCACACTGCATTTGATAAGGGCCCTTGCTTTCTATCTCTTTTACTTCAACCTTTATTTCGTGCTCTTTTATTTCTTCTAAAAAGGGCTTGATCACAGGTTTTTGTAATTTTGCAGGTTCCTCTTTAACTGGTGCGGCAGCGGGTGAGATTTTTTCAGGTTCTGCATTGTGTTTTATGTACCAAAGGCCGTATGCAAATCCCGCAACGAGCACCAGCGCTGTCGCAGCAAGTAGCGCTGGAAAGGGTTTGCGTGGCGCGGGTTTTTTACCGCCGTTGTTATTTTTTGGCTTTCTATTTATATAATCGTGTTGTGCCATAACTTACTTAGTAGGTATCCATAGGATCTATGTCTATACTCCAGCGAACGCGATTCGCCAGCTTGTGCTCACTGATGTAAGCCATTAGCTGAGCAATATAGTTGTGTAACACCATACGCTCTGAAGCTTGAATATGTAATTGATATCGATACTTACCCGCCATTCGCTCCATCGGTGCGGGGATCGGCCCGAGCAATTGTATACCACAGTAGGGGGTAGCTGGAACCAGATCTGATAAAAAGTCGAAGACCAATTGTGCATTGGTCGCTTGCGCACGCAATATGGCTAGATGACTAAATGGCGGTAGCAAAGCTTCTTCACGTTCTTTGAGCGCGTACCGAGCAAAGTCTTGATAGCCATTGTGTACGAGGTCTTGTAACAATGGATGCTCGGGGAAGTGTGTTTGCAATAACACCTTGCCCGCTTCACCACTGCGTCCTGCTCGTCCTGCTACTTGGGTAATAAGTTGAGCCATATGTTCGGTGGCGCGAAAGTCACTTGAGTACAAGCCACTATCTACATCTAGGATCACCACGAGGCTGACATCGGCAAAATGATGGCCCTTCGCAAGCATTTGTGTGCCTACTAGAATTCTTGCTCCACCTAGGTTGATATCTGCCAAAGCGTCTTCCAGTGCACCTTTTCTGCGTGTGGTATCACGGTCAATACGACTAAGAGGGATGTCGGCAAAACGCTCAGACAAAAAGCTTTCTAGTTGCTCGGTGCCAAGCCCTGCGGGCATAATTTGCGTGCTACCGCAATCAGGGCATTGTGGCGGGACAAAACTTTGCTGAGCACAGTGATGGCAGACGAGCCTGCTCATTGCTTTATGATAGGTTGTACTGGCACTGCAATGGTTACACTGACTTAACCAGCCGCACTCATGACACAGAAGCGTTGGAGCATAGCCTCTACGATTTAAAAACACCATCACCTGTTTGGCACGTTTTAGCGTGGCTTCAATGTGTTTCAAGGTTGTTTCAGAGAAACCAAACTGTTCACTTTGGCCCTTCATGTCAACCAGTAAAAATTGATTATCGGTGGTAGTTTGTGCGCGTTGCGAAAGTGTCAGCAGTTGATATTTACTGCTGATGGCTTTGTTTAGGGTCTCAAGCGCTGGCGTGGCAGTGCCTAAAATCAGAGGGATTTTTAGACTGGCACAGCGGTATGCGGCAAGGTCGCGAGCGTGGTAACGCAGCCCTTCTTGCTGTTTAAATGAGCCATCATGCTCCTCATCAACGATGATCATTCCAAGGCTTTTAAACGGTAAAAAAATACTAGAACGAGTACCTATCACCAGCGCACAGCTACCTTTTTCAGCCCTTCGCCAAGTATGCAAGCGCTCATTATCTGTTAAATTTGAATGCCATAAGTCAATGGGAGTATCGGGGAAGCGACGTCTAAAGCGGTTAACGGTCTGTGGTGTCAGCCCTATCTCGGGCACTAAGATAAGCGCTTGATGACCGTTTTGTAGTACTCGCTCCAAACTCTGTAAGTACACTTCCGTTTTGCCGCTACCTGTTACACCCTCAAGTAGAAAACAGCGAAAACCAGCTTGCTGATTGATTACGCTGCAGGCGGTGGCTTGTTCTTCATTCAATCTAGGTTTGGATGCGATGTTAAGTGTTTGGCTTTGCCATTGACTATCGTGTTTGATTTGCTCTTCAATTAATTGCTTGTCAAGCAGTGAATTGAGTTGTTGTTTACTAAAACCTAACGCTTTGAGTTCGGTTAAGCTCGACTCACCAGATTCATTGAGTTGTTTTAGTAACGACTGCTGTTTCTTTGCTCTGAGCGTGGGCAGCTGTTTACCCTTTGCTGTTAAAGAAAAAGTAGCAACAGTGGTTTTATCTGGATGCTCACCTTCTCGCAACGCGGCAGGTAGCGCGGTAAATAAGGTTTCGCCGAGCGGGTGGGCATAGTACTGAGCGGTAAAACGTAAAAATTTTATATGGTCTGTAGATAAAATCGGACTGCTATCGAGCACTTCTGCGATAGTTTTGAGTTTAGCTTCGGGGACGTCGGTATGGGATTTGATGGCCAGTACCACCGCAACGAGTTTTCGATTGCCAAAAGGGACTTTGACTCGACAGCCTACTGTAACGGTACTGTGCTTTGGTATCGCGTAATCAAATGTGCGAAATAAAGGCACTTTAATGGCAACTTCAGCAAACATCTATGAGCCTGTTAGGCAACTTAACATGCTTGCTAATGTACTAAAGGCAGCCGCAAAAACCTAGTTTAACTCGCAGGCTAGACAGTTGATTGTACAAAAAATGCCATTTTTGTGGATTTATTGCTTGTGGAAAGCCTTCGAGTTACATAAAATACGCGTCCACTAATTTGTATAAACTACGTATGGTGCCAAACTTCGGGTTTGGAGAGCGATACGGCCTAACCAGAGGTTGCTATGAAAGAAGGTATTCACCCTAATTACGAAACGATCAACGCTACTTGTTCATGTGGTAACAAGTTCGAAACTCGTTCAACACTATGTAAAGACATCCACTTAGACGTATGTTCTGAGTGTCACCCGTTCTATACTGGTAAGCAAAAGATTCTTGATACAGGTGGTCGTGTTGATCGCTTCAACAAACGTTTCGGCGCGCTTAGCAGCAAGAAATAAGAAACGTTTGACTAAAAAAGCACCTCAGGGTGCTTTTTTTGTGCCTGAAACCCACAAAAATTCACCATGCTCTCTTCATTAGATACTATTTTACGTCCGCTTACGTATCTCGAACCATCATGTATGAGGTTAATTAATTGGTTTTGAGTTTTTGCTCTAATTTATTTTTCTTATCTCCATTATTCATTGTTATGCATTTGTTTTTCATTTCTATAAGGCTATATTTTAATCAATACATCAGGTTAGGTTTGCTTATGATGAATCATTTGTTGCATAAAAATGCCAGAGGTAATTTTTGTGGAAATTGGAAACTTCTATAATTTGTAGCTAAATTTTAAAAATTGGTTGTTAAAATCTCTTAAAATTACCAATGTTGTGATTTTTATATCTGCGGTTAAGGTTTAGATAAAATTGCACATTATCAGAGCAAAAATGAGGCTGTTTTTTCACTGCTAGGCTGTCTTAAATGAATTAATTTAGGTTAAAAGTCGGTAAAAATGTGGTGATTTTCGGCTAAATATCACTTAAGTGGATCGACCTCAAATAGCTTGAATATATTTATAAACAAGGTATTGTTTAACTAATTTTGCGAATTTTATCTCACTCTCACTTTTAACTTCTAGCAGGAAAAAATCGCGTCATGTCAAACTTTCGTGAACAAGCACTACATTATCATGCTCATCCCGTTCCAGGTAAAATCAGCGTAGAGCTGACCAAACCAGCGGAAACCGTAAAAGATCTCGCATTGGCTTATAGCCCCGGTGTCGCGGAACCCGTACGTGAAATCGCAGCCGATCCTGCTGCTGCGTACCAATATACTGGTAAAGGTAACATGGTTGCGGTGATCAGTAATGGTACGGCCATTTTGGGGTTGGGCAACTTAGGTCCATTAGCATCCAAGCCAGTTATGGAAGGTAAAGCCCTACTGTTTAAGCGTTTTGCGGGCCTAGACTCTATTGATATTGAGGTGAAACATCGCACCACTGAAGATTTCATCAATACCGTTGCTAATATTGCAGATACATTTGGTGGAATTAACCTAGAAGATATCAAAGCGCCAGAATGTTTTGAGATTGAAAAGGCACTGATTGAGCGTTGTGATATTCCTGTATTTCACGACGACCAACATGGTACTGCGATTGTAACAGCCGCTGGTATGCTCAATGCCCTTGAAATACAAGGCAAGAACTTACATGACGCGACAATTGTGTGTTTAGGTGCAGGTGCAGCCGCAGTGGCTTGTATGGAATTGCTGATTAAGTGCGGCGCGCAGCGTGAACATATTTACATGCTTGACCGTAAAGGCGTGATCCACACACGTCGCGATGATCTAAACGAGTATAAAAAGTTGTTTGCGAATAACACTGATAAGCGCACCTTACAAGACGTGATCGCTGAGGCGGATGTGTTCGTTGGGGTATCTGGTCCAGATCTATTAAAGCCAGAAGAGTTGAAGTTGATGGCAGACAAGCCAGTGGTATTTGCCTGTTCAAACCCAGATCCTGAGATCAACCCTGAAGTGGCACATAGCACGCGTCAAGATTTGATTATGGCAACAGGGCGTTCTGATTACCCTAACCAAGTTAACAACGTACTGTGTTTCCCGTTTATTTTCCGTGGTGCGTTGGATGTGCGAGCGACAGCCATTAATGATGAAATGAAAATTGCCGCGGTGGAAGCCATTCGCAGTATTGCCAAAGAGCCTGTACCGGAAGAAGTACTCAGAGCAGCAGATGTAAAAAGCCTTGAATTTGGGCCTGAGTATATTATTCCAAAACCAATGGATCCACGCCTGTTACCGCGTATTGCTAAAGCGGTTGCTCATGCGGCGATTGAATCAGGTGTTGCGCAGATTGAGTTACCAGAAAACTACATGGCGCATCACAAAGCGCAGTAAAGTGTATGATTAAAAAAGGCCAGCAATTGCTGGCCTTTTTTGTCTGTTAGAGAATGTCGGTGAGTAAGATGCCTACGCCAAATCGTTGAATATGTGCATCATAATCAATCAGGCTCTCACCGTAACCGTTAAAGTATTGCGCATAGCCACGCAATCTACCCCAAATAGGAAACGACCAGTCCAGTTGTATGGCGCCTTTATTATCACTATTGAGGTTATTACGGGTCATGAATCCAAATTCATGCTCTTCATATCGGTAAACACCACTAAACTCGAAATAGCCCATGTATTTATAGATGTCTGGGTTATCATCGCCTTTGGCAGTCAGTATGTCTTCTTTGCGCTCTTCAGGTAAGCGATACCAAGGTTTAAAGCTAAATACGAAACCTCGGTTTTCCCAGATAAAGTTGGCATAAATGCGATTCCAAGAGCGTGAATTTGGCTGACTCCGGCCATTAGATTGGTGAGAGATCCCCAGCACAAAGGCCATTTCATCACCCCACAAAACATTGTCATCATCCAAAAAGTTGACCCAAAACAGTTCTGGTTCGTAATTAGTTTCACGAAACGGTGAAGAGATATCTTTGTTATAGAACTGCCAAAAAGATTTAAGCGTAAAGCCCATGTAGATGGCTTGATCCTTATCTGAAAATCCAGAATAAATGGGCACTTTGAGTGAAAGTTGATACTTCACTTCAAAGTTATCGAGCGGTTCACCTTGTTCCTCATCAATGGCACGCAAGCCACTAAACGGTCGGCTATTTGGATCGGTGATATAGGATACCGGTAAAATATAGTTACGATGATGCGGGGTGATCACATTACGGTTGGTCTGGCTTACCCGCTCACGAGCCATACGCTTGTCGAGCGCACTTATTTGCTTTGCGGCATCAAGTTGCGAGCAATATTGGCGCAGTTGCTCAACGGTACGTGTTTTATCACCAGAGATCACCTCATTGAGAATACACTGTTTGATGAGATCGATTTCATCCTGCTCAGTGTCTGTCTCGGTGGGTGATGCAGCAAACGCTGATGCGCTAAGTCCGCCATAGAGCAGCCAGAATATAAATGAGCGAAGTAGCATAATGTATTATTTCTTAGTTAGTTATGTTTCTAAGTATACACTTTTATGGTGAAGTTGTGATGAACTGAAGCGTTTGCAGTGAAATGCACATTGACATAATTCAATTAATTTGTGGATATTGTTGTCGAAAGGAATGCATTCATTTGTTAATTTCTTTGTTTTTATGTTGATTTTTTGTTTTGTTTTGTTTTGTTTTGTTTTGTTTTGTTTTGTTTTAGACTCCATTTCCTCAAAACAGATACAAGCAATCGTAATTTTGCTTGGATTAATGGATATAAACGAAATTAAATATAAAGGAAAATTATGTTAATCAACAATAAACTGATGCTATTTATGGTGCTTTTTGGATTAGTTGCGCTCTCAAACACCGCTAGAGCCGATGAATATATGACTTGCAACTCCTGTACAACAGCCTATGAAATGCAGCAAAAAGTTGTCAGGAAAGTACGGGCAATAACAGCTGGATCCGCTGCTAGTTCCTCATATACGTATCATGTTGCTAGTTTTACCAAAGGTTTTGCAAAATCCTTCACAGTTACTTCTAGGGTGCAGTTTAATCGATGGGGGGAGCTAGAGACATCTGTAGTAGCAAGAATTACAAGTACACCTGAAGACGTACAGCAGAGTGTGAATGCAGGTTACAGAATGATGAGTCGTTCTGCTTTTGGAAAGCCTATAGAAGTACCCGCTAGCAGTGGTTTTGACAGTGCATGGGATATAGCACGTAATCATAGTAATCATGACCGTTTTGACGATTGGTTTGAAAGCAATCACTCTTTTATATATTGGACTGCTCAATTTGTATCCATAGTCGGTGGTAACTGGCTTGGCGGTGTAAATGGTATGGAGATCAAATTTATCTTTCCAAATGGCTCAAGCTTTGTAATGACGGCAGCGACCCTTGGTAGTACAGTGAGACTTAGTTATAAAGAAAAGAGTGCGCGAGACGCAAATGGTAATATGATTCCTGATTCGGGAGAAACTGTTGGTGGGAATTATTCGTTTTCAACAGATCAGGGCTTGCAGGATTTTATCAATACATTGGCGGCACACGGCATAGAAGTAAGAGTTATACGTGGCTCGGGCAGGCTGGGAGGTGGTAGCGGTGGGACGGTTACAATCGTGCCTTTCTCTCCACGCTAAGTGACGATATTTTTAAAGGAAAACATAATGGATATAAATATATTTCAAATGGCACGTGAAGGTGAGATCACAGCGTTCGCACTGGTGGCCATTGTGGGGCCACTTATTGTTATACCAATACAGTTATTAATTGCTAAGCTAAAAGGGTTTAGGTTAATGCCCGCGGTGATCAGCGGTTGTATCCCGATGATTAACCAACTCACTCTACTGGGCTATATTTTGATGGCAATTTTTTATAGAAAGCCGAGTAAAAAAGAGTCAGCAGAGTAAAAAAGGCAGGCGGCGAATGCCGCCACACCTTAGTAAGCTTGCCAAAGCCCGCTTACTCTCACGCAATTTTAACGATTAATTCAATTCAAAATAGTTAGTAAAGAACTTGTACAGTTCGGTGCCCTGATTGACCGAAGCGGATGCAAAGTGCAGTATCGCGATGGCATCTTGCTCAATGTGCACAGGTTGCAGTGGCTGTTCAGAGAGGTAACGCTCCATTCTGAGAATATGAGCGATGGTCTCACCTGCTTTTACATGTGCACCCAAGTGGGCTGTATATTCCACCATGCCACCCATCGGGGCGTAATAAGCCACGTAATCTTTAAGCATACAGCCATAACGGGTGATATTGGCTGGTTGGTAGGGTGAATTGAGCAGTACCTCTTTGTGGGTGAGATAGCTCAAGATGCTTTGTGCATCTAACTTGGCCTCAGCCAAATCTATTCTCTCTTGAGAGCCCAATTCAACGGTAAAGGCTTCAACCATGACGGGCAGGTCTCTCCCGCGCTTGGCAAAGGCTTGCTGCAAAGACCACCATGGGCAAAAGCTTGCTTCATCCAGTGCACCACCAAACTCATCAGGGATCAACAAAACATGCTCAATATCAAAATAGCTGGCACTGGCTTTGGCATATTCTGGACAATATAAATGTTTGGCTGAAATGGGGCCGGTATGTAGGTCCAATACAATATCTGCCTCATGGGCAAGGCGCTGTAGGTTGAGCGCGATGCGTTGACCGGTATTAATATTGTGTGCAGGTCTATCCAACAAAGTTTGTGTTTGACCAACAAGTAGCGCGCGAAACTGCTGCTTTATTTCGTCCAGAGAGTCATGCAAATGCTTGTCAACAAACTCACTCACTAAAGCACTGTGGTCATGGTACATTCGGTTCCAGTTCGTGCCTGTGATAGGATCGAAACGTCCAAGTGTAAACTCCCCTGATTTTTGATTACAACCAATGGGATTAGCGTAGGGGACCAAGGTGATATCACTTGCCAGCGTTAGTTGCTTAAGCTGCTCTAATAACTGGTAAATAACCGCATTGCCCTGTACTTCTGCACCGTGCATATTGGCTTGAATATAGACCTTCGGGCCACTGCCATTGCCCATCATTCGATATACGGGAATGGTTAAGGGCAGGCCGTTGGCAATTTCGCCTACTTGAATATTTTCTTGGCTTATTTGATTCATCTTGACGTCTACCTTAAATACTCACTGGCAGCAAGCGAGTGGCGAACACATTGGACTTTGCCATGTTCAATCACATACTCTGCAGGTAACTCGTGGCACAGAAAGTAAGGCATACTTTCTGTGAAGCCATAAGCGCCACATTGACTAAATACCAACCAGTCATTTTCATCGATGTCTTGTGGTAATGTGTGACGGCCTAGGTGATCCAGCGCGGTACAAAGTGGCCCATGAATGAGATAACTTTGCTCAGGTGCAGTGGATGTTCTAAGCAGTTCGCACGGAAAGGCTTGATTGGTTACCGCAGGGCGCAAAATATGATTGATACCACCGGCTACAATGAGCTGTTGTTCACCATAGTTTTGTTTTTGCTCCACTACAGGGTTGGCGTAGTGACCATATTCACCCACCGCAAAGCGACCAAGCTCCATCCATAGCTCTTTCACACCCGATGTGGCTTTGATGCTGGCCAATGCATCCAGTAGCTCGGGCCAAGCCAATTTGGCATCTTGCTCGACGTAGGGAATACCCAAACCACCGCCCAAATCTAGCACTTGCAGCTCAAATCCTAAATTATCAGCCAACGCCAACAATGGCGGCACCATTTGTGACCAAAGTTCGGTTAGTTTTTCCGTACTGAGCATGTTGCCCCACTGAAAAATATGCAGGCCGATAAATTCCAGTGCGCTAAATGCTGTGATGTCTAATGACTGCCACTGCTGTGTGCCCAACCCAAATGGCGTTAGGCTATCGCCACCGAGCGGATTTTTCTCACCATCAGGCCAGCGTAACTGCACTCGTAAAAGTACACGTAGTTGCACGTTATGCTCGCAAGCGAGTTGGTTAAGCCAGTGCACCTGATTGTGGCTTTCGGCCACGAAGGTGCGTACGCCTTGTGATAAAAAATGCTGGATCTGACGTTTAGACTTGGCAGGTCCGGTATTGAGCACTCGCGATGGACAGACACCTTGTCTGATTACTTGATCAAGTTCACCGCTGCTTGCCACATCAAAATCAAAACCTGCTTGGTCTAGCGTTTGGATAACTTTAGAAAGCGGATTCGCCTTGACTGCATACCACAGCTTAACCACTGACTGTTCGGTCAATGGTTTAAGGTGAGACAACAACCCATCTAAGTCGTACACAAAAAAAGGTGTCTGCTCAGATTGAACAATCTGTTCGATCACTTGACGATGTGCGGTGCTCAAAAACGGCATTATCGTAAGACCTCTTCCAGTTCTAATGACGCATCACTTTGTTCATCACGGTATTTAACGATTAACGCGCATGACATACTCAAACCTTGTTCGCGGCCCCATGCACTTGAAGAAGGGCGCGAGCCTGGGATCACAATGGCGTTTTCGGGAATAGCTTCACCTTTGTCCAGTACGCGCTCATTGATGCAGTCATACACTGGGATGGTTGCTGACAAGCGCACGCCCGGTGCCAGTACCGCACCTTTTTTAACGACGACCCCCTCTACCAACACGCAACCGGCACCGATGAAAGCGTCATCTTCAATCACCACAGGGCTTGCACCAATTGGCTCGAGCACACCACCTAATTGCACCGCAGCACTTAAATGCACGTTTTTACCAACCTGTGCGCATGAACCTACCAAAGCATGGCTATCAACCATGGTGCCTTCATCGATATAAGCACCGATGTTGACGTACGCAGGTGGCATGATGATGGTGCCTGGTGCCACATAAGCGCCACGGCGCACGCTTGAGCCCCCCGGCACCATACGTACGCCAGCGTCAGCAGCAAAGCCTTGCGGTGCAAGGTTATGTTTATCAACAAAGCCACCGGGAAACTCGGTGTTAGTCCCATTTTTAAATGCTTCTAAGATGCCTTGTTTTACTTCAACATTGGCATGCCATTGCCCTTGTTCGTCTTGTGTTGCTGCACGCACGGTGCCGTTTTCTAAGTTATTTAATAGCTCTAACCAGCTCATAATAGTTGCCTTAATTCCAAGATAAAATTGAGTCGTTTGCGCTGTGAAGTGCCTGCGTACATGGCAGTTCAAGATGCGTCAGGGGTGGACGAAGATGAGGTGTAGCCAGCTTACCTTGAGCGTGCATTAACACCTTCACAGGAATGGGGTTGGCCACACTAAACAGGCTGTTGACCGCGCTTGTCCAAGTGGTAAATAAGTTAGGAAAGGTGCCCGCAAGTGAGCGGCGGACAAACTCTGCTGTTTGTTCTGGCCATGCATTGGCGGCAACCGAAACGAGCCCTGCGGCACCCGCTTGAGCAAAGTAGGGCATCAGTCCATCGTCACCGCTGTAGATGGCAATATTTGGTGCGGCATTGCGAAATGCTTCGAAGGTGGCAATGTCACCACTGGCCTCTTTTATGGCCCAGAAATTATCATGATGTTGCAGGTTTTTTAGTACCTTAGGCGTAATTGAAACCGCGCTGCGACCTGGCACGTTATACAGCATACATGGTTTTTGTGCTTTGCTGAGCAACGCATCAAACCATTGTGTTTGGCCGACATCGCCCGGTTTGGCGTACACAGGAGAGCCAAGCAGATAGGCATCAATGGCAAGCGTATTGCAAAATTCTATCCACGCCAGTTGCTCTTGCAAGTTAAACCCACCGACGGCAACCATTAATGGCACAGTTGGGGCGAGCGCGCTCACATACTCGACAATGGCGCGTTGCTCATGCTTATCCAGCGCCAGTCCTTCGCCAGTACTACCGAGGATCAGAATGCCATTATTGGCTTGTTGTTGCTCGTTAACGAGCTGTTCAAGCGTGTTGTAGTCAACGTTATCGTCTGCATCAAAGGGCGTAACCAAAGCAGTCCACAACGGATAATTGGATAAATCAAATTGTGATTTCATCTCTACCGAACTTATATCGTGTTCGGAGTAAGGCAAGAGTCCAAACTTCGAACAGTTAAAATTCGAAGAGCAATGGACTTAAAAATGACAAGGCAAATGGCCTTATTATTTTAAGACCAGAAGCTCTCCACCAAACATATTTATTTTGCTGTAACGCAAAACAATTGGTGACAGTCGCTGGGATTCAGCCCAGTCGCCCGAAATTAATCGCTAGCAAAACAATTAACTTCTCGGCGTTAGTTCCCCTCACTGTGTGTCATGGGAGTTTGCTCTCCTCGACACAGCTACCTGAATAACGCACCTCTTCCAGCCCTCACTTAAGGCATTAGCCTTGAGTGCAAAATAGGGTGAGCGCGCATTGAAACATTTTAGCCATCTAGGTGTCAAGTGGCTAAACACCAATCAGAGCAATTTGAACTACACTATCATGGTGAAGGATGATGAATGAGAACTATGTTGAAATTAATCAAAGCGATCCGCGCCCGCTATTATTTAGCTGTGTTGGTTATGGCCCTGTTGGTTTCAATGGCAACGGGGTTTATGCAATATTTATTGTATGACAAACAACAAGATGCGACGGTTGTTAACATTGCAGGCATGCAGCGTATGCTGTCTCAAAAAGTGCTGCTTCACGCTCAACGGCTGACAAACTTGAATAATGAGCCGCAGGCGTTTCAGGAGGTTTACAGTCAGTTACAAAGTAGCATTGATAGGTTTGCTGCCAATCACGATTTCTTAATATCGAAAAGTGAACAAGGCAATGGTTTTTTTTCGTCTGAGCTCAATCAGTGGTATTTTTCATCACCCGTGCAGTTGGACCTACGCAGCAGAGATTTCATCTCCCGAGTACGTAATTTGCAGCTCACGGACCGTATTGAGTTAGATGACCTTTACCAGTTGTCACAAAGTCTGTTAATTGACCTAGACGGTGCAGTTCAGCTATTCGAAGCACAAGCGAATCGCGGCATCATAATTCTTCGTTATGTTGAGGGGGTGATATGGCTATTTGCCATGGTGTTGTTGATAGTCGAAGTTAAGTTAATCTTTCGTCCAATGGAAACACAAGTGCTTACAGGCATTCGTGAGCTGGAAAGTCAAAAGCAGCAGACACTACAGGCTTTGAACATGAAGTCGCGGTTTTTGGCGCGAGCCAGCCATGAGTTACGCACGCCGTTACAGTCGATTTTGGGATACCTTGAGCTTTTTCGCAAGGAACATCAACCACCCCATCTGGAACAAGCGATTACCTCGGCTAATCAATTGAATATACTCATCAACGAAATGCACGATTTTAGTCGTTGGGCTAATGATAAAGTGAGTATTCAAATCAGTCGTGCGGACTTGCCAACCATGATTGAAACGGTTGTTGCGCCGTATCGCTTTGCAGCCCAGAAGAAGGACCTATTGTTGCAGGTACAAATGACGGAAAATGAACACCAACGTATATTGTGTGACCACCAGCATGTGGCTTGGGTGTGTTCTCAGCTCATTGATAATGCAATAAAGTTCAGTGATTCAGGCACAATAACACTCACCACGCAATTGCACACCCAAGATGCTCAAAGTAGCTTAACGATACAAGTTAGCGACCAAGGCCAAGGGCTGTCGAAAGAGCTTATCGACTCGTTGAGCGTACACGATGAAAAAAATAATCACTTTCAGGGCATGCAGCTAGGCTTGGTACGCTGTCAGTGGTTGGTCAATGCGATGTCAGGAAAGTTAAACTTTTCAAATGTGCCACAAGGAGGAGCCTGTATCAGCTTTACCATTCCAGTCACGGTCTTAGACGGCAAAGAAACGGTGCAAACGCTGGATGTGTCAGGAAAAAAAGCCTTGCTGGTGGAGGACAATGTTATTAATGCTGTGGTGATCACTAAACAGCTCAAAACCTTAGGCTTTGATGTGGCGCATGTTGAACATGGTAAAGCGGCGCTGCAGGTGCTTGAAACACAAGCGTTTGATGTTATTTTCATGGATTTAAATATGCCTCATATGGATGGTTATGAGGCAATAGAGAAAATAAGAAATCAACTCAACCTGAGAACGACTGTCATTGTGGTCACGGCCAACGATGAGCAGCAGGATTTATCACGGGCGATTGCCTTAGGCGCAGATGCTTATGTGATTAAACCACTGCAACAAGCTGAGATTATTACTGTACTGAGGGAACACGGTGTGGTTACGCAGTGATACGAGTCACTTTGAAACCCCGTTGTTTGAGCTGTTTAATTAACCCATGTTGTTCGGGCAAATGCAGTGCTCCAACTGCAATGAACGTAGCGTGTTCTAACAGTAATGGCGCGAGTGTTTTCATCCATTGGTTATTTCGGTCTATCAACATAACTTGTTCAGAATACTGACCATATTGTGAATCATCGAAGCTAAGATGGTAGTAACTTGTTAGCTTAGCCATATCTCCTGTGGCCCATGCATCAACTAGGTCTACAAAGTAATATTCCACATCACCTAAGTGTTTGAAAGTTTCTGTGAACATCGCATCGCCCGATTGCCCCAACGCGCTCAGCATAGTCAATTGTTGCTCTAACGTTTCCAAGCTAACGATTTTTTTATTAGCCTTTTTGGCATGCGTGAGCACTTGTTTGTCGATACCATATTGTTCACTAAAGCCTAACCTTTGGTATTCCAGCTGAAGCATAGATACCATGACAGCCCAAGGACGATATTGGTTAAATAGAGTGATATCAACGCCTGCGTTGGCGAAATAGCTTTTAAGTGTTTGATAGGTTTCTTTGCTGACTTCAGAAGCCAGTGTTTTATCCGCTGGCAATTGCATGAAAGGCGCTGAGCGTTTTTGAATTTGGGCAGCTGATAATTGGGTGAGATCGACCTCAACAACCACTTGTGTACTGTTGTTGATAGCCTGAGTGACATACTGCGGCAAGCCCTCCATTTTTGGTGTGCCCACATGCACCGTGCCCAGCAAATAAGAGCTAACACCATTTTTTTCAACCTTGAATAATGCCGGGGCGACATGGCCGAATGGGCTAAAGAGCAGTGTGGTAAATAGTAAGATTCCGACACAAGTTCGCAGAAATAAAAATTTCATAGCAGTCCTTAAATAATTTGAGTTCTACCATTTTAAGCACATATGTACCAACTCATAAAAAATTCATGTGTATTTTTATGAAATTAGCTCTGTTGTAAAAGCTGTATTAACAATTAATATTTGAATAATTAATTATATGAGGGGATAGTTTATTTTATTTTATCACTTAAATAGAATTTATTTTTCTTATTTAATGATTTTAACTTTGTATTTGGCATAATATTTATGGTTGACTTAATGGTTCCTGCGGGTTACTAATAGAAAAAGGAACAGGGCTGGCGTGAAGTAACGAAGCCAGACAACAAAAAATTTTAATTGGTGATACAAAGAATGCTAAACACAGCACTAACTCTAGTCGTGATTATCAACGTGGTGATTATTATTACCGCGGGGGCGAGCTAGTGCTGTAAGAAAAGTATTAGTAAGAACCCCCCGCACTGAAAAGTTCGGGGGGTTTTTTGTTTTTAGGGCAAAAATTTAGTTAACAAACGCAAGCAATGGGAATGGGGAAAACAATGACAGGCGCACAACTACTCATAGATTTATTAGCCAAACAAGGCGTAAAAGAGGTATTCGGCTATCCAGGTGGCGCGATTATGCCTATTTACGACGCTTTGTATGGTGCGCCTGTAAAGCATTATTTGACGCGTCACGAACAAGGCGCAGGTTTTGCGGCGGTTGGATATGCGCGTAGCACGGGTAAATTAGGTGTGTGTTTCGCCACATCGGGACCTGGAGCTACCAACCTCATCACTGCGTTGGCAGATGCGATGATGGACTCTGTGCCAGTGCTTGCGATCACAGGGCAAGTTCCAACGGCTGCCATTGGCTCGGACGCCTTTCAAGAAGTTGACGTCTTAGGTATGTCTTTATCTTGCACTAAGCACAGTTACATGGTGGAACGTGCAGAAGATTTAGCAGAAGTACTGCAAGAAGCAATGCATTTGGCGCTATCTGGTCGCCCAGGTCCGGTGTTGGTTGATATCCCTAAAGATATCCAACAGGCTCAGGTGCCATTTCACCCTTGGTTAGCGCTAGATGAGGCACAGCCTCAAGTATCACCAGTACAAGTTCAAAAAGCCGAAACGCTGTTGGCGCAGGCCAAACGACCTGTTGCATACATAGGTGGAGGTGTACAAAGTGCTGATGCTCAAGCCGAGTTGATGCAGTTTTTAAACAAAACGCAAATGCCCGCAGTATCGACATTAAAAGCGCTTGGCAGTGTGTTACCCGATTATGAATACGATTTGGGTATGTTAGGTATGCACGGCGGCCAGGCTGCCAACATTGCGGTGCAAGAGTGTGATCTGCTGGTATGTATCGGGGCTCGTTTTGATGATCGCGTGACGGGTAATTTGGCAAAGTTTGCAGCGAAAGCGGATGTGATCCACTTAGATATCGACCCTGCTGAAGTTGGTAAGCGAAAACCCGCACAAGCGTCACTCATAGCCGACTTGAAACAGTCAATCCCACAATTGAGTTGCTTTGTAACAGACAGTGATTGGCTAAAGACAATAAAAGAACTAAAACAGCTACATGCTTGGCGTTATGATTACCCAGGTGAGCGCGTATTTGCACCGTATTTACTCAATCAATTAAGCCAGAAAATGCCCGACTCGGGTGTGGTGTGCTGTGATGTAGGCCAGCATCAAATGTGGGTGGCGCAGCATATGAAATTTACCCATCCAAGCAATCATTTAAGCAGTGGGGGGGCAGGTACTATGGGATTTGGTTTGCCCGCAGCCATCGGCGCACAAATCGCTCGTCCAGATGATATGGTGATCACCGTCTCTGGCGATGGATCAATCATGATGAACATTCAGGAGTTGGCGACAATACGTCGTAATAACCTGCCAGTTAAGATAGTGATTTTGGACAATCAGCGTCTAGGCATGGTGCGTCAATGGCAACAACTATTTTTTGACGGTCGCTACAGCGAAACAAATTTATCGGACAACCCTGACTTCGTTGCTTTGGCTGCGGTGTTTGGCATACCTGGGCAAACCATCACCCACGCAAATGAAGTAGATGATGCAATAGATACGTTAGTTACTTCACAGGGCCCTTACATATTACATGCCTGTATAGATGATAAAGAAAACGTATGGCCTCTGGTCCCACCAGGTGCTGCAAATGATGAAATGATGACGGAGAAAGCGTAATGAAACACCAGTTAACTGTTGCAGTAAAAAACCATGCCATCGCTGTGGAGCGCTTTTTGCGCGTGGCACGTCACCGCGGCTTTCGCCTTACCCGGCTGGAGTTAGAGGGTAAAGACGAGTTGTTTCATGTCAAAATGACGATAGACAGTGATAAACCCATCTATCTATTAACCTCACAACTAAGTAAGCTTGTGGAAGTGCAGCAAGTTAATCTGCACACACTACAGCAACAGGCAATTTAAATAGTTAATTATATAAAGAATAAGTACAAGGTATTACACATGACAAAAACATCGGAATTAATTTGGCATAACGGCGAGATGATCCCTTATGAGCAAGCAACAACACATATTTTAAGCCATGCTATACACTATGGCAGCTCAGTGTTTGAAGGGATCCGCGCATATGATACGCCAAAAGGTCCGGCGATTTTCCGTCTCAAAGATCACATTAAGCGTCTTTATGATTCAGCGAAAATCTACCGCATAGAGATCCCGTTCACTGAAGATGAATTGATGCAGGCATGTAGAGATGCAGTAAAAGCAAACGGGTTTACTAATGCTTACCTTAGACCATTTGCATTTTTGGGTAACGTTGGTTTGGGTGTTCATCCTAAGTCTCATAAAGCCGATGTCAGTGTCGCCGCGATGGAATGGGGCACCTACCTAGGTGATGGTAGTTTAGAGCAAGGTGTTGATGCATGTATTTCATCTTGGACACGTCTTGCGCCAAACACCATGCCAACGGGTGCGAAAGCGGGTGGCAACTACTTATCTTCTCAGTTGATCACCGCAGAAGCGAAGCGTCATGGCTATGTTGAAGGCATTGCGTTAGATGTAAATGGTTACCTCAGTGAAGGTGCTGGCGAAAACCTATTTGTTATTAAGAATGGCGTGCTTTTCACACCACCGACGACCGCGTGTATTTTACCAGGATTGACTCGCGACACTATCATTAAGCTTGCTCAGTCACGTGGCTATGAAGTACGTGAAGAGTCCATAGCCAGAGAAGCGCTCTACTTAGCTGATGAATTCTTTATGACGGGAACCGCGGCGGAAGTGACGCCAGTACGCAGTGTAGATCAAATTCAAATCGGTGATGGTAAGCGAGGACCAATCACCAAAGAGCTACAGCAAGCGTATTTTGATTTAGTTAAGGGTCAAAGCGAAGACGGCTTTGGCTGGTTGGACTATATCAATAAGTAAGCACGATCACGGCCACCTGAGGTGGCCTTATTTTAGGAATGAGGATAAGTCGATGTAGCGAATGGCTACATCGCAAAGATTAAGGGCAAATATCATGGCAAAATTAAGAAGTAAGACGACGACAGAAGGCAGACAACGCGCAGGGGCAAGAGCACTTTGGCGCGCAACGGGTATGACCGATAGCGACTTTGAAAAACCAATTATCGCGGTTGTGAACTCTTACACTCAATTTGTGCCAGGACACGTGCACCTTAATCAGCTCAGTGAATTGATGGCCGAAACCATTCGTGACGCAGGTGGCGTACCCAGAGAGTTTAATACCATTGCTATTGATGATGGTATCGCCATGGGCCATGGTGGCATGTTGTACTCGTTACCATCGAGAGACTTAATCGCCGACTCGGTTGAGTATATGGTCAATGCGCACTGTGCCGATGCCATGGTATGTATTTCCAACTGCGACAAAATAACCCCAGGAATGCTACTGGCTGCATTACGCTTGAATATTCCCGTTGTGTTTGTCTCTGGCGGGCCAATGGAAGCAGGTAAAACCCGTTTAGCAGACATCGACATCAAACTAGATTTGGTTGATGCAATGGTAAAGGGAGCGGATCCTAATGTAAGTGATGAAGACTCTGAGCAAGTTGAGCGTTCAGCCTGTCCTACCTGTGGCTCTTGCTCTGGGATGTTTACAGCTAACTCCATGAACTGTTTGTTAGAGGCTTTGGGTTTAGCATTGCCGGGTAACGGTACGACCTTAGCGACTCACAAAGATAGACAGCAACTATACCAGGCCGCAGGCAAGCGCATTTTGGCGTTATGTGATGAGTACTATCGCAAAGATAATGAAGCTGTGTTGCCGCGCAATATTGCAAATCAAGCTGCATTTACCAATGCCATGACGCTGGACATCGCGATGGGCGGCTCATCGAATACGGTTCTACATTTACTCGCCGCAGCGCAAGAAGGCGGAGTTGATTTTGATATGGATGATATTGACCGTCTTTCCCGTAATACCCCATTTTTGTGTAAGGTTGCTCCAGCGACGCAGCAATACCATATTGAAGATGTACACCGCGCGGGCGGTATCATGGCACTCCTTAATGAACTTGCCAAAGGGGACCGATTAGACCTCAGCGTTGGCCATGTCGCGGGTGGTACGTTGGCAGAGGTACTTAAGCGTTGGGATGCAGCAGACCCGACTAACGAAAAAGCACAGACATTCTTCCGTGCAGGCCCCGCTGGGATCCGTACTACTAAGGCAATGAGTCAAGAGTGTCGTTGGGATGAACTCGATCTCGACCGCGAAAATGGCTGTATTCGCAGTATTGAACATGCATTTCGCCAAGATGGTGGTCTTGCGGTGTTGTCCGGCAATTTAACTCCAGATGGTTGTATTGTGAAAAGCGCAGGGGTTGTTGACGAGATGCTTAACTTTACTGGACCGGCTGTGGTATTTGAATCTCAGGATGATGCTGTAGATGGCATTCTTAATGGTCAGGTGAAAAAGGGTGATGTTGTGGTGATCCGTTATGAGGGGCCAAAGGGGGGGCCGGGTATGCAGGAAATGCTTTATCCGACGAGCTATTTGAAATCTATGGGATTGGATAAAGACTGTGCATTACTGACTGATGGCCGTTTCTCGGGTGGAACATCAGGCTTGTCTATTGGTCACGCGTCACCTGAAGCGGCCAGTGGTGGAGCGTTAGCTCTGGTAGAAAATGGTGACTTAATTCAAATAGATATCCCTAATCGAGGCATTCATTTATTACTCGATGAAACACAAATGGCAGAGCGCCGAGCAAAACAACAAGCGCGCGGCAAAGATGCCTATAAACCGCTTGATAGACAGCGTGTCGTGACACCGGCACTGAAAGCTTACGCACTGCTTGCAACCAGTGCAGACAAAGGAGCCGTGCGTGACCTTGCGAAGTTAGAGGAGTTGAGTTAGCTATGGTATCTCAAGAACTTGATTACTTCCGTGCCATTATTCAAGCGGATATAGCACCCCTTGCAAAAGTCACTGAGGTCAGCCAGATGCATACATTGTCTGAGCGGCTGGGACAAAAAGTTTGGCTTAAACGTGAAGATCAACAGCCTGTTTATTCGTTCAAGCTGCGCGGTGCCTACAATAAGCTACGCCAGTTACCTAAGGGCAGTTTGGTCATCACCGCATCAGCAGGTAATCATGCTCAAGGAGTGGCGCTAAGCGCTGCCCACCTCGGTCATCGCGCAATTATTGTGATGCCAGTGACTACCCCAGAGATCAAAGTCAACTCTGTGCGTAACTTTGGTGGTGAGGTGGTACTACACGGGCATAACTTTGATGCAGCAAAGGCCCATGCTTTTGAGCTTACTGAGCAGTTGAGTGCGGTGTTTGTGCCACCATTTGACGATAAAGATGTCATTATTGGGCAAGGCACGGTGGCGCGAGAGTTGATGCAACAGCTTAATGAGCTCGATGCGGTATTTATCCCTGTTGGCGGTGGTGGTTTGCTCGCAGGGATGGCGGTGTATATCAAATCATTACGTCCTGATATTCAAATTATTGGTGTTGAAGCGCAAGAAAGTGCCTGTTTGCAAGCCGCGCTAGAGGCTGGCGAACCGGTTGAACTTGCACAGGTTGGCGGTTTTGCAGATGGTGTTGCGGTCAAGATCATCGGCTCTGAAACTTTTCGACTGGCGCAAAAGTTTTGTGATCAGGTGGTCACCGTCAGTGTCGATGAAATTTGCGCTGCCGTTCAGGATATATTTGTCGAAACGCGCGCCATTGCAGAGCCATCGGGGGCACTGTCACTGGCGGGCTTAAAAAAATGGAGTCAGCAAGGTAAGCGAGCAGGGCTTAATTTGGCGGCGGTTTTATCGGGGGCAAATTTAAACTTTGATAGGTTGCGTTATATCGCCGAACGCACTGCATTGGGAGCGAAAAACGAGGCATTATTTGGAGTGACCATTGCTGAGGAAAAAGGAAGCTTTAAACGCTTCTGTCAGTCTCTCGGTGGCCGTGCGATAACCGAGTTTAATTATCGCTACGCGGGAGAGGGTGAGGCACAAATATTCGTGGGTGTGGGCCTGCGAGGTGGTCAAGTAGAGCTGGACGAAGTAAAAACCCAGCTGTACAAAAATGGTTATACGTTTGAGGACTTCTCCGATAACGAACTGGCTAAGCTACATTTGCGTTATATGGTTGGCGGTAAACCACCCGTGGCGATTCAAGAGCGTTTATTGCGGTTCGAATTTCCAGAGTACCCAGGGGCATTAGCACGATTTTTAGATACCTTGGGAAGTGATTGGAACATTACGCTGTTTCACTATCGTAACCATGGTGCTGCAGAGGGCAATGTATTGGCAGCTTTTGATATTCCAACGAGTGATTATGCAAAGTTTGACAGTCACTTAGCACAGCTTGGTTATCATTTTAGCGAAGAAACCAATAATCCATGTTTTGCGCAATATTTACAATTGCCAACTGAGCCCAGACGCCAAGCAAGTTAGTTGCATTTATGGCCTATTTTTCTATAGTTATGATTAGAATTTAACCATACTAAGAGAAAAAGGATGACAAGGCGTGTTTTTACCAATGTACTATGGCTAATCAGTCTTTTGCTAGGGGGCTTTAGCCATGCACAGGAACACGTTGTATTACAGCTAAAGTGGGAGCATCAATTTCAGTTTGCGGGCTACTATATGGCCAAGGAAAAAGGCTTTTACGAACAAGCCGGTTTGGACGTTACCCTTGTACCCGGAGACCCGAATAATCCCGATACGCAATTCAAAGTGCTTGCTGGCCAAGCGCATTTTGGTGTTACCCATTCAGGTATCTTACAAGCACGCATGCAAGGCAAACCTTTGGTAGCACTGGCGGCGATACTACAGTCTTCTCCTTATTGCTGGATGGTAAAAGAAAGCTCCAATATATATACCCCTGCCGACTTTACCAACAAACGGATCAGCTATTTGGGTAAGGCCGAAAATGCCGAGTTGATCGTCATGTTGCAGCAAGCAGGTGTTAATGTTACTAAGTTACCCTTGTATTCTGGGTTGTATCCGCTTCGTGATTTTCAAAATGGTTTATTTGATGCGTTACAGGTGTATATCACGAATGAGCCCTTTCAAATGCGACAAGCTGGTATCGCTACCAGACAAATTTGCCCTAAGCAATATGGTATCAATGTCTACGGTGATATTTTGTTTACCAGCGAAAACGTTATTAAACAAAAGCCACAAATGGTAGAGAAGTTTCGTCAGGCAAGCTTGAAAGGTTGGCGTTATGCGATGCTTAATATGAATGAGAGTATTGATGTGATCCGACGTCAGTACAATCCAAACAAGAGTAAAACGCAGTTGGCATACGAAGCCGATACAATGAGACCTTTTATTGCGCAGGCAGGGATCCCTATAGGCAGTATGTCTGAGATCCGCTGGCAGTGGATCGCACAGCTATACAACTATGAACCACAGAAATATCAAAATGAGTTAGATGAGTTTGTCTATCACCCTCAAACGGATGAAGAACCTTACCCTTGGTCTTGGATGCTGGTGGCCGCGTCGCTTTTAACGGTGTTATGTATACCCCTTTATTTACACCTGATCTTCTCAAGGCAACAACAGTACCGTATTTTACAAGCCACACAAGAGGAGAAAAAAGAGGTAGAATAGCGTTTTTAGTTTGTGTGTTGTGCAGCGCTAATCATGTCTTTATTCCATCGATTTACCCACTTAGATACTTTGTTATGCCAAACAAGTCGTTATTGGCAGTTGGTTGCGTTTGAGGCGCGTGCTTTGCCATGGGATAGTGCGCTTAATGAGTGGCTTATGGCGCTCAGTGATGAGCAGGTCACGTATTTAGACAATCATCCGCTACAATTACAGCAGGCATTGTTACCATTTATTCCGCAGTTAGGTGAACTTGATCCTTTGTTGCTTTTGCCCCAAGAACCGCGTGCACGACACCCCCTGCCATTTTGGCTAAGTAACGGCATTAAAGGTCGTAAACTGCTTCAGTTACAAGATTTTGTAAGCCATATTGATGAACATCATTACCCGGTATTGGAATGGTGCGCAGGAAAGGGGCATTTAGGTCGTATGCTTGCCTATGACGGTGCGCCACATGTACATAGCATTGAGTTGCAAGCATCTTTGTGTGAGCAAGGTCAACACAGCGCTCGTCAGCAGGGGTTGCCCATGACATTTAGCTGTGCCGATGTGTTGCGTGACGATACATCTGGGTATTTTAAACAGCAACAACATGCGGTTGCGCTTCATGCTTGTGGACGATTGCATCAGGAATTTATGAGTCAAGCCGTCAACGCTGGCTGTGAAAAAATCAGCTTATCACCGTGTTGCTACCATTTATTCACAGACAGTGTGTACCACGCGATGAGTGATGCGGGACAGCAAAGTGGCCTAAGGTTGACGCACAGTGACATGAAATTGGCTTTGCAAGAAACCGTTACCGCGCCGGAACGTATCGCAAAAGTTCGCAAAAAAGAGGTCACTTGGCGTTTAGGCTTTGATGCTCTACGTCGTGACATTACAGGTGTGGACCACTATGTCAGCGTACCTTCGGTAAACAAAGCTATCTTTTCAGGGGAGTTCTCACAGTTTTGCCAATGGGCAGCACAGCAAAAAGGTATTACCTTGCCACAGCAATGCGATTATAGCGCTTATCTTGTACAAGGGCAGCAGCGTAAAAAGATGACGGATCGTATCGAACTTGTGCGTCACGCATTTAGGCGTGCTATTGAGATCTGGTTGGTCCTCGATAGGGCTTTATATTTACAGGCATCTGGGTATGATGTCAGTCTTTATGAATTTTGTGACAAACAGCTAACGCCTCGGAATATCCTGATCCAAGCGACGGCCAAAATAGAGGAAAGCACATGTGCTCGCTAGATCACTTACTAGAGAATAATCAACAGTGGGCCCAGCGCACGCAACAGCGCGACCCTAACTTTTTCAAAAAACTGGCCGGACAGCAAAATCCAGATTATTTATGGATAGGCTGCTCAGACTCTCGTGTGCCGGCCAATGAAATAGTTGATTTGATGCCAGGTGAACTGTTTGTACACCGCAATGTCGCCAATGTGGTCGTTCATACGGATCATAATTGTCTGTCAGTGATGCAGTATGCGGTTGAAGTGCTTAAGGTTGAGCATATCATGGTGGTCGGGCACTATGGCTGTGGTGGTGTACAGGCGGTGTTGGATGAGGCGCGCTTTGGCTTAATTGATAATTGGCTGCGTCACGTTGCCGATGTGAAAGAAAAACATCAAGCTATGTTATCAACAATAGAATTGTCACGACGCTGTGCTGCATTGTGTGAACTGAACGTGATCGATCAGGTACGTAATGTGTGTTTAACCAATGTGGTACAGGATGCTTGGACACGCGGGCAGCAATTGACCATACATGGCTGGGTTTACGGGCTAGAAGATGGTCTTTTACACGAAGTGCAAGAGCAGACATCACAACCTGAGTATATTAATGCTGGATATACTCAGGCGGTGGAACTGGTGGCAAAGCGCTATTTATAAGCGCTTATTCTTCAGCGCTATCTGCGTTGGTGAGTTTTGCTTCTAGCTGCGCCACTTTGGCTTCTAGCTCTGCTAATTTTTCACGGGTGCGGATCAGCACCTTACTTTGAATATCAAACTCTTCTCTGCTGACAAAATCCATCTCGGCCAGTTTATTTTGAATAACCTGCTTAGTTTTGCTCTCAAAAGTGTCGGCAAGGTTCTTCACGCCTTGTGGCATGTTGCTGGAAATTTGCTTTGCGATCTCTTCTATTTTTGCTGGGTTAATCATTTCAGATCCCTTCTTCAAAATATGCTTGTGCTCATCTTAGCAAATGCTTTGCCAAGCGCCTAGGCGCACCGAGCGCTTTACGGTAAAATATCACTTCGGTAGCACAACACATAGTCTGGCAATGAAACTCAATCCAAAACAAGACGAAGCGGTAAAATACATCAGTGGTCCTTGCTTAGTACTCGCAGGGGCGGGTTCCGGAAAAACACGTGTAATTACCAATAAAATCGCTTACTTAGTACAAAAATGTGAGTATCAGGCAAAGAATATTGCCGCTGTGACATTTACCAACAAAGCTGCTAAAGAAATGCGGGAGCGGGTCTCGCAAACACTGGGCAAACAAGAGTCAAAGGGCTTATGGGTATCCACATTTCACACGCTTGGACTTGAGATAATAAAAAAAGAGCTAAAAACACTCGGTTATAAAGCCAACTTCTCTTTGCTAGATGATCAGGATACCAATCAACTACTGAGCGAACTGACAGAAAAAGAATTAGAAAAAGATAAAGATTTGCTGAATTTACTCAAGATGCAAATTGGTAACTGGAAGAACGAATTGATCTTGCCACAAAGGGCAATAGCCGAAGCTAGGGAGCCACAAAAGGCGTTATTTGCCCAGTTATATGCGCGTTATCAAACTCAGCTACGTGCCTATAACGCGTTTGATTTTGATGATTTGATCATGGTACCGACCTTGTTGCTGTCGCAGTCCACAGAAGTTCGAGAGCGCTGGCAGGCGCGTTTTCGTTATTTATTGGTGGATGAGTATCAAGATACCAATACTAGCCAGTACCAGTTGGTAAAACTGTTGGTAGGTGAACGAGCCAGATTTACTGTGGTGGGTGATGACGACCAGTCAATTTATTCATGGCGTGGCGCGAAACCACAGAACTTAGTGTTGCTATCCAAAGATTTCCCCGGTTTGCGGCTCATCAAACTTGAGCAAAACTATCGTAGTTGCAAACGGATATTAAAAGCAGCCAATATTCTCATTGCCAACAACCCACATGAGTTTGATAAACAATTATTCAGTGAGCTGGAAAACGGTGACCCGATCAGGGTTATTGCAACACGTGACGAAGAGCATGAGGCTGAGCGTGTTGTTGCAGAGATTATATCTCACAAATTTATGAAGCGTACGAGCTATAAAGATTACGCCATTTTGTATCGCGGCAACCATCAGGCAAGAGTGTTTGAAAAGTCGCTGATGAGTAACCGTATTCCTTACAAAATAAGCGGCGGAATGTCATTTTTCTCGCGTAGTGAGATCAAAGATATCATGGCGTATCTGCGCTTGTTGGTAAATCAGGATGACGACAATGCTTTCTTACGTATAGTTAATACACCGCGACGAGAAATCGGGCCTGTGACACTTGAAAAGCTTGGTAGCTTGGCAAATGAGAAGCATATCAGCTTGTTTGAGGCCTGTTTTGATCCTCTATTGGCAGAGCGTTTGGCTGGTCGAGGGTTTAATGCTCTGATGGGATTCGCCCGTTGGGTTGTAGAGTTATCCGATAGGGCGGTGCGTGGTGATACATTAGAAGCGGTGAAAGATATGGTCCGTGAAACCAACTATGAAGCCTATCTTTACGAGTCTTCCCCCAGTGCCAAAGCTGCTGAAATGCGCATGAAGAACGTTTCCGAGTTATATCGCTGGATCACAGACATGCTTACAGGAGACAGCGACAATCCAGCCATGACGCTTGCTGAAGTGGTGAGCAAGCTCACGCTCAGAGATATGCTTGAGCGTAACGAAGAAGAAGACGATTCTGATGCGGTACAATTGCTTACATTGCACGCATCCAAAGGATTGGAGTATCCACATGTATTTATGGTTGGCATGGAAGAAGGTTTTTTACCACACCAGACGAGTATTGATGAGGATAATGTTGAGGAAGAACGTCGTTTAGCTTATGTGGGAGTAACACGCGCCCAGCAAACATTGACGTTGACACATGCCAAGAATCGCCGTCAGTTTGGTGAGGTCGCGACACCCGAGATAAGCCGTTTTGTACAAGAGCTGCCGCAGGATGATCTAAGCTATGAAGGCCAAAAGAAAACTGTGGCTTCACAAGCGGAACGTATGGAAAAAGGTCAAGCCAGAGTCGCCAATCTAAGAGCTATATTAAAACGATAGGGCCACTTGAGCTTTGCGAGACAACCTTGCTGACAGAGGCTTCTTGCAGCAAGTCCACACTATGTTGTTTGCCAAAAAATAACTCAATCCCATGGCTTTCTAATAAGCCTCGGAAATTTAAAATAGCGGGGCCTTTGGCTATCACTTGTGTTTGTTTTAGCTTAGTTACCGCTAATATCCCCTGTAGTTGAAGGTCATAGCAACGCTGCTGTAGTACTCGCTTGCTAAATGTCGAGCTTAACAATAGATATTTAAAATCATGTTGAGTCAGCATGGCAAGATCGCAGCGATCCTTAGCAAAGTCGTTTAACCCTACATGCTCACCCATATCGCACAGTGTTTTGAGATTCTCTAACTGTTGGCTAGAGGCGTGTCGCAGCGCGGCTTCGTCGAACAATAAGCACATTTGATGTTTAGCGCTTTTTAACAATTGGCATAATGGATTAAAAGCTTGGTTATCAAGTACTACTAAAGAGCAGGCGAACAATAGGTCTTGAGACTGGGTATTACCTATGTGTATCACTTGTTTGAGAAGTTGTAATTCAATCTCTAGCTGCTCAGTTTTTTCTGCTGCAAATTTTTTCAATATGTCGAAATTGGTACTGCCCAGTATGGGATGTTCTCCAAATGCATCTATCAGGCTAATAGAATTTATTTTGTCAGCCATAGAAATCACTTCGGTACGTCGAAAGTGTGTCGGCAATGCACTTAAATGATGGTGCTCGATATGCTTATTTGCTCCTGAGCTTGCAGTGAGCAATGGATGGTAAAATTCATACCGACCACGACCTGCATTTTTGGCATAGTACATTGCGGCATCTGCATCACGAATGATTTCGTCAATGTTGTTGTAGCGTTTATTACTGTACGTGATGCCAATACTTGCACCACTTTGCACACAGATGCCTTTCATACAAAATGGTTGTTGCATGACTCGAATAATACGCTTTGCGACATCTTCGGCCTGCTGTTTATCGCTGAGATGATCCAACAGTATGACAAATTCATCGCCAGCTAAGCGTGCGAGCAAATCATGATCTCTGATACAGTCGGCAAAAGTTTTACTTACCCAAATCAAGAATTGATCACCAGCTTGGTGACCAAGTTCATCATTAATAGACTTGAACTTGTCTAAATCGATGAACAGTACAGCAAAGTGATGATCAGGATGACGTTGGAATTTGTGTAATGTTTTTTCTAATTGCGTTAGAAATAAACTACGATTGGGCAGGCTCGTCAGCGGATCGTGATGTGCGTCGTGATATAACTGCTGTTCAATTTTTTTACGCTCTTCAATTTGCATTTGCAGATGTAAATTGGTTTGCTGTAATGCCTTGGTTTTTTCTGCTACGCGATGCTCAAGCTCTTGGTGACTACTCTTAAGTGCTTGATTAGCTAGGTGAGTTTGTAATACCGATGCTATCTGGTTGGATACGAATGAGATCAGTTCAACATCATCGTAATCAAACTCATATTTATGATCATACGCCTGACATGCGATCAGTCCTATCACACCATTGGCGGTTTTTAACGGCGCCCCCATCCAGCTAGTTGCCAGCTGAATTTTATTATACTCTTTGGAACGTTGTACGGTGCCTTCGGCAATCAGCGTTTTTGCCCGCACAGTATCAATGAGCTGGCTTTGCTCCGTGCGGATCACCAGTTCACTATAGCCTTTTGCGAAAGGTCTGGGTTTATATTGTGTGACTTCATCAACGCTATAAGGGAAGCTTAGCCAGCCTGCATGTTTGTCATACAAAGCAATATATAGGTTATCAGCGAAGGTAATTGAACGAATGATGTCATGTACTTGTTTGTATACATCATCGATGTCACTAAATTGCGTCGCCAGCTCAGATATCTTGAAGAGGATCTGTTGGCGATCCAGCGCTCGTTTACGGTGCTCAATCTCTTTGTTGAGGGCTTCGTTGCTTTGCATCAATGCTCTAGTGCGAATTTTAACCTCAGACTCAAGTAATTCACGCTTTTTGACACGCTCGATGGCGGTTGCCAAGTATAAAGACATCACCTCAAGCAGCTCGATTTGTTGCTCGCTGTAGCTTTGTTTTGCCTGATAACTTTGCGACACCATCACACCAATAATGTTACTGTCGCGATAAATGGGCACGCCAACCCAATGCTCGGCTTGACTGCCCAGCGCCTTAAACTCCCCTTTTTTGGTTTGTTCAAGCATACTCTCTTTGGTGAGGTAAACGGTCTCACCTGTGCGAAAAACGTACCCAGTCACTCCGTCGGAAAAGTGGCTGTCTTCATGTAGTGGTACAGCAATGCCATCTTTTTCATCGACAAAATAAGATAATTCAAGGGTTTGTGTATATTGATTTTGAAGTACTACGTAGAAACTGCGACTGGGAAGGTACTTGACTAAAATGTCATGTATCGCAGGATAAAGCAAAGTCAGTTCCGCAACCGTACTTGCCCGTTCTGATAATAAAATCAGAGCGTGCTGTAAGTGGTTGTTCTGTTTATACTTTTTAAGTAAAAACCGTAAACGTTTATTATTACGTTCAAGTTTTCGAAGTACAGGTGAGGGATCTTCCAATGATTTAACCCATAGTTATTATTATCTGCTCAATTATTATCCGTATATTTTCACTTTTATTGGCAAGGGTCAAGTTCAATATGGGTGACTTTGGTTGAGGTTTTTTGAACTTACACGGCAATATCGAAGGAGATCGAGCGATCTCCTTAATTTTATTGATATTATTTAGCTGTCATAAATTCAATTGCTGCAGCAATCTCATCATCAGAACAGTCCATACACGTACCACGAGGTGGCATTGCGTTGAAGCCGTTGATTGCATGATCTAACAATACATCAGCGCCTTTTGCTAGGCGAGGAGCCCAATCATCAGCTGTTTTTGGTGCACCTAACGCGCCAGTTCCGTGACAGGCAAAACATGCGGCTTGATATACTTGTTCACCAGAGCGAGGCCCGCTTGGTGCCGCTTCAGCGGCGCTCTCTGCACCAGCCAAATATACGCTGCCAACAGGTGCGATACGTTTCTGAATTGCTTCTTCAGTTAAAGCATTGTCATAAGGCTGCGCTACTGCGGCCGTTGATAGCAATAATAATGCTGCAGAAAGTTTTTTCATTTGTCTTGCTCACTTCATTTGGACGTGATCAATCACGATAAGATGACGGAATTTCTAGCGATTATAACGCCACCAACTAATTTATAAAACTAAACTTGTGTATATTAGAAGAAAAATGCCCAATTTATTGCTTTAGCGCAAATATAGGCAACTGCTCCATCACTTAGGACATGTCCAAAAGTGCTTTGATCGCCTTTTGGATCCCACTTGATGCTTCTGTGATTGAGCCTGCTAGCATATAGGCTGGAGTACTGATTACTTTTTGTTGTTCGTCAACAACAATCTCCTCAACTCCACAAGTAACATGTTTAGCACCCAGTTGTTCTGTCGCAGCTGCGGTTTGCTCATCATTACCGATTGTGGCAAGGGTCCCTTGGGGGTGAATATGGCCGATTAGTGCTGGCGCTATACATAAATATGCAATTGGTTTATGTTGTTGTGCAAAGCTTTGACAACATTGTTTTAGTAGCTCTAAGATAGTTGATTGTGCACCTTCAAAAGCAAAACTACTGAGGTTCTTGGCAACACCAAAGCCACCAGGGAGCACTAAAGCGTGGAACTCATCAACGTTTAATAACGATAAGTCCTTAATGTTACCTCGTGCGATACGCGCAGCTTCCTCTAGAACATTGCGTTGTTGTGCTTGCTCTTCACCAGTTAAGTGGTTGAGCACATGATGTTGTTGAATATTGGGTGCGAAGCATTCATAGCTTGCCCCAAGTTGCTCGATGTGCAGCATCGTTAAGACAGATTCATGGATCTCTGCTCCATCAAAGACGCCACAGCCACTCAAAATTATTGCGATTTTTTTCATATGTACTCCCTCTAATGTAAGATCTTACAGGCTTATGCTTAATTGTAATTAACAGCGAAGAAAAATATTATAAAGGATCTTATTTGATCTTGGATCAATTGTGTTAGTATACCCGTCCGCTCACAAAATAGAGCTTGATTTTTGTACAGCTTGTTCTAATCTTTGTGAGCGCCAAAATGTTTTTCCACATTTTAGGCTTAAATAATAATAAAAAAAGAGTTTGCTTTTCTCTTTAATATCAAAAACTTAAAATATACGGTAAATGTTTTAAAACATTCTTGCTGCAATCGGCTGTGTTTATCTACAAAGTTATCCACAGTTTATTCGAGCCAACACTGATTATCTTCTTCGTTTTTATCCCTCGTTTTATCTGTGTCCTTATGGCATCCTTATGTAGTTATTTAAAAGCCCATTTAGGATCCCCTTTATTATGTCTTTGATCCCTGAAAATCCTTTGATCTTGGTTGATGGTTCTTCTTATCTTTTTCGGGCGTACCATGCGCCACCGCATCTTACTAACTCAAAAGGAGAAGCAACAGGTGCTATTTATGGCGTGATCAACATGCTCAAGAGCTTGTTGAAGCAATATCAGCCAAGTCACATGGTGGTCGTGTTTGATGCCAAGGGACCAACATTTAGAAATGAGATGTACAGCGAGTACAAAGCTCATCGACCGCCCATGCCTGATGATCTGAGGTCTCAGATCAAGCCAATTCACGACATTATCGAAGCGATGGGGTTGCCGCTTGTTAGTATTACTGGCGTAGAAGCCGATGACGTCATTGGTACATTTGCGCGTATCGCGGCGGAGCAAAAACGTCACGTGTTGATAAGCACGGGTGACAAAGATATGGCTCAGCTAGTGAATGAACATGTCACACTGATTAACACCATGACCAACACAGTGCTAGACCCACAGGGGGTGGTGGATAAATTTGGTATAGGTCCAGAGCTTATCATCGATTACTTAGCGTTAATGGGTGATAAGGTTGATAACATCCCTGGTGTGCCTGGTGTTGGTGAAAAAACGGCATTGGCTATGTTACAAGGCCTTGGATCGATTGAGAGTATATATCAGCATCTTGACGAAATCGCTGCGCTTGGCTTTCGTGGTTCTAAAACCATGGCTAAAAAGCTTGAGGAGCATAAAGAGCAGTTAGAGCTATCTTATGAACTTGCGACTATCAAACTTGATGTTGAGGTTGAACAAGATCTGGAGCAGTTTGCGATTGCGCCTATAGATAAAGATAGACTGATAGAATTGTATGCCGAGTGTGAATTCAAGCGCTGGTTAAGTGAATTGCTTGACGATGCCAGTGCCGCGAGCAAACCAGATATTGCCGATATCGAAGCATCAGGTAGCGCACCTATGGCACAACAGCCAGAGGCTAATTATGAGACTATCTTAACCGAAGAGCAGTTAGAGCGTTGGTTGGATAAATTGCAATCAGCGCCATTGATGGCCTTTGATACAGAAACAACAAGCCTTGATTATATGCAAGCTGACTTGGTAGGAATGAGCTTTGCGGTCGCACCCAGTGAAGCTGCCTACCTACCTATCGCACATGACTATGTTGGTGCCCCTGAGCAATTACCAAAAGCCTTGGTGTTTGAAAAGCTAGGTGCGATTTTAGCTGACGATAAAATAAAAAAGGTTGGGCAAAACTTAAAGTATGATAAGAGCGTATTGGCCAGAGCGGGGTTAGAGCTCAATGGCATCGCCTTTGATACTATGCTGGAGTCGTATGTGTTCAATAGCGTGGCAACACGCCATGATATGGACTCATTGGCACTAAAATACTTGGGCCATAAAAATATCAGCTTTGAAGAGATTGCCGGTAAAGGCAAATCGCAGTTGACGTTTAATCAAATTGAGCTGGAAAAAGCGGCCCCATATGCGGCAGAAGATGCTGATATTACATTGCGACTACATGAACATTTATGGCCATTGTTAAAACAGCAAGACAAGCTACAAGACGTGTTTCTCGATATCGAATTGCCACTGTTATCTGTGCTGTCTGAGATTGAACGCACCGGCGTGAAAATTGACTCATCAATGCTCGCGCAGCAAAGTGTGCAAATCAGTGAACGCTTAGCTGAAATTGAAAAAGAAGCATTTGAATTGGCAGGTGAAGAGTTTAATTTAAGTTCACCAAAACAGCTTCAAGTCATTTTGTTTGAAAAGCAGGGATTGCCAGTTGTTAAGAAAACGCCCAAGGGCGCGCCTTCCACCGCTGAAGAAGTGCTACAGGAGTTAGCGCACGATTATCCGCTACCAAAACTCATCATAGAGCACCGTGGGTTAGCTAAATTAAAGTCCACCTACACCGACAAATTACCCAAGCTTGTTAATCCTGACACTGGGCGGGTCCATACGTCATATCATCAAGCGGTTACCGCGACAGGTCGCTTAAGCTCCAGTGATCCTAACTTGCAAAACATTCCTATTCGCAACGAAACGGGTCGTCGTATCCGCCAAGCATTTATTGCCGATAAAGGTAAGCAGATATTGGCGGCGGATTATAGTCAGATTGAATTGCGGATCATGGCGCACTTATCTCAAGACCAAGGGCTGCTGAATGCTTTTGCGCAAGGCAAAGATGTGCACAGTGCGACCGCATCAGAAGTTTTTTCCGTACCGCTAGAGGAAGTTACCTCAGACATGCGTCGTAAAGCGAAAGCGGTAAACTTTGGTTTAATATATGGCATGAGCGCATTTGGTTTATCTCGCCAGTTGGATATTCCGCGTCATGAAGCGCAGCATTATATGGATAAGTACTTTGAGCGTTTCCCAGGCGTATTGGAATACATGGAGCGCACGCGTGAAGAAGCCGCAGAGCGAGGTTACGTGGAGACATTGTTTGGCCGTCGTTTGCATTTGCCTGATATTAAAGCGCGCAATGGCGCTCGTCGAAAAGCGGCTGAGCGTGCCGCTATCAATGCACCGATGCAAGGTACTGCGGCAGATATCATCAAAAAGGCAATGCTTAAGGTGAGTGACTGGCTACATACCCAATCTCGCGATGACATAAAACTACTTATGCAGGTACACGATGAACTGGTATTTGAAGTGGCAGAAAACAAAGTGGCGCAATTTAGCGATAAAATCTGTGCACTGATGAGTGAAGCCGCGACCTTGGATGTGCCTTTATTAGTAGAAGCTGATCATGGTGAAAACTGGGAACAAGCGCATTAAAGTGCAAGTTCGAAGGGGTTTTTACCTAGATAGGGAAAATTAATTTATTTATAAAAGGGCGTGTGACGCCCTTTTTTACTGGGCTATTAGTAAAAAAAGCGTAAATAGGGACAACGGAATGTTTATAAAATATCAAATTGGCCCAATTTTTGCCTCTGGGCGTTTATTTCTGTAAGTGGTTTTGTTACAGTGCGCGCGTCCTCATCCTGTAGGACATCCTGTTGATGATGTATCTCTCGCAAGAGGATACAACGTATTGATAGCTTCTCCCCAGATTGCTATAACGGCTCACTGAATTTGGTGAGCCGTGTTTTTCTTTTCATTCATGTATCATTGAGCATTGCGTGTTAATATTAGGATTCTTCATTACATAAAAAGGATCATGTCATGCTTAAGTCTGTACTACTGTGTGCAAGTTTGCTTTCAACTCAAGTGTTTGCAGCTTGGCAGTTAGATAATAGCCAAAGTGATTTAAGTATCACTTCTATCAAAAAGAGCGCGATTGCTGAGAATCACTATTTTAAGGAGCTGGAAGGTACACTTTCAGATGATGGAGAATTGGAGTTTTCAATTGATCTCAAAACCATTGAGTCCATGATCCCTATCCGTAATCAGCGCATGCAAGAGATGCTATTTAATGTCAGTAGCTTTCCTAAGGCGAATATCACTGCAGATTTAAGCAAATTTTATAAGACGCTAAATAACGGCATACAGGTAATTAAATCGGTACCAGTTGAGTTATCACTACACGGCCAACAACAGACATTAACATTGGATTTAGTGGTAAATAAGAATAACCAGCAACTACATGTAACGCCGCAGCGCGCTGTCCTGATTAAGGCAAGTGACTTTAACATGGTGGCAGGTATTGAAGCTCTAAGAAAAGTAGCGGGTCTAGACAGTATCGCGACAACAGTACCGGTAACCTTTAGCTTGGTATTTAATGAGCAAGCTAAGTGAATTAGTCGCTGAGCTTGTTACCCCACATGCCCCAACTGAAAAATGGACGGGGCAAACCTGTGGTATGCTAGACATGCGTATTGATAGGCAGGGTCGTTGGTTTCATCAAGGTGGAGAAATAAAGCGACTGGGGCTACTGAAGTTATTTGCCAGTGTACTCAGCTGTGAGCAAAACACTCACTGGTTAACGACTCCTGCTGAACGCTGCGAAATAGCCGTAGAAGATGTCGCCTTTCTAGTAACCAGTTGGTATAGCCATAAGTTAGATGATATGGATGTGCTGGTGGCCGTGGATAATTTAGGAAGAAAGTGGCCGATTTGCCAGCAGTATCCACTTGAGTTGCGTTGTTTTGAGCAACAGCAATTACCCTATCTAGGTTTAAGCAATGGTCTACATGCCAGAGTGGCGAGAAATGTCTACTACCAATGGGCTGAGATTGCTGAGCAAGACAAACAGGGCGTTTATCTGCGCTCAGCAGGCATACAGTTTTATCTAAGTGAATAACCTTTAAGGTTATTCACTATCTTCAGTCTGTTCCTCAGGCTTAACAAAGGGTCCTAAATACCAATCATCAAGTTTCCAAGCCAGCTCGTTTAAACCAATACCTTTTAAAGATGAAAATGCATGGACTGTAATATCAGCGTCTAACTCCGCCAGTGCTTTGCGTACTTGCAGAACCTCAGCTTTGCGCTTGCCTTGTTTGAGCTTATCTGCTTTGGTCAGTAGTGCCAGAATAGGGATTTCACTGTCAACAGCCCAGTTAATTAGATCCATATCTAAGTCTTTCAGAGGGTGGCGAATATCCATTAGCACGACAAGCCCTTTTAAGCTTTTTCGCTTTTGTAGGTACTCGCCCAATGAACGTTGCCATTTCTTTTTCATTTCGATGGGGACTTTGGCAAAACCATACCCAGGAAGGTCGATTAATCGTTTTTCTTCGTCTAATTCAAAGGTATTAATGAGCTGTGTACGACCAGGAGTTTTACTAGTACGCGCCAACTTTTGATCTGTTAGGGCATTTAGAGCGCTCGATTTCCCTGCGTTGGAGCGACCCGCAAACGCGACCTCGATACCCGCATCAGCAGGCAGCTTAGAAATATCAGGGGCACTGGTAATGAAACTAGCAGTATGGTATTTAATCCGAGATTTGAGCACTGGCTCTCCTAACAATAAAACAAAATGGCTAAAACAAGCTTAGTTTATAACACTTAGTGGCGTTGCAAAAGCAGGCATTGTTGACTCAGGATGCTTTTAAAACTGCTTTTGGGTAGGATTAGAACTTAATCTAGGTCAAAACCCCATAATTTATAAGCTTAATGTGGGCAGAAAACGTGCCAGAAAAATTTATATCGTGTAGAATGTAAAAATTGCAACGTAAAGATAAAGATTGTCTACTCAAGTTACGCTGAAAAGCATGTCATCGTGTCTTGGGACTAAATATTACAGGGTCGAAACAGAGAATTTACCATGAAAAAAATAGCATTAACTTTAACAATGTTGCTTGGTACGTTGTCAGCAAGCAACGCAACAGCATTTGATGGCGACGCAGAAGCGGGTAAAGCAAAGTCTGCAACTTGTGCAGCATGTCACGGCCCAGATGGCAATGCACCTGTAACTATGTATCCGAAAATTGCAGGTCAGCATGCTGACTACATTTATAAGCAACTACAAGAATTTAAGCTTGGCATGACATCAGGTGGTAGCGAAGGTCGTATGGACCCAGTCATGAGTGGTATGGCCATGCCTCTTTCTGATCAAGACATGAAGGACTTAGCTGCCTATTTTTCTACTTTAAATATGAGTGAAGGCACAACGCCTGAAGATGTGGTTGCAGCTGGCCAAAAGCTTTATAAAGCGGGCGACGCTGAACGCGGTATTCCGTCATGTGCGGCGTGCCACGGACCTCGTGGTAACGGTACATCGTTAGCAAAATTCCCTAAAATCTCTTTCCAGCATCCTGAGTATATTAAATCTCAATTGCTTAAATTCCGTGATGGAACTCGCAAAAATGATCTCAATGGCATGATGCAGGACATTGCGAAAAAGCTGACAGACAAAGACATCGAAACCCTTTCGAAGTACTTGGGTGGCTTACACTAAAGTCTGATAGGCAGTTTGTACACTCGCGTATAAACTAAGCAAATCGTGCAAAAAGGCAGCGCTCGCTGCCTTTTTTGATCTCTGTAAACAGGTACGATATTCACCCAATCCTTTGTGAGACATTTGCCATTCCAATTTGTGAGATATCTCTTATTTTGTTTTCTGTTTAATGTGTAAGTATTTGTAATTTTGAGGTTTACATATTTTTAATTAAAGACATTATAGGAAATTTACTATTAACCAGTTGTAACTATTTCATTAAGGCGTAGATTAACTGGTGTCGCCAAGACAATAAAACAATACGGATTGAGCGCGATGGAAGCGTAGGTGACAAGTTTAGTACTAAGTCTGGTACTCATCATTATGGAAATAACAATAAAGTGTCAGGATTGACCGATAAAAATAAAAGCCCCATGGAAGTTTAATAATAAAAACAATATGGAAAGGCTCAGGGAAGTAACAATAAAAACAAAATGGAAGACAGCATAATAAAAATAATAAAGACTTAAAAGTCGAAGGGAGAAGTGTCCAGTTTTGAGACGCTCAGATTAGTAGGCGGTAGGGAGCAATCTCTACCGTCTTTTTATTTATGCCTACAAATAGACCTGCTACAATACGCCCCTTAATTAATATTCTGTAAGTCAGTCGTGCAAATAAACTCATCATGTGGCCTGTGTGGTGGTGTGAAGATTACACATTACCATCAGGATAAATTGCGTCATTATTGGCAATGTGAATGCTGCCAGTTGGTATTTGTGGACGAAAGTGAACGATTGACGCCACAGCAAGAGAAAGTGATTTATGACAGCCATCAAAACGATTTAGGTGACGAGGGTTATCGGCGTTTTCTTTCAAGGGTGGCAGACCCCATACTAGCGCGTACTTCTCCGCCTGCTATAGGGCTGGACTTTGGCTGTGGGCCGGGCCCTTTGCTTGCACATATGCTTACAGAAGCGGGACATAAGATGTCAGTATATGACCTATACTATGCTAATGATCCTGAGGTACTTACGGGGCAATATGACTTTATTAGTTGTACCGAAGTGATAGAGCATATTGCACAACCCAAAAGCATTTTGAGCCAGCTGTTTTCATTGTTAAAACCCGGAGCACCTCTGGTGTTAATGACTAAGCTGGTAATAGACAAGACACGTTTTGCAACATGGCACTACAAAAATGATCTCACCCATATTTCGTTTTTTAGCCGCAAAACATTTGCATATGTGGCACAAATTTATGGCAGCGATATCGAATTCGTTGGTAACGATGTCATTATCTTAACAAAACCAGAGGTGCTCGTAGCACCGAGTGAAGAAATATTATGACCAGAAAGAAGAAAACCCGTAAGGTAGCCAGTAATGGTACGCCAAGATTGAGTAAAGAAAAACTCAAAGAGCTCCGAGCAATAAAGGAGCAGCGCACTAAGAAAACCAAAGGGGCGAAACCGGGCTCACGTAATGCCCAAGAAGCAAAAGTGAATAAAGAGCAAACCACGAATAATGGCGCGAAAGATCAGCGCGTAGGTAGTAAAAAGCCTGTTCCGTTGGTTGCTCAAGCATCAGAGCACACGCAAGAACCTGTGATGAAGCGTCATTTGCAACCTCAAGTAGAGTTGAAGAAAGTTAAACCAACATTGTCACCGGAACAAGAACTTGAGCAACTTGAAAATGACGAACGCTTAATGTCGTTATTAGAGCGTCACGAACGTGGTGAGTTATTAACTGGCAAAGATGCGAAATACTTCAATCGCTCAGTTGCGCGCCATCAGGAGCTTTGTGAGTTATTGGGCTTGGATGACGAGTTTGAAGAGCAAGACATGATTGACGATGATCCGTTAGCGGAATTTATGAGTAATGACTTAGCGGATGAGTGGTTAACTGACGAAGACGAGGAAAGGTAATGTCTACAGGGCTGGTAATTGCCGTAATCTGTGGTGCAGCTATCATTGCAGGGTTATCGTTTTATGCGGGCAAATTGCTATGGCAATTAAAAGAGCAAAAAGCGCTGATTGCAAAGCACCAAGCGGAGCAAGCTGAAAAACTCATGCAAGCTCGCCAACAGCGCAACGCCAAACTTGCCGATAGTATTAATCTATTGGCCAGAGCCATGAAAGAAAAACAGTGCGAATATTCTGAAGGGTGTTTGCGGGTGTGGGTACTGATCTCTCAATACAGTTTTGCCGATGAGGTTAAATTGCCAGAAGTTTACCCGGGTGTGCATCAAATGTATGAAGTGGTCAAAGACATGCCCACACATGATGCGCGGAAAAAGTATTCAAAGAAAGAAGTATTCAAGATGGATACTACACGCTGGCGTGCAGAAGAGCAGCTAGAGCAAGCGATATTAGATGATTGCGAAAAGCTGGTCGCGCAGTTTCAGGCACTGCCAGGTAGTGAGAACGTTGTATTCCAGTAAGCGTATTGATATATCTGATATGAGTAAAGCGACCAAATGGTCGCTTTACTGCTTTTGGCTGCCACATTTTTATATTTGCTAACGGATAGATCCGTAAAACACTTATATTCAGAGCAATAGCGGTATATATCCATAGCGGTTATTTTGTTGCAATTTGCAGCTTGGCATCGTGCAAAAGCTATGTGACACTAATACAGGGAATTAAAATAATATGATTGAGTGCTGTGTGTTTGGCGTTATAAACGCTCAATCACAACAGACTTGAATTGGTCAAACGGTGACATGAATGTCGAAAATCAAAGCATGGGAGCTTGTTGGCTTGTTTTTGGTTGTGTGTTTACTGAGTGCGTGCTCTTCAAAAGAAGAGCAATTACAGCAGTCCATCACGCAATCAATTCAACAGGCAGAGACAGAGCTCATAGAATTAAAAGCCGCGCTGGAACAGGGTAGAATTCGTAATGCCACCTTGTTAAAAGAGTATCAAAAAGTATTGCAACAGCAGCGCCCTGAACTATCGCAAATAAGCTCGTTAATCGCGCAAGATGCCACGAGTCAAGGACCGCTCTACACAGGCCTTGCCAATCGTCTCACAGACATTAAAAACCTACCAAAAACGCCGCCTAGTGAAGATACTTTGTTACGCTTAGATGTGTTACATGAAGCGATGAAACCCAGTTTGTTCAACGATGCATTGACGGATCCAATCAACATGTTAGCGGATATGTCAAATGGTGCATTGGCAAGGGTGGGAGCAATTAGTCAGCGTGCTGAAGGGGAAGGAGCGGGTAATCAGCTCGTTGGCAACCCAAATTATGGTCAGTGGCAAACAAACGACAATGGCATGACGTTTTGGCATTGGTATGGCATGTATCGTTTATTAGATGATGTCTTTGATGCGGTAGAGTACGGCGGTTGGAGTAAACGTCGAAAATACAGTTATTACCATGATTATGGACGCTATCGCTATTCAAGTCCTAAACAGATCAAAACACAATCCGCCTTGGAAACTCGCACACGTCAGTCCTATCAGCGCCAAGGCAAACAATTTACTAGCCCTTACGCCAAAAAGCGCAGCGGCGCATCAGGCTTAAGCCGAAGTAGCTACACACCCGTGCGCACGCGTAGCAGTTATGCAAGTACCAGCAGCTATAGTAAAAGTGGCTCGGGGACGGTGCGAAACAGTAGTAGCCGAACATCTCGTGGCGTAAGTCGTGGCAAGTAATGCCGCGTGTAAAGAACAATTGTTGGAGTTATAAAAATGTACGAATTAAATGGAATAGCGATATGGTCTTTACAAGCCTTGGCCATTGATTTTGCAATCATTATCGCATTATTTGTGAGCCTAAAGTTTATTAAGGGCTGGGTATCAAACCTACATGCCAACGACGAGATCACTGAGCGAGACAACTTTGCCTTTGGTATTAGCTTTGCGGGTGGGCTTGCGGCTCTAGCAATTGTGCTGACGGGCGTTAGTAGTGGCTCATTTGCCCCATCTTTGAGCCAAGAAGCGCTGCTGATGGGAGGATATGGACTGCTGGCTATTGTTCTCATCAAATTAGGTCATTTTTTCCAGGACAAAGTCGCATTACCTAAGGTGAGCCTGCACAGTGAGATTGCAAAAGGTAACACCACAGCCTCATTGATTGACTTCGGCCATGTGGTGAGCGTTGCGGTGGTTATTCGCTCTGCGTTATTGTGGGTTGCAACTGAGGGCTGGCATGGTTTACCCATTGTGATTGCTGCGTTCATTATTGCCAACATTGCATTGTTGTTGGTGAGCCAATATCGCGTGCAGTTATTTAAACGAACGAACCGCAGCGGTGACTGCCTACAACAAGCCATTGTTGATGGTAACTTAGCCGTTGGCGTGCGTTATGCCGGCTTTTTAATTGGCAGTGCGCTGGCTGTAACGGCAGCTTCTGGGATAGCGCCGTATGCGGCTGATAATTTACTGGTTAGCTTAACTAGCTGGGCATTAAGTGCGCTGGTCAGTTTGGTTGTGTTTATTCTCCTTCATTTATTGACGATAAAAATCATTTTGGCTGGCTGCGATATTTCAGATGAGGTCAATCGCCAGAAAAATGTAGGGGTTGCAACCATCTCCGCAGCCATCTCTTTTGCCATTGGCATCAGCATGGCGACGTTACTTGGTGCATAGTCTTGTCTGAATCGACCATAGGCCCAAGCCGTAAAGAGCTACTTGGGCACGACTTTTTACTGATCACTGTGATGGCCGTACTTGCTGGATGCGGCCTGATCTATGAATACTTACTTTCTCACTATGCCGGACGAGTGCTGGGGTCGGTTGAAAGCGCCATTTATGCCATGATTGGCACGATGATCGTCGCGATGGGGATTGGCGCTTTTTTGGCGAGATGGTTCAAAGATGCATTTACCGCCTTTGCTTGGTTAGAAAGCATCATCGCACTGGTTGGTATGGGCTGTATTCTGGCTATCGCTAGTGTGATAGCGGTCAGTTACTCCTTGCCTCATTTATTTTCTTCAATTTTTAACTTGCCAGCGGATGTTGTGCTCAATGGCTATGTATTCGAAAAGCTCCAACAGATTGCAAGGTTTTTACCCTATGTATTTGGGTTGTTATTAGGCATGCTCATAGGCATGGAAATACCACTGATCGCGCGTATTCGTCAGCAGGTGTATGGGCGCTTTTTGGAAAACAATGCTGGCACGATTTATGGTGCCGATTATATTGGTGCGGGAGTTGGCGCTGCCATTTGGGTCAGCATCATGCTGGCCATGCCCATAATGCAGGCGGCAGCTTGGACGGCATTGTTCAATATTGTAGCGGGCTTGGCGTTCTTATGGCGTTATCATCAGCATGTTCGTTATGTCAAAGTACTGGTTGTTTGCCATGCCTTATTATTGGTGCTTTTTGGTTTCGTGTTGCTGTTTGGTAGTAGCTGGATGAAGGATCTGAGCAATGTGCTTTACAAAGACAAGGTCATTTATTCTGAGGCGACCAAGTATCAGCATGTGGTTTTAACTGAGCGTTTGAGCCGTAATCAGAGTGAGCCAATCACGGATCTCTACCTCAATGGTCGGTTGCAGTTCTCAAGCGTTGATGAGCAGATTTATCATACCATGTTAGTGTACCCAGCCATGCTCGCTTCTAACCGCCATGATAAGGTATTGATCATTGGTGGAGGTGACGGACTGGCACTCAGAGATGTACTTAAATGGCCTGTAAAAAACGTGACATTGGTGGATTTAGATGCACAGCTACTCAATCTGTTTGGCTATGCGGGTGAGCAATACAACGCGCCCGATCATATAAAACAAAGACTCGTGCAATTAAATAGCTCAGCCATGTCAGACCCAAGAGCCAATATTATCGTGGCTGATGCATTCTTAGAGGTTGAAAACTTATTAGCTCAGGGCGCGCTGTTTGACACTATCATTGTGGACTTGCCAGACCCAAACCATCCTGATTTAAACAAACTTTATAGCGACTACTTTTACAACCATTTGCGGCAACTATTGGCAGCAGATGGAGCTATGGTCGTGCAGTCAACTTCTCCATATCACGCGAAAAAAGCGTTTATCAGCATCGCAAAAACAGTCAAGTCAGCGGGGTTTAGTCATGTGGAACAATATCAGCAAAATGTGCCCTCATTTGGCCAATGGGGGTGGACGATAGCAACTAAAGCGGGTAGTTCAGCCAGTGCCAGAGTACGTCGGGCAGAGCAACTACCCGTTGCATCACGCTGGGCGAGCAAAGAATATTTGCTGGCTGCGTTCGTATTTCCAAGCCAATTCTTTGCGCTAGAGAAGCAGATTGATGTTAACCAGCTAGGGTCAGGCGTTTTGTACGACTATTATCGTCAGGCTTGGCAGATAGAAAATGAGCTGTATAAAAATTAGTTCGAAAGGTTGACATAATATGTCAGCCGTGCAACTCTTAACTAAGACATAATATGTCAAATTAATAAGGCGATAAAATGGAATTAGATGAACTTTCAATCAAACTGGCTGCTTTCGAAACCGAAGGGGTAGGCTTTGAATCATTTATGATAGCCAACCCTGAGCAACAAGATGTTTTGCAAGTGATTGTAGATGGTAACGATGAACTGCCAATTTTTGTCACACAAACACAAGAACAGTTGCTTTGTATTAGTTATTTGTTTGCTGATGAAGAAGTTAAAGGTGAGCTTAAAGATGAGCTTAATGAAACGCTATTGCGTTTGAACGTACCTATTCCACTCAGTGCATTTGCCAAAGTTGATAATCGCTATGCAATCTTTGGTGCCTTGTCGGTTAACTCGTCATTTGATGATATTACCCACGAATTAGTGACACTTGCAGATAATGCGATAGAAGCGCTAGATGCCGTTACCCCTTATTTAAAAGATTAAATAAGTTTTTAGGAGTTAAGATTATGAGTATTTTAAAAAAATTATTCACAGCTGTGCGTGGCGGTGCGCGTGAAGCCGGAGAAGCAATCATAGATGCTAACGGTATTCGTATTTTTGAACAAGAAATCGCAGATGCTAAGAATGCGCTAGAAAAAGCGAAGCGCAGCTTGACCGAAGTGATGGCGAAAGAAATGCAGACATCACGCAAAGTGAAAGCGCTTGAAGATTCGATTGCAGAACATGAAGGTTATGCAGGACAGGCGCTAGAGCAGGGTAATGAAGCGCTAGCACTTGAAATTGCAGAGAAAATTGGTGATTTTGAAACCGAAAAAGCCGAACATGAAGAAGTACTCAATGGCTTTAGCCAACATATTGTGGCTTTAAAGCAACAAGTAAAAGAAGCGGAAAAGTCAATTAAAGAAAACCAACGCCAGTTAAGCATGGTTAAAACCACCGAAAGTGTTCAGCAAGCAACGATGGCGGTCAATAGCACATTAAACACCAACAGTTCATCAATGACATCAGCAAAAGCTTCATTGGAACGTATCAAGCAGCGCCAGCAAGACCGCCAAGATCAGCTTGGGGCGGCGAAAGCACTTGAATCGCAAACTAATGGTGACGACCTAAAAGCCAAAATGGCGCAAGCGGGTATAGGTGCAAGCAACCCAAAAAGCGAAGACATTTTAGCACGTATCAAAGCAAAGAAAGGTCAGTAACCCAATCGGGGGGCGCTATTTGTTCAGTGAGCCCCTACCATTTTTTAGGTGAGATATGTTTAATTTTTTTAAGAAAAAAACAGCACCGACACGCCAACTAACTGAACCTTCACAGTTAAAAGTGGGTGACATGCTGACATTGATAGACTCCTTCGCATATCCAAAATGGTTAAAAGGCCAAAGCTTACGAGTCATTGCTGTGCATACTTATCAGTATCAATATGGCGCTGAATATGAAATGGTTTTGGAAAACAGTTCAGGCCAAGTCGTGTTTTTGCAAATTGAGCAAGAAGATGGTGAGCAGTGGGCAAACTTTTCGATAAAAATTGAGCGTGACGACGTCGACGAGATTTTCACCTTAGATGAATTTGCCAGAATATTTGACGAAGAAGCTTTGACACAAATTAGTGTTGCAAACACGCCCGAGCGATTTAGCCAGTTCTTAGCGCGTAGCTACCATCAAACTCAAGCTCCTTTTGTATGCTATTTTCATCAACGTGATTATCGTCAACAGTCTTTACCTCAATTTGAGCAACAAGGCGGTGAGCCTTGCGAGGTGATTAGCTTGGCATCAGATGATGACAAACACAGCTTAAATATAGAGGTTTGGGATGGCGGTGAAACGGATGTGTCTTTAACGCTTAGCAGACCGATATCAGATATTGTAGAACTGTTTCCAGGGAGTGACTAAGTGAGTGATGCTAAAGCGAAATGGCAACGCCAAGAGCAGGCCGTAAGGGCAACGCAAATGGCGTTTGATCTCAGTAGCGAAGTACAAAAGTCAATAAAAAAGCAGGCAATCGATGAGGAGCTGACCCCCTCGGATATGATCCGAAAAATCCTCAGCTTGGAAGTAAAATCTAAAAAGACTCGGCAGCGCTTGTCTTTTAATCTCAGTAACGAAGAAATCGCATTGCTCGCCGAGCGCTTTGGCGTTAACGCTGACGATAAACGTGCTGTTAAGCAGCGCGTGGCTGAACTATTAATTGCTCATACACAGTAAATCGGCAGGCGTGGTTTACTGTTTGCAATTGCAAATGATTCCTACTTACCAAACATTCATGAAGATATACTTGTTTCAATAAGACCATTCATAGTATTTATAGTCACTATTAAGCGCCAGTTTCAGTTGCAAGATTTTCATCTATACTCAAAGGCCTTATAATTAACCACCAGAATTTATCGGTCTTGTCTGTATGAACAATCACATAGACTAGACGATTCACGTCACCAAGAGGGCAAAATTGTGCTTCAAGAATATCGTAAACATGTAGAAGAGCGCGCAGAGCAAGGGATCGTACCTAAGCCGTTAGACGCACAACAAACTGCAGACCTTATTGAATTAGTAAAATCACCAGTAGCAGGTGAAGAAGAATTTATCCTAGACCTTTTAGTTAACCGTGTACCACCAGGTGTGGACGATGCCGCTTATATCAAGGCGGGTTTTTTAGCGGCAGTGGCTAAAGGTGAAGCGACATCACCACTTGTGAGCAAAGAATACGCAGCAGAATTGCTAGGTACTATGCTAGGTGGTTACAACATCGCACCTATGATTGACTTACTTGATGACGAAGCGCTTGCGCCTATCGTTGTTAAAGGTCTTTCAAACACATTATTAATGTTCGATGCGTTTTATGACGTAGAAGAAAAAGCGAAAGCAGGTAACGAATTTGCTAAGCAAGTTATTGAATCATGGGCGAAAGCTGAGTGGTTCCTTAACAAGCCAGCAGTTGCTGAGAAAATCTCTGTGACTGTATTTAAAGTAACAGGCGAAACAAACACTGATGATTTGTCACCAGCACCAGATGCTTGGTCACGTCCTGATATCCCGCTACACGCATTAGCCATGCTGAAAAACGCGCGTGATGGTATCAACCCAGAGAAAGACGGTGAAATTGGTCCAATCTCACAACTTGAAGAATTAAAAACAAAAGGCTTACCATTGGCGTACGTTGGTGATGTTGTAGGTACTGGTTCTTCTCGTAAATCAGCGACTAACTCGGTACTTTGGTTCATGGGTGATGATATCCCGTTCGTACCAAATAAACGCGTTGGTGGTGTTTGTCTAGGCGGTAAAATCGCACCTATCTTCTTCAACACTATGGAAGACTCTGGCGCATTACCAATCGAGCTAAATGTTGATGAATTCAACATGGGTGACCAAATTGACATCTATCCATACGAAGGTGTGGTTAAGCGTCACGGTACAGATGAAGTTATCTCTACGTTCACACTTAAGTCAGATGTAATTCTTGACGAAGTGCGTGCAGGCGGTCGTATTCCATTGATCATCGGTCGTGGTTTAACAGATAAAGCGCGTAAATCTCTTGGCTTAGAAGCTGAAGATATTTTCCGCAAGCCAGCACTAGTGACTGATTCAGGCAAAGGCTTCACGCTTGCTCAGAAGATGGTTGGTAAGGCATGTAACATGCCGGGTGTTCGTCCAGGTCAATACTGTGAGCCTAAGATGACGACTGTTGGTTCTCAGGATACGACAGGCCCAATGACACGTGACGAGCTTAAAGACTTAGCATGTCTAGGTTTCTCAGCTGATTTAACGATGCAGTCATTCTGTCACACATCAGCTTATCCTAAGCCAATTGACGTAAACACACACCACACACTCCCTGATTTCATCATGAACCGTGGCGGTGTATCACTTCGCCCAGGTGACGGTGTAATCCACTCTTGGTTAAACCGTATGTTGTTACCAGATACAGTAGGTACTGGTGGTGACTCGCATACACGTTTCCCTCTAGGTATTTCATTCCCTGCGGGCTCTGGTGCAGTTGCTTTTGCGGCAGCAACAGGTGTTATGCCATTGGATATGCCAGAATCAATCTTGGTTCGTTTTAAAGGTGAAATGCAACCGGGTATCACATTACGTGACCTAGTACATGCTATCCCTTACTACGGTATCAAAGAAGGTCTATTGACTGTTGAGAAGAAAGGTAAGATCAACGAGTTTTCTGGCCGCGTACTTGAAATCGAAGGTGTTGAGCACTTAACCGTTGAGCAAGCGTTCGAACTATCAGACGCATCGGCAGAGCGTTCTGCGGCAGGTTGTACTGTTAAGCTATCTAAAGAGTCAATTGCTGAGTATCTTGAGTCAAACATTGTGATGCTTAAGTGGATGATCTCTGAAGGTTACGGCGATGTACGTACCATTGAGCGTCGTATCACCGCAATGCAAGAGTGGCTAGCAAACCCAGAACTGATGGAAGCTGACAAAGATGCTGAGTACAAGCATGTACTAGAAATCGACCTTAGCGAAATCAAAGAGCCAATCTTATGTGCGCCGAATGACCCTGATGATGCACGTCTTCTTTCTGATGTAACAGGTGAGAAGATCGATGAAGTATTCATCGGTTCTTGTATGACAAACATTGGTCACTTCCGTGCCGCTGGTAAATTATTAGACGGTTACACAGGTCGTATCCCAACACAGCTTTGGGTCGCTCCACCAACTAAGATGGATAAAGACCAACTAACTGACGAAGGTTACTACGGGATCTTCGGCCGTGTTGGTGCGCGTATTGAAACGCCAGGATGTTCATTGTGTATGGGTAACCAAGCACGTGTTGCTGACAAAGCAACGGTAGTGTCTACCTCTACTCGTAACTTCCCGAACCGTTTAGGTACTGGTGCAAATGTATTCTTAGCGTCAGCAGAGCTTGCAGCAGTTGCTGCAATCATAGGTAAATTACCGACTCCAGCTGAGTATCAAGAGTACGCAGCGAAGATCAATGCAACAGCGGCTGATACATACCGTTACTTGAACTTCCACAAGATGCCTCAGTATACGAAAAAAGCTGATGGCGTAATCATTCAGCAAGCTGTTTAATCACAGTCATTGCTAAAAAAGCCGGTGTTAACACCGGCTTTTTTTGGTCTGAGTTTAGGTTGAATTTTGTGCTGGAAAACTTAAATTAAATAGCCAGTTTTAATTGTTTATAAGGATGGTTAATCCAATATCGATGCCAAATACTGGGTAAATTAAACAGAATTTATTTTATTTTCGATTAGAATTGTCGCTAATTTCACACTAATAGGCGACAGCAAAATGACAGCAGTAAACAACCAGAATCTGCTTCAACTGCGTTTTATCCAACAGGCGCATATCGAAGCAGTTAAGCCCTCATTTGATCAACTTCCCGACAACCCTTATGCAGATGGTGCATTTCGTAAACGTCGTTATTCGGTGCTTAAGTTTGCCGATGATGCCGTGAGCTTACAGCCAACCAAAGCATTTGTTCAGGATGACTCAATAAACACCTTCCAAGGTAATGTTGAGCGCGTATATGAAAACCTAGAAACGAGTTTAATCAACTGTGATGGCTTTAAACATCTGCTGCGTGAGTTTAAACAGATGACCGGCATTGATGATGAGCGCGATATTGAAGTGCATCAATTCCGTATGCTGGCGATTGAGTCTGATACACCACCGGCACCGGAAGGTATTCATCAAGACGGCTTCGACCACGTGTGTGTCTGTGGTGTTTCTCATGAAAATATTGCCGGTGGTGAGCTGCTTGTTTATGAGAATAAAGAATCAGAGCCATGTTTTAAAATGGAGATCAAAGACGGTTTGTTTGCGCTGATCAACGACCGTCAGGTATGGCACAACGCAACCCCAATGAATAAGCTTGATGCCGACCAAGTTGGCTATTTAGACTGTTTCGTATTTACAGCGTAGGACAGAGCATGGAACTTACTCAACTTCGTCGTCAGTTTCCTGCGCTTATGCAACAGGTTAACGGCCAATCACCCATCTTCTTAGACGGTCCAGGTGGCTCACAAGTGCCTCAATCGGTGCTCAGCGCCATGTCGGCATATTTAGGTTATTTTAACTCCAACTTGGGCGGCGCATTTTTCTCAAGTGAGAAAACCGTTACTTTGATGGACACCGCTCGCCAAGCTGTTGCTGATTTACTTAATGCACCAAGCAAAGAGCAAATCGTGTTTGGTGCCAACATGACCAGCCTGACTTTTAGTTTTAGTCGTGCTATTTCTCGCCAATGGCAAGCTGGTGACGAAGTGATTGTGACTAACGCAGATCACTATTCTAACGTGTCTTCTTGGCGCTTAGCGGCCGAAGATAAAGGTGCGACAGTGAATGCCGTGCGCATCAATGAAGATGACTGCACGCTTGATCTTGAACATTACAAAAGCCTGCTAAACGAAAACACTAAGCTCGTTGCTGTGACGTATGCCTCTAACACTACAGGCTCAATAAACGACATTAAGCAGATTGTTGAGCTTGCGCACCAAGTTGGTGCGTTGGTTTATGTTGATGCGGTACATTATGCGCCACATGAGTTGGTTGATGTTCAAGCACTAGAGTGTGACTTTTTAGCTTGCTCGGCTTACAAATTCTTTGGTCCACATGTCGGTATTGTCTACGGGAAGCGCGAACATTTAGAAGGGTTTACGCCTTACAAAGTAGAGCCTGCTAAGGATGTGATCCCAGGTCGCTGGGAGACAGGCACACAAAGCTTTGAAGGTCTAGCCGGGGTCGTTGCGGCCATTGACTATATCGCTTCACTCAGTGGGATGAGCGAAGATACGCCACGTCGCGAACGTTTGGCGGAGGCGTTTGCTAAAACCAAACAGCATGAAATGGCGCTCAGCGATTACTTTTTAACGCGACTGGCAGAATTCCCACAGATTTCGTTATTTGGTATCGCTGATAAAGCACGCCTAGCTGAGCGCACACCGACCTTCGCTTTGACGTTCAAAGACATTGAGCCGCGAGCGGTGTCTGAGTTTTTGGGTAAGCAACACATGTGCGTATGGGATGGCAATTTCTATGCACAGGGCTTATGTGAACAACTCGGTGTCATGGACAAAGGCGGCGTCGTGCGCATTGGTTGTATGCATTACAACACTATCGAAGAGCTAGAAAAATTATTCAATGCATTCGAGCAGTTATTCGCAAAGTAACTCTTAATAGCAATGAAAGTAAAGGTCGAATATAGATTCGACCTTTACGATATAACCGTTTTTATGAGGGTTCGTAACCTATACACTTCATTTAATGCCACTAGATTTCACATCCCATCACTTATTCATAATATCAGCGAAAATTGCCTAATGTTTTGCTTTATCACATATTATCTTCAATAAAGCTGCTGAGAGTGTTAATTCTAACACTCATCCCTTCAATAATTTGGTCTTTGACTTTTTCTCTTATTACAGAGGGTAGGCGGGTCATGGCATCGGGTGTGATGGCCAGTAAAATACTGTCTTTAACGGCTTTTGCACTGGTGGAGTGCTCGCGATGACAAATAAAAGCCCCTTCACCGATAAACTCCCCAGGCCTGATCCGACCTAGCTCATGAAGCTGACTACTTTTAAAAATCACCAGCTCTCCACTGAGTACAATGAATAGGCGGTTATCTAGTTCAAAGCGCTTGAAAGCGTGGCGGTTGGCGTTCACCAAGTAAAGCCGACCAAAAGACTCCAATAATATTTGTCGCTCGGCAATGCTAAAGTCTTTGAAAAAATCGAGCCGATTAATGATCTCCAATTGTTTTATAAGAGGCACATTTTCAAGTAATTTCATTGGTTTCAGTCGCCTTATGGTTTATCACTAAATAGTGGCGGCTTTTGCAAATAGGGTCAATGAAATTTTATGGAGTTGATACTAAGGATAACCGCTGGCAGATCCCGTCTGTGACTGAGAGCTGCATGTGGATAGTGTGTGAAGGCTTCAAAAGGTGAATACTTAGACTGGCACAAAGGCACCAGCCTATCGAGCCTTACTCTTGAATATTTCTTTCTTTGAGCTTTCTTGTCAGGGTATTGCGACCCCAACCAATTTTTAACGCGGCGTCTTGTTTATGTCCATGACACGCACTGAGTGCAGTCTTTATCAAGCGTACTTCTAGTTGCGCTTGTACCGCAGGCCAGATATTTTCCTTACCCTGTTTGAGTTCTTGATTTAACCAAAGTTGAAAGGCATCTAACCAGTCGCCTGTTGCTTCATCGGTGATAGCCTTATGATTGAGCTCATCGGGCAAGTCATGTGCGCCAATCAGGTCGCCAGGTGCCATTACGGTCAGCCATCTACAGGTGTTTTCGAGTTGGCGCACGTTGCCGGGCCAGTGATATAGCCGCATTACATCAATAGCCTCGTCGTTGAGGACCTTACATTCCACTTGCAGTTCTTTGGCACTGCGGCCTAAAAAGTGCTGAGCGAGCTTGGCAATGTCCTCAGGGCGTTCTCTAAGCGCAGGTAGCTTTAAGCGCACCACATTGAGACGATGGAATAAATCTTCTCGAAATTGGCCTTTTTTTACCAACTGCTCTAAGTCCTGATGCGTGGCTGCAATGATACGCACATCGACTTTAACACTTTGATGGCCGCCCACTCGGTAAAATTCACCGTCTGCTAGCACCCGCAGCAAGCGAGTTTGCACATCCAATGGCATATCACCAATTTCATCTAAAAAGAGGGTACCGCCATTCGCTTGCTCGAAGCGCCCTCTACGTGTGCTATCGGCACCAGTAAACGCCCCTTTTTCATGCCCAAATAGCTCAGACTCCACTAAGTCTTTTGGAATCGCAGCCATGTTGAGCGCAATAAACTCTTTCTCTTTTCTAGGGCTGTGATTGTGCAGGGCACCTGCCACTAACTCTTTACCAGTGCCTGATTCGCCATTAATTAACACGCTCATGCTAGATGCAGAGAGCTTGCCTATCGCTCTAAAAACCTCCTGCATAGCAGGCGCTTCACCAATAATGTCTGGGTGCTTTTGCTCTTGGGTTTGGCGTTTGGTTTTACGTGCTTGCTGGCTGGCTTGATAGGCTCGTTCAACTAATGATGTGGCTTCGTTTAAATCGAAGGGTTTAGCAAGATATTCGAACGCACCTTTTTGAAATGCATTTACAGCGGAGTCCAAATCGGAATGCGCGGTCATGATGATCACAGGCAGACTTGGATATTGTGTGACAATCTCTTCTAGCAATGCCATGCCATCTAGCCCTGGCATTCTGACATCAGAAATCAACACAGCGGGTTGGCTGTATTGTAAGGCTGTTAATACATCTTGGCCGTTGGCGAAACTTTCGGTGTTAAACCCTGCGCGAGATAGTGCCTTGTCTAAAACAAAGCGGATTGAAGCATCATCATCCACGAGCCAAACTGTTTTCATTACTTGCTCCCCGTGCCGTCGTCGTCAAACGGCAAGTAAATATTAAATTCTGTATGTCCGGGCCAGCTGTCACAGTCGATCATGCCACCATGTTGCTCAACAATAGTTTGTGCAATGGATAAACCCAACCCAGAGCCACCTTCCTTGTTGGTGATCATGGGATAGAATAAGGTATCCTTTAGCTCTTCGGCGATACCCGGTCCATCATCCGAAATTTTTACCAACAATGCTTTTTTCATCAAGCGCTCACCACGCCTCATGCGGTGCTTAATCCGCGTCGTTAAGGTGATGGTGCCTGCACTTTCTAGCGCTTGTTGAGCATTTCTCACGATGTTTAGCACAACTTGTTGTATTTTCGCTTGGTCGATCACAATATCGGGTATGCTTGGGTCATAGTCTTTTAATAATGTTATTTGACTGGCGTTGTCCAACATACTCAACTTAATAACGGACTCGAGCGTTTGGTGAATGTTGCACGGCGCTTTTTTGGGCAATTGATTGGGCCCAAGCAGCCTGTCCACTAACTCGGTTAATCTGTCCGCTTGTTCTATGATCAACTGTGCACATTGATCGCGTTCTTGCTGACAGGTCTCGTACTGCAATAATTGCGCCGCTCCTCTAATTCCACCTAAAGGATTTTTAATTTCGTGTGCCAAACCTCTTATCAGTGTTCGTGCCGCTTGGTATTGATGCATTTGGTTGGAGGCTTGATCAAAACGAACTTCATCATCGATACGACGACACTCAAGTAAAATAAAGGTTTGTTGTTGGTGGTTGATGCGTCTTGCGTGCAGGTTGATTGTGGCAGCTCGATTATCCACGAACACCACGTCTACCCTGTGTTGCTGGCAATCAACCCCATCGTTGAGTGCGTATTGAGAGAGACGTTCAAAGTCAATATGATGGTGGCTAAAGATGTCGTTAATAGGTTGGCCTATTAACCGTTTAAGACCCAATCCGAATAACTCACTACTGCTGTTATTGGCATAATGGATCACAAACTCTTTATCTAACACTAATACACATGTGGATAGATTATGCCATAGGGCACTCAGCATAGGGTGGGTACTTTGTACCATGTTGGGTCACCTGTAGAGTCTTTTGCACCAATTTGGTGCACTATAACATGCGCCATTTGATTGGGCTATGGGTTGATACGGCTGGTTTTGTGCAAATAAAATGTACTTTGTGGGCTGGTTGCAATTCTCGTACCGTGCTCATCAAACAGATACATAACCAAATGGTGCTCGCCACGCTCTAAATTGTGTAACGCAAAAGTGGTGTTGGTTTGCTTGTCACTCACCAATTGGCCGTTGAGTGATAGTTGTACGGTTAAGCCTTTGCTAAAAACAGGTTTGACTTGTCCGCTTACATACACGGTGCCAGTGTTTTCTCTGATGGTTTGTTGATGCCCTGGGGAGGAAATTCTCAGCTCGTATTGCACCGCTTTGTTCACTTTTTTGGGTTTAAGAATTGAGGTGTCGGTCGTTGGCATACTAAGGGGTTTATTTAAACTGATTTTTTCTGAGCCTGCGCGGGGAACATCAGAAAATACCCAGTTGCCATTTTCGTCTTTCCAGCGGTAAACCTGTGGTTGTGAAGCCGTTGCGCAGAACGTCAGTATCATACTGAATACCAACAAAATTCGTATCATTAATCAGGCCTCACACTCTCGACTCGCTTGGTAATACTCTAGTATGAAACAGATAGATTTACCATTAAAAAAGCCCGCTAAAGCGGGCTTGAGAACACATATGATTTAATTGCGCGATTAAACGCTGTAGTACATTTCAAACTCAACTGGGTGAGTTGTCATGTTCAGTTTTTCCACTTCTTTTGACTTAAGTGAGATGTAAGCATCGATTAAGTCGTCAGTGAAAACGCCACCTTGAGTTAAGAACTCACGATCAGCATCAAGGCTTGCTAATGCTTCATCTAATGAAGCTGCAACGGTTGGGATCTCTGCTGCTTCTTCAGCAGGTAGATCGTATAAGTCTTTGTCCATTGCGTCGCCAGGGTGGATCTTGTTCTTAATGCCGTCAAGGCCAGCCATAAGCATTGCTGAGAACGCAAGGTATGGGTTAGCTGTAGGGTCAGGGAAACGTACTTCGATACGACGAGCTTTTTCTGACGGTACAACTGGGATACGGATTGAAGCAGAACGGTTACGAGCTGAGTAAGCAAGCATTACTGGTGCTTCGAAGCCTGGTACCAAACGCTTATAAGAGTTGGTAGATGCGTTTGCAAATGCGTTGATTGCTTTAGCGTGTTTGATGATACCACCGATGTAGTAAAGAGCATCTTCAGAAAGACCGCCGTACTTGTCGCCAGCGAAGATGTTTTTGCCATCTTTAGCAAGAGATTGGTGACAGTGCATACCAGAACCGTTATCACCTACGATTGGCTTAGGCATGAAGGTTGCTGTTTTGCCATATAGGTGAGCCATGTTATGGATAACGTACTTCATTTCCTGAATTTCGTCAGCCTTAATTACCATCGTGTTGAAGCGTGTTGCGATCTCATTTTGACCTGCTGTTGCTACTTCATGGTGGTGTGCTTCTACAACGTGACCTAGCTCTTCAAGTACTAGACATGTAGCTGAACGCCAGTCTTGTGATGAATCAACAGGAGCAACAGGGAAATAACCACCTTTTACGCCCGGACGGTGACCTGTGTTACCGCCTTCGTAGTCTTTATCAGAGTTCCAAGATGCTTCTTGTGCGTCGATTTTATACATCGAACCTGACATATCTGTTTTATATTTAACATCGTCAAATAGGAAGAATTCTGGTTCTGGACCGAACAATACGGTGTCAGCAATACCAGTTGAACGCATGTACTCTTCTGCACGCTTAGCAACAGAGCGAGGGTCACGCTCATAGCCTTGGTGTGTGTTTGGTTCTACTACGTCGCAGCGAACGATAAGTGTTGTTTCTTCTGCAAACGGGTCTAGCTTTGCTGATGCAGGATCTGGCATTAATACCATGTCAGATTCGTTGATGCCTTTCCAACCTGCGATTGAAGAACCATCAAACATTTTACCATCTTCGAAGAAGTCTTCATCGGCTTGGTGATGTGGGATAGAAACGTGTTGCTCTTTACCTTTTGTATCAGTAAAACGTAAATCTACGAATTTAACGTCATTTTCTTTGATAAAATCTAAAACCGATTGTGACATGTGTCCTCCGACTCGTTGGGTTTTTTAAGCTTGCTGCATTCTAATGCGATTGCGCTGTTTGTAAGCTTAATTTGTGCCATTTTTTCAACTTCATGATTATTAAGTGTTTCTTGTTTTGATGCACCAGAGTGTATCGTAGTTATGCACCAAAATGATCCACAAATGCACAGGGTTGGTGCATGGTGAGTATAGTGCAACTTGACTATATTCCCAGCTTACACTTGCCCATTTGTTGAGAGTTTACGCTTGTCATCACTTTTACATCTTCGAGCTTTATTGTTGCTATTTATTAGTACCAGAAATGCCTATTTATACGCTTCGGCTACGTTAAATTTAGGCTATGCTAAACTGAATATCGGCCATAAAGTACACAATTTATGCTTAGTGATTAAAAAATAATGCTGCATAAACTTTCATCTACCGCGTTATTAGGGGATAATACGCCACTTTAAATCCTGGCGGTCTACTTTTATGGACTGTTTTGTGCAATTTGGTGCACAGGATTAACCCACTCTTTCGAGTAATTATCTGAGTTATAGACATGAGTATTGAAAAATTACGTAATATCGCGATTATCGCCCACGTAGACCACGGTAAAACCACCCTAGTTGATAAGCTACTAGAGCAATCTGGTACACTAGAAACACGCGGCGGTAACGAAGAACGTGTAATGGATTCAAACGATATCGAGAAAGAGCGCGGTATCACTATCCTAGCTAAAAATACAGCGATTGAGTGGAATGACTACCACATTAATATCGTTGACACTCCAGGACACGCCGACTTCGGTGGTGAAGTAGAGCGCGTTCTGTCAATGGTTGACTCAGTATTACTACTGGTTGATGCACAAGAAGGCCCAATGCCACAAACGCGTTTCGTAACGCAAAAAGCATTCGCGTTGGGACTAAAGCCTATCGTTGTTATCAACAAAATCGACAAGCCAGGCGCACGTCCTGATTGGGTAATGGATCAGGTTTTCGACCTGTTTGACAACCTAGGTGCAACAGATGAACAGCTAGATTTCCAAGTTATTTATGCATCAGCAATCAATGGCTGGGCAACACTTGATTTAGATACTCCGTCTGACAACATGCAACCGATGTTTGAAGCAATCGTAGAGCAGGTTGCTGCACCAGATGCAGACCCTGCTGGTGGCTTCCAGATGCAGATCTCTCAATTAGATTACAACTCATATATTGGTGTAATCGGTGTAGGTCGTATCAAGCGTGGTACGGTTAAAGTAAATCAGCAAGTGACTATTGTGGGTGCAGACGGCAGCAAGCGTAATGGTAAAGTTGGCCAGGTACTAACTTACTTAGGTCTTGACCGCCATGAAGCACAAGAAGCACAAGCTGGTGACATTATTGCCATCACAGGCTTAGGTGAGCTGAAGATCTCTGACACAGTATGTGATGTGAACGCGGTTGAAGCCCTACCGGCGCTGTCTGTTGATGAACCAACAGTAACCATGACTTTCTCTGTTAATACTTCACCGTTTGCGGGTCAAGAAGGTAAATTCGTGACTTCTCGTAACATCCTTGAACGTCTACAAAACGAGCTAGTACATAACGTTGCATTACGTGTTGAAGAGACTGATAACCCTGATAGCTTCCGTGTTTCTGGTCGTGGTGAATTACACTTAGGTATTTTGATTGAAAACATGCGTCGTGAAGGCTACGAGTTAGCGGTATCACGTCCTGAAGTAATCCTACGTGAAGTAGATGGTCAGTTAGAAGAACCGTTTGAAACGGTAACGGTTGACGTTCAAGAAGAGCACCAAGGTTCTATCATGGAGCAACTTGGTCTGCGTAAGGCTGAGATGACAGACATGGCGCCAGATGGTAAGGGTCGTGTACGTTTAGACTTTGTCATGCCAAGCCGTGGCTTGATCGGTTTCCAAACTGATTTCATGACCTTGACATCAGGTTCAGGCCTCATGTACCACACGTTTGATCATTACGGTCCGCACAAAGGTGGTTCAATCGGTAAACGTAAGAACGGTGTATTAATTGCCAACGCGACTGGTAAGGCTCTAACTAACGCACTATTTAACCTACAAGAACGTGGCAAATTGTTCATCGGTCACGGTGTTGAAGTTTACGAAGGGATGATCATCGGTATTCATAGCCGTGATAACGACCTAACTGTTAATGCACTTAAAGGCAAGCAGCTAACGAACGTGCGTGCATCAGGTACTGATGAAGCGCAGACACTTGTGCCACCTATCAAGATGTCACTTGAGCAAGCACTTGAGTTCATTGATGATGATGAGCTAGTTGAAGTAACGCCTGAGAATATTCGTATTCGTAAGAAGTTACTAACGGAAAGCGAGCGTAAGCGCGCTAGCCGTCAAGCAAAAGATTAATTTCGATTGTTGAATAAAAAACGCCGCTACATAGCGGCGTTTTTTTATGTCTTTGTTAAAAGAGTCCGTAGCTTTCTGTTTCTTCGGGCTCATACCCTTGCAGGTGCTCGGGGCGGAAAATCGAACTGGGATCTATCAGTACGCTGTGTGTGTTGCCACGCTTAATGAGCCCTTGCATCATCTTTTTGGTTTGTGGGTCGATTTCAAAGCCGATATTGGTAATTTCACTCAAGGATTTTATTTCATCTTCTTCACAATGAATGTTGTCTTCCACTTGGTCAACCAATAATCCGATATGTGGCTTATGACCATCTTGCGTGGTAAATACGATAATGGGCTTGTGATCTAGGCTAATTTGCTCGCGTGCGGATTCAAATAGGCGCATTAACTTGATGAAAGTGGTTGCGCGCTCTCTTTCCAGCATTGTAACAGCTTGCTGCTTTTTATCTTGGTCACATAACGTCAGCAGTTTATCAGCCAGCGAGTGTAGTCGATTGTGTGGCTCTTCAAAGCGACTTAAAATGGCTTTTAAGTCCTCATTTTCTGTTTTAAAGCTATAAAACCATTGGCCGAAAGCACATTGTTTGGGGTCTCGTGGTTTGTCGAAGTCTTGGCCTTTAATAACGCTTCGCTCGAGTGCTTGTAACCACTGTCTGTGTTCTTCTTCTCTGTTTTTTAGTAATTCAACAAGCGCGTTGTTAATATCATAAGATGACTGTTTATTGAGAATAATGCCCAAGTCGAAAATGGGAGTGGGTGTACCCATGTAGTCCTTTACTCCAAGAAAGCTGGGGTTTTCATTGGGCAGAGTGGTTAAGTCTCCTTCGTAGCGTTCCGTGAGCAGAATATCCAGAATCTTCAGTGAAATAGTTTTTTGTCCGACTCGGAAATTGATTAAATCCATATTTTCCTCAACTTGCGCATTGGTTTTGTTTAAGGATAGAACATTATGGTGAATATGAGCGATACACAGGTAATTTCTTTTGTTGAGTTGTTAGTCCAAAAAGTGTTTTCAAATCACTATCATGCTCTAACACATTAGGTAGGTTGTTGAGTAAACATTGCTGAGAGTAGTCGGCTTTGCATTGTTTGGCAGCACGACTAAAAACTACCGCATTCAGGTAGCCCTCAAACAGGATATGGTCGATCTTCAACTCAGAGTGCGCTTTTACACGTCGGCGAAACTGTTTACATAATTTTGCCTGGCAAGTATTTGGGTCTGGCACCACTTCAGTGACCATAACGGCTTGACCAGGCTCTAGCCTCGCGAACAACTCTTTACTGGAAACAAACGAGACACTGGTGAACTCAAGGCCTAGCTTGGCATTATTGGCTAACCTGATGAAGGTGGCAAGGGGCTCGTACGTGCCAATCATAATGACCGCGGTGGCACTGGTCTCTTTTATCTGTTCATGGGCCTTTTCTACATCATTGCTGTTACGCTTGAAGCGTGAGATAACGGTGGGTTTGAGGCCTTGCCTTGCCAGTGCCTGTGTTAGGCTTTTTTCAACGGTGATCCCAAACTCATCAGCTTGGATGAGCAAAGCGATATTTTGATGCTCTTTTTCGGCTATTAGAAATTTGATGTGCTCATTGGCTTCATCACGATAACTGGCTCTTAGATTAAAGACATGGAATTTAGGTTCTTGGTGTAAAAAGTCCGCACCTGTAAATGGCATGAGCAAGGGAACTTTACTGTGTTCCAAAAGTGGACGAATTGCAGCGGTTGTGGGGGTACCCATAAAACCAAACAGCACATCGACATTATGGGTATAGATAAATTGCCGTGTGTTGTGGACGGTTCTATTTGGCTCATAGCCATCATCCATGACTATCAACTCGATACGTCTGCCCGCAATTCCACCTTCATTGTTGATGGCATTAAAATGGAGTAAAGCACCATCATACAGTTGTTTGCCAATGCCTTGAGCAGGCCCCGTAAGCGCGATGGACATGCCAAGCTTAATGGTGTTTTGTTCAGACATACTCGCTCCGCTAACCCCCAGTAGTAGCAGGGCAAATAGAGCCTTAATGTAGCTTAGTGAGCTGTCCATATAGTTCATGCACCAGAGTGTTGAGAGCTTGATCAAATTGCTTTCTCGAGGTTAAATTTAAATCGCTTGCGAGCCACGCTTTAGTCTTGTTTTGTAATAGTAGTCTAATACCTAATTGTTGTGAAATATCTGATATATGTAGTAATAACTTGGGAGATAGTAGCAGTATATGCCAAATTGTTGCGCTATCTTGCTCAAGCATTTGCCCTCTAGTAGCCAAGAATTTGAGTTGGGCCTGCAAGGGGGGAGGGACTGGCTGATTGGGCATGGCTGTGAGGATCTGCTTGACCAGTTGCCAAGGTAAACGTTGATAATGATTGAGTAATTGATAGCTAAAGTTGGTTCTAAAATGGGCGCTCAGGTCATTAATGTGGGTGTGGTTACTTTGGCAACTTTTCACAACCATGGCTGCATATTCACCGCTCGCCTTATCCTGTTTAAACCCCAATCTAACTAATTGATAGCTGTTTTTCTGCCAAAAGTTGAGCAATTGTGCAGTGGCACCAAAGCTGCTACCAAAGTAATCAACCCGAGTGCTAAGTTGTGATTCAGCATAGTTCAGCAGGTCACTACCAAGTCCTTTTTGATGGAGTTCAGGGGTGATGACGATGCGTACGACACGAGCAAACTTTGCTTTAAGAAAATGGTTATCCCCTTGAGCTGAAAACAGTTGTTGCGGTAACAGGTGGCCTTGAGGACGACGTACACCAGCGGCTATATCACAGTGTAATTCATCTGGGAGCTGTCCTTCTAGATTGACTAAACACAAACCTAGCAACTGTTTTTGATTGCGTATGGCAAAAATAACATTAGATGGGCTATCTAGAAGCTGGCGCAGGTCGTTTACCGTTGTTTGGTAGTGAGCCAATACCAATAGTGCAAAGGCTTGTTGTAGCAAAGCTTCATCATCAGCGAGGGTGGTTCTATCAAGCTGACAAAAACTGGGTTGATCAATGTGCTCCACTATAGGGTACCGACAATCAAGGGCGAAGAGTTGATTGATAACTCGCTCTAACGGATCGTTGTCTTGATAGCGAATAGGGTGTTGTAGGATAAGTGAAACATGATTAGGGTACTGTTGCTTGAGGTAGTTTTGAAATCTCAAAGTGTAACCACGTCCATTGCCTTCATAGCCAATAATGGTGCTTGAAAACACGCACTGACTGGTTTTGCGAGACAAAGCTATCAATATTGGTACTGGGATTGACGCCGCTTCATCAATCAACAACACTTGTCCCTCTAAATCTTGCGAAAGTAACTGATCTGGTGGCACAAATTTTAGATTGGCTAATTGTTTTTCGTGTCCTTGATAAGTTAGCCCTAATGCTTGTGCTAAATGCTTAAAGCTATTTTTAACCGCGCGATATTGTAATGCACAGATGATGAATTGCTTATGCGCCATACTGGCTGCCAATAAGCCTAGTGCTGCGGACTTTCCACGACCTCGATCAGCGCTTAGTAGTACGGGCATGGGCGCGCTGCTTACTAAGCTAAGCCGGATAGATGAAACAACCTCTTGTTGCTGAGTATAGGTAGCTGGTGAGTGGCGAATTAGACCATTTAGTGACAGATGCAGGCCATTAACTTGTGACCAGTAGGATATATCCGCATGGGTTAGACTATTTTGCCAGCGTTTTAGAAAAGGACTATCGGTGACGGTATAGCCAAAAGAGCACCAAGTAGCGGCGCTAGGATCCACCCAATTAGCGAGTTCTGCCAATTCAGGTAGCAGTAATACCATGAGCCCGCCAGCTTTAACCGTGCCGCTAAGCGCTGCCAATTTATTGGGGTTAATGCCCGCATAGCCATCGTAGACGGCTAATTCAAACTCTTGTCCTAAGATTTGATGGAGGTGCTCAGGCCAGCAAGCGTTACTAAGCCCTTGGTGTTTAGATAGCACCAAGCTATCTTCAGATAACTGGAATAACCGACCAAGTTGCTCAACAGCCCAATCGTGCGCACCGCAGATCAAAAATAGCTGACGGTGCTGATTGTTTTCCAGCTCGGAAAATAACGGCTTTAATTCAGAGGCTTTGTAAACGGGCATAGGCGGTGACCAACCATTTGCTTCCCACATCATCAAAGTTTACCTGAATACGAGATTGTGCGCCGCTGCCCTCATAATTAAGTACCGTGCCCGCCCCAAACTTTGCATGTAATACACGTTGCCCTAAATTATAGCCACTGTCTTCAAACGCAGCATGAGTAACGGATGCACTGAAACGACCGCTGTTTACTGGGCGAGATACTTGGGTTTTGATACGGATCTCTTCGATACACTCCTCTGGAAGTTCTCGTAAGAAGCGAGAAGGGCTATGATGCTTTTCTTGTCCGTACAAACGGCGACTTTCAGCATGGCTGATGTAGAGTTTATCCATAGCTCGGGTCATGCCAACATAGCATAAGCGCCTTTCTTCCTCCAAGCGACCAGACTCTTCGTGGCTTTGCTGCGATGGGAACATACCCTCTTCAACGCCCACCATAAAGACTAACGGAAACTCCAGACCTTTTGCTGAGTGTAGGGTCATCATTTGCACTGCATCTTCATGCTCCTGTGCTTGGCCTTCGCCCGATTCTAGTGAGGTATAGGCCAAAAAGCCCTGCAGTGGAGAGCTAAAATCTTCATCAATAGGCGGCTCATACTGGCCACAGGCGCTTATCAATTCCTCAAGGTTTTCTACTCGCGCACGACCTTTCTCACCTTTTTCAGCCTGATACATTGCCATTAAGCCTGAGTATTCAATGGTTGTTTTGGCTTGTTCAGAAAGTTCCAGTTCTGTGATTTTGTCATCCAGTTGCTCAATAAGCTCAATAAAGCGCGCTACAGCGGTGGCGGCTCTACCCGCTAAATGCTTTTGTTCAAGTACGGCTTTGGCAGCGTACCAAAGTGGCATCGACTCATTACGTGCACAGTCGCGAATATGGCTAAGTGTTTTGTCACCAATCCCTCTAGCAGGTGTGTTGATCACCCGCTCAAAAGCAGCGTCATCCTGACGGTTACTCAATAGCCTGAGGTACGCCAACGCATCTTTGATCTCTTGACGCTCGAAGAAACGCATACCGCCGTAAATTCGGTATTTAAGGCCCTCTTGCAGCAAAGCTTCTTCTAACACCCGTGATTGCGCGTTATTACGGTACAAAATTGCACAGTCTTGCAGTGCATTTCCGGCATTAAGCCAAGTGCGAATTTTACTGACCACAAAGCGAGATTCATCGAGTTCATTAAACGCCGCATAAATCGAAATTGGCTCACCTTGATTGCCATCGGTCCAAAGGTTTTTGCCCATTCGCTCGGCGTTATTTTGAATTAGCGCATTCGAGGCTTTAAGAATGTTGGCCGTTGAGCGATAGTTTTGCTCAAGGCGAATGGTTTCTGCCGAAAAGTCTTCTAAGAAACGTTTGATATTTTCGATTTTCGCGCCACGCCAACCATAAATACTCTGATCGTCATCGCCAACAATCATCATATTGTTTTCTTGCCCTGCTAGCAGTTTTAGCCACTGATATTGAATACTGTTGGTATCTTGAAATTCGTCAACGAGCATATGGCGAAAACGTTGCTGGTAGTGTCTCAATAATGTTGGGTGTTGTTGTAATAATTCATAGCAGCGCAGCAGTATTTCAGCAAAGTCGACTAGGCCTGCTCTGTCACAGGCATCTTGATAAGCAGTGTAAACGCGCAGCAGCAGTTGTTCATTGACATCATAAGCTTGAATGTCTTTGGGTCTTTGTCCCTCATCTTTACGCGCGCTGATATACCAAGCAATTTGTTTGGGCGGCCACTTTTTCTCATCAATGTTCATCGCTTTGAGTAGACGGCGTATCATACGGACTTGATCATCGGTATCTAGGATCTGAAACGCTTCAGGTAAGTTTGCTTCGCGATGATGGGCCCGCAAAATACGGTGAGATAAGCCATGGAATGTACCGATCCACATGCCACCGACGGGCATACGTAAGGTTTCTTCAACGCGCGTACGCATTTCTTTGGCCGCTTTATTGGTAAATGTTACGGCAAAAATACTATAGGGCGAGGCATGTTCAACTTGCATTAACCAGGCTATGCGATGTACAAGCACACGGGTTTTTCCTGACCCAGCGCCTGCCAGAACCAACATATTGCTCAGAGGGGCTGCAACCGCTTCTCGTTGTTTGTCGTTTAAGCCATCGATTAATTCAGAAACGTCCATTATCGCGCCTATTTCAGTAAAATGAGCGCAAAGTATACCCGTGTTAGGGGGGCGTTGCCCAGTTACACGGGTTAAAAACTCACATAATAAAAGCTATCATTTTGAATTAATTAGAGAAATAAAGAATACAAAACTGTATAAATAAACAGTTATTCGTGGTCTAACACTGTCTTTAATCTATTTTGAATTTCTTCTACCAGTAAATCAGGTTGGAACTTGGATAAAAACGCATTACATCCTACTTTTTCAACCATTGCCTGATTAAAACTACCGCTTAGTGACGTATTCAAAATGACGTAGAGATCTTTTAAGCGTGCGTCATTGCGAATTTCGTAGGTGAGTCGATAACCATCCATTGCTGGCATTTCAGCATCGGTGATCACGGCTAGCAGCTCTTTGTTAACGTCAATTCCTTCATCAGCCCAATGCTTGAGTAAATTCAAGGCTTCTTGACCATCCGTTGCAGGAATGATTTCTATACCGAGTTGAGCGAGGGTATCCGATACTTGGCGACGAGCGGTTGGAGAGTCATCTGCGTGAAGAATTTTACGGCCTTGAAATTCTTCAATAATGCTTTTGTCCAGAATGTCGTCTGAGATCACCACATCATAAGCAACAATTTCAGCCAGTACTTTCTCAACGTCGATGATTTCAACGATGTGTTCAACACCATCTCGTTTGATTTTGGTCAATGCCGTGAGGTAATGGTTTTTTCCTACAGAGCTTGGTGTTGGCATGATATCTTGCCATGTCGTATTGACGATTTGGTCAACCTTGCCGACCAGAAAAGCCTGTACTGAGCGGTTGTATTCTGTGATCACCAGATTGCTGTCAGCGTCCCTGTCACATTCAGGCATGCAAATAGCGCGACGCAAGTCTATAACGGGAATAGACTCGCCACGAATGGTTGTTACACCGCAAACTTTTGGGTGGGCATTGGGCATAATGTTTAAGTGTGGCAGTTTTACCACCTCTTTAACTTTAAATACGTTTAGGGCGAAGAAATGACGGCTATGAAGATGAAACAGCAACAGCTCTAAGCGGTTTTCGCCTACTAATTGCGTTCTTTGATCAACAGAAGCTAATACACCACCCATACTACTTCACCTTTTTCTCCCAATTGCCTCACTCCAGTATACTGAAGTTGGGACAAAATACGAGCTTTGCATGATTCGCTACTATGTCTACATTTGTATTTAATATTTTACTCGTTGTGCTATTGCTCATAAATGCGTATTTTTTAAGGTTTTCAAGCCTGTAGAGATAGAGTAAGGTGGCACTATGGGACAATAGATAGCATTAAATTATGCCTTTAATTTTTAAACGTTTTATGGTGTTGCTCAGAGCGCACGTTGACAAAGCGAGCTGGCAGCTGTTAATCACGGTCACTGTTTGCCATTTGTTACTTGTATGGGTGTTGCTGAATTATGCGGGTGAGCGGGCATTAATTGAGCCTGATACTTTTATTTATTACTACATAGTGACCACTTCAACCGTCGGTTACGGCGATTTCAGCGCAACAACCAGTATGGGGCGCTGGATAGTGGCATTGGTACAAATTCCGTTCGGCCTAGCCTTATTTGGTATTTTACTCGGTAAAGCGGGTCAGTTCATGACATTTTGGATTAGAAGAGCAATGACAGGCGATAAAAACTTTAACCACCTACGTAATCACATCATTATTTTTGGTTGGCACTCAATACGCACAAAGAAGATGATCGACTATATCTTAGCCGATACCAAAAGGCAGGATAGACGCATTGTTTTGGCAGTGGTCGACGAAATTGAACATCCCTTGTTAAGTTATTCAGAAGTGGATTTTGCGAGGTTATCGAGCTTTACAGATAATGACGAATTGGCACGTATTGCGATCAGTACTGCCGATAAAATTATCATCGATGGACAAGACGATGATCAAACCTTCACCACAGCCCTTAAACTAAGCCCTATGGTACAAACAGGGGCGCATATCAGTGCGCATTTTGTGGATGAAAGCAAAGTCGCATTGCTTAGAGCGCATTGTCAGAATGTGGAGTGCTCAGCTAGTAAATCTGCGGAAATTCTAGTCAGAGCAATGCAGGACCCAGGTTCTAGCCGTGTGCAAGAAGAGCTGTTGTCGACCTTACATGGCGATACCCAATTTAGCCTGCAGCTCCCAGCGAGTGTGAAGACTTGTCAGTTTGGCGCTTTATTTCATTATTTTAAAGAAAAGCATGATGCAATTTTACTGGGTGTGGCCCATGATTTAAGTGCACAGAATATGGACTTGAACCCGCCGCTTGACTATCTAGTCAATGCTGGGGATATTTTACACTACATCGCCGCTGAACGGGTATTACCTGATGAGGTGGCTTGGCAAAGGTTGTCATGAATGAGCTAATACTATTATTTATTGCCGTGTGCGGGTATTTGATTCCGCTGGCAATCATTTTAGGTAGTAAACGCACAAAAGGCCATGAAAAAAACGGTTGGTTAATCGGCACGATAGTTTTTTCATGGCTCACGTTATTACTGTATTTTTCCATCGTGCCAAAAGGTGGTGTGCAAGTCGAAAAAGACAAAAGAACTCGTTCACGTCATCGACACTAAGCTTGCGTTAGTAACTGCCACTCATGTTCAGACACGGGCATTACCGACAGGCGGCTGGCTTTTTTCAACGCTAATTCGACAATATTGGGGTTAGCTTTGATTGCAGCGAGACTAACTGGCTTAAGGTGCTGTACATATTTCAAAGTGACGCCATACCAGCGTGGATTATCGGCGCTCGACTTTTCATCAAAATAATCACTGTTTGAATCAAACTGGTGTGGGTCGGGCTGTGCAGCTTTAGTGACTTTGGCGATTCCTACAATGGCAGGCACCTTACAGCTAGAGTGGTAAATAAACACTAAGTCATTAAGTTGCACTTTATCTCGTAAAAAGTTACGAGCCTGATAGTTTCTGACGCCTTCCCAAAAAGTGCCTTGCTCGCCTGCTGATTTTAAATCGTCGATAGAAAATGTATCGGGTTCTGTTTTGAATAACCAATATGCCATGTTGCGCCCAACCTTGTTGCAAATATAAGAATAACGATGCGGTGAGCCTACAACTATTTTCTCTAATAGCTTGGGGGTGAGTGACTCACTTAGGTTACTATTATACTATGATTATTTAATTAAACTGATGAAATAAGAGGTCTCGATGAGTCAAGTTCTTACCGATTTATTGTCTTTATTGAAGCTTGAGGAGATAGAGCAGGGTATTTATCGAGGACAGAGTCAGGATTTAGGCTTCCCTCAGGTGTTTGGCGGCCAAGTAATGGGGCAAGCGCTGTCAGCTGCGAAATATACCCTGCCAGAAGGGCGATATGTAAACTCGTTACATTCATATTTTTTGCGCCCAGGGGATGCTAAAAAGCCGATTGTCTACGATGTTGAAGTGATCAGGGACGGGCGCAGTTTTAGTACTCGCCGAGTGCGTGCAATCCAATACGGTAAGCCAATCTTTTATATGACCGCATCTTTTCAGGGCGACGAACCCGGCTTATCTCACCAAAGCACCATGCCGAATGTCCCCGGTCCAGAAGAGCTGAAATCCTCATTGGATTTCTATCGTGAGAACAAAGCGCTTATCCCTGAAAAGTTACGCAATAAGTTTACCTGCGATATGCCACTTGAAACGCGACCGGTGGAATTTCAAAACCCATTTCAGCCAGAGGTGACAGAGCCACAACGTCACGTGTGGTTTAAGGCAAATGGACCGCTTCCTGATGACAGGCGTATTCACAACTACTTACTTGCCTATGCATCTGACTTTGAGTTCTTACCAACCGCTTTACAGCCACATGGCTTATCATTTATGCAACCGAACATGCAGGTTGCGACCATAGATCATGCGATGTGGTTTCATCGTCCTTTTAGAATGGATGATTGGATCCTATACAGTGTTGATAGCCCTAGTGCATCAAATGGCAGAGGTTTAGTACGTGGCCAATTCTTCAACCGCGAGGGGGAGCTGGTGGCATCGACCATTCAAGAAGGGGTGATGCGCCAAAGAAGTTAACAGCCTTGGCCGCTTATCGAAAGCGGCCAACTTGTTTTTGGTTACAGCGTATCTTGAATTGAATGAGAAATACTAGCGGGCAGTAATTCATCTAGGTAGTGTTGTAAATGTTCCAGCTTAGCTTCTGCACGTATGCACTGCTCATCAGACATTTTGATAAAGCCGTTTTCTTTCAAGCTGCTGATAAATGCCACCAAGACCTTTTTATCAAAAAATTCTGGGCTTTTGATGCCATGTAGCGTGCCTAGACGATTGGCGATTACGTCGCTTTCAATTTCTAAGTTTTTGCGGGTAATACCTTGATTATTTTGAATAAGGCTCACTGTAATCGCATAGCGCTCTAGGGTTAAGTGACAGACCTTACCCAGCATTTCAAGCTGTGTTACTACGCTACTGTCTTTTTTGACCTGTGCGGTTTGGCCATTAAATTCGATCAGCCCCTGCTGTGCGAAGCAGACCAATACTTCCTCTATGTATTCGTCTCGTAGCGGTGTGAGGAACCACTCTTTGGCAAACAACGGATATAGGGTTGCAAACATTTTTTTGCATTCATCCACATTGACAGTGAAGCGATTGAACAGCAGCTGAGCAATTACGCTGGGCACCGCGAATAGATGTAGGATGTTGTTGCGATAGTAGTTAAAGAGTGTGCGCTCTTTTTCTTTTATGGCGATGATCTCGCCCAGCTCATCGGCAATAACATCCAGCTTGTTAAGTTGCAACGCGTGTGAGAGTAATTCTTCTGCGCTGTCTTCTGGAACCGTGACCTGTGCGTTGTATTTTGCACTACGTTGTAGGGTCAGATAGAACGACAGTTGTGTGAGCAACTTGCGTTTGCTCAAAGCAAACTGGCTATTGCACAGCAGTATTGTGGCTAATAGATTGATGGCATTAAGTGCAGTTGCACTGTTAATGTTGGTCATGATCGTATCGGCCAGTTCAGCCACTTGAGTGTTTAGCCATTGTGGTTTTTGGACGTCGGTTGGGTGAATCGCATCACGCCAGTTACTTTGATGCTCCGTCAGGTACTGATTGACGTTAATGGGCTCGCCAAAATTCAAATAACCACGACCATAGTTTTTGAGATTTTTGATGGCCTTGAACACGGCAAACACAGATTCATTCTTTTTGTTATTTCCCGCGAGCTCTTTGAGGTAGGTATTGATCTCCATAACGTGCTCATAACCGATATACACGGGCACGATTGAAATGGGACGGTCAATGCCTCTGAGCATAGATTGAAGCGTCATTGCGAGCATTCCGGTTTTAGGTGGCAGTAGACGACCCGTACGGCTGCGCCCGCCTTCAGTGTAAAACTTAACCGAATAACCTTTTATAAACAGCTGACTTAAATATTCTTTAAACACCGCAGAGTAGAGCTTATTACCTGCAAATGAGCGACGAATGAAAAATGCCCCAGAACGTCTAAAAATACCACCGGCAGGGAAGAAGTTAAGGTTGACTCCCGCAGCAATGTGCGGTGGCACAAGACCTTGATGGTAAATCACATACGTCAGTAACAAATAGTCCATATGGCTGCGGTGACAAGGCACATAGATGATTTCGTGGCCTTTGTCGGCGAGTTGATGTACGCGGTCGGCATACTTGACTTCGATACCATTGTAGAGTTTGGTCCAAAGCCACGTAAGTATACGATCACCGACACGCACCATAGCATCAGAATAGTTTGCCGCGATTTCATCAAGCAACTCTTGCGCATTTAGGCGTGCTTCTTCATAGCTCAAGCCTTTGCTTTTGGCTTCATCAGCTATTGCTTTTTTGATGGCTGGAGCGGCTAATAATGAGCTGAACAACTTATCACGAGAAGGCAGCTTGGGGCCAGTTGCGGCCAGTTTTTGACGATGAAAATGCACGCGAGCCACACGTACCAGTTTTTGTGGTAGTTCATCAACATCAGACTTATCATTAATGAGTTGCTTTAAGTCTATCGGTTGACTAAATCTCACTAAATTATCGCGACCAGAAAACAATAGTACGAAAAACTTACGCAGCCAGCTTGGCGTTAAAGAGTGAGAGAAGAGTGTGCCGATACCAGCTTTTTCTTTGCCCGGATTTCGGCCCCACAAAATGGTGACAGGGATAATTTGCGCCTGTATTTGGGGATCACCATGTAATGCGGTAAAAATAGCTCTGCCCTTAGTTAATACGTTGCTAGGCGCTGCCACTTTGGCAAACAATGGGGTTGGGTTTTGTAAGCCAAGAAAACGGTCAATGTCGTTATTTCCCAGTCTTTGAGGTTGGGTTGGCCTAGGCAAACCTAATTTTTTACAAACGGCATCTAATGCGGCCAAGTCTGCGCGAGAATTGAGCCTTGCGACATAAAAGGTTGGCAAATTGGGGTTGAGGTCAAATTGCGCTATTGGGTTGTCTGGTAATAATTTTGTTTTTACAAATAATAAATTAGCCCAATGAGCGAACAGGTTTAAGGTTCGAGAAACAATTCCCATGGCAACACCACATCAAAAAATTTGCAATAGCATAGCAAGCTTTAACTGGACTGACCATTTCTAGTGGCCTCGCATACTTGTGCGGATTATTTAGTAATCTACGTCAGTACTTAAAATAACTTAGCATTAGTTGTTGCATTTATCACCAATCTCATTATAATGTGCGGACTTTCTTGCTACTAAGTAGCTCGAAAGCAAATATAGGGCTTGGATTTCAAGCCAATTAAACAGGAATTCCGATTTGGAATTCAATGGTAGAAATAAGAAGACAACCAGCGATTTAAGTATTTATTTCGTTCTGGTGGTTTTTTTATGCTCTTTTTAAATGCTCTTTTAATTGAGGTTTAAGAATGTCAAATCAACGCATTCGTATTCGCCTAAAAGCTTTTGACCACCGTTTGATTGACCAATCAACGGCGGAAATCGTGGAAACTGCGAAACGCACTGGTGCTCAAGTACGTGGTCCAATCCCACTACCAACGCGCTTTGAACGTTTTACTGTATTGATCTCTCCGCACGTAAACAAAGATGCGCGTGATCAGTATGAAATCCGCACCCACAAACGTCTGATCGACATCGTAGAACCAACAGATAAGACTGTAGACGCTCTAATGCGCCTAGACCTTGCTGCTGGTGTTGATGTTCAAATCAGCCTGGGTTAATCGGAAGATTAGAGAGGTTTTAGGAAAATGGCATTAGGTCTAGTCGGTCGTAAAGTGGGTATGACACGTATCTTCACTGAAGATGGTGTATCTATCCCTGTGACAGTTATCGAAGCGACGCCTAACCGTGTTACTCAGATCAAATCTGACGCAACAGACGGTTATGAAGCGCTTCAAGTTACTGCAGGCGAGAAAAAAGCAAGCCGTGTAAACAAAGCAGCAGCGGGTCACTTCGCTAAAGCAGGTGTTGAAGCGGGTCGTGGCCTGTGGGAATTCCGCCTAAATGGTGGTGAAGGCGATTTTGAAGTAGGTGCTGAACTTACAGTTGAACTTTTCAACGACGTAAGCAAAGTAGACGTAACTGGTACTTCAAAAGGTAAAGGTTTCCAAGGTGGTGTTAAGCGCTGGAACTTCAGCATGCAAGACGCTACTCACGGTAACTCTTTGTCTCACCGTGCTCCTGGTTCAATCGGTCAAAACCAATCACCTGGTAAGGTGTTTAAAGGTAAGAAAATGGCTGGTCAAATGGGTAATGTGCAAACAACTACTCAGAACCTTGAACTAGTACGTGTTGACGCTGAACGTAACCTGCTTTTAGTTAAAGGTGCAGTACCTGGCGCTATCGGCGGTGACGTTATCGTTAAACCAGCTGTTAAAGCATAAGTCCTGGAGATTTAGTGATGGAATTAGCAATTAAAGGCGCTGGCGCGCTTGAAGTTTCCGAAGCTACTTTTGGACGTGAGTTTAACGAAGCATTAGTACATCAGGTAGTTGTTGCTTATGCAGCAGGTGCTCGTCAAGGTACTCGTGCTCAGAAGACACGTTCTGAAGTAAGAGGCGGTGGTAAGAAACCATTCAGCCAAAAAGGTACTGGCCGTGCTCGTGCTGGTACAATTCGCAGCCCAATTTGGCGCAGCGGTGGTGTGAGCTTTGCAGCTAAGCCGCAAGATCACAGCCAAAAAGTTAACCGTAAGATGTATCGCGGTGCGATTAAGAGCATCTTGTCTGAGCTTGTTCGTCAAGAGCGTTTAGTGGTTGTTGAAAACTTCGGTTTAGAAGCACCTAAAACTAAAGAGCTTGTAGCTAAGCTTAAAGAGCTTGAGCTTAAAGACGTGCTTATCGTGACTGAAGAAGTAGATGAGAATCTATTCCTTTCTGCACGTAACCTTTATAAGGTTGACACTCGTGATGTAGCTGGCATTGACCCAGTAAGCCTAATCGCTTTCGATAAGGTACTTATTACTGCAGGTGCTGTTAAGCAACTTGAGGAGGCGCTAGCATGATCCGTGAAGAACGTCTTTTAAAAGTAATTCTTGCTCCACACATCTCTGAGAAAAGCACTATCGCTGCTGAAGAGAACAACACGATTGTTTTCAAAGTAGCTAAAGATGCAACTAAAGCTGAAGTTAAAGCTGCTGTTGAGAAGCTTTTTGAAGTAGAAGTAACTGGTGTTCGTACTTTGAATGTTAAGGGTAAAACAAAGCGTACTGGTATGCGTTTCGGTCGTCGTTCAGACTGGAAGAAAGCCTACGTTACTCTTAAAGAAGGTAGCGAGCTAGACTTTGTCGGCGGCGCCGAGTAATAAGGGGAGTTAGAATTATGGCACTTCAAAAGTGTAAACCAACTTCTGCGGGTCGTCGTCACGTCGTTAAAGTGGTTAACCCTGATCTACACAAGGGTAAGCCATACGCTCCGCTTTTAGAGAAAAACTCTAAATCAGGTGGTCGTAACAACAACGGTCGTATCACGGTTCGTCACATCGGTGGTGGTCACAAGCAACACTACCGTGTAATTGACTTTAAACGTACTAAAGATGGCATTCCAGCTACTGTTGAGCGTTTAGAGTACGATCCAAACCGTAGCGCAAACATCGCTCTTGTATTATATGCAGACGGTGAGCGTCGTTACATCATTGCACCTAAAGGCCTTAAAGCCGGTGATCAGATCCAGTCTGGTGTTGATGCACCAATCAAAGCTGGTAACACATTACCGATGCGTAACATGCCTGTAGGTTCGACTGTACACAACGTAGAATTAAAGCCAGGTAAAGGTGCTCAAATCGCACGTTCTGCTGGTGCATACGTTCAAATCCTAGCACGTGAAGGTCAATATGTGACTCTACGTCTTCGTTCAGGCGAAGTTCGTAAAGTTGAGTCTGACTGTCGCGCTACCTTAGGTGAAGTAGGCAATGCTGAGCATATGCTTCGTTCACTAGGTAAAGCAGGTGCTAACCGCTGGCGTGGTATTCGTCCGACAGTTCGTGGTGTTGCCATGAACCCGGTTGATCACCCACACGGTGGTGGTGAAGGTCGTACTTCTGGTGGTCGTCACCCTGTGTCTCCATGGGGCAAGCCTACCAAAGGTGCTAAAACACGTAAGAACAAGCGTACTGATAAATTAATCGTACGTCGTCGTACTAAGTAATAGTTGAGGAATTGCCATGCCACGTTCTCTCAAGAAGGGTCCATTCATTGACCTACACTTGCTGAAGAAGGTAGAGAAGGCGTTGGAAAGCGGTGACAAGAAGCCTATCAAGACTTGGAGCCGTCGTTCAATGATCATCCCTAATATGATCGGATTGACCATCGCAGTCCATAATGGTCGTCAGCACGTCCCTGTATTTGTTTCGGACGAAATGATCGGTCACAAACTAGGTGAATTTGCACCTACACGTACTTACCGCGGTCACGCTGCGGATAAGAAAGCTAAAAAACGTTAATCGGAGGGTATGATGGAAGCATTAGCTAAACACAAATTCGCCTCTGGTTCGGCGCAAAAAGCACGTCTAGTAGCAGATCAGATCCGCGGACTACCGGTAGATCGCGCTCTAGAAATCCTGGCGTACAGCCCTAAAAAAGCGGCTGTATTAGTTAAAAAAGTACTTGAGTCTGCTATTGCTAACGCAGAGCACAACGAAGGTGCTGACATTGATGAGCTACGTGTAGCTACGATCTTTGTGGACGATGGTCCTACAATGAAACGTATCATGCCACGTGCTAAAGGACGCGCAGACCGCATCCTTAAGCGTACAAGCCACATCACTGTTGTGGTTTCGGATAGCTAGGAGATATAAGTAATGGGACAAAAAGTTCATCCTACTGGTATTCGCCTAGGTATCTCTAAACCTTGGGTTTCTACCTGGTACGCGAATACAAAAGATTTCTCTGCACAGCTTTTTGGCGATCACAAAGTGCGTCAATACCTTACTAAGGAATTGAAAGCAGCTTCTGTGTCTAAAATCGTTATCGAGCGTCCAGCTAAATCAATCCGTGTAACAATTCACACAGCTCGTCCTGGTGTTGTTATCGGTAAAAAAGGCGAAGACGTTGAAAAGCTTCGTCAAGCTGTAACTAAGATTGCGGGTGTACCTGCTCAGATCAATATTTCTGAAGTACGTAAACCAGAGCTAGATGCACAATTAGTTGCAGATGGCATCGCATCTCAGCTTGAGCGTCGTGTTATGTTCCGTCGCGCTATGAAGCGTTCGGTACAAAATGCAATGCGCATTGGTGCTAAAGGTATCAAAGTTGAAGTAAGCGGTCGTCTAGGCGGCGCAGAAATCGCACGTTCTGAGTGGTATCGTGAAGGTCGTGTACCTCTACATACTCTACGTGCTGATATCGATTATGCAACTTCTGAAGCGTTAACCACTTACGGTATCATCGGTGTTAAAGTTTGGATCTTCAAAGGCGAAGTAATTGGTGGTTTACCACTAGTTCAAGAGCAAGAGAAGCCAGCTAAACGTGCGCCGAAGAAAGCCAAAAAAAGTGCTAAGTAAGAGGTAGCGATTAATGTTACAGCCAAAACGTACAAAATTCCGTAAAGTGCATAAAGGCCGCAACCGTGGTCTTGCAAACAGCGGTAACAAAGTAAGCTTCGGTTCTTTCGGCTTGAAAGCAACAGGTCGTGGTCGTATGACTGCTCGTCAAATCGAAGCAGCTCGTCGTGCTATGACACGTCACATCAAGCGTCAAGGTAAAATCTGGATCCGTGTGTTCCCAGACAAGCCAATCACTGAAAAGCCGCTTGAAGTTCGTATGGGTAAAGGTAAAGGTTCTGTTGAGTACTGGGTTGCTGAAATCCAGCCAGGCAAAGTACTTTACGAGATGGAAGGTGTTTCTGAAGAGCTTGCTCGTGAAGCATTCAACCTAGCTGCTCGTAAATTACCTTTCAAAACAACATTTGTAACTCGGACGGTAATGTGATGAAAGCTAGCGAACTTAAAGACAAAAGCGTAGAAGAGCTAAATGCTGAACTTCTAGAGCTACTACGTGAGCAGTTCAACCTGCGCATGCAAGTGAGCACTGGTCAGCTAGCTCAAACTCACGAGCTGAAAAAAGTACGTCGCAATATTGCGCGTGTTAAAACGGTTATCAACCAGAAGGCAGGTGCATAATGAGCGATAAGATCCGTACTCTTCAAGGTCGTGTACTAAGCGACAAGATGGACAAATCTATCGTTGTTGCTATCGAGCGTCAGGTGAAGCACCCTATCTATGGTAAATTCATCAAGCGTACAACTAAGTTGCACGCACACGACGAAAGCAACACTGCTAAAGCAGGCGATACAGTTACTATCCGTGAATGTGCGCCGATTTCTAAAAAGAAATCATGGACTTTAGTTGAAGTAGTTTCACGTCCTAAGCAAGCTTAATTTTAGTTTTAAACTAAGTTAAACTTTGTTTTCAAAAGCCTCGGCCTCGGTCGGGGCTTTTTGCGTGTTGGGCGATGTTTTTATTTCGTGTCCGAGGCCTGTTTACATATCTCGAATTCAACCTATCGTTTTCAACTTTTAGTTGGCAGGATATAAGGGGTTGAACAAGAGCATGCATTTATAAAGGTTAGTATCTAATACAGTGAGAATTATTCGGCTAGAAAGTAACAACGGGTCAGGCCGATACAGATGTATTTTGGTCTATGTTTAAATAGCGCGAGCAGGCACTGTGAGCACCGATAATAGGCGCTTTCGGCTATGACTGCGCCAGTAAGTTGTAGCCTCTAGATGTTGTTATCTACGGCTACAAACTTTGGCATGAATAGTGATTAATGAAGCTCTATTGAGAAAAAGAGGGCTTCATCGAAAGTTGTTTACTCTTCGTTGATGATGGGTACTTCAAGCCCCATCTCTTCCATGATCTTACGTACTTCTTCTGGCACCTTTTCAGGATTATCTTTTCTCAAGTCCTCATCACTGGGTAGCGGCTGGCCAGTAAAAGCATGTAAAAAAGCTTCACATAATAGTTCGCTGTTTGTGGCATGGCGCAAGTTGTTTACTTGACGGCGTGTGCGTTCGTCAGTAAGTACTTTTAATACGTTTAGCGGGATAGAGACGGTTATTTTTTTTACTTGTTCAGATTTTTTACCGTGCTCTGCATATGGGTGAATATACTCACCATTCCATTTAGCCATAGTGTTGTTATTGCCTCAGTGTTGGGAATGCTAATAAGACTGGGTTCGTCAACGCGTTTACTCACTATATGGCATAAACTCCTAGATATACCTATGATAGTTTATTCAAAAACGCAGTCTTATTAGCAATACAAGTTTGTTAAGTGGCGAAATTTTATCGGTTTAAAAAAGATAGTCAAATACTAGTTAAATAGCCATTTAGAGGTATAAATGTTTTGACTTCTAACTTTTGATCATCTAACCTTTTAGACGTCTAAACATCCAACTATCTAGGTGATGATATGAGTGAGAGTGGAAAGTCTACCATCGCAGTACGTTATGGCATTGATGCTGATAAGCACCACGGTGCTGTTGTGCCGCCGTTATATTTGTCTACGACTTATTCGTTTGCTGATTTTGATACCAAACGTGATTATGACTATGGTCGTAGCGGTAATCCAAACCGCGATATTTTGGCGCAAACGTTAGCGCAGTTGGAAGGCGCAGAGCGAGGCATTATTACTGCAACGGGAATGGCCGCAGTGCACTTAGTCACTCAGCTACTCAACCATGATGATACTTTAGTGATCCCCCATGATTGTTACGGTGGCAGCTATCGTTTATTTACCTCTTTGCAAAAACGTGGGTTGCTAAAGCTCGTGGTATTAGATCTTACAAAAGCGCAAAGTTATGAGCAGATCCTTACGATAAAGCCTAAGTTGGTTTGGATTGAAACACCGAGCAACCCTATTTTACGACTCACTGACATTGAGGCCGTAGCCAAAGTTGCTAAACAAGCAGGAGCACTGGTAGCGGCCGATAACACATTTTTATCCCCTGCATTGCAAAATCCGATCAAGCTAGGTGCAGATATTGTGGTGCACTCTACAACCAAGTATATTAATGGTCACTCGGATGTTGTTGGAGGTGCGGTTGTTGCTAAAACTGCAGAACTAGGTGAGGAGCTGGCTTGGTGGGCGAATAATATCGGCATTACGGGAGCGCCTTTTGATAGCTACCTAACCCTAAGAGGGTTACGCACCTTAAATATTCGTTTAAAGCAGCATCAAGAGAATGCACTGGTTATTGCGAAATACCTTGAACAGTCTCCTTATGTCAGTCAAGTTTATTATCCGGGCTTGGAGTCTCATCCACAGCATGAACTTGCTAAGAAGCAACAGTCGGGTTTTGGTGGCATGATGAGCTTTGATATTAAAGGTGGTCTTAAGGACTCTGCTGCGTTTTTAACGAGCTTAAAGCAGTTCTCACTGGCTGAGTCACTGGGTGGGGTTGAAAGCTTGATATGTCACCCTGCGACCATGACGCACGCAGGAATGGAGCCGCAAGCTAGATTAGAAGCTGGTGTTGGTGATACCTTGATCCGTATTTCCGTCGGCATTGAAGATGTAGAGGATCTCGTCAAGGATCTTGAACAAGCCTTTGCAAAAGTACAGCCTGGATCTGCACACGCATCAGATGAAGGTAAAGCATTTAAGTTAACGCCGGCTCATACGGCATTGTGGTAAGACGATGACAAAAGTTGTACATAAATTTGGTGGTTCTAGCTTAAGTTCTGCCGCGCGTTATCAAGCAGTAGCGCAAATTGTGTTGGGCCAGTGCCTAGCTGGTGACTGTGTTGTGGTGTCAGCCGCAGGGAAAACCACCAACACCTTAGTAAAGCTTTGGCAAAGCTATAAGCAAGATGACAACCAAGGGTTCAGCGATATTTTACTACAGTTGGAAAATCATCAAAGTGAGCTTATCGCAGCCTTGTTTGTAGGTCACAATCGCAGCGATTTACTCGCGCAGTTAGATAATGAACTACAAACCATTACTGAACAAGCTAAACATGGGGTGTTACATGAAGCCACTTTGCTAGCTCATGGTGAGCTTTGGTCAGCAAGAGTGTTGGCGTACCTGTTAACACAATTAGGGTTTGCAGCTCAGCACGTTGATGCGAGACAGTTGTTTACTTTGCACAACGGCCAGCTGTTACACCAACAGAATAAACAAGCTTGTAAGGAGTTGCTCCAAGCGAATGCGTTATTTGTGGTCACAGGTTTTATCGCCAGCGATGTGGAGCATCAAACCGTGACGTTGGGGCGCAATGGCAGTGATTATAGTGCGACGTTGCTCGCCAACTACCTTGATGCCGATGCGGTGTCTATCTGGACGGATACGCAGGGCGTGTTCAGCACCGACCCACGTAAGGTTGCAAGTGCAATAAAGTACCCCAAGGTGTGTAGATCTCAGGCGCATCTATTAGCTCGCTTGGGCAATCCAGTGCTACATGCAAAAACTTTGTCTCCTTTGAAAAATACCAAGATTAAACTGCAAGTACGTAGCAGTTTTGATGTAGAGGCGTCACCGACTGAAATTGTCAAAGAAGGCTACAGCAAGGCAAAGCGCTTCATCACTACTTTTGAAGACTTGGATCTCATTAGAGTGGACGCTTTGCGTCAGGGGGAAGTGGGTGAGTTAAGCCAGCTAATCCAGCACAGCATTCATCATTTTATAGCGCAAGGCGAATGTTACATACTGGTTCCTGCCGCGCATACACACGAAGTGCTGCAAGCATTATCGGGACGCGCAAATATCGTGGAAAGTGCGCTACAAGGCTTTGCTGTGGTTGCTGCGCCAAGCGATGTTGCTCAGCTACAGGTGCAAGCTACACAGTTACTGAATGAACAAAATGTGGTTGTGAGGTTTTTACACAGCGATGATGAATATGTGTTGTTTTTAACCGACCAAGCGATTGATAGCGATGTGCTGGCCATCTTACATGACAAGTTAGTGAACAAAGGCCGAGAGCTTGCCGTGATCATTGCTGGTTTAGGTAACGTTGGTGAGGTATTTGTAGCACAGTGTCAGCGTCAAGTTGCTCATCTAAAACAGCAGTTTGACGTTAAAGTGGTTGCTTTGGTTCGCTCTGGGAAAATGTTGTTTTCGGCTAGCGGCATTGCAATAGATACTTGGAAACAGCAATGGCAAAATGAAGCAGTTGACTATGCAAATAGTGAGTTAATTGAGCGAATTGGCGAGTTAGACTACGAACATAAGGTAGTGATAGATATCACCGCAAGTGAAGCATTCAGTCATCTTTATCCGCAGTTTATTAAGCAAGATTGCCATTTGATTAGTGCCAACAAGTACGCAGGCACAGCAGACAATACTTGGTACCAGAACCTACGTGAGCAGCTAACCGAGCGCAACCTATTTTGGCGTTATAACACCAGTGTTGGGGCGGGGTTACCGATTAATTTTGCTTTAGCTGATTTGCAGCACAGTGGTGATAAGATAACGCAGATAGATGGTGTGTTTTCTGGGACACTCTCATGGTTATGTAGCAGCTTTGATGGCTCTACAGCGTTTTCTGAGTTGGTCGTACAAGCACAAGCAATGGGTTATACGGAACCCGATCCACGAGAAGATTTATCTGGCAGAGACATGCAGCGCAAGCTGCTGATTTTAGCACGCGACATTGGCCTAACGTTAGATTTAGAAGATATCGCGTTGCAGCCACTTATGCCTGAAGATATGGCGCAAGGCAGTTGGGATGAATTCCTGACGCGTCGTGAGCAACTTGATGCCTTCTACGCTGAGCAATATCAACAAGCAAAAGCGCAAAATCAAGTGCTACGTTACACCGGTTCCTTGAGTATAGATGAACAAGGTAAAGTGAGCGCTAAAGTGGGTATCGCCTTTGTTGCAAAAGACTCAGCCATTGCGCACCTAACGCCAGGTGACAACATCTTTGTCATTAAGAGCATCTGGTATGAGAGTAATCCCTTGGTATTGCAAGGTCCTGGTGCGGGGAAAGAAGTCACAGCAGCTGGGATCCATTCCGATTTATACTGGCTGACACAAAGGCTGAAGTGAACCTGTGGGAAATACAAAAAAGGCGATATTTCTATCGCCTTTTTTAATGCTTAAAATAGCTCTTCTTGTATCGGTTCATCGTCAAACGGTGTGCTGTTATCCTCATCCAACGCGTATTTAGTCGGTGCCGTGCCTGACTCAAAATACTCGAAGCGGCTGGTGTGATCATTTTTGTTACTCAAAAGGCCCGTTTTCAAATCAATACGCGTTGAGATCAAACCCGGAGGTGGCTCTATTGGTGCCACTGGCTGGTCGGCCAGTGCGGCGCGCATAAACTCAACCCATGCAGGTTGTGCTGTGGTTGCCCCTGACTCAGCCCCAACAATCTGATTACTATCAAGGTTTGAGTTATAAGCTGCACGTCCCAGCGGTTTACCTGCATCGTCAAAGCCGACCCAGACCGTGGTTAGTACATTGCGATTAAAGCCACTAAACCACGTATCAACAGAATCGTTTGTGGTGCCCGTCTTGCCCACCAAGTCACGGCGTTTCAACGCTTGTGCACGCCAACCAGTGCCTGTCCAACCAGTTTTATGACGCCAGCTGCCGCCGCCCCAGATTGCACTGTGCATGGCGCTTGCGACTAAGAAGGCATTCTGTTCAGAAATTACCCTTGGAGCGCAGCGCTGTGGATGTGTTTCCAATTGTTGCTCGTCACAAGCGATTAGCGGTTCGGCTTTACCCAGAGTATTGCCAAATGCATCCTGTAGTTCTTGGATGAAATATGGCTCTATCAGGTGTCCACCGTTTGCAAAGGTACTCATGCCTCGCGCCATTTCTAAAGGAGTAATGGCAGCACTTCCTAGCGCTAGCGATTCGCTGCGATTAATATCTTGATCTGCAAAGCCAAACTTCAGTAGGTGATCGGCGGTGCGTTCTAGCCCAACCCCCTTAAGTAAGCGCACTGATACCACATTTTTAGACTGCGCTAACGCTCGGCGAATACGAATGGGCCCATTGTAAACTTCAGGGCTATTTTTTGGACGCCATGCCACGCCTACACTCTTATCCCATTGGTTAATTGGCGCATCATTGATGATGGTTGCTAGCGTATAGCCATTTTCAAATGCAGCGGAGTATACGAAAGGCTTAATATTAGAGCCAACTTGTCGTTTGGCTTGAGTCGCCCTGTTATATTGGCTTTGTGCGAAGCTGTATCCACCCACAAGGGCTTTTATGCGCCCGTCCTGTGGATCCATTGACACTAACGCACTGGCAGGTCTTGGGTACTGACTAAGTTGCCATTGCTGCTCATATTGACGCACCCAGATTTGCATCCCCGGTGTGAGTATCTCGGTTGCTGTTTGTGGTGGTAGCGCCTGACGAGTATCTGAAATGTAGGCTCTCGCCCAACTTAAACCAGACCAAGGGAGGGTTATGTAATCACCTGATTTCAACAGTGCAGTGGCGCTTTGTTCAGCAACATCTACCACAACAGCAGCTTTTAGAGGGTCAATTTCCTTCACTTTGCGCAGTGTACCTAAGATCTCGGTGGTGCTTAGTGGCGATTGCTCCGCACTCCAAAGTATGCGTTCTGGACCACGGTAGCCATGACGCATATCGTAACTGTGTAAATTGTTGATTAATGCCTGTTGCGCAGCTTCTTGTATGGAAGACTCTACCGTAGTAAATACCTTAAAGCCGCTGTTGTATGCTTTATCTTCTCCGTAGGTCTCCACCATATAACTACGCACCATTTCTGCTATGTAAGGTGCATACAGCTCAATTTCAGCACCGTGAAAGCGGGCGGTGATTGGCGCGCTTCGAGCGTCATCATATTGTGCTTTGGTAATGTATTTCTCATTGAGCATTCTGCCTAAAACCACGTTGCGACGTAGCTTGGCGCGTCTTGGGTTGCGAATTGGGTTTAGGGCAGATGGAGCTTTAGGTAAACCTGCAATCATGGCCATTTGCGCTAAGGTTAACTCGTGTAATTGCTTGCCATAATAGACTTGCGCTGCTGCGCCGATACCAAATGCACGATTACCGAGTTCAATTTTATTTAAATACAGTTCAAGAATTTCGTCTTTACTCAGTAATTGCTCAATATGTAGCGCAATAAAAATCTCTTTAACCTTTCGGATATACGCTTTTTCACGGGTTAAAAAGAAGTTTCGTGCTAATTGCATGGTTATGGTGCTGGCACCTTGTTTCTTTTGTCCGGTGCTGATCAGTACAAATGCAGAGCGTACAATCCCGATGGGATCAACGCCAAAGTGTTCATAAAAACGATTATCTTCGGTGGCCAAAAAAGCCTGTAACATGGGAGCTGGAATGTCTTCAATTTTGACCGGAATACGGCGCTTTTCGCCAAATTGATTAATAAGTTTTCCGTCCTGAGTGAAGACTTGCATTGGGGTTTGCAGCTGTACGTCACGTAGTACTTCTACGCTTGGTATATCTGATTTGACATAGTAATAAAGACTGATTAACGTTAGCAGAGCCAAAATGCTCATAACGATGAAAAATTGTATTGCTCTTCTCAATAAAGTCACGGAATGTTCCCTAGTTAGACTCCCAATTATAGGTAGACACTGCTAGTATATCTTGAATAAAAAACGATTAATATTTTTTGTCGTTATAATTATAACTTGTTCAAAGTTAAAACAAAGGGTAAAGACCACGCGCATGCTCAGTAATTTATTCCAGAAGCAAGCTCCAATGATGATCGGTATTGATATCGGCTCTCATTGTGTAAAGGCTGTGCTGCTATCTAAATCGGAGGCAGGCTACCGAGTTGAGGCGGTAGCAATTGAGCCAGTTCCAAAAGGAGCGATCACTGAGCGTGCGATTCAAGATATTGAAGCAATTGGTCGAGTGATAGGTAAAATTAAAAAACGCATCCCAAGATTGACCCACTTTGCTGCGGTGGCAGTATCAGGCCAGACAGTGATCACGAAAGTGATTTTTATGGACGTGGCATTAACAGATGCTGAATTAGAGTCGCAAATCGCGATTGAGGCAGATAGCTTGATCCCTTATTCTCTGGATGAAGTGAGTATTGATTTCGAAAAGGTTTCTGTCAACGAGGCAGATCCTTCCAAGATGAACGTATTACTTTCAGCGGCACGCACTGAGAGCGTAGAGGCACGGGTGGGCGCGCTGGAAGAAGGTGGGTTGCAAGCCAAAGTAGTAGATGTGGAAAACTATGCCTTAAGTCGCTCTCTTAGTGTCTTGTACGGGCAGCTCCCAGCAGATGCGTTTGATAAAACGGTTGCCATCTTTGATATTGGATCAGTGATCAGTTTAGTGAGTGTGGTACTGTCTGGTAAGACAATTTATACCCGAGATCAGGTGTTTGGTGGAGAGCAGTATACAAATAGCATTGTTGCCTATTACAACAAGTCGTTTGATGAAGCAGAGATAGCCAAAACAACCGGAGACTTGCCTCCTAACTATATTTTTGAAGTGCTAGCTCCGTTTCAGACCGCTTTGCTGCAACAGGTCAGAAGAGCGGTGCAGATGTTTATGACCAGCAGTGGCAAAGAGCAAGTGGATTATATTGTACTAACCGGCGGCACAGCATTAGTGGAAGGTCTCGACAGGTTATTGATTGAAGAACTAGGCATTCATACTATTGTTGCCGATCCATTTGCCGATATGGATATAGCGCCTAAAGTAGACCGCAATGTGTTAGAGCGCCACAAACCGCAGTTTGCCGTTGCTACGGGGCTTGCATTGAGGAGCTTTTCTTCATGCCACATATAAATTTATTGCCTTGGCGTGACCAACGCAGAAAGGAATCACAGAAAAAGTTTTTAACCATCATTGCGGTGAATATTGTCGTGGTGATGCTTATTTTGTATTTGATAGGTTCGTTTTACGACAGCCTTACCGCAGGGCAGCAGGTAAAAAATAATTACTTGGGCGCCGAGGTGGCGAAGTTGGATAGCCGTATTGTAGAGATCAACGACTTGAGTCAGCAAAAAGAAAACCTGCAACGGCGTATCAATCTGATTGAGGAGTTACAAAGTAATCGTAATTTGGGGACGCAGATTATTGATGAGGTAGTTCGGGTTGTTCCTGCAGGGGTTTATTTAACGAGTCTGGAGCGCAAAGAAAATTTAATTAAAGTGGTTGGGCGAAGTGAATCGAATAATCGCCTATCGCAAATGTTACGTGGCGTTGAAAGCTCATATTTGCTTGAGCGACCAACCATTCAGGGCATTGTCACAGGTGAGCAAAATTCTCGTTTATTAAGTGACTTTACGATGCATTTTTATGTAAAGCCCTTTCGAGAAATAGACACTGAAGCACGTGCTCAGTAACCCGTTACCAGTGAGATTAGAGAGTGAACTTTGATTTAAAATCATTACAAAACATAGACTGGAATGAAATAGAGCTAGATAACATCGGAGAGTGGCCGTTTGCTGTTAAGTTGATGTGTTGTGTGCTGGTGGTCGTGATCACATTTGCGGTTGGTTATAGCCTGTTAGTGTCAACGTCAATCAAGCGCTACGAACATGTGGTAAAACAAGAGGTTCAGCTACGTAATAGCTACAGAGTGAAGTATGCTAGAGCGAATAACCTTGATTTATATCGCCAACAAATGAAAGACATGGAGGCACAGTTTGCACAATTGTTACGTCAACTGCCTTCATCAAATGAAACGCCGGGTCTATTGGATGATTTAACCTATGTTGGTACGTCTAGCGGGTTAACATTTTTAAAAATAGGTTGGCTTTCAGAGAATAAGAAAGAGTTTTACACTGAGTTGCCAATTAAATTAGAAGTGATTGGCACGTACCATGAATTTGGTGAATTCGTCAGTAAGGTTGCACAGCTCCCTCGAATTGTTAGTTTACATGACTTTAGAATAGAGAATGCTGGCAATAATAATTTGATATTTAGTGTGGTAGCTAAGACTTATCGCTACGGGCAAGGTGATGAGTCATGACGAGGTACAACATTTGGTCACTCTTAACGTTACTACTGCTGGTGGGTTGTAACGATGATATAGCAGAACAAAAAGAGTTTATCGATCAGATCCAAGCAAGCGCAACGCCGCAGGTTGAGCCAGTACCACATATGCGTGATTTTACGCACTTTGCATATACTGCCCACAATTTGCGAAGCCCATTTGTAGCACCTGAACCAGAAGTGATAGAAAGCAAAATGATTCAAGTGCAAAACTGTTTACATCCGGACCCAGATAGAGCAAGGGATCCATTAGAAAAGTACCCCATAGACACCTTGTCTATGAAAGGTACAATAGCAACGAAAAATGTCACATGGGCGTTGATAAAGGCTTCGGATCAAGGTTTATATAAAATCAAACGTGGTCAATATATGGGGCTTTACCATGGAGAGGTTATAAACGTGCAGCCGGGCTTTATAGAATTATTAGAACTTATCCCCGATGGTAGTGGTTGCTGGAAAGAGCGCTTGTCGCGGGTAGAGATCCGTGAAGTACAAGAGAGCGACGCGAGTGAACAATAATAAAGGTAGTGTGAATATGGCCCTGAGAGGGAATAAATTGAGCATTAAAAATGTCTTTTTGAGCTTTTTACTTATGATGACAGGGTGGGTTCAGGCGCTTCCTATGCTCTATGATGTTCGCTACAACCCAATACCAGATGGGGAAACACAACTGGAGTTGGTGTTTGATGAACAACTTGCTGAAGAGCCTCAAGTTCAAGCCTTAGCTGATCCTGCGCGTTTAGAGCTGTTTTTCCCTGGGGTTGAGTTCGAAGAAAGTCTCAAGTCACTGGAAGTCAACAAGGCGGGTATCAAATTTATTGAGAGCGCGCTGAATGATGAAGGGCTGACGGTGAGTGTGCACATGGAACAACTGAAGCTCTATAAAACGCACGTTAAGAATAACATCGCTTACATATTGGTATCGGATAACCCGATTGCATCCGGTGACGATACGGTAACGAGTACGCACAACAATCAGCTTCAATCGATTGACTTTAGGCGCGGTGAAAAAGGCGAGGCTAAAGTTCTTGCATTTTTAGAAAATCCACAGGCCGCGATAGATGTGCAAGAGCGCGGAGGTAAGATTTACGCTGATTTTCATCATATTACTATTCCTGACGATTTACTTTACGAACTGGATGTACTGGACTTTGGCACGATTGTAAGCCGAATAGAAACTTTCAGAGAGAGTAACAAAAGTCGTTTGGTTATAGAGCCCAACGGTGCATTTAAGTATACCTATCAGCAGTTGGACAATATCTTTACCTTAACCGTGGAAAAAGATACCGAAGAGCGTAGTTTTGGCTTGAATAAAAACTATCAAGGACAACCTATTACGCTGAATTTTCAAGATATACCGGTGCGCTCAGTGCTACAGATTATTGCCGATACAAATAATTTTAACTTAGTAACCAGTGACTCGGTATCTGGAAATATCACCTTGCGCTTGGATGGCGTACCTTGGGATCAGGCACTTGATGTGGTGCTTAGGATTAAGGGGCTGGACAAGCGAATGGATGGTTCCATTTTGATGATTGCACCTTCTGAAGAGTTGGCGGCACGTGAGGCGAAGGAGTTGCAAGCACGTAAGCAAGTAGAAGATTTAGAGCCGCTTTATAGTGAGTATATTCAACTTAACTATGCCAAGGCTGAGGAGTTTGCGGACCTGTTGAAAACTGACATCAATAGTATCGTCAGTGAACGTGGCAGCGTATCTGTTGATAAACGCACCAATACTTTGTTGATCAAGGATAGTGCACGTAGCATCGAAAGTATTCGCCGTATGGTTGAGACACTGGATGTGCCAGTCAAACAGGTACGCATTGAGTCTCGCATGGTGACGGTTAAAGATAACGTCCAAGAAGATTTGGGAGTACGCTGGGGTTTTAGCGATCAGCAGGGGACTGACGCCATCGCTGGTAACTTGATTGGCGCTGAGCAGCTTTCAAATGGGCAAATTCCAGATCTTGCAAATCGTTTGAACGTAAACTTACCAGTAGCGGGCACTTCGGCGGGCACGATTGGGATGCATATTGCAAAACTTGCGGATGGTACGTTGATTGATCTTGAGTTATCAGCGCTGGAGCAAGAAAACAAAGGGGAAATCATCGCTACACCGAGTATTACCACTGCAAACCAGAAAAAGGCGCGAATAGAACAGGGGACAGAAATTCCTTATGTGGAGGCGGCATCAAGTGGTGCGACTTCCGTTAGCTTCAAAAAAGCGGTGTTGAGCTTAGAAGTGACGCCACAAATCACACCAGATAATAAAATTATTCTAGACTTAGTGATCACACAGGATACTCGTGGTGATAATGTGCAGACGCCTAATGGCCCAGCTGTAGCGATTAACACCCAGCAAATTCAGACCCAGGTATTGGTCGATAATGGTCAAACGGTCGTGTTGGGTGGAATTTATCAACAAGAAATTACCAGTGCGGTAAGTAAGATCCCTTTATTGGGCGATATTCCGTACTTGGGTGCAATGTTTAGAAATACGCGTGAAATAAACGAGAAAAAAGAATTACTGATTTTTGTTACCCCAAAAATAATGCTGGACAATCAGTAATTGCTACATAGTTGAACGAATTTACGTACTGTAGTTGCTTTTTATACTATTTGACTTGAAATCGTTCGTGGATTACTGAGATAATCCCCTCCTTAATTTTGGGGCCAGGTCGTTAGGCGGGGTTTTATTTCAAATTTTAGAGTTCGTTAGTACTAAAAAGATATGGCTGAGAAACGTAATATATTTCTAGTAGGCCCGATGGGGGCTGGTAAGAGCACAATTGGTCGTCACCTTGCTGATCAATTACACCTTGAATTTTTCGACTCGGATCAAGAAATTGAACGCCGTACCGGGGCAGATATTGCCTGGGTGTTCGATCTTGAAGGCGAAGAAGGTTTCCGAGTACGTGAAGAAAGCGTAATTTCAGATCTGACAGAAATGCAAGGTATAGTTTTAGCTACCGGTGGTGGGTCTGTGGTAAGCAAAGAAGTGCGCAACAAATTATCGGCACGCGGTATTGTTGTTTACTTAGAGACACCGATTGAAAAGCAAGTTGCTCGTACACAACGTGACAAACGTCGCCCTCTACTGCAAACAGAAGAGGCGCCACGCGATGTACTAGAGCGTTTAGCAGAGGAGCGTGAACCTCTGTACAAAGAAGTAGCAGACTTTGTGGTACGCACCGATGAGCAAAGTGCAAAGGTTGTTGCAAACCAAATCATAGAAAAGCTAGATTTCTAATTTTGATCACCTAGGAGGGATAGATGCTTGAGTTGAAGGTAGATTTAAACGAGCGAAGCTATCCTATCTACATAGGTCAAAACTTACTAGCTGATGCTGGACGGCTGACCGAATACATTGGTCAATGTCGTCCTGTCATCATTACCAACCAAACAGTTGCACCACTATATTTAGATAGCCTTTTAAGTGCGCTTGATAATTATGAGCCACTGCATTTCATTTTACCTGATGGTGAGCAATACAAAACCCTAGACTCGTTTGAGCAAATAAATGCCTTCCTATTACAGAATAACTGTGGTCGAGATACGAGTTTGATTGCGCTGGGGGGCGGTGTTATTGGTGATTTAACGGGCTTTGTAGCCGCATGTTACCAACGTGGGGTACCGTTTATTCAAATACCAACAACTCTATTGTCACAAGTCGACTCTTCGGTCGGTGGAAAAACCGCAGTGAACCATCCGCTGGGCAAGAATATGATAGGGGCTTTTTATCAACCAAAAGCGGTGTTTATCGATACCGAGAGTTTGGCGACGCTTCCTGCTAGAGAGTTTGCGGCTGGTATGGCAGAGGTCATCAAATATGGTTTGATCCATGATGTGCAGTTCTTAACATTTCTTGAAGAAAAACACGATGAGTTATCCAGCTTGCAGCAAGATGTTGTGATGCAAGTGATATATCGTTGTTGCCAGATTAAGGCGCAGATTGTCGCGCAGGATGAAACTGAAGCCGGGCAGCGAGCGTTGTTAAACCTAGGTCATACTTTTGGTCATGCCATTGAAGCACAAATGGGTTACGGTAATTGGTTGCACGGAGAAGCGGTTGCTGCGGGTATGATGCTTGCTGTTAAACTGGCGGCGTTACGAGACGCCCTAACTGGTGCGGAAGTTGCTAGAGTTGAAGCATTGATAGCCAGTTACCAGTTACCTACAGAGGTGCCTACGGATATGACAGCTGAACAGTTTTTAACGCATATGCGTAAAGATAAGAAAAATAAACAAGGGCGCATTCGCTTTATAGTACCAACGGCATTAGGTACATGTGCCTTGGTTGATGATGTGTCTGATGACACGGTGAGTTTGCTAATAGGCCGCTAATGCAGTCGCAAATTCTACCCAGTCGATCTGCTTTAGTAGATCGAATCGCTTTGCAGTTTGAATATGGGCAGAACCTTATCTGCTTGGTCGGGCCTTCTGGCTTAGGAAAAAGCTACATCGCAGAGTCTTTTATTACCGATAAGTACCCAGAATTTAATAAAGCGTTTATCCAGTTATCGGCCTCGACCAAAGACGTAGATTTGATGACTGAGCTGTTACAACACAGCTTTCGTGGGCCATTGATAGATCATCACCTGTCTTTAACTCAGAACTTCATAAATTTGTATCGCCAAAATCCATGTGAGCCTTGTTTATGGGTGCTTGATGGAGCTAGGCATTTGTCGGAAGAAATGGCTGCACAGCTTGCTTTACTGGCGAAAAATTCCCCTGTCACACTTTACATCTTGGTGACCGCACAAACGCCAAATATGCTACCAAATGCACTTGATATTCATCTCGAACCACTCTCATCAATGGAATCTGTAAAACTGATGAGCATGTTTTTCAAACAGTTACCAATGCGAGAAGATCCGATCTTTCAGACTTTCTTGAATGCATGTCAAGGCAACCCCGCACTGCTTCTGCAATGGCAAAGCGAGCAACAAGTTGAGCTAAGGCCGCAGCATAAAAAATCAATAAAGTCCTCGTGGCATTTGGTTTTATTCAGCGTATTATTGGCGTTATTAATGGTGGCGTTGATATATCAAAAAGAGCTAACAGGATTGCTTCCTACCAACTCTGTGAGCAGTGAAGTCGATACTGTACTACCAACCGTAGCTGCAATAAAAGCTGAGCCACCGCAAAAGAACAGCACCGAGGATGTGGTGACCACGCCTGTTCAACGACAGCCCGAGACGCAAAGCGAGCCGAAGCTGTTGCGTGAGCAGCCCAATACAACATCGAATGACATGGCACAGAGTCAACAAGATATTCAAGCGATAGTATCGGCACTTGATAGTGATCTTACGCAGACTACAAGCGACTCTCAAACACCAGAAGACAGAGAAGCTGCACCAAATGCACAGGTAAAGTTGATAGAACAAGGCAAACATCAGGCTGCGGCTGATGCAAAAGCTGGCACAACCATACCTGAGGAAGCACCAAGTACAAGCAAGAAGCCTGAAAACAACGAGCTAGAAGATGATAGTGAATGGTTGCTAACAAAAAAGGATAGTGAGTGGACCGTACAGTTATTGGCGGTGAAAGATGCTCAAGTGGCGGTGGAGTTTATTGCCCAGCATCAACTTGGTGATGTGAAGGTTTATCGCACGGTACGTGCCAGCAGTCAGTGGTGGGTGGTTGTATTGGGCCCTTATGCAACGTTAGAAGAAGCCAAGTCGGTTAGAACCGCTCTATCAGAACAGGTTTTAAGTGGTCAGCCATTTTTCAAAAAAGTGGATAAAATAAAACAGGAAATTCGCCAGTCCACTCGGTAATTATCGACTTTTAGTGTAAGATCGCTCCACAATTTTTATAAACAGAATCAGCATGCAACAAAAGACTCGGGCCTTCCTTAAATGGGCAGGTGGTAAATACAGTTTGGTTGAAGATATTGCTCGACGATTGAAAGTCGCAAGTCAAGATGCCGATACGTTAGTCGAGCCATTTGTTGGAGCTGGATCGGTATTTCTAAACACAGATTTTAAGCATTACTATTTGAATGATATTAATGCTGATTTGATTAACCTATATAACGAACTGAAGCGACAGCCTGAAGAATTTGTCAGTGATGCCAAAAAGTTGTTTGTGGAGCTAAATAATCACCCAGATGCATACTACGCGTATCGCTTGCAGTTTAACGAAAGTGTTGATATTTATGAGCGCGCAGTTCTGTTTCTATATATGAACCGTCATGGTTACAATGGCCTTTGTCGTTACAATCTAAAAGGCATTTTTAACGTACCATTTGGTAAATACAAGCGTCCTTATTTTCCAGAAAAAGAACTCTATGCGTTTGCCAATAAGGCGCAGCAAGCGACTTTCACGTGCCAAAGTTATGCGGATGTGTTTCGGAAATTACCCAGCAATGCTGTGGTATATTGCGATCCACCGTATGTGCCTCTGAGTAAAACCGCATCATTTACCTCATATGCAAAAGGTGGCTTTGATTTAGATGATCAAGCTAACTTAGCCAACTTAGCGGAGCAAACGGCGTTTTCACACAAAACTCCTGTGCTGATATCAAATCATGACACAGTGTGGACACGAAAAATATATAGCCAAGCTCAGCTAGATGTTATTCAAGTGAAGAGAACGATTAGTCCAAAAGGGGCGGGTAGAAATAAAGTAAATGAGCTAATGGCCATGTACAACACATCCCACAAAACTAGGGGACGATGTAGTTAACCATGATACTCAGCGCAACGACAAACGTGGTGACTAAGATAATCCCAACAATCAGGTATGGTAGAGCTTTGGGCTTTTCAAAGTCTTCGTGATACTTCTTGTCGCTTTGCACGCCAAAGAGCGCTGCTATCACGCTTTGTACTACCCTTAGCCAGTTCATGGTTGACTAGAGGCTAGACGCTAAACCACTGTCGCTCTTTCTATCTGAGCCAAGTAGCAGTTCGAGTAAATCTAGATAATGAAATTGTGCGCTACCGCTCTCGCCTCTGAACCAAGAATACCAGTTTACCTCAGACTCTTGTCTACAGTATCTCGAATCATTGTTTTGTGAGGTTTCACATGTGCAACTAGTGTATTTGGTTACTGCAGTTGTACTTTCGTCTTGAGATAATACACCCACTGACATAATTACAATTGCACCGAGCACAAGCATCCGTGTTTTAAGCCGACCCAACATAGTATTACTCCACCCAACGGTTATCATTAAATACTACACAATAATTGCTCATGAAACAAACGAAAATCGGTCAGATTTGGAGCTTTAAATTGCCTAACAGCTCATAGTGTGGACTTTTATGCTGTGTCGAAAATGCAAAATAAGGTAAAGTAGGCACGTTAACACCGAGGAACAAGGGCTTTATTGTGCAGAAAAAATCTAACTATTTAATCGCACCATCTATTTTATCAGCTGATTTGGCGCGCTTAGGAGAAGACGTCGAAAAGGTATTAAAGGCAGGGGCAGATGTTGTTCACTTTGACGTAATGGATAATCATTATGTACCGAACTTAACGTTTGGTCCCATGGTATGTAAAGCGTTGCGAGATTACGGTATCACCGCACCGATTGATGTACACTTGATGGTCAAGCCTGTGGACTCGCTCATTCCTGAGTTTGCCAAGGCTGGGGCGAATATTATTACATTCCACCCAGAAGCCAGTGAACATATTGATAGAACAATAGGCCTGATCAAAGAGCACGGGTGTCAGGCTGGGCTTGTGCTTAACCCTGCTACACCATTGCATTATCTAGATTATGTTATAGATAAGCTAGATGTTATTTTATTGATGTCGGTTAATCCAGGGTTCGGAGGACAGAGCTTTATACCACAAACGTTAGATAAGCTTCGTCAAGTTCGAGCATTGATAGATGCCAGCGGTAGAGATATTCGTTTAGAAGTTGACGGTGGCATTAAAGCACAAAATATTGCCGAGGTTGCGAAAGCTGGTGCCGATATGTTCGTTGCAGGGTCGGCGGTTTTTAATCAACCAGACTATGAAGCGGTGATAACACAGATGCGTGAAGAACTGGCAAAGGTATAACAACTTATGCGTTATCAAGGCATTTTGTTTGACTTGGATGGCACTTTAGTAAATAGTGCCCAAGATATGTACATTGCGTTAAATCTCACTCTGACAGAAGTCGCTTTTCCCATCGTCAGTTATGCACAAGTGTGTAGTTGGGTTGGCAATGGTATTGATACACTCGTTAAGCGCGGACTTAGTGGCAGTATTGAAGTTAACCCTGAACTGCCAGCGGCCTTAATTGACCTTGCCATTCAGACTTTCAGAAGTCATTATGGGCAACTGGCAGGGCAATACGCGAGCCTGTATCCTCATGTTGAAACGGGATTAGCCGCATTGGCTGGGTTTCCTAAAGCTTTGATCACAAATAAAGATCGCTCTTTTACAGAGTCCTTGTTGCATACACTTAAGTTAAGCGCGCATTTTGAGGTGCTGATTTGTGGTGATGACGGTAGTAAAAAGCCTTCGGCTGAACCTCTGTTAAATGCCTGTACTGCCTTGGGATTACAATCCAAAGATGTGATAATGATTGGTGACTCTAAAAGTGACATTGTGGCTGCTCATAATGCCAACATTGATGTGATAGCCTTAACCTATGGTTATCATCAAGGGGTCAATTTACAAGATCTTAATCCACAGTACCTCTGTGACGATTTCTTGGATATAATCCCCATTTTAACTCAGCGATAATATATTAAATAAAGGAACATCATGACTAAACCAGTAGTGTTAAGTGGCATTCAGCCAACCGGTGGTATGACGATAGGCAATTACGTGGGTGCCATTAACCAGTGGCTTAACTTACAACAAGATCATGAAAGTTTCTTTATGTTAGTTGACTTGCATGCGATCACTGTTCGTCAAGAGCCCCATTTGCTGAGAGAGCGCGTATTGGATGGTATTGCGCTGTACACAGCCTGTGGTATTGATCCTGAAAAAGCGGCGCTGTTTGTACAATCACAAGTGCCAGAACATGCGCAATTAGCGTGGGTACTGAATTGTTATGCCCAAATGGGTGAGTTGAACCGCATGACGCAGTTTAAAGATAAATCGTCTAAACACGCAAATAACGTCAATGTTGGTCTGTTTTCTTATCCTGTATTACAAGCGGCGGATATTTTGTTGTATCAAGCTGATCAGGTGCCTGTTGGCGAAGATCAAAAGCAGCATTTGGAGCTAACCAGAGATATCGCAACCCGCTTTAACAACCTCTATGGTGAGGTATTTAAGATACCCGAGCCTTACATACCTGACCTTGGTGCTAGGGTGATGAGTCTGCAAGACCCATCAAAGAAAATGTCAAAATCAGATGACAATCCAAATGCGTTTATCATGCTTTTGGATGAGCCAAAGAAAATTGAGAAAAAGCTAAAAAAAGCAGTAACTGACTCGGATGAACAGGCCCGTATCTACTTTGACAGAGATGAAAAGCCAGGTGTTTCAAACTTACTAACTTTGCTGTCTGTTGCTACAAAACGTTCAGTTGAAGAGTTGGTGCCTGAGTATGAAGACAAAATGTACGGTCACTTGAAAAAAGACACGGCTGACGCTGTGGTTGCGATGATTGAGCCGATCCAAGCTCGTTTTAGAGCTATTCGTGAAGACCGTACTCTTCTAGATAATATTATGCGACAAGGTGCAGAAAAGGCGAGCGTGCGTGCACAGCAAACATTAAAGGCTGTATATGATGCGGTAGGCTTTATCCCTCGTCCATAACTTATTGTATTGTAGTTAGCCAGGCTTGCGCCTGGCTTTTTTATGGAAATTTCTATGTTATTAATGATTGATAACTACGATTCATTTACCTATAACTTAGTGCAGTATTTCCAACGTTTGGATCAAGAGGTCTTAGTACAGCGTAACGATGCTATTAGCCTTGCACAAATCAAAGCGCTAAATCCAGAGCATATTGTGATCTCTCCGGGTCCTTGCACACCAAATGAAGCGGGTATCTCGTTGTCGGTAATTGAACAATTTAAGGGTGATATACCTATACTCGGTATCTGTTTGGGCCATCAAGCTATTGCTCAGGCACTAGGGGCGGATGTGGTAAGAGCACACACCGTCATGCATGGTAAAACATCGCCCATTCAACACACAGGAAAAGGTGTGTTTGCAGGGTTGCCTAACCCGCTTAACGTATGCCGTTATCATTCATTGATAGTCGATAAACGTACATTGCCTGAATGCTTTGAGATCACCGCTTGGACGCAGACTATGAATAACGATGTAGATGAGATAATGGCAATGCGCCACACTGATTTGGCCTTGGAAGGGGTGCAATTTCATCCTGAGGCCATTTTGACAGAACATGGTCTAAGCTTACTTGATAACTTTATACGTCACTTCTAATCTTTTATTTATACAACTAACTGTGAGCTGGTAGAGAGTCTATGACAGAAGACAATAAGCATGTAAGGATGGCACAAGCACTAACGGAACGAGCCCATGACTTGCTGGTTAGTCACAGTTTTGCTCAGGAGCAAATTGGATATATTCACACCTTGGAAATGAATTTAGGTGAAAAAATCCCACAGCGTACCATGTTGGAAGTTGAAATAGCGGCTTCGGCAAAACGTAAAGAGAGTAGTACCAGCCATCATAAATACATTGCCAAAGCCAGTGCACATATTCATCAAGCGATTGAAGAGTCGATTGTCAAACAGCTTAATGACATAGACAGTCTGTATTATGAGGTGATGGGCATTCAAGATGGTGTTCCAGCGATTTTCGATCTTCTGGCGGTAAAATCTGCTTCGGTTGGTAGGTTAGAACCGTTAGTGAATGATATATCGTGGCTTGGGCGAGAGTTGGTTTCGTTAGTGAACCTACCTCAATATCGCAAGAAAAGTTCAACAGGTATGGCCGTAAAGGTTGATACACCAGCATTGGCGTTACGTTATTTAGGATTGGAGAATTTACAGTGGGTGTTACCCACATATGCGATGCGTCATTGGTTACCTTATTCAACGGAACCATTTTCGTTGATGAAGCGAAAACTACGAGACTTGAGTATGTCAACGGCTATTGCTGCTAAAGCGTTGGCACCAAGTAACGGTGTAAAAGAGCAGTATGCGTATACGTTAGGGATGATGTTAGATATTGGTAAGGCGGCGCTTACCCGTTTGTACTTGCGTACACATGAACAAATTTGGCAAGACCGAGTGCGTAGAGCGCGAGATAAGGCCCATAAAGACTTACATACAGCCCTGCTAGAGTTGGGTCCGGACCCGTTATTTTTGAGAAACCTGCTATTAGAAAGCTCAGCAAAAGTAACTCAGCAACTAATTGATAAGATGGAATTTAGATACTTGCCATTTTCTGCTGCGATGGAAGAGTTTGCGGTTAGTTATTTACCAAATTCGAATAAAAAGCTAAGCGATCCGCTACCATTAACAACCGTTTTAAAGAAGGCCCATGGCTATGCGCTGTATTTACTGTTGACGGACAAACATTTGATTGAGCCGGATGAAACTCAGTTGTGGTTTTCTTACTTAGAATTGACCAAAGAAGAGCAAAAAACGCTCTCTTCATGCTCATTCCATGGCTTACAACTAACAATTTCATAATATTTAGACATTTTTTTTACGACTATTCATTCAGCACTAAATTCTTAGGATTTGGCTAAGGTGCCTGCGTGCTTGCATTGTCGTCTATTTTCTTCCAAATAGTTATTCACTGCGACTGAAATATTATCTCAATCCCTTGAATATCAAGGCCTCAATGAAAGTTTTCTATGAGACTTTCATATGTTTTTCTGAAATAATAAGTGAATGAATTTTGCACCAAATTAAAAAATATGTTGGCTGAAATGTGCAAGTTGAATGCTTAAATTCAGCCATTTGCGGTGCCGTACTCAACAAAGTGAGGAGTTAAAATGACTATAAATCGTGAATTGTTCGATCAAGTAATGGTGCCTAACTATGCACCTTCAGCTGTGATTCCGGTAAAAGGCGAAGGGTCGCGCGTATGGGACCAAGAGGGACGTGAATACGTTGACTTTGCTGGCGGTATCGCGGTTAACTGTTTAGGTCATTGTCACCCTGCTTTAGTCTCTGCTTTAAAAGAGCAAGGCGAAAAAATTTGGCACTTATCAAATGTTATGACTAACGAGCCTGCGCTACGTTTGGCTAAAAAGTTAGTCGACGCAACATTCGCTGATAAAGTGTATTTTGCCAATTCAGGCGCGGAAGCAAACGAAGCTGCATTAAAATTGGCGCGTCGCTTTGCACTTGATAACTTTGGTGAGCAAAAATCACAAATCATCTCGTTCAACAAAGGTTTCCACGGTCGTACTTTCTTCACTGTAACGGTTGGTGGACAAGCTGCATACTCAGATGGCTTCGGTCCTAAGCCGGGTGACATTGTGCACAGTGACTACAATGACCTAGCTGCATTTGAAGCACTAATCTCTGATAAAACGTGTGCCGTTATGATGGAACCGCTACAAGGTGAAGGCGGTATTGTTTCTCCTGATGCAGATTTTGTACAGGGTGTTCGTGAGTTATGTACTAAGCACAATGCGCTGCTAATCTTTGATGAAGTTCAGACTGGTGTTGGACGTACTGGTGAGCTATATGCTTACCAAGGTTTAGGTGTTACGCCTGATATTCTAACAACGGCCAAAGCACTCGGTGGTGGTTTCCCAATTGGTGCCATGATCACGACAAGTGAAATTTCGCAGCACCTTAAAGTGGGCACACATGGTTCTACATACGGTGGTAACCCACTAGCGTGTGCGGTCGCCGAAGCTGCACTCGATACTGTTAACACTCCAGAAGTACTCGAAGGTGTGAAAGCCAAAGAAGCGCTGTTTAGAGAGCTACTTACTACAATCAACGATAAGTACAACGTCTTTAGCGAAATCCGTGGTAAAGGCTTGCTCTTAGGCGGCGTCGTTGCTGAGCAATATAAAGGTCGTGCAAAAGACTTTTTAGTTGCAGGTATCAAAGAGGGTGTTATGTCTTTGGTAGCTGGCGCTGATGTTGTGCGCTTCACGCCATCTTTGGTTATCCCTGAAGCGGATATCCGTGAAGGTATGGCACGCTTTGAAAAAGCGGTTGCCAGCGTTGTAGCTAATAACGCCTAATCTTGGTGGGGCCAAGTAATACTTGGTCCTGATTTACCGTCTAGTGTTATAACTTGAGGAGTAAGCGGGCTCATGATGATCCTTCGCCCAATCCAAAAAAGCGATTACCCAGCGCTTTTAAACATTGCCCACGAGTCGGGCCATGGTTTTACTTCGTTACCTGTAAATGAAGAATTGTTGCAAAATAAGATTGCACGTTCAGAAGCGTCTTTCCAAAAACAGACGGATATTCCTTTTGACGAAGGATATCTATTTGTACTTGAAGATAGCGAAACAGGTGAAGTTGTCGGGACAAGTGCGATTGAAGCTGCTGTGGGTTTAGATGATGCGTTTTATCATTACCACCTGAGTAAAGTTATTCATTCTTCACGCACGTTAGATGTTTATAAAGCGGTAGATATTCTCACGCTTTGTAATGATTACACTGGCGCAACAGAGCTATGCACATTGTTCTTAAAGGATGGTTATCGCAAGGGCTTGAATGGAAAGTTGCTGTCTAAATCTCGCTTCTTATTCATCAAGCAACACCAGTATCGCTTTGCGGATACCGTTATTGCAGAGATGCGCGGTGTGTCTGATGAAAACGGCCAAAGCCCATTTTGGCAATGGCTTGAAGAACACTTCTTCTCAATGGATTTCCCGACAGCGGATTATTTAACGGGTATTGGCCAAAAGGTATTTATCGCTGAGTTAATGCCTAAGTACCCGATTTATGTAAACTTACTAAGCAAAGAAGCTCAGGCGGTTATCGGTCAAGTACACACCAATACCAGACCTGCTATCGAGTTACTAAAGAGTGAAGGTTTCACCTTCAATGGTTATGTAGATATTTTTGATGCGGGCCCAACGGTAGAAGCCAAAGTTGACAATATTCGCACGGTTCGCTCGGTACAAAATAAAACTGCGCGTATCGGCAACGCACAGGGCGGTTCCCCTGTGATGGTTGCAAATGATAAACTAGCTGAATATCGGGCTACGGTTGCAGAGCTTCAGGTTGATGCGGCAAGTGAAGAAGTCGTTATTAGCGCAGAAGTGGCAAACGCATTGAACATTGTCGATGGTGACCTAGTCAGCATCGCAACACTCTAATTGTAGGTATTAATTATGACAACACATCCTGCTCAACTGATTAATGGTGAATGGGCTGCAGGTCAAGGCAGCGAATTTAAATCAGTTAACCCAGCAAACAACGAAGTGATCTGGTCTGCTAACTCGGCAACTGCCGAGCAAGTAGATGCGGCAGTTAAAGCTGCAAGACAAGCTTTCTATACATGGGCTGATTTAGACTTTGCTGAGCGTTTAGTCATTGTGCAACGCTTTGCACAAGCGCTCAAAGACAACAGTGAAGAGTTAGCAATCGCAATCGCTAAAGAAACTGGTAAGCCTCTTTGGGAAACCCGCACAGAAGTGGGCGCTATGGTAGGCAAAATAGCGATTTCTGAGAAAGCTTATCATGAAAGAACGGGAACGGTTGAAAATCCAATGCCTGTAGGTCGTGCAGTGATCCGCCATAAGGCACACGGTGTAGTAGCTGTTTTTGGACCATACAACTTCCCAGGGCATTTGCCAAATGGCCACATTGTTCCAGCACTTCTTGCGGGTAACACGGTTATTTTCAAACCTTCAGAGTTAACTCCGTATGTTGCTGAGTTGACACTGAAACTGTGGCAAAAAGCGGGGCTACCAGCTGGCGTGATTAACTTAGTACAAGGCGAAGTTGAAACGGGTAAAGCACTGGCTTCTCATAAAGGTATTGATGGCTTGTTCTTCACAGGGTCATCACGTACAGGTCATTTACTTCATGAACAATACGCAGGTCAACCAGGCAAAATTCTAGCGTTAGAAATGGGTGGCAATAACCCATTGATCGTTAAAGATGCCTCAGACACCAAAGCGGTAGTACACGACATCATCCAGTCAGCGTTTATTTCAAGTGGCCAGCGTTGTACTTGCGCACGTAAGTTATTCTTACCTGTTGGTGCACAAGGCGATGCGATTCTAGAGCACCTAGTTCGTGCTACTAAAGCCATTAAAGTAGGTAATTTTGATGACGCTGACCAGCCGTTTATGGGCTCAATGATTTCTGAGCGTGCTGCAGCAGGTATGGTTGCCGCGCAGCAGCAACTTCAAGCTTTGGGTGGCGAGTCTTTAATTGAACTGACTCACACACCTAACACAGGTTTTGTTACACCGGGTATTATCGAGTGTACTAACGTGACAGATTTCCCAGATGAAGAGCATTTCGGTCCTCTGTTAAAAGTGTTCCGTTACAGCGACTTTGACACAGCGATTGAAAAAGCCAACGATACCAGCTTTGGCCTATCAGCTGGCTTATTAGGCGACAATGAAGCTGATTATGAGCACTTCCTACGTCGCATTCGTGCGGGCATCGTGAACTGGAACCGCCCAATCACGGGGGCATCAAGTGCAGCGCCATTCGGTGGTATCGGTGCTTCAGGTAATCACAGAGCAAGTGCTTACTACGCAGCTGACTACTGTGCTTACCCAGTTGCCTCAGTAGAGCTGGAGAAAGTCACTCTACCTGGCACTCTAAGCCCTGGCTTGAATATCGACTAATAGATATTTTACAAAGGGTTAGAGAGTATTTTAGGATAAAATACAGTTTAATACTTTGTTCCTAAAAAGAGCAGCTAAGGCTGCTTTTTTTGTGCTCGACTAAGCGACAAAAGTAGCATTAGGAGTGAGTTTCTGCTTAAATCTATAGCAGATGTGTTAAAAATCTTAGGTGGAATAAAGATGGTTTTAGATAAACAAGGTTATGACGAACTAGTCATGTATCTGACGCAAAATTTAGCCTTGTTTGAAAAGCCTGGTGAAATTAAGCCTGGTGCACCTAAAGTGATGGAACTCATAGAAGATGTTATTGCGGAAAACGTGATATCTATTTGTGAGCAACACAGTGAACTCACAACAGAGCAACGCAGCCTGATTGTTCGTGAGGTTGACGGTATTGTGTATGACCTACAAGAAGTACTCTCAAGTGTCACAGAGCAGCGGGTGACCGTTGAACAGCGTGAGTTTATTGAAGAATTTGCAGGTCTAGTTAAAAACATGTTTGACTCGGCCGTTTAATAACAACAATTGCTAATTGATAGCAATGAGCTTTATAACACCGCCAAACGGCGGTGTTATTGTTTTATTTGAGGTGTTTATGCAAGCAAGTGTAAAGTGGGTAGACGGAGATACATTTATTGGCCATTCTGATTCAGGGCATAATGTGGTTTTCGACGCAGGGTCAGATAGTGCAGCGCCAAGCCCAATGGAGATGGTCCTGATGTCGGCTGGGTGCTGTTCATCCGTTGATGTCGTGAGCATATTAAAAAAAGCGAAGCAAGACTTTGACCATGTCGAAGTGAAGCTAAGCGCAGAGCGTGCAGAAACCGCACCTAGAGTATTCACCAAAATAAACCTACACTTTGTGGTTACTGGCCGCGGTGTATCGGAAAAACACCTTGCTAGAGCGGTGCAATTGTCTGCTGAAAAATATTGTTCGGTGGCGTTAATGCTTGATAAGGCAGTAGAAATTACGCACAGCCACGAAGTTGTTGAAAGAGAGGCAAAATAACGCTTTTTCATAGCGTGATTTTCGTATAAAATCCGCGAACTTTTGGTTCTGCAAAGCAGATTTACAGTTTGAAGGTTGGTCTATCGTGAACAAGCCCTTTGATAAAATTAAACTCCATGGCTTTAACAACTTAACTAAGAGTTTAAGCTTTAGCATATACGATATTTGTTACGCCAAGACAGAGCAACAACGTAAAGAATATTTAGAATATATTGATGAGCAGTATAGTGCGGATCGTTTAACTGATATTTTAAGAGACGTCGTTGATATTATTGGTGCAAATGTATTGAATATTGCGCGTCAAGATTACGAGCCGCAAGGGGCAAGTGTGACTATTCTGGTGTCGGAAGAACCTGTAGAACAACAGACTTTTGATAGCAATGAAACACCGGGGCCTTTGCCTGAGTCTGTGGTTGCGCACTTAGATAAGAGCCACATTTGTGTGCACACTTATCCAGAAGCACATCCAAATGATGGTATTTGTACATTCCGTGCTGATATTGAGGTATCAACATGTGGGGTGATCTCACCATTAAAAGCGTTAAACTTCTTAATTCACTCGTTAGAGTCGGATGTGGTAACAATCGACTATCGTGTTCGTGGTTTTACGCGTGACGTAACAGGTGTGAAGCATTACATTGATCATGCAATCCACTCAATTCAGAACTATATGACTGAAGATACGAAAGAAGCGTATCAGATGCTAGATGTGAATGTTTATCAAGAGAACTTGTTCCACACTAAGATGATGCTAAAAGAGACCGACTTAAATACGTATCTTTTCGGCATTACGACGGACGATTTGAGCGAAGAAGAAGAAGCTGAGATCAGAGCACGTCTAGACCGTGAAATCCAAGAGGTGTTTTACGGGCGTAATCTGCCAGAAGTTGATTGATAACTTCTGAACATTAAAAAAGCGCTCAATGAGCGCTTTTTTATTTTCTAGTGGCTTTATAATTCATATTTGAAGGTTAAGCCAAGCAAGCGTGGTTCACCATATTGCACATAAGTTTCCTCAATATAGTCTTTCAGTGGATTGTTTGGAAACCTGAAGCCACGTACTTCAACGTCTTGATCCGCTAGATTTCTTCCCCACGCTGTCAATGACCAACTATTGGCATAATAGCTGATACTGGCGTTCAGCAAGTTACTATTATCTGCTTTGGCATCATGGCTTATCGAGTGGTAGTAATCATCTTTACCTTCAACAGACACCTCAGCAAAGAGTCGCTCAGTAACTTGATAGTTTACTGCCAATGAGTACTGGTATCGGGGGGCTTGCGCCTGCTCTCTACCATCTAATGTAAGTTGAGCGAAGTCTCCTTCAACTTTGGTGTCTAGATAGCCTGCACTGTAAGCTAAATTCAAACGGTCTGTGTATTGCAAGTTGCCTTCAACTTCTAAACCGTAGTTGCGCCCCTGCGTCGCATTATCAATAAATTCGAGAAACTTGCGCTCTACTTCAATAGAACGTTTTACCTGCATATCATCTCGGTGCATGTAAAACGCGCTGACACGCACGGTATGACGGTTATCTTCTGAGCTACCTTTCACGCCAAACTCTAGATTCCACAGGTATTCAGGGGTAAAGTTATAGCTGTCACTGGTAATGTTTAGTCCTTCATCTTTGGCCTGTGCCAACGCTTGACCGTTGACTCCACCAATTTTATAGCCACGCGATAAACTGGTGTAAATCATGGTGCGTGGGACAACAAAGTGCTCTAGTGCTACCTTAGCGCCCCACATCCAGTCATCGGTATTACCAGCAATGCCGTTATTATCGAAGTAATCGGAGTCGTAATATTCGCCACGTAATCCAGTGACGAGTTCGGTTTTATCTGATAGCTGAGTGACTTTTTGGCCAAATAGAGCCAAATGGCTGACATCATAGTGCGAACTAAAGTCTTGCGCTTGCCATGTATAAGCTCTTGTTAAAGCCACTTGCTTGCGTTTTGCGGATAAGCCACTTACCCAATTGTTATTTTTATCTGAGAAGGTTAACTCAAAGGTGCCACGCTCATGTTCACGCTGATAACTATCCGTCGAGCTGTAACCATAAGGATGAAGTCCTGCTGCGCAAACTGTGGGTTTGCTGCTATCGTTACAAGTCCAGTCTTCGTCGTAACTATAAAGAGTGTCGCCTGTGAGCCCACTAATCAATACGGCCACATCAAAAAGCGCTGCTCCTGAATATTTTGTGGTCAGGGCAAAAGCATCACTTTGCTGATTGTCTTGACCTGGCTCATCGGCACTACTTTTACGATCATTGTTTAGGGTAAACGCGTCATAGCCGTTGTCTATGTCAATGTGATGAGCGACTAGTTCGGTGCTCAGCGTGCTATTCCATTGGGTACGAAGTTTAATGCGCGCAACCTGCTCATCTTGAGTTTGCGTCGCATCATTCAAATAGACATTGTCAGTGTAGCCATCCGACTGATGCTGATAATAGCTAGCTCGCATGGCGGTGCTATCACTAAGAGATGTACCTGCTGCAATACCAGCTTCATAGCTACTGTAGTTACCCACACCGAGCTGCACATTTAGAGCAGGCTCATGGGTTACTGCGTGTGTTTGTACATCAATCATACCTGCCATTGCATCGGCACCGAAGCGTGTGCCTTGAGGACCACGGTAAATCGCAATTTGTTCGACATCAAATAACAAAGCACTGCCACCTAGACCCGAGTAGTCAATGTTATCTATCAACATCCCCACGCTTGGATGAATTGGGTCCACAAACTGTGACCGAAGTCCCACTCCTCTAATTTGTACAAAGCGGCCGCGAGATGCACCGGCGGTGAAGTTAATATTTGCAGTGCTATTTAGCAGCTGGTCCAAATAGTTTGCCCCGCGATTAACGACAGCATCTGTACCTAACACGCTGGCGCTGGCGCTGAGGGTCTGTAAACTTTCTCGCTTAAAGTCTCCTGTGACTTCAATCGTTTCTATCGGGTTATTATCGTTAGCCACAGCAGTATGCGACAGTAGCGCAATGATACTGGCGCTTAACAGAGAGTATTTTGGCATCATAATCTTTTGCTAGTCATTTGAGTTGCGCATATTTTAACAAATGACAGCAAGGTTAAAACATAAATAGCGTTTAAATGTGTTATAACGTTGACACTTACGGTTATGGTACTGATCTTTTTAAGGAGCGAATGTGACATTTAGCGTAGATTTTAAAGTGCGAGATTACGAATGTGACTTGCAGGGGATAGTAAACAACGGTGTGTACTTTAATTATTTAGAACATGCAAGGCATGAGTTTCTGCTCTCTAAGGGGGTTGATTTTGCGCTTTTAGCTGAGCAAAAAATTAATCTGGTGGTGATCCGCTGTGAGATGAATTTTAAAGATTCACTCAAGCCTGCAGATGAGTTTTATGTACAAGTGAGTGTGCATAGAGAAAGTAAGTTGAAATTTGCATTTGTACAAAAAGTCATTAGAAAGTCTGACGATAAACTGATGCTGGACGCTGTTGTTACTGGCACTTCGGTTAATGAGCGTGGTCGTCCGTTCCTAACAGAGGAAATTGAAGGCCTGTTTTCATAACGTTTTGCGTCACAATAGCAATTTTTAGCGTATTTTACGCTATTTTTTGCCGCTATTTGCGATTACAAGTGTATAATTGCGTTAGTTCATTTTTTAATGGTTTAACATGAAAACCCTTACACTTTTATTCGCAACTAGCGCGTTTTTATTTGGCTGCACATCAACAGGGAAAGTGAACACTACGCAGCTTAAACATACTCAGTGGCAGCTCAGTCATATTGCTGGGAAAGCTGTAAAATCCAGTCCGGTTTCTCTTACTTTTATCGAAGCGATGCAAGTGAATGGTAACGGTGGCTGTAATCGTTTTTTTGGTGAAGGCCAACTCAATGACAGCATATTGAAAGTGAACCATATCGGTATGACTCGTAAGCTTTGTGATGAACCAACCAATAAAATGGAGCGCACCTTACTGAAAATGTTGGGAAAAGGAGTACCGATTTTATTGCAAGATAATACGCTGATCCTTAAAGGCCAACCGGAACTACGTTTTCAAGTTGCAGGCTAGCGTCTTCTTAAGTACACTCATTGTCAATTCGTTACTTGTCGGAGTGCCCCTTGGGCTGAGATCGCATTTTGCGGGATCCGTGAACCTGATCAGGTTAAAACCTGCGTAGGGAACAAGCTGCCAGTATTACAACTTACTGTTGTAGGCCGCCAAAATCTCATAAGTTGGAGATTTTGATCATCTGAGGGCAACCTCATCTCGCTCCTTTGAAAGGAGATCTGACAAGACACCTTAAATAACAATGAGGCAAGTCATGTCAAACAATAGTAGCAAACCATCTCGCCGCGAAACTCGTGCGGCAGCATCTGAATTTATATATAACCTTACAGGGCAACCTTTTCCAAGTTCGCACAAAGTGTATGTTGAGGGTACACAGTCGGGAGTTCGCGTGGGCATGCGTGAAATCACCCTATCAGATAGTTTTGTCGGCGGTAGTGAAGACAACCCTGTGTATGAAAAAAATGACCCAGTGAGGGTCTATGATACATCCGGACCTTATACTGATCCTGATTTTAAAATTGATGTGCGTCAGGGGCTACCTAAGTTTCGCAAAGAGTGGATCGATGCGCGAGATGACACCGAGTGGTTAGATTCAGTCACCTCAAAGTTCTCTCAGCAGCGTATGGCGGATGAGGGGTTAGATCATATTCGTTTCGAGCACCTACCAAAAATCCGCCGCGCCAAAGCGGGGAAAAACGTCACTCAGATGCATTATGCGCGTCAGGGGATTGTTACCCCAGAGATGGAGTACGTCGCTATTCGTGAAAATATGGGGCGGGCCAAAATCAAAGCAGAGCTACTAGCACAGCAGCATAAGGGTCAGTCATTTGGTGCTTCGATCCCAGAATTCATCACGCCTGAATTTGTACGAGATGAAATAGCCCGAGGCCGTGCGATCTTACCTAATAATATTAATCACCCAGAGTCAGAGCCTATGATTGTGGGACGCAACTTTTTGGTGAAGGTTAATGCAAACATAGGTAATTCATCGGTCACATCTTCTATCGAAGAAGAAGTGGAAAAGATGGTTTGGTCTACTCGTTGGGGAGCAGATACGGTCATGGACCTTTCCACAGGGCGCTATATTCACGAAACTCGTGAATGGGTAGTGCGTAACTCCCCTGTACCCATTGGGACTGTGCCAATCTACCAAGCGCTTGAGAAAGTAAATGGCGTAGCAGAGGATTTAACTTGGGAGATCTTCCGCGACACATTGATTGAGCAAGCCGAGCAGGGTGTTGATTACTTTACGATTCATGCAGGTGTGCTATTGCGTTATGTACCCATGACGGCAAAGCGTGTCACAGGTATCGTCTCGCGTGGTGGTTCTATCATGGCTAAATGGTGTTTAGCACACCACAAAGAAAACTTTCTTTACACACACTTTGAAGATATCTGTGAAATCATGAAGCAGTATGACGTATGCTTCTCTTTGGGTGACGGTTTACGTCCAGGCTCTATCGCTGATGCGAATGATGAAGCACAGTTCTCTGAGCTACGCACCTTAGGTGAGTTGACAAAGCTTGCGTGGAAGCATGATGTACAAGTGTTTATCGAGGGCCCAGGTCACGTACCAATGCACATGATTGAGCAAAATATGAAAGAGCAATTAGAGCACTGTTATGAAGCACCATTCTACACTTTAGGGCCGCTAACAACAGATATTGCTCCAGGCTATGATCACTTTACCTCTGGGATTGGTGCTGCGCAAATCGCTTGGTATGGCTGTGCGATGTTGTGTTATGTGACGCCCAAAGAGCATTTAGGCTTACCGAACAAAGAAGACGTTAAAGAGGGCTTGATCACCTATAAAATAGCAGCGCATGCCGCTGATCTGGCGAAAGGTCACCCCGGTGCACAAATTCGTGATAATGCGTTATCCAAAGCGCGTTTTGAGTTCCGTTGGCACGATCAGTTTAATCTTGGTTTGGACCCTGTTAGAGCGCGAGAATACCACGATGAAACCTTGCCGCAAGAATCTGGGAAAGTCGCTCATTTCTGTTCTATGTGTGGCCCTAAGTTCTGTTCAATGAAAATTACTCAAGAAGTACGAGACTATGCCAAAGACTTGGAAGCAAAGGGCATTGATCCCAACAATGTCGGTGAGGCTATCGAGGTAAAAATGCTGGATGTTGAAGCCGAAATGCAAGCCAAATCAGATGAGTTTAAGCGTTCGGGATCTGAGTTATATCACAAAGCGATTTAACATGGTGAGCTTGGGTAAGCCTTGCTTACCCATAGACGTTAATAGCGACACCACTGAATGTGGTGTGTGTTATAAATCATCTATAAACGAGGCGTTTCCATGAAAGAATATCGTGTTGCAATATTGGGGTTTGGCCTAGTTGGCAAAGTGGCGGCAATGATGTTGCATAAACATCACCAGCTGAGCATCTTTGAAGCTGCATGTGATGCAAGTCAAAATGGTGCTGGTGCGCTGGCGGCTGCTATGTTGGCGCCAATGGCAGAGTCGGTCAACTGCGAAGTCGATATCGCTGAACTTGGACTTGAAGCAATGGCCATGTGGCCAGAACTGCTGGCACAGTTACCCACCAACGTCATGTTTCAACAAGCAGGTACTTTGGTGATTGCCCATAACCAAGATATGGGAGACTTGCAAAGTTTTATGCAGCGGCTAAAGCCTATACGAGGACACCATGCTCAGCGAGTGCTCGGCGCAGATATTGCTAAATTGGAGCCAGATCTAGCAGGGCGATTCCATCAAGGCGTGTATTTACCCAGCGAAGGGCAGTTGGATAACCTCGCTTTTTATCAACAAAGCTATGCTTTCTTACGGCAACAAGGCGTGCAATTTCACTTCTCACAAAACGTGGAATTGCATCCCCAAAGCCACAAATCTGGTATTGAGATGGTAAACGGTGAAGCGTTCGATTGGATTATTGATTGTCGAGGAATTGGGGCTAAAGAACAGTGTGATGGTTTAAGAGGGGTGCGAGGGGAAGTGGCTAGAATATATGCACCTGAGGTGCAGTTACAAAGGCCCGTGAGGCTAATGCATCCTCGTTACCCTATTTATATAGCTCCAAAGCCAAACAATGAGTTTGTGATTGGTGCAACCGAAATAGAATCACAAGATAGTGGGCCCGCAACGGTACGCTCAACGCTCGAGTTATTATCGGCAGCATACACGGTGCATAGTGGCTTTGCCGAAGGCCGAGTGATGGCTATTAATGCTGGGTTGCGTCCAGCCTTTGGAGATAATCGCCCTCGTAGCTCAATCAAGGGCAATGTAATATCCATTAATGGCTTGTATCGTCATGGCTATTTATTGGCTCCCGCTGTGGTGCGCCAAGCGCTTACTAAGGAATTACTATGAAAATAACTTTTAATGGTCAACTAACTGAAACCAGCAGCCAAGACTTGCAAGCATTGGTGACTGAAATGGGCGCAAAAGAGCCTTTTGCTGTGGCACTCAATGGCACATTTGTGCCGCGAACTCAGTGCTCATCAACACACCTTACTGATGGCGATAGCATAGAGTTGTTGTCACCTATTCAAGGTGGATAAGTGATGCGTGAAGAGAAGCCACTTAACATCTATGGGCAAACATTTGAGAGTCGTTTACTGATAGGCTCGGCGTTGTATCCTTCCCCACACATAATGCAAGAGGCAATTTGTGCATCACAGTCACAAATCGTAACGGTATCACTGCGTCGTCAAAACTCGGTGTCAGCCGGTGAAGACTTTTGGCAATTGATAAAAGACACAGGGTTAACGGTGCTTCCCAACACAGCAGGCTGTCATAGTGTCAAAGAAGCGGTAACGCTGGCGAAGATGTGCAAAGAGGTCTTTGCGACAGACTGGATTAAACTGGAACTGATTGGCGATGAGTACAATTTACAGCCAGACCCAGTCGCACTGTTAGAAGCCACAGAAATATTGTTACAGGATGGTTTCAAGGTACTGCCTTACTGTACCGATGACCTAGTATTATGTCAGCGTCTAGCGGCACTTGGCTGTGAAGTATTAATGCCATGGGGTGCGCCAATTGGCACGGGTAAAGGGTTATTAAACCCATATAACTTAGCTATGATCCGTCAGCGGATGCCGGATACCACGTTGATTGTTGATGCTGGGTTAGGTGTGCCATCGCATGCCTGTCAAGCGCTCGAAATGGGGTATGATGCGGTATTGCTCAACTCGGCAATCGCGGGAGCAGGTTGTCCAGTAAAAATGGCCAGTGCATTTAATCATGCAGTGCAAGCGGGACGAGCGGCATACATCGCACAGGCAATGCCTGAAAAAGATGTGGCTGCACCGTCAACGCCAACGATGGGAATGCCGTTCTGGCATCAAAATTAATCATTCAATAGGGGTCTGAAGTGGCAGATGTAGTTTGGAGTATTGCGGGGTCAGACTCAGGTGGCGGGGCTGGTATTCAGGCGGATATCAAAGCGATGCATAGCTTTGGCGTACATGGCTGTACTGTTATTACCGCACTTACCGCACAAAATAGCTTGGGAGTTGAGGCACTAAACTCAACTTCAACTGAAGTCATAGAGTCTCAGCTTCAAGCATTGGCAATTGATATGCCTGCGCGTGTTATAAAAATAGGCATGCTTGCGAATGTGCAGCAAATTCAGCTGGTGGCGGAGCACCTCAGTCACTACAAAGCAAAATGGGTTGAACCACCATTGGTAGTATATGACCCAGTAGCCATTGCCAGTAGTGGTGATAGGTTAACTGAAGAAGACACCATCGACGCGCTAAAAACATATTTACTGCCTTTGATTGACGTGATCACGCCCAACACACAAGAGACCCAGTTGCTCACCGGGGTTTATTTAATTGGCCCAGATGCAGTGCGTGAAGCTGCGCAGAAGTTGCAGCAACTGGGTGTACAATCGGTGGTGATAAAAGGGGGGCATTGGGACTATCCAAAGGGGTATTGTGTGGATTATTGTGCCTCACAAGGGCAAGAGTATTGGCTTGGTAACGAAGCGATTAATACGCCTCACACTCATGGTACCGGGTGTAGTTTATCATCCGCCATCGCAGCTTGTTTGGCCAAAGGCTACCCGTTAAAAGATGCCTTTATTCTTGGTAAAGCCTATGTCAACAAAGGGTTATCTTATGCACAACGCTTTGGAGAGGGGATTGGGCCTTTGGCGCATACAGGCTTTCCAGAGGACATCAATGATTACCCACAAGTTATCGAAGCGGGTAGTTGGCTTGCAGATGAGCTTGATTTTGAACAGCCAATCCCCTTCAACTTTGCCGCAGGATTTGCAGACACAGGTGGCGAACTTGGGCTATATGCTGTTGTTGATAGTGTTGATTGGGTTGAAAAATGTTTATCTGCTGGGGTTCCAACGGTGCAGCTGAGAGTAAAGAATGCGGATCCTGAAACACTTGAAGCGGATATTCAAACAGCCGTCACATTAGGCAATAAATATCAGGGGCGGGTATTTATTAATGATTACTGGCAACTGGCGATAAAGCATGGTGCTTATGGTGTTCACCTAGGACAAGAAGACCTGAGTGAGGCTAATTTGCAAGCCATTCAGGAAGCTGGATTGAGACTAGGCGTTTCCACTCATGGTTTTTACGAAATGCTCAGAGCACACAATTATCGACCCAGTTATCTCGCTTTTGGGGCGATTTACCCCACCACTACCAAAGACATGACAGGGCAGATACAAGGCCTTGAGAAGCTATCGCATTTTGTGCCTTTAATGGCTGAGCATTATCCGACTGTCGCGATCGGTGGTATTGACTTATCTGTTGCTCCAGACGTTGTGAAAACGGGCGTAGGCAGTATTGCCGTCGTGAGAGCCATTACGGAGTCAAATGATCACGCCAGTGCGATTGAACAGCTTCAAGCCTATTTAGGGAACCGTTAGACAATGACGTTAAGTGAAAAAGAGCGGCTGAGGTATAGCCGTCATTTGCTGCTCAAAGAAGTTGGTGAGCAAGGACAGATAAAATTAAAGGCTGCTCATGTTGCCGTCATTGGCTGCGGTGGCTTGGGTAGCCCCGCGCTTTTCTATTTAGCTGCAAGTGGCGTTGGGCATCTCACTTTTGTTGATGATGACCAGGTCGAGCTATCTAATTTACAAAGGCAAATTTTGTATAAAGTCAACCACCTTGGTCAGCAAAAAACGCAAGCGGCTGGCAAAGTACTCGCGAGCCTTAACAATGAAATTAGCCTTGCGCCAATTAATGTCGCATTGACAGAAGACAATGTGGCCGATTTACTCAGTGAGGCTGATGTTGTGTTAGATTGCAGCGATAACTTTAAGACGCGTTATATTCTAAATTCGTATTGCTTGACTGCTAATAAGGTACTGATCTCAGGAGCTGCCATTGCAACACAGGGGCAGTTGATGTGCTTTGATTTTAGAGGACATTCTCCTTGCTATGCTTGTGTCTTTCCTAAACACACACACGCACCGATGGAAAACTGTGATAACTTTGGCGTATTAAGTCCATTATTAGGCGTGATAGGCTCGCAACAAGCTTTATTGGCTGTTAATGTGATATTGGGTCATCAAAGAGGCTGTTATTTTGCGCGCATAGATGCACGGACCTTGACTCATCAACCTTGGCAATTAGCGAAGGATGCTCAGTGTACTGAGTGCAGACATTAGTATTTTTAAAAAAGCTGTGTATGGTCTACCTTCCGTAGCCATACCTTTAGAATGGACACGATACCTGAAAGCCATTCTTTAAATCTTCCAATTCACCAGTTGCACAGTCAGCTTTGTACACAAGAGTAGATCAGTGTATCTGCAGGATCTACAAATACACTGCTAACCATCCCTCTTCCTTAATATTTTTTAAGCTATTGATTTATATTTTAAAAGCTTTATTTCAAATTGATTGAAATATGATTCGAGCGCAGTAGGCAATCGTTCATAGGTAAAAAAGGATAGGTGTGAGTAAGCAGATATAGTATAAAAGTATAAAAATAAAAAATTAATATATTTATATTAAACCGCATTTCTCAATAGTTTTTTCCAACCCCTCCTAAATATGATCTGAATTTTCTAGTGCAAAAGTTGCTAGGTAGTTAACAATCATTTGTTCGAAGCTTTGAGCTTAAATATTTGTTTGTAAAATTCAAATTATCAACTGGTTTACTTGGTGTTTTCGTATGTTGATATTTTGTGTTTTGTTTGTTAGTTTCGTTTCGCTTTATGGTACTTGTTTTTAAACGCCATTGACCACTTTTGCGTTTTAAAGCTCAGCGATTGTACGTATTGTGAACATCGACTTCTCGCTTGATTATTGTTTTGAAGTTGAATTTTATATTACAGGAAAGTTAATTAAATGAGGTGGGTTTTAAATGAACACTAACAACGAAAATGCATTAAAGGATTTACCTGAGATGTTTCGGGAGGTTATGTACACGCACCAAGCTGAGTTGCAGTTGGTGGTTGCTGATAGAGCTTTGCCAACGGCAAAAGATGCTGCCGTTTATTGTCAGCTACCTGATAGTGCGGTGATAAAAACACTTTTATTGAAAACGTCATCTGGGACGTATGCAGCCGTAGTTATGAGAGGGTGCGATTCGATGGATCAAAAGAAGGTTCGAAAGCATTTAGGCGTTAAGAAGTTTCGTTTCCTCAACGGCGATGAAGTTTTGAATATTACTGAATTTGCGCCAGGCGGAGTACCACCTGTGGGTCTGCCTGAGCATTTGACGCTATGCGTTGATGAAAATGTTATGAAGGAAGAGTTTATTATTGGCGGTGGCGGAAAACCTGAGCTGTTGATTAAAACCTCTCCTTCAAAACTAGTCTCTATAACTGGAGCTCAAATATCTGAATTTTCAGAATAAAATAATATTTAAGGAATGATAATGAACTTAGAACAGATCGAACAATCAGTACGTAACTTTTTAATTGAAGACTTAATGAAGGACGAATTAGAAGGTGTGGCTTTAAATGCTGAGCTTGGTTTAGACAGCTTGGATACCACTGAACTACGTGTGTTCGTAGAAGAGAACTTTTCACTGGATCCATCAAAACTTATCGCTGAAAAGCTAGATACTTTAGAGCATATCGTGGGGCAAATAGCTGAGCATGTAAAGGGCTAAAGATGATCTCAAGCAAGTATAGCATGTTGTGGGATGCCGCGGCGTCGAAATCCCCTATTAGTTATGGCGAATTGGATGTCAATTTGCAGGAATGTCTTACGTCCGGTGATGGTCTATTTGATCACTATGGCGGTCGAACTCCCTTCGTTTTCCTTGAAACAACAGGCATTGAAACGTTGGTTGTGGAGAAATCAGAACATTCTGATGAGTGTGTTGACGCTTATAATGTGATCAATTGTACTGGTGGCTATGGCGCAGGAGTATTGGGAGGTAACTTAAACTTTCTAAGTGAGCGTGTATCTGCAGCCTTAAACACTGCTCCGGTTATGAACGATGAGCACCATTCGATAGATCGGCTATCGCTGGTTAAGAAAATTAAGTCTTTAATTGGTGAGCACACGCAAACAAGTGCCAGTGATTGGGATGTATCATTTACGAGTACGGGTACAGAAGCTGTTGAGTTAGCTATGCAAATGAGCTTAATGACGGACTATCAGCTGGGCACGGATACAGACACAAGTGGCAAAGATGTTATTTTGGCCTGCCATGGTGCTTGGCATGGCTGGGCTACTGGCGCAAACCAATTGCTTGATCGAAAGCAGTTCACTGGAGGGATCCCTCGAGTAGCAGGTTATGAAGTCGTGTTTATGCATTATGGAGAGCTGTCTTCATTGCGTGACATGTTTGCACAGTATAAGGGACGTATTCGTACCGTGATCGTGGAAGGTATTCTTGGCGATGGTGGTGTGATTGATGCATCTGAGCAATGGTGGTCGGAGCTAGAGCAGCTAGCACGTGATGAGTCAGCAGTGCTAATTGATGACGAGATACTAACAGGCTTCAGAACGGGAGCGACTTTGGCGTTACCACAGGGCCGAATTCCAGATTGTATCACTTTAGGTAAAGCGCTTGGCTTCGGCTTGTTCCCCCTATCGGCGGTGATTTGGAACAATAAAAAGTTAAACCTTCGCGCTGGAGTGGGTGTAAGAACATTTAATGCTCGTCCATTTCAGGCTCAAATTGTTGAACAAGCGTTGGATTTCATCGCAACTAATGACTTGAACAGCAATATTAAATTAATAGGCGATGCCTTGATCGAGCAACTTAAAGAAGTTCAAAAACAGTTCCCTACCATCATTCGTGATGTGCGAGGACGAGCTGGGTTAGTAGGTATCGAACTTGAACGAAAATATGCGAGAAAAGGAAGGCTTGTACGAGATGAGCTGATTCGTGCAGGTGTACTGTCAGAAGTTGAAAGTGGCATGATGATGACGAGTATTCCAAAAGAATACAGAATCCATGAAACCTTACGCATGACTCCTCCATTAGGAATGGACATACAGATGGTGCCTCGAATTGTTCAGGCATATGTTGACGTATGTAAAAAATTGGAGGGTGCAAATGCGTAAGCTATGTACCCGAAGATTAAATCACTACGAAACAGATGCTGATGGTGTATGTCATTTCTCAAACTATTTTAGACATACAGAAGAAGCGCTTTTCGAAGTTGTTGAGCCACAGATTTGGAGTAGCTTACAAGAGCAAAACCACACGCTCGCAATTGTGGGTGCGAATGCGACCTACATGAACTCACTGACGTTTCTTGAGCAATTTTCTGTATATTTGAAGACCTCGCAACTGCGTCGTACGCGCGCTATGTTGGAATTTTTAATTGCAGATGATACTGCCAAGACAGAGTATTGTTCGGTGTCTCTTACAGTGGTATGCATCGACAAATCAAACAATGAAGTTGTTAAATTACCAACTGAGCTGGTTGAAAAACTTCAAGAAATGACAAGGGATTAAAGTATGTCAGATTATAGTTTTGAATACATAGTGAAAGAGTTATCAGGCCATGGCAAAGGGCCAATTTCTCATACTGGTGTGAAGCAGTACTTACGCCATACTCACCCAATGCTGGGCTTAGACCAGGTGGCGGATCATGACTTTGAAAAAGGTTGGGTACACAGTTTAAGAGCAATTTCTTGTTCTATTCCTGCGTTTGAAGGCCACTTTCCTGATGCGGCTATTTATCCTGGAACTAACTTGGCGCAAGACACTATTCAAGTGGCAATCATGTTGTTCTTGGGAATGACTCGTCCGCTTATTCCTGATGGCTCAAATGAAGAAGTATCAGCTGTTGCTGATCTCTCTTTGACAATGGGACATCCTGTACCACCGGGTACGTTACTTGATGTTGCTCTTTGGGCAACTGGTAAAACAACGGATTCTCAAATGCCATTTGAGTTTGAGGTGAGGGTGAGAGACTTCCCTTACTATGATCAAGGGAATAAGTTTGGGGTAACTTTTGGCCCTGCACTTAAGGGTAGCGGCAAAATGATCCGTGTTAAAAAGAAAATTTATCATGGAATAGGTTTTTAATGCTATTGAGGTTGCTGTTTGTGCAGCAACCTTTCTTTATTCTTTAATTTAATCAAAAGTGCTATTCACATGAGTGACAATAAGGTTTATGTCGCGTTTGCGAACGTTTTAACTTGTCTTGGTGATGGGTTGGCGTTGCAAGAACGTTTATTTAAAGGAATGTGCGGTTTTTCTCCTGCGAGCACCTGTTTTCCTGAATCATTTCCTGATGAAAACACACCAATCGGTGTGATTAAAGATATTTCCGAGAGCGAATACAGAATACCCAACATACTCAAAAAAATGTCTGCTACTGGGGTTATTCCCAGCTGGATAGGGCAGTGTGATCATATTTTTTCGGCAAGTAGCCTTGGTGATTTGAAAGGAAAAAATGCAGGTCGTCCCATCAATGATATCGAAGCGCATTTGTCGCAGATTGGATGTGAGAAAAATGTGGACTTGCTGGTGTCAAGTGCTTGTTCAAGTGGTACAGATGTGCTGGGTCAGGCATATGCAATGGTTAAGAGCGGTGCAGCAAACATAATTGCCGTGCTCGCAGTCGACTGCCTAGACCCTGCAAAATTAAGACAGCATTTAGCGCTTGGAACTCAATCTCCCGAGGGAGCAATGCCATTGGATACAAAACGCAATGGCACTACTTTTGGAGAAGGGGGAGCATGTGTTGTGGTAGCGAATTCACGTGGTCTGTCACAAATTGGTGAAACGTCTGATATCACTATACGAGGTTTTGGCATGAGTTGTGATGCGAGTGATATTACAGCGCCTGCTGAACACGGTCAGTTTTTGGCAAAAGCGATAAGCAAAGCGACGGCTTCAGTGGGCACACCTGATTTTATAAATTTGCATGGCAGTGGTACACCATTAAGTGATGCGGCTGAGGCTGCAGCTTTAACACTGGTATTTGCTGAGAGAGCGCACGATATTCCTGTAAATGGAACTAAAGGGGCTGTTGGGCACTTATTGGGGGCAGCAGGCCTGGCTGAAGCTGTGATTTCAATATGGGCTCTTAAGAATCAGATGCTTTTGGGAACAGTTGGCCATAGTGAGTTAGACCCATTAATTCCCCTCAATGTTATAGGTGCGGGTGCTTCGGCCGAAACAACATTGCGCAGTGGCTTGTCTATTACTTGTGGGTTTGGTGGCGTCAATTCATGTATTGCGTTCGAGAGGGAGTGACAATGATGGAACAGTCGATTTCTAGCCGATTAAAAATCTCAATCGCGGATTGTAAACCACCGGCAAGGCTTAAAGGTAAGGATGTTCGTTGTGATCCTCTGGCGAGTGCAAGTATACGGTGTGTTGAGCGGCTGTTGTCCGAGTCTAGTTTAATGCTACCGGAGACAACCAGCGTAGTTGTGATCACGAAGACAGGCTGCGTATCTCATATTAATAAAGTGGTTGAAGCAGCCCAACAAAGTCGCCCTAGACAGGGCTTTTTTTCGCGTGGTGGTCCACAAATGCTAGCCAATTATTGCTCAATTGCATTTGATCTACATGGCGCAAGTTATACCTACTTTATACAACAGAACCCTGATTCTAGAACTGTTGTAGAAAATATCGTTAATAGTTTAGTAAAAGAAAAAATACTCGAACAAGTACTACTAATAGAAGCAGATTATGTTGGAGATGAGTTAGTCGTTGAAGCGATGTACTTAGATTCTTGTTTGCTTTAACTGGCAGAATTCACTTTTGGTTAGGGAGGAGTAATGCAAGCGAATTTTGATATACAAGCACTGCTTTCAAAAATTGAAGCATCAGACACTTTTAACATTGTAGATGACGAAGTAGCGTTGACTGGTAGAGACTTTTGTTTACTTGTTGCGCAAAAGTGTGATGAACTTTCTGCAATGGGGTTGGGAAACAACGATACGGTTCTCGTACAGTTAAAAAACTCTGTGGAACACGTAGCAGCGCTTTGTGCTCTATGGAAAGTGGGGGTGTTTACTGCAATAGTAAAAAATGCTGTAAAAGCCAGTTATATAAACAAGCTCATAGAAAAGTTTCATTTTAACTTCTTCCTGTCTGAAAGCACAATGGTGAATGCCATTGGTAAGAACTCTAATGGTGAAGTCATTGATTCAAATCTTCAAGGCTTCGCAGGCATAAGGTTTAACGTAAACCATAATGCATTGTCTTCTCTAAAGCAGGTGGCAGACTTGGGAATTTTCTCCTCAGGTACGACTGGAGAGCCTAAACTGATTCTGCATAAATTGGACAGAGTATTGCATAATAGCTGGCTGCATACCAAGTCGGTTGATATGCGTTGCTCAGACAGAGTGGCCATCGTACTGCCTATCTTCTACAGTTTCGGCTTGATAGCAAATTTATTTGGTGCAATTCAATCTCAGAGCACCATTGTTATGTGCAAAAACAGCAACCAGATCATGGGTAAGTTAGGAGAGTGGCTGCAAGAAAATGCTATCACCTTTGCCAGTGTGACACCGCACATTGTGAAACTACTCATCGCGCAACGACCTGCTCTTAACATACGCACCCTCACTATCGGAGGGGATGCGATAAACAAAGCGACTTTGTTAAGGGTGTTGAAGCTTTTTGATAAGACAGAAATCTATTGTACATATGGGCTCACAGAAGCTGGCCCTCGTGTTTCAACATACAAAGCTAACGCTCAACACCTTATTAATCTGACGAAAGTACCTTTGGGTGAGCCTCTAGATGGCGTGTCCTTGAGCTTAGCTAATGAGGTGGATGGTGTTGGCGAGTTAGTGATTGAAACTCCTACGAAGATGGTTGGAATAGCCGTTAACAATAGCATTGTTGAATTGCATCTCGACCACCGTTTGAATACAGGGGACTTTTTCTCTAGATTGAACGGCGGATTTGCGTTCAGTAGCCGCTCAAAGAACATTATTAAGCGCGCAGGGGAAAAGATTTACCCAAGTGAAATTGAAAATGTGATTAGTGAATTCACACAGTCGGAATACGTACGAGTAACGGCGCAGCAAGACCCTATTCTGGGGGAAGTGCCTGTTGCATATATAGAAGCGGCAACACCTTTTGAGGTCACCGAGTTAAAGAGATACATTCGTTCTCAGTTGCCTAGCAGCTGTATTCCCACAGAGTTTAACATAGTTGAGCGACTCCCTGAACCGTTGCTCGATAAATCATTGTAGTTGAAGGTAGTAGAAATGGAATTGATGAAAAATAAAGTTGGTTTGGTGATGGGTATTGCAAATAAAAACTCAATTGCCACCCATATTGCAAAGTTTTTAGAGGAGCAAGGTGCTGAAATAGCTGTGTCATATCAACCTATGGGAGGGGATGAAGACAAGTACCTTGCTCGTATCAAAAAAGGTAGTGGGCTTTCTCCTGAAGCTAGCTTTTACCCTTGTAACGTCGCGAATGACGAAGATATTGAAGCGTTATTTGAAAAACTAAAATCGCAATATGGAAAGATTGATTTTATTGTGCATTCTATTGCTTATGCCGATACGCAAGAATTAGCCTCTGGCGTGTCCAACATGTCCCGAAAAGGGTTCGCAGAAATGATGGATATTTCTGTGTACAGTCTATTGAAAGTTGCCAATCAAGCGAAGGACATTTTGGGCGGCGGTTCGTTGATCACATTATCCCATTTTGGGGCGCAAAGGGCTATGGCTGGGTTTAATGGGATGGGGATTGCTAAAGCGGCTCTTGAAGGCTCTGTTCGGTATTTGGCGCAGGATATAGGTGCACACAATATTCGAGTGAATGCAGTCAGTGCGGGTCCATTAAGAACATTATCTTCGTTCGGAATTGGCAACTTCGCCACCATGAAAGATGCTTACTCAAACCGTTGCCCACTCAACAATGAAATTAACCAAATAGATGTGGCTAAAAGTGTTGCATATCTGGCGTCTGATCTATCTTTGTGTACCACAGGAGAAATAATACACGTTGATAATGGCTACCACAGTGTTGGCCTTGAGCAAGTAGCACCAGATGCACAAGAGGAGAGTGCAGCATGAAACAAGCAATAGTAGTGATATATAGAGATTTTGGACCAGTTTATAGACTTAACTTAAAAGCAATGGCTAGAGCAGCAAGAGAACAAAATGCGACTGCGTTTGTAATCACACTTGATGGAACAGAAATCAGTGATATAGAAGCCGATGCGCACTTCAAAGTGTCTAACTTTAGTGACTTCTCATTGACACTGACTATTCTTGATGAGCTTGCAAAAGACTTTCAAATCAAAAGTGTTTTGCCTGCTTATGAAGAGGATGTGGGACTTGCATTGCAAGCAATGGAACACCTTGGTGTGCGAGAAAATATGCAAGCTCTTTCAGAGTTTGTGCGAAACAAAAATGTGATGCAAGCCAAAGCCAAGGAGATAGGCGTTCCGATTGCGCAAAGTTACATACCCAGCACTTTGTCGGTTGAAGAATTTAACCAAAGCGGTCTGCACTTTCCCGTGATAGTAAAACCCTATGATGGTATGGGCTCACGTTCGACATATAAAGTACACAACGAAACCGAACTACAAGATTTGGCATTATCCAATGAGATATTAAAGCAATATCGGGTTGAAGAGTTTATCGAAGGTGAACAGTTTCATGTGGATAGTGTAATCCAAAATGGTGAAGTTATTTTTAAATCCGTATCAGAATATTCCACTACGCCATTAAAGTCATTACAGGATCCTACGACACTTTTTGCGAGCCAAATTATATTTGACGAAAGTGTACCGCACATAAAAGAGATGATAAGACTCAATGAGATCATCATCAGAGAGTTTGGCTTTGTTAATGGTGTTGCACATGTTGAATTCTTTTTAACACCGGACAAAAGAGTTTACTTTGGGGAGATAGGTGCGCGTTTGCCTGGCGTGTATGTATCTAATCTGATCAAAGAGGGGTATCAGATTAAAATGGCGGAAGAATGGGTACGTGCTGAACTGGTTGAGAAACATGTTGTACAGTACCAAGCGCGACCATACGTGGGAGCTGCATTATTAAAAAGTGTGTGTACAGGACGTATTGATGAACTTGGTGATGAACAAAAGATTATTGAAGATAAGCAAGTGCTTTATCATCAAATTTGGAAGCAAGTTGGTCAAGAGTTTGAAAAGGCTTCAATGTCTTGTGATGCTTTTGGATTTGTTGTTGTTAAGTGTGATTCACATGAAGAGGTTTTTCCTAAGCTGCAACAGATCAATCTACGTTATCAGTCAGAGTCGAAATTTAGCAATGGAAATTAGGGGAGCAGGATGCGACATATAATTATATTTAATCGCTTGCCTAAGGCGATTGCTGACTTTGGGCAGTGGTTAAATGATGACACTTTGCAATGTCACTATTTAATGTGTAGCAAGGTAGCGGATCAGTTTTCAGAATTAGAACCTTATGCATTCGACAGTTATGATGATGATGGAATTGTTGCTAAAGCCTATGAATTGTGTAAGCTTTATCCAGTTGATTCAATTGTAACCACTTCTGAGTTTGATGTACTACGCTGTGCACAGCTTAGAGAGTATTTTGACATACCGGGTCAAAAGGCAACCAATGCGCTTGCCTTTAGAGATAAAGTCTTGATGAAAGAGACCGCTGGTAAATGTGGAGTTAATGTGCCCACTTTCACGAAAGCTAAGAATGTCATTGACGTTCTTAGCTTTGTTCAGAGTAATGCCTACCCAGTGGTAGTGAAGCCCGCAGATGGAGCTGGTTCAAGTGGTGTGCATGTAATAAGGAATGATGAGCAGCTTCAGCACTTTCTGGACAACAATAAATCTGCTGGCTTAGATATTGAAACATTCGTCGACGGGCATTTATATCATGTAGATGGTATTTCTATTAATGGAAAAGTCGAAATAATATGGCCTAGCTCTTATTTGGCTGGCGACGCGCTGAGTTTTGCTAACGGTGAGCATGTTGGCAGCTACTTGCTCGAAAAAGACAACCCGCTGACAGAGCCATTAATTACTTTCACGAAAGAAGTGATTAATGCGCTTAGGCTACCTGATAACGGGGCGTTTCATTGCGAGGTATTTGTAACAAAAGAGAATGAGCTGGTGCTGTGTGAAATTGGTTGTCGATTGGCGGGGGGGAGGATCGTTTCAGCCCTTAACCACGCATTCAATGTGAATTTGTATGAACTTTGGGTCAAGGCTCAAGCGGGCATTGCTCAACAGCTAGAAATCGCTAGTATCCCGACTAGAATGTCGGGAATGATCTTATATCAACCTCAAAGTGCCACCTACCAAGGTCTTAAAAATAAAAGTGACACTGCTTGGATGACGGAGCTTGAAATCGCTGTTAAAGAAGGAGAAAGCTACGGTGGTGCTAGTGTCAGTGTCGCGTGTGCAGCAAGTTTTGTCGTAGTTGGGCACTCAGAGACTGATGTAAAACAAGCTCTTCATAAGGGCATTGCTACACTTGAAGAGAATATGCAGTGGTGCTAGAGCACCACAACAACGAAAAGGAATTAAATGCATAATGGTGAAGAACTTTCTGATATTGCTATTGGTTGTCGCTGGTCTTGCGGCTGGCTATGTGATGAGTTTAGACAGCAATACGGTTGTGCTGGATAACGCTTATGTGAGTGGAAAAATCATAAAGATTAGAGCGCCTAAAGATGGCATTATCGAGACTGTGCTGATAGAACATGGGAGTACAGTTAATGAGCGAGACATTTTGTTCGCTTATGATAAACGTTCAGCGGAGCTTTCGGTCCAAAAAGCGTCACAAGCTTTCCATCAAAGCATTAAAGATGAGTTACAAGCCTGCTTTGAAGAGAGCATAGCCAAAGAAAAGCTATCTAGTAGTGACCTTGTCAGTAGTTTTAAAAAGGACAGGTTGGAGCGAGGCAAAAAGTTAAGTAGTGCCAATTTGCTTGCAGAAGATACATTTGAGGACTTGTCTTTGGGGTATTCCGTCGCCATGAAAGAGAAAAGCATTGCTCAATTGGAATGGTCAGTGATGGGGTATGCAACGAATGAAGCTATACTGTCTCGGACGAAAGTGATGCAAGCTAAAAACACGCTTGAAGAAGAGTTGCACAACCAACGTTTACAGGAAGTTAGGTCGCCACGCACTGGCTACATATATACTCTCAATATTTATGCTGGGCAGTACGTTGATGCTGGTGATTTAATTGCTGTATTAGTTGCAACGGATGATATTAGAGTTGAAGCTAATGTGCTTGAGACAAAAATTGCTTCGTTAAAGCCCGGTATGCGTGCCAAAGTATATTCCGATGTAAACCCGCAGCAAGTTTATAAGGGCGTTGTGCATTCTATTGTTCCTTCTACCGCAGCTTCTTTCTCACCTATTCCAAGAAATAATACCGACTCAAACTGGATCAAAGTGAGTCAACGTGTGCCCGTCATCGTAAGTTTATTAGATGAAGGTGCCAAGACGTTACCGATTGGCTCAAGCGCCAAAGTCGAGTTATTGCTTGATGAGCAATTAGATTCTGTAGAACAAAGAGCGCAAGTAAGGCATGGTTACCACAGCTTGCCAAACTGGCAAAAGCAGCCGGAAGACTATATTCAAAAAATTGTAGCAGCAGAGCAAGCTTCATTTACTAAATATGCGTCGAATGTGAACTGTCGATTGTAGATAATGATGCAAAACTACCTTAAGATATTTGCCGTCTATTTGGTCATATTCACCCAGATGCTGGATACATCTATTGCCAATTTAGCTTTAGTTAAAATAGCCCCGGATCTGGGTATTATGGTATATAACGCTGCGTGGATCATCACTGCATTTGGTGCTGGACTTGTCATTTCATTTCCTTTGACCAGTGCACTTAGTCGTTGTTATTGCAACGATTTACTCTTTGTTCTAGCCAGTGTTGTTGTGATCCTGTCTTCGCTTGGTTGCGGCTTTGCTTTTTCTGACGTTGACTTTATCATTTTCAGATTTTTGCAAGGCCTGTCATCAGGCTTCCTCATCGTATTAAGTCAATCTATTCTGTTTAAAATAATGGGTGAAGACAAGCGAGCTATGGCGGTCGCGCTATGGAGCAGTGCTATTTCATTGGCACCGATTGTCGGACCCGTGATCGGTGGTTTCGTTATACAATACTTCAGTTGGAGGTGGTTGTTTCTCATCAATTTTCCGCTGATGATCGTGTGTTTAATTTTTCTTGTCGATGAGCTAGAACCGAAGCTTAAGAAAAATGATGGTAGCAGTAAAGTTAACTATGCGGCATTAATAGCTTTTGCTGTTGCTATCGCTTCAATTCAGTATGTATTAGATTTTGGTGAGAAACTCAATTGGTTTAGCAATATTGGCATATTGCTTTGTACCGTCACATTTGTAGTTGGGATGGTTCTTTTTTATTTCTTTAACAAGAGGAATGGGCTGGAAGTTTTTGATTTTGCTGTTTTTAAAGATGGCAACTTCAGCGCGGCTATGGCAGTAATGGTGGTTGGGAACGGCTTAATTTTTGCGTCTTTGATCGTGTTACCTATCTGGTTACAAATGAATTATAAAATGCCAGCGATGAATGCGGGTATTGTTGTTGCTATTGGTAGTGCTGTTGCGGGGTTGTTAAGTCCATTTGTTGGTAAATATGTACGCAAAGAGTGGTATTTTTTCACGGCATTGGTCAGTTTGATTTTAACGGGTATATCATTTTTCATGATGAGCCAATACACCTTGGATGCCACATTTTCACAACTCGCCTCTGCAAGAGTAGTGGCAGGCTTAGGGATAGTGTTGTTTGCTACGCCCCTAACAGCAATGTCATTATTGTCGATTACAAGTGATAAAGTTATCAATGCAAACTCTATTTCTATGTGCTTGAGAATTACATCTTCTAATGTTTTTATTGCCTTAGGTTTTATTCAGTTGCAATCACAGCAGCATTACACTTACGAGTCTTTACTTAGCAATATACAAAGACCATTCATAGATGCTCACTTTGACCATGCATTTGAGTATGGTAGTTATTTATCTGACCTTGTTGCTACGTTGGCAATGTCGAGTATATTTCGCAGCTCAGGAGTAACTTTTTTCATACTTGTCGTGGTTTTGCTTCTAACACGGTATTATCTCAATAGTACACGTAAGGTATCTGAAAAAGAGGTTGTAGAAAAAGCGTAAAGCCCGTATTAGGATTTTACGCTAAATAAGGTGTGCCGAACTAGCCGTGGCTAAGTGTCGCAAATGGAGTGCCCATGCGAGTGACTGTTTCTGGTTGCTCGCTGTCTAGGAATTCAGCTTGATTAGCACCCCAGGCCAAAATCACTGTTGAACCAAGTTTGAAGCGTCCCATCTCTTCGCCTTTTTTCAAAGTAACCGCGTTACTTCCTGATGTTGGGTAATCCCAACTAAATACATCTTTTCCTGCTGGTGGCGTCACTGTACCAGCCCAAATAGTTTCGATGCTTGCTACTATAGTTGCGCCAACTAAGACCATCGCAAGCGGGCCTAGTTCGGTATCAAAAATGGCAACTACACGCTCATTGCGGGCAAATAAGTTTGGTACATTTTGTGCGGTTAGTGGATTAACTGAAAATAGGTCGCCAGGCACATAGATCATGCGTTTTAGCGTGCCATCGACTGGCATATGTATGCGATGATAGTCTTTTGGTGCCAAGTAAATAGTTGCGAACTTACCACCGCTAAATGGCAAGAAATCTTCCTCTTTACCGCCTAGCAAGGCTTGTAAACTATAATCGTGACCTTTAGCCTGAATTATTTGCCCATCTACCACATCGCCAAGTTGGCTTATTGCGCCATCTACTGGATGTGCAATCGTGTTTGAGTCTGTCGCCAATGGACGAATACCAGGCTTTAAAGGGCGAGTGAAAAACTCGTTGAAAGTTTTGTAATGTGCAGGGTCTTCGTGAAGCGCCTCGCTCATATCAATTTTGTATTGCTTGATAAATAACTTAATCAATTGCGTGGTAAGGGCGCCTGCCTCTGCGGCAGCTAACTTCCCAACCAGACGAGATAGCGCGTGCTTTGGTAGCGCGTACTGCATAGCAATCTTCAATTTATCCAAGTTCACGTTGTTATTTCCTACAAAAATTTTGCTGATAGTAGCACAGATTTAAACACGAGGGGCACGGGCTCCCGCTCGCCCATCGGCCATAGATTCTAAAATACGATGATAGCTTTCAAAGCGCAATTCACTTATTTTCCCGTCGTTTACAGCCTCCACTAATAGGCAGCCGGGATCGTTTAAATGCTTGCAGTCACGAAAGCGGCATCCGCCTATGAATTCTCTAAACTCCTTAAAGCACCAAGTAACGCGTTCAACGTCTAAGTGCCACAGACCAAATTCTCGGATCCCTGGAGAGTCAATTAGGTTACCTCCGCTCGGTAGGTGATGCAGGCGAGAAACCGTTGTTGTGTGCTGCCCTAAGCCGCTGTTTTCTGAAACTTCTTGGGTCAAAATGTCGGCATTAGGTAGTACCGTATTTACTAAGGTCGATTTACCGACGCCGGATTGACCAACAAAAATATTATTTTTACCGACTAATTTGTGCTTCAGCGCTTCAATGCCTTCGCTGGTCTTATTGCTGACCAGAAGTACCTGATAACCAAGCTCTCGATAGATGTCTAAAACCTCATCGATATACTGACGACTTTCCTCATCTAGTAAGTCGACCTTATTAAGCAGCAAAATTGGTTCAATGCCCATGTCTTCACATGCCACAAGGTATCTATCAATAATATGAGGAGTAAACTCAGGAAGTACTGCAGAGACCATTAAGATTTGATCTATATTGGCTGCGACCACTTTCACACCGTCGTAAAAATCAGGACGGGTTAGCTGAGAACGCCTTTCCTCAGTGGTTTCAATTACGCCCGCTAAGTCACCTTCACTCACCTTAGCGCGGCGGAAGAATACCTCATCACCACATACCAAACTTGTTACGGTGCGTCTAATGTTACATCGTAGTATTTCACCGCGAGATGTCTCAATATCAGCATGTTGACCAAAGCGACTGATCACAACTGCATGTTCACTAGGCCCTAAATTATCCGCTTGCCAAGTGGTTTCAGTCGTGTCCGTCTTTTGCTGCTTTGCTTTATGCAAACGCTTTTGATGATTGGCACTAATCCGTCTGGATTGGCCTTTACTAAGTTTTTTATGTTTTGCCATGTTACTTTTGATCTGCCGCTCGGAAATAGGTAAATTTGTCTAAATTCATCTATTCCTGTACTGTTTGTTTTGTGGGCTGCATGTAATTGGTCTATAACTCAATTAAATGCCCCGCTTTTTAAAAAAAAGCTTTTGGTCCGTTGGTGAAGCTAATATGATATATCTAATTGCATTGGATCTAAAGGAAAGTACCGCTAAGGTAGTCTATGTCGTTTAATGAATCTAATTTGATCTGGCTTGACCTCGAAATGACGGGGCTTGAACCCAAGACAGACAAAATCCTCGAAATTGCCACAGTAATTACAGACTGTGATTTGAATATATTGGCTGAAGGCCCAGTTATTGCCATCCACCAAAGTGACGAGTTGCTTGATGGCATGGATGAGTGGTGCACAAACCAACATGGCCGCTCAGGGCTTACCGCTCGTTGTAAGGCCAGTAAGTTCACAGAAGCTGACGCGATTAAACAAACCTTAGACTTCTTAAAAGGTTGGGTTCCTCCTGCTAAGTCGCCAATGTGTGGCAACTCCATCGGTCAAGACCGTCGTTTTTTAAACAAGTATATGCCAGAGCTTGAAGCGTATTTCCATTATCGTAATTTAGATGTCAGCACCGTCAAGGAGCTTGCACGTCGATGGAAACCTGAATTGCTAGATGAGGTGAAAAAGAAAAGTTCACATCTCGCTTTGGACGATATCAAAGATTCCATTATGGAATTGAAAGTCTACCAAGAAAAATTTTTCAATATTTAAAAAAGTGCTTGCAAAGCATTTTCTATGTTGTAGAATCCTGCCCCGCTTAAGACGTGAAGCCTGAGTGGGGCTTTTTACATATTTAAGTTGAAAAAGATTTAGAATGCGGCACTAGCTCAGCTGCTAGATTGTTAGACGCGACCTCTAGGTTGCGCTCCAGCGGTCAAAAATATGAGTAACTATGAAGCGGCACTAGCTCAGCTGGTAGAGCGCGACCTTGCCAAGGTCGAGGTCACGAGTTCGAACCTCGTGTGCCGCTCCAATCTTTCAGTATTACCAAGTAATACTTAGCTCAACTGTTGAAATGTTAGATAAACACCTAACAATAAAACTTGAGCATGCGGCACTAGCTCAGCTGCTAGATTGTTAGACGCGACCTAAGGTTGCGCTCCAGCGGTCAAAAATATGAGTGATTATGAAGCGGCACTGGCTCAGTTGCTAGATTGTTAGACGCGATCTAAGGTTGCGCTCCAGCGGTCAAAAATATGAGTGATTATGAAGCGGCACTGGCTCAGCTGCTAGATTGTTAGACGCGACCTAAGGTTGCGCTTCAGCGGTCAAAAATATGAGTGATTATGAAGCGGCACTAGCTCAGCTGGTAGAGCGCGACCTTGCCAAGGTCGAGGTCACGAGTTCGAACCTCGTGTGCCGCTCCAATCTTTCAGTATTACCAAGTAATACTTAGCTCAACTGTTGAAATGTTAGATAAATGCCTAACAATAAAACTTGAGCAACTATGGAATGCGGCACTAGCTCAGCTGGTAGAGCGCGACCTTGCCAAGGTCGAGGTCACGAGTTCGAACCTCGTGTGCCGCTCCAATCTCTTTGATTTATCTCAATATCCCAAAAATCTCTCTCTCTAACAAAAATTTTAATTGCTTAATAATCCAACTCTACGTAAAATACGCGCTCTTTCGGCTATCACATTTAGTTCCTTGCCTTCACCCGACTGGCCGAAACGGGAAAAGGCTATATTAACCGTAAGGAATATCCATGCGTCATTACGAAATCGTATTCATGGTTCACCCAGATCAAAGTGAGCAAGTACCTGGTATGATCGAGCGTTATACTGGTTCTATCACTGAAGCTGGCGGTACTATTCACCGTTTAGAAGACTGGGGTCGTCGTCAACTGGCATACCCAATCGAAAAGCTTCACAAAGCACACTATGTTCTTATGAACGTTGAAGCACCAACTGAAGTAATCAACGAGCTTGAGACTTCTTTCCGCTACAACGATGCAGTACTACGTAACCTAGTTATGCGTACTAAAACTGCTGTAACTGAAGCATCTCCTCTTGTAAGAGAAGAGAAAAAAGAAGCAGCTACTGCTTAATCGTTATTGACTCTGGACATTGAGGGTTTGTGGTGCAAAAACAGGTTGACCTGTATACAAATCAATATGTGCTTTCGGGCGTGATTTGTAAAACACCCAAATTTAATCAAAGCCCAGCCGGCATTCCACATTGTATTTTTGTGCTTGAGCATAAATCTACTCAAGTTGAAGCTGACTTAAACCGTAATAGTTATGTTCGCATTCAAGTGGTTGCCAGTGGGCACAAGTTCCAGTCTCAAACTCAGCATTTATACGTTGGGCAAGCAATACAAGTTAGCGGTTTTTTAAACCGACACGAAAACCGTAATGGTTTAAGTCAACTGGTATTACACGCACAACATATTGAAAGAATTAATTGAGGAAATTACTCATGGCACGTTATTTCAGACGTCGTAAGTTCTGCCGTTTCAAAGCGGAAGGCGTACAACAAATCGATTACAAAGATCTAGCTACTCTTAGAAACTATGTAACAGAAAGTGGCAAAATCGTACCTAGCCGTATTACAGGTACTAGCGCTAAATACCAGCGCCAGCTAGCAACAGCTATCAAGCGTGCTCGCTACTTAGCCCTTCTTCCATACACTGACTTACACAAGTAAGCAGCGGATTAACAGTTTTTAAAAGGTGTAGAGACATGCAAGTTATTCTACTAGACAAGATCGCTAACCTAGGTGGCCTAGGTGACCAGGTTGTAGTTAAATCTGGCTTCGCACGTAACTTCTTATTCCCTAAAGGTAAAGCAGTTCCTGCGACAAAAGCAAACATTGAAACTTTCGAAGCACGTCGTGCTGATTTAGAAGCGAAAATCGCTGAAGAGCTAACAGCTGCACAAGCACGCGCTGAGAAGCTAGAAGCATTAGCTGAAGTTACTTTAGTATCTAAAGCTGGTGACGAAGGTAAGCTATTCGGTTCAATCGGTACTCGCGACATCGCTGACGCTATTTCAGCTGTTGGTGTTGAAGTTGCTAAATCAGAAGTTCGTCTACCTCTAGGTACTATCCGTGAGACTGGTGAATTTGACGTAGCAATCGCAGTACACTCAGACGTAACTGCTACTATCAAAGTAATCGTTATTGCTGAAGCTTAATTTTTTGTATTAAGCAAAACCGTGCACGCTCGTGCGCGGTTTTTTATTTATCACACCTGAAACACATAACAACAACTCTAATTTTCAGATAAAAACCAAAGAATACTGTGCATAATTGCGTAACTCGCTGTTATTTAATGTGATGAAATTGCTTGAGGCTGAATAATTCGCATGGTTTTTACACAAATATTATTGCATGGAACTTCCAACTCGCAACGCGCAATGTTAACTTATAGAAACAAAATATAAGAATTAAGTATTGCTGCAAAAATTGCTATAATTTTAATTATAGTGATGACAGCGCTGTCCTTGTATTGGGTAAATCTAAGGCTTTTGAGGTATGTATGGTTAGTAAAGGGTTTTCGTTAACGGAGCTGTTAATCGCCGCTGCAATCGTTGCAATACTTGGCGCAGTTGCTTACCCCACCTACATAGAGTCTATGCAAGAGAGCCGTCGCTCACAAGCGCAACAAGAAATGCTACAAGTGGCAATCATATTAGAGCGTTCCTACTCACGTAACGGCGGCTATCCAGACAGCGACACCTTTACAGCTCTACCAGTACTTGAAATGTATACATTTAAATATGAGCACCTAAACAAGCCTGAGAATGGAGAAAACTATACAAGTCGTTCATATTTACTAACAGCAACGCCAAAAACGGGAACATTACAGGAGTCTGATCCTTGCGGGGCAATCACCTTGAACCACATAGGCACACAGGGGGCTGAAGTTGATGACTGCTGGTAGTAAAAGCATCCGTGGCTTCTCCTTGACGGAACTTGTAATAACGCTGTTGATTGCAGGTATATTGGCTTCGCTTGCAATGCCTTCTTTTGTTAGGCAAATAAAGCAGGACAGAGTTGTTAATAATGCGAACTATTTGAGTGCTTTTTATAAGTACTCTCGTAGTGAAGCAGTAAAGCAGGCAAAAACATTACATCTGGTTGCCAGCTCTTCTAAATGGTTATTGCAGTCACAGACTGATGGTGAATGGGTAACGGTACATGAATTTTCAGTTGTAGATGATTCAATAGAAATTGAATACGCTGATAGAACAATTACATCAACGGGAGAAGTGGATCAGGCGCTAAATCTATTAGTGACAGACAACGATGACAGTACCACTGACTATCGGCTGTGTGTGTTACAAAGTGGGCAAAGTTGGGTTGATGAGGCAGATAAAAATTGCGCTTAACGAAAGGTTTTTCATTGGTAGAGGTGATGGTGTCGATGCTGATAGCGAGTATCGCGCTGCTTGGACTAGCTGCAACGCAGCTCAGGGCTTTGCAATATGCGACCAATAGTTTTGACTATACTGTAGCGCTAGTACAGGGCCAAAATGCGATGGAGAAAATTTGGTCTCGATTATGTGATATTCAACATAACGACCCATCGTTGTTCCAAGATGAAGAATTTAGAGAGTGGTTATTAGCGCCATCAGATATACGTACAACCTTTGAAGTGATTGTTCCTCAGACCTATGAAAATGAAATGAATATATTTGTGAATTGGGTCGATGATCGTATGGATCCGGATGTAGATGGTGAAAACCAAGTGGTATTGAATGCCACATTTATGAGTTTGGATGACACATGCGATTAAGCTCGTACTCAGTTAGAGGTTATTCACTCGTAGAGTTGATGGTAGCGTTAACTATCGGGACATTTTTATTGGCGGGGATTGGGATGTCTTATTCAGCAATAAAAGGCACGGTGATGACCACACAACAACTGTCTCAAGCGCAGGAAGTTGTGCGTTATACAAACCATATTTTGTCTCGTAGTGTGAAGCAAACTTCTGTTATTCCAGCAATTACAGAAAACGGAACGATAATTACCATCGATCAAGATGCGTACAGCACTTCGTGTCAAGGAACTGTACCTACATTTAATTATCAGGAGGTCTATACTTTAAGTGATGGATACTTAACCTGCGATATATTAAATCTGGATGATGATGGGAATAGTGTAGGGGTCTTAAACCTTTTAAAAGGTGTACAGGCGCTTGGATTTAGTAGTAGTCAAAGCGGACGCTTAATCAATGTTAACGTGACGCCACAAGATGTACCAGCGCAATTTGCTACAGGCATCGTGATTAGCCTAGCTACTACCAGGGTAATTATGAGGTAAATGATGAAGAAGCAAAACGGCTTTACACTGATAAAGGTTTTGTTATTGAGCACGATGGCAGGCGTTGTTGTGTTTGGTGCAATGAGAGAAACTCTTGTTCAAGAGCGTTTATCAGGTAATTTTCAAAAAAGCATGAATGCCAGATTCTTGTCTGAAAAAGGTATTTATATTGTAGCAAAATGCCTAAAGGATAAACTGGTAGAGGATCCGTCGTTAACGAGAGATGAGCTTGTGTTGACCCAGTGTTCATACACTGGTGGTGGTAGCGCAGGGGACGATCTAAAGTATGACGCTTCGGCTGAGGCGGGGGATGCACCGGATATTGTGGTGATTACAAGCTCTGGTGAGCGTTACAGCGGTGACTCTAATGACAAAATTATAGCTCACTACAAGTTCACACCAGGTAGCTCTTCTGCGGTTAATGACAGCATTATGGCAGGTTGCACGGGAGTTAGTCTCAAAGGCAGCTCGTTGATAGACAGTTATGACTCGTCTGCGGGTAGTTATGAACAGACTAAAGGCAGCAATGCCGTCATCAATACTTCCAGCAGTAATGCAAATGTGTCATTGAGCGGACACTCAATCATAAAAGGTGATGTTAACGCCGCGGGCGCAATATACCTAACGGGCTCTTCGCCAGTTTATGGCAATATTAAATCGAACACCGGGATTGAGATTTCATCAGGTGGTGGTGTGCGTGTTGACGGTAACGCGATTACGCTAGGTGACATTGTGCATAAAGGCGGTGAAATAACGGGTTATGTGCGTGCCAATGGAGATGCGACAATGGATTGGGGGGCCTCAATCACTAATCTCAGCAACGATGAATTTGATATTCAATATGGCGGTTCTGGCTCTTTCCCTGATGATAGCACCTTTAGTCAGGATGGAATTCACTATTCGAATAGCCGTTTTAACGTTAACCCACAAATCACGCCCATAGAGATCCATGCAGCAGACTCATCACAATGTGATCCATTAGCAATCGTACAGAATATGGACGAAGTGATCGGAGAAAGTAATGATTATCCATACTACAAGGTATGGGCCAACCAGCATTATACGTTTGCACCTACTTGGGCCTATTACGAAACTATAAATGGCAATGGAAATGGCAATGGAAATGGAAATGGAAATGGAAATGGAAATGGAAATGGAAATGGAAATGGAAATGGCAATAGTGGTGGTTTGAGTGCAATTTCTGCCTTTCAGAAGGATATTTACATATTCAATACCTTGGAGCAGCATTATGAAGATGTTGTACAAAGCGACAATGACCTTGAATATGTATATGGCATGAGCGGCTTTGAACTTGGTAGCAATGGCTCTGTTACGATTCAAGGGGGCGATGTTATTTTCCTCATTGATGGTGACTTCTCTATTAAAGGTGGTTCGGGAATGACCATTAAAGCTGGAAGTAGCCTGAGTATTTTTGTGACGGGCAATATAGACCTAGGTGGCAGCGGTAATGTGTATGTGGAGCAACATGGGCTTACTAACAGCGGGCATGCGGCATTTAACATTTACTCATCTAAATCCGGAGAAGGGGTCTCACTGGGTGGCAATAGTGACATGTACGCTATGGTGTATGCGCCATTATCAACAGTTAAAGTGACAGGTAGCGGTTCTCTTTATGGCAGCATTATTGGCTCGTTCATTGATGGCTCTGGCAGCGGTGACTTTCACTTTGATGAGGCACTGAAAACGGTAGATTTCGGTGTCGGTGATGGTAGTGGAAGCACACAAACGAAGCCATTACTTACATTTGAGCGTTGGTATTACAGGTTACCCGATAGCACTGAGTAATATAACTTTTTATAGAAAGACCCGCTTTATAGCGGGTTTTTTATTTTTTCAAAAAATACTTCTTATATTTAAACCTTTTCTCGCTTTAAAGACGTCTTACTTAGCAACTTGAAAGCAAGCCCTATTTATATCAAGCTAGCTCGACCAAGAAAAAGGAAAGTAAAAATGTTAATTGATGCCAACCAGGCATTGTCGAACACAGAGCAAAATCCTATCGATGAGTTGGTGCGTAAAGTACAACAGGGTGATCAACGGGCTTTTGAACAACTGTATAGAAAGCATGAAAGGCGAGTTTTTGGGCTTTGCCTAAGGTTGCTCGCATCTCCAGAGTATGCGGAGGACGTAACCCAAGAGGTATTTGTGCAGTTGTGGCATAAGATTGCGCAGTTTCAGGGGCAGTCACAGTTCTCGACTTGGCTCCACAGCGTCACGAGTAACATAGCAATAAGTTATTTACGAAAGCATAAAAACTGGCTGCAAAAGGTGGTGAGCATTGAAGGCTGCGGAATGAATGAACAATCAGCGCAGATGTGTCACGGGCTTAACGGGTTAGACAAGCTGATAGTACGTTTACCAGAGAGAGCCCGTTTAGTATTTGTATTGCATGCTGTTGAAGGTTATCGCCATGAGGAAATAGCCAACATGTTAGGCATGGCAGTGGGATCAAGTAAATCGCAATATCACCGTGCTCGTCAGTTATTGCAGGAGTGGTACGACAATGAGTAAACCTGACTTTGAGCAGTTTTTGAAAGAATCGCTCGAACAAACAAAAGACATCGCACCAACGCGAGACTTATGGAAAGGAATTGAAAACGCAATCGCGTCAACACCAGTAGAGGATACGCAAAATAGTTATTGGCCGAAACTCACAGGAATAGCGGCTTGCATTCTCGCTGGATTAATGGCTTGGCAGGTGGTGCTGAATCAACCACAGCAAAGTACCATGACAAACATGAGTGCGTTCTTTGAGCAGCAAAAACAGAGTTTGTTGGTGCAGTATGAAACTCAGCCTGCATTAACTTCGGATTGGCAAGCCCAACTGGGGGAGCTTGAAAGTGCTGAGCAAGCGATAAAAATGGCGTTGCAGAATGATCCTGAAAATGCGGCACTGTTACAAATGCTTGCTCAAGTTTATCAGCAACAATTGGATTTAATAAACAAGGTACATGCACCTCGTTGGCAACAAATTTAGGAGAAGAGTATGAGAGCACTATTAGCAGGATTAGCACTACTGCCATTGACGACTTTTGCTGGGCAAAGTATTGATGAGAAGATATCTCTGCCAAAGCAAGGGAAGGTTTTTATCGAGAATCAGCGCGGTGTCATCACAATTAAAACTTGGGACGAAGACAGCTTTAAAGTTACGGGTACCTTAGATGAAAAAGCCAAGGGATATAAGCTAGAAACTAACGGATCCGTTACTGAGTTTATTGTACAGATGCCAAATCAGTACCGAGGTTGGAACAACCGTCATGATGGGTCAAAGCTGACAATTCATATGCCCAAGAGTAGCGAGTTAAATCTCGAAGGTGTGAGTATTGATGTAAACGCGAGCCAGTTATATGCGGGCACCAGTATAAAAACTGTTAAAGGTGATATTCAGGTTTCTGATTTGAAGGGGAAAATCTCTTTGCAGACCATAAATGGCGATATTGATGCATCACAACTTAGCGGCCACATTCAGTATGAAACGGTCAACGGCAGCATCAATGATAGGGGATCAGATGGTAAGCTGAAATTTAATGCGGTCAATGGTGATATCGAGAGCGACACAAAAGCGCAGGACGTACGGTTAGAGAATGTGAATGGTGAAGTTGACTTACGTATAGAGGAATTAGCTGATTTACGTCTGAACACGGTAAATGGTGAAATCAATGTACACATCAAAAGGCTAAAAGATAACGCGAACATTAATATGGACTCAGTTAGTGGTGATGCTAGGTTTTACTTTCCAGCGGATGTTTCCGCTCGGTTTGACATTGATATGCATGCCGGTGGTAAGGTTATTAATGAATTGAGTGACCATAAAATGAAAAAGGCAAAATATGGCCCCTCAAGAGAATTAGAATTTGTGCTCAACGGCGGTAATGCCGATGTAGAAATCGACACTGTGAGTGGGCACATTGAACTGAAAAAAAACTAATCTCCCTCACACCACCAACCCACTCGTTGGTGGTGTATCTTTTTATTACTCGTGGTTTTGGATATAGCATTGCACTTATCTCATGAGCGGATAAAATAGTCCTCTGAATTCCCAATTGTGCAGTGCTATGGCAAAACCAGATCTTCAAGTTGATACGCTAAAAGTTCCACCCCATTCAATTGAAGCCGAGCAGTCCGTTCTCGGCGGCCTTATGTTAGATAATCAAGCGTTTGACAGAGTTGCAGAACTTGTTGTTGCGCAGGACTTTTACACCCGTACGCATAAGCTGATTTTTGAAGCGATGGAAAAGCTGGTGGAAATGGGTAACCCCATTGATTTAATCACCATCTCCGAGAATTTGGAGAAAAATAATCAGCTCGCTAATGTCGGTGGTTTTGCTTATCTTGCTGAAATAGCTAAAAACACGCCCAGTGCCGCTAATATTGATGCTTATGCGAATATTGTGCGCGAACGCGCGGTTGTTCGAGAGATGATAGCGGTCGCAAATGAAATTGCTGAGGCTGGTTTTAACCCCGAGGGTCGTGATAGTCATGAACTACTCGACTTGGCCGAAAGTAAAGTGTTCAAAATTGCTGAGCAACGTACCAAAAGCACAGAGGGCCCGCAAAATCTTCATAGTATCTTGGAAAAAACCGTCGATAAGATTGAAGAGCTATACCAGTCACCTCAAGATGGTGTAACCGGGGTAAGTTCAGGCTACTCAGACTTGGATAAAATGACTGCAGGCCTACAACCATCGGATCTGATCATCGTCGCCGCGCGTCCTTCAATGGGTAAAACCACCTTCGCAATGAACCTTGCGGAACATGCGGCGATGACCCAAGATAAACCAGTACTCATTTACTCTCTAGAGATGCCCTCAGAGCAAATCATGATGAGGATGCTCGCATCTCTTGGCCGTATTAACCAAACCAAGGTACGTACCGGTCAGTTGGATGATGATGATTGGGCGAGATTGTCTTCAACTATGGGGTTGTTAATGGAAAAAGGCAAGATGTATATTGACGATGCATCAGGTTTGACCCCAACGGATGTTCGCTCCAGAGCAAGACGTATTGCACGTGACCATGGTGGTATCAGTATGATCATGGTGGATTATTTGCAGCTCATGCGTGTACCTAGCTTGTCAGACAATCGAACACTTGAGATTGCTGAGATATCTCGCTCTTTAAAGGCGTTGGCAAAAGAGCTACAGTGCCCGGTTATCGCGCTTTCTCAGCTTAACCGAACGCTAGAGCAACGTGCCGATAAGCGTCCAGTAAACTCCGACTTACGTGAATCAGGATCAATTGAGCAGGATGCCGACTTAATTATGTTTATATATCGCGACGAAGTGTACAACGAAGATAGCCCAGATAAGGGAGTCGCAGAGATCATTATAGGTAAGCAGCGTAATGGTCCAATTGGTAAGGTTAGGTTAACCTTCCAAGGACAATACTCACGTTTTGATAACTACGCAGGTCCTGCGGTTGACGACGAATACTAGGAGAGTCGCACATGAAGTTAGCGGCGGCGGAGATAAACTTATCGGCATTAAGGCATAATTTACGGCGTATCAAAGCGCTGGCACCGCGAGCCAAAGTTATGGCGGTGTTAAAAGCCAATGCGTATGGGCACGGCCTAGTGACCATTGCTCAGCACTTACAAGACGCTGATGCGTTTGCAGTAGCTCGAATCGATGAGGCATTAGCCCTCAGGGCTGGTGGTTTAACTAAACCGATAGTGTTGCTTGAAGGTTTTTTTAATGCCAATGATATTCCTATCCTTTTAGCGAATAACTTTCAAACGGTGATCCACAACGAGTATCAGCTTAATGCGTTAGAGAGCGCAAAGTTAGACGCACCGATAGCGACATGGCTAAAAGTTGATACAGGAATGCATCGGTTGGGAATTGAGCCTGAGCAATTGGACAGCTTCTATAATCGTTTGAAAAGCTCTGAGAATGTGAAGCCCCAAGTTAATTTGATGACCCACTTCTCGTGTGCCGATGACGTCGAAAATAGTAAAACTAAGGTACAGCTAAATAAATTTACTCAGTTGGTAGACAATAAAAATGAGTCTCTATGTTTAGCAAACTCGGCGGGTATTATTGGTTGGCCTGAAAGTCATAATGATTGGGTGCGCCCAGGGCTTATGCTCTATGGTGTGTCGCCAATGCAAGAGCAGGTTGGCGCTCATCATGGTTTACAGCCCGTTATGCGTTTAACTACTCGAGTCATTGCTATTCGCAGTTTACCAGCCAACGAACCCGTCGGGTACGGTGGGCGCTGGCAGAGCAAGCACGCGACACAGCTTGCTATTGTTGCAATGGGGTACGGTGATGGCTATCCTCGACATGCGAAAAATGGTACGCCAGTGATGATCCGCAATCAACGCTTTGGCATTGTGGGTAGTGTCTCTATGGATATGATAACGGTAGATATTGGTGATAACAAAGCTGGTATCGCGGTTGGCGACGAAGTAGAAATGTGGGGTCCCAATTTACCGGTTGAAGAAGTTGCGGCGTATGCGGATACTATACCTTATGAACTGCTATGTAATGTGACTCCGCGAGTAAGCTACGAATATGTGGATAAAAACCAAGCGTAAGCTACTTACAGCCGATACTCGAATCTAGGAATGTTTCATGTGGTTACAGAAAAAAATAGTACTCAAAGCAAGAAAGAGAGGCTTTCACCTTATTGGCGATGAAATTGAACATCAGCTTCCAGAGGTAAAAAATGTCCGTGTAGGTTTACTCCATGTATTTATTCAGCACACGTCAGCTTCTCTTGCCATTAACGAGAACGCAGATCCTTCAGTCAGGCAGGACTTAGAAAGCCATTTTAATGTACTTGCACCTGAGAACGCTCCTTATTACATACACACATATGAAGGGCCTGATGATATGCCTGCACACATCAAGTCCACCTTAATAGGCAGCAGCCAAAGTATACCCGTGAGTAATGGACAATTGGCATTGGGGGTGTGGCAGGGGCTTTATCTGTGCGAACACAGGGATCATGCTTCAAGCAGAACCCTTATTGTTACCTTACAAGGTGAAATTTGCTCTTAGCCTTGCAGCCTAAAGCTTGTCGAAGCTGACTTCTATATTTGCATCACCATCTGGTGATGTAAAAGGCATAATGATTTTTGCACCTTCACATTTATGTGTAATGGTGTGGTTTTTACCAGATACAACAATTGGTGTGGCCATTTCAAACTCGTAGCCCTTTTCACCCAATAGGTTTTTGGCACCGCCAGTTACCATATTAGTGATTTCACCGACCATATCGGTGACTTCCTCGTTAATGGTATCTGGGCGCTCACCTAGCATTCGCTCCATAATGGTCAAGGCTAGGCTTTCATCAAACGTTATAGAAAATGAACCTTTGGTTTGCGGCCCAACCATTCCTATGAGCCCAGACACATCACCCAGAGCAATTTCATCTTTTTTTATTTTTGGCTTGCCTGGCGTTAACTCCGTTTGCGCCATGGTTGCCAATACATTGATTAAAGACGATAGAAAGGGGTTTATAAACTCTACTTTCATATGACTTCCTTAACTACATATTGTTTTAGAGATAATATTTGAGTGTAGTGTGGTTTTGGAGCCGATGCACTTACTCATTACACTTTTCACATTTACCGTGGGCTTCAATTGTTTGTGCACTTACTACGAAACCTTTCTCGGCTGCGAGGTTATTAAGCTCATGAGAAATGGCACTGGAGTGCAACTCTTCGACATTACCGCATTGGTCACATATTAATAGCTGTACGGGGTGAATATGATCAAAATGATGACAAAGCATGAACGAGTTTGTACTTTCTATCTTGTGGATGAACCCTAATTCTGCCAGAAAATCCAAAGCGCGATAAATCGTTGCCGGTTTAGCTGCGGCTTCTGTAACTTTGAGTTCTTCCAGTAGGTCATAAGCTCCGACACCGCCTTGCTTGCTTGCGAGCAGACGAAATACCTTCTCGCGGATAGGAGTAAACCTAGCCCCGCGATTATCACACACTTGCTTTGCTTTGCTGATCAGTAATTCTACATTCATTATCTTAATCCTTACCCTTGCACCGCAATACTAACATATTCTTATTAATAGTCTTATAAACTGAGTAAGTTATCATGAAAAAGCGTCGCATGGGGTTGAAAAGTTAATACGTTAGCCTTTGCTATATCGCTCCCTAGTGATGCCAATCGAATGTTCGAAATCTTCACTTGTCATTGGCTCTCCAAGTAGAAAGCCCTGTCCAATATCACATTGATAATTCTGTAAAATCTTGAGTTGAGAGAGGGTCTCGATACCCTCAGCAACGACCCTTATCCCGAGACTGTGAGACATGGTAATAATAGAGTTTACCAATTCATCAGCAGCTTGGCTGGTGGATAGGTCAGCAATAAAACTTTGATCGATTTTTAAGATATCAAAAGGATATTGGCGTAGGTAATTGAGGGATGAATAGCCTGTTCCAAAGTCGTCCATTGAGATAACTAACCCTAATTGATGTAAGTTATCTAGCGAATCTTTGAGTGCGTCATCACCGGACAAAAGCACGCCTTCGGTGATTTCAAGCTCAAGTAAAGAAGTGGGTATTTGCGACTGTTGAATGTATTTGTGAATATCTTCAATTAAGGTGCGATCTTTAAATTGTCGCGGAGATAAATTAACTGCCACTTTCAATGGTCGCTCTAGCACGGATTGCCACTTTTTAATTTGCTTTATTGCTGATTGCAGCACGAATTTTCCAATAGCAACTATCTCGCCGTTGCTTTCTGCTAATGGAATGAATTCACTTGGTGAAACGGTGCCTAGGGTTTTATTGTGCCACCTAAGTAAGGCTTCTGCGCCAATCAGCTCGTTATTATCAATGGTAAATTGTGGCTGATAATAAACTTCGAACTCTCCATGCTCCAGAGCGTGACGCATATGCTCTTCAAGTAGCAAGCGCCGAGATAAATCCTGACTCATTTTCTCTGTAAAAAATGAGTACGTATTTCTACCTTGCTGTTTTGAGTGATACATTGCTGAGTCAGCTTTACGAAGTAGCGCACTGGGTGTACTGCCATCTTGTGGGTATACAGAAACGCCTAAACTCAATGAAATGCTAAACTCTCTTTTATCGATATTTAAGGGGATGCGAAATCGCCTTACCAAATTTGCGGCGATTGGAATGATATCCTCGCTGTTGTGTAAGTTATTGATTAGAATTACGAACTCATCACCACCAAGGCGAGCCACGGTGTCTTCATCGCGCAGCGTATCTTGCAATCTCTGCGCTGAGGCAATGAGCAGCTTATCACCAATTTCATGCCCTAAAGAATCGTTTACTTTTTTAAAATCATCTAAATCAATGAAGATCACAGCAATAATAGTTTTATTTCTGGTCGCTGTTTTGATTTGTTGAGTCAGTCGTTCCATGACTAAAAAACGGTTGGGGAGATTGGTAAGGGTATCAAAAAATGCATGATGGAAAATAAGTTCTTCTTGGCGCTTACGCTGAGTAATGTCTCTGAGTACGATAACAACATGACTGCTTAGAGGCATAACAGACACGCGCGCTTCCATGAATTTTTCTTGATGCCTATGAGTAAAGGGATATTCAATACAAGTGAGCTTTTTATATTTTCTGGTCTCTTTGATAGCGCCATTAAAGCGCTTCATAATGGTATTAGGCAATAAAGTGGTCACATCACAGCCGATGAGCGGAGGACTTTCAACAAACATATCGTTTTGATGAGAGTTACTAAATTCGATCACTTTACCGTGCGAGTCGATAACAATAAACAAATCTGGCAGTGCCGAAAAAATACTTTCAAGCAAGTTGTGTTTAGACAGAGCATATAGCTCAGCCGCTTTTTGTGCGGCAATTTTCTCCTGTAAATTGTCAGCCATATCATTGAAGTTATCAGCTAGTAACTTTAGTTCACCACTGCCTTCAATTTTCGCTCTTTGGCTAAAATCAAGTGAGCGCAGCTTCTGACCAACATAAATTAGTTGATTTATGGGCTTGGTGATAAAAGCGTACACAAACATCGCTGTAAGGCAGATCAAGCACAGCAGCAGTAAGGCAACGATAAAACTCTTATTCAGGCCAATTTCTAGAACACTCTGAACTTCATGCGCAATGTGGTACGTGGCAAATAGTATGGCTGTTTTGGTTTCATCACGATGTTGAAACTGCAGCGGAAAATATGCCTCAAAAACAAACTTTGACTCATTAAATTCAATAATCCTTGCGTTTTGAGCGAGTGCCGTTTGCAATAGTTTGAAGTTAATGGGCAGATCAAATTTACTGAAGTGTTGTGTTTGCATATGTCGCTCTGGTGCGGCGATTATGTGACCATCGGGATCTAGTACTAAAACATGTTGGTAGTTAACTCGGCTCATTTTAGTGTTGAGTGCAAAGGTCGCATTTTCAGTGTTGTTGGCTGATAAGGCCCGCTCAAGCTTGTGGGAAAAAATTGGCAGCTCCTGTGATAATGACTCTTGGCTACTGCTAATGAGCGTATCTAATTGGGTGTAATAGGTATGAAAGGTGATAATGACAGAAAACAACAAAAAAATCAGCGCAGCTAAAATGCTCAGCCACAGCTTAATGTTGATAGAGTATAGCGCTTTCATCATTATTCACTCACGGACGCTTAGCGAGCGAATAATGTTAATTACTGAAAAGGTATGCATGCTGTTAGTCATTGATAAAGTTGAGCACAGTAGTAAATTAAGTCTAGCTCAAAATATTAAAGCGGTAGTTGTTTGAGTGCCAAAGGTATGTAGGCTCTGCAAAAAGTGACCTGTAGAAATAGTGAAAGTTAATGAATAATACAGCGAATGAGAGACAGGTATTATTGCTTATGTTGATATAACCTTAAGGTTACATCAGCATATTTTAAAGGATCACTATGCAGATTGACCTTCACCTAGGCATGACTTGGGTTGTAGCCCGTGCCGCAGGCTTTAGTAACGAACAGGCAAATATCATCGCGCATGCTTCGCAATACGTTGACGACGCGACTAACGAAGGCCACATCAAATTCAATAATGGTGCTGCATATCAACGTATTGCAACAGCCCACAAGATGCTGGACTATAGAAATATCCAAAGCCTAAAGAACCAACAAGTGTGGATCCCATTTCACTTTTTGCCAGGTAACAGTGGGCTGCCGGCGGGCAGCAACCCATCAGGTCGTTTTGTTCATAAGCTAGTATGTAAGCCTAATTCCTATGTTGCCCGCGATATGGTGAATGAGTGTATAGCTCATCAACACAAGCCTTATGCATTGCATTTACTGGGGATCACATCACATGTATTTATTGATACTTGGGGGCACAAGGGATTTGCGGGAATACAGCATAAAGTCAATAAGGTCGATGATATTAAAGATCACAATGGCCAAATAGATAAGCATTGGACCAAAAGGATCACAGACTACTTTATGGGGATGCTTCAGGATGACATTCCCAGTTTGGGGCATGGTCAGGCGTTATCAAATCCTGACTTACCACATCAGCATTCGAGCTACACCAATGGAATGGGAGAAGTTGTAGAGCGTAACAATCCCGTTGATTTTTTAGAAGCTGCTGATGAGCTATGTAAAGTCTATCAAATTTACCTTAATCAGCAGCCAACGGGCTTGAATGAATTACTCAAAGCACAAATAGCCAAATGTTTTACCGACTTTAATATGGATGCTGGCCAGCAGAGGCTTGCTTTGTGGATTGAAGCAATCGCCAACGATGAGTTCTCACTTGGGCCATACCAGCTGTCCTATATCGCAAAAGGCGCAGGTTCTTGGAAGCATGAAGCATTAGGCACTACGTTGATTGATAAGGACGAAGATGAATACACCTTTACACAGGCGTTCTTAACCTCAAACTGGAAGCTATTTCATGATGCTGCGAAGCAGCATCGACTGAATATAGTGGATATTATTTTACCTCGATATGGGATATGTGTAGCGTAAGGCGTCAAAATTGGTATTTACGCTTCATTTCATCAATCAAACGGTGTCGAGAACTCTTTGCTCTTTCATGGGGTGCAAACAGCGTACTTGACTCATCAAGTAGATCTATTGCGCGCTTTAGCTGGGAGAGCTGCGATGCAGTTGGTGACTCAAGCTCTGAAAGCTCGTTAATTTGGGCGATCGCAAGTTCCTTTGCTGCAATATGTTCGGGTAAGCCTGATTTAGTGCAAAGGCCGTAAACCCCATCGAGAAAGTGTACCCACTCTTGCTCAATATGTGATTGAACATCAGCATTTAATTTCACATTGGTAGATGTGAATCCCTGACTTTTTAATTGTTCGAGTGCTTTTCTATAGCGTTTAGAAAACACAGAGTATATTTTTTCTTTGTCTTCAAGCGATTGTACAATACCCAACCAAGCAAAGTAGCCTTTTGCGTAGTACTCAATTTCTTGAGTGTCTTCATGTAATCCAAAAAATGAATTACTCTCAAGTGCTAGTTTCAACTTATATGAGCATTGTGGCATTACGCCAGTTTCTTGATAGTGTGCAAGCACTTGTTCACTCACTTGTGATTGAGTAAGCAGTTCTGATTTGGTGATGAAGAATTCATTTAAGTACTTTATTAGTTCCATTAACTTTTATCCCATCATTTTGAGTTAATTCATGATACCTAACGATATATGCCTTCTTTAATCAGTAATCTTCGAGCATATATTTTTAGCCTTTCGTCACATACTTTTTGACGCTAATACGATAGAAACAGCAAGGGGAAAGAGATTGTTTGTAATATGTGGAGTTATAAGAGATGACTTGCTAATAAAATGGTGGCCCCTCCCAGACTCGAACTGGGGACCTAACGATTATGAGTCGTGTGCTCTAACCAACTGAGCTAAGGGGCCATTTTTGTGCCTGCTTAGGGTGCAGGTAAAATAGACTTACCAATGTCGGTAAGCGGGTTGCAGTATAAAAACTTTTAAAAGCCTTGTCACTAGCAAAAGCCATAAATTTAACTATCTGTAAATCAAATGATTAAATTTAGACCAATCTGGGTTGTGTCTTTTTTGAAAACAAAAGAAAAAGCCGGCATTGGCCGGCTTTTCAAATCATCAACACTTATAAACCAAGTTTCTTCTCTAAGTAGTGAATGTTTGTGCCACCACTTTGGAAGTTTTCATCCGCTAAGATCTTCTTGTGTAGCGGCGTATTGGTTTTGATACCGTCGATGACTAGCTCATTGAGTGCATTGCGCGCACGTGCAATCGCTACGTCGCGATTTTCACCATATGTGATCAACTTACCAATCATTGAATCGTAATGAGGTGGTACAGTGTAATCAGCATAAATATGGCTATCCCAACGAATACCTAAACCGCCAGCAGGATGGAAACGTGTGATCTTACCCGGTGACGGAATAAAAGTATCAGGGTCTTCAGCATTGATACGACATTCGATAGCATGACCTCGGATCACCACGTCATCCTGTGTAATAGAAAGCGGTTGGCCTGCGGCAATCTTTAGTTGCTCTTTGATCAAGTCTACACCTGTAACCATTTCGGTAACAGGGTGCTCAACCTGAATACGGGTGTTCATTTCAATGAAATAGAACTCGCCATTTTCATACAAGAACTCAAAAGTCCCCGCGCCACGGTAGCCGATTTCGATACATGCACGAGTACAGCGATCACCGATAAACTTGCGCATTTCAGCGGTAATACCTGGTGCTGGCGCCTCTTCAACAACTTTTTGGTGACGGCGCTGCATTGAACAGTCACGCTCACCTAAGTGAATCGCATTACCTTGGCCATCGGCAAGGACTTGAACTTCGATGTGACGTGGGTTTTCAAGGAATTTTTCCATGTAAACCATGCCATTACCAAAGAACTGCTTAGCTTCTTGCTGTGTTAAGGCGATTGAGTTATTTAGCTCAGCCTCGCTTCTTACCACACGCATACCACGACCACCACCGCCACCTGCGGCTTTGATGATCACAGGGTAGCCGATACGTTTAGCGATTTGTGTGTTGCGTTCTTTGTCGTCCGTTAATGGGCCATCAGAACCTGGTACACACGGTACGCCCGCTTTGCGCATCGCTTCGATGGCTGACACTTTGTCACCCATTAAGCGAATGGTGTCACCACGAGGGCCGATGAATACAAAGCCACTTTGCTCAACTTGGTCAGCAAAATCAGCGTTTTCTGATAAGAATCCGTAACCTGGGTGAATAGCAACCGCATCAGTTACTTCTGCTGCTGCAATAATGCGTGGAATGTCTAAGTAACTTTCAGACGCTGCTGGTTTACCGATACAAATGGTTTCATCCGCAAGAAGTACATGCTTAAGATCGCGGTCAGCGGTTGAGTGTACAGCCACCGTTTTGATCCCAAGCTCCTTGCAGGCACGCAATACGCGAAGTGCAATTTCACCTCGGTTCGCAATGACTACTTTATCTAACATAGCGTTTGCCTTCTTATTGCGTAATTATTCGATAATGAATAGTGGCTGGTCGAATTCAACTGGCTCGCCATTTTCAACAAGAATTGCTTTCACTACACCAGCTTTGTCAGCTTCAATTTGGTTCATCATTTTCATTGCTTCAACGATACATAGTGTATCGCCAACGCTTACTTTAGAACCGACTTCTACGTATGCTGGTGCTTCAGGAGAAGCGGCCGCGTAGAAAGTACCAACCATAGGAGATAACACTTGATGGCCAGCAGGTGCCGCTGGAGCCGCAGGTGTTGCTTCAGCAGGAGCTGCTGCTGGCGCTGGTGCCGCTGCTGGTGCAGGCGCTGCTGCAAACTGTTGTGGCTGTGCCATCACAGGTGCGTTGCTGTAACGATTAATGCGTACTGATTCTTCACCTTCAGTGATTTCTAATTCAGCAATACCTGATTCTTCTACTAATTCGATAAGTTTCTTGATCTTGCGAATATCCATAATGACCCGCCTGTTAGTTAATTTGCGTTATTTCTGTTGTGCAATTTGCTGACGGCCGCCGTTAAAGCAGCTTCATAGCCAATTGCGCCTAATCCACATATCACCCCTTGCGCCACATCAGAAAAATACGATTTATGGCGAAACGGCTCTCGTGCATATACGTTACTAATATGCACTTCATAAAAAGGTATGTTGACGCTTAAAAGCGCGTCTCGCAGCGCGACACTGGTGTGTGTAAATGCTGCGGGGTTGATGATAATGGCATCAATTTTTTGCCACGCATCGTGTATGGTGCTGATCAGTTCAGCCTCACTGTTACTTTGCAAATGAGAAAGCGTTACGCCAAGTTGCTGAGCGTGTTTGTCTACTCTGGTCATTAGCTCATCAAGTGTGAGCGTGCCATAAGTCTGTGGCTCACGGTGACCAAGCATATTAAGGTTTGGCCCATTTAAGACTAAAATCTTCAAATTTGCAGTCATAATCCGTGAAAACCTCTCAAATTGAAATTAACGTGATTTTTTGTATAAGTTAATAAATAACTTAAGCTGTTCAGACTAAAATAGCAACTTTTTCTCACTTTAGCTGTGTATTATAGATATTTCGCGGTAAATAGCAGCAAAATACTGGTCTAATCAGAGGGGGAAGCGCTGGTCAAACATGACCAGCGGGTGAAGTTGTAGGGTTATTGTACGTTGGCACGCACCTTTTCTAGGTGTTTTGCAAATGGCTCAGGGCCCATAAAACCGGTAACGCGTAGATCTGGCAGTTCATTACCTTGTCCATCAAAGAACAACATGGTGGGTAGCCCAAAGACGTTGAACTCTTTCATTATCTCCACGCTCTTGTCGTTACTTTCGGTTAAATCTAGCTTCAGTAGCGCAAAGTGTTTGAATTGCTGCTGTACTTGAGGCTCAAAGAAGGTGTACTTCTCAAACTCTTTGCAGGCAACACACCAGTCTGCGTATAGGTCAACGATGGCAATTTGACCGTTGTCGTTGGCCTGTTCAATGGCCTCTCTCAAAGCGCTTAAATCTGCGACGAGCTGAAATTTTTTCTCGCCTTGTGCTGACTGCGCTTGTGTTACATTAATTGTTTTGCTCGGCCAAATGAGGTTTTTGCCTACCAGCAAGGCACTGACTAACAACACAGAAGCGACACCCCACAGCAAGGTTTTTAGCACCCCACTGCTTTGTTGGCTTTGCCAGTGATGTAAATAAAGAGCCGTCGCAAGCATTAAGCCGCTGGCAAGCCATAAGATAATGTCAAATTCAACAATGCGCTCTAACAGTATCAGAGGCACCACGAGCATAATGAAACCAAACAGCGTTTTTACTTGCTCCATCCATGCGCCGGCTTTGGGCAGCAACTTGCCACCGGATGTACCCAATAGTAATAGTGGTAAACCCATGCCTAAGCTGAGCGAGTAGAGTGTAATGCCACCGATAAAATAGTCACCACTTTGAGCGACATAAAGCAAAGCGGCTGACAGCGGTGCTGTGGTACATGGTGACGCGATTAAACCTGATAGCACACCCATAGAAAACACGCCCAGATAGTTACCACCTTGTTGTTGATTGCTGATGGCCGTGAGTCGATTCATCATGCCGCTGGGCAGTTTAATTTCATACCAACCAAACATGGCCATCGCCAGCAATACAAACAATAAACTAAAACTAATCAATACCGCTGGGTGTTGCAGGTAACCTTGTACTTGCCCGCCTAAAGCGGCTACAACAAGCCCAAGCAATGCATAAGTGACCGCCATACCTTGTACATATACAAATGACAAAGAAAAAGCCCGCTTGGTCGATAATCCTTTTTGTCCAGCGATGAGACTAGAAAGGATCGGGAACATTGGAAAAACACACGGAGTAAACGCAAGACCCACACCCACCATAAAGAAAATGGCTAAATTCGTTAACAAACTTTGGCTGGCAAGGCGCTCGGTAAATGATAACTCTTTGTCTGAGGATGGCGTTTGGTCTGCGACTGGAGGTGCTGTGGTTGCGCTATCGGCGCTTGCTGTGCTGCCATCAGCCATCGCCAGCGGTGATAACGGAATCGTGATGACTTCAGGGGGATAACATAATCCAGCTTCGGCGCAGCCTTGATAGCGGATTTTTACCACCGCATCGTCGCCAATATTGCTAAGCTTGGATACCACAGAGAACGAATCAAAATACACTTGGGTTTTACCAAAAAATTCATCCTCTATTTCTACCCCTTCGGTATATTCTCCCACTTTGATGTCGGCATTTTTTGCGATTATCTCAAGCTTCTTTTTATAGAGGTAATAGCCCGGTGCAATATCCCAACCAGTGAACAAAATATTGCCCTGCTGATCAAAATCGAATTTAAATGCCTCATTGACCGGCAAGAAGGTATCTTGTTTTGGGGCCAGCAAGCTATTGAGAACATCATTGTTGGCCTGTGCTGGTAACAGCCACAAAAGTGAAAAAACAAATAACAGCGCGCGCATTAATTCAATACCTCGTCCATCCAGTGAAAATAAGCAAGATTCCCCGCATTGACATCTAGTACCTGAATTTCCGGTACTTCATAGCTATGCAACTCTTTGATGAGTTGGATCATTTTACTTATTTTGTCTGCTTTGGTTTTTATAAACAGTTTAGTTTCGGTTTGTTGCACAATCTCGTTCTGCCACATATACACCGACTCGACGCCTGGCAAAATATTCACACAGGCAGCCAGCTTTTGAGCAATCAGCTGTTTGGCAAGTTGGTGAGCGTCATCTTGGTTTTCACAGGTGGTCAAAACCAGTTTGTAATGGGGAGCCATGCTCAATTCCTTTCAACAAAAATATGAACTTTCGCCATAGTAGCTCAAACTATCAGCTATCCCAAGTGTCTATAGATGAAAGCAAAAATACCTAACTTAGCCGTGTGGGGTCGTTTGTGCTTGAAATGAGACCGAGTCACCCATATTTAAGTTTCATTAATTTAGGAGAAAGTATGTTTCGGATTTTATTTGTACTGTTTATTGTGGTGCCGATCATTGAAATTGCGCTGCTTATTCAAGTGAGTGACATCATCGGAGGGTTTGCGACGATTGCGTTGGTGATCTTAACCGCAATTCTTGGTGCAAAGCTGGTAAAACAACAGGGCTTGAGTGCGTATAGTAATGTGCAAGGTCAAATGGCGCGTGGTCAGATGCCGGCCAGCGAACTGTTTACAGGGTTGTGTGTGATCATCGCCGGTGTATTACTCATGACACCAGGGATCATGACCGATGCGCTCGGCTTTATGTTATTAACGCCTGCCATTCGCTCAAAATTGGCGAGTGCATTGATGAAGCAGATGACCGTTAAAATGCACATGACGATGCAGCAATCACAACATGCCAACACAGAGCATGAGCAGGCACAGCCGTTCGAGCATAACGAACAAAGCTCAAAGCAGCCCTCCCATCACTCATCGAACACCATTGAAGGTGAGTACGAGCGAAAAGATTAAAAAATTTTAGTTTTTTGACTTGGGTTTTAAAAGTGCCATCCCCATAAATGATGGCAACTTAGTTTTAAAGAATTTTTCTGTAGTTGTTCAGAAACTGTTAGGAGAACATAACAAATGAACATTCGTCCTTTACATGATCGCGTAATCATCAAGCGTCTTGAAGAAGAAACAAAATCTGCTGGCGGTATTGTATTAACTGGCTCTGCCGCAGAAAAGTCAACTCGTGGTGAAGTTATCGCTGTAGGTAATGGCCGCGTGCTAGACAATGGTGAAGTAAGAGCGCTTGAAGTAAAAGCAGGTGACACCGTGCTATTTGGCTCTTACGTTGAAAAAACTGAAAAGATCGAAGGTCAAGAGTACCTGATCATGCGTGAAGATAACATTTTGGGCATTGTAGGCTAATCCTACTTTTCACTTTTCAAATTAACCAAATTTAATAGGAATTTATAATCATGGCAGCAAAAGAAGTTTTATTTGCAAACGATGCTCGCACTAAGATGCTAGCAGGTGTAAACATTTTAGCAAACGCAGTACGTGTTACTCTTGGCCCTAAAGGTCGTAATGTTGTTTTAGACAAATCATTTGGCGCACCTGTTATCACCAAAGATGGTGTTTCAGTGGCTAAAGAGATCGAACTTGAAGACAAGTTTGAAAACATGGGCGCACAAATGGTTAAAGAAGTAGCGTCTAAAGCAAACGATGCAGCGGGTGACGGTACAACAACTGCGACAGTACTAGCACAGTCTATCGTAAACGAAGGTCTAAAAGCGGTTGCCGCTGGCATGAACCCAATGGACCTTAAGCGTGGTATCGACAAAGCGGTTGCGGCAGCAGTTGCTGAGCTTAAAGAACTATCGGTTCCATGTGCAGACACAAAAGCGATTGCTCAAGTAGGTACTATTTCTGCAAACTCAGACGTTGAGATCGGTGACATCATTGCAAACGCAATGGAAAAAGTAGGCCGCGAGTCTGGTGTTATCACAGTAGAAGAAGGTCAGTCGTTAGAAAACGAATTAGACGTTGTTGAGGGTATGCAGTTTGACCGCGGTTACCTATCACCTTATTTCATCAACAATGCTGAAAAAGGTGCGGTTGAGCTAGATAACCCACACATCCTATTAGTTGATAAGAAAATCTCTAACATTCGTGAGTTACTACCGACGTTAGAAGCGGTAGCAAAAACCAGCAAGCCACTACTTATCATTGCTGAAGACCTAGAAGGTGAAGCACTGGCAACGTTAGTCGTAAACAATATGCGTGGTATCGTTAAAGTTGCTGCGGTTAAGGCTCCAGGTTTTGGCGACCGTCGTAAAGCGATGCTACAAGATATCGCAATTCTAACTGGCGGTACGGTTATCTCTGAAGAAATCGGCCTAGAGCTTGAAAAAGCAACTGTTGAAGACTTAGGTACAGCGAAGCGCGTTGTGATCACCAAAGACGATACAACTATTATCGACGGTGCTGGTGAGCAAGAAGGCATTGATGGCCGTGTTGCACAAATCAAAGCACAAATCGAAGAAGCAACTTCAGACTACGACAAAGAGAAGCTACAAGAGCGCATGGCTAAACTTGCAGGCGGTGTAGCTGTTATCAAAGTAGGTGCAGCAACAGAAGTTGAAATGAAAGAGAAGAAAGACCGCGTAGAAGATGCACTACACGCAACTCGCGCAGCGGTTGAAGAAGGCGTAGTACCGGGTGGTGGTGTTGCACTTGTACGTGTAGCAAACAAGCTTGTTGACTTATTAGGTGACAACGAAGACCAGAACCACGGTATTAAAGTAGCACTTCGTGCGATGGAAGCGCCACTTCGTCAAATCGTATCAAACGCAGGTGACGAAGCATCGGTCGTTGTAAACAACGTTAAAGCAGGTGAAGGTAACTATGGTTACAACGCTGCGAACGGCGAATACAACGACATGATCGAGATGGGTATCCTTGACCCAACTAAAGTAACACGTTCTGCACTACAATTTGCAGCATCAGTTGCAGGTCTAATGATCACCACTGAAGCAATGGTTGCTGAACTACCTAAAGAAGACGCACCAGCTGCTCCAGATATGGGCGGCATGGGCGGTATGGGTGGTATGGGCGGCATGATGTAGTGCGACGAGAGTCGCGTAGGTCGCTAACCTAGCAGGCTACACCGTAAGCAAGTACTTATGTACTTGCTCACCCACCTGCAAAAATTAGTAGTCGAAATCCGTTGGTCGGATCGCACAATCCGATCAACGGCATTCTCGAAAGAGAATGTTCGCCTGATCGTTATTGTCGGTCAGCATAAAGAAAATGGGCGCAAAGTGTTAATGTCTGCGCTGCCCTCAACACGTAGGTATCTAGAAGCATAGTCTTTTGTGCGAAAGGGAAAAAGAACGGCGGCGTAAGCCTGCCGACAATTTTAACCTTCGAGGATACTCCCGTCTGCTTGCCACTGCTGGCACGACTTATTGGAATTTTGCTGCTGGAGCGATCTCCGGCGTAAGCTGTTGTAGTTATTGTCTCACCGCTTTGCTTCGGCATTTCGGTAGCGAGACCTGTTATACGGCTAACAGTAGCCTAGGGATAGTGCGATGAGGGTAACCCCATGGTGCAAAGCTTCCTGACAATGTACCCCTGTGTAAACGGTGTCTTAACTCGTGAGAGTGGGCATAGTTGGCTAACAATGAGCTGGCTGGGGGCTAGGCTGGGCAATATGGTTAACGTAAGTGAACTGTTGATAAATACCGTCAACCGCAAAGAGCGAAATATTGTTGATGCGCTCTGACCAAAAGGTACGTGGTCGGTTAATCCTTTTACATCTGGGATTACGCCGTCTTATGACCACCGGTAGATAGACAGAACCTACGTTGCTCGTGTAACTACAATGGAACTCGGTAAGCCCGATTATTCGCCTAATTGCTGGTAACAGCAACACAGGCAGGCAATCCGTAAGGAGCGCTGTTGGATAAGCGGGTAAAGGATGTCTGACCAAGCGAATGCTGAACTGTAATGATTCGGATAGGGGTTCTAACTTTGCCCTAACTCGAAAGGGTGCCAAATTCAGACTGGTCTTTAATCGTGTGAAGGCGTGTAAAGCCATCTAACAAATTAACCCAAGCGGGGATTAGCTATCCCCGTAAGGGCTTGGCTTTTCTCCATTTTGTGGTTATGGAGGAAAGCAAGATGAGTACGGAACGAAAGTTCGATGTACCTGCGTTCTCCCACCTAACAAACAGCTGGCATACCATTGATTGGTATTCGGTTGAGCGCAAGGTGAGAGGGCTACAAGTACGGATCGCGAAGGCGACGAAGCAGCAACAGTGGCGCAAGGTGAAAGCCCTACAACGCATGTTGGTGCGCTCGTTTGCTGCCAAGGCATTGGCGGTTAAACGGGTAACTGAAAATCGAGGCAAAAGGACTGCTGGTGTCGATGGGGAGTTATGGAGTACACCTGAGAGTAAATGGCTAGCGTTGTTTCGGCTAACGCGTAAGGGCTATAAGCCCAAACCGTTGAGGCGGGTTTATATTCCAAAAGCGAACGGCAAGCGTCGACCGCTCGGAATACCAACCATGCTCGATAGAGCCATGCAGGCATTATACCTGCTGGCCTTAGAGCCTGTGTCGGAAACCACCGCCGATAGAAATAGCTATGGCTTTCGCCCGATGCGCTCAACGGCAGATGCGATTGAGCAATGCTTTGTGAATCTCAGTCGCAAGCATTCTGCCAAATGGGTGCTAGAGGGGGATATTAAAGGGTGCTTCGATAACATCAGTCATGACTGGTTACTCGCCAATATTCCATTGGATAAACGAGTACTCGGAAAATGGCTGAAAGCCGGTTACATGGAATCCGGTAAATTGAACCCGACTGAAGCAGGGACACCGCAAGGGGGAATTATTTCTCCCGTGTTGGCCAATATGGCGCTTGATGGTTTGGAAACGGTGCTCGAATCTCATTTTGGGAAGAAGAACACTAAAGCCAGCTATAAGACCAAGGTCAATTACGTGCGATATGCAGATGACTTCATTATTACTGGTATCTCACAAGAGTTGCTGGAAAATGAAGTAAAACCTCTCGTAGAAGCCTTTATGGCTGAGAGAGGGCTGACGCTATCGCCGGAAAAAACGGTGATAACCCATATTGACGAAGGGTTTGACTTTTTGGGGCAAAACTTACGCAAGTACAAAGGCAAGCTTTTGATTAAGCCAAGCCGAAAGAACCTGCGAACGTTTCTCCATAAAGTCAGAAACATAATTAGCGGCAATAAAACGGTGACGGCTGGTTTGTTGATACACATGCTCAACCCTGTACTTAGAGGTTGGGCAAACTATCACAGACATATCGTTGCCAAAGAAACCTTTAATTATGTTGATTATCGGGTTTGGAAAATGCTTTGGAAGTGGTGCCGACGGCGACATAAAAATCGTCGCTTACACTGGGTTAAGGCTAAATACTTTAAAACAGTGGGCAAACGCAACTGGGTATTTTCTGGTGAGTGGGAGGAGTCGAAAATACTTCGCCTGTTCTCATGTAACGATGTGGTGATAAAGCGACATACTAAGATAAAAGCAGAAGCCAACCCTTATGACTTAGCATTTGAGGAATACTTCGAGCAGCGCTTAGAGCGAGCTTGGCGAGAATCAATGCAGGGTAAAAGGAAAGTGCTAACGCTTTGGCTCAGGCAGCAGCAATGCTGTGCGATGTGCCGTCATAAAATTACCAAAGAAACAGGATGGAATATCCATCATATTGTGGAAAGGGTAAAAGGCGGCTCAGATGACTTGAGTAACTTAGTGATGTTACACCCTAATTGTCATAGGCAATTGCACTCAATTTAGGTCCGAGTACTTATGGCTTTTTTCATGGTATAATAGGTCTAAATTTAACCAGTATAAGGTTGCACTTATGAACAGTGATCATTTTGAGCTTTTAAATCTAGTTAAAGAGCAAGACGAAACTTACGGCTTTTATTGTGACTTTGATATTAAAAAGGCGACATTAATGTCACAGCTTATTTCTGAAGGATATATACAAGGTCAGGAACAAAGCCATGATAATGGAGTTATCTTTAGTAAAGTACAAATCACGATGAAAGGCATTTCGGCTTGTGAGAACTTTGGTAAGAAAGGATCAGAATGGACGCTGCCCAATAGACTGTCAGCTCTAAATATCTCAGTTGGGATATTGGGAATAATAGTTACAACCATAATTGCACTTTATATAACAAACGGTTGATCGCCGGTCTGTACTTAGGTACTGACTTATAAAGGCTTGAGCCGTATGCGGGGAAACTCGCACGTACGGTTCTTAGGGGAGGGGTAACCAGTAATGGTTGCTCCTTACCCGACAACATCAGCTCCTAAGCACTACACGCTTTAGAAAAACCCTAACATTTTGATGTTAGGGTTTTTTGTGCCTGAAATTTGCTAAAGCTTCATCATTTTAGGGATATAAACTGGGGTATCGATTTAACGCTCATGTGTTGTTTCTAGAGCCGTAAAAAGTGCGCTGTAAGGTTTTACGTTAGTTTCTTTTAACGCCTAGTGTCAGGGAAGTAGACACACCCACAACGAAACATGTGGCCGTATTTTCGATATGAATGGTATTAAATCCAATCCAACCCAATCTAATTGCTTTATGTCACAATCCAATCAGTGATGGGTGCAAAGCGCTTACAATAACGTCGCAAGCGCTTTTTTATTCGTAAATTAAGACTTATCGCTCAAACAGGTTGCGTTCGGGCGTTGTGAGATTCGTCTCCATACTCCCCACGGGTCCTCGGCGAAGGCTTTACTCGGAGCTGGTCCCCCAACAATGTACCACTCATTGCTATATTCATGGCAGTCGAGTGCGTCTATAACGGTGTTACCGGGTTGGTCATATAGTTGGCTAGGATCCCAATAGCCATCTTTTACTGGAGGTGGTGGGGTATGTGGTCCTTGCTCAAACAGACATTGTTGATTGTCAGTCATACTAAACTTTAGTTGAGCACTTAATGACACATAGCTTTCATCAATACTCGCTTTGAGTGTTGCAAGCGCATCATTCGCTTCATTTATACAGTTTAATGTTCCATCACTGGTATTAAATTGAATGAATTGGCCTTTGATATCAACAGCAATTTTATTTTTTGACAAGACAAATTCATTCACATCGGATTGGCCAGCTTCATTGTTGGCGACAACAAGTACAGTTTTTTGTGTCTCATTGTAAAGGTAGAACTGTTTTTTACCCTGTTCATCGTAGGGGCCGCCTTCGCCTAATTCGTAAATTGGTAGGCTAATAATAATACGTTCTAAGACTTTACCGAATTGGCTTTGATATGAGATTAAACTATTGGTACTTATGTTATCAAAAACGGCCTTAGCAGCAGACTTAGCGTTATCTATGTTCTTTTGTGAGTAAAAGCCATAATTTTGCAATAGTTCTAAGTAGTTGTTGATATCATCCCAACTTAGTTGTGCTTCATAGTGGCTTCCTTGGCGCGCGGCTTGAGAAAGCGTATTGGTCACATCAGGGATCTGTCTAATATAGCGGGCACCGAAGTCATTTTGCTTGTGGAAGCAAGTCCAATCGTCTTCTAAATCTTGTTCGATTTCCACGCAGTGATCAAAAACTTCCTGTGAGCGTAGTACTTGATCTTTTGCAGCATAAGGCCCTCGGTTGTACATAAAAGACATAAGCATAGATAGTGCGTCAGGATCTTTAGATTGCTGTAAAAAGAGATGCATTGAATCTTGAGAAGAGTCAGAGCCTTGGTTCCAAGGTAATGAGCCACTTACTATTGCTAGCGCAGAGCCGTTGTAAAAACCACTGCTCAAAGATGAACCGAGTATATTGCGAGCCGGTCCCGTATGTGAGCTTAATACCGTTTTTGGGTCAAGGTTTTTAAACGGAATAGGGAACCCGCCTCCAACAACGCCCTGCAATTCTGACCAAGCACTGCCAGGGTATTCGATTTGTAGTACGCCATCATCTTCTTCAACACCACTAGGTAGGTCCTTACCAAGGGAGCTTTCTTGTAGACCTTTTGATACAAAGTAGTTTGGATTCATTTGTCGTTCAAAATAGTCACCGAATAGTTCACCAGTCGCGAACGGTTGGGATAAATCAAACGTACCATTAGTGCCCTTTTTTAAGCCGTATTGCATTTGTACACGGCTCGATGCACTGGCATGGGCAAAAGCGAGTGCCCACAGCTTGTGTTCGGTAATAGTATTTGAGGATGGAATACCTCGTACGCTTAGGTTTATCTCGTTTGGAAACTCAGCATACCAATCAATGTGGTAAAACTGACCTGGTTTATTGCAACCTTCTCTATCAATATCATATCCTCCATCGGGAGTTTCTATGATCTCACAGTGGTAATTCACGGTTATTTTGTCGGCAAGCAAAATGCGGTAATCCACATTGCCGTTATGAGTTGGCAATAGTTGGCGATATTGAGCCAAGTCAATTGTTTTTATTGCTGAAACTTGAGTGCTTATGCTGAGCAACAGCGCACTACAAATAGAGTGAAGATGTATTTTTTGCATATGTTAGTTTCTCATGTTGTATCGAAATATATTATTTTGACATCGCTGTCAAAGGTATAAAATATACAATGTTGATCAAAAAACATACTATGTAAAGGTTTTCAATTTACTTTTTATTGCAAAGTTAACTAGGTTTACTTGCAAAGTGTAAGATTATCAAACATTTGTGTTTAATTGCACAGACTGTGACCGATATGTCCTCTTTCCTTAACAGGAGATATAGATAACATCATGAAAAATAATAAGTTTATTTTCTGTTTGCTCTAGAGGTATAAAGTGGAGTATCGATTTAACTCTCATATGTCTCTTTAAAAAGAAGTTCAAATTAAGTGACTAGTGTCTAGGCGCGGCACTATATGGGGCCGCTGCTTTCTACCGTGCTCTTCTTCCTACATAAGTTACTTAAGCTCAACAAGATCTAATATAAAACGAACGCCAATAGTTAAAAAACAAACAATTGCAAATGTTTAAATTTATGTTTACTTTAGTGACGCAATGTAAATTCAATAAGGAAATTAAATATGAAAAAACATGCACTTTCGCTTTCTCTTTTCTCAATTCTAGCTTCAACGCATACTCTTGCCATTGACCACGATTTGGAAAATGCTGGGCAGGTTAAAAAATTTATAAATAACGATTTAAACACCCCTGTTATAGCCAAGCAAACTAAACGCTTTACTGGCGCGACTATTCAGTCTGAAACTGTTGAGGCGATTACACCGCAGTGTCCAACACTTTCTACAGGTAACCTATATACACTTAGCAATTCTAACGCTGGTGATAATATTTGTTACCACTTTGAAATTACTGAAAGAAGTAAAACTACGGCTTTGTTGGTCGGTCAGTCTCAAGGAACGAATGTTAACTTAAGTATTATCAAACATAATCCTGATAATACGTTTACAGCCATTGGTAGCTCAGCAAATCCCGATAACCAAGACGAGGTTGTTTTAGCTCTTACGGAGCCTGGGCACTACTACTGGTTTATGGAAGTTATAGAATCAGACGGTGCTGCATATAACTTCGGTGCGGCAGTTGCTAACAACCTTGATTCCTACGAGTTTAACGACACTGTGGCTTTATCAACAGTACTACCAGACAGGCAGAATTCGATAGTTGGTAATATGGACAGCATTAACGATGTTGATTACTACCAATTTACTGCGGTTAGAGGACAAGATTTATCACTGAGTTTTTTTGATGGTTTAAGTGATGAATACGTAGTTGAAATTTATAATAGCGGCTGGGTACCCGTAACACTTAATACCTATCAAATTATTTCTAACTTACAAGAAAACCAGTCGATTAATTTAAGAGTCAGCGCAAATAAAGCATTACCAGCTAACCCAGAAAATAGCTATACGCTAAATATTGCGTCTATAGTCGCATCGTTTAGTAATCATGTTATTACGGGCGAGAGTAACGTTAATCGTATTCCATATTCGGCAAGACACTACTTAGGCCCATATCTTACAACGCAAGCATATAGAAAGTTAAATTGGTCATTGGTACTTAAAGATACTACGGGCGCACCAATTGAAGGAGCTATCGCACAATTTACCTTTATTAAGAATGCCAATGATCCTCAGAACACTTTGACAACTTACAAAGTAAACTCGGATGGTAACGGAGCCATCTCAGAGCAAATCAACCTAGGTGCTTGTAATCCAAATGCCACTGGCATTGAGCACACAGAATATAGTTTTGGCTATAAAAATGAATGGCGCTCTGATGTTGAAGTGGGCCTATGGCGCATAGACATTCCAACAAACAGAGGTTTTGATGAGAAAGGTAGATTAGATACCATCGGTATTGGCGGTGACAATGTACCTTATGTTTACTTCGGTCACATTTGTGATCAAGATCTAATCTCTAGTAACCCATCATAACAATATGAGGGCTTCTATGTTGTTTAGAAGTCCTTTGTCTCTTAGTATTTACTTGCTTTACTACTCAGTTGCGCAGAAATATTATCGTGTAACTTCATCCAGTTACTTTCATAACCCCATGCACTTTTAAACTCATCATTGGCCTTTGAACTGTCTAGCATATCTTTAAGATCAAAAACTTGTGAGAAATTTTCTTCGTTAACGTCATACCTTGCCCAGCCACGTACTTCCATATCAATATACTTTAAATAGCTAGACTTAAAGTCATTTGCAGCGGTAACAAACTCATCGTTGCTATTGAGTGTTTGTTCTACCAACGTGCGTTCATCTTCGGTTAAAGAGCCCGTAACTTGTAATTCGCCAGATTCCGTTATCGAAATGCCCCAGTCTTTATTTGCAAGCTGTGGGTGCTGTTCATTCAGCTCAGACATAATACCTTCGTATTGCTTAGTCATTCGCTCAACTGATTGAGAAAGCTCTCCGCCTGGTGTGTATAGGTGAACGGTTGCGAGTGCGATATCATCCAGCGCCTCATCTACCGTTTTTGTTACAACTTCATCGTTAGATGATATTGAAAGGGGTCGATCATAAGTTGGTGTAGGATCTTTGACTGAGTTTTTATGATAGACGTCAGCAAGCATGCCTAGTTTATTTGACAGTTCAGCTTTATTGCTTTGTGGTGACGCTTGCTCTTTATTGGCGAGAGAAGCGGCTGGTTGTATCAAGTTACCACCTTGTGTACCAATTTTCATACTTTTTTCCTTGTATGTTTCAATCTATAAACTTGTTATCGACACGTTAAGTACTCTCTTTAACATATTCAACTAAAGAACCAAAAAATACAAAGTCGATTGTTAACTAATATTTGGCTCAGACCTAATGTGCAACGAAAAAAGTGTAAATTATCACTCTGGTATATACCAGTTTGGTATCAATAGAAGTTCTGTTGATATATATAACCACATGAAAAATAAATAAATTTAGTTTTTATTTCACTCTAGGGGTATAAGGTGGGGTGTCACTACTTTCTCCCGTGTTGATAATTCAATGAAAACAAAATCTTAAGCTCTATATGGGCGGTATGATGTAATAAACATCAGCCCTTAAGCACTAAACGCTTTAGAAAACCCTAACAGTTTGATGTTAGGGTTTTTTTGTGTCTGAAATTTGCTAAAGCTTCATCATTTTAGGGGTATAAAGTGGGGTATCGATTTAACGCCCATGTGTTGCTTCTGGAGTAGCTTGCACAAAAGGAAATGGGTTTGTTCAGTGTGGGTCCGTTGTGATCGGCTAATTTTTCTCAAAACTTTGCCCTGTGCAGTTGAGCTAGGACATAGCTTTGAGCACCACACATTAAATTTAACCTTTTGTTTACCACCTGGTTTTGTGTTGGTATTCTGGGAAGTAAGTGATTTTGGCCGTTGTGGGGTGTTTACCTCCCCATTTTGATGGGGAATGAGGTTTCTCTAGAGGGAATAAAGTGCTAGTTCGTAATTTGAAAATCGATGATTTTGAAGACTTTGCTAGTAAAATGAGCGGGTTGGTTTTTCACGCCACAACTCTGGAAAATTATAAATCGATATTGTCTTCTGGGGGGCTGCTTGCCAATTTAGATGGCTCTCGAAGTTCAGTGTTTGGAAATTCAAACGGTTTCTTTCGTTTACGATCTTGCGTGTCGTTTTTTGATTATCGCAATTTAGACGACAAGAAAGTATATCAGCACTTGTTTAAGTGTATTCCTACAAATATTGCTCGAGAGCATGCTGCAATGGCTGTGCTAGTTCTATCGAAAGATGCATACTCAAACCTGCAATTATGGACTGCCTGGGAGCAGGAAAAGCATATTCACTAAAAGTGGTACCAAGAATTGAAATTGGTTACCCAGACTTTGTGCCGATGAGTAGCATCGATAAAGTGCTCATGGTGAGTTTCACTAGTTAACAGAAATTTGAAAGTGGGTCACAACGCTTGGTACTTTCACTTTAAGCAAGTTTAGTGTTTATAGCGCAGAGGTTTAGGTTGGGTGGTTCGTTGTGTATATCTTAATTTAGCATTATGTTTTTTGGAATCTCAGGAACTCCATCTCACTCGTTTTAAGGAAAAAGAATGAAAATAAAAAGCGCCCGTATAAAAAACTACAGACTGTTAAAAGATGTCAGCTTGACTCTAGATGACAGAGCAACCCTTATTGTTGGGCGTAATAATACGGGCAAAACTTCTCTTGCTGAAATATTTCGAAGCTTTTTAAATCCGGCTGGAGTTAAAGTCCGTTATGAGGATTTTAATCAGTCATGCTTAGCTGGTTTTAATGAGGCTTTAAATGCCTATAAAGCTAACCGAGAAGATGAAGAGATTCGTCCTCTAATACCAACGATAGAGTTAGAACTGCGAATCGATTACAAGGATGACGAGCACGACTTTGGATCTTTAGGTGATTTCATAGTTGACCTCGACGATACATTATTCGAAACCTGTGTATTGGTTTCCTATCAGTTAAAAGGTGGAAAGATTAAGGAATTTTTTCAGGATTTAGATATCGCTAATCGTAAGAAATATTTTTCTGAATTAAGAAACCTTATCAATCAGCATTTCGAAACCGCTATATATGCCATTGAACCTACTAATTCTGGCAATAAAGTCAGGCTGGAGTTTTCAGCATTTAACCGATTGATATTGTCAGGTTTGATAAACGCTCAACGCGGACTTGATGATGAAACTCATAGTGAGCGAGATGTTCTTGGTAAATCATTGGGAAATATTTTTAAAAGTGCTAACAGCACTGGAGCGCCTGAGGCATTTAAAGCTAAGTCTGAAGAGATCAATAAAGTTGTAGAAGAACTGCAAGAAAAAGTCGATACTGATTTTCAAGGGAAAGTTAAATCGCTTTTACCAACACTGAATATATTTGGATATCTAGGCTTGAAAGATCCAAACTTAAGTGCAGCTACGGAGTTGAATGTAAAGTCACTTCTGGAGAGTAATACCAGAGTGTTTTACGAAGGCGATGACCACTTTACTCTGCCTGAAACCTACAATGGTTTAGGTATCCGAAATTTGATTTTTATTCTCTTTCGCATCTATGAGTACTTTAGAGAGTTTCAGTCCCAGCCTACTCCTCCGAAAGGGCATTTAATCTTCATTGAAGAACCGGAAGCGCACCTTCACCCACAAATGCAGGAAGTATTCATTCGGCAGCTTGAGGAAATAGTCGGAGAGTTTCAAAAACAACTTAACGATGGAAAGTTGTGGCCAGTTCAGTTTGTGGTCAGCACGCACTCTTCCCATATTGCCAATGAAGTAGATTTTAGCAAAGTGCGTTACTTTTTATCTAAGAGTGGAAAAGAAACTAAGGTAAAAGACTTGGGAGAAGCGTTTGGCAGCGAAGATGTCAAGGAAGACAAGGAATTTTTGCACAAGTACTTAACACTGACAAAATGTGATCTTTATTTCGCGGATAGGGCGATTCTTATTGAAGGCGCTACTGAAAGAATTCTTCTGCCCGAGATGATCAAAAAAGTGGATGATTTGAAACAGTGCGGTTTGCGCAGAAAGTATATGTCTGTAGTCGAGGTGGGCGGCGCATATGCTCATCATTTTTATAAATTCATTGACTTTCTTGAACTTAAGACATTGTTCATTACTGATTTAGATTCAGTAAAGAAGACCGAGGGTGAGAAGAGAGCAACATATCCGGCTTCCTGTGTGAATGAAGGTACACATTCAAGTAATGCAGGCCTGTCAAATTGGTTTGGTATGAAAGGGTATGCAAGTTTAGATGATATTAGTGCCAAAGAAGAGAACTCCAAAGTTTCAGGATGTCGGAGATTAGCATTTCAGATCGACGAAGATGAAAAAGCTCTATGCGGACGTAGCTTTGAAGATGCTTTTATTTTGGCCAATGTAAACCTATTCGGTTTACATGATTTAGAAGGGGTAGAGTTGGAGCGTCGCGTTTTTGAAAGGGCTAAGGATATAGGAAAAGATAGCAAGGCCAATTTTGCCATTGAGTATTCTATTAAAACAACAGATTGGGTCGTGCCTAAATATATTTGTGAAGGGTTAGAGTGGCTAGATAGCGATGATGCAGTCAAAGCGGAGGAGGCTTAGCCATGACAAAGATAAGCCCAGCCGAGCAGGCTTCTATCGAGGCGTTAGAGAAGCTCAGAAATTGTATCAACAAACACCAGAGTTTCCGTTTGGAAGCTGGTGCAGGTGCGGGAAAAACCTATTCTTTGATTGAGTCGATTAAGTATCTGATATCCAATCGTGCAGATGAATTTTTAGGTAATCGGCAGCAGATTGCTTGTATTACATACACAAACGTCGCAAAAGATGAAATAAAGGATAGAACGGACCATCATCCTGTTATTTTTGCAGATACAATTCACACGTTCTGCTGGAATATACTTCAGCACTATCAGGTAAAGCTCCGAGAGTACCTCCCGAAGCTAGGTGAAAAATGGCTACAGCGAATAGATGAGGCAGGGGGCGTTACCGATCAAGTGGTTAAGTATGAGCTTGGATTTCCTGCGATTAATGAATATGAGATAAATTTGCACCATGATGATGTAATCACGTTGATGGCTCATATACTTGCTTATCCAAAATTCCAGAAGCTATTAAAAAGCAAATTCCCGATAGTATTCATTGATGAATATCAGGATACCGATATCAAGCTAGCTGAAAGTATTGTCTCCAACCTAATTAACAATGACTCTGGTGTAGTTATCGGTTTATTCGGCGATCACTGGCAAAAAATCTATGGCTCTTCGGCTTGTGGTTTGATATCTAGTGACAAAGGAAAAATAGTAGAAATCGGAAAGAAAGCAAACTTCCGATCAGACAAAAATATAGTCAGTTGTTTAAACAGAATGAGACCTGACCTCCCCCAAGCTGAATCAGAACCAGACTCAGAAGGAGTGATAAAAGTTTTCCATTCTAATGATTGGGTAGGTGTACGGAGAGATGGTTCAGGTGGTGGGCATTGGAAGGGGGATCTTCCAGAAGATAGTGTAAGAGAACATGTAGAGAAAACGAAAAAGTTAATGCGTAGAGACGGATGGGATTTATCTCCTGACAAGACGAAAATCCTTTTCTTAACAAACAATCTCATCGCCAGTGAACAGAACTTTAAGAATCTATCGGACTGTTTTCGTTACACAGATGATTATCTCAAAAAAAATGACAAATATATCCAGTTTTTTCTTGACGTGATAGAACCTACAGCACTTGCATACGAGCAAAAGCTGTATGGTGAACTATTGCAAATCAAAAAGAAAAACCATCCACAGTTGAAATGCCAAGCTGATAAAACTGAGTTGATTAACAATCTAGGGAAAGTAATGCATGCAAGAGCCAATTCTACTATTGGCGACTTGCTGGATCTTTTGATGAGAACTAAGGTGCCAAGACTTTCGTCAAAAGTAGAAGAGGCTGAAACACGATATAAGGAGCTTACATTAAAGTCTAATGATGAACTGGAAGAGAGTGAATTGAGATTTGTTGACAAGCTTAGTAAGTTGCGCGCTGTAAAGTATTTAGAGGTTGTAAACCTGAGTGAATACATCGATTCAAAGACGCCCTTCTCTACGAAACACGGTGTGAAAGGCGCAGAGTTTGACAATGTACTTGTCGTTTGTGGTCGCGGCTGGAATCAATATAACTGGAACCAGATGTTAGAGTGGATGGATGGAAACTACCCTAAAGATAAGCAAGGTACATTTGAACGGAATCGCAACTTGTTTTATGTCAGCTGTTCGCGAAGCAAGCACAATCTATCTCTGCTGTTTACACAGGAGTTATCTGCAAAATCAATTGAGGTGCTTGAGCGGATATTTGGTAAAAACAACGTGCTAGGTGATCCGATTGGAGCTTAGGAAAAGTCTTAAGGGATGATTGGAGTTCAACATGTTCTCTTCACATTTTTAAATGTGTGAAAAAATAGATAAATTTATCTTTGATCCCACTCTAGGGGTATAGAAAGGGGTATTACCACTTTCTCCCATGTAAATAGGGTAATAAAAACAAAGGTTTAAACCTGGTTTGGGCGGTGTGATGTAGTAAAAATAGGTCCAAATAGCTTTTTAGGAAAACCCTAACACATTGATGTTAGGGTTTTTTTGTGTCTGAAATTTGTAAAGCGTCATCATTTTAGGGGCATAAAGTGGGGATTGTTCATATCCCTTAACATGAGACATGTTTAATTGACCTGAGAACGGTTTAAGCCATCAATTCAAAGACAGTAATTGATGGCTTTGTTTCTTTGCTACTGAACGCAATCAGCGGCCCTAATACCGTTAATATCAACCTTTGCAAGCTTCTATGCCTCGAGTGCTCCACACTTAGCTGATATTCTTAAGCTGGTCATTGACGGTTTCAATAATAAAGCGCTTTGATAGCATGGCTTTATCCCAAGCAGAAATAGCTTTAGCTTTCATATTACTACGAACATTGGTGACAAACTTGAACTCTTGCTTAGACATTAGTTGCTCTAATTTGTTACTAATATAACCTTTGTCGCCATATTAAAGTTTCTGTTAGATTTTGAGCAAGCTATTCAACTGGTGCTGTATTGTGCTTATTCGCTGGCGTGATTTTTGCGGCAATTATTTCACCTTTATGATTAATGATTGGGTGAAGTTTGAATTCATAATACCAGCCTATTGTACCTCTACCTCGTTCTGCTACACCAGCAAACGTTTTATGCCTTGGTATTCTCAAATTATGGCAGACTTTGATACTCGTTGAGTCCATAAAGTAAATGTCACTATACATTGACTTTAGAGTTTTAAAATAACCTGAAAGTGGAGAAACAACACGAGGCATAAGCTCTAAAAGCCTTATGTAGGTCAGCAATGTCGGAAAGTTTTTTTGTGAAATCGTGCAATGTAGCCTTTATAAAAGCTTCTAAAATCTCGCTGATGTGACATATGAAATAGAATAATGACAGTCATTATTTAAGCCATGGTCATCTGACAAGCCCTTTCTCTTTTTATTTGACCTTGCTTTATCTAGTAGACGTACCATTTCGGCAAAAAAACTTTTTATAAATCATCGAGATCGGTAAATATCTCAACTAACTTATTCATGTTAGTTCCTTAGTCGGTCACTTTCTTTTTGGTCGAAAGATCTGATCTCGGAACAGGCTTATAGATCCCTTGTTTTTAAATTTTTATCCCGAGTTAGGGTTATTTACAGAGATGACATTTACCTGCAAACCACAGATTGTGCTGACTTAAATACAAATAACGCGCAGCTGAAGGTGCATAGCTCACCCAATTGCGTAGCTTGGCTTTTAAAGGTCTTTTGTCATAGTACCTACTATCCCCTGTCGTGTTCTGATTGAGTTGTGAACCATTAGGCCTTTTACACGAAAAGTAGCCGTCATAAATTTTGTTTTTATGCAAAAAATCTTAAATATTACAAAGTATAAACTGTATGTGACAGGTAAGCTTTTGTTTTATCTGTTAATTTATTTTATTTTTGTATTTATAGGGCAATAGGCTTGTAGGTAGGAGGTTAACGAAGTTGAATAGTGCAAAAAAGCGAATTCTATTTACTGAAAAATACACCATTTTCATTTTGTTGATTTAGTGGGAATTAATAGGAACGATTGGGGTAAATGTAAATCTATTTAGAAAAAAAACAGCAGGCTAAGATTCTAATGTGTATTTTTTACTGACTACTTGACGTGGAATGATTTTAGGTAAATTATTGTAAACAATGTGTTGTAATTTATTAGGATGTAATTATAATTCGCGCCAATTTTCTAATTTGTTAAATAATGAGTGTAATTTACATTAAATAAACATGAGCCTGATTGAATCTATACCTAGTCGGGATGAGATGATATTTGATAAACGAGGATGCTTGCCACTGGTGTTGCCTAGTTTCCAATCAATTAAATACATGTCTCCATACACTGTGGATTGGACAAATTTTCAAGAGAACTTCGTTTTCAATAACCACAGAGCTCAAATAGCTACAAGGTTTCAGAAGCTTCTAAACAAGATAGAAGCGCTGGATATTGAGGTTGTACGCATCTACATCGGTGGGTCGTTTGTAACCAAAAAGCCGAGCCCTAATGATATTGATGTTCTAGTTTGCTGGATGCCAAGAGTTAAATTAAAAAACAGACAACAACTCAATGCATTTATATCCGAAAGGGGAGCGGTTTTTGACCGAGGTTATGAACAAGGTCACAGTGGATTACAGGTACATTTTCAATGCCTGCTTGGAATAGAAAGTCGTTCTGTACATATGATATCTAAATGGATTTTACTGAATTCTTACCACAAAGATTCTGAAATTCACAAAGGAATCATTTGTATACAGGGCAAAACACACACATAAAAGGAAAATAAAATGTCTGAATGTTTTGGTGGAACAGTTTGTACCATTGGAGATGGTCCTGGCCCAGATCCCGGTTTTGATTGGGATTGGTACTTTGGTGATGATAGAGACGGCGGCGGCGGCGGTGGAGGTCGTGATCGCGATGGCGGCGGCGGTGGCGGTGGCGGCGATGACAGTGGTGGTGAACCAGCTTTCGACACTCATCAGGCTGCTGATTTTGTAACGGCCGCAGCTAGATTGAAGGCGGCCTTAAATAGCGAAATGCTCCAGAAAGGATTGACTACAGCACAAAAAACCAAAATAGGTAAAATAATTAAAGGAATAGATGAAATTATTGACAAGGTTAACGCTGGAACTCAGTTTGGTGACCATCTATTTTCATCTAACTGGACTGCCGCAATGTCTGAGGCTATTGGCTTCTTAGCTGCTGCTGGCCTTGTTACTGTAATTGGAAGTATAACTAGTTCAGCGACCGTCTTGACTCTTGTTGGTATAGTAACCGCTTATACAGTTGAAACATTAGCGAATGAAGTCCTCGACGCAGCACCTGATTATTATAATGACTGGCTTCCGCGTCCTGATTATCACAATGATGACTATTGGGGTGATTTCAAGTGTAATGCGACAGGTGGATGGGATTGTGATAACTGGGCAATCCCTCCTATTGCGATCGATCTAGATGGTGATGGTGTAGAATTTCTCTCTAAAAAAGAGTCTCAAGCTCGCTTAGATATGGATAATGACGGTTTTCAAGAAAAGGTGAGCTGGGTCTCTGCTGATGACGGCCTATTGGCATTAGACTTTAACGGCAGTGGTACTATTGATGAATTATCTGAAATTTCATTTGCTAGATTAGCGGGAGCAGGCTCTAGTGATTTAGAAGGTCTTCGAACTTTAGATACAAATCAAGATAATATATTTGATCAAGCTGATGATGCATATGCATTTGCATACATCTGGCAGGACCTAAATAGTAATGGCGTTCAAGAGCGAGGCGAGTTAACGACTTTAGCTGAGCGTAACATCGCAGAAATCTCTCTTAAAGGTCAGGAGTCTTTTACTTTCGAAGATGATGTAAGCATTGTTCATCATATGACTTACACGATGTTACATGATGGGCGGTCGATTACAGGCAAAGCTGCGGATGTAGTTTTATATGGAAATTTAGGTTCTGGCATCAAAGAGCTATCTGATTCTGAATCTCGAGTAGAACTGCATGAGAACGGAAAAAACACGCTTGACCTTAGTATGCAACGAGGTTCTGATGTTGTTGTCGGAGAAGATAGTTATTTTGGTGTTAGCCAATTTTATGCAGTTCAGACTGGTAAAGGGCATGACACTGTTGAGGTTGTTTCATCTAATAATATCAAAATTGAAACAGGTAAGGGTCATGATTCTATCAATGTTAGAGTTGCGAACAGTTTAATAGAAGCTGGTGCCGGAAAAGACCAGATATATACTGGGTCAGGAAATGACAGGCTCGTTGGCAATCAAGGAAATGATGTGCTCTCTGGCGGTACTGGTAAAAACATGTACTGGGGGGGAGAAGGTAAAGACACCTTCATTGTTGGCCAAGGGAAAGATGTCATTATGGACTTCGAACCAGGGGTTGATTCTATTGAATTAGATGGTATTGACAGCTTGATGTTAGAAGACTCTATTCGTCATGCGACCTCACTAGAAACGGGTGTTCGTTTGGACTTTACAGAAGATAAATTTCTGATTTTTCATGGGATGTCTGTGGAGTATATCTCAGATGTTGATTTTGTAATCTCTGAATAATATAGGAGCCCATGCTATTGCATGGGCTATTTTATTTATGTTAATAAGCGAAGTATTCGGCTCTTTTAAAAAAAGAGCTGGTTTATTTGTATTTTTTAGTCTTTTAGTTAATTTTTCACACTTTATTTATCCAGTATTTATGCTGGAAGTATACAATTCAATTTTGGTTTCTTATAACTTTGGGAATCTTATGTTCTTATTTTCTATCGCAATTTTTTTGTCGATAGTCGGCAGTAAATCAGATTCTGCAAGAGAGCAACTATTAAAGAATTTAGCACTGGAGGTTCGAAGTGTTGTCTATCGGGATGTCATTAGGTTCTATACAAAAAAAAACAATATAAAATCTAACAAAAGTTCAGATTTAGACTTGGTTTGTGCACATATTGCGCAGGGAGCTCCATCCAAAGTTTTTGACTTTCTTTTCTTTCCTATTTTTCTATTTTTGATGTTTTATATTCATTTGTATTTCGGTTTAGCATTGCTGGTAATTTTTTTAATATATTCCTCTGTCAATATTTTTCCACTGATTTTAGATAGTGAAATTCCCGGTAAATCAAGGCTGTTGGTTTTTGAGGGTACGTTAAAAAATAACTTTTCTATCTTCTCAAGAGGGGATGTTGCTAAACCAGTTTTAAATAATGCATTAATAGAACATGAAAACTACTTAGGAAAAAGCTTAGTTAAACATGAAAAGGATGAGCTATTTTCTTTTTTTAATGGAATAATAAAAAATTCAGGTCAAATAATAATACTTGCAATCGGTGCATATTTGGTTATAGAAGGAGAGTTGTCTCCTGGCTTGATGATCATTGCGTCATTAATGTTTGGTCGGACATTACAGCCTCTTTTTGGTCTTTTTTCATTTATAAAAGCACTTCCATCAATAAGAGCATCTTGCCGAGATATTGATGAGGTGATGGAGAGTGTTAGAAACACAAAACCTAATTTTAACAATATAATTGAATCAGATATAAAGTTAGAGAAAATCATAGTGACAAATGATGGTGGAGTTAAGCCAATTATTAAAGGAATCTCCTTTTCTTTGCAGAATAATCAGCTGGTGGTTATAAATGGTAATCATAGTTCAGGTAAAACATTACTTCTAAAAGCTATAGCAGGAATCAAGGAGTTAAAAAGTGGTTCTATTACTATAGGTGGGAAAAGGCTTACCTCTCCGGAGGATTTCGGTGAACAAATATATTATATTGATGATGAAAAGAAAATTATAGAAGGCACAATTGAAGATAATATATCATTGTTCAGAGGAGGTGATAGGGACGAGATTTTAAATCTCACCAAATATTTTGGTATTCATTATGTAATTGAATCATTGCCAGATGGCTACGGTACATATATAGATAGAAATTCATCAGTTATATCAACTACGGTTAAAAAGTTGATTGTTTTGTGTAGAGCATTTGTGATTAAACCAAAAGTGATAGTGATGGACGACCCAGTTTCTGACCTTTCCGTTTTTTATAAAAAGAAACTTTATGATTTAATAAAAGACTTTAAAAATAGTGGGGGAACTGTATTGATGTCTTCAACAGAGATGGTTCTTCCGGAAAACACTGACTTGGTTGTTACTCTGGATAATGGTTTGATTTCGAGTGTTTATGACCCTAAAAAGCCGAAAGAGGTTGCTTAGTTTATGAGTTTTGAATACCAAATGAAAGATTTCGATACAAAGTTAAATAGAAAAAGATTTCTATTTATAGTCATATCATTATCATTTCTCTGTTTTTGGGGGAGTTATGCTGAATTTGAAGTTGGAGATAGCATCTCGGGTGAAGTGTACTATAGCGCAGAACCATTTATTGTTAAAACTTCTTCTGATGTGACAATCAGGGATGTTTTAGTAAATGATGGAGATTGGGTTAATAAGGGAGATGTTATATTCAAAGGCTGTTATTACAACGATAGTTCCAGTTGCGTAGAAGTTGATTATAGAGTTGATAATTCTGGTTATATATATTCATATTCATTGATCAAGTCAGGTGAAAGTTATAAAGCTGAGGAACCTATATTCTACATGTTCGAGAAAGATATGGAGTTGAGAGTTAAGGCCGTCATCTCTCCCGAACTAGCCATTAAGCTGCCTGTTGGTGCAAGCGTGAAGATCACTGCGTCATCAGATATCGACAACATTGAAATTGTCACATATGGTGTCGTTAAGACTAAATCTAGAAGAGTAACCTCAAGCCTTAGCGGTAAGGGTTATGAGTCTGTAATAAAAGTTTTGGATGTAGAAGAGTTCTTATATGAAGGAATGCCTGTAACTATATTTGTAAGTGGTGGAAAATTTAGCCCGTTAGCAATAATTTACAATTCACTAATAAAGTCGATTAATAAGTCCTGGATAAACCATGTTAGACCTTAAAGTTTATAAACCTAATGTGATGAGGCGAGTGCAGTTTTGCGTGGTAATTTTTATTGTTTTCGTTTTGTCATTTTCTTTGTTTTTTCTTTACCCAAAAGATGCTCAAGTGGAAGCTAGGGTTATGATTGCGAGGAGTTTGTCTATTGTATTGTTTTTTGTTTTTGTTTGGGGGGGGGTTGATCTATTTAGGCTCTCCAAAGGCAGGTTAGAAGTAGGTGAAAAAGCTATAAAATATGGTGTGAGTGACCAACCTGATTCTATCGTTTGGGAGCAAATAGCGACGGCAACTTATTATAGTAATATGAAAACTTTAGAGGTGCGAGAAAAGGGGAGCAGTGTATTTGAACTTAAAACAATAAAACTTTATGAGTATCAAGTTAATGATGAAGAGTTTTTGGAGGTCTTGCGCCACAACTCTGGAATTTATAAATTCCAATTAAATATAGATAATTGTGAGTGAAATATAAGCGAGGTAGGTTAAGTTGTTGTATTTGTTTCTTGGTTACTTTTTAGTAAGTTCAGCAATCTTTTTTTCTAGTGTAGGTACGTTGTCATTAACAGAAATGGCGTTTGCATACCTAATTTTGTTCGTTATAGAATTACTCCCTTTTGTTGGCTTTTTTCTAGGCAGAATAATACGCAAGGGCCAGACTTTTGACTTAAAGTGGTTAGTTGCTTTTGGCGTGGTTTTGGGGTTAGTTGAAAACGCTATCTATAGCATTTTTGATAGTAACATAAATGATGATTTCAGTATGTATTTTGTATTTTTTGTAACTCTATTCTTAGGGCTATATAAATCTCAAAACAAATCAACTTAGGCGCATGCAATCCAAGTGCCACAGGTATTGGATGGACGCACAGAAGCTTTAATGAATGGCGTACAGATGTCGAAGTGGCCCTATGGCGCATAAGCATCCAATAAAATAGAGGTGTAGCTAAGAAAGGTAGATTGGATACCGTCATGGCTGTGACAAAATTATCTATATTTGATACGCAGAGTTACATCAAGATAAGTTCTGTCGATATAGATAACTGGATGAAAAATAAATAAATTTAGCCTTTATTTTACCCTAGGGGTATAAAGTGGGGTATCACTACTTTTTCCCATGTCGACAGTTTAATAAAAACAATCACTTAAGCTCCATGTGGGCGGCATGATGTAGTAAAAATTGGTCCAAACCATTCTTTAGAAAAACCCTAACAGTTTGATGTTAGGGTTTTTTTATGTCCAAAATTTGCTAAAGCGCATTCATTTTAGGGGTGCAAAGTGGGGTATCGATTTAACGCCCATGTGTTGTTTTTAGAGCGTAAAATGTGCGCTGCAAAGTTTTTCGTTATTTTCTTTTAATGCCTCATGTTAAGGGAAGTGGATATATGTATCCGCTGAACTTTTAGGGGGTATTCTTAAGCAATAGCAGTCTTGACTAAGAACATCATTAACGCCATTTATTATCATGGCCTCTATAATTATCCGCTTAAATACGCGTGGCGATAGGCTAATTAACTACAGCATCCAGTTTCCATTGTTCAAACTTGTCGGTTTTGCTCAATGCCTCTACTTGCTCTAAAAATTGCTTGTGTAGACGCTTGCAGTCTTCCAAATCATCGTTAATCGCGGCCTTTTCTAGCTCAGCACAAACTCGCCCAATACCTATTGCGCCAACATCACCTGCTGCACCTCGAAGTCTGTGACTTGTAATGCGAATATTGTTCAGGCTTTGCTGTTCAACTGCTGATTGAATTTCCTCTATTCGCTCAGGCAAAGAGTCTAAGAACATTTTCACAAGCTGATTATGTAGCTTTCTATCTCCCATCAGTCGAGAAAGTACATTTTCTATATCCCAAACATCAGCATCTCTTTCTAACCTGTCATCTTCTTCAGTTGGGGGGTTAGGTTTGCCATTGCTATCGGTATTTACAAGCTCAAGGGGGGCTTTTGCATTTTTGTTATTGTCGGGAACGTACTTTGTCATCGCTTGGGTAAGCGTGTTGATTGTCATTGGTTTAGCGACGTAATCGTTCATGCCAGCCGCTACACATTTGTCTTTTTCGCCTGACATTGCATTGGCGGTCATCGCAATAATGGGAATATCTACATAACGTTTACTAGCATCTCCTCGTCTGATTGACTTTGTTGCTTCGTAACCATCCATGTTTGGCATGGAGCAATCCATGAGCACCATATTAAACTCAGTAGCATGCTCTTTGAGTGTAGCGATTGCCTGTAAGCCATCCTTCGCAGTGGTAATATTGACCTCAAGCGGCGTTAAAAAACCTTTCAACACTTCGAGATTAATGTCGTTGTCATCAACCGCGAGAACATTGAGCCCGTGAATGCGCTCTAAACTTGCGTCTAAAAGCTCTATTGAGCTGTTTGTGGCCGTTAAAGTTGAGGTTGACGTATTTGCACTTGAGCTGGAAGACTGTAGCTTATTACTCAACTCTGAAAGAGTGAGTGGCTTGTCAATCAAGATGGCTGGCTCATAGTTGATTTCAATATTGTTTGAGGCGGGTGCCCTCATGAGCGCGACTTTACAGCGACCTTGTGGATATTGTTGCCATTGTTCAAACCAATGAGATAAGTTAGGCATGTTGTTGTCGATTATCAGCCAGTCACATGAATGACCAACTAATGCACTTTTTAAATCCTCATTGGCTTGATGGTGTATTTGTACTTCACTGGCGCCTAATCTTGTTAACATGGCTAAAGCACTTTTACATACCACCTCGTTATCACACGCAAATATAACGTGTTTTTCAGCGAGTATTTGAGGTATTGATAATGCTTGGCAGCTGTTTTTTTCATATCTTAGCTGCAACGTAAATGTACTCCCTACGCCCTTCTCAGACTCAAATGTAATATCGCCGTTCATTAGTTCGGCTAACTGTTTGGAGATTGATAACCCTAACCCTGTACCACCATACTTTCTTGATGTTCCTGACGTTTCTTGATCAAACTTTGAAAAGATTTTGTCGAAGTTTTCTTTTGCTATGCCAATTCCGGTATCAATAACGTCAATGCGTACTTCAACTTGGTCATTGCCCAAAACATAACTACTTGCTTGCAGCGTGACATTACCATTTTCTGTGAACTTAATGGCGTTACCAATGAGATTAAACAGGATTTGATTGAGCCTCAAAGAGTCACCATCCACAACTCGGTGTTGTAATTTTTCGATGTCTAAAATCAGCTCGGTTGAGCTATCAAATGCTCTCACGGCCAAGGACGCCATAACATTTTCAAGTAACCCGAGTAGGTCAAATGGTTTGTTGTCTATTTCTAGCTTGCCAGCTTCAATCTTAGACAAATCAAGTATATCGTTGACCAAAGTGGCAAGGCTTTCAGCGCTACTTTGCGCCATTTTCATATACTGTTGTTGCTTTTTACTGAGGGCTTCACGGTTAATGAGACTCAACATACCAGAGATACCATTGAGTGGTGTTCTCATTTCATGACTGATGTTAGACACAAAGGCGCTTTTCACGTCACTGGCTTTAAGTGCCTGCTTATGTGCTTGGGCTAATTCAGAGGTACGCTCTTGGATTTGCTTTTCTAATGACGCGTTAATACTGGCTACTTTTTCTTGCGCGATACGCTCTTGTGTGATGTCTTGAAGTATCAATGCAACGCCAATGAGTTTGGGTGCGCCCGTCAAATCAGCCTCTTTTGCAGGAGAAACAACCATATTGTAACTGCGGTGTTCGTTGTCTATCTCCATGCCGATCTCTTCTTGAATAGATGCACCCGATTCAAGAACATGAAGTAATTTTTGTGGAAAGTCGCTTAATTTGTCCCCGATAATATGATTAAGCTTATTGCCCACCACATAGTCTTCAGACACACCAAATAGCTTACTTGCAGCTCTATTCCACGTCATGATATGCCCGCTTGAATCTAGCGCTATAATCACATCTAATGACCCGTTGACAATGGCTGAAAACACACTCCGGCTTTCTGCTAACTTATTCTTGTTATAGTACTGGAAGCTTAAAACAACGATGAAAATGGCCACTAACGTTAAAACAATAACAATCAACGCATACGTTGATAAGCGGTTATCATATACCAGCTGGTTGTAGGTTTGTTCGGGCGTGTAAGATATTGCAATGAGAGATTGGCTGGCTGCGCCCTTAGTAAGTGGGATCTCTACAGCCTTTGCGAATATCGTCTCACCTTGCCAACTCAATTCAAAGGTCTCTGAAGAGCTGATACCCACATTTGCCATTTGTGGCCACACTAGTTCGGGTTGCAAGTCAGCTGAAAAGCGAAATTGCTCGTCAGGGTGCCAAACAATTTGTTGTTGTTGATTTAAAATAGTGATTTTGCTGGTGTCTTTATTACCCATATTCAGTTCAGAGAGTAGCCCCTTTGGATTTACATTCATGACTAAAAAGCCAAACAAAGCATTATTGTCATCAAAGATAGGTTTAACAAATCGTTGAGCTAATCGATAAGGAAACTCAAATTCGCCATGCTCTTTATTCAAACTGATAGGAGAAATATATAACTGATTACGCTTTAATTTAGCGCCACTTTTCATGTAACTCGTTTGCGACTTATCTTGTAACAGGTTACCGCCATACACTTCTATGCGCCCCGAAAGACGGTCTACGCGGATAATTTCCATCCCTTGCGCATTCATCACCCTTAATTGGTCTAGCTCAGGGTGGTTTTTTAACATGGAAACAAAAATGGTTTCTAATCTCACCTTCCATTGCTCTGTGGTTGTATTGTCCTTGGGGTCAAAACCATCATTGTTAGATGCTCGTGCAAGTCCTGAAATGGGTGGGGTGGCATATAAAAATTGGATGTCTCTTCGTCGTGCATCAATGCCATCATTAACTTTTTGTTTAGCCGATAGCAAAGTAAACTGAAGTTCATCCGATACCTGTTCAAGGGCGTTTGTTTTTATTCTTTGGTCGGTAAAGTAGATAAGCGCACATATTGCGAGTGTGAACCCAATACTGATTGGTGCCACTAATTTATTGTAAATCGGCTGTTTCATATATTCAGTTCCTTGCTCTGCACTTTCTATTACCACTTTAATTCGGTTTATTGGTCGTGAGTAACAAAGCCTCAAACTCACACTCAGGCAGGGGTTTACTAAATAAGTAACCCTGACCTAAATGGCAGCCTAGCTCTATCAGTTTGTTTTTGTGCGCTTGCTCTTCTATGCCTTCGCCCACTATCTCGAGCTCTAAAGACCGTGCCAGTTGCACGATTGCTTTGACAATATCTAAGCTTTGCGAATCAGACAGCATGTCACGTACAAAAGATTGGTCAATTTTAAGTACATCTACTGGTAACTGCTTGAGGTAAGACAAACTAGAGTAACCCGTGCCAAAGTCATCAATTGCAATAGACAACCCTAACTCTGACAGTTTTGACAAAATGGTGTTGGTTTCATCAAAGTCATGCAGCAAGGCACTTTCTGTCACTTCTAGCTCCAGAAATCGGCTTTTTAATCCAGAGTTTTCTAGTGCGTTCATCACCTTTTCAAAAAAGCTGGCGTCCGAGAATTGCTTAGCAGCAATGTTAACGGCAACGGTGATTGGATAGCCTTTTTCTGCCCATTGCTTTGCCGCTCTACAGCTTTTGAGTAAAATTAGGTAACCCAGCTCGTTAATCAGACCGGTTTCTTCTGCAAGCGGGATAAATGACATAGGTGAAATGAACTCTCCTTTATCATTTTTTAGTCTTACTAGAGCCTCTGCGCCTATTAGCCTATCTGTACTTAGCTCGAACTTGGGTTGGTAAAACACGTCAATGTCTTCGTGGTCAATTGCTTTTCGTATTAAGCGCAACATCTCATGTCTGTCATTGAGCGATTTGTCTATATCTTCAGAATAAAACGAATATAGGTTATGGCCTCGCTCCTTTGCTTTATACATTGCAGCATCGGCATGGGTCATTAATTGTTCAGCGGTTGTGGCATCGTTTGGCATCATGCTAATGCCTATGCTCACGGTCAGTGTCACCTCTTCTGAGGGCGTGTTAAAAGGAATGCTCATCACTTCGATTATTTTCACACCAACAGAGTCAACGTATGCACTTGATGCTGCGTTAGGTATAAGCAACACAAACTCATCTCCGCCAACTCTGGCTAATGTGGCGTTTGGTTCTGTTATAGACTCAAGCCTTTTGGCAACCTGCTTAATAATCGCATCCCCCTGATAATGTCCGAGGCTATCATTTATATACTTGAATTGATCAATATCGATCAAATACACCGCTATTTGTGTTGTAAGCGCTCGACATGCTTGGGTTATTCTGTCGTGTAACAGGATACGGTTGGGTAAATTAGTGAGTTGGTCATAATTGGCTAAATGACTCATTTTCACAGAAAGTGCAATGGTTTCACTGACATCTCGAAATACTATAATTGCTCCTATAACTTCTTTGTTGTTATTCCTAATCGGTGCCGCCGAATCCTCGACGCGATAAAGTTGGCCATTTAGGCTAGTCAGTTGGCTATTCAAAGCCATCGCCACGATTCTATTTTCTTGTAAGGCTAACGTGATGGGGTTAAAGCTTTTTTGTTTTGTGGTTGCGTCAGCCAAATCCATGACCGTATCAATGCGCTTACCTTTAGCATCATTGACGTTCCACCCAGTTAACCGCTCAGCAATCGGATTCATAAAGGTCACGCATTCATTGGTGTCGGTCGCAATGACCGCGTCACCAATTGAGTTGAGGGTGACTAGCAGTCTTTCTCGCTCCATGTCCAGTGCAAGCTCTGCTGCCTTGACTTGAGAGATATCCGTTAAAGTCACTAAATAACCAGAAACTTCATTTTGAACACAGCGCTTTGTGATACAAACTTGAACGTACTGAATAACCAGCTCTAATGAGGTGATGTCCAGAACATAAGTCAGCTCAGGTTGAGCATATTCAATGTGTGCTTTTATCGATTGCGCCAAGATGAGCGGTAGCCCTTCGTCAATAGATAACCCTTCAACATCTCTGGCCGCTTTTTCAAACCAACTACCATCAAAGTCATTACAAAACTGGCAGATTAACTCACAATCCCAGTAAGAAATGTACGCCGATAGTTGCTTAACTAAGTCATCAATGTCTCTTTGTGCGCTGGCAATAATCGCCTCTTGGCGTTTTAACTTTAGGTGGTTTTGCACTCTAAGTTGACACAAGCGTGCATCAATGGGTTTGCGTAAAAAGTCTATGCCACCCACCGTTAGTGCTTCGTATTCAATTTCTGTATCTTTATGAGATGTCACAAAAATCACAGTGCTATGTGCTGTGCGTTCAGATGACTTAAGTGCTCTACATACTTCAATGCCGTTAAGTTCGGGCATATCAATATCAAGCAAAACTATGTGATAACTGTTTTGCTGAGCGAGCTTAATGGCTTCTTTTGCACTTGGGCATGTGTCTACCTGAGCACAGTCTTTTAAAACCTCCGCTAGCACAACCAAGTTAATTGGTTCGTCATCCACCACAAGTATGCGCGGCTTAAACTCCGTTTCAGATATCAATCTCATCGTTAAACACGCTCTGCTACCATCCTAGAATAAGTTATTAGTGACATAACTCTAAGCTATACTCATTTTATTCTAGCTGCATATATCAAAGGTTCTAGTTTGTGTGGCAACAATTCTATGCAGGTAAAAATAAGTGACTTATCTTGGCAGCCCGATAATAAAGCACCCTAGAGATTCTCGCGTGTTAATTGTTGATGATGAGCCAGTCAACCGCACGCTAATGGAGAGCTGCTTAAACACCTTGTTTAACGTGACGGTGGTAGATAGTGCCGAAGCGGCACTTGCTCACTGTGAAGCGACACCGCCTGATTTGATTCTGATGGATCTCGTGCTTCCACACATGTCTGGGCTACAGGCTTGCCAAGCGCTTAAAAGAAATCAAGACACTCAGCATATCCCCATCATCATGGTCACCTCAAGTGAGGACGAAACGGTACAAAATAAGTGCTGGGATGCGGGATGCTCTGATTTTATCGCAAAGCCAATAAACGGAATAACATTACGAAATCGCGTAAAAATACATTTAAATTATAAGCACCAAACAGAAGCGCTACAGCGCCTTTCATACATTGATGGGTTAACTGGCGTAAATAACAGAAACCTGTTAGCTCAACTGTTACCAAAATATTTGCAATTGGGTGAGCGAAATAAGCTACCGACAGGTGCTCTAATGATAGATGTAGATTGGTTCAAACTATATAACGATACCTACGGCCATTTAAAGGGCGATGAGGTTTTAAGGCTGGTAGCACAAACCATAGCAGATAACTTGCACCGCCCGTCTGATCTGTTATTTAGATATGGCGGCGAAGAGTTTTTAGGGTTACTTGCTGATACAGATCACAACGGCGTTGCTCACGTAGCCAACATGCTCAACAAAAAAGTGCGAGAACTGGCTATTCCACACGAAAAGTCACCCTTCGGTATTTTAACAATCAGTATTGGTTGCGCCGTTGCGACACCAAACCAAGACATCAAAGGCGAAAAGCTTCTGCAACTGGCAGACAACTACCTGTATAGAGCTAAACAAAAAGGCAGAGATGCGGTTGAAGTGCATGTGTAGGGGTTGGCTCACAATGCAGGGAGACATAGAGGTATTGTAATTCCATAAGTCAGAACGGTTCATAGCGTAAAGTAAAGGGCCACCTTTTGAGTATGATATTCAATGAACTGATATGTAGATAACTGTTTGAAAATAAATAAATTTAGCCTGCATTTCACTCTTGGGGTATCATCACGTTCTCCCATATGAATAGTCTTATTAAAACAAAGGGTTAAGCTCCATATGGGCGGTATGATGTAGTAAAAATCGGTTCAAATCGCTTTTTAGGAATCCCTAGCATCTTGATGTTAGGTTTTTTTTGTGTCTGAAATTTACTCAAGCGCCATCATTTTACGGGAATAACATGGAGGGGGTAAAAGTATTGGTTTGATAAACTCAACAATGATGACAAAGTTATCGTGTTGAAATTTTTAATAAAAATTATGATTTAGCGCAAAGTGATGCAATTTTACCCTTTAAGGTACTCGCACTTTTATTCAATTAGGGTACACTGTCCGTACCGCTATCAGATATATTTTTATAAACAGTACATCTGAATTTATCCAATTTTCAAAAACAGTTATATGGAGCTAATTGAGTGAAACTTGTTTTGAATGCCTGTTTTGTTACTTTCATTATTCTTTTTTTTGCGGTTATTCCAAACGCCAATGCAAATAACTTCAAACTAAATAAATCGCGTATTGTTTTTGAGCAAGATGATCGCAGAGCGGAATTAAAGATTTATAACGAATCTAACAGGTTACAAAGTTATAGGATCCTGTTGACTGAAATGGAAATGAACCAAGAGGGTAACTTAGTACCTGTAGAGGAATATACCTATTCAGCGAAACAGTATTTACGTGTAGGTCCAAGGATTGTGCGAGATATTCCACCAAACAGCTTCGCACGTATCAAATTGATCAAAAAAGGGGTAAAAGAGCGTGGTGAGTTTCGCTCACATCTACTCATCGAGGCAATAAAAACAGAAGTAGCGAAGCAAGTAGCTGGCGTTTTTATTCAGCCTAACATCAAGTATGTGATCCCTGTGTTTGTGCGCAATTATCCAGATGAAGAAAAGGCCAGCGTTGTGCTGGAGAAGCACTTTGTAGACAAAAACACAAAGACATTATCACTGACGTTTAAACGTGAAGGCTTAGGCTCATATAGTGGCAACTTGGTTGTCAAAGATATGAGTGGGAAAGAGTTATATCGTGTTAATCAGGTGAGTATTTACCCAGAGCTTCAGCGAAGAACTTTTAATACGACCATTTCAGCGGATGAGTCAAAACAGCCTTTATCGGTTGTATTTGAAAGCCTTGAACAAGGCAATGAGATTCAATTTCAATCAAATATTTAATGTGGTTGGACAATATGGATGTGAGCAGCATGAGAAAAATAATATCACTTATATTTTTAGCTTTGATAGTAACAAAGAACGTGAGCGCCAGAGAGTTTGGTATCAATGTTAACTTTGAAGCGCAAAGTACCCCGTTAGAAATCACTGAGCGCAAATCGATGGAGTTTCCCGATTTGATTGCCGATAACGCAACCAAAAATGGCGCGAAATGTGAAGTCTACGGAGTTGTTAACTCGGGTACTAATGAAACGTCTCTTTGCCCTGGCCAAATTGGCCGCATGGGAGAATTCAAAATTTCTGGTGCGCCAAATGGGGCGGTGACAGTAACCCATACGGCTGATCAGACTATCAACGGGCTAAGGTTTTCAACCAATTCGAGTGCGCAACCTGTACTCAAACCACTGACTTTAGATTTGAAAGGGGAAGCGACATTCTTTGCTGGTGGCGTTATTACCTTGGTTGACAAAAGTACTGCACAAACGAATGCTTATCAGTTTTTCTACGATGTGTCTGTGGCATATCAATAACACCAAAACATTAAAAAGGAATCAAAATGAAAAAACTACTCATGACTGCTTCATTACTTACTTTGTCAGGTTTAGCGTGTGCTCAAGAATACACAATTGATGTCAATTTACAGGTTGAGGAAATTCAATTGGGTTATGAAGAAACCCAGCTATTAAAATTCCCACCTCTTACGGTTAACCGTGCGACGGATGTTGGTGCAATCTGTAATGCGCACTATCTACAACCAAATGTGATTACTACGCCTGAACAATCACTTTGCTTTAGAGCGACAGAAGGTCAATCAGCATTATTTACACTTCAAGGTGTACCTTATGCCGATATAACATGGCATGCATCTGCACCTGAGCAAATTGTTGATGGTCTGAGCTTCGTTATTCATGATTCAGCGCTTAGAAACGGCAAACTAAATAATGAAGGTGAATTGGTTGTAAACTTCTTAGGTCAAATCAGACTAACTGATAAAGATGCAGCATTACAAGGTGCTGGCGCTAAACAGTTTACTTACGACTTTGTTGCCGCATATCAATAAATAGGCATTGCTAGTGGGGGCCACTCTACTAGCACTTTTAATCAACTCATTTCCAACCTTTTCTAACGCGAACGTGATTTTTAAAATAGCCAGACTTTTTTGTGCCGCACTGTTGCTGAGCGCTACCTTTGTGGTTGCAGCACAAGATTACCTAGATTATATTTTTGCGGACTTCAAAATTGATAATCGCATCATATCTTCTGAACTTGAGCTAGTGACGCGCGATTACAGAGAATTTTATCTTGCCTTAACAAGCTTTAATGAGCACTTAGCTTGTACGCTCAGCTTAGACAGTGATGCACGCCTGTTGAGTGGTGACTTTTGGGGGCAAACCATTTCCCGGAAGTTAGAGGCCCAAGCATTTCTTGTGGATGAAGGCGATGTGTATTTGAATATCAATGTGCTTACTGATTTTCCTTTAGAATATGAATTTAATCACGCGAAGCAATGGCTCTCCATCTTTACCGACGGTAAACATCCCAAGACTCAGGAAATTATACGTGAGCAACGTAAAAACTTAATTGAAGCAATTAAAGAGCGACAAAAAGAAGTATTGGTCAAAAGTGATAGATACGAAATTTTTACGCCGCCTAATCTGGATATAAACCTAGGGATAAAAAATAAAGATAAACTAGAACAAGCTATGTATGCGCAAGCAACGGGCGACTTTTTTTTTCATCAAGGCAGTATTCAAATAAGTACCAGTAGCAACCAAAAGCCACATGGTCGTGCCATCTTTGCGCGCAAATTAGATGTTGGATTAACGCCGATGAGTTACGAGTTTGGCGATATAAAAATACCGCAGTCAGCGTTTATTCCAACGGTGTCATCTGGTTTAGGTTTTTACATTGGACAAGATGCGCGACGTAGCCAAAAGCTCAGAGATAATGTCAATGGATATACCCTTCCTGGCAGTGAAATAGAATTACACCAAGGGGACTATTTGGTGGATTTTACTGTGGCAGATGAAAGTGGTTATTACGAATTAGGTAAGCTGGATTTTAGGCGCTCTGAAACGTCATATTTCATTAAAATTATCGCTCCTGATGGCAAAACAACGCGCCAAGAAATTAAAAAGCCGACTTGGAAAGGCTTAAAAGTCGGGCAATGGTCTCCTGAGTTTGTGTACATGGATGCAGGGGCCTATGTGTTAAACAAAACGCGTTCAACGCGCGATGATCGTTTTGCCATGATTGGCAGCAGTTATGTGTTTGATGAAGAACAACTTGTTAGAGGGGGCGTAGAATGGCATGAAACTAGCTCAGGTACTTACAACGTCCCATTTGTTGACTATGAGTTTATCAGCCCAGATGGCTCTGAGCTGTCGAGTAAGATTGGCTTTGCTGACGCATGGTTACATGAAAACCGGCTCAAGTGGGTTGTTAATTCAGCTCATTCACTAGACCTTCAAATAGCGCGTAGCAAGGCTTACGACAATATACAAAATAGGAAAACGTTAGGGTACTACTTCACTGATGACAAGCGACGCTTTCAATCTGTGTATTCTTACTCTTCAGGTATGGGGGTAACTGAGAAATCAGTGATTTCTCAGTTAGGGCTGAGTGATGTAGATAAAAGCTTTTTACTGACTTGGGATAAGAAAATTGTCAGTCAAAGTGCCGATAGAGTGACTTTAGTAACATCGGCAAGCGGTACATGGGGAGCGGTCAACTTGTCACTGACCAGAGAATTTCAACAGCAACATCAAGATTACCTATCGTTGAGTTATTCAAAACTCATCAATGGTTATAGCTTTTCCGCGTCAACCTCTTACTCTACGAGACAATCTAAAGTTGCTACCTATATGCGTTTATCTAAATCGTGGGGGAAGCTCTCTAGTAGTTTTTCAATCTCAAAATCAGAAAGTCAACCACTCATAGTGGGGTTGAATATCGCCTTTTCATTTAATGCGAAAGCGCCGTTTGAAACCCTCAATAGTCGTTCATATCGCAATGGTGCTACGATAAAAAACTGGGCATTTTTGGATGGAAATTATAATGGCAAGTGGGATGAAGAGCTCAATGAACAAACCATTCCAGGTGTCAGGTTAGAAGCGAGATCAAGCGTTACAGCAGATATAGAAATTGATGAGCGTTCTCACCTGTTTGGGGTGGACGCGTATGACCCATCTTTATTTCAAGTAAACTCGGAGCAAGTTGATAACCCATTCTTAATTCCGCTTTATCCATCTATTCAAGTCGAATCTCATCCAGGCGGCCGGGTAGATGTCGCTATCCCATTACAGTTGTTTTATGAAGCGGAAGGGGAAATAATTTTGCTAGATAAAACGGGACAAGCGAGCCGTCATAATGGCTATGTTGCTTTGGAGCTTGTTGATCTCGACTCAAACAGTGCGCCTGTTAGAGTGGCTTACACGGAGAAAGATGGCTTTTATATCGTCGATAAAATCAAGCGTGGACGCTATACATTGCGCGTCTCAAAAGAATACCTTGATGAGAACAATATAACGTGTTCACCCTGTGAGCACTCAATTGACACGCAAAGTGCTGATGACTTCATTATGTACGTCAGTGATATTGTGTTGCGAGAGCGCGAGGTTAGCAGTAATGAAGAGTGAGCAGCTAAAAGCTATAAACAAATCAGGACGATTTTCTTAAGAGTTTAGCGCAAATCTAATATGCCAGTCACCGATAGAAAAATGGGTAATTGCCAAAATTAAGCCTGAGCTATGGCAAATAACGACTTACAATTCACACAATAAATGTGAAAAGCTATAAATCAGGACGCATTAATGCGTAGTATGTGGAGTGTTCATTTTTGAACGCAACTTACCTGCCTTTTTAAGGCAGTATTTAATCTTTTCATATAAGGAAATGTATTTATGAAGCGGGTAACACTATTACTATGTGGGAGTTTTTTGCTTTTTATTCAAAGTGCTTTGGCGAGCGTTAGCACTGACAAGCTAATGGCGTATTGGTCTGGGGCTGTATTTGGCGACCAAGCCGAAGATGTGTCTGTGAACACACATTGGGGCAGCTTAGTTGGCGGTATGTCCTCAAGTGCAGGTGTGATTGGCAATGGGTTCAGTTTTGATGGTGCAAATGGGCACATCAAAGTGGCTGACAGTGATGCATGGGACTTCTCTAACCAAGACTTTACGATTAGTTTTTGGATCAATCCTCGCGCTTATACCGCATCCTACACACGGGTGATGACTCAGTGGCAGTGGAATGGCGGAAGCAACCGTGCTTGGCAGTTTTATATTAACAGTGGCAGGCTCACGTTTGCTGCCAATGGCGCTTTTAGTATCAGAACGGCGAGTCAGCTGGCGACAAATCAGTGGCATCATATAACCCTTACGCGCACAGGTTCGGTAGCAAGGATATACATCAATGGTGTTGTAGATGTAACAAATAACAGCGCAGGAGCAACATTAAACAACTCCAGCACTTTTATGCTAATCGGCGCTGTAATTGACAGAAATGGGGTAACGGCTCACCCAGGTGATATGCTCAATGGACAAATGGATGAAATTCGAGTCTACCACAGAGCACTGACCGACACAGAGATACAAGTGTTGGCAGATCCCACAGCACAGGAGCCTATTTCATGGCAGCCTGAGCCCAATACAACCTCATTATTTTATCCTGCGGCGACCAATTGCAGCATGGAAGATGATGTATCGACGCCGGTTGCGCACGCCTACCGAGGTAGCTACGAAGTTTCGCAGGGTAAAATCATGACCTGTAATTTGCCTGTGAACCCAGGCAAATATATTGCGCGTATTGTGTTTGACCACCTTGCAAATGAAATGGTCAGTCCGCAGTGCAAAGTGGGCATCATCAACGCAACGAGGGGCAGTACCGCGACAAATACTCACCTGATGATGCTGTCAAAAGACGGTGGCTTGGTTGACGTATTCGTGTACGAAGACTTAGGCATAGCAGAAGCATACAGCAATGGTCATCCACACAACACGTTGGTTTTGACATGCGAACATGGCAGCTTCTCGGCTGACTCTTGGGTTCGCTATGGTGTGATCCGTGTGGATTATGCCGTTGAGCAATAATACCTAAGTGCTTGCTATAAAGCTGGGTTGTATACCCCAGCTTTATTTTATTTTATTGCGTGATATGCACATAAAACCTTTGTTGAAGTGATTGTGTTAATTGGCTAATGTACCTGAAACAATAATAAAAATTAGGGAAGACACATGAAGTCACTACTTTTCGCGATGTTGGTTGTATGCAGCTGGAGCGTTTACGCTGATGATATAGCCAGCCTAAACAAGCAACAGCTTGAACGCAAAATAAAAGAAGTGAATACCTTACAAAACGCTATCTTGATGACAGGCTCACAAGTTACGGATGTAGATGCGCTGTTTGAGCACTTTACCGAGGACTTTGAGTATATTCATCAGGGGTACGGTGGCCGTTATTCTCGCCAGCATTTATACAACAATTACGTGAAGTTTCTTAAGGCAGGTCAGTATCAATATACAACACCACGCTACCAGATTGTGACGATGATAGTAGGCCACGATGCGGTATCGGTTGAGCGTCAGCAATTATATGAAGGTAAACCTGAAAGTCATTTAACGGTTTTCGAGTTCAAAGGCCCTAAAGTTTCCAAAATTATTGAATACTGGAAATAACAGCAAAAAGAAAGTGAGCATAAATTTGTATGGATAGGATAGTTTACCCAACGGCTTTAAAAGCGGGCAGTAAAATTGCTGTCACGGCATTTTCTGCTGGAGTCAGTGAGGCTTTTCACCCACGCCTAGAGCTTTCGTTGGCTTACCTGCGTGATAGCGGGTTTGAAGTTATCAGTGGTGAATGTTTAAAAGAAAATAACCAGCATGTGAGTGCCTCAGCTCAGCACAGAGCACAAGAGTTAATGACTTTTCTGTGCGACGACAGCATTGATGGCATTGCTCCTCCTTGGGGTGGAGAGTTTGCCATGGAAGTTTTGCCGCTATTAGATTTTGAGCGTCTAAAAACGGCCAAGCCCAAGTGGCTATTTGGCTTTTCTGATATCAGTACCGTGGCTGTAGCGCTGACAAGTCGATTAGGCTGGTCCACCGCACACTGTGCAAATTTAATGCAGCTCATCGGCAATGAATCAGAAGCTTTGACCGCTGCGACAATTCCTCATCTGATGCACGCGCAACGAGGGTATGATTTTACGCAGCGTGCCTCAAGTCACTACCAATTACACGGCAAGTCATTTGCGGATAATCCTCATACCGTGCTCAACGCCACACAGCCAAATGCATGGAAAACAACATCATACAGCAATCAAGCTACTATCCGAGGTCGGTTAATCGGTGGCTGTTTGGACACTCTACAGCATTTACTTGGGAGTGAATATTGTGACCTAAGCGTACTACAACACCGCTATGGTGATGATGGTATTGTGTTGTATTTAGAGAACGCTGAGTTGACCCCCACCGCATTAAAACGCGCCTTATTGGGCCTTAAATTTAAAGGGGGGTTTTCACAAATTAATGGTTTGTTGATAGGACGAAATGCCCAAATGGAACAAGGCGTTAAGGATATCAGTTCACAGCAAGCTTTGCTGGATGTGGTAAGTGAGCTTTCTATTCCAGTGATTTATGACATGGACATCGGCCACTTGCCTCCTAATTTAACCTTGTTCAATGGAGCAATGGCACAGGTGAGCCTTGATAACGGCATCGGAAGTGTCAGGCAGTGGTTGAGTTAGGTACAATCAACCGAAATATTCCTTCTTGGGCGCACTTTGCTCTATGTAAGGCTATGTAATTCGCTTTTTGGGATTACTGAGCTAGCTTTACATGCACCCGCAAAGTAGCGGCGATATGACGGACTGTTCTGTCATATTTTCCTAGGAGGAAGCAACCATGGATAACCATCAATCACGCGCTAAGTTTTTACATAGCCACCCCAAGGCTAAAGCACATGCAGCCCTTGATAGTGCGACCAATCAACAACTAAAAGTCACCCCTGGGCCAATCAAGCTTACCGCTGGTAAGTTTGCTGGCAAAAAGGCCATTATTATCGGTGCAGGTGTGTCTGGATTAACAGCGGCATATGAGCTGCTACAACAAAAAACGGGTATGGACGTGACCATACTGGAGGCGCAAAATCGCACCGGAGGGCGCTGCTTAAGCTTGCGCACGGGTGATACCCTCACAGAAGATCAAGACAGTCAGCTATTTCAGTCAAAACCGGGACAAACCCAAGTGGTCCGTTTTCAACAACCTCTAGGTGATAATCAGCCATATCTCAATGCGGGGCCTGGACGCATTCCATCAAGTCATAAGCGTTTACTTTCATACCTTAAGCAGTTTGGGGTTGATGTAGAGGTTTATGTGATGAACAGTGAGTCAAATCTGGTACAAATGAAAGACAGCTTTAACGGTATGCCCTTGGTGTATCGCCGTTTAGATCATAATACTCGTGGCTGGCTCGCACAATTGGTCTATGACAACGCTGAACAGCTGATACAGGCAACGGAGTGTCAGGTGGCACCACAAGACATCACAATGCGTGCCAAACAGCTCAAAGAGCTGATGATAAGCTTTGGTGAACTCAGTGAAGATGGTAAATATGTGACCACGGCAGGGCAAGCAGGGTTGGAAAATGGTAAAACGCGAGCAGGCTTTACCGAACTACCCGGTGTACAGGCCGGCGTTACAGCGGAGCCTTTAAGTTTTAATAGTTTACTCGACTCGCAATTTTGGGACAAAACTCGCTTCTACCAACCTGTAGACTTTTTATGGCAGGCAACATTGTTTCAACCTGTAGGTGGGATGGATCAGGTGCAACATGCGTTTGCTCGACAGGTTGCAGCACTCGGTGGCACCGTGCATTTGAATAGCCCAGTAAAACATATCGAGTGGGACAATGATTGCCAGCAATATAAGATTTCTGTAAGCAAGATAGGCACTACGCAGTTGGATGTGTACTACGCCGACTACTGTTTTGTGAACATGGCGCTGCCGTTTTTAAAAGAGATCCTTGATGAATCATTACAGGATGTTCATTCGGATAAAGGACTAGATAAGCCTTTTAAACAAGCACTTCATGCGGTGTATAGTGCGCAGTTTTTTGATGATAAAGGACTGTATCAAGAGAAATTTCTCGCCTGTACAACCAAAGTTGGCTGGCAAGCGGATCGTTATTTATGGCAAGGCAGCCAAGTTGATATGAGAACGCCGCCTCATTGCCAAGAACAAGTACTGACGGTGCCAGACTCAGAAGTGGGTGTCGTGCCTATTTTCGGCGGCATTTCTTGGACCGATGATGAAATTGTTCAGATCTGGTATCCATCGTGTGACTATCACGACCAAAAAGGTGTGTTAACCGGAGCTTATAACTTTTCAGAGGTCGCTTATGAATGGGGCAAGTTAGCCATTGACGAGCGGTTGAAAAAGGCGCGTGCTGGGGCCAAGTTATTTGGCAATGCTTTTGGCGAAGGTTTAGAGCACGGGGTTGCAATCGCGTGGCAAAATGTGCCCTACATTAAAGGTGGTTGGGCGCAATGGCATGCGGTTGATAAGCATGTGGTTGATAAGCATGCGGGTAATGCGGGTAATGCGGGTAATGCGGTGGCGCACTTTAATGCACTGGCACAAGGCAGTCGTATTAATATGGGTCATAGTCAAACACAACCCAACTTTTTTGTTATTGGTGATCAACTCTCTTCTTTACCGGGCTGGCAAGAAGGCGCGATTGCTGCGGCACTCAATGCGATTAGCCGTGTTGAGCGCCCCGACTTAGCTATACCTCATTTATCTTCTCTACCTGATACCCGTCTTATGGTTGAAGGTATTTAAGCGTACGCTGCAAGTTGCAGGTGGTGACTTGCAGCGCACTTGCTGAGTTAATCGGTACTGAGCTCATAAACTGTCTTTAAATTAATTACCTACGTTTGAAGTGCTTTGGCTTATCTGGTCTATTATTAAGCTAACTTTGCGTTTAAAAACTGGCGTTACTCGCCACATCTTCTAGGAGCTTATGATGGGACTTGTTAAGAAGTGCTTGATGTTATATGGGTGTTGTTTACTGCTCGCGTGTAGTCCAAAAGAACAAGAAAGTGATCAAACAACACAGCTACGCCCTGTTAGAACACTCACAGTGGGCCTGTTTCATGCGGGGCCCGTCCAAGAATTTCCTGGTGTGGTTGATGCGGCGAATACCGCTGAGTTGTCGTTTAAGGTATCGGGGGAGGTGACGAAATTACTCGTTAAACAAGGGCAAGAAGTGAACAAAGGCGATGTCATCGCGGTATTGGATGACACCAGCTATAAACTGGCTTTTGATGAGGCGCAAGCATCGTTTGATAAAGCCAGTGCTGATTTCAATCGCGCAGAAAAGCTACTTAAAACCGGCACCATTTCTCAGTCTGATTACGACCAGCTCAAACTACAATACGCCAGCGCAAAAAACAAACTGGCAACCGCCAAAAACAATCTAGAATACACCACGTTGCATGCATCGTTCAGCGGTGTTGTGGCACGTACACACATCGAGCAGTTTGAAGAAGTTCAAGCCAAGCAGCCAATCGCAACACTGCAAGACATAAAAACCGTCAATATAAAAGTGAATATACCTGAAAGCATGATGATCACGGTGTCAAAAGATGTACCCAAACAAATTTATGCTGAGTTTTCAGCGATTGAAAATGCGCGTTTCCCACTGACCTTTGTGGAGGTCAGTACCAAAGCCAACGAGGTGACCAATACCTATGAAGTGACGCTCGCCATGAGTCCGCCCTCAGGGTACAACATTTTACCGGGTATGACCGCCAGAGTTTTCGCCAGTGAAGTATCGGCCGATCAGCAAGCTATCTATCTTCCCATTAACACCGTGCTAAAAGATGATGTCGGTAACTATGTTTGGACCGTTGAAAGCGTGGGAGATGGCAAAGGCAAAATCAACAAAACCACCGTAACACTGGGCGAGATGACCAAATACGGATTTCAAATCATCAGTGGTTTATCACCTGGTGAACAAGTGGTATCGGCAGGTATGAGCAAGGTAAATGATGGTCAAATGGTTAAGTTTGGTGGAGGCGAGCCGTGAATATTACTCGTTTAGCGCTTGAGAACGATCGCACCGCATGGGTTATTTTTGCTTCTATGCTGGTGTTTGGCATCTTGGCATTTAATAAAATGCCAAAAGATTATGATCCTGGATTTATTATTCGCACCGCGCAAGTGGTTACCTACTTTCCTGGTGCCAGCCCACAGCGTGTAGAAGAGTTGGTCACCGATCAGATTGAAAAGGTGGTTCAACAAATCCCCGAACTAGACTTTGTAAAGAGTACCTCCAAAACTGGCGTGTCTATAGTCAGTGTTAACATCAAAGAAAGTTACAAAGATATGCGCCCGATTTGGGATAATCTGCGGCGCAAGATCCAAAGTATTGAAGGTGATTTACCAAACGGCAGCCAAACGCCCATAGTCAATGATGAGTTTGGCGACGTGTTTGGGATTGTGATTGGGCTGACAGCCGAAGGCTACAGCTATCGTGAGATGCAAGATGTGGCAGAACAAGTACGTGACACTTTCTTGCGCCTTCCTGAAGCGGCAAAAGTTGAAATCTACGGCACCCAAGAGCAGCGCGTATTCATTGAATTTGAAAATAGTCGCTTGGCAGCATTAGAGCTCTCTGCCGCAAACCTAAAAGAGCAACTCAGAGCCCGCAATATCGTCAACCCAGGTGGCACTTTATATGTGAACGACGAAACGCTGGTGGTCGAGCCTAGCGGTAACTTTGAGTCGGTGTCAGAAATTGCCAATACCATCATAAATATCCCTGGTAGTGAACAAGTTATTTTACTCTCTGATATCGCTAAAATTTATCGAGATCATATTGAACCGCCTCAGCCGAAAGTGAGAGTCGAGAGTGAGCGAGGGTTGACGATAGGCATTTCGATGCGCAAAGGCGGTAATAATCTGGAGTTGGGTAAGCAGGTTAGACAGAGCATTAGGCGTTTGGAAGGTGTTTACCCAATCGGCGTGGAGTTTAAGCTGCTGTCTTTTTTACCACAGGAAGTGGAAAAAAAGGTCAATGACTTTGTGTCCAACCTTGTACAGGCCATTTTGGTAGTAACAGTGGTGATGTTATTTACGTTGGGCCTGCGTACGGGGTGTGTGGTTGCCAGTTTAATACCAATGAGTATGGTATTTGGCATATTGGTGATGTCTTTTTTTGATATCAGTATCGATCAGATTTCTTTGGCGGCGCTTATCATCGCCTTAGGGATGTTGGTAGACAACGGTATCGTTATGTCAGAAAACATCATGGTACAAATGGAGCAAGGGCGGCGTGCAATCGACGCCGCGGTTGACTCTGCGCAAGAGCTAAAGATCCCACTGCTAGTTTCATCACTCACCACTGGGGCCGCATTTTTGCCGATTTTTTTGGCTGAGTCGGCGACGGGGGAGTACACCGCATCTTTATTTAAAGTGGTGACAATTACCTTGCTGTGCTCATGGCTACTTGCATTGACGATGATCCCTATGCTGTGTGTGAAATTTGTAAAAGTGAAGGCGCAGCAACAAGAGACATTTAACAGTCGCTGGTACAAAAGTTATCGCGCCATCTTAACGAGTTTGATGAAACACCGCTGGCTCACGGTGGGAGCAAGTGTTTTGCTGCTGGTTATAGCGATTCAGGCTTTGCAGTTTATACCTAAGTTGTTTTTTCCGCCCTCGGATCGTGCCTATTTTAAAATCGAATTAGAGCTGCCTGTAGGAACACGTTTAGAAAGTACAGCGGCACTGGTAAAAGACCTAGACAAATTTTTAGAAGATGAGTTGCAGGTTAATGAGCAGCGTCCAGAGGGAGTGACCAAATGGGTGAGCTACATTGGCAATGGTGGGCCAAGGTTTTTACTCAGTCATAACCCAGAACCAAACAGCACTAATTACGCGTTGATGATAGTTTCTGTGACGTCGTATAAGTTGATTGATGACCTCATGGCCAAGGTTGAACGCTATGGCTTTGAGAATCATCCAGATTTATTACTTAAACAACGTAAGATTGAAAATGGTGCTGCGATTGAAAACCCTGTGGAAATTCGCGTCATGGGGGAGGACAAGGCAAAGTTGATGGATATTGCTCAGCAGATAAAAGCCAAAATGCAGCAAACGCCGGGACTGAAGTCGGTCAGTGATGACTGGGGCTTGCCCATTAAAAAACTAGAGATCAATATCGACCAAACAAGAGCACGTCGTGCTGGGGTATCAAGTGAAGATATTGCGACCTCTTTGCAAACAGGGCTCAGTGGTTTGGAGCTGACTCAGTACCGAGAAAAAGAAGATACCATTCCAGTGATTTTACGCTCTGTTGCGGCTGACAGACAGGACATTGCCAAGCTAAAGGCTATGGCTGTGTACTCGCAAGCTTCTGGCAATTCAGTTCCTTTACAGCAGGTTGCGGATGTTAAAGTGGTATGGGAAAGTGCGCAAATTTTCCGTCGTGATAGAGTCAAGTCCATCGTACTGGGTGCTCAAATCCAAGGTATTACCGCCAACGAAGGATTTGCACAGTTAACGCCTTGGCTAAATGAGCAACAAAAAAACTGGCCGTTTGGCTATACCTACGAACTGGGCGGGGAAGCGGAATCATCTGGTAAAGCCAATCAATCTATCGCAGAGAAGCTACCGATAGCGGTGTTGATCATTGTTCTTTTGCTGGTGGCACAATTTAACTCAATCCGTAAGTCTTTGTTGGTGTTAGTCACCATTCCGCTAGGGTTTATTGGTGTGGTTGCTGGATTATTCATTGGTCAATCATTCTTTGGCTTCATGACACTGTTAGGTGTCATTTCGCTGGCTGGTATTGTGATTAACAACGCCATTGTCTTATTGGAGAAAATAAAAACAGAACTCGACAGTAGCCCTGACGATCCGGTGGGGGCGATTATTATGGCTTCTCAGGCTAGGATGCGACCAATTTTATTAACGACAGCAACGACGGTGTTGGGGTTATTACCGCTTTATCTAGGCGGCGGTGAAATGTGGGAACCCATGGCGCTGAGTATCATGGGCGGGTTGCTGTTTTCAACAATGTTAACGTTGGGGGTTGTGCCCGTGTTATATGCGTTATTGTTTTCTGTGTCGGAACAAAAAGCGTCAGCATAAATAAAAGGATGCACTAATAACTGTTTGTTATCTGGAAATAGATGTGGACGCTATTTATAAATAAGCGCATTGTAAATACACTGAGGTTTGCTGCAAATTAGTGTAAAAGAGCGTAAACCTAAAAGACAGGTCAGCATGAATTCAGCTAAATTACTTAAAAATAGTAATGAGGACTTGAGGAGATTTAACTATGAATAAGTTAGTAGCAATAACTGTGGGCATCTTCAGTACCTTTGCGGTTCATGCTGGAGAGGCGCAAGTTACATTCAAAGACTTTAAAGATTATCGCGATGTAAAACCTTCTAACGAAGCTAGAGGCAGCTATCATAAAAGGATTGCTTCTCAACTTGAAAAGCATATAACTAAGCTAGCGGAGCAACTACCCGAAGGCTACAAGTTAGAAGTCACTTTTGATGATATTGATTTAGCAGGGGACGTGCGTTTTAACGCAGATGATTTACGTATTGTAAAACCTATCTATTTTCCCCGCCTTGATATCAGTTACAGTTTGGTAGATGGCAAGGGGATGAAGCTGTTAGCGGACTCTGATGTGAACCTTAAAGATATGAGCTTCATGGACCGAGCGAGAATCGGCCATGAGGAAAGTTTCTATCATGAGAAACGTCTACTCAGCGAATGGTTTTCAGAAACCATTATGTCGGCTATCGAATCGGAATAAAGTGTGGTTGCGCGCTCATTGTAGCGCGCTCCTTTTGTCTTAAATCAGAAAGCTGATTATTTAAAGGTCGCTAGCAGTTGTAGTAAGTGCTGTAACTTTTTAACCACAAAAGCCAATTTCTGCTCGTCAATATGCTCTGCTTTAGATAGGGCTTCAACGTCAGCAGCTACGTCTAACACGTAAGGTTTAAAGCGCTTTGCTTCAAAGGTAAAGCCGGCGTCTTCGGTAAATAGGGCTTTAAATTTGCCATGACCTTGGCGCTGTAATTCGTCTAATTTTTTATCAGCATCAAGTGATTGACGATAAACAACTTTTAGGTTTTCATTCAATTTTTCAATGATAGTTTGCATATTTTTCCTAAAGTTATTGTTAAAAAGGCCGATAGTCTACTTGGATTCATCTAAAAAGTCAGGTAACGCTTATGAATATTTCCGGAAATAACCTGCCTGTGATGTCTGGTGCAGGCTCAAGTGGCGAGGTTTACAGCGCTTCTTTAGCTAAAAAGCAACAGCAAGCAGACGGGAGAGCAGCACTTGCTTTGATTGAAGCCGCTGGGTCTAGCGCAGCTGCGCAAAGTCCCGCAAAATCAACCACAGCAACTTTAGGTAATAATATTAACGTGTACGTTTAACGCTTGCGTTATTCTTACTTGTTAATCAAGCTGTAAATCAATCGGTGTCTTACTTGTTTTGCCACCGATTTCTCTCACCAACTTCGGTACCAAAAATCCAGGTAATGCTTCTAACATCTGAGCCATAATACTTTTGGCATGGCTTTCTTGCACATCAAAATGACTGGCACCTTCCACTTTATCAAGCAAATGCAAATAATAGGGCAAGATATCCGCCTCAAATAATGCTTCACTTAGGGCAATTTGCGCCGCTGATGTATCGTTTATGCCTTTTAATAACACGGCTTGATTGAGCAAAGTCACATTGGCGCGCTTGAGCATTTGCATTGCTTGGCTAAACGTTTCGTCAATTTCATTCGCATGATTAATATGATTCACCAAAATAACCTTAAGGCGACTGGCTGCCAAACGTTCACACAGCGTATCGGTAATACGTGATGGTAACACAACGGGTAAACGGCTGTGGATCCGTAAACGCTTGAGCTGTTTGAGTGGTTCAAGCTGGTCGAGCAACCAGGTTATGGCATCATCTTTGGCCATCAGTGGGTCTCCGCCACTTAAGATGACTTCATTGATCTGTGGATGTTGTTTTACATATTCGACAACTTCAAGCAAAGAGCGCTTATTCAGTTGGTTTTCCTGATAAGGAAAGTGACGACGAAAACAGTAGCGACAATTTACCGCACAACCTGTTTTTAGCATCAGTAAGATACGTGAACGGTATTTGTGTAACAGCCCAGGCTGTGCGCTTTGCTGCTCTTGTAGAGGGTCTTTATTAAACCCTGCTTTAGCCAAAAACTCTTGATGCAAGGGCAAGACTTGTAACAGCAAAGGGTCATTGGCATCGCCATAACGCATTTTTTTAATAAACGGCAGGGGAACACGAACAGGAAATAAACGTCTCGCTTCGAGGTCTTTTGTGTCAAAATGCGACTCTAAACCCAACATATTGAGTAAGGTTTGTGGGCAAGTTACTACATTTGCCAATTCTTTTTGCCAGTTACTATGCAAATTTACTTCATTTGTTTGTATCATTAGCAGGTTTATTACTCGATAAAAGATGATTAGAGGATACGATGGCGAATTATAGCACCAACGAGTTCAAGGGCGGCTTAAAAATTATGTTAGATGGCGAACCTTGTGCCATCTTGGAAAATGAAATGGTTAAACCTGGTAAAGGTCAGGCGTTTAACCGTGTTAAGATCCGTAAGTTGATCTCAGGTAAAGTGTTAGAGAAAACTTTTAAGTCTGGCGATTCGGTTGAAGGCGCAGACGTAATGGATACCGATCTTGCTTACCTGTACACAGATGGTGAGTTCTGGCATTTCATGAACAATGAGACATTTGAGCAAATCGCCGCTGATGAGAAAGCAGTGGGCGATAACGTAAAATGGCTAGTAGAAAACGATGTATGTACCATAACGTTATGGAACGGCAACCCTATTGCGGTAACACCCCCTAACTTTGTTGAGCTTGAGATCACTGAAACGGATCCGGGCCTAAAAGGTGATACGGCTGGTACTGGTGGCAAACCTGCAACACTAGTAACAGGTGCCGTGGTACGAGTACCATTGTTTGTACAGATCGGTGAAGTTATCCGTGTTGATACACGTACCGGTGAATACGTAAGCCGTGTGAAGTAATACTAGATTACTTGTCTGAATTCAGACAAACAGGCATAAAAATCCCAGCTATTGCTGGGATTTTTGGTTAGTGAGAGAGTGTAATGCCAGAGCAACTTTGGGCACCTAGTGCCGATATATCAACCTTAAAACAGCGTGCTAAGATATTGGCCTCCATTAGAAGATTTTTTGCACAGCGCGAGGTGATGGAAGTAGAAACGCCCAGTATGTGTGGTGCCAGTGTGACTGACGTGCATTTAGTCAGCTTTAAAACTCACTTTGTTGGGCCAGGTAATCATCAAGGGCAGGACCTATATCTACAAACCTCCCCCGAGTTTGCGATGAAACGATTGCTCGCCTCTGGCAGCGGCCCGATATACCAGCTTGCCAAGGCATTTCGCAATGAAGAATCAGGCCGTCACCATAACCCAGAATTTACCATGCTAGAATGGTATCGCCCAGGCTTTGATGAGTTTGATTTAATGGATGAAATAGAGCAGCTGATGCAGCTGGTACTAAAATGCCAACCATGTACACGTATGACGTACCAGCAAGCCTTTATGGACGTGTTGGGAATAGACCCACTAAGTGCATCTTTGGATGAGTTAAAGCAGTGTGCTAGTGAACACGGCTATGCAGATATTGCTGCGATAGAAACAAACCCAGATACCTTGTTGCAGTTGTTGTTTTGTATGCAAATTGAGCCAAAAATTGGTATTGATGCACCGTGTTTTGTATATCATTTTCCAGCCTCACAAGCGGCATTGGCTCAGCTCAACGCGCAAGACCCGCGTGTAGCTGGGCGGTTTGAATTGTATTATCGAGGGATGGAGCTGGCAAATGGCTTTAATGAGCTGACGGACGCCAACGAACAGGCACATCGTTTTGAGCAGGATAACCAGCTGCGCGCACAAATGGGACTGCCCGAGGTGGCCATTGATAAGCACTTTATTGAGGCGTTAAAGCACGGTTTACCAGCCTGTTCTGGTGTGGCACTAGGCGTGGATAGATTAATCATGCTGGCGTTGGATAAGAACCGAATTGATGAGGTTATCTCGTTTGCTGTTGGACGCGCCTAGCAGCCAACAGCAAATCCACATCAAACAAATCGTTGTAGTTCTTTTTGTGTGGTTTCGGTGAGTTGCTGTGCGCGTTGGCAATCGCTAAGCGCAGAGTCAATTTGTGTTTTTGCTTGCTGAGCCAGCGCGACAATTTGTTGAACAGTTTCATGGGTATGGGCTTGAGTTGACTCTAGCTGATGAACAGCACTGGCTATTTGTTCAAGCTGTGCCTGATTGCGTTCAAAATCATGACTCATATCAGCGAAGCCTTTGGAGGTCTCGCTAATGGCTTGTTCTGCTGATTGTGAGTGGCTGATCAACTGCTCTGACTCACGATTAGTCTCACTCACTAAATTATTCATTTGATTTATAAAGTCACTGATCTGCCTAGTCGCATCATTCACTTTAACCGATAGACTGCGTACTTCATCGGCAACCACAGCAAAACCACGGCCTGCTTCGCCGGCGCGGGCAGCTTCTATCGCTGCATTTAAAGCTAACAGGTTGGTTTGGTCAGAAAACTCTTCAACCATTTTAAGTATGCTGCGAATATTCTCGCTGTTTTCTTTCAATCCAGATACCGTGTTTGAAAAATTACCCAGCAACACGGTTATTTGTTTTACTTCATCGACCAACGTGGCCAGCGCCTGTGAGGAGTTTCTCACAAACTGTAGGCTTTCGGTGTTGGCCTGATATACCTGATCGGTATTGGCAACAATGCTTTGTAGGCTATGGGTCACTTGGTCACTGGCAGCGATGATAGAGTCACTCATGTTAATTTGCTGCTCACCAAACTCTGCGGTTTGTCCCATAGAATGAGTGACTTGATAGTTGCTGGTGGCGGCACTTTGCGCACCTTCATAGGTTTTTTCCAGTAACTCACGTAGATGTTGGGTAAAGGTGTTGTATTGATCGCTTAATTCTCTGAATTCATCATAGGTGAATTTAGGTAACGTGGCATTGAGATTACCATCTTGTCGGTTTGCTTGCTGTAGGCTATCGCGCATTGCCCTGACAGGGCGGACAATCAAAAAGCGCATATAAAAAAGTGTAAATATAAAGCCACCCACAGCGCCCAGCGCCATTAACCAAAATAAACCTAAGCTACTATTGTTGCTATCAAGCTCATTGTAAAGCCAAATCAAGGTGATGATTTGAAAGGCAAAGACGAAACTTAAGTTGCCAAAGATCTTTCGTGATAGGGTGTAGAAAAAGCTTTGTTCAATTTGATTATATAAGCGCATGTATAGACTCATTGTTTGCTCTTTATATCCATGTTTATTCTATTGAGAGCACTTGGTCATCTCTCAACGCTCGCAAGTGGGTAAAACACAAATACTTCTTTAATCAATAATATATGCTAAGAACGCGATAAAATCATTTTTGCGTAGCAAGGAAAGTTACTAAAAATACCATCCACGCCCAACGCGCGCATATCTTCGATGTCTTGCTGCTTATCGACCGTGTAGGCAAAAACCTTTAACCCTCGTTGTTTTGCATCATCTACGAATTGGTGGTTGATGAAGTTTTTGTCCATGTGGATGCTGTAGGCATGCAGCCGTTGTGCAAACTCGGCATAATTTAGCGGGATAGACGCTGTGAGTGCGCCAATTTTTACCCAAGGCATGTTTTGCTTAAGCCAAACAAGTTGATGGTGGTCGAATGATGAAACCAATAGCTGATCTCGTTTGATAATGCCTTGTTGTACATTCTGCTCTATACAAGCAACGAACTGATCTAAACCAAACGTGTGTTTAAGCTCAAGATTGATCATGGTTTGCTGACCAATCACATCAAACACTTGCTGCAAACAAGGAATATGTTCACCATTGCCGGCATCCAGCAGCTGGATTTCTTGCAAGCTGGTTTGATTTACTTTACCAATACCGTTGGTGGTTCTATCGAGCCAGGTATCATGCACGATAGCGTAATCGTTGGCACAACTTTGCACATCAAGTTCAATGCCATCGACATCGGCTTGCAAAGCGGCACGAATAGCACTGAGAGTATTTTCGGGGTAATTACCGCTGGCACCCCGATGCGCGAATACTAGCATGTGGCTTTTTCCTCGTGATAGACCAAGTCTCAAAACACGCTGCGCTTATCACTAGCAGCCCGCCGAGCAAGGTCATAATTGTTGGTTTTTCTGCCAACAGCATAAAGGCCAATAGCGTCCCATACAAGGGCTGTAAGCAAGAAATTAATCCAGCAGTTGTGGCGGATAAGTGTTTTAGGCTACTGGCAAACAATGCGTGTGGGATGGCGGTAAACACAGCCCCTGCTAATAAGATGTAGTACACATCTTGACTCGGCAGTGCGCTGGGCTCTACTTCCACAAAAGCGGCAAGCATCACACAGGCAGTGAGGGTTTGATAAAACATGGTATGCGGACCGCTATACGTGGCGAAAAAACGCTTTTGCAGTAGGTTACGTGTCGCAAACAGGGCACCAGAAAACACCCCTGTGATGATCCCCAAGGTGACTTGATTACCTATGCTGGCTTCAGGAATAAGTAAATAGATGCCAAATAGTACGATGAGTGCACTGAAAATATCTTTGCTTTTTATGCGCTGTTTGGTGAACAAGGGCTCCAAAAACACGGTGATCACAGGGTAAGTAAAAAACGCAATGATCCCCGTGGCAATGCCCGCCATTTGCATGCCAGCAAAATAGGTCACCCAATGAAGACCCACAACAATTCCTAGCAGCACGGCGATAAGGTAATCGCGAGCACTTGCCAAGCGCAGCTGTTTACCACTGAGCTTAAGCAGTGCTGCCAATACCACAAAAGCTACAGCAGTGCGGTAGACGGTGATATCTAACGCAGATAGGTTAATCAGCTTTGAAAACAGTGCGGTACCACCAAATAGCAACACGGCGATGTGAAGATAAACAAGGGAAGTTTGTTCTGGGCGCATGATGAATATCGTGTAGTTTTAATGAACAGGCAGTGTATCACGTGGATAAGTAAAAGTGCTTACCAATCTGGCGAAACCGACCTGCGCACAGCTAAATAAAACTTTCATACCCAGTGGCTGTCTCATTAGCGGGTTTTGGGTTAAAATAACAACATAACTCAATTAACAAGCTAGTGAATGTCAAAACAGGATCCTCATCTCCGTCGAGAGCAAGACAAATACGAAAATCCAGTACCTAGTCGCGAATTTATATTAGAGCATATTAAAACTGCCGACAAAGCGACCACCTTTAGTCAACTCTGTAATAGCCTTAACGTGTTGGATGATGAACGCCAAGTCGCGTTTAAACGTCGTCTGCGTGCTATGGAGCGTGACGGGCAGTTACACTTTAACAAGTTCAAGCGCTATGTGATCCCAACCGATGATGGTTTGGTGAAGGGGCGAGTCATTGGTCACCGTGACGGCTTTGGCTTTTTGGCTGTGGAAGGCGAAGAAAAAGATTGGTTTATTGCCAAGCACCAGATGAACTGCGTGTTACATGGTGACATTGTCTTGGCAAAAGCGGCCAGTCGTGGTTCGGGTGGTAAGGTAGAGGCACGTATTGTACGAGTACTGGAGACTGAGCGCACACCTATCGTGGGGCGCTATTTTGTCGAACATGGTACGTCGGTCGTGGTTCCTGAAGACCCACGCATTACCCAAGATATTATCATTCTACCTGGCAGTGAGAATGGCGCACGACACAACCAAATGGTACAAGTGCAGATCACGCAAAGCCCAAGCAGGCAAATGAACGCAGTAGGTAAGGTGATTGAAGTACTCGGTGAGCATATGGCGCCTGGAATGGAAATCGAAGTTGCGCTGCGTAACCATGATATTCCACATATTTGGCCAGAGTCAGTTTTGGCTCAGGTAGCTGTTCATGGTGAAGAAGTTGAAGACGCTGACAAGCAGGGTCGAGTAGATTTAAGAGACCTGCCGTTAGTGACCATAGATGGTGAAGATGCCCGGGACTTTGATGACGCGGTTTTTTGTGAGCGCAAAAAGTCGGGAGGGTGGCGTTTATGGGTTGCCATCGCAGATGTTTCTCATTATGTGCCTAAAGGCAGTGCACTTGATAGAGAAGCAATTGAGCGTGGTAACTCGGTATACTTTCCTGAGCAAGTTATCCCGATGCTACCTAAGGTTTTGTCTAATGGCTTATGTTCATTGAACCCAGAAGTTGACCGTTTGTGTATGGTTGCAGAAATGACCGTCTCAGAAGCGGGGCGTTTATCTGGCTATCGCTTCTATGAGGCGGTGATGAACTCTCACGCTAGACTGACCTACACTAAGGTTCATGCCATTTTACAAGGTGATGAGCAGCTGCGAGAACAATATGCGTCTTTGGTGCCTCACCTGAGCGATTTGCAGCAAATGTACATGGCACTTAAATCGGCAAGGCAAACCCGTGGCGCAATTGAGTTTGAAACGACAGAAACTCGGTTTGTGTTCAATGCTCATCGAAAAATTGAGTCCATCGTTCCGTTAGTTCGTAACGATGCCCACAAACTGATTGAAGAATGTATGATTTTAGCCAATGTATCGGCGGCCAAGTTGCTTGAAAAGCACGAAGCTTGCGCACTGTACCGTGTTCACGATGAACCGGATCAGGAAAAGCTAAGTCATTTCAGACAGTTCTTAAATGATTTAGGTATTGAAAGCCTACTGCCAAATGATCCCTCGCCGTTAGAACTGACCGCAGCGCTGAACCAACTCGGTGAGCGGCCAGAGCAAGAGTTGATCCAAACCATGTTGCTTCGCTCAATGAAACAGGCGGTTTACCAACCCGATAACATTGGTCACTACGGACTGGCGTTGGATGCCTACGCACACTTTACGTCTCCTATTCGTCGCTATCCCGATTTAGTTGTGCACAGAGCAATTAAAGGCATCTTGAACAAGCAAGGTCAGCGTATCTCTGGCGCGTATGAGTACGATAACGACGAAGTTGACCAGTTAGGTGAGCAATGTTCAACCACGGAGCGCCGAGCAGATGACGCGACGCGTGAAGTAGCAGATTGGCTCAAATGTGAGTTTATGCAAGATCACGTGGGAGATGAGTTTACAGGGGTGGTCTCTTCGGTGACGACTTTTGGTCTGTTTGTACGCCTTGATGACTTGCAAATTGATGGCATGATCCATATCTCTACATTGGGGCAAGAGTATTTCCATTTTGACGGTGCCAAACACTGTTTGGTTGGTGAGCATAGCCGTCAGGTATACCGCTTAGGCGATAAATTAAAAGTGGTGGTAGCGTCGGTGAGCTTGGATGAGCGGCGCATCAACTTGGCTATGGCGGGTGAGCAGTTACCCGATCGCTATGCAAGACGCCGTAGTAAGTCTTTAAAATCAGAAGAAAAACCTGCATTTAGCAGCGTAAGGGCGCAGTTAAAAGCAGGCAAGATCCCCGGCAAGGGTGGCTCTGACCAAGACAAACAAGACGAACGTAAACCCAAGAAGGGTAAGAAAACAACCCCAAAGGGCAAACTCAAAAAATCGAAAAAAGCAGCGGCTGAGTTGCCAAAGGGAAAGGCTAAGACCAAAGCCAAAAAAAGTAAGGCAAAAAGGCCGGGTAAAAACGCGAGAAAACGCACTAAGAATAGCTCTGGAGCATAACTAAGGTGAGTAACGAATTAATTTTTGGGTTTCATTCAATTGAAGCAATTTTAGCGAAGGAACCCGAGCGCTTTTTAGAAATTTACGCGCTCAAAGGACGTGAAGATAAACGCTTAAACCCAGTGATCAACGAAGCTCGAAAGTTTGGTATTTCAGTGCAGTTTATGCAAAGAAAGGCGCTGGATAACAAGGCAAATGGTGAGCAGCATCAAGGTATCATCGCCAATGTAAAAGCTGCGCGGACTTATAACGAGCGTGACTTAGACGAGATACTTGCCAGAGAATCGAGCCCATTCTTTTTGGTGCTAGACGGTGTGACTGACCCGCATAATTTAGGCGCGTGCTTACGTAGTGCCGATGCAGCAGGTGTACACGCGGTCATAGTGCCAAAAGATAAATCGGCCAAGCTCAATGGTACAGCGCGTAAAGTTGCCTGTGGAGCTGCAGAGACCGTACCATTGGTTCAAGTGACCAACCTAGCGCGCACACTCCGTGATATTAAAGAAGCAGGGGTATGGGTTGCGGGCACTGCGGGTGAAACGGATACAGGTGTGTTTGATGCAAGCCTAACAGGGCCTATCGCGATTGTGATGGGAGCCGAAGGTGACGGTATGCGTCGCCTAACAAGAGAACATTGTGATATTTTGGTGAAAATTCCGATGGTTGGCACGGTGTCTAGCTTGAACGTATCAGTTGCCACTGGAATTTGTCTGTTTGAAGTACTCAGGCAGCGTAGCGCGCTTTAAAAGTAATCAGTATGAGAAAAAGCGCAGTCATTACTGCGCTTTTTATTTTCTACTGTGGTTCAATCAATGATCTGTACCCCAAATAGCTTCCAACTCAGTTAATGACTGTATTGTATAGGTTGGTGTTACACCTTCAGGGCAGGTTTTTCCTGAGTGTTGCAACCAGCAGCTATCAATACCAAATTGATTAGCGCCGAGAATGTCACTGCTGGGCGTATCACCCACCATCAAGACTTTGCTTTTGTCAGGATTACCCAACAAAGACAGTGTGTGGGCGAAAATATATGGGTCTGGCTTGGCTGTGCCCACAAGCTCAGAGATGACCAAGCAGTCAAAGCAGTCACTCAGCCCAGTGTGAGCCAGACGTTTTTCTTGCAGTGCGGCAAAGCCATTGGTGATGATCCCAAGTGTTGCTTTGCCTTTTAAATGAGTGAGTAAATTGCGGGCACCAGGCAGGGGTTCACAAATACTGGCCATGGATTCTAAAAAACCCTCATTCAAGCGCTCAGCGGGCACTTTAAGGCGCTCAGCCCATTTTGAAAACCGCGTGACTTGCAGTGTTTTTGCATTAATTCTCCCTGCTTGGTAATCAAGCCAAAGCGGCGCATTAACATCTTGATACTCTTTGTGATCTTGTTCGGTAAATTCAACACCGTATTGTGCAAATAGGGTTTTTAAACCTAAAAATGCATTGAAGCTAAATAAGGTTTCATCGGCGTCAAATAGTATATGGCTATACTTCATCTTGAATCGCTTGCTGCATGTATAAATGAGGGTGTAAGAAAGGTGCCATAGCCAGTGTCAAAGCTTGGGTGTAGGTGCTTTCTCTGGTTGCAACGTGATTGGTTAATAAACCAATAGCGCCACCTTTTTGTTTGATATTGGTGGTATTAAATACGCGGTCCATCACAGGGCCTAACTCTTCACCCGCCACAAGAGCATCATAAATAGCTTGAGGCAGCGGTAGGTTGCTGCTGCGATTGACACTGGTATATTGGTCGTTTGCTATGACCACATAAGCAAAGGTTGCTGGTCCATAACTGAATTGATGGGCACCACCTTCCATCGCACAATAAAAGTCAGCCTGGTGGTGTTGTTGTAAGTAACTCACTCGGTTTTGTGCGCCTAAGCGTGTTTCATCTTCACCAAGAGGCTGCTCGGGTACACCACTGGGGGCATGCAAACCTGAGCACTGGACTTGATAGTCAGGGAAGTAACCCTGAATCACGAGTTTTGCGGCGTTTACTTTAACTGGGTTTTTAGACCCTACTAGAACTGTCAACGTTTTACTTTGTGCCATCACTTACTCCCTACTGCGGCAAAAAGAGGGGGAGTTAGTGTAATTGGCACAAAAAGCGCAAGCAAGTTAAATAGGTAAGTCGACTGGGGCCATGTTTTCTAATGCTCGCTTTTTGACCAGCAAGTCCTTGATAAGAGGCGTTAGTACCAACTCCATCGCCAAACCCATTTTGCCGCCGGGTACAACCAGCGTATTCATCCGAGACATAAAGCTACCATCGATCATTTGCAGATAATAGGGAAAATCAACGTCGTCGATCCCGCGAAAACGGATCACCACAAAGCTTTCATCCAGCGACGGAATATCCTTTGCACTGAAAGGGTTGGAAGTATCAACAGTGGGGACGCGCTGAAAGTTAATATGAGTGCGGGAAAACTGTGGTGTAATATGGTTAATATAATCATCCATACTGCGCACAATTGAAGTCATCACCGCTTCTCTAGAGTGACCACGCTCGTTAGTATCACGAATGAGCTTCTGGATCCATTCAAGGTTGATAATTGGCACCATGCCAATGAGCAAATCCACATGCTTGGCAACATCATGTTCTTCGGTCACAACGCCACCATGGAGCCCCTCATAGAAAAGGACATCGGTATTGGGTTCTAGATCCTGATAAGGCGTAAAAGTGCCGGGCAATTGGTTGTAAGGTACAGCGTCGTCAAAGGTGTGAAGATAACGTCTTATCTTGCCATCACCATGCTCAGCATAACGACTAAAGAGTTCTTCTAATGCGGCAAAGTCATTGGCTTCTTGGCCGAAGTAGCTAATGTGTTTTCCCTCTTGCAAGGCTTCGCGTTTGAGCTTATCCATTTCAGGGCGAGTGTAGCGATGGAAACTGTCTCCTTCAATAAATGCAGCGTTGGCACTTAAGCTTCGAAATATATGTTTTATCGCGTTAGTAGTCGTTGTGGTACCTGCCCCCGAACTACCGGTAATAGCTATAATTGGGTGTTTTTGGGACATAGTGACGCCTCGACATTCTCAAAATTTTAACAAAATGGTTAAATTCGATTGTTACTCGAAGCGACGCGAATAGCAAGTTTTGTGGTTTAATGCGCATCTGGGTATGATAAAAGAAAAACAACAAGGACCATGATGAAAGTATCTCTATCACTAGTCGGCTGTGTGTTGGCAACCGTTACTTTAACTTCACACGCTGCAATGCCAAAAAGCCAGATTTTACTAGCCAGCGAAGTGGCAGGGTCAATCAAAGTGACGCCCTTAACATCAGATGACAGCTATCACAACCAACCAGTGGTGACTGAGAATGGCGTATATTATACGCAGGAAGTGACCTCTACGCAGAATCCACAAACAGATTTATTCTTTTACGACTTTGCCAGCAAGCAAAGCCGTAATTTAACAAACAGTTCGGTGTCGGAGTTTTCACCAACACTTTACCCTCATGGTGAGGGCCTTTCCAGTGTGGTTGTTGAACCTGATGGTAAGCAAAAACTATGGTTTTATCCGTTTGATGAGAACAAACAACCCAAGCGCATTTTCGATCACATTGAACCTGTGGGCTACCATGCGTGGGGTAAAGGGAAGGATCTCATCATGTTTATACTTGGCGAACCACATACGCTCCAGTATTCAGATTTGACGGGGCATTTGCCGACTAAAGTCGCTAAGGATATCGGCCGTACTTTAGCGTTCAATGAAGCACAAAACATCTATTCGTTTACTCATCATAAAAATGGGCAACAATGGTTTGCCAGCTTTTCACAAAAGACTCAACAGGTGAGCGATCATTTTGTGATGCCAGAAGGTGTGCAAGATTACACTTGGCTGGATGATAAAAAGGTGGCCTACGCCATTGGAAATCGTGTCTACATGCGTGATTTCACATCTCCGAAAGCCGTATCGCAATGGCACAATCTGAGTGCATATTGTGATACCAATATTTCTCGCCTGAGCTATAAAGCTGGTAAGTTAGCATTTGTGTGCGATAAATCATAATTACTCCTGTAAAACCGCTGAGAATGCTCTAAAATAACGGGCTGTTTGTATGTTTTAAGGGAAGTTGTATGAGTATATTGGTCACAGGTGGTGCAGGGTATATCGGATCACATACCGCACTTGAATTATTGCAACGTGGTGAAGATGTTGTTGTTGTTGATAATTTAAGTAATGCTTCACAGGAATCACTTGTGCGCATCGCTCAGCTCACAGGAAAGTCGGTCAGTTTTCATCAGGGGGATATCCTAGATAAGGCATTTCTTGACGATGTGTTTTCTCGCTATAGCATCAGCCAAGTAATCCATTTTGCTGGCTTAAAAGCCGTGGGTGAGTCAGTACGTAAACCGATTGAATACTATCAAGTGAATGTGCAAGGCACATTGACGTTATTGGATGCGATGCGAGATGCTGGTGTGTTTAAGCTCGTGTTTAGCTCATCAGCAACGGTGTACGGCGATCCACAAAGTTTACCTATTCGAGAAGACTTCCCTGTAGGTGGCACAACCAATCCATATGGCACTTCTAAGTTGATGGTTGAGATGGTGCTACAAGATGTCGCGAAATCAGATGAACGTTGGGCGTTTGCTATTTTGCGTTACTTCAACCCTGTTGGTGCCCATGAGTCGGGGCTAATTGGTGAAGACCCTAATGGGATTCCTAACAATCTACTGCCTTACATCGCTCAAGTGGCAGTTGGCAAGTTAGAGCAGTTAGGTGTGTTTGGTAATGACTACGATACTGTAGATGGCACTGGGGTGAGAGATTATATCCATGTGGTCGACTTGGCTTTGGGCCATTTAAAAGCACTAGCTAAGCTCGAATCTCAAGCGGGAACTCATATCTATAACTTAGGTACAGGCAAAGGCAACTCGGTACTTGAGATGGTCAATGCATTTGAAAAAGCCTCAGGCAAGCCAGTCCCTTATAAACTGATGCCACGTCGAGATGGTGATATTGCAGCATGTTATGCAGCACCAGAAAAGGCCCAACAGGAATTAGGTTGGCAAGCAACGCGTGATATTGACGCGATGATGCAAGATACATGGCGTTGGCAAAGTAACAACCCTAATGGCTATCAAGACTAATTCAAGCGTTTCTAGCGATACAGCAGATCTATACCATAGCTAGTTGTATCGCTTGCTTTATGCCATTGCTAACTCACTTTTTGCTCCCAACCAACGGGTAATTAAAGGCTCAACGCTGTTTGGGTGCTCTTTCATTATTCGCAATGCGATGGGTCTGACTTGCTCCAATAATGCCTTGTCTCGATTCAAATCGGCGACTTTAAACTCTGCCAGCCCGGTTTGCTTGGTGCCAAGCACTTCACCTGGACCTCTAATTTCTAAGTCTCGCTCAGCGATAACAAAGCCATCATTGCTATCACGCAAAACCCCCAAGCGCTTTTGAGCGGTCGCAGACAAGGGCGCGTGATAAAGCAGCAGGCAGTGCGAGGCAATCGCGCCCCGACCTACACGGCCACGCAGCTGGTGAAGTTGTGCAAGCCCTAAGCGCTCTGGGTTTTCGATGATGATTAGACTGGCGTTAGGTACATCAACCCCTACCTCTATTACGGTTGTCGCAACCAGAACATCAATCTTTCCACGTTTGAAGGCCATCATAACGTCTTGCTTTTCTTGTGCTTTCATTCTGCCATGCACTAGACCAACAGTCAGTGCTGGTAATTGCTCTTTGAGTTGAGTCGCGGTGTCTTCTGCAGCCTGACATTGCAGAACTTCAGATTCATCAATCAGTGTACATACCCAGTACACTTGACGTTTATCGTCAATACAGGCACTTTTCACGCGCTCAATGACTTGCTCACGACGAGTATCAGGAACGGCAACGGTGGTGATGGGGGTACGACCTGGAGGTAATTCGTCAATCACCGAGGTTTCTAAGTCCGCATAGGCGGTCATGGCCAGTGTGCGTGGAATGGGAGTGGCGGTCATGACCAGTTGGTGCGGATAGCAGTCGTTGAACTGACCTTTTTCACGCAGTGCGAGGCGTTGATGTACGCCGAAGCGATGCTGCTCATCGATGATGATTAAAGCGAGGTTAAAAAACTCTACCTGTTGTTGGAACAGAGCGTGTGTACCCACCACCATTTGCGCTTTACCACTGGCAATATTTTGTAAGGTTCGCTCGCGTTCTTTGCCCTTGGTCTTGCCCCCAAGCCATGCCACTTCAATACCCAGATTTAAAAACCAATTACTAAAGTTGATACTGTGCTGTTCGGAGAGGATCTCCGTGGGCGCCATGAGCGCTACTTGATAGCCCTTGGCAATTGCCCCCAGCGCTGCCAACGCCGCCACTAAGGTTTTACCTGATCCGACATCGCCTTGCACCAAACGCATCATGGGGTAGGGCTGTTGCAAATCTTGCTTTATCTCTGCAACTACGCGCTGCTGTGCATTGGTGGGCGAAAATGGCAAATTGGCTAGAAACTCGGGCTCGAGCATGTTATTCGGTGGTAAAGGTACCGCTTTTACTGCTTGGCCGCGATGCCGTAATTGCAGCAAGCTTAGGTTTTGCGCCAATAGCTCCTCAAAAGCCAATCGTTTTTGAGCGGGGTGTTGACCAAGCTCTAGAGATGACAAGTCGGTGTCTTGAGGTGGTTTGTGTAGTGTCAATACCGCTTCTTTTAAACTAAGCCCCGCTGGGCGATATTGCTCGGGTAAGTATTCCTCAAGATCATATTTATTCAATAGTGCCACAGCCTTGTCTGCGATGGCGCGGATACTCAACTGTTTTAGGCCCTCGGTGGTTGGATAAACCGCTGTGAGCGTTGCTAAATTTGGGTCTTTTAGTTCGCTGTGACTGTCGCGAATACTGTACTCAGGGTGGGCCATTTCTAACCCAGCTTGACCTCGGCGAATTTCACCAAAACAACGGATCACCTTACCCGGTGCCATGGCATTCTTTTGTGACGCATTAAAATTGAAAAACCGCAGTGTAAGACGCCCTGTACCATCGTTGACATGGCAGATAAGCATACGACGCTTACCAAAAGTAATTTGGCTGTGTTCTATTTGCGCTTCAATACTCACATGAGAGTGCAGCATCAGCTCGGCTATGGCATACGTGCGTGCACGGTCTTCATAGCGAAGCGGTAAATGAAATAACATGTCTTGTACGGTGAAAATACCGAGTTTCGCTAACCGTTCGGCTACCTTAGGACCTACGCCTTTTAGCTCGGTAATGGGGTAGTGAGACAAATTTGGCGAAGACATGCAATTCCTTGTTTAAGTCGCTTTTTTAAATTTAAGGGCGTTCCAGAAAGCGTCATCTGCAACGATTTCACCGTCATCATCCAAATCTGGATAAGGTAAACCTTTTTCCACACAGCGATTAGCGATAATTGGATGGCAACCTTCAAACAATAAAGTATGTTTGGTCTTGGCGTCCAGCATATCATTACGATCATATAAGCCAGCAGCATCTCGTTGGCGTTGTGCTTCATATAAAATTAATGCGGCGGCAACCGAGACATTTAGTGATTGCACCATCCCTTGCATGGGGATCACTATGTGTTTGTCTGCATGTGCTAGGGCTTTGTCTGAGATCCCTAAGCGTTCTTGGCCCACAATAATCGCGGTTGGCTTGGTATAGTCGATTTCGCGATAGTCTACCGCTTCATCACTTAAATTTGTTGCCAGTAATTGAATACCGGGGTTTCGTTCACGAATGGTAGCAACGGCAGTATCAATATCATCATGCATATGGGTTTCCACCCAGTTTTTGCTGCCGCCTGAGGTATTGTTGGTTAATCGACGCTGCTCTTGCGGCCATACCGCGTGTACATGATGGCACCCAACGGCATCGGCGGTGCGCACAATAGCCGATAGATTATGGTGTTTATGTACTTCATCCAGACAAACTGTCAGGTCGGTTTGGCGTCTATCTAACACCCGTTTTACGCGATGAAAACGTGTTTCTTTCATCTGTTACTGCTCATTACAATCAAAATAGCGCCTGATTATACCCGTATATCGCTAGGGGATCACCTCACGGGCAATAGGGTTTTGTAGTGAGATCAGTGTTTCGGTGGATTGTATTGCTTCAATCGTTTGAATTTTATTGATTAATACATCCTGTAAGTGATCGATTGTGCGTGCCATTACCTTAATGAAAATACTGTAATTACCCGTTGTATAGTAGGCCTCTACCACTTCTTCAAACTCTTGTAGCTGTGCAATGGTACTGGGGTAATCGCGTGCGTGTTTGAGGTTTACACCAATAAAGCAACACACATCGTAACCGAGCTTCTTGGCACTGATAGTGACCTTGGTACCGACAATAATGCCTGCTTGTTTCATTTTCTCCACACGTACATGAATGGTGCCCGCACTGACGGCAAATCTTTTTGCTAATTCAGCATAAGGTGTACGCGCATTGTCCATTAATGCGTGCAAAATCGATTTATCGAGATTATCGATCTGATAATTTTCCATGGTTATTTCGCTGTGTAATTTTCGTTTCGTTAAAATATAGCGCCTATTTTTGATGAAAAATAGAGTGTTTTGCTATTTTTATTGATGGTTGTTGTAATTTGTGTGGTTTTTGTTGACGATAGCTTTAAGCCGATAAATACACGGCAAACTAATTAACAAAGAATACTGGGAGTGAGGTCCTTAATTATGCAGAGCACATATCGTCAGACACAGCAGCAGATCAGCCGCATTAAACAAGTTTTTTCACAACAGCTTGAGAGCAAGTTCGGGTTAATTGAAGTACAAGCCCCGATACTGGCCAAAGTGGGTGACGGCATTCAAGACAACTTAAGCGGTACTGAAAAGGCGGTTTCGGTTAAGGTAAAAACGCTACCACAAGCGCAATTTGAGGTGGTGCATTCATTGGCTAAGTGGAAGCGTAAGACGTTGGGGGACTGTGGTTTTTCAGTCGGTGAAGGTTTGTACACGCACATGAAGGCACTGCGTCCTGATGAAGAACGACTTTCACCAATACATTCAGTATATGTTGACCAGTGGGACTGGGAAAAAGTTATCTGTGCTGAATCTGAGCGTTCATTAGCTACGTTAAAACACACTGTAGAAACCTTGTATCAAGGTATTAAAGCTACCGAGCAAATGGTGGCAGATGAGTTTGGTTTAACGCCATTTTTACCAGAGAAAATCACCTTTGTACATAGCGAAGAATTGCGCCAGATGTACCCAGACTTTAGCGCTAAGCAACGTGAAAAGGCGATTGCTCAAGAATATGGGGCAGTGTTTTTAATTGGTATTGGTGGTGCATTGGGCGATGGCAAAATTCACGACGTACGTGCGCCTGATTATGACGATTGGTCGACGGAAACCTGTGATAAATATCAGGGATTGAATGGCGATATTTTGGTGTGGAACCCTGTGCTTGAAGATGCTTTTGAGATCTCGTCAATGGGTATCCGCGTATGCCCTGAGGCTTTAGCACGCCAGCTCAAAGTGACTGGAGACGAAAGTCGTTTAGAACAAGATTGGCATCAACAGCTGCTAAGCGGGGCAATGCCACAAACCATTGGTGGTGGTATTGGTCAGTCGCGTTTAGTGATGTTGCTGTTACAAAAGCAACATATTGCTCAGGTACAGGTTAGTGTGTGGAGTGATGAAGTACAGTCACAAATTGGTGACGTACTGCGCTAACGGTGAGATTTAAAATGAGTGTAAAGCGACGTCGCCGCAAGGTGGCGTTGCTTTTTTTCAACACCCTCATGTGGGTAGGTAAAAAGAAGAGATCACTTTGGCAACGTAATAGGTTTTAAGTGGGTAAGGTGTGCCATTAGATGTAGGTATCACCCGCAAGCAACAAACTCTAAGTGAGTGTTGTTTAGTAGCGCAAAGCGGTATCATCCTCGGGTGATGCCGCTTTTTTTTAATGCTGGCAAAGTGTTGTGCGTCCTTAAAAAATAATTTACACACTAACTAACATTTAGTTATTGTTGCTACTTATGGGTTTCACTGTACAGTCTTTGAATTATCGGTAGGGATACATGGCAAGTAAAAACACACAAGTATCAGTGATGATGCCCCTATGGTGTTGGTGTATAGTTGTTTTTGTTGTGCTAGAAACCGCACATGTGATGCGAGAGCAAGACTTAGCATGGTTTTGGATTACGGCGGCGACCTCTATCGAAGGAGCAGCTTTCCAGTTTATCTGGCTGATATATTTAAAGATGAAGTCAAAACCCTGATTGGCTGCGCTCAATGACACGTTAGTACTTTTATTTTCTTAAATATTTTACCTTGTATGTTTGTTAAAACAATCGGATAGCTCGGTGTCTATCCGGTGGTATAAGTATAAGAAGTGCTAACTGGTTTTAAACTCTATCTCTATCTTACCTTCAACCAGAGCTGCGGTACACGGTGGGTAGCTGCGGGTGGTTTTAAATACGCGATCAAAAATATGGATCTCAACACCAGGATTGAGGGCCTGATTGGCAACGAGTTTAGAGTTTTCAAGTAACTCGTTGAGCTGGCTCTCCATATCAGACATTTTCTTTTCAAGGGCTTCGGCTTCTTGGCAATAGTGCATTTGTGTGGCACCAATTTTAGCCATAAGTTGCTTTTTCTTTTCAGGGTCTTTAAGTAGATCCGCTTTTTCAATCGTTTGCTGCAAAGTATTTAACTGTGCGCTGGTTTTGCTCAATGCTTTGAGGCACTCGTCAGTTTCTTGGGTCAGCTCTACGCCGTGGCGGGCAAGACGTACAATCATTTTAGCGCCAGATTCACTGCCTATCTCACCGGCAATAAGCATTTGTGTATCTAGCACTTCGCCGCCAATCAATTTACCTCTGGGGTTATCATCGGCACCAATTTGCACCAGTTGTGTTGCCTTAATGGTGCAATGATTACTTTGCTTAGCAATATACACATTATTAGCTTCAAGATAGCTATATTGGCCGTGTGCGATATGAATATCACCTTGTGCAACTAAGCAACAGGTTAAACCTTGATCGTTGTTTTGATGGTCCAAGTGACCAATAACCGCTTGCTTTACGTCAATATGGCCGCCACTAATCAGTTCTCCTGATTCAACCGAGCCCATGACGGTTATGTCACCTTTGGCTTTAACCTTCATGCCCGGCCCAACTGTATGTGTAACGATCACACTGCCATTAAAGTCAACATGACCACTTCTCACGTCCACATCTTTGATGGTAAATACGTCATCAACACGCATGCCATTTTGAATATCAGAAGGGCAGCCCGCAATGCTGGCTACAAGTTCAAGTGGGTTACTGGCTGAAATTTCAGTGCCTTCGCCTGCGGTTAGTTCGAAATCATCGCCCTCTTTAGCTTCAATACTGTCACCGACCACAGTAAAGCCCTCTTTGCCGGGTGTCGGTGGCTGCTTGGAAACCAGTAATGTACCTGGAGCGACACTTGCCAATTTGCCAAAGTCGCGCATATCTACCGAGCCATCTTCTCTGAGCTTTGGCTGCTTCAAACGTTCTCTCATAGTCACTACATGGGCGACCAATTTAGCAGGTTGCCCATCTTGTGGTGGGCGGCCCTGTGCGATGATTCCTTTTGCATTAGAACCTGCGGGTAGTTCCAATTGTTTTTGGAGAATTTTTTCTAAGTAAGCCTGCTTGTATCCGCGGCTTACACCGGCGTTGATAATTGCTTTTTTGGCTTTTTCTAAATTGATCATGGCACCGCCTTTGGCGGTTACAAGGTGAGCTGTAGCAGTCATTTTGTCATCAGACAATTCAATGGTAAGTTGCGCATCTACTTTTTTAGCGACAACGAGTTGTTTCTCTGGAAACTCGCTTTTGAAAAAAGCGTCAATAGAATCCCTGTCGATCTCACAATCGGCATAAGGCGAACGTTCTAGCGCTTCAATGATGAAGGCTGCGTTCGGTGGATTTAGTTGAGCAACGTCTAATAGGACATTTCCGTTGTGTGCCAATTTGAACACGTTTATCACCCTTACCTTTGCGGCTCAAAAACGAACCCATGATAAAAACCAAAGTATTAGCTTTAGAGTGCTTAATAAACAGTATAGAGTCAAGTGCTTGAGATCAAAGAATAGACATAAAAAAAGCCGCTCAAAGGCGGCTTTTTAATACTAAAGAATTAGTTTGTTGACGGAAGCTCCATAATGCCGTCAATCTCAATCTGAGCCCCCTTTGGTAACTCTTTTACACCGATGGCCGCGCGTGCAGGGTAAGGTGTTTTAAAGTGCTGGCTCATAATTTCGTTAACAGTGGCAAAGTTGCTTAGGTCAGTTAGGAAAATATTTACTTTGACCATATCTTGTAATTGACCACCAGCGGCTTCGCATACTGCGGTTAGATTTTTGAAGACTTGCTGCGCCTGTTCGGCAAAATCTTCAGAAATCATTTCCATTGTTTCAGGCACTAATGGAATTTGGCCAGACAGGTAAACTGCTGTGCCTACCTTAACGGCTTGATTGTAAGTACCAATCGCAGCTGGAGCTTGATCGGTAGAGATAATCGCTTTGTTCATGTTTAATCCTATTTCTTGCGATATACGCGTTGTACGTCTGGCATAACACGGATACGGCGCATAATGTTTGCGACGTGAATACGGTCTTTAACGGTGATGCCCAAATCTATCACGTATAAGTTACTTTCTTTTTCGTCGGTAGCGATTTCAACGATATTTGCTTGAGTACTTGCTACCACGTTTGTGAGTTTTGCTAATGCACCTTGGTGATTGATAATTTCTACCCGCAAGGCCGCAATATATTCTTTCTCTGGGTTGTCTTCCCATTTTACAACAAAGTACTTGGAGCGTTCATTCTCCCAGCCTTTTATATTTTTACACTCTTGGCGGTGAACATTCAGGCCTTTACCCTGGCTCACATAGGCCGTAATGGCATCTCCTGGTACTGGGCGACAGCACTTGGAATAGTTAACCAACATGCCTTCTGTTCCGATAATAGCGGCTTTGGCTTTTTTGGCAACATTTTCAATACCATCGTCTGTTTGTAGCAGACGTTTGGCAATCAAGACACTCATAATATTACCGGTGCCAATTTCTACCAACAATTCGAGCAGAGTGCCTAACTTGTGCTCTTCTAGAACGCGGTCAATGCTCTCCTGTGGAATATCATCGAGTTTATTTTCGCCAAGCGCTGAGTCTAACAAGCGGCGTCCTAGCTGAATGGCTTCCTCTTGATGCTGGCTCTTAAGGTAGTTACGCACGCCCAATCGCGCTTTACCTGTTACGATAAAGTTTAACCAAGTGGCGTTAGGATGTGCACCTGAACTGGTGATAACCTCAACGGTTTGCCCTGTATCAAGAGCTTTACTCAGTGGGTAAGGCTTGCGGTTTACACGTGCGCCAACACAGGTATTACCAACGTCAGTATGAACAGCGTAAGCAAAGTCCACTGCGGTGGCACCCATGGGCAACTCTACGATGCGACCATCGGGCGTGAATACGTAGATTTCTTCCGGGAATAGCTCGGTTTTAACGTTTTCAACAAACTCAAAGGAAGATCCCGCACTTTGCTGTAGTTCCAGTAAGCTTTGCATCCACTGACGAGCACGTTGCTGCGCTGTATGACCTGCGCTGTCACCTGCTTTTTTATACATCCAGTGCGCCGCCACCCCTTTATCAGCCATATGGTCCATGTCATGGGTGCGAATTTGTATCTCAACAGGGATGCCATGTGGGCCAACTAATGAGGTATGTAGCGACTGATAACCATTAGTTTTAGGTACTGCGATATAGTCTTTAAAACGCGTTTCAATGGGCTTGTACAGATTATGTGCAACACCAAGTACTCGGTAGCAGGTATCCAAGTTATCGACATTGATTCTAAAGGCATAAATGTCCATTACTTCGTTGAACATTAGCTCTTTATTGAGCATTTTTTTGTAGATACTATATAAATGTTTTTCACGGCCGCTGACCGAAGCTTGGATCCCAGACTCGGCTAAACGCGATTCAATTTCAGTTTGTATATTACTGATAACTTCTTTACGGTTGCCGCGAGCTTTGGCCACTTCTGATTTTAAAGCGCGATGACGCATTGGGTAGAGTGCTTGAAAGCCTAAGTCTTCCAGCTCATTTTTGATATCGTGTATACCTAAACGGTTCGCGATAGGGGCAAAAATTTCTAGCGTCTCACGAGCAATACGACGGCGTTTATCTGGTCGAAGAGCTCCGAGTGTGCGCATGTTATGCGTTCTATCGGCCAGTTTGATCAAGATAACGCGAATGTCTTGCGTCATTGCCATGATCATTTTGCGGTAGTTTTCGGCTTGAAACTGCTTTTTGTCTTTGAAGCTGAGCTTATCAAGTTTGCTGACGCCTTCAACCAACTCTGCGACGGTTTCACCAAAAATCTCGGCCAAGTCTTGTTGGCTAAAGTCGGTATCTTCTATCACATCGTGCATTAACGCAGCCATAAGCGTTTCGTGATCTAAACGCATGCCAGCGAGTATTTGTGTCACCTCAACAGGATGGGTGATATAGGGTTCGCCGCTTGAGCGAGTTTGCCCTTCATGGGCTTCACGCGCAACCACATAGGCTTTTTGTACCAGCTCTACGTCTGCGGGAGATAAATACTCAGAAATCTTCTTTTTAAGGCCTTCAAAAAGATACATTCACACTCCAATGTTCCAGTGAAGTTATCGATATGTAACGAATATACGATGAATTGAAAGATAAACCAACGACTAGTCGGGACTTTATTTTATCGGGGCTAGGGCGTGTAGATTTTTGCTGTGTGTTTTTTGCAGCAGTCATTCGGGTATTTTGGCAAGGCTGAGCCTGCGCCGCATAGTTATTCTATGTAAGTCAGGCGATAACGCAGAAAAAATGACCGAATGACGCTGCCCAAAGGGTTCAACCAAAGGCTTCCACTACGGCATCATGCGCGACTCACATAGATTACTATGTGTCATAGCGCATTTCTGGTATTGAAAGCCTTTGATTTGAACAAAAATCATACCTCAAAGATCGACACGCCCTAATAACAACAATGCCAGCAAAAATGCTGGCATTGTCTTACAAACCGAAACAGGTTTAGTTGTTGCCGCCTACAATGGCTGCAACAGCTGCAAGTTCTGCAGCTTCTTGGTTTTGCTGTTCTTCACGGTCGATTACATCTAATGAAGAGCTATTCACTAGACCTTTTTCAATTTCACGTAAAGCGATAACCGTTGGCTTATCGTTTTCAGCGTCAACCATAGGGTCTTTGCCGCCTACAGCGATTTGACGAGCGCGACGCGCTGCTACCAAGATTAAATCAAAACGGTTACCAATTGCATCTACTGCATCTTCTACAGTTACGCGAGCCATCGAAGCACTCCAAAGTTAATTCATTTCCAAAAGGCTAGTTTACTGCAAGGGAGCCGCTACGCCAAGTGGATGGTTAAAATTTATCACTAATTTAGCGTAAAAGGTCGCGAATTAGTGCTGCATGACGACTTTGTTGAGCACTGAGCTCCATGCGAGCGGCCATCACGATATGCTCAAGTTGGGCAAGGGTGGTGTCAAAATCATCATTGACCAGTACATAATCAAACTCATTGTAGTGTGAGCTTTCTGATTTAGCTTGCGCCATTCGAGAGGCGATCACCTCTTGTGAGTCTTGCCCTCGGCCATTAAGTCTGTTTGCTAACTCTTGCTGAGAAGGAGGTAAGATAAAGATAGTTTTAACTTCAGGCACCAACTTACGAACTTGTTGAGCGCCTTGCCAATCGATGTCTAAAAATACGTCAATACCTTGATTTAGCTGCTCTTCTACGGCAGCTTTTGACGTACCGTAATAGTTGTCAAATACCTTAGCCCATTCAAAAAAATCTTTGCTAAGGATTAACGCGTTGAAATCAGCTTCACTGACAAAGTGATAGTGCTCGCCGTCATTCTCACCCGGTCGAGGTGCTCGGGTGGTATGCGATACTGACATTTTTATATCCTGATGCTTTTCAAGTAATGCTTTAATTAAGCTGGACTTTCCTGCACCAGAAGGCGATGAAAGAATAAAAAGATTACCGCGCGTTGCTGTTGTCATAAGATGCTGCTCTTAAAATAAAGTGACTACGCTTTGACATAGCCTATATTTAGTCGAAACGCACATTTTAAACGTTACCTTTGAGATAAGCTAGTCAATAAAATTAAGCTGTAGTTACTTACAACTAGGCCCAAGCTTTTTCTTGGGCCTGTGTTGGTTTATTCTGCTGTGTAAGCCTCACCTTGTTTGATCCAGTTTGCAGCGGGCAGGCCTTTCAGATGATGGTCAAAGTATTCCATCATGCGAATAGAGAAGTCCAACTGATTCGGAAACTGTTTCAAGTGGTGCGGTTCTCCTTCATATTGTAAGAAAATTGCATCCTTATTGTAGCGACGCAGCGCAAGATAGTACTGAATACCTTCTTGCCATGGCACCGCGCCATCTTCATCACCAAACATGATTAAAATAGGGGTGTTTACCTTGTCGGCAAAAAATACCGGTGAGTTTTCAATATAAAGCTCAGGTGCCTCTGCTAGCGTTTTGCCGATACGACTTTGTCCAGACTCATATTGAAATTGGCGCGCAAGGCCTGATTTAAGACGAATACCACTGTAGGCGGATGTCATGTTAGATACTGGCGCGCCAGAGACAACAGCCTTAAACATGTCAGTTTGAGTCACCATAAAGGCGCTTTGATAACCTGCCCATGAGTGTCCTTGTAAGCCAATTCTATTGGGATCGGCAACACCGATATCAATCAGCTTTTGTGCTGCGTTGATCATGGTTTGCGTAGATGAGCGACCAGGATGACCAATTTCGAATCGAATATCTGGTAAGAATAGTGCGTAACCATTGGATGTAAACATCGGGAAATTAGGTCTGTGGTTCAGCTCCATTTTTGGAAAGTCGTACATACGTTGGCTCATGTAGCGATAGAAATAGATCACCACAGGCACTTGATCGCCTTCTTTATAGTTGGCTGGTTTTATCAACACACCTTGTAAATCTTCACCATTGTAGCCCTTATATTGTACCAACTCGGGCTTTTGTCCCCATGCAAACTGGCTAAGCTGAGGATTAAGGTCAGTGACTTTTTGTGGTGTGTTAAATTGCGTGTCGGTTTGCCAGTAATCAGGGAATTGATGATAGCTTTGCTTGGTAAAAATGACCTTATCGCTATGTTTGGCTTTTTTCACCAAATCAAAACGCGCAGCATCGCTTAGTACTTTCGTAAGCTTTCCTGAGTCCAGTGCCAAGGTAGCAATGTGGGTTTGCTTATTTTGAAGGTTATGAGCACTTAAAAATAAGGTTTCATTGCTGGCAAACCCTAACTTGTTATCTTCTAGTTGCACGATACGATATTGTGTTTGTGTCTCTTTACCTTGCGTCAGGCGCGTTGCCTCTAAGGTATTTACATCAAACGCCCAAATATCATATTTTGAGTACACATAAGCAACGCTGCCATCTAGTTGCCAACCAGCAAAGCCGTAGCCTGGTTGAGGCTCTGGGTAATCATGCTTGTCATCAGCAAATATCGCGTCACGAATTGCTTTGGTTAATACCGATACTTTTTGCGAGTCTAATGTTTTCAACCAAACATGTTGATCTTTAAAAAGCAGGGCATGCTGTCCTGTGGGAGAAACGCTAGGTGTAAATGGTGACTCTTTAACAATTAAGTGTTTAGCGCCTGTGGTAACCTGCACCGCATAGTAGTCACGATAAAACCCGTTATACATGATTTGTTCTAGATAGGGTTGGTCATTACTGACCAGCAAGAACTCGGCTTCTGTGTTGAGCTCGATGCTGGGAGTACGCGTGTCACTTAACTGAGCAACACGTTCACCATTAAGATGGTAAACGGCTTGATAATGACGGTGCTTATTGGTTTCTTCCCAGGTTTTTACTTCTCGAGTTTTGATTTCAGGGTCGTTGTTGTGCCAGATTTTTAGGCCTTTTTGAGCACGAATCGTGTCGAAATCTGTCAGTGATGCATCATCTTTATATTTAAGTGCTTGCTCTTTTGGTGCAAGTCTTGGGCGATTTTCAAAATATAATCGCTCGCCTTGTTCAGACCACTTTAAAGAGGCGGTTTTACCACTGAACCACTGCTGTGGATTACTAATCTGTTTAGTGGTGTTGTTTTTGGCATCCCACAGAGTGAGCTGATAATGGCGACGACGCACATCATTGTTAACATAATTACCTTGGTAAAATGCAATAAGCTCCCCATCAGGATGCCACCTTGCTCGGCTTAGCGTGATCCCCGGCTCATCAAACAAAATATGCTGTTGTGAATTGTTTAATTCAACAAAACTAATGCGATTGTCACTGCCATCATCGCTGAGCTGGTTGAATAATACCCCTAGCCCTGTAGGGCTGAGGCTATATTGGCCTACACGCTGTATGCGTTGCAGATTACCGTTATTTAGATTGATGATGACCAGCTCATAGGCTTTGTCTTTTTTATCGCTCGTGATGCCAACAGAATCGTCTTTATTTTTCGAGTTATCACTTGATAGCTTGCTGTTATCAGCTTTTTCGCGATAAGCCAGCCAAGTGCCATCATTAGACAGCTGATAATCTACAACGTTGTCGAATGTCTGTTGTTGTTTTGTTTGTGTGTTTACCAACACTAACTGTGAGGGGAGTTTCTTTTTTTCTTCTTTGCTAGCGGTTTCTTGCGTTAGCAATGAGGGGGTTTGGGTAAAGGCCACCCAAGTTGCTGACTTATTGATATGTGGCTTTACCCCTCGTGGTACCTGGGCTATTAACTCATTGGTGGTTAAATCGTACACATGACCACTGTTATCGCCACGATATGGCTGTGCTGAAAATGATAAAAACTGGCCATTTTCCGACAATACAGTGTCTTGCGCATAACGAAAATCAAAGACATCTTTAAATTCAAGAGGTTGTTTCTCAGAGGAAGCAAGAGTGTGCGCACTGCCCGCAAGCAATATGCTGGCGCTGAGTAGGGAATAGATAGGTTTCATGTGCTAAGACTTATTAATTCGTAATAACCCGTTTTAACATGAATAAGCAAACACGCTAAAGCCTCTTGCGGCAAATGTCAGGGTGAGGGAGATAAAAAAGGGGGGAGGAGGTGTTTTTATGTGGCTAGGCCGCATGGCTCACATGATTATGCGAGCCAGATTTTTTGTAGTTCCAGCCATTGTTTTTCAAACTGGCTGCTAGGTAGAGCTTTGAAGTCGCTGCGTACAAACTGGTTCATTTTACCTTCAACGTAGGCAAGAAACAGGTTGGCCAATGCGCCTTCTTCGGTAGCAAACGCTTTACCTTCTCTAAGTTTTCGCTCACGTAATACTTGTTTGAACTGAGTTTCGAGTTTCTCAAAAAGGCTTTGTACTCGCTCTCTTAACCTTTCTTGCTCACCTTGTAGCGCGTCCCCGGTTAAAATTCGCGTTATCCCTGGGTTTTTTTCAGCAAACGCTAACAGTAGCATGAGGATATTGTAGATACGTCCTTGGGTTTCTTTTTCATTTTCCAAAATCAAATTAATACGCGATAGCAAGGTATCTTCAATAAACTCAATCAAGCCTTCAAACATGCGCGCCTTGCTCGGAAAGTGTCGATACAGTGCGGCTTCAGATACACCTACTTCTGCGGCTAACTTAGCCGTAGTAATGCGTTGACCTGGGCTAGTTTCAAGCATTTGTGCGAGAGATTGTAGTATTTGCTCTTTGCGATTACTGCGTTTAGTCGCTGGCATGAACTTTCCTTTCGTTATCGTTATTATGTTCAGTGTAAACCCCAAGCAGCTCACACCTATGCTCGGGGTCTTATGTTAATGTTTTATTCAGTTCGGTGCCAGTATTTTAGAATGCCGTATTTATATCCGTTAGTGATCAAGCTGTTTAGTGATTTCCATTAATACTGACATTGCCAACGCTTGCTTATCTGCCACAGGGAGCTCTAGGCTGGCATCTTGCCAAAATAGGGTCAACGCGTTGTGATCGGCGTTAAACCCGAGTCCCTCTCGAGAAACGTCATTGGCGCAAATCATATCCAAGTTCTTATTTTTCAATTTATTCTTAGCGTATTGCTCGACGTTTTGGGTTTCGGCGGCAAAGCCAACAGTGTAAGGGCGGTTTTTTGTCAGTGCGGCAACTTCGGCAATAATATCTGGGTTCTTCACCATGGTAATGGCCATATCATCACCCTGTTTTTTGATCTTTTGCTCAGAAACTTGAGCTGCGCGATAATCAGCCACAGCGGCACAGCCAATAAAAATGTCTGATGTTGGTGCATACTCCAGCGCGGCATCGCGCATTTGTAGCGCGCTTTCAACGTTGATTACGTTGACGCCCTGAGGGGCGCTGATAGAGACAGGGCCTGAGATCAAATTAACCTTAGCACCAAGCATTAACGCAGCATTAGCCAAGGCATAGCCCATTTTTCCTGAGCTGTGGTTACTGATAAAGCGCACTGGGTCGAGCTGCTCTCTTGTCGGGCCTGCGGTGATGGTCACTGTAACATCAGCCAACACGGTGGCTTGCTCTGGGGCAAGGCACAATTCTAGTAATTGGTGTGGTTCTAACATTCTACCTGCGCCTACATCGCCACAGGCTTGCTCACCTTTACCAGGCCCCCAAATAGCCACACCTCTAGATTGCAAGGTGTTTAGGTTGGCTTGCGTGGCGGCATGCGCATACATCTGTTGGTTCATCGCCGGTGCAATGGCAACTTTCGCAGGTGTGGCAAGTAATAAAGTGGTCAACAAGTCATCGGCAATACCCTGAGCCATTTTGGCGATAATGTTACAACTGGCTGGGGCGACTAGAATGAGATCAGCCCATTTAGCAAACTCAATATGACCCATAGCGGCTTCTGCACTTGGGTCAAGTAGCGAGTCAGAAACAGGTTCTCCCGATACAGCTTGCATGGTAAGTGGGGTGATAAAGTGTTTAGCGGATTCGGTCATGACCACTTTTACTGCGCAGCCTTGTTCTTTTAAACGCCTAACAAGCTCAGCACACTTATATGCAGCAATACCGCCACTGATCCCTAGAACAATATTTTTATTTTGTTGGCCCATGTCCAAAATCCAGAATTAATTCAGTTGCTGTTAAAGATAACATACAGGCACCTTTATGGCAGCAATCAGATGCTTTTGAATAATCAAATTTGGTCGCTAAACTTAGTGTTCTATGGACAGTGAACTCTAAGGATAAGAGATGCAATTAAATGCCCTTGCGGCGCATGAGCGCCCGCGTGAAAAACTACTTCACTTTGGCCCACAAGCGTTAACCGATGCAGAGCTGTTAGCTATCTTTTTACGCACCGGTACTCGTGGAATGAACGCCATTGAACTGGCTCAATCGTTGTTGATACAAAACCATACGTTAGATAATCTATTTAACGCCAGTTTAACTGAATTTAGCGCACAAAAGGGACTGGGTACGGCCAAATATGTGCAGTTGCAGGCAGTATTGGAATTAAGTAAGCGCTATTTAAAGGAGCAGTGTCATCGTGACACTCTATTTGACTCGCCACAGGCGGTCAGCGATTACTTGACGATACAACTAAGAGGACTCACTCATGAAGTATTCATGGCTTTATATGTCGATAACCAAAATCGGCTTATAAAAGATGAAGTGTTGTTCACAGGTACAATCAATGCTGCTTCAGTGTACCCAAGAGAAGTCGTCAAAGCCGCTTTAAAGCACAATGCCGCGGCTTTGATATTTGCTCACAATCACCCATCGGGGGTGGCAGAGCCAAGTCAGGCTGATAAATTAATTACCAAAAAACTACAAAATGCCTTGGCGCTGGTGGATATCAATGTACTAGATCACCTTATCGTGGCAGGAAATCAATGTATTTCATTTGCACAACGTGGCTTAATCTAGCGTCTTGAAGACAACAAAGTTGTAAAAAACATCACTTTGCGGTGTTTTTTACAAATTAGTTTAATTTAAATGCAGTTTTTGCTTTCCTAAGGGGCATTCGATCATTATAATTGGCCGCTATCAAATTTACACATGAGCTGATTAGATAGGATCAGATCCTTGATCTCTGCCTGTAGATGCTGTATAAAGAGCGCCCTCTGATTTACCCCGGGGCTACGCAGTTAAGGTCCAAGGGAAAATTAAGCTCGAGCGAAGTTATTGGAGATACATAGACATGTCTAAAGTCTGTCAAGTTACAGGTAAGCGCCCAGTGGTAGGTAACCACCGTTCACACGCGCGCAACGCTACTAAGCGTCGCTTCCTACCTAACCTACAAACACACCGTTTCTGGGTTGAAAGCGAAAAACGTTTCGTTACATTACGTACTACTACTAAAGGTATGCGTATTATCGATAAGAAAGGCATCGACGCGGTATTGAATGATATCCGTGCTCGCGGCGAAAAAGTTTAAGGAGCTGAATCATGCGTGATAAGATCCGTTTAGTTTCAACTGCTGGTACTGGTTATTTCTACACTACCGACAAGAACAAGCGTAACATGCCTGAAAAAATGGAAATCAAAAAGTACGATCCTAAAGTACGTAAACACGTGATTTTCAAAGAAGCAAAAATAAAGTAATTTTGCTTTTTACAGAATACTAAAAACCCAGCTTAGGCTGGGTTTTTTGTTTTTATACCTTCTGCTTATTCAGATAGTAGCACCACAATGGGATTACTATGTTTTTGATATAATCAAGTAAGAATGTACACTTGCGCTAGTGAAGTGGATCATAAGGAAATGTGATGTTACTAGATAGAATCGACCAACGTTTAGCGGGAATAGAAACGCAGCTAAAGCCTGCTCTTGATGAGCTTCAAAGTTCTACAACTGGCCTTGACGCTTTGAAAAGGAAATACCAATACCACATTTGGGCTTGTTTCGTACTTGTAGGTACCCTCTCGCTTTTTTTTCCAATAATAGCTGTCATTATCTTACCAGCGGTACTTTGCATTATTTTTGTTGTATACGCATTGCTATATATCGGAGTAAAGCCCTTTGTAAGCAAGGTAATGACCAACGTTCATTTAGTCCCTCCGATTGCACAAGCGCTGAATATGGTATATCAAGCGAAAGGTGAAAGTGATATTTATGAACAGGCCATACAAGCTGGTATTGCATCGACAGGGAGTCATATTAAAGTTAATGATTCGGTAAGTGGGGTACGCAACGGAGTACGCTTTTATTTTACACAAGCGAGAGTCGAGTCATCTGCTATTAGCCTACCAGAACTAATATTTTCAGGTGGCGTGCTCAAATTCATTTTGCATGATGACCTTTCCACAGACGCGCTTTTTCAGACCCCGCACTTTAAGGATGCTTTTAAACAGTTTGAGATGTTTTTCAGCCATGGCAGCGCAGCTTCTAAAATTAACGCGCAGCGCGTGATTGTGCGCAAACATACGCAAGCTCAAGCGCTCTTGATCTCATTAGAGTACATTGGCGATGTATTCACACCCCTTACTCTTGAAGGTCAAGGAGCCAATAAGTGGCTTGAAGACGTGGCCAGCTTTATGTTATGTCTTGAAAATATGGCCAATAGCATCTCACAAGCCCAACAATCGGGGGTTGAGTTAGAAATCACCGTAACTGAGTGATATTTAATCACTTGAAGTCTCGCGCTGCATAGAATATTCACTATAACCTATCCACGGTCCACTGCAGCGCAATAACTGCAATCAGTAGTGAAGAATACCTAACAAAGTACAAGCGATACCAGCTAAAGGTTCTCAACGAGATAAGAATGGGTAACGCGACTGCAAGAATAGAAAGTTGGCCTACTTCTACCCCTAGGTTGAAAGCCAACACACTCAGCAGTTTCAAATCAGCAGGTAAGCCCAGCTCCGAAAGCACACCCGCAAAACCCATACCGTGCAATAAACCAAAAGCAAATGTGATCCCAGCCAAGCGATATACGATAGGCCAGATATTGTTTAGGGCGCTCAGTAATACAGATATCGCAATACCAACTTCCACCCAGCGGCTGTCTAGCACTAACCAGTTCATGGCTGTTGCCGTCAGTGTGATCGAGTGCGCCAATGTAAAGGCTGTGACTATCCAAGCGGTTGAAATAATTATTTTGCGACGACTGTGTTTTACTTGCCACTGTCCTTGATTGCGTACCAAAACACAGGTAATTAATAGCACCAATAAAAACAGGATGTGATCCAGCCCTATCCAAATGTGTAGTACGCCTTGGTACAGATACTCAACGAAAGTTGTGAACTTGCTACCTGATGTAATGTCTAGGCTGACAGTTTGCTCTTCAAACGCCAGAACATGGCTGATAGCGCCATCATCTGGAGTGAGTACATTAATAACCAGCTTATGATCGCCGTCGTGAGCAAAGACGGCGTGATATGTTACATGAAGTGCGCCAGCAGTGGCACATTGCGCCTCGAAGTGAGCAACCACATAGCCTTGATTGAGACGCTGTGCAGCTTTGAGTTGATCATCAAACAGTAATTGGCAAGCCTGTTCAGAGCGAGATAATGACAGGTTATTGGCCATGTACTGAGTGATTTTTTGAGTGCGGCTATGTACTTCAAGCCAACTTAGTTGCGCATTATTATCGGAGTCTAGCTGTAGCGCATGATTTAGGTCAAAGCCGCGAATTTGCAATTGACCAGCTACCTTACCATTGGGGGCCGCCTCAAGCGTTAAATACGCCGTACTGAGCTGATGCCCATAGGCTGGAACCAAGCAACATAGTAGTGACATGATTAAAATAAACTTTTTCATTTTTTTGCTCCTCGTGGTGTCGTCACTCTACTGCTCATTCGCTCACAGATGAGTCGCTATTTTTTTGCATTGCCTGCGCCCGTTGTAGTAGTTCTTTGTCGGCTGCAAGCTTGCTCATCGACCAGTTAATGTTTGCCCACTCAAGGGCTTGCTTGGGGTGTGATTCAACATCGATATAAAAGCGTGCAATGTCAGCGGCATGCATCATATCTTGTCGGTCACTACGCAGTTCGATTCTCACTTTGAGTTGTGAGGTCCAATAACTGCGAGTATTGAGTTGCTGCTCTGCAATGGCTAAGCGTAGTAATAAGGGGTCATCGTAGAAGTCGGCCTGCTTAAAGGTGTGTGGAATTTTGGTGATGACGGCTACTGGATTGTTAAGCGCCAACTGTACATCCGCCCAAAGCACCATCAGGCTGAGCGGTTTTTGCTCATTGGTATATTTTTCTAACCATTGCAGGGCAGCTTGCTGTAAGCCTTGACGATGGGCCATATCGGCTAATATTTGCAGCAACCATGCTTGTTCTAACTGGCTGTTTGGCAGGCCATATCTTTGCACTAAATCCGACAGCATGACGTAGCTTTGGGCAATGTCTTTTTGATAGCTGGCGACTTCAAGACTACAGGCCGAAGCAATCAGCATATCGGTATTGCCTAGTAAGGCGATACAGGCACGTTGAGCTGGCTGATATTGTGCCATCGCCAGATGAATATTGGCCTTTAATAACCATGCTGATACATTACTTGCGTCCAGCGTAAGGGATTTTTGTAACGCCTCCAGCGCCGCTTTGAATTTATGTTGCTGTTGCAAGATACGCGCTGATAAATACCATGCTTGGGGGGTGGGGCTTTGCGTTTGCAAATAGGGTTGTAACTGAGTTTGCGCTCGGCTGATATTGTACGCACTTTTACCTACCCATTGTGCTTGAGTGAGCAATTGCTCAATGTCATCAAGGCTCATCTGTGCAGGCGCATTATCGTCAACAAGCGGCCATGAATCTAATATAAACTCCTCAGACGTTGGTATAAACGTTTCAGAGCAGACTGGGGTACTCAATAAAGCCCAGCAAGTCATAATCGTAATGAGTACACTTCTTTTGTGGTACATGTGTGTTACCTCAATGAAAAATAGCCATCCATGGCCGAGGTTAATTCCGGTTATTGTTCCAACAGGTCGTTGTAATCCGCCCCAGAGGTCACGTCTTGAATAAACAAGCGTCCGTTGACGGATAGCGGAGTATCGGTTTGATTCTGCTCAAAGGCTGCACGGCTATAGCTCGAAAAAGTAACTTCAAGTAGCTCAATCGTGATGTTCACCATGGCAGTGACTTTGCCATTTACGCCATCGCTCACTGAGAACTTGAAGCTGTCTGAGCCTGTGTATTCACGCTGCGGCACATAACTAAAAGTGCCATCAGCGTTGACTTCAACACTGCCGTAACTGGCCCCACTGCTAAGACTGTAAAGCAGTGTATCGCCGTCTTTATCAGTGGCAGTCAAAGTGCCAGAGAACTCGGTATCTGCCTGTATTGTGACGCTCAAATCCATCGCGGTGGGGGCGGTGTTTTTGTCATCCATCATAGGCGGTGTCACTTTGTCGTGACTATCAGAGTTACAGGCTGAGATGAACAGCAGTATGAAACTTGTCAACGTCAATTGACTTAAGTACTTATTCATGACGTCCTCCTTATTTTGAACCCGCTAAAGGTGTGGCCAGATAAGGGAAGTGGGTCATCATCATGCTGGCGTTGACTGGTGCACCATCGGTAAAAGGCACATTACCCACACTGGCATCTTCTGATGTACACAGCCCTAAGTCTGTATCAGTACCGTTAACAGGGATTGGATAACATAAACGACCCATCACCACACGTAGGGCGATATCTACCACGTCATCACCAGGGCGACGGCCATTTGGGAAACCCGCCAAGTCATCTCCAGCGACACCAAACGCAGATTGTTCACTGGCCGCTTTGGCTGTAATGGCGGTATTCAGGCGTAACATCTCGGAAGCTGTGACGGTGGCTTGTTGGTTAACGCCTGCAAACCCAGTTAAGAAAGCCGTGACTAAATCCATTCTTGGAAAATTAGTAGGCGCTAAGGTTTCTATGTTTGTGCCTAGAGTTGAGTTCACCGCATCTTTGAACAAGATATTCAGTAATTCTGGGAGGCTAGGATGCGTGACGTAGTCGGCAAATTGGCCGTCATCTTTGGGGTGAGCCGACGAAAACCTGTCTTTGTCTTTTAGCCCAATAACCAGCTCGTTCACTAGTGGGTTACCTAAACGCGAAACCTGTGTGAGGGCCCCACCGTTCACTTCTGTTTTTTCAAACGTGGCATTGGGGTTTAGAATTCGCGCTTGCGGTAAGCTGGCTGTAGTCCAGCTGCCTATTACACCATTGCCCGAACCTGTGATGCATGATTTAGCAACTTCCACAGACAATGCAGTTACATTTTTACCTGATAAATCATCATTCTCGGCTGATTGGGTGATCCCGCCAGGGAACCCTTCACCGTCGCCCGCTCCCGGTGAACTGTCTCCTTCCACAGGGACGTAGTTAACCAAGTCAAAGGTTTTACCTAAGTTGACCACAAATGGGTCTTTACGCTGACCGACGAATACGCGGCCCATATGCTCGCAGCCAGGGAGTGTGAAGTTATATACAAACTGCTCGGCATACGCCTCGTATCCAGCCTCGTCGGTAAAGGTTTTATTACCGATATAATCCAAGGGTTTGTGGAACATGGTGTTGCCGCTGCTGATATTGGTCAGCGTTGTGGCGTTCCCCGTGCGTTGTGGACCAGAGACCAAGGTTAATGAGTAAGATTCACTAAAGTTGGCTGCGGACTGATCACTTGCTAAAATTCCGCCGACATTCTTGAGCGGCACCGCGACAGACTTTTTATCACCGTCAGCACCAATCATGAGCGCGATACCTGTTTCATTGGCAAGCATCTGTTTGAATCTAAATTGAAAAGTCAGATCTTCTACGGCATCGCCATCATTATCGATGTGTATGCTGTAGACCGCCGCTGGGTCCATAGCAAAATAATTGGGGCCGCCGTAAGGGTCTTGTAGCGGAATGTAGTTGGCAATCAAGGTTACATAGTCTTCTTTGCCAGACTCATAACTATTAAAAACATAAAAATCGGTTGAGTCTAATGCAGGTGTTCGAGTGATATTGGGTGCTTCCCGGTGGCTTGACGCCATGGCTGTTTGGTTCAACAGCCCTGCCGCCAATGCGATGGAAAGCGTATTTAATATAGTTTTCATGACAAACTCCGTTATTAGTTGGAAACGTGATTTGCGCTCAAGCAAATCAAACTGTCATAAAGCCAAACGACTGAGTGGCAGGATTGGATGCAGGTTTTTTGAAAATATTTTTATTTTTTTAAGAATATTAAAAAACCCAGCCATGGCTGGGTTTTTAATGTGTGTAGAAGCGTGTTTATAAACTTATCAGCTCGGTGGTGTATAACACTGTTGTTGGCGCGCCATTAGGCGAGCCTCCTAATGGCTCAAGACTCACCGCTAGGGCTGCAAGTTCTGTGGTATCAAATAAATCGGACTTGTTTAGAGATTTTTCCCCAGTTTGTGGCAATAGGCCTAAAGACACTGGCGCGCGACCATCCGCGGCAACAAACCAAAGCTCGTAATCATTGTTTGCTTGCTGGGCTAGCTTATCAGTGGCTTTGACTTTGATCTGCTTTTCGTCAACTTCAATAAGCCATAGGGCTTGGGCCTGTTGTGTTTGCACCACAGCATATTGCGCGGGTGCTTTGTCGAGCGGTTGATAACGCAGCAGCAACACGGCTAACACGAGTGCTGCAGCAGTTGCCAATCCTGCCACCGACTGCCAAAGTTTGGTGCCTGGGAAGGGCTGCAGTTTGCCACGCTCTTTATCACGGGTGTGTATCGTATCCTCAAACCCTAAACGGTCACTTATCACTTGCCATACTGTATCCGCAGGGGGCTTAGGTTCAAGCCGATGACCTAACACGTTAATATATTGCTCCCACACCCAAGTGGTTTCTCTGATCAACTGATGTTGCATCATTAGCTGTTGATAGCGGCGACGTGCGCCACCGCGTAATGTCCCCAGCACGTACTCTGCGGCTAATGCGTTTCTTCGCTCTTCAATAAGATAATTCATATGGATAGACACCTTTGTAAGCTTTGTAGTCCTCGTCTTATCCAGCTTTTAATTGAGCCCAACGGTGAACCCATGCTGGCACTGACCTCTTGATGGCTTAATCCATTAAAGTAGGCAAAGTGAATCGCTTGTTTTTGCTCTGAGTCTAATTCATCCATACACTCTTCCATTTTGAGTGGGGTGGTATCCGAATGTTCAAATGCGCTGACATTAAGGGTTGCGATGTCATCGGCATCTTGCTCCAACGCGTGTTCGTTGCGCACGCTCTGATAACGAATTAAATCCAGTGTACGATAGCGAACAATGCTAATCATCCAGGTTAGAACGGTGCCCTTACCTAATTGATACTCACTGGCATTGTGCCAAATTCTTACATAGGCTTCTTGCAAAGCCTCTTCTGATAATGCTTTATTTTTTAACATCTTAAAGCTCACCGCGTAAAGTTGAGCGCAGGTTGCCTGGTATAATTGCGAAAATGCTTGTTTATCGCCAAGCGCCGTTGCCCTGAGTAATTTTAAATGTTGTTCATGTTCCATTGAGTTGCCCTAAACAGGCCCGACTTTGTCACTTAAATTTAATTGAAGTGTATAAAGCCAAACGTGTCACAGTGATTTTTGGATGCGAATGATTGTTTGTTTTTGTTGTTTATTGTTGTCAGTGTCTGATACTCACCGACCTTGTTATTACGTCCATTAAGCGTAACTGGTTCATATCAAAAGTAGTTTAGATTGTTAAGTGCGGCAAATGAGTAGCAGATAAAGACACATGTGGAATAGGTTAGTTCATTCTATGTTAACATTTGTATTCATTTCAGGTTAAGAGTTAGGTATTATTGCTAGTTAATCAATTTGAAGACACTGTTGTGTCACGCTACTCGCAAATATAATAATAAACGGCCAAAAAATAAATGAGTTTAATTAAATATCAAATAATAGGGTTACTCAGCTTTGCATTATTAGCTGGGTGTGGCGGTGGTTCAAGCTCAGAAGGGCAATCTAATACGGGGACCAACTCTAACACAGGGACCAACTCTGACACAGGTTCGACATCGAATACGGGTGGCAGCCAGCAGGTAGACACGACGGCACCCGTTATTACCCTCAATGGTGAGGCGAATGTAACAGCTATCATGCAACAAGGTTATCAAGAGCTTGGAGCCGTTGCAGTCGATGAGGTGGATGGTGTGCTCCCCGTGACGATTTCTCATGATCTGGATCTCACAAAAGAGGGTGAATATACGGTCACTTATTCAGCTACTGATAAATCTGGAAATCAAGCATCATTGCAGCGAATGGTAAGGGTTGTAGAGGCAAAACGTCTAGCAGATGTTATCGCAGATGATGCTTTTTTGCAGTGTGCTTTGGATGCTGGCTACACATATGCGTTTGAAGTGGATGAGCTATCGTGTGTAAATAAAGGGATCACTTCAGTACAGGGTATAGAGTACTTAGTCGCAATAAAAAAGCTTGTGCTACTTAATAACCTTTTGACGGAAATCGATGTGAGCAAAAACACTCAACTTCAACAGTTGGATGTTGCATTCAACCAGCTATCTAACCTTGATGTGAGTAATAATGTAACTCTTGTAAAATTGGATGCCTACTGTAACAAGCTATCTAACCTTGATGTGAGTAATAATGTAACTCTTGTAGAATTGTATGCCTTCACCAACAAGCTATCTAACCTTGATGTGAGTAATAATGTAATTCTTGTAGAATTGGGTGTCTCCAGCAACAAGCTGGATAGTATTGATGTAAGCAATAATCTTGGTCTTAGACGGTTAGCTCTAGGGTCAAATCAACTTCAAAATGTGGATTTGAGTCAAAATACAGCGCTGGAAGAATTATCCGTTGAGCTTAATCAGCTCACTGAATTAGATTTGAGCCACAATGAGAAGCTTAAATCGCTGTGGGCATTTGGTAATAATATATCCCATATAGACCTATCTAAACACTCAGAACTGGAGCAATTAAATATAGAGAGTAATATGCTTACAGATATCGTCCTAACGAACAATGTATTGTTAGAATGGCTAGCATTGTCTGATAACCCACTGACTTTTGTAGATTTGAGTAAAAATGATAAGCTATGGTCCGTTTCCATTGCTGAGACTAATCTAAGCGATTTGGATATCCGTTCCAACACGCAATTGAGGTGGCTAGATTTAACGGCAAATTCTTTAACAGCAATAGATGTACGTCAAAACTTGGTACTGGAAACATTACGTTTAGAAGGTAACCAGCTGTTGGAAATTGATTTAACGATGAATAACAAACTAACGGAAGTTCTGCTTGATGAAGGCGTTACGTGCAGTGGACAGGCTTGCCCTTAGTTGAATAAAAAGCCGCTTAATGCGGCTTTTTTCGTTCATAAGCCAGCTCTAATTCTTTTAATTCGCCGATTGATAACATGTCGTAGCCAATGTTGATATAGCCACTTTTTTATACCTGTTAAATTACTGAACCTATGATAAAACGAATCGGGAACGGTAAAAAAGCCTAATGATTTGATGATGCTATCACGTTGAATATAGGTATGATTGCCAACAAATTCATTATCCGGTTTTTGTAGACAAGGAGTCGCGATACCAAACCCTTTAAATGGCCCATGATGGTGTTTAAAGCGCTGCTGTATCGCTTTTAAATAGGCGTTGTCTATGATGTATCCTTCCAGTTCTAGCCAGTGGTCATTGATATAGACTTCAACCCAGCTATGAATGATGGTTTTTGGAGCGAGCATTAAAATCCATGTAGGCATGACGCCTTGCTTTAAGTCGTTGCTGATAACAAAGCCTTGTAAACGACAGGGAATACCAACCGCGCGTAGCAATGCCATTAACAAAGTCCCTTTGGTATTACACTGTCCGTACCCTTGTTGCAATACCTCACTGGCGGTTAAGCTGTCTGTAGCGCTATAGCCAAAAAATACTTCATCTTTTACAAAGTCATATATGGCCTTTAAAGCCGCTGGTTTCTCAAGTGTATGCCAGCGTCGAGATTCAATCAGCTGCTGAATATCTGGGTGATTGAAGTCGAGTAAAGGCGTGTGTACTAGGAACTCTTGCATATTTTTACCCCTCGGTGTTTTTGAGCAGTATGTCAGCCGATAGCAATAAAGAATTGAATAAACTGGCTATGGAACTGGTTTTTCAACACAGGTCAAGGCACGTCGCAAAGTGATGCCAAATTGCTTTTTAAAAGTGCGACTAAGATGGGCGCTGTCGGCAAAGCCTGCAATGTGGGCTGCGTGGGTGGCGCTGTCACCTCGACTGAGCGATTGAATGGCGCAAATTAATCTTCTCCATAGCAAATAAGGTCGCCAAGGTAGCTGCATATTTTCTTTAAATAGGTGTAAGAAACGAGACTCAGACAACTCCAATGACTGAGCAATGTCTTTTGCCAGCCAACGCTCAGGCTTGAGGCAATCGTGATTAAAGCATTGATTGAGCTGGTTAAGTAAGGTGGCAATGCGAGGGTCCAAGTGACTATGATGCATTGCTGTGTTGGCTGTATAAGAAAGGTTAGCACGCGCTAATAAGTTGCTGAGATCATCTGAGTCATCGTGCGTTTCAAGCGGCCAAGTCATGATGTCATTATCTGCGAGCACCTTACTTGCCTGAGCGCCCAGTTGGCTACTTGGCTCAATGAGTATCACCCAGCCTTGCTGCATGGTTAGTTGATGAGGAATATTCGTATCCAGAAGAGTTATCGCACCGTGTATGGGAGGATAGTTGTCAATGTTCAAAGTGCTGTGTTGATCGGGTAACGTCAGCTGCATCAAAGCATGGCGGTGCATGTCGGTATCAAGTACCTGAGTGCGAATAGCAAAGAGGCCAGGCTCAATAAATAGTGTTTTCATCATTTGACGATAGCAAAAAACCGAAGCAGGTGCTTCGGTTTTTTTACAGGATTTTCAGCTTGAGTGATTAAGCAAAAGCATCTTGCAGTGGTGGTACAACTTGCTTTTTACGGCTCAGTACACCGTCAAGCCATACGCGACTTTGTTCAGGCTTCACGCCATAGGCAGCTTCAATTACGCCTTCGTCATCAGAGGCGATGAGCATTTGTGAGCCTTCTTTCATGATATCGGTAAGTAGTAGCAATACTGAATGACGGCCACCTTCTTCTTTTAACTTAGCGATGTCAGCTTCAAGGTCTGCTTTGATTTCATCAAATACTGATAAATCAATTACTTCTAATTGGCCGATACCAACAAGCTTACCGTTCATGTTGAAATCTTTAAAGTCACGCATTACAAGGTCGCGCGCAGGCGTGCCTTCAACGGCTGATTTAACTTTGAACATTTCCATGCCAAGCTCTTTGAAATCTTCCACGCCAGCGATCTCAGCGAGTGCTTCAACACATTTGATATCGGCTGTGGTACACGTTGGTGATTTGAAAATAACCGTATCACTTAAGATGGCACACATCATGATGCCTGCAATATCTTTAGGAATTTCTACGCCGTAGAAGTCATACATCATTTTAATGATAGTGTTGCTACATCCCACTGGACGGATCCAGCACTCAAGTGGCGTTGAAGTTGTTAAGTCACCAAGTTTGTGGTGATCAACAACACCAACAACAGTCGCTTGGTCGATGTCATCAGGTGCTTGTGTCTTTTCTGTATGGTCAACGATATAAACATTTTCACCTGCATAGCTCATTTTTAGTTCTGGTGCGTCAAAACCAAAACGGTCAAGAATAAACTGTGTTTCAGGCGACACTTCACCCAAACGTGTTGGAATCGCTGTTTCACCGATTTTGTTTTTTAAGTATGCCAGTGCAATTGCACCACAAATAGAATCTGAATCAGGGATCTTGTGACCCACTACGTACATTGTCATTAGACGGAACTCCTTTAAATTTTGTGCGCCATTTTAGCAAAGAATATGCACAATTAAACAGCTAAAAAATAGCTTACTTATATAGCTGTAATGAATAGACTAGATTCTGTGTTAAGAGAGAGAGTATCTATCAGTAATTTAACACCGAATAACAGGATAATCTTCAGGAGTTATAATAACCGTCATATATTTTATAAAAATAAAAGTATTATCATTCCAATCGGTTATCTTGTATTTCACAGAGGATAGAGTCGAGTTCATTACTAAAACTACAGCGAGTAGATAGACTACGTACAGTAAAGTACCCGTGTAGGTGAAAAGTGATACTGGCAATGCTAACATTTTGGTCACAGGAGAATTGCACGCGAATAGAGAAGTGATTGTACGTGGTGCAGAGCAAGTCGTGCTAGGTAAGCCGATTATTAAACTTTAGCCATCAAAAGGAATATTGTGGTCTTCTCAAACAGCCATTCAAATTTGCAGGTATTTCACTGTAATGTATTTTGCACTGAGCCTTATCAAGGGGAACAAGCCAGTGTTGTGCTTTGCCCAAGCCCTTTAAGCGCGCAGGCCATGCAATTACTGGCTCGGGAGTTTAATACTCCCGAGACCATGTTTATATATGTCTGATAAGCAGGCCTCATTGCGATACTTTACGCCATTAAAAGAGGTAAATAGTTGCGGACAAGGCACGTTAGCTGCGGCATCGGTGGCATTTAAGTGTGGTTTAAATCAAACGGCTGATTGGGTTGAGCTACAAACAACGAATGGACTTATTCGTTGTTATCAGCAAAGCAATGAACAAGGTGACTACTATGCCTTTGCCGCCAAGCAGCCCACAAGGTTGCTGTTGCACCTTGATGAAGAAAGATTGTTAGCATTATCACCAGATTGGCAAAAGCTACGCGAGGTTCAGCAACAGCATAATGTTACCGCCTTGTTCGCTTTCTCATGGCTGCCTAGCCATAAGGCGCACGTGAAGGACCGTATGTTTTCACCTCAAATGGGGATCAATGAAGACCCAGTCAACGGCAATTCTGTGATCGCATTTAGTCGTGTATTAATACATTTATGCCAAAGTGGTGGACAATCTTTACCAGATGAAATTTATGCCTATCAAGGCTTTAGTTTCGACCGACGGGGTACAGTACGTGTAACGCTAAGCACCCATAAGATGCCAGAAAACTCGGTGCGCTTGGCAGGTCAGGTGGTGCAGTTGTACCAATTTCATATGGAACTAAAATGAGTGATTCGAAACAGGTGAAGCTTGCTATGGTGCCGGGTACACAATGCAATCATCGTTTGTGGGAGCGGTTAATACCGTACTTGGATGAGTGTGTACAGCCGTGTCACGTTACCATAGAAAAATGCCAAACACAGGCCCACATGTTGGCAGCAATTGATGATGCGCTCTGTGAGAGCCAACATTTATTGGGGTTTTCTATGGGGGGATATCTGGCATTGCAATATGCGTTAGTAAACCCGGCTAAGGTCAGCTCGCTGGTGTTGATTGCCAGCAGTGCGCGGAGGCTAAGCCATGGTGAAAAACAAGCGCGCAAAGGTATGCTGGATTTTCTGCACACTCATGCTTATGGAGGCATGTCACGCGCTCGCGTAAAAGAGTTTATCAGTCAACAGCGATGGCAAGACAATGAGTTAATCGACCTCATTAAAGACATGGACAAGTCGCTAGGTGGTGCAACCTTACTAAACCAAATTCAACAAACCTCATCACGAGAAGATTTAAGCGCGGATCTTGGCAAACTGCCATGCAGGGTGTTGATCATCGGTGCACAGCAGGACCAAAAAGTTGCTGTTCAAGACTTACAAAACATGGCCAAGCTACTCCCCAATGCGCAATTACAGCTGTTGGATGAATGCGGTCATATGGTGCCTTTAGAACAACCGCAGCGGCTAGCCCGCATACTCAATCAATTTTATTTAGGTCGGTAAATAATGAATAAAAATCTGGCTTACCTGTATGGGGCGACCTTCTTCAGTGGCTTAGGCACGAGCATGCTGCTGGTGTTAGTGAATTGGATCATACCGAAAACCTACGGCAGTTCGGCCTTAATTGGCGGATTAACAGCGGCCTCGTATTTTGTCTGTTTGGGTTTGTGATGTTGGGAATTATTTCATGTAGTTTCTTATGCTTAGTAGTGAGTATTGTTAAATTCAGAAAACAGCAAGTGGCAGAACCTGCAGTGATAAATTTGGTGCAGCAAGAGGTCGTTGACCCCGGTAGCCATAGCCTTGTCGCGCAATAAGCTTTATTATCAGCAAAGTAATACTGTGTTCTGTATTTACAAACAGAGCATGGAGGACTGCACGGCTATTCGGAGAGCACATGAGGTTAGGCACTAAGGCGTGGAATAATGTGGTGATCATTTCCATGCTGTTGATGATATTTTTTCTCAATGGTATTCACCATAAACTCAATCCTCAATCTGAGCCTAAGGGGCCTCAGCGATTGCTTCCTGAGCAGAGTTTTGTGCTTACGTTAGCATTTCCTGGTTATAAAATTGAACGAATTGGTACCTCTTGGCGTATTGATGGACTGTGGCAGGCGCAGCCCGAGCAATTGCGTGCATTGATTGCCCTGTGGCAAACTACGCTATTGGATGTGGCGCAGGTGTCTCTAAATCAGGATCAAGCGCTCAGTGTAGCCCAAATTTGGATCGCGTCACAGGAATTACCACTGAGTTATCAGCTGTATCAAGCGGATGGTCAATATTACTTGTTCGATAAGCAGCAACAACATTGGTTGCAGTTATCTACAGAGCAAGCAAATCTACTGTTTGCACCGTTAGCCCTTGATAAGCAATGACAGACATGTTTTTACCGAGTAAATTATGCCAGAACTACCCGAAGTTGAAGTCAGTAAATTAGGTATTCAACCCCATATTGAACAGCAAACTGTCACTAAGGTTTTTATTCACAATGCAAGCCTACGCTGGCCCGTACCAGATGAAGTGCACAGTATAGAGGGATTGGTGATACGCTCGGTACGCAGGCGTGCTAAATATTTGTTATTGGACACTGATGTAGGCAGTGTCATTTTACATTTGGGCATGTCGGGGCATTTACGCATCGTGCCACAGCATGAAGCGCTAAAAAAACATGATCATGTAGAAATACATTTTGAAAATGGTAAAGCACTTCGACTCAATGATGCGCGTCGCTTTGGAGCCTGTTTGTGGCAGGAACCTAAGCACAGCCATACATTGTTTGCGAAGTTGGGCCCTGAGCCATTGACCGATGAGTTTAGCGCCCAGTGGTTATTTGAGCGGTCACGAAACAAAAAAGTCCCAGTGAAACAGTTTATTATGGACAACCATGTGGTGGTGGGTGTGGGCAACATTTATGCTAATGAATCATTATTCAAAGCGGGCATACATCCCAAACGAGAAGCGGGTAAAGTCTCGTTGAAGCGCTATCAAACCTTAGCGCCGATCATCAAACAAACGCTGAGCGCAGCGATTACCCAAGGTGGTACTACACTGAAAGATTTCGCGCAAAGTGATGGAAAGCCAGGTTATTTTGCACAGCAGTTACTGGTTTATGGTCGTAAGGGACAGCCATGCGTTCAGTGCGAGACGCCATTACAAGAAATTCGCTTAGGGCAGCGCAGCACGGTGTACTGCACTGTGTGCCAAAAGTAGTCCGTTTATTGTGCTAACGCCTCGTCATTGACGTTTTGTGACGCATTACTGTACGCAAAACACCATGCAGCGAGGATTTTAGTCACTTGTTCGATGCGCAGTTCGAAGCTCGACTTTAACGCTCTTTCATGGCGGGTGTGATCACCATCTCCAAATGGACCAAAGCCATCTAGAGTTGGCACTCCTACAGAAGAAACGATGTTGGCATCTGACACGCCGCCTCGTTGTTCGGTAAGTAGTCCTGTACCGAGGATTGTATTAATCTCATCAAGTAATGCCTGTTGTGCGTTGCTTGGCGCCATCACACCACGTTGCAGACCCCCTTTGATGGTGATGTCTACCCCCGTCACTTCGATGGCCAAGCAGATGTTTTCGATCCCGTCTAATAAGCGCTGCTGTTCATCAATAGATGAAAAGCGTGCCTCAACAACCATGCTGGCATGGGGTGAAATCGTGTTAGCGCCAATGCCGCCTAGAATTTTACCCACATTGACGGTACTACCCCGCTTTAAGTTAGTCAGGCTGGTCATTTCAAGTAGCATGTTTGCCAAAGCAAAGTTAGCGTCCACTCCATCGCCGTAATGGTTTCCAGCATGTGCGGCTTTGCCTGTAACTTCTATTTCAAACGTGGCGATGCCTTTGCGACCTGTGACCACTTCGTGGTTTTCTCCCGCAGCTTCAAACACCAAACAAGCGTCATAGTTTTTTGCCAATTCAGCGGTTAAATATTTACTGTCGTCACTGCCGATTTCTTCATCGCTGACCAGTAAAAAGTCAATATTGTGCAAGGGGCCAAATTGTGAACGTAGTGTGCGCAGAGCGTTTAATGCCACAAAGTTGCCACCTTTCATATCGCACACCCCAGGCCCATATACCCACTGCTTATCTTGACTGAAGTCAGTAAAAGTGTGTTCTGGAAATACCGTATCTAAATGCCCTAGTAGGAGTATCTTTTTACCAGCTTGCTTTGGTGTGTGAAACAGTAAGTGATCACCGATGGTTTCACGCTGATAGCGTGTCAGGGAAAACCCTAATGGCGCTAACAGCTCGATCATTTGCTCACCGTGTTGATCCACGCCCGCTTTATTCTTGCTGTGTGAGTTGCATGTAATGAGACTTGCCAGTTCGTCGAAATTTAATGTTGTCATCACGGCTTTCCTTGGTTGCATTGGCGCTCATCGTGGCTGGGCTCAGTTGCATTTCAGTGAAGCTTTTATGAACAAATTTTGTCCACTGGATTTGGTCAAAAATGTGTCACACAGATCCTTTTACAATGGCTGAGTAGAAAAACGCACCCCCAATCAAAGGATCAAGGAGAACACAGTGACAGCACCTCATGTCGGCATTTGGATGTACGAAAATGGTGGCGGTAAAGCCATTGAACAAAAGCTCGTTCACGCATTGGCTGAACGTGGCATTCAGTCAAGCACCGGATTAAACCTGCGAGACGCGCGTGCACAGGGCGGACAAATACTCTGCAATGGCATCGTGATGGAGCACCTAGATGCGTTTTTAAGTTACAACGCAGGTCAACAAACACAATATCAGTTGTATTTGTATCAAGCGCTTAGCCAGTCTATTCCGACACTTAACAACTTTGCTTCCTTCGCATTAGCTGAAGATAAGTTTCGTACTTCTCATCTGTTAAATGGGCACGGCATTGCGACGGCTGATTATCGTTTGTGTCATAAAAACGATATTGCGGGGTTGAAAGCGGCCATTCGTGATTTTGGTGGTAAGTTAGTTTACAAACCAACCGATGGCTGGGGTGGGGTAGGCATTGTCAAAATTGATGGCGAGCATGCCCTCGATATGCTGTTACCGTTCCTAAGTCGTACAGATTTGCGCTACTTCTATGTTGAGCGCTTTATTGATTACGATAATACCGACTACCGCATCGATATCGTAGATGGCAAATGTGTCGGTTGTTACGGACGCAAAGCACCAAAAGATGATTGGAAAACCAATATAACCAGTGGCGGCTCAGTGTTCGTTCGAGAGCCTAATGATGAAGTGGTCGAGCTAGCAATTAAAGCCACTCAAGCATTGGGATTGGAGATTGCGGGTGTGGACTTGATTTACGATCGAGAGCAAGAGCGGTATGTGGTGTTAGAGGTGAACACCATTCCCGCTTTTGCGACGCCTGAACAAGAGCAATTAGGTATCAATTTTAACCAGAATAAACTGGATGCGATGGTGGAGTTGATAGAGCGAACCGTTGTGCAAAAACGCGCTCTTCATTCAGTTAAGGTGGCGTAAGACGATGACAAAAAAACAATCTTTACCCAAAATAGGGCTACTTTATCTAGATTATGTGCTGCGCTTTTTCGATAAATCTAACTTTAAAGGTTGGCCTGATAAAATCGAGCAAGTTACTTATCACTGGGGCAATGACAAAGCGCGTTTTATTGCCGAGGTGAAGCAAAAAAAAATTGATGTCTTGATTGGCAATATTCCTGCTACTGCATACGAAACATTTCGAGACATTGCTCGGGCATTGCCTAACGTGCGATTCTTACCCTCGTTAGATAGCCAGTTTGCCAATAAATCTAAAGAAAATGTCACCCATTTTTGTCGCAAATATAATCTACCAGCTCCCCATACAGAAATTTTCTATATTCCTGAAAAAGCGAAGAAATATCTTGAAAATTCACAGTATCCAAAGATTATAAAACGCTCTTACGGACCCTCAAATTATGGCGGCTACTTTGTACATAAAGTCGATAGCTATGAACAAGCTCAGGCGCTGCTTAACGAGAAACGCTATTATCCTGTGTATATTCAAGATTTTATCCCCATGGAAGCGGATATACGTGTGATGTTGGTAGGCCATAAGCCCGTGTGTGCATTTTGGCGTCGCCCCCCTGAAGGTGAATGGCTAACTAACACCAGTCAAGGCGGCAGTATGGATTATCAGGATGTACCAAAGAATGTGTTAGAGCTGGCAACTCGCGCTTCTAAGGCCGCCAATGCTGAATATTGGGCGTGTGATATTGCGCTTGGTAAGGATGGCAAGCTACGTATCTTAGAGTGTGCCACAGCATTCGCCGCGTTTCCGTACATTCGTGATTGGATAGGGCAATACCTGATGTGGTTACTCAGTGATGGCCGCTTTATGAAGCCAAATATTCCGCTTTATAACTGGGAAGAATTAGGGAAAATTGATTCACGTTTACTGCGTACCATGCGTCATATTGGCTTTTCTCGCTATACACCCAGTGAAGACTGTGGCGAGTTGTTTTCACGCATGGATGATGAAAACTATCCAATTTTAGACACTAAGTATCGAGCTCAGGAAGAGTGGCCAAGTGAGATATGGAATTTCCAAGATAACTTTAAGTTACAGGGCATTGTGGTAAGCGCAAAAGTCGTCAAAAGCGTGCCAAGTGGTGACGAAACCACCGCGCTCAACAGTTATCCCAGTATGCAATTTGATGATGCGCAAATTCGCGAAATCTTATCTCAAGTCAAGGGTATTGGAGAAAAAATGATTGATGAAATCATGAATACCTTCGGCGCTCATGGTGTGGTTGAGGTGCTTAACAGCGCGCCTGAGCAGTTATGTGCAGTTAAAAATCTCAAAGATAAGAAGCTCGAAAAAATACTGACCCATTGGCAGCAAGTTTCAAAGTCATGCCATTAGCTTTGTGTTAGCCCTGAAAGGTTGCTTCACAGCCATGTCACCTGCGTGGCATGGTGCTTATTGAGGCAATGAAATGTTGTTAGTTGTATGGAAATATTATGAAAATCCAGTACGCATCGTATCAAGATACCATTGATTTTTTACAGCAGAGTATGAGTGAACATCCCCACCTTATCCGCCTACAAAGCATTGGTGAAACGTGGGAAGGACGACCTATTATGTTGGTGACTGTGTCACTGGATGTTACTTATGCCGATGATAAGCCAGCTTTGCTTTATACCGGCTCGATCCACGCCAGAGAGTGGATTGGCAATGAACTGGCGATTAAATTTATTCAGTATGTGATTGATAACTATCGCTTTAACCCCAAGCTGCAAACGGCTTTGACGCGTAATACCCTGTATATGGTGCCGTGTTTAAATCCTGATGGATTTGAGTATTCGCGAAATCACTTTTCATTTTGGCGCAAAAACCGTCGGAACAATGGTGATGGCTCTTTCGGGGTGGATCTGAACAGAAACTTTGACGCCAAATTTATGCGTAACCAAAACACGCAGTCGAATACCTATGGTGGACCCCACGCGTTTTCAGAGCCAGAAACTTCGGCCATTAGAGACTTTGTTGAAAATCATGACAATATTCGTATTGCACTGGACTATCACTCACAAGGCAATGTGTTCTTTCCTGCTCATAAGTTTAATCATGAGGTGGAAATTGAAGGCACAGATCTCAACGTGCTGTGTGCCAATATGAACAATGAGATCAAAAAAGTAACTGGGCGTCAGTACGGCATCCATCGTGGGAAGCCACCAGCGCAACTCATTCATGGAAGTGGTCGAGAGTATTACTATCGCAAAGGGATCATCGCAACGGTGGTTGAGGTTGGGACGCGTAACATTCCTGATTATATGAAAAACATGGCGCAAAGTGTGGCTGAAAACATCCCAGCCGTGGCGTATGCGCTTAGTGAAGCCATTAATTACTCACCGTTGGCTCCGTCGCGCGTTACCCAGTTCACCATTAAACATGTAGGGCACGACAATGTGGAGTTGGAGTGGGAGTACCAAGAACGAGACGATATTTATTTTGAAGTGTATCGAAGTGAGCACAATAAGGCTCCTTGTACCGAGGAGAATTTGGTTGCGATCACCAAGTCACTGTCGTTTGTGGACGCGCAGCTCAAAAGCGGTCACTTCTACTTTTACAATATTCGTGCGGTAGATAAAGTCACCAAAATCAAATCACCATTTAGTCCTGAGCTGCGTTTAAAAACGACTTTGGCAGACAATCAGTGTGGGCGCACGTTGTTTCCAGCAAGAGAGCATGTCGGCTATCTGTCACAAAACTACTTGAGCAAAAATAAAGAGCACTTTGGTTACAACTCGATGTTTATTGGCGTAGATAAAAATAGGGGGGTCAGTATTGGTGTTGTTGCTTTTGACTTGAGCACCATCCCTGATGGCTCACATATCGAGACTGCACAATTGTTCTTATATCCGATGAATCGTGTGGCGGCAAAAATTGAAAAGTATGGTGAATGGTCAATCTCAATACTGGACGCCAGTTTAATCGACGATATCTACGACTTTGCAAAAATTCATGATGCCAAACCACTGCATACGCTTGGGCAAACCATTGAGTCTGACAAAATGACCCAGGGGATTTGGCTGCGTTGGGCGCTCAATGGTGTAGAGCGCACCTTGTTGGAGTCGCTCCTTGGTCAGAAAACTTTGTTATTGCGTATTCAGGGGCCACAAACCCTACCCATAGGCAATGACTCACAAGTAATGCAGTTTGATATCGGTTATGGCACATTTGGTAGTGGTTTACACTATCGCCCAAATCTAGAGCTGATCTACCAATTACCCGAGCTAGCATCGACAGTCAGTGCGAGCAGTTGCAATACCATTTACCAAGATAAAGTCGTTGCAGATAAGTTGTCATCAGGCTTTGACGCTGATGGAGAGATTGTTTATGGACAACTGGCATTTGAGCTCAATGAATGTTTTGACCCCCAGCGTACTGTGTTTACCAGCGCCTGCCTGACTTTGTACAGCACCAATAGTCTGTCATCGGCAAAAGATGTTCGTTTTACGGTGGAGCTGGTTGAGTTAAAAGACGTGGACTTTAAACATGTAAAGCAAAGGCAGAAGATTGAATATATTGGATATGAAGTGAGCAATGAGCAACTCAAGGAGCGCACGGCACACAACTTTATCTTTGATAGTTACAGCCTAAAAGAGCTGGCTCGCTTACATAAAGCACAAACACCATTGTACTTTATTATTCGAGCAACAGCTGAATCTCAAGCGCGTAATGCGCTGGTTAACTGGCGAGACTGTCAGGATGAACAGCCTGCACAATTGCATGTGGAATATATTGAACGGCGGATAGAAGCCCTGCCTGCACCGACTCACCTGCAAACGCAAGTGGAAAATGGGGTGGTAAAATTAACTTGGTTGAACACGGATAGTTCTGACTTAGTAGGTAGTTTTGTGGTGCGCAATCGGTTTCACCCACCACGCTCACCATTTGATGGTGTGAAACTCTATGGTGGGCAGGATCAATATACACTGGATAACTTTGGTAATGCTGATATTGCCAAGTATTATGCGGTGTTTAGTTATGATCATGTGCCAAACTATTCTCAGCCCACAGTTATTTATTATCCGGGGCGAGCTGAGAGCTAATACAAGTAAGGCCGCATCAAGCGGCCCTACTTAGAGATACATGGAGGATGTACTCGATTAGTATTACATTACCATTACATAATACACAAATTTGCTGGTCGTAACAGGTAAAACATACTTGGTATATTTAAAACTATAAGGCTTTGCCCTAGTGCACATTGTAACCACTTTAGGTTATGAGTGTCGATATTGCACTGGTCTGCTCTGTTGTAAACAGCTGCACTATTTGGAGAGTGCCTATTAAAGCTCAAATGGTGCGACACCAACGGCCTGCATTGTGTAACCAGTTTGTGCTAATTCCCCTTGCCAGCTCTCTACTTTGATAACACCAGTGACAGTGATGGCATCATATAAACTTTCAATGGGCACGCCCCCTTTAATTTTAACGTGTACGATTTGGTTGGGTGGCGGTGGTGGCACATGGACACAAGCTCCAAAATATGGCACCAGTAGAAATTCACTGATCATCTGACTGTCACCCTCTAATGGCACGACAAAACCTGGCAAACTAACCGACTGACCATCTAAGCTTTTCACAACTGGCGCATCCAAGTTTGGCTGCACCCAATTTTGATCTGTCCCTTCGTGGCTGGCCGCATCCTGATTACTTACCTGAACATGGCCCTTTGGGATTAAGTCTTCCCAGAAAATCTCTTTGGGTGGCGTGGCATGTGCGCCAATGCTTAGCATGCTTACTAGTAACAGGGAAATAAATCGCATATACATACTCTCTTAAATTTTAATACTCATACCGTCGGCCAACGAATAGTAGTAGGCTCGTGCGGCAGGGATCAGGCCCATTAGGGTACCACTGAGCATGATACCGCCTAACAAGGTGAGTTCATAGGGTGATAATGGAGCCATACTCAGGTTAACACCAAATTGGCTTTGTAATACTGGCATGATGACAAATAGGCCCGTGTAAAATAACACTGTACCGGATACACAACCTAATAGCGTGATGATGGTCGCTTCAAAACTGAGTAAGCTGAAAATGTGCCAGGGTCTGGCCCCCACTGAACGTAAAATAGCCAATTCTCGACGTCGCTGGCTTAAGGTTGCCAATAGGGTGGTGAGCATACCCAGTAAGCTGATGATGACCACCACGATGGAAAACAACAGGAGGAGTTTTTCAACGATGTCTAACATTTCCCAGAGCTCTTTCAAGGTCACGGTAGGCATAATTGCAAGTAAGGGTTCGCCCTTATATTGATTGATATTGCGACGTACTTGTAAGGTATAAAGAGGTGAGTCAAAACCCATTAAAAAAGCGGTGATTTGTTTTGGATTACCCACTAAGTCTGACGGTTCACTATCGAGTGAGCCATGCGCGTGATTGTGATGATGGTCATCGTGTGGGTCGTGTTCGTGGGGATCATTGCCTGTGACTTGTTTGCGAGTAATCGCGCGCGGCGCGCTAGCACTGGCGTGGATCATATCAACCGCAATCAAAGGAATATGCAGTGTTTTATCTACCGGTGTGCCAGTGGGAGCCAAGATGCCCACGATAGTCATGGGGTTATCATCATGATGATGAAAGCTGGTGTTGCCCATCCCGTGTGATATCACGATGTTTTGGCCTAGATGGTAGCCCAGCTTGTCGGCAACCTCACTGCCTAGCACCACCTCTTTGCCATTGTGGAAGGCGCGCCCGGCTTGAAATTGCAGTGCTTGTTTTTTGCCGTAGCGGTAATGATCAAAGTAGCTGCTATCGGTCCCTAAAACGGCATAGCCTTTGTGACTGTCACCTAAACTGATGGGAATGGTCCAAGCCACGCCTTTGCGGTGCTTAATGTCCTGATAGCTTTGCCAACTAACGGCGTTGTTGTTGTGACCGATGCGAAATACGCTAGAGAGTAATAATTGAATATCGCCGGTGCGGGCACCCACAATCAAGTCGGTGCCAGAAATGGTATTACTAAAGCTGCTTTTCGCGCCCATTCGTACACGCTCAATACTCAACAACAGCATGACACTGATGGCAATGGTGAAAAACGTTAAAAGTACGCTGGTTCGGCGGTTCCAGCAGCTTTTTAGGGCGAGTTTTAGCAAGGTCATAGGTTGGCCTCATTAATGCTGGGCAAGCTTATCTTACGGTCAAAAAGGTGAGATAAGCTCTTGTCATGACTTACAAAAATAACGGTGGCTTGGTACTTTTTGGCTTGTTCAAACAAGGTGGTAATAAACGCTTCTCTGGTGTCGGCATCCAGTGCTGAAGTGGGTTCATCGGCGATGATGACTTCAGGTTGACCGATGAAAGCGCGCGCCGCAGCGACTCGTTGTTGCTGGCCAATGCTGAGCGCAGACACACTGCGCGACAGCAAGCTGCCATCGAGGCCTAAGGCGTTAAGTAAGTGGTGCGCTTGTGCGGTTACATTATTTCTTTCAGCACAGGCTTTTTGTCTGCGCTTTGGAGAAAATTCACATCCTAATGTGACATTTTCCAGCGGGCTCAAATAAGGTAATAAGTTAAAGTTTTGAAAAATAGTGCCTATGTGGTCTGCACGAAAGCGATCTCGCTTAGCGCTTGAAAGCTTTTCCAGAGATTGCTCCAGCACCTTTATAGAACCCTGCTGTATGGGGGTGATACCAGCCAGTAAACCAAGTAGAGTTGACTTGCCGCTACCACTTGGACCATGCAAAAACACTTTCTCACCATCGCCGATTTGCAACTGTTTGATCTGCAATGTGGGGCGCTCATGGTTCTGCCATGTGTAGATTAAATCGCTAATTTCAATCATCAGTAAACCTTCACCGCTATGATGTTAGCGATGGTATATCAGATTGGGGTTAGGCAAAACCTTGCATCGTTAAATTCTAATCTTTCTGCGGCAAACGGGGTTGTGATTGTGATTTTGCCGCTGAACGATTATTATAACGCCTTCTAACCCCCTCATTTTTTGCACCCTTGCAAGGTGCATCCGGCCCTTGGAGTAATAATGAGTAGCTACAAAGTTTTAGACGTCAATGACGATCTACCAATTCGCACCAAAGGTGCAGTTCACAGCGGTAAAGTTCGTTCAGTTTACTGGCTCACCGATGAAGACAGCGCACGCCTAATCGCAGAGAAAGGTTATGATGTACCAGCAGGTACAGAGCTGGCTATCATGGTGATTTCAGACAGGATTTCGGCTTTTGATTGTATTTGGCAAGGTGAAAATGGCTTAAATGGCGTACCGGGTAAAGGCATTGCACTGAACAGTGTTGCAGCTCACTGGTTTAAGCTATTTGATGATGCGGGCCTAGCTGGTAATCATATTGTTGATATTCCACATCCTTACGTGTGGATCGTGCGCAAAGCAAGTACGGTGAGAGTTGAAGCGATTGCTCGTCAATACATCACAGGCAGCATGTGGCGAGATTATGCCAAAGGCATTCGTAATTTCTGTGGTATTGAGTTACCAGAGGGATTACAAGCGAACCAAAAGTTACCAGAGCTTTTGATCACGCCGTCAACAAAAGGCATTATCACAGGCCTTGATGACGTACCAGCGGTAGACGATGTTAACATCAGTCGTAAAAACATCACCGACAATCTTAGCGCATTTAACTTTAAGTCAGAGGATGATGTCGCCAAATATGAGCAGTTGTTGGCGCAAGGCTTTGCTTTGATCAGCGATGAGCTGGCCAAATTGGATCAAATCTTTGTTGATACCAAATTTGAGTTTGGCTATGTAGAAGATACTGACGGTCAAGAAAAGCTTATCTATATTGATGAAGTGGGCACGCCTGATTCATCACGTATTTGGGATGGCCCGGCCTATCGCGATGGTAAAATCATCGAAAACTCTAAAGAGGGTTTCCGTCAGTTATTAATCAACAATGTACCTGACAGCGACGTGCTGCTTAACAAAGATCGTATGGGTGAGCGCGAAGAGCTGGCTAAGAACTACCAACTGCCCGTTGATGTGATGATGGCCGTATCAGACACCTATGTGGGTATTGCCAGCAAAATCGTTGGACAGGAACTAGTTATTCCAACGGATCCTCGTTCTGAGGTCATCACTATTCTAGATGCACAATACGGCTTGATTGAAAATCACTAATCTGCCATAGACTTAGCCAATAAACGGTGATTGCACTGTTTATTGGCAGTTATCTCGTAAATGCTTTGTCAAATGCCTTGCAATTCTACTCCCAGTCAATTTTACTTAGGGGTAGTGTGTAAAAAATCATAAGGCAAGGTATGCCATTCTTTGTGTTCAAAGGCTGTTTGGTTATGGCACTCGGTATCGCTCTTTTGGGGAGCTTGAGTGTTGCAGTATCAGCAAAAACATTGGTTGTGGTTGACCAACATGGCTCGCCCGTAGAGAATGCGGTGGTGGAGCTATTGGACGTAACGACAAATAACCCTCCACCACACCAAATAGCCATTATGGATCAGGTGAACAAGCAGTTTTCGCCGACACTTTTGACTGTGGTGCAAGGTCAGCAGGTATCATTTCCAAACAGTGATGATATTCGTCATCATGTGTACTCATTTTCGCCTGCCAAACCTTTCGAACTAAAACTGTATGCGGGTACGCCCAAAGCACCTATCACCTTTGAACAGCCTGGTGTGGTCGTGCTCGGTTGTAACATTCATGATTCAATGGTGGGTTATATTTATGTGGCGCACTCAGATGCAGCCTTCGTGTCAGACGCACAAGGTACAATTGAGCTGCCAGATAGTGTTAGTGAATACCTACTTTGGCACCCTGAGCAGGCCAACAGTATTACTGAGCGAGCCAAGATGACATGGCCAACAACACACTCTCGTGTTCAGGCTGAAATTGAACTAATTACTCCCGCACCACGTAATACCTTTGGTGAAAGATTTAAGGAACATCATGGGCAATAGTTTAAAACATCGCATTATTATGCTTTGTGTCGGACTGGTGCTGCTAACAACGGTGACCAGCTTAGTGAGCTTTTGGTGGTCTACCAGCCACTTCAATGAAAGTCAGGTACAGCAAGATATAGAAGTCGGCCAGAATGTTTATCAGCAATACTTAAAAGCAAAAGAACGCTTATTGGTGACTGCGGCGACAGTATTAACAGCGGATTTTGGCTTTAAGCAAGCGGTGGCAACACGAGACGCTGACACTATCAGCAGTGTGCTGTTTAACCACAGTCAACGTATAGACGCCGACTTAATGTTGCTGTTTGACACGCGTGGGGAGCTGATATCGGCAAACCAAAATGATATTAAACTATCGTCTGAGACTTCTAAGTCAATGCAACAAGTGCTTGCTCAAGGTAATAGCTCTATTTTCATGGTCATCGGCGACAAACTCTATCAAGTGATAGTGCTGCCCGTTAAAGCACCACGCACCATTGCCTATAGCATGGTGGGGTTTGTGATAGACGCAGCAACCGCAGCTGAGCTAAAAGAATTGACTGGGATGGAAATTAGTTTCATCGCACATCACACGGGGTTAAAAGCGACGACTATCGCGGATCACCCTGAACATTTGAGTCTGTTGGAATATATTGACAGCCAAATCGTCAACCGCTGGTTTAGCGAGGACCCAGTGTATTTGAGCACCGAAGTGCAACTGCCCGGGCTTGAGGATAATCCAATAAGTGTGGTGCTCAGTGCAGACTTGAGTGAGCATTACAAAGAGTTTGACACTTTGGTGCTCACGGTTATTTCTTTATCTTTTGGCACCATAATCCTCGGTTTTATTACCAGCGGCATACTAGCTAATAACCTGACCACCCCTATTCAACAGCTCACGGTGATGGCCAAACAATTCGCCAAAGGCAACTATAAAGCAAGCATTGCTGAGTCTCGTCCAAGTCAAGAGGTGTGTGAACTGGTAGATGCGTTTCAGGAAATGGGTGAAGATATTCAGACGCGTGAGAAGAAAATCCGCTTTCAGGCCAGACATGACAACTTAACGGGGTTTTATAACCGTACTGCTGCCCTAGATTTAATATCTCGTCAGCTCAATGAAGAGCAAAGCTATTATTTGGTTGCACTGGATATCAAAGGGCTACGACATATCAATGACAAGCTGGGACCAAGAGTGGGCGATAGTTGTATTCAGGCGGTCGCACAGCGTATAAAAGAAACCTCTCAGGACATCAATGGTTTTAATGCACGTGTTGGCGGGGACGAATTTCTCAGTGTTATCGCTGTGAATCCAGAGATGACGATGGAGCAAAGCATCGCACAATTGCAAGCATCATTGAACAAGCAATATGTGATTCAAAAGCTGGAGATAAGTTTGCATTTTAGCATTGGGGTGGTGTGTTACCCAGAGCAGGCGCAAACACCAGAAGATATGATCAGACGCGCACTGATAGCCGTTGATACTGCTGCACAGGATGGGCACGAAGTGTACTTCTATCAAAACGGTGAAGATGAAGCGCATTTGGAGCGCTTAGAGATCATCGACGAGCTAAAGCAGGCGCTACAGTTAGATGACGGCCAGTTATTTATGGCGTACCAACCTAAGTTAAATATCAATAGTGGCCAAGTGGATAAAGTTGAGGCATTGATCCGTTGGCAGCGTAGTAATGGCGATTGGGTATCTCCCGAGTTGTTTATTGATTTAGCGGAACAGTCGGGGTTGATTGTTGAGTTGACCCAATGGGTGGTGCGCACAGTGGTAGCACAAGTGGGTGTATGGTTGCGCGAAGGGTTGACCATGAAAGCCGCTATTAATGTTTCTGCACAAGATATTGCAGACAGTGCTTTTTTACCTCACCTTGAAGATATGCTTGCCACACATGGCGTGCCTGCAAAACTGATCACTATAGAGTTGACCGAACGCGATATGATCGAAAATGAAGAGCGCGGTATTGCTGCGCTTAAGGCATTGAAAGCGCTAGGCGTTATGATTTCTTTAGATGATTATGGGGTGGGTCAAACTTCTTTGGGTAGGTTAAAGATGCTACCAATTGATGAACTTAAGCTCGATAAAGTGTTTATTTTAAAACTCAATGAATCTCACCAAGATCAGTGTATTGTGCAATCGACGATTTCCCTTGGTCATCAATTGGGTTTTTCGGTGGTCTCTGAAGGGGTTGAAAATAGCGAATCACTCACGTTACTTAAACAAATGCGCTGTGATTATGCACAAGGTTATCATTTAAGTCGTCCGTTGCCAGCTAAAGAGTTTATCAACTGGTTAGGGAGTTACCATGAAGTGGTTTAGCGCATTATTGCTGTTGGTGTTGTCTCAGAGCGCCTTGGCGGATGGTAAATTACTAGCCACACCAGGTGTTTCCCAGATTGAGGGGAGTGCAGGCGGTGGTATTGTACCTTGGGCTCAGCTTGCGGGTTATGCCAGTGAAGATGAGTGGGCGCTGAGTGCGTTTTGTAGCCGAGGGGATGTGAAAAACTACAGACTGGATGTATGTGGTGTACAAGCTAACCTCTTCGACCGCATTGAGCTAAGCTACGCCGAGCAAGACTTTGCTGTGCCAGCACTCAATACCAATATTGAGCAAGACATCAGTGCCATAAAAGTTCGCCTTTATGGCGATATTGTTTATAGCGATTGGCCGCAGTTAAGTGTTGGCATTCAACATAAGTCCTTGCAAGATGGCACTGTGGCGACCTTAGTCGGCGCTGAGCATACCAGTGGTAACGATGTGTATGTGGCAATGAGTAAACTGCATTTGGGCGCACTCAACGGTTATAACTGGTTTTGGAATGTTACTGGACGATATAGCGATGCCAATCAAGTCGGATTATTGGGATTTGGTGGGAACCATGCAGGCAAGCAGTGGTTGCTTGAAGCCAGTACGGCTGTTTTTCTATCCCGAGAGTTCGCTATGGGTGTCGAGTTTAGAGAGAAAGCAAATAACCTAGGCTTAGGTGAGAGTCATTGGCGAGATGTGTTTATCGCTTGGTTGCCAAACAAATCCGTGAGCGTTACTGCCGCGTGGTTAGATTTAGGTTCCATTGCCGGTGTAGACAAACAAACGGGTTGGTATGTGTCGATAACAGGATATTTTTAAATGAAGTGTTTTACATACACACAAAAGTTGGTTGTAGCATTACTGGTGATGATAAGTTTGTCTGCCTGTCAAAGCGCACCGCAGTCATTGTATCAAAGAGTGGGTGAGCAAGCTGGATTGGAGCGTTTGGTGGATGCTTTTATCAATCAAATTGGTCAGGATGACGTGGTTTTTCACTATTTTAAACAAACGAATGTCAGCCACTTTCGGACCGGGTTTGTCAGCCATTTATGCGATGTGTTGGACGGGCCATGCCAGTATGATGGGGACTCGATGGTACAAATTCATACCGGTATGAACATCAATGAGCATGACTTTAATCATGTGGTTGATTTATTGATAGCAGCAATGGACGAGGTTGGCATTGCCCACCCCGTGCAAAATCAAATTCTTGCTAAGTTAGCGCCGATGCGCTCGGAGATCATCAAGATTTAGCACACTCTTTCAATAACCGAGCGCTGGCCTCAGCGATTGCGCTGGGGCGAACTTCTTCGATGATCTTTTCTTCTGATAAACTGCAACTTTGACTGGTAAGAGCGATAAACGATTGGTTTTTAGGTGCCACAACTGACCAAGGGGAAGTGCCGAATCCAACTACTGCCACACACGGCGTATCTACCGCAGCCGCCATATGCATAGGTCCAGAGTCTATACTAATCATTAACTCACACGCTGCGATACAGTCAACCAACTCCACTAAGCTGGTTTTGCCTGTGAGATCTGTAGCAGTGATATTTTGTGCCTGCAGGGTTTCATAAAGCTGTTGGTTGTCAGTGGTTTCCGATGGATCGCCAACTAAATAGAAGTGCGCATCAACCTGCTTAGACAGCGCTATAAGTGCCTGCTGCGCAAGCGCAAGCGGATAGTGGCGAGCACCTTTGTTTTTTCCGCCAAAATACACGGCAATAGGTGTTTTTACGCCATCGCTGACTACTTTATCAGTATGTTCATAGCTTAATTGAGGCAAGCTATAATGTGCAAAAGGCTTATTGTGACAGTCATTTATAAGATGACAGTAGCGATGAATATAATGGTGATTTTGATTGAGCTTTAAACCGTGACTGAGTAGCGCAGCGCGGCCATTTTGCTTATAGCCCAAAACAAATTTGATCCCAGTCAGTTTGCACAATATAGCTTCGCTGAGCGAGCCTCTTAGCAAGACTGCCATGTTAAACTTGTATTTTTTCAAAGATTTGGCAAGTGCAAATAGCGAATCTTTATTATCTTTGTCATAACGGGTGTCACGAATGATATTAAGTCGATAGTGGCTATCGCGAGCAAAAATATCACACATGTAGGGGCGGGCTAATAAGTGAATCTCATTGTTTGGGTATAGTTCACGTAACATGGCCACAGCCGGTAGCGTATTGATGGCGTCGCCAATAAATTTGGGCAAGACAACCAAAATTGCCCCTGAAACCTGATTTGTTTGTAGTTGTTTCAAAATAATACTGCTGCTGTATTGCACTCTCACAAGCGCTTAGTATAACGTGAGCAGGGCTGTAATTTCACCCGTTATAAGTCAATAAAGGATTTAAAATGAAAAACTTGAAAAGCTGTGAGTGGTTGGCAGAGCACCTTGAGCAAGTGCAGGTACTGGATGCGGGGATTGTGAAACCAGGGGTTGCCTCGCCATATTCGCCAGCGGCCATCATTCAAGGCGCAAAGCGTTTCGATATTAGTGGTACGCTTACTCAAAGCGATGCGCCATTACCTAACACCATGTGTGACGGTGCGCAATTTCAGGCAAACATGCGACAGCTAGGCATTAATCAAAACGACACCGTGGTGGTGTACGACGATTTAGGTTTATTTAGTGCAGCTCGCGCATGGTGGATGTTCAAAAGCATGGGCTTTACACATGTGTATGTACTTGATGGTGGCCTACCGCGTTGGCAAGCTTTGGGTTTTCCCACCACTAGCAGTTATGCCATCAATGATCTGGTTGGCGACTTTGTGGCTAAACCACAAAGTGGCTACTTTATTGATAGCCAACAGGTATTAGCAGCAATAAATGATGACAGTGTGTGTCTGCTCGACGCTCGCGGTACCAAACGCTTTAGCGGTGAAGACCCTGAGCCTCGTCAAAATATGCGCAGTGGTCATATCCCAAGCAGTAAAAACTTACCATACACTGAGCTTTTGGACCAAAACGGGTTGCTGAAAAGCGTCGAACAACTTCAGGTTTTATTCGCTGAGCGTGGTATTACTGACCAAGCTTTACAATTTAGCTGCGGGTCGGGCGTGACGGCATGTATTTTGGCCATGGCGGCGGATGAATGTGGCTATCAAAAGTTGAGTGTGTATGATGGGTCGTGGAGCGAGTGGGGGCTACCGAGTGACTTGCCCGTAGCTACGGGCAATTAGCTGTATGGACAGTGGCGACAGCCGTTGCCACAACAATTACCGCGTTTTAAGTGTGCCCAGCGACTCATCACCAGCAGGCCATCTTCGATGCTATAGTCAAGACCTTCAATTGCAGCCGAATGTTTAAATGGTCTTGCAAGCGCAAGCTGTTCGTCAATGGGGTATGTACTGATAGATTCGATGTGTGCCTTGAGTTTTTCGATTAGACACGTCCTACACAGGCATCCTTGGGTTTGTGATATGGGCAATATGTTGGGCAAAGCCATACACCAACAACCTTGATCAGCACTGCATGTCAGCGCTTTACCACAATTTGAACAAGACATTCTTAAATACCAGTATGAACAATAACGATATGGATCATAACACACCTCACTACCGAGATTTAGCAACGATTGCCCGCCTGGCTGAGGGTTATCAGCAAGTATATGGGCGATTGATACACTACTCGCAACAACAGGTAGTGTATCGCGTCACCACTGAAGATGCGTGCTTCGCACTGGCTCAGGTACAAAATGGTGAGGTAGAGATTGAGGCGTTGGAAATGTGGGCAAACTTGCTAGAAATACGCGGCGATATCGATCATTCACAGGTTGAAGGGCTGCTGTATGCGCTGGCAAACCCCGAACAAATGGGTACAATGAGCCATGAGAAAGTAACGCAATTACTCAACTTATATAAATAAAAAGGACTAACACTTATGTCGCTGAGCGCTAAAGCGATTCATCATAGCTACCACGATGAGCATTTCACATTACACGTTATGCACCCTAAATTTTCAGAGCCAGATTACCACTTGGTGATGCGTAATCAACAGCGCCTTAGAGCCTTGTTTGCAGGGCAAGCAGATTGGCCTAAACCCGATATGACTTTAGCGAATAACATCGCTGCGATGGAACATCATTTACGTGAGTTTAATGACAACATCGCCTATGGCTTTTGTGTATTCGATAGCGAAGAAAAAGAGTGTATTGGCTCAGTTTACATAGACCCAAGTGAGGTAGACGGCTACGACTGTGAGTTACATTATTGGCTGGACAATGCATGGCTGGCGCTGGAGCCAGTATTGGAAACAAACATGCTGACGTGGCTAAAAACCCAGTGGGGATTTAGCAACCCAGCACTGGTTGCACGCGAAATACCACTTAAACAATGGCAAGAAATGAAAAAAGCGAGCTAATGCTCGCTTTTTATCACGCGAATTTACGTTTTACTTATGATACCCCAAACAGGTTTCAACTTCGTTTTTCGAGCCTAAGATCACACTCACGCGCTGGTGGATTTCTTGCGGGTCGATATCCAAAATACGTTCATCACCCGTGTGTGCCATGCCGCCTGCTTGCTCAACCAACATCGCCATCGGGTTGGCTTCATACAGTAGGCGTAGCTTAAATGGCTTGTTTGGGTCTTTGGTGTCAGCTGGGTACGTAAATAGGCCGCCACGACATAGTACGCGGTGTACATCGCCAACCATGGCTGCAATCCAACGCATGTTGAAGTTTTTACCACGCGGGCCTGTTTCACCTGCTAACAAATCACTAATGTAATTTTGCATAGCTGGCTGCCAGTGACGCTGGTTTGACGCGTTGATGGCAAACTCTTTGGTATCCTCAGGAATTTTTGCAAACTCTTGCGTAAGCATAAAGCTGCCGTGAGTTTTATCTAGCGTGAAGATGCGCGTGCCTTTGCCTATGGTCAGAGCCAATGTGGTACATGGGCCATACAACACATAGCCCGCCGCGACTTGTTGGTGGCCCGGCTGCATGAAAATAGCAGGATCAGCCGCATCAGAGCCCTTCGGTGCACGCATGATTGAGAAAATTGTACCAACCAGCGAGTTTATATCTGTGTTTGATGAGCCATCTAATGGGTCGAATGCTACGATGTATTCGGCATCTGGGTTGCCCGCAACGGTGAAGTCTTCCTCTTCCGAGGCAATGGCTTTAACGTAGCCAGACTCAAGTAGAATATCTTTTAAAAGTTGATTTGAGAGTACATCAAGTTTTTTCTGAGTTTCGCCCTGAATATTTTCATCCAACGTTGAGCCGAGTACGCCAGAAAGGGCACCTTGACCAACACGGAAAGAGATCTCTTTACAGGCCGCTAAAATTGTACGGATAAGAGAAAGTAACTCTCTTGAGCAACCATCTTCGATAAGCACTGGAGGGAGTCTACGCATAGTTTTTGATCCTGATAACGTTGTGGCTTGAGTCTGTAAAGTGTGAGAGGAGAACTCAGGCCGCAATTAATTTCGTCTTAAAATGGCTGAACTTTGTATACAATTTTATATACTGGATTTGAATCAGCCATTAAAACCACTAATAACAAGGTAAGATCATGCGAAAAATAGCCAAGCTATCCGTCATATTCTGTACTTTGCTAGGCGCTATGATAACTCAAGCTGTCGCAGCAATTAAGTCTATTGACGAGTTTACTGACAAGTTAAATCGTTTTCCGGGGTATTATTCCTTTTATGCTGACACTTCCAGCGGCAAAATTTATCTGGATGTGGACAAGCTCAAGCAACCATTTCTACTACAGCATAGCCTACCTTACGGTGTTGGCTCTAACGATATCGGTTTAGATAGAGGACAGCTTGGCGGCACTTATTTGGTACAGTTTGAACGTTTTGGTGACAAAGTGATGCTGCGCGCCTTAAACAGTTACTATCGTGCCAGCTCTTCAAACCCTGCTGAGCAACAAAGCGTAAATGAAGCCTTCGCATCGAGTATTTTACAGGGCTTTAGTGTCGTTGCAGAAGATAGCGATAGTGTATTGATTGATTACACCCCTTATCTTTTATCAGACGTTCATGCCGTGAGTCGCACACTTGCACAACGCGAGCAGGGCAGCTTTAACCTAGATAAAAGCCGCAGCGCGGTGTTTATGGAGCGCAGTAAAGCGTTTGTTGATAACACCGAATTGGAAGCTGTGTTGACCTTTACGGGCAATAAGCCGGGCGAATATGTGCGTCAAGCGGTGGCTGACCCATATGCTATTACGGTTCATCAGCATCACTCGTTAGTCAAACTGCCAGATGATAACTATCAGGTGCGTAAGTTCCACCCGCAATCAGGTTATTGGAGTATTGAACATAAAGACTATTCGGCACCACTGGGAGAGTCTATGTTGGTGCGTTACATTCCACGCCACCGCTTAGCGAAGAAAGACCCCAGTGCTACACTGAGCGAGCCGATTGAGCCGATTATTTACTACCTTGACCCCGGTGTACCAGAACCCGTTAAAACTGCCCTATTAGAAGGTGGTCAATGGTGGGACGATGCCTTTGCCGCAGCAGGTTACAAAAATGCTTTTCAGATCAAAATATTGCCAGAGAATGCCGACCCTATGGATGTGCGCTACAACGTGATCCAGTGGGTACATCGAGCGACTCGAGGTTGGTCATATGGTGCATCGGTGATTGACCCACGTACAGGTGAAATTATCAAAGGGCATGTGACGCTTGGCTCTTTACGAGTACGCCAAGACATTCTCATTGCAGAGGCGCTCGCTGCACCGTTTGTTAAGGGTGATGAGGTGGTCAGTCGTCTGCATGACATGGCATTGGATCGTATTCGTCAGCTGAGCGCTCACGAAATTGGTCATACTTTAGGGATTGCACACAACTTCTCTGCCTCAACCAAAGACAGAGCTTCTGTGATGGACTATCCACACCCTTTGGTTTCATTCGACGCAAATGGCAAACTAGATATAACTCAAGGCTACGCCAAAGGAATGGGGGCATGGGATACCCAAGTTGTTAAATATGGTTACAGTGATTTTAGCCATGGCGATGAAGCGCAGGGCTTGGCTGATATTTTGGCGCAAAATCGTGAGCTGGGTTTAGAGTTTATCTCAGACAGCGATGCACGCGCACAAGGTGGTGCTCATCCAACAGCACACTTATGGGACAATGGGACGGATCCAGCGGTGGAGCTATTGCGTGTGCTAGATGTTCGCCAAAAGGCACTGAACACTTTTGGTATCAACAATATTAAAACTGGCGTGGCGTTATCTCAGTTGGAAGAAAAGCTTGTGCCGTTATTTTTATTCCATCGCTATCAAGTTGAGTCTGCTGTTAAATTAATTGGTGGCGTTGACTATGACTATGAAGTTCGTACAGCCAATGCTGTTAAAGGCGCAAAAGTTGTTGATAAGGCCATGCAAAAGCAAGCCCTACAGGCAATTTTGAAAACCCTCGACGCACAACAGCTGCGCATTCCTGAAAGTGTTTTGGCGCTGATCCCACCCAAAGCATATGGCGAGAGCAAAACCCGTGAAAGCGTGTATGGTAGAACGGGGCTCACGCTTGATGCCATGGCTTTGCCCGAAGTTGCTGCCAATCACAGCTTGAATTTGTTGCTCAATGCTGAGCGACTAAACCGTTTGGCGCAGCACAAAGCAAGAGATGTTAAGCATTTAGGTGTGGAGCAGGTAATGAATGCATTGTATCGCAAGGTGTTTGATGCAAGCGCCAGTAGCGGTATGGCACAAAAGCTAACACAGCGTGTTCAGTACTTAACGGCTGCACGTATGGCGCAATTGGCAAGCTCAGACAAAGTGGAGCCAGAGGTGCAGGCACAGCTTAGGTTCCAGCTGATGCGTGTTGCTAAGCAGTTTGACCAACAATCGTTGTTTAGCAATGTCAGTGAAGAAACCGCCTATCGTCATGAGCTGGCAAGGCAGGTCAATGTCTTTTTAGCAAGTGGTAAATGGCCAGAAGGTTTTAAAGCATTGAAGATGCCTCCGGGCTCACCGATTTAAGACGGATAAAAAGCTGGCAGGTTGCCAGCTTTTTTAATGTACTTTGAAATATCAACTGACATGCTCAAGTGTCGGCAAAGCCTGCATGACGCCAAGCTGTGTACAGGTATGCGCGCCACATTTAACGGCAAATTTAGCCGCTTGCTCTAGCTTATCAATGTCATCCACAAGATTTGTTTTGTGAACATTTAGCTTTGCTAAATAAAACAAAAAGCCACTGATCAGGCTGTCTCCAGCCCCTGTGGTATCCGTTACTTGAACCGTGGGCGTGGCAATTTCAATCTGCTGTTTTTTGGTGAGCAACTGTACAGGGTGTTGGCCGTTAGAGATAAGTATCAGTTTAACGCCCAATGCAAACAGCCAGTGGCAATATTGTTGTGTGGTCGTATTCGCCGTTTGGCATAGGCACTCTAGCTCTTCAAGGCTAAACTTTAGTATGTCGCTGTACTTAAAACACGCCTCAATATTGGCGCTGAGCTGGGATACATCGGGCCACAGAGCCAAGCGAAGATTCACATCAAAGCTAATAAGCTGATGATGCCTAAAGGCTTGTTCAAGCAAAGCCATATGAGTTTGGCGAATGTCGCTGGTGGTCAGTGTGTTGGAGCAAAAATGAAATACGCCAGCCTCAGGCCATTGAAACGGCGCAAAGTCAGCTGCGTTAACCATCAGATCAGCTGTTTGATTGCGATAAAAGCTAAATTGACGCTCGTTATTCTCGTCAAGGGTGACGACAGCAAGCGCAGTATTCGTTTGAGCTATCGTTGGACAGTGCATTGTGGACACACCATATGAATCCAATGTACTGCGGATCTGTTGCGCAAACCCATCGGTTGCCAAGCCGCCTAAAAACTCGGCCGTACCGCCAAGTTTAGCAAAACCGACAGCAGCGTTGGCAGGGGCTCCCCCTACAATGGGTAGAAACGCCCCGTGCTGACCCGGGAGCAAGTCTATTAGTGCTTCGCCAAAGCAGGTTAACTTTATCGCAGTACATTGGGACATATTCATCTCGCTAAAATTGATATTTAAGTGTAAACGACGTGGTTCGGCCATTAATACTGCGCGCACGAATGATGTTGTTACTTGGTATGCTGCCTTCTTCCGCTTCGGTAATACCCACCGCATTGAATAGATTGTTAACATTCAAAGAAATAGAAAGGTTCTGCGTTACATCATAGCTGGCAAAGGCATTGACTTGTGTGTAACCATCAAGCTTTAAGTCGTTATTGTCTTGCGCATACGCATCACTCGTGCCGATTAAACTGACGCCTACCGCGCCCTGTTCCATATTGTAACGTCCCATAAGAGAGTAAATAAAATCGGCCTGACGGCGTGGTGTATGGCCTACCACCTCAGGAGACAAGGCATCTTTGGCTATCTCGGCATCGGTCCATGTTAAATTGCCTCTAAAATCAAATGAGCCAACAAAATAGATCCCCTCTAATTCAATCCCTTGTGCCTCGTATTGACGGTCAAAAAACCGCTGGCTGGTGGCCTCAAAGTTTTGTTCTTCGGTTTGCGCATAAAAGGCTGTGGCAAATAGGCTGCCATTGTCAAAGCGCTGTTTAAAGCCCAGCTCAACCTGTGTGACTTCATCAATGGCATCTTCTTTTGCCACACTGCCATCAGGGGCCACCTTACCAAAGAGCAGGCGATCCGCATTGGCGCGTGCCCCTTCACTGATACGGGCAAAAGCCGCTTGGCTGTTGTTGATCTGATAGTTCGCACCGATGGAATAGCTGGTGTAATTCCAGTCATAATTCACAATATCTGGGTTTGCCAGGTCAATGCCCGCTACTTGTTCCTCGGGTTTTGAGATAACGCCATCGCCGTTAACATCTCGCTCGGATACCACAGCCCCCGCGTAAGTGCCCGTTGCGTCACCCCAGTCATAACGTACACTGGCATCAACAGTGATATCACCAAATTGACTAGACACAGCGAGATAAGGCGCACGGGTTGAATAGTCGGTATCATAATTACGCTGGCAGCAGTTACCCCAAGCAGGCGTGCCATAAGCGTACAAACCGTTGTCTGAGTAGGATGTACCATCCTCTGCAAACACATCAATCAAGGCGGCATTATCACCTTTTAATTCCATTAAATACGAGTTCCATAGCCACGACATGGCTATGGTTTGTTCAGACGCGTAAAAACCTAATGTGATGGTCGTGTCATCCTGTAAGGTTTTGGTTAACTTAATATCATTGACGAGCGAGCCAAAATCTCGCATTTGTACATCAAACGTATGAATTCGCATGATGTTTTCGTCATTTACTGCCATTGTTGCTTGCGGGCCATTGGCATATTTTAAGCTAGCATTCTCACCTGCGATACTCGTTGCAATATCTTGTGCATCGCCGATTTCAGCAGGAAATGGTGCGTTAAATGTGCCTTTGACGCTGGAAACCCGAAAGCGATTTTCGACCTGCCAGTTATTGCTCAAATCAAAGCTGGCCTCTACACCTAGACTGTTAACTTGTGGATGCATACCGTCGCGCATATCGCCTTGGCGAATTTCATTGTTCGCGCCTAAGCCTTGTGTATTGATAAAATAGGCGGAATGTGGTGTATCTTCGAGAGCGTCAAAGCCACTTAAAGAGTCGCCGTTAGCACGCATGGGCATAGGTAGGTAGCCGGTGCTTTTGTCATCTAAATGTTTGAAATAGACTCGAACATAACCGTTATCAAATTCTTTTGTCAGATTGGCTTTGATTTGCCCACCTTTATTGCCTGTGTAACCCGTATTTCTTACCCCCTCACCTTGGCGTACAAAGCCACCAATATGAAAGCGCACCGAATCAGACAGGTAGCTACCAAACTCAAAGTCGGTTCTAAACTCGTCATAATCTAAACCGAAAGTGGTTGCGATACTGCCTGACTCACTTTCTCCGGTTTTAGAGATAAAGTTGATAATACCGCCCGGTGCATTACTTGCTGCGGTTGAGGCTGAACCGCCACGAATAGACTCCACCGTTTGTATGGTGTTATCGAGGCGCATGAAAATGTCTGCATTACCAAAAGCGATATCGCCAAATTGTAAAATAGGCAGACCATCTTCTTGCAGTTGTAAAAACTTAGCGCCACCTGAGGCCACAGGTAATCCCCGAACGGCGATGTTGGCGTTGCCCTCACCACCTGTTGATTCAGAGCGCACACCAGGAAGGATCCTGAACGCCTCTGCCGTGGTTCTAGGCGTTGATACATTGATTTGTTCGCCAGAGATACTGCTTACAGAAACACTTGAGGCCATGACGGTACGTTTTTGTGGCACCCCAGTTACGATTATTTTTTCTAGTTCATTCTTTTGCTTGGTGCTATTTGGGGCTTGTTCTTGTGCCCACGCATTTGCACTGATAGCCAGCGTGATTACACTTAGCGCAAACCAAGTTGGGTTTTTTCTTCTCATAATGTGCCTCATTGTTGTCTATTTAGAGTATGGCACCACGATAGTGGAGTTACTTACTTAATCGATTAAGTAAGTTAGCAAAAATTGACTGTTTTGCAATGAAAATCTGCTCGATAATTGTGCGTAATGATTTAACTAACTGTTATTAAAAATAAAAAAGTGTTCAACACTGGTGCACTGCTGAACACTTTTGTGGCAGGCTTAAACCGTAGCGAGACGAAGTTGTGCGGGGTTTCGCCACCAGTTATAAAGCATAGCGAGCATCAGCAAAGCGGCAAATAGAGTGGCAAGCGCAAAGCCGTACTGAATATGGCCAAAGTAGTCGCTGACTACCCCCATTAATAGCGGAGCAAGCGCCGCCGACAGCGCGGTAAAAAATAAGATCACGCCCGCGACAGAGCCATGCTGATGTTTTGCAAAACAAGATATGCCTTTGGAATTCAAGGTGGGATAGATCATCGACATAAACAACCCACTCAGTGGCAGGCTGACAACCGCAGCGTTTACACCAAATAAATAGGTAGCGAGATAACACAAGAAGATGGCAATGCTGAGCACCAACATAACCACTTGCCAGCTAAATATATTCAATAGCCAAGTTGCCATAAAGCGGCCGACTGCGCGTAAAACAAAGAAAATAGTTAACGCATAGGTGGCCAGCAAGGTCCATTCACCTTGATACGTCTTTAATAAAGTCGGCATCCAAACATAGATAGCGACCTCTGTTGCGACATATAGCGCGATCGCGGCTGAAAAGCCCAATGCGTGTAAATCTTTGCACATTAATAGCGTTTGTTTTAGGCTTGGAGGTTGATCTGATATAGCCTTTGGTTTGGCGACAAATCGCACCTTAAGCGTTGCTAAGCTCAGCAAAATACACAACACACCTGCTAAAACATAAAGATAAACCCAGCTAACGCCTGCGGTTATCATGTAGCTGACTAAGGCGGGGCCGACAATCGCACCGATGGCAAAAAAGCCTTCGACCGTATTCATTGTTTTGGTATGCACATGATTGCTAGGGCTTAAGTCTCCAAGCAGTGCCAATGCTGCGGTTTTAAATAGGCCAATCGCAATACCGATGAGGCTCAACAACAGCACGAAAATGATAAAGTTGTTGCTTATAGCAAAGGTAAAACACGCTAAAGCAAACAAGGTGAAGCCAATTAAGATAGTGGCCTTGTGGCCAATCTTATCTGCCAAAAAGCCTAAGCATAAACCACTTATCGCTATCCAGATCATGGGGGCGTAATGAAATGCACTGGCCTGCGTCATGCTTAGATTATACTGGCCGATTAACTCTGGAATGATCACGCCCACAGCATCCGATGTCATCGCAAACATAAAGAACATCATATACGTGAGCCAGCGAAGCGTTGTTAGGTTGTTGGTTGTCATAGTAGTTGCCTCAACGGTTAACTGGCTGATTTATAGTAAGTCTAGTGCGTGTATCGGGGGTGTCAGCCAATTTAATTTTAAATAATGCTTGAATATAGTTAGGTGTTGAATAAAGATATATCTTAATCGATTAAGAATCAACTTTAGAATATTGAGCGAAACTATGAAAAACCAAGTGCAATTGATCACCTATGCCGATCGCCTGACAGGAAATGGCTTAACACAATTAAAGCAACTACTTGATGAATCGTTTTGTGGGTTGTTTTCAGGTGTACATATCTTGCCATTTTACTATCCGATTGATGGCAGTGATGCGGGGTTCGATCCGATTGACCATACGCAGGTTGATAGCCGCTTGGGGACTTGGCAGACTCTGTCTGAAATTGGACAAAGCTACGAGGTGATGGCGGATTTAATCGTCAATCATGTGTCGGGTCAGTCGAATGAATTTCAAGATGTATTGCAAAATGGTCGTCACTCGTCTTATTGGTCGATGTTTTTAAAAGAAACAGATGTGTTTCCAAATGGGATAACACCCGCCCAAGCTGACATGATCTTTAGGCCTAGACCAACAAGCTGCTTTTCGCCTAAAAAGTTGGCAACGGGGGAGGTGGTAAACTTTTGGACCACTTTTACTGATAATCAAATCGATATTAATGTAGAGACCGATTCAGGTAAAAGTTATTTAGATGATGTGCTCAACTTGTTTGCAAAAAGTGGCGTAAAGATTATTCGTCTTGATGCCGCTGGCTTTGCCATAAAGCGTGCCGGGACAAGCTGTTTTATGACGGATGAAACGTTTGTATTTATTAAACAGCTGGCGGAACAAGCGCACGCATTAGGGATGGAGACTATTGCAGAGATCCACAGTCACTATCAAACTCAAATAGCGATAGCGAAAAAAGTAGATAGGGTATACGACTTTGCGCTGCCACCACTAATTTTACACACCTTGTTTAATCAAAATGTCGATGCATTGGTGTCGTGGTTAAATATTTCGCCGCGTAACTGTTTAACAGTGCTTGATACGCATGACGGCATTGGCATTGTAGATGCGGGTCCCGAAGGGGGTAAACCAGGCTTGTTAAATGCCAGCGAAGTGGATAGCTTAGTGCAAACCATTCATGCAAATAGTCATGGAGAGAGCTTAAAAGCTACAGGGTCCGCAGCGAGCAATGTGGATCTTTATCAAGTCAATTGTACGTATTACGATGCACTGGGTAGAGACGATTTAGCATATTTAACTGCCCGCGCGATCCAGTTCTTTTCGCCCGGTGTGCCGCAAGTTTATTATGGTGGTTTGCTAGCACTCAATAACGACATGACCCTACTGGAACAAACTCAAGTTGGCAGAGATATTAACCGTAGCTATTTATCTTTAGAACAAGTACATAAACACCTAGGCAAACCAGTTGTGAAAGGACTGTGTAAGCTTATCAAATTGCGTAATAGCAGCGCGGCGTTTAACGGTGAGTTCTCAGTGCAAGGGGCTCAGAGTAGCCTGACTATGAAGTGGCAGAACATAGATGACTTCGCCAGTTTAGAGGTTGATTTATCCAAGCGCGTAGCTTTGCTTACCACAGGTGATACACACCAAGCACAGACGATTGACCTGGCTGACTTACTCAACTAATTGTGTAATCAGCAAGTGTAGAATAGTTAGGTGGATTGGCCGACCTTTAATTCAAACGGCAAAATTAATTGCTGTTTTTGTTTACTCATAAAAAGCTCAGCGGCGCGTTGCCCTTTGGCTTCGCTGTTTTGATGAATCGTGGTGATAGCTGGGTTGAATAACTGCGCTTCGTCAATCCCATCAAAGCCAACTATTTTTAACTCTTCGGGCACTTTGATACCTTGCTCAAGTGCCTCTCTTGCCGCAGCTAGAGCTATCAAATCACTCATACACAGCAATACATTAGGGCGTGGTTGTACGTTGAGCGCCTCTTTGGCTGCGATGCGCGCCCATCGCTCGCTACTTTCTGGGATATTCCAAGTTTTATCATCAGATAAAGCGATATGTGACTCTTGTAACGCTTGTCTGAATCCAGCTAAGCGTTGGTGAGCAATCGAGGTATTGAGTTTTGGTAGATGGTGGTCATACACGCGACAGATTAAATCTGTATCTAATAATCGCAGCCCCAAAATAGCAACGTTTGCTTGCGTGGCAGCGTCATGGAAGGCAGCAAGTGCTTGTTTAGACACCTCATAGGCAGCCTGATAGTTGTCGATATTGACGCTAGCTTGGCCTTTGAGTTCAAAATCGACAGCAACCACTTCTTTATTAAGCGCTTCAAGGTGGTCAATAAGCTTGGCGTTTCGCGGTCTGCCGTAACATATAAAGCCATCAACAAAATCTACGATGTTGTTGACATTGTCCGCACCGCCAGAGAAAAGCAATAAATTGATACCTTGGGGTTCCAGCTCTTTAGCCACGCCACGCATAAAGCTACTGGCGACTGGATCTGACACCATATATTCCACACTATCGGGTAGCACGAGCGCGACGATATTAAATGTACCTTTTCTTAAAGAGCGCGCCGCCTGATTAGGACCAAAATAACCAAGTTCATGACATGCTGATAAGATCTCTTCCCTTTTTTGTTTGGACAACTGATCGGGCCGATTGAACGCGTTTGATACGGTTGCGTTTGATACACCCAGTTGTGCGGCAATGCTTTTTAAGGTCCACTTTTTTGCTGTCATTGTACCTGGCTACTTAGTTTTGTTGCGAGTTTACATCAACCTATGAGCTTACTTGAAGTGTTAACTAAAACACAGAGCATTTATCAAATGACTGATCTTTTGTTGTGCTGGCGCTACTTTTTCCATCGCGAGGAATTCATCGGGTTGGTGTGCTTGCTCTATGCAACCTGGTCCCATGACGATGGTTTCACACCCTAGCTGTTGAATAAATGGCGCTTCGGTACAGTAGTTAACGGCCACAGCTTGTGTATTTGATACTTGCTCTGCCAATTTTACCAAGGCACTGTCGGTGCTGCCACTAAACGCTGGGATCGGGTCGTGCAGGTCAATAACTTCAACGCTGTTGGGGTATTGCGCATTAACAGGCGCCACAGCTTCCAGCAGTAACATTTGTAGCTCTTTGATGCTCAGCCCAGGCAGAGGGCGCAAATCAATATGTAACTCACAGCAGCCACAAATACGATTGGCGTTGTCGCCGCCATGGATGTGTCCCAGATTCAATGTCGGATACGGAATAGCAAAATCCGAAAGTGAATATTTATTCTTTAATTGTTCTTTTAGCTGCAATAATTTTGCAATTACCATATGCATGACTTCAATTGCATTTAAACCGCGCTCAGGATCGGAGCTATGGCCCGAGCGGCCAAGAATACGAATAGCACTACTCATATGGCCCTTGTGGGTGTATACCGGGGTCATATCTGTCGGCTCACCTATGATACAACGCGCGGGCTTTAAATCGGGATGTTTAGCGATTTGTTGTGCACCAGCCATCGTGGTTTCTTCGTCAGCAGTGGCTAAGATTAATAATGGCTCTGTTTGTTTCACACCTTGCTCATCAAGTGTTTTGATGGCATCTAACACAAATGCAAAAAAACCTTTCATATCGATTGAGCCTAACCCGTAAAGTCGATTGTCATGTTGCTTTAACTGAAATGGGTCAAAGTTCCAGCGACTATCATCAAACGGCACGGTATCAGTATGGCCTGCCAGCATTAAGCCTCCTTCGCCTGTACCGCGCTTAGCGAGTAAGTTGAATTTACCGGGCGCACTTTTCAGCTCGGTGATCTCTACCGTAAAGCCAAGGGCTTCACACCAACCAGCTAGCAGCTCTATTACAGGGCGGTTGCTCATATTAAGGGACTCGTCCAATGCGCTGACTGATGGATTGGCGATGAGCTGTTGATACATATCTAAAAAAGTCGGGGTTGCCATAAAAAATCCAAAATATTTATTCAAAGTGTTTGCATAACAATTTAAAGGTGTTTAGTATGAATATCAATTCACTTTTTTAGCATAAATATTTTAGAGGCTGACATGCGACGATACTCATTCACTATTTAATTTCATTTTGACCTGTAAACGCAATACAAATAAGAGACCCCGAATAAAAATGATGAATGTGAACAAGAAAGTAGTGATAGTCGGCGCAAGCGGATACAGCGGTGCGGAGCTTGCCAGCCTTATAGCCAAACACCCCAACTTCTCCCTGTCGGGTTGTTACGTGTCAGAGCAAAGCTTGGATAAGAACAAGTCATTGAGCCAGTTGTATCCAGAGCATGGAGTTTTGCTCGACACGCCCTTACTGCCTTTAACCGAACACGCTTTTTTAGATATCAATGAGCAAGCGGATTTCGTTTGCTTGTGTACTGATCATCAAGTGAGTGTTGAACTGGCCCCTAAGTTTTTAGCGATGGGTAAAAAGGTATTTGACCTATCTGGCGGTTACCGCTTAGCGAGCAGCGCTGATTATGAACAATATTATGGCTTTAGCCACCCTTATCCACATTGGCTAGAGCAGGCCGAATATGGTTTAGCTGAATGGAATGCTCAAGCAATCAGTCAGGCGCAATTGGTCGCAGTTGCTGGATGTTATCCAACGGCGGCACTGAATGCGTTAAAACCTCTGAAGCAAGCTGATCTGCTAGCGGATCAACAAGTGATCATTAATGCGGTCTCAGGCGTGACGGGAGCGGGTAGAAAGGCCAGTTTAAATACTCATTTTTGCGAAGTATCTTTGGCACCTTATGGCTTGTTCAAGCATCGTCATACGCCAGAGATCAGTCAATACCTTGGCCATGATGTGCTGTTTACCCCACACTTGGGTAATTTTGCACGGGGTATCTTAGAGACTATTTATATTCAACTTAAACCCGAAGTAACACCGCCACAAGTCGATGAGGCATATCAGGTACTAGCGGATGAACCGCTGATCCGGCTCAAAGGGGCGCAATTGCCTTCAATAAAAAGTGTTGCTGGGCAACCATTTGTGGACATCGGTTGGCAACAACAGGGGCAGCAACTCATCGTTGTGGTGGCAATTGATAACTTGCTCAAAGGAGCAGCGGGTCAAGCGCTGCAATGCATGAACTTAGCCTGTGCGCTTAATAGCGAACAGGGCTTAAAAGGAGCATGGTAATGCAAACTTGGGTGATCAAGATTGGCGGCGCAGTACTGGATACTGAAGACGCAGCACAGTCGCTATTTTTAGAGCTTGCGAAACTCATTCACAGCGATACATCTAAGCAATTTGTGTTGGTTCATGGTGGCGGCTCATTGGTGGATCGCTGGTTGAATGATGCGGGGTTTGCTACGGCAAAACATCAGGGCCTGCGGATTAGTCCAAAAGAACAAATGCCCTACATTGTTGGCGCGCTTGCAGGGTGTGCCAACAAGCAACTGATGGCACATGCCATCAATGCGAACTTATCGCCAGTGGGGTGCTGTTTATATGAAGCGGGTTTGATGGCTAAGCAAAAGCTCAAAGCACTGGGTCAAGTGGGGGAGTGTACGACGCATGACAAGAGCATTTTGAACACCTTGCTGGCGCTTGGTCGTATTCCTTTAGTGAGCTCAGTGGGGCTTGGTGAAGATGGGCAGCTCTATAACGTTAACGCAGATGAAGCGGCCGCTGCCATTGCCAGCCAACTCAACGCAGAACTCATTTTTATGACGGATGTGGAAGCCGTATTGGATGCTAATAAGCAGCCATTGCATCAATTAGGTAAGTCACAAATAGAGGAATTAATAGCAACAGGAGTGATAGTGGGCGGAATGGAGGTCAAAGTAAAGACCAGCCTTCGCGCAGCCCAACACTTACGACGTGGAGTGTATATCTCAAGCTGGCAAAAGCCAGAAAACTTGGGCGCTCTCGTTGATGGGGCGCACATCGGAACCAAAATCACTCCATAGGATTTGCACATGTTACAACATTTTTTAACCGGACTTGAGTTTGATAAGGCACAGATTCTCAAGTTACTTAAACTAGCACAAAATATTAAAAGTCAGCCGAAAGAGTACGCACAGGCGTTAGCCGGCCTATCAATCGTCACTTTGTATGAAAAACCAAGTTTGCGTACACGTTTATCGTTTGATATTGGCATTAACAAACTAGGTGGTCATGCCGTTTATTTAGACCAACAAAATGGTGCTATTGGTAGCCGAGAGTCGGTGCAAGACTTCGCTTTGAATATCTCAGCTTGGGCAGACGCTATTGTTGCTCGGGTAAATCATCACAGCACCCTTACGACTTTGTCAGAGCATGCATCGATTCCGGTGGTAAATAGTTTGTGTGATTTATATCACCCTTGCCAGGCATTGGCTGACTTTTTAACGCTACAAGAAGTACATGGTGATGTAAGTCAGTTGAAATTGGCTTATCTAGGTGAGGGCAATAATGTAACGCACTCTTTGATGTTGCTGGCTGCTACATTAGGTACTGACTTTGTGGCAGTGTGTCCAAAGGGGCATTCACCAGATGCACAAATCGTTAAGCAAGCCGAACAAATCGCTGCTGCCAATGGCGCGTCTGTAATGATCAGCGACAGAATAGAGGCTGCTGCAGGCGCTAACGCATTGTATGCAGATACTTGGGTATCTATGGGCAACAATACGTCGCTTGAGCAAGTGAAACAAACATTTATGCCCTATCAAATCAATCAGGCTTTATTAAAACAAACCGGTGCAAGCACCGTTTTGCACTGCCAACCTGCACACAGAGAGTATGAGATCACCTCTGAGGTAATGGACGGCAAAAATTCAAAAATAATTCAACAAGCACAAAACCGCATGCATGCCCAGAATGCTTTGCTGGTATCACTGTTAAATCCAAATTACGTGTAAGGATGTAAAGCAAATGAGCGAAATAAAAAAAGTTGTATTGGCCTACTCGGGTGGTTTAGATACATCGGCAATTGTGCCTTGGTTAAAAGAAAACTACGGCTGTGAAGTTGTAGCGTTTGTAGCGGATGTTGGCCAAGGTGAAGAAGAGCTTGCTGGTGTTGAAGAAAAAGCCATTGCCTCTGGTGCATCTGAATGTCATATCGTGGATTTAAAAGAGCAGCTGGTCAGTGATTATATCTATCCAACGCTGAAAACAGGTGCCATCTATGAAGGCACTTATTTGCTGGGCACGTCAATGGCGCGTCCTATCATTGCCAAGGCACAGGTTGAGGTAGCCCGCAAAGTCGGTGCCGATGCGTTATCGCACGGCTGTACGGGTAAGGGGAACGATCAGGTTCGCTTTGAATCTTGCTTTGCTGCGCTGGCACCGGATCTAAAAGTGGTTGCGCCATGGCGTGAATGGAATCTATCAAGCCGTGAATCACTATTGGAGTATTTGGCTGAGCGTAATATTCCATGTTCAGCATCAGCGACCAAGATTTACAGCCGTGACGCCAATGCATGGCATATTTCACACGAAGGGGGTGAGCTTGAAAACCCATGGAACCAACCAAGCGAACAGGTTTGGACTTGGACGGTATCGCCAGAGCAAGCGCCAGACAAGGCTGAGTTTGTTTCAGTGCGTGTTGAGCAAGGTCGCGTTGTGGCGGTTAATGGTGAGCGATACAGTCCGTATCAATGTTTGGTGCAGCTAAACCAGATTGCCTCTGCGCATGGCGTGGGTCGTGTTGATATCGTTGAAAACCGTCTAGTGGGTATGAAGTCTCGCGGCTGTTATGAAACGCCTGGGGGCACCGTGATCATGGCGGCGCTACAAGCAATTGACGAGTTGGTTTTAGATAAATCAAGCCGTAAGTGGAAAGAGACTTTGGCCAGTGAATTTGCACATCTTGTATATGACGGTCGTTGGTTTACACCGCTGAAAGACTCAATTTTAGCAGGTGCTGAGGCATTGTCTGAGGTAGCCACAGGTGATGTGGTTTTAAAATTGTACAAAGGGCAAGTGAGCGCGGTACAAAAGCAATCCGTGAACAGTTTATACAGTGAGGACTTTGCAACGTTTGGTGAAGATGATGTTTACGATCAATCACATGCCGAAGGGTTTATTCGTTTATTCTCGCTATCCAGTCGGATAGCTGCATTAAACAAAAAGTCGTAATACAGAGCGTTAGGAGAAACATTATGGCGTTATGGGGCGGGCGTTTTTCATCGGGTCCGGATGCGGCATTCAAGCAATTTAATGACTCTTTGCCTTTTGATTATCAATTGGCAGAGCAGGATATCGTCGGCTCCATTGCGTGGGCTGGCGCACTTTTACAGGTGAATGTACTCGATGAAGAGGAGCATCAAGAGTTGGTTGCTGCGCTGAATGCGTTGTTAGAGAACGTGCAGCAAGATTTAAGTGCGGTTGCAAATGCTGGGTATGAGGATATTCATTCGTATGTGGAAACAAAGCTTATCGAGCAAGTAGGCGATTTAGCTAAAAAACTCCATACGGGGCGCAGTCGAAACGATCAAGTAGCCACCGATTTTAGACTGTGGAGCCGTCAATGTGCCGAGCAGTTACTGGCGGCATTAGGATCTTTAAAATCGGCCTTTGTCAATTTAGCAGAGCGTGAACTCGGCACGATTTTGCCGGGCTATACGCATTTACAGCGTGCACAACCCGTGCTGTTTAGTCATTGGTGTATGGCTTATGTTGAAATGCTTGAGCGGGATGAATCTCGTCTACAAGATGCGCTCATTCGTTTAAATGTCTGTCCGCTTGGTAGTGGTGCATTAGCGGGCACCGCTTATCCAATAGATAGAGAGACATTGGCGACCAATTTAGGGTTCAGCCACGCCAGTCGTAACAGTTTGGACGCGGTTTCAGACAGAGACTTTGTGGTTGAGCTACTCAGTTGTGCCAGTATTTCTATGATGCATTTGTCGCGTTTTGCAGAAGACCTAATATTTTATAATTCGGGTGAAGCGGCGTTTATTGAGCTGGCAGACAATGTTACTTCTGGTTCTTCGTTAATGCCACAAAAGAAAAACCCCGATGCGCTGGAGTTAATCCGTGGTAAAACAGGGCGTGTTTTTGGCGCATTTAGCGCCATGATGATGACCTTAAAAGCGCTACCTCTGGCATACAATAAAGATATGCAAGAGGATAAAGAGGGCTTGTTTGATGCTATGCCAACTTGGCTTGCTTGTATTCACATGGCAGAAGCTTGTATCAAAGGTCTAAAGGTAAATGCTCAGACGACTCGTAAGGCGGCGCAAGGTGGACATGCCAATGCCACTGAGTTGGCAGATTACTTGGTTGCTAAAGGGATCCCATTTAGAGAAGGGCATCACATTGTTGGGCAACTGGTGCAAATTGCCATTGCTGAGGGCAAAAATTTAGAAGACCTCACCTTGGAGACATTCCAACAGGTTTGCGCTGTAATAAGCGACGATGTATATCCTGTATTGGAATTGGATGCTGGGATTGCCGCTCGTCAGGCGCTGGGCGGTACATCGGTCACACAAGTTGAACTAGCCGTACGCGCGGCGAAAAAAAAACAGCAGATCCTAGTTAGAGACGCTAATTTAGACGATGTAGACGCGATTGCTGGGCTGATTCAGCATTGGGCCAAAGTCGGCGAAAACTTGCCGCGAGCAAAAAGCGATATGATCCACTCAATCAATGAGTTCGCCGTAACTGTAGTGGATGGCAAGATCACCGGGTGCGCCTCGCTTTACATTTATGATACCGGCTTAGCTGAAATCCGCTCTTTAGGCGTTGACCCACAAACGCCAGTTAAAGGCCAAGGTATGCAGTTGGTACAGTATTTACTGGTAAAAGCACGCAAATTGGCGCTTAACAGAGTAATTGTCCTAACACGAGTGCCAGGGTTCTTCACTAAACAGGGCTTTAGTTACTGTACTAAAGACACTCTCCCTGAAAAAGTGATGAAGGATTGTGATTTATGTTTACGTAAAGACCATTGTGATGAAGTGGCAATGGAATTCCTATTAAAGGCGGCAAAAGGTGCGGTGATCCCGTGTAAGTTTGTTGCCTAAACTCCCTGAAAAACCATAAAAGGCGTCTGGTTGATCCCAGTCGCCCTTTTATTATTTACCCTCACCTGTTGTTTATCCTCTTTTTTTGTCAATTAGGCGCTCGAAGTGATGGTGTCAAAAATAGTGGCTTGGTATTTGCTTCAAATAGCACTCTATATGTAACTAAAAAGTTAATATTGTATTATCTAAAAATGATAGTTAAATGAGGTAAATATGAAACTACTAAAAACAACAATAGCGAGTAAAAAACGCTCAAGCTTAAATGGTAATTCTGGTCAAGCGACAGTGCTTTCTGCTAAGGTATTAGCAAATAAAGAATTACTCATGCAAGTGAGTGGCGCGCGTGGCGCAGGTGTCATAGTTGAAAGTTACGATTAAGACATCGAGAGGTTTAAAGAGGTTGAATTTTGTTTGGTGAGCTAAGTTTACATTTTGACACGATTATCCTGTTAGGTTTAATACTGGCGTTTGTATTTAACCTTAGCTTTCGCTATCTCAATATAGTTAAAAGTGACTCATTAGTGGTCACCGCTGGCATTATTGCAACCTCTTACTTTATATCTAACCACTTTTTTAAAGAAATACTAGCATCAACATACCCTTATTTGGTGTTTTTTATCAGCGATTTATTAACAGTGTGTGCGATTGTATTGCTGCATAAATTACTCTCGCTGAAGCCATCAAGAGCTTATTGGTATGTCATATTCGGTTTATCAATGAACGGTTTATTATTCATAGCCATGCACACCGACAGATTTATTTTGGAAAATAGTGAGCCGTGGTGGTTTTGGACTGTTTATAGTGTTTCAATTAATTTCTTTGATTTGATGATGGTAGCTGTGTTGATTTTAAATCGCGACCTCTTATTACTAGGAAGTTTATGGAACAAAGTGAAAGCACTTACTAAAGTGTCAGGCGTGTTAAATACCAAGTAGAATCACAAACAAAGTTTTAGAGCCTCTAAAGCTGGACGAATTGATGGTATTTATATAGCTGGCTCATAAAACTTTCGGACACCTTGATAGTTATTTCATTGTTCAGCAACAAAGATTACCTGAGGCTTGTTACAATAAGCCAAAATCTGAAAGCTAATTAAGGCGGCAAAGATAAAAAGTTGAGTAAAGCATCCTAATGGAGCTTTACTCTTTGATATTAAAACTGATACTCCCAGCTTAGCTTAGCTGCGCTTTGTGTTTGTTTATCTTCATTGCTATTGGTGTCTCGCCACACGGATACGCCGGCTTTTAACAGACCGCTAAATAAGCCTTGTTGGTAACCAAGCTCTAGCAATTTACGTTCGATATTTAAAGCTTCAAAATCTATGAGTTTGAGCTTGGCAAACCCGCCATAGCCACCAGTTTGGTAGTAGTCACTAGCTAAGGTGAGACTTTTAGCTTGTGGTCCAATAGCCGCGCCTAGCCACTGGTCGCGCTCAGTATATTGTGAGCCCCCTTCAGAGGCTTGAAAGTTACACTGAAAGTTCACCTCAAGGGCCTGACAATTGGTGGTGTTGTCGCTGAGCTCGAGATAACTCTTCAGACGATAATCCGCATCCCCCATAAAATGTTCAATACCCACTGTATAAGTAGTCTTCGCAGGTAATATGCCATGATCGTTGTTACCTGCAATTTCCGCATAAACCGAAATAGGCTGGCCGCCAATGAGCCTTGAATATTTAACATCGATACCTGCTACTCTTTGTTTGGCAGTTGGTAGCTCTGCGTTTAATGGTAATTCAAGCACAAAATCACTGGCGGTGGCACTCAATGCCAGCTCTAATCCTCGAACAGGCGTGCTGGACAGGCGAATTCCCCAAAACTCACCATCGCGTTTATCGTTAAGGCTGGGCTTTTGTTTTGCCGCCAATGCGGTGATTTGCCATGGCCCAATGAAGGATAACCAGCTGGGGCCGTCGTAATTGCTATTAGCACGGCTAATACGTGCTGCGGTCATAGGGGCCGCGTTGTTTGAAAGTAGCAAGGCGTTCTCGTTGGCAGGGCCCCACCAGTAGTTGAGTCGCTCAGCACTGAATGACCAGTTGCCCAATAAGATGGCAAGGTGGCTACCATAATGGTTAATTTGCTTACCATCGAGTGCTTCATCAGCATAGTTTACTTGTACCTTGGCACTAACATGCTTACCTGTCATGATGCCATAAGTTGAGATGCCTGACTTCGCAGCCTGACGCTCACCAAAACCGTCTTGTAAGGTTGCTTCATCGTCATAGTATGCAGTTACGCTGGAATATCGAGCGCGTTTGGCTTGAGTCAGGGCGTGGCGTAGGTGTGTAAGTGCAAATTGTGCATTATGAGCAACTTGCTTTTGTTCTATTTTATCCAAATCTTGAATTAGGCCTTGCCATAGCAAAGGGTATTGATTGACAGGGCGGTTAATTAAACCAGCACTGACCAGCATATCTATGGAATGTTTTAACTCGCTTTCATTGGTGTTTATCCAAGGGCTCGCGAAACTGCTAATGCTCGTAGCGGCAAGTAAGACTGTACTAAGGCGTGTTAATTTCATCCGTGTAATTTTTCCTGTAAAGCTTTTGCAACAAGTGGATGGACAAATTCACTCACATCACCTTTGTGTAGAGCGACTTCTTTTACCAACGTAGAAGAAATGAATGAATTGCGCTCAGACGGGGTTAAAAATACGCTTTCTAAGTCTGGGTTTAGGCGTCGGTTCATATTGGCAAGTTGGAACTCGTAGTCAAAATCTGACACTGCGCGAATGCCCCTGATCAACACATTAGCTTTATATTGCTTAGCTAGGTCAACCAGCAGACCAGAGAATCCAATCACTTTTACGTTTTTGTGTTCAGCAAGTACTTTTTCCGCCAAAGCAACCCGTTCTTCCAAAGAAAAACAAGGCTTTTTGTTTGGGTTGTGTGCAATGGCAAGTAGTACCACATCAAACATTTTTGCGGCTCGTTTGATTAAATCGGCATGGCCATTGGTTAATGGATCAAAAGTACCTGGATATAAAGCTGTGACTTTCATAACACGATATCGTCAATAAAATTTGGCATATGGTAGCAATGTTTTACAGATATTTCACTGGTCTGCTTTGCGCTATGTGCACTTATATCATATACCCTTTAGTGCTATTTTCACTTAGCCTAATTGGCTATACTGACCCAATTAGTGAAACACATCCTAATATTAATCGCGTGTCATAGAGATCAGGATATGAATACCAAGGAAAAAATAATTCGTACCAGCATCGCTTTATTCAATTTACATGGAGAGCGGGCAATAACGACGAATCATATAGCTTCAAATCTGGGTATAAGCCCAGGAAATTTGTACTACCATTTTAAAAATAAAGAAGACATTATTCGCAATATATTTTCTTTATACCGAGAGCACTTAAGTACTCATTTTAAACCACTCAATACCGAGTTTGAGCCGCTAGAACAATTAACTAAGTATCTAGACTCATTGTTTGATTTGATGTGGCGTTACCACTTTTTTTACGACAATCTTACTGACATTTTGGCAAGAGATGGCGTGTTAAAAAAGCAATACATTGAGTTTCAGACAGACTTGTTTGAACAGGTGCGCTCTGTCGTGATTGGTTTGCGCACAAGTCGCGTTATCAATATTAGCGACGAAGATGCAAAAGAGCTGGCTCATATGTTGAAAATGACGGTCAGCTTTTGGACGCCATACGTAAAAGCGCGCAGAATGACAGGGGTACTTGAGCAGCAAGATATCTATAATGGTATCGTTAAAGTATTGATGTTATTTAAGCCGTACTGTACGGATTTAAGTTCAGCCAAAATTCAGGAATTACAAGACCAATATCAACGTCTTGCAGATGAATCACTGCCCAGCATAGCGTAACATAGGCAGCAATTCGGTTTGTTTATTTCCTAGACGCATAGAAATTTGATATACTCGCGCGCCCGATGTCTAGGCGCGCTTTCGCCACGCAAAAGAGTTATTTCTATGTTTAAATTTATCGTCAAACTGCATCCTGAAATTGCCATTAAAAGCAAATCAGTTCGTAAACGCTTCACCAAACTTCTAGAGAAGAACATCGAAATCCTTCTCAGCCGTATTGACGAGCAAATCAAAGTAAAGAATAACTGGGACAATATTACGGTTACGAGTGCTAAATCGGATCCATCCACGCGATCAGCACTCATCGATAATTTAAAGCGCGTGCCTGGTATTGTGCAGTTTATTGAAGTACAAGAAACACACTTTGACAGCCTTGACGATATTTATCAGCGCACCTTAACTTTGGCTGGTCACACTATTGAAAACAAGACCTTCTGTGTTCGAGTGAAACGCAGAGGTAATCATGACTTTACTTCAAGCGATGTTGAGCGCTATGTAGGTGGTGGCTTGAATCAAAACGTGTCAGGTGCAAGCGTGAAGCTGAGCAAACCTGAAGTGACTGTGAAGATAGAGATCAAAGATGACTTAGCCTATATCGTGACACATACACATTATGGTATTGGCGGCTTCCCGTTACCCACTCAAGAAGATGTGCTTTCTCTTATTTCTGGTGGTTTTGACTCAGGAGTGGCCAGTTATCAGATGATCCGAAAAGGTGCTCGCACGCACTTTTTATTTTTCAATCTAGGTGGTGCGGCTCATGAGATTGGGGTGAAGCAGGTTAGTCACTATCTTTGGAAGCAATATAGCTCGACTCACAGAGTTAAGTTTATCACTGTCGATTTTGAACCTGTTGTCGCTGAGATTTTGGAAAATATCGAAAATGGGCAAATGGGTGTTGTGCTCAAACGCATGATGATGAGAGCGGGTAGCCAAGTTGCCGAACGCTTTAATATTCCGGCATTAGTTACCGGTGAGAGCATCGGCCAAGTATCGAGCCAAACTTTGGCTAACTTGAATGTAATCGATAGAGTGACGGAAACATTAATCGTGCGTCCGCTTATTCAGCACGATAAAGCCGATATTATTAAGATCGCTCGTGAAATAGGTACCATAGAAATGGCAGAAGCGATGCCAGAGTACTGTGGTGTGATTTCTAAAAAGCCGACCGTAAAAGCCAAACTTGAAACCATCTTAGAAGAAGAGCAGAAGTTCGATTTTGATGTCTTAGATACCGTAGTGGCCAACGCCGTAGTGAAAGACATTCGCGATATAGAAGCTGAAGCAAAAGAAGAGGTTAAAGAAGCTGAAACTGCCAGTGAACTGCCTGCAAATGGTGTGGTTCTGGATATTCGCTCCCCTGATGAGGAAGATGCCAATCCACTGGAAATTGAAGGCGTCGAAGTTGTGCATTTACCATTTTTTAGACTCGCTACCAAGTTTGCAGATTTACCACAAGATAAAGAATATTACCTGTATTGTGCTAAAGGTGTGATGAGCCAGCTTCAAGCATTAATATTGCATGAGAATGGCTTTAACAATGTGAAAGTGTATAAGCCAGAGTAATAAAAAAGCCGAGCGAGTCTCGGCTTTTTAGTGCTTATTTATAAGTGCTTGCAGCATCTGAGCATTGTATGGTGTTGACACATTAAGTAATTGACCCTGAGCAACAACATAGCCACAGATTGCCTCAATTTCAGTTTTTCTACCATGCTTTACATCCTGCGCCATAGAAGAAAAGTTAGCACTGGTGCGAGACATTACTTGATATGCGTTATCCAAGGCTTGAGACAAAGTGACTTTAATACCTGCTTTGTTTGCAACCGTACAGGCTTCATTGAGTAAAGCGAGGATTGTGGCACTGAATTTTGGTTGGCGTAGTTGCCCATTTGGAACTTGATGTAACGCGCTTAAAGGGTTGATTGCGATATTGACTAACAACTTTTGCCAGCGCAATAGCGTCATATCTTCATGAATAAAGCTCTGCGATAATATACCTGAAAAATAAATCCCAAATATATGTTTAATAATTGAATGAGCCTGCGTGTTACAGGCACCTAAATACGTATCACCAGAGCCGGTTATTTTTACATGGTTATCATCTAGCTTTAATGCACCACGAGCGGTACTGATAAAAAATAGTGCTTGGTTTGGTTTGAGCTGGTCAAGAACTTCACTCAAATCACACATGCCATTATGACTAATAAAGAGGTTGGCATGATCAGACAAATAGGGGAGTACATCGGCAATCGCCTGTGGCAGTTGATAGGCCTTTACGCAAATAAAACAATTGGCGATAGATAGAGACTGGGTATGCGCTAGTACAACTGGCTTGGCATTAATTACTTTGGTGCCTAGGTGTTCGCTGATAAGCCATTTATCGGTAGGAAGAGTGCGTGTAATCACCGACACATTATGACGTTGACTCAGAGCGTGCGCAAATGACAGACCAATTGCGCCTGCGCCAACAATGTGAATATCAGTCATACTTTTTTGTACGCCACTTATTGAGTGCTATATATATGGCATAGTAACTCAGAGCGCCCAAAAAGTCAGCGATGAAGTCTCCAAGAGAGGCTTGTCTGTAAGGTAGGCTATCCTGCATGACCTCTATACCAATGCCATAACTGGCCAATAAAACAAGTTGTGTGATAGTAGGCCACTTAAACGCATGGTGCATGATAAAGGCGAGACTAAAAAATATTAAAAAATGAACTACTTTGTCCGCATGTTGAAAGCGAATACCTGAATGTTGAAACTCTTTGGCAAACAAATAGGTACATACTGCGAGGGTAACCAATAATAAAACTTGATAAACGCGCCTTGTCACTATACTTCCTAAAGATAAATAGCCGCTAATTTGGGGTCAAGTATATCACCTAAAACTGGCTGGTGGGTGAATATCACTTTTTTCCCACATTCTTATTTTAGGTTGATATAATCGCGATATTCATATTTTAGGAGAATAACATGCCTTCTTTTGACATTGTGTCTGAAATTGAAATGACAGAAGCAAAAAATGCGGTTGATAACGCAAAACGAGAACTGGAAACACGTTATGATTTTCGTGGTGTTGATGCATCTATCGAATTAAACAATGATGTGATCACGTTAAAAGCGGAAGCTGATCCACAAGTAATGCAGTTGTTTGATATTTTAGCGAGTAAAGCATCTAAACGTGGTTTGGATGTGGCAAGCTTAGAGCTTAAAGATATTGAGCGTGCGGGCAAACATGTATCACGTAAAGTAGGCTTAAAGCAGGGAATTGAGAAAGATATGGCCAAGAAGTTGGTCAAGCTTATCAAAGACTCAAAAATTAAAGTACAAGCTGCGATTCAGGGTGAAGAAGTCCGAGTGACAGGTAAAAAACGTGATGACTTACAAGAAGTGATGCAGCTGATCCGCACCAGCGAGTTAGGACAACCGTTTCAGTTCAAAAATTTCCGCGATTAATGCTGGCGCAGCAATTCGTTAATTGTGTTTTTTGCCAGTTCATCTGCCGCTAAAGCAAGTAACACCTCTTACTTGCTTTAGATTTCTAGACGTCCATTGACAATCATCCATAAACTTCGCACAATAGCGCCTCTTTTCAAGGTGCTTAGCTTGGTAACGTCGTGTTATCCAGATCGGTTCGTATCAGTTAGTTTGCTAAGATAATCGGGAAGTTGGTGCCAATCATGGGACTGAGTGAAATCCAACACTGCCCCCGCAACGGTGATGCCTAAAAGGCTAAGTCCGGAGACCGGCCTTGAAGTCGACTTACTGTTTTACTTGTGCGGTGGGCGCAAGTCTGAGGATATCATGCAAAACAAATCTATTTTGGCAGTGGCTATTTTGGCTGCTGTGTCGTCTGACGTTTGGGCACAAGCTCAGAACGAACACATTGAGCGTATTACCGTTACCGCGAACAAATTCGAGCAATCAATCAACAACACCCTCACAACTGTTAACGTGATTGAGCGTGAGGAAATTGAGCAAAGCAACCTTAGAGATTTACCGTCATTGCTTAACACTGTTGCTGGTGTTGACGTAGTGAGAAACGGGGGCTTTGGCCAAAAAGCCAGTGTTTTTGTGCGCGGTGCCACCACTAAACATGTGTTGGTATTGATTGACGGCGTGCGAGTGAGCGATGCTAACTCTGGTGATGTAGCATTTACTAACATTCCTCTTAACAGTATTGAACGCATTGAAGTGGTAAAAGGTGCCAAAGCGGCAGTTTATGGCTCCGATGCATTGGCGGGCGTGATCAACATCATTACGCGTAAAGCGCAGCAACAGCAAATTAGTTTAACGTCAGGCAGTCACAACTATGTGAACTATCAACAAGCAGGGCAGTTCAATACCGACTCGCTTTCATTGAGTTTCAATCTGGGCTATGAGGATACTGATGGCTATGATGTAACGAGCAAAGACCCTCAGTTGCCATTGACTAAAGATCACGATAGTGACGGCTATCGCAATAAAAATATTGGCTTCAACTTAAGCTATGATCATGAAGATATAGGGACTGTTTCTGCACGCGCTCAGTATAGCGAGGGAGAAGGCGAATATGATAATGCTTGGGGCAATGATGCCTACGAGTTTGAAAACTATACCACCAAGCTTGCCTGGGAAAAGCAACATGATCAGCTACAGCACTATGCCAGCGTGAGCGTTTCTCAGCAGGAGAATACGCAAGTAGGTACGCCAAATCATGATGTTTATAGTACCGAGCGTGTAGAAGTTGAGTATCGTGCGTTGTATCGCTGGTCTGAAACTTTACAACTTGCAGCGGGTGTGAGTCAGCTCAATGAAGATTTGAGTAATGCATCAGCCGAATTCAGCCACTCAGACCGTACTAATAAAGCCATATTTGTAGGGGGCTTCTTTGAGCAAGGCCCATGGCTGGCAAATGCGGTTGTAAGAACTGATGACTATGACTTTCATGGTAGAGCCAATACATACACAGCGGGTATCGGCTATCAGGTCAACAACATGGTTACCTTTAGGGTCAATCACGGTACAGCATTTAGAGCGCCGACTTTGACACATGCGTATGTTAAAAATAGCCCTTGGTATTTGCCAAACCCAGATATTAAGCCGGAAGAGGCAAGTAACAGCGAATTTGGTGTCACACTCGATACTCGCTGGGGTAAATACGATGTGGCGGTATTTAATAACAAAATCGATCAACTGATTGTCAGTTTGCTAGGTGAAAGCGGCAAATATGTTGCGGCTAACGTTGATCAAGCGGCTATGAAAGGGGTGGAATTATCGGCAACGGCTTCAGCTTTAGGGTTTGAGCATAAAGTTAATCTAACCTTGCTCGATGCTAAAGATAAGACAACGGGTGAAGACTTAGTTCGTCGACCAGATACTGCTTTTAACTATACCTTATCTAAGTCTTGGGACAAGTTAGATGCTAGCCTTACCATGATTTATCGTTCCTCAAGGCCAACCATCACCTTGTATGATAGTCAGTTCAATACACATAACAAAGAACTCAGCGGCTACACTGTTTTTAACTTGGCCGCAAACTATGCGCTGTTTGATAATGTGAAACTGACAGCACGACTGGAAAATCTGGGTGATAAAACCTATTTGACAGCTGCGACTGGGCTTGCGAGCGATGGGCAAATACTAGGATATGTGCCGCTGGGTAGGCAAGCATATGTTGGCGTGTCAATTAGCTTTTAAAGGTACTTCAAAGTAAATTAAAAAGGCGGATGAAACAACAATCCGCCTTTGTGCTTGCTTGCATTCTATGTGTCGTCTTCTAGCAACTGCTGGCTAAACTGGTGCTGAAACTTTGCCAGCTTTGGCGCTATCATCACACTACAATAACCTTGCGCCCGATTGTTAGTATAATAATCTTGATGGTAGCTTTCAGCACTATAAAACTGGCATGCTTCACTGAGCTCAGTAACAACTGGGGCCATGTACTGTTGTTGTACCGATTCTATAGTTGTCTTGGCCTGTTGCAGCTGTTGTTCATTATGGTAAAACACCACACTTCGATATTGAGTACCAATATCATTACCTTGACGATTTAGTTGCGTAGGGTCGTGCAACGTAAAAAACATCTCTAACACTTGTACGTAGCTTATTTGTTGTGGATCAAATTTAATTTCAACCACCTCAGCATGACCACTGTCGCCGTGACAAATTTGCTCGTATGTGGGTTGTTGTGTATGTCCACCACAGTAACCCGAGCGTACTTCTAAAACTCCTTTTACGCGACGAAATGCAGCGTCTATACACCAAAAGCAGCCACCACCCAAAGTCGCAATCTGTACCTCAGTCATTATTTCGTTCCTTATGCTGTGCTTCCTGGGCCGCCAGTTTGTGACTGATGAACTCAGGAGATTGAGTACGTTTAGCTAACAGGTTATAGGCACATGGGATAACAAACAAGGTCAGTATGGTGGCAACACTCACGCCCGCAAAAATTACAACTCCTATTACCATGCGGCTTTCTGCACCTGGGCCTGTTGCTAAAACCAGTGGAATAGCACTCATCACTGTTGTGAGCGATGTCATTACAATAGGGCGAAGCCTTTGCACAGAGGCATCCAAAATAGCCTGCTCAAACGCGATACCTTGATCTCTAAGCTGATTGGCAAACTCTACAATAAGGATGCCGTTTTTGGCACTTAACCCTATCAACATAACGATACCAATCTGACTATAGATATTGAGGGTATTGTCGGTAATGTATAACCCGTACATAGCGCCAACTAAACCAAGTGGTACAGTGAGCATAATAACAAGCGGGTGAACAAAGCTTTCAAACTGTGCCGCAAGTACTAAAAAGGTAACTGTGAGCGCTAGAATGAATACATATGTCATTGCCGAGGCACCTTCATAATACAGTTGAGACTCACCTTTATAATCTATCGCACCGTCAATATCATTTTCTTCACTGGCAACTTGGTTTAGAAACTCCAATGCTTCAGCAAGGGTGTAGTTGTCAGCTAGATTGGCCGAGATAGTAATTGCTCGCATACGGTTATAGCGATTCAGACGGGCGGCGGTCGCTTCTTCGCGAATGGTTATTAAACTATCCAGTGGCACCAATTCCTCAGTGCGTGATTTTACAAAAATGTTGTGGATGTCATTCGGTGCCGCAAAGTCAGACTTAATCCCTTTTAAGATCACATCGTACTCTTCACCACGGTCGATAAAAGTCGTCACGCGACGCTGTCCCAGCATGGTTTCCAGCGTACGACCGATATCGCTAATAGACACTCCTAAATCTGCCGCTTTGGTTTTGTCGATGCTTATCAAAAACTGTGGAAAGGTTTCTTTATAGTCATGATCAATTCTAACCAGTCCCGGATTTTGCTGTGCTCTGCTGATGATCCGGTCTCGCCATTTGGCCAACTCATCGTAATCATTCCCTTGTAATACAAACTCGACTGGACGCGATTGACCACCACCACCGATACCTCTGCGCATGATGGCAAATGCACGTACATCTGTGACCTCTCGCATTGTTGAGCTTATCTCACCCATAACCTCCCAAGTTGACCGCTTACGTTCGTCCCAATCTGGCATGCCGACGATAGCAACGCCACCTTGTCCACCCCAGCCTGGCACACGGACTAACACACGGCTCAATTCACCTTTATCAACATATGGCAACAAGCGTTGCTCTATTTGCTCCATATTGGCTAGGTTGTTTTCATAGCTTGCGCCTTCGGGGCCATTCATCATGATGAAAAAGGTGCCTCTGTCTTCTTTTGGCGTCAGCTCAGAGGGGATGTGTTGAAGTAGGGCGAAACTCACAAACCCTGCCAGGGCTAAGGTTGTCACTAAGCTGTAGCGGCGGGCTAAATTATCCTGTAGTACTTTTCTGTAGCCTTGTTCTATGCGAGAGAGTATTTTTTCCATCCATTGACTGAATCGGTTCTCTTTAGCGCTGGGCTTAAGTACTTTAGAGCAAAGCGCAGGGGAGAGTGTCAAAGCGGTCACGCTCGAGAACAGTACAGCCGCGCTGACTGCCATGGCAAACTCAGTGAACAATGCTCCGATGCGGCCATCCATAAACACCAGCGGCACAAATACCGCGATCAGTACTAATGTGGTAGCAATAATTGCAAAACCTACCTGTCGTGCGCCCCGATAAGCGGCGAGCAAAGGTGGTTCACCTAGCTCAATTCTGCGGTGAATGTTCTCCAACATAACAATGGTATCATCAACCACTAAGCCAATTGCTAGCACTAAGGCAAGTAATGTTAGTAAGTTAATTGAATAGCCCATAGCGAGTAAAAACATGAAAGTTGCCACCAAAGCAACGGGTACCGTTACAGCGGGTACTAACGTGGCGCGTATATTTCCCAAGAACATGAAGATGACAAATACCACCAACCCCATCGCTATCGCTAGCGTACGATATACTTCATAGATACTTTCTCGAATGAATACAGAGGAATCGTAGCTGTCTTCTATAGTTGTTCCAACAGGTAGATTGCGTTTGATTTTTTCAAGCTCTCGACGAGCATTGTCCACCACATCTAAGGTGTTTGCTTTGGCCTGCTTGACGATACCTAGACCAATCATGTTACGGCCATTACCACGGAAGGTGCTTTCGTCATCAACCGCTTCAAGTTGAACATCCGCGACCTCATGTAATTTTACTAGGTAGCCCTGCTCACCACGCTTGATGATTAGATTGGCAAAATCTTCCTGGGTTTTGTAGCTGCGAGCAATACGAACGGCGAAGTCTCTATCTAACGACTCAATTTCGCCGGCTGGGAGTTCTACATTTTCACGTCTTAATACTTGTTCTATGTCGCTGCTCGTAACACCGCGAGCAGCCATGGCGCGCCGGTTGAGCCAGATTTTCATTGCGTATTGTCGCTCTCCGCCAATACGTACGTTAGATACGCCATCAACAACCGCGATGCGATCAACAATAAAACGTTGCGCATAATCAGAAAGTTCGAGTGTATTCATGGTTTCACTGTTTAGTACAAACCAAGCTATTGGGCTTTCATCTGAGTTTGATTTTGACACCTCAGGTGGGCGAACTTGTTCAGGCAAGCTATCCAGTGCGCGGGACACGCGTTCACGCACATCATTGGCGGCGGCATCAATATCGCGGTCAATATTAAACTCAATGGTGATATTTGAGCGCCCATTGCGACTGGAAGAGTTGATACTTTTTATACCTTCAATACCTGAAATTCTATTTTCAAGCACTTGCGTAATTTTTGCTTCTACTACTTCGCTTGATGCACCTGTGTAGTTGGTGCTTACACTCACTATGGGGGTTTCAATGTCTGGGTACTCACGAAGTGGTAGCATCGTAAAGGCAACAATACCAAAAGTGAGCAGTAACAGGTTTACAACGATCGCAAAAACGGGGCGTTTTACCGCGGTATCAGTGATTTTCACGCGCTACTCCTAACTCTTAACCGATACAGTGCTGCCAGAGCGAATTTTGATCACTCCTTCGGTGATCACCTGCTGGCCAGTTTCAACACCCGAAGATACAGCGACCCAACCATTGAAACGGGCTAGGATATTGATTTCGACCTGTTTAGCTTTTTGCTGTTCATCAATGACAAATACATAGTGTTTTTGTTGGCGCGGAATAACACTTTTCTCTGGCAGCATGATGGCATTATAAGTCTGTAGCTCTAACTCTAGGTGCATCAGCATACCTGGGCGTAGTAAAGATTCTGGGTTCTCGAAACTGGCGGTAACTTGTACACTACGGGTGGCGCTGTCGATACGAGGATCAATATGTGAAACCTGACCTATGAATGCACGCTCACCATAAGCATCACTTTTGCCTACTACTGTCATGCCCGTATGAAGTGTTGCTAGGCGCTTTTCTGGTACCTGAAAATCAACTTTGATGATGCTGATATCATCCAGCGTCGTTAAAGAGGTTGAAGAGTTAACAAAGCTCCCAACAGACACTAGACGTTTACCTAAAATGCCTGTGAAAGGAGCACTTATTAATAGTTCATCAAGACGCGTTTGCTCTAGTTGCAGCTTGGCTTGAAGTGCCTCGACAACCGAGCGCTGTGTTTCTAATTGTGAGCGAGCAGCTGATTGACTTTTGGCTAAGTCCTCAAGGCGTTTAAGTTGCCGCTGTTGTTCTTTGAGGTTTATCTTTAACTCTTTTACCGCCAAACGTTCTTGCTCATTTTGCAGTTGGACCAATTTGTCGCCTTGCTTGATTACATCACCATCGTTAAAGTAAATATCTGTTATATAATCGCTTTGCGAACTAGAGATATGAATGGCTTGGTTTGCACGGGCGCTACCAACGGCGGAAATATACAATGTCTTTTCCTGCATTGATGCGGTTTGTGCACTGACTGTTGTTGGTGCACCTGCAGCTCTGCTCACTTGACCTTGGCTAATGGGCAGGTATAAGTAGCTTAAAATGGCAACGAGAACTAAAATAATAAACGGAAAAAGTGCTTTGCCTGATTGTTGTGTAAACATAAAAATATACCGCAAATAGAGATGTTAATAGTGTACAAAATACGGCCCGTATACATATAGTTAGGTATCTCGTTATTTTGTGAGTTGGCCGAAAAATTGAATGATAGGAAACAGTATCAGCAGAGTGTGAGAGTATAAGTGGCAAAACAACCCCCCTGTAAAACCTGTATTACAATACGTTATGTGCTGCTTTGGGCGGTGCTGATGTTTATCTTTTATTTTGGTTTCTATGTCGATTAAGCAAGCTAAATTGAGAGCGACTGCAAATCGCCATGGCATGGAGTTTATGCTCGTTGGAGCGATATGTTTGGCTGTGATCATGACATTTGTCGCGTTGCGAAGTACCCCAATCAGCATAGTTGAAATTTTATTGGCAAGTACGGCTTTAATGGCTATTTTACTGGGGTTTTTAAAAAGTCAGCAGCCATTCTATAGTTTACTTATTGATAATAAAGAAATATGTTATGTCCACCGTTTTGGAAATATGCACATTGAGGTTGATAATTTTCACTCGGCTGGTATCCCATCTGTAACACAGGAGCTTGAAATTCTTGAGTTAAATGCGGTTGGTATTAAACTTAATAATATCGACACATTTTTACATGACTTGAGCCCAAGGTTAGCGGGAAAATTGTTGGTAGAACAGAGGTATATTTTTTTACAAGCTGTTAAAGTATATTGTAAAAACGGTAACTGCCCACCAGAATGGCTGGTTGAACCGAGTGATTATCGCTCAGCGTCTGGCAATGTATATACAGGTCTGATAGCGATGTTTGCAAATAGAATGCATAATCTTAAAGCGTTAACAGGGTACGACTTACTGTTACCAGCAAACGTTTTGGATAGGGACATATGGCATTTTTCGACATTATTGAATCGCTGGAAGTTAAATCCAGATGAGGTGGTAGGATCTTTGCTTGATTAGCAAACCGCCTTAACGAAGAAGTAACAGGATCAATTCATGAGCACAGAAAGAGCCTTTATTAAAAGTGGCCGCAACACCATTATTCATAAAGAGAAGAAGCTCGATTTAGTCATTGTGAACGGTGAAGCACACCCAAAGATTAAAGTAACACCGATGGGGTTAGTGCCATTTAAAGAAGAGTTGCCGAGAAATCGTCGAGAGGCGAAAGAGCGCTATCTCGAAGTCGTGCATGTCTCCAGTGTGGATGTGTTCGGTGAAGTGAAACGTTTGTTGTTCATTCAAGCGCTAGATGGTCGAGAGTATAAAGTAGACTATTCAAAAATTGGCACCAAGCTATTTGTAAGAATTCACCAAGACAGTTATTTGTAAGAATTAGGCAAGGAGTGGTCATGAATAGAACCAAAATACTTCCCTTTGTATTGGGCTTGTTGTTAGCTGCTTGTGGGGGAGGTGGGGGTTCTGACTCAGGATCTAACACGGAAAATGCCAGCATCAACGCTGGTGAAGATGTAACTGTACTGGAAAAGTCACTATTTAGTTTATCTGCTTTGGTCTCGCCTTCGGGTGGCACGGTGAGTTGGCAAGTCCTAAGCGGCCCAAATGTTGAAGGTTTTCCACAAGAGGGCATGGAGATTGAAGTCACAGCGCCAGATGTTAAATCAGACAGTGAAACCGTTTTTAAAGTAGATTACCTTGCGCCAAATGGACAAGTTGTTTCTGATCAAGTTTCTGTATTTATTACTTCGCAGAATCAATTACCTATTCCTGTTGTTTTGCAAACCCTACCTAGCGAAGGACAATCCCAGTATTTAGACACCGTTGAGTTAAGTGCCGCAGAATCTTCAGATCCTGATGAAAATGGTCAAGTAGTTGGTTATTTGTGGGAGCAAGTATCAGGACCGACATTAAGTTTTAGCAGCACTACAGAACAAACATTACAATTTGTACATCCGTTATTGGTCACAAACCAAGCCGCAAAGTTTAGGCTTACAGTAACCGATGACGAAGACGGCAGTGCTAGCACAGAATACAGCGTGACCTTGTTAAAGGCTGACCAGCCTGTTATTGCTGATGCAGGAGAGGTACAAACAGCGATTGAGTTTGATACCGTGACACTGGATGCCACACAAAGTAAAACAGCGTCGGGACAGTTTAGTTGTCTGTGGCAGCACCTTGTCCAAACCGGACAAAATACCATGGTCACTATCAATGAACCTAGTCAGTGTATAACTCAATTCGTTGCTCCAGATGTGGATGTGACCACAGAGCTTTCGTTTCAGGTGACGGTCACCGACCCCAATGGGTATAGCGCAACTGACACGGTGACCGTAAACTTAGAACCCAAGGCGCTGGGGCTGATCCAAGACAGTGGCCTAGATACATGTTTTGATGCCAGCACAGAGATTGACTGCGATGATGCCGATTACCCCGAACAAGACGCAGATATTGGCAGAGACAGTGTCGCTGACTTTTTAGATAAAGTGGGACAAGGGCGCGCCGCTTTTGACTACACAAAGTTGAACGAATTCGCCGATGAGTTACCAGACACCGCTAGCCAGTTCAGTTGTGTAAGAGATAACGTCAACGGTCTTATCTGGGAAGTTAAACTCAGTGGTACTGGCACGCTCCCCAACACGGACACACGGGATAGTATTAATCACTACACTTGGCATATAGACCGTGTGAGTGATGCCGCATACCCTGGTAGCGTTGTTAGCCCTGCAAACTCGACCTGCCCGAGTGACACTGACTGCGGTATTCAAGCATTTATTGATGAAGTGAACGCCAGCAATTTTTGTGGTGGTAGTAACTGGCGACTACCGACTTACTTTGAGCTACTAAGTCTGATTGATTTTGGTAGACAGGGCGACTCACATCTACTTGATCCTGACTTTTTCCCTAACCTACCAGATGCAGCAGAGTTGGGGCACTTGTATTATTGGAGTGCACAAACCAGTGTGGATGGTCGTAGCCTCACTCAAGCATTCATACTTGATATGCAAACAGGCAATGACTTGGCATATCCAAAAGCAAATACCGCCTATGTGCGGTTAGTGAGAACACCATGAGGGAAAATATGAAACTGTTGTTATCCGGTTTTGTACTACTGAGCTCTTTTGCGACCTTGGCTGAGCAAACTTGTGTTGAGGCAACCAGTGCGCCAAGCACTACACCCACAGAGCGTTTCACCATGAACCCTGATGGTACGACGACTGACAATGAAACGGGCCTAATGTGGCAAGTCTGTGAATTTGGACAAAGTTATGATGCCGTGAGTGAAACGTGTAACAGTGCTGCGTTACAGGTCAATTGGCAGCAGGCATTGGTAGCTGCAAAAAACAGTAATTATGCCGATTACACGGATTGGCACGTACCTAATGTGAAAGAACTAGCAAGTATTATTGAGCATAGTTGTGTGGACCCCGCCATCAATCAAGAAGTGTTTCTATCAACACAAAATGACAACTATTGGACCAGTACAACCGCGATATCTCAGCAAGATCATGCATGGGCATATCAATTGGCTGATGGTAAGAATAATTTGAAGGCGAAAACCTCAGATATCTTTTTGCGTTTAGTTCGCTATGCCAAATAGCTTTGGCATTAGATAAAAGTTTGCTACTCTTCTTTTCGTTTCTTGACGGGGAGTGATAAATCGTTGTTTCGTTCATTGAGTTTCGCAGCATTAGTGCTATTGAGTGCTTTGCCTGTATTGGCAAAAAATAAATGCGATGTTGAGTTGAGCCATGGCCTTATTATTACCGACAGCGAGATCCGCATTGTTGATAATGGCCAAACACGCGTGCAAATCAACAATGATGACCAGTTGTTGATCCGTGGTTATTGGGTGGAGCTCTCTGAACAAGAAACCCAAGTATTGTACGAATACTCACGCGGTATTAGAGACACAGTTCCAGAGTTGGTGAGCTTGGCAACGGATGGTGTCAACCTAGGATTAAGCGCTATTGAGCAAGTGGTTGAAGGTATGTCTGATAAAGAGCCTGAGGTACTTAAAACACAATTGCAATATGTTGAGCGTGCACTAATGGACAAATTTAAACGGGGTGATGACTTTTTCTTCATTGCGCCGCAATCACTGTCGAAAATAGATGACTTTTTTACCAAAGAAATAAGCAAAAAAATTCACTCTGCGGTACATGGTTCGCTGGGTGCTATCCTAATGTCGTTGGGTGATGCGTTTAAATCTCGAGAGGGAAATATCGAAGATAGGATCACGGATATGGGACAACGCATGGAAATCATTTCCAGAGAAATCGATAAGTCATTGCAAAAGAAAGCACAGCAGCTTGAAGCAAAGGCTGAAGAGTATTGTGAATGCCTTAATACATTAGAAAATACAGAAACACGCTTACAGAGCATAGTGCCGAGCTTAGCGGCTTACGATCTGGTGCAGATCCGCTCTTAAAGTCGATATACGCGCTTCGCGTTATGGTAACTGAGTTTCCCCCATAGGGTATCGTCATCCACTAATTGGCGATAATGGTGCCATACATTGGCGTAATCATCTCGCATTAAACACACCGGATAATTTGACGCAAACATCACGCGCTCATCACCAAAGGCTGCAATGAGCACCGCCAGCAGAGTGTGACTATCTAAGTGATTATTTACGTGTTCTTGACCTGAAAATTTAATGGCGACATTGCGGCACTGTGCCATCAGTTGCAGACCACCTTGCCATTTTGTATCTTGCTGTAAAAAGCCACTATGATTGATGACAACTTGCAACTTAGGTAGTTGCTGACATACAACCGACAAATGCTTAGCGACTGAATCATGATGCAATTCAAATTGGGCTTCAAACACCAGATCGTGTTCAGCCAAAACCGCAAGGTTTGTTGCAACATTAGGGTGTAACAGCTTATTGGCATCCGGCCCTTCACTGATATCACGAATGCCAATAAAGTTGGTATTATCCAATAATGGTTGTAACTGGGCACAAAAGTCTTTGGGTGCCTGTGTCATATCAATATAGGCAATCGCCTTGTATGGTAACGTGGAAATTTGTGTTGCTAGCCATTTGAGCTCGGTAGCGGGGTTTTGATTGTCAAACCCAGCCTCGATGTGTACAAGGCCAGCTAGACAAAGGTCATCCCCCAGCACCAATTGTGCAAGCCCGTGATTTTGTCTAATTTTATCAAGGTTTGGCCACGCTGGTGGAGAGGAGCCAACCAGCCATTGATATTGACCCTTCTGCAAGTCAAAAAAATGTAGATGAGGGTCAATAATCTGGGTCATTGGGCTGTGTAGCCTCCATCAATACTCTGTAAGCTTCCCGTGATAAATGACGCATCATCACTGAGTAAAAATGCGACCAATGCGGCGACTTCATGGGCTTGGCCTAACCGGCCAAGAGGCTGCATTTTCGCCTCATCAGCGACTACTTCATCTTTAATAGCTCCACTTCTGTGACAATAGCTATCAATGGCTGTGTGAAATAAAGGCGTTTCAATAGTACCAGGGCACACCGCATTAGCGCGAATGTTGAACGAAGCGTAATCCAAGGCTGTAGTACGTGCCATTGATGCCAACGCAGCCTTTGTAAGGTTGTAGGCAAATGAGTTGGTTTTGCCAATGAGTGCCTGATCCGAAGAAATATACACAATAGCGCCATTATTTTGTTGCTTCATGACGGGCAACACTGCCTTTGTGGCCGCATAAGCACCTTTTACGTTGAGGGCGAATAAGCTATCTAACGTTGTTTCATCGGTATTTTCGATGTTGGCACTGAGATGCTTACCTGCGTTAGAAACTAGGGCATCAACTCGGCCTGTTTGGTGAATAATATCGGTAATGTGCTTTTGTACATCTGCAACCTTGCTGACATCACAATGCACATAGTCACCAACTGGTGAGGGATGAATATCTAAGTTAAAAACCTGATACTCTTGGCTAAGCAGCTTCTCGACAATGGCTAAGCCAATGCCAAAGCTGCCACCTGTAACTATGGCAACTTTGCTCATTTAGTGTTCCTTAATGACCACATCCGCCTGCGCCGTGCACATGGCCATGTGCCAGTTCTTCAGCGGTAGCTTCACGTACAGAGATCACTTCAACATCGAACGTTAGAGTTTTGCCTGCAAATGGGTGGTTAAGGTCACAATCTGCATTGAAACGACCTACTTTTACCACGGTAACCTGATGACGACCTTGGTTTGACTCTACAATGGCAGACATACCAGCTTGCCACGCTTTGTTATTCCCAAGACCTTGCAGATGCTTCAGCGGAATACGTTGAACTAAACCTTCTTGGTATTCGCCATAGGCTTCATCTGGTGCGAGTGTAACACTGAACTTATCGCCAGAGTTTTTGCCCTCTAGGGCGTTCTCAAGACCTGGTAACATACTGTCATTACCATGTAAGTATGTTAGTGGCTCACCCGTGGTGCTAGTTTCAATTTGCTCACCAGCTTCGCTTAGCGTGTAGTGAAATTCAACAGCGGTATCTTTTGCAATCTGCATGACTATCTCGTTTTTCAAAATATGTCATATCATTTTACGTGAGCAAGGCCATGAGGGCTAGCGATTAGAGCGAGTTTCTGGCTTAACCAGTTGCTCAAGATCGGATAGCAGCACATTGCTGGCTGGCTTTTGTGGTGTTTCATTGCCTTTGGGCAGGTGCAAAACGAGTACCTTTCCAGGTTTTAATACCTTATTCTCTTTGAGTTTGTTCCATACAATGAGATCACGTACAGAAACTTTGTATTGTTTGCTGATTTTCCACAATGACTCACCTTCACCTACGGTATGGCGAAGCTCCATGGTCAGCTGTTTAGGCTTTTGCACCTGAGCAACGTATGGGCTGATCTGATAATCGATTAACAAGCTGTCGAATTGCTGTGCCTGTTTTACTTTTAGCTTTTCACCCACACGTATCATGTTACCTTTTTTATTATTGAGTAACTTGATAGTCTCTACGCTTGTGTTAAAACGTCGAGCAAGCCGATAAAGCGTATCATTAGGCTTTACCACATAAGTCTGACTAAAGTACTTTTGAAAGAATGGACTACTCAGCAACTGCTTTTCTGTCAGTGGTAGCAAAACTTTGTGCGGTCCATTGGGTGAACTTTGGTGCCTCAAGTAGCCGGGGTTTAATCTATGAAGGGCTGCTTTTTCAATACCTGTTAATGAAGCCAATACCGAAAAATCAAACTGTTGGCCAATATCCAATGGACTGGTCAGAGCGTAATTTGGCAGTGATGGACGTTTAAATTTTGGATGTTCTGTTTGCAGTAAATAGCTTAGTGCAATCAACTTGGGTACGTAGTCTTCGGTTTCTTTGGGCAGAGAAAGGTGCCAGAAGTGTCGACTTTTAGCCTTACGCTTGTTATTAGCGATGGCTTTTTTGACTCGACCTTCTCCGCTGTTATAGGCTGCGAGCGCGTGTAACCAATTACCATTAAATCGTTTGTGCAGGTAGTTCAAATAGTCCAAGGCAGCACTGGTTGACGCTAAGATGTCTTGGCGACCGTCATACCAATGATCGGTAGTAATACCAAAATGATATGCTGTCGCATTCACAAGCTGCCAAGCGCCAACTGCTTGTTGAGAAGAAACTGCTTTAGGTCTAAAGTCACTCTCTACAAAGGGCAGCAGTGCTAGTTCCATAGGCATGCGGCGACGCTCAACTTCTTCAACAATATGGTATAAGTAGGGAGCGGCGCGCTTAGATACGCTGGATAGATAATATGGCTGCGATAAATACCAGTTAATCCTACTTTCTAATCTATCATTGAGTTCAATATCAAAACTTAACTGCTCACTGATCCTTTGCCATAGATCTGTTATGGGCTTGGCTTTTTGGGCAGGCGCTTTGCTGAGCGGTTTTTTGACGGCGATATTAGGTTGGCTTTGTGATGTTTGTTTCACAGCTGGCTGTGCCAGCATTTGCGTGCTGACAAGAGAAGCACTTATCGCGGCAACATCATGGTCATTACTTACTACGGTTTTAGTGCGCTGTGTAGGGGACGTCGTTTGACAGGCACTGGCGAACACGCCAAACCCAACGATGAATACAGCGCGCAAGATGGTGACACTCCACAGCGGCTTAGAGAACAGCATTGGGGTCAGACTCCGTTGTGGTGGCTAAGCGCCGTTGTGCCAGCTGATAATAATGCGCCATGCGAGTCTGTGTTGCTTCATCAATCTTGTACAGTGCTGTTACTTTATTGATAAATTCAGTCGCAGGTACGTTATTCAGCAACGCCTGAATGAATGTGATTGGGCGTGCAAGCGCTACTCTTTTGTAGGGCTTGCCGTGTGCAGGAAGCAGCCATTTTATCGTGTTATCTTGGTTGAAAGTTTGCAAACAGGCCAGCCAAGGCGCCAACTGATGATGCGTTACGTAAGGTAATTCATCAACGGTATTGCCTGCAAACAGGGCACCGTTAGTTTGACTAAAAATAAACATATCTCCCTGACTATATGCGCTGCTAGCTGTCAATGTGAGAGGATAGTCACCGAGATCTAAAGAAAGCGATTGTTTGATAGCGATAGGTGGTGTGAGCTGCAAGGTGCGCCAGTCACTTAACCTTTGTTGCGCTATCTCAAGGTGAGCTTGCCATTGATTTTGCTCTGTGTCGCTCAGCTTATTGGCCCTTTGTTTACTTATAGATAAACTTTGTGCCAGCATGGATAGCTTTGCTATTAATCCTTGCTGGTATTGTGTAAAGCCCTTCACTACCTTGTCGTTTGCGTACCATTTGGCGCTGGGAAATGCACGTTGTAACAAAGCCATACCTTGTATTTGCTGTTGTTCTGCAGAGGTACTGAATAAGTAGCATACGGGTACAGTTAGTTTGTTTTTTACGCTGTTAATCATTTGCTCAAGTTGTGCAAAATCGCCATGGGCATTGATGATTGCGGCACAGTGCTGACCGTGAATAACAGCTTGATTAACTTGTATATAGCGGGCGTGAGCTGAGGGGGATATCAGCCAAGTGGCTTCATCAACTTTATACCATTGATCCGCATAGGATAGATTAGTGAGTAGGCTGACAACGACAGCTAAAATAAAACGCATAATCGCCCAAGTATTACAACAAAAGAGGTGATAATTTAACCGATAATGCGTTTTTTGGGAAGCAACTAATTACCGGCCAAATGCATTTTCAGCTTATCAATTAGGGTTTGTTGTTGAGTTTGCTGAGAATTATTGACTCGTTGCAGGTCTTGTAAATCGTGACACAAGTGCAACGCAGCAAGCAACAATGCGTTTTGCTCGTTTCTTACTGTTGATTTCTGCTTCATTTCATCAACTCTTTGATTTAACAAAGCAACAGCATCGAGGAGCAGTTGTTCCTGCCCCTCAGTACAGGCAAATTGATGCGTCTTACCTAGTAAGGTGACCTCAACTTGATTGCTTTTCTCAGTCATTAGCTAGCCTGAGTAGCACTTTGCAGCTTTTCAAGAAGGTTAGACAAAGTGTTACTTGTATCTTTTTGCTTCTCTTCACTTTCAAGCACTTCTAGTTGAAGTGTTTCATTTTCGTCTATTAGCTTAGAGTTTTGTTCTTTAAGCTGTAAAAGTTCATTATTTAATCGTTCATTACGGGCAATTAGTTGATCAATTAGCTGTTCGAGTTGGGGAAGTGTTTCGTTATTCATAAATGCGCTCTTATCACAGTGTTTTGTCATGCAAATGTAAAACAAAGTGGCTTCGGATGCTAGCGAATACGCGGCTTTATACTGATTTTTGTGTAACTTTAAGCGATAATGCCTTTAACACTCTATTTTATTCAGAAGCGGTTCAGCGAAATATACCGTTTTAGTAACAGGCGATCATATGCTTAGCTATCGACATTCATTTCATGCGGGAAACCCAGCGGACATTTTAAAGCACCTAGTACTTTCTCAGGTACTTGAATACATGACACGCAAAGAATCGGGGTTTGATTATATTGATACGCACTCTGGCGCAGGCCTGTTTGAGCTCAACAGTGCGGATGCCCAAAAAACGCAAGAGTATTTAGATGGCATTGCTAAGTTATGGGATTATCAGGGAGAGAATACGGCGTTAGTAGACTATGTGCAGTTAATTAAATCTTTTAATGAAGCCAACTTATCATTTTACCCAGGTTCGCCAAAGATAGCAGAACATCATTTACGCCGTCAGGATAAAGGCTGGTTTTTTGAGTTACATCCAAAAGATTTAGTTTTGCTACAGCAGAATATGCAAGGTAAAAAGTCTTTACGAGTGCGTGGTGAAGATGGCTTCAAGGGCTTACAAGCGCTTGTGCCACCTGCTTCAAAGCGTGCCGTTGTGCTTATGGATCCACCCTACGAAATAAAAACCGACTACCAGCAAGCGGCGACTATGATAGCCAAGGCACACAAGCGTTTTCCTTCAGGCACATACATGATCTGGTATCCTGTGGTGTCGCGTAGTCGTATTGATTTGTTAGAACAAACATTAATTGATTCCGGCATTAGAAATATTCAACTTTTTGAACTAGCCACTGAGCAGGATACGGAACAACATGGTATGACTGCCTCTGGTATGATAGTGGTTAATCCACCATGGACCTTGAAAACGACTATGGATGCGGTGTTACCTGAATTAGTTAAATATTTGAGTAAAGCTGATGGGTTTTATCGCAGTGAGCAACTCGTTGATGAGTAGTGAGGACTGCCATTAACGCACAAGTGCGGCAAAGCCCTAAACAAGGGCTTTGCTAAATTTAGCAAGCTTATTACTTTTTCACATATTTAGTTAGGATAACAATGCGCTGGCCTTCGACTCGCCCTTCGATATGTTCAGGGTTAGAGGTTAAACCAATATTGCGCACGGCGGTGCCACGTTTAGCAACTAAAGAGCTACCTTTCACGTCCAAGTCTTTGATTAATACAACGGTGTCACCCGCACTTAACCGCACGCCATTACTATCAAGGTGCACAATATCTTCTTCCTCAGCCAGCGCTTGCTGTGCCCAGCTTAGGGTATCCTCTTCTAGATAAAGCATGTCTATCGCATCTTGCGCCCAACCATTGTCAGCAGCAAGACGCTTTAGCATTCTATAGGCCACGACTTGTACCGCTGGTACTTGACTCCACATACTGTCGTTCAAACAATGCCAATGATTTGCGATCAAATCGGTTTTGCCCTCTACTTGCGCCTTACAAGTTTCACAAAGATACACACATTTATCCGAGTGAGCTTCGACAACCGGTGGAACTTCATAGATGGACAGTGCATGGGTGCTGGTACATAGTTCACATTGCTGGTTGCTGCGTGTTTGGAGGGTGGCCTCGATACTCATAACTTATTCCCGTAGGCAAAAGTCGTATTATACTGCTCAATGCCCCAGCGCACCAGCGGAAGGGATAGATTGAACATAGCGTTGAGTGATGGTTTTAAAGAAAGCTTGCTGATGCAGCGTCTTAATCGCCTGATTTATCACGGGCAGCAGTTTTTTATGCTTGGCTTGTAGTCGCATATGCATTTCACCTTGAGAGTGAACAGAGTTGAGGTAAACCGGAATATTTAACTCTTTTGCCCAATATATGGCAGGGAGATCACCAATAATTGCTAGGTCGATACGACCTTTGGCAAGCGCCTGCAACAATTCTTTTTCGGAATTAAAGTCAATGCGCTCAAAGTGAATATCATCGTGATAGTAATAACCGCGAACGGTGCCAACTTCAGCGCCCTTAAGCTTAGGCTCAAATGAAAGCTTTTTAGTTGAAACTATATATTCATCAACTGATAAAATAGCATCTGAGTATATAAATCGCGGGTCGTTTCGCTGCTGGTCATTCAGCCAACTGGGGCTGATGAGATCAAAGTCTATTTTACCCGTCTCTAGGTATAAAACGGTTCTCTTTGCCGGTAGTAGTAAATTTGTGCCTTCAATATTAGCCGTGTCTAAAATAGCGGTGACAACCTCGGGGAGAATGCCTGGTTGCTCTGGATCATGTGTATAATATGGATAATAGCTCCCCGAGCCACTTACACTATAAGTGAGCTGAGTTTTGGTGTTGGCGTGCAGCGGGCTTAAAAAATAAAAAGCAGCTATCATTATTAAAGTTCTCATACGCTTATACTAGACTAACAATCTGAACATGAGCAATTACCAAAAGACTAAGTTGGTCGTGAGTTTTACTGCGAAAGTTAAACTTTTATTTGCTCGACACTAGAGCATCACGTATTCTGAATCTTAGGCTACGGCTATTAATGCGCTAGAGAAGGATATAGATGTTAATGAGTGGCACTGTTACGAAAGTAAAAAATACAGCCGTACAATATATAGCGCGTCAAGCTATCCTTGATGTCGAACGAAAAATACATGCGTACGAGCTACTATACAGGGACTCAAATAACAACGCCTTTCCTATGGGTGTGTCTGATGGACAAGCAACGGGAAGAATGTTTTTTAACTCCCTGATGTTTGTTGGTGTAGAGCGACTAGCTGCAGGTCAGCGTGCCTTTATTAATTTATCTGATGAGTCCTTACTCCAAGAATTGCCTAATCTGTTAAAGCCAGATAATTTGGTTGTAGAAATTGTCGAGCGCTCTAAGAATATTCCCGAGCTAGTGAAAATGGTGGCAGCGCTATGCAAGCGTGGCTATCGCTTTGCACTAGATGATTACGATGGCAACCCCAAATGGCAGCCTCTTATTGAGCTGATGTCGTATATTAAGCTAGAAATCGAAACACCCATTATCAAAACCACCATGATGATTAAAAAGCTCAAACGTAGCTACCCAGACATTAAGATCATTGTGGAGCGCATTGAGACACAAGAGCACTACGAGTTTGTTAAAAATGCTGGGGCTGATTATTTCCAAGGCTTTTATTTTGCTCGCCCAGAAATGCTCAATCACGGCAACATTGAACCGTCTAAGTTAATCGTTTTCGATCTGCTACGCTGTACGGCCAAACAGGACCTGTGCTTTCGGGAGGTACAAGAGCGAGTTTCAAAAGACTTAAGCTTGACTGCGAGAGTACTTAAATTAGCAAACTCTAAAGCGGGTAGCCAAAAGATAGAAATGAAATCGATTTCTCAGGCGGTTGTCTATCTTGGCGAAGATGCCATACGGCAGTTTGTTAGGGTGCTTGCATTAAGTGAGTTAGGTGTTGATAAACCAGCTGAACTGACCAAAATGGGTTTGGTGAGAGCGAAGTTTATGCAGTTGTTTTTACGCCCTGGCGGGGAGGAAATGGCGGAACAGGGATATTTAATAGGTTTAATGTCGGTATTGGACGCGGTTTTAGAGGTCGAGTTATCTATCATTGTTGCTGAGTTTTCATTAGATAGTTCACTGAGCAGCGCACTTTTGAGTTATCAAGGCTTGTTGGGGGGCGCGCTGCAATTGACGCTGGCAATTGAAAAGAATGATTGGCAAGAAGCTGAAATGATCCTACAGGCCATTCGCCCAGCAACAAAAACCAAATACTTGTATGATTTAGCTATGGAAAGCCGAGAATATGGCGATGATGTCTTTTCGGTCGTAAAAAGCTAAGTGTAACTCAAAGATATATTTAACTTTTTCAAATGATGTTGTTCTTGAGCCAAGTCAGCCGCCATCAATGTATGCTCCTTTAGCCAACCACTGTTAAATTCAACAAGCAAAGTATCTGCATAACTGCTCAATTTTACCTCGGGAATGAGTGTGTCTTGACGTTTGGCATTGAGTAATACCGCGAGTCTAAATAAACTTAATAAGCGTGAAAACTTAACCATTTCTATTGCACTACACAGTTTCAGTTCGCTCATTTTGATTTTTTTCCGATAAAATCGGATGAGATAACTCAGCACCTGCTGTTGCTCTTGTGTAAAACCTGGCAGTTGGCTGTTACTGACAATGTAGGCGCTATGGCGGTGTAGCCCCGATGAATTGATAACGAGACCCACTTCATGCAGTTGTGCGGCCCAGCAAAGCAGTTGCAAGTCGAGCTTTTTCAATGACCAATTTGCACTGAGCTGCTGGTAAAATTGTTTGAGCGTATGACAAATGCTTGCACTATGCTGGGTATCGACATTGTAGTGCTCACTGAGTGTTTGAATTGTGCGAGTACGTATATCAAACTCGTCATTTTGCGATATTTCGTGTAACAGACCATCGCGCAGTGCATGATCGCAGTAGTGAAGCTCGTGAATATTCAACTGAGCAAATACTGCAAGGAGTACCGCAAGACCGCCAGCGATGCTGGACTTTCGCTCCTCAGACAACCCTTCAATGAGTAGGGTATCACAGCTTTTAGATTCTAGGATAAGGGCTTTGATTTTAATCAGCACCTCATAAGTTAGCGTGTTGTAGCCAAACTGTACCGCAATCGCATGCAGTGCTTTGATGGTGCCAGAGGTGCCATAGCAGCGTTGCCAGCCCATCTTTTTATAACTGGCGGTAATCGGTTCTAATAATTGTTCAGCACGAATTTGTGCTTTAATAAAGCGCTTTTCAGACAGGCGTCCGTTGGCAAAAAATTGTTTACTGATATTCACGCAGCCCATATTTCGACTAGTTAGTAATTTATGCGTGAAATGCTCACCAATGATGAGTTCAGTACTGCCACCACCAATATCAATGACTAGGCGGTTACCGTCGCTGTGTTCATAGTTTGCAACACCTTGGTAAATGAGCCTAGCTTCTTCTTGGCCCGAGATAACGTTGATTTTAAATGGGAAGCACGCTTTGGCTTTGACCAGAAATTGTTGAATATTCTTGCAATTTCTCAGTGTATACGTTGCGACGACTTGCACATGACTATGGGGAAAATTTTGTAACGTGGCGGCAAACTGTTTCAGTACCGCCAATGCTCTTTCCATGGCTGCCACACTGAGCGTCATATCGGCATTAAGCCCTGCCGCTAGATTAACGCGTTGCTTTTCTTTATGAAGCACCTGAAAGCTACCATCAACTTCTCTTGCAACCAATAAATGAAAGCTGTTTGAGCCTAAGTCTACGGCCGCAATAGAGGGGTATTCTGTCATAGTGAACTCTTGTTACTTTCCCATTTTTTAAGGTGGTCATATATGGCAATTTGTGAGCGGATTTTTTTGCGGTTACCGCGTCTTACGTATTGATTTTTTTGCTCTGCATCGATAATTCGAGCTTTGGTGCGATCGCGAAATTGTAGCTCAAGGATATCAATGATGAGTTGTTTCAATTCTTCACTGTATATGGGCACCCCCACCTCAACACGATGATCAAGGTTGCGAGTCATCCAGTCAGCAGAAGAAATGAAAACTAAAGGGTGCCCTAAGTTTTCAAATACCATCACACGAGGATGCTCTAAAAAGCGGTCAACGATGCTGATCACTTTAATGTTTTCGCTAAAGCGTGGCAAACCTGGTACCAGAGCGCACATGCCTCGTACAATAATTCTGACTTTAACGCCAAGACGGGCCGCAAAATACAATTTATCAACCAGTTGTTTATCGACCAAGTTATTTATTTTAATGGTTATTCGAGCAATCTTTCCTTGCTCGGCGTGCTTCATTTCTTGGTCAATTAAATCAAGAATACGATCTCGCGCGTTCAGTGGCGAGATCATTAGGTGTTCAAAATGAAAAGGACGATAGCTACTTTCAATAAAACGAAATACGCTGTCACATTCTTCACAAATATCCTGATGTTTAGTAAACAGGCTGAAGTCAGTGTAAATTTTTGCGGTTTTTTCGTGGAAATTGCCCGTACCTATGTGCGCATATTTGACAATTTTTCCCTTTTCGCGACGATGGATCACACACAGTTTACTGTGCACCTTGAGCGCGGGGATCCCGACCATTACCTTGATCCCTGCTTCACTTAAACGTTTAGCCCACTCGATATTATTCTGCTCGTCAAAGCGGGCTTTTAACTCGACCATGACCGTGACGTGTTTGCCATTTTTTGCGGCATTGATAAGCGAAGCGACCATTCTGGAGTTGCTTGCAACACGATATATATTGACCTTAATTTGAGTAACATGAGGGTCAAAAGCTGCTTGGCGAACATACTCCAGCAAATGATTGAAAGTGTGGTAGGGGTAATAGAGCAAGATATCTTGCTCAGTGATTGCTGAAAACACGCTTTCATGGTGCTTAAATGCCTGACTTTGTAATGGTGGCAGTGGCTTGTTTTCTAAGTGGCGGCGACCAACATTCGGAAAAGCAATGAAGTCTCTAAAGTTGCGATAACGCCCTCCTGGGATAAGCGCATCCTGATGGGTAACACCTAGGCGCTTTTTCATCACTTTGAGCATTTCTTCTGGCATTGACTCATCGTATACCAACCTGACCGGCTCGGCATATAGCCTTTGTTTCAGGCCTTTTGACATTTTGTCTAGCAGTCCTTCTTCTATTTCATCGTCAAGATTGTATTCGGCATCTCTGGTCAGCTTAATGGCGTAGCCTTCAATACTGTCGAAATGAAAGAAGCTGTTAAAGACATCGCGCAAAAAGAACTGCACGATGTCATCCAACATCACGATGTGCTTTTGGCGTCGTGAGCGTTCAGGTGGAAGCTGTACAAATCGTGCCAGTCGGTCGGTGGGCACTTCTAGTAGGGCATAATGTTGCTTCTCACCATTCATGTGCACAAACAGATAGGTCATCGTGTCGTTCATGTTGTCCGAATAGTCTTTGTTTTCTGTCAGCAACATGGGTGACATATTGGGTAAAACCTGATCTTCAAAATAACGCTTGAGCCAAGTTTGATGAAACTCAGATAGTTCTTGAGGCCGACTTAAGTGGATGTGATATTTCTCGAGGTCACTCAAAATCTGCTGGTGAATATGAGTAAACTTTTTACCAAGCTGAAGTACTTTTTGGTTTATTTGGCTAAGCAACACTTCATCTTCATCAAAGTTAGTATTGGGTAAGTTGTTAAGTAGAACGCGACGCTTTACGTCAGCAACACGTACTTGAAAAAACTCGTCGAGATTGTTTGAAAAAATCCCTAAAAAGCGTATCCGCTCTATGATTGGGTTGCTACTATCTTTAGCTTCTTGTAATACGCGTTCGTTAAATGATAGCCAACTTAATTCTTTTGCAAAATAACTAACAGTTTTCGGTTGAGAAGGTAGAGCCTGCATGTTGATATCCACGACAAATTAGCTGCGTCAAATATAGGTCCATAATGTGACGGCGGTATGACAAGTGTCTTCTAAAACGACAACTTGTCATACGATCTGTTCGTGGCAATAAAATCAATACGCTTGTTAGTATAATGAGAGGAGTTACTCTGTTTCTATATCGACAATGAGGTCACTAGTTATTGACTCTAGTGCATCAATTACAGTGTCTTTATTCATGCCAATAGGTAGCGTTACGGTTGCAAAGGCACTGAATATTGGTACGCCCCAGTTAGGCGCACTTTGTTGCCTTGAGTTTAAATGCGTAATGTTGGCGCCTTTATGGCGGATAACTGTCGCGAGTTCCTGTACAATGCCCGGACGGTCATTGCCTGTGATCACTAAATTAATGGTTTCAGGTAATTCTTGCTCTCGTATTACATCACCGCTTTCCATTCTTACGTCTAGTCCTGGCAAAGCTGCCAAACCATCACGAAGTTCTTGTAAGTGTTCTTCGGCAACTTCAACTTGAACTATCCCTGCAAATTGTCCTGCCAAGTGGCTGAGATTACTGGTGAGCCAGTTGCCGTGATGTGCAAGCACGGCTGAAGATATTTCTTCAACTAGACCAGGTCGGTCTTTTCCAATTATTGTTAAAACTAACTGCTTCATAATGCGTGTCTCTTATTATTTTTGCCATGAATAACTACATAGCGGTGGAAAAAAGCGGCTTCGATATGTGAGGGATGATCCTTATACATAGCCTCAATGGTAGATTCCGCGTTCTAAGATTAGTTCACCAATTTATGATGTCCAATCCAATTCCCCTTTGGTTTGTAAAGAAATGAAAACAATCCCTTTTATGCTATGTTAGCAATAATTTAGTCACAAATTGTACCCGATATTATAATATTCCACTGAGCACGGTGTAACATAACTGTCATCTTGATGAAATATAATGCCCGCCAACTTTAAAATGAAAGGGTGTTTTGATGTCTTCAAATCCGCAGCAACCGTCTTTTAGAACGGATAGAAGCCGTCTATTCAAAGATCGGTTTGCACAGTTTGGTATATCAGCTGGTGGAGTGATGGTATTGATCGCATTGTTGCTGATCTTCTTCTATTTACTCTATGTTGTTCAGCCTATATTTGAGTCCGCAAAAGTAGAGAAGCGTGTTGATGTGACGTTGAGTAGCGCACAACAATATGTGGGCATTGGTATTGAGGAGCAAACTGAGATTGCGTACTTGCTTAGTCGTACAGGACATGTCGACTTTTATCAGGTAAAGGGACAGCAAGCGGGCGGGTTAATTGAGCGCTTATCCGTAAATTTAGATGGACAAGTAACCAGTGCAGCAAAAAGTGCCCCTTTTTTAGGCCAGTATGCTTATGGACTGGACAATGGTCAGGTTCAGTTAGTAAAACCTTCGTTTTTAGTTACTTTTCCTGGTAACGAACGCGTGATTTCACCACGCTTAAGCTACCCTCTAGATGGCAAACAATTGCTTGTTGATGAGCAGGAAAAAGCAATTAAACGTTTTGCTTTTAGCCATTATGAAGATAAAACCGCTGTGATTGCACTCACTGCAGATAAACGCCTTATCTTTGCCTCATTCGTGGCAGAAGAAAATATGTTTAGTGGTGAAGTCGAGTGGGTGGTTGAGCGTACTGAGTTAGAAATTGATGGCCGTATAGATGAGTTATTGATCACCCCTGATACAACTCGTACTTTCGTTCGTTCAGCCAATCAAGTCTATATTTTTGATACTCGTTACCCAAGCGATGTTGAACAAATACAAGTTTTGGCAGCAAATGAAGAGAATGCTAATTTAGTAGGTACATCTCTGTTAGCGGGTGCTAACTCTCTTATGTTAGCAAATGACAACGGTGAGGTGTCACAATGGTTTGAAGTGAACTCTGATACAGGACGTAAATTTCAAAAAATCAGAGCATTTGAAACCAGCAAAAATAGTGATGTTGATATCTACAGCGAGTATTACCGACGCACATTCTTTACGACAAACAACAGCGGTGACTTAGGCCTTTATTACACCACCAGTGAAGCACATTTATGGCAGGGTAAGGTCAGTGAAGGGGCAATTAAATCATTTGCCGTTTCTCCACGCTCCAATGCGGTGCTGATCGTTGCAGATGACAAACTGTCAGTGTTTGATGTACATAACGAGCACCCTGAAGTTACTTGGTCGGCATTGTGGCAAGAAGTTTGGTACGAAGGCTACCCAGAGCCAGATTATATTTGGCAATCAACATCAGCATCAGACGATTTTGAATCGAAGTTTTCTTTAGTGCCAATTTCTTTTGGTACGATTAAAGCGGCCATGTATGCCATGTTATTTGCTGTACCTATTGCGCTTTCAGCGGCCGTATATACAGCCTACTTTATGTCTAGTGAGCTGCGTCGCGTGGTAAAGCCTACGGTAGAGATAATGGAAGCGTTGCCAACCGTAATTCTCGGATTTTTAGCTGGCCTTTGGTTGGCTCCGCTGATAGAAACTCATCTCCCTGCTATTGTCGCCTTGTTACTGTTGCTACCTGCGGCAATGATAGGCACGGCCTTCTTGTGGACTAAGTTACCAGAAAAGATTCAACATGTTATACCGGAAGGCTGGCACTCAATCCTGCTGATCCCAGTGGTGTTAATTGTCGGCTGGGTGTCGTTTGCAATTAGCGGCAGCGTAGAAGATTGGATGTTCGATGGTAATGTGCGTCAATATTTGACCAATGAATTGGGCCTAACCTTTGACCAACGAAACTCATTGGTGGTTGGTATCGCGATGGGTTTTGCCGTAATACCGACTATTTTCTCTATCGCTGAAGACGCTGTTTTCAGTGTCCCTAAACACTTATCAAATGGTTCGTTAGCGCTTGGTGCAACTCAATGGCAGACACTGGTTAGAGTGGTACTACTAACAGCAAGTCCAGGCATTTTCTCTGCGGTTATGATGGGGTTAGGACGTGCGGTGGGCGAGACCATGATCGTATTGATGGCCACCGGTAATACGCCAATTATGGATTGGAGTATTTTCCAAGGAATGCGTACGTTGGCTGCGAATATCGCGGTTGAAATGCCTGAGTCAGAAGTTGGCAGTTCACACTATCGTATTCTGTTCCTTGCGGCATTTGTATTATTTATTTTCACCTTTGTATTTAACACGGTTGCTGAGTTTGTCCGTCAGCAGCTTCGTGAAAAATATAGCTCGATGTAATAGTTGGAGTTCATGACATGGTAAAACAGTGGTTTAAGTCAGGGTCTCCGTGGATCTGGATGACAGGTGGTGCAGTAAGTATTAGCTTGATTTCGGTGCTCGGCCTATTGGCAATGATAGCTTGGAAAGGTTTAAGCTTTTTCTGGCCATCTCAGGTTGTAGAGATGCATTTAGATGGCTCTGTTGCGAAACAAGTCGTCATAGGTGAGATTTACGATCGTGAGCAAGTGCCTAAATCTCGACTAGAGGCAGCAGGTTATGATTTATCAGCTTACGACCAAGAGTTTATCGAACGCTTGTTGATTAAAACGGGTAACCGTGAATACGTTGAGTTGGATTTCCGTTGGGTGCTTTCAACGGATATACAGCAGCAATCAACACCTGCAAATCTCGCGGTATTTGAGCGTAGCAAAAATGGTAACTTCTATGGTTATGTAGAACAGGTGATTGAAGATGGCAAAGTGGTTGAAAACAATGCCATTGAGCGCTTGTATGAGTTTGTTGAGCGCGCAGTAGAGCTCAATGACGAAGCGCTAGATCTACAAAATGGCGATATTGGCCATATTAACTATGAACTTGAGCGTATGCGCTTAAAAGAAAAGGGCTACGTTCTTGATAATGCGTTAACTGATGAACGAATGGCTGAACTACAGACACGTCGAGCACAGTTACGTGAAGAGTATAAGGTATTAGAAGAACGTTTATTTGAATTACGCAAGCAGGCGAAACGTGATCAGGTAATTGTTCGAGACATGCGTGGTGAACTCGTTACCTTACCTTTATATCAAGTGCTTGATGTTTGGTTCCCGAATAATATGAGTTATTTTGCCAAGGTTGGTCACTATATTTCACAAATTGGAAAATTCATCAGCGATGACCCGCGTGAAGCTAATACCGAAGGTGGGGTGTTCCCAGCGATATTTGGTACGGTATTTATGGTTATGTTGATGGCTGTGATCGTGACGCCATTTGGAGTGGTAGCTGCAATCTACTTACACGAATATGCCGCAAAAAATGCGGTGACAAAAATGATCCGCATCGCGGTAATCAATTTGGCTGGTGTTCCTTCGATTGTATACGGTGTATTTGGTCTGGGCTTTTTCGTCTACATGTTAGGAGGCTCAATTGACCAACTATTTTATCCAGAAGCCGCACCTAGCCCTGTGTTTGGTACACCTGGGGTAATTTGGTCTGCATTAACATTAGCTATTTTGACCTTGCCTGTGGTTATTGTTTCAACCGAAGAAGGCTTATCGCGCATTCCAAGTACGGTGCGTCATGGTTCACTAGCACTCGGTGCTACTAAGGCTGAAACACTATGGCGTATCGTCGTGCCAATGGCAAGCCCTGCGATTATGACCGGACTGATTTTGGCCGTTGCGCGGGCTGCGGGTGAAGTCGCACCACTGATGTTGGTAGGGGTTGTGAAAATGGCACCGACACTGCCGTTGGATGGAAACTTCCCATATATTCATTTAGATCGTAAGTTTATGCACTTAGGCTTCCATATTTATGATGTAGGTTTCCAAAGTCCGAATGTCGAAGCCGCACGACCGTTAGTATATGCAACAGCATTTTTGTTAGTGACGGTGATCATCGCCCTAAACATCACAGCAATTGGTATTCGCAACCACTTGCGTGAAAAATTTAGATCACTTGAACATTAATAGTAAAGATTTTAAGTAGGTAAAAGTAATGATTACAGTAGCTCCAGAAGTTAATCAGGCCAATGGCCAAAAAAAGCTCGATCTTGCAAATTTGACACCAGAGCAAACGTCTCTGCAAATCAAAGACCTAGATCTTTACTATGGTGATAAGCAAGCGCTGAGCAAGGTCAACATGTTGATCCCAAAAGGTCAGGTGACTGCGTTTATCGGTCCATCAGGCTGTGGTAAATCAACCTTGTTACGTTGTATCAACCGTATGAATGACTTAGTTGATAGTTGTCGTATCGAAGGCGAAATTATTTTGCAAGGGCAAAACATTTACGACAAACGTGTAGATGTTGCGGCGTTACGTCGTAATGTAGGCATGGTGTTTCAGCGTCCAAACCCGTTTCCTAAATCAATATACGAAAACGTTGTTTATGGGTTACGCTTACAGGGGATCAAAGATAAGCGTAAGCTAGATGAAGTAGTTGAAAAGTCTTTACGTGGTGCCGCGTTGTGGGATGAAGTTAAAGATCGTCTACACGACAGTGCATTTGGGTTATCGGGTGGTCAGCAACAGCGTTTGGTTATTGCACGTTCTATTGCAATTGAGCCAGAAGTACTACTGCTGGATGAGCCAACCTCAGCATTGGACCCTATTTCTACTTTGGTTATCGAAGAATTAATAAACGATCTTAAGAATAAATACACAGTGGTGATTGTTACGCATAACATGCAACAGGCTGCTCGTGTTTCGGATCAGACCGCGTTCATGTACATGGGTGAGCTGATTGAATATGCAGATACTAACACGCTATTCACGACCCCATCGAAGAAGAAAACCGAAGACTACATTACAGGTCGTTACGGTTAAGCGGCTGACATAGGGGAAAAATATGGAACACAATCTAAATAAACATATCTCTGGTCGCTTCAATGAAGAACTAGAAAATGTACGCAACCATGTGCTGAGCATGGGGGGCTTGGTAGAGCAACAGCTGAATTTAGCGCTTGATGCAGTCAATGATTGCGATGCCGAAAAAGCCCGCAAAGTCAGTGAAAATGACTACAAAGTCAACGCAATGGAAGTGAATATTGATGAAGAGTGTACGCGTATCATTGCTAAGCGTCAGCCTGCAGCGAGTGATTTGCGTCTGGTGGTTGCGATAGCAAAAACCATTGCAGACCTTGAGCGTATTGGCGATGAAGCGGAGCGTATCGCTCGCGTAGCATTAGACTCATTTACAAAGGATCAGCAAGATTTATTGGTAAATATTGAGAACATGGGCCGTCAAGTATCGAAAATGCTTCATGATGTTCTTGACGCATTTGCAAGAATGGACGCTCAACGTGCCTTTGAAGTACACAAAGAAGATGCCAAAGTAGATAGAGAATACGAAGCGTTAACACGTCAAATTATGACTTACATGATGGAAGACCCTCGCTCGATTCCAAAAATCATGGATTTAATTTGGTCTGTTCGCTCTTTAGAGCGCATTGGTGATCGTTGCCAAAACATCGCAGAATATGTCATTTATTTTGTTAATGGCAAAGATATTCGCCATACATCTCAAGAAGATATAGAAAAATCTCTATAACTCACATCATCCAAGCTGAGCTTAACTTTAGTCGTTAAGCTCAGCTTAATTTATCTTACCGATAAAAATCGTTCACAATGACGCTCAATGCTGTAAAATTACATACCGCAAAGCATATAAATATGATTTAAGGGTCAGTTATGCCTACAAATGCGTTTTTAGGGGTTTTTGCAAAATCACCTATTAAACCAATCGAAGAACACATCAAAATTGTTCACAAAGCAAGTAAAGCTTTAGTGCCGTTTTTTGATCATGTTTTTAAAGGGGAATGGACCGAAGCCGAAGCGCTACGTGTACAAATCCGCAATTATGAACGCGAAGCAGACAAACTAAAACGAGAAGTTCGTTTACAGTTGCCTCGTGGTCTATTCATGCCTGTAGAACGTACCGATCTACTTGAGCTAATTACCCATCAAGACAAAATAGCGAATAAAGCGAAAGACATCGCAGGTCGTGTTGTTGGTCGCGAAATGGAAATTCCAGAAGAAATTCAAACAGAATTCCTAGCTTACTTAAAACGTTGTGTTGATGCGACAAAGCAAGCCTCTAAAGCCATTAATGAACTTGATGAACTATTAGAAACAGGCTTCCGTGGCCGTGAAGTAACTTTGGTAGAAAATATGTTGGTCGAATTGGATGCGATCGAGCAAGATACGGATGAAATGCAAATAAGAATCCGCCAAGAGTTACGCGCTGTTGAAGGGGAGTTAAACCCTGTTGATGTGATGTTCTTGTACAAGATCATCGAATGGGTGGGTGAACTTGCCGATATCGCTGAACGCGTTGGTTCTCGCTTAGAGCTGATGCTCGCACGTTAATTCAAATTACGAAGTTTACAAAGTAAGGTTTTACAATGGATATCATTGCATCCTACGGTACCATGCTGGTGCTTATTGCAGCAGCAGTTGGTTTCTTTATGGCTTATGGCATTGGCGCAAATGACGTTGCTAATGCGATGGGTACATCGGTTGGTTCAAAAGCACTAACCATTAAACAAGCAATCTTAATTGCTATGATCTTTGAATTTGCTGGCGCGTATTTAGCGGGCGGTGAAGTAACGTCAACCATTCGTAAAGGGATCATTGACGCAGCCCCATTTGTGGATATTCCTGAATTAATGGTTTTAGGAATGATCTCGGCATTATTTGCGGCGGGCGCTTGGTTACTATTGGCCTCAGTGTTAGGGTGGCCAGTATCAACAACACACTCAATCATTGGTGCAATCATTGGCTTTGCCTTAGTTGCAGTAGGCACAGAGGCGATTCAATGGGGTAAAGTGGCTGGGATTGTAGGTAGTTGGGTTGTGACGCCTGCGATATCGGGTTTCATAGCGTACCTGATCTTCATGAGCGCGCAAAAACTGATTTTTGATACCTCAGCACCATTGCAAAACGCGAAACGCTACGTACCTATCTATATGGGTCTTGCGGGTTTTGTGATGTCACTAGTGACCATCAAAAAGGGTCTGAAGCACGTTGGTATTAACCTTGGCACAGTTGAAGGCTACGCACTAGCGATTGGTATTGCTGTGTTGGTAGGTATCATAGGCAAGATTGCTATCGCACGTTTGAAGATGGACCCTAAAGCTGACAAGCAAATGCAGTTCAACAACGTTGAGAAAGTATTTGCGGTGCTTATGGTACTAACAGCTTGTTGTATGGCTTTTGCACATGGTTCAAATGACGTAGCAAACGCGATTGGTCCTCTTGCTGCGGTTGTGAACATCGTAGAAAATGACGGTGTGATGGCGAAGAAAGCTGCACTTGCTTGGTGGATTTTACCACTAGGTGGCCTAGGTATTGTTGCAGGTCTAGCTATTCTAGGTAAGAAAGTAATTAAAACTATCGGTGAAGGTATTACACACCTAACGCCAAGCCGCGGTTTTGCTGCTGAACTTGCTGCTGCATCAACAGTGGTAATTGCATCAGGTACTGGTTTGCCAATTTCGACAACTCAAACACTGGTAGGTGCCGTGTTGGGTGTGGGTATGGCACGTGGTATCGCTGCATTAAACATGGGTGTGATCAGAAACATTGTAGTTTCTTGGGTGATCACATTGCCAGTTGGTGCTGCTCTTGCTATTGTTATATTCTACATTCTAAGAACCGCGTTCGGCGTGTAGCTTAGAAAGACAGACTTTTAGCTTGAAAAGATCTCAGCACTTAAGTGCTGGGGTCTTTTTATTTATGGGCATCTAAAGAAGGTTTTACTCGTTGTACATCAGGGTTATACTGACATCATTGTATACCTTAATAAAACTTGTCCATAGTGAATAACCTGCCCAGTATTAAGCAACTCCAATATCTTATTGCTGTACATCAGCATCAGCACTTTGGCCGTGCGGCCGAGGCCTGTTTTATTGGTCAATCCACACTAAGTAGTGCAATTCAAACCTTAGAAGAAACCCTAGGTTGTCAGTTAATTGAGCGTGAGAATCGCAGCTTGATGTTTACTGATATTGGTGAGGAAGTGGTTACACGTGCAAAGAAGATCATTGCCGATACCATGAGCGTCAAGGAGCTTACCAAAAGTTACAAGCACCCGCTTAGTGGTAAGTTAACTTTGGGGGTTATTCCTACAGTCGCCAGTTTTATCGCAGCGCCGCTTTATCAATTCTGTAAACAACATTTTGAGCAACTACAACTGGTACTTGTGGAGGATACAAGTGATAGGTTGCTGGATAAGCTGGAACATGGACACATTGATATGGCGATGCTAGCACTACCTTATCGTACGGAACGTTTTCATACGCAGGTGCTTGCTAAAGACCATTTTTCATTGGTCCACCACAAAGACTACCATATCGCAGATAATGTAACTGATTTTAACTTGTTGCCAGAGCAGAGTGTTTTTCTACTCGAACGGGAACATTGTATGACAGGTCATGCGCTGAGTGCTTGCCATCTAAACCGTAGCGATTGTATTAATCCTTTTGAGGCTGCTAATTTGCATACTTTGTTGAGCATGGTTGAATATCAAAATGGTGTGACATTTTTACCCCAAATGGCGATAAATGCTGGGATCTTAAATGGCAAGCCAATGGTGGCACGCGATACTCTGGGTGATGCATACCGTGAAATTGGTTTATTGTGGCGCAAAACGACAGGAAGAATTAGAGACTTTCGTCTGTTTAGTGAGCAAGTTTCTGAGTTCGTCAATGTACAATGTGCACAGTCGAAAAGCTAAAAAATCAGGGCGCATCGCGCCCACAATATGTTAGGAAGGTTCAAATTTACTGGCTGAGCTAAGGTCGGGTAAAAACAGTAGATAGACCCAAACAACCAAGTTAAAGTAGGGGACCAAGCCCAATATAGTAAAAACTTTACTTGGGTAGCCCTTTAATCGTGCATTTCGATAGCACTGAATTGCTACCAATATATTGATAATAAACAAAAAAATCATTAACTGGCTCATAGTTACACTCCTAGACGTCCATAAGGTGATGTAGCTCAATCCTTTGAATGTCCAGTCAAAATGGCAAAATCAACAACTTAGCTGGACAGCACCATGTAAAGTAATTATAGATGAGTTTATAGGAAGAAAAAGTCGACTTTTGTATATATTTGTTATCGGATTGTTTTGCTAGCTAAAATAGTTGGGATAGCTACTTTTAATTTTTCAATCGGCATAGGCTTGGCAATATAGAAGCCTTGTGCGTAATCAACACCAATCTCCTTTAGTGCTTTAAATATTTCGTAATTTTCAACGTATTCTGCTACCGAACGCTTATCTAGCGAATGGCTGATGTCATGCACCGCTTTGACCAGTGCTAAATCAATAGGGTCATTGAGCATGTCTCTAACGAATGAACCATCGATTTTTACATGTTGTGCAGGTAGTTGTTTTAAATAACTAAATGTGCTGAATCCAGTACCAAAGTCATCAATAGAAAAATGACAGCCTAGTTGATTGAGCTTTGCGATCATGGCCTGAGTTGCGGTTAGGTTTTTGATACTTGCAGACTCAGTTATTTCAAAAATGATACGTTCGGCGGCAACCTGATGCTCAACTAAGCAGGTTTGAATATGCGGCAGTAAACGTTCGTCTAAAAACGACTGAGCGGATAAGTTAATCGCCACTTGGTTTAACTCAGGGTGTTGCGCAACAGAAGCAATCGCGTGCTTAATGACACATTGGTCCATTAGGAAGGTGTCATTGAGCAGCTCCAAAGCGGGAATAAACTGGTTTGGATAAATCAGCTCGCCTTTGACGACTAATCGCAGTAGAGCTTCAAAGTAAGCAATCTTGTTGTTTTTAAAGTCCCATATCGGTTGGTAGTGCAATTCAATTAGATTATTTTGCAAGGCTTCACGAACGCTATGCCCCCATTCTAATCCTGATTGTAAGGTACTGCTTTTGGCATCTTCTTTACTGTAACAATGCACTAAATTTCGGCCTAGACTCTTGGCCACATATAAAGCAATATCCGCTTGCTTGAGACACTCGTTAGCATCATGGTTGTCGATAGTGATTTGCGTCAACCCGATAGAGCAGCTAATCGAGTAACTGTTTTCTTCCGAATGAAACTTATGCTTTTCTATTGCCATACATATCCCTTCGGCTGCTAAATGCGCATCCAGTAGATTCGTATTGCTTAAAATGATCGCGAATTCATCGCCACCAATTCGGAATATCAAGTGCTCATCACTGATGTTTTCGCCAAATAACTGTGATACTTCTTTGAGAACGATATCACCTTGTTGATGCCCCTTGCTGTCATTTATGATTTTAAAATGATCTAAATCGATATATAGCAACGCATGCTCAATTTCGCGGTTTGACGCAACAGATGAGCATATATGTTGTAACTGTTGGTCAAAGTAATATCGATTGTGCAGCCCCGTTAGGGTATCGTGTAGTGCTAAATGCCTAAGTTGTAGCTCAGCTTGTTTGCGCTCATGAATGTTATCTAAGGTCGCTGTGATTGTAGCTCTGCTGGTACTGTTTTTAATTAATTGGAATCGGCATTCTACCCATATGTGCCTTTGCTTTTGGTGGCAAATCTGTAGTTCGATTTTTGCTTGATGCTGTGAGCCTGTTATGATTTTTCCAAGGACCTTTTCCAATGCATGCTGATATTCTTCGGTGACAAATTCACATAACGACTTATTGAGACTGCTTTTGATACCATGGCCTGAGAGTGTTTCCCAAGCAGGATTGATAAAGCGGATTAACCCCTCTTGGTCAAGTTCCATAACAACGGTATTCAGGTGTAGCAGGATCCGTTGGTGCGCTGAAAATAGCTCTTTATAGCTTTGTTCGCTACGGCTTAATTGTGATACCTTCTCTTCAAATTCCGCATAGCTCACCATGAAATCTTCGCGTCGCGCAGCGTGATCACACACTTTGCTCAAAATAGATATATCGTAAGGTTCACGAACAAAGTCAGTCACCCCAAGCAACAGGAGTTGTTCAGCGTAGTCAGCATCACGACTATCAATAATCGTTACAATTGCTTGATTGGGGTTGTGCTTTAAAATATGTGTCACCAGCTCCTTGGCTGCGGGGGCACGAGTCGCTGTGGCATCTAGTAAAATAATGGCGAAGCTGCTTTGCCTGAACAGTGATAGCGCATCTTGCGTTGTATTAACATGTGTACAGGCAAAATTAAGCGCCAAATGTTCGCATATTTCCTCGGCGCGTTGTTGCTTTGGCTCCATAAGCAACAAGTTTAAACGGCTGCTTTTTTCTAAGTGAGTAGATAGCACATTGGCCAACACTTGGGGCAATGCTGCATGTCGCTCAAAAGGTAATACAGCATCTATGCTATAACTACGTGCGGTTGTTTCTGCAATACGCTCGCAGTATATCGGAGGAATGAGCACAATCGGGGTGTTTTTAGGTGTATTGAGCAGCCCAGAGCGCACCATACGTGAAAAGCGCCAGCCGTCAATTTTCCCTACATCTAGTCCAGAAATTACCACATCAACCGCTTGTTTTTTCAAAAATTGCAGCGCATTTTGACTGTCCTCACATTCGATAAAAGTGAAGACATCTAATTTCTGTAGTGTATTTTTTATTGTGTTTCGCTCTTGCTCACTAGAGTTTACAATCAATAAATTTAATTGTCTGGCCACGATTAACGCCTTAACTCCACGTATTTATTCAACAACAAGCGACACCTCTGAACTGCTTTTTATAATAAGTTGCTGTTTTTAAAATTAAAAAATATTAGCGTTAGTTTTTTTACCAAGCTGGTAGTTTTAGTTTCTTTAGGCTAACCGCAACCACGCTAGGTTAATGCTATTTGTGCAAGGTTACAAGCACTTGATTTACCCCATTAGGATCACTAGACTTGGCGCCTATTTTCTTACATGAGATGTTGTCATGCGCGTAGCTGATTTTAGTTTTGAACTTCCCGATGAATTAATTGCTCGTCACCCCAAAAAAGAACGTTCAAGTAGTCGTTTATTGGCGCTCGATGGGGATAGCGGCGAAATTTCACATAAGGTCTTTACTGATATTTTGGAGATGCTGCAACCCAATGACATCATGATCTTCAATAATACTAAAGTTATCCCCGCACGTATGTTTGGACAAAAGTCTACGGGCGGAAAAGTTGAGGTATTAGTGGAGCGAGTACTTGATGAACATAGAGTGCTGGCACATATTCGCTCAAGTAAGTCACCAAAGGCGGGTGCAACGCTTATCTTAGAAGGCAAAGCCGAAGCAACTATGTTGGGGCGTCAAGGCGAATTGTTCGAGTTAGAGTTTAGTGCAGAGCAAGGTGTATTGAGCATTTTGGAAGAAATTGGTCATATGCCTTTGCCGCCATACATTGACAGACCCGACGAAGAAGAAGACAAGCAACGCTACCAAACCGTATACAATGAGAAGCCAGGCGCTGTTGCTGCGCCAACGGCCGGTCTACATTTTGATGAAAAGCTATTACAACAGATCAAAGACAAAGGTGTAGAAACCGCATTTATCACGCTACATGTTGGCGCAGGTACTTTTCAGCCTGTGAGAGTTGATTCGGTTGATGAGCATGTGATGCACTCTGAATACATTGAGGTGCCAGAATCGGTTGTTGAAGCAATTGCAGCAGCGAAGGCTAAAGGTGGTCGAGTCATTGCAGTTGGAACCACATCAGTGCGTTCTTTAGAGTCTGCCGCCAAAGTGCATGGTGGAGAACTACAAGCGTTTACTGGAGACACGGATATTTTTATCTATCCAGGGTATGAGTTCAAAGTTGTGGATGCCATGGTGACAAACTTTCACCTACCTGAGTCCACCTTGATTATGTTGGTCAGTGCCTTTGCCGGTCAAACCCATATTATGAATGCATACCACCAAGCGATTGAGCAGCGTTATCGTTTTTTCAGTTATGGTGATGCGATGTTTTTAACGAAACACACTCGTTCATAAACAAAGCCCAGCATTAGCTGGGTTTTTTGTCTCTATTCACTGGGTTTTATTGGGCGTGTACTTTAAAACACAAATTTTGACCCAATAATTAGAATTGCTTTGTCAAACAAGGTAGAATTGGGCGGTTTTTTTCACCTGTTTGCTAACCTAACTTGCTGTTAGCAACTATTAACAGTTGGACTGTTTTTCCGACTTTGAGGTAACAATGAAATTTGAATTAGATCGTACCGATGGTAAAGCCCGTCGTGGTCGCTTGATTTTTGAAAGAGGTGTTGTTGAGACGCCTGCATTTATGCCTGTGGGAACCTATGGCACGGTAAAAGGCATGACACCCGATGAGTTAAAGGGCACTGGTGCACAAATTTGCTTGGGTAACACTTTCCATCTGATGCTGCGTCCTGGCACTGAGATCATCAAACAACACGGTGATCTGCATGATTTTATGAATTGGGATAAACCTATTTTAACTGATTCTGGCGGTTTTCAGGTATTCAGTCTTGGCGCGATGCGTAAAATCACAGAAGAAGGAGTGCTGTTTAAGTCTCCAGTAAACGGTGAAAAAATCATGCTATCACCAGAGAAGGCAATGCAGGTTCAGTGCGATTTGGGGTCAGATATCGTGATGATTTTTGACGAATGTACGCCTTATCCTGCAACTGAAAAAGAAGCTCGAGATTCAATGGAGTTGTCACTTCGCTGGGCTAAGCGTTCCAAAGAAGGTCATGGTGATAATCCTGCAGCGTTATTCGGGATTATCCAAGGTGGTATGTACCCAGAGTTACGTGCAGAATCGCAAAAAGGCCTCGAAGAAATAGGCTTTGACGGTTATGCATTAGGCGGTCTTTCTGTGGGCGAACCAAAAGAAGACATGATCCGCATTCTTGACCATTGTGCTTACAAAATGCCAGAAGACAAGCCTCGTTATTTGATGGGTGTTGGTAAACCTGAAGACTTGGTTGAGGCTGTTCGCCGTGGCATTGATATGTTTGACTGTGTAATGCCAACACGTAATGCGCGAAATGGTCATTTGTTTATTACCGGAGGAGTGGTTAAAATCCGTAACGCTGTACATAAAACAGATACAGGGCCGCTGGATCCTGAATGTGATTGTCATACGTGCGAAAATTACTCTCGTGCCTATTTACATCATTTAGACAAGTGTAATGAAATTTTAGGGGCACGACTCAACACAATCCATAATCTACGTTATTATCAGCGTGTTATGGAAGGGCTGCGTAATGCTATCAGTGAAGGCCAGTTAGACGCTTTTGTACAAGATTTTTATGCTCGCCGCGGACAAGAAGTGCCGCCGTTGGCCGAAACTAAATAGAATTGAATATAAAATTTAAAGAGGAAGTGTTATGAGTTTGTTTATCTCTAGTGCGCATGCAAGTACAGCTGGTGCTGCACCAGCAGGTGGTGGCATGGAAATGCTGATTATGCTGGGTATTTTTGGTTTGGTATTTTATTTCTTAATTTACCGTCCACAAGCCAAGCGAGTGAAAGAACACAAAAATCTAATGAGTGCTTTGGGAAAGGGTGATGAAGTACTCACTCAAGGTGGCCTAGTTGGTAAAATTACCAAGGTTGCTGATGACAAAGACTTTGTGGTTATCGCTTTGAACGATCAAGCTGAAGTGACAGTACAGAAATCAGCGATATCTGCAGTACTACCAAAAGGTACGATGAAGTCGTTATAAGAAAATAAGAATAAAAATAAAGGGATAGTCCAGTGTTAAATAAGTATCCAATGTGGAAATACTTGCTGGTACTTGCTGTGTTGGCGGTAGGTATTTTATATGCCTCGCCTAACTTGTATGGCCGAGACCCGGCCATACAAGTATCTGGCACTAAGGGTGCAAGTGCCGACCTCAGCGTACTTGATCAAGTTAACAACACACTTGCTCAGAACGACATCACAGTAAAGTCATCAGTGCTTGAAAATGGCCAAGTGCTTGTACGTTTTAAAAACGTTGAGCAGCAGCTTAAAGCTCAAGACTTGCTACGTGGCTCGTTAAGTGAAGATTACATCTCAGCAATCAATATGAGCCCAGCGCAGCCGGAGTGGTTAAAGAACTTGGGTGGTAACCCAATGAAGCTAGGTCTGGATTTGAGCGGTGGGGTGCACTTTACCATGGAAGTAGACATGGTAACGGCGCTTGATAATGCGTTAGAAACCATGGAACAAGACTTCAAGAGCGATTTACGTGGTGAGAAGTTACGTTATCGCTCAGTGCGTCGTGTTGCTGGCAGCGAACGTCTGCAAGTGATTATGCGTAATGATGAGGACAAAGATGCGGCGGAGCGTTTCTTAACCAGTCGCTACCCACTATACAATTTTGTGGATGACAGTAGTAATGATCTTGCGTTTTATGTGAGTCTAAGTGACCAAAAGCTTAAAGAAATTCGTGATTACGCAATCAAACAAAACGAAACGATTATTCGTAACCGTATCAACCAACTTGGTGTAGCAGAACCAAATGTTCAGCGTCAGGGTGCAGAGCGTATTATTGTTCAGCTTCCGGGTGTACAGGACACAGCGCGTGCCAAAGAGATTTTAGGTGCGACAGCAACGCTGGAATTCCGCGAAGTGGATGAAAATGCGGATGTACGTTCAGCCGCTGCGGGTCGTATACCGCCAGGTACTGAGGTGATCAATCACAAAGATGGCTATCCAGTCGTTTTGAAAAAGCGTGTGATCTTAGAAGGTAGTCATATCACAGGTGCACAATCTGGTATGGATGAATACCAGCGCCCGCAAGTGAGTATTAACCTTGATAGTAAAGGTGGCGCAAAAATGAATGCGTTCACTAAGCGTGCTATTGGTAAACGTATGGCAACGGTATTTATCGAATACAAGCCATCAGGTAAAAAAGACGCCAATGGTAAAGCGCTACCGCCTATCAAAGTTGAAGAAGTTATTAACGTGGCAACCATTCAAGCCCGCCTCAATAACTCATTCCGTATCACTGGCATTGATAACCCAGCAGAAGCACACAACTTAAGTCTATTGCTACGCGCAGGTGCGTTGGTTGCACCAATTCAAATTGTTGAAGAGCGTACAGTTGGCCCAAGCTTAGGTCAGGAAAATATCGAAGCTGGTATGACCGCTGTGGTGTTAGGTTTTGCGTTTGTACTGGCATTTATGTTGATTTATTACAAAGGCTTTGGTCTGGTAGCAAACCTTGCGCTAGCAGCTAACTTGGTATTAATCGTTGGGGTGATGTCAATGATCCCTGGTGCGACGCTAACATTGCCAGGTATTGCGGGTATTGTATTAACAGTAGGTATGGCAGTTGATGCTAACGTGCTGATCTTTGAGCGTATTCGTGAGGAGCTTTTGGATGGACGCAGCCCACAGCAAGCGGTTCACCATGGTTATGATAGCGCTTTTAGTACGATTTTTGATGCCAATATCACCACGCTAATTGCAGCGATTATCCTGTTCTCAGTGGGCACCGGTCCGATTGCAGGTTTCGCCGTAACGCTCGCAATTGGTATTATCACTTCTATGTTTACAGCCATTGTTGGTACCCGAGCGGTGATCAACCTATGCATTGGCGGTAAGCGTATAGATAAGCTTTCAATCTAAGGAGACGGGTAATGCAATTATTAAAGTTAAAAGGCACTATCCGCTTCATGTCAGCACGCAAGTTGTCGATGGCACTGTCAGCGTTTTTGATAGTAGCGTCGATTGCTTCTATGGCAATTAGAGGGTTGAATTTTGGTCTAGATTTTACCGGTGGTACGGCCGTTGAAGTGGGTTTTTCACAACCGGCTGATCTGAACAAGATTCGCGATGTGTTAGCTGAGAACGGATTTTCGGATGCTTCCGTGCAGTTGTTTGGTACGAGTAAAGAAGTGTTGGTTCGTCTAGCACCACGTGGTGATGATGTTAAAGCAGAGGTGATTGGCAATCAGTTGATCACGGCGCTTAAGCAAGCGGACAGCAGCGTTGAAATGCGCCGTATTGAATTCGTGGGCCCAAGCGTGGGTGAAGACCTAAAAGAGCAGGGCGGGTTGGCCATGCTTACAGCGCTGATCTGTATCTTAATCTACGTAGCATTTCGCTTTGAATGGCGCTTTGCTATAGGTGCTGTAGCTGCTTTGTTCCACGATGTGATCTTAACTATGGGTCTGTTTTCAATACTTAACTTAGAATTTGACTTAACCATATTAGCGGCAATTTTGGCGGTAATAGGGTACTCGTTGAATGATACTATCGTGGTATCTGACCGCATTCGTGAGAACTTTAGAAAGGTGCGTATCGATGATACTCTAGAGATCATCAATATCTCTCTAACTCAAACACTTAACCGTACTTTAGTGACTTCAATTACCACTATTTTGGTATTGATTGCACTGTTTGTATGGGGTGGCCAGACTATTCACGGTTTTGCGACAGCCCTGTTGTTTGGTGTTTTTATTGGTACTTATTCTTCAGTTTATGTTGCCAGCTCGGTTGCTGTGGCAATGGGCGTGAGCAAAGAGGATCTAATACCAGTAGAAGTTGAAAAAGAAGGCGCTGATCTCGACGCAATGCCTTAATCTCTTTGGGTGAAAAAAGCCGCTTCAAGCGGCTTTTTTTATGAGTAGAAGCGAGGGTATTTTATGTATAAAAAGATAATTGTCTTGTTGTTGTGCGCTTTAGCTTTTGGCTGTGGTGAGCAGAAACTCAATACGGTTGAGCGAGATAGCACATCACAACAGTTACACACTTTTATGGATTTGCTGAGTGCATTTGAGCAGCAGGCTCAGCAGCTATTGACATCATTACAAATAGGTTCAGATGTGAGTGTTATCAAAGCTCACAGCGATACACTAAGCTTTCAAGCACAAACAATCTTGGCTTTATTTGTTGAGCAACAACCGCAATGTAGTGACTATGTTGCGAGGCTCTTGCCCCTGTCAAATTCACTGCAATCTTTGCCGTATGAATCGATACGCTCACAATTGAAGCAAAATGAACAGTTGTCGCAATTTGAGTCTGCGATTTGCTATCACGTGAAAGACTTATTGATGCAGCCTATCATGCTATCAGCATGGGCCAATGAGGAAGGGTTAAAGGAAACCGAATACCAGTTGGCCAGCGAGAGTATAGTAGAATTGATTGCGCATTTATCTCTCGTACAAACCATTACCATGGAACAGGCACACTCACCAGATTACAGTTAGTGAGTGTGCATTAAAATTACCTATATAGTGGATTCCAAGCGCAGGTCTTGTAACCATTCTTTTCAAAGTAGAAGTTCCAACAATTAGTGTCGTAATTGCTATTACCAACATCAATACGGTAACCGCTGATATACCAATTATGCAATGAAATGAAACGGCCATTGCTCAGTAATGAGAAATGTACGTGTGGACCTGTAGAGCTGCCACCTTGACACAGTGCCTGATTGCGATTGTTCGCATATCTGCCAAGCCATGCTCCTGAGGAGATCACATCACCAGTTTGATACTGAAGGTTGTCCATGTGATAGTACTGAGTTGCATAGCCACTTGAGTGAGTCACACGTATATTACATGATGAATAGCGGGTGACTGTACCACCGTGAGAGGCTTGTACCCAAGGCGTGTTACTGCCCCAACCACCCGAGCCATTGTTAAAGTCGAGCGAAGAATACGGATACCCTGACCCCGTATTTGAATGAGCCCCGCCACTATACCAAGCATAGCCAGATGGCCAAGGCAGTTGCATACTGAATGCTGCTTGTGCTTGGAAGTTCGATGGTTTGGCCGTTTTGACTTGCGAGTCAGCGTGCAACTGGAGTGAGTCACCGTCAAACAGTTGGTTATATTGAGCAATGATCTTAGACACGCCGTTTGGTTGTTTTTGCAACAAGCTGATAAGTGCAACGGTAGCCGCATTGGTTGAAGGTGCATCTTGTACATTGAGTTTTTCACTTAGCTCAAGGTATGCGTAATAGCGCTTACTCAGCATCAGTGCAATGTCTTCAATTTGGTTGTTAAACCCAGTGCGAGAAGAAAGCGTTGCAAAGGGGGCGTTTAGGTTTTGCTTGGTTGGTGCACTGATAACCTGACTTTGTTGTTCCATCAGTGCGATTAACAGTTTAGGGTTAATACTACTGTAACCAGCCCAATGCAGGATAACCTCTTTTTTGTCTGCGAGATGAGGTGCATAGCTGAGAAAAAAGCTATCCCAATCGTAACTTTGTAGTGTGTTATTAAATAAGAAACTTTGCTCATCGATGAGTTGAATTGAGTATGTTGGAAGTGCTGCAAGTTCTGGTCCGCTGAAACTAAAGTCATTTACATGACTATCTTGTCCTTGCGCCACAACAGTGCCTGAGGCACTCAGAGCACTCAATAATAGTAAAGTTGATGTATTTTTCATGTTGTATCCCTTTTGTTCAATTGCTTTTTAACAATACTGTGATTGTATATTATTTGTAAATAAATTGTTTTATTTTTGAGCTGTTGCTTGTTTGGTTTTTGTGCTGAATTGTTTACAGATACAGTGGTCTAGTTTTCTTGATTGTTGCATCAGTGGCTAATGGCGCGGAATAAAGGACAGGAATGAGTATGCTGGATAAAACTCGCACACGAATTAACTAACTATATAGTACAAAAGGTATTTCTATAAATAGCAATAATTTATCTATCGTGACCAGAAGTTCATATATGACGAAAAAATTCATTGATAGTGTCGCAAAGTCTACTACAGGTCTAACAAGGTAGTTGAACTATATAAAAATAGGGCTTTAAGCGTGTTGTTTAAGGCTCTAACGGGCATATTATTTGTAACTAAACGAGTTGCTCTTCTTCTAGCAATCAATCACTTCCGAGAATTTATTTGAAAAACGGACAAAACTTGCCAATTGTTTATTTATTGTCTAATTGTTTAAGAGTCGTGTAGTTGACTTGCGATTCATTTCGCATGGTTAGACAGTCATCCAAATAATAATAATGGTTATTCATCGTTTGGCCTAGGCAGCAAATGGATAACGCAGGAGACGTCAAATGAGCAAATACCTATCGTTAGTGAGTGCTTTATTGCTTGCTAATCCGTTAGTCACCTATGGCAATAGCGCATTTAATATGCGTGAGGGTGTTACTGATATCAGCCAGAATGTTTATCAGCTCCATATGACCATATTCTTGATCTGCTGTGCGATCGGAGTGGTTGTATTTGCTGTGATGTTTTGGGCGATGATACATCACCGTAAGTCAAAAGGGGCGCAACCCGCACAGTTCCATGAGAGCACAAAAGTTGAGATTCTTTGGACTGCGATTCCTTTTCTAATTCTTGTTGTAATGGCCATTCCGGCAACAAAAACACTGATAGCGATGGAAGATGTCAGTAAAGCGGATTTGACCATTAAAGTGACTGGTTCACAATGGAAGTGGCACTATGAATATATGGGCCATGACGTTGATTTTTATTCTATTTTGTCCACGCCAATGGAACAAATCAATGACCAAGAAGCGAAAACCGAAAACTACCTATTAGAGGTAGATAAACCTCTCATCATTCCCACAGATAGAAAAGTACGATTTTTAATGACCTCTGACGATGTCATTCACTCTTGGTGGGTGCCTGATTTTGCTGTCAAAAAAGACGCTAATCCTGGGTTTATCAATGAAGCTTGGACGCGAGTGAATGAGGCTGGTATATATCGCGGGCAATGCGCCGAATTATGCGGTAAAGATCACGGTTTTATGCCCGTTGTAGTCGATGCTCGCCCCCCCGAAGAATTTGATAGTTGGCTCCAACAAGCGAAGCAACAAAAGTTAGATGAAGCTGCAGCAAGTGCGGCATTGTTGGATCAAACTCTTAGTAAAGAAGAGTTGATGGAAACGGGTGAAAAAGTGTACATGGCGTATTGTGCTGCTTGTCACCAACCAACAGGCATGGGGCTTCCCGGTGTATTCCCTAAACTTAAGGACAGCCCAATCGTAATGGGTGATGTTAAAGATCATATCGACATCATTTTGCATGGTAAACCAGGCACGGCAATGCAGGCATTTGCCAAGCAGCTATCAATTAAAGAAATTGCGGGTGTTGTCACCTTTAAGCGTAACAGCTGGGGGAACGATTTAGATCAGGTAATACAACCTAGCGAAGTACAAGCGCGCATAGATGCGAATAAGGAGGCCAGCCAATGAGTACGGTAGCAGAGTCACATAACAGCCATCACGAACATCATGGCGCAAAGGGTATAAAGCGCTGGTTATACACAACAAACCACAAAGATATCGGCACGCTGTATTTAATTTTTTCACTGACCATGTTTCTGATTGGTGGGGCTATGGCGATGGTGATCCGCGCTGAACTTTTTCAGCCAGGTTTGCAGTTAGTTGACCCACATTTCTTTAACCAAATGACGACTGTACATGGCTTAATCATGGTTTTTGGTGCGGTGATGCCAGCCTTTACGGGACTTGCAAACTGGATGGTACCGATGATGATTGGCGCACCAGATATGGCGCTACCTAGAATGAACAACTGGAGCTTTTGGATACTGCCATTTGCGTTCGCGATTCTATTGTTATCATTATTCATGGAAGGTGGTGGTCCTGCGTTTGGGTGGACTTTCTATGCGCCGTTATCTACGACTTATAGTAATGATAATACCGCCCTGTTTGTGTTCGCGGTGCACATTATGGGTATAAGTTCCATCATGGGGGCTATCAATGTCATCGTCACCATAGTGAATCTGAGAGCACCAGGGATGACGTGGATGAAATTACCATTGTTTGTTTGGACGTGGTTAATCACCGCATTCTTGCTGATTGCTGTGATGCCGGTACTTGCAGGTGCAGTGACGATGGTACTGACCGACAAATATTTTGGTACTAGCTTCTTCGATGCGGCAGGTGGTGGTGATCCCGTGATGTTCCAGCATATATTTTGGTTCTTTGGACACCCAGAAGTATACATCATGATATTACCTGCATTTGGTATCATTTCGACCATAATACCTACCTTTTCGCGTAAGAAGCTATTTGGTTACGCTTCAATGGTGTATGCCACTTCCTCCATTGCGCTATTATCTTTCATCGTGTGGGCGCATCACATGTTCACCACAGGGATGCCACTGGCAGGCGAATTATTCTTTATGTACGCCACAATGCTAATTTCGGTGCCGACGGGTGTGAAGGTATTTAACTGGGTTGCGACGATGTGGCGCGGATCAATTAGCTTTGAAGTACCGATGCTATTTGCTATTGCCTTTATCGTGTTATTTACCCTAGGAGGCTTTTCGGGACTGATGTTGGCTATCACCCCGGCTGATTTCCAATATCATGACACATATTTCGTGGTGGCACACTTTCACTACGTGTTAGTTACTGGTGCTATCTTCTCCATTATGGCTGCAGCGTACTACTGGCTCCCCAAGTGGACAGGTCATATGTATAACATCACGCTGGCAAAGTGGCACTTCTGGTTATCTCTGGTGAGTGTCAATGTGTTGTTCTTCCCTATGCACTTTGTGGGTTTGGCTGGTATGCCGAGACGGATCCCTGATTACGCGCTGCAATTTGCGGATTTTAACGCGATTATCAGTATTGGTGGCTTTGCCTTTGGTTTATCACAACTATTATTTGTGCTGGTGGTTTATAAGTGTGCAAAAGGTGGTGAGTCAGTGCCTGATAAAGTTTGGGATGGGGCAGAGGGTCTAGAGTGGGAAGTACCATCACCTGCACCTTACCACACGTTTTCAACACCGCCAGAGGTGAAGTAATGGCACACAGTGGCTTGTTAAAAAAATTGACACTGGTGGTCATTGGCATGTTTGCCTTTGCATTCGCCTTAGTGCCTTTATACGACGTGTTTTGTGATGTAACAGGACTCAACGGCAAGCCATCACTTGAAGTCGCCAATGCAAGTCAGAATGTGGTTAGCAACAGAAGCGTCGATGTGAGCTTTACAACACATAGCCAGCAAAGCGCGCCGTTTGAGGTCAAATCCCATCAGTACAGCGTTAACGTCAAGCCAGGAGAAATGGCTGAGGTTAAATTTAGTGCGAAGAATATGAGTTCTCAAGCACGCGTTATGCAGGCAGTACCTTCAGTAAGCCCAGGAAAGGCAGCCAAATACTTACATAAAATGGCTTGCTTTTGTTTCGATCAGCAAGCATTTGAGGCGAATCAGGAAGTTGAATTTACGTTAGTGTTTTACGTTGATACAGAGCTTCCAGAAGAAATTAAAGAGCTTACCCTGTCGTATACCGTATTTGATATTAGCGAATCCACCGCTCATACCACGGTAGAGGCTAAGCATCAGGCAGGTTAGGAGATCATCATGGAAAAATATGAGAATTATTATGTACCAGAGCAAAGCCATTGGCCGATTATAGGCGCGGTGGCAATGTTCTTAATTGCTGCGGGGGCGGGCTTAACCGTGATGCAGCTTTCTAGTGAAGCCAGTAGTGGTCAGTATGTGCTGTATGCCGGGCTGGGTATACTTTTTTATATGCTTTATGGTTGGATTAAAAACGTCATACACGAATCGCAGACTGGTTTGTACTCGAAGCAAATGGACCGCTCATTTAGGCAAGGCATGAGCTGGTTTATATTTTCGGAAGTGATGTTCTTTTGTGCGTTTTTTGGTGCGCTGTTTTATGCGCGAGTATTGTCTGTTCCGTGGCTAGGTGGTGAGGGCAATAATGCCATGACCAATGAAGTGCTTTGGCCTGCTTTTGAAGCGGTTTGGCCATTGCTTTCAACTCCTGCAGGAGAGACCACTCAGGCTATGGGGTGGCAAGGTTTACCACTTATCAATACGCTGATTTTACTTAGCTCATCGGTCACAATTCATTTTGCACATGCTGCCATTGAAAAAGATCAACGTAGCAAAGTGAAACTGTTTTTGAGTGCTACTGTGTTGTTGGGTTGTATCTTCTTAGCCTTGCAAGTACTCGAATATATCCACGCCTATCAAGACCTTGATTTGACCCTACAAGCTGGCATCTATGGCAACACTTTCTTTATGTTGACGGGGTTCCATGGTATGCACGTTACGCTAGGAACCGTGTTGTTACTGATAGTGTTGATACGTATTTTTAAAGGACATTTAGACGCTAAGCAACATTTTGCGTTTCAGGCTGCAGCTTGGTACTGGCACTTTGTAGATGTTGTTTGGTTGTGTCTGTTTGTATTTGTATATGTGTTGTAAGCGTTGGGGTGCGGTTAAGTTTAATCGCACCCAATTGAGCTGCGACGATGATTATCAATAAAGCGATAGCGGAGAATATGACACGGCGACCCAAATAGAAAGACATCGGCTTGCCATCACTGGGGTTTTTCAGCATCAGAAATAGAGCTCTAAATAAGTTAAAAATAATAAAAAGCAGTAAAAGAATAATAATAAATTTAATAAGCATAGTGAGTCCTTATGCAACAAATAGTTAAGCTCAAGTCTAGTTCAGTTATTACGTTGGTGTTAGTCACAATCGTAATATGTATTTGCTTAGCTCTGGCAGTATGGCAGTGGCAAAGAGCGCAAGATAAAGCGCACTTACTGGCACAGCAGGAGAAACAAGTTAACTTAACGGCAGAGCAAGTGTTAGCGTTACCTGCACAGCAAAGCAATGGCCTGTTAACTACAATAAGCGGTCGGTTTTTACCGCCTTTTGTGTGGTTTTTAGATAACCAAATATTAAACGGTCAAGTGGGGTTTGATGTACTCGCATTATTTGCTTTAAATGGTTATAACCAAAAGAGAGTGCTCGTAAACTTAGGGTTTATTCAATCTCTTAGCAAGCGCCAGACACCAAGCATTTCTTTGCCAGAGCACCAGCTCTCGTTGCAAGTACTCATAAAGTCAGAAAATTTAGCAGGTTTTACCCTTGCATCTGAAGCCAGTATGGACCCCACACAGCCAGAGTTGCTGCAATACATAGATATCGGCTTTCTTGCCAAGCAAACCGATGAACAAATTTTTCCACTGGTGGCGTATCAACAATCAAACAACCCCATTATTGCCAGTCCTCATTACACACATGTGGTTATGCCACCAGAAAAGCATAAAGCCTATGCACTGCAGTGGTTATTAATCGCTGTGGCGGCAGCTGTGGTGGCTTACTTTGCGATAAAAAAAGGAGCGCATGAATGATCTCAAAACCTTTAGGTGTGTTTATTGGTTGCTGCGTCGTGCCTTTAGCACTGGCCTATGCGGCGGTTAAGCTGGAGTGGTTACCAGAGCATACAACGAATCACGGGCAATTTTTGCAATCAGAATTGCGAGTGCCCAGTTGGCATGTACAAAACAATGAATTGTGGACCATTGCTATTAATGCGCCGGACGCCTGTTTAGAAGCATGTGAGAAGCAATTGAATGCACTGCAAAATTTATATACCGCGCTTGGTAAGCATCAAAAACATGTCGGCCTTGCTGTACTCAATCGTAGTCAAGAAGTAGCAGCAATAGATCAATATCAAAGCTATCAATTAGCAGAGACTTTGCCTGCTGCACATCTTTATTTAATAGACCATCGTGGTCTTATGGTATTGCAATATCAGTATTTTCAAGACGATGAAAAGAATCGGCTTGAACACAAAGGTCTACTAAAAGACTTAAAGAAACTGTTGAAATATGCGCGTAGTAGCTAAGGAGTACACATGAGTAAGGGATATAAGTTACTTATTTTGGCGGCATGTACGCTCGCTTTATTGGTCGTGTCATTAGGAGCGTATACGCGCCTAAGTAATGCTGGTTTAGGCTGTCCAGATTGGCCTGGGTGCTATGGTTTTCTAACCGTGCCCAATGAGTCTCACGAGTTGACCATAGTTGAAAAGAATTTTCCAAATGCCCAAGTTGAGCCTAAAAAAGCTTGGATTGAAATGGTACACCGTTATTTTGCGTCGCTGCTGGGGTTGATGATAGTTGCATTGTGTATAGTGGCTTTTAGACAGCGCACAAATAAAAATCATAAGCAGGTAGTTGTTCCTTTTAAACACGCGCTACTTTTGATGGCGATGGTGCTGTTTCAAGGTTTGCTTGGTATGTGGACGGTTACGATGAATCTTCAACCGTTTGTTGTGATGGGTCATTTATTGGGAGGCTTTACTATTTTAGCCTTGTTGGTATTGATGTATTTGCGTGTTCATCAGCCAGCTGATGTTACCGCACCATCCATCACAGGACATTTCCTGCTCGCCATTATAGGCCTAGTTGTGTTAGTGATCCAGATTGCACTGGGTGGGTGGGTTGCCGCAAATTATGCTGCGCCGCATTGTTCAGGACTCCCAGTATGCAGCAATATCGAACTTTTCTCACTCGAAAGTTTGTTTCATTTACCGATAGGTCAAAGCAATTACGAATTTGGAGTTTTACCGTTTGAAACGCGATTGTCTATCCACTTTATACATCGTATTTGGGCGATGGTCACAGCGCTGACCCTTATCTGGGTTGGTTGGAAAATATATAGAGCAGAGCTAAGCTCTAAGATAAGAAGCGCTGTTATTTTAGTGTCTTGTGTGCTTTTTGCTCAGCTTTTCCTTGGCGGGTTGATAGTCCACCTTCAGTTTCCGTTACTTCTCACTCTATTTCACAACGTGATGGCTGCGTTACTACTGCTGAGCATGGTTAGATTGTGCTTTTTACTAGCAGCCAAACAAGGAGCTACAATATGACCGTATTAGAATTATCTCAAAAGTGGCACTTGGCTTCAAAACTGACTCTGAGTAATTATCTAGAGATCTGTAAGATAAAAGTTGTGCTTATGCTGGTGCTGACTGCATGGATAGGTATTGCGTTAGCACCAGATATGCAGCGTGGTTGGCTCGCGCAAATCATGAGTTTATTGGGAATTGGTTTACTATCAGCTTCTGCAGCTGCAGTGAATCATGTGGTAGATAGAGAAATAGATAAAAAGATGGCTCGTACGCGTCATCGCCCAATTGCAACCTCGCAGCTTAGCATCAGCTCAGCCCTGATATTTGCTTTCGTCATTGCTGTGATTGGCTGCGTATTGTTGCTGATTTGGAGTAACCTATTGTGCACTTTATTGACGCTTGGTGCGCTTGTTGGATATGCAGTGGTATATACCTTATTTCTTAAGCGGGCTACACCGCAAAATATTGTGATCGGCGGGCTTGCTGGAGCGATGCCGCCATTGCTAGGCTGGGTGAGTGAAACAGGAACTTTAAGTGCACCGCCATGGCTATTAGTGATGATCATTTTTACATGGACTCCGCCACACTTTTGGGCATTAGCGATTGCCCGCAAAAATGATTACCAAAGAGCTAATATCCCAATGTTGCCAGTCACTCATGGTGTTGCATTTACTAAACTTTGTATCATCGCGTACAGCATATTGTTAGCCATAGTATGTATGCTGCCGTATTTGATTGGGATGTCAGGGTGGATCTATTTGCTGTCAGCTGCGGTACTCAATTTGTTATTTATCGGCAAAAGTATCAATTTATATTTACACCAATGTGAGCAACGCGCTATGGCGCTTTTCCGTTTTTCTATCAGTTATTTACTGTTACTATTCGTCGCATTATTTATCGATAAATGGTGGATGTAATGAGGGGCTGGTGGGCTGCATTATTAATGTTATTGGTATCATGCTCAGAACCGAACGAGGTGTCTGAGCATACGCTTCATTATAAACAAGCAAAAGCACTATCGAGCTTTGAGTTATATGATCAAAATAATGACTTGGTTACTGAACAAGCTTTATTAGGGCAGTGGACCTTAGTTTTTCTCGGTTATACTCACTGTCCTGACATTTGCCCCATGACACTGGCAAAACTAACCAATGTCTATGAGCAACTAAGGGACGTTTATCCTATCAATGTTTGGTTTGTCTCCGTTGACCCGAAAAGGGATGATGCTCAGAAGCGCAAAGCTTACATTAACTATTTTAATGACCATTTTAAGGCATTGAGTAACGACCATGCCCAACTGTTTCCATTAGTGAGAAACTTGGGATTAATCTACGCTATCAATAACAGTGACAGTAATGACTATTATGTTGACCATAGCGCTTCTGTTGCATTGATCAACCCTAAAGGAGAACTGAGTGCAATTTTTAAAGCACAGTTTCTCCCCAATGAAGTCCCATTGATAAATGGTGAACTTATCGTTGAGGATTTTAAAATAGTTTCTTCGCAATATACAGAGTAATTGATGGTGGCGTATGGCCACCGAATACTTTTCCTAACACCTTCATTAATTTGTCTTTCTTGTCGCAAGTTTTATGGCTTTTTTGTGATCTACGTCTAAGCTAAATTTATGAGTACTTAAATCAGAACTGTGTCCACGCATGTTAAAACTTCCTTCAGAATTAGCTGTTAGTCAGGTCGAAGAGCTGCATCAGCATTTGCTTCAAGAGCTAGAGACTGATCAGGATGTATGTGTCGATGTATCTGAAGTAAGCCGTATAGATACAGCATCAATCCAGTTGCTTTGTTCGTTGCAAAAGCACCTTTTTACAGTCAGCCACAAGATAATATGGTATGGGCAGAGCCAAGCTCTTTCCCACGCTGTGGAAGAACTTGGTTTAACGGATTTTTTAGCTTTGAATGGTACAAATTAAGGGGTTGGTATGAAGAAAATTTTGGCAGTAGATGATTCAGCATCAATGAGACAAATGGTTGGCTTTACGCTTAAGAAAGCAGGGTTTGATGTAACAGAAGCACGCGATGGTAGTGAAGCACTCAGTATTGCAAAACAACAGGGCTTTGATGCCGTGATCTCAGATGTGAACATGCCGATCATGGATGGTATCACGTTGATTAGAGAGCTACGCAATTTACCTAACTATAAATTTACGCCTTTATTAATGCTGACTACTGAATCAGGTTTGGATAAAAAAACAGAGGGTAAAGCAGCAGGCGCGACAGGTTGGATAGTAAAGCCGTTTAATCCCGAGCAGTTATTAGCGGTGTTAAAAAAAGTAATTCGCTAATCTGAGGAGCTGGGTTTATGAGCATCGATCTGAGCCAGTTTTTTGAAGTATTTTTTGAAGAGAGTTTTGAAGGTTTGGACGCCATGGAGTCCGAGCTGGTAAATATAGAACCAGGCACTGAAGATAAAGAGACAATCAATACCATTTTTAGGGCTGCTCATTCTATTAAAGGGGGCAGTGGCACTTTTGGCTTCACGTCTGTTTCTGACTTTACTCATGTACTTGAAACCCTTTTAGATCAAATCCGTGATGGTCAGCGTGAGTTGACTACTGAGTATGTAAATTTATTACTCAAATCAGTGGACTGCTTACGCACACTGCTTAGGGCGCTACAAGCTGAAGAAACCCCTGATCTCGAAGAAGCAAATGAACTGCGGGGTAAGTTTGAAGCGATTCTCGGTATGGAAAGTACTGCTGAACCTACTGGCTCATCGGACGCTGTCACAGAAGTAGCTAAAAATACATATCAAATCGACTTCAAACCTAAGCCACACCTGTTTAAAACGGGTAATGAGCCACTGTTTATGATAAGTGAGCTTGGTGAGCTTGGCGAGATTGAAACACAAGCCTTTTACGATGCCGTTCCAGATATTCATCAATTGCATCCTGATGAGTGTTTTTTAAGTTGGCGATTTTTTTTAACAACTGATAAAGAACAAAGCGCCATTGAGGAGATATTTGAGTGGGTTGAAGATGATGCCGAAATTACGATAAATGTGTGTGGTGGGATTTTTGAAGATGCAGCAGCACTATCTGAAGAAAATGAGCCGCTATCAGTACAAAAAACAGCAACTCAAGCGCTAGTATCACCTGCGGGTAACAAAGAACTCGCAAAAAAGGTTGAGAGTAAAAAGAGTACCGACTCTTCTACATCTAATTCGATCCGTGTCGGTATCGACAAAGTTGATTCGTTGATCAACATGGTGGGCGAGTTAGTGATCACTCAAGCTATGTTGAGCCAGATTGGAGAGCAGGAAATCACTGAGTCGACAATCACAGCTTTACAAGAAGGGCTAGCACAGCTGGCGCATAACACTCGAGATTTACAAGAAAATGTAATGCGGATCAGGATGCTGCCAATTAGCTTTGTATTCAGCCGGTTTCCCCGTCTAGTGAGAGATATTTCTCAAAAGCTAAACAAGCAGGTGGAATTAAAGTTACTTGGAGAGCAAACCGAGCTAGATAAAACTGTAATGGAGAAAATATCTGATCCCATGGTGCATTTAGTTCGTAACTCTTTAGATCATGGTTTGGAGATCCCCGAACGGCGGATAGCGGCAGGAAAAGACCCTGTTGGCACTGTAACGCTCAATGCGTTTCATCAGGGAGGCAATATTGTGATCGAAATTATGGATGATGGTCAGGGTTTGAACACCGAGAGAATTCGCCAAAAAGCGATTGACAATGGGCTTATTCAAGCACACGAAGAACTTAGCAGCGATGAAGTCAATGAATTGATATTTATGCCAGGTTTTTCAACAGCAGATGAAGTGAGCGATATCTCAGGAAGAGGTGTGGGTATGGATGTTGTCAGGCGAAACATTCAAGCTTTGAACGGCTCCGTTGAGGTGTCATCAGCTCCTGGTGTTGGTTCAACTTTCACTATTCGTTTACCGCTAACATTGGCTATCCTAGATGGTCAGCTTGTCCAAGTTGCACAACACACATACATCATTCCACTCATATCGATCGTTGAATCGCTACAAATAGACATCAGTAAAGTGAGTCGAGTAGGTAAAGATCTCGACGTGCTTCGGCTCAGAGATGAGTATATTCCGATCTTACGTTTATATGACATCTTTGATCATCAAGGCGCGATTGAAGAGCTTGATAAAACATTGTTGGTAGTTGTGGAAAGTGATAATCACAAAGTGGGCTTATTGGTAGATGATTTGCTGGCACAGCAACAGGTTGTGATTAAGAGCCTTGAAGCTAATTATCAAAAAGTCGATGGTATTTCGGGGGCCACAATATTAGGAGATGGCCGAGTTTCATTGATAGTTGATATATCTGGCTTGATAAAACTAAGTGGGTTAAAGCGTCCAGGTTCACAAGAGTTGCTAGTGGAACAACATGGAACTGAGGTGGCTTAATGAGTGAGCAAAAGGATTTAAATCATCAGCTAAACTTGAGAAAACAGCAAGATGAGAATCAATATTTAACATTCATGATGGCTGATGAAGAGTATGGTTTGGATATTTTAGCCGTTCAGGAAATTCGTGGTTGGGAAGATGTAACAGCCATCCCAAATGCCCCTGATTTTGTAAAGGGAGCAATAAATTTACGTGGCACAATCGTACCAATTATAGATTTAAGATTGAGGTTCGGAATACCGAGTATTAGCTATGGTCCTTTGACGGTAGTTATTGTTGTTTCAGTGCAAATAAGGGAGCAACAAAAGGTGATGGGGCTGGTAGTAGATGCTGTGTCAGATGTGTATAGCATTTCGCAGGAAAAAGCAAAAGATGTACCGGATTTTCAAGATTCAGATAACGGACAATACGTACACGGACTCGTTAATGTGGGTGAAAAAATGGTTGTATTGCTTAACTTAGCAAAAGTATTAGACCTGAACTCAAAACAAGTAGCGCAAAGTTAGGAATAACGGAAAAGGTGAAAGCATGCAAAGTGATATCAATAATAAGTTGTTAATCGTTGGGGTAGTGCTGGTGGCCGTCATCATCGGTGCTTTTCAATTTTTAGGCGTAACGATTAACGCTGAAAATGGCTTAATTATCAGTTTTCCTGTTGTTGCAGTGTTGGTCGCCGTGCTGTATTTAAAGCGAGTACTTGATACTGCTACAAGTAAACTTGCATGTTTAAATGCGGCTTTACCATACTTACAACTCACAGAGCCAGATATGATGTCACGGTTAGATTTGAGTGCCTTACCTGAGCTGACTCGTATTCATACTGTGGAAGCGGGTCCTAGTGAGGATAAAGATCACATCGAAAGTTTGCTTAATGCCCTACACACTTGCCAAGCCAATATAATGATTGCAGATACAAACTTAAATATTACCTACTTGAATGAATCTGTTAGAAAAATGCTTAAGGCAAATGAGAGTAAGCTGCGAGAGAGCTTGCCTCAGTTTAATGTCGACAGCTTGGTTGGAACCAATATCGACGAGTTTCACCATAACCCTGCTCATCAAAGAAGTATTTTGGCGACACTTAACCGCGTGTATACCACGCAAATAAATGTTGCGGGTTTGACGTTTGACTTGATTGCAACACCAGTATTTAACTCTGAAAACGAACGTATTGCCACATTGGTAGAGTGGAAAGACGTGACTGAAAAACTTGCCTTTGAACAGAAGCAAGCAACACTTGCTGCTCACAATGCAAGGATCACTAGCGCATTGGATGTATGTCAGGCAAACGTCATGCTCGCTGATGCGGACTGTAATATTGTTTATGCCAATCACTCAGTATTGGAAATGCTCAGTGATAATCAAGCGCAGCTTCGCCAGTCTTTACCTAATTTTGATGCCAAAAACCTTATCGGCGAATGTATCGATGTGTTTCATGCTAACCCAAGCCATCAGCGTAAAATGTTGGATGGTTTAACAGATACATACAAGACCGATATCGAAGTTGCAGGCTTTACGTTTGGACTTATCGCTACTCCCGTGTTCGATGATGAAAATAATCGCCTTGGTACCGTTGTGGAGTGGGAAGATAAAACTGCAAGACTTATCAAAGAGCAACAGGCGCGAGAGACTGCTTATGAGAACCTTAGAGTTAAACGAGCACTCGATAATGTCGCTACAAATACCATGATTGCAAATCACGAACATGACATTGTGTATATGAATGAAGCCGTATTAGCAATGATGCGCAACGCTGAAAGTGATATCCGTAAAGACTTGCCGCAGTTTGATGCAAATAGTCTAATTGGCTCAAACATAGACCTATTTCACAAAAACCCAGCACATCAACGAGGTATGCTAGCCAAGCTAACATCTTCCTATAGTACAGAAATTGTTGTCGGTGGGAGAACTTTTGGACTAGTGGCGAACCCTATACTCAGTGCTGAAGGAGAGCGTATTGGTACAGTTGTTGAGTGGGATGATAGAACTAAGGAAGTTGCGATTGAAAAAGAAGTGAACGATCTAGTGGCCTCAGCAGGTACGGGGAATCTAGGTGTTCGCATTGAAGAGGAAGGAAAAGAAGGCTTCTATTTACGTTTAACGAAGGGACTAAATCAGTTGGTTAGCATTGTGGATGATGCCGTATCTGATACAGCTCAAATGCTAGATGCTTTGGCTAATGGTAACTTAACTCGTAGAATAACAGGTGAGTATCAAGGGGCATTTGAGAAGTTAAAAAGGGATGCAAATAGTACCGCGGACAAGCTCACAGAAGTAATCAATAAGATCAGTTCTTCGGCGTCACTTGTCGCAAGCGGAGCAGAGGAAATTTCACAAGGTAATGCTGATTTAAGTCAGCGTACAGAAGAACAAGCTTCTTCACTGGAAGAAACGGCTTCAAGCATGGAGCAAATGACCAGTACGGTGAAGCAAAATGCAGATAACGCAAAAGTGGCGAATGGGCTTGCTGAAGAAACCTGCGATAAGGCCATTCAAGGTGGCGAAGTAGTGAGTAGAGCTGTTGAAAGTATGTCAGCCATAAACGAGTCCAGTAAGAAAATCGCAGACATCATTGGTGTTATCGATGAAATCGCTTTCCAAACTAATTTATTGGCGCTCAATGCTGCTGTGGAAGCGGCGCGAGCAGGAGAACAAGGTCGGGGGTTTGCTGTGGTTGCGGGTGAAGTAAGAAACTTGGCGCAGCGTTCTGCGGGAGCTGCAAAAGAGATTAAAGATTTGATCCGAGACAGTGTTGGCAAAGTTGAAGACGGTACGCTATTGGTCAATGAATCCGGTGCGACCTTGAAGGATATAGTCGCTTCTGTGAAGCGTGTTACAGAAATGATTTCAGATATTGCTGAGGCATCAGTTGAACAAAGTTCAGGTATTGAACAGGTAAATAAAGCTGTTGCTCAAATGGATGAAATGACGCAGCAAAACGCAGCGTTAGTAGAAGAAGCATCCGCAGCAGGAGAGTCAATGGCCGAGCAAGCCAATGATATGCGTAAGCTATTACACTTCTTTACTATAGATAATGCAGCTCACTCAATGTTACCGCCACAGTCGTCAATGGCTGCTTCATCCATAAGTGCAGCCCCAAAAGCACAGATTAGCAACGCTAAACAAGATGTGAAGGCTATGCCAGTGGGCAATAAGTTCTCTGATAGTTCTGAGGAATGGGAGGAGTTTTAGTCCGATGTTAAAACACAGGGTCAGCAGTTCTGGCCCTCGTTAAGAGAATTTTGTGCAAGGTGGAAACATGCGAGAGTTTACCTTTACGGATGAGGACTTTGATGGGCTGTCTAAACGTGTGTATAAAGCTTGTGGTATTGTTCTTGGACCGCACAAGAAAGAAATGGTTTATTCGCGAATTGCGCGAAGGATCAGAGCTTGTGACCTCACCTCATTCAAGCAATATATTGAATTGGTAGATAACAATAATGGTGGAGAGTTTAGTAATTTCATAAACGCTATTACGACTAACTTGACGTCTTTCTTTCGAGAAAAGCACCATTTTGACTATTTATCGACAGTTATTATTCCAGCTATTTTAGAGCGCAATAGTGCATCTAAGAGAGTGAGGATTTGGTCGGCTGGTTGCTCAACGGGGGAGGAACCATACAGTATCGCAATGACGATTCTCGGCCGCTTTCCTTCTGGCTGGGATGTAAAAATATTAGCCACCGATTTGGACTCAAATGTACTATCAAAAGCACAAGCTGGTGTCTATAGTGCCCGCAGTATTACGGGGGTAGACGGCTCTGAGCTAAAAAAGTGGTTTTTAAAAAGTTCTGATGGAGAATCTTATAAAATAAAGCCTGCTCTACAAGAGCTTATCTCTTTTAAGCGACTGAACTTATTGGAGAGTTGGCCAATGAAAGGGCCGTTTGACCTTATTTTCTGTAGGAATGTACTGATTTACTTCGACAAAGAGACTAAGGATCAATTGTTTGCCGGTTATCATCAGTTACTTGCACCCAAGGGGCACCTATTTATTGGTCATTCCGAAACGATGGGAAAAGAACACATTGAATTTATCAATTTAGGTAAGACTATGTACCAAAAGGCGGATCATGAATAGTCATATGGGACCAGTATTAAGCGGCTTCGAGCACGTAAAGCGTTTCTGGGACTCAGGGCGCTCAGCTGTAATCGCTAAAGTCTTACCCGGTGAATTTTACGTATCGAGGAATGATGAATATATTTCCACGGTATTGGGCTCTTGTATCGCTGCATGTATTTACGACGATGCTCGAGGCATTGGTGGAATGAATCACTTTATGCTGCCAGGAGCTAAAGACATTAAAGATATTCATGCTGATGATTTAAACTGTCGTTACGGGAATTGGGCAATGGAGTTTTTGATTAATGAAGTAATTAAAAATGGTGCCTCACGAAGTAATTTGAAAGTTAAGTTGTTTGGTGGCGGTAAAATTATCCGTGCCATGACAGATATTGGTGTTGGTAATATTCGCTTTGCTAATGCGTATGTACAAGAGGAAGGGTTGCAACTTGTGTCTCATGATGTTGGTGGACCTTGGCCCAGAAAGGTATTATTTCATCCACAAACAGGTAAAGCACAAGTCAAAAAGCTCAGAGAAATGCACAATGATACTATTGAAAAACGGGAGGTACGTTACCTTCATGACATTGAATCTCAAGATGCCAGTACTGATATTGAGCTGTTTTAGAGGTAGGTATGATCACAGTATTGATTGTTGATGACTCTCCACTTATTCGTGGGTTGTTAACTGAGATCCTCAATCAGGCGCCTGATATTAAAGTGATTGGAGCTGCAGCGGATCCATATCAAGCCAGAGAGATGATAAAATCGCTTCACCCCGACGTGCTAACGTTGGATGTTGAAATGCCCAAAATGGACGGTATTAGCTTCCTACGTAATTTAATGCGCCTTAGACCTATGCCTGTGGTGATGATCTCCACTCTAACAAAACAGGGATCACCTGCGACATTGGAAGCGCTAGAAATTGGTGCGGTTGATTTTATCACTAAACCTGCCGTAAATGCGGTGTCGCAACTTAAGAGTTATACTCAAGCTGTACATGAAAAAGTGAGGGTTGCTGCCCAAGCTCGGGTTCGTTCGTACAAGGTGCAAGCAAGCCATACAGATTCTCCAAAAAGTGAGAATATTCGTATGCAGTTTAAGAGCGATGCAATTTTGGCTATTGGCGCTTCTACGGGTGGAACTGAGGCGATCAAAGAGGTCTTAATCCGCTTGCCTGTCAATTCGCCACCAGTAGTTGTAACGCAACACATACCACCTATTTTTAGTACATCTTTTGCTTTGAGGATGGACCGTTGCTGCTCCGTGAAGGTGAAAGAAGCTGAAACGGGAGATCAGCTATTGGCTGGACACGTATTTATCGCACCGGGCGATAAGCATTTAAAAGTCGTTAATAAATCTGGAAAGCTGTTATGTGAACTTGAAGACACTGAGCTTGTTAACCGACACAAGCCTGCTGTCGATGTGTTGTTTGATTCGCTCGTGCCTTTTGGTAAATCTGTATACGCAGCACTACTGACAGGCATGGGGAGTGACGGCGCCAAAGCTATGTTACGCTTAGCTCAAGCTGGAGCCTTTACCGTCGCTCAGGATGAAGCCACATCGGTTGTTTGGGGAATGCCCAAAGCAGCGGTGGAGTTGAATGCTGTGAAACTCATAGCCCCGCTTCATGAGGTAACACGCGCGTTACTAAATGCCTGTAAAAAATAGCTGGTCAGTTAATCACCCAGGGCTGAGAGAACCAAAAGAACTGTCCTGATTCTCCGGCTGCTGGCGCAGTGCAATTATATCGTGAACGTCCTTTTGGTAAGGCTTTTACCGCCTCGACGCTTACTTGCTTGTCATCTAACCATTCAACATTCCCTTTCCCTTGCCCCGATATATAACAGGTAAACTGTTTGGGGTTGAAGTTAACCTCTTTAAAGTTAATGACTAACGTGGGTTGTTGATTGTCAGTCACCGAATCCGCATAATTTAGATCAGCGATGGCGAAAGGTTTAGAATTTAGTTTTACCTTAAGTGTGTTGAGGTCACTGTATACTCCAGATGCGGGAAAGCGAGGGAGGCGCGTGAAGTCTGAATCTACACCTACCGCACCAGAGTGCTGCCCTATGCCAATAAATCCAAGAGATGTAACTAGTTCCTTTAAGTCATGATTAAATTCCCCATATGGGTAAGCCAGTAACTTTGCATTGTGACCAACCTCTTCTTTGATGCGTTGTTCTGACCAAGAAATGTCGTGGCTAATCCTTACTTTCCATTGCTCTAGGTTTTCACCTTGCAGACGTTTATGTAAATAGTCGTGCTTGGCGCTGTGATTGGCGATGAGCGCTCCTTGAGATGCGAGTTGCCGTAATTGTGACCAAGTCATAACATAGCTTTGCTGCTCATCGATCAGTTTTGGGTTTACGAAAATCGTGTAGGGGAAGTTAAACTCTTCCAAAATCGGCGCGGCCTGCTCGATATTATTGTCATATCCGTCATCAAAGGTGATGGCAACGGCTTTTGTTGGTAATGTGTCGCCTTTACGCAGCGATTCAAGCAGTTCATCCAACGGTAATACCTTGAACTGTGACTCTTTTAGGTAATTTAAATGGGCCCTAAACTGCTCAGCACTCAAAGAGGTAACAGCTGGCAGCTTTTCGCTCACATGGTGATACTGTAAGATCACCGCCGCTGAAACGCATTTCATATTTATCAATAGCAACGCGGACAATAAATGAAGAATTTTTTTAGCCATTATAAATCTTACCACCTGAGTTTGTTGTTTTTGGCAGGGCCAATGATTTTATCAAACATTTCTGTGCCCCTGCTAGGTTTGGTTGATACCGCTGTTATTGGTCATTTATCATCGGCGCATTATCTTGCTGGAATTGCGCTGGGTGCGAGCAGCATAGCGGTACTATTCTGGCTTGCCAGCTTTTTGAGAATGAGTACCACCGGAGTCATCGCACAAGCTCTGGGTTCAAAAGATACTAACAGGCTCAGAATGCTCTTTCAAAGCAGTATTATTTTGGCTATGACTTTTGCGATTACTCTAGTTTTATTACAGCCATTATTGATGGCAGCGATTGCTAAGCTGTCAGGTGCAACTGAGCAGGTTGTCCATCAAGCACAGTTATACTTTTCAATAAGAATTTACAGCGCGCCAGCAGCATTGTGTAATTTAGTATTATTGGGTTTTATGTTGGGAATGCACTTCGGGAAAGGGCCGTTTTACCTAGTGCTGTTTACCAATGTGGTCAATATTATTTTGGATATCTTGTTCGTGGTTGTATTTGAATGGGGTGTCGCTGGGGCTGCTTGGGCTTCTTTAATAGCTGATTACAGTGCTTTGGGCTTGGCGATATTTCTGGTGCAAAAATTATTTGTCAAGCACCAGATTGCTTGGTGTTGGACATTGCCAACGCTTACACAGACAAAGCAATTATTGAGCCTCAATAGAGATATTTTTATACGTTCTTTGCTACTCCAACTGTGTTTTAGTTTTATGACATTTTATGGTGCACGTTTGGGAGAAACAACGCTTGCTGCCAATGCTGTGTTACTAAACTTCTTAATGCTTGTAAGCTTTGCGTTGGATGGGATAGCTTATGCTGCTGAAGCCAAAGTCGGGCATGCAAAAGGGCAGAAAAACATGAGCGAGCTGCGGCTTTGGGTACGTATTAGCGTGTTTTGGGGAAGCATATTCGCGCTTTTATATGCTTTGTTTTTTGCTACTTTGGGCAGAAAGCTAATCCAGTTACTTACGGACATACCAGAGGTCGTGGCACATGCACAGGAGTATTTACCTTGGTTAACCCTTTTACCGCTTATTGCGATGGGATGTTTTATCTTTGATGGTGTATTTGTTGGTTTAACGAGGGCCAAGGCAATGCGCAATAGTATGTTGTTCTCGGCAGCCTTTGGCTTCTTTCTACCTTTTGCGTTAACGGTATCATGGCAAAATCATGGGCTATGGTTCGCTATGAGCTGCTTTATGGCTCTGAGGGGCGCTACTTTGCTTTATCGTTATTCTCAACTTTGTCGTCAGGGTACATTGTTACAATAATCTGAGCGAAGCGATTGGCAAAAATACCCAGATAACCCCAAAGTGCAAAAAACATTGCAGGGCCAAGAATTATCAGGCCAACAATTTGCACTACGGGCTGGAAGTAATAACCATAGGCAATGGCTGCAAGTGCGCAGCCAAACAAAGCGATGCCTATTAAAAAGCGTTTGAGGCTAACTTTGGGTTGTTGCCCTAAACGATAAATGAGCTGCTTAAGCATGGTTTAGTAGTATGAGTGCTCGCCAGCTTGGTGCTCTGTGATATCCCTCACACCGGTGATCTCATCAAACTTGGCGATCATTTCCTTTTCAATGCCCTCTTTGAGGGTCACATCGATCATGGAGCACCCGTTACAACCACCGCCAAACTGTACGACAGCAATACCATCAGCGGTGATTTCTACCAAGCTCACTTGGCCACCATGGTTTGCCAATTGAGGATTAACCTCGGTTGTAAGCATGTGCTCAACTTGCTCATGTAGCGTCGCATTTTCACCTAGCTTTTTAGCTTTCGCATTCGGCGCTTTCAAGGTTAACTGGGTACCCATCTTATCGGTGACGAAGTCAATTTCTGCATCTTCCAAAAACGGTGCACTTTCTTGATCGACTACGGCATCGAAGCCATTGAATGGTAAGCGAATATCAGTTTCTTCCACCGCGTCAGCTGGGCAGTATGAAACACCGCACTCTGCTTGAGAGGTACCTGGGTTTACTACAAATACTCGAATGTTGGTGCCTTCAGCTTGATCTGAAAGCAGTTTAGCAAAATGCGTTTGGGCTGATTCTGAAATTGTGATCATAACTCTGACTATACTTGACTAAATTACTCGGTTAATGCCTATGATACTCCCCTCATCGTATTGTCGCCAGTGTTGAGCGTAAAAATTTGGCAGGGCTTGGCAACACCTGCTAGCGTGGAGCCATTCAATTAAGAAAAAGGTTTAAGTTTATGCGCTACTCATTGGCTCTGGCAATACTGTTTATACAAAGCTTGTTCTTTGTAACAGCAAAGCCACTTGATTATTATTTTTCAGACTCAATCACATTTGACCCAAGTATTGCTAAGCCCAGAGATGTATTGGGTTATGAGGTGGGTCAGTGGCATGTACGTCATGACCAGTTAGTACAGTACCTAAGCATATTGGCTCAGCAAAGTGAACGCATCAACATTGAAACTATCGGTTACAGCCACGAACAACGTCCGCTAATATTGCTAACCATTTCTAACAAAGCCCAGCTAGATAATATAGAAAATATACGAAAGCAGCATTTGGCACGCTTAAAAGATTCGTCAAAAGATAACAATGGACCTGCAGTATTATGGATGGGCTACAGTGTTCATGGCAATGAACCTTCAGGCAGTAATGCGGCAATGTTGGTTGCCTATTATTTAGCAGCCGCTCAAGGAGCTGAGGTTGAAAAGTTACTCGATAACACGGTTATTCTTCTAGACCCTTCTCTAAACCCTGACGGCCTAGCACGCTTTGCACAGTGGGCTAACAGCAATAGAGGGATGACATTGTCTGCTGATCCACAGCATAGGGAGCATGTTGAGGCATGGCCTTCGGGGCGTACTAATCATTATTTGTTTGATTTAAACCGCGATTGGTTATTGTTACAACATCCAGAGTCACAAGCCCGCATAGCTAAGTTTCACGATTGGAAGCCTAATGTTCTCACTGATTTCCATGAAATGGGCCCAAATAGCAGCTACTTTTTCCAACCTGGGATCCCATCTAGAACACACCCTTTAACCCCTGATGGCAATGTCGAACTCACAAATATGTTGGCAAGCTTCCATGCTAACGCGCTGGATAATGAGCAGCAATTGTATTTCACTCAAGAAAGTTTTGATGACTTCTATTACGGTAAAGGGTCAACCTACCCCGATATTAACGGTTCTGTGGGAGTTTTGTTTGAACAGGCGAGCAGTCGTGGACACGTTCAGGAGACTATTAATGGCACTTTGCATTTTGCTCAAACCATAAAAAACCAACTGACCACAAGCTTATCCACTTTTGCAGGTGTGATGAAACATAAAGCACAATTATTGACTTATCAGCAAAACTTCTATGGTGAGGCTAAAAAGCTCGCGGCAAAAGAAGATTATTCAGGTTATCTCGTGGCTGCAGAGGGTGATGAGCAAAAGTTGATTGAGTTTCTGTACTTACTAAAGCAACACCAAATTGAAGCTTATCCTCTAAAGAGTGACTATAAGACTTATAAGGTAGGGGATGTTTTTATTCCCCTTGAACAACCTCAGTATCGTTTAATCAAGGCCGCCTTTTCTGAACAAAAGAACTTTAAAGACAATACATTCTACGATGTATCAGGATGGACATTACCTCATGCTTTCAACCTGCCATTTGAGACTATTAAAAGCACGCGCTCATTAAAGCTTGATGCTCGCGCATGGCAAAAGCAGCCGACCAAGCCCAAAAGCGAGTTAGTGGATGGTTATGCTTTTGGTTTTTCATGGCAGCAGTTTAATGCGCCGAAAATGCTCAATTACCTATTAAAAAATGGTATAGAAGCACGTGTTGCACTGGAGGGGTTTAGTGCAAAAACCACTCAGGGTATTAGCCAATTCAAAGCTGGCAGTGTGATCATTGCAGCGGGGTTACAAAATAACGAAAAGTGGTTAACGATATTAAATCAAGCACAGAACAAATTTGATATAGATATCGCAGCAATCCAAAGTGGCCTGACGAGCGAAGGAATTGATCTAGGCTCACGATTTATGCGTCCAGTACAGGCCCCAAAAGTATTACTCGTTGGCGGCGAAGGAGTAAGTCAGTATGAGCTAGGAGAAGTGTGGTATCACTTGGATAGACACCTCGAGCTAGCCCCTAGTATTGTCGAACAAGGGCGTTTATCTCACATTTCGCTTGACGAATATAGCCACATCATCTTGGTTGATGGTAGTTATTCAGAGTTTACTGAACAGCTGAAAAGTAAGTTAAAGCAATGGACGAAAGCCGGCGGTGTAATCTGGGGACACAAACGTGGCGCAAAATGGTTGGTTGATAATCAACTAGTTAAAGCACAAAGCATCTCACGTCAGGAGATGTCAGAACAGTTTGATACTAAGAATCTAAGTTACAAAGATCGCGACCATTTATCCGCAAAACAGCGCATTGCGGGAGCGATTTTTGCGACTCATATGGACCTCTCTCACCCGCTAAGTTTTGGTTTGCAAAGGGAGTTGTTACCTGTGTTTAAAAATAGCACTTGGCTACTGAAGCCTACAGAGCAGCCATTTCTTACTGTTGGATATTATCTAAAAAACCCTCAACTTGCGGGATATACAGCCCCTGAAAATGTTGAAAAGATTGCTAACAACGCCAGTGTCATAGCGCATCGTTTTGGTCGAGGTTCTGTAATCGCTATGACAGATAACCCCGTATTTAGGGGATATTGGTATGGCACCAGCAGAGTGCTCACCAACGCACTATTCTTTGGTGGCCTACTTACTGAATAAAGGCGTTAAGGCGGTTGCAAACGCCCAAACCTTGGCAGCACCGGCTTCTAAGCAAGCTCGTGCTGCCTCATCCATTGTGCTGCCTGTTGTTATAACATCATCAACGACTATTACATTCTTCCCGCGTAGACTTTGTGTAACACAAAATGCGCCTTTGATATTGTTACGGCGTTGTCTTCGATTCAATTCGCTCTGTGGCTTGGTTTGTTTTACACGCATTAAACAGCTATTTATCGGAGCTATGTTTTCTAATGCTGGCCTCCAAGTTTGGCTAACTTGATTGTATCCTCGCCAAAAATAGCGTCGATAGGTGAGTGGCATTATCAAGCACAGATCGGGTGAAAAGTTACTTGTTTGACAGAATCGCTGCATTTGGTGGGTAATTAATTGCTGCAAAATCGCTTTGTGGTGTGTTCTGCGATGAAACTTATAATCACTGAGCCAAACTTTTAATGCGCCTTGATACCAACCACAGGCTATTAGCCCATCGCAATGGGGTAGGTTCATAAGTCGAGCGATGTCAGGGCGCAATAATAAATTACTTTGCTCGAGTGCAAAAAATGGGAAGTCATCAAGGCAAAATTCACATATTTTCGTTCGGCGAGATGTAAAAGTTTGGCAGCAAACGCATTGGGAAGGAAATAACCACTCCATAATCATACCGAGTCCCTTCGTTACTTTATCTTGCTAAGACGTTATCATATCTCGAAGTTTGGTTTAGGAAGTATAGAAATGCAAAACAGCTTGGTATTTTTACATGGTTGGGGAATGAACAAAGCCGTGTGGCAGGTGTGTATAGAAGAGCTTAGCACTCATTACAGCGGAGACATTCACTGTTTAAATCTACCAGGGTTTGGTGGCGCAGACCTTCCGCAGGGAGAATATACTTTGGCATCGGTCGCAGGTACTTTGGCTAAAAAGATTGCGCCGAACAGTGTGATCGTTGCTTGGTCACTAGGGGGGTTGGTTGCACTATATTTGGCAAAGCATTATCCAGAAAAAGTATCAAAGCTAGTTATGTTAGCTTCTACCCCTTATTTTGTAGAAAGCACGAATTGGGCTGGTATAAAAGAGCATGTGTTGGATGATTTTAAGCAGCAGCTTAGTCAAGACAGTAACAAAACGATAGAGAGATTTTTGGCAATTCAAGCAATGGGAAGTGAACATGCCAAAGAGGATATCAAGCAGCTTAGAATATTACTAAAAAAACATCCACAACCCCATGAAGAAGCTTTAAGTGCTGGATTAGATATGCTCAAAACTCAAGATTTACGGCAGACATTTAGCCAGTTGCAACAGCCCGTTTTTGGTTTTTTTGGTCGTTTGGACGCCTTAGTTCCTAAGAAAGTATGTAGCAAAATGGCGCAATTGAACCCTAGTTTTAAGTATGAAATTGCGCCAAAGGCATCTCATGCACCTTTTATTTCACACCGAGCAGAGTTTATATCTTACCTAAAATCAATACTTTAAAAGTAGCGCTTTAGGGTGGGGAAAGTTTTATTTAATCATACTTTATTTTTACTCATTTTTGCGCAATAATTAACCATGTGTATTTGAGTCGAGAGTAACTTATGCCTATAGGTGATGTGTTAAACACGGGACTGGAAGGTTTCAACCGAGCAAGTCAAGGGGTTGAACGAGCCACGGCTGAGATTAATCGTGCGACAGTTCAAACGCAGACGGATGAGCAACAGGCGCAGCAGCGTCAGTTACAAGCTGCCAGTAGTGATGAAGCGACTACAGCACCAGTATCTCAGCCTGCCAAGCTTGATGAAGCATTAGTAAACTTGAAAGTTGAAGAGTTTAACGCGAAGGCAAATACACAGACAATTCGAACAGCAGATGAAGTATTAGGTACTTTGATAGATATTAAAGTTTAGTAGTCCTGTATATGTTATGAACATAGTAACGCCTCCACCGGCGATGAACCTCAACACAGCAAACGTTTATACCGAAACGGCTAAGCGTGATAATCAGCTGCGTGAAATAATCCCAAAAGCTCCTCCCACTTCAGCTAGTTTTACAGAGAATAAGCCTGCGAATGAGGGAGATAAAACTCGGGCAAGCTCGCCTGACGACTCCTCTTTATATACAAATAATGGGCAACTGGCCAAAAACAAAACCATAGAAGAGAAAGAGCAGCAAGGACAGCAGCAAGGTCAGCAGCAACAGGGTGACGAGGAAGAGAAACAGAAACAGGATTCTCGCTCTGATAGCGAAGAAAAGGCACAGCAGCAAGAAATTAAAGAGCTCAAAGCAAGAGACCAAGAAGTTCGCTTGCATGAGCAAGCACATGCTAGGGTGGGCGGTCAGTATGCAGGTTCGCCAAGCTATGAGTATCAACGCGGCCCTGATGGTAACAATTACGCCGTTGGTGGAGAGGTCATGATCGACGTCGCTGAGATCCCAGGGGATCCGGCGCAAACTATTGATAAGATGCAAACGGTAAGGGCTGCAGCCTTAGCCCCTGCGGAACCATCGGGTGCAGATAGAGCTATTGCAGCAGACGCAACGCAAAAGATCTCTTCAGCTCAGGCTGAACTTGCGAAACAGCAAATCAGTGGTGACGATGGTGAGAAGAAGCAAGCCAGTAGCATAGGTACTTATCAAACTCGACGTCTGAAAGACGAAGATGAAGAGGAGCGTTTAGTTCAACGCGAGAGTGCAACGCTCAAAGATGATGCGGATCCATATGCCGTTGCGTTACCGATTGAACGAGACCCACAGATACAAGCAAGGGCGCTTAGAATTAACGACTTTTATCAACATATAGCATCACCCGATACACCAGCTTCGCTGTCACTTCGGGTATAGCTTCTAAACCAAAAGCCGTATCTTGCGATACGGCTTTTTTCTTTTACTTTTTCAACTTAGCAAAGGCCTCTGCAAACGCATTACCCATTGCTGCATTGCCTGCATCTCGCTTGGGCTTTGGTTTGTTGGCAGGCTTGGTGTGTGGTGCTTTTTTCTGTAGTGTATTTTGCTGCACACTCTTTGGCGTGTTGTGGACGTCATCATCCAAGCGCATAGTAAAGCTGATCCGTTTTCTAGAGGCATCCACTTCGATCACTTTTACTTTTACAATATCGCCAGCTTTAACGACTTCTCTTGGATCAGAGATAAACTTATTGGTGATAGCAGAGATATGAACGAGGCCATCTTGATGTACGCCCACATCAACAAAAGCACCGAAATTGGCAACGTTTGAGACAACGCCTTCTAAAATCATACCAACTTTCAAGTCGTTGATGGTCTCAACGCCTGCTTTAAAGGTTGCTGTTTTGAATTCAGGGCGCGGATCTCGTCCTGGTTTATCAAGCTCTTTGATAATGTCAGTTACCGTTGGTAAGCCGAACTTGTCGCTAGTAAAATCATTTGCAACAAGAGAGTTAAGCAACTCTGTATTACCTATCAAGGTTGTAACCGGAATCTGTTTCGTTTCACAAATCTGCTTCACGACAGGGTAAGCCTCAGGGTGGACAGCTGAACTGTCTAGTGGATCTTTACCGTTTATTATCCGCAAAAAGCCAGCAGCTTGTTCAAATGCTTTTGGCCCAAGACGCTCAACTTTTTTGAGTTGACTGCGATTGGTGAAAGAACCATGTTCATCACGATATTTTATGATGTTAGTCGCAAGTGTTTTATTTAATCCCGATACTCGCGTAAGTAATGGGACTGATGCGGTATTAACATCCACACCCACCGAGTTTACACAGTCTTCAACAACAGAAGTAAGGCTCAGTCCCAATTGGCTTTGTGAAACGTCGTGCTGGTATTGACCAACACCAATTGATTTGGGCTCGATTTTTACCAGTTCTGCAAGCGGGTCTTGCAAGCGACGTGCGATCGAGACTGCACCACGCAGTGATACATCTAAATCTGGGAATTCATTGGCGGCGAATTCTGACGCGGAATATACCGATGCACCAGCTTCACTCACCATGATCTTGTTAAGTTTCAACTCAGAAGCGCTTTTCAGTAGTTCAGAGGCAAGCTTATCCGTTTCTCTTGAAGCTGTACCATTACCAATAGCGATGAGTTCGACTTTGTGCTGACGACATACCTGTTCTAAAGTACGTAACGACTTGTCCCAATGGTTTTGTGGAGCATGGGGATAGATGGTATTGGTGGCTAACAGTTTTCCTGTTGCATCCACAACAGCGACCTTACATCCCGTACGCAGGCCAGGATCAATACCCATCGTGACACGAGGTCCAGCGGGCGCTGCCATAAGTAAATCTTTTAGATTTTTTGCGAAAACATCAATAGCATCTGTTTCAGCACTCTCCCGTAAAGCACCCAGAAACTCATTTTCTAAGTGTAGAGCAAGCTTAACTTTCCATGCCCATTGAACAACGCTCATAAGCCATTTACTTGCGTTAGCGTTGCTTACATTGAGTTGATAATGATCAGCTATCATTTGTGCACAAAACTGTTGCGAGTCTTCAACCTCTGGCTCTGGATTGATCGCCAATTGAAGTATGCCTTCATTACGAGCCCTAAGCATGGCAAGTGCTCTGTGAGACGGAACTTTAAGTAACTTTTCGCTGTGCTCAAAATAGTCGCGGTATTTGCTACCAGCTTCTTCTTTACCCGAGATGACTTTAGCTTCAAGTTGTCCATTTTGTTTTATGTGACGACGAAACTTAGCGAGCAGTTTAGCATCTTCGGCAAATCGCTCCATTAGGATAAATTTTGCACCATCAAGTGCTGCTTTGGCATCATCTATGCCAAGCTCTTTATTTATAAACTGTTGAGCTTCACGCTCTGGGTCGAGCGTGTGATCGCCAAACAATGTATCGGCAAGTGGCTCTAGGCCTGCTTCAATCGCGATTTGACCTTTAGTTCTGCGCTTGGGCTTATAGGGAAGGTAGAGATCTTCCAGCTCTGTTTTACTCTGAGCTTCATTGATATCTGCTGTTAGCGCGTCCGTTAACTTACCCTGTTCAGCAATCGTATTGAGTATAAAACTGCGACGCTCTTCCAGCTCGCGTAAATAGCTTAAGCGCTGTTCAAGTAAACGTAATTGAGTATCGTCAAGGCCACCTGTGACCTCTTTACGATAACGTGCAATAAAGGGGACAGTTGCTCCTTCGTCAAGTAACGCGGTTGCCGCGATAACCTGTTGCTCTTTGGCGTTTAGTTCTTGTGCTAAACGAGCCGAGATGTTGCTCATGCAAAATCCTTATAAAGTTCAGTTACATACGCGTGGCCAACAGGCGCAGCGTGAATAAGTCAAATCATACCATAGCCACATTGAATAAGAAGCTTAGATACAATATTCAATACTGTTTACAAACCAGGTTTTTTCTCCCTCAGGAGTTCGAACACTAAATTCATCATCTACCTGCTTTCCGAGTAAGGCACGCGCCATCGGAGCATCGATGGAGATATAGTCTTTGCGCTCGTATATCTCGTCAGGACCGACAATTCTGAAGCGTTTGATGTCACCTTGTTCATTCTCTATTTCAACCCAAGCGCCAAAATAGACTTTGCCGGCCTGCTGTGGAGAATACTCAACAATTTGCAAGTCAGGTAGTCGTTTACGTAAGTAGCGCACACGGCGGTCTATTTGTCTGAGCAAACGTTTGTTAAACGTATAGTCGGCATTTTCTGAGCGATCGCCTAAGCTGGCTGCCCAAGAAACAATCTTCGTTATTTCAGGCCGTTTTTCATGCCATAGGTGATCGTGCTCTTGTTGAAGTTGTCGATAGCCTTCAGGGGTGATCAGGTTGGTTTTCATATTTTGCTATTTATCAGGTTTGTGAACGTAAAATACAGTTCGGATTGTACTCAAGCTATTAGCTAATGACACTCATTATTCAATTTGTAACGTTCGGTAACAAAAGTTCTTATATGGTATGGTGTCTAGTTAGACATTTTTCAATTATATTAAGCCAATGTGTTTAATAACAAGAAGAACATAGTATGGGAAATGAAACTACCAAAGTGTTGGTTGTTGATGACGATATGCGTTTACGCAGCCTTTTAGAGCGTTACCTAGTGGAACAAGGCTTTATCGTGCGTACTGCTGCAAATAGTGAGCAAATGGATAGGCTATTGGAGCGTGAAAATTTTCATTTAATGGTCCTTGATCTCATGCTACCTGGAGAGGATGGGTTGTCTATTTGCCGCCGATTAAGGCAAAAAGAAAATGACATTCCCATCGTTATGTTGACCGCTAAAGGAGACGAAGTAGACCGCATCATAGGGTTAGAGCTAGGTGCAGATGACTATATTCCAAAGCCATTCAACCCAAGAGAGCTGCTTGCTCGCATTAAAGCCATATTGCGTCGCCGCGCAAAAGAAGTACCAGGTGCGCCTTCAGCAGAAGAGAATGAAGTCGCATTTGGCATATTTAAGCTAAATTTGGCGACACGTGAGATGCATAAGGCAGATGAAGTGCTGTCTTTGACTAGCGGCGAATTTGCAGTTTTAAAAGCGCTGGTGAGTCATCCAAGAGAACCTCTTAGCCGAGACAAATTAATGAATTTGGCTCGAGGTCGAGATTATAGCGCGCTTGAACGTAGTATCGATGTTCAAGTGTCGAGGCTTCGCCGTATGATTGAAGAGGACGCTGCAAACCCACGTTACATACAAACAGTATGGGGCTTAGGGTACGTATTTGTGCCTGATGGTCAAAAATAGTTATTGGCTATGAGTCTATTTCCTAGAAGTGCCTTCGGGCAAACGGTATTCTTTGTCGGGGCCCTGCTACTTTTAAACCAGATAGTGTCCTACATTACCGTCACGCTTTATGTGTTTAAACCTACATTTGAACAAGTTAATTTGATGCTTGCTAAGCAGGTTAAAACGGTGTTTATCGACTGGGAGGATGGGGTTGAAACTAACGATGAACTATCCAATAAGTTCTTCGAAATCACTGGGATAGAGGTGATGACTCAGCGCCAAGCCTATATTAATGGTTTGGATAGAGCGAAAGAGTATAGTTTGCTTTCCAAGAGTATGTCTGAGCAATTGAATGGCTCCGCTAGGGTGAGAATTAGTCAAGGCGATCCAATAGTTTATTGGGTGGAAGCCCCACAAGCTCCAGGTTATTGGGTTAGGGTACCGCTGACGGGTTTGAGTGAAACAAAGTTGGAGTTCTTGGTGTTTTACCTCTCCAGTATTGGTTTTTTAAGTGTGTTAGGTGGTTGGTGGTTCGCTCGTCATTTAAATAGGCCTCTCAAGGCATTACAAACGGCAGCGGGCCGTGTGGGTGTTGGGGACTTCTCCACCCGTTTAGTCGAAGATGGCTCCACAGAGGTCCGAGAAGTAACGAGAGCATTTAACCAAATGTCAAAGGGGATAGCGCAATTAGAAAATGATCGTCGGCTCCTTATGGCGGGTGTCTCCCATGACTTACGTACACCGCTGACTCGCATTCGCTTGGCCACCGAAATGATGGCTGATGAAGAAGATTATCTAAAAGAAGGAATTATCGATGATATAGAGGATATGAATGCGATCATTGACCAGTTTATTGAATATCTTCGCCATCATCATAGTGGACAAATGGCCGCTGAAGACATTAATGCAGTGGTTGACGATGTTGTTCAGGCGGAAAAGAAGCACAAACGCACGATTCGGTTTGCCCAAGCTGAGAATATCCCACCAGTTGTTATGAATACTGTAGCACTCAAGCGCGTGGTTACTAACATGATAGAAAATGCTATTCGTTATTCCGAAGCTGCGGTAGATGTAAGTACACATTACAATGCTCGCCAGAGGGAGGTGACTATAAAAGTTAAGGACAGGGGCCCCGGCATTCCAGAATCGGAGCTTGAAAATGTGTTTGAGCCGTTCAAACAAGGCGACCAAGCAAGAGGCAGTGAGGGCAGCGGCCTTGGCTTGGCAATCATCAAGCGTATCGTCACCACTCATGGTGGTAAAGTTCGCTTAAGAAACAGGGCCGAAGGCGGTTTAAGTGCTGAAGTTGTGCTGCCTACCACAAAGAATTAATAAGGTTAAATCATCACAATGAACAAACTTGTAGTACTTGGAGCTGGCTGGTTAGGGAGGCCATTATGCGTACAAGCAATGGCTAAAGGATGGCTCGTTGAAGGGACACGAACGCAACCTCGGCAGGAAGATGAATTTGAACGAAAACTTCACCTAGACGGAGCATTATTGCAACATAATGTGACGCTTCGTGATGCGTGGTGGGTATGTGCAATTCCACCGAGGGCTCGCAGTGAGGAAAGTAATTATTTAGCTACTCTAGAACAGTCGTTGTTGTTGAGTAAAAAACTTGATTGCCAAGGTTTTTTATTATGCTCAAGCACGGGCGTTTATAGCAATGATAGCGGCTGTTATAGTGAGCAAAGTGAGACAAGTCTAGCATCATCAAGACAGCATGTGCTAGTTAGTGCGGAGCAGCAAGTTTTGAGTTACGGTGGAAAGGTACTCAGGCTTGCAGGATTGGTAGGCCAAGGAAGAGAACCTGGACGCTTTGTGTCAGCAAAACAGTTGCGAAGTTCTTCACAGGGAAGCGTAAATATGGTTCAACAGCAAGATGTGCTCAATGCTGTATTTACAGTGCTTAATAACTGGCATGAGGCGAAGGATATCTACAATGTTTGTTACCCATCTCACCCGAGCCGTGAGGCGTACTATCAGCAAAAGTGTGAACAGTTAGGTACTCCTGCGCCAACTTTTGCTAGTGATGAGAAAGTAGAGCGGATCATCGATGGCACGGCAATTTGCCAGTTGGGCTTTAACTACCAGCACCCCATATAAGCTAATAATCCGATAGGTTTTGGTTCGCTTTGTTCCTGTGATACTAAGGCTGCTTTTTCTTAAAGGTTAAGTGGCCACCTAAGCGATATTTGCTGCCAGGTGAAATGAGCCTAGCAAAACTCACAATGCCTTCAGCGCTCCAAGTGCGACGGATCACTTGTAAACAAGGCTCCTCATTAAATAAGCCTAGCCACTGGCAAACTTCATTACTGGGCATAATGGCCTCTACGGTATGTCGAGCTTCGGTTAAAGGGGCAACATGAGATAAATATTCGTGTGGTGTAAAGTCAGCGAAATCTTGTTGCAAGTAGTCTCCTGCTAGAGTTGGGTTTACAAAACGCTCTTCAACCTGCAAGGGTGTGTCATTCTCGTTATGTATCAAGACGCTACGATACACCTGACTGTCGACTTCAACACCTAATGCAATCGCAATTGGGGCGACTGCAGCCATCGACTCTAGTGATAAAACTGTACATGAATAGTGACCATTGCGAAGTCGTACTTCGTCTGCAATATTTTTTATTTCAAGGAGCGAAGACTGCGATTTAAAACTCGCAACAAAGGTTCCAAGACCTTGAGAGCGAGTTAGAATCCCTGTGTCGGTTAACTCACTAAGTGCCCGTCTTGCCGTCATCCGGCTTACGTTAAATTGTTCGGCAAGCTCATTTTCAGAGGGAACCCTCTGATTTTCATGCCAAGTTCCCGCACGGATATTATCAATAATGTACTGCTTTATTTGGGCAAATTTAGGTTGCGCATCCAATGCCTTAGTACTCATGTTTAATTATTATAAAATAAAGATGGCACACTTATATTGTATATACAAGTAAGCTTGCTACACTCCTAGCAACTTGATTTTTTAAGAGGCTATGTATGCTTGATGTAGATTTAGTGATCACCAACGCCACGTTGGCAACGATGGATGCAGATATTCCAGCACCTTATGGCTTAATAGAACAAGGGGCTGTGATGATTAAAGGAGGAAGCATAATTTGGCTTGGTCAGATGCAAGATATGCCTGAGTTTGACGTTTTGGCGACGCCACTTCACGATGCAAAGGGGCAACTGGTAACGCCTGGCCTCATTGATTGCCATACTCATATTCTGTTTTCAGGTAACCGTGCTACGGAGTTCGAGCAGCGTTTAAATGGTGTGTCATACCAACAAATTGCACAACAAGGTGGGGGCATTGCCAGTACGGTACGAGCGACCCGCGAGGCTGACGTAGAAACGCTGTTTGTACTGGGCAAAGAGCGACTGAGTAGTTTGTTACGTGAGGGCGTGACTACAGTAGAAAGTAAGTCTGGATATGGACTTGATTGTGAGAATGAAATCAAACTGCTAACAGTCAATCAGTTGCTCAATGAAAATCATCCCGTAGATGTACAGAGTACATTTTTAGGCGCGCATGCTTTACCGCCAGAGTACAAGGAACGGGCGGATGACTACATCACACTAGTGTGTGAAGAAATGCTGCCACAGGTTGCAAAGCAGCAGCTCGCAGTTGCCGTTGACGTGTTTTGTGAAAACGTAGGCTTTAGCTACGAGCAAACTAAACGGGTGTTTACTAAAGCAAAGCAATTAGGGTTAAAGATAAAGTGCCATGCAGAGCAGTTGTCAAATCAGCATGGTAGTGAGTTGGTAGCAGAGTTTGGCGGGCTATCAGCGGACCATATAGAGTACTTAGATGAGCAAGGTGTTATCGCAATGGCAAAAGCAGGTACGACAGCTGTTGTATTACCGGGAGCTTTTTATTTCCTACGTGAAACACAGCAACCTCCAATAGATTTGTTGAGAAAGCATCAAGTTCCAATGGCTATCGCCAGCGATTTTAATCCAGGCACTGCACCTTTATGCTCACTTAGGCTGATGCTCAATATGGCTTGTACTTTGTTTAAAATGACGCCGCTTGAGACGTTGCAAGGTGTCACAGTTAACGCTGCCAAAGCACTTGGCTTGAGTGATCGCGGTGTGCTTAAAGTTGGTATGCGCGCCGATATTGCTGCATGGCAAGTTGAGCATCCAGCTCAGCTTAGTTATCAATTTGGTGTTAGCGATCTGTCAAATCTATGGATCTCGGGTAAACTTATAAACTACTCATAGATTTTTATTATGGTAAGCGAGTGCTAATACTCATTTCGACTTGGTTGGCACCAACTTTTAGCAGTGTGAGCGTCGGTATGATTTCGATACTTGAGGCTATGTTGTTAGGAGCTGTTTGCTGTGCTGGTATTATGCTTACAATTGCAGCAAGAGAAATGCTAATAAAAGGGTTGCATGCAGCCCTTTGCGCCATCACCTTGTTGCTCCTTTCATTGAATGTTCCGTTGGCAATGTATTTGCTGGCTATCGTATTTGCCGTATATTTTATTTACTCTTTATCTTTTTCATCGCCTTGGCCTGCGCGGCTTATTGCAATATGTACATGCATATATGCGGTCTTACTCTCAGGTTATTTGCTCTCCCAATGGCCCATAATGCTTAGTGCAACTGCTTTACTCCCTATATATTTTGGGTTCATGTATGCGATAAACGATGATTACAACATTGAGCTCTCTCATGAAGATGAGCATGAACAGGGAAAACTAGGCAATGATCTTGGTTTACCTGACAGAGCCAGTCTACGTCAAGCGTATGAAAATCAAAGAAAACTGGACCCTGGCGCGGCAATGTTAGTGGTAATCTTTCTGGAAGGGGTAGAGCAGATAAATCGGCAACTAGGACGAGAATTCGGTGATACTTTGTTATCCGAATCTGCAAATCGTATTAAACAGCAATTACACAGCAACGATATCTTTCCTATTCCACATGGAAACTCGGTCTCTAGGTTAGCCCATTTAGGTGGGCTTCACTTTGCCTTTGTTTGTCGTCTTGTTCGTTATGAGCATCTTCATGAACAGCTCATCGACGATATATTACAATCTACTCTACAGCCCTTTTACGTTGGAAATTGTACGCTAGAGATCTCGGCAAGAGCTAGCTATGTGCATTGTGATGAAGAGCTAGGCCAATTTGATAGTCTTATTTCGTGTGCGTATTTAGCGCTAGATAAAATGCCTAGGCACGCCATTTGTGCCTATCAGCAAAATATGCAAATTTCCCAAGTAGACCAGCAAATGAGATTACGAGAGCTTGCCGATATCGTAATAAATGAAGCGTTTGAGGTCTATTTTCAACCTGCATTTACTCATCCAAGCGGAGATATTGCTTATTTAGAATTATTGCTTCGATGGCCGCACCCGAAATTGGGTCTTTTAAGCGCAGAGCAGTTTATTGATGATATCCGTTTGGCAGGATTGGCCACTCCCGTCGCGCACTTTGTTATAGAGCGTGCGGCTGAAATTGCAATGGCATTGAAGATGGAAGATATTCAGGTGCCTTTGTCAGTTAACATATTCGGGCCTGAAATGTTTAAAGATGGCTTTTTAGATTTTATGGAGCACGTATTATTAGAGCACTACCTTCAAGCTGGTGAAATTCACCTTGAATATCCATCGTATTTGCATGAACACTTGGATAAGAAAAGCCAAAGCCGTATCGAAGAATTGCGTCAACGAGGTGTCGATGTGGGTATTGATAGATTTGGTGAACACCCTATAACTTTAAGCACGCTAGCGAATTTGCATGTGGATTATCTCAAATTATCACCTATTTTGACGCAGCCCCCAAAGCCACAAGGGATCGACAAAGTGCTATCTGATCTGATAGCGATGCAGCGATTGCGAGGCATAAAAGTGATTTGTAAAGGTGTTGAAAGCGAGCAGCAGTTAGTGCTCGCTCAAAAGTTGAATTGCGATGCCATACAAGGGCATCACTTAGCCTCACCTATGAACACTAAAAACATGATGAGTTGGTTGCACAAGTGGCATCTGCAACGCAATGATTAATCGACTTTACCTCTTAGGTAACTACATACAAGGGCACTTAAAACCTGGCCAGATTCAAGCATACCTTGAGGTAAGCCTTGTGGATGGTTTGCAGGTGCCGCTTCGCATAAATGTAAGTAGCGTGAGCTCTCCTGTTTGGCTCCCAGATAAACGAAATGCTCCGCATCGCTTACGCTAAATCCACAGTTGGTAAAAGCACTAACTGGCATATAGCTAATACTGTCGACGTCAACTTCAATGCCCAGTGGCGCTTTATTCGCAAAACGTTGTAGGCCAATTTCGCATGCTTTAGTAAGTGAGTATTCTCTACTGACTTGAATCTCTTGGTAACTGGTAAAGCTGAATCTAGCTTGTTTAAGCGCTGTTACAATCGCTTGATTATTTTTTTGTTCGTGTAGGCCCACAACATGATAATCCCCTAAAAAGGATTGGTCATAAGCATAATGGAAGCCATTACCACTGTGTCTTCCCTCAAGTGCTCGAAAATCAGCGTGAGGGTCAAAGTTAATCGCGTTGCAAGGCATGCCTGATGTTTGTGATAGAGCTTTTAATATGCCATAGCAGTTATTGTGGCCACCACCAATAATGATAGGCTCAAGTCCTGCGGCGAAAACCATCGCTAAAACTTGCGACACGCGCTCGTCTAACTGTTCACACAAATTTCTTAATGCGGTTAATTGTTCTGGATTTGCATTGTCCAACTGATCGCTCAGTTGCTGGAGGTCGTCACAATCAATTTCCCCTAACAAAAGCACATTGTTCGGTGTCAGAAAGTCATTGCATGGGAGGTTCAAAAAGCGTTGTAAGAAAGCCTGCCATCCAAGTGTTGCACCACCTTTTCCGCAGTTTGCTTTAGGGCCAAAGTCTTCATTGATTCCTAGTAAAACGTACTTGATACCAAATGCAGCTGCATCTTTAAGTGCTGACTCTAATTGTGAACTTGAATCCAAAAAAGTCAGTGCTTGCCAAAAACGTTGTTCATTTGCACGAGTGCTTGTGAGGCTTGTGACATCAGCCTCACTGTAGACATGTAACCATTTTGCCATATAGGATTATTCTTGTTCTTCCGGTTCTAATAACAACTCTTCAGCGGAGATAATGATGCCAGTACTATCTGCATATAGATAATCATCTTCAAAGAATGATACACCAGCAAAGTTGACAGGAATACCTTGTTCACCTGAGCCTTCGCTGTCGGCGGCAACAGGTATCGATGCAATGGCCTGAATGCCGATATCGCATTCTTCTAGTTCATCTACATGACGTACAGCGCCATATACAACGATGCCTTGCCAATTATTTTCTACTGCTAGTTCAGCAAGATCTATATCAATGAGCGCGCGTCGTGTTGAGCCACCACCATCAATCAACAAAATACAGTCTGTACCATCTTGCTCCAACATACTTTGGATAAGCTCGTTATTTTCAAAACACTTAACGGTTTTAATGCGGCCACAAAAAGCAGGCTGGCCCCCAAAGTTAATGAACATCGGCTCGAGCACATCAACCACATCGGCAAAGTGATCACATAAGTCGGAAGTGCTGTAATCCATAACTATTATCCTCAGAAAATAACATTAAGTCAGGCCCAGTATACTCGCATATGACGCCTTAGCAATGGTAAACAGTAACTTACATATTAGTGTCTTAAAATTGTCACGGTTTTGTTATTTAGCTCTTCTATGCTGAATTTATACACAGCATGTGAGTGAAATGTTATGAAAAGTAAGCTGGCTCAGCTCGATACGGCGTTATATTTCAAGGTTTTTACGCCCAGTCCGAAGCATTGGTGGCGGTTGATTGCACTCGGTTTGTCAAAAAGTGGTAACGGCGGACTGTATGTTTTGCTGGCGCTATTATGTGCGGTGTTTTTAGAGCAACTAGGGCAGCTATTTGCTCTGACGACTGTACTGGCTTTTGCAATGGAGCGGCCAATTTACTTTTACGTAAAAAATCGTATTGCCAGAGTGCGTCCATGCGATTGTTTTGCTCAAAAAGCATTGTTAACACCCAGCGATAAATTTAGTTTGCCATCAGGGCACAGTGCGGGAGCTTGGTTGTATGCGACGTGTCTATCAGAGCATTTACCTATATTATCAATTCCGCTTGTGATCTGGGCTATTGGTGTGTCGTTATCTCGTGTTGTTGTAGGCGTGCATTACCCGTTAGATGTGATAGTTGGTGCATTGATGGGAGTTGGATGCGCAAGTTTGGCGATTGGTATAGTAGGAACGCTATGAAAATATTGTATGGAGTGCAAGGGACTGGAAATGGTCATACAACTCGGGCGCGCATCATGGCTGCGAGCTTTGCTCAGCTTGGTGTTGAGGTAGATTATTTTTTCTCGGGGAGAGCACGAGATAAATATTTCGATATGGATGTGTTTGGTAATTATCAAAGCCGAGATGGTTTGAGCTTTGCATCACAAAATGGGCAAGTAGATAAGTTTGAGACGCTAAAAAGATTGAAGTTAGGTAAATTCATTAAGGATGTCAGGAAGTTAAACCTATCCAAATATGACTTAGTGTTTAATGATTTTGAGCCTATCACAGCCTGGGCTGCGAAACTGGCGAAAGTACCCGTTATCGCTATGAGTCATCAAGCATCATTTTTATTCCCTGAGGTACCATTAGCGGGCGGCGGCTTTTTTACGCGCCATTTAATGAAGCAGTTTGCACCTGCGGATATTCACTTAGGCGTCCATTGGCAGCCTTTTGCAAAAAATATCATACCACCGTTTATTCCATATAAAGCGCCAGATAACCAATGTCAGTCGATTGCGAATAAGGTACTTGTGTATTTGCCATTTGAAGAGCTATCAAAAATCATGGAGTTGCTTAGAGACTTTCCTGACAAGGAATTCTATTGTTATCACCCTGATGCCCAGAACCAGTCATTATCAAACGTGCACCTGCGTACACCGAGTCGAAGTGGGTTTTTAAAAGACTTAGCCAATACCAGCGGAATCGTTGCTAATGCGGGCTTTGAGCTATCCAGTGAAGCAATGAAGTTTGGCAAGAAACTTCTGCTCAAACCCTTAAGTGGTCAATTTGAACAACTCACCAATGCGTTAACATTGGAGAATATGGGCCGGGCCAAAGTAATGCATTACCTCAGTTCTAATGCGCTAGAAGAATTTTTAGAATTACCAATGGCTGAAGTTGTGCATTTTCCGTCTGACCCCGCACCTTTGGTCAACTGGTTGATAAATCGTCAGTGGCATGATGTTGATTCATTGCATCATCAGTTGTGGTTAAATGTTGGCCATGCCTCCTCGAATGCTGCGTAATGACGATGTAATTATCCCTTTTTTCGGTAAATTTCACTTAGTGCAACTTTAACAGAAGCAGTGAAGAAACATCTCGGCTATACTTTGCCCTAGATTGGCAATAACTAGGTAAAGGTATGGCTTTGTTAGAAAATCTAACTATTAAACGTCGATTGCAACTTAATGCATTGGTTGTCGGTGTTGCATTAATTGTGATGTTAGTCGTCATTATTTACGAAGCGAGAACAATGCTTCAGCTTAATAATGGTATTCAGTATTCGAAGGAGCTAAATATACATGAGCTCACGATGCGCAAGCATGAAAAGAACTTCTTGTTTTATAAAGAAGAAGCCGCGTTGGAGCTGTTCGACCAAGAATATAGCAGCTTGAAAGGCACGATAGTTCAGCTGGAGAAAATCTTTGACGACTTTGGTATCGATAGGACTAAGCTTAGTGAGTTTAGGCGCTTGTCTGAACAGTACAATGCTGATTTTCAAAAAGTTATCGAGTTGCAAAAAGCAATTGGTATGCACCCAAAAGATGCTTTGTATGGTGAATTAAGAAGTGCAGTCCATGAGGTTGAAACGCTGCTAAAAGAGCGAGAGAACTACGAACTGCTTGCCACTATGTTACAACTTCGCCGCGCTGAAAAAGATTTCATGCTACGTCTTGATTTAAAGTATTTATCTAAGTTCTCTGGATTAGTTGATACTTTTTCAAAACAAATAAAGACAGCGGGCTTCCCAGCTAATTATGAAGCAGACTTACTTCGTCTATTATCGGAGTACCAAACTAAGTTTAAGGCATTAGTAGATGCGCAGGTTAAACTTGGATTACATCTTGATGATGGTGCGCTGGGCAAAATGAAGAAAAGCGTGGAGGCGAGCGATAGATTAGTGGTTGATGTGGTTGCACTGACCAAGTCAGCTATCGAGGAAAGCTCTAGCAATGTTCAGTATGTTGCTTTTATTATCTTTGGCATAGCCGCGCTGTTCGTTATGGTACTTGTTTTATCTACCAGTAACTCAATCATCAAGCCTGTTGAGCGGGTCTATCTCACAATAGAAAGAATACGCAGAGAGAACAACTTGGGGCTGACGATAGAGCAAAGTGGGAATGATGAAATCACCATTATGACTAGAGACTTTAACAGCTTAATCAATGACTTTAAGATTTTAATTTCCGAAGTAAATAGTGCTCTAAGTACCATTAATGATGCGACTTCTCATTTAACAGAGTCAACGGCTCAGACGAGTGCAGGTATGAACGAGCAGCTTCATGAGGCGGATATGGTTGCAACTGCGGCTACCCAAATGCAAGCGACAATTCAGGATATCTCACACAACACTGAAGCAGCTTCTCAAAAAGCGGAGTCAACCAATGGTAATGCTCAGCAGGGGCGCAATGAGGTGGATGCTACAATTAAGCATATCATTGCACTGTCAGAATCATTAAGTGGTGCATCTGGGGTAGTTTCACAGTTAGAAAAAGATGGTGAAACAATTGGTTCTGTTCTCGATGTAATTCGAGGTATAGCGGAACAAACTAATCTACTGGCCTTGAATGCTGCGATCGAAGCGGCTCGTGCCGGTGAGCAAGGTCGAGGCTTTGCAGTTGTAGCTGATGAAGTTCGCTCACTTGCACAGCGCACACAAGATTCAACACAAGAGATTGAAAGTATTATTTCTACACTTCAACAAAGAACCAGAGAAGTGGTCAATATTATGCAGCAATGCCGTGATCAGGGTGCTGAAAGTGTTGCGCAAGCAGAGAAGGCGGGTGAGTTGCTTAGTATGATCACAGAAGATGTACAAACCATCATGGATATGAGTACACATATAGCCACGGCAATTGATGAGCAGAATCAGGTTGCAAGTGAAGTGAATCAAAACGTGGTTCGTATCAGGGATATCGCACAAGTGGCATCTCAACATGCCAATGCAAATGCGCAAAGCAGTGAAGAAGTGTCTGAACAAGCTAAAGTCTTAAGAGATGCGGTGGCTAAATATAAAGTGTAAAGTTATCTCTAGAAATGAAATGCCGCTGCAATGAAGCGGCATTTTTGTTTGTAGAAGGAGTGGGAAGTATAGAAAGTCTACAACTTTTGAGGTTTTAGTATGGATTTTGTTCAAACAATCTGTTTTCATCACTTTTCTTCAAAAAAAGCTTGATCAAAAAAAGGATCGCCCTATAATGCGACCCCACTGACACGGAGCGCTACGCTGAATAAGCAAAGCAACAACGAGTCAGCGTCGAGTAAAACTTAACTTTGCTTTTTTCTTACCAAGAAAACTTAAAATTAAGTGTTGACAAAAAATAGGGAATGCTTAGAATGCACACCCCTAACGAGATGAAGTCAAGCGCTGAATCATCGCAACGTTCTTTAAAAATATGAAGCAATCATCTGTGTGGGCACTCGTACAGATTGAGTTCTAACAAAANATTTAGAGTCTCAATTGAACTGAGTGACCAACGGCAATAAATTTAATTTGTTGCAGCACAGTCAATTCGTTCTTGGTAACAAGAACAAAATCAGAATTCAATGAGCGCCGTTTGAAGTTTACTTCAAACAAAAAAACTTTTAATTGAAGAGTTTGATCATGGCTCAGATTGAACGCTGGCGGCAGGCCTAACACATGCAAGTCGAGCGGAAACGAGAATAGCTTGCTATTCGGCGTCGAGCGGCGGACGGGTGAGTAATGCTTGGGAACATGCCTTTAGGTGGGGGACAACAGTTGGAAACGACTGCTAATACCGCATAATGTCTACGGACCAAAGTGGGGGACCTTCGGGCCTCACGCCTAAAGATTGGCCCAAGTGGGATTAGCTAGTTGGTGAGGTAATGGCTCACCAAGGCGACGATCCCTAGCTGGTTTGAGAGGATGATCAGCCACACTGGGACTGAGACACGGCCCAGACTCCTACGGGAGGCAGCAGTGGGGAATATTGCACAATGGGCGCAAGCCTGATGCAGCCATGCCGCGTGTGTGAAGAAGGCCTTCGGGTTGTAAAGCACTTTCAGTAAGGAGGAAAGGTTAAGTCTTAATACGGCTTAGCTGTGACGTTACTTACAGAAGAAGCACCGGCTAACTCCGTGCCAGCAGCCGCGGTAATACGGAGGGTGCGAGCGTTAATCGGAATTACTGGGCGTAAAGCGTACGCAGGCGGTTTGTTAAGCGAGATGTGAAAGCCCCGGGCTTAACCTGGGAACTGCATTTCGAACTGGCAAACTAGAGTGTGATAGAGGGTGGTAGAATTTCAGGTGTAGCGGTGAAATGCGTAGAGATCTGAAGGAATACCGATGGCGAAGGCAGCCACCTGGGTCAACACTGACGCTCATGTACGAAAGCGTGGGGAGCAAACAGGATTAGATACCCTGGTAGTCCACGCCGTAAACGATGTCTACTAGAAGCTGGGGTCCTCGGACAACTTTTTCAAAGCTAACGCATTAAGTAGACCGCCTGGGGAGTACGGCCGCAAGGTTAAAACTCAAATGAATTGACGGGGGCCCGCACAAGCGGTGGAGCATGTGGTTTAATTCGATGCAACGCGAAGAACCTTACCTACACTTGACATACAGAGAACTTTCTAGAGATAGATTGGTGCCTTCGGGAACTCTGATACAGGTGCTGCATGGCTGTCGTCAGCTCGTGTTGTGAGATGTTGGGTTAAGTCCCGCAACGAGCGCAACCCCTATCCTTAGTTGCCAGCGATTCGGTCGGGAACTCTAAGGAGACTGCCGGTGATAAACCGGAGGAAGGTGGGGACGACGTCAAGTCATCATGGCCCTTACGTGTAGGGCTACACACGTGCTACAATGGCGTATACAGAGTGCTGCGAACTTGCGAGAGTAAGCGAATCACTTAAAGTACGTCGTAGTCCGGATTGGAGTCTGCAACTCGACTCCATGAAGTCGGAATCGCTAGTAATCGCGGATCAGAATGCCGCGGTGAATACGTTCCCGGGCCTTGTACACACCGCCCGTCACACCATGGGAGTGGGTTGCTCCAGAAGTGGATAGTCTAACCTTCGGGAGGACGTTCACCACGGAGTGATTCATGACTGGGGTGAAGTCGTAACAAGGTAGCCCTAGGGGAACCTGGGGCTGGATCACCTCCTTAACGATTTAGAACAGATTTGTTCGAAGTGTCCACACAGATGATTGTT
>NZ_MKJU01000027.1:131467-393399 GCF_001854605.1 Pseudoalteromonas amylolytica | reverse complement strand
CGTCAACCGGATAGTTCTCGAAAATAAACAAACTATCAAATAGTTGCTGCTGTGTAGGCGCTAACTGCTGAATATCTGATAGGGGTAGGTAACTATAACTGTCCGCATCGACTAAATCTTTGTGTAGTTGACGCAACCACTTTTCTAGCGTTTGTGATTCATCCACCGTAACCTTCATCGGCACCGTGTTGATAAATAGCCCCACCATCTCATCAACACCTTTGAGCTGCGCCGGACGCCCCGATACTGTGACACCAAACATTACCTGTGATTCACCACTGTAACGGCTCAATAATAGGCTCCAAGCCGCTTGGACTATCACATTCACTGTTGTTTGACACGCTCGTGCAAGCTTCACCAACGCCGCTGTTTTCTCCGCCTCTAAACTAAACCGTGCCTGATGAATACCGTTTCGTGCTTCTTCGTGCTCACTGACCTCTACCCCATACCCTACAAATGGTAAGGGAGTGACCCCTTCTACGTCCCTAAGGTGGTGATGCCAATATTCCCTTGCCGCTGTCGCTGGCTGCTCCGCTAACCATTGGACATACCCTTTGTAAGGCTCCACCGCACCAAGCTGTGCTTCACTGCCTGTTTGAAGTGCTCGGTAATACTCTGTCACCTCTCCAAACACCAGCGACGTACACCAACCGTCTAATAGGGCGTGATGGTGTGTCCAAAGTAGTACTTGTTTTGTACCCTCTGCTGCCTCTGACAAGTTGAACACCGTCAATCGCATCAATGGGGCATGAGCCGCTATAAACCCTTTCGCTTTGTCTTCTGTACGATACTGCTCTATCGCTGCTTGCTGTGCTACCGGCGTCAGCTCTAATAATGAGATCTCCTGCCAATCCAGCATCACATCCGATTGTACTAATTGGTGTGCATTACCGTCTTCTACACCCACAAAGCTGGTTCTGAAAATATCATGTCTCGCGATTACCTTTTCCCATGCTTGTCTAAAGTGCTCAACATGTAAATCCGTAAACTCTACTTTCACTTGGGTCGCGTAACTGTCTGACGACAACAAGCTATGAAATAGCATACCTTGTTGCATACCCGTCGCCGGATATAAGTCTAATAGCCGCCCCTTCGTTAAGCTTGACCAGTCTATTAATGCCTGCTCTGTAACCGTGGCCAGCGGAAAATCACTGACAGTAAACCGCCCCGCTAACTCGCCTCGGTTAACTTGCTGACAATGCGCTATTACCGCTGCCAGACCAGCTTCATAGGCCGCCATCCACTGTGCGATAAACGTTTGCGAATAAGCCGCTTTGTCATACCCTAAGCTGATATGAAGCTGTCCCTTTTCTACAAATCCATTCAATGACAAACCATACGCCTGCGCACGACGAACACTCACGCCTTGTCCTGTTGATATATCTGCTCGGCTGAATTTTTGCCGCTCCCCTGTGGACGCATCGAATTGGCCTAAGTAATTAAACAACAGTTCGCTGCCTGCATCACCTTCTGATAGCACCGCATGTCCTTCTACTGAGCCAACCCCATGGCGTAATAAACCGTACCCTATGCCACCATTTGGGATCCCTCTATACTGCTCTTTTACTGCACAAATGAGCGCTGCAACATCATCACTGTCATGGCTTAACAAGCATGGATAAATACTCGTAAACCACCCTAAGGTTTCACTTAAGTCAATTTCATCGCTCAGGGCTTCTCGACCATGGCTTTCTAAATCCAATCGGATACCCGATACACCTTGCCACTGCTTCATACCCACAAACAAACCCGCCAACAACAACTCGTTGATACGCGTTCTATATGCCTGATTACTCTCGTTAATTAACTGAGATGTCAAAGCCGTAGATAAACTAAAGTTGGCTTCTTCATAGGTGGTCGCCAATCCATGTTCAGGAGCCGATGCGCTCCAACGAGCAACCGGACTAGACACCACCGCTTGCCAATAACCCAACTCATCAACCACACTTGAGCGTTGGGCGTAGTCTTCCAAAAACTCTCCCCACTGTTGGTAAGATGAGCTTTTCGCACCCAGTTTCAAGGCGTTACCCGCTTGGTGTTGCTCAAATAACGTGGTTAAGTCATCCAGCAGCACCCGCCACGATACACCGTCTATCACTAAGTGGTGAACGCAAATAAACACATGCTGATCTTGCTTGGTCGGCTCTAGATTCTTAACTAGCACCGCTTTCATCAAACGACCCGCTGTGATATCTAAACTCTTATGCACTTGCGTTGCGTAATCAGCAAATTCGCTGATCTGCGCTTGAGCACTCGTAAGTGGCCATGTGATCTGTGATACCAGCGATGAGATTGATTGTGCACTGTGTGCTACATACTGTCCCTGCCACTGCTCATCACGCGATTTTGTAAACACTAAGCGTAATGCATCGTGACGCTGATAAAGCTCAGTGAACATAGCCTGTAGTAACTCCAACGTCAGCGTGTCTGGTACTTGTAATAACAAGCTTTGGTTGAAGTGATTAATATCCGTTTCATCCGTGAAGAACTCACGATGAATGGGTAACAAAGGTTGTGCTCCGCTCGTGGCTTCTTGTGGTGCAAGTACCTTTGGTCCCGTGTTCACACTGGTGGCTAAACGACGGATAGTCGGCATATCAAATAGGGCTTTAACACTAAAGAACAGCCCTGCCTTTGCCGCTTTTGAAACTACCTGAATCGATAAGATAGAGTCACCACCAAGCTCAAAGAAGTTAGCATCAATGCTAAGCTGCTCCGCTGCCAAACCTAATAGCTCAGCCCAAATCACCACCAATTGCTGTTCAATATCATTCATTGGAGCAACATAGTTACTGACTGCGATACTCGCCCAATCAGGCATAGGTAATTGCTTTTTATTCACCTTACCATTGGCTGTCAGTGGCATTTCATCCAATACCAAAATCGCACTTGGCACCATGTAATCGGGTAGCTGCTCGGTAAGTCGTAACTTCAAAGACGACACCACCTCCGCGCTAATTGCTTCCTTGTTACTCAATACCACATAGGCAACCAACTGCTTTTTATTCGGCTCATCTTCACGTGCGACCACCACACAAGACTGCACATCACTTGACTGAGAAAGCTGGTACTCAATCTCTCCAAGTTCAATACGGAACCCTCGGATCTTGACCTGATCATCTTTACGCCCAATGAACTCAATATTGTTATCCGGTAGTTGACGAACCAAATCGCCAGTACGGTATACTCTTTCTTCATGACCTTCGTACAAACTAACCGTGATAAAACGCTCTGCGGTTAATTCTGGCTGCCCATAATAGCCAAGCCCAACGCTTTCCCCACCAACAAATAGCTCACCAATGGCCCCTTGTGGCGCCAACCTCAATTCACTATCAAGTATGTATAAATTAACATTGTCCATCGCCCTACCAATTGGGGTGACTTGGTTTTCCAACCAATATTGCGGGGTCAATATAAAGTCACAGGATATATCCGTACATTCGCTTGGGCCGTACATATTCACTAGGTTAGGACGACTCTCCCCCTCACTTACCCACTTGTTTAACCAAGTTGTATTAATAGGCTCGCCACCAAGCAATATCCATGATACTTCAGGCCATGTATCACCGTTATCTGTGATATGGTACATAGTACTAGGCGCACAGTTAACATGTGATATATGCCATTGTTTGATCTTGTCTCTCGCGTCATCAGCAGCAAAATATTTGTTGCCAATCAAACACACTGCACCACCAGAAACCAAAGGTGCGAGTAGGTTCTTTTGCGTCAAATCAAAGCCAAGTGAGCTGACAATCAGTGCTCTACTGGCTTGGTTAAAACCATACTTGGTAACATACCAATCTAATAAATTGACTTCATTGCGGTGACTTACAATCGCGCCTTTAGGTCGACCAGTCGATCCCGACGTGAAAATTAAATACAAGATGTTATCGACGTCCTGCCCTTTGGCTCGAGGGAGGTTATCAATGGGTTGGCATTCAATTTTGCTTTGCACCTCAACATCATCAAGGATAATTTGTTTGGCACTTTCAGGCTTAATAAGGCATTCAGATAAATTCAGTAGATAATTGGGCTTGGCTACCTCCATCATTACTTTGTGCCTTGACGCTGGGTAGTCTTGATCAATCGGAACATAAGCTGCACCAGCTTTCAGGACCGCCAATATTGCAACAATCGCCTGAGCTGTTGCAGGAAGGCACACCGCTACCAAGTCATTTGGTTTGACACCTTCTTCTCTTAAATAAGCTGCCAGTTGATTCGCTCGCGTATTTAAGTCGCGGTTTGACAAAGCGCAGATATCATCAAACACCGCAATATCATCAGGTCGTCGCGCCAAGCTTGTCTCGATTAATTCATGAATCAAAGTATCCTGTTCGCAAACTAACTCAGTGATAGATTGATTAGCCAATACCGCTTGGCGCTGCGTTTCACAGAGCATATTCACGTCAGAGATGTTATTTGACTCACACAATTGAAGTAGGATTTGCTTCAAATGAGTCGCAAATTGCTGTGCAGCTTGGGGGGCATAAACTGAATTCAAAGTCTCCACTCGCAATGACAATGAATCGGCGTGATTTGCGATCACTGTTATTGGGTAGTTTGTTCCTTCAATACTGTGAACATCATCAATACTTAAGTGCTCACCGAAGTCACTTGCAAAAAGGGATTCATCAACAGGAAAGTTCTCGTAAACTAAAATACTTTCAAACAGTTCTTTATTATCATACAGCTTTTTAATGTCACTTAGCGGTAAGAAGTTGTTGTTTTCTTGAAGCGCCACATTATTGTTAATTGATTGTAGCCACGCTTTGATCTGAATCTGTTGCTTGAGATCGACAGTTACAGGTAAGCAATTGATAAACAAACCTACGATGGCATCAGAGTTAGGCATTTCAACAGGTCTGCCTGAACTAATCGCACCAAAGCGTACAATGTCTACATCAGCATAACGCGCGAGTAATATCGACCAGGCCCCTCGCAGTACCGTGTTTAATGACACTTCACTTTGTTTGGCAAACGTCGTCAGTTTTTCAATTTCTAAATCTGTCAGTGAAAACGAATAATCACTAAACCCTTGTGCGTTTGCGTTATCTGTTTTGAAAACTTGCGGCAAAGGTGTTTGCCCTGCCATAAGCGCCAATTCATTTTGCCAATAAGTTTCTAGGCGCTGCATATCCTGTTGTTCAAGCCAAACAACATAATCTTGATATTGAACTACCTCATTGAGAAGTGGTTCACTATTGTAAATTTTGATTAAGTCTGTAAACAACAGCGAACGACACCAACCATCTAATAAAACGTGGTGATAAGACCAAAAAACAACCTGTTTCGCGCCCAGGTCAAAACATGTGATACGCATCAATGGCGGCTTAACTAAATTAAAACTTGTGTGCTTATCTTGTTTTGAAAATGCCTCTATAGCAGCATCTTGTTGTGCCTCACTATGCTGTGATAGATCAACCACTTCAAAAGGAAGTTCAACATTGTCATACACAATTTGATGAATGTTACCTTCATCAAAACCGTCAAAGCCCGTGCGTAAAATGTCATATCTTTGCACTACGCCCTGCCACGCTGACGCAAACTTCTTAAAATCCAACTTTGAGAAAGTAAACTTAGTTTGAGTTACATATTTGCCAGACTCCAACAAACCATGGAATAGCAAGCCTTGTTGCATTCCCGTCGCTGGGTAAATCTCTTTAACTCCCTCTGTGTGCCAATTACTTAGCTCATTCTCAGAAGCCCTTGCCATTTGGTAGCAAACACGATTTGAGGGTGTTCGTATCACTTCCTTGCCCCAGCGGCAATATAACGCAAGGGAATCGGATAGTGTGTCAACAAACTTTAACGCCTCATCAGCATCAATGAGATTGGTTTGCACTCTCACTTGGCAGACGAGCTTGTCTGCTCTGATAGCAATATTCACACTGATTGGGTGTGTCGCAAAATTGCCATTCTCTTCACGTGCTATATCGACAAAGTCAAAGTGTTCACTCTGTTCTACCTGCAGCCCGACCTCTCCAATATAGTTGAATAAAACGTCAGACTTAGCATTTGCCAAGAGGGAGTCATTGTCTGCATGAGCTTTAAGGCACAAGTAGCTGTCCGCTATCTGCGATACATGATTAATAGCAAGGTCAATACCGCGAATTTGAGCGAGGCAGTCTTCAGACTCAAATGCTGGCAACACAACGGGATAAATACTGGTAAACCAACCGACTGTGTGGCTAAAATCTTGCCCATTCGCGGCATTCAATCGGCCATGCCCTTCGAGTTCAACTAATGTAGCGCCTCGCCCTTTCCAGGCGCATATCGCATGCTGTAAAGCGCCCAGTAAAACCACATCTGCACGTTTATTTAGTAGCTTAGTTAACCCCGTCTTGAGAACATCTGTTTCTCCCTGACTCAGCTGAATTTCAAATAGCTCAATATGCTGTTCACGCGACAGTGAGTTTTCGTTACTTTCAACTAGCGTTCTAGTCGGTTTAGTTAACAACGATTGCCAACGAGCTTGATGTGCACTTGATTGCTCGCTTTTCGCCCAGTCATGCCAAAACAACGCATAATCACTATAGTTTTTCTCTAAATTGCGACTGTTTTCGTATGGATTACCTGACTTTGCGAACAATTCCAAATCAGCTAACATTATGGTCCATGAAATAGCATCTATGGCTAAGTGATGAACACATATAAAGAAATAATTTCCTTTTTCTGGATGAGATAACCAAACTGATTTAAACAATTCACCTGTATTCAAATTGATTGATTGTTCGGTTAACTCTGCTAAGCGTTGTAATTCGGATTCAACATTGTCATTCGCTGACAAAGTATGAACTGACAATGCCTTTTCGGTTAAAGCCTCATCAACAGGTAAGATATTCGCCCGTACTTGTTCTTCAGACCATAGATATTGGTATCTAAAGCTATCATACTGGGTTAGCCAGTACTTAACCGCAGCCTCGGCCATTGACAGGCTGACAGAGTCGCTCACTTTGATACAAAATGATTGGAAAAAGCGCGCTTTTTTTGGAATATCGCTGTTTAAAAACCAACTTTGAATGGGGCTCAGGGGAGTCGTACCTGTGCGTTGCACATTGCCAGCACAATCTAAAAGCGGTTCATCAAGCGAATCAACTATCGCCCTAACACTGCCTTTTTGATATAGATCTGACAACGATATATCAAACCCTGCTTTTTTAGCTTGCGCAACAATTAACAATGCTTTGATTGAGTCGCCGCTTACAGCAAAAAACTTGTCTTCGACACTTATAGATTCATTGCCAATCACTTGGCACCAAACCTCTAAGAGTGCTCTTTCTCTATCCGTTACGTCTGTCGTCTTAGTTTGGCTTTGTATAAATAACTGCGCAACAATTTCCGCTTGGTTGACCTTCCCATTTACGGTCAGCGGAAGGTCATCAAGAAGAAGAAGCCTTTTAGGTATCATATATTCAGGCAAATGCGCTTGCATATATGCGCTTATCTCTTCTTCTGAGTGTTCTGAAACTAGCGCGGCAACCAAAAGCTTACCCGCTTCTTTTAAGTCAGCCTTAAATACCGCAACTTGTGAGGCTATTTTTGCCTGTAGTAACAGTTGCTCAACTTCACCAGGCTCTATACGATATCCATTGAGATCTATCTGCTCATCCGCTCGCCCAATAAAAATCAACTGCTTAGACTCATTCCAACGAACTAAATCGCCAGTCTTATACAGGTGTTTGCCTAACCCATTAACGTTTATAAACTTTTCAGCCGACAGCGACCCTTGACCAAAATATTCTGGAGAAACACTGTCACCACCGATAAGCAACTCACCAACCGCACCATCTGGTACCAAGCGATTTTGCTGGTCAACAACATAGAGTTGGTAATTTGGTAATGCTGTACCAATTGGAACCGCGTAACCTTGTGGCACTTGTTGTTGTTTACTGTTCCAGTTAGTGCACCCAACAACAGTTTCAGTCGGACCATATTCATTAATGAAGGTCGCTTTTGGGAAGACTTTAACCCACTTAGCTAACTGTGCTGCTAAAAGTTGCGAGCCGCCAATAACGAACACATGCTCAAGGTCAATATGCTCACAGTTCAAAGCGATTGAATCAAGGTGTGCAGGGGTTAGTTTAAATAATTTAGCGCTGCTCGCGTTGTGTAATATATCTTGTAACTCAGATAGATCGCGCTCTTGAGGCAATAACGTAACAGACTTAGAGACTAACAACGGGCTATACAATGTCGTAATGGTGGCATCAAAAGCAATTGAAGAACTAACAACACTTCCCTCTACATCACCTAAATAGCTTTCTTGTGCATGATGCAGGTAGTTCATTAAACCTTTATGTGTGATCACGACCCCTTTAGGCTGACCTGTGGAGCCCGAAGTGAACATGATATACACAGGGTCCGTCTCTTGTACATCAATCGCATATAAAAATGCCTGTAACTCTGAGATTTCAACAAACTCAGAAAGATTAGCTGCCGTTAATTGCAATAATGACAATAATGTGACTGGCAAATCGGTAGAAACCTGTAAGCCTTGCTCATAAACAAAGAATTTACTGTTGCTTTGTGCTACGACCGCCTTTTGTCTGTTTGCTGGCGACTCAGGATCAATTGGCACATAAACAGCCCCAATTGCTTGAATAGCGAGTAATAATGCCGGTAAATCGCAAGTTCTTGGTAGGCAAACAGATATAATATCTCCCTTGCTAACACCATTTTCGCGTAATTTACTTGCTATTTGGTAAATTCGACTACCTAGCTTATGGTAGGAGTAAGTTGTGGTGCCATCCGTTAGTGCGATGGCCTGAGAAGTGCTCAGTACACTAGAAAATACATTCTTGATCAACACATTATTTGTGGTGCGACGAACGGTGCCCAAGGCTCTGTGCTTACTGAGCTCTAATTTAGACTCTATGCCCAACGTTTCGACCAAATGCAAAGGCAATGCGGGCTGGCGGAGCAACGCGCTTAAAAACTCATTAAATGCCTTAGCAAACTGATCGATCGTATTTGTCGACAAAATAGCAGCGTTGAATTGCCATTCAAGCTCTAATTCATTATTCGCTTCTGTAATATTCAAAATCAGATCTAATTTCGCACTATCAAACTGGCGGTCTAATACCTCAACCGTTAGATCTGATAAATTTACCTGAGCCTTCTCATAGTTATGCATTGAGATCATAACTTGATAAATAGGGCTGACATGCGTCAATCGCTCTACTGATAAGTTATCAGCCAAAAACTCAAACGGATATCGATTAAATAAAGAGGCTTCATATTCCTCATTTTGAGTTTTCATTATGAGCTGGGAAAAGCTCGCCTCCTCGTCTACCTTAATACGGCAAACTTGGGTATTCATGATCATCCCTACAATGTCCGCTAAATCTTTTGAGTCTCGACAGGCGATAGGAAAACCTAACACCACATCGTTACACTGAGTCCAACGTGATAAAGCTAGCCCCAGAACCACCTTTAAGGCAGTAAATAAGGTCACGTTCTGTTGATAGCAAAATGCTTTTAGTTGACTCGCTAACTTGCCTGATATTGCTGTGTTTATATGCGCACCGAGATAGCCATTTTCAGTTCGAGAATGATCCAAGTTAAGCGCATGACAAGCAGGGATGTCCGCTAAATATTGATGCCAATACTCTAGCGCGACATCTGCGGCTAGCCCATTTAGCCAATTGTGTTGCGCTTTTGCAAAATCACTATAATCAAGATTGCAAGATTGCTCTACTTGCCCCCCTTGTGACAGTGATTTATAAAAGCGACACAGATCCTTAACAATTATCGAATTTGACCAACCATCCGTAGCAATATGGTGTAAAACAATGACTAATAAATATTCGTTAGGCTGAAGCTCTACTAACGTGACCTTGATCGGGAAGTCTGCGGATAAATCGAACTTCACAGCTGATAACCGCTTAAGCTCAGAGTTCATATCCAATGCTCCCAGCTCATCCCTAGTTTGATGCTCAATAGCAAAGCTATTTGGATCTAGTTCGCGTAGTTCAAGCTCACCTTCCATTTCAAAAATAGTGGTTCTTAACACTTCATGATGTGCTAAAAGCTTTTGAAAACTCGCTTCAAGCACAGCAATATTTAATTCCCCCATTAGCTTAAGAGCGAATGGAATATTAAAAAGATTGCTACTATTACTGAGTTTATTCGCAAGCCATAGTCCTTTCTGCGCGGCAGATAGTACCTTGGGTTCGTCCGTCACCACCAAATCTGTAAGTTGATTGTCTGAAGTTAACCACTCAATCAATTCATGTTTTTTTTGTTTGATGGCTGCAATTAAATACTCTGGTAAATCGGTGTTATGAGCAACCAACTTTAACTGAGATTCATAAACCTCTAACTCAATGCCTCGGTTTTTACATTCGAGAATGATTTGCAATAATGTCATAGCAGTACTTCTGTTTTTTTCGTTGTTGGCTGTTGTTCTTTGTCAATTAATGCTGCCAATGCCGCAATGGTTGGTGATACAAGTAAAGATTTAATCTGTATACCAACACCAAACTTGCTACGTATTTCTGCTATTAAAGTCATTGCTAATAAAGAGTGACCACCTAATTCAAAGAAGTTGTCCGTGACACCAACCGCATTTACATCCAGTAATTCACACCAAATTTCCATCAGTGCCTTTTCTGTACCTCCCAAACTTTCAGGCTGTAAAACACTAGACTCTCTGTATAATTTCCACATGGCTGATGGAGAAACTTTTCCACTGGTTGTTCGCAACATTGCATCGACAGGGATCAGTTTGTTTGGGTGCATATAGCTCGGTAACGACGCTCGGATATGTGATTGAATGATAGGTAAGACAGTTGATGCATTCTCAATATCTGCTAAACAAACGAAGCTGATGAGCTGCTCACTTGCATCCTCCCTAAGCCAAGAATGTACCTCTTGAACCTCTGGCATGCTTTTTATTAAGTTATCAATTTCATCTAACTCAACTCTGAACCCTCTTACTTTAACTTGTCTGTCTTTTCGACCAAGAAAGCTCACCAAGCCATTTGGTTGCTTCACACCCATATCACCGGTCAAATAGAAAGCCTGCCCTTTTTTATTATTCTTTGCGTCACTGGCAATAAACCTTTCTTCGAATAGTTGTGCTTTGTTTAAGTAGCTCATTGCCAAGCCTGGACCCGAGATTGCTATCTCCCCTCTTGCCCCTACAGGTACTTCGTTTAATTCTCTGTCAACAATGAATAGTTGATGCCCATGAGTCGCAGAGCCAATTGCTGGCATGCTCAACCCATTAACTAAACAATAACTTGCATTCACCGTTGTTTCTGTCGGGCCATAGGCATTGATAGCATTTACGCCGAATTTCTCGTTGTACTTCTTCAATTGCGTCCAAGTTGATTGACCAATATCGTCGCCACTGACAATTAAGTTAACGGCAACTGATTGTCGTTCTAGCTCTTCCAACAAAGCTGGCGCAACAGAAGGCATAGTGTTGAAGATTGGCACTTCATATTTATTCAATAACTCAACCAGTGCACTTGGCGAAACCATCGTATCTACGTCAGGTAAAATGAGTGACGTACCACTTGCAAGCAATGTAAAACTCTTTATCGAAGCATCAAAAGCGAAAGAGTGAGACCACACCCAACTCTTTGGCAATTCTGGGGTCAATGCCACCAACTGCGCTTGGATTTCTAGCATAAAATGCGCTAACGAATACTGGCTGATTTCAACGCCTTTTGGCGTGCCTGTAGACCCTGATGTATAAATGACATAAGCCGCTTGGTCTGCCTTAGCAGCCGATAGGCTAGGCAACTTTATATCCGCCGGTTTGGTGTGTTCCGCGCTATATACAACCAAGGGTGGCAAGTTAGTTTCTTCCTCCCACCAACTAAACGTTGCGTCAGAGATAACCATTTTTGCAGCAGAGTCTACTACTTGAAAAACCATGCGCTCTTGTGGATAGTGCGGCTCTATTGGCACATAACACGCGCCTAACCTAAGTACGGCTAACACACACACGATGAGGTCTGTGCTGGGTGAAAATACCACCCCTACTTTATCCCCAGATTGAAGCCCTTTTTCCATCAGCAAGTGAGCTTGGCTTTCAACTTGCTCAACGAGCTGTGAATATGTGATGGCTAAATCGCCATCGATCAAAGCCGTTTGATCCGGAAATTTATCCATAGTTCGGTATAGCGATAAGATTAAACTGTCGATATTTTCATCATCGCTGTTAGCTTCGAGCTTCGTTTGCGGCGCTGATAAGGTTGTTTGGTTCACAGGTAAAGCGATTTCAGACAACTTTATTTGAGGAGATTGAGACGTTGTAACTAATAAGTGTAAAAAGTCTTCGGCGAAAGATTCGACCATCGCTCTTTCAAATAGTGTTGCGTTATACAACCACTCAACTACGAGGCCGTCAGTGCTATCTGTGATCAACAACGAAAGGTCATAACGTCCCATGCTGTCGTCAGATTTTATAGTTGAAACCTCAACCCCATCAAGTTCTAGCGCTTCATCAACCAGATCTTGCATTGCAATTGAGATCTGAAAAATTGGGTTATAACCTGTATTACGTTGCGGTGCTAATTCTTCAACAAGCACTTCAAATGGTACTTGCTGATGCGAATAACCTTCCAAACATCGTTGCTTCGTATAACGCAGTAAATCGCTATAGGTTTGACATTCATCTAAATTAATTCGAAGCACCAAGTTATTTACGAACAACCCAAATATATTCTCTAATGCGGGTAAAAACCTTCCCGCAGTCGGCGTGCCGAACACCATATCAGTGTCACCACTGTACCGATTAACCAATAGTGACAAGTTGGCGAGCATGGACATGAATATTGTTGCACCGTGCTCTTTGGAAATCCCCTCAATGATTTGAGCTTTTGAGGCCTCTATGTGTGTAGTAACTTTACCTGCTTCATAAGATTGAAACTCTGGACGAGGATGTTGTAGCGGGATGCTATGACATTTAGGAATACCTGCTAAGGTATTTTTCCAATAGTCCAAATGAGGCTTAAGACTATCGTTATTTAAGGATTCTCGCTGCCACTGTGAAAAATCCAGATATTGTAATTTGGGCAGTGGCAAATCACTCATACCCATTTTAGCAATTTGGTTGTACAGTTTATTGTATTCTTCAACCAACACTTTCATCGACATACCATCAGCTGAGATATGGTGGATGTTTATCTGTAATACCCACTCCTGCTCACCAAGCTGAACAACCGTCACTCGAATTTTTATATCTTGTTCCAGTAGAAATGGTTGATATACGTCCTCTTTTAAAACCGCTTGAACTTGCTCACTGGACCAATCTAATCCAATACAGTCTGTATTAACTTCAAATGGTATATCTGCTTGAGGTAATACATACTGCGCTGGTTCACCATCGTGCTCAAAGTAAATCGTTCTCAGTGATTCGTGTCTATCTAAGATTTGTTGAAAAGCAGCTTTTGCCACATCAATGCTGAACTGTCCAGTTAGATGAAATGCCGATGGCAAATTGAAGACCGCATTTTGTCCTTGTAATTTATCTATAAACCAAAGACGCTTTTGTGAATAAGACATTGGATAAATAGCTTGTCTATCTTCAAGTACACGGATCCCACTATCCTCACCTTGAGCACGGATTGACAACCACTCGATCAGCATAGGCTTTTGCTCTTTTAACTGACGCTTTAAATCATCACCTAATGCTTCTTTCGTACCTCGTACAACTAGCTGACCTTGTTCAGACAAGCCTATTTTTATTCCTTTTTCTTTTAGAACGTCAATCAATTCAGATATATTCACAGTACGAATTCCTCTTCTTCTTCACCCAATTCAGTTCCCTGAATGATGAGCATGTTATTTGTTTCAATCAGTGCTGCTATTTCCGCGATGGTTTGTGCAGAAAATAACAGTTGCACTGATAGGTTTACTTTAAATGTTTCTTCAATTCTTTTAGCGACGCGTAGTAGTAATAACGAATCGCCACCTAGCTCAAAAAAGTTGTCAAATATTGCGATGTTTTCGCTCGACAAGCCCAAGCACTCAGACCACACCTGAACAAGCTGTCGTTCAGTATCATTACGCGGTGCCACTCCTTCTTTTTCTGACTGATACTCGATAGCCGACAAAGCTTGATAATCAACTTTGCCATTGGGAGTAGATGGGAACTGTCCCAGCTGTATGAAATACGATGGGAACATGTAATCTGGAACTTTATCAGACATATAGCTTCTCAATTGCTCAGCACTGATCGGTTCCTTATTTTCAGTGGTATAAAACGCAATCAATAGCTTTTGTCCTACGGCTCCCTTTCTCACTTGTACAACACTATTGATAATGTCAGGGTGTTGCATGAGCCAGTATTCGATCTCTTTTACCTCTATCCGGAAGCCCCTGATTTTGACTTGATGATCTTCGCGGCCTAGGATTTCTATATTTCCATCGTCCATGTATCTTGCAAAATCACCGGTCTTATAGATTGGAATTTGTTTAGAACAAAGAGTGACTTGTGTGAAGGTATTTGCTGTTTGTTCTTCAAGGCCTAAATAGCCTTCAGATAAGCCATTGCCTCCAATGCATATTTCACCCACCATTCCTTCGGGAACCAACTGGTTATCTTTGTCTAAAAGGTAAACCTCACAGCCGTACATAGGCTTACCAATTGACGCAATGCTAGTATTGAGTTCACTGGCATCCAAAATTGGATACAAGGTGACAAATGTGGTCGTTTCTGTTGGCCCGTAAACATTGACTAGTCGCAAATCTCGATTTATCTGCTTTGCCTTTTTAACGTACTCAACAGCTAATGGTTCACCTCCGACGAGTAGTGACTGTAACTGAGTTAAGCATTCAGGTTGTTCATCCACCACAGCGTATAACAATACAGGAGTGAAACACGCTGCTGTCACCCCTGTATCTTTAATGCAATGATACAGTTTTACTAGATCTAGCTTGTCTTCACTGTAAATCGACAGAGTCGCGCCAGTTAAAAACGTTGTCCATATTTCAAAAGTTGACGCATCAAAGGTGATTGAGTTAACCATCAAAATAGTTTTCTGCTCGCCTATATGCGTGATTTCCTCCTGCAATGCCATATTGGCAATCGCCTTTTGAGTAATCTTAACTCCTTTAGGACGACCAGTTGACCCAGAGGTATAGATAAGGTTGCTGACACGGTTAAACGATGCTTTAAAATGAACATCGTCGAGGTTTTTGTCCAAATGAACATGCTTGATCTGACAATGCCCAAAAATGTCTTTACGTTGTGCTATTTCTGTATCGGCTCTTTGAGTCAGAACCAAATCCATCGCGGTATCTTGAACTATGTATTCAAGCCTATTATCAGGGTAACTAGGATCTAATGGAACATACGCACCGCCACTTTTAATTACAGCCAATACAGAAACAACAAACTCGCATGAACGTCCCATATACAACCCAACATAACGGCCATACAAGTCATGTTCTTGTGCTATCTCCGCTGCGAGGCGGTTAGACATTTTATCGATCTCTTGATAAGTGAATGCCTTACTTCCCTCTTGGATGGCCTCTTTATTTGGAGACTGCGCAACAAAATGAGCAAACCCTTCTATTAGAGACTCGACATTATGCGGATGTGTTTTGTATTCGTTCAGAGTGGTCATTTGACGCTGCATTTCCTGCGGAGTCATCAAATCATTTAACACCACTTGTGTGTCAGGAACACTCAATAACTTATCTAAGATAGCATCCATGTATTTTGCTAAGCGGCTTAGTACACTGGCATCAAACGCAACTTTATCTACTTTCAATCTTATCGATACTTCACCTTGAGCCGAGTGCATCACGCTTGTTTCAAATAAGAAGTTAGTTCTCTCTTGTAGCTCAAAGTCCGTGACTGACACTTTTTCATTAAGTGCGTTATAGACATAAAAGTTGGTGTAATTGAATATTGAAGCGGATAAATCACATTGCGCTAACTTTTGGATCTCGCTGATCGGATAGTAGCGGTGAGGCAACAACTCCACTGATGATGACTCAATTTGCTTTATCAGCTCAACATACGTTTTTCCTCTTACTTCAATACTCAGAGGAACCGAGTTCAAAAACATACCAAGCTTCGTATCTGCACCAGCTAATGCAGGCCGTCCGTTGGTGACAACTGACGTCAATACGCTGTGATTACTATCAATCATCCACAGTAATATCGCATGCATTGCGGTATAAACTGTTTTTTCTTGTACGCCAACTTGCGCAGCTAAGCCCTTGATTGCCACCTGTTGATTTTTACTTAAGTCAATTGAGACTTGCTGAACATCTCCCGATGGCCTTGTTAACCACCAAGGTGTATGAAATTGCTCTGCTTTTGACTGCCAATATACCTGATGCTCACGAGAATGCAGAGCCTCTTGTTCCAACCTAATATAATCGGAGATTCGAATCGATTCAGGGTCGCCTACAGTACTTTGACCATCACAAAGGGCGCGATAAATACTGAATAACTCAGTATTAAAGTTAGCCACACTCCAGCCATCTAGTAACATGTGATGAAAACTGAAATGATAAACAAAATCACCATCGGTTAATTGCTGAATATGAATGCGCCACAACGGCTGCTCATAGTCAAACCCATGCGCCAAGATGGCAGACTTACGCTCTGCTATTTTTTGTCGTCGAGTCGTCGTATCAAAGTTACGTAGATCTTCTAAAACAATAGGCAGTTCGACATTTTCATAGACCATTTGCAATGGTCGTTGAGCTGACAGACTTATTGTCGACCTAAGGACTTCCTGCCTTATCACAACGTTTTGTAATGCCGCCACAAAGTGTTCGAGTTCGAAGGGTTCTGCTATGGTTGCAGAAAATAAATCGTGGTATGTAGTGCCATGTTCATCCATAAGATGATGGAAAATCATACCCTGCTGAAGCGAAGACAGTGGATACGCATCTACAGCGTCTGAAGCTTCAATGATTTGGCGTTCTTCATCGGTTAGCAATTCGAAAGCCGCTAACTTGCACGCATCGACTTGCTGTTGTGAGTGAGCACGGTTATGTCGTGTTAAATATGCTGCCAACTCAGAAATAGTGGGATGCGCAAACAACTCACTAATTTGACACTCCCCTATTTCGCGCTTAATGCGATTGACTAACGGAATCGACTTAATTGAATCACCGCCTAACTCAAAGTAATTATCCGTAATACCAATCTCATCCAACCCTAAGGTCGTCATCCATATATCTGCTAACTTCGTTTCGAGTGTATTCGTTGGAGCTACTCGGCTACCCTGAAGTTTAACGTCTGGCTTCTCTAGCTTGGCAACATCCAACTTACCGTTTGCCGTCATTGGTAACGCCTCAATCTTAACCCAATATGCTGGGACCATATGAGCAGGCAGTACTAAAGACAGCGCCTTCTTCAGGTAAGTTAAAAGCGCTGAACTCTCTGACTTATGCTCATCATGAGGCACGATGTATGCGATTAATGCTTTCGTGCCAAGAGGTTCTTGGTGTACAACGACTTTACATATTGATACTTCATCTAGTGCTGTTAATTTGGCTTCGATCTCACCAAGTTCAATCCTGAACCCTCTGATTTTCACCTGATCATCAATTCGCCCCATATACTCGAGCGAGTTATGTTGATTAAATCGTGCTAAATCCCCAGTTCGGTACAATCGAGTGTAAGGAATTTCAGGTATTGGGTTAGAAACAAACTTTTGATTCGTCTTCTCCAAATCACCTAGATACTCTTTTGCTAACCCAGCACCTGTCACATACATTTCTCCTACCACCCCTTTGGGCACCAAACGCATATTCTGATCGAGCACCACAATTAATTGGTCATGTAATGGTTTGCCGATACTCTTATTATCCAAAGAGTCGGGGTGTAGGAAGTTGGCGGTCACATGTACCGTTGTTTCTGTAATACCGTACATGTTGACCAATTGGATTTGCTCAACACTGTAGTACTGCCACCAGCGCTCTACCATGTCATGATCTAACGCTTCACCACCAAAAATAATTAATCTAAGTTGTTCAAACACAGCCTTGCTTTCTATCGCTGCGAGTGTGAACCCATAAAATGCAGAAGGTGTTTGGTTTAATATCGTGAGGCCATGTTTTTGTGCAAACTCGCCAAACTTATATGGATCTCTAGTGCAGGCATTCGTTGGTAGTAATAACTTACCACCATGTAATAATGCTCCCCACATCTCCCAAACCGAGAAGTCAAATGCCGGTGAATGGAACATAGCCCACGTATCGTCCGATGAAATTGCAAACTCATCTCGCGTTGCATAAAACAGCCTCATCACGTTTTCGTGAGTTTGTACTACACCTTTTGGCTTACCTGTGGATCCCGAGGTATAAATGACATACGCTACTTTAGAGCTCGCTGCTTCATCTACACTTGGCACTTGTGATGCCGAGCAATCCGCTTGTAGTGACTGTAACGACACCGGCAGATTCTGGTATTGATTAGTAAAATCAAAATGATCCTGCTCATGCGTTAACACCAATGAGGTGCCGGTATCACCAAGGATATAAGTAATACGGTCAACGGGGTTATTTGGGTCAATTGGTACATAACCGTTACCAGATTTCAGTATTGCTAGTATTGCTACGATAAGCTCAAACGAGCGATTCATACAAACAGCGATAAGGTTGTTTTGACCAATGCCTGATTGAATGATCTGTACAGCGAGTTTCGATGAGTAATTATCTAGTTCAGCATACGATAACTGTTCATCACCAAATACTAACGCTGTTTTATCTGAAAACAACTGCGCCTTATCACTAAAAGCTTGATGAATATGGTGCTTAACCGGATATGATTTTCTATTCGGAACCAAGCCATTGGACAACTCTTTTTTCTCAATGTCAGACAACATATTGATATCCGTCACCGTGCTAACGCACGTCACCATGCTTTGCATTATCGCTTGAAGGTGCTTTACTACTTGACTCAGTTTATCCGCATTGAGCAAGTGCTGCTTAACTTCAAAGCTTATCTGCAGTTCTTCCCCAAGGTACGCGATGAGGCTAAGGCCATAATTATTGCCTTCAAAATTGTTAACCGACTGCACCTCAAATTGTGCATGTTGTGCATTTTGTGTAATTGCCTGATCAATAGGATAGTTTTCAAAAACGATCAAACTATCAAATAAACTTTGTCCCAAAGGGTGCTGCTTTTGGATTTGAGATAAAGGCAAGTAGCTATAGGAATCAGCTTCAACCAGATCTGTATGGATACTGTGTAACCAGTTTTCCAATGCAGTTTCTTCATCAACCTCAACAACCATTGGCAATGTATTGATGAATAGACCAATGATCTTATCCGCTCCAACTAAACTGGGTGGACGCCCTGATGTTGTGACACCGAAGGTGACATTTTTCTCTCCCGTATAGCGGCTTAACAACAAACTCCAGGCGGCCTGCAAGATCACATTCACTGTTGTTTGATGACGTCTGGCAAGCTGCACCAACGCCATAGTGTCTGCATGACTGAACTTCAAGCTATCATATATAGTAACGGCTTCAACGTCACCTGCTCTGAATTCACTCACGGGCAAACTGGTCTTTTGTTCAACCTTGGCTAATGTTTGCTTCCAGTATTCTTTCGCTTCATCCATCGGTTGTGTAAGTAACCAATCTACATAATTCCGGTAGCGCTCGCTTTGTTCCAAACGCGCAGTGGAGTTAGTCAATAATGAGCGATAAATTTCGGTTACTTCTGAGAACACAATCGACGTACACCAACCATCCAAAATTGCATGGTGGAAAGTCCAAAGTAAGACCGACTCTCCCTGCTCAGAATCACACTCATTAGATCCACTCAACGTAAAGTGGGTAAAACGCATTAATGGAAAATCTTTTACACTGAACCCTTGACGTTTGTCTTCTTGTAAATGGGTGATGATCGCCTGCTTCTGCTCTACTGCAGTCAAATCCGACAAGTTTACTGAGCGCCAATTCAGTACGCTCGAAGGTCTAACTAGCTGATGAATATTCCCTTGCTCAAATCCAACAAAACTGGTTTTGAAAATATCATGTCGCTCTAATACTTCTTGCCAAGCGGATTTAAATAGAGATTCATTGATGCCCACCAGCGACAATTCAATTTGAGACACGTAAGCGGATTTTTCTTCCATGCTATGGAATAACATGCCTTGTTGCATGCCCGTTGCGGGATACAAGTCAATTTTGGCAAGCTCATTTGCATTAAGCGTGTCTAGCCAACTATCTAACCGAGCTTGGTCAACGCTTGCCAGTGAGAAATCACTAGGTGTAGGTCGTCTTGCTATGCTCCCCTCATTAACCAAATTACAATGTGCCACAATATGACTAAGCGCTTGTAAATATGAGGCTGGCCACTGCTGGATAAAATGCTCACTGTATTGATACGCATCATATTGCAACGAAAAGCTAAGTCGCCCATCTTCAACATAACAATCCAAAATTAATGGGTGAGTTTGGGCTCTTTGCTCGCTGAAGTTTTGACCACTACTTTCCTTCGCTAACTCGAAATAGTTGTTCGCTTGATGTTTTGCGTCTAACTGTCCTAAGTAGTTAAAGAGCAACTCACTTCGATAGTTAGCAAATAATGGTTGAGCCTCTCCACCACAGCGATTTAATATTGCAAACCCAGCCCCTGCCGTAGGCACAGACCTAAATTGCTCTTTAACAGCACAAATAATGTCGTTCACACTATTTGACGGACTGTCTAATAGGCAAGGGTAAATATTGGTGAACCAACCGACGGTTTCGCTCAAGTCATATTGGCTTTCTAAATTGTCTCGCCCATGCCCTTCTACATCAATTCTTATTTTTCCTTGCAACGGTGCAGCTTCATTTGTCATCAATAAAGCAGACATAAGCAACTCATTCGTTTTTGTCTTGTATGCTTGGTTGCTAACACTCAACAGGCTTTGTGTCTCTGACACAGGCAAGTCAAACTTAACTTCACGAAATTGCGGCATCTGATCATGCTTACAAGAAACATCTAAATTATTTCGCTCAATATCAGACCATGTTGATACCGGTTGACTAACTACGTGCTGCCAATAACTGTGCTGTTTTAAAATGATGTCCTGTTTGGCGAGCTGCTGAACATACTCACCCCACTCTTGAAAAGAGGATGTTTTATCTTCCAATTGATATGACTGCTGCTGGCAATGCTGCTGATATAACCTGTTCAAATCATTTAAGATCACGCGCCATGATACGCCATCAACTAACAGGTGATGGATCACAAAGAGCACCCGGTCTTCACCATTTGTATCACCGCAGGTGTCTGCTTCCGCTTGAACAAGGTCACGCAACAAAACCACTTTCATAAGTGGTCCAGATACGATATCCAATTGTTTGTGTACGCTAGTTGCAAACTGCTCAACACTGAGGTTTGACTGCGCTTTTTGATAAGTCGGCCAGTGCACCTCTTCAACGAATGAGCCTAAGCTATCTAATGCTCGATAGTGACCTTGCCAAGTGCCTTGTTCATTCATAGCGAACACCAGCCTCAATGCATCGTGGCGCTTGACAATTTCGGCTATCATATCGCTAAGTGTATCGGCAGCAAGCGCCTCTGGCACAGATAGCATGACGCTTTGGTTGAAGTGATGTAAGTCAGTAAGATCGTCAAAAAACTCAACTTGGACAGGTAGTAATGTCTGAGTGCCATTTACTGACGTTTGGTTCGTTTGTGTCTTTTTCTCAAATGTAACACGCTCTACCAACCCACGAATCGTTTTACCTTCGAATAGATCACGCACACTGAAATACAAACCTTCATGTGCAGCTCTTGATACCAGTTGAATTGATAGTATCGAGTCACCGCCTAACTCAAAGAAGTTGGCGTTCACACTCAATTGCGCCTTATCTAAGCCGAGCAAGTCAGTCCACATGTCGACAAACTTACGTTCCAACTCTGTTTCTGGTTTCGCAAAGTTTGCCGACGCAATTGCTGCCCAATTAGGCTCTGGCAAACTAGATTTATCAACTTTACCGTTGGCAGTAAGTGGTAACTCTTTTATATCAACAATCGCCGCTGGGATCATATAACTTGGCAAAGTCTCTATGAGACTTTGCTTAACTTCACTGATCACAGCATCAATATTGATATTACTTTGAGTGTTTTGGGCTAGATTTTTTAATTCCTGTTTTGGTGCATCGTAATACGCTTCATTGGCTGGACAAATATATGCAACCAACCTTTTGCGTCCATAATTATCATCTTTAGCAATGACCGTAGCACTTTTAACCTGTGGGCTTTGCAGTAACTGAAACTCAATTTCACCGAGCTCAATTCTGAACCCTCTAATTTTTACTTGATGATCTTTGCGCCCACAAAACTCAATTGTGCCATCCGGCAAATAGCGCCCTAAGTCGCCCGTTCTGTATAGTCTTTCAGCTAGAATTGGATGCGGTAAATATCTTTCTCTTGTACGTTGCTCATCATTGTAATAGCAGCGAGCTACGCCCTCACCCGCAATAAATAACTCACCAGTGACCCCTTTTGGAATAAATGCCAAGTTTTCATCCAAAATATAAAACTTCTGGTTAGCAAGTGGCTTACCATATGGCACAGACTTCAACGCACTTGTATCGCCTACAATAGGGTGGTCTATTGACCAAATTGAACCTTCGGTCGCCCCTCCCAAACTATACACATTGGCCCGCGGGAAAGTTTTAAACAAGCGCGCTGGTAAGTCAGTTGCAATCCAGTCACCACTCATCATCATTACCCTGACGCAAGGTACAACATGCTGTTTTAACTCGGCCTGTTCACATAAAAACGCAGCGGAGGTTGGCACAGTATTCCAAACACTTACAGCATGTTGCTCAACCATTTCTAGCCAATGTTGCGGCAACTCTAGCTTATCAGGGTCAGGCAGCACTATGGCACCACCTTTCGCCAGCAAACCAAAAATATCATATACCGATAAATCAAAACTCAGAGCTGAAATAGCGAACACACGGTCAAGTTCTGTCACGCCATAACGACTGTTAATATCTAAAATTGTATTGGCAGCCATTCGGTGCTCAATTGCTACCCCTTTTGGGTTGCCCGTTGAACCAGATGTAAAGATCACATAGGCAAGATCTGAATCTGACTGTGCCATGAAAAGGTCTGATTTCGCGATTAAATCTGCAAGCTCATCACTGCTGTGTTGAACATGTTCAGTGCTGCACATACTTTTGTGCAATTTATCACCATCAACAGCAACTTGATGAACCCCTTTTTCATCAATGAGTAAAGTACAGTTTGCTTGCCTTAATACCGCCGCATTTCGACTCTCAGGCCAGTCCAATGAAAGTGGTAAGTAAGCGCCTTTTGCCATGTTGACAGCCAGCGTTGCGATGATCTGCTCTGGTGTTTTTGGTAATAAAATAGCGACTAATACTTCTGGCCCTACACCCAGTTTTTTTAAAGACAATGCCAGTGCATAGGCCCTTTCAAACAGGGTCTTATACGTTAACGTTTGTGTGGATGTAATTATCGCAGGAGAATCTGCATAGTCTCTTAGTGCATCAAAAAACAACTGGTGTAGTAGCCTAGGCCCAGGCAACGTCACTTCCGTGTCATTGAAATCGACCAGTTGCTCTTGCAACTGTGATTCAGATAGCGTCCGGACTTGATTAATTTCATCATGCAATGAAAGCCCAGTAAACGATTCGAGCGTGTTGGTAAGGTGTTGATGAAGCGTCTCGATAAACTCGCCAGTAAAAATACTATCATCGTATATGTACTGTAATCGAGATTCTTCGCTGCTAACTTGCAAGTTTATTTCAAGGTCAAAACGTGAGTTTGTTTTCTCTAACTGCTGACATTTAGCGCTAAATGGCAGTGCCTTTAAACTTTGTTCAATCGCGGCCACCCCATCATCAGCATTCAGGACGATCTGAAATATAGGAGAATACTGGGCATTTCGCTCTACTTTAAGCTCATCAACTAGCTTATCAAACGGCATTGATTGATTGATTTGCGCTTCTACATGGAGCTGCTTCATATCAGCCAAGTACGCCTCAATCGTTCTATTTCTAGTATTTGCCCGCAAAACAACAGGGTTAACAAAAACCCCTACTGCGTCTTCCGCTAACGCGTTTCGTCTGTTTGTAAACGGCGTACCAATTACCACGTCATTACTGGCACTGTGTCTAGACAATACGAGAGACAGGGCACTGTGAACAATAACGAATGGGGTGGTTTCATTTTGCTGAGCATAATCCAGCAGCTTTCTATTAAGCTGAGCAGGTAGGCTATGGTATTGCGCTAAACCAGTGTTCGATTTTGTTTGAGGTCTGTGTTTGCAAAGTGGCAAATTATGAGTATCGGGAATGCCTTCAAGCTTCTCGCGCCAATAAGCCGATTCTGCGTTAAACGTGTGACTCGATTGCGTAGCATTTTCCCACACTGCATACTCAAGGTAATGATTTTGAGCATCGTTATTGGACGTTTCACAGCCTCCTTCAGCATTTATCAAACCAAGGTAAAAGCGCTTAAAGGCTTCTAACAAGAAGCCAACCGACCATCCATCGGCCACGATGTGATGAATATTAATTAACAACACACCTTCATCAGACCCTAAATCAATGTAACTTGCTTTAAGCTTGACATCTTTAGTTAAATCAAAAGTTTCTCTTTGTGCTTTGTATATGACAGCTTGTACAGCAGAGTGCTTTTTCGACTCATTTAGCTTGCTTAAGTCTTGCTTGTCTAATTGCCAATTCCAGTGCGCAGGCAGGTATTGAACTGGTACGCCTTCAACCTGCTCAAAGTTTGCTGTTAAGATTGGGTAGTGGTTAATAACATCTTTAAATGCCCGTTCGACCTTGTCAACATTAACCTTCCCTTCGGTATTTAAGGCCACGAACATATTGTATTCAGGGCTGTCGCCTTGCAATTGCTCGACCATCCACAGTCGTTGCTGAGAAGAGGTCAAAGGAATTCTTTCTTCAAGCGCTATACCATTGTGTGTATGTGCTGTACTTTCTCTGCTTTCATGTAGCTTGCTCACCATTTGAGCGAGGTTTTTGCTTGCAAATACATCCTGAACTGCCGCCTCTTTAAAGCCAGATTTACGTAACAACGAGATCAGTTTGACTGCAATTACCGAGCTGCCACCCAAAGAAAAGAAGTTGCTATGTGCACCAATGTGCTCAACTGATACATTTAAGACTTGCGCCCATAGATGGGCCATATGCTCCTGTTCTTGTGTCTTAACGCAACTCTCTATGCTCGACTCTAGTTGCTTATTTGCAAGTTGCTTTCTATCAGTCTTACCATTTGCTGTTTTTGGTATAGCATCAATATGAAATATCTCAGCGGGTATCATGTAATATGGTAACTGTTGAGATAATGCCTGCTTCGAATAAGTGATAAGCTCCTCAATATCGCCACAAAAATCAGAGGTAATTTCCACATATCCGACTAGAATACCGCTCGGATTGCTTTGCTTATTTACAACAACAACAGCTTCTCGTATCGATTTGTTTTTTCTTAATACTTCTTCAATTTCGGCAAGTTCAATACGAAAACCATTGACTTTAACCTGCTCATCGATACGACCAATATATTCAAAATCATCGGCGTCAACTTGCCTGACATAGTCACCTGTTTTATAAAAACGCTCAATGCCATACCTGTTAGATAAAAATTCACTACACAGAAATTGTAATTCGGTTTTGGTTGTGTCACCCAAATAACCGACTGATAGACTCGCTCCACTAATGCATAATTCCCCAACCACTCCGTGCGGCGCTATATCTCCGTTATCCATCAGAACAAAATGCTGATACCCAGGCAATGTACCACCAATTCGCGACATTGCAGCGGTAGATGTCTTCGATATCTGTTTGATCATTGACCATATAGTTGCTTCTGTTGGGCCATAACAGTTCCAGACTTGATGACACGCATTAAGGAGCTGTTGTGCTAAAGAAGCGGTTACAGGCTCACCTCCAACCAATGCATTCAAGTTCGAACTGCCAGACCAACCTGACTCAAATAGCATTTTCCAAGTAGTAGGCGTTGCTTGTAGCAAATTGATATTGTGGCTTTCAATCATCTCACAGAGACGGTCTGGATTAACCGTATCGGTATTGGAAGCAAGATAGAGGGTTCCCCCTTTGATGAGAGTGCCTAAGATTTCAAGCAACGAAATATCAAAGATATAAGTGGTGATTGCCAGCGTTCTTGTATGCTGCGAAAAACAGCTTGATAACTGCTCAGTTGCACCGATTAAAAAGTTAGCAAGCGCTCCTCGACTGATACTAACACCTTTAGGCTGCCCCGTTGAACCTGATGTAAACATGGTATACGCAAGCATCTCATCATCTATCGAAACTGACGAACACGTACCTTGCTCTGCGCTTACCATCACTTGCCAATGAGTATCAAGCGCACAGACAGGTAAAGACAAATCTGCAACCCTAGAAAGCAGTTGGCTTTGTGTAAGTATGCCTTTGAGTTCTGCGGTATCACTAATATGTTTTATTCTGCTAAGTGGGAAGTCATGTGAGATAGGTACGAATGAAATACCACTGTGCAAACATGCCAGCATTGTGACGATGCTTAAGTTACTACGTTCAAAGCATAACCCCAACGTATCTCCCTTGCTGTAGCCAAGATCTTTTAACTTATTGGCGATGGCATTTCTGTGAGCAACAAGTTGTGCGAACGATAAAGTTTCATTTTCATCAACCAAAGCGAGCTTATCGCTATGTAGCTCCAAGCCATGCTTAATCAATATTTCAAGACTTTCGTTTGAATTATTTAATTGCCCCTGAATCAATCGCTGACGTTCACAGTGGTTAATAACGCTAAGCTCTTTTAACTCTTGGGTTTCATCTTCAAGTATATGCGCAACGTAATCAAGCAACCTATCTGGTATAACTTCAATATCTTTTGGAGAAAAGTATTCAGTTTGTAAATCTATTAACAGCTCAACAACCCCTGTTTGAGCATGTTCCCACACGGTTACCGATAGTGGCAGTTTTTCATCGTTATTTGTAACAAATACAATATCTGAATTGTCATTTTCAAATACCAGTGCCCTATCCAGTTTTAAGTAATTAAATTGAAAATCAAAGCTGGGTTCTGTTAAGCCTAACTCTTTGCGGTTAGTGATTACTTGACTTATAGGATACTGCTGATGACGTAGCAGCTTTTTTTGAACTTTAATAATTCTTTGGGTGATACTCTCTAAATTATCACCTAATTTAATATCTACATTCATGGGCGAATAGCTCAAAAACGCCCCCAACATATTACGTTCAATCGCGCCCTTTCTGTTGTGCACTGGCATTGCGATTGTCACATTATTCTTGCCAAATGTTTTATGTATAAAACCCGTCACCAACGCACAGTAAACGCTGTTTATTGCTACATTCAGCCGCTCACTCACCCTTTCTATTTGAGCGACATAATTTTCAGAAAGTGGCAATTTAACCCTTACACTCGCATCATTTTTTTGACTTTCTTTATATTGGGAGTAAGGAGTAAATAAAGGCTGTTTATGCGGAAAATCATATTCATTCCAAAAATTTTTGTCTTTCTCAGCCTTAGCACTCATCATGTAACGCTTTTCGCGCTCTACAACTTCCTGCCACGGCATAGCTGGCTGCTGAAGTTGTTCACCTCGATAAAAAAGAGACAGGCTTTTGACAAGGTTAGCGAATCCAAATCCATCCATGATCACATGGTGCGCGAGTGCCACATAACGAAATTGTCCAGGCGCGAGTTTTACCAAGTAAAATTTATAAAGTTCCTTACCTATCAGCTCCATAGGAGAAGAAAACACACTTTTTATAAAAACGTCAAACGCGTTATCTGGATTACTTTGCTGACTGACATCAACCAAAGGAAGCTCGGTCGAACGTTCATCTGTGATGTATTGTTCAAATCCATCATCTGACTCGATGATACGAATTCCAAATACATCAAATGTTGAAATGAGCAGTTCATGGGCAGATTGTATTTTCGACAACGACAGCTGTGCTTGGTCGTCTATTTCTATGTAACCGCCAATGTTGTAGCGTGAAGAACATTTATTTTTTAGCTGATCGAAGAGAATATCTTGCTGAATACTACTTAGGTTAAAACTCATTTATCTTTCCGTGACTTATTATTTATATTTTTGTCTTGAACAAGATTAAAAGTTTATAGAGTTATTTTCAACAATTAAAATTACACAAATTAGGGAAATTTTGATTAGGCACCCACTTACACCTACATACCGCCACAACCGCTTTTTATTCCATGATTTTCAATTTTAAAGATTTTCGACAAAAATCACCTCTATGTCAGGAAACCTGTGGCTCCCAAAGGGAAGACCACGATAACCCCCTACTATTAATGAACTTTTCATGAACCTCACAAAGTGTGACGAGATCACACAAGTACTGACTAAAAGGCAAGTTATTGCAGTTTACGGTAAAAAAACTGAGAGAGCCTTATGACACTAAAAAATAGAATAACGGCAATGTATATGGCCTATAGAGAGTTGTTTGCACTGGCTTCCGATGCCTACTTTAGAGAAAGAGACACTCCAATGCATAGTAAATATGCCACGGAGTCTTTAGTATTTTTTTTGAATAAAGTTCCAACTTAATTAAGATGAGTGAAAATTTAAACACAAACATTACGCGAAACCACCGTACAGCCTTGATGATTACTGAGCATTTAGATGAAACCAACAAATCTGAGAGTTAAAGAATATTCACGCGTTCACTGTTTATCTCCCCCCAATACTCACAGAAAAACCTCCCCATAAAATTGGCAAATTAGAGAACCAAATAACAACAAAAAGAAGCACCTTAGCAATCAAACTTAAGATTACTATCACCTAGATACATCAACATTGAGCTCTTAGTAAAAGACTTTTATTTAATACCAAGAAAGACTTTTTACTATTGACTAAATCGAAAACAAGGCTTACCGTATTGAAAATTGAAACGCCTACAATTCAATAAGATAGTTTTCTAGACGTATTTTAAAAGGAATTCAGTATGCATAAAAAGGAATTAATCCATAATTGGAATGAAAGCTCTAAATTAAAAAGAAAAGTATCGCTTTTAGATGAATCACTCAGAGACGGCATTCAATCTCCAGGCGTTTGGCTACCTGAATTAGATGAGAAAAAAGAACTCATTTCCTCTATGGAAAAATTAGGTGTAGAGTATCTCGATATCGGCTTTCCATCGGCAAATAAACGTGCTTTTAATAATATTAAATCGCTCGTTTCTCATATCTCAAACTGCCAGCTTAAAATAAAGCCTTGCTGCGCAGGTAGAACACATATCGAGGATATAAAACCCATTATTTCACTATCAGAAATAATGGGGAGACCAATTGAACCCCTATTATTTATCGCGGTAAGTCCCATAAGACAACTGGTCGAAAAATGGGATTTAGCACATATTATTTCAATTTCAAGAACAACGCTTGAATTCAGTTTATCCCAAGGATTAACACCAACTTTAGTAATTGAAGATGCCACTAGAGCATTACCTAGCACGCTCTCATCTATGTATGATCTTGCAATTGAGCTAGGCCTCAACAGAATTGTGTTATGTGACACGGTTGGCCAAAGCACTCCTGCCGGTGTGCGTGAAATCGTTTCTTGGTCAGTAGCATATTTTGAACAACGCGACTATCAGATCGGTTTTGACTGGCATGGCCACAATGATCGAGGGTTAGCCTTAATAAACTCTATGGAAGCTATCTTGGCTGGCTGTGATCGTATTCATGGGACCGCACTTGGCATAGGTGAACGCACAGGAAATGCGGCTATTGACCAAATCATCGTTAATTTGTTCTTACAGGGCTATACACAATGGGATGTCAGTAAGTTAAAAAATTATGTCGAATTGTCAGCAACTTATTTTAAGCAGACCATCCCCGACAATTATCCTGTGTTTGGTGCCAATGTGTTTAAAACAGCCTCTGGCGTCCATGCTGCGGCAATTAGAAAGTCCAAGCTACTCGAGAACCCCATGTTATGTGATTTGATTTATTCATCAGTGCCTGCCTCTGCTTTCTCCCGAGAAAATGAAATTGAAATTAACTATATGTCAGGAAAAGCGAATGTAATCAATTGGCTAGAACAAAGCGATGTCTTAATTACATCAGAATTAGTGGACAATATTTTGAAATTTGCTTCTCAGCGACATCGTCCACTTACCGATGATGAAATATACAGCGTAATTGAAGGTGTGAATTAAGGTGTCAAAAAACTATATTGATACGAATGGGAGAGCATTCGTACTCACAAACACCCCCCAGCAAATAGAAGTGCAAATTAATAACCAAGGTGTGAAATCTCTTGATGAATACCTAAAACAAGATATTTGCAACGATTTATTGGATAACATCTCCACAGACGAGATAACTCCCGGTTGGTGCTGCTTTTGGTACGATGAGAAGCTAGCTGACTTTGCCTATCTCGGCTTGAGGCAAGGGGTTGTGCACGAAGGCGATATAAAGCGTATTAACCCGTGTGTGATAGTATCTGGAAATTCAAAGGGCTGTGGCTCTTCAAGAGAACATTCACCTTATGCTGAAAAAGCACTAGGCGCAAAAGTCATCGTCGCCAAATCATTTGAAAAAATCTACTATCAGAACTGTATTAATATTGGGTTGTTTCCTACCACAGATTTTTCAATATTAGAGTATGTGTTTGACAAACAACCGATCCCGCTGGACAAGTTCAGCGAATCTATGTCGCGAATTGATAGAGAAATCATTTACAAAGGGGGGTTGTTTAAATTTAATATTGAACACCATAAAAACAAACAGCCGATTACGGTCTTCGATGAGGCTACCCCCCTAAATTTATTACAAAAAATAGTAAAAAATAGACTCAGTTCAATCTATTCAGATCATCAGTCCAATGAAGTGTCTTTTTGTCATGTTGATCTAAGGTTTTCTCACGAATATGTTTCACCTATGTGCATATCACTGTTTGAAAGCGAATTAGGTCATAACGCGACATTAACGGACCCAACATCTATCGTTTGCTTTCAAGACCATTTAACATTTTTAGAGCAAACGCTACCTGCGCAAAAGCAACACTTGGCCGTCCAAGCCAACAGACTTATTGAGACACAGTTAGAGTTCGTGAAGCTCAATGGCCTAACCTACTACTCAGGACGCTCTGCTAGCGAAAAGTCTGCAATATGCCACAATGCGGTGATGGAAGATCTCGCTCTACCTGGACAGGTAATCATAGGGACTGACAGCCATACTTGCACCGCTGGCGCGTTGGGGTGTTTTGCATTTGGTGTTGGGGCAACGGATATGGCAAATGCATGGTTTACGAAAGATGTAAAATTTACCATGCCAAAGACCGTTGCAATAGAGTTGGTTGGCGAACTCCCCCCATGGTGTACCGCTAAAGATATCGTACTTCAGTTGCTGACATTAGATTTCTTTAAGCATTCAGAAGCACTTGGCTGCGTACTCCTATATAAAGGAGACGGAATCAAACACTTATCAATCGACGAACGCGCGACGATTGCCAATATGGCGGTTGAAATGGGCGCTACCACCGCAATTTTTGAAGTAGATTCTGTGACCCTTGATTACATAGAGAAAATGAGAGATTTACCTGAGCATCAAGTAACTGCTTTGCTTGAATTGGTGAATGATGATGATGCCCAATTTGATCATCAACTTTCATTGGAACTCAGCTCGGTTAGCCCATCAATTGCATTGCCTGGCGATCCTAGAAATGTGCATTCTTTAGAGCATATTCTTGCTCAAAGACTCAACACAATCACAGTTGACAGAGCTTATGCAGGCTCATGCACCGGAGGAAAAAATTCGGATATGGATCTGTATGCGCAAGTGTTACTTCACGCAAAGAAGCTCGGTTTGGAAAAGCCAGACAATATTGACTTTTACATTCAGTTTGGCAGTGACAACGTCAAATCATATTGTGAAGAGAAAAATTATATATCGCTATTTGAAAGCTTTGGAGCCAAGTTAATCGACCCTTCTTGTGGTGCATGTATCAACGCAGGCCCTGGTGTTTCAAAACAATCGAGTGAGGTAACAATTAGCTCTCAAAATAGAAACTTTCCAGGTCGTTCTGGGCCTGGGAGTGTTTACTTAGCTTCTCCAACGGTTGTGGCTATTGCAGCAGTTGCAGGTAAATTAATGACCCCTTCGGAATTTTTTAGTAAAAATGAACACTGAAAGAAAAATCATCATAATACCCGGTGATGGTATAGGCAAAGAAGTGACCAACGAAGCGGTTAAAGTTATTGAGCATATCAATCACTCGAGCTGTGACGTTGTTAATTATGAATATTTCAACCGAGATGCCGACTTTTATCTTGAGCACGGTTACATTCTAAAAGATTCGGATATAAAGAGTCTTACGGATGGTGTAGACGGTATTTTGTTCGGCGCTATCGGTGATCCTCGTATTCCTAATATGGAGCACGGTAGAGAGCTGCTTCTAAAATTAAGACAATCTTTAGACTTATACGTTAATTTTAGGCCTATTAGAGCTGTTAGCAACTGTTACTCCCCCCTTAAGGAAAACCGAGTCGAGGGGGCTGACATGGTTATTTTCAGAGAAAATACCCAAGGGCTCTATACTCAAGTGGGAGGCTCTGTTGCTGGTGTTGATGGCACGCAAGCCGCAATGGATACCGCGTATTATTCAACGCATTCTGTAGACAGAATTATAAGAGAAGCGTTTGAATGGGCAGTGGCAAACGATAGGCGTCGCGTAGACTTAGTCGATAAAGCAAATGCCGTGACGAATATCGGTCAACTATGGCGAACACGCTTTCGCAAAATATCTAAAGAATTTAATCACATTGAAACAGGAGAGCATTACATTGATGCGTACTGCCAACGTATGGTCAGCGACCCTAGATCGATAGATGTTGTCGTTTCCAGTAACCTATTTGGTGATATTCTAGGTGATTTAGGCGCGGGAGTTGTAGGTGGTTTAGGAATTACCCCAAGCGCGAATATCAACCCACAGTCGGGTATCGCTTTGTTTGAACCCGTTCACGGCTCTGCCCCCGATATCGCTGGAAAAGGAATTGCTAATCCAGTGGCGTCACTCTACAGCTTAGCCCTTTTATATGATCATTTGCGATTAGACAAATGGGGAAAACGCATCACTGCAGCTGTTGATGAATATCTGCAAATGGCTAGCTCTCACAAAACGCCCGACTTGGGTGGTGAAGCTGGCACATCCGATGTAACAGAACAAATTATTTCTCTAATAGATGTGTCATGACCAATTATGTATTAATCACCCAGCACGTTAAAAGACGACTGTTAATCTCCAAAAATGAAAATATAGAGGTTTTCATTTTTGATCACATAGAAGCCTTACTATGTCGTTAACCCTTTCAAAGCAGGGGAATTTGATGTGCCAAAATTCTCCCATGATTAAACTAGCAAAAGACATCAATATGTCTCTGTCTAGTGACAGTAAACAGTGGTTAAACTTGGGTGTTGGAAACCCTTTAATAACCAAAGAAGTTGAAGAGTATTGGCTATCAGTTATTAAATCTATATCTGCGGAAAAAGTTGCCCAATCAGTAATGAGCTATGGCAGCACTTCGGGAGACTTACTATTAAGAAAAACATGTTCGGAACTACTTAATAAGCATTATGGCTGGGAAACTACCGCTGAAAACATATTGGTAACAAATGGTAGCCAATCTCTTTTCTTTATGCTTAACAATATATTTTCTGGACAATTTAATAGCGACAGCAAAAAGATATTCATTCCAGCCCTGCCCGAGTATGTGGGTTACAGTGGACAAATATTAAATCAGGACGGTTTTGATGCGAGGCTGCCGACGGTTAAAAATATAGATGATAAAGAGTTTATTTATAAACTGGACATTGAAAATTGTCATGTAAACCGTCGTGAGCATGGAGCTATGATATTATCATTTCCCAGTAATCCAACAGGAAAATGCTTGTCTGAACAAGAATGGCAGTTTTTAGTTAAAGCAGCTGAAAATGAAGGAATACCACTAATTATCGACTGCGCATATGGCAACCCTTTCCCAGGGCTATGCCACCAGCCTATTGATTTTAAAATGCTTCCAAATCTAGTTTATAGTTTTAGTTTTTCAAAAGCCGGCATTCCTGGTAGTAGAATTGGTATTGCCGTTGCCGATTCAGCTCTGGTGGCTAACTTATCGCTCAGTCAATGTAATGCAACTATTCAGCCTAATGCATATGCCCAGCTACTGGCTAATCAAGCTATAAATCATCATGACCTAAGTCGCTTTTGTCACCAAGTGCTAAGACCTATGTATTCCGACATGGCGCTATTTGCCAAAACATTAATGATGGATTTATTTAAAGGCATTAATTGGAAAATGCATCAATATTCCGGAGGAATGTTTCTTTGGATACAGTTTTCAGACTTAAAATGCAACTCACAAGTTATTTATGAAGAAGCCAAAAAGCATAAATTAATCATTGTTCCCGGTGATGTCTTCTTTTTCGGTGTGGACTCATCTTCGATTGGTGGAGAGCAATGCATTAGAATATCATTGGCCGTCAGTGAGAGAACTTTAATAGAAGGACTATCTATATTGAAAAATATAATTCACAAACTACTAGTTAAAAAAGCTAAAGCAGAAGCAACGTTTTAGCCTAAGTTAATATCATGAAAGAAAAAACGAAAGTCACCTAATAAAACACTATGCATGGGATGATAATTCCAATAGCATAATAAAAAAACAAAAATAGATATAAGTAAGCTGTTATGGATGAAACAAACGTGAACTTAATTACCAATCCAGTAGATGTTTCAACATCACATAAAATAGATTGGTTGCCAGTGATTGAGAATAGAGGTTCTAACACAAGCGCAATACAATGGGCTTCAGATAATATAGATACTATTAATAAAAAGATTTTAGAAAGTGGAGCGTTGCTTATAAGAAACTTTGACCTTCAAGATTTGGAAAGTTTCAAAGAAGTGTCAGGCGTGTTTGTTGAAAACTCTACAAACTATGTCGAAGGCGGCACCCCAAGACAAAAGCTAGGGAATAATGTTTACACATCTACTGAATACCCTGAGAAGCTGTCTATTTTCCCTCATAATGAGCTTTCTTATGTGATTAAGGTTCCAGAGAAAATTATCTTTGCTTGCCTACAGGCAGCCATTGTTAAAGGTGCCACACCAATCGCTGATTGCCGAAAAGTGTTAAGTTATATTGATGCTGACATTGTTGAAGAGTTTGAGGCAAGGCAGTGGAAGTTAATTAGAAACTTCGGCACGGGTTTAGGGCCAGATCTCATTCGTGCCTTTGAGACAGAAGACCATCTAGCTATCGAGCAGTATTGCAAACAGATGCAAATGGATTATGAAAAGATTAGCGAGCATCAAGTAAGAACGACTCAAGTTAGACCAGCTGTTCACACCCATCCTATCACTTTAGAAAAAGTCTGGATGAACCATATCGCTTTTTGGCACCCTTCCTCTATGGAACCAAAGATAAAGGATGAGATGCTCGCGGCTTTTGGTCATGAAGGAATGCCGTTCAATGTGTTTTGGGGTGATGGAGAAATTATTTCAGACGATATCATTGACAATATTAGAACCGCCTATAACAAGGCAACGGTGCGCTTTGATTGGAAAAAGGGCGATATTTTGTTCATGGACAATAAGTTAGTTGCCCATGGGCGGGAACCATTTGCAGGACCACGTAAAGTCGTCGTTGCAATGGGACATAGATAGGACCTTTTACGACCTCTTTGGTGTGTATGGCGATCTTAAACACTGGCACTTTAATGTGCTTCTAAATGACATGGACAAAGCATGAAAACAATTACTAATAAGCTTAAGTTGGTTATTTGGGATATGGATGATACTTTCTGGAAAGGCACTATTTCAGAGGGTGATGTAAGCTGCCCACCGGAGCATATTGCACTTCTAAAAGCGCTTGTTGATAATGGTATTGTTAATGCAATTTGCTCAAATAATGACTTTGAAATTGTTAAAGCAAAACTCGTTTCTCTAGGCATCTGGGAATACTTTGTATTTCCTCAAATAAATTGGCAGCCAAAAGGGCCATCTATTCGAAAAATAATTGAAGATGTACAACTGAGACCAGATAACACGCTGTTCGTTGACGATAGAATACTCAACCTTGAAGCTGCAAAGTTCGAATTACCAAACTTAATGGTGTTAGATGCGCAATATATTGAGGTATTGAAGTCTTATATTGAAGACAACCCGAAACCTGACAAACAACATACTAGACTTGCCCACTACAAGCTACTTGAGAGAAAAGCAGAGCAAAGAGCGCAAGTTGAATCCAGCTCAGACTTTCTAAAACAATCTGATATAAAAATTGCGTTTGTCTCAGCTGAGCAACACATCGATAGAATTGCCGAATTAATTGAACGGACAAACCAGCTTAATTTCACCAAAAAGCGCATCGAAAAACCAGCCGTTGAAGCATTGGTGATCGATAAATCAGTAACTTGCAAAGCTGTATGGGTAAAAGATAAATATGGTGATTACGGCATTTGCGGCTTCTATGCACTCAAGCAATTAAGTAATGGCACCTCGCAATTAGAGCACTTTGTGTTTTCATGCCGAATTTTGAATATGGGCATAGAGCAACATATATATTATATGCTGGGATATCCTCAACTTAGCACCAATTCAAAACAGCTCGACTCTCTCATGGGTACTGCACCAGACTGGATAGGCGAGATCACACCTGAGCTGTCGTTTTGGCAACAGAAGCTATTCCAAATTGGCGATAAGTTATGGCATTTCGCTCCTATATTAAGGCCAGCATTAACTGCCATACAAGCACGTTTTTTCGCTCAGCCTACTCAGGTTAACGAGCACAATATTTTGTTCCAAGGTGGATGTACGGTTAATGTATTGAATGCGTACATGGAAAATGTATTACCGGACATACTTACAGATGTTTCTGAATGGCGTGCAAGTGCCTCAATGATGAGGTATCAATTTGGTAAGAGCCATGATAAAGCAGAACTAGAATCCGCATTAGCTTGGACGAGTGATGTTCAACCCACGATTGACTTAAGTGATCAAAGGCAAGTACTTATTTTGGACTTAGCTAAGGATTACCGGACAGCTTATTACCAATACCAAAACACCGACATCTACTTGCCTATCTCACCATTTCATGTCGATTTGACCAAGAAAGAAAACTGGCATGTTGTTAAGGAATGGAAGCAGCACCTCGGTTCAGGTCCTTGGTGGGACAAGATCTACTCGCCATCAGGCCTTAAATGGCTAGCCAATAATTGTACCTATATCGAAAACTCGGAACGACTGGATTTATTTGAACGGTTTTTAACTGAAACGATTCATGCAGTCAAAGCGCGGATGCCAAACACCAAGATTATTTTAATTGACCATAGTGACATAGCACCCAAAGATAATTTTGAAGTCTGGCAAGAGCTATCTCGTGAAATTACAAAATGTAAGCACATTGTCGCAACGACGGCTAAAACATTTAATGTCGCCGTGTTGGACATTGGTGAATTAGTTACATCTGACGGTGATTTCATAGACGGTAACCCATTCCATTTCTCTCGCCAAATTGCGTTTAACGCGTCACATAAACTAATTAAAGAAATTCAACTTGGTCTCTCAAAATCAAAAGACTACGCAACTGAGACACCAACGGAAACAGCAGTAATAGAACCATCGGTTCGTAATTGAAGGAGTATATTGTGAGTAAGCGATTTTATCTTAAAGGAAATATTCAGGCCGAGCCGCTAGTGAATAATTGGTACGCTTGGTCGATGTTAATATCTCCTGCGACTAACGCTATGATAACGACGAAGCAACATCACAGGATCTTAGAATCTTATACAGCAAATCCAGAGATTCACGCGTCTTCGGCACAAAAGAAGTCACTCAAAGGTGGATTATTTGTAGAGAATGCCAATGAGCTTGAACCTGAGTTCATTAAAGACTTTTTAGAGCAAGACAAGCAAAATCGTGCTGAGATTGTCGCCCTAAGTCAAGCAATCGACGACTTACAAAAACTCATCCAAGAAGAAGCTAAAGGCATGTCTTTGGAAAGTTTATATGAACGCATTCCAGAGCCTTTACAAGGTATGGTTGAACTCAATTACGATCTTAATAACTACCCCAGCTTTAGACTGATTGAGCCTTTGTTTTACATGAACCCAAAGTTTTATGATAAAAGCTTACAATCTATAAACCTATGTCATTTAAATTCGGATGACAGACCATTTATTCTCAGCTCGCCTCGATTTGAGGGAGACAATACGGTTAATCTGCAAATTCCTTTTGATTCGCCGTTGTATGAAAAATTATTTGCATCGAAGCAACATGGCTTATCGTTGGAAGAAGTAGAAGAGATCTTGTCACATGCACCAAACAGAGCAACCAAAGCTGAACTGTTCTACTCATTTTTCAGCGAAAAGCCAAGCTACGTGACCACAGAAGCCAATACAATCCAAGATGACACCATCCGCGTGAGATACTTTGGGCATGCGACCATTTTAATAGAGTCACAACACTGCTCAATTTTGAGTGACCCTATCATTAGTTATGATATTACTAATGGACCTGATCGTCTTTCATACAAAGACCTACCTGATGTTATTGATTATGTTGTATTAACTCACAATCATCAAGATCACATCTTGTTTGAAACTATGTTGCAGCTAAGACATAAAGTAAAATATTGGGTTGTTCCACCATCGGCAAGCGGCACCTTACAAGACCCATCCATAAAGTTGATGCTGACACAGTTGGGCTTTAAAAATATCATTGAGCTGTCAGAATTTGAAACCGTCACTATCAATTCTGATTCTCGAATTGTAGGTGTTCCTTTCTTTGGTGAACACGGGGATTTAAATATTCAGAGTAAACTGGCGTACTTCATCGAAGTGCAGGGCCACAAACTCATGTGTACAGCCGATTCACGTAACCTATCACCAAAGCTGTACGAAAACGTGAGAACATACCTAGGCCCAATAGATACTTTGTTTATTGGCATGGAATGCAAAGGTGCTCCCCTATCTTGGGTTTATGGGCCACTTTATAGTGGTTCGCTTCGTCGCAAAATGGATCAAGACCGTAGACTGAATGGATCTGACTGTGACAGTGCGTGGCATATCACACAATGTCTTGAACCATCCGCCATTTACATCTACGCAATGGGGGCTGAACCTTGGTTATCATTTGTTTCTAGCATTGCATATACTACTTCGTCTGAACCGATTATTGAGTCAGATAAATTAATCGCGCGATGTGAAGAAAAGCAGCTAGAAGCGCGAAGATTGTACGGTACGGAAGTGATATCCCTTGGTAATTCTAGGAAGAAATAATGCAATCTATTCAATTGATTATTGCCAATAAAAAAAACGAGCAACACGCTAAACGTGAGATTGAGTACTGTTATGAACATGTCAGAATGTTCAAGTCTCGATTAACGTCGATGGGCCTTACTCCGGATGACTTCCAACGTATTGAAGATCTGTCCAAGTTTCCTATCTTCGAGAAAAAAGAGTTTAGAAAGCATTTTCCTGCAGGAATATTCGCTGGTCGATACAGTTTGGATGATGCGAGGCTTAGCCGCTCACCAAGTTCAGGAACCACTGGCGACAGACTTGTCACCTTTGAGTTTGGCACGCTCTTATTAGAACGTGCAATAAACTGTAGTGAAACACTGCCAAAAATCGCTACTGCATTCTCAGCTACGCCTCGCAAACACGTTCGCTATGCTGCCCCAAACTGTTCTGATGTTGAATGTGCCAACCCAAATAGCACAATGGAAGACAGATTAATGAAGGATGGAACTTTAATTCTGCCTGTGTATCACGATCTTCTGACAACACCTGAGCATATGCTAGATAGAGCGATTGAAGAAATCGAGTCTTATCAACCTAACCTTTATTATATAGATGCTACACATTTTGCATTTCTCGTGAGACACGCGAAAAAAAGGAATAAAGTGCTGCCCGAAGCGCCCATCGTGGCAACATTTAGCAATGTAACCAAAATTGCAAAAGCACAAATTAACGAAATGTTTAGTGAAAACGCAGTCAAACAACTCGTTTCTATGTCGGAGTTTGGCTGGGTTGCTATGGAGTGTGAGCATGGACATTTACACCTCAACAGTAAGAGTTTCATATTTGAATTTATTAATGAGGCTGGAGAACCAGCTTCAGTCAATGAATTGGCTGAAGTGATCATCACCAGTTTAGACCAAGGTGCCCTTCCTCATGTTCGGTATCGAACTGGTGACATGTACAGATTGCAAAAAGGCAACTGTAGCTGCGGCTCTAGCTCACCGGTAGTGACATTTGAAGGCAGAAAGTCAGACTTTATTTACCTGCAAGACACCTTTGTTACGCCAAACGATGTGGATGAAGCCATTGGTGTACCAAGTGGGTTGGCGCTATATCAACTAGTGCAAAAAGAGCAAACGGTCTTCGAGTTAAGGGTGATAGTGAACGAGCATTGGCTACAAAGTTCAGAACAACAACTAAATCAACGATTATCAACACTGCTGGGCTCAAACACAGAACTCAACATAGTCAAGGTACCCTATATAGAAACCGGACGTTCCGGTAAATTCAGAACGTGTATGCCATGCGAGCAAGGAGAATAAAATGAATAATGCTATGCAGAGCTTTGATTTACGGGATGACTTTCCTTTTCTCAGTCGACAAATAGATGGTGTGGATGTCGTATATTTGGATAGTGCTGCAACGTCGCTGAAACCAAACTGTGTTATAGAAGCGATTACTCATTTCTATCAAAATGTTGCGACAAATGTACACCGAGGGAAAAGTTACGTTACTGAAGAGGCGTCCAATATCTACGAACAAACTCGCTATAAAGTCGCGAATTTCATTCGTTGTAGTGGTAACGAAGTGGTATTTTGCAAAAACACAACGGAAGCTATCAATATGGTGGCACTTGGGCTAGAACTCGACAGCGATGACTGGATTTTAGTTTGCTCAGATGCACACCATTCAAATTTTCTTCCATGGCAACAGAACGCCAAAACGCGCTACGTTGGACTACTTGATGATGGCTCTCTCGATTTAGAGACTTACTATAAATTACTGGAAGAAAAACCTAAGTTGGCAGCAATCACGCACTGTTCTAACGCCACTGGCTTGTATCTGCCGGTGAAAGAAATGATTGAAGCGGCACATAAGCATGGAGTTCTCACATTAATGGATGCGGCTCAGTCAATTCCTCATAAAGCAATTGACGTACAATCTCTAGATGTAGACTTTATGGCGTTCTCTGCCCATAAAGTCCTCGGCCCTACTGGCTTAGGCATTTTATATGGCAAAAAAGCCCTATTGGAAGAACTAAAGCCTATGCAATGGGGGGGCGGTATGGTTGACTGGGTTGCGTTAGATAACACCCAGACAAGAAAGCTCCCACACCGTTTAGAAGCTGGTACGCCCAATATTTCTGCCGTATTTGGATTTAACGCTGCGCTGGATTATATCGACAAGTTAGGAATGGAAAATATTGAAAAATATGATAACTTCCTTTCTGATTATATTGTAAGTAAGATATTGGAAAATAAACGACTTACAATCATCGGTGGTGTCGGACATGCTCGAAGCTCTACAACCAGCTTTTCTATTCAGGGCGTTAGTAATCTAGACGACCTTTCAAGGATTTTAAGTGATTCCTATGGGATAATTTGTCGAACGGGTCACTTATGTGCTCAACCATTAGTCAGTGCAGTTGCTGGCGAACAAGTAATGCGGATCTCAGCATATGTCTACACGACAACAGAAGATATCGATTTCTTTTTCAATAGTCTAAGTGAAATATTGGATTTCATGTAACAAACCTATAACTGTTAAATAGAAAAATGAAAAAAATAAACCTACTAACAATCTTTATCTCGTCGTTCCTTCTTTTCCAAATACAGCCGTTACTTGGGAAAATAATGACGCCTTACTTTGGTGGGTCTGCCGCAACGTGGACCAGCTGTATGTTTTTTTTCCAAACATTTTTGTTAGTTGGTTATTTATATTCACATAGCCTTTCCAAGCTAACTGTACTAAATCAAATAAAGGTCCATTCGGCATTGATAATTATTTGCTTTTTATTCATGCCATTATCCGTTGAGTTGTATCAGCTGAACTTAAGTGAAGAACTGCCCATTTTGGATGTACTTACCACCTTGTTCTTCGCGGTGGGTTTACCATATACACTGCTCTCAACAACAGTGCCTATGCTACATAAATGGTATTCACTGAATCAAAGTGATGCTGAATCTAAAAGCTATTACTTCTACGCTTTGTCTAATGTTGGTGCCGTATTAGGGCTTATTTCTTATCCGTTTTTAATAGAACCCCAACTTACAATTGGTCTACAACAAACTATTTGGAGTGTGTTTTACTGTGTCTACTCTTTCTTTTTGTTATTCATTATTTTCAAAATATTTAGTGATAAAAAGCTCACCAGTAAAACTGTCAAGGTTGGCGAACTAGTTACTAAATTACCTCTAAGGTTGCAAGCATATTGGACTCTGCTTGCATTGACCGGCGTTGTATTATTGCTTTCGATTACTAATGCAATGACCCAGAACATTCCGCCAGTGCCATTTTTATGGATTCTCCCCTTGGTCATCTACCTGACGACTTACATTATTAGCTTCAGTAACGTTAATGCATATCGACGTTGGTTGACCGGCGGCGTATTTTTGCTAAGTGCGCTATGTATTGTATTTTTATACCACACAAGCACCATGTTCGACCTGTACAGCCAGATAATAATCTACTGCATTGCACTTGGCTCGGGTTGTATGATTTGTCACGGCGAGCTGGCCAAATCAGCCCCTAAAGAAGAATATTTAACAAATTTTTATTTGACCATGTCTGTTGGTGGTTTCTTTGGTGGATTGCTTGTCTCCGTAGTTTCTCCGCTTATATTCGATGAGTTTTTAGAGCTGCCAATCAGTATCTTCCTTACTATGGTGTTATTGCTGTTAAATGTGAAAGAAGAAAAGTCAGCGCGTCATTTGAAGCTTCAACAAATTGGAGGGGGCACAGCCGTAGCCTTATTCTTGTTGCTGTTTTTCATGGTAAACAGCGCTTATAAGAAGTTTGATGTTTATTCGACGCGTAATTTCTATGGCACATTAACGGTGAAAGACATCAACATTGGTGATATATCAGAAAGAAGATTGGTTGATGGAATCACTTCTCATGGCGCACAAAGCTTAAATGAAGATGAAAAGCACTTGCCTTTAGCCTATTTCAGTCACCAAAGTGGTATTGGTTTGCTACTAAATTCAGTGAAGAAAGCGAATGACCTTAATATGGGTATTATAGGGCTAGGTACGGGCACACTTGCAGCTTATGGCGATGCACAAGACTCCATTACCTTCTACGAATTAAACCCTGATGTTATCCGCGTTGCTGGCAGCCACTTTAGCTACTTGTCTGATACCAAAGCACAAGTATCAACTATTTTAGGTGACGGAAGGTTATCTTTGTCAAAACGCGATCCTGAACAAGCCCCATTTAATGTATTTGTCGTTGATGCTTTTTCTAGTGACTCAATTCCAAAACACTTACTGACTATCGAAGCGTTTGAACTGTATTGGCAGAACTTGGATAAAGACGGCGTTTTAGCACTACATATTTCAAACAACTATATCGATCTACTACCAGTTATAAAGGCCGCAGCGATTGAACTTGAAACTGAATTAATCTATTTCAGCCAAGGAACAAACGCTGAGGAAGGTAGCAGCGCTGACTGGGTATTAATGACAAAGAATCGCGATCTTTTGTATGACAAAGCGTTACTAAACGCCTCGACAAGAGGCGTCATCGAAAATACCAATGAATTACTTTGGACCGATAACTTTAGCTCTATTGCACCTTTACTCAAAACAAAGTGGGAACTATTTTAATGGATATAAAAAAATCACCTAAACAAAGGAATAACCCGATAATAATAGTTGCTGTGACCGCTTTAGTGCTTGTACTTGCAATCTACTTATACAATGACGAAGGTCACGATGTTTCACTCTCAAGCGTCGAAATAGCAGACGTCCAAAAAGGTAATTTTGACGTCTCTATTAATGCGTTTGGTCAACTTGAATCAAAGTATAAGCAACTGCTAACAGCTCAAAGCGCAGCAACTGTTCAAGAACTGCTTGTAAAACCTGGTGGAATCGTCGAAAAAGGCACTCCCATCGTTGTACTCAGTAACCCAGAATTGATGCAAGAACTAGAGCAAGCTCAACTCCAATTGTTGCAACAAGAAGCTGTGTTGCAACAAACCAAGATCAATCAAAAGATACAAAGACTCGATCAAAGGTCACGACTTGCAGAGCTTGAATCGCAATTTGTTGTTGCCAAAATGCGATTAGAGTCTGAGTCATCGTTATCAGACGTGGGGATTATTTCACGAATTGACTTTCAGGCGAGCAAAGTCAATATCGAACAGTTAAAACTAATGATTGATGTTCAAAAAGAACGCATATCACAAGTCGCTGATTTACAAAAAGAAGAAGTCAAGATTGCAGAGAAGCTCATTGAGCAACAAAAGTCGGTAGTTCGCAGCATAGAAAAACGGGTCGACTCTTTAAGTGTAAAAGCTAACTTCAATGGCGTCGTACAAAGAGTATTTGTTGAAGTTGGGCAAAGCGTTGCTACAGGCACACAAATAGCAGAAGTTGGCAGTTCAAATGAACTCGTTGCACACCTGCGCGTGCCACAAAGCCAGGCTCCTATGCTGCAGACAGGTCAAAAAGCAAGCATTTTTCTTAATGGGAAAAAAGCGCTTGGTAGTATCGTTAGAATCGAACCTGTGGTTGTGAATAACAACATTACTGTTGAAGTTGAATTCGAAGATGAAAGCATTGAAGGTGCAAGAGCTCAGCAAAATGTTCAAAGCCATATCAATATCGCTTCTATCAAGGATGCGCTTTACATTGAAACACCTACCAACGCGCAACCAAATAGCTCAGTAACCTTATACAAAATGTCGCAAGACAACAGAAAAGGAGAAGCGAAAACGCTTCAATTAGGTGCCCAATCAGGCAAATATACTCAGGTTTTAGCTGGGGCGAAATTAGGTGAAAAGTACATTATCAACAACCTAAAAACGCTCTCAGAACAAAAACAAGAGATCAATCTGGCGGATTAACATGGAACACAATAACGATAATATTACTATGAACAAAGCCCCAATAATTCAACTTAAAAATATCAGTAAAGTTTTCGACTCTGAAGAAGTAGAAAGTCACGTATTGACCGGTCTAGACTTGTCGATACATCAGGGTGAATACATTTCAATATCGGGACCTTCTGGTAGTGGAAAGTCTACGCTTTTATCAATTTTAGGCCTGCTAGACACTCCAACTAGTGGCGACTATTACATTGATGGCGTTAAAGTTGACTCTCTGAGCATGCACGATAGTGCAAAAGTGAGAAACGAAAAGATTGGTTTCATATTTCAATCTTTCAATTTGATCGATGAATTAAGTGTCCTTGAAAATGTCATGCTCCCACTTAAGTACAACGCGAATTGGAAAGACAAAAATGCCATTCGTACACAAGCCGAAGAATGTCTTAAAAAAGTTGGCTTGGAACATAGAATGAACCATAAGCCTAACCAACTCTCAGGTGGACAACAACAACGTGTTGGTATTGCAAGAGCATTAGTTGGGTCACCTTCCGTACTGCTTGTTGACGAACCAACAGGTAACTTAGACTCTAAAAGTGGGGATTTAGTATTAGATGTTCTAAATCAGTTACATGCAGAGGGCGCCACCATCTGTTTGGTAACACACGACCCAAGATATGCTGATCTTGCACATATAAAATACAAGCTTTCAGACGGAATACTAGAAACGGCTTAATGTAAGGAATATTAAAATGTTTGGATCCCTATTACAGTTGGCGAAAAGGCTGCTGGTGAAGAAGTATTTTTCTTTTACAGTGATAGTCACTATGTCGCTTGCCATTTCAGCATTTTTAACAGCTACCACACTGGCAAATCTATTACTTTTAGATCCCCTACCTTACCCAGACAGTGAGCGCATCGTAAAGGTTGAACATATATTCGATAGCCCTACAGGTGAAACTAACGCTTATACCTATCCAGGTTTAGTTGACCTTTACAATAACAAACAATTTTTTGAACAGGCTTCAATGGCGCTGTTTACCAGAGATGTCGTTACATCACTCGTGAACAAACCTACAATAGAAACTGCTTATATCACACCTGAGTTCTTCTCTATGATAGCCGCTCAGACCAAACTAGGTAGAACTTTCAGTGACAATGAGGGCTTTCAGAAGAATGTTCCGGCTGCTGTTATTAGCTATGATTTATGGCAAACATACTATGGTCAAAATCCCGATATTATTAATAAAACAATAACGATATCGAACAGGCAGTTTCAAATCGTTGGGGTATTGGACCGCTCATTTGTCGAGCCTGAAATAAATCAAAGAGGTCAAGATACCAAAATTTGGCTAACTTGGGACTTTAACCCGAGCGTACACTTAGCTGAAACTTGGTACAACATTGATGAAAAGCTCATTTTATTAGGAAAAGTGCACAAAGGCATCAAGCCGGATTCACTCAACGAGTCGATTTCTCAACACCTTTATAGAACTTGGAAAAGCCAAGTCGAAGGCATTGCATTCTTTAATAACTGGAGTATCAATGCAAAAACATCGAAAATAAAAGACGTGATTTTAGGCAGCAATATTCACTTGGTTTACTTGTTTATTGTTGGCACATATGGATTAATTTTTATTGCGTGTGTGAACATTTCTAACTTATTTTTAATGCGTACAGTTGAGATGTATAAGCCACTGGCTATTAGAGCCGCATTAGGCGCTTCCAAAACGGACTTATTTAAAGAAATATTTAACGAATCCGCGGTGTTAATAACCCTTTCAACCGTGCTTGGCTTTGTCCTTAGCTATTTTACTTTTGGTTTATTACAACAACACCTAACGGATGTCTTGCCTCGTCTAAAAGAGCTATCTGTAAACGGCTTAACTATCGGCTTAGCGATAGTAAGCGTATTTGCCTTCACTCTTCTCTTTTCTAAGTTGAGTATATCAATAGTGAATTATAAGAGCCTGATCTCAGCGATGCAGACAAGCGGTAAAGGTGCTGGCATTAAAGTGTCGAGTACCGCTCAAAAGGGCTTAATGTCTGTTCAGGTATTTTGCGCAATTATGCTGATCGTGTTTTGTACGTCTGTTCTGCAAAAGCTATACGAAATATCGAAGCAAGACCTTGGCTTTAATAGTAAAAATATATACAGCATTGAATTAAGCCACAGCGAGGGAGAATGGCCAGAGGAAGCCACCTTTTCTATTGTGAACCAGCTTGAACAAGCACTAAACAACTTACCTAGCACCGAATATGTACAGCAAAGTGCTTCTCCATTAGACCCGAGAGACATTTTTGTAATTAAAGACGCACACACAGAGTCGCAGTATGCACCAGAGTTTAGTACCGTCAGCTCTGAATATTTCAATATCATTGCACAGCAGTTTATCGCAGGAAAAGCATTCAGTTATGAAGATGTATTTAATCGTAACCCGCTGGTGATCATTAATGAAACATTTGCAAAAGAGCTTTCTAGCGATGGTAATGCGATAGGCAAGCAACTGACTCCAGATGGCGAACGAATGTTTACTATCTCAGGTATCGTTGCTGATATGAAGTTTCCTGGTCAAGTCGATGATATAAGCCGGATGTATCGACCTGCGCCTCAATCTAAAACACAGCTGCTCGTTAAGTTCAAGCCAGACCAAGCACTATCAAAGTCTGACTTAGTCTCGATCACCAATAGCGTATCACCTGAGGTCAATATATTTACCTACGACTCTATTGAAGCGAAACTGAATGAGATGAAAGCGCCCTTTAATATAATTGAGTTATCAACAATATTTTTAATGTTGCTATGTACTTTCCTTGCTGTTATTGGCTTGTATGGCCTGCAAGATTATAGCAGCCGCTTAAGTAGTTCGAAAATAGCGACCAAAATGGCAATAGGTGCATCTCCAACTCATATTATCACTGAGCTTCTTACATACAACTTAAAGGCGCTCATCGTCACAATCATAGTTGCCTTAGTGTCTTCTATTATGGCTACACGATTTATAATGCCAGATACATCAATGTCACTATTCCTATTGAGCTTTATCACATCGAGCATCGCTGTGCTTCTTATTTACGTCCTTGTGGTGATAATCACCTCTAGACGATTTGTCAACAGACCGATTGCCGACAGCTTCAACCATGTATAAAGGAGGAACGAAATGAACAGCAGTTTAAAAATACAGGACGATCTCCTCTATACCATTACGACTGAAGATAATGCTGACTTAGAGGGTTGGATAAAAGCACAATGGTCTGAGCTGGAAACAAAGTTGCACTCACATGGTGCAATTTTGTTGCGCGGGTTTGATGTAGCAAACACGGAGCTGGATAGTATTCTAAACTGGTGTGGCGAAACCCCTTTAGAATATAAGTTTCGTTCAACACCGAGGACCAACTTGTCGGGCAAAACTTATACGACAACCGAATATCCTCAGGATAGAGCTATATTGCAACATAATGAGAATGCTTATAGCAATCACTGGCCGAAACGCCTTTGGTTCAAGTGTGTCATTGACGAATTTAGTCAAGGTCAAACACCTTTGACATGTAGCCGTAAAGTACTTGCTAAGATTCCAGCTGAAATACAGCAAGAATTTGTGAAAAGGAAATTAAGATTTGAACGAAACTTCAATGCGTTCATAGACCTTAGCTGGCAAGATGCATTTTGTACATCCGATAAAGCGGCCGTTGAGCAGTATTGTAACAAAAATAATATCGAGCTCATTTGGACAGACGAAGGCCTTACTACTTTACAAACTTGTGAGCCAATCCAGACCCATCCAGTAACTGGCGAACAAGTTTGGTTTAATCAAGCGCATGTATTTCACCCTTATGCTCAAGGGGAATCATACCGAGTATTGCTTGATAGCTGTGGGGTGTTACCACCTAGAAATGTGGTGTTTGCAGATGATGGTAGTGCTATACCCGATGAGATGATTAAAATCATCAATGATGTCTATCAGGATCTGAGCCTTACTTTCGATTGGCGGAAAAATGATATTCTTATTATCGATAACTTGCTTGTAGCACACGGTAGAGCCCCCTATGAAGGCAATCGTAAAATCGTATTGGCCATGACCTAGTGAAGCTGATTCAAAAATGGTCGGCGAGTGTATCACTCACTTCGGCTAAAAGTAGCTGTTCGAGTTGTTGGTAAGGCAGTGCTGTTTTAATTGAGAACATGCTATGCAGACAGCCATTCAAATTTGAATGGCTGCCCAGCTATAAAGTGCCTGAAGGAAATTTTAGTGAGCTCTATTCGTGTCCCATTTTGTAAGGATTTAATAAGTATGAAAAATGGGGGGAACGCTAATGTTTAACCCATCGACAAGATAAACACGTTAGAGGCTTTAGTCGGTGACTAGATAAGGCTTGTCGGCTTTGTTTTCGAGTTCAGCCTGTGAAAAAAGCTTGCTAAATACTGAAAAATAAAGATGGCTCAACTTATCAATTTGCGTAACTTCGACCCGCTCATTGATTTGATGAATTGTTTTGTTTGATAGTCCAATTTCAATCACCTGCGAACACACTTCTTTAAAAAAACGCCCATCAGACGTGCCACCAGATGTTGAGAAAATACAGTCAATAGAAAACATTTCCCGAATGGCTTCCCGAACATGATGAGTCAACGATATTTTAGCGCCATCTTCACAAAAGTAAGGGACACAGCTTCGATAAGATTTAATATTATACTCAGATGTTACTGCACTCACCAATCGTTCTATCGTATTTTTCACTTCCGTTTCAGTATGCTGATGTGAATAGCGAACATTTAAACTGATTACCACTTTCGATGGGATCACATTATCAGTCCAATCTCCAGAGTTGATATAAGTCACCTCTAGGTTAGTCCCAGGTTGATTTTCACACCCTTCGTCCCATTGATGTTTTTTAAGATTTTCAATCACCTGACTCATCAGATGAACGGCGTTAATCCCATATTGTGGGTAAGCTGCGTGGGCCGCTTTACCTTGCACTTCAACATCAAAACTAATTGAACCTCGTCGACCAATTTTGACTACATCACCGACTTCCTGATTTGCTGTCGGCTCACCGATAATACAACAATCTAAATACACACCCTGCTCTTTTAGACGATCAACAATAGCTCGAGAACCATGTTCCGCTTCTCCCTCCTCATCACTCGTTATGAAAAGCCATAATTTTCCAGTAAACGTTTGTTCCTTAACCAGCCTTTCTGCAGCACCAATAAATGCAGCTATACCACCTTTCATATCCGCAATCCCTCTGCCATAGAGTACGCCTTGCTCTATATGGCCTGAAAACGGTGGAAAGTCCCATTTATTCGAGTCCCCCGCTGGTACTACATCAGTATGCCCACAAAAAGCGATATTAGGCCCATCGCCTTTATCAATCACAGCAATTAGGTTACTGACATTACCCACCTTGAATCGGGTGATATCCGCGCCTAATGCGTTCATTTTTTGCTCTAACCAGTCCTGACAGCCTGCGTCATAAGGTGTTACGGACTCCAGCCTAACTAACGTTTGTGCATACTCTATAGGTGATTTGCACATCGTGTTTGTAACCACTAAGGGAAAAATATCTAAAATATGACTACTCATTAACTCCTCCTGAGTTCAAATAATAAGTGCACCGCTCTATGTTCTTCTTAGTCGATTTTGAAAACCTCAGTCTTTCACGTCATCAAAACTTTCATCATCAACCTTTCTAGCCAAGACACTCTATTTGCGTTCGATTTCCCTCAACCCAATTCATATCGAAACAACATAAAATCCTCTGCTAATTAAGGACTTTTTAATGTTCTATCAACGAGCCTATAGAGTAAATCGTTTTAAAATTTATTATTATTCATTAACAAACGATATCTCAGTTCCTATTTTGGTTCAATCATTTAATCAACTATACGTGGAAACTCAAATTAGAAATCCGATGACGCTTTTTTAGCAGGCTATGAGCGCTTTTAAAAGGTTAAAAACCCTATTCTCTTGATCACACATGCTCATCAAAAGACAGTCGAATTTGTAGCCCCTAGGATGGCTTGCACCCTGAACCATTTTTCCATATTTTTCGACCTACTACCCTATATCACTCTGCACTTCTGAAACATATGCTGGACTTTCCTCTGGCAGATAGATCAAACTTAGCTTCTACGCACTTACCCCTTAGCAAAGCTTTCTGAGTCTTGACATTGAGAGAACTTACCCGCATCAAACTCACTTTGTAACTGTGCTGAAACCTTTTTAGCTACATCTTCAAAGACGTATTCTTCGACTGAAAAAGCAGAAAGTTTGCTGATGGTTTGTTGTTTGGCTTGCTGTGAAAGGTCACTAGTAAATGACACGCTACTTAGTAAGCCACTGAGCACTGGGCCACCAAAAATATGAGTTAAGCCTCGTTTCATGTTCACTTATCCTGAAGTTACAATCAACGCTTAACGTATCGAAAAAAATTGCTTGGAAATTGTATCAAAATAAAGGCGTACAGGTTTATTGTTCGTGTGCTACTTTCGGCGTCTATCTAATGTTATAGCTTAGCCAGCCAAGTAAAGCGCACACGGACAGAATCAACATCAAAAACCAACCTAACTCTTTGTTTTTATTCCTTTGAATAATAACCAAAGACCAAATAGCAACTCAAACAATGCGCCAGGATACATCGCATATTGCAACTCTTTAGGTGCATCGACCATCGCCACATTAACCACACCGTAAACAATCATGGTGATGTAGGTAACCATACCCCAAATGGCTAACGCTTTTGGCACATAATTAGACTTGTAAAATAAGTAGCAGTAGATGACAGCGCCCACCCCCATCACTGGAAGAAGTATGTAATAAGCAACACCGCTGGATTTAATAAACAAAATGGCGAGAGCTCGTAATTGCTCGATATTAAAAGCACCTAAGTAATCAGCATTGCTCAGAATGACCAAAGGCATAATATAAAAAATCAGGGTAACAAAGCCTAGAATGGCTTCAGCGGATCTAAAGGCGAATCCCATTAATGCCATACCTTTATTGACCGGCTTGAGAACTTTATAAAGCCCCCAAGACAACATCAGCACCAATGTATACATTATAAAGTCAGCAGCAATAGCAAATCTAAAAGCTTGCTCGAACTGGCTCATTGCTTGTATTGGATCCTCAGCACGAAAAATTACACGTTTATCAAACATGACTCTTGGTAAAAAGCCGAATAAAATAACCAGCGAGTAAAAAATCCCCGTTATTTTTACATAGTTTAGGTTACTACCCTGTGCATTCTGCGCGTTCATATTATACCTCTTGAATTTCAGTAATTTGATGCGTGCAGTATGCGAAGTTTGTGCTATCGAGTCGTCGTAATGGGCCTATTCGAACGAATTAATTCGTTATTTTTTCGTGTTCTACGAGTTTTTCTTGTTTTTTAAATGCTGAAGGCGTCAGGTTTGTCTGTTTTTTAAAAGCGGTGTTAAAGGTAGATTTTGAATTAAAACCAACCTCATAAACGATAGTAGACACTAACTTATCTGTAGTTAGCAGCAGCGTTTTAGCCAATTCAATTCGGTAACTGTTTACGAAGTGAAAAAAGTTCATTTGTAGGTGCTGCGATAGGGTTTCCGAAATATGGTTCTCACTGATACCAATTGCATTGGAAAGCTTGTTAAGAGACAACTCCTCATCCATAAACATTTGATCTTCAAACATAACTTTTTTAAGTTTAGCTGAAATCTGTGCCATTTTCTGCTCACTCAGAGTGGTAGCTCTGGTTTCGCTTTCGTTTGGCTTACCTTTTTCAGAATCATCTAGCACCGCCTGCTTTAACGCCAAATGGGCAAAAGCGATTAACACCACGGCTTCAAATAATGGCAACACGATACCCGTACCAAACCAGCGCCACCCGAAAAATACCATAACGTATTCTACTGAATACATAAACCACGCAAGCCCCCAAAGAATGAGTACCACTTTGAACCAAGCCATTGATTGACGTTCGATGGATGAGAATTTATCCATTAGTTGTAAACAGTGGCGACGGTGTAGCTGCAAAGTTGCGGCCAAATACCCCCCCGTGAAAACAACAAAGACCAACATAGTGCCTACGCACATAAACAGCGCAAATTTATAGTGTTCGGGGTTTCGAGTAAGGGGATCTGCCAACGCGAGCTTTTCAGCTGAACTGAGTCCAAACACAAAGGGTAACATTGGCAAAATCGCCAGCACGGGCCCAGTTAAAGCTATCAAGTAAGTTCGTCGCGAGGGCGCACTATTTGGAGACATACAGGCATAGGCATACAAATATAAAGCAGGCCCCAACAGCATTCTAACTGGCAACTGCGCACCAACCAGTGCAGGGGCATATTGATATGCACCTGAATAGAAGAACAGCTCCCCCAACACATTGAGTAGCAACAACAGCAGTAGCCCGCTTAAAAATACACTTGGCTTTTGTTTTTCTTTGCTGAGCACATCAACAAGGGCAAGTACCGTCACCCCTACCATGCTTGAATAGATGATCGTTTGTACAACATCAATGTTCATTTAAATTATAACCAATTGTTTTATTTAATTATATTTATTTTTCGACCATTATTGCGGCGATAAGTAACACCATGCAAACCCACAGTCCATGTTAATCTTTTTGCTCAATTGGGTTGTATACACCCGCAAAACGTTTGTTTATCTGTGTAATGGTAGCTGAATCAAAACCGTTCTCTTTAAAATATACTGTGGGCGTGCAATTAAGTATCCCTTTGAATTCTCTAATTAAGTGTGCTTGGTCGTAAAATCCTGCCGCTATCGCAGCATCCGTCATGGACGGCAGTTTACCTGAGTGTGCCAACATCAAAAAGTGATTAAGCCGCCAAATTTGGCTCAACTCTTTTGAGAGCAAGCCACAGTGTACTAAAAAGTGCTTACGAATAGTGACCTTACTTAGACAAAAACTGTCACATAGGGCGTTAACTTGAATATCTCCCTTGTGCCCAAGAATGTAATTAGTCTCAGCTCTAAATAACGTCGGCACAGTAAAGTTCACTTTGCTCAGTACATTATTTACTAGCCAAATTTGCGCCAGTTCGCTACATACCGCAAGTAGCGTCTTTGCTGTTTGAACCTTGTTTTCACTCAATATATTTATGACTTGATTGGCGAGTGTATGGCCGCCAAAATTGTCAGCGATATTTTGCAGAGTATTTTTTATTTCTAGCGCATTAAACTGAGGAAAGGGTAAAAGTGCGAATGGCTGCAAGCGGATACTGAACACCCAACAGAGAGCTTGCGCGGTTAGTTGATACTGGCAAGTATGCTGCCCCACCAGCCACATTGATGGCTGGAATCTTTGTTTATCGGTGCCGTAATACCGCATGTGTGTGTTGATAAAAATATCAAAGACCCCTTGTGGGATCACCTGTTGATTTCCCACCACCCGCTCTAACCAAAAGCATTCCACATCGTCGATTAAACATGGCATGGGCAAACATTCTAATTTCACTGTGCGCTACACCTCATAGCAACCCGGCTGACGTGGACAAGCATTGCCACGTGTACAAATCACTCTAACTTCGCTGCTTAAACCGCGTTCTATCCAGCCTATATTTAAAATGCGCGCCACGCTCAAAAGTTGTTGTTTTAGCGCATGTGGGATCACACTGGCGCCACCGTGTTTAATACACAAAGCTTGTAGCTCTGATACAACCGCCTCGGCATCCATTCCCTGCGCGATAATTGCGGGGTTAAGATCAACACCTGCGCACAACACGTGAGAGTTGCCAGCTAAGTCTTTGACTTGTACCGATTCACAACAATACAGCCTTGGCTTGCCATCCACCAGTAAAATTGACAATTGCGTACTGCTTTGCAAAGACAACTCGGCAAACTTTCTAAATACCGCCCAGTGCTGACAAGGGTCTTGCACCGTTCGCATATTTCCCCATGGCAGCGGAATTCCATTACCACGATACACAGCTTTCAACTTGCCAGGCTGGTAGGCATCAAAATAATGCCAGTGTGGGTAAGGTGAAACCACTGTCATACGCCGCATCGCAACTGACGCGGAGATATTCAGTTGCTTATGAATACTCACCTCATAACCGTGACTGTCTAGCAATTGGCGAAAGGGTGCTTTTGGGCATAATAAAGCGCCCGCAAAGAAGCTGGCTTCAAAGTCACGCCAAGCATTTAAAATATCCTGTGCGTTGGGGGTATCATTGCTGCTGTGTGAATTTTCCTGAGCCCCCCCCACCGTTAGCCGACATTGCAGCCCTTCTTGATTATGTAATACCGTATGACCGATATGCACTGCCAAGTCATACTTCAAACGACTTTCGCGACTTTTCAGTACGCTATTTAAATACACCTTGTTTGGCGCACTAAAATAAGAGGTGGTGAGATGTTGAGTCACCTCGCCTTCTTGTCCTAACTGCGTGCTGTTGGGTTCATCAAACCAGTGCAATTCAAGGGCATGTGAACGGGCGATTGCCATCAAATCATCACTCGTAAGATAGAGGTTTTTGTTACCGACCTCTTCAGCGGCGCGCTCTAAGTCGGGAAAGTGGTTTTGATGATGCTCTTGGTGTGCGCGTATCAACAAATGTGCAAATTGACGGCCACTGATCCCTGTTTGGGATAACATCTCTGGTATAGCAATTTGTAAAATATCATTCGAGAACAAGAAATTTGGCTCTAGAGCCATGCCAGCTATTCCCCCATGATTGCCCTTTTCTGGGGTGATATTGGTCGCTTCAGATTCGTTGTCTAAAAACCAAGAGATGGGTTTTTGAAACACCTCTGAGAGGTTTTCAAGCATACTTTGGCTGGGCGTGCGTTTACCTCGCTCAATCATCGACAGATAGGACACTGACGGGGCCGATTGCGCATCTACTCGAATACATCGGGCTGATAAGTCTTCTAAAGTGAGGTGGTTGCGTTTTCGCAAGTTACGAATTTTTGTGCCCAGAAAGTGGGATTTTCGCATCAAACTTTGTTCTTTTTTCATTATTTTTATTCCAACAAACGTTTCTGCCTATGTTTAAAAATAACACAATTTGTAAAATTTACACTGTAAAATTCTTTTTGTGAAATTATCTAAAAAAGTCGCATACACTCATTTTGAACACTCTCACAAATTACGTAAACAATTAAAGCGACCAGGAATGAGGTAACACACTATGACAGCACTCACCCGTTCAAATTTTGAAACACAACCGCAAAGTTGCCAAAAACTCAGCATTGCAAAGCAGTATCTTGATCAGCATTGTCCATTAGATCATGGCTCTCATCAGCAAGCCACCCACTATGTTGTTTACTATAACCATCTGATGGCATTCTTTGCAGATGGTAGTCACTGTGGCCTGAAATACCCCAAGCAATTTGTTGCCCTATGTGGCCACAGAGACGACCCCAGTGCTATTTTGCTTAAAAAAGCCGATAACTTACACATTGAGATAGCGTTCAATCGCTGCGGTGAAACCGGTAAAATTGACCATGCCAACATCGATGATATTCAGGTAGAAACGCAACTAAGCAGTGTGGATCAGCAAGCTCAACACACTCAACTTAATCGTTTATGGATGAGCTTTTTAACCGGCGTGCAAACCGCTACGCTTTGTAAACAATACACGGCGAAGGATGGCAGCGATTACCTGCTGTAAATGACCGATGTAAACATCAAAAAGGCGCAGAATACGCTGTCAGTGCCCTTTTGATGTTATCGCCGCTTCTAGATTCACCACGCTTTACCCTAAACACACTATCTGCGGCGCTTTTACAAGCTGCCCATGCTGGCATTGTACTTACACCAGTCTTAGCGCTATATTTCCTTCTCTTCATGGAAATTCATAAAAAGAAGGAATTATGGATATGAAAGTACTTTGCGGCCCCATGCTCAGACGAGTTGACTCTCAAACAGCTTGTATATTTTTAGTGTTACATGGGCTATTTGATAAACAGGCGCTTAGCGCCACAACCTCGCTGATGATGGCGCCCCTGAATGACGATGTACACATTGACAGCATTCAAATTGGCAACAATTTAAATGCTGTTATGATCACGCTTAACGCGCCTCAAAGCGGCTGGCCAGAACGCGATTTGATTCACTACGATTTACGCTATAACAATACCAGCCTCTTTCAAAACCAGTTCTTTAATGGCCCACTGCCCGTTTATGCTGGTCATGCTCTACCATGTTTTCGGTATGTGGCAAACAATCAAAAAATATTAAATGCCTCTTGCCGCAAACCTCACGGTGCCAAGCAAGATGCGTTGGCTGCCTATGATAGAAGCGTTGAACACAGCAACAAGCTAGACACGCTGCCTGATGTGGCATTTTTCACAGGCGACCAAATTTATGCCGATGATGTTGACCCGCAAATTGCTAAATACCTGTTTGAGCAATCGCAGTTGTTATTTAACGATGAAGCGCTGGCAAACCCTGTTGATAACAATACTGCACATTGGCAAAGTCACTTAAGCGAGCTTGGCTGGCAAAATCGACACTTATTACTGAATAAAAAAGAAGGCTTTTACACCACAGCAGGGCACCAACATTTAATTGGCTTTGCGGAATATATGCTGATGTACATGTTGGCATGGGGTGGCTTATGTCATGATCTTCCTCCCCCAGACAAGCAACGACCCAAAAAGCATGATGCTTTGCCATACAAAGAAGCCAAACAGCTCAGTGAGCTTTGGAAAAGTTACAACAATGCCAACACATTTGTAAAACAAAGCTGGCGCGTTAGGCGCTTATTGGCCCATGTGCCAAGTTATATGATGTTTGATGACCATGAAGTGACCGACGACTGGAACCTAACCCAACAAATTACACAGCAACTGAGCCACCCCAGCAGCCTAGGCCAACAGGTGGTGACCAATGCACTGGCGGCGTTTACCATTTGTCAGGCGTGGGGCAATAACCCAGCGCAACAAAAGCCGCTGATTGAGGAGGTTTTACCAGATCTTATCAATGCGTTACCAAGTTATAATGCGCAAAGCTATCAACAGACCTTTGAGCGCCTTAACAACTTGAACTTTACAACGCTTGCGCCAACCTCGCCGCCGGCATTGTTGGTCGATACCCGTACCCAGCGCACTTTTCGCTCAGACAAACCGCTATATCCGCTGCTTGTCGATGATGGTGCGTTAACCCATATTCGCGATTTGCTTGCGAGCCTTGATGAGTCAACGGAGCGATTATTGGTGCTCTCGCCCGCGCCTATGTTTGGGTTTACTGAGCTAGAACAGATACAACTTGGCTCTGTAGATATGCTCAAACACACCGCTGCAACAGCCGTGGATGGCGAATGCTGGATTAGTGACGAGCAGCAATTAGAGAAGTTTTGTGACGCCATTACCTCTGTTAGCAATTTAAAACAATGTTATGTGCTCTCCGGTGATGTGCATTACGGCTTTTGTCGCAAGAAAACGTTAGCGCACCCAGCTAATGCGCATAATGTTAACTTTTGGCAACTGACCAGTAGCTCTATCTCCAACCGCCCCAAAGGCGCGATGGAACTGGCGTTGGGTGCACTGCATAAAAGCACCGTATTGGGTTTATCAGTTAATCCATTTAAGAAGAAACATACCCAGTATCTAAAACCTGAACGCTGGCAAGGCAAGTTCCTCTCAGGACATTTAAATCTGGGCATACTTACGCTTGATGCGCCAGACTCGCATCGTTACTCAATGCATGTGCTTAGGCCAAAAGGCGAATGGAAAAAGTGGGAATATGATTTAAGCAAGCCCGACTTGCTGGAATAGGCAACAACAAGGCACGGGTGTTTGACCCACCCGCCTTAAACTGCTGGTGTCAGTGTGAGGCGTAAAATTGCACAAGATGTTACCTCCCCCAGCGATGTAACATCTTGAACAATAGATAAATAAACACATGTCTCTAAACATACTGATGTATGGTAATTTGTTCCGCAAGCTGTGTGTAAAGTTATTTACACACTCACATCACCACAACTGATGTTTACTCTTTGTTGTTCTGTTAATTGGTTGTTATTCTTGGGCAAACTACCTTTAGTCGCATACACAGCAATACTGCGACTTGTGCAAAAGCAGGACAAAACCATGAGTTGCCCATACCATTCTGACAACAAACCTAGTAATTACCGCGCCATGGAAAAAGACATTCATACCGATTTTAAGGATGATATGTCGTATGGTGACTATTTAAACCTTGAGAAAATTCTTAGCGCCCAGCACCCATTGTCTGATCAACATGATGAAATGCTCTTTATTGTTATTCATCAGGCCAGCGAACTGTGGTTGAAGCTGGCAGGTCACGAGCTAAACGAAGCCATTATAAACATTAAAAGTGGCGACTTCGGCCATGCTTTTAAGGTGATCTCTCGCGTAAAGCAGATCTTAAGCCAACTCACTCAGTCATGGGGCATTCTCTCAACGTTAACACCCGTTGATTATCTAAAGTTTCGTGATGCGTTGGGCCACTCTTCAGGCTTTCAATCATATGGCTACCGTAAGATTGAGTTTTTGCTTGGTAATAAAAATACCGAATTGCTCAAAGTTCATGAAAGCAACCCAAGCGTACACAGTGAACTGAGTGATATTTTGCATAAACCTAGCCTCTATGACGAAGCACTGATCGCACTAAAAGCTCAAGGCTTACCGATTGACCAAAGCGTATTAGACAGGGACTTTAGCCAACCGTATGAAGCCAATCAAAGCGTGTTAGACGCGTGGCTGATGGTGTACCGTGACGCCGATAAATATTTCCATTTATATGAGCTGGCCGAAAAGCTGGTTGATATCGAAGATAGCTTTCAACAGTGGCGCTTTAAGCATATGTACACAGTACAGCGTATTATCGGAAATAAGGTTGGGACTGGCGGCTCATCTGGGGTCGAGTTTCTTAAAAAAGCGCTGGATATCAGCTTCTTCCCAGAACTATTTGAACTGCGCACGCACCTGTAACCCGACTTGGAGCCAAAACTATGACCACAGAACTTGCGCTGGCGCTACAGCCTCACTACAGCGATTTTCAAGTTGATAAGCGCATTTTGCTCTCTGGCCACTCTCACCAAGCTTGGCCTAATGTTGCCAAAAATGGCTTGCTGGAATGCTATCAGGATGCCGCTTTGCATGTTGACGACAAATGGTCGAACGCCTTTGCCAAAGCACAGCGCGTAAAAGACTTCTACGGCGCATTGTTGGGTGAAGGTGATGCTGAGATCACGCTGGGTGCCTCAACCCATGAATTGCTGCTGCGTTTTTTATCGGACCTAAACTGTTTCAAACAACCTACCTCACGCGCGGTTAAAATTGTTACCACCGATGGTGAGTTTCACTCCATGCGCAGGCAGTTAAATCGCTTTAAACAACTCAATATGCACATTGAAGTGGTGCCCGTTGCTCCCAGCGAAACGTTGGCACAAAGGCTCATCGACAAAATTGACGCGCAAACCGATGCGGTGATGATCTCTGCGGTGTTTTATGGCACAAGTGAGATTTTTAGAAGTGTTGGCGCTGTTGCCCAGCACGCCCACACGCTCAATGTACCTTGCTTAGTTGATACCTACCACGCGCTCAATGTGGTGCCATTTGATATCAACGGCTGGCAACTTGAACATGCTTTTATCGTCTCCGGTGGCTATAAATACTGCCAAGCGGGTGAAGGTAACTGCATGATGCGCATCCCGAAAGGCTACAATGGTAGCCCGATTATCACCGGTTGGTATGCAGAATTTAGCGCGCTGGACCAAGCCCCCGGGCAAGTGGGTTATGGACCGGGTTCAAGCGCCTTTGACGGTGCAACGTACGACCCAAGCAGTCATTACCGTGCCGCTGCGGTGTTTGACTTTTTTACCGAGCAACAGCTCACACCTGAAAAACTAAGAGCCATCAACCAACAACAAATTGCCCAGTTGAAAAACGGCATTGCCGCGGTGCCCAAGTTAGCAAAGGCCTTTACACTCGCAGCTCACCCGCTTGAAAACAATGGTGGCTTTCTTGCACTCACCACCCACAACGCCAGCCAATGGGTTGCCAAACTGCATGAGTGTGGCATTCAAACCGACAGCCGTGGTAGCCAGTTAAGATTGGGGCCCGCGCCTTACATCAGCGAAGCGCAAATTAATCAGGCCTTAAACATAATGGAAGATATTGTTGGTCAATTAGCGTAATCTAACCCACAGCCCCCAGCAAAATAGCTGGGTGCTGTCCCCTTTCAAAGAAGATAAAACCCCAGCCAAAATCGCTTTGGCACTGCATTAATTAAGGATAAACCGATGTCATCAGAGAAAATAAACTTACAAGACAAGCTGGCAAAATTCAGTGAGCATTGGTCGCCGCGCGTCATTGCGCAAATGAATGATTACCAGTTTAAGCTCGCCAAATTTCAAGGCGAATTTACTTGGCACGCCCACACAGATACCGACGAAGTGTTTTTGGTGATTGAAGGCAATATGGGCATCGAGTTTAGAGACAAAGTGGTTGAACTATCAGCCGGTGAAATGTACGTCGTCCCCAAAGGGGTTGAGCACAAACCCTTTGCACAGCAAGAATGTAAAGTCATGTTGGTAGAACCCGCCGGCGTGGTCAACACCGGCGATGCAGGCGGAGAGCTGACAGCCCAAAATGATGTGTGGGTTTGAGGCTATTAACCTCAGTAATTCGCACTGGGTTCCAAATTTTAGGTTGTGGGATAGTGTTGGTTGTTATTCCAATGCTTGATTTGTACAGCTTTATTTGAATAAGTCTTAATTTTGTCTGCCAGATTCGATTAACCGGACTCAATCGAATCTGACAGTCGCATATGTGCCAGAAGCGGACCTTTAAGGCGTGCATCTGACACTCTGTTGGGTGGCGCCTTCAGCTTAACCAACCTACCTGTTGACGTAGTTCGGCATAAGGAGCGAAGCGCCGCCATCCGACAAAAATGATGAATTTACTTCGAAACAACCCGACTTACCGCGTTATTTGCGAGTGTGAGTGTTTCTTCAGCGCTTTAACTTCTGCAAAAATCATTGCTAATTCAAGCTTTAAAAAGTGAATGATGAGGTCACGCCGCTCATCAAAATATCATTATTCACAATGGTGTTTATCAACGTCGGATGGCGTGGCTTTGCCACTTATCCGACCTACTTAGATTAACTGTAGGTTGGATAAGCCTAAGGCGCCATCCAACAATCTGGCACGCAACACATATCTAGCTGTAAATTTGCCTTTCCATCAGCGCTTTAACTTCTGCAAAAATCATTTCTAATTCAAGCTTTAAAAAGTGAACGGAGTGAGCACGCCGCACGTCAAAATATCATTACTCACATTGGTGTTTACCAACGTCGGATGGCGTGGCTTCGCCACTTATCCGACCTACTTAGATTAACTGTAGGTTGGATAAGCCTAAGGCGCCATCCAACAATCTGGCACGCAACACATATCTAGCTGTAAATTTGCCTTTCCATCAGCGCTTTAACTTCTGCAAAAATCATTTCTAATTCAAGCTTTAAAAAGTGAGCGGAGTGAGTAGGTCGCACGTCAAAATATCATTACTCACATTGGTGTTTATCAACGTCGGGTGGCGTGGCTTCGCCATTTACCCGACCGACTTAGACTAACTGTAGGTTGGATAAGCCTAAGGCGCCATCCAACAATTTGGCAAACCACTCATACATCAAGAGCAGTGATTAAGTAACCCCCTAACTCCAACACTCCTCTCCACTTTACATTTTTTAAATTGAATTGTGTTTAATCTTTGCGCACAATGACTTACATCAGGTGCTGGCATCTCAATGCCGCGTTATAAACCCAGTGGAGTGAGTCAATTGAAAATGGATATATTTGTTGTTGATGCGTTTACCAGTCAACAGTTTAAAGGTAATTCAGCGGCAGTTGTGCCCGTTAAAGACTGGCCAGCTGATCTGTTAATGCAGAGTATCGCCGCCGAGAATAACCTCTCGGAAACCGCCTTTATCAAGGAGGTCGATGCAAACAAATACCAGATCCGTTGGTTTTCTCCACTGACTGAGATTGATTTTTGTGGTCACGCCACCTTGGCATCGGCGTTTGTGCTATTTAATGAGTTTGGCGTTGAGGCCCAAATTGAGTTCATCACCAAGGCGGTGGGTAGCTTAACCGTTATGCTTAATGCTGATAACGAAATTGAAATGACCTTCCCCAATCAAAACCCCCAGAGCGTGTCATCCATACCAACGCAATTGCTCGCAGGGCTGTCAAAAACCCCCGTTGACGTGCTCAAAAATCGACAAGCGTACTTTGCTATTTTTGATAATGAACAAGATATATTGGACTTAACTTATTCATCTGAACAATTAAAGCAGCTCGCCCCCTTAGATGTGGTAGTCACTGCACGCGCCAATGATTATGACTTTATTTCTCGTTATTTTTGGCCTGCCAATGGCGGTGACGAAGACCCTGTAACAGGCTCTATTCACTCCGGTCTTGCGCCCTATTGGGCTGAAAAGTTAAACAAATCTGACCTCATCGCTTATCAAGCATCTAAGCGCGGTGGCGTACTCAAGTGCAGCGTGTCAGATGAGTCTATTGTGGTGTCAGGCAAAGGGGTGTTATACCTCAAAGGTAAAATTAACGTTTAGAACAGCCGTTAAAGTGACTTAAAGTTGACAAAGGGAGTTTTCAGGTGATTGAAAATATTGCAGTTTATAGTGGCCTTATCGCCACAATCTGGATTGTGATTGGGGTCTATGTAGCGGGCCGTTGCTACCCCGGTTACAGCCACACTAAACAATTTTGCAGCGAACTGGGCGCGGCGGGTAGCCCTACAGAAAAGCTGTCTCCGCTTATCAATAATTACCCTTTGGGTCTGCTATTTTGCTTATTTGGCTGGTATTTGGCGCAATTGCCTAATGTGTCTGTGCTTGTAAATATAACTGGTTGGTTCGTCATTGCCCACGGCGTGGGTACGTGGGTGGCGGGTTATTTCCCGATGGATGCAGACCCTTATACCAAAAAACCAACGCTAAGTTGTCAGCTACACGCTTGGGCGGGCATGATTATGTTGCTTTCGCTGCTTGTCGCGCCAATTTTAATTGCGATTAGCCCAACCACTGAACTTATCCCACTGACTTTTAGAATTTTTTCAGTTTTAGTGGTGATTGGCGCTAGTTATTTTCTATTTACCATGGCTCAAGCCATTAACAATCAAACCAATCCAGGTATTCATCAACGCATGTCTTACGGGTTGCAATTAATTTGGTTAAGTGTGTTGTCATTTATATTGGTGTGAAGGTAAGGCACAAGGATTCGATTCGGTGAGTGCGCTACCCGCCCGCTCGGCGATGCTGGTGGACATTTCCATCACAAAATTATTAAGCGAAGGCTTTTGAAGGCCTTCGCTTAATGGATGTTACTGGGCTTGTATTGAGACGTTATCAATCACGATGACCGTTATCTTTTCCAACGCATCAAACACTGCTCCATTACTTGCGTCATTGCACATTAATGTAAATGACAGTTTTAGCTGTGGATAGCGTGAAAAGTAGGTCAGCGTTCCCAGCCAACCACCCGAATGTGCATACTCTGTGTAACCTTTATGCTGGCTAACAAACTGACCATTGGCATAACGCACATTAGCATTGGGCGTAACATGCGTGTTCTCGGTGTTCATCATGTTGATAAGCGCAGCGGGGTCTTTACCCACTTTCGGTTGGTCAAATTGGTTGTTCCAAATCAGCATATCATCTAAGTTTGTGTGCAACCCGCCATCCCCCACCCAAAATAGGTTGGTCATATCGATAACATACCTACCGTTGTCATCTTGTTTATAACCTGATGCCCTGTTTTTAACTATCTCAACAGGGTCATCACTAAAGAAGGTATGCTTCATTCCCAGAGGTTTAAACATGTGTTCTTCACTAAATTGACGCAGTGATTTACCAGACACTTCTTCAACCAGCATCGACAGAAGAAAATAAGCTAAATTAGAATATTGGAATTGGGTATTTGGCTGGCGGGCCAAAGGCACCGTTTTTACCACATCATAAAATTCACTAATCGTCAGGTAGTCTTCATTACCGAGTCTAAACTCACCACCGGCTGCCGATTTTAAAGTTATTGCATGCTCGCTTTTCTCGCCTTCAAATGAAGAGGAGATAAGGTCGTAATCGCCCATACCCGCAACATGATCTAACATTTGCCGTATTGTCACCTTTGCCTTGTAATCAGGCAGCGTTGGCAAATAGGTGTGAATATCTTTATCTAAATCAATCTTTCCTTGCTGGGCCAATATCAACACAGCCATTGCAGTAAATTGTTTGGATACTGACGCCATGCGGTGTACTTGATTTCCATCCAAAGGCACACTGAGTTCAAGATTAGCCAGCCCATAACCCGCTTTATGAATAAACTGACCGTTATGGCTTATCCCCAAATTACAACCAGGCGTATCACTGCCGATGATCTCATTCATGATGCCATCAATCTTTGCAGTCAGTGACGACGAAGCGGCTTGCACGTTAAAGGCAAGAAGTGTACTTACAACAAGCGCGGTGTTTTTCATAATATCCCTTTGCAATTCAGTCGTTATCTTTTAGTTGATTTTTTAGGAACTCTACGCGCTAGGCACAAAAAAAGGAAGCACTATGTGCTTCCTTTTTAGCGACTGAGGCAGCGGTTAAATTACAGATTGAGACGTCACGCCCGAGTGGCTGCTTTGCTTGGCTGAGCCCGCGCGCCGAATAACCTTTGCAATGGGTCGCTCAAACAGTCGAAATGACAAGTAAGCTACGAGCACACTTAATATCAGCGACAGTGCCAGTTTTAATTCAATTGCAATAGATAACTGATTCACTGTGTGAATAATTGGCATATGTAGTAAATACAATGAATATGAGATTTGACCCACAAAGTCTCCCACTCTATTAGCTAGTAACACATTGTTGTCCGGTACTAAAAACACCACGCAAAAGAACACCGTTCCCATTAGCAGCAATACCTCATAACTCAGCCACATTCTATGTTTTGCATCGGATTTAACCGGTGAAAACTCTGGATATAGTAGTGGAATTAAACACAGCGCCAAAATAAACCAATGGCTTTTGAGATAATGGGGGATCACCATTGATTTATAATGCATGCCAAATAGCATCCCAACGAAAAAGAAGGGAAGTGATCTAAGCACATTAAACTCGTTGTATGGCACCCCTTTAATATCGCCGAATATTTTCGGGAAATTACCAAGGAACAACCCTATCATCAGAGCAACAACTAGCAGATAAATATACCCAGCGCGATTTTTGGCCAGCGCCCAAAATACGATAAAAACAAAGTAAAACTGTATTTCTGGCGGAATTGACCAAAGCACACTTTCGCCATACAAAAACAGTAAGTGACCAAGTAAATTATTAACATCGGGTATCTCATATAAGCTCGTGTTACCCGCCTGCGTTAAAAAGAAGGAACACAGCACAACCAGCAAATACAAGGGTAACACTCTGCCTGCTCGGGCTAAAAAGTAGCGACTCACATTCGTTTTAGTAAATTCCTGATTTAAATAGAGGTAAGACATCAAAAAGCCACTTAGCAAGAAGAACAACATCACGCCATATGCCCCTGAGCCGCCTCCCAATGCCCCATCGAGCCAGTTTGTAATATCACTAAAATGAGTGAAAAAAACGATAAGCGCAGCAAGTCCGCGCAAAGTATTAAGTTTTCTTATTTGCATAGTACTTCTTTAATTATTGTTATAGTGGCTTGCGAATTGCGAAGCGAGTATTTTTAACTTTATATCAGAAAGTTACTTGATGAGTGCCAAGGGTGATTGCCAAACGTAAATAAACTCTTTTACTTTATTCCCACACGGTGTGTGCCAATAACCCTGAGAATGTTTTTGCCCGCCTAACGCTTCATAAAAGCCAATTGCTTTTGGATTACACTCCAGTACTTCCAGATATAATCCGCAATCTTTATAGTAAGTTTGCGCCCACTTTGCAGCTGATATGATTAACTGGGTGCCAATCCCCTTTCCTTTAGCCTCTGATGTAACATGTAGGTTGTCAATAATACTGCCAAGCTGTGGGTGTTTGTCACCAAACACACAAATAAAACCGCTGAACACGCCATCTAACTGAGCAACCAAAACCAACTGATTGTCGCAAGGTGTCGTGAGTCGTTCGGTCCATATTTGGGTGCGTTCTTCAAGTACTCGATGTGCTAAATAATCACCAGACAATACTGAGCTGTAGTTTTCCTGCCAACTTTTGGCATGTAGTTGAGCAATGTTGGTAAGGTCATCCACATTGGCGGGTCTAATATGCATAGGGTAACTCCATGTAATTAAATACAAGCTGCTAACTTTCCTCATTCAAAAACTGCACCCGAAAGACCTGAGCATATTTAAACTGTTCGCTCGTGATATTACGCGATGCTTGCTCAATGACTCTCTCAGAGCTTGATATGAACAGAAAAAACGTTAACTTGCTTTATCTTAATGTCTAATTGCTTTAGTCTTAGAAGGCTTTGTTTTTAAATAATTATTTCATTTTTATTAATTAAAAAAACGCCCTTACACTAGCAGAAAAAATGTTTCAAACCAACGGAATGCGCCCAGAGACACTATGAGTAAAGCACGAGTTTATAAACCATCACATCTTAAAATGTTGTTTGCACGCTCTGGGAACCAATGTGCCATGCCAGAGTGTAAAAATAACCTTATCAATGAGCACAACGACACGGTTGTTGGCAAGATCTGCCACATAGAAGCGGCCAACTCGAAGGGCCCGCGCTACAATGCCAACATGAGTGATGAACAAAGAAGAGACATCACCAACCTGATTCTATTGTGTAGCGACCATCATGATGAAATTGACAATAAAGCGAATGTAAAAGTCTATACCGTTAAAAGGCTCAAAGACATAAAAGAGGCGCATGAAGCGAAGCATGGTAATTATCCGTATGTGATAAAGAAGCACCACCTAGACCAACTCCAGCAAGGGCTAGACGAGCTACATGAGAACCTCGACAATACAAAAAAAATCGTCACGCAAAGCCAAGAAGTACTCGATGAGGTTCATAAAAACACCGCTGAATGCTTGGAGAGAGTCGAAGAGCTTGCCACCTTACTTACCAACAATGGCGGCGCTAATGCACAACAAGAAATTGACAGTTACAAAGCGCAATTTGGTATGTTTGACTGGCTAACGGGCAGGCAAATCAATACATTCGCACAGATCATCAAAGAGCACTGTGACCACGTAGAAAACAAAAGAAAGAGCTTTATATTCACGCAAAACTTAATTCTAGCGGTGTTTAAGTTGACCAAACTAGGAGAGATCATCACGTCTTGGAACCAAAACTCGAAGTCACCAGAGCGCTTAGATCATCTGCAATTTATTCAGTGTGGAATAATGGCACACGGTTGTTTGGAGCAAATACCTAAAGATATCTTAGAGGATGTCAGGCTATTCAAGCAGATATTTATTCATCCTTTATATTTTAATGGTTATCTACGCACCTTTGTATTGGAGCTGCAAGAGGCAAAAGCACTTGGAATTGATTTAATTGAACACTATCAACAGGATGCTTATCTGTTTGAAAACTTAACGCGGATATTCTCATCATTAAAGAGGTTTCTTGAGATCAATGTAGAAGATATCTACCCTGATAAAAAAGCAGCCCATATAGTAGAAAATCTCCCTCAAGAATTCTTATTACTCACTACTTCTGAAGGAGTTTCTGTCAGGCATTTGCATGAATGTGACAAAGTATTCGCTAATCTCCCAGCACACCCTTCGTTTCCAATCAAAGACAGTCAAATTGTTACCAGTCGCGGTAAAACCATCATTATTAGCTTTGATGCCCGACGTTGCTTCTATTGGGATCCAGAGCAAGATTTAGTTGAGTCAACATTTTTTAAAACCCCCGCAGGTGAAGAGATCAGAGACATATTCTGTGATGTCTCTGCCAACGGCGCTATTAATTGCTTTGTTCAGCTTGAACGACAACTCACACAATTTGTTGATTTTAAGCAAACGCAAAGCGTGAACTTACCAAAAGCTTTTGTGCTATCACGTCATCAAAACGGATTTGTAGGATTGGACCGTTCGGCTTTACCAAAACAGCCTTTTCTCTGGTTCATTGATGAGTCATTCAAATTAAAACAAGTACTTACATGTCAACAACTCTACACTATCATAGTGAATAGCCACGAAGTCCAACAATGGCATAAAGAAAAACTAGCACAACCATATACTCTGCTACATTGGCGTAATGAGAATTACAACCCCCATGTTCAAAGCCTTAATCACTTAGCTAAAGATGTCATCTTAATCAGAACAAAAGTTTACTTTTGCAGCGTACTTATCTTCTTAAAAGTATCTGATGGGATGTATGAGGTCATAAACATCTTCAGGCTGCACAAGGCAGTCTCTATTTCAGTGGATGCAACCCCTCACCATGACAATATTATGTTGTGTTGCGGTTATTTAAATATGAATGACAACAATGTGTCCTGTGACTTCATTGAACTTGAAGACTTCAGGCCTATTAACATCACCAGCGTACAAAATAGGAGTTCTAACATTACAAAGATCTCTGATGTCCACCAAGTTCAACTCGCCAACAGCAATGAAGTCTATCTCAATGAAATGAATAATAAACTGATAAGGTACAACTGCTCTGATAACACTTTTGTGGAGTACAGTTTTGAGCACGAAGAACTATACAAGATTACCTTATCGACCCACCCAACATAACGAGCAAAGGTACTTAAAGCATCCTTTTTAAGATTGGCTTGCCAGTATATTGGTGCCATACAACAGCACCTACATGCACAATAATCAAAACCGCCAATATATAACTGGCGTAATGGTGTATTGTTGAAAACCACTCACACAACCACACATCTTTGAGTAAAGGCGTTATGCTTACAATGCCAAAAACTTGAAACTCAAGGCGCATCATTAGCACCCCAGAGATAATTATAAGCATAATTAACAAATACATAAATATATGAACACTATGAGCACACTTCGCTTGTAAAGCGTTGAGTGTACCCTGATAGGCAGGCTTTTGTGTTCGTAGTGCATGAACCACCCGCCCACAGAATATGGGAATAAATACGGTTGTTAGAGAGATATTAAACTCACTAATGAGTATTTGCCATTCACTTTCTACCTTAACGACAGCAAGGAACAGCCCCGAAAATGTAGCCCAGAGGATCACCACCGCGGATACCCAATGAAACACTCTCGCAAGCCTATCAAATTTAGTCACCGACATTTTCATATTGATGCACTCAAAATTACTTTAGATGACACTCTAAAGCCCTAAAGGTTAATTTTTGGTTAAATATGTAGCCGGTTTGAATATTAGCTATTTTAGGCAAATTTCAAGGGTGATATGTGCCAGCAACGATTACACACAGCGCTTATTTCTTCCATCTGCACCCTGCCATGTTTACTACTTTAAATCAGTTATGAACCATTAGGCGTAATTACATCTGAGGCGTTGCTTGGCAATAACCCGTTCGGTATCTATATTTGAAAGGCTATATTGCTAACCTTTTCTAGGGAATTGAGGATGGTTAAGAAAATAATAGGCATGATAATCAAATGGGTTGGTATTAGCGGACTCATTGCAACATTGTTGATATCAGTGGCTATTTGGGCTTTCTACGATATTTCAGATAACAACGCGAGACTTGACGCATCAGAAACCACAGGCATGATGCTTTTTGTATTATTGTTAGTTTCCACGTTGAAAGCGCTGTACCTCTTTGCCAAGAAATTAAAAGAAAACAGAGGTGAAGATGTCTAATTCATTAAAAGCTCTTTTTGTTTTGATAGTTGCAACGATACTTTCATCGTGCAACTCCTCTCAATATAGTGAGGTGGGTGCAGCTGCACACCAAACATCAAATAAAACAGTGCAAACCGACTCAGTGGATGGAAAAATACAACTGATGCTCAGAGGGTTTCTTGACTCAGGCTATGGTCTTGATAGCTCCTATGCATACTATTCCTACTTAATCATCACTGAGAAAAGCCCTGATAACTTCGGTAAAAGGCTGGCTGCTGCAACAGCATTTATGTGTGAATTTAGCGATGTCTCTAAAGCCTCGGACATGGAGCTTCCCCCTCATGAGCTTGCAATATTTCTAGCGCCGATTAATTCAGGCACGAACACATCCAAACTGAAACAATCGAGATCAGGAGAAGAGCTTTTGTATGTGTACAATTACGATCATTCAAGAACAATAGCAAAAGCAATTAAACGCGTTGAGCCTGACAGTACACTGAATATAGCTATCGTATCTTACCCTAGACCTTTACATTACCCTCACACAAATTTTAACTACATAAGCCGTGAAGCTTTATATGTTGTTGAGTTATCTGGCACGCCTCCAGCACAGATAAGAAAAGTGATTGAAAAGTTCAGAAGGTCAGTGACAGGCTCCAAAGCTAAACAGGTCTCAATTGTTACAGAATGGGACGCTAACACAGGCGAAATAATTACTTCAGAAACCGCCAACGTGCCGAATATAAACTCTGTTGTTTACACAAGCTGGGCTGATAGGATGAGGGTCGTGTTTGCCTCTTTAGGTGCTTTTATGAACTCAGTTGTACCTACAGCGCAAGCATCGACGATGGAGTGTCAATAACCTCCGCTGAGGTTAAGTAACCTGAACTCGGCCTAAGCAGTATGTAGGCACTGCAAACACCTACATACTGTGAAATAAAAGCCACCACTGTAATTATTTGCCGCTATCAATCACTGTAAAGGTTCTTTCGATAAAGCGTTTAAAGGCAGTTTCAGGGATAAAGTTCTGCTTATTAGCGAGATTGAAATTGTGCAACAACGCTTTCACGTTATCGTTATTCATGATTTCTTCGACGCTCATGCCTTTGTCTTTTAAGACTTTGATTTGCTCTACCCATGCTTGGGTGTGTGCTCTAAACTGGCGTAACTCCACTTTGCTCGTCGGCTTACCATGCCCCGGAATGATAAGACTATCCTCATTGCCTATGTTGAGAATTTTCTCGATGGCTTGATTAAACCCAGATAGACCACCTGAGTAAAATGTTGGGTGCCAACTGGTGTCATAAATATCACCAACAAACACACTATTGCTTTTACTGTGGTAGAAAACTTTATCTTTTGAAGTGTGTGATTTAAATACAAACTCTGTAAATTCAGGTAGCTGACTAACTGTTTCAACAACCTTGCTGCCCTGTTCAACAAAGTAGGTGTTTCCACCTGTATGATCGCTATGTTGGTGGGTATTTAACACGTAGCTCACTGGAACTTTACTGTGCTGTTGTATGATTTGGTATAGCGTGTCTAGGTTTTTCTCACCAGGCATTGGGTCTATCGCCACAACGCCCGCATCAGTTTTGATGAGTCCAATGTTGGTGCCATAATCCTTTTCTGTGATGATAAAAGCACGCTTCGACACGCTAGTGACTTGAAAATTTGACGTATCACAAAGCGCACACGCCGAGTAAAACATCGCAACCAAAAGCAATTTGACTCGCATACCATTCCCTTTCTTATAATTCGGTGAGAAAATTAAAGTATCGTTATTGCAGGTAAAAATCAAAGCCTCGTGGTAGCTATTATTTCTCCACAGAGCGTTTGCTCAAGTAGGCGAGACTTTACTTTGGCTGGCTACGTTAGGTGATTTGAGCAATCAGGTTGTGCCATTAATCAACAAAGAGGCTGGCCTGTGTATTGGGTAGACGTTTCTGTTCATTATCACTAAACATAGACTGTTTAAGTTGCTCTATTGCTTGCGTTTTTTCATCATGGGATAACTCAAACGCGAGTATGTGCGCGCGCTCGCGTTCGAACTTAGCTAGCTTTTGTTGCCAACTTGCTCGCTCTTTTTGCAACGCAATAATGCGCTCAGCAGCTTCATCGCCAAAGCGCGCACTGAGCTGGTTGTAATCTTGCATCTGCCAGCTATCTGCAAGCTCGTGCAGCTGCGTGCTGTTGTTTATCAAGCGCTGTTCGCGCTCGGGGAGTTGACTGACATGCTGTGCTATAAGCTGCTGCTTTTGCGCCTCACTCAATTGCTTGTCAGCAAGTATCTTCCAACGTTCAATGGCTTGCGCGTTCCAAGCGTTCTCTTGTGCAAACCAAAGCGCTATCACCTGCGCTGAAAAAAAGCGTTGTTGTATTGATTGTAAAAGCTCATGACGTTCAAAAATATTCAAATTTTCATCTACCTCCGTCAATGCTTGCTTGTAAGCCATGTAGGTTTCAACATATTCATGTAAACAGTTATCCAACTGCTTTAGGTGTGCACGCCACAGGTGATGTTGATTACTGTTTTGTAGCGCCAGCAACCAATCATCGAGTGTGTTTTTATCAGCTTTAGAAACTGGGTCACACCTTTGGTGGACCCGCTTTTCAACTGCTATTGAGTTGTGATGTGGGGTCTTGTCGGTTTGCGTGAGTGTAGACTCATGCAAAATAATCGTATGCTCAGACAACAGCGTTTGGCTACCCGCAAAATAAAAATAGCCTACGACTATGCAAATAACAGCGCCAAGACCCCACTTACTCATAGTTCTAACCCCTTAAGACGACGAATATGTTGGCGGTAAAGCGTCAATGGATCTGTTTCAAATAAGTGGTGAATACCGATTGTTTGGTTTACCTGATCAAGGTGGTTCATTTTATAATCGTTACCAATGACTTGGCCTAAGTTGCTTGAACAAGCTGAGACCAGGCCATCGTTAGGTTCATCAAATACTTGTGAAAACAGTGCTAACGCGTTATCGGCGGGGTCTAATAGATTGGTCCACGCTTTGCTGCCACTCCAAGAAAAATAATACACACCATTGCTGGCTAATGCCGAAGTTTGGCCACAATAGCTACTCGGCACTCCTTCTGGGTATTTCTGATTGAATGCCAATGTGCCTTCGGTTGTCAAAGCTGACAAAGCCTCTAGCGCATCTCTTGGTGCAGTGGCTTTGCCAGATAGCAAGTCAATCAAACCCGCTAAACCATTCGCAAGCGAAGCCAAAAACTGCTCGGAGAAAGAGCCTGAGTCAACACTGCCTCTTACCACGTCAGCAAATCGGCTGCCCCAGTTCACCCCACCTATACTGGTCGCTGATGCAACCCACTGTGGCTTGACCGACGCAACATAGCGAATGGTTTGTGCACCTTGGCTATGACCAATCAAATTCACTTTGTCTTTGCCGGTAATCGCTCTGATCAGTGCCACTTGTTCGAGTAATTGCTCGCCACGTAGCTCAGAGTTATGAGCTGAAGACACCTCAGCCACAAACACATTGCCCCCTTCATCTTCAATCACAGAAGGCACGCGATAGAAATAGTCAACGCCCAGCAGGTTATCAAAGCCAAACAGGCCATGCACCAACACCACAGGATATTCAAGCTGCTCACTGCTGTGCGCTGCCTGTGTAAATAAAGTAAATAGGCCAATCACGGCCGCCCAAACATGTTGTTTCATATACTTGCTCCAATTATTACATTTTGATAACAAATTAAAATTAGAGCACAATGGTCAGAGGTCAAGCCAGAATGTTAAAATAATTTACTTTTTGTAAAAGTAAACTCAACAAAAAACATCTATACACACCAAATAGCAAAGCCAAATCACATGCAGGAATATATACAACCCACTGATATATAATAATAAGAATTTAAAATAGATGTACTGAAAACAGGGTTATAAAAAACAACTAAAGAGGCAATTCTAAGAAGTGAATTAATGTAAATACTGATAAGTACTGTATTATCGTGAAGCGCATAGGTGTCGACCTATGCGCGATTTTCTAGATTAGTTATATGGCTTGAGTGCTAAATTGCATTTGGAATCAAGGTACTCCTCTTTACCTTTACTTAGCTCATTCAAGTCAAGCCAAGGAACAAGCTTTGCACCAACAAAGGCACAGTCAACGTTTATGGTATGTATATCAACTGGCCGCTTCCCTGCTTGATGAGTATTAAAATCAAGTGGGTTCTTGTCTAACACTATAAAATCAGCCAGTTTATTTACTTCAATTGAGCCCAATTTGTCTGCGATGTTATGCTGCATCGCAGGCACAATGGTCAGTGCTCTGATTGCTTCCATGATCTCAACAGACTGCTGTGCATTAAGTGGTGTGCCATTTCCCTCAAGATTTGGGTAATACCAAGTATTACGAGTAACGGCTTGTTCAATAAACCATATTGGGAATAAAGCACTAATGCTTAAATCACTGTGAATCGAAAACGGAATATCATTATCTAGCTCTGTGCGCATTGGGTCAATCATCTTCCCCCTTTGCTCGCCCAGCTCATTTTCCATTGAACGGCCCCAGTAGGCAATGTGGCCGATTAAGTGGCTGGGCGTAAGATTAGGCAGGGTATGACGTGCTGCTAGATATTCCTCAACGACAATGGGTACTCCCGCGTTAGTTGTTCCCCCCTCGCTATTGACCGTTGAATGAATTATTGTGTGTGCCAAACACGCGTAATCTTTTTTATTTTCACTCATTTCACACTCTGATTGAGAACGCTCTCTGGGTGCTCTGTTCATATTACGCAAAGCACCGATTGAATCTTTAATCCCCGCATCACCATTCGCATGAATATTAAAATACCAGCCTGCGTCTGCAAAACCTTGTAAATTATCCCTTATTTGTGACTCATTAAAATCAACATGCCCGGCGTGGAACTGTTCGCACAATCCATCAGTGTCATAATCATGACTCAAGTTAGCGCTACACCCTTGCGTTGAACCATCTGACCACAACTTGACGCCTTCTGCCGATAACATTCCTTTGTACATTGGGCTGTCGAATGGAATTTTATAGCGCGTGCTGCGAGTGTTGTTATTTTCTTGCTGGTCGTGCAAATCTTGCCAATCATAAAGCGCACGAATGCGAGTCGCCGCTTTGCCCGATTTCGCAATACATTTGTAATTGTCGACCATACTGGTCGTAGAGCCACCTTCTACAAAGGTCGTTACACCCTGTTGCGAAGAAGTATTCAGAATGTTCGTCATCACTTTCATAACTGGGTCTTGAGCATCCCCCTGACATAAAAGCTTGTCCGAAGATTTTTTATCGCCAGCGTGTTTGAGCATACCCGCTACGTCAATATGACCAGAGGCAAGGCTTTTTTCGATTGCAACAACGAATGGTCCATATGAACTTTGCTCTTTGAGCAAGCCTGAGTATTGCCACTTGCCTTGTTTTTTCACAATTGCCCAGTCTCCATCTGGAAAATACATCTCCTTAACAATACTTTGATAAGAAGCCATCTCACTTTCACTGCTTGCCTCACAGCTTAAAGTAACACTACCGTCAGAGTTGATCACTTTGGGGTCTATCTTGTCACCAAGCTTAAGCGCCGCAATCTGAGATTTTGAAATGCGCTTGTTACACAGCCCTGTTTGCTTAAAAGCAGCCATATTGGCATATCCCAAATGACCCGATTGATCCAACATCAACACAGGGTTTGTGGCGAGTACATTACTAGATTGTTGGCGCGCTTTCGCCGCAAATGCATTTGGGTCTTGTATATAGTGCATTGGGAAATTTAAAAACTGTTTGTTGGCATTGAGCGCTTTACCAAACTCAAGTTTATTACGAGCATCAATATCTTTATCGTTATTTGGGTTAGGGATAAATGGGTAGTTGTCGTTTTTTGAGAGCAGCATCCGCGAAGGGTCAAGTCCGTTACCCACTAACCATTGATCAGCACTGTTCACCTTCGTCGTACTCAGTGCATTGATTGCTTCTTCAACATAGAGATAACAGTTCGCTCTAACATCCGCTTGTTCCGTGGGTATGTCCTTGCCTTGATAATACAACCAACCATAATCTTGGTTAAGTTGTTGTTGATATTTGTCTGGTAGGCATGGCATCAGGTTAGGCACAAACGATGTTTGTGCGGTGAGCTGTAAGTGCGCATGTGGTTCCACAAAGCCCGGCATCAGGGTTCTACCTGCCAAATCTAGATAGCGCACGGGAGAGTTTAGGCCAGGATATCTGCCTTTTAGATGTTTGTTAATTGACTCAAGATCACCAATGGCTGCAATGGTATCATCAACTATCAGTACACCTGTATCACCTTGTTCATGGTCAAACACTCGGTTGTCTTTATCGGCAGTGATAATGTCCCCCCCATAAACTACTAAGATACGTGGCAATGTTGCTATGTCATCCTGCTGATTCACATCTACAACGCTATCTTGGTGTACATCACCTCCAACCAATGAACAGCCAGCAAAAAGTAACGGCGCACAAATCGATGTCGCCCAAACTAACCTTTTCATTATATTTCCTTTCCTATATCAACGTTTTGAAGAACTAAAACCACTGTGTAAGGTGCTTACAAAGAGCAAGCAAACACTTATGGTTAATAACCTTAAACATTAGCGTTGAAAGAAAAAATGTCGATTACGTCACATTACGCTCACTTTAACAACACAGCTACTAGGCACGCGTATGTTATATTTGCTCATGAGATACCCAGCGCATTAACTACACCCACTTTCCACAATTAAACAAAAAGTTCATTCAAATATAATAAAAAGCCAACATATTTACATTCATTTACATAGTTTTTGTAAATAATTCAATACGCATAAGTTACTAATTTAGGTGAATTTATTGCTTCAATTGCCGACAAAAAAACTGGTCATACCATGGTTAACTTTTAATCTTGCTATTGATCCAAAATGTATCTCAGATTATTCCTAGATTACTCATTCACGAGTAACAACAAGGATACAACATGAACAATCTAAAAATGACAACGATAACCTTAGCAGTTTTAGGAACGCTTTCTTCACCAGTATTGATGGCCAACTCACCAGTACATACAGACGTCGATATAAGCATTGTTGGTGGTTCAGAAACCCAGCCACAATCAAGACCTTACCAAGTTGCACTGTTAATGAATGGCCGTCAGGGCTGTGGCGGTACATTGATTAGTCAAGACTGGGTATTAACAGCTGCACACTGTCTCGATAACGCAACCACAAGTGGTTTAACGGTGCGTGTTGGCGCACACTCTATCAGTCGTAATGATGGTCAAACATTACGTGTATCTCAGATTATTAGTCATGAACAATGGCGTGGTGCGAACAGTATTCGTTCAGGTTATGATATTGCGGTATTACGTTTAGCATCGCCAGCTAGCAGCCAGTACACTCCTGCAAAACTTGCAACACGCGAAATTGAACAACAATACGCTTCAGTTGGTGATGATGTGACCGTATCAGGCTGGGGGTTAACGTCGAACCAAGGCCGCCCAAGTGACGTACTTCGTGAAGTAGATTTACCGGTTATCAGCAACTCTACTTGTAGCAGCCAGCTAAACTATAGCATTCCTAGCTCTGTGATATGTGGTGGCGGTCAAGGTGGTGTTTCAGCATGTAACGGCGACAGTGGTGGCCCATACGCAGTGCGCGTTGGCAATGAATTCTACAGCATTGGTACTGTAAGCTGGGGTATTGCGTGTCAGGGCGCAACAGCATTTACCAGAACAACCAGCTATTTAGACTGGATCAAAGCAAAAACAGGTATTGGAAACACAGACCCAGATGATGGCGCACCTGTCGCTGACTTTGACTTCTCTGTTGACCAACTATCTGTCAGCTTTACCGACCGCTCACGTGACGATAACGGCATTCGTAGCCATAGCTGGAAATTCGGTGACAACCGTGGTGGTACTTCAACACAAGCTAACCCAACTTATCAGTTCAGTGAAGCGGGTACTTATAACGTGCAACTGACAGTAACAGATACCAAAGGTCAGACGAACACCACTTCTAAACAAGTACGTGTAACCGATGGGGGCGATCCTGGTAGCTGTAATGGTGTTGAAGCTTGGAGCGCATCTAAAGCGTATGCACTAAACGATAAAGTAAGCTTTAACGGATATGAATACACAGCAATCTGGTGGTCACAAGGTGCTCAACCTGATATGTACCCAAGCGTATGGCAAAAAGGTCAAGCGTGTGGTGACGCATCAGCACCTGTCGCTGACTTCAGTGCGTCTGTGTCAGGCTTGAACGTAAACTTTAGCAATAATAGTAGCGGTAACATTGTTGCTGTACAGTGGAACTTTGGGGATGGAAACAGTAGTTCAACGTTTGCTCCTAGCCACACTTACGCACAAGCTGGCAGCTATCAAGTAACCTTGTCAGTAACAGACAACAACAACCAAACAACCTCTGTGACAAAATCTGTGTCAGTAACGGATGGTGGTACTGGTGACTGTAATGGCATTGATGCTTGGTCTGCACAAACCGTATATCAATCAGGTTCACTGGCACACGTAAATGGTAGTGTGTACCGTGCAAACTGGTGGGTACAGGGTGAACACCCAGAGTCTTCAGGTCCTTGGGGTCCTTGGGTACGTGTTGGCTCTTGCAGCGGCATGTAATTGATTTTTAATTTCTCGACCGGACTTTAAAAAAACCTAAGTCCCATGTAATCTAACTTTTATATTAAAATAACGACTTGATATCATGGGACTTAATCAGCAAACCGCCAGTGAACTTACCAGATTAGGTGAGCGAATTAAAAAAACCCTTAATGCGGCTTTTGCCGAACTCCCGTTACAAGCGCACACTATCAACGGTTTAACGCAATTTTTGGACTACCACAGGTCAAATAGTCAGCGTGTTTTCAATGCCAAAAAAGCAGCAACGGGCGAGCTAGTCCTATTGCAATTACCCGGTATTAAAGCCTTAGAAGAATTCACCAGCAAACTACAAGCACACATTAGCGCTTCGAACCACCAGCAACTTCAGCAAGTATGTCACTTGTTTGCTAAAAGCATAAAAATGTATGCCAGTAGTCACGCAGATCTGAAACGCCAGCTACAAAGCCTGCATGAACCTGACGTTGATGAAATTCCTCATCAACAAGATAAACGCGCGCAACTATATTACGCAGCAAAGTCATTACTGGGATTTAGCATTGAGCACATATTTTGCAGCTATATTTTAACGCGTCAAAGTCCCTCAGCTGACTTTTTACAAGAGATAGCACTTATCAGCAAAACGGGTATTAAACGTCAACGCGGCGCACCACCCTTTGTACAGTTTTACACGCATCCACACCCAACTGATTTCACGCAACCCCAGTTATTAACCCTGGCGAGTCGTATCCACTCGAATAAATTTACCATAGGGATCGCCAGTGAGTTCTCAACGGCTGGGTTAGATCAGGCATACAGTAGTTACTCACCAAGTAACTCAGGGATCGTGTTTGACGAATTACCCGATGCACCCCGCTTTGATGCCACTTTCATTTTTAACAACCCAGATGAATTGGTTAATCCTCTGACACATAAAAGCCAATGTAGCTCTACCAGTATCTCAATTAAAAATCCTACCAAGCGTCTAACCCTGTTAGTTTTGGTCGACAAAGCAATAGATAGAAGCAGCAATGTGAATGTTGGTTGTTATCATGGCAATCAAAAGGTTGAGGAAGGAAAGTTAAACGCCAGTGATATGTGGACAGAACGCCTACCCGACTTTCCAGAGCTTCGCGTGATCAACCTGCAAAATCCACATAACCTATTGAACCAAGATATGAAAATGCAGGCAAAGGTAGAGTACTTACTTAATTATGCGAATCTCAATGCTGAGCATTTTGTCTGCTATCTTATGGATGTTGATTTCCCGATTTGGTCTGCAACCTATCGCATCTATTTTGAACACAATTAAGCTTCAATTCAACTTACTGATTCAACTGCTTATTTCTACCAAAAACTGTAATATCTTTAAGCTTGTATTAAGCCTTAAAGGTTTATAAGGTACGCACAAAATCAGGGTAAGCCTTATTAGCCCACGTTATTATTTGCCTAACTATGTAAGGAACACTCAGTATGCGTTACCTGTTACCTCTTTGTACTTTGTTACTGCCGCTTAGTACGTTTGCAGCAACACAAAACACCTCTGATAAGCAATGGTTTAACACCGCTGAATTCAGTCACGCCGAGCAAAATAGTCTTGATGCGATGGTTCTGTCGAGTAGCTATTATTTTGCACCACAACAAAATACCGGCGTATGGGATGACTTTGGATATTTAGACACTGATTCAAAAGTCAGTGCCAGTTATACCGATACGGACTTTGATAACTATTTTGGACTTTCGGGTGAGGCCTTTTACAACAACTGGTTTGTCAATGCGCAAGTTCAAGACTTAGGAGAAGAAGGCAATCATGCCATAGGGTTTGGCTACCTTTATAATGACGCGCTCAAGCTATCAATTACCAAACATGTACGTGAGAACGACTCAGATCCGTTTTGGCTAAAAGCTCAGTATAACCATCAAATCAACGAGTCTGACTATTTGGGCGTAACGTTGGATATGCAAGATGATTTAGACTACTGGACAGTTTCAACCCGCTACTTTAAAAAGCTGCATGGCGGAGCATTCTTTGCTTTGGATGCCAGTCATTCTGATGGCGACGAAAGCGATTCAGTAACCGCATTTATGGCGAGCTATTACTTCAACACCAATTTTGCGGTCGGTGCGGGGCTAAATGACTCTGACTTGCAGTTGGATGCAAAGTACTTTTTCTCTGACACGTATTTCTTACGCGCTTATTATTCTAATAGTGATCAGGGTGACTTAGTTTCAGTGGCGTTCAATGCTTATTTCTAAAGTAATGAGCTATCAAGGTGCGATGTTATAAGCATCGCACATGCACTCCTTATTTCGGGCCAAATGTTAACCAAAGTATCCCTTTAGTTGCCAAATCATCACTAAACCTCAGTATCCCCCTACCCTGTAACCCTTTAAAAGAAACAGAAAAATTCACATTTAATCATCCTAAATATGCTGGATATGAAAATATTTAAACACAAATGCAATAAAAATAGAGTAGAATATCCAAATCTAGTGAACACACTAGATTAGTGCTAAACACGGGAACTATAATAAAATGTTAAAGAAAACAATTCTAGCAACCCTGATCTCAGCGGCTTGCATCCCAGCTCATGCAGAGCTAATCATTTCTGAATATGTCGAAGGTAGCAGCTACAACAAGGCAGTAGAAGTTTACAATACTAGTGAACAAGCCATTGATTTAGCTGACTATGCACTTTCTTTTTACTTCAATGGCAACACCGATGCTGGTCGCACTATTGCTTTAGAAGGGAGCTTAGCAGGTAAATCTACCTATGTTGTTGCGCACTCTAGTGCCACTGAGGCGCTTAGCGCTAAGGCTCAGTTGCTCTCTGGTGGCAGCTGGTTTAATGGTGACGACGCGGTTGTGCTTGTAAAAGCAGGCAACATCATCGACAGCTTAGGCCAAATTGGCGTAGACCCTGGCTCAAGCTGGTCTGATGGCGATGCGAGCACACAGGACAAAAGCCTTGTTCGCAAACCACAGTTCATGACCGGTGACACGGATGCCAGCGACGCATTCTTACCGTCAACACAGTGGCTTGCCAATGCAAAAGATGACTTTTCAAACATTGGTGTACACTCAGATGAATTACCACCAGAGCCTGAAGATCTGATCTGCGACCAAAACAATGTGTTGATCAGCCAAATACAAGGTACTGCTGATGCAAGCCCGCTAACTGGCGAAATTGTAGAAGTGCAAGGTGTGGTCACCTCTTCATTACAAGGTGATGACCAGTTAAAAGGTTTCTTCTTACAAGAAGAGTTAAATGACCAAGATAATGACGTATTAACCTCTGAAGGTATTTTCGTTTATTACACCGGTAGCGCTGTAAACAACGGAGATATCGTAAAAGTACTTGGTAAAGTAGAAGAGAAATACGGCCAAACTCAACTAAGCTCAGTCACAACATTGAAGGTATGTGGCTCATCTGCGTCTGTACCTGCTACGCTAATCACCTTACCGTTAGAAGCGGGTCTTGAGTCTGTAGAAGGCATGATAGTTGAAGTGAGCAACGAGCTAGTTGTAAACGATACATACGGCCTGAAGCGTTATGGTGAAGTTCGCTTAGGTACAGAGCGTTTGTACCAGTCAACGCAAATTGCATTACCAGGTGATGCAGCAAACGCGGTTGAAGCGCAAAACAAACAAAAAGAGATTTTGCTAGACGATGGCTCATCTGCACAAAACCCTGAGGTGATCCCTTATCCAACTCCTGAGCTTGACGCTTACAATACATTGCGTTTGGGTGACAAGGTAACCAATGTACAAGGTGTATTAGGCTATGGTTACGGTCAATATCGTATTCAACCTACAGTTCAACCCAACTTTATCTCTGCAAACCCGCGTACAGAAGTGCCTGAAGTAACAACGCGTGGCGATTTACGTATCGCAAGCTTTAACGTGCTTAACTACTTCAACGGTGATGGTCAGGGCGCTGGATTCCCAACCCCACGTGGTGCAGATAACGCACAAGAGTTTGAACGCCAAAAAGCCAAAACAGTGACAGCTATGCTAAAACTAGATGCTGATTTATTCGGTATTCTAGAGATGGAAAACGATGGCTTTGGCGAGCTAAGTGCTCTGGCTGACTTAACGGCTGCATTGAACGCACAAGACAGCGAAAACACCTATGCATACGTAGACCTAGGCACTGAAAAAGTAGGTGGCGATGCCATCATGTCTGCCATTATTTACCGTAGCAACAAAGTAAAAGAAATCGGCACCGCTGCATTTACTGAAGCCGTACCATTTGACTATGGTAACCGCCCACCAGTAATGCAAACCTTTACTGATTTGCAAAGTAATGAAACGTTTAACCTTGTTGTTGCTCACCTGCGCTCAAAAGGTAGCTGTTCAAAGGCAACAGGCCTAGACGAGGACCAGAATGACGGTCAAGGTTGTTGGAACCAAACTCGTGTTGATGCGGTTAAAGTGCTTGCGGGCTGGTTGGATACAAAACCGACAGGCCAAGACGACCCAGATACAATCATTCTTGGCGACATGAACGCATATGGTCAAGAAGATCCTATCCGCGCTTACGTTGAGCAAGGCTATCAAGATATTAAAAAGCAGCTACACCAAAGCACCACTGATTACTCATACGTATATCAAGGTCGTATCGGTAGCTTAGACCATGCCTTTGCCAGCGAATCTATGATGGAAAAAGTAGTAGACATCGCTGATTGGCATATCAATGCTGATGAGCCTGTTGCACTTGACTACAATACGGAATACAAATCAGAGAAGCATCAAGCAAGCTTATACGCTGAGCACGCTTACCGCGCATCTGATCACGATCCGATTGTGATTGAGCTTAAGACTCAATCTAAGCAAGATATCATTGAAGGCGAGTTTAGTGCTCTTGCTGGCTGGTTCTGGTGGCAACGTTTTTCAATCGAACTACCTGAAGGGTATAAAAACCTTGAGGTAAGCATCAGTGGTGAAGGCGAAGCCGACTTGTATGTTCGTCGTGCTAAGAAAACACACTTCTTCAAATATGACTGCCGTCCATATCTATGGGGTAGCAACGAGACGTGTACCTTAGACAACCCACAAGCTGGTGTATGGCACTTTGGTTTACGCGGCATTCTTCCTTATGCAAACGTAACGCTGAAGTACAAAGCGAGTAAATAACGCGTGATAACATCAACCGCCAGCCCAAACGCTGGCGGTTTTATTTACCAACAAATGATTTCACCTTTCATAAAATCTACCGCACTACCGATTAGGGTCACCCGCTCCCCTTTTACTTCACATAAAATAGTGCCACCGCGCGATGATGCTTGTGTCGCCGATAGCTTATTTTTACCCAACTTTTGCGCCCAAAACGGTGCTAACTCACAATGGGCTGAACCCGTCACTGGGTCTTCATCCACACTCAAATTGGGGAAGAAGCAGCGACTTACAAAATCAACCTGATCGCCCGGTGCAGTTACCACAACCCCGCGTAAATCCAAGTTGCGCCAAGTATTGTAATCTGGCTCTAGTGCTCTGACTTGTGCCTCATTTTCGAGTAACACAATATAGTCAAATGCAGTAAAAACTTGTTTTGGTTCAACATTCTTAAGGCCACCAACCAATGATAGAGGTGCGGTGATCTCTTCAAGCACAGCAGCAGGAAAGTTCATGCTGTATCCTTGTGCAGTTTTACACACTTCCAAAACACCGCTTCGCGTATGAAATGATATCGACTCATGCTCGTAACCTAGATGCTCATACAACACGTGGGCACTTGCCATGGTTGCGTGTCCGCACAAGTCAACTTCATCTTTGGGTGTAAACCAGCGCAGTTCGTAACCCGACTCTGCGTGTACAAAAAATGCCGTTTCTGACAAATTATTCTCTTGCGCTATTTTCTGTAACAACGCATCGTCTAACCAGTCATCTAACGGGATCACCGCAGCAGGGTTGCCCTGAAACCGCTCATTGGTGAAGGCATCAACTTGATAAATAGGTAATTTCATAACGCTTCCAAACATTGGCCTGTAAACTCTACTTTAGCGGCTAATCATCAACAGTATCAACAAAATTAAACAATATATTGAGCAACATACCGCTGCCATCAGCTCATTCTCAATCAACTGAAACCGCTCAGTCACCAATCAATTTAACAAGAACTTCAATGGTTATCCCCCGTCACACAATAGTGCTTCATAGCGCATTATCCGAGTGTATTTCACATTGTGATATAAATAGAACACTAAAAATATGAATATCATAATACATTGATTTATATCATTAAAAATTCACATTTCAACATTGTCAGCGCTGTCATTTATCCCTATGATCATCTCGCTTAAGCAAGGGAGAGCTCAGTTTTGAACTCACTAGTCAACTTTTATGAAACACAAAAGGATTAAATTGTATGAAAAAGTTAAATGTATTCACCGCCGTAGTCGCTTTAACAGCATCGACAGGCACGCTCGCATTACCTGAACAAGCATTTGATACCGATGGCTTTGAACGTGTCACCGAATATGGCTATGGGCCAATTGCATCGGCTATCATCACCAGCGAATTTGCCCACCAGTTGAATGTTTATTTGCACCCTCGTAATGAAGGCGACACGTGCCAATATGGTAATGTTTACGCCCAGTCAACTGAAGAGCATATTGCACACGCCTATATCTCTGATGTACAAGCAAGTGTTGCTATTCAACAGGCCAATGCAGAGATCCCAGAGCAGTATTTACAGGAAAACAAACGGCTACGAGTCTCTTGTACAAACACCCAGGGCGAAGACTATGATGTCATTGTAAACATCCCAGGTGCCCCCGTGGTAGATTGGCAAATAAGTGTTGAACCAAAAGGCGGGTTTATTCATCGTCCCAACACCTATGGCTATCACAGCGCCTATGAAGTAACCAGCAAAATAAGCGTGAACAATCAAAGTAACGGTAGCCGCTGCACGACTTTGTCTAACCGTGGCGTAGAGCTTGGATTGTTCCACAACGAAGGCCGAGTTGGCCCCTTTCATTCAGATGTGTTCATGACCAATATCACCATCGATAACTACTATGCTGGCCAGCCTGTTCTATACCAAATCATTGAATGTGAAAACGCTGCGGGCAAAACCATGGCGGTGAAAGTCTTTACACTGACCAACCCTGATAGCATCTATTTGGTTGACGAAGATTTGATTGTTAAATGATGCATTAACATAATGTAGCAAGTGAAAGTAACACCTAATCACATATAAAAGGGCCGCTCACTAAGGCCCTTTTAATCTGCTAACAAATTGAATATTCAAGTTATAAATTCAGAACTTAAGTGACGAATTTTTCATGTAAGTTTGATAGACGGTTTTGTAGTTGTAGTGCCACAAAAAATTTGGCCATCTCTAGAAGTAATAGAATCGCTTTAACTTGCTTGATTAGATACAAATATGACTTCACTAAAACTTCGTACCCAACAAACCAAATGTAGAGATCGAAATATTAGTATTCGAACAGTTTTGTTTGCCTACAAACTGGTGTAACACAAGTTAGTATTGTACAATTCCAAGCTTTTGATGTTTATGTCCAACCCAAATATAGGTTGAGGTCATTATCAACGAACATTAGTTGTACAGTAGGGTGAATAATAGACCTTGTTACTTTATTTTAGTGGCCGTCAAAGGCGGGAGTTTTGGAGCATAGTTACTCCTCTTTCATACGGCGATAATGTTATCCAATATTCACTTTCACGATATCGGTACTGTATATTTTCCCCTTATGGTTCTTGACAAGAACTCAAATTGCAAACCATAGAAAGGCAAACATGGACGGCGTTTCAACGGCGTTTAAAATTATTAGTGAAACCATTTGATGTTAGAGAAAAAAACGCTTTTTAGTGTGATTTATAGTTTTGTTGAGCAGCTGGCAAGACGAGGTATTACTGTACTTGTCACTTTAGTTTTGGCTTACTTTCTTACACCTGATGAATATGGCCTCGTAGCTATGATGGCACTATTCCTTACCTTGGGCCAAACCTTAATGGAGTCGGGTTTTCGTTCAGCTCTAATACGAAAAGAAACTCTTACTCAAGTAGATACAAATACTGCTTTCTTTGTCAGCCTAGCGGTTGCAATACTTTCCGTCACCCTACTGTTTTTTTGTGCCCCCGTAATTGCCAATTTTTATCAAAAACAGGAGCTAACGCTAATGATTAGAGTTAGTTCGCTGTCATTAATTTTTAATTCTCTGCATGTTGTACAAATGGCCATGCTGTCAAGAGAAATGCAATTTAAACTGATTTTGCGCGCCAACTTTCCTGCTGTATTTATATCAGGTGTCAGTGCCGTTTTACTCGCTTATATGGGGTTCGGTGTGTGGGCGCTAATAGCACAGATTCTAATCACCGCTATTTTAACTGCTACATTCCTTTGGTGGCAGAGTAAATGGCGTCCAAGCCTATCATTTTCCATGGTATCACTACGAGAGATCTATAGTTATGGGTATAAAATTTTACTCTCTAGCATACTAGATACATTCTATAAGAACTTCACTGTTATGGTGATTGCAAAAGTCCTGACAGCAGGGGTTGCAGGGCTTTATTTCTTTGCCGATAGAGTTAGAGAGCTATTAGTCTCACAGCTAATAAATTCTATTCAAACGGTGACTTTTCCGGCTCTGTCTTCCATCCAAAACGATATTACCCGATTGAAAAACGGCTACCAACGAGTCATGTCGATAATGACTTTTTTAGTTTTCCCTGTGTTGATTACTTTGTGTGCATTGGCAAATCTAATTTTTGAAGCATTATTACCTCCAAAATGGTTGCCAGCAGTACCATACCTGCAAATAATGTGCTTAACCAGTATCGCTATCCCACTTGCTTCAATCAATATCAATATCATGAAAGTAAAAGGTCGCAGTGACTGGTTCTTATATGTAGAGCTGTGCAAAGTACTATTGGGTCTGACGGCACTATTTTTCACCTATGAAAAAGGAGTCATAGCGATACTCCTTGGGCAACTTGCCAGTCAGTATATCGTTTATTTTCCAAGTGTTATGTTTGCAAATCGCCTTGTTGATTACCCACTTAGAGAGCAATTCTCTGACTTTGCGCCCAGCTTATTTATCGCTATGTTTACCGGCATAGTTGTATGGTGTTTACAACAATATGTGACTTTCAGCGCATGGTTTGAACTGCTCTTATTCGGTACAGTCTCGATAGTAATGTATATAGCACTTGCTATTTTATTTAGGCTAACGGCTGCAAAACAAACGCTGCAAATGTTTAAAAACGCAAAAGTTAAAAATTCATAATAGGGGTTATAGATTGAAAACGTTTCTGCTCGTTAATGAGAATGGCTCAGACAACATTGGCGATCATGCCATTAACGAAGGTTTAAAGGCGCTGTTAAGTGAGTTAGGCTGTAGCTATTCCAGCGAGCCCTACTCTACAACACATGTCGATCTTTCAGTTGAAAGTCGCAACAATAATCATCAGGAGTCCACTTCCTTGATTAGCCGTTTGCGTAAATCGTTGTTACAGTTCAAACCCCTTTATCTACTAATGTGGTTACTCAAACACAAAGGGAGAATTAAACAGTGCTGTGAAGTTAAGTACGACGGTATTGTTATAGGTGGTGGACAGTTAATACTGTCTGGTGCGGCATTCCCGCCAGCACTATATGCATGGTCTTATTACGCTAAAAAAAGCGGTACTCCACTTTATCTACTCGGTGTAGGTTGTGGAGAGCATTTCCACAAAAGTGAATCTTGGTTAGTTCGCCGCGCATTAAAGCTAAGCAATCGAATTTGTGTCCGAGAAAACGAATCAATCACTAAGCTAAGCACATACTTTGACGCCAAAGCTGAATTTTGCCCTGATCTAGCATTCGGCTTACAACCGCTTAAAAGTTCAGCTAAACGTTCAGGGCTTATGGTTGGAATGACCGATTATGCAGTATTTCAGCGTTATCACCATGAGGTAAAAGCGCCAACAATTAACAACTACCAAGAGTATTTAACCGCTTGGTATGACAAAGTGATGTCAGTGCATATGTCTGGCGAACCGATTGTGTTGGCGTCTACGACACTGACCGATGCCCAGTGCAACAGAGACCTATATCAGCTGTTGTTAAATAGCCCCGCCAGCAATGACGTACGGCTAATAGATGGTGTTTTACCGCTAGACAAGTACCGTCAGGAATTGTCACAAGTCCGCAGTGTCTTTTCAGGCAGAATGCACTCTTTAATTTTAGGAAAAATAGAAGGTGCAACTATAGAGCCTTGGATAATTTCCAAAAAAATAGAAAACTTTTTAGGACTCTATGCACAAAAAGACCCAGCTGTTTTAAAGCAACAGCTGCAAGTTATAGCAAGTGAAATTGGGGCCTAAGGTGAGTAAGGCGAAAACAGTCTATCTTTTAAGTCATGAACAACCCCCTATGCTTGGTGGAGCAGGTGTTGTTGCGCTCACTATGTTTGACGGATTGCTTGCGATGGGAGTAAGAGTCAAAAAAAATATAGCGGCTATCGACTTAGAAGCCCGATTAGCACGATTTGCTGGTTTGTTTTTTGTACTGCGTGCAATGTTCGCAGACGTAATCATTTTAAACGACCTGTACTATAAAAAACTTTGGTTAAGACTCTTTCGCGGCCACTTTTGTCGACGCTGTATAGTATACTTGCATGGTTCTGAGCCAGAGTTTTTGATCCACGATACAAGATACCGTAAAGCATTTTTGACTATGTGTATGAATGCAAAAAGGGTCGTAGCTGTTTCAGACTATATGAAAGAGAAATTACTCGATAGCATCACTGACCAGACATACAAAGCACAAATAGAGAAAAATATTACTGTGATCCGTAATGGTATAGACACTAGCTGTTTTCAGTTGCAACCAAAGCAAAACATTTATCAGGGTCTTACCATCATCACTGCAAGTCGAATTGTAAAAGAGAAGGGCTACATTGAAGTCGCCCAGCAAATAGCTCAGTTACGCGACATGTTAGCTATACCAATTAGCTGGAATATCGTAGGCGATGGCCCTTTTACTAACGAGCTAAAAGCGTATGTTAAATCGTTAGACATGTCACATAATGTCCACTTTCTGGGAAGTTTAAACCATACTGAGTTAGCAAAAGCGTTGAACCAAGCAGATGTTTTTGTACTGCTATCTAACTTACGCGAATCGCTAGGTTTAGTCTTCATGGAAGCAAGCAGTTGTGGCTGCTGGTCTATCGGTTACAACCGCTTCGGCGCCAAAGAAGCCATAATACCGGGAGAAACAGGTAGCTTTGTAGACTCACCAGAGGCACTACCTCAAGCAATAGTAGACTTCTACAGCAATCCAATGAAAACGAGAAGCCAGATCAGCACTTGTGCACAAGCTCACTTTTCTTCAGTTAATGCTGTAACTCAGCTACATAAAACGATTTTAGGAATAGAAGAATGAACGTAATTTTTTACCTTGATGATTTATATGGCGGCGGCGTGCAAAGACGTACAATGCGCCTACTTCAAGGCATTAAAGATAACGATGACAACAATAGCCTTAATGTACAACTCATCGTCAATCAGCCTGGCGGTGAAAACAAGGCTATGGTACCGAAACAAGTTACCTACCACACGCTGGGGGGGATGACAGGTCGAAAATTGGATCTAGCTCTAGGTGATAAGCTATCATCACTGGCACCGGATATCGTTGTATGCTGTATGGGTCAGCAGTTTATGCAAGCCCTAAAACATCGCTCTCGCTTACCTCAGCACTGCAGATGGTATGTAATTCAGGCTGTACCAGTCAAGCTTATAGCTTATAGCTGGCTCAAAAACAAAATCAGAGAGCTGGCTATGAAGAGATACTACCCCAAAGCAGACAAAGTACTATGTGTCTCAGATGATGTGCGTGTAACCGTTGCACGCCTCAGCCCTGTGTTACAAGAAAAAGCTCAAACTATCTATAATCCGGTAGTTTCAGAAAACCTACTAACACTCGCCCAAGAGCCTGTAGAACATCCATTCTTCAATGCCGGCAATATTGTTTTAGTCGCCGCAGGCCGTTTAAACGTGCAAAAAGACTACGGTACGATGTTACAAGCTTTCGCGCTATTAACTCAACAGCACCCGAATAAACCTTTCAAACTCATTATTCTTGGTAATGGAGAGCTAGAAGCTCAGCTACAAAGACAGATAGAAACTCTTGGCATTAAAGACAAAGTAGATTTGGCAGGGTTTACTGATAATCCTTATAAATATATACGCCAAGCAGATGTATTTGTCATGTCATCTTTGTGGGAAGGGCTGCCGAATGCCATGATAGAATCGCTAGCAATTGGTAAACCTGTCGTCTCTTGTGATTGCGTCGCCGGACCCAGAGAAATTCTAAAAGACGGGCAATTAGGCACTTTAGTGCCTATGAAAGATCCGCAAGCCTTTGCTGATGGAATTATCACTGAGTTAGAACAGCGCAGAGATACCGAAAAGCTTCAAGCAAGAGGCTGGGAGTTCAGTGTGAATAATGCTGCATCAAAATACATCGAATTATTTAAAAGTAAATAGTTACAGGCTATATGGAACTTTAGCCTCAGGTAGTTGCTATAAAAGTTATCAAACTACCGTCTCATATTAATAGGTGGAGCTATAAATTATGAAAATAACCGTCGTGGGAGCAGGGTACGTAGGTATCTCCAATGCGGTACTACTAGCACAACACAATGATGTCATTGCTTTTGACGTCGATGAGCGCAAAGTGGCAATGTTAAATCAAGGTACGTCACCAATTGAAGATGAGTGTGTCACAGAGTTTTTACGTGAAAAAACGCTGTCACTAACCGCTACATCTGACAAACAACTCGCATATGAAGATGCTGATTTCATCATCATTGCCACGCCAACTGATTATGATCCCCAAACCAACTACTTTAATACCGAGACAGTAGAAAGTGTGATTAGTGAAGTTCTGGCGATTAATCCAACCGCAACGATGATAATTAAGTCGACTGTACCAGTTGGATACACCGATAGAGTTTCAGAACAATTTAACACAGAGAATCTTATTTTCTCGCCAGAGTTTTTGCGCGAAGGGAAAGCACTATACGACAACTTACACCCCTCACGAATTATTGTCGGTGAGCGTAGTGAGCGTGCTCAAAAGTTTGCCGAACTCCTATCGCAAGGAGCATTAAAGCGTGATATTCCTACCCTATTTACAGGAGCCACGGAAGCCGAAGCAATAAAGCTATTTTCCAATACTTATTTGGCGATGCGTGTTGCCTACTTCAACGAACTCGACTCGTATGCTGAGGCCCATGGACTAAATACAAAGCAAATCATTGAAGGGGTAGGCCTAGATCCTCGTATTGGCTCTCACTACAATAATCCTTCATTTGGTTACGGGGGCTATTGTTTGCCAAAAGACACTAAGCAATTACTGGCTAATTACAAAGATGTTCCCAATAACCTTATTCGCGCTATTGTAGATGCCAACACGACCAGAAAAGACTTTATTGCTGATGCTATCCTAAAGCGTAACCCCAAAACCGTGGGGATTTACCGCTTGATTATGAAAGCTGGTTCTGACAACTTCCGAGCCTCTTCTATTCAGGGCATTATGAAGCGCCTAAAAGCTAAAGGTGTCGAAGTCGTCGTATATGAACCAGTGCTTGAAGACGCTGAGTTCTTTGGCTCAAGAGTCTATCGAGATATCAACGAGTTTAAAGCCTATAGCGACGTGGTAGTTGCCAACCGTGTGGTCGATGAAATTAGAGACGTAGCTGACAAAATATACACTCGGGACCTTTTCGGTTCTGATTAACGGAGAATTTCAATGAACTATTTAGTGACAGGCGCAGCTGGGTTTATTGGTAGTGCTGTAGTAAAACGCTTAACCAATTTAGGACACAAGGTTATTGGTGTTGATAACTTAAATGACTACTATGATGTTTCGCTCAAAGAAGCACGCCTTAAGCGAATTGAACATACTAATTTCCAATTCATTAAGCTTGATATAAGCAACCGTGAACAAACACAAGCGCTTTTTGAGCAACACCTATTTGACCGTGTTATTCATCTTGCTGCGCAGGCTGGTGTGCGTTATTCAATTGCAAACCCACATGCTTACGCGGACTCTAACTTAGTTGGACATTTAAATATTCTGGAAGGCTGTAGAGCAACAGAAGTTAAGCATCTGATTTATGCATCATCTAGCTCTGTTTACGGCTTAAACCAGAAGGTACCATTCTCAACTGAAGACTCTGTTGACCACCCAGTTTCTTTATACGCTGCAACGAAAAAGTCCAATGAGCTGATGGCCCATAGTTACTCTCACCTTTATCAAATTCCCACTACTGGGCTGCGATTTTTCACTGTTTACGGTGCTTGGGGCAGGCCTGATATGGCGCCTCATATCTTTACTAAAAAAATCCTTGCTGGTGAAACCATAGATATAAATAATCACGGAGACATGTGGCGAGATTTCACCCATGTGGATGACATCGTTGAAGGAATTGTTCGAGTAGCTGACGTTCCACCTCAGGCTGATATTAACTGGACTGTGGAACAAGGCTCACCCGCCTCAAGCTCCGCTCCATACGCAATCTACAATATCGGCCATGGACACCCAATTAATTTAATGGAGTTTGTTCAAGCTATAGAGTCTGAGCTGGGTATGGAAGCCAAAAAGAACTTCCGAGGTATGCAAGCCGGTGATGTTTACCGTACTTATGCAGACACGACAGACTTATTCGAAGCTACTGGCTATAAGCCCAAAGTAACCGTTGCTGAAGGTGTCGCAGAGCTAGTTAGCTGGTTTAAAAGTTATTATAAAACCTAAAAATAGAGATAATTCTACAAGGGAAGCTTTAACCTAGCTTCCCTATCTTATATTCCAATGACAGAAAGCGCTACTCTACAGCCCTCTTCCTTGTACTTTGTTGTTTACCTTCTGCCCTTGTCCTTGGTAATCTTATGTTTCTTGGTCGAAAGATCTGATCACCACAAGGGCTTTTAGTTCATTTTCTTATGCGCAGCTCAGGTTAATTAATTGCCAATACTTATTCTTACAACGCCCCATGGTGAAACCTCACCTGCTGGATTGATCACTCGAAATGGGATCATATCGAACCTATTGACGCCTTGTGTGTTGTCTGCCATATACAAAAGCTTACCTTTGAATTTGATCCAGCGACTATCTAGGGTGTTGTACGCAACCGACTGACCATAAGCCGTTTCAGTTTTGTCATAAAAACTTATTTGCTCGTACGACTTATTAGGGTCAAGTTGAATACGTAATTCGCTATTTGGGTAATCAGGGTCAAATACATAAGCATCTGCAAACACGTTATATTCTTCTTGAATATACATTTGAGCATCATATTCCAGCGTTGCCTGACTAAGCTGAGGTGCAGCACTTGTTAGAGATGTGACTAATACAGAGCTTGCGCAAATTGCCTTTAACCAATGTGAGTATAATTTCATTTCAATATTTCCTTATTTTCATATGTTAACCCCACGAAAACAACGCTATCAAAATCAAATGCTTGAAGCAAATTTAATAAATTTTTTATGAGTATTTTTTCGTTTCAAGCGAACGGATTAATCAGCCTAAAAGGATTATAGAGTTCATGAAAAAACATTTAGTTAACATGGAAATGGCGCAGTATTTATTAACTTACGTGAGCCGTGTGGGCTCCTAAAACTTAGCATGTGAGTGAACTAAGTTAGGTGTGCCAAAGCAGGTCTACTGCAAAGAGCTTAAAGCACTGCCCCCTGACACCCCATGACAGTACGCTATCATCGGTGTTCATGTCATTCCCTGTTCGAATAGCACTTTGCTTATCCCAATCTAGTCCCTAAAAAATGAAAACCTTTCCTTTAGTTTTTTGCAGCAAAAATATATTTCGAATAAGCGAAACGTATTTAAGCTGGACCCCACCTTAAAAGGTGTTTCCAGTGAGCGAGTTAAACAATTCAGCCGCTTTTAAGTCGGATGGCGCTTCGCTTATGCCCACATACCATGTTCATTTTTGATTAGTGCCAACAATGAGCGGTGATAATGTCACGTTTATAGGTATCACAAAGTCAAACTAAAGGGTCGTAAATATACAACCCCTTTAGCTGTGTTGTGCTAGCTCTGATTGGAGGCCCGCTATGGTATGTTGGCTGAATACTTTAATACCTTCGCGTTTTAGCTGTGAGGCCGTGACGCCCAAACCATCTATTTTTGTGCCACTAAATGTACCATCGTAGATTTTTGAGCTACCACACGAGGGGCTACCCTCAGCAAGAATTGCGTACTTAATTTGTTGCGCTTGGCATAATTGCAATGCATTTTGGGCGCCAGCAACAAATTGTTCGGTAACATCTACACCATCATTTCCCAACACTTTTGCAGTACCGAGCAGGACGTCCTCTCCTTTACCTGCAATTATTTCTGCGGGGGCTCTGGGAATAAGCAGACCTGACGAAACTTCTGGACAAAAAACAACAAGTTCAACATGTGATTGTAACCAATTCCAATCTGGCTCTGACATTGATAAACAGCTCGCGTTGTATCGAACTTTGTTTCCGACCAAACACGAGCTGATCAAAACCTTTTCCAAAAGTAGCTCCTTCAACTTAGCAAAATAGCTGACTTGCGATTAATGGGTTAAAAGTACGGGCTAAGATTGAGCAAAGCGAATAGTGCGTCTGCCTTAACCCCAGCTTGATGACTCGTTCGGCTTAGACTAACTAAGGGTGTACCCTAGCGCCGCCAAATTCCTTTGCTAAGTAATTGATTATTTCTATTGGATCGGTAATCGTTTTACTTTTTTCTAATATAAGAACGGGTAACCATTGATTATCTTCACCCAATAACTCAACAACTTCTAATCGGGGTTTAGAAAAATCAATGCGGCGAATATCTACTACATCTTCCCAGTGCCTATTAACTGATAACGCACCTTCTATTAGCGCACAATGCGAACAAATCCACATTTCCCCCGGTCCATCTTCAAATGGCATTTTTAGAACAAATAATTTTGGCTTCACCGACTATAACTCTGTATTGATTTGCGAACCTCTTGGTCTTGTACGGTAGTCTACCTTGTATCGTTTGTATCTACCAGCGTCCCTTTTGTTAAAGGGTAGCGCGACATCCACCAATTAAACTTCAATACCGTCAATCAAATACAAGTGCTGCTATTCATTCCTACGGATTTGTATAGCTTATTCCAAATTGTTATATTGCGTCCGCAAATTGATTTTTGGCTCAATCTTTCATGTATTGTGCCCGTGATTTCTTTGCGTAATTAAACTTAAGGATGAAGATATGAAAAAATTACTCTTACCATTATTTATGGTTGTCGCCACAGCCGCCTTCGAAAGCGCGTCATCAGCGCAAGCATCTGACGTTAAAATGTTAGAAAAAGGCACTTCCGTAAACCTCTCTTTTGGAACATCAAAGGTAAAGCTGGGATTAAATTTACCATCAGGTCGTTTTGAGCCGATATTAGATACGCAAAATTTTACGCCAGATGATGTCTTCAGCTATAACGCAAGCACTGCTGCTTATGTTTGTACGCGTGGTGGCACTCAGCAGTTATTGCAAATCTACCTGCTTCGAGTTGACAGTTTAAAGTGGGATGCATATTTTAGCTTAGATGGCGAGTTGGTGAATATTGAAGAGGGCGCATTGGGTGGCTCTGGTGTTAATAAAGCATCTATCGAGTTTGACGCAAATGGTGAGTTTGTAAGGCAAATTCCTTATATATTAAACACGGTTACAATCCACGCTCCAAGATTAAAGCAAAAAATTGAGTTCGACTTTTACAGTAGCGAAACAACCAGCTTTGATGCGTATTTTGAAGTAAAAAACTTTGCTGTTAACGGATGCAGATAACATCTAGCTCTCACATGAGAAATACATTGTGTGAGTAATACATGGACACCCACCTTAACGTGCAAATTGGAGTGGGTGTCCACATTGCAAATTGTTAAGTTCTCAAACTGGAGTGGGCACATTACACGCAAAATACACGGATTTTTCGCGGGCGAGTCAAAGAAAAATACGCGTTCATAAAAGCTAGGCTCAAGAATTATCCAACAAAATTGATGTGTGAAGTGTTGTCGATACAACGATGCGGCTTCTATGCATGGATGGAAAAACCGAAATCAAAACGGCAGATGGAAGACGAGCGCCTGACGGGGTTAATTAAACATTCTTGGCTAGAAAGTGGCTATGTCTACGGGTATAGAAAAGTAACCAGTGACCTTAAAGATTTAGGCGAGGCTTGCAGCAAGCATCGTGTAGCCAAGCTGATGAAACTAGAAGGTATGAAGGCACAAGTCGGTTATAGAAAACACAAAGGACATTACAGCGGCAAACCAGCAGTTGTTGCAGATAACGTGCTAGATAGGCAGTTTACTGTTACTACACCCAACAGGTACTGGGTAACAGACATTACCTACATTCGAACCCACGAAGGCTGGCTCTACCTTGCGGTCGTCTTAGACCTTTACTCTCGCGCCGTTGTTGGTTGGTCGATGAGTTCTCGCATGGAATCAGAACTCGTTACTCAAGCACTTCTAGCTGCCGTATGGCGACGAAAGCCAAAAAAGCAGGTGCTCATACACTCAGTCAATTTACGGGTTATGAGTGGAGTGACTTCTTAACAGAGCACAATTTAAAGGCTAGTATGAGCCGTCGAGGAAACTGTCACGATAATGCGGTTGCAGAGAGCTTCTTCCAGCTACTGAAACGAGAGCGGGTGAAGAGAAAAATATACGTAACACGTGAACAAGCAAGATCTGACATATTCGATTATATCGAAATGTTTTATAACTCTAGACGCAAGCATGGTGAGGCGAATAATATGCCTCCTCTGGCTTATGAAAAGTTAGAAGAATTCAAGCAAAGATCTGTCTAGTAAAGACTGGTCGATTCACCTCCCCTGTCAATGGGAGTAACAAAGTGGCTCTATTGCTACCGCTGTCACTTAAGCACTCATAAAATCCCTTGCTAAAAAACCTCTTTTTTATCAATACACAAGCGTATTTTCATTAGAAAAAATCGATTTGTAATCGGCTGTAACATACATTTATTTACATACCTGCTACATTTATTTAGGTCTACAAGGATTGATGTACTGACGTTGTCGCGTGAAGGACCATGCGTGCTATACATGCTCAGTTTAAATCCATTAACAAGCAAAACGATTTATATCGCTAATCATGCAAGGAAGGCATCTGTTGTTACCAATGCTTTGTCGCTTACCTGCTTGATTTGTGACGCACAAACATTATCAAGGAACTATCATGACCCATTACAAGTTTGGCAGTGAGATTAAGAACAAATCGATACCTAAAAACGTAAAAGTCGCCATAGTTGGTGCTGGTATGTCAGGCCTTTACAGCGCTTGGCGATTAGAAAATGAAAGTAACATCAATGATTTTGCTATATTTGAGCGCTCAGATCGCACAGGTGGCCGCCTAGATTCAGACCTTATCAACTTCAAAAACCAAAAGTCAGGCCCAAATCAACCAAGCACTATCACGGTAAAAGAAGAACAAGGCGGAATGCGCTTTCTATTCGATGGCATGGACGATTTAATGGCGCTGTTCTTAAAGCTAGATTTGCAAGACCAGATTGTGCCATTCCCAATGAACAGCGGCGGCAATAACCGCCTGTATTTCCGTGGTGCAGGGTTTTCAGTCAGCGAAGCGGCAGACGATGAATATGCGATTTGGTCAGCTCTTTACAATCTAGACCCAGCCGAGCGCGGTATGAACCCAACCGAGATTGTGAATGTCGTGTTCAACCGTATCCTACAAGTCAACCCACACTTTAGCGAGCGCCCAAAAGTGAAAGGGCCAGAATTTTGGCAGAAATTCCGCTTAGACTGTCAATGGAATGGTAAACCTTTAAATGAATGGACGCTTTGGGATCTATATTCAGACATGGGTTATTCTCAAGAGTGTATCACCATGTTGTATCGCGCACTGGGATTCAACGGTACATTCTTATCAAAAATGAACGCGGGGGTTGCTTATCAACTCTTGGAAGACTTTCCAGCGGATGCGAAATTCCGTACTTTCAAAGATGGTTTTAGCACTTTGCCGAATGCGTTGGTAGATAAAGTCGGCACCGAGCGCATTCACCTACAAACCGAAATCGAAGCAATCGATTACGATGAAGAATGTAAAGAGTATATTCTACGCTACACCCACATTGATGAGCATGACCAAGAGCACCGCGGCCACATCCGAGCTGAAAAAGTCATTTTAGGCCTACCAAGGCTCGCTTTAGAGCGCTTATTTATTGGCTCGAACGCATTTCACCGCTTGCCAAAGCCAGAGTCACAGAAAATCTGGAACACCTTGCAAACCGCTACCAATCAGCCTTTGCTAAAAATCAATCTGTATTACGATAGTGCTTGGTGGGCAACGGGTATTACGGGTCGTCCTTCGGTTGAATTTGGCCCTAACTTTGCGGATTTACCAACAGGCTCTGTCTATCCATTTTATGCGGTCAACGACACCCTTGCAGCCGCATTGATGTACGAAGAACGTCGCACCAATCCAAGTAAAGAAACCCAAGCTAAACTGGATGAAATCAACGCTGAAAAGTACGAGCGTCCAGCGGCATTGACCATCTATTGCGATTATTTAAATATAAACTTTTGGAGCGCGTTGCAAGACAAGGGCGAGCTGTTCCACAATCCAAATCAAGATCGCTACGTGCAAAGTGTACCGTCAGACATTTACCCTGCATCTGTGGCTGTGGTTGAACAAGCCACCGCGTTTTTCAAGAAAATCTTCGACACACACTATGTGCCAGAGCCCGTGCTTACCAGCGCTCGCATTTGGGAAGGTAGTGTGGATTTCGATTTACCGCAGAGCCAACAATTTGGCTACGGTGTTCACCAATGGGCAGTGGGTGCCGACGACAGAGCTGTCATGGAAGAACTGACCGAGCCACTACCTAACCTATTTACCTGTGGTGAAGCATTCTCTGACTATCAGGGCTGGGTTGAAGGCGCACTACGTTCAACCGACCTTGTACTACAAAAAGGTTTTGGCCTTGCACCACTTAGCGAAGTGTATGAGCAACAAACTGGCGTTCCTCCTTCAATAGCAATTACCGCTGTATACGAAGAAAACGCCTCGAAACTTATCCATGAGTATATTGACCCACAACTGAGTCTCAGTGATGCACCGATTGATCATACCTGCGATAAACGCAGCGTATTGGGTGTAAACCTGACTTACTTCGACAAGATTTAAGAGCGCTCGTAGGAGGTGGCACACACCTCCTACTCAACACACAATCACAGAGAAATATTATGAACAATGTAATCAACGACTACTGTGTTGCTGACTATCTAAAAGCACGTCTGGAAGAAATTGGTGTCGAGCAAATGTTTGGCGTTGCAGGCAATTACACCGCCGCCCTACTTGATACCATACTGGCAGATGATAACTCCCCCATTAACATATCAGGTAACGCCAATGAGATTTGTGCGGGTTTTGCGGCCGATGCGTATGCTAGGTTGAAAGGGGTCAGTGCGCTGTACGTTACCTATAGCGTGGGCGCATTTAGTTTGCTCAACACCATCGCGGGCTCATTTGTAGAGCAGGTTCCTGTTATTTTGATCAACGGTGCGCCTACCAATAAAGAAGATCAAATATCTAAACAAGCAGGGCTGCTGTACTCTCACACTACCGGCTATGACTTTGTGGACATTCACATGTTCAAGCCCATCACGGTAGCAGCTGAGCGCATCACCAATGCGCAACAAGCACCATACCAAATTGATTCAGCCATCACCGCTATGCTGACGCAAAAGCGGCCAATCTACTTTGAGGTAGCCGAAGATGTTTGGCGTACCCCTTGCGCTAAACCTACCGGCAAACTTAGCTCTGGGGCAGAGGCAACCATTACGGTGAGCGAGGCAAGCAATGCCGCGCAAGCCACCGTTGAGCTAATGTTAAGTAAGCCAAACAGTATCTTTTGGGCGGGTATTGAGCTACAGCGTTATGGCTTGCAGGATAAGTTTTTGACCCTGCTAGATATCCTTAACCGCTCGCATACCTTGCCAAATCAGCATATCCATTTTGTTACCACCGCTTTGAGTAAATCCGTTATTGAAGAGACTCACCCATGGTTTGAAGGCTGTGTAACACTTAAAAATGAAGAGATTACCGATTTGGTCGGTGAAGACGGCGCGTTAATCGGTATCGGCGCGTGGACAACCGGCAAAGACACCGGTAATGAAGACATTCGCAGTGATAAAACTGTACTTGCAGCACATGGTGGCGTGTTTGTTGGTGCCAACTTCTATCCATCTGTTCAACTGGATCAGTACCTTGATGCGCTGATTGACAAGTTCACAGAGCTTGCCAAAGCCGAACCCGCTAAACTAGCTGGGCTTCGATTAACCAAACAATTAATGAAAACCGCAAGCCTAGCGCCAAACAGTGATAGTACGCTGGGCTATGACAATTTCTTTCACGCTATGAGCCAGTGGATCAGCGAAGATGATGTGATGATAGTCGATGCGGGATTTCCCCTGATTGGTGCACAAGGGGTTAAGATCCCAAGCCGAAATGGCTTTGTAGCACAAGCCGCTTGGTTGTCTATCGGTTACTCCGTACCTGCAGGTACAGGCGTAAAATGTGCGTTTCCCGATAAACGTTCAATCGTTGTAGTGGGTGACGGTGCTTTTCACGAGACCTGCCAAGCCGTGGCAGACCAACATACCTACGGGCAAAACACCGTGGTGTTTGTTATCGCCAATGGTATTTACGGTATTGAACAGTATTTGGTAAACCCCAACCCATTTAGAACGCCGCCAGTTGATTATGACGACAAGCTACTAGACGATGTTTATGCTTACAACGAGTTGCCTAGCTGGAACATTTCTAAACTGACCGATGCTTTTGGTGGAGTCGGTAGAAAAGTGAGCCATATGGGTGAGTTAATGGCGGTAATGGAAGAAATTCGCTGCAACCCAGAGAGTAACTTCTTGGTAGAAGTGGTGATCCCAAAAGAAAACGTGCCACTTTCTATTGCCCAAGAGGCTGGCAGTGCGGTGGGTGAAGATGAAATTGAAAACCCAAATTGGCCACCTGCTGGCAAATTCTAACCTCTCATAGCTTTTGCTTTATGAAGCCCACACATCTGTGGGGCTTCATTTCTCTCCCTAGCGATTATGGTCCTTTTTACACCGACCTTAACACAGCCCTCACACCTAAATAGCATCTCAACTTTTAATCATTCTTCATTTGATATACATTATTCCCTGTTTTAGAAAACACACGTTAAATCAATTGTTTCTAAACTCATTTACTTTGATCTCGCATTTATATAAGGAAGCACAATGCAATTCATCGTCACAGCCTATGACCACACCGATAGCGACGCACTTAACCGCCGTTTAGCCTGTAGAGAAGCCCACCTTGAAGGCATCAAACGCATGATCAAACAGGGGATTTTTTTAAGTGGTGGTGCCATGTTAGATGATCAGGGAAAAATGATAGGTTCATCCGTTCATTTACAGTTTCCAACCCGAGCCGCGCTTGATGAGTGGCTGGCCAAAGACCCCTATGTGAGTGAAAAAGTATGGGACCGTATTGAAGTTTGCGAGGCTCGCTTAGTACCGACTGAGCAGTTTAAATAGCGACGAGCTAGTCATTTTCATAGCCAAGCCCTGTGATTTGACTGTGGAAAATACTTGCAATACCCCAATGTAGGAAAGAACATGAAAACATTCATCGCTTTGTTAGCGTTTGTTACCAGCATTTGCCAAGCTAATGTAGAGCGCTTTTCAATCACCTCTAAAATCATTGATGAAACCACTACCGTGCGCGTTTCACTCCCCGATACCTATACCCACTCCAGCTCATTTAGTTACCCACTATTGATTGTGCTTGATGGCGCGACCCAGTTTCCACACGTTGCAGCAAGTACACAGTTTTTAAGCACCTATGCAATTTTGCCAGAAATGGTCGTGGTGGGAGTAAGCACCCACAAACGTCTACAATATTTCACCCCAACTGAGCATGAAGAATTTGTAGGGCGCTCTGGCCAAGCTAGCGCATTTAAGGGATACCTGCACAAAGAACTACTCCCAAGCCTAAAATCTAAATATCGGATAGCGCCGTATTATGTGATCTCAGGACATTCTATGGGCGGACTATTCACCAGCTATTTAGCACTGCAAAATGAGAACGAGTTTAACGCGCACATCGCAATTAGTCCCAGTCTCTGGTGGGATGAAAAAACACTGATGGATACTTATTTGTCCACCGAGCAGCTTACCCAGCCAAAGCGCTGGTTTTTGAGTATGGCCAACGAACCTGGCGAAATGAACGACTCGTATATTGCTATGCTTGATGCCTTAAAGAAGAAGCCAGTCAAAAACTTACACTGGTTTAGTCAGCGCTTTAATGGTGAAACCCATGACAGCACCCCATTGGTTGGCAATGCTCAAGCACTCAAGTCACTATTTCATAATTGGAATGCAGTGCCCGAGGTTGACGTGATGTCACTGCAGCAACTACAAGTGTTTTATCAACACATAAGCGGCGAGTACGGTTACAATTTCCCGTTATCAGCACATCAATACAATGTGTATGGCCTCAAAGCAGCCTACGAAGGAAAAACCGCTTGGGGCGTTGAGATTTTAGAACAAGGCGTAAAACACTTTGCTCAATCGGAAATCTTATGGGATAGCTTAGCGACGGCTTACAATCTCGATAACAAGCCCGTTAAAGCGTTGTCAGCCTCAAAGCAAGCGCTGCAACTGGCCAAAACAAATGACTCTATTTACCTTCATGAGATCACAAGCCAGAATAACCAACTGATGTCTAAGGTAGAATCGTTGAATGGCGTAGAATCACTGTAACAATACCAATAGAACAAAGCCTAAGTAACCGATGGTTTACCTATCAGTTTGGGTAAACCACCTACTACTTTTTGTCACAATTTGATAAAAATTCATCAAATCTAGCTATCTGATCCATGCTTTGTCTAACAGGCTCAGTGGCTACTCATGAAAATTCTGTACTTTCAACTGACTGCCTCTAATTAAAGTGGCAGCAATTATTTCTACTTAACCTGATGATATCGATTTGCCGGTCTATGGCGCTCAAAAGAGTAAACTTAATAAGCCATTTTGCGTGATTACCTCGAACAGTACACTCTCTGTATCCCACCAACTTAAGTTTGTTTGACCATACTTAGCACGACGCTTTGTGTACAAATCCTCCGTTCGAACACAGCATCGCACTGTGTTAAGTACACAGCGCTGAAAAGGACTCCATTAAGGAGATTCGTTAACCGGAATAAGGAGAGAGCCGTAATGAAACGCTTATTAGCATGTTGCATAGCTGCGTGCGCAATATCAAGCACAGCAGTACAAGCACAACTTTACAAACCAACGTTAACTCAAGAAGGTAATCAGTGGATGATCACGTTCCACGATGACCGTTCTTCCATTCATGCTCGCTGGGCCACACAAGGCCTATGCTTTTACTTTGTAGGCGTGAGTGGTACACATGAAATCTATCGCTGGGTTTCAAATACTTACCCCAACTGGAATGGCGTAGCCGAAAAAGAAGGTGATCAGGTCTTTATGTATGGTGACTTCTGGAACGAACGCGGCCATGATGGCATGGAATGGGAGCTGGTTACTCAAGTCAAAGACTCGCGCCCCGAAATCGGTGCTGGCCACTGGCATGAATGGGTGGAAAACTCCGCGTTTGGTAGCCTCTGGTTCTTTGGCAACGCGCATTTTGAACGAAAAGGATATTGTAGTATCAGTCGCCAAGGCGTAACAACGAAAAGTACCAGTGGCGAATCTTATGATGACGATGTAGGTTTACAGTTATCAGAGCAAGCGATGGAAAGATATAACACGCTAGAGCCACCAAGAGATGAAAAAGGCAGGTTGCTCTCACCTATGGGGCAAACTGAGCAGCAATAGCGAGTGCAATAAGATAAGCAAACGAGGCAGCCTGTTGGCTGCCTTTTTGGTTATATGTCAGATCAACAGACACCCGGTGATGTATAACATACTGGATAGCTATGTTGGCACATCCAAGGGGCTGTATATCCCCCACCCACCTGCTGAGTTTGCTGCTCATTTAGTTGTTTGTTGGTGTTTAAGTCTTTGATAGATTTTTTATTCAGTTTTATTTTCATTGTTTTGCTCCTTTATTGACTACAAAACAGCCTAATAAATTAATAAAACTTCATAAAGTGAATAAAATTCAAACAATAGCAATCTTAATACAAGCACCTTTTATAACATAAAAATTATTAATAATCGCGACCTACTCTGTAATATAAAAATTAAAATGAAGAGAAAAAAAGAAAAATATTATTAATTTTTATACAAACATCTGATCAAAGCTAAGATATCAATTAAAACCCATCATGGGGCACATACAGTAATTAAGCGTACAGGCTTTATAATCGTTAATTAGAGATGTTAAATACTTGCCAAAATGAAACTTATTCCATTTATCTCATTACAACCAAGTAAGGCCGTCATAGGGCTTTTGCTTTAATGTATTAAGACGGCTTTCTAAATTACCTACGTGTAACTCAAGCTTATGACCATCAGGGTCTAAAATATAAAGAGAAAGCCCTTCGCTTTGGTTTTTCTTCCACTGCGACACACCAGCCGACAAAACTCGGCGACTGAAGCGCTCAAAATCCGAAGGTGACACAGCAAAAGCAATATGTGTGTAATCATTCCTAGCGCAAGGTTTACCACAGCTCAGACACAGCCAAAGTTCCCCAATAGACAAGTAAGCACCGCCGTGCCATTTAACATGGGCCTTAAACCCCAATACATCCTTATAAAATGCTAATGAACGTGTCAGGCAGCTCACAGCAAGCGTGATATGGTTTAATCCTTGAATCATATTTTTTGTATGTTGTAGCGACGGGATGAAAGCAGCATATTGATTAACAAGTATTTTTGCAACGGTTCATTGAGGCGAATAATCCAGTCAAACATAAATAGAGCTTACTCACTACCACAATACAATCGATAGCCAATAAGCTCTCTTTAGCACTATTTACTTGGTTGCTTTTCTAGTGTGTTTATACTCACATGAGGCCATTTGATAAGGCCAGGCCCAATGGGACTGTCAAAAAACTCTAGCAATACCGTTTGAGTGTATTGCAACAACATTTTTGGCTCACCATTTGGGTGCTTTTCTTTAAGCTCATAAATCCAAAAGATAGAGCTCACTTCTGTTGCATTCGCTTGTCGAGTGATAAACGGAATATTGTTCACGCCACCACTGGCCAGTGCAGAATCAACTTTCAACTGCGTTACACTTTCTACTTTGTCTTGCTGGAAGAAAGGTAAAATCGCTTGATTGAGCAGCTCGTTGGGCTTGGTTGGGTCAAACACACCTTGGAATAGGTGCTCATGGAAGTGCAAATATGGATGCAGGTATGGATTGTCCAAGTTCTGATTGACACCAATTGGCAACCCACTAATGCTAGGAATGTCGAATCCCGTATGGTTTTTTTGGCTTTTCCCCAGTGCCATCACGGCATCACCATGCGGAATGCTGGACAGACGGGCTATATCTAAGTCCCCTGTTGTGTGATCTTTCATGTGCAGCCATAAACCCGGTTCATGGTGGATAGCAAGCCCAGGCTCCCCCGCTAATCCCGATTCTGGAAAATCAGCTGCTGCAATTTGTTCGATTGCTTGGACATAATCTACGGTAAATACTTCTTGATCGCCTCTCATGCCACGATTAGGCACATTTTTGTCGACCAGTTGAAAAGTGAGTGTTTCGTTGTATTGGTTATTGAGTAAACGGTAATCATGATTACCCGATGGAAAAGGTACTGCGATCATGTTCCAACCATGCCCATGAAACTGCCCCGAGTTTTTCCACACGCCAGGTAACTGGCTCAGTGGCCCTAACGCGGGCTCTGGGGTGCATGTGCTCTTAAGTGAACGTTTTGAAATTTTTTGCTCTGTGTGACCTGAATTAGACATATTCCCTCCTACTTTTCAGCTCCGTTGCTACAATTAGCCACTTATGTGTAGTTCAAATATGCCTGAATTGCTATTACATCCCCTTACAAATAAGGCGCTTTAGCGCGCCTTTATGATATGTAATTGTTTTTGCCTGCCATTTAGATATTTAACACCATCAGCATTAAAAAATGCGTCTTCTTCTAGCATGATGCGAATTTGCTTTTGCCACGCTTCTAGATAAACGTCATTGCTCAACTCTATTGAGTAGGCCGTATTTAAGTGTAAGGGATAGTCCCCATCACCAGGTTTACCTTGTTGCGCATCCCACATGCCAATTGTGGTGCCTGCCGCATGACCATGCAGACCAAGAGGATGTGTATATATGGTTGGTTTCAGCCCTCTTTCGATTGCAGCTTCGCGTGCCATTTTCAGTACTTCGTTACCTGTTCTTCCTGCCTTAAATTGTTCAACTAACGCGTCCTGAACTTGATTGCCCGAGTGTAACGCTGCTTGAAGATATTCAGGTGGTGACGTTTCGCCTGCTTTTAATACATAAGCGTGCTGCTGTGTATCAGTGTGTAATCTCAGATAAACAATACCAAAATCAACATGCAATAAGTCGCCCGGTTGAATGACATTGTCTCCATCCACGTTGGTAAAACTGGACTCATGGTCAAATTGACGTTTATCAGCGCGCTGAATCGACACGCTAGGGTGAAACCAAGTCTGTAGCTTTAATTCTCTAACGCGTTCGCGCAGCCACCAAACCAAATCATCGGTGGTGGTTTGCCCAGGCTCAATCACCTCGTTAGAAAAGCCTTGCGCAATAATTGCCTGCGCAATGGCAACGGCTTGTTTAAAATAAGGGATTTCTTCATTGATGCGCTGCTCAAGCCAACCAACCGCCAAACGTTCGGCCGAGGTTAGACGCTGCTGATATTTAGCTGGTATTTTGGCCAATAGTTTTTTCTGGTCGCTCACCACCAAGCCATCTGCGTGAGCCCAGTGCTTCGAGGTATTCACACCGATACGCTTAGGCTGGTACTTGTCTATCAAGTCCACCAATGCCTGCCACTGATCGGGTTGCGTATGTTTATCCCACGCACTTTTGAATACATTACCAATTTTATAAGGGGCAACTGCATAGGCATTGACCTGCCCTTGCTTATCAAGAGCAAAAACCAAAATTGTGGTGCGCCGTGCTGAAAGCCACGTGGCTGGCAGCATGGTTTTTAGAACTGGGTCTTCGTTGTATTCACGGCTAATCAAAACCCACATATCCAGATTGGTTTGCTTCATCAGTTTTGGTAGCAAAGTACTGACCCGCTTGGCGGTCAACTCATCAATCACAGCAGCGCGTTCTTTCATAGGCAAGATGCTAGAAAATAGCGCGTCACTTGCCATGCTAAAGCCACTAAAAACAATTAATGTCAGAAACTTAAACGGCAATAATGTGCGATATAAGGATGAAAAAGATCTACTGCTGGGCATATTCTCACTCCAATTATGAAACGTGTACAATTATCAGCCTATGCAAACTACTGACCTGCCACAATCACAATGAGATGAAGCCCCCATATTTACAGTTAGTTGAATTTTTTGGTTTTTTTAGGTACGAAGGTAGACTAGCTAAAAAGCGCTGTGCACATTAAGAGGCGCTGCGTATATTCAACTACTTAATGAAGATAACGCTACGCCTTAATCAATCACACAGTGTGAAAAGCCGTTTTAAGCTCTTTCATTTTCAAATAACCAAGCTTTAGCCTGTGAATACTCACTAAATTGCTCAACTTTTGCACCAATAAACCAACCCGCGATTTTAGCCAACGCGTCCTGCCAAGGTTGTGCGCCAATTAAAGCGACCTTTTCAAAATGAGATCCATATTTTAGTGCCAATTTAAAATCATCCCACGCAGCGTGCAATTCCCACCCTTCTAGGTGGGTCATATCTGCCAACACTTTCACGTGTGGGTGCTTCACCTGTTGAAAGGCGCCTTCAAGCATCGGGGTAATGGTTTTATAGTCTTCATGAGTAAGCGTACCAAATGCCTTCATGTGAATTACAAATTCGTCATTCATGCGACCAATGCCAATCGAAAATCCGTGTTGCTGTGACATACTTAATCTCCAGAGTATCAGTCAGTCCCATAATGAATTTAGTTGTACTTTGTAGACTCTACAAGCCGCAATACAAGCAGCTTTGATCGAACGCATTGTTTAAGGGGTTTTTTCATAACACCTACCTGTTATTGTTCCCCGCGGCATCATTCACTTGATCAATTGCACGTGCCTTTTTAGGCAGGTTACTCGCCAACGTGGCCCCCCCTAAAATCGTGGAGCTCGTCTTGCCCGAGTTGAGTCCTGTGACCCCCGCCCCTGTAGCAGCAACTAGTTCCAGCACATGTAAACCTGAATTTAACCATTTTAGTGCTTTCATACGTTTTGGATGCTTATGGTTACCCTGTTCATCCTTCACGTTCTGCAGGTAATCTGCATACGCTGTAGTTGCGCTTCGAAACGCTTTGATTGCACCAAACACAATACCAAAGACATTACCAGAGAACGCACCACCGACAATTGCCGAAATGGACTCTAAGGCGCGACATGCATCCATGATTGCCACTGCTGATTTCGATGGCTTGCCTTGACTTGTGTACGTTAAAATACCACGCAATATTTTTGAACCACCCACAATAATGGCTGCAATCGCAGGCACCGACAGAGCAAAATGGCTAGCAATTAAAACCGCCACCCCTGCAGCAAGTGTTAATCCACCCTCAGCAATTAACAGTCCTCCTTTGACCTTATGACCTAGGCCTGCGAGTTGTTTTGTGCCAAGTTCCTTGTCCTGAAATTGCGTAACAATGATGTTTTGTCCATGCTCGCATTTGCCATGTAACTGAGCCGTGGCCTGCTCTGAATGTTGCCACCTTTGATAAGTTTTGCGGCTCATGACGGCGTAGCCAATACCTTCAAGGCCAACGCTATCCATTGATTTAAATTGTGCAAACTCGCTGGTCTTCAAACGCTGCTGTTGTAAGGAAAAATTGGCTCCCGCGTATCTGTCATGGCTTGCACGCTGCAACGCTTTATTGCCCATTACTGTGGCTTCATGCTCAAGCGCAGCATTGTCGTTAACGTTCATACCGTTTACTTGTGTCGTTGGTTTAACACGCCCTTGCGCCTGTTGGACCACATGCCCCAATTCATGAGGTAAATGATGCGATTGCCCCGGAGCCAGATGAATGTCACTGCCTTGTGCATAAGCATGCGCTTGCACCATGGCGGGCTTACTAGAGTTATAGTGCACTTTTACATGATCCAAGCTCATGCCAGATAACGATTCCATCCCTGACTTTAAATTATCAGGCAGCCCTGTGGTATTGCGCTTTTGTCGCTGTACTGATGCCGGCCGATTATCAGCCAATACGCTTGCTCCTTGCAGCTGAGCCGCTTGTTGGGTGCTCGCTTTTTGTTTTCGTTGGTACTGCCGCTTGTTATCACTCATGTCACTATCCTTACTCTAAAACCAGTGGTTTATATCTGGCCCTGCTATTGCCTTGCGATCATTAGTTGATGCCTACGTCTTATTCAACGTAATGCCTCCACACCAGAGATATTGATTGTCTTATTATCCTTTTGAAACTCTTGACGAATACTCTCTAGTAAGTCGGCCTGATAGACCACACGTTCATCTCTGCGAATGGCCTGTAGAGCACATTGGCGTAAAACATTAATGATTTGTCCCCCAGCCAGCTCAAAGTCTTGAGCAATCCGCTCAAGGTTAACGTCTTCGGCCAGATCACAAACTTGATCAAAGGCGTTTTGCCACAGCTTTAACCGCTCTTGTGGTCCTGGGATGGTAAACTGCACCATATTTTGGAAGCGTCGGGTAAACGCATCATCCATATTGGCACGTAAGTTGGTGGCCAAAATGACCGTCCCCGGAAAATCTTCAATCCGCTGCAATAAATACCCTGTGAGCTGATTGGCGTGGCGATCATTGGATGAGCTCGTTGCGGTCCGTTTGCCAAACAACGAGTCCGCCTCATCAAAGAATAAAATCCAATCTTTGTAACTGGCGACATCAAATACACGTGACAAGTTTTTCTCGGTTTCACCGATGTACTTTGACACTATCATTGATAGGTCAACACGGTAGATTTCCCGCTCTGTCACTTTTCCAAGCAATGCCGCAGTCATGGTTTTCCCGGTTCCAGGTGGGCCAAAAAATACCGCGCGATAGCCCGGTTTTACTTTTCTGCCAAGCTGCCAGTCCGTCATCAATACATGCCCGTATGACAACCATGCTCGAATTTCATCGACTCGTTTCATTACCGCGTAATCAAGCACCAAATCGTGCCACTGGTGAGGGCTTTCTAAGGCATGCGCTGGAAAACTGGTACTGAGCTCAGGTTGTACATGATTACCCGTGAGTAAGAAGTTTAACCAGTGTTCAGTGATTTTATACACCCCAGCCCAGTGCGGTAGCGCGGCATCGGCGCTCATCAGCTCAGTCACTTGTTCCGCCATAAAGCGGTGACGGCTCGACAACAGCCTGTCAACGTATACGCGCCACGGCGGATCGTTGCCTGCAATCAAAAAGTTTAGTGTTTGCCCTGTGGGTAAAAAGCCACCAAATGCTTTGTCACTCACCCCACCAAACTCACTAAATCCCCTGTCAATGAGCTGATTGACACCAAACAGAATATCTAACACCTCAGGCTTGATGGCAGGCGCCATAGCCAAAGCCAAAGCTAACCGCTCAAAACTGTCTAGCTCCCATTCGAGCACGAGGTCTTCATATGCGCTCTGTTTCTGTTCAACGGTAGGTGGGGCCAATTCAAACCAATGGTTTTCATGCCCTTCCTGTTTTAGGTAATTACAGATCACTTGATTGACGACAGAATGTAACCAGTCCATTTCTCGATACAGTGCAGCCAAATTCTGTTCCAGAGGATAGCTCATGGTGCAGCCTCCTATCGCTGGGTTTGTGTTAACAGCAAAACGTCATCCAACGTGGCATCTTGCCATTGGAAAAAGTCCTGACAGGTGTTGATGTTTAATTGCTCGGTTGTCGCCAGACTTAATAAATTTGCGTGCAGCCAATTGTCGATAGGTAACTGAGGTTTAAAGGTGCCTCTTTTATACAAATCATATAAATATTCATCAAATTTACGGTCGCTGATGGTGAGCTTTTTGGCTTTAAAAAAGTAAATGGGTCGCTCATTATTGTGCTCAAAAAACGCCAACCCACTGCTGTTGGTGATGTTACAGTGTTGCTGTTCAAACAAGCAGCGACTATGTTCACGCTCCCCTTCAAGCATAAGCTCAGCCCCATCCGTTGCCGCCACAGCCAAGCCCCACCGGTACATTCGAGCCACCGCAGTAACCACATAAGCTTGACGAAAAGTATATTTACTTTGTGTCAACTTCACGATTAGCTCTGGCGCAAGTTGTGACCAATTACGCATATATGTGGCCGAGGGGTCATCTCCATAAAACAGATAGCCGCCCGGGGCACTAAAGCGAAAGGTTTGCTGACGCTTGATAAGTTGCTCTTCAAACTGCTGCTCTACAACAAGGCTGTCATCAACCTTTAAACACGCCCGAGCATGACGCCAATCATCTTGTCTTAGCGTAAAAGGTTCATTGGCGTGAATATGGTTCACTAAATCAAGATCACATCCAGCATTGAGCAACGTAAGCATGCGCCCTTGATGGATTTGAAACACATCGCCCAGCTCTGCTTGCGTGCCAAACGGATGCACTGGGATCCAGCCACTGTCGTTGTAGCTGTCGAAGAAGAAATCTTTGTATATCATTGCTAACTCCTTGCCAAACCTAGGCTTGGAACTTGCTGTACATCTTACTCAACAAGCCCCTGCCCAGTGCTCATCTTTAAGCTGCAAATGCTGCGGCTTTAGCGGCTTCTAAGCCCGCATTAAGCGATGCTAAGGTAGCTTTTGCTTCAGCCAGTTGTGCTTGTGCATCTTCTAGCTGCGTGTTCGCCATATTACTGGCTGACAGTGCTTGCTTGTAACTGTCTGTTGATGCTTCATATAAATCTTGCAACAAGTTCTGCAAATGAGTCACTTGCTCAGACAAATTATGCGCCTGAGTAGATTGCACTGTGGAAACTTCTGAGGTTTCTGCCACTGGTGTAATACTGGCATAGCAGCTTTGTAATGCAGTGAGTGTCAACGATACAGCATTATTCGATTCTGCCACCGCATTGTTTAAAAATGTGATGAGGTCATCTGGTATCACCTGATTAACTGCCTTTCTTCGATTCACAAAATCAGACAGCTTTTCAATCACATCTACTGAGAAAATCAACTTGTTTATCAGTTTTGACATGTATTCAGCCGTCTCTGACAGCTTTTGACTTAAAGATCCCGACGCTGCAGTATGGCCACCAATTTGAGTCGCCACGATGTCTACATATCTGAGCGTTTCAGTAACATCAGAGCTAAGCGTTTTGGCTTGATTGTAATGACTAAGCGATGTTGCTTGTTTGCTACTTGCTAAAGCCAGCAAATTGGCAAAATAGGCTTGCTTTTCTGTCAGCGATGCAACCACATTAGATAATTCATTGACCGTAAACTGAGCCTGTGTGACTTGATCCGTTAAAGATTGGATGTCTGAGTTTTTTGATTGGGCAACGCCATAGCTTAACTGGTATCCATGGCCTGCCGAATTAGTTGTATTTTGAGGCATAATGAATTCTCCTTAATTACTCTTGGTCTGTTTCGGCTGATTCGTTGTCACCCGATGCCTTTTTGCTCGCAGTTTTTTTCGCTGAGCTTGATTTTGTTGAGCTTGATTTTGCTGATGCTGAACTTACTGGAGGTGACACAGTATGTTGAGTCCCTGACGGATAAGTTGTGCCATCCAAGGTTAAGTGTGGTATGTAGCTCGTTTGATCTGCCGCATCCGCTGGTAAGCACAGTACAGCCACGTAATAAGTTGTTTCGCCACTCTTATCTAGCGGATCGCCAAAGTTATCCGTTGTGTCACTGGTAATATCCGCAGTGACAGAATTATTATTCACAGTGCCTTTGATATAGTTCGCACTCGACACTTGCTGAGCTATCGCTGTATTAAAATAAAATGGCACTGTGTCGTAGTCTGAGCAGTTCAATAGTCCACTCTCGTCGGGCTTGTCCTCAGGTAAAAGCATTACTCTACAGTCAAGATGCACCTCACCCTCATCATGGCAACTTGGCTGATCAAGCGTCACTGTAATGCTATTTGTGTCTACTTGAATTTGAGATACAGAAGGCACATTTAAAGCCGGTGTGAATGAGGCTGAAGGGCTGCTGATCACATTATCGTACACGCCAATGTAGCGCTGGTACTCTAAGCTCAACTCAACATATACATAAGCGATATATTGCTGACCTAGCGCAATTGCATGTCCATCAATATCTACCAAATTACTATTGTTGCTGCCCGCATAGTGTTTGGTTATGGATTGATAATGTTGATCATCACTCGGTGCCATCAAGTAAAAACGATTGGCTGGTGTTTCTTGGGCTGGCGTTTCTTGGTTGGAGCCTCCAGAGGCTGGGGCTTTATAGTATTCACCAAATAAGGTTTCAATCTGCTCCAGCGTTATACTCGACTGAGTACTTGCTTTGGCAAAAAATACGAATTGTTGGTTAGTTGCTGATGGAATGATTGGTAAGTTGGCGGGGTGACGATAAAATGGCCCTAGATACTCAGTACTAGCCACTTCTATTGACCCGCTTTGTGGGGTTAACGTGCAAGTAAGATCCAAGTTTAGGTTAGTATTAGCTGTTATAATTGAATCATCGACCCCTAGCAGCTCACTTTTGGCATCTTTAAGTACGCCTTCAGCTTTGCGTTCAGCTTTTTTATCATCGTTTTCTGTCAGCTGATCACTTTCGTATTGTGTGGTCAACTTGGCAACCTCATCGTTCAATTCAGTTAACAAAGCTTCGAGTGCATTTTTTGAAGTCGTCACATTCGCGACCACATCCGAGCTCATTAATTCAGAACTTTTACTAGATGCTTCCATCGCCAGTTTTGAAGTATACTCGGCTTCGTTTGCCGTCTCTGAAATGAAATGGTTTGCCTGTTGCGTCTTTTTGTAGATATCCGTGTTATAACAAGACGCCAAAGCGATATTGAGCGCACTCCCCACATTGGCCGCTATTTTCGAAATAGAATTTGACGCCGCTTTAATATTAGCTGCCGCCGTTGCCACATTGCTGATTGCCGTTGTGGTATTAGATTGCTGCTGTGTCGCGGTGTCCGCCAAGTTGACCACAATGTTGTCGCACAGCACCGCTTGTTCATTAACCGCTCTGGCCTGTGCTAACTGATCATGAGTGTGCGCCTTGTGATCTCCACAGCTGATCAGTGCACCTTGGGCATAATATAAGTTATATTCTGCACTGCGCTGGTCAGACTGAATTTTTTGTTCCTCTGCATACAAGCCGCCAAGCGTTGAGCTGACCGTTTTCTGCAGGTTTTCGGAGTATGTGTTCATACCTTTCACCTTATCCTTCTTTCATATCAATCAATGTGAATTACATCCTTGGGTTACATCACCAACTAGGTTGGCCAAGTTACGTAAATCGGTTTTTCCATCCAAGGTAACTTGACTATCGAATACGACAACGGTGAACGGCTGATCAAAATGTCATACACGCGTTTTTCGACGATCAAATCCCAATGATCTTGTGCTTCGGTTAGGGTGCCATTGCGCACTAACCAGTTTCCTCTAAATCCATCTACTGACGTTTTGCCAATTGCTGGCCAATAGTTACACACCGCTTCTATCAAGCTGTGTATAGTGTCTATGTCGCTTTGACTTAACGTTACTCCCGCTTCAACAGGCTGCGTGACGCCATAGCCACACATCAGCTTGTTTAAAATTAAATGATGCTCTTCTGTTGCACTTTGCCCGGTGACCAAAAACTGTAAGTAATGCACAGCAGCACGCTGTTTTTGCTCACTGACAAACTTGTCGTCACTGACCAAACCTAAACGCTCGAATAAATGGGGTATAAAACTTTGTATAAGCACCAGCCCTGCGTTGGGCACGCTCATCGGAAACTCTGTGGGCTGCTCTGGCGCGTTATTTTCCTTTTCACCTAACACTTGCGCTAGCGCCTCATGTTGTAATGGGCTGTCAGAGTGTCTTTTTGTACTTTGCTGATAACGAGATAACTGTTTGCGCAACTCACTCAACGCATTCATTACATGGGGTAAATTTGGTATTGCGTCTTGACCCAGCGCCCGAGCTAAGTCGTCAGCACTACACACTTGATGCTGTACTAATTGCCAACATATTGCTTGTAGCAGTGACTCGGCGCTAAGTTCTGCTAACTCATTGTTCGCTAGCGCTCGCAATAGGCATATCAGCAAAAATTGCTCACACTCTTGTTCATTTAGTGCAATCCCCGAGCTTGCAAACGCCTTGAGTACATGTTCTACCTCGCTGAACATAGTGAGTTGTAGCGAAGTCAACTTACCTGCTCGGGTAAGGGCATCAAGTAGTGTTAAAAGGGTGATGTGGTTGGCAACACGAGCACGAACATTATCGTCATCAAGCAAGGGAGCAAGCGTATCGCACCAAAGCTTAGGCTTATGCAGCTGCATATCATTTAGCAATCTTGCACCACTGAACGAGGCGTGTAGGTCGATAAAATGAGGTCGAACACCATGGCAAAGCCAATACTCAAAAATGGCTTTGATGTTGCTTCGATTGAGGTATACACCATCAAAATCTTGCCGCCAATCACAGTGGTCTGTGCCATCAAAATACTGTCGCTTCGGCTCACGACTTAACCCATCACCTTTGTGCAAATCAGCTTGCTTTACTCTACTTGCTTGAGCAGACACAACGCTTGTACCATCCGTTAAGCGCTTCGCTGTGTGCTCATCAGCAGAGCTTTGAGCCGATAAATTTTGTGCAATATCTGTAAAGCTGCCTTGGTTGGTCACACGTTTGAGCTTATTGACAATATTTGTCCATGATGACTGAGGCAGCACAAAGCCTAGTCCCTTGCTTTGCGAATACCGCTCAAGCTGTGCAACACTGAGCGCTAAGTTCAATGAATGTGCCTGAGTCCATCTTAAGATCAATATTGCAATTAACTGAGTTGCTAGCTCTTTGGTGAACATTGCACTGTGCAAAGAACGAGTAGCAGCGTGAAGACAACTATTAAAATGCTGTGTCAACAGTTGCCAAAATAGACTTTTAGCAAGCTTGGCATCATTTTTTTGAAGCATGTGTTGTGTTTTGAAAAACTGTAGATTGCTCTCATCACCCGCAGCTATCGCACTGTGCAACCATGTATGTATTTGTTGGCACCATTTGTCACATGCAGCCACACCTTGCCATATGTCAGGCAACACGGGGCGCAGCCAAGAACGTAATAAAGGACTTTGCAACAATGACTTAAGTTGTCCGTTAGGAGTGCTCATCACTGCAACTTTTTGCACTATCATGACACCTAAATGCTGTTGCTCATCACGAAGCTGCTTAACCACCATAGCAAACAATTCATCGAAATTAAGCGGCTTTTCAGACATACTCACTGAACCTTTTTTGCCTGACTCTGAGGCCAAATACAGTCGATACAACCAGCACGCTTTAGTCGCTGTATCAAAAGGGTTTAACAACCAGTTAAGTAGGTCTTTATGATCTGCGACCTTTGTCAGTTCATAAATAAATACATGCTTTGAACCTCGCATATTCAGCAAGCACGTCAACAGTTCAGACACCGATTGGCGGCTCAGCTTGAGGGCACGCTTATAAGCTTGCTGACTAAGCCGTATCCTATTGTTTAGTAAGTTTTCTTGTGCTTGTAGGACAAGTACAGTGTTAGCGGGTTTGCTGGTAGATGACAAAGGCGCGATAGATTTGATTTCTGCGGCCTTGGTCGCCACCGAACTGGATGTCATCTCACCAACAGAACCACTATTTTTTTCAGTGTACGTATGTGCCTGTCGGCGCGCTTCCATTTGCAAAACTGTTTGACTGATTTGCTTAATCGCAATACGTGACGTTTTGGGCTTTACAAGCGTGGTCATTTTGCCAACCATGGCATCTGTCGCTGACGCATCAGCAGAAACATCCTGCATTTTTTGCACTGAGCGGCGCATTGATGTTGTTCGAGCAAATTGTACAACTAAATAACGACGTAGCTTTGTTACTGGCAGCACGAAGTGAGTCGCAAGATGGTTTAAAAAAGATGTGACTTTTTGACCAGGCAACTCGGCAAAGCTTTTTATCTCTTTGTGTAAGCCCCCTTTACAGGCAAATTCAGCGCAAAGCTTTAATACCATCTCCGTAGGTAAATTAAAGCGTAATGCTAATGCTTTAAACGTCTTGATCAGGCTATAACTTAATGGCGCATAGATCACATGCTCTGGTACTCTGTCGTAAGTTGAGGGTAGCGCTAGTAAGTCTGCACTCAAGGCGCCTTTTAAGCTCTGTACCAATGACTTTTCTAATACTTCATGAGGCTGACTTTCCAACTGCACATTTGACCATATTTGCTGTAGCAGAGCACTGTGAGACAAAGAGAACCGTTGCGCTATATGGCCTGTTGTGCGTATAAACCATTGCTCAATACTGTTAACTTCTGGCTGATTCAGCAAACTAAAAGCGATGCTTTCAATTAGCTGCGTTAACGACCAATGCTGAGTAACCTGAGGCATGAGTCCTTGTTGCTGCCAGTTGTGTAGGGCGCTGATAAGCTGTATCGATTCAGATGCATAATTGGGCGATAAAGCGTGTATTAATTGCTTAACGTCACTCCACAGTAGCATTCCAGATGACGTCATTGCCGCCACCAGCTTTTGCGCAAGCTGATAACGCTGCGAGACACCCAAGTGATGGCGCTTTAGTAGACTATACAAGGAGCGAGGGCTGCCTACGGGGCGCACCATGATCATCCCTCGCAGTGCATGCTGCCAACTTAAAGTGTTTAACTGCCCGAACATAAGGGAGGGATAATCAGAGCTGTGTTGCACTTGCTCATCAATCAGCGCCCCGTACTGTTTCAACCAAAACGTATCATTGTGCTGCTCTTGCTTGGCTTGGCGTTGTTGTAAGTCAGCCAAGATGGTGAATAATTCGTATTGTTGGCCTGCTTTACTGGGCAGACTATTAGTTTGCTGTAATAACAGCAAAACTAAGTGGTAATCTACACCAAAGTGCTGGCTAACTTGCGAGAGGGTAGTATGCACAAACTGTCTGCGATTGAAATAGCTGCCCCTATTCACAAATAGATAAGCAAGCAATACACGCCAAATAACTTCAGGGTCTAAATGCTGCGCTTTAAGCAAGGTTTGCGTATGTGACACATGTGCCAAAATAAATGACGTATCGTGGGGTGCAACCACATCCACTATATGCGCCAGTTGTTGTTCATTAAATTGCTTAACGATGTGTACTCGAACCGCTTCGGCTTGGCCTTCTTGCTTCAGTGCAAGTGCCATCTTACTCGGCTCAACCTGCGCCAATCGAGTAAACAACTCCGTCAAATGGTAGGTATGACCATATTCTTGAATACTTGCTTGTTTGTCATGTAGTAGCCCTGAGAATATTGACCATAAATCGGTTTGTACATCGACTTTGGAAGCATCTTTGAGTTGCTGTTGTTCACTTCGTTGAATATCTATCAGCACCTGCAAAAATTGCGGCGCGACCAGCCCTGTCTCCTGCATGCGTTTTGCCACCTCACTCATCTGCTCAAGCAGGTCATGAAATGAGAGTTGATAGTGCTGTGCCATTTGCCAAAGCGTGGCACGCACAAATTGCGAAGTGTTAAACAGAGTACCTCGGTCTACCAGCAAATGGGTTAAAACCCAGTACCAAAGATGCGTTTGTAGGTTGCTATCTTTGGGGATACGGCTCTGTGGCTGTTGCTGTGCTAACAAAATATTGTCTGCATAACTACAAATAAACTGTGCATTCCATGGTTCAAGAATTTGTACCGTTTTACGAGTTCTCGCTTCTCCCCATTGCCAAACAATGCGCCGTCGCACCGCATCTCTGTGGCCAACATCACGAATAAGCGATGCTAGCGCATTGGGCTGTTGGCTCATTTGTGCGTCAACAACATGCAACGGGCTATTGTTGCCCACCACCCACCACGGCGATACGCCATAGAGCAAAAACCAGCGCAATAAAGCCAACTCAGACTCATCTTGCCCCACGATGGTCATCTTATTGCCACTGCCACTTTGTGAGTCAGCCCCATAGCGCTGTAACATTTTCAGTAGCGCTTGTTCGAGTGCTGCCGCCACTTTTATGGGTAATTGAGTATCTAGCTCACTGAGTGCCAACGTGCCCAAATCAATATGTAGCTGCTCAATGCGCCACGTTTGGGCGGCTGGGCAATAGCGCTCAAACACACTATTGAGCACACTTGGCAATATTTGGTTACTCCACTGGCTTAGCGCATCTTGTAACTGGGTAACGTTAGTTTGATCATCAAAACTGGTCTGCCACTGACACTGGCCAATCATATGTTTAGACATCATCATCGACGACCTCCTGCAAGTGCTGGAGTTTATCTTTTAGCCCATCTGATAATGCTTGTTGTGCCCCTTGTGAGCCCTGAATAGGATGGCGCTCAATCAGGCGTTGCTGGTTAAACCATTGGCAATAATTAGTGACTAACTCACTGAGCTGGCTGACATTAGCCGTTAATAACGTCAGTGTGACGTGGCTCGGCCAATGCAACTGTTGAATCGCTCGAATGCAATAAATAAATTTCGGCTGATGGACCAAGCACACATAATCAGGCAGTACGAGTGACGATGCCAGATAGTACCAATCATCACTATCCGCTGTTTGTAATGCGACTTGAACCGCAGCGCTTTGCAACAGCGTATGCTCAATCAGCAACATGCCTTTGCGGTATCCACTCAACCAAGCAAGCTGATCAATGTATTGCTGTATGTTTGTGACCTGCCAAGAGGTCTCAGGATTCACAAGCGTCATGACCTGCTGTCCACTGATACTAATGTTCAAAGTATCAGCACCACGTGTGGCAACAATATCATCGATGTTAAACGATGTAGGTTGCGTACTGTCGCGCTCTTCAACCGTCGTCGCTTGTTCCAACCAAGCTGCAAAGTCGGGGTCGTTAATAAGCGTTACTAAAGCCGCGGCCAAGGTACGTAGATGCGCAGCAAATCCTATGAGTAAATCTAACTTAAGCTCAAATACCGAAAAGTTGGCAAAGTCTTGGCTTGTCAGCTTGCCATAAGCATCAAGCGCCTGTGCATTATACTGGCCATCTAACATTAAGCGTTGTTGAACGTTTTCGAGCAGCTGTTGGTTACCATCCACCAGAGGAATTGAAGAGGCCAACGCACGGCTTTGTTTTACCACTTTGCTGGTATCGATTTTACCGTCTTTGCCCTTACTTTTGGCGTGCTTTGCTAATTGCTTCATTAACAAGGAGGCGATGGCGCGAGCCAGCTGACCTTTATCGGGGAAAGCTTGTTGGTAAACGCCACTGATGATTTTACCAAAGTCAGGACTCTTACTGGCAATGAGCTGCTTGTACTGATTAAAGCTCAAACGATAGCGTCCAGGGGGTGGCAACACTTGCGCCAACGCAAATTGTAATGCCTGCACGCGACGGTAGCTCAATTGCTGTAAGTTTTGTAACCAGATAGATTTAACAATAATACGCGTTTGTAGCTTGCTGCCATACCACTGAGATGCATCAATAATATCGTTGTATAGGTCCGCAGGTTCTCCTTGTCGTGCAAGCAAATGACTCAGCATGCTATCGCGGCGCTGCTGTGCCTCTTGTTGATTTTCTACTATCTGGCTCAAGCCATGATTGTATTGATTAAATGGGTCGTCTTTAAAGCGCTGCCAAGCCAGCGCATTTCTTTGCGCGGTGTCACTTGGGTCATCGGGATAGAAAAATTGATATTGTTGCTGACCTTTGAGCAACGCTTGTACATCAGGCACCTCATACAAAGGCTGATAAAAGTAGCTTCGAATAAAGCTTTGACTCGGAATAGCAGGCGGCTGAGATGATTTATCTCCATGGCCTTGTAGATAGAACGGCTGCTGGGAGGTCGGAACAATATCAAAACCAAAGGTGAACAAGTTACTTAAGTTGGCCAATTGCGAGAATTGATTTGCCAGCACTTGATCAAACAACAACAGGTAGCCTTTTAACTGTCGTGATTGAGCAACCCGGTGCTCGCTGGCATCTGACTCCAGTGAATTAACCCCTACCGCGTAAATGTCGGGAAAGGTGTTTTGGATTGAGTAGTAGCTTTCAATGTCACGATAGCGTCCAGTTGGCTTTTTCGGCGTTAAATCAACCTGCGCCGCAATACTTTGATTTTGGCAATGCAACTCAATTTGCGACAGTAAATTGGTCTGCTGCCAAGGCTGCATATTGAGCGGCGCTTGATGTTGTATCAAGGTAAAGCTCGCGTCTGGTTCCAACTGCGCTATGCTATCTGGTGCTATCGTCACCGAGTTCACGTCAGTTTGGCCATTTAAGGTGAACGACTCAACTGCTGTTACCCCACTGACTTGGCTTATCAAGGTGATTAACTCAACCTTTTGAACAACGCTTCGTTTGCTTCCCAATGGGTTACTGCCTAGCATCCAGCCATTTTGCAATTTTGGTCCATCAAAAATTTGCTCTGCCGACTCTTCCGAAGTGCACGCCTGTTGATAACCAACCCGCTTCACTTGTGGGCTAACGTAATCGGCCAGCGCTTGTACGATATCCACATATACCTGCTCAGGGTTGGCATCTTGTGTCAGCAACACTTCACCACTGAGGGTGATGCTTTGTTGATGTAACACTTGTGGCATTAAAAAGTATTCACCCACATTACGGTTTTTGTTCAACAGCTGATACACCGCACTGCATAACGCTTGTTGCGCCACAGTTACACCCTCTTGTAGGGTGAATAACTGGTGAGCATAAAGCCAAACTTGATATAAACCTGTGAGCTGCTCATCCACACTCAGCGGCTGCAAATATACATTGTCAATGTCATCTAGGGTATCAACCACCAGCTTTCTGTAATCGCTTGCGCTCACAGGGCCGGTAGTTAAAATCTCATCAATGGCATAAAATTGCTGTTGATAATCAATACTGCCATCGGGCTGGGTTAATACATCAGCGATATCAAAGGTATTCACATAACCCAGCTCGGTTAATGCAAACACAATTTGCTCTAAAATCGTAACGCCTGGGTCGCTGTCGTTGTAATTACTCCACTGTGATCCGGCGAGTGCTTTAAGGGTGTTAATGCCGGTATTTTTTAAGAACGTAAACTGTAAGGCTTCGGGCAAAGGTCCCGAACTAATACTATTTTGCTGTACTAAGGTGTCTAACGACATGGCTGCGGACTCACTCATACACCCGCCTCCAATAACGTATTTACTGGCAACGAAACCGCTTGCGCTGAGCTGTTATCCCCTTCTGGGTTCTGCTCGCCACCTGCTCTTAAAAACGTAAAGCTATGCTCGTTTGCAGGCACAAAAATAGCGTTGTCGCTACTTGGCGTCATAGTATCTACTTGCGCGCTAGTTTGTTTATTCAAAGAGTTATTCTGCGTATTAAGCGCTGCTGAGAATGAGATAGGCGCAGGTGACACTGCCAACTGTTGAATTGCTTCTACTTGTTTAAAACTGGCAATGTATGCTGCCAAGCCCGCCTTGCTCAAGCCACTGTTTAGGCAATATTGCGGTTGATTCGTCTTTATCCAAGGTGCTAAATAAACATTAACTCCTGAGGTTAGAACTAAGTTCAAGTCGTTAATATTGGTGTCTTTGCTGACCACTAACTCCGCACTAACGACGATGGTTTCATGCGCTAAGTTACATACCTCGACTTGGGTCATCGCCGAGACTCGACTCGACAAATAATCGCTGATTTGTAACTGGTATGCTTTGGGCATAACAGGTACAAACGCATTGGCTTGTGCAGGCGATGTGTACTGTTGCACAACCCCAAGCCTTACTGTGCCTGCATGTGTACAAGTCAGCCGCTTCACGTAGAAAACTCCACTATAAGCCTGTTTTACCAGCAAGCAGTAATCCCAGTCGCTGCTAGCGCGATTTTTTGTTTTCAACCGCTGACTTACCCGCTGTTCAAACTGGCTAGTATTCTCAGCAGCACGCCCCACCATAGATGCAAAAGGCTGAACGAGCTTACTGATCGCTGGCGTTTTCAAAGCAGGTGCTTTGACTTGTTCAGCCGCTAGGCTAGGGGCTGTTCCCAATGGTAATGAAATGGGCGCACAACGCTGAATTTTCACCGCTTGGGTGTTGCAATACACGCATTGTACTTGGCGCGGCTTTTCCTGTGTCAGCATCAACCACGCAGTATTCACTTCTTTACCCTGAGGTTTTGGCCAAATCGGCGAGTCCAGTGCAACATCTTGCGCTAAATCCAGTTCGATGATGCCAGAGCGAGTCAATGCACGTGTTTCATCCGCCAGAATATTCACCGCCTGCCAGCCACTGTTACTCCAATAAAATATGTCGACGAAATTTGTATGGCGGTCGCCACTGATGTCCTGCGCTAGCTCTACAAAAATACTCAGTCGGCAAGGTGGACTAACCTGCTCAAGCTGCATATATAAACTCAATGCAGGCTTACTGACTCCTTGATATAGCGCCAAACCAATATTTTCTTCGGGCTGCGCAGCAGATTGCATCATGGGGACTGCAGGAGCAACAGGTTGCAACTGTAGGTGACGTTCATCCACATTGGGGAGTTGCTGGCCTGCTTGCTGATAAAAATACAGGTAGTTTTGCCATGGGCCGATGTGTTGCAGCGCAAATCCTTGGCGTAATGTTGCCATGGGTGACGTAAATTGAATGGTTTGCTCCGCTTCATAGCTCATCGCGACGCGCTTGGCTTGCAACTGTAATGGGGCGTTAGGCATCGGTTTTAGTTTACCTTTGTCCGAGCCAAACAACTGTGCGGTTTTATTGACCACTGTAGTTAAAATGGCGAACAATCCCGATCCGGCAATCAGCGTTTGTGCATTTTGCAAACTGACATTATTCACAACAGCGCCATAGAGTTGCTCTCCAAAGCCCTGCGTAGGCGCGGTCAGTGTCATGCGTATGCTTGGGTTTTTGTTACTTGCCGTGTCGGTCGCTTTTACGTTTGCGCATTGCAAGGCGCTGGTGAGCGTAAATACAAACTCACTCGACTTAGCATTAATGTTTTGCCCAGAGGAGCCTTTGTGCTGCGCGAATAAACCATTGCTTATTTGTTTTATTGGAGTACCAATATTGCCATGAGTATCACCGCCTGTATCAGGCACAGTCGAAGTGCTATCGGTGGTTGATAGTGCCTCTGAGTTACTTGCAAACGAGGCGTTACTATCTTCAGAGCTAAAGCCCACTGTAGGTTCAATGCGGTTGCTAAAATCCGCCAGTTCACTGACGCCGCGGTCTTTGAAGTCATGCAGGGAGTCTGCCTGTGATGCCTTTAACTCATCCGGTAGCGTCAGCGCCACTTGCGCATCTTGCCACCCTGATGGCTGCATAACACTCCACGCCACTGTAAACACATTATTGCTGTAGACAACCGCATCACCTACTTGTGCTTTGTTATTATCGATATAGTCATTGTAGGCGTCATAATAGACACTGAAATCCTCGGGCACATTGTCCCAGTCCACTCGAAGTTTAAGCGACGTCACAGGTTTGGCGAAGGCTTCTGGATAACTAAGATAGAAATGGCTATCAACCTGAGGACGCGTCCCGAGCAAATACATGGCTTTGTTGTTGGTTAGCAGGCCGTTGTCATTGCTTGGCGCCAGTAACTCACTATCTTCAACCAAGACATGTAATTTAATGCTCAATAAGCGAGGCTGGGATTGCAAGTTAACCGAATTGGGCAACATCACCTTGCAATAAGGCATTTGCAACGGAAAGTCCACGTCAGGTTTTGCAAATGTTGTGATCGCTTCAAAGCTGCTGGAAAACTTCAAGGTCAGTTGTAGCTGTTTACTATGCGGCGCAGACCAGACCAATGAGCTGACAGGTTTAGGTCCAGAACCGACAGCCTTTGGCAAAATATCTACCCAGCCCTTTGCGCACGACACTGCAATCTGCGCATTTTGATAATGGGTAACTTCCATGTCGTGCGAAAAAGTAAGCGTCAAGGTAACAGTGCGATTGCCTGCATTTAAAAACAGCATATCACTTGCCAGTGCAAAACCTTGTTGTACTTGCTCTCCTTGATTGCTGGCAAACCAATCACTAGAAAGCACCCGTCCCGTTTGGCTTTTCCTGAGTTTGGTACTATCAGCAAATGTTTGCAAATACTGTTGCATATCATTACCGGCATCAGAGCTTGGCACGTAGCTCACACCGTACATACGTACAAACGATGCGTGATTAAGCTCTGTTTGCTCAGTGCTTGCAAACAACACGGGAGATTTATCAGGGTAAGCGCCCGCCGTGAATTGGGTGCCTTGTGGCATTTCATAGCTTGATACTGACTTGTGCAAGGTTAAACACAGATAGGTATAGTCTGGCTGTGCTGAGGCTGGTGTTTGCTTTAATAACGTCTTGTAGTAAAAATCCAAGTGCTTTTGCGAGTATTGATTAAATTGTTGCTGTGAATATGTAAGCAACTGGTTTGCAACAATAATAAGACTGGTATCAGGAAAGTCATTCTGCTGTACCACCATATCGTAAAAGGCGGGTTTGGCGCTTTGGATCACCTGTACAAAAAAGCGATAAACCTGCTGATAAATGTTCTCCAACCCTTGAATTGCGTCGAATGCATTCTCTACATGGGTATTATTTTTAGTGCGTTTATTAGTAAACCAGTTTGGATTAAAGTCACTAAAACGTGCCTCACTCGGCTTGGGTACGCACTCGCTTAGCTGGCCCGATAAATAGTCTTGTAATGCCAAACGTTGCCAAAGCTGTTTACCAATCGATCCGGTGATCTGCTGTAAAATATAATCCCGTAGGTCAAAGTCTACGGTGCTTAGTTCTAGATTTTCTACCCAGCTATTGATGGTTTCAAATAGCTGATCAAGTAACAACAGTAGCTGGGAGATACAATGATTATTCAGGCTAGGAGGTAGTACCAGTGCTTGTGCATCTTGCGGCTCCTTCTGTTGGCTCAACCAATGTTTTATGCGCGCTAACGGTCCTGTTATTTGATTAAACCTAAAGTACATGCTCTGATAAGCAGTTTTGCTTATCACCGCCAGCAAGATCACTGGATCTTTGAGCACCACACCGCGCCAATCTCCAGCGATTTGGTTTTGTTCATCATAAAATAGGATAAGCTCTGACAAAGATGCAACAAATGCAAGGCGATCACGAATATCACGTCCATCCAACGCAATAGAGTTCGGATCTAAGCGAGCATTTAGCTGCGCCTGCATCGTTACAAAGTCGAGCCTGTTATGCACCTTATGCCCTCACTGCCAAGTTGGTGCCTTCCAAAATTGAGAAAGGGAATACGTGGTTATGGCGGGTGTTGGTTTGTTTGATGGTGTATACAATACTGATCACCACTTTTGAGTCTGTGCCTGTGGTATAACTGACAACCACATCCTCTACTAAGATCCTAGGTTCATCATTGAGCAAGGTATAACGCACTGACTTTGCAATTTCTTCCTTGAGGGTGGCATCTTGAGCACGAAACAAGAAACTGCTGAGCTGACTGCCGTAATACGGCAACAGGCTGCGCTCCCCACGCCGGGTTTGCAAAATTAAGTCTATCGACTGATTGATGTTTATTTCACCTTCGTCCATCGCAACCTGATTAGAGACACTGGAAAAGGTTGGTGGAAACTGCCAGCCACGCCCTAAAAACTGACTCTGCTGTGCGGATGTCGATTTCTCTGCCATAAATTACCCGCCTATCATCACGGTAAAATCACCCAGTACAATCGAGCCACCATGCGCGGTGTTATCACCAATGCGCGCCGCTGGCATACCGCCAATCAATACGGTTGCCGAGCCTTTAATAATGCTATCTGGTGGGCCCACGCATACCAACATATCCCCGACTCTGGCCGCTGGTAACTTACCAATCAGTACGGTTGGACACCCAGGCCCCGAGATTGGCCCACCTACATGAGGAATAGGCGGTACACCCGGTGTTACCATCGGACACTCGTGAAAATCTGTTAGTCTGGCTGCTGGAGGCATAATGTTTTCCTATTAATTAATCATCACTATGGCGCCTTTGAGTGTAAGCTCTGCGCCCCCTTCGACTTGCGCTGACGCTGATCCTTTGGCACTGAGCTGTACGTCCGCTTCAGCGTTTACATTAAGCCCTGATACTTTCACATCGCCTGATTCAGCCTGCACATTTACCCCCATCGCACCTTTGATATTGACCGACTGGTCGGTCTGAATATTGATGCTTTTTGGGCTTTTCATATCAATGCCGGATTCGCTCATTAGGATGCTGTTTTCGCTCTGATCGGATATCTTGATCTGTTTATTTTTGTCATCCAGTACAATAGTATTGTTGGCATCTGTGGTGATGGTGAGAATGCTTTCTTTATCATCAAAAATGATCCGCAAGTTGCTTTTGGTCACGATGGCTTTTTTGCTGTTGTCAGAGTCGGGAGTCAACTCACTGTATGGTTTGCGATTTTCACTGTAGACACTACCAACAATAATGGGAAAACGAGGGTCCTGATTGAGAAAACCCACAATTACTTCATCGCCAATTTCAGGCAAAAAGAATGCACCGCAGCCACTGCTGGAATAAAAGTTAGTTAGTCTGGCCCATACGCCTTTGCCTTCATCGTTATAAAGCGGTAAGTCGACTAAAATTCGATACGCATTGTCAGGGTCTTCATCTATTTTTTTTACCGTGCCGTTATATAACCCACCTATTCCTGGTAAAAGTCCTGCGGCCTCGGGAGCGGTAACATCATGCTCTTGGACAAACCACACAGGCGATAACCCCAGTTCTACCGTGGTAAACCAGTTACCATCGGAAAAGTCATGTTCAACACTGGAAATGAAATGCTCCCCATTGAAGCGATCCCCCATGCCCGCAATGGTAATATATTTACCCACCTGAGCCTTGGCGTTGCCTTGAAAACGGGCATCGCCCATAATTTTTGACAGCTCACTTTTGAGCATTTGTCCTTTGGCCCATTGCGTCAGGTTATCGCTACTGACCGCTGCGGTAGTTTGCAACTCAAACTCAGATAACCCGACCACTTCAGCGAGTTTTTTACTGCTTAAATTACCAGGACCGGCAAGCGAGTTACTCGCCGTCGCCGAAATTATGGCTTGTGATTTAGCATCCCAAGCACTTGATTTTACTTCACTTAACTGAGTTACACTGTTGAGCTGAGCATTAATATGGTAAAGGTCTTCACCGTAAGTCACCGTCATTACAGAGCTGGTATCATCCGTTGGCGAAAATACCGACACCTTAGAATTGATTGTACTGACCACCATGCTGTTTACCTCAGCTCGACTGAGCAAAAAATCCCAATCTGAGGTGTAATATTGCACTAACTCAGGTAGCTCAACGGAAGTACTCGACACATCGGCGCTGAGGCTATACTGACCAATCAGCGTGCTGATAACATCACTGTCTTTTGTATTCTGATAGGCCGAATTTTTTCTCCCAACGGTCATTTTTATTGCCTTGTCGCGACACTCAACATTCAATAAAGGCCCGCTACCTGGGTTAACCTGCACCATTTGTTTGGTTACAATACCTGTAAATACGGTGCTGTTGGTTCCGTCATAACCCATAGCAATGCTGATTTCATTGCCCGGTACGAACGTGCTCGAACTGCTCACGGCAAAGCCTTCTTCTGAAGGATTTCCGTCTAATATTTCTATGGTGGCGCTGGCGATTCGATTGATATCCTGTCTGATCACCACACTGTGTACCTGCACCGTATCTGGAATGGTTGAGCCTTGCGATTTAATTTCCAGCGTGGCTACGCCACCGTTACTGTTATTACTCATGTTTGCTCACCCTGACTGCGCAATGGCGGTGCGCTTAACACACTACCCGCTTTTATATTTCTTAGCTTATTCAATTGATTAAATGCACCAAGTTGCACGTATAGGTCAGGATCTTGATAAACCTGTTGACTGATTTGTGGCAAGCTATCTCCCTCTACCACCGCGATGCGGTGCGTCAGATCAGGTGATTTTTTATCTTCTTCTTTGGCCGCGGTAGATGGGTCTAGATAAGAAGTAAAGCGCAATGAAACCTTGGCACGTAATGCGGTGCCATCTGGTTTGAAAAAGGTATAATTCGTATCAAATGCAGTCAGTACCCCCTGAAACGACAACCCCTGCCCCCAATACACTGTAACGTAGTTGGGCCGATGTATATCGCCATTGTAGGTGTACACCACTTTCTGTAATTGATTTAATTCAGTGGGTAAGTCGGTTCGTGTTGAGTCAACCACCCCCGTGCAATCCACCACTAAATCAAAACTCAACTTTTCGCCAGGCGTGGAACGATATTTAGAAGACAGCTTTCCCGAGTCGGGGGCTTGCTCTTCATTATAGTTAATACTTCGGTCTAGCTTCATTTGCTCTGGGTTGAGCATGACCACATACTCATCCACCTTAGACGTAAATTTTTCATCGCTGTATGCGACTATGCGCATTTTCTTTAAACTACCCACGCCACTATCTCCGTGCTTAATCTATGCCTTAGCGCTCGAATATTTTTTGCCTTTGTTTAAGGCCAAGCTGCTTCACACATTCTTGTACAATTTGCTGTTTAAGCTGCTGTACTTGTTGCTCTGTAAGTTCATGCCCCGGTGTTTCTTGGTGACTTTGGATGGCGGTTTTTATCACCAACTCTCTGATTTCAACGGCCATGCTCTGACTCCTCTAGTAAAGTGAGACCTAATCCAAACTACGCGTACAAGTCCATCTGTGGTGAGCGACTGTCTTCAACTTCAAAATATCGGTAGGAAAACTCGAGGGTTTCTATAAAAACCTCGCCATCTTGCGACTTCAGGTCGCTCGCTGACCATTTCACAGGGTAGGCTGCGATAAAATCCCACTGCATACTGACATTGCCCTTCTCATCCAATAGCCGAACTTTAATATCTTTGGTTTGGATGGGATTCGCTAAGCCATCGTCCAACGTGTCTTTTACCCAAGCGATTAATGACGACTCATCCGTGGTGACGCCCCGCTTGAGCACAAGGTTTGAGAAGGTTGTTATGGTGGGTAAACGGTATTTAAAACGGTTTTCTCCACCACACACCACATCCTCGCTCCCAAGCTCCTTGCTCAATCCCAGTACTTCCTGAAAAGCAGCATCACTGCTGCCCATCCCTGAGATTGAAACGCTGAAGTAAAAGCTAGTTTGTAGATTATGATCCATTGGTCACAATCAACTGTTCATGCGCTATTTCTAACGTATCAACGGCCACTTCATTACCATCCGACTTCAGATCCGTACCAGTGATTTTGGTCGGCCAAGCATTGTTAAGCTGCCATTGCATGGTGGTTTTGCCATCCTGATCGAGCAATTTGATTAACACCGTGCGACGCTTAATGGTGTTCATTTCAATCTCATCCATCCATTTCCAGAAATTGTTATCGTTAACAAAAATGCCACGCTTCATGGTGATATTGCCGTACTTAGCAATTCCCGGCATTTTGATTGTGGAGAACAACGTGCTGTTACTGTGACGGTACTCGATCACCTGAACTTCTTTGTCCATTCCTGAGACTTCCTGAAAAGCCACTTTTTGCAGTTCCGTTCCAAGGTCAACCTCGAAACGGAACTTGGGCATTGGCCACGTGCTGCCTTCTTTGCTGCCGTCATCTGCCATGGTATTTCCCCTTATATTTTTCTATAAATTGGTTAAACATAACTTCCTCAGCGCTGCGTGTTAGCCTGACTTAGCCATTTCCTGTTCGAATGAGATCACAATAAATTCGGCTGGGTGAACAATTGCAACTTTTACCGATACTTTCATAAACCCGTTGAGAATATCGTCGCTGGTCATGGTGGTACCTAAACCACACTCAACCTGAAACGCGTCTGACGCTTTGGCGCCTTGCAGGCCACCTTCTTTCCAGATACTCATTAAGAAACTGCCGATTTCACTCTTAACCGCACCCCAAGTGTTGGCATCATTTGCCGCAAACACGTATGCACGCGCGGCCAATTTGCAAGATTGCTCCAAGAAGGTCATGGTGCGGCGCACTGACACATAGCGCCAATCTTGTGAGTTACCGTCGAGCGTACGTGCGCCCCACACCAAAATGCCCTGTCCGTTGAAAAAGCGGATCGCGTTGATTGATTTACCAGACACCGCATCAACGTTCAGGCCAGCCTGCTGCGTATCATTCAAACGAATAGGCAATGAAGATGCACCAACAATACTGGTATTTGCAGGCGCGCCCCAGACACCTTTAACATTGTCATTAACGGTGTAAACACCGGCCATACCACCACTTGGCGGCAACAAATTGGCGTCGCTCAAAACATGATTAACAATTTGAGAATAAGTTTGAGATGCGTTTAATAGCGCGGCATTGAGTTGTGAGGTGGTCATCGAACCATCATTCGCTTCTATCATAGAAATGATTTTTGAAGCTGTAGGATTTGGCGCAGATGCAGGGTTCAACAGAGGCTCTAACTGTTTAACATCACCACCGAACAAGTTGGTGTAGTTAATCTCCGACGATTGCATAATAGTGGTGCCAATAAACGGGTAATACGCAACGCCGTAGTTCAAGCTGTTTGAACCAGTATTGTTTCTAAAGGTTTCTATGTCGTTGGTGTAGGTGATTGGGTCGGGCGTATTACCACCAATAACATCAAACATGCATACAGCCGTTTGCATAGAACCCGCTTGCAACAGCATTTCCTGCATCAAAGTACCGTTATCTGCAACCGATAATAGCGTCGCCTCTGGGCAGATATAAATTGTTGGCTCCTGCTCGTATTGCAACAGGTCAAGGCCACTTTTTAAGTCGCTCAACTTAACATTGGGGTTAACAATCTGCGCGCCCACATCGCCCGGCTTACCTGAAGCCGCACCATAAGTGCCCACTGACACAATGTATGCGTCTCCCCCACCATTTTGATAAAACAAACGCACACTGTTGTACAGGTAATAAATGCTATTTGGGTCTGGCACTATCGAATAATAACTGCCGCCGATCATCATGTAGTCGCCAGTAGTTGGCTTATCTTTTTGCTCTACTAAGTAATATTCAGGGCTATACTGGGTGGCTGGATCTGCCGGAGGCGGCGGATTACCATTCATGTAAATAGACTGAAATTCAGCGAAAGAGGTAATTTTTTGTGCCTTGTTGAAGTAAGACTTGCCCTGATACTCAGCCGTTGGTGTGTAACCAATGAACGCTGGTACCGCCGTTGCAACGGGGACCACTGAGTTAGGGAAGGCATTGACTTCATCAATGTACACACCGGGTGTTTTAATGTTGGAAGTTACCATAACATCGTTTGCCTTTTGTTCCTGTTTGACTAATTTCGTTTTCCTTCGACCAGTAAAGTGAAGTGAAAACCCTGCTTTGTCGTTACAGCTAGGCGTGAGTCACCACTGTATCGACTAGTTGTTTTACGGTATTTCACATGCCATATTTTTGAGTAAAACCCGTCAGATGGATTAACCCTAATCAAGCCATTGAGCTTGATACTAGTGTCACTCAATGGCTAAGCAACCTAGAAATAAACGTACATATGAGACTGCACACGCATCGAGCTCATCTCATTAAAGTCTTGCTGTGTTCCTAGGAACAATTGGTCGCATCTTGGCGCAGGTAACGCACTGATCACAGTACGTTTAATATAGTGTTCGCCTACCTTGTCTAAATGTTGAGTATCGACCAGTTCAAAACGAGGCTCTGGCACTTGCTTCAAGGGCAAGTTGAACTCTTTGCTGTCACTGAGCCAAGCAACCTCTCCGTCTTGAGTGGTATATGCATGGGGTTTTGAAAATGAAACCTCATTTAGCTTGTCGATTAACTGCGGATGAGATAAGCGCGTCTGTCCGCGCTGGATAAAGTGATATACCCACTGAGTTGAACGTGCCAATAAGCTTAAGCGATAGTGCTCAGTACGCATTAAATCACTAATATTGAAAACAACCTTTGCGATGGCCTGCTTGACAAAGCCCCCTTGCAAAGCGCCTTGTGATGCGCTATTTGTCAATAAAACCGCCTCTTGTCCATCAGATGAGGGGGCTGTTTTGCTACTGTCAAGTAGCAGTATGCCTTTCCAATCCATTGGCAAATCAGTAAAAGTTACAAACTCGCTCAGCGGCTGCAATATCCAAAACTCCAGTGCCGCTACCTCTTGGTTGTGGCTCAAGTAGTGCAAAAAGTCATCTTTAGAGGTGTTTTGGTTGCCATACAAACACCACGAGGAGTCTTCTTGGTGCAATGACATTTGATAACGGTTCAACCAGTGCTGGGTCGAAGGAGACGCCTGAAGTTGTGCATTTCGCCATTGATTATCAGCAAAATAGCTGTGCTCAAGAGTTAGACGAAAAAGCGTAAACATTACAGTGATGCCTCACTAGCTACATCCGTTACAGCACCCACACTGCCAGTCACTTGCAATGACTGCACCGCCACATGACGTATTTTATAGATGATCGATGGTTGATATTTCGCCCCCAACGCACTCCATAAATTATGCGTTTGCGTATAAGGCGAGTTTTCAATTTCAAACTGCAGTTGAACCAAATCCGACGGCATATTCGGAAAATCTTTTTTCGTCAAAGTGGGGTAGGCTTGGAAGAAAGCGACTGAGGCGCTTAAAAATTTCAACGCTTCATTGTATGAGTCAAAATGAGCCGTCAATAATATATCCAAGTTAAATCGTGTTGTTGGCTGTAACTGTTTGATCTGCTTGGATTGCACGGTTTGCTGACCACCATAAAACTGTTTATTCGTTTCATGTTCCAAATTGATTAACGTGATAACCAATTTGTTTTGATTGGCAAGCGGCGGTGTACCATTTGACTCGACCAAATGGTTCATAATCACGATGTCACTATCGAGGGCAAACTTTGTTCGTAATGTTTGGTTAAGTTGTTGCTCGACAAAACGTAAGGCTAAATCAATCACAAGGTCCTTCCAGCAAGAATCGCTCATCCATGTGGTTACGAATAAACAGCGTTTTAAAGTAAAAATAGTGTAACTAGAATGTTTAACAAAACAATTACACGTTATTACACGCTTTATGAATTTTTTCATAACCTACTGATTGACTGTAGAAAACACTTTGAAAATAGCAAGAAAAATAATAATTTTTCACTATCTTAGGTTACAAAGATAGTTATTTAGCACTTTATTACCACCTCTAAAAACACCCCAAATAAGTGCATAAATAGCAACAATCAAGATACTACTTTTGAGTTTAAATAGCCCATGTTGTTATAAAAGAAGGTTAAAAATTTAGGTAAACATATTGAGACGAGCTTGGTTGTTATTCATTTTGAGATAATGAGACACACCATCATCTGAAATTCTTGTAATGTGCTAATCGAATGCATAAGTATGTGAGGGAAAAGGGAGTGAACTCCCCTAGTCTATTGAGTTACTTACTAATTTCTTTCTCATTGGTACAAACTGAATACTTTCACCATTGTCCAGCGGGTAAGTAATCTCGCCACCGGTAACAAATCCATGGCGCTTGTATAACGGTATACCCGGTAATGTCGCCATCAACTCCAGAGCACGAAACCCTCTTGCTTTTACTTCACTTTCACAAGCGCTCATAATCATAGAAGCTATGCCTTTGCGAGCGAAGTCGGGTTTAACAAAAAATGCCCTGATCTTAGCAGCATCAAACTCTGGGTTTAGCACTTCTGCGCTTCTATTTTGTTCCTTATCGCTGCCAAATAGCGTTTTTCGGTAACTCCAGCCGCCACATGCAACCAATATCTGGCCACATTCCACAACAAAGTAAGTGCAATCAATAATAAGTTGAGAGTCTACTCCCCATGCATTTTTTAGCGCGCCTTCAATCTGTGCTTTGCTATACTTCTCGCATGCCAACTTACGCGCTGATTCCTCAATCAGCGCGCTTATTTGTGCAATATCGCTGTGCTTTGCTTTACGTATTTTAAATTCCATATATGCCTCGTAAAAGCGACATATGAATGCGACAATCGTGCTGCCGCATTCATAACTTACTGATAAACTTTACATGTTACCCAGTTCAATCATCATTGCTGTATACATACGTAAATTCAGTTCAAGCTGATCTACAGTGATATATTCATGTTCAGAGTGGCCGGTATACTTTTTACCAGGCATGGATGGGCCAAAACTGACTGCATTGTCAAATAACTTAGCATTAGTCCCCCCACCGATTGACACAAAACTCGCACTCTGATCGTTGGTATAGTGTTTAAAGATATCCAACAGTTTTTGAGCATGTGGCGCGTTGTCCAATAGCATAGGTTCACCTAACTCAACCTCAACATTGTGCAACGTCACTTGGTTGGTTTGCTGCCAGTTATCAATGGCTTGGTTAATTTGCTGCTCCAGCAATTGCGCTTGCTTGCCCACCGGTCGACGTAAATTAACTGATAAGACAATGTCATTGCCTTGACGTGTCAGCAGTGTCGGTGCAACCGTCATAGGACCCATAAACTCGTGGCTATAAGCTATTTCACCAAATTGTTGGCCATACAAGCCCGTCCCAATAAGCTGATTGATAAAGGTGACAGCCTGACCATCTGCGTTCGCTTCGAGGTTCACGCCACTGAACAATTGAGCAAGGTGAGCAATTGCGTTAACACCCGCTTCAGGCTCAGACGAGTGGGCTGATATACCTTTGACAGTCACCTTTACACCCTGAGTTTGTGGTGCAAAAGACACTTTAACCTCGCTCAAAGATTCGGCCTGTGCCTGCAACTGCTCGATAAGTGCCGCCGATGCATTATGCACGATTACGCTTGCGTCTTCAGGGATCTGGCTCTTAAATGCGCCGCCAGTCAACTCACTTACATATACGCCCGTACGTGCCGATTCACCTCTAAATGTGGGTTCGACCAAGCTCCAACCTTTTTCGGCAACCACAACGGGGTAACTGGCATCAATGGTTATGGCATACTTTGGCTGCTCATAGCTTTTCATGAATGCTTTTAGCGGTTCCCAGTCTGACTCTTCGGCCAAATAGATCATTAGTTCTATGCGATTGTTAAGCTCAACACCTTGATCTTTAATTGCTTTCATTGCGTAAAGCGCGGTTGCTATCGGACCCTTATCATCTTCAGTCCCACGCGCTATCAGCTTGCCAGGCTCCGTTGTTGAATCTAAGTGAAATGGACTTTTTTGCCATTTTTTAGGGTCCGCAGGCTGTACATCTCCGTGCGTTACGACCGTAACCTTTTGCGCTTGCTTGCCCAAGCCAATCAGTACCGTATGGCCTTCGTCTTGATAGTCCAAACCAAGCTGTGCAGCTTTCATCTTAAGCAGTTGTTTAAACCCGATAAAGTCTGGGTTGTCAGGAGTTTCTATGCCATCTTTATTTACCGTAGGAAACGACACCAGATTAGCAAGCGTATGGATCTGCGCTTGATGGTAATTATTAACTGCATACTCGGCGGTTTTCACACTGGTATCAGCTACATTAGCGTGAACGCTAGCTGCAAGCATCGTCGCTGCCATAAATACAAAACGATTCATGTTTATTTCCTTGATTCAATACACAACAAAGGGGGCTTGCGCCCCCTAATATAAAATTGGTGAAACGCCGCAATTAAGCTTATTTTTGCTTCTCAATCCAGCGTTTAACATCTTCTTCAACCAGTGCGAGTGGACGCGCACCCTTTAGCAAAATTAGATCATGGAACGCTTTTATATCAAATTTATCGCCTAGCGCATCTTTAGCCATGCTACGCAATTCAACGAGCTTTAACATACCCAATTTATAGCCCAATGCTTGTCCCGGCCATGCTATATAGCGATCAATCGCTGCAGTCACATCACTCATAGCGGTGCCCGTAGCCTCAGCAAAGTATTCTATGGCCTGCTGACGTGTCCATTTTTTATGATGTAGTCCCGTATCCACAACCAAACGTGCAGCGCGGTATACTTCTGCTTGCAAGCGGCCTAAATCGCCAAATGGGTCATTTTCATACATGCCCATTTCATAGGCAACCAGCTCTGAGTACAGTGCCCAGCCTTCAATGTAGCCATTGAATGACGCATTTTGACGCATCAGACCAATATCCGTTTGCAACATATTCAAAGCAATTTGAAAATGATGCCCAGGAACCGCCTCATGGTAGGTCAAAGTTTTCATTGCAAAACTCGGCACAGCTTTCATATCTTTTAAGTTAATTGCAAATATCCCAGGACGACTACCATCGAGTGATGGACCGTTGTAGTAACCACCTGGTGCACCTGCTTCAACGGCTTTTGGAATACGTTTTACTTCCACTTTTTGCGGTGGTAGCGTAGAAAATAACTCAGGTGCTCTTTTGTTAATGGTTTCAATTTCACCACGTAAGAAGGTCAGCAACTTTTCACGCCCTTCATCACTGTCTTCATATAAAAAGCGCGCTTCTTCATTAAGCTGCTTCATTCTATCGCCAACAGAACCTTCATTGTAGCCATTGGCTTTTAGGATCTCATCCATACGTTGTGTAATACGCTCAACTTCTTGTAAACCAACATTGTGGATTTGCTCAGCGCTCATGTCAGAATCAGCAAGATAGGTAATCGCGTGTTGATAATAGGCCTCGCCGTTTGGCTGTGCCCAGATCCCTACCTTTTCGGGCGCTTTACTCTCTAGCACCAGCATATCCTCGGTCACTCTCGCAAATGCTGGGTAAATTTTGTCGTTCACAATAGCCGTTGCTTGTTCGACCAAAGCCAGCTTAGCTTCTTGGGACAGCTCTGCAACTGCATCCAACTTGTCAGCAAACGACACTACCAGTGGGTGCTTTGGCGCATCCGGTGCGGTAAAGTTATTTAAATAACCTAACGTATTCGCAAACAAAGGTTTAGGTAAAATAACTCCTTTTTTTGCATCAGCATTCGCTTTTGAGCGCACTTGTTCTACCACTTTAGCAAAGGCATCGAGTCGGGCTATATAATCTTTAGCATCTTGCTCTGATTCAACCCCATGCTGATCTTTGAGGATATTAGGAAGATCCACTAACGGGCCAGACAACTGATTAATGATATAGGGTAAATGGCCACCCCACGTGTCAATATAGCCTGCTGAGAATTGACTGTGACCTGCATAATATCTCGCCAATACCTCATTCACTTTCACATGCAACATTTCATCTTCATTCAGCGGTAGACTCTGCAATTGTTTTAACTGCTTTGCCGCCTTGTTCATGTCAATTTGTAGCGCTTGCATACCCGCTAAAGAGTAATTAGGTAATCTAGAGGCATATTCACCATATTGCTCAGGTGAAAGTTTTAGCGATGTTGCTAAAGCAGGTTGATGAGTGATGAAAGTTTTTGTGTATTGGTCCACTACTTCGTTAACCGCATCGGTGCTCAATGTGTTGGCAACTTCAGTTGTGCTTTGGGCGACAGTTGAACCGGAACTAGTTTGGGCACTTTCTGATGAGCACCCAGCAAGGGCAAAAAGTACGGCAAAGCTTACTAAGCTCGCTTTTTTCATGACAAACTCCATTGGTAACGGGAAAAAGGCAACCCATTTAGTGTAATAGGTATCTGGTTTTTTATTATTATTAATACAAGCTCAATACCATTTTTTGCTTACAATATACAGTGTAATACGTTGAACGACGCTTAATTGAGTCGTTTAACCAATTTTACCAACGTCGCTGCTGTACAATATCAAGGGTGTGTAAAACTGCTAACTTGTGGCGTCATTGCTTTGGCAACTCAACAACATGTAGCGCATCTGCCTTGGCTGAAACCATTACCAGTAACTTATCGTTCAACAGTTCCACCATTGAAGAAACGCTGTGAATAGTCTGCTCTTTTGAATTATAACGGTTTGCAAAGTGCAACGAGCCATCCGGCTCAACATTAAACTGGACAAAACCAGTATCTTGCTCACCTGCTGCATAGAGTCGTTTACCATCGTGAGACAGCAATAAGCTGCCAGCTCCATTTAAGTCTTCATGAAAGACCGATTGAATAAAGGTATACGCATCATTTTTAAGAGAAAAAACTGAAATTGATGACCCCGCGGAATTGGCAACATAGACCATTTTTGCATTTGCCGATAACAGTAACTTTTGCGGTTTATTGAACAACCTTGGTTGTGTTGGCGTGTTTTCCAGCTGCTGTTTGAATGTCAGCTGACCATGCGTGTCTTTATGGTAGACGGTGAGAATATTTCCCTCATATCCAAGTATAAACATCCTATCGTTTGCATTTGACACAGCAATGCCAACGGGATTGCCCAACCCCTTTGGTTGTTTTGCCAACTTATGCACTTTATGGGCGAACTTAACCCCATCACTGGTGATGTTAAAAATCGCTATCGCGTCACTTTTGTAACTGGCAACAAACAACTGTTTATCATCGCGGCTTTTTGCTATATCCCACGCGCCCAATAAACCAAAGTTATCTTTGTCTGCCAAGGAGTCTGTACTTTTAAAAACTAGCGTTGGCGCTAAGTGGTAGCTGATCACTGTTAAAGGTGTTAATGGCTGGATGTCATTTTGCGCAAATAATGTGAGTGCGCCATTATAAAAACTGACCACAGCCAAACGGTTACTATCATCCAACACCGCTAAGCTCGAAGCGCCTTCTAAGTAAATACCCGCTTGTTTGTTACTTTTAACAAGGTAACTTTGTGATAGCGCTTGCTTGTGATTAATGTTAAATACCGACAGCGAATTATCGTCTCCACTTAACACATAAGCTGTGTTTCTATCTTTCGATAATTTGATTTGTCTGGGGTTGTCCAACCCATCATACTTACCTACCCCATCTTTTATAGTTTGAACAATTGTCACAGGTGTTATGGATTGCGCTGATTTTGCAGGTAAAGAGACAGTAAAAATCAATGATAAGCAGAGACTGAAAAACACTTTATACAACGACATACACAAATACTAAGCAATTGTTAATTAAGAATAAATCACAGCATAACACAAGAAAATAAACAGAGTATTAAGAGAATAGCCCCTCATAAACTAAAGAACTGAAATTAGGTTTCAAAGAGAGTGATAGTGCCCCTCACTATTCAAGTGGTGAGTTCAGCGCTTTAACAAAAATAATTTTTATAACTTTATTAGTCCGCCCTTTCATATTCCATCGGCATTTTAAACAACACATAGTGCCTACCACTCATTGAAATGGTCATAGGTACAGGTTATAAATAATTTTATACTCAGCGCGTTTGACCTACGCAGAATAACCGAGAACTGTTTTTATAAAAATAACAATGATAAGACGACTACTCACTTAGCGCTGTCACTTTAGGTCACTGAACATGTTATCTTTATCAAGCTGTAGCCACAAAAAAGTAAGCGTTTGAAAAAACAAAATAAACAAAAATGCAACCACCAATAGCTAGAAATGTTTGGGGGGGGTCATTAGCGAAAGGTAAAAAATGAAAATAACTATTGAACAATAAGAAACAAACTGATAAAAAGTATATAACTAATTAAAAGGAGTTATTAGCTTGATTAAACTACTCGTTAGGATGACAGAGGCTTGCGTTTTTAACCTGAACACCTCTTTTCTATTCTTAGTCAAAAAAATTGGCTACAACTTTTTATTTCTCCAAAAATAAAAACTTTAAAAGCTAGAGAAATAAATAAACTCCCGAAATTTACATCAAAAGTAATTTGGCTTAAAGGCCACTACAAGTTAAGGGAAAATAAACCTCAACTTTTTATAACAATAAGCTCTACGAGCAATAAATAATAAGGACTATAAAATGAAATTATCAATCAACAAAAAGAAACTAAAAACATTATCTTCAGATAAAAATATACTTTCTAAAAAATTGACACCAAATGTTGCCGGCGGTGTACTGGAGCCAGATACAGATCGCTGTAAAACGGACCCATACTTTTGTGGTGACTACACAAGAATGTGTACACAGTATTGCAACACACAAGACTGTTAATCTACCGATAAAAAGGAGTAATACACTTGTATTACTCTCTTGATACTTTCCACCTAATTCACTTACCTAACGCTATTATTCAAGCATAAATATAAAAATAACACCTGTTTACGCCTCATCTTCAATTTACAAAATGGCGTTAAGAAAGTAGTGGCCGCATATCCGTATACCAGCCACTCATTGCTAATAAATCAGTTTACTTTCACGCCCAAATCTTTGAGGCCCAAACTTGCTGAAACCACAGTGCCATCTTGTTGCAAAGCAGCCAGCACTTGCGCCAAGTTGTCTTGCTTTGAGGTCACCACATAGAAAGACTTATACGCCTGAGTCAGAGTCAAACCATGCGCTTTTGCTACTTCATCAGCATCAGCGAATGCGGCCAGTTGAATTAATACTTCACCTGTTGCCTGATAGGCATTTAAACCATTCTCACCAATGATCACTTGGTCTTTTCTAACTGATTGAGCACCATTTAGCTCATTTGTTTGGGTAAAACCAGATGATGGCAATTGACTGACATCTTTAATTTGTAGCTGTTGCAGCTCATTAACAGATACAGGGTTATTTGCCAATACAGCACTAGATGTGCTCAGCGCTACTAACATAAGTAATTTTTTCATTATCTACTCCTTAATGTCCGTAAATACGCAGTGACCAGTCTTTAAGCACGCCATCAACTGTATTGTTAGTACGATTAGTCGCAAACAAGCCAATCTCTGGGTTATAGATCAAAGTACTGCTAGTACCTTTATCTGTATCAAGCACCTTGAGTGTCCAATTACCTTGTGACTTCTCACCGTAAAATTGATGGCTCAACATCACAGTATCCGTATAGCCGCCGTCAGTGCCATCTAAAAAGCCTGTGCGAGCACTCATCATCACGCTGCGTGTACCCGATGGTGAAGTCAGTTCAATGGCAATATCACGAAGACGTTCATGATCCAGATTTAACTTAAGTTGCACCGCTTCAATGGTTAGGTTTTGGTCAATTCCCATAGTGCTTTGTGCACCAACTAGACTTGCATCTGGAACCGTAACGCCTGCTGTTTGCTTCTGCCACGGTGTAATTTGCAGCTGTGGTAAAGAAGCACCTGTAAACAAGGCTTTGTATACCGCATCATCGACGTTAACGGCACCAAGACCATAGAAGCTGTGAAAGTGATAACCTGCTGCGTTGGTTTGCCAACCAGGTACGGCATCATATGTGACGGTTTCTCCACTTGCAGTTTCAAAATCAAGACTCACACCTTGATGTTGTGGGTCAACTTTGCGAGCGGTAGAGGCCAGAATATGACGTACCGTTCTGGCATCAAGCGCTGGGTTTGCAGACATCACCGTCGCCACCGCACCAGCAACATTCGGACCCGCTGAAGAGGTACCGTTCATCACACCTGTAAAATCACAATTTGGATCAAGTTGTGAGCCACCATGTAGCGCATTCTTATGTATGCCCGTAACATTCATCCCTTGCTCACAACCAGTTAAATCAACTGTGACCATCGCTGGTTTGTCCTGACCATATTCCCCACCAGGTGCCGATAAAAAGATGTTAGCACCGGCCGATGAATAAGAAGACAAGTGACCATCAGCATTCAGTGATGAAACCACTAAATTCCAAAATAATGTGTTACCTAACTCGATATTTGCATTGTGAAAAGGCAATCCATTATTGTTGAAGAACTCATTGTTTTCATACGGAATAACATAAAACGGTATACCTTGAATATATGTATTGTAATAGCGGAATGAGTTACCCGCAGATTTTACATACGCAGCACCTCGTCCCCAATGACTGTCAAGTGAAATATCTCGCATCACTTGTTCAACCAAGGCATATTCTGGGTCTAAACTCAGATCACCGTTTGGTGGTGAAGACGGAGTACTACCATAACTTTGGTTAAATACCCGAGGATCGGTAAAGCGGTCAAGCACTCTGAAATCTTCGCTCAAGCCGTGTGACACCATCCAAGATGCCAATGATTGCTCACTCAAATAGTTAAAACCAATCAAGTTGGCATAAGGTGCTACACCCCGCCCTCCTAAATTATTGCCTTCTTCAGCCGCTATCAAACCAGCAACAGCTGTACCATGACCATGAGTATCCACTGGATAATCACTGCCATCAATCAGATTTCGTGAACCTGGTACAACATTGTTTTTCAAATCAGGGTGTGAAATTTCAACCCCTGTATCAATAACAGAAACAGTAATACCACGACCTTTGATACCCATACGATCCGCAAAGTCCAAGTTGAGATCTTCACCCACTTTACCCGCCGATAATGAGAACCCTGTTTGGCCCGTATTTTGTAGATGCCACTGCTGAAAAGTCAGTGGATCTCGCTTAATAAGATCTTGATCTGGCGATGTATTTGCATACACCGAGCCAGTCGCTGCCACCACGGCAAGCGCTAATAAACTCTTGTTGTTATTCATTACATTCCTCCACATGCCACTCCCCAAAAAGGGAACTAAAACATAACACTGAGATAACGAATGCGCAACAAAAAAGACACCGCTGTCAATTAATAAATTAACAAAATATTATAAAACAACCAGTTATAAACCCAAAAAAAGATACAAAAAGTACACTTTTTTACCCAAAAAAAGGACCCTTATATCTTAATGATGGCATGAGCAAATCATTTTTGTTTTATGGGCTTTGAGTGTAAAATACAGCCGTCGAAAAGAGAGATATTATGAATCGCAAAAAGAAGATTTACGAAACGCTGAAAAAGAAAGATAAGCGAGCCAATGCAAAACTGCATAAAAGCAATAAACCTCGCTATATTTCAAAGGCGCAACGTGCTGCGCTAGAAGAGGAACAAGCAGCCCAAACTACATCTACTGTAAGTGGCGCGTCAGACGCAACCTCGGAGTCACTTCGTGAGGATTAGATAAAAGTGCCACTAGGCACTTTCCATAAAACTATCCATTGTCGAGTAACTCGTTTAATTCATTGAGCATATCGTCGCTGAACATATGGTTTTTCATCAGACTTTTAAGCTTTTGATCGCCATGGTTGTAGAGCGCGAGTATTTGCTGTGCCACGCGACGGTTTAGATCAGGCTGCTTATTTTTTGACTGGTAATACTGCAGCATCAAACCATCGGCGGCCATGCTTCGCAAATAATCATTTTCTTCCCGCTCAACGATCGATACAAAACTATCCGCTACCCTCGCGTCTGTGAGAGGTGTGCCAGCAATCACTTCAAGCGCTTGTACTTTGAGCTTTTCGTCACTGCTTTGCTGAGCAATTTTTAATATTGCATCCACAGTTTCAAAGCTATAGTCGTTCATTTGAGTTTTGTTGAGCACATACATATTCATCTGAAGTTGTCCCATTGCTGAGAGTCTCTCTAACGCTGGTAAACTGCTATCTAGTACTTTCGCGTTTAATTCTCTATTTACTTGCTGCGCATAATCAGGGTCTGTTTTGAGCTTTATTTCATAGTCTTGAGGTAAGCTTTCATAAAATGCGTAAGCGGGGTCTTTGCTGCGCATTTCTTCGCGTTCTCGCGCTTGTTGCTGTTCAATGACATTCAACACAGCTTGTTCAAAGTTATCTCGGGGCGCCATATTCATATCGGAGCCATCACGGCTTTCCAGCATCTGTAATCTCGCTTCCAACTGCGATATCTGCGCATTAAGACTAACAATGGTGTCTGACTGAGACAGCTGTTGACGCTCGATACCACTTTGCAAAGTATCTTCCATAAACACACTCTCAACCTGCTGTGGGCGATTAAAAACACCATATAAAGAAACAACCAAGGCTAGTACTGAAATAATTAACGCCACACTGGCCGATTTGAACATACCTACTCCTATATTGTTAGGCGCACGACAGATAGTAACACAGCAAAATTCGTTTATTCGACAAGGCATCTATTGCTTGAAAGATACCTGTCTATTCTAGCGGCTTCTTGGTCCGTCTCCAACCTACTTAGCCAGCTCTTGGGATGGCAAAGATGAGCAAGCCAATTAAATAAAAATATGACTAAATTAAGGCATACAGTGCCGCGCATATAACTTATCTCGAGTTTAGGTTATTTAATGAAACTTTTAAGAATAAAGTCATGCAGTTGAAATAGTTTTGCAAGCAATCTATCACACCCACCCCCTAATATGTTTTGCCTCTAGCATGGACGACCATCGTTACCAGGAAGCACTACTTACTTTAGGAAATGACATGAATAAAATCAGCAGTATAATTATTGCACTTTTGCCTACGCTAGCGCTAGCACAGAGCGAGGTGCATTATGATCAGTGTAAAAACAGTTTTAACTATTTAGGCGCAGACTACCAAGGTACCACCAACAAAAACAACGATGGTAGTCAATGGTGTTACCTCAAAGATGCGCAAGAAGGCGCATATTGGGCTAATGTAAAAGTTGAGACCATTCCCCAATTTAAGACCAAAAGCGGTAAAACGTGTCGTGCACCTTCAAGTTACCAAGGGGAGCAATTTTATGGCTGTAGTTCTCGAAATCATACCACACCATGGTGCTATATTAGCGAGAGCGAATGGGAAGAGTGCGACCTTGCTGAGCCCTCTGAAATCCTAAGCCATACACATCCACAAGCGAGCAAGCGCCTTGATCGTGTTGCTTTAGGTTCTTGCTTTAAAACTAAAGGTGATATGCCAGAAGCGTTGGCACGTCTAATCACCCAAAAACCAGACTTGTTTCTATGGCTTGGAGATAACATCTATGCCGACACAACTGACATGAGCAGCATGCGCAGAAAATACAATGAGAAAAAGCAAAATGCTGATTACCATGCCTTTTTAGAAGCTCAGATCCCTGTGATGGCCACGTGGGATGATCATGACTTTGGTAGGAATAATGACGGTAAGCACTATCCCGAACGCGAGAACGCACAAAAAGAGTATCTGCGCCATTTCGATGTCCCACAGAACGACCCAAGACTTAACGGCCAAGCAGGTATTTACGAGGCGAAAATGCTGGGCGGCGACAATGAACAAACTCATGTCATCACACTTGATGCGCGTTACTTTCGCTCACCAACCTTTAATAATTATGGTCAGTGCGAAGGAGAGCAAAGTACTATACTCGGCGAACAACAATGGCAATGGCTCGAACAAGAGCTGGCAAAGCCTTCAGAAATCAAGTTAATAGCCAGTGGCATTCAAGTGCTTCCCCCCCTTTATCAAGGCCGCAGTATGACAAGTTACTGTGCTTATGGTAATGGCCAACAGTTTAAAGCTGCAATAGAGTCGCTGGGCGAAACAGCGATGTCTGGCACCAGTTATGAGTCTTGGGCGGAAATGCCCAGCGAACGTGAGCGCTTACTACGCATGGTGCAAAAGTCAATCAATGACGGAAAAACTAAAGTCGTGATTTTTCTATCAGGAGATCAGCACTGGGGTGAGTTATTACAAAAGGATATACCAGCAAGCAGCGAATTTGGAAAACAAGCCACAGTGTATGAGATCACTGCCTCTGGTTTTGGTCAAAATTGGCCATACCACATCGAAAACCCACTTAGATTACCTATCTACGCTGATACCAAAGGCGATGGCAGCTACACTAAGCAGTGTAAATTACCGTTTAACTATGGTGGTGTTACCTACCAAGGCTGTACCAGTAGAGATAACGATAAGCCATGGTGCTACACCCAAGTAGATGAAAATGGTAAAGGGGTGGAAGGACAGTGGGGTAACTGTGCGCCAAGTGGTGCGCAAATCCCAACGGGTTATGTGGGTACTGTAAGCCCAAGTATCAGCAACCTTACCACCAGCAATCGTCATTTAATTAATAAATCAGGTAGCAACTACGGTATGTTAGACATCGACTGGCAAAACCGTACTATCAAAATGTCGATTCAAACCGCTGACGAAGAAGCGGTTTCAACTATCATTACTTTTTAATCGCTTATGGCAGGGGAGCATGACTTCTCTGCCTTGATATCGAACCCAAGAGGCGATAGCACAGCTGTGTACCTCGGCCTCGGCGTGTCCAAGGTTCACGGATCATTGTTGGCTAATTGTCGGATATATTCAATACCTCGCACCACTCCTTAGATAAGCTTTTACCGAGCACTTAATTAAGGAGCATGACCATGACCTCACGTATCAATTATTTTAAAATCGCCCCTAAAGCGATGGACATCTTACTCAATCAAGAGCAATATTTATCAAATCAGTTTAGTAGCAGTGAGACACTCAGCGCGTCCTTGTGGGAGTTACTAAAGCTGCGTGTATCACAAATCAATCAATGTGCTTTTTGTATCGATATGCATAGTAAAGTAGCCCTTGAGAGAGGGGAGATGCCCGTGCGTATTTTAGGGCTAAATGCTTGGCGTGGGCTGCCCATTTATACGCATGTTGAGCGCAGCGCATTGGCTTGGGCTGAGTTAATCGTCAGCGATGCGCGAGTCAGTCAAAAAGAGTATGAGCTGGCTGTTGATGTGCTGACAGAACCAGGACTGCTAGACGTTACGCTTGCTGTCAATGCTATTAATAGTTGGAACCGTATATCAAAAGCATTCTCCCCTACTATTGAGAAAATGAGCGAATAGCTAAACAAGGAGCGCTGTCTGTGGGTTTGCGGCTAAACTTCACCATTTACAAACCAAAACATCATATCGCAGATTTTATTCAAGCAATATGGTGTGCAAAAACCTGTGATACAAATCACAGCGATGTAGTGCGTTGTTTAAATGGTGATGGCTGTATGGGGGTTTTATTTAACCTTAATAAGTCATTACGAATTGGTAACCAAGCACTACCGACGGGTGTACTGGTTCAGCCTGTTAGCATTCAAACCCACACTATCAGCATTCCTGCCGGTAGTACTGTAGTCGGTATACGTTTTCAGCCAGGCTTTGGAGTGAGCATATTAGATACGAAACCATGCCACCCAAAGGTTATTTCATCAGACAGCGATATTGGTCAGGTCCTACTTCCAATATTCCAGCAACTATCACATGCTAAGGGCAGTTGGACCCTGATTGCACTTATCTATAGATGGATATGCCAACACCTCGGACAACCACAACCATTGCCTCACTCTCTAAAACATGCAATTGACGTACTACAATCAACTGCGCATGAGCAACAGCACACCACCGTCTTCAATCAAAGGCAAATAGAACGACAATTTAAAACTTGGCTTGGTATCACGCCAAAGCACTTTCACAGGATCATGCGCGTACGCCACACCCTCGATGCATTAAAACAACACAATGAAGCACCACTTGCCGCGATAGCCCAACAGCTAGGCTATAGCGATCAGGCTCATATGACCAGAGAATTAAAACATATTGCTAATGTCACCCCTAACAAATACCGCCACATACTGAACTCTCAAGGGTGATACATTATTTGTTTGCAAAAATTTTACTGTTTGTACCAAGCAGCTATACTCTGTTCATTCAGCTATGAAATACAACAAGTTATAGAGGTATGCAGCGATGTATCAAAACGCTGTTCGCTTTTGGCAAAAACGCTCTCTTCGCTTTTGGCTCACCTCGGGGTTGGTAATGACTATTTCCCCCTTCATTGCTTTTTCTATTTTGACCTACCTATTTGTTAACGAACGCATCGTTAGTCCATTGTTGACCCTTTCCTCTGAACAGCTAGGTATCCTCAGCCCTGTCAATGCGCTACAAAAAAATGCTTGGGATGTATCAAGAGCAATTACAAACTTTGCAATAGACGGCGATGCCAATTATCGTGCTGAGTACACCGCTCATGCACAACAAATCGACGACGCATTCTCCCAGTTAAATCAATCTCCTAGCCTGGTGTACTCACGATTAAACGAAGATCTATCTATCGCGCAGCAACAGTGGACCAAGGTAGCCTCTCACTCTGAGGTTATTTTAGCCATGCCTCATAACCACGACTATTCCGAGTCAGGAAGTCGAGTCATTGAATTTGAGAATGAAATAAACAAACTGGGTTATGAGCTAGAACAAATATATGAAGACTTACAACAACACAATAAACAGTTGCACCACCAAGTAATAGAGACCATTGAACAAGCTGAACGAATGTATGTACTCGTGCTTTTTTTAGCCCTATTACTTGGCTTGCTGGGCCTTGTCATTATTAATCGCTCACTGCTCAGTAGCATGGATAAACTTACAGAGGGTGCTTCGAAATTTGCCACAGGAGATACAAACCACCACATTGATATCGGTATTCCCGTTGAGATGGCCAGTGTGGCACATACCTTCAACAGCATGAAAAATAAAATTATCGAACAGCATAAAGCGCTCAAACTGGTGGCCAACATGGACGGCCTAACCGGTTTACTTAACCGACGTAAATTTGATGAACAAATCGACCAAGAAATAAAACTTGCGCAACAAGGGCACTACCCCATAAGTATCATCATTTTAGATATTGACCACTTTAAGCAATTTAACGACACCTATGGACATCTTGGGGGAGATGAGGCACTAAAAACAGTCGCGCAAACACTCGCCAAAAGCCTAGGTAGTAACGATAAAGCCTGCCGCTATGGTGGTGAAGAATTCGTCGTTATCTTACCTCATTGTGCCAGTAGCACAGCCCTGCGTATTGCTGAAAAATTACGACAATGTGTAGCCTCTCAAGTGATCATCATTGAAGAACGTAAAGTCACCACCCTCACAGCAAGTTCAGGTGTTGCTACTTTCCCTGAGCATGGACAAACAACCCAAATGCTCATAAAGCGTGCAGACCAAGCGCTCTATAAAGCCAAAGCCAGTGGTAGAAATAGAGTAATGATGGCCACTATTAATTGTTAAACCGACGTGTTGCCTTGTACAAATAACTGACAAAGCGGCACTGAAAAGTGCCGCTTATTTACACATCTTTAAGTACAGCGTTATGATTGATTCCGTAACTGAGTGACTTGCTCATAGCCTATCCCCCAGTTATCTGTGTCCACTTCTTCAATCACCACAAAGGTGGTCTGTGGTTTTTTGCCCAAAACATCAACCATCAACTGTGTACAACCTTTGATAATCGCTTGTTTTTGTTCGCAACTTACCCCTTCATCGGTTACTTTGACATTTATATACGGCATAAAGTTAATCTCCTTGGATCATTCATTTTCAATGTGAGCAGACTTGACGTCGACATACATCTTATTGACGATACGCCAGCGACCATGCTCTTTCAGTAGTCCTAAAAAATCGATATAGATGAAATCAAACAATGGGCAATACGCTTTTACCATAGCTTGATGATGTATTACCTCAACTGATAACACCCGATATGCATAAGGTAGTCCTAACTGTGCAGGCACAGAGCGCTCCTTTACATCAGCTAGCCACTGCTTTAAATTACGCCGCTGCAAAGGGACTTTTAGCCATGCATCTGGGTGAAAAATCTCTGCTAACAGCGCCACATCCCCATTGTGTATACCCTCGAAATATTTATCGATAACGGCTGTGACATGAGCAAAGTCCTGCTGCTTGCCTTGGTTGTTCATGTTCACGAAGCTAGCTCGTCGGTCTGTGATTGCTCAGCAGCGACTGCCAATTGAAAACTTTCCATGCTTTCAACGTAGCTGATCATGCTTTGTGCACGCGTTCCAATAATTATTTCCACCGGAAAAAAACTCCCCCAATGGGCGTAAACTGCCAACAAAATATCCGCTGCGCTAGGTACGCCTCCCCCTAGAAATGGCTGCTTAGATAAGCGTGACTCAACCACCAGCCATAATTGAGTGAGGTGCTGTGCTGCCGCTTTCATTGCGTCAGTTTGAGCCACCCCCGCTGACATATTTTGTGTAATAAAGAACAATCTAGAATATGCAGGGTGAACCGTGGCATTGGCAAACATGATATCTTGCACAGCTTGCTGGTAGTCGTCCGCTTCTTTTGGAAGCATAGAGCTTCGATGTTTATGCAATAAATACAGTATGATAGCCGCGCCCTCTGTTAAGGTTTTCTCACCATCAAGCAGCACCGGAATACTGCCTACAGGGTTAATATCAGCAAAGCTTTCAATTGTGCTTTTATTAATTAGTGCTACCTGCTGTCCCAGCTCTCGCAAAATAACTTGAGTGGCCAAAGAGCAGGCTCTGGGTGAATAGTAAAGTGTATACATCTGCTTTTCCTCAAAGAATAGTTAAAATGTCATTATCACTACGCCTGTCATTTAGGCGTTTGAAAATCATAAACAGCTTGTTTGTTTTCATATATATCGATAATGTGAATGCACTGTTCTCAATTAGAGAACAATATATTTAAGGAACAGTGTTCTATGGATAAACTCAGAGCAATCAAATTATTTGTTCGCCTAGCCGACTTGGGTAGCTTTACCCGAGTAGCTGAGCTGACAAACTCATCGAAGTCGATGATCAGTAAAGAAATAAGCCGATTAGAAGAGAATTTGGGCGCTCGCCTGTTACATCGCACAACCCGAAATGTAAAGTTAACGCATATTGGTGAAGGATATTTGCAACGCGCGCGTGAAATCCTCGCTCAAGTAGAAGATGCGGATCAATTTGCGCAAAACTTACAACAAAACTCACGCGGTAAATTGAAAATCAATGCTCCGATGGCATTGGGGATCACCGATCTTGCTACATTGTTCGCTGACTTTATGCAGCTGAACCCTGAGATCGAGTTAGATATTCATTTGGGTGATGAAACGGTAGATTTGGTCGAGCAAGGATTCGATCTTGGCTTTCGTGCATCAAGTACGCAAATTGAATCCAATTATGTCGGCAGACCGCTTAGACGCTTTTCCTATAAAATCTGCGCTTCACCTGAGTATTTGAAAAAACACCCTGCAATTACATTACCGCAAGACTTAGCTTCACATAACTGTTTTATTTACAGCTACTTTCAAGGAAAAGATGTTTGGCCAATTGAGGAGGGAGTGAGCGTGTCGGGTAATCTAAAGGTCAACAGTACGCTGTTTATGATGCAATCCATAAAGCGTGGATTGGGCATCGGCTTTATACCAGATTTTGTTTGTGAAAACGCACTCGAACGTGGTGATGTGGTTGAAATACTACCACATACCAACAAGCCGCTATTAACCCTATACGCACTCTACCCTGCCAGACATTTTGTGCCTGACAAGGTTGTGAAATGTATTAGGTATTTAGAGCATTGGTTTGAGACAAAACATGCGGATAACTAGCTAGCTCACTCATGCTCCATTGTGACATGCTTAACACTTAATTGTTTTAAATGATGTGTATCTTTGAGTTCCATGTCGCCCAGCCTGTGGTGGGAGTGTATCGGGTAGAGAAAGCTCACCGCCATTGACATGCTTTGCACTAGAGCGTGAAAGTTCTTTTAGTTTTTTTGACTTGAGTAGTAGCGAAGTTTTCATGCTTTTTATTCCTTATTATTAAGCTATTTTGACTCCTTCAACTTCATTTAAACATAGGTACAACTCGTGCCCCAACACAACCATCTGGCAAAACCAACCCTATGAATTTTTAATTCCTTAACTGAAGTGGTAGAAGCGATAAACGGAACAATATCCTAAACCTGTCTCTTTATGTAGTGCAAGAGTAAGTCGCCATATTAGGTAAAAAATATTCGCTATTATGTAAAGAATAAACACCATGCTGTCGCCTATTCCACGACAGTCATGGTATTGGTAATGTGATAGCCTATTCTGACTAACTGATATTATTTGATTTTTATATTTTCACAACAAATAAAACAAAATTAGATGTGTATTGGTGCACTGATTATAATTGCTCACAAGACACAGCGCTGACCAATACATGAATGTCGTAATACACCGACATAGTTTTGAATACCTCACCGAACGTACTACCGTCTTTGGTACTAATTGTGACATGAGTATCTCTGTGCTGCGAAGATGCATAATTAAAGGGATACAAAATGCTGTGACGGCTAATACTACTTGGCTGTAATTCATAAGCACCGTTGCTGTTTAAATATGTAGACTCTACCTTAAGGTGGGCTTGCAGCTCACGATAGTAACGCTCATGACGATTCGTGCGATTGAAAGCGATACCCACACCACAATTACCACCCATTGGATAAATGTTGTTCACAAAAAATGTTACTTCACTGGCATCACGATGCAAGGTTGCAAAATCTCCGCTGCTTGCAAGCCAATCGGCAGGATTTGCAGATGCCGGTAAGCCACACATAATTCCGGTCAAAGCAGCTATTGCGCATTGAAGACTTGGTTTGATATTTCCTGTCATCATTTTCAATATTCCTTATTGTAGGCTGAGCTTATGCTCTATCATAGAGATAGCCACAATAAATGTAAAATAAAAGTTAACCACTCTAAACTAGTCAAGCAAGCATAGGTAAACACTACAACGCTTTACACTTTACTTATACAAAAGTAAAAAATTAACGCTTTAATTTATATAGAAAAAATTAGTCACCAACAGTCTGGACTTAGTATTTCAACAAACAAAGTTCCCATACGAGCCACATACCGATTATAGTTAACACCATCAATTAAAGTTAAAAATATGTGAAGGAAAACAATGCGACCATCATTTGATGATCTAAGTTATTTTGCAGAAGTGGCGACCACATTAAACTTCTCACGTGCGGCTCATCGCCTAGGTATCACGCAGCCTAGTATGAGTGCGGCGATAAAACGCCTTGAACAAAGCTTCAACACACAACTGGTGATTAGAAGTCGAAATGGCGTAAAACTAACGCGCTCAGGGGCTGCTTTGGCAAAACACAGCCGTAAATTTATGGCCGACTGGGAGCAGTTACAGGCAAATGTGATCCGCGCTGGAACCGATATGCTGGGCACGTTTTCTATCGGCTGCCATCCATCAGTAGCGCTTTATACCTTGCCTCGCTTACTCCCTGCTTTGAAAGACAAGTATCCAAACGTAAAACTAAACTTAGTTCATGATCTTTCAAGAAAAATCACCGAACAAGTCGTTGGATTTGAAATTGACTTTGGTCTTGTGATCAACCCAATCCAACACCCAGATTTGGTGATCCACAAGCTGTTTTTAGACGAGGTAACACTGTGGCGCGGTACAAACTTTGACGCAGTTGCAAAGACCGATGAGCGGGTCATTTTGTACTGTGATCCTAACCTCAAGCAATCTCAGGCATTGCTTAAGGCGATAGACTTGACCCACTTCCAAGTCGAGCACTCTAATAATCTAGAAGTAATCGCTTGCTTAGTTGCCAAAGGTATTGGCTTGGGAATATTACCGCAACGTGTTGCCAAGAAAAGTTCTGAGCCATTACACCGTTATGAACACAACGATGCAATGGTCATTGATGAGCTATGCCTCATCCACCGTTTTGACATTCAAAATAGTACCGTGAGTCATAACCTCAAGCAGGAAATCAAAGCGGTGCTGAGTGAGCCGCCAGATTAACTTCTTCGAGCTGCTGACAGGTCACAGCGCTGGTGAGCGCATAGATACTATTCCAACTTGACATACCATCGAATACTTCCCCAAAGGTACGGCCATCCTTGGTGTTGATGGTAACGTAGGTCATGTAGTATTGGGCTGTATAGTCGAATGAATACAATATGCCCTTGTCCGTAACCGATGAGGGTGATAATTCGTATAAACCACTGTCGGTCAAATAAATTGATCTAACATCTATATGCTCAAGTAGCTCACGATAATAGTGCTCTCGGCTATTGAAACCATTTAGCGCAATACCAATACCGCAATTTCCATCGCGAAGCTGCGGATAGTGAACGGCAAAACGTACTTCGGAAGCATTAGGATTTAGCGTGGCAAAATCACCACTGGTATTGATCCAATCTCCTGGGCTTGCCAAAACAGGCAGCGTCAGCACAGCCGAGGCAAGTGATAGCAGCGAGCGCCTGCTAAAAATGTGTGTGGTCATATTAAAGACTCCTTTTCATGTTGTGTATGGCGTAAATGATATTGACTTACCATCTCAACATAAAATAGGAGTTAGCAATGCGTAACATAGGGTCAATCTATGATGACGTACAACCATATTCACAGAGAATTATTAGAACCTTACCCTATGCACACTGATTGCTCGTTGTTTACCCTGTAGCGCTATCTCAGTGTCTTCCACATAATTGAGTCCTAATTTGCTAATAACCGCTCGGGAACGAATATTCTCTACAAAGTGCGTCGCTTCAAGCCCCTGTAGATTATGATGCTTTTTATAGTAGTCGACTAGCCCGTTTACTGCTTCAGGTGCGATACCTTGCCCCCAGTAATCACACCCTAACCAATACCCTAACGTACCCACGTTATTGACAATTTCTACAAAGCCTAGTGCGCCAATCACACTGTTATCGCCTCGCTGGGTGATGGCATATACCACACTTTCACCACTTTCATACTGAGACTGGTGAGTACTGATCCATTCGGTCGCCATGTCTTGTGAATAGGGATATGGAATATTCTTAGTCATATCACTGACTCGCTTATCTCCAGCCAGCTTTGCCACTATCGCTGCATCATCAAAGTTAAAAGGACGTAATGTTAAACGTGCTGTCGTGATAATCGGTTGCATCTGTCTTCCTTTGCTTATTAATTAATTAGCTTGCCACTAAAATTGCTTTTTCTCATATATATAGCATCTGGCAACTTATCACCATCAGGAAGTTGCGTTGAAACAAATCCAAAACGCTCATAAGCTTTGCTAGCAGATTGATTATCACTATACACAAACAACGAGCATTGCTGCACTTGAAGCGACTGTCAACCCCGTTTACACAACTCGCTCAGTAGTCTATCGACGAGCCTTTGGCCCCGATATGCTGGATTTACGGCTAAACGGGCAAGGTGACAACAGCCTGAACGTAAGCAGTATTGGCCAAAGGCCATTAATTCACCTTGCGATGATTGCAATGCTAGGCTATCCAGCTCTGTCAGTCTTAAGTCTGCCTTAAAAGAATTGAGATCAAAAGGGTAACGAAAGTTTGGTCCAGCCCACGTGAGCAAATCACCTCGACTGTTAAACCAAGTCATCAGTTGCATAATATGAGAGTGTGTTGGGGTAATTACGTCCATTTCGTCATCCTCAAGCGTTTCATGTTGCTAAAATAGCAAATTAACCCACCACAGCAACCATAACACTTACCACTAATGCCGAAGCAAACACCAAACGCAACCGCTTAGCTTGTTTTGGCTTTGCAAAGAAGACTCTCAACTTCGCCCCCGCCGCCATCCATAGCGTATCAACTATAACAGCAACTAGAAAACAAACAGTCACTGTTAACAGTAGATTAAGCAATGGGCTGTGCGTTTGCAGCATGTTGTTGGAAAAAATAGCTAAAAATGCGGCATACGCCTTAGGGTTAATCAGATTTAAGATAAACCCATCTTTAAATACGGGTGGCTGCCCTGTTTGAGATGTAATACCGCCTTCTGCTGTCGCGATTCGATAAGCCACAAAACACAAGTAACCGGCTGCCGCTAGCTGACAAACTATTTTAATGGTTGGATAAGCATTAAATAACGTGCCAAGCCCCGCTGCAACTATAGCGATCACCACCAAGAGGCCACCTAAAATTCCAGCCAAGAAACCACTTCCTTGACGAAACCCAAAACTCGCTCCAACCCCAGCCAAAGCCAATGGCGCAGGGCCAGGAGAGCCTAACAATAGCGCCGTCGTTAACGCTAAAGATAAAACCACTTCCATGGTGTTGTTTCCTAATTTAATTGTCGTGATAAAAAAGGCCCTATCTGGGCCTTGGTAACATTACCAACAAAATCTAAAGCGTACGTTGTTACAGTTGAGGCACTCGCACATTGCCTTCCATCAACACGCGCGCGCTGCGGCTCATCACCGCTTTTTCTGCTTGCCATTGTCCATCAATGTACTGTGCAGCTGCGCCCACTCGTAACGTGCCAGAAGGATGCCCGAAAGTAACACTCTCACGGGCACCGCCACCTGCCGCCAAGTTCACCAAAGTCCCAGGAATGGCTGCAGCAGTCGCGATTGCCACCGCAGCAGTGCCCATCATGGCATGGTGCAATTTACCCATCGATAGTGCGCGAACGCAGATATCTATGTCATGGGCGTTGATCTGTTTACCACTGGAGGCCAAATAACTTTGCGCTTTGCTGACAAAAGCAATTTTAGGCGTATGCTGGCGTGTAGCCGCTTCTTCTAACGAGCTAATTAAGCCCATCTTCAAAGCACCATGTGCGCGGATAGTCTCAAACCGTGCCAGTGCTGCATCATCACCGTTAATCGCTTCTTGCAATTCCGTGCCCGTATAGCCAAGTTCATCAGCATTAAAAAATAATGTCGGTATACCAGCATTAATCATGGTGACCGCAAACTTGCCAATACCAGGTACCTCCAACATGTCCACCAAGCTACCAGATGGGAACATAGCACCCTCGCCATCCGCAGGGTCCATAAACTCAACGACCACCTCGGCGGCAGGAAACGTGACACCATCAAGTTCAAAGTCACCCGTTTCTTGCACTTCCCCATCCGTAATAGGTACATGCGCGATAATGGTTTTCTTGATGTTAGCCTGCCAAATACGCACCACGGCGATACCATTTTGTGGAATGCTACCAGCATCAACCAAACCATTACTGATAGCAAACGAGCCCACTGCGGCCGTTAAGTTGCCGCAGTTCCCGCTCCAATCGATAAATGGTTTATCGATGGCCACCTGTCCAAACAAGTAATCGACATCATGATCAGCCTGTGTACTTTTTGACAAAATAACCGTTTTACTGGTGCTGGATGTGGCTCCCCCCATACCATCAGTATGCTTACCATAAGGGTCTGGACTACCAATCACACGTAGCAACAAAGCATCGCGCTCGGGGCCTGCCACCTGCGCTTGAGGTGGTAAATCAGTGAGGTTAAAAAATACCCCTTTGCTGGTGCCACCACGCATGTAGGTTGCGGGCACTTTAATTTGTGGCTTAAAAGACATTGCTTATTCCTGTAAAGCATCTTCCAAGACCCTGATAAACAGGGTCAAGTGTTGATAAAAGTTATGCGTTAGCTTCTAAAAAGTCTTTCGCAAAGCGCTGTAGTACACCGCCTGCTGAGTAGATTGACACCTCTTCAGCGGTATCTAATCGACATGTCATTGGCACTTCGACACGCTCACCATTTTTACGGTTTATCACCAGTGTTAGCGTTGCACCCGGACTTGGTTCACCCTCTACATCGAAGGTTTCTGTGCCATCTATTTTTAAGGTTTTGCGAGTCGTCCCCGCTTTAAATTCAAGCGGTAACACACCCATACCAATTAAGTTAGTACGGTGAATACGCTCAAACCCTTCAGCAGCAATCACTTCAACACCAGCTAAACGTACGCCTTTAGCAGCCCAATCACGCGAAGACCCTTGACCATAGTCAGCACCAGCCACAATGATCAACGGCTGCTTACGCTCCATGTAGGTTTCAATCGCTTCCCACATACGAGTTTCTTGACCTTCCGGTTCAAGACGCGCCAATGAGCCTTGCTTAACTTCACCGTGCTCGTCACGTACCATTTCATTAAATAGTTTCGGGTTTGCAAAGGTTGCACGCTGAGCCGTTAAATGGTCACCTCGGTGCGTTGCATAAGAGTTAAAGTCTTCTTCTGGCAAGCCCATTTTTGCGAGATACTCACCTGCTGCACTGCTGGCAAGAATCGCATTGGATGGTGATAAGTGATCCGTGGTGATGTTGTCACCCAATACCGCCAGCGGTCGCATGCCTTTCATGGTACGCTCAGCGGCCAAAGCGCCTTCCCAATATGGTGGACGACGAATATAGGTACTCATCTCACGCCAATCATACAGTGGGTTATTGTGCTCACCGTAATCAACCGTTAAGTCAAACATCGGCTCGTATACTTGGCGGAACTGCTCAGGCTTTACACTTTGTGCGATCACTGCATCAATCTCTTCGTCGCTCGGCCAAAGGTCTTTGAGGGTAACTGGATTACCTTGTTGATCATGACCTAAAACATCTTTTTCGATATCAAAGCGGATAGTTCCAGCAATAGCATATGCCACAACTAATGGAGGAGACGCCAAAAATGCCTGCTTTGCGTAAGGGTGAATACGACCATCAAAATTACGGTTACCTGACAATACAGCCGTAGCGTACAAGTCACGATCGATCAATTCTTGCTGAATTTTCGGGTCGAGGGCACCACTCATACCGTTACAAGTAGTACACGCAAATGCGACCACACCAAACCCTAATTGTTCAAGCTCCGGTAACAGATCTGCTTCTTCAAGATACATTTTTACTGCTTTTGAACCCGGCGCCAATGATGATTTAACCCAAGGTTTACGGGTTAAGCCTTTGGCATTTGCGTTACGTGCTAACAAACCGGCCGCAATGACGTTGCGTGGGTTACTCGTGTTTGTACAACTGGTGATAGCAGCAATGATCACCGCACCATCAGGCATTTTACCTTCTTCGTTCTCAACAACGCCTGCGATGCCCTCTTTGGCCAAATCCGCCGTTGCAACACGTTTATGAGGGTTAGATGGACCCGCTATGTTACGCCCAACCGATGATAAATCGAACTTTAACACTCGCTCATACTGAGCTGATTCAAGGCTATCCGCCCAAAGGCCGGTGTGCTTAGCATAGCTTTCCACCAAACGAACCTGCTCATCATCACGGCCCGTTAGCTTCAAATAATCAATTGTTTGCTGGTCGATGTAGAACATCGCTGCAGTCGCGCCATACTCAGGTGTCATGTTTGAGATGGTAGCTCTGTCACCAAGAGTCAGACTCGCCGCCCCTTCGCCGTAAAACTCAAGGTAGGCACCCACCACTTTTTCAGCACGTAAAAACTCTGTTATCGCAAGTACGATATCGGTTGCGGTAATTCCCGGCTGAGCCTTACCAGTTAACTCTACACCAACGATATCAGGCAAACGCATGTACGAAGCACGGCCTAGCATCACACTTTCGGCTTCAAGGCCACCCACACCCACAGCAATCACGCCAAGTGCATCAACATGTGGTGTATGGCTATCGGTACCCACTAATGTATCAGGAAACGCCACGCCATCTCTGGCATGGATCACTGGAGACATTTTTTCTAGGTTAATTTGGTGCATGATGCCGTTACCCGGTTGAATAACGTCAACATTTTTAAATGCGGTTTTGGTCCAGTTGATAAAGTGGAATCTATCTTCGTTACGCCTATCTTCAATCGCACGGTTTTTTTCAAACGCGTCTTTTTCAAAACCAGCGTGCTCTACTGCCAATGAGTGGTCAACGATTAACTGAGTTGGTACAACAGGGTTTACTTTAGATGGATCGCCCCCTTTAGCAGCGATTGCATCACGTAACCCCGCCAGATCGACCAACGCCGTTTGGCCAAGAATGTCATGACATACAACACGCGCTGGAAACCAAGGAAAATCTAAATCACGACGACGCTCAATGATCTGAGTCAAGCAGTCATCCAACTTTTCGCTCTCACAGCGACGCACTAGGTTTTCAGCAAGCACACGAGATGTATAAGGCAAGGTGTCGTAGGCACCTGGTTTAAGAGAATCAACTGCTTCACGTGTGTCATAAAAGCTCAGTTGCGAATTAGGCAACAGCTTACGGTATTTGGTATTCATAACTACATCCATTGGAATTTGATGACGGACAAAATTGCAAGCGGCTAACATAGGTTAGCCGCATCAATGCGTGATTAACGCGCTGAGATAGGCGTTACAGGACGTAACTCTTCGCCTGTATACTCAGCTGACGGACGAATAATGCGGTTATCCGCACGTTGTTCCATCACATGCGCAGCCCAGCCAGTTAAACGTGACATTACGAAAATTGGTGTAAATAGCTTAGTAGGAATACCCATAAAGTTATATGCCGATGCGTGGAAAAAGTCTGCATTACAGAACAGCTTCTTCTCGCGCCACATCACTTCTTCACAACGTACAGATACTGGGTAAAGTACGGTATCTCCCACATCTTTTGCTAGCTTCTCTGACCACTGTTTGATGATTTCATTACGTGGGTCACATTCTGAGTAAATCGCGTGGCCAAAGCCCATGATTTTTTCTTTACGCTCTAACATGCCCATCATTTCTTGCTCTGCGTGCTCAGCCGACGTGAAACTTTCGATCATGTCCATCGCCGCTTCATTTGCACCACCGTGAAGTGGACCACGTAGTGAACCAATCGCACCTGTAACACATGAATGCATATCTGAGAGTGTCGAAGCACATACACGAGCCGTAAACGTAGAGGCGTTGAATTCATGCTCTGCATAAAGGATCAAAGATACATGCATTACACGCTCATGTAGCTCGTTTGGCTTTTTACCATGTAACATGTGTAGGAAATGTGCACCGATTGAATTATCATCCGTTTCCACGTCAATGCGCACACCATCGTGGCTGAAACGATACCAGTAACAAATAATGCTTGGGAAACACGCCAACATGCGATCTGTCACTTTGCCCTGTAAGTCAAAGCTTGTTTCACCTTCTAAGTTACCTAGCATTGAGCAACCTGTACGTAGCACATCCATAGGGTGAGCATCAGCTGGAATACGTTCCAACACTTCTTTCAATGCTTGTGGTAAACCGCGCATCGAACGTAATTCGCCCTTATAGCTGTCAAGTTCAGCCTGAGTAGGCAAGTGACCTTTTAGAATAAGATAGGCCACTTCTTCAAATTCACAGTGTTCTGCCAACTCTTTAACGTCATAACCACGATACGTTAGACCTGAACCAGATTTACCCACTGTTGATAGTGCTGTTTTCCCTGCTACCTGGCCACGAAGGCCAGCACCGCTTAGTACTTTTGCCATTTTGTTGTCTCCTGAATTTTTACCTGCTGAATATTATTTTTCTCTAATGGGCCAATATTTTAGTTAACATCAGGCCCATCATAATGATTTCTTTAATTACTTGTTTTTACCTTCGGCAAACAATGAATCAAGCTTTTGCTCGTATTCGTGATAGCCAAGGTAATCATATAAATCCATACGTGTTTGCATGGTGTCGATGACCGCCTTTTGATCGCCGTCTGACAAAATTGTTTGATAGACCAACTCCGCCGCTTTGTTCATTGCACGGAACGCACTCAGTGGGTAAAGCACCATATCGACGCCCCACTGTGCTAACTGATCTTTGTTCCAAAGCTCAGTTTTGCCAAATTCGGTGATGTTAGCCAAAATAGGCACATCTAACGCTTCGCTGAACGCTCGGTAGTGCTCCTCAGTTTGCACAGCCTCTGCGAAAATACCGTCAGCTCCTGCTGCCACATAAGCTTTAGCGCGTTCAATCGCGGCTTCTAAACCTTCCTGTGCGAACGAGTCTGTGCGCGCCATAATGAAAAAGTCAGGATCCGTGCGAGCATCTACCGCAGCTTTGATACGGTCTACCATTTCTTCTGTAGAGACAATCTCTTTATTTGGGCGGTGACCACAGCGTTTCTGGGCAACCTGATCTTCCATATGTACGGCTGCAGCGCCTGCTTTTTCCATATCACGGATGGTTTTAGCGATATTGAATGCCCCACCCCAACCGGTATCAATATCTACCATCAGAGGTAAGTCACATGCAGCTGTAATGCGCTGCACATCTGCAATCACGTCATTAAGTGACGTCATGCCTAAATCTGGTAAACCGTAAGAAGCGTTTGCCACGCCACCACCAGAGAGATAAATAGCTTGATGGCCTATTTTCTTAGCCATAATAGCCGAGTAGGCATTGATTGTGCCTACAATTTGCAATGGTTGATTAGCCTCTAATGCCTCGCGAAACTTCTTACCTGCGCTTTTATATCCTGTCATGATGTTCTCTCTTATAAGCTGTTTTGAAGCTTAGCTTCGATATTATTTTTTGAATATGTGATATGTCGACGCATCAGCATTTCCGCTAATTCCGGATCACGATTGCTGATGGCTTGTACGATATGCTTATGTTCGTCAAAAGCACTGGTGACTCTTGGACCTGCCATACCTAATTGCACGCGATACATGCGCACTAGATGGTATAAACCATTCACTAACATAGAGATCAGGTGGCTGTTTTTACTGCCTAAAATGATTCGATAGTGAAAGTCCAAGTCGCCCGCTTCTTGGTAATAAAGCTCTGCGCTTTTCACTTCATGTGATTGGCTATTGAGTAATGCGTTCAGGTCAGCTACCTCTTCTGCACTCATGTGCAAGGCTGCTAAGCGCGCAGCCATCCCCTCAAGCGCTTCTCTTACCTGATAAAGCTCAGCCAAACCTTCGGGACTAAGTGATACAACACGCGCACCGACATTAGCCCTACGTTCAACAATATTACACGCTTCTAAACGATTGATAGCCTCACGCACCACAGCACGGCTCACTTGGTATTTTGTCGACAATTCGGTCTCACTCAGCTTAGACCCTGATGGGATCACCCCCTCAACAATCTCCTTGCGAAGACGAAAGAAGGCTTTATCCGAGGATGTTACGGCTTGCTCTTGAAAAAACTCCATCTTAGCCCACATATACTGAGTGATAAAAAGTTGTAGACAATATAGTGCCACTTTACGTTAACGTCAACCTAGAAACCAATAGATTGTCGACAATTTAACTTATAACCTATATAAATATGATGAATGATAATCACAATATTGAGCATAAGTCTGAAACCACATAACGCTATACAGCCGCCATTATGTCACCCAAAAGTTGCTATAAATACAACTACCCCAAACACACAGAAACACGATTATTGATACCAAAACCCCCGCTGAGCCTAAGTCTTTTGCCAAGCCTGATAAGGGATGTATCTCAAAACTAACACGGTCGATAGTTGCCTCAATGGCGGTATTGATGATCTCGGCAAACATCACAAATAACGTAGCGCATAACATAGCAACCTTTTCGTACAAGCCGATTTCAAGACTAAAAATAACCACTAAAGTGACGGCGAGTAGCGCCACTTCTTGGCGAAACGCAGACTCATTGCGGACCAACCATTTCAGTCCACGCATTGAATGTTTAAATGCAAAATATATACGTTTAAGTCCACGCGGTTTATGGCGAGTGTCAAATTCCAGCAAGGTCTTCCTCCGATATTCTGTAAGCATTTTATGTACCGTACCCACAAAATGTTGCAAAATTACTGACTCTTCACTCATTTATTTAGCGAACTGATTCCTACTTTATTTCACCGAAAAGCTGAGCTACAGGTAAAGGAGGTGAACCTATTCGCACATCATGAATTGATTAAAAGTCCTATGTAGCCTAATTATGAGAAGGTGAAGCGAGCAAAAACCTTTTAAAGAGTGGTAACTTATCAAGTTTTTGCATGAACTAACTCGCGCTGTTTCTAAACTTATTTGCTACACTTATAGTATACATATAATTTGGGTACTGCCGTGGTTGTAAATAAACGCCTTTACAGTTTGTTGCTTATGTCCCTGTTATGGTCTGGCTTATGTCTAAGCAGTGACTGCATAGCAGCGACTTTACCGCATTTAACCGTCGTAACCGAACTTTCGCCACCTAACCAGACTTATGATAATGGCGTTGTAGGCGGCACCAGTACCGAGTTGGTAAAGCAAATAGTGAGCAAAGCAAGCCTAGATGCGGATTACCACCTTTATCCATGGGCAAGAGCCTTTAAGGTCGCCAGTGAACGCAAAAACACTTTGATATACAGCATGGCCAAAACACCGTTAAGAGAGCAAAACTTTCATTGGATTGGTCCCGTGGCTAGGTTTGAACTGGGGTTTGTTACCAACAGTTATCGCCAAGACGTTAAGATTGAAGCGTTAGAAGATGCAAAGAAGTATAGGCTTGCCGTACAACGTGGAGATATCGCTGCAGAAAAGCTTGAGCAGTTTGGTTTCGATTATGTACTCACCGCAGATATCGAGCGTTCATACCAACTTCTCGTCACAAATAAAGTAGATTTAGTGTTAGATGACCCTCGATATATCCAACCTATGACAGACGCGCTTAACTTGCCAAAAGATCATTTCCGTTTTGTATTCAGTGTGCCGAACCTATCGGTAAGTGGGTATTTAGCCGCCAATATTGATACCTCAGATGAAGTAATAAACAAGCTACGTTTAGCATTTGAAGACGTAAAAAGAACCGAATTATATAAGCTTGTTCTGTCTGGTTATCATTAGCCGCCATTTGACTTTATTTCAGACACAAAAAAAGCAAGCCTTAGCTTGCTTTTTTTTACAGCACGAATGCTTAGATAACAGTGATGTTCTCTGCTTGAGGGCCTTTTTGACCTGTAGCAAGAGTAAACTCAACACGTTGGCCTTCAGCAAGAGTACGGAAACCGTCGCCTTTGATTGCGCTGAAATGAGCAAAAACGTCAGGGCCATTCTCTTGTGCAATGAAACCAAAACCTTTTGACTCGTTGAACCACTTAACTGTGCCAGTTACTGTATTAGACATATCTAGATATCCTGATTTAAAAATTTAACTATGCCCATCTGGGCGCATAGAGCAAAAATTAGACGGTACTTAAAAACTTCAGGACGGTACTACAAGTATGACTTATACAACAACGTAATGGAGATTTATAAACACTGACATATTTTTTGTCTAAGCCCAGTCTATCTAGATCAGACGCCAAGTCAATCAATTTTGCGACCAATGAAATGAAATTTCTGTGACACTCTGTTAACACAATAATTTGGTCCTATGCGTTAATAGGTAAAACGAATCAAAAATAATTTTGCAGGCAAATAAGAGACCTAACCCTCTGAGCTCTATAGAAAGCTAATGCAACAGTACACCACTCTATCAAACGCTCTAACGCAAACACCAAAATAAAAACTAATCTAAGTTAGCCTGCTAGCCGTAATGCTTATTAGCTGCTGGCTTTAAACACATTTGCACTAGCTTTAGGTTAGCTTGCACCATTCAAATAGGGGTCGTGATTCATGAGTAACAAACCATCGAATATAGAAGAAACAGCATTTTTTAGTCAGCTTATGCACAGTTGCTCTGTGCTCCAGTTACTAAAACAAGTACTCATGCATTCTCATCATGCGATTGTCATCACGACTGCCGACCATACTAAGGGCTATCCAATCGTCTATGCCAACAAGGTATTTTGTCAGCATACTGGCTATGAGTTAGCCGAGCTTGTAGGCCAATCTCCTCGCATCCTACAAGGCTCCGGCAGTAACCACAAAGTGATCGCGAAAATTACACCTGCGCTGAAACAAAGCGGTTACTTCTACGGCTCCTCGATCAACTACCGAAAAGACGGTTCTGCATATCCGGTAGAGTGGAACATTTCAGAAATTAGGAACGAAGAAGGTGAAGTCACTCACTACATATCCATGCAAAAAGATCTGACGAACCTCAAGCGTATCGCCGAACAAATCAAAGATACCAATGAACTATTTAAACGCTTTTATGCTGTGCAAGCAAAGGAAAATGAAAGCAAAATAGAACTAAACAAACAAGTCGTTGAAAAAATTAAAGAAAATGAAAAAATATATAACGGTAACTTGCGTTCAAACGACAACATTGAGCTGTTCGAAGAGGCATTTTTCGACTTTTCTCCAGGGGAGATGGGGGCATTAGGAAATAAAATGGACAAAACACCGATTAGTGCAGACCAGTTTTGGCAAGAAAGCCCCATCGCTCAAGACGACATTATTTCTCTGACCGAATCCATTCGAGATCTAGACGCCGAAATCGGTCTGACTGAAGCGCTAAACAACCAAAGAAACTACCAAGCGATTGCTAACTATATGAAAGAAGTCGCCAATTGCTTATATTTTTGTGTTGAATTCAACGATGGAGCCCTGATCATCGACGAAGTCGCTAATAAACTGGCACAACTAGATAGCACGGACGATGTGCCAACAGAGATGCTCGCAATGTTTAACAAAGATGTATCCGACTGGATTGATAGTGTTTTTGTGCTAAAAAATGCCGAAAATATCTTCTTAGGTGAAGACAACACCATCGCCGCTGGCAATCAGTTACTGGCGTTACTTAGATGATCATTAACCCTGTTAACGAAGACTCTTATGAGTTTATCCTTGCGGTTCAAAATGGATAGGCTGAATTAGTGGGGGGTTATGAATTAGTTCAGACAAAATCTGACAGGCGTATTGGCGCTTGTAAGTGGTCGTTCAAATAAAGGTGAAAATGTAAAACATAGCACCCATAGTGCAAAACTGTAAAACGTCGGATAGCCCGTCGCTTATACCAAGCTAAAATTTATATAGTACAAGCAAAGCCAACTGATTTTTGTCCGCGTTTACAACTTTGATATGTATGCTGGCCTCAAGCTAGCTCTTGATGAAAATTAAAGATCTCACCTAAGTTAAATAGCACAACTTTACCATTATCGGGCCCCACTTTTTTTGATTCCACTTTTATAGCAAAAGAAAGATTAGAATCATCCGCAACTTCAAATGACAATGAACCACCCTCTCTCCCAGTTATGATCATGCGAGCTTTAGATATCTCGGGCGTGGAGCCTAAAGCTTTAGTTACTAATTTAACAAACTCTTGAGACTTACCATCTTTTTTATATTTTAGATACTTACCTAACGCAACTTCATTTCCAACAAATTTAATTTTAGACAAGATAAAGTAATCAGAATCATCATCCTCACTGATAACATCCATATTTATTTCTACAGAGTTTTTACACGTTGATATATCAGAAGAGAATGAGGTTTTCTTATCTTCGTTCGTTATAGCTCCTGAGTACAAATTGTACATATCCCTCACAGCATCTACGATCATGTCTAAGCCAGAGTTAAAATCCTGTCTAAAATCTGCATACAGTTTACTTCTGAGAAACAAAGGTAGTTTACAATCGTCAATGACCAAGGGAAGAATTGATATTTTGTTAGGTTCCATCTCTCTTTGTAATGATGCGTGGATCTCTCTTTTTACCCAATCGGATTTCAAAGCATTTTCAGATAGGACAATACAAACAAAAGAGGCTTTCTCTTACGCATCTTTAACACAAGCGCTAATTGAATCGCCTAAACCTAGCTGCCATTTATCACGCCATACAGGTATATTGCGCTCCATTAAAGCAAGCCCTAATTTTTCTACAAAATCTTCATCATTATGATTGTAACTAATAAATACCGACATAACTTACCCCGTTCTGACACAAATGCTTAATTAGCACATATAGCAGCTTACTCTGTCCCTCTTTGGTGGTTCATAACACACCAAAACGGCTTATATTGCATGCTTTAATAATTCCACCAATAATTTCCATTGTAAACAGGTGGTTAACAAACGGCAAGATCAGAGTGCTTGTATAAAAGCATGACGTTATCTTTATCAACGACGGCTCTTCATTATTCATTCTTGTCATTCAAAAAACACACAAGCTTACTCATTTAAATTTTAAGTCTAGGCAGGAACTGTAAGACTAACCCGACCTTAACTCCAATAAGATGTCTTTCGCCTTTTCAAATTCAAAGTCATTGATAGTAGTACGAACCAACTCTAGCTGTTCTTTAGAAACAACGTCTTGCTCTGATAGCTTATCGACTAATTCAATTGCCTGTACATCGCTATTCTCTACCAACTCCAGGAGCTCAGTAAACAGCTTATCTAACTGTGCTTTTGGCATAGTCGCTTTACTGCTGTTCGTCGACTCTGATTGCTGTACTTTATCCTGATGATTTTCCAGTTCCTCATGTACGGCGCGCAGATACTCTATCACTTCATGCAATTGCCCAACATCGACTTTACCAGATGTTTTGATTTGCTCTTCAAACGAGGCTCCTTGCTCCGATAGATAATTTGCCGATAGGTTAGCCGCTGAGCCTTTGAGTGAATGCGCGATGCGTGAAGCATGCTCAGAGTCTCCAATGATCAATGCTTGCTCTAGATTGATCAGTTCCTCAATTTGCGTATGAATAAATTTACCGAGAATATTCCAATAGGCTTTCTCATTGCCACCGATCCGCTCTAGCCCTTCATCAATATCGATGCCATCAAGTTCAAAGTTGTCCTCAACACTGACTTTATCTGGCGCTTTTGGAGCTGGTTTTCCATCTGCTTTTTTAGCCTGTTCGCTCGCATTGAGTTGCGCAGCAATTGTAGACACCATTTTATTGAAATTTATCGGCTTACTAATATGCGCACTCATACCCGCAGACAGACAACGCTCTATATCTTCACGCATTGCATTCGCGGTCATGGCCACTATAGGTAAATCTGAAAATTGGGGTTGTGCTTTAATTTTTTTGGTTGCCGTTAAACCATCCATCACCGGCATTTGCATGTCCATAAACACCAAATCAAATTGCTCTGCCTGTTCGAGGATTTCTAGTGCTTCTTTGCCGTGATTAGCAATCGTCACATGCAAATCGAGAGACCGCAGCATTTCAGTTGCTACTTCTTGATTGGTGACATTGTCTTCAACCAACAATACTTTAGCCCCAGCAAATGATTCATTGCGACCTGAGTGCTGCTCAGATTCGACCGTTTCACGCCCTTTTATATCAAAGCAATCGACAACGCAGTCAAATACAATCGATGCATTAATTGGTTTACTGATAATACCATCCAATTTACGCGTCAGTTCTTCATCAATATCTAACTCACGGCTATGTGCTGTCACTAAAATGACTTTTGGCTTGGGTTGTAAGTTGAGATCGAAGATGCGTGATGCTAACTGGCAGCCGTCTATTTCCGGCATACTCCAGTCAGTAAAAACCAACTGATATGGCCGCCTTGCAAGTTCGTCGAGCGCTTCTTGAGCACTGGCTACTGTGTAGGTTGTAAACCCTAATCCTTTTATTAGATTCGAGATAATCTCTCTGGCGGCATCATTGTCATCCACCACTAACACTGCAGTATTTCTGATAATAGACTCAGGACACAACCATTGCTTTCTCGGCCTAGCTTGCAAACCAACCTTAACTGTAAAATAAAACTCTGAGCCAACGCCTGCCTCGCTGCTGACACCTATCTGCCCACCCATTAACTCAACCAAGTGCTTTGATATACTCAAACCTAACCCTGTGCCACCATATTTACGCGTGATAGAGCTGTCGGCCTGAGAAAAGGCTTTGAACAGTTTATCTTGCTGCTCTTGTGTCAACCCAATACCAGAGTCTTTAACGGAAAACCGCAGTATCGCTGTATCCAATGTTTGCTCTACCACATTTGCAGTAATGATCACCTCACCTTGCTCAGTGAACTTAATGGCATTGCCACAGAGGTTAATCAATATCTGCCCTAAACGCATTGAGTCGCCGATTAGATTGGTAGGGACGGTGGAAGGGATGTCTAACAGTAACTCTATACCTTTGTCCTCCGCTTTCACCGAGTTAACCACCGAGACATTATTCATGACATCATCTAGGTCAAATTTCTCGTCCACAATAGCCATTTTGCCCGATTCAATTTTAGAAAAGTCTAATACGTCGTTAATGATCCCAAGCAGGTTATTCGCTGCCATATCGATTTTTTTTATGTAGTTCATTTGCTGTTTTGATAGCTTGGTGTTGAGCACTAAATGGCTCATACCTATGATGGCATTCATTGGTGTGCGGATCTCATGGCTCATATTCGCCAAAAATTCACCTTTGGCTTTACTGGTACTGTCTGCTTTGGCTTTTGCTTCGCGAAGTTGTGCCTCCATTTCCTTACTTTGGGTAACATCAAGTAGCAAACCTACAATACCAGCAACGCGATTATCCGCATCGCTAAAAGTAGCCTCATAGACCACCATTTCCCGCAAGTTGCCGTGCACATCCTTGAGGCGCATCTCATAATTGTGACTACCGGGTTCGCTTAGTAACTTACGTTCTGACTCGTTAAAACGATTGGCAATTTCAAAACTAAAAATATTGTCGGGTCTAGCACCTATAACATCCGCTTCAAAAGTACCAACAATTTCATGAAATTGTGAGTTCACCCCCATATAGATACCTGCTCGGTTACGGTAGTACATGGGGTTGGGAATAGCATCAATGATTTTTCGGTTGAGCTCCAATTGCTCCACTAACATACGCTCAGTCTTACCTTGCAGTTCCTGATTACGCGCCAAGTGTAAGCCCACTGATAAGTCTCTGATGATGAAGTTCAGCCAATAGAACTCTCTTTCACCTATGTTATAAAAACTCCCCAGCTCCAGCAGGCCAATACAGTTTTCGGAAACACTCAGAGGAAAGTAATGTAACTCTTTGAGAAATATATGCTTACCGTGATGTTCAATGGCATATTGCTCACCTAGATTTATGGAGTACTTACTGTTCATTTTAACGGCATGAAAGTAAACCGAGTCAGAATCATGATAAGTGCTTTGCGCCCCCTGCTCATATCCTATACCCGAAACCCTGACCAATTCCCCCTCATGGCTTACGTATAAACCCACTAAAGGAATAGATAGCCTTTGACAGATAAATACAGTTATCTCATCACCAAGTTCTTGCGCGCTATTTTTACCGCGTAACGCTAAGTTAAGATCTTTAAGAATGTCACTATATTTCAGTTGTTCATTGATGTTCCCCAATAAGCGGTTCATAGCTTGAGCAAATACACCCAACTCACCTTTGTAATTTTTCTCAAGGCGGAACTCGAAATTATCACTATCCACCTGCGCGACCAATGCTTTTTGCATCCTTGAAATCGGCCAAATGTAATAGCGCCACAAGAAGTAAAACGACAGTGCGATGATGACCAGTAACACGCCTATGATGACATTTTGTACTTGCTTTGCAGCATTGAAGTAGCGCTGGTTGTCTTTAACCTGCGCTTCAAAACGAGTCAACATACTCCGCTCAACTTTGCTAAGTGTGGACATGGCATCGCTTTTTGTTGCCAAATAGGCCTCATCAAACAAAACGCTGCGCTTGTCAGCTAACATCACCTGAGCATGTTCTGATGCTGTACCACCGTTGTTCAACAGCTTTTGCATATTTTCAATTGCGCCACGTTCAATCTCAATCAACGCATTATCCATCTCTAAGGCTTGCTGTACCTGATTTAGTTCATAGCTGGTAATATCAAGTGAATGAAAGCGCTCTAGAAAAGATATGCCCAGCTCGCTGCTTTGCAACTTTGGAACCTCCACATGGCCCAGCGCGAGGTTATCCCAATAATTTAAACTATGAGCGTCAATATTGGGGGCTTTACCCGCACTCACGGCAATTGCATAATCAAACAGTTTCAACCAACGCGGCTGTGCTGTAATAATATAAGCGCGTGCAAATAAACTACGATGGTCAGAAACCTGTTTAAGCTCCTCAGTCAGCTGATTGAGTGTGGCTAATTGCTGACGAGCGACTGATTCTGATGTTTGGGTGGTATCGATATATCGTGAAACAAACATTAAGGCGATGCTGGTCACAAACATAAATCCAAATAAAACAACAAAGAGTAATCTAAGCTGTAGCATTATTTCGTTCCGCTCAATTGGCACTAATAAAAAGATAGACCTAATATTGACTCTATGTTTGTATTTAGTGTGAGGCGGCATATATGGCTGAAAAGTTCACCGTATTGCTTGTTGATGACACATCCCTAAACCTTGCATTGATGTCAGAGATATTAAAAGACGAATATCGAGTGATCGCCGCCAAAAGTGGCGAAAGCGCATTAAATATATTGAACACTAAACCTGTCGATATCGTACTACTAGACATCATCATGCCTGAAATGGATGGCTATGAAGTGATAAAAAAAATAAAAGCCACCGAAAAGCTAGCCGATATTCCCGTTATCTTTTTAACTGCCAAAAATAGTATACAGGACGAAGAGTTAGGGTTTTCACTTGGTGCGTGCGATTATATCAACAAACCAATTAGCCCACCGATTGTTCAATCTCGCATACGAACACATATCCAAATTAAACGTCATAGAGACCTGTTAAAAAACCAAAACGCGTATTTAGAATCCGAAGTACAAAAGAGAACCAAAGAACTGTCAGATGCACAAGATGCAACCATTACTGCAATGGCCTGTTTAGCTGAAACCCGCGATCAGGAAACAGGGAATCACATTAAACGAACACAGCTGTATGTAAAAGAACTGGCCACCAGATTGGCAACCTTACCAAAATACGAGCATGTGCTTACCAAAGAAGTCATTGAGCTGTTTTACAAATCGGCTCCGTTACACGACATTGGTAAAGTGGGTATTCCAGATGCCATTTTACTTAAGCAAGGCCGCCTAACAGACGTTGAATTTGAGGTTATGAAAACCCATGCTCAACTGGGATATGAAGCCATTGCTAAAGCTGAAGAGGAGCTCTCTGGTGAGATAAAGTTTTTAGAAATAGCTAAAGAGATAGCACGCTCTCACCATGAAAAATGGGATGGTAGCGGCTACCCCTTAGGGTTGTCTGGCGAAGATATTCCTCTAAGCGCAAGACTCATGGCAATTGCCGATGTGTATGATGCCCTGATAAGCAAACGAGTCTATAAAGATGCCATGCCACATGCACAAGCATTGAGCATTATCAGCGAAGGACGAGGCAGTCACTTTGACCCCGAAATACTCGATGAGTTTTTAGCAATAGAAAAGGTTTTCTATTCTATTGCTCAGCAATACGCTGATTAACCAGAATTAACCTACAGCGCTGCTACTTTTTGCATAGTTCACGGCGAGCTCGTGTAAGTAATCGTGGTATTACTTGCGAATTCAACGCAGGAATATATAAAAAGCGTAGTGATGTAGCTTATCCCTAGTTCAGGTTGATTAATCCACCCACGCTGAACACACTCAACGTCAAATCATAATGCAGGCTAAACAGTAATCTAAAACTGCTCAGGTGGTAGCCGATAAACTGTTCAGGCTTTATTCAACGCCTGTAACGCTTTTTTATAAAGCTCGATAACGGGCTCTATACTATTGGTTTCTATAAAGTTATTAAACTGAGGAGAGGCATTGAGTTCGATAATATACATCTCGTTTTTATCATCAACAATGATATCGTAGCCAACCCACCCCATCGGGAACTCGTTGTGAATAGGCGCAACAAAATCAGCTAGCTGCTTGAACAACGCCTCGTCAGTTACATGAATAGCTTGTTCGCCGCTTTCCCAATATTTTGCATTAAAAGCAGATGCTGCATTACCTCTTCGGTATGCAAATACAGGTTCGCCATAAGCACATAACAGCCGGTACTCAGCTTTCGTCGCAACAAACTGTTGTGCTAATGCTAGGTAGTCATAACTTTTTGATTGATGGTTAAAAATGGCTTTCAAGGCCGCTTCTGTCTCCAGTGCGTCCTGACACAAAAACACGTTGTCTCCTAGTGCACCTTTGTTGCGCTTAACCACGATGGGATATTCAAGCTCTTCATCAATACGCACCAGCGCTGCAGCAACACTGTTACAGTGCTTATATTCGCTGTACTTAGTCGCCACGTTAAAATCTAGAAAATCTAATGTTTTAGGTACCCGAACAATATTCTTAAGTAACTGATATGTATGACTCTTGTCCTTACAAACACAAAACGCCACTTCACTGTTAAACGGTGTTTTATTCAGTTCAAAATATTGCCAGCCTTGATCCATTTTTACGCGCACAAAGTTTTGGTCCAAGTCTATAAATTCATATTCAAAACCAACTGCATCACACGCTTGGGTGAGACATTTTATATTATTTTCCATTTGTGATTTGATCTCGTTAGTAAACAGATTGGGCATATTGAATGCGCTTTGACATACAGCGATCCAAATTGGAGGTACACATACATTGACATGCTTAAAGGTTTTATGGTGCGAGCACCCAATAACTGTGCTCGCCAATGGAGTCGTAGATTAATCTGCGCGACCCATAAACTTTTTCTCATCAGTATTGACTCGGATCTTGTCACCTGCTGAAATATGCTCAGGTACTTGAACAACTAAACCCGTTGTTAATGTTGCAGGTTTAGTGCGCGCACTGGCTGAAGCCCCTTTGATTGATGGTGACGTGTCTTCAATAACAAGCTCAACACTTGAAGGCAAATCTACAGAAACCGGGCGTCCCTCTACAATCACTGCCAGTAACCCTTTGGTATCTTCATTGATGAACAGTACTTGTTCTTCAATGGTGCTCTTGTTTAAGTTATATGGTGTGTAGTCTTCTTCATCCATAAACACATATTCATCACCGTCAATGTATGAGAACATCACTGGACGACGAACTAAATCTGCAAGTGTTAACATTTCATCTGCTTTGAATGTTTCATCAACTTTGCCGCCGTTAACAACATCGTACATGCGCATACGATATAAGCTACCACCAGCTCGACCTTGTGGCACCGAGCGCTCAATGTCTCTTACGATCATTACGCGGTTGTTGTACTCAATCGCAGCATGTTTTTTAATTTCACTGGCCTTAGGCATGACTATTTCTCTTAAAATTATTTTGGCAAAAAACTACCACGATCTTGCCACATAACCAAGCACCAAGGCCAGATAATTTGAGCTGATTAAATCACTGTGACTAACGTAAAATTAGCCATAGCGCATGTATAATCCCCGGGACAAAAAACAAAATACTTAATAGTACGTTTATAACTAAGTCTTTCCCTACCCCATTGTTTAATGCCACTGCAATCGGTGGAAAGATAATTGCTAAAATAATCAACACCAGTTTATTCATTTGCTTCTCCATGACTAAGAATATGCGGGTAAAAGCACGCGACGCCATGTCTGCTTGCCCACCCACATTAAAGGCTAATCTAAAAAACACGCTTTGCAATTTATTCTGGCAAGTTAATGAAGATAATAGATAAAAACCACCAAATTTATGCCCAATGGTTCTTCGTAAACATGGCGCTACTCAATCAAAAAAGTCAATGGCCCTACTATAATTGCTAGAATTCAAATTCCAGAGCTAATCTAAAACTGTGATCTTTTCCACTATGCGCTACTTCGCTAGCAAAGCCGATTTCCCATTTTAGTTGGCGTTGTCCTGCAAACCGATATAACCCGATAACCGCAGGCCCTATTCCGACAAAGTCTTCCCCTGTATACACTTCAATAGCGGGTTGAAACGCGGGGTCGAAGCGATAACGTAACTGTGCCCTAAACTCACTTTCCCACTCATTCTTAATCGCCCGTCCCCATTCTCTTACAGCGAAAGCATTCATAGTTAGGCTGACTTTGCCAAATTCTTTTTCAAACAACACTCCTAGGGTTGCTTCATAAGCTGATACTTTATGGCGTTTTTCAAGTTCGAATAGCATCCCCCAATCGGCCCAATAGCGCCCTTGTTCAACCACCTGCCAGCGCGCCTCTAGCTCATAAGCGGCTAAATCAAAGTTATCATCTTGGTCACGCTCGCCTATCATATACCCTTCAACGGTCACAGTCTCAGCGATAGCCCAACCAAGTCCAGCCCGCTGCGCCAACTCATTGCGATCATCAGTTTGACGAGATAACAAACGCCACTCCACTTCTCTTTCAAATGGCAAGACATATGGGTGGTAAACTTTATCAACCACCATGCCATCGGCTCGCGCACTCACTGACATCAAACCAAGTGCACCGCACAACAACATTCTGATGAAAAGCGATTTAGTCATGCTCCAACTCCTTCACGACCTCTTGTGTGTTCACCTGAACACGCCAACATATCACTACTCCCATTAAGAGTAACGCCGATAAAAATGCGACTAGATTAGCCTGGCTGGGGGAGGCTTCGTACCCGAATAACGACTTTAAAATGCGTCCAACAATACCGTGCTCGTCTAGCCAAGCTCGTATATCAAAAGCAATTTTACTACTGGGTAACAGATCTATTTGTGCCGATAAATCAACGGCGTTTGCAATTTTACTAGCACTATGACAAGCCAATAAGGTCAGTACTAAAAACTGTAAATGATGTGTCCGTAGCCAAGCCAAAATAAAATACAGTAAGATGCAAAAACTCAAACAAATTCCCAGCCCAAGAATTGAACCAATCAATAAACCTTGCTTGGCATCTTGCCCCCAGTAACTGCCCAGATACATCACGAAATGACTCAGGTACAGCATGCTCGCTAAAGTAATCGCCACCAGCTTATAAGCACCTGATTTATAACTAGTAATAACACCAAGTACAGAGACATAAATGCCAACAAGCAGCACGATTTTACCGACCTCTAAACCTCGGTAGTCGAACCATTGACTGATTGAGCCCGCCGCAGCTAAAAATAAGGTAACTGCCACTGAGCTGTATAATACAGCTCTCCAAACAGAGATCCGAGATAACGAAGGCCCTATGTCACATTGCAATAACAGCACCCACAACAGTGCCATTGGCAAGAATTGATTTAAACTAATGATAACCGTGTTAAGGAGCATTTGAAGACTCCTTAACGATCACTTTACCCTGTGCGGTATTCGGTGAGAACTCACCAAAGAACCGATACTCACCCACGCTCAACGGGCCTATATAGATAGTACTTTTACGATGAGGAAATAGCACTTTTTCTCGGTTTAGGTCGAAACTATCAAACTCTTCCGCTGTGTCATCTTGATTGTCTATAATCAACCGCACTTTTTTACCCGCAGGAACTTCTACTTCGGCGGGCAAAAATAAATGATTTCTTAGCACAATATTTACCGAGTCAATCGCCTGTACTTTGCATGTAAAAAATAAGTAGAGTGTTACGCTAAGAGATACTAAGGTGCGCGTCACTTGCATAGATGCTCCTTCAAAAAGGTTACTCGTACTTTCAATCCTCCTAATTGGGCACGCTCTAGCTTAATTTGGGCCCCGTAAATTTCAGCAATTTGCTGAACTATCGCCATCCCCAGTCCGGCACCTTTTTCTCCTGATGGATGTTTGTCGCCTCCTACACGATAAAAGCGGTCAAAAATGCGCGCCATTTGTTTACTATCCATGCCGGGTCCAGAGTCTTCTACAATCCAACTAATTCCAGACCCTTGGGCGTCAATGGTAAGTTTTATTTTTCCACCCACAGGAGTGTACTTCACTGCGTTTCCAAGCAGATTCACAAACAAGGTTTTAAGTGTAAATTCACAGCCGAGTATAACCTGTGGCTTAGCATCCAAGCTTATTTGTAACTGTTTTTCGTCGATGCGTTGATAAAGTTGCGCCACAACTTCCTGACTCAGTTGTTCAAGGTCAACCGGATGAAAATTAACATGCCACCTATCAGGCTCAGTGCGCGCCAGTGTCAGCATTTGCTCCACAATATGGTTGAGCTGTTCAACTCCTTTTTGCATCGCCTGCAGGCTTGGATGATGTACCTCTTGCGCTAAGTTGTGAAGATTGATTTTTAAACTGCTAATCGGGGTTTTAAGTTCGTGAGCTGCGTCCGCTGCAAAAAAACGTTCACGCATATAAGCTTTCTCAACCTTGCCAAACAAGCTGTTTAATCGCTCTATCACGGGGGCTACTTCAGCATCTTCACTGGTAATAACCAACTTACTAAAGTCGCGTGCATTTCGTTCTTTTAGTTCGTGAGATAAAGTCGTTAAGGGCCGAAGCGCACGGTAGATGTACCAAGCAATAAACACAGCTAGTAACGGCATTGCCATCACCAATGGCGTCATCGCTGAGAGGATCAAACTTTCTGAAAGCAAATAACGTTTTTGAATAGGTTCTGCCAATAGTAAGCGCTTATCTTGCTTATGTAATACAAAAATTCTCAAGCGGGTGCCAGCAATATTCTCAGTCGCAAAACCAACTTCGTCCATAAGTGATACAGGCATTTTTGCAAGCAGCTTTGCCGTATAGACCAAGTGGTCTTGGCGCCACAACTGCCCGTATAAACTTTGTTGCTCAGGCCAATGTTCCGCGGGAGTCTCAATCAACACCTGTGCCATACTCATTAACTGCAAATCTAATTGTCGCTGCGCTTCTTCCATGCTCCTGTGATAACCATTTAGCAACGCCATAAACGCAGTCAAAATCACCATAGAGAGCAAAATCATGGTCAATCTGCGGCTAATAGATAGACGCCCCCTTCTTTGCGATGTCGCGATCGTTTGTATTTGTGAGCTATTTTGCAACGACATAACCGATGCCACGCAGCGTCTTGATAAAATCTTTTGGTAACTTTTTGCGCAAGTTATGGATGTGAACTTCAATAGCATTGGAACCGAGCTCTTCTCCCCACTGATATAGCTTACTTTCCAACTGATTTTTTGACAGTACTCTCCCTGCATTTTCCATCAGCGCTTTCAACAACATAAACTCTTTTCTCGGTAACGATATAGGAAGTGCATCAACACACACTTGATGAGCGGCCAAGTCCAATTGCACATTCTGACATTGCAAAATACTACTGCTTTGACTACCCAAACGCCTACTGATAACTCGCAGACGGGCAAATAGTTCTTTAGCCTCGAACGGTTTGGCTAAGTAATCATCAGCTCCTAAATCGAGCCCCCTGATTTTATCTTCTACGCTATCTCTGGCAGTTAAAATAAGCACTGCTAACTGATTTTTTTGTTTTTGTATGACCTTTAACAAATCCAAGCCATCACCGTCAGGCAGTCCTAAGTCGAGCACTACAAGTTCAATTTCCCCATTGTTGAGCATCTTATTAGCCTCATTGGCGGTGCCTGCATGCTCAACCGTATATCCTTCTTTTTGTAAGGAATGAACCAGGCCCTGAGCCAACAAGGCATCATCTTCAACCAGTAATAATCTCATCGTTTATGTGTTAACTTTTTCTCAACTTTGGCTATTAACATGTCTACTTCCTGTTGGCGATAAAAGTCAGCCTTTTCTCGGCCTTCACGAGCTGACGCTTGCTTCGCTAACTGTAGGTGTTTTAGCGCTTTTTTGTAGTTTTTCTCATGATAGAGAAATTCTGCATAGAAGTAATTAATATCTAGCCCAGATGGGTTTATTTTTAAAGCTCTATGAAATAACTTTTCCGCTTCTTTATCACTACCAAACCCAATTGGCCAGCCAGGAACTTTGCTGTATAAAGTGCCTAGACTCGTTAGCGCTGAGCCGCCCAGTGCAGATTCATCTATCGCAATAGCCGCTTCTAGTTCTGACTTTGCAGCTTTTGCTAACCCAAGGGCACCTAAACCACCTTTAACTCCAGCATAGCTTGATTGCACAATACCGTACCAAATATGGCTCTGTGCTTTCTTTGGATACTCCGCAACCAATGCTTGGCAGTCTTTCAGCAAAGCTTCAAATGCCTTTTCCTGTGCATCATCTTGCAATTCATAGTTCACGCTTGCCCAAGATTTTTGCACCATTGCTAACTGGTGATTAAAATCTGTTTTAGCAAACCCGCTGGCACTCACTAACAAAATTATTGCTAACACTATATAGATAGCTTTCATGAGGATGACTCCTTAGTATTGAATTGACCACGAATACAACGCGTGATGGTCTTTAGTTGCTTAATTATGGCGCTATCAACAAGCTCTGGTAGCAAACCATTGATTCTGACAAATGCTTTCTCAGGAAAGCCTACGACCCAGCGGCGCTTACGGCTATTGAGTAGTTGCATAAACTCTTTTGCGACACGTTCAGGAGAATCTACGTTGTTACCCAACTCTTTGTTCAACGAGCGCATATCATCATCGTTAAGGCTCGTATCTGTAGCTCGTGGGGCAAAATACTTCACGTTTACCCGACCATCGAGCTCTCTTGATAAGGCTTCACTAAAACCGCGTAAACCAAATTTACTAGCACAATAAATGCTTTGATATGGAAACCCGATGTAACCAAATGCCGATCCGACGTTGATGACTGTCCCTGAAGATTGACTAAGTTGCACCAAAAAGCTCTGGGTTAACAACATCGGAACGTGGAGGTTAAGCACTAACTGTTGCTGAATATCCTCGGGCGACATATCTGAAAATGCGCGTACCTTATTCCCTCCCGCACAATTAACCAGCAGGGCTACTCCACCCATTGTGAGCGCATGTAAAACCACTTTTCTATGGCTTTGAGGCTGTGCCAGATCAATTGCCAGATACTCATGTTGAGGCCCCAGTTGATGCCGCAATAAAGATAACTTTTCTTCATTTCGCCCTAATAGCAAGCAGCGCCAACCAGCGTTACTAAGCTGTCGTGCGATGGCTGCACCTATGCCACCCGAAGCGCCTGTGACAACTGCAAGTTTACTTTGTGTCATGAGTCGCTCTCTCTATTACTATCTAGCTGTGGCATAGCCGTTATGCTTCGGAAGACATCCCCATAGAGACGATAGAAGCATTTCGCGCTGTGAACGATAAGTGCTTGTTCTTCTTTGCATTCAATCCTATTCATTAACCCTTTGAAAAAATCAATGTGTTCAATATCGAGTGCACCGTGAGAGGTTAAATAGCTGAATGCGCGTTCAGGCAGGTTTAGCTGCTCACTAATGTTCTTAGCGGCTTTATCTGCCAATGCTATCGACGTACCTTCGAGCACATTAACCATGCCAAAAAAGCACAAAGGGTTGACGCGGTGGATACTGTCATAGGCATAACTGACCATCATTTCGGTTGCGAAACTTGGCATTGAATAGCGGATGGCTTCTTTGTCAAAACCACACGCTTCTAGATCGTTTAAGATCCATTCCTGATGCCCCATTTCCTCTTCAATGTAGTGACCAATAGCTTCTCGCAGCCATTCTTTTGATTCATCCAGTTTGCTACCACATGCCATCAGTAATGGTACGGTGTGTTTAACATGATGATATGCTTGTTGTAAAAACGAACCATACTGGCCCAACGTTACTTTTTGCGCGAGCACATCTGTTATGATAGGCGCCGCTAATAAATACTCACGTTCAGCTTGCGTGTGTACTTGTAGTTGTTCGAAAAAGTCACTCATTTCTTTGTCCTATTATTGAAGGTATAGACCGTTGATCACATCCGCATAAAAGTCGGCAATCGCTGCTCTTTTGGGCCGTATATTGTTGCTAAGTAACCCCTGTTCAATGCTCAGCGGCTTGCTAAGACGGTGCCAACGCAAAACCCGCGCATAATCGGGTAGGGATTGGTTGACCTTGATCAAATGCTGCTCAAATTGTTCATCTGAAATTGTCTGAGGCATCCACACCAAGGCACTCAAGAATGCTCTTGCTTCGCCACACACCACCACTTGTATTGGCCAAGACGTGTTTTGTAGTAAAGACTCAGGCCATTCAGGGCTGACATTGCGACCAAAACTATTGATGAGCACATGCTTTTTTCTCCCGATAATGCTCAGTGACGAGCCTAAATCGCGCTGCTCAATGGTTACAAGGTCGCCTGTGGCATACCAATGTGTTTCGTCATGAGGTTGCTCGTTGAGATAACCCAAAAACAGTGGCCCACGAATATATAATTCATTATCAATCGCTTTAAATTGAATATGCGCTAGGGGCTTACCAACACTACCGTCTTGCTCCACATCTGTGTTTAGACTCACCACCGAGCACGCTTCTGACAGCCCATATCCTTGGTGCACAGGTATGCCCAAAGCGCTGGCACGGTTAAGCATTTGACTAGACACTAATGCCCCTCCTACCGCTACAAACTGCAGTGATTTTGGTGGAAGCCAACCTTGCTCTGCAGCCAAAATCAAAATCTTTAATATTTCTGGCACTAGGACCAAACTATTTGGCTCGTACTGCGTAATCGCATTTAGAAGCAATTGATGATCAAAAACTTGGCTTCCTATGAATCCAAGTTCCTCAGCAGATAGAACCTTGACTTGTCCACCGCTGAGCAATGGCGCATAGATACCCGCTATGTTTTCTAGCAATACTCCAAGTGGTAATACACATAGATGTTTAGGTGCCGGTAAAGCGACACGTTCACATAAGCTACTGGCAACCGTAAATTGGCTACTCAAAGACAAGCAACACCCTTTAGGTTCTCCTGTAGAGCCCGATGTAAATGTAATTTTCTGGGTGTCAGGAAATAATTCCGTGGTTCGCAAGCCTTGCAGATCGTATACCCAAAGGGTTTGGCCAAAGATATTTAATGTTGTTAACATCGCCAAATTCGACTCTGCTTGATCACTAATCAGCCATTGAGCACCTGCCTTATGCATCGCAAATTCACACTGAGCGTGCGTAAAAAAAGTCGGTAGCGGGAGCGCTGCGCTGTCTGTCATAGTTAAGGCTAAATCTAGTACCACCCATGCGATGCTATTATCTAATCGAAATGCTACGCAGCTTAACTGCTGTGTACCAATGAGATCCGATATTTCAGTCGCTCGCGTAGTTAACTCTGCGCTAGTGATACTTTTTTCGCTGTCTAACAGCACAACCTGCTCTGGCGATTTTTGTAACTGCTCAACTAACATATTCATACACACAGCCCTTTTTTCAATTGTTCAGCTTCTCGTGCATAGAGATCAGCCAACTTGGAAAATAGCTTATTGTTTGCTACCACTTGTTGTGCGCTGCGCAAATCAACCACACATACTTTTGGGTCCGCTGCATAGTAACTGCCATAATCCAAAGCACTGGCTACGCATTCGCTCTGCGCCACACTGAGTTCACAAATGGGCACCTCACACCATGCCATTAAATTGCGTACCTGTAGTGTTCCAGTAAAAGCCAAATACTGTATGTCGGTATCTAAAAAAGCACGTGTGACAACAATGAAATGACCGAGCGTAGCGCTGCGATGAGTGGAATATAAGTTGCCGAGTTCAGCTATCTGAGCGCGTGTCTGGCATTGCGGTAAAAACCTTTCAATTGGCTGTTGTAAGTACTGTTCAACAAATAAATCTGCGTTTGCTGCAAGACGGAGCCCGAGCACACAATCCCCTTGTGATGTTGATAAGCGACTTAGCAAAGGATAAAAATCATGTAGGTTCGCTTGGTAAGCACTAGCAAACCCCGACTTCACTGTTTGCTCAAGCTCGTCTCGGCCAATTTGTCCCACTTTTGCCCATAGCAAAGCACTGGCAGAAATCGTTTGATTGTGAAGGGGTATCGCGCTCATAAGCAGTTCCTCTAACGGTGATGAACTGACTGTAGATCGCCAAAATTAAGTAAACCTTAAGCGTATTTAATTTTGTAAAAAAGTTTGTTTCATGAATGGGTGCCTGAGTGTGAGGTAGTCATGTACTACAGGAGAGTACGAGACTGAACGATAGAAACCCCAGCCTCAATAATAGAATCAATAGCACGTGCACTTTTAGGCTTTGAGAAGTAATAACCCTGCAACTGATGACACCCAGCATCAGCTAGTATGCGTGCCTGTTCAGCAGTTTCGACGCCTTCAGCAACACAGTTAACCTGTAAGCTTTGTGCCATGTGTACAATTACAATTGCCAGCTCTCCGCCATCAATGTTACCAGTTAGGTCAGAAACAAACTTTTGGTCGACCTTGATGGTATCAAAACTCAGGTGTTTTAAATAACTCAAGCTAGAATAACCCGTTCCAAAGTCGTCGATTGCCACACGGATACCATGGCTTTTAAGGTCCAATAATGTTTGTTTCATAGTGTCTAGGTTAGAAACTAATGAAGACTCAGTGATCTCTATTTCTACGTTTATAGGGGGGACATTAAAGCGCTTGAGTGAGCATAAAAAGATATCAATAAATTCGGGTTCAATTAATTGCAATACAGAAATATTGACACTTAAGGTCAGTGAAGGCATTTTTTCCAGCCATGAAGAAAAATCTCTGAACGCCTTTTGAAGTAACTGCTCACAAACCTTGCCAATAAGGTTTGCTTCTTCTGCTGTGGCAATAAATTGATGGGGTCCAGCTAACTCCCCATCATGATCCCACCTTGCTAACATTTCGAGCTTTTCTAGTAAAAAACTCTGCGCATTAACAACTGGCTGATAATAGGGAATGAATTCACTGTTTTTTATGCCTTTAGCAATCGCTGACTCTTGCTCTATTTTAAATTCAGCATCCTTATCAAGCTCGACGCTGTAAAACTGATAATTACTTCTGGCGACTTTCTTAGCGCGGTACATCGCAGTATCGGCATGTTTCATCAAAGCGTCTGCTGAGTCACCATCTTCCGGATAGATGGCAACACCAGCACTGACAGCCAGCTCAACCTGCACTGTATCTAGCTCATAACATCCCGAAACAGATTCAAGGATCTTTTCAACAACTTTACCCACCTGCGCTCTGCTGCGAACCGCATCAAGCAACAAAACAAACTCATCTCCCCCCATACGAGATACTGTGTCACAGCTACGGATACAATTAGTTAATCGCTTTGCCACTTTTTTTAGCAGCGAATCTCCCACTGCATGTCCCAAGGAGTCATTGATTTTTTTAAACTTATCCAAGTCAATAAAAACGACCGCAAAATTATGTTCTTCTCTTAGTGCTCGCCTGCAAAATTGCGACAAGCGGTCTTGCAACAATAATCGATTCGGTAAGCCAGTCAGCACGTCATGGTGGGCCAAATGACTCAATTTTCGTGACATAATGCGCGATTCCGTCACATCCTGAAATACCATTACAGCACCCACTATTTCTCCGTTTTTAAGGTAAATAGGAGAGATTGAATCTTGGATGGCGAACTCTAATTTTAAGTGATTCTTTACGCAAGTTAACTCAGGTAGCTCCATTAGCTTATTGTTCTTAATGCAGTAATCAGTCAACCCTCTGATAGGCTGCTTGGTATCTTCGTTGTACAGTGGCATCACTTCATCAAACGGCAAACCTTTTACTTCCCGAGTCAATTTTGCCAGTACCGCTTCAGCAACTGGGTTCATGTAAGTCACTTTGCTATTTACATCAGTGCATATCACTCCATCGCCAATCGAACTTAGTGTTACTTCTAACAGCTCCTTTTCCTGTTCTAAAACTTCTGCTAGTTCTATTTGCTCTGAAATATCTTGCAAGAAACATAACGTACATATTCCACTTGGTGTACCAAACAATTCAGCTTTTAAATTAACGGTTAAGATTTCCCCTTCACTTGAGAGTAATTGTAAATTGGACAGCACAAATTTACTCTCGACATCTAAAGCATGCTTGGTAAATGCTTGCTGACCTTGTGCGGTCATAAAATCAGTAAATGGCCTTCCACAAAGAAGCTCTTTAGGCTCCCCAATCGCGTCTGCAAACCCTTGACTAACCTCTTGAACTGTACCAGACGAATCTATTGTCAGGAGCATTTCAGGGCTAAGCTCAAATGTGTGTTTAAAGCTCTCATGCAATTGCGATAACTGAGCACTTGAGTGGGCGACAAGCTTCTTGTAGCGCCATACAAACAACGCAGTTACATAACCCACCGCAATAGAAGTGAATGCATAAAAGCCCGAGTCTAATAGCCCACTGTCCGCATTGATATAATGAAAGTTAAGGGCTGCACTTACCAGCCCCCCAACAGCAAAGCTACATAAATTCAACGCCTTGAAATCATAAAAAACCACTGACAATACAAACAGCGCCACCGTTGCGGCGCTAAACAAATGCCATGAAATGGCCGCAGTGGCCACCATTGAACTGATCACAACGACACAAAACATCACATGACGAAACTGATACACCGATTGTAGATATGCGTCACCTCTGCCCATAAAGGCTAAAACAAAGGGCGTTCCAACAAACAGTGCCAATGAAGTACCTACCACAGCGCTAAATAACACGGTTTGTGTCGCTATTGTGGTTTGATACAAAACCAAAGAAACGCCAATAGCACCAAAAAGCATCGCTGGGATAAATACATAGGTAAGAATACTCGTGACTATCCGCAAAATGGAATGCTGATGTGAATCAATATGATGGTAACGTTCCAGTAACTCGCAGATCACGATTACTGCTATCATGTTGATCACTATCAAGGATGTGCTGAGTAAATTGAGCGCGGAAAGATAGGCTAAAGCAGCCCCATTAATCATTGCGATACATGTACACACAGCAACACGTACGACTAACCGTTGATTGATAAGCGCCCCTATCAACCACAAACTCACACCACCTAACGAAATCACACCGAGCGCAGTTGGCGAATGAAATAAATACAATAAAACTGTCGCTAAATAACCCAAAACCCAAAATAACAGGTGTTTCATTTGTATAACCTAACCTTGGTTGACGTTGACGGGCTTGTGCTTAGTAAAAATATGAGTGAGATCTTGTGATTTATCAAGGTAAAGGCATGATACAAGCGGTTTTCGAGTGATTTATTGGGCGAAAGACTAAAATTTATCTATGCTCATAAAACCGTAACAGTTGAGTTTCACCCATGACCAAAAATGATGAAGCCGCCCAGGCTGTTAGAAATTTTGTACGAGTAGCAAACATAATCGCAAACTTAGATACTATTTTAACCGAAGCCAAGAATCTCTCTCTTACGGCAAAAAATGCGAGAGTTGTCGCACTCAGAGCCGGTGACTCTGCTTTTGGCTTTAAACCTATCACCAACTTTATCGACGAGTTTTCTGATCTCACCATCAAAACAACTAAACAAATATCACAACTATCCAGTCAGTTGTTTTCAATTGCCTTATCGGTGGTCAGGTGTAGTGATTTTCAACATCACTTAAATGCCTGCGCAAAGCACTCTCAAAGTAAAGCAATTAACCACCTACAGCGAGGAATAAATCGGGAGCTTATGCAAACCATCAAACAGCTGGAGTCGGTAATTGACCACCTAGAAAGCTACTTTGAGGATATTAAAAAGCAAATGCGCAGTGCCGAGTATATTGCCGTCACAAGCCGTGTGGAAGCATCCAATGCCGGAGAGTTTAGTGAGAGCTTACAGTCAGTATCTGACTTTATCACGGGGGCAGCAAAGAAAATAAAATCAGCTATTCATAATAATTTAAAAGAAATTAACCAGTTAAAAGGAGCATTACGTTGAAAGCAACCGAAATCTACAGCAGCGCTACACATATTTGGCTGGTACTTGGTAGAGACTCAAACAAACCAAATAATATCATCGACACCAATCAGTATTTAATAAAAAGCGCTAACGAAGCAATCATTTTAGATCCAGGTGGCATCGAGCTATTCTCACCCATGCTCGCAAGCATACTCAAACATGTTTCTTTGGAGCAAGTCACAACCTTGTTTGCGTCGCATCAAGATCCAGACATTATTTCATCGCTAGGACTTTGGGATAAAGCTTTACCACAAGCGACGCTTCATGCCCCTTGGCTATGGGAGGGCTTTATTCGCCATTTCGGTATGGACAATATCAGCTATCAGCCAATTAAAGACGAAGGTGGTGAAATAAAAATTGGTAAAACCACACTGCGATTTGTACCCGCCCATTACTTACATTCTTCCGGCAACTTTAATGTTTACGACCCGACCGCAAAAATATTAATGAGCGGTGACATTGGTGCAGCTCTTGAAAAGGGTGAGCCGCCCATGTTTGTCGAAGACTTTGCGAGCCATGTTAAACATATGGAGTATTTTCATCGTCGCTGGATGCCATCAAACCGTGCGAAAGAAAATTGGATAGCCCGCGTTAAAGAACTGGAAATCGATATCATGGCACCGCAACATGGCCGTATTTTCAAAGGAGAGACGGTACAAGAATTTTTAGAGTGGTTTTCACGCTTGGATGTTGGTTGCGCGTGTAAATAACCTCAGTTGCACATAAACGAATTTGCGGCTGAGGTTAAATAAATCACACTTGCGCTGTGTAAGTTACTAGCAATCAGACCACACAGCTAACTCATTCCCACTGGGCTCAATAAAGTGGAATCTACGCCCCCCAGGGAAGCTGAATATATCCTTACTGATAGAACCACCGGCTTGTTGCACAAGCTCCAGTGTTTGTTCAAGCTGGTTACTGTAGATAACCACCAGCACACTGCCACTGGCGACACTTGCCGATAGTTCAGCCCGATAAAAGCCACCTTCAAGCCCAGAATTACTGAACGCAATGTAATCTGGCCCATAATGTTCGAATAACCAACCAAAAGTGCGACTAAAAAACTGCTCCGTTGCAGCTAAATCGTGAGCAGCAAACTCCACATAATTTATATGATGTTGCATATTCCTCTCCTTGTTTCGACGTATCATGAATTAAGAGCATTTCAGTATAGCTCCACTCCCGCAAATTCTTTCATGATTACTATGTGATTCAATACATTAGTATAACTCTCGGAGGAAGACTTGTTCCTGCATTAGACCAAAGTATATTGGTTAAAAATAGCACAGCACCGTACCTTTTAACGTGATACAACATGTTAACAATAGGAGATCGTCATGATCAAGAAGATACTTAGTCTTATCACTTATATATATTTATCATTTTTTAATTCATATGGTTACGCTAATAATTGTAATGGCATCAACGAATACCCTAACTGGACACAAAGTAATTGGGCTGGTATTTACGACCATGCTATTAGTGGTGATAAGATGCACCACTTAGGTACACTTTATCGTGCTAAATGGTGGACCAACTCCAAACCTGGCAGTAGCAGTGCTTGGGAAACGCTCGGCGCGTGTCAAAGCACACCACCTGTTAGTGAAGGGCCCTTTAGCCGTCACGGTAAATTAAGTGTATGTGGCACTAAGCTGTGTGACAAAAACAATACACCAGTACAACTTAAGGGTATGAGCAGCCATGGCCTGCAATGGTATGGCTTGAATAAGTGCTTAACTGCAAAGTCACTTCAGGTACTAGCTCAGGATTGGCAAGCAGACATCATACGCCTGAGCCTCTACGTCCAAGAGGGGGGATATGAAACCAACCCTCAAGCATTTACCAATCAGGTGAATGAATTGATTGCCATGGCCAGCGATTTAGACATGTACGTACTGGTTGACTGGCATCAACTGAACCCAGGAGACCCGAATTTCAACCTCGCCAATGCCAAACAATTTTTTAGCGATATCGTTAGCGCAAACAAGGCAAGAGACAATGTCATTTATGATATCGCCAACGAGCCCAACGGCGTCAACTGGCAACGTATTTATGACTACGCCGTTGAGTTAATACCCGTCATTCGCGAAATTGACCCTAACGCGGTAGTGCTTGTCGGCACTCATGGCTGGTCTACATTCGGTGCATCCGATGGAGGTTCATTCAACGACGTATTGCTACAGCCGCTGCCATTTGAAAACATCATGTACACTTTTCACTTTTATGCTGCATCGCACTTAGACTATCACCGTGACATGCTGGATAAAGCATCTGATGTTTTGCCCGTATTTGTCACCGAGTGGGGCACCCAGAATTATAAAGGAGAGGGTGACAATGACTTTGTTAGCGCTCAAGCCTATCTTGATCTGATGGCCCGCAAGCATATTAGCTGGACGAACTGGAACTATTCAGATGATTGGCGCTCTGGAGCCGTATTTAAAGTAGGTTCATGTGCACAGGAACTTTATGGTGACGAGCAATTAAAAGAGGCGGGTGTGTGGCTAAAAGCGCAAATAAAGCAGGGACACTAGGCGGTTAAGAGTACAGGCTAGCAGCTATTAGCTGTTAGCCTGTGTTCACTGCGTTAAAATTTACCAACGACTTTTACCGCCGAGGTAACCTTGGCACTATCAACATAGCCAATGGCATCACTGTTTTGCGCAACAAAATCCAGCACTGCCTGCTCGTTATCAAGCCCTTCGGGCGGTGTGCCCTTGCCCGTAAAAATCAATTTTGACCAATAGGCTTTATATTGACTGCTTGATTTACCAAGTACATTGCTGGTGAACTCATCGACAACACTTCCGCTACTTAATCCCACTGCCTGTACCTTGGTTCCATCACTAAATGATTTGGCTTTGCCTAGGTAGATTTTGGCGATACTGTCTTTATCAAGTGCATTGCCGTTGCTAGGGTGCACAATCACTGAAATCTCGGCAGCACAATGAGCACTTGCAGCCAGCAATACACAAGTTGCAATAGTTTTTTTCATATTTGCCTCCCTAGAACACCAAGTCAATTGCAACCGCGATAACATCGTTATCTTGATTTGTCACGTCATTATCCAAGCGACTCCAGTCAATTTTAAATGCAGCCGAAGGATGAAAATCATAACGAGCCCCCAAGGTCACCGTGTTGGTGTTGACACGAGTTGCATTCAACGCGCCATTCATAAGGTCTCGGATAAGTGGGGCATTTGGGTTACTTGGATCCGTCGAAACGGGTACTACAGCGCCATTTGCAAGCGTGATTGTCGTTGGCACTTGGTTAAAGCGGCCATTTGGGTGCTTATCATCGTTTTCTTCATAAGTAACGTGTAGCGTCCAATCATCAAGTCGATAACCTGCAGACACATAATATTGCGATTGCTCTGGCAACAAACTATTGTCTACTTCAACTTCTGTATACTCACCATCGAGTAGGAAGTTGTTGTAATCAATAGCAAAACCTAGCCCTAAGAACGAACCATCGTCTTTATCCACCACCAGTTGGCTGAGCTGTTCTTGTAAACCATAATTTTGCAACGCACCAGACAAAGCGACCAATGGCGCAGAGTTATTTAGACTGATGCTCGTCTCAGCAACCACATAGGATGCACGTAACGTTAGCCAGTCTTTAGACATGGTCCAATTAAAGCCAGTAATGTCATTGAGGGTCGCGTCATCACTGTCTGTGATAGCGTTGGCCTTCCCCTCATAGCGCCCATATACAAATTGCAGCGATGAATCCCACTGCCCCAGCTGTGATGTGTAGAGCAAACTCATCCCCGTAGGTGTGGTTGATGCGAAACTATAGACCGATGTGGGTGGGCGAACCCAACGATACGCATAGCCTACTTCTATAAAATCAGAGTATCTAAACAAGGGTAAACGCATTTTACCCGCACTCAGGCGTAGGTGCTCATTAATATCGTATGATATATATGCCCACTCAAATTCAGCATCGTAATCCTCATGGCCTCGGGCCACGATTTGTGCAGTGGCGCTAATTCCGTCCCCTAAATCGGACGAAACTTGCAGTGCAAACATGCTCTCGTTACTGAATGAAATTTCATCTTCGTAGCCGAATACGCTCATGTTATCGTCGGTGGTAGACCCTGCAACTATTGAAGCAAAGCCATTGATGCGCAGGTCTGCGCCGTATGCGGTACCGTTTATAGCACAACATAAAGCGACAGCTAATAATCGTTTTTTCATCGTGTCATCCCAATTGATAAGTTGTTAAACATCAATATCTTCATGAGTATAGAAGCGAATTTTGCTTTTACCTTAATTTACTCAGCTAAGTACGCTAAAAAACGAATATTTTTTAATATGTTATCAAAACAGGTATATGAAAATATGTAACTTCACATACTAAAAAGCCTTCACAGCTGTGAAGGCTTTTTTGGCTAACATTAAGAGCAATATTGCTTGAACCGTCAGGCGATTTTTCGAAGTAGCCCTTGGGTATTTTGCCGCATTGTTTTGGCAACCATAAAATAACCAATAACGGATACAAATCCAGCGCCGCTCAGCGGACCCAGAAGCCAAATGTAAGGGTGCATTTTGCCAGCTACATCAAACAATTGCTGCTGTATAATCAACAGCGCAATATCGCTAACGATAGCCGCGACAAGCCCTGCAATTGCGCCTAATAGCAAGAATTCATACAAAGTCGCCAATTTTATCAATTTTCCTTTCGCACCCAAAGTGCGCAAAATAACGACTTCTTGCATTCGTTCTGCAAGGCTTGCCTGAACTTGAGAAACCAATACCAATGCTCCACTTATCAACACAATCGCAAGTACAAACCCAATCGCCAAAGATACTTGAGCAATAATCGACTGAGCCTGTTCAAGACGGCTTTTTATGTCAATCATGCTGATCGTCGGATATTGCTGGAGCATACTGCTGATGGCTTTAGTATGCTTATCTTCGAGCTTAGCAGCACTAAAATAGGTGACTGGTATCTGGCCTGCCATATTTGGGCTTAAGATCATCACAAAATTTGGTTTAAGACTTCCCCAGTCCACACTTCTAAAGCTAGTGACAACAGCTTCAAAACGCTGCTCATTAACCAAAAAGCCAACTGTGTCACCGAGCTCCAAATCGAGCTGCTCTTTCCAACCTTCAAACACAGACACTTCAATACGGCCATCTACTGTATTGTTGCTAAACCATTCACCTTCAGTAATTTCATTGCCTTGTGGTAGCTGCGATAGCCAAGTAAGATTCGGCTCGCGATTGACGCCACGGCGTTCGTTTTCATCTTTTTGCTCTTGTTCTCCCTCTTGCTGAGAAACCCTACGCTCCAACTCTTCACCATTTATTGAGTCAACTCGCGCATTAAACACTGGATAAAAGTCTTCATGGGTGATGTTGTGTTGCTCGAAAAATGATGTCAGTGGCTGAACTTCGTCCTGCGCAATATTGATGAGGAACATGTTTGGCGCGTCCTCAGGCACTTGCATCTGCCAGTCTGAGATCATGTCATTTTTAAGCACCACCAAGAAAAGCATTAGTTTGATTGCTAAAGCAAAACTAATTAGCTGTATGGCATTAGCGTTGGCGCGCTTTTGTAGCGTTGCTATCGCTAAAGACCAGCTAGAACCGGGACTCAAACCTAGCTTCCTACCCGCACTAAAAATGAGTCGAGACAAAGCAAACAGCACCGCTATGACCAGTAATGTTGATCCAAACAGGATTAGCGTTGTAACCAACTGCGCGCTAAACATCCACATTAGCAAGAAAATCGTCACCAAAGACAGGCCAACATGCAAACGACTTAACGTCAGCTGATCACCAAGATTGCGCCTTAATACTCGCAATGGTGGAATGTCGAATAAATCTAGTAGTGGCTTAAGCGAAAACATCAGTGCGCACACAATGCCAATAAAGATAGATATCAGCCAAGGTCTAAAGCCCGCTGCAGGTAATTCTGCGTCCATAAATTTAGCTAGATAATCAGCGCCAATATGCTGTAAAACAAAGCCAATTAGCAAACCAACCAAAATAGAAAAGCCAGTGACTAAGCTCAAATGCAGTAAGAAAATATTGCGAATAACCGAACGACTGCCCCCCAACGTCTTCATCATAGCAACAGGGTCATACTGGCGCTCACAATAACGCTTCGCTGAGACAGCCATCGCCACCGCTGCCAGCATGATACCAAACAGCCCCGCTAGCAATAAAAACCGCTCAGCGCGCATGAGGTTGTCTCCCAATGGAGATTGCCTATCTTTAACACCTTGCCACGTTTGGTTCGCCTTCATTTGCGGTTTCAACCATGTATAAAACTCACTCAACAGCTGCTCTTCACCTGCAAACAGCAAACGATGAAATACGCGACTACCAGGCTGCACAGCACCAGTGGCGGCTATGTCCTCATAATTGAGCAACACACGGCGATTACCCGCCAATGAAAAGAAGGGTGCATCCGGTTCGCTAACCAATACTTTGCCAACGATAAAATTGCCAGCCCCGAGCTCCACGCTGTCACCCACTTTTAGTCCCAAGCTATAAAACAGCCCTTCGCTTAACCACAACTGCCCTACCTCTGGCGCGCCACGAATCTCGTACGGCTGTCCATCCAAGCTGTCTTTCAGTGTTACCTCTCCGCGCAAAGGATATGTGTTGGACACCGCTTTGACTGAGCCTAGAACCAGTTCGTCATTGGCAAATAGCATAGAATCAAAATATATCATCTTTGCGGTTTGCAGCCCAAGCGCTTTACCGTGTTCTAAAATTTCAGGGCTGATGGCATGATTGCTCGATAAACGGCGATCTGCGGCGATAAAGTCACTGGTTTTTTGCTCTATATTCAAACCGATACGTTCAGTCACCGAAGACAAGCTGAACACCGTCAACACAGCAAGTGCGATCGCTGCGAAAATAATCGACAGCTCACCCCGTTGAAACTCTCTTGAAAATAGTTTTAATGCTAATTTAACCCACATTGGCAGCCTCTCCTTCACGAATCGTTTCGAGTTTTCCGCCCTCAATATGGATGATTCGGTCGCATTGATGAGCAAGCTGTTCATCATGGGTTACCAGTACCAAAGTGGTGCCATTTTGTTTGTTTAAATCAAACAGAAGTTTTTCTATCATGTGGCCATTTTTGCTGTCGAGGTTAGCTGAGGGTTCGTCCGCAAACAAAATCTTAGGCGTGCCAATAAATGCACGAGCGATAGCCACTCGCTGCTGCTCCCCGCCTGATAGCTGAGAAGGATAGTGCTCTAAGCGATGAGACAAACCTACTTTTTCTAACAAGTCGATGGCTTGCTGTTTGGCATTTTTGTCACCTGCAAGCTCAGCTGGTAACATTACATTCTCAAGTGCCGTTAAGCTTTGTACCAGCATAAATGACTGAAATACGAAACCGACTTTCTCAGCTCGTAACTGAGCACGTTGCTCTTCGTCCATCTCCCCTAACGGCTCAGAATCTAAGATAATTTCACCTTGCGTCGCGACATCTAGACCAGCCAACAAACTCAATAATGTTGACTTACCTGACCCTGAAGCGCCCACAATCGCAACTGACTCCCCCGACTTGACAGCAAAATTGATATCACTGAGGATAGTGAGCTCGCCCTCAAAGGTGTTTACACGCTTGGTAAGCCCCGAGACATTAATAATATTTAACTGAGAAAATACTGACATGACACGTTTTTTCCTAAAGTTCTTTGTAGTTTTCTTGCTGACTGTGCAACCGTTCAGCAGCTTCGCAAAAGATAAAATTATGATAATTGGTGATAGCTTAAGCGCAGGCTACGGACTTGAACAAGCACAAGCTTGGGTTAATTTGTTACAAAATAAATACGTTGCTCAGAAAAAACCGATCGAAATTATTAATACGGCGATTAGCGGACAAACCACAGACAACGCGCTACTTAAGATTGACGCTTGGCTGGCAGCACATCAACCGAGTCACGTACTCATAGAGCTGGGCGGTAATGATGGTATTCGTGGCTTTCCAATAAAGTTATTGCAAAAACACCTAAAAGAATTAGTCACAAAAAGTCAGCAAGCGGGCGCGCATGTGGCGTTAATGGAAATTCAGATCCCGCCTAATTTAGGACCTAGATACACCACGATGTTCACCGACAGTTACAAAAAGGTAGCTGACAGCACAGACGCATACTTGATGCCCTATTTTATGGAACCTGTGGCCGTAGATCCAACGCTGATGCAGGATGATAACTTGCACCCTAACGCAAAAGCTCAACCCATTATCAGAGACTTTATGGACAAGGAAATCACTGCTTGGCTGAAGCACACCAAGAAATAGCTAAGGAAGTAAAGAAAATTGTTAGGTGTCTAGCTCTGGTCGCTAAAAGCTGACTGTTCGCCATGTTTAAACGCTAGAGCAGACACCACTCAGTATGATTAAGCTGACGTTTTAGTCAGCCATTTAATAAAGCTTCTTGCATCACTTGGTGAGGCAAAACGGGTATTTCTCATACCCATTTTATCGGCAAAGATAACATTACTTTTATTTACTGAGATTGACAGCACAGGCTGTGCAATTTGGATCACAGATCCGTTATATTCATATGACATAGAAAACTCACAAATTTATGTCGAAAATCGACAAATTAATTAAATAAGCTTCACTACAGTGTTGACGATATTCCCATCGATTAACGCCTAAAAAGGCTCGGTCCAGCCACGAGGATATTCTGGCTAAGTGGTCGCCGTACAATAATTCAGCTTTTGATTTTTTAATGCTGGCTTACTGGATCAGGGTAAGAAAGGACATTATAAACTGACCGCACGCATAGGTAGCGTTGGCCCAAGGGAAGAAATCTACCACCGAACCCAAATAAAAAGCAAGCAATTTTTGTTATTTTTTAAAATTCCAACAATATTGCCTGCTATGGTATCCAAATAACTGGCTTTATAAACCTGTCACCTTCGACAGATGTGTGCCTAGAGTTAGATCAATTTGACTGCTTGGTGCCTGTAATTCCACCAGAGCGTCATCAAAGTCTCCCTTACTAAAATGGTCATAGATATTGTTAGATAACGCATACGGCTCACTGGGCATACCTAAAAACGGAAATATCATTCGATCAAGTTCACCGTCTGCGTCTTTATCATGGATCACATTAATGGCGTACTTACCCGCAGGTATATTCTCAAACACAACGACCGTATTTGGTGCAACTGGCGCAACTACTTTTTTTAAAAAATGCTGTGCTTTAGGGTCATTAATGTTTAGATCTGCATGGTAATCAGCGCTGTTGTCGTGGATCATTACCAGCAGCTGTCCTTCTTCACTCGTTACATTGCTTATATTTACAATCAGCCTAGTTGCGTCCCCTGGCGTTGGGTTTATGCTCAGTTTACTGGTTGATTGACAACCGCTCAAAACAATAGCAGCTATAATCATTAATATATTTTTCATGCTTATCTCCTTATAGTTTGAGTGATTAAATTAGCAGCTCTACACCTTGATAAATATGATTAAGGCAAGGTATTTTTGTAAAAAAATGTAGTGCGTATCACTGCTTTACCATCATGACTTTCAATATTTATAAGGCAATTTTGAATGACTAAACCTCGTATTACTATACATTACTGTGTGCTATGTCAGTGGTTATTACGAAGCGGCTGGCTTGCCCAAGAATTACTTTCAACATTTTCTGATGAACTGCAAGAAGTCGCAATTTCGCCAGCATCAAAAGGCGTATTTCAGATTTACTATAATCACGAACTGATCTGGTGTAGAGAGCAAGACGGCGGCTTTCCAGAAGCTAAAATATTAAAGCGCAGAGTCAGAGATAAGTTAGATCCAGCCAGAAACCTTGGCCATATTGATAATTAGACGATTAAATCAAACGCATTTTGATTGATTATTAATCAACATTTAGTTAATTTAAATAAAACCTTTGAAACTGAGTATTAATAACATAAGGTTAACCTTAACAAATAACATGCATTCGACGTTGTTTTGCAATGTTCTCAATATGCTGTTATAAATCATCATAAAATAGGTACATCCATACAAACTGGATCAATAACAAAAATGAAATTCCGTTTTAGCCATTTTGAATTTGACTGCGAAGCTTTAGTTTTAACCAACAATGGTAAAGTATTCTCGCTAAATGAAAAACCTGCCAAATTGCTGGCTCTACTACTTACCAATGCTGAACATATTCACAGCAAAGATGAAATACTCGAAGCCGTGTGGCCAGGGCGTGAGGTCACGAACCAGGTTGTTTTTCAGAGCATTGGCCACTTAAGAGCACTGTTTGGTGATGATGCAATAAAGACTTTTTCTCGCAAGGGCTATCAATGGCAATTACCTCTCACCGAAGTGACTGACGATGAAGTCCCCTCCGCAACTTCACCTCAAGTTGAGACTCCCAAGCAAGCTGCAAACAATGACAATAACGAAGATCTCTCAATACCGTCAGCACCTGAAGATAACATCGCCACTGACACGCCAAAGCCTGCGTGGCCTCTGGCGGCTGCAACCTTGCTTGGCTTACTCGCTGGTGCTTACTTTTTTATATGATCTCTTACAGCCACCACGTCCGCAAGCTCTGGATTTAGCAAAATATTATGCTCAAAGATTCAGACTGTGGGCTAGTCGTAATTGACGTACAAGGTAAGCTTGCCAGAATCATTGATAACAGCGAGCAAACTTTACGCAACATAAGTGCACTCATACAAGGTGCTAAGGCCCTTGATTTACCAATCATCTGGCTTGAACAAACGCCCGAGAAATTAGGCCACACCGTGCCTGAGCTGGAAACGTTACTTTGCGATGAGCAAGTCATTACAAAAACCACTTTTAGTGGCTTCCTCAATCAAGCGTTTCAGACAAGGCTGGCCAATGAACAGAGGCGTCACTGGCTTATTTGTGGCATAGAAGCACATATTTGCGTTTACCAAACGGCAATGAGTCTATTGGATAATAATTTTGACGTTACATTGATAACGGATGCAATTGCGTCTAGAAACGTGCAGCACAAGCAGCTCGCCATACAAAAGCTTACACACTGTGGTGCACAACTGAGTAATGTAGAAATGCTCTTGTATGAGTTACTCGCCGATGCCAATCACCCTAAATTCAGAACCATATTGCAATTGATAAAATAGCGTGCCCAACGCGACAATCACACTATCAGAGTGTTCGCGATAGAACATTGACTGCATATGCATTAGTTCGCTTTTTTACTTTTTATGTGAAGGGAAAATAGGTTTATTGGTCGCTCAGTTCAATTGCCTGAGTGGCTAGAACGGTTTGCAAAGCTTCATCCATTTTTTCTATAAAATCATGCTTGTATGGATACCTATCGGTGGCGTCTTTAACATAGCCAATATGCGCAGTTCGCCTCAAAATAACACGATCTTCTACAATATTACTCAAGTCTAATTCCGGATGAATACGTTTAAGATTTCTTAATCCTAATAACGTAGAAAGCCTATCGTTAACGTAACAATCAATACGCTTTTTAGCTAACTTCATCACGTTCGAGAACGTATCTTTATTTTCCCAAAGGTGGATCTTGCTTTGCTTGTGAGCTTGTCTGAGCACATCATCAAGTATCATATAGCCCGCATTCAGCCCAACGTTGATAGGGGAAGCAGTCGTGTCTTCAGAGTCTATCCGCTTGAGTGAAAAGCCTTGATTACAAAATGCAACAATAACTTCTTCCAGTAGCGGTACTGAGTAAGGCCAAATAAAGGGCCGGCGTTTGATGTGAACATATGGAGGCATCAACGCAAACGCTTCACCATTTTGTAATGCTGAAACCCCCCTTTTCCAAGGCACCGGATGTAGTTCCACCAAGTATTTGTCGTCAATCAGTCGCGCAGCTTGTTTTACTAAATCAACATAAATACCTTTTAATTCTCCATTGCTGTAATAAGTATATGGAGGATAGCTCTCGTCCACTAAAATCGTGACACGATATTGAGGGTTTGCATGACTTTTCAACGTGATAAACATACACAACAGCAGTGTCATACTGATGTGAATAAGTGGTGGTAATTTATTCTGATACCCTGCAATCATAAATATCTTCTAGGTTGTATTATGAACATGCCACACATGTGCCGCTGTGACTCTGTATCTGGACAACTCCAAAGCCCCAATGAAACTATAGCTCAAACATTCAGACGATGTTTAGGTGCCTTTCACTTTAATCAAGGAGCAATAATGACATGATAGCAAGTATGACCAATGGAGTTGCTTGGCAACCATTGGAGTCACACTCATTAAGTTAACGGATTTAAAGACGCGCTGAATTACACGCGTTGTCTATAATGCAGTAATTAGCAATGACTTACAGGCACAACAATGCGAAGCATTTTATCCTACCCATTGCCCAAAATAATGATGATTTATTTAATGTTTTGTCCACCGCTTTTGGCGGCTGAACGCACCGTTACATGGGCTGACATTCAAGCGCTCGAAGCTCAACTAAAAGAGCTAAAGGCCAGGTTCTTAAAACAAAATCCAAACGTTCTCGACATAAAATCACCCAAACCCAGTGTCTCAGCTAGTACACAGAAAAATCATTCTCAAGTCGATGTATACGCCACGATAAGACCCACATTCGGTATTATTGATGAACAATCTTACAGTTACTGGGATGTGAGAGACGCGCTGTCTCATGCAGGCATTAAGGCTGCGACAGAATTTGCTACTGGATGGTCTGCTCAACTCCATGGTGAATGGAGCATTGATTTAGCAAATCAAGGGAACTTTGGTAAATCTCGACGTGTTTACACCGCAATCAGCACGCCATTTGGGCGCTTTGGGATAGGCAAGCAAAGACCACCTCAGTATCTTTTTATTGCCGAATATGTAGATATTTTTAATCATGCGAGTAGCCCTTTTGCATATGACCCACAAAGCATCTTCTTTGTCGATAATTTAATATCCTATCGCTTAGACAGTGACCCCTTCACGTTTATCGCTGTGGGTCAATATGCGGGAGATACAGACGACAATCAAACCGACTTGTTCAATGTAGGGGTAAGCTATGATGTTAACGGGCTTCATGCTGCGCTTACCTATCAGCAAAACGATGTCCATGTAGAAAAAGTTTACCTAGGTGAAAACAGGGTCTGGGCAACATCTTTGGCTTATCAATTCAACCCCCGACTCTATGGCGCAATATCATATCAAGCAAAGGACTACCGACGTGTCGCTGTAAGCGAAACTCGCAAAGGGCATACTATTGATTTTTCTATGGCATATCAATTAGCTACAGATTACAAGCTTAAAACAGGTTTCTTTGAGTTTAATGACGGTTATCATTTTGACGATACCAGTAATCAAAGTTTTGATGGCTTTAATATTACTTTGGAATGGCTTCCTACCCCTCCACTGAGGGTACATTTGGAATATTTAAATAAGTCTTACTTCTATCGCTCCGATATTGAGTCTTTCTCCGTCGGTTTACGATATGATTTTAAACGACATTGGCAATTCAACTAAACTTGCAATTGTGCTGTTCAAACACTTTACTTACTTTAGATATATCACTTACAGCAATCTCAAGCTGGCGATTTGTGGCCTACCGTTAACATGAGACAACACGGCTAGTTTACACAAATATTCTGCGACTTTTTATCAGGTAAAATGAATATATTCACGATTTGTGAATCTATGTAACAGGTGCTAAATGGCTATATCAACCACTCCACAATCGATTAATCTTAGTGCTAAAAGTTGGTACTTGGTTGCTTACGCTCAAAAAGTCACTCGTCCTCTTGGTTTAGTTGGTGCTCTATTTGGCCTTGCCGTGTTACTGGGTTATACATTTGAAATTGAAGTTTTATATCGTCCATTTGCATATGGCCCAGCCACCAATCCAGCTACCGCGTTATGTATATTCGTTATTGGAATTATGCTCACCCTAAGCAACAAGGCTAAACAAATACCCTACCTCATTATTCTGCCCTCTTGTGTCGTCATGCTTACTATCGTGAGAATGCTGGATATTTTCTTAGAATCGTCAGCGCTTATCAGTTTGACCCCGTTCTCTCATATCGTAGAAGTTGAGCTGTTAGCGGGCAAAAGCAATACGATGGGCTTAAACTCAAGCGTTATGTTATTGGGATTCGCACTCAGCCAAGTGTTTTACAATCTAAACTATATACTTATTTCTCAGAGTTTTGCGTTTATCTCATTGGCTATTCCGATGACTTCTTTGACTGGTTACGCCTACAACATTGATAACTTCTACGGACAGATGTCTATTATAACAACCACTATAGGACTTGCTTTAGCAGTTGCCTGTTTAACTACCACTGCTAACTGTGGTGCTTTAAGAGCAATTTTAAGCCCCTACATTGGTGGGAAAATAGCCCGACTGCAAACAGTAGTAGGCTATGTATTTCCCACTGTGATGGGATATCTGCTAGTTAAAAGCCTTAGCAACCGTGAAAGCGACTTGATAGGGCTTTTTGTCGTTGCTACCTGTTGGATTATTATTCTCATCGTGGCTGCCTCGGCTATTTTTCATGATCGCAGTGACCGAAATCGTAGAATTGCCGAGAGCCATCTGTTCCAAGCTACAATGAAAGAGCCTCTTACGGGTCTGCCAAACCGTATCAGGTTTAATCAGGTTGCGGCACAAACATTCACTGACATTGAAAACACGAACCAAAACATGTGGCTGTTCATTATCAATCTCGATTTATTTAAAAAAGTAAACGATCTAGGCGGCCATGACGTCGGAGATAGGGTGTTGATTAAAGTCGCCAACACGATTCAAAGTTCTGTTCGAGCAGAAGATCTGGTTAGTCGAATTGGCGGGAAAGAGTTTGCTGTCATCTTGAAAAACTTAGACTCACAGACCGCATATGCCATAGCACAGAGCATACGACAAAACATCGAGAATATGTTTATCGAATATTGGAGCGAACAGCATGGTCCGATCACAGCTTCAATAGGGTGTAGTTCAAGTTTGGGTCAAAACAACATAAAACACATTCATAAAGTTGCTGATATGGCGCTGCATCAGGCCAAAAATAATGGTCGTAATCAGGTGGTATTCCTGCCACAGGTAAGCGATGTTTAATATGAATACAGAATATGTTGGCTGGCCAATAAGATAATCTATTTGCCAGCCAACACTCATTCAATCGATACTGTTAGAAACGATACGCAAAACCTACTGTTGTACTCTTCCACTTCTGGTCATAAGCGATAGCAACGTCAAAGTCAGGTAAGATTTGATGATCTACAAATACTGTGAAGTTGTCATTCAGTTGATATTCAACCCCAATACCATAACTCAATCCTCCTCGAGTCCAGCTACTTTCGTTGTGATATTCCAGTACTACGTTACCTAATTCGTTCGTTTGGATGCCTTTACTTTCAAACTCAATTTTGGAGCGCGTGTATCCAGCTAAACCATAGACGTTCAGCCCATCAGCAATTGGGTAAGTTAGTTTTAACAAAAGTGAACTTTGCAGATCCATATCTTCCTTATAAGAATGCGAGAAATCAGTCGCTGTAGTCCTCGCTAACACCCCCGATGTCCCCGTTGCAAATCGCCCCTCAAAAGCAACGTACTCATTCAGTTGATAACCCAACACAATCCCCGCAGTGTTAAAATCATTGCCCGGAGCATCAATATCTTGTTGGTTATAAAGAGCACCGACGTAAACATCACTTGCCATTGCATTTTGAGTATAAGCCGCTCCAAGCATAATCATGGCTGCAGGTAATAACACTTTCATTTTTAGCCCTTTCTTAAAATTCTGAGTAATAATTCAATTTTGTTAGAAGTGCTAACAATCGAGTGAGAAATTAACTTATATTTCAGTAAATTAATATTCCTATATTGTAAAAGTTTGTTCGGGTTATGGGGTCAGCGATGCGCAGCTTTGGATAATACGTATTTCACCTATCATAAAGTTGCGAATTAATGCAATTGCCCCTAAAGTGGACAAGCGCTTTGGTATCACTCAGGAAGGACTGTATGAATACGCTCATTTTCATCGCTGGTGTGATAGGTCTGATCACGTTTTGTATCCATGTATTTGCAGGGCAAATCGACCCTGTTAGACCTTTTCTAAACTCAAATCTTGCCGACATTCCCAAAGCCACTTTGCTGGCATGTTGGCATATGGTCTCTCTTACCCTGTTGCTCGGTAGTTTATCTTTGAGCTACATTGGCTGGCACAACTTATCTACGTACAACACTGTCGTCATGGCTATGTCTATCAGCTATATGTTGTTCGCAACCGTATTTATTGTGGTCGGTTGGTATTTTTTCTCTGCCAAGGTATTTGTAAAATTACCTCAGTGGGTACTGTTGCTGCCTATTGGTTTGCTCAGCTTGGCAAGGGTGCATCTATAATGGATGTATCTATGGTTGGATTAAAACAGCACTTTAAACGTGGCTCCTCCAAGTTCATTTTTACACTTGACCGTTAAGTGGGCTTGATGGCGATGCGCTATTTCTTTCACAATTGCTAACCCCAGCCCACTGCCAGTTAATACAGACTGCTCCTTGCGCCAAAAACGTTCAAACAACTTGTCTTTGTTTTCTTCATCAATACCGGGGCCGTTATCTAAGACTTCAATGTAGTTATTTGACGTTCGAACGATAATGCTGGCTTTATCTTTGCTGTGCCGAAGTGCGTTTTCAATCAGGTTTTTAACCATGATATGTACAGCCGCCTTATCGGCTTGAACTAACTCACCACTTTCATCGGGTTCCAATGACAACTCTTTATCCAACGAGACCGCCAGAGGTGCCAACATCATACATACCTCCTTACTGAGCATCAGTAAACTCAGTGGGCTTCTTTCATTGCCAAACTGCCTTTGTGCGCGTGATAAATCCAATAGCTGTTGTACAACCCGAGTCATATATCCCACATCAGCTAACACCCCTTCACTCGTCGCACTATCCATATCAGCGAGCTGCACCCGCGTATTAAGCACTGCCAGTGGCGTTTTTAATTCATGAGCAGCGTTGGCAACAAAACGTTTTTGTTCATCAAAGCCTGTTTCTACGCGATCCATCGCCTGATTAAGTGAATTTACGATCGGTTGAATTTCTATTGGTAAACCGTGCGAGCTTAAGCGAAAACTCAGCTGCTCTGGCGTAATCGCTTCAAGCTGACTGGCAACCTCTCTTACTGGACGTACAATTGAACGAATGGATAAAAACCCCACCAACATAAACACCACAAATGCAGCTACCATAGTCACTATTGATACCTGACTTAGCACAGGCATCACCGCTTCATTGGCAAACTCGCCAATCAAGTCGTTGCGTGCAAGGTCGACATAAACCGCTGTTCCCTGTACGTCATACTCAAGACGGTAACGGTCAATGCCTGCTTGATGGGAGTACCCCTTTGGTAAAGCGGAATCCAGCGCCGCCAACGCCTGTGAGCCGGCCTCAGACGAGATTGAATTCAGTATTACTTGGCCACTATTTTGCTCTACTACCCGAAAAGCAAGGTTATTAAATAATGCATCATAGCCCCATTTCTCAGCGACATTTTCTGGGTGATATTGCAGCCGTTGCTGCTCATCGAAATGCAATTGCTGAACAATGTCTTCGCTCATGCCATACATGCTGCTTTCAACCGCTAAGTTAGCGAAATTGATGGAAAACAAATACAAAGTGACCCCGATTAAGGTGAATACGGCGGAGCCTATTAGTAAAAAGTGCAGATAGATCTTTTTAGCAAGCGAATGTTGGCGAAAGTTCATGTCAGAATATACCCAATGCCGCGTAAGGTTTTTATGGTAGAGTCAGCGCAAGCAGCTTCAAGCTTCTTACGAATACGGTGTACTGCCACTTGAATTGCATTGTCCGTTACCTCAAACCCCAGCGCATAAATCGCATCATATAACGCGTCTTTACCCACAGTCAGTCCAGCATTTCGCAACAAATACTCCAAAATAGCGACCTCGGTCTTGCCCATACTCAGGTTGCTGCTGCCCACCATTACCCGCCTTGCTTTGGTATCTAACGCTAAATTGCCCTGAGCTAGCAAGTTTCCGGTGTAACTGTTTGGCCTTCTAAGTAATGCCCTCAGGCGGGCTTTGAGCTCATCAATTGAAAACGGCTTATTTAGGTAATCATCCGCGCCTAAATCTAACCCTTTGATTCTGTCATCAACACTACCACGAGCGGTTAAAATCAAGATGGGTACTGGGTTATGCCCTTGGCGAATACCTTGAATTACTTCTAAGCCATCCTGATCTGGCAAGCCAAGATCAAGAATAATGGCATCGTATTGCCAGCATGACAGCAATGCCCAAAGTTGAGACGCATCGTTGGCAACATCAACAGCATGTCCGTCTTGAGCAATTGCTTGTTGTATAAATTGTGCAAGCTGTTGGTTATCTTCGGTGATCAATATACGCATTTGGCGTTCAGTTTCCTTGCTAAACGTTACACTCAGCATGTTGTAATGCCCTCTTTGGTATGCACCCATGGATCACTATTGGCATAACGAACAGTATTACCAGCGTGGATGAAACCAACCCACCGATCACGGCCCAAGCTAATGGAGGCCAAAGAGGACTGCCACTAAAGGTCAGCGGCACCATGCCAATGATGGTTGTGAGTGTAGTTACTATAACAGGTCTGATCCGACTTTGTACCGCTAACTGAATAGCTCGTTTTTCACTCATGTCTTGCGCTAGGTTTTGCAACGTCGCATCAATTAGCAAGATGGTACTGTTGACCACAATACCTGTTAGTGCAAGCACGCCTAAAATTGACATAAAACCAAACGGTATACCCACCAAAGCTAACATTACAGGTGCCCCTAAGATGCCAAAAGGAATACTCAACACGACCACGCTCATCCACCTCAGTGAGTTAAATTGAACGATTAGGGCCAAGAGCAACAAAGCGATACCAGCCGGTAAGGTAGTCACCAAGGCTTGGTGAGCATTGTGGGCCTCTTCCAGTTCTCCACCAAACTCCAGCCGTACGCCATAGTGTGCGGCGATAGCCAATAATTCTGGCTGCAATGTTTCTAGTAATTGCTCTTCATCCACCCCAGATGCAACATCACTTTTGATAGTTAACACTGGAGAGCCATTCATTCGCTGTGAAAAACTGGGGGCACCGCGCATATTTTGGCTTGCCAGTGCGGCCAATGGCACAACATTTCCAGCGGTATTAATGATTGGCGTGTTCAATAAGTCCGTACTGCTTTGTGAGGCCTGTGAGTCATAAATCACCAGATCGATTGGCTCGTGTAAAAAATGCAGCTTAGTCGCCACCAACCCAGAGCTTCTCCAAGCAATATATTGGCTGACTTGTGATTCTAGCAACCCCTGCTGTATCAGCAGTGACTCATCAAATTGTATATTCAGCTGAGTGCTACCGTACGTGTAGCCACGACTTAAATTTGTTAATGCTTTATGCGTTCGCAATCGTTCCAGTATGACCTCTGCGGCCCTCATGCTTTGAATGCGGTCATCACCCAGTATTCTTAGTTCAACGGGGCTTTCGATAGGCGGCCCTTGACCTAGTTCTCTTGCATGTATCACCAACGCCTCAAACTTCGTTTTAAGAACCTGATTAAGCTCACTGACCAGCGCTTTAACTGAAACGCCTTTATGTGTTTCAAATACCACTCTGGCGACATGTGCTTCACTGGGCTGTTGTACTAGATTGTAATAAAAACGTGGCCCCGAAAACCCAGCAAACATCCAGGTTTTAGTGATATCATCCCGCTCATTTAGGTACTGCTCAACAGCTCGCCCTATATTTGTGGTATTTGCAATATGACTACCTATGGGCAGCTGAATATCAACATACGCCTGATTTCGGTTTGTTTTTGGAAAGAACTCACCAGGTTGTGACTTAACGTTTATCAATACGGCTATGGCCACAGCACAATATAACAGTGTACGTCTGGGCGCATTGAGTGACGCGTAGGCTATTCCGCTACCAATCGTTTCTAGCCTATCCTTAGACGCCTGCTGAGCACGGCGTAACCATGCAATCTCTAAATTCAATAGCTGAAATAAAACCGGTATCAAGGTCAACGATATTAAATAGCTGGCGATGATGCACAAGATCACCAACAGGGGAATTGTTGCTATAAAATCAGCGACACTGCCTTTTGCCAGCAACATAGGCACAAATGCAGCAACCGTGGTTAATGTTGCACAAGCCAGTGGCCCTTTGAGCTCTGTTACAGCTTTAATTGTAGAATCAAATTTGCTTTGTCCTTGCTCTAAAAAATGAGTTATCCGCTCAGTGACAATAATACCGTTATCAACCATCAACCCCAAAGACAATACTAACCCTGCGATGGTCATTTGATGGATCACACCATCAAATGAGGTAAACACAGCTATCACGCTCAGTACCGCAGCTGGAATAGATAAAGCAACGATCAAAGCACTACGCACTGACATTAAACATAGCAGCACTAGGACTACACCTGTCACACTCAAAAGTAGCGACTGCATCAAGCCTTCAATGCGCTTAACAGAGAACTCAGGTTGAAACAATTCGATGCTCACTGGCGCTTGAGTGTAGCGCGCGTTGATCTGCGCTATAAGTGATTTAATCTCCTCACCTACGAGTTCAACGTCTACAGCATTTGGCACTAAGGTAATAGCAAGTCCTAATACTTGCTTACCATTTTTCCAAAATAGCTCATCTGCTAGTGGGTTTGTCCGATAGTGAATATCAGCAATACTCGACAACGGTACATACGCACCGCTTGGGGTCAGTATCTGTTTTTGTGACAGATAGTGTACATCGCTCAGCCTATCAACAGCGCCAAGCCCCATCCCTGTCATGTTGCCTGATAGAGCGGCGTATAAATGTTGGCTGTTTGCCTGCTGTAACCGCTCAGCTAAATCCAAAGGAGACACTCCTGTGCTTAGCAGCTTAGATTTAGGAAAATCCACAGCTAACTGCAAGCCGGGATCACCCACCAAAGTAACGTTACGCACAGCACTTATAGCGAGTAATTGCTCACGTACCTTTAAGGCAAGTTGCCGATCTGATATTAGTCCGCCACCACTATCTATAGACAACAGGATCCCTTGCGTATCTTGTGCCCTGTCAACAATGTCGATTTGGGCATTATGAATGGTGCTTTGTAACTCGGCCAAGCGCTCTTTGATCCTTTGCCAGAGTGCATCCGTCTGGTACTCATCTTCTTGCAACTCAACATCCACTGTTGCGGATCCCAACTTTACCCGTACGTTGAGGCGGCTAATCTCATCGATACTGCTCAACGCTCGTTCGATGGGCTTTACGATAGAGTCCGTAAGTTGCTGCACACTCGCGCCTGGGCTAGACACCACAATAAAGCCATTTCTGTACGCAAAATGTGGATCTTCTTGCTTACTCGCAAAATGCCAGCCCGCAATGCCTGTTACGCAAAGTAGAAGCACCATACTCAGCGCCAATCGCGTGTTCAAATACCATGGCAGTCGATTTTTCACAGGCCTTCTCCTCATTTCTCAGAGGCTAAGTTCAGTGCCAACTTAGCCTCTGAAACAATCATCGCGTGCCCGCCCAAGTATTCGTTCGCACTGATCAAGAATGTATCTCCGACAGTGGCCACAGGCTTCACTAACACCTTTCGGGGAACCGCTTCATCAAGTAAAAGGTATGGACGATTAAATGGGTCGTAACGCAATGCATATGCTGACACTTCATAGAGAATGTCATCGCTCACAGGCAGTAAGAGCTGCACACTTCGGCCAAAGTGTTGCTCGCTGGTAAAGCTTTGCGAAGCGCTATCAAGTTCTATCGTCACTGTAAACCAAGGTGAGTGCGAGTTGCTCGGTAATGTGCGTTCCACCACACTCCCCTGCAGTTGCAGATCCAAACTCGGCACGGCTAAATTGACTAATGAGTCGCGTGATAATTTTAGCGCTTCTTGCTCAGGCAACTTGAATGCCACTCTATAAGCATCACTAGTTTGGAACCTAAGGATTGATTCACCGACCTTTACAAAGTCTCCAAGCCTTGTGTAAATGTCGCTTATCACACCAGCAGATTGAGCACGTATCTGATGATCAATTTGTAAATTAGCGATCTCCGTTAGCTGTGCTTGTGCGAGGTTCACCGACTGTAACGCTACTTCTTTGGCTGCTACTAGCCGATCCAAATCGGCCTCGCTTTGCAATCCCAAAGCCACCAACCTATTTGTCCTTTGCTGTTCCTCTTGTGCATTTTGCAGGCGAATTTTTTCCCGCTTCAACTTTGCTTTAGCAGCATCCAATTGCGCCTTCAACTCAGGAGAGTACAGTGTTACGAGCACATCGTTTTTGGCAACCTGCTGCCCAGCACTGACATGTAATTGAGCAACCCTTGCTACAGAAAATGAGGCGATATCAAAGCTTTCTCTACCTTCGATACGCCCATAAAACACTTTATTTGGTGCTTTATGAGCAACTTTTATCGGTAATGAAGCAGCCTCAAAATATAAATCTTTATTTTCAAATAAAACCGCTGCATTTACCTGAACGGCAACAGTGCACAGCAAAGAAGTAATTAGAAAAATTTTAGAAAACATAAACATAACCTAATATAATTTGAGCGTAGCCTGATTTATCTATCAAAGGTGAATCTTTGATTTCACTGGCGTAGCTGGTGTAACTAACATCAGCCTTAAGCATATGATGTTTGCCAAAAAACCAGTCTGAGCTCACGCCTATTTCATAACTTACAGAGCCATCACCTTGGTACAACGGACGGTTAATGCGAGCCTCTGTGGCACTTACACCATAGTAGTAATCCACTAAGTCTTCGCTTTCATAGCTTGCTGATATGTATGGTTTTACTGTACCTTTTTCGAAGCGAATTGGCGTACCAAAGCTCACACTGACCTCATAACCTTCATGGGTACTGGTCAAGTCGTGGATGAGCTCCAAACCAAACTCACCAAAATCGGTATCTAGTTCCGCCGACACGCCCATATCAAAACTCATATCTCTGTCTTCCATGCCAGCATAAAAATCTGCGTCGTCTGCTTCATAGCCATCCAAACGTAAATGGCCTGTGAGTGAAATTTCATAATTATCGGTGTCGATGATTTTGTAGTTAGCTCTGGGGCCAAGCAGTGAGAAGTTGCCATATTGAATTGCCAAAACGGGTACCAATATTGTTTCATTGCCTATGTCGATATAACCCTGATCTTGAGCAATCGCCGCAATTCCTACTCCCCAGCTAAATTCTTTATTATTTGCTTTAGGCTGTGCTATTGCCCCCGAACACGCCAATACCAATGTTGATAAAAATAGACCTCTAAACATCACTCATTTCCTTTTTTAGATTGTTTGTAAATTGAGCTAACCATTTGCTCAACAATATTTGTTATGGCTAATTTAGGTGCTCAAGCTTTCTACAAACTTACAGTTTGCAAAAAAGTCAGAATGGGAAGAGTGATACTCAAGAAACAAGCTTTATGCTCTGCATTGTACAAACCTAAAAATTTAGTGAGGCGTAGACATTACAAAAAGTTGCGATGCTAATTATTGCGGGGCCTATCTTCTTTGGCTATTTTTAAGACATTGCTCTAAAAACTTTGTGCTAAGGAAACCATGTGAAGATACTGTCTGTTGACGATAACCCGCAAAATAGAACGGTGTTAGAAAAGGCTCTCAATAAACAATACGATATCGTCTCTTCTGATGGCTCAGAGCCGATTATTCCTTTGCTGGAGTGCCACCAACCAGACGTTGTGTTGATGGATATTATGCTAGGGCAGTCTTATTCGGGTTACGATTTAACCAAAGAGATTCGAGCAACTCCCACTTTTGAAGAGTGTGAAGTCATCTTTATTTCAGCCTTGACTTCAAGCGAAGATAAACTTGCAGCCTATGGTAGTGGCGGTGACGATTACATTGCCAAGCCAGTCGATTTTAAAGAACTCAAAGAAAAACTAAAACGCGTCAAACTGCGTATCGAAGAACGTAACTCGCTCAAAGAGCAGTATGAAATGGCTTCCACAACCGCCTTTACGTCTATGCAGCAAGCCAGTGAGTTGGGGGAGTTAGTGACTTTTTTTACAGAAAACTTGCCAGTAACTGACATCAGCCAATTATTCAATAATATTAAGCGCTTTTTTAGCAATTCAGGTGTTAACTGCTGCGTTGAATTTAGAGTAGCGGGTGAGTTTTATCAGTTCCCCGAGCAAAGTCTCACCAACTTAGAAAGAGAAATTTTAGAATTGGGTCGTAGCGCAAAGCGTATTGTCCCATTCGGTGCCAATATTCTGTTCAATTCACCGCAGTGCTCCATGCTTGTGAAAGGTCTTCGTATCAATGATGAAGACGTAATTGGTCGCGTTCGAGATAATTTTGCCATTCTTTTGACCATCGTTGATAGTCGCATCGACTTCATTGAAGGTCAGATCGAAAAAGGCAATATTCGTAAAAAAGCACTGAATAACCTCAAGACTCAGCTGTTGGATGATTTCGGTACCATTAAAAACCTGTGCGAAAGTCAGGACAAGAAAATCGTCAAACTAGTGAATGACTTGTCTGAAGCAATCCAATTAAAAATCATTACCTTAGGTCTTGATGAAGAGCAAGAGTCAGAACTAATGTGTTTAGTAGACGAAACTAAGGATGTGGTTGAAGAAACTCTAGGGCTGTCGTTCGTGATTGAAGACAAGCTGTTTAATATTACCGAGCGACTAAAAACCGTTGAATAAAGCAAATCTGCATTTTATGCGATGCCCTCTAGAACGAATTTACTTCGAGCGCGCCTCGAACATGACAATTAGGCCAAAGCGACTGTGAAAGACTTGAGAAACAACTCTACCATTCTAGCGATAGATGATAACCCCACCAATCTAAAGCTTTTGCACAGGTTACTTAGTGCAAAAGGGTATAGCCATGTTCACTTGCTTACGGACTCCCGAGAAACCCTAAGCACATATAAAATGCTTCGCCCAGACCTGATCTTATTGGATATTAACATGCCATATATGGATGGTTTTGAGGTGATGGATGCGCTGTTTTCTTTGCAAGAGCCGCTCATGGCACCCATTATCGTTATTTCCGCGCAACAAGGCTCTGAGACAACTCTAACTGCGTTAGAAAAAGGCGCACGAGACTACATTACCAAGCCATTCGAGAGAAATGAGTTGTTACTACGAGTGCAAAATTTATTAGATGCGCACTTAGCACATAAGCTGCTTAATGATCAGGCTCAGGTACTAGAAAATATGGTGGAACTTAGAACCAAAGAATTGAACGATACACGCCTGAGTGTTGTGCAACGATTAGGTATGGCCGCTGAATATAAAGATGAAGAAACAGGCAACCATATTTTAAGAATGAGTCATTTATGCCAACTATTAGCGCAAAAAATGGGGTTACCCCCAAAAGACTGTGAACTCATCTTACATGCCAGCCCAATGCACGATATCGGCAAAATCGGCATACCAGATTCAATTCTTTTAAAACCTGGTGCTCTAGATGCACATGAATGGGAGGTAATGAAAACTCACGCTCAAATTGGCGGCCAGTTGCTAGGCGATGATGACTCTGACTTGATGATAATGGCTAGAAATATCGCACTCACTCACCACGAAAAGTGGGATGGTAGTGGCTACCCTAATGGCTTACAGCAAGAAAGTATACCAGTTGAAGGCCGAATAGCTGCCGTAGCAGATGTGTTTGACGCTCTGACTTCTCAAAGGCCATACAAACAAGCTTGGAGTATTCAAGAGGCTATTCAATATATTACAAGCCACAGCGGGACCCACTTTGACCCACAGGTTGTTGATGTATTCATTGCCCATATTGACGATGCCATACTCATTAAGAATCAATTTCAAGATGAATAACACAGTGCAAATACACACAAGGTTGCAACCTCGGCGCTTTAACCAAAGTACAGGAAGCACATAAGCATGTATCCAATACCACACTTACTCCACAAACTCATGCTCTTAAAAAAGCGTATTGGCCAAGAGAGTTTAGATCCGCATAAACTGCAAGAAACCATTAACAAGGTCAGCAAACTGATAGAAGAAATGTGCAGTGGCCAACGTGGTAGCGCAATTTATCCTGAATCGCTCATCCGAACGGTTTTCATCAACCAGTTGCATGCGTACCAGACAAACCCTAATACAGAATTAGCAAAATCAATAACCCGATCTATCGACAACATTTCCTATATTTTGTCTCAAAATCATATGTTCGCCAGAAGTATGCGCGTCGAAATGATGCAGGCAGGTCTGTTGGATTACCATGAAAACGTGGTTATTGTCGACGACAATATACAAGAAGCTGAGCAATTGATGGAGGTTTTAAACAACGCTGGATTCGATGTCTGTTCGGTAAAAAATGTAGCAGAGTTAGAATCGTTCCTGCATACACATCATGAGTATGACGCGTCTAGCATGGTTATTTTCAAATGGAATCAAGAACCCACCGAAACACAGCTTTATCCCAATATTACCAAAATAAAGAAAATGCTACCCCATGATGCGTCATTAATATTGATGTCGTCTGCTATTGATATACAGTTACGATTGAAGGTGCTCCGTGTTGGCGTTGATAGGTACATCCAACTACCAAGCCATGAGGTTTACATCGCTAATATCCTCAGTACCCTAACAGAGAATAATAAAGTCGAGCCCTACAGAGCGCTCATTATAGACGACAACCTAACTTCATTGACATTACACAGCACAATTTTACAAGGCCAAGGTTTTGAAACCATAGAGTTCAACAAACCGATGGAAGTATTTGAACATGTACATGAACTCAAGCCCGATGTGATCATCTTGGATTTCCATATGCCTGATATGATGGGACCAGAAATGGCGACACTGTTGCGTGAACAGCCTGACTTAATGAGTGTGCCTATCGTATTTTTATCTGTCGACTCCGACTACTCCTCCCAGCTCTATGCACTTAAAACTGGCGCAGACGACTTTCTTAAAAAGCCCGTTGACCATGACCACTTCTGTGGTGCGATTTCGGTGCGAGCACGCCGCTACCGCTTTAAGATGGCACTCAAAAAAAACCTGCAAAGAGAGGTTTATGAAAGAGACAAAGAGCACCTAGCAATTAACTCTCACGCTATCGTCAGTATTACCGATAGCAATGGTGATATCATCTATGTGAATGACTACTTTTGCCAAATAAGTGGTTACACAAAAGAAGAGCTCATGGGACAAAACCATCGCTTGATAAAATCGGATGTTCACAATAGAGAGTTCTACCACGACATATGGCAAACCATTTCTCGAGGAGAGGTTTGGAAAGGAGATATCTGTAATAAGAAAAAAAATGGCGGCCTATATTGGGTTCATTCCACCATCACACCGATGCTCGATCAAGAAGGGCATCCTTATCAATACATTTCGATTCGCACCGACATTACAACCAATAAAATGCTACAAGAGGCCTTAAAAGCAATGGTGATCAGCACATCCACAACGATGGGAGCTGAGTTCTTTGAAGAGACCACCATTGGCTTAACATTGGCCACTGGTGCAACTAGTGCCTTTATTTCTGTGCCTTCATCAAAGCCAAATACAATGAAAACTTTGTCATTGTTCCACAACGGAGAACACCTAGACTCATACGAGTATGATCTTGCTGGTACACCATGCGAGCAAGTAGTTAAGAACGGGTTATGTTTCTACGAAGAAAATGTTTATAAGCAATTTCCCAATGACCATTGGCTAAGAGAAAACCAAATTGAAGCTTATATAGCCGTACCACTGACATCAATAGAAGGAACAAGGTTGGGCCACGTTGGTTTGATGAGTAATCAAAAACTCTACAACTCCGACTACACTAAATCATTGTTAACGGTCTTTGCCGATCGCGTTTCGTTGGAATTACTCAGACTGCATAATGAAGAAAAACTCGTAAAAGCCAAAGAAGAAGCAGACAGAGCTAACCGCGCTAAATCCGAGTTTTTATCCAACATGAGTCATGAATTACGCACACCTTTAAATGCTATTCTTGGATTTGGTCAACTTCTTGAATCCTCTGAAGACTTATCAAAAAATGACGCCGATGATTTAGCTGAAATACTCAAAGCTAGCAGGCATTTGCTCAACTTAATTAACGAGATCTTAGACCTGTCAAAAGTCGAAGCTGGTAAGTTTAAAATCGACAATAAACGCACCGATATTTCTCAAGTCATTAAAGAGTGTACTAAATTAATTGAAGCAGATTGTAATAGTCGAGGCTTGACCTTGCACGTTGATAAACACTCACAGATAGAAGCTGTTTGTGACGGCCTTAGACTCAAGCAAGTGCTCTTAAATGTGCTTTCAAACGCGATAAAATACAACAAAAATAATGGTGAGATTCGCGTTGCCATAAATGAAGATAGCCACTTTTGCTCTATATCCATCACTGACTCTGGAATAGGTATTAGCGAAAAGGACTTAGAAAAAATTTACGAACCTTTCAATCGTCTAGGCGCGGAGGGCTCAGAAACAGAAGGCACGGGGATCGGGTTAACACTTACTAAGCAGTTAGTACACCTAATGAATGGGGAGCTATTAGTACAAAGTGAGCCTAGTGTGGGGAGCACTTTTACCATCAACTTATTGAAAAAGTGACAATGACGTATTGAGTGCAGTAACTCAATGATGAAAGAAGCGTGCTATGAGGTGTTTGCAAAAGATGAAGGCAGTTCAAACAACCCCCTACTCCTATGTGGTGATTTTACTCGTTTGCTTGTGCTTTAGTGCACTGTATTTGAGAGTCACAGAACAAACAAAGGAGAATAGCGCAACCACATCAGCAGCAACCCACCAAACCCACCTTGATAGTCAATTAAAACTACTGTCCTCTATAGCGAGAAAAATGGAGCCAAAAGCGGCGTTTTTAGCTTGGAAAAACAGCCTTGATGAAAGCCTACAGCATACAACCTCCGGCTACCTTATCACCATTGGTACGCAACGTGTGATCGACAGCACTGAGCAAATGGCAATAGATTCCCCAGCAATACAGGTCATAAGCAACGATGACCTGATTCTAGCTGCACTGACAGCAACAGAGCCCGTTTTTTTAAAAGTACAAGACTCTTTATTTGGCCTTATTAAAGCTTGTAATAGTGCTTCTGTAGCCGAAACACAGTGCTTTTTATATGCGCTGCAACAGCGGATAACTCAACCACCACAGCAGAGCCTACCTCAACAGCTCGTTTGGCTGCTATTCGCGTTTATATTGTCAGTGTCTATACTAGCCTACCTCAAGCTGCGTATACGTGGGCTTAAAAAGGCAATACAGAGCTTTCCAGATCCTCGTTCACTCAATGAGTTACAAGGTGATGAATTTTCAGTCATCGAACAGGGGATCTCATCTATCGAGGCTCAAAGTAATGCAGACAGCGTGCAATTAGAATCAGAGTTACACCAAAAAGATCTACTGTCAGTGCAACTTAAGTCGCAGTATTCACGCTTGTCAGCGATTATAAACACGGTCATAGATGGCGTGATCACCATCGACAAGCACGGCACAGTGGAGACCTTTAATCTGGCGGCGGAGAAAATCTTTGGTTATCGTGCTAACGAAGTCATCGGCAACAATGTAAAAATGCTTATGCCCACACCTTATCAGGATGAACACAATGATTACATTACTAATTATTTAGATACCGGAAACGCGAAAGTCATAGGCTCTGGTCGCGAGGTGTTGGGCCAAAGAGCAGATGGTGCACTCTTTCCTCTTGAGCTGTCTGTCAGTGAAATGAATGTGGATGGCGAGCGAATGTTCACAGGCGTTGTTAGAGATATTTCTGAAATAACAGAACAAAAATCCTTGCTCAGTGATCAAGTGTCGCGAACTCGGGCCATTATTGAAACTGTCATAGACGGTATCATCACCATTAATGAATACGGTGTAGTCGATAGCTTTAACCCCGCCGCAGAGAAGATATTTGGCTATACAGAACATGAAGTCATTGGGCAAAACATCAAAATGCTAATGCCAGCCCCTTATCAGCAGGAACACGATACCTATCTATCAAATTACAGAGACACAGGGATAAAAAAAGTTATAGGTTCTGGTCGCGAGGTTCTAGGGCGAAGAAAAGACGGCTCGGTTTTCCCATTATCCCTGTCGATAAGTGAAATGAACGTCGGTAAAAAAAGAATGTTTACTGGTATTGTTCGTGATATTACCGAACAAAAAAAGTATGAAATTGCACTAAGCCAATACCGTACAGACTTAGAGGAGAAAGTAAAACAACGTACCGCAGAATTAGAAACTGCCTCACAACAAGCTCAAGCCGCCAGTCAAGCTAAGTCAAAATTCTTATCAAGAATGAGCCATGAGCTTAGAACGCCACTCAATGCCATCATTGGCTTCACGCAAATTCTAGATGACGAACTTCTAACACCTGCTCAGCAAGACAGTTTGAATGAAATTTCCAAAGCGGGAAAAGATCTCATGACCATGGTGAACGAGATACTACAAATAGCAACTATCCAAACAGGTAACTTAGCAATCAGCAAAGAAGAAGTCCTGCTCAATGACAATATACAAGCTGCGATTAACCAATTATTACCGCAAGCACATAGCAAACACCTCACAATCACATTCGAGCAGACCACTCAGATATTTGTCAGCGCAGACTACACCAAATTAAAGCAGGTCATTACCAATATTCTAGACAATGCAATTCATTTCAGTCATGACGGTGGGACTATAAATCTTTCTTTGCAGACCCTTGATGAACAAGCACGTGTGATAATTGAGGACTTTGGTATAGGTATGTCACAGGACAAACTTACCAGCATCTTTGAGCCATTTGAACGTGGCTCAGATGCCTACTCTGGTGAGGAAGGAATAGGCATAGGATTAACCATCGCGAGTGAATTTTTACAAGCAATGGGAGGCACAATAACCGTCGAAAGTACCGAAGGCGAAGGCACCAAATTTACCGTTACGGTGCAACTGTTAAGAGAAGTCTATGACTGTCCCTCACAAGCCAGCTCAATACTATACATAGAAGACAATGTAACGAATAGAAAACTAATGAAGCGGCTCATCAACCGGGTTGACAATGTTGAGTATTTTGAAGCTGTAGACGGCGCAAGTGGTATTGATGCCGCATCACAAATCTTACCGAGCATCATACTGTTGGATATAAATTTGCCTGATATGTCTGGCTATGATGTTTTTAAACTTTTGAAGGAAAATGATAAAACGAAGAATATTCCAGTTGTAGCCGTTTCAGCCAACGCCATGGCAGCAGATAAAGAAAAGGCAACCGAGCTAGGTTTTACAGATTACATAACCAAACCCATTGAAATGAATGAACTTAAATCAGTACTAGAGACCCTATTGATCTAATCTTGCTTGCTATTTTGCCTAATACACAAAGTAAATAGCTGGTTATTTGAGTCAGCGATTACAGAGCTTACTAAGGAAATAATGAATCATCAGTAACTATATTCTGTGCCTTTTGTCGACCTATAGAGGAGAGTTGGGAATTGAATTTGCGCTTTTCTAGATTCATTCGCATAACAGCTTCAATCTGTTTTATTTCTCTATAAAAATCCTCAAAAAAGGGCCTGTAAAGGCCCTTTCCAGATATTGCGCTCATTCAGTTACTCTGTTACGTAGCTTGACTCAATGCATACCCACCCTTCAAGTGCCCCACATGTTCAAAGCCTAAACGGTTTAAGGCCTGAGCAGCAACTTGTGAGCGGCTGCCACTACGACAGACCAATATTAACTCTTGAGATTTGTTACATTGTTGCTGACAAATAAAGTCAGCAAGGCGCGTTAGCGGTACATTCATATCAAACTCTTGGCTATGGTTGAGTGCATACTCATGAGGCTCACGTATATCGATGAGCTTAACCCCTGGCGTAGAGTTTAATTTAGCTTTTAACTCAGGTGTATTGTACTCTTGTAACCGCTTTTGATTACATGAGCTAGTAAATGCACCACACATAACCTCCTCACCAATCTGATCATGAATATTCTTATCTAAATCGGCCTTATTTTGCATGAACTGCTGTTCACTTAGTTGAGACATTAAAACGCCATTGAGTAACTGGTTTCTACTTCTCTCTGCTGCAAAATTAGTAACGAATTCATTGTGGTAATCGTGGCTTGGGCACAACAGTGCATCGTCACCGACCAAATCAAAAAGTGTCTTCAAGCTGTTAAACATCAACTGCGCACTGCTGGTTGAAAAATTTGTACGGCCAAGGCTACCCATAAGCACCAAATCACCACAAAATACATAGCTCACCGCCAACTGACCATGTTGCAGCTTATGTTTGTCACATAGCACAAGGGAAATGCTGTCATCGGTATGCCCCGGCGTTGCAATACGTAGTAAATACTTATCACCAATAGAAATAGCTTCATATGACTGACCATCAAGTTCTATCTTTGCTACTTCCTCAGGCCACCCTAAATGGTTGGTATGCTGCATAGCCAAATGCTGCTTCGCCAATTCCACTCGCCCTGATTGGTGATCGGCATGACCATGAGTATCAATAGCAGCAACAAGCTGTAGCTGTTGACACTGTAAAATCGTCAGTAAACGGTTAGTCAGCTCAGGGAGAGGGTCAACTATAACGGCTGTTTTGGTTGTTGGATCAGCATACAGCCAAGTGCAACTGCCACCGACTTTAAACTGCACTAAACCTTGCAGCTGAGACTTTTCGTCAATATTTCCCATCGCATTTAGCAAACAACTGTGACCTAATGCCTGTGCACAATGCGCAATACGATCGCATGCCTGATCTATTTGTTGCTGAGTGACAGCAGGACCAAATGACATGCGAATAGCAGATTCACTCTGCCATGCAGGCAAGCCCATTGCATCAAGGACAAAGCTGCGTGTTACCTTAGAGCTACACGCTGATCCTGAACTAACACGTATATTCGCCGCATCAAACAAGTCCATGATTTCTTTAGAGCTAAAGCCAGGTATGGCAAAGTTCAATGTGGTGGGCACACTATTTGTGAAATCATGATTGAACACCACGGTTGGAAACGCATTTTTCAGAGCCAACGCCATTTGTGTACGAAACAATTGTAACTGACCAACACTGGCAAACACCCCGTCACCTTGTTCCAGTAGCTCATCAAAAATAACATTGAGTGCTGCCAAACCTGGTAGATTCTCTGTACCTGAACGCAATCCACCTTCTTGTCCGCCGCCAGCAATAAATGGTGTAAACGGCGCACCTTTGCGTATGTAAACAAAACCAATTCCCTTTGGCGCATATAACTTGTGACCGCTAAAAGGCGCATAGTCAATGCTGGTACTGGCTAATTCGAGGCAGCGTTTGCCTAGAGCTTGTACACAGTCCACCATCCAAAAGACATTGGCATTATTGCCTCGTATTACAAGTTCCAATGCATCTAAATCTTGATATACGCCAGTTTCATTATTCACCGCCATTGTGCAGATCATTAATGCGTTGGGTACTTCTTTCGCAATGAAGTCCATGTCCAATTTGCCCATCTCATCGACAGGAATAGGCTTTACTGTTGCATTTATTTCTAGGATTTTATTCCAGTGTTTCAAAGACTCCGGCACAGCTTTGTGCTCTGTTGCACCATAAAGAATGCTGTATTCTTTATCCGCTTGCATACTCTTTTTAGCGGCATATAGTGCTGATAGGATCCCTGTTTGGATTCCTTCTGTCGCTCCACTGGTAAAGATCACTTGCCCAGAGCCTGCACCTAGCACTTTAACTGCCTTATTGCGTGTTTCGTCCATTATTTGTTTGGCCTGTAACCCACTTATATGGCTACTGCTAGGGTTACCAAACATCGTTTCCATCGTCGACAATGCTGCCTTTGCAGCCTTCGCCAATACTGGTGTAGTAGCGTTTGCATCTAGGTAAATTTGGCTTAGCGCCTGTTGCTCAGACATGACAAGACCTTTATTTATATCTAACCACTTAGTTATAACTAAAAATTATAACTAATTACTTATTGCTATATTAGCAAGTTGTGGTGCTTATTCAACCATTAATTTTGTAAAAACATCGTGCAAGAGCTCTATATTCATGCATTTCAGGAGATTTTGATCTGATTATTGAGAAAAGTACTTATAACATTTATTGTGTATTTACAGTTAAACTAAAGTTAAAAAATTATAACAGAACAGTTTATTTTTTGTTCTTTTTCAGCCATCGTAGATAGCGAATCCACTTAAAACAACATGTAAAGGAAATAATATGAGAAAGCTAAACACTCTCACTTTAGCAGTTACTTTAGGTATTGCTTCAAACAGTTACGCGGCTCAAATGCTGTCTGTAAACCCTGATAGAGCGATTGAAGATCAGTATATTGTTGTGTTTGACACACCAAGTGTACTGAGCATGAACGACGAAAATCAGGTTGCAGCGTATGTTGAAACGCAAGGTAACAGTTTAGCGAATAAGTATAATGTGAATGTAAAGCGTAACTTTGGCACAGCTTTAAATGGTGTACTTGTTAATGCAAACAAGAAACAAATTGAAGCAATGTTAAAAGACGGCAACGTTAAATACATTGAGCAAGACCAAATAGTCACGGTTAATCCAATGGTTGGTACAGCTGCGGATCAAAACGGCGCAGTATGGGGCCTTGACCGTATTGACCAGCAAGACTTGCCATTAAATGGTGTGTATCACTACGACTATGATGGTTCTGGTGTTACCGCTTATGTTATCGACACGGGTGTTCTTGTGAGCCACAACGAATTCGGTAACCGCGCAAGCCACGGTTACGATTTCATCGACAATGATGCTGATGCAACTGACTGTAACGGTCACGGTACTCACGTAGCAGGTACAATCGGTGGCTCTACATACGGTGTAGCAAAGAATGTTAACGTTGTAGGCGTACGTGTATTGAGCTGTAGTGGCTCAGGTACAAACTCAGGTGTTATCTCAGGTGTAAACTGGGTTAAGAACAATGCAAGTGGCCCATCTGTTGCGAACATGAGTCTGGGTGGCGGCGCTTCTCAGGCACTGGATGATGCAGTGAACAGCGCGGTTGCATCGGGTGTTAGCTTTATCGTTGCTGCTGGTAATGATAACAGCAATGCTTGTAACTACTCTCCAGCGCGTGCAGCTAATGCGGTCACTGTTGGTTCAACAACAAGCAGCGACAGCCGTTCTAGCTTCTCGAACTACGGTACTTGTTTAGATATTTATGCGCCTGGTTCTAGCATTAAGTCAGCTTGGTACAACTCAAACACGGCAACCAATACTATCAGTGGTACATCAATGGCTGCACCACATGTTGCTGGTACAGTTGCACTTTACCTAGATGAAAACCCAAGCCTTACACCATCACAACTTGATCAGATGTTAAGCGACAAGAGCGCGAAGAACAAGCTATCTGATGCTAAGACTGGTTCACCAAACGAGTTATTACAAGCTGCAAGTGGCCCAATCGTAGAGCCTCCTTTAACAGAACTAACAAGCGGCGTTGGTGTTGCAGCTGACGGTGCCAGTGGTTCTCAAAATTACTTCAAGATTGACGTTCCTGCAGGAAGTGCAGCACTATCATTCGTGCTAACAGGTGGCTCTGGTGATGCTGATCTGTATGTTAAGCAAGGTCAAAAACCGACTCTGAATGACTATGCTTGTCGTCCATATAAGAATGGTAATGAAGAGCAGTGTGACTTCACAAACCCTGCAGGCGGTGAGTGGTATGCTATGTTACACGGCTATAGCTCATATAGCGGCGCGACGCTTACAGCAACAGTTGGCGGCGATGACACAGGTTGCGGTAGTGACTGCCTACAAAACGGTGTTCCTGTAACTGGATTAGCTGGCAGCCAAAATCAGCAATTAAACTACAAGATTGAAGTACCAGCAAACGTAACATTAAACGTGTCTATTTCAGGTGGCTCTGGTGATGCTGACTTATATGTTAAACAAGGTTCAGCACCAACTACATCAAGCTATGACTGTCGTCCATATAGAAATGGTAATAACGAAAGCTGCTCTTTCAGCTCAGGTCAAGGCGGTACGTATTACATCATGCTAAACGGCTACACTAGCTTCTCAGGTGTAAGTTTAGTAGGTCAATACTAAGCCATAGCAACCTAACGGTTAAATATAAAACCCCAGTTTAACTGGGGTTTTTTTGGCTTCTTATACAAACAAAACTCAACTTCCCCCAAATTACTCATTGCACCGCGTATCCAAACTTGTGCTTCATAAGTTCTGGTTGAAAAGCACCCAAATACTGCTGCATATCTTATCAGCATAGCTAAACTCACATATTCAACTATGACTAAGTTGCTGCGGATATTCTTGAAACGTTTGCATTGGAATACGCACAGAATTTAATGACGTGTTTTCTTTAACGGCGCAGAGAATACCTAATATTGATGCAACACCAGATGATGTTGCTCTTCGCCATACAGTGTGGGGAGGTAAATATATCTTCTTAATTTTTGTCAGCCTTGGCAGGCTTATACAATCCATCGAATACAGTTTGCCACTTCGTTGCTGTAACTTCTTTGCGTTCCCATAACTGACGGACTGTACCATCTTCATTTGGCGTCCAGGTAATACGCTCTATAACTTGCTTTTGGCTATCTGCAGAGCGCGCCCCGGAAAGAATCATGCATCCATCATTGAGCCCACCATCTAACCGTAGGAGTAAACCTGAGTTATCCACCCAAGTTTGATGCCAAGTGTTGGTATTAATATCGTAAATATTGAGACTTTCTCCAGAAAAGCCAGACTTTGTACTGTAAACCTCCTTTACAACACAACCGTCGTGAGATTTACTGATAGTGTTTTCCCCTGCAAGCTGGCCGTCTTTGGTAAATACTTGCCAGTGACCAAGCCAAAAGTCAAAGCTGCGATAGCCGCTTTCATTACACTTAGCCACTATCTGTGGACTCGCTATTAAACAGCCCATGATTAGATATCGTGTTAACATCGTACTACTCCATTTAGCAATAGGTGCCAACAAAATACTTTAGCGTTTAATAATTCACCATGCTAGGAAATTACAAACTTTAACCTTACTGACCTTAGGTGGCTCTAGAGGTCGCCCAAGGCTTTTTCGTGTTGCGGCTCAATAACACGCGGATGCAACCAAGAGAATACTCGCTCTAAAAACTGTTCTGCACGATGTTCCACAATGTGTGAATGGGCCATAATAATTGTTTCAGGACGCCAAGAGAGCATTTGTTCGATATGCTGTCTCGCTTCTTCTTTATGAAAAGTAAAGCTCAAACGCCAATCCAGAAATGCATCAGCCCCCGGTGTCACCACTCCTGCGAATTTAGCCAACCAATTTTGTGAAGGTTCACATCCAGCACTGACATCTCCTTCAATTAAATCAGTCACAATAAGCGAGCATGAGGGCCGATGAAAAAAACCGCCTCTTCCATTGCTGGTGACCCTGTAAACAGCAAGTAATCAATATCAGGTGGCCAAGAGGGTGAAAAATCAGCCGACAACACAGCATTAAACTCAAGATCATGGCGCTTTCTAACCACTTGCGCCGTTCCCATTAAAGCGGCTTCAGGAAACTGTATTTGCCAGTCGTACAAAAATAAATGATGTAGTTCATTAGGTGCTATCAGATATTTCACTTTCCCTAATGAGGATACTTCGTGAATAAGGGCATCGGTCAACTTGATAGGACTGTGTAGCCACAAAGAATTGTCGTCAAAACGTACGATTGTCATTCGGGTAGCATGAGGCAACGAAAAATAACATACAGATTCGCCGTCAAACACCCAGATATTGTCTGCTATCTTTATCATATTCCCTCCTATCGAAGCTTCTCTCCCAAATTTTGCTCGCATGGTTTTTTTCATATCAATGAATAATTTCATTTAATGCACTTTTAAGAATAATAAAGCTGACTGAATACCACCTTAAAGCTCAGTCAGCGGGATATATTTACATCTATCTAACACCTTTTGTTTAAATCTTAGGTAGATTCAAGTGACATAATTTTTATGGTGAACCGCTCGGCCACATTCCTTGTTCACTCAAACATGAGAAAATCACCTCAATATCACAACGGTATTTGTCTAGGCGTTTAGTCAATATGCGAAGTGCTTGGCCTAAAAGCGCTAAAATAGCAACACAAGCTTGATTTTGATAACCATTATCATTAGCATATGATATCGATTTGCATTTATAAAATCGCAATAAAAACTCTGATAAGGCACAGAGACATTGCGCTGCTAATTTTGCAATCAGAGCAAACAAGCTCACCAGTGGCATCTATGTTGCGAAACGCAATTTTTTCAATAAGTTGCTACAAATATTTGGTCTGATTACGCAAGAGTTACATAGCGTTTTCATCTATTACGGGTCGAGAGGCAAACGCTTCACGTTTTGAATTTATTATGCTTGTAAAAATACTTAGACAATGTCACCTAATGATCGCAGCAATTACCGCGATTCTTTTGCTATGTATCTGCATCAGTGGTGCTTTATTGGTATACGGTCACGAACTACAGCGCGCTTTAGCGCCCAGTGAGTGGCGGGTGACGCCTCAAACGCAAACTTTACGTTTATCTGAGCTTGTCACTGAGGTTGAGAAGCATACAGGGTCACATATTCGCCAAATTCGTCTTCAAGACGAGCCCGACTTAGCATGGCAAGTTTTTTTAAATGATATGACCGCTGTAAATCTAAACCCTTACACCGGTGAAGTCATCAAGCATTACCGCTACAGCGAAACTTTCTACGGGGTGATCATGCTGTTTCACCGCTGGTTGCTATATAAAAATGATGATGGTGAACGACCCTTCAAAGTGTTTATCTCTATCGCAAGTTTGATGTTAATTATTGAGATATTGATAGGGTTATGGTTGTGGCTAAAGCCCAAAAAGCCGCTGAAAAGGTTAAGAATTAATTGGAAGGCAAAACCTAAAGTTTTATTGTACCAATTACATATCACACTTGGTGTGATTTGTTCGCTGCCACTTATATTGATTGCCTTCTCTGGCATGACATTTCATTGGAAAGACGCGACTCAGGCGGTTGTTAAAACGCTAACGTTTAGCAACATTACCAAGGTCGAGGCACCAAAAATAGAACAAACAGGTCCATTGGTGTCTGTAGACAAGGCATATCAAACCATTTTAGATAACCTTGATGGTGCAAAGTTACAACGCTTGAGCTTTGCACATAACAATGCGCTTATGTCTGGACGCGTACAGTTAGAAAACGAGTTTTTTCCTCATAGTATGCGTTGGGTTGATATGAATACAGGCCAGTTAGTGAAAAAGTTTGACGCCGTTGATCAAAGTGCAGCAACCGCAACATGGAATTTTAGATATGTGTTTCACGTTGGTAGTTTTGGCGGACATTTCACTAAAATCTTATGGCTGATACTTACCCTACTTCCCGTTTTCTTGGTAATTTCGGGAGGCTATTTCTATGTGAAACGACAACGCAAAGGTAAAAAAAGCTAACCAACAAAAAGAGCGCTTTTATCAGCGCTCTTTAAGCTATGAAGATCTTTTGAGTTTGCCTTATACATCCTGTTGTTGACTCATAAAATCAACCATACGCTGCATGATTTCCTCTTGGCTTAGATCTTCTGTGTGCGTGGCGATGGTCCAAACATGGCCAAATGGGTCTTGTAATGTCCCCGCCCTGTCACCATAAAACTGATCATGAACAGGTCTTATCTCGGTAGCCCCCAAAGCAATAGCATTGGCAAATACGCTATCCACATCCTCGACATACAGCATGAGGCTTACGGCTGTACCACCCAGCGCTTGCGGATCTTGGAAGTGCACCTCTGAGCACATATCAGATAACATAATGTGTGAATCACCTATTTTGAGTTCTGCATGGGCAACCCCCCCATCGGGCATGGGAAGCTGTATGACCAGCTCAGCATTAAAAGCTTTTTGGTAGAACACAATGGCGCTCAATGCACCATCAATAATTAAATAAGGGGTAATTGAGTGAAATCCTTCTGGGATTGCAGATACGGTCATAACTTTTTCCTTTGTCGTTATTCGTTGTCCAATGAGACTAGCTGAAAATAAACAATGTGAACAGCTTAAAAAACAACCTAATTTAGCTTGATGAATATAACAAAGCGAGTTTTTTAATACCGTGTGGTGGAGTAAACCTCTCTATCTCTACAAATCCATGTTTGCGATACAATCTAATGGCTGGCTCATTTACCACCGCCGTCTCGACCCAAGCAGAAGTAATGTGTAATTCACTCAGCACAAAACACATCAGTTTATCTGCTATCCCCTTCCTGAAATGATTCGGGTCAACCACCAAGCTATGGATCTCTAGGTGCAGCTCGGTCATCTCAATTTCAATCACCGCAGCGACGTCATCGCTTTCCACATAACCATAAAAATCACTTTTTGCAGCTTTAATATCAGCCACTGTTCGAGACAGTGGTGGAAAATCTTCCCGTCCTATCAATTCTGCCTCGACGCTATAAGACCTTTGCGATACGCACCAGATTTGCTTAGCGATACGCTCATCGTGATGTTTTAGTTTAGTTATCATAGTCATCCTAGCTTTGGTTTCACCATTGTCCTAAAAAAAGCTTTGAATACTCGCTATCGTGGTTAACTCTCCCATTACCTGCACGACGTGCTCGGGTTCAGTGATCTCAGGCTTTCCTTTGTAATCGCCACAAGTATTCTCAAGAATGTAGTCCCATTGCAACAACACGGCTTCTTTTACTCCCTCAGAAGTAACTATCTTCTGCGGGTTTTTTGTTGCTTTTATCCAGTATGCGCTTACGGATGAGTTTTTTATGTTCAATGAAGTTGATTCAACATCAAAACCGGATTTTCGCAAAATCACTTTCATGTCAGATTCACAATACGGAACAGCATATTTTTCTGGGTGAAGTAAGGGATACAGCTCGATTATAACGACTTGCCCATCACCTTTTACCGCCTGAGCTGCTCTATTAATAATTTGTGCGAAATCATTCGGGTTACATTCATGTAGCACGTTGGAAATGACCACCAAATCATAGTAAGAAGTCAGAATATTCGCTTCAAGATTAATAATCTCTACATGATTACTGTCTTGTTCTATCAATTTGCCCAATTCTTCCCTGACATTTTCAAAAGGCTCCCAAAACGACCATCGAATATTGTTCTTAACATCGGGGAGCTTACTAACTTCAAAAAACGTTCTTCCATAACCCGCCCCTAAGTCTAAAACCTCTAGCCTCTTACCACTTTGGCTCGATAGTTTTCGCTTAATAAAATCAGCTAACTTGTCGTTTTGTAAATCAGGCTTGTTGGAGTTTTTATGTTGTACCGCACCGTAGTTGAAGGCTTTTGCGAAGCTTCTCAACACCGATTCAGACAAAGCAAGACTGTTGGACTGTGATAGTCTTAGCAAATTATTGTCATAGCCATCAAATAACTTGTAAGTCATGCTTACTTTCTCAAAATCACTTTCAAGATCCACTATCTTACGAGAAAAGGTTGGTAAAACCGCTCTCGATCTTTTTTCAAAGTCAATTTCAAGTTCAGGCTCTATACACTTAGGTTCATCAAGCTCTACATACCAACATTGATCTATCAGTTTTGAGAAAATAACGTGAGGATGGTGAGTCGTAACTATCGCTTGGGGGATTGTCTGTTTAATCTTCTCACACAAAAATGAAATATATTGTGGATGTAAATAAGTTTCTACTTCATCTATTAGCAAGATACTGATTTCTTTGTAGCAAATAAAACATAAGTAGAAAAACAACGCTCTTTGTCCCTGACTCCAAGAAGGATTTGGAAATATTTGACCGTCAAAGTATCTTAGGTGTAATTCTATATTTTTGGTTGCATTGTTATATCTGTAATATAGGTGGCCGTTAGTAATTGATTCTAAATCTCTTGTTACTTCACACGCACCATCACACTTATACAGTTTATCTGGGTTGATATTTGCACAATAGTCAAAACGATAACTTTTATCCGCTAACCACTTTTTCTTATCAAACTCATTTGCATGTTTGTCTCTGAGGTGCTTTCCAATAAACTCCCACAAAACCTGCCTGCATATATTTTCAATGTTACTAGCTTCGTCGTTAGTGATCCTGCCATCACCGAGTGGGATATAAGTAAACTTCTTTAATACATAGTCTAAGTCATTGAGTAAAAATACATTCTTACAGCTCAAATTAGGGTCTTGTAATTCAACTGCAACAGAAGAACGCCTCGGTGTAAAACCATCTTGAGAGCTCTTGTTGGCATTAGCATTGTGTTCTTTAATACTTCTATCAATATGATTGATAATATGTGATTTTCCCGAGCGGTTTTTACCCGCAAACACGATTAGCTTTGTTTCATTCCCGCGGGGAACTTTAATGTTCAATAGAATAGACTCTTGTTTACTTCTTGTTCCGACGCTTACTTTTTTTATGAAGTTCATTTATTTCCCTAATCTAAACAACTCACCACACGCTGAATATTTGAGTTTTCTAGCACCACGTGAGCGCACTCAACACGGCCCGCCTATTCACTAGGATATCGGTGCGCTAAGCACTCATTATTGATTTTTTAAGCTCTAACATGCATGACAAAGGAAAAGTGGTCAATACAAACAAAAAAATGACCACCAATTGGCGACCATTTTCTAGGGATGTCACGGTGTGCTAACGAAAGCTCAGCGCAAAGGGGTTACGCTAAACTACAGCACTCTTGGGTTATTCACCGCATTTAAGCCCTGCCAGTCTTCTAAGTCTTGTGCTGGTTTTTCCGCTCTAAATTTAGCGTACTGAGCAATACCTTGTTGATCTTCAAGTATCTCAACCGTCACCCCTTTCGCGCGAAGTAAATCTTCATTGCCCGACGCGTTGGTCACATCGCCTACAACCACTTTATCAAAGCCTCTCATGTACAAAAGAGTCGCACATACATCGCATGGGCTTAAGCTGGTAAACAAGGTGGTTTTACCAAAATCAATGCGCCCAGCATCACGAATTGCAGACGTCTCGCCATGATTATAGGGGTGATCCTCTTGTACTAAGGTATTGTGTCCTTTACCCACTATTTGCCGTGTTTGGTTGTCGATGATCACCGCACCAATGGGGCAACCACCCTCTTTATAGCTTTTTTGCGCTAAGAGCACGGCAATACGCATAAAATCAGCGTCCGTTAAAGCACAGGAAAACTCAGCATTCATAAGTGTTGGTAAGCTACGGGTGGGCATATGAGCAATAACAGCCAGTACCTCGTCTGAAACCTGTGTATTTTTAGTAAGTATGGCCATAGGTTCTCCCTTTAAAAGTAATTTCTTGTTGCCTCGCTTTAAAAGCATAGTTTAAATTCAGCTTTTATAGCGCTTGGTGCTCCCATCATGCATTTTTTTTCCAGCTACTGGTTCTTTAATAGCGTCAAGGTCGACCAAGTTCCAAGGCAAGCCTTGCTGGCGATAAATACGTTTTTGTAAGCAAGGATAATCTCCCACATCATGCGCCAAACGTTGCCCCACCACAATACATTTTAATGTTGTGGCACCACTGTTATAGATAGTGTGTGCAAGGCCACCAGCACGATAGCCAATAAAGTCTCCCGTACCAATGTGATATTGCTTCTCACCGATGGTCGCCGTTGCCTCCCCCTCAAGCACATAAATACACTCATCTTCATGATAATGCTTATGAAATTCAGTGGAATAAAAGCCGGGTTCAACCTCAATGATATGAAAGCCAAACCCTGTCAGGCCCGTTTCATCACCGAGTGATTTGTTTAGCCGCTGAGCTTGATCGTTTAAAAAGTGGGTCTTTTCGAGACCCCTAAGTTGCTCGATATCACTGCGCTTCAATAGGTACTTATCCATGTTACTTCCTTAATACAAACGGGAAATTCAGTGTAACATGTACTGTGATAACAACAAGTTAGGAAGGTTATAGACAACCACAGCCAGAGCAGACTGTGGTTGTAGTGAATTTACTTGATTGAGCCTATCACAAAATCCAGTACAGGATTACCTGAAGGCCGATAAGTTAAATCGAATAATGGTGTAGGTTTAGGTAACATGCCGCGTTCAACAATTTCAGAGATCACACTCAAATCTAGTAACCCTGCTTTGCCCATTAACAGATTGTCCAGCGATGTATGTTTAGCTAGATGTAACACATCTCTAAAACCTTTGAGGTATAAATGATCTTTGGTAAACCCACCACCACGATACACACGGGTTGTCAGTGTGAACGCCGACTCCCTACTGGCACCATGATCTTCCACCAATTTGTGAAAGGTTTTCACAAAGTCGCCATGCTCTAGCATGTACTGTACCGCCAATACACGCAGTGCGAGCGTTTTTAAACGACCAATTGTTAAACTGCCAGAGCAATATTCACTGTATATCGCAACCCCTTCTTGCGTATGCGTATTGCCAGCCAAACCCAGTGCAAAAATCTTCAACGGCAGCTTTTTGGCAATCAAGGTCGTCAACATGTGAATACCTAACTCATGGTAAGCATAAGCATGCAGCTCAGGTGCGGTAAACTTGGCGTCTTTGTTGACCATTAGCAGCGACTTCTCGCTGTTAACCATAGCCTTAGCAACGGTTTTGCTTGATTTTTCAATACGACAAACCAACCCCCACTGCTGCGCCATTTGCTTAAAATACTCAACAGCTTCATCTGCGTTATGTACAGCCTGATGCTGTTCCAACTCTGAATTATTCAAATGCAGAATAAACTTAGCATTTTCAACATCTGCTTTTTGCGGTGCACCGTAATACTTCAATGAGTTATATAAAAAGTTATCACTACCAATGGTGCTCAATAAATCGATTTTGTTTGCAAGGTTATCAATTACATGGCGATATAATTGCTGGATGTCCGCATCCATGATTTCATCAACTGGTAACTGATATAAATGCTCTCTAAACTTGTACGGGTTAATATTAAGCTGCTTGTACGTAAAGCTGGGACACACATCACTGCTTTTATTTAAAAACCGGCTTCGCTCAGTGGCGATATTCACAGGGTTAATGTAGTTTAAGGTCTCTACATTTTTGCACAATGAATACAACGCTTTATCTATCTTTAGTACATCAGGGCTAATTGAGGACGACAACACATCGGCTTTTTTGGTGGTTTTGCGCTTCCCATAGCGACGCACAAAGTAGGCCGCCGTGTCACTAATAGCATTTTTAAAACCTGCTTTAAGCTCTTCTAAAACCAACGGATAAACCTCACCCGTGGTCTCATCCATAAACACCTTTTTCACTTCCGTTGGCAACACTAAGGTATTGTCAAAGTGCGCATTGACGTGAGAAATTAAATACCCACGCCCTTGAAAAACTTCATCGGTTGCTGCACGTACATCAAGGTTTGGTAAGCTAATTTTATTAAGCTGCTTTTCAAAGTACTCACTCACTTTACCCCAACGTTCAACATCAATTTGACCAGAGCCAATGTTAAATGTTGGCGTATCACGCTCAATACGTTTGTAATTGTATGAGTGAATGTCAAATACAATAGCGTTTCTAAAGCGATGCTCAACCTCAGCGATAATCGCCTCCAGCACATTATAAAACGCCTGATGCTTGCGATGACTTTTTGCGCGCTGAGTGGTGCTCAGTGGCTTTTTCCACACCTGCTTGTTCCACGCAGTTTTAAAATACGTAGAAAGCGTTTTCGCTCGGTTCAAGTCATATTCAAAACGCGAGTCATTACCAATGAGTTGAATAGGAAATGATGAAATTAGCTCATCTGTGTATGGATCTTCCTCAAAAAATCGCTCTTCTTTGGTCAAAAGAAATGACTTTTCAAGATCGCTACGCAAGTTGTGGCCATTGTGTATGGCCGCACAAATGACCGGTGAGTACTCATCTATCTTAACGATGAAAGCACCCGACTCAACCTCAGCATCAAAGCACTCACCTTTTTTAATTAACGCAATACACTCGCGCTCAGACAGCGTTAGCATCTTCAATCACCTGTCTGAACTCAGATTTACGGCTGCGTACCAACTCTTTGGCATGAACAACACTTTCCACAAAATCAATAACCTGTGCCTGTAGACGCACGCGGTTAAGCTTGTTGATACGCACAATACCGCCAGGACTTAGCACGTTTACTTCAATCAATTTACCGCCAATCACATCGATGCCGGTGAAATACAAACCATCACGCACCAACTTAGGGCCGATATACTTACACAGCTTTTTCTCTTGTGCCGTTAATTTGTGTTTGACCACACGGCCACCTGCATGAACGTTAGCACGTACATCGTTGGCATCTGGAATACGCTTCATTGCGCCGATAGGCTCGCCGTTGAGCATCAGAATACGTACGTCACCTTGCTCAGCGCCTTCCACGTAATCTTGCAAGATCACATAGTTGCTGCCTTTACCGTGTTCATCACCACCTATGTAAAAGTCCAATAGTGAGCGGAAACTTTGTCTAGCGTTTTTCTCAAGCACGATCACACCACGACCACCATACCCATCCAGAGGCTTAAGGATCATACGGTTACTAGCGGATTCTTCAAAAATACGCTCAAGATATTCACGATTTTTTGATACATGGGTTGCAGGTATAAACTCACTGGCCGTATCTTGAAATGAAGCAGTGTAAATTTTGTTGTTCGCGATACGCAAACCATCTAGGTCATTCATGATGAAGGTATCACCACGAATCGAGTCCAAGAAATTCAACGCCAGTGTATCCAGCGGAGGATTTGCTCGCATGATAATGGCGTCAAAACCCGCCATAGGTAGCTGTACGCGTCTAAATTGTGCCGTTTTATAAAAGCTAGGGATATTGTCCGGACACTTATTGGCTTTTGTGAATACATCACAAAATGCGCTAGCAACACTATCACGAATCGTTAAATTGTTAACAGTTGCAAGCGCTACGGTGTGGCCGCGCTTTACGCACTCATGGATTAAACGCAAAGTTGAATCGTTTTCTGGCTCAACTTTATGCCACGGGTACATAATAAAACAAATTTTCACAGGCTTTGATCTCTTGTAGCTAAACGGCATTGCCAACATTGGCAATGCCTTAAAGAGCGTAGAGTACAAAATAGCGCCGCACGCTGCTGAGAAATATTTTTATCGTCACGATAAAAATACTTACATTGTGAAATTTTGTTTTTAACAGAGTAAGTTAGCGCGCTTTTTCCTCCATCAACATAGCGATGCCAAGACTGGCTATAAACGTTGCGCATAGGCGATTAAAGTATTGTTGAATATGCCTTTGTTTGAGCCAGTTTTTCGAAAATGCCCCTAACGCGGCATACAGGCAAATGACAGTTAGCTCTAGCAATAAAAACAAAGCGCCCAACGCAATGGACTGCGCCATGACAGCCGCTGTCGGGTCAATAAATTGCGGCAAAAAGGCGGTAAAGATCAATATGGCTTTGGGGTTACCAAGCGCCAGTAAACATTCTTGTTTACTCAACTGCAAAGACGACCTCGCCGCCTGGTGTATCAAAGGCTCATCTTGTATGCTTGGCGCGCGCCACAACTTGACAGCAAGCCAAAATAAATAGCCTGCGCCCATGATTTTGACTGTAAAAAAGAGCCATTGGGACGTCAGTAACACGACCGCCAGGCCACTGGTAACCAAAGCTATCATGATCATAAAAGCCACTAATCTGCCCAGCCCCCCCATAATAGCCGCAGCTAAGCCATAACGTTGTGCATTATTTAAGGCTAACAGGTTATTAGGGCCGGGCGCCATATTCAGCGCAAAGCACGCAGGAACAAATAGCAGTAATGTCGTAAAATCCATTTCAATCTTCTAAATTTAAAAGCGGTTTTAAAACCGTACCACTTAGCTTTCACCCACACAAGTATCACGCTTTATCGCCACTTGGTTGGCTTTACTCGCATAAAGATATATTGTATGCAAAAAAAAGAGAATGTCATGACTGCCTTTTATCACGCCATACTATGCGCTTTAATGCTGTTGTCTGGGTCAAGCTTAGCATTTAACAATCTTATCGACCGTGTTGGAGAACCCAGCATGATGCGCCCCAGCGATGAGTTTAAACACAGCCCATACAGTCCATTTTTTGATATGGGCGCTTGGCATGGGCATTTGCTTCCTAGCTCAGACGAAGAGTTGGGCGGCTTTACAGGTCATGCAGTCATTGCCGAAGAGTATTTGCTGTATATCGCCAAACGCTTTGATCGCTTACAGCTATATCGCCACGGTGAGCGGGTGCCGCTATCAGGTGAAGTATTTTCTCAACCGGGCGTTTTGATACAAAAGTTACATGGTCCTGAAGTTCGCGTCACCTTAACACTGCGCTTTGTTGACCATCGAACCTCTTTGCTTAAAACACATATCGAGTCACCACATCAACATACCCTGCGATTCGATGGTCAGCTGTTAAGCCAATTTGATGACAAGCGTACCCACACACAAGCGTTTGCCGATTATCAACCAGTGCTCACCCCAATCAGTAATGGTATTAGGGTCGAATTTGGCCGAGTTCGCGCGCCTTGGGAATTGCTCACATCGGGAACTTCTAGTTATGTGATGCAAAAAACACTGCCAATCACCTTCACAAGCGAGAAAAATGGCTTTCATGCTCAAGCCCGTGTTGATGCTAATACGACCTTTTATACGCTTTATAGCCACACACTCAATGACGCAGAATATAAAGATACTCGAAAACGCCACCAAGCTATTCTCAAATCTCCTGAGCAATACTTGCAGCAAAGTAAGCAGCGCTGGCACTCATATTTACAGGTAACGCAGAAAATTAAGTCCCCCTCGCATCGTCGTTTGTTGGCAAAAACTATTGAAACCTTACTTGGCAACTGGCGTGCGCCCGCAGGTGCCATCAAACACCATACGGTTAGCCCTGCGGTGACCGCACGCTGGTTTTCAGGCAATTTGACTTGGCCGTGGGATACATGGAAACAAGCCTATACCCTCAGTCACTTTCACCCATTGTTAGCCAAAGAAAACATTAACACCGTGTTTGCGCATCAAATACAACCAGGTGATAAAGTACGACCGCAGGATGTAGGAATGTTACCCGATTTGGTGGGCTACAACGTCAGCCCTGAACGTGGCGGTGATGGTGGCAACTGGAGTGAGCGCAACACCAAGCCCAGCCTTGCCGCTTGGGCGGTAATGAAAGTGTATGAGCAAACTCAAGATAGTCAGTGGCTAAAAACCATGTACCCCAAATTAAAAGCCTATCGACAGTGGTGGCTGCGCAACCGGGATCATAACCGCAATGGCGTACCCGAGTACGGCGCAACACTCGATAAAGCACACAACAACCCAAAGGGGCAGCTAAAATTTATACTACTTGAAGGCGATAAACACCGTGTTCTGTATGGCTTAGAACAATTTCGTACACTAAAAAGCCAAGGGAAGTCAGTCACACTGCCAGCTCAAACTGCCGCATCGTGGGAGTCTGGTCGAGATGATGCGGGTAACTTTGGTTTTATTCACCCACAGCAGCTCGCCGAATACCTCAAAACTGGCGGAAAGCGACAAGACTGGCAGGTAGATTTTGCAAAAAATGTTTCCACACATGGACAGCTGCTCGGTTACTCACTCAAACAGGAGTCGGTTGATCAGGCCAGTTACATGGTTGCTGACAATCGCTATTTGGCTAAGATAGCGCGTTTGTTGGGCCATACAGACGACGCAGAAGTGTTCGCAAAAGCAGCACAACAACTCAGCGATTACATTAATCGTTGCATGTTTGACCCAAACAGTGGCTATTATTACGATATTGAAATTGCCTCAGTACCACTGGAAAATGGCTGTGCAGGCAAACCTTTGAGTAAGCGTGGTAAGGGCCCAGAAGGATGGTCTCCTTTGTTCAATCAAGTGGCAACGCCTGCGCAGGCACAAGCTGTTCGTAACGTCATGCTCAACCCCAATGAGTTTAACAGCCATATACCACTTGGGAGCGCCGCATTAAGCAATCCAGCTTTTGGCCCGAATATTTATTGGCGGGGCCGCGTGTGGCTCGATCAGTTCTACTTTGGCGTAAAAGGGTTAAGCCACTACGGTTATCATCAAGACGCGCAGCAACTGATTGAGAAGCTTTTATCCAGAGCAAATGGACTAATGCAAAATGCCCCCATCAGAGAGAATTACCATCCACTCAACGGGGCCGTGCAGGGTGCACCCAATTTTTCTTGGAGCGCAGCACATCTATTTATGCTGTTAACTGAATTCAAACTAAGCAAACAAGATGTATAACCAATTAATTTTAATAGATAAAAAAACTAATCGCATGATACATTTTAGCATTAAAGAAATATCAATAGGGACAATGATGAAACGTATAATTGGTTTGCTAAGCTTATGTGCCATATTTGGCGCACACGCAACCCCTTCAACAATTGACGATAAAAAGCGAAACCGGACGATTCCGCTGGAAATCACCATGCCAACTAACGAGACACAGTGTACGGCACAAACACAATGTAAAGTGGCGTTTATCAACGCAGGCTATCGCGTAGAACATGATAAATATCAGTTTATTTCGAAGCTGTTAAACCAACGAGGTTATTTAACCGTTGCAATAGCCCATGAACTACCCGGCGATCCGCCTTTGTCGATCACTGGCAAATTGTTTGAAACCCGTCAAGAAAACTGGCTCAGAGGTACAGTCACCATTGCAGTGGTACACGAGCAGCTTAAGCAAAAATATCCACACTATAATTTCGACCAACTCATGTTGATTGGTCACTCCAATGGCGGTGATATTTCATCTTTACTGGCCAGCCAAAAGGTGAGCTTCATCAAGGATATCATTACATTGGATCATCGCCGCGTGCCACTGCCACGTACCCGTGACATTCGGGTGTTATCGATTCGTGCCAGCGATTACCCAGCTGACCCAGGTGTGCTGCCAACGCTTGCAGAGCAACAAAAATATCAAAGCTGTGTGGTCACCATAGATAAGTCCAGACACAACGACATGAGTGACTACGGCCCACAATGGCTTAAAACCCGTATTAACCGCTTGATTGAACTACATTTAGATGACACTGACTGCGAAGCCTTGAAAGCAATTTAGTCTCGTCAAAAAAGGGCCTTACGGCCCTAACCAGTCTTTGGGTAAACTCTTTAATCTAGCAAGGTCAACTTGCTGACATTGCGCACACCAGGGTGGCTCATATAATCATTTTTGATGCCTTCAACGCGTAGCCGTTTACCCAATACACTTGGGTTTAGCTGCGGGCTAAAAGCATCGCGCTGTGAAGACTCCAGTTTAATGTATAAGTTATCCGCGCTATTGTTATCATCACTTAGTTCAAGCGCATATTGACCATTAACAGGAGAAGTTATTACACCCGCTACCACTACAGCCTGACCATTTGCTAAAGCTAACACCTCGCTTACTGACATATCGCTACCGGTGTCTGGGTTCGTCGTACCATTACCAACCACTTCAATCGAGCTGACCTGACGCACACCCGGTGCGCTCATGTAGCTGTCGCGTACACCTTTGATCAGTAACTGTGCATTTAGAATAGATGGATTGAGCTGCGGACTAAACTCACTACGCTGAGCGCTTTCAAGTTTAACGTTAATGGTAAAACTCGGATTGTTGCTGTCTTCCAGTACCAGTGCATAGATATCATTCAGTGCCGACTTTACTCGACCAGTTAACTCGATGCTCTCACCCTGCGCCGTCGCCAATGCTTGCTCTACAGATAAAGCCGTCGGCGCAATTTGAATATCACTGACATAACGCAACCCAGGTTCGCCCATGTAACTGTCGCGCTTAGCTGTTACGATGATATTCTGATTTAAAATACTCGGATTGAGCTGGGGGTTAAAATCGCCACGCTGCGCGCTTTCAAGCTTTACGTAGATGTGGCTGGCTGGGTTGTTTAAGTCCGTCAGCTCTAACCCGTAAATGCCGTTTACAGCTGCGCTAACCTTGCCAATCACCACTAAATCAGTTCCCTGAGCTGATGCCAAAGCTTGCTCTACTGAGACCGTATTGCCCGGTGTAGGTGTCGGATCTGGGTCAGGATCGGGATTGGTTTGCCCATTTCCGTATGGCGCATTGTAGGAATTGTTTTTATATGTGTCAGTATCCCACGCATTAAACCCTGTTGCAGGCGTCCCCCATGGTTGCCCATTGTTAGGGTCGCTATACTCTTGAGTCGCCATTGGAGTCGGTGTGGCAACACCGCTGGTGTGACCATTACTGCCATCGAAATACTGATAACTTTCAGGCGTTGCCAACCAATTTACGATATTTACTGCCAACACGGCAGCGTTGCCCGTGTCCGTCCAACCTGGATAGGTTTTTTTGGTGTTACCGTTATCTTGACGAAGGTACTTAGGCGTTGCATCTTCTATCGGTGAAGAATCACCAATAAATGCCGCTTTACCTGCACCTGATTTTGCGATGGCGGCATACGGGCCTTCCGCTGCGCCACCAAAATATAGTCCCTGATCTTTAGCGTGTCGCCATTTAACTGGGGTGTCTGTTTGTGAAAAATAGACCAAGCCTTTTGCTTTTTGTGGGTTAACTATCGCCAGAGTTGCTCCCGCTGCCATCAAAATAGGCTGTACACCTTGCGTTATACCTTCCGTTTTTGAACTTTCAACAACACCGCTCACGCCTTGCTTGTAATCCACCGCATTAAAGCGAAAACGAATACCAAAGTTATCAACTAACCAGCCTGCGTTAGCATTCTTTGGGTTACGCCAGTCACCGTAGGCTCCACCCATATTGTATTTGCTTAAATCTGAGCGGTTATAGCCATTAAAAACTTCTGTTGCATCCCAAGTATTTAAATTACGGTCGGCATCATAGTGATCCGCAACAAAGAAAATCCCTTTTCCTGATGCAACAAATTGTTCTAGTGCTGCCTGCTCGCTAATAGTAAATGGGCGGTTAGTCTCAGCAAGTACAAATACGTCGGCTTCTTTAATCGCATCATAGGTGATAACCGCTTCGTTCTGATTTACTCCAACGCTGCGATCATCATAAAAGCGAATGCGACCATCATTGTTTAAGTCAACGCCTCGGTACTCTTTGACGGTATAACCTTCTTGTACCAAAGCATCAGCGAAATCAGAAAATGCGCCATCAATAACCCAGTCCGCATTGCCTTCAACACCGCCGTGAGACACATCAAAGTAGACGGTTTTACCGTTGTTATTAGCTATGCTTGGCGTTTTAACCGGTGCAACATTGTTCCAGTCATATGCATCTGCTGCGAGTGCATTCAGTGAAAGCGTACCACCGAACAACAACGCTAATGCACTATATCTATACATAGATTTCATTTTTAAAATTCCCGTTATTGAGTTAGAAATCCCTATCTCTTTGTATCAACAAGACATCAGCTAGGGCTGAAAATAAATAGCCCCACTCAAGGGGCTAGGGTTTAACCACAAGTTACTGCGGTTGGGTCAAATCGAGTTGGTAAATAGCAAAGCCTGATTCATCCACCTGTTCGGTGGTAATGATATGAGTAAACTGTTCGCTGTATGCCTTTGCCTCAGCGCTATTGGCACTGGGAAATTGGATCTGTACGTTGGCAGCTGGCGCAAAAGACCAGTTCATGTCGGCCGCAGGATTTAAGCCTTCACCATTGTTTGCTTGGCTTTGATAAGCAATATAGTCGGCAACCACTTGGCGGTTTTCATCTGGAGAGTCCACCACTATCTTATCCGCCCCAATATTTGGGAAGTTTCCACCACCAGAGGCACGATAGTTGTTAGTAGCGACTAAGAATTGCTGGTCGTGCGCAACAGGCTGGCCTTGATACTTAAGTTCCACAATACGTTGGCCATCGGAGACTTTTTCGCCTTTGGCGTTGTATCTAGCAGGTTGGGTCACATCAATTTGATAGGTCACACCATCTAACACATCAAAATTGTAAGAAGGGAAGTCACTGTTGATCAGCATTTGGACATCGTTGCTTTGCACGTCTATCTGATTGAACTGCCCCGCCGACATTTCTAACCACTCTTTAACTTGCGCGCCATTGAGTTTGAGCACTTTTAAAATATTGGGGTAAATATACAGGTCAGCCACATTGCGATAAGCAATATCACCCGATGGAATTGAAGTGTAGTCATCCGCGCCGCCACGTCCCGCTCTAAATGGAGCCCCAGCAGAGAGTATGGGCAAACCATCAAGCTCCGTCCCTTGGACAATCCTTTGCGTGTACCAAGTTTGCGCGTTGGTCACGATTTGAATCGATGGGTCATCATTGACAAGCGCGAAGTAGCTGTTAACGGGCCCCGTGATCTTAGCAAATGGGGCGTTGACCCATTCGCGCGTTTGTTGGTGAGCATCGTGGACCGCAGACTCAACTTGAGCGTCGTTATTAACCAAAGCGGTGGTGATACGGTTCTCGTCAGTTTCATAAATTGCTTGTAACGAGGATTGAGATTGACTCACTTGCCACTGGCCAGATTTATACTCCAGCGTTAGGTCAATAATCCCGAGGTGATTTCCCCAAAAGCCAGGCATAACTGCGGCTACGCCATTTATGGTGCCTTTGTCTATATCAATACCATGGTCAGTCAGGTTTTCATAGCGCGCACCAGGGAAATTTGCATGCGCATGACCAAACATAATTGCATCAATGCCTTCAACCTTCGACAAATAATAACTGGCGTTCTCAGCCATAGGTTTGTCAGCACTCACATCCAGCCCAGAATGTGGAATAGCAACAATTAAGTTCGCGCCTTCTGCTTTCATCTTAGGTACATAAAGGTTTGCCATCGCAATGATGTCTTTGGCAATCACTTTACCTTCGAGATTGGCCTTGTCCCATTGCATGATTTGCGGTGGTACAAAACCAATGAAACCGACTTTGATGGTGTGGCTGTTGCCCTTAAGGTCAACGAAGGTTTTGTCTTGAATGACATAAGGTTTGAACAATGGTTCATCATTACTGTCATCATCATCGCCGTCATCTTTAAACACATTGGCACTGATATAAGGAAAATTCGCGTCATCAATGGCTTCGTGCAAAAACTCTAATCCAAAGTTAAATTCATGATTACCAATATTCGCAACATCGTATTCAAGCGTATTCATCGCAGCATAAACCGGATGTACCTCACCATCCGCTAGCTTTTTGATTTTAGCCATGTAATCACCCAGCGGACTGCCTTGGATCAAGTCTCCATTATCAACCAGCACTGAGTTGCTCACTTGCTCACGCGCCTGACGGATCAAAGCAGCTGTTTTTACCAGACCAACCTTATCATCTTGCTTATCTGAGAAATAATTAAAGTTCAGCAGATTTGCGTGTAGATCCGTGGTCTCAAGTAAACGAACTTCGATTTGCGTCCCCTCAGTAATAATTACAGGTTGCTTTTCGCTTGGCGTCTTTATTTTATTGTTGTCTGAGTCTGAACAACCAGCAAATAATGCGCTAGAGCCACACAATATTGCTAATGGTAATAACTTTGTCTTCATAGTCCTTGCTCTTTGATTTATCTAGAATTAGAGCAAGTACTATAGAGATCTAAAAAGACAATTAAGCGAATTATTCATGGCATATTTGTGCAATAAATATGACTTTTTAGGGACGGTCACATTGAGGAATTTTGGATAATTTTCATCCAATCAGCATTGAACTTTGGACATTATTGCACGTTTCATTTTGTCGCCCACCAAGGTAAACTAAAATGCATAACTGATTTAAAAAGAATAAAAAAGGATTGAGAAATGAGTAGTGCATCACACAGCCCATGGCTATTTATTCCTAAGCCTAACCCACAGGCATCACTCAAAGTTATCTGTTTCCCTTATGCAGGTGGTAGCGTTAGATCATTCAGTGATTGGAAAGATACACTGCCAGACTTTGTGGAGCTTATCATCATCCAGATGCCAGCACGGGGCGCGCGTATTAGTGAACCACCAGCACAATGTATGGATGAATTAACAGATACGCTGATCACAGAGCTTGCCCCACATTTAAACTGCGATTTCGTATTTTATGGCCATAGTTTGGGTGCCAGAGTAGCATTCGAAGCACAGCGTAAAATGCGCCTAAACGGCATGACCGGACCATGCCACTTTGTAGCTTCAGGTAGTCCAAACCCAGGTAAAGACCGCAGCCACGAAAAAACGCATTTATTAGATGATGAAGCATTCAAAGCCAAACTGAAAAGCCTCAATGGCACGCCTCCTGCGGTGTTAGAACATGAAGAACTGATGACATTGTTCATGCCGGTACTACGTGCTGACTTCAAGCTGGCAAACACCTATCGATATACTGGCGATGAAAAGAGCCCATGTAGCTTGAGTGTGTTTGCTGGCAAGGATGACGAAATTACCGTCGAGGAGCAACAAGATTGGCAAAAGTACTTCTCAGGAGAGTACACCTTCACCTTATTTGAAGGTGATCATTTCTTTATCGACAGTTCCAATCAAGAAGTTGGAGAGGCGTTTAGTGAGGTGGTTAAGCAGCTTTATACTGAACGTGCACTCACCAGCGCATAGTTGGTATTAAAGCATTATTTGACTCGGTAATGGTGTTCTGCTTTTATGGACTTAAAAGCAGAACAAGGAAGCCTCATGATCTCAGAACAACAATGGCAAAGTGCCAAAAGCGTGTGTAAGGCTTCTTTATTTTCTTCGTTGCATTATGCTATCGCCTCAGTAGATGAAAATGGCTCACCACATCTCACCCCAATCGGCTCTTTGATGCTAGGCACTTTAACCAATGGCCAGGCCCAAGCCTGCTACTTTGAACGTTTTACGAAACAACTCCCCAGCAACGCCAAACACAATACCAACGTCTGCATCTTAGCGGTAAATAGTAGTAAGTGGTTTTGGTTTCAATCATTATTAAAAGGGCAGTTTTTGCATCAACCAGCAGTGCGACTGGCAGGTCAACTTGGACCGTTAAGACTCGCTACCGATGAAGAGATTCAGCGCTGGCAAAGACGTGTAAGGCTATTGCGGTTTACCAAAGGCCACAGATTGATGTGGCAATCCATGCGCCATGTTCGCGATATAACTATCACGGAAGTGAAAGCAGTGAATATTGGGAAAATGACCCGTTAGCACACCTTGAGTTAGTAAGTATTTGCAAACATTATAAGTGCACTTATATAAAATGAATGGCTATTTCACACAAGGTCCAATAAGTATGTCAGTTAATACAAACCAAGTGCCTTAGCTATCAACCTTACGCCTAAAACGGCGGTAAAAATAAGCACCGAAAAGCCAAGAAAGTTAGACCATTTGGTATTAGCATGACGGCCAAGCAGCTGTCTATTGTTCATCGCGTACAATAAAAACATAGCAATAATGGGTAGCAATAAACCATTAGCAAACTGGGCAAGAATGATGATTTGAATCGGTTTAACATCGGCCATTGATAAAACAGCCCCGATCACAACGATACTTATAGTGATCAGTCTAAAAGATTTAGAATTCACATCTCCTTTTAACTGCAAAATCTCAGAGATCACATACCCTGTTGCCAACGGTGCCGTGATCACGCTGCTTAGCCCCGCTGAGAATAAGCCTATGCCCAACAAATATTTTGAAAGGCTGCCAAAAGTCGGCTCAAAGATCACTGCCATATCCAGTGCGTTATTGACGCTCAGCCCAAACGTAAAAATACTGGCGGCCGCAGTAGAGGTCACTAAAATCGCGATCAGCCCCCCTAAACCAATAGAGACTATCGTATCTGAGCGAGCCTTTGGAATATCTTCGGGTTTAGACCAATGAGATTTGGCAGTCGATGCATGTAAAAACAAATTGTAAGGCACCACAGTGGTGCCAATCAGCGCTATCACCGTCAGCAAGCTCCCCTCAGGAATTGCAGGCATGACAAGCCCTTTAAATAGCTGGGTAAGGTCTGGCTTGACCAAAAAGAAGGTGACGATAAATGCCAGTGCCATCACACACACCAAAGTAATCAAAATACGCTCTATTTGCCGATAAGTACCTTGCATTAAGATCACCGCGCCAATTGCCGTCAAAGCAATGATAGAGCCCCTAAAAATCCATTTATTGGGGTTGGTGATTGCTTCAATACCGAGCGCAGCCCCCACTAGGTTGCCAGCCTCATAGGCCGCATTTCCGATACATATGGCGACAATGATCAGCGCAAACAATGGCCACTTCCATATAGAATCATGAAGTGAGTGATTAATCACTTCACCCAACCCTTTTTGCGTCACTATCCCCACTCGCGCCGACATTTCTTGTAAAATAATGGTTGCAACCGTTGCAAACACCAGTGCCCAAAGTAAAACGTAGCCATACTGCGCGCCTGCAAGTGTGCATGCGGTAATCGTGCCCGGACCAATAAACGCCGCTGTCACAATAACACCAGGTCCATAGTTATTTAATCTTTTTAGCATGGTTATCTTCCCATTCTCTGCCGCCTTGGCACTTGCTTTGTACAATGATGACTATATTTTAAAGCGATTCACAATCGCAGCTAACTCCCCCGCTTTCTCACTGAGCTTGGAGCTAATTTCCAAATTCCGATCCCCTATAGCCGCAGACTCTTTGGAGTGTTCAGAGATGGACTCAGTTCTCTCGCTGATCTCTTTATCCACGATATTTTGCTCTTTTGTCGCGCTGGCAATGTGCTCATTAACATTTAGAATTTCGTGAATAAACTGCACAATATTTTGTAAGGATTCGGATGCACTGGCGGCCTTATCAACCGTTAGCGCACTAAAACTCTTACTAGAGTCCATAGCTTGTACTGCGTCTTTCGAGCCATCAGTCAGCGTCTTTATCACACCTAATATTTGTGCTGCACTTTTTTGCGTGCGCGTGGCAAGCTCACGCACTTCATCAGCAACCACCGCAAACCCTCGACCTTGCTCGCCTGCTCGAGCTGCTTCAATAGCTGCATTAAGTGCTAATAAGTTAGTTTGCTCGGCAATTTCTTGAATGATTGATAACGAGCTTGAGATATTTTTTACATCACCTTCGAGCTTTAAAATTACATCACTGGCTTGGTCAAGCTTCTGCGCCAAGGTATTCACTGAATCAGTCGCTTCATCGACCGAGTTTTGCGTATCATCGGCGCTGCGGTTGGCATTTTTTGCTGAGTTTGCCGCTTCGTTAGCATTGCGAGAGATTTCTTCAGCAGAAGCGCTGAGCTGTGTCATTGCGGTTGCTATCATTTCGGTCTCAGACTGTTGGCGCATCAACAACGAATTTATTTCAGAAGAGGCCGTTGCGATTTGTTTGGTTTCATTAACCACTTCGTTGGTCAGCTTAGCAACCTTAATGATCAATGCGTGTAACTGGCCGAGAAAAATATTGAAATTGCGGCTCAAGCTATCAAACTCAGGTAAAGTAAAATCTGGAATACGCGCGGTTAAGTCCGCGTCTCTGGCGGCAAAAATATCTATGGTATCTTCAAACTTCGATAATGGCACGGTGATACTCTTGCTGATCAGCAAACCAAATATACCCACTACGATCGAAATAATGAGTGTAAACAACAAGATATCACGAATACTTTTTACCACCTGCTTATCGTTCTTCTCACGCATAGATTTAAGCAAACGCATCCACATCCTCGGTGTAAAACCCAGTGCCAACGATAAGGTCCCAGTCGGGTAAATAAATACTATACGCCAACTTGGGGATAGCCTCGGTTTGATCCGGTTTCGGAAAGTAATACACAGAATAACCATCGCCACTTTTCGCCGAGTCGATGATATCTTGAACCAGATAATTTCCTCTTTTATCTTTTAAATCAATGAAGTTTTTGCCAATTCCCTGATCGCTATCTCCTTGCATCACCCGCGTACCATCACTTCTAAACGCAAATAAGTAACCTGACTCTCCAAATTTAACGTTTTTCAATAGGGTGATCACATCCTCTAGTGGCCGCCCTTCATTTTGGATTGGTTTGATCACGCTTTGGGCAATTTCTAAATAAGCTTTTAGCTCGTCTCGCTTCATACGCATCATTTCTTTGCGACTTAATGCCTCTTGCGCCTCACTGAGCATAGTCGCTTCACTGTAGGTGAGCGTAATCACAACAGACGAAATGATGATAATAGGGATCAAAGACAATAATATCAGTCTGGACTTTATGGTGAGTTTCATGCTTTTGTTCCTCGTACAAAGCGCTTGCCCTGCTCCTGTGCTAAACTAATTGACCGACTGAGCAGACCCAACTGGCGTGCTTATCACAGGTTTAATACTTCGGTAATGCTGCAAATACTCTGCGATTATTTTCTGGTAAGAACCATCTTCTTTCATTGCTCTGATGGCGATGTCTAGACGTTGTTTAACCCCTTCCAAATAAGGCTCTTTTGCAAATGCAATATAACTTGGTATGTCGTAGTCATAAGAAGGGACTTGGCGAATTTTATCTTCTATACCTAACTGCTTGAGTATCTCCAAACCGCCGAGTTGGTTACTGATCACCACATCCACTCTATCTGCTAGTAATAGCTTAAAACTGTTAATTCCAGTATCTGTGGTTACAATATTTTCTAACACGCCTTTGGCCAGCGCCGCATCTATTTCTTCGCCATAGCTGACTTTTCTTACAATTCCAATACGATAAGGAGACAACGACGCAATGCGCCCATCAAAGTAAATTGGATATTCTTTGCGAGCAAAAAAACCTATGGACTGTTGCACCAAAACTTCCTTGGAATAGCTCATAAAGGTTTCCCGCTCTGGTGTTTTATAAATGGTAAATATGCCATCCACCCGACCATTTTTAACTTCTCTGATAGCACGCCCCCACGGCAAAAACTGAATCGAAAAAGGTTGATCGATACGACCAAACGCTTCACGAACAATTTCGACTGCAATACCACTTGCATCCTGTGCCCCCTGAAACTCATAGGGTGGATACTCTAGCGTCACCAAGCGAATTACCCGCTCCTGCGCTGCTAGGGGCCACAACAGCCCCATCAAAAACACCGCCGAGAAGATTAATTTACCAGCCATATCTAGCTTCTCTTGTGACTCTATTGTGCCAAACCACTTGCACATACTCACTGCTCGACAACCAATCGGCCCTCAATGAATTAGAAGCTGATCTGTAGTTTTGCATAGGCACGACGTCCTCTTGGGTCACCTGTGCGAGGGTCATAACTGCCCGCAACCGCAACATAGGGTGGCGCTTCATCGGTAACGTTGATAACGCCAAGCGTCAGTTTAGTTTCAGAGTCGCCTTTGAGCACTTGCCCCATATTCACACTGTATTGCACATCGAGTGTATTAAAGGCATCAATTGACTCATCGCTCACATCATTGTTGTAGCTCGCTACATGCCTAATAAAAACATTGGCGCGATGTATGCCGTTTGACCAGTTTAAGCCTATGCTGCCTCGTAAGCGTGGTGATGGATTGCCCACGGTATTGAGGTTGAGTTGACCGAGTCCATCGGTGGTTTGCCCGCTGGCATCCATCAAATCGTAACGCAGTAGATAAGTTGCTGTTAATTGTGGAGAGAAATCCCCAAAGTCACTTTGATAAATCGTTGAGGCGTTTATATCGATTCCTGATGTGTCTATTGCCTCGGCGTTAACAAACTTAGTATTGACGATTGAAATGGTGCCAGCTGATGTTCTGATCACGCGTGTAGGGTCATTCGGATTAGCATTCACCACTGCTTGGTGGCTTTCTCTGGTGAGTACATCTTCAAATGAGAAATCCCAATAGTCGATATCAAATGCATATTCATCATAGCTATATGTGAGACCTAGATTAAGCGCTTCTGAGGTTTCGGGCACCAGATCAGGGTCTCCTATGGTGCGGTTTCCCCCAAAGGTGGTTGATCCATCTTCTGGGTCAGTGATGTTAGCAAAATTAGTCTGTACGCCTTGCAATTGGTGTACGGATGGCGCTCTAAAGGAAGTACTAAAAGTGCCTCTAAGCGAGAGCGTATCGCTCGCCAGCCACAAGAATGAAAATTTGGGATTAGTGGTGTCACCACCAAAATCACCGTAGTCCTCATATCTCACCGCTGCACCTATTTCTAGATTTTCAGTGATTGGCATAAGTACTTCGGCAAACACAGCTTTTACATCACGCTCACCTGTAAAGTTCTGATTACCTATAAGAAATGCAAAGCTATCCTGTTGTGTAAACGAGTCATACACATTGGTGATCGACTCATCACGGTACTGTATCCCGATGGCGTAACCCACATCCCCTCCTGCCACTTCAAACAATGAGTCTCCCGTTATAACCGCTTCGAAGACGCGCATTTCGGACTCAGCATCGCCAATATAGTCACCAATGATAAAGTCTCTCAGTAGCTCATTATTTGGGTCTTGTGGATCAAATGGATTGAAATAATAACACTCTCCTACCCCAGCCTCAGACGCGGTTGTACCGTTACATTTGTTGCCACCAAAACCATGCAGTGCAGCCTGAAAATTATCAGTAATAACATCTCTTGGGTTAACCAACGCATCATTTGCCGCAGCCACAAAGGAAGCCTGCCAATAGATGCCATCACTTATTTCACCGTCGACACCAAAGGCGAAACGAGATGTGGTATGGTCGTAATAATTGATCTCGGTAGGTTTGCCCACCCCATAAGGCCTGCCACGAAAGAATACATCTTCTTCATATGGGTTATCAGGGTGAGAGACCAATACACTGGGCGCATTAAGCACTGGAAAGCTGGGAGATACTTCACGACTGATTTTATTGCGCGCATAGCCAAATTCCGCCCACATTCTAGTCGTATCACTCCAATCCCACAGTGCGCGTGCATACGCCTGTAGCCTATCTTCATTAGGAACAGCGGTGATCTGAGGTGCAAAATCAAACAAGCAGAAGGAGTTATCGTTAGAACTCTGCGACACGCTTCCACCGTTAGCCTCACAATTCGGATCCGCAACGGTCAAGCCATTTGGGTTATTTTCATCGGCTAATGAGGGGATCACAAAGCTGCCGGGATTACCAAAGCTACTGGTTGCTGGCTTCACCCAATCGACCTCATCCAACAATAAGCTGGAGCGCTCCAAAAAGCTCACTGCAAACAGCATATGTGCAGAATCTCCCACATACCCACCATAAGCAAAGTCTATTTTGGTCTCATCTTGGCTACCCTCACTCCATCGAGTACGATACTCGTATTGTACTTCGGCGCCCTCGAGATCATCTCGGGTAATAAAGTTAACAACCCCCGCAACCGCATCCGAACCATAAATTGCCGAAGCACCATCTTTGAGTATCTCAACGCGTTTGATAGCCAGCGCAGGCACCAAAGAGGCCGTATCAACAAAGCTCGCTCCTTGGTCGGTTACAACGGCGGATGTAACCTGACGAATACCATTGAGTAGCACTAAGGTTGAAGATACACCTAGACCGCGTAGATTGACGTTTGAGGTACCCACCGTAAAGTTTTGCGTTAAATTGTCTGAGTTATTCTGTGAGCCTGCGTTGAAGGGTAAAACCTCAATAAGGTCACGTACGTCATTGGCCCCAATATCCGCAAGATCGCTCAATTCTGTACTTGAAATAGGTGACGAACTTTCTGACTGTACCGATCGTTTAATACGTGAACCGGTGACGGTGATCGTTTCAATGGATGTTTGTTCTTGAACTTCAGCATAAGCGGTGGTGGTCATTGCCATAATACAAAATAAAGAAAGCAACTTAGGATGGTTATTGCTCATCATATCCCCTTATCAATTTCACAGTGAGCGTTTGGGCCAATGGTGCCCTTGTGATGCAAAGAGTACGCAAAATTAATGCAAGCTTAATAAATCATAGTTCGGTATTGACTAAATACATCAAAAATGCGTATTTAAGCGCAAGAGCAGCCTAATAGACGCGCAAAGTAATAAGTGGTGAGGACACAATGAGGTGTAACCCCACCAAAACCAGTAAAGGGTCAAGGCAGGGCAATGTGGAGTCTCTGGTGCTATTTGGCTGTTGCCTTTAGCTCTGTAATGAATGAAGGGGGCGTGCCTAATAAACTATGCAAACAACGCTTGATGAGCAAAAAAAGTAGCCCAGCAAACAACAAAGGGAGTAACACAAAAGCAATAAACTTATGTGCCAAGTTATGAGTAACCACGCTGTTGGCTTTTAACAGTTTATTTGGCAGCTTCACCGCGAGCGACTTATGTAACACCTTAACACCATGCTTTGCATGTTCCTTAAGATCGGTACTGGATAAACTGGTATTCATCTCCTTAGCTACATCACGAAAATAGCCTAAATCCGCCTTATGGCCCAATTCCGAGGCAACTATTTGAGAACTTTTTGCACTCACATGAATACTGTAAGGTATCACGATATGACACAATACAAATACCAATGCAAAGGCTTTACCCAGCCACTGTAGGCTTGGTCGATATACCAGCTGCGGTTTTATCACGCATAACGCCGCCCACACAATGCTGTATAACAACCCCACTTGCAATAGCCAAGGTGACAGCTGCTCGGCCAAAAAGGTAAGCGCCTGTATCGCACCAACCAGAGCTAACGACCAAAACAAATAGTGACTGCTTTTTTCTAACAAGCTGGAGAAATCCGCCAACAAACTACCTATTTGTACGTTAAAATCAACAATAAATGAGATGCCAAATTGGCTACTTTTTGCAACGTTGAGCGCAGCGTTTAGAGCGTTCACGTCAGCTAAATCTTTCATGATCTGCTGCTCGACCAGTTGCAAATATTGTAAGTTGGATTGATACAACTGTTTATTGTCCTCTACCAAAGCGCTGTTTTCAAAATGGCCTTGTACAATGGCGATGAGTAACCAGGCAAAAAGTATACAGCTTAAAAGTGCAAATATCCGATACCGCTGTTGCTTAGCTTCTTGATGAAAGGATGTTAATAACTGCATTTGAGCGCCTCCAATGCGTGTTTACCATCTAGCACTTTATCTAGGTCAACTAAGGTGTTGATCCCTGCCACGGTGCCGGTCTGTGAATACTGCCAAATTTGAATATTTTCAAGTCCTTCGGGAGGATTCATGGTGTCGCCGTAGTGGGCAAACCAAAATGGATAGTCATTGAACGATGGACCAATATTAGCCTGCCATAAGCTACTATTACTGTACACCAAGGGCTTGCACCCTAGCTGCTGCTCAAGCCCAGTTAAAAATTCATGTAGCCGAGACTTAATTTGTTCTGCGCTTTGTTCACGAGTGATTTCCACATCCACCATAGGTGCTAATGTGAGCCCTTTACCTTTGATACGCGATAGAAAATTATTCAGTTGTTGCTCTGGTGCATCTTCAGCTTCAAAAAAGTGGTACGCTCCCACCGCCAACGAGGTGTTTTTGATGGCCGCTAAGTTATCGAAATATTTAGGATCGGTATATGTAATACCATCGGTCGCCTTGAGATAAACAAATGCAATGCCGCTTTGCGCCACCTGCTGCCAATCTACTTGGCCTTGATCGTGAGAGACATCAATGCCCTGCACAACCGAAACAGAGTCATTATCCGCACTGAGCCATGCAACAGAAGCAAACAGCACTGGCCTTTTAACGCATAAGACAACAATGACCACCATCAGCAGCAGCTTAATTACCAGTTTATAATTCATTTCTATTCCTTGATGTTCACAGCAAAAGCCGCCAACTTAATACTCTTCAATAGGTTATATTAAATATATCAACAGTTTACCTTGCCACCAAGATAAAAATCACAAGTGATTAACATTAAGCCAACGCGCGAGCACTTCCTTCAGTTTCGCTTGTTCCACAGGCTTACTTATAAAATCGTCCATACCAGCATTGAAACAAGCGTTAATGTCTTCTTTAAATATATTGGCTGTAAAAGCGATGATTGGCAGGTTTTTAAGTGTGCCGTTTTGTCTGATCCGTTTGGATGTTTCAAGACCATCCAAATTCGGCATATGAACGTCCATCAAAATCAAATCAAAGCGCTGTGTTTCAAGTGCCTCAAGCGCAAGCAAACCATCTTTTGCTGTGCTCACCTCTAGGCCAAGCTTTTTCAGCATTGCCGTCACAACCATCAGATTAACATCATTGTCTTCAACGAGTAGCACATGGCCCTTGAGTTCAGACAACGATGATACCTGTTGCTGTAAGGGTTTATCTAGGCTAGACACGGCCTCTACAGGGATTCTAAAAAACACGTCTGTGCCTTGGCCAAGCTTGGATTCAATACCAATCTCACCGTCCATAAGGGCTAACAATTCCTTGCACAGGCTCAGGCCCAGTCCAGTACCGTCAAATCGGCGTGTTTTACTACCATCGGCCTGTTTAAACGGTTCAAAGATATGCTGCAAATCTTGCTGTGAAATACCTACTCCGGTATCAGAAACAACGAACTTCAAGTCCACTTTCTTTGCGGATCCAAAGCTTGAATTTCTAAGTAATACCAGCACTTGCCCTTGCTCTGTAAACTTAATGGCATTGCCAACTAAGTTGATTAAGATCTGTTGCAAACGCGCCTGGTCACCGCGAATAAATTGGGGCACCTCATCATCTATCACATAATCAAGCTGCAATCCTTTTTTGACAGCCAACGGGGTGAGCAAATGATTAACATCTTCAATTAGGTCTTTTACCGCAAAATCATTGTACTCAATTGTGACATGCCCCTCTTCGAGCTTAGATAAATCTAGAATATCGTTGATCACATTCAATAAATGCTTGCCTGAGTGTGTACAGATTTTTAATAACTGGGTCTGCTCTTTGCTAAGCTCAGAACTATTGTTTAGTAGCTCCAAAGTGCCCAAAATACCGTTCATTGGGGTACGGATCTCATGACTCATGTTGGCTAGAAAGCGACCTTTGGCTTGCAGTGCTTGCTGAGCTTGTTGTCTGGCTTCTTCTAACTCTTGAGTGCGTGTATTAACCAGCTCCGCAAGCTTACCTTCTCGCTGACGCAACTTGTTGCGCATTTGCTCGAAGGCGCGCGTAAGTTCTCCAAACTCGCCCTTATTATGGCTGCTCATTGGCTGGTCATAATTGCCTGATGACATATATCTCGCCGCTTCAGTGAGCGATTTTATGGGCTTATAAATGACGTTTGAAATCCATATTGCAACGACACATACCAAGGTGAGTACAAACACCAGTACAATCCAAAATAATGTTCGCAGTTCATGTACCTGAGCAAACATGACATCATCAGTTAGAACAATGGAAATACTGTAGTTAGCTGAGTCTATTGGGGCAAAAAATACGTGTAGCGGCTGATGGGTATTTGGGTCTGTGATCTGCTCATAACCTCGATGCCCGGCTATCTTTCGCAGTCCAAGCGCTTTTATCTGAGGGTCATCATGTTGGGTAATATAGTGTGACTGAGATGCGCGCTCGCCACTCACTTCATTGACCCACTCACCCTCTTCAGTTTTCAAATGGACAATATTTTCTTTGTCCCAATGAGAAATATAAGCACCATGGCGAGATACCAACATAATGCGTGCTTTGCCCGCAAATGACGCAGCTATATTGTTTTCGACCTGAGTAATTAACCGTTCAATTTCATTCCAAGCTATTGCTCCTGCCAATAGCCCTACAAGCTTATTTTGTTCATCCAAAATACTGGCACTGACCACTATTTGCTTGGTATGGGTGGTGTAGGAAATCATGGGGTCGGATACATAGACTACGGGGCGAGCTTCAATATTCTGCCCAATCGTGGCTTGCCAGTAATCCCGTTTGATTAAACTTTTTGGCTCAGCATTTGGGTTTGTGTCATCAAAGGTTCTGACCATACCTTGTGCGGGGTTGCCACCTTCCGTGTTATAAAAGCGGCCGTCCAACTCCCCTACAATAAACTTTTCATAACCCCCTTGGCTGCGAGCCTTGGCGTCTTTGAGGTAAGCTTTCATTTGTGCAAAATCCATGCTTTGCACACGCTTATCATTCACCATGGTCGATAATTCAGCTTTGCGCGCACTAAAATATCTCTCAAAGGTCATCGCAGCGTTGTTTACTTCCGCTTGTGCTGCAATCACCCTTAGTTGTTTGGCCTGCTCACTACTTTGGGTTATCGCGAGCCAGAACATCACAAGTAACGGCAGCAACGCACAGCCAAGCATTAAACCAACCAATTGGTTCTTTAAACGCATATCATCTTATTAGAATGAGAAACATGCACTACAGTCTAGTAGATAAAACGCTCAGGCTCTAACAATGATTGCTGTTATTTTTGATTTAAATTAGCAATAAATACAATAAGGTAAGATGTAAAATATCGAGTATTAAGCCAACCCTTAGCATCAAAGTATCACAGCACCTTCGATACTCTTTGACTAGCTCAGCGCCATATTGTCTCTTTTGCCGCCCATATTCACGATTCTACGCTTTGCAGATCCACAAACACGTTGCTTATGCTCACTTGCATGGGTGCTGATCAGCCACAGTGCACTTGCATCATCAATATAATAAAACGCCAATTGCTGGCTTTGCTTGGCTAACTTTAAGGCGGTATGAAACGGGCACGACACGAACACACTGAGCTCCTTGTAGCGCATATTTCTGTCGCCGCCCCACAAAAATGAGTAACGCAACCCTTGGTTATTGAGACAATTAATAATCTTATGAGCAAACAACCTATTTTTCCTATGTGTACATATTTGTCCACACGGATTCCAAATACTAATGATAGCGCCGCTTTTTGGAAACCGCTGACCACGGTTGCCAGGCACTAGTGAGTTGCGTAAATCACAAGGTTGAAAGTACACCTGATGATAGATCTCCCAAAGCTGTTCATTTACCACATTAAGACTCCTAACGACCAGATGCACATTTCTAACACAGCTTAGCCCACAAAACAGTGACTTGGCCCTTACCAACTGTAAAGGGGGTTGATAACAGCGCCTGTTACCAAGATATAAGCCTCTATAGGTAACTAAAAGCAGCACTTTTTAACTAATTAGCTAAACGCAACAAGAAGAACAAAATTAATACAAAAAATCACTTTTAATCAAATAAAAAAACCGGCAACAATAGAGCTAAAATTATTAATATTCAAGTTCCAGACTATAATATTTAACCGCGTTAAAAGCTGTCATAAATTTACAGTTGGCAAATATAAGTGACACGCAAACAGCCAACATTAACTATTGATTTATATCAATTTTTAAAATCAAAAACGTCGCTAAACTGTAACCAAAGTTTAACTTGATGAACTCAATTTAAACGTTAGGATACACCCGCCATTTAGGCATTAATCACTTTTAAATTAGAAGGAATTTTCTTGTGAAAAAATTACTGTTAACCACAATTTTTGGTCTAATTTCATCTGCTAGCTTTTCATCTTTAGCTACACCAGACCTAGCGTCAGGCTATTATACTACGCAAGAAGTATTAGAGTTTGGTCGTAAATACCAAGTGGTGAAAGAGCAGTTAAACAACTCTGGTTATGAGCTTCAAGGCTGTGAGCAACAACCAGTGTACTATTTTGCGCAGCCAAGCGAAGACGTCTACTTGTTTAGCCAGGCAGAGTGTTATTATTCAATCCCTAAAGACCCGAATGTTTACTCATTTAGAACTGACTATGCAACGGTAGTGGTGGATATTTATTATCATCAACTGAACTACCTGTATCATGAGGGCGATGTAAATGTGAGCTACTTTACAGCCTACTAAACCTCTACCGGATGGGGTGGCTTGGCCACTTCATCCAAGTTCCCACACACAGAACCTTGCCTTACCCCCTACACCTTTAGTCAATCTGACCAATATATTGCATAAGCCACTAAAAAAGTGAATAATGAAATCAGCAAAAATATTAAAAAGCTTATAAAAAACAATAACTAAATTTTTGGCATCTTATTTGCTCCATGAAAGGACAACGATTTACTACCAAAAACAAAATACAGGGACATTCCATGCTTAAAATACTGACCCCTTTAGTGAGCACCTTAATTCTAAGTGGCTGCATCATTCATGTTAATACAGCCTCTGCAGAGGCAAAAGAGCATGTACAACGCCAACTGCAACTATCTACCAATAACATTTCGTCACTCACTGCATTGACCAATGCGGGTGATCTAAAAATTATTGCCTCGTCAGATACCGATGAGATCACCGCCAGTGCAGACATTTACACCATAGAACCAAATGACTTTGTTTTTACACTTGAGCAGCAAGGTAATACCGCAAAGCTGGTTGCAAAAGTTAACTCTGAAAATACTTGGCGTTTTGGTGGTAACAGCCCAAAAATAGATATGACCATTACCATGCCAAGTCAACTTGCGTTAGATTTAACCGACTCATCTGGTGACATTGATATAAAAGGGCTGACCAATAACATCCAAATCAATGATGGTTCAGGAGAACTGACGATTGATGGTGGAGACAACATCACGATACGAGATGACTCAGGTGATATCACTTTACTCAATGCCAAAGGTAACTTGGCCATTAACGATGGCTCAGGCGAGATAGTCATCCGTGGCGGACAGCAGCTCACCTTACGAGACGATTCGGGCGGTATTGAGATTGCTAATGTAACAGGTGATATGCAGATCACTGACGGCTCGGGCGATATGGACATAGTGGGTGGCAATAACCTCGTGATAAAAGATGACTCTGGAGACATCAGTCTTGCTTCAATCGCGGGGTCTGTATCTGTGGTTGATGGCTCTGGTAATTTAACCATTGATGGTGCACAAAGCGTCAGCATTGATGATGACTCTGGGTATATTAAAGTCAATAACACCCGTGGTGATGTAAAAATAGAAGATGGTAGCGGCGACATTTGGGTGCGCAACGCAAAGGCTGTGACCATTGACGATGACTCGGGCGACATCAATATCGACACTGCACAAAGCCTAGAAATTTTGAGCGATAGCTCGGGCGATGTACGCACGAACGATATCAAAGGTGGCACTAAAATACGCTAACCGACACCATACCCATCACGCAGTTAAACACCATATTGCTGCGTGATGCTTTATTTTTAACCTCTAAACCCTTAGACTAACCATCCCACCTACTTCAAGGAGTGAACGCCAACATGAACAACTAATGCCTGTTATCCATTTTCATTTATTTTCTTTGGATCTACAGGGTTAGTGAGCGTGGCTATGCGTTTATACCTTTTCATTTTTGCTTGTACGCACATTTAGACTGAGCGTTACCTTTTAGTTGTATTGTTTGGCCTCGTTGACTGCCCCTATTTGAATAATTAGGAGGCCACGATGCCCGTGTTAACCGCACAAAACCTAAGTTACCAATTTGCTGATGGCAACGTAATATTTAACGCCCTCAACTGCTCCATTGACCACACTCGCATCGGGTTGGTTGGCAAAAATGGGGCTGGTAAGTCTATTTTAGCTAGATTACTCGCTAAACAATTAGCGCCAACACAAGGTCGCATTCACAGCCAAGCATCCATCGGCTTTTTTGATCAACATGCCAAGCAACACCTAGATAGCTCAACTACCATCGCGCAATTTCTTGGTCACGACAGTACACTCAAAGCGCTGGAAAAAATCAGCAACGGCCACTGTGAACCCGCACTTTTTGACGCGGTAGAGCAACATTGGCAACTGCCACAAAACCTGTCTCAGCAGCTCGTTGCTATAGGCTTACCCAATGACTATCACATGCTTTGCAAACACCTCAGCGGCGGCCAGCTTGCGCGTCTGCGTCTTTGGCAACTTTTTGACAGCAATGCCGAATTACTCATTCTGGATGAACCCTCTAACCACCTTGATGCCGATGGCCGGCAGTGGCTAGCCGAGCAATTGAGTGCGTTTAGAGGCCATGTTTTACTGGTTAGTCACGACCATACGTTGCTAAAGCAAGTAAGCCAAATATGGGAGCTAAGTGAGTTAGGATTAAAACAGTATGGCACCGACTTTGATAACTTTTTAATACAAAAACACACCGAGCAAAGCACACTGAGCAAACAAATTAACGCCGTGCGCAAGCAACAATTAGTAGTAAAAAGACAAGCGCAACTCAATAAAGAAAAGGCACAAAAGCGAGCCGCTCAAGGCAACAAACTGCGAGCAAATGGTAGCCAAGCAAAAGTGCTACTCAATAGCAAAAAAGACAGCGCCACAGCGAACGCATCGAGCAACCTTAAAAATCAACAGCAACGGCAAAAAAAGCTCCAAGATAAACACGCTCAATTAAGGCTCAAACAGCAACAACACCAAACCCAACAACTTTATTTAGGCAAACTATCCAAAGCAGACACCAATAAGCGCTCGTTAGTCAGCGCACAGCAATTAACACTTCCCTTTGGCCAGCAAAAAGCGCTCAGCTTTAACATTTATCAGCAGCAAAAATGGCACATACAAGGTGCCAATGGCAGTGGTAAATCTACCCTGTTAAAAGTGCTACTAGATCAACGCTCTGCAAAATCTGGCTCAGTGACAATCAACACCACTTTGAGCTATATCGACCAACACTTTTTACACCTAACGTCCCACCAAAACTGTTTAGACACCTTAATGCAAACTTGTCCAGAGTTAACACACTCAGTCGCACGTACTCTACTTGCGGGAGTAGGGCTGAAAAAAACTAAAGTCAGCCAGCCAATTAGTACCCTAAGCGGCGGAGAAAAAATGAAACTCAGTATGCTTTGCGCAAGTCAGCAAAGCCCCACCCCACTATTATTACTCGACGAACCTGACAACCACCTAGACTTTGACTCAAAGAAACAGCTCGCAAAGGCATTAAGCGACTACTCAGGCAGCTTTCTAATCGTTAGTCATGATGAGTATTTTTTAACAAACATAGGCATAACCCATGAGCTTTCTTTAAATCCAGAGTAATCGAAACTGTAAAGGGGGTTGACGGCTTGGGAGCGAACCGTATTTGATTTAACTTTCACAGCACAGTCATTACATCCCCTGAACAAATCAATAGCGCGACCTCATCCCTCGACTGCCAATCCGCCACCCTGTACCCAACCCGTCACTCAACTCCAAACCCCGTCACCCTGAACTTGTTTCAGGGTCCATGTGCTCATTGCAACAAAACCGACACAAGATCCTGACCTTCGTCAGGATGACGATGGTTTTCCTGCATCGAATTCCGTTCCCCTACTTCCAACCCCTCATCCAATTCCCAACCCCTCATCCAATTCCCAACCCCTCATCCAATTCCCAACCCCTCATCCAATTCCCAACCCCTCATCCAATTCCCAACCCGTCACTCAACTCCAAACCCCGTCACCCTGAACTTGTTTCAGGGTCCATGTGCTCATTGCAACAAAACCGACACAAGATCCTGACCTTCGTCAGGATGACGATGGTTTTCCTAAGTCGAATTCCGTTCCCCTACTTCCAACCCTTCACCCAATTCCCAACCCGTCACTCAACTCCAAACCCCGTCACCCTGAACTTGTTTCA
>NZ_MKJU01000027.1:130232-131417 GCF_001854605.1 Pseudoalteromonas amylolytica | reverse complement strand
GCAACAAAACCGACACAAGATCCTGACCTTCGTCAGGATGACGATGGTTTTCCTGCATCGAATTCCGTTCCCCTACTTCCAACCCCTCATCCAATTCCCAACCCCTCATCCAATTCCCAACCCCTCATCCAATTCCCAACCCCTCATCCAATTCCCAACCCCTCATCCAATTCCCAACCCGTCACTCAACTCCAAACCCCGTCACCCTGAACTTGTTTCAGGGTCCATGTGCTCATTGCAACAAAACCGACACAAGATCCTGACCTTCGTCAGGATGACGATGGTTTTCCTAAGTCGAATTCCGTTCCCCTACTTCCAACCCTTCACCCAATTCCCAACCCGTCACTCAACTCCAAACCCCGTCACCCTGAACTTGTTTCAGGGTCCATGTGCACATTGCAACAAAACCGACACAAGATCCTGACCTTCGTCAGGATGATGGCCCTAGAATACTTTTGGTCTCATAGCCTATAATCACTTTTAACCTAAACAAGCAATGATAAGGATCATCAATGCAACCAACCGTATATATACTCTGCTCAAAGCCAAAAGGCGTACTATATGTCGGCGTAACAAGTAACTTAAAAAAACGCATCTATGAACATCGGCAACACTACGTAGACGGGTTCACAAAGAAGTATAATGTTACCCAGCTAGTTTACTTTGAATGTCATGAACAAATGTACTCGGCACTTTGTCGAGAGAAACAGTTAAAAAACTGGCGTAGACAGTGGAAATTGAATCTAATTCAGCAGGAGAATCCTGAGTGGATTGATTTATACAATTTTATCTAAATCAATTATCTGATATGTCCATTTGAAATTTGAAACTTGCTCTTATCAAATAGTGCCCTTCTCATGTGGGCGAGTTTCACTAACCATTACATCACTCTGAACTCAACCCAACTCTCAACCCCTCACTCAACTCCAAAACCCGTCACCCTGAACTTGTTTCAGGGTCCATGTGCTCATTGCAACAAAACCGACACTAGATCCTGACCTTCGTCAGGATGGCAGTGGTTTTCCTGAATCGAATTCCTTTACCCTACTTCCAACCCGTCACTCAACTCCAAACCCCGTCACCCTGAACTTGTTTCAGGGTCCATGTGCACATTGCAACAAAACCGACACAAGATCCTGACCTTCGTCAGGATGGCAGTGGTTTTCCTGAATCGAATTCCTTTAC
>NZ_MKJU01000027.1:0-130182 GCF_001854605.1 Pseudoalteromonas amylolytica | reverse complement strand
CCCGTCACCCTGAACTTGTTTCAGGGTCCATGTGCACATGGCGACAAGACCGACACTAGATCCTGACCTTCGTCAGGATGGCAGTGGTTTTCCTGAATCGAATTCCTTTACCCTACTTCCAACCCGTCACTCAACTCCAAACCCCGTCACCCTGAACTTGTTTCAGGGTCCATGTGCACATTGCAACAAAACCGACACAAGATCCTGACCTTCGTCAGGATGGCAGTGGTTTTCCTGAATCGAATTCCTTTACCCTACTTCCAACCCCTCATCCAATTCCCAACCCGTCACTCAACTCCAAAACCCGTCACCCTGAACTTGTTTCAGGGTCCATGTGCTTTAGGAGTAATGCGCCGAGACGGTTTAGCCCCGTGGGTACGGGGAACACGAATTGTGCATAACATTGATTTCAGTCACGCGCGGTTTAGCCCCGTGGGTACGGGGAACACTTTGATTATATGCCGATGCATTCTCAACGTGACGGTTTAGCCCCGTGGGTACGGGGAACACAAACATATAGTTATAAGTGATAACTGAAATACCGGTTTAGCCCCGTGGGTACGGGGAACACATGATATCCGCTATGTAGAACCAGAGAAAGAGCGGTTTAGCCCCGTGGGTACGGGGAACACACGGTGACCCGTTTGAAATGGCCCTGCAAAAGCGGTTTAGCCCCGTGGGTACGGGGAACACATGCTATACATTGTTTATCTAATCATATTCAGCGGTTTAGCCCCGTGGGTACGGAGAACACCAGAAAGGCGTTAATATCTTCCTGATCAGCGCCGGTTTAGCCCCGTGGGTACGGGGAACACAGAAATCTCCCTAGCCCAAAGCACAGTCCAGCCGGTTTAGCCCCGTGGGTACGGGGAACACATGGTCTTGTTGAGCCCTTTGCTGTTTTCAGTGCGGTTTAGCCCCGTGGGTACGGGGAACACTGTTTTGAAACAGCAAAGGCAAGCCGTTTTAACGGTTTAGCCCCGTGGGTACGGGGAACACTTTTGATGCGATGCCGTAGATTGCGGCTACTTCGGTTTAGCCCCGTGGGTACGGGGAACACATGTTAGCTAAGACGCCATTTATTATTGTGTTCGGTTTAGCCCCGTGGGTACGGGGAACACCACTTTGGTAACAAAGCAATCACTGATAAGGTCGGTTTAGCCCCGTGGGTACGGGGAACACTCTAGGTAGAATATATTCTATTTATAAGTCAACGGTTTAGCCCCGTGGGTACGGGGAACACAGATGATAAGGGGGAAAGTCTCTCACTGTAAGCGGTTTAGCCCCGTGGGTACGGGGAACACTGCGGTACCCGATGTGACCGATTTACCGTCGTACGGTTTAGCCCCGTGGGTACGGGGAACACTCTAAAAATATACACTTGTTTTTATTAAAGAAAAAGTCCCCTATAAAATCTACCAAAATTTTTGGGTACAAACTTCTCTATTTTTACAAGTTTAAAAATACCAACTTTTATATTGTTAAAGAGCTATTATCAATCGTGCAAAGCTAATCACGACTCAATGCTTTCATCACCTCTAGGTGTATATTTCACCAATCTCAATCCTTCGAAATCTACTGGCATTCTGGCGTTTTCACCATAGGTGATAAAATCAAAACCTGACTCGGTATTGGTTGACCAAGCCATCACCACATTACCATCTTCCGCCAATTCATTAACTTGAAACCAGATCATTTCTCTAATTCTGCGACTGACATCACCAACATACACACCCGCTCTAATTTCGAGCAGCCAAACAGCAAGCCGTCCCCTAAGTCTTGGCGGAACAGCCTCGGTTACCACTACACACATACTCATCACGAACCTCCACTGCGATGGCCTTCATCACCTATGGATTCAGGTTCTGGAATTGCAGGCGGTTGTGCATCTTCGTAGGGTTCTGGCGGCTTTATCTCTCCCGCTGCGAGTACTTCTTCAATAAGTGGGATCAGGCGTTGTAATACTTTGTTTTTACGAAATGATTCGCGACAGGCAATGCGTACCTCGCGATCTGGCGACTGTGGGCGACGTTTGGCTATTTTAAATGCGACAGGTACCACGGTATCAAATTTGATAATATCAGCAATATCATACACAAACGACAGCGGCTTACCGGTATGTAAAAAACCAATGGCCGGCGCGTAGCCTGCCGCCAACACCGCCGCTTCGGTCACGCCATACAAGCATGACGTTGCAGCGCTGATGCACTGATTAATAACATCGCCCCTATCCCAGTCTTTTGGGTCGTAGCGCCTCCCCTGCCAACTTATTTGATACTGTTTAGCCAGTAGTTCATAAGTTTTGCGCACGCGCGTACCTTCAATACCGCGCAGCTGATCAACAGATCGTCGTTCGGGTGCTGGCTCACCAAAGCGTAACTCAAACATTTTACGCACTACCTTGAGTCGTAAATCTTCGTCCAACGCCAACTTAGCCTGATAGAGCAGCTTATCGGAACGCGCACCACCGGGTTGACCCGCGGAATACAAGCGCACACCCGCTTCACCCACCCAAATGAGCAAAGTGCCTGTTGTTGCTGCCAGCTTCACCGCCGCATGGCTCACCCGAGTGCCCGGCTCCAGCATAATGCACACCACAGAGCCAACCGGAATAAGCATCCGCTCACCGTTTACTTCATCAATAACAGCAAAAGCACCGTCGCGTACATCAATACGGCCCATACCAATAAAAATCATTGAGTTACGATCTTTGATTGGTATCGGCTTTAAAGGAAGAAATGCCATTCCCTGCACTCCTGTTGTTCAAAAATAAAAAAGGCGAGTCACCCCGCCTTATTGATTAGATTACAGTGGTTTAACTAGCAATAAACCACAGCCAAACGCTTTGGAACGGCCAATGCCGGTTTGCAAAACTTGTCTCAGTTTTTCCACATCCGCTACCTTTGCAACACCAAAATAGTCAAGTGTACTCAACTGAATCGACTTTGCTCCCTCTTTTTTTGCCACCTTGTGCTGCTTGTAGTTACTAAACTCAATGCATTGCATCAAAGGCTCTAAGCCACCTTTTTGCAGCTTTTTGTCCAGCCACGCTTTTGCTGCAACATCAACGGCTTCATTCACATTACTATTGGCATGTTGAGCCTGCTTTTTAGCATGCATTAAAACATCATGGCGGCGCGTTTTTTCTCCCTTAGGCGTAATATCCACCGTCGGGTTGGCACGTAATGAAAACTGCACTAAGCCTTGTGTTTCAAATTGATTTTCTTTTATTTGCGTGGTGACTTTCCAGCTTTGGATCGCTTCTTTAAGTTGGCGTTTAGAACGAATAAAAACGGTCGGAACGGGTAGGGCCATATCCACGCGGAACATAAAATCAGCTTGGGTCAGCTCACTTTCTGCAAAGCAACGCCACACCCACTGGTGTTGCTTATACAAATCATCAGGGTGTAAGAATCCCAGATCTTCGCCTTCCTGTTCTGGGTCAAAATACAATCGACTTTCGTACCATATGTTATCAGACATAAACAACTTCCTCTGTATCCACCAGTCCCCAGCTACTTTTTACACTTCTAAAAGTAAAGGCTCGATGATTTAACTCAAAGCTCAGCGGTACATCGTGCCTTTGCTCCGTTGCCTCTTTAGCTTCGCTGTCGACAATATACTTAACCGGAATACCCATTAGCTGTTCACGTTCAGCTTGCATTCTCGGCGCTTGCTGCAACGCCTGCTCCAAAGGTAACTCCACATAGGCGTTGTGTGGATCAACCAAAGGAATACCCGGTAGGTACGATTTACGCCCCAGAAATTGCGGCCAAACGGGATTCAACAAGGCGTAATAGAGCTTTTCTAGCAAAGTTTTATCTCCTTCAAAACCTACCCAAAAAGCAGCATCAGCCAAATAAGCGCGATGCGACAACTGTGTGTCAGGCTTGCCACCGTCAGCTTTAGCCACATTAAGCGCTGTTTGATAATCAAAGGCTAAATCACCCGGTTTATCGATACGTACGCCCATACGCAGCGCGGTTAAATCTTCCAGAGACTCATTTCGTTCTCGCCCTAAGGAGGCACATAATAAACCGATAACGCCACTTTTTGTTGGATCAAGCTGCGTGTTACGCAATTCAAAAGCGCTTTTTAATCCCCAAGACTGCATGGGACCTGCCAATCGGATCAATAAGGTGCTCATTGACGCTCCAAAGCACCATGTAGTGCGTCGAGCATGGCCGCTTCCAACTGTGAAACAGTGCCGTTGTCTTTATCTTGATACTCATTGAGGCTATCAATGTAGGTGCTGCGCCCTTCAAAAATAAAGCCGTTATCACCATACATAGCCGCTAGTTTTTTCGCGAACATTTCCAGCTTGTATGCTGATTGATGCTCCAACTCAGCTTCATCTGGCTTATCTATTACTACAGCTTGGGTAAAGGCATTGCTTAGAGACCATGGTGCACCGTCTTTGCGCACATTAACTTTGACATAACTTGGCGGGTTTTGCGCAGCAAAGCTGTTTTGTTTACCCGAAGGCACGGCCTGAACCAATGCTCGGAAAAACCCTTTTACTGCACCAATTACCAGCTCTTTATCTTGCCCAAGGTTAGCTGCCAGTTTATCAATGTTGATCTGTGCATAACGGTAATAGCAAGCACTGTTAAAATAAACACCGCCCATCATGCCAGAACCCTGTTCACCTACTTGTAATTCATCATCCACCGCAGTAAAAAAGTCCATGGCAGGAGTGACGATATTGGTTGAAATTGCATGAGCAACTTGGCAAGCTGCGTCTACATTAATGTTGTTGTTATCCGCCACCATACGGCCGAACAGCGCGATATCTGCGGCGAACGCCTTTTCGTGCTTACCGAATACTTCACCTACTAATTTGGCGAGTTTTTTATCTAGCTTCTTTTTATCTTCCAGATTCAGTTCATCAAAATTTTCAAGCGCAATAAGCTTAAGCGCTTCAACTTCATTCAACCCTATGTAAAGCAAATACTCGGTTTTAAACTTGTGTTTTTCTTCTTTTTGAACCAACTTCAACTCAGCAAGACCTAGTAAGTTTTCACATACTCTGGTGCTATCATCTTCAGATTTGCCATTTTCGACCAAGAAATCTCTAATCTTAAAAGCCAGCTTACGGGTGCGCACCGCGCTATCTCCTTGGTGATCAACCACCGCATCGTTAAATGCGCCATGTGTGCGGATCGCACGTTTTTGGCACTGGCTTGAGATCCTAGCCCTTTGTGAGCCGCCAAATACACAAGATTTAGGTGTGTTGGTGTCATCACGGTTTAAGTTACTAGGTGCAAAGTTTTGTAATAAGTGAAATTCAATAAAAGACATAGGTAACTCCTTTTTAATTTGTCGCAGCAGCTGAGTCTGATGGCTCAGTAGATTGATTTGGTTTGGCCCAGTAATCTCTGGCCCATTTAAGTTGAATACGTTTGTCGTCGCTGTCCCAGTAGTAGAGATCTTCCATCAAAGTACGGTAATCAACGGCAATATCTTTGCTTTTGAGAATTTGTACCATCTGGCGCAAGGTTTGTTTTAACTGCTCACCTTTGGCTTCTAGTAGGCATTCAAAGCGAAAACTCATACCGGGGCGTTGGTCCTTATCGGCTTGATACCAAACAGCACCAAAACTAAGGTGTTGCGACTGTTGATACACTTTGGGGTGACTGGCAAATAAGGCAGCAACAAAGGCTTGCACTTCTGAACGTTCATCTTCATTGGCCAATAATGGCCCCAAATAAGATATTGCGGCAAGTTGTGAGTTTTTTTGTAGGTCTAAAGACTTCCTAAGTACCGCTAAAATATCTCGCCTTGGATATTCAGGACTGCCCCAGTGATATAATTGCTTGATGATTTCTTGCGTATCTTGGCTCCAGTAAACGTGGCGCTGCCATGTTCTGCCGTATAGTGACTCTTCTAACTGTTGCTTAGCAATACTCAGGCCCTTTTGTGCTCTAACTCCACCATAGCACCAGCTTTGTGTTGCGCCTTCAAATGCCGCAAAGGCGATTTCCTGACACACTTTTCGCCAATTAGATTTGGCTTCCTCACTGTTATGGCTTAATGCCCAAACAAATTGCTCAAATGGTTCGTTAAGTTTAGGCCAGTAAAAGCGAGCCGGATTAATCGACTCGACCTTAGTCGTCACATCTTGTGCTCGGGCACCATCCGGCAATAAATGAGATGCAAAAGTTCTTACTGCACTCATAAGTTGTCTATGAATTGCCTCAGCCGTTTCTAACCCTTTAAGTAGGTGTGCGCTGAACTTATTCTTTTGTTCTCGATCTTTTTCGATCAAATTAATAGCCAGCGGCAAGCGTTCTTCAAACCAACATAGTGGGTTCGCTTTATTATTATCTAAACCAATTAACTGACAATTCAGTTTAAGCTTATCAATAAGCTCGTTATCTTCCGCGGCCAACAACTGAATACCAGCGGGTCTTAAATCTTGAGGCTCTATGCCAACTTTAGTTGATCGCGCATATTGTAATAAATTGGCAGTATCTCGCCAGCAAGCCCGTTCAAAACTCAATCTAACCGGTAGTATCTTGTCATCTTTATTCAAACGGTAGGCGAAATAAGGTTCCTGTTCCATTTCCTTTGGATTCGGCAACCCTTGAGCAAAAAACATGCGAGCAACTGTGCCATCTTTTTCTGGGAGCAAGCGAACATGTCGCGCCCGCCAAGTGAGGTAATCAGTCAGCCCTCTCATTTCCCGTGCTTCGGGCTTTTCTGGTTCATTTTGCTCCCAAACAGGTAAGTCAACTTTACGATCAAGCCATTCTTCATCCTTGGGCATATGCAAATTAAGCATCAAGGTTTGGAATAGGTTTTCACCTTCAACCATCACCACAGCACCTCCCACTAAAGGGGAGTTGGTGAGGTTTGGGTGCTTCCCAAATTGCACTGAACTGCCACTCACACCACCACCTAAGCTAAAGTATTGACACACAAGTAATTGCAGTGCGGCTTCTTTTGCAGACAACGAAAATTCGTGATTATCAGCGATATGGTTAAATAAGGTCTTATTGTTACCACTCGCTAGATCGGGAGATAATTTTTTGACTGAGGTTGTCACTCCCTTTTCTTTGGTAAAGTTGGCTGTTTGAAAAAAAGGACAGGCTTCTGAGAATAAATCAAAACGATCGATACATTCTGGTGAATTCAGATAGTTGGAGACAGGCTCACCAAACTCCCCAGCTTCAAAAACCTCGTCCCAGTCATCTTGACCCAGATAACCATAACTGCGATACAAAATTGCCAATAACAAGCGTTGCACCGATGCCACTACAAGCGGTTTTTCGTGCACTATCCGCTGTAGTTTTGGCGCAGCATCTAGCAACGATGTGACTGAATACTCTTTGGTATGCCCCTGTAAATCTAGGGCTGGTATCCAGCTTTCTGTTAGTAAGTCGTATTTCATATTCCCTCATACTCCGTATTTAAACTAAATATCTCTTGCCTATACTTTACGAACAATAAGCCCTAACTTTGGATCTAGCCGAAGCTCTCCAAGCGTACTATTCGGGTAAGTTAAATTTTGATCTAAAATGACTGGCACACAATTAAACAATGTAAGGGATCGTTGCCAAACCTCTTTGCTGACAAAAGTAAACGGCCAGTGTTCTTCTTGTTCTTGAAAATGCGTTACCCACTTGCTGTGGCTTATTGATATTTGTGCCTGTTTTAAGCGAGCGATATCACTTTTTTTAAGTCGTTGTTCTGCTCGCCAATCAATCGCTGCCAATTCTTTGCATTCATTTTCTACACGTTTGAGCGTTTGCACTTTTTGTTTGTAAGGCAAAAGTTCAGTAACAGGAATAAGCTGTCCTTCACCGTTATCAACTACAAAAATGAGTTGCACACTGATACTGGTCAAACGTGTACTTAGCACGACTTCATCGTTTTCAATTTCACTATTGTTGTATTTCAACAGGTCTCTAACACTTGCTTTGCTCGCATCAAACATCATCCTTTTAGCCAAAACATATTGAGTTCGTTTATCTAAACGAAACTCAAATGCTTTGTCATATTCTTGCTCAAGCCAAGTCACTTGTTGATCTACATCGGCATAGACTTTATTGATCCAATCATCCATATCTTGATTGATGTCGATTTGAAAAGTACTTTTATCCGTTTCTTCACACGCCTCCCAAAGCAAACGTGTTGTGACGGCCAACAAGTGTGATGGATAGATAAATACTTCACCGTGACCAAACCATTCACCATAGTCCTGTGGGATTTTGTCCATCGATGGTAAGTAGATATTTAACTTTGGCGCTTTAACAAATTCAGAGCGAACAGAATTATTGATTTGATGGCGCCAAACACGTCCCACTCTTTGTAACAGTAAGTCGATTGGTGCAATTTGGGTAAACATCTCGCAGGCGTCATAGTCTAAGCTTTGCTCCAAAACCTGACTGCCTATTAATATCAAACACTTATCGTTTACAGGCCGGTTTGGGTTAATACGCTGATGGTCGGTTGGGTGTTTACCTACTCGATGCTCAATTAATTCTTCTATAGATAATCGTGTTGCCAATGGGTATTTTGCATGAAAGGTTAAATGCTCAATGTTGCTCGCTTTATTTTCATCACAATACTTGGTGATTATTTCTGACAATTCTTGAACTTTATTAACCGTATTTAAAATACATACAAACACACCGCAGCCCGCTTTATTTGCGGTTGTTAAAACATCATCAGCCATACGACTGACACAGTGTTTCGGCGTAGTTTCATGCAACTGTACATGGTAGCTAGCAGGTGGGCGGCTTGAATCTTCATTTTTCTGCTGGTCTTCAACAATGGTGTAAGAGCGTGCCAGTTGTCCTGAGCTGAAAGTCGTAATGCGTGGATAAGGGCTATTCTCCACTTCAATCTCTTGTTTACATGTTTTTGCATACGCATGGATTAATTCAACTAACATTGTTCTGGGTAAAGTGGCTGAAAGTATGATCACCCTAACCTGTAACTTCGCCATCCATTGCAAGGTATTTTTAAGCAAATCAAGCTGAAAGCTTTGCAACGAGTGTACCTCGTCTAGAATTAAAACCTTATTTGCCAGCCCAAACAGTCGCACAAAGTTATGTTTGTACAACATCGCAGCCATTAGCAACTGATCGACTGTTCCAACACAAACACCCGCCAATAAACCGTGTTTTTTAGCGGTGAACCATTGATTTGCAACAACCGAGTGAGTTGCGCCATGTTGCTGATAATCAATGCTTTTCAGCCTTAAAGCTTCATATTGTGGCTCAAAATCAGCATTGCTATGTTTTAGGTGAGCTTCAATATTCTGATATCCCAACTCCTTTTTGTTTAAAAAGCGTAAGGTACGTTTGAAAAGCTGATTTGCTGTTGCCTGAGATGGCATAGCCACATACAAACCCGAATGGCCCATATGTCGAATAAAATGATCCGCTAATACCTGCGCCGCTTCTGTTTTACCGCTGCCCATGCCACTTTCAATAATTGCGATCCAAGGCAACTCTTTTTGCTTGATAAGCGCCAACACTTTTAATTGCAGGGCGTTGGGTTTAAAACCGAATACTTCAGCAAAATCAGCTTTGTTTTTTGACGCCGTGACTTGTTTAATATTTAGAAAGCCAACGAGCGCATGCGCAATATCCATTCTTTGGCCGGCGTTGTACTCATTCACTGCACAATAATTAAATTGGGATGCATCCGAGCCAATCCAGTCCGCAACCGAACAGAGTCCAGCAATATATGAAAGCCATGCGGGAGTAAACGCTTTTGACTGAAGTTGATTAAAGCAATGGAGATCAACAGAAAAATAATCAGCCAACCATTCAATGGCTTTAGTTTGTATGTCCCTCCATTGTTCATCCCCACATAAACCACATTCCTTTTTATTCGCGACAAATACACCATGATGACTAGCCACAGCACAGAGCATCACCCGTGCGGCATTAGCGTTTACACTATATTGCTTACAGAAGTAGTTATGCAAAATCACAAAGCCCGAGTTGCCGTGTTTGGTCTCTGCATCTTCACAGTCCGTAAATTTGGAGGTATCAAATAAAGCGTCTACTCGCTCTTTGAGCTTATATTGAAACCCCGGCGTGAGCTTTCCGATATCGTGAAGCGCAATAAGCAGCACCGCCATTGCGATAGCGGCGTCTTCATCAATGCTTTCAACTGCTAAAAACGGCTGAAGCAAAATGTGTCGTTCTTTTTCTGGAAGTTTCTGAATTATCGCTTTAGCAACAAAAGCGACATCTAGCATATGACACACTGCTGGCAATGTGTGGTGTACGTCTGCTTTACCCCAAAACTGAAAAATTTCGCTATTAAAGTCACTCACGCTTTCATTTCCTTGCTTCCAATAAACCCAGATTACGCTTTGAATAAATTACCGACAACCCTGCGATTGCAACCAGTAAAAAATTTAGTAGGTTCTGCACTTCAATTTCTTCACCCATTCCACAAAAACCCTCTTGCGCTTAACTCTCGGTAGCATTCTGGGACTATCACAATCTGTTGTGCTTCTGGGTTTGGGTGTTGAAAATCAAGGCGTAAAATTGAGATGAGGTAGTTGATTAGTGCGGCGTTGGTGACGATAGTGGCTCGTTGGTTTTGCATATTAAAATCGCGAGCAATCACTTGCTGCGCGTACAGTGATAAACGCGGATCGGGCATAATGACCAGCTCAACTGGGGTTTGCCAAAGTGTGTCCTCTTGAATGCCCTTTTGCGCTTTACAGCTGTAGTCTGGCTCTGCGGATAAAATACGTGATAGTGAAAAGTCTCGGAACGAATCTGATGCCTCACAGTAGGCCCGTAAGTGATAACGAAGCCCAGTGTTGACCATACTATGCGGGCGAATAATACGCTCGGTCTCGCCGTTGTGTTTAATTGATTGATAACGGATATCAAGCGCTGATTGTTTGCGACACGCGGTAAGGATAGGCCGTAATAGCTGGGGTTCTAGCTTTCTATGTGGTACCGCTAAAACTCTAAGAGGGCTTCGTTCAAAACTATTATGCAGGTGAGCATCAATGACACGTTGCGTGTACTCGGTGAAGCTGTCTGAAATCAATTTAGGTGTAAAGGGGGTTGCCAAACAATGCGCTTTTTCGGATTCGTTGTAATAAACATCTAACGCTTGCTCTTCAATAAAGCGGTTTAGGTATTTACTTGCACTAGGGCGAGAGAGTCCAAATTTGCTCTGAAACACCCCAGTTTGGATTTGCCCTTCCCAAAACAGCAGTGCTTCGAGATAACGAAAATAGTCTTCTTCCTTGATTGCCATACTATGCCCCGTCAAAAGTTAATTTAATGTAGCATAAGTGTTTTTTGTTTTCTTGATTTATATCATTTGTGGGTTGATGAAGTTTGCAACGTTCTGGTGGAACTCATTAATTAAGTGAGCACTAGGCATATAGCCTATTCTGACCCCGCTTTCTGCTGCTCTAAAAACAATCTAACATCTTCATTGAGAACGCGGCGGTATATGTCAGCTACGGAAACTGTACAATCAATTGATTTTAAATAGAAATCTTCACCAAGAAAGTAATGTGTAGAACGCCAATCATCGCTCTTTCGGTAAACGGTCACATCGGCTATATCTTGCTCAATCACAACATATTCTTCTAACGTGGGTATATTAATGTACTCAAGCAATTTAACCTTTTCGTCCATTTTTCGGGTTGAGCGTGAGATCACTTCAACGATAATCACGGGGGTCGTTGTAAAGTAGGGTTCAGATTCGTCGAAATTACAATCAACCAGTACATCGGGGTAATAAAAGTTGTCTCGTACACGCACTTTCATATCTGAACCAAACGGCTCACACGGTGAATCTTCAAGGTGATTGCCAAGCTTTCTCGCCATATTTTGACAAATTCGCTCATGATTAGCACTTGCCCCAGCCATTGCATACACTTGCCCGTCGATCAGCTCATGTTTAACGGTGCTCGTTGATTCTCCGAGTAAGTAGGCTTCAGGGGACAATCCATCATCATTTTTAACAATCGGCATGTGAGCTCCCAAGGTAATTTTATGAGTCATTGCAGTTCACCCCACGTATGCGGGAGACACTCTAATATTATACGCATCCCGTTTACATTGGAAACCATTTAGCCCCGTGGGTACGGGGAACACACAAGTTGAACTTGCTAATCATTACCAGCTGCCGGTTTAGCCCCGTGGGTACGGGGAACACGCACTGATTTTGATCCGCCAATTCTATCAAGTCGGTTTAGCCCCGTGGGTACGGGGAACACTTTGTATAGGGATATTGAAGCGCAACTTAGAACGGTTTAGCCCCGTGGGTACGGGGAACACTTGGAACGTACAGATTATCAAATTTATGTAAACGGTTTAGCCCCGTGGGTACGGGGAACACACTAAGCCTGATGGCTCAAAAACAAATCAAGACGGTTTAGCCCCGTGGGTACGGGGAACACCCGCTATCAACCATTGATGGTATTTCGTATGGCGGTTTAGCCCCGTGGGTACGGGGAACACTGTTGGTAAATTGGCTATGTCGCTGAGAAAAACGGTTTAGCCCCGTGGGTACGGGGAACACCGCGTTATATTCGCGCGCTGAGCTGCTTAACCCGGTTTAGCCCCGTGGGTACGGGGAACACTCTGCAAACGACTTGCTGCAACACTATCTAATCGGTTTAGCCCCGTGGGTACGGGGAACACCAGCAGCCGCGATACCCGCTGTAACTAGATAACGGTTTAGCCCCGTGGGTACGGGGAACACGTAAACATAAAATAACTGACAAAGCGCAAGACCGGTTTAGCCCCGTGGGTACGGGGAACACGCGCATCTGCTTTTTAAACCTGATATCAATAGCGGTTTAGCCCCGTGGGTACGGGGAACACTAAATTTGCACGGCTCACCAATATCAGCAGGCCGGTTTAGCCCCGTGGGTACGGGGAACACACAACGAGCCAAAGCCTCAAACCCAACAATACACGGTTTAGCCCCGTGGGTACGGGGAACACGCAAAATGAAAGGTATAATCATTTTATGACCGACGGTTTAGCCCCGTGGGTACGGGGAACACCCTCGGGCCAAGCATTGATGTTCCACGATATGCGGTTTAGCCCCGTGGGTACGGGGAACACGCGTTAATGACAGCACTTGGTGCCAGTCTACCTGGTTTAGCCCCGTGGGTACGGGGAACACCTCTACTGTTGCATGTATATATATTTACATTACGGTTTAGCCCCGTGGGTACGGGGAACACCATTTCAGACCACAAAGCCTGTGTAGTTAACTCGGTTTAGCCCCGTGGGTACGGGGAACACCCCAAAAAAGCCAATTCATTACATGTGCTTGGCGGTTTAGCCCCGTGGGTACGGGGAACACGGCTTCTAGTTTTCGCTCAATTTCTGCTGGTGGCGGTTTAGCCCCGTGGGTACGGGGAACACATGCTAGCAGCTTCAAAAAAGCAGAGGAATTGCGGTTTAGCCCCGTGGGTACGGGGAACACACGCCAACAGCCCATTTTCATCAGACGCTAGCCGGTTTAGCCCCGTGGGTACGGGGAACACTCTAAAAGTATATACTTGTTTTTGTTAAATAAAAAATGCCATCTAAAATCCACCGAAAATTTTGGGTACAAAATGGTGCTAGTCTTTAGTGCTAAAAATCACGATTTTCAAATTATCAAAGAACAAAGCTATAGTGATAAACATATAATATTGAGTAGATAGCAGCTACCAATAATGGCTATCTATCAGAAAGTTTTTAGAGACTACCTTAAGTTTGCCACATGTAGTCAATAACAAGTCCTTTTCATAGAGCAATATATAAAACGTACATGTAACTGCTCACACATTTAAGCTAACCGATCAATCTCGATAGGCATCGCAACTGGTGTGGTTAAGCCAACTTTGCCAACGTTGTTGATTTTGTGACAGCCACTGTTGGCTGACTTGCTTGCTAGTTTGAGCCTGCACGTTTACTTGCAACGCGAACTGGGCCAGTTCGTCTTTGCTAAATGTCATGCTTTTGAGAATATCAAAGGCACAAGGGAGTATCTTTGGGAATTCTTTGGTGGTCACTTTTTTGATCCAGCCCGACTTGGGGTTGCCACAATCATATAAAAACTGTTTGTTTAAACCCCATTCTGGGTCCGTTTCACACTCAGGAGTATGGCTTGGGAACTCGACGAACTCGCCTGAATACTGTGTATCAATCCAGTTGGGGGTCCAGTTAAATATGAGTATGGGTTTCTTTTGCTGATATGCTTTTTGCAGTTTTTTTACGAGCGCCGAGTCATCAGAGAGACTAATCACACGATAATTCAAATTCAATGCTCGGATCCGCGCTAAATCATGTCGCTCCCAAGGGCCTGTGTAGTACACACCACGCGGGTCATCCCCCTCGCTGAATAATTTTGCGCAATCGTTCAAAGCCTGCCAATCAGGCAATTGAGGACACAGTGAGCTGACATAACTTGGATACCACCATTCTTCTCGCGCCGTAAATGGGTAGCTGCCAGCCTCTTGAAGACTTTTCGATTCAATAAGTTGGGTGAGCTTGTCTTCCATGGTGCCTTGCCATACTTCAACCTGAACATCCACATAGTTGTATTTCAGGTAGTACCATTGGCCATCTGTCGGAAGTGACACAAACTTGCTTTTAAAGCCAACAGTCTCCACCAGCTGACCGTATATTTGTGAAATAACGTGTTGGCTGGCCCAATCATTGAGTACAATGCGCACCGTCTTGGCACTTACACTCACAGAGTACATTGACATCAGCGCTAACATCATATGTACCAATCTATGATTGCTTGTCATGAACTAACCCTCTGAAAGTGATTAACATTGTCTAAGGTATAGCCGTGATCAATATTTTTCGCTAAGAATCTGTTGATTATTGCAAGGGTAAAAACACATCTGTGCGTAAGTCACATTCATTCACTTCATGAATTAAATTTAAATATTCAAAGAAGCAATTGTGCTCACCAAGTTGCTCGCCACTTTGCGGCAACCACTGCTGATAGAGCGCATAAATGGTATTTTCCAATGTGTCATGGCTACCAACATGCGTTGCTTTGGCACAGCGCATGGCGGGGATCATCCCCGCTTTTACCCCGAATGGGTTAGGCTCCACACTATGTGACTGCGTGAGTAAAGAGCCGCAAATTTTTAGTCTAAAGTCATCTTCATTCATGGTATTGGGGTCGCCATTGGGCATACCAAATGTGCGACAACGGTGCACAGGTGAGCAGCGAGTTTGCTTGCGCCACGCAACAAACTGCCCTGCGGTTGTGTACACTTTTTGTGGATCACCACAATGGGTTAGGTACGCAATAGGCGTTTGAGGAAATTCTATAATTTCTACTGCTAATGTGTCCTCATTAGGCGTGGGTAAAGTGAAGTCCAATACCTCATACCAGTTGGGCCAATTTGGGGTTTGTCTAAACTGGCTAGGTGTTTGTGAAAAAGTGCGTTTAAACGCTCTGGAGAACGCCTCAGCACTATCAAACTGTGCAGCTAACGCAACATCAATAATTTTGCTATCGCTTTCAAAAGCCAGCTGAAAAGATGCTCTTTTTAATCTAGCCAATTGCACAAACTTGGTTACACTCACTCCCGTGTAGGCTAAAAATACCCGATGAAAATGAAAACGAGATAACGCCGCCACTTCACTGAGTTCGGTCAAGTCCATCGGTTTATCTAGATTGTGGCTAATGAAGTCGCACACACGTTTAATACGCGCTTCCAGGGTATCTTTTTGTATCATCGAGTTACTTGTCTTATCTGCAAAACACCTAGTATGCGTTTTGTATCCATTATTTTCTTGATTGAAATTGCGAAATGTCACATTTTTACGCATTGTAGTGAGCAACATAGCGCCGTAACAGTACGATAATTCTAATTCATCAAAAAGCACCTACACTGTATTTAGCTATCAGCATGGGCTGAGCTAAACAACAACGAGTAGGGGAATTGCCATGAATTTCATTAATCCATTTGCAAACAATACACAGCTTAGCGATCTGAGCGCACTGCTCGGTCGCATTGGCTTATCACTCATATTTATTTTAGCGGGAGTGAATAAAATCCAACAATATGAAGGAACGGCGCAGTATATGACGTCAATGGGTGTACCTTCTGAGCTCCTGCCATTGGTCATCCTGCTTGAAGCCGTTGGCGGGTTGTTTATTCTTCTGGGCTTTATGAGCAGACTCACCGCGCTGGCATTTGCTGGGTTTTGTATCCTTAGCGCAGTGTTGTTTCACGCCAACTTCGAAGATCAAATGCAAGCAATTATGTTTATGAAAAACATTGCCATTGCGGGGGGATTTTTAATGCTCGCAGTGCATGGCGCAGGAAACTGGAGCGTTGAGCGCATTATTTGTAATAAAGTTGCCGCCAACAAGCAGCCAGAGTAACCCATATTAGATGCTCAAGAGTACGTTACATTTTGGGCATCACACAGTTTTGCAAAGGTGGCCATACGTACTGCTCTACTTTTAACGTGTCTCGCGTGCGTATGCTCATAAAAGGATTTGGGATGCTTAGGACTCTGCGCTGTGCAAAATTGCTGCGTTGTATTGCATCGGCAATAATCGAGTCGCTAAAAAATAGTGCTTCGAAGCTGCCATCCTCAATGGCTTGCTGCAAGCCAAATGTCAGCCGTTTTCTCAAAGTATGATTGTCTGGGTGAACAAAAAAGTACATTGCTGCGGGGTAACATAAGGCTAAAGTGGGCTCTACCATCAAGTTAGAATGTTGGGCTATTTCACCCCACGGCTCATGAAGTGCTCTGGGAAAGAGCTCAAATCGCTTCTGCGCAAGCATTTCATGTAAGTGAGTACTGTCTGCCGTAGCCACGGTAAAACCCGTTTTTTCATAAATTTTTGTATCTGGCCAATCTACCCCACTGCCCACAGAATGATTAAAAAGCCATCGTGGATTGTTTATTTGAGCAAACTTTTCGGCATCATCTTTATGGATTAAGAATAAACGCGCGCCCATCAGGCCTCTGAGTAATGGAATGTACACAACGCCTAATAACTGCTCTCGTGCAATTGAGGTCACACTCCAGTGCACGTCGATGATGTCCTGATTGGCAAGTAAGTCCAATGTTCGTCCCTGCGGTACATCATTGAGTATCAAAGCTTTGAGTTCATACTCACCGTATTCTTTGACGCTCTTTTGCAGCGCAAGGCGCAGCAGTTCAATATAATAGCTTTGTTTTGGATCATTGCTCAGTTCGGCAATATTATATCGCACCACTTGGACGGTAGCGTTGTGCGCTTGCTTGGCGTTGACGATGTGACTTACAAAGTAAAACAGTGCAAAAAACAGTAAAATTGCATAATGCACACACTCTCCTTACCTGGGCGTATATCCTATAGTTCTACAGATAAAATCATATTACTTTTGATTTTATTCCAGTACCTTTATTTTGGTATTGAATACGGTAAAAAGCCAACTCAGAGCGCCTTTTGAGCGGTCTTTTCGAAGTAGCTCCAAGCGCTTCTTTATAAACAAGCTGCTCTCCTTAGGGTTTTTAAACGCCATCAGCATCCTCACAAGTTAAAAAAGTTTGCAACTATGCGCTTGTTTATCGTCTTTAATTATCAATCACCTTGGGTTAATGCTAAATTAGTGACAATTAAAACAATAACTCTGTGATCTCTGTTGAGGTTAACTATTCTTTATGACGCTTTTCAGGCTTTTTAAACCATTAGGTATCTTTTTCGCCATGACAATCAGCAATCCATCACTCGCCAGTACCACGCCAGATTTACCGCTGGCAGTGCAGCTTGGACAAAAGCTAATGCTAGATTTTCGCTATTTTTGCCAACAAGGCCAGAGCGAAACGTGCAGAACACCAATGACGACTCTACCGCCAGAGCTTGCTGATGTATTAGGCAAATATCATATCGGTGGCGTGATCTTATTTTCTGAAAACACTCAAGATATTGCACAAATAGTTAATTTAAACAATCAACTACAAAGCGCCGCACAAAATGCTAAACACCCTCAACCGCTATTTATAGCCATTGACCAAGAAGGTGGTCGCGTAGCACGTATTAACCGAGCGCAAGCGACGTCATTTACCGGCAACATGAGCATAGGTGCAACCTACCCGCTGCACGACACGCACTACGCAACTAAGGTTGCCAGTGCAATAGGCAAAGAGCTTGCAAGCTTAGGCATAAACGTAAACTTTGCACCCACAGTAGATGTGAACATGAACGCTGACAACCCTGTGATCAACGTTCGTTCATTCTCTGAAAACCCCGATGTTGTGGCTAAGCTTGGCGCGGAACAGGTCAAGGCTTTTGAGCAGCAAAACGTGATCTCAGCCTTAAAACACTTCCCGGGTCATGGCGATACCCATGTGGACAGCCATACTGGTCTGCCGCGTGTTGATCATGATGAACAAACTATTTGGCAAAACGACCTAGCGCCATTTCAAAGTGTCATAAACACTAATTCGCCCGGTATGATCATGACGGCGCATATTCAATACCCAGCTTTAGACAGTAGCACGGTGCAAAATAAACATGGTGAGCAAATGCTTAAACCTGCCACTATGTCGCGCAAAATTATGCATAACTTATTACGTGATAAATTGGGCTACCAAGGTGTGATCATCACCGATGCGCTCGATATGGCGGGTATTAGCGATTTTTTTGATGCTGAGGCGGCGGTTATCGAAACTTTCAAAGCAGGCGTTGATATTGCGCTTATGCCGATTGCTATGCGCACTCCTAGCGACATCAAAAAATTAGAGCAACTGTTACAAGCACTCACTAATGCCGTCAGCCAAGGGGTGTTAGATGAACAAGAAGTCGCGCGATCAGCCCAGCGTATTCATGCACTCAAAGATAAGTTTATAAAAAGCAATACCAAGGTTTCAGCTAATATCGCACACTCAACACTAGGCAACCCAGCGCATAGAAAATTAGAAGCAGAGCTCGCACTGGCGGCAATCACGCAAGTAAAAAATACCGCGTTGCTACCAATTAATGTTAAGACTCACAGTAAAGTGCATATTATTATGCCTGATCAGCGTAAGTGCGAAGCTATGCGCCAAGCACTTGAACTATATAGTAAAGCCCCTTTACAAATTAGCTGTAGTAGTTTGCAAGGCTTTGATCCCAGTATTGCTCACGCAGCCATTGAGCAAGCCGATTGGGTGATTGGTGCACATGCCAGCCCACAGCAAAGTGCCGTTGAAATTGGCGGCATGGAAGATGTTAGTAAGCTTGAAGAATTCGCGCTTTCACGTCAAGAACAACCCAGCGCACTTAAAGCACTGTTAAAATACGCCAAAGCACATCACAAACAAACACTCTTTATTAGCTTACGTGCGCCATATGAGATCACACAGTTTTCCCCCTACAGCGATGCCGTGCTAGCAAGCTATGCTTATAATATTGACGTAGATAATAGCAACCGTGTTGCAGGGCCAGCTTTTACCGCTTTGGCACAAGTGATATTAGGGCAAGCGTCGGCTAGTGGCACACTGCCAGTAACAATTAAATAGGATAAGATAGATGCTTTTAAACTGTGATTTAGGTGAAAGCTTTGGTGCTTGGACGATGGGCCTAGATGAGCAAGCCATGGCCGTGATTGATTGCGCAAATATCGCCTGCGGTTTTCATGGTGGTGATCCCGATGTCATCGCCAAAACACTCGTACTCGCTAAGCAGTATAACGTCACCATTGGCGCCCACCCAAGCTATCCAGATCTACAAGGTTTTGGGCGTCGTTCTATGAAGTTGTCACCACAAACGCTCACAAACACGTTGCACTACCAAATCTCGGCGCTGTATGGCATGGCTCTGTGCCAAGGGCTATCAGTCACCTATGTTAAACCACATGGTGCACTTTATAATGACATGATGGCCGATGAATCTATCTTGGAAACCGTCATCCAAGCCGTCGCCAATTACCCTAAGCCACTCAAACTGATGATTTTAGCCACTGCAAAACAAGCGCAACATCAAAGACTAGCTGATAAGTTTGGGGTAGAACTTATGTTTGAAGCATTTGCTGACAGACTTTATACAGATCAAGGCTTGTTGACGCCGCGTAGTCAACCAAATGCAGTGCATGACAAGAGCACGTTAATGGCACAGGTAAAACAGTTAGTTGAGCAAGGCACTGTAACAACTAACACAGGCAAGCAACTGCCATTAAAGGCCGATACGCTATGTGTACATGGCGACAATGAAGCCAGTATCACGCTAGTCAAAGAGATCAGTATTTTACTAACTGGTGAATAGCTATTCTAGTGTTGTACGGTCACCATGGCTCGCAGGGGTGGAAATAACCAGCATACTCACAACTTCCGAGCTTACATTTTTAAGCTGATGCGGTGTTTTAGCGCTCACCTGTGCTCCCTGCCCCGCATTGAGCTTCAATACTTCTCCATCTATCTCTAGCTGCGCCTGCCCTGCTAAAATATAAAAAAACTGCTCTGCAAAGTGGTGAAAATGCTTGGCTTCTTGAGCTCCAGGAGGTACTCGCTCTTGGATAACACTCAAGTTGGGTGTCGCGGCCAAGTGCCAACCATCACATACTCCACCCCACTGATAATGTTCTGTGTTATCAATACTTACAACTTTACTCATCATGTTTGTACCATAATTGGAGCAATAAAAAACCGAGCATGAAGCTCGGCTTTATATTGCTATAGCAGGATTAGTTTTTCACAATGGCATTGTGATAAATGTTTTGTACATCATCACAATCTTCTAACATGCCCATAAACTTTTCAAAATTAGCGATGTCGTCGGCGTCTGTAATTTCGATATGAGTTTGTGGTACGAACGTAATCTCGTCTACTTCAAAGTTAATGCCTTCAAACGCTTCTGTCAGTGCCGTTTTGGCCTTGTAGTACTCTGTATGTGGCGCAAATACAGACACCTTACCGTCTTCCACTTCAACATCTGTCACGTCTACATCAGCCATCATCAGCGCTTCTAACACCGCTTCATCGTCATCGCCGTCAAAGCCTAAAATAGCTAAGTGATCAAACATGTGAGCAACACAGCCTGGGCTACCAATTTTTGAGTCAGTTTTAGTAAACGGCAGGCGTACATCTTTGATAGTACGATTTGGGTTGTCAGTTAAACAATCAACAATCACCATACAGTTGGCAGGGCCGTAACCTTCGTATCGCGCCGCTGCGTAGTCTTCACCTGCACCACCGGCTGCCTTCTCAACAGCTTTATCAATAACGTGTGCTGGAACCTGATCTTTCTTCGCTTTATCAATCAAACGACGTAAAGACAAGTTTGTTTCAGGGTCAGGGCCGCCATTTTTCGCTACAACGTAAATTTCTTTACCATATTTTGAGTTTACTTTGGTTTTTGCCGCCGCCGTTTTTGCCATGGCGTTTTTGCGGACTTCAAATGCTCTGCCCATCTTAATTCTCGTTTTATAGATTAAATTAATTAAATTGACGAGATTTTAACAAGACTCTCGCCATTGGGCTAGCGTTTGATGGGCTTTGTCTTGGGTTAGTTAACCGAAAGCCTGTATCAGTTGCGGTAAATCATCAAACGAACGCAATATATGGTGCGCCTGACTGGCATAATGAGGAACGTCTTGCGGAGCATAAAGACAAGAGCGCATTTTTGCGTTATGCGCTGCCTGAATATCATAAAGATAATCTCCTACATACATGCAATGGTTAGATGTAAAATGCCATTGCTTTGCAATATGTAGTAAAGCACTTGGGTTAGGTTTAGCGGGTGCATCATCACGAGTTAACATTAGCGATATAGGTACGTTGCACTGACTTAGTTTTAGCTTCGCAGCGCGCTCAAAGTTACGCGTCACTATCGCCATCGGTATTTGCATGTTTGTAAGTTTTTCAAGGCACTCTGACACCCCCGGCATCAACTGTGCGTTTTGTGCATCTAGCATTTCGTGCTGGTGTACAATATTCATTGCTTCTTGGCGCATGTACGGAGAGGGAAGTTGAGAAATGAAATCAAGCAAATCAAGATCACGCGGACACCCTACTTGTGCTTTGATCAGCTGGAAGTCTAATTCAGAGCTAACCAAAGTGCCGTCTAAATCAAATATCACACCTTTAATCTGCTGTTGTATCATTACACGACTTTGTGAGCACGCCTGTGCATTAAGTTGTAACATCATTATCCCTGCCTTTATCGGCGAATGTAATTAAACCATAGGTTACGAATAGCCATCTTGCAAAACACAGCCTTGATAATTCATCAAGTTATTGCTCAGATGACAACTCTTCTCAATTGCACCTAACAGAATAAAATAGTTCTCATTTGTTAGCGCTCAAGGAACGCATTATCCTTCAAGTCACGCTCAAAATCACTTTTCGCTTTAGAACAATAAAAAATAGCCTATGTGTAAATTCGCATAAGTACGAAATATGACAATAAAATGGCATGCCAACTCGTCATTTTTTCAAATTATTGTCTTTATTTTGTAAATAAATAAAAAAAGCAAAATTAATAGTTGATATTTGCTCGAAATTATCTTTAAAATCCCGCACTTTTTTATTTCGTGCAAAAATGCCATAAAAAGTTGGCCTCAGTTTTGCTCGTATAAATGAACCCGTTTAGCAATAGAAATGTGGTGAGCAGTATGGATTTTTACATCCTGAAAAAACAAGAGAAGCTTGTTGCCATTCCTGCGGATGAGCAAAATTGCAAAGAGTATTTAGATGATGGCTACTTTTATGTTGATAAAGTCGCTGCATGTAATGAAAAGTCAGCTTTGAAAGCGCTTCAAGCCAAGCAAGTAAAGGCGTTCAAAACACCTGCTGTATTGTTATTGCTTGTTTTACCTATAATTCTTTTTGCTTGGTTGCAAATAAGCCGCTGACCAAACAGCTCTGGCAATGTTATATTAGCGTTTCTATCGTCAAGGAAACGCTGAATGAAAGTATTGCATACATCTGATTGGCATTTGGGCCAACAGTTTTATGAGCATAGTCGCACGCATGAACAACAAGCCTTTTTGGACTGGCTGGCTGAGACATTGGTATCGCAGAATATCGATCTGCTACTGATAGCGGGGGATATTTATCACACGGCCACACCACCTGCCAGTGCCGAACAACAGCTCTACACTTTTATAAAGCAAGTAAAACTTACATGCCCAGAGTTACATATTGTAATTATTGCCGGCAACCACGACTCAGCAAACCGTATCGAAACAGCAAAACCTTTGTTGCAACTCTTTGATACTCACGTTGTTGGTCGCTTTGACAAACAAGCACCCGAGCAAGTTATCAAACCCATTGAAACCAAAAACGGTACAGCTCACGTTGTTGCGATGCCATTTCTGCGTGTTTCAGATATTTCTATGACCAGCGATATCAGCTATCAACAAGCTGTCGCGCAAGCCTATGACGAAGCGATAGAGTCAGCAAAGGAAAAATTGCGTACAGAGCACGAACCGCTCATCGTAATGGGCCATTTGCATGCCAAAGGGGGAGATATTTCAAGTGACTCCGAACGTAACATTGCCATTGGCGGATTTGAGTCAATCAATGCCAGTATTTTTACTCAGCATGCCGACTACGTGGCGCTTGGGCACTTACATAAAGCGCAGAGTGTAGCGAAAAGCGAGCATATTCGTTATAGCGGTACCCCACTGCCAATGTCATTTTCCGAACGTAACTATCGACATCAGGTAGTGGTAGCTGAATTTGCGGGTAAGCAACTTACATCTGTAAAGCCCCTTTACGTGCCACGTCATCAACAGCTTTTACTACTTCCAGAACGAGGAAGCGCAGACTTAAATAGCTTGTGTGAAATGATCAATGCACTTGAATTTGATACTGAAGCTCCACCAAGCTATGTTCGCCTAAGATTGAACAGCAGTGAAACAAACAGCCAGTTCCGCGCAATTATCGATGAGGCATTAAAAGATAAACCCATCTTGTTTTGCGGTATAGAACGGGTAAGCGAACAAAGCCAAGAACAACATGAAACGTTTACTGATTTGGGTCAGGTTGAACAGCTGGATCCAATGACCTTGCTTGCCTTGGCTTTTGCCCAGCAGGTAGATGCTAACGCGCCCGTGCCTGATGCCTTAAAAGATTGCCTCGCGCACGTGATCAACGCCATGGATGAAGAACCAATCACATGAAATTACTGAATATCACTCTTAGTAACCTCGCATCTTTGACTCAGGCTGCGGTTGATTTTGAACAAGCCCCTTTGAGCCACAGTGGGCTTTTTGCTATCACTGGCGATACTGGAGCTGGAAAAAGTACACTACTGGATGGTATCTGTCTGGCGCTTTATGGAAAAACCGCAAGATTAAGAAACGATTTAAAAAACACTGTTACGTTTAATGGCGACGATATAAAACTCAATGATCCGAGAAACCTGTTGCGCAGAGGGTGTGCGCAAGGGCAGGCTGAGGTACAGTTTATCGGGCAGGATGGCGAGCGCTACTTAGCTCGCTGGAAAATAGAACGTGCCCGCAAAAAGCCAGATGGTAAGCTAAAAAGGCCTGAACATATTTTGTTTAGAGTTGCTGATGAGCAACAACTTACCCAATCTAGCAGTGCTACTGTTACCAAGATAGAGCAATTAATAGGACTCAACTTTGAACAATTTACTCGGGCTGTGCTACTTGCTCAACATGAGTTTGCCGCTTTTTTAAAAGCCAGCGCTGACGAGCGTGCACAGCTGTTAGAGTGCTTGACTGGTACGGATAAATTTAGTCGCCTAGGACAAGCTATTTTTGAACATCATAAAGAGAAAAAAGGCGAACTTGAACAACTACAAAACTCACTGGCCAATTATCATGTTTTATCTGATGAAGAATTAGCCTCGCTGAAACAAACTATCACCACACTAGACGAACAACTTTCTGAACTAAAAGCGAAAAGCACTCAGTATCAGCAAGATATACAGTGGCTTACACAAGGTGAACAACATCAGCTTAAACTACAACAATACCAGCAACAACTCCACAACTTAGAGTCCCAGATACAACAACAGGCACCAGAGGTAGAACAAGCTAAGCTTGCCCAGCTCGTTCAGCAAATCGCCGATAATCGCCAACAAGCAAGTGCACTCACCACGCAACACGAAAAGCTGACACGCCAGCATGACGAACTGGTAAAGCAAGACTACCAACAACAGATAGATCAACAACAAGCATTAGTTGCTGATGCTAATAAAGCACAACAAACAGCACTTGAAGCACTAAAAAACCATGAACCTGACATCAAGTTAGTAAGAACACTCGACAATAAACGATATGCCACCTCACAGCAGCTTGAGGACAATAAAAAGCAATTAGCTAGCACCGAACAACAGTTGCATGGGATAACGGAGCAAATACAGCGAGTAGAGCAGCAATTAAAAGATAATCAAAAAGCACAAAACGAGCAGATGACGCAACTTGAGCAACACACTGCCGTAAAAAGTGCGTTAGAAAACTGGTCTTATCTTGAGAATACTTTCGATACCATTAGTCAAGCAACGCAGCGCATAGAAAGCCTTAAAAACCAGTATAAGAGCCAATATGATGAGCGTTCGACATTGGAATCTAAGCTTGCTCCTTTGACTGTGCAGATACAAAATCAACAGGCCAGCCACTTAGCGCAACAAGCGCAGCTAGAAACGCTGCAAAAACAGTTGGCCACGCTGGACTATGAAGCACTGCAAAAGCAAAGCTATAACTTAAAATCGGCGTTGCAACTGTCAATAGATGGACAAAAAAATGACCACGAGCAACTGCAATTAACCGCCAATATTGATAAATACCGTCATCAACAACACACATTGCAGCTACAACTAACAGATACTGAAAAGCAAGTCGATTTACAAAAGCAACGGACGCTTATCACCCAGGAAAATGTTACTCAGGTACAGCTGCGGGCGAGTGAAAAAATCAGTGCGCTACGTGCGCAGCTTAGAGAAGGTCAGGAATGTATGGTCTGCGGTGCAACGGAGCATCCTTATGGCGTTGATCACATAGATAGCCATTGGCAAAACCTCATTGCCGACTTTACTGAGCAACAGCAAAAAGCAGAGCAAGCACTCACACAAGCACAACAACGCTATAACGACCAAGTGGTAGCAACTGAACAGTTAAACACTCAGTTGCAAGTTGCTTTGCAACGTAAATCACAACTTCAAGAACAGCATACTAAGCTCACTAAGACCTTGCAAGAACTGGGCTTTGAGCACTATGTTGACATTGATCTCAGCCAACAGCATTTGCAAGAAATTGAAGAAAAATTGAGTCGTTACAGTGAACTGAGCAAGTCACAGCAGCAGCTTTGGCAGCAACTACAAGCCAGTCAGCATCAGCTGAGCCAAAATCAAAGCCAGCAAAGTGATATACAGCAAAAAATACAGGGCCTAAGTGCTGCTCTAGATGCCAATACACAACAGCAAAACGATGCGAGTAATACCGTCGCTCAATTAAAGCAAAAAGCGCATCAAAACTATTGTGATAGCACATGGTGGCAACAGTATGAGCAAGACATGCACAATGCCATTGAGCAACTGACTAGCAAAGTTAAGCAGTACGCTACATGGCAAGAAACCTTAGCCCAGTTACAACACGCGCAACAGCAACTCAACACCCAACAACATAACGATGTACAGCATCAAAACAAATTACAAGCGATGTTAGTACAACAGCAGAGTGCGTTGACAGAGCTGCAAAATACTCTGAATGAACTCGACTCACAGCGTAAAGCGCTACTACCACTTACACGTAGCGCCGATGAATGGTTTAATGAACTGCAAACTCGTCATGAGCAATGTCGCTCACAATTAACAACATGCCAGAACACGCTGACGCGGCTTGAGCAATCAGCCCATCAGCAACAGCTTGAGCTTCAGCACCTAAAAACGCAGCTTGCAGACAATCAAAGCCAGCAGGCCAATGTTGAGAAGCGTTTTGAGCAGTGGTTGGCAACACAACGCCAGCAGCATAGTGAGCTCAATGCCACCACCGTTGCCCAATTGCTGGCAGTGCCATTTGCACAATATGAAGATATCCTCAACAAGAACCAGCACCAACAACATCAACTTACACAAGTGCAGGCACGGCTCAATCACCTTCATGAGGAGATTGAGCAACATCAGACTCAGGCCAGAACTACTGCTTCATTAGAGCAACTAAAACACTTACTAAGTGAGCTTAACCTGCAAATCGAGCAGGTACAGGCACATTGGCTTGATCACAATACGCAATTGAAGCAACACGAGCAAAATGTAGCAAACCGACAAGCACAGCAAAACGAACTTTCACACCTGCAAACACAATATGAACATTGGTACTTGTTAGACAAACTTCTTGGTGACGCAACGGGCAAAAAGCTACGCAACGTGGCACAAACACAGACCCTGAAAATCCTGCTGCAGTATGCCAACCAACACCTGAGTAGCCTCTCTAAGCGATATCGGCTTTCGATTATCGGTCAATCTCTTAATATTGCGATTATTGATAAAGATATGGCCGATGAACAACGCTCAGTAAATACCCTCTCTGGCGGGGAGTCATTTTTAGTATCTTTGGCACTGGCACTAGGGCTTGCGTCACTGTCAGCCAACAAGGTTCAGATCAGTTCACTATTTATCGATGAAGGGTTTGGCACACTAGACCCTGAAACTTTAAGTGTTGCTTTGGATGCGTTAGACTCATTACAAGCTCAGGGGCGAAAAGTGGGAGTGATCTCTCACGTGAGTGAAATGACCGAACGGGTAGCGACGCAAATTCATGTGAAAAAACAACCTGGTGGCTACTCCAGCATTCAAATTAAAGGACAGATCTAATGCCAACTTTTCAAGCTGACGAAGCACAGAGCTACGAGCAACGCATAACGAGGCTCATCCCTGGCTACGATTTACTACACGAACTCACCGCAGCCCAATTGAAAACCTTGCTACCCGATGAAGCAACCATACTTGTGATAGGTGCAGGCACGGGCAAAGACATTTTGGCCTTGGCTCAACTTAACCCTCACTGGCATTTTATTGCACAAGATATTTCTGAAGATATGTTAGCAATCGCAGATCAAAATTTTACTAACTCAGGTCTAAGCTCGAGAGTGACAATTGTGTGTGGTGAACTTGAACCTAACATGGGCCACATTGATGCGGCATTATGTCTTTTGGTCATGCACTTTTTGCCAGATAACGGTGATAAGCAAGCACTACTCAAGACCATCCGTGCTCAACTACCCAGTCGTGCTCCTTTATTCCTAGCCGACCTTATGGCACCCGAAACCGAGTTTGAGCGTGAGTCACAACTAGTAGCATGCCGAGAACTTGGCCTAACCGAAGTTGGTGAACAGCGTATGCGACATAACCTACAACATGAATTCTTCGCATTGGATAGAATGCGCCTAGCAGAGCTACTCGACCACACAGGTTTTGGTGTCCCGCACTATTACTTTAAGGCATTAGGCTTTACTGGGATTGTTTGTCGTGCCGAATAGCGGTGTAACGAAGCTGTTTTTGTAATGTTTGTAGATTGAAGGGTTTGACCATCAAACCGTCAATTTTGGCAGAGATCAGATTAAGCACGGTGTCTTTATTATCATCGCAAGTAACCACTAGAATAGCCAGATGAGGCTGATTGAGTTCTTTGCGAATTTTATCAATGAGCATTTTACCGTTCATCTTTGGCATGTTTAAATCGGTGATTAATAAATCGAAGCGGCTGGCTTTGAGTAACTTAATGGCCTGTTGGCCATCTGTTGCTTCAACGATGTCTTCATACTCCAAACGGCGTAACATGTTTATCATTACATGGCGCATCAATGGCATGTCGTCTACAACAAGAATTCTCATACTAATGCCTCTATCCTTGACCCAGTCTATTTGTGCCGCTATTCGTTATTTCAGATTAGTCTAATTCCCGCAAAATATCGCATAGTTTATTGATTTTAATATTGCTTAGCTGTCTGTAATCGAGAAATGGGCACACCACCAAGCGGTGAATAGGGTCAACTGCAAACTCTTCATCTAACCATACCAGCGAGTTAGTAAAAATATGATCTCTGAATAGCTTTTTGGCGTACGTTCTTCCTGCAATGACGTGATAATGGTACTGCTTCGCAGCCAAATCAGGCACAGAAAACAGCAATGCTTCCTGACTATGGCTTTGCAGTAAACACTCATCTCGATATGTTTGCCAGCTATCATAGTTAGTAAAATTATGATCTGAGTGATGCAGTTGAGCCAGCACTTTTGCATACACATTAAATATTTTACGCCAGCCGTTACCTGATGCTTGGTTGATCACTGTTATCTCACCTAAGCTAAGCGGTTGAACAGATAACAAGTTTTTATATTCGAGCATAGGAGGGCTGTGCTCAATATAAATTGCTATCAACCCAGAAGTGGCACCAAAGCCTTGAGTTAGTATTTTCATGACCTGGCTTTTGTAAGTATGCGGTCTAGCGCATTACCAAATGCTTGTTTGTCAGCACTTGAGAGCTTAGCTGGGCCTCCACTCATTTCAACGCCACTACTACGCATCGTATCCATAAAATCACGCATGTTTAATATCGACTTAATGTTATGTATGGTGTATTCCTCACCACGAGGGTTAATAGCCAATACGCCTTGTTCCACAACTTCGGCAGCAAGCGGAATATCAGCCGTTATAACAACATCACCCTTTTGTACACGCTTAACAATTTCATTATCTGCTATATCAAACCCTTTGCTCACTTGTAGCAAACTCACATATTGCGTAGCGGGTACGCGCATAGCGTGATTAGCAACCAAGGTTGTTATGGTTTTAGTTCGCTCTGCGGCGCGAAAGATGATTTCTTTTATCACAGCGGGACACGCGTCTGCATCAACCCAAATTTTCATGGTACTGGTTACCTAATCTCAAACTTAGTATTTTAATGATCTTAACGGTTCTTCTGCACGTAACCTACTATTATTTGGATAAAATACTTAGGAATATAAATGAGAACGTCAATTTTATGTGCCACGTTACTGTTTTTACTAACTGCATGCACTGGGCTGCCTCAAGGTATTCAACCTGTTACAGATTTCGAACTACAAAGATATCAAGGCAAATGGTATGAGATTGCTAGGCTTGACCACAGCTTTGAGCGTGGTTTAAGCAACATCAGTGCAAACTATTCAATAAATGAAGATGGCACGGTGACAGTTATCAATCGAGGGTACAATGATAATAATGAGGCATGGAAGCAAGCTCACGGTGTTGCCAAGTTTGTAGATGATAAAACAATAGGGCATCTTAAGGTGTCATTCTTTGGCCCATTTTATGGTTCATACGTCATTTTCAAACTCGACAAAGAACAGTACCAATATGCCTATGTTACAAGCTATAACAAGGAGTATTTATGGCTGCTCTCACGTACTCCAAAAGTTAACCAAGTAATTGTTGATGACTTTGTTCAAACAGCGCAACAGTATGGTTTCCACGTAGAGCAACTAATCTACGTACAACATAGTGATATATAATGATAATTCACTTTTAGAGTGTAAACCCCCTTTACAGTTATATGACAATGCCCCCATACAAAGTCCTCTTCTCTCATATAACTGTATGAAAACTTTAACATTACTGTCAGGCACCTGTAACACACACATCCCAAGCTATTGCCTCCTTAACAATAATTAGCAAGTGCAAATTGGAGTAACAGTATGAAGCGTTTAGCCTATTCTTTGATCGCAGGAGCCGTCACTCTTGCGCTCACAGCATGCAATGGCGATGATGGAGCACAAGGTCCACAAGGGGTTCAAGGTACAGCTGGTCAAAATGGTGTTGATGGCCAAAACGGTCAAGATGGCGCTAACGGTCAACCTGGAAATGATGGTGTTAATGGCAAAGATGGTGTCAATGGTGGCAGTGGCCTTATTCGCATCGCTACCGTGCCAAATGGCGCAGAAGTAACGGGGTTGTTCCTAACCGAGCAAGGTGACTTATTTTTCAACGTACAGCACCCGGCTGACAGCAACACTGTGACCGCAGATGGCAAAACGTTTAACAAAGGTACTGTTGGGGTTTTGACTGGTGTTGACTTCAACAATCTACCTCGCAACATTGTAAGCTCGCCAGTACCTGCCTCAGAGCAAGAACAACAAATCGTGATGTCAGCGATTGGTCAGTACCAAGTGCTAGGTCAAACTGGCGATGTCTTCGCTGACTTAGGTGCAAAAGGCGTCGCAGGCGGTCTTGGTGTTCACTACGGCATTAACTCAAAACAAGAAATCATCCGTAATGACAACCCTGATTTCAACGGCTTTATCGCCACTTCAAATACAGAAGGCTATTTGTATACCAACTGGGAGTCATACCCAGGCGGCATGAGCCGTTTGAAAATGAGCAAAGATACTAAGGGTAAATGGTCTGTCACTGAAGCCATGATGGTTGACTTTGATTCAGTGCAAGGCACGGCAGCCAATTGCTTTGGTTCAATGTCACCTTGGGGCACACCACTTACTTCTGAAGAATGGATCGTCAATTCAAGTGTAACTAGCACAACGGCAGCTAGCTGGAATGACCCTGCCGATACACGGACCGACGGTATCGAAGCGCTCGTCGCACCAGATTTCCCTAACCCGTATCGCTACGGTTACATTGCCGAAGTACAAAACCCAACCAGCGCTTCACCTGATGTGGTGAAACATTTCACAATTGGTCGTTATGAGCATGAAAACTCTGTAGTTATGCCAGATGAGCGAACAGTTTATTCATCACAGGATGACACCGGCGGCGTACTGTTTAAATTTGTTGCCGATCATCCTAAAGATTTAAGCTCAGGTACACTGTACGGTGCGAAACTCACTCAGGACGAGGGCCTAAATGACCCAGCCGTGACCGGCTTTGACATTCAATGGGTAGAGCTTGCTAGCGGCAACAATGCTGACATCGCTACATGGATAGCTGAATACGACAACATCACTACAGCAGATTACGTTGACGGTCAGTCTAGCTATATCACTATGGCCGATGTGCAAGCTTGGGCGGATGGCGACCAAACTTACCCAACCGTTGAGCAAGGCGGTGGCCCTATCACTGCTGGGAAGCCTATGGACAATCGCGTAGCCTTCTTAGAGTCTCGCCAAGCTGCCCGCTTAAAAGGTGCGACTGCGGAATGGCGCAAGCTTGAGGGGATCAGTATTAACCTAGACCGCGTTAAAGAAGCGGTAACGGGAGAAGATCTGATAGAGGGAGAGATTGTAGATAAGGCCTACATGTACATTGGTGTAGCCGACATTGACAACACCATGATCGATGATGAAGGTGATATCCAACTTTCCAGCCGCGTAAAAGACTGTGGTGGCGTTTATCGTGCAGCTATCGATAACAACTACAATCTAACCCGCATTGAACCCGTCGTGATGGGTGGTACCTACCGCTCAAGCCTGACCGGCGCAGAGCGTTGTGATGTAAACCAACTATCGCAACCTGACAACGTCATCGTAATGCGCGATGGACGTATCATCATAGGTGAGGACGGCTTCCAGGATAACAACACCCTGTGGCTATACGACCCTAAATCAAAATAACTGTCACTTTAGAAAAACGGCGCTCTACAAAGGGCTGCCGTTTTTTTTGTCTAGCCGATGGAAGTCATAAAAATGAAATACCTAACCTCTGCCACCCTGATGATACTGGGGTTACTCAGTGGCTGCGAAAAACCACCCCAGCAGAGTGCGCAAACAAATACGCCAAATGCAGCAACACCTTTCAAACAAGGCGATGATATCCCTGCGGTGGCCTATCTAAATCACAATGAAATATACAACGCTGAGTCCGTTATTCCGCCGCAGTGCTACACTAAAACAGATGGTATTAATAACCCGTGTTATGCCTGCCACCAAACTGATAAAAATAATAAAAATCGGCCAAATCAGATGTTTGACGGACATTTGCAAGGAAGTTACGAGTTTTCAGATTTAGGCACAAAGAATCATTGGAAAAACCTTTTCATTGACCGTACCGAGCTGGTTAAAGATATTTCCAACGAGCAGATTTTGACTTGGATAAACCAAGACAACTACAGCCCATTCATTGAAAAGCTCAAACAAAACAGTGACTGGCAAGGCGAAATCACCCCGATTGAGAATCTGGCTTACCCTGAACAAGCATTTGATGAACTTGGCTTTGCTAAAGATGGTAGTGGCTGGGTTGCATTTAACTACAAACCCTTTCCCAGTACTTTCTGGCCAACAAATGGCTCCACAGGGGATGTAATGATCCGCCTTCCTAGAGCATTCAGAGAGCATCAAGGAACGTACAACCGAGATGTGTATTTGGCAAACCTCAGCCTAGTAGAAATCGCGCTAAAAGGTCTTGATGGAGTATCTGTACCAAATATTGATGAACAGCTTATAGGAGTTGACCTGAATAAGGATGGCAAACTTAGTCACATTTCATATTTACCAAAGCAAAGCCACTACCTGGGCGACGCAAACGATACGCTCGAATATCAACTCTACCCGCAAGGCACTGAGTTCTTGCACACAGTGCGCTATATAGGCGTTGATCCACTCGGCAATATCTACAATGCCCCGCGTATGAAAGAAGTTCGCTATATGAAGAAGCACAAATTTAAGTCTAAAGCTGCACTGGCATCTTCTTACTACCGAGAAGCAAAGGAGAAAGCTTTTGAAAACTTACCACAGACCCTTTATTTGGGCGACAAAGGCGTGAACAATACGTTTGGTTGGCTTATTAATGGCTACATCGAGGACGCACAAGGCCAACTTAGAGTACAGCATGAGCAGGAACTAGCATTTTGTAATGGCTGCCATAAAACCATTGGCTCAACATATGACCAAACGTTTTCGTTTGCGCGCAAAGTCACCGGTGAAAAGGGCTGGGGTTATATTGACCTAAAATCGATGCAGGATGTTCCTAACGTGGGTGAGAAGCAGGGCGAGTTTCTCACCTATATGAGCCGTGTTGGCGGCGGTGACGAGTTTAGGCAGAACCAAGAAATGCTTTCCCGCTGGTTCAAATCAGATGGCAGTGTTGATAAAAACAAGGTTTCAAAAGTTAAAAACCTGTATGAGCTTATTACACCGTCTGCCGAACGGGCGCTGGCATTGAATAAGGCTTACCTCACGATTGTTCGAGAGCAAAGTTATATTTTTGGCCGTGATGCAACATTGGTTGAAGCAAGCAATGTGTTACAACAAATAGACGAATCACAGTCACCTCTTGAAGACACGCACCAGTATGTATGGGATATGCAGCTGGATTGGTCCAAGCTATAACTTAATAAAATGTTGATCCAGACATGGATCAGCATTTTACTCACTTTTAATCATCACCACACAACAGGTGATATTTAAGTTTACTTTTATATCAAATGGATACGAAATAGATCTGGTTTTTACTAACTCGAAACACAAAGCCTTCCGAGTACATCATCTGGATCATATTTTTACTAAGTTAAATGCTGCTCTAAGCACCCTAATCTAAACATAACTCCTCATATGAAGAGCTTGAATAGATCAATATTTTACTAACACTGGGTAGAGGAAAATAGAGTAATAAACCAACAAATCTGAGACACTCCAACCTTTTACGGGGCCAAAAAGTGGCATTTGCCTCCTATAAAATAAACACACGCCTGTACGGTAGAACATTCTAGATCAGATTTTTACTAACTTATCTTCTTGTTTTAGCTTGAGATCATATTTTTACTAACTAGCAGAGAAAGTACTCCATAATAGATCAGGGTTTTACTAACACAAGTAATGCTAGATCAGAATTTTACCAACAAGGTTGCTAGCAACAGGCTCTAGATCAGATTTTTATCAACTAATACTTAGTAAAATTCTGATCTCTGATAGATAGGCAGCTAAATATTGCCGGCTTATAAGTGATTGTCGGCAATATAGACGCCTCAGTGGGTAAAATCCTGATCCAACTTTTCCAATAGTTAACCATCACCGCAGTGAGTTAGTAATTTTCTGGTTTCCCGTGTTTCACTCTGACAACGCGAAAAATATGCTACATTGGCGATTTAGAATTCACATCAAAGTACATCAAATGCAGATAGTTGAACAAATTCGCTCATGTACCCTATGTGCCAAGACACTACCTCAAGGTGCTAATCCCGTGGTACAGGCAAGCTGCAAAGCAAAAATACTGATAGCTGGACAAGCACCCAGTTTAACGGTGCATAAAACTGGTAAGCTGTTTAACGATGCAAGTGGTAAAAGGCTGAGAAGCTGGTTAAATGTGACCGAGGAGCAATTTTACGACCCTGAGCTTTTCGCGATAGTTCCAATGGCTTTTTGTTACCCAGGGCACGGTAACTCCGGCGATTTACCGCCTCCAGCAATTTGCGCTAAAACTTGGCATCAAGCATTACTGGCACAATTAACCAATGTTAACTTAACCATTATCATCGGTCAGTATGCTCAGCGATATCACTTAGATGCCAGTTCAGCGCTCACAGAGCAAGTCCAAAACTGGCAAGCACTATTACCCAAACGCATTGTATTGCCTCATCCAAGCCCAAGAAACCAAGCTTGGCTCAAACGACATGGCTGGTTTGAGCAACAAGTGATACCCGCTTTGCAAGCCCGCGTAAAAACGCTGCTTTAACGCATCAGACAACGACTATATTTATGAACCACTCTCTGCAAAAGATTTAAGTTCGTCACCAGTTAAGCGATAGATGATCCACTCGTCTTGTGGCTTGGCTCCGATACTGTTATAAAAGTCAATCGCGGGCTTATTCCAATCAAGCACAACCCATTCAAAGCGCCCACAGTCATTTGCTAGTGCTAATTGCGCTAAATACTGCATAATTGCTTTGCCTGCTCCATTACCACGTTTATCTTGAGCAACATAAAGATCCTCAAGATACAACCCATGTTTGCCCAACCACGTTGAATAGTTGTAGAAATACACAGCGAAACCTATCGCTTCTCCATCTTGTTCACAGATCAAAGCATGCGCTTTAGCATGTTCACAAAACAACTTTTCCTCAATCTCTGACACTGTATTTAACACCGCATCAGGCTCTTTTTCATATACGGCTAGATCATTGATAAAATTCAAAATGGTTGCTGCATCTTGTTTTACTGCTGTACGGATTTGCATGCTCATTAAAAAGACCTATTTGATTTCAAAACCCTAGTGTATGCTAAAATCAGTCATGAATTAAATGCATAGTTTGCACAAGCTAAATGCATGGAGAACATAGCGTGCTTCCTAACATCGATTTGAATCTGCTTAAATTATTTGCATCGTTATATCAAAGTGGCTCGGTAAGCAAAACCGCGCAAGAGTTAAACCTAAGTCAATCAGCATGTAGTCACGCACTCACTAGGCTAAGACAGCGGCTTGATGACGATCTCTTTATCCGTATTGAGAATGAAATGGTTCCTACTGTGTTTGCACAGCAAATCGCACAAAGCGTGTTGCCCGCACTACAACTGCTATCTAATGGTCTCACCTCCAGTGAGCCTTTTAATGCCAATCACAGCACCACATTTACCATCGCAACCACGGACTATACGGCTTGGTGCCTTAAGCCGTTAGTGAACCATTTTAGCGCCCAATATCCGCAAATAAATCTGCGTTTTGTATCATTAGAGCAACGTATTCCACAAGAAGCGTTGAAAAATGGCACACTTGACTTTGCCTGTGGCTTTTCACATCAACAAGAACGTAGTGAAAGTGTTGTAGATCATTTATGGTTTGAAGACCAATATGTAACAGCCGTCTCCAAACAACATCCAATTGCCCAATACCAACAGCTTACCCTAGAGCACTTTCTACTGTATCAACATATTCTTATTGCACCATGGAACGAAACAAAAGGCATAGTAGATATCATGCTGGCCAAGATGAAAAAGACCAGAACAATAGCAGTAACTGTTCCTCATGTGCTTATTGCACCTCATTACCTAACCCAGTCTCCCTATCTACTTACTTTGCCAAAAACCTACGCACAACAAATTGCTCAGCCTTTAGAGCTAACCTTACTCGCTCCACCACTTAATATTCCAAGTTATAAGATTAAGTTGTACTTACATAAAACCCGACAAAATGATCCTAGATTGACTTGGTTTATCGATCAATTCAAACGCTTTTTCGCGCTGTAATGCCCCTTGACATATTTGCCTCGTACCAACCCATAGCGATCGAGTGAGACTGTCGCATCGTAATACTAATATCTATGTCAAATTTCGGATTCAAAAGATGCTTGGTAGATTACTTTTATGCCTCACTTTGGCCACAAATGTAGCTTATGCCTCTGTGGCGCAAAAACTTATTCCCAGCGCAAAGCCAGTCGGTGACTCACCCACACTCACCTATTTATTTTGGGACATCTATCAAGCCACTTTGTATGCGCCTGATGGCGAGTTTGATACCGCCAGCCCATTCATTCTCAAGCTCCACTATTTGCGTGATTTGAATGGCGAGGAAATAGCTAAACGCTCAATTGAGGAAATGAAAAAACAAGGCTTTAAAGATGAGGTGCAACTGTCAGCTTGGTTCAGGCAAATGCGTACCATATTTCCCAACGTTACAAACGGCACCGAGTTATATGGCCTGCGAACAGAGCAGGGCAGTAGTCGGTTCTATCGTGGTGCTACCTTAATTGGGGAAGTCGATGACCCACAGTTTACTAAACACTTTTTTGCTATCTGGTTGTCAGAAAACACCTCTGAGCCCGCTATGCGTAAAGCATTACTCAATGAAAATTAGGAGCCTTATAATGTTTAAAGTACTTGCCGTTTTTCTGTTCACAGCCTTAATCACGGGTTGTGGTGTTAATATTGATGCAAACAGATACCAAAATATTGCCCCCCAGTTTGACCCTTTCATGTTTTTTGACGGCAAAGTAAAAGCGTGGGGCTTAGTACAAAATCGCTCCGGTGAGATGGTACAACGCTTTACAGTAAAGATTGATGGCACAGTAAAAGGAGACACACTCACATTAGACGAAGTGTTTCATTACGAAGTAGGGCAGGGAGTCACTCATAGAGTATGGAAAATTTCAGCCAAAGGTAAGTCTCAGTTACAGGGTAGTGCACAAGATATCTTGGGTATAGCCACAGGCCAACTTGCTGGCAATGCAATGCGCTGGCAATACGAAATGGACTTACCCGTGGATGATACAAGTTACACCGTACAGTTTGACGATTGGATCTGGGCGTTTGAAGACAATACGATTATCAATCGCTCATACATCAAAAAGTTCGGTATTGTGATGGCGGAAGTCACCATTTTTATGCAGAAAGCGCCTTAAAGGATGTAAACAAATGTAAATAAAAATACAATCTATTGAATTGTATTAATTTTTTTATTTTTTATGATTTCTCTTGGTCATTGCTCGGTGCTAGCATACATGGGATGACAACTCAGCAAACTATCAAGGAAAAAAAACATGCTGAAAAAAACCTTACTGGCCTGCGCGCTTATCTCGCTTTCTGGCTGCCAAAACACCAATGATTTCAAACAAGAAACACAAAATAATATGCAAACGAATACATCACCGTTAACATATCCAAAAACGAGAAAAGCTGATCAAGTAGATAACTACTTTGGCCATCAGGTGGCCGATCCTTACCGCTGGTTGGAAGACGATATGAGCGCTGAAACCGCAGCATGGGTAAGCACTCAAAACAAGACGACTGAGGACTACTTATCACAAATTCCTTTTCGTGATCAGATAAAAGAAACATTAACCAAATTAATGGATTATGAGAAAGTAGGCACACCATTTACCCATGGTGACTACACTTACTATTTCAAAAATGATGGTTTGCAAAACCAGCACGTTTTATATCGAAAGCTCGCCGATGGCAGCAGTGAAATCTTTTTGGATCCAAACAGCTTCAGCGAAGATGGTACTACCTCCCTTGCAGGTCTGAGCTTTTCAAAAGATGGTTCTTTAGTTGCCTATCAAATATCTGAAGGCGGAAGTGATTGGCGCAAAGTTATTGTGCTAAATACCAAAACCAAAGAACAGGTTGGCGAAACTCTCGTTGATGTAAAATTTAGTGGTATCTCATGGCGCGGCAATACAGGCTTTTACTATGCAAGTTACGACAAACCAACAGGCAGTGAACTATCAGCTAAAACCGACCAACATAAACTTTATTTCCATGACTTAGCCAAACCACAAAGCTCTGATACCCTTGTATTTGGTGGTACTGCAGAGCAAAAGCATCGCTATGTAGGGTCTGATGTTACAGATGACGGTCGCTATTTGCTAGTCAGTGCGGCTATTTCTACTTCAGGAAACAAGCTTTTTATTAAGGACTTACATAATCCTGACGCGCAACTCGAAGCAATTCTAGCAGAGGATAATTCAGATACTTATCTGCTTGAGAGTGACGAGCAATGGCTATATTTTGTGACCAATTTAGATGCTCCAAATAAGCGAGTTGTTAAAGTTAACCCACAAAAGCCACAGCCTGAGCATTGGCAAGATTTTATTGCACAAACAGATCATGTACTCACAGCCTCAAGTGCAGGCGGGTATATCTTTGCGCATTACATGGTTGATGCTATTTCTGCTGTGAAACAGTACGACATGCAAGGTAAGTTGGTAAGAGATATTGCGCTACCAGGTGCGGGCTCAGCAAATGGCTTCACAGGCAACAAAGAAGACAAAACGATTTACTACGCCTTCAGTAACTACAATACGCCATCTACCTCCTTTAGTTTTGATGTTGAATCAGGTAAAAGCACTGTTTATCAAAAACCTAAAATTAACTTTAACTCAGACGACTATGTCTCTGAGCAGGTTTTTTACACGTCAAAAGACGGAACAAAAGTGCCTATGTTGATCACCCATAAAAAGGGTTTAAAACGTGATGGTAATAACCCCACTATCTTATATGGTTACGGTGGTTTCAACGTCAGCTTAACACCATATTTCAGCTCAACTACGGCGGCCTGGCTTGAAATGGGCGGTGTCTATGCGGTTGCAAACATCCGTGGTGGTGGTGAGTACGGTAAAAACTGGCACAAAGCGGGAACTCAGCTACAAAAACAAAATGTGTTTGATGACTTTATCAGCGCAGCAGAATACTTGATTGATGAAAACTATGCGTCAAAACGTAAGCTAGGGGTTTTTGGAGGCTCAAATGGCGGCCTATTAGTCGGTGCAGTCATGACTCAACGCCCAGACTTGTTTCAAGTCGCGCTACCCGCCGTTGGCGTGTTGGATATGCTTAGATACCATACTTTTACCTCAGGTGCAGGTTGGGCGTATGACTATGGCACAGCGGAACAAAGTGAGCAAATGTTTAAATACCTCAAAGGCTACTCACCAGTTCATAACGTAAAAGCTGGCGTACAATACCCAGCAACCTTAGTTACCACAGGTGATCATGATGACCGTGTAGTGCCAGCGCACTCGTACAAATTCGCCGCAGAACTACAAGAGAAGCAAGCTGGTAACAACCCAACTTTGATCAGAATAGAGACAAACGCAGGACATGGGGCAGGTACACCTACCAGTAAGATAATAGACAAATATACAGACATTTTTGGCTTTGCATTACACAACATGGGTGTCACAAAGCTCTAAAGCGGTATTAAAAAATCTGTTATACCTACACAACAAACATCGCATTCAAGAGGGTGTTTGTTGTGCTTAACCTAACTTAAAGAGAGCTCCATAAACACACTCAGAGGGTTGTCACGATAAAAACCAAACCGCTCACAACGCTTAAACCCTAGGTTTTCGTATAAACTGATGGCTTCTGTTTGTTTACTACCCGTTTCCAAACGGATCAGTGGTATCTGAGCTTCTCCAGCATAGTGTAATAATATTTGCATAATACGTCGTGAGAGACCCTTACCACGATAATTGGGCCTTACATATAAACGTTTTATTTCCCCATAAAGCGTTTTATTAAACTGCTTAACAATCGCTCCGCACGCGACTATACCGTCTTCATTCTTAAGCCCTATCGCATGAACATTGGGTTGACGCAGTTCTTCTAGTGCCAGTGATTGATCACTTGCTATGGGATATAGGGTGTTCATTAGGCGATCGATTTCAGTGAATACTTCAATGACACTAGGGTCATCCGGGTTTAAATCGACTAATTGCATATACATTTCTCAGTAATTTTGCGTATTTTTTTGCGAATAACAAACTATACCGAGTTGAATAGAATGAACAAGTAAATTTAGCTAATTATCGCCCTATTTTTATCAAACTCAATAGGGGAGAAGATATGACTGCGAGAAGAAACAAGCAATAAACACGCGCAAAACAAGGCTGTTTGGGTAGCAATATTTAATTGCCGTTTATACTTTTTGCTCTGTACACTGGGTTTCTGTACACTCTTGCTGCGCTGTGGCTGACGTATTTACAGCTTGGCTTGGAAAAGCAAACAAGGTCAACGCAAGTAATACAAGCGTGATTGCAGCGGTAATAGGAAGTGTTAACTGCTGCTCTGAGTCAACATTATAGGTACGAAATAATGCCATGATGCGCTCCAAAAAATAACCAGCTAATAAAAAGCACAACATCCCTGAATGAAACTCTACAAGTATTAGCAACCAAATGAACGTTAACTTAATAAAGTATGAGTATTTATAACAAATGAATGAAGAAAACTCAAACAAAGTGATTAGCACAAAATAGAAAAATCATACAAAGAACCTAAAAAAACAAAAAAAGCTCTTTAAATTCAAAACATTAAAAACTCATCAGACCAGCATAAAAAAAGCTCAAAAAATTTAAGAAAAGCCTCGGAAAGCCTTAATTTTTGAGCAATCAAGTTAATTATTTTCATTAACACCCATACCAAAGTCGTAAACCCCCTTTACAAACAAACCCGATGTTAAGGCTGTAAATCACGACTTTTCATATCCAGAGGCAAGCAAATTTCGCACATAAAATGAATCATAGAAGACAGCCAAAAAAAGAGGGCGAAAAACGCCCTCATCAATATTTTTGTCGATTACAGTTTAACGGGAAACCCGCGATCACGCATTAACGCACTCACGTCAGCATCTCGGCCCCTAAACAAACGATACGCCTTTGCAGGATCTATTGCATTTCTAACTGAGAAAAGATACTTAACCAGTCGTTCAGACACCTCATCATCATAAAACCCTCCAGGAGCACTGGCAAAAGCTTCTGCAGCATCAGATGTTAGCACTTCAGCCCACAGATAACCGTAGTAACCTGCTGCATATCCTTCACCCGAGAATACATGTCCGAAATGTGTACTTCTATGACGCATGACAAGTTCTGAGGGCATACCTAGTTTGTCCAACTGTTCTTTTTCAAATTGAGCAGGATCGATCTTTTCAGGATCTGTGCTGTGATAAAGTAGATCCATCATCGCTGAGGCCAAATATTCTGTCGTTGCAAAGCCTTGATTGAACGTTGCAGACTTTTTAATTTTAGCCACAAGCTCTTTAGGCATCGGCTCTCCAGTTTCCTGATGGACTAAAAACTGACTGATCACTTCGTCAGTTGTTAGCCAACGCTCAAGCAGCTGAGATTGAAACTCAGTGTAGTCTCTCACTCCAATGTGTGAACTTGGATAAACAACATCTGCCGCTAAAAAGTGCAACGCGTGACCAAACTCATGGAAATAAGTTTCAGCATCCGACCAAGAGATCAATGTCGGTTTGCCTTCAGCGCCTTTAACAAAATTTGAGTTGTTCGAGCTTAGTACGTTAGTTTTTCCATCAAATGTTGTGTAACTACGATAGGTTGTAGCCCAGGCACCAGAGCGCTTTCCTTTACGAGCAAACGGGTCTAGATACCAAAGACCAACATGCTCGCCCGTTGTTTTGTCTTTGACTTCCCACACACTGACGTCAGGATGGAATACGGGTACTTCGCCTGCAGGTACCGCTGTAAACTCAAAGTTGAACAATCGACCTGCAACGTAGAACATTGCTTCACGGAGTTTATCCAGTTGCAGATATTGCTTAACCTCATTTGAGTCTAAATCATATTTGTCCTTACGCACTTTCTCGGCGTAAAAGCGGTAGTCCCAAGGTTCAATTGTTATTTCAGCCCCTTCTTTATCTGCAATAGCTTGCATATCAGCGACTTCTTCTTTTACTCGCGCTGTTGCAGCAGGCCAAACTTTGTTCATCAGAGCCATTGCATTAGTTGGGTTTTTCGCCATACGGTCTTCCAACCGCCATTGTGCATAATTTTCATAACCAAGTAGATTTACTCGCTCATGACGCAATGTCAGAATATCTTTGATGATGGCATTGTTATCGAACTCATCACCATTGCCACCACGGTTGTAATAATTTTTCCAAACTTGCTCTCTTAAAGCACGTTCAGTTGAGTAGGTTAAAAACGGATCCATTGATGAACGCGAGTTGGTGATAGCATACATACCTTCTTTGCCACGCTCTTTTGCCGCAAGCGCTGCCGCTTCTATGAACGAAGTAGGTAAACCAGACAACTGCTGTTCATTGAGGTATACCACGTAGTTTTCTTCATCCGCCAATACATTCGAAGAAAACTTGGTATACAAAGATGCCAATTGCTCATTAATTTGTGCATAACGGTCTTTGGCTTCACCCTTAAGGGTCGCTCCATTGCGCGCAAAGTTGTTGTAGGTCATCCAAGTAATACGCTGCTGTTCAGGTGTCAGTGATTTAAACTCCTGACTCTTATACACCTGCTCGACGCGCTCAAATAACTTGCTATTTTGCGTGATTTTAGAGCTAAATGCAGAGAGCTTTGGTGCCATTTCACTACGAATCGCACGCAATTCAGGGCTTGATTTATTCGCGCTCCATATTCCGTAATAGGTATAGACACGCGTTAGTGTTTGACCTGCTCGCTCAAGCGCCACGATGGTATTTTCAAAGGTTGGTTGTTCTGGATTGTTTGCAATTAGATCGATTTCCGCCAATTGCTCAGACATGCCAAATTCTAATGCGGGCTTTAAATCCGCGATATTCATTTTGTCGAACTGTGGCACCCCTTGATAGGGTCCCTTAAATTCTTGCAATAATACATTCGTCTGTTCGACTTGTTGTGTCTGGGCAGTGTTTTGCTCGCTAGAGGTTGAATTACAACCTGATAGTGAAAGTGCCAACGCCAAGCTTACTGCTGTGCTGACAGCCGTGATTGTTGTTTTAATCATAATTGTGCTCTTAGTTTTTTTATTCGGTTAAATAAACCAGTCGAGTAAGTCTAAATGGGGAACAAAAAACTGCAACATATTATCGGTAAAAGAACAATAAGTGCGACTAATTTAAAAACAACTATTACTTTGTCACGCAGATAACTACACTGTTAATTGCGTTGGTAACCCACGACTACGAGCAGGTGAAAATTTATGGAAGTTGGTATCTTTATCTATGATGGAGTTGAAGTTCTTGATTTTAGCGGCCCTTACGAGGTTTTTTCAACAGCAAATCGATTTGTTAATGAACATATTGGTGTTAGTCTGGTTGCCCCGACTCAATCACCAGTGAGAACTCGGGGCGGTATGAGTGTAAACCCCCATTACAGTATCTATGCTCACCCGCATTTTGATCTACTCATCGTAGCAGGCGGAAAACATCAAGGTATAGAGAAAAACCCTATTATTCGACATTGGCTGGCAGAGACTGCACAACATACTCGCTCTTGCGCTTCAGTGTGCACAGGAGTTTTTCTATTTGCTGCTGCTGGCCTTATTGATGGGATGAAAGTTACTACTCACAGGGAAGACCTTGAAAGCCTAAAGAAAAACTACCCACATCTATGTGTGATTGAGGACTGTCGCTATATTATGGATCAGAATTTTACTAGTTCTGCGGGAATATCGGCAGGCATAGACATGAGTCTTGCGTTAGTCAGAAAACACTTTGGCACGGACATCGCTAAAATAACGGCAAAGCAGATGGAATATGATTGGTCTGAAATGAATAAGTAACTCATCAGCGAACCAATAACATCATTTATTGCGAACATTCAAAGAACAAAAGCCTGATTTTCAGGCTTGTTCAACTTGCTGCATTAAGAACTTGGCTTTCAATTTGAATACATACTTGCTCCAGCTCAGCCTGTACTTTTAGATACAACTTTCTACAGTTTTCACTTTGTTCTTCATCATTCGCGGCACACTCTAATGAATTTGCCCAGTGGTGAAGGCGCTTCGCTCCCACATCTCCAGCTTGCCCCTTAATTGCATGAGCAGCTTGCTTAATACGCTCATGATTGACCGCTTCCACCGCCTCGGTCAACTCACTAAAGCGCGCATTCGCGCTTTCTTTAAAGAGTTCACAAATTTTGACGTATAGGCTTTCATCATTCATCAACCGCCCTAGTGCTGATTCACGGTCTAACACCTTCATATCATCTTTATCTGAGGGTACAGTCTCTTCTGAATTTTTGCTGTCAGGCAGTTTACTCTTTTTCGCCTCAGAGTTTCCTTTTGGACTTTGGTATTTAAGCAAAGTCTTGAATAGAGTAAGGGAATCAATCGGCTTAGAAATATAGTCATTCATTCCTGCCGCTTTACATCGCTGCGCTTCACCTTGCATAGTACTTGCGGTCAATGCGATGATAGGCACCGTTTGATACAACTGCCCCCCTAAGCCTGCACGTATCGCCGCGGTCGTTTCATAACCGTCCATTAGAGGCATATTGCAATCCATTAGAATCGCCAATATTTCAACTTCCTGTGCCGCGAGCGAGTTAAGCTTTTCAAGTAACTCTTGCCCTGAGTGAACCAACACAGACACCACGTTGTGGGCATTAAGGATCCCTCTCGCTACCTCTAAGTTTATTTGGTTGTCATCAACAACCACAACTGTCTGACCATCCAACGAGTCAAACTCAATACCATACGTTTTTCTATCAAGAAGTGACATGCCCGTATGACCGAAAACCCTTAAGGTGTCTTCACGGTTTATAGCAGCCAGTACATCGACATAACGCACAGGCTTGGCCAATACCGCCAAAGCCTTATTCGTAGGAAAGGGATCGTTGACAGGATCATAAACAAAGCATGCTTTTTTATTTGCACCTGAAGCATTTGCTAAATTCTGTCCAAGCTCTATACCCACATCAACCAGCCATAAGTCAGCTTGATTTAGATCGCACATGCGAGCACCATAAAGATTCAAAAACTTTTTGAAGTACGCCTCTTCTTCATTTGATTTTGCAGCTATGTAGACTTTCTTATCAGCTAATATCGGCTCAATTTCTAGCTTTTTAGCATCACTTAATGGATATGGAATAGAAAAATAGAAGTTGCTTCCTTGGCCTTTTTCCGATGTGAAGTTGATGCTGCCTCCCATCAGTTCGCATAATTGCTTACAGATAGACAATCCCAGCCCACTACCACCATATTCAGAGGAGGTTTCTATTGATTCTTGACTGAACGCTTGGAACAATTGGCTTTGGCCCTGCTTTGAAATACCTATTCCTGTATCTCTAACTTCAACCTCCAGCCAAACTTGCTCTTTGTACTCTTTGGTTTTGGCATAAATATAAACCCCACCTGATTGTGTGAACTTAATGGCATTACTGATTAAGTTATACAATATTTGTTTAAGACGCCCGCCATCACCTGCAACACGAAGGTGCATTACATCAACGGCATCTAACATGTAATCAATGCTCTTTTGTTGGGCTCTCACACTCACTGAACTGGTTACATGCTCTAAGATCTCCAATGGGTTGAACGGACGAGCATTCATCTCAAGTTTACCCGCTTCAATTTTAGACAGATCCAGTACGTCATTGATCAATCGCATTAAGGTTTTAGCACTGGTACTCATCATATCTAAATAGCTACCTTGCTGCTGACTTAGCGGCTCTCGGCGAACCAACTCCAGCGTGCCCAAAATGCCATTTAAAGGTGTTCTCATTTCATGACTTATGTTTGAAATAAAAGCACTTTTTACTTTTGATAGTTCTTCAGCTTTACGCTTTGCGACGTCTAACTCTAATGTTCTCTGCTCAACTTGCAGCTCCAAAGAGGCATTCATCTTTACAATTTCGGCTTTGGCTTTGTTTTGATCTGTCACGTCGGTTATAAACAGCGCAAACCCCAACAGCTTACCGTCTGAGGAGCGAATCGGAGACGCTGATAGCTCTAAGTCCCGTAACTCCCCCAACAACTCGGTCTTTATCTCAAGTGTTTCTAGCCCTCTTTTATGTGTCACATTGTATAAAGTAGAGTGAATATACTCTTCTGGAATATAGCGCTTTAGTATACTGTAAGACCGACTTCTGGTATTTTTGAGCTCTGGAAAAAACCACTCAGCTGCGGCGTTATGGCTGACAATACCCAGTTGTTCATTGAAGCCGATGATGCCATCAGAGGCACCGTTGATGATATCTGCTAACTGCGACCGAGCTTCGAGCAATTGCTGGTTATTTCTAAAATAAACCCACAGTAACATCAGGCCCAACGTAAAAATAATACCGATGATTAATATCAGTGAGTAAACGTTTAGCCTGTTTTGTAGTAAATATTCTTCATACTGCCCCATAGGGAGCATCGTAACTCCCTGTATATGCCCACTTTGTGAGTTGGATGCAACAAATAACTCTGTATGTTTAGCTAAAAGCTTTTGCTTTGATTTTTTATGTGTGAGCACCAGCAAAGAAGTATCAAACCAAGGTGAAACGTCATAGTTTGATTGCCAAGTTTCATGATTGGCGAGGTCTTTACTAAAACGCAACATTTCATCTGGATGGTAGACGAAATGACCATCGCTGCTAAGTAACATAAATTGTGCCATTGCCAATGATGCTTTTTTTAGTTTTTCTAGCAATAAGTTGGCGTCTATGTTGACAACCAAAATGGTAAAAAGCTCATTTTGTTCATTATAGATAGGCGCAGCAAGGCGCAGAGTTGGCTCTAGAGGGTAAACTATTTCACCATGCTCACGATTCAAGTCTATCTGCGATACATAGATGCGTCGCTCTTTAAGCTTTATCGTTTCGGTAAAATACTCTCGATGTGCTTTATTTTGCAATTTAGACTGTGGCTGTGCACTCACCAAGCCACCGTAGCGGTCAGTTCTAACCAGTTCATCACCCGTTTGACTATCAATCAAACGTAGTTGATCAATCTCAAAGTAGGTATACATCATAGAACTAAAAATTTTTGCTAAGCGCATCTTCCACTGCTCTGTGGTCGTACTGTCTTTTGGATCGATACCTTGATTGCTCTTGGCCCGTGAAATTCCCTGAATGGGTGGAGTACCAACTAAAAAGTTAATGTAGTTCCGATACTTCTGCACTTCGCCGTTTAAAAGCTGCTTCTTGTGCACCAATCGCTGCGTCAGCTCTTGCTCTGCATTGTGCTGCGTCTCTCTTTCTATCTTTCCATCGAAATACCACATTACTGAGAGCATAATAAGAAACAACACAAAAAGGCTTACCCAAAGTGAGATACCTTTTTTAAACAAAACTGACATAAGTTTACTCGTCACAGGGCAGTTCCTTTATTGAAATTTCGTTTCGACCGTTATTCTTTGACAAATACAGTTGTTCATCAGCGGCTTCTAACCACTTTTGGCCAGAAGCTTGGCGTACACAATTACTGTATATTCCACCAATACTAAGTGTCACAAAACCAAACTTGGATCCCTCGTGGGGCAATCTAGCGTCTTGTAAGCTTTGCTTTAAACCACGAGCAAGCGTTGTCAAGCCATTGATGTCCACTTGAGGCATGATGCAAACAAACTCCTCTCCACCGTAACGCACGACCGCATCCGCACCACGATGATGATTACTCTTAATCAACTGAGCTACGCGCTTCAAACATTCATCACCTTTAACATGGCCATAAAAGTCGTTGTATTTTTTAAACCAATCTATGTCAGCCATAATTAAAGAAAATGCCGTACCGTTGCGCTTGGCGTAAGATAGACATTTGTCCAGCTCAGACGTGAGGTAGTGTCGGTTGTATATTTGGGTCAAGCCATCTATAAACGCCATCTTCTTCAACTGTCTATGCTGATGCAATAGCTGCACTTGTGCTTTAACACGATGCATTAAAGTCAGAGCGTTTACAGGCTTGACCACAAAGTCACAGCCACCAGCTTGCCAACAAAGTGTCTGCTCTTCATCCCGATGATGAGAGGTTACAAAGATAATCGGTATGTCTTTGGTAAGGTCACTGTGCTTGAGTAATTTACACGTATCTAACCCGTCCATTTCTGGCATTTCTACATCCATAAGAATGATGTCTGGCTGTTTTGATTGGCAATACTGCATACACTGTAGGCCGCTTGTACAACGCGTAATACGGTAACTCTGTGATAAAATTTTTTCGAGGACGAGATAATTAATATCATCATCTTCAACGATCAATATTTCAGCGCACGAATTAGCCTGTTCCATAGTTTATTGTAATTGGGGAGGATAGCTTTAAATGTAGTTCAGCCCCGAGTAAATGCAATGGTCATGTACTTGAGCAAATGATTTTCAGATTTTGCAATAAGCCCCTTAGTATCAATAAAGTACATATCAATTGCTATATTTTGACAAACTGCATCGCGTGTGTGACGCAGTTTGCCTGCCAAAAAACTTACTTAGTTTTTGCCCTATTGTGCGGCGTCGTATAATCAATATCAGGACCTTTCGGCACGACTTGATTTGGATTAATCATAATGTGGCTATAGTAATAATGCCTTTTTATATGGTTGAAATTCACTGTCTGGGCAATACTCGGCCACTGGTATAGAGCACGAATATAGTTTGCCAGATTGGGGTAGTCTTCTATACGCTGCCTATTGCATTTAAAGTGACCATGATAAACCGAGTCAAAACGGATCAATGTAGTAAATAGCCGCCAATCGGCTTCTGTAATGCGCGTTCCAACAAGGTAAGGTGAATTACTAAGAATCTCCTCAACTTTATCTAGCGCCGCGAATAACTCATCAAAAGCCTGTTCGTAAGCCTCCTGAGTTGTCGCAAAGCCGCAACGATAAACCCCGTTATTGATATTGTTGTAAACATATTCATTTATTTCATCTATTTGCAGCCTTGTATCTTCTGGATAGTAATCGTCGGTATTGTGAGTAATGTGGTTGAATGCGCTGTTGAACATGCGAATAATTTCACTGGATTCATTGCTGACAATTTTTTGCTGCTGTTTGTCCCAAAGCACAGGTACGGTCACACGTCCGCTATAAGTGTCATTGTTCAAGGTATAAAGTTGATGCATGTGATCAAAGCCATATAACGGATCACCGCTGCTACCGCTTGCTTTATCAAAAGTCCAGCCTTGATCCAGCATATCAGGGCTTACCACTGACACGTCAATGTGCTGCTCTAAGCCTTTCAAAGTCCTGAAAATTAAGGTGCGATGTGCCCATGGACATGCCAGCGATACAAATAAATGATAGCGGCCTGATTGCGCTTTGAATCCGCCGACGCCTGAAGGCCCTGCAGTACCATCCGCCGTAACCCAATTCCTCAACTGCGCCGCTTCTCGTTCGAATTTGCCCTTGTTACTGGTGTCGTACCATTCGTCTTGCCATTTACCATCTACAAGTAGTCCCATGTTGTTCTCCCAATAAGTTACACAATGTCGCCAAAGCGACCCAGCTGATAATCTCTCACAGCTTCTCGTAGCTGCTGTTGAGTATTCATTACAAATGGTCCCATGTGTGCTATCTGCTCGCCGATAGGCTGACCTGCCAACACTAACGCCCCCAACCCTTGAGTTCCCGCGCGAAGCGTTAGTGCCTCGCTCGGTGCGACTTCCAATAAACTACCAGCGCCAAACTCAGTCTCGTACAAGCTGCCGCTATGAATATAGATAAGTACTTTCTCGTGTGTGGATACATCCAGCAGCATAGCGCTATTGGGTGGCAATATCACATCAGCAATTGCGCCTTCTCCGGCAAGCCCCATAATTGCGCCATCAACATGTTGCCCATTATTCATTCGCCAACTACCGGCAAGTGCTAACAACGTTGCTTGCTGATCGTTTGCGAGGGTTGGCACACCTGACTCGGTTGAGTCTTGATACCTTGGCGGCCGCATTTTCTCTTTTGCAGGCATATTCAGCCAAATCTGAAAACCATGCATGCCATTGCTGTCATCGGCCAGTGGCATCTCACTGTGTACAACACCGCGTCCCGTGCTCATCCACTGTACATCACCACTACGGATGGCTTTTTTATTGCCCATTTGGTCTTGATGTTCAAAGCCACCTTTACGAATGTAGGTGAAAGTCTCAATACCGCGGTGAGGGTGGGGAGGGAAACCTGCCATATAATCACTTTCGTCATCGGATTTTAATTCATCAATCATCAAGTACGGATCGAGACTGTTCCCATCAAACCCTGCGATACGCTTAATGTTGACACCGGCGCCATCACTGGTGGCGTAAGATTTTTGGGTGCGAATGATTTTCATGTTTTGCTCCAACAGCCCATTGCTTGTTCAATATTGATACATTAACAAGAAGCAAAACGATTAAAAATTAGTAAAATTAGGGGCGTTCATTCTAAAAAACAGAATGATTGGAAGCGCACAAACGCTAAGTGTTAGACACCACACTTAGCGATAGAGCGAAAGAAAGCTATGTTAAGCGCGTTTGAATAATAAACTTTTTAGACTTGCTTGTGGATTAATATCTTGAAATTCAGGAGGGTTCTCAAGACGCTCCATAAACACCATATCGGGTGCCTGTTCTGCCATTTCCTGAATTAAAAACTGTGCATCTAAACTTGGGTCGTTGACGCAGGCCAGTACTTGCCCTTGCTCTGTCAGTAGTTCAGGTAAGCGACGCAGTATTTTTTTATAGTCTTTGGTGAGCGCAAAGCTTCCTTTTTGAAATGAAGGAGGGTCGATAATCACCAAATCATATGGCCCAAACTTGCGCACCTTTCCCCAAGACTTAAATAACTCGTGCCCCAAAAACTTTACTTTGCTGAGATCGTGACCATTAGCTCTGTGATTATCACGCCCTTTACCAAGTGCAGCTTTAGCCATGTCAAGATTCACCACTTGCTGTGCACCACCTGCAATCGCAGCGACCGAAAAGCCGCAGGTATAAGCAAACAAATTTAATACCTTTTTATCCTGTGCGTTTGACTTAACCCAGTCACGACCAAAACGCATGTCTAAAAACAAGCCATTATTTTGTTTATTGCCCAAATCCAGCAAAAATACTAATTCATTTTCAATAACCTGCTGTTCTTGCGATAGCTCCCCCCACAGTACTTCAAGTGCACAGTCTGGTCGGCTGCGGTGGTGCAACAAAATGCTTTTTACGTTAGTTTGCCAAAGTGGTAATTGCGCCCACTTTTCGCTAAGCCCCCTTAATGTGTCGATAAACTCAGGCTCAGGTTCTTTAAACAATGAAATCAACAGCTGTCCAGCTAACCAATCGACGGTAATATGTTCAAGACCTGGCCAACATTGGCCTCGACCATGAAATAGTCGTCTGACTTCATCAGGAAAACGTTCTAGCTCACATAGTTGTTGATCAAGTAAGGGCAGGGCAGTTGGCGTCATAATATTTAAAGCGTATTTGGCAAAGGGTGTATTCTACGCATTTTCTTTGACTGGCACCATACGGGAGTGCCCTCAATCCAGCGCAACTCCCATTTGATGCCAAAAACTTATCAGTAAGCCTGATACACCACTTCACCGTCAAGCAAGGTAAGTTCAGCTGTAACTTGCTTGATTTGTTCAGCCGTTAAGTCAAACAGATTGCTCCCCAGCACCACAAGATCAGCACGTTTACCCACTTCAATACTACCAACCAAGTGCTCTTGTCGCATCGCGTAGGCCCCATTGATGGTGTAAGCTGCAATCGCTTGCGCCAGCGTAATATTTTGTGGGGCTCTCGATATTGCATGGCTGATCCCTACAAACGGGTTAAACGTACTGACATTCCAGTCACTGCTTAGTGTGAGCGTGGCATTCGCGCGTTGCAGGCTTTTAATTGGTACCAAGTTCTCTGAACGTTGTGCACCGATAAGTGGAATATTTTCAGACCAATGTTCTGGCTGACTAAACTCTCCTGCAACTTGTGCATCGGCAATGACATTAAGCTTGGCAAAACGCGGCATATCTGCAGGGTCCACTACTTCTAAATGGGTAACTCTGTGCCTTGCATGGCCATTAGAGGCATTTTCAATGGCATTTAATGCCTCATGAATACCTCTGTCACCAATACCGTGGATGTTAAAGTCAAAACCTGTGGGTTCCAAAGCCTGAATGTACTTTTCCAAACGCGCTTGGGTGAAGTAGTTTAATCCCTTGTTTTGGTAAAGGTTAAGCCAGTTGACTTCATAAGGTTCGTGCATCGCAGCTGTACTGTTAACTAAAATACCATCCATGTAAAATTTAACCTGATCCACTTTTAGTAGGCTATCCGATGGACGACTAAACATAGACTTCAGTGAAACGATTTGTTTCTCATCGCTCATTTGTGGGTATGCCCAAAGACCGAGACTAACACGCAGCGTTAACTTATCTTCATCAGCCACACGCTGCCAGGTTTGTAGGTGCCCACGTTGCCAATACGTACGTGCGTCACTGATGGATGTGATACCAACTTTATTGAGCTCAGGCATCGTGTATTCAATTAAGCCAAAGTAATCTTGCGTCTGAGCGTCTGGTCGCGAGTTCATGGCCAATTCCATGAGTTGATTGCCCGCATTATCGTATAAGATACCATTCAAATTACCCTGCTCATCTCTACCTATCACGCCGCCAACGGGGTCTTTTCTATTCGCTGTGATCCCAGCCAATGAGAGGGCTTTGCTATTTACCCACATTGAATGAGATGTTTGTTCCATGATAATAACAGGGCGCTCTGGGATTGCTTCATCCAATACAGCAAGCGGTGACGTTTGCATATCCAATAGTGTTGCTATCTCATGGCCATAACCGATTAACCAATCCGTATTGGGATTGCTCAATGATGCCTCATACAACCTGTCGATATATTCGTCTTCGGATGCATATCCTGGGAGGGTGAATTGTGTCACCTCAGAGGCTGACTCTAACGGGTGAATATGCACATCGTGAAACCCAGGCATCAGCATTTTTCCCTTGAGGTCGATTACCTCGGTGCGCTCGGTAATGTAGCTTTGGGCCTGTGTATCACTGCCAACATAAACAATTTTGTTGCCCTGTATTGCCACCGCTTCAGCCCAAGGCTGCTTGGTGTTGACGGTATATACCTGAGCATTGACAAATACCATACTTGCCTCAGTGGAAGTTACCACCTCACTGGTTGACGGTTTTGAGGTACTGCCGCCTTCAGAGCAGCCAGACAAAGTACAGCTAAGTGCAAGAAGTGTGGTACAAATTAACATAGTTGATTGACTCATTAGTTGACTCCTTAGATATAGCAATACACTATCAAGGCATAGGTAACCGTAAGGTAACAGTATAGGCGAGTCATGATCATATTATTGGTAGAGGACGATACGGTGCTGGCAACACACAGTATCGACTTTCTTGCACAAGAGGGGATAGAAGTAGACTACGCCAGCACGGTGAGACAAGCAAAAGCCATCAGTAAGCAACAGACTTATGACGCAATCGTTTTAGACATCAACTTGCCCGATGGGGATGGACTATCGCTTGCGAAACTTTGGCAAAATCAGCGCCAAGAGCCCATTTTATTTCTCAGTGCTCGTGATGCTTTAGACGATAAGCTAAAAGCGTTTTCATTAGGAGCATTGGACTATTTAACCAAACCATTCGCGCTGCCAGAATTAGCCGTTCGCATTAAACTGCTGGCGAATAAAAACAACCCTCAACCGACTAAACAATTCAATCTCGATTCTCTGCAAGTTGATTTAGATGCGCGGATCATTACACGAGGAGAGCGGATTATCGTGTTGTCTCCTCAGCAATGGCAATTGCTGGCGATGCTCATAAAGCACTATCCAAATCCTGTGAGCAAAGACACCATCATTAATGAGATTTGGCCGCAACAAGATAGCAATAACAACATGTACAAATCACTCATTACGAGACTTCGAAGCAATTTAACTCAAGCGGATGAACCGCCTTTGTTACATACTTTAAAAAAACAGGGCGTAGCATTGAGAAAGCAACATGATTAAAGCGCAAACTTCTATGATAGTTTATCTGAGTTCACGTATTACCTTGCTGATGCTGGTAATGATGCTCTGCTGGCTCTGTGTATCTAAATACGGCTATGAGTTTGCCCTTGATGATAGTGCGGCTCACTACCTCTATTACGATGCCCAGCTAGTACAAACACAACAGCCTGATCTGCCTATCCGCGATGAATTTAAGCTCATTACTCGCTCACACGCACAGCTACCTGATGAAGTGGTACAGGCATGGCGCGCAGGTCACCTTCCTATCAATGAGGTCTCATTATTACAGCACTCAGGTTTAGATACCTACGTTCTACCATGGCAACAACCCAATAGTAATGCTTCACCTTTATTCGTGTTGCACTTTTTCAACCAACAAGACACCTTACCAATCACGCCATGGCTTGTGCTTCTGTTGGCGACATTTAGCTTGTTCGCTCTGTACATTGTTATCCGTAGTACATTTAAAATAAATAAACAAATCAACTCACTAACTGAGTTTGTGAACACTAACAAACAACCAGGTGACATAGCAAAATTCAAAGAGTGTAGCGCCTTTTACGAGGCCCTCAAACTGTCGAGGCAAGCCGAGCACCTTGCTCAGCAAAGAGAGCGATTACTGAGCACCTTTCTAAGCCATGAGGTGCGCACACCACTGACACAGATCCAACACGGAATAGCCCGACTACAGCAGCTGGATGATCTCCCCCTTGAAGCAGTGGAGGTACTAGTGACCTTAGAGCAGGCGCAGTATCGACTTCGCGACACCAGCAGCGCTGTGCTGGCATTGTGGCAACAGGCCGCCATTGAGAAACAACAAATTGATATCAAAACGGTTATCAAACGCGTCGCCGTGAGATTTGACAGTGAGCATTTTCAGATAGCCCTTAAGCTTTGCCCACATGAGGTGATCTTGGCGCTACATATACCGTTATGTGAGTTATTACTTACTCAGGCGATAGAAAACTCACAACAGCATGGCCAATCGCCATTAACGATAGAATTAACAGCTGATGCACTTACATTGCATAATACCAAAACAACCCAAGCACACAGCACCTCTGGTACAGGTTTAGGCACCGTGTTAATCCAGCAAATATGCACACGATTAGATTGGCATCATAAAATTATCTCTACAGAGCAAGACTATACGCTCACCATCAAGTTTAAAGCGCTTTTTTAGCCATTACCACTGGCCATTATGCATTCTGCGCATAACGGACAAACTCAGAATAGATGGAGTCTTTAATCAACCTGTCGGGCGTAAACGCATAATAGTGCTGATAAACGTTATCAATAGGACCAATAAAACGTATATCTCGATTGCGCTCAATCTCTTCTTTAACAGACAGTGGTGCTGGAAACAAACCAAACCCTTGCTGGCCCAATGCAACCATTAGCGCACTGTCATCCACGTGGCCAGCTACACTAATCTCAATCCCTAGCTCATCTAACCAGTAATGAATCGCATTGGTCACAGGGCTGGATTTAGCGGGCAATACCACAGGCACGTCTGCCAAAGTACTTGGATAACTACTTTGCAAATTTTGTTGCCAGCTACTGGCACCAAAAAACCCCAACTGGCTTTTACCTATCTCATGACAAAACACCTTAAACGGCAAGCTGTTATCCAAGGGTTTATCCGCCAATACCAGGTCCAACTTATGAATCGCCATTTGTGCTAGCAGCTCAGCTTGCTGCCCGTCAATGCAATGCAGATTCGCGATGCGTTCGTTCTTAATCAGTGGCGCAAGCCATTTTGATACCAGTGACTTGGGAAGCGCATCCGATATGCCAACTTTCAAGGTGCGTGATAGAGTGCCAATATCGCCAGAGGTCGTTTCTAGCCACTCATGGGCAATAGCAAACATATCATCTGCATATTGCTGCGCGATTTGCCCAAACTCCGTTAAACGCAGTCCTCGTCCCTCACGCAAAAACAACGCTTTGCCTAAACGCTGCTCTAAACTCGTTATTTGCGCACTCACCGTCTGAGGAGTTAGATGTAATACTTTACTCGCCGCTGCAATGCTGCCATGGCGGCTTACCTGCCAGAAGTAATATAAATGGTTGTAATTGATGTTGGTAATCATTCGTTAATACCTGTCACCCAATAAGAAATAATCAGCTTTTTTCTTTTTATCTACCTTAGTAGATTTAGGCTGTGCCTGCAATTGAGGTGCGACAAGTTCAATCAATTAACGGATAAGAATCCAACAATGAAACTGAAGTTATCAATAAAAGACAAAACGGTTACCGCTGCGATGAAAGTAAAACTATCAAAATTGGTAACAATGCAGCTGCAAAAGTATGTTTTAAATATTCGTACCGTGGAGCTGCAGATTGATGATGTGACTTCTCGTCAACATGGTTTGATTAAACAGTGTCGTCTTAAGCTTCAATTACCAGGGTTACCGAGCATTATGCTTAAGGCCAAAGGCAATAATACGCTACAGGCAATTAAGCGTGCATTAGAGAACGGCCAAAAGATACTGGCTCAAAAGTATGCTATTGCTCACTAACTTATACTTTTGCAGGTACATTGCAATCATATGTGTTCCATAAAATCCCAAGCACTTGCAGCGGAAAGGATGCCGCTCTATTTCTCAAGTTATCCGTATACTCGCCGATAAAATATTATGTTTATAACTGTAGATGGGGAGTTTTATGAAGCTCCATGCCACACCTCAATACACACTTATCAGCTCGACTTCACAGCCCAATGGTGAGAGTGCCTTCGCATCTAAACGCACTCGCCAACAGACGTCACTACACGCCAGTATCCATACCGTCTTTGCAACACAAAAAGACAATGACACCACAGTAAAACAAACCATCCCTTCACATATTGAAGCACTCTTAACACGACAAGAACAAATCAAAAAGCAGATATCAGAGCACAAAGAGCAACTCACACATGTAAAAAGCAGATTGGATATGGATGAAAAGATCAAAACAACCTTAGTCAAGCACCTTACTGACTACCTAACCCAGCTACAGATCCAACTAGTTAGTGTATCGCAAGCACTCCATGAAGCATTGAAAAAATCCGGAATAAGTGATTTAAATCAGCTTGTTGATGTACTTAGCTGACCTATAATTATTAGAAACCCACCAATAGCACTTTGCCAAGCGCCATGCCTTCTCTTTGGCAACTAAAATCAATGCGGCTATCCGTCGGAGTTTGATACATCGACTCCAACTTTTTAAATGGCGTACCAATAAATTTAACCGTTTTCACCCGTAAACTCATACGAGAACGCTTATCCAAAAATGCAAAGGCTGTGGCATTGAGAGTCTCTTTACACGATTCCAAAATATCGCCAGAGAGAATATGCTGATGGATTGCTTGATGTATTTCTTGTGGTGCGATTTGCTGCTGGCTGCTGGCCAAAACACATGTTGCATACACATCTAGCAGAGCAACCGCTCGGACCTTTTGATTGTTTCTGTCTTCATAAATGGCCATAACACAGGGGACTTTGGTTTCGTCAAAATCCTGCGGCTTAATGGACTGGATCACCAACCCTTTATCGACTTGCTTATGGATAAGGCGTTCAAGCTGGCCTAGTTTTGGTAGTGCAAGCTGACCATTGACTTCCACCTGCTCTAAGATCACTTCACTTTCTTCTGTCCCTTGCACCAAGGGCAACAGATTATCGTGTAATTGTTGGTCGGAAAAAGGTTTTGATAACACAAAGCGCGCGCCCGCTTGCAACGCTTCGTTGATTTTATCCTTTTCATCAACTGTGGTGATCATCGCCACAGTCATATTAAGCTGACGCTTCTTTATCGCCTGCAGCAAAGTCAAACCCGACATATCGGGCATATGCCAGTCGGTTAACACAATATCGGGACGCCAGTTTCCTATCTCTCGCAACGCTAATTTAACGCTACTTGCTTTTCGGATCAAAAGCTTACGGTAGCCAAACTTTTCTAGTGCACGCCTTACAATTTCTAATGTTGCGGGGCTGTCATCGACAATCAGTATCTTCACATTTGACCACTTTAGATAAAAACTTGTTTTTTATTATAGGCATATTTTTTATGCATCACTAAACTCAAAGAGAGTTTCTAATCGGGTTAAGCTAGTTAAACAATGCACAATTTATATTTCCCCACTGAGGTCTATCAATATATCGCACTCAATTTCGGCCTGCTAATTCTTGCGGCTTGGTTCTATATTCTTTTGCTGATCCTGCGTGAGTTCAGGCATTTTGCAACCACTATGGTAAAACACAAACCCAGTATGCAAGACGAGGATATTTTGAGAGTCTGTCGGGAATCGGTAGACAATGCTTTGAGCTATGTTAACGATAATAGCGAAACTATTTCACAGCTGGCGCAAATACAACAAACGTTGGAACAGCAACTGGCAGAAATACGCTCCTCAACCAAAGATCGTATGTCAAAGCAAGAAGCGGAGTCTATCAAAGCATTAAATCAAAAGTTGGTGCAATCTCACGCTCTGATCCGCAAGCTCAAAGGGGATCTTGATCAAAGCACAGAGAAGCTAAAAAGAACCAGACAAAAGCTGTATAACCAATATGATGAAATAGAAACGCTACAAAAAGAGCATCAACAACTTCAAGAGAAATATCAAGCCATTCAGGAGCAAGCTCAGGCGTCGCCACAAAGTGCGCAGGGTTTTGAGCAAGAAAAGGCACAAATGAGTGAAATCATAAATAACTACAAACGCCAGATAGCTGAGCAGAATCAAGCTTTAGAACAGTTATCGTTACAAGCTGACACCAGCAGTGACTCTGATTTAGACCAAATAAAGGCAGAGCTGGAACAAACAAAAGCCGCGCTTAAGCACCTCAAAAAAGAGAAAAACTTCATTGAAAGCAAGTATTTAGAAATAACCAAAGCAAAAGACCAGTAAGTTTCAGCGCTTAATATCTAACAATTCAGTATTCATTCAGATTTTTTAAAACAAAAAATTAACCTTGGTGACATTTTGTCAAAAAGCATGTATTTTACCGATGCAGTCTTTTGATAGCTTAGCGCTGTAATTTGAAATGAATTTAGATTAGTGAACTATCAAAGTTACGACCGTCACGAAGCAGGAAAGGGATTAAATAATGACGTATATATCTGACACCAGTGCCCAAGATACTCAGGTACAAGCACAAGGCTCAAAAACAAAGCTCGTAATACCATTTGTTGCAATTATCGCATTTATTGTTTTTATATATTTCATCGTTACCCCTGCAATAGCCAACTGGAGTAGCGGTCAATCAGCCGTTGAACTGGGCAAAATTCGCATTGCACAAGTTGAACAAGGAATGTTTGTCAGAGATTTCTCGGTACAAGGGCGCGTCATTGCTGCTAAACGTCCCGTATTGTATAGCCCTGCGCAGGGTACTGTAACCTATTTAGTGGAAGCGGGCGATAGTGTATCAACCGGTCAAACGTTAGCAATTATTGATAGCCCTGAGCTAAAAAGCCTTTATGATCAAGAAATTGCTAACCTAACAAAACTAAAAACACATTTAGAACGTGAAAAGATCCAGGTTAAAAAGTCTAATCTTGCCCATGACAACCTAATTGGCAAAGCTGAGGTATCACTCAACGCAGCACGCAGAGAGATGCGACGCTCAGAAGAAGCGATGAAAAATAGTGTGATAAGCGACATCGACTATCAGAAGGCCAAAGACGATTTACAAAACGCCGAGCGAGAATACCAACACGTACTCAAAGAAGTCGCCTTGCTCAAAGAGAGTCAAAAGTTTGAAATACAAACCAGAGAGCTGGAATTAGAGTCACAGCAGGTCAAAGTGACTGAGCTCAAGCGTCAAGTCGATGGTCTGAAGATTAACTCACCCGTTACAGGCTTGGTTGGCAACTTAAATGCACAACAAAAGAATTCAGTTGCTAAAAATCAGCCGCTGCTAAGCGTGGTTGACCTTACTCAATATGAATTAGAAGTGAGCGTACCTGAAAGTTATGCCGATGACCTTGCACTGGGTATGGAAGCTGAAATAACGTTGAACCAAACCCTTTACGAGGGAGAGTTAGTCGCCATATCACCGGAGATAACCAAAGGCACTGTAAATGGCAAAATTCGTTTCAAAGACGACTCCTTAACAGGCCTTAGACAAAACCAGCGACTCACCACCCGAATTATATTAGAACAGAAGAACAACATTGCATTCTTACCTAGAGGTCAGTTCATAAACACCTACAATGGGCAATTTGCTTACGTTGTTAAAGATAATGAAGCAGTTAAAACTCCAATAAAATTAGGCTCGCGAAGTCTTGCACAGGTCGAGATACTATCAGGCTTGAAGCAAGGCGATCAGGTTGTTATCTCAGATAATGAAATCTTCAAAGATGCGCCCAGCGTGCGTATCTTACAATAGAAAGGAACTATGTATGTTAAAGATGCAAAACCTCGCGAAAGTTTTTTATGCTGATCGTATTAAAACTCAGGCGTTGCACCCATTTGACTTAACGATAGAGCAAGGAGAGTTCGTAAGCGTTATAGGACCTTCAGGCTCTGGTAAAACGACTTTCTTGAATATCGCAGGGTTACTTGAAGAGCATAGCGAAGGCTTATATCTACTTGATGGCCAAGATGTCTCCAAGATGAAAGATAAGCAAAAATCAGCGTATCGAAATGAGAAAATAGGTTTCGTATTTCAAAGCTTTAACCTTATTCCTGAACTGAATTTGTATGACAATGTTGATATGCCATTGCGCTATAGAAAATTCACAGCCGCAGAACGCGACGAACGTATAATGCAAGCACTTGAGCAAGTCGGTTTAGCTGGAAGAAAAAATCACTATCCCACCCAGCTTTCAGGCGGACAACAGCAGCGCGTCGCGATTGCAAGGGCCATTGCGGGCTCACCCGCGGTGATCTTGGCGGATGAACCAACAGGTAACTTAGACTCCAAAATGGCTGATGGCATCATGGCGTTACTTAAGGATATTAATGCCCAAGGCACTAGCATAATCATGGTGACGCATGACAACGAACAAGCGGTTCAAGCCAATCGCATCATCCAAATCAAAGATGGTTATTTAGATGAGTACCATCAATTAAAAAAAGCTGTAGCCATCGCCTGAAATAAACCATAGTACACGCCGCTATGAACAAATATCTGCATCCTATGTCCTTAGAGACCTACTGGCACATTTTACTGTACCAGTAGGCATGTTAAACTGAGCCACATAACAAACCAATGGGGAGTATGTGGTGTTAAAAATCTCCAATAATGTTGAGATTTCAGCTTGGGAAATAGAGCTCAGTGCCATCCGTGCACAGGGCGCTGGTGGGCAAAATGTTAATAAAGTCTCTAGTGCAATTCATCTCAAGTTTGATATCAACCGTTCGGCTCTACCAGAGTTTTACAAACAGCGTTTATTGGCCTTAAACGATAGCCGCATCACCAAAGATGGCGTCATCATTATTAAGGCACAGACCCACCGTACGCAAGAAATGAACAAAGAAGAGGCCCTTGAGCGGTTAAAAACTCTGATACTTAATGCCACCAAAATCGAAAAAGCGCGCAGAGCAACCAAGCCCACACGAAGTTCACAACGCAAGCGCGTAGAGAGCAAAGTTAAGCGTGGTCAGACAAAAAATTTAAGAGGTAAAGTTAAGTTTTAGCTTTGACGGGTAAATGCACCACAAATTGTGCACCACCCCATTGGGAAGTCTCTATCTCACAGTATCCGCCATGCCAGTTGACTATCTTGTTCACAATCGCTAATCCCAAGCCAAACCCACCCGAAGTTTTGTTGCGACTTTTTTCCAATCTAACAAAGGGTTCAAACACTTTTTCACGCACTGCAGACTCGATACCCATGCCGTCATCTCCCACCAATAATTGTACTTGCCCTTGCTCGTAGTTCATCGCTAGATAGATATGCTCTTTGCCGTATTTATCAGCATTTTGTAACAAGTTTTGCATCACTCTAGCGATATAGTTACGCTCAGCAACGATAGTTAGCTGTTCAAGCTGACATTCAAACTGAATCTGTTTGTGGGTTATTCTTTTGAGCTTTTCCAATTGCTCATGCAACAACTCAACAAAATCGAAGGCGTTAAACTGAAGCTCATTTTGTGCCATTTCGAGGCGTGCATAACTGAGCATTTCATCAATCAAGATTTCCATCTCTTGAACGTCTTCTGACATTAGTGAGACTTGCTCTGGGGCATCTTTATGCATAAGCGCCAATGCAAACTTCAAACGCGCCAAGGGTGTTCTGAGTTCATGAGATACCGCATTGACCAAGTGCTTTTGATTGCTCATCAAGTTGGCCACTTTTTTAGCCATGGTGTGAAATTGGCTGGTCAAGTTGGCTATCGCTGAAAAGCGAGAAGGCGCAATAGAAATATCAAGCTGACCTTTTGCCAGCTGGCTGGTAACGTACTTAAGCTGCATTAAATCGCGCCAAAGTGGCCGCAGCCAAAACATCAATAGCACAGCCAACAATAAAAATGAGCATAGCTTTATCAAATACTTTGGCAACACCGCCTGCTCAACTGGCATGAACGGTCCAAGTTGAACCAGTGTTTGCTTATCTTTCATCAAAAACGTTAGCACCGCATGATTTTGCTCCGTATAAGTGGTCACAACCTCCCCCTGCAATAGCTGACTTCGTTGTTCAGGCAGCCAAGCGACTTCATCCACGTGCAAAGTATTAAGCGATGAATTGGAAGAAGGTGCATCGGTCACACTAGCTTGTAAAGACTTGGCCACTTGCTTGGCATGGCGAAGCTCATCTGGTGCTTGATATACCCAGTGTTGCCAAATAAGTTCACTGCCTTGATTAATGGCAATAATACTAATAAATACCACTAGATACAGGCTGACCAGCAAACGGATCATTCAGCTTTTAGCCCCATGCCGACTTAGAACACAAATAACCTTTACCCCACACAGTGATCAGTCGCTCCGGTTGCTCAAGGTTATCATTGAGCTTTTTACGCAAGCGCGATATACGCACATCTACACTTCGGTCTAACCCATCATATTCTCTACCAACCACGTGCTTATAAATATACTCACGGCTTTGTGTTTCACCCGCATGGCTGGCAAGCGCCCACAATAAATCAAATTCATAGCTGGTTAGTTCAATCTCTTGCTTACAAAGCAACACCTTTCGATTTGCTTTATCAATGCTAAGTTGACCAAGGGTAAGCTGTTCACCAAAACGCATAGTTGAACTATTGCGTCGTAACAACGCATTTAAACGAGCCAACAGTACATGTGGTTCAACAGGTTTGATAACATAATCATCCGCACCTATTTCTAAGCCGCGTACCTGATCAAAATCACTGTCTTTGGCAGTCAGAAATAGTATCGGCCCCTGATATTGTGGCCTGACTTGGCGACATACGCTAAAACCATCCTGATTGGGTAACATAATATCCAGCACCACCACATCGGGTTGTGCTGCCAGAATGGCTTCAACTGCCTCAGCTCCATCGTGTACCTGATTGACCTCAAAGCCATTACTTTGTAAAAACTGCGCTGTCAACTCGGCCAGCCGAATATCATCTTCAACAAGCATTACATGCGCCATTAGAATATACTCCAGTCTGTTTTTAATCTTCTTCTGTATTGGCTGCTCATCGCAGCGTTAACTTTAATAACCTGTTGTGCTAGCACCACCTGCTCAGAGTCAATTAGGCGAAAAGTCATATTCTTTTGTAACGAGATATCGAGCTTTTCCGTTATGCTTTGCTTTGCATGCCAGCAGCGTATTTTCATTTCTTCCTGATATAAACAGGCATCAACGGGGTGAGTAGCTTGCCAATTTACTTTCACCTTCATCGTACAAAGCTCCCCCAGTTGTTTGACAATACAAGTAATTGGCTTGATCTCTAGCTTGGGAACCTTTGTCAAACTCCCTGCAGCCATTATATTTGTGCAGCCCAATACCAAAGATAAGGCAACTGCAAGCTGTACACTAGAATTCATACAGCCCCCCAATAAAAATACTGCTGGAACCACTGCTTGTGACTAGGGGACTATCGCTGATACCGTCAGCTAACCAAGTGTGCTTAATGTTAAACTTAAGCTGCCAGTGTTTGTTGATTCTATGGTTGTATGCTATGGATGCAAATGGAGAAAGACTACTGCGCCCTTGATAGTACAAACGCGGATCTGAACTGTCCGTTGTACGCAGTCCATAGTAGTAATCAACCAGCTGCTGGCTTTGCCACTGAGCACCAACTTTTAGCTGTAGCTTAGCATTTGCCTCAATCGGCAAGGGCAATTGTTGACTATAAGTGAGTGTTGCGTGCTGACCTTTGTAAACACCACCTAAGTCATAAAGCCAAGATGCGCTTAGTTTGCTGGTGTCATTGATATACCAATGTAAAAGCAGGCCACCATCGATGGTCCAATCTCGGGAAGTAATTTCATCAATACTGATTTTTGGCTTGTATGAAGGCGTTTTAGTGGGGTTATCCTCATCGGATGTTGGCGGCACCGCTTCTGGTAAATTATCGACTACCATGCCATTCACATCTAGGTATTTTTCGGGCGCCACAATACTACGAAGATGATGCCTTTCAAAAAAAGCTTGCTCAACGTTAGGTTCAACGATGAAGCTTAGGTCAAAGTCTCGTTGATGACTAAAGGTATACCCAACCGTGGTATTTTCCACAAAGAAATTATCACCGTAGTAACTAAAATAAGGCAAAATAAACAGCGGTATATTATCACCACCTTCCAAGGGGTTGGTCATCACCCCAGCCCCAACGGCAACAGCAAACTGCCATTGTCCAACTTCAATACAATCTTCACCTTGGGGCTGACATTGCTGAGCTTGCACACCCATCGCTGCCACCATACTCATGGCGACTAAAACCTGCTTCAAACTTACCTCCTCTGTTTAGCCGTTGTGGTCTTTCGCTAAAGGTCACCTAATTTAACCTCAGCTGCACATAAGCGAATTTTCCCGATAAAGCTAATTTACCATTGTATTTGCAATTTGCTATCTAGAGTAACACTTAATAACAATTCGCTGATTAAAGGTAACAGTTAATCTGGCGGAGTTTTGTACATTAGTACAGACTCATTTATAGAAGGAGATATAAAATGTTTAATCGAAGATTGCTCGCTGTGGGAGTGATTTTGTTGCTGAGCGCATGTTCAAGCGACAACGACGAAAGCTCAACGGATAACCCCACAACGTTACCCAAACTCAATACTATCAAAGTGTCAACTAGCCCGCTTGCCAGAGCGAGCACAGAACAGTTTTCTAACCATTTAAAAAATGGAATATTTATAGGCCGTTATAACGCAGTTGCCTACCCGGACAACTTAGAGACAGGCAGCCCAACTACGACCTCAGACTTCTCTGTTACCAACCAGCAAGAACAAGGCGTTGATGAAGCCGATAGGGTAAAATATGACGGTCAATATATGTATATTGCTGGTAATACAGATCTAAACTTGCAAACTCCTCAGCAGTATCGTCAATTCGTTCGCATTATGAAACGAGATGACGAGGGAGACCTTACACAAGTAAACGAAATCACCAGCACTGAAGTCGCTTACCAAAAGCAGCGCCTCTATTTAACAGACAATACACTGACCGTATTAAGCCATGATAATGCCTGGTTTGGCATTGCGGAACCTGCTATGACGCAGAGCACATTTCCTGCCCCAGCAGCAAACCAGTTTGAATTCAGTGTTGTAGATGTTACCACGCCAGAACAAGTAGCTGTAAAGGCCCATTACACTATTGAGGGGAGCTTAATTGACAGTAGAGTGATAAATGATCACTTGTACTTAGTAAGTAATTATTACCCTCAGTTTGACGGCTTTACGGGTAGTGGTTCCACAGAGCAAAGCAAGTTGAAAGATTATCAGGCAATACAAAAAGAGAACATCATTAATCTGCTGCCAAAAATTAAAAATGTCACAACCGATGAGTCAACCTCATTGTTTAGCAGTAACGATTGTTACATCAACAATGATGCGACTGAATTAGATGGCTTTAATGCCATTATGACCATTACAAAAGTGTCTCTGGCAGATCCAACTCAACGTAGCGCGATATGTGTTAACGCGCCAGTTGATGGCCTTTATGCATCACCAAAATCACTATATACCTTTGCAACTAACTACTCAGAAGGTGACTTAAGCTCAGTTATCCATAAGTTTGATTTAAGCAATAGTACTCTAAGCTATGCCGCTACAGGCGAGGTTTCTGGGCATTTTGGCTGGAGAAATAAAAGCTTACGTTTCAGTGAACTTGACCAGTACTTACGTGTGGTCACGTCTAAAGGTGATAACACCAACGGTTATGAGCATAAACTCAGAATTCTAGAACAGCAAGGCCAAGCCCTTGTTGTAACCAGTGAATTACCCAATGATAGTTCCCCAACACCACTGGGTAAGGTCAATGGAGACGGCATAGTCGATGAAGATGTCTATGCAGTACGTTTTACAGATAATCGTGCTTTTGTAGTGACCTTTAGACAAGTTGACCCTCTGTACGTCATAGACTTATCTAACTTGCAAATGCCCAAGATAGCAGGGGCATTGGAAATACCTGGTTATTCTGCTTACTTACATCCAGTAGATGAAAACTTGTTACTCGGTGTAGGTCAACATGTGGAGCAAATTGATGGCGACCTCCCAGTGATAGGGCAGGGTGCAAAAGTCAGCTTATTCGATATAAGCGACATTACCAATCCACAGCAACTCAGTGAGCATGTGTTCCAAGATGGATATACAGCGGCTGAAAATGATTACCACGCATTTAATGTGCTAACAATGAATGATGGTTCATTACGTTTTACTTTACCAATTGAGTCTTGGCATGACGGTAGCTCGTCAGAAACAACCTGGACCAGAGAAAATATGCTAGCTGCGTTTGAAGTGAACCCAAGCACGATGCAGTTAAACTACATGGGCGGTAGCCCCATTAGTTACACAGACACCAATGATGTGCCATATGTTTGGTCTGGGGACGATCGCGCGATCATCCACCTAGATGACCTGTATTACATTCATGGTAATTATATTTGGCAAAGTGACTGGCATACACCTGAAGTAAATAACGGCCCCCTTTAAAGGAAAGGTATCAGCGCATGACAGAAGTTACGCCGTTAGCTGATACCGACTCGACTGCACCTTTATAACAAGTGGATTCCCACCGAGTGGATTCCCACCGAGTGGATTCCCACCGAGTGGATTCTAAGTTGGCAGAGCCGTAAAAAGTTCAGCCAGCTTATTTCTAATCACTGGGTTATTTGTAGTTTGTTGAAGCTGTTTGAGTTTGCTTAAACTCGCGGCACTCAAAGATTGACCTGACTCCATTATCGTACGTGTAAACGCCGCCACATATTTAGGATGGGGAGCGTTAAGTAGCGCACTAACCACCTCTTCTTGATAATTCCCGTATTTACTCAGTACCTTGATACTATTGAGTTTTGCTCCATCATCATGGCCGTGAAGTAACGCAGGGAGTTGCGCTAGCAAGCCCTTGTCTTTGCTGTTACCCACCGCTAATACCGTAGTCGCCAAATTTTGCCGTGCGGATAGGTTTTCCGCTAGATAACTGGCCACATTGTGTGCTTGTTCTGGCGAGAAATGTGCCATAGTGCCAATACTTAATAGCGCTGTATTGGCAACCTGATGGCCTGGCTGCTGCACAATCGACTGTAGCGCGTGAAGTGATAGCTCACTCGATGCTCCAAAACGTCCCAATGCCATGGCCACTTTATGTTTGTCTAAGTCCGTTGTTTGTTCAAGCTGTAGTAAATCCACCAGCATGGCTTCAGCTTCAGTGGTTTGTAGCTTCTGTAGCGCATAAATAATCGCGGAGCTAAACTGTGGCTGCATATCCAACAAGGCTTGAATTTCATAGGCGCCGTAGTTTTCAATAAGATATGCTCCCACCACTTTAGCCAACTCGGGAGAAAGTGACTCTTTGAGCTGCTCAAGAGATTGATCCAAAGTTTCTTTACTGGTTATATGAATATCAGTCTCGGTGATGGTTTCAACTTGAAGATGTGCATTGGCTCTAGCGTTTGCAGCAAGTAAAGTTGTCTTGTGAGCTGGTACCTCACTCACTGCTACCGTTTGCTCAACAATGTAGCGCTGTTGCTGCTGCTCCCACACTCTCTGGTTGGTATAGTTTAAGTTTTTAACCATCCCCTGCTGTCCGGCCAACAGTTGCCACTGCTCTTGCTCTGTGAGAGGTTGACGCTGTGTGTCAAAATAAGATTGGGTGACAATCGAGCGTTTAACTTCATTGCCAGTTTGGTGGTAACTGTATTTCACTTGACGCAATGCATCGGAGTACGTCAACGGCTGATCGACATCATAGCTCAACAAATTAAATATTTGCCCTACGACCTGCAAGGTATGCTCATTCGGTAAGCCAAGTAAATCCAGCTGTACAAAACGATTTTTATTGCGATGTACACTAAATGGTAACAGTGCAACCAATGGCACAGGTTTGCCATCTTGTGTGTATCGAATATTGCTTAGCTGCCCCAGCCAAACATGCCCGTCGTCTTGTCGTTGCAAGAGCATATGCCAAGTGAGCGTTGAGTGAGATAACATCACTTGATTAGCACCAACAATAGAGGACTCTACCTGTACCATCAAACTCAATTCCTTTTGCTGCTGTGTGACAAGCTCTGATGGTAATGTTTGTGCGCGTTGTGCATGAGATTTTTTTGCATCAACATCACTGGCCTGTGAAAGCACTAGGTACACAATCATCAATACACTGACCAAAAACGCCGCAATAAGCACTTTAATTTTCATAATAACTCCAAAAATGGCGGCCTTAAGCCGCCTGTAAAAAATTAAAGTTGCTGCCAAGTTGGGCTAGCATATTCATAAAATGTTGTTTCACGTTCATAAAGTGGGTTCCACTTCATGATATCTACATGAAACTGCAACAAGCCCCACAGTTTCTTACAATAGCCTTGAATTTTGCCATCACCTCCCGATAGCTTTCCTGAGACTTTCAACTCTAAGAAACCTTCTTCACGCACTGCATCATCAACCATGACCCGTCGAATGCCAGCCTCTACATAGCCCTTTCCTTTCACTTTAAGTAGGCTTAGCTTCCCTTTCACACCCGCCTCTGCAATACCGTGACCAAATGAACCATATGCAGCACTCGATACAACGCCACCCACATACGGCTCTACCGATGCGTAAATATAATCCGGACGGCGTACACCACCGACTTCGAATGGTACATCATTGTCATAGCCACCAATCACGCCACCTATCGTAAAATCAGCGCCCGCCTCAATTCCGGCACCAAATTTAACCCCCAATTTAAGTAAACCAAGTGGGTCTAATGGCAGCTCTACTTTTGGCTTGAATGGCTCAGGGATCAGGTCAAAATAATATTCAACAGGATAACTTACTGACGCATCTAATAAGTCATCGCAGTTTGGCTCAAATACCGCCACCGAGTCATCGCCCACCGTCAGATTAAAGCTCATGCCCTGAGTACAATCTAACTTAGATGGATCAAAAGAGAACTCCACAAAACCCACTGCCATTTTGAAATTACGATTATGCAGTTTCAGCCAGTTACTACCTTGATAAAAACCGCTGGTGGCACCATTGGCAACGCTGTCAACGAACATCCAACCTTGCTGATCTCGATACTGATGGGTGCGACCAACCGCATTGTTTTTCGTAACCACTCGAGCCGTTTGTTCTACATAGCCGGGATCTTTATACAAAGAAGCGTGTGCCGGTAACATTGCTAATGTGCTCAGTAGCGCAGAGAAGCACACTGAAGTTAAAGTTTTCATTATTTTTCCTGTATTAAGTTTGTAAATAGAAGAGCCGCGCAGCCGAGCGCTAATATAGGGATTGAAATTTACACTTTAGTTACAAATAGACTTAATTTAGGTACTTATCGTTAAATACAGAATTTATAATGAGATTTAGAATATTGCTTCAATTGGAGGTGTTATTTACATTCAATGCATAATTGCATATAGCAGATGTTCAAGGTGTTTGTGATATAAGTTTACCCAGTACTTCATCAAGGTATATTTTGGTCTTTTTCTGCGCGGTTTCTGGCAACCACTTAAGGTGGGCATCATAATACTCTTTGCTTTGGTATACCTGCATGATATGCGCATTGAATCGTTGCAAAAATTCACGACTTTTTAGCGTGTTATTACACATCCAGTGGCCAATAACATATTTCGGTGCATCCGCTATATCATACACGCGATATTGAATAGGTAACTGTTGCTGGTGTCGATATATTTCTGCCGGAAATCCAAGTAGGAAATCAGCGCGCTTTTTTCGAAACATATGGTACATGGTATCGTAATAGTTGGTTCCATCACGAAACAGCTTGTTGTCATTACTTACTTTTTCAAGTTGGCGGTCTAAAAAGGGGCCATATGATACCGTAGGTGCAACAACCAGCAGAGAATTACGGTAGTGACTGAATAAATGCGGTAGAGACTTAACTTCACCATGTTCATTGAGCACACTCTGATCTAACGGCTCATCACTGACATGCTGATACAAACGGCGGCTAAGGTAAATATTCACAGGTAAGCTGAACAAAAACTCCTTTAATCGTTCTGGAGTTTTGATTCTGTTGGCAACGCACACTACATCTGTATCACTACTTTCCCGCATGGCTCTTAACGAGCGCTTATAACTGGCAGGGAATAATGATAGCTGTTCAAACTTTAATTCTCGGATCATGAGAAAGTTGGTGTTGTTACCAATATTAGAAGGTGGTACTTCACGTCGATAAACGCGCAGATCGACTTCATCATCCACATATAATTGCACAGCATATGCAATATCAAGATAGAGAAATAGCAAAAACAAAACCAAAAAAACATGCATAACATGATCGTACATTTTTAATCAGGAATATTTAGCATAGGCCATAGTGTGGATAGTGTGCCAGCAAGGAAAGTGAAGTTATTCAAGTATTCTGCGGTACAAGAAGCTCGACAAAGGGCTATTGTAAGTCACTCGAGTCATCAGATGTTAGTAAACGAATGATCTCTTCTAAATACACTCTTGTTTGCTTTTTATCTTGTTTAGGTAACCATTTTAAATGCGCATCATAAAAATCATTCTGCTTGTATATCTCCATCATTAACTTATTGAACATGGATAGAAACTCTTTACTTTGTTCATTGTTGTTACACATCCAGTAGCCAATGATGTACCTGGGGGCATCTGCCACGCTGTAGGCACGATAAGCCACTTTTTCATACTTCGAGTGACGATACACTTCGGCAGGGTAGCCTAGTAAGAAATCTGCCCTTTTAGACTTAAACATATTGTACATATCATCATAAGGGTTGCTACCAACACGATACACCTTATTGCTGGCGCTTACGTGTTCCAATTGCGCATCAAAAAATGGCCCATAAGACATGGTTGGTGTAAAAACGATGGTCGCATATTTATAGTGAGCAAATAACTTTATGAGTGAGATAACCTCCCCATTCTCATTGAGTACCTGAGGAGCTAGTGGTGGCTCAGAGGCGTGTTGGTATAGTCTGCGGCTTAAGTAAATACTGACAGGATAACTAAACAAAAACTCTTGTAGACGCGCTTTGGTTTTAACTCTATTTGGTACACATACAGCGTGCTCACTGGCACGCATCGCCTTGACAGCACGGCGGTAACTGGCAGGAACTAACGACACCTTTCCCAATGCAATGGCGTTCATGATCAAGATATTGGTACTGTTGGCTATATTGGTCGTTGGATTCAATCCTTGGTAAATTGTAAAGTCCTTCTCGTCATCCACATATAACTGAACGGCGCCAACCAAAGAACTGCTTAACAAGCTCATTAAGCACGATACAACTTTAAACAAACTAAAAACCGATAATAACAACCTATCTAATAAGCATAGAACACAAAATTACAAAAATGCCAGCAAGATGCTGGCATTTGTAAAGCGGTATAACAAAAACAACTAGTTACTACTGTGTTTGTCAAACCACCATTGAATATAGGCCACTTTGTTCATTAAATTAGAAGGGCGAGCTGTGATCCCATGTGATGCATCAGGAATACGCACCATAGCGGTTTCAACACCCTGTAGCTTAAGCGCTTGATAATACTGCTCAGTTTCCGAGATAGGCGTGCGATAGTCTGCATCTCCTGTCAGTAGCATGGTTGGTGTTTTAACATTACCCACATAACTTATAGGGGAGCGTTTCATATAATGTTCTGTATGCTCCCACGGCTTGCCAGGAAACCAATAATCTGTGAAAAATGGATAATAATCAGCGGTTAATACAAAGCTGAACCAATTAATCACTGGTTTGGCAACTACCGCTGCTGCAAACCTATCGGTATGGCCAACAATCCAGGCTGTTAATACCCCGCCACCGGAACCGCCAGTAACAAATAGCCTTTTCTCATCAATAAACCCTTTACTAATCAATGTATCAACACCTGTCATGAGATCATCAAAGTCGTTACTTGGATAATTGTGATGAATTGTCTGCGCAAATGCCTTACCGTAAGAGTCACTCCCTCGTGGATTCATGTATAGAACGACACTGCCTTTAGCTGCAAAGAGTTGTGCTTCTGCGCTAAAGTGAGGGCCGTAGTTTGCCACTGGGCCACCATGTATCTCCAATACCAGTGGGTACTTTTTGCTGCTGTCAAACCCAGGAGGATATACAACCCACCCCTGAATATCCAATTGATCATGTTTAGATTTAACCCAGATCTCCTCGACCTTACCCAGCGCCTTATTACCTAACGCATCTTCGTTCAGTTGAGTTAAGCGTTCTGTTTTCCCTCTTTGTATTAATCCAACATCAGCAGGTCTTTGTGTATCTGCAAGTGTAAAAGCAACATCTCCCTTTGCACTTACATCAAAACTTCCGCCAGAGTAAGGTCGCCCAAAGAACTCACTGCCCACTTTCTTCGTAATGACTTTAGCATCGCCTTTGAGTGGTTGGTGTGCGACAACTGTTTGACCTTGAGAATCGTAACTGTAATAAAGACCACGGCTTTGTGCGTCCCACTGAATATGGCTCACGCTTCGGTCAAGCTTTTGGGTCAGCACACGCGTTTCATCGCTGTGTAAATCCAGTACATAGATATCGGCATTTTCGTAGTTGGTACGTTTATCGTTATATCCCAAATAAGCTAGGAAACGTCCATTTGGAGAAATCGTTGGCGATCTATCTGGACCAACGCGCTCTGTGATAGCTGCAACCTCCAATGAGCTCATATCTAAAGCATACACCTCAGTATTTGTCGGTTTTAATCTATAGTCGGCATGTCGGTTAGCAGAAAAATAGAGCGTTTTACCATCAGCACTAAAGCTTACTCTACCGCTATGATTAAACTCTCCTGTCGTCAACTGTTGTGCATTACCACCATTGGCATCAATACTAAACAAATGAGTAAAGCCCGCTTTTTTATAGCCAGCACCATCTACACGGTAGTAAACATCATCAATATAAACGGGGGGCTTTGCCCAGTCAGCGCCTTTTGGTTTGCCAGCTAAACTAACAGGTGTTTTCGCCGAAGCACTCACAAACTGGCTAAAAACAATGTGCTTGCCATCAGGTGTCCAGGTAAGGTTGCGTGGTGATTGCGTCAAGTTGCTAATTTTCGCCACGGCTCCTGTACTCAGCCATTTAACATATATTTGGCTACTACCATCTCGAGTTGAGATAAATGCTAAGCGATCTCCTTGAGGAGAAAGGATTGGCGCATAATCGATATGGACACCACTGGTGACAGGTTGCAGTTGCTTAGTCTTGACATCGACTGACCAAATATTACTGATTTTTTTATCGGTTTTAATGTCCATGCGATTGCGCACAAAATACACCAGTTTGCCATCATCACTGAACTCAATTTGGTTAGCATACTCAAGGTCAAAAACGTCTATCAACTCAAGGGGCTTTTCAACAGCCAATGCGCTATTCATAACAAGGCTTACGCCCAAAGCAATTACACAGTGTTTCATTGTCGCTTCATTCCTTTTTTAAAATCAGAGCTTAATATCTACCCAGCAAGTAGAAGAGGTCAATTATTTGCGATCAGTGCAAGCTTTTGGTCATGAATCCACTTTCCCGCGATTTTGAAGTTATCTTTCAACGTGCCTTCATGCACAAACCCTAACGCTGTTAGCAAACCAAATGAAGCTTCGTTTCCTTCAGAAACAGTCGCTATGAGTTTGTGAAAACCGCATTCAATGAGAGTAAAATCAATCACCGCTGCTGTTGACTCCTTCGCATATCCTACCCCTTGAAATTCAGGCAGTATCATAAATCCCAATTCTGCTTGCTGATATGGATGCCACATCGCTAAAAATCCGTGCAACCCAACTAACTCGCAGGTTTCTTTGCATTCGATCACTAACGTCAACCACTGTGATCGTTCTTTATGCCAAGACTCATTTTCTTCACATCGCTGTTGAAACTTTGCGTGAATCTCGGCCTCCGACATGGTATCCGAGACCCATTCAAGAACCCGCTCATTGGTGTGTAGCTTAACAAACAATGGCCAATCATGTTCTCTCATCAGCCTTAGCCGAAGCCTAGGTGTTTCTATCATTACAGCTTTTCTCTTCTGTTCTGTTACCTAAATCGTAAAGGGGCTTTACAACTATTTCAATCGTCAATACTAAGGATAAAATACGGTGATCTCCTTACCTTGGTCGCCTGTTCAAATGCATAGCCCAGCTCCAGTAGTTTTCCTTCTTGATTAGCACCACTAAAGAAGGAGAGTCCTAAGGGAAGAGCGCGATGTTCAGACATAGGCACCGTTATTATTGGATACCCAGCAATAGCAGAAGGGCTGGAGCTTAACCCAGTGTAGCTGTCACCATTTACTGTATCTATTACCCAAGCAGGACCATTCGTCGGTGCGACTAATGCATCTAGTCGATGCTCAGTTAACAGTTGATCGATACCTTTGTGCTGCGCCTTTTCTGTCACCACTCGTTTGGCGGCAAGATAGGCTTCACTGTTTAAGTCACCTTTTTCCCCAGCCATTTCCAATACGCCTTGATTAAACCTTTGTTCAGACAAAGTGGCATTAAAGGCTATCAACTGAGCGAGTGACTTAACAGCGACCGTATCTGGCGTCTTAGCTAAGTATCGGTTAACACCTTCATTAAATTCATAAAGTAAAATATCAAACTCAGCCTGACCCAACTCTTCTTGATAGTCCAAAGTTAAGTTATCGACGATAGTCGCGCCCTGACTCTTTAATACTTCAATGGCTCGTTTAAATGCAGTGCTGGCCACCTCATTAAAGTCGCTGATATTGCGGGCAATACCGATGCGCTTGCCGTTCAAACCATTTGCCTTTAAGTGCTTTTGATAATACCCCTCAGGCTTTGCTGTCAGCACCTCTAACATCACCGCTGCGTCTGCAACTGTTCTGGTCATTGGGCCGGGGGAATCTTGAGAATGAGATAATGGTATAACGCCTTCAGTAGAGACTAATCCTACTGTAGGCTTTAACCCTACGGTGGCAGTGTGGGCAGCAGGGCAGGTGATAGAGCCATCCGTTTCTGTTCCAACCGCGCCCGCTGTTAGGTTGGCTGCCACAGCCACCGCCGAGCCCGAACTTGAGCCACAGTACGATTCAAAACATAAGGGTTTTTGGTTTGTCCGCCAACATCACTCCAACCACTAGCGCTTTGTGTTGATTTGAAATTAGCCCATTCACTTAAATTGGCTTTACCTAAAATTATCGCCCCAGCGGCTTTAAGTCGGCTAACAAGCTGCGCATCTTGCCTAGCGTGATTGTGTTGTAGCGCAATGGCACCTGCTGTAGTTGGCATATTCCCCTCAGTTTCAATGTTATCTTTAATAATGATGGGCATGCCAAACAAGAGGCCATGCTCTTGTATCGTTGAGTGTGCGCGGTCTTTTTCTTTGGCAATCTCAATGGCACGTTGGTTAACCCTCATGATTGCATTTAATTTGGGGCCATCTTCATCAAGCAGCGCGATACGTGTCAGGTAGTACTGAGTAATTTGTTGGTATGTGAGCTGCTGTTCATCAACTAATTTCTGCAATTGCGCAAAGCTATACTCTTGTAAGTCTAAATTTGGCTGCTGAGCCAACGCCTTTGCATTCACCAGGCTCAACAAAGAAAGTAAACTTATAATTTTTTAATCAACATCGGCTTTCTACGGTTAAGAAATTTATTACCCATAGTTATTGAACAAGATATATTTGGCAAGCACTTTTGACCCTACAAAAGAAACAGCCCTGTGTAAACAGGGCTGTTTCTTTATTCGTCAATGTTACTTTTGAGCCTGCGCTTTATACTTCAGTCTGTACGCATGTAGCAGGGGTTCGGTGTAACCATTGGGTTGTTGTGCTCCCTTAAACACCAACTCTTGTGCAGCTTGAAAAGCTAAATTAGTTGCTAAAGACTGTTCATCCACGGCCATTGGACGGTAATTCGTATCATGTTGGTTTTGACTATCAACAACGTGGGCCATACGCGCAAATGTTTGCTTCACTTGTTCCACACTACAGATCTCATGCTTTAGCCAATTTGCTATATGCTGACTTGAAATCCGCAATGTTGCTCGGTCTTCCATCAAGCCTACATGATTAATATCGGGCACTTTAGAACAACCTATACCCTGATCTATCCAGCGTACAACATATCCCAAAATACCCTGAATATTGTTATCCAACTCGGCTTGAATATCCTCTTTGCTCAGTGCTCTATCTAACAATAGAGGTGGCGTTAATAAATCATCCAACGAAGCCTGTTGGCGAGTCATTAGTTCACGTTGCTTTTCAAACACATCCACAAAGTGATAGTGCATCGCATGTAAGGTCGCAGCGGTGGGCGAGGGCACCCATGCGGTGTTTGCTCCCGCTTCAAGATGAGCCTGCTTTTGCTGCATCATCAATGCCATTTTATCAGGCATGGGCCACATCCCCTTACCTATTTGTGCTTTGCCACTGAATCCACACGCCAGCCCAATATCGACGTTGCGATCTTCATATGATGCAATCCAAGGTTGAGATTTTATCTGTGCTTTTGGTAACACAGGACCTGCAAACATTGAGGTATGAATTTCATCGCCCGTGCGGTCCAAAAACCCTGTATTGATAAACACAACTCTGGATTTCGCTTGTGCAATACACGCCTTTAGGTTCACTGATGTTCTGCGCTCTTCGTCCATTATCCCCAACTTTATGGTATTGGGCGGTAGCCTTAGCAACGCTTCAACTTCACTAAATAATTGCTCTGTGAAAGCGACTTCTTCAGGGCCATGCATTTTCGGCTTAACAATATTGATGCTTTGCGCACTTGAATTATGAACTGAGCTGCAGCCTTGGAGGTCATGCAGTGAGCACAGTGCGGTGATCACCGCATCCATGATCCCTTCGAATACTTGCTCACCATGCTTATCAACTATTGCGGGGTTGCGCATCAAGTGCCCAACATTTCGCACAAACATCATACTGCGGCCTTTTAGCGTGATTGACTCGCCATGCTTGCTGATATAGTGTCGATCGTCATTCAATCGACGTGTGATCGTTTGTCCTTGTTTTGAAAATGACTCAGACAATGTACCTTGCATCAGCCCCAGCCAATTTTGGTACACCAGAACCTTGTCTTGCGCATCAACTGCCGCTACCGAATCCTCACAATCCATAATGGTTGTCAGTGCAGACTCAAGTAGCACATCTTTTATTCCAGCTTTGTCGGCCTGTCCGATAGTGCTGTGTGGATCAATTTGAATTTCAATATGTAGATCATGGTGTTTTAACAAGATCGCGGTGGGGTTTTGTGGCTGTCCCTGATAACCAACGAATTGCTCTTCAAACGCCAATGCAACCTGTGTCGAATCATTTAATGTGACAACCAACTTGCCATCTAACACCGCATAACCGCTACTTTCGATGTGTGAACCATGAGCAAGAGGCAACGCTTGGTCTAGAAACTGACGCACATACGCCATTACTTTAAAGCCACGAACAGGGTTATAAGCCGATGTCTTTTCTGCACCATCGTCTTCAGGCAGTAAATCCGTGCCATACAAAGCATCGTACAGAGACCCCCAGCGAGCGTTTGCAGCATTCAATGCAAATCGAGCGTTACTTACCGGTACTACCAGCTGAGGTGCCGCGGCAAGGGCAATTTCAGGTTCAACATTGAGAGTATCAATACCAACATCTTCAGGTTCGCTATGTAAATAACCAATATCTTCTAAAAATGTCCGATACTGTAGCGCATCCCATTCAGGGTGTTGTTGATGGAACGCGTCTATTTGCTGTTGCAACAAATCTCTCTTGCTAAGCAGTGCCTTGTTCAAGGGTGAGAGTGTGTCGATGATACAGGCAAAGCCTTGCCAAAAAGCTTCCTGAGTAAGCCCTGTGCCAGGCAAAGCCTGTTGATTTACAAAGTCATATAGGCATTGATCGATAGTCAATCCTGCCTCTTGTACGCTTGCATGCATAACGGTGATCCTAAGTCGATTTTGAACGAGTTTAAAATAACCATATCGCATTTGAGCACAAAACAAACCCCAAAATACATTCATGAAAAATATACTCGCAATAACAACTATAAATTTAAAAAATCTAGATTTCGGGCCTAGTGTGTAATTAAGCGCCAGTGGCTAGACCAGTGCGCAACTCTCACAACTAAAAAATATTTAACCCGTTCGAAGGAATTTAATTATGACTCGTTATCAATCACAGCTAGATAAGTTCGCGACCCTTTGCCAAACACAAGGTAAAACTTGGCAATCAATCAGTCCAGAGTTTGCCAGTAGAATGCACTTGCAAAACCGCTTTAAAACGGGTTTGGACATTGCCAAGTATACCGCTAAAGTCATGCGCGAAGACATGAGTGCTTATGATCTTGATAGCAGTCAATACACTCAATCATTAGGCTGCTGGCATGGTTTTACTGCTCAGCAGATGATGATGGCAATCAAAAGGCACCAAAAAACAACCAAACGCTCATATGTCTATTTAAGTGGCTGGATGGTGGCTGCATTGCGCTCAGAGTTTGGCCCGCTACCAGACCAAAGTATGCACGAGAAGACAGCAGTTCCAAGCTTGATTGAAGAGATTTACACATTTTTAAAGCAAGCTGACGCTCGCGAGTTAGATCACCTTTACCGTGAGTTGGATGAGGCCAATGCTAAGGGCTTGGATAGCAGCGCAATTGTCGAAAAAATTGATAACTTTGAAACGCATATTGTTCCTATCATCGCCGATATTGACGCCGGTTTTGGTAACGAAGAAGCAACCTACCTGCTGGCAAAAAAAATGATAGAAGCAGGCGCGTGTGCGATTCAAATCGAAAACCAGGTTTCTGATGCAAAACAGTGTGGTCACCAAGCAGGCAAAGTAACCGTTCCGCATGAAGATTTCTTATCTAAAATCAACGCAGTGCGCTACGCCTTCCTTGAGCTAGGCGTAGAAAATGGCATCATCGTGGCACGTACAGACTCGCTAGGAGCTAGCCTGACGCAAAAGATACCCGTATCAAAAGCGCCTGGCGATTTAGCTAGTCAATACAATGCATTTTTAGACACCACACCAGTTAATAGTGCAGACGATCTTCAAGATGGAGAAATGGCCATTAAGCTCGACGGAGAACTGCGCAAACCTGTTCGCTTAGATAATGGCTTATACCAATTCAGAGCTGGCACAGAAAAAGACCGAGTAGTACTGGACTGTGTTACTAGCCTTCAGTCAGGTGCAGACCTCCTTTGGATTGAAACAGAAAAGCCTAATGTTCAACAAATAGCTGAACTGGTCAATCGAGTTAAAGAGCAAGTTCCAAACGCAAAGCTTGTATACAACAACTCACCGTCATTTAACTGGACGCTGAAATTCCGCGAACAAGTATATGCACAGTGGCAAGAAGAGGGGAGGGATCTTTCTCAGTACCCAGACCCAAGTCAAGATGCAAAAGCACTTATGGACCCTCAGTTGGATAACTCAGAACTGGCAGCGGCTGCGGACATATTGGTACAAAACTTCCAACGCGATGGTGCGCGTGAGGCAGGGATTTTCCACCACCTAATCACTTTACCAACATACCACACCGCGGCATTAAGCACGGATATTTTGGCTGAAGGTTACTTTGGTGACTTGGGTATGCTTGCATACGTGCGAGATGTACAGCGACAAGAAATTCGTCGTGAGCAAGCATCCGTTAAGCACCAAGATTTAGCCGGCTCTAACATTGGTGATACACATAAAGAGTACTTCTCTGGAGAAAACGCTCTCAAAGCGGGGGGAGAAGCAAACACCATGAACCAATTCTAATACCAATCAAGGTTGTTCCTTAACTCAGGGGCCGATAGGCCCCTTTTTTAATGGCTCTGCAAGTAATGGATCAGAATTTTACTAAATCATCATAACAGGGCCATATATAGAGTAAACTCAGCTTTTTAGGCACTAAAACAAGGGAAAAAGCAGCACATTATCGACCATCTGAAAATACTCACTATCATTTGGTCACGCTACAAAGCAAAATTTTACTAACCTATATTGTGCTGGAACACTATTTTACTAACTTGCAGAGTAAATAAACCAAAATTTTACCAACTCACAAGCTGGTAAACCGAAATTTTACTAACTCATTGATTAATAATGTTAGCAGGTCACATTGTTGCCAAATACTCAACTTGTAAACCCCCTTTACATTTTACTGTGTTCCTCTATTAAAACACGGTATATATAGCCTGGCCAAAAAAAATAACTAAAAAACACACCAAATTACATGCAGATTTATTGTAATACAGATGACTTACCCTACTTTGTATATAACGAGCGCTTGTCATAATAACGTCAGTAAACGAATTAGTATATATTCCTTTATCAATCAATAACATGGCTTTTTCCAGTTTATTAAGCACGCAAAAAACTTACATGCCTTTGAATTTAAAAGAATAGAAGAAGTAAGGGGTTACACAAAACTACAAATCATGCTTCAAAGGAATTTTAGTTAGTAAATTTGTGATCTGGGCTTTAAAGGCTGGATTTAGTGACCTTCATCCAAATGGTGTACTCCAAATGTTCAGCTATTTGCAGACGATAGCAGTGAATATCTAAAACAGATAAGGTAACACATGCAGATCAGATTATTACTAACTTGGCTACACACTAGCATGCTGATTGATTGCTGCAGATCTAAGTTGGCCTGCACGCAGTATCTTTTTGCTCTAAAAGCAATCTTTTAACTTTCTCCTTATTTGTTCAGGAACACTAAAGCTTCTCACTTCCATAATCTTTTGACTGATTCCTTAATAGCTCCATTTTTCTTACACATTTTTTGCTTCTAATAGCAACCACAGACGGAGGACAAATGAATGACACAACGCACCATGAAACATGGAGACTGGGCCAAAATTGTAGAATCGCGCTCTAAAAAGCAACAAGCGCCAGCGAAAAAAAATGGACAAAGTGCAACGATCATTTTTACCCTACTTATTGGTTTTGCCATTTTTGCAATGCTTTGGGCAAAGTTGTTAGAAACATCCCACGGGCGTGATATACCAGTGCTTGAAAAAGAGCAAAAACAAAGGATTTCTCGTTATTTCTCAAAACAGTTCATTATGGGGAACTGGCAGTTCTACGATGCGGAATTTACAAATTCAGACATCAATATTTTGATTGAAATGCCGAATCGATTGGCGATGAGTGAGCAACAGTTAACACAATACATAAAAGGGTCACTATGTCCTTCGACCAACAGTCGAATATGGCGAGATGTAAACCACTATAACCTCAACATAAACCTGTTTGTTGGCAAACCCCGCAACGGTACATATGCGCAATGTAGCAACCCGAATAACCGTTACACTGGCTAATTTGCCAGTGTAAAGGGGGTTAACATTACTCCAGCTCTAGGCGAGCCTTTTCAGTCAGTTCACAAGGCAAAGATTTATTTACCGATACGCCCAGCTCTTTAAATTCAGAAGCCTGCTTTATTAAATTACCCTTACCGCTATATAGTTGAGCGAAAGCTTTATCATAGCTTTCTTTTGCCTTGTCTAATTGTTTGCCAACACCATCCATACTATTTAAAAAAGCATTAAGCTTGTTGTAAAACTTTTCAGCTCTTTGTGCAAGTTCTCTACTGTGCTTGCTTTGTTCTTCAAACTTCCATAATTGTTTAACAATGTTGAGGCTCGTCAATAAAGTAGTTGGTGTAGCAACTAATACATTCATGTCTAACGCTTGCTGATAAAGCCCTGGGTTATGCTTTATTGCCTCCACAAAAGCAGACTCTACAGGGATAAACATGATCACGACCTCGGGAGAATTCAACCCAGGTAACCGCTCGTAGGATTTGTCTCCCAGCTCCTTTATTCTGGCCTGAATAGCCTGACAATGCTCAACCAAAGCGCGTTGCGCTTGTTCATTACTGTCCGCGTTAACATAACGAGTATAGGCATTGAGTGATGTTTTAGCGTCTATCACTAGATGCCGTTGCTGCGGCAAATACACAATCACATCGGGACGAAACTTTCCCTGCTCAGTGGTAAATGACACTTCTCGTTTGTAATCAAAGCCAGCTCTTAGCCCAGCGCTATCCAGTACATTTTCAAGCATTAACTCTCCCCAATTACCTTGGGTTTTCTTCTGACCCTGTAACGCAGTAGTCAGCCTATCAGCTTGCTCTGTAATTGACTTATTATTCGCCTGTAAATGCATCAGTTCAGTTTTTAGCGATGCTCTTTGCTTTAATTCTTCACTATGAATGGCTTCCATTTTATCTCGAAAGCCCTTCAACTCACCTTGTACTGGTTGCAGTATCTGGCTCAACCGTTCTTGGCTTTGAATATTAAAGCGCGCAGTTTTTTCTTCAAATATCTGATTTGCTATGTTTTCAAACTCTTGCTTTAGCAGTGCTTTCGACTTTTCTAACTGAGCGATTTGGGCATCAAAAGCTTGTTGTTTTTGTTCAAGAGTGGTTTTCAAATCTGTCAGTTCAATTTCCAGTCCGTGAGATTGCTCTCGGCTTTGTGCCAGTGACTGTTCACATTGCTGCCATAACCGTTGATATTGCTCAGCCTGCTGTTGCTTCTCAGATAATCGAGCTTGATATTGCTGACAATGGCCATGCAACTGCAGCTTATCATCTTGTAGCTGAGCAAGCTGTTGCTCAAGTATGGAACTTTGTGATCCCTGCTGCGCTAGATTTTGTTCTAGGGTAGATAATTGTGAAGAAAGTCGCTGTCGCTGCATCAAATACCAGGGAAGGGCAAGCAGCGTACCAACGCCCACAGACACAACATGGAACCAACTTATTTGTGATATAACGGCATCAAGCATACTTTATCTCAAAGATATTTCTCTTATAGCTGATGATACCTTAGTGAGTCGTTACAAGCACTTAATTAACCTCAGCTGTAAATAAGAGTTTTGATAAAATGAGCAGTTAACTCTTTGCTATTTTAGCATCCAATGATGATATTTCGCCCATTATCATGGCATTTTGAGTAATAGCAAGTTATTAAAAATGAAAGTAACGAAAAGAGGCACATTAGCTTTATTGGAAAAACTTGCTTACGTGCAGCAGAGGTTAACTAGTGCCATCTTCCAGTTGTTGCGCGTCATAACGGTAACCGGCACCATACACCGAGCCAATGAGTTTGGCTGAAAAACCTAATTGTTTAACCTTTTTACGGATATTTTTAATATGGCTATCAATGACACGGTCCGAGATATCAAAGTTATCCGGCTGAATAAAGTCTAAGATTTGTTGGCGAGAGAATACTCTACTCGGGGCATTGTACAACAAGGCAAACACGTCAAATTCAACTTTCGTCAGCGAAAGTGATTTGTTGCAAATAGCGACACTTAATTGTGACTCGTCCACAATCACCTTCTGCTGAGTCTCTGCTGTGGGTAAACAGCGCCTTAAAATAGCTTTGATGCGCATCACCAACTCTGCAGCACTAAATGGCTTACACACATAATCATCAGCGCCGAATTCTAACCCTTTGAGCCTGTCAGCTTCTGCAACCTTCGCTGTCATCATCACAATCGGAACCATAGAGAACAGTCTAATTTGCTTCATGCACTCCACACCATCTTGATTGGGCAGCATTATATCCATCACGATTGCATCGGGCTGGTTGTCTTGCACCCAAGGCACGACCTGTGCACCATCAGCAATATGAGTAGTTTGAAAGCCAGAGGCTTTAAAGAACAACATAACTTGCTCTGCAATATCGAAGTCATCCTCAACAATTAAAATATGGTGCATAGTTCCTCTTTGGACGTTTTATATTCTACTTAGCCCTCAATTGCTTGAGCGCCTTTCGACGTAATGAATCAGATAAAGTGTCGTCTAATAATAACATGGTTAGAATACTATTGAGATCCTCGCTTTTAGCTACTTCATCTAATAGATCGTAATCATATTGTGATTGTGGTTCTATAAATTTCAGTTCGGTAGAAGCCGTTTCACCACACATGTTTGTGTATCCTTTCATTTTGATTAACCGGACACCTGCTAGCAGGGTTAAATTATCAGTGTTGATATTTCAACCTAACAATGTGGAGTAAATATGGAATTTAGAACCGTACAAGAAAAAATGCTAGAAACAAAAAAGCCAGCTTTCGCTGGCTTTATTACAAATGGTAATCAAGGGGGAAATCAACAAATGCTCATCGCTACCAACAAGCATAATTATAGACTGCCCACATTGAGATTTAGTTCAAAATTAAATTCAAACTTTATCAATTAATTGCATCAGCGCAATAAAGACAACATTTGCTCTTCATCAAATTTATTTAAATTCATAGATTTATCCTCAAACAATGCATCAACCAACGCTTGTTTTTGAACCTGCATATTGAAGACCTTCTGCTCTATTGAATTTGCCATTATCAGCTTGTAAACAAACACAGGTTTGTCTTGGCCAATGCGATATGCTCTATCAGTTGCTTGGTTTTCGACAGCGGGGTTCCACCAGGGATCAAAATGGATCACCGTATCAGCCTGAGTTAAGTTCAGCCCCGTACCACCGGCTTTGAGACTGATCAAAAATACGTTACATTCACCACTTGTAAAGGCTTGTATGGCTTTATCTCTATGCCTAGTTTGTCCTGTTAACATGGTGTAGGGTAAATCAAGCTCAGTGCACTGTTGGGCGATTAAATCCAATACCGTGGTAAACTGGCTAAAAATAATGACCCGGCGTCCTTGTTCTAACATAATGGGTAAATGTTGACTCAGCCAATCCAGCTTTGCGCTTGAAGCATCGCTTTGTTTGTCAACTAACTGAGAATGACAACAGATCTGCCGCAACTTAAGCAATGCATCCAAAAACATTAACTTACTGCGCTGCACACCTTGTTCTTTAAATAGGTTTAACAGGTTGCTCTCAACTTGTTGCTGCACACTTGCATATAGCTGCGCTTGTTTCGGTGAAAATTCTAACTCTTTAACTAATTCAGTTTTGGCTGGAAGCTCTTGTACCACTTGCGCCTTGGTGCGACGTAAAATAAAAGGTGCAATGACACTGTGTAGCTCCTTCGCTCGCGCTGTATCTTGTTCTTTTTCAATAGGATATTGAAAATACTGTTTGAATTGTTGTCGAGTACCTAAGATATCGGGCATAACAAAGTCTAGCAGTGACTTAAGCTCCAACAAATTGTTTTCCACCGGAGTACCACTTAAGCAGAGTTTAAACTGTGCCTTTAGCTGCTTTACACACTTTGAAATTTGCGCTGATTCATTTTTAATGTACTGCGCTTCATCCAGTACAATTGAATCAAAATCTAACGCCTTGTAGTACGCTAAATCACGCTTTAGAAGCGGGTAGGTCGTTAGAATAAATTTAGCTTTATGCACTGTCTCTAACTGCATTTCGCGATTACTACCATGCACCGTGGTCAGCGTTAAATGAGGCGCAAAACGTGCGAACTCGGCCTGCCAGTTACCAACTAAGCTAGTTGGACAAACGATCAGGCTCGGCATATTAACCAAGGTATTATGCTGATTTATAAAATAAGCGATAACTTGCAATGTTTTACCAAGGCCCATATCGTCAGCCAATATACCACCTAGCTGATGCCGATTAAGAAACCTGAGCCAGTTCACCCCTTGCTCTTGATAATCCCTCAGTGTAAACGTCTGATTTGTACTCGCTGGTATGAGATTGCTTGTTTCTTTGGGATGATTCAGTTCATCTAGATATTCCAGTAATCGCTTATCTTCGCAACTAACCGCAACATCTTTCAAATTGAATAGATCTTTAGCGAAATATAAAGGGAACTTAAATTGGCTATTAGAAAGATAGTAGCTAAAACGTTCTTTTAATTTAATCAGCAGTTCATAACTTGCACTAGGAACAGCATATGATTGCTCCGCTATTTTCACATATTGATATTGGCTTGCCAGTTCGTTTATCTCCAGACACGGCTTCACATCCCAATCTAGCAAAACGGTCTTATCATCAAATTGTACTTTGCCAAGAATATGGTGATGCCTATCACGCCTTATCGATAACGAAACTTTAGGTTCAGTGACTAAGCTCGTTTCATTGAGTTCTTCGACTATCCAACCTTTGCTAAGCAAGTGTGGGCGGATTTCATTGTTAAACCAATGCTCCGCTTGTTCACTTTCAACAGGCAATGAAAACAACCCATCTTTATTATTCAACCCCAAACCAGTAAGCAACTGCTCACTTCTTTTTCTCTGCTTTGCAACTTCATTTCTAGACAATTTCTTTGAATTGTCTAAGGTAAGTTTAAGGCGGACACCATCGCTAGAAGAGCTGACACTCAAGCGGCTTGTTAGATGACCATTCGGAGATAGATTCGATACACCTGCATGAGTCATTCCAGCTGGTGCTTGAATTAAATCATCAGAATATAGCTCAGCAAATCGTGTAGCAACCTGAATCAGCTGTTCAATAGGAACTGATGGCATCGTCAATAGGTGTGCAATTTCTTCGCTACTAAGCTCTGAGCTAATTCGGCCAACCAACATACGCTCTGTATCCAAATAATAAGGAGGATCTGTTTTTAGCAGCAGCCAGTGCTCAGTATTAGATAGTTGTGCTTTAAGTTGCGCGTATTGACTATCTTGCTGCCAAACAAACTTTAAGTTTTGTTGATGAGCAGAAGATAAGGGAGTGCGATCATTTTGAAAATATAAGCGGTTGGTATGTAAGAGTTGTTGAAGCGCGGCATATCCCCATGCACCACTTAATTCGAAGTGGCCAGGAGAGTTTTGGGAGCGGATCCAAGTGAACAATCTAAAGTCTTCATCCGATACGCCAGGTGGTGGCAGCTGACTGTTAATCTGTTGCTCTGTAAGTGGCCGTCCCAGAGGATAATGACCATCAGGTCTAAAAGCACTCAGCTTTGGCATCACCTGCAGTTCACCGCCATGTAGCTCTAAAGAAAATAATAAAACATTGTTGATATCTGAGGGCTTGGTTAACTGTAACTGCTCTAACTCATTAAACCAATCATTGATTAGATACGCCTCACCAAACCCGCCAGAGTGTTCAATTTTTAGCTTGAGTAATACAGCTGCAATATGGCGACATTTGGCATTACTTGAACACGTGCACTGGGCTTCAACGCGAACCCCACGCGTATTGTGCTCTATAGTAATGTGCTGAGAGAAAGTATTCCCATAGTTGCCAATAATTTGCGCGTCGATCTTTGAAAAATCATCGCTGTGTTCGAGAAAGCTAATTTGCGAGTCTTTGAGATACTCTTTAGCTTTACTCAGCATTTGAGCATTAAAATACTGCTTCAAAAAGCGCTCTGAAAGTGGAAATTGATTTGCTTGTTCTTGCTTGATTTCTTCAAACAAGGCAAGCAATTGTTCTTTAGACAACTGCGTAGACATCAGCACGACACAAAACTTTACCAATCCGCCCAGTATATGGGATCCAAGCACTAAGCAAAAGGGCTAGACGCAGATTTAACGCGGGTATTTTACTGGTTGGAGCAGAGAATGTCAGTTTAAACGTAAGCCAAGCAATCATTCAGTATTGCTTGGCTTATTTATGAGCTAATTATAGCTAGACAAGATTTTTTGCAGATGCTCTAAACGCTTTCCTGTAAGAACACGATTATCAATTTTTATGGTGATATCGCCTGTTTTTAAGCTCCTTTGTACTTTCACAAAATCGCTCTCCAGCAGAGATTCATTACGATGCGCTTTATCCTCAAAGGTGGTTAGATATTTTGTTATCATTAACGCACGCTTTTCGTCGGTCATCTCTTCGAACATAAAGGGCTGAGTGCTCACCTCTTGGATCATGTTGTTAAACATCTCAGGATCTAAGCTAATGGCTTCAATTATTTTTTTAGCTGCCTCACGACCAACATGGTTGGCTGTGGGATACAAATTTAAAACATGCTTCGGAATATGCTCATAGGCTTTGATAGCGTCCGCAATCGCTGTATGTGAAACCCCCTCAATGGCGGCGATTTCTCTAAATGAACCTTTTTTACCTTGTTCTTGTAACTTAAGCTTAGTACCTGCGTAAGCTTGGCCCAGCTCCCAAAGGCTGGGAGCGATATATTGATCAGACGAAACAGCAAGCAATTTAGCGTCATCATCATTAAAATCATTCGATGATAAGACCACATAATCAGCACCTGCAAAGATACATGCTTTACGTCTACGAGACCCAGATAAAACCCATTGGATATTGTCTTTTTGCCAGCACAGTGCTGGGTGCAAATTGCGTTTGTCACTTTTAATGGCAGGTAGTATGTCAGCAACAGAGCGCTCATTAAGCAATGATTGCTCTCGTCTATTCTGCCCATAAACCTTTGTTTTTAGTTCGATATCTTTATGTCTGATAACGTGACATGTCAAAGTGATAGTTCGATTAGGATCGCTTGGTGCCGGCATGGTGATCACATCGCCGACTTTCGCCTGATCGAGTAAGTCATCAAGACTGCTTCCTTCAACAGGAGACGCAAAAGGGTCTAATCGAGTATCATTCTTACGTTTTTTTGCCATGGGAAACCTTTATTCTTATTGCGTCAGTGTTGATTGAGTTGAAGGCCAATTTGAACGGATCAACATTTCTAACTCATCCACTACATCTTTGATATTTTCTTGTGCTTTTAACAACGACTCCCGACTTGCTAGGCTATCTGATGTTTTTTGATCAAAGATCGTATTAAACGATGATGAACTAGCGGTAATCGCTGAGCTGTGGTTAATTGGATAACTCATAACTTGTCTACCAAATGCGCTACGGACATCCTTGACGATATCACGCTGGGAATGATTACCTTTGACATAATTGGTGACTAAGAATTGCATAAAATCCCAACCATCGTGCCCAAGCGCAGCTACGGTGTGGTATATCTCGCCTAATCGCTTCAGGTATTTATTATTTGCATCAAAATCAACCGCTTCAGGGTGTACTGGTATTAGCATTGCTGTAGATGCCATTAACGCATTATAAAACATAAAGTTAAGTGAAGGCGCGGTATCAATTAAAATAATGTCAAATTCATCTTCTACTGGTTCAATCACTTTTTCATAAAGTTTGTGGTAATGCCGCGTTTGCTCATATCCTGAGCTCTCTTTGAGCTCAGTTGCTGTTTCATGTTCAAAATAAAAATCATCCATACCTGATGGCAATACGCGAATATTAGGTATATGAGTACATTGAAAGGCACTAGATACGACACTACGCCAAGTTTCATTTTCTTCAAGTTCAATACAATCACGCATAAGGTCACCTACAGTTATAGGCTCTGGGTCACTGGAGGGGAAGAAACTAGACGATGAACCTTGAGGATCTAAATCAATTATCCCTATTCGGTATCGTTTAATATTGGTTGTAGCTAAGGCTGCTGCAATATTTACTAAGGATGTTGTTTTGCCACAGCCACCTTTAAGGGAGTTGATAACAATAACTTGCAACTTATCGCCTTCTTTACGCTGATCAGCGTTAACTCCCATGATTTCAGCCATTGCAAAGATATTGGCCAAAGTATATGCGTAATGTCCATTTGCACCTTTTTGAATGTTCAAGTGATCAAAATCACCTTGATCATGTCTTCTCTTGAGAGTTCTATTATTGCAACCCAGTAAATCAGCTGCAGCTTTTTGGGTATAAGTTCTTAGCTCTTTTTCATCGGTTTTAAGATGCGCTCTGTAATGCTGAATACGGCCTTCTAGCGATTGCTCTGCGACTTCAGCAGTTGCTTTTAATAAGCTATATGTTGAGAGTGCTTTGTTATTAATTGACATACGCGATATCCTTTACTTGATAGTAAACATTATAATGTCCATCAAATAAGGAGTAAACAATAAAACACCAAGACATCCAAAAAATACTTATAAATTCTTTTACTTAAGTATAAGTAAGTAAAGTTTAGATATGGCTAGAATATAGGTATTAAAGATTAGAGCTATAAAAAAGTACCTTAACTATATAATTAATAAAGAAAAGATTATAAAATACAGATCATAAATTTACGAAGTAAAGATCTGATCTTTATCAACTGCCAGATCACGAAATAACTAAGGTAAAATCAGATAGTTAGCTTACGAACAGTTTATCAACAAGGTTATTCACAAATTTAATGCTAGAGATCAAGTTTATACTAAGTTAAATCAGTTAGTTATGAACATTGAATAGCAAAAACGGACTATTTTGTTAGTACAGATCGGATCTTTTCTTAGTTCAGATCGGATCTGTACTAAGTAATGGTTGAGTTATACACAGTTATTAATGATCTTACCTGTTATAAATGCTTATTTGACCTTTTTTTAAGTAACTAACGCTATAAGTTGGGCCAAGTTAGTAAAAAGGTGATCTTGAAATTTCTAGAGTTAGTAAAAATCAGATCTCATACAAAAAATAGTGATTGGATCAGTTTTTTACTAACATTAGTCATTAACTTTTTTGAACGAATATGTTGTTATAAGCTGTCATAAAATTTTGGAAGTAGAAAAATGAGCCGAAAGGTGAACATCTCAGTAGATAACTTGCCTGATTCGTTACGAGGCCAGATCCATGGTGTGGAAAGTGCGATTGATAATGAAAGTCTAGCATTATTTACTGACAATAAAGATGTTCGGATATCGATAGAAAATGCCGCCCATGGTTTAAGAGCTTATTCGAATACCTTCAATCATTATGATCTTTGGGGCCGCTTTGTTCGCTCTGGTCATAAAAAATTGCCTTTGGAAGATGCGCCTAAAAAGACCATCATTACCCGACGTATTTCTGAGAAAGTTGATGGCATTCTTTATGAAGGCGAAATCAAAATTACTCCAGCTGTGGTCAGCGCGAAAAAAGATGGCGACGATATGGAGTATTTGGTTTGGCCATCGGATCGTGAAGAGAAAGTTGAACGAGCGTTAATTCGTTTAGCATCTAAAGGCAAAATCGTAAAAATTAATTTTAAATCTGGTATCCAGTATGCCGTGATTTTCTCAATGAATGAATTGGCCCAAGAGCTAAAAGCTGTTGGTCAGTCAATGCCTTATCCGCAGATAAAAGAATCACTCGAAGCATTGCAAGGTTCAAAGCTATCATTTAAATATTCTGCCACAGATACCCGAAATTCAGATATCGATGATTCGTTCTACGAGTCGAATATGAACTTTCTATCATCACTACACTTTAGTGGTAAAAAGGGGCAGGGCGGAAACATTAAATGTGTAGCCTGTTTAAATGCTTTTGTGCACAACATGATTGATAACTTAGAGTACAAAGGATACTACTTTAATAGTGCACAAGAATTAAAACGTGGTTTATCGCGTTGGATGATGCTTAGGTTATATCACCTATGGCGCTATGCGGCTCCTGGTAAAACCTATCATTTTAGATTGTTATCTATTATGGAAAAATATGGTTCAATTTATTCAACAGATGATATTTCTGAAAATAAATTAAAGGCGCTTCGTCGTGACATGACAACTACGATGAAAGATCTCATAGAGAAGGGCGCTATCTCAGAATATAACATTACCAATGTAAAAGATGATAAAACGGGTCAAATCATAGACTATGTTTATGAAATGCATCCATCAGCGCAGTTTTGTGAAGAAATTCTTGCACTGAATAAGCATCACAAACGCATCGAAATTCAAGGCGGTAAAAGAATTGTAGAAAATGCTGAGGTGATAGATGAAGACACATTGGAAGAAATAGTAAAAAAATAAATATAAGAAAGCGCCACAAGGCGCTTTTTTTAATCCACTTTTTCTAAGTAAATTCGATCTACCAAAAAATTGTACGCGCGTTTTCTCGGATGATTATCAACTTTTTCGTAATTTGATAAGTCTCCTAATTTTGTTTCAGGGTGTGGATTAAATAATATAAATGGAAGTGCAGCACTAACGTGATAACGTTTTTGCGCAGTAAAGCGTACATTAACTTCTGGCGATACTCTCGTTGGTCTTCTAATTCTCAACTTACTGTTAGCACCTAAACTATTGACGCGAATTTTTTCTTGCTCAACTAGAGACTGCCATGATTGCTGATCAATCATTCTAGGATTTGAGTAGTTCGATGAACGAGAAAGCATATCTAAAGCGGCTTCTTTTGAGAGTGTACGCGTAGCGTGTTTGGTCATCCATGTGAATCTAACAGAATAAGGTATAGCTGTTTCACTATGGATCTTTCTATAACCCGCTATGGTGATCAATGATGGAACCGCACTATGTACGGCGTCAAATCGAGCATCATTGTTTGGAATTTCTAGAATAAGCTCTTTAAATTTCTGCTTCGCTTCATTTACTGCTTTAAGTCGTGCTTGCAAATTACCTTTGGGGTCATTGATAGAAATGATTCCAGGATGTCGTTGAACGACCTTGCCGCTGACCTTATGATCTATAAATAAATCTTTGTAAGCACTTACTATCATTTTTGTCGCTTCTTGCCCAGAAACCTTATTAACTTCAATAGTCAGTGGGGCTTTCTCTTCCTGCTCTTTTTCAATTTTTGGCAATTCAAAATATGTCGATTTGATAATATCGGACTGCTGTAACTCTTCGCAGAATAAAGACAATTGTTCGTGAAGTAAGTCAAATTGTGAGCGAATTGAAAATTTAGATGTCATTGTAGAACACATCATCCTTTAAGTTTGTTAGATGCCGAGATGCCTTAATGAGTAACACTATGTATGATGTGTTCTCTATCCGTAGGATAGCAAATATTCTTTAATTTATAAATATTAGCTTGTTCGCCATTCAATCTAAGGTGATAGTGAAAATCACGATTTATTGGTTGGCTGGTCAAATAAAAAACACATGCCCAGAGTAACTACACGAATTAAGTGTAGGAATTGAGAAATGTAAGTTGGTACTAACATACTGCTATGTAGAGGCGAGGATTTTCGTGTTTCTAAGATAATGAGCTATTGATGAGACAGATGTTCTAGTATGATGTGTTCCTTGTAAAGTATAGCAGCTACACAGACTTAGTTGTAACTTTCATTGACGACAAAGGAGAGGGCTAATCATTGCCAAGTAAGCATTCCCTAGTTAGAAAGGGTTATACGTAATTACTTTTCCATGCAGAGCAAGCCATGTATGACTGCAATGCAAAGACTAAATACTGACATTATTTTTCGATTCTCAATGAAAGAACAGGACTATAGTCATTCAAGATATTATGTTAAATCTATTGTATCTGCCGTTTACCCCTCTAGTATTATTGAATTATCAAGCTTTTTGCAGAGGCCTGGAAAGTAGGGGAAATTGGCTCGCTGTATTGAGATAAGTTAAGGGTTGTTTTCCTCAGATTAATTTCGATGACCCATGCGCCAACTGCTTTAGCAGATAAAGTTAAACACTCGTCATTTAGTAATCGTTCGGAGCGTTGTGTTATGTGACTTTTTGGAGGTTAGTGGGGAATTCCCTCAAATATACGCACCGAATAAACGAGTTTTACAGTTGCAATTATACAGACCAGCATTAGGCAAGATGAAGCCTAGTACTAACGACACACTTTCGGGGTGTAGTTCATCAATGTAATTTCAACATATAACGCCTCAATTGCAGACTACTCCCAGCGCGTACATATAAAACCTTTGCAAGCATGGTACGCAGTTTTGTCTCGTGTTCAAGGCATCACTGAATGTTGATGTCTATCGCAAACAAGAGATTTAACATAACTCAATAGAAGCTCATAGTATGTCATTCGATTTATAGACTACTCGCTTAGTCACTCGAATAGCCGACTTAGTCCTGAATAAAAATAGTGAGTTGTAGGAGCGTAAATCTAGATTTTGCTAGTTTATTGATAATTGGTTACATCAAATATTCTAGCATGCTGACCTTTTCGAATATATAATAATAAGTATGATGTGTTCTTATTGTGAAAGAATGTCAAATTTTCCTTGATGCCAAGACGTCTATACGTTACTTTCAGTTTTGAGTAATACTACTTGGAATGAGGAAATAGAATGAAACCATGGAGTCCTGACAGTTGGAGAGATCATCCAATTGTTCAGCAACCTGAATACCCCGATCAATCAGCATTAAAAGAAGTCGAAAAACAGCTTAACAGCGCACCTCCATTAGTGTTCGCTGAAGAGACTCGCAGTTTGTATAAACAACTAGCGGATGTCTGTGAAGGTAAAGCGTTTTTGCTACAAGGCGGTGATTGCGCAGAGTCATTCTCAGACTTTAACGCGGCTAATATTAGAGACACGTTTAAAACATTGCTACAAATGGCAGTGGTATTAACTTATGGTGGCAAATGCCCCGTTGTGAAAATTGCGCGAATGGCAGGCCAATATGCAAAACCGCGTTCATCAGACTTCGAGACCATTGACGGCATCGCCTTGCCTTCGTATCGCGGTGACATCATCAACAATTTTGAATTTACTGAAGCGGCAAGAATCCCAGATCCTAATCGCTTAATGACCGCTTATCATCACAGCGCCGCCACCCTTAACTTACTCAGAGCGTTTGCTCAGGGTGGACTTGCAGATTTACATCAAGTTAATCGCTGGAATATGAGCTTTGTTGCCGCCAATCCACTAAAAGAAAAGTTTCAACAACTCGCAGACCGCATCCAAGATGCACTAGAGTTTATGGAAGTCTGCGGTATCGTCTCTGCGGTCGCTCCTAGTTTAAAAGAAACAGACCTTTATACTTCGCATGAAGCACTGCTGCTTGGATATGAAGAAGCACTGACTCGACGAGACCATTTAAGCGGAGACTGGTACGACTGTTCGGCGCATTTCGTGTGGATTGGTGAGCGTACTCGCCAGCTAGATCATGCTCACATCGAATTTTTCCGTGGGATTAAAAACCCAATCGGTGTTAAAGTCGGCCCAGGTATGAAACCTGACGAGCTGATCGAGCTTATCGATGCACTCAACCCTGACAACATTCCTGGCCGCTTAACGCTTATCACACGAATGGGGGCTGATGTACTACCAGAGAAGTTACCGGCACTAGTCAGAAAAGTTCAAGAAGAAGGCCGCAAGGTAATTTGGTCATCTGACCCGATGCATGGTAATACTGAAAAAGCAAGCACCGGCTATAAAACTCGTAGCTTCAATAATATTCTACGTGAAATAAGCCAGTTCTTTGCAGTACATAAGGCCGAAGGCTCATACCCAGGTGGTGTGCATCTAGAAATGACTGGTCAGCATGTTACTGAATGTACTGGCGGTGCTTATGGTCTATCTGATGAAGACCTAGCTCAGAGATACCGTACTCAGTGCGATCCAAGGCTTAATGCAGACCAAGTATTAGAATTAGGATTCTTGGTGGCAGACTTACTAAAAGATGCCCGCACTAAAGCATAACTGAAAAGGCCGCATAAGCGGCCTTTTTAATACTTACGTCTTGTTAATCCCGTCTCAGAAATAATCTTGGCGGAGATCTCTTCGACTGAATGGCTTGTTGAGTTAAGGTAAGGCGTTTTATGTCGCTTGAATAACATTTCGACCTCACGCACTTCAATACGACATTGACGTAATGAAGCGTACTTTGAATTGGCCATGCGTCCTTCGCGAATCGCCGCCAGTCTCTCTGGATTTATCGTTAAGCCAAATAGTTTGTGTATATACGGTAGTAGGCAGCTAGGGTAGTTACCTTTTTCTAAATCATCTTCGGTCATCGGATAATTAGCCGCTTTTATGCCGTATTGTAGAGCGAGGTATAAACTCGTTGGTGTTTTACCACTGCGGCTAACGCCCACAAGTATTATGTCAGCTTGTTCATAATCTTTTATATTTGCGCCATCGTCATTGGCCAGTGCATAGTTAACCGCGTCAATTCGAAAGTCATAACTTGCTTCATGTATTGAGTGGGTACGGTGAATCTTAGGCACTGGGTCAACATTGAGCTCTTTTTTAACTACTTTGCTGGCAAGGGCTAAAAAGTCATAACATACACCTTGCGATGAAAGAATAATTTCAGACAACTCTGGATTTACAAAAGTAAAAAATACCAGTGGGCGCTCACCACAGCTCTGTGCCGTTGAGTCGATAAGCCTTTTAATTTCCGTTGCTTTTTTCTTGGTTTCTACAAATGGAATGGTTTGATGGTTAAACTCCACTGGAAACATAGAAAGCGTGGCGTGGCCGAATACTTCGGATGTGATAGCGGTTCCGTCTGAAATATAAAATGCCGTTCTCATGATAACCTTATTGTTTCAAATTAGCTGAATTTTCCCTATCGCGGTTTACGTAGGTGTGCTTACCAGTGTAGAATGCCTGCGACCCCTACAAAAGGTCAAACAATCTCTCACATTTATTACAATTTGTTTTTGGAGACAGTTCCGTGCAAGACTACGTTCTCTGGTATCAAGAGTTAGGTATGCAAGACGTACCTCGAGTTGGTGGTAAAAATGCTTCACTTGGGGAAATGATATCTAATTTATCAAACGCTGGTGTACAAGTTCCAGGAGGATTCGCGACTACCGCAGAAGCCTTCAATGAATTCCTAGACCAATCAGGTCTCAACGAAAAGATCCACACCATACTAGATACCCTTGATGTCGATGACGTCAACACCCTCGCCAAGGTTGGCGCCCAAATTAGACAATGGATCATAGATACCCCCTTCCAACCATCTCTAGACCAAGCAATCCGCGACGCTTACACCACTCTTCATGGTGATACAAATTCAGACGTTTCATTTGCCGTTCGTTCATCAGCAACTGCTGAGGATATGCCAGATGCATCATTTGCAGGCCAGCAAGAAACATTTTTGAACGTTCGTGGTATTGACGCTGTGATGGTTGCGATTAAGCACGTATTCGCTTCGTTATTTAATGACAGAGCAATTTCTTATCGTGTTCACCAAGGCTATGATCACCGTGGAGTTGCTTTATCTGCTGGTATCCAACGCATGGTTCGTTCAGACAAAGCATCTTCAGGCGTTATGTTTAGTATCGATACTGAATCTGGTTTTGAAGACGTGGTATTTGTAACCTCAAGTTACGGTCTTGGTGAGATGGTTGTTCAGGGTGCAGTAAACCCAGATGAATTCTATGTCCATAAACCTACACTAAACAAAGGCTTGCCAGCTGTTGTACGTCGTAATATCGGCTCTAAAGCAATTCAAATGATTTACTCAAGCGACGAGTCACACGGTAAGCAAGTTGAAATTGTTGATATGGACCCAGCAAAGTCAGCTCAGTTTTCTATTACTGATGAAGAAGTACAAGAGCTTGCAAAACAAGCTGTTATCATTGAGAAGCATTATGGCCGACCAATGGATATTGAATGGGCGAAAGATGGTAATGATGGCAAACTTTACATCGTTCAGGCCCGACCTGAAACCGTTCGCTCAAATGAAGACGCTAATGTTATGGAGCGCTTCCAACTTAAGGCGCAATCAACGGTTATCGCAGAAGGTCGCGCAATCGGCCATAAAATTGGTTCTGGTGTTGTTCGTGTACTTAACTCAATTGATGAAATGGACAAAGTACAACAAGGTGACGTGCTCGTTACTGACATGACTGACCCAGACTGGGAACCAATCATGAAACGCGCCGCTGCAATCGTTACTAACCGTGGTGGCCGTACATGTCACGCAGCAATTATTGCCCGCGAATTAGGTATCCCAGCAGTTGTAGGTTGTGGCAATGCAACAGATCTCATCACCAATAACCAACACGTAACAGTATCATGTGCCGAAGGCGACACTGGCTACATCTACGAAGGTGAATTGGAATATGAAGTAATTTCGTCACGTGTTGATGAAATGCCAGAATTACCAATGAAGATAATGATGAACGTGGGCAACCCAGACCGCGCATTTGACTTTGCTCGTTTACCACATGCTGGTATCGGCTTAGCCCGTTTAGAATTTATCATTAACCGTATGATTGGTGTTCACCCTAAAGCGCTTATTAATTTCGATAGCCAAGACGCTGACCTACAAGCAGAAATCAATGATATCATTGCAGGTTATGAGTCGCCGGTTGAGTTCTACATTGCTAAATTAGTTGAAGGGATCTCCACTCTAGGCTGTGCATTTGCGCCTGAACGTGTAATCGTTCGTATGTCTGACTTTAAATCTAATGAGTATGCAAACTTAGTAGGTGGCCAGCAATACGAACCGGAAGAAGAAAACCCAATGATCGGTTTCCGTGGCGCATCGCGATATATTTCTGAAGATTTCCGTGAATGTTTTGCACTTGAATGTGAAGCTATCAAGCGTGTACGTAATGGTATGGGTCTGACCAATGTCGAGATCATGATCCCATTTGTTCGTACACTTGAAGAAGCAGCTCAAGTTATCGAACTATTGGAAGCGCATGGTCTCAAGCGTGGCGAGAATGGTCTTAAAGTGATCATGATGTGTGAACTGCCATCAAATGCATTACTTGCAGAAGAGTTCTTAGAGTACTTCGATGGTTTCTCTATCGGTTCTAACGACTTAACTCAGCTGACACTCGGTCTTGACCGTGATTCAGGATTAATCGCTCACTTATTTGATGAACGTAACCCTGCAATTAAAAAGCTACTTTCTATGGCAATCAAAACAGCCAAAGAAAAAGGGAAGTATGTAGGTATTTGTGGTCAGGGTCCTTCTGATCATGAAGACTTTGCAGCTTGGTTGGTAGAGCAGGGTATTGACTCTGTTTCACTAAACCCTGATACAGTACTAGAAACTTGGTTATACCTAGCTGATAAGCTTAAAGGCTAACCAGTCATATGCAAAAGGCCGGTAATCACCGGCCTTTTTGATTTATCACTTTAGCCCATCTAATTTATAACATGCCTTAGTAAATATTGACTGCACTTTCTTTAACCAAGTGCGAGCCTTTGGGTAGTACATTGCAAAACACACCAGCGCCGCCAACAAAAATATAATTGATGGGCCTGGTACAATCACAAAAACTAGCGCTAGCAGTACAAACAAACTACCTAGAGCCAAAATACATAGTTTTTTCATTGGCCACCTCCAAAAGTTACATTCTCAATATAAGGCATGGGATGTGTCAAAGTTTTCTTAATATGTAACAAAGATTAAATTTCTCAATTTTTTAAATCTAACTACATGATACAATGTGTCAAAAGCAATAATTTATTATCATCATGATCGCCAATATAAGTCAGCAAGATACAGCAAACGAACTACTAAACGACTATTTGCGCACGATAAAAAGTGCAGGGTTCGCAGGAGAAACTGATTGTAGCTATGGAACAAGGCTTATAAATTCAACTGACAACAGCATTTATCAAAATGTTCCTCAAGCCGTTATTTTCCCTAGAAACAATAAAGATATTCAAACGGCATTGCAGTGTGCTGCACAAGACCCTTTTTTATCGCTTACTTTTGGACCTCGTGGTGGCGGCACCGGCACAAATGGACAATCTCTTACACCTGGTATCGTCATAGACCTTTCCCGTCATATGCGCGAGATAATAGAGATCAATGTTGAAGAGCGCTGGGTTAGGGTACAAGCAGGTGTTATTAAAGATCAGCTCAATGACTTCTTGAAGCCTTATGGATTCTTCTTTGCCCCTGACTTATCGACCAGCAACCGCGCAACAGTAGGCGGCATGGTCAACACAGATGCGTCAGGTCAAGGGTCTTTGGTGTATGGTAAAACAAGCGACCACGTTCTAGGGCTAAAAACCTATCTTGTTGATGGTACAGAATTAAACACTAGTAAAATAGCCACTGAAAAAGCAAAGATTATTGCCAAGCAAGACAACCGTATCGCACAAATATATTCGCAAGTGCTAGAATCTTGCGAACCAAACCGAGATCTTATTTTATCGAAATTCCCTCGGTTAAATCGGTTTTTAACCGGTTATGATTTAGAAAATGTTTTCAACGAGGACCTTAGCACCTTCGACCTTTCACGTATTATTACTGGCTCGGAAGGTTCACTGGGTGTGGTGAGCGAAGCGAAACTAAACATAACCCCAATTGCGCCGTACAAAACATTAATCAATATCAAATATGATAGTTTTGACTCAGCACTTAGAAACTCACCGTTTCTCGTAGAAGCTCAGGCGACATCCGTCGAAACAGTCGACAGCAAAGTATTGAACCTCGCTAAAGAAGACATTATCTGGCATTCAGTATCGGACTTAATTACCGATGTACCAGGCATAGACATGCAAGGTTTAAACATGGTCGAATTCAACGGTGAAACAGCTGATGAAATGGACGATAAAATATCAGAGTTATGTCGCAAATTGGATGTGCTCATTGCGAACAAGCAAGCGGGGGTTATTGGGTATCAACTAACTAATAATAAAGAAGATATTTTAAAAATATACGCAATGCGTAAAAAGTCCGTGGGTCTGCTCGGTAATACCAAAGGCAAACAAAAGCCACTGGCATTTGCAGAAGATACCGCTGTTCCACCTGAGAATTTGGCTGACTTTATTTCTGAGTTTAGAGCACTTTTAGACTCTCATAATCTTCAATATGGTATGTTTGGCCACGTTGATGCTGGTGTTCTTCATGTTCGCCCGGCGCTTGATATGTGTGACCCTGAACAAGAAAAGCTACTGCGCACAATTTCAGATCAAGTGGTTGCCCTTACCGCCAAATATGGTGGCTTAATGTGGGGGGAGCACGGGAAAGGTTATCGCAGTGAATATGGACCCGAATTTTTTGGCGAGCATTTATTTAATGAGCTACGAAAAGTTAAATCTGCTTTTGACAGAGACAACCGTCTAAACCCAGGAAAAATATGTACACCTATTGAAAGTGAAGACTCACTAGTTAGTGTTGATGATAAAAAACGAGCCTGGTTTGATAAACGCATTGATATCGACGTACGCAACAGTTATGAAAATGCCATGAACTGTAATGGTAACGGTTTGTGCTTCAACTATGACGAAGCTTCACCCATGTGCCCATCTTATAAAGTTACAAAAGATAGACGCCATTCACCAAAAGGCCGCGCTAGCTTAATTCGAGAATGGTTGCGGCTGCAACAAGAAGCAAATGTCGATGTACTGAGTGTTGAAAAACAACTCATCCATAAAGAGAATGATACGACTTGGTGGGAACGACATATAAATAGTAGCGCTAAAAAGCAGGGCGCTTACGATTTTTCTCATGAAGTTAAAGAATCAATGGACGAATGTTTGGCTTGTAAAGCCTGTACCACAGCTTGCCCTATTAAAGTTGATGTACCCAGTTTCAGAGCTCGTTTTTTAAATCTTTATCACAGCAAATATAATCGTCCGCTAAAAGATTATCTGGTAGCAAATATTGAAACTATGGCACCTATTCTTTCAAAGTTTGCGTCTTTTGTTAATCCTATCGTTTCAAGTGATCTCGTATCAGCGTCAATAAAACGTATGTTTGGCTACGTTGATACACCTATGCTCAGCACACCTTCACTTCAAAGACGCGTTGAAGACAAGTACCATTATAATGAAACTTTGCTAGAAAATATGAGCGAGCAAGAGAAACTAAATTCTGTTTTTATCGTACAAGACCCTTTTACTAGTTATTATGAAGCAGAACTTGTTGCATCCTGTGTTGATGTTGTAGAAGCGTTAGGTAAAACTCCTATTCTTTTACCTTTCGTACCCAATGGTAAGGCACAACACGTGAAAGGTTTCTTAAAAGCATTTAGTAAAACTGCTAATCAAGCGTCCGAGTTTTTAAATCAACTTGCACAGCATAACATTCCCATGATTGGTCTCGATGCGTCTTTGGTCATGGTCTACCGAGATGAATACAAACAGTTTGTAACTGATGATAAGTTAGACTTTTCAGTTCACCTTGCCCACGAGTGGTTAAAAGATCAGGACTGGTCTAAGCTAGTTTTAAATGTCGAACCCGCAAGTCAGTACACTTTGTTGACTCATTGTACGGAAACCACTGCATTGCCGAGCACTTCCAAAGTGTGGCAGGATATCTTTTCCCAGCTTGGCCTTAAACTTGTAACTCCGAATACAGGTTGTTGTGGTATGGCCGGCACCTATGGTCATGAGTTACAAAACCAGCAAAATAGTCGAACACTTTATGAAATGTCTTGGCAGAGTCATGTTCAAGCAGTATCACCTGATAATTTACTCGCAACGGGCTTTTCATGTAGAAGCCAGGTGAAGCGCTACGAAAAGCAAAAGCCGTTGCACCCGATTGAGTTTATCGCTCGTGCTATAACTTAGCGTCGACTGAAACTTTCTTTAACTTGACTCTGGGCCCTTAAAAACAAAAATGAGGGCCAATTTAACATAATTACAATTTACGTTTTACGCCTGACTTTGCACGGTCTTTGATGTTTGTTTGAATATAGATTTGGTCAGTGGTAGCTATCTTCGCGTGTCCCAAATCTTCTGATAGATGTTTCAACGGTCGATGCTGTGCATCATGCGTAGCGCCCGTATGACGTAGCCAATGAGCAGTAGCCGCTTTTAATTGTTCAGCCTCATCCATAAAACCGTCTTTGTTGAGAGATTCTATAGCTAAATCAAAGCTTTGCTGAACTATACGACGTAGTTGTCGAACATTCATTCCTCCTTGACCGCGCAACTTATGAATGATGGGATAGGGCTCATCGACTCGGGGCAGAGGAGGTAAGCCTCGATATGCTCGATAGCGTTTTAAGTATTCTATAAAATCATTACTTAACGTTACATCTCGTAATTTATTGCCTTTACCCATAATCCGCAAATACCAAAACTCATCTGGATCCTGCCAAAAGTGACTCATAACCGGAGACCACTGCGCACGCTCTGATAATTCTGAAATTCTCAGATAAAGCCCCTTTAAACAGGCAAGAGTAAATAAATTTCGTTCAAGTTCCGGATGTTCTTCGCACATATCTTTAGTGACACCTAACACATATTCCCATTGTAAGTTGCTTAGTGTATCGGGTAATTTAATCTGCGATTGCACCACAAGGTACGGACTATTTTTTTTAACTACCGGCACAAAGTTCGTATTAGATTTTTCTTCTAAAATTGCGAACTTGTAAAACACATTGAGTGCAGTAAACATGGCCGCCAATGTCTGCTGACTGATAGAATTGTCTTTTGTAACAAAAGGGCGCCAGTTATCATTGATTTGGCGAATTCCTTTTTGATCTTTGTAACGCCACTGGACGGAATCTGCACACCATGAACTCTCAGGCTCAACCATAAAATCTACATACTCTTCAACATCATCACGCTTTAGGGAGAACACTGACTGCTTTTTTTTGAGCCATGCCCAAAGGTAGTATCGTTCAAGTTCATTGCGAAAACGGTTGAAAGTAGCCTCTGACTTTCTGCCGTATACATAAAGAAACTGGTATAGAAAAGCTACGTCTTCCCAAACATTCTCTACATTTGAGGAAAGGTGTGTTAAGAACGCATCAAGTTGTGGGTATTCATACGACAACGTTTTATCTTCGATATGTGCAATTTGGTAACGAAGTTGCTTGAGAGTGTCGACCAAGGGTATCAACATTCTTTAAATGTCCGATATTGACTAGTATTGGACATTTTATAGAATCGACGATTTAAATCAAGCTTAGCAATATTGGAATGGCGCAGATAGAGCTCAAACATAACAGACCAGTCGCTGGCAGTCTAGCGAGTAACTAACAGAGCAAGTCGAAGCGAGTACATTTAATCATTAGGCTGGTGCATTTCTGTTGGCAAACTTTAATAGAATTTCAGCATCTGTAGCGTCTCGTCCATTATCATCACTGTAGAAAAAACTTAAGTTCCAATCTTCTTCGAAATTGGCATACAAAGTGGCTCGTAAAAGCCTTGTTTTATTGTCATTAAACATCGTTCTTTGTCCTGCATTTCTTCTAACATCAAAACAATAAACTCTTTTAGGATCTTCACTGTCACTCACTGATAATGATTCAACCATTCTTTCTTTAACTAATAGGGGTTTATTATCCGAAACTTGTGTTGGTATAAAATTAGAAAAGTAATCTGTGAATTGCTGAATAATTTCCCCAAGGTTTTCTCTATACTCGATTCCAAAAAATTCTCTTAATTCTTTTACTGATATATTATAAAAACCATTCGAATTAGCTAAGAACATTTTCCTGATTGTTGGCTCATCCTGTCTGATGAACTCCAGTTTTAGAAGAGCATGTTTAGGCTTTCTCTCACCTTCATTAAATAATTTAGCTAGAACTACATATTCCTTGTCATTATAACTAAATGTAAAACCGTCTATTACCCAGTTGTTTTGAATCATGTCTTGCTTGAGAGATCTCAAATTGTCGAATACTGCCACAAAAACCTCCTTATACTTTATTGTTATTTCTAGTTTATTTAATAATGAATTTATATCTATGTATTACTTATATCATATTTAGGAATCTAGAATGAAATTGCATTACTCCGGTGCACGTTTGTTCGTTATAGAAAACCAGTCTAATACTTAATATTTGTTGTTCAGAGGCGGCCCGTAGCGATTTAAATATTCGTCTACATCATGCCGGAAAAGCTCAAACCCTAGTTCAGTGCGCAGTCCACCACCATTAGCGAAAAATATAAACCCCCATTGTTCTTTTTTAGAAATAACGACAAGTGCTTTGGTGCCTGGATCAGAGCCTCCGTGCAGATACCTATCTTCTTCTATCAGCCATGTTAACGCGGGAATATTACTGACCTGTGGATATTGCAGAGTGAGCATTTGCGCTACAGTGTCAGGCTGCAAAAAGCGCTCTCCTTTTATCGTTTAACCATTATCCAAAAAACATGAAGAAACCGCATAAACTCAGCACTGCTTGTTTTAAGCCCGCTTTCTGAATAAGTAGACAACTCATAAGCGCCTAATCGCACATAAGTGTTACTGAGTAAATTATAATTATATGGTATTGCCATTGTTTCTTTTTCAACGTTTTTGATTAACCAACGGGTGTGTTTCATGTCTAATGGTGAGAAAATCTCTTGCTTACAAAATTCATTGAATGGCATACCCGATACTTGCTCAACTAAATAGCCTAACAGGCCATAGCCCACGTTGCTATACTCCAGCATTGTTCCTAGCTTAGCGTCATTAAAGTTATCCTTTTCATCATAATACTTTTCGTCAGACTTAAAATAGTGGGTGATAAAACTATCCAATGGCTCTGCTTTATAAGTTGGTTTGCCAATCTCATTGTACATATCCCAATAAGGGCTTCCAAAAAAGAAAGAACCATCAGAAACACTAGACACATGCGAGAGCAACATTCGAAAAGTAATAGCTGTGTCGGGAAAGCTTGGGTTCTTTACACTAAATGGCAAATGCTTGTTAATATCATCATCTAAATGAAGTTTTCCTTGCTCATACAGTTTTAATATTGCCGTGCCTGTTACCAACTTAGATATTGACGCTACTTGAAATAAGCTGTTTTGTGTGGGCTGTTCTTGCGTTTCTAAATTGGTATAACCATATTGCTTTGAATAAACAGGTTTTCCATCTTTAAAGACAAGTACCGACACCCCAGGTAATTTCGCCGCTTCCATATGCTGCTGTATCATTTTATCAAAGTCTTTGGGAATAGGTCGTAAGTAAAGATACAAATCTGTATAGAATAGGAACACGAAGAATACGACTAGAATAACGCCAATTGCAGAGCCTAAAAATTTCAGTAACTTATTGATTAGGTAAGTTTTTATTCCTGTATTCGATTGTTTAGGAAAGAGTATACTAGGCATATGAAGTGAGCAACTAAAATAGGAGCCAGCTAACCAATTTAACTTCTCTGGAACTGGAGATAGTTCATGAATTACAACAACCAACAATTTAACTTATACAACTGATTTTATAAGTAATTTTTTCCCTTTCTACTCTTTATAACGTTCGTGAACCAAATTTTTGTTCATGAAATCCGTTTTAATAGCGTTAGGGAGAGAAAAAAGTTCACGGTTTTATACATTTACATAAATTTGCATATATGTAAGGATCGATATGTCCACTTCCCCTTAAGAGATAGAGTTGCAAGTTTTGCTAACTGCAGTGGCACAATAAATAAGCTCACATGTTTAACTGACCTTTAGGAAAAAATAGAGTAAGGAAATTTTAATGAAATTTATGAGTATGTTGCTTGTTGCTTTGCTTTTGTCTAAAAGCTGGGCTGCAAATCATGGGCAGACTGATGATCTAAATGCTCAAAGCCAGCACTATATTGGATGTTTCACAGACAACATCGAGCTTGGACGAGACCTTCCCGTCAGGGCGGGATTAACAACGGTAACTATCGATTCCTGCAAAGCAGCTTGCAATAAAGCAAGTTATAAGTATGCTGGGTTGCAATACGGCTCCTTATGTTTTTGCGGTCATAACTATGGAAATTACTCTCAGGTTCCAGATAGCGATTGCAATATGCCTTGTACTGGAAATAGTACTCAATTCTGTGGTGGATTATGGCGGAATTCAATATATAGCGTAGATTTTTGAAGTTTATAATAACTATACTCAGTTAAATAAAGAGTGAACTTGGAAGTTCAAAATGTTTATCGGACAGCATCAAATAAAACTTGCCTAGTCTTATTGTGCCACTACAAAAGTAAGGGAACAAACTACAAGTGCATTTGATGCTAAGCCGTTTTTAACCTTTGAGTTAGAATGGTCGGCACATATAATGCCGACCGTTAACTTATTATCTGGCTTTATTTTTTCTTATTCTTGGCAATAGTCCCAAGTCATCTCAGGGTCTGTTGTGAAGCACCAAGTCTTGGAGTAATCACCACCTGCTGGATTTCTACAGTAATTGTGATCACCTAGCCCTTTACCCGGATATTTTGTCGCTGTGTAACTAGTCTCTGACCAATTTTTACACGTTAGACCATTAACCGCTCTCCCGTTTACACTTTGGGTTATGGTACGGTTTACAGTACCGCGATAGTGCTCAGCTACGTTACAATACTCCCACCTCGTGCCAACTGTCGTTGTAAAGCACCAAGGCTTATTTGAATTAGTTACGTTTGAGTCTGGATTTCTGCAATAATTGTGAAAACCTAAACCCTTACCAGGAGTAGTTTGTGGTGAATAGCTATGCACTTGAGGATACTGTGCATCCCAGTATTGACAAGTATGACCATTTATAGTGCGATTTATATTACCACGATAGTCCATGCCATGAATATCTAGATAGGTTTCAGTCACATTTCGTGCAGATCGTACAGCTGAGAAGTCTACAGAGAATGACACTTCCCCTTTTTTTTCTGCAGTGCCATGAATCGAACATTTGTAATATGTCACTCCATCTAAGGGTTCAGACACATATTCCTCTTTCACATTACGAAGGTGATGCTCATATTTAAAATCAAAATTCACAACACCATCAAAATCCAAAGTAGATCTATACACAGCACTAAATTTTGGGATTAAAGTGTTAGTAGCAAGCGTTGGCAGCGACTTAACCTTCCTGCTCATAATTCCGGGTTCACATAGATTTTCTGGGTCTTTGTTATAGTCGTACTTGCTCATATTCCAATCCCAATGCATAGCATTTCCATCAGAGTTATGTACCACTTCAAAATCGGAGTAGTTCTCAGTGACAATGTCACTTTCAGAATACGTAAATGACGTGTTGGGCCCGTCCGGTGATGCTCCAACTGCCAGATCCCACCCTTTTGAGACTGTGACGGTTGAATTATCATTTGCGTTAACTGGCACATGTTCTTCATAGTGAATGTCTGAAGACGAGCTAGGTATCAAACTCATCTTCACCCTTTCTTGAAAGTAGCCACGATTAACTTCTGTATTGGAGTACAGTGGACCAGGGTCAAAAATCACTCCTGTTAAACCAACAACAACATACTTTGCGCTCTTTTCACTATCCGCATACAGCTTATATTCTATATCTGCTTTAGTTGTAATAGTTTGCTCTTTACTATCGGGCTTCCAAGAGTGGTTGATTGCGTTAACGACGTGAAAAATATACGTTGTGCCAGCTGGAGCACTAACGCTATTTGAGAATGTCATTTGTCTCAACCTAGGTTGAGAAAGATGATACTTCTTTACTTCGTTTACCACATGGTCAGAGAGGAGAGTGTCTATTCTTGGCTCTTGGTTTAGCACTTCAATTGTTAATGTTGACTCAGCCTCATTTGGCTTAAGCAGTAGCTTATTGCCTGTCACGCCAAGGCCAATTAATGATGCCATGATTTTAGTATCTTGCGCGCCTTTAATCAGAATCGGCGTTCCCGTCACTCGGGCTGTATCGAGCAAGTTTTTGTAACTTGGCAAATTTTGCTTATTTATATTTGCTACATCAAGTACAAACAACTCAGTGGTGCTCATTCCATTTACTTGTAAATGTACTGCTTCGCTGTTTAGCTCCTTAACAGCTACTTCCTTTGATAGAGCGGATATTAACAGCATGCGCTCAGGCTTCACGCTTGTGTTGTCGAAGTGTTCATTCGCAATCGCAGCACAGGAGCATGCAGCAAGTAGAGTGCTAGCTAGGGGTAAATACCTAAAATATCGAGTCATAAATAATATTCCTTTAATTTGTATACTGTGGCAGAGAGTAGAAGCAAAACGTACTGCGTCTTCTCAGGTGCAATGCTAGCACCAATACATCAAGATTACATTGCAGCTACCTTATTTTTACACTTCATATCCAACAAAAATAGACACATCAATCAATGTGAAATACACATGAAGAACTATTTAATAGCGTTTTTCTCGTTTGACATAACAGACATTTAATGTGATCATTAGCTACTATTATCTACTTTTTATATAATTCAAATAGTAAAAGGATACTTCGCTCTACCTACCGCTATGGATGATTTGATCTGGCCGTTATCAAATTTACATGTCGCAGCCTCTTTTTTAGCAAGTAATATTAGGGGGGCTAGTGTGTGCCCAGAATTCACCCCAGCAACAAAAAGTGCGGGCAGTAGTGATGCAAACCTTGATGATTGGTTCGAGCAAGCTGCCAACTGCTCAGGCATAGACATTCAAAACAATACAACAAATTATCCCGCCGTAAGTAAAATGTTAATGCACTGTGGCCCGTGTATTTTGATGATGCCAGGCAATGGCTTTATCGTATTGCTTAAAACCAAACGCCAAAATGCGGTAATACTAAATAACAGGCAACAATCGAGCCTGCTCCCTTTAACAAAGCTCAAAGATATCCTCATAAAAGACCATGTGCTCCCTTTAAGGCAATCATTGTCAAAGCAACTTTTACCATTGGGGCTACCTACTAAGCAGCATAAAAAAGTACTAGAGTCATTGTTAATAGAAAAATTAGCAAATACACCCGTCATACAAGCGTGGTTATTTCGCCCTGCGGCATATGACAACATATTTGAACAATTCAAGCAGGCAAAGTTTTTAAAAGGTCTAATACTGAGTATTGGCGCTGCTTTGTTATTTCAAATAATGTTGATTCTAAGTTGGTATGTGATCGGACTCAGTGTTTTTGAAACAAATGATCATGACAGTGTATTCTCACTTTGGGCTTTACTGCTGTTCAGTGCCATCCCTTTTTACTATTTAAGCCTGAAGATTAAAAATAGACTATCGCTTGATTTTGGCGCAGAACTTCGTAAACAGCTATTGCAGGGGATCTTAAAACTAAAGCCCAATGACGTTCGCCGTCACAGTAGTGGCCATTTTATGGGTCAAGTGATGGATATCGACTTGCTTGAAGCGCAAAGCTTTAGTATGTCATTTATTGCTATCACCGCGTTAACTCAAGTGTTTTTAGCCGGCGTTATCTTGGCAGTCGCAGGGGTGAGTTGGTCACATTCAATACTGTTAATTGCACTGCTAATACTGATAGGCATGTTAAGTTCAAAGTACTATCGAGAGATTAAACGATGGCTCGCCTTTGATTTACAGCTAAATTGCAAGCTATCTGAGCAATTGGTAGGTCACCGTACTCGATTTATTCAAGAAATGCCCGAGCAGCGACACTTAGTAGAAGATGAAGACCTGAGCAACTATACAAAACTTTGCGAGCAGCTCGATAAATGGGGAGCGGTGTTAACTACATTCGCAGGCCGCCGAGTTTGGTTGTTTTTATCGCTGCTTCTGCTCATGCCTGAACTGACAAGTGATAATGTAGATGTTGCGAGTTTGTCTGTCTGTATTGGCGCTATTTTACTCGCCGCTATTTCTCTTGAGCAATTTGCCAATAGCGTAAAATACTTGCTAGAAGCAACGTGTGCTTGGGTAAACTTACGGCCTATATATGAAGGCGCAGCCGATACCCGTGAAAACTCGATTCAGCCTCAAGCAAGCTTTACTCATGCAGACTTAAAAGGCGCAGAATATCCGACTATACGAGCTCGTGAATTACACTTTTCCTTCAATAAGCGCAAAATATTGGATGGCTGTGACTTTGGTATCAACGCAAAAGACAAAGTGTTACTAGAAGGTAACTCAGGTGCCGGTAAGTCTACCCTAGGTTATGTAATCGCGGGCGCATATATGCCGCAACAAGGTGAACTCTCATTAAACGGTACGTCTTTCAAAGCAGTTTACAATGAACTATGGCGTAAAAAGATTGTCATGGCCCCACAATTTCACGACAACTATCTGTTTTCGCAAACTCTGGCTTTCAATCTACTAATGGGAAGATGTTGGCCACCAAGTGAAGCTGACTTGATTGATGCTCAAACGGTTTGCGAAGAGCTAGATCTTGGCAAGCTAATTAATAAAATGCCTGCGGGGTTACACCAAATGGTTGGTGAAGGGGGCTGGAGCTTATCTCATGGAGAGCAAAGTCGTGTATTTATCGCCAGAGCACTTCTTCAGCGAGCGGATTTAATCATTTTAGATGAAAGCTTTAGCTCGCTAGACCCTAAAACATTCAATATTGCATTGCCTTGTGTACTAAAGCGAAGCAACGCATTGTTACTTATCGCCCATCCTTAAAGGAAATAAACAACTATGGCTCACACTTCTGATACCCCTAAAAATGAGTCTCCTGATAAGGCTAGTTTACCTAAGCCTATGATGAAATTTTGGCAGCGGATACATAACCATATCTCGCTAAAAATACCGGCAAAGATTGCTTTAGTCATATTGGCGTTGATGCTGCTTATTGTGCTTTGGAAACGTGTCATTATTTACATTGAGGCGGGGGAAGGGGGGGTGTTATATCGCCCATTTGATGGCGGGGTAGTCACAGATCATATCTTAACCGAAGGGGTACACTTTCTGTTTCCTCTCAATTATGCGGCAATTTACGATACCCGAGTGCAAATCATTCGCCATGAGTTTGATGTACTCACAAATCGAGGTCTGCCTGTTACGCTCAAAGTTGCTGTACGATATCGACCAATTTTTGAATTACTTGGTGTACTGCACCAAAAAGTGGGGCCCGACTATCCAAACAGAATTATATTACCGCAAATAGAGTCGGTTTTACGTAAGGGCTTAGGTAACCACACGCCAGAGGAAATATATACCAACAAAGGCATGTTGCTTAGCAAGTTAATCGCACGCGCAATAGAAGAAGTAGGTAGAAAATTTGTCATTGTCGATGACATCGTCATACGCAGTGTTTCTCTGCCTTCTGGCGTTCGTACAGCAATAGAAGAAAAGCTCGTGGAAGAGCAACATTTCTTAGCATACACCTTTAAATTAAAAGCAGAGCAACAAGAAGCTGAACGAAAACGTATCGAAGCTGCTGGTATACAAGATTACGCAGAGAAAATTAACGCCACTATGAGCGACAGAGTATTACGCTGGCATGGCATTCAAGCAACAAAAGATCTTGCGTCATCAGATAATGCGAAGGTGGTGATCATCGGCGGACAAAAAGACGGTCTACCTTTGATGCTCAATGCTGGCGATTGGGCAGATAACTCTGAACCAGAGCAACAAGACAAACAATAGCAAAGGCTGATCACAATGAATAATTTGAGCCAAATGAGTGCGCTCATGATAAATAAAAGCATCACACACAAAGTATTTATTTTATGTGGTTTATTGTTATTGCTCATGGCTTGCGACACAAAGCAGCCCAAACAAACAAAAGAATTTCAAGAAGATGGGACTATCACTATCGGTGTAGCTTGGCCACAAGGAAGAGGACTGTTTGTACAAGGCGCACAACTTGCAGTGCAAGAAGTTAATGAGGCTGGCGGGCTTTTAGGTCAAGCGGTCGAACTCGTTATTGATGAACGAGAGGAGGCTCTGTATGAAGCGCTTGAAACTACCTCTATTTTAACAGCTGGGGAAGGTATTAAAGAATACTCCCGCATCGTTGCAAGAGATTTCTCATATCACAATAAGCAAGTGGTTGCGGTGACAGGCCACCAATATTCGGCTAGCGCTTTTTCTGCCGCACAAATTTACCAGCAAAATCAAAAGGTTTTTATCGCTCCCACTGCCACCAATGTGTTACTCACAACAATGAATTTTGATTATGTTTATCGCATGTTACCCACCAATATTGAGCTCGGTCATCAGCTTTCACAGTTTGCAGGGCACAAGGGCTTTAAAAGAGTGGCAGTGTTTAACGAGCGAAGCGAAGGGGCACTAGAGTTGAGCGAAGCATTCTCTCAAGCAGCGGAAGAAAACTATGGTATACATACCGCAATTCAGCGTTCTTTTTTTTCTGATATGAGCGAGCGTGAGTTCACTGATTATGCAGTAAGTTTTGTGCGTGCTCATAGGAAAAATCCGCTAGATGCAATTTTTTTGTTTACCGATACCACATTAGCAATCCAAATCATTCGAGAATTTAAAAAGCGCGGGCTCGATGATGTTTTATTTGTGGGAGGGGAAAACTTAGATAACCAAACGTTTTGGGAAAAGTTAAGCAAACTTCAGCAAAATGAAGACTCTCAGATTAATATCTCAGTGCCAACCGTATTTAATTTGCCAAGCCAACTGAATAACACATTTGTCAGTAAGTTTGAAAGGCATTACCAACAAGCTCCTGATAGATTTGCAACGCTTGGTTATGACAGTATAAATGTCATATTGAGAGCAATAAAACGGGCGGGAACATCAGAGCCAAGCAAAATCGCCGATGAAGTACGCTACTCACCAACTTGTCGAGGGCTGACTGGTACGGTTGGCTTTCAAGATAATGGTGATGTAAGTGGCAAGACATATATCATTAAATCGTTTATGAACGGTCGCTTTGAATATCGAACTTTAAAAGACAAAGCGGTCAGCGAACCTAGAGCAAAGTCACTCAAACTGTGTGTAGAACTTGATAGCGACGATGATGGTGTGGTTAACAAACTAGATGTATGCCCAAACAATACAAAATTACAGCTTAGTAAGGGAATTTATCTCGAAGGGGATTCCCAAGGCTGTCCAATAGAGAGCGATAAAGATGGCGTACCTGATTATCGAGATCAGTGTCCAAATGATGGCAAAGAAACTTTAGTAAAAGGCGTCAATGAACAAGGCTGTCCAAAAGATACTGACGATGACTCAATACCAGACTACCGTGATAAAGCCCCTAATAACACGCGAGAAGCAATCAGCGCTGGTGTTGACAATGAAGGCATCCCGCTAGATTCAGACTCAGACAATACACCCGACTATCTTGATCACTGCCCAAATGATTCAACTAAAGCGCAAAGTAAAGGGCTAGATATCCATGGGTGTCCAAATGACGCTGACCAAGATAAGGTGCCTGATTACCAAGACTTATGCCCAAATGACGAAAAGCGCGCACTGAGCAAAGGAGTTAACGCAAATGGGTGCCCTATAGATACCGACTCGGATAATATTCCTGATTACCTGGATGCCTGCCCGCTAAGCGGTAAGCATGAAAAAGCAGGGGGTTTGGATGCAAAAGGGTGCCCTGTTGATAACGATAATGATGGCGTTGCTAATTATAGAGACAACTGTCCAGATAATGCACAAAACGAACTTCGCTTCGGCGTTGATGCAGTTGGCTGTCCAATAGACAGTGATAAGGATAACGTGCCTGATCATGCTGATTACTGTCGAATGAATACACAAAAAGAGCTCGCTAAAGGGGTCGATGCTTCTGGTTGTCCGTTAGACCATGACAAAGACGGAATTATCGATGTATTAGATACATGTCATGATACTTCGGCAGAGTCTCAGGTATATGGTATCGATGCCCAAGGGTGCCCTGTAGATAGTGATGAAGATGGTTTGGAAGATTATCTGGATAAATGCCCAAATACACCAGTAGGTGTTCAGGTTACTCCAGATGGTTGCACGACATTATATGTTCATGAATTATTCGCCGAGAATTTTGATAGAAAATATAGAATTATCGACGAAGCGAAACTATCGCTTACCACTTTTATGCAACGTTTTGACCACTCATTGATTTATGACGCTCAAATTATTGTTAATACTTCTGATGAACAAGCTAATGACAATGAATACATAAACGCGCTGGCAGACTTTTTAATTGCCAATGGCATCGCTAAAACTAAGATAGTCACAAGATATAGTGATATGTCTAAGGGCAGCACGTTAGTACAAAGTTCGGTAATTAAACTCGAAGTCAGGATGCAACCCCTCCGCGAACGACCCATAAGTGGAGGTAACTAACTTGGCTGTTCATTTTTCTCAAACGTTACACGCACTTAATAGCGAGCGCGAGCGTTCTTGGATAGCGCTAGGCTTAGCCTCAATTTTACTAATTTTGTGGGTTATGTGGTTTTTTATGGGCCGCATAACACACCTTGCTTACAGTGAGTCTGTCGAAGTGACTCTAGAAGCTCAGCCTGTGTGGCGAATGAATGAAGGCAGGGTGACACCTTATCGACAATATCAGGTAGATGCTGTTATTGAAGAGGATATTGCCGAAGTTCAAGTGGGCCAAGTTGCCATAGTCACCTTGTCAGGAGATAGCACTCTTCCTTTAAAGCCTATCAAGTCATACATTACCGATGTCGATAAGGCACAAAACACCGTGAGTACAACGTTCGAGGTGGATACACTATTAGAAAAAAGCATTGCCATCGACTTTGCCGTTGAGATTGATAGTCAATCTCCAGCATCCTATTTGTTTCACCTCACACAGTAACTTTAGGTTGAACTATGCATAACGCAGAACGTTGCTTTTTCATTCCAGAGGTTATTCAAAGCTCTGCTTTGGATTGTGGGCCAGCGGTCATAAAAGCTTTGTTATCTGGCTTTAATATTGACGCTAATTATGAAAATCTAAGAGAACATTGCCACACTGATATTGATGGTACATCAATAGAGGCGCTTGAATCTATCCTGATAGAATTTGGCCTCAACGCGACTCAATTGCTGACACCAAAAGAGCACTTTTTATTGCCTGAGGCGGAAGTATTACCCGCTATAGCCGTGGTTGTGCAACCAAACGGCATGCCCCACTTTATTGTAGTGTGGCGTATAGTCTCAGGCTGGGCGCAAATCATGGACCCCGGCACTGGACGACACTGGATAACGCTCAAATCATTGCAAGAGAGACTATATACACACCAGCAACTGATAGACGAGAGTGCTTGGCAACAATGGGTGACATCTGGTGAGTTTTCGCAATTGTTAAAAGTCAGAATGCTCACTATTTGTAATGATGCAGATTGGGCACAATCCTGTATTGATATCGCTTTGCAAAGCGATGATTGGCAAAGTATCACTAAACTCGATGCCGCAACGACCATGATTATGAAGGTGATACGCTCAGGCGCAATAAAACCAGGTGAACAGGCTGCTTTATTGCTTAACCACAGCTATCAAACACCGGAACTCATTTCGCCTGATAATTATATTGCAGAGCCAGAGGATGAAGGCACTATATACATGTCTGGGGTGGTGATAATACACGTTGCAGGTAAGCAAAGTTCGACAACCCCAAGGTCGAATGAGCCGAGCAATGAAGATGAAAAAGCAAAGTTTGATGAGCAAAGTGTCACCCCTGAGCGCACAATTTATCGAGCCCTCATGGAGGATGGCTTGTTACATCCCATGGTGCTTTTTGTTGGGATTTTGCTCGCAAGTTTTGGATTAGCACTTGAGGTCATAGTATTGCGAGGCCTAGTAGAAGTCAGCCAACAAATTAGTTTGTTTTCGCAAAAACTTGAAATCATGCACTTTGTATTGCTGTTCTTCTTCGCTTTATTGATACTTGAATGGCCTTTAGCAGTCACATCTCGAGCCATAGGGCGGCGTATTGAGGTTCGTATTCGGCAACGCTTTTTGGAGAAACTCCCCAAGCTTGGTGAACGTTACTTTAGTAGCCGATTGTCTTCAGACATGATCCAGCGAGCATATGAACTTCGTCAGTTGCGTAATATACCTGTCCTAGGATTTAACGTTATAAAAATCACATTACAGATTGTGTTTATCACTATTGGCCTTGCAGTGTTATTTCCACAAGGTACCGTGATTATCGCTTTTAGTTGCATCGCGATACTTGCATGTACGTTTGCAACTCAACCTTTAATGCAAGAGCAAGACCTCACGTTTAGAACGCATATCAGCGGATTAAGTAACTTTTATTTAGATGCGCTTCGCGGCCTAAAAACCATTCGCAGCCATAGTAGCGGCACAGCAGTGAGAATAGAGCATGAACGGCTACTAGTTAATTGGATGAAAGCAGGTTGGCGTTTTTGCGCAAGCTATGAACATGTCGCTCTTTTTAACTTTTTGATCGGCTCAGCGTTGACGGTATGGGTTGTATTGTCGTACGTAGATTTTGGTGGTGACGCCAGTGGACTTTTAGTGCTGTTGTATTGGATGCTGTACTTACCTCAACTGGGCGGTATGCTTGCAGAAAATGTGCAACAGTATCCTTCGCTTCGCAATCGCTTAATACGTGCGCTAGAGCCACTGTCGGTACCGGACGAAAACACCAATTGGTACCCACAAACATCTAACTCTGAAGAAAAAGCACACAAAAAGCAAAAGCTACCTAAGGGAGCCAAAATAAAGCTAAACAACATTGATCTGGAGTTAACGGGTCAACGGGTACTATCAAACTGGAATGTATGCATAGAACCTTCAGAGCATATCGCCATTGTAGGTCAATCAGGGTCAGGGAAGTCTAGCCTAGCAGGTTTGTTACTTGGCCTATATAAACCTGCCAATGGTGGCACGCTGATTATTGATGGTAGCTTATATCAAGGGGAGCAAATAAGTAAACTGCATCAAGAGATGGTGTGGATAGCACCGGAAGTACAAATGTGGAATCAGTCAATTGCAGCAAACATAAAGTATGGTAATGATAGCCAACGTGATGTAGCGCCTGCTGTCTATGAACAAGCAGAGCTTATAGACATACTCAACCAGCTATCCGATGAACAATCTGATGCCTTAGGTGAATGCGGTGGCCTGCTTTCCGGCGGTGAAGGGCAACGAGTTCGTATAGCTAGAGGGTTTAACAAGCAGTCGCCTCGTCTTGTTATTATGGATGAACCCTTCAGAGGTTTACCCAAAGCACAGCGCCAACGACTCCTGCACAAAGCACAACTTTTATGGAAAGATGCAACCGTTATCATTATTTCCCACCATATTGAAGACACTAAAGACTTTAAGCGTGTTTGGGTAGTTGATGATGGTCAGCTAGTTGAAGACGACTCTCCGACAGCATTACTGTCAGACGCAAACTCGCTATATACACAGCTATTTCAAGAGCAAGGTAATGCACAACGGGATATATGGCACAGCACAAAATTTAAAAGGTTGAGATTGGAAAATGGCAAATTGCTTGAGGATTAAAATGTGTTGCTACTTTTTGAAACTCATAAAAAACTGCTGACACATAAACTATCATTAACATGAGCGCGCACGTTTTGCATTATATTTAATCGAACACTATAATGTCAGTACTTTGAATCAGGTTTATGTTGTTACCGGTTAGAAAAGGTACGTATGAACTACGTATATCAGAGTAACCAATTTAATAATTTAAACAAGGAGCACGTTTATGAAAAAACATAACACGCCAAAGTCAGGAGATAAGCAACTAACAACACAACCAGAAATGCCAAAAGAAACCAATACGAAAGGTTTAGTAATTAAATCTGGATTAAAGGCGGCCTATACTGGTGGCGGTTATTAAGTCTGCAATAATGCCATGTGGTAAACTACTTTCGCCACAATGACGAAGGATTTATACTCATTACATGCTAAGAAATGGTATGTAATGAGTAAAATTCAATCACAATTTAAAATGAGTTAAGAGGGAAATTTAAGATGAAAAAATATAAAAGCACACAGCCTGAAAGTGTTTTATCGTCAATCAAACCTGAGCAACCCGTTTCAGCAAAAGAGACACAAAAACAGGGGCTGCTAGTTAAAACAGGACTCAAAGCTGGTAACCCTGGGGCCCGGTAGCTTCCTGAAGAAATTCGAAAATGTTTTTATGACAGCATAATTCAGCAATTCAGGTACAATGGCCGTTTTTTGATCCCAATCTAGCCAAGGAGAAAAGTAGTGTGTGGCTTTGTCGGTATTATCAAACTAAAAGGACAGCCACTTTAAAAAGTCATTAAAAAGATTTTGAAGAAGCTAAATCTTAGACAAATCTCCCCAACATGCAAATTGCAGTGGATGTCCACGTTAATTGCATTAACGCACGATAGCTAATGTGAATTAGCTAATGTAGTACAGCTAATGACCTGATATTTCAAGAGGCCGCTCAGAGCGAAATATCAGGTCTAGTCGGAACTAATTCACTTAACCACTACACAACCGAATGTGCGGTACTCATTAAAGTATCCCAATATTTTCCTTGTATATTTTTATAATGAATTCTAGAGAGATTTAAACTGCCTGTATGATTAATTACATGTGGTCCTGTTCTACGTCGGTTTCGAATAACCCCCATGGCACGTTGTGTATTTGCTGTGATACTTCCTGCGTTTCTTAGTCCCCACAATTCATCACAGAGGGCCCCTGCGTTACCACTATTGGTTGCGTCAGCATAGTTTACTTGATCCGCAAACTTACTTGGCCAAGCATTTGCGTTGGGATCTCTAATGATTGCTGTAGTTGTTTTTTCATCATTTTCGTAATACACGATGAAATTGTTCTCATTATTTCCATAGTGAAACTCTGAAAACACATAACTTCCGATATAAGTGTGGTCTTCGAATCCTTTAGTCTTAGTGTAACCAACAACTAAAAAACGACCGAATGACAAGTACTCATCCAATCCTGCATGGATGGCATTGGTTGCAGCTTTAAAGGCATTATCATCCCTACCAATGTCACCTGCTTTTATTTCAGCTAAAACTTTGCGAGTATGCTGCGCAACCTTTTGACTTAGGCTGCCTTGAATACGATTCTTTGTTTCGGCAATTACTCTTTCAGAAGCATCAAATCGGCGGTCCCAACGTTGTTGTTCTTGGAGAAGTTGCCCTGAACCAACACCATCTCGTTGCGCAAATTGAAACATACTCATCGAAATTCCCAATGGAATCAGATACACTATACCCGTCAGGATGTCTTCAATGAGCCTATAGTTATCATCTGATGAATCTGCAACAAATTTTGTCAAATCTTTATTCGATAGTGCGGTGTTGCCGTTGGTAAGTTTATGAAAAATATCAGTTATTGCATCAAGCACGTCTGACTCTTTTGCCATAAAATCATTTAACAAATGCTGTTCATTTGACGTATCCATACCATGTATCATATCTTCAAACAATGTATAACTGATATTAAGTTGATCTATTGATGGGCCTAATGATGTTGCTACGCGTTGCCAAACAGCGTTCTCTAATAGCGTATCGATTTTTTGATTGATTTCGGTAAGCTGTTGCTGTATTTTTCTCAGTGCTTTTTCATAATCAGGTTTACTACTTCCCAAAAAGAAGCCGAAAATTTTATCAAAGGCCGTACCAGCTAACTTAGTGCCGATAGTTTTTGCAAGCCAAATGCCCCCTTTTTTGCCAATTTTGTCATTGGTCCTTTTAACAAAAGTAAGGCTGCACTGACTGTTATAACTGCTCTACCACTTACATAATCTACTGGTTCATCTTCTGCAAATAGCGCTAGGTTTTGTTTGGAATTTAAAAACTCAACCAACTGGTTGTTTTCAAATGCATGATTAAATGCCTCACGATCTTCGGGGGAAATCTTGACGTGACCGTAGAGGTGTTCAAAATTTTCTTCTAGTGTGAGTTCGGCATCATAGTATTTGTGATCCTTTACCCATAATAAATCAGGCTCCTTCTGCTCTGCAAAAGTATCCGAAAAAACAACTTCCGTAGTTTCTAAATCTGTCTTATCTAAATCTGTCTTAATAACATCATTCATATTAAAGTCCTGTTCAATTTTTTGATATTTATACCTGAGCAATACTGGGCTCAGATAGAAAGTGCGCAGTTTTCAAATGCGCAACAAGGAAATGCACTGTTAACAATTCAAACACACTGATAACAAAGTCATGGTGCTGCTTTTTTCTTATAGATTCTACCAGCAGATGAACTATCCAGTTAAAGCACTTAGTCGATTAAGTCACACAGAACACCAAGTCGGGAGAATGGAGTAGATGAAGAGGCAGAAAAAGCTGTTTGTACCTATGCGCATGAATTTCAGGCTTACGGGCAAGTCAGAGCCAACAATGAATGAAGAAAACAAGGCGTGTTTGTTAGGTTAGTCGTGTACGCTCAATTTTGTTGCGCCATGAATAGGTAAATTTTTAGAATCGACTAAAAACGCGAGAAGCTAAGGTCGAGTAAAAAGGCGTCATTCTTACGGAACCTCTGGTGACAGCGCTTGAGAAGAAAAAACAAAACAACAAGGCCTGAGGCGAGATTGAAACTGAACAACAGAGTTTTTGCTTTTCTTCGAACTACTTACACTACGGGTCCTCACTGAACGCGGAACTGAATAATAAAGAATCATAACTTTTCCTGTGAATCCCAGAGTAATTGTATTAATATTGTGGGACTATGTAGTTAAAACGAGGAGAGTATGTATATGAAAAAACATACAGCACCAAAATCAGACGATAAACAAGTAACAGCAACACAAGCAGAAATGCCAAAACAGGTAAATGCCAAAGGTGTCTCCATTAAATCTGGGTTAAAAGCAGCTTACGGTGGCGGCGGTTATTAAATTTATAGTCATACCTAAAGCAGCAAACCTTCTTTACTCGCAATAAAGGGGGTTTGCTTCTATTCTTCGAAAAGTAACAGTAAAAAAGGAAAATTAAGATGAAAAAATATAACAACACACAGCCTGAAAGTGTTTTATTGTCAATCAAGCCTGAGCAACCCGCTGTAGCAAAAGAGCTACAAAAACAGGGGCTGCTAGTTAAAACAGGACTCAAAGCTGGTAACCCTGGGGCCCGGTAGCTTCCTGAAGAAATTCGAAAATTTTTTAATGATACCATAATATAGCAATTTAGGTACAACGACCGTGTTTTTAATCCCAGTCTAGCCAAGGAGAAAAGTAGTGTGTGGCTTTGTCGGAATTATTAATTATAACGGTGCAGGGTGCAGTCTTGAATCCCTTGCTTTGTTACAAAGTATGGGGGAACAAATAGCGCATAGAGGACCTGACGATACACAATATTTTTGTGATGGGCCACTGGGCGTAGTATTTAATCGTTTATCTATTGTTGACCTTAAATCTGGAAACCAGCCATTTTTTAATGAAGACCGCAGTGTGATGCTGGTTGTAAATGGTGAAATGTACAATCACAAACAATTAAAGTCACAACTCCAAGGTCATCATGTTTTTCAAAGTGAGTCCGACTGTGAGGTGCTCCTTCATTTGTATGAAGAACATGGAATTGACGCCTTAGAAATGGTCAATGGCATGTTTGCAGCTGCAATTTGGGACATGCGTCGTCAATGCTTGTACTTAGCCCGAGATAGATTAGGAATAAAACCGCTTTACTATAGCAATTTTAATGGTCAACTTGCATTTTCGTCTGAATTAAAAGCTTTACTTACTCACCCTGATTGCCCACGAGAGTTTGACTGGTTTCAGGCTTTAAGCGGGCGAAATTCTCCACTCATTGAGCAACAATCCTTACCCACCTATTTTAAGGATATACATTACTTACCCGCAGGTAACTATTTATCCATAGAGCTTGGCGACTCAAAAATCGATCAACATGTCTGGTGGAACTATCCAAGTTTAAGTGAAGAAGAGCAGCTAGCAGATACACGAAGTAAAAAAGAGATAATTGGACAATATGCTCATACGCTAGAAACCGCAGTGTCAAGAAGACTTATGTCAGACGTGGGCGTTGGTCTTTTTCTAAGCGGCGGTATTGATTCAGTTGCTATTGCCGCCTTTGCATCAAAGCAGTCACCAGACTTACAAACATTTTCAGCTTTTAGTCAAAGTACCTTTCAAAATGGCGATGCAAAGTCGAGTTTTGAAGCAGCTCAGCACTTAGGACTGAGCAACCATCAGGTGAACTTTTCTTGGCACAACAATTCCTTCAAAGCAAGTCACTGGAAGGATTTGGTCTGGTTACTTGAAACTCCAGAAATCGACGCTGAGCATTTGTATAAGTATCACTTACACCGCTACGCGCGACATCATTTCCCAAACTTAAAAGTCATGTTATTGGGGCAGGGGAGTGATGAATTTAATGGCGGTTATAGCCACTTTTATCTAGAAAAATTTCGTCCTGATTTGCATGAATCTAATTATGGATGGCCAGCATTGATGGAGACAATGCACGAAATAGAAAGACACTATTTATCCAGCGGACAAAATAGTGAAATTAGCCATTACGGAAATTTAGTTGATCGTCAATTTATGGCAGCATCAAGTAACAGCCAGTTAAGCACACACCCGTGGCAAACCTATACGCGAATGAACCGCCAGAACCTGCAAATGTACAACCTGTGGCATGAAGATCGCACCTCATCAGGCAATAGCATAGAAAGTCGCGTTCCATTTTTAGATCACGAATTAGTAGAACTCTGTGCCAAAGTGCCTGAAAAGTACTATCAAGATTTGTTCTGGGATAAACGTATACTAAGAGAGGCCATGAAGCCTTGGCTACCAGAAAGGTTTTATGAGCGGCCTAAGGTGCCTTTTTTTATGGGGCAAGACCAACGTTATACCCAGCGTATGATGTACAACTTACTGATAGATGATGATTACGCGCTGTTAAATGAAGCATTTGGTGACAGTAGACACTCGGTAATAAGTACTAAAGAACTTAATAGACTGATAGATTCAATTCCTGAAGACCCTGAATATCAAGGAGTTGAAATGCTGCTCAAAATCACAAACATGGGCCTTCTGGAGAAAATGGCCAGAGAACTGCCTATTCCCCATAAACACGTAAGTGATTCGTACACCGTCCTTGATTCTCTTAATATTACAGACTGGTCTGAGCAAGAACAAAGCTCGTTACAGGAATCAATTTCGGCGAGACGAACCGACTTATGTTTAGACAGACCGATCGCTTTGGCTAGCAACGTGCAATTACTCAGCAACTCGAGCCAAATGTACCAAAGCACATGCATATTTATCGCAGTTAACGGCCGAATAGAATATGAACTTAGCGAAGAAGGTGAGGGGGATTGGTTGAAAGTCATTCAACACATTGATGGCACACGCTCACTAGAAAAAATATGTATTGAGTTAGAAATACCTATGTCTAAAGTAAGAAAACATATCGAAGAAGCGATAGATTACAATATAATAAAATTTATTTGATACCATTTACAAACACAATATCCAACTTTGTTATTTACTATTCTATGAAAGCAGAGTGTGCACGTTAAACCGCTTGCGCCAACATCAGTGTTAACAAGTAGAGAGACATTAGTCGTGCGGTCGGGTGAATTACATCCCGACGGCTTAATGCCAAATACATCCTATGATTTTGAGATGCTCACCTCTTCAGTAACCGCTACCTTTAGATATTTACAATCTCTGCACTTGAAAAATTAAACGTAAACCATTGAATAGAATAGTTGCTCCGTATTAATTGAGTTTCCACATTCATTTCAATAAAAGGCCAGAAACCAATATTAACAATACATTAAAATTATTAACACTGCTTTACTTTCTGTCGTGATGGGTTAGGATAAGTTGCCGTTATGCATAATGCATAATGTATAATGTATAATGTATAGCAGCGAAACCAATGTATTATAAAAGGAAATTTGATAATGACTATAAAGTTCGAGAAGTGTGATTTATTAGTGGCTCAAACTGAAGCTAAAGCTTTTGTAAACAGATTATCTGACGGTTTAGCAGATAGACTTACCGATGATACAAACAATGGCAGACTTAGTTTGGAAGATGCAAAACTTGAGTTAGCGGAGACAATTATTCGTACCGCGTTGGCAAACTACAATCAAGGTGGTGATGCAAGAGGCGTATCGGAAGATTGGGAAGGACCCGTTGATGTTGAAGAAGTAATTCGTTCAATTAGGAGCACTCAAGAACCCAACCCAAATGAGCTATATCAAGCTGAAGATGCAGAAAACCTTGCAGGACTTAATGCAGAGGAAATGGGATTTTATCTAAACCATAAACGTATCACATATGAGCGCTTGGTAGATAAAGTAAACGCCACCATCGGTGACACAGCAAATGCTTTAGTCAGCGCCGGAGTGCTATCAGTATCATATTCTGCGGGGAAAAAAGCAATTATTGAGCTAGCAAAAACAAAGTCTGCCAGAAGAGCGGTTGTAGCTGGTGTAAAAGCCATTGGCGTAACAAATTCACTTGTTGTAGTTGGTTTTATTTTGGCTGCAATAATCCTTTACTTTTTATTAACTGCTGAAAAAAGCTTTTACGGTGTTGTATTAAACCTATCAGAAACTAACCTGAACTGTAGTGAGGAAGATCGCTACATGCATGCAGGTACTCTAGTTAGCTTCCCTTTAGATAAAGAAGACGGGGTCAATGCAAATACAGTTAATATTAGAGGAAGCGCTTTGGCGTTTGATGACGATGGCAATGATGTTTTAGCATACTATGCTGGAACCTACTTCGCGGAAAAGAAATTCGGGCTTTTTGGTGCTGAAGGGATGTTTTCTTTAGCGCCAGAAAATAGAACGGGTCCTAATTTAGCTATTTTATTCTCATGCCCATATTTCGAGGACAACGGAGTCAATTTGGAGACAAACATCCGTGGCAGCCAATTAAGTGACTATTGGAATCCGTTACGAAATGAGCGTAAATTGAGGGTGAGGATAAACAAAGATGGTATTAGTGCGGAAGCAACGGTTGATGCTGCAAGAGGCTCTACACCTATAGGCCTTACTGTCATTCATAAGTATGATGCATAAAACAAATTTGCTCAACGACATACTTTTATAGTAATACGTTGGGCAAGCGATTCTATTCGTTAAAAAATTTAAAGGACTGTACATGACTGAAATTAGTACTAAAAAGCTTTTGAATGATTTGGAGTCAGGCTTAGGAGATAAGATTTGCAATCGCTGCGATGACGAAGATTTTGACTACTCGCAGGCCGTACAAGATGTTGCTGTTGCTTATACTAGAAAGCTATCAAAAAATTACAACAGTAACATTGTTAATACAAAGGGAGCACAAAGCGACCTAATCAATATTGAAGAGCAAGAACTAGTAGTTCGCGGGTTTGGGGATGCAAACCCCGCTGAAATGTACATGAGAAAGTCTGTGGAGTTCCTCAGAGTAAATACAGCATATGCTGTTCATCTCTCTATAAGAGAAAAGAACTTAGTCTTAGCGTTGCTACAATACCAAGAAAACTTAACTAACGACCACATTGCGAATGCGTTCCATACGTTAAAGCTACTCGCTATTGGCGACATCATGTCGGAGGAAGTCAAGCGACGGATTTTTCTTGGTCTAAGCATTCCAGCAGCTATACTTGGTGCAATATCGTTTACAGGTGCAGGATTGGTTATTGCCTTAGTAGCCGGCGTGGTTGCGCCGCTAATAGTATGGTATGCCATTAAATCAAGTCGAGACTTCCTTGGTTTGGTGGTTAACTTTAGTTCGACTAATTTAATATGCCAAAACTTCACTTCAAACAATGGTGACTTGTATATGTGGGCAGGAAAAATGGATGAATTTCCGCGGGATAAGCTGCCTGGTGTTAACGCCAAAGAAGTTACAATCAGAGGTTTGGATAATGGTTTTGACGACGAAGGTAACGATGTTGAGTTTGCATTTGTTGCACAAGTTTACGCAACCAAGAAGATTGGTTTCTTTGGTGCAGAAGGTGCTTTTTCGTTAAGGCCACTAGATAGGTCACAACCTATATTAACGTCTGTTTTTTCATCACCTTACTCTAGTCCTGGTGGTGTTTATCTAACGACCGGCTATGCAGGAAGTGCTTTATCCAGCAATTGGGACAGTTTTCGAAAACGAGCGATTGGAAACAGACAAAACAGATTAAGCTCTAACGGGATCAAAGCCGAATTTGATGCTGACTTAAGTCAGGATAAAAAGGTTTTTGCTAAACTTATCATTAACGAGTTCCAAAACTCGTAATATGATCAGTATCATTGACGGGCTAAACTTTACGAAACTTCGTTTCTTAAGTGCCTGTCAATTTCATTTATTGTGCCACTACATATAGAGGTACAAAGCAATCTAGGTTGCCTCACTTTCATAAAAACACCATTGTTTTTTTCTACACAATATCCAGCTTTTATAAACTCTTTCATAGCTTTTCTACACACAGGAACTGATGCTCCTGACAGACTTATTAATGCATCAAGGTCAAAGTTTTTCCTATATGGTAGGACTCTCAGTGTATAAGCCCAATCTTGAGGAACATTTGCTAAATCCAATAACGAGGTATCACTTTTGTAGTTAAACATTACAGCATCTGCAATCCCATAACCACAACCAAACTCACGTTCTACTAACACCTTTTTATGAGAAAAAACATCGAGCAATCTTTCAAATCTATCAACTAGTTCTAGTTCAGTTGTAAACGACTCTGGTTTTTCATCATTTGTAGTGTAGCGTATTGATCTTATTGATAAATCCATTTTTGAAAAACCTAGTTTTAATTAATCATCTAACAGGCTATTATAGAGTAAATGTAACAAAACTTCTATTACCCCTATCCTTTAGGTAGCCATGAGCCTTAATTTTTCGATAACTTATCACCGTTCTTTTCCTCGAAATAATTTTGGTGAGGATTTCTTTGTCGGAGATCTTCATGGTAGCCTTCATGAACTCAACAGGCTACTAAAACAAATTGAGTTCAACTTTTCTAAAGATCGACTCTTCTGCACCGGAGATTTAATTGATAGGGGAGAAAACTCTCAGGAATGTTTAGAGCTGTTGAACACAAATTGGTTTTTCTCTGTTCTTGGAAATCACGAGCTTTTCCTGATTGAATCTCAAGAAAAAAACTACTTTAAAGAAGCTATTTGGAAAAGAAATGGCGGCTCGTGGTTCTACTCTATTTCGCCCAAGATGCAAAACAAACTAAGAAAGTTAGTGCTCGATAAAGTCTCTTTGAGTCTTTCCGTTGAAACTGACTCAGGAGTCATCGGTGTAGTTCATTCTGAATATCCTTATGCTAAGTGGCCTATTAGAGAAGATTCAACTATCAACGACGAAGTCTTGAGGCAATTGGTTTGGAACAGGCTAAATATGAATGAGCAATCATCACAAATAATCGAAGGAGTGAATTTGTTAATCTCGGGGCACTCAAGCGTACAACAGCCCTTATTGATTGGTAAACAGCTATATATTGATACAGGTGCAGGCTACAAGCCAAACGTAGATATTAAAGCTCCTAGGCTGACTATTTGTAAGGTCTGTGATTCTCAAGTACAACTATACGCATATAGAAGAAACACCGAACTGTTAGCTTTTTAGAAGTGACTGATAAGCCTTTCTCTAAAGCCGCTTAGTATAAGTGTTGAACTTACATTCATACGTTCACCAGCGTCTAGCTGAAAAGCTTCAAGCTCAGAGGATTGATCACTACTTCTCTTGGCTATGGCCCGTGCATCATTTTTGACCATTACAAATACGGCCTTCGGGCCGCTGGCCGAGTGCTAAGAACCTACGCACAGCGCTACAACATTCGCACAATTGCAGGAATTATTAGCCGCTCTGGGCACCAAGCTCTGAAAACGAAACTCAAGGTTATATTAACTACGTTTCAAGCAGCACCGGTATAGATGAAAACAAGCCATTAGAGCAGGGCGATTACCCTGTAGTGGCACAATAAATTTGGCCACCTGATTAGAGGTGATAGAATCACCATAACTGATTAGGTGCAAATATGACAAAAAGAACTCGTCCAACTTATTCTCCTGAATTTAGACTCGAAGTCGCTCAACAAGTCGTCGATGAACAACGCTCTGTTAGAGACGTTGCCGAGGCGATGGGATTAGGTAAATCCACTGTCGATAAGTGGGCACGCCAGCTAAAAGAAGAGCGTAACGGTAACCTCACTAGTGCGACTCCCCTGACCCCTGACCAACTTAAAATCCGCGAACTTGAGCGTAAACTCAAACGCCTAGAAGAGGACAATGAGATCCTAAAAAAGGCTTCAGCTCTCTTGATGCAGGACTCCATCAAAGGTTTGCGCTGATCCGCTCCCTTCAAGAGAGCTGGCCTGTGAAGCGTTTGTGTGCTGTATTTAAAGTACAGCGCAGTAGTTACCGATATTGGCGCGAAACACCACATACTATAGCGCCCGAGCGGCTACGTTTAATTGCCGAAATGAAACGTTGGTTTGGGCTAAGTCATGGCTCCGCAGGCCAACGAACCTTGGTTCAACTGCTCGCAAAGTCAGGCTTCAAAGCGAGCCGCTGGTTGGTGAGTAAGCTGATGAAACAAGAGGGATTGGTTAGTCGTCAAATGCCAACGCATAAGTATTCCAAGGCAGAAAAAGAGCACTTAAGCATACCTAATTTATTGAAAAGAGCATTTAGCACACAAGCACCAGATCAAGTTTGGTGTGGTGATGTTACCTATGTCTGGTGCGGTTCTCGTTGGCTATACCTGGCTGTTGTAATTGACCTTTACGCTCGCAAAGTTGTAGGTTGGGCAACATCAGCTCGACCGGACAGTGACCTAACGAAAAAAGCTTTAAGAATGGCTTATGAAAGCCGAGGTAACCCAAAGCGA
>NZ_MKJU01000026.1:197480-287935 GCF_001854605.1 Pseudoalteromonas amylolytica | reverse complement strand
GAAACAGCGTCGATGATAGTGTGGCAGCTGCCATGTGAAAGTAGAACATCGCCAAGCACCTAATTATAGAAAGCCCGATTCGAAAGAGTCGGGCTTTTTGCTTTTTGGGTCTGTAGGTCGTGATAAGCGTAGCGCCATCCGACGTTTAAGAGAGTTCCTCAGCATTCTATAACCCTCGGCATTCTATAAAACCGCTCACTTCACCTTGCGCAAAGGAAACGTCCTCACTGCGTTCGTTATCGTTAACCCTTTGCACTTAATTCACCTTGCGCAAAAGCTACGGACTTCGTCCGTAATTTTGCACTGTAGCGTCGATGATAGTGTGGCAGCTGCCATGTGAAAGTAGAACATCGCCAGGTCCTAWTTAAGTAAAAAGCCCATCCATTGTGATGGGCTTTTTGCGTTTTTGGGTCTGTAGGTCGTGATAAGCGTAGCGCCATCCGACGTTTAAGAGAGTTCCTCGGCATTCTATAACCCTCAGCATTCTATAACCCTCAGCGTTCCATAAAACCGCTCACTTCACCTTGCGCAAAGGAAACGTCCTCACTGCGTTCGCTGTCGTTAACCCTTTGCACCTAATTCACCTTGCGCAAAAGCTACGGACTTCGTCCGTAATTTTGCACTGTAGCGTCGATGATAGTGTGGCAGCTGCCATGTGAAAGTAGAACATCGCCAGGTCCTATTTAAGTAAAAAGCCCATCCATTGTGATGGGCTTTTTGCGTTTTTGGGTCTGTAGGTCGTGATAAGCGTAGCGCCATCCGACGTTTAAGAGAGTCCCTCGGCATTCTATAACCCTCAGCATTCTATAAAATGGCTCACTTCACCTTGCGCAAAGGAAACGTCCTCACTGCGTTCGTTATCGTTAACCCTTTGCACTTAATTCACCTTGCGCAAAAGCTACGGACTTCGTCCGTAATTTTGCACCCCAGCTTGCGCAAAAGGAATGTAAGTTAAATATTTGCACTGTAACTCACTACGTTCGCTGTCGTTAACCTTTTGCACTTTAGCCCTTTAAACTTTTCTGCATAAGTTCCTTAAACGGGGTTGCAAATTATCACTATTGTAATAATGTACACAAAGGTGAGGTTGAATACCATTATTCAATGTAAGCCATTTATTATGAGGAATATGTATATGAAAGTTATCCCTATAAGTCTTCTTAAGTTAATAGTGGGCGGCAATTATAGTGGAGGGGACTATGATTTTGGTGTCTCTTATGACGATGGCCAAAGTGCAGATGGTGGATCTTTAGGTGGAGGCAATTCTGACGGTATGGAGCCGCCAGGAAGCTAGTAAACGGATAGTGTAAGTTGGGGCCACCACTATCAGTAGTGGCTCCTTTTTTGCAATTAGCGTCTCAGTGGAATAATAGGAGTGCCTTCAGAGGGTTTGCCTTCTACTTCTTTGTTGGTGTTATGTGGTAATAAACGCTTTTTCAAGCGCTGTTCTTTCATCACCATTTTTAATGCTGTGAGCACGCTCTCATCGACAGGTGTCGGGCAAAGTGGGCTCAAGAGGTTGTGCTCTTCAGTGGGATCATCGCTTAAGTTGTAGCATTCAAACTCGCTAGGAATAAACCTTGTGGTTGTTACATCATCAGGGTTACCAGAAGCGACTAGATGACTTAGGTCATAGCGAGAGTCTTGCCGTCCTATATTTTGGTTATCATCTTCTAAGCCATCTAAAAACCCTGTGTCTGAGTAGAATCTTGCATTATCAAAGTAGCGAACATATTTCCAGCGTGTGTCACCTGTTAACTCTGGCAACTTTGTAACAATCGCCTCAATATGGTTAGGCTGGATAATACTGTTGTATGGAACACCAGTCGCTGGGTTGGTCATATCACTACCAACTTCTACGTTATCATCGGTCATAAAGTAAATTGGTTCATCATTGGGGGATTGCTCACCTAAGAGAATCTTTGACAGGTCCCTTCCAACTAAAGGTCTGGCTTCGCTGTGGCTCTCACTGAGTTTTTGACGAATTGATTCAGTATCAACATTAGCTAAGCCTAACAGTGTTGGCAGTAAATCAACATGAGATGTAGTGACATCGAGTTGACCCGACTGTTTAAACAGATTCGGGTTAGAGACGATGAATGGAACGTTTAGTACCTCTTGATAAGCGCTATACCATTTCTGGTGTAAACCTCCATGTGCCCCTAGTAGTTCTCCATGATCTGATGTAAAAACCACAATAGTATTGTCGAACAATGAGGTTTGTTTAAGCGTTTCGTACACGCTTGTAATATGTTTATTGACTTCGGCCATCAGGTAGTAATAAAACTGCCGATAGCCCTCTGTCGTTGGCTGTGGCAAATACATATGAGGATAAGTGTATAAGTAGTCTTTTTGACAGCGAGGCTTACTTTGTAGACTCTCGGATTGACTGGGGGCTGGATCAACGGTTGGGAGTAAGCCGGCTTCTTTTTGTTGATAAAACTCTTCAAACCATTCTGGTTGGCGCGGTAGAACGATGTCGTGAGGATTTACAAATGAGGAAACAAGCAGAAAAGGCTGGTTATCTCCTTGTTGCGCCTGTTTATCTAGCATCAGTAAAGTTTCACATACTTGCTTAGCAAAGCCAGGATCTCGCACAGTACCGCAGTTATTTTCTGCTGCACCATGCGGTTCTGGTCCTATCCATTGATTAAAGCCAAATTTATCAAGTCGATTAGCTTGTTTGTAGAGGCTTATACGCTGGGGATAGGCGGCGCCTGAAATGGAATTACTTACTAAAGCCTGCTGTGTTCCAGGAACAAGAATATCTTCGTCTGATAAGTGCCACTTTCCTCTATAGTAAGTTTGATAGCCTGCTTCACGAAACCAAGAACCCATGGTTGGTACAGTATTTGGCTCTAACCAAAACATATTCTGATCAAACGAGGATTTTCCTATCCCTGGGGTTTGACTTACACCGTGTAAAGATGGGTATTGGCCAGTGTAGATTGATGTTCGGCTTGGCGCGCAGGCTGTTGACGCTGCATTATGGTTTACAAATTCGATTCCATGCTCGCGCATTTGCATCAAGCTTTCACTATTTTTTAATCGGTACTCTTTTGCTTCTGGGTTTTCATACGTGGGGGGAAACCTTTCCTCATCGGTTGTGATGATCAAAAAGTTTGGTTGTTTGCCGTCAATGTTCATTTGAATATCCTTCTCTGAGAGAGCGTTTGCTTCACAATCAGTGTAGTTGAATATTCGATATGAGAAGTAGGTCGTTAAGTGAATATCTCATGACGAGTAAAGCGGGTAGGAGTTGACCATCAGAGTAGCACTAATGGTCAGCAGTATGCTAGCTGAGGTTCTTGATTGCGTTACTTAAACCGTCAAGCGTTAATGGGTACATACGATCAGCCATAGCATCTTTGATGATTTCAATTGAGTGATAGTATGGCCAATGCTCTTTAGGTTGAGGGTTAAGCCAAGCGACCTTGTCAAAATGGTTCGTCAGTCGTTGTAACCACAAAGAGCCGGGTTCATTGTTCCAATGTTCTACACTTCCGCCTGGGTATGCAATTTCGTAAGGCCCCATCGTGGCATCCCCTACAAAAATTAGGCGGTAGTCTTTACCAAAGCGATTGATCAGTTGAAAGGTATCAATCTGGCTTGCTTGACGCCGAGCATTGTCTTGCCAAACATGCTCATACACACAGTTATGAAAGTAGAAGAATTCAAGGTGTTTGAACTCGCTCTGAGCTGCACTAAAGAGCTGTTCACACAGGTGTATATAATCATCCATAGAGCCACCGATATCGAACAACATAATCACATTGACAGCGTTATGCCGTTCAGGTGCCATTTTCACGTCTAGCATGCCTCCTTGTTTGGCGGTTGCTGAAATTGTTTCGTTTAAATCGAGCTGATCACTGGCTCCACTTCGTGCGAATTTACACAGCTTTTTAAGTGCCAGTTGCATCGTGCGGCTCGTTATTTCACTATCGCCATCAAGGTTACGGTATTGCCTTTTGTCCCACACTTTAACTGCTCTGCGCTGGCGGTTACCATCTTGACCAATTCTGACTCCCTCTGGGTTATAGCCATACGCACCAAAGGGCGATGTGCCACCAGTACCGACCCATTTATTGCCACCTGCATGGCGCTTTTGTTGCTCGGCCAGCCGTTGTTTTAGTGTTTCCATGAGCTTGTCTAGGCCACCCATGGCTTCAATCTGAGCTTTTTGTTCTTCGTTTAAGTGTTTCTCAAACTCTTTTCTTAGCCAGTCCTTTGGCAGCTCCGTGTTTTTCTTTAGCTGGCTCAAGAAATCGATGTCTTCAATACCACGAAAGTAATCAGCAAAGGCGCGGTCAAACTTGTCGTATTGGGTTTCATCCTTTACGAAAATCGTTTTACTTAACTCATAAAAAGCATCTAGGTCTGAAAACGCTAAGCCATGATTAAGGGCGTTGAGGCAATCAAGCAGCTCTCGCGGTGACACCTTCAGCCCATACCTTCTGAGAGTAAAAAAGAAATCGATTAGCATAATCTAACGCTTACTCAAAAAAGCCAACTTTTCGATAAGGCTCACATCTTGTTCGTTTTTTAACAGCGCACCAAATAGTGGCATCAGGCCACCAGTATTGCTTTGGTCTCGTAAAGTACTCATATCAATATCTTCTGCCATTAGTAGCTTTAGCCAGTCTAATAGCTCACTGGTACTAGGCTTTTTCTTGAGCCCCGGTACATCGCGTAGTTTGAAAAATGATTCTAGCGCTTGTTGGACTAAATCTTGTTTGATATTTGGGTAATGCACATCAATGATTTGTTTCATCTGTTCAGGCGATGGGAAATCAATATAGTGAAAAAAGCAGCGGCGAAGAAAGGCATCCGGTAGCTCTTTTTCATTATTCGACGTAATGATTACAATTGGGCGTACTTTAGCGCTGACTCTCTCGCCCGTTTCGTAAACATGAAACTCCATTTTGTCGAGTTCAAGTAGTAAGTCATTAGGGAATTCAATATCTGCTTTATCAATTTCATCGATTAACAATACAGGACGCTTGATGCCCTCGAACGCTTGCCATAGCTTGCCTTTGACAATGTAGTTGCTAATGTCATGAACTTTCTCATCACCTAATTGACTGTCACGTAAGCGAGATACGGCGTCATATTCATATAGGCCTTGCTGAGCTTTGGTGGTTGATTTGATATGCCACTGAATAAGCTCAGTGTTTAGACTGTTGGCGAGCTCTTGTGCGAGCATGGTCTTGCCCGTACCGGGCTCACCTTTAATCAATAAGGGCTTTTCGAGCACAACGGCTGCGTTTACGGCTTGCTTAAGTGCATTACTGGCAATGTAGTTATTAGTACCTTCGAAGCTCACAATATATTCCTAACGATCTGGTCTGATGAGACTATAGTGCCATAAAACCACCCTATAACTCTAGGCGTGTGCATTATTTCACGCGTCAGGTTCACATATGTATTTAAAGCGAGGTGTAGCTACGTCATCTACAGTGACATGTTCACAAAACATGCTTAATGGACGTACCCAAAAGTCAAAATTACCATATAAAGTTTGGTATACCACCATAAGCTCACCAGTTTCACTATGTGTTGCGATATGGTGTACTTGATACTTCCCACCTTTGTAATGTTGATAAATGCCCGGTTTTAATGATTGTTGCATTGTTTGCTCCTGTTGCTGTGCGGTATACTCGTCTGTTATTGACGGTGCCAACATGGCTGAGTAATGAATTATATTTCTATAGATGAGTTTAAAAAAGCTTGGGTTTTCAAACATCAGGATTTACCCATAGATGAGGCTGATCTAAACGCAATAAAACCAATGACCCGTGAGCGTGCAGCAGTGCTGTGGAGCACTATGGTCTCTAGAGAAAAGGATCATCCTGATTTTTTCACAAAATCAGAGTGGCCTGGCAATGATGAGACCTGGAGTGAGCAAGTTAACTGGGAGAAGCCATGGGAAGATGGCGAGCAAATACTGCCTCAAGAGATATGTGACTTTCTGCACTGGGAAGATAACACGACGGTTTATTTCTGTCTGTCGCGAGAGCTGGTAATTGAAACCCAGTTTGAGATATTTAAACGCTACTGGCAAAACTTCATGTTCCTAGCGGATGGTAGCTTGTTACTAGGTAAAAAGCGCGACTCGGTGGTACAGTTTTTAGAAAACGGTAACGCCAAGCTTGGACTGCGAGCGAAAGGCTAGCCTGCACGTGCTTACCATGCTATAACTTTCTCAGTTGATGGAGGGTGTGTGGTAAAGCAAAATATAGCAGATAGCCAGCAAAGCAACCTATGGCACAATGAACACGAGCGATTGCAATTTGCAGAGCTGGTTAACGTGTTTTATGCACGGGAAATACCACTACTAGCAAAGCAATTTAGTGGTGAGCAGTTACAGCGTAAGCTGTTGAGCTTGCCTTATTATGTTGAAAGGGCAGCTCGACACATTACCCAAGGAGAAGTCCCTTTACAATTAGATAGCCAAAATGGATGTTGGTTGGCACCACAAAAAAAGACACTGCCACAATTTGAACAGCAGAAAAATCAAATTTTTTTTACGCAAAAGGCAAAAGTCGGTCTGGTGGTTCCTGTGCTGATCTGTGACTCGGGATATATGCAGGTAGTCATGGACAGCTTAGATCAAGTAAGGGACAATGCGGTGCATTGTAACCAGTATGGTTGGTTTGACAGTTCAGGTGTTAGTCATCAACACACCTTTAAGTTGTACACACCAACAAAGCCGTTAATGACAGCGGCTTGCTGTGGTCACCGTTGGCAATACGAAAAAGTCGTTGCGCCTCGCTTGCTAAGCTTAAGAGAAATGCTGCTTGCCAGTATGATAAATTGGACCAATGTTAAAGCGACTAAACAACGACACCATTAACGCAAATTATGCAATAGCCTTGAGTTTGGGAGGCTAACGAGTGCGTTTATTTCAATTGATTTTACTGACTCTAGCGCTGTTCTTGCAGTACCGTTTATGGTTTGGCAATAACGGTATTCAAGATTACACACAAATTAAAAGTGCGGTTAATTCACATCAAGCCCTTAATGCCAAGTTATCCAAGCGCAACAAATTACTCAAAGCGGATATTGAAGATCTCAAGCTGGGCCTAGAAGGGGTTGAAGAGCGAGCACGTCATGAGTTGGGTATGATCAAAGAGAACGAAACATTTATTCGGGTTTTACCAAGAAAGCACAATGAATCAAACCATTAAAATTGCTGCCATTGTTCCTGCCGCAGGCGTGGGAAGCAGAATGCAAGTTGGCTATCCAAAGCAGTATCTAAAAGTTGCAGGCAAAACTATCCTTGAGCACACCTTAGCTAAACTAGGTGAGCTTAGTGAACTGTGTAAAATTGCCGTTGTCGTCAGCGACAATGATGAATACTTCTGTGAATTAGCGCTTTCTGAACAACGAATTATGCGCGTTAGTGGTGGAAAAGAAAGAGCCGAATCGGTACTGAATGGGTTACACGCCCTATCTGAGGTGCAGCCTGACTGGGTATTAGTGCATGACGCTGCTCGTCCGTTGGTGTTGGCAGATGATATTCGTACATTGATTAACGAATGTGTGCGCAATGACGAAGGTGGTATTCTTGCTGCGAAAGTAAAAGATACCATAAAACGCGGAAATACTCACAGCCTTGAAACGGTTCCAAGAGAGCAGTTATGGCAAGCATTAACCCCGCAGTTATTTCCTTATAAAAATCTCAAAGAGGCCCTAGAGCAAGCGCTTAGCAAAGGAGTTCTCATAACCGATGAAGCGTCTGCAATGGAATGGGCACGCCAGCCTGTTAAACTTGTATCCGGTCGCAGCGACAATATAAAAATAACCACCCCTGAAGATTATGACTTAGCTTGTTTTTTATTAGCAAAACAGCAGGAGAGTAAAAGCAATGATTAGAATTGGCCACGGCTTTGACGTACACAAATTTGGTGGAGATGGCCCGTTAACCATTTGTGGCGAAAAGATCTCTTACGAGCAAGGCTTTATTGCACACTCTGATGGTGATGTAGCTATTCATGCTTTGTGTGATGCTCTGCTAGGTGCATTAGCACTAGGTGACATTGGTAAGCATTTTCCAGATACTTCAGAGGAATTTGCGGGTATTGATAGCCGTATTTTGTTGCGCCGTGTTGTGGCACAGATGCAAGAAATGGGGTACCAGCTCGGAAACTGTGATATTACGATTGTTGCTCAGGCTCCAAAAATGAGGCCTCATATCGATGCGATGCGTGGGAATCTAGCGCAGGATTGTGCGGCGGATATCAGTCAAGTGAATGTCAAAGCGACGACTACAGAAAAGCTTGGTTTTGAGGGGCGTAAGGAAGGTATATCTGCCCATGCTGTAGTGGTGTTGATGAAATCATGAAGCAATTAAATTATTTATACGGCCAACCTTTGTCACGAGGGGACTTTAAAACTTCGGCAGAAGATTTTATGGTCGATGAGATTTTAGATGTTCCACTTACTGGAGAAGGGGAGCATGTTTGTCTGCAGGTGATTAAAAAAGGCGAAAACACACAGTTTGTTGCAAAACAAATTGCCAAGCTCGCAGGTGTGGTACCTCGAGAGGTAAGTTATGCGGGATTAAAAGACCGTCACGGTGTGTGTAGTCAGTGGTTTAGTGTACCAGTAGCGATAAAAAAGCACATTGATTTTAGTGCGCTCAACAGTGACAGCATATTCGTTGTGAAACAAGTCAGGCATAACCGTAAGCTTCGCACCGGTTGTCATAGCGGCAATCATTTTAAAATCGTGCTGCGTAATGTAGATATGCCGCTGGATATACTGTCGAGAATCAATGCGGTACGTCAAGGGGTGCCTAATTACTTTGGTGAGCAGCGTTTTGGCCATGATGGATATAATCTTGAAATGGCGGAGCGTCTGTTTGCGGGAGAGCAGATCCGCGATAAGAAGCTACGAGGCATTGTTATCTCAGCAGCACGCTCGCATATTTTTAATCAGTTAGTGAGTTTACGTGTTGCGGAACACGGTTTAGCAAAAACATGGCACAGAGAAGTTTTCCTACTCAGTGGCAGTAATGCATTCTTTGAAGATGATATCAGTGATGAAACGATAGCCCGTTTGAGCAGCGGCGATATCATGCTATCAGCGCCTCTGGTTGGTAAAGGTGAAAAGGGCTTGGTAGCGCAAGAAAGACAATGGTTAGAATCATATAGTGCTTGGCAACAGAGTCTGGGCCAGTTAGGCTTAAAAACAGAGCGACGGGCGTTGCGTTTGATACCAAATCAATTACAGGTCGAGACTATCGATAGCAATACCATTCAATTGTCGTTTAGTTTACCAAAAGGGACGTTTGCAACGGCTGTATTGAGAGAGTTAGTACAACACCGTGATGCAAGCAAAGATAACTTTAACCAAGAGGTCGTTGATGCGAATTCTGCTTAGTAATGATGACGGTGTGCATGCCAAAGGTATTGCGGTTTTATATCAGGCATTAAAACAAATCGCACAGGTAACGGTGGTCGCACCGGACCGTAATTGCAGTGGAGCAAGTAACTCTTTAACGTTACTTAACCCGCTGCGTGCCACAGTGTTGGAAAATGGTTTTATTTCGGTTAACGGTACCCCGACTGATTGCGTCCATTTGGGAGTCAGTCAATTGATGGATGAACTCCCCGATTTGGTTGTTGCAGGGATCAACAATGGCGCTAACCTAGGGGACGATACCCTTTATTCTGGCACTGTAGCCGCGGCCACAGAAGGGCGACATTTAGGTCTCCCCGCGATTGCAGTTTCTTTGTGCTCCAAAGAAGAAGCGCACTATGAAACTGCGGCGCAAATGACGTTGGATATTATTAAACAGTTACAGAATCATCCACTGCCTAGGGATCAGATTATTAATATCAATGTTCCTGACATTCCACTGACGGAACTCAAAGGTGCCAAAGTTTGCCGTCTTGGCGCACGCCATAAAGCTGAAACTATGACGAAGCAGCAGGACCCTTGGGGACGAGATGTGTTTTGGTATGGTAGTTTGGGCTCAGAAAGTGATGCTGGCGAAGGAACAGATTTTCATGCTGTGAACAATGGCTATGCTGCTATCACACCATTAAAAGTTGATATGACGGCTCATGACAGTTTAGACGCAATGGCAAATTGGTTGAAAGAGGTGAAATAGCCGTGCTCAGTAGCTATAAACGAAGTGCTCATGTGCTAGTTCAACAGCTAAAAACTCAGGGCGTCCAAGATGAGCAAGTGCTCAAGGTAATGGAAAGTACACCTCGCCATTTGTTTGTCGACGATGTGTTGAAACATAAATCATATGAAAACACCGCGTTGCCCATTGGGCAGGGGCAAACAATTTCACAGCCTTACATTGTTGCAAAGATGACGGAAGTTTTAAGGCAAGTGGGTGTAGCTGGCAAGGTGCTAGAAATTGGCACTGGCTCAGGTTATCAAACAGCAATTCTTGCGCAGTTATTTGATGAAGTGTGTAGTGTCGAGCGTATTAAAGCATTGCAATGGCAAGCAAAACGTCGTTTGCACATGCTTGATTTGTATAATGTTGCTATGAAACATGGTGATGGATGGCAAGGCTGGCAGTCAAAGGCACCTTTTTCTGGGATCATAGTGACGGCAGCAGCAAAAGAGGTGCCTAAGCAATTGTTGGCTCAACTAGAAGACGAGGGGGCTTTGATTGTTCCACTAGGAGAACAAGAGCAACAACTGACTTTGTTTGTACGAAAGGGGAAGCAATTTGTTGAGCATCGTTTAGCACCTGTGAGGTTTGTGCCTTTGGTTGCTGGAGATATTATTTAATTTAAATGGCTACAACTGTGCGCTGTTCAGTTTTACACTACCGCAAAATAACAAATAAACATAAAAGGTGACAAATGCTTAAAACATACCTGTTGATACTGACAACTGTTTGTATGTTATTAGCTGGATGTTCAAGTCGCCACACTCCCGCACCGGTCACTAGCTTATCATCTGGTAAGTCCAGTGAGACACAAAAAATTCATATAAAAAATAATCAATATCAAGTTCAAAAAGGTGACACGCTTTTTGCCATTGCTTTTAGCGCAAATAAAGATGTTAGGACAATCGCGCAAATAAATGGAATTAAGCCGCCTTACGTGATTTACCCAGGGCAAACAATTTATGTAGAGAATCCACAAAATAAAAATAAAAAGCGCAAAAAATACACAATTAAAGCCGATAAGTCTAGTAAAAAGAAACAAAAAAATAACAAAATTACGAAAAAAGAGCTTGATCAGCCAAAACAACGAGAGTATGTTCAAAAACATAGCAGTAAAAATGACAACGAATCTAAAGTTATATTTTCCAATAAGGTACGTTGGCGTTGGCCTGCCGTTGGTAAGGTGACAAAACATTTTTCTAGTAAGGAAAATGGTTATAAAGGACTTCAAATCACCAATGTTGAAGGGGCACCAGTAAAGGCGGCTGCTGATGGAATTGTGGTATATGCTGGCAGTGCCTTGAGAGGATACGGTAATTTGATCATTTTGAAACACAATGACGATTACCTCAGTGCTTATGCACATAACTCGAAGTTAGAGGTTACTGAGCAGCAAAAAGTTAAAGTTGGGCAAAAAATTGCCGAAATGGGTAGTACAGATGCCACTAAAACAGCGTTACGTTTTGAAATTCGTTTTAGAGGCCAAGCTGTTAATCCGGTTAAATATTTGCCAAGTAAGTAGTGGCGTCGCTGCATAGCTAAAAGCGCTACTATTCAATCACTTGGGAGGATGCGTATGGCTCAAACTGCAAATGTTAAAACCAAAAAAACGGACGATTTTGATGATAAGCTCGACGAGCTCGAAGTAGATAGCTCAAAAGCCGAATTGTTGGAAGACATTGATGACGATGACGATATCTTCGCCAAAGATGAAAATGTCAAAAACTTAGATGCAACTCAGCTTTATCTCGGAGAGATTGGATTTTCACCGTTGTTAAGTGCGGAAGAAGAGGTTTATTACGCGCGAAAAGCGTTGAAAGGCTGCGAAGCATCACGTAAGCGCATGATAGAGAGTAACTTGCGCTTAGTTGTAAAAATATCACGCCGCTATAACAATCGAGGTCTAGCATTGCTTGATCTGATTGAAGAAGGCAATCTTGGTTTAATCAGAGCTGTCGAAAAATTTGATCCAGAGCGAGGTTTCCGTTTTTCGACATATGCAACTTGGTGGATTAGACAAACCATAGAACGCGCTATAATGAACCAAACACGCACAATTCGTTTACCTATTCATGTGGTGAAAGAGTTGAATGTGTACTTACGTACAGCAAGGGAGTTAACGCAGAAGCTTGATCATGAGCCAACTGCTGAGGAGATCGCAGAATGTTTAGATCGCCCAGTAGAAGATGTTACTAAGATGCTGCGCTTAAACGAAAAAATCACTTCAGTAGATACACCGATTGGTGGTGACAATGACAAGGCGCTGTTAGATATAATCGCTGATGAAAAAGGTCATGGCCCTGAAAGTGAGGTGCAGAGCAATGACATCAATAGCCATATCGTTGACTGGTTAGGAGAGTTGAACCCCAAACAACGAGAAGTGCTTGCTAGACGATTTGGTCTGTTGGGCTATGAACCTTCTACTTTGGAAGATGTTGGTAGAGAGATTGGCCTAACTCGTGAACGCGTGCGTCAGATACAGGTTGAAGCATTAAGACGCTTAAAAGATATTTTGCAACATGAGGGGCTAAGTACAGATAGTTTGTTCGAACAGTTATAAACTTCTAGCTAAATAGATGTTGCAAAAAAAACCACCTTTTCAGGTGGTTTTTTGTTTTCTTAATGGTGTTAGCCCAATGTTTGTTTTAGCTGGTAGAGCAGCGCATGTGCTTCTCTTGGACTTAATTCATCTGGATCAATGTCATGCAGTGCCCGTTCAACTTTAGAAGGTGTAGGTTCGGACAATGGGAGTGACTGCTGAGTAGGCATAGGCTCAACCACACTTTGATGATTCTCCAACTGAGTGAGCTTTTGTTTTGCAAGTTGCAGTACAGGTTTTGGCACGCCGGCTAAGCCAGCAACTTGTAGACCAAAGCTCTTACTCGCAGCACCTTCCATAACAGTATGTTTAAAAGCAATGGTGTCGTTATGTTCAACCGCATCCAAATGCACATTTACCAGTCCAGGCTGTTGTTGAGCCAATTCTGTCAGTTCAAAATAGTGTGTGGCAAATAAGGTTTTAGCCCCTAGTTGACGAGCTAGGTAGTCGGCTGTTGCGTAGGCTAGAGAAAGACCATCGTAGGTACTGGTGCCGCGACCAATTTCATCCATTAACACCAAGGATTGTTCTGTGGCATTGTTGAGAATCGTTGCAGTTTCGGTCATCTCTACCATGAATGTTGAACGGCCTGAAGCTAAATCATCGCTGGCACCAATACGTGTAAAGATCCTATCCACTTGCCCTATGTTAGCCGATCTGGCTGGCACATAACTGCCGATGTGTGCCATAAGAACAATCAATGCAGTTTGACGCATATAGGTTGATTTACCACCCATGTTTGGTCCAGTAATAATAAGCATCTTGCGCTGTGTATTAAGGTGAACAGGGTTGGCAATAAACGGCTCTTTACTGACTTGTTCGACAACAGGGTGGCGACCCTCTTCGATGTGTAATTGGTTATCTTCTGTGAGTGTTGGTTTACAGTAGTCTAATGTTTGCGCTCTCTCGGCAAGCGTATTTAATACGTCCAAGTCAGCCAAAGCGGCTGCCATGAGTTGTAATTGTTCTAGATAAGGTGCGATAAACTCGAACAGCTGTTCATATAATTGCTTTTCAAGTGCTAATGCCTTGCTTTGGCTACCTAGCACCTTATCTTCATGCTCTTTAAGCTCAGGAATGATATAGCGTTCATTGTTTTTCAAAGTTTGGCGTCTAATATAATCTGCTGGCACCAAATGAGAATTTGCACGGCTGATCTCGATATAGAATCCATGTACTTTGTTGTAGCCTATTTTCAGTGTGCTGATCCCGGTGCGCTGTCGCTCTCGTTCTTCAAGCTTTTCTAAAATGTCGGTAGCACCTTGGCTTAACGAACGCCATTCATCGAGTTCAGCATTGTAGCCTGTGGCTATCACACCGCCATCGCGAATCAGAATTGGAGGGTTGTCGATAATAGCACGTTCCAGCAAGTCTTGGAGCTTAGGCAGCGTGGGGGATTGGGCACAGATTTGTGCGATCCGCTCATCATCGCTTTCTTGTAGCAATTGATGCAATGGCTCAAGTGCTTGTAGGGCGCTTCTTAGTCTTGTTAGGTCACGGGGTCTTGCATTGCATAGGGCCAAACGCGCCACAACTCGTTCAATATCACCAATTTGTTTGAGCGCCTCGTAGGTATCTAAACATAATTGCGTTTCTATTAGGCTTGAAATTGCATTGAGTCTAGCGTTGAGTTCTTGGCGGTTACGTATGGGTGTATGAATACGACGTTTCAACAAACGTGACCCCATGGGGGTGGCCGTTTTATCCAGTATTTGCGCTAAGGTGTTGTCTATGCTGCCTGATAAATTAAGCGTCAGCTCTAAGTTTTTACGCGTTGCGGCATCTAAAATAACAGCATGCTCATTTTTTTCTAGGGTGATCGCGCGAATGTGTGGCAAAGCAGTACGTTGTGTATCTTTTACATATTGCATCACACAACCTGCGGCAATCAAAGCCGTATGAGCTTGCTCGACACCAAAGCCAATTAAATCTTTGGTTTCAAACTGCTGACATAACAGATGTTTAGCCGTATCTAGGTCAAACTCCCAATCGGGACGACGGCGAGCCCCTTTGAACTGTTCTATAAGATGTAAGTTTTTAAAAGACTCAGGATAAAGCAACTCAGCAGGTTGTAATCGCTGTAAAGTAGAACTCAGCGCTTCGTCTGTCTTTAATTCGACAATGCAAAACTGACCAGAATTAATATCTAGGTAAGCCACACCATAATGATGGTGTTTATCTTGCCATATTGCAGCGAGTAGGTTGTCTTGGCGTTCTTGCAATAGTGCTTCATCAGTTACGGTGCCTGGTGTCACTATGCGCACTACTTTACGCTCTACAGGTCCTTTGCTGGTGGCGGGATCGCCTACTTGCTCGCAAATAGCAACTGACTCGCCCATTTGTACCAAACGTGCCAAATAGTTTTCAACAGCATGATAGGGCACGCCAGCCATAGGAATGGGGGCACCAGATGCTTTGCCACGATGAGTCTGGGAGATATCTAATAATTGTGCGGCACGAATAGCATCATCGAAGAACAGTTCATAGAAGTCGCCCATACGATAGAACAATAAAATATCTTGGTGCTCAGCCTTAATCCTAAGATATTGCTGCATCATGGGGGTTTGTTGTTTTATAGTATGTTCTGAATATAAATCTATCGACATGCATCTACCTAAGAGGTTGAATATGGAGCTAAACCAAGAGATTAAGACTCTGGCTGCACAGTTGGGCGCTATTTTAACGGATAAATGTCTGACAATCACTACCGCCGAGTCATGTACGGGCGGTGGAATAAGCTATGCGTTGACGGATACTCCGGGCAGCTCAGCATACGTAGACAGGTGTTTTGTCACCTATAGTAATGGCGCCAAGCACGCGTTGTTGGGTGTCAATGAGCAAACCTTAAACAGTGTTGGTGCTGTGAGCGAACAGACGGTAAGGGAAATGGCCACAGGCGCAGCAAAGCAAGCTAATGCGGATATTGCGATAGCTGTTTCCGGCATCGCTGGGCCTAGTGGTGGGTCGGATGATAAGCCTGTTGGACTGGTGTGGTTTGCCATCAATATACGCGGGCAGGTGAGCACCTATGAACAGGTTTTTTCTGGTGATCGTAGTTATATTAGATTGCAAGCTATTGCTTTTGCTCTAAAAAATACTGTTTCATTGATTCAACCCTAAAAATGTACTTGATACTGTGATTCTATACAGTATACTGAGCCCATTACGCTAGATTGGAGAAGCAAATGAACGATAACAAACAAAAAGCGCTCGACGCCGCTTTATCACAAATTGAACGTCAGTTTGGTAAAGGTTCAATCATGAAGCTAGGCGACAGCCAAGCATTAGACATTGAATCTATCTCTACCGGTTCATTGGGCATTGATATTGCGTTGGGTATAGGTGGTCTACCAACAGGCCGTATCGTTGAGATCTATGGTCCAGAATCATCAGGTAAAACCACATTAACGTTGCAAGTTATCGCAGAAGCACAAAAACAAGGTAAAACCTGTGCCTTCGTTGATGCTGAACATGCTTTGGATCCAGTCTATGCTGAGAAGCTGGGCGTAAACGTTGATGAACTTTTAGTTTCACAGCCAGATACTGGTGAGCAGGCGCTTGAAATTTGCGATATGTTAGTACGTTCAGGTGCTGTCGATGTGGTTATCGTTGACTCGGTAGCAGCATTAACACCAAAAGCTGAAATTGAAGGTGATATGGGGGATGCGCATGTTGGCTTGCAAGCCCGTTTGATGTCACAGGCGTTACGTAAATTAACGGCAAATATTAAACGCTCAAATACATTGTGTATTTTCATCAACCAGATTCGTATGAAGATTGGTGTGATGTTTGGTAACCCAGAAACTACAACGGGTGGTAACGCACTTAAGTTTTATGCGTCTGTTCGTATTGATATTCGTCGTATTGGTTCTGTTAAAGAAGGCGATGAGGTCGTAGGTAATGAAACCCGCGTTAAGATAGTTAAAAACAAAGTGGCACCACCATTTAAGCAAGCTGAGTTTATTATCATGTATGGTGAAGGGATTTCAAAACATGGTGAGTTAATTGACTTAGGTGTGAAGCATAAGCTGGTTGAAAAGTCAGGTGCTTGGTATAGCTACAATGGCAGTAAAGTGGGTCAGGGTAAATCAAACTCGATTAAATTCTTAAAAGATAACCCAGAGATTTCTAACGAGATCGAGGGCAAATTAAGAGAGATGCTTTTACTGCAAGCGACCATCAAGCCTGAAGAAGGTGAAGAACCGGCATTAGCTGCAACGGATGCTGAGCTATAAGTAACAACAATTAAGCGTAAGAAGCCCAGCATTGCTGGGCTTTTTTATTGTTGAGGCTAAGTACTGTGACTCTAAGCCAATTCAACAGGGAGTATAACTCTGTAAGGTCTATGTACTAAAACACATACTTCGCTGAAAGCTGTAAACGATTTAGGTCACCGTCTATATTCGCTTCAGTGTCTCGAGTGGCGACTTTATATTCAATGCCAAAAGTGAGTTGTTTAGCTGGTGAATATAGCAAGTTGGCACTATAACTGTGGCTGGATTTGGTTGGATTGCCAGTGATGCTTAATAAGCTTTCATCGTTATCAGCTAAAAAGAATGAGTATAAAAATGTTGAACGGAATTGCTCATTCCAATGATGTTGATAGCCAACAAAACCTGAAGTTGAATCAATCGCATGTAAGTCATTACCATCAAATACAGCACCGTTAGCAACATTTAAACCCACATATCGGCCCAAGCCTTGACCTTGTGTCATCATGAACTTGAGGTTGTTTTTACCAAAATTCACTCGCCCTGAAGCGCTGATCCCTAACGATGTTTCAGTTTCATCTGCCGCTCCCACTTTGTAGGTTAATTGTCGTGCTAATGCAGCAACAGCAAAATGACCCCAGTCAGCATTGTAGGTGTAGCGAGCGGTAAAGTCAGGCATACTCGCATCATCGGTTTCTACGCGAGAGCTATCCGCAGTCGTTACGGTACTTTCGGGGTTTTCAGCAGAAAATGACCAGTTACCTGTACTGTATTTCACCATGGCTTGGCGCACGAACACTGTGCCCTCAGCAGGACCTACAAAATCGAGTGTTTCAGGCAACGCAGAAACGTTTTGGAAGTTACTCCATGCTTGTCCAAACAACCAACCTTTATAAGTCACGAAGGCTTGTCGTAGCCTTGGTGAATAGGAGTTGGTAACACGCTCATTCCCACCTGTAGAGGCAATAAAATCCAACTCGATTTTGGTTTTAATTTCACTGCCATCATCTAACTTGGTACGTGTTGCTAGGTTAAACCTTGACTGCCGTGCGTGCATATCGAATACCGCATCGGACGAAGATGTAGCGGAAACAGGTGTTGTGCCAGGCACATAGAAGTCGCGGCCTATGTGTCCACTGCTCAAAGAACCGTCAGAAAAGTCACTCCAAATCGCATCCAGTTTTATGTAACCACCGTAGTTCACCTCTGTTTGGTCTATCGACGCAGCCATTGCGCTCGAACAGAGTAAGCTCAGCACGCTTAGTGCTATTATTGATTTTTTAGTGCCATGTGATGTTGTCATAATCGTTGTTCCTATGAAGCGACTTATCTGTTTGATTTTTATCGCTTGGTATAAAACGTCGATATTCACTTTTGATGATGGGTGGTAATTACTCAATTACCCATTGGTCTATACGACTAAGGTGTTACAAATATTGTTTAGCTAATCTCACAAGTCATAAGTAGAACCGCATAAATTTTTAATAACTCTTTGCTTATTATTAACTTTTTGTGATTGTTTAGGGGCTATCAGGGGTTAGCTTATGAAAACAAAAGGCTTGAGATAATTTCATGTAGCAAGTTAAAGTCATCCATGTCTACAACTAAGGTCTAATACTTTCACAGCCTTTGCTGAGTGATCCTTGGACAAAGCCTAGCGGCAAGTAAATTAAAATGGAGATGACTATGTCACAGAGCATTTATCCGGTTCCTGAAGCTTTCAAGAACAATGCACTCATTGATAACGATAAATATAACACGCTGTACAAGCAGTCAATTGAGGATCCGCAAGGATTTTGGGCTGAACATGGGCAACGCCTTGCGTGGTCAAAGCCATACACACAGGTGAAGAACACTTCTTTCGATAAAGGTCATATAAGCATTAAGTGGTTTGAAGACGGTCAGCTAAATGCGTCTTATAATTGTATTGACCGTCACTTAGAAAATAAAGCAGATAAAGTAGCACTGATCTGGGAAGGAGATAACCCAGCACACAGTGAACATATTACCTATCAGCAGTTACACGATGAAGTGGCGAAGTTAGCAAATGGCTTGAAAAAATTAGGCGTTGGCAAGGGTGATAGAGTCGCTATATATATGCCAATGACTCCACAAGCGGTGTATGCAATGCAAGCATGTGCGCGTATTGGGGCTATTCACTCCGTGGTATTTGGCGGCTTTTCACCATCAGCCATTGCTGATCGTATTAAGGACTCTGGCGCAAAAGTGGTGATCACCTCTGATGAAGGCCGTCGTGGTGGCAATTGTGTACCTCTTAAAGCCAATGTAGACGAAGCACTTTCTCAGCCTGGTGTAAATATAGAGCATGTAATCGTTCACCAATTGACCGGCGGCGAAGTGCAATGGCAATCACATGACGTATGGTGGCATGAGTTAACCTCGGACGTTGAGCCTGTGTGTGTGCCAACACCTGTGGATGCAGAAGACCCATTATTTATCCTTTATACCTCAGGGTCGACTGGTCAACCAAAAGGGGTTGTGCATACGACGGGGGGATACCTTGTTTATGCTTCGATGACCCACGAATATGTGTTCGATTTAAAAGAAGATGATGTGTATTGGTGTAGTGCGGATGTGGGCTGGATCACAGGGCACAGTTATATCGCTTATGGACCGCTTGCGAATGGGTGTACACAAGTTCTTTTTGAAGGTATTCCAACGTATCCTAACTCTGGGCGTATTGGTGAGGTGGTTGATAAACATAATGTCACGATTCTTTATACCGCTCCAACCGCGATTCGGGCACTCATGGCAAAAGGAGATGAAGCAACGGCTTCGTCTAAACGCACAAGTTTAAGAGTGTTGGGTTCGGTTGGTGAGCCTATCAACCCAGAAGCGTGGTCTTGGTACCATGAGCACATTGGCAACAGTCAGTGTCCAATTGTAGACACATGGTGGCAGACTGAAACGGGTGGCATCATGATCACACCATTACCAGGTGCGACCGATATGAAACCAGGCTCTGCAACTAGGCCCTTCTTTGGTATAGCTCCAGCCTTGTTTGATGCACAAGGAAACGAATTGTCTGGCGAGGCTGAGGGTAATCTGGTGATATTAGATAGCTGGCCGTCACAAGCGCGCACAGTTTATGGTGATCACGAGCGTTTTGAGCAAACGTACTTCTCGGCTTATGCTGGTGTTTACTTCACAGGTGATGGCTGTCGACGGGATGCAGATGGTTATTATTGGATCACAGGCCGCGTAGATGATGTGCTCAATGTGTCAGGGCATAGATTGGGCACCGCTGAAATTGAAAGCGCATTGGTTGCACATGAGTCGGTAGCAGAAGCGGCTGTGGTAGGTTACCCACATGACATCAAAGGTCAGGGTATTTATGTGTACATTACCCCTAACGAAGGAGTAGTCGTAACGGATGAATTGACTAAAGATGTACGCAACTGGGTAAGAAAGGAACTTAGTCCTATCGCATCACCAGATATGATCCAGTGGTCGCCAAATTTACCAAAAACGCGTTCAGGCAAAATTATGCGCCGTATTTTGCGCAAGATTGCTGCCAATGAATATCAGCAACTCGGTGACACTTCAACGTTAGCCGATCCAAGTGTCGTTGATGAACTGATAGAAAACCGCTTAAATCGTTAATTGAGCGTTAAAAGCTTGAATTTCATTAAATTCTAAACGACTATATCGGCTGTCATCGGTCACGATGACAGCCGAATTGTTAGGAGCAAATATGAATCAGTTTTTAATTGCAGACGATCATCCGTTATTTAGAGCGGCGTTGAAAGGCGCATTACAAAATCAGTTCGATACGCTCACGGTATTTGAAGCCGATACGTTTGAAGCCACGCTAGCAACTTTGGCTAAACAGGACGAATTAGATTTATTACTTCTGGACTTACATATGCCCGGCAGTGGTGACCTCTATGGTTTGATCCGAATTAGAGAGGACTTTCCGAGCCTCCCTGTGGTGGTGGTATCTGGCAGTGAAGATTTGACAGTTATCTCAAAAGTGATGGGATATGGGGCTATGGGATTTATTCCTAAGTCTTCATCACCTCAAGACATAACTATGGCAATCGACACTGTGCTTGCGGGTGACAACTGGTTACCTGATAACATCAAAGACAAAGTGGCAAATATTGAACATGAAGACAAAGCGCTCGCACAGCAGGTTGCCTCTTTAACACCACAACAATTTAAGGTACTTCAATATTTACATGAAGGATTGTTGAACAAACAAATTGCTTTTGAGTTACATATTTCTGAGGCAACGGTTAAAGCTCACATTACGGCAATCTTTAGAAAACTCGGGGTGTACAATCGAACTCAAGCGGTGTTGATTGCTTCAAAACTACAACTCGAGCCCATCGATACACAAGCATAAAAAAAGCGCCACAGCGCTTTTTCATCGTTTTGATAGCTATAACTTAGCTAAACACAACGGTTTTATTACCATTGATAAATACCTTGTGTTCAGATGCTAACTGAATTGCCTTACAAAACACTGTTTTCTCAATGTCTCGGCCCATTTTTGCCATAGTGTCGGCATCATTGGCGTGGCTCACCTGTGTCACATCTTGAACAATAATTGGTCCTTCATCGAGTTCATCATTCACAAAGTGCGCTGTGGCACCAATAATTTTTACGCCACGCTCGAATGCTTGATGATAGGGCTTAGCACCAATGAATGCGGGTAAAAATGAATGGTGAATATTGATGATTTGATTACTAAAGCGCGCCACAAATTCGGGGCTAAGAATGCGCATGTATTTAGCAAGTCCAACGATATCCGGCTGATATTGTTCTATTACCTCTGCCATCTTTTCATCATGCTCTACGCGGCCAAGGCCCGTGTGTGGTACGCAGTGAAACGGAATACCAAACCCTTTAACTAATGGTTCGAGATCGCGATAGTTGGCTATCACCGCCAGTACCTCAATATTCATGGCGTTTTCGTATTGTTTAAGTAGTACGCCACCAAGACAGTGCGCTTCCTTGGTTGCCAGCAATACCACTTTGGTTTTTTCACCATGGTGAAGTGCAACCTGAGCCCCCTCTGGAAGTTGTCCTCTTAGTTGTGATAAGAACTGCTCGCTAGGCTCACCGGTTAACTCGGTACGCATAAAAAAGCGCGAACCCTCGCGGTCAACAAATTCGTTATTGCGCGTAATATTTAAATTATGCTTAAAACAAAGGTTGGTTATTTTGGCTATTAGTCCAACCCCATCCGCACATTGCGTGGTAAGTATATAGTTCATTTTCCTCATTCCTGTATTCACCCCACTTAGCGTGGGGGTTTAGCATATTAGCAATCGAAACTGGTTTGGTTAACTATAAATTGCAAAATAATGAGGTTTTTTTGGATAACGGTAAAATGGAGTTTCAGAAGAATATGGCTACAAAATACAGGAAGATTAAAAGCCACGGTTGTGGCTTTATAAAAGACAATTATCCGCCGAGTGGTTTGGTTCTAGCTTGCTGAGGAAGCGCTGGTCCGTCAGTAGGGCCACCATTGCCTCCTTTAATAAGCTTTAGTAGCTCTGAGCTAACAATTTTCATCATGGATAAATTTCTCCCTAAATTTTGCTCTAGACGCATAGCTTAGCATTGTAACGCTGATCATAACCTTGCCTAAGAATACAGTATTGTCTCTGATAAATAACTTAATTGGTGCAGTACTTAAAAAGCTATATTTATAGAGTAAAACTTCTATCCAAGTTGCAAAATTTACTAAGCATAACAATAGTATAATGCAAATAATTCCGGCTTCTTGTGGTACAAAGCGATGCGTTTGGATTACGTTATTAAAATATTCATACCCTGTCTTACTATATAACCATATAGCAAGACGTTTACGATATACAACGGGAAGCAAAAATACAAGGCTTATAAAAACGCAGTATATATAGAAGTGAGTGTTCCACTGTAGGACTATATCTGTCATAGCTAATCCTAATATTTCAATTATGAGATAGAATATGAAAAACCATCTGGCACTTGCTGTCTTCCACGTCATACATAGCCCAATAATTACAAATGCTATAGGCATATAGTCTATTAATGCGTAAATATTCATTATTTATCATCCTTCCCGTTATTAGGAGTTTTTGTATCCACTGGTTTGACATGCTGGGCTTGTGAAAAATTAAAGTAAGTACCTGTGATATCCTTACCAAAGATAAGGAACAACTCAAACAGTTGAGCGTAACTCAAATCGGTTTTTCCTGACTCATAATTGCTGATACTGGCTTGATCAACATTGAGTTTCTGTGCCAACTGCGCTTGCGTCCAGCCTTTTTCATGTCTAAGAATCCGGATTGAAGCTTGTACTTCAGCCCTAAAACCGTCTACTTTTTTTCGCCGTGTATGGGTATTGTTTTTCATTAATGGCGCGCTCCCTCCTCTGAGCTTTAGTTACGCAAAATTAACACCGAAACATTGGTGTAACAACTGGTTTTTCATCTAACTGACTGAAACTAATGATTTTATGAAAGTATTCATAAGGGCTGTGGGTGGAGGTTCATTAAAAAGAAGTAAGGATGACACTCTTACCTAAAAATGCCCTTTTTGTTTTAAATACTGTAATTGAGCAGCGCCTTTAATTTGGCGGGTTTTATTGGTTTACTCAAATAGTGAATACCTTCGGCTTTGGTGTGCCGCTTTAAGGTGTCATCTCGTACTGCAGTGATTAAGATAGCAGGAACAGGGCGTTGCCAAATATCTCGCAAAGTTTTTACTAGTGTGATGCCATCTTGTTCTTCACCAAGTTGATAATCCATTAAAATAATATCTGGGGCTGCGTGGGCCTTGGCATAGTCGATAGCATCAGATGAGTGAGAGAATAGGCTATGCTTTATGTGCCATTTATTCAGTAAACTTGCCATAGCCTGCAGATTTTTAGGGTCGTCATCCACCGCAATAACATGTAATTGGGAGTTTCTATCGATATCTGACAATTGTGTGCCAGATTGAGCTTTCTGCTCTACCAATTGCTCATCGCCTATTGGAATGGTGACGCTAAAACAGCTGCCCTTGCCAACCCAAGAGCGTACGGATAATTCAAGACTGAGTAGATCGCATAACCGTTTGACAACCCCTAGCCCCAATCCTACGCCTTTATTGTCGTTGTTTTGAATACGGTAAAAGTCATTAAATATTTTACTAAGTTGATGTTGTGATATGCCAGGGCCTGTGTCCCAAACGTCCAGCCTCAAACTGTGTTTTCGGTTGCGGCAGGCAATCAGTACTTTGCCATGCTCAGTATATTTCACCGCGTTTGATACGAGGTTTTGGACTACCCGGCGCAGGTAGGTGATGTCGCTGTGCACTATCGCGTGATTGCTGCGCATTTTAAGTTGTAACCCTTTGTCGCTGGATAATATCGCATATTCATTGGCTAAAGGGCCGAGAATGTCATCAATACAAAAATGTCGCGGCGAGGGTTGCATTGCACCTTGTTCTAATTTGGCGATGTCTAATAGGGCAGACATCAGGTGAACTGTAGAGTCTAGGCTATCCGCGAGCTTGTCAAAATTACTTCTATCCTGGTGACTCAATGGTTGTTCATCAATGGCAGCCAGGTATAAACGGGCAGCATTAAGTGGCTGTAAGATATCGTGACTGGCTAGTGCTAAAAAGCGGGTTTTACTGTCATTGGCACGCTCAGCTTCTTTTTTAGCAGCCATCAGGGCTTGCTCCGTTGCTATTCGAGATGTGATTTGCGCCTGTAAGTCTGTGTTGATGGTGCGAATTTCTTGGGTGCGCGCTTCAATACGGTTCTCCAAGTCCATATTAATTTCTTCAAGCGCGTTTTGTGTGTTGATGTGCATAGTGATATCAGAGAAGCTGGTGACAAAGCCTCCTTCAGGAAGTGGATTACCACGCATTTCATATACTTGTCCATCGCGGCGATGACGAATGAAGTGATGTGGCGTGCCGTTACGCAGGTGTTGTACTCGCTTGTCAACGAGCCGCTCTATGTCACCCGGCCCACATTCCCCCCTTTGCGCGTTAAAGCGAATAACCTTTTCGATGGGCAGACCCACTTCTAAAAAGCCATCTGGGTAGTCAAACATCTCACTGTAGCGCTTGTTCCAAGCAACCAAATTTAGCTCTTTATCGACCACAGAAATACCATGGCTAAGGTTTTCCAAAGAGGTGTAGAGTAGGTTTTGATTGAATTGTAGGGCTTGTGTGGTTTCGTCGAAGAAGTTAACCACTTCTTCAAAGGCCATTTGTTTGCCAGAGGCCACGGTATGGATCAAGGCTTGCGCTGAGGAGGCGCCAAGTACGCCAGTCAGAGCTCGTTCGCAATAGGCGATAAAATCTGCATCGGGGTAAGCATTATTATCATCAATATTATTACTTTGTGCATATTGGCTTAGGAGTTGTCCTGAGCGCTGAATGCCGAGAAATGTTTGGAGTAACACCTTAAAGTCATACACACTGGCTTTGATATTCTTATCCATGCGTTTTGCAAACCCTGCTTGCTCCTTAGGGTAAACGAACGCGGCGGCCTGAATTTTATCGATTAAGCGTTCATGTGCGGCCAGTGAAAAGCTGATATAACAGAAAATGTTGGCAGATAAGGCAATGAGCGTTCCTTTGGTGATGATACTTTGTCGCAGTTCATAATCGAGCGCAATGCCTGTGCCCACCACTGGCAGCATCAAAAATAGCGTCCAGCAGATGAAACCGGCTAATAAGCCTGCATAAACGCCATACGCGTGACCTTTTCGCCAATATAAGCCACCGACAATTGCGGGCAGTAGCTGTGTAACCAAAGAGAATGCCACCAGTCCCATGTTCGCCAAAGCTTCGCCGTGGCCAAACCATTGCTGGTATAAATACGCCAACAATAAAATAGCAGCGATAATAACGCGGCGGATCAATAAAATGGGGGTTTTGTAGTTGCGGGTCAGGGCACTGCGTTTTAGCTTTCTTTTAAGTAGTAAAGGCAGTACCACGTCGTTAGAGAGCATAGTGCTGAGCGTAAGTGTTGCAACCACTATCATCGCTGTGGCAGCAGATAGACCGCCAATAAACACAAAGGTAGTAATGAGCGGGTGATCTTGCATTAACGGCAGTGCCAATACAAAGCTGTCGGCTGCTATATTAGCACCAATTTGAGGGTGTATTGCAGCCGTTGCGATCGGAATAATCATTGCGGCGATAAGTAATAAATATAGCGGGAATGCCCAGCGAGCGGTGCGCAAGTGGCGGCTATCTTGGTTATCCACTACGGTGACATGAAATTGTCTAGGTAAACAAACAATGGCTGCTGCAGCCATCAGACTTTGACCCACAAAGTTGAAGCTAAACGCATCAAAATTGAGCCAATGTTTGATGTTAATTGTACCACTATCTTGGACCTTCAGCAGCGCTATTATGGCAAGTATCGCCACCGCACCCAGCGCGATGAACTTAATAATGGATTCGAATGCAACGGCTAACATCAAGCCTGAGCGATACTCAGTTACATCTACTTTTCGAGTACCAAAAAAGATGGCGAATAACGCCATAACGAGCGTGCCGGTCAGCGCCAGTGCATTACCAGAGAGTAGCGAACCTTGTTGAAGTAGTAAAAAACTGCTGCTGAGCGCTTTGAGTTGCAGTGCAATATAGGGAATGGTTGCTAGCAGCGCAATCATAGTGACCATGACGGCTGTGGCTTGGCGTTTGCCATAGCGCGCGGAAATAAAATCAGCAATGGTGGTAATGTTTTGCTTTTTACTGACCAAAATAAGTTTACGTAAAAAACCATGACCGAAGAAAAATAACAAGGCTGGCCCAAGTAAAATAGGTAAGTAGTGCCAGCTACTTTCAGCGGCGGTGCCGACTGAGCCATAATAAGTCCAAGACGTGCAGTAAATGCCCAGTGAAAACGCATACACAAAGGGGTGGTGAGTGATCCGCATCGCCAATGGTGTGGTTTTATCTCCCCAGTTGGCTAGCCAGAACAGAAGGCCAATGTAACTCAGTGAGACCAGAATGAGTGCAGCTGTCATTGTTATTCTTGTTAAATCAACGTGTCTTTACCTTACCACAGATTTAGCCAGTGTCTGTACATCACATATTACATTGATGTTTTTAACCTTTTGTTTCTTATATATAAGTTGTTTTCTTCAAGTTGATTTAGACTAATGTCGTATAAGCGTCATATTTTCCTTGATGGATAACATACCTTTCCATAATTAGTCATAACTCTTTGTTATTTAATGAATTAATTGTGCATTATTTTTTTTCAAGGTGCAGTTAACGTAAACGTAATGTTTTTGCTACGACTAAGGTCTCAATTTATTCTTATCAAGCCGTTGCTAAGGTAAATGGTGACAATTAACACCAACACAGCTCAAGCATGGGCGCGTGATAGGGGATATAAAATGGCTTTTAAAGATGAACAACAAGCAAAAGCATACTGGTCAGAAAATCTCACCTTAATGTTTAAACTGTTGGCAATTTGGTTTGTAGTGTCTTTCGGTTTTGGCATTTTGCTGGTGGATGTGCTCAACGAAGTACGTTTTTTCGGATTTAAATTGGGTTTTTGGTTTTCACAACAAGGGGCTATTTATACCTTTGTTGCTTTGATTTTTGTCTACGTATTCAAGATGAATGCATTGGATAAAAAATACGGCGTAGACGAATAGGGGCATAATGATGGATGTACAAACTCTCACATTTATAATCGTCGGTTTGAGCTTTGCGCTCTATATCGGTATCGCAATTTGGGCGCGTGCAGGCTCAACGAAAGATTTTTATGTTGCCGGTGGCGGTGTGCCGCCATTTGCAAATGGCATGGCAACAGCTGCGGATTGGATGAGTGCGGCTTCATTTATTTCCATGGCGGGGATCATTTCATTTGCCGGTTACGATGGCGGTGTTTACCTGATGGGCTGGACGGGCGGTTATGTATTGCTGGCTCTGTGTTTAGCGCCTTATCTGCGTAAGTTCGGCAAATTCACGGTTCCAGACTTTATCGGTGATCGCTACTACTCGCAGGTTGCGCGTGTTGTAGCTATTTTGTGTGCTATTTTTATTTGCTTCACCTACATAGCAGGGCAAATGAGAGGTGTTGGTGTGGTATTTTCTCGTTTTCTAGAAGTAGACATAGAAACGGGTGTATACATTGGTATGGTGATTGTTTTCTTCTATGCCGTACTTGGTGGTATGAAGGGGATCACATACACCCAAGTTGCACAATACTGTGTGTTAGTGTTCGCATATCTTGTACCTGCAATTTTTATCTCGTTGATGATGACGGGGCATTTGTTACCACAAACAGGGTTTGGCGCAACGCTTGCTGATGGCTCAGGTACGTATGTGTTGGATAAACTCGATGGGCTCAGCGCCGAACTGGGTTTTGCACAATATACCGAAGGGTCAAAAAGCATGATTGATGTGTTTGCTATCACTGCAGCATTGATGGTGGGTACCGCTGGTTTACCACATGTTATTGTGCGCTTCTTTACTGTACCTCGTGTAAAAGACACACGTATTTCGGCTGCATGGACACTGGTATTTATCGCCATAGTCTACACCACAGCACCTGCAGTGGCGTCATTTGCGCGCGTTAATATGATTGATACGATCAATGGTAAGGATGGTAGCGGCACAGCTTACGCCGAAGCACCAACTTGGGTTAAAAACTGGGAAAGAACTGGGCTTATCGTGTTTGAGGACAAAAATAATGATGGCAAGATGTTCTATTCATCAGGCAAGATTAGCGACCCTAATAGTGCGAACGAAGTGCAAATTGACCGTGACATCATGGTATTGGCAAACCCGGAAATCGCAGATTTACCTGCATGGGTGATTGCACTTGTAGCAGCAGGTGGTATTGCAGCGGCACTGTCAACCACAGCTGGGTTACTATTGGTTATTTCAACATCCGTTTCCCATGACCTGCTTAAGCGAACCTTAAAACCTAATATCAGTGATAAACAGGAACTGCTAGCGGCGCGTTTATCAGCCATGGTTGCCATTGCAATTTCTGCTTACTTCGGGATTAATCCACCAGGGTTTGTTGCTTCGGTTGTCGCGTTTGCGTTTGGTTTAGCCGCCGCAAGTTTCTTCCCAGCGATCATTATGGGGATCTTCTCTAAACGCATGAACAAAGAAGGCGCCATAGCTGGGATGGTGACAGGAATAACCTTTACAGCGGCATATATCATTTACTTTAAGTTTATCAGCCCAGAACTTAATACCCCGGCACATTGGTTGTTTGGTATTTCACCTGAGGGAATAGGTATTGTGGGCATGATGGTGAACTTTATCGTTGCAGCGGTAGTGCTCAAACTAACGGCACAAACACCAGAGGAAGTGCAGCAGATGGTCGAAAGCATTCGTAACCCTAAGGGATCGGGTGAAGCTCATGCGCACTAGAGGAATTTGCTAGTATTAGAATGAACAACCCAGCCCATTTGGGCTGGGTTTTTTAGTTAAGGATAATAGTTTATCCGATGGTTATTGGTGAATAGTTTAGGAGCGAGGATGACGCCTGAAATTGCAGAGGTTAAACGATTTGTTAGCAAGCAAATGCCTTTTAGTCAGCTACCAGAAGCAGCCAGCCATTTTTTTGCCACTCACCTAGAGGTGATTTACCTGACAGAGCAGAACCAGCATCAGTGGTTACGTAGTGGCAATTTATATTTGTATCTTGTGCGCTCAGGTAGTTATGACCTACTCAACGCGCATGGCGAAGTAGTGACGCGTTTAGCGCAAGGGGATTACTTTGGCTATCCATCACTGTTAACGGGTGAAGCGATTAAAAACCAATTGCAGGTGAATCTTGCGGGTTTAGTTTACTTACTCAATGAAGAACATTTTGAATTTTTACGCCGTGAATATAAGGTTTTTGAGCAACACTTTGTAAAAGCACATGCAAATAGACTTCTTTCTTCTCACTATAAACAAAGTCGCGATAGCTGGTCAGAAAAAAAGATAAGCGAAGTGATGACCAAAGGAGCCGTTGTGCTTGCCCCACACGCAAGCATTTATGAAGCGGCTCAAACGATGAGTCAGCATTGCGTTTCGTCTATTATCATTAGTGAACATCGAAAACTATTGGGTGTGGTGACGGATCGAGATTTACGCAACCGGGTACTGGCAGCGAGCGTCTCTCCCCAGCAGTCAATTGCAAGTATTATGACTGATTCACCCAAATATATATTTGAACACAATCGAGTGTTTTCGGCGTTACACTTAATGCTCAAGCATAATATTCATCATTTACCTGTACTTAATGAGCATTATGAACCGTTAGGAATGTTGACCAGTACCGATCTATTACGCCAGCAAAAAAGCGATCCAGTGCAGTTGATAAGCAAGATTTACAAGGCACAAAGCCTTTCAGCAATAAAGTTATGTGCATCTGAGATCCCTGACTTGTTAAAGCGCTTTGCTAATAACATCGAAGATATTTCTCTGATTGGTAAATTGCTCAGTGGCCTCAGTGATGCGCTGACCTCACGATTAATTGCTTTATATCAGCTAGAACACGGTGAGGCTCCTTGCTCATTTAGCTGGATCTGTTTTGGATCACAAGCCAGAGAAGAACAAACCCTCCATTCTGATCAGGACAACGGTTTATTGTTACCCAATGATGTGAACGATGAGCAACGAAGTTACTTTTCAGGATTAGGGCGCTTTGTTTGTGAACAACTGGCTCATTGTGGTATCCGTACATGCCCTGGGAATATTATGGCCAGCAATGAGCATTGCAGAGGTTCACTTGCGCAATGGTTAGAGCGTTTCAAACTCTGGGTCGCTCAGCCAACGCCAAAAGCAATGCTCAATTGTAAGATATATTTCGATATTCGTTTTATTGACGGCAGTAACGCCTTGTACAATGAATTCACAACACAATTAAGTGAAATGGCTAAAAACGAATTGTTTTTCGCGGCTATGGCAACGGATATTACGACCAATTCTGTACCATTAGGGTTGTTTCACCAATTCAAGCTAGAAAAAGATAAACAGCAGCATAAATATTTGGATTTGAAGCGCCGTGGTGTGGTGATCATCAATGATCTTGTGCGGCTATATGCTTTAAAAGCGAAGGTTTACAAAGCCAATACCCTTGAACGACTGGATGCGTTACTCAGTACGACGTTGTTGAGTAAAGAGGATATTTACGACTTAAAAGATTGTTGGCGCTACCTTACCCAATTAAGGCTTAAAACGCAGCTAGAGTATGAACAATTACCAGAAAACTGTATCAACCCAGAGCATCTCACATCTCTTGAGCGGCATCAGCTTAAAGAAGCATTTTATCTTATAAAGCAAGCGCAACAAGCCTGTGCGTTCAAATTTGCCAGAGGAAGCTTGTGATGTGGGGGCTGCGTTGGTGGCACAAGTTTTATGGTCTGATGAAGTTACGACAGAGTGAATTCAATGCCTTTGAGTATGTGATCCTGGATCTAGAGCTGACAGGTTTGGATGCGCAAAACGATGAAATTGTTTCAGTAGCATGGTTGGTGATTGAGCGAGGAAAAGTACATTTAGACTCGAGCGAATATTATATAAATAAAGAAGTACAAGCCCTATCGCAAAGCCCTATATATCATGGCATTGATGAGCAAATGGTTGAACAAGGCGAGCGACTGAGTCAGATTTTAACCCGCTTAGGTGCTGTGTTAGAAGGAAAAATATTAGTGTGTCACAATGCGCAGCTAGATTGGGCCTTTTTAAAACAAGCGAGTAAATGTCGCGGATTAACGTTAAGTCCTTTAGCTGTATTGGATACCATGGCTATTGAGAAGCGTCGTTTATCCGCTCGCACTGAACCTTTGAACTCAGATAGTTTAACGTTGCAGGCATGTCGAATCCGTTATCATTTACCAGAATATGGGGCGCATAATGCGCTAACCGATGCGTTGGCAACCGCAGAGCTGTTACTTGCACAAGCCAGTGCTATTAGTGTCGGTAAACGCCTTAAACTAGGACAGTTACTCCAGTGAGCTCCCTCGCTTGCTTGAAAATACCGAAACATAATACCGCGAGTCTTGTACATTGATTAGCTGTAAGGCAGTCTGCATTTTGATCCGGTATGTAAAAAAAGTTTCTCATTACCCTTACACATTTCAGCGTGGTCGATTACAATAGCGCCATCTTTTGGAGCAAAGCTCCTGTAATTATTCGCATTTAGCTGGATTTTCAATCTAATGGCAATCAAACTGGCAATCAATGGTTTTGGTCGTATCGGTCGCAACATAGTACGCGCGCTGTACGAGTCCGGACGCCAGCACGAAATTCAGGTTGTCGCTATCAATGAATTAGCGGACCCAAAAGCGGTTGCCCACCTATTAAAATATGATACTTCTCATGGGCGTTTTGCGTTTGATGTCAGTCATCAAGCCCCGTACTTAAATGTCGCTGGCGACAGGATTCAATTGTTCAATGAGGCCGATCCGAGTTTGTTGCCTTGGCAGGCATTGGATGTTGACGTTGTACTCGAATGTACTGGGGTGTTTCACTCTCGTCAGGATGCTATGCGCCATTTAAATGCAGGTGCCAAAAAAGTACTTTTTTCTCAACCTGCGGATGCGGATGTAGACGCGACCATAGTGTATGGTATCAATGATGAGGAGCTTCGAGCTGCCCATACTATTGTATCGAATGGTTCGTGTACGACGAATTGTATTGTTCCTGTAATAAAGGTGCTGGATGACGCGTTTGGTATTGAATCGGGTGCAATCACGACGATTCATGCATCCATGCATGATCAACAGGTGATCGACGCTTATCATAGTGATCTAAGACGTACCCGCGCAGCCAGTCAATCAATTATCCCAGTAGATACAAAGCTGGCACGAGGTATTGAGCGTATACTGCCTAAGTTTCATAGTCGCTTTGAGGCTATCGCTGTGCGTGTGCCCACAATCAATGTTACGGCAATGGATTTGAGCGTTACACTTAATGCCGATGTAGATTTGGTGAAAGTGAATCAGGTTTTGCAAAAAGCCGCATCAGGCAGATTAGAAGGCATTTTGAGTTATACCGAAGAACCATTAGTTTCGGTGGATTTTAATCATGACCCTCACTCTTGTATTATTGATGGCACCCAAACACGAGTTAGTCATAAAAGACTCGTAAAATTATTAGTGTGGTGTGATAACGAGTGGGGATTTGCGAATCGAATGCTCGACACGGCGGCGGCAATGATGGCTGTTAGATAATTTATTTGAATCTTGAAGTATCGTAATGAAGGAGAAGTCCATGTCTGTCATTAAAATGACCGATTTAGATTTAAGCGGCAAGCGCGTATTAATCAGAGAAGATTTGAACGTGCCTGTTAAAGAGGGCAAAGTGACCTCTGATGCACGTATTCGCGCATCACTGCCCACTATCAAACTTGCGCTTGAAAAAGGTGCTAAAGTGATGGTGATGTCGCACTTAGGCCGCCCAACGGAAGGCGAGTATGATACGCAATATTCTATGCAGCCAGTGGTGGATTACTTGAACGATGCTTTGCCACAAAACGTTCGTTTGGTAACTGACTACCTTGATGGTGTAGAGGTTGCTGACAACGAAGTGGTGGTGTTTGAGAATGTTCGCTTTAACGTTGGTGAAAAGAAAGACGACGAAACGCTGGCTAAACAACTTGCGGCATTGTGCGATGTATATGTGATGGACGCATTTGGTACCGCGCATAGAGCACAAGCTTCAACTCATGGTGTTGGCCTATTTGCCCCTGTCGCTTGTGCTGGCCCTTTGCTGGCGGCTGAGTTAGATGCATTAGGTAAAGCATTAGATAATCCAGCGCGTCCGTTAGTGGCGATTGTTGGTGGCTCTAAAGTATCAACTAAATTAACGGTACTAGACTCGTTGTCAACGGTCGTAGATCAGCTTGTTGCTGGTGGCGGTATTGCAAATACCTTCATCGCTGCTGCCGGACACCCTGTAGGTAAGTCTTTATATGAGAAAGATTTAATAGATGAAGCCAACAAGTTAACTGATGCTGCTCGTGAAAATAACGGTGACATTCCTGTACCAACGGATGTGGTGGTTGGTTCTGAGTTTTCAGAATCAGCAGTAGCAACGATAAAGAATGTGAATGAAATCACTGACGAAGATATGATCTTTGACATCGGTCCTGAGACTGCAAGCACGTTAGCTAAGATCATCGAAAAAGCAGGAACAGTTGTTTGGAATGGACCTGTAGGTGTTTTTGAGTTTGATCAATTTGGAAATGGCACTGAGGCCATTGCCAACGCTATCGCAAAATCAAGTGCCTTTTCCATCGCAGGTGGTGGTGATACGTTAGCCGCCATTGATAAATACGGCGTGGCAGGTGATATTTCTTATATTTCTACGGGTGGTGGTGCCTTTTTAGAGTTTTTAGAAGGGAAAAAACTACCGGCTGTAGCTATGCTTGAGAAAAGAGCAAACGTTTAATTTTTATGGGCCAGCGTTAGCTGGCCTTATTTGTTTATATCACTCTCACTTAGATATCAACAAATACTCGTAGCTTAGGCTACATACAATTTATCCCGTTCAAACAAGATAGCGACAAGCTATCGACTATTGGAGAAAGCATTATGGCTTTAATCAGTATGCGTCAACTTCTAGATCATGCTGCTGAGCATGGTTATGGCGTTCCAGCTTTTAACGTAAACAACCAGGAACAAATGCGTGCGATCATGGAAGCGGCTGACAAAACAAACAGCCCTGTGATTGTACAAGGTTCTGCGGGTGCTCGTGCCTATGCTGGTGCACCGTTTATACGCCACATGATCCTTGCTGCGATTGAAGAGTGGCCACACATTCCAGTCGTTATGCATCAGGATCACGGTACATCTCCTGCCGTTTGCCAACGCTCAATTCAACTAGGGTTCTCATCGGTAATGATGGACGGCTCGTTATTAGATGACGGCAAAACACCTTCAAGCTATGAATATAATGTTGATGTGACACGCCGTACAGTTGAAATGGCGCACGCTTGTGGTGTTTCTGTTGAAGGTGAACTAGGTGTGTTAGGTTCTTTGGAAACAGGTGAAGCAGGTGAAGAAGATGGTATTGGTGCGGTAGGTAAGCTATCTCACGACCAGCTACTAACAGACCCAGAAGAGGCTGCTGATTTTGTAAGCAAAACAGGCGTAGATGCGCTTGCAATTGCATGCGGTACATCACACGGTGCATACAAATTTACGCGTCCACCAACGGGTGATATTTTGGCTATTGATCGTATCAAAGAGATCCACGCGCGTATCCCAAATACACACTTAGTAATGCATGGTTCGTCTTCAGTACCGCAGGACTGGTTGGCTGTGATCAACGAATATGGCGGAGAAATTCCAGAAACTTACGGTGTGCCAGTTGAGCAAATCGTTGAAGGGATCAAGCACGGCGTACGTAAGGTCAATATTGATACGGATCTACGTTTAGCATCAACGGGTGCTATTCGTCGTCATCTAGCTCATAACCCTGCTAACTTCGATCCTCGTAAGTTCTTAGCTGAAGCGACAAAAGCGATGACAGAGATCTGTATCGATCGTTATCAAGCGTTTGGCACGGCAGGCAATGCGAGTAAGATCAAGCCTATTTCTTTAGATGATATGCACTTAAAATATTTATCTGGTGAGTTGAACGCTCAGATCAAATAATAACTAAGTCTGCTCTAAGTTAAAAAAAAGCCTCATTTGAGGCTTTTTTTTGGATCACTATTTTACTATCCGATCATATTTAAAGATCAATGTGTTATTGAGTAGCGGGGCTTGGGATCAGGTTTTTACTAGCTCTGTGCCATATGATCGGTATTGTATTGTTATTTGCATAAAAAATAGCTAATTCTATGGCTGTAAAGGTAATTTTTTGTCTCAGGCTAGTAAAATATTGATCCCAAGCAGGATCAAGTTGGTAAGAATTTGATCCCAAACTCCTTACTTAGTACAAATTTGATCCCAAGTTTATATATTTCTTGATCTCCCATAATTAGCAGCTAATTTTTATATTACCGCTCGTGATAATGAGTCCATTGTTCAGGGATATGAACTATCACCATTGACTAAGGCTGCGCTAAAAATGAAAACATATAAGTTAACAATTTTAGGTCCATTACTGCTGATTGCTTCCGGCGTTGTTAGTGCAGAAGAAGTGAAAGTGTATGGTCGCGTTCATGCTGGGTTGCAATATAGCGATGTTGCAGACGATTCAGAAACAAGCATTGAAAGCTACTCTTCTAGATTAGGGGTTAAAGGCCAAACACAGGTGAGCGATGGGCTACAAGCTTTTTTTAAGTACGAATTTGAAGTAAATCCTGCTGATAACGACAAAGATGGTAAAAGCGGAGAAAATATTACCGCACGTTCTCAGTACGTTGGTGTTAAAGGCAGCTTTGGGCAAGTTTTGATTGGTCGAGATGATACTGCGGTCAAAAAGTCGCAGGGTAGTATTGATATGATGAATGACTTTGAAGCTGATATTAAAGTACTTTTTGCTGGAGAAAATCGTCTCGGTGACACCATTCAATATACTACCCCTGAGTTGAATCACATGAAGTTTGTTGTCAGTTATATTGCCGAGGACAACAGTAAGCAAAACGGTGAAGCGGGCCTATCTATAGCGGGTATGTATGGTGATAGCAAGCTCAAAAATACGCCGATTTACATCAGTGTTGCTCATGATAACGAAGTGGCAGGGCAAGACATCAACCGGGTAACCGTGCAAGGGAGGCTTGGCAATGCCACTGTGGGTGGTATGTATCAGCAAAGTGAAAAAATAGATAGTGACGAAAAGATAGATAGTTATATAGTGAGTGCCTCATACAAAATTGATAGCTATAAACTATTGGCTCAATATCAAGATTCAGATGGTGCAAGTGGCAAGCTTGCTGATGCAGGGAACGCAACATCAGTTGGGGTAGAAAAAAGCCTGTCTAAGCAAGCACGTATGTATTTTTGGTACTCACAATTTAACTTAGACAACACGCCAGACCAAGAACATATGGCATTGACATTACGTTACGATTTTTAGCTGAATATTATGATTTTTTAAATAATCCTGTAACATCAATAGTATACAAAAAATCATGTGGTAAAATAATATCGCATTTTTTTTGTATGCTTTTTAAATTCCAAGATACAGTTTCATAAAACTGTCACACTAAGTCATAATAATGACAGCAACTTCGGTAATGAAAGAGAACATTGGGATGTCACGTAAAGTACTTGTAGTTGATGATGAAGCACCTATCAGAGAAATGCTGGTGTTTGTTTTAGAGCAAAATGGTTTTCAAGCAATTGAAGCTGAGGATTATGATTCGGCAATCGCCGCGATGGTAGAACCTTATCCTGATATGGTATTACTCGACTGGATGCTACCTGGTGGCAGCGGTATTCAAATTGCTAAAAAATTCAAGCAGAGCGAATATACACGTCAGATCCCTATTATCATGCTGACAGCCCGCGGAGAAGAAGAAGATAAAGTTAAGGGACTTGAAGTGGGTGCTGATGATTATGTTACTAAACCTTTCTCACCAAAAGAACTGATGGCAAGGATCAAAGCTGTGATCCGCCGTGTATCGCCAACATCATTGGAAGAGGCAATAGAAGTTCATGGCTTACGTTTAGACCCAATTTCACATAGAGTAACATCTGCTGGCAGTGAGCTGGATATGGGACCAACAGAGTTTCGCTTATTACACTTCTTTATGACACACCCTGAACGCGTTTATAGTCGTGAACAGTTATTAGATCATGTTTGGGGAACTAATGTGTACGTTGAAGACAGAACCGTGGATGTACATATTCGTCGTTTACGTAAAGCGATTGCGCCACTTGGCCACGATAGACTAGTACAAACTGTACGTGGAGCTGGCTATCGTTTTTCTAGCAAGCTATAAATACGGTAGCCTAGTAGTGTTAGGATACGATCATATATGTACCGAGTGATAAATAAACAGGCGTTGTTTAAACGCCTGTTTTTGTATTTTCTGCCTTTAACTTTGATTGGTATTCTAATTGGAGCACCGTTCGTTCTTCTTTTTATCGGCTCCATCTCATTGTTATTGTGGCACTATCATCAACTTTATCGCCTCAGCGATTGGTTACTCAACCAACGTAGTTTTAACCCACCAGAAGGTGAGGGAGCATGGGAGCAGATCTTTGAAGGGATCTACCACTTACAACACCGAAACCGAAAAAAGCGCAACGAGTTGGCGGAGTTAATTCGCCGTTTTCGTGAAGGCGCGGAAGCGGTGCCCGATGCTGTGGTGGTACTACAACAAGATTTAAGCATCGTTTGGTGCAACCAATTAGCGTTAAAGGTGCTTGGCTTACAGTGGCCTACGGATCATGGGCAACGTTTAGATAACTTGATCCGTGATCCCAAGTTTGTAAAGTACATGCAAGGTCAAAATTTTGATGAGCCGCTTGAGCTTGATTCTGGACATGTCAGTGAGCAAGTTTTAGAGTTCAGGGTTATGCCTTATGCTGAGCAGTTGATGATGGTTGTGCGAGATATCACGCGTTTAAAACAGCTAGAGCAAATGCGCAAAGACTTTGTCGCCAACGTTTCACATGAGCTAAGAACACCTTTAACAGTGGTAACTGGCTATCTTGAAATGCTTGATAGTGACAATCTGCCACCGCCAAGTATGTGGAATAAAGCGCACTTTACTATGATTGAACAGTGTAAGCGCATGGATGCTCTAGTCAACCAGTTACTGTCATTGTCGCGCATTGAGAGTGCACGTAAGCAGGAAAAAGACAAACCTGTTGATGTGCCAGCTATGCTGGCATTGATTGAAACAGAAGCAAAGTCGCTCAATCAAGACAAGCACCATCAACTCACTTTCAATGTGGATAAATCACTTGATATCGTCGGCTCAGCTGATGAGCTACGAAGTGCGTTTTCGAATCTGGTTTTCAATGCCATTCACTATACCAAACCGAACGGGTGTGTAGAAGTAAATTGGCAATATGATAAAGACGGGAAGCCAAGGTTCTCAGTCATTGATAATGGTGACGGTATTGCCCCTGAACATATTCATCGGCTCACTGAGCGTTTTTATCGAGTGGATAAGGCGCGCAGTCGGAAAACGGGCGGTTCAGGTCTAGGCCTTGCAATTACCAAGCATGTTCTAACGCGTCATGATTCTACACTCGAGATATCAAGTACTGTGGGTGAAGGGTCATGTTTTTCATTTGCCTTTCCTAAAAATAAACTCGCTTTTATGACAAACAGTGAAAGTCACAAAAGTGTCATTTAAGAGTAATTTTTCTGTCATCGAATGACTGCAATATAGTCTGCGTTATTTAACTGGGACGAACAATTGGAGTAACCCCAATGAAATTTAAAAGCTTAGTTGCCGCAATGGGTGTGGCTGTAACAACCTTAGTTTCAACACAAGTTTCTGCGTTGGATAAAAACCTTCCAGAGTACACTAAAACCAGCGGGATCTCAGGTAACTTCTCTTCTGTGGGGTCAGATACGCTTGCTAACATGATGACGTTTTGGGCGGAAGAGTACAAACGTATCTACCCAAATGTAAATATTCAAATTCAAGCAGCGGGCTCTTCAACAGCTCCTCCGGCGTTAACGGAAGCAACCGCAAACTTCGGCCCAATGAGCCGTAAAATGAAGTCTAAAGAAATCGAAGCGTTTGAAAAACGTTATGGATACAAGCCAACAGAAGTACGTGTAGCTATTGACGCATTAGCGGTATTTGTACACAAAGATAACCCAATTGAAGGCTTACGTATTGATCAAGTTGATGCGATTTTCTCGTCAACGCGTAAGTGTGGTGCAACAGAGGAAGTAACACGTTGGAGCGATGTTGGCCTAACGGGCGACTGGGCTGCAAAAGATGTTCAGTTATATGGTCGTAACTCAGTATCTGGTACATATGGCTACTTTAAGAAGAAAGCGCTTTGTAAAGGTGACTTCCGTAACAACGTAAATGAGCAGCCAGGCTCGGCATCTGTTGTACAGTCAATCTCTTCTTCTGTGAATGCGATTGGTTACTCAGGTATTGGTTATAAAACGTCTGGTGTACGTACTGTACCGCTGGCGAAAAAAGGCACAAACTTTGTTGATGCAACATTAGAAAATGTAGCGCAAGGTAAGTACCCACTTTCTCGCTTTTTATATCTATACGTGAACAAGCACCCTAATAAGCCATTAGCACCAATCGAAGCTGAGTTCTTAAAAATGGTGTTGTCAAAAGACGGTCAGAAGATTGTAGAAAAAGATGGTTATGTTCCTTTATCTGCAAATATGGCAAATGCGGAGCTTAAGAAGCTAGGACTTCTATAAATAGAATTAATGCAGTCTGACTTCGGACTGCTGATGTGCTCATATAGCTAGAACGGCTCCTATAAAGGGGCCGTTTTTTTATTTGTAACGGTTAGAGTAGATTGGATTAGCGTTAAAGACGAAAAAGCGGCTCATTGGCCGCTCTGGAATGCTAATTTGTCCGTTTGGTTAACTGCTCAGCCTGTGACTTGCAACTGTTAAACTCATCGGTGCATTCACCACTGCATACTTGAGCTGACAAGGTATCCTTGGGAGCCACACGCTCACACTGTGCTTCACATTGAAAATTTTGTTGAGCGCAAGCATTGAGTTCAGCCGACGTATTTGTTTGGCAACCGCTTATTAATAGCAGTGCTATCACTGTGGTGAATACTTTCATGGCATTTCCTTTTTTAAAGGCTGACCTGTAAGTTATCAATGAGTCTTACTTTACCCAAAAATGCAGCCGCCAATATGACAAGTTGTTGATCTTTCAGTGTAGCAGGTTTTAAAGTGATGGCATTGGCTATGGCAAAGTAATCGGGCGTTAAACCATTTTTAAGTAATTGTGATTTTGCTTGTTGTTCGATATCTGCAAAATCTTTGTTGCCAGATGCTAGCATTTTTGCTGCATCGCTCAGCGTTTGAAAAAGTACTTTCGCGGTATCTTTTTCGTCGGCGCTTAAATATCCGTTACGAGAACTCATAGCTAACCCGCTTACTTCTCGCTGTGTTGGCACACCAACTATTTCAATAGGAATAGACAAGTCTCGGACCATGGTTTTGATCACTTGCAGTTGCTGATAGTCTTTCTCTCCAAAACAAGCAAAATCAGGCTGCACCATATTAAATAACTTAGTGACAACCGTTGCAACGCCTTTGAAGTGCCCAGGGCGAGTGCCACCACAATAACCCATAGAGACACCTGGAACGTCTACATAACTTTGTGCAGCCAAGCCGTTTGGATAGATTGCTTCAACACTAGGTGTGAAGACTAAATCAGTGCCAAGTTCAGCTAAACCTTGTTTATCTTCATCCAATGTTCTTGGATAGCTGTCTAAATCTTCTGATGCGCCAAATTGCATCGGATTGACAAATATGCTCACCACGACTTTGTCTGCTAGGGTTTTTGCCTTTTCGACTAAAGAAAAATGCCCATTGTGCAAATTTCCCATAGTTGGCACAAATGCGATGCTCAAACCTTGTTGACGCCACGCTTTAATTTGACTGCGTAATGATTTAATTTCAGAAACGGATTGCATTAATTAAACTCATGTTCAGAGGTTGGGAAAGCGCCAGATTTTACGTCTTGGCAGTATTTTTTAACCGCATCTGGCATGTTGCCTGTTTCGGCCAAAAAGTTCTTTGAAAACTTAGGGATGTAGCCTGCTGAAATACCCACTAAATCATGCATCACGAGAATTTGTCCATCGGTATCCTTTCCTGCCCCAATGCCGATGACCGGAATTGTTAGCGCTTGTGAGATACGTTTAGCGAGACTGGCAGGAATACACTCAACAACTAGTAGCTGTGCTCCCGCGTTTTCAAGCGCTTTTGCATCGGCAATCATTCGCTCAGCTTGATTATCCCCTCGTCCTTGAATTTTGAATCCACCAAAAACATGCACAGACTGAGGCGTGAGACCTAGGTGTCCACATACAGGGATCCCTTGCTGTGTTAATGCACGAATACTATCCAGTAGCCATTCACCACCTTCAAGCTTCACCATGTTGGCACCAGCTCTCATAAGCTCAGCGGCGTTTTCGCACGCTTGGGTCGGATTGGCATACGTCATAAAGGGCATATCGGCAACCACAAATAGCTCTTTGCTACCCGCTCTGACGCAACGTGTATGATATGCAATGTCTGCATTGGTTACAGCTAACGTATCATCAGCGCCTTGTAGTACCATGCCTAATGAGTCACCAACTAACACAACATCCACACCATTATCATCGAATAACTTCGCAAAGCTCGCATCATAGGCGGTTAGTGCCGTGATTTTATTGTGCTCTCGTTTCATTTTTGCCAGTGTTGATACGGTTACTTTAGCCATTTCAGTCCTCTTGATGGAATGTAATTGTTATTCTATTGGGGTTAAGTCGTTTAAGGGTAATTGTGCACAGATATCTGACAATTTAATACCGTTAGGTAGCACTAACTCGGGTGCAATTTCCAATAATGGATAAACCACAAACTCTCTGTCACTGAGTCCGTAATGCGGAACGGTTAAGCGTTCAGTTTGAATTACTTCGTTACCAAAGAGTAGGATGTCTAAGTCGAGCGTTCGTGGACCCCAGCGTTCGTCTTTACGAACTCGGCCTTGTTCTTGCTCGATATTTTGCAGCGCGTCGAGCAGGGCTTCAGGTGCTAACTCAGTATGCAAACAAGCCACGGCATTAATATAATCAGGCTGATCCTGTGGGCCCATAGGCTTTGACCCGTACAAACGAGAGCAGCATGCTAACTGGCTGTTGGGTAAAGTCTCAAGCGCACTGATTGCATTTTTAAGCTGTGATACTGGGTCGTTAAGGTTTGCACCTAAGCCAATAAAAACGGTTTCCATTATTCAGGTGACTTCTTTTTAGGTTTTCTGCGATGGCGACGTCTAGGCTTTCCTGGCTCTTGAGAAGATAATGTTCTAACCATTTCTTTTTGGCCATTAACATCTTGTTGTAGATAATTGGTCCACCAATCAGCCAATGCCTGTTGCTCTTGTTCACCACTTTCAACACGTAGCAGTAAAAAGTCGTAAGCGGCTTTAAAGCGAGGCTGCTGACTTAAACGATAGGCGCGCTGCCCACTGCGTTTATCTAGACGCATCTGAATATGCCAAATATCTCTTGCTCCCAACGTAAAGCGTTTTGGTACCGCAATGTGCTGGGCATTTTCACCAAGCACCTGATTCATGGCTTGAGCGAAAGCATCAAAAACGGGGAGTTGTTCTTGCTTTTGCAGCTTTTCGCTGCGCTGTAACAATGGGAACCAAAGTAAAGCCGCATATACAAATGCAGGTGTGACTTTTTTATCAGCATTAATACGTAAGTCAGTGTTGGCAAACATTTGTGCAATGAAGCGTGCTTCAAAGCCCGTTTCACTTTGCTCAAGTATGGCATCTAACGCTGGAAATAGCTGTTTAAACAGGCCAAACTCGCGCAGCATATGAAAGTTTTGCTCAGCTTTACCGTTTAAAAATAGTTTAAGCGTTTCTTCGAACAACCTTGCAGCAGGAATATTGCTTAGCAGTCCTGCTAGCTCCTTGATTGGCGCTTTGGTTGCAGGCGCTATATGCATATCTAGTTTGGTTGCAAAACGTACGGCGCGAAGCATACGCACGGGGTCTTCGCGATAGCGTGTTTCAGGGTCACCAATGAGCTCAATTTTGCGCTCTTTGATAGCTTGAATGCCGTTGGCAAAGTCATGAATTGTAAAATCTTTGACCGAGTAATAAAGTGCATTGATAGAGAAATCTCGGCGTTCGGCATCCTCTTCAATCGTGCCATAGACATTGTCTCTAAGTAGTTGCCCATGCTCACTAGATTGGCTGATAGGGTTTTTACTGTCTTGACCCTGATGATGGCCGCGCATTGTGGCGACTTCGATAATTTCGCGGCCAAACACAATATGTGCCAGCCTGAATCGACGGCCAATCAAACGACAATTACGAAACAGCTTTTTAACTTGTTCTGGTGTGGCGTTGGTAACCACATCAAAATCTTTTGGCTCAATACCTAACAAAATATCTCGAATACAACCACCTACCAAATAGGCATCGTAACCGCCATCTTTGAGGCGATATAGTACTTTGATTGCATTTGGGCTAAATTGTTTGCGCGAAATACTGTGCTCACTGCGCGGGATCAAATTTGGCTCAGTGCAGGTGATTGGCTGTGCCTGAGAATTATTTTGGCCAACCAATTGTCTGCAAAATTTAAATAGCTTAGAAATAATAACCCGTCTCCTAAAACAGTGTATATGCCAGAAAATCGTTCGTAACGCAGGCGAACCTACAAGGCTCGCTATAATATACCAGTGACAGCAAAAAATTAAGTTACGGCTCTAAATATTGTTGTTTCAATATGCATCACTGAGCGGTTTTTCTGTTAATTTTGAAATCTTTTGTAATGAAAATGAAGCGATGGCCCACTTGAGAATATCTTCAATGGCTAATGAGTCTAGGTCTTTTGGTGGAGAAAGTCCTAAAAAACGCAATGCAGCGAGTGTGGCAGGTATCGGATCGCACCTGTCAATGGCTGGCGCATGGTTTTGTTTAGACAGCTTCAATCCAGGTTCTGTGACGACTAGAGGAAGATGTGCGTATTGGGGAGCTGGATGTTTTAGTTGCTCGAATAGACCCAGTTGGCGCGCGGTTGGCTCTAGTAAATCAGCACCTCGAACCACATGTGTAATTTGCTGGTCGATATCATCAAGCACCACCACAAGTTGATAGGCGTACAAGCCATCTCTGCGTTTTATAATATAGTCTTCCTGCGCAATATTTGTTGGAATATGCACTTGCCCTTGGATCTGATCTTTAAAGGTGTCAACGGGAAAGTTCTGTCTCAAGCGCAGGGCGTTACCAGCAAAAGGGAGATGCAGTGCTCGACAGTGGTTATCGTAAAAGCCGCCTCGTTGTTTAATCTCTTTGCGTGTGCACTGACAGGCATAAACCAACCCTTGGTTTTGCAAGGCATTCAGCACGTCTTGATACAGTGCATGTCGCTGACTTTGGTAAACAACGGTTTCATCCCAATGTAAGCCATACGCTTCGAGAGTGTGTAAAATATCACTGTCAGCGCCTGGAACGACTCTGGGTGTGTCAATGTCTTCAATGCGTACCAGCCATTTACCTTGTTGGCTTTTGGCTGCGAGAAAGCTGCCAAGGGCGGCGACTAATGAACCGAAGTGAAGGGGGCCAGAAGGCGAGGGAGCGAATCGACCTCGATAGCTCCCATGATTGGATAATGCTGGGGTGAGCATAACTGGCTGAGGTTAGCCTCGGCCGTTTTGCTTTTCTTTAATTTCAGCCAGTGTTTTACAGTCAACACATAAATCGGCTGTAGGACGAGCTTCCAAACGACGAATGCCAATTTCAATACCGCACGATTCGCAGTAACCGAAATCATCGTCTTCAATAAGTTGCAGTGTTTTTTCAATTTTCTTGATCAGCTTGCGCTCACGGTCACGCGTACGTAGCTCTAGAGAAAACTCTTCTTCTTGTGCTGCACGGTCAACAGGATCAGGAAAGTTTGCCGCTTCATCTTGCATATGCGTTTTTGTACGATCTACTTCATTACGTAGGTCTTTACGCCATGCTTCTAATATTGCTTTAAAATGCGCACGTTGTGCGTCATTCATGTATTCTTCGCCCGGTTTTTCCTGATAAGGTTCTAAACCGGCTTGAGCCAATAACCCCAGTCTCTTTTGGTCTGGCATAGCATTCTCCTAAATCCTTAATACATTACCCCAGCTAGCGCCGGCGGCTATAAATATCAGAATCTCCCCATCTAAGCAAATATTTTTTCATTTTTTAGTATGACATTCGCTTGGTCATCTCAGTCTTAGAGGCGAAATTCTAATGAGCTGCGATATGAGGGCATATTTCAAAAATTCAACTTATATTAACCGGTACTTGATGGCTTAAGGAGATTTCATGTTCAGAAATAGCTGTTTTATATGCTAAAACTTCCACACCCACGTCGCAGGCTTGTTTAAGCAGCCTAGCATATTCAGCATCAATGTGTGCTGCTGGGGCAACATTATTGATGCCTTCGTGCATGACTACAAACAGCAATACGGCGCGTATCCCTTGCTGCTTTATGGTGATAAGTTCACGTATGTGCTTTTGCCCTCGTAGCGTTTGAGCGTCAGGGAAGTACCCTTGCGACCCTTCTAGCAACGTCACAGACTTTACCTCAACATAGCACGGAGACGTATCGTCTGACTCTAGCATAATGTCGATACGACTGTTTTCTTGGCCATATTTTACCTCTCGTTGGATGCGTGGGTAACCTGTGAGCTCATGCACAATGCCTTGTTCAATGCCTTCATAGGCGACTTGGTTGGCATGATTGGTATTGACACAGATAAGCTCCCCCTGGTGATTCTGGGTCAACTCCAACGAGTGCAGGTACTTACGTTTTTGGTTATCACTTGTAGAGTAGTAGGCAGTAAAATGTGGGTCAGCACACCCTGTCATCTTTCCTGTATTGGCGCAATGCACCGTGAATTCACCCAGTTCTTTACAGTGTAGGTCTACAAGAAATCGCTTATATCGTTTGAGTAATGTTGCCTGGTTAAGCTCACTGATAAATTTCATCAATTGATCGCATTCGGTTGGGTCTAGTTACTCGCTAGTGTACACTTTAGAGCACTAACAAGTGCAAGAGTATATAGGATTATGTCTGACAAATTTATCGTTCGTTTGAGTGAACAAAGTGCAGCACCACATTGGGGAGCTGGTGCATCATTGTCTTTTGATCAAATGGGCGCCACTATTCATTTGAATGAAAATGAAACGCTAAAAAATATTCAAAAGGCAGCAAGAACCCTGGCGCAACAGGGGATCACACAAGTTCAGTTGCAAGGCGAGCAGTGGTGTACAGAATCACAATGGGCTTTCTACCAAGGGTTTGCCAGTCCAAAGCAACTCTCGGGTGTGACGTTTGTTGAAAATGCACAGTCGGATATTAATGAGCTAACCGCGCTACAGAGTTCGGCCACTTGGGCGCGTCAGATGATAAACGGCACTGCTGAGGATATCTATCCAGAAAGTTTGGCAGGCAAAGCGGCTGAATTTATTCAGTCACTCGCGCCTGAGCATGTGAGCTACCAGATTATTAAAGGCAAAGCGCTAATGGAGCAGCAATGGATAGGCATCCATGAAGTAGGCCGAGGGAGTGAGCGTCCACCGGTATTGCTAGAGCTAGATTACAACCCAACTGGCGATGCTAATGCGCCCGTCAGTGCGGCATTGGTCGGTAAAGGAATTACCTTTGACTCTGGTGGTTACTCTATCAAGGCAAGTGAAGGCATGCTGGGCATGAAATGCGATATGGGTGGCGCGGCCACCGTCACTGCAGGTTTAGCTTTGGCTATTCAGCGTGGTATTGATAAGCGCATCAAACTATTTTTATGCTGTGCCGAAAACCTTATTTCGGGCCATGCATACAAGTTAGGCGACATTTTGACTTATAAGAATGGTACCACTGTTGAAATCGTTAATACTGACGCAGAAGGCCGTTTGGTACTGGCTGATGGCTTAATGGCTGCGGGCGAAACAGGTGCTGAGCTAATCATTGATGCGGCAACTTTAACTGGCGCGGCTTTGGTTGCGGTCGGGCAAGAATACAACGCGCTATTTGGTTTAGATAAAGAGCTAGTTGCGGATGTACAACAATTTGCCAGTGAAGAATTTGAAGCCGCTTGGCCATTGCCTTTAGAAAAATGGCACCAGAATAACTGTCCATCGGCTTATGCTGATACGGCCAATAGTCGAGCGCAAAAAGGTGGTGGCTTTGGTGGTGCGTCAAATGCTGCTGGTTTCTTGTCTCGCTTTGTACCAAATGAAGGTAAAGGTTGGGTGCATATCGATTTGGCTGCATCATTCCAAAACAATGCTGGTAGCCAATGGGCTGCAGGCGCAACTACACTAGGAATGCGTACAGTAGCACGCACCCTAGCAGAAAAGGCTTAACCCACAAGCAGAAATGCAGCGCACAGCTAGCTGCATTTCTTTATTCATTAAGAGAGTAGTGCCGCAGCTAAACGAACAAAGTCAGAGGAGGTTAAAATCCCAAGCAGTTTGTTTTGCTCATCGACTACTGGCATGCAGCCATGGCGATTACTGACAAAAAATTCAGCAACTTCAGCAAGGTTTTGGTTTGGCTGAATACTGGCAAAATCGGTTGCCATAATATCTTCAATGACAGTGTATTTTTCTTTTCTTTCTAATGCATTGGGACCGTATGTAGCCATGATCCCCATGACTTTAGCAATCATAATTTTTTGCGTGAGCATACCTTGTAAGATACCTCGTTCATCGATCACTGGAATATGACGAATATTTTTCTCGCGCATTAAGTCGTGCGCATCCTTTAACGATGACTTGCTATTTACAGCAAAGGGATCTGCGGTCATGAGATCAGCAACGGTTTGTAACATCATCTTTTCCTTTTAGCCGAACATGATTAAGTTATAACGCACATTTTGCTGTGGTGCATGTATCGAGATCAAACTAATCGCTGGTTGGGATCAAAATTTGAGTTTGATGCTGCTGTCGTTCTGCAAGTTGAATATATTTTGATTCAACTAACTGAGAAATAGGTACTAACTCATACCCTTGAGCGGTAAGTTCTGGAAGCGCCGTTTTTAGAAAAGCGATGGTTTGCGGGTAAGGGTGTGCAATGGCGATGGCGAATCTAGCTGAGTCAGCTTTGCTCTTTAGCGCCTCTAACTGTTGAGTCAATGCCTCGAATGTTGGCTCATTATCCAGAAAAATATGACGGCTAATATTTTCCACACCATATAAATTGGCGACGTTTTGTGCTTGTGTATGCTCTGTTGTGCGGCTATCAAGAAAAAACAAGCCACGCTTTTTCAACACTTCCATGGTCCACTTCATCGGTTGGGTGTACTGAGTGAGTGCTGAACCCATATGATTATTGACGCCCTTTACTTGCGGCAGGGTGGCAAGGGCATGACCAAGTGTACTTTGTAGCTGCCATTTGTTCATATCTAGCGTCAGTGCGCCTGGACCAAGCGCTTTTTCCTGCAGTGATTGCATCGGAATATGCAGTAATAGCTCTCTATTGGCTCGACTGGCCATATAGGCAAATTGTTGGGAGTAAGGGGTATGGGGTAAAATCGAGAACGACAACTGGCCGGGTAACTCCAGCAGTTGTAAGTCTCTTTTATGATTGCCAACATCATCGATAACGATGGCAATTTGTTTTGCAGCGCTTGGAAATGCGATTAACCAAAGCGCAAAAATTCCCCAAAAAATTTTATGCACAGTCGAGCTTCTTGTTATTTTTTATTGTTCAATTTATCTTCGCTTTGATTGAGCGTAGCTATTTATAAACTCTATTGTTTTTTAAGTAATTGTCTTGCCTTTAGCAAATGCGAATCCAGCCTTGCTAACTGCTTATTTCTGGTTGTTTGTTCACCAGCCATTATAACGCTTTTACTTAAATGTGAAAGCATTTGCTTGGTCAGTTCAATATCAGGCGCAATGCCGATGCCTTCTATAGAGCGCCCTGAAGGCGTGTAATAACGTGCGGTAGTCAGCTTAAGTGCTGTAGTACCATTACCGATGGGGATCAATGATTGGACCGAGCCTTTGCCGTATGAAGGCGCTCCTACTACAAGCGCACGATGATTGTCTTGTAAAGCGCCTGCGAGTATCTCTGCAGCGGAAGCTGAATTTTCATTGATCATAACGACCACAGGCGCGCCATTTAGCACGTCTCCTTTTTGCGCTTTGAAATGCTGGTTGGCGTCAAAAAACCGTCCTTTGGTGAATACGATGGTCCCTGCATTTAAAAACAAATCAGAGATCGCTACAGCACTGGTGAGCGTTCCCCCTGGGTTATCGCGTAAATCAATGATCAAACCCGCTAAAGGTTCGCCATTTTCGGAGGCTAGTTTATTAAGGTGTCTGGCCACATCATGAAAACTATTATTGTTAAAGCCATTAAGAGATAAGTAACCATTACCGTTAGAGAGCAATAAGCTGGTTACGCTCTCTAAGTTAATTTCTTGGCGACGAAGCGCCAAGGTGAGTTCATGTGTTGCGCGTTCTACGGTAATTTTAATGGTTGCAAATTCAGCCTCTTGAAGTAGTTTTGAGACATGTGCAATGTCTTTATTGGTAACATCTTCGGCATTGATTGCAACGAGTTTGTCACCGCCTTCGATACCTGCAAGTTCGGCGGGGGAGCCTGGTAAGGTGTTAACGATAACGATGCGGTTCTCAATTTCTTCAACCTCAATACCAATGCCTGTATAGCGACCATTAGCGGCACTAAATATTGCTTCGAGTTCAGTTTCTGAGAGGTACTTTGAATACGGGTCAAGCTGAGTGAATAACTGTTCTAAATTGCCTTTGTCAAAATGGCTAAGTGGTAGGTCTTCGACATAATAAGCGTGAACGTGAAACAGAATTTCACTGACTTGCTCACGTGTAAACTGCTGTTTCGCAAAGGTACTGGGCGTTACAAAGCACAAGCTTACAACAACCCAAAGAAGGGAAATGAGCCACGCAAAATGATTGCGCACTATGATATGTTTGAGATTGAAAAGTCGGTTCATGTGCTGCTCCAATTTTGGTGCAGCACGGGTTAATCAATTAACTTGCTTTACACCATTTTACCGGATCGACAGCGCTTCCCTTATGCCGTATTTCAAAGTATAGACCAGAACGAGATTGCCCGCCGCTTTGCCCGACCAGTGCGATTGTTTCACCTGCATTGACAAGATCGCCCACATCTTTTAACAAGGTTTGCGTATGGCCGTACAGGCTCATAAAGCCCTCACCATGGTCAACAACCATCACCCAACCAAAGCCATTGAGCCAGTCGGCATAAACGACTTGCCCTTGCTTGATGCTGTTTACCGGTGTGCCAGCAGCAGCTTGGATCAATACACCCTTCCAGCTCATACCTGCATGTTTTCTTTGTCCGAAGCGGTGTTTCAGTCGTCCTTTACTAGGCCATAGCAAGCGGCCTTTACTATTTGCTAATCCATCAAGAACGATTTCGCTAGGCTCTTGTACTTTGGCAAGTTGCTCAAGCGTCGCTATCAAAGTTTGTTCGTTTTCTTTTAAGTAATTGATTGCTTGCGCTGTTTGCTCAAGGGTGTTGTTAAGTTCACTCAAATGTGACTGGCGTTCTTTTTGGCCGGCAATCAAAGCTGCCTGACGAGCTTCTTGCTGCTCATGCAATGCGTTGAGTTCTTCTTGCTTTTTAGCTAACTGTTGTTGATTTTTAGCCAGCTCGGCCACGACAAGCTTTAGCTCTTCAAGTTGCTTTATGCGTGCTTTGTTAAAGTAATCGTAGTAGCTAATGGTTCGCTCTAAAGTCGCGCTTTTCTCTTGATTTAAAAGCATTTTAGAGTAGTCGTGGTTGCCCGTCATGTAGGCACTTTTCAACTGTGCAGCCAGTAGCTTTTGTAGGTGAGCTTTTTTCTTTTCTAAGCCTTTGGCTTCATTTTGCAAAGTGTACTGCTGTTGCTGATTTTCGGCGATACCACGTTGGGTTAATGACAAAGCCTTGGCATTTTTGGCAATATCTAACTCTTGCGATTTGAGTTTTGCGCGCAGTGACGCGATCTTATCTCGCTGTTTTTGATAATCCTTTTGGCTCTTTTTGAGCTCTTCTTGTACTTCTGTTAAGTCTTGCTTGGTTCTTGATTCATTGGCGGTAACAGATGTTACCACCAATGCAAGACTCAGCATGATTAACTTGTAGAGCATCATGCGCATGATTATTTCAAGGTCATTATTGGGGTACCAGTCATTTCGCTTGGTTGCTCCAAGCCTAGTAGGTGTAACATGGTTGGTGCCACATCGCTTAGGGTTTTACCACTGTGCGGTTGAGCATCTCGGCCTACATAGATAAACGGCACAGGTTCAGAGGTATGAGCGGTATGTGCTTGACCCGTTTTGGCGTTGGTCATCTGTTCAGCATTTCCGTGGTCGGCTGTGATCAAGGCTTCGCCACCCACTTCTTGCAGTGCATTGAGTACTCGACCGATGCATTTATCGACGGCTTCACAGGCTTTTACCGCAGCGCTAAACACGCCAGAATGGCCTACCATGTCGCCATTTGGATAGTTGCAAATGATCACATCAAATTCACCGCAATGGATGGCTTCAACCAGTGTGTCAGTGAGTAGTTCAGAGTTCATTTCTGGTTGCAGATCATATGTTGCGACTTGTGGAGAAGGGATGAGTTTACGTTGTTCACCTTCAAACTCGGCTTCTCTACCACCACTAAAGAAGAAAGTAACGTGCGCGTATTTTTCTGTCTCAGAGATACGTAACTGCGTTTTGTTATGTTTAGCTAGCCACTCACCCAGTACATTGTTCAGTGCCTCTGGTGCAAATGCTACAGGCGCTTTAATATCTGCTGCATATTCTGTCATCATTACAAAAGCGCTTAAGCTAGGGGCTGCCTTTTTGTTGAACCCTGTAAACTCTTCATCTACAAATGCACGTGTCATTTGACGGGCTCTATCCGCTCTAAAGTTCATAAAAATCAGCGTATCGCCATCGTTGATGGTTGCCGGTGTCGCATCACTAGGTTGGATAACACTGGCCTTAACAAATTCGTCGTTTTCATTACGTGCATAAGCGGCATTTAGTGCGCTAACGCCATCGGTGAAGGTGAATTCACCTTCTGCGCAAACCATTAAATTATATGCCGATTCGATACGCTCCCAGCGGTTATCTCTGTCCATCGCATAATAACGGCCAACGATCGATGCTAAGCGACCACAGTTAAGCTGTGCAAACACAGCTTCAATTCGTTCAATTGATGCTTGGGCGCTGCGCGGAGGTGTATCTCGGCCATCTAAGAAAGCATGAAAATAGACAGCCTTGGCACCGCGTTGTGCTGCTAGTTTAATACCCGCAACAATGTGATCTTCGTGGCTGTGTACACCACCTGGGCTCAGCAGTCCCATTAAATGAACAGCCTTTCCTGCTGCAACTGCTTTGTCAATGTTCTCTAGCAACACTGGGTTGTGCTCAAATTCACCATCATCAATAGCTTTGGTGATACGAGTAAAGTCCTGATAAACGATTCGGCCTGCGCCAAGGTTAACATGACCAACCTCTGAGTTACCCATCTGACCATCGGGAAGTCCTACGTCTAACCCTGAACCAGAAATGAGCGTACAAGGTTTAGTTTGCCATAAATTGTCTAGCACTGGGGTATTGGCCGCTAGAATAGCGTTGCTTTCGGTTTCTTCTCTATAACCCCAACCGTCTAAAATCATTAGAACTAGTGGTTTTTTTTGTGCTGTCATTTGGGCTCCTTTAGAACTTATCTCGTTATTTGTGTCTTAGAGATGGATTGACACTTAAGCACGACAAAATTATCGCTGTTAGCATACCTTGTTTTGTGTAAATATTCAGCCCTGTCGCTATGATTTATCCTCAACTTTGTAACTGTTATCAAGGTTGAGTGTTTAATACATTGCCATAACAGTTCGCCACAAAGGGCTATACCGAAAGGATCGCAAAATGTATACTGCGAGGCTATTCATTATAAGGATGCTTAGCCCCATTGAAGCAAAGCATTCAACACTGTTAAGTTGGAAGGTGCATGGAACAATACATCGAATTTATTGGTAATAATGCCATCTTGAGCATTATCTGGTTAGCTCTGGTGGTTATGATTGTCGCCAGCTGGTTTAAAAGTAAGTTTTCAGCAATTAGACAGATTAACCCTCAACAACTGACTTTGCTGGTAAACAGAGAAGATGCGCAAGTTGTAGATATTCGTCCTGTAAAAGAGTTTAACTCAGGTAGAATAGCAGGAGCGGTACAGCTAAGTGCAGAAAAAGCGAAACAAAGTGACTTTGCTGGCCTTGAAAAGCACAAAAACAAACCCATTATACTTGTGTGTACAACGGGAATGACTGCCTCAGGCATTGCAAACACCATGCATAAAGCAGGATACGAGCAAGTCTATGTGCTCAATGGTGGTATGGGGGCTTGGCAAAGTGCGGGCTTACCGACTACAAACGGAAAATAATTAGGAGCACATATGACTGAAGTTGTAATTTATACAAAAGACTATTGTCCTTATTGCCATCGCGCCAAAGCATTACTTGATGCTAAAGGTGTCACGTACACCGAATATGATATTGGCAAGCAGCCCGAGTTACGTGATCAAATGATAGAAAAAGCAAATGGCAGCTATACTGTGCCGCAGATTTTTATCAATAATAATCACATTGGCGGCTGTGACGATATGATGGCCATTGAAGCAAAAGGTGAACTTAACACCTTGCTTAATATTTAAAATTACATTTAATAAAATCAAAGAATCTAGGAACACTCATGACAGATCAAAATCAAAACGCAGCAGCGGAACAACAAGGCGCACAATTCAACATTCAACGCATTTACACAAAAGATGTTTCTTTTGAAACGCCTAACTCACCTGCGATTTTCCAAAAAGAGTGGACACCAGAAGTTAAGCTAGATATGGATACGCGTTCAGAAAAACTAGACAACAACATCTATGAAGTTGTACTTGCGCTAACTGTAACGACAACAATCGGCGAAGAAACCGCTTTCTTATGTGAAATTCAGCAAGCAGGTATTTTCTCTATTGCTGATATAGAAGAAGTACAAATGGCGCATATGCTTGGTGCATTCTGTCCAAATATTCTTTTCCCATATGCGCGTGAAGCTGTTGCAAGCTTGGTAAACCGTGGTACGTTCCCACAGTTAAACCTAGCTCCAGTTAACTTCGATGCGCTATTTGCTCAGTATATGCAGCAAAGAGCAGCGCAAGCAGAGCAAACTGCTGACGCTTAATCAATGAGTTCAGTTCAGTCAGCTGTAACTGTATTAGGGGCGGGGTCTTATGGCACCGCCCTTGCTATTTGTTTCGCCCGAAATGGCCATAAAGTGACATTATGGGGACGAAACAAAGACGACGTTGCGACGCTTGCAGCTGAGCGTAGAAACCAGCGTTATTTACCTGATTGTCAATTTCCTGAATCTTTGCAACTTGAAAGTGATTTGCAGCGTGCGGTACAGTCCAGTGAAATTGTGTTGCTGGTGGTCCCAAGCCATGCTTTTGCAGACACCTTAGCACTTATTCGTGATGATCTATTGCCAAATGCGAGAGTAGCTTGGGCAACCAAAGGGCTGGAACCAGATACGGGTCGCTTGTTACAAGAAGTCGCGCAGCAGCAGTTAGGGGAGTCAGTGCCTTTAGCGGTGCTTTCAGGGCCAACTTTTGCTAAAGAAATGGCTGCGGGTTTGCCAACCGCTATTTCTGTAGCAGCCACCGACACCGATTTTGCTTCTGAGCTTGCCAAGTTGTTACATTGTGGGCGTTCTTTTAGGGTCTACAGCAATGACGACTTCATTGGTATTCAGCTCGGTGGTGCCGTGAAAAATGTTATTGCGATTGGTGCGGGTATGTCTGACGGGTTTGGTTTTGGTGCCAATGCACGCACGGCGCTTATCACGCGTGGTCTTGCAGAACTTTGTCGTTTAGGTAAAGCACTCGGTGCACGCTCTGAAACCTTTATGGGTATGGCGGGTTTAGGTGATTTAATCCTAACATGTACAGACAATCAATCTCGTAACCGTCGCTTTGGTTTAGCACTGGGCAAGGGTCTTGATGTCGATGAAGCTATGCAGAGCATTGGTCAGGTGGTAGAGGGTTATCGAAATACCAAAGAGGTATATCTACTCGCCCAGCGCAGCGGCATTGAAATGCCAATTACTGAACAAATCTATCAAGTGCTGTATCAGCAAAAAGATGTTAAAGAAGCAGCCATGGCGTTGCTTGGAAGAGAGCAAAAAGCGGAGTAAACTCCGCTTTTTTTATGTCGCGTTAGCAAAGTCGAGTTGTCGCCACGACTCGTATACAAACACCGCAACCGCATTGGATAAATTCATGCTGCGACTGTCTGGACGCATGGGAATACGCAGACGCTGCTCTTCAGGCAATGAAAAAATAATATCTTCCGGCAAGCCCCTTGTTTCAGGGCCAAACAGCAAGCAGTCTCCCGGTTGGTATTCTGGTTGGTGATGGTATTTCTTACCTTTGGTTGTACACGCAAATACGCGTTTGGGGCTACAAGCTTTTAGGTAATCTTCAAATGAGGCGTGTCGTTGCACATTGCTAAACTCATGATAATCCAGTCCTGCACGTTTAACACGTTTGTCATCCCACTCAAATCCCAAAGGTTCAATTAGGTGTAGCGCATAGCCTGTATTGGCGCATAAACGAATAATGTTTCCCGTATTGGGCGGGATCTCAGGTTGGTAAAGCACAATATCTAACATAATAACCTCGAAAAATTAGCTGTGCTTAGTATAACCTGAACTCGGGATAAGCTACATGATACAGCACAGTACTTTATGCATATTTCTGCGTTGAATTCGCTAGTAATAGCGCGCTATTACGTACACGAACTCGCCTTGAACTACACAAAAATTACAGTACTGTATACCTTCTTCTCATAATATTTTGATTTAATTAGTTTTCTCATGTCCATTATCCCAAGTTCAGGTTATAACGACTCGGGATAAGCTACATGATACAGCACAGTACTTTATGCATATTTCTGCGTTGAATTCGCTAGTAATAGCGCGCTATTACGTACACGAACTCGCCTTGAACTACACAAAAATTACAGTACTGTATACCTTCTTCTCATAATGTTTTGATTTAATTAGTGTTCTCATGTCCATTATCCCAAGTTCAGGTTATAACGACTCGGGATAAGCTACATGATACAGCACAGTACTTTATGCATATTTCTGCGTTGAATTCGCTAGTAATAGCGCGCTATTACGTACACGAACTCGCCTTGAACTACACAAAAATTACAGTACTGTATACCTTCTTCTCATAATATTTTGATTTAATTAGTGTTCTCATGTCCATTATCCCAAGTTCAGGTTATAGCGAAATGATGGGGTGTGGGTAAGAAATGGTGTATTGTTTTACGCTTATATGTCATCAATATTTCACTTCATTTAGCTAAACTGTACACTATTGAAATGATAGGCACTTTTACAAATTTGCATGAAGCAGAAATCCAGGGGAAACGGTGAAACCAAGTTATGATGTACTAGTTCGCTTTGCGAGCATATTCACTATGGTGATGGTGAGTTTAATGATAGCGACCAAATGTTGGGCGTGGTTGGCTTCAGGAAGCGCGTCAATGTTGGGCTCTCTTACGGATTCTTTGTTGGATATTAGTGCCTCAATGATGAGTTTTTTGGTATTAAGTTATGCGCTACGCCCAGCCGATGACGAACATCGCTTTGGTCACGGTAAAGCAGAAGCCCTAGCAGGATTAGGCCAAGCGGCATTTATTGCAGGCTCTGCCATCCTACTGACATTTCACGCCATAGAACGTATTTTCAACCCTGTTGTACTCAAGAACTCGCTGTTGGGCGTATGGGTAAGCTTGTTTGCTATCGTTTGTACTTTACTGGTGGTGATGGTCCAGTACCAAGTGGTCAAACGCACTCATTCTGTCGCAGTAAAAGCAGATTCATTGCACTACAAGGGGGATGTGCTATTAAACTTGGCGGTTTTGGTGGCGATTTTACTTTCTAATTACGGGATGTCTAAAGCCGATCCTATTTTTGCCATCGCCGTTGCTGGATACCTACTTTACAATTGCTGGGATATTGCAAAAGAAAGTGCGGGCCATTTAATGGATAAGGAGCTTCCAGATGAAGAAAAAGCGGAGATTGAGCTGCTTGCGTCTAGCCATGAGGATGTATATGGAGTACACGAATTACGAACTCGGCAAAGTGGTAAAGTCAAATTTATTCAATTGCATCTAGAGCTTGATGATGATATGCCGTTGATGCGCGCCCATGCGGTCTCTGATGAAGTAGTTGAGATGATCCAACAAGCGTTTGAAGGTGAATTAGATGTTTTGATACATCAAGACCCCGTGTCTTTGGCGGTTAAAGCCAGATCATCACAAAACTGATAAAAATGTTCCATCACTGCATAACGGATTGTATCTTGTTCGCATAGCAGTTCATGCCGTGCCCCTGCAAACGAGTGTAACTGAGCTGTAGGATGGTTTTGTGCAAATCGCTGCTGGGCACGATTATCAACAACATCATCTTGCTCAGCACTGGCAATAAATAGTGGGCAATGAATTTCTAGCTTAGGGATTGAGCTGATGAACTTAAACGCTTGGTTGAGCCAGCCAAAACTGACGCCACCTAAACACAACTCAGCCTCATTTTGATACAGCGTGCGAAAACGCTGATAGCGTGTATGACAGTGTGTGAGTTGGTTTTCATCAAATGGCAGGTTGAGATAGTTGCTTTGCCCAATGGCATAATATTTACTAAAGCCAAGCCAACAACCCATTTTAGCAATCCACTTCGCCAGTTTATACGGCGTATTGTGAGTGTGGATATCAAACATCGGGGCGGATAAGAATGCCCCGCTGATATGATTATCATGGCGGGCGAGATAGTCACATGTAATGGCCGCGCCCATTGAATGAGCGAGAATGAACAGTTCGCCTTTTTGTTGTGGTCGCACGATGTTATTGATGAATGTATTTAAGTCATCAGCATAGTCAGAAAACTTTCGCACATAACCAACCTGGGGGTTGCTTGTTAGCCGCTCAGATAGCCCTTGACCAATGTGATCATAAGTAAAAACAGCGATGTTGTTTTGTGCCAACTCCCACAATAATTCTTGGTACTTCCAAGCAGACTCAATACGCCCACTCACTAACACGACACTGTATTTGGCTGCTGCAGGTAAGTGATAGCTATAGAATAGCCGTCCAGAGGAACCTGCAAAATAGCCCTGTTGAGCGCGCTGCCAGTGCTTTTCTATGTCGCCGTTATGTAGTGCCAATGAGGCGCTGTAGCTATAAAAATTCATATTGGTAGTGTCATTATCACTAAGAGGCCATGAGGCTGATTGTGGTTAAACTGCAATGTACCATGGTGCGCGAAAATAGCACGTTTGGCAATGGCCAGACCCAAGCCTATTCCACCGCTATCACGATTTCGCGATTGGCTAGTGCGATAAAAAGGCTGGCACAGCTGTTTTAGGGCTTCTTCTGACACGCCTTCACCATCATCCGCGATACAAATTTCAATTTGATTACTGGTTACCGTAAAAGACATACTTATAACCTGCGTTGCGTACTTGATGGCATTACGGAGCACATTTTCAATTGCGCTGCTTAGTAACTCTCCATCACACGCTAGAGTTAACTCAGGTAATGTTGCAACGTGCAGCTCTTTATCCATCTGCTCGGCTTCAAATTGCGCATCAAGCAGTATGTTATCAAGTAATGTCGCCATACTTACCTGCTGTATATGCAGCGTCTGCTGCCCATGCTCTAAACGTGACAGAGTTAAGATATCAGATAGCATCTTGTCCAAACACTGGGCTTCTTTTTCAATTCTAGTTAAATAGGCGAGTTGTTGCTCATTGGCGTTGTCTTGTGCCAAAGCATTGGCCAAACTCAAACGGGTGAGCGGAGAGCGCAGCTCGTGAGATACATCCGCCAGCAGTTGTTTATGTGTGTTTACGCTTTGCTCAAGTTTGTCTGCCATGTGGTTGAAGTCATGCATCAATATTGTGACTTCATCGCGGCGGTGCTTTGGGATTTGTACGCGGGCGGTAAGCTCACCCGATGCCAGAGCTTTAGCGCTGCTGCCCAACGAATTAAGTGGCGCGACTAGGCGGCGACTGAAAAGAATGCTCAATAATACAGAGGGTAATAGCACTGCGAGGGCTTTAAGCCAAAAGGGCAGCATCTTTATACGCATCAACAAAGGGGGCTCGCGTAGCGGCTTAATTTGGAATAGCTGATAACGTTCACCCTGCACATTGAGCTCAAAAGGGCCATAAGCAAAGTAGCGTTCCGTGGCGATAAACTGGGGAACCTGAGGTTCATCAAAGTGCAGTAATGACAGATCCAAATTATATTTGTTGGGTTGTGATGTCAGGCTTTGCTCTATGTTTGAATGGGCTAAATACAGCCATTTATGTTCATTAAATTTTGGATAGCTGATGACTTTTTCAAGGGGCTTTTGTTTAACGTTTACCAGTCTTTCGATGTTTTTTTGTAGATGTACCATCGAATTTAGTAACTTACCTTTTAAGGCTTTAGTTTCAAGCCGCTCGGGTTGTAGCTGACTGAGCAACACAAGTAGGATCAGAATACTAACAATCGTGAGCCAGAAGCTTAAGAAGGCTTGGAAAAACAACCCCGACGGCCTTATTTTCTGGCGTATCTTTTGATAACGCTGTTGCATGTTATTGATCCAAGAAGACATAGCCGCTGCCCCTGATGGTTTGAATACAGTTGGTCTTACTGTATTTAGCAATTTTCTTGCGTAAGTTACTCACATGCACATCAATCGATCGATCAAAGGGGGCCAAGCGGCGACCAAGCACATGCTGACTTAGCGCATCTTTGCCAACCACTTTACCGACATTACTCATAAGTTGATGCAATACCGCAAACTCGGTCCCCGTTAGTGTGAGTTCATGTCCATCAACACAAACTCGACGTGCTGATTCATTGAGTGTTACATGGCTAATGCTTAGCAGTTGAGCCTGTTGACTAGTTTGTTTGACGTAATCGATACGGCGACCAATGGCATGTATTCGAGCAAGTAATTCTCTGTGATTAAAGGGCTTTGGTAAATAGTCATCGGCACCTAACTCGAGACCAAATATGCGATCAAAGTCATCGCCCTTTGCGGTAAGCATGATAACCGGTGTTAAGTGTGTGGCCCTGAGTTTTTTCAGCACTTCAAAGCCATCTAACACAGGTAGCATGACATCGAGCAAGACAACATCAAAAGGCTCACTGGTCGCCAACTCTAAGCCCTGTTCGCCATCAAAGGCTTGTGATACTTCACAGCCTTGAGCTCTAAGATATTCAGCGAGTAAATCACTCAAGGTGTGATCATCTTCAATTAATAGCAGCTTACTCATAACGTCTTTTTCTAGGGGTGATAACCGTAGTTTACCTTGCAAAATATTAAATTGCAGATCTTTACATAGCCTTTACATTGCTTTGCGTTGCTTTGCACCCGAGTAATTAAGCTAACCGTGTATGTTCACTAATAACCCAAAGGAACTCTTTATGAAAGTAACATCAACATTAAGTACATTGGCACTTACAGGCACATTATTATTCGCTTCTTTGGCTCAAGCAGGGCAGGGTCATCACGACAAGCACTTTTTATTGACAGAAAAAGCGGTCAAAAAGCTCAGCCTAAGTCAGGACCAGCAAGATAAAATAGCTCAGATCCTCGAACAGAAGAAATCAGCAATGAAAGCACTGAAAGCATCACGCGCAGAGTACAAAGATGATTTTAAGGCGCTGATGGAAAATGATTATTTTGACGAGCAACAAGCCAAAGCTTTGATTGCGAAAAGTAGCGAAGCGAAGGGTGAAGCACTGCTTGCTAAATTGAAGAGTAAGCATCAGATCAGACAGGTATTAAATCAAGAGCAGCGTGACAAGCTACAAAAGATTGCACATCATAAAATGAAAAAACACCACTGATATGTCTATTTTGCCGTTAGCCGATACGCTCGACTAACGGCCGTCTTTATTCTAACTATTGTTGAAAAAACGAATCATCATTTTTTGCTAACATGGCTTCGATGTCTTCAATCATTTCTTGTTGATCTTGGGTGCTCATCTGCGTATCTGACGTGATAGCCGTAGAGATTTTATTGTTTTCAAACGACCAGTCACCCAAGTCAATCAGTTGGCATCTTTTCGAACAAAAAGGTCGATTTGGGCTTTGCTCAGACCAAGTTACATCGGCTTGGCAAGTTGGGCATTTTACAAGCGTGGGCATAGGGTGCTCCCTTGGTGTATTTTGCCGACAGTCTAATTAAATTAACCCCCAGATGCCAGAGCCGTGTGACTAAAAGCTTGTTACGCGATTTATTTCAGTCAATGATGTGAGGCCTGACGCCGCTTTTTTCAGTCCAGATGTCCTTAAGTTTGCGTAGCCAAGCTGTTGAGCCATTTGCGCAATTTGCATTGAGTTGCCATCGGACATGATCAATTGTGAAATTTCAGATGTGATCGGGACCATTTCATAAATACCAACACGGCCTTTGTAACCATCGGTACAGTGTTCACAGCCATGTGGGGCAAAAAGCGTAATGTTTGCGATTTGTGCGTCACTAAAGCCTTGTTTGAGCAGTTCGTCTTTAGGCAAAGTCTCAGGTGTTTTACAATGATTACACAGACGACGGGCTAAGCGCTGGGCAATAATCAAGTTGACCGAACTGGCAACGTTGTACGCGGGAACCCCCATGTTGAGCAGGCGTGTCAGTGTTTCAGGTGCTGAATTGGTATGCAGGGTGCTCATTACCAGGTGCCCAGTTTGAGCTGCCTTGATAGCGATTTCGGCGGTTTCTAAATCACGGATCTCACCGACCATGATGACATCAGGGTCTTGGCGCAAAAAGGCTTTGAGTGCATTAGCAAATGTCATCTCAGCTTTTGGATTTATCTGAACCTGATTGATGCCTTCAAGGTTGATTTCAACAGGATCTTCCGCGGTGCTGATGTTTCGCTCAGGTTTATTGAGGATATTTAATCCTGTATATAATGAGACCGTTTTACCCGAACCTGTAGGGCCCGTCACCAAGATCATGCCTTGTGGTTGCGCTAACGCATCAAGATACATTTGCTTTTGTTCGCTCTCATAGCCCAGAGCGTCAATCCCCATCATGGCACTAGAGGAATCAAGGATACGCATTACTATTTTCTCGCCCCACATTGTGGGCATGGTACTGACACGAAAATCAATGCTTTTACGTTCCGAGATTTTTAATTTTATACGACCATCTTGTGGCCTGCGTTTCTCTGCGATATCAAGGCGTGACATGACTTTGATGCGCGCGGCAAGCCTTGTAGACAAAGAGGTTGGTGGACTTGCCATTTCATGCAACAGGCCGTCAATACGAAAACGAATACGGTACTTATGTTCATAAGGTTCAAAGTGTAAATCAGACGCACCTTTTTTAATTGCATCCATCAAAATTTTATTGATATATACAATGATGGGTGCATCATCTTTGTCCTTTTCTTTGTTTTCAACGTTTTGTAGTGATTTTTGATCATCTTCGATGTCAAGGTTAGCAAACTCTTGAAACTCGTCTTCACTGAGCGAAAGCCCACTGGTCGAGTCAAAAAGTTGGTCTATTTTCTTTTCAAGTTGCTTATGGTCAACGACCACCACGTCACACTGCAACCCAGAACTGAACTCAAAGTTTTCAAATGCCCCGTAATCGGTAGGATCAGACGCCGCGATATAAAGTTTACGGCCCTTTTTATAAAGGGGTAATACTTGGTGCTTGCGGATCAGCTTTTCATTGATAAGATTCTCAGGAATTTGTTCAATATCAAATTCACTCAGATCAAATAATGGCACTCGGAATAAATCTAGGCATTGAGCTGCCAGCTCTGAGCTTTTCATGCCACTGCATAAACAAATCAACTCAGCGGTTGATTGTGCTTCGCGTTGCTTATTCTTAATTTGCTCTGGGGTTACGCGACCAAGCGTAATAAATTTGCGTAATAATGGTGAGTGATGTTCCATAAGCCCTCAGATAAAGATATATCAACTACTTCAATCTACATCAATCAGTTATAAATAAACTTATGAACCTGCAACAAGCTTTTATTGAGTTAGCATCTATTTGCGCTCGGCGCCGTTAGCTTAGCTAGCATTATGAATGCGGTTTACTTGTTGAATGATTTAATGCAATAGAGACAAAGTTTTGATGTAACAATTCTAACTCATTATACATATCAGTTAATGATTTATCATTATTTAGTATAGTGTTTGCTCGTTTTTGTTTCTCAGAACGAGACATTTGTGCGGTGATGATTTTTTTCACTTGTTCAGTGGGAACATGGTCACGTGCAGCAGTGCGAGCTATTTGAATATGTTCTGGTACGTCAACCAATAACGTGTGATCGCAAAGCGCATCTAAGTTGTTTTCAAATAATAACGGTGCGGAGAGCACTACATAGGGGCCTTTGGCCTGATTAAGTTGAGCTAAGATTTTACTACGGATCATCGGATGTAATAATTGCTCTAACCACGTTTTGGCTCGCTCATCGGCAAAGATCAGCTCGCGTAGTTTAGCTCTGTTCAAACTGCCGTCAGGCAAGAGCATATCTGCCCCAAATTGATTGGTGATAGCATTGAGCCCTGGGCTGCCCTTGGCTACAACGTCTTTAGCGATGACATCCGCATCGACAATCACAATCCCTTTATCAGCAAGAGCATTACTGACAGCGGTTTTTCCGGCACCAATGCCACCGGTGAGTCCTAACACCCAATTACTCATAATATCACTCACGCAAGAACTAGATTAAAATACCAACGTTCAATGATGTCACCATATAACAGGGTTATCCACCCAGCAATGGCCAGATAAGGGCCAAAGGGAATGGGTGTGCTTTTGTCTTTGCCTTGCACTGCCAGCTGAATACTGCCTATTATTGCGCCCACGACGCTAGATAAAAGCACAATCGTTAAGATGGCTTGCCAGCCTAGCAGTGCACCAAAAATAGCGAGCAGTTTAAAGTCACCATAACCCATACCTTCTTTTCCGGTGGTCAATTTAAACAACCAGTACACACTCCACAAACTAAGATAGCCAACAGCGGCCCCTATAATTGCGTCTTTGGGCGCAATAGTGAGTCCTTGCACACTGGCAAGGAGTACAAGCCACAGCAAAGGAAGGGTTATTTGATCGGGCAGTAGCATGTGATCAATATCTATAAAGATTAACGCTATTAATGCCCAGGTCAGCACTAAAAACAGTACACATTGTGGCGTTGCGCCAAAGTGCTGAGCAACGAACAAAGACACTAAAGCGGTACCGAGTTCCACCAATGGATAGCGTACTGAAATTGTTGTTTTACAGTGGGCACATTTGCCACGTAGTAAAAGCCAGCTAAGCAGAGGAATATTTTGCCAAAATTTAATTTTAGTGTTGCAGTTAGGGCAGTGGGAGCCTGGTGCGGCTAAATTAAATGTCTCTGCCTGAATATGCTTAGGCTCGGGGCTTTCGTCACTTAGTATTAGTTTACATTCATCACGCCATTGCTTATTCATCATCACAGGCAGGCGATAAATGACCACGTTCAAAAAGCTACCAATGCATAGGCTGATTAAACCGACGCAGAGCAAAAAAAACCAAGTTTGAGTTTGCATTAACTGAAAAACATCTAGCATAACTGTTCTTATTTTTGTTTAGATTTTATGGGTCAGGTTAAATTACCGAACCCAACTGGAAGATAGGTAAATACATGGCAATGATAAGGCCACCAATCAGCACACCTAACACAGCCATAATTAACGGCTCAAGCAGGCTAGAGAGGCCGTCGACCAAATCATCTACTTCCTGCTCGTAAATATTGGCGACTTTTGCCAGCATGCTGTCTAGGGTGCCTGACTCTTCGCCAATAGCCACCATTTGGATCACCATATCGGGAAACACACTGGTATTTCTCATGGCCCAGTTCATTTGGTTACCCGAGCTGACTTCACTTTTTATATCTAAAATTGCATCTCGGAAAATGGCATTTCCCGAGGCGCCAGCAGCAGAGTCAAGTGCATCAATCAACGGCACCCCTGCTGCAAACGTTGTAGACAAGGTTCTGGCGTAACGGGCAACAGCGGCTTTATCAAGAATGGGTCCTACAACTGGTAGTGTTAGGAGCAACCTGTCGTTAAAACTACGTAGGGCTTTTGATTTAAAAAGCATCTCTTTGTAGAGATAACCACCAAAAAATAACACACCGAGCACCATCCACCAGTATTTTTGCATTACTTCTGAGATGGCGATAACCATAAGTGTGAAAGCGGGCAGCTCGGCACCAAAGCCATTGAAGATTTCTTGAAACTGCGGAACAACAAAGATCAATAGAATAGAGGTTACAATTAAGGCGACAACAATTACGGCAATAGGATAAAACAGCGCCTTTTTGATTTTTGATTTCAGTGCTTCTGCTTTTTCTTTGTAGATGGCGATACGCTCAAAAACATGGTCTAACGAACCTGACTGTTCACCTGATTGCACTAAGTCACAATATAAATCATCGAAATGACGAGGGTAGGCACGCAAACACTTAGACAAGGGCTGGCCTGCACGCACTTCATCGGCAATGCTGGAGATCAGCTTTTTAAGGCTTTTATTGTTAATGCCAGAGCCTATCATGTCCAACACTTGAATAAGCGGTACGCCAGCGTTGAGCATCGTGGCGATTTGACGAGTGGTGACGGCGATATCTTTGGCGCTAATTTTCGGGCTACGGTTTAGACCAAAAATTGCTTTGGGTTTACGTTTTACTTTGGAGGGAGTAATACCTTGTTTGCGCAATTGTGCTTTAACCAAAGCTATGCTGGTGCCGGTCATTTCTCCTTCAAGGCGTTTACCTCGGGTACTGACGCCAACCCACTGGAACGTGTCTAAGGATTTTTCACCAGTATTTTTCGCCATGTTGCACCGCTTAGCTGTAAAGTAAGGAGAAAAGCAGTTGCTTAGCAACTGCTTTAAGGCTTTTAGTTTGTAGCCGCTGTTGCAGTACAGCCTTGAGGCACTAAGCTAGCATCCGTTAAGCTACTTACGCAGGTCCATTTAAATGCATTATCTGCGGTGTTAGGTGTAAACGTGAAAGTCTCACTTTGTAGTGCTGATACTGCATCGGTAGCATCCATAGTTACAACAATAACGCCGTTAGCCTGTACTTCTAATGCTGAATAGGTACCTGTCGCTGCTAAGTCAGTTAAAGATGGAGCAGTGTCTGCAGTTGGGTATGAACCATTGATTTGATGATATTCAGCAATAGCCGTTTTTGCACCAGCGGATAGAGAAACCGCTTCGGCTGCTTGTGAGCGAGCAACATAATCCTGATACGCAGGCAATGCCACAGCGGATAAAATACCAATAATAGCTACTACTATCATTAACTCAATAAGGGTAAAGCCACCCTGTTGTTGTCTTGCCATGATGTGTCTCCTAAGGAACTGTGTCTAACTCGGTAATTGTAAGTTAGAAAGATATTAAAATCTTTATGGTTTTGAAACTTGATAGCTTCAATTATAGGTGTTAAAAGCGCTTGATTGCACGTTTGCTATTGAAATGCCGTATAAACTTAACAAATACACATTTTAATAGCTTGTTATCAATCTCATTATTTTGTCGTATTTAACGGTTTCATAGCGCGCTTGTCAATCAATTAGAACCAATTATTCGCAATATTTAGAATAATTTATGCCTTTTGCTCAACAAAACGCATGGATAAGTCAATACTGCACAAGTGCTTTGTTAATGCGCCACTAGAAATAAAGTCGACACCCGCTTGCGCATACGTTGTTAGGGTATCAAGTGTCATGTTACCTGAAACTTCAAGTTTTGCTTTGCCCTGAGTCAATTCAACAGCTTGTTTGATGTCAGCTACTGTGAAGTTATCTAACATGATGATGTCGGCACCCGCTTGTAGGGCCTGTGTAAGCTCATCTAGGTTCTCGACTTCTACCTCTACAGGCTTATTGGGATGGTTTGTTTTCGCTTTACTGACCGCATTGGTAATACCACCGCAAGCAGCAATGTGATTCTCTTTGATCAAAAAGGCATCGAATAGACCGATACGGTGGTTTTTACCGCCACCACAGGTTACTGCATATTTCTGCAATGCTCTTAAACCCGGAATGGTTTTACGCGTGTCGAGTAACTGTGTTTGGCTACCCGCAAGCGCCTTTACGTAGTGAGCGGTCGTGGTTGCCGTACCAGACAAAGACTGAACAAAATTCAAAGCCGTGCGCTCTGCTGTAAGAATCGCGCGAGCCGAGCCCGATGCAGTGAACAGCTTTGAGTTCGCACTCACGTGATCGCCATCGTTAACCAGCACTTCCACTTTAACTTGCGGGTCAACTTGTTTGAAGACTTCAATAATGAGATCTTTGCCACAGAACACACAGTCTTCACGCGTGATCACATAGGCATTTGCCTGCTCCGTTTCAGGGATCAACTGGGCCGTGATATCTCCATCAGCTGCACACTGGTAATTAAGATCTTCGTTAAGTGCTTGTTTTACCAATTGGCTTATTAGTTCATTAGAGATAGGTTGGCATTGCATAGTTCTGTCACTTGTGTTGGCTATTATGGGAGAGTGCGAATTTTACTGTGTTGCGCGCATTTACACAATCGCTGCTAGTGAATTAACATCAACCTTGATAAGGTAACAGTATGATTATTAGCGTTCATTTTATATTATGTCACTAGATTGGCTAAGCGCTGCTAACAGGCGTCCGTGTACTTATTACGACGATAGGCCTGAACAAGAAACGGTCTCATTGTTAGTGATCCATAACATCTCATTACCAGCGGGAAAGTTTGGTACTGCTTATGTGGATGAGTTGTTTTGTGGAACACTTGAATGTGATGCGCACCCCAGCTTTTGCGATCTAAAGGGGGTAGAGGTGTCTGCACACTGCTTTATTCGCCGCGATGGACAAGTGCTTCAGTATGTGCCGTTTAATAAACGTGCTTGGCATGCTGGTGTCTCTAGCTTTGAAGGTCGTCATCGGTGCAATGATTTTAGCATTGGCATTGAGCTTGAGGGGACGGACGATACGCCATACAGTGAGGTGCAATATCAAAGGCTGGTTGCGGTGACGAAGGAAATAATGGCAGCGTACCCGGCGATCACTAGGCAACGCATAGTCGGACATTGCGATATTGCGCCCGGTAGAAAAACGGATCCTGGACCGGCATTTCAATGGTCTGAATTTTTTCATCAACTTGAACAATAAAAGAGTTACATATGATTTTAATTTCCATCATTCTTGCGTTGGCGATTGAGCGGTTAGCTGCCAGAGGGAATTATTGGCAGATGAGCTTCTATACCAACGGGTATGTTGCACATAGTGTTGATAACAGCATGGTAAAAGGCCTGATGGGCTCAGGTGTTGGCGTGTTGATATGGCTGGTTGTACCCAGTATTTTGATAGCCATTGTATACCACGTATTTGATATGGTGCTTGCCCAACTTATTTTGAACACCTGTCTATTGCTGATTTGTATCGGTTGTGCGCATCAAAGGGGGCGTTATAAAGGCTATTTAAATGCCCTGACTCGGGGAGATAATGAAGCCGCAACTTTATACGCCTTACAAATGGGACAAAAACGTACAGAATTAGAGCAAGGTGGTGAGTGGTTTGGGCAAACTTTAGTGTGGATCAATTTTCGTCATTATTGCTGTGTATTATTTTGGTTTGTTATGCTTGGCGCCCCAGGGGCCGTGCTTTATGCCATAACCCGTAGTTTATTTGACGACATTGAAGACAATTCAGAACACCCACTCAAGGCACAATATAGCCGTTTTGAAACGATGTTACATTGGCTTGATTGGGTCCCAGCTCGGCTGACGAGCTTTGGCTATTTGATCATTGGTAACTTTTCTAAAGGTACCAGTTGTTGGCTTAAATATGTGCTTGATTTTAACGTTTCAAATCGACATGTTGTCACATCTACGGCACTGGCAGCGGAGCAAATAGAGCAGCAGTACGTTGGGTGCACTTATGAAGCAAGTTGTATGATGCGCTTAGTTAAACGCAACATACTGTTTTATTTGGTGCTTATTGCTTTACTGACGTTATTTGGTAACTTGGCTTAACTCACCTATGTGATAAGTAACACTGGCGGTAAATGTGCAACTGGCACATTTACCGCGTTTGTTAATTCAGGAGGGTTTTTAGGTAGGTTTGTTTTCGCAATCTCATCGCGGTGATAAGTTTGCTATCAATCTCTAGGGTTCGCAGGTGCTCATCGCTAACATCAATCAAGTCACACACACCAGTTACTTTCCATAAGCCCTCTTCAAGTTCTTTTGCTTTATGTAAGGCATAGTGGCTCACATAACGCAGCTCATTGGCTAAATAATCCGTATCGGGTCGGCCTGTTTTTGAAACATGCAGATGAAATACAAATAAAATATTCTTTGTAATGGCCTTTTTCTGGAACAAAAATAATGGCTCTTGCGGTTGGTCTTGCTCGATACATTGCCCTTTGAAGGCTTTGTTGATGTCCTTTTCCTGGCTATCGAACGCAACAAACAGCGTATATTTGAGCGGTTTGCTTTTACGGCTGTGTTTACGCAGCGCTTCAGTTAAGTGATTTTCGATGAAGCCCGATGGGAACAGGGGTTTCATATTGAGCTGCCCTTGTTTAGCGGTGTGATAATGCATTAATACACGGTGTATCGGTGTAGGATACAACCCTATGCCTATCGCCCCAATCTTAAAGTGCGATGTCTCTTTATGTAAGTAAAATGGAAACTGGCATACGCTTTTGGTGATCATGTTCCGTAGTGCGGTCGATAATCCTGGGATTCTAGGCGCCTCTTGGCAAGGCTGTAACTTGTCTTTGTTGCTATTAATCAATAGCTTAAAGAACTCGCTGGCCACTTGAGGTAAGTCGGTCAGTTTGCTTACTTTAAGATTAATGATGGTTTTCGCTTTACTGATTGCAACGACCTCATAACGCAAGTTGCTCAAACTATGTTGCTTAGTAATCTTTTGTAGGTCGGGTAAATCAAGGTGGATAATAGCACCTTTAGTTAAGGTCGTAGGTTGCGCAAGTTCTACTTGTAACCCCATCTCAGAAAAGTCTAAGGTATGCCCTTGACATGGTTCAGCGCCATCTATGTGTAATACAACCGAGGTTTTATACAGATACCGCTTGTGTGCTCGCAGATTAATATAATCTAGAGAGATCACATTGAGCTTTGGTGGGTTGAGCGCTTTTCCTCGGCCAAATACTTTGAGCTGATTAACGAGGCTTTTGTCAAAGCTGACCTTTTGATAGGCCTCTTGTTGATACTGTGAAGAAATGTCAGTAATCAACAATAAGTACTTCACGTCTTGGATGTGGCTTTGCACGCGTGGAGTTGGTCGCTTGTTCAGCTTTTCAATGTTTTTGCTGGCATTGGCTGGCAGTGATAATGGAATAAAGGCATCTTCATGATGGCTTGGCATGAGCTGAACTTTGTATGTACGCCAACTGCTTTTTTGAGCGCCGTAGGCAACGAATAGATTACGCAAATCAGGTTGTTTTGCTAATTCAAAATCAAATGCTGAATAGTGGTATATTTTGCCATCTTTTATGTGCGTAAAGCTATATAATGTCGATTCTTTGACGGCATTCGAGAGCGCCAGTAGTGCTGCTAATCGAGGTTGCGAAAAAATTTGATACAAGCAGGATACTTTACGCTCGTCTTCAAAATAGTAATTAATAAATGCGTTATTTTCATTGGTTAACGCAATAGTGGGCAACAGGTGTTTGTCCTTTTGTGAAATAAACACAAAAAGTGAGTTAACCCTAGGTTGGTAATATTGCTCGTAACCCTTACAGGTTATAGCATCCATGGTATTATCTAAATTGACTTTATAGCGGCGTTTATTGCCGTGAATAAAGCTATTGAGAAACTCATCAAATGCATTACTGTTTTCTATAAAGGTTCTTTTCAACCTAACGTGCTGAAATCCAGAAGAAATTGGTTCAACTGCAATAACTTCATATTGGATCCCCTCTTTGAGTCCCAGCTCAAACTCTTGCTCAAGCCCTGTTAGCCTGACGCTGACCAATTGCCCTGGACTCACGCGCTCTTTTGCCGCAAGTTTAATTTTTGCACCGCTGAGTGAGATATCTGATGTGGTACCGGTGGCTTGGTGCCCTTTATTCAGCTCAATTGAAATTTTAATTGAGTAATTCATCCGTTCTTCAATGCGGCTTTCATAGGAGGCAAAGCGCACTAGCTTAGCGTGTTCTGGTTGTTTCTCTACAACATCTTGAACAAGACTTTCAGTATCTTGTGCTTTTTTCTGCATGACCCGAAAATTATTTTCGGTTTGCATTACTTCTTCATACACAGCGAGCGTATAGCCGCCATGACGTGCAATTTCACGCTCAAACACCTCGATGGCCAGGTCGTCCATAAAGTGTTGTTTACCTTCATATTCATAAGGCTTAACATCACCAGCAACTTGCCCTCGTAGGTCGATAAAACGGGCGATGGGTTGAGATAAGCGAGACATTTCCATTTTTAGCAAGAATCGGTCGGGTTTGGAAATATCCTTGGTCATCTGTTCAAACAGCTTATCGAAGTCGGGATTACCCAACTGCGATTTTAACTCTTTGATCAGAGGTTGATACTTCTGTAGCTTATCTTCAGCCATAATGACCCATTAATTATCCGAGTTTAAGCCCTGAGGCTTATTAGTTATTATTTGTTATATCAAGCCAAAACTATGACAATATTAAATCATAGTTAATTAATTCTAAACAATTCTGTTAACTTCGTCTGCTATTGCAGTGGTTATATTGCACAGAGATTGAGTTAAAAGTACAAGCAAAAAGTGTGCCTTAAGTTATGGTGAAAAAGAAAACAGCCTTTGTGTGTAGCGATTGTGGTGCCGAATTTGCCAGGTGGCAGGGGCAATGTTCAGAGTGTCGCGCCTGGAATACGGTGACAGAGTTTCGTGTGCCCTCGGTGAAGGCGCCTCCTCGTAGCGCTGCAATGGCCGGATATGCAGGGATGGTTGATGCGAAGGTACAAACGTTGGATGAAGTCAACCTTGAGAGCCTGCCACGTTTTAGTACTGGGTTTAAAGAGTTTGACCGTGTGTTGGGTGGTGGGGTGGTACCTGGCAGTGCCATTTTAATCGGCGGCTCACCTGGTGCGGGTAAGAGTACCGTCCTGTTGCAGACCATGTGTTTACTCGCACAGAGTATGAACACCTTATACGTAACCGGTGAAGAGTCATTACAGCAAGTTGCCATGCGAGCTCACAGATTGGGGTTGCCCACTGACAAATTACGTACCCTGGCCGAAACTAACGTAGAAACTATTTGCCAACTGGCTCTACAAGAAAAGCCCAGCATCATGGTCATCGACTCGATTCAGGTGATGCACATGAGCGATGTGCAGTCAGCACCTGGTAGTGTTTCTCAAGTGCGAGAAAGCGCCGCCTATTTAACCCGCTTTGCAAAACAAAACCAAGTCGCTATTTTTATGGTCGGCCATGTAACAAAGGATGGCAGTTTAGCCGGTCCGAAAGTATTGGAGCACTGTATTGATTGTTCAATTTTACTAGAAGGGAGTTCGGACAGCCGCTTTCGTACTTTGCGCGGCAACAAAAACCGCTTTGGTGCAGTTAATGAACTAGGTGTATTTGCGATGACGGGGCAGGGGCTTAAAGAAGTTAGTAACCCTTCAGCTATTTTTCTCAACCGAGGCGAAGAACAAACACCTGGGTCTCTTGTAATGGTGATTTGGGAAGGGACACGGCCATTGCTGGTTGAGGTGCAGGCATTGGTTGATTACTCCCAATTGGCAAACCCAAGGCGCGTTACAGTGGGCTTAGAGCAAAACCGTTTAGCTATGTTACTGGCGGTGTTACACCGCCATGGCGGGTTGCAAGTGGCGGATCAGGATGTGTTTGTTAATGTCGTGGGAGGGGTGAAAGTCTCAGAAACTAGCGCCGATCTAGCATTAATCGTTGCTTTGGTGTCAAGCTTTAAGAATTACGCGCTGGAGCGGCAACTTGTGGTGTTTGGTGAGGTTGGCCTAGGTGGCGAGATAAGGCCTGTTCCCAGTGGTCAGGAGCGTCTAAAAGAAGCTGCGAAGCATGGTTTTAAACGCGCGATTGTGCCCAATGCCAATAAACCAAAAGAGCCGATTGAAGGTATGGAAGTGGTTGGTGTTAATAGTTTAAGTGAAGCGCTAGAGGCGCTATTTTAGTAGGAATGAATAAATAATGAGAAAGATCCTATTGATGGTGATAGGCGCTGGATTAGTTACTTATGGGGCAGTGCAACACTTCGCCAACCAAGAAGCCGAAGAAGCGCTTAAAAGACAGCTGTCGCTAATCGAACTGCAAGAGCAGATAGAGATCGACTATGCCAGTGTAGATGTACACCTACTCAGTGACAAAATAAGTGTCAGGGGCCTGGAAGTAAAAAATACGGCTCATCAAAAGATGGCGAGTGTTGAACTTATGTCTTTACAGGGTTTTCACCCTGATGAGGTCAGTGAATTTACCGAGGTGCGTTTAAATGGTATGCGCTTAAATAAGGAAGCTTGGCAGCATCCAGCGACATTTCCGCCCCTATTACTGGGGAGTCGTTTTGATTTTGCTTTTGCGATGGCCTACGAACCAGACTCAGGAGCGCTTGAAATTAAGTTGGGAATGGAGGCAAAAAAGATCGTATCAATGGCGATGTCTGCCAACTTTAATAACTCGACATCTTTTATGGAAGCCTATCATGCACGTCGTCAACAACGGCTACAAATGGATACGCAAAGTAATGCGTTAAATTCTCCCAGTGATTCTGGTCGTATATCAGATGCATGGATGCAGCTAGAGCCACGTGCTTTTATGTTAGAGGTAAATAGCCTCGGCCAGTTGTCAGATTTACTGGATCAGCATCTAAAAAATCAAGGACTGGACAGAGAGGCATTTAAACAAATGTTTACTGAGCAAGTTTATAGCGCTGATTCTACACAAAAAGTCAAGGATGCGTTACTGGCATTCGCCGAGGGCCTGCAGAGATTGCACATATCGGCTCAGTTACCTGAGGGGATGAATTTTCCAAGCCTCACCACGCGGCTAAATGAGCTTTATGGTCAGCCTGAAGCCGCTGCAGACTTTCTTAATTTGAAAGTAGAAGGGTCATAAAGTGGGTCTAGTAATGAAAAAGGCCGCGATCAGCGGCCTCTTTCATTAACGTAAATAGATATCAGTGCAAAATCCTAGCTCGGATTGTGCCTTCAACGGCGCTGAGCTCTTTTAATGCCACCTCTGAGTGATCGCTGTCTACGTCAATTACCACATAGCCGATGGTATCATCGGTTTGTAGGTATTGCGCTGCGATATTAATACCATGTTGTGCAAATGCTTGGTTAATTTGCGTCAGGACGCCAGGGCGGTTCTGGTGCACGTGCAATAGACGACTACGATTTGCCAATTCAGGTAAGGCTACTTCAGGGAAGTTGACTGCACTTAATGTTGAACCGTTATCTGAGTACTTCGCAATTTTACCCGCTACCTCAATACCAATGTTTTCTTGTGCTTCTTGCGTTGAGCCCCCCACGTGTGGCGTAAGAATAACGTTATCAAACTCACGTAGTGGAGAAATAAACTCTTCATCATTTGATTTAGGCTCCACAGGGAACACATCAATGGCAGCGCCGGCAAGCTTTTTATCTCTTAGCGCCTCTGCCAGAGCGTCGATGTCTACAACGGTACCGCGTGAAGCGTTGATCAGGATAGCGCCTTGTTTCATCACTTCAAGCTCAGCCATACCGATTAGGTTTTTAGTTGAAGGGGTTTCTGGGACGTGTAGGCTAACCACGTCAGAACGCTGTAATAGCTGTGTCAGGTTTTGAATTTGTTGAGCATTACCAAGCGTAAGTTTGTCTTCGATATCATAAAACTCAACTTTCATACCGATGTTTTCAGCCATAATGCCAAGTTGTGTGCCGATATGTCCGTAACCTATGATACCAAGTGTTTTTCCACGAGCTTCGTACGAGCCTACAGCCGATTTAAACCATTCGCCACGGTGCGCCATGGCATTACGCTGTGGGATACCACGAAGGAGCAACAAGATTTCCCCCAATACTAACTCAGCCACAGAACGCGTATTTGAAAACGGCGCGTTGAATACGGCAATACCACGCTCTTTCGCTGCCTGTAAATCTACTTGGTTAGTGCCGATACAAAAACAACCTACAGCAACGAGCTTTTCAGCGGCATTGAGCACAGCTTCGGTTAAATGGGTGCGAGAGCGGATCCCCACAAAGTGGGCATCCTTAATTCGCTCTTGCAATTCACTTTCAGGTAACGATGTTTTGACATAATCAATGTTGCTGTAACCGTTGCGCTTTAGAGTTTCAACGGCACTTTGGTGCACACCTTCTAACAGCAAAATTTTGATCTTCTCTTTGGCTAACGATACCTTACTCATGACTCATTCCTATTTAGCTGATTTTAGGACCCTCAGGGGTTCCTGTGATAACAATATCGGCACCACGGTGCGCAAATAAGCCGTTGGTTACAACGCCGACAATCTGGTTTATGTTTTCTTCTAACTGCTTTGGCTCTTTGATTTGCAGATTGTGCACATCAAGGATGACATTGCCGTTATCGGTAACAACCCCTTGTCTATAAACGGGATCACCACCCAGTTTTAATAACTCTCGCGCCACATAGCTGCGAGCCATCGGGATCACTTCAACAGGTAATGGGAAGGCACCCAAAGTCTCTACATGTTTAGTGTTATCCACGATACAAATAAATTGTTTTGCTACTGCTGCTACGATCTTTTCGCGTGTTAACGCTGCGCCACCGCCTTTGATCATGTCGTTGCTAGCATTGATTTCATCAGCGCCATCAACATACACGTCAAGTTGGTCAACGTCGTTAAGTTCAAATACCTCAATACCCAGTGCTTTTAGCTTTTCAGTGGATGCCTCTGAACTGGAAACCGCCCCTTTAATTTGTTCTTTGATACTACCAAGGGCATCAATAAAGTGGTTGACGGTTGAACCTGTGCCTACACCAACAATGGTATCTTTTTTTACATATTCCAACGCAGCCCAGGCTGCGGCTTTTTTCATTTCATCTTGGGTCATTACGTAATTCACTGTGTTGTCAAATTGAACACTTAGAGTATACCGTAATTGTTTGTGTAGAATGAGTCTGAATACCCTTTACCATTGATAAAATTTGCTGGGCGTGATGATCTGCTGTAATGGGACATCCCAAGCCTGTATTGGCAGCTTTTCAACCTGCTGACAGTCGTGAGCTAAGCCAATAAGTTCTGGCTTTTTCATTTGCTCACGATAGTAACGCGCCAACGTCTTATCGTAGTAGCCGCCCCCCATGCCTAAGCGGTTACCTTCTTTATCAAAAGCCACAAGGGGCATTAAGAGGTAATCCAGCTCATATAAAGGACAAATATGACTGCAATTCAACTGTGGCTCCAAGATAGCATAGCGATTCTGTGTCATGGGTGAATTATTTTCATACCTCTGGAATAGCAATGTTGTGCCGTTAAAGGGGTGTATTACGGGCAGGAATACTTGATGTCTTTTCTTGTTAAGTGATTGAATTAAAATGGATGTGTCAAGTTCTCCATCGTTGCTGAGATAGAGGCCTATTCGGGCGTTATTTGGGAGTTTTTTGTGTTGAAAAAAATTAATATTGATTTTTTTCGCGGCTTGTTCCTGCTCTAAATTACTTAAATTTCTTCTCGCATTTCTAATATTCTTGCGGATTTCTGAACGTGAAAGAGAAGATTGTTCGGCATTGTACATGGCGCCTCTGCTATAAATTAAACCACTGAGGGTAGATTATGGCTAGTGCTAATACGGTTAGCAGCACGATAAGGATGGCCGCTAAGGTATATTGGAGCTTGCGGGTTGGTATTTTTTTGACGGGCTCTAAATCAAGGTCTAACTCTTCAAATAGTTCATCTTCATGCCAGCTATCTGGTTTTGAATCGTCTTTGTCTTCATCAGATGAGTTGCCTAAGCGATGTTCTATTTCTTCAAGGCGCTCCTCAATACGAATTAAGCTACTGGTAATGTAATCTAGTGCTTCGAACACTCGCTCATCTTTTTGACTTTGAGGGCTGGTATCAGCTGGTGGCTCAACGGCGACAAGCTTAGCTTTAACACCCATTCTTTCCAACAACTTTACCTGCTTTAACGATTTACTTTGCTCTGCAGGCGCAAAAAGAGGTTTTTTGGCAAGAAAGGCCTCAACCTTTTGTGGTGCAATATTGAGTTTAGAGCTTAAAGTTGTCACAACCTCTTCGGCTGATGTAGTGCTTTGTAAACCGATAAACACGACTCGATACTTTTGTGACATGATAGTTCCTAAAGCTATGCTAATGCTTTGAGTATACCGAATTTTTTGTATGTTGCGAATGCGTTATCGAGAGGCGAGGGGGAAGATGAAGCAGGCCGGTTAGAGCGGCCTGCCAAATAGATCGTATTATTGCTCTCTGGCAATGGCACGATAGCCAATATCGGTGCGGTATTCAACACCATCCCAATGGATGTCTTTAACCAGCGAGTAGGCTCTTTTTTGCGCTTCTGTCACTGAGTGTCCAAGTGCGGTTGCACACAAAACTCGACCACCTGCTGTAACGACCTCTTCGCCATCTTGTTTGGTGCCTGCGTGGAATACCTTTTCGCCTTCAGGGTAGCTTACTTGCAAGCCGCTGATAGCATCGCCTTTAGGGTAGTTGCCTGGGTAGCCTTTTGCTGACAGTACCACGCCCACAGCTGCGCGAGGATCAAATCTAATATCTACTTTGTCTAACTCTTCACGGTTAGCCGCTTCGATAAGTTCTACTAAATCTGATTGCAAGCGCAACATGATTGGCTGAGTTTCAGGGTCGCCAAAACGACAGTTGTACTCAATAACTTTTGGTGTGCCATCAGCTGTAATCATCAAACCAGCGTATAAGAACCCAGTGTAAGGGTTGCCTTCGCTTGCCATACCTTCAACTGTCGGATGGATCACTTCATCCATGATACGTTGATGAATGTCTGGGGTGACAACAGGAGCTGGAGAGTACGCACCCATGCCACCTGTGTTTGGACCCTGATCGCCGTTGTAAGCGCGTTTATGATCCTGACTGGTGGCAAAAGGGAGAACATGCTTACCATCTACCATGACGATAAATGAAGCTTCTTCACCTTCAAGGAACTCTTCAATGACAACGCGGCTACCCGCTTCGCCAAAAGCATTACCCGCTAGCATATCGCGAATAGCCTCTTCAGCCTCGGCTTCGGTCATGGCGACGATAACACCTTTACCTGCCGCTAGGCCATCGGCTTTCACGACAATAGGGGCGCCTTGCTCTTTAAGATAAGCCAAAGCCGGCTCAACTTGTTCGAACGTTTGGTATTGAGCTGTTGGGATATCATGGCGGGCCAAAAAGTCCTTCGTGAACGACTTGGAACCTTCCAGTTGAGCCGCAGCTGCCGTAGGACCAAAGATTGCCAAGCCTTCATTGCGAAAGCGATCAACAACACCAACTACCAGTGGCGCTTCAGGGCCTACAATAGTCAGTTCGACATTGTTTTCTTTTGCAAACGACACGAGTGCATCTAAGTCTTCAACACCAATAGCAACATTGGTTATTTTTGGTTCCAATGCTGTACCTGCATTACCTGGTGCAACATATACCGTTTTTACCGATGGGTTTTGAGCGGCTTTGAACGCTAATGCGTGTTCACGGCCACCACTGCCAATGACGAGTACATTCATGGCGAAATTTTCCTATTTAAAGCTTCTTAAATTTTAGAGTCATGCGATTGCTTTCCCCGATAGCTTTGTATTTCTCGGCTTGCTCTTCACCCATTGTTAGGTGCGGAGGCAAAGTCCAAACCCCCTTAGGATGGTCTGCGCTATCTTTAGGGTTCGCGTTAATATCGCTTTGAGCTACTAATTCGAATCCAGCTTGTTTTGCTACATCAACCACATAGCTTAGCTTCATATAACCCGAGCTTTTCTGCTGGGCGTCATCACGATCTTCTGGTAACTGATGCTCAACAACACCTAAGATGCCACCCGGTTTCAACGCTTTGTTAAATGCTTTAAATGCACTTAACAGTCCTTCATGGTCTTTTTGCATGTACCAGTTATGTACATTTCTAAAAGTGAGTACCATATCAGCGCTGCTTGCTGGGGCAATATCCAAATGGGTCACAGGAAAAAACTCGGTCACTTTTACTTCACTATAACGGGGATCATTTGCAACTTTATCTTTAAAGCTGGCAAGTGATTTCTTGTAATAGCCTATCTCAGAGTCAGCAGGGAAGTGTGCAGCATACAGTGTACCTTTACCTTTGAGCGTAGGAGCCAGAATTTCTGAGTACCAACCGCCACCAGGTGTAATTTCAACCACTGTCATATCACTTTGTAAACCAAAGAACTCTAATGTTTCTAGTGGATTACGATACTTATCGCGAGCGCGGTGTGCTTCAGGGCGTTCTGAACTTTGTATGGCTGAAACAACCGCTGCGTTAGCTTGGTTTGTGTTAACGCTGTTGTTAGCGTTACAGCCAGCTAATGCAGCCACGACGGCCGCTGTGAGAAGTGTTTTTAAACCAAATTTCATCTTTCTGTTCCTTCACTTTGTGATTGTGTTTTAAGCAGAATACTCGAATTTAGTGCAAACAAAAAGCGCGAAACGTTGAACGGTTCGCGCTGTAATTTTTAGTGACGGAAGTGACGCATTCCGGTAAATACCATGGCCATACCCGCTTCGTCGGCTGCGGCGATAACTTCTTCATCGCGCATTGAGCCACCAGGTTGAATAACCGCAGTGATACCGGCTTGCGCAGCGGCATCGATGCCATCACGGAACGGGAAGAACGCATCAGATGCCATGACTGAACCTTTAACTTCTAAGTTCTCGTCTGCCGCTTTGATACCCGCGATTTTAGCCGAATACACGCGACTCATTTGGCCTGCACCCACACCAATCGTCATACCATCTCTGGCATAAACAATAGCGTTAGACTTCACGAATTTAGCGACTTTCCAGCAGAATAATAAATCTTTCAATTCTTGCTCGGTAGGCTGGCGTTTAGACACCACGGTAAGGTCGTCCAGTGTTACCATGCCCTGATCTCGGTCTTGAACTAAGATACCACCATTGACACGTTTGATATCAGCTTGAGTTGTCTTGGTATTCCATTGGCCACACTCTAGCAAACGCACGTTCTTTTTCGCCGCAACGATTTGTGCTGCTTCTTCAGAAATACTGGGTGCTATGATCACTTCAACAAACTGACGAGACACGATAGCTTCTGCTGTGTCAGCATCTAACTGGCGGTTAAATGCAATGATGCCACCAAATGCTGAGATCGGATCGGTCTTAAAAGCGCGATCATATGCTGCAAGGATGTTTTCATCAACAGCAACGCCACAAGGGTTAGCATGCTTTACAATCACACAAGCAGGTGCATCGAACTCTTTAACACATTCAAGTGCCGCATCAGTATCTGCGATATTGTTGAATGACAAGGCTTTACCTTGTAGCTGCTTTGCCGTTGCAACAGACGCTTCTTGCAGGTCGTTTTCAACGTAGAACGCAGCGTCTTGATGTGAATTTTCACCGTAGCGCATATCTTGTTTTTTGGTGAATTGCATATTGATAGTACGCGGGAACTTCGTCTCAACTGCAGCTTCTTCAGTGTAATCAGGTACCATGTTACCAAAGTAGTTCGCAATCATACCATCGTACTGAGCGGTGTGCTCGTAGGCCGCAATTGCTAAATCAAAACGTGTTTTATAGGTTGTAGAACCGTTGTTTTCTTTTAGTTCATCAATTACACGTTGATAGTCACTGGCATTAACGACAATGGTAACATCTTTATGGTTTTTAGCCGCAGCACGAACCATGGTTGGGCCACCGATATCAATATTCTCAATGGCATCTTCAAGGCTACAGTCAGCTTTTGCAACGGTTTGTGCAAAGGGGTATAAGTTAACCACAACCATATCGATAGCAGAAATATCATTCTCAGCCATCACTGCTTCGTCTTGTCCACGGCGTGCTAGGATGCCGCCATGTACTTTAGGGTGTAACGTTTTTACACGACCATCCATGATCTCTGGGTGACCTGTATAGTCAGATACTTCTGTGGCTGCGATGCCGTTATCAGTTAATAGTTTGAAAGTACCGCCAGTAGAGAGGATCTCTACGCCTTGAGCACACAGTGCGCTTGCTAATTCAACGATACCGGTTTTATCTGACACGCTTAATAACGCGCGACGAATTGGACGATGTATATCCATGATGGTTTAGGTTTCCTCAATGATAAGTTAAGGGCTAGCTTAGAAGGGCGCTATTTTAGCCTAATTTACGTAAGAAAACGATCATAAACCTTGGCTGATGATTGAGATTTTGTGAATTTATAATTTGGGCAAGGTGTTAGCTTGAAAGCTGTGGTGAGAAGCGAGGTACGAAGATGTTAAAAAAGCACCCTAAGGTGCTTTTTATTAGTGGTCAAAACCAAGCAAGGCTTAGTTCATGCCGTATTTTTTCAGCTTCTTGCGTAAAGTACCACGGTTGATACCTAACAAGATTGCCGCGCGAGTTTGGTTACCACGCGTGTACGTCATCACTTCTTCTAGTAATGGCGCTTCTAGCTCTGAAAGAACAAGATCGTAAACGTCTTGCACATCTTGACCGTTAAGCTGCTTTAAATAGTGATGAACAGCTTTTTTTACTGCATCGCGTAAAGGTTGCGGTTTCTCTTGTGACTGAACATGAGCGTTAGTGATAAATGGAGAAGTCACATTTTGTTCGAACATCGTTATGTCTCTTTCTTTCTTAGTTAGCTGCTAGTGTTTCAAAGTATTGTTCCAATGCCTCAATTTGCTCATTTGGCGTCTCAAGGGCATTAAATACTCGCCTAAACTGACCTGCTTGGTCGTGAGCTTGCAAATACCATGATACATGCTTGCGTGCGATGCGCGCTCCCATTGGCTCACCGTAAAACTGATGAAGATTTACTAAATGCTCCATCAAAATACTACGTACCTCAGAAATCTCTGGGGCTGGTAGCTGTTCTCCAGTGCGCAAAAAGTGGTCTATCTCCCTAAATATCCAAGGGCGACCTTGGGCGGCTCGACCAATCATGATGGCATCTGCGCCCGTATAATCCAGTACCTGCTTTGCTTTTTGCGGAGAAGTAATATCTCCATTAGCGACCACAGGTATACTTACTGTACGTTTAATATCCCTTATCGTGGCGTACTCTGCTTCACCCTTGTACATACACGCCTTAGTTCGGCCATGTACGGCAAGCGATGCAATGCCATTACGTTCAGCAATTTTAGCAATTTCTACGCCGTTACGGTTTTGTGTATCCCAACCTGTACGGATTTTTAGCGTTACAGGTACCTCTACAGCTTCCACTACTGCTTGAACTATCTGCTCTACTAAATCGGGATACTGCAACAGTGCAGAACCTGCCAGTTTCTTATTCACTTTCTTTGCAGGGCAGCCCATATTGATATCTATGATCTGCGCCCCATTTGCTACATTGAACTGTGCAGCCTGTGCCATCAATTCTGGATCAGCACCCGCTATTTGCACCGAGCGAATACCAGACTCGCCATTATGATCCATGCGGTTCATAGACTTATCTGTTTTCCATACCTTTGGATTTGACGACATCATTTCTGATACAGCTAAACCTGCTCCTAATCGACGGCATAACTGTCGAAAAGGTCTATCAGTGATCCCAGCCATAGGGGCCACAATAATGTTGTTATCTAGTTGGTATGGACCAATACGCACGTTGTTCAATCTGCCTCTTTTCAAGGGGCGCTAAGTTTACGGTTTTTTTTGCAAAAATCAAAGGCTATAAATTGAACATTATTGCTTTTTTTTTGAACTTATTGGGTTGACTTTTTATAACAGTTTGAGTCACTGATTTATTTGGCTGAAATTTAATCAGTTCAAATGAAGGCATGTTGATAATATGAGCTATCTTTGCTGTGAAAAAACAGTAAAGCCTGTTAAATACAGGCTTTAGCTGTTACAAGTTACTAACCCATAAATGCTTTTTCTGGGTTAATTACGTTTACTGCCACTGACACGAGTCCATTCACCTTCCTGAGCTATAGCCTCAAGATCGACATATTTTTCATATACATTTGCTACAGACTGTGCCTGTTCTTCTAAAATACCAGACATGGCAATTTTTCCATGTGGTTTTAAGAAGGCAAGAATAATTTCGTGTAACTCCCGCAAAGGTTGAGCAAGGATGTTGGCAACGACGATGTCGGCGCTAAATTCCGGCTGATTTTCAGGTAAGTACACTTCAAGCTGATCAGCAACCCCATTTCGTTTGGCATTATCAAGGCTAGCGGCTAATGCTTGCGGATCGATATCAATACCAATTACACGTTGTGCACCCAGTTTGATAGCGGCTATACCCAAAATGCCTGAGCCGCAACCAAAGTCAACGACAGTCTTACCTGTGAGGTCCTGACTCTCAAGCCATTTTAAACACAGTGCGGTTGTAGCATGAGTACCGGTGCCAAATGCCAAACCTGGGTCCAGTAGCACGTTTACGGCATCAGGCTCGGGAATATCACGCCAGCTAGGACAAATCCATAAGCGTTCACCAAACTTGATGGGGTGGAAGTTATCCATCCACTCACGTTCCCAATCTTTGTCTTCGAGCTGCTCAATCTTGTATGTAACTGGTTGTGAACTGTTTTCTTTAAGGTAGTTGACAACTTCATCCATATCATGGGCCGCATCAAATAAGCCGATAACAATGGTGTCTGGCCAAAGAATGACTTCACCGGGCTTAGGCTCATAAACAGGGTTATTGCTACCATCCATGAAGGTGACAGACGGACAGCCAACATCAAGCAATAGGTCGCTTAATTGATCGGCGGTTTCTTTATTAGCGTGAATGCGGATTTGGATCCAAGCCATGAGCTTTCCTAAATTATGCTAGTTATTAAAAAGGCCGCTGTTGCGGCCTTTCATTGATTCTGGTGGCGTAAAAACAGCTTAACCTTTTACATCCAAGAAGCTTTTCAGTAGATCTGAACGTGAAGGGTGGCGCAGCTTACGCAGTGCTTTGGCTTCGATTTGACGAATACGCTCACGTGTTACATCAAACTGTTTACCAACCTCTTCTAGGGTATGATCAGTATTCATATCGATACCAAAACGCATACGTAAAACTTTAGCTTCACGTGCCGTAAGGCCAGCTAACACTTCATTGGTTGCTCCACGAAGACTCTCCATTGTTGCTGAGTCAATAGGTGACTCAATGGTTGTATCTTCGATAAAGTCACCTAAGTGCGAATCTTCGTCGTCACCAATTGGTGTCTCCATAGAAATTGGCTCTTTGGCAATTTTCAGTACTTTACGGATCTTATCTTCTGGCATCATCATGCGCTCAGCCAGCTCTTCTGGGTTAGGCTCACGGCCCATTTCCTGAAGCATTTGACGTGAGATACGATTCAGCTTATTGATTGTCTCAATCATGTGCACAGGAATACGGATAGTACGCGCCTGATCGGCAATTGAGCGAGTAATAGCCTGACGAATCCACCAAGTTGCATAAGTTGAGAATTTATAACCACGACGGTATTCAAACTTATCTACCGCTTTCATCAAACCAATGTTACCTTCTTGAATAAGATCCAAGAATTGCAAACCTCGGTTGGTATATTTCTTAGCGATTGAAATTACAAGACGTAGGTTGGCTTCAACCATTTCTTTTTTAGCACGACGGGCTTTCGCTTCACCGATACTCATACGACGGTTGATGTCTTTGATACGCTCGACAGTTAGGCCAGTGCTTTCTTCAATCACTTTTAATTTGTTGATACAGCGTTCAATCTCAGGCTTAACTTCAGCCAATTTTTTCGAATACTTTTCACCAGCAGCGATTTCAGCATCTACCCAAGCCATATCCGTTTCGTTGTTGGCAAAATGCTTAACAAAAGTTTTCTTTGGTACTTTTGCAATTTGCACCGCTTGCTTCATGACGATACGTTCTTGAACGCGAACTCTGTCCATCATTTCACGCATGTTGTTAACCATGCGGTCAAATTGTTTCGGTACTAGTTTGAAAGTACGAAACAACTCACCAATTTCAAAGATGGCAGCTTGTGAATCTGGGTGTGAACGGCCTTTGCTTTCAAACACTTCTCGGGCTTTGTTATAAAGAGTGCGAAGTTGCTCGAAATGAACACGTGCTTCTTCAGGGTCTGGGCCCGTATCCGCATCTTCATCATCGTCGCTGTCTTCGTCATCCTCATCATCTTCGTCTGCTAAGTCTTCATCGCTTAGTTCAGAACCGATATGTGTTGCTGAGATCTGTGTTTCTTCAGCGTTAGGGTCGAAAAAGCCAGATACGATGTCGCTTAAGCGCATCTCTTCGGCTTCGAACTTATCCCACTGCTCCAAAAGGTAGGTAATAGCTTCAGGATACTCTGCCACAGAGATTTGAACCTGATTGATACCTTCTTCAATTCGCTTGGCGATTTGAATTTCGCCCTCACGGGTCAATAGCTCAACAGTACCCATTTCACGCATATACATACGTACAGGATCAGTAGTACGACCGATTTCTTTTTCAACTGTGGCTAATGCAGCTGCGGCTGCTTCAGCAGCATCTTCATCGGTGGTAGTTTCTTGCATCATCAATTCATCAGCATCTGGCGCATTTTCTGCTACCTGAATACCCATGTCATTGATCATACTAATAATATCTTCGACCTGATCTGAGTCTATTATGTCTTGTGGAAGGTGATCGTTAACTTCTGCAAAAGTTAAGTACCCTTGCTCTTTACCTTTCTGAATCAGAAGTTTGAGTTGTGACTGAGGAGATTGATCCATAGAGATTTATGCTTCCACTCTGATAAGTTGATACAACAGGCGCCAGCGAAAAAACACCGAACAATTTGCATGACGCAGTGAATAGAACATTATAACAGCAAAATTTAATTTTGACTAGTTCTTCTGCTGCTTAACGCTTGTGTTAACAGCGCGCATTCAAGCCGCTCTTCGCTGTTTAGGCCTTCTGTTTTGTCTTTTATTAATAAGGTCTCTAACCTAAAATTTAAACACTGATCTTCAATAAATTGAAAAGTATTTTTGAATTCTTCGCTTAGAGCTTGTTCATTTATATCATGTCGCCACACAGCGAGCTTTTTTAGCGCATCGTACTGAGGCTTATCTCTAAAGTATTCAAGTAGTTGTGCCGTAGTGTAATGCGAGTTTTGCAAGCAAACCAATTGTAACTCTAGGAGCAGTTGGATGCCTGGTATATTCATTTGTGCTAATTCGGGTAAATACTCAACACTTGTCGCCAACTGTGGATGTTGTATTAATAGCCCAATTGCTCGGCGCATAGGAGTAACTTTAAACTTACGTTCAATGCTGTGTTGCTGCTTTGGTGTTGCAAGCTTAGCGGACAGCTGCTCTCTTGTGCGCCCTATTAATCGAGCAAGTTTTTCCAGCAGACTCTCCTGGTAGTAGTCGCTGGGTATTTTGCCTATCATGGGCAGCGCTTCGCTCATCAGCTTGGCTTTACCTGCATCATTGGTCAGATCGCAGCTTTGGGCCAGTTTATCAAATAGTACTTTGGAGAAGTCATCAGCTTGAGCAAGCCTTGTTTCAAAAGCGTCTTTGCCTTCTTGTTGAACTAGCGAATCGGGATCTTCACCATCAGGGAGAAATACAAATCGCAGCGATTTGCCATCTTTTAAGTGGGATAGAGCGTTTTCTAACGCTCGCCATGCTGCATCTTTTCCAGCTCTATCACCATCGTAGCAGCAAATAACCGTATCGGTTGTTCTAAACAGGGTATGCATATGTTCGGCGGTTGTGGCTGTACCAAGCGCCGCGACGGCATAATTGATACCTTGTTCTGCCAACGCGACAACATCCATGTAGCCTTCAACAATTAAAACGCTATCTAATTTATCATTAGCTTGTTTTGCTTCATACAGGCCATACAACTCAAAACCCTTGTGGAAGATTCTGGTTTCAGGAGAGTTTAAATATTTTGGCCCTTGGTCGTTGTCCATAACTCGGCCGCCAAATGCAATAACCCGTCCGCGTTTGTCACGAATAGGGAACATAAGACGATCGCGGAAAAAATCAAATTGTCGACTGGGGGTTTTTTCAGAAGCAAGCTTTAGTTCTAGCAATTGTTGACGCTGTTCAGCTGTGCGTCCTACTTGTTTACATAGAGATTCCCACTCACTTGGGGCATACCCTATCATGTAGTGTTTTACTGTCTCACCGGATAAACCTCGGCTTTTCACGTAGTCGATAACCGCACTGGAGTTTTTATGGTGTTTCAGTTGATGTTGATAGAAGCGAGCTGTTTGCAACATTAGGTCGTAATCTGAGCGCTTTTGTTCAACGGTACGTTCGGGTTTGCCGGATCCTTGTTCACGAGGGACGTCTAGGTTTAGTAAACTGGCGAGTTCTTCGATGGCATCCACAAACTCGAGTTTGTCATATTCCATCATAAAGGAGATAGCGTTGCCGTTGGCACCACATCCGAAGCAGTGATAAAACTGTTTATCACGAGAGACCGTAAAAGAAGGAGACTTTTCGTTATGAAATGGACAACATGCCTGATAGTCTTTTCCCGCTTTTTTTAAGCCAACACGGGCATCGATCAAATCGACGATATCGGTACGATCGAGCAGGTCATCAATAAACTCTCTTGGGATCTTTCCAGCCATATTTTTCTAACGATGTTCCCTTATACCTAGACGAAGAAACCGAGCGCTAGGGCTCGGTTCACTTTAATCATACAATCTGTATGCGGGATTATGCGCTTAATCGTTGTTTTATCAAGCCAGAGATTTTGCCCATATCGGCACGACCTTCAGCTTTGGACTTGATTATGCCCATAACTTTACCCATGTCTTGCATACCTGCAGCGCCAGTGTCGGCAATTGCAGCATCAATCAATGCTATGATTTCTTCTTCAGTCAAAGGCTGAGGTAAGAAAGTCTCAAGTACATTGATCTCATTTGCTTCAATTTCAGCTAAATCATCACGACCAGCATCTTTATACTGGGTGAAAGAATCACGGCGCTGTTTAACTAACTTCACTAGTACAGAAGTGATTCCTGCGTCATCTAATGTTGTTTGATTGTCAATTTCGCGCTGCTTTATTTCAGCAAGAACCATGCGAATTGCACCAAGACTGATTTTGTCTTTAGCACGCATGGCATCTTTTTGTGCGTCTTTTAGCTTAGTTAAAAGGCTCATTTATACAAGACCGAGACCGATTAGTATAATTTAACGCGACGTGCGTTTTCGCGAGAAAGCTTTTTCATGTGACGCTTAACTGCAGCAGCTTTTTTACGCTTGCGCTCAGCTGTTGGCTTTTCATAGTGCTCGCGACGACGAACTTCAGAAAGGATACCTGCTTTTTCACATGAACGCTTGAAACGACGAAGTGCAACGTCAAACGGTTCGTTTTCTCTTACTTTAATTACTGGCATTAAAAATTCACCTACCTAATTAATGAGCAATGCTCACGCTGATCAAATATTGATCAAGTGGTTCAAAAATGGTGCGGTATTGTAATCCGAAGCAATACCACATGTAAAGCGTAAATTAGAGCTAAATACTAACTTACTTTTTCATTTCGTTGGTAAAGCCGGCACAACACTTGTCCTGCCTGCTTTTCTTTGAGAATTTGCCAGTCTTGTGGGGCTGTAAAATCGAGTTCTTTTTCTACTTCTACATAGATAAGGGCGTTGTTTGTGAGCCAGTTATTTTGCTCTAGGAGCATACAGCATGGCTGCGCTAGATCTTGTCTAAAAGGAGGATCGACAAATACCAGATCAAAAGGCGCTTGTTCATTTTTACGACTCAGTACATCAATCGTATTGTCATTTATAACTTTTGCGTTGCTCAACTTGAGTGTGGCTATGTTGCTGTTTAACTGTTGTGCGGCTTGCCTATCAAGCTCTATAAAACACGTTTGCTTGGCAAAACGAGATAAGCATTCGAAGCCTAAGCCGCCCGAACCTGCAAAACAGTCTAAAACAGTAGCATCTCTTGTATCTTGCATTAACCAATTGAACAGCGTTTCTTTGACTCTATCCGTCGTCGGACGTAGCCCTGTAACATCTTTTACGGGTAACTTTCGACCTCGAAATTGACCACTTATAATGCGGATCACACCGTCGCTTTGGCTATTTTTAGAAGCTGGTTTTTTTCTCATAGATACTACTTATCACGAAATCTTAATATTTTTGCTCGTATAAATCACTGCAGCTACATTTTTCATCTTTACGGAACATGATACACTGCGCGCTAATTTTTGAATTTATTTTGACGTTAATGCTGAGTGTGAATATGAACTTAGCTTTAATGTTACTCATTTGTGGTTCAGATGTCTTACATACGACAATTTAGCGAACCATCACTAGTCTATCAGATTTATTAATACGGTATTTAGCGAGCATGGGAAAAAAGAACAAATTTCTGTCTTGGTTTGGATTTGGTAAAAAAGAAGCAGAACAGTCACAGCAACAAGCCGAAGAGCAGGAGCAGCTTGCTAAACAACAAGCAGAAGAAGCTGAGCGTCAACGTCTAGCTGCAGAAGCCCAAGCCAAAGCACAGGCTGAAAAAGCAGCGGCAGAAGAAGCAGAGCGTCAGCGACTCGCAGCAGAAGCCCAAGCCAAAGCACAGGCGGAAAAGGCGGCAGCAGAAGAAGCTGAGCGTCAGCGGCTCGCAGCAGAAGCCGAAGCCAAAGCACAGGCGGAAAAGGCGGCAGCAGAAGAAGCAGAGCGTCAGCGCCTCGCAGCAGAAGCCGAAGCCAAAGCACAGGCGGAAAAGGCGGCAGCAGAAGAAGCTGAGCGTCAACGCCTCGCAGCAGAAGCCCAAGCCAAAGCACAGGCGGAAAAGGCGGCAGCAGAAGAAGC
>NZ_MKJU01000026.1:197324-197467 GCF_001854605.1 Pseudoalteromonas amylolytica | reverse complement strand
CTCGCAGCAGAAGCCGAAGCCAAAGCACAGGCGGAAAAGGCGGCAGCAGAAGAAGCTGAGCGTCAACGCCTCGCAGCAGAAGCCGAAGTCAAAGCACAGGCGGAAAAAGCGGCAGCAGAAGAAGCTGAGCGTCAGCGGCTCGC
>NZ_MKJU01000026.1:0-197274 GCF_001854605.1 Pseudoalteromonas amylolytica | reverse complement strand
AAGCACAGGCGGAAAAGGCGGCAGCAGAAGAAGCAGAGCGTCAGCGCCTCGCAGATGAAGCCGAAGCCAAAGCACAGGCAGAAAAGGCGGCAGCAGAAGAAGCAGGGCGTCAACGGCTCGCAGCAGAAGCCCAAGCCAAAGCACAGGCTGAAAAAGCAGCAGCAGAAGAAGCTGAGCGTCAGCGCCTAGCAGCAGAAGCCGAAGCCAAAGCACAGGCTGAAAAATCGGCAGCAGAAGAAGCTGAGCGTCAACGACTCGCAGATGAAGCCGAAGCCAAAGCACAGGCGGAAAAGGCGGCAGCAGAAGAAGCAGAGCGTCAACGCCTAGCAGCAGAAGCCAAAGCACAGGCGGAAAAGGCTGCTTTGGATGATAAGCCAAAGAAAGAAGGCTTTTTCTCTAGACTAAAAAAAGGATTACTGAAAACCAAAGTAAACCTAGGATCTGGTATTGCGTCAATCTTCAAAGGCAAGAAGATTGACGATGAGTTATTCGAAGAACTAGAAACACAGTTATTAACGGCTGACTTGGGTGTTGATACCACCATGAAGCTCATCGACAACCTAACCGATGCAGCCGATCGCAAACAGCTAAAAGATGGTGATGCACTATACGAATTAATGAAGCAAGAAATGGCCGAACTGCTCAAAGAAGCTGAGCAGCCGCTGGAGATCCCAAAGGATAAAAAACCATTTGTGATTTTAATGGTGGGCGTTAATGGTGTAGGTAAAACCACTACCATTGGTAAAATGGCCAAGCAATTTCAGCAACAGGGTAAATCTGTTATGTTGGCAGCAGGTGATACTTTTCGTGCGGCAGCTGTAGAACAATTACAAGTATGGGGAGAGCGTAATGATATCCCTGTCGTTGCACAGCACACAGGCGCTGACAGTGCCTCTGTAGTGTTTGACGCGTTTCAAGCTTCACAGGCTCGCAACATCGATGTATTGATAGCAGATACCGCTGGTCGTCTACAAAACAAAGACAACTTAATGCAAGAGCTGGAAAAAATCGCTCGTGTTATGAAAAAGCTTGACCCTGATGCGCCACATGAGGTCATGCTGACAATTGATGCTGGTACAGGTCAAAATGCTATCAGCCAAGTTAACCTATTCAACCAAGCAGTAGGTTTGACAGGTATTACTTTGACTAAGTTAGATGGCACCGCAAAGGGTGGGGTTATCTTCGCTGTTGCCGACAAGTTCCAAGTGCCTATTCGCTATATTGGTGTGGGCGAAGGGATAGATGATTTGCGCACATTTAAAAGCGATGACTTTATCGAAGCATTATTTAGCAACGATTAAGCGTAAAGTAAGATATGGGGAGACAGAGTGCTCCCTTTCTTTGGTCTAAAACACAATTATAAGCAGGCCTAACATGATCAAATTTGACCAAGTCAGTAAAACGTACCCAGGTGGTCATCGAGCTTTGGAGAAAGTCAGCTTTGAGCTGGGCAATGGTGAGCTCGCCTTTTTGACAGGCCACAGTGGTGCGGGTAAAAGTACCTTATTAAAGTTGATCAGCGTTATGGAACGACCCTCTGCTGGACGTGTGTCTATTAATGGGGTTGACTTAAATGGGGTTAGTAATCGTCAAATCCCTTTTGTACGCAGAGATATTGGTATCATTTTTCAAAATCACCGCTTACTTGAACGTTACAATGTATTTGACAATGTAGCGCTGCCACTGGTGATTGAAGGAATGCACCACAAGCACATTGCGAAGCGAGTTCATGCGGCGTTAGATAAAGTCGGGCTGCTTGATAAAGTTCGATGTCAACCAAGTACGTTATCAGGCGGGGAGCAACAACGTGTTGGTATTGCCCGTGCTATCGTTAATTCCCCTCCATTACTTTTGGCTGATGAACCAACTGGTAACTTAGACCCTGAACTGTCGATGGAAATACTGCGTTTGTTCGAAGATTTTAATCGTCACGGCACAGCAGTACTCATCGCGACCCATGACTTGGGACTCATTGCACGAATGAAATACCGTAGTTTGACTTTGAATCATGGCCGTTTAAGCCAAGATCCATTGATGGAGGAATAGCGATGAGTTTACTTTTCAAAGGCAGAGAAGCACAAACTAGCAGCCAAAGTAAATCTTGGATTATGAGGTGCTACTTTTTTGTATTGACTGTGTTTCGCCAAGGCATCAATTCGTTAGGAGAAATGTGGCGTACACCGATGGCGTCATTGATGACTATTTTGGTGCTGGGGCTAAGTCTTACCCTACCTGCTACTTTGTACATTGTTGTTAAAAACGTACAACAGGTAAGCAGTGGCTTTAGTGATGCCGCCGAAATCTCCTTATTTGTAAAAGATTCAATGACTGAACAACAAACTCAGACTTTGGTTAAACGTTTAGCGCTTTATCCGGAAGTGGATGACGTTAAACTGATTTCCAAATCGAAGGCACTGGAAGAGTTCAAGCGTGTGTCGGGGTTCGGTCAGGCGTTAGACTATCTCGAAGAAAACCCGCTGCCTAATGTGGTGCTTGTTACTCCAACCAGCCGTTATCGCAAACCACAAGCCGCGCAGCAATTGCTAGACAAATTAGAAGGTGAAAGAGAAGTTGAGTTTGGCAAACTGGATATAGAGTGGCTAGAGCGTCTCAACGCTTTGTTAAGTTTACTCAAAGAAAGTGTTGTAACGATCGCATTGCTGCTGCTCAGTGCGGTGATCTTAATTATCGGTAATACCATACGTTTATCTATTATGGATAAGAAGGAAGAGATCCAAGTGCTTAAACTTGTCGGTGCGACTAACACCTTTATTCATACCCCATTTATCTGGACTGGGATATGGTATGGCATTGTCGGTGGCTTGGTCGCATTTATGAGTGTTGCTATGATGTTGTGGTGGCTGGAATCCGCAGTTTCTATGGTTGCAGGTGTATACCAAAGTTCATTTGTTCTACAAGGTCTCAACGGCAATGAACTACTGACGTTATTGCTGTTGGCGGTTATGTTGGGCTTTGGCGGATCATTCCTATCAGTGCATCGTTACATTAAAGACATTGAACCTGATAAGGTATAGACTGCAAAAATTAGCACTTGAGTGCCAATACGATGTTATTCAAGTGCTTGTGTCTAGTCATAATTAATTCATAAAAACTAGTTATGCTGCCGTTGAGCAGGTAAGCCTACCTTCCTAAATCTATTTTTTTATCCTATTTAAATCAATTGTTTAGTTTCTTTAGGAAAAGAATGAAGAAAATACTTGCATTTTCTTTATAAAAAGTATTATATACACATTAGCACTCTTGCTTAAAGAGTGCTAAAATGGACTGAAATATTTATCACTGAGGTGAAAAATGAGTAAAGATATATATGCATTAGCACTAACAGCTGGACAACAAAGCGCAAGCTTAGATGGTTACTTACAAACTGTGAGTGCTATTCCTATGCTTGATGCTGAGCAAGAAAAAGTGTTGGCCACTCGCCTTCAACAAGAAGGTGATTTGGAAGCTGCTAAAAAGCTTATCGTTTCTCACCTTCGCTTTGTTGCCCACATTGCAAAAAGTTACGCGGGTTATGGCCTGCCTCAAGCAGACCTTATCCAAGAGGGTAATATTGGTCTGATGAAGGCTGTTAAACGTTTTAACCCTGAGGTAGGTGTAAGACTTGTTTCATTTGCAGTGCACTGGATCAAAGCAGAAATTCATGAGTATGTGCTAAAAAACTGGCGCATAGTGAAAGTTGCTACAACTAAAGCACAGCGTAAATTGTTCTTTAACCTTCGTAAAAACAAAAAGCGTCTTGGCTGGTTTAACCAAGAAGAAGTGACTACAGTTGCTAACGAGTTGGGGGTCAGTGAAAAAGAAGTCCGTGAAATGGAATCTCGTATGAGTGGACAAGACATGGGTTTTGACTTGACTCAAGATGACAATGACGACTCTCCAGCAAGCAGCTACTCACCAGTCCAGTACCTAACAGACTCAAACAGCGATTTAGCTGAAGTCATTGAGCAGGAACAGTGGCAAGAGCAATCGGAAAACCGTTTGTTTTCTGCACTTAAAACTCTGGATGAGCGTTCTCAGGATATCGTAAGCGCCCGTTGGTTAGCGGATGAAAAAGCAACATTGCAAGACTTAGCTGAGAAATACAATGTATCTGCTGAGCGTGTACGTCAGCTAGAGAAGTCAGCAATGAAAAAGCTGCAACTTGCAATGAGTTGATTAATTTATTGAATTTAAAAAAGCCGCTACTCGTTAGCGGCTTTTTCATTTTTGTGGATAAAGTAATCCGATATTTGAGCTTACAAGTGTTCGCTATATTGATTATAATGCGCCTTCGAAAATGAGGAGACACAATTTTGTTGGCAGTATTACGTATCGTAGCGATGGCGTTGTTTATTATCTTTAGCTGTATCCTAGGGCTATTATTATGCATCGTTCGTCCATTTCATCCCAATAATGTACACACCATCGCGAGCTGGTTTGGTAAAATGTCTAAGGTGATAGGCGTTAAGTTGACCGTATCGAGGCATCCAGATAGTGTAGATATAGGGCCTGCGGTGTATGTAGCTAACCATCAAAATAACTATGACCTGTTTACTTTACCAGCAGTCGTGCCAGAAAAAACAGTGAGTATGGGTAAGAAAAGCTTAAAGTGGATCCCATTTTTTGGTCAGCTATATTGGCTATCTGGTAATATTCTCATCAATCGTAGCAACCGCTCTAAAGCGGTAGGTACTTTGGGCAAATCAGCTGCAAAGATCAAAAGCAAAGGCTTGTCACTTTGGATGTTTCCAGAAGGAACGCGAAGCTATGGGCGTGGCTTATTGCCATTTAAAACAGGGGCCTTTCACACTGCATTGAATGCACAGGTTCCGGTTGTTCCGGTGTGTATGAACAGCACACATAATAGTATTAAACTAAACCGTTGGGACAATGGTACAATCTATATTGATATTTTAGCGCCGGTTTATTTAGATGAACAAATCAGCGCTCGTGAACATGCTCAGGCAATACATGCATTGATGGCACAGCGTATTGCCTTGCTTGATGAAAAAGTGAGAGAGAAGAATGGAAAACTGGCGCGAAATAAGTGAAGACATTGTTGATTCGCTTTTAGAAGATGGCTCCGCGACTGATAAGCTGTACGAAGTAGAGCATCATTTTGTGTGTGAAGACTTCAAAAAATTGGAAAATGCTGCATTGGCTGCATTTAAGCTAGGCTATGATGTGGAAGACCCAGCTGAACTTGAGTTAGAAGATGGCAGCAAAATCTGGGGATTTGATATTGTTGTCGAAGTGGAATTAGACGCTGACGTCATTATGGAAGATGTAGATAAGTTGGTCGCACTCGCTCAGGAACACAATGTTGAATATGATGGCTGGGGAACTTATTTTCAAGAATAAGTGACTTTATAAGCCATTCTAGTCTATCAAGGTGCCAAATACCGTTGGCACCTTCAAAACCTCTGTTTTAGTGCCATTCTTTAGTCAACTTCTAATAGTTAATCATTATTTAATGAATGAAATATAGACTATTTATACCGAAAAGTGCTATTAATCGTACTTGTTGTATTTATCTTGATTGAATCCAGTTATGCGAGTCACACTCCCTATTTCGGAACTCAAACCAGGCATGTTTGTGGATAGTGTTCACAAGCAGCGTTCAGATGCGGGTGTGAAAATTAAATCCAGAGGTTTAGTTCGTGATCAGGGGATCATTAGTCGTTTGCTCGATGAAGGTGTTTTAGAGCTGAATATCGATTTCTCACTGAGCGAAATAGCCGTTCCAGAAAAATACCAGATCAATGAAGAAACCGTCGAACGTAATACACCTGAATCTAAGTTTATAGAGGCTAAGCAAAGAAGGAGACGCAGAGGCCAACACCAAGAAGAGGCAAAAGCGCGCTCAAACAAAAAGCCAGATCAGGACAGTGAGACAAACTCTCTCGAAAAAGAATTTTTGATAGCCAGCCAAGCTTTTGACATGCATAACCGGAAAATTCAGGTTCTTTACGGTGACATCACATCAGGTATGAAAGTCGATGTTGGTTTAATCAATCAAGTCAGTAAAGAGATTGTTGAGTCCGTCCTGAGAAACAGTAATGCAATGACTATCTTAACGCGCTTGCAAGATAGGGAGGGGTATAATTGGCGTCACATGGTTAACTGCGCGATTTTGATCAGTGTGTTTGCGAAATATTTGGGTGTTAAGCAGGCGACTATTGAGCAACTTGCCATGGGAGCGATGCTGCATGACGTTGGACACGCTCGCCTACCTCAGGGTTTAGTCAATAAACGAGACAAGCTGAACGAAATGGAGTTCAAAGCGGTTAAAAAGCATGTGGTACATTCATTGGGTTTGGTCAAAGGCGAGGCTGGGATCACACCGCTTATTATGGATATGATAGTGAATCATCATGAACGAGTTGATGGTTCAGGGTATCCGCGTGGTTTGCAAGGCAATAAAATAAGTAAAGCAGCACGCATGATGGCCATTGTTGATGTGTACGATGCAATGACGTCAGAAAGGCCTTATCAACAAGGCGAAGAGCCCGTACATGCGCTCAGGCACTTACTATCAAATAAAGAGCAATTTGACCCTGAGTTAGTACAACGTTTTATCAAGTGTTTAGGTGTTCATCCTGTGGGGTCAATCGTAAAGCTGACCAATGAACGATTAGCGCTTGTTTTAGAGGGGAATCAACACGCTCCTACATCACCAAAAGTGCGGGTGTTTTACAATACCAAGCATATGCATCATATTACTGCCAAAGAGCTTGACTTGAGTGCGGAAGATCATGATATTAAAGTCATCGCCAGCATTAGCCCGCTTGACTATCAAATCAACTTATCTCGTTTGTTAAAAGATCACCTCCTAGTTTAGCCTCATTGTAGCGTAATCGTTTAGACAAGCCAGTAAGTAGTGTTGCGCCAATTAAGCAGCATGTGGTCAATACCAACCATACCAGCGTTCCCTTATGGCTATGTAGAGCCAAGCAACAAAACACCAATGAGCACAATGAGAAAAGAATACAGCCAAGCCAGTAGAGGCTAATAGGGTTGTCGCATTGTCCTGAGTGATGGCATGCGCAGAATGTTGCTTTGTTCCAAAAGTAAACGCTTAGTCCCGAAAAGAACAGCGCAAACAATATCATTAGCAGCATCTTCTTTATTCCTTAATTGGCAGCTGTGAATCAAGTGTAAGTAATTTTATAACTCACGTCAATGCAAATGGTAATCAATATCATTTGGTTGTGTGGGAACAAAAGAAGCGATTAATAAACAAGCATCGATGTAAATTTGTTCGTTTGAATAGAGTATTGTCTCGAAAATGCAGCTTTTTTTCTGAGATTTAGGTAGTGTGTCAGCGTTTTAAAAATGTGAATGTACACGTGGGATTTATAAATGTCTTTATTTAAAAAAACGATATTAGCATCAAGTTTGATGTGTGTTTCTTCAGGCGCTTTTGCGGCAGCATTTCAATTGGCTGAGCAGAGTGTATCGGGCTTGGGTCGCGCGTATGCGGGAGAAGCCTCAGTTGCTGATGATGCTTCTGTTGTAGCTCGTAACCCAGCATTAATGAGCCAGTTTGATAGTGCTCAGCTGTCGGTTGCTGCGATGTTTGTGGAGCCAGATGTTAGTCTAACAGGCACCTCTACGAATAATGGTATGGACGAAGCACTGCTAGATGAAAGCAGTATTGCGCCAAGTGCTATAGTGCCTGCTGCGTATTATCTACAGCCGATCTCAAACGACTGGTTTGTAGGTGTGGGCGTCTACTCACAGTTTGGTTTAGCAACTGAGTTTGCGGCGGATTATGCAGCAGGTCAATTGGCGGGTGAAACCGAAATTGTGACGGTAAATACTAACCTAAGTGCGGCATACAAGGTATCACCTGATCTGACGGTGGCATTTGGTGTTAACCACGTGTATGCCGATGCTAAAGTGATCCGTAACTTTGGTGCATCTATGTTACCTGTGCCTGCGCAAACACAAGCGGTGCATTTAGAAGGGGACGATCAGGGTTATGGCTGGAATATAGGACTGAGCTATCAGCTAGATCAAGATAGTCGTTTTGGTTTTAACTACCGTAGCGAGACTAAGATCGTATTTGATGGTGAGTTTAGCAATCAGCTACCAGCGGGAGCACCTTTTTACGGTACTGCCGGCACTTCGTTACCGGGATCGTTAGAATTAACCTTACCTGCTATAGCTGAGCTTTCGGGCAGCCATCAAGTAAGCGAGCACAGTGCGCTTCATTACAGTGTGTTGTGGACTGGTTGGTCTAGCTTTAAAACGTTAGAAGCACAAGTTGATGGGCGTGGCGTGGTATTTAGCAAAGATGAGAACTTCTCAAACTCACTGCGTTATTCCGTAGGGGCCGATCACCAATACAATGAATCTTTGAAGCTGCGTGTGGGTATTGCTTATGATGAGTCTCCAGCGGACCCATATCATATGTCAATTTCTATCCCAGATACGGATAGACTTTGGTATTCATTTGGTGCCGAATATCAACTATCAAAAACCAGCTCAGTGGATTTAGGTGTGAGTATTTTACGTGGTAAGACACAAAACTTTGTAGAAACTGATAACTTAGGGCAGGCTTGGGGTTTTGAATCTAAAGGCCATGCAACGGTTGCTGGTTTGCAGTACAACATGAGTTTTTAAGTTAAAAATCCATGTAGGATAGGGTATTGAATACCCTATCCGAAAATTAGAATTTGTAGCCGATATGAATACCAGCTGTGCCTTCTAGTGAGTTAGTATCTTTTCTTGGACACAGTACCAAACAGTCACCATCATCCTCTTGTACTCCCAGACTGGCACCAATTACAAAGCCTGAGTTATCAAAGCCATTGAAGTGATAATTTAGCTTTGTGACAATATAACCATCTTCTGCGTATCCAACCTGTTGACCAAGTGTTACACCAACGCTGAGTTGCTCGTTGACTTTATACTCATAACCTAGCGCATAGCCAATAATGCCAAAAGAAGCACTAGCGAAGTGGTTTTCGCTTATCTGTGTCTGGTACTTGGCTCCAACGTGTCCACCGTATTCAAATAAGCCCATTCCTGCAGACCAACTACTTTGTGCCGCTACATTATGCGAAGCACACAGCAGTAATGCTAAGAGCACCTGACGAGTTTTCATATGATTTCCTTTGAAAATCGGGATGCTAACAGATTAAACCTATTATAGAAACAAAAAACGCGGGCAAGGCCCGCGTTTTCATCTGTGTAAATGCGATTACAGACTTTCGATTTTTGCCTTTTGCTCAAGCAGCTTGGCTTTTGCATCAGAGAACTCTGCTAACTTTTCTTTCTCTTTGGCCAATACAGCCTCAGGTGCGTTGTTAACAAACTTCTCATTAGCAAGCTTTTTCTCTACTTGCTCTAGGCCTTTTTCTGCTTTCTCAAGCTGCTTCGCGATACGTGCTAGTTCAGCATCCACATCAATCAGACCCGCCATTGGGATTAGGATTTCTAAGTTCCCGATAAACGCGGTGGCTGATGCTGGTGCCTCATTGGCATTATCAAGCACAGTAAATGTTTCTAACTTAGCCAGTGAGCTCAAGAACGCTTTGTTGTCTTCCAGACGACGTAAATCTTGCTCACCCGCTTTAGCGAGCAATACATTCAGTGGTTTATTCGGGCTGATATCCATCTCACCACGGATGTTTCTGATGGCTAGAATAAATTGTTTCACCCACTCAAGGTCGGCCATTGCAGTTTCATCCACTAGGCTTGCATCGTACATAGGGAAGCTTTCTAACATGATGGTCTTTGCATCAATACCAGCAAGTGGCGCAACACGACGCCAAATGGTTTCAGTAATGTAAGGCATCAATGGGTGCATCAGGCGCAGTAGGCCTTCTAGTACTGTGATCAGCGTGTGGCGAGTACCACGTTGTTGTACTTCGCTGCCTTTAAATAGAATCGGTTTGGTCAGCTCCAAGTACCAGTCACAGAATTGGTTCCAAGTGAATTCGTAGATGGTATTTGCGGCAAGGTCAAAACGGTAATTATCAAGGTGCTCAGTAAATGTTTTAACGGTATTTTGGAATTGCCCCAAAATCCAGCGATCAGCAAGTGAATAAGCTTTTTCACTGTCATTGAATCCACAGTCTTGTTCTTCTGTGTTCATCAACACGTAGCGACTTGCATTCCAAAGTTTGTTACAGAAGTTGCGGTAACCTTCTAAACGGTTCATATCCCAGTTGATGTCACGACCCGTTGACGCCATGGCTGCCAGCGTGAATCGCAACGCATCAGTACCGTGAGGCTCAATACCTTCGACAAACGTTTTACGTGTATTCTTTTCGATTTTTTTAGCCAGCTGTGGCTGCATCATGTTGCCGGTACGCTTTTCAACAAGGCTCTCAAGGTCGATACCATCGATCATATCAAGCGGGTCTAACACGTTACCTTTAGACTTTGACATTTTGTCGCCGTTTTCGTCACGAATAAGGCCCGTCACATACACGGTTTTAAATGGTACTTGCGGCTTGCCATTTTCATCTTTGATGAAGTGCATGGTCATCATGATCATACGGGCAACCCAGAAGAAAATGATATCAAAGCCAGTTACAAGCGTATCAGATGGGTGGAATACACGAAGATCATCGGTGTTCTGTGGCCAGCCTAGCGTTGAGAAAGTCCACAGTGCAGATGAGAACCAGGTATCAAGTACGTCCTCATCCTGTGTCAGCGCTACATCATCTGCGATGTTGTTTTCACGGCGAACTTCTGCTTCATCACGGCCAACAAACACGTTGCCTTGTGCATCGTACCATGCTGGAATGCGGTGTCCCCACCAAAGCTGGCGAGAAATACACCAGTCTTGTACGTCACGCATCCAAGAGAAATACATGTTTTCATACTGCTTAGGCACGAATTGAATTTCACCGTTTTCAACCGCTTCGGTTGCCACTTTTGCAAGCGGTGCCACACGCACATACCACTGATCAGTCAGCAATGGCTCAATAACAACGCCAGAGCGGTCACCATAAGGAACTGTTAGGCTATGATCATCAATCTTTTCGAGTAAACCTGCTTGTTCGAATTCTTCAACAACGAGCTTACGCGCATCAAAACGATCTAAGCCGTGGAAGCGCTCTGGAATTGGTGCGTCTAACTCAAGCGCTTTACCATCAAAAGTGTATGTTTCGCCAGTTGTGAGTATTGCTGCGTCTTTATTAAACACATTGATCATTGGTAACTGATGGCGTTTGCCCACTTCGTTATCATTGAAATCATGAGCAGGTGTAATTTTTACGCAACCTGTGCCTTTTTCCATATCAGCGTGCTCATCAGCAACGATGGGAATGCGGCGGTTAACGATAGGTAATAGTACTTCTTTACCCACTAAGTGCTGATAACGCTCATCATCAGGGTTTACAGCAACGCCCGTATCACCCAGCATGGTTTCGGGACGCGTTGTGGCAACCACGATGTAGTCTTTACCATCAAGCGTTTTTGCGCCATCAGCAAGAGGGTAGCGCAGATTCCACATATGACCTTGTTTATCTTTATTTTCTACTTCAAGGTCTGAAATGGCAGTGTGCAGTTTAGGATCCCAGTTAACTAAGCGCTTACCGCGATAAATGAGGTCTTCTTTGTGCAGGCGAACAAAAACTTCTTTTACGGCTTCTGATAGACCATCATCCATCGTAAAGCGTTCACGATCCCAATCCACAGAGGCACCTAAGCGGCGCAACTGCTTAGTAATGGTGCCACCTGATTGAGCTTTCCACTGCCAGATTTTATCAATGAATGCATCACGGCCTAAGTCGTGACGCGTTTTACCTTCTTCGGCAGCAAGTTTACGCTCGACAACCATTTGTGTTGCAATACCTGCGTGGTCGGTGCCTACTTGCCATAAAGTATTGTTACCTTGCATACGCTTGTAGCGAATCAAAGTATCCATGATGGTGTCTTGGAAGGCATGTCCCATATGTAGGCTACCTGTGACATTGGGCGGCGGGATCATGATCGAATATGCATCGCCTTTACCTGATGGCTTGAAATAGCCATTTTCTTCCCAGTCTTGATATAAAGACTGTTCTATATCTTGTGGATTATAGGTTTTATCCATTTCACAGAACCTTAATAAATACTTTAATTTTCAATTTCTTTGGTTGAAATACTGGCGCCAAGTTGACGTAAGTGCTTAAACCGTTCTCGTGCCGCTTGGGTTGCTTGTGGCTCGGCAGGTACAAAATCATATACCTGAGCAAAGCGACGAATAAAGTCGGGTAACTTTGTGGCCAGATTGATCAGCACAGTGCGACGACCAACCGGAGGTGTTTGCCCAATCTCAACAGGGGCACCTCCTTTTGGGCCTTCCCCTTGTAGATTGTGCGGCACAAAGCTGTCGGCTTCAAAACACCATAAGTGCTCATCGATCGCATGGGCATCTTCAACTGAATCAACATAAATAAATATGCGTTGACCCGCTCTATATTGCTTGGCTGCCGCTCGAGCAGCTAGATCAAAATGAGCCGGTAGTTTAGCGTCCGGCTCATTATCATGCTTTAACACATAAAAGCGTGCATTGATGGTCATGGCATCGACTTCATTATGGGCGGTTATTCTGTATTACTACAGGCAAAACTCAGCGTTCAAAATAAAGCCGCATTTTGACACAGAAACCCCATGCCATCAATCGCCGCAGTAGGGTTAATCTTGTTGTATGTCGGTGGCATTCACTCGGTTGAGCAAGTATTGCATTAACATTGGAACAGGCCTACCTGTTGCGCCTTTGTTTTTGCCACTGCGCCAAGCGGTGCCTGCAATATCTAAATGTGCCCAATTATACTTTTTAGTGAACTTAGATAAGAAACATGCTGCGGTGATAGTCCCAGCAGCGCGTCCACCTAAGTTGGTGAAATCAGCAAATGGGCTTTCAAGTTGCTCTTGGTAATCATCCCACAGTGGCAGTTGCCATGCGCGATCACCACTTTGCTCACCCGCTTTTAACAGATCGTGTGCAAGTGGGTTATGGCTAGATAATAAGCCAGTCGCATGGGCACCAAGGGCGGTGATGCAGGCGCCTGTCAAAGTAGCAACATCAATGACCGTTTCTGGTTCGAAGGCTTCAACATAAGTGAGTGCGTCACACAAAACCAAACGGCCTTCAGCATCAGTGTTCAGCACCTCGACGGTTTGACCTGACATGGTAGTAAGAATATCTCCTGGGCGATACGCATTAGAACCTGGCATATTTTCGCACCCAGCGAGTACACCGATGACGTTGATGGGTAGTTGCATTTCAACCAGAGCTCGCATTAAGCCTAGCACGCCTGCAGCGCCGCCCATATCATATTTCATCTCATCCATGCCTTCACCCGGTTTGAGTGAAATACCACCTGAATCAAAGGTTAAGCCTTTTCCTACAAATACGATAGGTGCTTGATCTTCAGTGCCACCGTTATAGTGAATAACCGACATCATGGACTCATTCGCACTACCGCGACCAACCGCTAGATAAGAGTGCATCCCTAACTCTTCCATCTCTTGTTCACCGACTAAGTTCACAGAGACATTGGCAAACTCTTCGAGCGATTTGGCTTGTTCACCTAAATAGCGAGGATTGCAGATATTCGGTGGCATGTTGGCAACGTCTTTACACTGCTTGGCACCTGACGCAATCGCCAAACCATGCTCGATTGCAGTTTCACCAATGGTAAGTTCTCGCCTTGTTGGTACATTGAAAACAATTTTACGTAGTGGGCGGCGAGGGTCGACCTTTTTACTTTTAAGCTGATTGAAGGTGTACAAACAGTCTTGAGTTGTTTCAACCGCTTGGCGCACCTTCCAATATGTGTCGCGTCCTTTGACATGTTGCTCCGTGAGAAAGCAGACAGCTTCCATTGAGCCTGTATCATTTAAGGTATTGATCGTTTTTGAAATAATTTGCTTATATTGTTTATCATCAAGCTCACGTTCTTTACCACAGCCCACTAACAATACTCGCTCACTGAGCACGTTTGGTACATGATGTAATAATAATACTTGCCCGGGTTTGCCTTCTAAATCACCACGACGCAATAAATTTGAGATGTAACCATCACTGATCTTATCCAGCTGTTCACCGATCGGAGATAAACGGCGAGGCTCGTATACACCGACGACGATGCAGGCACTGCGCTGTTTCTCTGGGCTGCCACTTTTTACGCTGAATTCCATTGCGACTCCTGAGTCTGAAAGTTATGTCTTTTTGAACTTTATGCCAATGTGATTATCCATACCATAAATGCGCGATTATCTCTGGCGTGTTGGTATAATAATTTAATTTGATGGCATATAATAAACTGACTAAAATAACCAGTTTACTCAAAATCTCCCACTATTCCAGTGAAACACGAAGTTTTATAGGGGCAAACATTGCTAATTTTTCGTTATTTAACTGCTGAGGTATTGAAATCGCAGATCGCCGTGTTTCTCACGTTGATGACGATTTTCCTGTCACAAAAGTTTGTTCGGATCTTAAGTGACGCATCAGATGGCGACCTTCCAGCAAAATTAGTGGCTTCGGTATTAATGCTTAAACTCCCCCAGTTGGCAGTCTATATTCTGCCGTTGAGCTTGTTTTTGGGGATCATATTGGCTTATAGCAGAGTATATGCAGATAGCGAAATGACGGTACTTAGAGCCTGTGGCGTCAGTGAGTGGTATGTTGTCCGTGTGACTTTGGTTTCAAGTGTCTGCTTTGCGATTTTAGCTGGGGCGGTGAGTTTGTATGTCGCCCCATGGGCCTCGGAAAAGGAATATCAGCTTAAAGAACAAGCAGAAGCTGAGTCGGGGTTATCTACGCTCAGGGCGGGGCGCTTCCAACAAACGGGTAATGAAAAAGCGGTGGTGTTTGTTCATAACATCATTGATCAGGGTAAAGAATTAGACAAAGTTTTTGTGGCGCAGTTGCCAAACAAAGATTCTAACCAAGCCGCACGTATCGTATATGCGCAAAAAGGACGCGTGTTGGAGCAAGAAAGTGGCGAGCAACAATTGGTACTTAACGATGGCAAACGCTATGAAACAGATGGCTTGAGTCAGGCGTTAAATAAGACTGAATTTGCAAGCTATCAGGTGCAAATTCGTGAGCAGGTGATAGAACATCAGCGTCGCAAGCTTGAAGCTATCCCAACCTTACAGTTGCTAGAAATGGATACTCCGCAAGCTGCTGCACAATTTCAGTTACGTCTGTCGGTGCCAATCTCAATTATTCTGTTGACGTTATTGGCTGTGCCATTGAGTGTGGTTAATCCAAGGCAAGGTAAATTTGCTAAACTGGTGCCTGCAATAAGCTTGTACTTGGGATATTTCATTTTATTGAACGCGGGTAAATTCTTGGTCGCAGAAGGAAAAATCCCTTCTGCAGTCGGCTTATGGTGGATCCACTTAAGTGTGTTATTTATTGGCGCTTACTTAATTGCTAAAGGGCGTCCATTTGGCGTTTGGGTACGCTCAATCTTTAATAAGCGAGCGTCTGTAGCATGATGAAAACATTAGATTGGTATTTGGGTCGTAGTATTATGCAAACCACAGGGTTTGCCCTGTTGGTATTTGTTGGCATCAATACGCTGATTAAATACATAGAGCAGCTAAAATCGGTTGGCCGCGGTAGCTACGATATGTTGGATGCGATGTTATACACCGTTTACAGTATGCCAGGAGACATCGTGGTATTTTTTCCTATGGCGGCATTGATAGGTGGTTTAACCGGACTGGGTGCCTTAGCCTCCAGTAGTGAATTGGTTGTCATGCAGGCTGCGGGTATGTCGCGGTTGCAAATCATTGGTTCGGTAATGAAAACTGCCATAGTTTTGGCGTTGTGTATGATGGCGCTCGGAGAGTGGGGCGTTCCACAAGCTGAAAAGGCTGCTAAACAGCTACGAAACAACGCTATTTTTGGTGGTGAGGTGTTTAATGCACAAAAAGGTGTGTGGGCCAAAGATGGTAATAACTTTATTAATATCGGAAATATTGAACAGTCTGGGGAGCTAAAAGACGTCAATATATATTACTTCAACGATGCGTTAGAGCTAACCAAGGTCATGCGAGTGGAACGCGGACGAAGTGTGCCTCAGGGTTGGATATTTAGTGGTATTGAAGAAGTCATTATCAGTGAAGATAGGATCAATACATTTTATCGCGAGTCGCAAATATACAACTCTCAACTAACCGCTGAAAAACTTGATGTTGTGTCTATTGATCCTGAGTCCTTATCATTTCGGGGGATATGGTCATATTTATCCTATTTAGAGCAAAACGATCAAGATACCAGTAGTTATGATTTAGCGCTCTGGCGTAAAGTCATGCAACCCTTAACGATAGCTGTGATGTTGCTGGTGGCACTGTCATTTATTTTTGGCCCACTACGTTCTGTGAGCATGGGAGCAAGAATAATTATGGGGGTGGTAACAGGACTTGCATTTCATTTAAGTAATGAAATTTTTGGCCCTATTGTAATGGTTTATGATGTGCCCGCAGTAATGGGGGCGATGATGCCAAGCGTGTTGTTTATTGGTATCGCCAGTTACCTTTTGAAGCGTCAGCAATAAATTATTCAGCCCAAATGCAAATTCTCTTGCACCTGGGCTGTATCACGTCAGTCTAAGCTGTTGTAGACTTTCTTGTTTTCTTCTTTACTTAGTACGACTACACGTGTTTTGCAGATAAGATCTTGTAGAGCGCGTTTGTGTTTTAAATCCACTAAAACCAACAAATTTCCTAAACCACACAAAGCACACAGGCTACGTAACATTGCCACAGGCCAAGACAGCGGTTTTCCAGAGTCTGTTTCTACGCGTAAGCGCCAGGCTCTCATACCGATCGTTTGGCCGCTTTTAGTCCAGAAATAAGCAAAAAATAACACGCTCACCAAGACAAGCAGGGTAGCTCGAATGCCGTATAGCAACGGTGACGCTTGAATATATGCTGACACGTCGGGGTGCGCTCCGAGCCGAAGTAGGTCGGCTGAGATAAACCCTTGAATGATAAGTAGGTAAAGCACAGTTGTTAGCATTGCGAATGCAATCACAACCAAGCCATCATAAATTAGCGATGCTAATCGGCGAAAAAAACCGGCTTTAGGGAACTCAGACATAGACAGACTCTTAGCTAGATCAAACTCAATTAATTTGTGGTGTATTTTACACAAAGGCAAGCGTAATGGCGAAATCATTATAAATGCTAGTTTTCTACCCGCTTTGTACAAATACCAAGCAGTTAACATGCGTAAATAAAAAAATTGCTTGCCGAGTTAAGCGATGTTTGTATAATGCAAAGCATAGAGACGAAGGCAATATAAACAAAGCCCTAGCTCAAAGTGGTTTTTCTTTATTTTCTCTTGTTTTAGAAGATGAAAGAAAAATTATGCCAGTGTGATGGAATTGGTAGACATGACGGATTCAAAATCCGTTGCCTTCGGGCGTGGCGGTTCAAGTCCGCCCACTGGTACCACTTTTTATAACCCTAGCCGTTTGGCTGGGGTTTTTTTATGCCTGTAACTAAATGATATGTTTAGTATCCGCTTTAACCTATGCTGTGGTTATCTGCTGTTTCAATTATTTTGTTTATGCTACATTAGCTGAGGACATCAGGATGTTTAGGGCAGAGAAATGCTTTCGATAAACCAAGTTGTGTACAGCATTACAGGCTACCAGTTTAATGACATAGCGCGGGTTTTTGAACACCTCGATATTAGTGAGCAAGACTGGCCATATAGGCAAGCTGAAGCTGAAATTGAGGCTCTCATTTGTGCAAAGCTACAAACCCAACACAAACAAAAAACTCCAATGTTTGAGGTTGTATCAGGTATTCCTTTTTCTGGAAAAAGCTCATTTATTCAAAGCAAAAAAGGTGACTTTTTAGGTTATCTGCTTATTTCGTTTGATGCGCTGATGAAAGAGCTATCCTATTATCAAAACCTGTTGCAGGTAGATAGCGAGCTGGCGTTCCATAAATGTGAGCTGGTGGCCAGGGTGCTTGGCTATGAGTTGCTACAGAGGGCGTTGGAAATGAAGTGTAATATTGTATTTGAGCATAGCTCTACACCTAAGCAGCATTTGGAACTTTACAAAGTCATTGTAAATCAATATGGATATGAGCTGCGCATCCATTACATTCAATGCTCTTCACAATTGGCAAAGCAGCGAGCCGAGCGGCAAAACTCACTACGGGATGGTGGTAGATATACGCCTATTAAATACATTGATGAGCGCTTTAATGCATTGCAAAACATGATGATTCGATATAAAAAGCATTTTGTCGTCAATGAAGTGGAGCAAAGCGAGTTTGCTCCACGTTAAAATTTTTTCATTGTCAAAACCACAGTAAGTATAACCAAGCGCTTGAGAGAATTACAGGTAGGCCAAATGCGTTGAGTCTGCCCAAATATTTAGCCCAGCCACCGGCACCAAAATCAGTTACTTGTGAAGCAGGTGCAGAAGGCTGCTGTGCTTGCTGTTTGTTTCGTTCGGCACCAATACTGATGTATGCACCTGCGATGCCCGACAGGGTCAACAGGGCGCTGGCCAGACCAACCGCCGGCAAGACTATTGCAAGCTGAGCATCTAGTGTTAAGCTTCCTGAAAACACTTTAGAGTAAGAAGCAAATAAAAAACCTTGAAAAGCAAGCATCCAACCAAGTCGCCTATGGATCAGCTCTTCTTCGTGTACGATTCTATCCTTTAATTCAGCCATATTAATTCCTTAAACAACAATCTCATAATAGAGCGACGTTATCATCAATACCGATAAATAGAGTCAGTTAATTGATTTTTATAGTGTGTTAAACGCCAAAAAGCCTTATTTGGGGCCTGTCATGTCTGCGCTGTACGCCATTCATATGCGTTTAGATGCAATTGCGCATTATCTTTTCATTAGCCAATACATCAACACAAGCATTTTTTATTTATCTACGCTAAAATAAGCGGTTATTACTTAAGCTGCGTTAACTGGTTTATACCCTTAAGGTAACTGGCTCGCAGCAGATAACACACGATATTATTTGGTTCTCACGGGGTTTTTTGTATGTCAGATAAGTGCTATATCACTGCACAGCAACTATTGGAAGATTCATTTCGCGTTGCAGCGCAAGTCTATGAAGATGGGTTTCGTCCTGATTTTATTATTGGTATTTGGCGTGGTGGTGCACCCATTGGTATAGCGGTACAAGAGTACTACGACTACAAAGGAATAGAAACCGATCATATCGCGGTACGCACGTCATCCTATTACGGCATTGGTAAGCAATCGAAAGAAATTAAAGTACATGGGCTTCACTACATCATAGAAAACGCGAATGCGGGTGACTCACTGCTGATAGTGGATGATGTTTTTGACTCAGGCCGTAGCATCTATGCGCTTAAAGAAAAGCTGGCGGAGTTGATGCGTCTCAATTTACCAAAAGATATTCGCGTTGCTTGTCCATACTACAAGCCAAAAAATACGAAAGTGCCGATGAAACCTGATTACTTTATTCACGAATCAGATGAGTGGCTGGTGTTTCCACATGAGCTTTCAGGCCTAACACCAGATGAAATTATTGAAGGCAAGTCTGACTTGAGCAACATTCAGGATTTGTTTAAGTAAGCCAAATATATGGCTTGCCGAATGGCAAGCCATTAAATCTGTGCAAAGCTGTCTACAAACTCTTCCAACGCATCCAAATCTACAGGTTTTAGGCCTTCACTACTTCTGATAATCAAACCTTTATCTACTAACTCAGTCACTACACGTCGATAGGCACGCTCGGTTGTGGCAAAGCGCTCAGCTTCCGCATTAACCGTAGGATAAGCGCGAAGTAGGGTAGGGTTGTTGTTTTCTGCGCGTAACAAACAGTCTTTAGCAATATTGTAGCTAAGCGGTAATAGCAATTTGTCGAGGTTGATTTTTTGGTTCTCAGCAAACTTTGCCGCAATGGTTTGTGCGGTATATAAACTTAATTCGGGTTGATCAAGTAACAGTTGGCGCCAATGTTTCAGCTCAATTAGGTTATATTGTACATCGCTTAAACAAGTGACCGTATAGATACAAGGTTGGTTGTTTAGGGCTTCAATTTCACCGATCAAGGTATTATTACAATCCAGCTGCCCTAGCAGCAAACGGCGGCCATTACCCACATCATAGCTAAATGATACGGTGCCACTTCTGACTAAAATTAGCTTAGTTAAAGGTTCGTCTTGATGGATTAATACGTCTTTTTTGTTGTGTACAAAAGCGTTGCCCGCAAAGCTAAGCAATTGTTCCACTAAGTTCGTCGAAAAATGATATTGAAACATCTAGATGGCTCTTCGGACATTTGTCCTATTTATTAATATTGAATAAAGATAGCATGAAGACATTGCTTTTACGCTAACTCACACCTGCTATTGAGGTTTTCCTCGTTTAGCCCCCATCCCGTGTTAGAGCTTACTAGGGTACTAATTCAAGGGGTTTGTGGGTTAGCTTTTTTCTTCTAGGCTTAATCTTACACACATTGTTACTACGCGACCCACTATGCTAACTCAACTGACCGGAGAGAACAAATGACTTGGGAATATTTAGGCTATATTGCCTCTGTTTTTTTGGTTATCTCGTTAATGATGAGTAATGTGGTTAAATTGCGTTGGTTTAACCTAACCGGGTGTGTATGTTTTACCGTTTATGGTGTGATGATTGAGGCGTGGCCAGTTGCTTTTACAAATGGCCTTTTAGCAGTGGTCAATCTATATCACTTGTATAAGCTACATCGGGCATGCTAAGCCCGATGTCACTTTTAGCTTAGCGTTGATACACTAAGCTACCTGCCAGCCAAGTCTGTAAAACCTGAATATCATCTATTTGCGATATAGGCACTTTGAAGTAATCTTGATCCAGTAAAATAAAGTCTGCCCATTTACCTTGCTCTAAACTACCTAGTTTATATTCTTGAAATGCAGCGTAAGCCGCATCAAGTGTAAATGCGCGTAGTGCTTGCTCTCTATTTAATCGCTCGGCAGCACGCCATCCCCCTTCCGGCTGATTTGTGCGCGACATACGTGTGATCGCAGCATGGAGACCATGAAATGGGTTGGCAAGCTCAACCGGAAAGTCGGAACCTGCCGCTATTTTACTGCCCTGTTTTAAGAATGTTTGCCACGCGTAGGCACCTCGTAATTGCTGTTCGTCTAAGCGCTGTTCGGCCATATGCATATCCGAGGTTGCATGAATAGGCTGCATTGAAGGGATAATGGCTAGTGCTTTAAAGCGTGGGATATCGTCTGGGTGAACAATTTGTGCGTGCTCAATGCGGTTACGCAGTAGTTTACCGCCCACTTGTTTGAATATTTTCTCATAGCTATCGAGCACGATACGGTTTGCTCTATCACCAATGGCGTGAGTATGAGCGCTATAACCACTGGAGAAACTTTGCTTCAACAGGTTTTCAAGCTGGTTTTGCGTTTCCAGCATCAAACCTTGATAACCAGCTCTATCATGGTAGTCATCTAGCAATGCTGCGCCACGACTGCCTAATGCACCATCTGCATAGATTTTCACACTACGAATAGACAGAAAATCATCTTTATCTTTAATGACGCCTTGCCCTAACATCTTTGCTAAGTGCGGGTCGGCCGCGCTGAGCATTGCGTAAATACGAATAGGGAGTGTGTGTTGCTCAGCACGCTGTTGGTATAGTTGCCATGTTTTATACGCGATACCCGCATCATGTGCAGAGGTGATCCCCAAACCCAATAGATGTTCACCCGCCTTATTCAGGGCCCGTTGTCTTTGCTCGTCACTCATAGGAGGAATGTGTGTATTGACCAGCTGTTCCGCTTTGTCGATGAATATGCCACTGGGTTTATTTTTTGCTAGACGTAAAATTTCACCGCCAGCAGGGGCTTGAGTTTGCGTATTGATACCCGCAAGTTGCATCGCCTTAGAGTTAACCCAAATCGCGTGACCATCGACGCGGGTGAGCACAACAGGGCGATCTTTAACATAACGGTCTAGATCCGCTGCGGTTGGAAACTCTTTTTCTGGCCACAACGTTTGATCCCAGCCTCGACCTAATATCCAGCCCTCGGGTGCTTGCTTTGCGTATTCGCGAAGACGCTTACCTACTTCAGCAACCGTTTTGCTGCCGCGTACATCAAGTCGCATCAGGTTATTTCCAAGGCCGATGATATGACCATGTGCATCTACAAGCCCTGGCAGCAGTGTTTTTCCTTTACCGTCTATTCTCACCGCGTTTGGAAACTGCTTTAGGGTATTGTCATCTCCTGTTTTGATAACCTTGCCATCTTTAAACACCAATACTGAAAATGACTCTACGGATCCTTGTTTGGTCGGTGTGTAGCCTTGGACATTGTGGATCATGGTTGTTTTGGCCTGTACCATCAGGCTACAAAGCAAAACACTCAGGCTTACTAAAAGTTTCATAGGCTTAGTCCATGTCGATTGTTATTTTTGTAACCCACCTTAGCGTAGTTTTAGCTTTGACTCAAAATAATGATATTATTGGTTTTTGTTCTACATTAAGGGACTGGAATGAAGTTATTTATGGTTTACTTGGGTGGTCGCGTAGCGGGTTGCCATATCGAGATGCACGATGTGCGTTTTGTTGTTGGGGAAAAGATTGAAGATTGCTATCAAAAGCTAAAAGCGCAGTGGGTTGGCGATAAATCGGCCGTTCATATGGATTCATACGCTGTTATCGAACATGCGGATGGTTATGAGGTCAGCCTAGTGACTGAGCAACCAAAGCAACAGCAAAAACTGTACTTTGTGAATCTGGGGGCTTATGTTCCAGAGCGCTTAGCGGAACAACATGACTTTGCCTTGTTTGTGGCACAAAGTGAATATGAAGCAAAAGAAAAGGCTAAAGCAGGTTTGCTCAGCGGTATGAGTCATCTACATAAAGACAACCTACATGATGTAGATGACTGTTTTGCGATAGATTTAGTGGACCAACAGTATTTTATTGCCCTTACTCCAAGTGGTAAAAGCCAGCCTATAACACCTGATTGGTTTGGCTATCACATTTTATAATGATCACTCGTCTTCTTGCTTGTCGGCCTTAATCGCCAGTTTAATGGCGACAAGCACCACCGCAAACATTAAAAACGGTAGAGCAGCCAGTGCATATTCAGCGATAGAACTGTCTTGATAATTCGGTTGTAAAATATAGTGCCCACCTATACATAACACTATGGTGATCAGTAGTAGCGGCAACATGATGAGCTCTTTTCGTTTCGAGTGTGTTTTCATTAATCAATCTCCTACTTGCCACTATGACAGTGATTTGCACTCACATTGTTGATGGTGAACATGACTTTGTTCAATGATTGAACACGCATTCTATGGATGAGTGACAACCGTTGTTTAGCGCGCGATTCTAGCACTTTGTGTCTTTATGAACAAAATTTGCTTGTGCCTTTGCCCGGCTCTGATATAACTGATTTTTTATTTCTGAGAGTGGGATTATGGGGCAGCAAACAATCGTCATAAAATTAGGAACTAGTGTGCTCACAGCGGGTGATATTCACCTCAACAAACCCCGTATGGTGGAACTGGTGCGACAATGTGCAACGCTCAAGCAGCAAGGTCATCAAATTGTATTGGTATCAAGTGGCGCAGTCGCTGCGGGTCGCTCTCAGCTAGCCCAACCGGTGGGTGATTCAATCTCAGAGAAACAAATGTTGGCGGCCATCGGTCAAGGGCAGTTAATTCACCTGTGGCAGAGTTTGTTCGCACTTTATGATATTCCAGTGGCACAAATGTTGTTAACCCGTGCGGATGTGGAACATAGGGAGCGTTATTTAACAGCCAGAGATACGTTGACGCAATTATTAAAACACCAAGTCATTCCTATCATCAACGAAAATGACGCGGTTGCAACCAGCGAAATAAAAGTAGGAGACAATGACAATCTATCTGCCATGGTCGCCATCTTAGCGAATGCTAACAAACTGGTATTGTTAACTGACCAAGTAGGGCTGTTCACCGCCGATCCTCGCACAAATCCGCAGGCCGAGTTAATTGCTCAGGTCCATAAAATTGATGATGAGTTGAGAGCGTTAGCCGGTGACAGTGGCACATCACTTGGAACCGGTGGTATGGCAACCAAGTTACAAGCGGCAGATATCGCACAGCGCGCGGGGATCGAAACTGTGATAGCAAAGGGGAGTGAAGCGGATATTGTTCTAAAAATCATGAGCAAAGAAGCACTCAGCACGACGTTCATGCGTTTTGACGCACCGCTAGAGGGGCGGAAAAAGTGGTTATTATCGGCACCAAAATCCACTGGTACCGTGATTATTGATAACGGTGCATGCCTAGCTATTGCACGCCAAGGTGCCAGCTTATTAGCCAAAGGCGTGGTAGGCGTATCAGGCAGCTTTGTTCGGGGAGATCTAATCACCGTGACTGACAGCCAAGGACAAGTGATAGCAAAAGGATTATGTGGATTTTCGGAGCGAGAGCTCGATACCATTAAAGGTTGTCATAGTTTAGATATTGCATCGGCACTTGGTTACAAAGCATCGAGTGTGGTTATCCATCGTGATGATATGGTTTTGCTATAAATCTGTACGGTTAATCACATGCAAAATGAGCGAGTTACGCTAGACTTAAGCTACTGTGTACAACAACAAGGTTGCAGATGGAAAAAATATCATCGTGTGGCTATGAATGGACTATAGGGCTGATTTCGCAAAATAGTGAACACACTTTAGATAGCTGCTTAGCCAATACATTGAATCAGCTATTGGGTGATTCCGGTATATTTGCCTTTTACTTCAGTAAAAGCCTTTCTGTACAGCAAACACCTTGTTTAACGCTAGCATCAACAGGTAAGCAGCTTTGCGATGAAAACAAAACAGCCTTATTGGAAGTTGACGTGCCGCCATTGTTAGAGCGTCTACGGAAACTAAATCAGGACGTGCAGCTACTTAATTTAGCACACATACAAGTGCTGCCCGTGAGATATCAAGGGTTGGTGCTGGGGTTTTTAGTGCTTCACAATCAATCTATCATTCCGACTTCTGGGTACTCGGTACTCAATCACATTCTTAATGTATATGTGCATCAATTGGCGACACTACAATACGCACGTATGGACCCATTAACACAGTTATTGAACCGTCAGACCTTTGATGAAAAAATCATCGATATCGCTTCGGGAAAAGAAGCATGGCTGGTTCGTGAGAGCAAGCAGCAGCTCCATTGGTATATGGCTATCGCGGACATCGACTTATTTAAACATGTTAATGACAATTATGGTCACGTCATCGGTGACGAGGTGATATTACTGGTTGCACAGTTACTAAAAAGTAACTTTCGGGCGGGAGACTACGTTTTTCGTTATGGTGGCGAAGAGTTTGCAATAGTATTTCCGTGTGAACACGAAGCTAAAGCCATGGCTAAACTAGATGGTGTACGCGCCTTGATAGCCGACACTCGGTTTCCTCAGGTGGGAAAAGTAACAATTAGTATGGGATTTGTTGAATTAAAAGATGCTGCGCAGGTTGCTGATTTTGTTAATCGAGCAGACAGAGCGCTCTACCAATCTAAGCAAGATGGCCGCAATAAAGTGACCGCATATTCGAGCTTAAAAGATAAACAAAATAACCATCATTCAGGTGATATTGAATTGTTTTAGCCTGTGTTAATATAGCGCCCATTAACTTTAATAAATGGGAGCGAGCATGAAATTTGTACGTTGGTTTTTGGGTCGAATTATTCTACTTTTGGATTTTATTTTTACACCTCGTAGCAAAAAACGCCCTGAGGATGCACAGCAAAAGCTCGATGAGCAAACTGCTCAACTAAAATTATATCAATTCCAAGCCTGTCCATTTTGCGTCAAAGTACGTCGAGCGATTAAACGCGAAGGTTTAAAAATCGAAACGCGTGATGCCAAGAACAATGCGCAATTTCGTCAAGAGTTGGCGGAACAAGGCGGAAAGATCAAGGTACCTTGTCTGCGCATCGAACAAGGCAGTAATGTACAATGGCTGTACGAATCTAGCGATATTGTTAGCTACCTAGAAAAGCTTGAAAAAGCCGCATAATTTACAGTTGCAAACGTTGTAGAGCGTTTGAGATACCCCGCGGTTATGCTAGCATAGCCGCCCATAATCTATTGTCAGACATTTAAAGAGAAACACCATGACTATCCGTACTCGTGTTGCCCCCTCACCCACAGGTGATCCGCATTTAGGTACCGCTTATATTGCCCTTTTTAACTACTGTTTTGCTAAGCAGCAAGGTGGCGAGTTTGTTTTACGTATCGAAGATACCGATCAGGTACGCAGTACACAAGAATCAGAGCAGGCGATCATGGATAGCTTACGCTGGTTAGGATTGAACTGGGATCACGGTCCAGATGTGGGTGGTGAGTTTGGTCCTTATCGTCAATCAGAACGTAGTGAGCTTTACAAAAAGTATGCCCATCAGCTCGTTGAGCAAGGTAAGGCGTTTTATTGTTTCGTAACGGCTGAAGAGCTGGATGAAATGCGCGAACAGCAAATGGCTGAAGGCTTACGCCCAAAGTATGACGGTCGTGGTTTATTACTGAGCGAAGAACAGGTTAAAGAAAACTTAGCTGCCGGCAAGCCGTATGTAATTCGCATGAAAATTCCAAGCGAAGGTACTTTTAAGTTCAATGATTATCTACGTGGCGAGATTGAGATCCCATGGGAAAACATTGACATGCAAGTATTGCTCAAAGCGGATGGGTTTCCGACCTATTTCTTAGCGAACGTGGTTGATGACCACCATATGCAGATAAGCCATATCTTCCGAGGTGAAGAATGGATCAACTCAGCACCTAAATTATTAAAGTTATACGAAGATTTTGGTTGGGAGCCACCTGTGTTGGGTCACTTACCGTTATTACGCAACCCAGATAAGTCAAAGCTGTCTAAGCGTAAAAACCCGACCTCAATTAACTACTATAAAGAGATGGGCTTCCTACCTGAAGCGGTCTTAAACTACTTGGGCCGCATGGGTTGGTCAATGCCTGATGAGCGCGAAAAATTCACCTTAGCTGAGATGATTGAACACTTTGATATGAAGCGTGTATCACTTGGTGGCCCAGTATTTGATGTAGACAAACTAAGCTGGCTAAACGGGTTGTGGATCCGCGAAAACCTTTCAGATGAAGAGCTTATTCAACGTTTTGTGGATTGGAAGTTTAATGCACAAACATTAGCTCGCATTCTTCCAGAAGCGAAGGCGCGTATTAATACGTTGTCTGATTTGGTGGACTTGGCAGGGCACTTTGTATCAGGTCAACCTGACTATGATCCAGCGTTACTGACAGCAGGTAAAGCGGATGAAGAAACGGTTCGCCAAGCATTACAGTTCTTTATTTGGCAGTTAGAAGGGCTTCGTAGCTGGAATAAGTCGGAAATCTTCGCAACAGCGAAAGCGGTTGCTAACTTCCACGAATTGAAGATAAAAGATTTCTTAGAGCCAATCTTTGTTGCGATTACTGGTAAACAGTCTTCAACATCAGTGGTTGATGCGATGGAAATTTTAGGTTCGGACCTGTCTCGTGCTCGCTTACGCGTTGCATTAGCACACATTGGCGTGTCTAAAAAGCAGGCTAAGAAGCTTGAGAAAGCATATCGAGACTTTCCTCAAGACTAATTTAACTATCTGATATTAATAATAAAAGCCACAGTTCGGTTATTGTGGCTTTTTTATTATGCAGAAAATTAAACAGATATGACCTCTAACAAGCTATATTCTGTTAACATAGCGCGGTTTTTAGTCGTGAAAGAAAAGGTCTATGTTAAGTCAATTTTTCCAGCAAGATGGTGATCAAGTTGTGATCAGTCGTGAGCAAGGCAGTGAGTTTGCCAAGCGTGTGGCTGATGATTTTAATCCTTTGCATGATGTCGATGCGAAAAAGTTTTGTGTACCAGGAGACTTATTGTTTGCACTGGTATTGGCAAAGTATGGTGTTAGCGAAAATATGCACTTTACGTTTGCCGGCATGGTTGATGAAACATCAAGGTTAGACTTTCCGGCTGGAGGTGATTCATTTGACATTACCTCTAATGACAAGGTTATGCTATCGGTAAAAAGAGAGGGTGAAAACAATCTGTGCCAAACACTGGTTGATAGTTTGACCAAGAACTATGTTGAATTTTCAGGCACAACCTTTCCACATGTCATCATTCCACTTATGGCACAAAAGCAGGTTATGATTAACCCAGCTCGCCCTATGGTAATTTATGAGTCAATGGCTATTCATTTAGATAAACTAGATGTAAAGACGTTAGACTTGGAAGCAGCGACACCCGAATTTGATTACGAAGGGAAACGAGGCAAGATCATCTTGCGCTTTAACCTGCTCAGTGAGGGTCAAAAGGTGGGTTATGGTGAAAAGCACATGGTAGTATCGGGTATTCGAGACTATTGCCAAGAGATGGTTGATGGTTTGATTGACTATTACAACGATAGAAAAGCCACTTTGTAATCACTCACAGCTAAAGCGCGCATCCCAAGCGCGCTTTTGTTATACTGCCAAGCATCTTCGTTTATATCCGGTTTATCCATGTCATTCCAAGCTTTATCTCTTTGCGGCGAACTTGCTCAAGCGCTTAACAAACTCAATTTCACAGCGCCAACCCCCGTACAAACACAATGTATACCAGTAGTATTAGCAGGGCATGATTTAGTCGCGACTGCGCAAACGGGAACCGGTAAAACAGCGGCTTTTATGTTGCCAATTTTAGAGCGTTTACTGGCCAGTCCCGAGCGCCAAGGAACCGTTAGGGCGTTGGTAGTGACACCAACCCGCGAGCTGGCGCAACAAGTCGCCCAAAGTGCTCAAAGTTATGCACAGTGTACAGCTTTAAAAATGGTCTGTTTGTATGGCGGGGCAAATATCGGGCCTCAAGAGAAGGCATTAAAAGCGGGTTCGGATGTGGTTGTGGCGACACCGGGCCGTTTACTTGATCATTTGATTAAAGGCACGCTATCACTTGCGCAGGTAGAACATCTGGTTTTTGATGAAGCGGATAGAATTTTAGATATGGGTTTTATTGGCGAAATCAAACGTATTATGCGCCATTTACCAGCACAGAGACAAACTTTGCTCTTTTCTGCCACCATAGATGAGCAGGTACAAAGCTTAGTAAAACAGTGGCTCAATGACCCTAAACGCGTAAGCATTGACAAAGAGAACAGCGCAGCACAGCAGGTGGAGCAAGTCTTTTACGCTGTGGATGAAGACAGAAAGCGTGAACTGATGTCGCACTTGATTGGCAAAAACAACTGGCAGCAGGTGTTGGTATTCACTCGTACCAAGAATATGGCGGATAGCCTCGCGAAGGAGCTCAACAAAGATGGCTTGGCGACCCTTGCAATTCATGGCGATAAGTCTCAGGGGGCGAGAGACAAAGCGCTAGAGCAATTCAAAAGTGGTAAAACACGTGTGCTGGTGGCAACGGATGTGGCAGCTAGAGGGTTAGACATAGTTGACTTAGACTACGTGATTAATGCCGAGCTTCCTTATGTTGCTGAGGATTATGTTCACCGTATTGGTCGTACGGGGCGCGCGGGAAAAACCGGCTACGCAATGTCTTTAGTGAGTATCGATGAACAGTGGCTGTTAGAAGAAATCGAAGTGTTGCTGGACGAGCGACTAACACCACAGTGGCTGCCAGGGTATGAGCCTGATTTAACCAAAGAGCCCAAAGATAACCGCAAAAACTCCAACAAGTCTCGTAAGCAAAGAGACAAAAAGCGTATTTTAAACAAACGCTCGACACGTCGCCGTTAACTTACCAGTTAAAATCACAAATAAAAAAAGCACTGAGTGCTTTTTTATTATGCAATTTGCTTTTCTGCAAGTGTGAGTTCCATCGTTGCTTTTAAAAGCCGATATAAATTGATTGACGCGTCAATCTCTTCTTTACGGTTTGTTAAACTCTCAATGTTTAAACCCAGCGGCACATCTAAATGCGCACAGCTTCTTAAGATCTGATCGAGGTTTTCACGGCAGATGCGAATAGATTCACTCAATGAGTTATCGGCATCTAAAATGCGCCATTTAGTCGCTTCAGGTACAGAAATTCCCAGCCACTGCATAAACTCGAGCGTTTTCTCACCTCCACATGGCGTAAACGTTAAAATAACACGCTTGGGCGTCAGTCCTTGTTGCTTACATGAGCGTGCGTAGCTGGTGATCAAATCAACTGTCGCTTGTGCGTTATATACCGCTTGAGAGATAAAGAACTCGCATCCTTGTGTGGTTTTCTCCAGCAGCCTTTCATGTTCATTGCGTTTGCTAGCATGGCGCTCTGCAATGGTAACACCACCCAAGAAGAACTCTTCCTGATGTTCAGCAAGTGCTGCATAGGCCTCGGGCAGGCTGAGTTTAATATCGCCAGTAGATGAAGGGCTGCCTACCAAAACCAAGTTTTTTAGGCCGTATTGTGCTTTGGTGTTATCTAACCAACTATTAAATTCAGAAGCTTCACGTTGTGCGACACTTTTGTAAGTGATGACGTCCAGTTGTGACAGTTCACTGATCAGCTGAGAATATTCGCACGGGTCAACTGTATGTTTAAAAGGAAAAGGGCGTGGCGCTTGTGTGCGACTACTTTCGTCTTGAATGTCATAGATGACTACACCGTCATATTCAATTTCATGTAAGCGACCGAGCAGTTTAGTGGCAATGCTTTTTAGTTTCGTGGTGTCGGTTCCCACCTTTGGTGGGGTTGTTCCGATTAAATATACTCCCTGATTGGAGTCTAATATTTTCTCTTGCAGTGATAACGCCATGATCCTCATCCCAGCTCAATGTGTGTCGATAAAGGATAATATAGCAGCCATTTAGACGTCTAGATAGATTTTTATAGTGAAAGTTATTCAATGAATATGAAATTAATTCAAGTTCACTTGGCTTTTTATGCGGTTGTTAACATATTTATTTACACAATTTTGACTTGGCGGGTGTTACCTCAATGATAAATTATTGCATAATGGTCTGTGATCAAAGCACTTATCAGCTATGGCAGTGCAAACAACAAATTCAGGGAAAACTATGAAATTTAAACATTTGGCAGTGAGCCTTGCGGTAACATTGGCCTTGGCAGGTTGCGTTAGTAAAGGTACTAACCAATCGACAAACATCGTTCAAACACAAAGTAACAGCAAAGTATTCTCACAAGATTACGTATTAGAAGAATTAGAAAATGGGTTGCGCGTCATGGTGGTTAAAACGGACTACCCAGACGTAGTGTCAGTGCATATTCCTGTATCGGTCGGTTCTCGCGATGAAGTTGAACCGGGCCGTACCGGTTTTGCTCATTTCTTTGAGCATATGATGTTTAAAGGCTCAAAAAAATATCCAAAAGATGTGTATGCCGATATCTTGAAAAACTCAGGGGTAGATAACCGCGCATACACAACCAACGACTATACCAACTATTATCTGAGCTTTACTAAGCAACATTTAGATAAGGTATTGGAAATACAGGCCGATATATTTCAAAACCTAACATACACCGAAGCACAGTTCCGCACTGAGGCGTTGACGGTTAAAGGGGAGTATTTAAAGAATAACGCGAATCCGATTCGCCAGTTGTTAGCTGCGGTGCGCAAAGAGGCGTTTGAAAAGCACACATACAAGCATACGACAATGGGCTTTTTTGAAGACATTGAAGCCATGCCGGATCAGATGGCCTATGGACAAACCTTCTTTGAGCGTTTTTATAACCCAGAGTATGTATCTTTAGTGATTGTCGGTGATGTAGACCCACAAGAGACTATCGCCATGGTGAAAAAACATTGGGGTGGTTGGGAGCGAGGCGATTATGTTTCAGATGTACCACAAGAGCCAAAGCAAGATGCACCTAAATATGTACATAAACAAAGTGAAGGGTTACCGGGTCACTGGCTATTGGTGTCATACAAAGGCGCTGCGTGGCAGCCAGAAGCAAAGGATAGAGCGGCGCTTGATCTAATCTCGGATCTGTACTTTTCAGAAACGTCGGAACTATATCAGCAGTTAGTAGTAGAGAAACAAATAGCCAGTCAAATACTGACATACAATCCCCAAACCAAAGATCCAGGCCTACGACATGTATTTGTTAAGGTAGACAACGCAGAAGACTTAGCGACTGTGCGTGATGCCATTAACCAAACTTATGCTAAGGCGCGTACAGAGCTTGTAAATGAAGATAAGCTAAATGCACTTAAATCGAATAGAAAATATAGCTTTATTAATGGTCTTGATTCATCGCAAGCCATTGCGTCACAGCTAGCTCAATACATGCACTTTGAACGAGATCCTGAAGTGATCAACCAGTTGTATGCAACCGCTGATGCCATCACCGCGCAGGATATCAAAGCGATTGCTAACAAGTACTTTGTGGACTCTAATCGTACTACTGTAACCATGTCGGCGCAGGCCTCAATCGATGGGTTTGACAATGAAGTGTCGCTACAGGCATTAGTTGATAAGGCAAATAAGCCGACTGAACGCCACTTTAAGGTAGTTGATAATAGCAATAGCTCACCGCTTGTTGACGTAAACTTACTATTTTATACCGGGGCTGCGGCAGATCCCGATGGTAAAAAAGGCTTGGCAGCGATGACGGCGGCCATGATTGCCAATGGTGGCTCTCAGACCAAGGCATATAAAGAAATTCAAAAGGCTTTGTATCCAATTGCAGGCACTTTCAACTATCAAATCGACAAAGAGATGTTGTCATTACGTGGTCGTGTTCACAAAGACAACATCCATCCATGGTATGCGCTGGTCAGTGAGCAGTTACTCAACCCTGGATTTAGGGCTGAAGACTTCAGCCGTTTGAAAAAAGAAATGTTGGACAACATCAAGGCGGGCCTAAAATCATCAAATGATGAAGAGTTAGGTAAAGAGGTGCTTTATCATAAGTTGTATCAGGGACACCCTTATGAAAATTATAACTTAGGCGACTTGTCTGATCTTGAAGCCATGACCTTAGATGACGTCAAAGCCTTCTATCAGCAACAGCTAACTCAAGCTAAGCTGAATGTGGGTATCACAGGAGCCATGCCAGAGGATATCAAAGCTAGATTATTTGCAGACCTAACTAAGCTGCCTAAAGGTGATGAAAAGCGTTTAAATATACCTGATGCGCCAGCGTTGAACGGTCATCACGCCACGATTGTGGAAAAAAGTGCGAAATCTACAGCGGTATCGTTCGGTTTTCCAATTGACACCATTCGCAGCAACAAAGACTGGACGGCACTTTGGTTGGTTCGATCGTATTTTGGTGAACATAGAAACTCGAATAGCTTCCTGTATCAGCGTATTCGTGAAACGCGTGGTATGAACTATGGTGATTATGCCTACATAGAATATTTCCCACGTGGCATGTTCCAAACGGTACCAGATGCAAACTTGGGTCGTTCGGAGCAAATATTCCAAGTTTGGTTACGCCCATTGCGTTCTAATAATGATGCACATTTTGCCACCCGTGTTGCACTATTTGAGCTAGATAAGCTCATTAAAGAGGGTATGAGCGAAGCAGACTTTGCTGCAACTCGTAATTTCCTAAGCAATTACGTGGCTCAGCTTGTTTCAAGCCAAGACCGTCAACTAGGTTATGCACTAGATAGCCAGTTTTATAACATTGAAGGGTTTGTTGATTATGTGCGCAAGCAACTAGCTAGTTTGACTGTAGAGGATGTTAATCGAGTGATCCGAGAGAACTTACAAACGGAGCATATACAGTACGTATTTGTAACGGGTGACGGTAAAGATATGGCACAGCGATTGGCAGAAGAAACGCCTTCACCAATGAGCTATAACTCTGAAAAACCAGAGCAATTGTTACAAGAAGATAAGCGTATTGCCTCATACAAACTAAGCATCCCTAAGCAGAATATTGAAGTACTTGAAGTGAATTCAGTATTTGAATAATACGCGGAGCAAGTTGAGCTAAAAAAGCCGCACTTAATGTGCGGCTTTTTAATTGTCAAGCTGTCATAAGCATACGTTGCGCGGCAAATAGCACTTTGTTATAACTAATTACTATATAGTTTTTTATTACGGTAACACCTGTGGGTGTTTTGTCGTTAGAATCTGTGGTGTTAATTTGAATAAAGGTATCGCTATGCGTCATGAAATATGGCAACAACTTCGCGCCGAAGCAAAAGAGCTTGTTAGCCACGAGCCATTGCTAGCCAGTCATGTATATTCAAGTATTTTGAATCATGAATGTCTGGGCGCAGCTCTGAGTTTTATCGTGGCTAATAAACTGGCCGATGCAGTGGTATCAGCGTTCACGATTCGTGAACTATTTGATCAGGCCTTTGTTGATTGTGACAATATGCTCACTCATGTTGCTCATGACATTAAAGCGGTAAAAGACAGAGACCCAGCAGCGGATAGTTACCTAACGGTAATGCTAAACCTTAAAGGTTTTCATTCTATACAGGCACATAGGTTAGCGCATTGTTTGTGGCGACAAAACCGTAAAGAGCTGGCACGATTCATCCAGAGTCGAACCTCAGAAGTGTTTGGTGTAGATATTCATCCCGCGTGTAAAGTCGGTCACGGTATCATGTTTGACCATGCAACCGGTATCGTGATTGGTGAAACAGCACTAATTGAAGATAATGTATCTATTTTACAATCGGTTACGCTTGGAGGGACGGGTAACGAGCAAGGTGACAGACACCCTAAGATCAGAGCCGGTGTACTCATTGGCGCGGGGGCTAAAGTACTGGGGAATATCGAAGTTGGTGAAGGTGCTCGAATAGGTGCAGGTTCAGTTGTACTCAACCCTGTTGCTCCGCATACGACCGTGGTTGGTGTCCCAGCTAAAACTGTTGGTAAACCTTGCAGCCCTTGCCCTGCAGAGAGTATGAATCAAAACTTCTTAGAAGACAGTGATGACCCAAAGAATGAATCGCAAACCAGTGCTATGATTTAGAGGCTGCTGTGAGAGGGTTTATAGGATTGATCTTATTACTGTTTGCTTTCGCAATGGGGATCATGGTGGAGCGGTTATGGCTGGCTGCACCACCTACAGTAATTGAGAATCAGGGAATTGCGACAACACATCCACAGATGCCAAAGGAGAGGCGGTACATGCCTATACCTTCACCCTCTGACAAACCAGGGCCACAAATAGAATCAGCAAACAGCACTATAGAGCAATTACAAGCGCAAAATCGTCAACTCCAGCAGCAACTTTTAGTTGCTCAACAACAAACAAGCGCGCCAGCGATACAGTTGGCTAATGGTGATTTAAGCGCTGTGTTATCGCAACAATATCAGCAGGAAGCTCGTGATGGATTGTGGGCTGACGAGTTAGAGTTACTGATCAACGACTTTCTCTATCAAAGCGACTTAAGTCATCTCGTTTCGTTATACAGCTATGGCTGTAAAACCACCGTGTGCCAGGTGGAGCTAGTCCCCAGCGTTCCCGTTGATGAATTTGACGAAGCAAACTGGCGGGCAGTCAGTAAAAAGTTGTTTGAGCAAAGTTGGTTCAAACGTTTTACGATGAGTACATCTTCTAGTACCAGCGAGCGTATGCAGATTTACTTAAGTACTCAACAAGTGGTCGATCAATAAGGTTTTATATTCACTATATGGGAGTGAACTTCCCCATCGTGCAATCGAGTCACCAGCGGTTGTTGAGTGTTAACTTGTGCCACAGACTTGATAACCGATTGCTGTTGGCTGGTAATACTATAGCCACGTGCTAGTACATTCAAAGGGCTCACGCTATCGAGCCTAGCGGCGTAAAGAGCCAGTTGATTCTGGCGTAGCTGTTGTTGCTTTTGCATTGCTTGGATAAGCGCATTTTTAAGCTGTTGCAACTGTTGCGTGCTGTCTTGTAGACGTCGTGTTGGGTGCTGGTGGCTTAAGCGCTGCTTTACCAAACCAAGGTGGCTACTACGCTGGCTCTGCATTTGTAAAAATGCACGGCTTAAACGGCTCGACAATTCATCGACTCTTTGTTGCTGCTGCAATAATTGATTTTCAGGATGCTGCAATTTGAGTCGTTGTTCGAGCGTTGCACAGTAATGTCTGGTATGTTTGATAGCTTGCTGTACTTGTATATGAAGTGCGCGTTTGTACTGCATAAGTTGTTGCTGTAAAGCCATTTGGTCTGGGCTCACCAGTTCGGCAGCAGCAGATGGTGTCGCAGCTCTTAAGTCAGCAACATAATCACTGATGGTAGTATCTATCTCATGACCCACGGCACTGATCACGGGTAATTGGCTCGCAAAAATAGCACGAGCCAGCGGCTCTTCGTTAAAGCACCACATGTCTTCGAGTGAGCCGCCTCCTCGACCAATGATAAGTACGTCAACCTCGGCACGTTGATTTGCTATCGTTAATTTTTCAATCAACTGGAGGTGTGCTTCTTTGCCCTGTACTTGAGCGGGGTAAATGATGACTTCCAGTTGCGGCGCTCGGCGTTTGAGTACGGTTAAGATATCTTTGATAGCGGCCCCTGTGGCGGAGGTGATCACGCCAACTTTATTTATTTGGCTTGGCATTGGCTTTTTATGAACGCTACTAAACAAGCCTTCTGCGGCTAAACGCATTTTTAGTTCATCGAATTGTTGTTTTAGCAAGCCTTCACCCGCTGCTTCCATCTTTTCAACAATAAGCTGATAATCACCCCGAGGCTCATACACAGAGACTCGTGCTTGTACCTCTACTTGAGCGCCATTGGTTGGCTTGTATTGACAGTAACGGTTATTACCGCGCCACATGGCCGCTTTAATTTGCGCCTTGTCATCTTTCAAAGAAAAATACCAATGTCCGGAAGCAGGGGCCACAAAGTTAGAAATCTCTCCACTGAGACGAATCGAAGCAAAACCTTGCTCCAAAATGCTTCTAATTTCTCTGTTTAGGCGAGAAACGGTGTAAGTTGATGAGGCACCAGAATGAAAGCCAGACAATGACATAGAACGCTCCATAAAAAATTCACGGCTACTTTATCATATTTTTTGCGAAATATTATTTACTCCACCCCTGAACGCTGATAAAATTTCGCCGCAATTCCTTATACTCAGTTCCACGTGAGAGAAACCGCAACCATGCTAAGAATTGCAAAAGAAGCCCTAACCTTTGATGATGTGCTATTAGTTCCTGCACATTCTACTGTTTTACCTCATACAGCAAATCTATCAACGCGATTGACGCGTGGTATTACACTAAACCTGCCGCTTGTTTCTGCATCTATGGATACAGTAACAGAAGCTCGCCTTGCTATTGCGCTTGCGCAAGAAGGCGGAATTGGTTTTATTCACAAGAACATGACCATTGAAGAGCAAGCGCGCAATGTACGCAAAGTAAAAGCGTATGAAGCGGGCATTGTATCTTTTCCGGTTACTGTTTCTGCTGATCTAACGATTGCGCAAGCAAATGCATTAGCAGAAGAAAAAGGTTTTTCTGGATTTCCTGTAACTGGCAAAGATAATCAGTTAGAGGGGATCGTTACTAGCCGTGACATGCGTTTTGAAACAAAGCTTGATCAGCCTGTTTCAACCGTTATGACTACCAAAGAAAACTTGGTGACGGTTAAAGAAGGTGCTTCTCGCGAAGAGATCTTAGGTCTAATGCATGAGCATCGTATTGAAAAAATCCTAGTGGTTGATGATGCGTTTAAGCTCAGAGGCATGATCACGGTAAAAGATTACCAAAAGGCGCAGGACAAGCCTAACGCTTGTAAAGATGAGCAAGGCCGCTTGCGCGTGGGTGCGGCTGTGGGTGTAGGTGCAGGCACTGACGAGCGTATTGCAGCTTTAGTTGAAGCGGGTGTTGATGTATTGCTAATTGATACCTCACACGGTCATTCTCAAGGTGTAATTGACCGAGTTAAAGCAACCCGTGAAGCTTACCCTGACCTACAAATTGTAGCGGGTAACGTGGCAACTGCGGATGGCGCTATTGCGCTTGCTGACGCTGGTGCTGATGCTGTGAAAGTGGGGATTGGCCCAGGTTCAATCTGTACAACACGTATCGTTACTGGTTGTGGTGTACCGCAGATCACTGCAATTTCAGATGCGGTTGAAGGCTTAAAAGGTCGTGACATTCCTGTGATTGCCGATGGCGGTATTCGTTTCTCAGGTGATATTGTAAAAGCCCTTGTTGCGGGTGCATCTTGCGTCATGGTGGGCTCAATGCTTGCGGGTACTGAAGAGTCTCCGGGTGAAGTTGAACTTTATCAAGGTCGCTATTACAAGTCATACCGTGGCATGGGATCGCTTGGTGCAATGAATCAAAAAGAAGGTTCATCAGACCGTTACTTCCAAAAATCAAACGAAGCGGACAAGTTGGTGCCAGAAGGCATTGAAGGACGAGTTGCTTATAAAGGTCCAATCGCGACGATCATCCATCAGCAAGTCGGTGGTATCCGCAGTGCAATGGGTCTAACAGGTTGTGCAACGATTGCAGAACTAAATACTAAACCGCAGTTTGTACGTGTCACATCTGCGGGTATGGGTGAGTCTCATGTACACGATGTACAGATCACCAAAGAAGCCCCTAACTACCGTCTGGGCTAACACTCAAAAGTGGGCTAGCGATTGCTGGCCCTTCTTAATTTTAAGTAAAGCTGCCTATATATGCTTTACTGAATTTAGTCGTTTACTAACTAACGAGATTATCAATGAGCAAAGACATCCACGATTCCCGCATTTTGATCTTAGACTTTGGTTCGCAATACACGCAGCTAATTGCACGTCGTATACGTGAAATTGGTGTGTACTGTGAACTATGGGCTTGGGACGTTACCGAAGAGCAAATCCGTGAGTTTAATCCTCAGGGCATTATTTTATCAGGCGGTCCTGAGTCAACGACGTTAGAGAACAGCCCTCGTGCACCAGAGTATGTATTTAACGCTGGTGTGCCTGTCTTGGGTGTTTGCTACGGTATGCAGACCATGGCGATGCAGTTAGGCGGTAAAGTACACAGCTCAGACAAGAAAGAGTTTGGCTATGCCCGTGTTGAAAAGGTTGGTAATTGTAAGCTATTTGACCAAATCCAAGATCATATCGAAGATGGTTTGGACTACCTTGATGTGTGGATGAGCCACGGCGATAAAGTAATTGATATTCCAGATTCTTTCGTTACTACAGCAAAAACAGAGACCTGCCCGCATGCTGCGATGTCATGGGAAGAAAAGCGCTTTTATGGTGTGCAATTCCACCCAGAAGTAACCCACACTCAGCAGGGCCAACGCCTGTTAGAGCGTTTCGTGATTGATATCTGTGCATGTGAAAAATTATGGACGCCAGCGCAAATCATTGAAGACGCAGTTGAGCGTATCAAAGAGCAAGTAGGTGATGACGAAGTGATCCTAGGCTTGTCTGGCGGTGTAGACTCATCGGTCGTGGCGATGCTGATTCACCGTGCAATTGGTGACAAGCTTACCTGTGTATTTGTTGATAACGGCTTACTTCGCTTAAACGAAGGTGAGCAGGTTATGGACATGTTCGGCGATAAGTTTGGCCTGAACATCATTAAAGTTGATGCCGAAGAGAGATTCCTTAAAGCACTTGAGGGGATTGACGAGCCAGAAGCAAAACGTAAATCTATCGGACACACATTTATAGAAGTATTCGACGAGCAGGCCAGCAAGCTGAAAAATGCGAAATGGTTGGCACAGGGTACGATTTATCCTGATGTTATTGAATCTGCTGCATCGGCAACAGGTAAAGCACACGTGATCAAATCTCACCACAATGTGGGCGGTCTACCTGAAGATATGGAAATGGGTTTAGTAGAACCATTACGTGAATTGTTCAAAGACGAAGTACGCAAGATTGGTCTAGAACTAGGTCTGCCTTATGACATGCTTTATCGTCACCCGTTCCCAGGTCCAGGTCTAGGTGTTCGCGTTCTTGGCGAGATCAAAAAAGAGTACTGTGATCTACTACGTCGAGCGGACGCTATCTTCATTGAAGAGTTACATAAAGCTGACCTTTACCACAAAGTTTCGCAAGCATTCACGGTATTCTTACCAGTTCGCTCTGTGGGCGTGATGGGGGACGCACGTAAATATGATTGGGTCGTATCACTGCGTTGTGTTGAAACTATTGACTTTATGACAGCACGCTGGTCACACTTACCTTATGAGTTCTTAGGTCAGGTGTCTAATCGTATCATCAATGAAATCGATGGCATTTCTCGTGTGGTATATGATATTTCAGGTAAACCACCCGCAACGATAGAGTGGGAATAATCATTTCAGCACTAAAATAGAGTGTAAATCTAAGGGCGAATTAAACGATATTCGCCCTTTTGTTTATTTTAGAAGCAGTTAAACGCTATTTTTATAATTTTTCTTTACCTTTGGAAAAACCTCTTTATAATGCGTCGACATTGCAGGGGCGTAGTTCCAATTGGTAGAACAGCGGTCTCCAAAACCGATGGTTGCGGGTTCGAGTCCTGCCGCCCCTGCCACTTCTTTTTTAGTTTTGCTTTATGTTCTTCAAAGCAGTATATTCCCAAATTATTAATACTCAGTACAACAGGCAACTATGCACTCTTTGTATGCTGAAATCTTGGATATCACACCGCTTGTTTTAAATAATCGTTATTGTGTTAGCGATGCGAATCAGAACGAATGCGAAACGGTTGAGCCATGTCATCTCAGTCCTCTACTGTGGGAAGATATTAAGCTCGCTACAGCACGCGAATTACATAATGTGTTCAAAGCACAGAGTATTGAGATCCAAGGTACTTCGTTGTATTTACCTGCAGAACAATTATCCAGTGCGCAAAAGCGTCAGTTATGGGCCTTACTTAGTGAATAAATTAGTACAGCGTAACGTATTAACCGACGTTGTGTTTGAACAGCTGATGAGCGTTGAAACCGCATGTCATGAATTTCCGTGGTCAGCAAATACCATGCAATCATGCCTAAGCGGCCGTTATTTTAATGGTGCAATATTCGAACAAGAGCAGCTAATTGGATTTTACATCGGTGAGGTCGCCGGGCCTGATCACACCTTAATGGACATTTGTGTAGCGCCAGCTTACCAACGTCAAGGTGTGGCCAAGATACTGTTAACAGATTTTATCGCAGTCAGTGAAGAAGCCGGTGCTGAAAACTTGTTTTTAGAGGTGCGCGCATCTAATCAAGGTGCGATTGCGTTGTACCAATGGGCTGGGTTTAGTGAAGTCGGTATACGTAAAAATTACTATCCAAGTGCCAATGGCAATGAAGATGCAATCCTAATGGCGATGACGCTTAACTTCGGCTCTCAGAGTAGTCTTTAGTTGATTCGCAGATCTGCTGCTTAAGTGTATAATTTATGGCCTCAGTTAATGACAGCATGGCGTAGTGCCACTGATTTTCGTCATTGGTGCGTAGCATCTGCTCTAGTTGATCAGCAGCACTGTGAATATTCGTAAAGCCAAAGCAGCCTGCACTACCTTTTAGGCTATGTGCCAAAGCTCTCAAAGATTCCCAGTCGCCACGCTGATAATATTGTTTGAGCTGCGCAAGGTATTCAGGGAGCTTTTGGTTATAGTTGTGTGCAATTTGCGCGAACTTCTCGCTTTTGAGCAATGAGTCCCATTTTGAGTCGCTGGCGGCTTGAAGCTGTAAGTGTTTCAGTAACACTTTTCCTAACTGCTCTCTATCGATTGGTTTTGCGAGTGTGGCATCACAGCCAGCCTTTATGTAAGATTCTATATCGTGCTTCATCACATTGGCCGTCAAAGCGATGATAGGGCCGTCATAAGCGGCATGGCGCAACATCTGAGTTGCTTCAAGCCCTCCCATTACAGGCATTTGCATGTCCATTAAAATGAGTTGATAGTCGTTAATCAGCGCTTTTTCTACGGCTTGTGCACCATTGTCTACAATGTCAGGGGTGATCCCCCAGGCATTCAGCAGCAGGGCGATCAGTTCTTGGTTATCAAGGTTGTCTTCTGCCAATAAGATACGGGCGTTTACATGAATATCAGCAAATTCTTGGGTAATGTTCGCTTTAGTTTGTTGTGCCACGAGAGCGTGTTGCATTTGTGGTGACGTATTTTCTTGATAGTTGCCCGCAATGGTGATGACAAACTGACTACCTACGCCTTGTTCGCTCTTAACCTTTACATCGCCACCAAGCAGTTGTGCTAAATTCTTTGCAATGCACAGCCCCAAGCCTGTACCACCAAAGCGACGTGTAATGGTGCTATCTGCTTGCTCAAATGGCTTAAATACTCTGCTTATTTCGCCTTGTGACATGCCAATACCAGTATCTTCAACAATAAACTTAAAGTGCTCAGTAGACGCATCATAAGAAACGTCGATGGTGACTTTGCCGTATTCTGTAAATTTTACGGCATTACTACAAATATCAATTAAGATTTGCTTTACTCGAGTTGCGTCACTATACAACACTTTAGGGATAGGAAACTGGTAATTGATGGAAAAAGACAGCTGCTTTTGCTCACTCATCGGGATGATTATGTCAGCAACATCTTCCATCAATGGCTGAACTTCAACCTCGCTGCATTCAACGGCGAGCTTTTCCGCCTCTATTTTTGATAAATCTAGAATATTGTTAATTAATTCAAGCAAGTGCTTTGAGTTACGCAACATGGTTTCTAGGTGCTTTTGGTTGCATTGGGTATCACGGTTGTTGATTAGCTGCTCGGTAAAGCCAATAATGGCCGTCAGTGGGGTACGAATTTCGTGACTCATATTCGCTAAAAAGCGGCTTTTTAACTCGTTAGCTTGCTCAGCTTGCGTAAAAGCAGTTTCTAACTGTTGGTTCATACGCTCAAGGGCAAATGTGCGGTTATCAACCTTCTCTTCAAGGTGTAGTTTGTAGTCTTCAAGCTCTCCTTGAAAGTCTCTAATTTGTTTAACCATATGGTTAAAGTCTCTAAACAGCTTACCTACTTCATCTTTATTGTCATTTGGTAAGTATACGCTGAGATCACCATCCCCCACACGATGGCTAGCTTCACCCAACAGTTCAATTGGGTTGATCAGAAAGCGCCTTACGACAATCAGTACCAAAATAGGGAGCGCGATTATGGATAGCAAAACAATGAGCGCAGTGAGATTTTTAATTGCCTGCCCAGATTCGTACAGTACATGCTTAGGAATCGCAGATAAGTAGTAGTAATCATCACTCAATTGCACCGCATAGCTGATCATGTCTAGTTTATTAATACTCGGCAAATTGAGGTTCGTCAGTTCTTCTTGATCTGCGAGATTATGAACTTGATCTACCTCTTGTGATTGTAAAGTTTGTGCGTATAAAGCCGGTGCGGAACTGAATAGGATTTTACCTTCACCGGTGATTAGCAAGTTAAGAGCATTGTCGTACGGAGACTCTAAAATAGAATAATTGATGATTGAAGGGTCTACACGTACCACAACGTAGCCTGCCAAAGTAGCTTGATTAGCTGAGCTATTTACTGCAAAGACTTGCTGCACAAAGTATAAGTGTGTCATGCCATTGTCTGTGGGGATCATAAAGTACTGCTGGCGCAAATTGCTTGTACGTACCTGATTGAAAAAAGCGTACCCTTGTGGCGGTAGGTGCAAGTTATTGGCGAGATAAGCTGTGCTGCGACCTTGTTGATCGACCAGATTAATACTGAAAATATCAGGATAGGCTTCCGTATAACTGGCGAATACGTTTTGTAGTGCCACACGGCGTTGCTCAGTAGTATCCGAATCAAGATGGCGTACACCGAGGTAATCGTTGAGCACAGGTGAAGTTGACAGCAATTTGGTTGTTGATTGATATATATCGATATAATTGAGAATTTTTTGCTGTTGTTGCTCAACAAAGCGGCTGACGGTAAGTTTGGCTTGCTTTTGTGTTGAGCTAGTCACATTCGACAATGTAAAACCACCAAGAAACAATGAGGGTAGCACCACTAAAGGGGTAATGTAGCGTAGCAGTTTTATGCTTAACTTACTTATTTTCATGGCGTTACGATAATTTCCCTATGAAAATCATATCGGTCTATTCGGGTTTAAGAATACGGTCAATTTAAAGCTTTTTTACGTTGTTACTGCTAAAAGTATGTTTGTTTAAAGTAGCAGATGTATTGTCAACCTTAGGCTATCACTGTAGACCAAATTGTCAGGAACTGACAATACAATTGCAAAAATGCAAGAATTGAAAACAAGCACTTATGTTTAATGCAAGCTTGTGTGTTGTTGTTGCTAACAAACCATGTGCAGTGCCTGTATTCAATTGATATGAGTGGGATTCAATAGAACGGTTTGAGCTGATGAAGGGGTGTTCTGGTAAAGAGAGTGTGTAAAGCGCAAATTCTCGCCCAATAACTTAATCTGGCGGCTTTTTTGCCCCGTCTAAAACAGGTATAATCGGCAAAATTTTAACTTGTTTCGCAAACAGAACTGCGAGCACACAGGGCTAAAGCTGCTTACATGTCAAATATCGTTAATGAAATACACAAGCGACGCACGTTCGCTATTATCTCGCACCCGGATGCGGGTAAAACCACCATCACCGAAAAAGTTTTATTGTTCGGAAAGGCGTTGCAAAAAGCAGGTACCGTAAAAGGGCGCGGGTCGAACCAACATGCTAAATCTGACTGGATGGAAATGGAAAAAGAGCGTGGTATCTCAGTAACGACCTCTGTGATGCAGTTTCCTTACAATGACGCTTTAGTTAACTTACTCGATACGCCAGGACACGAAGATTTCTCGGAAGACACATATCGTACACTTACGGCTGTTGACTCTTGTTTGATGGTGATTGATGCCGCAAAGGGTGTTGAGGATCGTACGCGTAAGCTAATGGAAGTCACTCGTCTGCGTGATACACCTATCGTTACTTTTATGAACAAGCTTGACCGCGATATTCGTGACCCAATGGAGCTGTTGGACGAAGTTGAAACAGAGTTAAACATCGCTTGTGCACCTGTATCATGGCCTATTGGGTGTGGTAAAGAGTTTAAAGGGGTATACCACATTCACCGCGATGAAACGATTTTGTATCAAACGGGTCAAGGCCACACGATTCAAGAAAAACGAATTGTTAAAGGCTTGGATAACCCAGAGCTTGATCAGGCTGTAGGCGCAGAGCTTGCGGAGCAACTGCGTGAAGAACTTGAGTTAGTGATTGGTGCGTCACATGAGTTTGATCAAGAATTGTTTTTAAAAGGTGAGCTGACGCCAGTTTTCTTTGGTACAGCATTAGGTAACTTCGGTGTCGATCATATGTTAGATGGTCTGACCGAGTGGGCACCAGCGCCGATGCCTCGCCAGACCGAAGAGCGTGAAGTAAAAGCTGAAGAAGAGAATTTCAGTGGGTTTGTATTCAAAATTCAGGCGAATATGGACCCTAAACACCGCGACCGTATCGCGTTTATGCGTATCGTATCGGGCAAATATAGCCAAGGTATGAAGATGAATCACGTGCGTATTGGTAAGCAAGTGAGTATTTCCGATGCGGTAACCTTTATGGCGGGCGACCGTGAACGTGCAAATGACGCGTTTGCGGGTGACATTATTGGCTTGCATAACCACGGCACCATTCAAATTGGTGATACGTTTACGCAAGGCGAGAAATTAAAATTCAGTGGTATTCCTAACTTTGCGCCTGAGTTATTCCGCCGTATTCGTTTAAAAGATCCACTCAAGCAAAAGCAGTTGTTAAAAGGCTTGGTACAACTTTCTGAAGAAGGTGCTGTGCAGGTATTTAGACCTTTAATTAATAACGACTTGATAGTTGGTGCTGTGGGTGTACTGCAGTTCGATGTGGTTGTCGCTCGTTTAAAAGCAGAATACAACGTTGATGCAATTTATGAGAGTGTCAATGTACAAACGGCTCGTTGGGTTAGCTGTTCAGATGAAAAGAAAATGGCGGAATTTAGACGTAAATGTGAGTCAAACTTGGCACTGGATGGGGGAGATAACCTGACATATATCGCGCCAAGCCGTGTAAATCTTAATTTATCTATGGAGCGCTACCCAGATGTTGAGTTCCATCATACTCGTGAACACTAAGCCGCATACAAAGGATAAAGCATGAACATTAAAACGATTCTAATTGAAAAAGCCAATGCGGCCATGTTGGCTGCGGGGATCCCTGAAGGAACTAACCCTGCGGTAACACAAAGTACTCGCCCTCAGTTTGGTGATTATCAAATAAATGGCGCGATGGGCGCAGCAAAAGCTTTGAAAACCAACCCAAGAGAGCTGGCACAAAAAATTATCGATAATCTAGATGTGAGTGATATTGCTGCACAAACAGAAATCGCAGGTCCTGGTTTTATCAATATTCATTTAAAACCAGAGTTTTTATCCGCCAGTTTAGCTGCGGCTAACAAAGACGCTAAGCTTGGTGTGTCTGAGCATCAACCTGCTAAAAAGGTTGTGGTCGATTACTCATCACCAAACCTTGCGAAAGAAATGCACGTTGGTCACTTACGTTCGACCATCATTGGTGATTCAGTGGTGCGTGCACTTGAGTTTCGTGGCGACACCGTGATCCGCCAGAACCACATGGGGGATTGGGGAACGCAATTTGGGATGTTGATAGCTCACCTTGAAGATTTGTTAAATCAAGGTGTTGACCTAGAAAATGTCGCATTGGCTGACCTTGAAAGCTTCTACCGTGACGCCAAGAAACGCTTTGATGAAGAAGAAGGCTTCGCTGACAAAGCACGGGACTATGTAGTGAAGCTACAAAGTGGTGATGAGCACTGTAAAAAACTTTGGCAAATGTTCATCGATACCTCAGTGAAGCACTCCGAAGAAGTTTACGAGAAACTAAACGTGACACTCACACGTGACGACATCATGGCTGAGAGTGCCTACAATGATCGCCTCGCTGGTGTGATTGACTTACTCAAGTCAAAAGGCATTGCGGTTGAAGACCAAGGCGCACAGGTGGTTTTCTTAGATGAACTGGCGAACAAAGACGGTGAACCTTCGGTCTTTATCGTACAGAAATCGGGTGGCGGCTTCTTGTATTCCACCACAGACTTAGCGGCATGTGACTATCGCTCGAACGAATTAGATGTTGATCGTATCCTAATTTTTGTGGATGCCCGCCAAGGCTTGCACTTCAACCAAGTTGAGATCACGGCGCGTAAAGCGGGTCTGTTAAAAGACAAAACAACTTATGAGCCAAGCCTATTCGGTACGATGATGGGAGAGGATGGTAAGCCATTTAAAACCCGTACTGGTGGTACCGTTAAATTGGCAGACTTGTTAGAAGAGGCCGTTAGTCGTGCTACAGACAAGTTAGCGAACAGAGACTCTGGCTTATCGGATGAAGAACGCAAGGAAATCGCTCGAAAAGTAGGTATTGGCGCAGTTAAGTATGCAGATTTATCTAAGCACCGTACCAGTGATTATATCTTCAACTGGGATACTATGCTCAGTTTTGAAGGTGCAACAGCGCCTTACTTGCAATATGCCTATACGCGTGTACGTAGTATTTTCCGTAAAGCGGGTGTTGATAGCATAGCATTGAATGCGCCAATCAGTATTGTTGAGCCACAAGAAAAAACATTGGCGCTTAAATTGCTGCAGTTGGAAGAAGTACTTGATCTGATGATCAATGAAGCAACACCGCACGTATTGTGTGGCTACTTGTATGAGTTAGCAAGTTTGTATATGACTTTCTACGAGGCTTGTCCAATTCTAAAAGACGATGTGGCAGATGATGTGCGTGATAGCCGCTTAATGCTTTGTAACCTAGTTGCCAATACCTTACGTACTGGCTTAGAGCTGTTGGGTATTGAAGTGATGGAGCAAATGTAAATTCGCATTCGCTTAGTTACATAGCCTCGTAGAGGTGTTAATCTAAAAGCCGCATAGAACCTTGTTTATTGCGGCTTTTTTGTAAGGAAAAATCATGAAGCTTGAAGATATTCGTCGCGAATACACAAAAGGTGGGCTGCGCAGAGAAATGCTAGCGCAAACCCCTGTTTTGCAGTTTGAGCAATGGCTACAGCAAGCTGTTGAAGCAAAGTTTGCAGATCCAACAGCCATGGTGGTGGCAACGGTAGATGAGCATGGTCAACCGTCACAGCGCATCGTGTTATTAAAACACTTAGATGACAATGGCTTTGTGTTTTTTACCAACACAGGGTCGCGCAAAGCGCAAGAAATCAAGGGCAACAATAAGGTTTGTTTGCATTTCCCATGGCAAGAAATTGAAAGACAAGTCATCGTATATGGACAAGCAAAGCCACTGTCGACTGCAGCGGTGGCCAAATATTTCTTATCACGTCCAGCCGAGAGTCAAATTGCTGCGTGGGCCTCACAGCAGTCTCGTCCGGTTTCCTCACGTAAAGCCTTAATGGAGACCTTTCATAGTATGAAAGCCAAGTTTTCCAAAGGAGAGATCCCGTTACCTGATTTCTGGGGCGGCTACTGTGTTGAGCCATCCAAGGTTGAGTTTTGGCAAGGTGGTGAGCACCGTTTACACGATCGCTTTATGTATATCAAGCAAAGCGATGGTAGTTGGGAAATCGACAGGCTCAACCCTTAAAAAAGTATAAGGCAGCCATGCGTGCTGCCATACAACCTTAGAGCATTTATACTTACCTTCATAATGTGCAGCTATTAAGGTGAACATGCACTTCATTGATACTCATTGTCACTTAGACTTTACCGAGTTTAAACTTGATCTCGAACAGCAGCTGGCGCACGCGCACGCGTTAGGGGTTGATTACTTTGTTGTGCCTGGCATTACAATAAAGCAAAGCGAATCATTACTGGCATTTTCTGAGCGTTATTCGCAATGCAGAGTTGCTGCGGGGCTGCATCCGTACTTTATTGACCAACACACGGATGAGGCGCTGCATCAGCTTATATTATTTGCCCAAAACAATAAGCATCACTTGGTGGCTATTGGGGAGTGCGGTATAGATGGCACATGCCCACAATTACCATGGCAACAAGCACTTTTTGCGGAGCAGATTAAACTCAGCAATATGCTGCAACTGCCTTTGATTGTGCACCATCGACAAAGCCATCACTTAATCGCACAAACTTTCAAGCAAACGCCGCCTAAGTTTGGCGGGGTGATCCATGCTTTTTCTGGGTCTTTACAACAAGCGCAGTATTATATCAAGCAAGGCTTCAAGCTTGGAGTAGGTGGCACCATAAGTTATGAGCGGGCAAGCAAGACCAGAAAAGTGTTTAGCCAAGTACCGTTAGAATGCTTGCTACTTGAAACCGATGCACCATCCATGCCCTTGTCGGGGCATCAGGGCAAGGTTAATGAGCCTAGGCGTTTGTTAGATGTATTTGAGTATTTATGTCAATTGCGTAGCGAGCACCCCGAGCAAATAGCACGGCAACTTTACTTGTCATCTTGTACGCTTTTTCGGATCTGACGTTTTACTTCCCAACCTTTTAATGCGCGACCAATTTGCCAAGTAAATACGCCAGTGATAAGTAACATGAGCAGCACCATACGGCCCAACTCATGGAAATGATAATGGCTTTGGCTCATCGCGGACTGAGTTAAGTACACCATGCTGACAAACCCAAGTGGTCTGTCATTGGCGGTGATCGGCTCAACCACCGAGGTTTTAAGTTTACTGATGCCCGGTAACTGTTGAGGTAAACCGTAGGTATTATCATGTTGTGTAAAGCCTTCACTCGCAACAATCAGCTCTCCCGTGTTGTTATAAATGGCGATACTGAGTACATTTTTGTCACTTTCCAGATGTTGGCTAAGCTGTTTTAACAAAGGTACGTCTTCTTTGATAAGAGGTTGGGCGGCATTAAGTGCCAGTTGACGCGCTAGGCTGCGAGCATTCATATCAGCCTGTTTGTACAATAATTGATGTGATTGAAAGCTGGTATTAAAGGCAAGCCACGTTAGGGTAACAAAGCAAGCCGCCGCAACCATCAAACGTACTAATCGACGGCCTCGTGAAGACTTTAATAAATCAATTGCTTGTGTATTTTTCATATTACCTATGTTGGTTGCTGACAGTATCATTGATAGATGTTAAAAAGGGCGAGTCTGTTACTTAGGAGCTTATGTATGCCAACCTCTAGCCTTGTGCAATTACCTGATCATGATTTATCTCATATCTTCACTTTAGCAAAATGGTACCGAATTGAAAGTGCACAGTGCTTATTAAGCGATATGACTCCTGATAGCCAAAAAGGCGTGTTTATCACCTTGTTTGGCGAGCAGTTAACAACCGCTAAGCTGCAAAACTTTCTGGCATTTTTACACGACTCGGACCTGCCAGTTAGCGCCATATGTCAATATCACCCACACCCTGCATTACCAGAAGCTATGGTGATGTATGTTGATAAGCGCTATGTGCCAGAGGTAACCGAGCAACTCAAGCAACAGCTCAGAGAGGCGGCACATTCACTGGCGCTACAGTGTGCTATTTTGGCAAACCCTGCAACTATTTCAAAAGCCGGGCTACTGGTGATGGACATGGATTCTACCGCGATAGAGATTGAGTGTATTGACGAAATTGCTCGTCTAGCCAATGTTTATGATGAAGTTGCAAAAGTAACGGCTCAGGCAATGGCTGGACAGCTCGCTTTTAGTGATAGTTTGCATCAACGGGTCAGTAAGTTGGCAGGCATAGAGCTGAGTTTAATCAAAGAGTTAAAGAGTAACCTGCCGTTAATGGATGGTATAAAAACATTATGTACTCACCTGAAGCAACATGGTTGGCATTTGTATATTGCCTCGGGCGGTTTTACTTGGTTTGCAGAAGCTTTGTTAGCACCACTACAACTCGATGGGTGTTATGCCAATGAGCTTGAAATCGCTGACGAGCACTTAACTGGAAAGGTGCTTGGAGAGGTGGTAGACGCACAGAAGAAGGCCGACATACTAAATATTTTGACGCAACAGCATGGCTTGAATAAGTCTCAAACTGTAGCAATGGGCGATGGCGCAAATGACTTGCTAATGATGGCTCAAGCCGGTACTGGGGTCGCTGTGCACGGCAAGCCTAAGGTTGTTGCTCAAGCGGATGCAGCGATCTGTGAAGGGTCACTACTACAAGTCCTTTATTTGCTATCTATTCCGCTTTAAACGCGTTATAGAAATCGTGAATAAGTGCTATATGCTAGGTAAGTAAAGTGAATATTTTATGTGAATAATAGTTTGGGATAGTCTGACCGATAACCTATAAAAGTTCATTAAGAAAAGGATATTTTTTATGAAAGTAAATGCCAACCAACTGATTGAGATAGGTGCTTTAGCAAATAAAGGCACTTCAAAATCAGTTAATCAGGAAAATACCACCACTGTGCAAAACAGTGATCTTAAACTTGCGGCTGATACTTACCATGGTTCCAAAGAGCAGATCCTAGATCCCACGTATAGTAGACCTATTGTTGTTGGTGAAGCTCAACAGCTTATAGAGGAACCAGAACAGACAAGTGCGAGACTCAATGAAGCCTATCACCAACTCTACTTTAATGGTGATATGTACAAAGCGGCTGATGAATTGGCTGGGCAGTACAACCAGTTTATGAGTGAGCTGGCCAGCAGTGACCCACAACTTGCTCAAAAGGACTGGGCATTCTCAGTTGATGAAGAAGGCGCAATTAAGGTCTCTGGGCAGCTAAGCGCGGATCAAATCAGCTATCTTGAAGATAAATTGAATGCAAATGAAAAGCTCGTGCAGCTGGCCAATGATGTTAAAGACAACTTCTTGAAGTATACCGAACTTGAGCGTGGTCCAAGCGAGCAAGGAACCAGTGAATACTGGGGCAAGTATGATGTGAACAGCGAGAACTTTTCACAAATCATTGATATGAGATCTTTAATGACAGAGCAAATCAAGGAAGATGAGGTCAGTGCGCGGATCGGCAATAACTTAAATATGTTTGGTTTTATTGAAAATATGTCTGAACAGTTAAGTGCTAAAGCTCAAGCAACATACGCCGCGTAAAGCTTGATAAAAACTTGAGTGATAAGCAATGGAGTAACTACCATTATTATTACAGCTATCGCGATTACAGCCTCATTTGGTGTTCCGCCCAAACCCCACACAGCTAAGAACTATTATATCTATCGCGTTTTCTCCTAGTAAAGAATAGGTTCTAAGTTAATGGCACGTGATATTTCACTTTTAAGATTGGATATCTACACATGGCTGGCATACAGTTGGTATCGGCGAGCATCAATTTTAGTGCCTATATATTTTCGATTGGTATGTGTTGGTGGATGATCCCTCTTTTAATTTTAAACTGGTCAGACCTTTTTTATAAACCTAGGAAATTCGATATTTTTGTATAAAGTTTACACTTTAACTATGCACTTTCAGTGGGTATTTATACGCAGATTTTTGACAGTGTTCATTGATTTTGATAACGTATTGTGCAAATTTGGTATGACCAATTTACCTTTTGGTTTTAATGGATCGGCTAACCACAAATAGTTGAGGTTAGCAGTACACTGAAATTCGGCGTTAGATCAATGTCTTTAAAGATAAAAGCAGCGAAGTTATCCGATGTTATTTTAGAACAGCTTGAGAATATGATCCTTGAGGGTTCTTTAATGCCAGGAGAAAAGTTGCCCCCTGAGCGCGAGCTTGCTAAGCAATTTGAAGTATCGAGACCTTCACTACGCGAAGCAATTCAAAAGCTCGAAGCAAAGGGCCTAGTAACACGCCGTCAAGGCGGAGGAACTTACGTTAAGAATCAATTGGAAGAAGGGCTAACAGATCCGTTATTTGACTTGATCAGCAAGCACCCTGAATCACAATTTGATTTACTTGAGTTTCGTCATGCCCTTGAAGGGATTGCCGCTTATTATGCAGCGCTACGCGGTACCGATACAGATTTCGAAAAGGTGCAAAACAGCTTTGATAGCATCGCTCAAGCACAAGGGGATCTTGCCCAAACTGCAGCGGCTATTAATGCCTTTCATTTTACGGTGGCAGAAGCCTCACATAACGTGGTGTTGTTACATTTAATGCGAGGTATGCAATCGTTACTTGAGCAGAATGTGTTGCAGAACTTAACGGTATTGGTGCAAAAATCAGAAGTAAGTGAGCAACTGGCTGAGCATAGAAGAGTGTTGTTGGAGGCCGTTATTAATGGCAACCCTGAGCAGGCACGTTTAGCCAGTAACGCGCACTTAGCGTTTATTGAAGAAGCATTACTTGAAGCGGGCAAAGAGCGTTCGCGCATCGAGCGTAGCTTAAGACGTACAAAACAGCAGTAAGCGTGCTGATCACATTAAAACTGAATAATAAATTCGTATTTTAAACATAAGGAAAATTCCATATGTCTGAAGTCAATAAATTTGACGTAGACGCGTTAGAAACCCAAGAGTGGTTGCAAGCGCTTGAGTCGGTAGTAAAAGAAGAAGGTGTTGAGCGCGCGCAGTTCTTGTTAGAGCAAGTACTTGAGCAAGCACGTCTAGAAGGCGTAGATATGCCAACTGGCACAACTACTAACTATGTGAATACTATTCCAGCGGACCAAGAACCTGCTTATCCAGGTGATGTAAACATTGAGCGTCGTATTCGTTCAATCATTCGTTGGAATGCCATCATGATCGTATTACGTGCGTCAAAGAAAGATTTAGAACTTGGCGGACATATGGCGTCTTACCAGTCGTCAGCAGCGTTCTATGAAATGTGTTTCAATCACTTCTTCCGTGCACCTAACGAGGTTGACGGTGGTGACTTAGTTTATTATCAAGGTCATATTTCACCGGGTATCTATGCTCGCGCATTTTTGGAAGGTCGTTTAACTGAAGAGCAGTTAGATAACTTCCGTCAAGAAGTGGATGGTAAAGGTATTTCATCTTACCCACACCCTAAACTGATGCCTGAATTTTGGCAATTCCCTACCGTTTCTATGGGGCTTGGACCAATCGCATCTATCTATCAAGCGCGTTTTCTAAAATACCTTGATGGCCGTGGCTTAAAAGATACCAAGAACCAGCGTGTTTACGCGTTCTTAGGCGATGGTGAAATGGATGAACCAGAATCACGTGGTGCGATCTCTTTTGCCGCGCGTGAAAAGCTGGATAACCTTTGTTACCTAATCAACTGTAACCTACAACGTCTAGATGGCCCTGTAATGGGTAATGGTAAGATCATTCAAGAGCTTGAAGGTCTATTCAGAGGTGCAGGTTGGAACGTGATCAAGGTAGTATGGGGTTCGGGCTGGGACAAACTACTAGCAAAAGATACCACAGGTAAACTACTACAGTTGATGAACGAAACCATCGACGGTGACTATCAAACTTACAAAGCAAAAGACGGCGCATACGTACGTGAGCACTTCTTTGGTCGTTACCCAGAAACTGCGGCACTGGTTGCAGATATGACCGACGAAGAAATTTTTGCACTGAAACGCGGTGGTCATGAGCCTTCTAAGTTGTTTGCCGCATTTAAAGCAGCACAAGAAACCAAAGACCGTCCAACGGTTATCCTAGCTAAAACTGTAAAAGGTTACGGCATGGGTGAAGCGGCTGAAGGTAAAAACATCGCACACCAAGTTAAGAAAATGGATATGACACACGTTGAACACTTACGTTCACGTCTAGGTCTACAAGACTTGGTGTCAGACGAAGAGCTGGTTAACCTACCGTACTTGAAGCTTGAAGAAGGCTCAAAAGAGTACGAGTACCTGCATGCTCGTCGTAAAGCACTGCACGGCTATACGCCACAGCGTTTACCTAACTTTACTCAAGCGTTAACGCTACCAGAAGTCAACGCGTTTGAGCCACTGCTACAAGAGCAAAAACGTGATATTTCAACGACTATGGCATTTGTTCGTGCGTTAAACGTATTGCTAAAAGATAAAAACATCGGTCAAAACATTGTACCTATCATCGCTGATGAAGCGCGTACATTTGGTATGGAAGGTTTATTCCGTCAAATCGGTATTTACAATCCACATGGTCAGAACTACACGCCACAAGACCGTGACATCGTTTCTTACTACAAAGAAGCAACATCGGGTCAGGTACTACAAGAAGGTATCAACGAGCTAGGTGCCATGTCGTCATGGGTTGCTGCTGCAACATCATACAGCACCAACGACTTGCCGATGATCCCATTCTACATTTACTACTCTATGTTTGGTTTCCAACGTGTTGGTGACATGGCATGGATGGCGGGCGACCAACAGGCACGTGGTTTCTTACTGGGTGCAACGGCAGGTCGTACGACGCTAAATGGTGAAGGTTTACAACACGAAGACGGTCACTCACATATTCAAGCGGGCACCGTACCTAACTGTATCTCTTATGACCCAACATTCGGTTATGAAGTGGCAGTGATTCTACAAGACGGTATTCGTCGTATGTACGGTCCTGAGCAAGAAAACGTGTTCTACTACCTAACATTGATGAACGAAAACTACCACCAGCCAGCCATGCCAGAAGGCGCTGAGGAAGGTATTCGTAAAGGTATTTACAAGCTTGAGAGCAATTCAGGCGACAAAGCGCATGTTCAGCTAATGGGCTCAGGCACTATCTTAAATGAAGTACGCAAAGCGGGCGTGATCTTAAGTGAAGAGTACGGTGTTGGTTCTGATGTGTTCTCTGTGACGTCATTCAATGAACTAACGCGTGATGGTCAAGATGCAGAGCGTTTCAATATGCTAAACCCTGAGTCTGAAGCAAAAGTACCTTACATTGCGACTGTTATGAGCGAGTCACCAGCCATTGCTGCTACTGACTACATGAAGAACTATGCTGAGCAGGTACGTGCCTTCATGCCAAGTGCTTCATACAAAGTGTTAGGTACGGATGGTTATGGTCGTTCAGACAGCCGTGAAAACCTACGTCGTCACTTTGAAGTGAATGCTGGATACGTTGTTGTTGCAGCACTTACTGAACTTGTTAAGCAAGGCAAAGTTGAGAAGTCAGTAGTCGTTGAAGCTATCAAGAAATTTGATATCGATACGACCAAAACTAACCCACTTTACGCATAAGGGGCGTTACTAATGACAATCGAAATTCATGTTCCAGATATTGGTGCTGATGAAGTTGAAGTTACTGAGATCCTAGTAAAAGTTGGGGATTCGGTTAGCGAAGAACAATCGCTTATCACGGTGGAAGGCGATAAAGCATCAATGGAAGTACCTGCTGCACAAGCAGGTACTGTTAAAGAGATCAAAATTAGCGAAGGTGACACAGTATCGACTGGCTCCCTTATCATGATCTTTGACGCCGCTGACGGTGAACAGCAACAAGACACTGAAGCCAAAGCTGATGATAAGCCAGCATCGGCTTCGGCGGGTGCAACCGAGTTACAAGAGGTACATGTACCAGATATCGGTGGTGATGAAGTTGAAGTGACTGAAATCATGGTTGCCGTTGGTGACAAAGTTGAGGCAGACCAATCAATCTTAAATGTAGAGGGCGATAAGGCTTCTATGGAAGTACCAGCGCCATTTGCAGGTACTGTTAAAGAGATTAAAGTTGAAGTCGGCGGCACAGTGTCAACGGGGTCTTTGGTCTTTGTGTTTGAAACAGGGGCAACAGCCAGTGATTCAGACCAATCAGAGTCAAAGTCAGAAGCTGCTGATACAGCAACATCGTCTGAAGTAAAAGAAGTTCACGTGCCAGATATTGGTGGTGATGAAGTTGAAGTGACCGAAGTAATGGTATCGGTAGGCGATAGCGTTGAAGCGGATCAATCAATCCTGAACGTTGAAGGCGATAAAGCGTCAATGGAAGTACCAGCGCCATTTGCAGGTACTGTTAAAGAGGTGAAGGTTGCTGTTGGCGATAAAGTGTCTACTGGGTCGCTAATTTTTGTATTTGAAGTGGCGGGTAGTGCGCCACAAAAGGCCGCAGATAAGCCTGCTGAATCTAAGTCTGCACCGGCTTCAAGCCCCGCGCCAAAAGCAACAGCGCCAGCTGCATCAAGTGTAAAAGAAGACTTTGAAGCAAATTCATCTTATGCCCACGCATCACCTGTGGTACGTCGTTTAGCACGTGAGTTTGGTGTAAACCTTGCGCGCGTAAAAGGCACAGGCCGTAAAGGTCGAGTGATCAAAGAAGACGTACAAAACTACGTCAAAGAGCTTGTGAAGCAAGTTGAGTCGGGCAAAGCGTCAGGCAACAGCAGCGCAGGCGGCGGTGAGTTGGGTCTGATTCCTTGGCCAAAAGTCGACTTTAGTAAGTTTGGTGAAATTGAAGAGAAGAAACTTTCTCGTATCCAAAAGCTATCGGGTGCTAACTTACACCGTAACTGGGTTCAGATCCCACATGTGACACAGTTCGATGAAGCAGACATCACGGCCTTAGAAGCATTCCGTAAAGAGCAGAATGTACTGGCTGAGAAGAAGAAAATGGGTGTGAAGATCACGCCATTAGTATTCGTGATGAAAGCAGCGGCAAAAGCGTTGGAAGAATTCCCAACGTTTAATTCTTCATTATCAGAAGATGGTGAAAGCCTAATCCTGAAAAAGTATGTTCACATTGGTATCGCAGTAGATACGCCGAATGGTCTGGTTGTGCCGGTTGTTCGTGATGTAAACAAAAAAGGCATCATTGAACTGTCTCGCGAGCTTATGGAAATTTCAGCCAAAGCGCGTGAAGGCAAGTTAACCTCATCTGACATGCAAGGTGGCTGTTTTACTATTTCAAGTCTTGGTGGCATAGGTGGTACGGCGTTTACGCCTATCGTTAACGCGCCAGAGGTGGCTATCTTAGGTGTGTCTAAATCTGAGATGAAGCCAAAGTGGAATGGTAAAGAATTTGAGCCGCGCTTGATGGTGCCGCTGAGCTGTTCTTACGATCACCGTGTTATTGATGGTGCATTGGCAGCGAAATTTACTGTGACGCTGGCCAGCTACTTGAGCGATATTCGCCAATTAGTGATGTAATTTATTGTCCCGCCTACTATTTAGGCGGGACATCTTTTTGTGCGGATGATACACTTTCGCACACTTTAAAATCTCTCTGCCTTGTACCGGTGTTTTTGTACGCGGCAGGCATTTTGGGTGCGGATACTCAAAAGAGTACAGTCCCGTTCGAATAATAGTTAAGGTAATAACATGAGCAACGAAATCAAAACTCAAGTTGTTGTACTAGGCGGTGGTCCTGGTGGTTACTCAGCAGCATTCCGTGCTGCGGATTTAGGTTTAGAAGTTACACTAATCGAATCTCGCAATACCCTAGGTGGTGTGTGCTTGAATGTTGGTTGTATTCCTTCAAAAGCATTGTTACACGTTGCTAAAGTCATCGATGATGCGGCAGAAATGTCATCTCACGGTGTAACATTTGGTGCGCCACAAATTGACTTAGACAAAATCCGTTCTTGGAAAGAGTCTGTTATTGGCCAGCTAACAGGTGGCCTAGACGGCATGGCTAAAATGCGTAAAGTAAAAGTAGTCAATGGCTACGGTAAATTTACGGGCGCAAACACCATTGCTGTTGAAGGTGACGCTGGTACAACAACCGTTACTTTCGATAACGCTATTATTGCCGCGGGCTCTCAGCCAGTTAACCTACCTTTCATTCCAGAAGATGATCGTGTGATTGACTCAACAGGCGCACTTGAGCTTAAAGACGTGCCAGAGAAACTACTTGTACTAGGTGGTGGTATCATCGGTCTTGAGATGGGGACTGTATACCGCGCACTAGGTTCGCAAATCGACGTTGTTGAGTTTGCTGATCAACTAGTTCCTGCGGCGGACAAAGACGTTATCAAAATTTACCAACGTTACGTTAAAGACAAGTTCAACGTGATGCTTTCTACGAAAGTTGTGGCTGTTGATGCAAAAGACGATGGTCTATACGTTACTTTCGAAGGTAAGAACGCGCCGGCTGAGCCAGTACGTTATGACAAAGTACTTGTGGCCGTAGGTCGTACACCTAACGGTAAGCTACTTGATGCTGACAAAGCGGGTATCAGCGTTGATGAGCGTGGCTTCATCAGCACTGACAAGCAAATGAAAACCAACGTTGACCACATCTTCGCGATCGGTGACATCGTAGGCCAGCCTATGCTTGCGCACAAAGCGGTTCACGAAGGTCACGTTGCAGCAGAGGTTATCTCTGGTAAGAAGCACTTCTTCGACCCTAAATGTATCCCTTCAATCGCATACACAGACCCTGAAATTGCATGGGTGGGTGTCACTGAGAAAGAAGCAAAAGAGCAAGGTCTTAGCATTGAAACTGCGGTATTCCCGTGGGCAGCATCAGGTCGTGCTATCGCTTCTGCACGTACTGAAGGTCAAACTAAGCTTATCTTTGATAAAGAGTCAGGCCGTGTGATCGGTGGTGCTATGGTTGGTATCAACGCTGGTGAAATGCTAGGTGAAATCGGCCTTGCAGTTGAAATGGGCGCAGACGGTGAAGACATCGCACTGACGATTCACGCGCACCCAACATTGAACGAGTCAATCGGCCTTGCGGCTGAAATTTTTGAAGGTTCAATCACTGATTTACCAAACAAAAAAGCAGCTAAGAAAAAGTAATCTGATTACTGCGACTTAATGCTAAAAACCCAGCTTATGCTGGGTTTTTTTATGCCCTAACGGCGGAAAATTGGCTCGAATGTAGCAATAAACTATCCTCAATGGAGTTCGCTGGTTTACAATAGAGGGCTTGAGTGACACCAAGCTGGTGAAGAACTCCGACTATACCGCCAATTAGATGTAAAGTGAGGTAAAAATGTTTCAACCAGTCATTATTGCGGGCGGTGTCGGTACACGCCTTTGGCCGCTATCTCGAGAAAAGTATCCAAAGCAATTCCTCACACTGACAGATTCAAAGCACTCCCTTTTTCAACAGACGGTATTGCGTTTGCAAGGACTACCCCATGCGAGCCCATTGGTGATTTGCAACGAAGAACACCGTTTTATGACCGCCGAACAACTAAGACAAATCGACCATACTGATACGCAAATTTTACTTGAACCCGAGGGGCGTAATACCGCTCCAGCCATCGCATTGGCTGCATTAAAAGCACTTGAGAAAGGGAAAGACCCGATTTTATTAGTATTGGCCGCAGATCACGTAATAGCGGATATTCAGGCATTTCATCATGCTGTTGAGCAGGCTGTAGCACTGGCTAAGCACAACCACTTAGTGACCTTTGGTATCGTACCCACGCACCCGCATACCGGCTATGGCTACATCAAAAGCGGACAAGCACAGCAACCGTATGGTTATCGGGTGGATAGTTTTGTTGAAAAGCCTACCCTTGAACTGGCAACGCATTATCTGAGCACGGGTGAGTATTATTGGAACAGTGGTATGTTTATGTTTAAAGCAAGTCGCTATCTCGAAGAATTAAAACAATACCAATGCGATATTTATAGCGCATGTAAAGCAGCGATGCGTGATCAAACACCCGATCTCGACTTTATACGTATTAATCAAGACGCTTTTGCTGAGTGTCCGAGTAACTCGATTGATTATGCCGTGATGGAGCATACAAAACACGGGCTTGTTGTGCCTTTGGATGCACACTGGAATGATGTAGGTGAGTTCTCCGCATTATGGGATATATCGCAAAGAGATGAACAGGGTAACGTTATCAAAGGAGATGTGAAAGCACTCGATACGCAAAACACGTTAATACTCAATGAAGACAAGCTGGTAGCAACGCTTGGCGTACAGGATTTAGTGATCATTAACACCAAAGATGCGCTACTAGTCGCACATCAAGATCACACTCAAAAGGTCAGGGATATTGCTCAACATCTGCAAGATGAAAACCGCTCAGAAGCGAGTATTCATCGTGAAGTGTATCGCCCGTGGGGCAAGTACGATGCCTTTGACCGTGGTGAACGGTTTTTGGTAAAGCGCATTACGGTTAAACCCGGTGCCAAGTTATCCAAGCAAATGCACTATCATCGCTCGGAACACTGGGTAGTGGTTGCAGGCACAGCCAAAGTGTTGATTGGTGATAAAGAGCAGTACGTCGGTGAAAATGAGTCTGTATATATTCCAATTGCACAGGTTCATGCGTTGGAAAACCCTGGTAAAGTGGATTTAGAGTTAATAGAAGTACAATCAGGCGCTTACTTGGCTGAGGATGATATTGTGCGCTTTGATGATCAATATGGCCGGCGTTGATATGCGCAGTAATGAAGTAATAGCGCAAAGTGCTATAAGCTTTGGCACGAGTGGCGTCAGAGGCGAGGTCAGCCAGTTTACACCAGACGTGATTGGTGCATTTACGCTGGCATTTGTGGCTATTCAAAAGCACGTCAAACGCGTTGCCCTTGCCATCGATAACCGCCCAAGTAGTCCGCAGATCGCAAAAGTGTGTATTAGCACACTCAAGCTACATGGCTATGAGGTTGAGTATTATGGGGTTATTCCGACTCCAGCGTTGGCTTATGCGGCTCAATTACAAGGCATTCCCGCCATTATGATCACAGGAAGTCATATTCCTTTTGACCGTAATGGTATCAAGTTTTATTTGGCCACGGGTGAAGTCAGTAAAGCGGATGAACGAGCGATTATTAATGCACAAGTCAATGTGCCAACCATTCCTTCTCTTGATTTGCCTAAGGTGAGTGACTACGCAAAGCAACAATATATCAAGCGGTATGTTGATTATTTCCCAGCAAATTTGTTAGCTGGAAAGCATATTGGTATCTATCAGCATACCAGTGCGGGTAGAGACATTTATCCGTTGATCTTGAATGCGTTGGGGGCGCAAGTCACTTTGCTTGGGCGCAGTGAACAATTTGTGCCAATAGATACAGAGGCGGTAGCGCATGCAGACCGTTTACAAGCCAGGCTGTGGGTGACATCACATAAGCTAGATGCTCTATTTAGCACAGATGGTGATGGTGATAGAGCACTGCTGGCCGATGAACAAGGTGAGTATTTAGCGGGAGACATTCTATCACTACTGGCGGCGAAGTATTTGAAGATTGAGGCGCTTGCTACCCCTGTTAGCTGTAATTCATCCATAGAAGCATCAGGAGCTTTCAAGCAAGTTCAGCGCACTAAAATTGGCTCACCCTATGTGATAGCGGGAATGGCAGCGTTACAGCACGGCCACCACAGAGTTGCGGGTTTTGAAGCCAATGGTGGTTTTTTACTTGGTTCTGATGTGTATAACAATAAAAAAGTACTAAAACAGTTACCAACACGTGATGCCATGCTACCTGCATTATGTGCTTTGGCGTGTGTATCTCAGAAAAAGTTAAGTCAGGTTGTGGCAGATGTCACGCACAGGCATACCCACAGCGACCGACTAAAAAACTTCGCACAGCACAGAAGCGCGGGTGTTATCGAGTTGGCTGCCACTCATCCAGAGCTGCTGCTTAAACGTTTGCATGTCGCTTATCAAGGGGAGTTAAAGGTGGATACAACCGATGGGGTGCGTATCACACTTGTGGATAAAGGGCATATTATCCATATTAGGCCATCGGGTAATGCTCCTGAGTTAAGGTGCTATAGCGAAGCAAGTAACAAAGCAGTTGCACAAAAGTTAGTTGCAGGGGTTTTATCTGGCATTGAGACACTGTTTTGAAAGCCCAGCTTTAAGCTGAGCTTTGCATGTTTAGTAAATGAATAATGCGAGCTGATGGTACAACCCAATCCCAATGATCACATTAAATGGGAAGGTGAGCCCGAGTGAACTGAGCATCGCCAGCCCTATATCCGCGTCAGGAATAGCTGCTTTGATGGCTGCGGGTGCCGCAATGTAGGATGCGCTCGCAACAAGGCTGGCTAAGATGACAACGGAGCCTAGTTCTAAGCCCAACAAAGTGCCCACACCCACACCAACACAGCCCAGCGCTATTGGCGTGAGTAGTGCAAAACTCGCCAGTCTCCAATGATGCCATGGCACGGGTCTGAGCGTTTGCGCGGCAGTTAAACCCATTTCCAATAAAAACAGCGCTAAGACCACTTTAAAGCTATTGGTCAACAGGCTTGTGACCTGACTGCCTTGCTGTGTGCCGTACATCATACCGATGATGACCCCCCCGACCAGCAAAATAACGCTTTTGTTAGTGAGTGTTTCGTGCCAAAGGTGCTTTAGAGAGAGCGTACTTTGCCTGTCGCTGTGTTCTCCAAAACGTCGGTAGAGTAACAGAGCGACAATAATCGCAGGCAGCTCAAGCATGACGAGATACAAGGTTACTTCTGCACCTACTTGAAGTTGTTGTGATTCGGCGTAGGCCAAGGCAACAGCAAAGGTCCCTGCACTCACAGAGCCATAGTGAGCGGCAATGCTTGCGCTGTTCGCTGTGGAAAGTTTAATGAGGTGTTTTAGCACAGGGTAAAGCGTCAATGGGATCAGAGCACCTAGAAGCATTACGGTGGCCATTTCAGGTAATAGCGTCCAGCTGAGGTTACCGTGAAGGACCATACCGCCTTTTAGACCTATGGTTAGCATAAGCAGCAGACTTAGCGTTTCGTATGTTGCTTTGGGGATAGCCAAGTCGGAACGCAATATTCCAGCGGTGAGTCCTAGAATGAAAAACATGACCACAATATCGGGCATTGTGTACTCCTCGTTCAATCAATGTATAGACAAGATCTTAGAGTGAATTTAAGATAGATAAAAATAAAATAATTGATAGTTATATATAGATATATATAAATGGGTGAAATGGATTTAAGACAGATATCATTTCGGTTACTGGAAGTGTTCATGAGTGTAGTGAAAAGTGGTTCGATAAGTGAGACAGCTCGCCGCTTGCACCTCACACAACCTACCGTGTCTTTGCAGATCAAGCGTTTACAAGAAACCGTCGCGGAGCCACTTTTTTATACCTATCAACAACGCTTGCATCCTACCGATGCGGGAATGAGATTGTTTCAAACTTGTCAGCAGGTATTCGGTCACTTTGAAGACTATCAAGGCTATCTTGATGAACTGCGCGGCGGGGAGCGGGGACATTGCCGTATCGCAATGGTTAACACTGCACAGTATATTCTACCTAAGTTATATGGGCCTTTCAGTGCGACTCATCCAAATGTTGAGATGCATGTTGAGGTTGGTAATCGTGCGCATGTGTTGAGCCGTTTCGAACGTGGTGAAGATGATCTCTACGTATTTAGCCATCCACCGACACTGGAACATGCGCAAGCGGCTAGGTTTTTGAAAAACCCATTAGTCTTTATTGCACCTAAGGGGCATCCGTTGTCACAATCAAGCGGGCTTAACCTCGCGGATGTGGTCAAGTATCGTTTCTTGTTAAGAGAGAGCGGTTCGGCAACACGTATGTTGTTTGAAAGTGAGCTGCAAAGTCGTGGTTTGGTGCTATCCAACAGTGTGAAAATGGCGAGCAATGAAGCTATTCGAGAAGCGGTAAGTGCAGGAATGGGTGTGGCGGTGCTGTCTGAGCACGTGTTGGGTCAAGACCAATCTAACATTGTAAAGTTAGATGTAAGCGATACCCATTTAGCAAGTCACTGGTATTTTGTAGTTCGAACCGATAGGCACATTTCTCACTCGGCTAAGTCATTTTTACGTTTTGCTACGTCACACCTAGAGCGTTATCTAGATAGTCCATGGACAGAAAATGAGTTACATCGACTGAATGTGACAGAGCAACAACCTTGATTCTTTGCTCCGTCACGATGTTGCCTACATGCGTTTTCTAAATTGCTCTAACTCGTAATCAAACTCATCGGGGTCAACAATCAGTCCATCCTGATCTGGAAGGGGAAATATAGCAATAGCGAGCTCGTCATCAGCCAGCCCATCGGTCCATTTATCATGCCATTTCTTCAGGCTAATGGCCTGTGGCTCGCAGTCTTTCCAGTCTCCCGTGGCCCATAGTTCAGCAAACTCCTTATTTGGCCAAACAGGCACACAGTCTTCACTGTCACTGTTGAGCATCACGCAACCATGCTCATCGGTCAAAATCCAGATTTTTTCACTTTGGGTGACTTCTTTTATTAAGTATTTATAACGTTGTGCATTGTCATTATTTAAAATCGCTTTAATGCGATCTGGGTTAATGGGGGTATTCATATTTTTATCCATGATGTGTAAGCAGCCGACGGGGACTACATAAATCTTAGCCTAAGTTTTTCCGATATAACACGGCTTCCATATCACCGAGGGGATCGCGGTGGATATACTCTTTAACAAAAGACATGCCGAGCTTTTTCATTATGTTAATTGAGGCTAGGTTATCTGCAAGTGCCGTAGCAGAGAATGACACAGTGGCTGGATTAGCACTGAGTACCTGAGCAATATGTGAAGCTGCTTCTGTGGCGTAGCCTTTGCCCCATGTACATTGCTTGAAGCGCCAGCCCAGCTCAAGGTCGCTGTCATCTCGTTCGCCGTTAAAAAATCCCATGGGGCGCACTAATACCCAGCCGATAAATTGCTGTGTATCAAGCACGTTTACTTGCCAAAGCCCCCAGCCTTGTGAGGGGTTACTAAAAGCATTTAACCGAGGAATGAAGATATTCTCAATGTCTTCCATGGAGTTGGGGATGCCACCATTTATATATTTCATTACAGCAGGGTCTTGGTCGAGTTCAAATAACAACGGTGCGTCATGTTCATCCATGAGTCGGTAGCTCAGGCGTGCTGAGTTGGTAATATTCATCTTATCTCCTTACTGCTTTTATGTGTGAATTTGATTACAATACGCGCCCAATTTATATGAGGGTGTTCAGTGAACAATTCTGTATTGGCTCTACGCCAACAGCAAATAGCCGCGGCTAAACGCGAATATAAAGCCAGAGGTTCAAAACTAAGTCGTTGTGAAACCTGCTTGTTAGCACAAAGCTTGTGCATCTGTAGCGGTATTCGAGTTGCACACAACTGCAACAGTGCAGTGTGCCTGTTAATGTATCATAACGAGAGTTTCAAGCCATCAAATACAGGTCGGCTAATCGCGGATGTTATTCCTGATAATCATGCTTTTAGATGGGACAGAACAGAACCCGACCCTGCACTGTTAGCGTTGCTAAATGATGTTCGGTATCAGCCTATCGTGGTGTTTCCTGCCGAAAATGTGGAGCCGCAACGTGTCATTGAGCATGTGATACGAGAAGACAACAAAATACCCCTGTATATTTTTTTGGATGGCACATGGCGAGAAGCGAAAAAAATGTTTCGCAAAAGCCCCTATTTAGACAACATGCCGGTGCTATCTGTGTCCCCGCAGTCACTATCTGATTATAAATTACGCGTAGCGCCGCATGCACACCAGCTTGGCACAGCAGAAGTTGCGTGTGTGGTACTAGAACAAAACGGTGAAGTAGAGGCCGCGACTTTGCTCACTGAGCATTTTATAGACTTCAGAGATGCTTATTTAAAGGGGAAGCGTCAAAAGGGCTAACAAACTCGGTTGCGAGATTTAGAGCGAGTATTTTTGACTTGGGCGGTATACCCAAAGCGAAAAAGTGTCTGGTAATGAGCAAAACGGTAACTTAAAGCTAACTTAGTATGCGTCAGAAACAAAGAAGCGCGACTCAATGAGTCGCGCTGACGGAATCTTTTATAGCGTCCTGCTATGTTGAAATTTTCAACTCCTAATTTCGTCCAGTTCCTTGGTTTCGCTTGGCGTTATGTTTCTGCGAAATCTAGCTTCCTGCTAATGTCCTCATCTTCCTTGTGCTCCATGCGCTCCTTCCATTGATAACAGCTTCCTGCTGTATGTCCTTAGCCAACGTCCTTTTGAGTCCCTGTTATGAGCCAACGGCTCTAATCCTGTTTATCTAATCCTCGGATTTCCAATTTCCACTTGAGAGATACCCTCAACGCCACTCCTGTAGCGTGTCCTTTTTGCATCATTGCAACGATAGGAACTTCCTGTTCACTCTAACTCGACACCGCATGCATCCATTATGCTTCTTCCATTACACTTACCATCCTAGTAAGCTGGGCATCCGACCCGAGTAATCAGCTTGCTAATAAACCGATGTTCTCCTGAACTTGTTACTAAGTATAAGCAATTCTGGAGTGTGCTCTAGGGAGCTATTAGCAATAAAATTTATCTCAGATACGAGTATAGAATAAAAAGTCATTTTAATTCAGTGGTTTATCGTTATTTCGGTGATATAAACAGCAGCCTCTTCCATGATCGCTTAGTGCTTAGTGAGATATTTCTCACACGTAAATTCCAATCTGGCGCAACCGTTCACCGAGATGCAGGTGAATAGTCAGGTCGAACGGGTGTACAATACCCAGATACAGGTTAAAATTGCCTGAATAAGAATAAACATTATATTGGAGCTTGATTATGAAGCGACTGCTCGCTGTTCTTTTTACCACGTTAGTATGTACGCCAGTTATGGCTGATGAAGAAGTAAATATTTACTCTTTTCGTCAACCTTTTCTAATTCAACCAATTTTAGATAAGTTCACGGCACAAACGGGTATTAAAACCAATGTGGTTTTTGCGAAAAAAGGGTTAATTGAGCGTGTAAAACGCGAGGGTAAACATAGTCGAGCCGACCTAGTTTTAACGTCGAACTTTAGTGCCTTGATCCAATTAGAAGAGCTTGAGCTGACACAGTCGATAAAAAGCGATTTAGTTACTGACAATATCCCAGCGGCATTTCGAGACCCACAAGGTGATTGGGTGGCATTGACTAAACGTGTACGTAATGTGTACTCATCAAAAGAGCGTTTAGGAGAGCTAAAGGGGCTAACTTATGAGTCATTAGCAGATCCTAAATATCGCGGAAAAATCTGTACTCGCTCAGGCAAACATCCATACAACTTAGGCTTAGTTGCTTCTATGGTAGCGCACCACGGTGAAGCTTACACTAAGCAATGGTTGTTAGATGTCAAGGCTAATTTAGCGCGTAAGCCACAAGGTAACGATAGAGCGCAAGTCAAAGCGGTAAAAGAAGGGTTGTGTGATTTAGCGCTGGGTAATAGTTACTACTTTGGAAAAATGCTGACAGACGAGAAACAAAAGGCATGGGCGGAGTCTGTATTTATCAACTTCCCAAACCAAGAGAATCGAGGTTCACACCTGAATGTGTCAGGCGTAGTGATGACCAAATATGCTAAAAACTCAGCAAATGCTCTAAAACTAATTGAGTTTATGAGCGCTGATGAAGCACAAAGCATGTACGCGTCGGTTAACATGGAATACCCAGTAAAACCGGGCGTTAAGTTATCACCGCTAGTTGAATCATGGGGTACATTCAAAGAAGACGCATTGGCACTATCCGAGATCGCTAAATATCGCCCAGTAGCACTTAGACTGATTGATGAAGTTAAGTTCGATCTATAACACTCGGAGGTTGATGTTTGTCTAGGTGGCAAGTCATAGCGTGGTCGATAGGCGTGTGCTTATCGACTCCATTGGCATTTTTAATTTTTGAATCACTGCAAGGCGACTCAGAGGTGTTTTCTCACCTTTGGGATACCGTTTTATGGGATTACATCAGTAATACTGTATTACTTATTCTCGGTGTGATCACACTAAGTTGTATTATTGCACTGCCTCTGGGATGGCTTGCTGCGTACTGTCAGTTCCCCGGCAGACGCTTTTTTGAATGGGCAATGATGCTGCCCCTAGCAATGCCAACGTATATTATTGCTTACATTTACACTGACCTATTGGATTATGCAGGCCCCGTGCAAGTCGCGCTGCGTAATTGGTTTGGTTGGCACTCACCCGCAGATTATTGGTTTTTTGATATTCGCACCTTAGCGGGCGCGATTGTGATGATAGCGTTGGTACTTTATCCATACCTGTACTTAATTTTCAAAACCGCCCTTCGTGAGCAATCATTTAAATTGGTTCAGGCCAGTCAGTTGATGGGCCTTAATCCGACGCAAAGCTTTTTCAAAGTGAGCCTGCCGCTGGCTCGTGGAGCTGTTGTAGCCGCACTGGCATTGATCAGCATGGAAACCATGGCTGACTTTGCCACCGTTCACTATTTTGCTGTAAGCACCTTAACCACGGCAGTGTATGACACTTGGTTGGGGTATTATTCTTTGACGGCTGCTGCGAAAATTTCAGGGATCATGCTGTTGTTTTTGTTTGTGTCTTTATTACTGGAGCGTTTTAGCAGAAAAAACAATACCGTTCACGAGCGGCAAGTGAGCATGAATGAACAAGCATTGTATCGCCTCAGTGGTAAGCGAGCTTGGCTAGCGACTGCATATTGTACAGTTATCTTGCTTATCGCGTTTGTTCTGCCTGTTACCATTTTAGTTGGTTATGCCATTGATTACTTTGAACAAGCATGGAGTAGTGAATTTTTCGTTTATGCTTGGCAGAGTTTGCAAATTGCGATTTGGGTCAGTGTTGTAGCGGTATTACTAAGTCTGCTGGTGGTGTTTTATCAGCGCATAGGAAGCAATGCCAGTAAGAGTGTGCCAGGCAGGTTTGCAAGTACGGGTTATGCGCTACCGGGGACGGTGCTTGCCATTGCCGTATTACTGCCGCTGACGCTACTAGATAATAAATTGAATCAGTGGTTTGCCAACACTGATTTTGAACCCGGTTTATTGCTCAGTGGTAGTATATTTGCGATGGTTTTTGCATATATTGTACGCTTTTACGCCATTGCACACGGTGCGGTTGAGTCTAGTTATGTACGGATCAGTCCATCACTTGATATGGCAAGCCAAAGCATGGGTAAGAATTTGCTACAAACTTTGAGTTTGGTGCACTTTCCGTTATTGCGCAGAGGCATTCTTACCGCGGCATTATTGGTTTTTATCGAGTGTATGAAGGAACTACCCGCAGCTTTACTATTGCGACCATTTAACTACGAAACGCTCGCCACACATGTGTTTCAATACGTCAGTGATGAGCAGTTAGAATTGGCCTCAATCTCAGCGTTATTTATTGTATTAGTGGGTTTGGTACCGCTGTATATCGTTAATCGTTCAATGGAACAACACAGCTCATGAGTAGTCTTGTATTAGAAAAGGTATCCTATCAGTATCAGCAGCAGGCTGTGATTTCTCAGTTAGATTTGACAGTAGAGCACAATGAAATTGTGTGTTTGCTCGGTGCAAGCGGATGTGGAAAAACCACCACATTAAAAGCAATTGCGGGGCTGATCAGACCACAACAGGGGCGTATCTCTATTCATGGCCAGTGTATGAGCAACAAGCAACTGTTCGTTGCGCCTCAACACCGAAATATTGGCATGATGTTTCAAGATTATGCGCTTTTCCCCCACCTCACTGTGGCGCAGAATGTGGCGTTTGGTTTATCTAAACTAAGCCGGTCTGAGCGCAGCAGTCGCGTGGCGCAAATGATGGAGTTGGTGCGCTTAGAGGGACTAGAAAAGCGCTACCCACACGAGCTATCAGGAGGTCAGCAGCAACGGGTGGCTATTGCCAGAGCGCTCGCGTATCGACCCAATTTATTGTTACTGGATGAGCCGTTTTCAAACATTGATACGCAAGTACGTTTTCAGTTAATTAGTGACATTCGCAGTATTATCAAAGACCAACAAGTTTCAGCGATTTTTGTGAGCCACTCAAAGGATGAAGCTTTTGCCTTTGCAGACAAACTCGCCATCATGCATGAAGGTAAAATTGCGCAATTGGATAGTGCTAAGGCACTGTTTCAAAAGCCAAAAACAAAATCTGTTGCCGAGTTTTTGGGCCGTGGTATTTATCTAGATGCAACGCGCTATAATGGCCGCAGTGTTGCGACCAAATTTGGTGAGGTCAGCTCATCCATCACACTGCCAGAATCTGAACGGTATGGGCAAATTTATGTTCGTCCGCAGCATATTGAATTGGTGAATGCACCTGACGGACATGTAGAAATACTACAACAACGATTCATTGGTACAGAATACGTCTATCATATAAAGGTAGCTGAACAACAACTCGAAGTTCCGGCACCCGCAGAGCAATTATTAGATACAAATCAACCTGTCTCTTTAAAAATTAAAGCACATGCGGTAAATTTCTTTTCTTAACACTAGATGAACAAAAGGAAAAGGCATGGCGCAAGCACAATCAGGGGTCTGTGCTGAGGCAAACCTACATGGGCTGCATTTATTTTTTAATGTACTGGAAGGCCAAGATGAGGTCGTCCGTGCTGCGCTGGCTAACTGCGAACGGTTACAAAATGAATTAAGTGACAGATTCTCTGAATCTATGGTATCGAGCTTTGTTGCGATAGGGGCGCAGTACTGGCCACATATTTATCCTGAGTTCATTCCTGAACAGTTGAAGAGCTTTCCAAATGTGAGTAGCTCAGAACATGTAGTTCATTCTCAACCATTTGATTTACTTTACGTGATCCGTTCAGACCGAGAAGATGTAAACCACCTTTTTGCACAAAGTGTACTGCACATGTTGGCACCCAGTGTCGAGCTGGTGGCACATGTCAGAGGTTTTCGTTTTTTAGATGGCAGAGACTTCAATGGTTTTGTGTACGGTGGCAATGCACCACACGGTCGCTTTAAGCGTCAAGTGGCGTTGGTTAATAACCCGCACAGTCGCGATGATCAGGGCTGTTATGTGCACGTTATGCGCGTGAAGTTTGACATCGATGCTTGGCAACGCCTACCACTTGATGAACAAGAGCAGTTAATGGGGCGTACACGCCTTGATAATACCCTGCTGGAGCCTAAACAGCCAGATAGTCATGCAACCTTAACTGAGCTCAAAGATGATAATGGACTGGCGTTGGTACTTGACCAAAGTATGCCGTTTGGTGATGTGTTTGAGCAGGGGAGTTTATGGCTCAGTTGCTCAGGCAATGGGAATGGGTTTGAGCAAATTTTAACGTCTAGGCTAGGCAATCCGCAGTGTTATGATCCATTATTGGATTACAGCCAAGCGGATATGGGGGCGGCTTTTTTTGCGCCGTCTATTCAATTTTTGACTGATATGGCTAAGCTTTGTGAACAGTAAAAGCTGTGATAATCACAGCTTTTCTATGGTGACTAAACGTTATCAAAAAGCGTTTTTACACGGTCTAGCGTTTCATCTATTTCAGATATTTTGGCCGGAGCGATAAAAATCGTATCATCACCGGCTATGGTGCCCAGCACGCCATCTGCTGTGCCTAAAGAGTCAAGTAGTCGTGCGATTAGCTGTGCAGCACCCGGACTGGTGCGAATGATGATCATCATTTCATTATGCATGATATCAATAACTAATTGACGTAAAGGGCTTTTCGCGGTTGGAACGCCCATTTCAGCGGGCAAACAGTAAACCATTTCTTGTTTAGCATTGCGTGTGCGCACCGCACCAAATTTGCTCAGCATACGAGATACTTTACTTTGGCTAACATTATCAAAGCCTTGATCTTTTAAGGCGTCGACAATCTCGCCTTGGGAACCGAAGTTTTCTTCTTTTAATAGAGCCTTAAAGGCTTTAATCAAGGCTTCTTGCTTTTCTTGTGGTTGCATAATGTTTCATTTCTTCTAAAGCGGTCTTGGGATTTTACACAAAACTGCAGTGTTACCCAAATTTTCACAATGAAATATGCTTTGATGGCATTGTTGAGATTGTATACAACGATGCGTAAAGGGCAAAGTGCCAAAAGCTTTACAACTATAGTCGAAAAAATCATGAAAATAACTCGGATTAATTTGTCTTTAGCGGCGCTTTTCATTATCTTTACAGCTCATTTAATTCCACCTTCAAATTATGGAGAATTCACATGAAAGTTGCTGTATTAGGTGCCGCTGGCGGTATCGGTCAAGCTTTATCGCTTTTACTAAAAAATGGCTTGCCTGCAGGCTCTGAGCTAGCACTATACGATGTTGCACCAGTTGTTCCTGGTGTAGCGGTTGACCTTTCTCACATTCCAACTGCAGTAAAAGTTGCAGGTTTTGGTGCTGATGATTTAGACGCTGCGTTAGTTGACGCTGATATCGTACTTATCCCAGCGGGTATGCCTCGTAAGCCAGGTATGGACCGTGCGGACTTGTTCAACGTAAACGCAGGTATCATCAAGACTTTGGCTGAAGGTATTGTTAAAAACTGTCCTAAAGCACTCGTTGGTGTTATTACAAACCCAGTTAACGGCACGGTTCCAATCGTTGCTGAAGTATTCAAAAAAGCGGGTACTTATGATGCTTCACGCGTATTCGGTGTAACGACACTTGACGTTATCCGTTCAGAAGCATTTGTTGCTGAGCTTAAAGGTGTTGACGTATCTGAAGTAAAAGTGCCAGTTATCGGTGGTCACTCAGGTACAACTATCCTACCTCTCCTTTCTCAGGTTGAAGGTGTAACCTTCACTGATGAAGAAGTTGCTGCACTAACGCCACGTATCCAAAATGCAGGTACTGAAGTAGTTAACGCTAAAGCGGGTGGCGGTTCTGCGACGCTTTCAATGGGCGCTGCAGCTGCACGTTTTTGTTTCTCACTTGTAAAAGGCTTACAAGGCGAGAGCAACGTTGTAGATTACGCTTATGTTGCGGTTGAAAATGGTGACGCTCCTTACTTCGCGCACCCAGTACGTCTTGGTAAGAACGGTGTTGAAGAAATCCTATCTTACGGCGAGCTAAGCGCTTTCGAGCAAAAAGCGAAAGAAGACATGCTTGAAACACTAAACAAAGACATCCAAGAGGGTGTTGACTTCATGGCTAAGTAAGCCTAGCAAGTGATTGAAAAGCCCGCAGTCGCGGGCTTTTTTGTGGGTTTTTTGTTGTGATCGCTAATCAAGTCCTACTCAGAGAACTACGTGTAAGATTAACCACGCCCAGAGGGCTTTACTTGGCGCTAGTAGACTCTGCTACGCGTTGTTTGCAACCCCCATAAGTACGTGTGCCTCACCTTTTTCACTTGTCAGTGAAAACGCATCACTAACACGTACAAGTGAGAGACCGACATGGGCGTAGGCATTGGTTATTATTTCTTTGGTGAAACCAAAATCATCTTCTTCGTTGCTACGTTTCCAATCCCATTGAATAAATGTCCCACCGTCTTTTAAAAGCAGTTTAAGTGTGGATAAGGTTTGCTCATAATCCGGTAAAAATGCACATACAGATGAGGCAACAATGAGATCAAAACGTGGCTCAAAAATAGGCTGGCTAGTGATTAAGTCTACGGAGATTTCACACGCTAGCGAGTTTACATTGTGAATATTTTTATGTTCTAAGACGTCAATCATCTTCGGCGAAGGATCAACGGCAACGACCGACGAAGCGACACGCGCTACCTTCTCGGTGAGTAACCCCGTGCCACAGCCAAAGTCTAACACACGCAAACCTTCCAAATTTATAAACTCACACAGTGAATCAAATGCTTTTTGTGAATACTCTATAGCCCCTGCGTTAGAGTCCCAGTCTTCTGCGTAATCGTCCCAACTATCACTCATTTTGTTTTCCTGCTTTTGAATGCGCAAATGCATAATATATCAACAGAGGTAGGATTATGCTTGTATAAAGTTTGCGACCCATTCCGTATCAGAAAGTCGTTTGTTATTCTGCCGTATAACACTGAACTTCCTTCAACTTACAGACGCTTTCTAAGCGCAATAAAAAAGGCCTCGATCGAGACCTTTTGACAATTGAAGCCCTGCTTAGTTATGCAGTGCCAGTTGTAGTGTTCTGTTGCGCTCAAGCTTTGCTAGCATTTCTTTGGCAATGGGCTTAAACGCGGCCATCTCAGCGGCAGGGAGTGGTTGTGATTTTGGTAGCTCGACCGTTTTTGGATTACGGTGAACGCCGTTTACCAAAAACTCATAGTGTAAATGTGCACCTGTTACACGACCCGTAGCACCCACAGTACCAATTTTCTGACCTTGTTTAACTTTTTGGCCAGTTTTTACCATACGCTTGTTTAAGTGTAGGTATTTGGTAATGTACTTATTACCGTGTTCGATGAATACGTAGTTACCGTTTAAGTTGTTGCGGCCAGACTTGATCACTTTACCATCGCCTGATGAGACGACCGGCGTGCCTGTGCGAGCGGCATAATCAATGCCTCGGTGTGCAGATACTCGACCTGTTACAGGGTGCTTACGGCGTGGATTAAAGCTTGAACTGATATACTTAAAGTTAACCGGTGCACGTAGGAAAGCTTTTTTCATGCTACGGCCTTCTGGGGTATAGAAGTTACCGTCGGTATGGCGTATTGCACTGTAGCGCTCACCTTGGTTGATGAACTCTGCGGCAATGATTTTACCTGTGCCAATTTCTTCGCCATCCACAAAGTGCGACTCGAAGATGATAGAAAACTCATCACCTTTTCTAATATCGTTGGCAAAGTCCACGTCCCAACCAAAAATCTCAGCGAAATTCATGATCTGACGCTCGGAAAGACCCGATGTAATACCCGCGGTCCAAAAGCTAGAGGTTATCTCACCGCCAGCAGCTTTCGCTATAGTCTCAATTTCTTTGCTCTGTATGGCTGTTTCGTACTGACTTTCATCATTAAGGGTAACAAATAAGGTGTCTGTTTTTGACAGTACATACTTAAGCTGCGCCAACTGGCCTTTGTCATCCGTTGCAAAACTTAACACTTCACCTGGGTGAATTTTAGTCAGCTTGCGCGTTTCTTCATTAGTGTTAACAACCTGATGGAGCGTTTGTGCTGAAAAGCCTGCTCTTTTAAAAATAACAGCTAGGCTATCACCTGACTTAACTTCATGATCAGTGTAGGTATATTCTACTTTCTTTGTGTTAATCGGCGCATCAGCGGAGTTAAGCTCGGTAAGTTGCTCAGTTACTTCGCTAACCTTTACTGGTAGCTCATAACGCTTTCCGACTTCTAATGCTTTTTTGTCATGATCTTTGGAAGCTGTTGCTTTTTCTGAAGGCCATAGAGCAACAATCAACATAAGGGAGATGAGACCAATAATAAGCAGTTTGTGTTTTTTAGGGAGCTTATACACCACGTGAACCATAACGCGCCTTTTCTGCTGTCAAGAAATTTTGTTGATAATATTGCAGGATATACGCAATAAAGCGGCAATACCAGTATTTTGTGCATTTAAACTCATGCAAATATAGGCTAGAATCGGCCGATAAACTGAATATTTGGAGCGATGAATGGTGGACTTAGAAACTGCATTTGCCGAGATAAAACGTGGTGCAGAAGAAATTCTTATTGAAGACGACTTAAAGGAAAAGCTTAAGTCAGGTAAAAAACTAAAGATCAAAGCGGGTTTTGATCCAACAGCGCCTGATTTGCATTTAGGTCACACTGTTCTCATTAATAAGCTAAAGACATTTCAAGACTTAGGTCATGAGGTGATTTTCTTAATTGGTGATTTCACCGGCATGATAGGTGACCCAACGGGTAAAAGTGTTACCCGTAAACCGCTTACCAAAGAAGATGTATTGGCAAACGCAGAAACATATAAAGAACAAGTTTTTAAGATTCTAGACCCAGCTAAAACAACGGTTGCATTCAATTCAACTTGGATGGAAAAATTGGGTAGTGCGGGCATGATCAAACTTGCAGCACGTCAAACCGTTGCTCGTATGCTTGAACGTGATGATTTTAAAAAGCGTTATGCAGGTGGTCAGCCAATTGCGATTCATGAATTCTTATACCCACTGGTACAAGGCTGGGACTCGGTTGCGTTAGAGGCTGATGTTGAGCTTGGTGGTACTGACCAGCGCTTCAACCTTTTGATGGGCCGTGAGCTGCAAAAAGAAGAAGGACAAACACCGCAAACTGTACTGATGATGCCATTGCTTGAAGGCACAGACGGTGTACAAAAGATGTCAAAATCGCTAGGTAACTACATCGGTATTACTGATGCGCCAAATGATATGTTCGGTAAAGTGATGTCTATCTCTGATGAGTTGATGTGGCGTTATTATGAATTATTGAGCGCTTTGTCATTAGAAGAAATTGCAAACTTAAAAGCGCAAGTGGCAGATGGTCGTAACCCAAGAGACATTAAGATTGAGTTCGCTAAAGAAATGATAGCGCGTTTCCACAGCGCTGAAGATGCTGAAGCTGCACACCAAGATTTTATTAAACGCTTCCAAAAGAATGCGTTGCCTGATGATATTCCGCAAGTAAGCATTTCAATTGATGAACCTGCGACATTTATAACCAACTTGCTAAAAGAAGCTGGTTTGGTGGCAAGTACATCAGAGGCGATGCGCATGATCAAACAAGGTGCGGTTAAACTTAACGGTGAAGAAAAGATAACAGATAGTAAGTTACTGATTGAAAAAGGCAGCACTGCCATTTATCAAGTAGGTAAACGTAAGTTTGCTAAAGTAACAGTTAACTAAATACCGATGACGTTTGATATTAGGCCAGCCTTAGCTGGCCTTTTTTATGTGCGTTAGAACCTTAAGGCGGTTGCTGATAGCGTATAGGCAAGCCATGATAGCGCAATCAACAATAAAAAGAAGGTTCGAATACGCTTTAGTAAGCTAAGTAGAGCATCTATGTCTTCAGGTTCTGGATGACGCTCGACGCCGAGGCGCATTTTCTCAAAGCGCTGCTCAAGGTAAAAACAGGGTCCGCCCAGCTGGACTCTTAAGTTGGCTGCAAACAAAGCCAAGATCCAACCGCTGTTTCGCTGATAAAAGTACCTCGCATAGTGTTTGATGTAATGCGCGACTTTTTTACCATTGAGTGATAGCGCCATAAGCGTGATAAACGTTCTTAAAGGCAGCCACTCAATGACGTAAATTGTCTGTTTGAGCGGTGCAATAAATCGGCTGTTGGGTTTGATACTGTCACGCCAAGCGTGGTCACAAAGCAGTAGTAGCTTGTAGCTCAGCGCGGCAATTGGGCCAAGTAATAAATAGAATATAATGATGAGATAATAATGCCTGACAGTGCGCAAGCTCGTACTATCAATACACGCTTTGGCAATACCTACTTTTGATAATTTAGCCACGTCTCGCGCCACAACGGATTGTAAAAGCTGTCTAGCGGTGGATTTTTGACCTTGCTTGAGTAAGGTTGCGATGCGCTTAGCACGGATGGTGATACTGGTATCTAAACATAGGTAAAGCACAAGACCACCAAGCCAGTTTGGATAATAGGCAAACTGCGACAGTAAAAGGCATAAAACAACAATGGTCAATATTGGCAATACAAAGGCAAGTGTGCCACTGAAGGCAAGATAGCTTGTTGATGCCTGACGTTGGTAAACTCTTTGGGCAATACCCTTAAAAACCAATAAAAAAATCGTATTGGGGTGGTAACTTCGTTGCAGCGGTAACAGGTGTGCTGCACTGAGTGAAAGTATGAATATCAGCAAGCCCTGGTGGGCTTGCATGAGTTCTAGCATCATCTTAAAGCGTGACGTTAGTTAACTTTTCAAGTAGTGCGGTGACTAGCTTTGAAGAATTAATCGACGCAACTTCGAGGTATTCTTCAAATGACTGTGGTGACTCTTTACCCGCGATATCAGAGAGAGAGCGAATAACGACAAAAGGAGTATCGAGTACATGGCATGCTTGTGCAATCGCAGCGCCTTCCATTTCTACAGCCAACATCGTTGGGAAATCAGCACGCGCTTTGTCAATTCGTACTGGATCACACATAAATGAATCACCCGTACAAATTAAGCCCGTCATGGTTTGCGTATCAGCAAGGCTAGCAACACTCTGCTTGGCCGCTTCGATAAGCGTAGGGTGTGCCTTAAATCCTGCAGGCATTTGCGGGACCTGACCGATTTCATAGCCAAACGCGGTTACATCAACGTCATGGTGTTTCACTTCATCTGAGATAACCACATCGCCAACGTTTAAACTAGGTTCAAAACCGCCAGCAGAGCCGGTATTGATAATGCAATCTGGTTTAAAGTTGTCAATCAGCAGTGTAGTTGCAACAGTTGCAGCAACCTTACCGATGCCTGATTGCACTAAAGTTACCGTGTGACCTGCAAGATCACCTGTGTAAAAAGTAAAGCCACCTTTACTCATTTGCTGCTTGTTTTGAATGGCTTCACGTAGGATCGCAACTTCAGGCTCCATTGCGCCAATAATACCAATATTCATGATAAGTATTCCTCAGAAAATTTGCGTCATAGTATACCTGAGCACGCCACAAATGCGAATTTCAACCTTAACGCAAGACATTAAAAAGCGAGCCGTAGGCTCGCTTTTTAATGTCTTTGATGTTTTATATTTCTGCTAATTGGGTTGAGTGTGCCTTGGCTTGAGAAGGTGACAGTACAGCTGGCTTTTCTGTTCTGTTACGAAGTGGTTTGGGCGCTTGAGCATTTTTACCTAGTTTAAATAAAATTGCGCTACGCACTTCTGAAGACTTATAGCCTGCTTTAACTTTCATCCGAATATGAGGAATGCCAGCAGACTCTAGCGCGCCACTAACAAACCAGTCGCGCTGCGCTTTGTGTCCGCTTTTATTGGCATTATTAACTAAATCAACAGCGGCCATAATTTTGAGTGTATCTTTATCAACCAACACATAATCAAGCTGCTTGTTTTTAGCTTTGATTAATGCGGCACGACGAGCTTTATCAGAAAGGCCGGGCTTGCATTCAATTAAGTCAATTAACTTTACTCGACTGACAATTTTGAATCGATCACCCACGGCTCTTTCCAGCAAAGTTAGAAAAGAAGCCTCTACGGTGCTAAAAACAGAATCTTTTTTATTAAATGGGTAAGGGTTACCACCTGTATCGGTATATTTTGCCGCAACGACAGAGGCGACAACAACAAGTGCTAATATTGATAATAAAGCAAATTCCATAAAACACTCCACAACAACAATTTGACAATTTACAGTTAATAAGCAAATGTCATGCCTGTTTAGGAGTGCTTTATGTATTTATTTTCTAAACTTGATAACCATGAGATAAACCTTTAACAGCATAAGCCACAGCGTCGTGCGCATGTAAAGATTCATAGTGATTAATCTTGATATAATAGTCTAGATAATGAGACGCCTCGAATAGTGCTTTGAGTTTCCTCGCTGCATCTTCACAAAACATTAAGTTTTGTCCGTTAAGTCTAGCAAACTCTTGTTCATCTTCTCTTTTAACCGCTGCTTGAACAGGCGTTTTCAATTCATGTTCGACGCTATTTATCAAAGCTAAAATGTCAAACTCTTGACTGTCTGATGCAAGCTTCACTTTGATATTTGCAATACTGCGCTGAGAGTGTGGTGTTGCAACAATACCTTCAGTGCTGCCCAGCCACTGGTGAACTTGATCAAAGCTAAGTGATTGTTTAGAAAACTGCTCACTGAATGCTTGTTGGATCAGCTGTCTGGCAAGTGCCGCTGAGCACGGGCAGGTAGATGAGTAGGTTACATCAAGTGCAACTTCCAACTGAAATTGGCCACCTTGAACTGTGCCAGTAACGGTAACAGGGTAACTTTTCCAGCCTTGTTTTTGACTGAGCAAAGATGAGCGGCGTAATGGTAACTCAAAAGTCAGTACCACTTTTGCGGCGTTACTCAGCCCTTGATGGCTACTTACGAAGCTATCAAGTACTTGTTTTAAGGTTTGAGGTGTTAAAGTTTGCTCACAAGATAAGGTATCCAAAGCCAAAAATAAGCGAGACATATGAATGCCTTTTGCCTGCTCGTTTTGTAAATTAACAAATGCATCGGCTTTAGCAGTGACAGTGATATCGTTTAATCCCTTGCTGGCAAATAATAAAGGTAGTTCAATATTACCCATACCGACCCAATTTAAGGTGCCGGTTTGCAAGGCTTCGGCGGTATCAGCAATATCTGGCATTATGGTTTGCATCTAAACCCTCATAGTCACGACGATTAAAAGCGTGCATATTACACTATAATCGAACGGGTTGCCCCTATAAGAATTGCTCTTAAGCGGTAGAAAAAGTGAAAATGTGCAAAAGATATTACAGTTCATATTGCACAGATTTTAATAAAAAGGATAGTTCGCATCTTGGTGTTGCTTGCGTATAATGTGCGAGTGAATGGGGTATATGGTGACTATGATAGATTCTTCTTTTGGCCCTTGGGCCCGCGTGTTAGCTAACTTAGTTAATAAATATGGTGCAAAGCCAGCGAGCTTCTTGTGTTTTATATTCATCTTATTGATAGCGCTGATCTTGTCATGTATGTTTTATTACGTTGCATTAGGCGAGATAAAAATTGTTGATGTTCTAGCGGTGATGTTTTTTTCTGCCGTGACGTCACCCGTGCTGATCTCGATATTGATCCACGCAATGCGGCAATTAGAAGACTCAAAAACCTACCTTGAGTCAGCAACCAAGCAAGAAAAATTACTTAACCAAACCCTAAAAGATAACATCAACCGTTTAAATAATGAGATCGATGAGCGTAAAATGGCGCTGCACGCCAAGCATCGAGCGATTGAAGAACTCCGAAAAGAAATAGCAGAACGTAAGAAGACACAACAAGAACTTGCTCAGCAGGGCATGTTACTGCGCTCGATTGTTGACTCCTCACCTGACTTATTCTATTACAGAGACGAAAATGGCGTATTTGCTGGTTGCAACAAGATGTTCGAGTTGGTGATAGGAAAACCCAGTGAAGAATTGATTGGCCGCTCCGTTGAACAAATTTATCCGCAAAACTTTTTGCCTGAAGTATTGCGAACCGATACAGAAGTTTCAACAACTCACAAGCCAATTACCCTAGATGTTGAATATCCCGTCAATGATGAAAATCGCTGGTTCGAAATGCGCAAGCTGCCATTTATCAATGACGATGGAAAGTATATCGGTCTACTGGCATTCGGCCGTGATATCACCAGTCGTAAAGAAGCAGAACAAGCACTTGAAACTGCTTATAAAGACAAAGGCAAGTTTATCGCAACATTAAGTCATGAACTGCGAACGCCATTAAATGGGATTGTAGGGTTAACCCGCATGCTATTAGATACCGAGTTGTCTCAGCAGCAAAAGAGCTGGTGTAATACCATTTTTTCAAGTGCTGAAACGCTTGGTAATATTTTTAACGATATTATAGATTTAGATAAAATAGATAGAGAGCAGCTAGACATAGCAACAGACAGTATCAATGTGTCTGATTTTATAAACGATGTGGTTAACTTTGCGGGCTTGATAGCAGATCAAAAGGGTCTCGATTTTACTATCAATCGTTCAGGCATGTTAGATGTCTATGCGTTGCTTGATCCAACGCGCTTGCGTCAGGTGCTTTGGAATCTTATCAATAACGCCGTCAAATTTACCCACCGCGGTGGCGTAACATTGGAATGCCGACGTGAAAACAGAGAAACGGGGCCTTGGTTGGCAATCAGTGTAATCGATACTGGTTTAGGCATTCCAAGTGATCAACAAGAACGCATTTTTGACATGTATTATAAAGCCCCAGATCTGACGGGTGCGAACGCAATTGGTTCAGGCATTGGCTTAGCGGTTACTAAAGCGCTCGTGTTGGCTATGAAAGGTCAAATCAGAGTCAGCAGCATAGAAGGGCAGGGAAGTCGTTTTGATGTAGATATTCCGTTAACGCTTTGCAGTGCGCCAAAGCAGCAAAGTTACGCAGGACGAAGCTTGTACATTTTGTTAGTTGAAGATGTACCACTGAATGCTGAAATTGCTACGAACCTGTTAGAGCAGAGGGGGCATGAGGTTATTTGGGCAGAGACCGGTGAAGACGCGTTATCTTTGGTCGCAACGGAAGATGACCTAGATTTGATACTGCTAGATATGCAGTTGCCGGATATTAACGGAGATCAGGTTGCAAAGGAAATTCGCGCAGATAGCCATTATGATGACCTTCCAATTGTTGCATTAACAGCGAATGTGCGCAGCGCTGAACAAGAGCTCGAAGGTATAAGCATACAGGGGGCGTTGGCAAAACCTATCAATACCACTCGTCTAGATCGCATGCTAGCAGACTTATTTGGTATTGATGCTAAGCTAAACAGCGCTAAAACACACCCAGATAAAGTAACTTTTAGTCAGCAGCAACAGCATGAGCTAGATATCGAGACGATAACGGATTTTATGGATTCAATGGGGGTTGATGCGTTTAAGCGCAGCGCGCGATTGTTTAAAACTCTTAATCCTAAGTACTGCACGGAACTGCGTGAAGCTCTGGGCAACAACGATATTGATGAATACGCATCGGTTGCACACAAGTTAAAAGGTGCAGCAGGCTCCGTGGGTTTAAATCAAGTGCAATTACACGCCAAGAAAATGGAATTGGATGCAGAGCAAGTTGATAATGAGGTGCTCAACATGTGGATTGAGCAATTGGAAGATAAAATTGTGCTAGGGCAATCCCTGTTAGAGCAAATTATTGAAATGCTGGCTAACCGAAGTGAAGCATAAAAATAAGGGGCTATGGGCCCCTTACTCAATAATTGCAAAACTCCCTGAAACCACTGTTCTTTAGCTATCAATCTTCCCTATAAAGCGATAGCCTTCACCATGAATGGTGCTGATCAGTTCAGAAGTGTTACTGTCGCTTTCAAAATGCTTTCTGATACGACGAATTGTTACATCTACAGTACGGTCATTGGCGCGAAGCTCTCGTCCTGTCATGTGCTTAATTAACTGCTCGCGACTAAAAATACGACCAGGTGAATCAAGCATTAGACGTAGTGCGCGGTATTCACCTTTAGGCAAGCGTTTTGCTTCGCCAGCTGGAGAAGTAAGGCAACGACTATTTTCGTCTAGCTCCCATCCGTTGAACGTGATAACTCCATTACTATCAAGTGACGACTCTTCACTAGAAGAACCTGTTCTTGAAATCAGGTTGCGTGCACGAATAGTTAACTCACGAGGGTTGAATGGCTTTGTGATGTAGTCATCAGCACCAATTTCTAAGCCAAGAATACGATCGACATCGTTGTCACGGCCTGTTAAGAAAATTAGGCCTATATTTCTTTTTTGGCGTAATTCACGAGCGAGAATCAAACCGTTTTTACCCGGAAGATTGATGTCCATAACAACAAGGTTGACGTCGTCATGCGTTGTCAGTTTGTCATGCATGTCATCGCCATCTATGGCTTCAATTACTTTGTAACCTTCCGCTTCAAATAAACTAACGAGGTTCAGGCGAGTTACGTCTTCATCCTCTACAATCAGAATGACTGGCGTTTGCATTATTAATTAACCTTTTCGGAATATATTATTTACATGAAATTCGGTACTATCTAATAAAACCGAATATTTACGATTATAGGAGTATATCTAATTGTTAACAAGTAAAATTAATTAGGATGAAACTTAGAAACTGCAAGCAGTCTTGATAACACTTTAAAATTATGTTGCGAAACTTGTTGCTTATTAATATACAGCCGTATTTTACTCCCTTCCTGGACCAAAGATGCGACTCCACCACCTTCGAGAAACTCTATGCTTTCTCCCACAAACACCGTATTAAGCGGGGTTGTATCGGCCCAAGCGGTAAGTATATCATCTTCATTACTTTCATCAATGTATGTGATATCACACTGCTCAGAAAGTTCCCCTAAATTGCTCGGCTTTTTTATTTGTATTATTTCTATTGGTAAGTTTCTAATTTTTAAACTACGGTTTCCTGCTAGAATTAACCCCGGTCCGTTATCTATATTTAGAAAACAAAATCGCGTAGACACTTTTGTCTGCTGATTAGGAAATTCAATAAATTTAGCCATCTGGTACAAGAATGCCGAACGTACCTGATCAGGTGATTTTGCACTAGATAAAAATGGAATAATTAATAAAATCAATATCAGTAAGCGCATTAATTTACCTCACCTAATGGTAGTGTGAGAATAAACCGAGCACCTGTCTTAGTGCTTTCATCAAGTGAGATGTTGCCATGTAATGCCTGAGTAATGAGGTTATACACCAAATGCATACCTAAGCCGCTACCACCTTCGCCACGTCGTGTTGTGACAAAGGGATCAAAGATCCGCTTTTTGATGGAGCTGGATACGCCACAGCCGTTATCACTGTATTCGACGGTCAGTTGGTTGTGATCTTTGGCTATCTTTATGTCAATGACATTGCCTTCGGCGCTGCTGAAGCCATGTAGCAAAGAGTTAGATATCAGTTGTTCAAATATTTGCTGTAGTGGCCCCGCTTTACTACTGATTACTAAGTCTTCTTGGCAATCAATATTTATAGTGGGATTCTTGGCGACCAGATCCGGCTTCATCGCTTTGATAATGTTGCCTAATAAGATCGCAACATTAACATCGGAACTCAGCTCCAGATCCTGACTAACAGCAACACGTTTGAAGCTAGAAATTAAATCAGCGGCTCGGTTTAAGTTTCTGTAGATTAAATCGAGGTTTTCAATGCCATCATTTATGAAGCGCTCAAGCTGTTTAGAAGTAAGGTTCTTTTGCTCAAAGGCGGATTTTATGTCTGCTAGTTTATCGCGTAATAGGGTTGAGCCGGTGACACCTAACCCGATTGGTGTGTTAACTTCATGTGCTACACCTGCAACCATCTGGCCTAAAGATGCCATTTTTTCGTTTTCGACAATTTGGTTTTGATACTGATGCATCCGCTCTAATGTATTTAGCAGCTCTTGATTTGCTTCACGCAGTGCAATAGTCCGTTGATTTACTTTTTCTTCTAGGCTCTGGTTTAACTTTTTTATTTCGAGCTTGTCTGCCTGATGCCGTTCTAACTGGTTCTGTGTTCGAGTTAGCATCACATTTAAGCTGCTTGCCAGAATGTTGATCTCTTCTATGTGGCTATTTGAAGCTCTGGTGCTGTAATTATGATTTTTTGATACATCTTGCAGCAAAATCGAAAGCTCTTCTATGGGTCGCGCGATGCGTCTTTGAATACCTCTTGCAACCAGTAGCACTAATAACAACACAAACAAAGTCAAAGTGATATCAACTAATATCTTAGTATTGATATATTCATTCAAACGTTCCAAACCACCGCGAATATAAACATAACCTTCAATTTTATCTTCATAAATCACAGGCTTGATGAGTTCGATATAGTCTTCGGTTATTCTAGGCTCTTGCAGCTGCTCAATGCTATTAACCTTTAGTGGTACAGGGGGCGTTTTCGAAGCATTATAGCTGGTAAAAAATACCGGTTTATTCGTTACGTCATCGATATCATAGATATGTATATTTTTAACGAGTTCGACCCTTTTAAACGATTTTAAGCGTTTTTCTTCGGTTTTTCGATCTTCAAAAATCAGTGTGATTTGTGCATTAAACGAGACTATCTCAGCAATCATATCAAGCTTGTTGATGATCAACTTTCTTTGTTCTTTGATATCAAGATAAGTAGAGATTGAAATGGATAAAGACAGGCACAGAGCTGTAACGAGCATTACTGCACTAATTAAAACTTTCCTTATACTTGTTTTTGATGCCTGCTTTGTCATTATCAGCCTTAATTCAGCCAGTTACCAAATACTAATTCGTTATACTTTTGGCAACTCATAAAGCGTTTGGGCGCGCAAGTCACTCAAATTAGCTTTATTTGGCGCGAAAAAGAGTCGAACGGTATGAACTACATTCTAGTGTAGCAAAGAGATTGAATAAAATAACAAAAAAATCACTGACTTTGCATGTTATTTTATCCAATATGCGTGCTTAAAAAGTCTGCAATTGTGGCAGTAGGATCACTTTTTAGCTTGGTAAACCGTGAATTTAGTGTTTTTGGCAAGAATAGTGAATTGACCAAATTGTTGTTCAAGAATTGGCGGGTACTTTAAAAAGTTATTAGCAACAATTTGTACCTGTCCGCTTGGTTTCAGAAACCCTTTGGTTTGTTCTAAAAAGCGTTCGGCAATACCATAATCTGTCGCAATTCCTGTGTGAAATGGTGGATTGCTGATAATCAGGTTGAATTGATCACTCACCTCTTGTAAGCCATCACTGAGAATACAATCCGCGTCTAAGCTGTTAAGAGCAAGGGTTTGTTGCGTAGCATATATAGCTAGTGCACTAACATCGGAGCAAAAAAGCCTCAGCTCACTTTGTTGCGAACCTAAGAAAGTCGCAATGATGCCTGCGCCACACCCAAAATCTAGCACCTTGCCTTTATATGGCACAGGGATGTTTTCAAGCAGCAGTTCTGTGCCCACATCAAGTTTACCGTGGTTAAATACACCCGGTACACTCACCACATTGAAGGTTTTGTTGGCGACGTTTACACTGAATGTGCTGTGATATTGTTTTATATCGAAGCCTGGGTTAACTGTAAGTTCGGAAAACTCATATAGTACGCAATGTTTGGCACTTTCAAGTTTATAAAACTGCAAAGCGAAAGGCTTGAGTTGCTTTTCAACCGATTTAACGCCACCTTTATTATCACCAACTACCAACAAGCGTGTGTTAGCACTGGCTATTGCTCTAATGTTATCAAGCATCATTAAAGCTTCTGGTTTAGATTTTGGATAGTAGTAAATAATCAAATCCAAATCGGCGAGCTGGGGCAAGCTATGATCCACATAACTATTAATATTTGGATATTTGCTGGAGTCATTATGATCCGCCACATTATAGCTAAAGGCGCTGATCGTGGCTGTGGGATTTAGCTCGGTTAACTCAGCTAAAAAGCCATCTCGGTTTGTATTGATGACCAAAATGTTGTTGCCATGTAATTCTTCTTCGTTGCGAAGGAGCAACAGACTGGGGTTTGTTAACTTACTCATAATCACTCATATTAAAGGGCCTTAATTGGGCCCTGTTAGTTTTTTAAACACCTTACAGATTATTCAACGCGCTTAAACATCAGGTCCCAAACTCCGTGACCAAGCCTGTGACCACGTTGTTCAAACTTAGTAAGAGGGCGGTTGTCTGGACGTGGAACATAATCGTTCGTCGCTGAGATATTTTCATAACCAGGTGCTGCTTGCATCACTTCTAGCATATGTTCAGCGTAGTTTTCCCAATCAGTGGCCATATGAAAAATACCACCGATTTTTAGCTTTTTCCTAAGACTCTCGACGAACTCAGGTTGTACGATACGGCGCTTATGGTGGCGCTTTTTATGCCAAGGGTCGGGGAAGAAAAGCTGCATTGTTGTTAAACTTCCATCCGCAATACAATCAGCAAGCACTTCAACTGCATCGTGCTCAAATACACGTAAGTTTGTTACTTGATGTTCATCGGCGTCCATCAAGCAAGCGCCTACACCTGGGCGGTGTACTTCAATTCCAATAAAGTTAAGGTTTGGTGCATTCTTGGCCATTTCGACCAGCGACTTACCCATACCGAAACCGATTTCTAGCACTACATCGTTGTCATTATCAAACACTTTTGAGAAATCGAGCATTCCTTGACTGTGCTCTAAGCCCATAGTTGGCCAGCACTTTTCAATCGCAGCATGTTGTCCTTTGGTTAAACGGCCTTCACGTTTTACAAAGCTGCGTACTTTGCGGATGTATTTACCTTCTTGCTGTGCTTGTTCCAGCGCGGTTTTGCTCGATTCACTCATAATCATTTCTGCGGTGTAAAAAACGGGCGCATATTATCCCTATTCATTGGCTCAAGTACAATAGCTTGACTGTTTTTAAAAGCACCATACACTGGCGCCCTAGTAATAAATCAATAAATAGTGTGGTTAATGCAGGTATCTAGTGAGCAGGCGCAATGGTTCGCCGAGCAGGTTGTCAATTGGTATCACCTACATGGACGTAAGACTTTACCATGGCAGTTAGGTAAAACACCTTACAAAGTGTGGATCTCAGAAGTTATGTTACAACAAACTCAGGTTGTCACTGTCATTCCTTACTTTGAGCGTTTTATGGCGCGCTTTCCTAGCATTGAAGCCTTGGCTGAGGCTCCAGAAGATGAAGTGCTACATCACTGGACTGGACTTGGCTACTACGCGAGAGCTAGGAACCTGCATAAAACGGCAAAAATAGTGGCAAACGAGTTTAACGGACAGTTTCCACAAACTTTGGAGCAGGTTATGGCGTTGCCCGGAATTGGCCGCTCTACAGCTGGCGCTATTTTGTCTTTAGCGCTAGGCCAACATCACCCAATTTTAGATGGCAACGTCAAGCGAGTATTAGCACGGTTTTTCATGGTTGAGGGCTGGTATGGTGTCAAAGGCGTAGAAAAGCAGCTTTGGGCGCTAAGTGATGCTCTCACGCCCAAAAATAATGTCACTGAATTTAACCAAGCGATGATGGACCTAGGTGCGAGCCTCTGCTCAAGAAGTAATTTTAATTGTGCAGCTTGTCCGTTATCGGAGCAGTGTTTAGCCAATAAGCATAATCAGGTTAAAGCATTTCCAAACCCAAAGCCGAAAAAAGACAAACCTAAAAGGCAGGCATATCATTTAATCATCAATGCCCAAAACAAACTATTGATGGAGAAAAGGCCCAGCACGGGTATTTGGGGCGGGCTGTTTGGTTTTTTTGAGTTTCAGACGATTGAGCAGGCCGAGCAGTTTATCGCTCAGCATGGATTACAAGGGCAATTACATTCGCTGCAATCATTTATTCATATTTTTACTCACTTTGAATTAACCATTCACCCATTGGTATTTAAGCTGGCAACGATCCCTGATTTTGCCCATGAGCAAGCAATTATTTGGTATGACTTAGATGACCATGCTGAAGTTGGTTTGGCTGCTCCTACGAAAAAGTTGGTTAAAGTCCTAGGCGCGATGAGTTAGACTATCGATATTAAATTATAATTTGATGTGGAAAAGTTATGGCACGTACTGTTTTTTGTCAAAAGCTACAAAAAGAGGCACCTGGTTTAGATTTTCAATTGTATCCAGGTGAAATCGGCGAAAAGATTTTTAACAATATTTCAAAAGAAGCTTGGCAGCAATGGCAGCATAAGCAAACTATGCTGATCAACGAAAAGCATCTAAACATGATGGATCCAGAGCACAGAGCGCTACTTGAGGAGCAAATGGTAGGGTTCTTGTTTGAAAATAAAGAAGTAGAAATTGAAGGTTATCGTCCACCTGAGCAAAAGTAGTCACAATGACGAGAACATATAAAAGGCCGCTACATGCGGCCTTTTTTGATTCAATTTGTAATTCTTAGTGATCTCTTGCAACTGACAATTCAGCCAATGCTATTAAAGCCTGCTTGTATGGCGACTCAGGTAAAAATGCAAGGTAGCTGATCGCTTTTTGAGCTTCATTCTTGGCTTTTTCCATTGCAAACTCTAATGCTTTAGTTTGCTCAAGCGTTGTAAGAATATCTTCCAGATAGGCCATGCCATTACCTGTTTCAATCGCTTCTCTGATCTGGGCTACTTGTTTCTCAGAACCGTGCTGCATGGCATAAATAAGAGGCAGTGTTGGCTTTCCTTCTGCAAGGTCATCACCTAGGTTTTTACCCATTTGCTGCGCATTTGCGCTGTAATCCAGTACATCATCTACAAGTTGAAAAGCAGTCCCTAAGTGCATGCCATATAATTTCAGCGCTTCTTGTACATCATGAGGGTGCCCTAAAACTACAGCTGGTAACATTGTTGCCGCCTCGAATAACTTAGCTGTTTTGCTGTAGATAACCTGCATATAACTTTTTTCACTGGTATCAGGGTCGTTGCAATTCATTAACTGCAGTACTTCCCCTTCCGCGATAACATTGGTGGCATCAGCAAGTATTTGCATCACTTGCATGTTGTTTAAACCCACCATTAGCTGGAATGAGCGAGTGTAAATAAAGTCTCCGACGAGCACACTTGCAGCGTTGCCAAATTCAGCATTTGCAGTAGGTTCGCCACGTCGTAGCGACGACTCATCCACTACATCATCGTGCAAAAGGGTTGCGGTGTGGATAAATTCGATAATAGTTGCAAGTGTTACATGTGTGTCATTTGGGCAGTCTAAAGCTTTGGCTGTAAGCAAAGTGAGCATAGGGCGAATACGCTTGCCACCGCTGTTAACAATGTAGAGTCCGAGTTGATTAACTAAAGCAACGTCGGATTGCATTTGTGCATGAATAAGTTGATTGACGTTAAGCATATCAGGTTCGATTAACGTCTGGATAGTTTTGATATCCATTGTGCTCCAAGCCAAAAATAAGTTACGAGATACAGCGCGAGTGTACTACAAAATTTAAACTAGCTCGATATTTTGTCCAAATCTGGCTAAAAAAATAACTTATCTTGGTATGTTGTTGATTATTTGGACAACTTATCGGTTGTATTAAACGCTTTAAAAATCGTCTTAAAAGTGTAAAAAAGGGCTTTGGTTTAGCGGCGTTTTTGGATAAACTAGCGAAAAATAATGATTCGCCCTCATTGCAGTTATTTTTTATTCATTTTCTACAAAAATAGGCTTGCTTGTAGACAAGCATTAGCGTAAACTTCGCGCCCTATTGAAGAATATTAAGTTGCGTCGATTTGAGGGCGCACAGACGGAGTTAATTATGTACGCGGTTTTCCAAAGTGGTGGTAAACAGCACCGTGTGACTGAAGGTCAAACAATTCGTCTAGAGAAATTAGACGTTGAAACTGGTGCAGCAGTTGAATTCGATTCAGTACTTCTAGTTGCTGATGGTGAGAAAATCGAGATCGGTGCACCGTTCGTAAACGGTGGCAAGGTAACAGCTGAGGTTGTTTCACATGGTCGCGGTGAGAAGATTAAGATCGTTAAATTTAGACGTCGTAAGCATTCTCGTAAGCAGATGGGCCACCGTCAGTGGTTCACTGAAGTTAAAATCACTGGCATTAGCGCTTAATTTAGAGGTACAGAAAGATGGCACATAAGAAGGCAGCTGGTAGTACTCGTAACGGTCGTGATTCAGAAAGTAAACGCTTAGGTGTTAAGCGTTTCGGTGGTGAATCAGTATTAGCGGGTAACATCATTGTTCGTCAACGTGGTACTAAATTCCACGCTGGCACTAACGCAGGTATCGGTAAAGACCACACAATTTTTGCAAAAGCAGACGGTAAAGTTGTTTTTGAACAAAAAGGTCCTTTAAACCGTAAATACGTTAGCATCATTGCTGAGTAATCGGTAAAAGATTGAAAAAACCCCGCTACGGCGGGGTTTTTTGTTTGTCAAAAGCATAACTTTATTAGTAAAGATTGGTTTTTATTGGGCAAAGTAATAAGAACTAAAGCTTTAGCGGTAAAGGTATTATACTTCGGTATTAGAATCCCCCCAGTCAAAAGAGAGTAACCATGAAGTTTGTCGATGAAGTTGAAATTCGAGCAGAAGCGGGCGATGGCGGCAGTGGCATTGTGTCATTTCGTCGGGAAAAATTTGTCCCTGATGGCGGTCCTGATGGCGGTGATGGTGGGGATGGTGGCAGTGTATACCTATTAGCAGATGAAAGCTGGAATACCCTAGTTGACTATCAATTTGAACGTTTTCACAGAGCAGAGCGTGGCACAAATGGCCAGTCTCGTAATTGTACTGGTAAAAAGGGTAATGATTTATTCTTGAAAGTGCCTGTAGGTACGCGCGTGACAGACGTTGATACTGAAGAGTCTTTGGGGGACTTAACACAACATGGGCAAAAGCTATTAGTTGCCAAAGGCGGCTTTCATGGTTTGGGGAACACTCGTTTTAAATCTAGCGTAAACCGAGCACCACGTCAGAAAACCTTAGGTACGCCGGGTGAGGTTCGTAATCTGAAGCTGGAGCTAATGTTACTTGCTGATGTAGGCTTGTTAGGGTTGCCTAATGCTGGTAAATCAACCTTTATTCGTAGCGTATCAGCTGCAAAACCAAAAGTAGCTGATTATCCATTTACGACATTGATCCCTAATTTGGGGGTGGTGAGACCTGAGTCAGGTAAGTCTTTTGTGATTGCGGATATCCCTGGGCTTATTGAGGGGGCATCTGAGGGAGCGGGTTTAGGTATTCGCTTTTTAAAACACTTAGAGCGTTGTCGTGTACTGTTACATATTGTTGATGTGATGCCAGTTGATGGTACAGACCCAGTAGATAATGCGTTTGCCATCATCAATGAGCTACATCAATATAGCCCTAAACTGGCAGACAAACCTCGTTGGTTAGTGCTCAACAAGATTGATCTAGTGCCAGAAGATGAAGTTGAAACGTTGTGTGAGCGTATTGCCAGTGAGCTGGATGCTGATACTGTGTATCGCATTTCTGCTATAAACAAGCAAAACACGCAGGCACTGTGTTATGACATCATGGAATTGCTGGAAAGTATGCCAAAAGACAAATTTGAGGCTGAAGCAGAGCAAGAAGAAGTCGAGTTTAAGTGGGATACCTATCATCGCCAAGCAACAAAAGAAGCTAGTGATGATGATTGGGACGACGATTGGGATGACGACGACTATGATGTTGAAGTGATCTACGAAAGATAAAATACAGATATTTTTGTAATTAAGGGCTATTTGGCCCTTTTTTAATACTAAATTATTGATGAGGTTCAATGTGATAATTTCCATGATAGCGGCAATGGCGAACAACCGAGTGATAGGGCAAGACAATAAAATGCCATGGCATTTGCCCTCTGATCTAAAGCACTTTAAAAGAGTTACGCTGAACAAACCCGTTGTGATGGGTAGAAAAACATTTGAATCAATAGGGCGTCCATTGCCAGGGCGACGTAATATAGTGATCACACGAAGCGAGAGTTATTCTGCATCGGGCGTTGAGGTGGTAAGTTCACCTCAAGCTGCACTGGAGCTGGTTAGTGATGCGGAAGAAATCATGATCATTGGTGGCGGCAACATCTATGAGCAGTTTTTACCTATGTGTGAACGACTATACCTGACCTTTATTGATTTGGACGTCGCAGGAGATACCTGCTTTCCTGATTATACAAAAGCAGGACACTGGGAAGTCATCGAAGAGCAGTCTTTAAGTGCAGATGAGTGTAATCCACATAACCATAAGTTCGTAACCCTAAAGAAAAAACTATGAGTTTATTGCTAAATTTTGTTCAGCTTGGTACAATTACTATCCTTTTTGGGGTACGAAAAAAGTATTAGAGGGTGTTTGGAATGAAATTAACTACTGTGCTTGTGTCTGTTTCTTTATGTGCAGCTTCTTTAGCATTTAGTCAAAAAGCAAGTGCTGATGATCAGTTAGCGGTGTCTCTATGTGAGTATGTTGCAGCTGACGATAAAAGCGCTTTACGTAAAAAACTGAAAAGTTCACGTGTTAAAATCCGTAACGTATTTGATGCGATACAGTGCAATGGTAACAACCTACTGCGTCATGCGATTGCGAGCAACGCAGCAGATACCGGTGAGTTTATTGTTAAAAACTTGCCAAAAAGCGTATTAGCAGATGGCGCAGATATCGCTTGGGCTGAAGGAAATGGTCACGGCGGTTCTCCAATCATCGCTGCAATTAAAGACCGCGCAGGGCTTTAATTACAACTGACTTACGGTGTGCAAATCGTAAGTACAACAGCGAAAAAGGCCTCACATTAGTGGGGTTTTTTGTTTTCTGAGAGCATGAAATTGACAAGCTTTGATTTGTTGAAAGTAGTGCTTTGAGTATAAGAGAAGTAGATGTTCCCCGGCGACGCGGATGCGGATGTCAGCCCTTGAACCCTGAGGTTCAAGGCGGAACGCAACAGCTCACCGTAGGCTTCTCGGTACATGCCGAGCTTGCGCAAAAGCAAGCAAACTACATTCCTAAATAAAATTTATCGGCTCAGGGACTTAATCTGCTGTCCTACGAGCTAGGGAACACCTTCAGTATATAAAACATAACGCTTGGCCGAAACCATAAAACGAAAAATGTTGTTCGTTTGCTTGGTTTTTATTCGTAACACTCATACAGGTGTTTGATTTTTAGCCCAAAGGATACAATTGCTTGGAGTTGCTATACTTGCGGTGTTAGCATTAAGCGTAAACATGCCTAAAAAGTCGAACTGATGAGTGAACTAAACGATTACACCCAAGCGCAACTATTGCTTGAAAAACACGATATATACATTGCCCCAGCGGAAGTACATGGTGCTATCAGCGGCTTGTTGGCATGTGGATTAAATATTGAAGAAAAAGAGTACCTCGGTTTATTGAGTGATGTGTTCAATGAGGGACAAACATTTCAAGAAGAGCTAAAGCAATTTTTTGCCAACATGTATAAACACGTTGTTGAGCACTTCAGTAATGCAGAATTTCATTTTGAATTATTCTTACCAAGCGAAGACGAATCTTTAATAGACCAGGCCAATGCGTTAGTCGGCTGGGTCTCTGGGTTTTTGTTAGGATTTGGCTTAAAACAAAAAGATTATGGTAAGTTATCTGCTGATGTGAAAGAAGTGATCAGTGATTTTACTGAAATTACCAAACTCGATACGCATTTTGATGACACCGAAGAAGACCAACAAGCCCTTCATGAAATTATTGAATATATTCGTGTATCAGCCATGCTGTGTTTTGCTGAAATGGGCAAAGATCTGACTACAACTTCAAAGACAATACACTAATGATTGAGACAAAAGAGTTTTTACAACGCAGAACACGTTTGTTATCACAATTAGATAAAAACGCTGTTGCTGTGATCCCTGCAGCGGTGGAGTTGACACGCAGCCGCGATACAGAGTTTCCTTTTCGTCAAGACAGCGACTTTTACTATTTAACAGGCTTTAACGAACCTGATGCTGTACTGGTGCTATGTAAAGACCGAGATGAACAACTCAGCAGCCACTTATTTTGTAGAAACAAAGACAAAGTAGCTGAAATTTGGCATGGTCGCCGCGTTGGCTTTGAGCAGGCGAAAGCGCAATATTTATTTGATCACAGCTACCCACTTAGTGAGCTTGATGAGCAATTGCAGTCGCTCGTTAACACCAAGCGTGTACTGTATTATGGACAAGGTACTTACGGTGACTTTGATAATAAAATCTGGTCGTTATTAAGCACTCTACGTGGCGCACCAAAAAAAGGTTATCGCGCCCCAGAGATCATTAAAGACATCCGCCCACTGGTGCATGAAATGCGACTGTTTAAATCCGAAGCAGAAATTGCGCTCATGCGAAAGGCGGCAAAAATAAGCTGCGAAGCACACAAACGAGCAATGCGGTTTGCCAAAGCTGGAGCCACTGAATACCAGCTAGAGGCGGAGTTACATCATCATTATGCAATGAATGGTGCGCGTCATCCAGCCTATGGCACCATTGTTGGCTCAGGTAACAACGCCAATATATTACATTACACCGAAAATGGGGATGAGTTAAAAGCTGGAGATTTAGTGCTCATTGACTCAGGTTGCGAGCTGCAAGGTTATGCCGCAGATATTACCCGTACTTTTCCGGTATCTGGGCGTTTTAGTGAAGCCCAAAAGCAAGTGTATGAATTGGTTTTAAAAGCACAGCAAGCCGCATTTGAGCATGTTAAACCAGGCGGTACGTTGGTTAAGGCCAATCAAGCTGCAATGAAAGTAATGACACAAGGTTTGATCCAGCTCGGTATTTTGGCTGGAGATTTAGATACACTCATGGAAAACCAAGCGTGCAAAGCGTTTTATATGCATGGTTTAGGTCATTGGTTAGGCTTGGATGTACACGATGTTGGTGAGTATAAACTCGATGAGGCTGACAGGCCTTTTGAACCTGGCATGGTATTAACCATCGAACCTGGGTTGTACTTTGACGAAGATGCTGAAGTGCCTGAAAAATTTAAGGGCATAGGCATTCGTATTGAAGACGACTTGCTCGTTACCGAAAGTGGCTTTGAGAACTTAACTGTAGATGCACCAAAGACCATTGCTGACATAGAAGCGCTAATGCAACACTAGGAGAGCAGGTTGCAACACTTTGATATCCTTATTGTAGGCGGAGGCATGGCTGGTGCCACCGCTGCGTTGGCAATGAGTAAGCTTAATGTCGATTACAAAATTGGCGTTGTCGAAGCCTTCACGCCCAAAGATAAAACACATCCTAGCTTTGATGATAGAAGCATTGCTCTGGCACACCAATCGGTATGTTATCTTAAAGAATTAGGTTTATTTGAACCTAGCTGGTCTTTTGCGCAAGCTATTAAGCAGGTGCATGTATCTGATAGAGGCCATTTTGGTAAAACCGATATTCATCATCAAGACTACCAATGTGATGCTTTGGGATATGTGGTTGAAGTAAGTCCTTATGGCGCGTTTTTACATCAACAATTAAAAGACGCGGGTGTCACGCTGTTTTGTCCTGCAACGATTGAAACGTTAACACAGACACTTGATGCTGTGGAACTCACCTTAAACACTGGGCAAGCCATTGCCGCAAAGTTAATGGTGATTGCTGATGGCGCACAATCCCCCACACGAGCACTGCTAAAGCTTAACTTTAACAGTGTTGCTTATGAGCAAGGTGCATTGATTGCAAACGTAAAGGTACAAGGTGGCCATAACGGTCAAGCTTTTGAGCGATTTACAGAACATGGACCGATGGCGTTATTGCCCATGAGTGACTCTCGTTACTCACTTGTTTGGTGCATGGAAAATAGCCAATTGGCACAGTATCAGCACATGGATGCAGAGCAGTTTATTGAAAAGTTACACAATGCGTTTGGTTATCGCGCTGGGCTTTTTACTCAAGTGGGTATGCGAGCAAGCTACCCTCTTGTGCTAGGTCGCGTTGAGAAAGTGGTGCACCACCGTTGCCTTTTAATTGGTAATGCGGCACATGCTATTCATCCGATTGCAGGACAGGGTTTTAATCTTGGTCTGCGAGACATACAGTGTTTAGTTGAGCTGCTGGCGAATCCCAGCCAAGCACAAATTGGGGATTATCACTTTACGCGTCGTTATGAGTTATTAAGAGAGCAAGATATTAACACGGTGATGACTCTCACTGACTCTTTAGTACGCTTGTTTTCGAACTCTTCAAGGCTGATGGCATTAGGCCGCAGTTGTGGTTTATTTGCGATGGCCTTATCTTCACGTTTAAAAGCGCCACTTGCAAAGCAGTTAATGGGCCATGTGATCAAAGGAAATCGCTAATGCAGCAAGTTCAAGTATGTATTGTAGGTGGTGGGGCAGTCGGCTTAACACTGGCTTTGGGGCTGGCCAAAGCAGATATTACTGTTCAAGTAATAGATAGCTCCGCGCCACCGCAACCTTTAGGTGAGCTATTTGCCAATCGTGTCAGTGCCATCAGTCTGGCCAGCCAAACACTATTTGAGCAGCTGGATGTGTGGCAGGATATGGTGGCACAACGTGTTATGCCTTACACGCATATGGATGTTCGTGACAAGGACAGCTTTGGTAAAATAGCTTTTAACAGCAGCGAACTGGATTTGCCAGAGCTGGGCCATATTATCGAAAATGACGCTATTCGTTATGCGCTTTACAATAAACTAAAACAATTTAGTAATGTAAGCTTGGCGTTCGATACGCGTTATCAAAGTATTCATCAAACAGACTCCGATGTGCTGATCACGCTAGGATCAGGTACGCCTGTGATGGCTAAGCTTTTAGTCGCATGCGATGGTGCAAATTCAGCTATTCGCACACAGTTTAAAATGCCAATGACTTTTTGGGATTATGACCATCACGCCATCGTTGCGACGGTAAAAACACAACTGCCACATGATGCCACTGCTCGCCAAGTATTTTTACCTACCGGGCCATTGGCCTTTTTACCGTTACATGATGAGCATCACCATTCGATAGTTTGGTCGACCTCACCAAAAGAGGCTGAGCGATTAATGGCACTATCCGAAGACGAATTTAACAAGGCGTTGAATGTGGCTATTGATGGACAGTGTGGTTTATGTGAAGTTGCCCCCGATAGAGCGGTATTCCCACTTAGAATGCGCTATGCAAAGCAGTGGCTGAATAACAAAGTGGTGTTGATGGGCGATGCTGCGCATACCATTCACCCGCTGGCAGGGCTTGGCATGAATTTGGGTTTGAAGGACGCTGCTTTGCTTATCGAGTTGCTTAGTCGGGACCTGCGTGACGGGTTTGCAAACCATAGAACGTTACGTGAGTATGAAAGAGCGCGAAAACTAGATGCACAAAAGCACATTGCTATGATGCAGGGGCTTAAAGAATTGTTTGAAGGGACTCATCCGCTGAAAAAGCTAGTACGCGGTGTTGGTCTAAGTATGGTTGACAAGCTTGGCCCCTTGAAGCAGTTGTTTGCTAAACAAGCCGTCGGTAAATAATCGGATGTTGACGTTGGGCTCTGGTTATATACAGAGCTCTATGTCACATTTAACGTTCTAAATTATGAGCTTTTATCTCCTTATCAGTGATTCATCAGTCGTTTATCAATATATTATCAATCTTTGTTAGTTGCCCTTGTCGTGAGCTCGCCAGTGACAGGGTCAAGTTGTTTGCCATCTATTATGATCATTGTTTGGCCTTTAAAGCTATTTTTAACGTGATTAGCCAAGACGCAGCGCGATAAATTCAGCAAGCTTATCAACAGCATGGACAGATTCACCCGAGTTCTTGATAAGACAGATACCAATTTGTCCAAGCTCAGGCAAGGTGGCCGTGTGACTTTGATAGTTGAGTTCGCTTGGCACGGTGCTTTTTGCTAATACCGTGATCCCTAACCCTTCTTTAAGTGCTGCTGTTAGCCCAGTTAAATCGGCATTACTGTATATAATGCGATGTTTAAGGCCCGCTTGTTGCAACGCTTCAATGGCGCGGCGTCGGTAGATACAGCCTTCAGGCGCCGTCACCAGCGTGACGATACCATCATTGGCTTTGGATAAATCACCTACCCACACCAGTTGGTCTTGCATAAAAATGGGATGTTGAGCAGAATCAAGTTGCTCATTAAGCGCGAGCACCAAGTCAAATTGATCCTGTCGCGAAGTTGAAAGTAAATGCTTACTTAAGCGGGATTTAACTTCTAAAGATACATCTGGATACAAAGAAACAAAATCACCGATGATGGACGGTAAAATACGGGCTGCAAATTCACTGGGGATCCCTAAACGTACTTTACCCGTCACGCTCTCTGAGGTGAACTGCTGAATGATTACATCGTTGTGTTGCAACATCTGCTTGGCAAGTGGCAGTAGCAACTCACCATATTGGTTGAGTACCTGTCTTTGACCCTGCTTCTTAAATAGCTTGCAGTTGAGCATGTCTTCTAAGCGTTTTATCTGTAGCGAAACGGCAGGTTGTGATAAACCTAATAGCTCGCCAGCTTTGGCAAAGCCGCCCACATCAACTACTGTGACTAAAGTACGCAGGCCATCAATCGATAAGTTCTTCATATTAATAAATACTATTTAACAAAGCTAATTACATAAGTATTATTTATCAATGGATAAATAATTACAATTTGTTGTTGGCTTTTAGGGCCAATATACTCTGTGCTTATCGAAATTTAATTAAGGTGTCTCTATGACATTTGCACCTACAATGTTTGCAAAACACCGCCAAGGCTGTACACCAGCCGTTAATAGTATGGCGATGACGCAAGATCTAACCGTACTTGATTTTAGTGGTTTTGAAGCGACACCTTTTTTAAATCAACAAATGGGTTTAAATCTCAACAAGCTAATGGCACCGGGCCTTGGTATCCAAGGAAAATTAGATGGAGGCCAATCGTACTGCGTGTATTATTTCAGCGAAACGGCCTATCGTTTTGTGGTAGAAAGTAGCGCGGTTGCAATTTTAGAGCAGTTTGTGGCTGCACATGTTGAAGATTACGATATTGAGCTGGTGGTGCGTGATGATTTAGCTATCACGACCGTTTCTGGCCAGCAAGCGTTTGAAACTCTAGTAAACAGCTTTGAGTTAACACCAGGATTACGTTTATCCGACGAACAGGTGTGTTACGGCAGACAAAGCGGTGAAGTATTTGTCACCTCTCTTTTAGAGCAAGGTGAACAGCGTTATCAGTTAATTGCGCAATTACCTACGCTGAATAAATGGCAAGCAACATTGCAAGCGCAAGGCTTTGACCTAAACTAAATCAAAATAACAAGGGCACGCTGTATGGCGTGCCCTTGTTGCTATTTGAATTAACCCCACCTCGTTTGAGGTAGCGTCAACAACTAGACTTGTTGATTAAATATAAGTGAAGGAATGATATGACTTCTAAAACAGTATTACATGCCAAGCATCTAGAAGCTGGCGCAAAAATGGTTGACTTTCACGGTTGGGAAATGCCTATCAACTATGGGTCACAAATTGAAGAGCACAACGCAGTACGTAACGATGCAGGTATGTTTGATGTATCTCACATGACCATTGTTGACGTAGCTGGTGATGATGCAAAAGCATTTTTGCGTAAATTGGTTGCCAACGATGTGGCTAAGTTAACTGTACCAGGTAAAGCACTATACACAGGTATGCTTAACGAGCGCGGCGGTGTAATCGACGACCTTATTATTTATTTCTTCACTGAAACCAGCTACCGCCTAGTTGTTAACTCAGCAACGCGTGAAAAAGACTTAGCACACATCGCAAAAGTATCTGAAGGCTACGCAGTTGAAGTGACTGAGCGCCCAGAGTACGCAATGATTGCAGTACAAGGTCCAAATGCTAAAGCAAAAACAGCTACCGTATTAAACGACGAACAAAAAGCTGCTGTTGAGGGCATGAAGCCATTCTTTGGTGTTCAAGCGGGCGATTTATTTATTGCAACAACAGGCTACACCGGTGAAGACGGTTATGAAATTGTGGTTCACAATGATGACGCAGCAACACTTTGGCAAAAATTATTAGACGCAGGCGTTGCACCTGCTGGCTTAGGCGCGCGTGATACGCTACGTTTAGAAGCGGGCATGAACCTGTATGGTTTAGATATGGATGAGTCTGTATCGCCATTGGCTGCAAATATGGCGTGGACCATCGCTTGGGAACCCGCAGAACGTGACTTTATCGGTCGTGAAGTATTGGAAAAACAACGCGCTGAAAAAAGCACTGACAAATTAGTTGGTCTAGTTTTAGAAAGCAAAGGTGTACTTCGCAGTGGTTCTAAAGTTATCGTAGAGGGTGGCGAAGGGGTGATCACTTCTGGTACATTCTCACCGACTTTAGGCTTTAGTGTGGCATTAGCACGTGTTCCTCGTTCAACGGGCGATACAGCACAGGTTGAAATGCGCAAAAAGTTAGTTGACGTGAAAGTAGTGAAGCCTTGCTTCGTACGTAACGGCAAAGCAGTTATTTAATATTAAGAAAGGGTGGGTTAACCACCCAAAACACCGAACCAAAGGAACAAAAAGATGAGCAACATTCCTAGCGAGTTAAAGTACGCGTCTTCACACGAGTGGGTTCGCGCTGAAGGCGATGGCACTTACACAGTAGGTATCACTGAGCACGCTCAAGAACTTCTAGGCGACATGGTATTCGTAGAATTACCAGAAGTAGACGATGAAGTTGATGCTGGCGAAGACTGCGCAGTTGCTGAGTCTGTTAAAGCAGCTTCTGACATCTACGCGCCAATCACAGGCACAATCGTTGCTATCAACGAAGAGCTTGAAGATTCACCTGAAACGGTAAACAACGACGCTTATGGCGACGGTTGGTTATTCCGCATCAAAGCTTCTGACGAGTCAGAGCTTGACAACCTTTTAGATGCGGAAGGTTACGCGAATTCAATCGACGAAGACTAATCGTTTTACGTCTACATAAAGGCCCCATTTATTGGGGCTTTTATAATTAACCCTGATGATAAATGCGTTGTGCAAACGCTTATCCAAACTGGGGTTAATAAGAAGCACCGCATTTTTGGCCCATGTGCCATATCACATGGGCTGATTTAGTTTTGTTACTCTGCTGTTACCAAGGCTATTGTGACAAACACACTTTTTAATTTGGATCATAGGAATCTGGACTAATGTCAAACGCCAAATCTCTTGAACAATTAGAGCAAAAGCAAGATTTTATTCGTCGCCATATCGGCCCAAGCCCGGCGCAAGTAACTGACATGCTGAATGCTCTTGGGGTATCGAGTGTTGAAGAGCTGATCGGTCAAACTGTACCTGCGGCTATCCGTTTAGAGCAAGGGTTAAACATCGGTGAAAGTCGCACTGAAGTTGAAACGCTAAGCTACCTAAAATCAGTTGCAAGCAAAAACAAGGTATTCAAGTCATACATCGGTCAGGGTTATCACCCAACACATGTACCGAACGTAATTCTACGTAACGTACTTGAAAATCCAGGTTGGTACACAGCTTACACTCCTTATCAGCCAGAGATTGCACAAGGCCGTTTAGAATCATTATTAAACTTCCAGACGCTTACGATTGACTTAACAGGTTTAGACTTAGCGTCTGCTTCACTACTTGATGAAGCGACAGCAGCAGCAGAAGCTATGGCGCTGGCTAAGCGTGTTGCAAAAGCTAAAAAAGCCAATATCTTCTTTATTGCTGATGATGTACACACGCAAACCATCGACGTGGTAGCTACGCGTGCTGAACAGTTTGGTTTTGAAGTGGTAGTAGGTCCGGCTAGCGACGCTGCAAACCACGACATTTTTGGTGCCTTATTCCAATACCCAAGCACAACCGGTGAAGTGGTTGATGTGCAAGACTTAATTGCACAAGTACAAAGCAAAAAAGCGATTGCTTGTGTGGCTGCTGACATCATGAGCTTATTGCTACTTAAAGCGCCAGGTCAATTAGGTGCTGACGTAGTACTGGGTTCTGCACAGCGTTTTGGTGTGCCTATGGGCTACGGTGGTCCTCACGCCGCATTCTTTGCAACGCGTGATGCGTACAAGCGTTCACTTCCTGGTCGTATCATCGGTGTGTCTAAAGACCGTTTAGGTAACGATGCGCTACGTATGGCGATGCAAACGCGTGAGCAGCACATCCGCCGTGAAAAAGCCAACTCAAACATTTGTACAGCGCAGGTATTACTAGCCAACATGGCGGCGTTCTATGCGGTGTACCACGGTCCACAGGGCCTTAAGACTATCGCTCAGCGCATTAACCGTTTAACAAGCATTTTAGCAACGGGTCTTAAGTCTAAAGGTGTTGCGCTTAAGCACGACACTTGGTTTGACACGTTGAGTGTTGTTGCAGAGAACAAAGACGAAGTAGTTGCACGCGCGATTGCTGCAGAGGTGAACTTTGCTACTAACCACGAAGGTGAATACTCACTCTCAGTAAACGAAACGACTACACGTGCAGACGTGGCGCAGTTGTTTGACATCATCCTTGGCGAAGGCCATGGTTTAGACGTTGACGCGCTAGATGCGCAAGTGAGCAAAGACGAAATCACGGGTATTCCTGCAAGCCTAGTACGCGATGATGAAATTTTAACGCACCCTAACTTCAACTCGTACCACAGCGAGACTGAAATGTTGCGTTACATCAAGCGTTTAGAGAACAAAGACTTAGCGCTTAACCACTCAATGATTTCACTTGGTTCATGTACCATGAAACTTAACGCGACTGCGGAGATGATCCCAGTCACTTGGCCTGAGTTTGCAGAGCTTCACCCGTTCTGCCCATTAGACCAAGCACAAGGTTACCAAATCATGATCAACGAACTACACGATTGGTTAGTTGATATCACAGGTTATGATGCGGTATCACTACAGCCTAACTCAGGTGCACAAGGTGAATACGCGGGTCTTATCGCGATTCGTAAATACCACGAGTCACGCGGCGAAGGCCATCGTAACATCTGTTTGATCCCAAGTTCAGCGCACGGCACTAACCCTGCATCTGCGCAAATGGCCAGCATGAAGGTTGTGGTTGTTGGCTGTGATAAGAACGGTAACATCGATATGGAAGACCTACGCGCTAAAGCCGCTGACGTCGCAGAAAACCTATCGTGTATCATGGTCACTTACCCGTCTACACACGGTGTTTACGAGCAGACCATCAAAGAAGTATGTGACATCGTACACCAGCACGGTGGTCAGGTTTACATGGATGGCGCGAACATGAACGCGCAGGTTGGCGTAACAAGCCCAGGTTCAATCGGCTCTGACGTATCGCACCTTAACCTGCACAAAACATTCTGTATTCCACACGGGGGCGGTGGCCCAGGTGTTGGTCCAATTGGTGTTAAATCACACCTAGCGCCATTTATGCCTAATCACAGCGTGATCAACGTAGCAGGTACAACTGCAGGCAACGGTGCGGTTTCAGCAGCACCTTACGGCTCTGCGGCAATCCTACCTATCTCTTGGGCATACATTGCCATGATGGGCAGCGAAGGCTTAAAACAAGCCACAGAAATGGCGATTGTGAACGCTAACTACCTCACTGAAAAGTTAAGCGAGCACTTCCCAATCTTGTACCGTGGCCAAAACAACCGTGTTGCGCACGAGTGTATTGTTGACTTACGTCCTATCAAAGAAGCCTCTGGCATCACTGAAATGGATGTGGCGAAGCGTCTACAAGACTACGGTTTCCACTCACCAACGATGTCGTTCCCAGTTGCGGGCACCTTGATGATTGAGCCGACTGAGTCTGAGTCAAAAGTAGAAATCGATCGCTTTATCGAAGCCATGGTGTCAATCAAGGGTGAAATCGACAAGATCATCTCAGGCGAGTGGTCAATCGAAAACAACCCATTAGTATTTGCACCACACACCCAAGCTGACGTACTAGGCAACGAGTGGGACAGAGCATACGACCGCTTCTACGCAGCATTCCCAGTACCAAGCGTAGCAAAAGACAAATTCTGGCCAACGGTAACCCGTATCGACGACGTATACGGCGACCGTAACCTAATTTGTTCATGCCCAGCGGTAGAAACTTACGCGGAGTAAGTGTTGGGTAAAAGCCAAGTTTAGGCTTTGATTATAACTTAAAAACCGCCTTGCGAAAGCAAGGCGGTTTTTTGTTTGGGGGCGTCGGATGGCGCTTCGCTTATGCCGACCTACGAGTTTGGTATGTAGGTTGGAAAAGCCGAAGGCGCCTTCCGACGATTAGAAGTTACATAATCATAAAGAGCCACGTTCATAGGGTTCGTAGTCAGGCACTGTTAGTTTGAAATCTTTCATATCGATAGCATGCGCATATTTTTTGATAATCTGCTTTACTTTCGCATAATTATTGTCGTGGTTTGTGCTTCTTAATATATGAATATCCTTATCCAATTGAACTCCGTCTACTTTTTCACCAAAGTTTGATGCAAGTATCATTGCTTTAACTATCAATGAGTCAACATCACTTTTCGCTTTCAATATGCTTTCTTTGTAGATAGGGACAAGCACTTCACTGTAGTTATTTATACTAGCTAAATCGGCTTCAGAATAACTGGAAGCTTTAGTATTTACTCCAATGGATTGAAGCATGCTCTGTGCCCCGTTTATGTCTTTGACGCCGAACTTTATCTCGTCTCCTACTTGTTTCTTTCTGAGATCATGATAAATGGCTAACTTACTATTCGTACTATAAATGATAAGTTGATGATGAAAAATAGCCGCGAGAGTTTCTAGGAATTCGGTTGCTTTTAGGTGGGCTTCTTTGTCTAACCAGCTTTTGCTGGTGATGTAGGCAGCAGCTACAAGTAAGAATGTAAAATACGCAATTAATGCGGTACCTAGGGCTACAAGCATATCACTGACACTACCCCAATGACCATTCTGAACATGGGTATCATAGAAGCAAATAGACCCAAAGATAAGAATAGCGAAAATAATAAAAGACCCTATCGAAATATGAATAAACTTTTTCATCCAGCTCTCTGATTTAATTGTATTATTAATTCTAGTGTAGGTTGGAAAAGCCGAAGGCGCCTTCCAACAAAGGTTTAAAAGGTAAACGGCAGAGAACGAAGTGAGGGCCTTTACTTTGTACAAGGTTAAACAAGCTCGTTTAACCATTGCTAAGGGACTCTCCATCGTCGGATGGCGCTTCGCTTATCCGACCTACAAAAAAGCAATCACAAGGAGGTGGTATGCGGTATCGGCGCAATTATGTGGCGGGTGGCACGTATTTTTTCACGGTAAATTTGTTAAACCGACAAAGCGCATTGCTGGTGGAGCATATTGATGTGCTGCGAGAGTCTGTGCGTTGGGTCAAACAACAGCAACCATTTTATATTGATGCGTGGGTGGTGTTGCCCGATCATATGCACGCGGTGTTGACCTTGCCTGATGATGATCATGATTACTCTAATCGTTGGCGCGAGATCAAAAAGCGCTTTTCTAAATCATTACCAAAAACAGAACTGCTTACAGATTCGAATAGACGAAAAGGCGAGCGGGGCATTTGGCAACGACGCTTTTGGGAGCATACCATTTGTGACGAGCGTGATTTTTGGCACCATGTTAATTACGTTCATTACAATCCAATGAAGCATGGTTTAGTTAATTGTGTTATTGACTGGCCGTATTCGAGCTTTCACAGGGCATTGGAGCTTGGGATATACCAGTCAAGTTGGTGTGGTGAAGAGTTAATGTTTGAATCGTAGGTTGGAAAAGCCGAAGGCGCCTTCCAACAAAGGTGCCGAGCAGTTGGGTTAAACACGTCGGATGGCGCTTCGCTTATGCCGACCTACCACCTGTAACTGCTTAATCCTCTGGCCCCAACAACGTAAACGTTAAATGCTTACGCATATCTTTTAAGATCACGCCTTTTTTGAGCATGGCGGCGCTTAAGCGTTTTTGCCATTTTAATAAATCTGGTTTGGCGGCTTCTAAAGCTGGTTCATCTTCAAATTGAAAACATAGCAGTAAAGAACCGGGGAATAGGTGATATTCCACATCAAACCAACATTGCACCATACCGGGGATCTCGTTGCGGGCTTGCTCTTCGAGCATATCGGCAACGCTCATTACTAGCGTTTGTTGTTTTTGTTGAACTTTAGAGAGCTTTTTCATGGGGTTCCAAATTAACGGCAAAATACAGCAATAAAGGTGGATTATAACCAAGCTCTTAGAGTAGCAAAAGTTATCGGGCGTTCTGTTGTAAGGGGGAGTGCTTATTAATTTGCACTCACCGTGACGGTAATGGTGTCTGAGTATGTGCCAGCTTCGTTTAAGCCATTTACCTGAGGGGTAATTTTGAGCAAGGTGGCTTGTGTTTCGCCCGAGCTACCAGTACCCGCGGCGGTAGCATTTAAATGCTCGTAGGCTCCCGCTTGAAGGTCGATACCTGTGGTGTCGCCGATGTTTAGGGTATACGCCAATTTACTGTTTTGTGCGTTGTCTGCAACCAAGTAGCCGCCATTTGCTGAGCTGTAGGTTGTAGTGGCGTTTTCACCGGTATTACACCACACATCTAATGTGCCAATTTCTTGTGCTTGTGATGCGGTGCTCAGGTTTAAGCCTGTTACGCTGTTTGTACCGCTGCTGGTTTTACACATAGGCTCAACAGTACCAGTAAAGGAATACTGAGCTTCGCTGCCCGTTGTTTCAGTCACAGCAGACATTGTGCTGAGCGATATAATCGCTGAGATAGCAAACAGTGGCTTTAATATGGTGATCATGGCGTTCCCCCTAACACTAAAGTACAGCAGTTGTATTTCAGTTTGCAACTATTTATCGTCGCATAACACCGTATTGCATAGTATTGCATATATTGCGCCTGTTTTTTGTTCAATATGTGGCACTTTAATTGCGTTGTTATGTCACTATAGACCGTTGATATTACATTTGGGGACATTTATTGCCACATAGGCAAGAAAGTGCCTCTGTGTTTTGGCATAGGGATATGTCGGATGATGTTACACACCCGACCGTTTAGCTCTATTTGTGGGGGAGGGCAATGAGCAATATCTCATTGCCAAAATGTAGTGCTTAGTTAGGGCTTACTGTAACTGTGATAGTATCAGAGTAAGTACCCGCATCGTTCATACCGTTTGACTGAGGTGTGATTTTAAGTGATGTCGCTTGTGTTTCACCTGTGCTACCAGTACCTGCAACGGTTGTTAGGTGCTTGTAAGTACCGCTTTGTAGGTCAACACCAGATGTATTACCGATGCTTAGCGTGTAAGCGATTTTACTTGCCTGTGCGTTGTCAGCAACTAAGAAACCGCCATTTGCAGAGCTATATTCAGTTGTTGCATTTTCACCTGTGTTACACCACACATCTAATGTACCAATCTCTTGCGTTTCTTGAGTTGAATCAAGGTTCAAACCCGTTACGCTGTTTGAGCCACTATCAGTTTTACACATAGGCTCAATAGTACCTTCAAACGAGAAGCTTGCTTCTGTTGCAGATGTTTGCGTAACAGCAGCCGCTGCTGACATTGATGTGATTGCAGATGCAACGAATAGTGATTTTAGTAATGTGTTCATGGCGTTTCCCCTAAAATAAAATACAGCAAATGTTTTTTATATAATTTAATGATTAGGTATTAGTTACCTATTTCCCAAAAATAAAGCAAAGGGTGTGCCAAGGTTTTATTTTGTTGCGTGTTAAATTCTTCTTTGTCGTCTGGGGTCTTTATTAAATTGTTTTATTTCAATGGTTTACTTTGGGTAAACAGTCAGTGATAAATTATCTCTGTAATATCCCGCTGGCATTAATTCTGTGTTACCCAAAATAAATTCAAAGCCAAACCACTTATTTCTGACGCCTGGAAAAAAGTTATAGCTACGAATGAGTCGCTCTGAAGACGAAATTTTGACGTTATCGAAGGTTATCGAATAGTCGATCAGTGCTTGAGTATCGGTTTCATGACGCAAGCCATTGTATTCTGAGTCTAAAACAATGTCGTAAGAGCTGTTGCTCAGAATATTAATGCCCCAGTAGAAGCGCATATCGCTTTTCAGCTCTCCCAAATTGATTTGATAATGTCCATTGCTGCCAGAGACTTTACCTTTGCTGGCGTTATCTAAGGAGACCGCAACCTGCGGCTGTGAGTAATAAGCCATATCGAGGTATTGCTCTTCTATCACGCGGTTCCTACGCACGATAGATACTTTTACACTGCCCGTATAAGAGCCCGCAGGAAACAGGCTATAATGCTGCAAGCGGGCCCACAATTGACTAGAACGACTCGTAAGAGGAATGCGCCATATGCCACTTTGTGGCCACATGGTATTAAACTGTGAGTCCAACAGTCTGGCGTATTTATATTCTGTCGGTCCTGTGAATACTAAAGAGTAGTAGTAAACGTCTTCAATCCATATTTCATCCGCACAATTTAATAATGTGTCAGAAACTTGTACTTTTAATGGCAAGTATACTGAAACTCGGTCACTGTGCTCTTCTATGATTTCAGATGGATCAGAGGTGGCCCATAAAGTGCCATAACATCGTCCGTGTTTCGCCAGTGCTTGGTTGGAAGCGCAAAGAAGAGCCGCAATTAGCAACATATAAACTTTTAATTTCATTTACTTGCGTCTCCTTTCGATGGGATTTTCTCAAGCGTTAGTGTGCCAATTCTGATAAATCGTTGTTCCGTATCTTCAATTAAAAAAGTACCCTGAGTGTCATTTAATTCAATCAGATACTCACCAACACTAATTCCTTCCACGACAAACCTACCTGCTCGGTTGGTAAAAAATGCTCGGCTCAGCGGCTGCGCTTTTTGGCCGTCAGTATTTTGTTGTTTGATGACCCGTCCTCGTTGCATTGCAATCGGCGTGCCTTGCTCATCCACTAAAGTACCAATAACCGTATACGAGAGCTCTGAACCTATTTGGATATGGTGACCTGTGTTTGCCCCACCGACGATTTGGTACATTCCAGGACCCCAGTCGTAGCCCAATGGGGCTTGTGGTACATCAATATTAAACTGGTAGTTTGCATAGCCGGTCCCTAGGTCAATGAGTGCGCCAATATTTTGACTGGGCTTTGTTTGTGCGCGACCAAAGTGGTTAACATTGACCAGAACGTCGGTCTCTTTGAGCGTCTTGTGTTTAGTCACAACGGCAAACGGCGCGGTGGTGGTTGCCCCCATACCCACGTGGCCATCAGCAATACCGACACTGGTAGATAAGTTGATATTCGCGCCACTTTCACTGCTTTGCTGTGAGCGAGTATAGTTGTTTGCGCCCACATCAGCTCTAAAAAAGGCGCCGGTATAGCTGGCTTTAAACTGCTCTTGTCTATAGTCACTACCTCTTTCGGCTCTGAGTTCATAACCGTAATCATTAACAAAGTTATTGTTGGTTTTGCCATAGCTGGCACTGGCAACTTTACTTTGATTATTGTACTGCGCTCGGGTGCGAATATTACTTCGGCGGTTATAGTCATTCCAAATGAAATTCAGAACAAACTGATTTTCAGAGAGGGTCCGTGGGTCTTCACTTGTGCTGTGGTTATAGCCAACTCTCACCCGCAAGCCCTCATAACGCAGGTTTAACTCTGCTGTTATGTTTTTAGTCACCATAGCGTCACTGTTGGTTGAGCGTGACGCGTTTAAATTAACATCAAGATTGTCATCAATGATATAGCTGTAGTCTACATAGGCCCTTTTATTGTTATTAGGCGTACTGAATTGCAGCCATGGCGTGTTGGTGAAGTCTTCTTTGACTTCGTAGCCTAAACGTAAGTTTGGTGAGCCATAGTCTCCTTTGCCAAAAACGCTGTGCTCGGTTTCGATAGAATAGGCGTGGCCTTGGGTGCTGCTGTGTGTTTGGTATTGCATATCACTTTGTGAAAAGCGAAACGATATATTGCCTAATAGGCTATTGAGTGTGGCAACCGAGCCCAGCACGTGGCCACGTGGGTGAATTGCCCCGTTTACGCCAAAGGTCAAACTGTCAGTTAATCCGTATTCATAGCTGCCTGATATGAGTAAGTCATCATCATAGTGGTAACGACCATCTTCTACAGACGAGACATAGCCTACCGCGAAAGAATAATCACTTAAGCCTTCGGCCAGTAATCTGGCGTTATAGTGTGTGGTAAAGCTAAACTGCTGGGTTTCGCCATTAGCATAGGTGGCGACGATTTGGATATTATTCACACCGGATGTCAGTGGTAAGTCGTTTAAATCATAGCGTCCAGCACGCAGCCTGAGTCGAGAGATCAAAAAGTCATTAATAAATACTTCGAGTGTAGCGGGGCGTGGCAGCACAAACTGTTGGCTATTACCTGGCGTTATTTTGCGCTGTGGCTGCAATTTTGAGTAGGCTTTTTGTATTTCAAACCCGCCAAGCTGGGTGCCAGAAAGGTGACCACGACTGCTAGTTTGGGTATCACCCAAGGTCATTCTCAGGGGCATATCAGGCTGATCGTAGAACAAAGCAATATCACCCCGATAAAACTGCTCTTCTAGATTATCATCGTTTTCCCAAAATATAGAGCTGCGCATATTGATACCATCACCACCACCAACATTGGCATTGATGAGCCACTCAAACTGTGAGTGGTGGCTTTGGTTATTATCACTGCGTTCATGGTTTAAGTTGAAGTTGTTTAGTACCGCCCAGTTCGCTTCACCGTTTGGCTGTTCAAAGTGTTTTTCCCTACCGTACGATAGGCTGTCTGTTGCCATCGCAGCTTCAGTTAACGACATTTCAATGGTGAGGTCTTGCGGCTGTAATGACAGCGAGATCCCGTGCGAGCGAAACTGCTCAAGGGTGACTTCCTGCTCTCCTTTGCTTGTCAGCCATGCGAGTACTTCTTTACTTAACACTGATTGTAGATTGCGTTTAAACTCAGCGGCCGAGATAGACTTCAAGGTGAGTCCGTCGACGGTGGCTGACACATGGCCCAGTTCAGTCGCATTTTGCCTGATAGGAAACTCCATCACATAAACGGCCGAAAGCGCGGGGAATGCCTGTATAAACAGCACGCTTAACAGCACGCATTGCCATTTGGCTGGCCTGTGGGTAAAGCCCATTGCTAACATCGCTTATTGGTTACTTTTTACTGAATAGGTTGATAAGCGCGGCACTTTTGGTTGGCTTGTCATTTAGCAGAGACTGTAAATCTATCACCATAGAGTGCCCCGGCATAATGAAGCGCCCAGAGGTGACGCCTTGGAACTGAGGCCAACTAATCACGGTATCGCCTTGATGGAAATGATATTCAAATCCAGAAAGGTCTAATACACGTTCACCGTCATTGTTGATGGTCAGTTTACAGTCTGTTATTTTTTCACAACTTACACTGCTGTTTGGCTTAGCTGCGATGCCCTCTGGGCTGACAAATACCAAGGTAGCAAAATTAAATACCATTTTAACCCCAGATTTTTCGTCATCACCGGGTAGTGGTAGCTGTTTAAATACAATGCGATAGGAATGGGTCTGCTTAAGCTCGGTCGAGCCTAAATATTTAGCACGAAAAACTTGGTGACCTTTTGCTGGTACCTCAATTTGTGGCGGTAACACAATAAAGTCTTCTTCTGCACGCACTAACACTTCTTTATGGTTTTCGTCGAAAGTACGTTTATAGACTTCTATTTCAATGGGCAGAGGGCTATCACTGGGATTCTGCAGTCGATAGGTTACTAACGATTTTTTGCCATGAGACGCGAGATCGACGATCATTGGCTGAACCTGATAGGCCATTGCGGGGGCTGATAAACACAATAATAGTAACAACAGTTTACGCATCTGAATTCCAACAAGGAGACGTGACTTACATTTGTGCTATACGATACCCTGACTTTTGGTTAATACAAGCCTAATTTATTAGATTGTTGCAATTTATGAGTACATAGTAAGTATGTACAGTTCTATCCGCACAACCTTGAGAGTGTAATGGTATCGATATTCATCTGGTAACACGCTTTATTGCAATGTGCTATGTTTGAGTTGTATTGGACTGAGCCTATCACGCTAAAATTGATAGTTTACTGACAAAAACGCCCCTAAATCTTCACGAGCGGGCAAGGTATTGATGGGATAAAACACAGGGGTATCATTGGGCTGATAAACAGACTCATCCAACAGGTTTTTAATTTCCAGTGACACGGTGAGTTGATTATCATCATTGACGATAAACTTTCGGCTGGCTTTAACGGTTAACCAGTTATAACCATCGGCTGGCGGATTCACAAGCTCCCTGTTTGGGTCAAACAAAATGTTATCGTGATACTTAGAGTAACTGAGCAGGTACATGCCAAGCTGCCAGCGTGAATCATCGTAGCTTAGGCCGAACTTAAAACTATTATTGGGCGCTAGGTTAATATTTTCTGTGCCGTGCTTATCTTCATTGCGCTGATGTGTGGCAGATAATTCAGCGTACCACTGGGCTGTTAATTGATGCTTATATTCCAATTCGATGCCATATGATGAAATTTCACCGCTATTTTTATTCTCCAATGCAAAGTTAGGGTCATCGGAGGGGCGCAGCAAGATTAAGTCGTGCTCCTCATTTTTATACAAGGTAGCAGTGAATAGCTTTTCGTCTGTTTGATAAAACAGTTGCGCTTCTGTGGTATTGATAGTTTCAGATCTCAGATCGGGGGTCCCTTTTTGGATCCCTGGGGTTTCGATGGTGCGCTCTCCTGAAGATGGATGACGAAACGCCTTAGCATGGCGCAGCTTCAACGTCCAAACGTCATTCAAGTGATAGGTAAGTCCGAGTCTTGGTACAAAATCAGATTGGTTATCAATGTTATTGATAAGCTCGACGGACGTCACATACTGCCCGCCTAACTCTACATTCAACTTTGGCGTGACAACGTACTTTATTTGCGCATACAAACTGGCATAGCGCTCCTTGGCATCAGGGATAGTTGAAGCAGCATACACTCTGCGATGTTCATGATATGCGCCGACCAACAGTGAAACATTGTCTGATAAATCACCGCTTAAGTTAAACTCTAGTAATCTAATATTGAGTGGAGATTTGATGCGTATAAAGTCGTCTGCAATACCTTCACTGCTCCATTCCATCTCTTTTTTGATGTTGGTGTAATGGCTATCTAATTTCCAGTTATTATCAAATTGATAGCTATGAGAGAGATTGGTGAAGGTTGATGGGTGTAGCTTTGACCAAGGGATGTAGTTTTCTTCAGGTGCATCCCAAAAGTTGCCGAATTTTTGCTGTAGATTTCTAAAGTGGGATAGTGAAAGTGCCTTGTAGTTTATATCTAAATGTAGCGTTTTGTCGGTTTGAAACGCTTTTTTGCTAAATGTAGTTTGCTTAGTTGGGTCAAAGGTTTGTGCATCCCATCCGCCTATATCTGTGTACAAAACATTGATTGCCCCAGATAAATCGTTATTTTTATATACATAGCTGGCGTCAATTATTTGTGAGTCAAAGCTTCCTACAGCAATACTTTGATTGGCCTGCCAGCCCTCAGATTTACCTTGTCGGGTAATGATATTGAACACGCCCTGATAGGCGTTTGTGCCATACAGCACAGAGCCCGGACCGCGAATGTATTCTATCCGCTCAATCGAAGACAGCGGGATTGAAGTATATAGGTTGTGTGCGCCAGAGAGGTTACCAAAAGGCCTGCCATTGAGTAATCCAAGGTGTTGTAAAAGGCCCGTCCAAGGCTTACTTCCTCGGGTGGTAATGGTTGTGAGTACGCCGTAGTTGCTGTTGACGGAGACGATACGTTCAAGTATTTCATAGAGACTATGTCCGCCAAACTGTTCTATTTGTTGGCGTGAAACAACCGAAATACTGGCGTTGGAGTTGCGTAACGATTCTTCTTGTTTTGAAGCCGTGGTCACCGGCGTACTTAGCAGTTCTTCAAGCGACATATCAAACAGCGATGCAAATACATCATCTTGCGAGGCAACAGGAAAACTCTGCATTGACGCAGATAGAAACAACAGATAAGCGCAGCGTTTGGAATGTGTCATTGACGTATATTTGGAAAAAATCTACTTAAAAAAGATAGCAGAGAATAGAGGGGATTCAACAAAAGCAAGCAAAGTGCCACTGAGAATAATAACCTATGCGTTTGATGGATATACAACTCTGCGGAGGTGGGTTTATATATTACGCAATAGCCTGATATAACCTGAGCCCGTGCCAACCAACGAATAGCGCTATCGCGTAACTAAACAGGGTGCCTAGCATTACGTATTCCGTCAGCTTCATATCTTGATTCTTGGTTAAGTCTCCAAACCTAAATATGGTTTTAGCTGCAACTAAAAAGCCAATGCCTGCAAATTGTCCCATAAAGATAAAGGAAATAGCTAAACAACGTTCCATGTAGCCGATCCATGCGCCTGCTGAGATTAAGCCAACATTGATAGGTTCAGTACCAGAGGGGTTATTTGTTCTTTCGTTTTGTCGGTTTGGGGCTGTTAAACAATCGGTATGTTTTTTCAAAGCTAGTGCAATCAGTATCGAAGCGGGTTTGCATACCAGTAAATAGGCAAGCGCGATGACAATATTTTTGGCGGTGATAAAGTCACTGAGAAAAAGCTTAACTTGCGCCATTGAAAATTCAGATAAATATATCCAGACCAAACAGATAATGAAAAGATGCACGCCTTGGTCGAGTAAGAAGGGACGCAAGCTATTATTCAAGTGAGACTTAACGTAATCCATGGCTAAATGTGAAACAGCAAGGAGCATGACCGCTACGCTGGATAGCCAAAAGGAAAACTCCATCAGTAAAAAAACCAATGAATAGAGTACAAGATGAACCAAAAAATGTTTCCACAAACCCGGTGATTTTAAATGCCGAGTATTTCTACATTCCACCCACGCTGTTGGTTGTAGATAAAAGTCGCCAACAAAATGTGCGCCAATCAGCAGCAGTAGTAGATCCATGTTCTTTTCCTTAAGCTGTTGTAACTCTTTGGTTTACGACACCAATGTAGTCGCGTATCAAGGTAGCTCCAATACTGCTCAGTCGATTACTAATATTCTGTCGCGACGTTTTTGTTATTTCAGCAATTTTTTGATGATCTGGAAAGTCATTTATTATGTAAGTGTATAATAGCTCGGCTTGGGTTTTGGTCATCTTATTTAATTGATGACTTAAAAATCCTGTTAGCAATTGCATTTCTTCACTCACGTTGCCTGCAAAGCGAATAGTAAGGTCACCACGTGGGGTTTTGTTTAGGCCTCGGCCTGACTCGATAAAAACAGGGCCTGTTGCTGTGGTAGGGCTGTTGCTATGGAGTGTTTGCTCACCATATGCCAAAGATAGTGTACTTAAAATAGGCTTATCGGTTTGAGGCGCGCAATGCAATGCGAGTTTGAGTAACAGTGTACATCCAATCGCGTGGCTAGGATTTGGGAATTGAATTTGAAATTCATCTCCTCGATATATCTCGCCTTTCGCTCCATATCGCTCATCGGCTAGGCGCATGATGCTTTTTAATATGGATATTGCCTCAGTGTAAGTGTTAGGTTTCATTTTGCTGGAGTTGACGAGATCTCCGGTTAGCACCGCTATCATATAATGTTTGCTCAAAGTTATTACTGATGCAACTATATTTCATTGTATTGATACAAGCAATTAAATATAGTTGCAAATATATACTGCAACCTTATTTGGTTGCTTATGGAGTGGCCGTTTAGCTCTGATGTGTACGGTGGCTCGGAACAAGATACATTATTCTATTAAATAGGTGCTTGGTATCGGGCTTTTCAACTCAAAGCTCGATACCAACTGTGGCAAGTAGTTTATAAACTTAAATGAACTTAGAACTGATATCTTAGCCCCGCGTAATAGCGTCTACCGTTGATGTATATACCCGTAGGGGCAAATTCATTACGATCAAAGGTATAAATTTGCTCATCCGTTAAATTAATAAACTCAAATTGTGCTTCTAGGCTGTGAGTCAGCTTAATCGTAAGGCTGGCATCTAACTGACCATAATTATCCATGATGGTTTCACCGACCCCTGTGGCAAACTGAGTGCGATAGTTATAGCTTAGTCGGGTACTGAACTGGTGATTTTCATAGTAAGCGGTGAGATTAGTGCTGTGTTTGGAAGTGCCGGGCACTTTGTTTTTTAAGTTATGGTCGCTTTGCTCACGTTCACCGTCAACAAAAGTATAGTTCGCAATGATCCCAAAGCCATAGGCCAGCGTTTGTTGATAACTTAGCTCTATACCCCGAATACTGCCACCCGCGCCATTCTTTGGTCTATCAATCGACATTAAAATACCTTCGTGATGTTCCAATTGCCTATCAAACTCTATAAAGGATTCTACGTCTTTATTGAAAAGAGCCAATGAAGCAAGCCCCGCATCGTCAAAATACCACTCCAAACTGGCATCAAACTGCGCTGCACGGTAAGGGTCTAAATTGGCATTACCGCCTTGGCCTTGGGCTTGCGTGACGTTGTAATTGGTAGACGGCATTAGGTGGTGAAACTGAGCGCGAGACATGACGCGTGCAACGGAAAAGCGACCAACAAGTTCATCGCTTAAATCCACCTTGAAGTTAATGCTTGGTAGTATATCGGTGTAATCTCTTGTTTCTTCATGCCATTTATAACTATCAGGGGCTTCGATAGGAGAGGCAACGCGTTTGTATGCGCCTGAATCTTGAGCGGTCCTGACGATTCGAACGCCCATATTAGCGCTAAAATGCTCAGTGGCCAATTGCAGTTGGCCGTAACCTGCGAGTGTTTTTTCCGTGATATGAAAGCGGCTGGCTTTTTCAACTTCCTGTTGAAAATTAAGATGGCTAAAATCTTCTGCAAGTGCATTGATATCGGCAAAGCTGTATACCTTTAAGGTATCTGAATTACCCACGTCGGCCAAATAGCTGTCTACAAATTGCCCAGGGTAGTCCGCCAAAGTCGTATTGAGTTGGCCAGCAAGGCCATCAAGTCCACCAGAGTTGGAGCGGTAACGCAAAAAATCACGCTGGTGGTCTTTAAACTTGAGTCCGAACTTGATGGCATCAATAATTTTAAAACCCATATCGTGGGTGAAGTCGAGTTGTGCAAACCAAGCTTTGTCTTCACCGTTTTGACTGTCATTTCTTGCCTCGGTGAGAAACCAGCGTTTAGCATCTAACGGCGAGGTGGTGTAGCGGGCAACAATATTCTTTTTGTTTGAGGTATCGACACTAAATTGCGTATTGGCAGAAAACTGCGAGGTGATATCTTCTTTGGTGCCACCTGAGCCGCGACTCACACCTATTTGTAATTGAGAAGTCCAGAAAACCCCTTCATAGGCTAAATCTAGATGTGCGCTGTGTGTGCTTAATTGTGAATCTCGCCAAATCGCCTCCATACTGGTGTTGAATGGCCCTGTTACTGGTAAATATTGTGCACTAACCAGCGTATTATCTATGATATTGAGATTGCGAACGGCACCACCTAAATCCACTGATTTAGCACTTTGCCACAAAAAGTTCTGGTTATTATTGTCTGCATCTAGGTGAGAATATAGCAGGTGACCATTGAGCCTCCAGCGTGGTGATAGTTGTAAGGCGGTATTGACGGTATACGCTTGCAGCTCCCTTTTTTGCTGGAATACGGCGGAGCCTCCACCGCCAGGAAACCACATCATTTTTGCTGGACTTTGTTGCTCTTGTGGGGTGGCATACCAGTTGTCGTCATTGTCTTGATACAATGTGCGCTCATGCCAGCCCCATGACTCAAGGCCATCTCGTCTTAGGCTGCGGTCTCGCCTTGTGGCGGTAAATAAAATCGCGTAATCGCCGCCTTCACTGTGATAGTTGTAAATGGCGCTAAGTTGCGGGTCGAGCTTATCGCTTAAGTCACTGTATTGCAGCTGAGCTGTGACCATGCTGTACCCTGCGGGGGTCAATAAAGGGTCTCGCGTTTTTATATTGATCGCACCACCTAACGAGCCTTCGTCCTGTGATGCCTGAGGTGTTTTAAAGACCTCTAAAGTAGAAACTATTTCACTGGGAAGTAAGGTGAAATTAAATCCGCGGCTGGGCTGACTCGAAATCCACCAATCTGCAGATGCTAGATATTGACCGTTTAGATAGGTTCTATTTTGTTCTGGAGTAGTACCTCTGACACCTATTCTTTCACCTTCGCCCTGTGCACGAGAAAGAGAAATACCCGTAATGCGTTGTAGCGCTTCAGCGACATTTTTATCTGGAAATTTACCGATATCTTCTGCGCTGATTGTATCTGAAACTTGTTGATTGTGGCGTTTATTACTGAGAGACTTGACAACGCTGTCATGAAAGGCACGAATTTCAATGCGCTCAATTGAGTTTTCGATTGTCGGATCGCGCTCTGTTGCATAACTAGAACCTGCAATTAAAAGTGCGCTGCAAGACGCTGTTAGTATGAGAGTCTCTGACATTGTGCTCAACTTATAATACGAGTAAGTTATTGTTAGTTACTTTTCATAATACGCTTTTATTACGAGCCGAACCATAGTTTTACAATATTTTTAGCGAATGCTTGAAAACCTTAATAAACGTTTTTTAATCAATGAGATACTGGTCGATCTGGGCAACTTATCTGTGCAGGTAGGAGGATCCTGTAGAAGCATCGAAGCGAAGCATGCCGCTTTATTGCGTCTGTTGATTACCAATCATGGCGAGGTGGTAACACGTGAATTAATACTCAACACCTTGTGGCCCGGTACCATAGTGAGTGATAACTCGGTGAGTCAGCTGGTGGCGCAGTTGCGGAGGCTTTTGGATGACAGCCCGACTGATCCTAAGATTATCAAAACGGTGCCACGCTTAGGCTATCAATGTATTGCCCATGTTGAAAGGGCGCCAACACTGCTTGAACATATTGAAGAAGTATCGCGTGGTCGCGGTGTGCAATTTGCCTTGCTGGGGTTTCTAGCGGGCGCAGCCATTACCTTGGCAGGTTTTGCAATTACGCAATACTGGCAGCAACGGGGTGAAGTTAAAGCGATCAACACTACGAGAATAACCTCAGCACCGGGAGCTGAGCTATTTATTCGCTTTTCCCCAAATGGAAAATACTTGGTATATAGCTACTTAGCCGATGGAGCCGATCAGTTTGACTTAGCCGTGTATGATCTGGAAACGAAAACAACACATACCATAAAAAGCAGTGGTTATAGTGAAGAGTCGGCAAGTTGGTCCGCAGATGGCAAATGGTTAATTTACTCGCGTTCAGACCCCGTTTCTTGTGAAATACGCGCACTGGATGTTAAGGGGCCTGTGGAGATGTGGCGTTTGGCAAGAGATACGGTGCTAGATACTTGTAACAGTGCCCAAGATTCCGCGCCTTGGTTGCCGTATAACAACAATCAGTTTATCACTAAAGTCTGGGACAAAGATGGCGCTTATTTGCAGTCGTTAAATGTGTCTTTTGCAGGCAGTGCCCCTAAAGTGATCCATAAAACTGCATTGCCGATTAGAGATGTCACTCATTACGACGTGAAGTTCCACTCCTTGCTTTATCAAATAAAAGAGCAGGGAGTATTTTTGGCTAACCTAACCAACCTTAATAATATTGCGCGAACACACACTCAGATAGCAGACAAAACTTATACTGCTTTCAGCCTCGGCGATGTACCAGGGTCTGTGATACTGGCCGCAAATCAAATTGAAAAAGTACACGGCGCGAACAAACAGCTACTCTATGCCAGTTTTGGCTCGGTCACTGAAATAGATTTTCACGCCAATACTGAGGTGTCAGCTCATACTGAAGGGGTGGCAGAAATTAACTACTACCAGCTGGAGTTGAGTGATCAGGGTAAGGGTAAACAAACACAACTTACCTCACCGTCTAGAATGGATTTGCTCGCAACACTCTCACAAGATGGCTTACACTTTGTGTATGCATCCATTGCAGCTAAAAATGAAGGGTTTAGCAAGTTTGAATTATGGCACAAGTATGCTTATCGGCCCACCTCAAGTTTACTTGGCACCATGCCCGAAGGGGAAACACCTGTTTTATTGTTACTGTCACCAAGTAGTGAATATTTAGCTGTATTGTCAAAATCAAATAAGGTGTATTTAGTCAGTTCTTTTACCAAAGAAGTCAAAAAAATTATTGATAACTTCTCTGATGTTGCCAGCCTTCGTTGGTCAAGTGATAGTCGTAGTTTGCGGTATCAGGCCAAACTGTCTGGCGATGCTGATTGGCAGAACTGGCTTTTTGACATATCCCAAGGTCGCAGTGAGCAAGCGCACACTACTAACGTAAGTCGTTTGTCATTAGCGGCAAAAAATCAGAGCTTCAAGGATTATCAGGAGCAAGTGCAAGATTTTCTAATTGCCAAACTAGCCAGCATGTTTGATGTGGAGCAGCTGAGGGTTTCACTTTCTCTTTATCAGCCAGCGGTATACCAAGATGGGATCTATTTTATTTTAAAAAGAGGACATCAACTAGTGCTTTATCGCTACTTAAGCGCCAGCGAAGAAATACAGGAAATACAGGCTGTAGGCTTGCATTTATATGCAGATATCAAGGAGCTGCAGGTATTATCTAGTTTCGATGGTAGCAAAGTCATATTCAATCGAATCAACAATTATGAAAGCGACATTGTATTACTTAAGCAGCAATGAGAAGTTATTGTGCGAGCTGTGAAAATGCGCGTATTTCAGCTGTGCTCCAGCCTCGGTCCATGGCGGATTTTAACGCTTGTGATAGCAATCGGTTTACTTGAACCTTTGAACTTGTCAGTTTGGCACTAAGCAGTAACAGTTGTGGGTGAGTTGTATCTAAAGAAAGCCCTTGCTCAACCCAATACTTGGCTTTTTCAAGATCTTCTGTAATGTTCAGATGAGTAGTAGCGAGTAAAATGATGGCACGTAGGTGCTTTTCGGATGCAGCTTGTTCAAGTATATCCAGTGCCTTTATTTGTGCTTGTTCATCATGGCTGTTTTGCAAAAGTATCGTAGCCAGTCTGAAGCGGGCAACATTCATAGTCTTTGCTGCATGGTGCAACCAAAGCGTTGCTAACTCTTCCTCCTTTCTGCTAAGTAGCTGTATAGCAAGGCGGTATTGCGCCAAATTAAAGCCATTCTTTGCAGCAGCAAGTAGCAAGCGATTGCTAGGGTTATCAGTACGCCAATGGTATCGCAATAACTGATAGGCGTTATAGTCTTTCATACTCAGCCAGTTCGCAATATTGTATTGCACTTGAGCAACGCCTTTTTCAGCGGCATCAATATTAAGCATAAGTTGTTGCTCATAATCCTTTTTTTGCAGTTTTAAAGTTGCGTGGTATTGCTCGCCTTTGTAAGTGGCGAAGTGGTAAATAAGAGAGTGATTGGTTTTTGCGCCACTGTAGCGCCATTTTTCCACTGCATTGAGTAGACTTGCGGTGAACGTATGTTTGGGGTAGCTATCGATGACCTCAATGTTGATGGCTTTACCGCTGCTATCAATATCAAACTCTAGCCACACCCATCCTTCAACACCTTGTCGTACAGCCTCTTCTGGGTAGTTGGGAAGCACATCGGCGATTTTCTTTGGGGAGGGAATGGTTTCTGCTTTTTCTAAACGAGGAAGTGTCGAGTCCAGCAAATAAGTTTTTGCAAGGTTGTCTCTTTGCTGACGCACAAAGTCTTGTAAGTCTTTGGGTTGCTTAGCTTGTTGTAACACTAACTGCGCGGTTTGAAGTGCTTCGGTTACGCCAAAATCATGAGCCAGAGAGAACCAAGCAAAGGCACTTGCAACACTTTTTTCAACACCTTGTCCATATAGGTACATTACCCCCAGGTTATACATAGCATCCGCATTGCCAAGTTTGGCTAGGTGGTTAAATTGGGTAAACGCCCGTTGATAATTGGCATCTTGGTAAGCGAGGGTAGCGTCATAGAGGTCTGCTCTGCCGAGCCAACTACATCCACATAGGAGTAAAAAAATAAGCCTGATAATGAGGTTGCTGTGCATCTTATTTGTTACTCACCTTTGGCTTGTGTTGTTAGGAATAGCTCGACTTGACTGGTTATCTAACCACAATATAAGAGAAATTAAAATAATCCACAGACCAATATTCGGTGAGCGAGATGAAAAAGTCGGACTATGCTCATAACGCAATAAAGAAAGCTGATAGCGGGTGCTATCAGCTTGGTGACTCCGGGCAGGGAGCCGATAAAGTCGAACCTGTGTTAGCAGTAGTACGACTTGAGTGTGGCGAACATCCATGTTCGCTCTCTAACCTCTAGTGAGCACTAGAAGTTAAACCTGATACCTGCGCTGAAACGTCTGCCATCCGCATAAACACCAGTGAGTGCTTGTTCAACCCCTTTTTCTTGATAGCTGAAGGTATGTTCATCGGTTAAGTTAATTGCTTCTACTACAAATGCTAGATTTTCGCTGTAGGTATAAGTGACATTAGCATCTATTTGTCCGTAGTCATCCATATAGCCTGGCCAATCTCGGCCAGTATCATAGCCAGTTCTGTAGTTGTATGAGATGCGAGCGCTGATGATTTCGTTTTCATAGTATGAGCTTAGGTTTACAGTATGCTCAGAGTTACCAGGAATCGTAATATCATTACCTTGCGCATCTTTGGCTTCGCCGTCTACGTAAGTATAGTTTGCTGCGATACCAAAGCCTTCATATAGCTCTTGCTGATAGCCAAGCTCTAGCCCCTGAATTCTACCAGCCTTACCATTAATGGGTCGGCTGATAAGGATTTCTCTACCTTCATGAACTTCAAGCGCTGGCTGACTTTCTATAAATGATTGAATATCTTTATAAAAAATTACAGCTGAGAATAGACCTGCGTCACTAAAATACCACTCAATACCGGTATCAAACTGCGTAGCACGATATGGGTCAATATCTGGGTTACCACCAGTACCCGTTTGTGTCTCTAGATTGTACGACGTTGAAGCGGTCATATCAGCGTAGTCAGGGCGAGACATCACTCTGGCCGCAGAAAACCTCATGATCAGATCATCGTCTAAGTCTATTACAAGGTTTAAACTGGGCAGAATATCAAAATAATCTTTCTCTTGTGTGGTCCAAACTTCAGCGCCAGATTCGCCTGCGAATGCGGATGAAGTCTGTTTGGTATTGACCAACCTCACCCCAAGGTTACCGCGTAGCCCATCCGCATCCAAATTTGCTTTGATGTAGGCGGCTGTGATTTTCTCGTTGATATCAAACGTACTGGCTTTTAATACTCGATAGTTCCAGCCAAGCGCATCGCCTTCTTTGCGAATTTTATTGGCATCCGTGATGGCGTAACTGCGTGTTGTACCATCAGAGCCAAGGCCAGAGAGGTAATCACTGGGCATAGCCATTGAGTAATCGGCTAGGCTCCAGTTTAGATCCGTGCGGTTATCTGTGGTGTGTTTGGTATTAAAACGGCTGTGGTCACGGTATTTAACGCCCATTTTGATCTGATTAAAAATGGCCACGTCGATGGGACGTTTGAAGTCTGCCTGAAAGTAGCTCTCGTCGTCTTTTGCATCGTTGCTATCATAACGTAAAAAGCCTAAATGCCACTTTTCACCATCGTTAGGATCTGCGCCATAGCTGGTTTTAATATCTTCTGCTTGTGAGGCATCAAAGCTGTGTACGTAATTGCCTTCCCAGCCAACCGAGCGGTCAGCCTGAGAGCCACCAGAACCCTCAGTGTAGCCTAGATGAAAAGATGACTCCCAAAGTTCACCCTGATGCTCAACTTTCAAATCGTATGATTTTGTTTTTAGCTCAGAGTTTCTGACTTTGGTTTCATCGAGAATATTATTGCCATCTGGAGATAACCCGAGCGTCCCACCTACCGCCATGTTTCCTACTACGGGATGGCTTATTACGTTAATGTCGGTGTACTGAGAGCCGCCATAGCCTGGTAACCAAAGGAAGTTTTGGTTTTCATTGTCGGCTTCTAATGTAGAATCTAGCGCGTTGAAGACAATGTCCATGTTGTCATTTGGGCGGTATTGCAGTGCTAAGTTAATGCCAGTGCGCACTCGCTCTTGTGAAAACATCGCTGAGCCACCGCCGCCAGGGCTATACACATTTTCGACTACGCTGCCATCTTCAAGCGTAATATCACGATAGGTCCAAGACCATGCTTCGATACCATCACGTCGTAGGTTACGTTGTTGGCGTACAACGGAGATAAGTGCACCAAATGATTCATCGTCATTTTTGAAGTTATACATGGCTGAAAGCTGTGGGTCAGTTTCACCTGATACTTCACTGTGTTGGGCTATGATGGCACCAGCAATTTTATTTGCTTCTAAGCTCAAAGGCTTACGTGTTCTTACGATAACTGTGCCACCAATAGAACCTTCATCTATGTCTGCCTCAGGAGACTTATATACTTCCAACGCTGAGATAATCTCTGATGGTAGCATGGTGTAGTTAAAGCCACGGCTGGCGGCTGAGTTTGTCCACCAATCTGCAGAGCCGACTGCCTGACCGTTCAGCAGCGTACGGTTTTGGCTTTCACCTGTACCACGAATACTGACTCGCTCCCCTTCACCGAAACTACGAGTGATTGATACACCTGTGATACGTTGCAAAGATTCGGCAACGTTTTGGTCTGGAAATTTACCTATATCTTCTGCGGTTACCGCATCAACGATAGCATCAGAGTATCGCTTTGTGTTGAGAGACTGCACCACACTCCCTCTGATCCCTCGAACTTGAATTACTTCGACGTCGCCGTTGGTGTCAGCCTGTTGCTGAGTGTCTTGCTGAGCGGCATAAGCTGGTGTGTACAACAGTGAACCAACTAGAATTTGGCTGATGATTATCGCCAGTCTTTTTTTGTTATTGTGAATCATAGTTTCCCCTTAAGTACTATATGTGCCTTGGTATTAAAGTCGTTTAAGCCAACCTTTGATCGATATCGCTAAAAAATTAAACACTAGAGAGAGTTGTTAAATCTTGAATCAAAATGATTAGTTGTGATTTGTATGAAATTTAGAAGTGTTTTTAGTTATTGCATTGAAAAGTATAGATAAAAAAATATCTAAAAATTATTTGTGCAGTAATAAGTTAAATTTACTCAAAGGCTGAAGTTATATATTTGGTTAACATTCACAACTAATAAGAGCCAAGGTTGCTAGAGGGGAGATGGGAGTGAAGTAGGGGCTTTGTTTTGTTTGTATGTCCATGGTTTTGGTTTAGCACCCAAGTGTGGCAATTAAAATTTGCATATAAGGTTGTAACTGCAATGAGAAAAACGAACTGTTAGGCTTGGTTTTTGTAAAACATAAGGGGGAATATCTCAACTTTCTTTACATAGCATAAAGCTGTTATTCTACCCGCCTGTAAGTTGTAACAGAGTAAAAAGCATGATTGACGATAATAAAGTAATAGATACCTTGGAAGAGTTAGAGGCGTTTCTACGGTTAGTTGACGGTGGGAGCCTAGGTCTTAAAAACGCCGCAGGGGTTGCACTTGCAACCAACAACAGTGATGGTCGCCCGTTAGTCGCGGTACTTGATGATAATCACCAACTGTTACTCGGTCGCTGGGTGACTCAAGAAGTATTTGAAAATGGTAAAGACTTAGTTCGCAGCGGAGCAAAAAAACCAAATTAATCGTGGCGTGCTGTGGTGCGAGTCATTTTATATAGCAAGATGCAGCTTGGTTGTTGGTAAACATTTATCACAGAAGCTATTGAGCGGGTGATAAGTATTACCTACAATAGCGCATCCTTTTTTATCGCAGAACATATTATGAACGACACAACAGCAAGACCAGATATTCCTGATCAACTTTCTATTAATCCACGTAGCAAATTCTACAATGAGGAAGTACTCAAACACGAGATTGGTGTGCGCATCAATGGTAAAGATCGTGATGATGTTGAGGAATACTGTATTAGTGAAGGGTGGATCAAAGTTGCTTCACCAAAAGCTTTAGACCGTCGTGGCCAGCCGCTTCTTCTGAAAACCAAAGGTACAGTAGAAGTATTTTACCGCTGATCACCTACGAGTGATTTCGTAGCATAAAAAGATAAGCGTTGGTGTATCTAAACCACGCTTATCTCTACCTAAAGAGTGCTTGTTTACGCACACCATCCATCCGTATTTTTCTACTAAATATATTGCACCAGCCGATCCATTCAATGTCATTTAAAGCGACGACTATTTGCTTAAAAAACGCTCTATTATTGCCATTTTCACTCCAATAAGCCTATTGCTTTAACAGTCAAGCGCTTACAAAATGATGTAAAAATCACAATACAGTACCGATGGTTTTTAATTGATTAATTAAGCAGTTTTAGACAATAAATTTTGGCTGTATGTGCGTACATGTGAAGCGTTGTAATCAGGATTATATTTAATTACTTAGCAAAATCACGAAAAAAAACTCATAGTTTTGTCCCAATAACCTTCGTTGACATCTCATACTCCTGTACTAGCTTTGGGCTGACTAGTTACTAGTCGAATCCACTTATTTAGAAGGAGATTAAATTATGGCTAAAGGTGTAGGAGTAAGAACAAGCGAGGCAGTGAAAGCCTTCAGGCAGCCTGCTGAATTAAAACTCGACAAGCTAGACGTTCACTCACTCAACGAAGAGCTGGGTAAATCTAGGATCTTAGAAGCTGTGAAGGGTCATATCATTAATGACTTAAAGCTTGATGCTTCGCAGATTAGTTTCTCTTTAGATTTTGGTTTAGATATCTAAGCTGAGCGTACGACCTCGGCACTTCACAGTGTGGAGTGCCGATTTGCCAAAAAGGAGTGTTTATCATGGCGTTTAGTGCAGCAATCGTGAAGCTTAATAGTGTCTGTAATTTGAATTGTAGTTATTGCTATATGTTCAATGGACCAGATCGTACCTTCGAAGAAACAGCTAATAAAATGGACGTTGCCACAGCAACCCTTATGATTGATGAAATAGCCGTCTATTGCGTCAGTACCGCACAGCAGCATTTTAAGGTGACATTACATGGTGGCGAACCAACATTGTGGCCTGTGAAGCGTTTTGCAGCTTTGTTCGAACATGCGGATGAGTTGAACCGTAAACACGAAATTGCAATTAGCTTCTCAATTCAATCAAATGGTATCAGTGTACCCGATGGCTTACTTGCATTATGTTTAAAGTATCAAGTGTCAATTAGCGTCAGTATTGATGGCCCGCAACAATACAACGATGAATTTAGAGTCGATCACAGTGGTCATGGCAGTTATCAGCGTATAATGAAAACTGTGCAGCACATTGCCAACAGCGAATATAAGTCTTTGTTGAGTGGCTTTTTGAGTGTGATTAATCTCAACATCAGCCCGCAGGAATATTTTGACTGGATCAAGACATTACCCGTGACACGGATTGACGTATTGTGGCCCATAGAGATCAATCATGACACCGTGAAACAAGATGTATTACATGACAGTGTTATTAAACAGCACCGCTATGGAAAGTGGCAACAAGCGCTATTCAATATCTGGATGCGCAATGATGATCCTAGCATCTATATTCGTTCATTTTTTAACATTTTGACTGTCTTACACGGCAGTAAGGCTCATATTGACTCGATAGGCAATGATGTACTGAATATGTTTGTGGTGAACACACAAGGTCAGATTGAATACCCTGATTATTTCCGCTCTGCCAAAGATGGCGGATGCAAAACGGACTTACATATATCTGGTGGAGTTTCTCAACTGGAACAGGAGCCCATGTTTGCTAAGCTCCTGAAGCTCAAAGACTATCGGCCACTAGATTGCCAGCAATGCCCACATAAGGCGTTATGTGGTGGCGGTTTTTTACCCGGTAGGGTCAAAGGAGAGCAATTAGATTTAAGCCAAAAATCTATTTTATGTGACGATCATTATATGTTGTTCGACACCGTGAAAAGTGTTTTAGGGCAAGGCTGAGTCGTCGATAGACCGCTGAGGTAGAATTATTGGCCTTATCAATGTGATGTGAGCAAGCACAGCCTGCAAAAAAAGCAGCCAAGTGGCTGCTTTTGGTGATATCTAAGAGAGATATGTCTAATTAGTACACTTTTTGCCTTTACAGGGTTTATCTGAGCCACCGTCTGTGGTGCTGGTCACGCTCACTACCTGCCATATCGTCCACTCAGAACTGGCTATTTCATTCACTGCACGTACTCGATAACGAAATGTCCCCTTACCGCTGTTATCAGTGTGTGTGGTTTCATTGCTGCCAACAGATGCCACCAGCTGGGTTGCCTGCCAGCGACCGTTTTTGTGTTGTGACTCTCGCTGTACTTCAAATATCAGCTCATTGTCACTGTTGTCTTGCCAATTTAATAAAGCGGTACCGTCTTGAGCGTCAAGCACTGATAAATTGCTTGGTGGAGCAGGGGGCAAAGGTTTTGGCGGTGGGGTATGTGTGGTAGCACACAAACTTGCAGATGGCACCGTGGTGTTACCTGTTAAATCTTTTGCTTGTACGCTGAAGCAATATTGAGTCTGTGATTGCAGTGCCGTTGCCGTAAACACAGTATCACTTTGCCAGTCACTGCCTTGGCAGATATTGCTATTTTGTGTGCAGTCAAAGCGATAGCTTACGACACCACCATTGTCATCAATAGCGCTAACAGCCTGCATTGTAATTTCTGAATCACTCATCGTTGTTGGAGCTTGAGCAAAACTCATAGGATTAGGATCTGGTGGTGTATTATCAGGGGTTGCAGGAGTCACTTGACCCTGTAAATAGAAATGGCCTTGACTTGCATAGTCGCTTGCATATGGGCCCGCAGCACCAAACACTTCTAGCGTATAAACCCCTTGTGCGAGATCTATCTGAATACTAGCACTGGTATCGTTATGGGTATTATTAGTTGCGACCACTGTGCCACTACTGTCGTATAAATTCAGGCCAATATCCAGATTAGCACCACGCTTGTTGCTGCGAGGAAATACATCCCAGGCAGGGATGGCAATAAATTCAGCGGGACCACTGCCCACACTGAACTGAAACCAGTCACTGTCACTGACTTGCACGCTACCTTTGTTGCCTGTAGATACGTTGTCGGGGTCTATTTGGCGGTTAGTCGCAGAAAATCCACCTTGGCTGTCTACTTGCAAAATAACAGGGTTATCACTGCTACCTTCGGTGTCGATTGTCATGCCTAATTTGGTTGCGATGATCGCGATATCATCCTGATTTTGGTTGGCATCGGGGTATTCCCCTTTACTCCATTGGGTCACATTTTTATAGTAGCTGGCGCCCATAATTGGCGCCCAACTGCTCGGATCGCTATCATTGCCAAGGCCTGGATAGTAGCTTTGCGTGGAAGTGCCATCATGGCTTAATCCCAAATTGTGGCCAAGCTCATGAGAGCCTGCTTCAGCCATATAAGATGCGACGCCGCTGCCTAGGCGGTTGTAGTACACAAACGCAGGTTGATAGTAAGTAAAATTACTGCGGCCCCACACGTTCACGTAGGCCACGCCCCCGGCACCTTGATGTGGCATGGCATAGCCAGACAGATCGGTGTCTTTGGTAAATAACACCCAGCCAACATTCGGACCAAACTCAACGGGAGCTTCTGTTGTGACATCAATGTCAAAGGCGGCGAAATCATCCGCCATGCGGTTCCAGATGTCATGAATACGCGCGCGTTCATTTTCATTGAATGTATTTGGATCGCCATCTAAATCATAGGGCGCTGAATCAAAAGTGGCACCGCTTCCCCATGCGCGACCACTGACAATGCCGCCATCGAAATCTAAAAACACTTTGTTATTAGAACTTGGGTTACTGTGTAGTTTAAACACATCCACAGGCGGCAACGTGTATGCTTGTTCAGAATCGTTCGCTAGGCCGTCAACCAAAGCTTCTTCGATGTAGAACAGCTCACCGCTGCTATCGGCTTGCATCAGCAAGGTATCAATAGCTGGAATTGCCAGTTCTTGTAGTTGTACAAGCGCCTTTTGTTGGGCGTGAGGAGGTAATTTGCTGAGGCTAGTTTTTAGTTTGCCATTTGGTAAATTGTTGATGGCTTGTATTGGCAATGCTGTTTGTGGTGTGCTTTTGCCAGCGGCATAGGCGGTAGAGCCTAATGCCATACCAATACACCCACAAAGCATGACAGCTTTGCTTTTTGTTAATAACTTCATTTTATGCTCCAAATAATAACAACTTGGTCATTTGGAACGGAAAGATAGGCAGCCGAATGGTTTGGCTGCGCTAGCAATCCCGCTATCATAGGGCTGTTGACCCCTTAGACCGGTGACTTTGCGCCCCATCCTTTCGAATGGTTTGCCCATAGCGTCGAATAAGCCGACCAAAGAACTCTAACAAATAATTGCAAAGATGAAAACAAATCAATCAACTGTGTTAAATTTAGGTAATTTATTATATTTATGAAAAGTTAAGTTAAATAATACTATGTGTGCAGCCAGCATAGGCTGTACAGATTAAAGTCTATAAAAACAAGTGGAATATTCCCGATACAAGAAGTTAACGTATTTACTCTAGATAGGGCTGGTAATTATAAAGTTGACTTGTATAATTGACTCAATTTGAGTACCCAATAAAGGGGCTTGGGTTCAGTGAATGGCAAATTGAATATATGTCAGGGAGTTTTATCGTTGTCTAAGGAGAGATTATGAATAAAGAAAGTATTGAAAGTCATATCGCGTTGACACAAATGAAGAAGCAAGTTCAATTGGAAGCTGAATTAGCGTCGCTACGCCCCAACGTGTTTTCACACAGCTTTAAAGCGTTGAGCGTATGTGCTTTGGCGTTTGGCTGGAGCGCACTGGTGCCTAGTAGCTCAGATCAGCTCACATCTTACTGCTTGCTCTACGGCACAATATTGATAGGCGTAAACATGTGTTATGAAAGTTATCGTACCCATAAACGCATAGATACCCTTTACAAACTTTTAAAAAGAACGGCTCATGAGTGAGTAAAGCTTCACAATAGGTGAATCACGACACGTGATTGTGTACGATAGCATTTTTGGGTAAAGCGCAGGCTGTATGCAATATCTTATTTCGGTAACCTTGTTGTGGGCTTTTTCATTTAGCTTGATAGGCGTATATTTGGCAGGACAAGTAGACGCTTGGTTCAGTGTGCTGGTGCGTATTACTTTGGCGACCTGTGTATTTCTTCCCTTCTTAAAGCTGTCTGTAATACCCAAAAAGCTTGCCGCCAAATTGATGCTGGTAGGTGCTATTCAATTGGGTGCGATGTACGGCTTTTACTATCATTCGTTTTTATTTTTAAGTGTGCCAGAGGTGCTGCTCTTTACCGTTATGACACCACTGTATATTACCCTGTTCAATGACCTGCTGGCGAAGCGCTTTCATATCGGCTTTTTAGTGGCAGCTTTAATCGCCGTGATAGGCGCGATAGCGATTCGCTATGAAGGCGTAGATGGGCAGTTTTTGATTGGTATGCTGTTGGTACAGGGCGCAAATATTTGTTTTGCAACAGGGCAGGTGATGTATAAACGGCTGATGCAAGACAAGGAAATTCCCCAGCAAAGCGTATTTGCTTGGTTTTTTATCGGTGCGTTAGCCGTTGCTGTTTCTTGCTTTGCTGCATTTGGCGATGTAACAGGTTTACCAACAACGGCTGTGCAGTGGAGTGTACTTATCTATTTGGGAGTCATAGCGTCAGGGTTGGGTTATTTTGCGTGGAACAAAGGGACTACAGTTGTGGATGTCGGTGTATTGGCTGTTATGAATAATATGCTGATCCCTGCGGGCATTTTGGTCAACGTGGCTATTTGGAATCGAGACGCTGACATTATGCGGCTTGCAATTGGTGGTGCCATTATTATGTCTGCGCTTTGGGTGAACAAAAGGTTGAGTAACGCTTAACAGGCAAACCCGGCATGAGATGCCGGGTTAGTAAGTGTTATTGGCAATCTACCACACTACCTGTTTGGTTGTAGCAGGTCTGGACTTGTTGCAAAATGTGCTTACATTTATAAGCAACGTTATTCTCCATACAGTTTATATAGGTGCCGTAAATACCTGAGCCAACGTTGTAATCAACACGCCACTCGTAGTATGAGTAGGGTTTTGTAGATTGATCTTCTAACCAGCGTTGAAATACGGCGCTGGAAACTATATCGAATAGTGCGGTGGGGCGAGGGCCATAACTACGCCAACCATTATTTAAGCCAGTGTATGAACCAGGCATTTCTACCACAGCATTGGCAGCGTCATAGTAGGGGTTATCGAAGTTACTTTTCTTATCAACTTTAGACAAAAGCCCTTGATAGTCATCAACCCAAGTGATGCCTTCACAGCTATTTAAAAATAACACCCCTTTATCATCACCCTTGCCGCAACTGCCCTCAGGAAAAGCATCGGCCGTCCAAATGTAATCGGCATTTCTACCACCTTGAATTTTTGCGTCAAACTCCGTTGACGAAGTAATAATGACGTCATTGCCGCTACCACCTTCTTGTCGTGAGTTTTCTAAGTAAGTGAAGAGAATATCGTCGCCGCCGTTGCCCCATGCTTTGTGCCATTTGCTACTATTGACGACATCACCATCGCCTACTTCAAAGAGGGCGTCTTTACCGTTACCGCCGTATAGTCGGTCTTCGCGACCCTTATTACCGGTTAGATAATCATCGCCGTCTTCACCGTAGAGTTTGTCATTCCCCTTATCACCACTTAGCACGTCGTCACCGCTTCCGCCGTATAAGGTGTCGCCACCATCGCTGTTGCTGTTACAGCCACTTTGTTCGTAAATATAGCCATTATTGGCATTGGCAAGACGGCACCCTCCACCGAGATAGTCATTATCATTACCACCCATAAGCAGGTCACTACCTTGGCCACCGATGAGTAAATCACCACCATTGTCACCAACGATTACGTCATCATTCTGATCGCCAAACAGTTGGTCATGGTCGTTTCCTCCCGTAATGTGATCATTGCCATAGCCGCCATAGATCACATCGCTACCGTCTTGTCCGTGCAACATATCATTGCCAGCACGACCATAAATCGTGTCATTACCTGCACCACCATACACTCTATCTTGTTGCGAGCCTGTGGTAATTGTGTCATTACCATTTTCGCCATAGACGTACTGCATGACTGCGACATCTTGTCCATTGAAGGTGTCATTCCCTGCGCCCAATCTGGCTTCAATAAACATGATTTGGCTGAGGTAAAATGTATCGCAGCTGGTGTTACTGCTGGCGGTTCTAGTAACGGTTAATGTGTCTTGCGAAGTGTTAAATGAAAATGACTCGGACTCAGCAGAACCTGCAATTCTTAGTGACACCCCCTCTAAAGTAGCACTGGCTCCATCGCCTATACCGTTACAAGAAGCCATTGCATAGTTTGATAGGCCCAGCGACAGAGCAAGGCACAAAGAGCTTAATTTAAACGCCATTAGTTTATCCTTATATTTGATTATATTGGTCTTTATGAGTGTTTAAGAACTCATTTGGCGCTAAGGTAGCGTTGAATCGTGCAAAGAAAATGGAGAAAATTCGGGTGGTTAGTGGAGAAAAGGCACTGAGTATGGTTGCTCAGTGCCTACAAAGGATACGTTTAGCGGTCTAAATTCATCACCTTGGTCCATACTTTGATAAAGTCGTCCACAAACTTTTGTTTTGACGTATCGAATGCATACACTTCCGCCACAGCACGTAACTCAGAGTTAGAGCCAAAGATCAAATCAACTGAAGTCGCGCTCCATTTCGGCTCACCCGTTTGACGGTCAAAACCTTGATATATACCTTGCTCTGATGACTTTCTCCAAACTGTTGACATGTCTAGTAAGTTTACGAAAAAGTCGTTACTTAAGGTGCCTGGCTGATTGGTGAATACGCCATGTTTCACCCCCTGATAATTTGCATCTAATACGCGCATACCACCAATCAGTACAGTCATCTGTGGCACACTCAGGTTGAGTTGATCGGCTTTATCAATCAGCATTTCAGTGGGTGACTTATAGCTGTTTTGTTTGTCAAAGTAGTTTCTAAAACCATCGGCACTGAGCTCTAGCAAGCTAAATGAGTTCACATCGGTTTGTGCCTGTGTTGCATCCGCTCGACCAGGAATAAATGGTACCGATACTGCGTAACCCGCGTCTTTAGCTGCTTTTTCAATGGCCGCATTTGCAGCTAACACAATCAAATCCGCCAAAGAAACACGACTGCTGTTGAACATACCGCCATTGAAATTTGATTGGATGTTGCTGAGCACTTTAATGACTTTTTGTGTTTCCACGGGGTTATTAACTTGCCAATCTTTTTGTGGTGCCAGTGCTATACGGGCACCATTGACGCCACCGCGTTTGTCCGCTGCGCGATAGCTTGCTGCAGCGCCCCAAGCTACTCGAACGAGCTCAGATACACTTAGACCTGAGTCTAACACCTGTTTTTTCAGCTCGTTAATATCATCATTGTCTAGCTTTGATGCGGTTTTTTCATCAATTGGGTCTTGCCATATCATGGTTTCTTTTGGTACTTCCTTGCCAAGAAAGTTACGTGCAGGCCCCATATCTCTGTGGGTTAATTTGTACCATGCTTTGGCAAATGCCAAACGGTACTGCTCAGGGTCCGCTAAAAACCGCTCCGCTATCTTGCGATATTCAGGGTCGAACTTCAGTGCTAAATCAGCGGTTGTCATCACTGGTGGATTAAACTTACCTTTGATATGGGCATCTGGCACTGCTTTATGCAGCGACTCATCGGTTGGTATCCATTGAATTGCGCCAGCTGGGCTGCGTGTTTGCTGCCATTCAAAGTTCAATAGGTTACTTAAATACAAAGAGGTCCACTTAGTGGGGGCTTGCGTCCAAGCGCCTTCTAAACCGCTGGTTACGGTGTCTTCAGAGTGTCCTTTACCGCAGGTGTTTTTCCAACCAAGGCCTTGTTGCTCAATGTCTGCAGCACCAGGTTCTTTACCCACGCAATCTTTTGGTTTGTGTGCACCATGCATTTTACCAAAGGTGTGGCCACCTGCTATCAGCGCTAAGGTCTCTTCATCATTCATAGCCATTCGAGAGAACGCGGTACGAATATTTTTTGCAGAACCCAAGGGATCGGGAACGCCTCTCGGGCCTTCTGGATTGACGTAGATAAGCCCCATATGGGTTGCGCCGAGTGGACGCTGAAGTTTGCCGTCCCGTTCGTGTCTATCGCTGGCCAGCATTTCCAACTCTGGACCCCAGTATACCAAGTCTGGTTCCCAATCATCAGCACGGCCACCGGCAAAGCCAAAGGTTTTAAAACCCATATTTTCTAGCGAAACGTTGCCAGCCAATACCATCAGGTCAGCCCAAGACAATGCTTCACCATACTGTTGTTTTACCGGCCATAACAAGCGACGAGCTTTGTCTAAATTACCATTGTCTGGCCAGCTATTGAGTGGGTCAAAACGTTGTTGCCCACCATCTGCGCCACCACGGCCATCTAATGTACGATAGGTACCTGCGCTGTGCCATGTCATGCGGATGAAAAACGGACCATAGTTGCCAAAGTCAGCGGGCCACCAGCCTTGAGATGTTGTAAGCAGCGTATCTATATCTTGTTTTACTTGGTCTAAATCTAAGCTGCTAAATGCTTTGGCGTAATCAAAATCTTCGCCATATGGATTTGACCGAGCATCATGATCACGTAATGGCGCTAAATTTAATTGATCGGGCCACCAAAATTGATTTGTTTTTGCTTGTCCTGCTTTGGCTACACCACTGCCGATAGCCCCTTGAGGCTTACTCATCTGGGCTTTTTCTTGGTTTTGTGCGGATGCACCGCCAGAAATTAGTAGCAAACTGACCAAACTGGCCAGTAGTCGCTTGTTAAAAAGTCGCTCATTCATGGTAAGTTTCCTTAAAGTTTACCTGCCTCCGCAAGGGGGCGATTAATTTGCATACTCACTACATTGACCTGAGAATGGTGAAATACCAGGTCACAATAAACACAAGCGGTTTGATATCTTTTGCGCCCGCGTTTGAAATCGTTGCCAAGAGTATAGGAAAGGGCGGTGGGTTTATGAGCGAATTAAAACGATTGGCTTAATCGAAAAACTTGATGTTTAGATTGATGTTAGAGATCTGAATTGGACTGGAGCCCAAACATACAGGCTCCAGTAAGGTGAGGAAATTTAAAGCCGTTAAAGTATATTTTCGGGTAAGCTTGCCTGTGTCAAAGAGATATCGGGCACAACAGGCGTCATTTGAGTAACACCACTTGGGCGGGTCAGTAAAAATCGTGGTGAAATCATTTGCAGCTGACTGTGCGTGAGTGTAGTGAATTGGATGCCACCGCTTTGTGTGCTGCGACCGCCTGTTTGGGTACCTATAAGCTGAGCAAATTTATAGTCCTGTACGGTGTTTGCAAACACAACAGATGATGAGTAAGTACCCGTACCTATTAGAAGGGACACTTTGCCAGTGTAGAAGTTATCCAGCTGTAGGTCTGGTTGGATTAAGCGGGTATTTTCACCTTGTTCAATATTGCCAACAATTTGCCCCGGATCACGATATTTTAATAAAATCTTTGAGCGGTAAGTTGAAAAGTGCCGATAGGGCTTATCGGCGATATAACGCAATATGCCTTCCATCCACATATCGTCGTTACCACCTCCGTTTTTGCTGATATCAATGATTAAGTGATTAATGTTCTTTTCTTTGATATCCGTGAATACACCGTCCATAAAGGTGAGGTATTGTTTAAAACCATCCCATGCAAACGTGTTCACGCGTAATATGGCTGTGTTGTCTTGATAGGTGACATTGAATTCCTCTGCAAAGGTAGACGTTGCGAGGCTTTTCGGCAGTGCAGCCTTGGCGCTGAGCTTAATACTGTGTGGCTTACCCTTGTGCGTTAGGTTGATATGAAAAGAATCTTGTGGGCCAAATGTCATATAAAATAAGCGATTAAACTGACTTTCCAGCACGCTTTGGCGAAAAGCCAGTGTGTCGCCATGGGTATTGGTGAGTAAGAGTTGTAACATGCTGGTGGCGCTGATGCCATTGATAGATTCTATTTTAGCGCCTTGATAGCGGCTAGTTTGTGTGCCTAGGTCTCGTGCCACATAAATGCCGTCATCGTTTATATACACTTCTAGTGGAAGCAATGCTGTTCCCTGCACAATCCATTGACGCCACTGTGACGTTGAGCCATGCCCTACCTTAATGTGACCATCTGCGAGCATGGAGTTAAGTGGGGCCATGTGTTGCCACAGTGTCATTGCGGTCATTGGGGATTTAATCGCGCTTTTGATCTGCGCTACTTTTTGATAAAAGGCATCAACATCTTCTACGCTGTGCGATAAATCTGGATGAGTCTGATGTAGCCAGTTAAACCACTGCTCAATATCTTGATGTGCTTGTGAAACAGAAAGAAGCCCTTTAAAAGGCGTTACGGGTGTAGTTTGTGCTTTGCTTGTCAACGAAGTAAGTATACAAAAAATGAAAACCAGAGTGAGGGAAACAAGCCGAGTTGGGTACAGCATAATAGTCCTTTGTTATTTTTTAAGGGTATGACGCGATGATTTTCCAAAAGGTTTAAGGCAACTTTGATATTTTTATGGTTTTAAAGTCAAAGCGCCTTGTTTTATTAGCCTATTTCAAATGATGTTACGCCGTATGTTCTTTCGAGAGATAGCTTTGGTGTGTTGCCCGTGTACATTCTGGCGGTTTCAAAATCAGGTGCCATACCATGGTCGTTAGCCAGAGCAACCGCGGCGTCATTAACTTCAGGAACATCTTAATAAATTGTGTCTGTTGTGGAGGTTTTAGCGCGTAGGGCTTGAAAAAGTTGCTCTGCCTCAGCTTTACTATTCGCAAATAGGGGGCCTATTTTATAGCCTTGTCGACAAGGGCGGATCACGCCATACCCCGCGATTTTTCCTTCGTTCATGATAGCGAGAGCGTGGCTGTTAGCTTGGGTTACCCAGCATTTGAGAAAGTTTTCACGCTTGGCAGGAAAAAACGCCTGTTCGTAGTCAAGTACAGTAGCGATGGGCAGATCACTTAGCGATACGATGTTGCTGGCTAGCGGTTCTGTACCACCGCCTGTGCCCGCAAAACGGATGTTACGATAGGCAAGTTTAAAACCAGACTTTTTATAGTTATCTTGCTGAGCAACAACACCATCCAGCGCGATATTACAGCCATTCAAATATTGCAGTCCAGCTTGCCATATTTGCCAGCCAAAACCTAAGCCTCGATACTCGGGTTTAACGATATAAAAGCCTAAAAATCCGAAACTATTATTGTATTTCACCACAGAGATAGATGCGATGGGTTCATCACCCAAATAGCCCATCAAGAAACCATTAGGATCGGCTCGATAATAGCACTGAGCGTCACTGAGCCCAGGATTCCAGCCCTCGCATGCTGCCCACTCAACGGCAATATCCAGCTCACTTGGGGTCATAGTTTTTATTGTAAGGGACCGATTTTCCATGCTTTCTCCTAAAGCGGTTATGCGAAGCGAATGTTGCAAAATTTATACTATCAAGCTTGAACTTATCCGTACAAGCATAGTTGAGAGAAGAGATTGTTTTAGTATAATCATATTGTTACGCACTCGTACAAAAATTTTCAATTCAGTAAGACTTAAGATTGAGCGACTAGCATTAAAGAGGTTGCTCATCGTTTTGATGCGCAACTTCATCGGTTTTAAATACACTGGAATGTTACCAGTTGGCAAGGGGCACCATTGGCGCCCCTTTTTTAACTACCAATAACGTGAGGTAAGGAAAAGGAAAGTGATGAAACTTCGTATGGTAAGCTGCGCTTGGCTCACAGCGCTGATATCTTTCAATAGCTGGAGTGCGACTGTCTTGACGGCTCCACCAGAGTCTGTATCTGCAAACGACAAATTTGTATTTTATCAACATGGTTACATAGTTGAGGGAACAAACCCAAAACCAATAAATACTAAAAACGGTTGGGGGGGGTTATGATTTTCCAGCAATTAAACAAGCACTTGCTGATAAAAGCTATACTTTAATTGCACACCATAGAGCTAAAAACACTGACCCCTTTGCTTACGCCTATGAATTAAATCAACAGGTACGCACATTGGTTGAAAAAGGTGTTTCAGCAAGGAATATTACATTAGTTGGCTTTTCTCGAGGCTCGTTTATCGCGGGTGTTGCCTCTGATAAGCTCTCAGATTTAGAGATTAATACCGTGATATTGGCTGGCTGCGGTAGGCTTGTCTCTAGTAAACACACAGATATAAAGGTGTTTGGCCACGTGCTATCGGTCTATGAGCGCTCAGATGGCCCTCAAAGCTGCGCAACTTTGGCCAAACGCAGTACACAAACGCGTTCGTTTAATGAAATTATGATCGATACTGGCCTTGAACATGGGGCATTTTACAAGCCAATGAATGAATGGGTTACCCCAGTAAAAGCATGGATTAAAGCACATATGGGAAGGTAGCCTCAGGTAAACCTCAGGTAAATGAGGTTTAGCTTTTCATGATGTGCAACTCACATTTGCGAGCTTTTTTCTCAAGGCGCTTTCGTTCGGATTTAGTGACGTGCTTGGCAACCCATTTTGTCATTTTTTTCATCAACTCGGGTGGAAAATTATGGCCCATTCCTGGTACGACTTTTAGTTTAGCTTTACGTATGCTCTGTGCTGTTTTTTGGCCTGCACACAAGGGGAAGATGGGGTCTTCTAAACCATGAATAACCAGAGTTGGTGCTTTTATTTTAGGCAGTAAATGCTCCCGACTGCCGCTGTAAGTAAGCGCGACTAACTGGCGTTTGAAACCATTTGGAGTATGAGCACGAGCTACGCTCAACTTAGCCTGTTTTTGGAGCGTGTGTTCGTCTTGTGGATACCCAGGACTGCCAATTAATTGGTTTAACCTCACGAGGTAATTAATACTGGACGCCTCATTGTTTCTCACAGGTTGCAAGCGAAGCAGGCGCATAAAAAGCAAAAAGTTACGTGTACAAAGGCGGGGCATGGATGAAGATGACATCACGAGAGTCAGACTCAACACTTTCTTTTTATGCTTAGCAGCCAAAGATTGCGCTATCATACCGCCCATAGAAGCGCCGACTAAGTGCGCTTTTTTTATTTGTAAAGCGCCCATCAGTGCTAATGTATCCTGACACATATCTTCAAGGGTATAGGGGGCTGCCGCTGTGGATGCGAAGCGCTTTTTTAACCATGTTTGTACAAGGCTAGGACTACCATATTGCTCTAACTGAGTAGAAAGCCCCGTATCGCGATTATCAAAGCGCACGACACGAAAACCTTTTTTAACTAGCCCGTAAAAAAAGGGCTCTGGCCACACGGTCATTTGTGCGCCTAACCCCATTATTAAAATAATGGCAGGGGCCTCTTTGGGCCCTTCATCTTGATAATTCAGTGTAATACCGTGACCGGTTACAATGCTGGGCATAATAAAGCTCAAACGTTTGGCAAGTTAAATTTATTTTCTTACAGTATAGCGAGTGAGGTATGAAGGTTTGATAACAATACCCAGTAAACCAGATTAATCTGCTAGGAAAGCCGCAATAAATTAGGTAAGGTTTTGTTTTTATTTATTTTAATATGGATTGGATAGAGTCTAAAAAACAGCATAAAAATTACTTGCATACAGCGGCATTTATGCCAATAATTCGCCCCGTCATTAGACGATTTAGTAGTCAATTTTAAGGAATTATCATGAGTAAAAAACAACACTGCCACGCCCATCAACGAGGTGAAATAAAAGATAATGCACTCAAAGCATTAGTCACCAGCCCACTGTTTAAAGTCAAAGTTGAAAAGGCGAAAAAAGGCAAAGGTAGCTTTAAACGCAACGCAAAACATAAAGGCCAAGAGCCTTATCTTAAGGCAGCGTAAGCAAGCTTTAAGATAAGGCTTTTTGTGCCACTCAATATAAACTTTTTTACCACTAATAGTTCCCTTCAGTTATTGGGGGAGATTGATTTTGCATAGGATCAATTCCCCTCGCTCAAGCCAGCTCCACGTTTACCTAAAAATACATCATAAGTTGAAATTTAACGGGCTTTCACAAGGCGTACTCGCCAGAAGGGTGATAACATAATGCGACTTGATTTCAATTGCCTGTGTAAGGATGCGTCAGCATTGGAGAGTCTGTTAGTTACAATTGAGCATTAAAATATATGAATGAATTAGTTGGCTTTTTCCAACATGTTATCAGTGGCTTTCAAGCCATGTCAGTTTGGGAGTACAGCGCCGTATTATTGTCTATCGCTTACATGCTGTTGGCGATGAAGCAAAGTGCCTGGTGCTGGGTCGCAGGCGGTATCAGTACATTAATTTATACTTTGTTGTTTTTCAATGGCGCATTGTTGATGGAGTCGTTGCTAAACTTTTTTTATATGGCAATGGCGGTTTATGGCTGGTGGCAATGGCGACAAGGCCAAATGTTGGGGGCAAAACTCACTCTACATGAAGAAAACCAGTTACCTATCAGTAGTTGGTCATTACGCTCTCATACTCGGTTGATTGCCATCACAAGTGCAGTTGGTATAGCCCTTGGATATGTTATGGAGCATTACACCTATGCGGACTTTGCCTATTTGGACTCCCTGACGACTTGTTTTGGCGTCGTTGCCACCTACCTTCTCGCGAAAAAAGTGCTGGAGAACTGGTTATATTGGGTTGTGATTGATGCCGCATCAATTTATCTTTACGTAAGCAAAGGCTATTTCCCAACCGTGGTGCTGTTTGTATTTTATACCGTGTTGGCGGCTGTGAACTATAGCCAGTGGAGACAATCCTTACGCAACGACTAACATGTTACTACATGCTAAATAACAAGGAGGTTTTATGGATCACCTGCAGGTTCATCAATATTTTATGAACAAACCAGAAGCGACTGTGAGTCAGCCCTTTGGTGAAGGGGTTGATGTGTATAAGGTAAAAGACAAAATGTTCGCTACGCTTTCGCTTGGCAAGCACATGGGAGACAAACACAATGAAACGTGGCGAATTAACTTAAAATGTGAACCAGATGAAGCGCAAGCGCTTAGAGATATCTTCCCATCGGTTTTACCAGGTTACCACATGAATAAAAGGCTGTGGAACACCGTGTTGCTTGACGGCTCTATTCCACAAGGTGAAATTGAGCGAATGATTGACAATTCGTACCTGTTGGTGGTGAAAAAAATGCCGAAAAAGGCGCAAACATCATTACTACTACACCTGTAACCAAGTAAATTAGAATGCGGTGGTTCGTCCTTTTACTGAAACACGGATAACTTCTTGTATAACAGGTTCATTTCAAGAGGTTTACCGAGCCAATCATCAAAGCCGACACGTTCATACATCGCAATATCATCACTCATAATGCTTGCAGTGAGTACGATAACTGGCGTGTTAGGGCTGTGTTGTTTGATATGATGACACGCGTTAATACCATCCATATTCGGCATATGGATATCCATAAGTACGATATCAGGGGTTACTGTTGCAAACTTCTCAATGGCGATTTGTCCATCTTTGGCGTGTACCAAAGTCGCCTTGGTATGCTTTAGCATCGTAGAGACGATAAGCCAGTTTATATCATTATCCTCGGCGACCAAAATACACTTACCTGATAAATCAGGTGCAGGGAATAGTTCAACTTTTTTTGGCTGCGAGATGGTGCTGCTATCTGCTTCAAGTGGCAACGCGATGGTCACCGTTGTGCCTTTGCCCAACTGACTTTGTATATCAATAGTGCCATTCATTAGCGTTAATAGATTACGAGTGATGGACATACCAAGCCCAGTGCCGCCAAAGCTACGGGTTGTGGAGGTATCGGCTTGTTCAAAACGTTCAAACAAAGCTTTTACGCCCTGTTCATCCATGCCTATACCGGTATCCGTGATGGTTATAACGGGCAGACGCTGGCCATTGTCAACTCGAGTCGTCAATGAAATTGTTACCTCACCTTGCTTGGTAAATTTAATGGCATTGGAAACTACATTGATAAGGATTTGCCGGATACGTGTGGGATCACCTAGCCACTGATCGTTGCTATCAGTACTGATATGGGCGTACAGTTTGATGTTCTTTTTGTGTGCGGTGGGACCTATGTCTGAGATGATCGTTTCTATGATTTGCGATAAAGACAGCCCGATCGATTCTAACTTTAACTTACCCGCCTCAAGCTTAGAAAAGTCTAAAATGTCGTTGATGATGGTGAGTAATGAGCGTGCCGATGTCAAAGAAGCATCTAGTAACTTTTTGTTCTGAGGCTCTGTGACTTGGTTCTCAAGCAATTGGAGCGAACCTAACACGCCGTTCATTGGGGTTCTAATCTCGTGGCTCATATTAGCTAAGAAGTCACTCTTAGCGTTGCTAGCCATATTCGCTTTGTCTATGGCTTCTATCAAGTTGGCCTGTAGTGTCATTGACTCGGTAATATCTTGCACCACGGTCCAAATGCTCTTGACCCCCGTGGTTTCTTCTACCAAAACGCCATGTAATAGAACCGTTGCATAACTATTGGGTGCCACTTGTATGTGCACATTTAAATCTCCAAACGCTTTGCTTTTTGGCAACCCTACAATGGCTTTGTCAAAACTCTCTCTGTCTGCAGGTGCAATGAGTTCTCTCAGTGTTTGTGACATTAGGCTGAGTTTATCTGTGCCCACCAAGCGACTAAAGGCATCATTCGCCAGTAAGAATCGACCGTTGTCGATGCGGTTTTTGACTACTCCAATGGGAGCCATCTCAATAAACTTGGAGAATGAACTGGCGAGTACATCGTGTTCTTGAATCACTTTTTTATTCATCTGCTTTATTTTGATGGTATTTGCGCCCATTTCTGCAACCATTTCCGCTAGTTTGGCTAAAAAAGCAAAATGAGCTTCTATTTCAGATTCTGAATAAACTGGAACCCGCTGTATTGCATCAAGATATTGTTCTTCGTCAAACCCCACATTTCTAGCTTTTTGGCGAAACTCTTCAAGGTTTGGCGGTTCGAAAAAGAACTGTCCGGTAAATAGGTTAGCGATATGCTGGCCTTCTATAATAACAGGTGTGGCAACATCGACTAGCCCGTTTTTGCAGCGATAAACATTGTATTTATTACCTGCAGCTAAAGCACCCGCCAAAGCAGTATCACTTTCTAGGCAATTGGCGCAGGTTTGTTCATTTTTACGATGAAACTTGGTACAGGAATCTTGCCAGTTAGTGGCAATAAGCACATTACCATGCAAGTCAAGTAGTGCCGTAACCATTTTGGTCGCATTAGAGTAAAGCTCCAACAATTCGGTGAGCTTAGGGATATCGATCAGTTCTTCAACAAAATACTGCGGCGTGATTCGCAGCGCTGGATCCAAGTAATCAGGCATTTTTATGGTATGGGCTCTCTACTAATTAATGTAAATAATAGCGCAGATTAGCATTTACCTCTATCTAAGTGCAGCCATAATTAACTAAAAAGTTACACCTTTTGAGGTCATCAAGGGCACATTAATGCGTGTTCGCAATCAGGCATGTGAGCCGTTTTACCATATAACGTAAAATGCCCGCTTGAATACTCGGTGCGTTAGTAAAAGTGCTTTTAAAGTATATAAAAATCATAATGTTAAAAGTTTCTTAGAAAAAAATTGAAAAAAGTATCTTGAAAAGGGTTTGTCGTGTCCATAGATAGGATTGTGAGGACGCCGATAGGGTCCCAAATAAATTTAACTTTATGTTTTATATGCTGTTTATTGGTTTATTTTAAAGAGTAAGCAGCTTAGTTATTGCTTTATGAGGATACAAATTATGCAAACAGTCGATCTATCTCCACTATACCGTTCATTCATTGGTTTTGACCATTTAGCGTCGCTAATGGATGCCGCTGCCCGAAATGAAAAGCAGCCTAGTTTCCCTCCTTACAATATTGAGGCGCTAGGTAAAGATAAGTATCAGATCACCATGGCGGTGGCTGGATTTGCTGAGCATGAATTATCTTTACAGTCTGAGGGAAATGCCTTATTGGTTAAGGGCGAAAAGCAGCAACAAAAACAGCAAGATGATGACCGTCGTTTCATCCATCAGGGCATTGCTCAGCGCAACTTTGAGCGCAAGTTCCAGCTCGGGGATCATGTAAAAGTACTCAGTGCTGAGTTGGAGAACGGCCTGCTAGTCATTGACCTAGAACGTGAAGTTCCCGAGGCGTTAAAACCTCGCAAAATTGAAATTGGTACGAGTAAGCTACTCGAAAAAAAATAGCTTATAACATTTCCTTCTTACGTTGTTGATCCTAATCAAGCCGCCTTCAGGGCGGCTTTTTGTATTGGCTGTTATGATTGCTCTATTTGTGACTCTGCGTCAGGTTTAGGCGCTGTGCTTGATTCTTTGATGCTACGCTTGTGCCAATAGCCTGCCAAAATTGAACCACTCACGTTGTGCCATATGGAAAATAATGTGCCAGCGATAGCAGCCGCAGGGGAAAAGAATTTCATTGCCAGTGCAACAGCAAGCCCCGAGTTTTGCATGCCAACCTCGAATGCGATGGTTCGGCATACGGTCTCATCTAGCTTAAGACATTTAGGTATCCAGTAACCTAGCAGCAACCCTGTCGCGTTATGTACGACAATGGCCACAAATATAAGTAACCCGATGGTTTGCAGCTTAGCGCTATTTAACGCCACGATGATGGCAATGATAAACACAATGGCAGCCATCGACACGAACGGTAAATGGGGTTTGATATGATTGAGCTTATTGGTAAAAATGCGATTCATCAGTACGCCTATTGCTACCGGCAGCAGAACTATTTTCAAGAGGCTGGCGAGCATCGATGACACAGGAATATCAACCACTTGTCCAATCAACGCAGCAGTAAGAAAGGGGGTAAACATCACCCCAAGCAAGGTACTGATTGCGGTCATCGTGATAGATAAAGCAACATCCCCTTTGGCTAAATAGCACATCACATTACTTGCCGTGCCACCAGCCACCGTACCGACCAGCACCATGCCAATGAGTAAATCGGTATCAAACATGAGCAGGGTTGCCAAGGTGTATGCCATTAGAGGCATCACGGTAAATTGCAGCAACACGGCTATCAGTACCGCTTTTTTATGTTGTATTACTCGTAAAAAGTCTTGGCCTGTGAGTGTTAAACCCATACTCAACATGATCACCATGAGCATGGGGATGATGGCAGATTTAAAATCGATAAACAGGTGTGGAAAAAACAGTGCGATGGTACTGAGCAAGACTGCCCAAACGGGAAATAGTTGTGTTATGGCTGTCATGATAAGGCCGCTAATTTGTTCTGATTATTTTCAAGATAGTATCTTGTGTTACAACAACATACCATGCCAAGCTGCACCGACCACTTATGAGGTCAAAGCCGATAGATTAAAATTGATAACTAAGCGATAGGCCAAAGCGCCTTGATGGGGCGAGATAATACTCAGCTACGCCAAAGGCAGCCGTAAAGTCATTAGCGCCTATCACATGATATTCATCCGTTAGATTGGTGACAAAAAATGATGCTTTCAGCTGTTGGGTGATAGGGTAACTAACGTAGAAATTCAGCAGCGACAGTGCATCTTGTTTGGCGTGTTCGTTATTAAATACATCATTGTAGATGTCACTGCGATACGCCCAACTCAGCCGCGTTGTAAGGTTGTGTTGATTAGTGATGGGCCAGACTTTACGTAGGCTCAAAGCGGTTGTCCAGCGGGGCGTTTTTATCAGTTTGCTGGCTTTGGTGACTTCTGTTGCATTACCTACATCGGTGAATTTGGCGTCCGTATAAGAGACACTGAAACTGAGGTTAACCGTTTTCGACAACAGTGCTTCGGCCTCTAGTTCAACACCTTTGGTTCGGGTGTTGCCTACATTGTCGATAAATATTTCAACACCGGAGTTCTCCCCTGATTCACCGCCGCGTAATTGCATGTCTCGATGTTCGAGCAAAAAAGCAGTGCCATTGAGGCGTAACTGACTGTCAAACCACTCTGAGCGGACGCCCAATTCAATTGCAGTGAGGTATTCCGGCTCAAATGGGCGAGCGGATACTACCGAGTTAGCAACGCCATTAAACCCTCCCGATTTAAAGCCACGTGCCGCGTTAATAAAGTACATGAAATCTTTCGTGGGTCTATATTGAAGTCCGAGTAACGGTGAGAAAACCCGCCAACTTTTCTCAATGGCGCCATCAGGGGCGCTATCTGTTCTATTAATCGCGATGACATCAGCAACATTTAAACGCGTTATCACTTGCTGCTTTTTCCGCTCCCAAGTTAAACGTGCCCCCGTGGTAACATGCCACTTGGGCGCAAATTGATAGGTACTATGCGCAAATAGGGCAATGCTTTGGTTGTCAACTTCATTGTTAAATGTGTTATCAAGATCGAGGGCGAGATTAAGAGGATTGTTTGGCCCGCCAATGGATGTAGGCGCGCTCAAAGGTGAGCCATCAAGCGGTGAGGGCAGAGTTTCTAAACCCTGATATAAGCCCTCTAGAAATACAAACCTAAAGTTATAATCTATGTGCTCATCTATGGTGAACAACCCTAGCAGCCATTTAAAATCATTATTTTGATTGCCAGAGAGATTAAACTCTTGACTAAGTTGGCGCTGAGTTTGTTCATCATGAGTAAAACCGATATTGACGGGATTATTGTCAAAATCTCTACCATAAATGGCATCGAGTGTACGGTAACTGGTGATCGATTTTAGATGTAATTGCTCGTTAATATCCCAATCAATCGTGCCACGGTATCCTGTTTGGCTCACGCGGTTTTCGTTTTCAGCGGTAGCTGCACTCAAAAAGGGGTCTGTAAAGGTGTGTAGTTCAGGAAGTGGTTCAATGGCTGGGGAGCCTGTTGCGACCAAATTATACAGTGAGATCAAATCGGCATCGTCATTTTTCTTACTAAGAACCGATGGGGCGCTACCATTATTTTGCAGCTGTCTGTCTAAGCTAAATTCAATGCTGAGCCTTTTTGAAGGTTGATAACGCAGTTTAGCTAAGACCCCCAACTCGTCTTGGCCGCCCTCCAAATCACCATTAAGTCGCTTAACAAAACCGTCTTCGGTGAACTTGGCCACAGCGACTCTGGCAGCCCATTGCTCATTCAATGGTTGATTGAGAAGGAAGGAAGCGTCAAAACGATTGAACTCACCCGCTGTGATCTGGGTGCGAACTTGCTGTTGGTCACTGACCTTACGAGTCAAGATATTGATAGCCCCACCAATCGAGTTTTTACCATACAACGTGCCCTGTGGTCCTCGCAGCACTTCAATACGTTCTATATCTAAAAAGTTAACAATGGACCCTGCGGAGCGAGCATGATAAACCCCATCGATATAAAGGCCTACGCTAGGGTCGGTGGTTGGAATGGGGTCTACTTGACCGACACCGCGGATGGTAATACCAGCACAGTGGGTGCACCCTGAGTTTTCACCCACTGTGGTGATGTCTATATTGGGAATAAAATAGGCGGCGTCGACTAAGTTATCTAGTGCTCTTTGTTCTAGAAACTCTCTCGACATTACAGACACAGACAGCGGAGTATTTTGTAGGTCTTCTTCTACCTTTCTTGCTTCAACCGTCACGTTCATCAGTTCGGTGAGATCTAAAGAAAATAAGTCGGTGTCGTTACTGGCATAAATGGTAGGAGAACAGGCGGCAATAACACTGCAAAATATGTTGCGAACGCGCTTGCTTAACAGCATTGATGTCATCCCCGTTATTATTGCTTTATTAGTCAAGTATAGACCTGAGTACTGTATAGTTTCAGGCTATTGCTTAGTAGACTTTTTAAATTGACTTGGTGTCATGTTAGTTCGACTTTTAAACGCTTTATAAAATGACGAACGGGCATTAAAGCCAACAGACATGGCAACGTCTAATACGTTGTGCTGATCTGACCGCAACATGTCTTTCGCCGCCTCAACTCGTGCGTTATTTATACATTCAAAAAATGACGTTTGCATGACCTGACTAAGCGTTTGTGAAACATACTGGCTAGGCTCGTTGATATGTTTAGCCAGCTTGTAAAGAGTCAATTGTGAGTCTAAATAAAGTTTATCACTTTCAATAGCTTGTTGTACTTTTTGGGCGATGCTTTGGCTTTGTTGTGGGCTAAGTGCCGAGCGTTGATAGCGGGGGTTTTCGGTATCGTTTTGTTGGGCTTGCTGTTGATTTTCTTTATAGACAACAGCAAATCCAGGTTGTTGCGTTAAGCCAAAATAGCCCAACCACCATATTGTCAATAAGCACAGTAGCTGGCCCCAAATGGCGTCAAAAATAGCCAAATTAACATCCATGATGGCCAACGAAGCCCATGTACCACTTAGCAGCATGGCTACGACGATAAGCCGTAGCCACTTCAACTTCTTGTTAGTGAGATCACAAAAAACATTTTTCAGTTGCAGGTGATAGCTATGAGAGAGTTTTGCCAAGCTGAATAAATAACCCACGGTTTGCAAAAACCATATAGCAATCGAGAGCATAGTCCCAACACTGATGAATACCGAGAAAAAATCAGGTGTTACATCTTGGTCACTGAAAAACATCTCTTGCAATAGTGAGTTGGGTGCTAACAAGATGGCAAAGCTAAGCAGCAAGCTCATGAATGCAGGAATATAGTGTTTGCAATGTGATAGTTGAAAACACCATGGGGTGCTGGCAGTCAAAGCGCGAGCGTATAGCCACAAGCTCGGCGCTAACAGTAAAAAGCATGGTGCTAAGATTGCGATGTAGCTAAATATATGTTGCTCAAAGCCCGCAAAAATGGATCCCCCAGCGCTGAGAAAAGTCAACGCGAGAAGCAGTATAAAAAGCGGAATATAAAACGGCTGCTGGCACATTCTATAGGCGATCAAATAGCAGGAAAACCCACCAACACCGAGTGTTACTCCCGATAACAACATCTCAAATGATTGATCCATTCTACACTTCCACAAAAAATATGTTGTTGATTATTAATATTATATTTATTTGGTTTGTCTTCGCTAAGTGGCTTGGACGACACCTTTAGAAGTTGAGCATAGCATGAGTCTAAATCTTAATTATGGTTATTTTTTGGGAGCGGTTATGGCGCAATCAATCATACTTTTTGGCCACATCGCCACTGGCACAGTCGCGGTACTTGCCGGATATACGGCGTTGTTTATGAAAAAAGGCGGTGTGGGGCACATCAAAGCGGGTCGCTGGTTTGTGATAGCGATGGTGTTAATGGCGATAACAGGGAGTGTGGTCGCTTTTATAAAGCCTATGATGATATCGATGATTGCGGGCATGTATACACTTTACTTGGTACTTACCGCCTTGGCTGTATTTAGAGCTTCACAGTCGAGACAGGCGAGTGGTCACTATGTGCTTATGTACGCTGCGCTTGCCATTGGCTTGTACAGTTTTTACTGCGTGTATGTGGTGAGCCAGTCTGAAACAGGGCGATTTCAAGGGTTCTCTGTAGGGCCGTATCTCATGTTTGGTGTGCTTGCCATAACCAGTGTGATGTTGGACCTACGCTACATAATGGCTAAACAAATCAGTCAACGCACCCGTTTGTCACGTCACGTTTGGCGTATGTGTTTTGCCATGTTTATTGCGGTGGGTTCATTTGTGGGCCAAGGATTACAGCATGCCCCTGAGGATATTCGTCACTTTTTGCTAGTTGAGTACGCAGATCTTATTATTTTGTTGCTTATGATGTATTGGCTGATACGTGTGAATGGCTTGCTGCCAAGAGTAAAGCAAAAGCTCTTAAAACGAACACAAAGCTAAAGGATATTATCTACTGGTGGCTGTCAATTGACTCAGCTTGCCGTAGCGACCATCAAGTTTCATTACTTTAAGCACCTGTGAAAGTTGATGAGGGAGTTCTGGGTGGCGTTGTTTGTTGATATAGGTATGTAGCTTTACTTCAACTAGAGGAGGGTTATGGATTTTTATCTCGTGGGATGAAAGGGGTGAATTTTTCATTAAGCGCTGTGCAGTTGCTTTACTTGTCACCGTAATATCAGCCCTACCGGCGATGATAAGCTCGATGGCTTGATCAAAGTCATCTACTAAGATCACACCTTTAAAACGCGCTTGATTTTTATCCAAAAAAGCGGTGCCTCGCTCATAGGCGATGGTGTAGTGTTGCATGCTTTGCCAGCCATTTACCACAATACCTGACTTACCTATGACAGATTGATCAATTACTGCGATGGCCTCGTTGACTCGTATTAAATTCGGGTAGGTTGCAAGGTCTAAATCGCTGACTCTGAATAGCTCGCCATCTACCTTGCCCATGTTGGACCAGCTTAAGCTGCGTTTGCTTGGTAACGTTATTACGTTCAAGGTAAAGCCCAGCTCGGCCAATGCAACGCGCAGCACTTGCACTGTTTTTTGATACAAGGGAGTTCTTGGGTCGTTGGTCGTTGATAAAGTAAGTGGCTTTAACGCTTTGCTCTGAGCACCAAACGCTGGGCTATACAAACCATGTAAACATATAAAAACCACCACTAGGCAATACAGCTTTTTCAAGATAGGTCTTCTAGTTGTAACAATAATATTCAGTATAGGCGGTTTTTATTTTAGATCTGATAATTTGCGGTGTACTTATGGGGGCCTTTAGATGCTTGTGCTTGTAACATAGCAGCAATTAGTCTTTTGAGCAGACTGAGAAAGAGAGGGTGCTATAAGCGAAGCCTCTCACTCTCAGAACACAGGCCATCATGTGTGTAGGTACTAACTTTCTTTAACAGCTGCGATCACGGAAACTTCTACCAATAACTCTGGACGAGCCATTGCGGCTTGTACACAGGCTCTTGCGGGGGCGTGACCTTCAGGCACCCATGCATCCCACACGGCGTTCATTTGCGCAAAATACTGCATATCGCTGATATACACTGTTGCACTGAGTAGGTGGTATTTATCGCTGTTCGCTTGTGCGAGTAAATCATCAACCTTAGCAAGCATGGTTTGGGTTTGTTCGGTGATGCCTTTGCTGGCGTCTTCACATACTTGCCCACATAAATAGACGGTGTTGTTATGCGTAACAATGCGGCTCATGCGTTGGTTGGTATGTTGTCTTGTAATCGTCATAAAAGCTCCTTGGAAAACCCATAGTTTACACAAGCCATTTTTACCCTGGGTAGCATTTTATTAAAGTGAGCGTAGGTTGTTTAGTTATAAGTGATGATTTTTGGGTTTTGGAACGTGTAAATTACCACCTTGTAAAGTTAACCTTGTGTTAACTTTACTCGTAACTCACACGTAAACTGCAGCTATTTATCACGATGTTTTATATAGTTATTTATATATTTTTTCTGTTAAATTGTTGAAAGATAAATTTTTATAATTTAATTTCATTGATTTGTATTTAGTATTTTGCAAATGTAAATTTTTTGGGTTAGTTTTCGCTTTTGAGATGATTCTCAAACTAGCAAAGGAAACTAACATGATAACAATGAGAAGACGGATTACTCTACTGGTCAGTCTGTGCATCGTCGCCAGCAAGGTGGTTGCCAGTGACGTACTTCCATCCGCAGAACCGGATTTAGATGCCAAACTTGCGCAGTTGATAGCGCAGCATGAACTGACTGGAGATTTAACCAGCGGCGCAAATATTCCTGCCGTGGATGACCCCGAAGTAAAGCTTGGAAAGCTATTGTTTTTTAGCAAAGCGCTCAGCGGTAATAAAGACGTTGCATGTGCGAGCTGCCATCACCCCTATTTAGGTGGAGGAGATGGTTTAGCCTTGCCAATTGGTACGCTGGCAAAAGATGAAGATGTACTGGGGCCGGGCAGAGAAACACTGACTGGCAACCTATACGTACCAAGAAACTCACCTACCATTTTTAACGCTTGGACTGAAAAGCGTAGTTTGTTTCGCGATGCGCGTGTTGAATTTTTGGATTGGCTAAATCCAGAACGTGGGATCAGTACACCCGATGTTCCCTATAAACAGGCTGATCCAAACGCAGGAAACAGCCTGTTGCAAGCACAGGCGCGTTTTCCTGTCGTTACCGCGTCCGAGATGCGTGGTTTTGACTTTATGCAGGGGCAGTCCAACGAAGCGGTACGAGCACATTTAGCCGCAAGAATTGGCGACTATGGCAGTGGTCAGGGGGAGTTATTTAAAAATAACTGGCGAGCACACTTTGAGAAAGTCTATGGTGACAGCGCCTCATCTGGTGAGGAAGTGGTCACTTTTAAAAATATCAGCAAAGCCATCGCAGCATATCAGCGGTCCATGAATTTTACCGATAACCCATGGTTTGCTTACATCCGAGGGGATAAATCAGCCATCACCGAATCGCAAAAACGTGGCGCATATTTATATTTATACCTGCCGCCGCCGCCATCAGATGGTGGTGAACCGCCAATGGATACGCCCACGCAGTGTATTGGTTGCCATAACACCGATAGCTTTACGCAAACCAAGGTATCCAATTACCACAGGTTGGCGTTTCCTCAAATTGGTCCAGGTACGGGGGCGGGTGATACCACAACCAATGATCTAGGCCGAATGCATCGTAACAATAGCGAGGCTGATATTTTTAGCTTTCGTTCGGGCACTTTGTTGAACATTGAAGTAACAGGTCCGTACGGTCACGCGGGGAACTATGACACGCTAGAAGAGGTGATGGATCATTACAACGATTATCGCGCCACATTGCGTAATTACTTCGACAATAAAGTGTGGTGTCAGCAGGCGCAATTTAAACACCGAGCGGATTGTGAATCTTTGTTTGTTGATGCTGAAATAAATACCGAAGAAGCGGCCAAAATCGTAGATTTTGAAATTGCTGACGGTGCGCCAGTGCTCGTGCCTCTTGGACTCAATGAACAAGAACTCACTGATATGGCCAACTTTATGAAAGCATTAACAGACCCCTGTGTAAAGGATGCTGCCTGTTTGCAAGCTTGGTTGCCGCAACCTCATGAAGGGGACCCAGATGGTTTACAACTGCGTGCCAAAAATGAGTTGGGCGTACCGCTATATTTGCCAGCTAACTGTCGAGAAGGAGATACGGCAAGCTCAGGAGATATATTGAAGCTTGATCAAGCCGAGTGTGTCAGTGGTCAAATGCAGTATTTTAAAGTGCAAGTAGAGCATGACAATACCACGTTGTATTTAAGTACTCGCGGCGCACAAAGCACTACACGTTTGCTCTACAACCCAAGACAATGGGCGACACCAAGTAATGCCATGGTGCGCTCAAAAGTCATGAGTACCGAGCAAGTGTTGGCAGTGACTGTTAATAGGGGCACTCACTATGTCTCTATTGTCGACTCTAAACCCTATCAATCAGTGATGCTGGCAGCAAGTTATGAAAGTGCACTTAGAGAAGGTGCGAAAAAGCCAAAAGAGCTGCTCGATACATGTCAATCTATGCCACCACTAAATCATGGCCAATTATTTGATAAGCAGGCGGTGTGTGTGGGCGCAGGAGACAGCCACTTTTACATCAAGATTACTGAACCAGATAGTCAAATAGAGATCCGCACTCAGCATGGCTTGGGTAACACAGATTTATATGTTGGACAGTTTTGGCCAAGTCGCAGTTTCTATGACTTTTCGTCGCAGCGCTTCGGTAGTGATGAATATCTCAGACTAGATGGTCTCCAGCCCGGTTGGTACTTTGTATCAACGCTGGGTGAGGGAGCCAATCATGGCACCACAATTGAGGTAGATATAAAATAACCCTGCTGTAACGCTCGGTACTAAAGCAAAAAGGCAATGACAGGCGCTAAGCCTGACATTGCCTTGATTTGCGTTTACTTACTATTGGTTTAGGATCCATTTTGCTGAACTATGATGTGGTTCGCCATCACGGTTGAGATGTATGCTGTTATCGCTACTGTCTAGCCAGAAATACTGTTGCCAGTAGGTGTTTTTAATATTCCAAACCCCGCCTTGATAAATAAATTGATAAGCGGATTGGCGTGGTGAATCAACCAATTTTGCATAGCCAGATGAGGTTGCGCTGTAGCTAAAGAATAGCTCTGGGTTTTGCTTGCTTCGTAAATAAAACGCGCCGTCGGGTGTGGGGACTTTAATAAACTCAGTGGCAGTGCCAGCCGTGGCTACCAATCTGGCGTCATTGGTGAGATCCTCTTGTGTGTGAACAGGTTGACCGTTTAGCGCCGATTGAAAACTGATAGTTTCACCTTTGTCGGCGGCGTGCTGTGTGGCTTGCCAGTCACTAGGTGGGGTTTGCCAGGTGAGAGATTTCCAACGCCAATTGTAAGGCATATCCATGTGTGGGTCGTAGAGATCTTCATAACCCGGCTGTGCCTCAATGTTATACAAGCATTGGCGACGCTCGGCATCAAGTTGCGCAACACGCGCTGATTGGCTGCTGGTACCAACATTTAGCTCAAGCATACACTCTTCAAGCGTTTTACCTGGACCCGTTTCGTTCGGTGCAAGTACATAGGTGTGATCGCGTCGTTGCTGGTCATCATACCAGCTGAGCATGGCTTGTTCATCAAATGAGAGCCAGTTATCCACCAATGTTTGCGCTTCCAGTCGAGCGGCTTGTTCTCTTTGTTCTGGGTGTACTGCCATAGTGCGAATAAACGCAGCCCATAGATCTTTACTGGCCTCAAGGGCAACTAGTGCCACAGGTTTCATGCTGCTGACTTTGTAGCTACTCCAACCGGAGTCTAAGCGGGTATCTTCATGCCAGATCACATCACCACTGCTGAAATTCACGACATCCTTAGTGTCGTGGCTATGCTGCTCGGCTCCTTCTGAGCACAAGTAAGCTTTGACTTGCCATACTTTTTCGAAGTTATCTTGCGGTAGTCTCACGGTATGTTCAGGGCTAAATGAGTCTTGGAAAAGATGAACTGCGCGGCCGAATAAAAAGTAGTTATGATCGACTTCAACTCGTGCGGAGTAACCGCCACCATCCCACACTTTAATGCGCTTTTGCTGTGCCATTGCAGCGTCAATAAAGTGTTGAATAAAACGTTGTTGACCACGGCGGGCTGCGTCGACACCACCTTGACCCGCAACATCATCATAACGACGCATAAAGTGATCTTGTTGCAAATCCGCAGGTTCTTGAGAGATTGCGCTGAAGCAATTTGGACCCGTGGGATCAATACTGGCGTTAGATACATTGAATCCAGCAATATCCACCCAACGTTCACCCACTATTGCAGCGTACACATTATCAAAGCGAGGTTGATAATTGCTATTGTCATTGGTGTTTGCACTGATCTTTGATATTTCACTGTAGGCACTACTGAGGTCGGTATTTTTTGCCAGTCCATACTGCCAAGTTGGCCGAGGATCGTTAGGGTCGGGGCTAATAACATGCTCTGCATCTAGCAATTCCAAGGCGGCAGTACGTGTTAGCCACTCATGGCCCATTGGCATAATGCCACCCCCACCGAGTTGCGTAAATGCAATACTGTTGGCTGACATCGTTAGGGCCATAAGGAGGCTAAGGTTGGTTTTTTTCATTGTGTTTCCCGTGTTATTCGTAATTTTTTATTAGTAAACATCAACTTGAGTGTTTACCTTAGAAACACTAAATGAATTTATTTTACATTACAAATATTTTACTAAAGTAATTAAAAATTCACCTTTGTCCCTCAAAGTGCATTTTTGTCCTTTTTATGGGATTAAAATTGCACCATCTTGATGTGAACTTACAAATAACTTAACACTGGGTTGCTAGAGCGTTTTTTGAGGTTGGCATAGTGCTTACAAGGATAATAAAGGGCCCAAAGTAATAATAGCCAGACACAATAGGTTAACCATAAACTAGGCGCATAGTTAGGCGGTAACTTATTAAAAGCAAAAAACATATTGATGGGTTCACCAAATTTAAACCAAGTGTAGAGATGTGCAGCACCATTGATAATAGGCACATGGATCACGTAGAAAAACAGCGGTACAGCACCAAATACCTTAAGCCAGCAGAGGTAGCTGTATAGGTTGTCGTTGCTGTTGAGTTTTTCTAATTGTGCCAACAGGATGAGGCCTGGCCCTATCGTCATCAACGTATATTGCAAAGAGGGTGGATATTTATGTGTGTTTAGAAATGATAAAATTGAGGTGATGGTGTTTTGCTGTGCAACAAAGTTTTGTGGATCACCATAAATGCCTGTGGCTCTGAGCAGGATAAAGCTCATGATAAGCCCTAATCCTAAATTGGTCAAAAATGGAATGCGTGTCTGTGGCGACCAAGTATACACCTGACCCACCACATACCCCAATGCCATGATGCTAAACCAAGGGATTAATGGGTAGGCTATAAATGTACTTATACCTAAGCTCTTGAAGGTAATAGCTCCTTGCACATGTAACATCTGCCATAGCCACGCAAAAGAGCCTAACGCTCCCATTATCGCCGTATCATTAACAGCATTATGTAACAGCAAAAAGGGCAGTGTTAGCAGGAGTATCCACTTTGTACTCATATTGATAAGCAACGAAAGTAATACCATTGAGCAACCAATAACCCAGATCACCTGTAGCACTATGGTGTTGTAACTGACTTGCCAACTGGGTGTGATAAGCGCAATCTCCAGGATAATAAGCCACACGCCACGGGTAAATAAAAAGTGCCGTAGTTGTTTAGCATCTTGTACTTTTTGAGCATATAAAAAGGCGCTAACACCCGTTAGAAAAACAAACAACGGTGCACAAAAATGCGTGATCCAGCGGGTGAAAAACCATGCCCAATTGCTAAATTCCAGATCGGTAGGGGAAAATGGAGTCACACCCCAATAGTTTCTGGTGTGATCCAATGCCATCAAAATGATGATTAAGCCACGTAACAAATCGATGGATGATAATCTAGATGATGGCTCGTTGTGTGTCGTTTGTTCCATTTTTTGTCTACCCCTGTTGAAGTCCTTTTTTACTTTTATCAGCCAATGTTTAGGCACGGCATAAATACAAGGGTAGAGTAAATTTACTTTTTGTAAAATAATTGTAAAAATGAACGACTGTATTTTTGGAAAGTTCGGCGTGTGGTTTTTCTGAGCCTGCTATAGAGCAGGCTCTACGGTATTTACTGCTTATAGATTTGACCATCTTTCATGACAAAACTGACATTTTCCAACGCTGTAATATCATGCAAAGGATCGCCATCAAGGGCGATAATATCGGCAAGGTAGCCCTCTGAGATCTTTCCTAAATCTGCTTGCTTGAGTAGTGCTGCGCTATTAACGGTAGCAGCTTGAATCGCCTGTAATGGGGTCATCCCAAACTGCACCATGCGCGAGAACTGTTTACCATTGTCTCCATGTGGATAAATTGCAGCATCGGAGCCAAATACCATATTTAGTCCGGCTTTTACTGCGCGGCGAAAACTCTCTCGCTGGGCTTTTGAAACTAACTTCTCTTTGTTGATATTCTCTTCGGGTACCCCATTGGCTTCGCCAAAGGCTAAAGTGTACTCGGTGTTATAAATGTCACAGGATAAATAAGTACCGTGCTGTTTTGCCAAGGAGATAGCTTCGTCATCCATGAAACTACAATGCTCTATACTATCTATCCCCGCGCGAATGGCTGCTTTAATACCATTGGTACCGTGGGCATGGGCCGCAATAACTAAGCCGCGCAAATGCGCTTCTTCAGCAGCTGCTTGCAATTCTTGTTCTGAAAACTGTTGAACGCCAACTTTAGTACCTTTAGAGAACACACCGCCTGTCGCGCATATTTTGATGGTGTTCGCACCATATTTGATATTCTCTCTCACTTTAGCGCGCACCGCCCAAGGTCCATCGGCGACGCCCGCCGCGACTGATTTTTTCTCCGGTGCGCTAAAGTTATCATCACAATGGCCACCTGTGATTGAAATGGCATTGCCTGCGCTGTAAATTCTTGGGCCAATCACTTCTTGTGCATTGATGGCATCTCGAACCGCAATAACGCTATAGCCGGGTGAACCAAGATTACGTATTGTTGTAAAGCCAGCTAACAGTGTTGTTTGGGCATTTTTTACCGCTTTAACGGTTTTTCTTGGAATTGAATAGTTTTGTGCAGCTAAGAAGTTATCTGACGGATCCCCGGTTAAATGTACGTGCATGTCCATTAACCCCGGTAGCAAGGTTTTATCTTTTAGCGTGATAACTTTTGCATCACTTGGAATTGGTAACTCACCTTGTTTAGCAATTTTTACGATGCGATTGTCTTCAATCAATAAGCTAGGGTTACTGATGCGCTCACCTGAATCCACATCGATGTAGGCTTTTGCATTAAGCACTGTGGTGTCTGCAAAAGCTTGCCCGCAAACTAAAGCAAGCGTGCAAATAGAACTAGATAAAGCTTTTTTCATATCATTTTTATTATTTGTGTTTGGTTTGCCCAGTATAGGCAACGTAATGTTCGCTGCGAATATATTGCGACAAAATATGCTGACTGTGCGTCGAATTAATCTCCAGAGACTTGCTGTGGGTATTTAGCCATTTCTTTATCAAAAAGCTTACAAAACCGCTGTAGTTCTTGCTCTATGTCGCCTTGAATATGCTGTGTGGGCATAATGACAAATTGCTTGTTGCGGTAATCCAACGCCATAGGCACAACGGGTACGTTGGCTGATTTAGCGATATGTAAAAAACCGGTTTTCCATTTGGCGGTTTTCTTACGCGTGCCCTCAGGGGCAATGCCAAGAATTAAGGCATCAGAGCGGTTAAACACGTCGGTAATTTGTGCAACCATACCGTGAGCTTGGCTTCGTTCTACCGCAATACCACCCATTTTCTTTAGCAACCAACCGATTGGTCCGAAAAAAATACTGTGTTTTCCTAAAAACTTGATTTCAATGCCAAGGCTGAGCTTTACCGAAATAGCCACGAAGAAATCCCAGTTGGATGTGTGAGGCGCGACCGCTGCTACAAATTTACCATATTGAGGAAACTCACCAGTGATACGCCAGCCCAACATACGCAGCATGACAGTGCCAAATGTACGGGAGAACGTCCCAGAGGTACGAGGAAGCTGCTTGGGTACGTCAATCAGGCGCTCGGTCTCTATTTTTTTTATCATTTCATTATCTTTATTATTTGTTATTTGTTATTTGTTATTTGTTATTGGGCTTATTCATCAGTGTGGATCATACCTAAAATCACATGTGCTACATCGAGAGAATAAACATCTTCTAGCAATCCTATCACGTCATTCCAGCGAGGGTTATATTCGTTATTCTCCCAGCGCCTAAGTGTTCGCTCTTCAATACCATAACTGGCTGCTGATTCGGCTTGAGTAAAGCCTCGACACTTGCGGGCAAACTTTAAAATATCAGCCCCTTTGGGCGTACGATTGGCTTGAATGTTAATCTGTGAAAGCATAATGTATAAATTCCTTCATTTATTACGCAAAAATACTAATGTCCAGTGAAATGCTTCATAAATTGATGTATAATGCAGCACTAAATACGCATAGATTGAAATTGACAGGGAATTCCCAAAGGTTGTTGTGCGTATTTTTTTAAATTTTAGATCTAAAAATTACGCATTTCAATGATTATTTTAGCGATTACGTCACTTTTTATTTGAACTGTGTCAAGAAACGCGTGTTTTTACTCTTAATAAATAAGGGAAATCATATATGTATGAAAATTATAGCGATAATGCGGTGACTGAAGAGGGAGGGGGTGCGTCATTCTCTGCGCGTGTAGAGCAAGCCATTAAGCCAGACAGTATTCGTAACTTTGCGTCAAAAATAGGTGTTTCAGAGGGCACGCTGCGTAGAATTCTAAAAGGAGAAGATCCAAAACTGAGTGTTATTGAGCGAATTGCTAAACAAGCAGGCGTGGATTTTATGTGGTTGGTAAAGGGGGTTGGTGACGCTTCAAGCAAATCCGATACATCACCTTTATTGAGTCAACGTGTTGTTAGTGTTGATGAATTCGAAGAAGAGTTTATTCTGGTGCCAGGCTATCACATCTCTGTAAGTACAGGTCATGGTGCCTTTAATGGGGCGGCGCGTATTGAGCGTCATTTAGCTTTTAGAAAAAAGTGGGTTGATTATAAAGGCTTGGATAAAAGCCAGTTGGCTGTTGTGTTTGCCAAAGGTGACTCTATGGAGCCGACGATTCACAATAACAATACTATTTTGGTTGACTTGTCGGATAAAAAGCTAAGTGAAGGGCTAATTTATGTGGTACGACTCGGCGAAGAGCTTTACGCTAAACGGTTACAACAGTATTTGGATGGCTCGGTTCGACTCATCAGCGACAATAAAGAATATGTGGATCAACACGTGCAACCTCATGAACTCGAACAATTAGAGATCATAGGGAAAGTTGTTTGGATTGGAAAAGACTTAGCCTAAAAAACGGCGCGCTAAATTAAGCGCGCCGTTTTGTTACTGGGAAATTACAGGTGAATGATGCTGTCAGCATTACCATCTGGGTCGTTAGTCGCTTTACCATCTACACTTGGGTTACCGTTGCTCATCATAATAACCGCACAAGCCGCTGGTGATGCCATTGACGTACCAGACATCGTTGTTGTTCCGCCACCATTGCGAGTTGATAAGATGCTAACACCTGGTGCTGCGTAATCTACTGGTGGGTTACCATAGTTAGAGAAGCTTGCGAAACGGTCGTTTGAATCCGTTGCAGAGATAGTATAAACACGGTTATGTGATGCACTAGCCGGTGAAACGTTACCAGCGTGCTGGCTTTCGTTACCTGCTGCAACAACAAAGAAAGCGCCTGATTGCTGTGCTGCATTTTCAACCGCATCATTTAGCTCTTGGTTAAAACCACCACCAAGGCTCATATTTGCACAATCGCCTGAACTTGCGTTAGCAGCAACGTGGTCAATACCGGCCAGTACGCCAGACCAGCTACCAGAGCCACGTGAGTCCAGTACTTTTACTGGTACAACAGATGCGCCAGCAGCTACACCCACTACATCAATATTGTTATCGATCGCAGCAATGGTGCCTGCTACGTGTGTACCATGACCGTTTCCGTCATCTACACCCGCATCACGACCTTTAGTGAATGCCGAGAAGCCTTTACTTGTATCAACGTTTAAATCAGCGTGATCTACGTCAATACCAGTATCGAGTACCCAAGCTGTATACTGGCTACCATCTACTGGACCACCTACACGCGTTACACTCCAAGGTGTTTGTTGAGATTGGCTGCCGCCGCCACCTGGCTTACCTTTTGCAGCTGGGCTTGCGTGTACTACGCCATCAGGAGTGAAACGCATAATGTCAGTGTTACCTGAAAATGCTGCTTTAGCTTTTTCACAGCTCATGTTCACAGCCATACCTTTGATACTGTTTTTATAGATATGCTTTGCTTGAGCATTTGCTTTAGCAACCATGCCGCGAGCTTTGCCTTCAACATCAAACTTTGATACGCCATCGTTAAAACGCACGATACAGGTGTTAGCAATTTCCATATCGGCTGCTGCACCTTGATAGCTTGGTTCTTGAGCTAACGTGCTAGTGCTGGTAATGGCGAAGGCGATAGACAAAGTAAGAAGAGATTTTTTCATCATGTTGTTCCTATTTATAATTATTAGATTATTAACCTTTATTTAAAGGTTGTTACAAAGTTAGCTATTATTTAACAGTTGTCAAAGGTGAAATGGTAAAAAAATTTATATTTCCTTTTGTAGGTGCATAAATGATTTTTCTTATCGTTAAAAAGGTAATTTTGTTCGGTTTTTGTTATCCACTGTGTATTTTATATGCTTATTTATAATAAATGAGCGTCTGGAAGTTTGAATGTATAGGAGTGTAATCATTGGTTTTTTTAGTACATTTTGGTTTTATTTTGGGCGCTTGTAGAGTGGTGAAAATTGTAAGATTGGCAACAGGTATTTACTAAATTATAGGTCAGCAATATCAGAGCTTTTAATCCAGTTTTCAAACAACTGTAAATGAACACACATTCCGCATGGATAGCTAAATATTGTGTAACTAGGTGTTAGTTGCTAATTTGAGGTCTGACTTAAGGAAGTGGGAATAATAATAATGAAAAAGCTGATCATGTGTTTACCTATGTTGATTGCAAGCCAGGCCTACGCGCTATCTCTTGCGGACAATGTTAAATCCGATATATCGTATTTGGAGTCCTTATATTTACACCTGCACCAAAACCCAGAGCTGTCTTATCAAGAAAAAAACACCGCTGCGCGTTTGGCCTCAGAACTAGAGGTGCTTGGCTTTGATGTGACAAAAGGGGTGGGCGGGCATGGTGTAGTTGGCTTGCTTAAAAATGGTGAGGGTCCCACTGTAATGATCCGAGCTGATACCGATGCGCTGCCCATCATTGAACAGACGGGCAAAAAATATGCGTCAAAAGTAAAAGTATTAGATAGCAATAATAACGAAGTTGGTGTGATGCATGGCTGTGGGCATGACATTCATATGACCAGTTTTATAGGTGCTGCCAAACAACTTGTGGCGTTGCGTGCCAATTGGCAAGGTACTTTAATGATGGTGGCACAGCCCGCTGAAGAGGTGGGGGCTGGTGCTAAAGCTATGATCAAAGAGGGGCTGTTTAGCCAGTTTGCCAAACCTGATCATGTGTTAGGGCTACACGTTAGTGCCTCAGTACCCGCTGGCAAAGTGGCCATCGCGCCGGGTTATGCCTTAGCGAATGTGGATTCGGTTGATATTACCGTTAAAGGTAAAGGTGGTCACGGTGCTTACCCGCACACTACGGTAGATCCTGTGGTCTTGGCCTCGCGCATTGTACTGGCCTTGCAAACGATTACCAGTCGCGAGATATCACCGCTGCAACCTTCGGTTATCACTGTGGGGTCAATTCATGGGGGCTCAAAACACAACATCATCTCGAATGAGGTGAAACTGCAACTGACGCTGCGCTCCTACGACCCTAAAGTAAGAGAGCAGCAAATCGCTACCATAGAGCGTATGACCAAGGGGATTGCTTTGAGTGCAGGGCTGCCAGAGGACATGGCACCGAGTGTGTACGTCAATACAGACGAAACCATTCCCTCTACATACAATGACCCTGACTTAGCGGCCAAAGTAACGGATGCAATTAAACAAGAGCTTGGTGCGGATAATGTCATGAAGTCTGAGCCGGTAATGGCGGGAGAAGACTTTGGCCTATATGGCTTAACCGACGAAAATATCCCAATCACTATTTTTTGGCTGGGTGGGGTAGAACCTGAGCTTTATCAAAAAGCACAGAAAAATGGCGATACGCTACCTTCATTGCACTCAAGTCAATTCGCTCCAGACTATCCGCTGACTATAAAAACGGGCGTCAGAGCAATGACGGCAAGTGCATTAGGGTTGTTTAATCAGCACTAAAATGGCACAGGGGCGTTAAAGGTCATCATTTGGCCCGTATCAGGATGACAAATCTGTAGCATCTCGGCATGTAACTGCAAACGAGGTGCTGCAGCCAGCGCTTTGTCTTTGGCATAAAGTCTATCGCCCAATATCACATGGCCAAGTGACAGCATATGTACGCGTAATTGATGTGAGCGACCTGTGATGGGAGTTAATTTCACTCGGGTGGCGTGCTGTTCATAATTGAGTACTTCAAAGTGCGTCAACGAAGGTTTGCCCGTATCGTGACACACCATCTGTTTAGGGCGATTTGGCCAATCACAAATGAGTGGCAAGTCCACCGAACCGCTTTGCTGCGCTAACTTACCATGGATGCGGGCAATATAGTGCTTATTCGTCAATCTATCTTGAAATTGAATACTTAAAAAGCGGTGTGCCGCTTTACTCATTGCCAAACATAGCACTCCCGATGTTGCCATATCTAAGCGGTGCACAATGCGCGCGTTTGGAAACACCGTATTGACTCTGCTGATTGCGCTGTCCGCATGTTTTGGATCCTTACCTGGCACAGTTAATAAGCCGCTGGGTTTGTTGATCACAAGCATGTGATCATCTTGATACAAAATTTCTAAATAGGGGTCGCGCGGTGGCGCATAGTTTAACAACACAGGTCTGGCCTTAAATGAAACAAGCGCGACATTTTAACGGGGTTTTTGATAATCGCAAAATATGGTGTCAGGTTTGGTGATAAAAGCGTAAAGCAAAGGCCAAGCGTTGCACTTGGCCTTATGCATTTTTCTTAGTCGTGGGTCACCACGATTAAGCGGATTGCATCAAGCTTAAGTTGAGCCTTGGCAATATGATTAGTCAGCTCGGTACGTTGCTTATCAAATACCGCTATTTCCTCATCGCGAATGTTCGGGTTGACGGCTTTGAGCGCCACTAGGCGGCCCTGTTCATCGGCCATGACTTCTAGCATTTTCTGTTGTGCTTGAGCTTGAATCGCATCCAACTCCTGCGTTGCTAAGGTATTGGCTTGAGTGATAAGCGGATGAATTGCGCTTTGTAACGCGTTTGCTAGTTTACTCGCTGTTTGACGACCTACAGCAGAAAGTTGATTGTTGAAAGCGTCAAACGCAACATTTGCCGCTAAATTGTTGCCTGCTTTGTCCAGTAAGATACGAACCGGCGTTGGCGGTAAGAATCGACCCAGCTGTAGAGCTTTTGGCGCGGAAGCTTCGGCGATAAAGATTAACTCCACGAAGAAAGTGCCCACGGGGAGCTTTTTGTTTTTCAACAAGGCCACAGAAGCACTACCAAAATCATCATCACAGATCATATCCATGGTGCCCTGTACCATTGGGTGATCCCAACTGATAAAGTGCGCATCTTCTTGTGATAGCGCGGTCGTACGGTCAAAGGTCACGGTTATTCCGTCATCTCTCAAGCAAGGGAACGATGGGTTTAACATGTGTTCCGTCGGCTTCAGGATAATGGTATTTTCACCTTTATCTTCTTGGTTCACACCAAAAATATCAAATGCATTGATCATGTATGCAGGTAGAACAACGTCGTCATCAAGCGCTTCAATATCTTGTACCAAACGTTCTGCTTTACCTTGACCGCTTGAATGTAGCTCTAAAAGTCGGTCACGGCCTTGCTCCATCTGACTGCGCAATACTGCGTTTTTCTTCGCAGCTTGCTCTAGTAGCGGGTCTAGTACATCTTCGTCACAGTTGTGCTCGCCAATTAACTCAAGCAATTCTTCAGAAAACTCTTTGTATAACATCTGGCCCGTAGTACTGGTCGTTTCAAAGGCATCTAAGCCGTCTTGATACCAACGCAATAGCACTTCTTGTGCGGTGTTTTCAAAGTAAGGTACATGAATATTCACATCATATTTTTGACCAATTCTATCTAGGCGGCCGATGCGTTGCTCAAGTAAATCAGGGTTTAGCGGTAAATCAAATAGCACTAGGTGATGCGAGAACTGAAAGTTTCGCCCCTCTGAGCCTATTTCTGAACACAATAACACTTGTGCACTGTCGTATTCATCCGCAAAAAATGCCGCTGCACGGTCACGTTCAACGATTGACATGCCCTCATGGAACACTGCGGCTTTGATTGCTTCGCGTTCGCGCAACACTTGTTCCAGACTGATAGCGGTTTGCGCTTCAGCACAGATCAACAACACCTTTTCATGTTTCAGTGATTTAAGCGTATCGATGAGCCAGTCTACGCGTGGGTCAAATGCCGCCCAACCGCTGCCAGCACCTTCAAACTCTTGAAAGATCTTTTCGGGGAATAATGCTCGCAACGCTGACTTTTCAGCACTTTGTATGCCGCCCATGGTGCCAAGTACCGACATGGCTGTTTTATATTGTTTAGGTAGAGCAACGGGGTAACTGTGTAGCTTACGGCTCGGATAGCCGTCAATCCCACTACGGCTATTACGGAATAAAATTCGGCCTGTGCCATGGCGGTCTAAAAGCATAGAGAGGATCTCTTGTTTAGCCGCTTCATCACCCGCTTGTGCGTTACCCAATATGTCTGAAATGTCAGTTTCTTTAAGCAGTTCAATAATGGTCTGTTGGCCCTTGTCGTCCAAAGCCCCGTCTTGTAACAGCTGGTTAGCGGCATCAGCCACTTCTTTGTATTGGCTTTCTTCTGCTACAAATGCGTCGTAGTCGTAGAATCTATCTGGGTCGAGTAATTTTAGACGGGAAAAGTGGCTGTAATGCCCAAGCTGATCTGGTGTTGCTGTTAACAGGATCAAGCCTGGGATATCCTGACTTAATTCAGCGATGCGCTGATATTCGGTACTGGGCTTTTCTTTTGTTACGGTCAGGTGATGGGCTTCGTCAATAACCAGTAAATCCCAGTCAGCAAGCGTTGCTTGCTCAAACCAACGGCGTTTTTTGGTGATAAATTCAAGGCTGACTAATACTAACTGCTCGGTTTCAAACACATTGGGGGAGTCAGCGAACGCTTCATCACAGCGTTCCTCGTCAAAAATAGAAAAGCGCAGGTTGAAACGACGAAGCATTTCTACCAGCCACTGGTGCTGCAGATTCTCAGGTACTACGATGAGCACTCGGTTAGCGCGACCGGTCAAAATTTGCTGATGTAGAATCATACCCGCTTCAATCGTTTTACCTAAACCCACTTCGTCAGACAGTAATACACGTGGCGCAAAGCGTTTACCAACTTCATCCGCAATGTAAAGCTGGTGAGGAATAAGGCTTGCGCGTTGACCCACAACACCTTTAAGGTGTGATTGCTGGCGGTTAAACTGATGTTGCCAAGTTTGGTAGCGCAATGTGTATCGGTCAAAGCGGTCCACTTGACCTGCAAACAACCTGTCTTGTGGTTTGTTAAACTTGATAAAATGATCAAGAAAGGTTTCTTTTAGGATGGTTTTTTCTTCTGTATCGAGACGGATACCGTGATAACACAATAGCTCGCCCTCAAGCTCAACTTTTTCTACTTGTAATTCCCACTCATCAACATGACGAATAACATCTCCGGGATTAAAAATAACGCGGGTGACGGGTGCTTCTTGCATGGCATAAACGCGGTTTTCTCCACTGGCTGGGAACAATATCGTTACTTGGCGGCCTTCCAAAGCCACTATAGTGCCTAATCCTAAATCTGATTCTGTGTCACTGATCCAGCGCTGACCTAAGGAAAAATTCATGTTTGTCTCGTCTTAAGCAGAAAAAAGGCGGCTATGTTACCCGTTCGCTTGCTGTTGTTCAATCTTGTTTATTGTTGCCGAATGTGCATATTCAAAAACCTAAAAAGCGCGGAAACAGAGTACCTAGTGCTGCTTAAAAATTGAGCGCTTGATTGTCATGAAACGGACTTTTATGACAAATAGACTAAACTTGGTTTATAGCCTTATGTTTATTGGTATAACCACCAACGAATTTAAAGGGTATAGCATATATCATTGCAAACGACAGGAATGCGCTATGGGAAAAGATCAAGACCTCGACAGAAAAGTGTACGTGCTTGACACCAACGTACTACTCCATGAACCCCTCGCTTATCTTTCCTTTCAAGAACATGACGTAGTCATCCCGATGACCGTACTTGAAGAGCTAGATCATATTAAAGATAGAAAGCGCGATGTAAGTCGTGACGCTAGAGTGGCTATTCGTAGCCTAGACGATGTCCTAAGAGACGCCTCCCCAGAACAAATGCTAGAAGGAGTCCGTTTACCCAGTATCCAATCAGATAAAGAACATGGGCCACTTGCACGTGGTAAGCTAATAATTGTGAACGATCATTTGTTTCCAGACAGCATTTCTGGCTTGCCCGGTAATGAAAATGATCACCGCATTATTAATTGTGCCGTTCGCCTGCAAAAGCAATACAGTGAAAAAAAAGTAGTCTTGGTGACCAAAGACATCAATATGCGCTTAAAGGCTAAAGGGGCGGGTTTAAAGTTTGTTGAAGATTATCGTACCGACCAGTTAATCGACGACATTAAATTACTTAGCACTGGGTTTAAAAAAATTTCAGGCGACTTTTGGCAAAATGTGGGCGATTGCACATCAGAGCAACAGGGGCGCTACACCCTACATCACGTGCCTAAAACTTTACTGCCTGATGTATTTTGTAACGAGTATTTAATTGATGATGGAGAACACTTTGCAGCTCGAGTGGATAGTTTTGACGACGAGCATATTACGTTAAAAGATCTAAGTCGTGAACGTCTCATGCATCAAATGGCTTGGGGGGTAAAACCAAAAAATATTTATCAAGGCATGGCGCTGGATGCGTTGCTTGACCCAGATATTGAGCTTGTGATCCTAACGGGGCCTGCTGGGTGTGGTAAAACGCTATTAGCACTTGCCAGCGCACTGGAAATGATTATCGAAAAAGGTATTTACGACAAAGTCATTGTGACGCGTAATACCCCCGAAATTGCCGAAAGTATAGGTTTTTTACCGGGAACGGAAGAAGAGAAAATGGCGCCTTGGTTAGCCGCAATCACTGATACGTTAGAAGTGCTACACAAAAATGATGAAAGCCCAATTTCAAGCAGAAATTACATCATGGAGAAGGCGAACATTCAGTTTAAGTCGGTGAACTTCATGCGTGGCCGCAGTATTCAAAATGCAGTGGTTATCTTGGATGAGAGTCAAAACTTAACGGCCTCGCAATTGAAAACCATTATTACCCGTTGTGGGGAAGGCACTAAGTTGATTTGCTCTGGTAATTTAGCACAAATCGACAGTAATTATCTTACCCCTGTCACATCTGGTTTAACCTACCTAGTGGAGCGCTTTAAGCACTTTGAGGGCAGTGCAACGGTGAATTTGAACGGCGTTGTGCGTAGTCGTTTAGCCTCTTTTGCAGAAGAAAACTTATAAAACGATATGCGATGCAGGTGACTATTTTGTGACCTGCATTGACCTATTTTTATAGACATACACCACATTACTGGTAATGTTCCAGCTTAATAATAATTTACTCGCTCGGTTCAATGGACGATAACCAAGAATTTATTCCACTGAAAAAATATCGCAGGGCAGCGCTCACTGGCCTACTGATCTCCATTATTGTGGCCAGCTTCTTATGCTTACATTTATATCACATCAAACTTAACCGAGCATTTAATGAGCACAGAGCTTACTTTGATGCCATAGATACTCAGGTGGTACAAAAAGTCGCTGAAGCGAGCAATGTGATAGACAATATCTTTATTAGCCTAGATCAGCCCCTAGCCTATGAATATGATCAGACAATTCTGCGTGCTATCCAAAAGAGTGACAACTATTACCATAAACTAGACAATGACGCAGGGGAGATAGTCGCTCGCAAAAATGGCAAGCAGCCGGTTACAGTACCGCAAAACTGGCAACAGATTTTGGCGTTAGGACCAGCATTTAACACAGCATTGGCATTGGTTCCGCCGCTTGATGCGATAGGTTATGTCAAAGAAGGGCAATTTGCGTTTGTACGCAGAAAAGATACTAGCACCAGCCACTTGTTAAGTGCCATGCTCGATGGGGCGCTGGCCCCAGACTTTTCTTTATACAACTTTAGTACCAGCGGGCGCGTTACTATCAAGGGCAGGCATTATTTTAGTATTGCCAAGCAAAGTGGCAGTGCGCGTGGCGAATATGTGGTGCTTGTGTACGACAGTGAAGATGTTGCGACTTGGCTAACAGATATTACCTCAGCCCATGTACAAATTAGCTTGATCAATAAAGACAAGCGCAACTTGCTCAGTGATGAACTGATCCAGTTGAAACCCAAGCATCAAGTCAATCAATTTGAACCGTGGCAAGGTGGTGTGCAGTTATACACTTTACGCTCTCAGTCACCAATTGATTTAGTCTATGAGCAAGACGAGGCCCAGTTTCTCAAACCTGTGTTATTCGAAGTGTTGCTGGAGTTTAGCTTTTTATCGCTTTTTGTGATCGCGACTTACACATTACTTAGCTGGTTAAGTAATCGAATTTTTATCCGCCCAGTGAGCTATTTTGTGAGCTATTTGACGCATCAAGACCACGCGCCTCAGAACACCTTTGATTACGTAGTGCCTGTTGATTGGCAGCCGTGGTTTGCAAAGGTCAAACAAGTAGTGATGCAAAAGCAAAGCTTGTTAGAGCAACTGCAAGAGCACAACGAAATGCTTGATGAGCAAGTGAAGCTACAACAGCGCGCCCTATCACGATCACTGGAAGCCAAAGAGCGACAAGCGGCACTGTTAAATACGGTTTTAGACAGTGTCCCTGATCTGATTTACTTCAATAATATCGATGGCTCTTTCATTGGCTGTAATCGAGCCTTTGAGCAGTTTTTGGGAATAGAAAAATCGCAACTGGTTGGGCGAGAGCTTGCTGATGTGACGAATGAGTACCCACAATTGCTGACACTTGAACAGCAAATGCGTGACGAGAGGCGCTCTATCACACAAACGATAGTACTGGATCACAAAAGTTATATGCTGACGGTGAGTCCGCTGTTGGATATACATCGAGGGTTGCTAGGTAGTTTGGGAGTAGCCAGAGATGTCACTGAGCAACAGCAAGCGATGAAAGCACTACAAACATCGGAAGAGAATTTTAAATCAGCGATGGAATATGCCCCCAATGGCGTGATTTTGGTGTCGCTGGATAAAAGCGTACTGGTGATAAACAAAGCAGCAAAACGTTACCTTAGCTGTGAAGACCCCGAGCTAAACGTTCATCTGTCTTCGTTGTTTAATTCCGATAACTACCTAGCGATTTCTCACATTCTTAGCATGTTATTACAAGACAATAACAATGTTCTTGAGCTGAGCCTATCGCAAGGGGAGCCACTTTACTGGTTGCAACTTAGTGCTTCTTTGGTCTGGGATAAAAACAAAGAGCCAAAGTATTTTGTTTTACATTTACAAGATATCACCAGTTTGACGCAGGCAAGGTTAGACGCTGAACGTGCAACATTGGCGAAAAGCCGATTTATTGCCAATATCAGCCATGAGATCAGAACTCCTTTGAATGTTATTCAAGGCGTTATTGATATCGTCAAAAAACAAGGAGTCAGCGAGCGACAAAGTAATTTGCTCGGTCAGGTTCAGCACGCTTCGGAGCAGTTACTTAGTATGCTTAACAGTATTTTATCTTTTGCTAAAGTGGAAGGGCAGCATCAGGAACTATCTTTTGCACCGTTTTGCATCGCCACCTTAATCAAAGATTGTCAGGATTTAATTTTGCCGCTAAGTGAGCAAAAACAGTTACAGCTAGAGCTTAAGGTCGATGAACGCATATGGCCAACTCTAAAAAATGACGAAAACAAGATAAAGCAAGTGCTCCTTAACTTGTTGAACAATGCCGTCAAATATACTCTCACAGGCACCATCACATTGTCCTTAAAGATAGTGAGCGACACTAACTCTGAGCAAAGTATTCGTTTTAGTGTTCAAGACACTGGTGTAGGCATCAAGCAAGAAGATCAACAGCGACTATTTGATGCGTTTACACAGGGGGATGAGTCACCAGCTAGGCGTCATGAGGGAATTGGATTAGGTCTCGCAATTGTAAAACATGAAGTGTCGAAGCTTGGGGGAGAGATTGCGTTAATTAGTGAGCCTGAGCAAGGTAGTGAATTCTATTTTACGTTAACCTTAGATAAAGTACGTAATGAAGTACCTCATCGAGTAATGCATACCCTATGGCTTTGTAGCAGTCGCCGCGTCACTGAGTATATGAATAAACCTTACATAGATGTTGTGCATGAAATGCAAGAGGTGTTTGCCAAACTGGAAGAACAACATTTCGATTGCCTGATTATCAGTGCAAGTGACGACGCACTCACTATTCTTAATTCAAAACATACTGCTTTGAAGTCGCTAAAACATATCGTTATTCCAGAGTCGGTAGCTGTGGTACCGTTACAGCCTTGTCCACAAGTAACATCGCTGAGCGAAGCAATATTTCTGCAAAGTGCATATTGCTTTTTATTCACCCACGGGAGTGAGACTAAGCATCCACAGCTACCCAATAAAAAGGTCTCTGGTAGCCTATGCTTAGTGGTGGATGATAACCATCTCAACCTCAGTATCACAGCAAACATGCTGCAAACGCTAAGTGTGAATGTAGCAACACAGGCCTCAGCTGAGAGTCTACTGGAGGTTGTTACACGTCTGCAACCAGACCTGATTTTAATGGATATTCACATGCCAGAAATTGATGGATATCAAGCGACACAGGAGATACGAACTAAACTACGTAATTTTGGCAAACCCATCATTGCATTAACGGCTAATTCATCGCTGGGAGAAAAAGATCATGCTCTGTCGGTTGGCATGAATGACTATCTGACAAAGCCTTTGTCTCAGGTGAAATTGCTTGAAACCCTGCAAATACATCTCAACTGTGAGGGGGTGTTCTTTGATCAAGAAATGGGGCTACGGCAGATGATGGGAAATGCTGAATTATTGAACAAAATGCTTGATAAATTTGCGACTATGTGTACAGAATATTTACAAAGGATTGACACACTCAATGATGATAACCAGCTTCAGATGCTGGCGCATAATATCAAAGGTGCCGCTGGTGGGATTGGCTTTACCAATTTATCTATGGCTGCAAAATCCCTTGAGCTGCATATTAAAGAAGCCGGTACATTACAACACCTTGATTTTAAAGACGCCTTAAAAGTGCATTTACAACAGGTACGGCAGTTTATATTAATGAGATATAAAGGGGAGTAAATGCATAGCAACGCACAAGTACTGGTTGTTGACAGTGACCCACTAAACCGGGTTGTACTTGAAAATACCCTAAGCGAAGACTGTCTCGTGGCTTTGCAGGATAATTGCGAGGATGCAATTAGCTTTATTGCGTCCCATAAAGTCGATTTAATCATTACGGATATTACCTTGGTTGATGCTCAAGGGGTGCCATTTATTCAAAGGCTAAAAGACCATACGGATACCTATAAAATCCCCGTCATTATTGTATCTTCAAGTAATAGTTATAGTGATGAAGTTAAAGGTTTACAGATGGGAGCCGTGGATTATATTACTAAGCCTTTTAGTCCTTTAATTGTCAGAGCCAGAGTAAGAATACACTTAGTGTTAAAGCAAAAAAGCGATTTATTGGAGGAGTTGGCATCAATAGATGGGCTGACGGAGCTGCCAAATCGTCGTTTGTTTGATAAGCACCTAGCGCAACAATGGCAGGCTTGCCATTCGCAGGGTAAGACGCTAGGAATTGTATTAGTTGATATAGACTACTTTAAGGCTTACAACGATGTGTATGGCTACGGTGCTGGGGATGAATGTTTGATCAAAGTTGCCCGTTCTTTGAAAGAAACGGTTGATGCTCAGCAAGGGTTTATTGCTCGCTTCGATGGGGTGCGGTTTGCAGTTGTATTGGCTGGGTGCTCGATTGAGCAGGTTGAAGCGTTATCTCATCTGATGCATGACGCAATAGATAAGTTACTACTACCTCATAAGTCTTCCCCCATCTGCGCGCATGTAAGTATTAGCACAGGTATGGTGTTAGTAGAGAAGGAGTTTTCATTTGGGGTGGCGAAATGTTTGCAATACGCTGATAACGCTTTGATGCAAGCTCACGTCAATCAAGAGCGTATGGTGTTGCTTATGAGGTGAGTCATGCTCACCTCATAACGTGGTTTACAGTATTTCTGACATCGCCGCGCTACCAAAACCAATCAACTTGGCATCTTTGAATACCAAAGGAGTACATTCATCTTTGGTCACTTTTCCGTCGGAATGTCTACTGTTAGTGGCAAAATAAAGCACCTGATACACGCTATCGCCCTTTTTGACTAATTCAGTGAAGTCAGGCGTATTGAAGGTATTTAAAACATGTTGGTAGTCGGCACCAATACTTAGCTCTGAGATTTTTTCACGGTTATTTTTTTGTGTTTTTTGCCAGTTGCTGTGCCCAGCCCAATTATGGTCAACTTCACCATCTGATACGGCTACAATACAGCCTGTTAGTAGGGGAGTGGCCAGTGCAGAGATTAAAAGTAATTTTTTCATTTTTTATTTGATCCTTAAAAAGACGTACCTGCATCTAAGCAATTTAATTGCCAACTTTAAAAGTTGTTATATATTAAGGTGTTATGGATTGACCTGAGAAATTCTGTGTCAAAAAGGCTAATCCCTTTGGTTTAATTCATCATAATTTGGTTAATTAGATTACTCTATTGAGTTGCTCACCACAGTTAAAACTTTGAATATTATCAGCAATATTTTGCACAAGTCGTGCGATAGACTCTTTGCTGGCCCATGCAATATGTGGAGTGAGAATTAAATTACGCGCATGGTACATCAGCAGTGGGTTGTCGCTTTGTGCAGGTTCTTGAGACAGTACATCAACGGCCGCACCTGCGAGCTGATTGTGACTAAGTGCCTTAACCAGTGCTGCTTCGTTAACTATGCCGCCTCGCGCAGTGTTGATTAATACACAGCTTGGTTTGAGTGTGGCAAATTCTCGCTCATCAAATAAGTTGCGGGTTTGATTCGTTAAGGGGCAGTGTATTGAGATGATATCAGCCTGTTGTATTGCTTGCTCAAACGGCACGCGTCCTGCTCTGATGGTTGGGCTGTCACGTTGTTCGGCGATAATCACCTGTGCCCCAAAGGCTTCGGCAACTTTTGCTACCGCCTGGCCCAATGCGCCGTACCCAATAATAGTAAACTTTTTACCTGCAATTTCACTGATTGGGTGGTCCAGCCGGCAAAACATATCACTTTTTTGCCAAAGCCCGTGATGACAATCTTGGATATATTGATGGACGTTACCCATCAAGTTGCCCAGCAGCGTAAATGTATGTTGAACGACACAGGGCGTCGAATATCCAGCAACATTTGTCACTGCAATGTTTAGCGCCTTGGCGGCATCAAGACTGATGTTGTTAGTGCCTGTGGCAGCAACACAAATGAGCTTGAGTTTGGGTAGCTGAGATAAAGCATCGGCATCCAATACTACTTTATTGCTAATTACCACTTCAGCATCAAGACAGCGTGCGACTATGTCCTGTTTTTCTGTGCTGTCATAAATTTTTAGATCACCGCAACGCTCTAACGGCTCTAACGGTGTATTTGCGAGGGTTTGTGCATCAAGGATAACTATGTTCATAACTTTTCTCAAAAAGGCTTGACCTTGGTGTTTACTCTAAGGTTTATACTGTAACACAAATAGGGAGGCACAAATGAAAATTGGTGAAATGGCAAGATTGTTAGGTGTATCTACAGATACGCTGCGTTATTATGAGCAACATGGATTACTGTCGCCAAGCGAGCGTAGTGACTCTGGGTATCGCCTTTACAATGAGGCTCAGCTCAAGCAGATGCAATTTATTTTGCGTGCCAAAGAGGTGGGATTTAGTTTAAAAGAGACGTTCGAGCTGCTGCAAATTAAAGTCGATAAGAATCAACATAGTTGTGAAGAAGTAAAAGCGATTACATTACAGAAGTTAGAGCTGGTGCGTACTCGAATAGCAGAATTACAGCGCTTCGAGCAGTCTTTATCTAAGTTGGCTAAAAGGTGTTGTGGTGGACAAGAAAGTGCAGATTTTTGCTCAATTTTAACCGCGTTGGAGGATGTTGATGGAACTTGTAACTAATTTTTGGCAATTATTTTTGCTGTCTGCTCCGTGGTTAATACTGGGCTTGTTTCTAGCTGGCGTGATCAATGTATTTATCGCGAAAGACTTTTTGCAAAGGCACTTGGGCGAAGAAGGTGTATGGACCACAGTCAAAGCGGCTTTAATTGGTGCGCCCATGCCATTGTGTTCATGTGGTGTTATCCCTGCTGCGATTGGACTGCGCAGAGCGGGAGGCTCAAAAAGTGCGACAACTGCATTTTTGGTTTCGACCCCTGAAACCGGTGTGGATTCTATTTCTGTATCGTATGTTTTACTTGGGCCTTTTATGGCTATTATCCGACCTATCGCTGCCGTATGTAGTGCAATAGTGGCGGGTGTGTTGGTTGGCAGGGATACTAAATCGCAATCACCGACGACACATAAACCTACAACACAGGGCTGTTGTGACAGTGAACCTGCGGTTGCTGCGTCAAGTTGCTGTAACACAGAACAGGAGCAGGCAAGTACGCAAACGAGTTGTTGCGCAACGCAGCATCAAGCCCCTCAATCAGCCACTTGCTGTGATACCAAAGCCACTGTCGCAAAACAAAGCTGCTGTGACACGCAAGATACACCACAAGAATCCTTTTTAGGTAAAATGTGGCGAGCGATTAAATTTAGCAGCAACAAGTTGTTGTCAGACACTATGGTGTGGCTGATGATCGGACTGTTTTTTGCTGCTGTGGTGCAAACCTTTGTGCCAGAATCGTTTTTGAGTCAGTGGGGCGGTGGCATTATTGCCATGATGGTGGTGATCTTAATTAGTATTCCTATGTATATTTGTGCAACGGCTTCAACGCCTATTGCTGCCGGTTTACTAATGGCTGGGGTTTCTCCAGGGGCTGTTTTGGTCTTTATGCTGGCAGGGCCTGCCACAAATATTGCAACTTTAGGGGTAGTAGGGAAAGAGTTAGGAAAACGAGCGGTGATTGCTTATTTAGGTGGCGTGATTGGCGTGGCAATTATATTTGGTTTTTTAACAGACTTCCTCGTTGCAAGCTATGGGTTTGCTGTTGAACCGATGGTACAAATGCAACATGAAATATTGCCTCAGTGGTTTACATTGTTGACTGGCCTCGTTTTACTCGCATTGATGCTACGTCTAGTGTGTCTGGATGTGTGGCAAAAGGTCGCTGGAAAATAATTGCTTAGCTATTTGCAAAGGTGGTCAGACTTGATAATCTTAGCTTCCTGCAGTTAAGCACGATAAAATACTGCGCTTTTCGGATTAATCCTTGAATAAATGAGTAGTTTTTAGTGGATACGTACGCACAAATAAGACCTTATAACGACGATGAAGTACCAGCTGCATTAGCGCGTTTATTGGCAGATAATGACTTTATTGATGTCATTGCAAAGTACAATTTACCTAGCTGGTTAAGTCATTGGTCTACCCTGTCTCGTCCACTCGTTCGCGCGCGCTTACGCGGCAAGTGGGGTAAGTTTACCAGCGTTGAGCAAGTGCAGCAGGAAGTGGCTTATTACCTAGAGATATTAATAAAAAATACAACCACGAAGGTAACTTACTCAGGTCTAGACAAGCTAGATAGAAACGCGGCCTACCTGTTTATTTCTAATCACAGAGACATCGTGTTAGACCCCGCATTAATGAACTGGGGATTACATCAACACAACATGAATACGGTGCGAATTGCTATTGGTGATAACCTGTTGCAAGTACCGTATATCACCGAATTGATGCGTTTAAATAAGAGCTTTATCGTGAAGCGCTCGGCCAAAGCACCAAAAGAAATGCTTAAGGCGCTTAGTCAGCTTTCAAATTATATTTATGATTCTCTACAGTCGGGCCACTCAATTTGGATTGCACAAAAAGAAGGGCGAGCAAAAGATGGTATTGATCAGACCGATCCCGCCTTGCTTAAAATGTTGCAGTTGCAAGGGCGCAAGCTAAAGCTGCCGTTTGATGAGTACGTTCGCACCTTAAAAATTGTGCCGGTGTCTATCTCCTATCAGTATGAGCCTTGTGCTGTTGCAAAAGCTAAAGAGTTAGTACACAAACGTGAGTTTGGCGCTTACGTTAAAGCCCAAGGTGAAGATATCGCAAGTATTTTAGAGGGGATTCGTTCGGATAAGGGCCATGTTCATATTGCCTTTGGTGAGCCTATCGTCTCGGGTTGTGAAACACCCGATGAGCTAGCTCACAGTATTGATCAACAAATTTTGGGGCACTATTATCTTCATCCCAGCAATTATATCGCGGCAGGCGAAGACACAAAGGTAAGCTCAAAAGAGCAGCAAGACTTTTTGCAACGTCTCGAATTAGTACCTGAAGAGCTAAAAACCCAAGTGCTGGCAATGTATGCGGAGCCACTTAAGCGCAAGCTTGTGCCTTAACCAAATAGCTCGAACAAAGGAAATAAATAAAAGCCACTCGCTTATGCGGTGGTTTTTTTGTTTGTTATTTGTCCATCAAATCGCGTTATACTTAAAGTAGCTAAGAGATGTGGACATTATGGAACAGATTGAAATTTTTGAGATCCCAAGCCCATGTAAGGGGATCTGTCAGGTCAATAACCGAGGTTACTGCAAAGGTTGCTATCGCAGTAGAGAGGAGCGGTTTGCTTGGAATAATTTCAGTGATGCGCAAAAAAGAAAGGTGATTGCTCTGTGCCAGCAACGCTACAAACGCTACCTTGCTAATAAAAAGCATCAGGATGCACAAAAACCGCCACAAGATGACCAACAATCTTTAGATTTTTAATCGCTTCCCAAAGCAGATGAGCGGGGAAAACCTATGATATACTCCACCTAAATTTAAACTTTGATTGTGATAGTTATGAGCTACAACCTTTGCAATTTGCCTAGACAAGAAAAATATCAAATCCAGCTGGACTATGAAGCCTCGTTTTGGGCATACCAAATCAAGCGTGGTAAAAACACCCGTGAAGCGGTATATGAAGCAATCAATAGCCGTCCAATATCGGAGCAAGCAACACTCAAACAACGGTTTGAATATTACTTGAGCATCATGCTTGCTGGTTAATATGCACATTTCTTTACTTGAGCCAGTTGCAACACCTTTGATTAACAAGTTTTATCAACAGCACAAGGGGCGTGGTAGAGCAACCAAGCATGATCAGAATTGGGTTGTTAAAGCGCCCGACATCATAGCGGCATGCCGTGTGCAAGATAAAGAGGGGGAGTTGTTTTTATCCTCGGTGCTTGTTGCCGAAGACTTTCGCAATCAAGGGGTGGCTCGCGCCTTACTCACGCAAGTGATTGCGTATCAAAGTAATACACTCTACACCTTTGCCTATCGTCATTTATGTGATTTTTATCAGCGGTTAGGGTTTTCAAACTGTAATTTACCCTTGAAATTGCAACCGTATTTTAACAGTTATGTTGCGCAAAAGCGTGATATTGTGGCAATGTGTTTGTCCTAATAATGTAATCTTATCGCTCCTATGCCAAACTTCTTTCAGCCCCTAATTGTAATTTTCTCTGTCGTTTTGCTTTGTTTTGCCAATTTAGCTCAAGCGTCGCAAGTGAAACGTTTATCACCGGCTGAGGGCTTGTCACAAAGCTATGTCAATACATTGATGTTTGATAATAAAGGCTTTTTGTGGTTGTCAACGGAAGGGGGATTAAATCGTTATGATGGTTATCAAGTGCTCAAGGTTAAAGGGCCAGCAGGAGTTTTAGACGAAGCCATCATAGATAGAATCTATCAAGACCCGCAAGGTATCATCTGGATCACGTCCAGAGCCTCAGGACTTTATTCCTACGACCCAGAAAAAGATGCATTTCGTAAATATATGAATGGCCCTAGAAATGAACAAGAGTTTGTGCAGTTTGGGGTCAATGATATGTTGTCAAAAAGCGAAGATGAGCTTTGGTTAGCTCGTGGTGATAACGTATCGGTGTTGAATGCAAAAAGTGGTGAGATCACAGTACAAATTCAACTGCCTATAGACAAAGAAAGTGGCTTTGTTCGTGACTTAATGACAGTCGGAGACTACCTGTTTATCGCCAGTTCAAAAGGGGCCTTTGCATATCATATTAGCAAGCAAAAATTACTGGCAATTGAGCATATAGCCTCGCCGCAGCACGAGTTCCAAACTTACACTAAATCGTTGGCTCTACTTGATTCTGAAACTTTGTTAGTAGGCGCTGTACAAGGTCTATATCAGGTGGATATCAGCCAACTGGACGATATGTTCGAGTATCAAGATAACCGTTGGCAATATGAAACCCTGCTCAATGACTTTAATATCTGGAAAATATCAGTTAAGCCAGACACCATTACGCTTGGCACCGACAAAGGGTTAATGTTTTTTGATAAGGATACGAAAAAGCTAAGTCGTGATCAGCGCATTGCACAAAGTGCTTATAGCCTAACTGATACCAGTATTATTGATTTTGTTGAGGACCAACTAGGTTCACTATGGGTCGCTACCAAAATGGACGGGGCAATGTATTTGCCGAAAAAGAACGAAGCATTTGTCAATATCAATGCATTAACCGTTCAAGGCGAAGGGTTTTCACATAGCAACGTGTGGGATCTACAGGCGTATAACGGAAACATCTGGGCTGCTACACATGACGGTTTGACGGAGTATGATCCACAAACAGGTAAAACCAAAAATTATCTTAAAGGTTACCTTGGTGAAGCTGTCATGCCTGAGTTTTCTGTGCTACAAATTCATTTGTATCAAGACGAGTTTTGGCTTATCACACATCGGGGCTTGTTTATCTTCAATCCGACAAGTCAAGAAATCCGTCGCCCAGAAGTGATTAATAACGAACACCAAACCATAATGGAAGACTATGTTTTCGGTGTGACTTTGCTGCCCGATGGCAATATGTATTTGGTCCACCCTGAGAGGGGGTTTTTCCATTACAGTATTGAGCAAAAAGTGATTACAAAACTCCATGGTGATTTGCAAGATAAAGACCCGTTCTTGTCATTTGGATTTCGAATGCCATTGTCGGATAAGCCGGATCAGCCGTTATTTTTCTATGGCGGTGTATTGTATCGATATGTTCCACAAACTCAGGCATTATCAAAAATCTACGCAACACCGAATGCCAATGAGCACTCACCTGACAACTTACTCACCTACACCATAGATAAGAACAATATTTTGTGGCTGGCTATGTCCAATATGGGCTTAATCGGGTTGACGCTCGACGATTACGAAGTTGCACACACCATAGATTTAAGAAAGCTAAAGCTTGATACCCCCATGTATGAAATGCGCCAAGATAGCGTGGGTGTTATTTGGATGTCGTCGCACAAAGGCATATGGCGCTTGGACCCTGACAACCTTCATATGCAACAATTTGCAACTGATGATGGGCTATATACCAATGAGTTTAACTGGAATGCGTCAGAGCAACTCAAAGATGGCAGAATCGTCTACGGCTCTTTAAAAGGGTTTACTTGGTTTGACCCTGCTGTTGTGCGGCCAAAAAAGCCGTTATTGTCTCGGGTGAATATCACTTCTGTGGAACTGATGTCGAGAAAGTTACAGCAAAATGGTCTCAAAGCGATTGATGAATTGGTGCTCAATCATGATGACATAGGTTTGGAAGTTGCGTTCTCTGCGATGGTATTTAATTATCAAGATAGAGTGGTATACGAATATCAGATATCAGGTGGTCAAAAGACCCTGACGCGTAGCAATAATCGTGTTGTATTTCCTAAGCTCAACCCTGGCAACTATCAGCTGAAAGTATGGGCTAAAGACCCTTACACGGGGGACTACACTGAGCCTGCAAAGCTCAATATTAAAGTGCGTTATCCGATGTGGCGCTCGCCATATGCTTTGGCTGCCTACATTTTATTTGCTCTGTGTTCCTTTAGTTTATGGATGTATCGCAAGAACAAAGTCGAGCAGATGATCATCGCGGCTCACAAAGAAACTCAAAACAGTGAGGCGAGACTTAAATTGGCGTTGGAAAGTAGTGGTTCCGGTGTGTGGGATTGGCAACTTGATAACCACTTAATTTACCAACCAAGGTTGACCACGGAGCTTGAATACCCACACGATAACGTAACATTAGATGAGTACCTTAATATTGTGCACCCTAATGATAGAGCGCTGTTTCGAATTGAATGGCTGGAATTTGTTTCAACCAACAAAGGGACTTTCAATTGCACCTATCGCTTAGCACATAAACAAGGCCACTGGCGGTGGTACAAAGATTACGGCAAGGTGATGGCTTGGCAAGATGGTGTACCAGAGCGTGTGACCGGCACCTATACCAATTTAACAAGAGAGAGAATTTTTGAAGAGCGGGCACGCTTGTTTGGTGCCGCGTTTGAACAAACACGAGATTGGGTATTCATTCTTGATAGAAACTTACGGATTCAAGCGTGTAATACCGCGCTACAACAGGCGTTTGATATTGAAGCAGAGCCTGACTCAAGTACCAAACTAAGCCTAGGTTTGAGTAGACAGGTGAGGATGCGTTACTTACGCGCGATGATTCAGCTTAAACCAGGCGAGCACTACAGTTCAGAAGAGCAGCTGACCCAGCCAGGTGGTGAGGTATGTTATGTGCTGATAAAGGTGAGTGCTGTAGCTGATGCTCATGGTGAACTTGCAAACTATGTTGTCGTGATGACCGATATTTCGTCACAAAAGCGCACAGAGCAAGAGCTGTATCAGTTGGCAAACTATGATGTGGTCACACAGCTGCCAAATAAAGTGTTGTTTATCGATAGGGTGCAACACGCTTTGTCACAGATGCAACAACAAAGCCCTATAGTCATACTTGCATTGCGTTTTAGACGTCTCAAGCGTTATCAGGAATCACTTCCTGCAGAGCAATACGCCAATGTTATGCGTCATTTAGTGAGCATGTTGCGCCAATGCTTTAGAGAGCAAGACAGCATAGGTGTTGAAGCGAGTCAGGAGTTTTATGTTCTGCTAGAGCAAGTCAGAGAAATTTCCGAAGCGACACGATGTATAAGTGATCTAATCCAGCGTTTTGAAAAGCCGATTAATATCTCGGGATATGAGCTGTCACTGGATGTATGTATAGGGGTGGCTTGTGGGCCCGAAGATGGCAATGAAGCATTTGCCTTGTGCCAAAACGCCAAGTTGGCGCTCAGCCACGCGTTACAACAAAATGGCGCAGGTGTGTACTTTTTTAAACAGGAAATGAATCAACAGGTACAGCGCACATTCGTGCTAGAGAAAGACCTGCGCCAAGCTTTAGACAATGGTGAGTTCTCTAATCTGTATCAGCCGATAATTAATGGTACAAGCAAAACCATCGACGGCTTCGAAGTCACCGTGGATTGGCCAAAAATTATGGGCTGTGAAGGCGAAGGTGTGATAGCGAGTGTCGCACAAACGGGTCTGTCGACCTTTATTATGCTACAAACCCTTGAGCGTGCACTTTTTGAGCTAAAGCAGTGGCATATACATAATTCAGAATTATATATCTCACTCAACTTGTCGGCGCAGGACTTTCAAAGTACTCAGTTGCTTGAACAGATCAAAGTTATTCTTGGGCGTACCAATGTGCAAGGAAGGTTTATTGCATTTGAAATCACAGAGTCTGTAATGATGAGTGATATCAGTCATGTTATTGATGTGATGCACCAACTTAAAGCACTAGGCTGTAGATTGTTTATGGATGACTTTGGTACGGGCTATGCGTCATTAACCTACCTTAAGCAGTTCCCAGTAGATGTGCTAAAAATCGATCATAGTTTTGTCAGTGATATTGGTATTGATAACGAGCATGAAGTGATTATTCACGCCAGTTTATCGCTGGCCCACAGTTTGGGAATGCAATGTATCGCCGACGGTATATCAACCAAGGAACAATTGCGTTTTTTGAGAATGTTGGGGTGTGACCATTTCCAAGGGCCGCTATTTTGCGATGTTCAATCCGGTGAACAAGTTGCTGCATTGCTAGAGAGAACTTGGCAGCCCGTATTTTAACTTCGTTGCTGCAAGGTACAGACACACTTGCACCAACGAGCTGTTATAGCTGCTTAACCGTCACAGTTTATTACCGCAGTGCTTGCAATACAGAGCATGTACACGTTGAGAGGTCATAACTTTTATGGCCTGATTGGCTTCGGCATGGCTTAATCCCAGCTCTATACGCAACATTTCAAGATGCTCTTTTTCACTGGGGTCAATCTCACCGTCAATCAGACTGTGCAACACCGCCTCATTAAATGCGTCTCGGCGTTTTCTCAATTGGTCGGCAAAACTAGAGGCCAATAAACCTGTAGGGATTGCGACCATACCCATGCTGAGCAAAGTGATCACGCCCCCGAAAAATCTTCCTGCTGCGGTTACAGGCACCACATCACCATAGCCGACGGTTGTTAAGGTGGCCATTGCCCACCACATAGACTGTGGAATTGAACCAAATTTGTCGGGTTGTATATCATGTTCAAGCAAGTAAATGCCACATGACGCCATGATCAACACCACTGACATAATAAAGAATGCGGCTAACAAGCTACTGCCTTCCTCTTTGAACGCTGCAAGTAACAACTGCATTGCTCGAGAGTAACGAGTGAGTTTAAAGATACGAAGTAACCTAATCACTCTGAGGAAGCGCAAGTCAAAGGTGATAAACATCATCAGCAGAGTGGGTAAAATAGCGAGTAAATCTATGATGGCCAGAGGAGAAAAGAGGTATTTAAGACGCTTTTTTACATTACTACACGAGAGGTTTTTGTACTCTATTTTGTCCACACTGCACCACAGGCGAAGCAAATATTCAACGGAGAATATCGCCACTGAGACCAGCTCCAACTCATGAAAAAAATCTTGATATTGCTTAGCTAAACTGGGCACTGACTCAAGCACAATGGCTATGACGTTAACCATGATCAAGGTAATTAAAAAGATGTCCAGATAGCGTCCAGCCTTGTAGTAGTGGCCACTGCCTTCCAATAGTGCAGCCGTTTTTTCACGATAAGTAGATAGCATAATTAATTTAGTTCTAGTTGCATGTTGACCGTGCCTTCTTCAAAGTCACGGGTGATGGTGAAACCGAGTTTTCTCGAAAGCTCAATCATACCGCTGTTCTCTGGTAGGGTAATCCCATTGAGTGTTTTTATTCCTTGTTTTGCAGCGTAATCAATAATGGCGCTCATAAGAATACGACCCAACCCCAGCCCTTTGGACTGAGAGCGCACAACGACGGCAAATTCCGCGCTGCTATTATCAGGTTCTATCAGGATGCGTGATACGCCAAGTGTCCTATAGCTGCTTTTATAGGGCTGAGTAACGATAAATGCCATTTCTCGGTCGTAATCTATCTGAGTCATTTTAGCCAGTTGCTCATGATTAAATTGCGGAAGTTCACCAAAGAAGCGTCGATATCTATCTTCTTTTGTTAGCGACTGATCAAACTCCTGATGGGCGCGTTCGTCTTCTGGTCTAATGGGCCTCAAGGTGACAGTTTCACCATTTTTCAAAGTTACATTTTTCACCAGATCTTTTGGGTAAGGTCTTATTACAAGCCGTTTTTTACCCACCTTGGGTTGGTATGGAACAAGCGTGACGTTGGCATCCAGCACTAAAAATTGTCCATTGCTTGCCAAAATAGGGTTTAACTCAATACTATCGATGTCAGGCTGATCGATGATCAGCTGTGAAATACGCGTAAGTAAATCGCATAATCTATACTTATCGACCTTGTCTGGAAGCGCTCGCTCCTTAAGTACGCCTTTGTCATGAGCCGCTGCTATCAAATATTTGGCAAGATTCATATTCAGAGGGGGAAATGCCACAGCTGCTTGCGAAAACTCCAAACCCGTACCGGCTTCACCAAGTAAGATAACGGGGCCAAAGTTTGGCTCGGTTTTAACGGCGATACGTAGCTCTTGTGCACCGGCTCTTGGCGCCATTTTTTGCAAAGAAAAACCGTCGATAATTGCATCGGGGTAGGTCTGTTTGATCCTCAACAGCATAGCAAAAGCACTTTGCTCAACTTCGTGACTATCGTTTAAATTAAGTACGACTGCGCCCACCTCCGACTTGGACGCAATAGAAGGGCTGAGCAGCTTAAGCGCGACGGGAAAACCAAGCTCAATGGCTTGCTCTTTCGCTTCTGTTGGCGTCATCGCCACGCGTGTATCGATACACTCAATGTTGTATTGGTTCAGCACTTGGCTTGCCAAATGCGTTGAGAGCTGAGAATGTCCTTCTTTGAGCAGCATTTGAATGGTTTTTCTCGCCGCTTTACTGTTAATTTGGCTATTGCCACTGCCAGATTCAGGCGTTTGTGTTAGGTGTTTTTGATTGCGCCGATAACTGACCAGGTGCATAAAAGCGCCCACAGCGCCTTCGGGTGTGCGATAGGTCGCAATACCATGGTTGGCGCAAATATCTCGCGCTGCATAGGCCGCACGCTCACCCATAAAGTTAGTCATCACAAACGGGCGGGCCATTTTAGGAATGGTTTGCAACGTATTGGCAATGATTTTGGCGTACTCTTCGCTGGGTGCTAGCGCTGAGGGGGTGTGAATGATCAGTAAGTTTTTTACCTCAGGGGCTTTGAGTAATATTTCCAAAGCTTTTTGGTAGCGCATAGGCGAGGAGTCACCGAACAAATCAATTGGGTTTGTGGTCATATTCGATTGTGGGATCACGGCATTGAGTGCTGCGCGAGTCGTCTCATCCAATTGCGTTAACTTACCAGAGCGTTGTAGTAGGGTATCAACCGCCATGATCCCAGGGCCACCGCCATTGGTTAAAATAGTCAGTTGCTCTACCTGAAGTAATTTAGGGTGTAAGGCAAGTGTTTGGGTTGCAGCAAACAGCTCTCTTAGGTCACTTACTCTGAGCATACCTGCACGTTGAAACATCGCATCATAAACTGAGTCATCAGAGGTTCTCCCACCAGTATGAATGTATGCGGCCTCGGCTCCTGCGTGAGTTTTGCCTGTTTTGATGACAATGACTGGCTTGCTAAACGCTGCGGCTCTAGCGGCTGAAATGAAGCGCCTAACATCATCAATATTGTCTATGTACAACAAAATGGCTTTGGTTTTTGCGTCACGACCAAGGAAATCAAGTAACTCGTCAAAATCAATGCCAAGGCAATCACCTACTGATACAAAATAGGAAAAGCCAATTCGCTTACTCTGGGCCCAGTCCAAAATCGTTGAGCAAACCGCTGCCGATTGTGAAACAAACGCCAATTTACCTGGCTCGGCAACGGTGTGTGAGAAGCTGGCATTAAGACCAATATGTGGTACAAGCAACCCCAAACAGTTTGGACCAAGCAACTGAATATTATGTTTATGTGCGATGTTTTTTAAGGCTACTTTTTGCGTGTTACTCAAACCTGCTGCAATGATAACTACATTGTAGCAGCCAATATTGCCAAGTTGTTCAATCAGCGGCTCTAACGTGTTTTTGTTGGTGCATATGACTGCAAGTTCAGGGGGGTGTGGTAACGTAGCAATGCTGGCATAAGCTAATACACCATGCACGGCATTATGTTTTGGCGTAACGGGCATGATGGGACCATTAAAGCCGCCCTGTAGCAGGTTTCTCATCACCACGTAGCCTGCGCGACCTTTGGTGTTAGAAGCACCAATCACAGCCACTGAGCGAGGATTAAAAAATTGTCCTATTTGTTTTACGCTCATTTACCTTCCTGTGTTAAATCTCGTCTACCGACATTTGTGTAGGCCAAATCGTACCGGTACATGGGTCGTTCAGGTCCCGAATTTAAAATTAGCAATTTGGCTGATGAAATCAATGATTTGTGCTATCACTGTAATCAGTTTTTGACGATTGATCGAGACATATTCTGCCTGACTTTGATCTGACAACTATTTATTGGAGTAACAAACCGTGAAAGAAGCATTAAGCAAACACTTGGGTGCTGCAGGTGTCTTGGCTATTGGCATTGTATTGAGTACTTGGCTCATTACTGGGTCTTTACAAGATATCAAAGCGATGGAGCGTACCGTACAAGTTAAGGGCCTAGCCGAGCAGGAAGTGATGGCGGATACCGTGATCTGGCCTGTATTTTATAAAGATGCTGATAACAACTTAGAGGCTTTGGTGGCCAGAGTCGAAGAGAAAAATACAGCAATTCGCGCATTTCTAACTTTACATGGTTTTGATGAGCAAGAAATGAGTCAAGCGACGCCCTCAATCGTAGATAAGTTTGCGCAAGAATATGGGCAAAATGAACGAGGCTTTCGTTATATTGCCAAATCTGGCATCACTGTTTTTAGTCATGAACCTGATAAGGTGAGACAGGCACTTGGCAAGTTAAATACGCTTGCCAAACAAGGTATTGCGATCACTCAGGATGATTATCAAAATCGTATAGAGTATATGTTTACTGGATTGAATGACATCAAACCACACATGGTACAAGAGGCGACTCAAAAAGCGCGTGAAGTGGCGCTTAAGTTTGCGAAAGATTCCGACTCTAAACTTGGTAAGATTAAGTCGGCGCGCCAAGGGCAGTTTAGCATTAGTGACAGAGATAGTAATACGCCGCAAATTAAAACGGTACGCGTGGTAACTAGCGTTGAGTATTACTTGTCAGATTGAGGCGTTGCTAGCTTCCAGCGAGCAAGAATTTGCTGATACCCACCGCTTTGTTTCAGGTGTTGAACTGAGGCTCTCAACTTTTGCACGGTCGCAGCGTCCAATTTGGGGTTAGCGGCTAGCCAAAGCTCGGATGGAAAATCAGTTAGGTGTAGTTTTTTAGCAACACCTCTAGGGTCTAAGCCGGTGCTGACGATTTCTTTTTCTAAGGTGAGCGTATTGGTTAGCACCAAATCAGTGCGCTGTTTGTAAAGTAACTGCCAAAGCTGATGATAGTGACTAACTAATACCAAGTTTTCTTCTTCATTAAACCCTTGCTCGCGTAAAAACCGTTCACTGGAGTAGCCACGGATAGTGCTCACGCGATATTGTTTGGCGCTTTGTAAGGTATCAATAGTTATGGGACTGTCAGCAAGGCTCACCAAATAGGCATCAGCAAAGTAGGTTCGTGCAATCCACACTAACTGTTCGCTGCGCTGAGGGGTTTTCAGCAAAGATAACATCAAGGCATTGGGTTGAGTTTGCATTTCTTTGTAGGCTCGAGCCATAGGCACAATTTCAAATTGGCCTTCAAGCTGCGCATGCGATAGCACACTGCGAGCTAAATCAATTAGAGCGCCTGATGCCTCACCTCTGGCATTTTTAAAGTGATAAGGCGGAAGGTCTTCAGCATAAAAAGTGAGTGTTTGGGCGTGACTAGCAACGGGCACAAATAAGATTATCAGAGTGCAAAAAAAGAGCTTTATTGTCATGTCACCTCCGATAATTTTATAGCTTGTGGATAATCTGATCACACAAGTGCATCAGTTAGCCGAGTGCTTTACAGTAACCAAAAATCACCTTGGGCCTCAAGCTGTAGGAAACCATCACATAGAATTTTGCATCAGCCTATCTTTTATTTGTTGTAATAAAAACAACTCACGCACCAAAGATTGGCCTTGTTTTTCACTATTGGCAAGCGTTTTCTGGTTGTGAGAGATGGCTTCGTCGATATTCACCCAAACAGGCTTCATACCATTAGCGTGCTCATAGTCTTCCATTTGTGGCTGACTAAATTGACCGCATGTCTCACATACATAGCAATCAGAGATGATATGAATCGTATCATAATCGTGTTTATACCAGCTGCGGTATTCTTCATAGCGGCCAAACTCAGTGTAACTCAGTAAGCTTTCGGCACCCGTTTCTTCGCGCAACTCTCTAAATAGTGCTTGCTCAATGCTCTCATGCTCATCGACGCCACCGCCAGGTAGTGAGTAATCATCATACCTTGCTGTGTATAGTAACAGAATTTTTTGGCCGTCTAGCACAATGGCTCTGGTGGTATGGCGGGTAAAGCAAGTGCCGGGCAATGGGATAACAGGGGTTGGATTAAGACTATACATGTCACGGTTAATCATATTTTGCAAATAGGTCTGATTATACGTGACCAATTAAATTAACAAAACTTAAATGACATTAAGTAAAACTCAGCCAACCTCTGGCGAGGAGGGCTGAGTTACTTGATTTAGAAGGGCGAAGGAAAACGCTGTAATAACTCGCCAATTGCCGCTTGTTGGGCATCATCTAATGTCAGCTCAAAGGCTTGTAGGTTTTCTTTTAGTTGCGCCATGCTGGTGGCACCGATGATGGTTGAGGTTACGCCATCCACTTGATTCACCCAAGCAAGTGCCATTTGCGCAGGTGTGATGCCAAATTGCTGAGCCAATTGTACATATGCTTTAACTGCTTGATTGGAGTGTGGCGTGTCTCTGAATAAGCCATTGCGTTGCACATATGTCCAACGTGACCCCTCGGGCCTTGCGCCATCGATGTATTTACCAGTCAATGCACCGGCCCCCAATGGCGACCAAGGTAAGTAGGCAACATCTTCATGAATGCAATTTTCAATAAGATATGGCCAATCTTTGGTATGTAATAAGTTAAACTCATTTTGAATGGCAACGGGCTTGGCAAGGTTATGTTCAGAGGCTAATCGCAAATAAGTGTTAATGCCCCAAGTTGTGTCGTCAGATAAGCCCCAATGGCGAATCTTACCGTTGTCAATACACGTCTGTAGTGCTTGCAGGATTTCTAGCATCTCACTGAGCTGTTGCTCACGGTCAACGTCTGAAAACTTCACCATTCCCGGCCAATGGTTGGCAAAATGTGGAGAGTTACGGTTTGGCCAATGAAGCTGATACAAATCAATGTAGTCTGTATTTAAGCGCTGCAGTGACGCATCAACGGCTTCGATAATGGTCTTGGCGCTGATTGGTGCGCCACCTCTGATCCAGCGCAATCCTCCACCTGCTATTTTGCTCGCAAGCACGACCTGCTGCCGCTTTTCTTGATGGCGAGCTAACCAGTTGCCGATGATTTTTTCGGTTTCGCCATAGGTGTCTTCTGAGGGGGGCACGGCGTATAGCTCAGCGGTATCCATGAAGTTGATGCCATGGCTGAGCGCATAGTTTATTTGTTCATCCGCATCATGCTGGTTATTCTGTAGCCCCCAAGTCATACTGCCTAAACATACTCGTGAGACATCGAGTGTGCTACTACCTAGTCGACTGAATTGCATGTTAAATCCTTGTTGAAGTTTTAATTGGCAATAAATGCCACGACGCGATTTAGTTTAGTGTATTAAAAGTGTGAGTAAAAGTTGCAACAGCGGTAAAATTATGAACATAATAAAGCTGTATATAAATACAGTTGTTTTGTAATGCGTAAATTCATCCATATTGATATGGATTGTTTCTAAACTCTAGGGGGTTGCCAGCTAGCATTTATTGTAAGTGCTGAGTCCTAGAACTTTTTGGTTATGTTTTTTCATCTTGTATAAAGCAAATCTCAATTTTTGGACGTGGAGTGATGCGAAAAATAGTACATGTCGATATGGACGCATTTTATGTTTCTGTTGAGCTCAGAGACAACCCAGAACTTATGGGTAAACCAGTTGCTGTTGGCGGAAGTAGGGGCTCTAGAGGTGTTCTTTCTACTTGCAACTATATGGCAAGACAATTTGGTGTCAAAAGCGCAATGCCTACAAGTGTAGCGTTGAGAAAATGCCCTGACCTTATTCTTTTACCAGGTAGAATGGACGTGTATAAGCAGGTTAGTGAGCAAATTAGAGATATATTTGAGCGCTATACAGATTTAATCGAGCCTCTGGGTTTAGATGAAGCCTATTTGGATGTTAGCGATTGTAAATTATTTGGTGGTTCAGCAACTTTAATAGCGCAGGACATTTGTCGCACTATTCATCGAGAATTAAACCTAACAGCTTCAGCAGGTGTCGCGCCAATTAAATACTTGGCTAAGGTTGCTTCTGATTTAAACAAACCTAATGGTATTTATGTTATTCCCCCTAGTGACGTCGACTCATTTATCGACACAATGGAGCTGAAAAAGATCCCAAGTGTGGGTAAAGTAACGAGTGAAAAGTTACTAGAAGATAATTTAAAGTTTGGCAAGGACGTTAAAGCATCCAGCCTTGAATACTTGTCAATTAAGTATGGAAAACTAGGCCGATTGTTGTGGGAGAGGTGTCGCGGTATAGACAATAGGCCCGTTGTAGTAAGCAGGACAAGAAAATCAGTTGGAGTAGAAAGGACATTTCCTGAAGACTATCGCGATATTGAGTCATTAGACAGAGTGTTGTTTGATGAACTAGTTCCAGAACTCAAGCGGAGATCCTCTAGATACTTAATTGACAGAGGAATAAGCAAAGTTGGCGTGAAAATTAAGTTTTCTGACTTTCATCAAACGACAAAAGATTTTACCGTAGAGCGATTAGAGCCTGAAGTTTTATCAGAGTTACTTCGTGAAGCTTACCACAGAGGGAAAGGTAAATCGGTTAGATTGCTTGGCGTGCATATTGGCTTATCTGAGCAAAAAAATACATCAGAACAAATATCATTTGAATGGTAATCAATGTGCCGTCAATTTACCTTTTTCGAGTCGTAAAAACGCACTTTTGATTATTAGAGGTTCTATTATTTTGTTTTGTATATCTTAATCCAATGTGAAAAGAAGGAGTGTTACACTCTTGGCGGATTATTAAGGAACGATACAAATTGCGCAAAGCGCAGATTAAACTGTTCACCATAGGTAGGAAAACTGATTTTTTAGCAAAACTACCAAGGGCGCAAGTACCTGCGCTGTTCTCTAAAGCATCATTAAAATGTCAAATGCCAACAAACTCAATGTGTTCGAATAGACGATGACTAGCTCCGAAGCACTCAGTTAATCCTATTAAACACAGAGCCACTGCTAACGTGGTAGTTTGCTATGCGTTAGAAGGGTTTACCGAACGCTTATATGCTTTTTATCTGCTTTGACATTGAATTAATGCACTTCCGTGCTGAATCACATATGCTCGATAGCTGAAAGAAACCATGGATGACTCCCAAATAATGATCAATGTGAACGTCAATACCTTGCGAATGCATTAGTTTATATAGCTGTTCGCCTTCATCACGTAACGGATCAAATTCAGCGGAAACGATGGTTGTAGAAGGTAGGCCGCTAAAATCACTTCTCAATAGGTTTAACTCTGGTTCTTCGATGACTTTTGGATCACCATTTGTGTACAACTCAAAACCAGAGAGCAACATTTTTGCGGTAATAATGTAGTTTGAACCGAAATTCTTATAACTCTGCGAGCCGCCTTTCGGATCTAACATGGGGTAGATGAGGATCAGCTTTTTGGGCTGCCAAAGTGAGTGATTTCTGAGTCTTAGCGCCGTAGCTAAAGCTAAATGACCCCCTGCACTGTCACCCATAAAGACTATCTTTTTTGTATCGCCTCCATACTTGCTGCCATGCTCCTTAATACCTAGTACAGCTTGATATACATCATCATGTGCCGCAGGGTAGGTATACTCAGGTGCTAATCTGTATTTTATACAGATGACTATAGAGTTCGACTGCTGTGCAATTTGTCTCAACTGAGCTTGATGAGTTTCGAAGCCCCCACTTATAAAACAGCCGCCATGGAAGTAAATTGTGATTGGTAAATCTTCCTTACTCGTAGGTTTATAAATTTTTATCTGAACCTTATTAAGGATATCTAGGAATTCATTGGCTAATTTTGGACTATCTCCTCCTAGAACCGCACTTGCAGCATAGGAGTTGCGACGTTCTAATACTGTTTTCATTGATAAACAAGGCTTCCCACTCGCTTGAAATTCTTCAACTAATTCTTTGATACCAGCCTCAAGTTTGCCTGTCATGACTTAAATCCTTAATTATATTGATAATATGGTATACATTATTCATTGACTATCTTGAATAACAGCCATAAAAGCAGCCCACTTTTTCATTACTTCTCCTAGTATTCCCAATAGTAATAAGGGGAATTCTTATAGGCCATTCTGAATGGGTTTCTCACATGATTAGAACATTATTAATCTAAGTATTTAGGAGCATAATAGTTAACAGGTTTCATGTTTAATATCTTCCATTAAAGATTTACATTGTTGGTGTTAGCATACATTGAATCACTAAATATAATTGCGAAAAATAGAAAACTTAATATTTTAAACTTTTGGGTTAATACCACTATGCATTTTCCTTTATTTATCTCAGTGACCCCAATCAGGAGCGTGAATTTTTAAATGTTTATTTAATTAAATACGTTAAAAAAGGGTAGGTGTTGTAAAGCACTACAGCTGCTGGCAAAGTACGAACCTATGACCATTATTTTCAGGCGGAGAATACAACTTTGTTTCTGTCTAGATCTCTTATGTAAGCTGAATATTTTGGGCCGCGTATTCCCGGCTTACCTTCACAGCTACCACCCAGTTTAATAGCCTGCTCGTATAGTCGATTAACCTCTTCTTCAGAGCCAACGTTTATGCCAAGCATAGTGCCGTTTCCATTGGTCGCTGGGAGACCGTCAAATGGTATTGCTACGGCAAAAGTAAAACTCTCACATTGCCAATAGTTCATTCTGTCGGTTTTGAACACTTGGGTGAGATCTGAGCCTTCAAACAAAGCATCGTAGAATTCAATTGCCTGCTTCATGTTATTAGTACCAAGAACAAAATAGTCCAACTTCATTTTTGTAATGACCTCAATTGTTGATTAGACGTAAAATTTTTATAGTGAAAATTTGATGCTTGATATCAAGGATATTCGTATAAAAATGAATGTAACCGTGTATAAATCACTTAGCCTTGAAATATCCATTTTTACTCAATATTCTCAAATGTCGTGCTTAAGGAATAGACAATGGATGTTCAGCCTAGAACTTTTCATATTCTATACCTATCAACTTTCCCATTTAATAATATTTTCGAGCTAAGCGTACTTGTTAAATTTGTAGGAAACAATCAAGGGATAAGCATTGTTACCTTATGTTACATTGCGAAAATAATTTTGACTTACAATTAACTTATGAGTTTTTAAATTGATTTAAATGGAGGTTGTTATGAAGGTTAAATGTTTTATTGGTTTAATTTTATAACTCTGTTGTTGTGGCTGTCTTTTTTATTTTCGCTTTTAAATGTCGTAAAGTTAACCGTAATGGCAGCTAATATTTGCGATACTTAGTGTAAATGGCATAAATTAAAAGTAGTATAGAATTTCATTGAGTTTTCACCTTTAGTGGGGAGTGACATGTATAAATATAGGTTTTTGTAAATGGAAATTTGTGAAGCAAAAGTTGAAGATTGTAGTGGCACAATAAATTTGGCCACCTGATTAGAGGTGATAGAATCACCATAACTGATTAGGTGCAAATATGACAAAAAGAACTCGTCCAACTTATTCTCCTGAATTTAGACTCGAAGTCGCTCAACAAGTCGTCGATGAACAACGCTCTGTTAGAGACGTTGCCGAGGCGATGGGATTAGGTAAATCCACTGTCGATAAGTGGGCACGCCAGCTAAAAGAAGAGCGTAACGGTAACCTCACTAGTGCGACTCCCCTGACCCCTGACCAACTTAAAATCCGCGAACTTGAGCGTAAACTCAAACGCCTAGAAGAGGACAATGAGATCCTAAAAAAGGCTTCAGCTCTCTTGATGCAGGACTCCATCAAAGGTTTGCGCTGATCCGCTCCCTTCAAGAGAGCTGGCCTGTGAAGCGTTTGTGTGCTGTATTTAAAGTACAGCGCAGTAGTTACCGATATTGGCGCGAAACACCACATACTATAGCGCCCGAGCGGCTACGTTTAATTGCCGAAATGAAACGTTGGTTTGGGCTAAGTCATGGCTCCGCAGGCCAACGAACCTTGGTTCAACTGCTCGCAAAGTCAGGCTTCAAAGCGAGCCGCTGGTTGGTGAGTAAGCTGATGAAACAAGAGGGATTGGTTAGTCGTCAAATGCCAACGCATAAGTATTCCAAGGCAGAAAAAGAGCACTTAAGCATACCTAATTTATTGAAAAGAGCATTTAGCACACAAGCACCAGATCAAGTTTGGTGTGGTGATGTTACCTATGTCTGGTGCGGTTCTCGTTGGCTATACCTGGCTGTTGTAATTGACCTTTACGCTCGCAAAGTTGTAGGTTGGGCAACATCAGCTCGACCGGACAGTGACCTAACGAAAAAAGCTTTAAGAATGGCTTATGAAAGCCGAGGTAACCCAAAGCGA
>NZ_MKJU01000025.1 GCF_001854605.1 Pseudoalteromonas amylolytica | reverse complement strand
TGTAGTGGCACAATAAATTTGGCCACCTGATTAGAGGTGATAGAATCACCATAACTGATTAGGTGCAAATATGACAAAAAGAACTCGTCCAACTTATTCTCCTGAATTTAGACTCGAAGTCGCTCAACAAGTCGTCGATGAACAACGCTCTGTTAGAGACGTTGCCGAGGCGATGGGATTAGGTAAATCCACTGTCGATAAGTGGGCACGCCAGCTAAAAGAAGAGCGTAACGGTAACCTCACTAGTGCGACTCCCCTGACCCCTGACCAACTTAAAATCCGCGAACTTGAGCGTAAACTCAAACGCCTAGAAGAGGACAATGAGATCCTAAAAAAGGCTTCAGCTCTCTTGATGCAGGACTCCATCAAAGGTTTGCGCTGATCCGCTCCCTTCAAGAGAGCTGGCCTGTGAAGCGTTTGTGTGCTGTATTTAAAGTACAGCGCAGTAGTTACCGATATTGGCGCGAAACACCACATACTATAGCGCCCGAGCGGCTACGTTTAATTGCCGAAATGAAACGTTGGTTTGGGCTAAGTCATGGCTCCGCAGGCCAACGAACCTTGGTTCAACTGCTCGCAAAGTCAGGCTTCAAAGCGAGCCGCTGGTTGGTGAGTAAGCTGATGAAACAAGAGGGATTGGTTAGTCGTCAAATGCCAACGCATAAGTATTCCAAGGCAGAAAAAGAGCACTTAAGCATACCTAATTTATTGAAAAGAGCATTTAGCACACAAGCACCAGATCAAGTTTGGTGTGGTGATGTTACCTATGTCTGGTGCGGTTCTCGTTGGCTATACCTGGCTGTTGTAATTGACCTTTACGCTCGCAAAGTTGTAGGTTGGGCAACATCAGCTCGACCGGACAGTGACCTAACGAAAAAAGCTTTAAGAATGGCTTATGAAAGCCGAGGTAACCCAAAGCGAGTGCTATTCCATAGTGATCAGGGCTGTCATTATACGAGCAAGAGCTTTCGTCAGTTACTCTGGCGTTATGGCATGAAGCAAAGTCTTTCACGCAGAGGAAACTGTTGGGATAATGCGCCAATGGAGCGCTTTTTTAGAAGTTTTAAAACAGAATGGATGCCTAGAGTGGGATATCGAAGTATGGCTGAGGCATCGGGAGCAATTTCGCAATATATAGTGGGTTATTACAATCGGTATCGACCTCACAAACACAATAATGGTTGCTCACCGATTATGAAAGAAAAGCAATACTGGGAAACTTATAACGAGGTGGCCAAAAAGTATTGACCACTACACATAATATAGAAATATAACAACAAGTGAAGATGAAGTAATAACGCATAAAAAGGAAAGGAAGATGAAAATATCAGTAATAATGGCGGTGCTTAGTGTATTGTTTTTGGCTGGGTGTAAATCTAATGATGCGTCTGATGGTGCTACAGCGCAGACAAAGAAAAAGGCGTATCACTGCGAACAGGCTACCAAACTGGGTTCTATGATATCAAGAACGCGTTGTATCACACACGCTGACAAAGAACGTGAAGAGCAAAAGAGTAAAGAAGCATTTAGAGATTCAAGAGCTAAGGCTCCGAGAATCCATAGTGGTGGTTGAATAACGGATTAACTGAATTAGTTCAGATTAATTATGCAATTACATACTTGCTTTTAGCTTAGCAAGTATAGAAAAGGGAAAGTGTAATACTTTCCCTTTTGGTGATTATTCCAAACCTTTTTTGGTGTAAAGCGTGACCTTATCAGAAACTAGCGTAATTTTGATGTGCTTATCTTCACCGCCCCAAGTACAGTTGGTATGCAGGGTTTTTTCTTCACATTCATCGGCAGAGCCTAAAATCGCTTCAACTTCAGCCTTATCCATGCCTACTTTTACTTTATTATAGTTTTCTAAATTAACTTTAGAGCATCCAACTAAAGTTAAAATAGCGGCGCTGATCAATAGTTTTTTCATAGATTTACCCGTTCTTAGTGTTTGTATTTTCTTATTTGAAAGATAATCCCCAATTTGGGATGATCTAAATAATGTATGTCTCCGCTGTATACACGTGTAAACTGCGACATTCGAGCTTTCTGTGTGTCTCCATCATCCATCAAATAACGTATATCAAGATTGCTGGTGACATAAAGATAATGCTTTACATGGATCTTTATTAAGCCTTCTAGTTGCCAGTGATCCTCATCAGCTTCGGTTTGAATGTTAAAGCGTTTATCTAGCAGACCAAGGTAGCCGTTTTGCTCGATGGTATCGAGAAATCTTTGGCTGACAGGCGACTTAAATCTTTTCCCTGCAAAGATTTTTATAAATGGTGCTTTCCGTTGGCTTTGTTCTGGAAAGCGCCAGCCAGTGTGAAGAATTGGTTTTAAACCTCGGCGTTGCAACTTTTTAAGCACATCTTCAAACTTTAGCTGCTGCTTAGACAAAAGGTAGATATTATCCATATGCTCTTGTGAGTCCGCGTAGGGAGACACAGGGAGCGTATCGTATCGCGCGATGTAGTCATGACTGGCATCGCACCCCCAAGAGTTACCTGCATTACTCATTTGTTGAATAAACGGGCGAGGGTCGAAATCTGGATCACCTTCTAAACACCGTTGTTGACCTTGTGTATTAAATCCTTCACTTAGCAGGTCCAATTGCCTTTTCCCTTCAATAGGTGGGTGAACCAGACTAAAGTCTTCTCTGAGTGAATCGGTAGGCTGTTGTTCAAAAGCTATCATTTCAACTTCAAACCAGCGCTCTGCATTCGCGTTTAGAGAGAGTGTTGATAGCCAAAATGTCAGCGTCAGATTTGTTATTAACTGCTTCATGCAACTGCCTTTTTGTGAAAGTCTTCAATCATAGCATTGATTAATTTCAAACGCTCTTGACCATTTTTTTCTTCTATCGCAAAGCGTAATTTATTTGCGCCTTCCATTTTGTAGACACGCGGGTTGCTTTGTATCAAAGCAATGATGAACGTTGGGTTAACTTTGGTTGTTGCGTTGAACTCAAAATAGCCACCTTTGGCATTTGCTTCTATTTTGCTGACCCCAATTTCACTTGCTTGGACTTTAAGCTCCTGTACTTTGAATAGGTTTTTCGCAGCGTCGGGTAGTAGTCCAAATCGGTCAATAAGCTCTACCTGTAGCTCGTCCAATTCTTGATTGCTTTTGGTACTGGCAATGCGTTTATACATGCTCAAGCGCATATTCACATCTGGAATATAATCATCTGGTAGTAATGCCGGAATTTTTAGATCAACGTCGGTATGTTGCTGCAATAGATTGTCTAATGTGGGTTCTTTGCCATCTTTGAGTGCCTGTACAGCCTGTTCAAGCATTTCCATGTACAAAGTAAAACCAACGGTTTGTATTTGCCCGCTTTGATCATCACCAAGCAATTCCCCAGCGCCTCGAATTTCAAGGTCGTGTGTTGCAAGCGCAAAACCCGCGCCGAGATCTTCAAGAGATTCGATAGCCTGTAGACGTTTAACAGCATCCTTGGTCAAAGTTTGGCTGTTTCTAGTGAGCAAGTATGCATACGCTTGGTGGTGGCTGCGACCAACACGTCCTCGCAGTTGGTGCATTTGCGCAAGCCCCAATTTGTCAGCTCTATCCATAATGATGGTATTGGCAGTGGGAATATCTATGCCGGTCTCAATGATAGTGGTACATACTAAAACATTATATTTTTGATGGTAAAACTCACTCATCAAATGTTCTAGTTCACGTTCTCGCATTTGTCCGTGAGCAATGGCAACACCGGCTTCAGGTACAAGCGCTGCAATATCGCTGGCGGTTTTGTCTATGGTTTCTACATTGTTATGTAAAAAATATACCTGACCACCGCGCTTGATTTCACGTAATATCGCTTCGCGGATCAGCTCATCATTTCGCTCTTTCACAAAAGTTTTCACTGCCAAACGTTTTGCTGGGGGCGTTGCAATAATAGATAGGTCGCGCATACCGCTCATGGCCATGTTAAGCGTACGAGGTATGGGCGTTGCCGTCAGGGTTAAGATATCCACATCAGCACGAAGCTGTTTGATTTTTTCTTTTTGGCGAACACCAAAACGATGTTCCTCATCTACAATCAGCAGGCCTAAGTCTTTAAACTTAATGTTTTCTTGAATAAGCTTGTGGGTGCCAATAACAATGTCTATCTGACCACTTTCAAGTTTATCTAGCGTATCCTTTTGTTCTTTAGCACTGTTAAAACGTGATAAAACTCCGACTTGAACAGGTAAATCTGCAAAGCGATCTTTGAAGTTTTCGTAATGTTGCTGGGCTAATAAAGTGGTCGGCACCAACACGGCTACTTGCTTATTATCGTTAATGGCCGCAAATGCGCCACGCATAGCCACTTCAGTTTTACCAAATCCAACATCACCACACACTAGACGGTCCATTGCTTGGTTTGACTGCATATCAGCTAACACGGCCTCGATGGCGTTACGTTGATCGTCAGTTTCTTCAAAAGGAAAACTATTTGCGAAGTCACGATATAGAGCACCATCTAGCTTAAACGCGTAGCCTGGCTTACTTTGACGCTTTGCATAAATATCAAGTAATTCAGCGGCAACATCCCTGACTTTTTCGGCAGCCCGACGCTTGGCTTTTTCCCATACATCGGAGCCAAGCTTGTGCAGCGGGGCTGTGGCTTCTTCACCTCCGGAATAACGACTGAGCATGTGTAGAGCTGAAACGGGCACATAGAGCTTAGCATCATTGGCGTAAGTGATAGTAACGAACTCTGTGGTGACACCAGCCGCATCAATAGTTTGCAAACCCAAATAACGACCAACACCATGATCCAGATGAACAATCGGTTGACCTTCTTTTAGTTCGGCAAGATTGCGTATCAGCGCATCTTGGCCTTGCTCGTATTTGTGTTTTCTGCGTCGGCGCTGAGATACCTTAACGCCCAACAGCTCTTGCTCAGTGATAATGCTCAGCGCAGGCTTGCTATCTTTACCTGAGAGAAACACGCTCTGTTCGAGTGGGCTTACGATTAGACCCACGTCTGTATTGCTTGCCATGAAGTCAGCAAAGCTCTCAAACTCTTTGAGTTTAAGGGCGGTAGGTTTGAGGAGGGTCAGTAGAGACTCTCGACGACCATCTGACTCTACACTAAAAATGATGCGTGCTTTTTGCTTTTTTTGCTCGGCAACATAACTAAGAATTTTGCTGTAAGGATCGCTCTGCTTATGATCGATACGAATATCGAGCAACTCATTTGCTGATAGGTTGGTGTGGCCTGCTTTGGTACCTAATTTAGCTTGGCTCAGTCGAATGCGACCATAGCGATTAAACTGACTATATAATTCTTCAATAGGTTGATAGAGTTTTACTGGCTCCAATAGTGGCCTTAAAGGGTCGACACGTCGATTTTCATAACGCTTTTCAACGTCTTGCCAAAAGCTTTGTGCAGCGTGTTCGATATCTCCAAGATGCATTATCGTGGTGTTATCTGGAAGGTAGTCGAAGATGGTTGCCAATTGCTCGTAAAATAGCGGTAAGTAATACTCGATACCAGCGGGCCAATTGCCTTTGGTCACTTGCATGTAAATAGAGTCTTTTTCGGCACTGGCGCCAAATGCCTCTCTATAACCCACGCGAAACCGTTCTATATCCGCGTCATTGGTTGGAAATTCATGCGCGGGAAGCAAGTCAATTTCATCAACTTTATCACTAGAGCGTTGTGTTTCAATATCAAACAAACGAATGCTGTCGAGTTCATCGTCGAAAAAGTCAAATCGATAGGGGTGTTCGCTGCCCATGGGGTATAAATCAACAATAGAGCCCCTTACTGCAAATTCACCGTGCTCCATCACTTGTTGTACATGTCGATAGCCAGATTCGCTCAAAGCAGACTTGAGTTGTTGTGCATCTATCACATCACCGACTTTGTACTTTAAGGCACTTCCATAGATGAATGCTGGCGGTGCTGTGCGAAGCATCAACGTGGATACGGGCACTATCAAGACACTGTTATTTTGTTGTTTTAGTGCATTGAGTGTCGCCAGACGCTGGGAAATGATGTCTTGGTGTGGTGAGAAGTGATCATATGGTAATGTTTCCCAATCGGGAAAAATCATCACAGAGCGCTTGGGTAGTAAATACCCAAGCTCAGTTTCTAAGCGCAGTGCACAAGGGGTATCTTGAGTAACGATCACAACCAGCTCTGGGTGCTTTGAAATGCCTTCGCTAAGCGCGACGCTCAAACCACTGCCGCTAAGCTGGCCCCAATGGATTTTATCTGTGGTGTTTTTTACCCAAGGTAATTCGCTCCAATGCGCAAACGCCATTGATCACTCCTGTTTCGTTATTATTTAGTCTCGATAGATTTTGCAAAGGTCTTGATACTGGTCAATACGGCGATCTCTTAGATACGGCCAAATACGACGAACCGATTCACTGCGGCCCTGATCAATCTCAACTACCAGTGTTTGTTCCTGTGTTTCACTACCATGAACCAGCATTTCACCTTGTGGGCCTGCAACGAATGAGTTGCCCCAAAATTGAATGCCTTCGCTTTGTGCGCTCGGGTCTTGTTCATGACCTACGCGGTTTACACTAATGACAGGTACTCCGTTGGCGACAGCGTGGGCGCGTTGAGAAATGATCCAAGCGTCGCGCTGGCGAATTTGTTCGTCCTGTTCATCTCTAGGATCCCAACCGATTGCGGTAGGGTAGATAAGTAGCTCAGCACCTGCCATGGCCATCAGTCTTGCAGCTTCAGGGAACCATTGATCCCAACAGACTAAAACACCTAATTTACCGACCGAAGTTTGAATGGGTGTAAAGCCTAAGTCACCTGGCGTAAAATAGAACTTTTCGTAAAATCCAGGATCGTCCGGAATATGCATCTTTCGGTATTTACCTGCAATTGTTCCATCACGCTCTAACACCACTGCGGTGTTGTGATACAAGCCAGTTGCGCGCTTTTCAAACAATGAAGTGACGATAACAATATCGAGCTCTTTGGCCAGTGCGCCATACATATCTGTACTCGGGCCAGGGACTGTTTCGGCCAAGTCAAATAAGTCGGTGTCTTCGGTTTGGCAAAAGTACAAGCTACGATGCAGCTCTTGTAGCACTACCAGTTTTGCGCCTTGTTTAGCTGCGTCGCGAATGCCTTGCACGGTTTTATCGGTGTTTTGCTCTAGGTTATTGCTGTTGGCGTGTTGTACCAAACCAACTTTAAGTAATTGTGAACTCATGGCTTCGTCCTATTTTAAAAAACCACGTGGTAACTGCATTGTAATGCAATGCAAGCTGCCGAATTGATGAATAATAGGCAAACAATTAATGCCAATAACGGTGTGCTGTGGATAGGCCTTTTGTATCTGAGCCAAGGCTAACGCATCGTGAGCATCATCATACACAGGTACTAACACTGTTGAATTAATGATCAGGTAATTCGCATAAGTTGCTGGTAACCTGTCGCCATCGTCGTCAAACACGGCTTTTGGCCATGGTAAAGCTATCAACTTGTATGCGTCACCCTCAGGTGTTCTAAAACTTTGTAACTGCTTTTCCATCAAATCAAGCGACTTACAATGCTCGTCATTCTGGTCGTCACATTTTACGTAGACTAAAGTATTGTTCGGTGCAAAACGAACCAAGGTATCGATATGGCTATCGGTATCGTCACCAGCTAGGTAGCCATGAGCAACCCATAAAAAATCACGTGCGCCAAGTTGCTCCTTGAGTAGCGACTCAATGCTTTGTTTATCGTGTTGTGGGTTTCGGTTTGGGTTTAGAAGGCACTCAGACGTTGTTAGCAAAGTGCCGTGCTCGTTAATTTCAACGCCACCACCTTCTAGTACAAAGTCAATTGCTTGGTATTGATTACTAGAGTCTGCCAATTCGTTGACCAACTTGGCATTGATAGCGTTATCTAGCTGCGCCTCAAACTTATTGCCCCAGCCATTAAAGATAAAGTCATTAATACACAATCGCCCTAGTTCATCGGAGCAGGTGAGGGGGCCGTGATCTCTTGCCCATGTGTCGTTACATGGGGTAACAACAAATCGTACTTTGGATAACTCGACATCCGCTTCGCTCAGTAGCGAGCTAATGTGTGTTTTTAACTGCTCATCGTGGGCAACGATCACAACATATTGTAACTGAGTAATGTGTTGACAAAGAGTAACATACACAGGTTCAACATCTGCGAGTATGCTCGCCCAGTCGGTATCTTTGTGTGGCCAAGTGAGCATCACAGCATCTTGTGGGGCCCATTCAGGTAGAAGTCTAAAGCTCATGATTAAACACTAATAAATAACTAAGCCGTTAGTTTATCATTGTGTCGTGAGCTGTCAGCTATTTTGTTCTTTATTCTGCTCTGATTGACGCTTTTTTAGCTGTCGAGTTTGGGCATGCAGACTTGCGCGTACCACCAACTCCTGATCTTCTTCACGGATTTTGGTAAACGCTATGGTGTGCTGGTGCTTGTCATCTTTGCTACTTTTTACATCGATAACTTCACAATAACAGTAGATAGCTGCGGCTTCTTGTCGTAAAAACAGTTTTGTTCTTAGTGCTGTGCCAACGGGGTATGTAACTTGAGATGTAAAGCGCAGCCCGCCGCCGCCATATGAATCACAGTAGATATTATCTTCATCGGGTTGTTCTGTGGCGAGAATATGACTCATTATGAGGTCAATTTTGCGAGATTGGGCCTGTAAAAACGCTGCCAGATCGGTCGCAATATCGCCTAAATTACGAAGTGGGCTGAGCATTTTGTGGTCAAGCTCTTTCATCTCGTTGGCAAGTTTAAACAATGCAGGAATTTTTGCCTCAAGTTCATCTAAGGTGCTGGGTACTTCATCAAGGTTTACCTCTTTGAGATTGACCTGATTGGCATCGTCTACCTGAAAGTACTGTTCAAAGTTTTCGAGAAGTTGTTGCTTATTCATAACACGACCATAGTGGTGTTTTATTTAATATTAACGGCTTAGCGCTAAAAACGCCATAGTATCAGCAGGACAAGACTAAAAAGTGCTTCTAAAATTGCAAAAATATTTGTATAAATACAGGTTTGTAATAATAATGTATTAAATTGTTGCTTAATGATTAATTTTTATAGGTGAGTTATATGGACATAATAGAAACAGATCCGAAGGCACTGACTGCCGCCTTATCCTTACCAGAGAGTCTAAAAATAAGAAATGCCACGGTCGCAGATGTAGCAGAAATGGCTCGGGTCACTCAAGCCAGTTGGCAGCTAGCGTTTAAGCCATTTTTACCTCAGGATGTGCTAGAAAGAGGTACGCAGGAATTCTTTCAGAAAATCTGGACATCCATTGTGAACAAGCCAAAAGATAATACCGCGCTGGTGATAAGCAACGGGCGTCATATAGTTGCTTGTGGTGCAAGTGGTAAGTATCGCACCGCTCATAACCCTGTTAGTAGGCGCGTGTGTAAATTAAAGGCTGGTGAGCTTTATCGTGGTTATGTGCTACCCGATCATCAAAATAAAGGCTTGGGTCAAGCATTGCTCAAAGCGCGTCTTCTTAAACTATATGAACAAGGGTATCAGCGAGCTTATACATGGATTTACGCCAAGAACACTCAAGCTCGCGCTTTTTATGAAAAGCACGGCGCGGTTAGTTTAGACAGTGCGTTAGGTTTGACGATGAATCGGTATCCATTTGAAGAAGTGTGTTATGGAATTGAAGTGAATAGTGTTTTTAATGACCTGTAATGAGGCGTGAGAAGAGCTCGGTGGAACGTCAATGTGAAGTTTATTTGTGTTGTGTTAGGAGTAAGATATCTCTTAGCGTAAGAAAGGAGTTTCGATAATTACGCAAAAACTGATGGAGTAGTATATAAGCTTCCATGTAAAGGTATATAAAGGTACTGAGCGTCTTGGTACGGTCAACTGGGACCCATATCTCACAGTATTAGAACAATAAGATAGAACAAACATAGTTTGCATATTAAGGCGGCCATTGTGAAGTGGCCGCCTTTTTAGTTTTACGCTAATCCTTCTTTGGTATCTACTTGCTCTTTTTTGTGTTGTTCAGCGATTTCATCAGCCAGCTCCTGCCTAGAGCGTTTTTCTGTCAGTTGACGGTTAGTCAGCCAGAAAAAGAATAAAGGCACGAAGAACACTGCAAGGAATGTGGCAGCCATCATACCACCCATAACACCTGTGCCTACGCTATGTCTCGCGCCAGCGCCAGCGCCTGAACTGAGCACAAGTGGTACAACGCCAAGGATAAATGCCAGTGAAGTCATAATAATAGGTCTGAACCTTAGTCGTGCCGCTTCTAATGCAGCTGCGCTGGTGCTCCAGCCTTGCTGATGTTTCATGAGCGCATATTCGACAATCAAAATGGCATTTTTACTGGCAAGTCCTAACAGGGTCACCAAACCAATTTGGAAATACACGTCGTTCGTTAATCCGGCAATCCATACCGATATTAATGCGCCAAATGTACCAAAGGGTAGGGCAAGTAACACTGAAAATGGTAATGACCAGCGTTCATAAAGTGCCGCTAGAATTAAAAAGACCATAATCACAGCCAGCCCCAAAGCAAGCCCCGTTGTGCCCGAGCTTTGCTTTTCCTGATAAGCAGAACCTGTCCAGTCATAACTCATGTCAGGCGGTAATACGCTACGAGCGATCCGCTCCATCTCCGCAATTGCTTGGCCAGAGCTGTATCCTGGTGCTGCTTCACCAAGCAGTTTAACTGCTGACAAGTTATTGTAACGTTCGAGGCTTTCGGGACCGCGACTGTATTTAATGTCAGTAAACGCTGAGATAGGTACCATATCGCCTTGATTATTCTTTACATAAATACGGCCTACGTCCTCAGGTGTCATTCTAAATTCAGCTTCAGCGGAAAGTAGTACCTGCCAAGCTCGGCCAAATTTATTGAAGTCATTTACGTAATAAGTACCTAGGTTGGCAGCCAATGCATTGAAAGCACTGTTGATGTTGACACCCATTGCTCTTGCTTGCTCTCGGTCCATATGAACTTTTAGCTGTGGTGCATCGGGGCGCCATAGCGTTTGTAAACTGGCAAGCACGGGGCTTTTTTGTGCTTCGTTCATCAACAACTGCATACCTTGTTTTAGCTTTTCAGGCCCGCCGGCTCCTTTATTTTGTAGGTAAACCTCAAAACCACCCGTGTTTCCGAGGCCAAAAATAGGAGGTGGGTTGAATGCAAGTACCAGTGCTTCGTTGATATGCGCGGTTTTCATGTAAAGCTCACCAACTAAAGATTTTGCCTCTACTTCACGCTCATCCCAATGTTTTTGCGTAACAAACAACGTAGCAGCACTGTTTTTGTAGCCATTACCAATGAAGTCGAAACCAGTGAAAGCAACAACGTTCTCATTGGCAGGGTTTGACTGAATCGCGGTGATGACTTCATCAACCACTTCAGCGGTGCGCTCTAAAGATGAACCATCGGGTAAGAAGATAGCCGAAATATAGAAGCCCTGATCTTCATCTGGAACCAAGGAGCTCGGGGTGCTTTTCCACAAGATGCCAGTGACGCTTATCATGGTTGCAACAAGAATAAAGCCGAGCAAACCGCGTCTAACCATAAAACTAACCGCACTGACATAGCGACCTGTGATCTTGGCAAAGAACTCGTTGAACCAGACAAAGAATCCTGCGGTTTGTTTGTGTTCATGTTTTAAAATGAGAACACACAGTGCAGGGGTCATAGTGAGTGCGACTACACCCGACAAGCTCACTGAAATAGAGATGGTGATTGCAAATTGTCTAAATAGCTCGCCAGTGAGGCCACCCAGAAAGGCAATCGGTACAAACACCGAGCAAAGTACTAGAACGATCGCAACTACAGGGCCGCTGACTTCTTGCATCGCTTGAATGGCCGCTTCACGCGCACTGACATGTTTTTCATGCATGATACGTTCGACATTTTCCAAGACAACAATTGCATCATCGACCACGATACCGATTGATAATACCATTCCAAACAAGGTCAGAGTATTAATAGAGTAACCTAGCATATACATACCAGCGAACGTGCCAAGCAGGGAGACAGGCACTGCTAATGTCGGGATCAAAGTGGCGCGCCAGTTTTGCAAAAATAGATAAACGACTAAAAACACCAAAACCATTGCTTCGACAAGGGTGATTAGAACTTCGCGGATGGAAACCTCTACAAAGCGAGTGGTGTCATAAGCATTTAGGTGTGACAGTCCAATTGGAAACTGGGTTTTGAGTTCTTCAATGGTTTGGTTAACTTGAGCGGCGACATCCAGCGCGTTAGCACCTGGCTGTAAAAAGATACCGAGTAACACCGCTTGTTTACCGTTGATGGTACCAGCAAAGTTGTAATCTTTAGAGCCTAGTTCTACACGGGCGATGTCTTTCAAACGTAGATTAGAACCATCAGGGTTTACGCGGATCAAGATATCTTCAAACTCTTCAGCACTTGATAAGCGCCCTTGTGCGGTGACACTGTATACTAATTCCTGTGCATGCTTTGAGGTAGGCGTTGCGCCTATTTGGCCCGCTGCATATTGAGAGTTTTGTTCCCTTATTGCGCCGCTCACTTCTTCGACGGTAACGCCCAACTGGCTCATAATATCTGGACGTAGCCAGATACGCATAGCATAGTCTTTGGCACCAAAAATTTGCACGTTTGTTGTGCCTGGGATGCGCTTTATTTTATCCAATACGTTCATGGTGACATAGTTAGAAGTCCATAAACTGGTGCGCGAGTTGTCAGGCGAGTAAAAGGCATGTACTTGTAAAAAGCTAGAAGAACCCTTGGCAACAACCACGCCTTGTCTGCGAGTCTCTTCTGGCAATCTTGCTTCAACTTGCTTTACGCGATTATTAACGTTAACAGCGGCTTGGTCCACATCTGTGCCAATCTCAAATGTTACCATGATGGTGGTAACGCCTGAACTGGTACTGGTGGAACTCATGTACATCATGCCTTCAACGCCTGTGATGGCATTTTCGATAGGTGCAGCTACCGTTTGTTCTAATACCTCAGCGGATGCCCCCGGATAGACGGCGGTCACTTGTACAACAGGAGGGGCGATTTCAGGATATTGAGCGACAGGTAGGCTTCGCATCGCCGCCAAACCCGCCAAAACAATGACGATAGATATGACAAAGGCAAAGATTGGCCTGTCTATAAAAAAGCGAGAAAACATACGTTATTTTTCTCCCTGTTCTACGACTTGTACTGGCATTCCAGGGAAGAAAATACGCGCCATACCTTCAACGATTACCGATTGTTGTGGTTGAAGACCGCTGCGAATTATCCAATAGTTATTGTCATCTATTCTGACCCATTCACCTACTTCAACAGGGGCGGGTAAGGCAACCAGTGCGCCTTGCTCGTTTTTTGTTGCAACGTAAACGAACTTACCAGTACCGTTATCAAGTACCGCGCGTTGAGGTAGTAATACAACATTGTGACGTACCGCGCCTTTTAGTCTTACTCGTACAAATTGGCCGGGTCTAAGTTGTGATTGTGGATTGGCTACTTTGGCTTGTAATTCACTTGTGCCAGTGTAGCGGTTGACTCTTACGTCGGAGAAGTTTACTTTGCCTGTTTGCTCATAGATACTGCTATCTTGTAGCACAATTTCAACGTCGAATTCATTGTTCTCTGGTAATGTTAATCCGCCTGTTTCAACATCTTGACGCATCTTTAATTGTTCGCGCTCAGAAAAGCCAAAGCGCACGCGCATAGTGTGAGTGTCAGTAAGTTCTGTTAATAACACTTCAGGGCCTGAGACATAACTGCCTTCAGAAATAAGCTCACGTCCAATAATACCTGAGACTGGGGCTTTTACTTGCGCGTAATTCAAATTGAGCTTGGCTTCATTGAGCGCAACTTGGGCTGACTCCAAATTAGCTAGGGCAATGTCGTAGCTGGATGCCGCGTTATCAAAGTCACGTTTGGACAATGAACGCTCATTGGTAAGTGTTTCAAAGCGATCGCGTTCTCGTTTAGTCTGGATAACCGCAGCCTCTGCTGCATGAAGTTTCGCTTTGGCTGTTTCAAGCTCAAGTTTAAATGGTTCAAGATCGAGCGTAAAAAGTGATTGGCCCTCTGTTACGGTTTGGCCTTCTTCAAAATTTCTTGATTCAACAATGCCAGACACTCGGGCGCGTATTTCTACTTCCTTGTTACCTGCCAGTGTAGCGGGTAGTTCAATGGTAATTGGTACATTGGTGTTTGTAACAGGGAGTATGCTAACCGCAGCAGGCGGCATGGCGTGAGGCGCTGATTGTGAATTATCTTCTTGGCAGGCAGTAAGTAATAAAAGCGTGCTTGCCATAAGTACGACTGATTTTACACAGCTAGTGAAGTGTGGATACATGTTTACTCCAATTCCTGTAGATGCATTGTAACTCTAACGTTGCAGATAATAATGCTTACTATCTCTGAACTGGCTGTGTTGTGAGTCCACTAGACATGCTCAGAGAAGCGACCTTGCTTTTGCCCACTGACTATACAATATATACCCATAGTAAAGATAAGTGAACGAACTTTTAGAAAGTAAACGATAGTGTATACTTTCTTGATTTGTAGGTAAACGGTTTAGTTTACTTTTTATTTGCCCAGTTTTTCATTAAAATACAGTTAACAGCTCTTATAAAAAGAATATTAGATGACGCAATATTCAGCAAAACAGCAAGATATTCTGAGCGCGGCAATTCAGTTGTTTGCTCAACAAGGTTTATCGGCGACTACAATGGAGCAAGTTTGTAACTCTGCTCAAGTTTCAAAACGTACGTTATACAAACACTTTGCTAACAAAGACGCGCTTTTTGACGCCGTTGTTGACTTATTGATAAAACGCATCGTACCGCTCACTTCAATTCAGTTTATCCCAAACTATGACTTTGCCACACAACTTAAGCATTTAGCGAGAAGTGCGGTGTCGCTACTTAGCGATGACGATTACCTTACTTTGTCACGTATTGTTATCATTGAATCCATGCGCTCAAAAGAACAGGCTCACAACCTAAATATGCGTTTGATGGATTGTGAAAAAGCCATGTTAATATGGTTCGAAGATGCAGCTAATGCACACTGTTTAGGTAACTTTAACGCTGAATTTGCTGCCGCCTTTTTCTGGGGCGGGTTAAAAAAACTGACGTTTTGGGAGCAAGTGATCAAATGGCAAGCGCCACTAGATGAGGCAGCGCTTGACAAGTTGATTGAGCAGGTGTGCTTGTTATTTTGCTCAGGTGTTACTCCACGCCAATAAACCCACCTGTTTGGTGGGCCCACAGCTTGGCATAAATACCGCCCAGTGCAAGTAGTTCACTATGGGTGCCGTGCTCAACGATCTGCCCTTGTTCCATCACGATAAGTTTGTCCATTTGGGCAATCGTTGACAATCGGTGTGCAATAGCAATAACAGTCTTGCCAGCCATGAGTGTATCTAGGCTATCTTGAATGGCAGCCTCAACCTCAGAATCGAGCGCGGAAGTCGCTTCATCCAAAATCAGGATAGGGGCATTTTTTAGCAACACTCGCGCAATCGCAATACGTTGACGCTGGCCACCAGAGAGTTTAACGCCTCGCTCACCCACCTGAGCAGCAAGGCCTTTGTGACCTTTACTGTCTTCTAGGTCCTGAATAAAGTCATAGGCTTGTGCCTGCTTCGCGGCACTAATTAGCTCTTCTTCAGTAGCACTGGGACGTCCATACAAAATATTGTCACGCACGCTTCTATGTAGCAACGAAGTATCTTGAGTGACCATAGCAATATATTGGCGAAGGCTTTCTTGCTTTACTTTAGAAATATCCTGTCCATCAATACATATACAGCCGCTGTCAATATCGTAAAATCTTAGCAGCAAGTTCACTAATGTTGACTTGCCAGCGCCTGAACGCCCAACCACGCCAACCTTTTCTCCGGGCTTAATTGATAAAGAGAGGTTATCAATCACATTGGCTTGGGTATTTTTATCAAGGCGTTTGTAGGCAAAGCAGATATCTTTAAACTCTATCGCACCGGCGCTAAATTCCAGAGTACGTGCCTGTGGCTCATCTTGTATATCAATTGGTTTAGACAACGTGGTAATGCCATCAGAGACAGTGCCGATATTTTCGAATAATCCACTTATCTCCCACATTATCCATTGTGACATTCCATTTAGTCGCAAAGCTAAGCTTACGGTAATGGCAATGGCACCGACTGTAATCGCACTAAGTGACCATAAATATAAAGATAAAGCAGCAACGGAGAATACCAACAGGTAATTTAGCGTTTGCACGCTCACATTGAGACCAGTGGCTAATCTCATTTGCTTGTATACAGGCTGAATAAATACATCCATGCTGTCTTTGGCGTATTGTTCTTCACGTTGTGTATATGAAAAAAGTTTAACGGTAGAAATATTGGCATAACTGTCAACAATACGGCCAGTCATCTCGGAGCGAGCATCAGCTTGAGCGCTAGACACGCGTTTGAGTTTTGGCACAAAGTAAACCTGTACGCCAATATATAAAGCAAACCATACCAGCATGGGTAGCATGAGCCTAATATCCGCCTGTGCAACCAGCGCCATCATCGCAGTAAAGTAGACCATCACATAGACTAGGACATCTAGCAGCTTCATCACACTTTCGCGAACTGCAAGTGCGGTTTGCATAACCTTGGTCGCTATACGGCCTGCAAATTCATCCTGATAGAAGCTCATACTTTGCTTTAATAAGTAGCGGTGAGCTTGCCAGCGTATTGACATAGGATAGTTACCCAGCAGGCTTTGATGCAGAATTGCTGAGTGAAAGAGCACTAAAAGCGGTAACGCAACCACTGTGACTAGCGTCATACTCAAAAGCTCTGAGCTTTTTTGTGCAAACAACTCTGTTGGCGTGTAATTTGATAGCCAATCGACCAAGTCACCCATAAACCCAAATAACATAACCTCAAGAACTGCCAATAAAGCCGCACTCAATGACATTAATACAAGTGGCCACTCCATGCCTTTGGTATAAAAACGGCAAAAAGCATACAGTGAATTAGGAGGCTGGCTGACAAGCGTTTCAGGAAATGGGTTGGTGAAGCGTTCAAAAATCTTGTACATCTGTTCTATCCCTCGTATGTAAGATCCTCATTCTACCAATTACTGGGTAAATATCCAGTATCTATATTTCTTTTTAATCAACGTCCATTCAAGCCAAGGTTTTAGCCATAAAAAAACCGGCCTAGGCCGGTTACAAACAAATACGAATAATTAGTTGCCGTTTTCTTCAGCGTACTTCTTACAAGCTTCTTTGTCTTCACATTCACCGTATAAATAAAGTGAATGGTTTGTCAGCTTAATGCCATTTTGCTTTGCAATCTCATCTTGACGAGTTTCAATGACATCATCTTCAAACTCAACCACTTTGCCACATTTTAAGCAAACAAGGTGGTCATGGTGTGTGGAGCCAGACAGTTCAAATACAGACTTGCCACCTTCGAAATGGTGACGGGTTACTATGCCCGCGTCATCAAATTGGTTTAATACACGGTAAACCGTCGCCAGACCAATTTCTTCCCCTAAATCCAACAGGATTTTGTAAACATCCTCAGCGCTGATATGTTGATTGTCTGGTGATTGTAAGATCTCAAGGATTTTGATCCTCGGAAGGGTTACCTTTAAACCGGCTTTTTTTAACTCTAAGTTGTGATCAGTCATTAAATCTGTCTCAATCTATTTATGTGTATTTATCTTAAGTCATTCGCACGACGCCGCTTAAACTTAAGAATAACTTGCTATGCACCTAAGTGCAAAGCTTGCAATAATTATTAATCCTCAAGCTCAGCCAAGCACATTTCATCATATACTTGAGCGCACCAAGCTTTAACACGTTGTTCAGTTAACTCTGGCTGGCGGTCTTCATCAATACCTAAACCCACAAAGTGAGAGTCATCAACTAGTGCTTTTGATGCTTCAAATTCATAACTTTCAGTAGACCAGTGACCCACAACAATAGCACCTCTTTGTGTAACGATATCGTTAATCATACCCATCGCATCTAAAAAGTACTCTGCATAATCTTCTTGGTCACCACAACCGAAAATAGCTACCAGTTTGCCTTCGAAGTCAACTTCTTCAAGTTCAGGGAAGAAGTCATCCCAGTCACATTGAGCTTCACCGTAATACCATGTAGGAATGCCGAATAAGATCAGATCAAATTCTGCGATTTCTTCTTTACTACTTTTTGCAATGTCTTTGACGTCTACAAGCTTTTTACCTAGCTCTTTTTGTATCATCTTAGCAACATGTTCAGTGTTGCCTGTGTCACTGCCAAAAAATATACCTACGCTTGCCATTTAATGCTTACCTTCTATCTGTTATTCGCTAATTTCTCTTGCAAGATGGTTTCTATTAACGCGCTACGGCTGATATTTTGTTCATCTGCCATGTCACTCAAAGCTTGGTAAAGCTCTGATGAAACTTTAAATTCTACGCGTTTTAATCCTCTTGCACGATCACGTTTAATCTGATTACGCTTGTTGACCTTTAATTGCACTTCTCTTGGAAGTGGGTTGGTTTTAGGCCTGCCGGGGCGTTTTTCATTATCAAATAAGTCAATCGTGGTTCTATCTGTTTCAGATTTTGCCATGTCTAACCAACACCTGCACCTTGCCAAAATACCTGAATTAAGCCTTTAGCAATAAAACCTGAACAGCCCAGAAACAACACTAACCAAACGGTGTATCTACCAAACTTTGGCACATCACCTTTTTTTAGAACATCTTGGATAGCCATTCCTATAAAAAAGAAGATACCCGCTAACGCGAAATACAGCCCTAAGGTTTCAAATTCGTTTATAAACTGACTGACCATGTGCGCTCTACTAAAATCTCAAACGGCGCGTACTATAACATAATCATTTGAGATAAATTAAGTTCGCAACGTAAAAACAACATTATAATTGAAGAAAATCAATTATAGATCTATTTACTGATTGCGGTTTTTCTGCATGGAGCCAGTGACCAGCACCATGGATAACCTTTGCTTTGGCGTTGCTAAAGCTTTGGGTAATGGCATCTTTATGCTCCGGCAGTATATAGTCTGAGTTGTTTCCTTTGATAAATAGAGTATCACACAAACAAGAATGAGTTGCATTTATATTTGCGGTTATTTTGCTATAATTTTTACAGATCGACGTTAAATTAAAACGCCACGCAAGCTTGGAATGTTCATTTTTAGCTAAGCTTTTTAGTAAGAACTGTCTAACACCTAATTCTTCAATATACTGTGCCATGATTTTATCGGCCTCGCTGCGGCTTTGTATTTTGGCATGTGTAAGGGCGTCTTCAACCGCTTGTAAGCCGGCAATGATACTATCATGTCTTGAATGATAGGCTACGGGCGCAATATCTAGAATGGCTAAACGTTCAACACGTTGTTGGTCTATCATGGCTACTTGCATTGCGACTTTTCCACCCATTGAATGGCCAACCAAGTGAGCTTTTTCGATTTGTAGGTGATCCATCAAAGCAATCACATCACTGGCCATTGTCGGATAATCCATCACTTCATGGTGAAATGATAGCCCGTGGTTTCTTAAATCTACATTCGTTACTGTAAAATGTTCAGCCAAGGCTTTAGCAACAATGTTTAGGTTATCTAATGAACCAAATAGACCATGCATAAGGATAACATGGGGCCCTGAGCCTGTTTGGGTGTAGTTAAGTAGCATGTATTCTCCTAAATTTGAGGCATAATTGTGCCAGCGTTAGGCAAAAATGCAAAGCCGTAGAGTAATGAGTGAAATCAGGATATAATCACGCACAGATGCACTAAATTTCAGTAATGACAGGAAAAGCATGAAGAAAATAGAAATAGATGACGAACTTTATCAATACATCGCAAGCAATACCCAAAGTATTGGCGAAAGTGCCTCTCAAATTTTGCGTCGTTTATTAAATCTCTCTGTTGATAGCACTGAGCCTTCAACGCCTATGCCAAGCAGCGAACCTGCCACACAACTAGAACAAAGCGAACAACTACCAGAGGCCGAAGAGCCTGCTCAATCACATGAAAATGTGTTTAATATTTTAAATAAAGAAGAACTTGCGATGCAAAAAGGTGTTGTAGGTCGATTTCTATTTATTCTTTGTGCGCTGCATCGCACTCATAAGAAAAGCTTTCATAAAGTGCTCGACATAAAAGGGCGTGACCGTATTTATTTTGCAAAAAGCAAAGAAGCGTTACTTGAAAGTGGTAGTAGTATGAACCCAAAAAATATTCTCGATAGCGAATATTGGGTGATGACCAACTCAAATACGACTCGTAAGAAAATGATGCTTCATGAAGTGGCGTTGAGCTTAGGCTACACTGAAGCGCAAGCTGAAACTATCCGAGACTACCTATAAGGACATCGTATGGCAATCCACCCAGGCGCTGGCAAACCCGCAGCGCAGTCGCAATTAGCTGATATTCCTAAACTGGTATCCGCTTATTATTTAAATGAGCCTGATTTAGAGCAACACCCAGAGCAATGCGTAGCCTTTGGCACCTCAGGGCATCGAGGCTGTTCATACAACGTGAAGTTTAACGAATCTCATATTTTGGCAATTACTCAAGCGATTTGTGATTATCGTAAAGCCAATGACATTTTCGGTCCGCTGTTTTTAGGTAAAGATACGCACGCATTATCGGAAGCTGCCTTTAACTCTGCAATAGAGGTGTTGGTTGCCAATGAAGTACAAGTCATCACACAAGAAAATGATGACTACACGCCAACGCCAGTAATTAGCCACGCAATAGTATGTCATAACAAAAATAATCCTAATGAATTAGCGGACGGTATTGTTGTTACGCCATCACACAATCCGCCTGAAGATGGTGGTTTTAAATATAATCCGCCCAATGGTGGGCCTGCTGACACCGACGTAACGAATTGGATTGAGAATCGAGCAAATCAGTTGCTGCTTGAAGATCTTGTAGAGGTTGAGCTATTTCCGTTTGCTAAAGCAAGACGTTCGGGTTTTATTAAATATCAAGATCTAATCACCCCTTATGTAGATGACTTAGCAAATATTGTTGATATGCAAGCGATCGCAAAAGCGGGTGTTAAAATAGGTGTCGATCCGCTAGGCGGATCCGGCATTAACTTTTGGCCTGTGATTAGTCAAAAGTATCAGTTAGATCTCACGGTTGTTAACAACCAAGTTGACCCGCGCTTTGCGTTTATGCCGTTAGATAAAGATGGCAAAATTCGCATGGATTGTTCGTCACCGTACGCGATGGCTAATTTGATCGCGCTAAAGGATGATTATGACATTGGTATTGGTAATGACCCTGATTATGACCGCCATGGCATAGTGACCAAAGATGGTTTGATGAACCCGAATCACTTCTTAGCCGTAGCGATAGATTATTTGCTGAATCATAGAAGTTGGCCAAACGATGTAAAAATCGGTAAGACATTAGTCTCGTCAGCCATGATTGATAAAGTTGTTGCTGCAAACAATCATTCAGTTTATGAGGTACCCGTAGGCTTCAAATGGTTTGTTAAAGGTTTGAATAAACAATGGTTAGCGTTTGGTGGTGAAGAAAGCGCAGGGGCGTCATTTTTACGCATGAATGGTGATGTTTGGAACACTGATAAAGACGGTTTCATTCTAGGGTTACTGGCCGCTGAAATTTTGGCTGTAACTGGCAAAACCCCATCTGAGCGATATCAGGAGCTTGAGCAGCAGTTTGGCTCTCCTTTATATAAGCGCATTGATGCGCCAGCTACGGTTGAGCAAAAAGATCGCTTAAAAGCACTAAGCCCAGCAGATGTGACCGCTGATCAGCTAGCAGGCGACAAAATAACTCAAATATTAACAAATGCACCGGGTAATGATGCCGCAATAGGTGGCTTAAAAGTTGTTACCGAAAATGGCTGGTTTGCAGCGCGCCCATCTGGCACAGAAGATATTTACAAAATATATCTTGAGTCATTCAAAGGTGAAGCCCACTTGCAGCAGCTGGAACAAGAGGCTAAAGCACTTGTTGACTCAGTAATCCGTTAAGTTTTACATCATTAAAAGCCATGCTATTGCATGGCTTTTTTGTACCTTTTGAGCAAAGGTAATCACTCTCACATAATAACCAGATCAGGTGACCGTATGTACCTAGAAGAATTAAAACGCACCGGGGACTTTTTAACCCTAACAAGAAACAATGAATTTCATTTACCAGCACAGCAATTTACGTTGTCCAATGGCACCCAAGTGGATGTGATAGATACAGGTGTGATCCAATTTACACCCGCTCAATATGGTCTTAAGGATATCGTGTTATCTAGCGCGATTCATGGTAATGAAACTGCACCAATTGAGATTTGTGATGAGTTAATCCAGAGCATCATCAAAGAGCAGCTAACGCTTAAACATAGAGTGCTGTTTATATTTGGTAATCCGAAGTCTATCAACATCCGTGAGCGCTTCGTTGAAGAGAACTTAAACAGGTTGTTTAATGGCACTCATGCACAAGGTGACATTGAGAATGAAGAACGTAAGCGCGCTGCGAATTTAGAGCGTTATGTTACGGCCTTTTTTACATCCGTCGAAGCGGGGCGTTATCGCTGTCACTATGACTTACACACAGCTATCCGTGGCTCTAAAAATGAGAAGTTTGCAGTTTATCCGTTTTTACACGGGGAACCTTGGAAAAAGTCGCAACTGCAGTTTTTATTAGCCTGTGGTGTAAACACTGTACTGATGATGCGCTCAGCTGCAACTACATTTAGCTATTTCTCATCTCGACAGTTTGGCGCTGATGCATTTACCGTGGAATTAGGTCAAGTTAAACCATTTGGCCAAAACGATATGAGCAGATTTGCCAAAACCAAAGAAACTTTAACTGCATTAATTAGTCAGGATGATATCAATTTTGGGGAATTTAATTCTGGCGATTATGAGCTGTTCCAAGTCCATAGAACGATCAATAGAACGCAAGAAGACTTTACGTTTCCGTTTGCTGATAGTGCCGAAAACTTCACGGGTTTTGCTAAAGGTGAGCTACTGGCTACTGACGGAGAAACTAGGTATCTTGCGGAAGTTGAAGGTGAAGCCATTATTTTCCCAAATGCTAACGTAGCACTAGGACAGCGCGCTTTATTAACGGTAATTCCTATGGAAGTAGATGAGAGGTTTGTTTAATTAGTTGTTTTCAATGTAGTTATCCTTCCGTATCAAAATCTTTCCAAGCATAATTATGCAAATTATGGGTTATTCATCTAGGATTAGTTGAATAACCCTTTACGTTAACGTAAAGTGACACTAGTTTTTATTTAATCGATTTGCAAAAGTTGAACGGATTATTCATACAAAATAAAGCCAATCTATAATTAAAAAATTCATTGTGATTGGTGCCGTTCAGAGTCCGCCTGTGCTTGCACATGCCGCTTTACTTGCAAATGTGTTATGACAACAAGAGAAGGTAGGTTATGACTAACCCCAATAACATATCGTTAAATATCAGCCATGAGTTGAAGTTTATTGATAGCCATGCCCTGGATATTCCAACTTTATCCATATTAGGTGATGACGGTGAAGTACTTCCTGGTGCAACAGCGCCAGATATCGACAAAGAAACTGCGCAACGCCTTTACTCTACAATGCGTTTTATTCGCTTGTTGGATGAGCGTATGCAAGCGGCACAGCGTCAAGGGCGTGTTAGTTTTTACATGCAGTGTTTGGGCGAAGAAGCAGCGATTACAGCCAGTACTGCGGCGCTGAAGCAAGATGATATGATCATGGCTCAGTATCGTGAGCAAGCAGCAATTGCATATCGCGGATTTACCCTTGAGCAGTTCATGAACCAATTGTTCTCAAATGAAAAAGACTTAGGCAAGGGACGTCAAATGCCTGTGCACTACGGGTCTAAAGAGTTGCACTACCTAACGATTTCATCGCCACTAGGCACTCAGATCCCACAAGCGACAGGTTACGCGTACGGTCAGAAACTAAAGCATATCGACAAAGAGACCGGTAAGCTGGCATCAGAAATCGACAACATTACCATTTGTTACTTTGGCGAAGGTGCTGCTTCGGAAGGTGACTTCCACGCAGGCTTAAACATGGCTGCGGTGCACGAAGCCCCCGTTATTTTCTTTGCCCGTAACAATGGTTACGCAATTTCGACACCCGCTGATGAGCAGTTTAAAGGGGATGGTATTGCATCTCGTGGTGTGGGTTATGGCATGAAAACCATCCGTGTTGATGGTGCCGATGCTCTGGCTGTTTACGCGGCTACGCAAGAAGCTCGTAGAATAGCTGTACAGCAAGGTGAACCGGTTTTAGTTGAGTCAATCGCATATCGTTTAGGCGCACACTCAACGTCAGATGACCCGTCGGGCTATCGTAGTAAAGAAGAAGAAGCAGCGTTCAAAGCCAATTGCCCAATCGAACGTTTTAAAAAGTGGCTGTTAAAACAAGGCTGGCTTGACGAAAAAGAAGACGAAGCACAGAAAGAAAAAATCCGTGAAGATATTTTAGCCGCGGTTAAGGTTGCAGAAAAAGTACAAAAACCCGCGCTTGAAGAACTCGTTTCGGATGTTTACGACACGCCAATTCCTTCACTACAAAAGCAGTATGAAGAATTGAAAGAACATATAAAACAGCACCCAGATGCCTATCCAGTGACAGCAGGGAGAATTAAATAATGGCTAAAATGAACATGTTACACGCCATTAACTCGGCGCTTGATATCACCATGAATGAGCACCCGCAAGCGTGTATTTTTGGTGAAGATGTAGGTTATTTTGGTGGTGTATTTCGTGCAACATCAGGCTTGCAAGAAAAATATGGTAAGCATCGTGTATTTAATACGCCATTAACGGAGCAGGGCATCTTAGGTTTCGCCAATGGCTTGGCAGCGTTTGGTGCGCCAGCACTAGCAGAAATCCAATTTGCTGATTATATCTTCCCTGCGTTTGACCAAATCGTGAACGAGTCAGCAAAATTCCGTTATCGCAGTGGTAACGAGTTTAATGTTGGCAACTTAACAATTCGTACCCCATACGGTGGTGGTATTGCAGGTGGTTTGTATCATTCTCAATCACCTGAAGCATATTTTGCTCACACCCCAGGTTTGAAGCTGGTTGTACCGCGTAACCCATATCAGGCTAAAGGTTTGTTGCGCGCGTGTATTAAAGACGATAACCCAGTTATCTTCTTCGAGCCTAAGCGTTTATACCGTGCCTCTGTAGGTGAGGTGCCTGAAGAAGATTACACCATCGAAATCGGCAAAGCCGAAGTGGTTAAAGAAGGTAGCGATGTAACCTTACTTGCGTGGGGTGCGCAAATGGAGATCATTGAACAGGCTGCTGGAAAAGCCGAAGAAGCGGGAATTAGCTGTGAAATCATAGATTTACGCAGTATTTTACCATGGGATGTTGAAACGATTGCAAAATCAGTGGTTAAAACGGGTCGTCTGATCATCAGCCACGAAGCGCCTATCACAAATGGTTTTGGTGCTGAAATAGCAGCGACAATTCAACAAGAATGTTTCTTACACTTAGAGTCGCCAATTGCGCGTGTGTGTGGCCTAGATACGCCTTATCCACTTGCGCTAGAAAAAGAATACGTACCAGATGCACTGAAAGTATTCGCTGCGATTAAAAAGTCTGTAGAGTTTTAAGGATTGGTCATGGCTAAAGAATTTATCTTACCAGATATTGGCGAAGGCATTGTTGAGTGTGAAATTGTCGAGTGGTTAGTTGCAGTAGGCGATGAAGTAAAAGAAGATCAGCCGATTTGTGATGTAATGACCGATAAAGCATTAGTGCAAATTCCTGCGGTACATGATGGTGTGATCACCACATTGCATTATGAAAAAGGTGAAATCGCCAAAGTGCATGAGCCTTTGTTTGCAATGGAAGTTGCGGGTGCTGTGCCTGCCAACGACAGCAACGAAAGTGATAGCAAGGTTGAGCCTGCACAGACTGGTTCATCACAACTTGATGACTTTATTTTGCCTGATATAGGTGAAGGTATTGTTGAGTGTGAGATTGTTGAGTGGCTAGTTGCGGAAGGTGACGAAATTAAAGAAGACCAAGCTGTTTGTGATGTGATGACAGACAAAGCTTTGGTTCAGATCCCAGCAAAACACGATGGCATAGTTGAAAAGCTTTACTATCAAAAAGGTGAAATCGCGAAAGTACACAGTCCGTTATTCCAAATGCGTTTAGCGGGTATGAATGACGCGCCTGCTGAGGCAAAAGTAGAAGTGAAAGCGGCGGCACAAACCGTAAAAGCAACACAACAAAAAAGTGCACCGAAAACACAATTGCCAGCCAATGGAAAAGCGATAGCTTCACCTGCTGTGCGTCGTATGGCTCGTGAACAAGACGTTGATATTAACCAAGTACCAGGGTCAGGTAAAAATGGCCGAGTTTACAAAGAAGATATCAAACGCTTTGTGGATGGTGGTGCTCAAACTGAAACCCCTTCAGCAACTGCGACAACGGCGCGCTCTGTGCAACAGGCAAGTGGTGGTAAGCGTGTTGAGCCAATCCGTGGCATGAAAGCCGCGATGGCGAAGCAAATGGTGGCGTCTGTTTCTACCATCCCGCACTTTACATTTAGTGATGAGATTGATCTGACTGAGATCATCGCACTGCGTAAAGAGCTTAAGGAGCAATACGCAAAAGAGGGCATTAAACTAACGATGATGCCTTTCTTTATCAAAGCACTATCATTAGCTATCAAAGAGTTCCCACTTGTGAACTCTCAGGTCAATGATGAGTGTACAGAAATCACTTACTTTGATGATCACAATATTGGTATGGCGGTTGACTCAAAACTAGGTTTGCTAGTACCAAACATCAAGAGTTGCCAAGCTAAGTCAATTTTAGAAGTCGCTCAAGAGGTTACCCGTTTAACGGATGCTGCAAGGGAAGGGCGTGTATCACCAGATGACTTAAAGGGTGGCACAATCTCAATCTCTAACATTGGTGCAATAGGTGGTACAACTGCAACACCTATCATTAATAAGCCAGAGGTTGCTATTGTTGCACTTGGCAAGCTTCAGCATTTACCGCGTTTTGATGATAAAGGCAATGTGGTTTCACGTGCCATTATGCAAGTAAGCTGGTCAGGCGATCACCGAGTGATTGATGGTGGCACCATAGCTAGATTTAACAATCTATGGAAAGCCTACCTTGAAAACCCTGCAAAAATGATGATGGCGATGAGTTAACCTCGTACGGTTTACCAGTCTAGCATTTATAAACAAAGGGAGCTATTTTTAGCTCCCTTAGTTGTTTAAAGTTGATATAAAAATTACCAGCCAAATGATAGCCATCGCTGTGTTATTTTCGGACCTTTACCCCAAGCTCATAAGGTTAATCACATCGGTCACGAGAGCGGAATTTAAGTGTGGAATTTAAGTGGACATCCACCCCAACTTGATTGGATTAGCAAGGAAGTAAAAACCAAAAAATCGTGGACGAGCCACTCCAACTTGTTCTATCGCAGGTAATAATTACGCTGTAAAACATTCAAATGTAAAATTCAAATCAAATTCTAAGCAAGCAAATAATTTAAGTGGACATCCACCCCAACTTGATTGGATTAGCAAGGAAGTAAAAACCAAAAAATCGTGGACGAGCCACTCCAACTTGTTCTATCGCAGGTAATAATTACGCTGTAAAACATTCAAATGTAAAATTAAAGCTTAGACTGGAATTTAAGTGGACATCCACTCCAACTTGAATGCTGGGGTAGTTTGTCTAAACTTTAATTTCTTCAAAATTCAAATCAAATTCTAAGTTCAAGGAGTGAACGATGGGATTAGCAAGGAAGCGACAAATCAGTTTGTCGGATACTCGATATTATCATTGTGTTTCACGGTGTGTACGCCGTGCATTTTTGTGCGGCGAAGATAAATTCACAGGTAAATCATATGAGCACCGTCGAGGCTGGGTAGAAGATCGTTTACTGTTTTTAGCCCAAGTATTTTGTATTGATGTTTGTGCCTATGCGGTGATGAGCAATCATACCCATGTAGTGTTGTATGTTGATGATAAAAAAGCACAAAGGCTCAATGATAGAGCGGTATTATTACGTTGGCATAAACTGTTTAAAGGCTCTATTCTGAGCCATAAATATCTGCAAGGAGAGCGTTTAGACGAAGGACAGCGGTTCTTTTTAAACAAGGAGATAACAGAATATCGCAATCGTTTGTCGAGTATCAGCTGGTTTATGCGAGTGTTAAATGAGGGTATAGCACGTGCAGCAAATCGAGAAGATAACTGTACAGGCAGGTTCTGGGAAGGGCGCTTTAAATCGCAGGCTTTACTTGATGAAGCAGCATTGATGGCGTGTATGGCGTATGTTGATTTAAACCCAATACGAGCGAAGATAAGCAAAACTCCCGAAGAATCGGCCCACACCAGTATCAAACGACGCTGTGAATATGCACAAGCAGGCAAACAACCCAAGGTACTTGCACGCTTTGCAGGCAGCCCCAGAATACACATGCCCAAAGGCCTACCTTTTGAACTTAAAAGCTACCTAGAACTTGTTGAACTCACAGGGAAATGCATTCGTACCGACAAACGAGGCTACATAGAGCAACACCAAGCACCAATCTTAGAAAGATTGAACATCAAAGCAGAGAATTGGTTAAAACTGACCACCCAATTTGAACAGGTGTTTAAAGGTGCCGTAGGCAAAGAAAGGGCACTAGATATGTATTGTGAACGAGCCACTCTGAAGCGACGACGAAATATCAACAATAGCAAAGCATTACTGGCTTAATTAATAATCACCTTATTGAGAAATATACTTAGATGCTGAAAAGAAAGGGCAGGGAAAGCTGTGTCTAAATAATAGACAAAACGGCTAAACATTCCACACGTGTATCAAAAATCGCGACTAAAGGTGCATAGATTGATAATTTAAGCGGCGTTGGTGAGTTTTTAAGTGATTCTTGCGGTGTACTTTTTTAAAATGGATGTCCGCTTAGTTAAAGGTATCAGGTAAGCAGTCACGCGCGCTTAGGGCGGGGGACTTTACAGAGACAGCCAACTATCGACTGAATCCTAGAACGGGCGAGCTAATGGACTGGATAACCCCACTTGCTGAGGATGTGAAGTTTGAAGAAAACATAATAAATGGGGCGGTGACGGGTGATTACCACGTATACAGTGGTGAACACTATTTAGGGAACGTGAGCAAATCGGGGAGTATGACGGTTAAGCAAAATCATTTTGCGACAACCGAGCAAACCAGCTCAACCAGTGCAATGCACCCAGTGCGTTCGGAGGATACCTTACAAAGCCTTGCTAAAGCATACTATGGTAGTGAAGACTTGTGGTATGTGATAGCGGATGCTAATGGCTTAGGGTTTGGGTCGGAGCTTCAACCTGGCACAACGCTGGAAATTCCAGGAAGAGCCAATGAGTTCAACAGTCATGACGCTTTCTCGCCAATTAATTTAAGTGAAGCGATAGGTGATACAACCCCGGAGATGCCGTATGTACCGCCACCGCCAGCGGGTGGCTGTAATGCACTGGCGTCGATAGTGATGATAGCGGTGGCGGTGGTTGTGACAGGCGGCATTGGTCTGGCGTATAGCGGTCCCTTGAATCCATATGCGGTGGGGGCAATAGCTGGGGCGATGGGTAGTGTAGCGAGTCAAGCGGTAGGAGTAGTTACAGGGACGATAGATGATTTTAATTGGGGCCAAGTAGCGGTAACGGCGATTACGGCAGGGGTTGGACGAGGTATGGGAGCGCAACTTGCTGAGCTGGGTGCAGCTGCAGAAGAAGGTGCCATGATAGCTAACTTTGCAACAAAAGCAGGGAAATTAACAAACTATGGTAGAGCGGCGGTATCTGTAGCCACGAGCCTAGCAGGAGCCGCGACGAGCAAGTTGGTAAACGGACATTCAGGCTTTAGCTGGGCAGATGTAGCTGCAAGGGCGGTGAGTGCGGGAATGGGCGCGCGTTTACCTGGTGAAACACAGGGCTCTGAGTTCGGTCTACAACAGTTTATAAAAGACGTGGGTTATGGTACGTTACGCGAAGGTGTGAGTTATGGAACAAATCGAGTGTTTGGGGGCAATAGAAGTTGGAATAACCGAGAGGTTGCGATAGACGTGTTTGGCAATGCATTAGGAAACTCTATTGTACAGGAAATCAATAAGCAAAATAAACCAACCGAAAAAGAACTAGCTATTGAAGCTGGTAGGAAAGGTCTTTCTAAAGAACAGCTAAATACTTTATCGCAGCGAGCTGAAGCTACAGGAACTAGCTTAGACGAGTTACTGGCAGCTAGAGGAAGTGAACATCTCTATGATGCTACTGATTCGAGGTTTAACTCCAATGATGTATTTGATGTGAGTCAATCTTATACATTACTGGCTGAGCAAAAATATTCTTATAGTGACTTAAGTCTGTGGGATAAATCGAAAGTTCTTGGTGGGCTTCTTATTGATGATGTAAAAGCCGTCTCTGCTGATATTTGGGAGAATAAGGAGTTGTATGGCGAGTACTTTATGGATGATTTACGAAGTGGAGTTATAAGAGATAGAATAATTACAGCCGCTAAGGCCGAATTAGAAATAGTTGGAGGTGCAGCTCAGATTGCAACAGGTTTGCTTGCAAAGAACTTACCTCTGGGTAATAAAATGAGAACAGGGCTATTAGCGCATGGGCTAGGTAATTTCTCTAGTGGTGTAGGTAATTTATCTGATGCAATTTATGGTGGTGATAGAGATTATCACTTCACGAAAAACGTGTATAAGAGTACTGCTGAATTTTTAGGCTTTGATCCACAGTGGGGTGAAAATGCTTTCTATGGAGTCGACCTTGCTATGGGAGCGACGTTACTTGCTCAACCAACTATACAGACAGGTACTGTAACAATTCAGAGTAGTGGACATGTACCTATACAAATTCAAACGGTTAGGGATGCTCCTGCCATACAAGCTATGCCTGTTCCAATGGTTGTACATGATTCGTATCAGATTTATGGTGCATATGACTCTATTTTGACGGAGCCTAAAAAGTGATAGAAATTATTTTATTTTTGGCTCTGTCACTTTTTAGGTGGGGTTGGTTATATGCAATTTTATGTAAATCGAGAAATCAAAGAACCAAAGCTATTAGAATTGATATAGCAGTTTTGTTGGTTCAAGTTTTTATTGGATTTTCTTTGGAAAGATCTGATTCACTGTTAGCTGGTTTTGGTTTTATTTTAGTACTTATTACTATGTTCGAGAGTATGTGCTTCAGGAATAAAACATAGGTGGGCTTGTTTATCGGCTATCGTCATTCGATAGCCGATGCCTTTGGCAATGCGTTGGGGAATTCGATTGTATCAGGGTTAAGTAAGTCTCCAAAATCAGAAAATAACACTACTACGAGTCCAAAACGCTCTGGTCAAACGCAGCCTATTGGTAAAACAGGTGGAGCACCTGCTTCACAAGGCGCAGTAGATATTAATCCAGAAAATGCACTTGATAAGTGGAATAGGCTCGAAGCATCAGGTGAGCTTGATAACCTGTCAGATAATGATTATTACAATTTAGCAACCGCCGCAAACTCAATTGAGAATGCGACACGCCCAATCACATCGTTTGATAGATTCAATCGTTTGGTTAATCACTCAAACATGATTAGGCAGCAGTTAAACAGTGATTTAGCAACGAAAGCACAAAGCGTGCAACGTACTCAATCACTTATAGCCAGCAATCAAGCTTGGATTGATAGAAACACCACGACAATGGGTAGAGTGCCGCAAGGCTTTGACCTTGAAAGCTCGTTGATAGGTTCGATTGATTGGCAGGATATGAGTCAGGCTTATGCACCGGGGCCATGGCGTGAAGAGTATGTGTTTGGATCGGAGCTGAGTAATGCGAAAAACCAATCACCTTTTGATGTTCTTTCCAAAACAGCAACAGGAACCGGAGTAGGAGCTACAATATCAACCGCAATACCGGGATCATTTAGGGTAACGAATGGTTATCAGGGCGTGGTAAGTCCTAAGTACTATGCGAGTGGATGGATTGGCGGTAGTCGAGCTGGGATTACAACTTATAATGTCGGTAACTTAGCTAGTAGCATTGGTGACTTCGCATTTGTCGCTGGAACAGGGAACGATATTTATGGCGTTTATAATCATTACACGGACAAAACAGCGAGCTTTAAAGTTACCACTGCAAAAGCAAGTGTAAACTTTGGTGTCGGTGCTATTTCGTTATTGAACCCTGTCGTAGGGGTTCTCTATGGAGGAACTGAATTATTGTACCCCGGCGGTGCAGCCCAAGCTCTGACGGACTCAGGTAATTTGGTTGAAAAAAATCAAAAGATACTTGGTCCTACTTTTCGATTAAATGGCCGTGGTGGAAACTAATGAATATTGGTTTAAGTGTATATAAGTATGTTTATTATTGTTTCTACTGTTTCTTTAGGAGTACTCAATGGGTTACGTTTGGTTGGAGCGAGAAAAGCCAGTATGCCCGAGCTTCATGGTTATTGGGAATGTGTGAAACATGGCTCATAGGTGGAGTGGTTGCCCTAATCAGTTCAATTTTTCACTTTGATTTAAGAATAGGAAATCCATTGTTAGTGGCTCTGGTCCCGACCATTGTATTAGTGGCAATACATTTTCATTGTTTCCATAAAGACGGGAATGCAAAAAAAATTGTTGAATCGTACGATCAACTATCAACGAAAGGCAACCGAGTAGGGAAGCTAGCAGTTTTTATAGTAATCCTATTAAGTGGTTGGTTTGTAGTTGAAAGTTTTAGTTTGTATGGAGAAAGCGTAAAAAGATAATTTTGATGGCTAGCTCTAGTAGCTAGCCGATGCCTTTGGCAATGCGTTGGGGAATGGGATTGTTAGTGGGTTGAGTAGCACACCAAAATCAACAAATAACGCTACGACAAGTCCAACGCGCTCAGGTAATACACAATCTGTTGGTACGACGAGAGGAGCACCTGCTTCACAAGGCGCAGTGGATATTAATCCAGAAAATGCCCTTGAGAGATGGAATAGACTAGAAGCGTCAGGAGGGCTTGATAGCTTATCTGATGATGCATATTACAGCCTAGCAACCGCCGCAAATTCAATTGAAAATGCGACACGCCCAATTACATCGTTTGATCAAAAATCGTGGACAGCCACCCCAACTTGGCAGGTATATGGCTAACGGGGGCCATTGGTATTTCGGTCGCTTATAGCCGATATGAGATTGCGATTGTTTTGAGCTTAGTCGGGAATATGGTTTTTCCGCTATTAGGGCGTTTTAAAGGAAAATTAAGTGAGCAGCACAGTGTGAAATGAATTCATCTATGCTTTAACCTGTTATCTGTCATTCGGTTTCAAAAATATGATTATTCTGAAAAGATTAGCCTACACCTATAGAGAAGTGTTAAATAGTATCGCGTTTTACCCTAGTTTGTTATCGACAGCAGCGTTATTGCTGGCTGTAGCTTCTATCTCTATCGAAAATTTGGCAATTATCAAACAGGTGAAAGAACATCTCTCTTTTGTTCTTGTAGAAGAACCCAATAATGCTCGTACGATACTGAGCGTATTAATAGGCAGCATCATCTCATTAGCAGTATTCAGTTTTTCTATGGTCATGATTGTACTTAACACTGCTAGCAGTAACCTGTCACCGAGGATGCTTCCAGGCATTATTACAAAGAACTCACATCAACTTGTCTTAGGTGTATACCTTGGAAGCATTATCTATTCAACAATCGTATTGATCAATGTCGATAAGATAGATATAGAACTCTATGGCAGTAAAGTTCCTTCATTAGGGGTGTTTTGCGCCTTAATATTAGGGTTAATGTCGCTGATATTTTTTGTTTTTTTTATCCACTCGATCTCAAAGGAGATTCAGGTTGACCATGTTCTCAACACGCTTTTTAAGAATACAATGGAAGCGCTTGAAGATTTAATAGAACAGCAGCAAGAATGTAACAACCCGAGTGATGAGCAATTACAAGGGTGGCATGAGATAAAAAGTGTTGTTGAAGGCTACTACAAAGGCATAAAAATTAATAAGCTAAAGAAAATTTTGGAAAAGGAAAGTCTTGTTATTTATGTCTCGGTTAAGCAGGGATATTTTACAGTTAAAGGCTATCCTTTTTTGCGTTGTAATAGATCGCTAAAAGGAAACCCCGATTTAGAAAAGCAAATATTGGATTGTTTTATTTTCTATATTGAAGAGTTCATCAGCGACCACTATAGCTACGGACTGAAACAAATATCTGAGATTGCGGTTAAAGCGATGAGTCCCGGTATTAACGATCCAGGCACCGCAGTGAAAGCAATAGATATGATGAGTATATTACTGATAAAACGCATGTCGCTGGCAGAAGTGGATTGCATTTTGTTAGACCAAGATTCAGAGCCGCTATTGTTTCTTCACGAAGTAAAGTTTGAGGAATTATTGCATGATAACTTTTCTCCAATTAGACATTACGCCAAAAGCGATGCGCTAGTCATGCTAAATGTACTTGAAGCGCTGAAGAATATTCTCTTTGTTGCACGTGAAAATGACAAAATGAGTCAGCAAATATTCTCCTATTTAGATGGTGTTATATACGATTTAAATCGGAATATTCACAATCCCTATGATAGAAGTTTACTAAGAGAGATGCTGCTTTCAATAGTACATATAAATAATTCTCATGAAAATGATATATTACATAAATTCTAATAAGTGCATATCTTTAGTTTTTACAATGTAGGATATAAGCACTTCTAAGGTAGCATCGTAAAAACGCTTCGAGCTATCGAAGTCATTTGCACCGATCATAATGTAGCTATACATTTTATTCTCCTTGAAAAACACCGGTTTTCACTTTGCTACACAGCGGTAAATCATGGACACATATGGACGCTCAGCCGTCGTCAAACAATACTCACAAATCGAGGTGGCTTTTGGTCGCCTCATGTCGTTTTTATCTAATCTATCTTACTTAAAGTATTTACCAGTTGTGCAATAACAAGCTGCTCTGACACTGTCAGCGCCTCTAATGAGCTTTGAACCTACATTCCCACCCACTCGGGCTAGTTTGCCCTTGACCACTACAACCAAACGGGTAGAGGTTAAGTGTCATCATTACTAAGGTTTTGGCAGACTTTACGACATTGAGATGGTTGAGTAATTAAATGGCGCCAACATAATGATGTTGGCCCTTAAATGCTTAAAGCGTTGTGACAATGTGTTGTACAATTGACTGTTTGATTTTTGGCGCGGTTTGTTGGCTAAACCCGTGGCCTGTGGCATAGGTGTCATGCACTACTGGGTAGGCAAATTCTTTGCTATTTAAGTATTGTTCTATATCTTTTGCCATTTGATACGATGGCCAGACTTGGTCTTTCTGCGCAGAGATCATCAGTAGCGGGCCATTGATTTGTTCAAATTTGAACTGTGACTGCGCCACATTTTGTTTATTCTGCAATGACACGCTAAAGCGCTCCAGTAAATTGGCTTTGTTATCAAGTACTAAGGCCAGAGCTGGAATGTCTTTGCCTTGGTAGGTCCACGCTGACTTTGCTTGTGTTAATCCGTTCCATGCAACTTTACTGGGTGTGGTAACCACTATTGACTTGATACGTTTATCAAGCGTAGCCATTAAAAACGCAGCTTCAGATCCTCTTGAGCCACTGACAACGCCAATTCTGTTAGCATCTATTTTTGAGTGGGATGCAAGATAATCAATGGCATGAATAAAATACTCTATGGGGATTTGATCAAGTGTCTTGGCAATCCCTGGTGAATCAAAAAACGCAAGTCCAAGCACGGCAACACCGTGAGGTGCAATCATTTCACCGTTAGCTCTACCAGCGCTGAGTCCACCTTCTGAACCGCCAAAGGCGATGACTGCTGGGAGTTTATTTTGTGCTTCAGGTAGGTATAGCTCAGCTACTAAGTTTTTATATTGGACTTTTTCAATCGCGTAGTCAGCGCTTTTAGCGAAGGCTTTTACGAACAAAAATGGGGTAAGTAGTAAAATGGTAAATATTTTACGCATTATAAGTCCTTTTAAAGTTTGAGTTTTGGGTAAACTTAAATCCAAGTTTTTATTATCTTACAACGAGCTGTAACTAACAACTATACACAGTAGCGTAAAAACAACACCAAAGGTGTAAGAAAAAATTGCGTACCAGCGGGGGATTGTGACCTTAAACTCATTATCTTTTTGCCTCGCGGCTAATATAAACCCATATGCCCAGCCGATTAGATTATGAGTGATGTACAGAGTCGGCACCAAAACCTGTACTGCAGACAGCGGTAATTTGAATAGGGCAGTAATACTAATTACCATCCAGGTAAACTCAATCAACGATGTGATGATGGCGACTCTGTTGATTGGGACTGAGGCGGTATTAAGAATGTAGCGGGCTTCATAAATAACTACTAAGCCAATCAATATACTTAAGTCGAGGTATAAATTGAGCATTACTTTACGCCTGTATATTTAACTCAATGATAAAAGCGGGATGGAATAATTGGTACTCATCCCGCCATAACGGCTGTTTACATAGCGTTATATTCATCTTCCCAGAAAAACTTCTCTTGCCCAAACGCGGGCTTTAAATCACATAACCATGTTGCCTTTTCGTCATATTTAGCGAAAAAGGGCTGTTGCACCCAATCAGGGTTGCGGGCTTGAATAAAACGTAGCACAAATACCTTTTCCCCATTAATATCTGCAACGCCGCTTACCTCTACTTTACCTGGGCCGGCGCTCATAGATGGGCCACGAACCGTTCTGCTCACGCCTGAGACTTGTTTATAGGCATCGCGAAATATTTCCCACGTTTTATAAAGTGGTATTTCAAAATACCTTTTCGCACCGGTATCGCGTTCGATAAACATGTAGTAGGGGATCATGCCCAGTTGAGTTTGCTCTTTCCACATTTGTGACCACATATCTGCATCAACATTTATATGGTTGAGCAAAGGTGCCTGCGTGCGGATCTGCACGCCGGATTTTCGCAGCAGTCGAATTGCTTCTTTTGTCACTTCAGAACGTAGCTCTTGCTTGTGGTTAATATGCGCCATGATTGACACATGTTTGCCTGCATCAACCAGCTCTTTGAGTAATGCCAGTAGCTCTTTGGCATCAGGATCTGTCACATATCTAAACGGCCAAAAAGTGAGAGACTTGGTGCCGATACGAATCGTTTTAATATGATCAAAACGCGACTCTTTAAGTGCTTCTAAATACTTACGCAACTTAACGGTACGCATCACCATAGGGTCACCACCGGTCATCAACAAGTCTGTGACTTCTTTATTGGTACTTAAGTAATTGTGAAGTAAATCTGCGTCATTATTATTAAAGCGGGTTGCTTTGCCTACAAACTGTGCCCATCGAAAACAAAATGTACAGTAAGAGTGGCAGTATTGCCCTTGAGAAGGGAAAAATAATACGGTTTCTTTGTATTTGTGTTGGATGCCTTCAACACGCTCGCCTTCAAACTGTGGGACGTTTTTCTCCATCTGCCCGGCTGGGTGAGGGTTGAGTTTGTGGCGGATCTCAGTGGCAAGTTCGAACACTTCATCAGGTGTGTGCGAGCGCTTCAATAAAGCGGCCATTTGCTCGTATGATTCGTCATCTAACATACCGCGTTGTGGGAATGTCAGTTGAAAAATTGGATCATCAGGTACTTTATGCCAGTCAATTAGCTCTTCAATAACAAAGTTATTCACGCGGAATGGAAAGACGTTTGCAACGACCTTCATCTCAAAGCGCAAATGCTCAGGAAGTTTATCTAGTTGTTCAATTTTGTCGATTTGGCGATGTTGATAAACTTTAAACCTTGGCGCTTGATACGCTTGTGCAGGTTGTAAATGAACGGTTTGCTGCATAAATCCTCGTACTTTTACTGGTTGCTGTGTAAAAGCAATACATTGTAACAGCTTTTGCCAAGCAAGTTTACCTAACTGTACCAAATAAGATCACAATTAGGCGAAGCAAAGTGATTTCGCCTAATAACAGTTAATATTGCTGTTGCTCTATAGCTTGGTATATGGCGTTAGCTAAACGCTCGATATCCTCAGTGGGTGTTATGTAAGGCGGCATAATGTAAATCAGCTTGCCAAATGGCCTTATCCATATTCCCTGCTCAACAAAAAACCTTTGTATTTTAGCTACATCGACATTTTTGTCTATTTCAACAACACCAATTGCGCCTAATGTTCTAACATTGGTCACTTCATCTAATGCTTCACAGCGTTTTAGCGTGCTCATCGCTTGGTTGATACGGGTAATTTGTTGCTGCCAGTTAGTTTCAATCAATAAGTCAATACTGGCGTTTGCAACTGCACAGGCCAAAGGGTTTCCCATAAAAGTAGGACCATGCATGAGCACACCCGCTTCGCCTTCACTGATACCAATGGCTACTTTTTCAGTTGTGAGTGTTGCCGACAATGTCATTGTGCCACCGGTAAGTGCTTTACCAATACACATTATATCAGGGCTAATATTGGCGTGTTCACAGGCAAATAGCTTTCCAGTTCGGCCAAAACCTGTGGCTATTTCATCCAATATAAGTAACACATCATACTTATCACATAACTCTCTGAGTTTGGCTAAATAAGTAGGGTTGTAGAAATTCATGCCGCCAGCGTTTTGCACAATCGGTTCGATGATGAAGGCTGCAACTTCACGATGGTGTGTATGAAACGCCTGTTCTAACTGTTCAAGTTCGGCCAAATCAACAGGACCGCCGAACTTAGCCCGTGGCGCGTTTACAAAAACGTGTTCAGGCAAAAAGCCTTGATACATACTGTGCATTGAATTTACAGGGTCGCAGACACTCATCGCAGCAAAGGTATCACCGTGATAACCTTTTTGTGCGGTCATCAACTTATTCTTTTGCGTGTTGCCTTTGCTTATCCAATACTGCAGCGCCATCTTTATTGCCACCTCTACACTCACAGAGCCACTATCAGCGAGAAACACTCGATTTAATGGTTCTGGCGTGATTGCAACGAGTTTTTTGCATAATTCAACTGCGGGCGCATGAGTAATACCACCAAACATAACATGGCTCATAGTTTGGGCTTGTTGAGTAATTGCGCTTACCAATTTAGGATGGTTATAGCCATGAATTGCACTCCACCAAGATGCCATACCATCGATTAACACCTCGCCAGTATCAAGGTATAACTTATTCTGGTCTGTATGTGTTACTCCGTAAGATGGAAGGGGGTTGAGCATGGAAGTATAGGGGTGCCAGATATATTTTTTATCAAATTCTTTATCTATTGCTCGAAAATCACTCATTGGTAAACCTTTGCTAACTGGTTGGCGTTGACAATACTACGCCAGAAAGTAGACTAAGCCAATCACCGTCAAGTTAACTGCATCATTTTTAAGCAGTGATGTTTTACAATAAAAGAGAAAATAACAATGGCCACAGTTCGTCACGATTGGACTCATGAAGAAGTAAAAGCACTATTTGAAATGCCGTTTAATGATTTGCTATTTAAAGCGGCCAGCATTCACCGTGAGAACTTTAACCCCAACGAAGTGCAGATCTCGACACTGTTATCTATTAAAACAGGTGCTTGCCCAGAAGATTGTAAATATTGTCCACAGTCAGGGTATTATAAAACGGATCTAGAGCGTGAGCGCTTGATGGAAGTTGAAAAGGTAGTTGAGCAAGCGCGTTTAGCAAAACAAAAAGGCGCAACGCGTTTTTGTATGGGCGCTGCGTGGTCAGACCCAAAAGACAGAGATATGCCATACATAGAAAAGATGGTGCGCGAAGTAAAAGATCTAGGCTTAGAAACCTGTATGACACTTGGCATGCTAGACAATGATAAGGCCCATGCGCTTAAAGATGCGGGTCTGGATTACTACAACCATAACCTAGATACGTCTCCTGAGTACTACCAGCAAATCATCACAACTCGAACTTATCAAGACCGTTTAGATACCATTGATAACGTACGTGATGCAGGCATGAAAGTATGTTCAGGTGGTATTGTTGGTATGGGCGAGCAAGCAGCGGACCGTTTTGGTCTGTTAATGCAACTTGCAAACCTACCACAACAACCTGAAAGTGTGCCAATCAACATGTTGGTTAAAGTCAAAGGCACGCCGTTGGAGGATGTTGAAGATTTAGATCATTTCGAGTTTATTCGTACTATCGCTGTTGCACGTATTATGATGCCAAAAAGTTATGTTCGTTTGTCAGCGGGGCGTACAGCAATGAATGAACAGATGCAGTCAATGTGCTTTTTCGCGGGCGCAAACTCAATCTTTTATGGCGATAAATTGCTAACTACTGAGAATCCTGAAGCAGATGCGGATATGAACCTGCTTAAAAAGCTAGGCATGAAACCTGAAGAGCGTCACGATTATTCAGATGAAGCGTACGAAGCATCGCTCTCGTCAGCCATTGCGGACAAAGCAACTTCTGAGCTGTTTTACGAAGCAAATTAATGGCGTTTGAGTATATACAACAAAGCTTAGCTGCGCGTAAAGAGCAAACTTTACTTAGAAGTAGGGTATTGGTTCAGCATAGCAATGCGCGCAGTATAACGATTGCTGGCAAGTCATATTTAAATTTTGCCAGCAACGATTATCTAGGGCTTGCTGATCAAAGTTTAGAGGGTAATCACGGTACCACGGGCAGCAGAAGCTCAGCCTTGGTCACGGGCTATCAGCAAGTACACAAGCAGCTGGAAGATAGATTGTGCGAGTTACTCGGCTATGAGTCTGCGCTGCTATTTAGCACCGGCTTTAGCGCTAACTCCAGCGTATTAAAAGCGTTGTTTAATGACAGCGCGCCACTGCAAAACTGTGCTATTTTTCAAGATAAACTTAACCATGCCAGCTTAATTGATGGTGCTTTGCAAAGCACCGCAAAGCATATCCGCTTCAATCACAATGATATGGGCCACTTGCGTTCTCGATTAGAAAAATCAGCAGCAAGCAATAAGCTTATTATCAGCGAAGGTGTGTTTTCAATGGATGGCGACAAAGCACCACTGGAAGCTTTGTTTAAGCTCAAGCAGCAACATAATGCATGGTTGATGTTAGATGATGCGCACGCTTTTGGGGTGGTTGGGGAGCATGGTTTAGGCTCTTGTGAGCGCTATCACGAGAAACCAGAAATACTGGTGATCACCTTCGGAAAAGCCATGGCTAGCCAAGGTGCAGCAGTACTGACTAGCAAAGCTGTGGCTGATTATATGTTGCAGTACAACCGCGATTATATCTATTCGACCTCGATGTCACCTTTGATGGTAGATGCTGCTCGTTTTCAACTAGAGCGTCTAGTGAAAGCTGATAATGAACGAGCGAAGTTGAATGAAAATATCACCTTGTTTAAATCGCTGGCAGAGCAAGCGAGCATCGCTTTGATGTCGTCGGATACCGCTATCCAGCCTGTTGTGTTAGGGAGCGCTGAAAATGTTCTCAATGCGCAGCGTGCGTTACAACAAAAGGGCATTTGGCTTGGTGCAATTCGCCCACCAACCGTACCGGCTAACACTGCTCGGTTGAGGATCACGTTGACCGCGGCACATACGCACGATGATATTCGTTTTCTGGTCCAGCAACTTGAGGGTTTGCTATGAATGCAATATTACAAGATGTGCAACTTGCTTCCTCGAGCCTCAAGCAAAGCACTGCACACAGGTTCTCAAAAGCTGCACAGTGTTACCAGCATCACGCAAGAGTGCAACAGCAAGCCGCCAAACAACTTTTTACAATGCTGCAAAGTGGTCATGATTGCCTATTGGATTTAGGAGCTGGGCCTTTATTACATCATGATAGTCTTGCACGACATGCGTCCCATGTTGTGAATATGGATTTAAGTCATGGTATGTTACAGCAGGGCCATAGCGACGCATGGCGCATATGTGCAGATATGGACCGTTTACCCTTGCAAGAAAAGAGTATCTCTGCGGTATTTTCAAATTTTGCGATACAGTGGAGCAGCTCACCCGCGCAGTTATTTAAAGAGTTGAGCCGCGTGTGCAAACCCGGTGCTCAATTGGTTATGTCTAGCGTGTTAGATGGGTCACTCAAGGAGATTGCACAAGCGTGGCAAATGTTAGATAGCCGCTGTCATGTAAATCAATTTCTTAACCTTGAGCAGCTGCAACAGTTTGCAACCAGTGCAGGCTTTGAGGTTAAAACAGCACAACAGGTTTGTTTGAAAGACCGCTTTGCAACGCCCAAAGAGGCGTTTAAATCGGTAAAACATATCGGTGCCAACCAAATCCAGTCACGAGATGGTAAACCAAGCGGCTTAATGGGTAAAAAACGATTTGGCCAGTTGTTGTCTGGTTATCCGCTTGAGAACGAACAGGCCGTGGTAAGTTACGAGGTCGCAATTATGGAGCTTATCAAGCTATGAGTGCATTTTTTATTACTGGTACAGATACCGAAGTGGGTAAAACCCATATCACAGCACTGCTGCTAAAGTTTTTAGCACAGCACAAGCGCCAAGCGATTGGCTTTAAGCCCATCGCCGCAGGCGCTGAAGAGGCATTTGGTCAGCTAGTGAATGATGACGCACTAACGCTTATGGAGTCAGCCAACGTACATGGCAAATACGAGCAAATAAACCCAATTTGCTTAGCGCCACCGATTGCACCACACATTGCGGCCCAGCAAGCAGGTATAGAAATCACCCTAGACGAGCTGAGTCATCACTATCATGAGCTTGCAAAACTAGGTGCTGAGTTCACCTTGGTGGAGGGCGCTGGTGGTTGGGCTTTACCGATCAACGATAGCCAATACTTGTGTGATTGGGTACAAGAAGAACAACTGCCTGTGATCTTAGTTGTCGGGATGAAGTTGGGGTGTTTAAATCACGCTATATTGACCACTCATGCTTTAAAAGCACAAGGTGTAAAGTGTGTTGGCTGGGTTGCAAACCAAGTTGACCCGAACATGGCTAATTTTGACGAAAACCTTGAAAGCCTTCGTAAACGTATTGATGCGCCGTTACTTGCGGTTGCGCCTTACAGTGAAGAAAAAGCAAAATTACAAATTTACGCGGCATTAACGGATTTATTTGGTATTCATTTATAGGCCAACACATGTTGGCCTATATGCTACTCAGTTGATGCGTTTTCGCCATGCTGTTTTAAATAATTGGGTAGTAAATGCTCGACGATTTCTTTGGCGGCAATGGTGTAACGAACACCATTGAACATTACTGATGTGTGTTCATGAATACCTGTGATCCCTGTTAAGGTCCAACCTTCACCGCGCTCAGGGCACAGCACCTTGGTAGTTGGAGGAATAACTTTAAATTCGTCTGACATACAGCACTCCACGTTAGACTTATTTTTGCCTGCTAGTTTATACTATTTTGGCAAATTGCCAATCAGGACCTACCAACAATGCGTTTTACCACACCAAGGCTTGTCCTCAAGTCTATTACCCATAAAGACGCATTGGCATTGTATAGTGTTCTAAACGACCCACTGGTTGCCCAATACAACGATTATGGTGAGTCTTTATCTCATGAGCAGATAAAAGACTTGATCCAATGGGACTTGGAGCAGGGCTACTTAGGGTTGGGGTGCCGCATGGCGATTACCAATGCTCAAGGGCTATTGCTTGGCACTGTTGGGTTATATGACTTTGATGCTGATAAGCAAAGCGTAAACATTGGTTTTGAGTTGGCCAGTGCCCATTGGCGGCATGGTTATATGAGTGAAGCTGTTCAGTGCATACTGGCAAACATCGGTCAATTGTTAAATATATCTTCTGATATCAGTGTGTTTGCGCACCTTGATGAAAACAACGAGCGCTCAGCAAAATTACTATTGAAATTGGGATTTAGCAAACAATCTGACAATTTATATCGCAAATTATTAACTGCCTAACCATACTAAATAGCGCTTCTAGAACACATCTTACTATTGGATTGATTGTAGCTTATTACTGAGCAAACGTACCAGTGAATCAACATCCGAATGCTCATCGTTCAAACCTACAATCAAAGTCATGAAATAACAGTCCATCATGATATCGGCTTTATATGAGTCATAGGGTTGACCTTCGAATAGGGTATGCTTGAACGCTTCCAGCTGCTTACTGAAATAGTCGTGCTGCCACAAAATACCACCGATAAGCTCCTTACTAAACTCTCTATTGCTTAAGTAAAATTGATATAGAAATTTAGCATAGTGCCTAAGCCTCAGGCGTGGAGTGTGGAGCTTTTCAGATTGTGCGGCTTGGGCGAGTGTATCCTCGATTTTATCGTGCATAGCAGTTTTGAGAATATCTAACTTGGTAGGAAAGTGAGAAAAAACAGTGCCTGTGGCAACACCTGCCAGTTGAGATATTTGTCGCGTAGTAGTTTGCGCAAAACCTTGTTCATTAAAAAGCTGCCAACTGGCCTGTAGTATTTTATGTTTGGTTGATGTTTTTTTATTCATTTCATTACCAAATAGTTAGAGTTGAAGAGCATAACATAACGATAAAAAAATACCCAAAACACTTGAAATTGAGCGTGCTCATAAATAATAATGAGCATGCTCAATTTTGGGTTTCTTATCATTATGGAAGGTGTAATATGAATTTTTTGGGCTATGTGTTGTTTTTACCATTTATTGTTTTTTACAGCTACATCTTGGGGCCTGTACTTAAAGCTGTGTTGATCCCTGGAGGCTTGGCAATTTTACTGCTGATCATGGGGCCGAAGGCGTTTATATATCATATCAAACTGGCCCTTGATGATTACTAGGCAAACAAACCCGTAGAACTTACGTAGTTTTACAGCGCAGATTAGTTTAAAATTGGGTTTTTAGGCTTAGACAACTTCCTAGGAGCCCACTATTTTAAGCGCAGCTAATGTCACCATGCAGTTTGGTGCAAAACCTCTTTTTGAGAATATTTCAGTAAAATTCGGCGACGGCAACCGCTATGGTCTGATCGGAGCAAACGGTTGTGGTAAGTCTACCTTCATGAAAATCCTTGGTGGTGAACTTGAACCTAGCACTGGTAATGTCAGTGTATCTCCAAACACCCGTTTGGCTAAGCTGAATCAGGATCAGTTCGCGTACGAACAATACAGTGTTATTGATACGGTAATTATGGGCCATAAAGAGCTGTGGGCCATCAAAGCTGAACGTGATCGCATCTACGCTTTGCCAGAAATGAGTGAAGAAGATGGCATGAAGGTCGCTGACCTAGAAACTGAATTTGCCGAAATGGATGGCTACTCAGCAGAGTCAAAAGCGGGTGAGTTGCTACTTGGCGTGGGTATCCCTACTGAACAGCACTATGGCCCAATGTCTGAAATTGCGCCGGGTTTTAAACTGCGCGTGCTACTTGCGCAAGTGCTATTTGCAGACCCTGATATCATGCTGTTGGACGAACCAACCAACAACTTGGATATTTACACCATTAAATGGCTTGAAGATGTATTGAACCAGCGTGATTGCACCATGTTGATCATCTCGCACGATCGTCACTTCCTAAACTCTGTATGTACGCACATGGCTGACATAGACTACGGTGAGTTACGCGTTTATCCGGGTAACTATGACGAATACATGTTTGCTGCAACGCAGGCCCGTGAAAAGTTACTGAACGAAAATGCTAAGAAGAAAGCGCAGATTGCTGAGTTACAGCAGTTTGTGTCGCGATTCTCAGCAAATGCCTCTAAGGCAAAACAAGCAACATCACGTGCTAAGCAAATTGATAAAATCCAGCTTGATGAAGTGAAAGCATCATCTCGTCAGTCACCATTTATTCGTTTTGAGCAATCAAAGCAACTATTCCGTAATGCATTGGAGATCGGTGGCCTATCTCAGGGTTTTGAGAACACCTTGTTTTCGGGTGTGGACGCGTTAGTTGAAGTGGGTGAACGCATTGCGGTTATCGGTGAAAACGGTGTGGGTAAAACAACTTTGCTAAATACCCTAGCAGGGCGCTTGGCACCCAAATCAGGGGAGTTTAAATGGTCTGAAAATGCCAACATTGGTTACTACGCGCAAGACCATGCCGATGAATTTGAAAAAGACCTCAATGTGTTTCAATGGATGGAACAATGGCAACAAGAAGGCGATGATGAGCAGGTGGTGCGCAGTTACCTTGGTCGTATGTTGTTCTCACAAAATGACATTAAAAAGTCTGTAAAGGTGCTATCAGGTGGTGAACAGGGTCGTATGTTATTTGGTAAGTTAATGATGCATAAGCATAATATTTTGCTTATGGATGAACCTACCAACCACATGGATATGGAATCTATTGAAGCGCTTAACTTAGCGTTGGAACAATACGAAGGCACTTTGTTCTTCGTTTCTCACGATAGACAGTTTGTATCTTCGCTTGCCACCAGAGTGTGGGAGATCAAAGACGGTAAGGTTATTGATTTCAGAGGCACCTATGAAGAATATTTAGCGACCCAAGAGCAAGCTAAGTAATACTCGAGAAAACCGCGCCAACAGCGCGGTTTTTTTATTTATTTTTAATTTATAAAATGTGCTAAACCGAAATCAGTACGCAGTGACATCGCAACACATAGGCGGTGTTGACCAGCCTTAAAATAATGGTATTACGTGGCTGATTAGGTATAATAGCGCGCAAAAATTTAGGTCATATTGAGTACCCCAATTATTGCTCAAAATGACGTATCGTTACTGTATCGTTTAACTTAACACCGAGGATTTATTATGACGGTTGGCATTATCATGGGTTCAAAGTCAGATTGGCCTACTATGGCGCACGCAGCAGATATGTTGGACAAATTTGGCATCGAATACGAAACAAAAGTTGTTTCAGCACACCGTACTCCTCAACTATTAGCTGACTATGCCTCAAGTGCTGCACAGCGTGGTATCAAAGTGATTATTGCCGGTGCCGGCGGCGCTGCGCACTTACCTGGTATGGCTGCGGCGTTTACTAGCCTGCCAGTACTAGGTGTACCAGTTAAATCAAAAACACTTAATGGCGTAGACTCACTGCTATCAATTTGCCAAATGCCAAAAGGCGTAGCGGTTGGTACTTTGGCAATTGGTGATGCAGGTGCTGCAAACGCGGGTTTGTTAGCTGCACAGATCCTCGGTTGTCAGCAACCAGAGATTTTTGCCAAAGTTGAAGCGTTCCGCAAAGAACAAACAGAGACTGTGTTAGCCAACCCAAACCCTGCTGAGTAATATGAATATTCTTGTTTTAGGAGCGGGGCAACTTGCTCGCATGATGAGTTTATCTGCTACTCATTTAGACCTACATGTGCTTGCGTATGATGTAGGATCAAAGCAGGTAATTGATCCAGTAACTTTTGTAACAACAGATTTTACACTGGAACACGCTATTTCTCGAAGCCATGCCATTACAGCGGAGTTTGAGCACATCCCACATGATGTACTGACGCTGTGCGCGCAAAGTGGCAAGTTTTACCCAGGTGCTGAGGCTATCGCAACAGGTGGTGACAGAGCAAAAGAAAAAGCACTGCTAGATAAAGCCAAAGTTGCTTGTGCACCTTATCAGTTGATCACACAAAAGAGTCACTTTTTGAGTGCGATTGAGCGTTTAGGTATGCCTCTGGTTGTAAAAACCTGTCAGGCAGGCTACGACGGTAAAGGCCAATGGCGTGTTAAAAGCCAAAATGATGTGGAACAGATTTGGTCAGAAATGGCTGAGTTTATCGCCTCTGGTACAGAGCATGCACCGCATTCTATCATTGCTGAGAAAATGATCCCTTTTGACCGTGAAGTGTCAATCATAGGTGTAAGAGATAAGCAAGGACAGTGTAAAACCTATCCACTGACAGAAAATCAACATACAAATGGCGTGTTGACCCTGTCTATTGCTGGCAAAGAGAAACACGAAATTGAGCAGCAAGCACAAGATGCATTTAATGCCATAGCAAATGCCTTGGATTATGTTGGTGTATTGGCAATTGAGTTTTTTGATGTGCAAGGCACCTTGCTGGTGAATGAAATTGCGCCGCGCGTTCATAACTCGGGACACTGGACGCAACAAGGGTGCCATGTGAGCCAGTTTGAAAATCATATGCGTGCCGTGGCAGGTTTACCACTAGGTTCAACAGAATTGCTAAGGCCTACGGCGATGATCAATGTGTTAGGGCAGCCTGCAATTGCACATTCAGTACTCGCGGTGCCTGACACCACCAGTCATTGGTACTCCAAAGCGGCCAAACCAGGTCGTAAGATGGGCCATATCAATGTTTCAGGTAAAGATCTCAAGCAATTGGGTGAGCGCTTGGATGAGTTAGCTGCGATTTTGCCCGAACAAGATTATCCCGGCGTTAAAGCCACCGCGTGCAGTTTAATTGGCGCTTAAGTAACATGAAACCGAGCTTTTTGCTCGGTTTTTTTTATAAATAGTGATGTCGCTATGCTCCCAATACAAGCTGTTCAATACGTCTTTATTGGCTTATTTATATTAAGCTTTGCGCCTTTTGTTAGCCCAACTTTGGCATTGGGGCTTGGTGTTGGCTTTGCTTGGCTTTTGGGCAACCCATTTGAGCAGCTCAGTAACCTGTGGAGTAAATGGTTGCTGAAAGTAGCGGTGATAGGCCTTGGTTTCAACGTTAATATCCAAGAAATCATTGAAGTTGGTCGCAGCTCATTGGTTTTAACCATTGTTAGCATAACAGCCATCATTGGCTTGGGAGAAATCCTTACACAGGCATTTCGACTCAATCGCAATACCGGGGTGCTTATTTCTTTTGGTACTGCCATTTGTGGAGGCAGTGCCATAGCTGCTATGGCGCCGGTGATAAAAGCCAAACAACATGAAATAGCAGTGGCACTAGCCGTGGTGTTTTCTCTTAACGCGATTGGATTAGTGTTATTTCCATGGCTTGGACGTGCACTTATGCTCAGTGATGAGCAATTTGCACTGTGGGCAGCATTGGCAATACATGATACCAGTAGTGTGGTGGCGGCTGCAGCTACATATGGCCCTGTGGCGGTTGGTATTGCCACGACGATAAAACTGACTCGCGCCATGTGGATCATTCCGTATACAGCGGCGGCAGGTGTATTTTGGCGCAGTGAAGAGCGTGCCAGCATTCCACTTTTTATTTTTGGCTTTTTATTGGCTGCGCTGTGTAACAGCTATTTTCCTCATTTTAATGAACTATGGCAGACGCTATACATCGGTGCAAAGCATGTATTAGTTGCAACCTTATTTTTGATTGGCGCAGGGGTATCAAAAGCAGTTATAAAACAAACTGGTTGGCGAGTTTTTGCCATGGCAATCGTGCTATGGGTCATCGTTAGTGCGGTGCTGTTACTACTCATTCTTGACGGTTTAATACAATAATTACGAATTTTTTTGAACTGTTTTATGTTTCTGTAGTCCTATACTTTGAGGCGTGGATAGGCCTCATTTCATAATCGTTGTCCATCAACGACTATGTGAGCGCAGAGAGTATTTGGCCAGTATCACTTACTGGCCTTTTTTTTGTCTCGAAACTCGGTCATTAATCTTAAATTACATGAATTTCCACGCCACATTTGATTTAATGGTAACAATATTACAATCAATAAGAAGCGCTATGATCAAACAATCAATCCTTTCGATTGCCGTGGCATCAAGTTTACTGCTCACGGGTTGTCAAACGACTCATCAAGCTGCAAAAAGCAGCGAAACAAAACAAAACTTTCAGCCTGTAGTTGCAACACCTGTAGATTTTGGTGGCGAGAATATCACACTTGAGCAAGCTATGGCGCACCCTGATTGGCTGGGTCGACAGCCAGAAAGCGCCTTTTGGGCAGCTGATAGCAAGACGGTAATTTTTGAGCGCAAGCAACAAGGTAATGAACTTAGGGATACCTTCTCTGTTACTGTTGATACAATCAGTGGCTTTACGCCAAACCAAGTTCAACTTAGCCAGCTACATACCATCGGCGCTGACGATGCAATTTACTCTAAAGACGGTAAATATCAGGCCTACACCTTTGAAGGGAATATATTCTTAAAAACCATTGCTAGTGGCGCAATCACGCAGCTAACCCATAGTTCAGAGCGTGAGTCTAGCCTACAATTTTTACTCACAGGTGAATTATCTTATCGTATCGATAACACCTTCTATAAAATTGACTTAGCGACCGGGCGCTCTGTGGAACTTGTTAAGTTGCACTTGAGTGATGAGCCTGCCGGTTTAAAAGAACCCAGTAGCTATATTGCGAAAGAACAGCACAAGTTAATAGAGTTTGTTGCGTTACAACACAAAAATAAAGCGGATAAGCAAACACGTACAGAGCAACTTAAAGCACAAAATAGCACGCTTGCCGACAATCACATCTACCTTGGCAAAGGAAAGCAACTTTTTGAAGTCAGCCTCTCTCCAAAAGGTGACAAGCTAATAGCGGTTATTGGTGATAAGCGCACTTGGCGAGATGAGGGCGATATCATGCCAAACTATGTTAGCCAAGATGGACACATAGAATCTGTGCCAGCCCGACGCAAGGTCGCAGATGCGAAAAGTCACTCTTCAGAAGTCGTCTTTATCGATCTATTAAAACAGACACATACCACATTGGCATATGACACTTTGCCTGGTTTTGACGAAGATGTACTTGCTGCGGTTAAAAAAGAAAACGCAGCTCGTGATGGCAAAAAGTATGAGTCTAAAAAGCAGCCCAGAGATATCAACCTGCTACGCCAAAGAGGGCAAGACGCGATACAGTGGAACAGCACGGGTGAGCAGGTAGCATTGATGCTTGAAGCATGGGATAACAAAGACCGCTGGATAGCAACAATTGACTTTGCGAAGCAAGCGCTTGTGTCGCAGCATCGTTTACATGATGATGCCTGGATAAACTACGCCCATAATGACTTTGGTTGGTTTAATAACAGCGATACGCTGTATTACTTATCAGAGCAAAGTGGCTATAGCCACATCTATACTAAGCCGTTACAGGGCAAAGCTAAACAACTGACCAAAGGCCAATATGTTGTTTCAGATCTGACCTTGAGTAAAGATGACAATCACATCTATTTTAAGGCAAATATTGAGCATCCTGGGTTGTATGAAATCTACCGTGTAAATACCCAAACGAACCAACGCGTACAGCTCACCAACTTAGATGGCATGACGGATTACAGCTTAAGCCCAGATGAAAGCCAGCTTTTACTTACTCATTCTAAAATCATGATGCCGCAAGAGTTATATGTGTCAAAAGTGGCGCCAAATGCGACAGCTACACGTGTGACAAACACGGTGTCCGAGGCGTTTTTAGAGAAGAAGCTGATAGCGCCAAAAATTGTTGCCGTTCCTTCGAGCCATGGTGAACAGCCAGTGTATGCCAAGGTGTATTACCCTGCAGACTATGTGGAGGGGGAACAGGATAAAAAGCGCAAAGCGGTTATCTTCAATCACGGTGCAGGCTATCTGCAAAACTCTCACATGGGTTGGTCAGTTTACTTTAGGGAGTTTATGTTCCACTCACTGCTAGCAAGCGAGGGATATGTGGTCATGGATATGGACTATAGAGCGTCAAAAGGCTATGGCCGTGATTGGCGTACCGCAATATATCGCCATATGGGTAAGCCAGAAGTTGAAGATTTGGCCGATGGTGTAAAATGGATGGTTGAGAATGCCAATGTTGACCAACAAGCCGTGGGAACTTACGGTGGATCGTACGGCGGTTTCATGACCTTTATGGGGTTGTTTACTCAACCCGATTTATTCAAAGCTGGAGCCGCGATAAGACCTGTAACAGATTGGGCGTATTACAATCGCGGTTATACATCGAATATTTTGAACCATCCAGATGTTGACCCAATCGCCTATGAGCGCAGTTCGCCAATTTACTTTGCAGAGGGCTTAAAAAACGAGTTGCTGATCAACGCCCCTATGTTGGATGACAATGTGTTCTTCCAAGATGTTGTTCGTCTTGTACAGCGCTTGATAGAACTTGAGAAAACGGGTTTTGAAACCGCAATTTATCCAGTAGAGCCGCATGGTTTTAGACAGCCATCGAGTTGGTTGGATGAATACCGACGCATTCACAAGCTGTTTAAAGAGAACCTTTAAACAATGAATGATCTTAACGCCAGCATATAAGCTGGCGTTTTTTATACAAAAGCGTGTGAAAATGGCATTGTATATTAGACTCTATACGAGATTTTATTAAAGGAATGCTGCGATGCGATTACCCACACTAATTATCACCTCATCTTTTTTACTTGGCTGCATGGAACAAAGTAACAACCAACCATCAGCATCTAACCAAGATACAACCCCCGTGGCAGCTTATGCCATGCTGGCACCTGGAAAGATTGGACAGACCTTAATATATGGACGGGTTGTTGTCCCGCAGGTGTTGAATGATGACAAGTCCTGCCCAGCCTTACAGGGTGATGATGGACGGATTATTCGAACCAAAAGGCGAAACTTTAGGCCTGATGTAACGTTATTTCCTGTGACTGTATGTGAGGCTGTATTAGCGCCAAATACGAGTTACACAGTGCAGGGTAGTACCTTGCGTCTTGCTGAAACGACACTCGCGCCGAAGCACATTCAAGTGTTTGGTGACACTGGGTGCAAGGAAAAAGTGTGCGACAACACACCTGCCGAGCCGTTCAAAACACTGGCGGATCTAGCTTCACAAAGCAGCAAAGATCTTATATTGCACATGGGTGATTTTAACTATCGTGGCACTTCAGGCAGCATCAGCGCAGACACGTATGCATATGACGCAGGTGATGGAGGGTATGGGGGGCCAACATGTGGGCTTGAAACTACCTACTACAGTCAAAACGCCAACAATAGCCCCAGACCAGACAGCTGGAACAGTTGGAAGGTAGATTTTTTTGAACCTGCTAGCAAATTAATGGCGACCGCACCTTGGGTGTTTGCAAGAGGAAACCATGAACTATGCTCAAGAGCTGGGGTGGGGTGGTTTTACTTTTTTGGACCCGGGGCGCAATTTGAAGACTCTGTTACGCAACAGGCTTGTCCAGATCAAGGGGATTATAATAACCCGCCAAAAACTGCCGCGCCTCATATTGCCATGATAGAACCCTATGGCTTAGAGCTGGATGATTTGAACTTATGGGTATTCGACTCTGCTAACGCCTGTGATGAGCTGGCTACAAATGATTTAACCGCACAATATACAGCACAGTTTGAACAACTAAACACCTTTGCTGATTCTGACAATGCAACTTGGATGATGACTCACAGACCCATATGGGGACTTAATAGCGCCACACCTTTGGATACGCTTAATATTCAACTGCAAACCGCACTCGCTAAAACGAAACAAGGTGTACTGCCTTCTCAAGTGGCATTGTCTCTATCCGGTCACATGCATATTTATCAGTCGGTTACATTTGAGCAGAACAGTCGAAGACCACCGCAAATCGTTGTGGGCAATAGTGGCGTTAGTTTGAGCAGCGACAGTGGTAACGAAAGTGTGACTGCTACTATCGATTCGCAGCAGGCAATGACCAATACGCAGGGTAAGTTTGGCTACCTTTCGTTGACAAAAGTCGCTAATACAAAACAATGGACAGGTGAGTTCATAGATACGCAAGGCGCTGTATTTATTACATGTAGCCTAGAAAGTGCCAAGCAAGGGCTACCTGTATGCGATAAAGCTAATTAATCCTTAATGATCTAAGGTGAATAGCGCAACAATCATGGATATAAAAATATTTATTGTTGAATTTGATACGCTTAAACATAATGTATTCAAAGCTTATCCCATGTCTTGTTGCGCTTTAAACTTTGCTATATGACAATACCTTACGAGAAGGTAGACCCACATACACGGTATTTTGAATATAGAAGGATGAATATGTCGTTTTTTAAAAAAGTCTTAAGTAGCGTTGGTATTGGCGCCGCGAAGATAGATGCAGTATTAGATCACCACCAAGCAGCTCCGGGAGATGAATTAACTGGGGTTATTAAAGTCGTTGGTGGTAGTGTTGCACAGGAAATCAATAAAATTGACCTAGATGTGGTATGTAATTATACCGTTGAAGTTGAAACAGAAAATGATGATGTTGTCACTGAAGTGAGAGAGTACACTTTGGCGCGTTTTGTGTTGGACGAGAAGTTTACAATTGAGAGCGAACAGCACAAGGAATTTCCCTTTGTATTGGCGCTTTCTGAGGATACGCCACTTACTGTTGGTCACTCTAAAACTTGGTTAGAGACCAATCTCGATATAGATATGGCGCTTGATAAGTCAGATAAAGACTATGTGCACGTGGTGCCAAATACGCTACAACAGGCGGTTATTGATACGTTAGAAAGCCTTGGTTTTAAGTTGTATGAGGCTGACTGTGAAGGTATCGATTCAATGTCTTTTGCAAAGCTTCCGTTTGTGCAAGAACTAGAATTTAAAACCATTGGTGGTCAATTTCATGGTCACTTCGACGAAGTCGAGGTAGTATTTTTTAATCGAGGTGAACAATTGGAAATCATTTTTGAAATTGATCGTAAAGCCAGAGGATTAGTTGGGTTCTTCAAAGAAGCGATGGACTTGGATGAGTCAAAAGCTAGATTACTCATCAGCAGTGATGATCTCCCACACTTGGCAGATATGATAAACCACTTATTAGAACAGCACTGCTAGATTAAGGCATCAAACTAATCGGCGGACTTGCCTAACCTGAACTCGGATAAGCTGCATGCTATCGCACTATGCTTATGTTTATTTCTGCATCCCGAGTTCAGGTTACCTAATTTAATAGCGGGTTTTCACTTAGTACCCTATAGGTCAGCTTTGATAACATTAAACGCTCAACAAGACTCCCTCATAGTTAGAAAATCTACACGTTCAAAAAAGTCAAAGTACATTAATTGTCACATGATTACGGCAATCTCTTAAAAACTAAAAAACGTCTACACGCGCATCGCCGATCTTCAATATCAAATTATTAAAAATTTCATAAGCCTGAAATAAGCTAAGCAAAATAATATAGTTAGGCTACACTTTTCTAAAAACAACGGCTAAAGCTGGTTGATGGCGAAATTTGATTATTTTTACAAGTGGTGTGATCAACACGGACGGCTGGTATAACTACCGTGTAAGACGCTGTAATTTACCTAATCTTAGTGATTTTATACTATACAAAGGTAAATTAAATGCACAAAGGTGTTCTTTGTGTTAATTTTTTGTATTTATTTCTTTATTAGTTTTCTGGGTGTGGTAACATTCTGTTCTAATAGGTAATTTTTTAGACCGTTAAGTTTTTTGAAATTGTTTGTGGTGCCGTAGCTGTTTAATACGAGATTTACGATTTCTGCTTAGCAAATATTGTAATTAGCACGATAGTTTTATGTGTTGATTGAAGTAGTTGTAGTAATAAGAAGCAGTTGATTAGAGAACACTTTCTCTGATTATTCTTAGTTAGCACTCAATGGATGTTTTGCATATATGCATTTGTTGATCTAAATGAATTAGTTGATTTTTATCAATTGTAAGATCGTAAATGTGCGGTGTTGCCATTGATGTCACTTGGCGGTAGCCACAGTGATCTATGTGGTAATACGGTACTTATCGTTGATGGGCATGGAATGAATACAAACATAGTGGCGTCTTTAGTTTCATTGGCTAAAACGCGTGGCGATGATGTCGCATATCAATATTTCTTCGAAGATGAGCAAGCAAGTAAAACCCTTACCTACGCACAGTTAGACCAAAATGTAAGAGAGATTGCATCACAATTAAAGATCCACTTTAAAAAAGGCGACCGAGCCTTGCTGCTTTACAACTCGGGTTTTGAGTTTGTTGAAGCATTCTTTGCCTGTTTATATGCGGGTGTTGTTGCGGTTCCAGCGTACCCTCCGAAGAAAAATCAAAATATTGATAGGCTGCGTAGCATCATAGTAGATGCTGGCGCCACAGGTGCATTGACCACAAGTAGGATCAACGACATCGCAAGACCGCTTTTTGAGTCTGAACCAAGCTTGACCGCATTACCCATTTTCACAACTGATGTGCGAAATAGCGAGCTTGTTGAACCACTTGCATGGCAAGACATTGACATTAAAGGTAGCGATCTTGCCTTTTTGCAATATACATCAGGTTCTACTGGTAACCCAAAAGGCGTGATGGTCGACCACGCGAATATCATTGATAACGAAGAAATGATGAAGCTTGCATTTGGCCACAATGAAAACACGCCGATTGTGAGTTGGCTCCCGCACTTTCATGACATGGGCCTTATCTTTGGGATCATGCATCCAATCTATATCGGTGCACCTGCAGCATTGATGAATCCAACTTACTTTTTGCAAAAACCAGTGCGTTGGTTGAAATTACTTAGCGAAACAAAGGCTTTGACCTCCAGTGCGCCTAATTTCGCGTATGATTTGTGCGTTGATACGGTTAAAGATGAAGAACTCGCTACACTAGATTTATCACACTGGCGCTGTGCGCTCAATGGCGCTGAGCCTGTTCGAGCCAGTACGCTTGAGCGCTTTTATCAAAAATTTAAACGTTGTGGCTTAACGCGTCAGAGCATTTCCCCATGTTATGGCATGGCTGAAACCACATTATTTGCCACAGGTGGACGCCTGTCACAGCTGACCAAGGTGCTAAAACTCGATGCGGAGCAAATGCACCAAGGTAAGGCGGTGTTAGCCGAGCAGTATCAACAAGAACAGCCTTTTTACGATTTGCAGGCTGAGGATAACGAACAAGCATACCATGCTATATCTTGTGGCGTGAGCTGGCAAAATCACACGATTGTTATTGTTAACCCAGAATCAAAGCTGCGCTGCGACGAAGGTGAAATCGGTGAAATATGGGTAAAAGGGGCAAGTGTTGCCAAAGGGTATTGGCAAAACGAGCAAGCAACCGAAGAAACCTTTAATGCCTTTATTGCTGATGAGCATGATGGCCCATATTTGCGTACTGGCGATCTTGGATTTATGTATCAAGAAGAGCTTTATGTGACTGGTCGTTGCAAGGATGTGCTGATTTTCAGAGGGAAAAATTATTATCCGCAGGATATAGAGCTGACTGTTACAGAAGCACACGATGCGCTAGATAACAACGGAGGCGCAGCATTTTCGATAACGACCGATAATGGTGATCAAGGGTTGGTGGTTGTGCAACAGGTTAAGCGCACAGCACTTAGAAAGCTCGATGCACAGCAAATATTTGCAGCGGTGACTCAAGCTATCATCGAGCAGCATGGCATTACCCCTTATGAGCTTGTACTTATTAAACCAGGAAGAGTGTTAAAAACCTCTAGTGGTAAGATTCAACGGCAAGAAAATAAACGCCACTATCTAAATAACGGCTTCGAGCCCGTGGCTCGAAGCCGTGATATACCGCATACACAGGCCAACACATCGTCAGTTTCCGTCAACGGCGCAAGCGCTAGCAAAGCAATGCGAGATGCAGTGCAAAAGGTGCTAAAAGAGGTGATAGCGTTTGAGGTGGATAAAGACCCTAAGTCTCTTGATATTGATGCAACGTTTCAGTCGTTGGGTATTGATTCTATGAAAGCTGTGCGTATTTCCGGTGAATTAATGGAAATTCATAACATAGAACTTGAAGCCACAGTGTTATATGAATACCCAAGTATTGCGCAGCTGACGCAATACCTTTGCGAATTTGAGTCGATACAACAGGCATTCCAAAACTCTGACAGGCAAGTAAAAAGTGAAAATGAAACGGCTAAGTCAGATATCACTCAACCAGCAAAGCAACAAAACATATCTGACGATGCACAGGGTGATATTGCCGTCATCGGTATGGCATGTCGCTATCCACAGGCAGAGGGCTTAGCTGCGTATTGGCAGTTACTGGTTGATAAGGTTGACGCCATCAGCAAACCCTCTGTAGAGCGCCTTTCATTGTGTCAGCAATTGGATGCACATCGTATGGGCGGCTATCTGGACGAAGTCGATTGCTTTGATCCCGCGATGTTTGCGCTCTCCCCAAGCGAAGCGAAATTTATCGACCCCCAGCACAGAATACTACTTGAGACCACTTATCATGCTATGGAAGCGGCGGGCTATCGACCGGAGGAATTAGCGGGCGAAAATGTGGGGGTGTATGTTGGTATATCACAAAATGACTACTTTCTATTGTCACGACAAGCTCTGTCAGAAAACCCTTATTTAGGCACGGGGACGGCGCTAAGCATTGCTGCTAATCGTTTGTCATACACCTACAACTTTACAGGTCCGAGTGTCGCTGTCGATACGGCGTGCTCGTCGTCTTTGGTGGCTTTACATCAAGCGATGCAAGCGATACGTAATAACGAAATCCCACTGGCGTTGGTATCTGGTGTCAATTTGATCTTAAGTAATGAGGTGACTGATGCTTGTGAAAGCGCACAGATGCTCTCAGCCGACGGACATTGCAAAACTTTCTCACAAAGCGCCAATGGTTATGTACGAAGCGAAGGGGTAGGGAGTGTTTTATTAAAACCTTTGGCTCAGGCTGTAAAAGACAATGACCCAATCTACGGTGTACTTAAAGGCAGTGCAGTCAATCAAGATGGTCGCAGCAATGGCTTAACAGCGCCTAATAGCGGTGCCCAGCAAAAAGTGATCAATGCAGCTTTGGAAAATGCGCTTGTTTCAGGTGGCGATGTCCAGTATGTCGAAACTCATGGTACGGGTACAGAGCTTGGAGACCCTATTGAGGTCTCTGCGCTAAATAAAACATATGGTGTTCATAAAACCACTTCTCAGCCGCTCATACTCGGCTCAACAAAAGCCAATATTGGTCATTTAGAATCTGGTGCGGGTATTGCTGGGCTTATCAAGGCGTTACTGTGTTTAGAAAATAAACAAATCCCTGGGCAAAGATACGTAGAGCAACTTAATCCTCATATCGCGTGGGATAAAATGTCGCTGACGGTAAAAAGTGAGCTTACTGCTTGGCCTGAACACCCAGGCAAGGCAGCAATGGCAGGGGTTAGTTCATTTGGATTTGGTGGTACTAACGCCCATGTGATCTTAAGTGAAGCACCTGTGCAAAAGGCTGCCAAGTTGGATTTATCAGCAACAAACACGCCTTATATTTTGCCGTTGTCAGCCAAATCTGAAGCATCACTTGCAAAACTCATCGATAAATACGCACAAACATTAAGCACCCTCAGTAACGAACAGTTTGATGCTTTAATTTATACCGTAGCGCATAGGCCTTTTATAAAAGGCTTCAGGGCTGGAGTGTATGCAACATCGCGTACGCAATTACTTAAGAACTTAAAACAAGGCGTACACCAAGCATCAAAAGATAGTGCTAACAAACCAGACCTTGTCTTTTTGTTTACTGGGCAGGGCGCACAGTACCACGCGATGGGCAAGGCGCTTTATGATACGCAGCCCGTGTTTAAAGCGGCGATAGACAAATGTGATGCGCTGTTGTCTGACAAGCTCGGTGAGCGCCTGTTGGATGTGTTGTATGGTGATGAGACAGATGAACTGTTAGATCAAACTAAGTGGACTCAGGTTGCTATTTTTGCCATTGAATATGCACTGTGTGAGCTTTGGATAAGCTTAGGAGTGACGCCAGACAAGCTAGTCGGCCATAGTGTGGGGGAATACGCAGCAGCCTGTATTGCAGGTGTGTTCTCACTGGCAGATGCGATTAAGCTCATAAGTGCACGCGCGCAACTTATGCAGCAACTTGAAGCAACAGGGAGTATGGTGTCAGCCCGTTGCGAAGAGTCGCTGGCTGAAGAGTTAATTAAACCTTTTAGTCAAGAAGCTGCCATTTCGGCCTATCACGGTGAAAGTGGAGTGGTGTTCTCTGGTAGCGATGAAGCCATACAGAAAATTAGTGAGCAACTAACGCAGCGAAGCATAAAATATAAGGCATTGAACACGGCGCGGGCCTTTCATTCTCCGTTGATGCAACCTATGCTTGCAGATTTTAAAGCCGTTGCCGAAACGTTGAATTATGCACCGCCACGTTACGAGTTTATATCGAGCGTAACAGGGCAGAGCGAACACGAAGCATTGTGTCAGCCAGCATATTGGGTCGAGCAGATAACCCAGCCTGTTCGGTTTGCTAAAGCGCTCACACATCTAGCATCGCTTGAATATTGCTGTTTAGTCGAGGTAGGACCAAAACCTGTACTTAGCACCATAGTTCAAGAAAACCTGCCAAGAGCAAATTGCGAATACATTAGTGTTTTACATCCCAAAGGTGATGGATTTGAGCGCTACGGCGCGGCTATTGCTCGTGCGTTTGAACTTGGCGTGGATCTTAACTGGTCCACAATATACCCCGCTTGTGATGTACAAAGACAACCCATTCCTAGCTATCCATTTGCTAAATCGCGCTTTTGGGTTGTGGGGGATTCATCCAATTACGAGGTTGTTGACTCACAAGTGCAACCTCAAGGTTCTACGCAGTCACGCCATGAGGTTATCAGCGGGTTCGTTCTCAATACGTTGTCATCGCTGTTATCTATGCCTGTAACTGATATTGATACTCAGCAGCCTTTGTTGGAAATGGGCGTGGACTCTTTGATGATCATGCAGGCGGTTAGAACTTATGAAAAAGAGTTTTCGTTAGAGTTCAGTGTTAGGCAGTTTTATGAAGAGTTAAGTACAGTCGAGCGCTTAGTCGATTACATCGAACGCCACAGCGACTATCAAAGTACGCCAGAACTGTCGGCACCAACAGAGGTAGTTGCACAGAGTCATAACGACATTACCGCAGCGAGTAACAATTCGACGCATGCTGTAAACGAACAAATTTTGACAGCAATCTGTAAAGAGCAATTGCAGGCTGCGGCAAGCGTTACCTCAGAGCAGGCAAGGTTAAGTGTTGATGCTGTAAGCGCTAGACAACTACAAATGTTGCAGGGTTTTGCGCTCACACAAACGGCTTCTACAGAGATGCAAACGACAAATCTAGCAACTGCAAAGCTCAAAGTTTCGAAAATCGCCGCTTCGGTACGCCCACAAAGCACCAGTGTGCTGCCAGGTTTTGCATCAAAACAGCTAAGTGCACAGCAAAGCGGCGAGGTTAGCAAAAGTTATCAAGCGCAGTTGGCAAAAAGCTATTGCGAAAAAACCTCTAGCTCAAAACAACTGGTTGGCGAGCACCGTTCACATCTAGCAGATTGCCGAGCTTCGGCAGGGTTTAGGTTGTCGAGTAAGGAAATGCTGTACCCAGTGTTTGGAAAACGCTGCCAAGGTGCGCGTATTTGGGATATCGATGACAATGAATATATTGATATTACCATGGACTTTGGGGTTAACCTGTTCGGTCACAAACCGGAATTTATCACTCAGGCGATGTACGAACAAATCGACTCGGGGTTACAGCTGGGCTTGGCAAGTCCTTTGGCCTGCGATGTGGCTAAGCTTATCAGTGAGCTGACTGCTTTAGAGCGGGTTACATTTTGTAACTCGGGAACCGAGGCGGTGATGACTGCGGTTCGTTTAGCCCGTACCCACAGCAAAAAAGACAAAATTGTTCAGTTTAATGGCGCTTATCATGGCCATTATGATGGCACGCTAGCCCATCCAACGCCGGCTGGTGATGATGTTGAGCCAATGTGTTCAGGTGTACGCCATGGGGCCATTGCAGATAATTTAGTGCTTGATTACGGCAGCGAACATGCTTTGGACGTTATTCGTGCTCAAGCGGATTCTATCGCTGCGGTGTTGGTGGAGCCTGTGCAAAGTCGTCACCCTGAACTGCAGCCTTGGGCGTTTTTACATCAGCTACGAGCATTGACCAAAGAGTTGGGAATAGCCTTAATTTTCGATGAAATGATCACCGGCTTTAGAGCACACCCAGGTGGGGTACAAGCATTGCTCGGAATTCAGGCTGATATGGCGACCTATGGCAAGATTGTTGGCGGCGGAATGCCCATTGGTGTGGTTGCAGGCAGTGCACAATACTTAGATTGTATTGATGGGGGGGCTTGGCAATATGGCGACCAGTCATATCCACAAGTTGATACCACGTTCTTTGCGGGTACATTCTGCAAACACCCATTGGCGATGGCGAGCGCAAAAGCGGTACTGAGTGAAATTAAAAAGCGCGGCGCACAATGTCAGGAGCAAATCACTGAAAAGACCACGTATTTAAAACAAACGCTGAACACATTTTTTGAATCTAAAAATATCCCCATTAGTATTGAGTCGTTCGCGTCTTTGTTCCGTTTCAGATTTAACCAAAACTTGGATGTGTTTTTCTATGAAATGCTTAACCGTGGGGTGTTTATTTGGGAAGGCCGTAATTGTTTCTTAAGTGATGCTCACAGCGATGCCGATGTAGAGGCTATCATCCAAGCGGTAAAAGACAGCGTATTGGCGCTTCAACAAGCGGGGTATTTCGGGCCGATAGCCACGCTAACATCCGCTGGTGTTAACGAGTTTGCGCTCACCGAAGCTCAGCAACAGTTGCTTGCTTTGGCCCTTCGCAGTGAAGAGGGCGCTAAAGCGTATCACCTGCAAGCGACACTCATGCTTCAAGGTAAGCTTGATAAAGCACAGCTTCAAAATGCAGTCGCTCAGGTATATCACACTGTGCCGATCCTCAATTATGGTGTAAATACCGACAAGCTGTGTCATCAGAGATTGGAAAAGCAAACACCACAACTTGACGTTATTGAACTCGGCCAGGGAGATAAAATTGACGAACAATTGCAAACGCTGCGCTATAGGCCGTTTGATTTTGAGCGCTCAGGCTTATGTCGTTTTACATTAATTGCAACTGATGAAAACACCCACTATTTAAGTGTGGTTGCCCATCACTTGTTGTTTGATGGCATTGCAATGGCGCAGTTGCTTGAGTATATCGCCAAGTTTTATTGCCAACCTTTCGCAGCAACTAGCCAGCAAGTCGTACACTTTAGTGATTATGTTGAAGCCTTGGAAGAGTATCGTGCATCACCAAGTTTTACGGCAGATGAGCAGTATTGGCGAAAACAATTGGCGGATTGTCCAAGTGTGTCTTTACCAAAAAGTGCTAACAACATTCAAACAACACACTATGCGGTAGATAGCTTAAACTACATAGTTGGCAGTGATGCTATCAATAACATTGCTACATTGGCCAAACGCCAAGGCTGTGGTCAATTTGCAAGTTTGCTTGCGATATACATGTTGTGGCTGCACAAACTCAGTACAGAATCCGTTGTTACTGTGGCTATTCCCGTATCAGACAGACAATTGCTAGCAGGGAGGCGTGACTCTGCGTTACTAGACCAAGCGCTTGTAGGGTATTGCACCAATATTTTGCCTATCTCAGTGAATGTAGGTGCATGCCAAGACGTTGGAATATTGATAAAAACTGTTCAAGCTCAACTGCTTGATGCGTTTGAACATCAACACTATCCGTATTCGGCACTCACTCAGCAAGCGGTTAATTTACCAGCTACATTGTTTAATTTAGACAAAGTACAGAGCTTGCCTGATTTTACTGGTTTGATGACTCAAGATATAAGTAGTTCGGCTCAATATGGACAATTTGAACTGAGCTGCAATCTAGTTTGTATCGAGCAACAATGGTCATTACACATAGAGTTCAACCAAGGCAAATTTGAACGAGATATGGTTGAGTGCCATGTGCAAAGCCTGATGTCACTGCTATGTGAATTACAATGTGATGATGCTTTGTCGAGCAGGACTTGTTCATTACTTGGCAAACAGGAATATCATTCGGTGTTGCTTGCGCCATTGCAACACGGTCAACATAAGCTCCCAAGCAATAGCAGTGTTATCAGTGACTTTGATAAAGCTGTAACACGTTTTCCCAAGCACATAGCATTACAAAGCGAGCTACAGAGCCTGAATTATCAGGAGCTTGATGAGCGAGTTAATCAAATGGCTCATTATCTGGCGCAAAAAGGTGTATCGGAGAGGCAACTAATCGCCATAGCGTTGCCAAGACGCAATGAATTACTGATCACTTTGCTGGCGGTTATGAAGCTTGGGGCTGCTTACTTACCTTTAGACTTAGCTTACCCAGAATCGCGTATCAAAGACATTCTTGAGGATGCTACCGTCAGCATGTTGATATGTGACAGCCAAAGCGCTGACAGTGTTATCCAGCAAAGCGACTACATCATAGCGGATATCGACAACGATGCGCAGTTGATAGCAGCGCAAAAAAGCACGCCTTGTTCGGTAGATTTAACTCCTGCGCATCGTGCGTATGTTATCTACACGTCCGGCTCCACAGGTAGGCCAAAAGGCGTTGAAATTAGCCATAGTGGTTTGGTTAACTTGCTTCGAGCTATGCAAGCTGAGCCTGGAATAAGCGCTAACGATAAGCTGTTTGCCGTTACCACTATCGCGTTTGATATCGCCATGCTTGAGCTGTTTTTGCCGCTAACGGTTGGGGCCACAACGGTCATTGCGAATGAGCAAGTTTGCAGCGACCCACAGGCAATTACTGCACTTATCAAAAACAATGACATCTCCGTCATGCAGGCAACGCCAACGCTTTGGCGACTACTACTCAATACCGAGCCTAGCTGCGTCAACGGGTTAAAGGTTTTGTGTGGTGGAGAGCCATTAGATCAAGCGCTTGCTTGGCAGGTTATGGAAAATGGTGGTGAGCTTTGGAATATGTATGGGCCAACAGAGACAACCATTTGGTCAGCGGTCAGCCACATAACTGATGCCCAACGCATCACCATAGGCGACGGCATAGCGAATACCAGCCTGTTTGTTATGGATGAGCAAGCTCAAGATCAGGCATTGCCATTACCAATTGGTGTATGGGGTGAGCTGTGGATTGGTGGCGCTGGTGTTGCTATGGGCTACCTCAACAGAGCGGCGCTTACGAGTGAGCGTTTTGTTAATCATGATTTTGCAGCACAACTTCAACAACGCATCTACAAAACAGGTGACAGAGCAAGGCGTTTAGCAGATGGTCGTATCGAGCTACAAGGGCGACTCGATCAGCAGGTCAAACTCAACGGACATCGTATCGAGCTCGGGGAAATTGAATACCATATTTCTCAGCTGCTTAGCAGTTCATACATCAAGGTACTGATTGTTGAGCTGAGCGTCGGTCACAACGCACTGTGCGTTTATTGTCTGGCGTCCGAAGAACAGCAATCACAGTGGACGTTACCTATGCTGCGTCAGCAGCTCGCACAGTACTTACCGAGCTACATGCTGCCTGAATACTTGTGCTGGCTCGAACATTGGCCAACCACGGCTAATGGCAAGCTCGACACGAAGGCGTTACCCGAGATACAGGTACAGCAGGCGCAAGATGTTGAGATGCGATTGCCACAAACCCCCAGTGAAGAAACGCTATTGCAATGCTATGCAAACATTTTGCAGCGCGAAACCCTAGCTACCACCCAGAGCTTTTTTGACATCGGTGGTAATTCGGTACTTGCCATGCAACTGGTATCAAGTATCAACGCGGCGTTTGGGGTGCGTATAACGGTTGCTGATGTATTTGATTACCCGAGTATTTTGCAACTGGCTCAGCGTATTGATGATTTATTAAGTGCACGAGCTGCCGCAGGTGCTTCTGTGAACGTACAGCAGGTGAGCGATGTGGTAAGCGGCCGTGATATCAGCGACGCGTTAGCGGATCAATCCATGACGGAGATGGACTTGTAATAATGGATAACTTAGCGATTAAAGATTTGTTGGCCGAGCTAGACGGCCTAGGCATCTATGTGTATCTACAAGATGGTAAGTTAAAGCTCAGAACCAAATTAGCCAGTGTGCCAAGTGAACAGCTAGAGCGAATTAAGGCACATAAAGAGCAATTGATTGCTTACATGCAGCAGCACAACAAAAAGCAGGGACGATTATCATCGGCACAGCAGCGGATCTGGTTTATCTCACAATATGAAGGTCAGTCCAATGCCTACAACATGGCTGGGGTCGTAAAGCTTTCTGAACCTGTGACTACTATTGAGGTTAAAGAGGCAATCGATAGTTTGCTCATGCGCCATGAGGTACTTAGGAGCAATTTTATTTACCATGAGCAAGGCACTATCCAGCGCGTAAACGAGCAACCAGAGTTTACTTTGCACACGCAACACGTTGCTCACAATGAAAGTAAGGCTGAGATCATTGAGCGTTTGGATACAGAGCTCAATTACTGCTTTGACCTTGAGCATGATTTGTTGCTTCGCGCGACCTTGTTTGTGGATGAAAGCGCCCAACGAGGACAGTGGCTATATGTTGCGATGCACCATATTGTTGCCGATGGCTGGTCAGTTGGCTTGTTTATTAAAGCCTTGTTGGTTGAACTCAGTGAACAAAGTGACACAACGGCTAGTCACGCCTTGCAATACTTAGATTACGTACACTGGGAGCAGCAATATCAGCTTAGCGATGATTACCAAAGTCAGCTTAGCTATTGGCGTGAACAGTTAAATGACCTTGAGCTGTTCGAGTTGCCGACCAGTTATCCACGCTCTGCCAGCAAAAATTATCATGGCAGCACGTATCACTTTGAAATTAATAATCAGCAAGTAGCGGCGTTTGAGAAGCAGTGTCAATTATTCGAAGTCACACCATTTGTGGGCTTGTTGAGCGTATTTTATGCCGTATTACATCGCTATAGTCAAAAGTCAGATATGACTTTAGGCGTGCCTGTACTGAATCGTTCTATGGCCGAGTTTGAGTCCATGATCGGTTGTTTTATTAATACCTTACCGCTGCGGGTTAAGTGTGAGAGCAACGTAACGCTTCGCGGGCTGTCTGAACAGGTCAAAGAGGTGGTCAAGCATGGGCTGGCAAACCAAAGCGCCGCTGTTGAAGATATTATTCGCTCGCAAGATTTAGCCAAATCAAGTGCGCATTCGGCACTGTTCCAAGTGTTGTTTAATTACAATGGCGTTGCACTCGATACCCTGTCGCATGGCGGCTTATCGGCTCAGTTATTCCCTGTTGATAACCATAGCGCTAAATTTGATTTGACCTTGAATATTGCAAATAGCGAGGCTGGTCTCGCCGTTAATATTGATTATTGCAACAGCCTGTTTGATGCACAACTTATTCGAGACTTTAGCGATGACTTTGTGGCGTTAGTTGCTGCATTTTATCAACATGCGGATGATTTTATCGCTCAGTTGCAATTGCCAAGTGTTGCGAGAGTCAATCAGTTATTAGCAAGTCAAAACAAAACGAGCAACCAATCCGTTGTAGAGACAATGCTAGCCCACGCTCAAACTCAGCCGCATAAGGTTGCCTTGCTTGAAGAGAGTCGGCAGTTAAGTTACGGAGAGCTTGATAGGCAAAGTGCTTTAATTGCAAATTCTATTGGCGCGCTAAGCGAGCTTGTTGCTAACACACCCATAGCCATATTGGTGCCGCGCTCAATCAACAGTGTAGTGGCAATGCTGGCGGTGATGCGTTCAGGTCACGGGTATCTACCGATAGAGCAAGGCACGCCTGTTAATCGTGTGATAGAGGTGTTAGAGCAAGCTCAGTGCGACCAGTTAATAATCATTGATGATGCGCCGCTATCCAATGCTGATTTAGAGTCATTAAACAGCGCAAAAGTAAAAATGCATCATTTTGCAAACTTGTGTGAAGGGGATTTAGTCGCCAACCAAGCTGCACATATCGAACAAAACGATTGCGCTTATGTGATGTTTACCTCAGGCTCAACGGGGACGCCTAAAGGCGTGATGGTTTCACACCAAGCACTAAACAATTATGTTGCGGGCGTGAGTGAAGTGTTAGCGTTTTCATCTGAAACTCGCTCGGCGGTGGTAACGGGTCTGGCTACTGATTTATGCTTAACAGGGCTCTATCCTGTGCTCGCACAAGGCGGCAGCGTAGCGTTGATAGCTGCACAGTGTGAGTATCCAGAACCACAACAAATCGTGGCAGAGCTTTGTCACTGTCAGGCGAATTTTATTAAGATCACACCGTCTTTCGCTAATGAGTTATTGCCACAAATAGCCGAGCTTGAACAAAAACCAAACATAGAGCAGTGGGTGCTCGGAGGTGAGGCACTCACAGGCAAACTGGTAGAGCAGATCCGTGAAAATTTTCCACTGGCAAATATCATCAACCATTACGGGCCGACAGAAACCTGTGTCGGCGTTACGTGTAACAAGCTTACGTCACAAAGTAGTGAGAATTGGGGGAGCTTTGCCATAGGTAAGCCGCTTTCTCATGTTGAAGTGAGAGTGTTGGATGCCAACCAGCAGAGTGTCCCCATTGGAATGCCTGGAGAGCTTTATATAGGTGGCCATAGTGTAGCTTTAGGTTATATCAATGCACCAAAGCTCAGTGAACAAGCTTTTGTGACGTTGGAAAACGATAAACGGTTTTATCGCAGTGGTGACAGAGTCCGGTTGAACCAAGTGGGTGAGATTGAATACCTCGGCAGATTAGATAATCAACCCAAAGTAAGAGGCTACCGCGTAGATCTGGCGGAGATCGAAGCAAAACTTAACGCATTAGCTGAGGTTCAGGTGGCTGCGGTGGTGTGCCAAATGAGCAACGAACAGGCAAGCGTGGTCGCGCATGTTGTTACAAAGCCAAGTGTGTTAAGTGCAATGCAGCTTAGGCACAGTATCAAGTCTGCGCTTAAGCTACGTTTGCCAGAACCTATGCTGCCAAGCGTAATCGTGCTTCATGACAAGTTGCCTATGCTTGCCAACGGTAAGATAGACCGTAATCAACTGCTACAGCATAAAACAGCTCTGTTGGGCCTTAATGAGGCTGAAAACATCCCACAAACACCGCTGCAAAAAGAGCTAGTGCAGTTGTTTACGCAAATTGTTGTAACTCAAAGCGTGGGAATTCACGATGATTTTTTCGCCATCGGTGGCCACTCGTTGTTAGCAATGCGTTTGCTAAACCAAGTTAAAACCCAGCTGGGTTATGTATTATCACTTAAAGAAATCTTTGCCAATCCAACCGTTGCCGAGTTGGCAAACATCATTGAGTGTCAGAGCAATCAAAGCAAAGACTTGCCACAGAAGTTAGAGGAACATGCGTTGGTGGGCGAGCACCCATTGTCGTTTTCTCAGCAACGTCTTTGGTTTGTTGACCAGATGCAGGGGCACAGCAGTCAATACAACTTACAGGGCGTTTTTAAGTTAACTGGTCTGTTAGATGTTGATGCACTGACTCGTGCTTTTAAATATGTCATTGAGCAACATAGTATTTTGCGTTTTAACTACCGAATGGGTTCCAAAGGACAAGCGGTTCAGTATCTCAATGATGCGCTAGAGTTTCGTATTATCGAGCGCTCACTCAGTGAGTATGACGCGCAGACGCAGGCGCATAAACTTGAAGAAATGGTACTGGCGGACTATCAACGAAGTTTCGATTTAACATCAGACTTGATGTTACGCGTGACGTTAATCAAGCAAAGTGAAACTCAGCACTCGTTGATAGTGACGATGCATCACATTGTCTCAGATGGCTGGTCTATCGACTTGTTATGTCGCTCGTTATCACAGGCTTACCAAAGTATTCGCAGCGGTCAACCGCTACCACCAGCGCAGCATTGCAGCTATATTGACTATGTATATTGGCAGCGCGAAGGCCAAGGTACACAAAGCACAGCGCGAGACCTTGAGTATTGGCAAGCACAGTTAGCTGATGCGCCTAAGGTACATGAGTTGCCAACGGATCGTGAGCGTAGCAACAAGGTGATTGCAGGCGGTGCGCTGTATTGCCAATACATACCAAGCGCTTTAGTACAGCAACTTAGAGAATTTATAAAGCGTTCAGGTCATACGTTGTTTGTGACGTTACAGAGTGTTTTTGCTTTGTGGCTGAGTCGCGTGTCTAATCAGAGCAAAGTGTTAATAGGAACGCCTGTTTCGGGCCGAACCAACACTGAATTTGAAGCCATCATCGGAAACTTCATCAACACCCTTGTTTTAAGTAGCGAGTTTGATGCTCAGACAACATTTGAACAGACCTTAAATCGCGCTAAGGCAACGCTGAACGACGCACTAAACCACCAACAGCTTCCGTTTGATGTGTTAGTTGATGCACTCGCAACAGAGCGAAGCTTAGCCATTCACCCATTGATGCAAATTGTGTTTCGCGTGAATAATCAAGTCAATGAGGCGCTTACGCTTGATGGTTTGCAAGTTGATATTGAAGACTCGCAAATACGCAGTGCCAAGCTAGATTTAGAGGTTAGCGTCATTGATGATGGTGAGTGCATGGTCATGGAGTGGCTCTATGATACGGCGCTTTGGGATGAAAATAGTGTCGCGCAGTTTTTTGAGCAATATTGTCATGTGCTTACGCAATGTATTGAAAATCAAGTATGTCAGGTCAAGCAGCTGGAGCTATGTTCACCTGCAAAGCAACAACAGTTATTAGCTTACGCACAGGTGTTAGAGGTTGAGTCACAAAATCAACATTGGCATCAGCGTTTTAGCGAGCAAGCTAAGCGTCAACCCCATGCCATCGCGCTACGAGATGGAGCGTTAACGCACAGCTATGAACAAGTCGATAAGCTATCAAATCAGCTGGCCCAATGCCTTGTAGAAATGGCGTTTGAACCACAAAGTCGGATTGGCATTTTATTACCATCGTGCGCGCAAATGGTGGTTGCGGTACTGGCGATTCTAAAGGCACAGCATGTGTATGTGCCGCTGCATAAAGATATGCCCGCCAGTGGTCTTGCTGACATTGTAGAAGATGCCGACATGATAATGATATTGGCTTTTAGTGACGAAACTGAAAAGTTGATAGACAGTGGCACAGACTTTTTACTGTTGGATGATATTTTTGATGAAGCGTCTAACTTCAGTGGCTACAGCGACATGCCACTGGACATCGAAAATGGTGAGATAATGGCTCAAACGGGCCACGACGCTCTGTGTTACATCATTTATACCTCAGGCTCCACAGGCAAACCCAAAGGCGTAGCAATTACCCATACAAATCTCAATGCCTACTTGCAACACGCATGTGATCATTATCTTGGCAAGGCAGCTTTGCGTGAAGCTGTGGTAAGTACGCCATTGGCTTTTGACGCCACCGTTACGTCATTAATCCCCATGTTAACGAGAGGTGGTACCGTTACGCTCATCAATGAGGGCGCTGAGCAACTATCGTCATTGGTTCAGATCATGTTTTGCGCACCGACCGATAAGCTGTTTAAATTGACGCCTGCACATCTACGTATTGTTCTAGCGCTATCAGAGCGCTTGGAAGCGAGCAACTGTGCGCACACCATGGTGGTCGGTGGTGAAGCATTAAGTGCAGACTTGCTGTTGGCATTGTCAGAAAAGCTCCCGCGCTGTCGATGGATAAATGAGTATGGACCCACGGAGACCACGGTAGGCAGCAGTGTATATGTTGTCGAATCAAGTGATGAGTTGGCGCAACTGACTCAAGCGCAAGATGTACCAATCGGATTGCCAATAGCACAGGCCGGCATGTTGGTTGTGGATCAATATGATCATATTGCCCCTGTGAATGTTGAAGGAGAACTGTTGATATCTGGCCCAGTTTTGAGCCCAGGCTATATCAATCGAACGCAGCTTAACAAAGAAAAGTTTGTTGAACTGACTCTACCTACAAGCAAGGGTGGTGCTATCAAACAGCGCTTTTACAGAACGGGAGATAAGGTACGCTGGCAAGCGGATACCGATGGCAAACCTAGTTATTTACGCTATTGTGGCCGCCAAGATAACGTCGTTAAATTGCGTGGCTATCGCATCGATATGGGGGCAATATGTCACCATTTACTCACGATACCTGAAGTTGTCGACTGTGCAGTCACATTAGATGACGAGCAAGGTTCGCTGTGTGCACATTATGTATGTGCTACGCAAAGCCAAGATAGTGAGCAACAATACAAAAGTCATTTAGCGCAGTTTTTGCCCGCTTATATGGTGCCAAGTCAGTTACACCGCGTTGATGCACTGCCGCTTACCAGCAATGGAAAAGTAGACGCTGATGCACTAAAAGAAAGCGTTAAGCTGGTGTCTCGTCAGGTAACAGAGCGCATAGAGCTTACTTCACTAAGCCCGTTGCAGGCGTATCTACTACAGCTATTTAGCGAAACATTAAAACGTGATGACATAGGCTTAAATGATAATTTCTTTGAGCTTGGTGGGCACTCATTGCTGGCTATTCGTTTGATAAGCCATATTCGTGATGAAAAGCACCTTGATGTCACGCTGGAGCAGCTTTTTAAAGCCCCAAGCATTTCAACGCTGTCTGAGGCGCTTGAGCATAGCCAGCAGATTGCGTCTGCAGAGGGAATTGTGCCAGTAGTACGAACACAGCGCTTACCTCTGTCGTATGCTCAGCAGCGTTTATGGCTGATTGAACAAGTACAACAAGGCTCCATGCAGTACCATATGCCAGCCAGCTTTAAGATTAATGGTCAACTGGATATCACAGCCTTTGAACAAGCTTTGCAGGCTATTGTTCAGCGCCATGAGGTGCTGCGCAGTATTATTTTGCCAGGCAGCAGTGGCGAGCAGCCAGAACAGTTGGTAAACGACCAATTTAATGTCCCGCTACAGGTTGTTGACTTATCATCGTTTGATGCGCACACCCAGCAGCAAAAGTGGCAAGAGTTAGTGGCTCACGCTCAGCAACAGCCGTTTGATCTCTCTGCGGACTTGCTCATCAGGGTGCTTCTTGTGCGCTTTACAGAACAAGATCACAAAGTGCATTTCAATATGCATCATATTGCCAGTGACGGCTGGTCGATGGCTATTTTAGTTAAAGAGTTTATTGCTTTTTATCGTCACTTTAGTAATGAGTCAGACTATCAATTGGCTGCGCAATATGTGCAATCACTGCCCGTTCAATATGCAGATTTTGCCCATTGGCAACGCCAAGAAAAGCATCAGCAAAGCATCACTCAATCATTACGTTATTGGCAGTCGCAACTGAGAGACTATCCACCTTTACATCAATTGCCATTGGATTACCCAAGGCCCGCTGTACAACAGCTATCGGGCGATACATTGGTACAAAACTTATCAATTGAGCAGCTTGCGGCAATTAAGCTACAGTGTGCGCAGCAAGGGGTGACCCTGTTCATGTGGTTACACAGTGTATTTTCATTAACGGTCATGCGTTTTAGTCAAACACGAGATGTGATGACGGGCTCTCCCGTTGCGGGTAGGGAACACAGTGAACTGTCAAACCTCATTGGTCTTTTCGTTAATACACTGGTTATCAGGGCGCGTGCAGACGAGACAATGAGTTTTGTTGACTTTTTAGCTCAGCAAAAGCAAGTCGTGTTGGATGCATTTAAACACCAAGCAGTACCGTTTGAGCAGTTAGTTGAAACCTTAAACCCAGCGCGTGACTTGGGTCATCAGCCACTGTTTCAAATTCTGTTTGCTTTACAAAACAACGAAGTCGTCGACTTGACCCTGCCGGGAGTTGAAATAGCGCAGTTGCCCGATGATGGTCATAACATGAAGTTTGACATAGAAGTAAATGCTATCGAATCTGCATCAGGGATTAGCTTGCAATGGAACTTCGCCACATCATTGTTTAAAAAGTCCAGCATCGCTTTGATGGCAAACTCGTTCAATGTGATGATCAATGCGTTACTAGAGAACCCTCATCGTTCGGTTGATACAGTTCCCGTGATGACTGAACAACAGCAAAGCAAACTGCTACAGGCACATACCCATGAGCAAGTGATTGACGACAATCGCACGATTGTGGAGCGCTTTGAGGATGTTGCAACACGCTACAGTCAAGAAACGGCTGTGATTGGCCCTGATAATACTCAGCTTAGTTTTAGCGAACTTAGAGTGCAGGCGCAAAAATTGGCAGCCCTGACTCACTCACAAGGCGCAAATCAAGGTGACAACATTGCCATTTGTTTACCAGCGTCAAGTGAGATGATCGTTGCGATGCTGGCCGTGTGGCAGCTAGGTTGTGCGTATGTGCCTATCGACCCTAAATTACCAAAGCAACGTATACAGTTTATTTTAAATGACAGTCGTGCTCGTACTTTGCTGGTAAGCAAAGCCTCGTCTGAGTTCGCACTCCAGAGTCAATGCAATGTTGTAGTGGTTGATGATGCAACACGTTGGCAAGGAGTGCCTGTGCTTGATCTACTGCCAAACATAACTGTGCAGACATTGGCATATGTAATTTACACCTCAGGTACAACAGGCCAACCAAAAGGGGTAGAGATCAGCCATGCAAATCTGGCGTTGTACTTGGCACATGTACGGGAAAATTACCTAAACAATGCGCTCACATGCTCGATAGTCAACACACCATTAGCGTTTGATGCAACCGTAACCTCAATATGGGGCGCGTTGTTACACGGTTTGAGCGTTAAGGTTGTCACCGATGATGACACGCAGTTAGATGTACTGTGTGAGGAATTGTTCTCACCGTCGGCCAAGTTGTTCAAGGTCACGCCTGCACACTTGCAAGGCATCCTCAGTATGAGCGCAGGCAAAGAGGCATTCACTGAGCATACCGTGGTGGTCGGTGGTGAGGTTTTAACCACTAAAGTACTAGAACAACTAAGTTACAGACTGCCCAATGTGTTATGGGTTAACGAATATGGCCCAACGGAAGCTACGGTTGGCACCAGTGTTTACTATGCGCGAACGGCGCAGATCCAAGCGTTAGTTGCCCAGCAGACGCATAGTGTGCCGATTGGCCGAGCTATTGCAAACACACAACTTGTGGTGCTAGATGAGCAACACAACCCTGTACCACAGGGCGTGGTCGGTGAGTTATACATTGCAGGTGACAACCTCGCCCGTGGCTATCTGGGACAACCCTCATTGAGCGCACAGAAATTTGTATCCTTACCTTTGTCTGCAAATGGCGCGCCAGTGAGGTGTTATAGAACAGGCGATAAAGCAAGGTGGCTGAGTTGTGACGCAGGCAAAGCGGATCAGTTACAGTTCTATGGTCGAACTGATCATCAAGTTAAGTTACGTGGTTACCGTATTGAATTAGGTGATATCAGCCATTATTTAAACGCGCTACCGGATATTAAAGAAGCCGTTGTAGCACTTAACAGTGATGCATCAAACCTTGAAGCTTATATTGTTCTGACAGCAGGCGACACCCAGCAGTTGGCTGATAAACAAGCCAAAGTGATGAGCGCTCAACAAGCCGCTCCATTATTGTCGCAATTGGCCGAACACCTACCCAGCTATATGTTGCCGCAAAAGTTTGTGGTGCTTGCGCAATTGCCGCTGACAAATAACGGCAAAGTGGACGTTAAAGCCCTGCAAGAGATTGCGGCCGAAACGGCCATTGATACCGAAAATGTTGCACCTAGAAATGAGTTTGAGCAAGCACTACAGAGTATTTTTGCAGCGCTGCTAAACGTCGAAACTTTAGGTATTACCGACAATTTCTTCGCGCTTGGAGGGCATTCATTGTTGGCAACGCAATGTGTCGCTTTGATAAAAGAGCAGTTAGAAATAGATATGCCCGTGCGGGTATTGTTTGAACGGCCAACGATAGCGGCTTTATCACAATGGTATGCAATTTCTGAGGCGGTGAATAACGCCACACCCAGCGATAGTCAAACTGACACTTCTGAAGAGATGTTTTTGTAATGAATGAGCAAACCTTATTAATTGAAAATCTGATTGGTGAAGCACTGGCCGCAGGTATTACCTTATATGAAAAAAATGGTGGCTTGGCATTTAAGCAAAATGGTGAATTTCCTGATGAGTTGAAGTCTCGTATTGTCGCAAACAAAGCTCAGATCATTGAATATTTTGTACAACAAAAGTTTGCGAAAAATAGCAATAAGAGTAGCAACAAAGATCTGCTTATGGTGTCTCGCAGTGAACCTTTACCACTGAGCTTTGCACAAGAAGGCTTGTGGTTTATAGAGCAGTTACAAGGTTCAAAGCAATATTACATGCCTGTAGAGTTCAAGTTGTATGGCTCAATCGACGTTGGCGTCTTTAAGCAAGCCATTGCTGAGGTGATCAGCCGTCACGAGTTGTTGCGCACGCAGTTTGTCGCAGATGGCAAAGGCATCCCGCAGCAACATATACAATCGCAAATAAGTACGCCATTTACGTGGATAAATGCCAGCGAATTTCCATCTTCCTTGCGCCTTGAAAAAGTACAACAAGCGCTGATAGATCATCAACAACAAGGGTTTGATTTAGAACGTGGCCCTTTATTGCGTGTACTGTTGGTGTCGGATGCCAATGAACACTGGTTAGCGTTTAATATGCATCACATTATTTCAGATGGCGCGTCAATGGTGCGCCTAGTGATGGAAGTAGAAGCTATTTACCGTGCACGTTTGGCGCATGTTGAACCATCTGTACCAGAGCTTGCGATTCAATATGCTGATTATGCGCATTGGCAGCGTGACACGCTCAGTGATGAGTATTTGACAAATGCCATAGGTTATTGGCAAAGCCAGTTAGCGGATTTAGACCCGATCCAGTCTTTACCAACAGATAGGCCAAGGCCTGCCGTGCAGGCGTTAGTAGGACAGGTACTACGCCAGCAGCTGAGTGTGGCATTTAAACAAAGCTTACTCGAACAAAGCGCTAAGCAAAATGTTACCCCATTTATGTGGGTGCTAAGCTGCTTTATGTTATTCATTGGCAGGCTCAATCAAGCCGATAAAGTGTTGGTTGGCACGCCCGTTCATGGGCGGATTCATCCTAAACTTGAGCCGCTCATTGGTTTATTTGTTAATACCATAGTGATCCCCGCACAGCTTAAAGAAGACAGCCCCTTTTCTGATTGGCTGCAAAAGCAAAAAGAGCAAATATTGCAGGCATTTGAATATCAAAATATGCCGTTTGATAAGCTTGTGGATGCGCTGCAGTGCAAACGAGATTTAAGCCATCATCCTTTAGTTCAGATCTTATTCACGTTAGAACAAACCCAACAAGACTCATTTACTCTACCTGGGCTTGCCATTGAAGAAGTTCGAGCGCAACAAAGCGATTGTGCGATTAAATGTGATCTTGAGCTAAATGTACAATTGAGCGAGCAAGGGGTGTTGCTTAACTGGAAATTTGATAGTGCTTTGTACGAGCGTGCGACCATTCAAAATTGGGCAGACAGCTTTGTCTTACTGCTTGAGCATGTCAGCGCTTGTCCAGATACAGTCTGCGCGAGTATTCCCGTAGTGACGGCGCAGCAACAGCAGGCATTACTTGCTCAACCGCAGTGTAACCATGTTAGCTGGCCGAAAAATACAAATCTAGTCAATGTGTTTGAGTCATGTGTAGAGCGCTTTGGTAAGCGCATCGCACTCACTGATGAAAAGAGTACCTTAACATACGAGGAACTGAATCTACGCGCTAATAAATTAGCTCGGGTGTTGTTGGCACAAGGTGTCAGTAAAGAGCAACTGATCCCAGTCAGTGTGGGTCGCAGTGTGGACCTTGTTGTAACACTATTGGCTATTCTAAAGTCAGGGTGTGCATACGTGCCGATTGACCCTGATTACCCACAAGATCGAATTGATTACATCATCAATGATGTGAACGCTGCTAGGGAGAGCACCAGCTTACTTGTTTGTGATGAACTCAGTTATACACGCCTTCATACGTTAGCTGACAATGTTATCAACATTCATGACCTAGAAATTTATCGTGGCCTTGACGATACATCGAACCCAAATATCGATATTCAGAGCACACACTTGGCGTACATGATTTATACCTCAGGGACCACAGGGCGACCAAAGGGCGTGCAGATAGAGCATCGTCAGGTTGTGAGGTTGTTATTTACTGAGCCGAGCTTATTCGATTTTAATGAACAGGACGTTTGGACGTTATTCCATTCTTTTTGCTTCGATTTTTCTGTGTGGGAAATGTATGGCGCGTTGCTATTTGGTGGCCGCTTAGTGGTGGTGAGTGCCGAGCAAAGTAAAGACAGTGATGCATTTGCAAAGCTATTAATCGAACAACAGGTGAGTGTACTTAACCAAACACCTAGCGCATTTTATGTGCTACAAAGCACTATGCTGGCACTAGACGAAAGTCAGCTTGCCAAAAATCAAATACGCTATGTGATATTTGGCGGCGAGGCGCTTGCGCCCGCGAAACTTGCGCCGTGGGCTAAGCGTTATGCCGAATGCGCGCTTATAAATATGTATGGCATTACCGAAACGACGGTACATGTTACTTATAAACGTATTACTGAGCATGAGATATCCCAAGGTGCCAGTAATATTGGGCGTCCCATTCCTACCACATCTTGTTATGTATTAGACAAACAGCAGCATTTGCTGCCTGTGGGGGCGATTGGTGAGCTGTACGTTGGTGGTGATGGGGTTTGTCGTGGCTACTGGCAACGTGCAGACCTCAATGCTGAGCGCTTTATTGCAGACCCTTTTTCAAATGGCGGCAAGCTATATAAAACTGGTGATCTAGTTCGCTATTTAGCAAACGGTGAACTGCTATACATAAGCCGTATAGATGATCAAGTCAAAGTACGAGGCTATCGTATTGAGCTGGGAGAAATTGAGAACCAACTTCGCGCCCACCCATGGCTTGATGAAGTTGTGGTCTTGCTTAATCGTGATGACACGCTAGGGGCGAGAATTTGTGCCTTTGTGGTTGTTAGCAGCCAAGCACAATTTGATGATTTAACATCGCAGGTGCAGCAATACTTACGTCAGACACTGCCTGAGTTTATGCTGCCAAGTAGTGTGATTGCTGTGTCCGAAATGCCGTTGACCGTTAATGGTAAGGTCGATAAAAAAGCGCTATTGGCGCTGGACATTGTGACCTCATCAAGTGACTCGTTTAGTGAACCCAGCACACCCATTGAAAAGCTCATCGCAAACTGCTTTTCTGAGGTGTTACAAGTGCCTAAGGTTGGTCGCGACTGCCATTTCTTTAGATTGGGCGGCCATTCATTGTTGGCAACGCAGGTCATTACCAGATTGCGTGAGCAGGCCAAACTTAATCTCACTTTAAAAGACTTATTTCAGCAACCCAAAGTCAAGTCTCTCGCTGCTGTTGCACAGAACAACCAAATTCAGCGTGATTCGGGCTTTGCAATGATACCCATTGATCGTAGCGAGCAGCCTACATTGCCGTTGTCATTTGCACAGCAACGTTTGTGGAGTATCGATCAGCTCCAACAAGGCAGCCTTGAGTATCATATGAGCGCGGCGTTTACGCTCAAAGGTATGCTGAACATTGATGCATTTTCGCAAGCTTGGCAGGCAATTGTTGCACGCCATGAAGTATTAAGAACCTGTATTGTTAAGCTCCAAGACGGCAAACCGAGACAGAAAATCAATGAGGTACGCGATAACATCGTCAATTATGTTGACGCCAGTGCGCTCAATGAAGAACAAAAGAATAGACTGTGGCTAAAGGTGTTGCGTGATGACAGACAAACGCCATTTCGGTTAGACAGTGATTTAATGATCCGCGTTGTGTTGGTGAAGTGTAAAAGTGACAATTACAAACTGTTAGTTAATATGCACCACATCGCATCAGATGCAAAGTCTCTAGACATTCTGGTGGCGGAATTTACCCATTTTTATCATCACTACGCCCATACTCAGGCGTTGCCAGAAAACTTGAGAAATGCGTTGCCTGTGCAATACGCCGATTATGCGCTTTGGCAAAGAAACACCCTAAGCGGCGATACTCTAAAGCAGCATAAAGCATTTTGGGTCAAGCACTTGGAAAATGCGCCACCTTTACACCAGTTACCGCTGGATAAGCCCAGAATGAAACAGCTGGCGACACAAGGTGCGCATGTGACGCAAAGATTCAATAAGGCAACATGTGAAGCTATTCGTGCTCACTGCCAACGTTTGGACGTTACCACATTTACTTGGTTACACAGCGCTTATTCGCTATTGATAGCACGCTTTAGCAACAGCCGAGATGTAGTAATTGGGTCGCCTTTTTCGGGTCGAAACCACACGCAGCTTGAGCCGTTGGTTGGCTTTTTTGTCAATACTTTACCGATCCGAACGGTTTTGACGCCCAATATGAGTTTTGAAGGGTTGGTACTTGCACAAAAGAATCTACTGCAAGAAATACATCAGCATCAACATATGCCTTTTGAGCAAATTGTTGAGCAATTAAAACTCAGTAGAGACTTAAGTCATCAAAGTGTATTTCAGCTAACATTTTCGTTGAATCCCCAGATTGATACGCGATTAAAGCTAGCTGGCCTTGAAACGAGCGCAATAGAAACCTTAGCGGATCAGGTTAAGTTTGATATTGAACTAAGCTGTACCGAAGAGCTGGATGACCAAGGACAATCGCAGTTGCGTTTTACTTGGGCGTACAACACTCATTTGTTTAGTGAACACACCATGCATGCCATGAAAAATGCGTTTGCGGTACTTGTAGAGCATATTATTCAGACGCCAAATCGCAACGTGTTTGAATTACCTTTGCTAAACAAAACTCAGATACCCAGCCATATCATTCATGGCAAATATAGCGAGGGTGGCCATGGGCAAACCGTGATTGATCAAATCGCCAGTGTTGCCTTCAATAATGTATCGAAAAATAACATTGCACTGATAGACCCAAATAGTACCCAAACCGCGAGCTATCAATGGTTGCTGCAGCGCAGTACAGAGTTGGCGCAGTATCTACTGGCAAAAGGACTGTTAGCAGAGCAGTGTGTGATGGTCAGTATGACCTCGGGAATAGATCTTGTGGTGAGTATGCTCGCGGTATTGAAAGCTGGTGGCTGTTATGTACCAGTTGACCCGGATTACCCGCAAGCAAGAATCGATTTTATCGCCTCTGACTGTCAGGCAAATTGGTTAATTACTCGCAGCGAAAATATCGATAAATTTTCGTCTACTTACCTCGCTGACTGCCACGTATTGTGTATTGATGACTACCACTTAGAGCATGATGTTATGGTTGCCTCTAAAGAGGTTATGGGTTTACCTGTGGTGAAGCCAGAGCAACTTGCATATGTGATTTATACATCTGGCACCACAGGTAATCCTAAAGGCGTGATGATCCCGCATCAAGGTTTAATGAACCTGTGCTTGTGGCATCAGCGAGCGTTTAATGTGTCACAGCAAAGTGTTGCCAGTCAAACTGCCAATATTGCGTTTGATGCCGCAGCGTGGGAAATATGGCCTTATTTGTGCTGTGGTGCCGCAGTATTGACTATTACCAGAGACACGTTAAATTCGCCGTTGGCACTATCTGACATGTTGACGCGTCATAAGGTGACACATAGCTTTTTAGCGACCCCAATCGCTGAAGTTATGTTGGCTGACAAAGAATTTTCGCCGCAGTATTTGCATTACTTGCTGGTAGGTGGGGATAAGCTTAATCAAGTGGATGTATCCGATCACCCCTTTATTATTGTCAATAACTATGGACCAACCGAAGCGTCGGTTGTGGCCACCTCGGGTGCTGTGATAACCAAAAATCAAGCGCCTGATATTGGTTCCCCAATAGACAATACGAGTTTGTATATTCTTGATAATTTGCAACAGCCTGTACCTAAAGGCATGGTGGGTGAACTGTACGTGGCAGGAGAAGGGCTAGCCCGAGGGTACTTGCATCAAGCTCAGTTAACACAACAACGTTTTGTCACACTTAATTGTGGACAAGGCAAGGCCGTCAGAGCCTATCGTACCGGTGATTTGGTGCGTTGTGTGGATAACGACAGGGTTGCGTATGTTGGTCGCAATGATGAACAGGTAAAACTACGCGGCTACCGAATTGAACTGGCAGAGATAGAGCAGGTACTACTAAACCATGACTCGATTGATGAATGTGTTGTCCAGATCTGTTCTTCATCTAAGCAGATCAAACAGTTGGTCGCGTTTATTGTTGCCAACGAGGATACCAAACAGGCATTACAACATGGCGTGAGCCAATTGGTCACCCGTAAACTTCCTGTATACATGCACCCGCATCGCTATGTATTTTTAGCGCAGTTGCCACTAACAGCGCACGGTAAAGTTAATCACAGAGCGTTAAATGAATTGGCCCTCGAGGGCGAACAAGTCGTACAAAACAGCGTGAGTAATATCAGTGAACCACTTGACAGCACACAGGCGCAGCTTTTAAACATTTATCGTGATGTGCTCAACAGTGAGATGTTCTTGGCAAACGATGACTTCTTTGCCCATGGTGGAGATTCAATACTGAGTATTCAAATTGCCAGCCGCGCTCGTGCAATTGGTTTATCAATTTCGGTTGCGGACGTATTTAACTACAGTAGCGTTGAAGCACTGGCCAAACAAGTACCACAGTTAAACACTGGACAAGACGCATTGTCACAAGTACAACCTTATGCTGGCAAGTTTACTGCACTGCCTATCCAGCAGTGGTTCTTTGAACAGCAGTTTTCACAACCGACCCATTGGAATCAGGCGCTGATGCTGTCGCTGGATAAATCGGTGTCTTTACATCACATTGAACAGGTGATGCATACGCTGATAGCTCATCATGACGGCTTGCGTATTGTGGTTGATGGCACACAGCTTGAAGTGGCCAAAGAGGTTGCGCTTGATGAAGTGATGGAGCATATTGATCTTACGTCAGAGTCTAACTGGCGCGCAAAGCTTGTTAAAACAGCTCAGCAGCTACAAACGAGCTTTACATTTGAACGTGGCAGTTTATTACGTGCATGCTATATCATAACGCCAGAGGACGAAAGTGCTAACCGACTTCTACTCGTCGCACACCATGTGTTAATTGATGGCGTGTCGTGGCGTATTTTGCTTGAAGACATGCAACATGCAGTTGAAAATGTATTGAGCGCGCGTGCGCCGAAGCTGCCTAAACTCACCACAAATTTAAAGCTTATCAGTGACTTTTTTGCAGCTCAGGGCCAAGTACTGACGCATTTAGAAAAGTGGCAGAGCTTGGCGCAGCATGCTAAAAGCCCCAGTGTTTTAGCGCTGCCAGCCATTAGGAAAACACAACCTGCAAGCTGTGCAAACTACAAGTTTAGCTGTTCGGCAGAGGCAACGAGCACGTTGCTCAAAGAGGCGAATCAAGCCTATGGCACGGGTGCGCAAACATTGTTGCTCAGTGCATTGCAGTGGTCGATGATGCGCCATTATCAAACCAAGTCCCAGATCATTATACTTGAGGGGCATGGCCGTGAATTGCTACAGCAACAGTTTGCGAGCGATCGCAGCGTTGGTTGGTTCACATCTTTGTTTCCACTACATTTATTCAGTAACGCAAATAACCTAACAGAGGTTATTTGTAATGTTAAAGAACAGCTTGCCACCACAACTCATATTGCAAGTAGTTATGGTGCGTTGCGATACAACCACTCATCAAAAGCTGTGCGTGAGTCATTACACATAGACACCCAAGATAAGATATTTTTTAACTACCTAGGCCAGCTCGATGGCGCGCTTAATAAAACAGGGTTGATAGCGGATGCACAAGAGTCGGTTGGTGACTTACACAGTGATTTAAATCACCTTTATTATGGTCTGCAAATTACAGCAGCAGTAAGTCACTCGCAGCTTACATTATCGTTTGATTTTGATGAGAATCGCATCAGCGAACAGCGCGTTGGAGCGTTTGCGGAGCACTTTGTACAAAGCTTGAATGAGGTGGTCGGTCACTGCATGGCGCAAACCGATAGGCACTATACACCGAGTGACTTTAGTTTATTGAAGGATGTGTCAAGGCTTCAGCTACAAAACCTGATAGCGCCATTTGCGAAACAACACATCGAAGATATCTACCCGATGAGCATGTTGCAACAAGGCATGTGGCTACATGCACAACGACACACGCAACATGCACCGCCATATCTAGAGCAAGCTGTCATGAGGTTTGAAGGTGAGCTTGATATAGAAGCGTTCGCCTATGCTTGGCAGCAAGTGATTGCTACACATAGCATACTTAGAAGTGCCTTTGTCAACGCAATTGATGAGCCGCTGCAGTTAGTTTTTACACAATGTGAGCTACCGCTGCACATTGATACACCTGTTTTAGCGCAGCAAACTGTAGAGCAAATGTCAGCTCATATTGCCAACATCGCTGAGCAAGAGTATGACGCGGGCATTGATTTAACGCGCGCACCTTGTATGCGCTTACGTCTTATTCCCTTTGCTGATGATCAATATGGTTTTATCTGGACTTACCATCACTTGATTATGGATGGCTGGTCACTACCCATTTTGTTTGCCAATTTAATGACTTTATACAATGGACGTATAAAGGGGCAGGCAATACAAATAGTAAAAGATAATTATCGTGATTATATTGCTTATCTATTAAACAAAGACGCAGATGGGGAGCGCGCATTTTGGCGAGATTACCTGCGTCACGCTAGTGAGCCAACCTTATTAAGCGCACATATTGCCACGCATACTCTAAGTGAACCGCAAACAATTAGAGAGCTTGAGGTAGAACTTGAGCCTGAGAAATATGAGCAATTGAGACAGTTTGCTCAAGCTCATGGCTTTACTCTCAATCATGTGTTGCAAGCGGTTTGGGGATACTGGCTTAGCATTTGTTGTGATAAAGACTACGCATTATTTGGGCAAACCATTTCAGGCAGGCCGAGCGACTTTGTCAATGTGGAGCAAAAAGTTGGCTTGTATATTAATACTCAAGCCGTGAAATTGAATATACCGACCTCAGGCACTGTTACTGATTATATCTCTTCGGTTAAGCATAACCATTTGCGCCTAGCAACGTACAGCCATAGCGCGCTGACGTTGGTGCATGACTGTAGCGAGATTGAAAATGGCAGTGAACTGTTTGATGCACTGTATGTTTTTGAAAATTACCCAAACGACCCTTTAGATAATACTGAACATACTCCGTTTAAGGTGATTCAACAGTCACACAAAGATGAGACTCATTACCCAATTACCTTTGTGGTAGGCACTGGGCAACGTTTGTCGTTGACACTCGGCTATGACACAAGGCTGTTTAGCCATTGCACAGCCAAGCAAAGTTTAGAGACCATCCAATGGCTGCTAAGTGCCTTTATCAGCGCGCCACAAACTCAGTTGAACACAATACCTTTAATAGCAAATGATAAACGCTTTTTAGACATAGATACATTCAGCTTTGCTGTACCAAGCAATTCAGATTTTGTGCCGTTTGACAACCAGAGCACCATACAGCAAAGGTTTTCTGACATTGTTGAGCGCAGCCCACAGGCCACTGCGATAGAGTATTATGCTGATGACCAGTTACAAACTATCAGCTATCAAATGCTCGATAAAAAGGCCAGTGATTTAGCGTGTTACCTCAAACACCAATTACCAGAGCGTGATGCACAACCCATCATCGCGGTGTGCTTAGCGCCTAGCTTTGAGTTGATAACGGCGATTTTGGCGTGTTTAAAGCTAGGGGCAGCCTATTTACCTGTATCACCACAGCTACCATCCGAGCGCCATCATTTTATGGTCGACAATGCTAAAGCGGCAGCGCTTATTACTAAGTCAGATGCTTGGCAAGGTGAGCTACCTGAATGTTTGTGCATTGACATGCAAAGTGCTGACACTGACGCATTTGAAAACAGCAACCTCGAGGATGTGGTTCATCATCAGCAAGACGTGTGCTACGTCATTTATACCTCAGGCACGACAGGCGTTCCCAAGGGCGTAATGGTAGAGCAGCGCAGTGTATTGAATTACGTATCATTCTTAAGTGAATGTTACACCATCACTGCTCAAGATAACTATTTACAATTTGCCAGTTGCAGTTTTGATGTGTTTGCTGAAGAAGTGTTTTGTACGCTGTTGAATGGGGCCACGTTGGTGATGAGTGACACCAATCAGCTGTTATCGGCAAGCGGCCTAGCAAAAGTTGCCAAGCGCTGCGAGTTGACTTTGATGAGTTTACCGACGGCCTATTGGCACCAGTTGGCATTAGAGCGTGTTGATTTGGGAGAGCAGTTGCGAGTGATCACCATAGGCGGCGAGCAAATGCAATTGTCAGCGTTATCGGCCTGGCAACGTAATTACGGCAGCCGAGTCCGGTTGATTAATGCTTATGGTCCGACTGAGGCGACTATTTCAGCAACTTTGCAAGATGTCACCAACCACATCGAGGGTGATATTTCCATTGGTAAACCGGTTGCGGGTGTGCAACTGGCAATCTTAGACAGGCACTTAAGAGCACTGCCAAGTTACATATGCGGCGAACTACACATCAGTGGTCACGCTTTGGCTCGCGGTTACTTGGGCGATACTGAAAAAACTAACCGAGCCTTTATTACGTTACCTCACTCCAAACAAAGACTTTATAAATCAGGCGATAAGGTACGTTTGAACGAAAGCGGTGAGATTGCCTTTATGGGTCGATTGGATGAGCAGGTTAAAATTAGAGGCTATCGTGTAGAGCTTGCGGAGATTGAGCGCAATTTGCTGCTGGATAATAAAGTTGCAGCGTGTGCCGTGGTGACTCGTGATGACGCATCTGGCTCAAAACAATTGGTGGCGTGCTTGGTGACTCACAAGCCTGTGACTGAAGCACAAGTTTGTGCTGAGCTTGCATGTAAAGTGCCTGAATATATGATACCTCAGCATATCGTTTTCCTTGAGGAACTACCGTTAACCACCAATGGTAAGGTTGACCGTAAGCGCTTGGTCGAGCAGGTCAAAACGCTTCAGCAGCATGTAAACACCAAGATGAGTGAAGTACATACCCCTTTGCAAAGTGCGTTATCAAGTCAGCTCAAAGCATTACTGAGTTTAGAGCACATTGGTCTTGACGATGACATATTTTCCCTAGGTGCTCATTCTTTACTTGCGATGCGCTTGGTGGGTCAGCTTGGGCATATATTTAATTTATCTGTGCCTATTGATTTTGTGTTTCAACATCGCACCATCAGAGCGCTCAGCGATGCCATAGAATCGCTTTTACACGCCAAAACGCACAGTAGTGAGCCATCTGCGTTGAGCACTTTGATGTGTTTACAAGCTGGGCAAGCAGGATATGCACCGATTGTATTAATTGCTGGTGCTGGTGGCCTACTCATGGCATTTCAGACACTAGTGCAAAACTTAGATGAACGCATCCCAGTCTATGGTTTACAGCCTGATGAGATTGCCTGTGAGTCTCATATCATAGCGTCGGTTAGTGCCACTGCAACTTACTACTTAGATGCACTTAAACAAGCAGGATTGACCGAACAGGTACATTTAGTTGGACATTCATTTGGCAGCTTTATTGCCTATGAAATGGCACAACACCTACAGACGAATCACTTGGGTGTCACTTTGACTGTTTTGGATACACCAGTACCAACATCCCAAGTCGAGCGCTTTGATGACAAACAGTGCGCGTTGTTCATTCTAGAAAACTTTAACCAATTTTTCTCCTTACAGATGAGCGCCGAGCAGTTATCACATTATCAATCATTAGACTCACAGCAACAGCTTCAGTGGCTGAGCAACTACTTGGCTCATTCTGGCTATCGTTTTTCAATCGAACAATTGGATAGATTCAGACGGGTGTTTAGCGCTCAGATTAACGCACCAGTTCAGTGTGACAACAAACTGGATGAAACCCCAACATTGGTGATTAAGGCCAGTGATACATCAAGTTTTGCCGGTGAGGCGTTAAGTTTTGATATGGGTTGGGCTCGGCTTTGTGAGCAAATACAAGCAGTTGAACTGTCTGGTAATCATCTAACAATACTTCAGCACGGTAATGCCCGTGAAGTTGCTCTGTTATTGGAAAAGAATTATGTACTCAATTAACAAATGTAAAAAATATGTTCTACATTGTAGGCCTTATCTAACAAAAGGATGGGATTAAAATGGATCAATTACTATCAGTAAAGATGGATAAAAGCTCCGAGGTTATCGATCATCGGATCCATGACCTGTCGTCACAAAAACAGAGTGGTTTAGCTTGGGTGAAGGACCATGTCGAACAGATTAATCACTGGGTTAATTCTGATGGTTTTGCGCTGCTAAGAGGGTTAAATATTGTTAGCAGTAATCAATTTAGCACCATATTGGAAACCATATTTGGTGAGCCTTTGAGTCAATATGTATATCGCTCATCACCACGTACGGCAATGAGAAACAATATTTACACCACAACTGAATACCATGCCGATCAGGTGATCTTACAACATAATGAAAATGCCTACTCAAACCGCTGGCCGATGCGAATGGGCTTTTTCTGTGTTGTTCCGGCAAAAACAGGTGGTGATACGCCGCTTGCAGACAGCCGTGTGGTCTACCAGAACATACCCGAGTCTATACGCGATAAATTTGAGCGCCTCGGTGTGATGTATGTTCGCAACTACGGCGAGATAGATTTGCCTTGGCAGGAAGTTTTTCAGACACAAAGCAAAGTGGAAGTAGAAGCTTACTGTAAGGAAAATGATATTGAGTTTGAGTGGCAAGGTGACAGGCTACAAACTCGCCAGCACCGTCCTGCAGTAGCAACACACCCGCAAACGGGCGAAAAGGTTTGGTTTAATCAAGCGCACTTGTTTCACAGCTCCAGTATTGATGGACAAATGCCTGACTTGATGCGCGCCAGTATCGGTGAACAGCGGCTGCCAAGAAATGCTTATTATGGTGATGGTAGTCCCATCGCGGATGAAGATATTCAAGTGATAAATCAAGTCTATAAAGACGCAACATTCTCATATCAATGGCAAAGAAATGACATTTTACTGCTAGATAACATGCTTTATACCCATGGCCGGCAGGCATACAGTGGTGTCAGAAAGGTGCTGGTCGGTATGGCAAAAATTGTTAGTTAAGTATTCACGTACAGACTAACGCGTGCTCAGCTTGTTTACTCAAGCGCGGTTAGGTTTTGTTAGTAGTTATGTAGTTAGCAAATAACAAATACTCATTGAAGGAAACATAAAAATGAAACGGCTAATGCATTCAAGATTTAAAATTATGGTGCTGTGTTTTATCAGTTTGATACTCGCCTCCTGTTTACAGAAAAAGAGCGTTGCGAAAAACACCACCATTACAGCCAGTCAGATAGAAATGATTGAAACCACGGTAAATGATTACTGTAACAAGATGGTATTTTTTGGAACCATCTACGTTACAGCTGCTGATAAAGTTGTATATGAAGCTAACTGTGGACCTCAAAACATGCAGTATGAGGTTGACAACACAGTTGAATCTAAATACCGGATCGGCTCGAACACCAAGGCGTTTGCTGCAGCGATTCTCATGCGCATGTTAGAGGGCAAAGACTTGCGCACTGAAACAATAGGTGATTATTTGCCTTGGTATCCAAAAAACCAATGTGCGGATGTGTCACTACATCACTTGCTTACAATGTCATCGGGCATTGACAATTACAGTGATAACGAGGAGGTGTACGACAACTACGGGTGGCGTCCTTTCCTCTACGACAGTAAAACCAACTTAAATGGCCCTGAAGGCTTCAGCAACCGCTTTTGTACATGTACACAGCAAGGTGATGCGCCTTCTTTTACACCAGGCTCTCAGTATCAATACAGCAACTGTAATTACTACTTGATAGGTAACATTATTGAGCAGCTAGCAGCGGGCCAACAGGGGGATATTAATCGCGAGTTCTGGTTTGAAAATATTTTAAGAGAACAAATCTTAGACCCGCTTAATATGACCGAAAGCGGCACATTCAGTGCTATTGGCATCTACAAAAATATGACAACAGGTTATATCTACAAGGATAACCAATATTTGCCGTTGGCAAATGGTCGTCCACCTGCAATAGGTGGGCCCGCACCATATGAAGATATTTTAGTCAACCCATACAGTAACCCGCTGGTGTTGTACTCGGCAGGTGATATGTATTCAACAGTTGAGGATATGCATAAGTGGGATCAGGCTTTGTATGGCACGCAGGTTTTGGACGATGTGCAAAAGCTGGCGGCATTTGCACCTTACTCAAACACTGGTAGCACAGAATCTTGCGAATATTATGGCTATGGCTGGTTTGTAACATTTATCGACCCGAATCAATACGGAAAGGTGGCTGACTGTCCACAGAACCCCAATGACACAAACTTAAGGCAGTATGAAAAATTCTTACAGTATTCAGGCAGCTATCCATATTCATGGGTCACGAGCTTTAACCGACTGCTAGAGCGAGATCAGTCAGTCATGGTGTTTAGCAATTACGTTAAAACGGGTACTGAATCTGACTGTATTTCAAGTGAGATCAGAAACATCATTTTCTATAGCGATAGCCATAGAAGTACAGCTTGTCAGGGCGTGTTGGACGGGGCGTAAGTTTTTAATTGGGCGAAAGGGAAATAGAGCAGTTGTATTTCGTTTTCAATAAATGTGCTGAAAATTTTTTGCACATACAAAGGATTACTGTTCATGTCTTACAGAGGTGAACAGTGAAAAAGGGCAAGCTAAAGACTAAGCTTAAACGGCTTTGACGTAGTTTGGTAAGTTTAACAACTGTTTAATTCTAAATCATAGAGGACTTAATATGACAGCGACAAAAACAGCAAAGGAAGAAAAGGCAAACGAAGTGAAGACCGAGCAGGATGCCAATCATGTCGAGGTTGAAAATCGTGAAGCCGTTGCACAGCTAATTGTCGATAAGTATACCAAGTGGTCGTTTGGCAGTGGATTGATCCCAATTCCAGCGGTCGACTTGGTTGCTTTGACAGGCATTCAAATGAAGATGATCGGCGAAATCGCCAAGGTGTACGGTCAATCGTATAGTGAGAACAAACTACGCGGTACGATCACTGCGGTTATTGGTGGTTCATTCCCACAAACCCTTGGCGGTGCAGGTCTGAGCAGCTTTTTGAAAGCTGTGCCTGTACTTGGCACTTTGAGCGCTTTGGCATTTATGCCAGTTGTTTCAGCTGCTTCTTCACATGCGGTCGGCACGACTTTTATCAGACACTTTGAACATGGCGGAACTTTGTTAGACCTTAATCTTACAAGTATTAAGGGCGACATTTCTGAAATGGCAGCGAAGTATCGTAAAGATAAAGGTAATGAAGACGCTCAAGTGAATGCTGCTAGTTAGTAGTAACTTGATAAACCAGCAGATTTCTGCTGGTTTATTTCTCACACACTTGTTAACTTAAGGAATTGAAGATGCTGGTAATACTGTATTTAGGGTTGTGTATTTTATCTGGTTACTGGGGGCGAAATACGTTTGCAGGACCTGTTGGATTCTTTCTGATCTCTTTGGTATTTACGCCTTTAGCAGGTTTGCTAATTTTGTTTTTAGCGAAAAGAAGAGAACCTGTCGAGGAGGAGGAAGAATAGCTAAGCGCAGTGTACGAGTTTGTAGTTATGCAACGCCCAAGCGTAGTACCTACATTAAATTACATGGAATTTAGGCATAGTCTCAGGCACATAACAATCTGCTGAGTACAAAAACAAGAAAAGATAATGAGATGGTATTATACGATTTAATTAGTCGAAATATAAAAATAAAGAGAAGGACCTTCGTTGCTTTAGGCTGTATCTCGGGCCTTGCGAACGCCTTGGTACTCGCTTTAATCAATAATGTAGCTGAGAACATTTCTGATATAAATCGCGAAAATCACATACTTTACTATCTGGCTTTATTCAGTTTGACGATCGCAATTTATGGTTTAACCCAGCAGCGACTCATGACTAAAGCTGCAAGAACGGTAGAACGCGCCATTGCAGGCTTGCGTGTTGAGTTGTTTGAGTGTGTGCGTTACACCGAACTATCAACGCTGGAAAAAATCGGTAAAGAACGTATTTTTAATACACTGAGTAAAGAGTTACAGACTATTTCTCAGTCTGCTCAATTATTTGTGATCATTGGTCAATCTATCACGCTGGTATTTTTTACGTCCTTGTATATTGCTTATCACTCGTTTGTGGCTTTTTTGGTCATTTCTGTGTTGATTATGCTTGGTGCCAGCATTCACCGTTTGCGTGCGAATGAAATCCAAAAAAACATGCAGCTTTCATTCGAGAGCGAGAACATGCTGATCCAAAGGTTATCTGATTTGCTAGATGGTTTTAAAGAGGTGAAGCTAAGTGTGCCTCGGGCAGATGATCTAGAGCAAGAGTTTATTGCAGATTCAACGCGTGCCAGAAAAGCCAAAACGACCACCCAAACATTGTTTGCTACGGACTTTGTGCTGTCACAAATCACTTTCTTTGCTGCAACGGGGGCCATGGTGTTTTTAGTGCCAATGTTATCTAACGTTTATACCGAAGTTGTGATCAAAGTGACGACCGCGTCATTGTTTTTAATCGGTCCAATTACCAGTATTGTAGGGGGGATTCCGATTTATACCACAGCTACGGAAGCCGCCAATAACGTATTAGCGCTAGAAAATGAGTTAAAACAAGCTACCCAGCGTGGCAAAAATAAAGAGGCACGTGCTACAGACATTCGTACCTTTGAGGAAATACGCCTCGAAGGTGCCTACTATCAGCATAATCGTCCAGCAGGAGACAGGCCATTTTTTGTTGGCCCTGTTGATTTGTCTATCAAGCCTGGACAAATCACCTTTATCACAGGCGGCAACGGTAGCGGTAAAACCACGTTCATTCGTATGTTAACTGGGTTGTATGAGCTACAAGGCGGTCAAATCATGCTCAATGGTCACGGTGTGTCCAGCGCTGAATTGGACAGTTATCGAAGCCTGTTTACAGCGGTATTTTCTGACTTTCATTTGTTTAAGCAATTGTATGGTATTCGAGTGAGTTCCCAGCAAGAGATTGATGATTGGTTAGTCTTTTTAGAAATGAATAATAAGGTTAGTGTAGAAAACTCGGAGTTTAGTACCACCGACTTATCCACGGGTCAACGCAAGCGTTTAGCGCTGTTGAGCACTATTTTGGAAAACCGACCGGTGTACATTTTTGACGAATGGGCCGCCGATCAGGACCCAATTTTTAGACGTAAATTCTATGAACAGGTACTACCTAAGCTTAAAGCACGAGGTAATACGGTCATAGCCATAACCCACGATGACGCATACTTCCATTTGGCAGATGTACATTTAAAAATGGTAGAAGGACAACTAATGGAACACCATACCGTTGAAAATGAGGGGGCGCCCTCATGAACATAATTATTCCACCGGATATAGGCTTATTGGTACTGGGCGGAGTTTGCCTAGTAATCGTTATTTCAAACCTGTTCATGCGGGTATTAAAGCGGTACTCCCCCAAGTTACGCAAGCGCATTTTATCTTGGCGTTTTAGAGCGGGCGTTACCTTATTGATCATGCTGTTTTTGATTATTGCGTTGGTGCCTGTTGTATTTATCAAGGTCGACTCGGGTGAAGTAGGGGTGCTATGGAAACGACTTGGCGGTGGTACATACTTGGACAAAACCTTCACCGAGGGTACCGTGCTGGTGATGCCGTGGGATAAGCTGACCATATACTCCAGCCGCTTTCAAACAGCAGACAGGCAAATACATGCAATCACTAATCAAGGTTTGAAGATCACTTTAGATGTGACGGTACGGTATCGACCGGTGGTTGATCACATGCCTTATCTTCATCAACTTGTCGGCCCTGATTATGTCAACGAGATGGTGGTCCCTGAGATAAGCTCAGCTGTTCGTGTCATTGTATCTAACTACACTGCGGAAGAAGTGTATGGTGAACAGCGAATGGATGTACAAGGCCAGTTACTTGGTAAGGTACTCGAAGAGTTAAAGCTACAGGAACAAACCATACTTAAAGACGCCGCTAGTAATATGAAAGGCCATGCTTTGGTTAACTTAGATGATGTATTGATCCGCAGAGTCAATGTACCTGAAAAGGTACATAATGCGATTATCTCCAAAGTTAATCAACATTATTTACAGCAAGAATATGACATGCGATTAGAAGTGGCTCAAAAAGAGGCTAAACGTAAAGAGACTGAAGCACAGGGTATTGCTGCATTTCAAAAAACAGTGGCAGGCGGCATTTCAGAAACATATTTGAGATGGCGTGGTATTGAGGCGACCATTGAACTTGCCAAGTCTAATAACAGTAAAGTAGTGGTAATTGGCGGCGGCAAAGACGGTTTGCCACTTATCTTAAATACCGAAAATAGCTTGGGCCCTACAGCTGTGCCAACAAGCGCACATGCTACTACTCAAGCACATTCTAAAGAGGCGGAACCAAACAAAGCAAATGACGCCAGTGGACATGCCAAGACGAACTCGAAAGACAGTTTATATCGCAGTCCAACCGCCAGCGCGCATATTCCACTTGAAGAGGTGGGTGAACCGCGCTAATACGTTAATGCCACCGAGCATCATACCTCGGTGGCATCTTGCTAGGCTCACAAAGTATTTCTATATTTTTTCCTTTTTAAATCAGTGTTTTTTATATTAATTTAAAATTACAGTGAATCTTTTACTTGTTTGTGTAAGCGCTTACATGTTGCTTTTTTGTAAGTTGTCTGGCTTGTTTGTTTACAACTTTCCGTATCCGGTATGTGGTCTTAGAGAAGTGGTAAAGCTGGGCTTATGAATATAACAACAATCTGTGCTGGCAGTATGGTGAGGTTTGCTTAAGCACAAAATTACAACATGTTAAGGAACCAAAGAATGAGTAAGTATATTTCACGGAACACCCATCTAGTCGCTGTCTCTGCAGTTGCGCTCACGCTGAGTGCCGTTGCGCCTGCGTCGGCATCGGTAGGGAAGCTACTATGGGAAGATAACTTTGATTCATTTAATAACGAAATATGGAATGTTGATATTGGGGATGGTTGCGATCAAGGAATATGTGGCTGGGGTAATCAGGAGTTACAATGGTATCACTCCGATAATGTGTCAATTACTGACATTAGCGGTGAACCTGGTAATCGAGGCTTATTGATTGAAGCACGTAAAGAAAACATTGGCTCTAAGGCGTTTTCGTCGGGCAAGATCCACAGTAAAAGTAAGTTATCAGTTCAATATGGTATGGTTGAAACGCGTATGAAAGTATCAAGCGTTGATACGGGTCTGTGGCCAGCAATTTGGATGTTGGGTACCAGCACTGCATCGTGGCCTGCAAAGGGTGAGATAGATATTATGGAAATGGGGCAGTCAGAGCAGGCAAGAATTGATGCCGGCTTCCCAAATGCCGATATCGACAGCTACACAGGTTCTAACCTGATTTTCTACAGTGATGCTGCCTGTAACAGCGCTAACCCCACGTGTGCTGCAAGCGTAGCGTGGCAAACCGACAACGCACACTTGTCGACGATGCCGCTCACTGACCGCTTTGTTACTTATCGCTTGTATTGGACCGATACTACTATCCGTTTTACGGTTGAAGATCAGGGGATTGAATACGCGATGTTTGATCAGCCCTTTACCATCAGCGAAGAATCAGACGAATTTCAAGCCCCGTTCTACTTGCTCATGAACCTCGCGGTAGGGGGTAACTTTACCGATGCAAAAATGAACCATCAAGTCACAGCGCCACTGCCAGGTAAAATGGTGGTCGACTATGTACGAGTGTACGAGTACAACGGTATGGGTGAGGTTAAAGTGGGTAATAGCAGTGATTCTGAGCAGGGGACATTTGGCGTATTTACCGACTTAACGCAAACAGACAATAAGCTGACAGCAGGTGTTGACTCGGATATTTATGTTTGGAATCAAAATTCAATTTCTCAAGGCAACATTGCTCCATTTGAAGGTGAGCAGGTAATAGCGTGGGACTATAGACCCAATCAATGGTTTGGCGGTGGTATTCAAGCACGTCAGCCAAGTAACATGAGTGCCTTTGCCGAGGGTGAACTGCGTTTTAGAATTAAGATCCCGGCAAATGTCGCTTTCAAAGTCGGTATTAGTGATACCTATACCAATGAAAACTGGCTAACTTTTCCCGCTAATGAAACGAAGTACGGATTGGTTAGAAACGGTGAGTGGGCACAAGCTGTGATCCCGGTGAGTGAGCTGGCTGGGCCTTTAATCGCGCTCCAGTCACTAAAAAGTCACTTTAGTATCCTATCTGTAGATGGACAAATTCCCAAATCGCCGTTTTCTATGGCCATTGACGACATCATTTGGACTGGAGGTGGAACGAGTACAACGCTAGATAGTGACAATGATGGCGTAAGCGATGAGCTAGATCAGTGTCCAAATACAGCGCCCGATACTCAAGTAGATGCTAATGGCTGCGCTGTTGTGAGCGCCGAATATGGTATTACACAACTGAGCACCCAAAGCGTTCAGTTTTATGTTAATACCAGTGACTGGGCCGATGTGCATTATCAAATTAATGATGGTGTACAACAAAACGTACGCATGATTCAAAATTCCGGTCGTAACGAGCTGGTTATTGATGGTTTAAAGGTGGGTGATGAAGTGAGTTATTGGTTCACCTACTTAAAATCGGGCGGTGCGGTCGATACAGCGCAGCAAAGTTTTATGATTTCCCCAGCAACTTGGATGTAGTCCTTTTGTAGGCATCCTCAGGGCAGCTATCAGCGCTGCCTTTTTAACTGCTAATCACACCCTAAAATTTCAGCAACAATGTGGTTATACTTTTGTGCCTATTTACTAGTCAGGTATGTTCAGTCTATGATTAAAACTGGCACACCCCATTTATTGGCCAAAAAGTAGGAGCGCTTTGATTTAGATATGAAATATGGTTTGATATTTATACTACTTTTTGTCTGCCACTATTCGTTCTCAGAAGAAGCCTCAGTAGGGCAAACATTCGTGATAAGTTACGTAGAACATGAAGGCATTATTAAATACTATGTGCCATTGTTGGCAAGTGCCTACAAAAAGATTGGCATTGAGCCCGAATTCGAATTAATCAATGATAAAAGAGCGTTGAAATTGCTCGACCAAGGAGCAATCGACGCGGACACCGCTAAATCTTTAGAGTTTGTCGACCATTATCAAAATATCATTGTTGTCCCCACCCCAATCAGTCAAATTGACGTCGTGTTACTATGTCAAAGCAAGCTGCCTTGTGACTTATCTGTGTTAAAAGACGCTAACCGCTCATTAGGGATCATTGCAGCGGATGAGTTTTATGCCCAATTGTTAGAAGGAAGTGAGATTAGCATTTTGGAATTGACCAGCTTTGAAACACTTTTGAAAATATTTGATCAAAATAAGATTGATTATGCCATCGTTGTTTTTGATGATTACACCAAAAACACGATGCTGAAATACCATAACCGATTCTTAATTCAGCAGAAAATTGGCTATCATTTGCTTAGCAAGAAGCATCAGGGGTTAGTTGAAAAGTTAGACAAAGCAATCATACAGACCCGCGCAGAAGGTGGTTTTTTAACGGTGCAGTAATGTAGTTAGAAAATACTATGAAAACTGCTACAATGTGGCGCTTTATTGTCAGGGTAATGGTTTATGGAATGTCGTTTACATTGCGGTGCTTGTTGTATCGCGCCAAGTATTAGTTCAAGTTTTCCAAATCACCCCGATGGTAAACCTGCAGGTGAGCGTTGTAAAAACCTCACCGACGATAATCTTTGTAAATTATTTGGCAAACCAGAAAGACCCAAGGTCTGCCATGACTTTAAAGCAACCGAGTGGGTGTGTGGTAACAACTCACAAGAAGCGCTTAGCATACTTAATGAACTAGAAAGTCTTACCAACTAGAGATGTAGCCACACATCGAATTGCCACCATAATGTTAACTCACTAGTTTACCATTACGTAAGAATCCAAGCCGTTATGAAAGTTGTTACGTTTACGTAAAAGTAAATTATTTGTTTCTACCACGACGGATAAACCAGATAAATATGAACGCAATAACCAACAAGCTGAACAATAAAATAGTGGTGGTAAAGGAGATGCCTTGCTGAGGCTGTGCTGGCACTCGGTATTCAGGTTTAAAGTCAAATAATAGAGCAGGTCCGAGTGAAAACTCCTTAAGTTGACCTGTTTTTGTGCCAAATTGTGCAGAAGCAATAGTAAAATGCGCTAGACCAGATTGGTAGGTTGACTTTAATTTCACTCGGGCAATACGGCCACTGCCTTCGACCTCATTAGCCGGCGCTACTAGGCTCACAACATAAGCGGCAGTGCCTGTTCCTGCATCAGCCGAGTTATGGAGGATAAATAAGTTGTCGTTGTCAAAAAAGTTGCCATGTTCGATTTGAACGCCTTCTTTGCGTGGGTTTTGATCAATAAGCTCAAACTTGTGGGCGTCGAACTCAAGCTTTAAATCTACGCCATATAATGCTGGTAGATTATCAACCTGTATATCGATATAAAACTCGCTACCTAGCTTGACTTGCTCACTCGGTGTCACAAGATATACTTTGCCCTTTTCAGTCGCCCACGCATTCATGGCTGTTATCATTGATAGAATAAATACGATGCTTTTCATTAGAATCTCGTTATAGAAATAGAGGGCTTTTGCGCTGATGCACAGCAGCCCAAATCCAAGTTTGAAGTTATAACCCTTGAGGGCCAGATTTACCGTAGTTGCTACCCAAAATGGTTAAGTCCTGAATATTTATCTGCTCGTCGCGGTTATAATCAGCTGTTGAGACATAATTAGGGCCGTCGGCTTTTGTGCTACGGTACGCAGCTAACAGCAAGGTTAGATCTGAAATATTTATCTGTTCGTCGTTATTCGCATCTCCGCCAACCAGAGTTATTGCACCTAACTCTGTTGATAAGTCACTTTCAGCCAGTTGTAGCGTTTTTTCAGCAGGTAAAAAGCCATTAATCTCAATGCGAATAATTGCTTCGCCCGGTTTAGTGTGTGCCTCAAAACTGCCATCGGCGTTTATGTGTACAAGTACACCGTTAATATAAACACGCACACCATCATAATTGCCGTTAGTAACTAAGTGCGCGACATTTCCTGTCACTCGCAACGCTTCTTTAACCGTTATCGCATGTGTGGATGTTTTATCTAGCAATAGGGTACCTTGCTGATCAACTAACTGTGTTCTTAATGTTAGGTTGGCAGTACCTGCTTGGTCGGTGCTTAGTACAACGGTAGCAAAAGTGCCTTGATCTGTTTTAGGACTGTCAGGTGCCTTCAAGCTCCGTGCACCTAGCCACTGCCCATTGGTAAACTGGCTTGGTGGGCCAATGCTGTCATTTTCATCAATAAAGTCAGCATAGCTAGCATCGGTGATTTTTAGTGTATTGGTGTTATCCAAGGTTAGGACTGCATCGACGCCATAGAGATTTTCACCACTAACATCTATGTTCATGGTAATGCTGTCTCCTTGATACAGTTGATTGGGTAAGTTACTAAAGTCGGAGTTTAGGTCAACTGGTAGCGCATCGCCTATAAACTTTCGGATACGATAAGCGGTGTCTCTATTACCTGAACTATTGAATACTCGCCAGCTTGTTACGAAGCCATTGTTGCGGGTTTTTACTACGGATGGAGCGTGAAATACACCAGAGGTACTTTGATTCATTCTGAACTCTTCACCATCTCGAGAACCATCTAAATGAAACTTTTGAGCAAAAACACCATCACCGGACCAAGCGATCACAAACCCACTATCTGAGGTGCTGGCAACATTTGGATAGATTTGCATTCCATCAACATCTATATTGACGCGAAACTTATCAATGTTTGTCGTGCCATCACTGTTATACACCTTGGCGTATATATCAGAGGCTTCATTCCAAGTGACAACGTAATTACCATTAGCCAATGTCGCGTTATCATATAAGACTCTATCATCAGGGGTAGTTATCGAATCTAGTGGTCCTTCTTTTGACCCACCCGCGGATAAACGCTGGGTATTAACTATGTAGCCGCCGTTGCCTGCACGCCACGAGACAATAAAGCTGTCATTAGCAAACTTACGTATAATAGGATCGGTTCCCTGAAAATTTCCAGCATCTACATCTACCTGAAAAACATTGCCATCAGGTGAACCATCGGCGTTAAAATATCGTGCATATATGTGCTGAGTATCATTACTGGTTGGTTGACCTGCCCAAGCGATCATAAATCTTCCGTCGCTAAATGTTTCAACATAAGGATCATTGGCGCTGTGTTCAGAAGGCTGGCTCACTAAAAACTTGCTGCCAATACTGCTACCAGTCGCGCTAAAACGCTGTGCATAAACCCGCTCTAGACCTGATTCCTTAGAACTCCATGTGAATATGAGTGTACCATCAGCTTGTTCGACAACAGAGTACAAAGGATTAGCGGTCGATACTCTGGTCCATTGATCAATTGTTAGGACAATAGAGGTACCAGTAGCACTGCCATCTTGCTGAACCCGTTTTGCATAGATACGCAGTTCTCCGCCACCTGAATCTCCTAGGTATTCCATCCATGAAACCAATATATGTCCGTTGTTTAACGCAGTGGAAATAGGTATTGATGAAGTGTAAACCGAAAAAGTTCTATATACCGTAGCCTCATCGCCATCTGGGGTTGGGGTTGCTGCGTGTGCCATCAATGACAAAGTAACTGCTGACGTAGCTAGGATAGGGGTTAATACTGAGCACAAAATGCGTGGTAAAGTGATCATAAATAAAACATTCCTTATATTTTTTATGATTTAATTATATTGATACAAAAAGAACCGAGAATATAAGCTGTTAGCCTTGAACGTAGGGTTCATTTTGTGAATGAAAATATACCATAGAACGCCCCTTTGTCTCCATAATAAATACAGGTGGTTGAAATTAACCTGTGTTGCTTCACTACCGTAGTGGCACTGTTTTTTAATAAATATTTTGAATTACGCTGCCTTTTCGCTGTTTAAGAGGCTTAAACGCAAGTACATTGTTTAGGCAATTTTTTCGTGCCACACTGCTTGGCAGAATAAAAAACAAATAGGAAGTCGTTATGCATCAGTTAAAGGCATTGCTTTGGTGTTGCGCAGTATTGCTATGCGTGGGTGAAGCGATTGGTAGTAGGGCGTTTGCCGATGAGTCACCGATTTACAGCTCCATGGCAACAGCACAGCCGGTATGGGCTGAACATGGTATGGTGTCGAGTCAAGAAGCACTGGCCAGTCAGGTCGGTGTTGAAATACTCAAACGAGGTGGTAATGCTGTAGATGCTGCGGTTGCTGTAGGGTTTAGCTTGGCCGTAACGTTACCTAGAGCTGGCAATATCGGCGGTGGCGGATTTATGTTGGTTCATTTAGCCAAAGAGAACAAAACCATTGCTATTGATTACCGGGAGATGGCGCCAAGCTCCGCTCACAAAGACATTTTCGTAGACAAAGAAGGCAACGTTGACCCCAAACTTAGCCTTGCTCACGGTCTTGCAGTAGGCGTTCCCGGAACAGTGATGGGTATGGAGTTAGCACTCAAAAAATATGGCACCATGAAGCTCAGTCAGGTTATTCAACCAGCGATACAGCAAGCCAAAAAAGGTATCAAGGTCACGTCCAGTCTAGCCAATTCTCTTTCTCATCCATTTATAAAAGAACGTATGTTAGAGGTTCCCGCTTCAAAGGCGGTATTTTACAAGCAAGATGGTTCTAACTATCAACCAAATGAGTGGCTGGTGCAAGGTGACTTAGCGCGCTCATTGGAGCTGATTGCCAAACATGGTAGCAAAGGCTTCTACGAGGGTGAAACCGCAGAGAAAATTGTTGCAGCGGTCACAGCTGCTGGCGGTATTATGACCTTAGAAGATATGCAAAATTATAAAGCTGTGGAGCGGCAACCTGTGTCGGGTACTTATCGCGGCTATGAGGTTATTTCTATGCCTCCCCCATCATCAGGTGGGGTGCATATCATTGAGATGCTCAATATGCTTGAACTATATCCAGTGGGAGAACTTGGCCATAACAGTGCGGCCAATATCCATCTACTGGCTGAGGTTATGAAACGTGCCTATGCGGATAGAAGTGAATACTTGGGCGACCCAGATTTTGTTGACGTCCCCCTCAAAGCACTGACAGATAAAAACTACGCCAAGCATCTGAGCAAACAAATTCATGCGGACAAAGCAACGCCCAGCGCACAGATCAAGCCCGGCAAACTACTTCCCTATGAGAGTGACCAAACCACTCACTATTCGGTAGTTGATAAATGGGGGAATGCGGTCAGCAACACCTATACGCTCAATTTCAGTTATGGTTCTGGCATCGTTGCCGCTGGTACGGGGATTTTGTTGAACAACGAAATGGATGATTTTTCTGCAATGCCAGGTGTGCCCAATGGCTTTGGTTTGGTAGGGGGGGATGCCAATGCTGTGCAAGGCAACAAGCGCCCGCTAAGTTCAATGACCCCGACCATCGTAATGAAAAATGGCAAGCCTTTTATTGTCACAGGCAGCCCTGGTGGCTCTCGCATTATCACCACGACCTTACAAGTTATTAGCAATGTTATTGACCATGGGTTAAATATTGCAGAAGCGACGGCTGCACCGCGCATTCACCATCAATGGCTACCTGATGAAATTCGCATAGAAAAAAGCTTAAATGTTGATACGCGTAGGTTGTTGGAGGCTAAAGGCCATCAACTGTCAGAAAAAAGCGCCATGGGGTCAACACAAACTATCATGGTAACCGACAAGGGGTTGTTTGGAGCATCCGACCCGCGCCGAGCTGATAGCGCTGCTTTAGGATATTAAACCGTTTGGTCAGAGGGATTCGTTCTGACCCAGACTTCAATTACTTACTTTGGGGTTGGGTCAGTTAAATATGTAACTATAATGACTGCGGTGTATTGACAAAAAATGTAAGCATGTTGAATAGAACCCTTAAACTAACAACACAGCGTCTAAATATTTCCGTTTTAGAACCGCAAAGTTATGAGATGTTAGTCGCTTTTCATCTGAGCATGTGCCAGAAGTAGCGCCTGCTTGAGTTTGTTTACGGTGCTGGTTGGTGTGCTTAAGCTTGCAACCACATAAAGCTCTTGGTTGCGTACTACTTCATTGTGGCGAAAATAACTGATCTTGACTGCGGTGTGTCGATGATTTGGAATGTGAGAAGCATAGATGGTTTTTACACGCCCTTTGTCCAACATTTGCCACGCACTGTCCATATCGGTGACGAGCACTAGATTAATGCCAACAACAAATCCCATGGACTGCAATATTGTTTCTTCGTAGCTGCCTCTAATGGCAACTGTGCTATAGGCAAGTGCGTCTTTTACCGAGTTGATTTCAACATCAGTATCACGATTGGAATAAAAACTATATTCAAGGGTTGTGAACTTGTACAGCCAATTGAACAAAGGCGCTCGCTGCTGCGTTTTAGCCATTGAAAAAAGCACCACATTGGGTTGTGTGAGTGTGAGTTCATAGGCTCGTGCCCATGGAACTACCTCAATTGAGCTATCAATTTTCGCAATGTCTAACGCATTTTTAACTAACTCATAGGCAATGCCTGAGTGGGCCTGTCCATCGGTAACGATTGTGTAAGGAGGGAAATGCTCAGTGAACACACTCAGTTGCGAATTAGCGCAATAAGAAGGTGAAGAGAAACAGCACACTAAAGCAACACCGAGATACCTAAACATAACAAACTCATAGAAGAAAACATCATCAAGTGTAGTCTGATGTATTCAAGTAAGCTAATGTAAATGTGTGGCGCGAGAAAATGTAGAATAAACCAGACAAGCTGCCTGGTTTATTCTGTTGTGGTATTAGTACTGAGGTTTTGGTGGAAAGTTTTCTAATATTTCAGTAACCGTTTTATTAATTGAAGCATCTCGCTGTTCAGGCGTTTGCTTGGTACGTAATCGACCTTCTTTAGCACCGCGCCAAACGAGCTGTTTTGAAGCGTTATCGATTACGTCAATAACCAATGTACCAACATCATACTCTCTGGTTGTGGTATGCGTTTGTACACCCCAGCCCCAGTAATTCCAGCGCACGCCATAGCTGGTGCTCAGTGTGTCTGCTTCTATTTTGCGCTCAACAGATGCATGGTAATTAACTAACATATCAGCCTTATCAGCGGCAACTAAGGTAATGCCTTGGGTTGATAAGTTTTGTGTGATGGCGTTGCGCACACGCTTTTCCATCAAGTCATTGATTTGATAGTCATTAGTTGAGGATTTTAAATTAGCATCAGGTGCCCATGCAAAGGTTTTATAGTTGGCAAATTCGACCGATTTATCATAGTCCCAATCAGGTAAACTTGTACAGGCACTCAGTAGCAACAATGCCGATGTCATAAATAACTTTTTAAACATAATGATATCTCCTTGGGCCAGCCTATATTTTTGTAACTGGCCTAAACAATCTTGTCTTGTAAGATCAGACTGCTTGAGTTGTGCTATGTTCCACTTCAATCCAGTCTTTTTCATCAACCCAGTTTTGACTGCCATTTTTAACGCTACGAATAGGAACGATATAATCGCAACTAATCTGCGGTTTAACCGACGCAAAAATTGGCACAAAGCCAAAGCTTAACGCGGTTTCAATAATCGCTTTTTGGTTTTGTGGATCAATGTCGGCTGCTTCATCGATATATATGGGTATACGATAAAGCGCCTGCTCTTGATCTGACAGCAAGTAACGTATAAACAACATACCACATAACAACTTGATTGTAATACGTGTTCCGTTAGAACCCGCGGAGTCAATCTTGTCAAAATGCTCTGTTTCGCCAGCGCGATTAACCACCTCAAAGCGAATATCAAATAAATCCGTTAACGTTAGACCAGCTTTGTCACTGGCGAGCTTAATCAAATGATCTTTAGCCTCATTAAGCGCTTTTTCATCACTTGGTTGCGAAGACAAGAGATCAAAATTATCGCCTTGCTCGTAATTATCTGAAGTGCTGATGATGGTATCTATACTGTCTACAAGCATTTTACGAGGAATAATATTAATCTTGAATGACTGTAAATTTGAGATACGATGCTGGCTTATGCCACGGTTGAAGCTGTTCATTTCGCGGCGCAATCTGTCCAAATCTTCACGCAGACCTTTGATGGTTGCTGCAACCTCAGTTAAAGCCACTCGCGCTTGACGGTCTACAGCATCACGTTCATTGTCCAGGTTATGATACGCACTGATTAGTTTGGCATATTTACTGTTTTCGTCTGTTTCATTGTCAAACTTGGTAATGCCAGCGTTATAAATGTGCAAATAGGTATTACGCACGTTTACTGCAAGGTTTCTTAGCTCATTGCATTCTTTGTTGAATTGGTGAACCACCTCAGCCAAATTATCAAAATCGAGCTTCACATCGACAGGATAGGGCGCTTGTTTGCCGCTGAAGATATCCAATGTGTGATCAATACGTTCTGACTTAACCTGTCGTAAACGATCGCTTTGACGTGATAGTAAGTCTTGCTTACTTTTAATGATTGAACGTCTATCTGAAATTGACCCTGCATTACGCTGAACGTCTTGTAAATACTCATCTACTTGCTCTCGCTCCGCCGTCAGCTGTTCACGCAATAGCTCTTGTGCTTCAACCGATTGCAACATGGTTTGATATTGTTCAAAGCGTTTCAAAGCGCTTTCTAATCCCATCAACTCGTCATACAAGGCATCACGCTCTTGTTGCTTTTGCGCGACGTTTGCAGCCACTTCTCGCTGTTGTTTAAACTCAACAAGCGACTGTTGTAGAGCATCTAACTGTGCTTTGAGTTGCTCTTTATTTTCACCACTTTGCATCTGTACTGGACTGAGCTTTTTGAGCTTGATAGTCGCGCCTGGCACATTTAACTCACCACCTTTAACGTTTGCAGAGAGTTTCTCTAAAAACTCACTAAACGCCTCGTCATCGGTAATGGTGATATCCCCTTGATTTGTTGTGGCAAAAGACAGCAAATCAGGATTGAGAATACGAGAGATCTCTTCTACTTCTTTCAAAGACAGATCTTCACGCATTCGCGTAAACAGATTGAACTCGAGGTTTTTGAGTTGTAGTTTCAAGCTCTTGATCTGTTTTTGCGTTTCATTGATGCGATAGTCTAGGGTGTGAAGGCTTTGGCCTTGCGCACTGTTGATTGAAAACGACAACTGCTCATATTCTTTTTTCAACAGTTGTAAATTGGTTTTCAATGTAGCGTGATTAGTCAGCTCAAACTCTGACTTGAGGGCATGGTAATCAAGAAACCATTGCTCTATTTGCGTTTGACGGCGTTCAATGTCTCTAGATTGTTGCAAGTAAAGCTGTTGTTTTTGCTCAAAGTCATGCTTTTCTTGCTCTATATCTTCTAATTTAGCATTAAGTTCAGCCATATGTTCTTGTTGATATTGATCATACTCAACCAAGGCCACGTCAATCTTTGGCGCATACGCTGCAAGTTTACCTTTGATTGTGGCTTCGCTTTCAAGCATGGTTTCAAGTGCTGAAATAGGCTCTTGCATGGACTCAAGCGCGGCTAACTCTCTACGTGATCGATTTACTTTATCGAATGCACGTCGCCACACTTCATAAAAGTCTACCCGAGAATTTGACATATGACGTTCAAAAACTCTCAACATAAAGCGTTTTACATCGCTTGCGCCTAGCTTGTGCAGGTTTAAAATGCGGCGGAATATCTCTTTATAAATTGCTGCATCCTGAACATTGTTAAGTGGGATCATCTTAAGGTTCACGTCGCCGTCAAATGGAGTCGCACCACCTGTTAACAGCGCATTGAGCTCTTGGGCTTTAAGTTCGATTGGCTTCTTGCCTTGTGATTCAAGATGCTTGAAAAGCTTTGTATACTTTATGATGCTTTTGCCTTCGGTAAAGTTATCTAATGACAATTTGCCTGAGTAACAAAAGAACTGGTGCGCAAATCCCGCTATTTTACCAAGGCCGGCTACGCCTATCACCACATCACCATGGGGCAGGTTGGCTTCTAATAAAATATAGGATTGATCGGTTGAGAAGTAGAACTTTCTGGTTTCTTCTAAATCGTGGCCATCCCATTCGGTTAAACGTAAATCATTGATAAGCGGAAACTGCAAGGCATTGATAACGGAGCTTTTACCCGTGTTGTTTGGCGCGCAAATCGAGGCGCTTTTATCAAGCGGAATAACGCATTTTGCATAGCCTGCTGTGTTCAATAACGCTAATTTACTTAGCCCGTATAATTTACTCATACTTCATCCTCAAGGGCATCAAAACCATCTTCGTTCACTTCCATCAACGCGTCGATATAGCGATAAATGGGTGCCAAATGCATGAAACCTTGTTCAACCTCTTTGGCAAGGCCTAACCTGACCATTCTTAAATACACATCTTTACGCAAGTCTGAACCAGAGAAAATCTCTAATTGATCAAATAAATGTTTGTTCAATTGCACCAGAGTTTGCATCAATTCAAGATCTGCCACTTCGTCAAATAGCGCGCGTAATGGGTCTTTGCCCTGATTCGCGTAATGTTCGATAAGAATAAACACCGTCAGCGCGATAGCGCGCGATATCTTCCCCATATTAGGTGTGCTTTCATCACTTGCGAGATAGTAAAAACCGCGCCTATCGTGCTGTAAATCATGTCCTAAGGCGCTAAAAAGTGCTTGATAGGCTTCAATATTTTGATCAAGCTGTTGCCACAGCGTGGTGTCTTGTTCACTGATGTGATAACCGCCCACTAGCTTTTTATTGATAGCGTGCAGTTCTGTCAGTTCTGATAAATTAATCTGTGTCATGGTGTGTTTCTTGTACTGTACTGGCGTTGAACGGGTAAAGTGCAAAGGTGTGTTCATTAATAGTCACCTTGGCGCGTTCATTATCTTGTTGTAATTCAAAATCTTGGTCACTGACTAGCTTTTGATACAAAAACAGCATTTCGTCAGCGTCGAGGCTTGGGTATTGGGATGTTAAAAAGCCCAGTAAAGCTTGGCGTTTATTGCCATTGTCTGCAAATGTACGGGCGAATGCGGTGTGCACATCTTGATAATCTGGAATGTTCGGACTGTGATAGGCTGGCACATCTGTTTGGTCTGGTAACTGGTAATCGTCGTGCTCAAATTGGGCCAAGCTTGCCATATAAGCAACCATATGACGTTTTTGTCCAAGTGAAAAGCGTTGTATATCAGAGACAAATTCAGGTTGAACTGATGTCAGCATTCGATCAACGCCATTTTTGCGGATAAGCCCCAATACTTTAGCTGCTTGCCTTGTTATTAACGTGTTACGACGCAATTCTTCACGCAACGGCATCAACATATCAGCACTTTTACGCAAGCTTTCACGGCCGATTAGATGCATATCTAAAATGCGTGTGCGTAACTGTTCTAACATGCGCTTGTCGTGAGCGCCTCGTCCAAACAGCTCAATGCTGTCTATTTGGTGACTAATCTGCGATTCGATAACAGCGAAGCAGGCATGAAACTGTCCGCGAATGTCGACCATTTCTAGCATGGGTTCGATGTACTCATCAAACGCTTCAATCACAGCACGGTAACGTTTTTGCAAAGACAGGTTGCTGTTATCTGACTTTGCTTGTTCAACAATATTAAAAATAGCGCTTTCATTATGTTGAAATAATTTCACGATCTTACGAACTCGTTCATCCATAATGCGGCTAAAACGGCGTAATTCGCTAAAATCACCTTCGTCTCCGGCTTGCTGTAAGCGTGTTCCTAGGCGCTCTAAATCCTTAACTAAAACGGTAATTTCTTCGGCTAAACCTAAGTCTTCTTCTTGTAACAAAAAGCTGGCAAAATCAGCCACAGCTCGGTTGATCTCCAGTTGTGAAGACTTCGCCAATGGAATTATTATTTCTTGATTTAACAAGCGGTTAGTTTCTCTGAATATTCGCTCGCTGGTCCACTGAGGGTTTTTATTCTTTATGATGTTTTGAACATCTTTCAGGCTGAAATCGGTCATTTTAAACCGTTTAAAAAGCAGCTCTAACACACCCCAGTGTTCATTGAGGGTATTCAATACTTTTTTTGCTGGGATCATAACTTTCCAGTTTGTATCAATTTTGTGACATGCAGGGTAAATTAATTACTTCTAGCCGTAGCGCATAAATGTAGCAAATGCTATTCTTCGCGCCGACTTACACGTTACCTTCAAATTTATTTACTTTTACTTACAGGTTGTTTACGCAATATGGTTACGCCCATTATCCTTACCCTGATAGCGATTGCGTTCTTGCTTATCGTTATAGAGGATATCATCCATGTAAACAAGGCCAAAACTACCCTTTTTTTTGGTACTTTATGTTGGATTATCGCTTTTATCTCCCCAATTCATGGTCAAAGCCCAGAAACTGTACAACATCAGCTAGATCATAACATTCTTGAAATCGCCACACTATGGCTTTTCTTGATGGCTGCGATGACATTTGTGGCCTATTTAAACTCCAAAGGATTTATCCAGAACATCGTACATCGTGTCATGCCCGCACAGATAAGCGAAAGAAAGCTGATGTTTTTGGTGGGGATCTCAGCTTTTGTGTTTTCGTCGATTTCTGACAATATTACCGCCACTTTGATTTCGCTGGCAGTTGTTATGTCTTTGAAATTAGACCCTAAAAAACTTATTAAGTATGCCACTTTGATTATTTTTAGTGTCAACAGTGGCGGGGTATCACTGATCACAGGGGACGTAACCACGCTGATGATATTTTTAGCGGATAAAGTAACTATTCCTGATTTGTTGTTATTGATAGCGCCAGCCCTTGTGAGCGTAATAGCACTGGCTGCTATGCTGTCGATTGGTATGAACAATACCTTAGAGTTTCAAAAAGCGGAGCTGCGTCGCATAGAAAAAACCGACATTACAATCGCGGTTATTTTTATGACGACCATTTTTGCCACTTTATTTCTGAGCGTTCAATATCAAGTGCCACCGTTACTAACATTTTTGTTTGGTCTGTCATTGATGTTCTTGGTAGCGCAGTTCCTAATGCGAAAAAAAGATGTAAACAAAAAAATTATCGATTACATTCGAGAGATTGAATATGACACCTTGCTGTTCTTTGTTGGTGTATTGCTATTAGTTGGGGCATTAAAAGAGGTGGGTGTGCTTGCAATGTTCACAGATTTGTATGTTTACATGAGCCCTGAGTATGCCAACTATCTAATGGGACTACTCTCTGCAGCGGTTGATAACGTACCACTTACAGCCGCTTTGTTAAAAGCTGATATTACCATGACCGCGCAGCAATGGTTGATGTTTACCTATGCAACGGGTGTGGGTGGTTCAATGTTGGTGATTGGCTCTGCGGCGGGTATTATCGCGATGAGCAAAGTTAAGGCGCTAACATTTATGAGCTATTTGCGCATGTCACTGTACCTGCTGATTGCTTACAGCATTGGTTATGTTGGTGCATATCTGTCTGGCCAGTTTATTTAACGTTTTTTAGGTGTCTCGATAATAAAAACTTGACACCTAGACGGCTAAAAGATATTTTTTACAAGCCCGCTCTGTGAGTGGGCTTTTATTTTGCTGTTATTCAGGTTTAATAACGCAAAATAAACAGAAGAGGTGCGATGCTTAGGTATTTAGCGGTAGGTGACGAAAGCCTGTGACTGCTTTAGAGGGAAGTACTCGCCGAGGAAAGTTGTAGTACGTCGCTGTGACTTTTCGGTTTACGAGGCTGAATCCTCGGAACTGTCACCGTTTTAATGGTGGAGAGCTTCTGGCAAAGGTCATTTCACATACTTTTTGTACCTTCAATTGCCAAGTTCTCCTTTTTGAATTGACCCATCGAAATGCGGTCACAAGGAGATATAATGAACTCGCAGTACACAGTCGCAAAGTTTGGCGGAACCAGTGTAGCCGATTATCCAGCCATGCAACGCTGTGCAAAAATCATTAAAGATGATACACAAGTACGTGTTGTGGCAGTCAGTGCCAGTGCTGGTGTAACCAATCATCTTGTTACACTTACGCAGCAAAAAGCCGATGAGCAACAGCGTTTAGAGCTCGTGCAAGCCGTACTTGATATTCAAGATGCGATTTTAGCAGAGCTGTCGCTAGATGCTGATCTTGCACAAGGGTTTGAGCAAACCATCACGGAATTTAAAACGTTGGCGGCATTACCAGCACTCAGCGCACAACAGTGTGACGAAATGCTGAGTTTTGGAGAGCGTTTATCTTCATATCTGTTCACACAGGTGTTGAGAAATTTAGGTGTTTCAGCGCAGCGTTTTGACGTGCGAAAAGTACTTAAAACAGACAATCGCTTTGGTAAAGCAACGCCTGATATTGCTGCTACTGCGGTTGCTGCGCATAAACACTTAATGCCATTGCTTGGTGAGCATGTTTCCGTCACGCAAGGTTTTATCGGTAGTGACCAATATGGGCAAACAACAACGCTTGGCAGAGGGGGATCGGATTATAGTGCAGCCTTACTCGCAGAAGCTATAAAAGCCAAAAGTGTGCACATATGGACCGATGTAGTGGGGATATTTAGTACCGATCCGAGACTATGTAACAAGGCAACACCGATCGCCCGATTAAGCTTTGATGAAGCCGCTGAAATGGCAACGTTCGGTGCGAAAGTATTGCACCCAGCTACGATATTGCCCGCAAGTCGAAGTGGTATTTCGGTGTTTGTGGGTTCTAGTCGAGACCCTCAAGCGGGCGGTACATGGATTGAAAAAGAAAAGTCTAGTACGCCGGGCATTCGCGCTGTAACTCAGCGAAAAAACCAAATACTGTTGACCTTAAAGAGCCCTGAAATGCTACTCGCGAGCGGCTTTTTAGCGCGTATATTTACAATTTTAAGTGCATATAACATCTCTGTTGACTTAGTTACAACGTCAGAGATCAGTGTTGCGATTACGCTTGATAATGCCCAAAACGCATCGCGCCCTGAGCTGGACCAGGCGTGTTTGGAAGAACTCAGTGAGTTTTGCCAAGTAACGGTTGAAAATAATCTGACGCTTGTCGCGCTGATTGGGTCTGAAATTCAGCTAAAGCAGCATGAAATAAACCTAATGCAAGTGTTATCCGATTTCAATATACGTTTGATCTGTCACGGTGCAAGTAAACACAACTTGTGTTTTCTAGTTGAGCAACCCCATTCAGATCATGTCGTGCAATCTATTCACGCAAGGTTATTAGAGACGGCGTAAATAACTCACACTATGGCAATCATATGGTTGCCATAGCTGGTATTTGTTATTTGTCACATTGAGTAAGTATCAACGCTTTATTAATCAGACCATTAACTACTTTGACAGGGCATAATTAAAGTGCTGATCTGGACCTATTATATTCGCATTTTTTAACAACTTGAGTATAATCGGCCCCCTAAAACAATAACTAAATTAGACTTTCTATGGCTCAATTGCGAGATGGTTTTCAAAGCCGAATTGGCTTTGTACTCGCTGCGGCAGGTGCTGCGGTAGGACTAGGTAATATATGGGGATTTCCCACACAAGCGGCGAACCACGGCGGTGGGGCGTTCTTACTTGTTTACTTTATTGTTATTTTTTTGTTAGCGCTTCCCGCGCTTTACACTGAACTCTATCTTGGCCATCAGGCACAATCCAACCCTGTTAATGCACTGCGTCAAGCTTGGCAAGAAAAGGCCCCTAAAGTAGGCGCTGCGGCCGGCTATCTTGGTCTGAGTGGTGCGATTGTGATGCTTAGCTTTTACTCAATTGTTGCAGGCTGGATGCTAGCCTATTCACTAGAGCCTATTAGCAGAGCAATGGGCTTTGAACAAATAAATGCATTTTTGCAGGGCGATTCGACGGCACGCAATTTAATTTTTACACCACTGATGCTACTACTAACTGCCAGCATTATTCTCAAAGGTGTTAAATCTGGTATTGAAGCTTGGTCACGGCGCTTGATGCCAATGCTGCTGTTGTTGTTGGTTGCCTTAATTGCTTACATCGCCACTCTAGATGGGGCAGCCGAAGGGTTTAGTGCTTACCTAAAACCTGATTTTGCAAAAATTACAGACCCTGATCTGATCATTGCCGCGATGGGACAAGCGTTTTTCTCATTGTCGCTCGGGGTTGGCTGTATGATGATCTATGGTTCATACCTCAAGCCGAATGAGAACTTGCCTAAATTGACCTTTAGCGTTGCAGCGTTAGATACTGGCGTTGCATTCTTAGCTGGGTTATTAATCATTCCGGCGGTATTTGTAGCGCAACATAACGGTGTTCAAGTGTTCCAAGATGGTAAGCTAATAGGTGAGGGGCGTTTAATTTTTGCCGTGTTACCAGAGCTATTTTCAAGTATGGGGGCAATTGGTTTATGGGTGGGCCTGACGTTTTTTGTCCTGATGTCGATTGCATCACTCACATCTACCATTTCTTCAACAGAAATACCGGTTTCATTCCTTGTTGAAAATCATGGTTTGCAGCGCAAAACTGCAACTTGGTGGGTGACGGTGGTAATAATGGTGGTGGCTACAACCATAATCTTTAACTTTGACTGGCTATTTGGGTTGGTAATTACCTTGTTTACGCAGTATCAGTTACCGCTGATGGGGTTGTTTTATTTTATTACTGTAGGTTGGATGTGGAAGCGTGGTAATCAGTTACGTTCAGAAAGTAAAGGCAAGCATTATTGGTTTGCACAATATGTACGTTTTGTGTGTCCAGTCTTGATGAGTGCTGTTTTTCTTAATGTTGCGGTAAAATAAATACACATGAAAAGGCGCTAATAGCGCCTTTTTACGTTCCATAGGCCTAATCAAATTACCAGCGATTGATGTAATTAACCTTAATGGTTTTTTCATCAAAATAGCTTTGTCGCTGATGCCAACCATCTTCCAAGTCGTAGCCCTTATTGATACTTACTTGGTATAATTCATCAGGCGCACTTTGGTAGCGTAGTCGACTAAAAATCGATAGGTTGTCAGAGCGTGTATTGTGCTGAATCATGGTATTCCAAGACCACTCCTCATTAAATGAAATATTTGCCTTTAACCGTGTACTGTACATATTTTCACTTAGTACACTTTGTGCGTAGTAGTGATGGTTTCTACTGAGCTGTAGCATGACATGTTTATTAGGTTTGTAGTTTAGCTCAGCAAGCACTTCTTGCCTGTCACTGTCATAAAATTCACCTGTCGTCAGTTTAATGTTACCAAATACACTTTGGTTAGTTGAAGTTTGGTAAAATACTGACCATTGGTCGAAGTGATAATCCTTTGCTGCAAAGCCTATGCGTCGGCCCATAGCATAGCGATTTTTTAACCGCTCTGTGCGAGCGTCATACTGTATTTGAAATACCGAGGAATCCTTCATCTGTATGCGCATTGGTCGAATGGTGTACATCTTGCTGAGCCAGTTGTTGTCTACATCGTTGCGCTGAAAATAGTTGTAGTTAACTTGATAGTAGTTAATGTAGTTGCTAAGAAAGCCAGTTTTGGGGCGGTGTCTAAGGTGGGAGACCCATTCGTAATAGTTAATACCATTGCGGTTAACAAAGCCCAATGCGGGGTTAAAGTCTTCGCCTAAATAGCGATATATTGCGCTGGCATAAATTTTGTCATTCGGTAATGTAATTTGTGCGCCATAGGCTATCGTATCGTCGTCATGGTGTTGTTTTTCAGTTTCCTGATACCACGCGTAGGCTCGAATTTGTTGATCGCCAAAAATGCTATTTTCATAACGATAATCAACTCCAAATAGCCCAGAATTATCACCGCCATCTGCGCTGCCATCGGTGATAATGGCACCTACTTGATGGTGTTGGCCTAGCTGTTGTTTAACTCGCGCTACACTCAGTTGGGTCGTATCATCAACTGAGCCATCTTTTTCTTGGTTAACGCTTAATACGCCAAAGCTGGTACCGTCTACTTTGCCTGTAAACTTGGTTCCCCAATCTATATCTAATACACCACTTTGTGGTCCTTGACCGATGCGACGAGAATAAAATGGCATGCCGTTATAGTCATAGTTACTAAAATCACCAAAACTAAACACTTGGCTGTCTTGTAAAAAAAAGTCGCGTTTTTCCTCAAAAAACTGACTAAATCGCGTCATATTGATATCTACTTCATCCACATCCGTTCCCGAGAAATCGGTGTTCAACGTCAGCACGCCGGTGATATTCGGAGAGAATTTATAAAATGCATCGAGCGAAGGCGTCCACTTACTTGATTCTTGGTTGTCTTTAAAGCTTAGCCCCGTTTTGATTTCAACTCCTTTACCTTGTGTTAGGCCATGAATGTTAGTGATTTTACCAACTTGTGGTGCTGTCCAGCCCCAGTTCGAGGGGTCATTCACGTTCCAATAGATTTGTTTATAGGGTTTTGACAGTTTGTGCCTAAGTTGAAGTCCCCAGTCTGATTTACTCGGGTCAAATGAGAGTGATTGCATAGGAATGGCCATTTCAACGCTCCATCCATTTTGTGTGCGTTGGTTTTTGGCATACCAAATCGTACTCCATTGTCCAATGTACTGGGTACCATCGATAAGTCCGTCTTCTCTCACACCTGAAGGAGAAACATGAAACAGGTATGCATCACGTTTATCAAAGTTTGTATCGAGTGTAATACCGAAATAGTCTTCGTTCCAAATGTTATCGCCTTGCGTTAAGACTCGGTCTGTAATGCTCTGTTGAGGTTGTGATATTTCGGCTGCGACATAAAAGTAAGACTCATCATACGCGACCCACGCTTTGATTGGGTATAGAGGGGTGTCACCTAGATTAGGACGAAATTCAACAAACTGTTCAATGACAGCTGCGTCCCTCCATTCGCTTGCGGTGATATTGCCATTTATGATCGGTGCTTGGGTAAGTTTGGCAATCTCGATGGGAGCGCGTTGATATGTTTGGTCGGCATTTACCGATAGGCTTGATAATGCTATTGCCAAGCAAACGTAGTTTGCATATTTCATATGGTTATCCTGCAAAAAAACTTGCTGACTATGTTCTTGGCAAAAGCAGATAAAGGCATGAAAAAGCAAGGAAATCTGGTGACAAAGATGTGATGATGCACGATATTTTTCGATAACTAGTTGAAAAGTAGGGTTTGTTTTTTGTTTTGGAACAAATAAAAAATCTTAGTTGTGAACTTTAATTAACAGTAATTCGTAGTGAACACACAGAAGGTAATAATTAGATATCAGAGGGAGCACAATTATCTATGAGTAGGGCGCTTTATTGGTTTACGCAAGATCTTCGACTTACCTGTAATCAAGGTGTTGATTGGGCTACAAAGGCTCACGATGAAGTCGTGTTTGTTTATGTGATTAACCCATCATGGTTTGCGCAAAACAACTACAATCACATGGCTGTGGGAACACATCGATGGCGCTTTGTATGTGATGCCCTGAAAGATTTGAGCGAACAACTGAGAAAGTTTGGTCATCATCTGCATTTGCTAGTGGGTGAGCCGAGCGAAAAGCTCACTGAGTTTATTGAAAGTTACAATATTGAGGCCTTGGTGCTTTCGCAGCAATTCGGTATTTACGAGCAGCGCATTTTAGAGCGCATATGCCAGCGTAATGAATCGGTTACGGTAAAGCAATTTAGCCAAACCACATTGTTCAACAATGACCAAGTTGAAGAGTTAGAGATACCAATGCGGTCATTTTCTACATTTAGAAACTTCGTCGAAAAACGGCCTTTAGAAATTTTTACAAAAAATGTGTTCCAACATCCTGCGGGGTTGCAAGGGACTGCTTTTCTTTGCCCAGAACACGCCGGGCACTGTAGTGAAGTCTTATCAAAAATGAACGATAGTATTGTACCATTTGATACTAATGGTGCTGGCTTTATAACTGGCGGAGAGCACAGAGCACAGCACCATCTAAAGACGTATTTTGAATCCTATGCCCCGTCTACCTATAAAGAAACCAGAAACGAACTAGATGGCTTTAGTAAATCCACAAAATTCAGTGCGTATTTAGCCATTGGCAACCTTTCACCTAAACAGATTTGGCTCGCGATAGAGGAATATGAGCGTAATCGACATAAAAATGACTCAACTTACTGGCTTAAGTTTGAACTATTATGGCGCGAGTATTTTCAATGGTTAATCAAGGTAAAAGGCAAGTCCTTCTTTTTGTTTAACGGTGGCGGAAACAGCAAGCCGTTGACTAGCTTCTATTCTCGCAGGTTTGCAGCTTGGTGTGCAGGGCAAACGTCATTTCCTTTGGTGAATGCCTGTATGAGGCAATTAAATGAAACAGGATATATGTCAAATAGAGGGCGGCAAATAGTTGCCAGTTGTTTGGTGAATGAACTGAGCGTTGACTGGCGCTATGGGGCCGCTTACTTTCAACAGCAATTGATTGACTATGATGTTGCATCCAATTGGGGGAATTGGCAGTACATCGCGGGCGTTGGCGTAGACCCTCGTGGTGGTCGCCATTTCAACATTCCAAAACAGGCGCAGTTATATGACCCTGATGGTGAGTTTGTAAAGAAATGGCGCGGTCATGCACAAAAGGAAATAGCATATGACGGTGTAGATGAATCCGACTGGCCATTACCGAAATGAACAAGAGTCAACTGAGCGTCAAACTCTGCCCTTGTTGCAAGCGGCCATTCACTTGGCGAAAAAAGTGGCAAAAGGATTGGCCGCATGTCAAATATTGCTCTAAGCGATGTGCCAATAATAAGCGTTTAATTGATAGAGATAGCAGTAATGAATAATAACTCATACAGGTGCATAAGGCTTATTCTTGGAGATCAGCTAAACCCACAGCACAGTTGGTTTAAAGATAAAAATGAACACACGCTATATGTTATAGCAGAGCTTCATCAAGAAACAGCTTATGTACAGCACCACATTCAAAAAGTGTGTGCATTTTTCTGTGCCATGCAACATTTTGCACAAGCGCTCAGTCAAGCTGGGCATCATGTCCTTCACTTGACGCTCGACGACACGCAAGCTTATTCATCTTTACCTGAATTGCTTACTTATTTGATAGACCAATACGGGGCAAGTCAATTCGAATATCAGTTACCTGACGAATATCGATTGAGGCGACAGTTGCAAGCGTTTACAACTGAGCTCAATGTCACCAGCATGTATTATGAGACGGAACACTTTTATCTTAATGAAAGTGCAATAAAACAAGAGTTTACAGCCGGTAAGCATCATCGGATGGAAGCTTTCTATCGTCGCATAAGAAAGAAATTTAACATTCTCATGAATGGTAATGAACCGCAAGGGGCACGCTGGAACTTTGATGCTAACAATCGAAACAAATTAAAACCACAAGACTTCAACGCCGTGCCATCGCCTTTGTTATTTGAAAATGATGTTCGCGAAATACTGGCACGGCTAAAAAGGCATTCCGTTAAAACGATAGGTAAGAGTCAAGATTTTATAGGCTGGCCTGTAACGAGGGCGCAAGCAAAGCAATTGGTGACTTTCTTTTGCAAGCAATGTCTACCGAGATTTGGAGAATATCAGGATGCAATGAGTTGCCAAATAGATAACGCCTTTGATAAGCGACAATGGAGCTTGTTTCACTCCCGTTTGTCATTTGCTATGAACGCTAAAATGATTAGCCCTGCCTATGTCGTTAATGCAGCATTGGCTTACTATGAACAACACAAGGCAAAAATATCCTTATCTCAGATTGAAGGGTTTGTTAGACAAATAATTGGTTGGCGAGAGTTTGTCAGGGGGATTTACTGGGCCAATATGCCACACTACTCACAGTTAAATAGTTTGTCTGCCACTCGTAAGCTGCCTGATTTCTTTTGGACTGGTGAAACACAAATGAACTGTCTGAAACACGTTATCGGTCAGTCTTTAGACGAAGCTTATGCGCATCATATACAGCGTTTGATGGTAACAGGTAACTTTTGCTTACTCGCAGGAGTAGACCCAGACATGGTGGAACAATGGTACTTAGGTATTTACATTGATGCGATAGAGTGGGTAGAAATGCCAAACACTCGTGGTATGAGCCAGTTTGCTGATGGCGGTATTGTGGGTTCTAAAGCCTACGCAGCAAGTGGTAATTATGTAAAAAATATGTCTGATTACTGCTCACAATGCTACTATAAAGTGAACCAAGCCTCTGGGCTAAATGCGTGTCCATTGAATTCGCTTTACTGGCGGTTTATGGATAAAAACCAGCAGGATTTTGCAAAAAATCCTAGAAATAGAGTGATATATGCTAATTGGCTAAAAAAATCAGGTGAACAACGCAAGGAAATTCTTGCGCAAGCCGAAGACTACATATTGAATATTGAGAACTTATAATTATTTAGCTCTATCGCCCACTATAGAAGCTGTAAAGGGGCTTGACAGTTTAGTTTAGCTCGGTGAACAGTGTTAATTATTTAGTTAGCGCAAAAAGCTGATTTCCAATTTTAGATGGCTTACCATACGGTTTTTTGCGAAAAGGATTACTATGGAACTGTCAACTTGGTTGAGTTTGGCCACCATCTGTATTCTGGGTGCTATGTCACCTGGTCCAAGTTTAGCTGTGGTACTTAGGCATTCACTATATAACAGTGCTTTACATGGTATTGTTGCAAGTGTATCTCATGGCATGGGAGTCGGGCTCTATGCGGTTTTGTCGCTCCTTGGCCTAGCTGGGCTTATCACTCATTATCCATTACTATTTCAGGGGTTAGTTATAGGCGGCGCTATTTACTTAGCATATATGGGCATTAAAATTCTTACCAGCACCTCTAGTGGTATTAATGTTCAACAGTCTGTTAGCCAAGTTAATTTCAAACAAGCTGCGCAAGATGGATTTGCGATTGCATTTTTGAACCCTAAGCTGGCGATATTCTTTTTGGCCCTATTTTCTCAATTTATTGATCCAGACAAAATGACCGTTTACACCGCAGCCATAATGTGTGCAACGGTGCTGGTGATAGATACCTTATGGTACTTTTTCGTATCGGTATTAACAGCAAGGGCCAAACAAAGGTTCGATTTGGCTTCTAAACAGCAAATAATCGATAAAGCCTTGGGGGTTGTATTCTTGTTGTTAGCGTTAAGGGTAGTCGTGACGCAACTCTCTTAAACAACAGAATTGGTTAAGCTAAATTTTTACTATATAACTCAAAGATAACCTGTTTTAACTCCTCTAGTCCTTCGTGAATGTCCATGATTTCTAACGACACTGTGGTGTCGTTAACTATTTTTGAGATGTCTACTTCAAACTGAGCGCTTCGGTTATTGGGTAGGTGAAGAGTGACTTTTCCTTGCGTCAGGGCATCATATAGGGATATGGCCATGAAGGGGTGTGTACGGATCACAAGACCTGAAAGTGACAATGATAAAACATTAAAGGGCGTACTGACTGTGTCGCTCTTAAGTACAATGCCGGTGAGTCTCTTAGTTATCCAGTGGCGATTACTCGACTGCGCGGCAAAAATATTTGGTAGATCACATGAAAAGGTCGGCAGTCCAGCCTCGGATGTGTGCAAATGGGCGGGAAAATAAACAACCTCTGAGTTTACCTTAGCAACCACTTGAATATCAGTGGCTTGACGAAGTGTATGTAACCATAGTTTTAGCTGTGAAGCATGCTTTTCTTCGAGGCAAACATCAAAATGAGGCTTACTTTCTTCTTGTAACACTTGATAGATAAATTTTGTTTCTTCCTTTGAAAGCTTCATAGTGTTATTCCGCTAAAAGTGTTGTAGGTAAAAATATGCATACTTTGTACCGCTTATAGCACTTAAAATGAGTGTACGACCATTCACAATAATTGGCGATTACAGCCTATTACAGACAGCTAAATATAAAAATTACTCATTAAGTCTTATGCGTTTATAATCTTATCGGCAGAATTAAGCCGAGATTTAGCTTAGAATTAGACTGAAAATAGCAACAATATAAAGCAACGTTACATGAGAGTTTGCGATATGGGCAATAAACGAGCCATGAACAGGCTTAGAAAGTGGGCGTATGGTTGGCTTTTAGTTTGAAAACCTGTTGTTCAGCTCGTTCAATAAGTTTGTCCAGTTCGCCACTTTGTTGCAGCTCCTTGAGCTTACAGTCTACCTTGTTTATGAGTTCAACATGTTCGTTGCGAATATAGTGATAGAGGGTCTGTCGGTTTAGACTTTTTGGGTGGGCTACTACACCAGACATGCCAAGACTTCTTAGCGTAACTAAACCATCCATTTTATTGGTCAAAGCCACGTCTGCAAGACCTGTGTTGACCAATCTTAGCATCTGTGCGGTGTTATCAGTGTCGGTAACATTCTCCATACCCCGAGTAATATTTTGTGTGTGTTTAACGCCTCGTACTTTGACTACCTGATACCGGCTGAGATCATTTGCTGTATTTATGACAATACCACTGTCTTTTCGGGTAAATACCATGGTTTCTAAATAGTAGTAGGGTGTGGGTACGCGTGTCACGCTGGGTGTTTCTTCGCCATAGCTGTAAATACGCATGATCTCGCCATCATATGCGCCAATCGAAGCTTTATGGTGGGCGCGCTTTCCTGGCAGAGGAGTTATTGTTATTTGAATGCCAAGTTGTTGGTAAACTTCAGTTAAAACAATTCTACCAACTTCTTGTTCAATAAGGTGATTTATAGCAGCAAAATGATACTGCTGGGCAAAGCAAGTAAAGGATAAATGTAATAGAAACAAAATAATGTATTTCATGAAGCTGTGAAGGTTTAAAATGCACCTCCAAGAATTATAGCGCAATTGAGCTTAGAGCCTGAGCGCAAATCAAGAATCCATGGGCTTTGTCTTGGCCAATTCATTGTCATTTAATAAGCAGCACAATTCATGTAAACACAAGAGCATAACTGCCGATATAGACCTGTTGTGTACAAATTGGGCAATGTTTTATGTGAGATCCTGCATAAATATGGTGCAATTCACAATTTAATACATATTTACGTTTGCATTAATTTTTTAAAAACCTAGTATGCTAAAGCGCGCAAAATAAGAAGTATAAGAAAGATAAATGTCAGTCATAGAATTTGGTGAGTTTCAGTTTAATTTAGCTTTATCCCAATTAACGAAAAACCAGCAAGAAGTTGTGCTTGATCCAAGGCAACTAGCTTTACTGGTTTTTTTAATAGAAAATCCTCAACGCGTAGTCAACCGTGACGAGCTACAAGAGCATATTTGGCAAGGTGTAATAGTCACCGACAACGCCATAAACAAGCTAGTAGCAAATTTGCGAAAAGCTTTGGGCGATGACGCAAAAGAGCCCAAGTACATCCAAACTGTTACCAAATCAGGGTATCGATTTGTAGCCCCCGTTAAGGTTGTTGAGCATGCAAGCAGTACAGCGAGTGTCGTTACTTCTGGAAAGCGAAACACGACGTCGTTAGTCTGGCTGTTTATCGGTACATTGTTAGTATTCATTTTGGCAATGTTTGCAATATATACAAATACGTCCAATAAAACCTTTGGTGATACCGCCACACTTTCAAGGTTCCACGGCTCAAAGTTGACACCGATATTTGTTGACGGTTCAGATAGTTTACTATTTATAAATTCGACACTACGTGGCAAAGAGCTATGGATAAGTGAAGGTCTTGCCAATACGGGAACTTTGCCAATTGAAATAGACACACAAGGAAAGTTCTTAGAGCAGCTTGTTGGTTATGAAAATGGCAAACTCATATATTATGGCTATGAATCGGAACAGTGCGGCTGGCATAGTGCTGAGCTTGATGTTCAGGCTAAACGCTTTACGGGAGATGTCACGACGTTAGGCTTATGTGGTGACTTGACTGTTCATCAAAGTATTATGGCTAAAGATATTGATAGTTTGTACATTTTAGCACATCCCAAAATGCACGAGCATAATAACCAGTTGTATATGGTTGATGCACAGGGAAAGCTTGAACGGGTCAATATTGAACTGGATAGGCAATGGCGCATTATCTCAATTGATTTGCATCCACATAATGAGCAAATATTACTAAATGCCCATTCTTTTGATGGTCGAACGGCCGCATTTGTGTACGACCCAAGCAGTCAACTGGTTAGTAAGGCCAAAGAATTCAATACTGTATTGGATCGAGTGATATGGGACCACAGTGGTGAAGGGCTGGTTTTTGTGAGCCCAGCTCCAAATAGCCGCCTATTATACCAAGCACTTGATGGCGGGGAAGTCACATTGCTTGGCAACGTTAATGAAAGATTATGCTGTGCTATCGTACGACACCCCAATGCGCAAGACTATGTGTTTACAAGTAGTGACAAGAATATAGATTTGAAATGGCTCACGCCTAATTATGCGCTTGATAACAGTAGTGTGATAGACCGCTCGCCACAGTTTGCCCATACTAAAGAGGGCCACTACTTTTTGTCTAATCGCGCAGGGCTTAGCCAAATATATTTTCAGGCTCCGGGGCAAACATCGCAGTTAGTGTCTGAGCTTGAACACAATGTTCAAATAGAATCCATGAGTTTGTCTAGTGATGATACGTTTTTGTTGCTAAGAGAAAAACATCGACTGTGGATTGTACCAACAAGTGAGCAAAGTGAAGCGAAAGACATTTTTATTGACGGTTATGTGTATAAGCAGCACTGGCTGAGCAATACGTTGTTTTCCGTTACACTAAAATCTAAAACTGCTAAACAAGTCAATATTTACAATAGTGATCTGCAAAAAGTAGCGGAGTTGGGCGATGGGATTGTAATAGTTTTGGCAGATCAAAAGAATCCATCTAATCACTACTACATAGACAAGCACAACAAACTATATAAAACATCACCCGATACATTATTCTCATCACCTGCGTTAGCGGACTTGAATGCCGTAGGGGAGGTTCCTGATTTTTCACAAATATTGATAGAAAATGATGTGCTGTACGTGGTGAGTAAATATGGTGAGACGCTGACAACTTATAAGATTTCGGACTCACTACAATTGCTGTCAAAGCAGCCTCTTAATACTTATTTGGGCTTTGATGTTGCTGACGGAGTCGTACTTTTCGCTGGCAAAACCCATTACCGAAGTGAAGTATATCGAACCATAGCAAAGTAAAAAAGCGGGAGAGAGTCATGAGCAAGGTGCTCATAATTGGCGCAAGCGGAGCAACAGGCAAACACGCTGTGTCGCAGATGCTAAGCGATAATGTCGAAGTCATAGCGATTGTTCGACCACAAAGCTCATTACAAGGTGTATATGGTCATCATGAAAAATACTCAGAGGTAAAAGCCGAGATTTCGCAAATTAGCGTAGCACAGCTTGCAGATTACATTAGCCAATGCCACACGGTTATTTCTTGTCTTGGGCACAATCTGAGTCTTCAGGGCATATACGGCTCACCACGCAAGTTGGTAGCCGATGCAATCAAGAAAGTAACAGCTGCCATTTGCTCGTTAAACAGGCGAACAAAAACTAAGGTTATCCTTATGAGTACTACAGGGGTGAGCAACCTCGATATTCAAGAATATGTACCTTTATCACAAAGAGTTGTTGTTGCTGTGTTAAGGCTAGTGTTACCTCCTCAAGTAGATAATGAGCTGGCCGCGGCTCATCTGAGAGTTCACGTAGGTAAAGAGCATCCACATGTACAGTGGGTATGTGTTAGACCTGATTCGCTTTTTGATGAGCAAGAGGTGACTACCTACTATTTAGAGCACTCACCGACGAGTAATGTGGTATTTGATGCGCTCAGAACGAGTCGCATTAATGTTGCAAATTTCATGAAGAGATTGGTCACGGAAGATGAACTGTGGCGTCAGTGGCAGGGTAAAATGCCTGTAATCTACAATAGTGGACCCTAAAAAGTTTACTTGAATTCCATTGTGTAATTATTTGTAATTTTGGAATAGCTCCATTATTGGTGTATTTAGGTTAAACTAATATCATATTTGCCTTTATTGTGTTTTTGGTTCTGTTTTGTGTAAATTTATTTGTTTATGTAAAAAAATTGTATTGGTTTCTTTGTTGTTTAGTATGAGCTTGTCAGCTGAGGAGGCTTGGCAGTCGCTAGAGCAACAGTTGAAAAAGCAACTCAATCAAGACCCAAATACTTCTTTGACCCATGCACAGGCTTTGCTCAAAGATCCCCAATATAGCCTTGAAAACAACAGAACAGCGTGGTTTACGTTTAATCTTTACCTGACTTATTCGCAAATCAACTTGGGCCTATTCGATGAAGCCATAGAAAATGCGCAAATGTTGTATGCGCTCAATAGCGCTGAAGAGTACCCAGTGCAAAGAGCAGAGTCGGCTTTGCTGGTTGCTATGGTTGCAGATAGAACAAGTGACATCAAACTTAGTAGGGCGAAGGCCGATGAAGGCTTACGACTAATCGGTGAAAATAAATCCCAGCACGCAATGCTGAGCGCTGATCTATATTCCTTGTTAAGTGGCAGCTATCGAAGAAACGCTGATTATGGACAGGCGTTAGTGTATGCAAAACTTGCGTTGGAATATAGCTGGGAAGATAAGGCCAAACGCGCGACGATGCATAACCAAATCGGGGTATTGTATGATTATATGGGTAACCTTGAGCTGGCCCTCAAACATCATGAATCTTCTCTTATCATTCGCAGGGAAAATTCAAATCAACAAGGTATTTCGGACTCACTATACAACATCGGTGAAATCTACCGAGATATGAAGCAATATTCCGCCGCACTATCGCATTTCAAACAGGCATTACAAGTAGACCAATCTTTGGGTAATCCGTACCACATAGCCAATAGTCACGGTAAACTTGGGCAAGTTTATCTGGCTCTAAATCAACTCGAACTTGCCAAAGAGCACATTCAAAAAGGGCTAGAGTTAACACGTAAGATGGAGGCGAAAAGCGATACCAGTTGGCAGCTCAGTAATATGGCACAAATCTATGTAGCAGAACAAAATCTAGCGCAAGCCAAACGTTTGTCTGAAGAGGCTTTACAATTGGCATTAGAAACGAGCGCGAAGCGTACCGAGCATACCGTTCGTATGACATTACTGGATATTGCTGTTAAACAACAACAAGTTGACGAAGCACAAAAACAAATCTCAACTTTATTGGCGATGAAAAACTTAGGTTTACAGTATGAGCAACAACTTCACAAAATTAGAGCACAATTATATGAAGATTCTGGAGATATCAGTGCAGCTCATCAAGCAACTAAAGATTTTCTCGTAACTCAACAAAAGTTATATGATTATTTGGAAAAACAGCAGACCGAAAAGCTAAAACAAAATGTTGAAGTTATTCGACAAGAGCAAGCACTGAGCTTGCTACAAAAAGAAAAAGCACTGCAACAAGCCCAGCTAGATAATTTAAAATTGCAAAGAGGCGTGGTGATGCTGGTGATGTTGTTGGTCGTTGGCATCTTGCTGATGATCTATTTTAGACAGATGGCCAAACAGCGTATGGCTAATTTAAAAGCGCAAATGCTGACAAACAGCCTAGAAGAAAAAAACCAACTTCTTTCTGACGTTGCCCACGAACTTCGAACGCCTTTAACAGCATTAAAGCTTTCTATTGAGCTGTTAGAGCATAATATTGAACCAGATATAAATAAGGCTTACGCAAAGGTACATGGTAAAATCTCGCAGTTGGATAATCTGATTCGCGATATTTATCACTCCGCTCAGTACGAAAATAACGTTATGCAATTGTCCAAGAAAACATGTGATCTGGGCGAGTTGCTCGATGATGTTATAGGTGATTTTGACGCGCAGTTTAAAGAGAAAAATCAAGCGCTGTTGATACATAAACCAATAACGTCTGTGATGTGCAACGTAGATCCTGAGCGGTTCAAGCAAATCGTTATAAATCTACTCAATAACAGCTTGGCGTATACCTATGAAAACGGACAAACACAGGTTTCACTGCAAACAGTAACCGATGCTGGCAATCAATCAGTGCAACTCGTTGTATCTGACTCTGAGCCTGGACTTGAAGAGCCAGAGCTCGACAAAGTGTTTGATAGGCTATATCGCGTTGAGTCATCTAGGGCTCGGGATTTAGGAGGATCAGGACTGGGTTTGGCTATTTGTAAGCAAATAGTACTTGCACATGGCGGAAGTATTGCTGCTAAACAAAGCGAGCTCGGTGGAGTCGAGTTTACAGTAACTTTTGAAGGCATGTAGTGAGAACAAAAAACGTGGTTTTAAGCCATGAGTCTATTCAAAAATAGAAACTGCCATTTTTGGGTACATGTACTATAATGGCGACTAACAACTCTGACACTAGAATAAGAAGGAATAAAAATGCAATTAAAAAAGAAAGCGATAGCAACGGCCTTTATGGCACTGTCATTATCTTTAGTGGCGCTTGTCGGCGTTTCTAAACAATCAGAAACAGTGAATATGACTAAGCTGAGCGATGCTAAACCTTACGCGCTGTTGTCTGGTCGCTCACAAAAAGGCGGCCTAGAAGAAAATAACTTGACCATCGAAAGTATATTTAACTTCTTCTTTTCTTAATATCAGCAATATCCATGGATTTTGTTGTTCGTTTTATTAATAACCTATTAATTGAACTGAGCGAGGCCACTATGCAGTGGCCTTTTTTGCTGGGTGCGTTTTCAATGGCACTTTGTTTTGTGTATGTATACAAAGATAAGTCGTTAATTGATTCAATTAGGTGCATATTTAATAGGAAAGTTTGGCTTCATAAATCGGCATTGGTTGATTATAAAATAGGACTTATAAACAGTTGCATATATGCGGCAATCATTCCAACGTCTATTTTTTCATCGATAGAAATCGCCACGTTGGTAACTGAGTCCTTAGCGAGTACCTTTGGTGGTAAGACACTCGAAGAACAAACGGATGCAGCGCTTTGGGCTACGTTATTGTTCTCTCTTGTTGTGATACTTATCGTAGACTTTATTAGTTACTTTGTGCACTTTTTATATCACAAGGTGCCTTTTTTGTGGGAGTTTCACAAGGTTCACCATTCAGCCCGTGTATTGACGCCGTTTAGTTCATTTAGAACTCATCCTGTTTCAAATTGGGTGGGTTTGGTTATCAACGCTGTGCTGATAGGTGTTGTATTTGGGCTACTTAAGTACTTTGTGACGTTTCCAGTCTCAGAGCTTTCCTTATTTGGGCTTAATGTCTTTTCCTTTTTTATAAACCTATTTGGTGGATTATTAACCCACTCACATATACGTATTCAATGGCCAGGGAATCTATCTAAGATCATTATTAGCCCTCTCAATCATCAAATACATCATAGTAATAATCCAATTCACTTTGATAAAAACTTTGGCTTTTGGTTTTCTATCTGGGATGTAATGTTTGGCACATATTACAAAGGAACAGATCAAGATAAGTTTACCTTTGGCATAGGTAAAGAAACGAAAGATTTTTACTCTTTAAAAACTGTATACGGTCGACCTGTGAAAAATGCGTTAGCTATCATACATCGTTTTTTTCGCTCAGGGAAAGCATACCAATTGTTAGCGAGACGAAGATTTAAGTGACGTTGTAACACCAAATTTACCGGATTATATTCTGCTGACTTTTCCTCCATGATGCAGGTGTAACGCCGTATGCTTTTTTAAATTGGCGGATGAAATGGGTCGTGTCATTCCACCCCAACTCATAAACAACCGTGTTTACAGGTTTATCTGTGTGTAAAAGCCTTGCACACGCTTGAGCTAAGCGGTTTTTAATAATCCACTCACCAACCGAGTAACCCGTTTGTGCTTTAACCTTGGTTGCAAGGTAAGACGGGCTACTATGTACCGCTTTTGCAACATCCTTGAGTGAAATGCTTTTAGCATAATGCTGATGTATGTATTCAAGTGCAGCAGTGACCTTATCTGAGCGAGTATGATTTGACGCGAACACTTTGCTGGCGTTGTTTACTTCAATCAGAATTAGGTTCAACAGGCTAGAAACGTGAGTGATTTGGTTGTTGCCAAGATTATTCGCTACAAGTTGCAACTCATGAAACAGCGATATAACCCATTTAGCACGGTCTTTGCTTAGTTTGAAAGCTGGAAGTGCGCCTGCCCTTATCTGTGCAAATGGTTGCATCAATGGGTCATTTTCTGTCATGCCCATACAAGTCGGACAAAAACTCATCCACCATACTGCCACTTTTTCACCGCTAATTAATCCATGAGGCATCCCTGCGGGAACCAAGGTAAACATGTTAGAGCTCAACTTTACAGGCTCCTTATAATGCATTGTTAAATTGCCTGAAGTAATAAAGCTAAGAATATACTGTGTTTGTGAACCATGTGATTCGTTACCGAGTGTTTCAAAAAACTCATGCCCCACACTAATGATGTGATCTGAATGCATAGCGCTTACCTAAAAACAAACAATAAGCCGATTATATAGTAATACGTGCGCTACTAAAGCAGTTATAGCTAAAAGATAATATCCATATCGAAGAATAGGCCGATGTTTGGCTTTTTGAAGCTAATATTTAGGAGTAAGCATGAATATATCTTTAGCGCTGATAGGCTTGTCATTGCATATCTTGATTTGGGAGAAACTCCCTGACTGGGGAAATTGGTTCAATTGGATTGTTGAGCATTTACCTAGGCCTTTTAGGTATCTTTACGATTCATGGAGCTGTCCATACTGCTTTGGATTTTGGGTAGCGTTGTTATTGCACGCGTTAACATCTACGTACACGCTTGAAAGTCTGCAGCATATGCCAAATTACTTAGGTGTGATGTCACAGCCTGTGGCGTGGGTGTTAGACTCTTTGGCAACTGCACTGTTAATTATGGTTGGCAGTTTGGGCCTTAAAGCCTTAGCGGTGCCCGCAATCAAAGGGCATGAGATGACCCAAGCGTTTCGTTCCGTAAGAAAAGAAAAATAGCTTAGGAGTATTTAGTATGGACAAAGAATATATATCTTCAAGACTGGTACTTGCGCTTGCAAAGCCTCAATACGATGAAGAGCCGGATAAGTTTGCACAAAAGATTCTACAGGTATTGGAGCCCACAACATGCGGTGCGCTGCCGCAAAGCTGGCAAAACATAAAAACGCTCTCTGATGCGCATCATTGGGTACGTACTCAACTAAATGATGCACAACTATTCACCGTTACACATTGTCATAATGGAGCGTTACTAGGGTTGGCGGTGGTCCATGAGCAAGGTGATGAAGCGTACGTAGGTTACGTTATTGCCAAACAATACTGGGGTTGGGGCTTTGGCAGCGAAGCATTAAAAGCCTTAGTCGCCCAGTACAAAGAACAAAATAGCATAACAACGCTATGGGCTGGGGTAGAGAAGGACAATATCAGTTCAATTAAGGTGTTAAGAAAGTCTGGGTTTTCGCTCGCGGATAGTGGGCATTACGACTCCAACACACTACATTACAGGCTATTACTTTCAAACTAGTACGAGATGAGCTTATTGCTACTTTGTAGCAATAGCTTCTACATGTGATGCAAAATTTGAAAAACACAAAGAAATAATTCTAAATAATATTGAGCGACAAACACTATTAATTTCACTATATCATTTTTTCTACGTACAAAAACTGTATATTTTTCAATCCACTAGATGCCTCCTAGGTCACTCTCTTAATTTCACGCGAAGTTGTCTTAATGTTATTAATAAAAAAATAATAAATATATTGTATACAATATATTGAATTTAGCTCCTATGAGGCGTTACTATAGCGGTGAGTTTTAATAACAATAAAAGTTCAAGGGGAATCCAAATGAACAAAAACACCAACAGAATGTGGCAACGAAGTTTGATTGCCGCAGCGGTAGCAGCCTGTTTAAGCTCACCAGTTGCAATTGCTCAAGGCAAAACTACGGGAAGTATTGAAGGGAGTGTGTTACTACAAAGTGGTCAAACACTGGCAAATGTACAGCTGACGCTCAAGCACAATACAAAAGGCTTTGTAAAAACAACAAAAACCAATGAGCGTGGTGAATTTGACTTGAAAGGCTTACCAATTGGGTCGTACACCGTTACCTTTACTAAAGATGGTTATCACAACGTTTCAGAGTCTCAACTAGAAATTGTTGCAGGCAGTACAGCATCGTTTGATGTCTCAATGTTTAGCAGTGATATAGAGACTATTCAGGTAAGCGGTACGGCTATTCGTAATATCGATATGCAAAGCTCAACTGCACAAATGACATTCACAGCAGCTGAGTTAGACAGATTGCCAGTGGCACAAGATTTGTCATCAGTCGCGTTATTATCACCAGCAGCCTCTTTGGCGGCAGATCCCGAGCAGGACTACGGTCGTGGCGTTTCGTTTAGCGGCGCATCTGTAGCTGAAAATGGCTACTTCCTCAATGGTTTGAACATTACCGATATCCGTAAAGGACTGGCGTATCTTGAGTTCCCGTGGGAAGCTATTGCTCAAACTAACGTGGTAACAGGTGGTGTACCGGCAGAATATGGTAACTTTATTGGCGGCGTTACTGATGTTGTTACAAAATCGGGTGATAACGAGTTTAAATTCGGTGCCAAGTTTGATTATCAACCAGGTAACTTTTTACGTAGTCAAAGTCCCGATATTTGGGGGTATGATACCGGGCATCCTGAGACGGATGACGAAGGTAATGTAACAGGTTACCCCCACACCATTAAAACCTACAATGGTGCCGACTCAAAAAAAGATACGCGTTATAACATCTGGGCAAGTGGTCCAATTATCGAAGATACTTTGTTCTTCTATGCGCTTTATAATCCACAAGAAGTTACTACTCGATATGCAGACACTACCACTTTAACGCAGCGTGTTGATGAAGCTGACTTTTGGCTTGCTAATGTAGATTGGTACATTACCGAAGATCATAGCGTTTCATTTACGGCCATGAACAATGAATGGGAACGCAATGAATACCATGCAGATTACCATTTCAGCCCTATTGGAACGCAAAAGTCCTATCAAACAGGTGAGTTTGGTGAACCTACAACGAGCGAGTGGGGTGGCTCTGTCATTACAGCTAACTACAACGGTTATATTACGGACGATTTGAGTGTTTCTGCGATATACGGTGTGACTAAGCAAGACACTCTAGAGGCGAATCCCGTAGCGCACTTAAGCCGAGTTTGGGACAGCCGTAGCGGAAGCTGGCAACGCAGAGGTGATTGGCAAGGTTGGTCAAAAGGCGCTATTAGTGAAGATAAACGTACTCAAGCAAGAATTGACTTTGATTGGGTGATGGGTGATCACACTATTTCATTTGGTTACAGCCATGAAAAAGTAGAAACATCAGACTTGTCGGAGTACTCGGGTGATGGCTGGCGTTACGACATTTATGTTGCGACGGAGTCTCGCATAGAGAATATTAACCAAATCATTCAGCGCCAAGCCAATCGTCAAGGGGTCGCTTATCAACCGTCGCCGTTAGAAGTCGGTGATGCATATTTTTGGACCAAGCAATACAAAAAGAGTGGTACAACTGAGCAAAACTACCGCTCAATCTATCTCGAAGATACATGGGAGGTGACTGATCAACTTACCCTTAATCTAGGCGTTCGTAACAGTGCGTTCGACGCTTTTACTGGCACCAATGAAGAATATGTTTCAATGGAAAACCAGTGGGCACCAAGATTAGGTATTAACTATGACCTATTCGCAGATGGTGCGACTAAGTTGTTTGCCAACTACGGTCGCTACTATATGCCTATTTCACCTAACACCAGTGCTCGTATGACGTTACCTGAGGTGAACATTACCGGCTATGGTTTGTTCGATGGGACCTTCAACGAGGAAAATAACACGCCTAATCGAGTGGGTGATCTGTTTGCCGTAGAAGTGAACAGTGACGGTGAGCTGGCTCAACCAGTGTCTACTTACGTAGATAAAGATCTCGAGCCTATGTACAGTGATGAGTTTGTTTTGGGTGTTCAACATGAGCTAAACGATGATTGGGTGCTTGGTGTGCGCTATATTCATCGCGATCTTAAATCCTCGATTGAGGATACCAATTTACGTTTTGCCTTGGTTGAAAAGTGGGGTCGAGAAAACCCAGAGCAGTTGGCGGTATTACAAAACCTAGGCCTCAATACCAACGTAAGTTGGCTGGCTTTGGTTATCAACCCGGGCAATCCCGTAAAACTTGCATACGATAAAAACCAAGATGGCGTCGTTGCTGATGATGAATATGTGCAGTGGGATGCTGATTACCTCGGCCTACCAAAAGCTGAGCGAAAGTACCATGCTTTGGAGTTCACAGCAAAAGGGCAAGTCTGGGATGGCTTTACGATAAATGCCTCTTACACTTGGTCTAAAAACGAAGGTTCAACGGAAGGTTTAGTCAGTGGTGCGCATTCACAAGCAGACCCAGGTTGGTCTGGCTCTTACGATGCACCTGAGCTTACCGATCATAGCTATGGTCGTACATCCAATGACATTCCACATAAAATCAAAGTGTTCGGTTCATACGAAATTAACGATGAATTCGCCATTGGCTTTAATGCACAAGCGCAACAGGGCCGACCTATCAATAAGTTTGGCTACCATCCACAAGGTGTAGGTTCGTGTTCTGAGCCTATGTGGCTAGATGATGAACAAACGCAGTTCAACCCGAATGCAGTCACTGACTGTACAGACATACGTGGTACGGATTTTTACTATAATGGAGAACCCTCACCACGTGGCTCGCATGGTCATAGTAAGTGGATTTACAACCTTGACCTAAGTGCAAGCTACAACACGCAGCTTGCAGGCGGAGATTTACTGATTTCAGCAACCATATTCAATGTGTTTAACTTGGCAACGCCTACATCCTACTATGATGAAGCTGAGCTAGAGCAGGGGATAGATAATCCAAATTACCGTCTGGTTGAAGAGTATCAAGCACCTAGAAGTGCCCAGTTGACAGTACGTTACGAGTTCTAACTCATAACAATAATCATCTGACATTAAAGCCCTGATCTAGTATCAGGGCTTTTTTTGAGGTCTAAAACTTGGCTTGGCTACTGAAAGGTTTATTTACTGGATGAAATTGTGAGTTAGTATGCAACTTTGAGCATTATGTTAAATATCGCAGAATTGAGGAGTAAACGCATAGCAAACCCAGTTGAACCAACTTCTGTTGGTTCAACCTAATAGCGTAGTTAAAGCACGATAGACTTTTGCAATTTTATAGGCTCACCGTCCACTTCCATCACAGCACTTATCATTAACAGCCCCTGTTTTAGAGTAGTGAGATGCTCAATATTTGGCTGCCACAACTTTGTTTCATAGGGCGCTATTTCTATGTTCTCAGACCATAGTTGCTGACTTTGAGCGACTCGTTGAAATGAATAGAACGAAACATCAAGCGTGCCTTGTGTGCTGCCAGAATACGGACCTGATATATTAATCGTTAACGTATCTTCATGGCTCACTTTGAGATAAACCCCATCAAAACTTTTAGTCGCAATCGATACATTAGAATCAGTGGGAGTCGAGGTGTAGCTTGGCAGTTGGCTATTCCAGTGTGTAAGTAAACGCTGTATATCCTTTTTTAACTGAGGATGTTGTTGCTGGTCTGACACTTTGGGCACTGTATCTGCCAAGGTCTGCTCGCAATCTTTGATAACAGCTTTGAATTGCGCACACCGCTCAACTAGCGCAAGCAAGTCATCAGCGTCACTGAAATACCAAGGATTAGCGTTATTCGCTGCCAACTTAGGTAATTCAAAGGTATGTGCTTTGATATAAGGTGTTACTTTGTGGTTCATACCTTTGCCAAGCAAACTCATCTTGTTGGAATTCACGATAAACCCTTCAGGGAGCGCAAAAATCATGTTTTGAGTTTGTGTCTGTGTACTGAGCTTGACGATAAGCTCTCCTGCTTGTTGCTGAACGCTCAGCGCTAAATGTGAACCTGTTTTGATGTCTTCATGTAGCGCTGGAGTCATTGCAAGTTGTTGAACTTGTTTAGAACCTTCTAAATCTAGCTTAAAGCGAACACCATCAATGAGGGTTAGCACAGCAACACGCTCTCCACCGTATATAGATAAACCGACTTCGCCACGTTTAAGCTGAGCTGGCTCAAAATCAATTTTAGCTGCTAAATCCCAGTCATTGTCTCGTAACGCTCTCGGTAATTCTGGTTTGGGAAAGTCCATCATTGGGTGTTGTGCCTGAGCAGCTGGGAAGATATTCAGTTGGTGCATAACTTGGGCATTGTCGCTGCGAAGCCAATAAGCATTACCATTTTGCTCCCAAGGCCCAGACACGATATCGAAAGTAGGTTTAATACTTGCGACAAACTGGGCAAACTCATGTTCAAGCTGTTGCCAGTCACTAAACACGGTTTTAAGTAGCTTATTCGCTACGGGGAGCGTTTGATCTGAATGTGGGTTGAGCTGCATTAGCTCTTTTAGATAACGTTTAAACTGCAGCTGACGCATTGGGTCGTTCATTAAAAAGTGAATAATAAAGAAGTTCAGACCGCGCTTTAAAGCCGGATCATCGTTAATCTGTTCTATCGTTGGCGAGTCTCCTTGTGCGTATTGCTCAAGCCCAGTGGTAATATAGTTCATTGGCGCTCGGTCAAATACCATCACAGTTAGCTGTTTTTTCTCTGGGTCGTAAACATGGCTGGCGATAGAGTCGGCAAGCCCCTCAGTTATCCAGTTGGGTGCCCAAGTAGAGTGACCATTTAAAGCCATGTGAAACGCGTGCATGGTTTCATGTATCACGATATATCTTTGGTGGTGCTGTCTGTGGCTTGGAAAATTATATCCAGCCCGATTGTAAAACATGGTTTCGCCACCTGCATTGTCGTGTACTCCGCGTAAAAAGCCATCGTCTAGCATGGCCTCTTGCACACGTGTGCGTGAGCTACCATAAACAACCGCTATACGTTGTTTGTCAATATTGTCAGGTGCCATTGAAAACAGTTCCACGTAGTGTGGATACGACATTTCCAGTAACTCTAAATAAAGCCTTACTTTGTCCTCTGGTAAGTCGCTTTTTAAAGCAAAGTGCTTGCTCGCCCACCAGTTATAACCACGACTATTTGTTATTTTTCCGTTGCTATAAGTGTTGGGGATGGTTTTACCCAAAAATGCAATATCAATGTGGTTGAGTGTACTGGTTCGGCCAACTACGGTGATATCGACATCTAAACTATCGAGATTGACAGTGTTGTGTTTAGGCTCTGAAGGAGAGTGGGTCTGTGCGCATCCATTTAGGATTAACGCGCAAAATAACAATATCGTTCGCATTTTATCTTCTCATTATTGTGGTTAAAGTATATTGTATAAAATATACTTTAACTTTTTGAGGCGCGATAATCAAAATGAAAAATAACAATACAGGGCAGCACAAAGGGTTTGGCTCCCTTTTTTATGTTGCAAATTTAATGGAGATATTTGAACGCTTAGCCTGGTATGGTTTTTTTGCGGTATCGTCTATTTATATGACAACCCCAATCAGCCAAGGTGGTGCGGGCTTTTCAGATACTGAGCGTGGTGCGATTCAAGGTATTATTCCGTTCTTCTTATATCTATTGCCGGTTCTTACTGGCGCGCTGGGTGATAAGTTTGGCTATCGGCGTATGTTTATTTTGTCGTTTTGTATTATGACGCCAAGTTATTTTTTGTTAGGGCAAGTGACATCGTTCAGCTTGTTTTTTATCGTTATGGGCTTTGTCGCATTCGGAGCGGCCTGTTTTAAGCCTATAGTGGTGGGCACCATAGCCCACAGTACCAACGATCAAAATAGAGGGCTCGGCTTTGGTATCTTTTATACCATGGTCAATATTGGCGGCTTCCTTGGGCCTTTGATCGCAGGAGCGATGCGTGCCATTAGCTGGGATGCAGTGTTTATGATGTCTGCGTTTTGGATAGCCATTAATTTTATTCCAGTGCTACTGTTTTACCGCGACCCAGTTACATTAAATAATTCTTCCAGTAATTTGAAGCAGGTACTTAAAGAGGCCCAAACAGTGCTTGGCAACAGCCGTTTTGCGCTATTAATGTTTGTTGCCATCTCACTGTTAATGGCCGCAGGTGTTGGCTGGCTGAGTTATACGCAAAGCTTTGTTGGTATAGCTGTTTGGATGGTATTTAATTTCGTCTGGCACATGGCTGCAAAGCAAAATGCCTCTCGTTGGTGGCAACAAAAAATAGTTGTTAGTAACGGTAAATTCACCGTCTATTTGCTGATCTTATCGCTATTTTGGACGGTGTATAATCAGCTATTTTACACCTTGCCGTTATTTATTCGCGATTTTGTAGACACCCGCGATTTAGTGGCGTTTATTGGTATCTTTGGCAGTGGCGCCGTGGAGTTTTTTGCATATGTCGATCAGCCAGCATTAAAAGACGCGCTTAATGAGTTGTTTAATAGCCTATCAGCAGTAGAAAATGTAGATATTGCCGCGCTACGTCTCGAATGGGTTCACTTGAAGGTCAATGTTCCGATAGAGCAACTGAGTGATATAGTCAGACAGTTACAAACCTTGGCTGCAACACAAAGTAATTTAACGAGCGCTCAGTTAAACGAGTTAACCGAAACCCTTTTAACGTTTAGACAAATAAACCCTGAATATCTTATCAATTTAGACTTTGCTGCCATTGTGATACTACAAATCGCGGTTAGTTACTTCTGCCAACGCTTTAAACCAGTCTCAATTCTGGCGGTGGGCCTTGTGATCATTGCCTGTGCATTTTTGTTATTAGGCCAAGGCGGAACGATGATAAGTGGGCTGGTTGTTACTATTGTTATTCTGCTAATAGCAATGGGGGAGATGTTTACCTCTCCTAAGAGTCAAGAATACGTAGCCTTTATCGCACCAAAAGAGCAAAGCGCTCTGTACATGGGGTATTATTTTGTGTCTATGGCGCTGGGCTTTTTGTTCGCTGGGTTTTTATCTGGTTGGAGTTATAGCGAACTGGCCCTGAAAGCACAAAAACCCGAATTGATGTGGGGAATGTTTGCGCTGATTGCACTGCTGGCGTGTGTATTGATGCTGCTCTTTAGAGCCTACACAACTAAACATGGCTACGCATTGGCGCAGCAACCCCGTTAAAAAAGTGCAAAATATCACCAATTAAATATTGATTGTATACAATATACAGTGTACTGTAGTGATTCGTTTCAAGGTTAGCAATAGTCGCTAAAATGAAATGGTTTGAATAACCAAAATATAATGCTGATTGTTGTTAACCAAATGAAGCGAATAGCTTTGTGAAAGCAAAGTGTTTAGTTATTATTTTCCCTGAGTTGTGAAGCCCAGCCTAGCTGGGCTTTTTTCTAAATACTACTCTTGGCTTAGCGCTGAAATTGATAGACGCTACCAAGGGCAAGAATTTTGGTCAGTTCATCTAACGCAGCATGGCTTTCTTGTAAAAGCTGAGGGTCCGCTAAATCAGCATCGCTTAGCCTATCTCGATAGTGTCTATCCACCCAAGTGATAAGCGCAGCAAATTTTTCATCGCTCATTATTACCTGTGGATTAACAGCGTTTAGCTCATCCTGTGTTAAAGCAACACGTAAACGCAAACAAGCAGGGCCGCCACCATTTTGCATGCTTTGTCTTAAGTCAAAAAACTTTACGGTATTTACAGGGTTACTCTCGCTGAGCATACGTTCTATGTAGCGGCTAACACTGGTATTGTTTTTACATTCTTCAGGTGCAACCAGCATCATTGAACCATCGGGTAGCGTAACTAATTGGCTGTTAAATAGATAGCTGCCTACGGCGTCTTGAACGCTGACCTCATTTGTTGGCACTTCGATTATGTGTAGTGGTTTTTCGCCGAGGTAAGCGTGTTTAATTTGCTTGATTGATTGCACTTGATTAATAAAGGCTTGCTCATGGCAAAGCAATACGTTTTCATTACCCACAGCAATCACATCATTATGAAATACACCTTGGTCAATAACATCGGGGTTTTGTTGTATAAACAATGCGTGACTGTCTTTTATACCGTGCAAGCGTGCAATAGCCTCACTGGCTTCGAGCGTTTGACGAGCTGGATATTTTACTGGCCCTTTCACACTATTATTTAAGCTGCTTGCGCCATAAACAAAAACCTCCAAACCCTTATCGCTATGGTTATCACATAACCTAGTGTGGTTTGCAGCACCTTCGTCACCAAAAAATGGTTGTTCTGGTAAATGGCTATGATGGGTAAAAAAAGCATTACTTGTAAACATCGCTTTTAGTAGATTGGTGGTGGTCGTTGGCTCTAAAGAGCGGTGAAATTTATTATTCAAATTCGCACTCGTAAAATGCACTTTACCATCTACAGTATCTTTTGAAGGCGAAACGGTAGCCGCATTGGCTGTCCACATAGAAGAGGCTGAATATACGCTTCTAAGTAGAATAGGGGATTCTTTAGCGGCTTTATTGAGTACCTGCTTATCATTTCCGCTGAATCCAAGTCTTCTCAGTGCATCTATGTCGGGCCTAGCATGAGGGGCAAAAATACCTTGCTTTAAGCCCATGTCATGCATCGCTTTCATTTTCGCAAGGCCTTGCAGCGCCGCCTGTTTAGGATTGGAAATGGCATCAGCATTATTAAGCGATGCGACATTGCCGTATGACAGTCCGGCGTAGTTATGCGTAGGTCCAACTAGACCATCAAAATTCACCTCAACGCTGGGCTCATTGTTATTCATGTTATTTCCTGTTTGTTTTGATGATGTAAACGTTAGTATGACAACTGTAGGGCTAATGGCAATGACATTCGATTTCATAACTAAATATTGAATATATGGAATATCGAATATATGATTTACCATATATTCGATGGGGGCCTGAATGGATCTATTAACATTTTACAAAGCGCTTGCTGATAGCACACGATTGCAAAGCCTGCTGCTAATTGAACAGGAGCAAGAGCTATGTGTATGCGAATTAATGGCCGCACTTGAGCTGAGCCAACCAAAAATCTCTCGCCACCTTGCACAGTTAAAAAAGGTAGGGATTTTAACTGACCGTAAACACAAACAATGGGTTTACTATCGCATTAATGAACACCTCGAAGATTGGGTTAAAAACATCATCACCCAAACTTACGAGCATAACCAAACATTTTTACAAACAGCGACAGACAAGCTTAACGGTATGGGTTCGCGCCCTGAACGCGTGGCCTCATGTTGTAACAATTAAAAAAGGAACACTGCAATGACTATCAAAGTTGGAATAAATGGGTTCGGTCGTATGGGCCGCCTTACCATGCGCGCGTTGTACGCAAGTAACAACATCGAGATTGTGCACATCAATGACCCTGCAGGCGATGCACCCACGTTGGCGCATTTAATGAATTTTGACTCTGTTCATGGCCGTTGGAATTTTGAGGTAAATGCTGATGACAAGTGTATGATTATCGATGGTCACAAGATTAGTGTGTCTCATAACAAAGACATTGCTCAAACCGACTGGTCAACATGCGATTTGGTGATAGAAGCATCTGGTAAAATGAAAACCAAAGCAGTGCTTCAGGCATACTTAGAGCAAGGCGTAAAACAGGTTGTTGTGACCGCTCCGGTAAAAGAAGACGGTGTGCTCAACGTAGTTTATGGCGTTAACCATCAAGATTATAATAAAGCTGAGCATGATATAGTAACGGCTGCATCTTGCACCACCAATTGCTTAGCACCCGTTGTTAAGGTGCTACAAGACAAAATCGGTATAGAACATGGCTCTATGACGACCATTCATGATATTACCAATACTCAAACCATCTTGGATGCACCACACAAAGACTTACGTCGAGCACGCGCATGTGGCATGAGCCTAATTCCAACAACCACAGGTTCTGCAACCGCTATCACACATATTTTTCCAGAGTTAAAAGGTAAACTAAATGGTCACGCAATCCGCGTACCTTTGGCTAATGCGTCCATTACAGATTGTGTGTTCGAACTAAGCCGCGCGACTACCATTGAAGAAATCAACGGTTGGATGAAAGAAGCCGCTGAAGGTGATTTGCAAGGCATTTTAGGCTTTGAAACCCGCCCATTGGTGTCAATTGACTATCGCACTGACCCGCGAAGCGTTATTGTTGATGCGCCATCCACTATGGTGGTAAACGGAACACAAGTAAAAATGTACCTGTGGTATGACAATGAGTGGGGCTATGCAAACCGTACTGCCGATTTAGTGCGATATGTCGTCGCGGAGCGCTTTGCGTAACGGCTATGTTGCTGAATAAACTTTCAAGCGAAATTAAACAGTATCTAGTTATCACGGGTAACTATTGGGCCTTTACCCTCACTGATGGTGCACTTAGAATGCTGGTTGTGCTGTACTTTCATCAGTTGGGGTATAGCCCGTTAAGCATTGCCATGTTGTTTTTGTTCTACGAACTGTTTGGTGTGGTAACTAACCTAGTTGGTGGTTGGTTGGGTGCTCGACTTGGGCTCAACAAAACCATGAATCTTGGTCTATCGCTGCAAATTTTAGCGCTGATTATGTTAGCGGTGAATCCACAATGGCTCAGCGTCGCTTATGTCATGGCGGCACAAGCGCTATCGGGTATTGCTAAAGATCTCAATAAAATGAGTGCCAAGAGCGCGATCAAATTACTGGTGCCAGAAGATGCTGATAGTACCTTGTATAAATGGGTCGCTCGTCTGACCGGTTCAAAGAATGCGCTAAAGGGGGTTGGCTTTTTTATGGGCGGTGTGCTGCTTGGTGCATTTGGCTTTGCTGGTGCGCTTTGGGCGATGGCATCGTTACTCCTTGTTGCTTGGATTAGCTCTCTTGTATTGCTGAAACAAGACTTGGGAAAGAAAAAGTTCAAGCCTAAATTTAGTGAATTGTTTTCAAAGAGCCGACAGATCAACATTCTCTCAGCGGCACGTTTATGCTTATTTGCCTCTAGAGACGTTTGGTTTGTTGTAGCACTACCTGTGTTTTTAAGCTCAACGCTTGGGTGGGATCACACACAGGTTGGCAGCTTTATGGCGCTTTGGATTATTTTTTACGGGATAGTTCAGGCCAATGCGCCAAAAATTACCCGTAACCTGCAAGCACCTGCTAGACAACTCACTTTTTGGGCTGCGCTGTTAACAGTCATACCTGTATTGATCGCTATTGCGCTTTATCAACAATTTGCTGCAACTTGGGTGATTGTACTTGGCCTGCTGTGTTTTGGCGGCGTATTTGCGATTAACTCTTCGCTTCACAGCTATCTAATCGTTAAGTTTGCTGACAGCGACGGCGTATCATTGGACGTTGGCTTTTATTATATGGCCAATGCGATGGGGAGATTGCTCGGCACTGTGCTCTCTGGCGCAATTTATCAAGTATATGGCCTTGAAGCCTGCCTGTGGTTTTCAAGCTTGCTATTACTATTTACGGTTATTATTAGTAAACGTTTAACCACTGTTGAACAGATATACTCCGGTGTGTAGATATTAGAAAAGCTGACCTTGGTCAGCTTTTTTTTAACCAAATCCAGCAAAACGGATAACTGGCGGCATTACACAGAATTACAACCAATGAACTTTATAAAATAATTTACAAACCGATTCTAGCAACAAAGGGTGATTGCTGCTGCCTATTATTCACTGATAAATGGCTACTTTTTCTTTGGAGCCTATAAATATAGGGCCTATTGTGCTGGTTGGCATTGTTGCTATATGCAAGATTGTCGTAATTTACATGTCCACATTGCTTGCACTTTTGACTCCTACATTTTCCTCAGGTTGCTGGTACTGAATAATACATTCAGCTTAAGGACCAACATCAAACCGTAAAAGGAGAGGAATTTCATCATGAATCACATTAGTAAAGTACGTAAACTAGCGCTGATATTGGCAGGGGGATTAATTGTTTCCGCTGTTATACCCGTTGTACACGCAGCAATAGATACCGACGATGACAAAGTCACACGCTTAGATTTACAAGGGCAAATTGACAACTTTGCGCCTTTTTCAAAAACTCTCTGGGCGGGTGCGCATAACGCATATGCTTCCTATTCTTGGAGCAAGGGCACCTACACTGATGTAAATCAATACTATTCACCCAAGAGTCTGCTTAAACGCGGCATTCGCGTGATGGAGTTTGATATTTACCCAGAAGGGACTTTTGATTCAACACCTATGTTGTGTCATAACTCGTTGGAAAACAAAGCGCTGTGTTCAAGCTTTCACGCAAAGCTGTCTGAAGGGCTAGACGATATAAAAGACTTTTTGCAAGATAACCCCGACGAAGTGGTGCTCCTTAAAATTGAGGCGTACAAACACAATGACCACAATAACTGGCACAACAAGATTGGTGAGCGACTCCAAAATGATGTGGGAGACTACTTATTACTGCCAGAAGATTGGGGCTATGCCGATAAAAGCTGTGCTTCATTGCCAGTATCGCATTTGACTAAGCGCGACATTCTAGCTGCGGGTAAGCAATTAGTGGCGGTTGTTCAAACACCACGGGATAAAAGTGATCTCTGCGCTTATCACAGTTCAGGTAACTACTCAAAATTTTGGAACACGGTCTTTATCGGGGTCGATGCCTTTGACGCAAATGGCAATTTGCAAAGCAACCAGCCATTTTGCCAAAACGGTAACGATGAGTGTGTGAGTAATGATCAAACGGCTCACTACAACGCTAAAAACATGACCGTGGTCATCGATGATGCCACTCAGCTCAATACAGACGGCCCAAGTTCAAGCAAAACTGGCAGTAACGTGCTAAACAAGTGGGGTAAAAAGGGCTCGCAAATACTTGAGCTTGCATTGGTTGAAGCAAATAACACCAGCGCGGCGAGTGGCTATGGCGCTAATGAAGTGCAAATTGAGGATTACATTTGGTCCTGGAAATCAAATCGTCCAAATGGTACGGGCGATTGTGCCAGCTTAGAAGATGACCAGACTATTGCCGACAAAGCCTGTACAACATTCCAATATCACGCCTGTGTAGACAAAGACAGAAACTGGCAGATTTCAGCTACCAAGGGCACATGGCATATGGGTTTTGAATACTGCAAGAGCCTAGGGGGAAGTTATACCTTCGGCATGCCGTTTAATGCGTATGAACAGGTGCAGTTGTTGGCTGAAATTGGAACTAGCAGCAATGATCATTGGGTGAATTACTACAACGCCTTTGACGATTTTTGGCTGTCTAATTCAAAAGAATATATAGATTGGAAATTTGTAGAAAGGAGCGCGGTTGGCTCTGTGAGTAAAGGGGATTCATTTGACGATATAGGTCTACTTAAGCGCAAAGCGTTAGTTGGCGGTTCGTTTAACTTAAGCTCTGTGCAGATCCGCTCTGGCAGTCGTATTGATGGCTTTAAGGCGTGTTACGAAACCACGCAAAGTGTGAGTCACGCAAGCGTCGGTACCTCTGAATTATGCGTCACCTATGGTGGTAGCGGTGGCAGTTGGGGCAACGCGCTGACATTCGATGCAAGCAGTGGTCAGTATCTAAAGGACATCAAAATCTGTAAAGAAGATGCAAAATATGGCTATGATACAGTTTATTTCTTGAAGTTTACCTCAAGTACTGGGAGCGCAATCTCTGGCGGTGCGACAACGGGTAGTTGTACTACCTATTCTTCAACGTCATCGCAGCAAATATTTGCATTCCACGGTTCTGAGGGGAGTGAACTTAACTCAATTGGCATTTATAAAATCGAAAACGCATTAGTTAATGGCGGGTTATATGCCACAGATTGGTTAGACAGAGATGACCCTCAAAGTGGCGATAACGAGCTATTCAATGGTCATAAATCATCAGGCAACATTTCGGCAAGTTGTGAGTCGTCGGATATCGCTGCAATTGTCGCCCGTGTCGTTGATACCAAACTAGACTCAAGCCTAACAGGGCAAAACTTAGTCAACAATGGATCTGGTTTTGCCTGCTGGAACTCAAGCAATGGCGGCAGTAGCAGCAACACCACCTGTGAAGACTATGAAGTGCGGTACTTCTTTACCAAAGCGAGTTGTTTACCTTAAATCATGATGTTTGAGTCAATAAAAAAGCGCCCCGAGGGGCGCTTTGCTGGGCTAGTAATAAGTTATCTTATCTCAACGCTTGAATACGCTGCTCAAGCGGTGGGTGAGAAGCAAAGAAGTCGGCAATGCTTTTGCCAGAGGCGATACCGAATGCCATCATCGACCCCTCAAGTTGTGACTCATGATTGTGCTTTAAGCGCTCAAGCGCTGCACGCATTTTATGTGCGCCAACTAAATCAGCTGCGCCCTTATCCGCTGCAAACTCGCGTTTACGGCTAAAGTAGGCGACGACGATAGAGGCAAGAATACCAAATAGCATTTGGAAAATTAGGTCAAACACAAAGTATGCCCAGCCTGTGCCTTCTTCATCTTCACCACGGAAGAAGTTATCAACGATACCTGCAAGTACCTTGGCCAAGAAAATAACAAAGGTATTGACCACACCTTGGATAAGGGTAAGCGTTACCATGTCGCCATTGGCTACGTGTGATACCTCGTGAGCAAGTACCGCTTCGGCTTCGTCTTGGCTCATGTTGTGAAGCAACCCCGTACTGACGGCTACTAAGCTATTGTTCTTACTTGGGCCAGTGGCAAATGCGTTCATTTCAGGGCTGTCATAAATGGCCACTTCCGGCATTTTGATATTAGCTTGCTGTGCTTGACGAGCAACGGTTTGCAATAACCAATGTTCCGTTTCGTTACGAGCCTGTTCAATAACCATGGCACCGGTTGATTTTTTGGCAATCCACTTTGACATAAACAACGAAATGAATGAACCACCAAAACCAAATACCAGTGCAATGAGCATGATACCGCTATAACTTCTGCTGGAGATCCCAAGTACAGACATTAATACAGATAAAACCACACCTAACACTAGCATTACAGCTAGGTTAGTTAGTAGAAATAACACAACGCGTTTCATAGTCACCTCAGTGAAAAAATATAAATTCTGCAAACGATGCAGCATCGAAATCCTAATACGTAAAATGGGGGAGTTTGCGTCACTAATCAATAGTAAGAAGGGTAACAAAGTGTGAAAATATGCGTTTTTGTGAGCAATAATTTTTGTCAAGAGCCAAACAATGTGTTTGGCTCTGATTATTTCTTATGGTTGCAAAGAAAATACCGATTCTTTGAGTTGTTGTTTAAGTGTTTCATCAGTCAGTTCGCCTTTTTCTGAGTCAAACACATCATAAAAACTGGGTACTGACATACTCGCTTTTACGTCCATCGCGAAAAATGGTGCAGACCCTGTTGCGCTTCCTAGCACGCTTTTTGCGCCACCGGGACCTGGTGATGTTGCCAGTAGTACCATTGGCGTATCTTGGTATACCTTTTGGCTGATCCTCGATGTCCAATCGAACAGATTTTTATATGCGGCGGTATAAGACCCGTTGTGTTCAGCAAACGACACGATGATTGCATCAGCTTCAGCGATTTTTTTGTAAAACGTTTGTGCCTGAGCTGGAATACCCTGTTCGTTCTCACGATCTGAGCTGTAGATTGGCATTTCAAAATCGTTTAAGTCCAACACTTCTACCTGTGCGCCCTCTACCAATGAGGCGGCGTACGTTGCCAGTTGTTTGTTAATTGACTGACGGCTGCTGCTTGCTGCAAATGCTAAAACTTTCATAACTCTCTCCTAAATCATTACAATGTGTACGAGTTGAAGCATCAAACACCACATCTACATCAACTCGCCGTATTTATTTGTTGATAACAAGTATATATTAGGCTTCAATAATCATTAATAACGTAAAAGTAAAATTACTATTTCCATATGACCAATAATATATTTGATGGTGTGTTGATATTTACCCAGGTGGTTAAAAGCGGTGGCTTTGGTGCCGCTGCGCAGGTCTTGGGCCATTCAAACTCTCATATCAGCAAAGAGATCAATAAACTTGAAGAGCGGCTTGGCGTAAGACTGCTTAACAGAACCACACGCTCAATTGCGTTAACACCCGAAGGGCAATTGTATTTCACGCACTGCGAACAATTGGTCAATGACGCACAAGATGCTTTTACTTTGCTGACTCAACATGATGAAAACCCAAAAGGGGAGTTGAAGATAAGTTGTCCTGTGGGGATAAGTCAAAGTTATATCCAGCCTGTTATTGAACAATATCTGAGTCGCTATCCTAATGTTAAGCTCAACTTAGATCTCAGCGATAAGCGAATCGATTTAGTCTCAGATGGCTTCGACTTGGTAGTACGTGCCGCGCCCGTGTTAGATGAGTCCAGTTTGATTTGTAAAAGGCTGTTTTCTTGCCCAACCTATGTGGTGGCATCACCGAGCTATATCCAATGTCATGGTCAGCCATATCATCCTAAAGAATTACAAAATCATGACTGTATTTGCTATAGCAATCACAAAGTGCCAGAACGTTGGGACTTCACCCATAAAAATGGTGAACACTTTGTCGTTAATGTTCGGCAAAAGATTAAGTCTAACAACGGTAACATGCAAGCCAGCATGGCATTGGCGGGCTTTGGTGTTTGTCGTTTACCAGAGTTTTATATTAAAGAAGCGCTTGAAACGGGGCAGTTGGCATCTTTGTTTGAAGAGTTTCCACAGCCTATGGTCAATGTTTATGCGATATATCCGAGCAAAAAACATTTATCTCCCAAAGTACGATGTTTTATCGACTTACTTGATGAACAGGCGATGCTTATAAGATAAACAAGTCGATATTTTTGTACGCAAAGGCGATGCTTTTAATCGCGTGTGGTAATGAAATACGCTAATATAGCGCATTACTTTCCTAAAACTCGATCATCATCAGTTGATGATATCCTGACATTGAGAACATCATGAGAAAAACCTTTGCGTTAACGCATCCTAAACTTAAACCTGCACGCTTGGTAGATGCCATAAAATATGAAGTGAAAAAATATCTTCGCAGAGAGCGTAATAAAAATCTGCCAGCGGATGCAGATTTTTGGGATTTTGATTGTCGCTTTGGTGCGACTGAGTCGCAAGCCGATGTCATTAAAGTTACGCAGATCAACAAGCATATTGATCACGCAGTAGATGCTCAATTGCCTTCATTTTATTTAGAAATCTTGGCAAAGCCGGGTTACAGAGCACCTTTGCAAGACGAAGAATAAAGTGCAAGTGATGTATCGGCGTTGCTTAGTCGCCGATACATGATATTGAAGTTAAGATGACGGCGTTCTTTTTAACTGCTCACGCAATAAAGTGACTGATAAAACTAGCCCACCAATTGCGCCGATAAGGTGAGCGTCAATCGCCACTGTAGAATCAATGAGTGCACCCACCTCAGGACTTGGCCCTTGTATTTGTTCCCATATTAATTTGGTCCAAATCCCAACAAACAGCAAAATTCCTGTTTTCATGCCAACTTGAATGTCTTTTAAAGCGCCCCAGACTATCACGCCATGAAGCAGGCCACTCAAACCGGTATAAATTCTTATATCAGGACAAAATAGCCAAATGCCGATTCCAGTCCAAAGCGCTAAAAAAATAATATGCCAACAGTAGGTAGATACAGAGCGATGTTCAGCATGTAAAATCCAGATAAAAACAACGCCTAGTACGTTAAGCGCAAGGTGTGTCCAATTGGTATGCATAAACTGGCCTGTGAAGATTCTCCACCACTGTTGTTCAACCTGACTACGGTCAAATACCAGCAAGGAGTGTGCGTCTATCAACATCAACAAGGCGCAAATTACAATGAGTAGCAAAGGTGGCAGTATGTATTGTTTTTGTATTGGTAAATCAATCATGTTGTTTATGCTTTATTTTTTGCATATTGTGCCTCTTTACTTTTATCATGCCAACGATGAGAACCGATAAAAGTGAATATTATGAAATATGCCTATCCGTTGATTGGAGTTTTGTTACTCAGTGGCTGTGCCTCTGATAGCAACTTGGCGGCAAAACCAGAACAACGAGAAACGAGGGAACCTGAAGCCGCAACAGGGTTTCAACTCAAGCAGCAGGCTATTGGTGAAAAATACATGATTGCAGCTGCCAACCCTTATGCCTCAAAAGCAGGTCAGCAGATGTTAGCCAAAGGCGGCAGCGCTATCGATGCTGCGATTGCCACGCAACTCGTTCTGACTTTGGTTGAACCACAATCGTCAGGCATTGGTGGCGGCGGATTCGTCTTATACTACGACAAGAAAAACAATCAGCTAGTCACATTTGATGGCAGAGAAACTGCACCAAGTAATGCTGATCATACGTTGTTTTTAGACCAACAAGGTAAGCCTGTTCCATGGATCAAAGCCGTAGTGGGTGGACGCTCGGTAGGTGTGCCGGGTATTTTATATGCGTTTAAGCAAGCGCATGATAAATACGGTAAGCTGCCTTGGAATGAATTATTTAAACCAGCCATCGCGTTAGCTGATGAAGGCTTTGTTGTTTCACCTCGTCTAAGCATGTTACTAGAAAAGCGTTATAACCCTGGGCTTGAGCAGCTATCTGGGGCAAAAGAGTACTTCTACCCAAATGGAAAGCCTTTAAAGGCAGGTATAGTTAAGAAAAACCCTGAACTTGCCGCACTTTACAAACAGGTCGCACTACAGGGCATAACTGCGTTTTACCAAGGTGATAACGCTAAAAAGTTAGTTGATGCAGTACAAACATCCGCTATTGCACCAGGCAAACTGAGTGAGTCAGATCTCGCGCAATACCAGAGTAAAATGCGTGATCCAATATGTGTTGACTACCATCAACATAAAGTGTGTTCGATGGCCCCGCCAAGCAGTGGTGGTGTAGCTGTGCTGCAAATTCTAAAATTACTAGAAGGCAAAAAGCTTAGCCAGTATCAGCCTAACGACCCAACAAGTTTGCATTTATTTACTCAGGCATCTCGCTTGGCGTTTGCTGATAGAAATCACTATGTGGCAGATCCTGATTTTGTCTCGGTGCCAACTCAAGCTCTGCTACAAAGCGACTACCTTGAACAACGTGCCAAGTTAATCACTGACCATGATAACCACAATGTAGTAGTTGGAGACCCAACTAAAGGCAAACTTGCTTACGCGAAAAGTGATGGCTATGAGCTACCATCAACCACACATGTGTCGATTGTTGACCAAGATGGTAATGCGGTATCCATGACAAGTTCAATCGAAATGGCGTTTGGCTCAACAGTTATGGTGAACGGTTATCTTTTAAACAATCAGCTTACGGACTTCTCATTGAGCCCCAAAAAAGACGGACATTGGGTAGCTAATCGAGTTGAAGCAAACAAACGTCCACGCAGTTCCATGGCACCTGTGATGGTATTTAACCCAGATGGCAGCCTGCGATTAGTTGTCGGCTCTCCTGGTGGCAGTCGTATTATCAATTATGTAGCACAAACCATCATTGGTGTACTTGATTGGCAATTGACACCACAACAGGCGGTTAACCTGCCAAATATTACCAACCGTAACAAATATACCACCTTGGAAAAGGGCACTGAACTTGAGCAGTATGTCACTTTCTTCGAAGAAAAGGGGCATAAAGTGCAGCTAAGAGACTTGAACTCCGGCTTACATGTTATTGAGGTAAAAAATGGCAAATTATATGGTGGTGCAGATCCTCGCCGAGAAGGCGTTGCATTGAGCGAAATCACACAATAACCATAGGATTGAACCTTACATTAAGATATAATGTACGGCCCTGTTTACGCTCGAATAGATGTGTTGCGGGGCCTTTTACATTGGTCTGATGTGCGCGAATTTCGTTGAAATTTAATCACCTTAGGCAATAATGAACTCTCAGCCTATATAAATGTGTCAAAACTTGTAAATATGACTAAACAAACTGATCCAAATTATTTATACATTCCTTACTCTGGTCCAAATCTTCTAGAAACGCCTTTATTGAACAAGGGCAGTGCATTTAGCCAACGTGAACGCGAGAGCTTTAACCTCGCTGGTTTACTTCCGCCACGTTATGAGACCATTGAAGAGCAGGTAGAGCGTTGCTATCAGCAATATTCAAGCTTTAGTGACAACTTGAACAAGCACATTTATCTGCGCGCGATTCAGGATAACAATGAAACGCTGTATTACCGCTTAGTGCGTGACCACTTGGAAGAAATGATGCCTATCATTTACACGCCAACTGTGGGTGATGCGTGTGAGAAGTTTTCAGATATCTACCGCAGCTCTCGTGGCTTGTTCATCTCATATGAAGAACGCCATCAAATCGATGATATTTTACGTAATGCCACAAAAGGCAAAGTAAAAGTTATCGTTGTAACCGATGGTGAGCGTATCTTAGGCCTTGGAGATCAGGGTATTGGTGGAATGGGGATTCCAATTGGTAAGCTCTCTTTGTACACGGCATGTGGTGGCATAAGCCCCGCTTACACTTTACCTGTAATGCTTGATGTTGGTACGAACAATGAGAAGCTATTAGCCGACCCTATGTATATGGGCGCGCGTCATAAGCGTATCGCTCAGGAAGAATACGATGAGTTTCTTGAGCTATTTATCAATGCAGTCAAACGCCGCTGGCCTAATGTGTTGTTACAATTTGAAGACTTTGCTCAGCCAAATGCCATGCCGTTACTAAAGCGTTACCGCGATGAAATTTGTAGCTTTAATGATGATATTCAAGGCACAGCTTCTGTCACTGTAGGTTCGTTGTTGGCCGCTTGTCGTGTTAAGGGGGCAAAGCTCTGTGAACAAAAAGTGGTATTTGTAGGGGCAGGATCCGCAGGGTGTGGTATCGCCGAGCAAATTATTAGTCAAATGGTTGCAGAGGGTATCTCTGATGCCCAAGCTCGCTCTCAGGTGTATATGGTCGACCGTTTTGGCTTGTTAACCGAAGGCATGGCTGATTTACGTGACTTCCAAGCTGCGTTAGTACAAAGCAAAGACGCGTTAAGTGAATGGTCTTACAGCGGTGACTATGCATCATTACTTGATGTTATGCACTGTGCAAAGCCAGATATTTTAATTGGTGTATCAGGTCAGCCTGGTTTGTTTACCGAACAAGTTATCCGCGCTATGCACAACGGCTGTGCGCGTCCAATTATCTTTCCGCTGAGCAATCCATCTCGCCAAGTTGAAGCACATCCAAAAGATGTGATTGAGTGGACTAATGGTGAGGCCATTGTTGCAACGGGAAGCCCGTTTGAGCCAGTACAGTTCGATGGCAAAACGTATCCAATTCCGCAATGTAACAACAGCTATATTTTCCCTGGTATTGGTTTAGGTGTGATTGCTGCAAAAGCCACACGTATCACTGATGCGATGCTGATGGTTTCAAGTGAAACACTCGCGGAGTCTTCACCATGGGCGAACACAGGCAAAGGTAGCCTGTTACCTGCGTTGATAGAAATTGAGGCACTCAGTAAACGTATCGCGTTTGCCGTTGCTAAAAAGGCGATGGAAGAGGGCGTTGCACTAGAAATGCCTGACGATGCAATTTGGGCTGCTATTGAGAAAAACTATTGGCTCCCTGAGTATCGAAACTATAAACGCCGTAGTATTTAACTTTAAAAGCCAGCATAAGCTGGCTTTTTGATACTTAAAAGTATCAAGGCTTGTGTTTTTTCGATAAAAGCGCTCTTATAGTTAAACTAACCATTAGCACAATCGCTCATTCAGTGATGATTAAGGGCAATATGCTTCAATACTCGCAATAATCTATAAAAGGAACACCGTTATGCGTATGATCTCCTCATTACTTGCTACCTTTTTCTGTGCAAGCTCATTTGCAGCAGCACTTCCTGAGCAGCCTCATTTATATGTTGAAGGCTCTGCTAAAATGCAAGTACAGCCTGACAGAGCAACTATTCGTGTTGCAATCAGTGAGACCAATAAACAGTTAGTTGCGGCCAAAAACAAGGTTGATAGTGTGATGGCAAAAGCGATTAAACTATCAGAACGTTTCGGTATCAAAAAAGATGATATTCATGCCGTTCAGCTTAATGTGCATCGCCAGACACGATATAACCGTAATACCAACGAAGAAGAGTTTGAGGGCTTTAGAGTTGTTCGCAGCTTAACTCTTACTCTGGAAAAGATTGAAAGCTACCCAGAGCTTTTACAAGAGCTTGTTAATGCCGGTATTACCCAGTTCAACAATACCGAGTTTAGCGTGAGTAATCGTGATGAACTTACAGATAAACTGAAAAAAGAAGCGATCAAAGACGCAAAACTGGCGGCCAGCGAGTTAGCCGATGAGTTTGATGTTGATTTAGATAAGCTCTATTCAGTGTCATTTGCACCAATGAATGGTCCGTCAGTACCGTATCTGAGACAGGCTTCATCAATGAGAATGATGGACTCGGAATCGGGCAGCTACAAAGAGGCATATAACACCGGTGCCATCACCATCAATGCGCAGGTTTACGCTGTCTATCTAATTAAATAATATCCGCTAGCGTAGGCGTCTTTTCTGACGCCTACCGTATTCAAAGCAAGTCACGTATAATCCTGTTTTTGTATGTAGTTGAGGTGTAAAGGCGGGATGAGTAAAGTATTTGTTGTAGGTTTACCAAGAACCGGAACCACAAGCTTGTGTATTGCCTGCTTAGAACTTGGCTTTAAAACCGCGCACACAGCGTATACTAAGAAAACCTTTCAAGACGCCGATGTCATTGCTGACACCCCCATATTTAATGACTATCAACGCCTCGCCGGTGTATATCCAAATAGCCGTTTTATCTATCTAGAGCGCGATATAAACAGTTGGTTACCGTCGATATCCCAGTTGCTGAACCGTATGGCTGGCAATCTTTTGCGAACAGATGGCGGCTTTAATGACACGATCAAGCGTTGTTTTTTAAACACGTTTTCAGGGTTGAGTGAGGAGTCAATAAACGACGACGCCTTTTTGAGAAACTGTTATACACAGCATAGACACCAAGCAATTACATTTTTTGAGTCAAACCAATTACCTTATTTGCTGCTCAAAGTTGCAGATACTCACGCGATGGATAAGCTGAAATGCTTTCTAAGTGCCCAGGGCACAGATAGTAATACGACGATGCCCTATACCAACAAAGCGGGAAAGGTGACAGCGTGGAATGACATACGCCACCCATTAAAAGTATCTTCAACTAGAAACGGCAAAGTAGATAAAGATACGGCGTTATACTAATCCTACGCGTCCAATCGGTGCTTTGCGCCAACGTCACAATAAGATAGAATGCCCGCAATTTTTTCAGTGAACTCAATAAGTATTTCGCAATGTTTGAACTTAAATACCACACGCCTTTTGAATGGACACATAAAGTACTCGAAGATTTCGACACCTTTTTACAAGATCATGCTGCGGCAGAGAAAAAAGCATCGGGAATGGCGGTATCTATGTTAAGCCACTATCCAGATAGAATTAAGCTGGTCAAAGCCATGGCCGACTTGGCGATTGAAGAAATGATACATTTCAAGCAGGTACTAAAGCTTTTGACCGAACGCGGTGTCACTTTGGGCAATGACCAAAAAGACCCATACGTTAAAAAAATTCGCGCTGTCTTTAGAAATGGCCGAGATGAATTTCTAATTGATAGATTACTGGTTGCGGCGGTGATTGAAGCACGTGGTCATGAACGTTTTTCTTTGGTTGCGCAAGCTTTACCTGAAGGCAAAGAGAAAGATTTTTATGTCACGATTGCAAAATCAGAAGAAAAGCATAAAAACCTTTTTGTAGAGCTCGCTTATGAATATTTCGATAAACAGATAATTGATGAGCGTTTAGAAGAGATCTTGATTGCAGAAGCGCAAATTTGTCAGGAAATTCCTTTCACAGCAGCTTTACACTAAACGGTTTTTTGGTCAGGCGAATTTGTAATCATATAGGTTCGTCTGATTGGTTAAAAAATAACAGTGCTTAGATATTAAACAAAAAATTTATGTTGACTTGCTTCATAATATCTATATAGTGAAGCACAGCTTAAAAGTAAGTCTTTTTACACTCCATTTCGAAGCGTTAACGTTAGTACCTCCGTCCTGTAGTTTTAAATATCATTTATTTTTTGTGCTATTCCGTCTGACTTTGATGATAGTCAGCAATTTAATTTTTTATTTACAGGATAGATATTATGTCTAACACAGTTACTGGTACCGTTAAGTGGTTCAACGAGTCTAAAGGTTTTGGTTTTATCGCTCAAGAAAATGGCGCTGACGTATTCGCTCATTTCAGCGCAATCAAAGGTGACGGCTTCAAAACTCTAGCTGAAGGCCAACGCGTAGAATTCACTCTAGCTCAAGGCCAAAAAGGTCCTCAAGCTGAGAACATCGTTGCACTTTAATTTTTAATAATTAAGTGAAACAAAAAAAGGTAGCCAGTGGCTACCTTTTTTAATGCCTATAATTCAAGTTACAGTTTAAATTTTGAAGTTGAATCCAGAAGATTATCTGATAATTTATGAAGATTCTGTGCAACATCACGCACCTGTTCAAGTGCTCTCATTGTTTCTTCAAAAGAACTGTGCATATTCGAAACGTTATCTACCACCATAGCGGCTACCGATGTTTGCTGCTCTGTGGCTGTAGCGATTTGAGAGTTCATACCGTTAATCGCTAAAATCTGCTCCGAAATTTCTTGAATAGAGTTACCTGTTGCTTCTGCCGCTTGAGCGTTGTTGGTCGCCATGTCTCTAGCTGTGTTCATAGCGTTAACTGAGTCTGATGCAGCAACGGTGAGTATGTTGATAAGCTCACGGATCTCATTAGTTGATTTTGCCGTACGTGATGCCAGCTCTCTTACTTCATCAGCTACCACCGCAAAGCCGCGGCCTTGCTCTCCAGCTCGAGCCGCCTCAATTGCCGCATTCAAAGCGAGTAGGTTGGTTTGCTCTGCAATTGACGTAATTACATTTAGGATCTGCGTTACATTTTGGGTATCATCAGCAAGTTTGTTAATTGTGACGGCAGCCTTATTAATTTCTTCACTTAAATCTTGAGACTGGGCAACCGATACATTAATTTGCTTTAAGCTTTCGTCGACAGCGTTCTCAGCAAGCTCCGCGGCCTGAAAAGCCGACGCTGCTGATTGGGAAATATCTCCTACACTTTGTTTCATTTCTTCCATTGAGTTACGTACTACCTCGGCATCACTGGATTGTTGCTGAGTTGCACGCTCTGCTGATTCCATGCCTTGCACTAAGCGGGTAGAGTTTTCCATCAATGGTTCAACCACAGCGATAACATCTTCTACCGTGCCTCTGAGCAGGTTAATGAATGCATTGAAGTTTTTAGACACTTGCCCAATTTCATCGGCGGATGAAACAGTCAATTGTGAACTCAATGAGCCTTTTCCTTCGGCCAGTAAATGTAGGTTACTTGCTGCTTCACCAGCTGATGAGCTGATACCTCTTGCGATCATGACCGCTAAGACGATAACCAGGGCCAGCGAGATAACAGCTACGATAAACATCATCGTCAAAGCATCGTCGGCGTTAGATTTGGTGTTGTTAATTAATTCTGAAAAACGCTCGTTAGCACGTTTTTTATCATCGTTTAAATCAGCAAGGAGCCCTTCAAACAAATCGCTTTTTTGTTTGGCTATTTGCGGTAACTTAGCAAAGTCGGCTGTGCCATCAATCATGCTGGTCGCAATTTGCTTTGCGATTTTACCGTACTCTTGTAGGTCACGTACGGTATCAGTGGTTGGGAAATTAGAGTTCAACGTAGGAACTTGCCTTAAATTTTCAATGAGCTTTTTCTGTGTACCTGCGGCTTTACTTATCAACTCAGCGTCGCCAAAGGTGACTGATTGGGTGTAGGTTTCGTCGAGGTTTTGCATCGCAGTGACGTTTTCTGACGTCAAAATCAAGAGCTTATAGGTTTGGTTTTCTAATTCATCTAGTGAACGCTGGTTCTCCAATAAAGATTTATAGTTAATCATTACCAAGACAATAAATGCTGCTACTGCAACTATGGTTATCGCATGGATTTTTTTTGAAATACTCATATTCTTAAAATGCAATAAATTCGACATATAACACCTTGTAATATAACAATGTGACAACCTTTCGTTGTGTTAATCCCTGCTTTTTGCCACTTTAACGGCATAGCGCTAGCTGATTGGCACTTTCCCCTGAATCTAAGCTTAGCCATATTCCAATTTTTATCAATAAAACTTTCTTTTTCGGAGGTTTAACTATACTTAGCCTGCCAATAACTTATAAATTAGGCGGAGCTATCTATGAAACTTAAAACAACTCTCTTGATCGCTGCTCTCACTTCAATGACAGCTCATGCAGAGATAAATATTTCAGGGTTTGCAAGCGTGAATGGCGGTAAAGTGCTCAGTGGTACGGGTGCCCCCCAATACGGCATAGAACCTTCATTTCTTGCTGACTATCCAATTGTAAGTACTTATACAGAGGATTTTTCCTTTTCACCAGAGTCACTTATAGGTCTACAGGTAACAGGGGATCTTGGTAACGGGCTCAGCGTAACAGGGCAAATCGTAGCGCGGGGGGCGAATGATTTCGATGCCGAATTTGAATGGGCCTACATCTCCTATGAACTCAATGACAGCTGGACATTACAAGCAGGTAAGAAGCGTTTACCGCTGTTTTATTACTCTGACTTTTATGATGTTGGCTATGCCTATGTATGGATGAGGCCACCAGCTGATAACTATACATGGCAGATTTTCAACTACGAGGGGGTGAACTTACTCTACAATGGTTCGATAGGAGATTGGGGACTGTCCGCTAATATTTACACCGGTAAAGAGGATGACACAGAAAATAAACTCTTGTCTGACTTCTTTTTCCGTGCGCCAACACGAGAGATCTGGGAAGATATTCTCGGTGGAGTAGTAAACTTAAGTCATGACTGGCTAGAAATTCGTTTAACCCACATGCGCTACACCAATAAGCGCTTTATCGATGGTGAACCATCAATGTGGAACGGAAAAGACGAGCGAGACGGCAAGTTCTATGGTCTAGCAGTCAACGCAGACTTTGGCAATTTCTTCATATTATCCGAGCTCAACCGTTTAGAGCTAGACAGTGACTTTGATACTTACATGATAAGCGTTGGTTATCGGTTTGATGAGATAACGCCATATATTATGTACTCAGACTATGAGCAAAGTGGTGATGGCGATGTTGAAAAGCATGATACGACCGCTGTCGGTGTTCGCTGGAACTTCCATCCTTCAGCTGCATTTAAAGTGCAATATGACCGCGTTAAAGATGATTCGTTTGACTTCGCCGTAGCGGGTGACAGTAAAGCGATTACGTTTGGCGTTGATGTAGTATTTTAAGGAGCTTAAGTGATGAAAAATTTAATTTATATGGCATTTTTGCTGCTTTGCGCTCAGTCATATGCTGGTGTGGCGGTTATTGTGCACCCAAGTAACAGCAGTGCATTTGACGATTCGACGATTAATCGAATTTTTACCGGTAAAGAAAAATCTTTTAGCAATGGCAATAAAGTGATCCCTATTGGCCAAGACGCAGGCAATCCTGTGACAGAAGAGTTCAATAGCAAAGTACTGAACAAATCTTCTGCCCAGTTAAAGGCTTATTGGTCAAAACTGATATTCACAGGAAAAGGTACGCCACCAAAAGAGGCTGCTAATGACGCCGAGGTGATCCAAAGTGTATCGTCAAACCCAGATACAATTGGCTTTGTGTCATCAGGTGCTGTAACTGGCGATGTTAAGGTAGTCAAAGAGTTTTAGCCACAAACAGACAGATTTAATAAAAACTCGCTCATATGGGCGAGTTTTTTATTTTTGGTTATCATAGTGCAGCGTTGTGAATATCGCACATTACCAGCGCTGTAACTAAAAACTAAATCCTCAGTTATAAAATCAATCCTTTTGACCTATTTATTTTAACTTTGATCATCATTAAAGTTTAGTTTTTTGAAGCGAAAGAGAACGGGTTAAATGTTTGAACAACATAAATGGCCTTATCTGGCCATGATGGTAGGTATTGCAATGAGTGCCTTTTTGCTATCAAAGGTTTTATTTAAAACACAGCAACATGAAGTAAAACTCACGTCCATATATGATGATGTTTATATTTTTAGTCTGGTTCAGCCCAACAAAACTAACCTGTACGCCAAAGAGTCATGTGCTATGACAGGTAAAGCTGATTGGAGATTTCTAAATGCTCACAAAGACACAATATACAAAGCCAACGTAAGGTTTCGATTAGGTGATAAAGCGTGGAACTACTGTGCGCTTACACAAGAGTCAGAAAAAAGTTTTAAAAGGGCGCTAGACTCGTTCTTTCGAGCGGGATAAGGTGTTTGTCTATACGTTAATATAAAAGCCACTCTGTGGCTTTTATATGTTTGAAACTCAATTGCTATTTATGCTCTGTAACTGACTAGGGTCCAGGTTGTAATACCGTGCAGAACTGATCAGGGCTTGGTGAACAAGAACCACGCGCTGTAAACCTATGACTAAAGAAAAATACATCTCTTTCATCGCGTGAACGCTTAACTTTTAAAAAGCCACTGACGTTGGCATTCATATCAAACTGATTACCAAAATTAATTTCTAACTTTGGTGCGTTCTGATTGCCCCAAGTATGGGTGGTTGACCAATCATATTGAAGATAGTTTTTGTTTAAAATACTTGGGTTCCATGTATAGGTTACGTCTGGAAATACACTCTCATAGCGACTAATTGATGTAATAACAGGCGCGTTAATGCCACGTCGGTTATATGCGTATGAGGTCAATGAATTATTAAACGTACTGCCTTGAATACCTTGCCCTGGTACGTAGCGGCTAAGCATTTCATATCGCTCATAAGCGGTAGGAGGACGACTAACAATTGCTTTAAATTTACTATTAATATGGCTTAATAAAGCATCATCGATATAACCTTGATGTTCAGGAGTGGCTACGCACTGGTCGGCAGCCATTTTGCTATTCACACCTTTAACATGTTGAAGCATTTCATTTTGTCTTGCCAAGTACAGCTCTTTACCGCTACTACGAACAAACGCCATAGCTAACTCAACAACGGGTAAACAGGCTCCCATAGTAAACGGGTTGTCTAAGCAGTCTTTACGTAGGTCACGTTGCAGACGTCTGTCAGCTGCACCTCTATCTGCGCCCAATGTGTTATAGGCTCTATCGTGTTTGTTGCAACTGCTGTGCATGTCGCCGATAAATTTATTGATTTTTCTATTTAAAGAAGCATCGTTTTTAAATATTGTGCACTTGTCTGTAACAACTTGCTTTGAACTACAAACACTTGCGTAGGCAGACGTACTCATTGCTGCGCCTATAGCTAGCGTAACGCATGAAGATAATATTGTTTTTATCATTAGTTTGGCATTCCTTTTGTACCTCAAATAGGTATTTGATAATATTTTGTTTCTTAAATGTGGTCAACATTTTATTTATAAAGTTAACAATAAGATAAATGTCCGTGACATGGTTCGACAAGCTAAGTTGAAAGGCGAACAATAATAGCTTCGCAAGTACGAGAGAATTTTATTTGCAGCGTGTGTAGCTTACACAAATGGGGGTCTACGTTTGTATTGAAGGATTATTCACTAGACATTGATTCGCGCGCGGATTCTTCGCCATTGATATTACCAAAGCCAGGCCAAGACAACTCCATTGAATCATGCATTGTTCTGGCTTTTTTGCTGATGCTCGCTACGGACTCGTTTTCAAACTCTAATGAATAAATCAAGTTTTCAAGTCTTCTCGCTTTTTTATAATGCCATTGAGAATGCTCTTTAAAACGAAAAGCCGAGGTACATAAAATCGCTGTACCGGGCAATGCTGTTATGGCCGCTAGTACTAATTTGGGTAGGGCATCAGAGGCGACGAGAACGGCAGCGGCAAGACTCGAAGCTATGCTAATCACGTACATGGTGGTCATCAATGACGTGTGAGCACGCGCAACAAAACGGTATTTTCTCGACTCCTGCAGTAGTAATGCCTTTAAATTGTCTTTAGCGATTTGCGTATCCATCTTCACCAAAATCAATACAATTTGAAATGAGGTTAAAAAGCTAGCACTTATTCATAATGTATTCAATCATTTGATTCAATTGAGATCTTTATTCAATATATCGCTAGTAACAGCTTAGTTGTTTGATAGGATACACCTATAAGCGGCCATGAATTAGGTAAATTTAAGTAGGGACTATATGAATATCGTGCTGACAGATTTGCAAGTTATTGACCTGTTTTTCAGGTTTGCCGCTGTAGGATTACTGATTTTACTGATGGCATTCTTAATCAATAGGGCGTCAAAGCAAAGTGCACCACACATACTGTTATGCAGCTGTATCATCGGCTATGTGTTACTCACCGCACCAATTGAAAACAGCCACTATGGTGGATTAAGAAATGTGTTGCTATTTTTTACCGATTTAACGCCTTACGCTATTTTATGGGTGACATTGGTACAACTTAACCACCAATTTAAACTCGCTCAATCACCAAAGTGGATAGTTTACCCAGCCGTGTTGTGGCTTGTGATACTGGCGTACTTCTTTTTGGTTAAGGGTGGCACGGGCCTGCTGCACGATATCAATCACGGTATTGCACTTGTTATATTGTTAATCTGCGTATATTTGAGTGCTTATCAGCTTTATGACGATTTAGATAATCAAAGACGCAACGCTCGACAGTATCTCATTCTGCTCTGCGCGTTGTATATGACGGTGTTAGTGGTGTTTGAATTTGCATCATCAGCGATAAGAAACTCATGGCAGTTTAGTCTTACAAATGCTGTTGCTATCTTTGCTATAACCTTGTTTATAGCAAAGCGCACGTTATTGACCGCTGATGAGATAAGCCCCACTGAGGCTTCCACACAACACGCAGAACAAATAGACAACCCGCAATTAACAGCACTTAACAATTTGATGGAGCAGGGCGCGTTTTTACAACCTGAACTCACAATCGGAAAGCTTGCCGAGCAGCTTGGTATACCCGCGCACCAACTAAGGCAGCTGATCAATCAAGCTCTGGGATTTAGTAACTTTTCTCATTACCTAAACAGTTATCGCATCCCTTGGGTATGTGAGAGGCTAAACAACCCCACTAACAAGAAAACCCCCATTTTAACACTTGCCTTTGAGGCAGGATACGGTTCGATTGCGCCATTCAACCGTGCCTTTAAACAGCAAATGGGGCTAACTCCCACACAATATCGTGATCAATTTTAAAAATGATCTCATTTTTTCTAAATCGATAAGAGAATTTGAGCAAATAAGGGCTTAATAACGCTTTGTTTTAATTAGGAAGTTTATAATGAAAAAAGCGTTATTAGTGTTACTTGTCATCGTACTGTCGGCTGCATATGCCCTAGTGCCTGTTTATCAGGGGCTCGCCTATAGAGGCATATTTCCTTTAATCGGCTTTAACTATATAACTTGGCCAAGTGAACAGCCTTTGCTGAGTCAGGTTCATGATAGGCGCTTTGAAGGTGCCACAAACAAAGCAATGGAGGCGCTTAAACAACAACAAGCTAAAATCTTTGCACCCGGCTACAGCGCTGCTGTTGCTATAGATGGTCAACTAATTTGGTCAGCAAGTGTAGGCTGGGCCGACATAGCGAAGCGCCGCCCCATGAACACCGATACACAATTTCGTATCGGCAGTACCTCTAAAGCACTTACCGCCACGGGGTTAGCAAGATTGGTCGCCAATAAACAGTTTGAATTGGACGAAAAGCTTGCCAACTATTTTGATGTGCTACCCAATCCTCGTTGGGCAAACATAACAGGCCGCCAATTGATGTCGCATATGGCAGGCATTCCTCATTATAAAGAAAACACTGAGTTGTTGGGGCTGCTGGCTACTATCGGTGGGCAAACTTACTATCCCAATGTGTTAGACGCCATCACACTATTTGATGAAAGTGATGTATTATTTGCGCCAGGTGACGCGTTTAGCTATTCAAGTCTAGGTACTGTGTTGTTAAGCGCGGCTATGCAAAAGAAAACAAACATTAAGTATCAGAATATTATGTTCGATATGGTGTTTGAGCCACTAAAAATGAACGCCACGTTTGCACCAACACTTCAGAGCGAAACGAAAAACTTAGCGACCTTTTATTGGCAAAACCCGCTTCATCGTGAAGAGCTAAAACCTTGGTATGACGTTGACCTAAGCCACCGCTTAGCGGGTGGAGGTTGGGTTTCAACGCCCAAAGATTTAGCAAAACTCGGGCAGGGGTTTATGAGTGATAAGTTTATACCGCCTGCTGTTAGACAAACATTTTGGACACCGCAAGTGCTCAACAATGGCCAAGTTAACCCGCAAAAATATGGCCTAGGCTGGCGTATTCATCCCTTAGATTTAGGCCCAGGGTTTACACCGACCGAATACATGCACCATGGTGGCGTATCCGCCGGAGCACAGAGTTTTTTAATGGTAATTCCCAAATACAAACTCTCTATTGCCGTTAACGCAAACGTAAGAACCAAGGTATTTTGGCACTTTGGTGAAGTAGCCCATGAGCTGGCAAGGGTATTTATCACAGAGCTTGAGCAAAGATAGCGTTTTCTTTACACTCAAGCTAAAGGACTACAATGCGATTGGTATTCTCTGAATACCAATCGTTGAACAAGCAGTATGTAAAAGGAGTGAGTCATATGTTCAAACTTTTTAAAAAGCAGCCAAAAAAGCAGTATACACTCTCAGAGTTTGGCTTTCGTCGTGTTCACGAAGACCGAGTTCAGGTTTACCACAAGCAAAGTAATGAATGGATAAACTGGCATCAAATTGTAGACGATGTATTTGATGAGTTTGGCGAGCCGGTCTCTGAAATTGAATTACACCACGTTTTGGCTGACAGAACCAAAAAGCGGGGCGTAGGTAGCGCCCACGTAATGGTAGATAACACACAACATTTTGACTCAGACGACCCATTCAACCAAGTTATAGAGTCCTTTGTTACGGAGCACCTAAATAGCAGCTCAAATTCATCAAGTGACTTAGACTCAAGTTCATCCAGTGCCAGTAGCTCGGATAGCGCCAGTTTTGATTGATGTTTTTTGGTCCGTGAGATCACCGACTATCTCTGGCCAATAGCGTTTGCTTTAAGCCCGCTTGGAATGAGGTTACCGCAAACTCAGGAAAGCGCTGCTTAAACTTATCAGATACAAATATGTTGTCGACTTGATACCTTGGCAATAATTCTAGGGTTTCTTTGACTTGTGAGTTAGCCAACGCAAACACCTTTAACTGCCAGCCTTTAAGTACACGGTAGTTACACGGGCGGCCTAAAATATCGCTCACAGTGGCAATCATTTGTTGGTAAGTCAGACGATTGTCATCACATGGTAAGTGCCAAGTTTGACCATAGGCATCAGGTGTATTGCCAAGCAGTGCCATTGAATTTATTAAATTTGATAGCTTGTCAGAAGAAGAATTAAACAATTACGAACAAGCGGTCGCATTTATTAAAGGGGTCGAAAATCCATTCAGATTGAAGCCTTCTAGAGTCGTTGAGTTAGTTTCCAAGAAGCTTCCTAATTTTAATATGCCATTACACACGAAGTGCTGGAAATATTACGAAGCTCGTCCGCGTGAAATAGATATCAACTACAAAGGTGATTACGCAAGTTATATGGAAGGTTTTGACGGTTACTTATACTCAATGAGTTGGGTCAAGTTTCTGATAGAAGAACTACGAGATGTTACAAAGCTCGAAGAAGTTAAGATGCAAGCAATTTAATTTGTGAAACAAGACTTTTAATTTAAGAAACGGCAACATTAAGGTTAATGCTAGTAGGTTGGATAAGCAGCGTCGCTGCGCCATCCAACATGTTATCGACAATATTTAACGTCGGATGGCGCTTCGCTTATCCGACCTACAATGTTGTGGCCGTTGTCGAACACCAAGCAATGATAGTCCAAAATGTAAAAACGGATATTTCGACACTTTATAAACGAAGGTGAGTTTGATTACTGCAAAATATCTAAAAGAAACAAGCACATCTGATAGGCTATCGAGCTTAAACACCTCATTTAACATAATATAAATTATAGGTGGTAGATACGTATTCATATGTGTCTGCCTTTTACTTATCTCCTAAGTGCTGCGAAATGTCCAATACTAGACGGTATCGGACATTTTATTCATTTGCGATTAATCTTGTGAATATGAACCCAAAGTTATTGAGCTTGCTGTGCTGATGACTTAGTATGTTTTCAGACAAACAATATGAAGTATCGTTATATGGAATTTGTAAAACCGCTGGAGCCGATATTGATTATCGATGACTCCAAAGAGATCCGCGATTATCTCAGCAACATACTGGTTGAGTTAGGTTTCGAAGAAATTTTTGAGTCTGAGAATTTTGAATCCGCTAAAGCCTTACTAATCGACAACCCACCTAATGTTATCTTTTTAGATATCGAATTGCCCGACACCGACGGCACCCAAATACTAGAATTTATCAACGACCATTATCCAAGTACACACGTAATCATGTGTTCAGGTCACAACAGCCTCGAAAATGTACAAAACACTTGGGAGCTTGGCGCTAAAGGATTTATAGCAAAACCCTTCAATGCCAAAAAAGTTGATACGGTACTAAAGCGTATAGAAATGATTGCATGAGTCATCCGATAAAAGAAATCACACAACAGCTCTCACATATAATTTTTGGTAAAGAACAACAGATAAAGTTGGCTGTGTGTTGCTTGCTTTGTCGTGGTCATTTATTAATTGAAGACTTACCTGGCATGGGCAAAACCACCTTGTCTCATGGCTTGGCCGATGTGTTGGGACTCAGTTATCAACGTGTGCAATTCACCAGTGACTTGTTACCCGCGGATGTGATCGGCTCAGCAATATTTGATAGTGATAAGCATAAGTTTACCTTTCATGCTGGGCCAATCTTTAGCCAAGTATTGCTTGGAGATGAGATAAACCGTGCCAGCCCTAAAACACAAAGCGCGTTATTAGAAGCCATGGAAGAACGCCAAGTAACAGTTGATGGCGTTAGCCACCCATTACCAGAGCCATTTTTTGTGATTGCCACGCAAAACCCCATACATCAAGCAGGCACGCACCCCCTACCCGAGTCTCAATTAGATCGCTTCTTTATGCGTATCAGCTTGGGTTATCCAAGCGAAGACGCCGAGCGTAAACTAATCTTAGGCATCAAACAAAACATCTCATCGCAAGTTAATAAAGTGATTGATATTGAAGAACTATTTAGCCTTCAAGCACAAGCCGGACAAGTCAAATTAGCACAAAGTGTGCTCGACTATATTCTTGCTTTGGTCAAATACACACGCGAGTCAGGACTATTTACCGACCCGCTTTCACCACGGGCCAGTATTGCACTGGGCCATGGGGCTCGCACTTGGGCGTTGATGGATGGCCGAGACTACGCAACGCATGATGATGTTCAAGCGGTGTTTGGCAGTATTGCGGCGCATAGGCTCAATATTCCATGTCATTTACAAGAGCAAGCAATATCGGATATTTTGCACGAAGTGGTGATCCCGCTTTGAGCGAAGGATATGTAAGTGGTTTTTTCTCGCGCGTGATCCGCAACAAACACGAAGGCGAGTGCATTACATTCAAACACAACACAATCTACGTATTACCATCATTCACCGGTTTTGGTTTTATCGCCGTGAGTGCGTTAAACTTTGTGCTTGGCATTAACTATCAAAATAACCTGCTACTCGGTGTTGCTTACTTGATGATCATGTTGTTAGTCGTATCGATTATTTATGGTTATCTAAATATGAACGGTACACATGTAAAGCTTGTTGCCATTAAATCGGCACATTGCTCTGTGCCTCCTACGGTAATTTTTGAACTCAGTACCAAGGCAAGTCTACAACAACTCTCAATTGAACATAATCTTTTAAAGCAACAAATTAGCGTACCATCTGTACAAACTCGCGAACATATAAATGTGCCCTTTGAGCTACCCAGAGGTAAGCATGTTCTTGGCCGTTTTAAGTTTGTAAGCCACTTCCCTTTTGGTTTGGTCAGTGTTTGGAGCTATCTATACTGTCGTAAATCAATTTACGCGTATCCTGATCCATTAGTGGATTCCGCCCAAAGGCAAATGTTCGAAAGTCATAAAAAAGATGACCAGTTCACTCATTCTTCAACGCACCTCAGTGATGAATTAAAGCAACTAACTCCTTATCAGTCTGGCATGAATATGCATCGTATATCTTGGCGGCACTTTGCCAAGACGCAACAACTATTGATAAAGGACTATGAGGGAGAAACGGGAGCGCAAACCTTAGGGTTTGATTTTGACCATCTACAAGGTAATGTTGAGGAGCGCCTTGCAAAGCTTTGCTATCTTGTACTTCAAGCTGATCAACATAACCTCAGTTACGCCCTTAAATTAGGCCCTCGTTTGATCGCCGCAGCGCAAGGTGAACAGCACAAAGTAAAGTGCTTGGAGGCGCTAAGTGATTTCTAATCAGTTTGTCATCACCCTTAGTTACTTGCTGATAACTTTAGTGCCCGTTACATCTTTTGGTGTAGCATTTAATGTTTTAATGCTGCTGCTGGCTATCTGGCATGGCATATTGGTTATTAAAAAAAATAACGGTGTTAGAAACTCGTTGATAAATCTGATTGCTATCACGGGTATGGTAATCACTGGGCTTTCAGTCGGTATACAAAACACCGTTGAGCTTTTCGTCGCATTAATGCTACTTGCTTGCCAACTAAAAGTACTACAAGCAACAACAACTAAGCAATGGCAGCAGATTTATGTTCTAAACTTTTTTACCCTATCTAGCGTGTTTTTGTTTTCGCAAAGTTTATATATTGCGCTCATGGTGCTGATGTTACTGGGGGTTAACCTAGTTGCCATGTTACAAGTACAACCTAAAACATCCTTGGCATTTGCGAGTAAATTTACGCTCACAAAAGTGCTGATAAGCATGGCACTGAGTATACTGCTGCTGATATTTATGCCAAAAATCCCCTCATTTTGGCAGATGCCAGGGCCGACACTCGCCAAAACTGGTTTGTCAGAGAATGTTGATCCATTTGATATTGTAAACTTGGCAAAGTCTGACGAACTGGCCTTTAGAGCGATTTTAAACGACAGAACCCAAGCGCCAATGGGTAATAAGCCCCTTTATTGGCGAGCCATCATTCATGATAAGTTTGATGGTACGCAGTGGCGTATGTCAAACCTACAAAATGTTTCGAGTAATTTAACCGCGAACTTGCAGTTAGCCCCTTATAAAATTATCGCCGAAGCGAGTAACCTTCCCTGGTTATATGCGCTTGAGCACGCAGTAAGTCCAACAAAGCTGGTTAATAATAATTACTTTGGCACGCTTTATAGAACCGACAAGATCACCTCAACATTTGAATATCAAGTGCAAGCGGCAAACATTCGCCAGCAAACCAGTATGCCAGCTCGGCAATATCGCTTTAATACGACGTTGCCCGAGCAATTAAACCCAAAAGCGCAAGCACTGGCAAAGCAGTGGGATTTAGACTCAGCCAACACCAATGAATTTATCGAGCTAATGCGACGTTATTTTAGTTCGCAAGGGTTCAGGTATACACTCACCCCAAATACAAGTGAATCAAAGCATAAGATCGATGAGTTTTTGTTCGATTATAAAAATGGCTTTTGCGGGCACTATGCTTCCAGCGCCGCTATTTTACTTAGAAGTGCGGGGATCCCTGCCCGTCTGGTTTCAGGGTATTTAGGCGCTGAGTACAATAAGCAGCAAGGATATTTTAGCGTTTACCAATACGATGCTCACGCATGGGTTGAGTACTTTGTACCAAATGAGGGGTGGAAAACGCTCGACCCTACAGCATGGATTTCTCCGCAGCGTTTATTAGGCTCGTTGTCAGAACATCAAACATTGGCTGATGAATTTCAGGACAATTTAGGTTTGAGTCTCGTTGCTTGGTCTAATTTCACCGCAATTAATTGGCTGAGATTGCACTTAGAGCAACTCGATTATCAATGGACGAGGTGGGTTCTGAACTTTGACCAAGAAAAGCAAACCTCTCTGCTGCAATCGTTACTTGGTACAAAGGGCAAACAATGGGCAGGTGCATTGGTGATTTTTGTTATATCAGCAATACTACTGTTGCTGTTCTTTTACTTACAACGGCATCAGCAAGTCAAGGAGCCGTTAGTAGTAAAACGCTATCGTCAGCTGATTGAACTATCTGATAAGGACCTTTCAGCGGCTCCTCCCAAACGTGCGATAGATGAATTAACTCAACAATTTTCAAGTCACCACGAGATGTTGCTGCAATTTTATGCGGATTTCGCGGCAGATAGATATCAGGGCAAATCTTTTGGCAAAAACCAGAACAAACACGCCAAAAATTTGATAAATTCAATAAAAACAAAAGCAAAGAGATAGATATGAATGCAGTAATTATAGGCGTTTTATTAATGCTCGTTTTGGCGCTGGTTCGCGTCAACGTCATAGTAGCTATGACCGTCAGTGCAATGGTGGCGGGCTTGAGCGCGGGGCTTGGTCTAAACGATACCATGAATGCCTTTAACAGCGGCCTCTCCGGCGGGGCTGAAATTGCGCTTAGTTATGCCATGTTAGGCGGGTTCGCGGTTGCCATTTCAAAATCAGGGTTGACTCATATTCTGGCGCAAAAGCTCCTAAGCTTGGTGGATAACTCAGACGAAGCTCATACCAAAGTACTTAGCTTTACCATTATGAGTATTATCTTGCTATGTGCTGTGGCATCACAAAACCTGATCCCCGTGCATATCGCGTTTATTCCCATTTTAATCCCCCCGCTTTTGACTATTTTAAACAAGCTCTCATTGGATAGACGTGCGATTGCCTGTATTTTGACTTTTGGTCTAGCTACCTCGTATATGGTTCTTCCGTACGGTTTCGGAGGTATCTATTTATACTCTATTTTGCATAAAAACCTCGCAGATAACGGCTTAGAAATCGTTAATACGCATGTACCATTGGCGATGATAATCCCCGCAGTGGGCATGCTTGTAGGGTTAGCTATTGCCGTATTGGTGAGCTATCGCAAAGGCCGTGAATATAAACATAATGAAGCAAGCGAAGTTGCTGCAGCCCGAGAAATTGACAACCCTAAAAAGGTTATGATCATCGGCACAGTTGCAGTTATCAGCTCGCTACTTGCGCAAAATATCAGTGGTTCCATGATCTTAGGTGGCTTGGTTGGGGTTATGATGTTTAGTGTTTTCGGCATCGTTAAATGGGAACAAAGTTCTGACGTGTTCAGTCGTGGCGTTGCCATGATGGCCATGATTGGCTTTATCATGATTTCGGCGCAAGGGTTTGCCTCAGTAATGAAAGCAACGGGAGATGTTGCCAGCTTAGTCGCCGCTTGTGCTGACTTTATCGGTGACAACAAACCTTTGGCTGCGGCTATGATTTTATTGGTCGGTTTGCTCATTACCATGGGGATCGGTAGCTCATTTTCAACGGTTCCAATCATCGCCACCCTATTTGTACCTCTGTGTATGGAAGTGGGTTTTTCGATGATGGCCACTGCCGCGCTTGTTGGTACAGCTGGCGCACTCGGTGATGCAGGCTCCCCAGCTTCTGACTCAACACTTGGACCAACGTCTGGATTAAACGCGGATGGTCAACACGACCATATTTGGGACTCCGTGGTGCCCACCTTTATTCACTTTAATATTCCGCTACTTATCTTTGGTTGGATAGCGGCAATGGTACTGTAAGCTACCCAATATTAAACGTAACATTTACTAGGCTTATCAGTTAATTGGTAAGCCTTTTTTGTTTGAGCACTATGAATATATTCTTAAACCTTGCCATCATCTGTTTAAAATTTAGGCTCAAGTGGGTATCATCCCTGTTCCATTAACTTTGATTTAACTAATTTGCAAGGAAATGCTAATGAAGAAAATCATCTTATCGTTATTGTGTATCGCACCCGCTGCATATGCTATAACCGACGATCCAAAGTCCGATATCTTTAATGTTTATAAATACTTAAGAGATTCTCAAGGAAACTGCGTAACGCAGGAACCGCTTTCTAAAAACCGTTGTGAGTCGAAAACCACCGCCGTGACAAAAAATACAGAAGCGTTTGGTTACCTAGGCCATGTGTGGGGAACAAAAGCACGTTATGGTTATAATTCACGAGTCAACGCTGATTTTGGTGGCAGCCAAGATTTGGACTTGGATGGGGTCAATGATTCAATTACCAAATACAGTGGCCCTGTGTCGACTTACACGGCAAAACATTATCCCGTAGCGGTAAAGTCTGGCAACTACACATATTTTGTCTATTCAGGACCATTTACAACAGATATTAACGGAGGTCGCCCAAGCGAATCAGAAATCGCAATGGCGACCGTACATACACCCTATTCAATGGGAGATATTAACGGCAGTGTAAATTCAGCGGCAGGTTTCGGTAAAGGAGACTCCCCTTTCGGTCACGCGTATTATTCAAGCACTGGTACCTATACATTAAATAAAGCGCGCTGTTATTTTTCAACAACAAACTACCTAGGTAGCTTTTATGACCCGAATACACCAGAGAATTATTACGAGAGGGAGTATAGAAATCACCTTTCTAATTTGTTTGACCCAGATGGCGACATACAATGTAACCGCTCTAACGCACTAGGCATTTATGTTGGTAAGTACAACCATGTAACTAAGAAAGTATCACGACCTGTGCTTGTTCATGCTAAATATACCGATGACCCGCATGATAACGCCGTGATTAACGTTGATGAAGATAACAATATCCTAATCGTCGTAGCGGCAAGAGGCCCTCGCAGAGGTGCCATAATGTATCGCACCCAAATTGCAGGCGACATAAAATCATTTGCAGATGTAACACCTAATAACTTTGATTACGCAAGTGTGCTAAACCAGACGGCTGGTAAAACACTATTTGAAAAAAATAGTAAACAGTACAGAGGCATGGCCTACCCTAAGCTGTTTGCACTGCCTAATAGTGGCAACAAATATCGCATTATTTACAACGTATATTGCAAAGGGCGATATGGTGATCAAGCACCTGTGATAAATCACATTTCTTGCAACCGTCCAACGGGAGGCTATCAAGCGCGACAACTCCATACCGCGGTTTTAAAGTACGACGCAGTTAGTAGAAAAATGGTAGTGTCGAACCATCAAACAATTGCCGCATATGGTGGGCATTACGCCATTGCTAAAGCCAAAGGAAATGTTATTTCACTGGCATTTAACTTACATAAAAACGCGCATGGAGATGACCGTATAAACCTTTATCATATTTTCTCTGAGGATGGCGGCTACAACTGGAAGTACATTGACAGATTTGGCAATAGAAAAGCGCTAGCATTACCGCTTACTACTATTAGCGACTTTACAAAAGCTGAAGTATTTAAAGATCATGATATTGATTATAGTAACTCCGAAACAGTGATAACTCGTACATATATGAAAGATATAGACGTGTACGTTGAAGGTAACAGTTTGAAAAAAGTCTACATCTTGACGGTTAAATCATGTGACTCAAGCACGCTAACAGCGTGTACCAATGGTCAAGGTTACTTACCAACAACGCAGCTAATTCATAGCATGCATAGAAGCTTTTTCAACGGCGTATCGTGGAGCACAACAAAGCTTACAGACAATGTTGACCACAACTACTCAACAGGGATGGTTTCTCGCTCATTAGATGGCAAGCGCTACGATGTGTTTTATCCAAGAACCATCGACTCGAGAAACAATGCGCTGGCTGGCGGCTATGTATCTCGCGTAACCGAATATATAACTGCCACGTCTTCATCTAAATCATTCTTAGAAGTAAATATTGCCTCGCGCTCCCCTTATAAAAAAGACTACTACAAGAACCTGTGTGAGTTTAACTATATGAGAAGTGTGTTACACGGTAGCGATGACATTATCGGCATTTTTTCTGGTGCTAACCCTTATCGCTTTGAACCATCAACGGTAAATAACAATATGGCTGCTTCCCCGTTATTCTTTTTATCAAGAAGTGGTGAAATAAAACGACTGCCTACCTATATTCCAAGCAGCGCTCTTGAAGCAAACTTGGAACTTGTGGATGGCGATCACTATATCTCCTGTAAAGTTGACTTGTAATGTATCAGGATACTAAGGGGCTATATGCCCTTTAGTATCTATAAATCCCCACCTCACTGGTTAACTTTAGTTTTAAAGCAACACAGCTATTGATGAGGTTAGATGAATAGAAATTTTTAGTATGATGTGTTCTTTATGGGTTAATAGATAGGGCGATAAATAATCGCCCGTATTTTTGTTTATCTATCGCTTCAATTATTTAAAGCCTGCTAGCATTTTCTCACAAACAACTGGTGTTGGTCTGTGGTTGTCATCTACAGCTACAAAGGTGAAACTGCCAGATATAGCTAGGTGCTTATCATCTTTATGCATGCGTTCAAGATAGATTTCTACCTCTACCTTTAGACTGGTGTTACCTACGTGCACTACGCGAGACACAAGCTCCGCAAATGTTCCTGCAGGGATAGCTTCTTTGAAGTCTACTCTATCTGATGAAATGGTAACTAAAGGCTTGCGGCAAAATCGCGTCGCTGCGATAAAAGCCACTTCATCCATCCAGGCTAATGCATCGCCACCAAATAAGGTGTTGTGATGATTTGTTCTACCCGGAAAAACAGTTTTTGTTACCGAAGTTACTGAATCTTGAATGCGTTTTGCAATAATTGCATCTTTGTCTATCTGTGTCATTTACTACTTTTGCTCGCCAATGTGTCTTGCATTAATAACTGTGGATCGAGTCGCTCATTAAACCAATTAAAGCGCCAATCCAAATGTGGGCCGGTTACCCTGCCCGTTGCACCAATATCAGCAAAGTGGTCGCCAGTATCTAACTTATCTCCCACTTTGACATGAAGTTTGCTTAAATGAATATACGTAGAGCTGATACCATAACCATGGTCAACAATCACTGTGCCACCGCTGTAATACAAATCAGGGTCAGCGAATGTAACCACACCAGGCAATGGGGCAAGCACTGGCGTACCAGTTTTATTTGCTATATCCAGCCCGTAATGTGGGTTGCGAGGCTTACCGTTAAAGTACCTTTGACTACCATATACCCCCGAAATCCTACCGGGAGCGGGTCTAAATACGGGGTCTTTAAAATATTCAAGTGTAGACTCGGTAGCTCTGGCCTCACGAACCGCTTTGGCTTCTTCACGAATACGTTTTAGTACCGAATTAGGCGGAGACACATATTTTTTCTCAACGCCCGTTATGCGGTCAATTTTGAATTCACGCTCGGTTATCACAAGTTCTTTTGTATGTTGCTCGTTGTTGTTATCAACCCAGCTTAGCGTATGTGTGGCTTGGGCATCGCGTCCAAACCCAAATACAAACTCACCTTCGCCCGTTAGTTTTAATGGTTTATCGTTGAAGGTTACCTGTTTGGCATCGGCTATCTTACCCACAACCATACCACCTTGGGTCAGGTTGCCTTTTAGTTCAAGTGCGCTGACATTAAGCGCAGTCAAAAACGATAAGGCAATCACTATCCCTTTTTTAAGCATATGCAATCGCTCCTTTACCCACACCTTCGTAGGCTTTTACCATAATTTCTCTGTTTGCAGACTCTAATTTGATTTGTTGTGCTAAATATTCAGCGATACATTCAACGGTTGTGTCACAAGGTAAAATATCGCAACGCTTGGCGCTGATAGCCAACTCAAAATAACCTTGTGTGGCATCATAAGCAAAGCACACATCGCCTTCATGAGCTTGAACATTACGAAGTTGTTGAGGCGTAATGATGTCTTCTTCGGTGCCTAAATAGATATCTTGCCATTTACTGGCCCATTGTTTTTGCAACCGAGGATGTTTCATCCCATCTACAAATACACCAATTTGTGAGCGGTGACCATGAATGATGCGCTGACAGTTACCATCGTGCTTCTTCAAGCCGTGGCTGTAATGATAATAGAAGCTCTCAGCTTGCTCTGGGCGTAATTCGATGCCTATGTCTTTAACATTTTCAGGCATTTGCGCCATGATCACAGATTTTAGAAACTCTATAACTGACTGTTCATCGACTTTATCGCCATCAAGCAAACAAACCGCTTGCTCTGGCGCGCTCATCGCTAAGTGATGACTTTGGTCGCCTTGACCAAACTGGCAGTCCAGTTCAACTCTGCCGTCTTTCATGGCAACGGTTCCGTTGAGCCCTTTTGCAATTGCAAGCTTGTGATCTATGGTGTCGTCAATGATGCGTTTGATCTGTTTTTTAACCAATGCGAAATCTAAAACCATGGATTCATCATTTAGTTGACCGTGCAAAGTCAAATCAACTATCCAGCTTTCACCCACTGCGCCACGCTGATTACAAAGGTAAGAAAAATCAATCACTGTCAGTGAATCTACAAAAAGGATCATAAACTTCCGATAATCTAGTCAAATACTGGTCGTTATTATAAAGTTTTTTACGACAAATATCGCGTCAAACTGTAAGAGAATTGCATTTTAATGAGAATTATTCTTACGTAAGACACAAATTTAACTGTTCAGAGTTGTTTAGCGTACAACTGTACGCTAAAGTAACTCGGAAATTTTCAGCAAAGATTGTGAACTATGGAACCAAAAAATAGCTATACAAAAGAAGAATTAATCCTATGTGGTCGCGGTGAAATGTTTGGCGAAGGCAATTGCCGTTTACCTAGTGACAACATGTTAATGATGGATCGCATTGTCGAGATCAATGATGATGGCGGTGAGTTTGGAAAAGGTCACATTATTGCTGAGCTTGATATAAATCCTGAACTTTGGTTCTTTGATTGCCACTTTAAAGGCGATCCGGTTATGCCTGGTTGTTTAGGCCTTGACGCAATGTGGCAGCTTGTCGGCTTTTTCTTGGGCTGGTCAGGTGGCCCAGGTCTTGGCCGTGCACTTGGTGTAGGTGAAGTTAAATTTACTGGCCAAATTCTGCCTACATCAAAAAAGGTCACTTACCGAATCGACATGAAGCGCGTAATTAAGCGTAAATTGTTCATGGGTATGGCCGATGGTACAGTCGAAGTTGATGGTCGCGTAATATACGAAGCAAAAGACTTAAAAGTAGGCCTTTTCCAAGATACCAGCGCATTCTAAAAATTATATAACTGGTTAACACAACAAAGCCCCTAATTAGGGGCTTTGTTGTATGTAATCTGGTTGTTTGATTTAGGTTTTGAAGGTATTACGATTTTCAATCGCTTCGCGCCATCCACCCAGCCACTCTGATCTGGGCTCTACTTGTTGATACGGACATAAATCTTTTGATCTGCCGGCTAATCCAGCTTTAAATCCTTGTGAATGTGCTCTTTCTAAGCGATCTCTTTTCTGTCTCTTCATAGGTAAAATCCTCACCTTTTCTTTTCAATGATGCGGCACCAAAATAGTCACCGACATTTAATAATTAGTTAATAAAACCGTCGTTATCAACTCGCAGCTTATTTAAATTTTGCTGTTTTAAGTGCATTTCATATCACCTCGTTGATAACACAGAAATTGTTTTTTAACTGATGTGTATTATGCGCACATCACGCGCTATTGAATTATTGAGAACAACCAACTTATCGCCTCACTTGCTACGCCAAACGCGCAACCAAGTCACAGACTAACAAGTTAGTACAGAGCAGGAACGGCCAAACCTTGATCTTCAATAAATCATATTCGCACTTAGCTTGCAATGATTAATATCAAGCTTTTTTAAGAAGGCTGTTAACACTTGAATTGACAGCAAAGGAAAACTCAGTAATGTTGGATATATTATCCATAATTTTAATAAATATTGAATTACATATCACTTTTAGAATTTAAAAAAACATTCATAATTTTGAAATATAAAATCTTGTTGATTTTCAATGAGCAATATATTGCACACATTGAAGTTAGGCTTTTTATACTTGAAAAGAGGTATTTCGGTTCATATATAGGCGCACTATCTTGAGCGTTTAGGCATGTTTTTTATTTTCTTGCTTGCAACAAAGTAAATACACACCTAAACCTGCGCCTCTACAACCTAGTTGCTGCGATGAACAAAGTTAAAGCTGTTCTCATATACTAACTGTGCACTGCCATCACTTGGTGTGCTATAAAAATTTACCGTTAATGTATCGCTTTGGTTGTTTAGCTCTAGGTGTGCAAACCCCCAAGTAAAGCTCTTTGACCAAACTAAATCATATTCTGGGTACTGAGCCTCTTGGTACATAGCAAATGGTGTATGTGTACCGCGCATTTTTGAAGCTGCACCACTGATAATAAGTGGTAGTTTTGCTTTGGAGTGACCTTTTGGCAACACCCTTGAGCAATCATCGCTCAATAGCTCCAGATCATGCTCATGACCTGCAATGTAAGCATCAGCATATTCGCACAGCTCTGGCAAAATTAAACGCCTTAACACATGGCCTTCATCATACTTTGTACCGCCTATAGACCACAAAACATGATGACCATATACAATTTTCCACTTCGCCGTTGATTGTTTCAGACCGTTGGCAAGCCAGATCAATTGTTTATGATCCTCACCATTTAAAGGAATTTCGTGTTGTTCTATATCTTCAAGTTGTGCTTGCCCCTTAGCTAATGCGGTTGCTAAGCCTTGCTCTTGCCCTTTTTCATTTAACGGGATCTCGTAGTAGTGTTGACCTGATAGCAGCATATTTGTGTCTATGACAAAAAACTCCACATCACTGCCAGGCTCACCTTTTTTAAAGCTGTAATACCCTCGCTTATCCATATGAAAATTTGGCTGCTTTGCCATCCAGTCGCTCTGCAATGCAACCCCCTTTCTTGAGGTTTTCCAGTCATGGTTGCCAAGCGCCGAATAGACCACCAGCGACTCATCTAAGTCAAACAATGGCTTTAATGGGCCGAGGATCAGATCTTCCATGCGTTTTTGATCATCTTTACCATCATTCGCACCTGCGCCGTCTGGGTAGATGTTGTCTCCCAACTGAATGGCGAATTCACACGGTTTTTGCTGACACAGTTTAGCCATGGCTTGACCAACTGGTACGGCTCCACTTTGTTCAACAGCAATATTCGAATTGGGATAAACATACAAAGGCGCATGATTAAACTCTGACAAAGGTCGATGCTCTGCGAGCCAATCCTGTTTCTCCGCTGCTACAAACTGTTGTTTGCTTTTTGGCTGCTTAATATGCTTCGTTTTTGGGTAGTCTACACTGTAACCACCATCGCCAAACGCTAAAAAGCTAATTATATTTTGTTCACTCGCCGCTGTTGCGGCATTAACAGCGCAAGTGTAAAGAGCGCTCGATAATAAAAAATATTTTAGATGCTTTTTCATGATGTTTTGCAGCCAATATGCTTGGCTGCCCTATAAGTTTGTTATAAAGAATTAAAACTCACACCCAGTTCAAATGAGCGGCCATATGTTTCATATTGATAGTTGTAGTCACGTGAACCGTGATACAGGTAATAAGGTTCATCGGTTAGGTTTGTGGCATTAAAATAGACTTGTGTTTGCTCTGAGAGCTGATATTTGGCGCTGAAGTCTAACTGTAGGTGGGCGTCTTGGTAGACTCGCTCATCTCCCTCATTAAACACAAAGCTCTTACTTTTGTAGCTAGCACTGAGTCTTGCACTATAAGTGTTAGCGTCATAACCGACCATCAAATTGGCTACGGTATCTGACTGGCTTGGCAACTTTTCATCCGCATCAATAAACGTCCCGTTGGCACTAAGCACAATGCCATTGCTATAGTTTCCGATGTACGCCAATTCAACGCCTGTCATCTGGGCTGAGCCGCCATTAACAACTTGGACGACCTCTTCATACCCTGACCAATTTCCGTTGTTTTGAACTTGCTCAGTAGTATTAAAATTGCTGATGTCTTTATAGAATACACCCGCAGATATTACCCCTATCCCACTGGGATAGTATTCAATTGAAAAGTCGACATTATCTGATTCATAAGGGTCCAAATATGGGTTGCCTACCTCTGCTTTACGTTCAAGCTGCACATTACCATCAGACTCACTGCGCTCTGTTTCAATCAACTGGTATGCTGCTGAATCGGAAAATTTTGGTCTGGCAAGCGTATTGGTATAGGCAAACCGAGTGACGAGTTGGTCTTGCAGCTCGTATCGTACTGTAAGGTTAGGCATTAAGTGATCATACTGTTTTTGCACAGACCAAACGTTTATATCAACACGTTCAATGTCACTTATCTGATCTTCAACGAGTTCCACCTTATTGCCTGTGGTGTCAAAATCTGTTGATTCGTAGCGTAGTCCACTCAATATCTGCCAACGGTCAATATCTATTGTAAACATGAAATAAGCCGCGCTTATTGCTTCGTTCGATTGATATGTTCCTGTTAGGCTCTCTACGTCGGTTTCCAATACATTAATGTCAAAATGCCTAGTGTTATTGGCTACATAATCTCTTAGAGCGTCACGACTCAAACCTGGTCCAAAGTCCCCTAATGAATATTGAGGCGGGTGCTGCTCAAAAGCAGATGCTGATATATCGTCAAAACCACCGTCATAGATAAGCGCCGTTAACTGATTATATTTCTCACGCTTAGAATACTTTGCACCAAACTTAATCTGAGTGTTGTAATTGGCCACAACCAAATCCTTACTCACATCGAATTTAAAACTTGTGGCCTTATCTTCACTAAAGTTGTTTTCTGTTACCACTTCATCAAGCTCAAAACCTTCAAGTTGATGCGAAGAGATGCTTCGAGTCAGGATTGGGGTTTGGCCTAAACTTGCGTAACCCAAAAGCATATCTTCCCCAGCAAAGCTTACGTCCAGCCTATTCGGTTCATCTTCGTTAGATTTTGAGTGGTCGAAGCTCGCTTCAACAAACCATTCATCTAACTGTTGCTCGGTGCCTAAAACAAAAGACGTGATTTTCTGCGTTTCGTATCTGTCTTTGGTATCTCTATCCATTTCGGCTTGACCAAATAGCGCAGATGAATGTGTCAGTGAACCGGCAACTAGTTCGCCTTTATCAAGCTTATATTCATTCCTTTGCCGATATTCATCGTCTGAAAACTCACTAAACAAACTTCGAAGATAATAAGAGTTTGCATTTTTGTCTCGTAAATCTAGATTCAGGGCAGCTCCGGTACGTTCTCTGATAATTTTATAATGCCTTTGCTCGATTTCTTCTGCTGAATAAACGCCTTTTTTTACTTGCTGCCAGCCACCATCAGTTTCCATGTTATAAGAACCAAACTTTCGCTCAGACCAAGAAAATGCCGTTGCCAAACCAAGCTCTAAAGCGCTGTCGATTTTAAAGGTGTCGCTAAAGCTTCCTGAGAGTTTTGGGCTGTGCTTTTCAACTTTGTTATTATAGGTAGTTTGTATATTCGCACTGTAGCTTTGTCCCGCTCTATCAAACGCACTTAAACTTTTTACTTCTATACTGCCTCCAATCGCTGAGGCGTCCATATCAGGTGTTACCGTCTTACTGACTTCTAAACTTTGAATAAGCTCACTTGGGATCACATCCATCGCCACACTACGTACTCCAGCCTCAGGAGAAGGTACATTTGCACCGTTAATCGTGACATTATTCAGGTTTGGGTCGATGCCTCTGATACCGACAAAGCGCCCTTCCCCTTGGTCTCGTTGGATGTACAAACCTGGCAGTCGCTGTAGTGCTTGTGCGGCGTTTTGGTCGGGTAATTGCCCAATTGCATCGCTACTTGCGATTGAAGTAATGCCTAGGGCATTTTTTTGCCTGTTGAGTGCGCCTGCCTGTCCCGCCCTGTGGCCAACAACAATTACATCCTCTAACACTTGCTGCTGTGAGCTAAGCGCCACCTCCAAGGTGGTGATATTTCCTTGTGAAACACGCACGGTTTGTGCGAATGTCTGCGCGCCCAAATAGTCAACCACCAAGGTGTAATCACCTTGAGGAAGGTTAGTTAGCTTAAAGACTCCATCGCGATTACTTACAGTGCTGCGTTTTAATTCTTTGATGGTTATTTTCGCCCCTTGAAAATACACATCATGTGCTTCGCTTGTGACTCTACCTTGGATGGTATTGGCGCACACATTCGATATAAATAATGCGCTTGCCATTGCCAAAGCGACTTTGGATTTTGAAAAGTTTGACGGTTTCATTGTAACTCTCTAATTGCACAGGTAATGAATACAGGCACGCTGCCTGTACCTAACGGCTGGCACCTTAGAGAACCTACATGAAAGTATTATTTCAGCTCACCTAACACACACAGATATAAGACTTTTTTAATCACAATTTTGGTCATTTTGAGCCATATTGACCCCCGTATTACGGCTTCGACCTGATGTTTTATTCATAAAACCTAATGATTATCCGCATGTTGTCATAAATATGCACACTCTGGTGAGCTATTCTAACCCTGTCGCCGAGAAGGCGTTTTAGTAATACTGTGGCTTTGTGTAGCCCAAACTATTGTTGAACTATATGCAAACGAATTTTCTCAGACTCCATACTTATCTAGTCGCCTTTTTAGTCATCGCGCTACTGGTGACATTTTCATGTGTTATCACCTTTGGCACCGTAAAGGCCGATTCACAAATCGGCTGGTTAGACTGTTTTGCTGAAGGTGGCATTGCGATGGTCACGCTAACTTGGTTGCTCACCACTTTACTTGCACGACCAAAAGGTAAAGTGACCAATTTACTGTTTTTTGGTCTGACCGCCATGCTCATTTCTATGCTATTGGATTTCTTAGATGAGTTTTTCCGCTTCAACGGAGATAACGGTTGGGTAAGCCACTTGGAGGCATTTCCTGCATTTATGGGAATGATTCTGATGAGCTTTGCTATGTATCACTGGTACAAGGAACAGCAAATACTCAATAATATGCTTTCAAAAAAGGAACGCTTTTACCGTGAGCATGGATTAACTGATTTTATCAGTGGTTTGTATCGTGCTGAGTATATGAAACAACACATTGATAATGAACTGCTCAGTTTAAAGCTCCATCAGCGCGCTTTAAGCGTAGCACTCATTGATATCAAAGACTTCTCCCAATTCAATGGTCGTCATGGCACGGCTCGCGGCAACAGCTTGCTTGCAGATATTGGGCAAATCATTTTACTCAATTTACGTGATACTGACTTGGCTTGCCGCTATGCAGGGGATCGCTTTATCGTGTTAATGCCAAATACCAATCTAAATGCTGCTCAAGAGATTATAAAGCAGGTTGCCAAAATGGTGGCCCAACATAAACAATATACGTCTGAGAATAATTATTCGACGTTTAGCCAAGTGCACTGGCGATGTGTTGAAGCTTACAATGGTGAATCAAAAGCGGCACTACTCAAACGCCTCAATGACGAATTGAATGTGCAAAAGGCGCAGATGGTGTGAATCGATATTTTGAAGCCCATGAGCGCGTTTTCAAAGCGCATACATTGATTTTGCCTTTGGTTGAGATGGCGATGCAAAGAGGTGTGAGTGCGGACCTATTATTAAAAGGCAGTAAGCTGTTTTTCGAGGATTTTAAAACACACTCACAATTGATCAGTTGCGCGCAGTTAGATGTCGTGTTCAGTAATGCAAGTAAGCTGTTAGCCAAAGATGGCGTGAGTTTTTTACTCGGCGAGCGATTGTCGCACACCGCATCAGGCAATGGGCTCCAAGCCCTATTACATGCAAAAAGTTTACATCATATGTATAGAATTAGTCAGTTGCGTCAATTCGAACTTTTCCCATATATGTATACGAAGAACTTTCGTACTCAAACCCATACTCACTTTATCTTAAATTTTGCAGTGCATAAGCCAAGTACACAGGTAACAACATTCTTTTATGAGCTGGTTGCAAGTTTGATTGAACGGGTCCTAAAACAACGATTAGGCATGTTAGCGACACAGCGACTAGATGCTTTTGACTACTGTATTCAGTTCCCTTTTCCAGAGCCAAGCTATATCGAACAATTTCACAGCAACCTTTGCGGCAGCTATAGTTTTTCCCACCAGAGCTTTGTGATAGCAATCAGTAATAAGCTTTTAAATCAGCCGCTCGCCGACGCTATGCCGACACTTGCAAAGTACTATTTGTGTCAAAACGACCATATCGCGCATCGCGTAGGGTTTCTTCAATTCGTAACGACCCTAATTAGCAAGTTTCCAAGAGCAACGAGTGACCAACTTGCACACAAAATGGGTTACAGCTGCGCTACGTTTAAGCGTAAACTTAAGCAGCATCAGACCAGCTTCAAAGAGCTAAAAGATGAGTTACAAAAACAGCAATCTCTGTTTAACATCACCGAACTGGGTTACTCTAACGAACAAGCCGCCGCTGCGCTGTCATTTAGCGATACCACCAATTTTAGACGTGCATTTAAACGCTGGACGGGTAAAACACCGAGCGAATACCGACATATTTGGAGCCGCTAATTACCATTGAGCTGCTGTAAGAGCTGCCAACGTATTTTCCGCGTCAAGGCTTCATCAACCTCTCCCAGAGCGCCCAAGGCTTCTGGCTTGATATGTGAGTGGCTGTTATCTGTGAATACATAGTGGTCAAAAATTGATTTCCACGCTCGCTTTTGCGCATCTGGCAAATTTCCAATTGATAAAATAGCATGGGTTAATGCATCGGTCGGCAGACCGAGATAGCTTGGCGTTTCTCGCCACCAATAGTTAATCAACGCATTAATGGAGGATGTACTTCTAACATGATGCCACCACATGCTAGGTATATAAATCGCATCTCCAGGCTCCAGCTCAGCGAAAAAACTGCGCTCCAATGCCTTTTCAAACTTTGGAAACTGCACTTTATCAGGGGCATTAAAATCAACCATGCTGACAATTTGACCCGCTGGGGTAAAATCAATCGGTCCAGGGTATAATGCATCAATGAGACTTGGTTCAAATAAGGTGAAGCGCCTCGTGCCTGCTACCACACAGGCGATATTTTGTGGAATATCATAATGGGCTGCCACCTCGCTGCGGTTTCCTAGCCACAAGCTTACCAACGGCGAGGCGTCGAGCATAGGTAACGAATTCTCTTGCTGGAAGTTCGGCAAGCAATATCCAAGCGTGGTAGAACCCATATAAATACTCGGCTGAGCGCTTGATTGCGGCTCTTGAAGTTGTGCGAGGATATCGCTCAGTTGAGTTTTGATCTGGCTAAAGTTTTTTTGCGTGTGAGACTCATCATAAAAAAAACGCCCCCCGTATTTTGCTTCACAAGTATACGCATATACACTGGCGTTAACATCAAAACGCCTAAGGTATTCACAAAAAGCGTTATCAGAGCGAGAAGCAGCGTCAACAACGGGCCAGTGCGATACAACATTCTTAAACACCATAGGTTGTGGGTTATCAGCGTGTGATTGCATGCGCACGCACTTGATCATTTCTTCGCTTGTTAGGTGGTTATACTGTTCGATTTGTGTGGCCAAGTTGCAAAGCTCCCTAACGCGTGCCTTTATTAACCAGTGCTCTTAGCTGACCTAATGACGCTAGCACCATGTAGATGTGTTGCAAATAACCTTTACGGTTTAGGCTGAGCACTGCATCGTCATTCAAGCGCTTGAGCGCATCTTCATTAATCGTGTAGAGGCCTTTTAACTGCTGTGCACCGAGGTTTATTAACGCACTTTCTAATAGGTTGTGGGCAACTAAATCATTTAAAAGGGCTTGATTCTCATCGTGACCTTGGTGGATTGTTAGCAAAATACGATTTATTTTTTCTAGGTACTCTGTCATGCCGCCGCTTGGCGTAAACAATGGCTCTCCGTGCGTTGTATTTACTCTGGGGTGTTTCATGTCAATATGAACCGCAGGTTCGTTCACTGGCATGCCATTTTGTTGTTTCTCGACAAAGCCAATCAGAAATGGCTGGCGTTGAATACTCAGCGGTATGTAATCAGCGTCCCAGCAATCCCCCTGTAGGTATAAGTTTTCTTTGTCATTAAAGCCTAGTAAAACGACCGATTGAAACTGACCTGTTGTAGCATCCTTTTTGAAAAAAATGGCGTACTCGCTTTGTAGCTGTGCGTATTCGCAAGGAAATACTCTGGCAATACTGACATTATCACCAAGTTGCTCGCCGCGGTTTGTGATCACTTTGATATCTTTATGGGTTACGTTGTCCAGCAACTGTTCTTGGGACATAAAGGTTCCTTAATTAAATCTTTGCAATGCCGTACTTTGCGATATTGTCGAGCAATATTCGGTTGCTTGGCTGTGTGTCTATGCCTTGCTGAGCGATTTGAGTAACGTGCTTAAACAAACTGTTTATCTGCTCAGAGATACCAAAACTGTCTGCCTGCGTAGTAAAACCCATACCATAAAGCACATACTGGTAACTCGCAGGGGAGAACACTTCATCAATATGGTCCAAGTCTCCATGCTTGGGTGGCCTATAGCGCCAAAGCGTCAATAGACTCTCTAAACTCTCTGGAATGTCATCGCGCTTCATACTTTGCCAATAGGCCGTATCATCACGCTCACTGAGTACATAATGTAGCTTTAAAAAGTCGATAATACGCGACCAGTGATAATTGAACTTAGCGTTAAAGCGTGTTGCCACCACATCCATCATATGCTCGCTTTGGGGGAAATTGTCACATAAATACTGCGCGCTTAGCTCTATCATTACCAGTGCCGATGCCTCTAGCGGCTCTATAAATCCAGCAGACATACCGATGGCTACACAGTTTTTATGCCAAAACTTTTCACGATGACCAGGATTGAACTTTATCTCTTTAACTTGGGCGTCTTGAGCGACCGATAACCCTTGTGAGCGAATATAGTCACGTAACTGTGTTGAGGCTTGTACAAAGTCACAGTATTCGCTGGCAAAGGTATACCCGATACCTCGACGGCTTTGCAGTGCGATGTCCCATATCCAGCCATATGATTGCGCAGTTGACTTAGTACAAGAGGCGACATCGCAAGATGGGGTGTTGTGTGACACTTGTAAAGCAACTGCGCGGTCGTTTTTCAAAATGTGTTTTTTAGATTGCCACTGAACTTTATAGTGTTCGCCCAACAATAAAGCTCGGCTACCAGTACAATCTATAAATAAATCAGCGAGTAACTCGCCATGCTCTTGCGTGCTGACAGAGTTAATATGAGCATCGACTTCACCATTGACTTTCGTCACATCATCCAAAATCAGTGTTACACCAAGCTTGGTTGTACAGTGTTGTTTTAATAACTGTGCAAATTTATCCGCATTTAGGTGATAACCGTAGTTGGCTCGTCCTTGATACTGCGGATCGCTGGCTGTTTTAGGCGCAAGCGCTCTGTCACACCAATAACTTTGCGCACTGGTTGCATGAGCAAAGTCAACCCTATCTTTTATCCCAAGCCACGGGGTCACGATATCGATTTGTTCGCTATAACCTACAGGCAAAGAAAATGGATGGTAATAACTATGACCCTCGCTGCGCGTCCAGTTGATAAACTCAGAGCCCTGCTTGAATGATGCTTCGCACTGGTGCATAAACACATCTTCATCGATGCCAATTTTTTGTAATGTGGTACGCATTGTTGGCCAAGTCCCCTCACCAACCCCTATGGTGGCGATATTTTTCGACTCAACAAGCGTTACTTGCCAGCCTCGACACTGAGATGCCAAAAGGCCCGCGGTTAACCAACCGGCACTGCCACCACCAACGATTAAAATGCGTTTTGTTTGCTTATTATTATGACTCATAGGCTTCTCTTACCAAGCAGCTAAGATAAAGCCGCTGAAAAGCGGCTTTATCTTTATACTAGTCTTAGAAAGTATAACGTGCACCTAAGTTGTAACGTGCACCATATTGCGCACCATTTAGGAACTGCTCAGGGTAACGAACATACACTCTTTGTGTTTCTTCTGTGATGTTCAAGCCTTCAAAGAAGATAGTGAGCTGCTCATTAACCTGGTAGTTTACGTTAAGGTCAATCTGTGAATAAGCTTCCGTGAATACCGGCGATGAGTGCTGGTCAAACCCAGACAAAAATTCATCACGCCAATTGTAAGAAACACGTACAGATAAACCATCTTTATCATAAATTGCTGATAAGTTAGCAGAATCACTCATACCGATTAGTGCAAACTGAGGTGTTGTGATATCGCGATTTACGCTTACGTCACCGTTAACTAACGTGGCATTTGCCCCAATACCAAAGCCACTTTCCCCAAACATGTGCTGAACAGCAAGCTCCCAGCCATATAAACGTGATGCACGCAGGTTAACATCGCGAGACACCGCAAACGTAGCAAGCGGATCGTTTTCATTGGCACCAATTCGAGTACCCGCTTCAACGCCCATATTTTCATTAATACGGTCATGAATGGCCTGATCTGACGGTTGAATGCCCTCTGCAATAAGTTGTTCACGTGCTTCATCGGCGCGAGGCCCAATAAACACATCACGTAGGCCGTCGATTGTTTCGTCAGTGGTAACGTTTACGAGGAAGTTGTCTACCTTTTTGTTGAAATAACCAACCGAAGCATAACTGCCTTCATCATAGTAATACTCAAACGACACATCATAGTTATCAGCAACATATGGCTGTAACTGCGGATTGCCCACTGATACCTTACGCTGACCAACCTTTGGGTTGCCAAGGAAGTTCTTGGTTGAACCTAAGGCGTCAATGGGTGGACGTGTCAGTGAGCGTGAATAAGACGCTCTGGCAATAACATCGTCCATTATCTCGTAGTCGATATCTATGCTTGGTAAAAATTCCTCTGTTTCACCAGTGCCAGATGAGAAACTTTGCTCGCTGGCGTATACATATTCCCACTCATTACCATTAACCCATTCCATAGCCACGGCCGGACGTTCAAGTCCTGCCGATTCAACGTCTGTCTCTTCATAACGTACACCAACAACCACGTTTAGTGGTCTATCCGCTACTTCGAATGCCATGTTTACCTGCGTATAAAGTGCAGTTGTGGTTTCTTTTACGCGACTGTCGTTATCGATTGGACCCGCTTGAAATTTACCATTTACCTCTTCTGGCCAACCTTCGTTGTATATGCCAGGTGCAATGGTATCTTCAATGGTCTCAAATAAATGTAATACCTGATCGAAATCTGCCGTCATATAATAGTCAACAGGCTTATCTGACGCATTTGAAAACCCATCCAGTACGCCATCAATTCCCACACGAGTAAACATGTCATCTGGGAAGTGCACCGCCGACCAAGTCCACCAACCTGCTGGTAGATTTTGCGAGTACGCTTTTGTTTGTCTAAATTCCATTTGTGTACGTGACGCACCAAACGATACTTTACTAACAAATCCGGTATCGTTGTTAACCCATTCCCCTTTAAGTTGGAATTGAGTCATGTCGTTTTCGCTCATATCCTGAGTGACGGCACCAAACAGTGATCCCATATCAGCACCAGTCAGTTCATCTTGAGGGTTACCTTGCCCATCAATCAGATCAAAGCCCCAAAGCGGAATACCGTTGGCATCAACCATATTAGTTTTAACGTTAATATTGGCAGTGTTCGGACCAAACGCTTCACCAGAGTCTTCACAGAAGCCACATGACGTGTTACCAATGATCAAAAATGCATCATTACCCAGTCCAGCCCCTTCGTTAAGCGCTGAGGAATCATGGGCATCTAACTCAAAGCTCAAAGAATCCGATGCTTGCCATTGCAAGTTAAAACCAAGTGATTTGTTCTCGTTCTCATATTGCGCTCGGCTCAAGTTGGTAGCGTAGTCACCACCAATCTCAGCGACATCTGTATAGGTACCATTTTCGTTGATTGTGGCACTTTGGACATTACCGCCATTGTTAAACCAAACCCCAAAAGCGTTGCGGTTAGATTCAAACTCAAGTTTAGAGTAGGTGTAATCAACCGTTGCAGTTACATCATCATTGATGGCGTATTGCAACACCAACTGACCGTTAACACGTGTACGTTCGTTGTCGTTAATTGAGTAGCCTGAGTTTTGTGGATACCAAGTTGCACCATCTTCGCGGGTATTTTTATCTATCAACGAAAGATTTGGCGAAGCGCTAATGTCGACATTGGGGATCCAGTTGTCGATAGCCGCCTTTTCTTCTCGGTTATTTCTGTCTTGATAAGAACCAGACAACAAAACACCAAACTTGTCATCATTAAAGGTATTGCTGTAGATACCTGAAACTTCGGGTGTGATATCATCGCCAGCTTCGTTTGAAGTCTCCAGTACACCTTTAACACCCAACGAGGCTTTCAGGCCCGGTGATGTTAATGGTTTTGCCGTAAGCATGTTGACGGTTGCACCGATACCACCACTTGGTAAGTCGGCTTTCGTGGTTTTATAAATTTCTACTGCGCTGACACCTTCGGTTGCGATATTGGCAAAATCAAACGAACGTCCACCAACGGTTGGTAATTGGCGACCATTGAGCGTAACGAGATTAAATTCAGGTCCCATGCCACGTACGGTAACTTTGCTACCTTCGTTGTTGCTGCGGTCAATAGACACACCAGTTATACGCTGTAGTGATTCTGCCAAATTCGAGTCAGGAAATTTACCGATGTCTTCTGCGGTGATTGCATCAACCACCCCTGTTGAGCTGCGCTTGACATCCATTGACTTGATCAAGCTGCCCTTGATACCCGTAATTTCAATTACTTCTATATTTTCTTGTTGTTCTTGTGCCACTGCGTACGGTACCAAGTTACCCGCTAAAATAAGCGATAAACTCGTTGCCAGCATGGATTTGTTAAATTGTTTTGTTGTCATATTGATCCCCGGACCACACGATTGTTTATTGCTCCTCAAAAACATAGAGTAGTTTTTTGAGTCACACACAATGTAAGCGCTTACATTTAAAATTACAAATATGAAAGCGCTTACATTTAAGTTAGAGTATATCGCATTTGTAGTCAAATAAAATGTTATATACTCTAAATTCTGCTTTTAATATTGTTTTAAATTAATGAGATAGTGTTTCAAACAGACTCTACACTAGAGTCTCTTACTTTAAGTTTTGGTACAAATACCGATTTAATATCGAGATTTTTTTTCTCGTAGACCTGTTTAAGAATATATTTCGCCGCCATTCGACCCATTTCATATATGGGATAATCTATGGTGGTGAGTGTTGGATAAAGGTAGCTTGCGTAAATAATGTTATCAAATCCAACTACCGACAGCTCGCTCGGGACATCTAAGTTTAATTGCCTTGCACGAGTCATTACGCCTGAAGCCATTTCATCGTTGGCACATATCACCCCGCTAAACTCAGGTGCATGTGCCCTTAGCCAGTCTAACCCTTTTGAACCGGAACTTTGCCTATAATCCCCTTCAAAACACAGTACCTCATCAAAACTTATACCAGCATCAGCCAAGGCTTGTTTGTGTCCTTGCAAACGTTCTTGCGCATCTTGCTTCCATTTCGGACCGCTGATATAGGCAAGATTTCGATGCCCCAGATTGATTAAATGTTGCGTTGCAAGATACCCGCCTTGCTTATTGTCCAATCGAATACAGCGATTTTTAATTTGCTCTATATATCGATTGATCAGTACAAACTCTATCCCTCTCGATTCAAGGCTCAACAGATACTCATCACTTACCGCCTCGGCATGAAGAATGAGTGCATCGCATTTGCGACCTAGCAAAAATTCAATACTGGCACATTCGCGTTCTTCATCGGAATGACCTGATGTAATGATGGTATGTTTCCCTTCGAGCCTTAAGGTATCTTCAATCGCACTCATCATGTCACCAAAAAATGGACCGTGTAATTCTGACACTAAGACACCGACACTATTTGAACGATTTGATGCCAGAGACTGAGCAATAGAGTTGGGCTGGTAGCCAAGCTCTGCCATGGCTTTTAGCACCTTCTGCTTGGTTTTATCACTGACTCTTGTATTATTGTTCATCACCCTTGATACGGTCGCAAGTGATACTCCCGCAAGCTCTGACACTTGATAAATAGTGGCCATACCCTTCCTTTAAACTGGTTAACCTTATTGGCGCTTAAGTTCACTCAACTGCGTTTGGACTGAGATCATATAGGGACCATCAAGCAAATAATTACGCATTAGATAAGCTACCATAATGGAACCAAATGCTGGCAAAACGCTAAAACTAAGTGAAATACCATACTGAGTTTGTTCAGATTGTGCCACATCTGCCTGATAACCAAAATAGCTAAGCAACCACCCCGCTATGGCGCCGCCAAGGGCAATTCCCAGTTTTATAAAAAATACCACGGAAGAATAAACCATACCGGTAACGCGGCGCTTGGTAGTTAAGTGACCATAATCTATGGTGTCTGCCATCATGGCCCACAGCAATGGTGTGGCCATTTGTAAAAAAAAGCTCCACAGAGCAAACAGTGCAAAAGCCCATTGCCATTGCTGCTGGCCCACAAAAAATGCCAATGCGCAAAGCAGCGCGGCTGTAACTTGTAAACTGATATATGCTTTGACTTTACAGATTCTACTTGCAAGCCAGCTTGAACACGCACAGCCCAATATACTCGCGACCATCCCCAAAGTGACAAATGGCGTTACCATCTCAGGCATTTGCAGATAGTATTTTACGTAATAGACGGCTAAAGACGCCTTTAACACTTGCCCGGTGAGTAGAAAAACTCCAACCAGAGACAAAATACGCCATTGAGAATTTTTAAAAAGTAGTTTGAAATCACTGCTGATGGCGGGTGCAGCTAAACTTGCATTTGGCTTTACTCGCTCTTTTGTGCCAGCAAAACAGAATAGGAACAATACCATACCGAGTACACCCATGAGTGCCATGGTAAGTTGATAACCCTTTTGTACATCACCCTTACCCAATAGCTCCACCAGCGGTATGGTCCCCGCGGCAATTATCAAACCGCCCAGCATGCCAAAGACAAAACGGTACGACTGCAAAGACACTCGTTGTAGCGGGTCTTTAGTCATTACCCCGCCAAGCGCAGAGTATGGAATGTTAATCGCTGTATAAACCAGCATCAGTAACGCGTAGGTCACAAATGCATAGGTGGCTTTCATGGCGTACGGCCACTGTGGCGTGGTAAAGGCCAATACACTTATCAAGGCAAATGGCACGCAAAGCCACAAAAGATAAGGTCGATACTGACCAAACTTGGTATGTGTTCTGTCAGCAATCGCTCCCATTAAAGGGTCTGTCACCGCATCAAAAATACGCACCACAAGAAACAAAGTTCCCACCAGTGCAGGCTCCAACCCCATTACATCGGTATAAAACAGCAGCAAAAACATCATCACTGTCTGAAAAATAAGGTTACTGGCTGTATCCCCTAGTCCGTATGCTATTTTTTCTTTTATTGTCAGCATCGTTATCTCTATTTATGTAACCGCCCAAGCAACATACCCCGATATGCTTTTGCGCTTTGCTTCAATGTACGTTTTTGACTCTTATAATCAACATAAACAATCCCAAAACGCTTTTTATATCCTTCAGCCCATTCAAAGTTGTCCATTAGGCTCCATGCAAAATAGCCGCTTACATCAACGCCTGCGCCTATCGCTTTCTCAATCGCGGCTAAGTGTGTTTGTAAGTAAGCAATTCTGTCCTGATCGTCAATAACCCCCGCCACTAATTCGTCTTTCATCGCCGCACCATTTTCAGTGATAATTACCTCAGGTAACTGATAGCGGCGATTTAAGTCAGTGAGTAGCTTGTATAAGCCCTCTGGGTAAATTTCCCACCCCATGTCTGTTAAACACATTGTCTCTGGTGCTTTAACCTTAAATCCGTCCTCGTCACAATGCTGATAAATGGCACGGCTGTAGTAATTAACGCCAATATAATCAATTGGCTGACAAATTACACTCATATCCCGTGACTCAATAATGGGTTTGTTGATATCGCTCATGTCATTAATCGCATCTGGGTAGCGACCTTCAAGCAACGGCCTGATATACCACTGGTTGAAGTGCTCGTCCGCTAAGCGCGCAGCCGCGACATCCTGCTCAGAGGAACTGGCCGCGTAACACGGGCTAAAGTTAAGCACGATACCATTTTTACTACTCGGGCTATTTTTTGCTAACACTTTCATAGCAAGGCCGTGAGCAAGTAGTAAATGGTGCGCGGCCTGCTTACCAAATTGCTTGCTCTTTAAACCTGGTGCATGAATGCCCGCTTCATAACCCAAATATGCACTACACCAAGGCTCATTGAGCGTTGCATATGAATATACTCTATTCCCAAATTCGCGGGACACCACATCCACATAGTTGGCAAATGCAAACGCTGTGTCTCTATTTAGCCAGCCACCAGTATCTTCAAGATACTGTGGTAAATCCCAGTGGTAGAGCGTTACATACGCCTTTATCCCTAATTCTTTTAGCTTATCTAGCAAAGACACATAAAATTTAAGTCCTCGCTCATTGATACTGCCATCTCGATTTAAGATACGCCCCCAAGCCACTGAGAATCTATACGCATCAACGCCAAGCCCCGCTATCATCTGAACATCTTGCTGCCAATGCTTGATATGTTCACAAGCTACATCTCCGTTTGAACCATCCGCTATATTACCCTTGCCTTCACAAAACTTATCCCAAATTGTTTCAAGCCTAGCGGCGCGGTCCCCTTCGATTTGATAAGAAGATGTTGCGACACCGAAGGTAAATTGTTCGTTATTTAACGGTGAATCGCTCTTAAGTCTCAGTGATGTCATTAGCTATGCTCTTTGCTTGTTATGGTTATGCCTGCGCTATTTGTCGTACCAACAACATGATAAAAAATACTTGCGTGTTGCTTTACGAGGTGATTATGCTATAAATGAAAGCGCTTACATTTTTAAATAAACGGTAATTGCAAACCTGCAATAGGTCAAGTTGTTTCACTATTTAATAATGTAACTTACTAAAATAAAAACATATTAATTTAACCGAGGTAATAACATGGCAGGTTCACCCACGGCATTGCCACCATCTGGTCAAGCCGAACACGCACCCAACACAAATCATATGTTTGCATTAAGTGCCCTTACAACATTGTTTTTTATGTGGGGTTTCATTACCTGCTTGAACGACATTTTGATCCCCTACCTAAAGGCGATGTTTTCACTCACCTACACACAAGCAATGCTTATCCAGTTCTGCTTTTTCGGTGCTTATTTTGTGGTCTCTCTTCCTGCGGGGAAACTAGTCGGTAAGCTTGGTTTTCAACGAGGAATTGTTTTTGGCTTAGTCATAGCCGCGCTCGGCTGTGCGTTGTTTTATCCCGCAGCGGCGCTTAGACAATACAGCCTATTTTTAGCAGCACTATTTGTGCTCGCCAGCGGCATCACCATACTACAGGTATCAGCCAACCCATTTGTGAGCATTCTTGGCGACGCCAAAACAGCATCATCACGCTTGACCATGACTCAGGCATTCAATTCTCTTGGAACAACCGTTGCGCCAGCATTTGGCAGCATGCTTATCTTATCCGCAGGCGTTGTGTCGCAAGGCAGTGAAACCGATGCCAGCGGCGTGCAGTTTTCTTACCTGCTACTTTGTGCAATGTTGCTGGTATTAGCGGTGCTATTCACGTTTTTAAAACTGCCTGCGATTGGTAACAAAAACCATGAACAAGGCGCCGATACCGTCACGCCAAATACCCTCCTGTCCGTTCTTCACCATAAGCACCTGACTTTAGGCGCCATTGGTTTATTTTTATATGTGGGCGGTGAAGTCGCCATCGGTAGCTTTTTGATTAATTACATAGGGCTTGAAAATATTGCCGGTCTTGAAGAGGCACATGCCGCTCACCTCATCACTTACTACTGGGGCGGCGCCATGGTCGGTCGCTTTATCGGTGCTGCTGTCATGCAAAAAGTCAACGCAGCCCATGTGCTGGTGTTTAATGCACTTGCAGGTACGCTACTTGTCAGTTTTGCGATTATCGGTAATGGTCAATTCGCAATGTGGTCACTGCTGCTGGTTGGCTTGTGTAACTCCATTATGTTTCCCACTATTTTTAGCTTGGCTATCCAATCACTAAAATCACAAACGGCCCAAGCGTCAGGCTTGCTATGCCTTGCTATCGTAGGTGGCGCTATTGTGCCATTACTGCAAGGGATGCTAGCTGATAGCATCGGGCTACAGATGTCATTTGTTTTACCAGCACTATGCTTCATTTACATCGCCTTTTACGGCATGTTTGGAACTACACCAAAGAAATTCAAACGATTTGAGAGTCAACCGGAAAAACTATGAAAAATACAGCTTCATTTATCACCTTAAGCATTGCATTGCTTGGTGTTGCAGGATGTTTACAAAACACCGATAACCAAGCAAATGCCAGCAACCAAATTTGGCCAAAACTTCCAAGCGTCGTGCCCAAAGATCCGGCCATAGAAGAAAAGGTAGCGGCGCTCGTAGGCTCGATGACGCTAGAACAAAAAGTCGCACAAATGATACAACCAGAGATCCGCGATGTCAGTGTAGAAGATATGCGACGCTATGGATTTGGCTCTTACCTAAATGGTGGTGGTGCATTTCCAAACAACGATAAACACGCAACCCCTGCCGATTGGATAACACTTGCCGAGCAAATGTATCAAGCATCTATGGATGACAGCTTAGATGGTATCAGCATTCCAACCATGTGGGGGACCGATGCGGTTCACGGCCACAACAATGTAATTGGCGCGACACTGTTTCCACACAACATCGGCCTTGGCGCTGCAAATAATCCAAAACTGATTGAGCAAATAGCTGCCATCACTGCCCGAGAAGTCATGGTAACGGGCATTGATTGGGTATTTGCACCAACCGTTGCTGTGGTGCGTGATGATCGCTGGGGCAGAAGCTATGAGGGTTATTCCGAAGACCCTGAAATTGTTGGCAAGTACGCTGCGGCTATCGTTTCTGGTCTACAAGGTCGCCCCGGCGATGAGTTTTTGGCTGACAACCGTGTGATCAGTACCGTTAAGCATTTTGTTGGTGACGGCGGCACGGTAGATGGCGATGACCAAGGTAACAATATCGATTCAGAACAAGACCTATTTAAGATTCACGCACAAGGCTATGTACAAGGGTTGGGCGCGGGTGCGCAATCCGTTATGGCTTCATTTAATAGTTGGCATGGTGAAAAAATTCATGGCAATAAGTATCTTCTTACTGATGTGTTAAAGCAACAAATGGGGTTTGACGGCTTTGTGGTTGGCGACTGGAATGGGCATGGTCAAGTTGCAGGGTGCTCAAACGAAAGTTGCAGCCAAAGTATTAACGCCGGCCTCGACATCTTTATGGTCCCAACTAAAGCTTGGAAGCCGTTACTAGAAAACACCATAGCACAAGTGAAAAGTGGAGAAATCAGCGAAGCGCGTATCAATGATGCTGTATCTCGTATCTTACGGGTCAAATTCCGCGCAGGGTTATTTAATAAACCAAGCCCCGCTAACCGTTCACTTTCAGGTAAAACTGAGCTGATTGGCCATCCTGAACATAGAGCGGTTGCTCGTCAAGCCGTTCGAGAGTCACTGGTGCTACTTAAAAACAATCGACAGCTGTTACCGTTATCACCCAACCTTAATGTACTGGTTGCAGGCGACGGCGCCGACAACATAGGCAAACAATCTGGCGGTTGGACCATTACTTGGCAAGGTACTGGCAATCAAAATGAGGATTTCCCTGGAGGTAGCTCCATTTATGACGGCATTAAGCAGGTGGTTTCACAAAATGGCGGGAACGTTCAGCTAAGCGTCGATGGCTCATACCAAGCGAAACCAGATGTCGCTATCGTTGTATTTGGCGAAGACCCTTACGCTGAAGGTAATGGCGATTTGGATAACTTAGATTACCAAAGAGGCGATGCCAAAGACCTTGCCCTACTACAAAAGTTACGCGCCCAAGGCATTTCCGTTGTATCAGTATTCATTACTGGACGCCCTCTTTGGGTTAACCCAGAACTGAACGCGTCCGATGCTTTTGTGGTTGCGTGGTTGTTGGGCTCTGAAGGTAACGGTGTTGCCGATGTGCTGTTTCGTAAAGCCAATGGAGATATCAATCATGACTTCAAAGGTAAGCTATCATTTTCTTGGCCCGCTTCACCCGATGATGCACAACTCAATGTCAATGATTCTGACTATGCCCCCCTATTTGCTTATGGTTACGGCCTGACTTATCAAGATGATGTACAACTGGACACGCTAAGTGAAAATGCTTCTTTACAATCTACAAAACAGCAGTCACTGGCTATTATGCATGGTAGTGTAAAAAGTCCATGGTCATTGAGCCTATATGTCGATGGTAAAACGCTTGCAATGGACAGCAATACCGCATCGCTCAATAGCCTGAATGTGCGTACAACTGACCGCTATATTCAAGAAGATTCTCGTGAAATCACTTTTAAAAATCGTAATGTTGCAAAGGTGCAAATCGGTCACGCATTTCCTAATGATATGCGTCAATATAGTGAGCTAGGTAGTACGCTTACTTTTGATATTAAGCTAAATAGTAAATTACAAGCGAGTACCAAAGTAGGTGTAAATTGCGATGCTTCCTGCTCACAAGGTATCGCGTTAACTAACCTGCTGAGCGAAGAGGATTTGGGAGTTTGGAAAACCGTCAGCATTGCCACCAACTGTTTTACACAAGACACAGATAATATGGCAAAAGTATACAGCCCATTTGCAATAGCAAGTCGAGGTCCGTTGAGTATTACACTTTCAAACATCCTATTTAATAACAATAGCGATGAAACCGAGCCTTATACTTGTGATAAATAATAGTCCATTTATTACCATCTCAAGGGCCTAACGGCCCTTTATCATATTAGCAATTTCATCCACCAACGTTATAGAATATCATAAAATATTCACTTAATATTTACCATGAAAATTACACGCTATTACATTCACACCACATACTGCAATGCCTCCTCTCGTCTACGCTAACAAAAAAGCGGCAACACCTTGATTTAAACTAAATATGTAAACAAATCAGGAAGTGTCAGATAACTCAGCGATAAATCCATCCCAAAATTCACAATAGTTAATTTCAAAATAAACATCCCGGTTATGTATAATCATTTTTATTTCAGTGCCTTATATGGGTTATTTTTCTGGTCGGACCTCCATTTTGGAAAACATTAGTTAATAATATGTTCCGAAATGTATATTTCATGTTTTAACAAAACTCTAACTAGGAAACCTTATGACTTATAATTTAAAAGGATGTGCATTAGCCTTAGGATTGGTATGTTCAGCAGTATTGCCACTTCAATCAAATGCCGCCTCAGTCCCACTGACCGCCAATGAACTTAACGAGTTTCGCAGTGACTTAAATGATTACTTTGAAGACTCAATTCGCGCTGTCGCTCAGCTTAATAACAGTCAACAAATTGTAAACCAGTTTGAGCAAGCCCAAAATATGGTCTCTAACATGTCTCAACAACAGCTGATAGAGACATATCAAGCTATGGAAGCAAACCCAAACTTCTGGGAGCTACCGGAGCATTTATACCAAGTAGCTAACTTTCAGAAGTCTGTTGGCGAATATAAGTCATCGCCAAAATTCCTGCAGTACAACATAATGACTTCTGACGTTTCTACTAGCCAAGAAAAAACATACGCTTCATATAATGAAGAGCAATGTGACTTCGTTGAAGATTTGTTGGAAGAGTTTCCATTTCAAGCTTTCCTATTACCAGACGAAGTGGCAATCGCTATATTGAGCATAGCCGCAGATGGTGTTGCTAATGCTCTAAGCCCTAGTGTTGTTACTGTAGCCGCGGGCAACGGTGGCGGCGTGCCAAACCCTCTTAAAATTGGTGCAGTAGCAGCTGCCCAAGTTCTAAAACTACACTGGCAATCAATTAAATGGTATCGCCAAGCCATTGCTGAGTGTAAGGGCAAAATCCACAGAGACTACTTATACGAAGTTGTGGGCTTGCAGCAGGCCGATTTTACCCCTAAAAAAGAAATTCAACTAAGTACAGACTTCGTTGATAGAAGATTAAGAGGACGTGTACATGATTACTACTTCATGCTACATGCGAAACTAGATGGCGAGCCTGTAGATGTTGAATTTGTATCAGCAAAAGTTACAGATGAATCTCTACCAATTGAGTTTAAAGAACTCGCTGAAAAGCGCACTGTTTCTATGCGTAAATTAGGCCCTGGTATGTATGAACTTAAATTAACTTATGATAACCCTGGTTTCTTCCACCCACGGAAAATGCAACTTGTGGTTAAGCACTCTCGCCCATCAGCCAAAGCTGACGAGACAGTGACACATAAAGGTGTATCTTTCACTAACGTGATGAACTAATCGGGCTGTATCCGTCTTCAGTAGTGGTATTGGCATGCGCTAATATCACTGCTACTGTACAAAAACTTCGTTATTTCCGCTGTTTTATATATGGTTTAGTTTAGGACGAATTCTAAACACCTTCTTTCTTTATTGCTCTATGAAATTTTTAATACCAAGATAATAAAAACTTAAAAAATAAGGCCTCAATAAAAAGAAGCCTTAATAATAAAATACTAGTATCTTTTTATTACAATAATTATAACCTTACCACTTATACAACCTACATTTTTGCTTGGTTTTTAATGCATAGCTAGAAACAGTATATGCGCCTACATTATTTTCTCGTACAGGGTCAAAAGTAAAACTCTCCATTGAAACATCCATAGTGCCATTTGAGTCCAGCGTATAGGTAGTTTGAATTTTTGTGCTGCCAACTTCAAATAGGCTCATAAACTCATTACCAATCAGATATTGATCAATCACGATGCCGTTGTTCTCATCAACCGCGTAATGGCCAAGGTCGCTATCAACCTCAAGTAAAGTATAGTTTCTGATTTGCTGCGTCTGGCCTTCCCCATAGGTGATAATCCAGTCCGCTTTCTTCTTGGTTACATCATCAATTTCAAGTGACATGGGGAAGGTGTAAAACACCCCTCTTTTAGGTGAGCTCAGTTCACATTGACCTTTAAAATAGCCATTCCAGTCTTGTGAAGCTCCTGCGGATGTTCCAGCCAATGCATTTACACTCGTTAACATGATGGGCGCAACAATTAATAGCGACAACTTATTTTTCATCTCTTAATCCTTCTTATAATTATTAAAAAATATCTAATACACAACCAAATACAGTTGATACATATAATAAATACATAATTATTACCCAATTTGCAAACATTAAAATCACACATTATTATATCGCCCACTCAAAATGAGCGTTTACTCAATAACAGTTATTTTCATGCTGATTTTTAATGACACTATTAGGAAATCCGACTTGCGCAAATCTAACCCAATTAGTCAGTCTCTAAAATTACGTTGCTTGGACGCTGTATTGACACATCTGACCTATATTTCGGTGATTTATACGCTCATCAGGTGAAAACTATGACAATATTGACGATCCATGTCGCGTCAAATATCTCAATGAGAACACAATAACGTGAAGAATAAACGTACCACTAATTGATCAGTTATAGGGGCATATGCAGGGCTTTGAAACCGCATAGGATGAACCTTGTAGAACAGTATGCAGGGGCTGGTACAGAGCTGGTTTGCCAAGGTAGGCTTGATGTAAACTTCAGCTTGGAAAGTTACTTCGCTTCATAGACATGTCGCTACCATGAAGAACAAACAACAAAAGAGTTGGTGAATACCCCCTATCCCATCTAGTTTCTGGGCATACTCAATATGTATAGGCACTATCGGGACAAGTGAAGGCGCTAGGAGTATGCCCTGACTTCATACCCATTCTAAGCTGGTTACAAAATCAGAGCTGGTCGTGAATTACGAGCCTGTGTTAATCAAGCTGAATTTATAACTCCTAGGTTGTTGGCCTATCATGCAATGTGTACTTTAGATACTTACCAAATACTACCAATGGTATTAACGTCAGCAAAGTACTGATGCTCCACATTCCAAAAGACGCTGAGCTTATTATTAAGGCGATGATCAAGGTGCCAGCCGAGGAGCCTTTTAAAACTCGCTCTATCGTTTTTATGATATCTTTATTTTCAGATTCTATTTCAGTTATGTAATCAGCAACGGTAAAGCTAATACGCCATATAGCAACACAAAGTGCAAATATAAGCCATACTGTTTGGGATGCTTTTATCATACTTATAAATGACCATGATCTGGCTTTTTCTACAGCTTGATTATATGCATCTAACACAGGTAACACGGTAGTATGAAAATTAGTTCTATCCTTTGCATAATTTAATACCTGGCTCAGTGCATCACCTTTTGAGATTGCATCGTTATTTAGACTCTCAGAGATAGCTTTCGATGGTTTATAAGTGAGCTCTATAGGCTCTTGCGCACTCACTTTTATCTTTGCATCTATTACAAATTTGTTGGTAAAATCCAGCAATATGGATGCGCAGTAAGGATCGCTGTTAAAGTCTTTACAGCTACTCGCTTTTGGGTACATGTATTTTAACAAAGTCTCTGGGCTTGCGAGCAGGCTATGAACCTCAAATTTTTTCACTTGTAGATCAAACTTTTCATCGTCCCCCAGCAAAGACAAAACCGCAAGTGCAGTTGATAAGCCGCCGATAAAATACCAATTAAAATCCACTCTAAGTTTAATTCGGCTTTTACTTTTTGCATTTGGCGCTCGTATTGTTTGCAAGTGGTTTTTCAAACAGAAAAGCCCCAACAGCAAACCTGAGCCAATTATCAAAAAGAACGACCAAAAAGCGCTATAAGTTGCATTGTCACTTTCAACAAAGTCCAAGTAGATTTGAATCCCCATAATTGAAGAGCCTAAAATAATCAGCAATACGGCTTTGATAAAAAGCTTGGCCAGTTTGTACATAATACAAATCCTTTTTACACGTTACTTTTTATAACTTGGTGTTGGGATAATGAGTCTTTTTACTTATGAGCGTTCATGGTCGTTCACAACACATAATTAGGTTAAGTCAAACTACAATCCCCCTAAACTTCCAAGCATATTTGCAATTTCGAATAAAACAGGCAGTACCGACAAGACCAACAACAATGCCATTGTATAGTTAAACCACTGGCGGTAACTGCGTTTAGCTAGATACTTTTTCAATACAGTGCCAAACACCAACCAAGTACCAACACATGGAAATGATACAAGTAAAAAGACAACTGATATTTGCATATTCTGTTCTAAGTCCGCCGTTCCGACCGTTGTGAATGCGGCGATAGCGCCGGATGCTACCATCCAAGCTTTTGCATTAACCCACTGATATAAAGCACCATTTAAAAAGGTCAATGGAGAGCCTTGCTGTTCAGTATTATAAGATGTGGCTGATTTGGCTATTAGCACGGCCAAATATAGCAAATAGGCTACGCCAACTATCTTGATCCCTAGGTTAAGTTGAGGGTATAACGCAAACACTTGCATAAAACCAACACCAACTAAAAACAGCATAATTGTGAATCCAATACATATGCCAAATAGCAAAGGGATACTTTTTCTAAGCCCAAAGTTTACACCTGATGTCATTACCAAAACATTGTTTGGGCCAGGCGTTATTGAAGAAGATATTGCAAATAGCATCACTGCGAACAAATATTCCATGTAATTGAATCTCCGTAAAACTGATTTATTGACTCACTGACCCGCTATTGATTGGTAGTTGCTGAGCCTTTTGATGCAGGTTAATTCAATCACACGAGGCAGGTGAATCACTAAGCTTTGTGAGCTGATATAAAGCACCCAGTTTAGCTCTCTGGCCAATGGATAAAACCCTTGGCCATCATTGCCAAATATCCACATTGTACCTATAACACAATCAGCCACTGTAGCCAAAACTAACCCAATCGAACAGAGCCATATGCCTAATGGCGCAGATATTCCATACATATACCACAGTAATATACCGCTGGCGCCAATGAGTGTTATCAGTAAGCTGTAAAAATATGTTACTACAATTATGTACAGCTCAGCTTCTACATTAACCATATTAACGTAGCTTAAGGTCGCCACAGCAAACGATAATAACGTTACCTTCGCTAAGTATTGTGCACTGTAGTAGTGCTTAAAAATGTAGCCCATTACGAGCAATAACATCATATAACCTGGTGCAAAAAATATTACCGAGTCAATCAAATAATCATGTTTAACAACATCGCTACTGTCAAAAAAACGATTGCTCAAATTAAAGTTAACAACATCGCCACAGATACATAATATCAATGATGCTAAACACCCCTGTGCCAACACGTTGCGCCAAGGTACACCTTCAACAGAAGCCTTAATCAACAGGCTATTTAGCAACATCAGGCCAAGCGTGGCAAATTCAAACGCTAGGATATAGTAGCGCGTATCGCTTCTAGTAATTGACCAAAATCCAAGCATAGCGCCAACAGAATCGAATAAGGCCAACAACACAGCCAGTGAAGAAAGCATTACGTACTTGTCTAATTTCAAAATGATCCTTTTAAGCCCTGTGCGCTATCGATAGCGATTTCTAATTTGGCTTAATTGCTGAGTACTTAGCGCATGTAATTGTTTTTCCAGTAACAGCGCCTTATCAGCACTATGTTGTGCATTATAACCTATGTATTGAGGCTCAATGTGAAGCGGTTCGTCAAATACATATACCGGAAGTTTAAACCTACTGACAATCTGTTTTGCCCAATACCTATCGACCAACAACGCCTCAACATGTGACGTTTTCAAAATGCTGAACAAAGCCTTTGCATCTTCGTCCGACGCCTCGTAATAAGAGCGTCTAACAATATCTGCATTGAGCTGTGTTAGTTTCTCATAAACGTCATTGGGGTAGTCATACTCCTGCGCCAATATAACTCTAAATTCCTGCAAGTTTTGCGTGTCTTTAATAGATTTTAATTGCTGATTTTGGGCGACAGCAAACGCCAACTGCCATGAAGAGATCGAATAATTAATCATGTTTAAGTTGTCAGACTCATCTATGTCTAAGACAAAATCATACTTACCTAATTTTACGTAGTCTTTGCAGCGTTTAAAGGGTAATTCCGTGAAGGTTAAAGCTACATCTGTGTTTTTGAACGCGCTCTTCAGAATATCGACCTGCATTCCTTTGACTTCACCTGCTTCGGTGAAATTATAGGGCCACCATCTTGAAAAACATATGCGCAACTGTGTGATTTCGCTTTGTGCTGCAAATGCCGCTTGCGTAATAGATAAGACGATGAGCACGATGAGGATTTTCATAATATGGGTTTTGCTGAAAATAAATTATATGCTTACCTCTTAGCGTAACCCAAAGTGGACGTAGCGCAACTCTAACCAACATTATAAATAGCTAAGAGCACTACAAATGATCACCAGTAGAGTCGAAATCCCCCACAACTTAACATAACGCGATTTCTCAAATGTATTGTCTAAACATTGTGACGGATTCTCAGGATCGATAAAAATATAGGTGGCCTTGTTAGCACAAAACGAGTCATAAAGTGACTGTTTAAACGCTGTCTGACAACTATATTTTTTGTTATCAAAGGTAAACTCTACTAACAGGCTTGAAGCGCTAAGCATCTCTATTGGCCCTGCTGTGTGTTGCTTCACTTTGGTCAGTCTCTCAACCTGCACTTGGCGCCATAGCCTTTTCTTTTTACTTTGAGCAAGCGCCGTAAATATAACAACGATGCTCAAAGCCACTAATATCAATAACACCACCATTAGCTGTTTAGCCTGTATACCAAAGATGCTGTTATTAAGTCACTCAAGGCCATGCCCACAGATTTAAATACCGTGATTTCTTCATTTTGACGCTGCCACGTCATATCATGCATCTCGCTAAGCTGTGCTATCACGTCACTTTTTGTGAATAACCCTTCTTCCATGGGAATAATCAGTTCACCGGCTTCTTTGAGTACATTCACTTTACTGTCAACAAACACAGATCCGCGCGTTATCGTGGTGATATCGCATTCAGAGCAATCAGCATGATGGTTGCCAATTAGATCCACATGCGCCCCTTCTTTTAGCCAACTACCTTCAAACAATGGCGTGTGAGAACCTGTTGCACAACTGACGATATCCGCATCGGCAATGGTACTTTGATTTGACGTACCAATCGCAAACTTAACATTAGGGTACAGCGGGCGAAGTTCATCTATAAGCTGTGCCGCTTTATTTGTATTTCTTGCGATAACAGTCACCTGATTTAGATCTCTTACAGCAAGGTGCGCCTTGATCATATACGGCGCTAAATTGCCGGTGCCAAAAAATACTAGGTGCTTGGCGTTTGTTCGTGACAGGTACTTGCTTGCTAGAGCCGAAACCGACGCCGTGCGCCAAAGCGTAACACTGGTACCATCAACTAACGCAAGCGGTACTCCATGGGCGCGTTCAAACAGTATTATCTTTGAATATAAACTCTCATATCCATTGCTAGCGTTGTTAGGAAAGTATGTAAATGCCTTAACCCCGATATATTCGTCATTCCACGCAGGTAAAACCGCAAAGGCATCAGCTGATGACTCGGTTAGTGAATATACGTTACGTGGGGGCGTACCTGCTGGTTTTGCAAAACCTTTTTGTAGTTCATCGATCACACTTTCAAAGCTAAGCGTTTGATGTACTTGTTCTGGTGAAATAACTAGCATATTAGACTTCCTTATTAACTAGGTAAAACAAATGATTTCGGTGCATGAGTGAGATACTCAAAGCCTGATTCGGTTACAAGAATATCGTCTTCAATACGCACGCCACCAAGATCTGGTAAATACACGCCGGGTTCAATGGTAATGATGTTCCCAGCACGCAATGTATAGTCAGTTTTGCTGTTAATAAACGGTACTTCGTGAAGAAATAGACCTAGACCATGACCCAAGCCCTTACCTGCATAATCTTGATAGCCTTCAGCAAACAATACTTCTTCTGAGCAGTGATTTAAGTGGTGGCAGCTAACCCCTTGTTTCACATTTGCAAGCGCAGCCTGCTGAGCACATAAGACGGTATCGTACATATGTTGTTGCTGCTTAGTTGGCTCGCCAAACACAAAGGTTCTTGTCATATCACTGCGGTAGCCATTTACTACCGCGCCAAAGTCTATCAACACTAAATCTTGATGATTGAGCTTGGTATCTCCTGGTTTACCATGTGGTAAAGCACTGCGCTTTGCGAACAACAATATTGTGTCGAAGCTGACTCCGTCTGAGCCGAGCTTTTTCATTTTATAATCAAGCTCAGTTGCCAGTTCCTTTTCAGTCACGCCCAGAGATACCAGTTTTAGCATATCCGCTAATGCGATATCCGCTATTGCCGCTGCTTTTTTGATACTGTTTATTTCCCATTCGTCTTTAATTGCGCGCTGCGCTTCTATAAGCCCTTGAATAGGAGTTATTTGCACATGTTGTAACTGAGAGTGGATTTCCTGCCAAACGGGCACAGTTATATAGGCTGCATCAAACCCTGTTAAACCCGAAGGCAATAGCCCTTTGATACACTCACCAAGCGTTTGTGTGTCTCTATCTCGACAAATCACTTCACAGTGGTGCGCCTCACTTTTAGCGCGTTCATAGTATCGATAATCCGTGATCAGGTAATTACTCGTCGAGGTGATTAATAGGTACGCGGCATTGCCACTGAAGCCGCTGAGGTAGCGAATATTCTCAAAGCCGAAAACCAAAAGATTATCAATCTGTTGTAATTTAAGCTGTTGCTTGATTTGATGTTGTCGGTGAAGGTAGATAGCGTTCATAGCATTAATTGTTATTGCTCTAATAATTGAGCAATAACATAACGTAAAACAAAATTGCATACAATATTAAATATTCACATTTAGGTGCTATTTGTGGTTCTGTTCCATTTTTATTAATAGCTGTTTGATGTCGTCTTTGGCACCCGTGATGTGCTTTTTCAAAAATCCACACGCTTGTTCTACGTCTTTATTTTTACAAAGCTCTAGCAATGTTCGGTGCTCTTCTGGTGCGGTATTTATGCCACCAGCTAACAAAATATGCATACGTACATAGCGCTCGGAGTTTTTACTGTATACATCAACTAGCTCAGCAGTTTGCGGGCGCTGCGCTTTGCTGTAGAGCTTAGAGTGAAACTGTGCGTTGAGCTTACCGGTCGCAGATTCGGTATCACCAGCGGCTGTGGCCTCTTCGAGATCAAACAGTATCGCCTCGGCCTCGAGCAAATCTCTTGGTGTTAGGTTTGCTATTGAGTGGCTCAGTAGCTCAGCTTCTAATAACGCACGAAGGTCGAATATTTCATCGATTTGCTCCGCACTTAATTGCGTTGCTGTAGCACCTTTATGCGCTTCGAAGTTTACCAGCCCTTCTGATTCTAATTGCAAAAGCGCTTCTCGTACCGGAATACGGCTAACATTGAGTTCATCGGCTAGTGCGGCTTGACGCAACGGTTCACCCGCTTTGATTTCGCCAGATAAAATCTTTTCTCTAATTGCTTCAGCAACCAATTGCGTACGTGTTTTATGCTCGATGCCCATAACATTCTCTCAAATTGCATTTAGCATACATTATACATACATTATTGATTATCGCCATATTTACAACGACACCTTCGCTACCACCTTACCTAAGTTCTCATTTTTGTGCAAAATTGCATGTGCCAATTCAATTTCGCTCAATGCAACCGTTTTATAGATCGGAATGGCCATATTTTTTGAAAAGATGCTGCTAGCGAATTGTTTTTTAAACGCATTCACAAGTTCCCGCTTATACTCTTGGTTTCTGTTACGCAGCGTAGAGCCATGCAAATTAAAGCGCTTCGCTAGAATTTGCGCCATATCAAGCTCTACGTGACGTCCACCTAGCATCGCCAAATTAATACAATGGCAATCCATAGCCGCCACTTTTACATTCTTACTTGTATAGTCTCCTGCAACAGGATCAATGATCACATTGGCCGTTAACCCTTGCGCTTTCATCACCTGTACAAAGTCATCCTGAGTGTAGTTGATTGCCAAATCAGCCCCTAACTGGCGGGCGTACTGACATTTTTGCTCAGTGCTTTGCGTCGTCACAACTTTTGCCCCCACGGCCTTAGCTATTCTGATAGCGGCGCTGCCAACGCCCGATGCACCACCGTGGATAAGCAGCGTCTGCGCTTTTTGTAAGCCGCCTAATCTAATCGCTGCGTCAAATGCCGTTAAATAGACCTCAGCAAGGCTGGCAGCAGTCTCAAAACTAACTTCATCTGGTATTTCAAACAACTGCAGTGCATCAATACACACATATTCCGCGTATGCACCACCGGCTGTAAGCGCAAACACCCGTTTGTTAAGCACCCCTTGAAATTGAGGGTCTCCACAGCCCACAACAGTGCCCGCCGCTTCCAACCCCAAAATAGCGCTATCTCCATCCGGCGCTGGATATTTACCTTGCTTTTGCAGTAAATCGGCACGGTTGATGCCAAAAGCAGCGACTTTAATTAACACCTCATGTTTTTGAGGTGTCGGAATGTCCGTTTGCGCAATGCTCAACTGTCCAGATTTATCGTAAGTGATGTAGTTCATTGTTGCTTGATGTTGCTGATTTACCATTTATCCTGTTCCTAAGGTTACAGATGTAATGCATTTATGATGCTACAACATACCTAGAGCCTAGCGCTAGGTATGTTGTTTGTCTTGATGTTTTATCTTTGTTGAGCAATAGAGGCTTTCCACTTCGGTTATTATCGTGAGCTAGAGGCCCCACTATGCTCAAAATCTATCAAACTTATGAACAAAACTAGATCTGCTTAATGTCGCTTTTATGTAATGGTTTTTTATTTTAACGGTCTACTATTGCATAACGACACAGGAATCATCGCTTATGCGCACACCTACTTTATCTAAATCTCTGCTTGGCTTGGCTTTGTTGCTTGCAAATTCAACGCAAGCTGTTGAGGTTCAATACACAAACCTGTCAAGCCTAAGTGAGTCCCATCAGAAAAAAGTACAGAGCTGGCTAGACAATGGCCTCAAAAGTACCTTCAAAACACTCGGGACGTTAAAACAGCCTGTGCTGCCAGTCTTTCTGCAGCCACGATATTTTGCCATTGAGCCTGTTCCTTGGGCGAGTGTGAAACGAGGCAGGCTTGATGGTATCGAACTTCACTTTCATCGCTATGCAAGCGAGTCTGCGTTGATTAAAGATTGGACACTTTATCATGAGCTATCACACCTTTATCACCCGCTATTTGATTATGAGTATTTTTGGCTCAGTGAAGGGCTGGCTACTTATTTGCAGAATATTATTATGTTGGACAACGGAATTATTAATTATAGTGAATTCAAGCAACGCTTGAGAGCTGGGCTTAAAAGAGGCCGCCTACAGAGTTACTCAATTAAGGGGCCACTTAGTGAAGTGGCCAATGACATGTGGCAGCTTGGCGCACAGCAAAGAGTCTATTGGAGCGGTACTGCATTTTTTATTGAAGCAGAGCTTGCTTTGAAGCAGCAAACGGGTCCTTACACGTCGATTGCACAACTTATCAAGCAATATCAACAATGCTGCAAACAAGCTAATCACACCGCCAAGCAATTTCTAACGACCCTAGATAAACTGTCAAAAAGCGCTATTTTTTCTAGTCTTTTTAACACCTATGCGATGCGCCAAGACTTTCCTGTGATCACGCAAGCGCAACTTAACAGGTTGAGGTTTTAAACTGCTTGATTGCAAAAAATAACAGTCACTGTACGCCCATGACCATTGTCTTCACTTTGGTAGTGCCACTGATACTGGGAGGTCAGTCTTTGTGTTAACTCAAGTCCAAGACCAAACCCTAGCTCATTGCTATTCAGTTGCGGTGCCTTATCTTCATTGCTTATCGTCACTTGCATAGCATTTTGTACAATATTAACTTGTCCTTCATTGGTATGAACAAACGCATTTCTGATAATGTTACTCAATATTATCCTGCATACCGTCTCTGGTAAGGAAAATACTCCCTCACCCGTTTTAGTCACAACGGTAACGGGCTTATCATTGAGCAAATATTTGAGCTCAGCTGTGAGTTCTTGTAATAACCGCGACAAAGATACCTCGGTAGTTGGCACTTTGCTCATAGCATCACGGTTTAGCCACAGCAATGTATCCATTAGCGAAGACATAGTGAGCGTGGCACGTTGCATTCTATTTACACATACGAGTAGCTTTTCTTTTGACAAGTCACAGGTTAGCATTTTCTCTAATAACTCTGCGTTACTTCGTGACACGGCTATGGGGGTGCGCAATTCGTGGCTGGCATAGGCCAAAAAGCGCTTTTCTCGCTCAACACTTTTTTTTACAGTGCACATACTCTCAACTATCAGCTTCGCTAGAGTGTTCAGCTCACTAAAGTTAAATTCAGGCACAGGTTGTTCTAACTTTGACTCATCTAATTGCCCTGCCCAGCTTTTTAAGCGCTCGACCGGTCGAGTAACTTTTCTTAGCACTAAAAACAGCACAATCACAAACACGGTGATAGCAGCAATGGCTGTGGCGATAATTATCACAAAGTGCGGAGTTTTAGGGGGTTCTAATAAAGTTTTATCTTGAGAACTAAATATGGTGGCTACATAAAGAGTCTGAGTTTTATTTTGCACCTTGATTGCGAAATACCCTTCAACGGGCGGTGAAAACCAACCTCCCCCAACCATATGTTTGTTCAATTCGTTAAGTTCCATGTCAGCCTCATTTATATGTTCACGTATCGGCTTTGGCATATCCTCCCATCGCTGCTTGATAATAAATTGCTGACTTAGCAGCGCCTCTTCACTCCATGGTTTTGTAACGCCACTAAGCGATTCTTCCCCACTGACCTTCAGCTGTTTTGCCTGTGAATACATAATGCCCCGCATTGCCACATCCATCCCCGTCGAAAAATAGTACATACTCAGTGTCGACAACAGCACGATACAGCTCACTCCACTGAGCAGCATGGCTACCAAAACGTAAATTCGTAAACTGATCCTGATCTTCATCAAACGCCCATTTTCTTTATGGCAAAGCCTTTTCCACCAACCGTATGGACAAGCTTAACTTTATGATTCGCATCAACTTGCTTTCTTATATAAAACATATGCACCTTGAGGCTATTGCTATCGGGGGGATCATCGGCCCATATCGCCTCTATCAGCCTTCGTCGTGAAACTACGTTAGGACTCTCACGCATTAAAAACTCCAGTATCTTGGTAGCAATAGGAGACAAACTGAGTAGTTCATCCCCTCTGTGTACTTCCTGGCATTTTACATCCAAATGTAAGTCTTCTACCGTTAAGCGCTTAGCCTGACCACTTTTACGTTTGGCCAAAACTTGGGTTCTTACTACTAGCTCTGCCATGGCAAATGGTTTGATTAAGTAATCATCTGCGCCTTTTTCAAACCCCGCTAGCTTATCTTCTAACGTATCCCTTGCAGTGAGCATAAGCACCGGCGTATCAACCCCTTTATGGCGTATTTGCTCGCACACTGCCAAGCCGTTAACGCGCGGCAGGTTCAAATCCAAGATGATGACATCATAGTGATGCCTTTCAATTAAGTTGATAGCCAGTGCGCCGTCGCTGGCATGATCGCAATAAAGCTGCTCTAACGCGAAGTAATCCACAATCGCTGCGCCAAGATCTCTGTCATCTTCAACGAGTAAAACACTTAGCTGTGTATTATTCATGGTGTATACCTTTTGCTTGGCCTGTGCTCTCCAAAGTTACATGTTTTAGCTTTTTTAAAACTACGCCACTTCGCTTTTGATTTCTAAGTGCATTTTTCGTTTGTTCCAGTATTAATAATAGAGTTGGCGTCAGAAATAATGTAATTAATGATGCGAATAAAATACCGTAACCCAATGCCGCTGCTGCGGGGATCAAAAACTGCGCCTGCAAAGATGTTTCACTTAAAAGTGGCAATAGGCCTGCAAAAGTCGTGATTGAGGTCAGCAATATGGCACGAAGCCTGGAGTGTGCGGCCACACTAACAGCTTCCTTAATTGATAACGCCCCCTCTTTTTTCAACTGATTATAGCGATTCACTAACAGTAGGCTGTCGTTTACAACCACGCCACTTAGCGCCAAGATACCGTTAAGTGACAGTATGCTAAGAGTCAGACCGTTGATCCAATGCCCTAAGATAGCGCCGACCACACCAAATGGAATTGCACTCATGATAACCAAGGGCTGCAAGTATGATTTCAACGGAATCGCCAGTAGTGCAAATATCGCCACCAGTGCAAGAACAAACATATGTACCATCGAACTGCCCGTTTCTTGCTGCTGTTGCGCCTCACCTGCAAACTCAAAGTTCACACCTGGGTAGCGTGATGCCAACTGAACTAATGACGTGTCGCGCAGTTGCTTGATCAATTCATGGGGTGCGATCGTGGATTTATCGAGTACCGCACTGATGAACACCGACCTTTGTCCATTGGTTCGCTTTATTTCGGCACTTTGATACTGACTTGTCACCTTAGCAACATCACTGAGCGGCATCCGCACGCCACTGGGTGTTGTGATATAAGCTTTGAGGACATCAGCGAGTGTTTGTCTTTGTGCTTTTGGGTAGCGCACTCGCACTTTGATCTCATCTTCACCACGTTGGAAGCGCTGCACGATATCGCCACCAAAGTTCTGTAATACTTGCTTGGATAGCTCTGCACTATCAAGGCCCAGCGCTCTACCATAGTCGGTTAGTTCAAAGTAATACTGAGGTTCTCCTAAGTCTAGATTATGGTCAACACCACTGACGCCTTGATGACTTTTCACCTCTTCTAACAACGCATTACCCGCATTCTTCAGCGCTTCACTATTGGATGACTTTAAAAGCACCTTGAAGTTATCAATCATTCCTCTTTTAGCGAGTACTTTGGTCTTTTTAACCCCCTCAAGCGTACCTGCTGACTGACGCCACATATCTGCAAATTCGTACGCGCTGTAAGGACTATTTTTGTCCAGTTCAATGGTCACAGTGCCTTGCGTATCACTCTCAGCCAATACTTGTATGCTTGAGATAAAACTGCGCTCGGTTTCGTTGCCTTGGTCATATTTATTGCGCAGCATATTATCGCTATAAATCGCTAACTCTTCTAAAATCAGTAAGTTTTTATGAGTTTGACCAAAACTTGCGTCATTATATAAAGTGATATCCGCACTGACCGTATCTCCCGGCACTTCGGGGAAAAATGCCACACGTACTTGCCCAGTAAATGGTAATGAAATTACACCTATCATGAGCGTGATAAATACCACGATTACTTTCGCTTTGTGATTTAACGCATAAGCTAAGCCTTTTTGATAGAGGTGCTCGTTAAAATAGTTAAGACTATTATCTGCACATGCACTGATCTTTGCCCACCAACCCTGTGATAGGGCTTGTTTACGCGTATTAATATGCGTCAGGTGTGAAGGGAGTATCAGCTTTGACTCAACAAGTGATAGCAGTAAGGCAATCGCTACAACCGTACCAAACTGCGCATACACCTGCCCTAAGCGACCTTGGACATTACTCAACGCAACAAATGCTACCACTGTGGTTAACACGCCAAAGATGGTGGCCGCAGCGACTTTTTGTGTGCCCAAAATGGTATTGTCATGGCTATCGCCGTATTGCGCTCGGGTGTGATAGATGCTTTCACCAACGACTACCGCATCATCTACCACAATACCCAACGCCATAATAAAACCAAATGTGGTCATTTCGTTGAGTGTGAGGCCAGCGAAGCTTTCGGTCATAAAGAATAGCGTACCGCAAAACACAAATGGCAGGCCCATAGCAACCCAAAGTGCCACTCTCACGTTCAAAAAAAGCGCTAGTACAATGAATACCAGTGCTATTCCCGTAAGCGCATTTTTAATCAGTAAAGACAGGCGCTCGGTGATCAGGGTACTTTTGTCTAGCCAGCTTTCAATATGCATGTTTTCAGGCAGTATGGCCGAATTTTGCCAATCGCTGACAACCTCTTTTGCCTGCTCAACCATAGTGACCACATCACCAAAGTCATCCATAACGATTTCTAGCGCTACTGCGGTTTTACCGTTGTAGCGAGATACAGCAAAACTGTCATCTTCAATAATGCGCGTAACGGTTGCAATGTCTTTTAATACAATAGCACCACCTGAGGCAAAGCTCTTAATAACGATTGACTCAAAATCGCTCACCTTAAACGCTTGATCAAGTACCTTAAGGCGAACCGATTTATCTTCGTGTCTTAGGCTTGTGCCAATCGCGTATGAAGATTCTTTGTTGATAGCCTCAGCAACTTGCTTGAGCGTTAGGCCGTAGGCTTGTAGCGTTTGCTCTTGGACTTCTACAGATATCATAGCTTGCATCTTGGCTTTGATCTGTACGTCTTTAATATCGCTTTTTGCAAGCAATTGTGCTTTTAACTTAATAGCCCAGTCGTTTAAGCTTCGCCTGTCTGCATCACCATATAGTTGCACCCATAACACGTGATCCTGACGTTTAGCTTTGGTAATTACGGCAGGTTCTGCTCGCTGTGGCAAATTATTGATAGCGTCAACCTGCGCTTTAACGTCTTGGTAAAGCGTGTCAATATCATAGCCACTTTGCATTTCTATGCTGACATGCGCACCATTGGCATTTGAGGTAGAGGTGATATTTTTTATCCCCCCAACCGACTGCAGCGCATTTTCAATTTTAATGGCAACGCCCTGCTCAGCCTGAACTGGCTCACCACTGTCATAAACAACAGACACAGATACTGTGTCAGGTTCAAGGCTCGGGAACGCCTCTTTGCGTAAGTTGTTAACCGATAAAAGACCAACGAGGATCACAGCAATAAACAGCAAATTGGCGGCGACTGAGTTGTGTGCGAACCAAGCGATGATGCCCGATTGTTTATTTAAATTGCTCATAAGCGCGCCTCATCAACGGCTTTGACCATCATGCCTTCAACAAAATGACTTAAAGGTCTTTTCACGATTTTTAACGGCTGTGTTGCCAGTGGCTTTACATACACCGATGAATCTTGTGAAAATACTGTGTCGGCACTTTGTTTATGCAGTTGCCCTTGTTCGTCAACAAACCAAACATCGCCTGATTGCGATATGGCAGACGCTGGAAGCTTAACGAGTTCGTCTTGTACACCTTGCAACGTGACTTTGACAAAGCTGCCCGCAAAAAGCGGCTCGTTGTGCGCAAGGGGTTGTTCAACAACGACGATAACTGAACGTTGACGCGTATGAGTATCAATGTGACTTTCGATGCGTGAAACATAACCATGCCATTGTGCTAAGTTATTGTTAGCCAATTCAACGCCAACGGGCCAAAGATCTTTTTCTAACTCGCCATTAATTTTAACGTTTAGCTCTTGCCATTGACGCTCTGATAGCGGGATTGAAATTTCTACCTGTTCGATATCGTATAGCACTCCAATGCGGGTATTGGCGCTTAAATAGCTGCCAAGGTGGATGTCACGCGCTACAACAAGCGCATCAAAAGGTGCTGTAATGATCGTGTTATCAAGCGCTACTTGTGCCTTTTTGAGAGTTTGTTGTGCATAAGCAAGATTTGCTTTTGCAGCGGCTAGCTGAGGTTTTCTAAGTACAAGTGGCGTTGCTTTTTGGCCGCCTTCTTTGCCCAGTAACCACTCTTGATAGGCGACTTCCCCTTGCCTTTGCTCTTGTGCTAATTCAAGCTCTGCCTGAGCTACTTGTGCCTTTGCTTGAGCCAGTTGCATTTGATAAGTGCTATCTTCAATCCTTGCTAATATGTCGCCTTTTTTGAGTATTTGCCCAGATGCGAATTTATCACTCAAAGAAACCACTTTGCCACTGACGTCACTGGTGAGGCTTAACTTATAGCGCGGTGTTACTTCACCAAGCCCTGTTACGCTCGCCCGATAAGTATCGACGTTAACATTAATAACCCCAACTTGCGGTAAGTTTGCTTGCTTAAGTACGGGTTGCTGTACTATTTGCTGCGTCGCTTCTGGCTTGTCTGTCACACAGTGCGCTTTGTTGTAAATGAACACACAAGCAAACGCCGTCACACTCATCATGACACTTAATAATTTAAACTTCATAATAACGCCCTAAACCCAAGTCAACATTGAATGATTGCTGTGAAAACATGCTGATTTAACCCCTATTTCGCTAATGCGAATGAAATCTAAGAAATGACAACTATTTGATTCGTTGCACATAATGCGCTTCTTTAAAACTGAATGCGGGCAGTTTAAACTTTAAGCGGTTAAGAGGGGGTTAAAACGAATTCAAAAGGGTTAATACTGGAACAACAATAGTTTTAAGTCTAAGCCAAAGTTTATATTACAAACACACGTGACGGCTTAAACCTAGACAACCCATTGACGATAAAAGAAAAGATGTACTGTGATTAAATTAGCACTAAAGAAATTATTTCCAAAAGACTATACATAAGGTAGCGACCGTACCGTTTGAGCCTAAGTGTGAAGATATTGTGTTATCGTTCGGTGCTTTCTATTGTAACATGCCATGAGGAAACTGTACTAACCAAGTTATTAGCATAAAATAAAACCGTCCCAACGCTTATTAACACCCTTTGATCCGTCAGCCATACACAATACTTTGCTTCTAGTTTACCTCCGTCTACCCAATATATTGCTTATCAACTACTTACTCACAGGCTTAATGTAAATAAAAAAGGAACAAAATGTTTTATTTTAATAACTGATATGTTAACTTTTTAGCGCTCTTGGTTTGAAGAGCTTTTCTCAAAAATATATGTGTATAAGGAATAATATACAATGAAAGCATTAAACAAAATTCTAGGCATCGCCGCTTTAGCGCTAGGTGTATCAGCAAACGCAGCTTCAGCGGCTGAAGTAACGATATCAGAAGTTAATTATGGTAATGGTGTCATCGTCGAAACTGCTGATGTTATTTTAAACTACAGTCAAGCAGGCACTTTTACCATGAACGTAAGCGAAAACCATTTAACTGTAAATGCTGTAGACTCAAATGGACGTAGATTTAGTTGTGTTATGAATGGTGTGGTGACATATGATAAGCCAAATATACTAGAAAAGGTAACTAACATTGCAGCTACTATAAGAGAAGGCGATAGAGTCCAATTCCAAAAACAAAAAAATGTTTTACCTCAAGTTTGCCATGTCAAAAAAATGTTAAAATTCTAAACATCATATTTAGCAATGGAAAGTTGAGACACTTTCCATTTTTGCGTATTCGCCTGATTAAACTTTAACGCTAAAACCAATGTAAAGTTAACTGTTAGAACTACCTAACAAAGCTACAGGAATATGCTATTGCACAGCTAGAAAAGAGTGATGGCTACCTGATCAGAGTAGCCTGTAGAAAACACTTGTTGAATTTTTAAATTCTCTAACCAATTGATTTATTGATCTCTTTTAGTGTTTCAAGCGGATTATCTGCCTGTGTAATTGGGCGGCCAATTACCAAGTAATCACTGCCAGCTTCAACGGCTTTTTGTGGGGTCATGATACGTTTTTGATCTCCCGCTTCACTGCCTGCTGGGCGAATACCTGGTGTTACCAGCTTAAACTCTTCACCTAATTGTGACTTTAACAATTGCGCTTCTTGTGCTGAACACACTACCCCATCAAGGCCCGCTTCTTTTGCCAATTTTGCTAAGTAAACCACTTGCTCTTGCGGTGTTTTCTCAATACCTAAACGTAGCAATTGGCCTTGGTCCATGCTGGTAAGCACTGTTACGGCTATCAATAGTGGTGCTTTATCACCATACTTTGCTAGGGCTCCTTTGGCTTTTTGCATCATTTCTAACCCGCCGCTTGCATGAACATTCACCATCCAAACGCCTAATTCTGCAGCTGCGGTAACAGCCTTAGCTACTGTATTTGGGATATCGTGAAATTTTAAGTCCAAAAACACATCAAACCCTAACTCTACCAGCTCTTTTACAAATTCTGGACCAAAGTAAGTAAACATCTCTTTACCTACTTTCAAACGACACAGAGATGGAGAAAGCTGTTTAACAAACGTTAATGCTGCTTGCTTGTCGTCATAATCTAAAGCAATAAGTACTTTTTTTGAATCTGTTTGAGACATAGTATTCCTACGTTTACCTGAAGTTTGAAAATTAGAGGATATAGCTGCGGATATTATACCAAAAGTTTGTCAGTTGACCTGAGCTTTTATTACATTTCAATTAATAACCGTCTAAGCCTTTACTCGGGCCAATTGTTTCCCAGTGCTTACACGACGGACATAACCAATAAAGTTTGTGACTACTAAAACCACATTGCTTACACTGATATTCAGGCTTAGTTGCAATGTAAGATGTTACGAGTTTGTCTATTTCAATCAGAGCCGACTTTATCTTCGCGTTGTTATTACCCAGTAATTGCAATAAAAAGCTAAAGCCGCGTATGGTAGGTTCTCGTTTTAAACTATCGGTTAAAAACTCTACCGCTTGCTGATGATTTCCCTTTTCGAGCAGCGCTTGGCAGTGCTTAATTCTGATCAGCACACCACCTTTGCAAAGCAATTCTTCGATTAACTCATCAAACTGATCTTTAAGATTTAGCTGTATATAACTTTGTTCTAATTCTTTGATATACAGAGGTGCAGTATTGGTCTTACTGACTACCAGTTTGCGCCAATAATAAATCGCTTTAACATGGTCTTGCTTCTCGAAAGCCTCTTTCCCTAATTCATAATAAGGCCGGATAGTCATATGATCTAAAGCACATGCTTTTTCCATAAGCTTAGGAGTGTTGTCAACTAACGCTGCCTCACAATAAAAATTAGCGACCGCCGCACAATGTTGAGCTTTTGTGAAAAGCTCACTATGGGCTTCAAACATACTTATTCCCTTGTGCCATTCGCGCATCTGAGAATAAAGGTTTATGATAGGATCCAGCGCTTCAACATAGCTGTCTTTAACCAAAATAACGAGGTGTTCTTCAGCACTGTCTAGCAAGCCTGCTAACACATAGTCCTGAGCCAACTCTAGACGACACGAGGCCATATTGCTGCTGCTCAGACTAGGCTGATTTAACAATAACTCGTGAATTTTTATCGCTCGGTCAAGTTCACCCCGTTTACGAAACAAGGTTGCAAGCGTTAGGTAGTGTTCAACAGAATCTGCTGATACTTCAAGAAGCTGGATTAGATGTTCAAGGCCCTGATCTTCTTCTCGATCAAGTAGAAATTTCAGACCTTTACTGTATTGTGAGGTGATTTGGCGATTGAGTTCAAGAGCTTGGTTTTTAGCACTGTTTTTCCCCATAACATAGCCATACGCGGCAGCTACAGGAAGCAATAAGAACAACAGCTCAGTCATGGTCAGCGTTCAGTATCAGGTGTCATTTGACGATTACTTTTCTTAAGCCGATAGTTTTGCCACTTCAACTTCGAAAATACCGAAACGCTTACCACACACCCAACGAATACACCGACAATAAAGCAAACACTCATTAAGGTTGATAACGGTAAAGTACTGCTGGCTATAATGTAATTTACGTCGACAAGGTTAGGGTTTTGAGTCCCTACTACAAATGCCAACAATATAAAAACAAGCGCCAATCCTTTTTTAGCTACCCTGATCAAGTGTTACTCCATGTGTTCGGTATTATTTAATGCTGTCGTTTACACGATCACGCAACTCTTTACCTGGTTTAAAGTGTGGAACGTATTTGCCATCCAACTCAACTGTTTCGCCAGTTTTTGGGTTACGGCCAGTGCGAGGTGAACGATAATGTAATGAGAAACTACCAAAACCACGGATTTCGATACGATCAGAGCTTGATAATGAGCCTGCCATTTGTTCAAGAATTTCTTTAACTGAGTTTTCTACATCCTTTACAGGAATATGTGCATGTTGCTCTGCTAGTTGTTCTATCAATTCTGACTTTGTCATAATGTTTCCTTAGATATAAAAAGGAAGGGCTAAAGTGCCCTTCCAGTTAAGACTCTGTATTAGTCTTTTTGAGCGTTTTTGAAAGCCGCTGCCATTGCGTTTTCGAACGCAGGCTCTTCTTTCTTCAACTTCTCAAGAACTTCTTTCTCTTCAGCTTCGAACATAGCTTTAACTGATAGGCTGATAGTACGGTTCTTACGATCAACACCTACAAATTTAGCTTCGATTTCGTCGCCAGCAGAAACAACAGTTGTTGCATCTTCGATACGCTCTTGAGCGATGTCAGCTACACGGATGTAACCTTCAACACCTTCGATAAGCTCAACAGTTGCGCCTTTTGCGTCAACTTCAGTCACTTTACCTTTAACAATAGCACCTTTTTTGTTTGCGTCTAGGTAGTTATTGAAAGGATCAGCTTCGATTTGCTTAACGCCAAGTGAGATACGCTCACGCTCTGGGTCAACTTGAAGAACGATAGCTGTGATTTCGTCGCCTTTCTTGTACTCGCGTACAGCTTCTTCACCTGGAGTGTTCCAAGAGATGTCAGAAAGGTGAACAAGACCGTCGATACCACCGTCAAGACCGATGAAGATACCAAAGTCAGTGATTGACTTGATCTTACCAGTAACTTGGTCGCCTTTGTTTTGAAGACGAGCAAATTCTTGCCAAGGGTTAGCGATACATTGCTTAAGACCTAGAGAAATACGACGACGTTCTTCGTCGATTTCAAGAACCATAACTTCAACAGTGTCGCCTAGGCTAACAACTTTTGAAGGGTGGATGTTCTTGTTAGTCCAATCCATTTCAGAAACGTGTACTAGACCTTCAACGCCTTCTTCGATTTCAACGAAACAACCGTAGTCAGTAAGGTTAGTTACACGACCAGAAAGCTTAGCACCTTCTGGGTAACGGCCAGCGATAGCTGCCCATGGATCTTCACCAAGCTGCTTAAGACCTAGAGAAACACGAGTCTTCTCTTTGTCGAACTTAAGTACTTTAACTGCGATTTCGTCGCCAACATTAACGATTTCTGAAGGGTGCTTAACACGCTTCCACGCCATGTCAGTGATGTGTAGTAGACCATCAACACCACCTAGGTCAACGAACGCACCGTAATCTGTAAGGTTCTTAACGATACCTTTAACTTCTTGACCTTCAACAAGGTTAGCAAGAAGTTCTTCACGCTCTTGTGAGTTTTCAGACTCGATAACTGCACGACGTGAAACAACTACGTTGTTACGCTTTTGGTCAAGCTTGATAACTTTAAACTCAAGCTCTTTACCTTCAAGGTGTGCTGTGTCACGTACTGGACGAACATCAACAAGTGAACCAGGTAGGAAGGCACGGATTGAATCAACTTCAACAGTGAAACCACCTTTAACTTTACCGTTGATGATACCCATAACGGTTTCTTGCTCTTCGCAAGCTTTTTCAAGGCGGATCCAAGCTTCGTGACGCTTAGCTTTCTCACGAGAAAGAATTGTCTCACCGAAGCCATCTTCGATTGCATCTAGTGCTACATCTACTTCGTCGCCAACAGCAACTTCTAGTTCACCAGCAGCATTTTTGAATTGCTCTGCAGGGATGGCACTTTCTGATTTTAAACCAGCATCAACAAGAACGATGTTGTTCTCGATTGAGATAACAGTACCTTTAACGATAGAGCCTTGCTCTGCTTCAAAACCCTTTAGGCTTTCTTCAAATAACTGCGCAAAATTTTCTGACATACTAAATACGTCTCATAAATTGATATTCCAATTAGCAACCATGCTGCATGGGGTAGTTAAAAAAACACCGGCGTCCTGCCAGCGCATTAAAAATATTAGGCTAAGCGCGATTTTTCGAGCTTACCTGAAACCACTGCGTCATTAAGTATTGCCATTACATTTGCAAATACTTGTTGCGCATCCAGTTCGGTCGTATCAATCACGATTGCATCATCTGCTGGAACAAGCGGCGCCACTTCGCGATTCATATCGCGATCATCACGGGCCATAATATCCTGGAGCAGACCACTTAGTGTAACATCTAGCCCTTTAGCATTCAACTCTAAGTATCGTCTGTTAGCACGTTCTTCTGCACTGGCAGTGAGATACAATTTTATTTCCGCATCAGGAAATACGACGGTGCCCATGTCTCTACCATCAGCGATTAAACCTTGTTCACTTCTAAATGCACGCTGGCGGCGCAACAGAGCTTCACGAACGCGCGGTAACGCTGCTACTTTCGATGCTGCAGAACCTACTTTTTCGTCACGAATTGTGCTACTCACATCCTCCCCCTCTAAGATGACTTTACTCTTCTTAGTAGTCGGATCGATGAGAAACTGTACGTCTAAATTGGCTGCAAGTGGCACCAAAGCTTCTTCATTGTCCAAAGCGATTTGATGGTGAAGTGCAGCGAGGGACAATACACGGTATATAGCGCCGCTGTCCAAAACATCCCAATTTAGCTTTTCGGCTAACAAGCGACAAACGGTTCCTTTGCCTGATCCACTTGGGCCGTCTACGGTGATAACTGGCATAGATGCCGGCATTTAAACCTCCTGAAATGCTCACCTGAAATAAATCGCGAGTATTATACGCAAGTTAAATGAATTTATCCTTAGTTACATGTAACTTTTTGTTAGATAGGCACTAAAACATGATGTTTAGAGCTGTTTTAGAAACAGCTCTAAACAAAATAAATCGGCGATTAAACGCTGATAGACGCGAGCACGTCAAAGTAGGTAGGAAAGGTCTTCGCAGTACAACCTGGGTCGTTGATTATCACTTCATGTCCACCTACCGCTACCATCGAAAAGCACATCGCTATACGGTGATCATTGTAAGTATCGATATCAGTAAGATGGATTGTGCTAGGTGGCGTGATCTCGATAAAGTCATGCCCTTCAACAACCTCTGCGCCAATTTTTCTAAGCTCAGTCGCCATTGCTGCTAAACGGTCGGTTTCTTTCACACGCCAGTTATAGATATTTCTAATTGCTGTAGGTCCGTCAGCAAAAAGCGCAACGGTTGCTAACGTCATCGCCGCGTCGGGGATAGCGTTCGCATCAATATCTACGCCTCTTAATGCACCTTTACGTACAACTAGTTTTTCGTCATGCCAGTCAATCTTAGCACCTACTTGCTCCATAACTTTGGCAAAATCGATATCACCTTGTACGCTTTGCTTGCCTACACCATTGATTTCAACTTCACCGCCAGCAATCGCCGCTGCTGCAATGAAATAAGACGCTGACGACGCATCTCCCTCAACCATAATACGCTTAGGGGATTGATAAGTTTGGCCGCCCTTTACGCTGAACGTTTGATAATTATCATTGATCACGTTCACACCAAAGTGCGCCATTACGCCAACCGTTATATCGATATAGGGTTTGGAAACCAGTTCGCCTTTTATGCGAATACAGGTATCACCGGCAAACAATGGTGAAGCCATCAGCAAAGCAGTTAAAAACTGACTGGATATACTACCGTCTATTTCCACTTCACCACCACTTAGGCTTTTGCCATTAATACGCAGTGGCGGGTAGTCTGGATTTTTTAGGTACTGAATATCTGCGCCCAACGCTTGCATCGCGTCAACTAAGTGACCAATTGGACGCTCTTCCATGCGAGGTTCACCAATGAGTTCATACACACCTTGTGTTGCTGCAAGTACAGCTGTTAGAGGTCGGTATGCAGTGCCAGCGTTACCTAAAAACAAAGGCTGTTGCGGCGTTTGCAGCTTACCTGCACACCCTTTTACGGTCGCTACCGTTTTATCCTGATTTAATGTGACATCAACCCCCATTTGCTCAAGCGCACCTAACATGTGGCGGATATCATCACTATCAAGCAGGTTATGTACCTCGGTAGTCCCCTCTGCGAGCGCTGCGAGCAGCAAAATACGGTTAGATAAACTTTTAGAGCCAGGCAAAGTAACGCTACCTGACACTTTGGAAATAGGCTTAAGTGTTAACTGTTCCATTAACTATGCTCCTTGGCAAATTTATCCATAAACTCTACCAACGCTTGTACACCTTCAATTGGCATTGCGTTATATATGCTTGCTCGCATCCCGCCCACTAAGCGGTGCCCTTCTAGAGCAACAAGCCCAGCTTGTTCCGCCTGTGCCAAGAACAGCTCATTCAAGCTATCACTTTTTAGCCAAAATGGTACATTCATCAAAGAGCGACAATGTTTCGCAACCTTATTGCTATAGAACTCGGAGCTGTCGATATAATCGTACAAAATAGCCGCTTTTTTCTTGTTATGCGCTTCCATTGCTGATACGCCACCCATCGCTTCTAGATGCTTGAAAACTTCAGCGGCCAGATACCAAGCAAACGTTGGTGGAGTGTTGTACATGCTGCCTTGTTTGGCTTCAATGGTATAATCAAGAATTGAAGGGCGAGGCAGTCCTTCACGCGCTAATAAAGTCTTTCTCACGATGACGATACACAAACCTGAAGGGCCGATGTTTTTCTGCGCTCCAGCATAGATAATATCAAAGTCGTCCACGTTAATATCACGAGACAAAATGACCGATGACATATCCGCCACAATAGGTGCACTATCATGCTTTGGTACGTCAAAAATCTCAATACCATCAATTGTTTCGTTAGGGCAATAGTGAATATAAGCTGCTTTTTCTGGTAAATGCCACTGTGCGACAGGTTGAATATCAAATACCCCGTCCTTATCTGTGCGAATATTTATACTCTCTACAGCAGTAAACTTAGCACCTTCTTGGCTTGCGCCACTTGACCAAATACCATTTTCTACGTAGATGCCAGGCAACCCGTCAAGATGCAAATTAAGCGGCACCGCTGCAAATTGCCCTCTTCCACCGCCATGCATAAACAATACTTCAAACTCATCTGAGATATTCATCAAACGACGAAGGCTTGCTTCACACTCTTCTACCATTGCCAAAAATGGTGCAGAGCGATGACTTATTTCCATGACCGACACACCCAGATTCTGCCAATCTAAAAACTCTTGTTGTGCTTTTTTCATTACCTCTGGTGGTAACATCGCAGGACCCGCACAAAAGTTATATACCGTCATTTTCCTCATTCCTAAACAACATAAAATTCATCAATAAAAAAAGCGGCCGAAGCCGCTTTAGTTAACTTTATTCACTCGGTGAGTCATCTGTACTCACTGGTGTGCCCTCAGTATCTGGTAGCTCAGTACCTTCACCGTCGGGAAGCTCTTCAACTGCTATTTCCTCGATACGTTGTAAACCAACTACTTGCTCGTCGTCAATAGTTCTGATCAAAATAACACCTTGCGTGTTACGACCTACCGTTGAAACTTCACTGACTCGGGTACGCACTAATGTACCACGGTTAGAGATCAGCATTATTTCGTTACTGTCATCAACTTGAACAGCGCCAACAACAGCGCCATTGCGTTCGCTAACTTTTATTGAGACAACACCTTGTGTCGCACGGCTCTTAGCTGGATAGTCTTCCAATGGTGTACGTTTACCGTATCCATTTTCTGTTACCGTGAGAATGGCACCGTCTGTTTTAGGGACAATCAGTGAAACCACCTTCACGTCATCTGGCATCTTAATACCGCGTACACCCGTAGCTGTACGGCCCATAGGACGTAAAGCTAACATTTCTTCCCCAGTTTCTGGGTCTATTTTCACTTCGCCAGTTTCTGAGTCACGTAACTTCTCGTTAAAGCGCACGACTTTACCGTGATCAGTAAATAACATGATGTCATTACTTCCATCTGTAATATCAGCACCTATTAAGCAATCACCTTCATTTAGATTAATTGCAATAATACCGCTGGCGCGTTGACGGCTGTAAGCTGTCAAAGGTGTTTTCTTAACAGTACCGTTTGCGGTTGCCATTAATACATATTTATCTTCTTCGTACTCACGTACAGGCAAGATTGTCGTAATGCGTTCGTCGGCTTCAAGTGGTAACAAGTTAACGATTGGCTTACCACGCGCTGCACGTGATGCCAATGGTAGCTGATAAACTTTCAGCCAATACATGCGACCAGCGGTAGAGAAACACAGAATCGTATCGTGCGTATTAGCAACCAACAACCGCTCTATGAAGTCTTCATCTTTCATTCGCGTCGCGGCTTTACCCTTACCACCACGACGTTGCGCTTCGTAGTCTGTAAGCGGCTGATACTTCACATACCCCTCATGAGATAAGGTAACAACCACATCTTCTTCGTTGATCAAGTCTTCAAGGCTGATATCGTGTGCTGCTGCACTGATCTCAGTGCGACGCTCATCACCGTAGGTTTCTTTGATGATCACAAGCTCATCACGGATAACTTCCATCAAACGCTCTGGCGAAGAAAGAATGTAAAGTAGCTCTGCGATAAGGTCTAATAGCTCTTGATATTCAGCAAGGATCTTCTCGTGCTCAAGGCCAGTCAACTTATGTAAGCGTAAGTCCAAAATAGCCTGTGCTTGTTGCTCTGATAGATAATATTGACCATCTCTTATACCAAGCTCTGCATCTAACCAGTCTGGGCGAGCCACATTGTCTTCACCTGCTTTTTCAAGCATAGTTTTAACTGTGCCTAGCTCCCAAGGACGTGCAATCAAAGCTTGTTTCGCTTCAGCTGGGCTTGGAGATTTGCGGATCAGTTCAATGATAGGGTCTATGTTTGCAAGCGCAATCGCTAAACCTTCTAGGGTATGCGCTCTATCACGGGCCTTGCGTAGATCGAACACGGTACGACGTGTAACCACTTCACGACGGTGAACAATGAAGGCTTCAAGCATTTCTTTTAGATTGAAGCACTTAGGCTGATTGTTATCAAGCGCAACCATGTTCATACCAAACACAGTTTGTAGCTGTGTTTGAGCATATAGGTTGTTAAGGATCACTTCCCCAACTTCACCGCGCTTAATTTCAATCACAATACGCATACCGTCTTTGTCTGACTCATCGCGTAATGCACTAATACCTTCTACTTTTTTCTCTTTTACAAGCTCTGCAATCTTTTCAATCAAGCGAGCTTTATTCACTTGATAAGGGATCTCGTGAACAATGATGGTCTCGCGACCCGTTTTCTCGTCTACTTCGATTTCCGCTCGGGCGCGAATATAGATCTTACCACGACCCGTTTTGTAAGCTTGCTCAATGCCTTTTTTACCATTGATAATCGCCGCTGTCGGGAAATCTGGGCCTGGGATATATTCGATTAGCTCTTCAATGCTCAAATCTGGGTTTTGAATCAACGCCAGACAGCCATTGACTACCTCGGTTAAATTATGAGGTGGAATGTTGGTAGCCATACCAACCGCAATACCCGACGAACCGTTTACTAATAGGTTTGGAACTTTGGTTGGAAGTACGTCAGGTATTTGCTCTGTGCCATCGTAGTTTGGTACGTAGTCTACCGTTTCTTTCTCAAGATCGGCCAGTAGCTCATGTGACATTTTCGCCATACGAACTTCGGTATAACGCATTGCCGCCGCAGAGTCACCGTCAACGGAGCCGAAGTTACCCTGACCATCTACCAGCATGTAACGTAAAGAAAAGGGTTGTGCCATACGTACTATGGTATCGTAAACTGCACTGTCACCATGTGGGTGATATTTACCGATTACGTCACCGACAACACGCGCCGACTTCTTATAAGGCTTATTCCAGTCATTCTTTAATTCGTTCATGGCGAACAATACGCGGCGGTGTACTGGTTTTAAACCATCACGAACGTCGGGTAATGCACGGCCAACGATAACACTCATCGCATAATCTAAATACGAGTTTTTGAGTTCATCTTCGATATTGACTGGGAGGATTTCATTGGCGAGATCAGTCATTTGATTCCACTTTCCTTCAGTGTCTACCTCTTTTATGTCACACTATCGCATGGCGAAGAGGTTGAGTTATTATTAATTCTGAATCGCCATGCTAACACACTTTTAAACAATTTACAGGCGCAAAGTTTTAGTGATTTTAATCTGACCCCTCTTATAATGCGCTCAGATTAACGAGGAAGTTTTTTATGACCGAACATCAAAATGTAGACCCACAGGAAATAGCAAAGTTTGAAGAAATAGCAGAACGTTGGTGGGATCAAGAGGGCGAATTTAAACCATTACACGATATCAACCCACTGCGCTTGGACTTTATTAATGATAAGTGTCACGGCTTATTTGATAAAAAAGTGCTCGATGTAGGTTGTGGCGGCGGTATTTTGACAGAAAGTATGGCAAAGCTTGGCTCACATGCCCATGGTATAGATATGGGGCAAGAGCCACTTAACGTCGCCAAGCTTCATAGTTTAGAATCCGGAGTTAAAGTAGAGTATCAACGCGTTCCCGCCGAGGAGTTTGCAAAGCAGCATCCGGAATCTTTTGACGTTGTTACTTGTATGGAAATGCTTGAACACGTCCCCGACCCTGCCTCAATCATCGCAGCCGTTGCCAAACTGGCTAAACCCGGTGCCAGCGTATTTTTTTCAACATTAAATAAAACCACTAAAGCCTATTTGATGGCTATTGTTGGCGCAGAGAAATTACTTAAGCTTGTTCCAGAAGGCACACACGACCACGGCAAGTTTATTCGTCCATCCACACTTATCAACTGGGCAGAACAAGTTGGCTTAAAAGTGCGAGGCAGCGCCGGAATAAGCTACAACCCAATCAGTAAAACGTTTACGCTCAGCAACGATGTGAGTGTTAATTATCTGCTTCATTTTGAGAAACTCGCATGATCCAAGCTGTAATTTTTGATTTAGACGGGACCTTGCTTAACACCTGCGATGATTTAGGTGCAGCATTAAACCACACTCTTGAATCCCACGGCCTCCCCCCTGTCAGTAAAGAGGTATACAGCCCTGCAATATCTAACGGTGTAAAAGCACTACTTGAGGTTGGCTTCAAAGACACACTCGTCCAACATGACGAGCAACGCCTTCGCCAAAGTGTGCTTGACTACTACGCGCAAAATATTGCCGTACATAGTCATTGCTTTGCTGGCATCGCTCAATTACTTAATGCGTTGAATAGTAGAGGAATTAAAGTCGGCATAATGACTAACAAACCGACCTTTTTAACCATGCCACTGCTTGAGTGTATAGATGAATTAAAACAGATTGAAGTTGTGGTGTGTGGAGACACATTAGACGAGGCCAAACCTTCACCAAAACCGTTATTGCATGCAGCTCAACAATTGGCCGTCGATCCACAACATTGCTTTTATGTTGGGGATGCGGCAAGAGATATTGAAGCCGCAAAAGCAGCTAACATGCGCTCTGTCACTGCTCTATGGGGGTACGTACCGAGTCAGGAAGTGGCACTGAGTTGGAATGCGGATCTGAATTTAACTAACCCAGAATCGCTAATTGCACATATATAGTGCAAAACTATGTTGCGAGGCACTATATCTTGTGCCTTGTAACTAAAACCTACACAAGTTGAATATAAAAAAATCAGTTAGAATTTTTTTTGAAATTGATAAAAAAACAAAACATCTTGGTTGATTTTTTTATGGTGTGTTTAGCTGTAAAACCTCAAAGGTTAATAGCCACTAACAGGAGGCGATTATCCCTAAGTTATCCACAATTGTGGCCAAGTTGTTCTATTGCAAATTTAGCTCATCCACACTATCTTGTGATCCACGGTAAGCCTATCACCATATATAGTGGTGAATAGATAAACAAAAGTGTGAACCGTGCGTTTACCATAAAAATACAATTCCGAAGGAATACAGGCGCAACTATGAACCAACAGTTATCTGTCAGCAAAAGAAACGGCCGCAAAGAGCCGCTTGATCTAGATAAAATCCATCGCGTGATCACTTGGGCCGCCGAAGGCCTCAGCAATGTTTCAGTATCACAAGTTGAGTTAAAGTCCCATATTCAGTTTTATGACGGTATTCGCACCGAAGACATTCATGAAACGATTATTAAAGCTGCTGCTGACTTGATAGATAAGGATTCTCCTGATTATCAGTATCTAGCTGCGCGCCTTGCTATTTTCCATTTGCGTAAAAAGGCATATGGCCAATTTGAGCCTCCACGTCTGTATGATCACGTAACCAAGTTAGTAGAAGACAAGCGTTACGATCCTCATCTACTGATTGATTACACAGAACAAGAATTAGATGAGTTAGACAGGTATATTGATCATAGTCGTGATATGAATTTCAGCTATGCCGCGGTTAAGCAGCTTGAAGGTAAGTATCTGGTTCAAAACCGTGTCACTGGCGAGATTTATGAAAGCGCGCAGTTTTTATACATCTTGGTTGCCGCAAGCCTATTCTCTGATTATCCAAAAGAGACACGCCTTGACTACATCAAGCGTTTTTACGATGCGATTTCTTTATTTAAGATTTCATTACCTACGCCAATTATGGCGGGCGTACGTACACCAACGCGTCAATTCAGCTCATGTGTATTAATTGAATGTGGTGATAGTCTAGATTCAATCAATGCGACCTCGTCTGCAATTGTAAAATACGTCAGTCAACGTGCTGGTATTGGTATCAACGCGGGTAGAATCCGCGCGTTAGGTAGCCCAATCCGCAATGGTGAAGCGTACCACACCGGCTGTATTCCTTTTTATAAGCATTTTCAAACGGCAGTTAAAAGCTGTTCACAAGGTGGTGTACGCGGTGGAGCTGCTACTTTGTTCTATCCACTTTGGCACCTTGAAGTAGAAAATCTACTGGTACTAAAAAACAACCGAGGTGTAGAAGAGAACCGCGTTCGTCATCTTGACTATGGCGTGCAGTTTAACAAGACCATGTATTCTCGTTTAATCAAAGATGAGTACATTACTTTGTTTAGCCCGTCGGACGTTCCAGGCTTATACGATGCATTTTTTGAAGATCAGGATAAGTTCGAGTCTTTATATGTTCAATACGAACAAGACGAGTCAATTCGTAAGAAACGCATAAAAGCCATTGAGTTGTTCTCAATGTTTGCTCAAGAGCGTGCGAGCACAGGACGTATTTACCTACAAAACGTAGACCACTGTAATACTCACAGCCCGTTTGACTCAAAGGTAGCCCCTATTCGTCAGTCTAACCTGTGCTTAGAAATCGCGTTGCCAACTAAGCCGCTAAATAATGTCAATGATCCAGATGGCGAAATTGCATTGTGTACCCTATCAGCCTTCAACTTAGGCGCGCTTGAGTCACTTGATGAGCTTGAAGAACTGGCAGAACTTGCTGTACGCGCTTTAGATAACTTATTAGATTTCCAAGATTACCCAGTTCCTGCAGCCGAAAGCGCAACGATGGGCCGCCGTACCTTAGGGATTGGTGTTATCAACTACGCTTACTACCTCGCCAAGAATGGTGTTAAATATTCTGACGGTAGCGCAAATGGCCTGACGCACCGTACATTTGAAGCCATTCAATACTACTTGATGAAAGCATCAAATGAACTGGCAAAAGAGCGTGGTGCTTGTCCATTGTTTAATGAGACCACTTATTCTCAAGGCATTATGCCAATTGATACCTACAAGCGTGACCTTGACAAGATTTGTGAAGAGCCGTTGCACTTAGATTGGGATGCACTACGTGAAAATATCAAAGCACATGGCATGCGTAATTCAACGTTATCAGCATTAATGCCTTCGGAGACATCGTCGCAAATCTCCAATGCAACCAATGGCATTGAGCCTCCAAGAGGCCACATTAGTGTTAAGGCCAGTAAGGATGGTATATTAAAGCAGGTTGTGCCTGAGTACGAGCGTTTGAAAGACAACTATGAGCTACTTTGGGATATTCCATCGAATGATGGCTATCTTGGCTTAGTTGGTATCATGCAAAAATTTGTTGATCAAACTATCTCAGCTAATACAAACTACGACCCAAATAAATTTGAAGGCGGCAAAGTACCAATGAAGCTGCTACTTAAAGATTTACTTACAGCGTACAAGTTGGGTGTTAAAACGCTTTATTATCACAACACTCGTGATGGCGCATCAGACGCACAAGATGAGCTAAAAGCTCAGGCAGAAGATGACGATTGTGCAGGCGGCGCTTGTAAAATATAAGTTTTTAGCGGGTCATTTGGCCCGCTGTTTTTGGTATTGAGTATAAAATCTATGTCTTATTCTACTTTTAGCAGAAATCATAATGATCAGTTAAAAGAACCCATGTTCTTTGGCCAAACCGTCAATGTTTCTCGTTATGATCAACAAAAATACCCTATTTTCGAAAAGCTAATTGAGAAACAGCTTTCTTTCTTCTGGCGTCCAGAGGAAGTCGACGTCAGTAAAGACCGACTTGATTTTCAGGGCCTACCTGAGCATGAAAAGCACATTTTTTTGAGCAACCTAAAATATCAAACACTACTTGATAGTGTTCAAGGCCGCTCGCCAAATGTTGCCCTGCTGCCAATTGTTTCGTTACCTGAGCTTGAAACTTGGATTGAAACTTGGGCATTTAGTGAAACAATTCACAGCCGCTCTTACACGCATATTATCCGCAACGTTACTCAGTCACCTGAGGTTATTTTCGATGACATCGTTACCAATGATAGAATTAATCAACGTGCAGATGCTGTAACTCGTTACTATGATGAGTTAATCGAGAAGGTCTCTCTATACAATCTGTATGGTGAAGGTAAGCACGAAATCAACGGTCAAACCGTTCTTATCAACCTGTTTGAGCTGAAAAAACTGCTGTATCTATGCATTATGTCAGTGAATATCCTTGAAGCTATTCGCTTTTATGTCAGCTTTGCTTGTTCATTTGCCTTTGCAGAACGCGAGCTAATGGAAGGTAACGCCAAAATCATTAAGCTTATCGCTCGTGACGAAGCACTGCATTTATCTGGCACACAGCACATTTTAAACATTATGCAAGATGGTAAAGACGACCCTGAAATGGCCATCGTCGCGGCGCAGTGCCAAGAACAAGCCATCCAAATGTTTGTTGAAGCTGCGGAACAAGAGAAAGAATGGGCTGAGTATTTGTTTAAAGACGGCTCAATGATAGGCCTTAACAAGGATATCTTGTGTCAGTACGTCGAGTACATCACTAACGTTCGTATGTCAGCCGTTGGCTTGCCCGCACAGTTTGCAAATAAATCTAATCCTATTCCTTGGATCAATGCATGGTTGGTTTCTGATAATGTGCAAGTTGCGCCACAAGAGGCTGAGATCAGCTCATATCTAGTTGGCCAAATTGACTCAGAAGTTGACGCCTCTGATTTTGGTGATTTTGACTTGTAATGGGTGATACACCAAGTCGAAAAATTACTGTAAGTAACCATACTGAGCCGCTTGAATTTGCGGCTCAGTCATCTTCACTACTCGAAACGCTTGAACAAGCAAATATTGAAGTTCCCTATCAATGTCGAGAGGGTTTTTGTGGCGCTTGTCGAGCAAAATTAGAATCGGGTGAAGTCGTTTACAATCAAGAACCTCTAGCCTTTGTCAGAGATGGTGAAGTATTGCTTTGTTGCACCAAGCCTTTGACCGACATAAAGCTCACTCTTATTTGAATGGACCTATCAATTTGCTATGGTGCTACCAGTACAGTTTAGCTGGCCGCCAACGATCTTCACTGCTAATATCATTTTCAGGAACAATTGGTACCAAAGCGTGTCACATATCGCCCTGTGCATGTTGATGCTCCTTAATCAACGCTAACGTGGCGACTTTTCTAAAAATGCACAGCAAGGAGCCCCGCAATGCAACAACGCACCATTAAAAGTACCCATGCATCTATCCAACAAGGTGTCGCTAAAGCTGACGGAACATTATCAATCTCAGCGCAAACGTTAACGTTTGAACCGTTTAATCATGAGCGAGGGTTAGGCCCCTACACGATTGAGCGTGCTAAAATTGTAAAAGTAGAAAAGTGTACCGGAACAGGTGGCGGTATCCTACCAATAACACACAGTGCTATCAGAGTCATACTTGATGATAATCACAGCTATGAATTCATTCTAGCCAATTCTGAGCTGTGGCTTGAAACACTATCCAACTAAATAGATTACCAACGTTTTTAGCTTTAAGCGGTTCAAAGTCCAACAAAGGTGAGCAATATGATAGAACAAGTCTTAGCATTTTGGTTTGAAGAAATTGAGCCTAAGCAGTGGTGGCAGAAGGATGCTGAGTTTGACGCTTTGATCAAGCGCCGTTTTGGAGACTTGCATATTCAAGCGAGTCGCTCTGAGCTTTTTAGCTGGCGCACAACAGCACAAGGAAGCCTTGCAGAAATCATTGTTCTGGACCAATTCTCAAGAAACATTTATCGTGACACACCTTTGGCTTTTGCTTGCGATCCGCTCGCTCTAGCGCTTGCACAAACAGCTATCGAAAAAGGCTTTGATAAAGAGCTTCCTGATCAGCAACGCAGTTTCGTCTACCTGCCTTTTATGCATAGTGAATCACCAAGCATACACATTCAAGCCGTTAAGCTATACCAGGCGCTTGGCAATGAGCAAAACCTAGAGTTTGAACTAAAACACCAAGCGATTATTGAAAGGTTTGGTCGATATCCTCATCGTAATGCTATTTTAGGTCGCTCTTCTAGCAAAGAAGAACGAGTATTTTTGCAACAGCCAAACTCCAGTTTTTAACTGTGCGTTAAGTCGTATAGCTATCAATTAAGCATGTTAAACAATCACCTAACTGTATGGAAAACAAACAGAAAGATTCTAGTGTGAATACTTTTAGAGCAATCAGACAATATTTATACAAAATATATTTGATGTTTCCGATAGCGGTATTACAATGCGCGCTCTTCATTATTTACAAGGATTCAAAAGTGAAAAAATCTGTATTGCCTGTTATTTTCTTATCTACGCTATCGCTCGCATCTACAGCTCAAGCAGAACAAGCTGATAATCAGTGGTTCTGGGGAGCAAATATTAGCTCTGATAGTATCGATTCTGATATCGAAAACATTGGTTCTGAGAAAGCAACGGGCTTTGGGTTGTTTGTTGGTAAGCAATTCAACGAACACTGGTCGGTTATGGGCGGTTATAAAAAGTTTGGTAGCCCTACCTACAACATTCACAATGTATGTGTAACTGGTTTTGGTCCATCTGAAACAATCTGTAGAGCAATTAATATCGATTTAGATCTAAACTCACTCTACGTAAAGTCTAGACTTAAAAATACATTCGACAACGGCTTTATGGTATTCGCTGATATAGCAATCAACTCATGGAACGCTGATGCAACGGCATCGTACGCAGGTTACGCGGGCTCTGGCGATGTTTCAGGCAACGATTTTAGCTTTGGCGCGGGTGTTGGTTATCAAAATGACCGTCATGAATACACCTTAGGCTTTGAAAGCTACGACTTTGATGGCACAGATATCACTTCTATCAGTGTTAGCTATTCATATAGCTTCTAAGCTGCTTAATATTTAGGGTGGTTGTGAGCTGCCCTAAACACATCTTAATTAGATCAGCTTCGATGCATGAGTTTCATAATACTCAAATTTGTCACTGACGCTGATCTGGTTTTGTTCAATCACAATATCCCAATGCAAACTTCGGCTTAGCGCAGAACTCAAAGAGTTAACAAAATCGGATTCGAGTTCAAAAATACTAAGATTCTCTACATAGCTCAAACGTTCTTTTACCGCCTCAAACCATTCAGGATCCTCCTTAATCAATAGTACTAATTTTTGGAATTGTTTTGAAAAGCGAACGATTTCTTCTAGTTCCAACGGACACGCGTATAGCGCTACGGTAATATACCCTTGCTCATCTTCGAGCCACACGTCTGGCTTTTGTTTTTCTGCCATATTATTCATATGCGCACTTTGCTCATACGAAAGTGCACAGTAGCCGAGCAGTTTGAGTACAAAGTGCTCTAATGTTTCTGCTTTTTGCAATGCGGTTGTAAACACTTCCTGATGATTCGCATGATGATATAAATCAGCTACATTCAAGCGAGCCTTGAACACAAATGGTTTAGCCATAATCGGTACCCTAGTCCTTCATTCACTCTAACTATAGGAGTTATGATCACAATCGCAATAAATTTGAAAGCTATAATATAACATTATTGAATCTAAATAATTGCGGTGTTATATTATAACAACGCTAAACATTCACATTCTAATACAAGTCGAAGATCATGATTAAGCAGTCCCTAATAAGTAGTGCCATTGTTTCCGCTTTGTTTTCAACCTATGCAATTGCAGGTGATGTAAAAGGTAAAGTTGTAGATCACAACAACCAACCTGTCAGTGGTGCTAAAGTTCATTTACATGGTAAAACTCAATCTGTAACCAGCGACAAAAACGGCCAATTTACAATTGCCGTTGATGCTGATTCTCAGCTACATGTAACCAAAAATAACTATATTGATGAACGTATAAACATCACTGAAGACAACGGCTTTGTTACCGTGCAGCTTAAGCCAAGTGCGGTAGAAAGCATCGTAGTGTTTGCGTCTGCCCTGCACAAAAATAACGTAGAAATGGCCTCACCGGTATCGGTCCTTGGGGGCGATGAGCTAAAAAATGCTGCTAAACCAACACTAGGTGAAACGTTAAAAGGTATTCCCGGCATCAATGCTAGTTATTTTGGCCCTGTATCTTCAAGCCCAATCATTCGTGGCCTAGATGGCCCTCGTGTGAAAATCACCCAAAATGGCTTAGATAGTAGTGATGCATCGCGTGTCGGACCCGATCACGCCAATACCAATGACAGCTTATCAGCGCAACAAATCGAAGTATTACGTGGACCTGCAACCTTGCTTTATGGTTCTGGTGCCATTGGTGGCGTAGTAAACGTAGTTGATAATCGCATCCCCAGTGATGTGATTGAATCACTTAATGGCGCTGCAGAGTACAGTCATGATAGCGTTTCTAACACGAATACCTATGCTGCGTTATTAGAGACCGGTAAAGATGGCTTTAATTTCCATTTTGATGGTGTAAAACGTAAAGGAGGCGACTATGAAACACCTTCTTTTGAGCTACCTTCAGAGGAGCATGAAGAACACGGCGAGCACGACGAACATGAAGATCACGCCGACCATGCACAAGAGTCTCACGATGAACACGCTGAACTTGCAAACCGTGTAGAAAACACCTTTATTGACTCTCAACAAGTTAATTTTGGCACCAGCTATATCAATGAACATGTCACTGTCGGCCTTTCTTTCGGTCGCATCGATACAGATTATGGGATCCCTGGGCACAGCCATGCTCATCATGAAGAACATGACCACGAAGAAGCACATGCAGAAGATGACCACGACATGAACGTCGACGAGGGTCATGATGAACATGACGATGAGAATGTATTTGCTCGTGTAAAACAAGATAGATGGCAGGCACTTTTTAACTACGCACTGCACGACCAATGGATTGAAGCTATCAGTGTTCGAGCTGGTTATACCGATTATACGCACAGTGAAATTGAAGGTGGTGAAGTTGGTACAACCTTCAGCAATAAGTCCAGCGAATTACGCGCAAATGTAGAGCACAAGTTTGGACAATGGCACGGCATTCTAGGCTATCACTACAGTGACAGCGACTACGCCGCACAAGGTGAAGAAGCATTTACGCCTGCAACAACTACAAAATCTCACGCCGTCTATTTGCTTGAAGAGCGCACCTTTGGGGATTTCACACTAGAGCTAGGCGCGCGTATAGAAGACTACCAATTATCTAGCCATATCATTGAAGCTGAACACCACGAACATGATAGCCATGATGAAGAGCATCACGATGATCATGATGAAGATGTTCACGCCATGACCGAAATTGACTATCAGCTTGATATCACAAATATCAGTGCCTCTGTGGGTGGCGTTTATCACTTTCAGGACGGCCACAATGTAGCTGTTAATGTTTCACGCTCTGAACGCGCGCCTTTAACCGCAGAGCTACTAGCGAATGGTATTCATATTGCCACTGGCACCTATGAGTTAGGACTTGGCTATCATATCGAAGATGGCGAGGTTCACTTTGAACCTGAAGATATCAAGCAAGAGACTGCGACCAATATTGACTTAAGCTTACGCCGCTTTATTGGCGATTTTGGTTATACCATTAATGTATTTTACAACGACATTGATAACTACTATTACCAACAAAGCACTGGCCTTATTTTTAGCGAGGCACACGGTATTGAAGTTGCAGATCACGAACATGAAAACGCTTTACCCGTATTCCAGTTTAGAAGTAATGATGCCGAGCTTTATGGCATAGAATTAGATGCTCATTACAACATCAATGACAAAAACCGCGTTAAGGTATTTGCTGACAAGCTCAGCGCCAAGCTTAAAAATGGTAACCCGCTACCACGTATCCCAAGTGACAAACTAGGCGTGAAATACGAGTTTGATTATGATGGCTTCAAAACCAACATGACAGTAACACGTTATGCCAAGCAAGATGACATCACCGCATACGAAACGACAACTTCTGGTTACACTATTGTCGACGCCAGTGTGCAATATGATTTCAGTCACAGTGGCATCGACTTTGTAGGCTATTTGAACCTGGACAACCTCACAGATGAACTTGGTTTTGTACACAGTTCATTTATCAAAGAACAAGCTCCATTACCTGGTAGAAACGTAAAATTAGGTATTCGCGCTTACTTCTAACGCTCCATGTAATGTTGACTGTCACGCTGTATGTGCCAGTCAACATTACATTTTTTTTGCTTGTAATTCTGTGTAATAGCAACTGTAACAAAATATAACTATTATTTTACAATCCACTGTTGCAAGGAAAATATAATGAGCAAGTTGCATTTCGCCGCGGCACTGAGTGTCGTGGGACTTTTAACCACCATCGGCTGTACAACTAACCGTCACACTGCCCCACCCGATCCAATCCAGGTCACCCCAGAGCAAGGGCAAGTCCCTGACCGCACCTGGCTAGATCAAGGTTGGAGTCAGGAAATAAGTGAAAACTTCTGGTTTACCAACCAAGGCTCACAGATCATCCCATATACTTGGTTTGTTTGGCTTGAACAAGCTGACAGCACACAGTTATTCCGACACTCAGAACATATGGAATCCTTGCGTTACTTACCAAGTAAAGCCAGTGAAAAAAACCCTGGAGGTCTTCCTATTGGTTTTGCACGGCACAGTAATCAAACCACTGGTGAAAATTGGGTTGGCATGACCTGTGCGGCGTGTCACACCAATCAGATTGACTATAAAGGCACCAAAATTTTAGTTGATGGTGCCCCTACTTTGGCAAACTTCGTGTTGTTTTTCGACAGACTCGTAGCAGCTTTAAACAAAACACTAAATGAAGAAGCCAAGTTCGAACGCTTTGCACGTAATGTATTGGGCTCAGGTTACAATGCAACAACCAAAAACGACCTCAAGCAACGGTTGCAAGAAATTGCTTTGCAAACGGCACAGCGCCAAGCAGTCAATGCGCTACCCAAAGACTACCCACAAGATTTTACCAGCTATGCCCGACTAGACGCATTTGGTAATATTCAAAATGCTGGAACAGCATTTGCGTTAAACGATTTAACGAACAAAAACGCGCCAACGGGCCCGGTTTCATATCCATTTTTATGGGGTACACACCAGTCAGACGTTGTACAGTGGAACGCCTCAGCGCCAAACACACCTATTGTTGGTCCGTTAGTGAGAAATATTGGTGAAGTGGTTGGCGTATTTGGAGAGCTTGAAATTAAAGAAGCCCCATTTATACAAAGAGTATTTGGAAAACACGCCCGCTATAGCTCAACTGTCGACATGATAGGTTTGGGTAATCTAGAATCTTGGGTTAAAACACTGCGCTCTCCTCAGTGGCCACTTGAATACTTCCCCGCCATTGATACGGAAAAAGCCGCTAAGGGCGCAATTCTTTACAAACAAGAATGTGCTAGCTGCCACCAAGTTATTCCTCGCGATAAAGAGCACTTGGATTATATCGCAAACCAAACCTTAATTAGTGAGCTAAGAACCGACCCTGTCACCGCCAACAATGCATCGTGCCATATGGCGAAAACGCTATTTTTAGAAGGTACAAAAGAGCGCATTCTCATTGGTTCTAAATTCCAAGCGGTAGATAACGCAATTGACATTCCAGTTAATGGCGTTGTGGGCTTGGTACTCAAAGACCTCCCGCTTGCACTAAAAGCGGGTAATATTCCTGAACGCACCGATGCTAATGGCAACAAAATAAGTGTGGTTAAAGAGTTAGAAAATTTATTGGTTCAACACCTGAAAAAACGCGGCGAAAAAGCAGATGAGGTAGAAGCAGATTGCGTCGACGGCGTTTATGACGGTGGCGTGTACAAAGGCCGTCCACTGAATGGGATTTGGGCAACGGCACCGTACCTGCATAACGGCTCAGTACCTAATCTGTACGAGCTTATGAAAAAGCCTGAGCAGCGAGTAACAGAGTTCTGGGTGGGTAGTCGTGAGTTTGACCCTGTCAACGTTGGCTTTGACACAACCGCTGGACTGAATAAATTTAAAGTAAATGGAAGTGGCGGAAAGATCATGCCAGGAAATTCAAACCGTGGTCACAGTTATGGTACTGACCTAAACGATGAACAAAAATGGCAAGTTATTGAATATATGAAAACTCTTTAAACATTTCATGGCAGGACACCAACTCAATGGTGTCCTGTTGTTTAAATTCAATACCATCTTTTTGTCACTAGCTAACCAGTAAAGACTCTTCCCACTTCTGCCACATCTCAAACACACTTGGGCATTCAAGTACCGTCATATTGTTCATTTCGCTCACATGTTTCACTTGCAATACTCCACTTTGTATCATCAAGGTAACGGATTGAGTATACTGATGCGCAACTTCCATATTTATAATTGGTGTTTTATACAATTGAGCTTTTAGCTCGTCCCATAATGGCGGTTTTTCAGAACACAACAATGCGCGGTCCACCTGCAGCTCACACTGGCGCAATATTTCCTTAATCTGTTTTTGTTTTTCTACTAACCATTCAAACGCGTCTTCCCAATAAGCAAGCCAAGGCTCAAGCTCGTCTCTTTGGTAAGCATTATGAGCATGAATATAGTTCGCTGCAGAGTTTGCTAGTCGAAAGAATAATGGGTGTAACCAGTATCCCTGTCGTAGGTGATTCAAAGCCGATTCCATGAATACTCTTGAAACCCGACCATTGCCGTCGGAAAATGGGTGAACGACCAAAAACTGATCATACGCCAATAATATGTTTTCTAGCCCTATTTGAGCCTTCTCATTAACAAACGACAACCAATCTTCCATTAATGACTCTAAGCGCTGTGGTGACGCTGCTACAAACCGTGCCTTGGTGGGACATTTTCCGCCGATCCAGCAAGTTGTCATTCTTAACTGACCGCTGTTGGGGGCTTCTGGCGCTAAGCAACAATGCAATTCCAGCAATGTGGGGATTTGCCACATTCCGTTTCCTTCAAAAAGCTTGGTTGCATAGTCACAACCCAACTGAAACTTGTACATTTGCGACCATAACTGGCGAACGATAGAATCTTTTGTGGGTATACCTGCCGAACATAATGCGAGTTGCTTGTGTGTTACGCCTGTACCTTCACGAAGGCTAACATTACCGGATAAATATCTATTAAAGAACGCTTTATGGTCCGAGCTGATTGCAAAGCGGTTTAACTGTTCCAGCGCATCTCTAAGCCTCTGTGAAGTCCGAATTGGTTTTTCTAGCATCATATCTGGAACATATGATTGATAAGGTTGTTGATTTGTGTGCCACGTTAGAGTTTCAAAGCTAGCCATATAATCCTCCATAGTGTGCAGACAAAGATTTCACTTCGTCTGCACGTTTACTCTATAAACAACTATTGATAAGGGGTGTTTGGATAAACATCGAATCCGTAGATGGTCAGTTCACCTTTGTAACGTGAGGTATTTTTACGGTAGCCTTTAGAGACAAGTCTTGCGTCTAAAGTCGCGCACGCTTGTCTACCACGCCATTTTAAAGCCGTGTTAAGCGAACTGACATACCAAAGGTCTGTTTCTATCACTTTGACGCCCGGTGCGACTCGGTCATAGACATCGGTTGGAGACACATCATAGTTCACGCGATAGTCCAAAACCTGATCTGGTGTAGCTAAACAAGCAGATGTGCTTGCGATTTTAACGCATTCACCAGACAACTGATGACAATCACCTTGATACTCTTCAAGTAAACTGCTGTATTCAACTGGAATGGTGTAATAGATGTCTGTGGCATAATCTAGACAAGCTTCACCACTGATATAACATTGACTGTCTCTTGGCCCAGCTAAGCATGACTTCCACTCACCTTGTGCTAGGCAATTTGCATATTCAGCAGAAACCGCTTCTCGCACATTATCACAAATCATGTTTTGAAAGCGATTAAGCCCACTGTTGAATATCTTTCCAATATGCCCAGCGATTTTTGTGCCTGATATGGTGGCAACTTCAGCTTGGGGTCCATAGATCCCACACCGTTCTTCTACTTGATTGTGGAACAATGCCCATTTGCTGATATTATCCAGCGGCGTGTAGTAATCTAAGAACACTTCTCTAAGTGGTAGATGAGTAATGGCGGAAGGTGTAGGATAGTGTGTAGCTGTCATGCCTATCACAGTATAATGAGGAGAGCCGCTTTGTGAAAAGCTCTCAAGGTAATCCAAGAAACCACCCAATGACATGTGATTTGTAATGTTCCCTTCAAAACTAGCACCCGCTGCTGTAGATTTAATCTCAAACACGTAATTACTGTATTTTTCGAGCAAAGCTTGCTTCTCAAGGTAACTGAAACCGCCCTCCATCAAGGACTCAACTTCTATCTTGAATTCCTCTTTATTCTCAGTGAGCTTATAATTAGAGCTCTTTTCTTTGAGCATGCGTATCGAGAAGTAAATCTCTTTCCCTATCTCAATCGAGTCAACGTATTGGTCACCGCATTCAGTTCTGAAGCTTTCCTTATAGCCCTGCTTATCGCTGGGTTCCACCGCGTTGGCAGCATTGATCAACATAGCTTGATATTGTGGTGATACGTGAAGCTCTGATGAACTACGCGCGACAAGTTTGTTAGCTGAATAGACAAATTTACCAAGATAAGTTGCTTGGTGTGATGCGCTGGTTGCATAGTTAAACAGCTTATATTTGTATAGGTTATCTTTTGATTCGATACCACTAAACGTTGCAGAGCCTTTCAAAGTATTCTTTATGTCTAAAAACGATGCCGCTGCCCGCCTTGTATCAACGAGTATAATTTCCTGCTCGACACCATTGCCAGGAACAGTTTTCGCGTTTTCCCCAACATCTTGTGCAAAACAGGTTTTGTTTGGCGCGACGCCTTCACGAACCGCATCATATGCTTTTCCTAGATAAGTCGTTAACTCTGTAACGCGGCCATTGGGTCCAAAGTTTGGCGCCATCGTTTCAATAATACCTGACCACCCCATGGTTCCTGAAGCTGGCACCCTAAAAGACATGCCTGCAGGCACTTTTTCACCACACTCTGTAGTAGAGTCAGTTTGTACACATGGCTGAACAGCCACATCTAAACTTTTCTCCACTGACACGGAAATGTCTATATCGTGATCATAAGTAGTACCTTTTTGCCTCCACCCTCTGCCATCTTCATTGGCAAATACGCGATAAACATGTGCACCAGTTGTTTCCGTCGAATCAACATCCCAATATACATCAATGCTAGACATTGGGCCCCTAAAAAATCTAGAGCCTTGATGTGCTTGAGTGACCTGTGGCAGGTTCACTTGAGCTGGCGGTGATGTTTGTGTACCGCCATCGGTGGTACTATTTACGGTCATTAGCGAGTTAGAATTCTTTAATTTTTGTACATCCGCTGAGGCATTTTGATTCCATCCCCAGCCGTTCAGATGCTTACTTTCACTGTAGTTTTCATCCTTTTCAATGGCTTTGATTGGCTGTGCTGCGACCAATTTATCCAATGCACTGGTGCTGGTACTGGAAAGACTCAGAGCGACCCCGAGTAAGGCAACGCCACTAACTTGTTGCAGTTTCATAAACTATTCCCGAAAAAATTAATAACTGGCTTTGATAAAGCCCATATATTCACGCCCCAAAACTGGACGTTCGGTTTCAATTTTGTGTATCAATGTTGGTAAATAACAGTGAAATTGGGTGAAAATAAGGTGATTTAAAAATTAAATTAGTTATAACTATGGAAAAAATGGTTAAATAATGCGTAAAATAAATTTACCTAAAATGGAAAAACAATATGAGTGGTAAATGATGATTGCCAGCAGTACACAATTGCAATTTCAAACAATTACAGCAAGATACACTGGCGTCTGGCTATACGACATATTTGTATGCTTTGATACGCAAAAGGTCTATAAGCAAGCACAAGAAATACACCTTCCTGTTCTATCCTTTAGCTTGTTATGTGTGCTGCTCGAACATTCACCGAAATCACTTACCAGTGCACAATTACAGACGTTAGTGTGGAAAAATGTGGTAACGGGTGATGAAAATGTTAAACAACGTATCCGAATGCTTCGTTTAGCACTTGGGCAAACACCTGAGAATGAGTACATTAAAAATTTGCGGGGTAAAGGTTACTATGTTGATGGTCCACTGCGCTGGAAGTATCGGAAAAATAAAAAAATAAGCTTTAAGAACAGTTTGCTAGGCACGGCTAGTACTATTTCAATTGCGTTTGTAGGAACCGCTTTTTGGACATTATCTACTGCTAACCTTCCCATAGCAAACAGCCCTAAAATCACTCTTAACCAAGAAAATGCAATTCGTCTTGCAAGATCACAACAGGACCTCGCATTTTGCCTCGATGGTTTCGATGACTTTATAGAGCTGCCTGATAACGATGATTTTGATATCACATTTGGCGACTTTTCTGTGACAGCATGGATAAAAACCGACTCATATGATCAGCGAGTAATAATTGATAAGCGATATGAAAACCAGATGGATACCGTTCAAGGCTATGTAATGTTTGTTGACGACGGGAAGTTAGGCTTTCAACTGGCAGATGGTATTGGTAGTTGGTATTGCGAACAAGATAATGGTGCTTGCACTACATATATTTCAAATTCATCCGTTTCAGATGGAAAGTGGCATCATGTCGCAGTTTCAGTAGATAGGGATGACCCCGACGGACTTCGTTTTTATATAGATGGACAGCCCAGCTGTATTCATGATCCGACCAAGCGAAGCGGTTCTCTTGCCAATGATATGCCTTTGAGAATTGGCAGTAGATCATCCTACCATACAGGTCTTTTTAAAGGAGCAATTGGTGAGGTCGCACTACATCATCGCGCACTCGATCAACAAGAGGTACATTTAGACTATCAAAAAGGCAATCAAAGAAGCTGTTTTAGTATTGCAAGTAAAGGTGGCACAATGTCACACGACCGACACGACATAGCCGGCTTATAACATCATATTTAACGAAACTTTGCGCACCGATAGTGAAGCTTTAATAAATAGCGATGTAAGTTATATGCCTGTATTTTTGAGTGGTTTTTCTTCCATCAAACCGATAAGGTTGCCGTCAGGGTCTTTCAAAAAACCTATCCACAATTCGTGATCTGGCATATTTGCACTTAATTGAGGAAAACGCTCAAGCTCTGCCCCCTTGTCCACCATTTTCCCAAATGTTGTTTCTATATCCTTTACTGAAAAATACATTATGGAGTTTATCCCTATCTCACCGTAACCTTGGGGAGTAGTCAACATAACTCGCGTATCTCCACAGCTTAAAACGCGAGATTATCAGAAGGTGAAAAGAGCAAGTTTAAACCAAGAATATCTCGATAAAAGCTCAGCGCTACACTGACATTACTCACAGTTATCGCTATCTGAGCCAACTTTGATATGGCGTTCATATCTTACCTATACCTGTGTTACTAGAAGGCTATTATTTTATTCTAAACACGCCGATAGCAACACAAATCGCGCCACCTACCATACCTGCCCATGCTTCAAGAGGGGTTTCTCCACTCAATGCTCTTCCAAGTTGTGATTCTGCTGAATCATAAATGTTGTAACCCCACGCCACCAAAGCAACTCCCCCAATAATGAAGATAATGCCAATAAGTTTATTATTCATCGATTTACATCCTTCTTTACGCAACTGTTAACTACTGAGTAAAGCGGATTTTTTCAATTGTGCAAATCTCCACCTTCTGCAATACAGCCACTAACAAGAAGTCTACGTGGAATATTTTTGAGTATATTGTATACATTATTCATATTGTGCTATACATTAATTCAACAATCTGGCCGGATTAATAACAAAAAAACAATAACCGGAGGAACATCCCTAATGAAATACTCAATAATTATCAGCGCATTACTAGCAGCTTCAGCAACATCAGCAGTCGCAAAAGGTAAGCCAACTCCAGATAATATTTTGCCATTGCGCCATACCTGTAGTGACACCTTGAGATTTCAAGCTCAAGATATGACAGCCACACAGTTTGATGACTCATGCTATATCGTTGGTACTGAAGAAACTTACTTTCACCAACGCCTAGAAACTGCGTGGCAGCCTGTTAGCAATGATCTTAACGATGACTTATTAATGGTAATTTTTGATGATTACCAGCAATACAATCGCTATGGTTCACGCTTTTTTGGCATCAACACCAATAACGGCGGCATGTATATTGAAGGCAATGCGACCGATCCTAGCAATCAGGCGACCTTTTATGCTCATGAAGCTGACTGGCTCAGACCTGAATTTGCAATTTGGAATTTAGAGCATGAGTACGTGCACTATTTGGATGGTCGTTTTAACCTCAAAGGTAACTTTTCAGACTACCCACAAAATACCGTTTGGTGGAGCGAAGGACTTGCTGAGTACATCTCTTTAAAAGATAACAATGCCGATGCGGTTGCGCTCATCAACCAATCAGGACAGAACTTATCTCTCGCTACGGTGTTAAATACAGACTACAGCAACAGCACAGATCAAATCTATCGCTGGGGTTATTTAGCCGCGCGCTTCATGATGGAACGTCATATGGAGGATGTACGCGTACTTCGTAGCAATACCAGAGAAGCTGATTGGTCAGCCTATCAACAGCAGCTTTCGCAGTGGAGCAGCGCCTATGAAAGTGAATGGCAAACTTGGCTGGTGTCTTTATAACAGTTAGCCAACTCTAAATATAAATGGGCCAAGCTATGCGTGGCCCATTATTCACAGATTTGATTCTTTGCTTTTCTATAGGAATACCGCATGTGCAAACCACTGTTGTTACTTACATTATTATTTAGTTTTAAAGCCTTATCGCTACCGAAACATAGTGAACTTGTTCAACTGTCTAATTTACTAAACAATAAATTGACTCAAAGTATTCAAGATTCTCGAGTAAAACTTGATGATATTCATACACTTTATGCCCCCGCCCAAGGCGTTCACATCGCGTTTGAATTTAAAATTGATGACGATGAAACACCTGCACCGCACATCGCTCATAGCTTTAGTCAAAATGACGAGTTTGTGGCACTCAAACAGCAGCTTCGAGTTTTGTCTCACCAGATTTTTAGTCTTGAAAAGCAACAAGCCATGATTTCGGATAAAGCCTCAGCAGATCAAATAACCAAACTTAAACAAGAATTGGCTCAGGCAAACCAACAAAAAACTGAGTTAGCTGAGCAATATAACGCACTGACCAACAAACTCTCTCGTCAGTATCAACGGGCTCAATTAATTACAACCGTAGAACAAATTGCAGCGAATGTTTTATGTAGTGAAACTAAGTTTGATTTGATGGCGTCGCTAGATAAGCCATTCGACGAATCAGTGGCCGTTACTCTCAATAGCTGGCCTGACAGCAAAGATGAGCAACCGCAGAGTTTGGTATGGGTGTTTTCAACTAAGGCTATCGAACAGTGTCAATCTAGCAGCTTAAGCTCTGAACAATTCCTACAGCAAAAAGTCCAAGTACAGCTTTAGCATGTTCAAGTACATTTGTAAGCTAAGTTGCCGTGACGCAACGAATAACCATAAATTGGCTATTCGTTGCCCCTAACCTACTGTGCGTGCTTTATGGATATGGCTCTTAGAAGGCAAGCATATGTAATAAGTTCTCCTACTTCGATCTCAACAAAATCAGGCGTTTCAACTTTAGTTGGCACAAATATGGTAAGAGGAAGGAGTTATTAGGCAAAAAAATTGAAGTTCTAACGCGATAAAGTAATATCGCATACATAAAAAAAGCCGCGGCCATACGGCACAACGGCTTTAACAACCAGAATTGTTATTATTCTTTTATAAAGCTGCTTCGAGTTCAGGTAGCACGTCAAACAAGTCAGCCACTAAACCATAGTCTGCGACTTGGAAAATTGGGGCATCTGGATCTTTGTTAATGGCAACAATCACTTTTGAGTCTTTCATACCCGCCAAGTGTTGAATAGCACCGCTGATGCCCACTGCGATATACAGATCAGGTGCAACAATCTTACCCGTTTGACCCACTTGCATATCGTTAGGAACAAACCCTGCGTCTACAGCCGCTCTTGAAGCACCAATAGCCGCGCCGAGTTTATCTGCAATACCATTAAGTAATGCGAAATTTTCACCGTTTTGCATGCCTCGGCCACCAGAAATAACAACAGGCGCAGCATTGAGCTCAGGACGCTCAGATTCTGTTTGTTCAACACCCACAAACGCACTGAGTTTGTTATCAATGTCCATTGATAGAGTTTCAATGTCACATGCGCCCTGTTCGCCTTGCGCATCAAATGCACTTGCACGAACCGTGATCATTTTTTGTGATTCATTAGACTTAACTGTGGCAATCGCATTACCCGCATAAATTGGACGTTTGAAGGTATCTGCATCTATTACGGCAATAATTTCAGAAATCTGTGATTTATCTAACAACGCCGCTGCGCGTGGAAGAATGTTCTTTCCTGTTGTTGATGCACTGGCAAGAATATGGCTGTAGCTGCTTGCAAGCTCAACAACTAAGTCTGCTGTGTTTTCAGCCAACTGATGTTCAAATGACGCGCTATCAGCAACACGCACTTTGCTTACACCGGCTATCTGAGCAGCACTGTTGGCAACGTCAGCAACATTAGACCCTGCTACTAGAATTTCTACACTCTCGCCAATCGCCGCTGCTGCATTTACAACTTTTGCAGTCTCTGGCTTTAATTGGCCATTTTCATGTTCTGCAATGACTAATACGCTCATGAGATCACCTTTGCTTCAGTTCTTAGTTTTGTTACCAACTCTTCTACACTTTCAACGATAATACCCGCCTCACGTTTTGCTGGCTCTTCAACTTTCAGCAGCTCTACGCGTGGGGCAAGATCAACACCGAAAGTATCGGCAGCGATTATATCAAGTGGCTTACGCTTTGCTTTCATGATGTTAGGTAAAGATGCATAACGTGGTTCATTCAAACGAAGGTCAGTGGTTACGATAGCTGGTAAAGACAACGACACGGTTTGCAAGCCACCGTCAACTTCACGGGTTACTTGCGCCTTACCCTCTTCAATTACCACTTTTGAGGCAAAGGTACCTTGGCTACGATTAGTTAAAGCTGCGAGCATTTGCCCAGTTTGGTTATTGTCTGAATCGATTGATTGCTTCCCAAGAATAACTAACTCTGGACTTTCCTGCTCAACTAACTTAGCAAGTAGTTTAGCCACATGTAATGACTCTAATTTAGCGTCTGTTTCAATATGAATAGCTTTATCAGCACCAAGCGCTAAAGCTGTACGTAACTGCTCTTGACATGCTTTATCACCAATCGACACAGCAACAACTTCACTGGCTGTACCAGCTTCTTTTAGACGAATTGCTTCTTCAACAGCAATTTCACAAAATGGGTTCATGGCCATTTTTACATTGCTCAAATCAACATCACTGTTGTCTGGCTTTACTCTAGCCTTGACGTTGTAGTCAATCACTCGCTTGATTGGCACAAGTACTTTCATGGTAACTCCATCATCTGGTTATTCTTAAAGCTGACGTATACGTCAACATAATTATTTTATGGAATCAGACTACTTCCTGTTGACGTAAACGTCAACCTAAAATAACCTTACTTTAACGTAATCAAAACTAAAGCCTCTTTTTAGTTAATACACCGTCAAAACATAGTGAGGTTAAAATGGTTGAACGCGAAACCATGGAATTCGATGTAGTTGTGGTTGGCGCAGGGCCTGCTGGCTTATCTTGCGCAATCCGACTCGCACAACAGGCACAACAACAAGAAAAAGAACTGATGATCTGTGTCGTTGAGAAAGGCTCTGAGGTGGGTGCACATATTTTGTCAGGTGCCGTATTTGAGACTAAAGCACTCGATGAACTACTACCAGATTGGAAAGATAAAGGTGCCCCCGTAACCACCGAAGTCACGACTGATGAGATTTACTTGTTTAAAGATCAGGCAAATGCCACCAGCATCCCACATATCGCCGTACCAAAAACATTCAAAAACCATGGTAACTACATTGTTTCTATGGGCAACGTATGTCGTTGGTTAGCTGAGCAGGCTGAGCAGCTCGGCGTAGAGATATTCCCGGGTTTCAGCGCGCACTCTTTAATCATCGAAGATGATGAAGTAAAGGGTATTGTTACTGGCGATATGGGCGTAGATAAAGACGGTCAACCTAAAGACAGCTATATGCCAGGAATGGAACTACGCGCTAAATACACTGTATTTGCCGAAGGGTGTCGTGGTCATTTAGGTAAACAACTGATCAAGCAATTTGAACTAGATAAGGATGCAACGCCACAACACTATGGTATTGGTTTTAAAGAAATCTGGCAGATTGACCCAAGTAAGCATAAAGAAGGTACTGTAGTACACGGTACTGGTTGGCCACTTGAAAAAGACACCCACGGCGGCTCTTTCATGTATCACGCCGAAAACAATCAGGTTGTTGTCGGCTTAATCATCGATCTTAACTACAGTAATCCATACCTAAGCCCATTTGATGAATTCCAACGCATGAAACACCACCCTCTTTTTGCACAAGTGCTAGAAGGGAGTGAACGCGTGTCTTACGGTGCGCGTGCTATCGCGAAAGGCGGATTCCACTCACTGCCTAAAATGCACTTCCCAGGAGGTTTACTTGTGGGGTGTGATGCCGGCACTTTGAACTTTGCCAAAATAAAGGGCAATCACACCGCGATGAAATCAGGCATGTTGGCAGCTGATTGCATTATCGAAGCCCTTGCTGATGAGCAGCCAAAAGCTGACTTAGCTAGTTTCGCTGAAAAGTTCAAGGCTAGCTGGCTATACGAAGAACTATATCAGTCGCGTAACTTTGGCCCTGCTATCCACAAACTAGGTAGAATTCTAGGGGGCGCTTATAACACACTAGATCAGAATATATTTTCAGGCGCTTTACCGTTTACATTTAAAGACACGCACCACGACCATGCGATGCTAAAACCAGCTTCTGAATGTGACAAAATAGATTATCCTAAGCCGGATGGTAAGCTGAGCTTTGACAAGCTTTCGTCGGTATTCTTATCGAATACCAACCATGAGGAATCGCAGCCATGTCACCTTAAATTGGCCGATGCCAGTATTCCAATTTCAGTCAATCTCGAAAAATATGCAGAGCCAGCACAAAGATATTGCCCAGCAGGCGTGTATGAAATCAATGAGAATGACGCTGGCGAGAAACAGTTTGTGATCAACGCGCAAAACTGCGTGCACTGTAAAACCTGTGATATTAAAGACCCTAGTCAGAATATTACATGGGTTACACCTGAAGGCGCTGGTGGACCAAACTACCCTAATATGTGATCTGACAGCTTTACAATTCTAACCCAAATTGCTGGGGGCCAAATAGGCCCCTTTTTTCTTACATCCCTCCTAGTTCAGCAAAACCTCAGATATTGCATATACTTAATCAAAAGACACAACCGTGAGTACAGGAAATGAGTGGACACTCCGAAGTAGTATTTAGATTTTTGGCCGAACCCACCGACGTTAATTTTGGTGGCAAAGTCCATGGCGGCATTGTTATGAAGTGGATAGACCAGGCAGGTTATGCTTGTGCCGCTGGCTGGAGCGGAAGTTACTGTGTAACGGTTTCGGTTGCAGGTGTACGCTTTAAGCGTCCTATTCTTGTTGGCCAGATAGTCGAGGTTTCAGCACAAATCGCCCATACAGGCAAAACCAGTATGCAAATATTCATTCGTGTTCGCTGCGGTGACCCACAAAAACAATCCCTAGTTGAAAGTAATCACTGCATCATTAGTTTTATCGCGATGGACAAAGCAGGCTACCCCCTACCAGTTCCGCAATTCAAAGCGAAAACGCAAGAGCAGAAAAAGCTAGAATTATACGCAATCAAGATGAAAGAAATTGCAATAGAAACTGAATCTTTACTACAACGTACAATTGACGACTAGTTTGTTAAGTCCTCACAATATCAAGTATTCGCTCAGGATGCTGGTAATGGATTAACATCCATGAACGCGCTACAATCTTGCCCGCCCTAAACAACCGAAGCAAGAGACACAGTGCAGAACTATCAGATCCAGCCAGTTGGTTTTATTCAATCCCCTTACAAGCAAAAATTTGCCATACCTCGTCAACCTAGGTTGGTGCCTCAAGCAAAAGCAAAACTGGTGTTCTGCGGCGACTTTAATCGTGAAGAGTTTGTCCGCGGTATCGAAGAGTTCACTCACTTGTGGTTGCTTTTTAGATTTCATGAAACGGCCGATAAAGGTTATTCAGCACTGGTTCGCCCTCCTCGCCTTGGTGGCAATGAGCGTAAAGGTGTATTTGCAACACGGGCAACCTTTAGACCTAACGGTATTGGCATGAGCGCAGTAAAACTTGAGGGTGTTGAGTATAAAAACGCTCAGCTCGCCCTATTGCTCTCTGGCATAGACCTACTAGATGGCACGCCCATAGTAGATATTAAACCCTATCTACCCTATTCAGACGCTATGATAGATGCCAGCGCTGGATTTGCGGATACCCGCCCAGAAACTTTAATGACCGTAAGCTTTAGTGAGCAAGCCGAACAATTTATAGCTAAACAAACCCGCTATCCAGAATTAAAAGAATTCATTATAAACGTACTCAAGCAAGACCCTCGTCCCGCCTATAAAAAGCAAAAGCAGCAAACGCAATTTTACGGCATGAGCCTGTACGAATTTAATATTCGCTGGCAAGTAGACGGTGAACACAATCAAGTGATTGAGATAACCCGAGAATAAACGCTTTGTTAAGCGCGCTGGCGCTGATAAACTACGCGCTATTATTACCAAAAACAATTACATTACGAACGGAACCATCATGCGTACCAGTCAATATATCTTGGCGACTTTAAAAGAAACGCCATCAGATGCTGAAATTATCAGCCACCAGTTAATGTTACGTGCGGGTATGATCCGCAAACTGGCCTCAGGTTTATACACTTGGCTGCCATCTGGATTAAAAGTGCTACGCAAAGTCGAGCAAGTTGTGCGCGAAGAAATGAACAAAGCGGGCGCAATCGAAATGTTAATGCCTGTTATTCAGCCTGCTGATCTTTGGCAAGAATCTGGCCGTTGGGAACAATTTGGCCCTGAGCTTCTGCGTATTAACGACAGACACAACCGCCCTTTCGCGTTAGGTCCAACACACGAAGAAGTGATCACTGATTTTGTTCGTAAAGAGATCAGCAGTTACAAACAATTACCTTTGACTTTATACCAAGTACAAACCAAGGTGCGTGATGAAGTTCGCCCTCGTTTTGGTGTAATGCGTGCACGCGAATTTACCATGAAGGACGCTTACTCTTTCCATTTGACCGAAGAGTGTTTGGCACAAACTTATCAGCGTATGCACCAAGCTTACTGTAACATTTTTGAGCGTTTAGGCCTTGATTATCGCCCTGTAATCGCTGACACCGGTTCAATTGGCGGGAGTGTATCGCACGAATTCCACGTTTTAGCTGAGTCTGGCGAAGATGCTATCGCTTTCAGTACAGAGAGTGATTACGCTGCAAACATCGAAAAGGCTGAAGCGCTGGCGCCTACTGAAGCGCGTCCAGAGCCTAGCAAAGAGCTTAATACTTTTGCCACGCCAGAAGCTAAAACGATTGCAGATCTAAAAGCACAGCACGGTGTTAAACCACATCGCGGCGTTAAAACCCTGATTGTGTATGGTGCGCCTGATGAAAATGAACAGCGTGGCTTAGTTGCATTAATTTTACGTGGCGACCACGAGCTAAACGAGCTCAAAGCTGAAAAACACCCATTGGTTGACTCACCACTTGAAATGGCCAAAGAAGAAGACATCTTCGCTGCAATTGGCGCGCGTCCTGGTTCTCTTGGTCCTGTTGGCTTAAAAATGCCAATCATTGTTGACCGTAGCGCTGCTGTTATGGCTGACTTTGTAGCAGGCGCAAATAAAGACGGTGAGCATTACAGCGGAATTAACTGGGATAGAGACGTTGCTGAATATGACGTGTTCGATTTACGTAATGTGGTTGAAGGCGACCCAAGTCCTTGTGGTAAAGGTACTTTGCAAATCAAACGTGGTATCGAAGTGGGTCATATTTTCCAGTTAGGCACAAAGTACTCAGAAGCAATGAATGCAGGTGTGCTGGGTGAAAACGGTAAAAACCAGATCATGACCATGGGCTGTTATGGTGTTGGTGTTTCACGTATCGTTGCCGCTGCAATTGAGCAAAACAACGACGATTATGGTATCAAGTGGCCAACAGCCCTTGCGCCATTCGAGTTGGCAATTGTGCCTATGAATATGCACAAGTCTCACCGCATTCCGGACATCGCAGAACGTTTATACAGCGAATTTACGGCCGCTGGTATTGATGTGCTGTTTGATGATAGAAAAGAGCGCCCAGGGGTCATGTTCAACGATATGGAATTACTTGGTGTGCCATTTACCTTAGTAATTGGTGAGCGTAACTTGGATAACAATCAGGTTGAGCTTAAAAACCGCCGCACAGGTGAAAAGCTGATGCTAGATATTGACCAAGCTGTTGCTGCAATTACAGCGCAAATTCGTGGCTAATTTACCTTAGCTAAAGTAAAAGGCAACATTTTACAATGTTGCCTTTTACCTTTTATTCACTTAACCCCGCTATTTTGCACTTCATCCTCAATTTCTAGTTAATGCTTTAGTGCATTAAACTCGTCATCTGAAATTACTTTCTTATCATGTAACCAACGAAATTTTTCTAATTCATTCTGCGGATCATTGTCATAGTTTATTGAGCCATATCAAAGCTACAATTGCTTATTCCGCGTTCAAAACGCTTTTTTCATGATTGATGAAAGTCGAGCATCATTAGGAACAAATAAGCGTACTTTTTCAGAATATATGAATACGCTATAGCTCACCGTGCAACAGTCGTTTTTTAAGTGATCTTTTATAGATCGATAACACTTATGGCAAAAAGTACACTTTAAAGGTCATTTTCAGTGTGTTTTTCTAGCTTATTTACAGGCTCGTACTGCACTCACAAATGAAGCGCGCAAATTTTGCAATGCCGCTTTCTTCTCACTATGAAACCAATAGCCGCTGAGTTGCTCTCTTTTATTAACCCACTTCCCACTAGAGTTTTGTTTTTTTGCAAACGCCTCGAAACCTTGATCATTACGTAAGTTGATAGAGAACTGAAACATATCAAAGTGATTACGATCAAAACGACTACCTGAGATGGTTAACCCATTGACTTCTAAATCCCTTAAATTGAATCTACTCGTCATATTTTCTTTTGGCCAGACTGCAACTTTACCGTCTCTAAGGGCTTTATTTGTACTTATTTCTGATAACACAATCTCGCAGCTGTCTTTAATGTTATCTTGGTATGCTTGGAAACTGCTTTGGCTGATCATTCTCTTTGTTTCCCCCGCAAATAAATAAACGGTAGAGCTAAAATTATTCACACTATTAATAAATTCAGATATGTGCTCTTTATTTGTTTTTTTATTCGCTTTTTTGTCCGCTGAATGTACGCCGGCGTCGAATAGTCCTGAATATGCTTCAAAGTATCCTTTCATCACAACATCACGTTTCGAGCCATCAATACGGGCATTTCCACACACTTTTGCATGCCCCGTTACTCTTGCTTTACTTCCAGTTACTACCGCATCACCACAAACAATCGCTCTACCAGTAATTCTCGCTCTGTTGCTTACCGTTGCAAACCCGCATATCGCCGCATTTTTACCTAGCCAGATATTGTCAGATATATCTGCATCGTGAGAAACAAATCCCCCTTGTGATGGATTTCTCGTGTCTCTATCATTGGTGTAAAAATAGCCTTCTTCATTTGGACAACTAGAGCTTGTCGCTGCATTTACAACGGTACTTAAAAATGCTGCCAATAAAATCGCTAGATACTTCATGTTAAATCTTTTTAAATTCATTTGATTGAAAACTCCACATTAGACCTCGTGGAGTACACATGTATACGTTCTCAATGACACGCTGGATAGCCTTTTAAGGGGGGGCTGAGCAACTACGCTCACCATTTGCTCAGGTGAGATTAAATACCTGAGAAAATATGACTCGGTGGATTTAAGGTTTACGACCAGAATAATTACCAAAAACGCAATTATTGTAACATACATAATAAAACTACTACAACAGACAAAACAGGCGCAAAACGTGAGCGCTTTTAGCTTCTTCACTCTCCTTATTTACATAGTTTTTAAACCATTTTTTAGCTCAATAATAGATGTGCTATGGACGGAAACTTTTGCACTTAGCTCTATATTATTAGGTGTTTAGCTAGACCGCTTCAGATATGACCCATACATAAAAGGAAATTAATCATTGCTTTTCCCTATTGCTATTCATACAAACATCGCACATATCGGATTTTTATTTAGGTTTATCGTATCTGGGGTGACATTCGCGTCGAACTGAATAACTATGTTATATCTATTTGAATAACTGTTTATATGGGAACTTAATATGTCTTTCAGGTTAAAAACAGCCTTACAGTGCACATTCTTTGCGTGTACTGTGTTGCCAGTATTTGCACAAGCCAGCGAAGGCTTACAAGCAAAGGATATTTTTGAACTAGAGTATGCAAGTGATCCTCAGATCTCACCGAATGGCCAGCAAATTATATATGTTCGAAATTCCAACGACATCATGAAAGACACCAAAAGACAGAACTTATGGCTGGTTGATAGCAGTTCAGGCGTACAATCTCCCCTATTTTCTGACAAAAATAGTTACAGTCAGCCGAGGTGGTCGCCAGATGGTAGCAAAATTGCCTTTGTCAGTAATGTCTCAGGTAGCAATCAAATTCACGTACATTATCTAGCACAAAACCGCACAGCTTTGCTCACTCAGCAAGGTTCCGGAGTGAGCGATTTAACTTGGTCACCAGATGGTAAATGGCTCGCCTTCAGCCAAAAAGTAGAAGAAAAACCAAGTGTTATCGCCAAAATGCCTGCCCCACCTAAAGGTGCTTCTTGGTCGGAGCCTGCGGTAGTGATTGACCGAGCTTACTATCAAGCCGATGGACGTGGTTTAGTAAAACCCGGCTACCGTCAAATATTTGTATTACTCAGCGAGGGCGGAACCCCGCGCCAACTTACATCGGGAGAATATCATCACGGTGGCAAGCTCGCTTGGCGTTCAGACTCTAAAGCCATTGTTTTTTCCGCAAACCGTATCTCAGATTGGGAGTACAAAGCGCTTGAAGGTGACTTATTTGAGGTGAATTTTGAAGGTAAGATCACGCAATTAACCTCAGCACCGGGTCGAGAGCACTCACCGAGTTTCTCCAAAGATGGTAAGCAATTGGCCTATCTAAGTGCGTCGGGTGAGCTTAACCCTTATCGCAACCACAAGCTCAACATCATGCATTGGCAAACTAAAAAAAGCCAACTCGTTGCCAAAGACTTTGACCGTTCAGTACAAAATCCAAGTTGGATAGGCAACGCGAAATTGGCTATTTCATACGATGATCACGGTATGAAGAAGCTTGCAACAATTACCACAAAGGGAAAAATTACCGACCTAACTGATAGCCTCTCTGGTACCACATTAGGTCGCCCTTATTTGAGTGGCCAGTTTAGTGCCAACTATGATGGCGATATCGCATTTACCACTGGCAGTAGCCAGCGCCCTGCTGATGTTGCACTGACCAACAGTAAGGGCAAAGTAAAACAGCTGACAAAGTTAAATGAAGATCTTCTGGCTCACAAACAATTGGGTAAAGTACACGAAATTAACTATACCTCATCTTTCGATGGCGAAAAAATTCAGGGCTGGTACATCACGCCGCCTAATTTTGACCCTGCCAAGAAGTACCCTTTATTACTAGAAATACATGGCGGACCTCATCTTGCGTATGGCCCACACTTCTCTGCTGAATTGCAGCGTTATGCATCTCAAGGCTACGTGGTTTTTTATGATAACCACAGAGGTAGTAGCTCCTATGGTGAGCGTTTTGCTATGTTGTTGAAATATAAATACAGCTCTAAAGAAGACTTCGCCGATCACAACTCTGGCGTAGACGCAATGTTGAAAACAGGCTTTATCGACGAAAACAACTTATTTATTGCCGGTGGTTCAGCCGGAGGAATCGCCACTGCGTATGCAATTGGCTTAACAAACCGCTTTAACGCGGCGGTTGTCGTTAAACCCGTTATCAACTGGCTGAGTAAAGTACTGACCGCCGACAGTGGTCTAGTGCAGATCCCAACGCAATTTCCTGGTATGCCGTGGGAGCATGTCGATCATTACTGGCAGCGCTCACCGCTGTCCCTCGTTGGCAATGTTACCACCCCAACCATGCTGATGACCGGTGAAGAAGACTTACGCACGCCCATGGCTGAGACTGAACAATTTTATCAAGCGCTAAAGCATCGTAAAATTGACTCCGTACTCGTCAAAATCCCAGGGGCGCCACATGGCATTGCAGGTAAGCCGTCAAGGATGATCAGCAAAATCGAACACACACTGGCATGGTTCGAAAAATATAAAAAATAACCTTAATCGCCTATAAAAAAGCCGCGCGATGCGGCTTTCTAATCACCCTTTATGCAACTCTTGAAAAATCATAGCACCTACTCAAAAATTACAGTGCTCAAACATGTCCTCAACGTCTTGAGGCAAAACACAACCTTGCTGCGCATAACTAAACTCAAGTAATGTGGGGCAACTCTCTTCATGAGCCACTCCGTCAATACATTCCCAGAAATTTTCACGCTCATCGCTCATAGTGAGGGAGCAACTCATCTCTAGTACATTCAGGATCATGAAGACTTGTAAAAGGACATTCCCCTGACGTTTCTAGCTCTGCTTTTTGTTTTACAAATTGTTGTATATGCGTTGTTGCTGACCCATTTTTTAGTTCAATATAAGTGCTTTGAGAGGTCACTTGCGAGCTTAGGGTCGTATTTTCGGATGTTTGAGCATAACCGCTGCTGATGTAACCAACGCATAGCAGTAATGTGGCAGACTTGATGCTGCCATAAAGAAAATTAATCATCGTTTATCCTTGTAATTATTTACACGACAAAAATTAACACTAAAACCACATTAAGCAGTGTTAAATTTACATTACCGAATTACACTTTATAAAGTTTCACCTTGATTTTTGTGCTAAGTATTTGCAAAGCCACACTGAGTATCTGCCTCATTTTTGTTTTTTGAGCCTTGAATCATAAAATCCATCTGGATGGTCGTTAAAACTGGCAGTTTTTCAACGTTATTAGCCGCAGCTTTCCATCGCCACTTTGAAAGCGCTGCAAATGTGGGTTTGTCAAACACCCCTTGCGGGTAGGACTTTTTCACCTTATGTAGATGCCATGTACCATCACTATTAATGCCAACCACAAGGTCAACACAACCAGACAGCCGACTTTTGGCAGCATCAATTGGATACAGCGGCTCGACTCTTTTTTTGGACACCCAATACTGCGCAAGCAGCTGGTTTTTGCTATCTGACGTTAAATCAATATATTTTGCTTGTTCAAGAGAGGCTGTTTGAGACGTGTCTGTTGATGTGCAAGCACCCAAATGAATACACAAAACCGATAGTATTACTGTTTTATTCATGCTAAATCCTTATAGCTAGTTTGTTTTATAACTGATTCACCAAGATAGAAGGTTATGCCAACTTGGTCAGTCATGATCATCGCCACTTTAAAATAGCTTTTACGAGACTACAAGCTTTTGAGTACTCAATACAATAACAACTGCCCCAGCCCATTTTAGACTCCGTATACAACCTAACTCTCAACCCTTCTCTAATCTGTCGCATTAATGTCATGGCTTGTTCATGTAAGCGCATTAATTTAACTATTATTACGCTTGAGGCTACGGACCATGACTACAACGTATTACCCGAGTATCTGGATCTCGGATGTTCATCTCGGCTACAAGGATTGCAAAGCCGACTATTTGTTAGATTTTTTAAACAGTACGCGCTGTGATGTACTCTATCTGGTAGGCGACATCGTTGACTTATGGTCAATGAAGCGTCAATTTTATTGGCAGCCCTCTCATTACAAAGTGCTTGAGTGCATTCAAGCCAAAGCGGAGTCTGGTACTCGGGTGGTCTATATTCCTGGCAACCACGATGAAACTTTTCGCAACTATGCAGGCAAAAGCCTGTTCAATGTCGAAGTGCACAAAACCTTTATCCACACCACCTCACTCGGTAAAAAATTCTTGCTGCTACATGGCGACGACTTTGATTCTGCCACACGTTATAACAAGCTAATCAGCATTGCAGGCGATGCAGCGTATGACTTTTTATTATTTTTAAATCGCTGGACCAACCGTATACGCCGTTTGTATGGCGGCCATTACTGGTCACTGGCTTCATGGCTAAAAAATCGTGTTCATAAGGCGCGTGCTGCTATTAATGCGTTCGAATCCGCAGCAATTCACGAAGCTAAAAAGCAAGGCGTGGATGGTATTATTTGCGGCCATATCCACCAGCCTGCAATCAAAGTTCAAGATGGTATTGTGTACTGTAACGACGGTGATTGGATTGAGAACTGCACTGCGCTGGTTGAGAATAAAAATGGTCGAATTGAACTATTACATTGGTCTGACATTCAGCACGTCGTCAATGTGGTGGAGTTAAGCGAAGTCAAAAGCGCTGGTGTCAAGGCGGCCTAAAATTGCTATGTAACAAGCGCAAACTCTAAATTCGCGCTTGTTACATACTGTGATGATTAGCGGAATAATACCTCTTCTTTAGAAAACCAACGTACGCAAAATGCTAGCAGTAACGCAGCAAGTGCCACTGAGGCGATGACGATCATGCTCAGCAAACCATAATCCACCGTACCTTTGATAATTTCTTTTATCGCCAGTGCAACATTGGTTACTGGAATTAACGCGGTTTTTGCACTGAGTTCCATATTAGGCATCACAGATATAAGGATGGGTAAAAACACCCCCATGCTCAGTGGCGCCATATAATTTTGCGCTTCTTTAAACGTTCGAGCATAGATTGATATCGCCAACACTAAGGATGAAAATATCGCGGCAATTGGCACCAGTAGCGCAAAAATTAATAAAAAATCAGCGCCTGTGACACTAGAAAACGCTGACTTTACCGTGTCTAACTCTACAAAACCTATCGCCACAGATACCCAAACAGCCATACTGAGTACAGTGACTGTCGCGCACGCAAGCGAGCTCAGTAGTACGGTTAAAAATTTTCCTAATACCAGCTGAGTGCGCGTAACTGGGGTCAGTAACAACGTCTCTAATGTGCCACGCTCTTTTTCACCTGCGCCTAGGTCGATGGCTGGATAGCTTGCGCCCATTAGCACAAGAGGGATCAGTAAATAAGGAATAAAGGCCCCCAACTTTTCACCTAGATTCTCTCGCTTATCGGCGGTATCAACTTTGCTGATTTGAATCGGTTGCAAAATAGCCTGCTGCTTGGTTTTTTCAATCCCCAATGAAACTAAAGTTTGCTCACGAAGACTGTCTGAAAATTCATTTGCTAAAGAGCGCAGTCTATCGTAAATAAAGTTAATACTTTGCGCATCATTAAACACCACTTGCCAATTAGCTTGTTTGCCTTGGGCTAACGTTTTTTCAGGGTCGTTCTCTAAATAGATACCCACATCAATAACGCCCTCACGAACAGCTTGTTTTAACTGCTCTATGGATGTGAACTGCTCATCTCCTGCATACTTTTTAAAGCTCTTATGATAAAACACCCTTTCAGCATAGGCTTGTCCGTATTGCTCATTAACCAAGTAATAGGTGTGTACCTTCTGCTCAGCCTTTAGCGCGGCTTGAGAGCCTAAAAAGCCAACCAACGCCATGATCACCGGAAAAATCAGCATGGGGAGCGCCAATACAAAGAACAAGGTTTTTATATCTCTGATAAGCTCAAGAAGCTCTTTTTTAAATACCTCAAACATATGTGTCTCCCTGTAATAGATTCATAAATGCTTGATTGAGCTCTTGGCTTTGGCCTTTTACTTTAAAGTTCTCAACACTGTCATCAAAGCAACTTACCCCTCTGTCTATCACGCATATTCTGTCACACAATAAAGCCACTTCATCGAGGTGATGCGTTGAAAAAATAACTGGCGTACCTTGGTTTTTCAGATCGCGAATAAAGTTAATTACCGTCTGAGTGGTCATGATATCCAAACCTGTCGTGGGCTCATCTAACACCACCACATCTGGTTGATGCACAACCGCTCTGGCAATATTGGCTTTTTGTTTCATGCCGGTTGATAAATGTTCTGCACGCTTGTCTAAAAATGAGCCCATATCCAGCACTTCAAATAGCTCATCACAACGCGCCTTGAGTGCTCGTCCCTTTAAACCATGAAGTTTGGCAAAGTACTCAACATTTTCTTTGGCACTTAGACGCCCGTATAACCCAGTAGAGCCTGATAAAAAGCCGATTGCTTTTCTGCCAATCAAAGGCTTGGCTACCACATCTTGCCCATTGATGTGAATTTCACCGTTGTCAGGTTTAAGCGCTGTCGAGAGCATTCGCAATGTAGTGGTCTTACCTGCACCATTTGGGCCTAGTAAGCCTAGTACTTCTCCGCGGTTGCAGGTAAAACTGACATCTTGCACAGAGTGAAAATATCCGTCCCGTTCTCTTACATCCGTTGACTTACCCTTTTGTTGATGTGCTTTGGTCAGTTTGAAGCGTTTTTGCAACGCCTTGACTTCTATCATGTGTGTTCCTTCGCTTAGCTCTGAAATAGTCGGTATTGTGGTAGAATTCTATAGATTGATTGGCGTCCCACCAATTTGGTACACCCAGTAAAGGCAGAGGTGATAATTGGGTGTTATCGTTAAGCACACCTCCTTGGTCAATCATGTCCACTAACCGTGTATCTAAATATTCATATTGTGCCCGCAAGTCTAGCTTAAAAAATGCCTCCTCAACCTCAATACATAACGCTTTTCCCGTTAGGCCAATAAAAGGTTGAGTCAACATCTCATAATTAGCATGGCCGAATATGAAAGCCTTAATTTCTTTGTCCCAGCTTGCTCTTTGTGTAACAAACGCGTCAACCCAGCAATGATTTTTAAGCTGCTCAGCAAAGCGGTTGTCAGTCATTGCTAACACCACTCCACACTCATCAAATAGGGTCAATGCGTTTCTGTGTTTGCTGCGCTGCTTGAGGCCATGTTTATCGATTTCAATGATATGCTGCTTATTTAATAAAGCTTTCGTTTTTGGAAACAAGCACCAAATCATTGCGCCAAACAAGTCGTGCCAATTTTGTTCTCTGGTAGGTACAGCCCCTGTTTCGAATATAATTTGCTCGTAATAACGAGTTTCGTCTTGTAACTGGGCGTCAGGCACAAACTCTAGAGTGTTTCCGTTACAGTTCGCAATACTGGCGAGCGCATTTAACCAGTCAAAGGTTGGCCAGTTTTCGTGCTCGTTTAGGTTGAATATACGGTTTAAGTGCTCAAACGCACCGCCGCTCAATAATTTTGCATCAAAGGTTTCGGGTGGTGTGAACTTTTTCATTAATAACTACATAGAAATTCTTTGCGCCAGTTTACCCCATGTTGCTCCAAGCGCCAACGCCAGATCATGGTAACTATCGCAGCTGCTCGAAAGTTATGGATTTTTATGTTTATACTTACGCGTCTTAACTTAATAACAAAAGAACAGCTATGAAATTAAAAATGACTCTCAGCGCTTTGGCTGTTGCTGTACTTGCAGGATGTGCGAGTACAACTTCTAACACCAATGCGGATGTACAAGCAGCTTATGATAGCATCAATGCTCAGCAACTGGCTCAGCACATCAAAACTCTAGCATCAGACGAATTTGGTGGCCGTGCGCCCTCATCAAAGGGTGAAGAATTAACACTCGCCTATCTAAGCGAGCAATTTAAAGCACTTGGTTATCAACCTGGTAACGGCGACAGCTTCTTTCAAGAAGTGCCACTTGTTTCAATTGAAGCCGACGCCAACATGACCTTAGATATTGGTGGTAAGGCATATCAATATAAGAAAGACATGGTCATGGGCACCAGTCGAATCAGTCCATTAGAGTCAATTCAAGATTCTGAGTTAGTATTTGTAGGCTATGGTGTTAACGCGCCTGAATACAATTGGAATGACTACGAAGGTCTTGACGTTAAAGGCAAAACAGTTGTTATGCTAGTTAACGACCCAGGTTTTGCAACCAAAGACCCAAGTATGTTTACTGGTGAAGCAATGACCTATTATGGCCGTTGGACTTACAAATTTGAAGAAGCGAGCCGTCAAGGAGCTGCAGGCGCTATCATTGTTCATGAAACAGCACCTGCATCTTACCCGTGGAGCGTGGTTGAAAACTCTTGGAGCGGCGAGCAATTTGGTTTCCAAAAAGCCAACAACAACATGGATAGAGTGGCTGTTGAAGGTTGGGTCACGGTAGATGTAGCTAAAGAGTTGTTTAGCAAAGCCGGTCTTGATTTTGAAACTGCCAAAGCGAGCGCAGCAAAAGGCGCGTATCATGTTGATATGGGAGATTTAACCGCCTCTGTCACCGTTAAGAGTAAGATTAAAACTTCAACGTCATACAACTTTATTGCCACGCTACCTGGCAGTAAAACACCTGACGAACATGTGATTTATTCAGCTCACTGGGATCACCTAGGCACAGATAAGAATCGTAAAGGTGACCAAATTTACAATGGTGCCCACGATAATGCGACTGGCACAGGGGGCATGATTGAAGTGGCCGAAGCATTCGCTAAGTTACCAACTCGCCCAGACCGCTCTATTACCTTTTTAGCGGTAACCGCAGAAGAACAAGGCCTACTAGGCTCTAAGTTTTACGCTGCTAACCCCGTGATCCCAGCGGATAAAACCGTTGCCAACATTAACATGGATAGCTTAAACCTACTGGGTAAAGTAAAAGACATCAGTGTGGTTGGTATTGGTAAATCTTCGTTAGACACCACGCTTGCAGATGCTGCAAAGCAGCAAGGGCGAGTTGTTTCAGGCGATCCTAAACCTGCCTCAGGTGGATACTATCGCTCTGATCACTTTGCATTTGCTAACATGGGTGTCCCTGCCATGTATGCAGGCGGCGGTACTGAAGCCCTTGATGAGCAAACCGCTGATTACCGTAAGCGAATGAGCCTTGTTCTACGTGGTTGTTATCACCAACCATGTGACCGTTATCGCGACGAGTGGGACTTAAGTGGTGCGGTGCAAGACTTGCAGTTGTTTTATAAAGTAGGCTATGAGGTTTCTCAACAACCACAATGGCCAACTTGGAACGCAAGTTCTGAGTTTCAACGCAAATAGTTCTAAGTGACATTGATTATCATTTAGATCTAAAATATAGTGTAACCCTATTGTTTTACTGGGTTACACTATATGCTTTCATCTTCTATAAAGTATCGCTTTTACTTCAACACCCTAGCTCGCCAGTATGTTTATAATAAACGCTTGATATTGCCGCTGCTACTAGTGTGTGCAATTGTCTATTCGCCAACACGCGCTACAACCATTACAACACTTGCAGACGCGTTCTTTCAGGTTGCTGTATTTGTGGCTGGTACTTTATATATTTATCACCGAGTAGTAGGTCGCCTTCCCCAGCTTGAATTACGCTATCTGAGTAGTAAGTCGCCCGCGCTTGAAGTCGCATTCGCTTCTGTTCTAGGCGCGTTACCTGGTTGTGGTGGTGCAATTATAGTGGTCACTCAATATACTCAACGTCAGGCCAGCTTTGGCTCTCTAGTGGCTGTATTAACATCGACCATGGGGGATGCCGCTTTTCTCCTACTGGCAAAAAAGCCGCTAGATGGACTGCTGATGATCGCGCTCGGGATAGCAGTTGGCTTTGTGAGTGGGATACTTGTTAACACCCTGCCCGAGCCAGAATTGGAAGTTGCGCACCGCAGCCATACCCCAACTACACATAACAGTGATGTTGTGAGTCGTATTGCCAGTAGATTGTGGCAATGTCTACTAATACCTTGCCTGTTGATTTCTCTATTACTGGCTGCAAATATACAACTGGGTGCAATGTCTTACTTAGTACAACTATTTGGCTGTTCAATGGCAATTTTTGCTACGCTTTGCTGGGCACTAGATGGCAACCTGCAATCGTCTTCAACACAAAACCTCGAGACCACTGACGATTTCACTTTAGCTGTCAAAGATACCCATTTTGTGAGTGTTTGGGTGATTGCCAGTTTTATGCTTTACGAAATCATAGTACTAGGAACGGGATTTGATATTGCAACTTGGTTTAGTTCTGTTGCCGCATTAACACCGATGCTAGGCATAATAATTGGTTTATTGCCAGGTTGTGGGCCACAAATCATTGTAGCCACACTTTATATACAGGGCGTGATTCCGTTCAGTGCATTGGCAGGGAATGCAATCTCCAACGATGGCGATGCGCTGTTTCCAGCCATAGCTCTCGCGCCTAAGGCTGCGCTTTTAGCTACCTGCTACTCTGTGCTGCCCGCTTTGTTAGTCGCTTATACGATTTACTGGTTCTAAAGATTACCACTCAAAGATATACGCCATTTTGCTGATGGTTTTAAGGGCAACACCATGAGTGTTGCGTTTTGCATAAAGATGCTGCATTGACTTGTCTTTAACTTCACCCACTATCACTTCTTTGACTTGATAACCCATCGCTGTGGCCGCTGCGCTGTAGGCGATAAATTCCCACTTTTTGATGTTAGTGTTATCTACAATTATCAGTGGGATCCCCTCGCTTAAGCCATTTATAAAACGTGCTAAATTGAGATTGTGGTACTGCGGCAGCTTGTACTTCTCAAAATGATATTCTCCGGCATCATTATAAAAGTAGTCATCGGTTGAGCAGATCAAATATTGGCTTTCATCGCCTGCTACCAGTTCATCAGCAAGCGTTTGCGCATAATGTGTCTTACCGCATCCGGGTAAGCCCCTCAAAATAAAAACTTGTTTCATCGACGATTAACGTTACCTAAGTCGTGAGCAATCCATAAATAAACGCGTATCATGCCACACTTTTTAAATTTAATCATGAATTACATGAACAAAGTATGCGCAGTGAGTAGTTTGACTCACTACAGCCGCTTAAAGCCACTCACAATTTGTTCATAAAAAGTACAAAAAGGCGCTTTAAATGAACTAATACCAATTTACTTGTAAAAGAGTTGCAATTGAGTGTTTTTTTATTGCTTTATCAAAGGTAAGATACGGTTCACGTGCCTGTAATAATATTTACAGGTACAATCGAATAATTATTAGGTAACTTATATCATTGGAGTGAAGATGAGCCACATAGCGATAACGGAGCTACTCAAGGGCACCGTTGCGGTTGACAGCCAGGTAACAGTCAAAGGCTGGATCCGTACACGCCGCGATTCAAAAGCAGGTATTTCTTTCTTAGCCGTTCATGACGGTTCTTGTTTTGATCCTATCCAAGCAGTTGTTCCTAATTCGCTCAATAATTATGATGAAGTTACCCGCTTAACGGCTGGTTGCTCTGTGAAAGTAACAGGCGTGTTAGTTCAATCTGAAGGTCAAGGTCAGGCATTCGAAATTCAAGCCAACTCAGTAGAGGTATTAGGCTGGGTTGAGAACCCAGACACCTACCCTATGGCCGCTAAGCGCCATAGTATTGAATACTTACGTGAACACGCCCACTTACGCCCTCGTACTAACGTGATTGGTGCTGTAACACGTGTACGTAACTGCTTAAGTCAGGCGATTCATCGCTTCTTCCACGAGCAAGGCTACATGTGGATCAGCACGCCTATCATCACAGCGAGTGACTGTGAAGGCGCAGGTGAAATGTTCCGAGTGTCAACGCTTGATATGAACAACCTGCCTCGTACAGACAAAGGCGATGTTGACTACAGCGAAGACTTCTTTGGTAAAGAAGCATTCCTTACTGTATCTGGCCAGCTAAACGGCGAAACATACGCAAGCGCTATGTCAAAAATTTATACCTTTGGCCCAACATTCCGCGCTGAAAACTCAAACACATCTCGCCACTTGGCTGAGTTTTGGATGGTTGAGCCGGAAGTCGCGTTTGCGGATCTGGAAGATATCGCTCAGCTTGCGGAGAGCATGTTGAAGTATGTATTCAAAGCCGTGTTAGCAGAGCGTCGTGATGATATGGAATTCTTTGCTCAGCGTATCGAGAAAACCGCTATCTCGCGTTTGGAAGAGTTTGTTGAAAAAGACTTCGCACAAGTTGACTACACCGATGCTATCGAAATTCTTAAAGATTGTGGTAAGAAGTTTGAATTCCCTGTTGAATGGGGTGTTGATTTGCAATCAGAGCATGAACGCTACTTAGCAGAAGAACATTTCAAAGCACCCGTTGTGATAAAGAACTACCCTCGCGACATCAAAGCCTTCTACATGCGTCAAAACGAAGATGGCAAAACGGTTGCCGCAATGGATGTGGTAGCGCCAGGTATAGGTGAAATCATCGGTGGCTCACAGCGTGAAGAACGTTTAGACGTTTTGGATGCACGTTTAGAAGAAATGGGCTTAGATAAAGAAGACTACAGCTGGTATCGTGATTTGCGTCGTTACGGCACTGTACCTCACTCTGGTTTTGGTCTAGGTTTTGAGCGTTTAGTTGCATATGTAACCGGTATGGGTAACGTGCGTGATGTAATTGCCTTCCCCCGTACAAAAGGCAGTGCGACATACTAAGCGTATATCAGCTTTATATTATAAAAATACCCAGCATTTGCTGGGTATTTTTTTGCCTGTTCTAATTGAGCGGTCAATCGATATGACCGCTTTGTACACGTCAAGCCTTAGAAGCGTGCTATCCACTCTAATGAGAAGCTACGACCCATAATTGCAGTAGTTACAGGGTATCTTGCACGGTTAAACCAAGGATCGCCACCGATGTAACTCTCATCACTGCGTGCTTTAGAATCACGTAGGTTATTCACACCAAACTTCACGTTGTGGTTGTCGTTGACCACGTATGTGATACCTAGGTTATACACCAACCAAGGCGCCATACGCGCAGCTAACGCACGACGATCATCAGCTGGGTTGCGGTCTGGATCAGGATCTTCATAGTTCCAGCTTGAGCCTAAACGGGTTTGTTGCAGTTGAACAATCCAGTCATCTTTACGCCAACCAAATTTATTGTCCCAGCGTGAGCGAAAGTCATTGTTTAACCAGCTATCACGATATTCCTTGTCAATCTCATCTCCTGGGAATTCTTGGTTAACCACTTCAAGTACATGGGTATATTTTAAATCAATATCCAGCTGGCCGTAATCACCTAAATCAAAGCCTGCCTTAAGATTCATATCAAAACCGGTTTGTTCACTCAATGACTGGTTAATATAGGTGGTATGCGCTGTATTCACCGTTAAACCCACATTGGGCGCATCTGCATCAAAACGCTTGATACGATTGAGTACATCGTCACATAACGCTTGGTTGTCAGATTGACCGTTGCGACAAGCGGCTTCTGTTCTAAAGAAGTGATCCGTATCCCAGCTTTCTACTTTATCTTCAATACGGATACGGTATACATCGGCGATGAAATCGACCTCATCGGTGATACTCCATACAAAGCCAAGTGTGGCTGAGTAGCCTGTCTCTTCTTTAAGACCTTTGTTACCTGTTCGCGTACCTTGGTAGCGCTGTCCTTCTTTGAGTTTACCAGCACTGTCCATATCACACTGATAGGCAATCGCATCATTTTCTGCTTGCGACAGCCCAGTGTCTTGACCTGTTACTATCTGAACACACTTACTCTCTAACCAATAGTCGGTAAAACCCTGATAGAAACCAGAAGGTCCCGCAAATACCTGATGGATATCGGGCGCTCTAAAGGTTGTGCCGTAATTTGCGCGAATTAGTAGCTCATCAAGTGGCCGGTATTCTAAACCCAGTTGGTAGGTGAATGCCCCATCCACTTCGGTTTCATCATCATAGTAATCATAACGACCCGCAATGTTTGCTTGCAGTTGTTCAGTAATTGGGACCCTAAATTCCAGTGCCATACCGTAACGGTCACGCTCACCCTCACCTTCGGTGCCCGTCAAGCCATTACCCCAACCTCGGCTTTTATCCAATGTACGTGGATCAAGCTTAATTTGGTAATCTTCAGAGGACCATTCTAAGGCAACCGCAAAATCAACCTCGCCTGACGGTAATTCAAATGCAGTACCAGTCAAAGACGCATTAATAGTAGTGACGGAGGCATCCGCTTTCGAGTCATTCACTTCAACAATAGCATTACGTCCCTGTGCATCCAAAGGACGCCAGAACAGGTCAAAGTCAGGATTGAATTCATTGGTCGTGCCTGCAACTGGTTGCCCTAAGAAATAATCCATCGCTTTATCTGATGCAATTAAGTTCTCATATTCAAAGTTGTCTGACGCACTATGAGAAAGAGACACTTCATAGCTCCAATCCTCTAATATCGTGCCTCTGAACCCTGTTGCTGCATAAAGCATTTCATCTTCAAAGTGACCGTTTACATCACCCACCTCTTCTTCAGAGAAGGTACGTTGCATAAATAGGTAGCGGTCATTGGTGGCATCCCACACCCATTGATCTGCGATTGCTATGCCCTCAGGTAGTCTGTCAGTTCCCCAGCTTATACCGTAACCACCGCGATTCTCCGCTTCACTATCCCAATAGAGCGCTTCTGCAAAAAACTCATGTTCAGCGTTTAGCTGCCAAGTTAAATTGGTGTATAAAGACAAATGCTCACGGTCATTAATGTATGAGCCATCACCGGTGCTATCACGGCCACAGTAAAAGCCCCTAGAAGGTCTTTCAGATAACTCATAGCCACTCCATTGGTCACACAGATTGTTACCAAACTCATCAGGGTGTAAATAAGTGAACCCACCATCATAGGTTGCCGCCATTATAGAACGTGAATTAACCCTTTGATATTCTGGCTCTTCTTCTGTGGCAGGACCATCGTTAAAATCGTCCAACCAGTCGCGCTCATAGCCGCGCAACATATCTTGTTGGCTATATTCAAGTGCATAAGTCAGGCTAAGATCACCCTCACTAAACCCACCCGTAATTGAGAACTTGTTACTATCACCACCACCTTGATCTGTGGTGCTATGGCGCAAGCGTACCGTGGTATCCTCAACATTGGTTTTTGTGATGATATTCACAACCCCAGCGATGGCATCAGACCCATAAACCGCCGAGCTGCCACCTGTGAGGATCTCAATTCTTGAAATTGCAGCTGCACTGATAGTAGACAAGTTAAATACGTTATTCTCACCGTTAAATGCGCGTGGATAGTTGGCAACACGGCGGCCATTAAGTAACACAAGCGTTCGGTTTGCGCCCATACCACGTAAGTTCGCAGTTTCAGCATTCGGTGTGAAACTATTGGTGTAACCTTGGCCCTGTGTGTCTCCGGTTGCAGATGAAAGCGACTGAATCGCCTCAAATACGTTGCTAAACCCCTTCGCTTCAATATCTTCCGCGGTCATCACCACAACTGGCGATGGCCCTTCTATTTCGGCACGGCCAATACGAGAGCCCGTAGTAACAATACGTTCGATTTCTTTTTCGTTTTTTGCTTGACCACCCTCGTTTTCGGCTGCCATTGCAGTTTGACCAGATAATGCCAGACCGCCCATTAAAGCCAGTCTAATAGCATTACATAGCGTTGAGTTGAGCATAGATTTCCCCTAATTTATGAAACTCTATCGAAATGTTGATTTCGTTATGAATTATTGTTTTTATGGCGCGCATATAGAAACACACCATTAACAATATGTAAACATTAATACGATGGGATATGAGAACTTTCATCTCAAAAATACGTAAATTAGTCGCTTATGCAACATAGGTTGCGTAAGTTTATGCGCAGATGATCATAAATACTTTATTCATATAAATTAGCTGCGCAGAAAATTACATGCATTAAAAAAACTGCGGAAAAGCTTAGTAAATCCCGTATAAAATTAGAAACAAAACGAGAAACAAAGGTTACAAAACATTTACACTGGTTATTCCCGAGCAGACAGCAGACAGCAGACAGCAGACAGCAGACAGCAGACAGCAGACAGCAGACAGGGTGATAGATATATACTGTTATAAAAGTGTAGTTTTGTAGCACCTTTATGCATATATGGCGCAAATTAGCAGTGAGTATTGCTAGCGAGAAGACAAACTTACTTTAGATCTATGAACGGGCAATAAAAAAGCCCAGCAAATAAGCTGGGCCCAAAAATTGAGAGTTTATTACTTGGTGTACGCGCGCGGTAACTCAGAATCCGTCGTATAACGTTCACGTAACTTATCATGGCGGGAGTCGGTCTTCACTTCTTCGCCGTTAATCCACATTTTTTCTACCTTTGTGCTTAATTCGAATGGGTCTGCACTCCAAAGCACTAAGTCCGCAGGCTGACCAACTGCAATCTTACCGCCTTTAATATCAAACGCATCGGCAACGTTACTTGTTACTGCTTTAATTGCACTATCGTAACTCATGCCATTAGACACAGCGATACCAGCATCAAAACGCAGCTGATATAAGTTATGGCTACTATCACCTGCAATCGCCAATAACACCTTAACACCCGCCTTTTCAAGCTTGCCGGCATTTTCTAAAGTTGCATGCATGGCATCAAAGTCAGAAGGTAAATTAGCGACGGCACTGACGATTACTGGGATCTCAGCTTTAGCTAATTCGTCAGCCAACAGTACCGCATCTGCAGCACCATTAATGATGATATCAAGGCCGTACTCTGATTTAAGCTTGATGATTTGCGCAATATCAGCTGCGCGACTTGCATGAATTACAACTGGCATTTCGCCGTTTAATAATTGGCTAAGTACACGCTCTTCACCGCTTGGCTTGTCACCTTCTTTTTTGTCGTCCTTTTTAGCTAGCTTAGCTTTTTGCCCTTCTAACTTTTCAATAAATTGCTGGAAAGCTAGCGCGCGCGAGCCTTTGCTCTTTGCACCAAGATAAATAACAAAAGCGGTATGTTTATCAGCAACGCTGTCAAACTCGCCGCTTAGGTTTGCTGTGAATGCAAGACCTTGGAACGAGCCATCGTAATTTATAGGGGATACCACACTTTGTGTGATCCCACCCTTTCTTGCGTAAGGGATCAAGCTTGAACGTGGGTTAAAAGCATAGCTTGGATCAAAATCTAAACCAGCCTTTTCATCCGAGGCATCGCGTGAGTTGGCTACAGCTCCCACTTCAACCAAGCCGAGCTGGTTCATTGAGCCAATGAATCCAGGTGTAAGTACTAAGCCATTTGCTCTGACTATTTCACTCGCGGTGACATTTTCAGGGTTGATTGCTTTGATTTTCCCGTCTTCGATCAGCACAGTTGCATTGTTTAAAGTCCCCTGCTCTGTCGCAGTATGAACCGTCGCTCCTGTAATAGCGGTAACTTGTGCAAATGCTGCCGAGCTGGCCAGTAATGCACCCGTGATCATAGATAAGTTAAATTTTGTCATGGTGTACGTTCCTTATCGTTGGCCTAACATGAAATCACTAACAGCTTGATATTTTTCATCTTTGCGGTCATATACTTTCGCGCCGTCGATGTAAACATGCTCAGCTTTTGCGTACACGCTAAACGGGTTTTTATCCCAAATAACGACGTCAGCTTGCTTACCTTGTTCAATAGAGCCTGTCTTGTCTGAAACGCCAAGCGACTTAGCAGCGTTATAAGTTATCCACTTGATAGCGTCTTGCTCTTTAAGATTGAAGCCTTTTTGATTAGCGGTATACATTACTTTACCCGCTTCTTGATTTAGGCGTTGGATAGTTGTATCTGAATCAGAGTGAACTACAGCACATGAATTCTTAACTGCATCTACAATTGCTACGTTCTCTTGCACCATGTCATAGGCTTCCATTTTAAAGCCCCACCAATCTGGCCAAAGTGCAGCACAGTTACCATTTTGGGCAAGTAAATCCGCTACTTTGTATGCTTCGATGCCGTGATGGAAAGTACCAGAGTGATAATTAAACTCTTTACCTAAGTCAATCATCATCGCCATTTCTTCTGCTTTATAACAATGGTTATGAATTAAGATTTCACCATCTAATACACCTCTAAGTGTATCGAGTCTAATATCACGCTTTGGTGCGTCAGGGTTCATTCCTGCAGCGTATTCTTGCTCATAACGTTCCCAAGCAAGTTTGTACTCAGTCGCTTCAATCCAAGCTTGACGATAACCGGCCATGTTCCCCATACGTGTGTAAGGTGCTACGCCCTTGCCACCGTATACACGTTTTGGATTTTCACCACATGCCATTTTCAAACCATATGGCGCATCAGGAAACTTCATCCCTTGCATTGTGTGTGCAGGAACATTTTTTAACGTTACGCTGCGGCCACCAAATAAATTTGCAGACCCAGGTAAGATTTGTAGCGTAGTGATACCACCTTCGCGAGCTCTATTGAAACCAGGGTCTTGAGGCCACACTGAGTGCTCAACCCATACCTGTGCAGTATTTGGGCTGATCATTTCATTGCCATCCTGATGCGACTCAACCGCTGGGCTTGGGTATGCGCCTAAGTGAGAATGCACATCAATAATACCCGGTGTCACCCACTTACCTTGCGCGTCAACTGTTGTATCGGCTTGTACATTCAGATCAACACCAACCTGGCTGATTTTACCGTCAACAATATAAACATCAGCGTTATCTAAACGCTCACCCGTACCAGTTAGTACCGTAGCATTGGTGATCAAAGTAGCGCTTGAAGGCATTGCTTTGTATGTGCTTGGGTAAGGGTTTTTATCGATATTTACTTTTTCTTTTTGCGGGCCTTTGTCTTGGCAGCCCGCCAGTGCAGCACTCAATGCCAGCACCAATATAGAAGGGGCAAATTTTTGCATTGTTTTATCTCTATTGTTTTTATTTCTATGGAACTGTACCTAAACACAACGAAAAATGCGAAGTAAAAACCTCTAATTGCATTTATACGCGATGAATGTTTGGTTTTCACACTAACGTGCAACGTAATCTCGATAAAGCTTAGCAAGTGCAGCGTCAATGTCTAACTTTGTATCTTGCTGCATCAGGCGTTCAGTCGCACGCGCTACAAAATCTGAGTTTTGTTTATGTTGTTTAGCAAAAACCTTAATTTTCTCCTTTGCAACATCAAGCACCCTAGGCGTGCCAAACCTGTGATGATATTGACTCAAGGCTTTATCAAAGTCACCCGCACACTCTTTCACTAACAAATCATAGAACTTACTTTTTTGTATGTTCAATACATCAAAACAGTAGTTCAATGCTTCATCAAACGTCGTGAACTCTCGATCATCTACAGTGAATTTTTCTCTTGGGGGCGGCATTATTTCGTTCGCATCATCACTTGATAAGACAAACGGTAAAAACGCTAGGCGTTGCGCTGCTTCACTACCTAAAGACATACCTGCACTGATGCTTTGTTGGAACTCAGGGCTCATCTCATGAAGTTCCGCCTCGTGCCACATATGATAAACCTTCAAGGCTTTAGCATATTTTAATGCGAGTTTAGTTTTAAGCTTTTCAACTCTCTCTACCAGCGTCAACACTCGCTCGTTGTGAAGCAATGCATAACATTCATAACATGCAGGAACGCTTATAAAGTCTGCATTTTCAGAAAACTCCAGCACCAACTCAGCGTGAACTAAAGGGGGACAATAGTCAGTGTCGGTTGCTTCACATCCGCAATAATAACAGCGATTTGCATGCTGTACTTGTTTTGCAAACCCGCGCTTATAGTAGCTTTTGAGTGTTTTATGACTGACAGCCATTAGATTTTCGCCCCCTTTACATTCTAAACTACAATGAAAAACATTGTAAAAACCACCTTACACTTATAATAAGTTTTTATATATTTTTCAGTATATTACAAAGAAATTGTAACACAATAATACTTACTTACATTATTGCGAGTTTCCTTAACAACTACTCACAAATCTTTGGTCAATACTAAATGGGCACTTAACTTTAATTGAACGGAGAAATACAATGAACAAATTAGCCCCTTTATGTACCATCACTTTGCTAAGTGGCTTACTCGTTACAACTGCACATGCAAAACAATTCGTCGCCGCTGACGACTCATTGGCAACAGAGTTGTGCATGGCCATTGCCAGTAATCACTCATTATCCCTAAGAAAAACGATGGCGGAGCACCATGTGAGTACAAACGTCATGCAAAACAGACTGGCCTGTAACGGTCAATCTACGACCAAGTTTGCATCCATACACAGGCTGAACAACACCGCTAAATTGCTTCGCTTGGATTTGACAACCCACACTGAGATCCGAGATTTGTCCGCAAGCACTACACAAGCCGATACTTTTGTCGTTTCTGGGTCTAAATAATGATTACAAAGACGCTGTAAACACTGTGCTAAGTTCAACATAGCACAGTGTTTCTATTAAGCTATTAGTGCAGCAACAAGTCCGAATAACCCACCAAACACACCACCCCAAACTACCAGCCAACCTAAATGCGTACGTATCATGTTTTGTACTATTTCTTTGACCATGTCAGGGGTTAATTCCTCCAAGCGCTGCTCTACTGCATTTTCTATTGTTGAAAACACCATTTCGGCACTGTGACCGCTGCTAAGCTCTTCGCGCATTAGCTTTTTGAACTTTTCTTCCTCGGTAATATCAATCAACGCATCTTGCATTTTTTCTACAAATGATGGTTTCATTGGCTGTAGTGCTTCATTGCCACCAAACATTGCAAGCATGTTGCCAAATTGAGACGCTTCAATTACCTGTACGAGCTTGTCAAAAGCAGGACTCAAGTCGACCTTTTTTATCACCGGACTTAAATCTATTGATTTTTGCTGCTTATCAAGCAGCGCTGCAACTTTTTCCTGACTAAAAAACTCTTGCAAAATGAGTACGCTAATTGACTCTTTAAAATGTTGAAACTTGAGCTTGATAACGCCAGAGCCATACAAGAAAGGTACTTTTTCGAACAGCATATGAATTGCCAGTAGGTTTGTCATGGCACCGGACAGAGCAAATATACCAATTGAAAAAATAATGGGGAGCGATAAAAAGTGGCCAACAATAACGCAAAGTAACGCAAGTGAATTAGTAATATAACTTTTGTTCACTACTACCTCCTGATTAACGAACCGCAGCATTTTATACTTTGCGACCAATAAAATATAGCGTTCAGCGCTTTCTTTAATAATGTCAGACAGTAAATAACACAATATTCGCTGTTTACAGTTGAGATCCACCATATTTCAACCATAGTTTGATTAAGGTATGTTTTTCTGATCAGGATGTCTGCGATGTGGAACGCCGTTAATCAACAAATATCTGAAGCTTTGCACCAACCCTTTACCCTGAGTTACAAAGAGCAACTTCGTGGTTGTGGTAATGAAAAGCGATTTTACATTGCCAACGACGAGCATAGGTATATTGTCAAAGTTGATTTACTTAGTGCGCTTGAGCGATTTGAGTCTGAGTCAAAAGTTCGCGACCTGCTGATTAGAGACAGCGATTTTTTAGTGGCAGATACTGTGACGATAGGCACGACACTAGAGTTTTGCTTTATGGTGCTTGAAGTCATTCCCAAGCAAAATGAACAAGAAAACTGGCATGAATGCGGTGTGTTATTGGCAAAAATGCATAACCGATTTGAGCAAAAAATGTTTGGCTTAGAGCAAGACAGCTACATTCATCACCTTATTCAACCCAATCAATGGCACAAGAAGTGGGAAACGTTCTTTGCAGAAGAACGAATCGGTTGGCAACTGCAGCTTCTCAAAGAGAAAGGTATTGAATTTGTCGATATTGACGATTTTGTCATTACCATCAAGTCACTATTACCACATCATAGTAAACCTTCATTATTACACGGCAATTTTTGGAAAGGTAATATTTACTTTAGTGGTGGTAAACCTTGTGTTGATAACCCCGCTTGTTACTATGGTGATCGCGAAGTTGACCTAGCAATGAGTGAATTATTCGCCCCATTACCAGAGTCCTTTTCTGAAGCCTATCAAGGCGTTTTTGAGCTACCGTCTGGTTATGAGTTAAGACGTCCAATCTATCAACTTTACCCCTTACTACTACATGCAAACTTATATGCAGGCGACTATTTAAATCAGGTTCAAAAACGCGTAAACGAAATATTAAAATAGCTGTAATAAAGCTTTCATAGTTGCATTAGGTGCTATAATTAAGCCAGTGCAATGGAGATAGGTATCTGCCTTCAGGAGAGCTATATGAAAGCGCTATATGAACAACGTATTACGTGTCCACATTGTGGCCACCATGTTTATGTGAGCCTTGATGCCAGTGAGGGCGATCAGGACTTTTATGAAGACTGCGCGGCTTGCTGCAACGCCATTCATTTTAACATGCATATCGATCAATCGAGAAATAAACTAGAGTTGCACATAGATAGTGATGATGAACAAATTTTCTAATTTACATTCTTTGTGACCTCACCGGCCCTATTCAGCTATCGGTAAAGTTATTTGCTGCTTTGCTTACGTAAATAACTTTCTACCGTCGTGACTATCGTATAAGTCTGCTGATCAACTTCAATATTGACCTTATTCCCTTCACGTAGACGCCCTAGATTTGTGATGTTTAATGTTTCAGGAATTAAATGCAGCCAAAACCCTTGTTCGTCAATTTCACCCACCGTTAGGCTTGCGCCGTTAACGCAAATAAAACCTTTGTATAGAATAAATTTCAACCATTGCTCAGGCAGTGTTAGATAGATCTTACAATTGTCTTCATCATTGATAATGTGTTGTGCAGAAGCTGTGCAATGCACGTGGCCAGACACAATGTGACCACCAATTTCAGTACCAAATGTAACCGACCGTTCGTAGTTTACTCGGGCACCTCGCCTCAATAAACCGAGGTTGCTTAATTTTAACGTTTCATCAATGACGTCAAAATAAACTTGGCCAACGATGTCTTGCCGATGTATTTCATATTTCACAACAGTAAGGCAGCAGCCGTTAATCGCAATGCTCGCGCCTATATCTAAATGTGCTAAGTACTCAGTCCCTACAGATATTCCCAATCGCAGCACACCGTCTCTATACGCAGTACTAACTACTGTTGCTTGTGTTTGTACAATACCTGTAAACATAACCGACCTTCACATTTAAAACGCGCTTATCATACAGGAATAATTAAGCACTCAGAAGCACCCTAACCATACAAAAAGAAGGTTTTTAATTTAATTCATCTCGTTCACTCGCTAATAGTCAACTCTATTGGTTACAATAATATTTTTATCGGTGATAAGTATGAAGTTTAGTCACTGGGAAAGTAAGCGTCTCTTGCAACTTGCCACCCCCGTATTTTTTGCACAAATTACCCTGATTTTGATGTCGGTGGTTGATACTATGATGGCAGGTCAGGTAAGCGCCAATGACTTGGCTGCACTATCTATTGCAACGGGTGTATGGAACCCCTTAACTTTTTCCCTGCAAGGGCTAATACTCGCGCTAACTGGTATCGTGGCACACTGTCACGGAGCGAATGACCGAAGTGGTATTAAGTACTATTTTCAACAAAGCATCTATTTGGCATTGTTACTTACCCTTGCAGGCTTTGCTCTAGCTGAGTTCACCCCTCTTATCTTCGAACGTCTAGGCACTACCGAGTCAATCACGTCACTCTCTCAACAATATATCGACTTTGTAAAATGGGGGGTAATGGGGTTCTTGCTTTTTTCGATTTATCGAAATGTAACAGAAGGCGTTGGCTTAACAAAACCAGCTTTCTATATCAGTATTGTAGGGCTTATCGTAAATGTATTTGCAAACTATGTATTTATTTATGGCAAATTTGGCATGCCAGCATATGGCAGTGCAGGATGTGGCCTTGCCACTGCACTCGTATTTTGGGCTATGGCTATATCGCAATGGATATATTGTAATCGCAGCAAAACTATGTGCGCGTTGTCTTTGCTTAGTGACTTTGCCAACCCCCAGCCGTCAGGTATAAGTTATATTGCTAGACTCGGTATTCCCATTTGCTTAGCAACATTTTTTGAAGTGACGCTATTTGCGTGTATTCCGCTGTTTATCGCCGATCTAGGCGCAATTGCCGTGTCCGGACATCAAATTGCAGCAAATGTGACTGCAATACTATTTATGATGCCGTTAAGCCTTTCAATGGCTATTGCCATAAGGATCGGAAATTTGGCCGGACAGCAGGCCTATGAGCAACTCAGAACCGCTATCTTCACCAGTTTTTGTTTAGCCGCGATTATTTCAGTTTTTGTGGCACTTATCACACTCATAGGTAGAGATAGTATCGCTTGGCTATATACAAATAATGATGAAGTTGCCCTGCTTGCTTCGAGTATCATTGTACTGGCATGTGTTTATCAACTACCAGATGCACTACAAGTTGCAGCACATGGCGTATTACGAGGCCTAAAATACACCAAACCAATTACTTATATCACATTTGTGTCATATTGGCTGATTGGCTTTTCACTTGGGTATATACTTGCTAAAACAAACCTCATAGTGCCAGCTATGGGCGCTATCGGGTTTTGGATTGGTATTATCGTAGGTTTAACTGTTGCAGCGGTGTTTTTATTACTCAGTGTGAGGGCTCGTCTTGCGTATATTTTGGCTGATAATCAGTAGCTTGATATGGGGGGTGGGTTGCACACCCGCCCCTACTGAAATCTATAACGAATACCAAAGCCGGTTGGCTAACGTCGTTGATAAAGCACCAGCGACCCAAGACGTGACATTACAAGTGCTTGAAACACCATCTTTGGATAAACCTGTTTCTAAAACAACCATTTCGTTTTTAGAACTTGCCAGCCTAGACCACTGTAAGCTCATGAACACCATTGCCAAAAACAATAATCAGCTTGGCAAGGTCAGACAGCCCAGTGAACAATTAAAGTACGCCTTACGGTTTATCAAACAAACTCAGAGTTGCTTGGCTGACTCAGAGCAATTAGATCCCGAATTAAAGGCCAAGCTCAATTCAGCATTAGACGAGAAGCGGTTACAACTGCCACAGTATGTTGAGCGCATGATCTTTCATGAACGAGAGCTGGCGAAAATGTCGTTACTCAGTGGGCAAGAGATTGAGCTTGAGGATCATAAAGATGCCATGAATCAGTCATTAGAAGCTCTTGCTCAACTTGCAAATGCCTATAAGCAAATACGCTCTAGTGAGTTTGATATCAGTCAACTTGATGAGCCTGAAGAGTTCACTCGCTCATTGGCTAAACTCAATAACAATCACTTTGTTTCACGACTAATCAACTCCGCACGCAAACAAACCGCGTTAAACAATATCACCACACGCTGGCTCGGCACTATAGATATCAGCAACGATCTATGTAAGCCAGGCAGAAACCATGAACAAGCTAACATTCTGAGTAACGTATTTAATCGCTTCTACTTATCTCAGTTGCAAGCATATCAATCGAAGCTAGCCAATATGTTACACAGCACCTCAATTCACCTGTATGTACTTTGGCAAAGCAGTCATGAACTGAGTACATTGTTTAATGTAGAACAGCAACAATCATATTATCAACAACTCAAAGCGAGTACGGTTGAGCACGTAAAATGGTGGCAGGTCTTTTATAAAACGTGCAAAATACAGCCTTGATGCACAAAAAAACTGCAAACAAACAAAAATTTAGCGAACGCGCTTGATCCAATAAGCGAGTCGCTATATATTAGCCGCCGTTGCCTTGCAATACTGTACGACCGTAGCTCAGTTGGTTAGAGCACCACCTTGACATGGTGGGGGTCGGTGGTTCGAATCCACTCGGTCGTACCAAATCTTCAATACAACCGTAGCTCAGTTGGTTAGAGCACTACCTTGACATGGTAGGGGTCGGTGGTTCGAATCCACTCGGTTGTACCATCTATTCAGTTTATTCTCTTTATATTCCATAAATACCCGTTATCTTATTAGAGATTGTTCGACGTCTTGATATATCGCTAAACCCAGAGTAAGCGCCCCTTTTTCCCCTATGTAACCGCACCTAAACTAGTTGCACTTTTTTTGCCCTCTAATTTCATTGTTCATTTTATCCATTTCATTAAGATGATTAGTGCGCGCCCTGAGCGGGTCAACTTTCAGCCGTTAACAATGAGGTTCTTATGTTAAAAGAAATCTACAACAAGATAGTTAATGCATATTTGGTTCATTATTCAAAAGGTATACATCGCAAGTATGCGTATGACAATGCGCCACAGATAAAAGAACGCTACCCAAATGTTCCATTTTTCTTAAATGGCTGGCAGGCTGTTTGCATGGAAAGTGAACTCAAAAATGGCCAGATAATAAGTAAGAATCTAATGGGAGAAAATATTGTTATCTGGAAAAGTACCAAAGGAGAAGTAGCCGTAACAAGCGCCTATTGCTCGCACTTTGGCATACATTTGGGTGCTGGTGGGAAAGTTGTTGGTGATCACCTCCGCTGCGCATTTCATCATAGATGCTTTGACAAAAATGGCGTTGCAAAAGGTAAAAAAGAAAAGCCCATCAAACCTTATGTCATTGATATCAATGCAGGGATCGTGTTTGTCTGGTTTCATTCAGAAAATGAATCACCTACTTGGAATTTGCCCAGATTAGATACAGACTATATGGGAAATAAATGGGAAATTGAACACCAATGTTTAAAAGGCGTGAACGTCAAAGCGCATCCGATTGACTTTATTGAGAATGGTGTGGACTTTAACCATGCCATTAAATTACACGGCTTGTGTCACCAGCATACAAAGTTATTCGAACAAGATGAAAAACTTTCAGTTCGTTTAAAAAGAGGTAACGAAGACAAGGGTAATATTAACATCAATGCCTATGGTCCATTTGTGATTGATTACAATATAGATTTTTATTGGAGGTGGCATGTTTACCATAGGTTTTTGGTCCTATTACAACTCGAGGCCGATGGTAGTTTTACCGCGCATCGAATCAAAATGAAGCGGCATGCTTTTAAAGCGAACTTGCAAGAAAAGCTGTTCAACAAAGGCGTCTATATTTTTAACGAAATCAAAGTATTTAAAACGTTTATGCAAGAGGATCACATGATCATGATGAACCGTAAACATTTGGAATTTCCTGACTTAGAAAAGGACGACTTATACACTCGGAAATTCAGGCTATGGTATAAGCAATTTTACCCTTCACAAAAAAATATCTACAGCGCCCATGTGATTGCAAGAAAAAAGGTTGCTTAGTATCAGGCGCTAACACGAAACAAGGATAGAGTTACACGATATCAATTATGTTGTGGTCCACAATGTAATCCATAAAATACTCGTGTGTCGCGTTGTCATATGATTGTTTGAGTACTGACGATAGCGCGACATTAAGCGCCCAAATAAAATGCGGATCATAATGACGAATACCATTGTCAATTACTTTACGCGCCAAGGCGTTAAACTGTTTTTCCACAGCCTCACTGTGACAAAAGTAACCTAGCGACTCCATACAGTATATGGCAGCCAGCACGTCGCCTTCTTCCAACAACATATCTACTTCATAAAACAATTGCTCCGCTATTTTTTGCGAGAGCCCACTAGGCTTTTTTAACACTTTATCAAAAGCGCGGTAGGCACCATAAATAAGAGATTGGCTATCAAGCGTTGTCGCATTTTTTCGTAGTTTATTCAACACAACCAAAGAGTTCACACTGGGTTTTCTTTTGAGCAAGGTGAGTGCTAAGTCAACTTGCCCGATACTGGTTAGCTGCTCAATGACATCAACTGTGAGCGTTGATTTAAACGCAGCACAATACCCACCCCAAGGAGAATTGAGCAATAGCGCTGCAGAACCGTTGTCAAACTCAAAAGTGATGCTCATGGCCGCGATGTCCTCGGCAGTGGAATTGCAGCCACCCACACTCATGACTAATCCGGTACTACTTTTAATAGAGATAGCGCGTATGTAGCGATCAAATGTATATGACACTAGAATACCTTCAAACAAGCACTCTAGACCGTTTTTCAGTCGTCCATTTATTCTTACGTTAGCAAATTTTTCGATATCGAGTTTTGTGATGTAGTCGCAGAATAAAACAATGCAATGTGTATCACTCCCACAGAACTCAAACCTGTTGGAGGCACCTATGTTAGGTTTTAAGTTAGAAACATACGCACATTGAACCTCAGAGATAAATTCACTTTCAAAAAATATCGACGGTGATAACAAAAACCAGTGAACGTCAATCCCCAGCCCTTTGGCACATTTGTTTGCCTTGTATAAATCAAAACCTTTGCCGGAAAACCAATTGATCAGTGTTCTACGAGAAATTTGAAAACACTCAAGCGCGATTATTTCATAGTTAGTCCCTATCGATTCGACCGCTAATTTTAATCTAGCGCCCGCTATCTCAGGAACAAATGTATAGGGTTTATCTACATTCATCAGAATCACACAACTCACAGTTCACCCTGATTAATATATGATGGGTGATTGATAAAAAATATTGGTACAAATTGAGAAAGCTCCGCCGCCTATGAATGGCCAAACTGACTCAGCTAAAAATGACATGTACATGAGCAAGGGCTATTCGTTTTAACCATCATTCAAGTGCTTTCAGTATGAATAGTGTGATAAAAGACGTATGAAAGTAAAGGAAAAGCACAATGTAATACATTGTGCTTTCTAAATTTATTTACTCAAAGTCAAGCTGTAATTACCCGCACCTGAATATGAATATACGGTAATTCTATAGTATCCACTTGATGCAGGGTAAGTGATAGACTCGTTAGATGTAGGTGACTCCGATATCGCGGCCTGTACCCAACGTCCACCCTGCCACACCTCTAATTTTAAATCAAAATCAGCGTTACTCGGCCCCTCTAAGGTCATATCCAAAGTGCCGCCCTCATAGTAAAACCAAGTACCATTGGGTACAATTGCTTGCTGTCCACTAGATAGGTAGCCCGTATATACATCTCCTTTGGGTGGGGTTGTCTGACCGATATCAAATGACATGGTTTGTGCTACATCACTTATATTGCTGATAGATAGACCAGAGTCACTGCCATTCCACCAAAGTGAATTAGTACCACGGCTACTTAGGCTGTTAGGAAACGTTGCAGAGAACTCCCCTGCTACGTCATACAAATCACCGTTGTCGCCTCGGTTTACTTTGTTTTCAGGATCTCGATTCCCATCAGCATGCTCCATTTGTACGTACGGATGCCATTCATCTGAATTATTACCAGCGCTATCCACATGCCAAATAGCTAACCCTTCATCTAATTGCTCCGAGTTTTGGCCTGAGCGATGAATTGCCTCAATATAAAACGCTTCATTGCGATTACTTGGATTGGTCCATTTATAAGATGTATGACTGCCTGAGGTATGCGTCAACGTACCTGTAGGCGCATTGGGGTTAATAGCTGGATTAAGTTCTGTGACTGTATCCCAACCTGCAAGATTTCTAAAATGAGCAACAGGTGGGGTCGGCTTAAACTTATTAGTTTCTCCAATCGCTCCAAAGCCCATAACACCGAAACTAGCAACGGAGCCTTGAGAGCTGCCATCATAATCATAGAGATCCGGCCAGTTTGTGATCAAATGCCCTGATTCATGCACAAATGTACCAATCGCTAAACTGTTTCTCATATCTGTAATTTGATAGCGGTTGGTGCATACACCATCTGCACAAAATCTTGGGCTAAGGGTTGCCATGTGTGGCCAAAGCCCTTTAGACCAGCTGCTATCTGAATTGCCCGCATAAAAAATATTCAGGCCTTTAATCTGGTTATTGCTATTTACTGACAGAGTAGAAAAGTCAAAACCTTGCGTATACTCAAGCCAATTTAATGCCTCTTTGATAAGTTCTTGTGAGCGTACCGTTGAGCTATATCTATCGTCGGTATAGTAAGACTTGTTATTTTTAGCAGTATAATAAGTCGTCACTGTGTTGGTGTAATCCAACTTACCACCAGAGACACTTCTGAAATATCCCCTGACAGACTGAGCATTACCAAAATCCTGATAGTTTAAATCATTTAAAAATGACTCAACTTGCTGTTTACTGATTGTGCCTGCATGATCAGGAAAATCAATGATGATGGTCAACCCTTTGATATTTCCACTAGATTGGCTGGTAAAACCTTCTTGAGTTGCTATTTCACTTTGAGTGTGAATTTGGCCAATTGACGTCTGTACAGTGTCACCAAGCATTCTACGTTTCGCTGACTCTACTTTTCTCGCTATCGCTTCGGCATTCAAACTACGCTTAGCAGAACGCACGGATACCATTTTACTTAACTTGTTGCTAACAAGTACACCTGTAGATATCAGCTCTTCTCCATCATCAGAAACGTTGGCGTAGGCTAAACCATTGAGATTTTCGTCAAATACAACCAAACGACCATCGGATGAGCGCTGCATAGCAAAATAGTCATTACCATCAAGGCTAATGTTAACAACCTCGCCATTTGGTTGAGTATAGCTGTAGTGGTGATCTTTATAAGGTATTGCACCATAGCTTAAAGACGTCATTAAAGCCAAAGGCGCAATCGCGAGTTTTGTTAATCGATACATGTTGTGTTCCTATTACGGTTTAAAGGAAACACATTTTTAACATCAAAAATACAATATATCAACAATTGGAGGGCCATGTTCGAGGTTACTTATAGAACAATTTGTTCCTATATATGCAACCTCTAGATCTAAACATAAAATACGCAATAGTCAACAAACCTATATTTAAAAACACCTAAGCGCATCAACAATCCATCGAGCAGCACCACTCTTTTATAAATAATAAAAAAGGTCGCACAAGGCGACCTTTGTTAAGGTTAATTAAATAATTACTTCGGTGTTGCAGTTACAGTCAGCGTTACACCACTTGCCGCTGAGTAACCGTATAGGTCGATGTACCATGTACCAGACTGTGGGTTCTGGAAGTCACATGACTCATTGTTACCACTCTCATAAGGACGACAATCATAGTTTGAAGTCGTAGATTGAGCACCGTGAGTTACATATAGGTCAGCATCACCGCTACCGCCTGAGATTGCTACGTTAAGGTCAGCATAGCCATCTACTAGGTCTAGCGTATAACGTGTCCAGCTTCTACGTGCAACGCTGATGTTGCTTTCCACTAGGTTGATTGGCTCAGCACCTGGTGTAGTTGTGTCACCGTCTGTGTAGCTCGCTACCAGTGATACACCAGAGAATGCACTATAACCTTTAACCATTACATGGTACGTACCGCCAGATTGCGTCAATGAACAGTTTTCATTGTTGCCACCAGCATATGGACGACACTCATAGTTTGAATCGCTAGGCTTAGAACCGAACTGTACGTATAGGTCCGCGTCACCTGTGCCACCGCTCATGTTCACTGTTACATCCGTCGCACCAGCTGGTACTTCGAAGGTGTAAAGTAGTTCGTCGCCTTTAGCACCTGCAAGACCTGTTTTAGCAACGCCATTTTCTAGCTCATTACCAGTTACAGGACCGCCATCGCCAGCACAACCTTTCTCAGTGATATAGTCAATAGCCGCTTTTGTTTGTACAAGACCGTAACCAAATTTAACGTCACGACCAGCTGCACCTAAATCTTCAGCTGTGGCAGTTAATACAGTACGGATCTGCTGTGCTGTACAACTTGGGTGGTGGCTCCATACCAACGCTGCTACACCAGCAACATGAGGTGATGCCATTGACGTACCGCTCATTAGACCATAGTTACTAGGGTCAAGGTTTACTGAAGCAGTCATGCCAATGTTGTTAAGCATTTGTGCACCATCAGTATCGCTCACAGTTACTGCTGGGATTGTTGTTTGGTTAGTATCACCAAGCGTACCACCGAATGAACCAGCTGCGTTGTTATAGATGATTGCGCCAACACCGCCACTGTCCTCACAGTTTTTAACTTTGTCGTGGAAAGAAATGTTACCACGTTGAATCAAACAGACTTTACCGCTTGCGCCACCGTCAACAGACTCACCTGTTGCAAAGTCATAAAGAGGTGCATTTGCATTACCTTGGTTCTCCATACCGTTTGAGTCATAAGATTGACCCGCAACGCTAAGGGATACAATCGTACCTAAACCTTCTGGGTAAGCTGAGTTTACGTCAACACCTGGTGCTGCGATCTCTACTTGGCTATTCTTTTGAGAGAAATCAGCCAATGCTTTGTTGCTATCGATAGCCGCTACAGACATTACTGAATCATATGATGCAGGGTAGCTTTCTACGTCAGTTGTGTTTGTTGGAACACCATCATTACCTGCCGCTGCAATAAGTAACATACCAGCATCTGCAGCTGCTTGAATACCATTGCGTTCAGTAGTGCTTGAACCTTCGCCACCTAAACTCATGTTTACAACGTCAGAACCTGCTGCCTGACATTTGTTGATTGCATCGACTAATTCTGAAGAGTAACCCCAACCATCAGCGTTAAATACTTTGATGATGTGCATTGAAGGGTCTGTGCCGATAACACCACGAACACCAATACCATTGTTTAGTGCTGCGATTGTACCCGCTACGTGAGTACCGTGAGGACCACCATGATCGTACCAATTTCCAGTACCAGAATCACTCGTACCAGAGATAGTGTCACCACGTGCACCCATGTCTTCATGAGGTAGGTCTAAACCTGAGTCAATAACACAGATTTTCTTACCACCGTTTGCAGCTGAAGCTACTGAATCGTCAACCAAATCAGCTTGAACCATCGCGATACCGTATGGCTGTGATTGTGACATTAGACGACGAGGTAAATCTTCTTCTACATATTCAACCTGACTATCAGCACTCAAAGCAGCAATTTGTGCTTCGCTTAGTTGAGCAACTACTGCATTCAAACTTGCCTTAAACTGTGCATTTTGAATACCTAACGTCGCCATACGATTTGCTGCTGTTTGTGGCATATGCTCACTAGCCATTGTTTCCATACCTGACGCAACAGAAACATCATTATTTTTGTATTTGATAATGTAGCGCTTTGGTAATGGAGACTCTGCTTTTTCAGCAGCTAGCTTAAGTGGAGACGCCTGTAATGATGCAGATACCGCTAGGGATAACATCGTAGTAGCAAATAGTGCTTTATTCGTGGTTACTTTCTTCATAGGAATAATCCAGCTTGTTATTATTTTCGTAATGAAATGTATCAAAAAATAAAATAATTAACATAGCCAACAACAACGCTTTGTAAAGAATTGTTAATGATTCCTTCATAAAAATGAAAAAACAACATTAATTACAATGATTTAAAATTTTCACGTTGCAACATTTTAAACTAGAACAAATACTCGACATATTAGATAAACCGAAATTACGTCCCCTTTTGGTTAACAAAAAATACCTATAAAAGGAAATTATGCAGCAAGAAAATATAATTTTTCGTTATGGGTAACAATAACGTTAAAAGTAAATTTTTCATGTTATTGATGGTTCAAACTGATGATGCCAACGACGTAAAAAGTTTTTACCTTGTCGCAACCCTAACAAGTAATCATGCTGTAAGACCGCAGCAGACGATCCCAGTACCATACTTCGTAACGGCCCATTTGGTGCAATTTGAATAATTTCCAAATCACTTGGAGGATTGTTAATAAATTCCAGTGCTTGTGAGTATCTAGTTTGGTGATAATGATATAGGTCAAGCATACGCTTTGACTGTTTGAGGCGGCTGATAACGGGCTTCAATCTATCGAGTATTGGCATAGCGCCATTATGATGTGATTCAAATGTCCGGATCACTAGGATCTTTCTCGCTCCCTGTTTATAGGCCCACTCAACAGGTAGTGGATCTGCGACACCGCCATCCATGTAATTACGCCCTGCTATGTTTACACCACCTTGATACAAAAATGGAATCGCACTTGACGCTTTCAAGTGTTCAAGCATATTGTCATGCCATGTGTGCAGGTACGTAGGTTCCAGCGTTTGCGCGTCAGTGGCAACAGCATAAAAGTGATTATCCTTTGCTAAATAACCTGGATTGGTGATCACCTGTAACTTAGGCCGATGGTTTACCTGGGTAAAATACCAATCTAAATCAATCACTTTACCACCTGTGAAAAATTTACTTGGTTTGAAAAATGTTTCTGACGTTGTCAGCTCTTGGATAGCACTTCTAGCACACTGTCGCGCACGTGCCGAATAGGCTGCTAAGTTCTGTGCCCCAGCAGATACCCCTACCTTTAGATGGAATGGCCAAAAATCTCCCTCTAAAAATGCATCTAATACCCCTGCGGTGAAGATACCTTTTTGTCCTCCTCCCTCGGCAACTAAAGCGAATTTGTGTTGCTGGGGAAGCGATGCTTGACTTGTATTTAAAGAGAGTTCTGCTTGCATGTTTGACCCTATACATTTCGTATTATATTCGTTCAAACGTCACACAAAAAAGTAACTTATTGAATATATTGGCTATTGCTACACGTAGTAATGCTATTCAAATGGGCGCCTTGTACTGTTTGTGCAGCTTCTATTAATTTTTTTACATATTTCTTTGGCGCATTTTTATTCGCGGCTAAATACAGCTGTGCGCTCAGCTTAGGAACTTCTAACACGAGCTCCCAAGACTGCTCCGTTCCCATTACATGGGCCATTTGCTCGACAAAGCTTTGTGCACCAAACAGAAAGTCTATTCTGCCTTTTTCCAACAGGCCTCCTGCTTGATTTAAGCTACTTAATGACACCAAATTTGATTTTTTAAACCCTTCATTTTTTAAATATTCCTCTGACGGCTGACCGGCTCCCACACCAACAATATAATGCTTAAGGTTGTTCAATGAATAATGAGGCTTAGGCGTTACACTACCCGCGCGCTGATAAAAGCCTACTTTCAATTCGCACAACGGCATTATCCACTGATAATGCTGCTCTCTTTCGCTGGAACGAGCCAAAGAATACAGAAGTGCAGTGTTAGACTCATGAGTTTGTTGAACTGCTCTGAACCAAGGCAAAACATGAATTTGATAGTCAATCTGGGCCTGAGCCATCAAAAGCCGCACCATGGTTGTCGCTCCACCAGCGACTTCACCGCGTTCAGTTAAAAACTGATATGGTGGGAAATGTTCCGTGTAAATATCTATTTTTTCCTGCGAAAACGCACTATAACATGCCGAAATCATCCCTAATACAGCCCAACTAAGAGATTTCATCGTCTGGAATTACCACTGTACTTTCTTTTAAGTATAACTCAGCGTTGCGATCTTGTTAGGTTGTAAGGCGTTTTTGCCACGCTAATGTGTTACGTGTTTGCAAGCGCATAGAATCAATGCTGTATAAAAGGTCGGTTAATCTGGCGGTTTTCACATAAAAAAGCCCAACGTGATTAACATTGGCCTTTTTAGTCAAGTGACACATTAACCTTTGGCTTTTGCCGCGCGTGATTGGTGTAACTTCTTATAACTGTCAATCAGTCTTTGATGCTTCTCAAGACCGTCCAAATTCATATTTGTTGGTGTTAGACCGAAGAAGCGAACCTCACCCTTTACTGAGCCTACCACATTATCCATGACTTCTTTGCTGAACATACGCTCAAAATTGACAATAAAATCTTCAAGCTCAAGCTCTTCATCAAGTACAATTTCCAGCACAGCATGAACCGCTTGATAAAACAGCCCTCGTTCTAAAGTATTATCGTTGTATTGTAAGAACGACTCGACCAAATCAATGGCCTCTTCGAGATCACCTAGTGCCAGATAAATCAGAATCTTTAGCTCAAGAATGGTTAACTGGCCCCAGACGGTATTTTCATCAAATTCAACCCCAATCAGCGTAATAATATCAATGTAGTTATCAAGCTGGCTTTCTTCTAAGCGTTCAACCAGATCGGCTAACTGTTCATCATTCAAGGTGTGAAGATTTAAGATATCGCTACGATATTGCAAGGCTTTGTTGGTATTGTCCCAAATCAAATCTTCTACTGGGTAAACTTCTGAATAATCTGGTACTAAAATTCGACAAGCGGTGCCGATATCTGAAAATTCTGCGACATAACACTCTTTACCCAGGTCTTTTAGGATACCAAACAGCGTTTCGCATTCTTGCTCATTGGTACCTGAAAAATCCCACTCACAGAATTCATAGTCATGTTTAGCACTGAAAAAACGCCATGAGATCACGCCTGTTGAATCAATAAAGTGTTCAACAAAGTTTTCTGGCTCTGATACCGCCATACTATTAAAGGTCGGTTTAGGTACATCATTTAGCCCTTCAAAGCTTCTGCCTTGTAACAGTTCGGTTAAGCTACGTTCAAGCGCCACTTCAAAACTGGGATGAGCACCGAAAGAAGCGAATACTCCACCTGTTTTCGGGTTCATTAAGGTGACACACATCACAGGAAATTGCCCACCTAAAGAGGCGTCTTTTACCACCACAGGAAAGCCTTGAGCTTCAAGTCCTTCAATCCCAGCAACGATACCAGGGTATTTGTCTAGCACTGACTTAGGCACATCAGGAAGTACGATTTCTTGCTCAATGATCTGACGTTTAACTGCACGTTCAAATATCTCAGACAAACACTGTACTTTAGCTTCATTGAGGTTATTGCCCGCACTCATACCATTACTGAGGAATAAGTTTTCAATGAGGTTTGACGGAAAGTAAACTGTTTGGCCATCCGAGTGACGTGTATAAGGAATCGAACAAATGCCACGCTCCATGTTACCTGAGTTAGTATCGATTAGATGAAAGCCTCTTAACTCGCCCTCAGGGTCATAAACCTCACGGCAATACTCGTCCAAAATACCTTGTGGTAGTGCATCGTCTTCACTGAGTTTAAACCACTTTTCATTTGGGTAGTGTACAAATTCAGCATTAGCGATTTCTTGCCCTAAAAACTGATCATTGTAAAAGAAGTTACAGTTAAGACGCTCGATAAACTCGCCCAAAGCCGAACAAAGTGCACTCTCTTTAGTTGCGCCTTTACCATTGGTAAAACACATTGGCGACGCCGCGTCACGAATATGTAACGACCATACGTTTGGCACGATGTTACGCCATGACGAAATTTCAATCTTCATACCTAAGTCTGCCAAGATTTCCGTCATGTTTGCGATTGTTTGTTCAAGTGGTAAATCTTTACCTTCAATGAAGGTGCTAGACTCTCCGTCAGGCTTAACCATCAACATGGCCTGAGCGTCTTGGTCTAGGCTTTCAACCGTTTCAATTTTGAATTCAGGACCCGTTTGAACCACCTTTTTAACCGTACAACGGTCAATTGAGCGTAAAATCCCTTCACGGTCTTTATCGGAAATATTCTCTGGTAACTCTACTTGGATCTGGAAGATTTGGTTATAGCGATTCTCTGGATCAACAATATTATTTTGCGATAGCCTAATCCCTTCTGTAGGGATATCACGCGCATTACAGTATACCTTTACAAAATAAGCGGCACACAATGCTGATGACGCTAGAAAGTAATCAAATGGACTCGGCGCGGAACCATCTCCTTTATAGCGAATAGGCTGGTCGGCAATAACTGAAAAGTCGTCAAACTTTGCTTCTAATCTCAGGTTGTCGAGAAAATCAACTTTAATTTCCATTACAGGATCCCATGTTTTCGTGCTGACGTGAGAAGGCATTTATCTAAGCTACGTCAGTCATTAAAATCTAATGGCGCTAATTATCTGCTTTTTCGCGCCAATAGTCTTGGGTAATTTGAAAAAAGCTGCACTTTATCGCCCTCAAAAGGCCAAAACCAGTTGTTTTGGCGCATTTCATAGGTGTTAATATTTATATATGCGTATTTTTTGGCTGCTGCTTGTGGCTCGTTTAGTCATCGAACTATTTCACAACAGAGCGATTTAAGGGGGGAGCCAATATAAACACAGCTCTTTTATCCCTGTAGTTTGCTGGACGTTTTACCCTTACCCCTTCAGTGTGTGATAATATGCTTAGGTCGCTTTTTGTTTACAGGGTAACGTTTTGTATTCGACATTGTCTTGGTTTCAGCCATACACACATTTATCACGCTTGTTGAACATGATTACAATGTTTATCATTCGCCAACAACAACCTCAATTCAGCTCAAAGGCCCTTTAATTACAATGAATAACCACAATCAAGGGACGCAAAATAATGACGCAAACATGCCTACTATTTTTTGGCATGATTACGAAACCTGGGGTGCGTCGCCGCAAAAAGACCGTCCAAGCCAATTTGCAGGCATCCGTACCGACTTGGATTTAAACATCATTGGTGAGCCACTGATTGAGTACTGTAAACCTGCGCCGGACTACTTACCACATCCAGAGGCTTGTTTAATCACAGGTATTACACCCCAACATGCGTTGAAGCATGGCCTCATAGAGGCCGAGTTTATAGCAAAAATTCATGCTGAATTTAGCCGTCCTAACACCTGTGTTGCAGGATACAATAGCATTCGATTCGACGACGAAGTCACGCGTTACAGCCTATATCGTAACTTCTACGACCCTTATGAACGCGAGTGGCAAAATGGCAATAGCCGTTGGGACATCATAGATTTGGTACGCGCCTGTTACGCATTGCGTCCAGAGGGCATCGAATGGCCATGCAAAGAAGATGGCTCACCAAGTTTTAAACTTGAACACCTGACCATCGCCAATGGCATCGAACATGGCGCAGCACACGACGCATTGAGTGACGTTACAGCTACCATTGCCTTGGCTAAACTCATTAAAGAAAAACAACCAAAATTATTTAAGTTTTTCTTTAGCCTCAGACATAAAAAAGCATTGCTTGATATGATTGATGTGTTCAACATGCAACCTTTGGTACACACCTCTTCTCGTATCCCTGCAACGCAAGGCTGCACCACTTGGGTTGCGCCTATGAGTTTTCACCCAGTGAATAAAAACGCGGTGGTCTGTTTTAACTTAACTCACAACCCGCAAGTTTTATTAGACCTGTCAGTTGAGCAACTTCGTGAACGTCTTTACACCAAGCACAGTGATTTGGCAGACGGGGAGTTGCCCGCTGGCTTAAAGCTGGTACATGTTAACAAGTGCCCTATTTTGGCCCCAGCTAAAACTTTGCTACCCGAAAATGCTGCGCGTTTGGGCATAGATAGAGAACAATGCCTTGAGCACCTAAAAGTTCTAAAAGCACACCCTGAACTTAGAGACAAAGTCGCACAGGTGTTTGCCGAGCAAGGTGACTTTAGTAGCACCACCAACCCCGACTACCAGCTATACAATGGCTTTACCAGTAAAGCTGATAAGGCAAAATTTGCCATTATTCGTGAGGCTCAACCACAAGCACTTGGATCTTTAGATTTAAGCTTTGATGATGCCAAATTTGTACCGATGTTGTTTCGCTATCGCGCCCGTAACTGGCCTGAAACACTCACCCCTCAAGAATTGGATAATTGGCGTAAGTATTGTCAAAACAAATTGATGCACGCAGAAGACAGCCCATCAATCAATGCAGAAGACTTTATGCTGACGCTAGAGAATTTGGTGCATGAGAATGAGGGCAATGAGCGTAACCTGAGCATTCTTAAAGCGCTTTATCACTACGCACAAAGCCTATAATCAAAAAACGCCGAACTGGAGAGTTCGGCGCGATAAGCTATTATTTTTTATCGTGTATGGCATCAAGCCTTGCTAGTAAGCTAGACGTGTCATACCGTCCACCACCTAGCGCCTGAACATCTGCATAGTATTGATCGACCATCGCCGTAAGCGACAAAGAAGCACCATTGTTACGCGCTTCATCTAGGGCTATGCCTAAATCTTTTCGCATCCAATCAACTGCAAAACCAAATTCGTACTCACCCGCCAACATTGTTTTATAGCGATTTTCCATTTGCCATGAGCCAGCCGCCCCTTTTGAGATAGTCTCAATCACTTTTTCACCATCTAGACCCGCTTGTTTAGCAAAATGTAACCCCTCAGCCAACCCTTGCACAACCCCAGCAATACAAATTTGGTTCACCATTTTACATGTTTGGCCGCTGCCAACTTTTCCAAGCAATTGAGAAAATCGGCTATACGCAGACATAACTGGTTGTACACGGTCAAAAATGGCTTGTTCTCCGCCAACCATGACAGTCAGAACGCCATTTTCAGCACCCGCTTGACCTCCAGATACAGGCGCGTCTAAAAACGCCACGCTCTGCTCAGCTGCTTTGTGTGCAACTTCAATTGCAACTTTGGCTGATGTGGTTGTGTGATCTACTAACACTGTACCTGCATTCATGCCTGCTAGTACACCAGATTCTGAGTAAACAACAGAACGTAAATCGTCGTCATTCCCTACACATAAAAATACAATATCTGCACCTTTAGCTGCTTGTGCGGGCGTCTCTGCATAGTCACCAGCATATTGCTGTGCCCAATCCTTGGCTTTGGCTGTAGTGCGGTTGTACACACACACTTGATGACCGGCATTGGCTAAATGACCGGCCATTGGGTAGCCCATTACACCTAGTCCGATGAATGCTAATTTCATTGACATAATTCTGTCCTATTTGACTGCTATGGTATCGATAATGGAGTTTTTATACCTAAGTAAAACAGGTATAGCAAATGAAAAGCATGAATTATCAATGAAAGATATGAACATTAGAACTAGCGAGCAAGGAGTCTAAACGCTATGGAAACCATACATCGTTACAGCGTTCAGCTTATTAATGGCGAAACGCTCGCGTTAAAACAGCTGCAAGGCAAAACTATATTAGTCGTCAATATCGCCAGCAAATGTAGCTTTGCAGGTCAACTTAGTGCGCTGGAAAAACTATATCGGCAGTACAAAACATATGGCTTTGAAATATTGGCATTTCCTTGCAACCAATTTGGCCGCAATGAACCACTTGAAGGCGCCATGTTAAATGAGTTTTATAAGAGTCATTTTGGACTAACATTTAAAGTCTGCGATAAAGTTCAAGTAAATGGTCCTGATGCGCATCCTCTATTCAACTACCTGAAATCTAACACAAGAGGAATAGCACAAAACCGCGCAATAAAATGGAACTTTACCAAGTTTTTAGTAAACTCTCAGGGAGAGTTGGTTTCTCGATATGCACCGAGAACCAAACCTGACACCCTGAAACCCGTGATTGAGAGCCAATTAAATGATGAAAGTAGTCCTATTCAGTTCGCAAAACTATGAAAAACCTTTCTTCTCGCAGGCATTAGATGAACACCCAAACATAGACCTTCATTATGTTACTGAATCGCTGAACGAACAGACTGTTGCTTTATGTCAGGGCTTTGATGCCATTTGTGTTTTTGTTAACGACACCTTAAATGAAGCCGTACTGTCGAAACTGGCTGAGTTTGGTATTCAAGTTGTCGCGCTGCGCTGCGCTGGATTTAATAACGTAGATATAAAAATGGCTAATAAGCTTGGAATTAAAGTAGTCAGAGTTCCTGCATATAGCCCAGAGGCTGTCGCAGAACATTGTATTGCACTGATGCTCACCCTAAGTCGCAAGACTCATAAAGCCTATAATCGAGTGCGCGAAGACAATTTTGATTTAAATGGCTTATTGGGTTTTAACTTACACAATAAAACCGTTGGCGTCATCGGTGCGGGCAAAATTGGCCAAGCATTAATATCCATCCTTAATGGCTTTGGTGCCAACGTATTGGTATATGACCCAAATGTTGGAGAAGGCTCTTATACTCTAGCTTCACTGGATATGCTCCTAAAGCAAAGTGACATTGTCACCTTACACTGCCCACTGACCGACAGTACTCACCATATGATTGATGACAATGCTTTTGCCAAAATGAAAAAAGGCGTTATGTTGATCAACACCAGTCGCGGTGCACTTATCGACAGCGCAGCCTGTATCCGAGCATTAAAAAGCCGAACACTCGGTTATTTAGGCCTTGACGTCTATGAACAAGAGTCTGAGCTGTTCTTTAAAAACCGTAGTGAAGAGATCATCCAAGACGATATCTTTTCACGCTTAATTAGCTTTCCGAATGTGCTTGTCACAGGTCACCAAGGTTTTTTCACGCAAGAAGCACTAGAGCAGATTGCCGCCATTACACTATTTAATTTAAATGAAGTAGCACAAGGTAATACACAACTCACAAATCAAGTGCTTTAAACAGTCATGTTCAATGAGCAAGACATTGCTCATTGAACATTGTATTTGTAAGGAAGCAGAAACCTTTCATTACCCAAGTAACAATACCGCTACACCAACTAATGCCAAACACCCACCGAGCACCATATTGAATGTAATAGGTTCACGCTTTGCAAAGCCTATTGTCATGACCATCAAAGGGGCTGTCGCAAAAATGGTTTGTGCAATAGCGGGGTCTGTATACTTGACCGATACAAGTTGTAACCACAAGCCGATGAAAGTACCAAAAAAGATAGCGACAAATAACCATCTTTTTCCTTCAACGCCACGCACTCGAATTGCTCTTCCCAGATTGTGTTCTCTCATCCAGGCGATAACCAAAGCCACGGCAAAAGTGCCGCTTAATAGGCGAATAAGCGCAGCCCAAAGGCTACTAACACCCTCCTCCTGCATTGCACCTTTTGACATCACCATGCCTGCAGCTTGGCATAGCGCAGCTAACAACGCAAAACTCAGCCCTTTGTAATATATTTGCTTTTCAACGGTCGGTAACAGCTGCTTTGGCTTGACCGCGATAAGCACGCCCACGGTTGTGATAACTATCCCTAGCCAAGCTTGGAGTGATAAATATACGCCTAGCATCAGAATATTCAGCAATCCGGCAATAGCTGGCGCAAAAGACTCAACGATTAAGGTTCTTGCTGCACCCACATTGCGTAGCGCCGCGAAATAAGCGCTATCACCTATCGCAATCCCCAAAATACCACTGGCTATTAGCCAGTACCAACTACTGATTTGTTGAGGAGATTGCCAGTCCTGCAAAGCTAGCATGGCAACCAGCATCATAAACCCAGCAATCAGGCCTTTACACAAGTTTAACTCTAGCGGTGACAAATGATGGCTAAAGCGTTTATATAAAATTGTGGAACTTGCCCACACACCAGCGGCCAAAATTGCCGCACTTTCTCCAATCCCCATGAACAAAATCTATATTAACTTTTTGCGCAATTATGAAGCGGCCAGCTTGGATTACAAGTAAATCCGCCGAGCTGATCATAGCGATTAGCTATGCGTACATGAAATAAAACTAAACTTATGATTTTTATGAGATTATAAACTAGACTTAATTTACCATGTTAGACGAATGAGTCCTTTGTAGTGTCTGTATATAAATATTTCGGTATCTTTTTAGCGCTAACGGTTGGCGCCACAGTGCAGGCACAGCAATGTCGCTTGGACCTTAAACTCGGCATGGTGGATGATTGGCCCCCTCAGACCTATTTTGACAACGGAAAAGCTGCAGGACTAGATATAGAAATTGCAAAAAAGGTACTCGGTAGTATCAATGTATGTTTAACCTACGTGAAACTCCCTTCTAGTGCACGCGCGCTGGAACAAATGGATAGTGGCCAAATCGATATGGCTGTGATGGTCAGCTACACACCACAAAGAGAAAAGTATGGGTATTTTTCTATTCCATACCGCCATGAAAAGATGCGGCTTTTTAGCCTTTTACCTGCCCAGCCCATAGAAAATATTGCACAATTACTTGATGAGGCAAAAACCATAGGTTTAAGTATTGGCTCATTCTACGGCGAAGAACTTGCTTCTTTAGCGCGTTCGCCCAAATATCAGGAACAATTAGTGGGAATATCCAGCGCAAGTCGACGTTCCGATATGCTCGCTAAGAAACGTGTTGATTTTATTATCGACGACCAAATAACCGGTTTATACATTACAAAAACCCAAGGTCATGACCAAATCAAACTTTGGCCGTATGTGGTTCATGACAACGAAGTGCATATTTTACTAAGGCGAACACAACAAAATCAGGCGCTGATGAATGAGATTAATCTCGCCATTACCAAGCTAAAACCCGAGATAGATGAGTTAGTTGCTAAGTACACACATAATTAATATAGCTCTTTAGATAACTACCTTATTGAAGTCGGAGGTATCAATCGCTCTATCCATTGCTAGAATCAACTCGCTCACCTGTTGCTCAAGCGCATCATCGTCAAAGTGCTCTTTGAGCATTTTATCGATTTGCGAGGCTATATTTTGGATCTCTGTACATTCAAACATTCCCGCTGTACCCTTAACAGCGTGTACAGAGCGGCATAAACCATCAATATCATGGTATTTCATCTGATTCTGGATCTGTACTTTTTGCTCATACAGGCCTGATATGTACTTACTTTTCAGCTGCTTAAATTCATCATTTGGAATATCAATATCATCAGATACTGAAATATTTAAATAGTGGCTAATCTTCTTACTAAACTCACCTCTATCAATCGGTTTAGCTAAATGATCCGTGAAACCAAGTTTGAGGTATCTGTCAACTTCGTGCTGCATAGTGTTGGCAGTTAAGGCAAGAATAGGTGCTGTACAACCTGTCGCTTGTATAAAATTCAACGCCTGTTCTCCATCCATGACTGGCATTTGTATATCCATTAGAATCAAATCATAATCTTTGTCTAAAGCAGCTTGCACGGCCAACTGGCCGTTTTCCACAGCGGTCACGTTTAGTCCCATTCTTTCAAGGATACGCTGTATAAGTCGACTATTATCCCCATGGTCTTCAGCAAGTAATACATCGCCTTTAAGTTCGCGACCCTTTTCATTGCTATGAATGTCGCTGATGGAAGGTTTACTCTGAACCACCTCTTCAAGGCTATTCACCCAGCGTGTATTTTCAGTTGTAAATAGTCCCAGCGTTAAGGTAAATGTTGTGCCTGATCCAACTTCACTTTCAACGGTGATATCGCCATTGAGTTTATTTGCCAAGTTTTTAGAAATGTTGAGCCCCAATCCCGTCCCCCCATATTTACGTGAGGTAGATGAATCCGCTTGATAAAAAGCACTAAACAGTTCTTTTTGTTCCGTCGATGTCATACCGATCCCAGTGTCTTTCACGGACACTTTCAACACATCTTCTGAGCACGAAACATCGAGCGTGATTTTTCCAACCGAAGTAAATTTCAATGCATTTGAAGTCAAATTTAACAAAATCTGCCGCAACCTAGTTGGGTCAATCACAATAAAGTCTGGTAGCGGGAAGGTATAATGTAGTTCAAACTCAAGTCCCTTATCCCTGATTTGTTTGCCTAATAAAGACTCAACATGGGCGATTGATTTAAATAAGTTAGCTTCAATAAGCTCAATCTCCAACCTATTCGCTTCTATCTTAGACATATCCAAAATATCATTTATCAAGCCCAGAACGTGTCGTGAGTTTTGCAAAATTACATTAATTGCGTGATTTCTCTCATGAGGTTTAATGTCGCCCAGAATAATGCCATCGGCATAACCAATGATTGACGTCATTGGGGTCCTGATCTCATGACTCATGTTTGCTAAGAAGCGGCTTTTAGATTCACTTGCATCCCTTAGCTGAGATGCTAGTTGTTCTAGTTCATAAGTACGTTTTAGTACCTTGGTTTCGAGATTCTTGTTCAGTTCAATGTTTTCTTCATTTGTGAGCCTGAACTTATCGGCCACAGCAAATGCAAGTAACATTGCATCTAATGCCGTACCAACTAACCCCAACAAATATAGGTTAAGCGTTGATTGCGGTAAAATACCCAAATTGGTTAGATTACCAATCATGTTAGGCACCATCATTGCTATGTATGCTAGGACAAAATAGCGTGCAGGTTTAAACCCTTCTAATAGGCGCAGTACCCCAACATACATACCTAAACACAGCGCACTCCCTGTCATCACTGTGGCCCACAAAAAACCAAACCCCGGAAATAGGATGCTAAACGGCAGTCCCAAAGCGGAGATAATCCCTAACCAGATTGACGCAACCGACAGGTTTGGATGTTTTTCTTTTAATTTCAATAAACTATTGTAAAAAAGGATATTTGTGATCGGCGCTAAGGTAAACCCTAGCCAATGCAAGTGCGCTGAGTACAAACCAAATAATTGGTCAGAAATATGAAAAAAATGGCTCCAGCTATATACCCAAACCGCGGCAAATAACGCAAAGTAGAGATGAGTTAAATCCTTTGAACCTATATAAATCAGTAAATTATATAAGCCTAGAATAATACCAACACTGAAGCACAGCGTCATTAATAGGTTTTCTCTAATAACTAACTGGTTGAAATCTTTTGTAGGCTTGATGACTAACTTAGTCGGTGTGTAAAAAAAATCACTTTCGAATACAGTAACTAAGTAATAGTTTGTGTTGGGTTTTAGGTGAATGGTGTTGCCATAGTGAAAGGCAAATTCATTTTGGTTCTTCCCCCCCGAGAAGTAACGCTGGATTTCGCCAGACTCACTGTAAATTCTCGTTTCAATATTAGCCAAAACCGTATTGTATGGATAAAGTACTAAATCGTTTAGGTTTGATTTATTCGATATCTGTGTCACTAACCAATAACGACCAGAAAACAAGGCCCGAGATGGCAATGGTTTTAGGCTACTAGTCCACTCCTCAACAGCATAAAAGTCGGAAGGAAAGCGAGTGCTTTCCTCAGAGACTAACAACTGTGCGTGGTCATGCAAGTTAACATCTTGTTTATCTATCGAATACTCAAACACATCAGCGGCACTATAGTTCGCAAAAACAGCGCCAATGATGACAATGAGTATTCTTATAAATGAACGCATAAGATGCCTTAGCTTTTTAAGTGCTTTATCCAAAAAGCACAGTTAAGCCTTAATAAACTTAACCTTTATCTTAAAATCGATAGCTCACATCAAGCCCGACCCGACGACCTTCGCCTTTAAAGTCTTCAAGCATACCTAAAAAATTGCGTAAATCGAACTTTAAATGGCTGTATTGTTCATCGAACAAGTTTTTAGCCCATAAATTTGCCTGCCATTTTTCTACTTCGTATTGGGCATTGAACCTCCACAAAACATAACCATCTTGCTTTGCATAGTCTGTTTGCTGTTGGTCAAAGTAGTACTCCGATTGGTAGTCAAAGCCGACACTTGTCTTTAATGTACCCGACGCAATATTGTGCGAATAGGACAATGCGCCACTAATATTCCACTTTGAAGTAAACGGAAGTCTGTTATCCGTTAGCGAGACGCCCAAAGGATCAACAAATTGTTCAAACTCAGCATGCGGAATATAGCCAATACCAAGTTGTACTTCTAGCTGCTCCATTGGCTCATAGTACAAGTCTGCTTCTGCACCATAGATCTTTGAGTCAGCAACATTTTCAAGCAGCTGTAACGGCACAGCACCTGGTACTACCGAAGGCTGATTCATAAATACCTGCTGATCTTTGTAATCATAGTAAAACAAAGCCGCATTAAATCTCATTGCTTGCTCGTCAAACTGCAACTTAGTTCCTATTTCATGCGCATTAAGCTTTTCAGCGCCATAGTCAGCTTGCAGGGCCTGTTCAGGACTCGACAGGAATCCGCCGTTGTAGCCACCACTTTTGACCCCATTTGCAAAGCTGTAATAAAGCATTTTATTTGGCTCAAGTGTGTAGTTAATAGCAAACTTACCCGATAAGTTATCGTCGTCGTTGCGCCCTATCACATGATAAAATGGCAGCACCACATCAGTCATACTATTTGGGTCAACAATATTGATGTGCGACAGTGAATCATACTCTATCGCTTCGTCACTATACCTGAGCCCGAATGTCAACGTAGTGTCTGAACGCCATTGCCACTCATATTGCGCAAATGCAGCCAATACCTTAGTGCGGATTGCATTGTCATACATGAAAGTAGCTGAGTTTTGGCCGTTCTCGGTGCCTCTGAGAATACGAAGGATATCATTATAGTTATCTTGGTAGATACGTTCATCTAAGTGAAATAAGCCGGATATTAAATAACCTTGTTCATATTCCCTGTGATAACGCAATTCATTGTTGAGCAACTCAGTTTTTAATCCAAGGTTTCCTTCGCATGCCTGTAATGGTGAACCATCACAGTTGAAAGCATGCTCCCTGTCTAGGCGGCTAAAGGCATTTATCCACACCAAGTGAGACTGCTCACTGAGCTGATACTCTACTTCCGCAGTCCACCCTTTACCTATGCTATGATGGGGAGAGTCGTTATTTACGTTAACGGCCCAAAAATCATCACTACCGTCATTAAAACCAAATACATCCGTGCATTGCCCTGATGCAGCCTCTTGTGCCGAACAGGACTCACCAGTCACAGGATTTTTTATAGTTCCAATGCTGCCCACTGGCTGCACTATCCCACTCCAGTGGCTGTAATTTGTTTTTAAATAAACACTTAACTTATCCCACTGGCCAAAGTAACTGAGCCTAAGATCTGACTGCTCCATATTGGCTTCAGGTGCAGTTGGGTGCAAGTTATATGTGGTGTAATCATACTTAACATGACTAAGCGCAGCTCTAACTGCTGACTCGTCATTAACAGCGGCGTTAAACATCCCCTGTACCTTACGCCATTGGTCACTGCCATAACCAAGTGATACCTCACCATAAGTGCCTGCATCTGGACGCTTACTGCGGATCAAGACCGCACCGCCAGTGCTATTACGACCAAATAGTGTTCCTTGTGGACCCTTTAACACTTCTACTTGCTCGATGTCGAAAAAATTAACCAGTTGATTATTCGCTGACCCAACAGATGCCCCATCCACATACATCGCTACAGGTGATGTATTCGCTGTGTTGTAATCTAGCAGGCCAACGCCGCGTATGTTGATTGCAGGAGGCGTTCCCTCTGCGGCGTTTTGACTCACCTTCATGTTTGTAACAAAACTGCCTAATTCTGTTGAATCTTTTACACCAGATAGGGCTAACTCGTCACCTTTGACTGGCGTTATAGAGACACTCACATCGTTTAGGGATTGCGCTCGTTTTTGAGCGTAAACTTCTATTACTTCAATTTGTTGATCATCAACGGCAAATACAGGTAAGTTAATTACGCCTAAGACTGCAGAACATACAAGGCTCAATGGGAGAGTCTGTTTCATATCCTTACTCTTTTATACAATTCATTAAGTTAGTGCAAAAAAGTATAGTCTATTTACAGATCCCCCACCAAGAATATATGGGATACATCTTCACTTTCTATGCCCCGTCGGGTTCAAAACCATTTTCTCCCGATATTTCATTGGGTAATCCACATATTGCACGAGAAGTTTGCATACCAGCCATGACTGCTGCTTCAACGCACCCCGCATTCACTCCGGTTTTGATCCAATCCCCAGTCAGGTATAGATTAGCAAATATACTACCGTCCGTTGGTAGGCGATATTGGCTACTTCCCGTCACCGATAACACATAACGCTCACTGGGGTCCACATTGACACGCCAATACTGGTAGTTAAACCGAGCAGTGTTCAATTCTCCTACAGGAGCATACAAAACAGACCAATCAAATTGATTATTGTCGTTATATGCATTAGGCCAAAGTGGCTTCATTTCACTCTGAAGTTTCTCTATCGCGTTTGCTTTAACTTTGGCTGTTTGTTCATGAATAAAGTTGTGTTCATTACGTGCTGGATAATCTGAGCATGTAAATGCACTGCAAAAATAAGCGATGTTATCTGGCCCATCACCGGGCCAATCTTCCACACTCAGCAAATTCGACATTGCCGCCCAAGTATCAAATGGCTGCGAAAACCCGCTTAAGATCGCCCTTTCCTCGCTAGGTGGTGAGTAATTGAAGCCTAATTGCTCATCAGTTTTATTCAACCATAGTTGGAATGCCTGTGTTGCTACAGTCTTTACTTTTGTCGCTTGGTCTTTCAGCTTACCATCTAGTTGTAGTAACTCAGGACATATATGCTCCAATGCTGCGACTGAAATACCGAATATCACTTTGTCAAAATCAACACCACGTTGCAGTGTTTTAGTCGGTAGCGGTTGCCCAAACTCCATTTGGTATACACTCGGCCAATCTGACCAGTAAGACTCCAGATTAATATCATGATCACGAATTAACTGAGCTTGCTCTGGTAGCACCTGATCTAACAAAGGTTTACTAGGCCAACACGGCAAGCCTTTTACGAATACAAAGGGCTGGTATGATTCGTCCACCAGAGTCACTTGCTCTGTAATGTGGATTTGCTCTACCACATCTTTTCCCTGCTCATTAAGACCCGGACGCAGTGCACTAACTTCATTAAAGAACTCAAACTTGACGCCGCGACTTTTCAGTAACTCATAAATGGGAGCAAAAATCACATCCCCCATTCCAGCTTGCATCTTCCACATGACTCCACCGTGGTAGCACAGCATTAACCGCAACATCGCGAGTGTAGCCACACCGGCTTCAACATCGCCTTTGGAAAAATCACCGTCAACATACCCAAATACTAGATCGTAAAACCCTCTGACTGGCGCAGACTCAACAGTATACTGCTCATTCGCGCCATTTTTTGCTAGCCACGCTTTGAAGTCGATGTCATTAATACTGCCAAAGCCGTTCTCAAAAACTCGGTCTTTTAAAAGGCCAATCACGACCGCAATACCAAGATCGGCACAAATATAAGCTCTGCGAATATTGGGGTTTTCATCCAGCAACTCTAGCGCTTCACTATTAAGCCAACGTTTTAGTTTTCTAACCACATACCAAACCACTAGTCTATCTTTGCTGTTACTCAAGTCTTTGTCTGTGGCACGCAATGTAACTAACCGCTGTAGCTGTTGGCTCAAAAGGCCGGGTGTTGACCAAATCTCACTTAACTCATCGTGTGCGCTTTGGAAAAAATCATGAACATCATCTTCAATATCATCAAAGGCGTGACTAACTTGAGAAGCAAGATGTTGCAGCAAACTGCGATCTCGGCGTTTTCGGGTTTGCAAGCGGGTTTGTTTATGATGCTTTGATATTTCTGACTCCAACGTCCCTATAAATTTTCTTAACCAAGCAACTGCAAGTTCGATAAACTGCCAAAAATGCAGATCTAACGTGCCTTCGGCTGGATTGCCGTTGATCACGGGAAAATCAATTGGCCAGGTTTCCCATTCGTTATCTATGTATTCTTCAAGCACAACAAAGCTGTGGGGTTTAAATGCATCTTGCCAAGTGCTCAATGGCATATCACTTGGCCTGTTCAAACTGTTGTAAACATTTTCAATTGCACGAAACGAATTGACATATGCCCCAAACCACACGTGTAAACCATGCTCTTCAATACGCTCACCAAAGTCGGAGTTACGACCACTGGCACCTTTGCCACCTAAACGCCACCCCAGTTGGTAAACAGTGATATCATACTTTTGTTGCCAGTCAGGTTGCTCTGTTAAATAGACTGCAGCGGTCATTGCCGATACTCCGCCGCCGAGTATCGCGATTTTTTCTTGACTCATGATTCTTATCCTTGCTCAACAATTACGCACCACTGACGATTTCATAGGCACCGTCTTGATCAAAGTCCATAGACACATAGTAAGGAAGCTTTGCCATTTGCTCGCCGATATTGATACCAAACATATCGTTAAGCGGAAAAGCGTCCAATCGGTTAATGGTCACTTTAAACTCGTCCTTCAAAAATCCCATTTTATGAATACGCTTTATTTCTGAAGGAGAATGTACGACGGCTTTATACACGGCGTTTTCAGCAAAGCCATCTGGAAATTGTTTAAACAGAATTTGGTCCATTTGAGGATGTGTAAAGCCAGAGAGGAACTGTTTTAGTAAATCTGCGCTAATGTTAATTTCATCACAGCTTGAATGTAATAAATCCGCTACTTCATGCCCGATTTCAAACAACTCTTCAAACCAACTATCGTCATCCGAGTGTCTGGTGATGTTTAGCAACTCATGCCAAGCCATTTTAGTATCTGGGCTAAACGGATTAAAAGTTTCCATGCTCAATGAAAAATAGTCCGCCTTTTTGTGCGAATCTGGCATCTCATAGCGGCATTGGTACTTATTGTAGCCCCATGTTTCTCTACCATTTACGAGTGCGTTTATGTTATTTACTGTGATAAATGCGGGATACCAATAAAGGTGGGTCATTTTGTTAGTTGCGCTATCTATTTGTGCAACTGGCAACCACACGATAATGTCTGTTTCTTGCATCCAGCCGTAGCTTCTAAATGGCTCCACTTTGGACGCAATGTTTTCAATATCGGTAAATGTGAGTAAGCAATACGAGGACAAAGCCTTAAAATGAAACTCGCTATTACTTATGCTATTTAGCGTGTTATCAATGTAACTTTGTATAGAAACATATGTACCTTTAATGAAAAAGCCATACATCATGGCGTTAATCATTCTACAAGGCGGTTTGGCGATTGGGTTTCCGTAAAAATGCTGATAGGTGCCGTATTGCTCTTCGCTCATAGTTTATTCCTTCATTTTGTACCTGTTATTACACTTCAAGCTTCTCCTGTTCATGTGAGTGCTGAAGCATGACAATTTGTTGTTCACACAGGTGAGTATAGTGAAGGTATGCATATTTGTTGAACTGATTGGATAATGCGTTCATAAAACCATGGTTGTAGCGCGTCCGAGTACAGCTGACATTATTCATTTTTTTTAAAACTTGTATCACAGGGGTGAGCTCAAAATGCGCCTCTTGTTGTGGAAATAGCAAATCTACCTGACATTTTGGCTGAACATCAATGTAGTTTCTAATTTGCCCAGGATAAAACCCTATAAGCTTAGCTGGCAGATTAGTTTGTATATTTGCTATGGCTCGCCATGCCGCAGAAGCACCTGCACTGAAAGCAATAACGAGCTGTGGGCGGTGTGATACGATGGCCCTTTCGACTTTGCTCATATAATTGTCATGACCAACCGAATTGACGAACTGTGCGTATACATCCTCTTCGTTACGTTGACGTATAGACTGTTTTGTTTCATATGGGGAGCAAATGACGATATCACCGACTAGTTCATTTGCGAAGGCGTCTAAATTGGCTGTATGGCCATATATATCACTGACGATTAGCGTTACCATATCGATCTATCCTTTTAGTAAGTAGGTATGGCTGATGAAATGTTACGCCAACTCTTCATTTTACCTGATAGAGATATCATTGTATAACAAACTAAACGCCCATTATTACTTGCATGTCCATTGTCAACGGGCTCAAAATATCTTATCAATTATTATAGTTGGCTATTTAAATCTAGCAGCATGATTACTTTTGTAAACACTTTCAAAACGAATATTTTACATGCAGATTGCTGGCTGAAATATGGCGGTTTTAAGACTCTTTTAGTGACGTAAACATACGTCACTAAAAGTACTGTTGAAAGAGGCTAGCAAGCACACAAGCTAAAGTGTGCTGTTTTATTTATTCACTGTAAAAGTAACTTTGTTTTTCAAGATAAATAGTACTATCTTCAAGCGCACTGACGATAAAAGTAACTTTATGAACACGATGCTTTAAATCGTTCTGATCCGCGCTAATAGTCACAGGCACCAATACCATTTGACCAGCTGCAACTTTTATATTGCTCGGTGCCACTAAACTGGCCCCATCAAAACCGTCCAACGCGATATTGTAACTCAAGGTTTGCTGGGTTTTATTAATAACACTCAAGGTATATGGATTCTCCACTATCCCCTGATAATCTAAACGATAAAGGGCGTTGCGGTCTCTTATCACTGACACTTCTAACGGCGTTCTCAGCAATAGCCATACTATCATCGAGGCGATGACAGCCACGGTTAAAATGGCATAGCCGAAGAGTTTCAATCTCATCGGTTTTGCTTGTTTCCCTGCCATTTGTTGCTCGCTTTTGAAGCTTATTAGACCTTTTTTGTAGCCAAACTTATCCATGGTTTGATCACAAGCGTCTATACACAAGCCACAGTTAATGCACTCATATTGCAAGCCGTTTCGAATATCAATGCCTGCTGGGCAGACTTCTACACACAAGTTACAGTCAACACAATCACCCAGGCCAAGTGATTCAGGATTATCCTTTCTCTTACGACGTCCACGGCGCTCTCCGCGCGCGAAATCATAGCTTACCACCAGTGTATCTTTATCAAACATCACTGATTGAAAACGCGAGTATGGACAAGCCACGGTACACATTTTCTCTCGTAAAAAGCCAGCATTACCATACGTACACAAGGTAAACAAAAACACCCAAAAACAAACTAACCCTGACCACTGCAAGTTAAACATCTCGGTATAAAGTGTTGATGCGGGTATAAAATAGGCCATAAAAGATGTGGCGGTGAATAGCGACATAAATAACCAAATACTGTGCTTAGTGAGCTTCTTTTGTATCTTAGTTAAATTCCACTGGCCTTGATCTAGCTTGATACGCTGATTTCGGGTGCCTTCAACCTTGTGTTCCACCCATGTAAACATCAGCATCCAAACTGTTTGTGGGCACACAAAGCCGCACCAAACGCGGCCCAGCCAGTTGGTAACAAAAAACAGCGCAAAGGCTCCCGCCATAAATACGCCTGCCAGCAACATAAAATCTTGCGGTAAGAAGGTCGCACCAAAAATCTTAAACTTTTGATGTGCAACGTCAAATAAGATTGCTTGCTGTCCTTGATAAGTGATCCAGGGAAGACCAATAAAGACCAACATAAGAAACCAGCTTAGGTAGCGCCTGATGCGTTGAAAGTATCCCTTTTGTTCTCGAATATAAATTGGCCCAGCGTGTTTATAGGGCTTGATGATGAGATCTTCTTCTTTAATGTCAAACTTCATAATACTTCTGCTTGTATTGGTTAATATCGAACACAAGCAGAATTGCAACTTTCAGACCAAGCTGAAAATAAGTTTATCTTATTGATTTTAAATGATTTTATTGAGATAAACAAATTACAATACGTGATATATCACGACAATATGCTAAATATCGCGATTTCGCTTAATACCCAGTTTTTTCATTTTTGACCTTAAAGTGCTTTCGTTCAATCCCAGTATATTTGCCGCACCATCGCCGCCAGCGACTTTCCATCTACAACTTTCCAACACATACAGAATATGCGCTCGCTGAGCGTGCTCTAAAGATAAGTCAGTCTTAGCTTGGTTCGGTGTTACACTTGTTTGCGCTGATAGCGGTTGTGATAGCTGTAAGAGAGTGGACGTACTTAAAATTGCTTCTCGCTCTAATACATTCTGCAATTCGCGAATATTACCAGGCCAATCATAGCGCTTTAGTTTATTCAAAGCATTTTTTGACACCCCCTTAAAATGCTTCCCTAGTCGCTTATTTAACTGCTTAATGATATTGGCACATAGCACAGGAATGTCTTCTTTGCGCTCTCTCAGCGCAGGCACTTGGATAGGAAAGACATTTAGCCTGTAGTACAAATCCATACGAAAATTGCCCTGTTCAACCATCTGCCACAACGCTCTGTTCGTTGCTGCTATAATGCGTATATCTACTGAGATCGTTTGGCTGCCGCCTACGCGTTCAAACTCTTGCTCTTGAAGCACACGTAATAGCTTGCTTTGCGCTTCTTGTGACAGCTCACCCACTTCATCTAAAAATAACGTCCCTTTATTTGCCAGTTCAAAACGGCCTTTACGGCGTTCATTGGCCCCAGTAAAAGCCCCTTTTTCATGACCAAATAGTTCAGACTCAAGCAAGCTAGGCGTAAATGCCGCACAATTAACGCGAACAAAGGGTAGTTTAGAGCGCGCACTTAGGCGGTGTAAATTTCTGGCCACTAGCTCTTTACCTGTACCATTCTCACCTTGGATCAGTACTGTACTGTTGGTTTGGCTTACAAGCTCTATTTGTGCCAGCATGGTTTTAAATATGTGGCTGCTACCGACCAAGCCTGAATCTTGCCAATCTTGATTCAACTCGGCGAGTAGATAGGCGTTTTCATCTTGAAGTTGCTCACTTAATTGTTGCACTTTGTCGAGCGCCCTACGCAATGCTTGCTCGGTTTCATGCTGTTTTGACACATCACGAAATATTGCCACAGCACCGATTAACTTACCTTCTCTATAGATAGGTGTAGATGTGTACTCAACCGGAAAGCTTGAGCCATCTTTGCGCCAGAATACTTCATCTTTGACGTGTCGACGTATGCCATCAAACATGGTGCAATAGATTTGGCACTGATCGGCTGGGTAAGGTGTGCCATCAGCGTGGCTATGGTGATGATACTGATGAATTTTCTTCCCCAGTAATTCCTGTGCTCTCCACCCAGTCATGCGCTCAGCCGCAGGGTTAACAAACACCGCATTACCAGACAGATCAAAGCCATAAATCCCTTCGCCAACCGCGTTTAATAACAGTTCAGAATCACCTAGAAAATGATTAACTACACTAGCCATAAATTACCTCGTGAAATATCGCGAAATACTATAACACGACCAACCTGACAAAGCTCTGGCAAAATATCTGATCCCTTAGCTAAATTGCGCCCTGTATTCGTTAAGCGTTTTACCGTATTGGTCCTTAAATATACGATTAAACGAACCAATATCCTGATAGCCAACTTGCTCCGCTACATCACCGGTATTTATTCGCGTTGTACGCAGCAACTGCTTTGCTTTTTCCAACCTAGCCAGCCTAACGTAATTTGACGGTGTAAGGCCTATTTGTTTTTGAAATCGTCGGATCAAAGTTCGCTCGCTAACACTCAAATACTTAGCCATTTGCTCCACGGTTAATGGTGCTGAAAGATTGCTTTTTATGTAGTTTTGTAGCGCGAGTAAACGTTCGTCCTGATGCAGTTCAAAGGCGCCTATTTGCATATAAGGTTGTTGCGATGTGGTCAGCTCAGGAATAGCAAGCCACGATGACAACTTATCCGCCAGCTCAATGCCACAAGTTTGGCGAATAAAGTGGAGCATCATCGTAAAATAACATTGCGCCGCACCTGAAGTGATCACCTTACCATCTTGCAAATACACTTTCTCTTGAGAGACTTTCAACTGTGGAAAATGTCTCTGGTAGAAAGCCTTAAGCCACCAACTGCTGGTAACATGATACGGGTCTAAAAATCCACTGCTTGCTAAGTAGCAAACGGACGTGCAGGTTGCAATCGTATACTCACTGCTTCGGGCTAATTCATTAATATGCTCGCGGTAAGGGGTGAATGCCCTACATGCTCGCCATAACTTTTGAGGCCCCTCGAATTGACTGCCAATCCACAGCATAACATCCGTACTGTGCAGGTCGGCTAGTTTAAGGTCGCAAGCGATTGTCAGCCCTTGACTCGTTTTGACGCTTTGTGTTTCGACCCCGACCAACTGCCAGCTAAACATTGGTTTTTTCGCCAAAATGTTAGCAACATTCAAGATATCTATTACTCCCGTGATACCTGTCGCTAAGGCACCCTCAGGACAAATAATAGCGACGTTATACACTTGTCAGTTTTACCCTTAATAATGTCATTAATGACACATTAACGTGAATGATAACTCAGGTAAAGTGATGTTAGTATTTCAACAGGAGGCCAATAGCATGTGGGTTCACTATCCAATTATGTTTTTAATTTTACTAATGTGTTCTTTATGGTTACTGACGACTGCGTTACGGATTTCAGCGTTCAAACGTAAGCGTGTTTCCGCATCTGATATTCAGTTTGTTCATAAAAATAACTTCGAAAAAACAACGACTCTAGCGGGTAATAGTTATGACAATCAGTTTCAACAATCAACATTGTTCATTGTATTGCTGTGTTTGTTACACCAACAGCATATTGAGGGACATTTTTGGTTTTTAGTGAGTACCTTCTTTGTTGTTGCGCGTTACTGGCATTGCTTTGAACACATTGTGTGTCGAAATCTGTTAATGCGGACCATCGCTTTTGCGCTTGCTAGTAGCTGTTTATTTATCGCTTGGTTTGCATACTTATATATCAATATCATGGGCAAGGTTTAGTTTCAGCCTCCACTCGAATCATTAAGCGCAGGGCTTTAAAAGAACTTTTAGCCCTGCCCCAAACAGTGATAAAATAATGCTTTGCTGTGAATTCATCGCCTAGGTTATATTTTTGAATACTTCTACTTATATTCCAGAGTCCTTTTTAGCAGACGTAAAGAGCTATATTCCTGATCACCTTAACATCGAAGATTTTGTGGCGGCCTGTCAGAGCCCTTTGCGCCGTAGCGTACGCGTCAACACCTTGAAAATGTCAGTAGCAGCGTTTGAACAATATTGCCAACTCAATGATTGGCAGATTGAGCCTGTACCTTGGTGCGAGAATGGATTTTGGTTAACGCGCCCTGAAGACGAAGAAGAAAATTTACCTATAGGTAATACCGAATTACATCTAAGTGGTTGTATTTATGTACAAGAAGCAAGCTCTATGTTGCCACCTATGGCTTTGGCTGACGCGCTTGAACACAGCCTGTGTGTATTAGATATGGCAGCGGCCCCTGGTTCTAAAACGTCACAGTTGGCTGCTATGATGAACAATCAAGGGGTTTTAATTGCCAATGAGCTATCATCATCTCGTGTTAAAGTGCTAGCAGCCAATATGAAACGCATGGGTGTTGCCAATTGTGCGCTATCTCATTTCAATGGCACGATTTTCGGCGACTATATGTTTGAGTGTTTTGACAGCATTTTGCTCGATGCGCCCTGCTCTGGTGAAGGTACGGTGAGAAAAGATGCTGATGCATTAAAAAACTGGTCCCTGCAATCAAATATCGATATCAGCGATGTTCAAAAGCAGCTGATCCGCAGCGCTTTTTTAGCACTCAAGCCCGGTGGTACGCTGGTGTATTCTACTTGTACGCTTACACCTATCGAAAACCAAGCGGTGTGTGCTTATTTACTGGAACAATTTGCAGGACACATAGAAGTAGAGCCTCTAGATGAACTGTTTGATGGCGCCCAAAGAGCAACCACTGAACAAGGGTATTTGCATGTTTGGCCACAGATTTTCGACAGTGAAGGTTTTTTTATCGCGAAGTTTAAAAAGGTAGGCTCTGTCGAGAACCCCGAACAAAAGATTAAAAAAGGCGCATTCCCGTTTATTGCCATCGACGCTAAGCTACAAACCTCATTTCTTGGGTATATCAAAAAGCACTTTGGCATCAAGTCATTAAACGGCACGTTAATGACCCGAGATAAGGAGCTATGGCTGTTTCCTGATGCTTTAGAGCAACTGCAAAATAAGATTAAGTACGCCAGATTGGGCATACAAATTGGTACAACCCACAAAAATGGGGTACGTCTTGAGCATGAGCTTGCAACCGCCCTTGGTCACCTTGCCGCAGACAATACTCTGGCGATGGACCAGCAACAGGCGTGTGATTATTTTCAAGGAAAAGACATCCGTCTTGCACATCCCACAACAAAAACAGGGGAAGTTATTCTAACCCTTTGTGGTGCGCCTGTTGGTTTAGGCAAATGGCAAAAGAATAAAGTCAAAAATAGTTTACCACGGGATCTGGTTAGCAACGCCCAGTTGATAACTTGGGTATAACTTGAAGATATCTTTTGATTATTTTTAGACTAAATAGGAATATAAACAATAACACACTGTTTTTTAACGGCTTTAAAAATATTTCATATGTTTGTAAGTTTTGTGAATTGTTAACTACACTTAAATTACTTTCTACTTCTCCCTAATGTATAGAAGGTGTTTTCAAGTAACGCATTGGCTCATATGAGCCATCCCCTAAACCCAGAGCATCCCTTTGCTCTGGGTCTTTTTTTTGCTTAACATTTATCAACAATCAGTTTGCTCTTTGACGGCATAAAGGCCTTAAAAAGCGCTGCATCGCATTGAGGCCAACCGATGTACTCCTTACATCCGTGCTTGATGGAAATGGGCCGCCATGATTCATCGACGGGCACACCTCAACTCCTGTTGGCATTTGATTTTCAATCAATCTTCCAACTTTATACTGTAGTGATTCGATCACTTGATGATGGTTTGTGAAGTCTCCTTCTGTACCATGTATAGACGCCGTTAATTGCCCTTGTAAGTTATCCACAAGCTCAGAGAGTTGTGTTTCGTTTTCATACGTCACCAACATTGCACACGGCCCAAATACTTCCTCATGTAATTCACTATTTGCCAGATAGGTGTCGGCATCAGTCGCAAATAGATGCGCATTGGCGTGAAACGACTCCAGCAAATGCCCTTGTGCCAACAATGAAACACCCGAAGTTGCTTTGAGGCGCTCAATACTTTGCTTATAGCTGTTAACAATATTCGGGGATAAAAGCGTATCTGACTGACTGCCGTTGAGCTGCTGCTTAACAGTTTCAATAAATGTTTCGCTGCCTGTTGGCACGACCCACAACCCTGGACTTGTACAAAATTGACCATTGCCCATCAATAAAGACTGACATAATTGCTGCGCCAGCGGTTCGCTCTGTTGTACTAAACGCTCGTCGAAAATCAACTGTGGATTTATACTGCCCAGTTCACCGTAAAATGGGATACGCTCTGCGCGCTTTGCGATAGTATCCATTAGCTTTTGAGCAACGTTAAACGAGCCTGTAAAGCCAACCGCCTTGACTGACGGTGCAGCCACCAACTGGTGTGCGATATCGTAGCTTTTCGCTTGGATCATTGAAAACACCCCAGCAGGCATGTTGGTCTTACTAATTGCTCGGTCAATGGCTTTGGTCATAAGCTCACTGGTTGCAGGATGTGCCGTATGACTTTTCATGATAACCGGACAACCCGCTGCAAGCGCTGACGCTGTATCGCCACCTAGTGTTGAAAACGCATAGGGGAAGTTTGATGCGCCAAACACCGCCACTACACCCACAGGTAAATAATTCAACTGTGTATAAGGCTTTGGCAAAGGTGAGCGGCTGGGATCTGCCAAGTCTTCCTGAGCTAAGTCTAAAACGCCATTACGACTTTGCTCCAAAGCTTGGGCAAAAGCGCGCAGTTGATTGAGCGTACGCCCTCTTTCTCCTTGCAATCGAGCTATGGGCAAGTTTGTTTCTTCATGCGTCACATGGATGAGGGCCTCGCCAAGCGCTTCTATTTCATCTGCAATTGCAAATAAAAATGTGGCACGTTGTGCAAAGCTTGTTTGTCTGTAGCTTACAAATGCTTTTGCCGATGCATCAATCGCCTCTTGCAGCATTTGTGATGTCGCTTCATAGATAGGGGTTGTTAATGGCTGGTTGTGCTTTGGTGAAAAGCCAAAAAATGCCTGTGCATTTTCGGCTATTTGCCATTGTCCAGCGATATAACTTGCACCACTTATCTCCATGGTTTGCTCCTGTTGTTTCATTTGGTTTAAATCACTTGGAAGCCAAAAGCATAAGGATCACTGTCATCCACGCTAATGTTGCTAGTACCTGTTACTTTTGACCATCCTCGGATACTCGGTAAAATTGCTGGCTTTGTAGCCACTTCCGTTACGCCTTCTATACAACCTACAAACTGGCTGCCGATATAACTCTCATGAACAAATTCTTGTCCAATGCTGAGTCTGCCTTTTGCAAATAGCTGCGCCATTCTCGCACTGGTGCCTGTGCCACAAGGTGAACGGTCAATCGCCTTATCACCATAAAACACCGCATTGGCAGCACTAGAATTGGCATGTTTTGGCTGTCCAGTCCAAAGTACGTGCGATGCTCCGTTGACCGTTGCATCCAATGGGTGAACGCACTGTAGTGTCTGGTTAATTACTTCACGTACTTTAGAGCTGTGTTTTAATATTTGGGCGGCACTCCATTGCTCGATTCCTGGAAAGTTTGGCTGAGGTTCAACGATGATGTAAAAATTGCCGCCATAGGAAATATCAACTTTTAGGCTGCCTAATTCAGGTACCTCTATCATGACATTTTCATACGCAAGATATGCTGGCACATTAAATAGTTTGACCCATTGTACAAATCCATCTTCCATTGAATATTCAACATTTACTCTGCCGGCTGGCGTATCGAGCTTGAGTTGACTATTGTGTGTTGGTTGAATAAGGCCGTGTTCTAAAGCGAATGTCACCGTACCTATCGTGCCATGACCACACATAGGTAGGCAGCCTGATGTTTCAACAAACAAGATACTTGCATCGCCATCATCGGTTGTGGGCGGATAAATAAATGAACCAGACATCATATCGTGACCTCTGGGTTCAAACATTAACGCCTGACGTACCCAGTCAAACTCGGCCATAAAGTGCTGACGCTTTTCACTCATTGTGTCACCCCGCAAATTGGGGTGACCACTGGTGATCAGGCGCACAGGGTTGCCACAAGTGTGGCCGTCAATACATGAGAATGTCCCTTTGCGCATACATATTAATCCAGTTTAAATTTACTAAGATCAATACGCGTTGTCATCGCTTCGTCGTATAAACGATTGATCATCGCTTTTTCATCTTCAGGCAGACTTAATCGCGGTGCACGGGTTACTTCTGATCCCCTCCCCGCCAATTGCTCTGCGTATTTAATACATTGTACAAGTGTTGGGATAGTATCTAGACGAAGCAAAGGTAAGAACCAACGCCAGATCTCTTTGGCTTCTTCATAGCGTCCTTGACGCGCCAGCTCGTAGATAGCCACAGACTCTCTTGGGAACACGTTGGTAAGACCAGAGATCCAACCTGTGGCACCCAACATCAAACTCTCAAGCGCGATATCATCCACACCACCGAAGATGATAAACCTGTCAGCAAAAGCGTTTTGTAGCTCCGTGATGCGGCGTGTGTCTGTCGTCGCTTCTTTAATTGCTACAATATTTTCCTCATTCGCCAGTACCTTCATGCCTTCAATTGAAACATCAACACCGTACGTTACCGGGTTGTTGTAAATCATCACAGGCAAAGACATGCTGCGCGCTATTTGTTGATAATGGTAAATGGCTTCTCGCTCTGTTGAGCGGTACACCATCCCTGGAAGTACCATGAGGCCATCAACGCCTATTTCTTCTGCATCTTGGCAAAACTCAATAGCAAACTGAGTCGTCGTTTCAGCAACGCCAGTAAGTAGAGGAACGCGGCCTGCGACTACTTCTTTTGCAGCTTTTAAAACTTCGCGCTTTTCTTGTGCTCGTAGCGAACAGTTTTCTCCGACAGTGCCCAATACGATGATGCCATGTACACCTTCATTGATCAGTGCATCTATCATGCTCTTTGTTGTATCAAAGTTAATACTACCGTCGTCATAGAATTGAGTGGTAACTGCTGGGTAAACCCCTTGCCATTCGATCATTTTATTTGTTCCTCATTGGTTTTTGTGTTTACCATCTTAGGTATATTGTATACAATAATCAATATTCAAATATAAAAATTATTTTTGTTAACCTAAGAAAGAACAAAATAAAACATTTAACCAACTGATTATTATAGAATTAAATGAACTTGGTGAAGCACAAAAAATTCTTTCCTAAGGTTAAAATACACTGATACAATTTGAGAATTTTGTATACCTGACTTCCAAATTGTGTCCTGCAGAGGAAAAATGCATGGCCCAAAAAAAACAACATATTGCAGTTATTGGTGCTGGAATCATCGGCTTATGTACCGCCAAGAGGCTTCAGGATTTAGGCTTTTCAGTCGCGTTATTTGACCCAGAAGGCATTGCACAACGCTGCTCAAAAGGCAATGCAGGGCATTTTGCAACCGAACAAGTGTTTCCACTTGCCAACGTAAAGTTGCTCCCCAAATTGCCGAACATGCTCTTCAACCCACTTGGCCCACTAAGAATTGACTGGCGCTACGCATTGAAAATGTGGCCTTGGTTTTTACGCTTTCTTTTAAATATGCGCTCCGCCTCATTTAAAAAACACACGCTAGCACTGAGAGCGCTCAATGAATCAGCATTAGCGGCTTACCAAGAGCTATTACCTGATGGCGACTATGATTCGCTCATTACTAAAAATGGCTCATTACTTACGTTTGAAACAAGCCCAACACAACAGGTCGAGCAGGTGTATCTGGCGTTTAAAGCGCAAGGTGTCTCGGTGAAGTGGTTAAAAGGGAGCGAAATCCAAGCTCTTGAGCCCTCTCTAAATGACAATGTAAAACATGCCTTGCTGTTTTGCGATGTGGGCCACAGTGTTGACCCTCATGCTTTGTGTATGCATATTTATCAACGCTTTGTCGAAAACGGTGGTGTTTTTGCCCGCACAGGGATTACTGAGATCTTACCCAGCTCTGATCAAGTCAGGCTATTGACCGAACAGGGAGAAAGCCTAGCGTTTGAGCAAATCGTATTGTGTACCGGTGCTTGGAGCAACCCCCTCTCAAAGCAACTAGGTTTTAAAGTTCCCCTAGACACTGAACGTGGTTACCATGCCATGTTGAATGAACAAGGTACTTTGTCTCGTCCAGTTGCATCTGCCGAAAGACAGTTTATCATCACCCCTATGCAATCGGGGTTACGATTAGCAGGTACTGTTGAGTTTGCAGGGCTAGATGCACCAGAGCGCCAAGAGCGAGCAACCATGTTACTTACCCATGCTCAGCAACTTATTCAGGGCATTAAACAAAGTAAAGTGCATCAAACTTGGATGGGTTGCCGCCCTTCATTACCGGATTCTCTGCCCGTTATCAGCCAGTCTCCAAAGCACAACAATGTGATATTTGCGTTTGGCCACCAGCACTTAGGCCTAACTCAAGCTGCTATCACCGCAAAACTCGTTGGCCAATTATGCATGGGTGAACAACCCATGCTTGATCTAACCCCCTACCGAATCGATCGATTTTAGGAGTAAACATGACAACAATAGGTATAGGTACACATTCACAGCAACAAGCGCTCGATACATTAAAAGATATGACTCAGGGTGTGCAAGCCATTCAATATAATGAGTATTTAGCACGTATTGAGAAAGCGCAAAGTTACATGCAGCAACATGGTATCGATGCTATCTATCTCAATGCGGGTACTAACTTGAAATACTTCACAGGAATGCAGTGGTATGCCAGTGAACGGATGGTTGGTGCCATTTTACCCGCCTCTGGTGCCGTTGAGTTCATCGCCCCGACGTTTGAAATTGGCTCGCTACTTGATTATCAAGTTGTGGAGGGGCCAATTAACGATTGGCAAGAGCATCAAAGCCCTTATGCGCTATTTGCCCAAGTGTTAGAAAAAATGGGGATTAGCGCCAACGCCACCATTGGTATTGATGAAAGTACCGCATTTTTTGTTGCCGATGGTATTCAAAAAGCCGCCCCCGAACTTAGTTTAGTCAATGCCCAACCAGTGACTGCACATTGTCGTATGCATAAATCAGACAACGAGCTGGCACTTATTCAACGCGCTATGGATATGACTTTAGCGGTTCATAAAGCAACTGCGAGCATGTTACATGAAGGGATCACCACAACCGAGGTAGAAGCTTTCATCAATCAAGCTCATAAAAAAGTAGGCGCATCAGGAAGTTACTTCTGTATTGTATTGTTTGGTAAAGCCAGTTCATTCCCACACGGTGTGAAAGAGCCACAGGTGCTTAAAAAAGGCGACATCGTATTAGTTGATACCGGCTGTAAGCTGGAAGGTTACCTCTCGGATATTACCCGTACTTATGTTTTTGGTGAAGCAACTGAGCGTCAACGCACCATGTGGCAACATGAGAAAAATGCCCAAATCGCCGCTTTTGAAGCTGCTCAAATCGGCAAATCATGTGGTGATGTTGACCACGCAGCCCGCAGTTACCTAGCCTCTGTTGGTCTTGGCCCTGAGTACGATTTACCAGGCTGCCCGCATCGCACAGGACATGGCATTGGTATGGATATTCACGAATGGCCATATTTGGTTAAAGACAACCCACAACCACTGGCCAAAGGTATGTGTTTTAGTAATGAACCTATGCTCGTGATACCCGATGAATTTGGTGTGCGTCTTGAAGATCACTTCTACATGACAAGTCAGGGAGCAAAGTGGTTTACACAACCAAGTCATAGTATTGATGATCCGTTTGGATTGGCTCAGTCAGATAACTAATTTGTGTAAAGGGGCCAATGTGCCCCTTTTCTTTCTTCCACCATAAATATATACTTTATATATAAAACATATATAAGGCGTATATTTTGGGTATTGTTAAAATTTCCGAAGAACTTCATGAAGAGCTGCGCACTGCATCGCATGTGATGTCTCGTTCAATCAACTCTCAAGCTGAGTTTTGGATTAAAATGGGTCGTTTAGCCGAGCTCAACCCAGACAAAACATTTTCTCAACTTATTCAAGATGAGCTGACACAACACCTAAAACAGCAAGGTGTGGTCAATGAATGATGTAACCATCAAAAGTGATGAGCAAATTGCCTTGATGCGTGAGTCGGGCAAGCTATTAGCACAGGTGTTTGTCATGCTTGATGAGGTTGTAAAGCCCGGTATCTCTACCATGGAAGTAAACAACCTCGTTGATCAATTTATCACGCAAGAATTGAATGCACGTCCCGCTTCAAAAGGTCAATACGGCTACCAGTTTGCGCTTAATAGCTCTGTCAATAATGTGGTTTGTCATGGTGTACCAAGCGACGCTCAAGTGCTATCAGATACCGATATTGTTAACTTTGACATTACCCTTGAAAAGCATGGCTTTATTACAGACTCCAGTAAAATGTATGTCATGCCCAATGCCAGCGAGGCTGCTAAGCAACTGGTCGCCGTGACACAACAGGCAATGTGGCAAGCAATCAAGCTGGTTAAACCCGGTGCCAGATTAGGCGATATTGGTCATATTATTTCGAAACTGGCACACCAAAATGGTTATAGCGTGGTGCGTGAATATTGCGGTCATGGTATCGGTGAGCAAATGCATGAAGCACCCAATGTTTTGCATTACGGTAAACCCAATACCGGCATGAAACTACAACCAGGTATGACATTTACCATTGAACCTATGATCAATCAGGGCAGCGCAAAAATCAAAACAAAATCAGATGGCTGGACGGTAGTTACCAAAGATAAAGGCCTGTCTGCACAAACTGAGCATACTATTTTGGTCACTGATACAGGCTTTGAAGTGCTTACCCTGCGTCCTGAAGAAGCGGCATTGATAACAAACGAATAACGATAGTCAGTAAAGCGAAACGTTTGTCAACACACAAAAAAGCCCGGCTAAACCGGGCTTGTTACTTTTTCGTTATTCAACAATTAGAACTTGTAGTCAAACTTGAAGTAAGCCTGACGACCAAGGGTGCTGTGCGTTTTAGCATCGATGCCCATCGCATCCGAAGGCACAAATGGCGCTTCTTCGTTAAACAAGTTAGCCGCACCCAGTGTCAAAGTTAAGTCTTTGAAGCCAATGTAGCTTACCGTCGCATCAAACGTTGTCCACGAGTCAATCTTAAACTTGTTACCGTCGCTGTCCGCCAAGTCATTGTATGAATCAATGTAGTTGGCGTTCAAGGTTGCTAACCAATCATTGTTTGCCCAGTCGACACCCGCCGTCCAACGATATTGTGGATGCTCATGTTCGCCATTTAAGTCTTCTACCACAATGCTGGTGTTACCTGCATCATCACTTTCAAAAGACTGCTCTTCAAAGTTCAGTGCATATGTCAGGTTATAGGTAAACTTGAATTCACCCATGCTTTGCGTGGTTAGCGCATAAGCTAGGTTTAGGTCAAAGCCGTCTGTGTCTCGGCCACCGATGTTTACGAAGGTATCATTAATTCTTAAGATACGGCCTAAAGTGCTGCCCTGCATTGGCGCACGAACCACTAAGTTAGGATCGGTACCACAACAATCTACTAGTTTTTGTGCGCCGATTTTCTTGATCAAATCGTCTTGATCGTAGTTCCAGTAATCAACACCAATACTGAAATCATCCGTCGCCTGCCAAACTACACCTAAGTTGTAGTTTTCAGATGTCTCTGGCTGTAACTCTTTGTTACCTGCAACCACAGCTGTGTACTCTGTTGGTTCACAGTCTGCTTCTGCGCCAGTTTGGCGACAACGTTCTTTATCTATAACCGAAGGTGATTCGTCTGTACGGCCTAAATGAAGCTGTACAAGTGATGGTGCTCTAAATGCTGTACCCCATGAACCACGTACCACTAATGAATCAACTGGTGCCCAGCGGAATGCCACTTTAGGGTCTGTTGTTGTACCAAAGTCACTGTAGTCTTCATGACGAACAGCTAATTGCAGCTCTAAAGTGTCCAGTACTGGTACACTGAATTCAGCAAACACCGCGGTGTTATCTCTATCACCGTTCGCTTGCGTTGCTTCAGTACCAAAAATTTCACCTCTTAGGTATTGTGAATCTGGATTATCTTCAATTTTTTCACGGCGAGACTCAAAACCAAATGCCGCTGAAACATAACCTGCGCCCAGCTCAAATAACTCACCAGAAATCGTACCATCAACTGATTGCATAGTAGATGAGCCATAACGCGTTGTGGTTGTTTCAAAATAAGCTAGCCCTTCGGCGGTATTTGTGCTTGGTTCAAACGGGTTCCATAAACCCATATCGATTGCTTCTTGCGCTAGGCGCTTGTTAGGGAAGCCATCAAAACCTTTTTCAACTGCGCTAGAACGAATAGTTGAATACGCAACTTCCCAATCCCAGTCTTTAAAGTTACCACGTGCACCGATTACAGCCCGGTAGTATTCTGAATCCACATCTTTTTTACGGTTACCAATATCAACTGTACGACGGCGCATTGAAATATCTACACCATGTAAGAAGTGTGATGGGTCACTCGCCAGCGGATGATTTGGGTTATCACCCATCATAGTCAATTCAGTAAAGCTGGGGCTGCCCGCACCTTGAATAAATGTAGAAGCATGTTGTGCTGCAAACTCTGCAAAACCTTCAACGCCGTCAGTGAGTTCCTGTACACCGTTATAGCTAAAGCTAACACGCTCCGTAGATGGGATTAGGGTCATGTGCGGTGCATAATCATAGCGGCAAATATCACCGATAATCATTTCTTCAGGACAGGTGTCATTGCCCCACACATCAGCAAAAATAGTTTGGCGAATTGGGGTGCCGTCATCCGCAGTACCAGTCACTGGCAGTCGTGCCCACTGCTCATCAGTCAGCATGCCTCTAACCACTTCTACACTGCCTGGAAAACCTGAAGAACTCAGAGAGTTATTACCGCCTCTAAAGCGCTGATCCGCAGTAGCTGTATAGTCTCTATCACCATAAAACACATCACCACGCTTGAAATAATCCAATGCAAAGTTGTGCTGGCCTTTATCAGTCGATGAGCCCCAAAGTAATGTGAAGTTCTGCTCTTCGCCACCGCCATCAGCGGTGTCTGATACTTTACCGGATAGTTCAAAGCCATCGATGTCATTACGCAAAATAATGTTGATAACCCCAGCTACGGCATCCGAACCATACGTTGCCGATGCACCATCTTTTAGAATATCAATGCGTTTTACGGAAGAGACTGGAATGGTATTTAAGTCAACGAATGATGTTTCGATATCTTTGGCGAATGGGCTCACAGCCACACGGCGACCATTAATTAAAACCAAGGTTGAAGACGCGCCTAAGCCTCTGAGCGCAACACTCGAACCACCGTTTGCTGTATCGTCACTTGAGTTGCCTTGCGTACTAAATGTACCCGCACCTGATACAGGTAACTTTTGTAGCGCACCGATGAGGTCTGTTGAGCCAGTCGCGGCTAGGTCGCCTGCTGAGATTGATTGAATTGGAGATGGACCTTCCATATCCGTACGTTTAATGTGAGAGCCGGTAACTTCGATGCGCTCAACTTTTTCTTCTGCTGCCACTGCCAATTGTGTTTGACCGAGTAACATGGCCGCTGACAATGCACTTAATGTGAATATTGGTTTCATTGTTTGCTTTTCCCTGTTGTAGTGTAAGTTATTGTTTTAATTAACCAGCATTGTTCTATCACATATTTACGCGGTGTACAATTCGACACTTTTCTAACATTTTCCTGCGTATAATTTCCGTTTTCGCAAGCAAAATTAAAAATAAAAATTTAAAATCAACAAGTTATTTACTACACCAAATGCTTTTCTAAATTTTTTTTAGACAGACAAATTAATGACCAATCTCATTTTTTTTACGACCAAAATGTTACATTTGATGTCTGGCACACAAAACTGGGCTAATAGCCACCTCAGCATTGAAAGTACACTGTCAATCATTTGCTCTCGGCAAGTCGTTTATTATTTAGTTTTTAAAAACAATAAAGTGAGACTTTATAGACTAATGAAATTGCCTAGAGTCACTTTTTAAATCCTGTAATAAATCACTGCGGTCAAGCAGCCGACCAGCGATAACATGAATTACTTCGCCACTGCGCTCTAACACCCCTTTTACCTCCAATATCTTGGCGCTCAGATAAGCCTGCTTCTGCGCCCGAGCAGTTGCTGACCACACTATCACGTTGATATTGCCAGTATCATCTTCCAATGTGAAAAATGTAACTCCTGCGGCGGTGCCCGGTGCTTGTTTTCCCGTCACTACGCCTACCACCGTGACAAGCTGTTGATCCGCTATACGGCTAAGTTGCGCCATACGTGTAAATCGCCCTAACCGCCCAGCTTCATCCAATAGTGTAATTGGGTGCTTATGTAGCGTCAGGCCCATTACCGCGTAATCCTCAAGCACATTATCCAGTTCACTTCCCTCACCCTGTGGTGCTAACACAAGCTCTTCGAAATAATCGCTATTGGCAAACAGGGGTAAGTCCATATCTTTATTCATCAACTGCCACCTTGCGCTATAGCGGCCACCAGAAAAACACGCCAGAGCATTGCTTGAAGCCAGTAGTTCCATACTATGTGAGTCCACCCCTGCTTTGCTTAATTGCTGAATATTTTGATAGCCCCCTACAGGGCGGCGCTTTAGCAGTATTGTGATCGCGTCTGTTTTCAACCCTTTTATCATTCTTAGCCCCAAACGAACTGCAAAACTGTGTTCATATTGAAGAACTTCATGATCATGATGAGAGGCATTGACACAAACAGGCAATATAACCACACCATGACGCCGTGCGTCCTGAGATAATTGCGATGCACTATAAAACCCCATTGGCAGGCTATTTAACAGTGCAGTATAGAAAAACGCCGGAAAGTAATATTTCAACCACGCTGAACTATAGGCCAATACAGCAAAAGAAGCCGAGTGACTCTCAGGAAAACCATATTCGCCAAAACCACAGATTTGGGCAAATATTTGCTCAGCATAGCGCTGTGAGTAACCCCTTTGCTGCATACCGCTTAGTAATTTATCTTTAAACTGTAACAGCTCTCCCGTTTTCTTCCATGAGGCCATTGCACGTCGCAACTTATCCGCTTCTCCGCCACTAAACCCTGCCGCAACCATAGCCAATTTAATAACCTGCTCTTGAAAAATAGGCACTCCTAAAGTACGAGATAGAACAGACTTCACATCATCAGAGGGGTAGCTTACAGGTTGCTCCCCTGCGCGGCGTTGCAAAAACGGATGTACCATACCTCCTTGGATTGGACCTGGGCGTACAATCGCAATTTGTATTACTAAATCGTAGTAACAGGCGGGTTTTAACCTCGGTAGCATGCTCATCTGGGCACGGGATTCGATTTGAAAAACGCCTACCGTATCGGCTTTTTGCAACATGCCGTAAACCTGAGGATCATCCCCTAAACGGGTAATATCTGCAATGCTCCAAGCATAGTCAAAGTGCCGCTCAATGGAGTCAAAACACTTTCTTATTGCACTCAACATACCCAGCGCTAAGATATCTACCTTCAATAAAGACAAACTTTCTAGATCGTCTTTATCCCATTGGATCACGGTACGCGCTTCCATGGCTGCATTTTCAACAGGCACCAGTTCATATAAAGGCCCTGATGAAATAACAAAGCCACCCACATGTTGAGAAAGGTGTCTGGGGAATCCCAAAATCTCATTCACCAATTCAATAAAAAGCTGCCCTTGATAAGAGTTTGCATCCAAGCCCAACTCATGCAATTGTGATTGCCAAGATACCAACCTGTCGCGGCGATTTACTTGCTTAATAAAGTAATCCAGCTGTGTGCTATCCATCGCTAAGGCCTTGCCAACGTCTCGCACAGCACTTTTAAACCGATAAGTGATCACCGTTGCAGCCAGTGCCGCCCGCTCCCGACCATATTTTTGATAAATATATTGGATCACTTCTTCACGGCGTTGATGTTCAAAGTCCACATCAATATCGGGTGGTTCGTTACGCTCTTGACTGATAAAACGCTCAAAAAGTACCGAGACCTGACGAGGGTCAACCGCTGTAATTTGCAAGCAGTAACACACCACTGAGTTAGCCGCAGAACCTCGGCCTTGGTATAAAATACCTTGTCGCTTAGCAAACATCACGACATCGTGAATGGTTAAAAAGAAATAGGGATAATTCAGCTGTTCAATCAATGTAAGCTCTTTTTCAATCAACGCTTCAATGTCATCGGGCACACCATCAACAAAGCGCAGCTGTTTACCCTCATTCACCAAGCATCGCAAATAGCTCATTGCAGTATGGCCTTGCGGCACCAACTCACTCGGGTATTCGTATCGCAAACGTCCCAAATCAAAAGTGCACCGTGCAGCAATGTCACACGCAGTATTTAACCACTGAGCGCTAAACAATTTGCTCAGTTTAACTTTGCTGCGCAGCGCTCGCTCGGTGTTTGATAGCAGCTTCTCGCCAAGTTCTTGTACCGCACAGTTGTGCCTAATCGCGGTGAGCGTATGCTGTAGTTTTTGCCGCTCACTAACATGCATCAGTACGCCACCACAGGCTGTTATTGTGATGGCATATTGCTTCGCAAGTTGCTTGCAGTGATTAATATAAGCTTTGTCGTTATGCTTGAGGTGGCGCTGCACACCCAGCCAGACCCGCTCTTGGTGATATTGCTTAAACCACGCCCCCCAGTGAATGTCTTGTTCATCAAAGGTGGGGAGCCAAATGATGAGACACTGCTTTATCGACATAATATCCCACAGGCTCAACTCATAACTTCCTTTATCACAACGCTTTCTCGCATTGCTTATCACGCGACATAACTCAGCATAAGCTTGGCGGTTCGGACTCAGTAGTACAAACTGTAATGATTGATATTGAAAAAAACTCCCAACTATCAGCTTAATAGTGAGCTTATTATCTTTTATAGTTCGATAGGCTCGTACCACTCCTGCCACGGAGCATTCGTCGCAAATAGCCAACGCATCATAGGCCAAAAAGTCGGCTTGCTTGATAAGCTCTTCTGGATGAGAAGCGCCTTGTAAAAACGAAAAGTTACTTTGACAAAATAGTTCGGCATAGCGCATAAACGACAAGAACAAAAAATACTGTACATAAACACAGTATTTAGTATTTAAGCGCAAAGATCAATGATCCTCAAGCACGGTACGATGAGCCTTCTATGGCTAAAATAGCCATGCTTAAAACCACAGAAAAAATTATTAAATATTTCTGATTTAAAAACAAAGTCATTGCACCGCATTTTTTTTTATGACACCGTGCTGTCGCAGCAAATTAATTAAGATAAATAATAATCAACAGAGTAGTAGTTATGACAGGACCTATTAAACTTTCTCCAGTGGCGCTTGCTTTATTTGCAAGCACCTGCGCGATGGCTCAACAAGCCAATGACGAAAACATTGAAACCATTTCCGTACTTGGTTCCAAAGTGTCAAACCGTACCGCCACCGAATCCACCTCCCCAATCGATATTTTAGATACTAAACAGCTCAATAAAGGCGGCTTTACCGAACTGGGCCAAAGCCTACAATCCATTGCGCCATCATTTAACTTTAGCCGAACGCAAGTCTCTGATGGCTCGGATCTATTCCGCCCTGCAACGCTACGCGGTTTACAACCAGATCAAACTTTAGTGTTGATCAACGGTAAACGCAGACACACCCAAGCAATATTTGGCCTGTCAGGCACCGTAGGTGCGGGTGCTGCAGGTACGGATATGAATTCTATCCCATTAATGGCGCTTAAAAATGTTGAAATTTTAAGGGATGGTGCCGCTGCACGTTATGGCTCAGATGCGATTGCGGGTGTTATCAACTTATCACTGAACGATAGCACTGGGGTGACCACTGGCTTCTTCCAAGGCGGTGCAACGGGTGAAGGTGATGGTGACACTTACTCATTCGGCCTAAACCGAGGTTTTGACATTGGTAAAGAAGGCGGATTTGTTAACGTCTCATTAGAATACCGAGACGGCGATGGTACTAACCGAGCACAGCGCGACACGGGCGGTTCATCAACAATCGCACCGGGTGAGTTATCAGATGAGGTGCGTTGGCGTCAGGGTAACTCAGACACCGAGTTTGTGTCTGTATTCTATAACGCCGCACTGCCTGTTGGCAGCAAAGAGCTTTACTCTTTTGCGGGATTCTCGAATCGCACCGCTTTTGGTAACGGCTTTTACCGTGATTTTAACCGCGCTGAAAGAAACGTCCCACAGGTTTACCCAGATGGTTTCTTGCCAAGAATCGACAATGAAGCGCAAGATATTTCTTTTGCCGTGGGTTTCAAAGGCGACATCAATCCTGATTGGACCTTTGATCTATCAAGCGTATATGGTGAAAACCAATACGATTACTCATCGTCAAATACTATTAATGCTTCATACGCTGCCCAATACTTAGCAGACAACCCAAATGCCTCGGCGCAAGATATTGCCGACAACGCGGGGCCTAAGGGTGGTTACTCGGGAGGCTTTAGATTTGACCAATGGACAACCAACTTAGATATCACTGGTATTATTGATAGATCGGGTGCCGAGCCGATTTACCTTTCTATTGGCGCTGAATACCGCAAAGAAAACTACGAAATTGTACCAGGTGAAGTTGCCTCATACGCCTGTGGCCTTGCCAATGCTGACCGCTCATTCCCATCGGTTATCGACCCTGAAGTCTTCGCAGACTGCGGTTTTCAAGCTTATCAAGGGCTTAGACCAGATGCAGCCAATAAAGCAGACCGTTCAAGCTATGCAGTATACGTTGAAGCTGAAACGCTGTTAAATGAAGACTGGTTAGTGAGCGCTGCGCTACGTTATGAAGACGTTTCAAACTCAAATGATGACACGATTTGGAAACTGGCAACTCGCTATGAAGTCACCGAAGACTTTGCTGTACGCGCGGCAGCATCAACAGGTTTCAGAGCCCCTTCGCTACAACAATCAGGTTATACGGCATTTACCACCACCTTAGGTGGCGACGGCTCATTGGCTACCTCTTACACCGCCACTGCAGGTTCAGCATTTCCGGCGGCGCTAGGCGTTGATGGCCTAAAACTTGAGTCATCAGATAACTACAACTTAGGCTTTGCCTGGGATGCCAGTAACGACTTATCTATTACCTTAGATTTTTATCAGATCAAAATCTATGACCGTATAAACCTAGGTAGCTTTATCGGTGTTGACAGCGAAGAGTTACAAAACTTCCCTGCGGCTAATGCGGCATTAGCTGCAACAGGTGCTGTACAGGGTAACTTCTTCTCTAACTCGCTGGATTCAACAACAACTGGGGTTGATTTCATCGCCTCTTACTCCATGGAACTGGCCAGTGGTGATTTAGACATTGCCTTTGCTGCCAACAAGAACAAAACAGATATTGACAAAGTAAACTCGCCTGTGGGGATCCCTGAGGGTATCGCGCTGGATGAACAACGTCGTTCTTTCTTAACTCATGGCCAACCACAAGAGCGCGCCACACTGACGTTCGATTATCAGCAAGATAAGTGGAGTTCATTACTTAGATTCAACTACTTTGGTGAAACTGAGGTGACCTACTTTGCAGGCAAACACATTGCACTGCCCGACTTCCTATCTCCTACTAACGACTGGCGAGATACCAGTGTGGTTGAATCAGCGGTGCTAGTTGATGTGAACATGGGCTACCAGCTCAATGACAACATTAACCTGTCTGTTGGTATCGACAACCTATTTGATGAAACCCCTGATGAGTTAGGCGAAGATGAAGTACTTAACTTTATCACCAATGGCGCGATGCGCTATCCACTTCGCGCATTGCCCTACGGCTTTGATGGCATGACCTACTACGCGAAAGTAAATTTTAGTTTTTAACTAACTACATTAAACGGTGAAGCTCACTTCACTGCTTGATAATAACAACTATCCAAACAGCTAAGCGCTTGCCGTTTAGCTGTTTTTTTATACTCTCCCATTATATTTATCTACTCACAATACCTCTATAACACCAATGTAAAATTAAGATTACTATTTTGTTGACTAAAGGTTAATTTGAGGCTTAAATTGATCTTAAAGCACGGCGCTGCGCTTTCAGACACTATGAACAGATGTATAGTGTTTATCGTTTTCGAACAGATGTTCACTTGTTCTAGCTTTGCAACATGCAAAGAGTGTCATTTCAACCATATTAGTTTTAATAAGGAATATTAAGATGACAGAGAAAACCACGCCTACTACTTTTGAACCCATCGATTCTGAAGAGCTACTCGCTCAAGTATCGGGTGGCAACTTAGCTCCTTCAAATACAGCAACCTTAACAGACAGCTGCGATAAAAGCGTCTGTGATACTGAATGGGATAACGGGCACCTCTAAGTGATTTGTTAACCCTATAAAGAATGGAATTGTATGACCGAGCACCATTTCTAGATTATACCGTTCCATTCTTGTTCTGGGCTTGCTCAGCGTAAAACCTTTAAAAGTAAGCCTACATCCTATGCCAGTAGTATTTATCGTACTGCTTTTTGATACTGATAATGAGCATAACACACTATGATCTTGATTCTTTCTCAGCTTATTGAACCCAATACTTCTGAAATTATAGATATTCTCAATTTTTATAATAAGCCTTGGTTTCGTTTAAATGGTGAAGATATTCCCACTAATATTCATTTTGAATATGATTTAAATAACGGTTCAAAAATAGAAGATGTATCAGGGGTAAACAGTATAAGTGTTGTAGAACTCGATAAAGTCACCTCTGTATGGGCACGCCGTCGAGGTGCAATTACACCTAGCAGCCAGTTACCTGAGAATCAACAAAGATTTATTGTTGATGAATGTTTAACCTTATATAAAGGGTTAGAAAGCCTCACCGAAGCGCAATGGATGAACAATCCATGGAGTGACGACAAGGCAAACAACCCGATTGTTCAATTGAGCACAGCGAAAAAAGTTGGACTAACCATTCCTAGCACCACCATTACACAGAGTAAAACCAGTGCTGATAAGTTCTATAGCGCTTGTAATGGCGATGTTATAACTAAAAGAATTATGAAAGCGCCCATTTCTCATTATGGGTTTTCTATGGTTTTTACCAGTGCTATCACTGATGAACACACTCAGGATTTTACTCACTTAGCGCTTTGCCCAACCCTACTGCAAGCTAGAGTAGATCGCCTGTTGGAACTGAGAATCACTGTGGTAGGCAATAAACTGTTTAGCGCTGCCACTGAAGTTGACTTACACAACCAATATAAAGTCGATATTAGAGAATCTGATTTACAGAAAGTCAATTATTTCCCCTATCAACTTCCAGAGGATATTCAACAAAGAATACTGAGCCTTATGGCCGATTTAGGCCTAGTATTTGGTGCTATCGATATGATATTAACCAGCAAAAATGAGTATGTATTTATTGAATTAAACCCTATTGGACAATGGGGTTGGGTAGAAAGTGCAACGGGCCTGAAAATCACCGAAGCCGTTGCCCATTGGCTGATGCAGGAGGATTAACATGCCATTTATATTATTATTTCAAACAAAGCCTATCTCCCATGTACATCCATTAACCTACTATGATTGTCTGTATGCAGGGAATATAGCGAAGAAACCATTCACATTTTAAAGGGGTATTACAATGAAAATAATAATAAACCCCGCTGTGACATGGTGTAAAGGATATAAAAAAGCCCTTCTGATGCACCTACATGACGAAAAAGTACAATCCGTTCCGCTGAGTGTTATAGAAGTTATTGAATATATCGCCACCTGTAAAAAGACCAACTATCAAGACATACTGATCCGATTTAGTGCACATGCTGATGTCGTAAAAAGTTACTTGGACTTTTTGCGTCATAATAAATGGTTATTAGAAGTCCCGTCCTTCGTGGCATATCAACCCATCAGTATTGAGCCAAGCCCCGTGTTAAAGATCAGGAACTTCTATATCGAAATCAGCGAGAATACTCGTTTAGACTGGTTTGAGAACATTGCTAAGTGGTTAAGAAAGCACAGGGCAACACATAGTTTAATTGTTAGTTTTGCCAACGATAGTAAACAAGCGTATGAAAACGCGTCCGATATATTCAATAGTGCTAAGCGTCACGGCTTTAACCAATGCGGTATTTTGCTTCCGAAACACCTTAAAAATGAAAATGTTTACTTTGGGATTCGCCATAATCTAGACTTCTTTTTAGCCCAGCCAAATAGTGACTACAAAACAGAAATTAATGGCGTTGAAGTTATTACACTTCCAAATGATATTGTTCATAAAGGCAGTCACTTACAATCAAACTTATATAGCTGTAGACATAACAAACTTGGTACCTATCGCGCAGATAATATTTTCATCAATAAAAATAAATATGTTTACCCTCACCCTTTTGATCTATATTTATTTGGTAAGGCAGAAAACAGTTTGGATTTAAGCAACGTTATTAATAGCCCTAAGACAAAATCCTATTTTTCTATGAGTAAAGATAAAATAGATAAATGCCGTATTTGCGAATATCGCCTAAGTTGTACAAACTCTTTGTGGAATAGGCAAGATAAGGATATTTTAAGTTCTGCACCAAACAATTGTACTTATGACCCTACAGAAGGGGTTTGGCACGACACCACTGTTACAAGCACAACTTGCAAATTATAATCATAAGAGAGCAAAAATAATGAACAGAGTCGTTTTACTACTTTTAATATTGTTTACCACCTTAGATGCTAACGCCATTAAGCTGCACCCTGAAGTAGTTGCGATTCAAAAAGATTTAGTTAACTTAGGTATGAAAAAGAACGTTGGTGAGGTGTTCGAACGTCATAAAAGTGTGCTTATTGAAAACGAGCTAGACACGCAATCTCGAGACTTAATTCATCAATTTATTGCTACCTATTTTTCTTTCATTGGCTTACACGAGCATGCTGAGCAACTGTACCAATTCGGTCAGGCTATTTCACAACAGCAGACTTTATATAACTTTACCGCCTACGATGCGCTTGATGAGATCACAACGCTTGCTAAGCAACGCAAATTACTGATGGTCAACGAGGCACATCATATTCCAAAGCACAGATGGCTTACCAAGGAGCTGCTGATACGCCTAAAAAACGAAGGCTATTCATATCTGGCACTTGAGGCTCTGGCTCAAAAAGACGAGCTGCGTATTAATAAACAAGGCTATGCTACCAATCAAAGCGGTATTTATCTGCGTGACCCAGCATTCTCTGAGTTGGTAAGTGTTGCTAAAGAGTTAGGTTATACTCTTGTCAGCTACGATAAGTATATGTATGACAGAGAAAAAGAAGGCGCTGAAAATATCATCAATAAGACGTTTGCGCTTGACCCCTATGCCAAAGTTATTGTTCATTGTGGTTATAGCCATATTGACGAGAAACACAAACTAGCAAGCATCTTGGCAGAGAAGCTAGATATCGACCCACTAACCATTGACCAAACAGCCCTATTATCCACCCACATTGCTGATGTACATCACTGGGCTCCCGTTGTCTTTAAATCTGAACAAGAACAATATTGGCAACCTGCAGAAAGCCACTTTGATATTGCCGTTTACTGGCCTAAGCAAACAAAAATTGCTAATAGACCCGCATGGTATATGGCCAATCATAAAAGCCAAAGGTTAGATGAGAAATGGTGTGACAACACCTTTCCATGCTATGTTGAGGTGGGTAAAAACATCGACAATACCGTCCCATTTGACAGATATTTATGGCTAAATCCTGCCAAGCCTGCGTATGTACGAGTACGCTATGGCGACTCTATTTTTGTTTATGGTAAAACCGGACATCTACTTAAACAAGTAAACACAGCGATTAGCAATTAAGAACATTTATAATCTGAAACTTTTATATAGAAGTGGTAATTATCACCTTTGCCAGTATTCATATATCAGTGATTCCTGCCCATCATTTCAGTCATATCTGAGTGTTAACACACAAAATGAATCATGTTTTAGCGGCTGCGCCCTGCTGTGCAGCCGCATTCACTAGCAGAACACTCCCTGTACAAACCATTGTTGTGATGGTTCTTTGAAAATCCATAACCACTTTCCAAGCTCGCTACGAGCAATATAGTAGTCACGAGTGACCGCTTGATTATCCCACCAGCCAGTACAGATCCGCTCGGGCCCAAAATAGATAGTCACCTTTTCTTGTAATGGAGCAACTTTGGGCAATAACATGCTGGGCCGCTGCAATCCTTTTATGCGCACGGGCTGTGTATGCGCATGTAAGGGCTCCACAAAGTGAAAGGCTCGTTCTGGCCTGTGATCTGAGTCAATTTCAACCCCCTGCACTGAACGTTTACCTAACTTGGCTTGTAGCTTTGCAATTAAAGTGGGCCGTGCTGATTTATCTTGCTGAATTTGAAACAAATCATTATTTACACATTGATTATCCACTAAATACTCAGCAGACAAAGTGATTGCCTGAATAGGCGCATCAAGCGACATATTAGAAAGCTTTAATTCAAGTAAAGAAAGCCATGTATGTGCACGGCTTTCTCCTACGGTAGAGCCAACCTGTATCGATACAGGCTCCGCATCTCGCAATTGCAACATCAATGATACTTGCTGAGCTAGCTTATTACGTTGTTGCAAAAACAATTCTAGTTGTTCAAGTAGTTTTGTAATCGGCTTTGTAAGCCATTGCAGATTTTCAAGCTCAAACAATAAGGTAAGGTGGCGGGAAAACTGCTCCTCTGGTACATAAAATATTAAAGGATATTTTAGTTGCCCTTGTAACTGGCCCACATAGTGTACCAGTTCAATCTCAAAACGTTTTGCCAGCTCACTCACCGGAATACACAATAATTGTGAAAGCTTAGTAATTCTAACTCGCCTTAGCTGCTCACAAATACGCTCAGACAAGTCTGTTTGCGATAAATTAAAATCATTCATACTGCTTTGCAATAAAGAAGCATCATCCGTTATGATGTCTGTTCCCCCCTTTGCAAGCAGCCTTGCGGCTTGCGCCGAATAGCCCGTCGCATAATGATAATCAAGGCCCAAATGTGATAAATGTGTTTGTATATGATGCCAATACGCAGACAACCCCTGATATAACGACAACATATTACTCACCTTAAGCAAAATACCATTCGGTGGAAACAGGCTAATATCGGCTGTAACGAGATACAGCCACTGCGTGACCTCTTGCAAACGCACCTCTTCCGCTTGCTCATCGTAAGCGATAACCTGTAATCGTTCAGATAAACTGGCTGCACTAGCTAAACCCATACCTACCGTGATGCCAGACTGTTTAGCTAATTTGCAAAGCTGTACCACTCTATTGCTATGGCCGTCCACAATCACCACAGGATCGGGGTTATCTGATAATGCCAAGCTATCCAGTTGTAGATGTTTAAAATGTAGGTATAGCCATAAAGTCATTTTGCGTACCGTATAGGCGTTGGGAAAACCGTTACATTACTTGCTTCCCCTTGTTCTGCGACTAACTGTGGCCAATAATCAGCCAAGCTAAGCATAAAGCTTTTCTGAGGCCAACCACCCCTTTGCTTTTTAATTTGCACAGCAATACCGTGTGAATGCCCCGTCAATTGCAAACACAACGCAACAGGTAATGAAAACTGTTGTACACATTTAGGTCTGTATAAAAACAATGTACACCCACCTTGCTCCGATGCGAGTTGTAATCGCTTAGCCTGCGCGATACTTAAAGCACTCTGCCACAATAGCACTACACTACAAGCGCTGCTCTTCAAACACTGTTCAGCAGCCCATAGCGCATCAACCTCTGCGTTGGTATTTATGAACATTAGTTGTTTGTGATCGAACCCTAAGTGATAGAAATGGTGTGCATTGACGCACCCCGGAGGATTGATGAATACAATTAGATGTTGATGCTGTTGTAAATAAGGCAGCCAAATCTGCAATTCACCAATACCGTTATCCGCCTGAACTTCAACCATTCCCCGCTTAGGTAAACCACCTTGCAGCTTAATATCTAACAACGAAATACCGGTGCTAACACGCTCTGGCAGCTGATGAGCCTGACTACTCCCCTGCCATACCCACTGTCGATGCTGTAATAGATCAATGATCTTGCTCATGTCACATAAAACAAATTACACTGTATATATAAACAGTATAATTATTCACAGGTAAACTTCAAGATCAAAATACGCACAGTATTGCGCCTTAAATCTATATCCAGTTTGTGTACAAGTTTTGTGAGTGAGCTTAACGAAAAGGAAGGTCTGCATGGATGATCGAAAGAGCAGAATAGAAAAACAAAAATGCCAGTCATAAAGACTGGCATTTGCTATTCACTTTAAAAAAGCTAGACGGTGATTACCAACCCGCTTTTTCTTTAAGTGCTGAACCGATATCAGCTAGTGAACGAACAGTCTTTACGCCTGCTTCTTCTAGTGCTGCAAACTTCTCGTCAGCAGTACCTTTACCGCCTGCGATGATAGCACCTGCGTGACCCATACGCTTACCTGCAGGTGCAGTTACACCAGCAATGTAAGATACTACAGGCTTAGTTACGTTGTGCTTGATGTACTCAGCAGCTTCTTCTTCAGCTGTACCACCGATCTCACCAATCATTACGATTGCTTCTGTTTGCGGATCGTTTTGGAACATCTCTAGTACGTCGATGAAGTTAGTACCAGGGATTGGGTCACCACCGATACCTACACAAGTAGACTACTTTTAAATCAGCAAACTTCGATAGATGCCCAAACACATCTAATCATGTGGTAACAAGCTCAAAGTTAATACCCAAAATAAAGGGTAAAAATTTACTCTAAAGCAACGATTTAGTATCTACAATTCCCACTTATAGGTATAATTCCTCGTTTAAATAAAATGGGTAATCAAATGAAACATAAAAAAGCTTCTACTATTTTCGCTATAACCATATTGATGGCCGGTTGTGGTGGAAGTGCAAGCAATAGCGATCTAAGCTCATTGGAGACACAAGCAGAGCAACAGACAACCAAAACTAATAAGCCACCCACAGTGAGCGAAGTTCTCGTCGATATAGATGCGGGTAGCAATACCACGATAGAGTTAATTGGCACAGATATCGATAACGAACCTTTGACTTATTCTCTAACCCAAAAATTTGATCACATTGATGCAAGTATAAATGCCAATTTACTTACTCTAAACGTACCATATGGTGTATATGGCGAACAATTAGCGAGCTATGTCGCAAACGATGGTAAAGATGACTCCAATAACGCTTTAATTAAAGTAAATGTATCAACATCACAAACCCAGCCTTTCAGCGTAATACGCGAACACAGTGATATCAGCGCAGTAAAGGCACTAAGCAATGATAAAATTATGGCTGTAGGCACTACAAACACCCATTCCCAGTTCATTGCAATATATAACGGAAATGGTGAACTTGAAAAAGCGCAAGATGCTCAACAGTATCTTTTTGATAAAAGATCCACTATACACGTGATAGAACAAGGCAATGGCTATGCTTTGCTTGCATATGATCGCTTTGAAACTGATGTGGCCATATTTGTACTTCTTGATGAACAACTTAATGAAATTAAAAGAGAAACCCTATCACTACCTTTCGGTTTAAATCGCCTTAATCGCCATTATTCTGTTACAAGCTTTGATAACCTCGGGTTTTATATGCTAGGAGGGGATCAACAGCTTTTATTTATAAGCTCAGAAGGGGAGCTAACCACAGGTAATTCTCCTCTAACTCCCATGGAAAATTATCTAGGTAAATTTACCATTCAGGATGCCAAAATAGTCGATGATAAGGTGCACTTAGTCGGTGCGACTCTGCGCTGTGGTAACGATTTAGCAATTTGTTCGTCTTTACATAAAAGAAATGCTTTTACTGCAACAGCAAACCTTGATGGCTCCGAGCTTAAACTCAGTATGTTGGCTCCAGACACCCCTATTGACTCTGCGTTACTACCTAATGGCGATATTGCGCTATTAAGCGAGATTAACCTGCAGTATTTTGACTCAGATAAAACACCACTTTGGCAACGCCGGATTGATATTGATATGCTGCCCTATATCGGCCAGTTGTCCATTGCAGGAAACGCCGATATAATGCTTTGGGTGTATAGCTCTCACACGAATCAGCATGGTTACTTTAGAGTGTCGAATACAAATGAGCTTCTTTGGGAACTTATTGAATCCGCAGATGTTAAAGAAGGCTTTATCACAGAACAAAATATGCTTGTAGATCAGTACGGAAATATGTTTATTAGTTATGTAGACCTATATCAAGGTAACATCAACTGGCAAGATGGTGATATGCATAATATCTATGTAGATTACAGTGGAAAAAAACAATGGCAGCACCAAGTCTCAGGCCTTACCGTTCACTCAGCTAACGTTGCCGAAACAAACACTGCACTTACTAGTAGCCAGCATTTTGTGACGCTTGGTTCACCAAGGGATATAGGCCTCAACGACTTCATCAGCATTGTAAAGCCTATCCAAGCTAAATAACAATGCGTAAGTCAGTGATACGTTTAAAAAGTGCGGTTGTACAGACGCATACCTAATCACACACTACAACGCTAAACCCAGACTATAAAAGTAGCATTTGACGACAGACGATGAATGCAAGATCAAAAAAGGCTCCCGAAGGAGCCTTTTAAATCAAATTGGTAATTACTAGATTACCAACCCGCTTTTTCTTTAAGTGCTGAACCGATATCAGCTAGTGAACGAACAGTCTTTACGCCTGCTTCTTCTAGTGCTGCAAACTTCTCGTCAGCAGTACCTTTACCGCCTGCGATGATAGCACCTGCGTGACCCATACGCTTACCTGCAGGTGCAGTTACACCAGCAATGTAAGATACTACAGGCTTAGTTACGTTGTGCTTGATGTACTCAGCAGCTTCTTCTTCAGCTGTACCACCGATCTCACCAATCATTACGATTGCTTCTGTTTGCGGATCGTTTTGGAACATCTCTAGTACGTCGATGAAGTTAGTACCAGGAATTGGGTCACCACCAATACCAACACAAGTAGACTGACCGAAACCAGCATCAGTCGTTTGCTTAACCGCTTCGTACGTTAACGTACCAGAGCGAGAAACGATACCTACTTTACCAGGCTTGTGGATGTGACCAGGCATGATACCAATCTTAGTTTCACCCGGAGTGATAACACCTGGGCAGTTAGGACCGATCATACGAACACCAGTTTGGTCTAGCTTAACTTTAACGTCAACCATATCCAGTGTTGGGATGCCTTCAGTGATACAAACGATAAGCTCGATACCAGCATCGATAGCTTCTAAGATCGCATCTTTACAAAAAGGTGCTGGAACGTAGATTACTGATGCAGTTGCGCCAGTTTCTTCTACAGCTTCACGTACTGTGTTGAATACAGGTAGACCTAGGTGAGTTTGACCGCCTTTACCAGGAGATACACCACCAACCATTTGCGTACCGTACTGGATAGCTTGCTCAGAGTGGAAAGTACCTTGACCGCCAGTGAAACCCTGACAGATTACTTTAGTATCTTTATTAATTAATACAGACATTATTTGCCCTCCGCAGCAGCAACAACTTTCTGTGCAGCATCTGTTAGTGATTCTGCAGCGATAATGTCAAGGTCTGAGTTAGCTAGAACTTCACGACCTAGTTCAGCATTAGTACCTTCTAAACGTACAACTACTGGTACTTGTACGCCAACTTCTTTAACTGCACCGATGATACCTTCAGCGATCATGTCACAACGTACGATACCACCGAAGATGTTAACTAGTACTGCTTTAACATTGTCATCAGAAAGGATGATCTTGAATGCTTCAGCTACACGCTCTTTAGTCGCGCCGCCACCTACGTCTAGGAAGTTAGCTGGCTTGCCACCGTGTAGGTTTACGATGTCCATAGTACCCATCGCAAGGCCAGCACCGTTAACCATACAACCTACATTACCGTCTAGAGCAACATAGTTAAGCTCGAAGCTTGCTGCGTGTGCTTCACGTGCATCTTCTTGTGAAGGATCGTGGAATTCACGGATCTTAGGCTGACGGAACAATGCATTACCGTCTACACCGATTTTACCGTCAAGACAGTGAAGGTTGCCTTGATCAGTGATTACTAGAGGGTTGATCTCTAGTAGTGCAAAATCGTGGTCGTTAAACATAGTTGCAAGACCCATGAAGATCTTAACGAACTGTTTAATCTGTGCTGGGTTTAGACCTAGTTTAAAGCCTAACTCACGACCTTGGTATGCCTGAGGGCCAACTAGTGGATCAATTTCAGCTTTATGAATTAGCTCTGGTGTTTCTTCTGCAACAGTTTCGATTTCAACACCACCTTCGGTAGATGCCATGAAAACTACTTTGCGAGTTGCACGGTCTACTACAGCACCTAGGTATAATTCGTTAGCGATGTCTGTGCAGCTTTCAACTAAGATTTTAGCTACTGGCTGACCTTTTTCGTCCGTTTGGTAAGTTACTAAGTTTTTACCTAACCAGTTTTCAGCGAATGCGCGAATTTCTTCTTTGCTGTCAGCAAGCTTTACACCGCCTGCTTTACCACGGCCACCGGCGTGTACTTGACATTTAACTACCCATTTGTCGCCGCCGATTTTAGCAGCTGCTTCTACCGCTTCTTGAGGTGTATCACAAGCGAAACCCTCAGATACTGGCAAACCATAGTCGGCAAATAGTTGTTTTGCCTGATACTCATGCAAATTCATGATGCTTTATCCAATTTCTTATACTAAAAAAGCTGAATATTTATGCAAATAATCAGCTATCCCAAATTGCGCTCCTAGTATAGATCCCAAGGCTTAGGATGAAAACCCTAGTTAGACCAAAGGCGCAAAAAAAAAGCTGTATGAAAGAACATACAGCTTAATATCTAATCAATTATGATTATACGTCTAGTAATAGACGTGTAGGATCTTCTAATAGCTCTTTAATTGTTACTAAGAAGCCTACAGATTCTTTACCATCGATCTGACGGTGGTCATAGCTCAGCGCCAAATACATCATAGGTAAGATTTCTACTTTACCATTAACTGCCATTGGGCGGTCTTGGATTTTGTGCATACCTAAGATTGAAGACTGAGGCAAATTAATGATTGGCGTCGAAAGTAGCGAACCAAATACACCACCGTTAGTGATAGTGAAGTTACCACCTGTCATATCATCAACTGTTAACTTACCATCACGGCCTTTGAGAGCCAGCTCACGAATACCTTTTTCGATTTCAGCAACTGATAGCTTGTCACAGTCACGTAGTACCGGTGTTACAAGACCACGTGGTGTTGATACAGCGATGCTGATATCGAAGTAGTTGTGATAAACAATATCATCACCATCAATTGACGCATTCACTTCAGGGAAACGCTTAAGTGCTTCAGTGACCGCTTTCACGTAGAAAGACATGAAGCCTAAACGAATACCGTGACGCTCTTCGAATACATCTTTGTACTGCTTACGAAGGTCCATGATAGGTTTCATGTTTACTTCGTTGAAAGTGGTCAACATTGCTGTTGAGTTCTTCGCTTCAAGTAGACGATTTGCAATTGTCTTACGCAGGCGAGTCATTGGTACACGTTTTTGTGTACGCTCACCCAATGGTGCAGCTGGTGCAGAAGCTTTTTCAGCAGCAGGTTTTGCCGCTGGCGCTTTTAAGAATGCATCAACATCTTCTTTAGTGATGCGACCACCCTTACCTGAACCTTTGATTTTTGAAGCATCTAAGCCTTTTTCAGCGATAAGACGACGTACTGATGGTGTTAACACATCAGAGTTCTCATCTGAAGAAGCTGGTGCAGACTCTGATTTAGACTCTGTTTTTTCACTTGAAGATGCAGCTGGAGCAGCACCGGCTTTAATCTTACCGATCACTTGCTCTCCAAGTACAGTGTCACCTTCTGCGTGTAGATGTTCACCCATTACACCATCTTCTGGTGCAACAACTTCTAATACTACTTTGTCAGTTTCAATATCAACCAGATTTTGATCGCGGCTTACCGCTTCACCTGGTTGAACATGCCAAGTTGCGATTGTAGCGTCTGCTACTGATTCTGGAAGTACAGGTACTTTAATGTCCACTTCTTTACCTTCTGCTGCTGGCGCCGATGATGACGCTGCTGGTTGTTCATTTGATTGAGCAGGCGCGCTGGCTTTCTCGTCAGCAGCACCTAAAATTGCGATAACTTGCTCACCAAGCACTGTCGCACCGTCTGTTTCCTTGATCTCAGTGACCACACCATCTTCAGGCGCTACAACTTCTAATACAACCTTGTCAGTTTCAATATCTACAAGGTTTTGGTCACGAGTTACTGTATCACCAACGCTAACGTGCCAAGTTGCTACAGTAGCGTCTGCAACTGACTCAGGAAGAACAGGAACCTTAATTTCGGTTGTCATCTCTTATCCCTTATTTCTTAATTGTTAATGCGTCAGCAACTAACGCGTTTTGTTCTTTGGTATGTGTTGACATGTAGCCACACGCTGGTGCTGCCGATGCTTTACGGCCAGCATATGTTAAATTCGCACCTGCTGGGATTGCATCCCAGAAATGGTGTTGCGAACAGTACCAAGCACCTTGGTTTTGTGGCTCTTCTTGACACCAAACAAAATCTTTCACGTGCTGGTAACGAGCCATAATCTCGTCCATCTCCTGATGTGGGAATGGATACAACTGCTCTACACGTACAATCGCAACATTATCCAGTTCTTGCTTACGTCGCTCTTGTAACAGCTCGTAATACACCTTACCACTACAGAACACTACGCGCTTAACATTAGCTGGATCGATATCATCGATTTCATCAATCATGTTATGGAATACACCATCCGCTAATTCTTCTAGTGAAGACACCGCTAACGGGTGGCGCAGTAATGACTTAGGCGTCATAACAATCAAAGGACGACGCAATGGACGAACCGATTGACGACGTAACATCGCATAAACTTGTGCAGGTGTTGAAGGCACACACACTTGCATATTATGGTCTGCACACAGTTGTAAGTAACGCTCTAAACGCGCTGAGCTGTGCTCTGGACCCTGACCTTCATAACCGTGAGGCAATAACATAGTTAGACCACACAAACGACCCCACTTTTGTTCACCTGAACTTAGGAATTGGTCAAACACAACCTGTGCACCGTTGGCGAAATCACCAAACTGTGCTTCCCAAAGTACCAGTGAAGTAGGTTCAGCCGTTGCGTAACCATATTCGAATGCTAATACCGCTTCTTCAGATAGTACTGAATCATAAACTTCGAATGAGCCTTGATTTTCACTCACGTTTTGAAGTGGTAGATAAGTCGACGCATCTTTTTGGTTATGAACTACAGCATGACGGTGGAAGAACGTACCACGACCAGAATCCTGGCCTGTCATACGAATATCTACACCTTCGTCAACTAACGTTGCATAAGCAAGTGTTTCTGCCATACCCCAGTCTAATTGCTTATCGCCTTTGGCCATGGCTTGACGATCGTCATAAATTTTCTTAACGCGAGACTGAGCTTTATGCTCTTCAGGGTAAGTGGAAACTTTTTCTGCTAATTGTGTTAGCTTTTCTACAGACAGTTTCGGATCGTACGCAACATCCCAATCATGGCCAACAAATTTAGACCAGTCAGATGAGTGTTTGGTATCAGGCTTAATTTCTTCAACCACACACACACCTTGATCTAAACCATTGCGATACATGTCGCTTAGTGCTTTTGCGTCATCTGTTGTGATAACGCCTTCAGACACTAATTGGTCTGCGTATAGCTGACGCGGTACAGGATGCTTTTTAATTTTCTGATACATCAACGGCTGTGTTGCATTAGGCTCATCAGCTTCGTTGTGACCGTGGCGGCGATAACACACTAAATCAATAACCACATCACGACGGAACTGGTTACGGAAATCTAGAGCGATTTGCGTCACAAAAGCAACGGCTTCAGGGTCATCAGAATTGACATGGAAGATAGGTGCCTGAACCATTTTAGCAATGTCTGTACAGTAATCTGTAGAACGCACATCTTCTTGTTTTGATGTAGTAAAGCCAACTTGGTTGTTTACTACGATACGAACTGTACCACCTACACCAAATGCTCGGGTTTGCGACAAGTTAAATGTTTCTTGTACAACACCTTGTCCTGCTATCGCAGAGTCACCGTGAATGGTGATTGGTAGTGCTTTAGAACCAGTCTTACACCCTAAGCGGTCAAGGCGTGCTCTCACTGAGCCCATAACTACTGGGTTAACGATCTCTAGGTGAGATGGGTTGAATGCCAACGCCATGTGGACGTCACCACCCTGCGTTGCAAAGTCAGACGAATAACCCATGTGATATTTTACATCACCAGAGCCTGCTAATTCGCCGTACTTACCAGCAAACTCGTCGAACAGTACCTGAGGATTTTTACCCAATACGTTAACTAGTACATTGAGACGACCACGGTGGGCCATACCAATAACGGCTTCTTGCTGACCACTTTCACCTGCACGATGAATTAGCTCTTTAAGCATAGGCACTAGCGCATCACCACCTTCGAGTGAGAAACGCTTAGCACCAGGGAATTTTGCCCCTAGGTACTTTTCTAAGCCATCTGCCGCTGTAAGGCCTTTCAAAATACGAAGCTTAGTTTCTTTGCTAAATTTAGGCTTTGAGAAGGTTGATTCTAGGCGCTGCTGTAACCAACGTTTTTCTTCTGTAGAAGTGATGTGCATATACTCAGCACCCACTGAACCACAATAGGTGGTTTTCAATGCTGAATATAAGTCTTTAAGCTTCATCGTCTCTTTGCCACAGGCGAAAGAGCCAACGTTGTATTCTTTTTCTAAATCCGCATCGGTTAACTCGTGGTAGTCAAGTTCTAAGTCACGAACTCGCTCACGTTTCCACAAACCAAGTGGGTCTAGATTAGCGTTTTGGTGGCCTCTAAACCTAAATGCGTTAATTAGTTGCAGTACGCGTACTTGTTTAGCATCACTTGTGCTGTCCGCTGCAACCACTACTTCTCTGTGTTTATTTTTTGCAAGATCAGCAAATTGCTGCCTTACTTGTGAATGCTTTACATCGACATCCACACCGTCAACTTTTGGAAGTTGATCAAACACTTCTCGCCACTCTTCTGGCACTGAAGTCGCATCATCAAGATACGCTTCATAAAGCTCTTCTACATAAGCTACGTTTCCGCCGTACAAATGCGAAGATTCTAGCCATGCCTTCATCACACCTTCGTGCATTTATTAGCCCTTTTCTTTAGCGCAGAAATTTAATTAATAACAAGATGGCATGCGTATGCATGCCATCTAAGGATTTAAATATGTATTAAACCGAACGATTTAACAACATAGATTTAATCTGACCAATGGCTTTAGTTGGATTCAAGCCCTTTGGACATACGCTAACACAGTTCATGATACCGTGACAGCGGAATACGCTGAACGCATCGTCAAGGTCAGCCAAACGCTCTTCAGTCGCTGTATCGCGGCTATCAGCCAAGAAACGATAGGCGTGTAGAAGACCGGCAGGACCGATGAACTTGTCTGGGTTCCACCAGAACGAAGGACATGACGTTGAACAACACGCACATAAAATACACTCGTACAAACCATCTAGCTCTTCACGTTCTTCAATTGTTTGAAGACGCTCTTCGCCACCCGTTGGCTTGTCATTGATAAGATAAGGTTTAACCTTCTCATACTGAGTGTAAAACTGGCTCATATCAATCACTAAGTCACGAATTACTGGAAGACCTGGTAATGGACGTAAAATGATTTTACCTTTGCCATTTTTCTGTAGTGCTGAAATTGGAGTAATACATGCTAAGCCATTTTTGCCATTCATGTTTACACCGTCAGAACCACATACACCTTCACGACACGAACGACGGAAAGATAAAGTTGGATCTTGCTCTTTAAGAAGTAAAAGCGCGTCCAACACCATCATGTCACGACCTTCTTCTACTTCAAGCTTGTAGTCCTGCATACGTGGCGCATTGTCCACATCAGGATTATAACGATAAACAGATAATTCTAAAGTTGCCATCGCTGTGCTCCTAGTAAGTACGTGCTTTAGGTGGGAATGCTTCACGAGTCTTAGGCGCGTAGTTAACTTCACGCTTGCTCATGCTTTCCGTTACTGGGTTATAAACCGTGTGGCATAACCAGTTTTCATCATCACGATCTGGGTAATCAAAACGTGAATGAGCGCCACGACTTTCCGTACGGAAGTTAGCTGCGACAGCTGTTGAATACGCAGTTTCCATGAGGTTATCAAGCTCTAGGCATTCGATACGCTGAGTGTTGAACTCAGTAGACTTATCATCAAGACGCGCATGCTGTAGACGCTCACGGATCTCTTTAAGCTGCTGTAGACCTTCTGCCATTGAGTCACCTTCACGGAATACCGAGAAGTTAAGCTGCATACACTGTTGTAGATCTTTTTTGATCTGAACAGGATCTTCACCCTGACCTTTTGCTGAAGTTTCCCAGCGATTGAAGCGTGCAAACGCGGCATCAACATCGTCACTAGACGCTTGCTTAGAAATTTGCGCATCAGCAAGGTATTGACCCAAGAAGTTACCAGCAGCACGACCGAATACAACTAAGTCTAGCAATGAGTTACCACCTAAGCGGTTTGCACCGTGTACAGATACACATGCAATCTCACCTACTGCGAATAAACCTTCTACCAGCTTGCCGTTACCATTTTCATCTACGCTCAATACTTGACCGTTAACGTTAGTTGGTACACCACCCATCATGTAGTGACAGGTTGGGATAACTGGAATTGGCTCTTTTGCAGGGTCAACGTGTGCAAATGTCTTAGACAGATCACAAACACCAGGCAGACGTAGATTCAACGTTTCTTCACCTAGGTGATCAAGCTTCAGCTTAATATGTGGACCCCAAGGACCGTCACAACCACGTCCTTCGCGGATTTCAGTCATCATTGAACGAGCAACAACGTCGCGTGATGCTAAATCTTTAGCATTTGGAGCATAACGTTCCATAAAGCGTTCGCCGTCTTTATTTAGAAGGTAACCACCCTCACCACGACAACCTTCAGTAACCAGCGTACCAGCACCAGCAATACCTGTTGGGTGGAACTGCCACATTTCCATATCTTGCATCGCAATGCCTGCGCGAGTCGCCATACCAACACCGTCACCAGTGTTAATGTGAGCGTTCGTCGTAGATGCGAAGATACGACCTGCACCACCCGTTGCTAATACAACAGCTTTAGATTTGAAGTAAGTTACTTCACCTGATTCGATATCAATGGCTGTACAACCAACTACATCACCATTGTCATTTTTTACCAAATCCAATGCATACCATTCAGAGAATACGTTAGTTTTGTTTTTAACGTTCTGCTGGTATAAGCAGTGAAGCAATGCATGACCTGTACGGTCCGCCGCAGCTGCTGTACGCGCCGCTTGTTCACCACCAAAATTCTTTGATTGACCACCGAAAGGACGCTGATAAACGCGACCGTTCTCGAAACGAGAAAATGGTAGACCCATATTTTCTAATTCGGTGATTGCTTCAGGACCAGTTTGACACATGTATTCGATGGCATCTTGGTCTCCGATAAAGTCAGAACCTTTTACCGTATCGTACATGTGCCATTCCCAGTTATCCTCGTGCGAGTTACCGAGCGCTACGGTAATACCACCTTGCGCTGATACTGTGTGAGAACGAGTTGGGAAAACCTTTGAAATCAAAGCACAAGTTTTACCAGATTCAGAAATCGCAAGCGCTGCACGCATACCAGCACCACCGGCACCGATTACTACAGCATCAAATTCACGAGTATTATATTTCACTTAAACACCCCACAGAACAAACAGACCAATTGCTACGTAAGCAAGAGCCATTAGGTTTAATACGAAGCCAAGTACTGAACGCATTGTTGAGCACTTCACATAGTCTGTTAATACCTGCCATAAGCCGATATGAGTGTGTACCATAATGCACACTAAAGTAACGATTGTCGCAGCTTTAACAGCTAGATTTGAAAACAAACCTTGCCACGCTTCAAATGTAAGTTCTGGTGTTAGAAGTAAATAACCAACAATAAATACTGCATATGCTGCAATTACTAATGCGGTTGTACGTAATGAAACGTAATCTTGTACGCCGTCACGCTTGAGAGTTGCTTGATTTAAGACCATATCCACACTCCTGCTAGAATTGCTACAACCACAGAAAGTGCAATTGCAATTTTAGCGCTGCTATTGCCCGACTCTAATTCTTCCCAATGACCCATGTCTTGGATCATATGACGAATACCACCAATAAGGTGATACGCCAATACGCTGACGGTGCCCCATGCAATGAACTTTGCAATAAAGCCACTAAATAGGCCCTTTACAAATTCAAACCCTTCAGGAGAAGAAAGAGACTCAGACCAAGCCCAAATGACAAAAGTCAAAGCGAAGAATAATGCCACACCAGTAACACGGTGTAGAATCGACGCTTTAGCCGTTGCCGGCATAGATATAGTCGTAAGATCTAGATTTACAGGTCTTTGCTTTTTCACAGTTACTTGCCCATCTTGCCCACAAAGGAGCTCATCTACTTGTTTTTATAAAATCCATTTGCGCGACATGCACAAATGGCACACTCTAAATAAACCTGTTTTTCCAAAAGACTCATCCGTTTTTCGTAAAAATAGGTTTACCCACAGACGATACGGTATAAAACCTTTGACAGTATATAAGGCCGTGAGTGCTTTTACAATTCTTGTTTAGATTGAGACGCTTGCGAATTAGCCAATGGTATAATATTTAAACTGGCTAGAATATTTATTATACATATTTGCATAATTCTCAGAAAAATTGACTTTCCACCCCAGTTTTACGTTAAAATGATCAGAATTTGCTTAACATTAGAATCACAACATAACAATCAGAATTGTTATTTCATAGGAGATAAATAGATGGCAGATAAGAAAGCCACAGTACATATTGAAGGTCACGATCCGATCGAGCTACCGATATACTCAGGCACAGCGGGCCAAGATGTAATTGATGTTCGTACCCTAGGTGCTCACGGCCATTTCACATATGATCCAGGTTTTATGTCTACCGGTTCGTGCGAGTCATCTATCACCTACATTGACGGCGGGAAAGGCGTATTGTTACACCGCGGCTACCCCATTGAACAGCTTGCTGACAACTCTAACTACATCGAACTTTGTTATCTTTTACTAAAAGGTGAGTTACCGACAGCTGAACAACACGCTGAATTTGCAGATGAGATCACACGCAACACCATGTTGCATGAGAAAATCGCAGTATTTTTCCAAGGCTTCCGCGTTGACTCGCACCCAATGGCAATGCTTTGTGGTGTAGTTGGTGCCTTGTCATCGTTCTATCACGATGATTTAGATATTTCAGATGCAGATCAACGTCACCGCAGCGCGGTTCGTTTAATTGCTAAGCTTCCGACAATTGCAGCTATGGCGTACAAATACAATGTAGGTCAGCCGTTCGTTTACCCTCGCAACGACCTTAGCTACGCAGAAAACTTCCTACACATGATGTTCTCTGTGCCTGCTGAAAAGTATGAAGTAAACCCAATCCTTGCTAAAGCAATGGACAAAATCTTCATGCTTCATGCTGACCACGAGCAAAACGCATCAACATCAACGGTACGTTTAGCGGGTTCTTCTGGCGCAAACCCATACGCTTGTATCGCTGCGGGTATCGCTTCACTTTGGGGCCCTGCTCACGGTGGTGCAAACGAAGCTTGCTTGAATATGTTAGAAGAAATTGGTTCGGTAGATCGCATCGACGAGTACGTTGCCAAGGCAAAAGACAAAAACGATCCATTCCGTCTAATGGGTTTCGGTCACCGTGTATATAAGAACTTTGACCCTCGTGCAACGGTAATGCGTGAAACTTGTCACGAAGTACTTAAAGAATTAAACATTCAAGACCCACTACTAGATGTTGCAATGAAGCTTGAGCAAATCGCTCTAGAAGACCCATACTTCATCGAGAAGAAGCTTTACCCTAACGTAGACTTCTATTCAGGCATCATCTTGAAAGCGATTGGTATTCCTACCAGCATGTTCACAGTTATTTTCGCGATGTCGCGCACTGTAGGTTGGATCTCTCACTGGGATGAAATGCTATCTCAGCCAGGGCACAAAATTGGTCGTCCTCGTCAGCTATACACTGGCTACACGAAGCGTGATTACACGCCTACATCAAAAAGATAATTCTGTAATTATCGGATTAAGGCCGCCATGTGCGGCCTTTTTTATTGGCATTAAATACAAAATCTATTTAAAATCGCCGCTCGATTTAGCTAAGGACCTTTGCATGAGTGATATCGCACAGCTGAGAAAAAACTTCCCAACTCTAACGCAGACCATCGAGGGTCATCCTTTAGTTTACTTAGACTCGGGCGCCACCAGCCAAAAGCCTCAGGCGGTGATCGACGCGATTAACCTATTTTATACTAAAAATAATGCGAACGTACACAGAGGTTTACACACACTCAGTGAAACCGCTACAACACAATACGAAAACGTAAGGGAAAAATTGGCGGACTTTCTTGATGTCAATGCAACAGAGTGTGTTTGGACCAGTGGTGCAACGCATGGTATTAATCTGGTAGCAGCAGGATTGACCTCACAACTAACCTCAAATGACGTCATTTTGATTAGTGCGCTTGAGCATCACGCAAACATCGTCCCATGGCAACAACTAGCAATACGTACAGGGGCAAGATTAGAAGTTATTCCAGTTGATGCACAAGGGGTCATAGACACAAATGTAGCAATCACTACAATACAAAAATGGCAGCCTAAAGTTTTTGCTTGTTCACATGCTTCTAATACCCTTGGCAATATTCAAGATGTAAAGCTTCTTGTTGCCAAAGCAAAGCAGGTAGGCGCGATTACCTTAGTAGACGGTGCACAAGCATTCCTCCATTTGCGTCCGAACTTACGCCAGTTAGATTGTGATTTTTATGTACTTTCTGCGCACAAAGCGCTAGGCCCAACGGGACTTGGGGTCTTATACGGCAAATATGAGCTGTTAAATGCATTACCTGTTTACCAAACAGGTGGCGAAATGATAGACACCGTTAGCTTTGCCAACACCACTTTTCGCCAAGCTCCCGCAAAGTTTGAGCCTGGTACACCTAACATTTCTGCGGTTTTAGGCTTCGGTGCAGCATTAGATTATTTGAATGCCATCGATTTTCAACAGATGCATCAATATGAACAAGCATTATTCGTATATTTAGTCGAACAATTATCCTCGATTGAAGGCGTTAGGCTATATGGCGACTTGGTTAATAACATTGGTACTGTGAGTTTTTCATACAAATCAGAGCATCACTATGATCTGGCGATGTTGCTTAACAGTTATGGCGTTGCCGTGAGAAGTGGCCATCATTGCACGCAACCACTTATGCAAGTACTCAACTTAGATGGCACCATACGGGTCAGTTTAGCTTTTTACAATAACAAAGACGATATTGATTGTTTTATCAGTGCATTACAAAATAGTATTGAACTGATCGAAGGATAAAATTTGTGACTTATCAAGAAATATATAACACACTCTCTAACACATCAGGCTGGCAACAAAGCTATCGTGAAATCATGTTGCTTGGTAAACAGCTTCCTGCTTTGCCTGAAGTTCTGAAAACAGAGCAAGCCAAAGTCACTGGCTGTGAAAGTAACGTGTGGTTACACATTGAATTGGACGAGCAGCAGCAAAACCTATTGTTAGTTGGCGATTCCGACACGCGTATTGTTAAGGGACTGCTTGCTATTGTACTGGCTATGTACAATGGAAAAACGCCTACAGAAGCGAAACAGATTGACGCTTATCAAGAGTTTGAGTCTCTGGGATTAATTAAACACCTCAGTCCATCCAGAGGCAATGGTATTAAAGCAATTGTAGACAAAATTCAGAAGCAAATTACGCAATTGACCTGAAGCGGCGCGTGTCAAACGCGCGTTTATTTTTAAATTTAAGGTGACCTTGCATACCAGTCTCTTTTTATACGACGCAGTGCTCCTGTGCTATCCAGTTGTTGAAATGCCTCTTTGTATCGCTGGATGAGCAAAGGATTGGATTTTTTATTAAAGGCAATCCCTATACTCACATTCAATTCTGTCAACTCTACGACTTTAACTAACGAAGCAGGATCTACGCTTTCGTTTTGTGCATGATTTCGTATCGAGTGTTCTGTGCCCATGATAAGCGCTACCCGTTCTCGTACTAACAACTTTAAGAGTTGTTCTTCATAACTGACAGGGACAAGATGTTTAAAGTAATGTGACTGTAGATATTGCGCAGTATTCGAGCCTCTGATCACCGCAGTTTCAAAGTACTTAAATGAATGAAGTGAACTGAGTGAATTACGTTCTTCGGGAAAGTGACTTTTAAGCCCCCATAGAAAAATAGTATCTCTAGGCACTTCACCAATCCATTCAAAATGCTGATCACGCGCCCTAGTATGCACAATTGAATAAATTAAAACGTTTGGCTCATGTAAAGCCGTTTCATAGGCCCTCGCCCAAGGCATAACTTCGATGTTGTAACTATCACCAGTCAAGGAAAACATCGCCTTGATGATCTCAGTCATGAAACCGCCTAATTCTCCGTTCTTTTTCTGCACCTGATAGGGTTCCAAATGTTCTGTCACTACTCTGATGTGCTCGGCTCTTGCCATCGACACAACCAGCATAGAATATACAATGAACAACATGAAGAAATATGGCATTTGCTTAGCGATGCAACATTGAAGAAAATAAGATCATAGCACACCGCTCATTGTTGTGTTTATTTGTGCAATTACCCCACCAAAAAATTAAAATCGACCTAGTGATTCCAACTTAATCACTCACAGGTTTGCTTCACTTTTTTGTCCAAATACTTACGGATAGCCCTTGATGCAGCGAAAAAACCAAATGTGCCTGTAACCATAGTCGCAGAGCCAAATCCGGTGGCACAGTCCATATTCTTGCTTCCATCGGCCTGCTGTTTAGCCATACAAACTTCACCGCTTTCAGTTGGGTAAACTAGTTGCTCTGTCGAGTACACACAATCAACACCAAACTTACGTTTTGGATTAGTAGAATAATTGTAGTTTTTTCTAAGTAGATATCTGACTTTAGCCAACAAGGGATCTTGAGTCGTCTTAGCCACATCGCCAAACTGGATCTGACTTGGGTCAGTTTGGCCCCCCGCACCACCTGTAGTGATGATGGGGAGCTTGCGGCGTTTACAGTGGGCGATGAGCGCGGCCTTTTCCTTTACCGCATCAATACAGTCAATAACATAATCAAAACCTACAATATGCTCAAAGATGTTATCTAGGGTGATAAAGTCATCAATCAATGAGACTTCACATGCGGGATTGATTTGCTTGAGCCGCTCGGCCATCGCCTCTATCTTTTGCTCACCTATCGTTGACGATAATGCATGAATTTGACGATTAACATTGGTCACGCAGATATCGTCGAGATCAACTAAGCAAATTTTACCAACTCCCGTTCGTGCCAGCGCTTCAGCGACCCAACTACCTACACCTCCTATGCCGACAACACAAAAGTTTGCCTGCGCCAGCCACTCACATTGTTGCTCTCCATATAAACGTTGGATACCGCCAAAACGCAACTGGGTCTGTTGATCAGTCATATTACCACTCTAACTGCCAAGGATTTTGCCATTTAGCAAAATCCACATGATTAATTAATTTTGAAAACTGCCCCATAGGTTGAGGCAATGCATAATAAGTTTTACTGTCACCTTGCCACATAAAACGTAAGGCATAAGCATGAAGGTACACCCTATCGCTCGGCATTGCACCATAAAGCTCATCACCCAAGATGGGGGCTGACAAGCTTTTTAGGGCGACTCTGAGCTGGTGTGTTTTACCTGTAAATGGCTTCAAAACACAAGCCCTTAAGCCACTTTCTAAGCTCATGCTATAAAAACGTGTCACAGCTGGGTTATCTGTAGATTTTAACAACTTATAAGCACCGCGTCTGGATTTGCTCATATCACCTTTAATCCAGCCTTGCTTTTTCTTTGGTTTATCAGTTATTAACGCCAGATAAGCCTTATCAACCGCCCTAGTTGCAAACAGCTCACTCAGTTTATTCGCTGCAGCACTTGATTTCGCTAAGATCAGTAAGCCAGATGTTACTTTATCCAAACGATGCACTGCATAGAGCTTAACATCAAGCTGTTGCTCAAGCTGAGCAACAAAGCCAATTCCACTCTCACTGTGAAAACTAACACCTGCTGCCTTAATTGCAACAACGTACTCAGGCTCATCAGCCAATAACTGAATGTCACACATAGCCATGTTAACGAAAGACAAAGTTAAGTTTTAAATAGAAAGTAATTATGAGTGCCACTTTTCAACTTCATCTGAACTCAATTCTCGCGCTTCGTTTTCAAGCAATACTGGGATGTCCTCTCGAATTGGATACGCAAGTTTAGCAGCGGTGCTGATCAGCTCGTTATTTTCTTTATCGTACTGTAGCTTTCCTTTGCAAACTGGGCAGGCAAGGATCTCTAAAAGTTTTCTGTCAAACGCCATGATAAATCTCTTTTTGTATTAGCAGTTGTTTTAATCTTGATTGCAATGCTTCGCTTGGCTTAGCATCTACCCGTAAATAGTACCAATTGTCTTTGCAAAAAGCCTGACATTTCACGGCATCTTTCTCGGTCATAAAAATGGTGCTGTCAGCATATTTGCTAAAATCTTCAAAACTGTACGCATGGTGGTCCCTAAAATGTACGCAGTCATTTAGCTCAATGCCGTATGCCTGCAAACTCGATTCAAAACGTTGAGGGTTACCAATTGCACTCACAGCAACCCCGCTATTTTGAAAGTCATCACACGGTTGCTTATTTTTTACGCTGTAGATACCTGAATTGTGTAACTGATAACTAAGCTTAGTCTGTCCGCCATTTTCTATCACAAGATCTACCTCAGATAAACGGCTCGGTAATTCTCTGAGCGGCCCTGCTGGTAACAAGCAACCATTTCCGAAACGACGCTGCGAATCAACAATACACAGCTCTAAGTCTCGGTGCATGCTATAGTGCTGTAAACCATCGTCCGAAACTATGACATCTACATCACAGTTTTGTTTAATATAGTCACAACTGGCTTGTCTATTTGCGCCAATTACAACTGGACAATGCAAGCGAGATGCGAGCAAAAAAGGTTCATCACCGGCCTCTTTCACCGTGCTTGCGTGACTAACCAAATACGGGTACTCGGATGCACAAGAACCATACCCTCGGCTGATCACCGCGACTTTTAAGCCCAGTTCTTGTAGGTAAGGTACCAACCATAACACAAATGGTGTTTTGCCATTGCCACCAATACCTATATTACCAACAATAATGATGGGAACATGAGCCCTAAATACCTGACTACGCCCAGACTTGAAGCGCCAACGACGATATGAGCTAATCAGCCAAAACAAGGCGCTCAAAGGCAATAAAAGATAGGTAAGCAGGCTTTTGGGTTTGTACCAACTACGTTCAATAACGTTCACATTTAAGCCCCGTGTTGCATTTTGCAAAGTGCTGCATAAATACCTTCAGACGCGAGCAATTGCTGATGCGTACCTTGTTCAACTATCTGGCCCTGTTCAAGCACATAGATGCGATCTGATTTCTCAATGGTAGATAGACGATGTGCAATCACAATTGAAGTTTTTCCCACCATCAACGAGTCCAATGCGTCTTGAATAAGACGTTCAGACTCTGTATCCAATGCAGAAGTGGCTTCATCTAAGATAAGAATAGGTGCATTTTTCACAATCGCGCGGGCAATAGCAATTCGCTGGCGCTGCCCGCCTGAAAGCATAACGCCATTTTCACCCACTAGCGTATTAAGTCCCTCTGGCAAAGACTCCACAAACTCCCAAACATGAGCCTGCTTGGCTACTTCGATTAACTGCGGCTCTGATAGTGGCGTATCTAAACCATATGTGATGTTATTGGCGATAGTATCGTTAAACAAAACAACCTGTTGAGATACCAAAGAGAACTGACGGCGTAACGCTTTGAGTGTATAGTCCTGAATCGGGCGCCCATCGAGTAAAATACTGCCCATTTCTATGTCGTAAAATCTTGGCAATAAGTTAGACAATGTTGATTTACCAGAGCCTGAGCGCCCAACTAAAGCTACTCGCTCACCAGGCTTGATATGCAAAGATAAGCCTCTGATAACTGGCTCTTTTTTTGTTGGATAGCAAAAAGTTACACCCTCAACCACAATTTCGCCTGTGCACGAGGGCAGATCTAGCGTGCCAGTATCTTTCTCAAGCTGTGTATCTAAGATTTCAAATATACTTTGCGCGGCCGCGATACCACGTTGTAATTCACCGTTCACATTTGCCAACTGCTTCAAGGGTCTTAGCATCATCATCATAGAAGAAAGCAACGCCACAAACGTACCCGATGTGATTGTATCTATCATCGATGGCATAGCTATAATTGCAAGGATCAATGCCATTGCACTGGCGGCGAGTATTTGAATGACAGAGACACTAAGTGCTCTGGTTGCGTCCATCTTAACGCGTTGCTGGCGATTGTGATTATTAACCTGAGCAAAACGCTCTATCTCTTTATTATGCCCCTCAAAACCGTGGATAACTTTATGCCCTGCAAGCATTTGCTCCGAGCCCCGAGTTACTTCTCCCATTGCATCTTGAATGTTCTTAGATATCTTACGAAAACGCTTTGAAACAACATTCACGATAAGTGCAACAATCGGAATAATAATTAAGAAAATAGAAGATAACTGCCAGCTAGCATCAAACATAACTACGAGTAAAAAGACGACAAACGCCCCTTCTCTTATCATCACTTGTAACGCACGAGTTATTGCTTGTTGAACCTGCTCGGTATCAAAAGTGATTTTTGAGATCATGTCACCATTGGAGTGTTGGTCATGAAATGACACAGGCAAAAACAACATATGTTCAAACAATTGCTGCCTAAGTTTTCTCACAACTTGAGAACCGACATAACTCAAACAGTATGACGCCATATAGTTGAAGATACCCCGCCCAAGCACCAAAGCGATTACCACCAGCGGTGCCCATGTGAGTACTTCAGTATTGCGCTGCGTCAGTCCGTCATCAATAAAAGGCTGCATCAATTTGATAAACAGAGCATCCATGGCGGCGTAGCCCAACATCCCTACGATGGAAAGTATAGCGACCGCTTTATAATCGAAGGTATACTTAAGTAGCCGTTTGTAGATCTGCTTGGCACTTTGCTGCATATGAACTCTCTGATATAAAAAAACCCGCCCATTGTACTTGCGCACCGTACAAAAACAAAATGGTATGTGGCTAAAATCAATTGTTTGACTTCAAAAGCATAGCCTTGTCGCTGTTTTGGTCAACATTCATCCGATTTACCGTGTGTTAGAGAAACCAATAAGGGTGTAATGTTCTCGCCGACTCTAAGTACAGGTTGGAATGACTAATTTGTACTCGAATATGTCCCTCAGTTGCAGTGTCTATCAGTTTAATCTTCTGCTTGTTATATCGCTCAACGACGGAAGCATGTGGGAGGTGCCACATGGAATAAAAACTTCTAGATAAAATCGCGATATTGGGCGAAACAGCCTGAATTAAGGCCCAACTTGAAGATGTTTTACTACCGTGATGCGGCACCAATAAAATGTCACTACGTAATTTTTCTCCATAGTGCTCTACTAGAGCGCGCTCAGCTGCGTGTTCAATATCACCGGGTAACAACACAGAAAATCGTCCATCTGTAATCCTTAGCACACACGAGTTGTTGTTATCACTATTCATTGTTTGCACGGGCCACAAAGATTCTATCGTCAGCTTATTGAACGTGATTGACTTAATATTGCAGTGCGAATGAGGGTCTAAATTATGAAATGCTTCCAAAGGCGCGTAGCCACTGTAGTCAATAAGCTCCTTAAGACCACCAATATGGTCTTGATCCGAATGACTCAAAATTACATGAGAAAGCCGTAGCTGGTGTTTTTGCAAATAAGGTTTTACAACACGTTCAAACAAGGAGAAACTATTAAAATATTTTGCACCTAAATCATATAACACTCCCTGACCGTGGTGTGACACCAAGACTGAGGTTCCGTGCCCCACGTCAAAAACATCTATTTGCCAAACAATATCAGGTTTCAGGGCACAGCTTAGGGCTCCTACAAGCACTGGGATAGCCCCAAGCCAGCGCCACAACACAAAGTGTACGCCCAATAACATAGACAGATAAAACGTAATTAAAAATGGCCAAGTAAAAGGTACAGTCTCCAACCAACCTGAATTGGCAAATAAATTTATGCATTGGGCCAGTAGCCAGTCAACCGTTAGATCAAAAAAGTGATACCAGGATATGTCGAGGTTAAGCCACAGAATAACAAGAACAAGTAACAGTGCAGGCAACATCAGAAAAGTCAGTAATGGAATAAAGATTAAATTGGTTAGTATTGCCCCCAAACTGACACCATAAAAATAAAAGCTACTTAATGGCGTAAGAATAACGCCAAGAAGCAACTGCAAAACCAGTAGCTTAAAAACAAAGCCACGAGACTTTAAGTGGTCATCAGTACTAGAATTGGCTATTACGAAAATCGCGTACACTGCGATAAATGAAAAATACAAGCCAGGATTTAATAATGAAAAAGGGTTCACAAATAGCACAATACAAAGCGCAAAAAGCAAACTTCGATAATTTGCCACACGCCAGGCATACACATAAGCGGCCACCAACACCGCCAACATTGTAAAAGCTCGCAATGCTGAGACACCAAAACCACTTAACAGCACATAGCAGCCTGCTCCAAACAAACCTGTTAGAGCATGAATACCATTAATATCCCATTGTTGTTTATTTACTTTGAAACAAAAGCCAACCGAAAAAACCAACAACTTGCTAGAGTAGAAAAATAGACCATATACGATCCCCACATGTAGCCCTGATATGGCTAACATGTGGCTCAACCCTAAGCGCTGCATAGTTTGCTTATCTTCATAAGAAATATGAGATTTGTCTCCACTGAGTAAGGTGTAATAAAGCCATCCTAGTTTAAAATGGCTAATTTTTTGCCATAGCCACCTTCGATATACCTCTGTGAAACCGAGTGAAGTTGCTTCACTTAACACTACCTCCGAGAGTCTCCCTTTAAACTGAACGTGACGAGTAAAGGCATACAACTCATTATTAAAGTTATCGAAGTTGCTGCGGCTTCTATATGGCTTTAACTTGGCGGAAGCGGAAAAAGACGCACCAATGAGCGAAGAGTGATGAGGCGAAGGTATAGAAACATTAGCTCTTACAATACGAAACTTAGCGATTCGATGATTTGAAATTTGAGTCAACTGCACTTGAAAGTAATCACGGCCGAGTTGTTTTTCGACAAAACCTCTTACATTAACTAACTGAGAATCTGTGGCTTTTACATCAATCTGTTTATAAAACAAACTGTAATGTACCTGAACTGCAAAAATAGCGAAAATAAACCCTAACAAAACTAACCAAAACGGCTTAAAATAACGGGCAACGAGCAAAAGAAACAAAACGCTGCAAAAAAACTGCCACCGTCCATAAAAAAATACGGTAAGCAAGCAGCCGGATGTAAACCCATACCCCAAGAGAACTGAAGTATATGGTTGCAAACTATGGCTAAGAAAACGATCCAACGCTTTTTACCTGATCACAATAAGATCAAACAGCAAAAGTCATTGAAAATTTTTGGTCGTTTATTACATGACGCCAATTTATGGCACTTAAATCGCCGCTCAGCTCGGGGGGCATTCTCCGTGGGGTTATTCTTTGCGTTCATCCCTGTTCCTTTTCAAATGGTTCTTGCGGCTGCATTCGCGATTCCATTTCGCGTAAATTTACCGCTTTCTGTGGCTTTGGTTTGGCTAACCAATCCATTAACGATGCCACCTATTTTCTATTGCTCTTATCTAGTTGGTGTACTCGCATTAGGCCAAGAAACCCAGCCTTTCCATTTCGAAGCAAGTTGGGAATGGCTATCACAAAGCCTATCTACCATTGGGCCTGCATTTATCGTTGGCTCTTTGATTTGCGCGAGCATCGCCTCTGTTATTGGCTATTTTGGTATTGATTATTTGTGGCGCCGCTCAGTTAACAGAGCCTGGTCATCAAGGCGCTCTTAACAACAAAGCATAGACAATAAAAAAGCCCTTTCGGGCTTTTTTATTGTGAGATTAAGATGAAGCTCTAGTCAGAGTCAGCTTACGTCGCCTTAACCATATAAGCGGTAACGCGAACAAACTTAAAGCCGACCAACTACCAGACTTACGCTCATAAGTTTCGGCCTCAGGAGGTGCACACTCCTCAACTTGCCCATCTGGATTTGGCGTCAATAGTACCGGCAGCGTCACTGTCTCATACTCAATTTCACCGTTGCTGTCTTTGGTGACGTTACCTAGCCTATCTCTTCGCTCTACCGTCTTAGTGGCAATCGCATAGATGTGGTTAGATTCAGTAATTTTTATCGCCTCGGCTATCGTATACGGATAGTTTTCGCCATTACTATCTTTACAGGGTAATAGGTCGTTTATATTGGTGACTTTTTCGTCACCTATTTTATAAATGAAGCCTTCTCTACGGCGGTTGCTACTATTCTTCTCTATTTCCGCTTGCCCGATGATGTAGCCCGCGTCGTTGATATCAGTCGCTACAGTTTTTGAACCTTTGAAAAAGTAAGGTAACTGCACATATTTGCTCTCATTTAAATCGTAGTAAAATGCATACTGGTCAAGGATAGAGCCCCGCACATTCTCTGCCATGTAACCAACAGCAATATTATTGTTGTTGATATCTGTTGCTTTACCTAATTCATACCAATTTTCTAATGTCTTAAATGGTTTGAACTCACCACCCTCAAAGTAGCCTGCTACACCATACGGATAGAGATCATCGCCCTCACGATATGGAGAGTAACCTACTGCCACACCTGATTTATTAACAGCCAAAGCAGCACTAACAAAAGCATCATTTTCATCATCTTTGGGTGTTAAGCCTAAACCTAAGTCTGTGGTACTTAATACTGAAAAGTTCTCATCTAACTTCCACTGAAATGCTCTTAGGTCATAAAATTGGCTAGACAATTGTCTCTGCCAAGCGCATACCGCGATTGGCTCGTCTTTTCCATCACAACTGTCATCGTAGTTTGTTTGGCGGTTCTCAGGAATGCCAACACTACTTTGACCCACAACTAAATAGCCACCGTCATCTAACTTTTTAATATCGGTCGCCATGCTGAACCCACCGTGCTCAGAAAACTCTGGCGCCAAGGTGATTTTTTCACCTTGTGTGGTGATCACAATACCTCTCGATGCCCAATCACGCACAAAGAATGTCTCAGCGTCAGACTCTCCCTCAGGCGTAAATGTTTCTTTAGAAAAAGGTGCAGAGCCCCATCCAACAATCACACCATCTTCACTAATTGCTGTTAAGTAGTTTGATACTGAGCGAGTTAAACCGTTGGTCGCTTGAGTTTCCACATCAAACAAAACTTGTTCTTGTGCAGACACAGCATCGATATGTAATGCTACACGGTCCTGAATTTTCTGATATTTTGCATTGTTGGTACGAGCGCTTAAAAAGTTCAACATGAAAGCGTTTGCATCTGCATTTGTTGCCGCAGCACCATTTTTAATATCATCTAGTGTAAAAGAAATCTCTTCATCAATCGCTTCAAAGCTTTCTTTTGTATTGTCATAGGCATTTTTGAGATCAACGTCTTCAAAGTCAATATACGATATATCAATCGGTAGGTTAAAATTACTCGATGCCGCACCGATGATTTCACCTTTATTGTTCACATCTGAAATAAATGTGTACTTCGCTCCCTCATAGCGAGGAAGCTCAGATAATGTATATGTTGCTCCAAGGGCTTGACCACTTAGGCCAGCTAAAATGCTTGCAGCTAAAACTGTGTGCTTCATTTTTATCCTTACTACTGATTCTGTAATGCTTCTAATTCTTCCCAACGCTCAAACGCGGCCTCAAGCTTCGACTCAAGCTCCGCCAATTCGTTCAACGCACCTTGTGTAGTTTGTGAGTCTTGTTTAAAAAAGTCCGGCGCATTGACAACTTCTTGCTGTTTTTCCAATGCTTGTTCGAGTTCTTCTACTTTACTTGGCAGCTGTTCCAATTCAAGTTTTAATTTGTAACTCAACTTAGTTGTTTTGTTACTGGCTTTTGTCTGCTTGACTTGTTTTTCAGCTTCTTGCTTATGCTGCTTTTCAAGCTCTTTGGCTTGCGCCTGACGGTGCTCAAGATACTGCTCGTAATCCGTATAGCCGCCCACAATATCAGTAATTTGCCCGCTGCCTTCAAAGGCCCACACTGAGTTACAGGTGTTATCAATAAATTCCCTATCATGGCTGACAATTAATATTGTGCCTTGATACTGATTGATAATATCTTCCAGCAGCTCCAATGTTTCGATATCTAAATCATTTGTTGGCTCATCCAAAACCAAAACATTTGATGGCTTTAAAAATAACTTAGCTAACAATAAACGGTTCTTCTCGCCCCCTGATAGCGCCTTTACTGGTGTTCTCGCTCTTGCTGGCGGGAATAAAAAGTCCTGTAAATAGCCTAATACGTGACGACTGCGGCCACCCATCATGACCTCTTGCTTACCCTCAGCAACGTTATCTTGTACGGTCGCTTCTTCATCAAGTTTTTCGCGGTATTGATCAAAGTATGCCACTTCAAGATTAACGCCCTGCTTAATTTTTCCTTGGTCTGCAGCTAACTGACCAAACAGTAACTTAAGCAAAGTTGTTTTACCAACACCGTTAGGGCCGACCAAACCGACCCTGTCACCGCGCATCACCAACGTAGAAAAGTCCTTTGCAATAACTTTGTCTTTAAAGGCATGATGAACATGCTGTGCTTCAAATACCAGTTTGCCTGAGCGTTCTGCAGTTTCGATGTTAAAGTCAGTTTTACCAACTTGTTCAACTCGTTGCTTGCGCTCGTTTCGTAATGCTTTCAGGGCTCTAACACGCCCTTCATTGCGGGTTCTGCGAGCTTTGATTCCTTGTCTGATCCAAGCTTCTTCTTCGGCGAGCTTTTTATCAAATAAGGCATTTTGTGTTTCTTCGACTTTTAAATCGTGTGCCTTTTGCTCTAAGTACTTTGCATAATTTCCTGGGTAGGAAACTAACTTGCCACGATCTAGATCTAGAATGCGTGTGGCCACAGCGCGTATAAATGCCCTATCATGCGATATAAATACAATCCCGCCTTTGAACTCTTTTAAAAACTGTTCAAGCCAGATAACACTGTTCATGTCTAAGTGGTTAGTAGGCTCATCAAGTAGCAGCAAATCCGGCTCACTGACTAACGCTTTGGCCAGAGCGACTTTTCGTAACCACCCACCAGATAACTTTTCAAGACGCATGTTTGGTGTCAATTCCAATTGACTCAAAACTAATTTAATACGGCTTTCAAAACGCCACGCATCGGCCGCTTCAATCTTGTTAGATAGCCTCTCTAACTTATTCAAAAGCGATGGAGATTGATCCGTTTGTAGTGCGTCACTTACGTGGTTAAACTCGATAAGAAGCTCAGCAATATCTGGTAGTCCATTCGCCACATAATCAAACACGGAGCCTTCAGCCCCTTTTGGTGGGTCTTGCTCTAAGCGCGACACCTTCAACTCACCGACGCGGTTAATTTCACCATCATCTAACAGCACTGCGCCGTCTAGTACCTTGAGTAAAGTTGATTTTCCCGCACCATTACGGCCAACAATACACACCCTTTCCCCGGCTTCGATGACGGCATCTGCATCATCTAGCAATGGGTGTGTGCCAAACGCTAATTGCGCTTTTGATATTCTGATTAAATCCATATTATTCTGCGAGTTGTTGAATTTGTTCAAGTTCGAACGGCCAATAAAGAGTCTGACCGTCACGTGTTCTTTTTATTACTGGGATTGAAGTTTGATAAGCTTCCATTAGCACAGTGTCATCAACGATATCAACGTGCTCAATATCACTTTCGTTTAAAATTTGTATTGCTAACTCATGGGCTTGTTCACATAAATGGCAGCCTTGCGTAAAATACAGAATATATTTAGCCATGAGTTATCAACCAACTGTTGTGTATTTGCTTATTTCTCTTAAAATCAGGTGATAGGGTCTGCTGTGAAATATTCTCCGCCTTTAAGCCCAACCCCATCAAGCCAACTTCATCCATTTTAAAACCACGTTTATTATTGGAAAAAATAAGGGTGCCTTTTGGACTTAAGATCTTTTTAACCCAAGTTAGTAGCTGAATGTGATCTCTTTGCACATCAAATACTTCTTTCATTCTCTTAGAGTTTGAAAAGGTAGGAGGATCTAAAAATATTAGATCGTACTGGCCCTGAGCGTGCTCTAACCATTTTAAACAATCGGCCTGTTCAAAACGGTAACGCGGATTTTTTAAATTATTCAAGGCAAAGTTTTCTTCAGCCCACTTTAAATACGTTTTCGACATATCTACAGTCGTAACTGATTTTGCACCACCTAAAGCAGCGTGTACTGATGCAGAGCCTGTATAAGAAAACAAGTTTAAGAAGCGCTTGTCTTTGGCATGTTGCTGGATATAGCGACGCGCGAGGCGATGATCCAAAAACAATCCAGTATCTAGATAGTCAAACAAGTTAATCTTAAATTTGGCTCCAAACTCTTCAACCGTGTCATAGCGATGTTGCTTATCCATCGCTGTATATTGAGACTCACCTTTTTGCTTTTTACGTACCTTTACCGCTATATCTTCTGGTGCAATACTCAGTTGCTCTGCCGTTAGGGTAATCACGTCTTGTAGGCGCTTTTGTGCAACCGCATCGTCTATTTCTTTAGGTGCAGCATATTCGAAGATCACCGCAGAATTATTGTATACATCTACAGCGACATTGTATTCAGGAATGTCTGCATCATAAACACGATACGCATTGATCTGCTCTTTTTTAAGCCAGCTCTTCAGTGCTTGTCTGTTCTTCTTTAAACGGTTAGCAAAGGCTTGAGAACCTTCGAAGTTGAGCCCTGTTTTTTGTTCATTTTGCGAGACTTGGCGTTCGTTCAATTCGTATAAATTTAACTCTACATCGATCGGACCATTTTTGAACTTGTAGCGCTTATCTCGTGACAGTTTAAGTAGTTTGAATAGACTGTCGTCAGTACCGAGTAAAGCCAAGCGCCAATCTTGGAAGTGCTTCTTAAAAGCAATTCCCATATTTCGGTATAAATTAACCAATTCCGCCATCGAACCTAAACGTTCCCCGTATGGCAAGTTGCTCAATATCACACCCGGACGCTTTGCAACCTTATTTAAGGCATTGGCATCCTTTACAGAAAATTTAATATACTCACCAACACCGGCGCGTTGCGCATTTTGCTGTGCAATATTGATGACTTTATCATCTAGATCTGATCCGATGATCCAAAGCGTGTTGTCTACTTCAGAAGCTTTTACCTGCGCCTTAATCTCATCGAACTTAGCTTTTCTAAAGCTTGGTAAGCGCTTAAAAGCAAACTCTCTATTGATGTTAGGATAGATATTATTCGCCATACAAGCCGCTTCAATTAGCAATGTACCTGAGCCACAGCATGGATCAAATAATGGCCGAGACGCATCATCTAACCAACCACTTCGTTTTACCAGCGCAGCGGCTAAATGTTCTCTAATCGGCGCTTTACCTTGGCGAGTACGATAACCTCTATCTGATAAGCGCGGACCTGAATAATCTATATACAGTGAACAACTTTGCCTGTTGAGTTTGGCAATAACACGAATGTTAGGCTCTGTTTTGTCGACATTTGGACGCTGTTCATATAAGTCATTAAAATAGTCTACGATACCATCTTTAATCACAAGACCCGAAAACTGCGTGTTTTTAAGTTCGTTATTGGTGCCATTAAATTCGATAGCAAAAGTCTGAGTGGGACCAAACCAATCTTGCCAAGCTTGAAATCGTGCAAACTTATACAACGCTGCTTTGTCTTTGATATCTTCACTTTCGTCGATCAATAACATCACGCGTGTGGCAAAACGCGTTGTTAAACAAAACTTTTGAGCTGCTAGATTATCAGCATTGAATCGAACTGAACCAACACTTTGCTTACCCAATTCAAGGCCTGCTTGTTGAATTTCTTCTGCTAAGAGATGTTCGATACCAATAGATGTGAGCGCGATAAATTGCAATGTACTAACCCTTTATATTCAATTACCCGCGAGTATAACATAGGTTAGAGATAGCTTGATCACGCCATTTGGGAAATTTTATTGCAACTTATCAATGGGTGGATGCGATTATTTAGAACTTTAATAGCTTGGAATTGTTCAAGCTCTAGGTTTTCATCTAAAGCAAACTGTGGACTCAAGCTGATGCACAAACAGGCCCCGTCTACTTGTTCAACAATGAAAAAGTCACCTTCTTGTTGAGTTGAGCGTAAACGCACAATGGCTTCGGTACAAGGCTGGTCACCTGTATATGACTCAAAAAACCAACTCTTTGCCTGTACTGGCAATAAATAAAATTTGGCAGCTGTGGCGTTTAAAGCAATTTGGCAACATTGCGGTTCGGACCAAATATTAAAGCTACGTAAGTAAGTAAAAACGTTTTGGTAATATGCAGCTTCGTTGATACTTAGATGTGGGTCTGAATAGGCGTCTTGAGTTAACTGACGCAAGCGAAAAGGGGTGCAGAGAATTAACTCTTCACCTAAATCTACAAGCAAACGATTTCTCTGGCGACAACTAACCCATTGCCACTCTTTAGATGCTTGCAAAATTGACCTCCTGCCTACTATTTGCTTTTATTGAATAGTACGCAGGAGTATAACGAAAAATTACAAACTGTAAAAATATTTATAAGAACAATTTGTTTACGATCATTTGGTTATATAACGGATCCTTATAACCCGTTAATGATCCTTTTTACCAATGCAGGGCCTTCATAAATAAAGCCTGTATAGACTTGCAGAAGTGAGGCACCTGCGTCAAGTTTTTCCTTCGCCGACTCGGCTGAATCTATCCCGCCCACACCAATAATAGGTAGCTTTCCTTCAGTGATACGCTTTAGTTCACTCACTACAAATGTTGATTTTTCTCTCACGGGACGCCCTGATAAACCACCCGCTTCTTGAGCATGCTGCTGACCTTGCACAGCCTCACGCTCTAGCGTAGTGTTGGTTGCAATGACCCCGTCTATACGGTTTTTTACTAAAGATTCAGCAATTTGCGCCACTTGAACAGCATCGATATCAGGCGCAATTTTCACAAGCATGGGGACAGATTTACTATGCTTGGCAATGAGATCCATTTGCTCGTTCTTCAAGCTTTGTAGTAAATCGTCCAACGCATCACCATATTGTAAATCGCGAAGCCCTGGAGTGTTTGGCGAAGAAATATTTACGGTAATATAAGAAGCATGTTCAAATACTTTACGCATACAGTGGATATAGTCATCCTTGCCCTGCTCATTTGGCGTATCTTTATTTTTACCAATATTGATCCCTAAGATCCCATCATATTTAGCCGCTTTTACATTAGCCACTAAATTATCAACACCTTTATTATTGAAACCCATGCGGTTAATTATGGCATGAGCTTGTGGCAATCTAAAAATTCGAGGTTTATCATTACCGGCTTGTGGTCGTGGGGTTACCGTACCAACTTCAATAAAGCCAAAGCCCATTTGCGAAAATGCATCTATACATTCAGCATTTTTATCTAAGCCAGCCGCAAGGCCAACTGGATTTTTAAATTCTAAACCAAGGAAGTTTACTGGTTTATCAGCAACAGATTGCGACCACGCCATACTAAGCGGTGTGTGTGCAAAACGGCGCAAATTATCTAATGCAAATTCGTGCGCCCACTCGGCATCACGGCTAAACATATAGCGACGCGCAATATCATAAAACATGAAAACTCCTTAAAGATCCTAAGTAACATACATCTGCAACAACAGGCAGATAAAAAAATACCCCAGCAAGGCCGGGGTATTTTAACGATTTAAAAATTATTTGGTAGTGTCACAGTTGTGGCTTAGTAACATCAGCTCACGTAGTGCCACCGAGAACTTAGCAAAGTCATGACTCTGTGAGGTCTTGAACTCCTGCAGCATTTGCTGCCAACGATGTAACAGTGCAGACTGGGATTCCATCCATTGTTCAATAAGTGCATTAACATCGTTTTGTTCGCCATCAAAGCTGTTCAACACAACCTCTGACAATGAACGCTGTTGCCAATCCAACTCCTCACGATATGATGCACGAGCAAGCGCTTGCCAGTGGTTAGACACAGGTTGTGCAGTAATTTGATCCAAGAACCAATGTAGGCCCATACTTGCACCAAGTTTAAAGTAGGTATGTGACACAACATCCACTTTGCGACCTGAATTATGTGCTACTTCTGCCAAATCCATCACTGAGAATAGGCTTGAAAGTGACACGATGCGCATTGCGATATCACTTGGTACGCCCTGCTCCTCAAGCTTCTTAGCATTATCAAGAATCGCAGCACTTTCGCTCTCAACCATGTAACTATGCAAGTTTTTGCTAACATCTTTGAACACTGGCGCAAAGAACTCGATAGTCTGTTCAATTGTCAGTGCTTTATTGCGATGGCGTAAGAACCAACGTGTCGCACGACGAACCGTGCGACGCAGCTGATACAACATTTCCGTTTGGACAGATGCTGGGATCTTGTTATCCAGTGCTGCAATCGCGCCCCAAGTGCTCTTCATTTCGAAGATTGCGCTGGCAATTGAGTAACATAATGCAATTTCACTATCAGTTGCACCTGTTTCTTCATTCATGCGAACCATGAAATTCAGACCCATATCGTTAACAATGTTGTTTGCTAACTTAGTGGCGATAATCTCTTTTCTTAGAGGGTGATTATCCATCGCTGCGTTAAACTTCTCACGCAGTGGTACTGGGAATGAATTCACCAATAATTGACGGTAGTAAGGGTTTTCCGAAACATCATCAACCACTAACGATTCTTTCAATACCATTTTCGAGTATGAAACAAGCACTGAAAGCTCAGGACGCGTAAGATCTTTACCTGCTGCCGCACGCTCTGCTAACTCTTCATCCGTAGGTAAGAACTCGATGGTACGGTCTAACTTGCCTTCTTTTTCTAGGGCATGAATAAAGCGAACTTTTTCTTTAAGTGTTGCAGGGCCCTTTGACTTAGTAATAGACAGAGTATGAGTTTGACGATAACAATCCGCCAATACCAGCTCTGACACTTCATCGGTCATTGAATAAAGTAATTCATTACGCTGCTTCTTGGTTAAGTCGCCCTCTGCAACCAAGCCATTTAGCAAGATCTTGATGTTAACTTCGTTATCTGAACAAGCCACACCACCCACGTTATCAATAAAGTCAGTATTGATACGGCCGCCTTTACTAGCAAACTCAATACGGCCAAGTTGTGTCGCACCTAAGTTACCACCTTCACCGAATATTTTCGCACCCAATTCAGCGCCATTGATACGTAACGCGTCGTTTGCGCGGTCGCCAACATCAGCATTGGTCTCTTTAGAGTGTTTAATGTAAGTACCGATACCACCGTTCCAAAGTAAATCAGATGGCATCATCAATACCGCTTTAATAAGTTCATTCGGGGTCATGCTGGCTTTTTTAGTGCCAAGCATTTTCTTCATCTCTGGCGTTAAAGTGATCGACTTCGCCGCTCGAGAGAAAATACCACCGCCCTCTGAAATTAAAGACTTATCGTAGTCTTCCCAAGATGAACGTGGCAACGCGAATAAACGCTCGCGCTCTTTGTAAGAGCTTGCTGCATCTGGATTTGGGTCGATGAAAATATGTAAGTGGTTAAACGCAGCCTGTAAACGAATATGTTTTGACAACAGCATACCGTTACCAAATACGTCACCGGCCATATCGCCAATACCAACAGCAGTGAAATCAGTAGTTTGGCAATCAATATCCATTTCACGGAAATGGCGTTTTACAGACTCCCAAGCACCTTTTGCGGTGATACCCATTTTCTTATGGTCGTAACCAATAGAGCCGCCTGAAGCAAATGCATCACCTAACCAGAAGTTATAATCTTCAGCAATACCGTTAGCAATATCAGAGAACGTTGCTGTCCCTTTGTCTGCTGCCACTACTAGATACGGGTCATCTTCATCATGGCGAACAACATTTAACGGTGGCACGATATCGCCGTGAACAATATTATCAGTGATATCTAATAAACCGCGAATAAAGATCTTGTAACATTCCTGACCTTCTTTGAAGAACGCTTCACGGTCTGTAGGTAGTTGTTTACATACAAAACCACCCTTCGAGCCAACTGGCACGATAACGGTGTTTTTAACTTGCTGTGCTTTAACTAAACCCAGTACCTCGGTACGGAAATCTTCACGTCTGTCTGACCAACGTAAGCCACCACGTGCAACTTTACCACCACGTAGGTGAACACCTTCAACGCGCGGTGAATAAACAAAGATTTCAAAGGCCGGTAGCGGCAATGGCATATCTGGAATGCCACTTGATTTGATCTTAAATGATACGTATGACTTGTTGCTGCCATCTTGCTCTTTTTGGAAGAAGTTGGTGCGCAGCGTTGCATTGATCATATCAACGTATAAACGAATGATTCGGTCATCATCTAGGTTTGCTACGTTTTCAAGCTCTGCGTAAATATCAGCAATCGTTTTATCGATTGTTTTTTGAGCTGCTGGCTTAGTTGGTGAAAACTTCTTAACGAATAAATCAACTATTTGAGCCGCGATGTGCGGATAATGGTCAAATGTACTTTCTATATAACTTTGTGAGAAAGTCACACCTATCTGACGCATGTATTTAGCATATGCTCTTAGAATTGACGCTTCACGACCAGTTAAACCACCTAGTAGTACCAAGCGATTAAAGCCGTCGTTTTCAAGGCGGTTATGCCACACGTTAGTCAAGGCAGCACGAAAACGTGCAGATACTTTGTTAAAGTCTGAAATACCTTTGCTATCTAACAGCATTGAGAAGTCCATGATCCAGTTAACTTGACCATCACTCGACTTAACCGCATAAGGCGTTTCACCAATTACGCGTAAGCCAAAGTTTTCAAGCATAGGCATAACATCAGATAAATGAATTGGTACATCTTTGTGGAACAAGCTCAGACGTACAATTTGTGAGTTTGCTTCTTCTTGAGGACGGTAGAACAACATGTCTAATTTGTTGTCCTCATCAAGCTGCTCTAGTTTTTCAATATCGACTACTGAAGCGCTTGGTAAAACTACATCTTTGTAGGCACCTGGGAATGCTGTTGAGTACTTCCTAAACAGCTCGTTACCACGCGCTTCGCCTGCGCTTTCAAGTAACGCATCATGCAATTTATCTTCCCACGTACGAGCGGCTTCAACTAAGTTATTTTCGATATCTTTCACGTTATATTCAATATTGTTGTCAGCTACGCGCACTGTGTAATGCGTACGTGCAAGCGTAGACTCAGAGAAATAAGTAGTGAATTCAACTTTTTCTTTTGATTGGAACGCATTGGCCAACAATTGTTGAGTTTCACGTCTAAGTGCTGTGTTGTAACGCTCTCTTGGAACGTAAACCATACAAGAGAAGAAACGACCATAAGTGTCTTTGCGCACAAATAAACGACACATGTTTCGTTCTTGAACTTGCAGTACACCAGTAGCCACTTCTAAAAGCTCAGACTCTCGAGCTTGTACAAGTTCGTCTCGTGGATAAGTTTCTAGAATATTAAGCACAGCTTTGTAGGCATGCGTTCCTTGTGCAAAATCACACATTTGCATGATTCGATCAATTTTGGTTCTTAATACAGGCACGTCTGCCGCGCTGTTATTGTAGAAGCTCGATGAGAATAAACCGATAAAGCGGTCTTCACCTACCACATTGCCTTTATCATCAAAGCGCTTAATGCCAACATAGTCAACATACGCTGGGCGATGTACACGAGAGAGCGAGTTTGTTTTTGTAAGGATAAGCAAATTATTGCTACGTGCTTCTTTACGTGCAACTTCAGGAAGTTCTGACAATAGTCGACCGTGATCATCAGATGACTTTTTCATCAAACCTAGACTCGTATCAGCAACATGCTTGAGTTCATAGTCACCCTGAACTGGACACAAATCATATTGGCGATAACCCATAAATGTAAAGTTATCTTGTGTCAGCCATTCTAAGAATTCTAGTGTTTCGGTTACTTCACTTTCTTCACATTGGAAATGACGCGTTGGAAGTTCTTTTATCACTGACTTTAACTTGTCACGAATAGGCAACCAGTCTTCAACCGCTAACGACACGTCTTGTAGAACAGATTCAAGCTCTTTGGTAAAAGACTCAATATCTTTTTTATCTGTTTGACGGTCTATTTCAATAAAGAACACAGTTTTTGTCGAACTCGACTCCTGTTCAGCCTTTAGGTTAGAAATAGCAGTGATTTTTCCGGCATCATCACGTTGGATCTTCAATGGGCAATGTAACAATAAGTGTGAAACGATATTTTCACGATTCATTGCCATGCGTACGGAGTCAACCAAGAAAGGCATATCTTTGGCAATGATCTCTACGATTGTGTGAGATGACTGCCAGCCATCTTTTGCAACTTCAGGGTTGAATACACGGATAACCGCATCATCTGAGTTGTTCTTCTCGAGAGAGTTCCAAAGACTAAGTGCAGCACCATACAGGTCACTATCGTTACGTTTAGCCAAGTCCTCTTTAGACATATTGCTGTACAAGGCTTTGGCAAATGTTTCAACGAGTGACACGTTCTCTGCATGAACTTTCTTGTGGATCAACTTACATACGTTATCTAGGATAACTGATGCTGGACCTTCATTTTGTGTCATATGTGTTCCTTAATCTATACCACCTTTGAACGGTAGATTATTTGTACAGCTGTTTATTAGCGTGGAGTCAGTTGAATTTTAACCTTTCTGACGCTAATAAACAGCCTTTTCGATGAAAACATTTTAAGCTTTTCAGCTATTTGCTCATCTATTCACAAAATATAGATATAAATGACCATTCATGGTGATTTAGGAGCACATTTATTCACGATTTTTTTTCTGGTCGGTCCAGAGTAAAGTGCCAATCGCGGGTAATAACAGTACTGCGCCGAGCATATTTACCAAAAACATGAACGTTAGCAGGATACCCATGTCAACTTGGAACTTAAGCGCGGAGAAGATCCAGGTACTCACACCTATGGCCAAAGTGATACCGGTGAACAAAACTGCGCTACCGCGTTCCGCTAATGCGTTACGATAAGCAATCGCCAGTGGTATACCTTGCTTCAACTGCCCCATCATTGATGACAAAATATAAATGCCGTAGTCAACACCAATACCCACACCAAGCGCTATCACAGGTAATGTAGATACCGTCAGGCCTATTTCCAATTTAACCATCAATGCCTGCGCCAACGTTGACACGATGTACAATGGCAAGACCACGGCAATCGTGGCTTTTACACTTCTAAAGCTTAACAAGCATAAAATAATGACTGCACCGTACACATAAATCATCATAGGCAATTGCGCCGCAGAGACAGATTCATTGGTTGCAGCCATCACGCCAATTGGCCCTGATGCCAGTTTGAATTTTACATTGTCTGTGTTTTCTTCTGTTGCAAATAACTTAATGTTAGAGATTACATGATCTATCGTTTCGGCTTTGTGATCATCCATAAAGATGATAATCGGCATGACAGAGCAGTCACCATTGAGTAATCCAGTGCTGGTCTCAACACGCGACGTTGCTTGCACCAAAGAGGCACTATTTCTAGGTAACATTTGCCACTTTTGGTTACCTTCGTTGTAACCCGCATTGACAGCTTGAGCAACTGAACTTAGCGATACTGCCGATTGCACGCCTGACAAGTTTTCCACGCGCCACTGAAAACGACTGATGCGCTCCATCGTGTCATGCTCGGTACATGCCGCTGGATAGGCCTCGACAATCACTTTTAATATATCTGACGAAATTGCGTAACGATCCGAGATCAAAAAGGTATCTTGGTTATAGCGCGCATCCTGATGTAACGCTGGCGCTCCAGCATGTAAATCACCTATACGCATATTTTGCGAATACCAATAACCAACCGCAAACAGCACAGCAGAGACCAGTAATATCACACGTGCCCACTTTTTGTCTGTTGTACACACCAGCGCTTCTCGTAACTTCGTAAATACCGCGTGAGAAGTAGAGTTGCCATCATCTAAGCGCTTGATTTTGCTAGAGCTCACGTAAGAGGCCAAAATTGGTAATAGCAATAAGTTAGTGAAGATAATCACCGCCACACCTAAACTGGCAGTAATTGCAAGCTCTCTGATAATGCCAATATCTATGGCGAGCAGCGTTAAAAAGCCGACTGTGTCAGACAGCAAGGCAATACCACCTGGGATCAACAGCGCTTTGAAACTTGCTTCAGCCGCAACTTTGCTTGAAACGCCCTCTGCGACTTTCTTACCAATGGAGTTGATCATCTGCACGCCATGGCTCACACCAATCGCAAACACCAAAAATGGCACCAAAATCGACATTGGATCGAGCCCAAAGCCAAGACTAGCAAGTAAACCCATCTGCCAGACAACTGCAATAATAGAACAAACTATTGGCAATAATGTCAGCTTGAAGCTCTTACAAAATAGCCAAACCATCACAAATGTGAACGCTATCGCTAGTGCAAAAAACAGCACTACACCTTTGGCACCATCTGCGATATCACCTGCCATTTTTGCAAAGCCGATGATATGAATACTGACTTTATCAGTGCTAAGCGGTTCGCGGATCTGCGACTCTAACTTTTTTGCAAACGCCAATGTGTCGAGCTTTTCTTGAGTTTGAGGGTCTATTTCCATAAGCTGCGCACTGACCATAGCACAGCTATAGTCGCTGGCTATCATGCGCCCTACTACATTGGCTTTCTCGATATTTTGTTTTACAACTGCAAGGCCTTGCTCTGTTGCTGAAAAATTAGCAGGAATGATTGGGCCACCAGCAAATCCATCCTCAACCACTTCGACAAACCTAGCGCTGGGTGAGAAAATCGAGTTAACCAACGGGCGATTAACACCGGGAATAAAATACAATTGATCATGCACAGCTTTCAATTGTGTGAAAAAGTCTGGGTTGAAAATATCTCCATCTTTGTCACAGACAGAGATTAAAATGCTATTAGCGCCACCAAATTGCTTTTCATGTTTTAGATACAACTGCATATATTCATGCTGCAGTGGAATATTTTTATTAAAAGACGCATCTAGCTGGATCTGAGTCGCTTTATACCCTAACAGTCCCGTCAGAATAGTAAACAGAAAAACAACGGCCAGACGATGACGGAACACTACATATTCCAATTTATTTAAAACGGCTTTCATTACTTCTTAGCCTCCCAAATTTTTAGCCCTTTCTCGGTGGCTAAAACTAACTTATTCTTAAATGTAACGGCTGATAGAATGGCATGTCCGCTGCTTAACTGTGATCGTTTGACCTGCCCGTTGTCATAGCTAAACAAGAAGCCGCTATTAGCAAGTAGATACAAGCTACCATTGAAGTTTACGATTGAATTAATTGTGGCTTTGACTGGCACGTCTATTTGACTAAATTCTAATTCTTCACTGTTGGCAATGAAAGCATTACCCCGTAAGCCCGCCACGACGACTTGCTCATTACCATACGGAGCCACTGAGAAAAATGATCCTGGGTAAAATTCATCTAATCTTTGCCAGCTTTTGCCCATATCTTCGCTATATGCCACCAACCCCATTTCACCAGCTAGATATAGGTGTCCTTCATGAATTAGTAAACGGTTAAAATGCGGTAGGATAAACTTGGTTTCTTCTTCGTAAGCTTGAGGGTCATCCTCTTTAAGGCCTTGTAAATACTCTTTATCATCAGGGTGAACAAAATCATCGATGAAACGCTTTTTCCAGCTCTGGCCACCATCGTTGGTTTGATAAAACATGCCATACGCACCAATTGCAAACCCCGTGTTTGCATCAACAAACTCTATATCTAAACAAGGTTTTTGTTGCTGTGGTAAATATTGTTGGATTTGCCAAGTTTGGCCATGATCACTGCTAAACAAAATACTGCTATCGTGGCCACATGCCCAAGATTTATCACTTCCTAACGATGTAACAGCTGTTAGCAGTGATTGCACAGGTACTTTAGCCTGCTGCCAAGTTTCGCCATCAGTACTGGTTACCACAGTACCGTGCTTACCTACAGCGATTAATGTTCCCTCGCTGTTCACAATATCAGTGAACAATGTACTTTGTGGATGTTGAACTTGTAGTGCTGGCTGAGGGGCGATTTGTGCATTGGCAACGCCACCAAACAGTATTAGCGCACTCGCTATCGTTGTTTTTAACATGCTGAAACTACTCAAATAAAGGTGACTGGTGACGAGAACTCGTCGGAAATACAGAATTGCTAGCGATCCAAAGACCGCTAGCAATAGTTGGCTGAGAACCAGATTAGCGTTTACCCTCACGGCGCAGCGCACTTTGTGTAAACTCGTTATCTTGGAATGACTGACTGAAATCGTACATCTGCTCTTCATTATCTAAACCAATCGCTAGGTAGCGACGTGAATTTAGATCGTAATATACGTCTAATGTACTCCAGTGCGTAGGTACTTCGTAATAATTAAGCCCATGCGCCATCGCTACACGATACATTTGATCACGGTTGTCATATAGGTCCGCAATGTGGATTTGCCAGCTATCTTCATCAATGTAGAAAACACGTTTTTTATAAATATGACGCGTTCCTTCTTTGAGGTTAGCCTCAACAACCCATACACGGTGTTTTTCGTATCTAACATGTTCCGGGTTTATGTGGCCTGGCTTTAAAATATCATCATACTTTAGCTTGTCACTGTGCAGCTTATAGCTGTTGTATGGAATATATAGTTCTTTCTTGCCTTTTAAAGTCCAGTCATAACGGTTTGGCGAACCATTAAACATATCGAAATCATCGGTAGTACGTAGGCTATCTGATGCAGTTCCTGGTGCATCGTATGCTACATTTGGTGCTCGACGAACTCGACGCTGTCCAGTGTTGTAAGTCCAAGCTTGGCGCGGAGTCAGGATTTGGTCCATTGTCTCATGAACAAGCAATGCAGTACCCGCTAATCGTGCAGGTTCTGTTACTTTTTGCTTGAACTTAAACAGTACGTTCGACTCTTTAAGTTCTTCAGGTGTCGCGTCTGTCGCTGAGTACTTAACCAATAACTTCTCATCAAAGCCTATCAAGTTATATGCACCAGATTCAGTTGGCATTGCTTGGCCACCAAAGCGCGCGATAGACAGGCCGCGATAGCGCAGCAAGTGGTTCCAGATAGCTTCTAAACCGTCTTTTGGAACCGGAAACGGAATACCAATCGCGGTATTTTTGATTCCGTTACCACCTTCAATAAGCTCCGCTGTAGAAGCGTACTTTTTAGTTGCGTCATAAACAAACTGAGGATACGAGGCACTACGGCGAGTTGGGTAGATGTTCATCTTGAACGTATCTGGATACGCTTCAAACATCGCAACTTGCCCTGGGCTCAAAAACTCTTTGTATTTATCTACATTTGACTTATCAATTGTAAAAAGAATTTTATCATCCGCGAACGGATCTGGATGGTGCATACCCGGCTTGTAGTTCGCTGGCGGCTTTGTAATACCACCGTCCCATGCTGGGATTGAACCATCTTTATTACCTGCTTTTTCAGCACCAATTGGCGTTAAATCAACACCTAAGCGTGCTACTTGTTCAGCCGACATTTTCGCCATCGCGCCTGTTGCCGATAGCATTGTTATCATTGTTGCGGCAATGAGTGTAGGTTTTCTAAACATACTGAAAGCCCTTAAATTGAATACTTGATGTTAAAAGAGACAAAATCACGGTCTGCGAATGTATTAGTGGCACCGCCACCCCAGAACGTGTTGTAGCCTACGTCAAACGACCACGCATTTTGATAGTTGAAATTCAAAGTCACACCTAACGATTTACGATCCTCGATAAATAGGAACATAGGATCAGGTGTAATACCGTTTACATCGTGCGAGAAAACAACTCTCGGTGAGAAGTTAACACCCGAAAACAGGTTGTTGTACTCTGCTTTAGCGATTAGTCGATAGCCCCACGCCGATGAAGTTGGGAATGGATTGACCTCAGGCCCGTTTGATACAGCTTGGTGCAATAAATCATAATCCTTGCCGGAAATACCTTCTATCGTACCGCTTCGACCCGTACCTGAGACGTTTAAACGAAGCTGATCATAAGTAGGCATCTCTTTGATGGTTACAGCACCCACTTCACCAACAACTGCCCAGCTATCTGCACCTAGTGATGGACCAAATAGGTGAGTTGCAGTAAATTGGCCCTGTAAGGTATCTCTTAAAATATACCCTTGCGCCACTTCACCTGGACCGACATACGCTACTGTATCGCCTTCACTCAGCTGAGATAAACCAGCAAAGTCGTCACGGCGTCCCGCTGCAGCTAGCTGTTCCACCATACCAGCATAAAGCAACTCTACGTCATCGATTTGAAGAGGCTCATCTTTACGAAATGCAAATTCGCCAGAAAATGCCGTTTCGCCTATCGCGGTATTGAAGCTTAAACCATAAAGTTTGATGTCTTCTGGATAAACAATTTGTGCTTGCGTGAAGGCGTTCAGATTGGTGATGTTATCTTCAGTAATTGTATTAGATGCAATATAAGCCAGATCTTGAGCAACACCTGCATTGGTAAAATCTGAGGCCTTACCAGAGATAAGTGGTCTGCGGCTATGATAATTGATGTAATACAATGCGAATTCAGTATCGTTTAGTTCCGGAGAGTAGATACCTAAGCGCAAGCCGTACTGTCCGCCGTCTTCTGGCTCAGTTATACCTGCGTTTCCTTTCCCCTTGAGGGCTACTTTTGTAGGATACGCCAAATACATCTGTGCTAGTAGCTTTTGTGCTGATTGACTAGTCGTCACACCTTCTTGAGTCACATCTAGACCCTGTGCAGTCAATGCGCCTAACCAAGTTGTTTGTAAGGCGTTAAGAGAGTCTGTTAAATGCTGCAAGTCAATATCAGGGTTAGACGTAAAACCTAACTGAACGTTTTGAGAAAATCCGTTCGCAGATGCAAAATCGTTGGTAGAAAAATAGCTTCCCGTCGCAGGCAGCCGTGTTTCATGCCAATCGTACTGGTAAAAACCTTCCAACGTAATATTTTCTGTTATGCCCAATGAGGCCCAAAGCATACCCACAGGGATAAATGCTTCTTTAACTTCTGAACCTGGCGCTTTTAAGCGATCGATATCCACTGGGTTTACGTTGATACCATGACTAATTAAGGTACTTTCACCCCAGTTTACTACCTGCTGACCCAAACGAACTGATAAGGGGTTTTTACCATCATTTAGATCAAAGTCAGCCCATACAAACGCATCTAATAGACGGAAGTCTGAACAAACTTGCTCTTTCGTTTCATCAAAAGCACATGGGTCAACTTTTGAACCTGACACAGGGTTGCTGTACGCAAAATCGCCGTCTTCCATCGCAAAGTCATAGAAATACATGAAGCGCGAGAAGAAACCATAGTTATCTTTACTAATCGCTAAGTCGTGTGTTCCTTTAACAAGTTGCGAAAAGGTCTCGCCTGAATCAAAATTTAAATTACCTGCGTCACCATTATTTGAATAAGCACCAGGGTTAGCCCAAACTTCACTTGAGCTATAGATGGTGTTCCCAGTCAAAGCGTTATAGCCAGACCAATCAAATCGAGGATGATTGCTCTTACCTATGTATTGAAAATCTCTATCTTCTACACGAATACTCTGTCCGTAAGAAAATGTTGAATCAAACGTGATGTCAAAATCACCGACTTGAAAGCTTGCAGCAAGTAAAGGTGCACTGCTCATCGACAAAGCAGCTGCACTAAGACCGAGCATGATTTTGTTTTTCACAAAAAGCGATCTTTTTATCATTATTTCTCCCCCTTCTGGCGGGTATTTTTTAATCAAGTTGTTGTTTTTTGTTGTCGTAACGATAGAAGCGAATTATAAAAATTACAAATGGAACGCGTTCAATCGGTGCTTATTTAGCGTTTAGGGCGCTATTTTACTCTTGGTAAGACGTCCTACCAGATAATTTATAACACGTAATTTAAGTTTATAACAAACCCATTTAACAAAAATACAATATGACAGTGTTAAATTTTCGGATTAAGCAATTTTTTCAAGTGAAACAAAGCCATTTTGGCCATCTAGACATAATCTAAACCGTCCTCTAATACCTAACGATGAAACAAACTTACGAATATGGACCGCAGGAAAGCGGATTGTTTTTCCGCCATCCTCGACTACTTGAAGATATTTATAATGCCCTTTGTAATATTCCATACATTCGTCATATGTCAGATACATTGAAAAAAAATACTCTTGCATTTTTAAGTTTAGCTCAACGCTTTCTCTACTTTTTCATATAAGTCATCACTTAAATCACTCATGGCAGCAAGACGTTGCAATTGAGATTTCATTAGTTGCTGACGTTTCGCATCAAATCGCTTCCATGACATAAATGGCGTTATCATACGTGATGCATTTTGCGGATTAATCGCATTGAGCTCTACTAACAGATCTCCCAATAGTTCGTAGCCCTTACCATCTACCCGGTGAAACTGTTCAGGGTTGTTTCTTGCGAAACTACCAACTAAAGCCCTCACCCTATTAGGGTTTCCTTTGTCAAAACATGGATGTGAGTATAAATCATAAATATGCTTAATCGCATCATCACCTTTTTGAGTCGCTTGCAACGCAAACCACTTGTCCATGACTAACAAATCATGCCGCCAATGCGAGTCAAACTCATTCATTGCAGCGGAAGAAGATGCCAACTGTGCACTAAGTGAAGCCTTCAAAGCTCCCAATACCAATGTCATATTGTCTGACGTTCTTTGCGATTCAAGCCATTCATGTACTTGTTCATCCGCACATTTTGCCAGATAGTACAGACAAGTGTTTTTCAAGGCGCGAGCTGATACAGCTTCGTGATCCAGTTCGCCATTTTCTACACATGCTGTGAATGTATCTTTTAACGTACTACGAAGGCCGCTGGCGATAGCCAGTTCAAATTCAGCGATACTCTCATTTAACGCTTCGACTGGCACTTGCTCAAATGCTGTTGCTAAAGTATCAAAGCTAGGTACTCTGATCAGCTCTGCCAAAAGTGCTAAATCGCCCTTACGCTCACGTAATAGCTTATCGAACGTTTCAATTAATGCGTAAGAAAGCCTGATCGGCTGACCTTGTTCAAATTGTGAAACAGCTTCCCTCATTTGCAATGTAAACGCTTGTTGTGCTGCCTCCCACCTAGCATAATCACTGCTTGCGTGTGCAATAATGTGAATGAGCTCTCCAAGTTGGTAATCATAATTGACAATAACGGGTGCAGAGAAGTCTTCAAGCAATACAGCCACTGGGCATTCGTTGATTTGCTCAAAAGTGATCGTTTGTTCCTCTTCAGTTAAATTAATAACCTTCGAGATGCGCTCACCATTGACAATAAGTGGCAATGCTTGCCCTTCTTTGTCCAACAGCTCAATCGCAAAAGGAATATGCAATGGGCTTTGTATCGGATCATGTTTGGCATTTTGCTGAGTGATAGTACACACATATTGGCTAAGTTCTGCGTCAAATGATGTGACAACTTTCAAGCTAGGCGTGCCAACTTGTTCGTACCACAGTTTAAACTGAGTTAAGTCAATTTTGCTGGCATCCTGCATCGCTGCTACAAAGTCATCGCAAGTAACCGCCTGACCGTCATGGCGCTCAAAATAAAGCTGCATACCTTTTTGGAAATTTTGCTCACCTAACAAGGTATGCATCATGCGGATAACTTCCGCACCTTTGTTATACACCGTAACTGTATAAAAGTTATTCATTTCAATAACTTTATTGGGTCTGATTGGGTGCGCCATGGGACCTGCATCTTCTGCAAATTGGTGCATTCTCATTGCCATTACCGCATCGATTCGGTTCAGACCTCGAGACCCAAGATCGCTGCTGAATTCTTGGTCTCTGAATACGGTTAGCCCCTCTTTTAATGAAAGCTGGAACCAATCTCGACAAGTGACACGATTACCTGTCCAGTTATGAAAGTACTCATGGCCAACGATAGACTCTATGGTGTGATAATCTCTGTCAGTGGCCGTTTGCTGATTTGCAAGCACACAAGCGCTGTTGAATACATTTAACCCCTTATTTTCCATCGCTCCCATATTGAAGAAGTCAACTGCGACTATCATATAGATATCAAGGTCATACTCTAGGTTAAAGCGCTCCTCATCCCACTTCATAGCATTTTTTAGCGATGCCATGGCATGAGGTGCCTTTGATAAGTTACCCTTATCCACAAACAGTACCAGCTCAACTTTACGGCCTGAGCGGGTGATGAACTCATCCTTCAGCTCGTCAAAGTCACCAGCTACAAGTGCAAATAAGTAACTAGGTTTTTTGAATGGGTCATGCCAAGTTGTGTAATGACGTCCCCCTTCCAGTGTGCCCTGCGCAACCTTATTGCCATTGGACAATAGTGATGGCATCGCCCGATCACCAATTACGGTCACTGTATATACGGTCAATACATCCGGACGGTCTAGAAAGTAGGTGATTTTGCGAAACCCTTCGGCCTCACATTGCGTGCAATACGCTCCACCAGACAAATAAAGCCCTTCTAAAGCAGTATTGGTCTGGGGTGAGATTTCAGTCACTATTTCTAACTCAAACTCATTTGGCAAACTACTCAGTGTGAGCGTAGTGCTTGTAGATTGATAGTCATCAAATGCTTTGCCATCAACTTTAAGAGAGACTAGCTTTAGATCAACACCATCTAGTGTAAGGCTGTTGTGTGCTTCTAGCGCGAGATATTTCGCCTTCGCCGTTACCATAGTCTGTGTTGGATGTAGGTCAAAGGTAAGCTCTAATTGTTCGACCTGATGGCTAGGTGCTTTGTAGTCTTTTAGATACTTAGCTTGAGGTTTGGTTTGCATAATATGTCCTCAAAAAAAAGCCCCGAGCTAACGGGGCGGCATGATTAAGCGCTCTGCTCTGTTTGTTCTGGCTTTATGCGTAGTATTTTAATACCAAGGTACGCATAAATGACCGCCAGCAAAGGATTTATTAAATTAAAGAATGCATATATTGCATAGTCAAATGGATTGATCAATAAAACACTTTGCATATATGCACCACAGGTATTCCATGGGATCAGCGGGCTTGTGATAGTGCCGCCATCTTCTAAAGTGCGTGATAAGTTAACTGGTTTCAAACCACGTTTTTCATATTCTTCTTTAAACATACGGCCAGGAACAACAATCGCAATGTACTGATCGGCGGCAATGACGTTTGTGCCGATACACGTTGCAACTGTTGAAGCAATCAATGAACCCGTGCTTTTGGCAACTTTTAAAATACTACGGACAAAAATCTCCAGTAGGCCTGTTTTCTCCATAATGGCACCAAACATTAATGCAGTCATAACCAACCAGGTCGTAGTTAACATGCTAGACATACCACCACCACTGAGTAGGTCGTCCATTTTAGTGTCACCTGTCGAGACAGTAAAGCCTTGATAAAATGTTGCCCAAACGAGCTTGAAGTAGCCAACCAACTCGCCTTGCGATGCATCAATTTGGCTTAGAATAAGATCTCCTTGAAATAGCATCGCCCATACCGCACCAACCACTGCTCCGATTGAAATCGCTGGAAATGCAGGCATTTTTTTAAAAGCCAGCCCAAGTAGTACCAGTAGAGGAACTAACATTACTGGGTTAATATTAAAATTGCCTTGTAAAATATCAACTATCTCTTCAATTCGACCTATATCGCTATTTACATCTGCACTGAAGCCCATAAAAGTAAATATGATCAACGCGATAACAAAGCTAGGTACTGTGGTCCAAAGCATGTGTTGGATATGTTCGAATAGATCACTGCCAGCGACCGCTGGGGCAAGGTTAGTTGTTTCAGAGAGTGGACTTAACTTATCACCAAAATACGCACCAGAAATAACAGCCCCTGCTGTTACGACCTGATCAAGTCCTAGACCCGTTGCAACTCCGAGCAATGCTACACCAATGGTTGCAGCTGTGGTCCAAGAACTACCAATGCTCATTGCTACAATGCCACAGATAAGGCAACTAGCGGCATAAAACCAACTTGGGTTGATGATTTGTAAGCCATAGTAGATAAGCGTTGGTACAGTTCCTGATAACAGCCATGTGCCAATCAAGGCACCTACCATAAGCAAGATCAAAATTGCCCCCAATGAAAGCGTGATCCCTTTGATCATCGCCTCTTCGAGGGTTTTCCATGTATAACCATTTTTCAAGCCGATTAGAGCTGCAGTAAAAGTTGCGAATAGTAACGCTATTTGGTTAGGACCAGATGATGAATTGTCACCATACAGATAAACAGCGGCACCAAGTAAACAGACTAAAACTGAAATGGGTAAAAACGCGTCAAAAAATGAGGGTTGTTTAGGTTGCTTCAAACTGAACTCTCCTATGCATGAGACTCATGCTTATTATTATTTTACGCACAACCTTAGGTCGTGATAATTACTATTAGTTGTTATTCATATATTAACTGGCGTGAATCATAGCAAATTCATCAGCGAAGTCGTAACAAAAAAGGCGCCTAAGCGCCTTTTAACTTCATGTTGGACAATACTTATACATCATTCTTAGCTAAACGGCCAAAGGAAATCAGGTCTTGAGTTATCAATGCTGCTTCCTCTAAATAGGGGTCAAGCTCCGAGATCACCTCTGGTAAGTCATCCAGCTTTTCAACCTGCTCTAAACCTAGCCTTTTCAAGCGTTCATTGTTACGGACCAAAGAACGTTGCTCTGCCTCATCTCTCTCTTTTAAACGTTCAGCCTCGACCAAAGAAATCTTCTTTTCTTCTTTTTGCTCGTTATAGCGAGCTATATCATCATAAACATATTTAAACTCAGGCTCACTTTTTACCCGTGCAACGTGTTTAGACTGAATGTACTCAACTACAGGCTGTAAGTTATCCAATGTATTATATCGTGCCTGCTTGATACTGTCCCAAGGTAAAGCATTGTCCTCTTGGCTTTCTCCCCACTCCTCAGGGTCAATCGCTGAAGGTAACAGAATGTCCGGCACTACGCCTTTATTTTGTGTGCTTCCACCATTTATTCGATAAAACTTAGCAATGGTGTAAGTTACACTGCCTAGCGCATTACTGAACAAATCATAATTTTTAGCTAACCCACGATGTTGCTGAACGGTTCCTTTGCCAAAAGTCTGTTCACCGATTACTACACCTCGTCCATAGTCTTGAATAGCCGCAGCAAAAATCTCTGACGCTGAGGCACTGTATCTATCTACCAATACAGTCATAGGGCCGTCGTAAAATGTAATGCCATCTCGGTCTTTTTGTTCCTCAACTCGGTTGTAAGCCGTGTGTATTTGAACAACTGGCCCCTGATCAATAAATAAACCTGTTAACTGAGTTGCTTCATACAATGAACCACCACCATTTTGGCGTAAATCAATGACAATGCCATCTACGTTTTGCTCTTTTAGTTTGGTGAGCTCTACTTTCACATCTTTAGATAGGTTATTGTAAAAGCTTGGAATTTCAATCACACCAATTTTACTGGTCAAGTCTGAGTATTTAGCCTCAAATATCTCTGATTTAGCTGCTCTATCTTCTAGACGAATCTTGTCACGAACTATTTCAACAACTTTAGGTGTACCATGTGTGTCTGAACCTTTAAGGTATTGCAGTCTGACTTTCGTCCCTTTCGGCCCTTTGATAAGGTCAACCACATCATCAAGACGCCAACCAATCACATCAACGAACTCTTCTTGGTCTTGGGCTACACCCACAATACGGTCATCCGGTTTAATTTTTTCAGATTTATCCGCTGGGCCGCCTGGAACTAAGGAACGAATAACTGTGTAATCTTCATCGTAACCAAGTACCGCACCTATTCCTTCAAGTTCAAGATCCATATCCATCTTGAACTGTTCTGCACGGCGTGGAGAAAGGTAAGATGTGTGAGCTTCAACGCTACGCGCGAAGGAATTCATAACCACTTGAAACACATCTTCGCTGTTGGTTTGTACTAATCGTTTCAAGGTATTGTTGTAACGCTTAGTGAGAATTTCTTTAATTTCTTTCCACTCTTTACCCGTCAGTTTTAAGCGTAGCGCATCAGATTTAACGCGTTGACGCCAATACTCGTCGAGTTCTGCTTTAGACTTAGCGAACTCAATATCTTCCCGGTCATAGAAAAATGCATCGGGTTTATCAAACTTCATTTCGCTATCGAGTAAAGAAATGGCAAACTGAAAGCGTTCAAAGCGACGCTTCATGCTCAGGTTAAACAACTCATAAGCAAAATCTAACTTGCCGCCTTTTATTGCGTCATCGAATTGCTTAGCGTATTTTTTAAACTGTTCAATGTCGCTTTGCAGGAATACTGATCGGTTATAATCTAGCGAATCTATATAACGGTCAAATATCTCTTCCGACAAAGCGTCATCAAAACTAAATCGCTTATAATGCTGTCGAGTAAAATAGTTGGTCACCCTTTTGCTTGCCGTTGTATGCTGAACTTCAGGTGCAAGCACCGGAATATCCTTCTCAGTGACGGTATTTGACGCTGCAAATGTAGCTCCAGATAATAACGCGGCGATAACAGAAATGAGACTCAACTTTTTACTCATACGCACAACTCCTTAAACGATGTATAGGCTATCTGCTTTAGTTTTAACTTGCATGCCTGTTACTAATTCAACATGAACTTCATCTTTGTTCACTTCAGTAATAGTTGCATTAACAAGTGCTTGGCCTAACTTAACTTTTACTTTGTTATTAACCTTGACCTCATTAGCTGGCAATGGTTCAACTTTACCTGAACTACGTTTTGCTTGTTGCGGTGCTGGCTTTTTGTTAACTCTAGCGTTTTTGTCACCCGAGCGAGGATGCGCTGGACCTTTCTTTTTGTAAGATTTTGTTTCACCATCCTGACGAGGACGTTGTGGTTTCTTGCGTTTAGCCATTTTAGCACGGCTTTCTTCAAGCGCTTTTTGAGCATGTTCAATATGCTCCTGCTCTACTTTTTCAGCATCGTTTCCATCAAGGTCGATACGAAATTCGTATTTGGTCACGGCTTCGAGATAACGCCAGTTCGAAGTATATTTACGCAGTGCTTGGCGTACCTGAGTTTTGCTCACTTTGTCTGAGCCCTCGATGCGCTCAGCGATATCTTTAAAGATACCAACCTTAAGTGGCTTTATGCCGTCTTTTTGTTTAAAACACTGAGGGAATTCTGAATATAGAAAATCCAGTACCTCATTAATATCTTTTAGCTTGTTTGTGGTTTCCATTTTTGAACCTATTTATGACATCTGTTCATCTAACGATGATTGGATATAGTGTGTTACCCAGTCTGTTAACTCTTCAAACTCAGCTTCTAATAAAGCCAAATCACCACGAAGATGTTCCCATATACCGTTTATCAAATTATCGATGATTTCACATTCGAGATCATCTGGTATTTGTTGCCAAGCAAAATGAATGAGCTCATTCAATGTCTCAGCAACATGTTCCTCTTCACCTTCCCAGTCTCCCACGTCGGCGTTAGAAAATAAGTAATCTTGTACGTTCAGTAGATCTTTCACGATAGCGTCAACTCAAAGCAACGAACCAAAGCTTGTAATCCATCCCTATCCGCTTCATCAAAACGTGCTAAGCTCGGGCTATCAATATCCAAAACGGCGAACACTTCACCGTTTTTGAATACTGGGATGACAATTTCCGAATTTGACGCCGCATCACATGCAATATGGCCATCGAACGCATGCACATCCTCAACCAGTTGAGTCTCTTTGGCATGGGCTGCGGTGCCACAGACACCTTTACCTACAGGAATGCGGATACACGCTGGATTCCCTTGAAATGGGCCTAAAACCAACTCATCAGGACTATCAACGAGGTAAAATCCAGCCCAGTTAATGTCTTCTAATGAAGTAAACAACAAGGCACTAAGATTAGCCATATTCGCGATAACATTTCTTTCACCGCTGATGAGCGCCTGCGCTTGTTTTACGAGTGACTGGTAAAAATCTTGCTTCTGCATTTAATAAATCACGGTTACAACATACAAAAGTCTAAGGTACTCTTTCGGGCAATTAAATGAAACCTTTTCTGGAGAAAAAGTATTAAATATCCGTAAATATAGTGCTACTTGGCTAAATATAGAGCAAGTGATTATGCAAAACGTCTTAGGCCATACAAAAACAGCCCTGCAGCCATAGTTGCCATGACTGAGTTAATGACAAACCCCGCACCATTCTGGGCCGCAAATAGATAGCTACAAATAGCCCCCCCAAGCATTCCCAATGTTAATATTGCACTATAGTGAACCTTGTTAATTCTGTAGAGTAACAAATAACCAGGCACTACAAACAAAGCCATGGATAGCCCAACGACATGAGCGTTTACAATCGCGCCAGTGAGTAAGCTTAAAAAAATGCTAAATCCTCCTTGGTTTGAAATTGTGAAGTACAAGCCCAGCACACAGCCAGTAAACAGTGGCGATAAAAATGAAAGTGCGACACTTTTAGCGAGTTGTTGTTTCATATTGAAGATAGCCTTAAGTCATACATCACATTTGAGCTTGACGCATATGTACATATATACAAGTGGACTTTGGTCTAATTTAGCGAATAGTAAGCAATAAAAAAGCCGCTGACTAATCAGCGGCTTGCTATTCATAAGAATAGTGGCGGAGAGATAGGGATTTGAACCCTAGATACGCTATTAACGTATGCCGGTTTTCAAGACCGGTGCTTTCAACCACTCAGCCATCTCTCCAAAAGCGGATATATAGCAATATTGCTATATAAAAAAATTTAGTGGCGGAGAGATAGGGATTTGAACCCTAGATACGCTATTAACGTATGCCGGTTTTCAAGACCGGTGCTTTCAACCACTCAGCCATCTCTCCAAAAGCGGATATATAGCAATATTGCTATATAAAAAAATTTAGTGGCGGAGAGATAGGGATTTGAACCCTAGATACGCTATTAACGTATGCCGGTTTTCAAGACCGGTGCTTTCAACCGCTCAGCCATCTCTCCGCAGCGGGGCGAATAATAGGGAATACTGTCGCCAATGTGAAGCTTTTTTTTCATAAAAACGTTTAAGTGCTCAAAAAACCTCACATTTGTTCAAATGTAGAACAACTCTATAGTGCAAACGGAACTTTTCTAGATTTCTACACTCTATTTGATCGACAATGTTTGCCGAACCATATAACTCTTGGTAATCTTAATCCAGTTTATTTATTGGAACATTTGTTCATTAAGGAGTTTAACCATGGCGTTCAATCACTCGTACGATACCGCTAAGCCGGTAATGTCGACCATTGAAACTAACAAGGTACTAAAGAACACATATTTTCTGCTTGCAATGACACTAGCATTTAGTGCAGTTACGGCAGGGATATCAATGACAATGGCGTTACCGCGCTTCACAGGGCTTGTTTGTTCTCTAATTGGTCTTGGCTTAATTTTCGTTATTCATAAGAAAGCTAATTCATCATCTGCAATTGGTTTAGTGTTTTTGTTCACCGGTATCATGGGCTTTGGCTTAGGGCCACTACTTAACCACTACGCTGCTATGCCAAACGGTGGAATGTTAATTACACAAGCGTTAGGCTCAACCGCGTTGATCTTCTTTGGCTTATCAGCATACGCTTTAACAACGAAAAAAGACTTTTCATTTATGGGCGGCTTTTTGACGGTTGGTTTAATCGTGGTTGTGATTTCAAGCTTAGTTAACTTGTTTATCGGTAGCAGTGTAGCTTTCATGGCATTAAACGCAGCAATCGTACTATTGATGTCAGGTTTCATTCTTTACGATACAAGCCGTATCGTAAATGGTGGTGAAACCAACTATGTACTTGCTACGGTTGGCTTATACCTAAATATCTACAACCTATTCACTTCACTGCTTGCTCTTTTAGGTGCAAGTGATGACTAACCAGTTAGTTCTGGTAAACTAAGCCCCTATTATGGGGCTTTTTTTATGGGCGTATTTTGAGCAAATTTGTATTATCCCTACATACTAGTGTTGCAGATCAGCATTGTTTGCAAAATCTTTCTCGCTTTGCACACGCCGCTTTGCAAAGTGGCCATCAGATTGACTGTATTTTTTTATATCAAGACGCCGTCAGTCACGCATCTGAACACTTGCAGCTTGCAAGCGATGAACTCGATGTCAAAAGTGTTTGGCAAACATTAGCTGAGCTTGGTATTCCACTAATGCTGTGTGTAACCGCTGCCGAAAAGCGAGCCATTGATATCAATAATACGGGTCTATTTAAAGTCGCAGGTTTGGCAGAGTTTGCCATGCTCAGCGCGAAGGCTGATAAGTGGGTGCAGTTTAAATGAAAAATGTACTCATAATTAGTCATAAAAGTCCTTTTGATGGCCTTTATATCCGTGATGCACTAGATACCACACTGATCTATGCCGCCATTGATCAAAATGTTTCGTGGCTACTCCTCGACAGTGCCCTACTTGCAATAAAAAGCACACAGTCAGCCGCTCATTTAGGGTTAAAAGACTTTTTCAAAACCATAAAAACCTTGGAAATATATGACGTTGAACAGGTGTATGTATGTGAGCTTGCAATGCAAAAGTACCAGCTTGATCAGCAGCAATTGAGCATTCCTGTCACGGTATTGAGTAAGTCACAGCAGCAAGCGTTACTGCAACAACAAGATATGGTCGTCAATTTATGAACATTAATACTGTACACATGCTTTCTAAGCCTTACTCATATTACAGTACAATACAATTAGATAAGCTGATTGCTAGTAATGATGCACTGTTACTCATTGGTGACGCCTGTTATGATCACGCTTCATACATGGGTTTATCAGATAAGTGCTACATGCTGGAAAGCTGTGCGACCGCTCGCGCGATAAGCGTCGATACTGGCATTAACTTAATCAGCGATATTGAGTGGGTAGCGCTTGTCGACAACGCGAAAAAATCAATTACTTGGTAATATATGCTGGAATTTAATAATCAAATCATCGAAACCGATAAGCAAGGCTATTTACTCGACCATACACAATGGTGCACGGAGCTGGCCCCTATCATCGCCGAACAAGAAGGGATCACACTAACGAATGCGCATTGGGAAGTGGTAAACTTTGTTCGAGACTTTTATGAGGAATATAATACCAGCCCTGCAATTCGCATGCTGGTCAAAGCAATGGCTAAAGCACTGGGCGAAGATAAAGGCAATAGCATGTATTTATACAAACTGTTTCCTAAAGGCCCAGCCAAGCAGGCCACCAAAATTGCTGGGTTGCCTAAGCCTGCGAGGTGTATTTAAACAATTGAGCTTCTATACAGCCACTATTTAAAAAGTGGCTGTATATTTATACAAGTCCGAAGTTCACTATTCAGCCGCAACACAACCTTTAGCTGGCTCATTGCTGCATATAACTCGCGTTACGGCCACGTTTCCACCTCTATAGATAGTGTCTCCAATGGTTACTTTCACTCCAGATGCGATCATGTGCTGTAAAATTCTTTGTAGTGCATCATCTGGGCCGCTAGCTCTATACCCTGAATAACTACCTTCTGATAATGTTATACCAGCATCGCGCCCCGTATATGAAACTGGCTCAAATGTTACCGACACTTTTCCATCAGAGCTAATGACTAAGCCTTTAAAAGTAAACTTATAGATAGTCCCGTCACTTGGAAACTTCACAATAATATCCATATTAACAGGTAGAGCCTTACCCACTGTTTCTTTACCAATAAGAACAATTGCGGATGTTACTGATCCCGCAATTGTGTTTGAAAAGTACTCGCTCAAAGCTTCTTTCACGGCATTTTTTTCATAGGGAGACTTTGCTACGGTATGAGCGCTTTTTATGTCTGAATAAGAACCCAAATATGGGCGAAGGTGGTCATAGTTCACTTGACCATTGCCTAAATCCAAAAAAATATTTCTTGCTTCTTTCGCGTGTTCCCATCCAGTCTTAACTGAGTTTTGAACTGCTGTTGGCCAATACATTAACAGACCTTCTTCACGCACCATTTCATACGCTTTAATCTTATTACCAGTAAAATCCAGTACGTGTACTATTCCGCCATTGGGCGCGTACTGTATGGCTTTATTTTGAATTTGCTGGTCTGAGCATGAATTACATACCGCGATTTTATTTGCAGCAGCACTTAATGAACTGAACAATAAGCTTGACGTTGAGAGTAATACGACTATCCCTCACAAAATGAACTTTCTCATAACATTTCCCTATATATAAAACGAAATGTTAATTAATATGCTTTAAAAACATTGCAATTATGTTTTTTTATAAATACTTAATCAAGTTAAAATTAAGCGGTTGTTTTACCTTTACGTACACGAACTCGCCTTGAGCTACAAAAAATAGCAGTACTGTATGTCCTTCTTGAGCTGTATTTTCAATTTAATTAACCTTACGATATCTTGGTAGGTTAAGTAATCGTCATGTAGTTTTTGGGATTATCAATAAACCATGTTTGGTGGTATCGCTAAAAAAGTAACATAAATCACTACCAAACATGCCACATCTAAAAACAAAAAACCCAGCACAGAGCTGGGTTCTAACATTAAACATTAGCTGTTTAGTGTACGATTACAATACGTCTAATAACTCAACATCAAATACAAGTGTTGAGAAAGGCGCGATTGCAGCACCTGCACCACGCTCACCGTATGCTAGCTCATGTGGAACGTATAGACGCCACTTTGAACCTGCAGGCATAAGCTGCAACGCTTCTGTCCAACCTTTAATAACACCGTTTACAGGGAATTCAGCTGGTTGACCACGATCATAAGAGCTGTCAAATACAGTCCCATTGATAAGTGTGCCGTGATAATGAACACGTACCTTTGAATCAGCAGCTGGCTTTGCGCCTTCACCTGTTGCGATAACTTCATACTGAAGACCTGACTCAGTAACCGTGATTTCAGCACGTTTTGCGTTTTCTTCTAAAAATGCAATGCCTTCAGCAGCGAGTACTTTCGCTTCTTCTTCACGACGAGCTTGGATTTCAGCATTGATTTTTTCAAATGCAGCTTGGATCTCTGGGATCTCAACACGGAACGCGTCTCCAGCGTATGCGTCTTTCATTCCCTCAAATACCGAATGCAAGTTAAGGCCTTCGAATGGATTCGCTTTTAGTTGCTCACCCATTTGTAAGCCAATACCATAGCTTGCTTTTTCAGCATCTGTATTAAATAAATCTGACATAAGTTAATTCACTTTTGTTTCTATTAAAAGACGGGGCGCAGTGTAACATAGCCAAGGATGAGTTTAAACGCGATCAAGTCGCATTATCCACATGTCGCTTTTTTACTTGCTGAATAACAAAAGTTGCAAACGGTAAACTCAACGTAAGCCCTATCGCCAACTCAACACTATAATCCACAAGACGATCCGTAAAATAAAACCCAAAGCCCACAACCCCAGTCAGGCTAATAACAATCGCACCTAACATTGGCCATAGCGTTTCATATTTTGTCACCAAGTGAGCGGCCAACAAATTAAATAAAAAGGTAAAGGCAAGAGTTTTTAGTAAGGTTGGATCTTGTTGACCGTCAATAGCCAAACGCAATGCCATCTCTAAACCACTTAGGTAAAAGAAGCCAAATACAATCCACAAACTAGCGTGTTTAACTACTACTGCTGCTGACATAAATGCCCTCCAAACGAAAAAAACCGCCGTTAAGGCGGTTTTGGGAATGAGGTGGCGGAGAGATAGGGATTTGAACCCTAGATACGCTATTAACGTATGCCGGTTTTCAAGACCGGTGCTTTCAACCACTCAGCCATCTCTCCGTTGTTGGCGCGCATATTAGTGGTTTTCGTAGCGACTGTAAAGGGGGAAAGATAATTTTTTGCTTATTTCAATAATATTGTTTAGGTCGTTTTGCTAACCAAGCACAAACTACGCACAAAATAACCAAAAAAACCAACACCAATACAGCTTTAAATGCCGATACCGCGAGTTCATTTAGAGGTAAAAAAATATCGGCCAATGATGGAACGCATGAAATTGCAGCCACCAAGAGTAAAACTTTGAATGCTCGAAAAAACTCAAACCGCTTGCTATAACTCATCCAAACAGTAATAAAAACACTTAATAGACTAGGCACAACAAAGGCTAAGTGTTGCTGCTTGGTCGATACAAGCACGTAGCCACTTAGCACACAGCCTACAACCCCCCATATGCACCAAACCCACCAGCTTTCGCGTTCTTTTAAAAATAAATTGCCCATGACCGCCATCTATTATTGTTGTTTGAGACACAATTAGCCTAACAAACTTTAGTATAAGAGCACAACCATACAAAAACTGAACATTTGCGCGCATAAACAACAAAAAAGCCTCAACATATGTTGAGGCTTTTTTTAGGTTTTGACCTATCCTAAATAACGTTAGGCGGTCTTTGCTCTTTGTGCTTGCTTTTGTGCCTGTTTGGCCTCTTTGCGCTGACGTAATACTTCTTGAGCTTCGTGACCTATGTGACCTTCGCCACGGGCTTGAGCCAGCTGCATTTGTTTTTGACGCTCAGCAAAACGAGCGCGTTGCTCATCCGTCAGTGATTCATGGCAGTGGTGACATGAAACACCTTCCATGTATTCTTCACGTTGCATTTCTTCTTCGGTGATAGGCATGCGACAAGCGTGACATTGCTCATATGAGCCTTTTTGTAAGTCGTGATCTACCGCAACACGATTGTCAAACACAAAGCATTCCCCTTCCCATAATGACTCTTCTTTTGGTACGTCTTCTAGGTACTTTAGGATTCCGCCTTCAAGGTGATATACTTCCTCAAAGCCCTGCTCTTTCATATATGCGGTTGATTTTTCACAGCGGATGCCGCCGGTACAGAACATCGCTACTTTTTTATGTTTGCTTGGGTCTAAGTTTTCCTTTGCCCATTGTGGGAATTCACGGAACGTTTTAGTGTTTGGGTCAATCGCGTGTTTAAATGTACCGATTTCGATTTCGTAATCATTACGCGTATCAACTACCACCACTTCAGGATCAGAGATCAGCTCATTCCACTGTTGAGGCTTAACATAACTACCAACAACCTTCAGAGGGTCAATACCTTGCACACCCATAGTAACAATTTCTTTTTTAAGCTTTACTTTGGTGCGATAGAAAGGGCATGTCTCATCGTATGACTCTTTATACACGATGTTGTCTAAACCCGGCTGCTTATCAAGCCATGCCAATAAAGTATCAATGCTTTCTCGTTTACCAGCAACGGTACCGTTAATACCTTCTGCAGCCAGTAGCAAAGTACCTCGTACTTCATTTTGCTCCATAACATTAAGCAATGGTTGACGAATTTGTTCAAAGTTAGGTAGTGACACGAACTTATACATGGCACAAACCACAAATGGTTTAGACATAGAATTTTCCTAATTTTCAGCTTTTACTTCGCTTCAAGCATTAAGCACAACGCATGAAACACACAAACCGGACCGTAAATCCGGCGCTAGAGCGCGTATTCTACGGATTTTTGTATTAATTGCAAAAACCCTTTACACAAACAACTTTATTGCTATCGGAGCTGTACATAGCTTTGCTATAATGTGCGGCTAATCATTAGTTAAGTTTTGGAGAAAAACGCTTTGCACTTTACCGAATTAGGCATTGAGGCCCGTCTGGAAAAACAACTTGCTCATCAGGGGATCACACAACCGACGACGATCCAAAGTCAAGCGGTACCCACAGCAATTGCTGGGCACGATGTATTTGCACAATCTAAAACGGGTTCAGGTAAAACTCTGGCTTTTTTATTGCCAGCCGTGCATCGCGTGATGAAACAAAAAGCACTGAGTAAACGCGACCCACGTGTTTTGATTATTGCCCCCACGCGAGAGCTGGCAACGCAAGTATTCAGCCAGTGTCGCTTATTGATTGCAGGCACAAGTATCAGCGTGGTCAAAGTACTCGGTGGTGAAAACTTCAATGATCAAATCAAAGCGCTACGAAAAGACCCACAAATCGTTATTGGCACACCTGGGCGTATAGCAGACCATTTGGAACAGCGTTCATTGCAACTAGGTGGCTTAGAGTTGCTAATTTTTGACGAAGCAGACCGCATGTTAGACTTAGGATTTGCAGATCAACTCAATAAAATAAACGATGAAGCGAATCACCGTTTACGTCAAACGCTATTGTTCTCAGCAACACTTGATCATGCGCAGGTCGAAGTAACATCGCGTAATTTGCTGCGCGCACCGAAAAAAATCATCCTAAGTGATGCACATCAACAACATGGTGACATCAAACAAACACTCTATTTTGCCGATCATTTAGATCACAAGGATGCTTTGTTGCAACATTTTGTGGCGCAGCCAGATGTTGGACAATGTATCATTTTCACCGCGACACGTTCAGATACGGTGCGCATTAGTGAACAGCTAAATGCGCAAGGTATTAAAGCCACAGCCTTGGCCGGGGATTTGGCGCAGAATAAACGATTAGACATCATGGACGCTTTCAGCCGTGGCCTGTTTAAAGTACTGGTAACGACCGATGTAGCCTCTCGCGGTCTTGACCTATTGAGCGTCACTCATGTTATTAATTTTGACTTGCCCAAGCTGGCTGAAGAATACGTGCACCGCATAGGCCGTACTGGTCGAGCTGGCTTTAAAGGCACTGCAATCTCTCTAGTGGGCCCGAAAGACTGGAACAGCTTTATTGCCATAAAGAATTATTTAAGCGATGAGCTTGAATTCGACAGCATTACAGGTCTTGAAGCGAAGTTTAAGGGCTTTAAACCTAAGAAGCCTAAAGTGACAAAAACCGTTGCTAAAAAGCCTGCTGCGAAAAGAGCACCTAAAAAAATCACCAAAGCTAAGCCCAAAATTAAAAAAGCCATCCCTGCACCATTTGATGTTGATGGCAACGCACCGCTGCGCCGTAAGCCAAGGCCAACTGAGGAATAATCATGTTAGGAAGTATTAATTCATTAATGATCAGCGAAGTGTGTGCTGAAGGTGCTTATCTCGATGGCAAAGAGTTAGGTGAGGTGTTCTTACCCGCACAAGAGTTAGAAGAACATTTGGAAGCAGGAGACAGCGTTCAAGTATTTATCTTCCAAGACGCACAAGGCCACCCCACTGCTACAACCAAAACACCAATAGCACAAGTGGGTCAATTCGCGCTACTTCGAGTCAAAGCTTTGTCTACAGTCGGTGCTTTTATGGACATAGGTATTGATAAGGACGTATTGGCACCATTTAACGAACAAAAGCCTAAAATGCGTGAGGGCCACAGCTACTTAGTCAGATTGTATTTGGACAATGCCAGCAAGCGTTTGTGTGCTTCGAGCAATTTAAATAAGTTTTTAAATAAAACGGAGCCAAATTACAGTAAGTTTGAGAAAGTTGACTTAATTGTCGCCGCTAAAACCGACCTCGGCTATAAGGTTATTATCAATGAGCAACACTTTGGTGTGGTGTTTTTTAATACCGTATTCAAACGCATGTTTATGGGCCAAAAACTTAAAGGCTACATCAAATCTGTGCGTGAAGACGGTAAAATTGATGTTGTTTTAGAAAAGCCTGGCATGGGTAAAGTAGTTGATTTAGGAGCGCAAATCTTACAGGCCCTAAACGATAATGGTGGATATTTGCCGTTAGGTGATAAATCAGACCCCGAGCAAATCAAAAAAACGTTTGCAACCAGTAAGGCTAATTATAAAAAAGCCATTGGTGGGTTGTTTAAGCAAGGTAAAATTAATATCGAAGCCAAGTCCATTTCATTGAAAAAGTAACAACACTGGGGAGCTAAACACTCCCCAGAAAAACCTTAAACAATTGTATAAAAAAGTTTTTTAATTTAATTCTTGTTCATCTCCAAATGACTATTGTCATTTCTTGTTTATTTGCATAGGATAAAAGGAAAAGGATTATTTTATGCAAAAAACCTCCCTACTACTGTGCCTTTCTTTTGTGTGTGCTTCTTCTCAAGCAGCAACTTTGTATCATCAAAGCAGTGAGTGTACGCACGATGCTAACCAAAAACCTGTCAACGTATATTCACTTTATACAGACATATCGGGTAAACCAGCAAAAACAATCGAGGAAGAAGCTAAGCTGCGTATGCTAGGAAAAATCCAAGCTAAAATGGCAGAAACTGGCAGTGATTATGTGATTAAGCATGTTTCTTTTCGATACGATGAAGATCAGTTTGTAAACTCCTATGTATCGATTCTCCCTGTTAAATCATGTGAGAATGGCATTGTAATCAATGAGAAGTATGCACACCGTTTGCATAGCAGGATTATCAATTTTGAAAGTAACCTGGCACTTGATACGACCACAACTCTTAAGTTTAGAAGCCAGCCACATGCCGTTAGCCCCCTTTCTATCAAAAACACTAACGTGACTCACAACATGCCTTTTGGTATTGCACTCGGTAGTCATTTTGACTCTGCTCAAAAAAACGTTGGTCGCTTTAGTGCATTATGGCCGGTAAATGACACCATCAAGATAGCTTTTCTTGGTAGAGATAACGCATTCATTTTTCAAAATGACAAATTAACTGGGTATCAATACAGCCGCTCTCTATTACCAATCGATTTACGCAACCGAGTTGAACTTATCTCTGAGCAACCCAGCTTTCATTTTGTTCATAACGATCAGAGTCAAACAGTACAAAAGTTTATTGATAGGCAACAGCAAGCTTCACTTGAAAAGTATTTCAATGAGGTTCAAAGCGTCAATATCAAAGTAAGTGATGATCTCATTCGCTCTCAACTTGAAGGACTAACGATTGGTGACAAACTTGAAAAGTCTGTGGTGGTGAATCAAATGCCATGCTTTACAGGGCAAACCAACATCGATGAATTTGTAAGCAAACACCACTCATCTTTATTAAAGCTAATAGGTTTCAATAATAAGGTATCGTATATTACCGGTTGTTCACAAAGTATTGAGCTACACCACTCAGGCAAAGTGAGTTCAATAGAACTATTTGAACCAATCAGCCAAACCAATGGAGCTTTGTATAACCTCAATAGCTTGTTGGCAACCATACAAAATTGGTCTTATTCAGACATTCACTACGGCGACAACCAAAGTGTGTTAAAACAGTTTAAAACTACCACTAAGGGTAATGGTGTCATTGAGGTAGACTCGCAAAACTGGTTTGGTATTTTCAACGTTTATGACCAAACCGTCGCCAGCGCAACTTTATACCCAAAGGCCATACGATAAATCGGGAAGGGACCTCAGTCCCTTCACCTTTCTCTATCAACCTACCTCACAGCCAACTTCTTGTTTTATTTTAAAAGTTATACCTCATTTGTAGGCGAACATTTCTGGGAGCTTGTAGATATTTAACCGGTGAAGTGCCACGAGCATTGCTATGGTAATAGTCTCTATCAAACAGGTTTTCAATATATAGTCCTATCGAATACCGCTGACTTTGCCTGAACACATGTAAATTTACGGTAGTCCAACTAGGTATTTGTTCCACCACTGTACCACCGCCTAAAAGTGCGTTTGCTTGCGTATTCACTTTTGACCAATGGTCGATAAAGCCCGCCACTCGCCAAGTCTTACTTAATCGATAAACCAACCCAACTTTTAATTTATGCGTAGGGATATCTAGAACCTCTGTTGTTTCACCCACTCTTGTCTTGTCAGGCTGTACAAATCGATAACTCACCTGACCTTGCCAATGGTTTGCCTGAAACTTTAGCTGATTTTCAAAGCCTGTTATTGCATGCTCTCCTGTCACCCTTGTTTGCCAAACCCCAAGTTCAGGGTCGAGTATCTTTTCATAAAAGTTTTCTGCTTTCATATGGTAAACAGCCGCAATGTTGGCAAATGTTATATCATTCCAGCTGAAGCTCTTGCTCCAGTTTAACTCACTCATCTTCATGGTTTGAGAGTCCAGTTCATCATCGACCACTAAGTCAAACTCAAAAATTGTTGGTGGCCTGAACGCTTCTCCATACGTGAATTTAAATGCCTCAGAAGAATCAGGCTGATATACAATACTTGCCCTAGGTAAATAGGCTGAGTTGGTAAAGTCTTGTTGGTTATGCCTAAGCCCTGCACTAATTTTTAAACTTTTACTCTGCCAATTAAAGGTTTTCGAATACTGTGCAAATAATGCATGCTTCTCGGATTTTTCTTTATCTTGTGCCCACTCAGGTGGCGTAAACAAAATGGTTTTCTCATCTGTTTTACGATATTTTATTTTTCGTCCTATGTGTGTTCGCCAACCATCGTACCCCACAATCCAGTCCGTTTGCTCATCAATCTGATACTGCCATTGCGTGTTAACCCGCACTCTGTCAGATGGTCCAATATCTTCCCTTTCGTTGTACTGAAATAAGTCTTCATAGGATTGCGCGTCATCAGGGACTTGCGTTGTAAGTCTATCCTTTTCTTTATACTCACGAAAATAGCTCACTTCAAAAAAACCACTGAGTCTTGGGTTTAGTTCGATGCGTTTGCCAAGGTAATAATTCTCATAGCCACGCCTAGAATCATCTCCGGTGACATAATCATAAGTGACCGCTTCAATGCCACTAACATTTTCCGAACGGCTAACATTCGCACCGACATAAAAATCTTGATAGTTCATCCGGCCATCAAGCGTATAGTTTCGTTCATCATTCCTGAAATTATCAGGATTAAGATCACGCAGAGCATCTTTGCTGCTGCGACTAAACTCGGTAGGATTCATCACGAAGGCTCTCAACTGTTCATAGTCCTGAGCGCTTTCAAAGTAACTCGCACTTAACGCCACTGATAGCTGATCATATTGATGATTCAGGAGTAAATGAGCATGCTTAGTATCAGCCTCTGCGGCGATTAGGCTCAGCTCATTTTCGTCTTGTCCCAACCGTGTTATGACATTGATCACTCCCTGAGTTGCATTGCCCCCATAAAGCGTAGAGTTTGGCCCCTGCAATACCTCCACTCGTTCAATCCTGCTCGCGGGAAAGTTGTTCATAATAAACGCTTCATTGGCTAGTAAATTTTGCACTTCTCTACCATCAATTAGCATTAAAGTGCCTGACATATTACCCGTAAATCCTCGCTGCCCTCCAGGTAGCCAACTCCATTGGTAGAAATAATCCATGTTTGGAATACTCGCCAATATTTCTTTTAAATCACGCCAGCCATAGTTCTCAATTTCATTTTTCCCGATAACATACACAGTTCCTGAAGAAGACAACCAGGGTTCACTTTTTCTAGCCGCAACCGTTACCTCTAATTGCAACAACTCTTCCACTGGGAGTGAAAATAAACCTTGCTGTTCATTTTTTTCACTAGCAATGACGGGGCAATGTATGAAGCAAAATATTAACGTAACTGCACATAGATAGTTCATATAACACTGAGCTAAGGAAGTATTGTTCAAAAGTATAGTACAAACCTGTCAACTCAAAAGGCAGCTCAGATATAGAAGCATAAATTAATGTGAGGAATTTTTAATACGCTACATTTAAAGAGCTCTATCAAAGCCATTTGCCATAAAAGGACATAATTATGCTAAAAATTATTGCCATGTGTTTAGGACTTATTTGCACATATACAGTCAACGCTGCAAACACCACAACCCAAGGCTCTCAAAGCAGCTATCAACCATCTCAACCGCTAGTTAAGTGCCCAACCGATGGCAATGCATACAATCGATTTGCACTGTGCGCAACAGCAACATGCTGGACACTAGATAGTGTCGCCTATTGTAAATGCGAGGTGCTAAATGAACAAAGTATCTCTTTATCATTTAATTATCAGGAAAATGGTCAAGATAAAAATGTGTGTGACTTACTACTGCAAGGAAAAGAGGATGAGTTTACTGTGAGTACCTACGCCACCCCAAGACAACTAGAAGCGGACTACAATCCAAAAGAAGAAAAATTGGGCCCACCTATGGGGTTTTATACTTGCTCAGGTCAAACAAGTGATGAAGCATATAGCGCGCAATGTGATGGTGGTATTTGCTTTAATAGCACCCAAGGAGAAAGCTTTCCTGGACTCGGGTACATTAAGGATAATGAGATTGTGTGTGCCTGTCCGCCCAGTCAAAATCCGACAAAGCGATTCCAAATCGCAGGTCCTTGGTCGTGTGAACCCGGTGCAAAAAATGAGAATAATGAGTGTTGTGATCAAGATTACTATAACCAGATGTGCTCGGTCTCTAGCGTATCAACAACTGGCACTAAATTAGCGGTCGGTGCACCTGCTGGCGGTGCAATGGCTTTTTCCAAGTTATTGGATGGCAGTGTTCCTAAACTCAATGCCTGTCGATTCAAATAGCGCTCTTTTTAAACAGTGATGAGATATCGCTTCATCACTGTTTTACCTCTTCACACATCGAGTATTGGTATATATTGGTGCCGCGATATGCTTTTTTCGCCGCTCGCTGCACTCTAATATCTTTAAACGCTGCACTGTATCCGCCTTACCCCACGCGAGAATTTCAGCTAACGTTCTGCCACACCCTAAACATACATCTTTGTCATTCAAACAGCAGCTCCTCACACAAGGCGACTCTACTGGTTGATTTTCACCATATGGATGTTTATTCATAACTTCGCCTCCTATATTAACTATATAAGAGATCGTTTGATTTAAAATCCCTGGCAGGGCTATTTTCCTTAAACTTTAGGCCCATGTCCCTGTAACACTCTATGCAAGTATCCCTACCGACCCGACGGTTAACTTCTAACAGTGAAGTCACTGCATTCGCTACTCATAGACACATCTCTAAGCAAATACAATTGACACTAAGTGCTACAAATCCACTCTCTAATAGTCATAAAAATCATTGGCAAAAACTTAAAGAAACAACAAATTAAAATAATTGACCAAAAACACCCCATTATTATAACATAAAACCCCAATATCGGTACCAAATGGAATATAACAAGGAATGAAAATGAAAAAACTAACAGTAATTACAATGAGTGTTGCACTTTCTCTTGGCGCTAACTACACATTTGCGAATGAAGAAAATTTATCCTCAGGCATCGAGCTGGGCAGTGCACTCCAGCAGAGCGATATAACTTCAATAATGGGTAACGCCAAGTATGCATCACTTCCGCACTCTCAATCTAAGGCGCTATTCTACGAATTTATTGAGCAAACAAAGCAGCAAAACCCACACCTTTCTGTTGAAGACATTGTATCTTTAATCGACAACATGCCAAACGGCTTTCAACAGGGGCAGATGCACGCTTTAAATCAAGGCTCTGTTAGCATTCAAGCTTCTTATGAAGTTATTCGTTCTCAATGGAACAGCTTAAATACCTATGAAAAAGCCTTGGTAGTTGCAAGCCCAGCGAACGCATACATAACCGATATAACAAAAGACAAAGCGTATACTTATACAAATAACGAATATGGCTTCAATGGTCTCGGCGATGAGTCCGATGCATTCAGACACGCTATTTGGAATGCCTTAATGAGCAAATACATCAGTGAGTTTTGGGCCTATCAGTTTGCTACTGCGCACGAGCAAAAGTCACAAGAAGAGCTAAATAAAGTAGCCAGAGATGGAAACTTAGAAAGTGAACACCAAAAAATGGACTTACACAATAACAAAGAAGGACGCGATTGTTGGCATTGGAATGACTCGATTGTATATACTTCAGATGATACATTGATAGAACGCGTACGCGATAAGGTTAAGTCAAATCAGAGAGTTACTGGTCAGCTATATTGGCTTAACTAACTCTCTAAGCAACCCGTGAGGTAAAAAATGAAAGTTACTCATTTAGTCAGTGTATTACTAATTTCTATGTCATTCATGGGTTGCCAACCTTCACCTGTCGGCGTGTCTGTTGTTATAAAAAATAGCACCGAACACAACGAGACTTTGCAGTTCTATACCGTGAACAGTGAGGTATTAGATACATTTTCTGTTGCAGCCAAAAGCACTAAAGAAATTTTTGTACCGGCAAAGCTGATTAACGATGCTATTGCGCAACAGGGCCACGCGGTTGGTGATTTAACTCTGAAATCTAATACATCTCAGTCTAGCCACCTCATATGTGGCTATATAGAGGTGGCTACTAACAAAGTATGTGGAAAAGCAAAGTTTCAGATCAATTTGGATTGAGATGGTAGCGTTCCCAAAACTCAATGCCTGTCGATTCAAATAGCTCTTTTTAAACAGTGGTGAGACATCGGCTTACCACTGTATTATTACCTCTTCACACATCGATTATTGGTGTATATTGGTGCCGCTATATTCTTTTTTCGCCGTTCGCAACGCTCCAATATCTTCAAACGCTGCACTGTATCCGCCTTATCCCATGCGAGGATCTCAGCCAACGTTCTTCCACAACCTAAGCATACATCTTTGTCATTCAAACAGCAGTTCCTAACACAAGGTGACTCTATTGGTTTATCTTCACCAGTTTGACGTTCAATCATGATTCAGCCTCCTATATTAACTATATAAAAGATCGTTTGATTTAAAACCTCTCGCCATGCCCATCACTCAATCCCATTACCAAAAACAAAACATTAACTTCACTTTATTTTTACAAATATGCTATAAAACATAATAGGTACACTATTTTGTACCTAATAATGTTCTAAAAATTTAAGGATAAAAAATGAAAAAGGTATTATTAGCTTCACTGCTCACATGCGGTGTGTTTTCTCTCCCATCATCAGCAAATAATGATGATGGCGTGCTCAAATACTCATACAGTTATGTCTACCTCAAATGCCAGTCAGACTCATGTAATGGAGCTGTAACTCGTTGGTATCCAATGAAAGTGTATTACAAACAGCTTGGTGGTATTCCTCCACACAATGAAGTTCGCGTTTACTGGAATAAGAATGTACCCGCTGATATCGCTGCGGGCCGCGACATCGCTCACACGTTAGGAGACTACTGCCCAGACGGCTCACGTATGACAGCAAAATGGTTTATTGGTAGTAATTTTAAACCTACTTCAGCCATTGCGACCGACTGCTCAGGACAAGAGCATATGTACTCTGTTCACGAGTTCCATTTCTAACAGACTATATTACAAGTCGCATATACAAAAACGCCCGTATGATTAACGGGCGTTTTTATAATTCTTTGATACAAAGTTAGGTTATTTAATAACTTCTAAACCGCCCATGTAAGGACGTAATACACTGGGTACTACAACACTGCCATCTGCTTGTTGGTAGTTCTCTAAGATAGCAACTAAAGTGCGCCCTACAGCCAACCCAGAGCCATTTAGTGTATGTAGTAGTTCAGGTTTTTTCTCACCCTGACGACGGAATCTAGCCTGCATACGACGGGCTTGGAAGTCCCACATATTTGAGCAAGAAGAAATTTCACGATACGTATTTTGAGCCGGTAACCACACCTCAAGGTCGTAAGTTTTTGTCGCGCCGAAGCCCATATCACCCGTACAAAGTACAACCTTGCGATAAGGTAGTTCTAGCGCTTGTAAGATTTGCTCAGCATGGCCTGTTAACTCTTCAAGCGCAGCCATTGAATCTTCTGGTTTAACCAGCTGAACAAGCTCAACTTTATCAAATTGGTGCTGGCGAATAAGTCCACGCGTATCACGACCATAACTGCCCGCTTCGCTTCTAAAACATGGTGTATGCGCGGTCATACGAATTGGTAGCTCTTTCTCATCGAAAATTTCGTCACGTGCACAGTTTGTTAGCGGTACCTCTGCTGTTGGAATTAAGCTAAAGCCGTCTTGCTCAACACCCTCGTCGCTCACCAAACCTTTTGTGTGGAACAAGTCTTCAGCAAACTTTGGTAATTGGCCCGTACCATAAAGACTGTCTTTATTAACCAAATACGGCACATACATTTCTGTATACCCGTTTTTGTCAGTGTGGGTGTCTAACATAAACTGTACAAGGGCACGGTGCATGCGCGCGATACCGCCACGCATCACGGTAAAACGTGAACCACTGAGCTTAACACCTGCTTCAAAGTCGAGTCCTTTGCCCAAAGCTTCTCCCAAATCAACATGATCTTTTACTTCAAAATCATATTGTTTAGGCTCACCCCACTTCAATATTTCAACATTGTCACTTTCATCATTACCTGCTGGCACGTCTTCAGCGGGTAAATTAGGCAAAGCCATTGCGATATCATTTAACTGCTCAAGAATACGGTCTTGTTCAGCTTTTGCTGCACTTAATTGATCGCCTAAGTTGGCAACTGCATCCATTAAAGGTTGAACGTCTTCACCTTTCGCTTTTGCTTGACCAATGGCTTTGGAACGGCTGTTACGCTCGCTTTGTAGTTCTTGAGTTTGAGTTTGTAGTGCTTTGCGCTTTTCTTCTAGCGCGGTAATTGCTTCAACATCCAGATCAAAGCCTCGCTTCGCTAAGCGTGCTGCTGCTTCTGCAATGTCTTGACGTAAGTATTTTGAATCTAACATTTGCTATATTTAACCTTTTTGCATGACCAAGCAAAGGCCCAACCAAGCCATAAAAATACACACAACCACGTTGAGTGTGACATTAAGAGCCATTTTCATAATCTGCCCTTGCTGCAATAGCAGCACTGAGTCCATTGAAAATGTAGAAAAAGTCGTTAATGCGCCTAAAAAGCCAATTCCTATTAAAGTCTTGGCTGGGCTAACGGAAATAATTTGTTTTTCTATTAAACCGAAAAGAACACCCATTAACAATGAACCGAGAATATTAACGGTCAATGTACCAAAAGGGAATCCCTTACCGAACAGTTTTAACATCATATCACTGATGAAGAACCGTAAACAGGCGCCAGCTGCCCCACCAAGTGCAATTGTTAGGTACATTTTAATCATTTTGATATCTTTTCATGTCACTTTGTAGGTTTTGCTGTTGCAGATACTCTAGTTTAGATTTGATTTGCTTTTCAAGACCACGGTCTGTTGGCTGATAATATTGCCTATCTTTTATTTGCTCTGGAAAGTAGTTTTCACCCGCAGCAAACGCGCCGCTTTCGTTATGGGCATAACGGTACTGTTCACCATAACCGAGCTCTTTCATCAAAGATGTTGGTGCATTTCTTAAGTGCAAGGGAACTTCAAAGTCGGGATCACTGGCCGCGTCTTGTTTGGCCTGATTAAACGCCGTATAAACTGCATTACTTTTTGCCGCGCTGGCTAAATAAATTGTGGCTTGAGCAATTGCTCGCTCCCCCTCACTTGGCCCAACTCGTTGGTAGATATCCCAAGCATTAAGGGCTACTTGCATCGCTCGAGGATCTGCGTTGCCTATGTCCTCTGTGGCGATGGCCAGTAGCCGTCTGGCGACATAAAGTGGGTCTCCTCCACCAGCCAATATCCGACAATACCAATACAAAGCGGCGTCTGGGCTGCTACCTCGAACAGACTTATGAAATGCGGAGATTAAATCGTAATAAATATCACCGCCTTTGTCGTATTTGGCCAAATGGCTAGGTAATACATGGGTCAGAACATCAGAATCAATTACCACGCGATTTTCATTTCGTTCAGCCAAATCAACGGCCTGTTCTAACAAATTCAGTGCCTTTCGTGCATCACCTGAGCTGGCTTTGGCTATGGCCACAAGGGCCTTTTCTGGGATATCAATGACAAGCTGTTTAAGCTGCTCATCAAACTCAATTGCCCTTGTGAGTACTTTAACAAGTTCATCTTCTGTTAGCGCTTTTAAGGTGTAGACCCGTGCGCGTGACAAAATAGCGTTATTTAGAGCAAAGCTTGGGTTTTCGGTGGTCGCCCCGATGAAGATAAAGGTGCCATCTTCAATATAAGGTAAAAAGGCATCTTGTTGAGACTTATTAAATCTGTGCACCTCATCAACAAATAACAAGGTTCTACGCCCTTGCGACAAGCGCCCTTTAGCCTCAAGTACGGCTTCACGTATTTCCTTTACACCTGAGGTTACGGCTGACAGTTGAGTTAGCTCGGCGCTGGCGTGATGAGCTATCACTTCAGCAAGTGTAGTTTTCCCAACCCCAGGAGGCCCCCAGACGATCAAACTGTGACAATGACCTGCGGCAATGGCTTTATAGAGTGGCTGCTCAGGGCTGAGAATATGTGACTGTCCAATATATTGCTCAAGACAAGTTGGCCGCATTCTAGCGGCCAAGGGTCTTACATCGGGTGCAAAATTAAAACCTAGGCTCGTCAAAACCGTTACTCGCCCTGAGTTTGATCATCAACCACCACCCCCTGCGGAACAGTGAAGCTAAACAAAGCACCTTCTAACTCCTTATTCAACTGCCCATCATGGAAGCTAAATGTTGAAGTTTGCCCTGACACATCTTTTACACTCACTGAATCTAAGCTCTGCTGATCAGAAAACTGCACTTCGAGCATTTCAACCTGAGACTCAACTCCCTCTCTGGGCTTTATTTGATATCCCACATCTGTGTGATTCACCTGATACTTAGCCCACTGCTCGTCTTCTCGTGTAGTCAAAAGTACAAATGGCGTTGTATCAACCAGTCCGGCAGAGCGCATCACCGTAACTTGCTCAGCAAACATATCGTAGTAATAAGCTTTTGTACCATCTGACACAAAAAGCGTTTCATCTGGCTGGATTTGCTGCCAGCGAATTTTCATTGGGTGAGCAAGTGCAATATTGCCGCTCCCTTGTTGTAATATGTTACCTTGTTCATCCAGTACTTGCTGAGCAAAGGACGCTTGAAAAGTATTGATATAATTCAATTTTTCCTTAAGCTCACTTGCAGCATCAGCCAAAACATTTGCACTAAAAGCTAAACCTAAAACAACTACAGCTGATTTGGTTAGGTACTTACTTAAAATCATTAATTTGCTCCACCTCTAGGTACCAGCACTTCTCGGGCACCGTTATGCCCTGGCGCACTGACAACACCAGATGCTTCCATTTGTTCTACTAAACGTGCAGCTCGGTTATAGCCAACACGTAATTTGCGTTGTACGCTTGATACAGAGACCTTACCGGACTCAATAACAAACCCAACCGCTTCGTCATAAAGTGGGTCCGACTCGTCATCCCCTCCTTCAGGCGCTTCTCCTGGTAGCAGTATGTCTTCTGCCGCATCGCCACACAAAATCTCTTCAATGTAGTTAGGCTTACCACGCGCTTTCCAATCACTCACTACCGCATGTACTTCATGATCATCTACAAACGCGCCATGCACTCGCACAGGAACACTTGTGCCTGGAGGTAAGTACAGCATATCACCCATACCCAATAGGTTTTCTGCGCCTTGTTGATCTAATATCGTTCTTGAGTCGATTTTACTGGATACCTGAAACGCCATACGAGTTGGGATATTGGCCTTGATCAAACCTGTAATAACATCAACCGAAGGACGCTGAGTGGCTAGCACTAAGTGGATACCCGCCGCACGCGCCTTTTGTGCAATACGCGCTATCAGCTCTTCCACTTTTTTGCCCACAATCATCATCATGTCAGCAAACTCGTCTATCACCACAACAATACTCGGTAACTTATCAAGCTCCTCTGGGCCCGTTGCCATGCCATCTGTGTCTTTAAACAACGGATCGAGTATCGGATGACCTGCTGCCTTAGCATCCAGCACTTTTTGATTGTACCCTTTTAGATTACGCACGCCCAGCGCTGACATTAACTTATAGCGACGCTCCATCTCGCCGACACACCAACGCAAAGCGTTCGATGCTTCTTTCATGTCAGTAACAACCTCACACAATAAATGGGGTATGCCTTCATAAACCGACAACTCAAGCATTTTAGGGTCAATCATAATCATTCGCACATCTTCAGGCGGTGACTTGTAGAGCAAGCTTAATATCATCACATTAACGCCCACTGACTTACCCGAGCCAGTTGTACCCGCAACTAATAGGTGTGGCATTTTTGCAAGGTCAGCAACCACCGGCTGGCCTGCAATATCTTTACCCAGCACCATGGTAAGCGGTGACGCGTTTTGTTCAAATTTAGGCGCATTGATAACCTCTGACAAGCGCACTATCTCACGATGTTTGTTTGGCAGCTCAAGACCGACATAGGTTTTACCTGGGATCACTTCAACAACACGAACGCTAACCGCAGACAACGAACGCGCTAAGTCTTTCGCAAGGCCGGTAATTTTCGCCACCTTAATACCTGGCGCTAGATCTAATTCAAAACGGGTAACAACTGGGCCTGGATATACACCCACCACACTTGCCTGAATATTAAAATCGAGTAATTTGACTTCAACTAGACGTGATACTGCGTCCAATTCCTCTTTTGAAATCGGATTTTTTTGCTTATCGGGTCTATCAAGCAAATCCAGTGAAGGTAGAGGGTCCATTGGTGGGCGCTCTTCGAGCAGTGCCTCAAATTTTTCTTTCGCTGTTGGCGGTGGCGTATAGCTAGATTGCGCTTGCTCTGGCTTATTCTGTTTCAGTGGCCTTGCAGGAGAAACGACCGTCGTTTGTTTTGGTTGAGGCTCAGCGGCGGACTCGTCCAGAGCATTCAGTGCAGATGCAGTGTCAAACCCTTCATCATCAATGGCTGAGAAATTAATCTCCTGCTCCAAAATATCATCTAGCTCGTCGAATACGTCTGGGCGTGATTGCGGTTGATTCTGATTCAGCTGTGTATCTGTAGCTGCTTTCTTCGCAAACAGCTTATCTTTTAAACTCAATAGCTTCGTTTTTTGTGCGGGTTCAGGTTGTTCATCCATATGAACATCAAAGTCATTATCTTCAGGTACGTTGTCTATTGCGGCATTAGCAATATTTGTTACATCTGGTTCTTGATGATTTTCACCGGATAAACGCGATTGGCGCTGCGCCAGCTTTCCTGATATCCAACGGAAAAACTGAACCACTTTTGCACCAAGGTAATCAACGAATTCAACCCAAGACACGCCTGTTAGCAATGTTAAACCAGCAAAGAAGAAACACAGGAGTAAAATAGATGTACCCGTAAAATTAAAGGCTGGCATCATAGCCCCAGCTACGACATCACCTACTACACCGCCAGATGAGACGCTAAATATATCATCAAAATTAATACTACTAATTGCACTGGCTGAGGTAACAAATAAGGTTAAGCCAATTACACGTAGCCCCAACGTCGTATAATCGAGCTGTAGAATTTTATGGGGCTTTTTGAACAGCAGATAACCGAGAACTTGAATGCCCGCAGGCACCAAAAAAGCAAGCCAACCTAGACTCACCAACAGAATGTCAGCGACCCAAGCTCCCGCTGAGCCAGTTATATTTTTAACCTGAACATATTCACTGGTTTGCGACCATGCAGGATCAGCTGGGTCAAAGCTAATCAAAGCACACAAAATGAAAATTGCTGTTGCTGTACTGATAATTAACCCAGTTTCAAGGAGGCGTTGTACACCATTTAGACGCATACTGGCGTTTTCCCCTATTTTTGTTCTTTTATTAACAATTTATTGTCACACCTTACCAAGAAATCGCTCATGGTGCATAGGGTTTTATCACCTCACCCTCTTCACCCTTAACTTCTTCCATCACCACATAGGTACGACTCTCACTGACATTGGGTAATTTCAACAGAATTTCTCCGAGTACGCCACGGTACTCAGACATATCTGTAACTCGAGTTTTAAGAAGGAAGTCGAAATTTCCCGAAACAAGATGGCATTCTATTATTTCATCATGCTGGCGCACAGCTTGATTGAAGCGGTCAAATACATCAGGTGAGTTCTTGTTTATGGTAATTTCAACGTAAACTAGCAGTCCTTGTCCAAGCTTAGCAGGATCCACTACCGCTTTATAACCTCGAATATAGCCTTCGCGTTCTAGTTTTTTTACCCGCTCTAAACACGGCGTCGCGCTCAAACCTATGCGCCGCGCGAGTTCTACATTAGAAATCCGACCATCTTTTTGTAATTCGACTAAAATTTTCCTGTCGATTCGATCTAATTGTTGATGCATTTAATATAGTTTTTTCTACTGTTTGGTGAGTTATATTAGTGTATATCACTACTGAAACAATGTAAAAAGGTAGGACACACTGGATATGCATATATATAATAGTCGAAAATTTTATCCCGTTCTATTTTAGAGGCGATTTATTATGATTATCGGTGTACCTAAAGAAATTAAAAACCACGAGTACCGCGTAGGTATGGTTCCTGCGAGTGTTCGTGAACTAATTAACCACGGCCACCAAGTTATCGTTGAAACCAATGCTGGTATCGGCATCGGTTTTACTGATGAAGATTATGTTGAAGTTGGCGCTACTGTATTAAATACAGCTGCAGAAGTATTTGCTCAAGCAGATATGATCGTAAAAGTAAAAGAGCCTCAAGCTGTTGAACGCGCAATGTTACGTGAAGGTCAAATCCTATTTACTTACCTTCACTTAGCACCAGATCTTCCACAAACAGAAGATCTAGTTAAGAGCAAGTCTATCTGTATCGCATACGAAACAGTTACTGATGCTCGTGGTGGTTTACCACTTCTAGCACCAATGTCAGAAGTTGCTGGACGTATGTCTATCCAAGCTGGCGCACAAGCGCTAGAGAAGTCTCGCGAAGGCCGTGGTATGTTGCTAGGTGGCGTGCCAGGTGTTGAACCTGCAAAAGTAGTTGTAATCGGCGGTGGTATGGTTGGCCGTAACGCAGCTCAAATGGCTGTAGGTTTAGGTGCTGACGTAACGATTCTTGACCGTAATATCGATGTTTTACGCTCACTTAACGCACAGTTTGGTAGCCAAGCTAAAGCTGTTTACTCAACAGCTGATGCGCTAGAGAAGCATGTACTAGAGGCTGACCTTGTAATAGGTGGCGTACTTATTCCAGGCGCTGCAGCTCCTAAGCTGGTTACTGCTGAGCACATCAAAGCGATGAAGCCAGGTGCAGCTATCGTTGACGTTGCTATCGACCAAGGTGGTTGTATTGCAACTTCTAAAGCAACTACACATGCTGAGCCAACATACATTGTTGATGACGTTGTTCACTACTGTGTTGCTAACATGCCAGGCGCTGTGCCACGTACTTCAACGTTTGCTTTAAATAATGCAACACTACCGTACATTATTAAGCTTGCAAACAAAGGCTATAAAGCTGCACTACTTGAAGACAAGCACTTTATGGATGGCTTGAACGTACTGAACGGTCAAATCACTTGTAAAGAAGTAGCTGAAGGCTTCAATATGGAATATGTTGACCCACGTACAGCACTTGAAAACGCTTAATTAAATAACGTGAAAAACCCACGCACTGCGTGGGTTTTTTTATGTCAGAAATTCATCCTTTACAAATAACATATCTTTTATTTACTTTCATTTACAAGGATGTGCAAAATTTATTGCCAACCGTCCTATATTTGATATGTTTTATGTGTTTATTTTTAAGGGACAAGCATGGATCGTCGGGCGTTTATTAACAAGTTGGCATGTCTAGGGCTTTTAGCAAGCACATCAATGGCGTCCGCTTTGACAACAAGACAAAAAGCTAATTGGGTGAATAAACCAAGTTTACCGAAGCGCTTACAAGAGATTTATCCCTGTTTGTACGAGAACCATATAGTTGTGGCAGGCGCCCTCGAACAAAGTGCTTCCGAACAAGCTACCATGGGGATTATGAACGCGTCACACAATTGCTACTTATTTGATCTTAGCAAACAAGCTTGGCGTTTAGGCCCTACCTTACCAGTGAAGCGACATCACCTAGGGTTAGTGAGCAGCCAACAAGGTATCATGGCCCTTGGTGGCTTTGCAGCCAGTAAAGCAGACCCCTGGCAAGTAAGAGGTGATACCTTTATCCTTTCTCACTTGGATAATCATTGGCATCAAGCCAAGCCTCTTCCTAACCCTCAGGCGGAGTCAGGATACGCAAATATCTCGGGAAATGTGCATGTGATCTCGGGTCGGGGTATCTCCAGCGGTAATTTAACGGATGTGGCGGACCATGTATTTTTTGATGGAACCCAGTGGCAAAGTGCCGCTCCTCTTCCACTAGCCAGAAACTCCGGCGCCTGTGTTGAGTTAGATAAAGGCTGTATCTTTATCGGCGGACGCATTCAAGATGAGCAACACAAAAATCAATCACGCGTCGACTTCTACGACCACCGAGCCGATAAATGGTTTGAGCTTGCCCCAACACCGAAGCCATGTTCTGGCATTGCAGCAGCTTTAACGGGTCATAAAATTTATGTATTTGGCGGTGAACAGTACCAATATACAATGAACCAATTCGGTAAACCTATGATGCATACCAAAACCTTTAACCATATCTGGCAATATGATTTTGCTCTAGACACATGGCAAACACTGCCACTGTCGATGACTAGCACCCGACACGGTTTAGGTGCTGTAGCCACCAAAGAAGGGATATACTTGGTAGGTGGAGCCGAACGCGCTGGCGGCGAAAATACCACCAACGCAGTTGAATTGCTTAAATTAGAGACTCTTTGTTAAATATCCTGTGCCTGCGCCAATTCATTTTGCAACCGCTTGGTTTCATCCGCTCTTGGTTTAGCAAATCGTGCTAAGCCTAAATAAATGACCGGAGTTAAGAATAAGGTGTAAAACACCGAAATTCCTAGCCCGCCAAATACAACCCAGCCTATCGCATTGCGTGCCTCAGCACCTGCTCCCACTGACAATATAAGTGGTAACGCCCCCAATAACGTTGAAAACAAAGTCATGGTGATCGGTCTAAAACGTACCATAGCTGCGCGCTGAATTGCAGTTCTTACGTCATGACCATGATCTCGTAACTGATCTGCAAACTCCACAAGCAATATCGCATTTTTAGCCAGTAAGCCTATCAACATCACGAGCCCTATTTGAGAGTAGATGTTTAAGCTTGTACCTGATAGTTCCAACGCAAGAATAGCCGCAGCAATGCCAAAGGGTACGGTTATCATAACCACAACTGCACTGTTCACACTTTCAAACTGCGCCGCTAAAACCAATAGCACTATTACAAAAGCAAGAACATAAGTAAGCATCACTTCATAAGCGGTTTCTTCAAAGGTCAATGCTTCTCCTTTGAACGCCAAATCAATCCCAGCTGGCAACTTTTCATGTGCCAATGAGCGCAATATCTCCACCGCCTCACTCATCGTCATCTCTGTCGGTAACTCTAAATCCATCTCAATCGCTCGTCGCTGCGCGAAACGCTCAAGCTCAGCTGCAACGCCTTCCTCACTTAACGTCGCAACACTGGCTAAAGGCACCAGCTTCCCATTACGACTGTTGACATAAAGGTTGGCTAAGTCCGCAGGTGTCTGTACCACGTAATTTTGCGCTTGGAGAATAATCGGTATTGATTGATCTCCCACGTTCAAATCAGCGACATCATCGCCGTTTATCGCCGCACGCAATGTTACTGCTATATCTGCAAGCTCCACCCCCAACTCCTCTGCTCTACGGCGATCGATATTCACTCGTAGTTGAGGTTGTGAAGGTTGATAGGAAATATCCGCTTTACTGAACTGGGGATAAGCACGCTCTAGCTCTGCGCTAAACAGCTCAGCCGCCCTAAAAATTTTCAAGTAATCATCACCTAACAGGGCCAGCTCAATGCCCCCGCCTTGACCACGCAAGTTGAGGCTGTTGGAACCAAACGGACGCGCTGGTGCACCTGGTATTTGACCAAGCGGTCCTCTTATTTTGTTAATGATCTGCTGTTGAGTAAACTCTCGTTCAGACCAGTCTTTAAGTGGTACGGTAATAAACACAATGTTGGGATCCCACTGCCCCACTACTGTGTATATCGACTCAATTTCTTGCTGCTCAACATACGGTAAGAGCACGTCTTCCATTGCTCTAGCCTGACGATCCATAAAGTTGAGTCCAACGCCATCTGGACCTCGCGCAAAAATACGAATATTCCCTCTATCTTCGTCGGGTAATAATTCACTTTCAATTTGAGTGTATAAGAGCCCAGAAGCTAACGCACTCACCATACATATCGATAAAGTTAACCAAGCATGGTTGAGCACCCAACTGATTAGATTGCCATAAATCACCACACACTTTTGTCCAAAACGACTTAGGATATTTGCCCTTTGCGAGCTTTTCCTTGGTAGACGAGAAGTCAACGCCGGCACTAAAGATAGAGCTACAAAGGAGGAAATGATGACCGCACCTGCCAATACTCCACCAAACTCTCTAAACAAACGCCCTGCTGTAGAGGGCAAGAACGCAATTGGCACAAAAACGGCTACCAATACGGCGGTTGTCGCAATCACCGCAAAAAACACCTCGCGCGTTCCCAATACCGCTGCCGCTCGACTCGCCAAACCTTGCGCTTTACGTCTTTGAATGTTTTCACTCACCACGATAGCATCATCCACTATTAATCCAGTAGCGAGTACGAGTGCTAGTAGAGTCAGTATATTTATGGAAAACCCCAGCAACCATATAATTGCCACAGACCCCATTAACGACATAGGAATAGCAATGGCTGGCACTATGGTAGCTCGCCAAGAGCCAATAAAAACCCACAGCGTGATCACCACCAGCATAATCGTAATTAATAAAGACTGAAGTACTTCATCAACTGATCCTCGAATAAACTGAGCATCATCTTGAGTCACTGTAATATTCAACTCTGGAAAGCGTAGCTTTTGCCTTTCGATAAACTTGAGCACTTCGTCAGAAATCTCAATGGTGTTTGAGCGCGCCTGACGAATCACCTCAACTCCTATGACCGGCTTACCATCTAACCTCACCATATTACGTGGATCTGCTGGACCAAAATAAACCGCCGCTACATCACCAATGCGTGTATCACCTTTGATAACCATTGAGCTAACTTGCTCAGCAGTCACAGATGTGGCGTCAGCCCTCACAATAAGTTGCTGATCGACTGACTTTAAACTACCTGCAGGCACGTCAAATGGTGCTTGCCTTAGCACCGATGCAACATCCGCAACAGATAGCCCATAACTGGTCAGTTTGATTGGTTCAAAGGCAACCCGTAATACGCGCTCTCGATCACCATTCAAACGAACATCAGCAACACCAGGAATCGTCAGAAACTGCGGCGCTAAATCACGTTCCACTCTTGCCGTGAGGGATTCCAAGTCGAGGCTATCACTACTGACTGTTAGACTGACTACCGCTTGGGCATTGTTGTCAGCCTTAATGATAGATACTCTTTCCACTTCTTCAGGTAGCTCTCGTTGAATTCGACTAACGGCTTCGCGGGTTTCATTCGCAGCATCTTCGATATTGGTCCCTGGGCGAAACTCCACCACTACTCGGCTAGAGTTTTCTTCACTTTGCGCTCTTATGGATTTAACCCCCGAAACACGCGCTGCGGCACCTTCTAATTTACTGGTTACTTCAGTATCAACTGTTTCAGGCGAGCCCCCAGGAAAAGACGCGGATACCGTTAGTCTAGGTCTATCTACATCTGGTAACTCTCTTACTTCAACACCGCCAAGCGCTGCAATACCCGCGATGATAATCAGTAGGTTCAGAACAACAATTAGAACAGGTCTGCGGATTGCCAACGACGGTAAATCAGAATGTATATTTGCTAAAAGTTGCTTACTCTCCATTAGTTTACCTTCGCCATTTGTGGGTTAACAGACTGCCCCTCGCGTAGTCGTTGAACTCCCTCAACAACTAACATTTGTTGCTCAGTAATGTCCCCATCCACCAATACATGGTTTTTTTGACGTTGAATGACCTGAACGTCAACGCGTTTTGCTATGCCTTGCTCAGCAATCCAAATATATGGTCCTGTGGGGCCCCACATTAATGCGGCTTCCTGTATGGCAGGATATCGTTTACCGATGTTCATTAGAGCAACTTTAAAACTCATACCGGGAATAAATTTATCGCGCGAATTGTCTATTGCAGCCTTGATACGGATGGTACGACTTGCGATGTCTATTCGCGAGTCTACATGGGCTATCTCGGCGTCGAGTTGGCTTTGGCTGTCATACCATGGGGACACGCGTACATGTGTACTCTCTTTAATTAGATCAATAGCCTGTTCTGGTGCATAAAAGTCAATATACAAAGTTGAACGATCATCTAGTGTTGTCAACCTGGTTTGGTTTGTTACCCAATCCCCCGCTTCAATATCTGTCAGTCCGACCACACCTGAAAAAGGTGCGACCACTTTGTGATCTGCTATATCATTTTGCGCTTGTGTTAGCGCAACCTCTGCAAGCGCTACTTTGGTCTGTGCATCATCTAGTGCGCTTTGTGTTGTTGCGCCATTTTTTATGCTGCTTTGCAGTCGAAGTAAATCGCGTTTTGCATTATCCAGCTGAATTTGTGCTTGTTTTGCTTGGGCCTGCTCCTTTCTATCATCAAGCTGAAATAGAATATCTCCCTTACTCACAATAGTGGCACTTTGAAAATTCACTTTTGTAACTCTATCTGCCACAGCAGGAAACAAAATTACAGAGCGATGCGCTTCACTGGTTCCAATCGCTTCAATCGTGTCTTGCGTTGCCACAAACTCGACTGGCGCTGTAATAACAGCGGTAGCAGGTCGTTTCTCATTCGCCTGCAGCGTATTTGACGCCACGACAATATAAAAAAATATAAACGCTAATAATGAGCGAGACTTCATGGTATTCCTTCGTTTAACTTTGCTTAATTGTGTCATTTGGATTTGAGCTTAGACCCATTACGAGGTTTGAACTACAAAGATTAATACGCAATGGCGCAATAACTTAGATCTATCTGCTGAACTTTATAACTGACATGAGATTAGCGTAACAATGATTTTTACACTACTTTACAAGCACTAACAGTAACTGAGTCTAAGAATGAACAAATGTAAAGAAAGCACCCAAAGGATATGATTTCCTTTGGGTTCTATATTGAAGCGAAGGGGTATATTAATTGCTTAAGAGGCGCTGTCGAATGTCACCGTGGTATCGGCATTCACCTCGATAGATTGTTGCTGATAAATTGAGAAGTCTGGGTCGTCAACTTCAGGATCGTCAACATGGCCTAAACAGCTGAATCCAATCTGGTAGTTTGCAGGTGTAATAAACCCAATAGTAAACTCATTGTCCGCGTCCAACGTCGCAGTCGCAATTGGAGAATTTACATCAACTGGGTCAGTCTCGAAAATATCACTCGGTTGTTCAGCTTGTTCGCTGTACAAGTAAACTACATGCTTGTACTCACCTTCAGCTGGCGCAAGTTCAGAATTATCGGCGATACATGCTTGCTTCAACGCCTCAGAAACAGAGCCAGAAACCGTAAACGTGGTCTGTGTATTCTCAAGACGAATTGTCGTTGGCTTTAAATACACCGTGGTACCATTTTGAGGCAGTACTAACGAACGGTTGAGATCAAACTCCAATACAAATGCGTTATCGCCTTCGTTGACAACCACATTATTAACTTGAATTTCACCCACCCCATCATTTCCTTTTCTTCTTACATCAAGTGCTACTTGCACGTCATTATTGTATGTAAGGTGCGATCCCAAAGACAGATTTTCCACGCTCGTACCGTTTACAATATTGGCTCGTAACCATTCATATTCACCAGCTTCTAGTTCTACATCTGCTAACAATGGAAAAACTTGATCGCCCGTGTAATTAAGTAGGTTAATTGAAATTGGATTTCCATCCTCATCCTTGGTTTCAAAGGTTTGCTGTGAATCGCCTTTTTTCATTACGATACCGTCAATCACAATGTTTACCGCACTGACATTGCTTACTGCAGCATCAGACACTCCCAGTGTCATGGTAGTTTTATCTGAAGGGGTCGGCTGTGGGGTATTCGAACCACTATCTGAGCTGCCACCACCACATGCAGCTAATGCTACTGTCGCCGCCAAGGGTAATAAAGCTCTAAGTTTTGTCATGGTAACCTCTGTAATTATTCTAAAAAACACAACTTGTTCTTAGAGTATAAAGGACCAATCTGAACACACCTTTAATCAGACTTTAGTACCACTTTTGACCACGTTAACGCTTCATTTTCTGTTAAATACGAGCATAATAACGAATTACTCCACCAGGACTAACCCTCGACACTGAGTAAGAGTAAGAGCCAATATACACGCATGCACAAAACGTAACAAAGTTATTACAGCAATGTGTAAACTATTGGGAGTTTGCTATTTAAAGTTTCACGATATCTGGTACATTAAACTGAAACTAACATTGCAAGTTTTTGTTAATGTTTTACATTTATATGATGTCGGGTGTTGGAGATGTGCCGTGAAGTTCAAACACAAAATTGTTATTGTATCCTCGTTAGTCCTGTTTCTAGCGCTCAGCGTTTTATCCTTTAAGCAGTACTTCTCAATTAAAGCGAATTTAGAACAACAAGTCAGCCACAATGTAAACGAAATAATCCAAGGGATCAGTAACACTGTAACGGCACAAATGCAGGGTAGTACTGACTTAGCGTCGCTAGCTACTTCACTGGTGGCTAGCACTGATTCGTTGCAAGACGCATACCCTATTTTGTCGCAGCCAAAACTCACCGAACAGTTTCTATTAATAGGTTATGGAGAAGAGAGCACCGGCAAATATGTTGCCAGTGATCCATCTTGGAACCCAGGGCCAACATGGGATCCTCGCAAGCGCCCTTGGTATACAGACGCTAAGAATGCCGGTGAGCTTATCGTAACGGCGCCCTATGCTGATTCAGTCAGTAAAGAGATCGTCGTTTCAATTGGCACCCCTGTATTTAAGCAAGGCCGTTTTCATGGCGCTTTATTCTACGATGTTAGCCTAGCGAAGCTTGGCAATATGATTAACTCGTTTAATCTCTTTAATGCAGGATTTGCATTTATGGTCAGTACTGACGGCACCATCATCTCTCACCCCGATGTCGCTCTCAATGGCGATAAAGCCAGTAAGTTTTTAGGCAATACCGCGTTCAGTCAAGAGCTCCAGCACATTACGTTAGACGGCAAAGAATACCTAATAGACTTTCAAAAAGTTGATGGCTTTGACTGGCTGGTTGGCGTTGCTTTAGAAAAGAACAAAGTCTTTTCAGCTGTCTCTGAGCTCACTCAAGACTCGGTACTATTCACTGCCCTATTCGTTATCATCAGTATCATCGTGTTATCTTTAGTGATCAACTTATTGCTTAAACCGCTAGCCGACATCAACGATGCAATGGCCAATATCGCCAAAGGCAATGCCGACTTGACCGTGCGCCTTAACACCAACAGTGACCCTGAATTCGCGTCACTTGCAGAAAACTTCAATTTATTCACAGCGCGCTTGCAACAACTCATTGCTGATATACAGGTTTTAGGACATGAGATTTTAGAAGATGCAAAGCAGACTTCCTCAGGTGCTAATCAATCAAGTAACGCAATTTCTAGGCAGCTTGAGTCACTTACCTCCTTAACCACCGCCACAGAACACATGTCTGAGACAGAGCAGCGAGTAGCAAATTCCGCGCAAGAAGCCGCTGAAGCGATTCAAAAGACGGATAGCGCAGCAGTTGAGGGGCAAAAAATTGTCACACAAACCACAGATACCATAGCGCATCTATCTGAACAAATTTCAACCGCCGTTGATGTGGTCAATGATCTCGAGGTCTCCACCAGCGGTATCGAACAAATACTGTCAGTTATCAATGGTATTGCTGAACAAACCAACCTGTTGGCTTTAAACGCAGCCATTGAAGCAGCGCGTGCCGGCGAATCAGGCCGTGGGTTTGCCGTTGTAGCGGATGAAGTACGTACGTTGGCACAGCGCACACAAGAAGCCACAACTGAGATTAAGTCCATGATTGACCAACTTCAAGCGGGCGCCGTAAACGCGGTGCAGGTTATGAAACAAAGTCAAAGCGTGGTTGAGAAAACGGTCGGCAAAGCGGATGAAACCAGTCACTCTTTGCAAGCAATTCGTGCCGCCATCGAACATATTGTACAACTTAACCTGCAAATTGCAGACATGTTGAATGAGCAGCGACAGGTAGTCAGCGAAGTCAATAACAATGCCATGGAAATAAGAAATATCTCGGATATGGTGTTTAATGAAGCAAAAACGGTGGATCATACTATGCAGAGCCAAGTTGAAAAAATCACCGAGCAAGAAAATATGCTTGAGCAGTTTAAAGTGTAATTGGGCTAAACGTGAGGGCGATCTCGCTCTCACTATTTATCCGAGTTAAATAAATGATCTAAGGTTAAAATACACACCGCAATCAACAAGCTCAACCCGCTTAATACCAGCAAGGGTTCACTGAACACCCCTACATACATTACATAGCCTAGAACGCCACAACCCATTTGCGAAATCAAAACGTGAGATAAACTAACATTTGGGTAACGCAGTGCAGCGACAGACATCACCAACAAAGAAATCAGTCCAATTAGCGCAGCTAGTAGGCTTATCAAAGCCGTGAAATTAGTATCTAGATCACGTAAATATACAAACACACTGATGAGGCTGACCCCAAACCAGCCGAAGCTAGCAGGCCAAATAAGTACTCTCAAAACATATTTGAGCAACACCACTTTCATTGACGTTAATCACTTAATGTAAAATCACCGACGTGGGTTACATAGCCACTGACGACAATATTCACAATGTCCTTGCCATCACACGTTAGCTCCACTTTAATCTCGCTAGGCCTATCCACAAACCGCCCTTGTTGGATGGAAATGTGTGGTTCAGTTGTCAGACCTTGCTGATATAGATACGCTGCAACTGGCCCTGCTGCACTGCCAGTTGCGATATCTTCAACACTACCCAAGTTGTCCCAAGTGCGGCCTTCGAAGTTGTTAACATCAATAAGGTATAAAAATTTTGCCTGATATTGCTCAAGCATCGATTCAAGCTTATTGGTACTAAATGAAACTTTGCTCAACCCATGTTCAATCGGCAAAATTAAATAAGGAAGGCCAGTACTGATCACCTGTACTGGCAAGTCCTGCGGCTGCAATTGTTCAATTCCTAAAGCCGCGTAAAAAGGTTCAGATTGCTTAGCGCTTAGAGTATTGATCAATTCCGGTGCACCTTGATGCATAGCCGCCAAGAAATGCTTACCCCGCCAACGACTAGTCAACTCAACAACCTTATGATTTAGCTCAATCGACCAAGTGTGTGTATCACTGGGTGTGCCAAACTGTTGATGTAAGTAATAGCTCAGTCCAATCAAAGGATGGCCTGCAAAGTCCAGTTCTTCCTCCATGGTAAAGATCCATGCGCGATAAGGTGTGACGTTAGTATCCACAAAAATTGACTCAAACTGGCGCATCTCTCTCGTCCATGCCTGCATTTGCCTTTTGCTAAGGCCCTGACAATCGTGAAATATCGCTAATCCATTGCCTTGCAATTTTTGTTTGCTAAATACATCAACTAATTTGCATTGCATCGTTGCTACCTTTAAAACTATGCTAACTTACTGCCTTCACCATTTACACGGTGCCGAATATCTTGTCTCCAGCGTCACCAAGGCCGGGAACAATATAACCATGCTCATTCAAATGACTATCTAATGCAGCCGTATATATTTCAATATCGGGGTGCGCATCCAGTGTTGCTTTGACTCCCTCAGGTGCTGCGACTAATACAATCGCTTTAATGTGTGTACACCCTGCCTTTTTAAGCATGTCGATGGTAGCTATCATGGAGCCTCCAGTTGCCAGCATAGGGTCAATAACAAGGCTTAGACGCTGATCTATTTTGCCCACCAGCTTTTCAAAATATGGTACGGGCTCAAGCGTTTCTTCATTGCGTTGCAAGCCAACAACACTGACTTTGGCCGACGGGATAAGCTCCATTACACCATCCATCATACCAAGGCCCGCTCGCAAAATGGGCACAACGGTAATTTTCTTACCTTGTAATTTACATACCTGAATATCGTTACCTTCCCAGCCCTTTATCGACTGTTCTTGCAAGGGCATATCTTTAGTCGCTTCATAGGTAAGCAGCGTGCCTATTTCACTTACCAGTTCACGAAAACTTTTTGTACTTATTCCATACTCTCTGAGTAACGCGAGTTTGTGTTGTACTAATGGATGCTCAATAACGTGTAATGACATAGCTATTAGCCCTTATAAATCACTAAAAAATGTTTCAGCTGTGTGGCGTACCGGTTTTGTACAGGCAACCGTAGGTGTACCCAAATAAAGGTAACCTACAATTTCATCCTGTTCGTTTAAACCTAGCAGAGATTTTACTTTTGGGCTTTGTGCAAAATAACCCGTTCTCCAAACTCCAGACAGATGCTGTGCAAAAGCGGCTTGCTGCATCGCAAAAACACTGCATGCTGCACTCTCAATCTGTTCAATTCTCGGCACCTTCGGGTGCTCTTGATAAGGGCTAACAGCAATAATGATCATAGGCGCTCGCTGCGGTAGCTCTTTGGCACGACTGATTGTGCGCTCGTCCTGATGCTCGCTGACCGCTGCTTGATGATAAATTTCGCCTAACCTTTCTCTACCTTCGTCCTGCACCACAATAAATTTCCAAGGGGCTAGACCACCATGATCTGGCACCTTCAACGCGGCTTTTTTGATAATCTCTAGTTGGGCTTGAGAGGGCCCTGGAAAAGATAAATTACTGTCTGATTGACGAGTAGTAAGTAGCTCAATGGCATCCATAACACCGTACCTTAATTGCGATATCTAGTTGCCAGTGAGAATACCATCGTCTGCCTCTATCATCTATCAATGATGTGATTTTTTGTTATTTTTCAAGGCAGTTGTTTTTTGCTTGCCGTTTAAGCCAGTAATCCATACTGACATACCTTCCACCACCACTAAAAATAAGACTCAGTAACATCGCAAAATAAATAGCAGCAAACTCAATGCCGTTGTTCAAGATAACCACATTTCCCTTTTCATACAGGTAATCCGGATATCCATGAGTTTCTATCAATGACTTAATTTTATCGAGGCGCTCACTCACCTCGGCGCTGTTTTCTAAGCTCTCTTTCGCAGCAGGTACGCCCAACCAGCTATACGCCAACGCAGCACTGGTTTGTGGGTTTGATGGTGCCACAGAAAACCAACCATTATCCCAATGCACCGTTGTGGCAGCAATGAACATGGTAAACAGTAATGGTATGGATACGACTCTCGTAAACAAGCCAATTAAAAGTAGCCAACCTCCCAGCAACTCACTCCACCCCGCCAAAAATGCGAGCAGATCAGGAAAAGGAAGCCCAAGACCCCACTGGTCATTACCAAACCAATTTACAACATTTTGATCTGCCAATAAGTTACTGGGAAAGCTGAATTGATCATTCGCTAAATTGAGCTTGCTATACCCTGCTACTATCATTACAGGTGCGAGTATCAGTCTGAATAGTAAAGCGGGAAGCCCGTTGAGTATTTGTGTTTTATCGAATAAATATTGATAGGTGTTGTGGAGTTTGCAAAGCATAAGCGGCCTTTCGAATAATCCATAATAAATATAGTTATTAGTCTAGACCGCTTTTGAGCTAGGTTTCTTGCAACAGAAACTTATTATATTAGCCGAGCCGCTTGTAACGCTTCAAATATGGCGCGTTTGGCGTCTATTGCACTGGCAAGTTTTGCCCCGCCTATCACATGGTGATTGTCTGGCAATGCTTCCTTATCGAATAGTTGATCATTGGAAACTTGACCTATACATGCAATGACCGTATCAACATCTAGCCACTTCTCTTCTCCGGCTTGCTTGATAAGCAACCCTTTATCAGAAAATGCCAGATATTCACATTCAGCAATTTGCTCAACTTGATGTTGCTTAGCAACTTGCCTGTGTATCCAACCCGTCGTTTTACCCAGATCACTACCAAAACGACCAGGACTACGTTTTAACATGTACAACTTACGGGGGTCTCTAAGCGGCTGAGCTTCACATTCAATGCCCCAGTGATGCTTAAATTCTTCAATAGATTGTTCACTTTTTTCTGCTAAAAACGCAACCATATCAAATCCGATACCACCTGCTCCCAATATCGCTATTTTTTCACCCAGTTCAACTTCTCTGCGGATCACCTCATCATATGCGAACACGCGCTTGTCGTCACTACACTCAATATTAGAAAGCCTAGGCCTAACACCTGTAGCAAACACCACATCATCAAACTGCTGGGACATCTCAGCCTGATATTCAGTGTTTAACTGCATTTCTACATTAAGACGCTTTAACTCTGATAGGTAATAAGCCAACGTTTTTTGGAAGTCTTCTTTGCCAGGGATGCGCATCGCAAGGTTGAATTGACCGCCTGGTTGAGCGTTTTTATCTATAAGTTTAACCTCATGCCCTTTGCTCGCTAGATAATAACTGGCAGATAGTCCAGCAGGTCCTGCGCCTACAACCAACACTCGTTTTTTGTTAGCAGCAGGTTGCAATGGGTAATCCAGTTCAAAGCCAGCTTGAGGATTCACCAAACACGTGGCCCGCTTACCTCTAAATACATGGTCCAAACAGCCTTGGTTACAGCCGATGCAAATATTAATCTGTTCACTTTGCTGTGCGGCATACTTGTTGAAAAACTCAGGATCAGCAAGTAGAGGCCTCGCCATTGAGATAAGGTCCGCTTCTTGGTTTTGCAAAATACTGTTAGCAATCTCGGGGGTATTGATCCTATTGACTGCAATAACAGGAATATCAACCACATCTTTTAGACGCTTCGAAGCTTCTTTAAATGCGCCTGGCGGAACCATACTCGCGATGGTTGGCACTCTCGCTTCATGCCAGCCAATTCCCGTGTTTAAAATATCCACACCCGCCGCCTCTAACGCCTTTGCTTGCAGGGTTACTTCCTCTGGTGTAGACCCATTTGGGATCAAATCCATCACCGATAATCTAAAAATGATGATGAAGTTATCTTTCACTGCACCACGCACAGCTTTAACAATTTCTACCGCCAAGCGCATACGATTTTCTAAAGTACCACCGTATTCATCGCCTCGTTTATTGGTGTGATTAGCCATAAACTCGTTGATCAGGTAGCCTTCTGAACCCATTATCTCTACACCATCGTAACCGGCTTTTTGAGCTAATTTAGCTGAATGAGCAAAATCTTTTATCGTGCTTTTGATCATGCCCTTTGACATTGCTTTTGGCTTATAAGGATTAATGGGCGCTTTAATGGCACTGGGTGCCACATTAAATGGATGATATGCATAGCGACCTGCATGTAGTAACTGCAGACAAATCTTTGCACCGTGCTTATGAACAGCTTGTGTGTACGCTTTATGTTTGATTACATCATATAAAGTGTTAAACGAGGACGATATTGGCGTCAATTTACCTCGCAAATTAGGACTATATCCTCCAGTGATTAATAATCCTGTGCCGCCTTTAGCACGTGCTTCGTAAAACGCACTTAAACGCTTACGGTTATGCCATCCTTCTTCTAGGCCTGTGTGCATCGACCCCATCACCAAGCGATTACGCAGCTCAGTGTGTTTTAATTCTAATTGTTTTTCTAACATTACTTGCCCCGACAAACTGGTCTAACCTGTGCAACATTAACAATTTTTTGTGATTTAGCAAGCATCGGTTAAAGTAAATTTTTTGTTTATAGGCTGATTATCTATGCTAACTTGCTCTTTCTAAGTATAAACAGCTCAGTTTTGGGCCTAAACAAAGTTGTTAAATACTTCGTTACGTTTTTGAGGTAACAACCAAATATAAACTGAGTTATGATGTTTACATATCATAATTAGCAGTTCGTTCTGATGAGGATTAGTTTTGAATCTGATTGGTAAATTTTTTAAAGCATTATGGCACGGCTTAAACTTTTCACGCCGTTTGGTCTTAAACATCATTTTTTTCATAATCATAGTCGCCGCTATTATCGCGATTTTTAGTGATAAGGAAGAAATCACAGTCTCTGAAAATAGTGTATTGAGGTTAAACTTAAATGGGTATCTGGTTGAAGAACTAACCTACATAGACCCGTTAGACGCAGCATTTCAAGATCTCAGTGAGTCCGGTGATGAGCCTCACGAAATTCTGCTTGATGATGTCTTAGAAGTCATTAACCGAGCCAAAAAAGATGATAGAATTCAGGTGCTTTGGCTTGACCTAGAGAACCTCTATGGTGGCCACCTTGATAAGCTAGAAGTCATAACTCAAGCGTTAGATGAGTTCAAGAACGCTGACAAGAAAGTAATCGCACATGGCTCATACTATTCACAAGCACAATATTATTTGGCCGCACATGCCGATACTATCTCACTTCACCCTTATGGTAGTGTAAAGATACGCGGTTTCTCCTCTTACCCGCTTTATTTCAAAGATGCATTAGACAAGCTGAAAGTCACTCAGCACATTTTCCGTGTTGGTACATACAAATCGGCCATTGAACCGTTAATTCGCAACGACATGTCTGACGCTGCAAAAGAAGCAAACCGTTTATGGCTTGGTGAATTGTGGCAACAATATAAACAAGAGATAGCTGATGCACGACCTTTCGGGTTAGATAATTTTGACGAAACGCTCGATGACTACGAGATGAAAATACAAGCTGTTAAGGGTGACTTCGCACAGTACGCATTGCACAACGGTTGGGTTGATGAGCTGAAAACTGATCAGCAACTACAGTCAGAACTGATTGAACTAGTTGGCTTAGATAAGCGCGGTAAAACGTTCAATCAAATTTCCTTCGATGAATATCTTGAAATGATCAAGCCGCCTGTGCAGTTTGAAAACCCAATAACTGAAAAGGTAGCCGTTATCGTTGCACGTGGTGCTATCGTGGACGGTAAACAAAAAGCTGGAAAAATTGGTGGCGACTCAACAGCTGCGCTACTTAAAAGAGCACGCTTAAATGACAAGGTAAAAGCTGTTGTGCTTCGCATAGATTCAGGCGGCGGCAGTATGTTTGCATCAGAAACCATTCGTAATGAAATTCTAGCGATAAAAGCGGCAGGTAAACCTGTGGTTGCTTCGATGGGCTCAGTAGCGGCGTCTGGTGGCTACTGGATTGCAGCGTCAACGAATGAAATTTGGGCTGCACCAAGTACAATCACAGGGTCTATTGGCGTGTTTGGGGCAATACTAACATTTGAGAACTCCTTAAAAGAGCTGGGCATTCACTCTGATGGGGTGGCAACAACTGAACTCAACGGTATGTCTATCGCCCGTGGAATTGATAAACAACTTGTAGATATTTACCAACTTAGCGTTGAGAACTCTTACGACAAGTTCATCTCACTGGTTGCGCAAGAACGTAATATGACCAAAGAAGCGGTTGATAAAGTTGCTCAAGGCCGCGTATGGACAGCAACACAAGCTAAAGAGTTCGGTCTTATTGATAATCTAGGTTATAAAAAGGATGCCATTGAGGCCGCAGCAAAGCTTGCAAACTTAGACTTCTATGAAGTGATAACAATTGAGCAAGAGTTATCTGAGAAAGAGCAGCTAATTCGTGAGTTCTTGGGTTCAGCTACGGTAAAATCAGCGCTTGCAGGGGTAGCCCCTGATGCGTCTGTAGCCAAATTAGCAAGTGGTTACCTATCACCTATCACATCTCAAGTTGAACAGAATCTTGACCTGCTCAATCAATTTAATGACCCCAATGGGACTTATGTACGCTGTTTAGTATGTGAAGTAAGCTTCTAAACTGCCAAAGTAAGTCAGCAATTGATATACTAAGCCCAGAATTTATTCTGGGCTTTTTTATGAAAAGAAAAAAAATATATATCGCTTACACTGGCGGTACTATAGGTATGAAACAATCTAGTCGTGGCTATATTCCTGCTGAAGGCTATTTGACGGAAACCGTAAAGAACAATGCAGAGTTCACCCGCGAAGAAATGCCCCTGTTTGATATCCATGAATATTGTCCGCTGATAGACTCATCAGACATGTCACCATTGCATTGGCAGATGATAGCCGACGATATTCAGGAAAAATATGAACAATACGATGGCTTTGTTGTTCTGCATGGTACAGATACCATGGCATATACAGCGTCAGCGCTATCTTTTATGTTTGAAAACCTGACCAAGCCCGTGATTGTAACGGGTTCACAGATCCCGCTGTCACAATTGCGCTCTGATGGCCAAGTCAATCTGCTAAACGCTATGTACTTGGCTGCCAATTACCCGATTGCCGAGGTCAGTTTATTTTTCAACAATAAGCTATTTCGTGGTAACCGAGCAACCAAAGCTCACGCAGATGGCTTTGACGCATTTGCCTCACCGAACCTTCAGCCGTTGGCACAGTCAGGTATTAATATTCAGCTCAAAGAAGGTAAATTGAGTCCCTATGTTGACCAAGCTTTACAGATCACGCCTGTTGTTCAACAACCGATTGGTATTTTATACCTGTATCCAGGGATCAGCATCGAAATCATAAACAGTGTTATCAATAGCAATATCAAGGCGCTGATCTTACTCAGCTTTGGAGTTGGCAATGCTCCCCAACAAGGTGAGTTCTTGGCTGCACTGAAAGCCGCCAGTGAACGTGGTGTCGTTATAATTAACCTCACGCAATGTATTCAAGGGCAAGTAAATATGGGTGGCTACGCAACAGGTAATGCGTTACTCAATAGCGGTGTACTCAGTGGCTATGATATGACACTTGAGGCTTGTATTGCAAAACTGCATTATTTGTTCAGCCAAAACCTAGAACTTGAAACAGTAAGGCATTTGATGCAAGACAACTTGCGTGGCGAACTCACTCGCTAAACAAAAAAGCCGGCTAAATACCGGCTTTTATCATTTATAGCATCGAATCAACGTACTTTCGATTCTAACTCTACTAGATCGGTTATATGGCATGTCTCACCACTATGAGTCTTGATACCGTGCTCACCAAAGTAGTCACGCTGAGCCTGAACTAGGTGACCGTTACTTGGTGTACTCAATGTTGCGATATACGTTTGTGTTGAAGACAACACAGGGAACGCCAAGCCACTGGCCATAGCTAACCCTGCTACGTTACGAAGCGCGGCAGATTCTTTTTCCAACGTATCTATAAATTCAACGCCTTGTGCAATATCATCTAAGTAGTCAGCTCGAATAATGCAACCAGCTCTCCAAGTTTGCAGCGTTTTAGCTAAGTCAACTTTCCATTGGTGTTCACGAGATGCGCCCTTAATAAGCGCCAGACCCTGGCGGTAACACAGCAAGCTTGCCATGTAAAACGCGTCTTTTAATTCATCAAGATCAACGTCAACTTTTATGGTTGCCTTTTTGGCATAAGTCATTTCTTTGGCCGCGTGTGTGTCTATAGTATTGGTGAGGTGTCTGGCTTGCACCGCGGCAACTAATGATGGTACCGCAATACCAAGCTCAAGTGCATTCTGTGCAGTCCACAGTCCAGTACCTTTTGCGCCAACTTTATTATCAATCAAATCAACCAAAGGCTCTGACTGTTCCGTTTCAAGGCTTAAAATATGGCTTGAGATAGATAATAAATAGCTGTTTAACGACCCTTGAGACCACTGTTCAAATATCGCTGCAACTTCCTTTGGTGAGCGCTCAGTCCCATGACGAAGCAGTTGATACACCTCAGCAATTAGCTGCATTAGCGCATATTCAATGCCATTGTGTACCATTTTTACGAAATGACCACTGGCCGATTGCCCGACGCGTGCAAAACAAGATTCGCCGTTGTAGCTCGCAGCCACTTTTTCAAACCATGGTTCAATACGCTCCCATCCGCCTTCTGAGCCACTGGCCATCATGGCTGGACCATGGCGCGCTCCTTCTGCACCGCCTGAGATACCCATAGTGGCAAACTCAAACTTATTCTGATATTTCAGCTTTCGTGTAATTCCGTCTTTATAATTACTGTTGCCACAGTCCACAATAATATCTTCTTTGGCGACCCCAGCCTCAATTAAATCAGTGCACACGCGATCAACTAACTCACCAGCTGGTACTAGTAATAAAATCGAACGAGGTGATTCTAGGCGTCGTACCATATCACCGAGATCTGAAACTATGTGTAAGCGCTCAGCTAAGCCCAAAGATTGAGCACAACTAATTAACTCAGCGCCCGCGTCAGGGTTTGTGTCATAGGCAACAAGTGTTAACCCCTTTTCGATAAGATTCAGCGCGAGGTTTTTACCCATCACACCCAAACCAACTAATGCAACTTGCATTTAGTTTCCTCCTCGGTAACTACAAATATAGTGAGTATATAAACTTCAAAAACATTATACCCTAGCCCCCTTTAGATGCTAAGGGCTAACTACTGCACAACACACTGTTGATCTCACCTATCAACACAGCAATAATCAGCGACAATCGACGGAAGTCGACTTATTATAATAACGTATTGCCAACGACTTTAGCCGTTTGCGGCATAAAAAACACTCATAAGTAAACTTTTTGGCAATAATATCAGTGATTGACCTACACTGACACCGGTGTCATAATGATGTCATACAGATCATATAATTTAATCTCGCTGTTAAAAAGAGTTTTGAGTTAAATCTTTCTAATTATCGCGGTTAATTTGCAGCAAATATGCTCATTATACAGACTTGTTTGCAAACAAGTGATCTTGTAACTGATTTGCACAAATAACATAACCCTATGGACATAGGCCTACAGGAGCTCCTGATGCTTAGACGCACAAAAATCGTAGCCACACTTGGACCGGCAACGGACAGAGATAACAATTTAGAAAAAATCATCCAAGCTGGTGCCAATGTGGTCAGACTGAATTTCTCCCATGGTGTTGCACAGGATCATAAAGATCGTGCACAGGCAGTACGTGACATAGCACAAAAGCTAGGTAAACACGTTGCTATATTAGCTGATTTACAAGGTCCAAAAATCCGCGTGTCTACCTTTAAAGAAGGTAAAGTCACATTAGACGTTGGCGCTAAATTCACGCTTGATGCAAAAATGGAGAAAGGCCAAGGTACTGTTGTATCGGTAGGTATTGACTACAAAGAGCTGCCACAGGATGTGAGTAAGGGTGACTTATTGTTGCTAAATGATGGCTTGATTCAGCTAGCAGTTGACAGTGTAGATGGTCACCTAGTCCATACTACTGTAACCGTAGGCGGTGTGTTATCAAATAACAAAGGTATTAATCGCCTAGGTGGTGGTCTAACTGCCCCAGCGTTTACAGAAAAAGATAAAGAAGACTTAATCACAGCTGCGGAAATCGGCGTGGACTATATTGCTGTATCTTTCCCTCGTAGTGGTGATGATATGCGTTATGTACGCTCTTTAGCTGAAAAGGCAGGTTCAAACGCGCAACTACTTGCTAAAATTGAACGCGCAGAAGCAGTAGAAACTCAAGAAGCCGTAGACGATATTATCTTAGCTTCAGATGCTGTCATGGTTGCGCGTGGCGACTTGGGTGTTGAAATTGGCGATGCAGCATTAGTGGGCAAGCAGAAGCTGATCATTCGACGTGCTCGCTCATTAAACCGTACCGTAGTCACTGCCACGCAAATGATGGAATCGATGATAGACAATCCGATGCCTACACGAGCAGAGGTTATGGACGTTGCCAACGCTGTATTAGACGGTACTGACGCAGTTATGCTCTCAGCTGAAACCGCTGCTGGTGATTACCCAGAAGAAACCGTAGCAACAATGGCTCGCGTGTGTCTTGGTGCTGAGTCTCAACCAGAAATACACGTCTCCAAACACCGTTTGGATAGCATGTTCTCCGATACATCTGAAACATTGGCTTTATCGGCTATGTATGCTGCCAACCATCTGGACTGTGTAAAGGCTATCGTTGCATTGACCGAATCTGGTAAAACAGCCAAGTTAATGTCACGTATCAGTTCTGGCTTACCCATTTACTCTCTATCTAGACATAAAAGTACATTGGGCCAGACTGCGCTTTATCGCGGTGTATATCCTGTATTCTTCGACTCAACAAAGTGCTCAGATCAAACCATGGTACGTGATGCGCTGAACACACTTGTTGAGGCCGGCTCTCTTGCAAAAGGCGATACCGTCATTCTGACACACGGTGATGCGATGGAAACGATTGGTGCTACCAACACCATGAAGATTGTCACCGTATAACTGGTATTTTTATTTGGGGCGGCTTTTAAGCTGCCCTATTTTTTAGAGCAAAAACCAGACTCACGCATAAATAAGAAAACAGCAAAACCATTCACATTCGCTAAATAAAATTAAAAGTCACAACTATCGCCGCCACCGAATAACACAGCGTTTTGACGAGTATAAATTACCAAATAGCGTACACAACTAAACGAATGTTTGCTCAAGTACCCTGTACTAGCTTGCCAACGCAGCCTTAACTTTATCTCGGTAACTGCGGCTCACTTTAAGTTCTTGTCCATTTTCTAGCACTAACAAATATTCGCCACTGCTTTGCGTCACCAGTTTGCTGATCTGCTTTGTGTTAACAATTGCCGAGCGATGAACGCGAACAAACAGAGCTGGATCGAGTTCTTGTTCTAACTCTTTCATCGTTTTACGTAAAATGTGCGTTTGACCGTCACTGCAATGCAAGCACATATAATCGCCCGCGGCATCAATCCACTGAATTGTTGCTGTCGACACGCGAATAATTTCGCCCTGCTCTTTTACAGCAAGTGACTCTGGGTATTTTTTATCGACTAATGTATCACCAGTTGCGAGCTTCTTTAAAATCTCTTCGCAGTTGTTTCCTGTAATACCTGCCACGAAGCTAGCCAGCTTTTTCTTATGCACGTTGTCTTGTTGTGTTTTTAAATAACTTTGCACTTTTTCCACCGCCTGTTTTAGTCTGTTGTCATCAACGGGTTTTAAAATGTAATCCAATGCATGAATCTCAAACGCTTGAACAGCGTATTGATCAAATGCTGTCACGAATACAATCGCAGGGAGTGGCTTTATACTCTCGCTCAATGCTCTTGCTACCTCGAAACCGTTCATGCCTGGCATTTGAATATCTAAGAAAACTAAATCTATATCTTGCGACTGACACACATCGATTGCTTGTTGCCCACCACTGCATAACTCTACGACTTCAATTTGCGAAAATGACTGTAAGCGCACTGCTAGGCCTTTTCTTGCCAAGGGCTCATCGTCGACAATTAATGCTTTTATTTTGCTCATTACTTCTTAGCCTTTTCAAAAGGAACACGAATATTCACTTTTAAACCATTTGGTTCATTATGTGACAACACAAATGAATAATTATTTTCGTAAAGTGTTTTTAGTCTATCGATGGTGTTTGCAATACCCACACCTTGGGCATTTTTAAGCTGTCCATTATCTAATTCGGCGCCGGGACCGTTGTCTCCTACCTCTAGCAACAGCTCATTGGCGAAAACTTGAGCTTTGATCTCTAGCTTACCGCCTTCTGCTAAATGGGCAATGGCATATTTAATAGAATTTTCGATAATGGGCTGTAGAATCAAACTCGGTACCATTGCTTGCTTTGCTTCTTCACTGACATCGATGTCAATTGACAGACGCTCATCAAAACGAACCTTCTCAATTTCAAGATACAACTGTAGAGCATGTAGCTCTTGTTCAAGCGCAACTTTCTTGATCGGATCGGTATTAAGGGTATAACGTAAAAAGTCGCTTAACCTTGCGACCATCAGGTTTGCATCCTTATTCTCTTCGACCAAAATCAAGGTAGAAATCGCATTGAGCGTGTTAAATAAAAAGTGAGGATTTAGCTGGTAACGTAGCATCTTCAATTGTGCTTCATGCGCCATAGTATTCGCTTTTAGCGCTTTTTGACGCTCACTTTGTAGCAACTGGTAATATTTAATACCGAAATACAGGCCACTCCAACACAGTACAATGTAAACTGAATCTAACCCCTGCTGAAGATAATAAAACCACTCTTCAGGACGGTAACCATGTCGATATATCTCCCAAAGATTAAACTTTTGAACAACCGCCCATAACGTGCCTGTTACGTAAGAAGCACCAAATACTACAAGTATCAACACCCATGGTGAGGCATTCCATATTTTGCGATACAAATATCGCAATGGTACTGTCATTAAACAGCCTGCATAAGCATTCAGCACGATAACAAACACGTAAATATCGCGCATTTCAAATACTTTTGAGCCTATATAGTTAACTAGTGCATAACCCAACCAGCCAGCTATTTGCAAAACCCAAAAAAAACGTTGTCGATTATCGACCAGTGCTTGCCATTTCAAAAGCTTATTAAACTCCTCGTATTCTGTTCTAATTATATCCCAGTGCTCTTGAAAGGATCACTGTAAATTGTCTTAGTTTTCTTACTGTCCAGCGCAAATAAAAAAGGCACCTAAGTGCCTTTTTTAATGATTTTCTATGCGTTCTTTATGCAAGTTTATCTGAGGCGACCTTATATTTAGGGTCTTCTATTACATTGACTTCGACAAGATCTCGCGCTTTTTCTAACAGTTGGCGGCAATCTTGACTCAAGTGTCTCAGATGAAGCTTCTTGCCAGCTTTGGTATAACGCTCAGCCAAGCTGTCAATCGCTTCAATTGCACTGTGGTCCGCAACGCGGCTGTACTTAAACTCAATAATAACGTCGGCAGGGTCACTGTTTACATCAAATAAATCAGCAAAATTCTTTACCGAGCCAAAGAACAGCGGTCCATGTAACTCATAAACCTTCGAGCCTTCTTCATCAATATAATTATTTGTGTAGATATGCTTCGCGTGCTCCCATGCAAATACCAAAGCAGAGACTATCACACCAACGCATACCGCAATGGCAAGGTCAGTGATCACCGTCACACCAGACACTAATACAATCACGAAAGCATCAGTTTTTGGTACACGCTTCATTAATCTAAAGCTTGACCACTCAAACGTTCCCAATACTACCATAAACATAACGCCAACAAGCGCTGCCAATGGGATCATCTCGATAAGACTCGCAGCAAATAAAATGAAACCTAAAAGCAGAACCGCTGCTGTAATACCCGACAGGCGACTACGCCCACCCGAGTTAATATTTATCATTGATTGACCAATCATGGCACAGCCGCCCATCGCTCCAAATACACCACAAGTCATATTCGCTGCGCCTTGACCAATACACTCTCGATTACTGTTACCACGTGTTTCGGTGATTTCATCTATTAATGTTAGAGTCAGTAACGACTCAATTAAACCAATTGCGGCGAGAACTAAGGCATAGGGGAAAATAATAGTAAATGTTTCCCAGTTAAAAGGCACCATTGGTATATGGAACTGCGGGAAACCGCCAGCAATGGTCGCATTCACATCCCCTGACATATCTTTGAGATAATCCAGCACGTTTCGTGCATCAAGGTCTAGGCCAATAACTAATCCAGTAACAACTAAAATAGCGGCAAGCGAAGAGGGGATAGCTGTGGTCACTTTAGGGAGAAAGTGAATAATAAACATCGTCAGCGCTACCAAGCCCAACATGATATACAGTTGAGAGCCTTGCATCCACTGCAGCTGACCTTGTGCATCAGAGACTTTAAACTGCCCTAGCTGCGCGAGGAAGATAACAATTGCTAGGCCGTTTACAAACCCCAACATAACAGGATGTGGTACCATTCGAATGAACTTTCCGAGCTTGAAGACCCCTGCCAGCACTTGCAGGATCCCCATCAGCAGTACCGTGGCAAACAGGTATTCGACACCATGCTCAACAACAAGACTCACCATAACAACGGCCAGAGCACCTGTCGCGCCTGAGATCATACCCGGACGACCGCCAAAGATTGACGTAATTAAACCAACAATAAACGCAGCGTATAAGCCAACGAGTGGATCAACTTGCGCAACAAAGGCAAATGCAACCGCTTCTGGAACTAGCGCAAGTGCGACAGTTAAACCAGATAAGATGTCATTTTTAGCAGAGCTTGGCGCCTTGCTGATTAAATTAAACATTCACATCCTCTTACAACATACAGAAAAGCGCTGGATTTTAACAAAACACAGCGCTTTTAACAAATTAGATTAAAATGTATCAAACTGACAGCAGTATCACGACACAATTACATTATATCTCGTTATAATGGTAATGCAGTCGTTCTTTTAACACACGTCATGGTCACATTTGAATGTACTTCTTGAACGTATTCAAGGTTGAGTAAATTGTCTCTCACAAACAACTCATACCCTTCTATACCACGAGAGATAATTCTTAGCATAAAGTCCATCGTGCCAGCCATGGTGTAACATTCTGTGACTTCATCATAGCTCATGATAAGCTTTTCAAACTCTGCTAGATTGTTGCGGCCATGGTTGGACAAGCGCACGTGTGCATATACCAGCATATCAAAACCAAGTTGTTTCTCATCCAATAGAGCAACTTTACCCTTGATATAGCCATCTTGTTCTAATTTGGCAATTCTTCGCCAACATGGTGATTGAGAAAGCCCAACTTTATCTGCTATTTCTGCCGTTGAAAGGCTCGCGTCTTGCTGTAATAGTGCCAAAATTTGGCGATCAACCTGATTTAATGACATTGTTTTTTCTTTAAATTTTAGTCAGTGGAAAAAATTATACATGCAGACAAGCAATTTGTCCGCCCCTATGATCACCCATACTGTCCACTCATAAATGGGTTATTATACTTTTCAAAGCCTATGGTGGTGTTTTCACCATGCCCTGATAACACCACGGTTTCTTCTGGCAAGGTAAACAACTGTTCCAGTATAGATTGCTTTAACTGGCTTGCATCACCTTTAGGAAAGTCAGTGCGACCCACTGACCCTTTAAACAACACGTCGCCTACAATAACTTTAGAAGAATCATTATGATAAAACACCACATGGCCTGGTGTGTGGCCTGGGCAGTGTCTTACTTCCAATTGCATTTTACCCACACTAACAGGCTCTTTGTGTGACAGCCAGCGATCAGGATAGAATGCAGCCTTTGGTGCAAAACCAAACATTTGCGACTGCATAGGAAGCGCATCGAACCAAAACTTCTCATCTAGGTGTGGACCTATAATTTCTAGACCCAGCGCTTTTTTTAGCTCATCAGCCGCTCCAACATGATCTAGATGTCCATGCGTGAGTAATATGCATTCAATATTAAGCTGACCATCATGAATACATTTGAGCAGCTTATCTGCGTCTCCACCTGGGTCAACAATAGCTGTTTTACTCGTTTCAGGGCATGTAATAAACCGCGCATTTTGCATAAATGGCGTTACTGGAACTGTTAATACTTGCACCTTATTTCCCCTTAAACGACATTAAAATAGGATATTTTAGATAAGCCTTATCATAAAATGGTGTCTTTGCATACAACCACTCCATGCGCGCATTGGGGTCATCTGCAAACGCTTTATCTTCGCGGATCTTTCTATCAAACTCTAAAGCTATCGCTGGGTTCTCTTTTAACATAGAACGAGCAAAAGGCTCTAATGCATAATTTTCAACATACTCTGTGCGTTGAAAAATAGTGTTAAACTCACCCCAGCTAAAAAATGAATCAGGTGCTTGAGGATGCAACAAATGTGTAGCAAGTTTACCTCTGATTTGGTCAGTGCTAACTTGATACCAACCTGCAAGTTTTGGAGCTTCTACTTTATCAAAACTAAAAGACGCTGATACCATAAACCGCCCTTCAAAAGGTGCTTTTGCAAACTCGTAACTGGTGACATTAGCGCTTACCAAAGAATCAACCGGTTCAGGCATTTCTTCGACTCTTGCGACTTTAATACCGTGAAGTTTTAACTTTTCTACAATTTCAGGGTATGCCGGAGGAATATAAAATGCGTCTGGCACGTCAATCTTAGTCACAACTTCCTTTTGCCAGTAAATAGGTAAGGCGTCGTACTGTATTTTCTCTCCGAGGTACTTTGCTTCAGTTTGTCCTGAAATAGCACTTTGGAAATGCTTATATTTGATCCCTTTAAACGAAATCGTGTCGGGTTGCTTAGCATACGCTCTTTTTACGACTAATTGCTGTGGCATATTATTTTGTTCTGCGGCGACGGCTTCGTTTAACTGCGTATGGTACTTTGACAACGCCGAGATAAGGCCATTGTACAATACGTAGGTCCCCAGTACCCGCTGTTTATAGGGTTTTAGAGAATGGTTCTCAACTAAAATAGTGGGAACGCCAGCTAAGTCTCCCCAACCATTGGAAAAACGTGGTGTAGCAACCCAACCAGCAATGCCCTTCTTAAAATCGCGCTTATCCATTGCAAATACCAATGGTCCCGGAATGTGGCCTTGCTTTTCTAGCGCCTTATCTATCACAGGCTTTATCTGGCTCTCAAGCACGCGCGCGATGGCTGGTGACTCACTGGCAAACTCGGGATTAAAGCCATAAGTAATATCGTATTGATAATCCGCACCATCAGTCACATGCACATCCAGGTAAAGCGCTGGCTGATACTCATCAATCACTTTTAAAATTGCTTGAACCTCTGGCGTATCGAGCTTAGTGTAATCACGATTCAAGTTCAGATTATTGGCGTTAGTGCGAAAGCCCATCTCTAGCGGACCACGCTGATTGATCCTATTGTACTTACTACGTCGCTCATGACCATCCACATTAAGGATTGGTACGAATAAGATATTTACTTGGCTCAATAAATCTCTACGCTTACCTAGTGCAATATCTCTGAGCATCATAAACGCAGCATCTTTACCATCAATTTCCCCAGCGTGAATACCCGCTTGGATCAGCAAAGTCGGCTTTTGATTATTTTTTAACATTGAAGCTGTAAAGTGGCTCTGCTCCGATGCGATCAGCATTTTTATTGCCCGCCCAGATTTGCTATAACCTATGTCAATTGCTTTAAATTGAGTTGGATTTGCCGCCACTAAACGCTCAACAAACGCCATTGTTTGTTGATAATCAGGCGAGTTCATGCCTTCACTAAGTTCAAAGTCAGTGGTTAAAGGACCTTTCATTTGCATCAATTGCTCGCTTTGCCCTTGCCAAGGCTCCAGCGGCGGCAAATGAGCATCTAATGACAAGCTTGCGGTCAACATGATCATGCTTGCTATCATTTTTATTTCTCAATTTTCAGCCTAGATAGCACAATTATATCAATATTTTAGTTAACATCTTACAATGTGCGGTGATTCAACAAAAATATGCAGCTAATAACATCTCGCTCACACAAATAGGCTTTATTTTTCTTAAGAAGATACTTATGACGACATCAATACTCATTACAGGGTGCTCAACAGGAATAGGCTACTATTGTGCTCATGCACTTCACAACGCTGGTTTTCATGTTATCGCCTCTTGCAGAAAACAAGAAGATGTATACAGGTTAACTCACGAAGGACTAACCTGCATTCAACTCGATTTGAATGATGAACAAAGCATAGCTAACGGCTTTGAACAGGCCTTGAAGTTATGTGACGGGAAGTTAGATGCCTTGTTTAATAATGGTGCTTATGGGCAACCAGGCGCGGTCGAAGACCTACCCACTAAAGTATTGAAACAACAGTTTGAAACAAACTTTTTTGCTTGGCACACCCTAACAAACCTCGCTATTAAGCATATGCGTTCACATGGCTCTGGTCGCATAATACATAATTCATCGGTGCTTGGCCTTGTGGCACTACCATTTAGAGGCGCCTATAATGCCAGCAAATTTGCCTTGGAAGGTCTAACCGATACCCTACGCATGGAGCTGATAGGCACCGATATTCAGATCAGTCTAATTGAGCCTGGCCCTATTGCCTCTAAGTTTAGAGAAAACGCAAAACAAGCATTTGTTGATAACATTAATATCGAAGATAGCCCCCATAGACAAGATTACTTAGCACAAATGGATAGACTCGCCGCACAACGTGCGCCACAGCCATTTACCCTTGAACCACAAGCCGTCTATAAAAAACTATTACATGCATTGACAGCAAAGAAAGCCAAGCCTAGATATTACGTGACCTTCCCAACCTACTTTATGGGTTATCTTAAACGTATTCTCAGCACTAGTTGGTTAGATAAAATACTTATCAAAAATCGTTAAGATCAAAAAAAGGAGCCAAAGGCTCCTTTTTCGGGAAATAAGCTTAGTTGCTTATTAAGCAGATAGACCGTCTTTTGCTTTAGCAACTAATGCTGCGAAAGCTACTTGGTCGTATACTGCGATATCAGCTAGGATCTTACGATCGATTTCAACAGATGACTTTTTAAGGCCATTGATGAAACGGCTGTAAGAAAGGCCGTTTTGACGTGCTGCAGCGTTGATACGTGCAATCCATAATTGACGGAAAGTACGTTTCTTCGCGCGACGGTCACGGTATGCGTATTGACCTGCTTTAGTTACTGCTTGGAAAGCTACGCGGTAAACACGTGAACGTGCTCCGTAGTAACCTTTAGCTTGCTTTAATACTTTTTTGTGACGTGCACGTGCGATAACACCGCGTTTAACTCTTGCCATTTCTGATATCCCCTATTAAGCGAATGGTAACATGCGGTCGATAAGACCAATGTCGTTTTTGTGAACCATAGACTTAGCACGTAAGTGTAGTTTACGCTTAGAAGACTTCTTAGTCAGAATGTGACGAAGGTGCGACTGTTTACGCTTATAACCGCCTGAAGCAGTCTTTTTGAAACGCTTAGCAGCGCCTCTGTGTGATTTTAGCTTATAAGCCATTGCAATAACTCCAAATGTATTGCTTTAAACAATGCAAGCAGGCGGATGTAAACACCACTTTAAAGGCCTAACTCACAACCAATTCCGGTGAAGACTCGCGCCTTTCTTTAAGACCGGTTAATGCAGGTGACCGTAAGGTACTTTAGACCTGCATTAAATTCGCGCGCATTATGCCGTGTTTATTACTTTTTAGCAATAGGCGACATCATCATAACCATCTGACGCCCTTCAACACGATTTGGGAATGATTCAACAACTGCTAAATCTTCTAAATCGGTTTTAACACGGTTTAGCAATTCGATACCAATTTCTTGGTGAGCCATTTCACGACCACGGAAGCGAATAGTGATTTTAGCTTTGTCACCCGCTTCTAAGAATTTTCTTAGGCTGCGTAACTTAACCTGATAATCACCCTCGTCCGTGCCAGGACGGAACTTGATCTCTTTAATTTGGATCTGCTTTTGCTTTTTCTTTTGTTCTTTTTGTAATTTTGCTTTTTCAAAAAGGAACTTACCGTAGTCCATTACCTTACAGACAGGAGGTTCAGCATTGGGACTAATCTCAACTAGATCCACACCTGCTTCATCAGCAATCGCTTGAGCTTCTTTTAACGACATAATGCTCGCTTCCTGACCTTCAACGCCAGATAAGCGAACTTCTTTCGCAGTTATTTCTTCATTGATACGATTTTTTTGAGCTGTAGTTTGCCCTTTTTTTCCGCCTCTAATGGTACGTTCCTCCAAGAAAATCAAAATATGTTGCGTGTGACAATCGTAGATGTTTGTGCCACACGCAGGTTGTATTACTGTCGATGTTTAATTTCTTCACTGAGTTTAGCGATAAAATCTTCGACTGAGAACTTGCCTAGGTCTTCACCCTTACGCGTTCTCACTGCTACTTCTTGTTGCTCAACTTCTTTGTCACCAACAACCAGTAGGTAAGGTATACGTTTTAAAGTATGCTCCCGAATTTTAAAGCCAATCTTCTCATTTCTCAAGTCAGCACAGGCTCTAATTCCAAGTTTATTTAACTTTTGTACGATTTCGTGCACATAATCTGCTTGTTTATCGGTAATATTCATAATTACCACTTGCTTAGGTGCTAACCAAGTTGGGAACAAACCAGCATACTCTTCGGTAAGAATACCAATGAAACGTTCGATTGAACCCAAGATTGCGCGGTGAATCATAACCGGTGTCTTACGTTCATTGTTTTCAGCAACATAAGTTGCCCCTAAACGACCTGGCAGAGCAAAATCTAGCTGCACAGTACCACACTGCCATGCACGCTCCAAACAATCATACAAAGTAAATTCGATCTTTGGACCGTAGAACGCACCTTCACCCGGTAAATATTCAAACTCAATGTTGTTCGTTTTAAGTGCTTCAGCAAGAGCAAGCTCCGCTTTATCCCACATTTCATCTTCACCGATGCGTTTTTCTGGACGCGTTGATAGCTTAACGACAATTTTCTCGAATCCGAACGTTTCGTATGTGTCGTAAACCATCTTAATACAAGCCGACACTTCATCCATGATTTGTTCATCAGTACAGAAAATATGAGCATCATCTTGAGTAAAGCCGCGTACGCGCATAAGGCCATGCAGTGCACCAGATGGTTCGTTACGGTGACAACAGCCAAACTCAGCCATACGCAATGGTAAATCACGGTATGACTTCAAACCTTGGTTAAAGATTTGTACGTGTCCTGGACAGTTCATCGGTTTAATCGCGTACTCGCGTTTTTCCGACTCAGTGGTGAACATTGCATCTGCGTACTTGTCCCAGTGACCTGATTTTTCCCATAACGCGCGGTCCATCATTAATGGGCCTTTAACTTCTTCGTAGTTATATTCACGTAACTTTTCACGTACGAAGTCTTCTAGCTCGCGGTAAATGCTCCAACCATCGTTGTGCCAAAACACCATACCCGGCGCTTCTTCTTGCCAGTGCCAAAGGTCTAACGCTTTACCAATTTTACGGTGATCACGTTTTTCTGCTTCTTCTAGACGCTTCAAATAGGCTTTTAACTGCTTTTTGTCAGCCCAAGCTGTACCGTAAATACGTTGCAGCATTTTGTTTTCTGAGTTACCGCGCCAGTACGCACCTGCCACTTTCATAATTTTAAAGTGTTGGCAGAACTTCATATTTGGCACGTGAGGACCACGACACATATCAACGTATTCTTCATGGTGATATAGGCCTGGTCTGTCATCTTTGTCGATATTCTCGTCTAAGATTTCGATCTTATAGGTTTCGCCACGCGCAGCGAATGTCTCGCGCGCTTCTTGCCAAGAAACAGTTTTCTTAATAACGTCATAATTCGTCTTCGCAAGTTCAAGCATGCGCTTTTCAATGGCATCTAGGTCTTCTTGCGTTAGAGAGTGCTCTAAATCAACATCGTAATAAAAGCCATTGTCGATCGTTGGACCAATCGCCATTTTTACGTCAGGGAATAATTGCTTAATAGCGTGACCGATTAAGTGCGCACAAGAGTGACGGATAATCTCTAAACCGTCTTCGTCTTTTGCTGTTATGATTTCTAACTGTGCGTCTTCATTGATAATATCGCACGCATCAACGCGCACACCATTCACTCTCCCAGCAATAGTTGCTTTAGCAAGGCCTGGGCCGATATCTTGAGCAACTTGTAATGTTGAAACTGGGTTTTCAAAGACACGCTGACTACCGTCAGGAAGGGTAATAATTGGCATGATAAATCCTATTTACAGTGGTGACACCTACAACGCATCACATGTATTAATAAATTAATTTTTAAAATGAGTGCCCAACAACGCTTTTACGAATAAGCATTGGCGCCGGCAGCGATTTAGCATACCGTGTGCTTGGGGACTTTCAAACCGACGAGTATTTTGACCGTGCGCGTGACGAAATTCAAGGGAAAGACTAAAATTGATTCAATAAATTGTTAAATTTATGCACCCTAACGTCCCTGTGTGAGTAAAACATGACCAAACCGACGCGATATTGCTTTGCCTCTTTAAACCTGTTGAATTTTGCAGCACCGCCATATTCGTTTTATCAGCTAAGTGAACACTATGATGAGACCCAATGGCAGTCTAAAACTCAATTCGTTACGGGGCTTATCGAGCACATTGATCCAACACTAATTGTATTTCAAGAAGTGTTTAGTATTGATGCACTTAAATCTCTGTGTGAAGATATGGGCTTACCCTACTTCGCAACGGTTGATACCCCTCAACTAGACGCAATCTACCCAAACGTACTGTTTAACCCTGTTGTGGCGATTGCCTCAAAACTTCCTTTTCAACAGGTTTGTGCCTTTGAGCCCTGTCCTGAACTGCTAGAGTACCTCAACAATCAACATCAGTTTCGCTTTAACCGCACGCCGGTGAAATGCTGTATTGAGATAGCAGGTTTTGGCCCTATCACCTGCTACGCCGTTCACTTTAAATCACAACGGGTTCACTCCATGGCACACATGGTTGACGGCTCGGAGCAAGACGATCCCTTACTGGCGCTGCTACACAAAACCGTAGGTACTATGCAGTCGCAAATTTCACGCTCACTCGAAGCCTCAATCGTGTATTACGACGCTTTGAAAACACAGCGTGAACAGCGCCATGCCACCTTAGTTATGGGTGATTTTAATGACAATCTGACAAGCCCAGCACTATCGTTTATGACTCAAACATTTCCACTACAAGTTAACACCCATAATCGCTTCGACAGCGTAGGTTTATTTGATAGTTTTTCTTTTGCAGATAATGCGCATAGTTTTACTCAAAAGCCCGCCAGCCATTATTACCAAGGTGAAGGCAACGTGTTAGATTATATCCTAGCCTCCCAGCAGTTTAACCCAAACAATGAAGCATCCGTGCTCAAATCCCTAACTTATCATAATTATGATGCCCACTTAGACCCTAAACGCGACGAGGAAGATATTCGCTACTCTGATCACAGTGCAATTGCCATTGAGATCATGTTGTAAGCTTTTGCTTTATCTGTGAGATTGCTATACTCCGTCGATAATTAATTTGATGATTGGAAATATACAATGAGAACATGTGGCGTTGAGATCACAGGCAGCGAAGTGCTGTTATGTCTGCTAACTAAAGAAGATGACGTATTTGATATACGTGATGTGCGCCAAACACGCTTTACCCTAGCTAATGTTGGACAAGAAACAGATCAAATGCGTAAGTTCCAGTTCGACTTTGCAAAATTAATGGCCGATTATCAAGTCGACTCTGTGGCAATTCGCCAGCGCGCGCCTAAAGGCAAATTTGCAGGCAGCGCCACTGGTTTTAAAATGGAAGCGACAATACAGCTTATTGAAGGTTTGGATGTGCGCTTACTTTCTCCTACTGAAATAAAAGAGCAGCTGAAACGCAATCCTTTGCCCATAGATTTTGAAGATACAGGCCTTAAAAAGTATCAGGAAAACGCCTTCGTTAATGCGTACGTATACATTATGAAAAAAACCTATCGCCCTGACGAATAAAGGTCAATACAATAATAAAAAATCCGACTCAGGTCGGATTTTTTATTGGGTAATGATTCACTGCAAATGCAAAGCATACTTTTATCAAAAACAACGCACATATCAATTTATACCACCAAAGCATATCTAAGCTACTAACTATCAGTAGGCCAACACACACCACCAGTAGAGCCAATGAGGGCTGCTTTGGGGTATCAAATAAAAGGTTTAAAAAACAGGCTGTCGCGATTACATATAGCCAAAAGGACAAAGATGGTAACAAAGGCTGCTCAAAAAGCAGCGCTACTGCCACTAGATGCAGATGAATTAAAATAAATACCCATCGGGCACGAAGATTGGACGCATAATATTGGTTTGTTCCACGAGTGAAATTCGCGGCACACCCTGCGGTGATATCAATGATTAACGCGCCACCACACAGATATTGCCACCAAGCATAGTGTTGTAGAGGTTTGCCATTGCATGAGTACAAAAATAGCTGTCGAACCGAACAAGGTAAACGCGCCTATCCCCAGCAAAGCCAATATGCTCTGCTGAGCTCCTAATACTTCGTGTAAGCATTTAGGCATATCCATACAATGGTGACTCCATTTTGGATGAAAAAGACTCTTAATACTTTTCTAACTCATAAAGCCTATCTGCCAGCACCTCAAAATGTTGTTCTAAATGTGATTTAGCATCGTCTATCGCTCGGTTATAAACTTGCTTGCCAATTTGTTCTATAAAAAAATCAACCAAAAACGCCGCGTCAAACTGCTCCAAGTCTAAATCAAGATTTTTGCGACAGTAATGCTGTGCCTGTAATACTAAGGCGTCATGTTGTTCACTAGTGAGATCAATTTTACGACTCATGCTCTGCCTCTACTTGATATAACTTGTCTGATACCGCTTTAAGATCCACATGGCTAATAAAGTCGTCGCTCAAGGTTAAAATCGCATTGAGATTATGCGTGAGCTTTTCGGTTTGCAGCTCGCCGGGCTTTAGCGCTGTATGTAATAGGTGTAGTGCCATATCGGCCAATAGCAGTCGTTGTTTCTGTGGCCATTCTTTATCGGTTTTACTGGCTGGGTGCTTAAGCACGGCTTGCTCAACTTCATCGTGAAGGCTCCAGCTCAGTGTTAAAATATCTTGTCGTTGTTGTTTATCCATATCCTTGACTCCTGAAAATTCACATGTCTGGTACTTTGAATAAAATAACGCGCCAGTGCAATGGCGAATAATTCAACTTACTAAATGTTTATAGGTAGATTAATGATTCAATGTGTCAGATTTTGGGTTTTTTGGGTAATAATGCTCACCTTGTTGCGCACATAAATTGAACTCACGGGTGTTCTTGTATGGCAATTTCATAAATCCGGCCACCCCTACATCTTCAATGCTCATCGCATATTGCATGATGCGGTTGAGTAACGCTTTAAATTGCGCTTCTTTGCTTGCATCCAAAAGCCGATAGTAATGGTGTATTTTGAGACGATTTTCTAACGATTCAAAGATGATACAACCAGTGTGATGAATTTGGTTTAATTCGAATACACACTTAATGATGCTCTTTGGCAACTGCAATTGCTCATCAGGGTCTTTACCATCTTCAAAGTAACTGTGAGGTCGAGTCAACTCGTTGCTAGATACATCCACAACCGAATAAGACAATTGAGGTAATTGATCAAAAATAAAGGCACCTGTTCCATCACGCTCTAGCTGAATGGTTTGCCTTGCATCAAACAAGCAACATTTGAACAAGCCTTTTTGGGTGATCCCCTGTGCCAGCATTACCGTGGCATTAATGGCATCCGTCAACGCTTTTTGTAATTCACTGTCGTGTAAAATTAAACTCGATTCGATATACAAAGAGTCTTGTTTCCAATGAAAGCTCAGCCCACCCACGACAGGGTACTTCGCCAAGCGACTGATTGACGCAAGAAACGCCTTCTCGATATCTCCCGTATCAAACAAAAACTCTTTATAGTACCTATCTAGTTGAGCGTCATTTACATCGTGGAGCTGCTGGTTATGATCAGCACGACGTAAAAACTCTTTCCGAGAGCTATACACTACTGTATCGGGTTGCTCATCGGTGTTGCTCACCCAAAATGGGATGTTGGCTTTTGGGTCTTTACGGGTCAAACGAGGTAAATATGCTCGCGCCATAGCTGGCATATTTCGCATAAAATAATCACCTGCTTGATCTCGAGTACGTTTGTCTTTGCTTAACATCGCATCGATCACTGCGGCAAACTCTTGGGGGAGGCCCAAGCTTTTAGCGGGAATAACCTGTGCACCAAAACGGCAAGATTGAGCACTAGCGAGCGCATAAATGGTTGATGCGACCCCTTGCTCGTCAAAGCGTGGGGATGATTGTGCCCCTGACATTTGTTCATCACCAATGAAGTAGACATCACCCATTCTAGCATTGGTACTGGCGACATCAGAGGACATCAAATCCATGATATTACTGGCTACAGGCTCGCCATGCTCATCTATTTGTGCATATACAGAGCTGCCCCAATCCACCAGCGAAAAATTCTTCGTCTTCTCATCCCAAACAATATTTGAGGGTTTAATGTCACCGTGGACAATCGGCTGAGGAGACATACCATTGCGATGTGCACGTAGGTCACGCAGTACATTGCGCAGCTTCAAAGCCAAAGCAACCAGTTCATCGGGGTAAAATCGACCGCGCTTGAGGGATATTTTTTCTAAATCTTCTCCCGGAGCACGTTCCATCATCAAGATACCTTGCTTTTTAACACGTTCAAAAGCAAAAAACTTCGGTACCATGGGGTTGTGGATCTGTGACAGCATGTAGGCTTCATCTTCAAGCCTGTCACGTACCGCTTGAGATAAAGTAATGCGAGAAAATTTGAATACCCACTTTTGGTTGTCGGGGCTAACCCCTGCAAACACAAACCCAAATGCACCAGAACCTATGATCTCAACATCACGATAACCGAGCATAGAGAGCTGTTTTTTACAAATATTCAGCCACTGACGATGCTTTTTTGCGTCATGATGCGACAACAAATAGATTGATTGTTGTTCGTTGATATAGAAATTATGGATAGACTTGGCGCTTTGCTTGACCGAGGTCGGGTGTTTCATAGTGGCTTTCACCTGACGAAAAAAGGCCGAATTACTCGGCCTTTTTTTAATAATGATTGACTTAGGCGTTTTCAATTTTCGCCCAAGAATCCCTTAAACCCACAGTTTGGTTGAATACCAACTCGCTCGCTTTGTTATCACGACTGTAATAACCCATGCGCTCAAATTGGAAACCCTGCTCTGCTTTAGCTTGGGCCAAAGATGGCTCTAACTTAGCTTGGTTGATAATAACCAATGACTCAGGGTTAAGTGTCTGTGTAAAGTCTTCTGCTGCAGCTGGGTTTGGTACACTAAACAAGCGATCGTATTGACGCACCTGAGCTTCAATGCAATGTGTTGCAGAAACCCAGTGGATAACTCCTTTAACCTTACGACCATCACTTGGGTTTTTGCCCAATGTGTCAGCGTCGTAGCTACAGTATAAAGTAGTAATGTTACCCTCTGCATCTTCATCAAAACGCTCGGCTTTAATCACATACGCGTTACGCAGACGTACTTCTTTACCTAACACTAAACGCTTAAACTTTTTATTTGCTTCAACTCGGAAGTCTTCACGTTCGATGTAAAGCTCCCTGGTGAATGGCAACTCACGGGTACCCATTGACTCATCATTTGGGTGGTTAGGTGCAACCAAATGCTCTACTTTGCCTTCTTCAAAGTTTTCAATTACCACTTTGATTGGATCTAATACCGCCATAGCACGTGGCGCATTCTCGTTGAGGTCATCACGAATACACGCTTCTAACATGCCCATTTCGACCATATTATCTTGCTTGGTAATACCGATACGCTTACAAAACTCACGGATAGATGCTGGCGTATAACCACGACGACGCAAACCTGCGATTGTAGGCATACGAGGATCATCCCAGCCTTCTACATGGCCGTTAACAACCAATTCGTTAAGCTTGCGCTTAGACATCACGGTGTATTCAAGATTTAAGCGTGAGAACTCAATCTGCTGCGGGTGACAGTCAATGCTAATATTGTCCAACACCCAGTCATATAAACGACGGTTGTCTTGGAACTCAAGCGTACATAATGAGTGAGTGATCCCCTCTAACGCATCAGAAATACAGTGCGTAAAGTCATACATCGGGTAAATACACCACTTATCACCTGTTTGGTGGTGATGCGCAAAACGAATGCGATAGATGATAGGGTCACGCAACACCATGAATGAGCTGGCCATATCAATTTTTGCACGCAACACACATTCACCTTCTTTGAATTCACCTTTGCGCATTTTCTCAAATAATGCGAGGTTCTCTTCAACTGGCGTGTCACGATATGGGCTGTTTTTACCAGGCTCGGTTAACGTACCACGGTACTCACGCGCTTGATCTGGTGAAAGAAAACAAACATAAGCCAGACCTTTCTCAATCAGCTCTACGGCATAACCATGTAATTGATCAAAATAGTTAGATGAGTAACAAATATCCCCATCCCACTTAAAGCCTAACCAGCTAACATCTTCCTGAATCGACTTTACGTAATTGATGTCTTCTTTTTCTGGGTTAGTATCATCAAAACGCAAATTACACAGACCTTTGTAGTCTTGTGCGATGCCAAAATTAAGGCAAATTGATTTAGCATGGCCAATATGTAAAAACCCATTTGGCTCAGGCGGGAAACGCGTGTGCGTTTGTTGATGCTTACCACTAGCCAAATCAGCATCAATGATTGTTCTAATAAAATTCGTTGGGCGATTTTCTATTTCCGCCATGGGCATGCATTCCTCTGAAATTTAGCACTGAATAACTTCGGCATTATTACAAAATCCACCGTGAACTTACAGCAAATCCTGCTTTAGATGTGAATAATTATTTTGCGATAGCACAAATTTTCAGCACAGACTTTAATATTTCATGACACTTTTTGTTCTATCGCAATAAAAAAGTCATAAAATCACTCTATAGTGATGCCATACAGTGATGTAATCCAAGGACAATTATATATGGCTTCAATGACACTTAATCGCGTCTATATTCCAACTAACGCGCGAAACAACCAGTATATACTCGCAGAGTTCAAACCAAGCGAAGAGTTTTATGATTGCTTTGATGACCTGCAAAGTTGTTATGAACGCTTGGCACGTCAACTTTTTGCGCTATGCGACGAATATGAGCTTCACAATGTACACTTTATTGCCAACGATAAACTACCCGTCGTGCGTTTTCATGAGGAGTCATATTGCCTGCAAACCCAAAAGCAGATGCTGTTTTTCTATAACCCTAAATATCATGAAGCCCATAAATCATATTGGGAAGAAGGTGTTAAAGCACGTAAGATCACCCTGCTATTCCTAGCTACTGGCAGTGATATTAGAGCTAATGCAGCTCACTTTCATGGCAAAGTAAAGCGTACACTGGAAGCACTATTAGAGACGTCAAAGAACATTGGCGAAAATGCTCTAAGGATCAGAGATCACCAACATTTAACTTATGATATTTTCGCTAAAGCAAAAGGTAACAAAGAAAGCTATGGCTACAAGTTAAGAAGTTTGTACCCTAGGTATCAGGCCAGAAACTGTTCACTACCTGATGAACATTCTGAGATGACCTATGCCACATTTAGTTTACCCGTCACTCGAGCACTTAAAACAGAGTACCAACACCTATTACGTCCCGGTGACTATAGTCAGTTTTATAAGCATATCGAAGATATTTTCCTTTCAGGCTGTGCAGACAAACAATTGTCATTGTGTGCTTTCGTTGCTGATGGCCGTTTGCCATTAGTACGTAACAGCCAGATAGATAAAACAAGCGAAAATAGTGAGCTTCAAAAACTCAGCTTTGATACAGAAAGTGACGAAGTACAAATTACATCGGTGTGGGATGGTGAAAAACTCGTTGATACCATGAATTTTGTTATCGTAGCCCATGCGTCCAACAAAAAAGACATGGGCTATGGCAGGTTTATGAACAGTGTGGAAAGTGTGATTCATTCCTTTGCCACTAAGTTACACATTAACCCTGCTAAACAAGATGTCAACGTGCGCTTCTTTCAACACATTAGTTATCAATTTTAACTAACTAGCCCTTGGTGCCAGTTTCCGATTCTACAAGCTCGTGAATTGGCACCTTTATTTTTACCTCGATCCCTTGTCCTAGTTCTGAAAAACAGCGGATCTCTCCTTTTAATAGTTGCGTGACCAAGTTATACACTATATGCATACCCAAGCCACAGCCCCCTTGGCTGCGCTTACTCGTTACAAATGGTTCAAAAACGGTTTTAAGCATGCTTGGTGACATGCCATTACCATTGTCCTGATAATTTATATACCAACCACCTTCAACAACCCCAAAGTCAATATGAACCGTGCCACTTGTGCGCTTCTCAAATCCATGGATCACCGAGTTATTCAACAAGTTTGTAAGAATTTGATACACAGCACCCGCATAGGTTTCGATTTCTATATCGTCACGACCGGTGACTTTTATTTCAATATCTTTTCCTTTTGTCAAAGGTTCCAAAGAGGTCAAAACATCTTGAATGTATGCTTTTAAATTGATTTGTCGACTCATTTCACTAGATTGGTCTACCGCAACCTGTTTAAAGTTGCTTATCAAGTTTTGCGCTCTATCTAAGTTTCTAAATATCAATTGATACCCTTGGGCCTGTTCGGTCAATGATTTACTGAGGTCCTTTTGGCTAAGCGTTTTGCTTTGCAGCTTTTTCTCAATTTTTTGCATGCTCTCTTCATTGTACGTCAATGCGGTTAATGCCACACCCAGCGGCGTATTTATTTCATGAGCAATGCCCGCCACTAAACTTCCTAAAGATGCCATTTTCTCACTTGCTATCAACTCATCTTGGGTATGTTTAAGCTCTAGCATAGCCTGTTCAAGCTTTTGGTTTTTCTTGTATAGTTCATCCGTTCGAACAGCAACTTTGATCTCTAGCTGTTCATTCAGGGCTTGTAGCGCATTTTGGTGTAGCTTTAATTCAGCTATGTCTTTAAGCGCCCCAGCAATACGTATTGCCTGCCCATTGCTATCACGCTTTACCACCTTACCTCTATCAAGTACCCAAGCCCAATGACCATCTAAATCTTTAACTCGAATGGCTATCTCATAGCTTTGTGCTTCACCATGTATACACAGCTCGACTTTATCTTGTAAATGCGGGCGGTCTTCTGGGTGTACGAACTGTCCTAAATCATCTAATGTCATGCGAGTCTGTGTGACACCGTAATCTACCCTTGGAGAAACGCTATGACGATATATGGTATGATCTGTTAAGTGCCAATCCCATAGCTCATCACCACTGGCCCATAATGACAGTTCAAGGCGCTGCTGTAAGTCTTGCATTTTTTTATTGGCCTGAATAATTTGCTGATAGCGACGCTGTCTGGCCTGAACAATCAGCAATATTACCAATAAGATACTCAGCCCATACGCGGCCTTTGAATAGGTGTTCCACCACCATGGGGCGCTAACCTTAATAACAAAACGGTGCGTAGGTGACTGGATATTAAACCGGTTCAATGTATAGGCTTCAACAGTATAATCTCCGGGTTCTAGACGCAGTAAATTTACTTGCCGCACGCCAGAGGCCAGTTTGAGCCATTTATCACTCAACCCCAATACGCGATAATAGAACTGTTGTTGCTCTGAACCATAATCGAGACTGGAGTATTGCAATGAAACAATATCCTCATCATGAGCCAGTTGCAGCTCTTTGGCCAACTCTGCGGAAGTATTCAAGTGCTCATCGACACTAGGCTGTAATGTTCTGCCCAACAACTCTATATTGCTCACAAGCAATGGTTTTTCACTTTTATCTACGCGAACTTTTTGTGGGTAGAACTGATTAAAGCCCTTTGCTCCACCAACAAACACACGCCCGTCTGGCGCTAGCCAAGCTGCGTTATAGTTGAACTCATTGTCTTGGATACCATCTATTGGAGAAAAGTTATGTATCTCAAAATTGACGGTGTGTATTTGGCTCAGCCCCCCACTACTGCCCACCCACATATGATCAAAACCATCATAAACCAGCGCCCATACAGCATTGTTCACCAAACCACTTTCTTGACCAATAGTACGTACCAGTTCAAAATCAGCGTTAACCAAAGATAGCCCCAATTCACTGGCAATCCAGACGTTACCATATTGGTCTTGCTCTAGCATAAACACCAAATCTGAGACTAACCCGTCTTGGGTGTTGATATTATCTAGTTGACCATCTTTAAACTTGAATAAGCCATTTCCGATAGATCCAAACCACAACGCACCATCAATATTTTTCATAGAAGAAACGTGAGTTGGCGCCTTAACGGTCGAAGAGAAATAAGGTTCAACCCTGTGCTCATGCTCCACGTACTTAAGCAAGCCAGACGTGCGCGAGCTAATCAAAATCTCGCCATTGTATTTTATCAAACTGTTAAAAGTGAGCTCGGGTCCATTACCAAAATCAGGCTTAAGGTGATTTACTTGACCGCCAGCTATGTCAAACCTGATCACGCCGTTGCCTCTTGTCGTCACCCACATTTGTCCATCGATAAAGGCAATTTGAGTAATGAAGTTCTTATCCAGTAGCGCTAAGGCAGGATATAACTTATGTGCCACAACAAATCCCTTGCCGTCAAATGCATATAGCCCACTAGAGGTAGCAAACCAAAGTCTATCCTGACTGTCTATCGCAAAGCTTCTAATGTCTGGGCTTAATAACGGTGCTTGCGGGTAATTAAACTGACTAACATGACCAAATGATTCACTCAGCTTACTAAAAAAATGTAGTCCTCTTGTTTCTGTACCTAACCAAAGGTCCTGATTTAAATCGCGCATCACGGTAATGACATTATTGTCCATAAGCCCGCCTGTTTGCAGAGGTCTTTTATACCAATGATTAATAAGCTGCCCTTGTCTATCGAGTAAATACAAGCCATTACTGCTGGCCACCAGCACTTCATCTCCACTTACAGAAACATTATGCAATGTCGCACTGTTGTCATTGGTAAAATTGCGAGACCAAAGTACCCTTTCATACAAAGTATCAAAGTAGATCAGTTGCTGCATTTTGCTGATAAGCACAATGCGCTGCGCCGAGAAGCTCATTTTTTCATATTCGCCACCAAGCAATAACTGTGTTTCACCTGAACCTTTTAAGAATTTCATTAAACCTTGATCGCTCAGATAGTAGTAACCATCAGTGCGCTCAATTACGTTGCGGATAAAGCGCCCTGGCAGCGCCACTTTGCTCGGCACGAGTGTGCCCTGATTAATTTGATAAACAACACCATCCTCGGAAGACACCACCACATTAGGTCCATTGCAATCAAGCGAAATAACCCTATCTGATGTGATATCTTCATGCTGCTCTGATAAAAATGACGTAAATGTTCCTTTGCCGCTATGATAGAGGCTCAGACCCGTTCGAGTCCCTATCCAAACCTTATCTGCACTAATACATATATCCGTTACAAAGCCACCTGCAAGGCTTTTAGGGTCTTGTTGCTTGGGTGAAAACTGTTTAAATTCATGGCCATCAAAGCGATTGAGGCCCGCTTGGGTGCCTATCCAAATATAGCCGAATTGATCTTGCGCCAATGCCGTGACCGTAACTTGACTAAGCCCACTGCTATAGTCGTAGTGGCGCATGATCTGAGCCGTATCCGTAAAGTGTGGTACCGCATGAGCGACATTAAGTAGCAGCGCGAAGCATAAACACCATTTGAAATGCATATGGTTCCGAATGAGAAGAGTTTTAATAAATATAGCAAAAAGTTATGCAGTGTGAGGTACGAAAAACATCACACTATTACTGGCGTCAGTCTCAACCGTGTTTACTCTAACGTGAACTCTCTAACCCTGCCGTCATTATGCAATAATTGATAACGAGCAAGTTTGCCTTGTTCAAGGGTGACTAAACTAATAGCGCTATCGGAGATAAGGTATGGCTGCTTAGCTGACTGTGTGAGTAAAGGGTGCTTATTCACCTCCATATGCCAGCGCTTAGTGAAGTAATTCAGCGGACTCCATGGAGCGTATAGAATTGAGTCTAGTTTATCCAAACATTTAATTAACGTTTTAGGGAATTCATTTTTTATCCCTGATGCCGTCAATTGCCATATTCTATTGTCATGTTTGCCAAACCGACTTTGTACAGAGAAACAGAATGAGTAGTGCACATCACCAGATAGAATGATGGTTTCTTTTGGGGTATCTGCGCGTCGAAATATTTCTAACAACTTTCTGGCCGATCCCTCATGTGCCATCCAGTTTTCAACGTCAACCAACAACGGCTGACCACAGAAATTAAAGATAGATTGTATAGCTTCGATGGATTTGACACCAAATACCGGTGCGGGTGACACCAAAATAACTTCTCGCTCATCCACCAAGGTATCTTCTAGCTCCATCAGCATTTCCCAATCTAACAAACCGCTTGGCTCATTAAAATTCTGCTCGTTTCGCCAGCGATGTGTTCGCGTATCAAGTACTACAACTTTGGGGATTGTATCTAAACAATAATGCCAGTTTCCAAACCGATTAAGGGCTTTATCCATGGCTTTAAAGTGCCACCGGTCGACGTGCAAACTTCGCTCAAACTCAGCACATAAGCTACCACTTTGTGCCATTGCATCATTGCCTAGTCCCTGAAACAGCCAGTAGCTCAATAAACCACTATTAATAATCCTACGACTGCTTTTGTGTGCGGCGATTGCCTGCTCCCATCTAGCTGTCAGGTTCCAGTCATCCGTTACATCATGATCGTCAAACATCATCAACGTGGGAATATTCGCAAACAAACGCTGTGCTTTTGGTAAATCTTCCACAAATTGCATGATGGCTTCATACTGCGATGCAAAAGATTTTTGGGATTTGTTATTGGTTCCCTGATACGTCAACTGACTATAATCAATCAGCTGCCAACTCGTGGCACTAAAGTTTAGTAAGTAGCAGGCAATAAACTCCTGAAAGTAAACCAAGTGATTACCCGCACTAAGGCTGGTAAAATGCGCTTCTCCCCTTTTAAACCAATAGCTAAAGCTAAATCTAGAACAATCTTGCCATGGCGTTTTTGGTAAAAAGTGTTGCCTGTTATATAACTGCTGCTGAATATCATCAGGCAGCTCAGTGATATGTGCTTCCTCTTTGTACAGCCCCAATATTGCGACCAGCTGGTTGATAGCCAATAGCATCGGACCAGCCACATCGTCAGCATAAATTTGATCGCCGGACATCAAAAGTAAGCTTGGTGTCGGTTTGCCTGCTTTTATATTTTGCTCAAACAAATCATCCGCGGCGGCTAATGAATCCCGACTGGGGTGATGTGGGTTACGACAAGAACCATGCAAGACTTGCTCAAGTTGCACAGGTACTACAAGCTGCGCAGAAGACTCTGATGTATAGCTAACAGCTTCGAGTGAATATATATCATTATCTAGTAACAACTGATAAGGCAATGGTGTATCAGCTTCAAATAGTCCTGATTTAGGCTTAACAATGAGCATTTTTAAAAAACAATACTCGCCTAGCCTGAAGGTTTTTTGTTCAGTAAGGCACTGATACCCTTCAACCTGTACGGTCACTTCATATTGTTTGCTGGTGACGATTTGCAAACAAATTGCGGCTTGCTCCGCACGCCTAAGCATTGGACCAAGCAAAACTTTGGGTAGTAACTTATCGTGTTGCATCCGAGCGCGACGCCAAACTAAATAATTTGTAGAAGTTATTGGTCGTCGCTTGTGCTAACTCTTTATAACTGATCCCTTTTAAATCAGCAACGTAATAAGCAACATCCTGTACATATGCGGGTTGATTGGTTTTTCCTCGGTGTGGTACGGGTGCCAAATAAGGAGAATCAGTTTCGATCAACAACCTATCCAGTGGGAGCTTTTTTACAACGTCCTTCAACTCAACGGCATTTTTAAATGTAACTATGCCAGATATTGAAATGTAGAAGCCCAAATCTAACGCCTGTTTTGCCATCTCCCAGTCTTCGGTAAAACAATGCAAAACGCCACCACAATTTTGAGCGTTATGTGACTTCATTAAGTTGATAGTATCGGCTTTAGCGTCACGTGTGTGAACGATCAGCGGTTTATTTAATTCATTGGCAACCTGGATATGACCAACAAAGCTATCTTGCTGGACCTTATGAGTATCTTGAGAGTAATAATAATCTAACCCCGTTTCACCGATAGCCACTACTTTGGGGTGTGTCGCCAAAGTGCTCAATCTTGCCTTATCCAATACGTCTTTCTGATCAAGTGGATGTACACCGCACGAGGCCGACACATCATCATACACAGAGATAACGTCAAGCATGCTGGGGAATTGATCCAAGGTGACACTCACACATAAAAAGTGCTCTACTTGTTTAGCACGCGCTGCGGCTAGGATCTCGGGTAATTGCTGGCCAAGCTTATCAAAATCAAGTCTATCTAAATGGCAATGTGAATCTACAATCATAACTACTCTTACATGGTGTAGGTGGGTTTATCAGAATTTAACGCTGTGCCCAGCTGCTTTATTATACGGTCATTTACTCGGTCAGGATCCTCAATAAAACTCACACCAGCACCGGGTGGATTGGAGTTTTGAGCGCCTTGCGGTGTGATCCAAACAACCTTACCAACAATCCGGTGCTCTTCTATTTCATCGGGCAAAGTAACACGTAACACTACATTTTGACCTAACTCAAAGCGTGCATTGCTCTTAACAAAAAGCCCGCCTTGTTTTAAGGTTGCCATATAGCATCGGTATAACTCATCTGGTTCTTGGAGATCTAAGAGCAATTCTTGCACTGGTTTTCCTATTCAATGATATTTTTTATTGTATTCATTAGCTTATTAAGTCCCAGCGATTGGTTTAAACCCAATATTTGACGCGTATCTGACATAAATTGATTGAGCGCCGCCTGCCCTTCGCTATAAGCCTGATACGAAAGCCCTTCTAACAGTTTTGCTTTTAGCTTTTGTTGCATAAATACACAAAATACTTCAAGCAATTCAGGGTGATCATTTAAAATGCCCTGTACCTGATTGAAATTATGACTTGCTTTGATATCACATGCAAATCTGTATAACAGATCAACTTTTTCAAACACCCCCTCATTGAACCACATCGCTATTTTTAAGGGTTGATGAGCAAAGTGTGTCAACCAAGGAAACACCTGCTCCTGTGGGAGAATATTCTGCAGCCACTGTTGTGCATGTTGGGGGTCTGTTACTGTGACTTGAACTTTGTTACAGCGGCTTAAAATGGTCGCTGAGAGCTGACTTAAATCATCACTTGTCAGCAATAAATATCGGCCAGTATTCGGCTCTTCAAGTGTTTTCAGTAATGCATTTGCCGCTGAGTGAGTCATTTTGTGGGCATTGGCAATAACGGCAACCTTACGCCCACCTTGCTGTGCCGAGTGGTGGACAAAATCAGCCAGCTCACGAATAGCATCCACAGAAATACTCTGCCCTTGAGGCGCGATACACAGCAAATCTGGATGGGTTTGAGCCGCAATCAACAAACAGCTTTTACACCTGCCACACGCTGTAAGCTGTTGATGTTGCTCACATAGAATTGCTTGAGCCAGCTGTTTGGCCAGCTCTTGCTTGCCTACCCCTGATGGGCCATGGAACAACTGGGCATGGTGAAAGCGCCCCTGCTGCTGGCTAAGCCTAAAATGCTGCCAAAGCCCTTCATGCCACTGGTACATTATCCGCGTACCTGCTGAAAAAACTGCTCCAATGCGCGAATAATATCGGCATGTACTTGTTCAATACTCTGGTTAGCGTTGATTGTCACACAGTGTTCATCTTCTTCAGCCAGCTGCAAATAACGCGCTCTGGTGCGCTCGAAAAAGCTTAAAGCCTCTAGCTCTATTCTGTCTAATTCACCTCTGCCTTTAGCCCTTGCCAACCCAACTTGTGGTGGAATATCCAAGTACAGTGTAAGGTTAGGCTTGAGCCCCTTTAATACGATATCGGCCAAAGAAGATAAGGTGCTTATTGGCAAGCCACGACCTCCACCTTGATATGCCTGAGAAGACATATCATGCCTATCTGCCAACACCCACTGACCTTTATCTAGTGCTGGACGAATGACATTATGTAACAGTTGTGCGCGCGCCGCATACATCATCAGCAGCTCCGATTCAGCAGCTACTTTTTCCACATGCTGCTGTTTGATAAGGTCTCTCAAAGACTCAGCTAAAGGCGTTCCTCCGGGTTCCCGTGTTTGCACAAAATCAACTTCATGCTGTCGCAAAAATTGTTGGCATATGGCCATAGCCGTTGACTTTCCGGCTCCTTCAAGGCCTTCTATTACAATAAATTTAGCTGTCATTATTACTCTTTAGAATATACTTTTGTACCGCTTGATTATGCTCGCGTAAACTTTTTGAAAACTGGTGTTGTCCATTACCTTTAGACACAAAATAGTAATACGGTGTCTGCTTAGGTTGAGTCGCCGCATAAATCGCTTCAGCTGAGGGCATTGCAATTGGGGTCGGCGGCAACCCTTTAATTCTATATGTATTGTACGGGGTATGCTCTTTTAGATGTCGACGTTTAATGTCTCCGTCAAACTCATCTCCCAAACCGTAAATCACCGTGGGGTCAGTTTGCAAACGCATATTGCGATTCAAACGATTAATAAACACCGATGCTATGGTTGCTCGTTCGGGTGCATGCCCTGTTTCTTTCTCAATAATAGATGCCAAGATCAATGCTTGATACGGCTCATTTAAAGGCAAAGCATCCATTCGCTGCTGCCACGCATGTTGCAATACCGATTGCATCTTCTCTTTTGCGCGGTTTAACACTGCGCTTGCAGACGTATAGGCTTCATAATGGTAGGTTTCAGGTAATAGCCACCCTTCTGGCGCACCATCAACCTGCATTGCTTCTATGAGCTTTTGCTCATCATTTGGATAAACAACATACGGGCTGCTTTTTAATTTCTTTAAAATGTTTTGGAACGTATCCCCCGCGATGATGGTAAAACTAAATTGCTTCTGTTCACCACGATGTATTTTGTTTACAGCCTGAAGAACCGTCATCCCGCTTAGTTCATATACACCCGCCTTTAAATGAAACAATTCCGGCACAAATTTAGAATAAACTTGATACTTAAAACACGATTCTACATAGCCCTTAGTTTGCCAGTCTTTGCACAAACGATTAAATCCAGTACCGGGAGTGACTTCATACAATTCAGTTGTTATTTTTAACGGCTCACTTTTGAGGCTCTGAACGCTGTAATAGATGTAAACGGATATTCCTAGCAGTGTTAGTAGGAGAAATAAGGATATTTTTTTTATCATAACACCCCAGACTCTAATTGAGATTTGAGCTTACGCGCAAGAGATAAATCAAATAACTGCTCGCCCAAGGAACGAACAAATATGCACCCCATCAAACTATTACACACGAACAGCGCATCCATTGCTTGTAAATCTTTGCGGCTCATATCTACCCTTTGAATATGGTTATTTCGTTCAAGATGCTGCAAATATACGCCTAAAATACCACAGTTATGCAATGTGGGCGTATACACTTTACCACCCCTCATAGCAATTAAATTACCAACGGACGCTTCAATAACATTACCACTGATGTCTTCCACCAATACATCATCACAATCATATTGCTGCGTTTCTTGTTTGATGAGCACTTGCTCCAAGCGATTTAAGGTTTTTAGTCCAGCAAGCAACGGCTGATGACCCAATTTGGTTTGTGCATACTGTAAACGAAGACCGCTATCGTGCAACGCTGGGTAATGGGCCGGATAAGGTGATGTTTGAACGATTACCGTGGGTGTTGCGTGCTCTGGTGGTAAATATCCTCTTCCTCCTTCGCCGCGAGTTACTACTATCTTAAGTACCCCTTGGGAGGTGCTGGCACATACATCCTTGCAGTATTTATCTAGACTTTGCCAGTCTAGTTGTGAAAAACCTAACCGTTGTTGACAGGTTCGCAATCGCTGCAAATGCAAGTCCCACAACAATATCTGGCCATGCTGAACATGCGCTGTGGTAAAGAAGCCATCGCCGTATAGTAGCCCTCGATCGTAACTGGATATTGATTTTTCTTGTTTTATTTCCATATCCTACCCACAAAAAAGCCCGGCGTAGCCAGGCTCTTTATTAGATGCCTACTTGGCATTATACCTTTTTAAATAGCAACGAGCCATTGGTTCCACCAAAACCAAACGAGTTACAAAGTGCATATTCAAGCTTTGCGTCTCGTGCTGTGTGAGGTACATAATCTAAATCACACCCTTCATCTGGATTATCCAAATTAATGGTAGGCGTGACTTGCTGATTCACAAGTGATAAGGCTGTAATAATAGACTCAACCGAACCCGCAGCTCCGAGTAAGTGTCCCATCATAGACTTAGATGAACTCACCATAACTTGTTGCGCAGCATCACCAAACACCGATTTCACTGCTTGCGTTTCAGCTTTGTCACCCGCATGTGTAGACGTACCGTGGGCATTAATATAGCCAACTTGTTGGGCATTAATACCCGCATCATTTAAGGCATTTTGCATCGCAAGCGCCGCGCCCGATCCGTCCTCCGGTGGAGAAGTCATATGGTAAGCATCACCACTCATACCAAAGCCTACCAGCTCTGCGTAGATTTTTGCACCGCGCGCTTTTGCGTGTTCGTACTCTTCAAGTACCATCACACCAGCACCATCCGCCAGCACAAAACCATCACGGTCTCTATCCCAAGGACGAGAGGCTGCTTGCGGATCGTCATTGCGAGATGACAAGGCGCGAGCCGCACAGAACCCACCCATACCTATCGGTGTAGATGCTTTCTCAGCGCCACCAGCTACCATAGCATCAGCATCGCCATACGCTATCATACGCGCAGCATGACCAATGTTATGCAAACCCGTTGTGCACGCCGTAACGATTGAAATATTTGGGCCACGCAAATTGTGCATAATTGAAAGATGACCAGAAATCATATTGATAATGGTCGACGGCACATAAAATGGTGATAATTTTCGTGGACCACTGTTTAACAGCTTAACGTGGTTTTCTTCAATCAGTGTTAAACCACCAATCCCAGAGCCTACGGCTACGCCGATGCGATGGGCATTGTCATCAGTCACTTCTAAGCCTGAGTCTTGAATTGCTTGCACACCCGCCGCGATACCATACTGGATAAACAAATCCATTTTTTTGGTTTCTTTTTTAGGCATATACAGGGTTGCATCAAAGTCGTTGACTAGGCCCGCAAATTTGGTTCCGAAAGATGATGTATCAAAGTGAGTGATGTTTTCGATGCCGCTACGGCCATCTAATAAGCCCTGCCAGGTTGACGCTACATCGTTACCCAGCGGCGTCAACATACCCAAGCCAGTTACTACGACTCGACGTTTAGCCACGGTTTCCTCCAAAAAAGGGATTATTATTTTATGAGGGGAATAAAAAAACTAAGGGCAGCGAATGCTGCCCTGAGTGTTCGCTAATTACTCAGCGTGAGCAGTAACGTAATCGATCGCTGCTTGAACAGTAGTGATTTTCTCTGCTTCTTCATCAGGGATCTCAGTATCGAACTCTTCTTCAAGAGCCATTACAAGTTCAACAGTATCTAGAGAGTCAGCACCTAAATCATCAACGAAAGACGCTTCTGATTTCACTTCTTCTTCTTTAACACCTAGTTGCTCGATAATGATTTTTTTTACGCGTTCTTGAATATCGCTCATTCTTCTTTCCTTTATTAAAACGCATTTGCGTTATTTTCAGATTGCGGCGTAGTTTACGGCGCATAATACTGTGATTCAAGGATTTGCTCAGAATTTTTTGTCTGGTCAAACCTCTTAGCTAATATTTTCTACTTTTATCGCTCATTTTAATAGCAATTTCAAGTATGTTTGCAGCAAGATCACAAAAAATTAAACTGACATGTGACCTGTACCGAATTTATACCATGTACATCGCGCCATTTACGTGCAATGTTTCGCCAGATACGTATGCAGCAGCATCTGATGCCAAATAACAAACCGCTGCAGCAATTTCTTCTGGCTGACCTAAACGTCCTGCCGGCACGTTTGCAAGCGTTGCCGCTTTTTGCTCATCTGTAAGCTCGTTGGTCATATCTGTTTGAATAAACCCAGGTGCGATGACATTAACAGTAATGCCACGAGAAGCGACTTCACGTGCTAGCGACTTAGAAAAACCAATTACGCCCGCTTTCGCTGCTGCATAGTTCGCTTGTCCAGCATTACCCATTGTGCCCACTACCGAACCAATATTGATGATACGGCCAGACTTTTTCTTCATCATTGGGCGTAATACAGCCTTTGACAAACGATAGATAGAGCTGAGGTTAGTGTCAATAATATCGTCCCACTCACTGTCTTTCATGCGCATCAATAAGTTATCACGAGTGATCCCAGCATTGTTAACCAGTACATCAACATCGCCTAAATCGGCTTTGATAGCGGCCAACGTCGTCGCGATTGAGTCTGCATCGGTTACATTCAGTGCATAGCCTTTACCATTAGCGCCAAGATAATCACTGATTTTTTCAGCACCAGACTCACTTGTTGCTGTACCTGCCACCTTAGCACCTTGTGCAACCAAAGCTTGCGCAACAGCCTTGCCTATGCCTCGGCTCGCACCAGTCACTAAAATGACCTTTCCTTCTAATGAAAATAGTTTACTCATGGTATTCGTCTTCTCTAATTATTTTGCTGCAGATATAGAGGCAATGTCGTTCACGGCACTGCATGCAACAGATTTATCAATACGTTTTGCTAATCCAGCTAACACTTTTCCTGGTCCAAACTCGTAAGCCTGAGTGATGCCTTGCTTTGCTAGTAGTTGTACAGTTTCGGTCCAACGTACAGGGCTGTATAACTGACGCACAAGTGCATCTTTAACTTCTTGTTCAGTTGTAGCAACAGCCACGTCTACATTGTTGATCACGTCGAATTTAGCTTTTGCAAAGTTTAAACCAGCCAAATCAGCTGCTAGCTTTTGTGCAGCTGGCTTCATCAATTCACAGTGAGAAGGCACGCTAACAGCAAGTGGCATTGCACGTTTAGCGCCAGCTTCTTTACACGCTTGCGAGGCGCGCTCAACGGCTTCTTTGTGGCCCGCAATCACAACTTGGCCAGGAGAATTATAATTAACTGGTGAAACAATTTGTTCGCCAGCGACTTCACCGCAAACGGCCTCGATCGCAGCATCATCTAGGCCGATAATCGCCGCCATTGAGCCAACCCCTGCAGGCACAGCTTCTTGCATGTACAAGCCACGATTCTCAACCAGCTTCACGGCTTTGGCAAGAGACACGACACCCGCACATACTAAAGCTGAGTATTCACCTAGACTGTGGCCTGCCATAACTACTTCTTGCTCTTGGTTTTCACTTAACCAATGGCGATAAATAGCCACACTTGCGGTTAATAACGCAGGTTGTGTACGGTGGGTTTGGTTTAGCTCTTCCTCTGGACCATTGGATACCAATGCAGCGAGGTCATAGCCTAATGCTTCTGAAGCCTCAGCGAATGTCTGTTTTACGATTTCTGAGGACTCTAATAATTCTGACAACATGCCAACGGCTTGTGAGCCTTGGCCTGGAAACAAAAGTGCAATTTTTTGTGACATATTGTGCTCTTCTAGATAATTATTACGCCACGTAAATTCGGTTACGACAAAACTGTTATTTGCCGAATGACGATGGCGGATGTTCTGATTTTGCTGCTATCTGCGCAAAAGTTGCTTGAATCTTTTCTGGAATGCGGCGTTCTACTTCTCTGGCGGCTTCCTCAATCGCAGCAAGAAATGCTTTATTCGAGGCATTTCCATGACTTTTCACTACAATACCCCGCAATCCTACCAGACTTGCGCCGTTATACTGGTCGGGGTTCACCCTTTTATATAGTTTTTTTATAACTGGGCGTAAAGCTAAAGCTAATATTCGGTACAAAACGTGCTTTTTAAGCGCTTTTGTAAACTTATGCATAATAAGTTTGGCAATCCCCTCGCAGGTTTTTAACGCTACATTGCCAACAAACCCCTCACATACAATCACATCCGCTTTGCCAGAAAACATGTCACTGCCCTCGCAATAGCCTTGATAATTAATATGTTCAGTGCTTTTCATCAATTTTGCTGCTTGCTTAATGCCCTCATGGCCCTTGATATCTTCTGAGCCGATATTGAGCAAACAAACTTTAGGACGTTCAATAGAGAGTGCCTGACCCGCTACGATGGACCCCATAATTCCAAATTGAAATAACGTTTCAGCATCGCAGTGAACGTTCGCACCAAGGTCTAGTAAGTATACTGGTTGCTTCTTTTCTGTTGGTACGGAAGAGATTAACGCTGGACGCTTAATGCCAGGCAACATTTTTAATACATAATGTGCCATAAAAAATAGCGCGCCAGTATTACCTGAGCTTACACAAGCTTGTGCTTGGCCTTCTTTAACAAGATCCAAGGCAATGCGCATGGAAGACGCTTTTTTATTTCGCAAAGCTAAAGCAGGTTCACAGCTATTGGTGACCACTTCTGGACAATGTTTGATGATCAAACGGGGGTGATTGAGCGAGTCGAGCTTACTTAAACCATCACTGATAACGACTTCGTTACCACAAAGCAGTAGCGTTAAGTTGGGGTGCTTATTAACAGCATTGACTGCTGCAGGGATAGATGAACGGGGGCCGTAATCGCCCCCCATCATATCTAACGCTATGGTTAGATGAGTCAGCATAAAGCAATCTCTTAGTTAGAAATTACTTTAACGCCTTTGTAGTAACCATCTGCAGTCACGTGGTGACGACGGTGAGTCTCACCTGAAACTTGATCTACAGTTAAAGCTGGTCCACTGATAGCATCGTGTGAACGACGCATGCCACGACGTGCGCGAGACTTTTTGCTTTTTTGTACTGCCATTAGCCTTCTCCTAAGAATCTTTCTTAAGTTGTTTTAAAATTTCAAATGGATTTGGTTTGCTCTCTTGCGATTCTATTTCTCCGAAGCTGGCAGGCTCGTCAGAATAGGCGCATGATGCTTCGTTGTGCATAGGAACAATTGGAATTGCTAAAATCAATTCGTCTTCTATAAGTTGACGAAGATTGATTTCACCTTCTTCATTTAGTTCCACCACATCGTAGCATTCGGGAAGATCATCCGACTCTGAACCTAATCCAACAGGAGAATAAGCAAAGTCTTGTACCAAATCCAACCCTAATTCATCATTACATCGCTGACAAATAACAGTAAGGTGTGCGCGAATAGTTCCGCTAACAACAACTAACCCTTGCTCATCATTTTTGCAATGAATGTTTACCGCTATTTCACCTGATTGATCTTGTACAACTTGCTCTAGACGAGAAAGTTCTTCAAGCTGAACAACTCCGTCATAACTTAAACGGCGCTGAGCGGCTCTACAAGGATCAAGGGTGATGGGAATTTTCACCTTTTGCATAGGGGCTGCATCATATAGATAGTTAGTGGCTTAGTCAAAATAAAAATCAAACTTTCCTTTGTTTTTCGCGTTATTGCGCCCTATCCTACCGGCATTGTTAAATTGACCCGTGAGTATTTATGAAAATACCCCTTATTCTAGCTTCAAGTTCTCCATTTAGGCAGTCGATTTTAAAAAAATTCAACTTACCTTTTGATTGCTTTTCACCCAACATTGATGAGTCACCACTTGAGGGTGAGTCAGCGGAGCAGTTAGTGCTGCGACTCAGTGAGCTAAAAGCTAAAAGTGCCCAACAGCATTTTGCAAAAGGCCTAGTCATTGGATCTGATCAAGTAGCACTCCACAAAACCAGCATCTTGGGTAAACCGCACAATAAAGAAAACGCTATCAAACAATTGTGTCGTTTTAGTGGCAACAAAGTTACATTTTTAACGGGTCTGTGCTTGTATGACATTGAGTCAGATACTGCAACAACCATCCTAGAGCCCTTTCATGTGCACTTCAAAGAGCTTACTGAAGCGCAAGTTTCAGCATATTGCGACGCAGAGCAACCCTATCAATGTGCTGGAAGTTTTAAGAGTGAAGGATTAGGGATCTGCTTATTTGAAAAGCTTGAAGGAGACGACCCCAATAGCTTAGTCGGTCTCCCTTTAATTCGTCTTAACCAGTTACTCGCAGAGCGCGGCTTCGACGTTTTGAGCTTGCAGCCTCATTGCTAACTGAGCATAGCCTTCACAAATAGCCAGTGCACAGCTTTGTTCAAGTTGCTCCACACTGGCTGCACCACAACTCATTGCAATGGCATCAATGCCACTGTTTTGAGCCATCTTCATATCGAGTAAAGAGTCACCTATCATAAGTGCATCTTCTGGCTCAATATCCAGCTCAGCTAAGATTTGCAGGATCATATCGGGGTCTGGCTTAGATTTAGCATCATCCGCGGTACGGGTTGTTACAAAGCAGTCGCCTAATCCTGATTTTGAGAGCATATTCTCAAGTCCAGAGCGGCCTTTTCCCGTCGCAACTGCCAGTAACACGCCTTGCGCTTTTAAACTGCGAATATATTCTTCAGCGCCTTCAAACAGTGGTGTATCGGTATTATCGCCATGTTTGTACTGGTGTTGATAAGCTTGAGCAAGCGCTGGCCAATGCGCTTGCTCGTGCGGAAATAGTGTGGCTACAGCCTTATCTAGTGATAAACCAATAATTGCTGCGGCCCTTTCATCACTGGGTATAGCAACACCCACGCTCTTTGCTGCGAGCTTCAACGTGTTGACGATTTTTGGCACGGAATCCATTACCGTTCCATCCCAATCGAAAATAACTAACTTATATTGCATTTACTCTTCCTTTAGGGTCTTCAAACAATTCGTTAGCGCCTTGTCCAGTGGCGCTTCAACGTGAACTGTAGTTTCTGTTTTAGGATGTAAAAAGCGTAAATCTTGGGCATGAAGAAACAATCTGTTTAAGCCACGCTCTCGCATTTTTGCATCAAACACCTGATCACCATACTTGTCATCACACGCGATTGGGTGACCTTTGCACTGAGTATGAACACGGATCTGATGTGTACGCCCCGTTACAGGTGACGCCTGTACTAAAGTACAGCCATTGAAACGTTCTAACACTCTAAAACGTGTGTGAGAAGGTTTACCTTGCTCTTCATCCACACGCACCACCCGCTCGCCTGATTGTAATGTATTTTTACGTAGCGGCTCGGTAACATTTTTGACCTTGGCAGCCCATTCGCCACAAACCAATGCCCAGTAGTTTTTTTCCATAGTTTTTTCACGCAACTGCTCGTGAAGTCCCTTTAATATGGAACGACGTTTTGAAATTAATAAACAGCCTGACGTATCTCTGTCCAAACGGTGAACTAATTCCAGACTTTTTTCATCTGGCCTGAGCACGCGCAATGCTTCTATTAAACCGTAACTTAGGCCACTCCCACCATGCACCGCCATTCCAGACGGTTTATTTATAACTATCAGATATTTATCTTCAAAGATGATAGCATCTTCCAACGCTGATATTTTATCTAAGTTACGTGGCACAAACTCTTCGCGTTCGGCGGTTTTAATTGGCGGAATACGTACCAGATCATCAATTTGCAGGCGGTACACCGGTTTGACGCGTTTTTTATTTACTCGTACTTCGCCTTTGCGCAAAATTTTATACACCGCACTCTTTGGCACCCCTTTTAAATGGGTAACCAAAAAGTTATCAATCCTTTGACCCTCTTGATCTTCGGTAATGGTAACGAAGCTAACTTTTAAACCGGACTTTTCTGACATTGCCTAATCACTGATTTGAGTAATAATTTAGTTGCTATCACGAGGGTATTAGTGGGATAATCGGCTCGCAATTTTGCGAAACCGCTTTTTTAATCGCAAAATACTAATCGTGAAGCACATCATGGGTGTCAGATCATACAGATTGAAGCTGGGATTTCCAAAGCTTTTGTCACACCCGAAAAAACACGTGCGTTTAACCCCTTACGGTGCGCGTAATAGATCGTAAGTGAGATTAAGCACGATTAAAAAACAGAAAAAGCAAGAAATAAATATATTTGTCTGATAGTTAGCAACGCCGAGCCATTTAGCCCGTGCGAAAACCAAATGCAAATGCATCGCCCAATACACAGCAGAGTTTGGCCAAATCCAAATCTGGTATTGCAAGGCAGGTTACTGTGAAATGTTCTTATTTTCCCCAGTCGTGAGACTGCATTAAAACCAATAGAACACTAAATTGGCTCCCGCTGAGACAGTCAGGCTCGACTAAATTTGAAAGTAGAGTAACAATATGAAACGTATGCTGATCAATGCCACGCAGCAAGAAGAAATGCGCGTAGCACTGGTTGACGGCCAAAGGCTATACGATCTTGATATCGAAAGCCCAGGTCACGAACAGAAAAAAGCCAATATATACAAGGGTAAAATTACCCGCATCGAACCCTCTTTAGAAGCCGCCTTCGTTGATTATGGTGCCGAGCGCCACGGTTTCCTTCCTCTTAAAGAAATTGCTAAAACATACTTCCCGAGTGGTTACACCTTCAATGGCCGTCCAAATATTAAGGATGTGATCAAAGAAGGCCAGGAAGTAATTGTTCAAGTTGATAAAGAAGAACGTGGTCAAAAAGGCGCTGCATTAACAACCTTTATCAGCGTAGCGGGTAGTTATTTGGTGTTGATGCCAAATAACCCTAGAGCGGGTGGTATTTCTCGCCGTATTGAGGGTGATGAACGTATTGAACTTAAAGAAGCGCTAAGCCGTTTAGAATTACCTAAAGGCATGGGGCTTATCGTGCGTACCGCTGGTGTAGGCAAATCGTACGAAGAACTTGAATACGACCTGAAAGCCTTGCTAGTGCACTGGCAAGCCATTCAAGAAGCTGCCAATAGTGGTAAAGCGCCATTCTTAATTCACCAAGAAAGTAATGTTATTTTCCGTGCTATTCGCGACTACCTACGTCGTGATATTGGTGAGATTCTTATCGATAAAGCTCGCGTATTTGAAGAAGCTAAAGCTCATATCGAGCGCTTTAGACCTGATTTTATGAATCGTGTTAAGCTTTATCAAAATGACGTGCCTCTATTCACACATTACCAAATTGAAAGCCAAATCGAATCGGCTTTCCAACGCGAAGTGCGATTACCTTCTGGTGGCTCAATCGTTATTGACCCAACTGAAGCGCTAACGTCTATCGATATCAACTCCTCTAAAGCTACCAAAGGTGGAGATATCGAAGAAACAGCACTCAATACCAACTTAGAGGCGGCAGACGAAATTGCACGTCAGTTGCGTTTACGTGACTTAGGTGGTTTGATTGTTATCGACTTTATCGATATGACCCCACCGCGCCACCAGCGAGAAGTTGAAAACCGTTTGAAAGATGCTGTTCGCCCTGACCGTGCGCGTGTACAAATTGGCAAAATTTCACGTTTTGGTTTGTTAGAAATGTCGCGACAGCGTTTGCGTCCAAGCCTAGGTGAAGCAAGCCAGCATTCATGCCCTCGCTGTAGTGGCCAAGGAACTATTCGTTCAAATGAGTCGATTGCCCTATCAATCTTACGTTTGATTGAAGAAGAAGCAATTAAAGACAACACCGCTCAAGTGAATGCCCAAGTACCTGTCACTGTTGGTGCTTTCCTCTTAAACGAAAAGCGCAAGTCAGTACACCGTATTGAAAAGCGTCACAATTGTGATGTGGTCATTATTCCAAATCAACATATGGAAACGCCACATTACGAAGTAATACGCCTGCGTAAGGATGAAACATCTCAGGCGGCAAGCTATGAGCAGATGACAGTACCAGAGCCTGAAGTGCTTGAAGTTTCTCGCGCTCCTTCGGCTGTTAGAGAAGAACCTGTACTTAAAGGTGTTGTGATGCCTACCGTTCCTGCACCGACACCAACAGCTGAAAAACCTGCAAAAGCGCCTGTAACTAAGTCAGAGCCTGGCCTGCTAGAGCGTATTGGTAATTGGTTGAAAGGCTTATTTAGCTCTGACACTGCGCCAGAGAAAGAAGTAGAACAGAAAAAGTCCTCCGAGCAAAAGCCTCGCCGTAGTAATGACAACCGTCGTCGCGGGCAAAATCGTCGCCGCAATAATGCGAAGAAAAGAGACGATCAACCACAAAGCGGTAATACACAGCAGGAAGCTCACAGCTCAGATAACCGTTCATCTACAGACAATCGTGAAAAAGGCGAAGGTCGTAATAAACGTCGCCGTCAAAACCAGCGCAAGCGTAATAATGATACAAATAAAGCTGAGACACAAAGCACGACTGAGTCACAAAAAACTGAGGTAGAAGCTAAAGAAACTAAGGTTAAGCCACGTCGTCAGCGTCGTAACTTACGCAAGAAAGTACGCTTAGACGATCAGGTTGATACGAGCACGACTTCAAAAGACGACTCAACTGTTGCAGCACAAGATGTACAAGCGGTGGAAAATGTCCCTACGCAAACAGCACCAAGTGAAGTTGAGCGCACTGAAGAAGCGTCAATGCCAGAGGTAGCGACTACATCTGCTGACAATGGCGCGCCACAAATGGTTAACGATCTAGATGCGCCAGCTGTAACCTCAGAGCCGACTGAGCAAGCGGCAACACCTGATGAAGAGTCGAAAGAAGAGGCACCAAGAACACGCTCTCGTCGCTCTCCTCGTCATCTTCGTGCTGCAGGTCAGCGTCGTCGTAAACCAGAAGGTGATAAAGAAGCCGAACCTGCGTTTATACCTGTTGCTGACCAAGCTGCGGCTGAGTATGAAGCTCAGTTAAAAGCTCAAGAGCAGCACCCTGAAGTAGCTATGACAGCTGAAACTGAGGTAGAAGCGCAACAACAAGCAGCTCAAGATGCGACAAATGCTGAAGCAAGTAACACTACTGATGAAGTTGCTTCACACGATGCAGACTCTCAGGAACCTAAAGTTGTCTCTGATACTGTTGAAGTAGATGTTGATACACAAACGGCTGAATCAGTGACTGAAGCGATTGATGAAGAGAAAGCCGCAGCACAGGTTGAACCATCAACTGAGTCTGTTGAAGTAGATGCTGAAACAAATGTTGAACCATCTGCTGAAGTTGATGCTGAAACAAATGTTGAACCATCTGCTGAAGTTGATGCACAAGTAAATGTAGAGACAACAACTGAAACGAATACTGTTGAAGGTGATGTAGATACAAGTGCAGAAACAACACTTGATGCTCATACTGTTACAGAGGCTGTTGAGACAAATGTTGAAACTCAAGCAACTGAGTTAGCTACAGATACTGCAGCGGAGCCGCAAACTCAAGACGTTGAACTTGATACGACTGAAACAGTACAGGCTGAGGCAGCAATCGTTAATGAAGAGCGAACAAAGCAAAGTCAGCACGATACAAGCCAAGAGAAGTCTCGTGTGCGCTATACCAACACAGCAAGCTCGCCAATGACAAAAGCCAGTAGTGTTGATGAAGCTATAGAGGTGATCACTCCGTCGGCTATGCCTCATGAGGCACGAGAAGTGGTGGCTAACTCTGGTTTATCTGCCGGTTCTAAAGCACCTACAGGTAAAGCTAGTGCAGCAATGGCCTCAACTATGGCTTTCACCACTGTAAGTGAACGCACCTCTGAAGCTCAAAAGAGCCATGCCGAATAGAAATATTCAACAATAAAAAAGGCCGCAACTGCGGCCTTTCCTTTATAAAATATATCCATAAACGATACTCTCACGCTGTTATTTATTTACTTTTTCCTTATCTAAGTACTACCGCTTTCTATTTGCGTAACCACAACAACGTGATTTGACTTTACATTTATTCACAGTGAAAAGCTCCGTTTACTCAATTGATTTATATTGATTTTTACTTACAATCTTTGAAAAAATCGACTCTAATACCCACTCGTCATTATTGCAAAAGTTCTAATACTTTATTATTTAGTGTAGAATTTCCTCAAAATGGAACTTTATGGAAAGTGCTTACATAATTGTACTTGAATCAATATTGATTGGTCCCTGAAGTCACAAAAACTCACCTTTATTATATTTATGGATATATAGGAATATATAACTATGTTTGATCATTTGAATACAAACAAAAATCTTGTTTGTGTTGCAGTGGCTATGTCACTGCTCAGCGCATGTGGTGGCGGAGACGCTGGCTCTGCAACTTCAACCCCGAATATTGATACGGATAAAGCCACAGAAATTGTTTATCCTCTGCAAGGGGTTGCAGTAAAGGGGCCATTACAATTTGCCGATGTCAAAATATATCAGTTCGACAAACATGCTCCTAATGGCCTTGGAAAGTTATTAGGCACTGCTGGCACCGATGAAACAGCGCAAATAAAAAATCTATCACTTAAAGGTGATGTAAAAGACTTTTTTGTCATCGAATACTCCGCCAACGAAAGCACTATAGATATCACTACAGGACAAAAGCCTATCTTTGGTGTATTACGTGGTATCTTCAGCGCAGAACAAATAAAAGCAAAGCAACCACTATACGCAACGCCTTTATCTACATTAGTTGTAAAACTGGCCCTTAGTAAAGCTATCGCTGGGTCAGCCACACCACAAGCTATTGTCAGTGCCGAAGCACAAATAAAATCTCTGTTCACATTTGGTTTGGATAAAGATATCAGCCTGCTCACCACTGCACCTTTACTAACAGATGCAACCGTAGCAAGCAATCTACAAAAAAATGCTTGGTATGTACGAACTATCAACGAGGTTAATGCCGCTTTAGTACACCAATTACGCCTAGCCATTGGTGATGAGCAACTCACGGTTGATCATTTACTCGATCAGCTGGTTTTAGACCTTCATGATGGTAAATTAGATGCGCAATCAGAAAGTGATGACCTCTCTTACAGCCCTGAACACATCGCAGTTTTACTCAGACCAATTCACACTTTAAATATACCAGGTACTGATTTACCACTAGTTTCTGAACTAAGTCGTGTGATGGCAGAGGAAACTGCTGTGACTGGCTACAGCACTGTGGATACTTCAGCTATGAGTAGTTCAGAGCTAGTACTACGTCATTCTAGTGTGTTAACGAATATCGATATTGATGGAGATGGCATTAGCAATATCGACGATTTAGACAATGACAATGATGGGATTAACGATGTCAATGATGCTGATGATGACAATGACGGCTATGACGACACACTAGACGCATTTCCATTAGACCCAACAGAATGGCTAGATACAGACTCAGATGGTATTGGTAATAATACTGATACTGATGATGATAATGACGGTGTTAATGATGAAGAAGACGCCTTCCCACTTAACAATTCCGAATGGTTAGATACGGATAGCGATGGCATTGGTAACAATTCAGATACTGATGATGACAACGATGGTTACGAAGATGCTGCTGACGCATTTCCTTTGAACGCATCTGAGTGGTTAGACACAGATGCCGATGGAACTGGCAATAATGCGGATACCGATGATGACAATGATGGCGTGTTAGACCTCTACGATGCTTTCCCATTAGACGACCAAGAATGGTTAGACACGGACGGTGATGGTACAGGCAATAACGCAGATACTGACGACGATAATGATGAAACGCCGGATACTGAAGATGCATTCCCTACAGATCCGAATGAACAAATCGACACTGACGGTGATGGTACAGGCAATAATGCCGATGCTGACGACGACAACGATGGTTTCAACGATGATCAAGATGCCTTTCCGTTAGACAATCAGGAGTGGGCGGATACTGATCTTGACGGTGTTGGTAACAACGCAGACACCGATGATGACAACGACGGTATTGCTGATGAGCTAGACCTATTCCCGCTAGACGCTTCTGAGTCGCGTGACTATGATGGTGATGGCATTGGTGATAACCAAGACCTTGATGATGACAATGATGGCACACCGGATACAGAAGATCACGTTCAACTAATTGGCGCACAAAGTAGCTATGTGACCGGTGAGGTTATCAACCTAAGAGTCAAAGGGTTAGGGAATAACTTTGAGGTATTATCAGCGCGCGATGGTTGGCATGTGCAATACTACACTTATGACCAAGCATCTCCTGATACATACATAACAAGATATACAGAGAACGGTTACTTCAACGGAAGATATGACTATGACACAATGGAATGGGTTGTCTCTTTCCCAGCACTTGAGTATTCGGGTAGCTTCCAAACAAGAGTGTCAGTATATTGTTCCAGAGCTGATAATATGTGTGGTGGGCAGTATAATTCTGACGGTTGGCAACAAATCGTATCCTATACCGTAGAGTGTGCATCTGGAGGTACTTGTGAATATGTGCCAGACCCAGAACCGGGCGTTAACATTTCAAACAGTGAAGAAACTTCCCAAGCAGCGTCATTTTTTACTCGTCGCAACGGTGACCTGATAGCGGTCTACACAGCTGGTTTAGCTGGCAGTCGCGCTGTCGTTAGCACTTCAACAGACAACGGACAAACTTGGCCTTTGAGTTCCTCGCCAACATCTTCAGCATCGCCATATTCGTCTAGTCGCGATGGTTTTTTATATGAAAACTCAGACAATGAACTGTTTTTGACCTCCCACTGTAATGGAAAATACGTGTGCATATTTAAGTATGCAGGTGTGGATACTTGGGATCTTTTTTCGGAGATAGACTTCTCTAATTACAGCACTTGTCGGACTAATGAAGGATGCATGATTCATTCATTCTCAGCTGAATCTATGATTCAAATGCCAAGTGGTAAATACATTCTAAGTTATACCGCAGCGCCTGGTGATGACTATCAGGAAAATAATGTGTTCATTAGAACGTCTTATGATCTGAGAAGTTGGACAGAGCCAACACAAGTAGGCGGATACCAAGGATACGATTCTAAAGTGAAGACAATATTACTACCAGATAACAGGGTACTAATGACTTACTATGCTAGTGAGCATCAATCTATTATTGTATCTATTTCTAGTGATGGGGAAAACTTTACCGAGATTCAGAGATTTTCAACGGGCTCCGTGTTTGATGTTTCATTAATTGAACACAACGGTGCTGTAAGGCTGTTTTACAAAACCACTTCCAGTACGCTGAATACCCGTAAATTTGCTCAAAACGACCAATTCTCAAGCGAAGTTAGTGTTAAATCTGTTGATTCGTTTCCACCGTTTGTGACTGAGCTTTCGGATGGAACACTTGGGATCATATATAGTAAAGATTTAAACGAGCAAAGAGATGTCTTTTATGAAAATATTGGTAGATTAGAAGACTAAACCTGACAGTAAAAAGCCGGGCAATTAGCCCGGCTTTTTAGTACACAACTAAGTGAAATTCGTGATTGTCACTTTAGCAACTTAAATCTCTTGATAAAGCGGTTCGCGTTCGAGAACACGCTTTAAATAGTGCTTTGTTTCACCGTAAGGCAAACCTTTTTCTAATGCTTCTAGCACTCTTGCTGGCGTCATGGAGTTAATGATGCGACTGGCGTTGCGAATATTACGTGAGCCATCACTGTTAAACACTCTAGCCACATTGCCCGCTCCAGTATTATATGCCGCTATCATGCAATATTTACGGCTTAACGGGTCGCTAATATGCTTTAAATAGCGTTTATCTAGTATATGAAGATATGCGGTCCCCGCTTCTATATTGTTACCTTCTATATAAAGATAAGAGCTGGGCATAGGCTCATCGCGGTTGTACAAGAAGCGGTTTACATCTACACCGGCACTGCTGGGCACAATTTGCATCAGTCCAAATGCAGGAATGGCTGATTTCGCTAGCGGATTAAAGTGGCTTTCTGTATGCATAACAGAAAAAACGAGGCTAGGCGCAATATCAAACCTCTCACTTTGCTTTGCCACAGCGTCAACATAGTTTTTAGCCCTCGCCGGACGCTTAGCGTGTTCAGTTAACTTAAATGTAAACTCACTCACTTTTTCTTTCGGTGGGGAAGATTTTGCAAATTCTCTAATGTGTGAAACTAAACGCTCGACGCGCTTCGTCTGCAAACGCTCTAGTTGTTGGCGCTTCTGTTTTAGCAACTTTTTCGTTTTTTCTTGTTGTTCAGGATCAGAAGGTAGCGCAAGCTTGTCATCCAACTGGCGTTCAACAACCTGTAGTTGTTGCTCAGTTTGTTGCTTGATCTGTTGTTTTGCCTGCAGTAAAGATTTAACTTTGAGGTTATTGTCTACGTCATATTCAGCCACAGGCTTAAAGTCTGCTTGTTGTATCTGAGCGATAAAGTCTTGGAAAAATACCTCTAGAACAGCGTTGTCGACAGAAGGTAAAAGCTGTTGAAACTCTCGGTACGCATCCTCTGAGTTAAGTTTTTGCGCCTCAGAATGGCGAACACTGATAGTGAGCGTGTTATTTTCAAAATCAATATTTAATCGCGCATTATTTTCTTGATTGTATTGAACAAACCGCGCTTGCTCAGAAATTTGCGCCTCTCCCCAACTCGATATCAGCTCATTTCTAAACTTATCGTATTCCCAAAAGTGTTGTTCAACATACCTATCAAACTCTTGTAAGTGGTCTAATTTGAATTGCTCAAATTCATCCTTGGCTGTTGTTTGTTGATAGCTGCTTTGCCACTGTGACATCGCCTCATTCAATTCACTGAATAGAATCGATTGGGCTGCAAGCGCTTGCCCGCTGGCCATCGCCAATGTGAGACAACTCAAAGCGCCAAGCATCTGTTTTTTATTCACCATTGCTGCTCCTTTTATAGCAATAATGACCGACTAGTGAGACACACAAGCCTTAAGCTAAGTTACAGTTGCGTGTCTCACAAATATAACTTAATTAGTTAGTCGTTCGATCTCTTTCTCTAAGTCTTGTTCAGCTTTAAATGCTTTGAACTCTTGATACAAAAACTGTTCGTCTCGAGGGTCTATCGAAGGCTTTGCAGATTTGATCAAGTCTTTAAACAGCGTCTTGGTCAATTCAGGTGACAAGGTTGTTAATGCACAAAAGTAATCTTTTCCTGATATATCCACAACATCAGCTTTGACTACGCGCGAACCGTTCAGGGTTTGTTTGGTTAGTTGTTTTGATACTGAACTGAACGTGCTACCTACCGTCATAGCATCATTCGCGTCGGTACGATTAGCAAAGGTTTTATCCAAGCCCTCGATACGCACTTCAATTTGTTGCGCCAACGCCAAGCGCGCATTTGCGACGGCCATTTTTTGATCGACTGAAATATTACCAGAATATTTAATACAATCCGCGGCTGCTATACCATTCTCAACAACTGGGTTAAGCACCCAATCAGGAATGTTCACTCTTGAACTTGATGCGCTGTCGTTTTTGGTAGAACTACAGGCTGTTAGCATCCCTGCAAGTACAAGCGTAGTGATCATTGGTTTAATTTTCATTTTTGTTCCTTTTGGCCTGAAGTATTTATTATTCTCTAATCTAGCAAACAATCATGCACCGAACAGTAATAAATTGTAAAAACGATTTTTAACAATTTATTGCTTTTCAAATGCTTTGTGTTTATTTAAGTTAATTGCAGTAGTTATTCAAATCGTCTCTTTTCGACTGAACATAGGATGTGTCATTGAGTGCCCGCATAAAAAAAATTACAACATTGTGTATCGTTTATCTCCACACTGTATTACTTAGTGCATGTAATATTACGCAGTTTAATCAGCCCTCACCCGCTCAACTTGCTCAGCAAGGGAACTTTATACAGGCTAAACAAAACGTTACCCAAAATTATAATAAAACTGGGAACGATAGACTACTGTATCACCTTGAAATGGCGAGTCTACTCCAGTTAGAGAAAAACTACCTTGAAAGTAACGAACAGCTCGCAGTTGCGCTGACGCTAATAGAGTCGTTTTACACGCAAAGTGTTACCGAGCTGGCATTGGTACAGTTTAGTGGCCCAACCTACTCCACCTATAAAGGTAAAGCCTATTATCTACCGCAAATTCATATTATGAAAGCCCTCAACTATAATGCACTGGCAAAACTTCATCCTAGTGACTCTGGGCATTATTACGACGCAGCACTCGTTGAAATGCGTCAACTCGACGTTTTTTTAAGCCAACTCAAAGCGCAAACTGGTGGCTATGATGTAAAGCAAGACGATAACTTCCTATCAAAAAAAGTTTATCAGCTGCTCAAGCCCATTTTTGCACCTAGCGATTTACTTGAAAACATTGATTATAAAGATGATGCATTTGCTCATTTTCTCAGTGGCGTATTATTTGAACAAAGCGGTGAATGGGATGCAGCTCGTCTGCAATATGAACGAGCAATGTTTATGTACGAAAACGGCTTTTCACAGCAATATAAATTGCCTGAGCAAATAGCAGAGCAAACCCGTTTAGGGTTAATCCGCGTTATGCGCAGAGCTGGCGGCTATGATAGTCAATTGCAAGCACTCAAACCAACAAGTGAGCATGAAGCGGCCTCTGCTGCAAATGTAACACTGCTACAAAATATTGGTATTGCACCAAAAAGGAAGCAGCTCAACTTGCTGCTGCGTGCGGACACTGAGTCAAAAGCACTGGTGATGACACCCATCCTGCTTGGCAATCATAAAGAACGACAGGCACAAATGCGTTGGTTCCAGATGCTTCATGCAGACACCAGCATATTTGATATGATGCAAAACTATATCTTGGGTGATGTGGGTGATGTTGCAATGGGCGCGCTCACTAAACGTTTACCTCTGGGGCCATTATGGGAAGATGCAGTAAAACTAGGTGTTGTTGACGCACTTCAATTTGGCGCCCGAATCTCCGTCACCTATCTTGAGCCACTTGATAATCAAGTAACACATAGTGAAGTCTGGTTAAATGGCCAACCGCTCACCACCTTACTCCCCTATCACTCTGTGAGCTTATTGACATTGCAAGATGCGCTAAAACAGGCCAATACCGAAATCCATGCTGCGCTAAGCCGAGAAATACTCAAAGCCTTGTCTGCTAGAAAGGCATTACACAAAGTCGGGTTTGAACAAAATGATCTGTTTGGGAACCTAGCAAAGCTGACCTCCTCAGTCGTGAATGCGGTTACGGCCTCAGCGGATACAAGGCAGTGGCAAACCTTACCAGCGGAGATACGCGTCGCACAACTATCGCTCCCCACTGGTGAACACGACATAACAATTAAAACTTATTTGCGCTCTGGGCATATTATTGAGCAAAGTGAACATATCACTGCCAATGACGCCATGAGCCTTTGGCATACTCGCACTTTTATGAAGGCACAAAGCGAGCAAGCCTCACTCACCAACTCAACTTTGAACATGGAATAATGGTATGAAATACAATCGCAAGCTACTTAAATTAGTCCCTTTTGCGGTAATCTCGACACTTGCACTGAGTGCCTGTCAAAGCACCAAAGTACAGCGTATAGATGCTAATCAAGAAGTGGCGCTATCAGATAAATGGAATGGTAAAGACTCTCAGCTTGTTTCCGAGGCAATGATCAGCGACATGTTGAGCTTCCCGTGGGTTAATGATCACCTCAAAAAAGAAGGAACTCGCCCTGCTATCATCATTCAGTCTATTCGCAACAAATCACACCAGCATATCGCCGTGGATACGTTCTTGAACGATTTGAAACGTGCAATTTTGCGCTCTGGCCAAGCTGACTTCGTTGCCAATAAGGAGATCAGGCAGGAAATTAGAGATGAGCGTAAAGATCAAGAACTTAACGCTAGTCTAGAAACACAAAATGAAATGGGACAAGAGCAAGGCGCTGACTATGCGTTATCCGGTACTATCAACTCTTTTGTAGATCAACAAGGCGGCACACGCGTTACATTTTATCAGGTTGACCTGCGTCTGATTGATATGACCAGTAATCGTGAGGTTTGGAATGGCCAAAAGAAAATACAAAAACTGCAAGAGCGATCAGGCTATGGTTTCTAGACTAACAAGCATATTATGCATTAGCACATTGATGCTAAGCGGATGCCAAACAACGGCCACGCAGCCCACTGAGGTTGCTCAGCCACAATGGTTAACCAGTACACCAAGCTCTGATTATTTGATTTATGGAGTTGGCATTGCTGACAGTGTCGGTGACAAGCAAAATGCTAAGCTTGCCGCTCAGGAGTCTGCTCGACTTGCACTAGCTAAGCAACTCAATGTCACCATTGCTGCCCACACCACGGTTGCACAATCAGCAACCGAAAAGTCGATGCAATATCACGTCGATGAGCTGATCAGTAGCAAAGTTCCAAATATCTTACTACAAGGCGTGAAGATAGAAGACGAGTTTTGGCAAAACAATACTGCCTATGCATTAGCTTCATTTAATCGTACTGAAGCGGTTATGCAAACAGAGTTAAGCATTCATGCGCTTGATGAAGAAATTATGCAGATTTCACTCTCTAAACAAAGCAAGTCACAACGCCTAAAACAGGCAATCAGTTTACGTACTCTGGCCGTAAAAAGGCAAAAACTGAACGACTATTTACAGATGTTGCAAAGCCCTAAGCTCCCACTGTCCAACGACGTACTATCGCAATTATCACTTAGCGAGCATGTACTCAACACACTGAGCTTTAGCATTGTTGCAGACTCCTCAGAGCATAATAATATTCGCGATATGATGGCCAGTTCACTGTCGAGCAATGGTATTCAAATCAGTAAGAATAACGCTGATTTTGAGCTCGCTTTTCGTGTTAATTGGCAGGAGGTATTCAAATCCGGCACCCATTACAGCATCGCCGAAAGTTTTATGGTGGTAAAAGAACAAGGTATGGAAAAGGCCCACTTCAATGACAAAGTGAAAGCCGCGTCTTCTTATGCGCAAACAGCCAAGCACAACGCCATGCAAAAGTTAGCTGATAAGCTGTCACAACAACTTGCGCAGTTTATCGTCGATGGCGGTGTATAATTTAGTCGCAGCTAAAAAAGCTTAATTTGATTAGGTCTTAGCTTGATCTGTCAGAGCCGACGAGTAGGACCTAATCAAATCTGACTGTCTCATTTGTGCCATAAACTGACCTTCAAGCGTAACTCGTTTTTGCCCCATTGTGAGTTAACGTTAATATACTAAAGGGCAGTTTTGAGCATTAATACGTGGACAGCCTCTTTAAAAATAGCCCCTCTAAATCTAGCAAAACAATTCGCCGACGTCACTTCCATATATTATCAAACTATGTACCTTTAAAAGACTATTTAAAATGTCTCATATGGGCTACTAGGTATTTATTCCTGTAGTTTGCCCACGACTACCCCTACCCTTTCTTTTTTGCATCTGAGCACATTATTTATGTGGAGTAATTGTCGATTAGGTCAGTAACGCTTTGCTATTGTTGATGCTTCGCCGTCGCTTCAAAGTAGCGCGCTCACAATACATATCTAGTGCTCTTTCTTTACCTATAGCACCTTTAAACACCTGTTCAAATTGGGTGGTCAGTTTTAGCCAATTCTCTACTTTGATATTTAATCTCTCTAAGATTGGCGCTTGATGTTGTGCTATGTAACCTCGCTTGTCTGTACGAATACATTTCCCTGTGAGTTCAACAAGCTCTAAGTAGCTTTTAAGCTCAAAAGGTAAACCCTTTGGCATGTGTTTTCTTGGGTTGCCCGCAAATCGCGCCAGTTGTTTTGGTTGTTTACCCACTTTGGCATGTTCACAGCGTTGTTTAATACTGGTATGGTTTGATTCTTCTGGTGTTTTAGCTATCTTCGCCCGAATCGGGTTTAAGTCCACATAGGCCATACAAGTCATCAAAGCTGCTTCATCGAGTAAAGCCTGCGATTTAAAGCGCCCTTCCCAAAATCTACCTGTACAATTATCTTCTCGATTTGCCTGGCGTGCTATGCCTTCATTCAACACCCGCATAAACCAGCTAATACTCGATAAACGATTGCGATATTCTTTTATCTCTTTGTTCAAGAAGAACCGCTGCCCTTCGTCTAAACGCTCTCCTTGCAGATATTTATGGCTTAGAATTGAACCTTTAAACAGCTTATGCCAACGTATAAGTACCGCCCTATCACTCAATCTCTGTGCCTTTTTATCATCCACATACAATACAACATGGGTATGATTGCTCATCACTGCATACGCGCAGACATCAATACAAAATACTTGCGTTAAAAACAGTAAGCGTTCTTCTACCCACCCCCTTCGATGCTCATATGATTTACCCGTAAACTTATCTTCTCCGCACAAAAATGCACGGCGAACACACCGTGAAACACAATGATAATATCTAGTATCCGACAAACTGATTTGTCGCTTCCTTGCTAATCCCATCGTTCACTCCTTGAACTTTGAATTTGATCTGAATTTTGAAGAAACTAAAGCTTAGACAAACCACCCCAACATTCAAGTTGGGGTGGGTGTCCACGATTTAACATTCACGATTTAACATCAGCTCGACCGGACAGTGAACTAACGAAAAAAGCTTTAAGAATGGCTTATGAAAGCCGAGGTAACCCAAAGCGAGTGCTATTCCATAGTGATCAGGGCTGTCATTATACGAGCAAGAGCTTTCGTCAGTTACTCTGGCGTTATGGCATGAAGCAAAGTCTTTCACGCAGAGGAAACTGTTGGGATAATGCGCCAATGGAGCGCTTTTTTAGAAGTTTTAAAACAGAATGGATGCCTAGAGTGGGATATCGAAGTATGGCTGAGGCATCGGGAGCAATTTCGCAATATATAGTGGGTTATTACAATCGGTATCGACCTCACAAACACAATAATGGTTGCTCACCGATTATGAAAGAAAAGCAATACTGGGAAACTTATAACGAGGTGGCCAAAAAGTATTGACCACTACAGTCCACGATTTACGCGACGCGATTTAACGCGCGGGGGTGGGTGTCCACGATTTATCTCCACGATTTATCAGCAACATTGTAAGCGCAGATATGAATTACGACACTTAATGCCGCAGTTTATAACCTGCGGCAATATCCACCTAGAAGCTTACTCATTTTCTTCATAAAAACGTTGTAACTGATCTTTTAGATTCGGTGGGATCCCTTTAATAGTTAAAGTATCGTTGCGCGCATCATAGACAACTCTTTCACCTAAATGCTTACGCTCAAACCCCACGCTTACGCCACCCCCTAGGCCAGAAAACTTCACCATAGTGCTAACGGTTTTCTTGTCTACGGGGAAAGATTCTGCAAGATCGTAACCTTGCTCTTTATAGAAATCGTCAAACGGTGCATCAGAGGATTTAGACAGCGTTTCAGATAAAGATTCGATGTTGGCATCTTCCCCAGAAGCAACACAATCATTACAGTAGTCGAATACTTCCTTACGTAAGGTGTCCTTTTCCTGCTTATTGAATTGTTGCTCACTTAGGTAATCTTCCACCGCGTCAAGCATCACTTGTGATTGTTGTTTTGGGTCAATCCCTTCTTCACAGCCTAAAAAGTCTAAGAAAAAGTCTGCGACTTTACGTCCTGCTCTGCCCTTTATGAACGAGATGTAGCGTGCATCATCAGGTTGTGTATCCCACGCCGTCAAGTCAATCCTAGCCGCCAGCTGCATACGAGAAATATCTAAATGTCGAGATGCTGACAAATCAAGCTCGGAAGTAATTGAATAATGTTCTTTGATATTGATTAATGCAATGAGTACATAATCTGTCGCCACATATTGGTATTGACAAAACACCAAATAGCCAACTTCATTAAACGCGTATTTATTCAGTTCTTCTTTTAAAACCTCTGTTGCTTGCTGCGTAAAGTGCCAAAACCCCAGTTCATTGTTACGATAACTCTGCATTGCAGCAGACACTTGACTGTTTTTTTCACCGCTGAATGCGCAATACCCTTTGCCTGGTTTGCCATTGTAAGCATGATGTAACTGTTCAATGAACACATTAACTTTATCGTTAATTTGCATTTCATCTTCACGTAAGTGGATCTGCGTATCTTCATCGTGCTTGTCGACATAATGTACAACTAGCTTATTCACCTCTATGCTCATGTTTGTTTTTCACGCCTCTGGTGTTAAAATGAAAAAATTATAACTCTTTAATATTGAACCAACTGATGCCTATCCAATCTAAATATTCCAACGAACAAGTTGAACAAATTGTTGACCAGCTAATTGATGTGCTCACTCAAGCGCAGGCACCGGTTGATTTGAGTCTTATGTGTTTAGGAAATTCTATCACGCATATTTTAAAAGAGCATGTGCCTGAAGCGAAAAGACAAACAGTTGCGGATAACTTCTCTAAAGCGCTCGTACAATCGGTAAAATAACTGGATGAATTTAACCCCTCAAAGCCCGTTTTCGTCTAAAGCTAGCCAACTTCTTAGTTGGGGGCACTGGTTTACCTTTGCAAACATCGGCTTAGTCTTACTGATCAGTATCAGTTACTTACTTGCAGATAAGCCACCCACGTCAGCGTTGGGCGGCTTTTACATGTTGATTACTTGGCTAAGTCATACCAGCTTTATCACGTTTTGCGCCTTTGTTTTGACCATATTTCCTTTGAGTCTTGTATTTCCGTATCCAAGGCATATAAGGGGGATGGCCGCACTACTGGCAACATGTGGGATCTCAACTCTCTCTCTTGATGCTTTTGTATACTTTCAACTTGGCTATCACTTAAACATTCAAGCACTACCAGAGATCTTATCTTTGCTTTGGGGAAAGTTTAGTGTTTCACCAATACTCGTTTCTGTTTTAGCTGTGGGCTTTATTTTAGCAGTATTTGTTTTTGAGTTGCTGGCAGGCAATCGTGCATGGCGACATCTAGCTGAGCTAAAACAATATAGATTTCCAAAATATGCTACCGCCATTTTAGTAAGCTGTTTTGCAACCAGTCACAGTATCCATATATGGGCTGATGCTAATGCCTATTTTGATGTCACCAAACAAGATAATATTCTGCCATTGTCTTATCCGACAACGGCAAAAACACTATTAGCTCGCCATGACCTATTAGATATCAAGCAATACGAACAAGCGCGAGACATCAGCTTAACAAATGCACAAAGCCAATTTGCATTTAATAGGCCACTACCGAAATGCCTGCCACAAAATGAAATACCAGCTACAGTGGTGGTATTTGAACAGCACGCTGCATTAACCGCGTTTGCTAACAAATATCAGCTACAACCAACAGCTCAATTATTACAACCCTCTGACCATAATGACGCAATTTTTAACCTTGTGTACGGGTTGCCTGCATACTATAAATCGGCGATGTCACAAAACGAGCAACCACCTTGGAGTTCTGAGGGTCAGCTTGTCAGTGTCAGTGGGTTAAGTTTTATCGATGATATAGACGTTAAAGAAGCACCTATAAAAATTATCAGTGCTAATCAACTTAATACCGATAAAAATATTGAGGGCCCAGTTATTGCGTTTTCTCTAGCGCCTCACAGTACCGATATTGTCTACAACGGTATGTTTTACAGCAACTATTTTGATGCTGTAGATCAGCCTACTTTTAAGCAATTACACGACATCATGTATACGCTTGTTGCAAGTCACTTAGGCTGCCCTCAGCTTGCCACCAGCACTATGTTGGGTAGAGATCTCAAGCACTCGATCAGTAATGAGGGAGTCAACTATACGCAAGGTGTGCTGGTTGCTTTTCGTAAAGACCGCATAACACTTGTTAGCCAAGACGGCAGCTATAAAAATGTTTCTGGTACTGAGGGTTTTGCGATTGATCAAAAGTTGGATATTCCATTTTTAATCAATAATATCAAAGTGTTGAAGAAGTTTTCATCACAGAAACATACGCCATAATTTGCCATTTCCTAATGTTTGTCTATCTTTGTGTTAGGAGAATTTAACAAAAGGAAAAACTATGATACGTAGTATATTTGTTCTGGCATTATTACTTTCCCTTCCTAGCCAAGCTAAAACAATCGTTAACTATTACAAATGCGTTACTGAGAGAGGGACTGTTTACAGTCAGTTTCCTTGTGCTGGTAACGCCACTCAACATACGCTTACCAACGTAGATCCTAAATCGGGTATGACTTCCGAGCAACATTACAAAACGCTCAATAATCTTGAAAAGCAACAGATCATCCGCAATCTAAAAAATGAATTAAGAGCGAAAAAACACGAAGCCGCTATTTTAACTCGTGAACGAGATCAAGACACACGTAATCAACAGCTTCGGGTTAATCGCATTATGGATGACAAAGAACGCAAAGAAACACTTGATGACATCAAACGCCAACTTAAAGCCATCAACAAGGTCTATCACAAACAGGCCAAAAAGCTAAACAAGCAAATCGCTCAATTAGAAAGAAAACTTAAACGTTACGAATAAGTGACACAAGTGCTAAAAAAAGCTAACCTAGCAAGAGGTCTTACCACTTGAGGTATTAGCGTGCACTCTTTTACTATTGCAGAGCTGATTTTGGCGGGATTTACCGAGCATTATCAGCGCTTTCAAAGCATCACAAAACAGACTGGGCTAGCATTTTCACAACAAGACTGGTCGAGAATTCAGCAAATTAGTAAATCTAGAATTAGCCATTACGATGAGCGTGTTGAAGAAACTGTAGAACGTTTAAAAACATCACTTCCCTGTACGAAACTCGATGAGTCCCTTTGGTATCAAATTAAAAAAGATTACTTAGAGTTACTTAGCTTCCACCCCCAAGCGGAGTTGGCCGAGACCTTTTACAACTCCGTTTTTTGTCGCCTGTTTCACAGGCGCTATTTTAATAACGACTTTATTTTTGTTGAAACCACTTTAAAAGATGCACCTGCTCTGCCTGTTGAAGCAGAGTATCGCAGCTATTTTCCCGTTGTATCAGGGCTAAAACCGACCATACAGCGGATCATAAAACAGATTGACTTTAAGTGTAATTTTCAAAATTTAAACCGAGATATCAAACTATTAATGAAGGCCTTTATGCGTCAGGCGCCGGATACACACCACCGAAGCCATATGATGCGTTTTGATATACTGCAAGCGCCATTTTACCGTAATAAAGGGGCCTATATTATTGGCCGAGTGGTTTCCAAAAGTGGTATCCAACCTTTTATCATCTCGGTACTTCACCATGAAAAAGGCGGGCTATACATAGATGCGCTGCTGACTAATTCATCGCAAATGAGGGTGATTTTTGGCTTTGCTCGAGCCTATTTCATGGTAGAAACTCATGCCCCCTCCGCCTTGGTTAGATTTTTAAACCAACTCATGCCTAATAAGACTCCCGCTGAGCTTTACAATGCCATTGGTTTTCATAAACAAGGTAAAACCGAGTTCTACAGGGAGTTTTTGGATCATTTAAAAAATAGCCAAGACCAATTTACTCTCGCACCAGGTACACCAGGCATGGTAATGATGGTATTTACGCTCGAAAACTTTCCCTATGTATTCAAGGTGATTAAAGATAAGTTCTCTGAGAGTAAACCTTTTGGGCGAGACACGGTACTGGCGCGTTATCACTTGGTTAAAAACCATGACCGTGTTGGCAGAATGGCTGATACAATCGAATACTCTAACGTGGTTATCCCTAAATCTCGTATCGCCCCTGAGTTGTTAACGCAACTGCGTAGCACCATCTCAGAGAGCTTGTTAGAGGAAGGTGATATGTTGATTATCAAGCACTTGTATATTGAACGACGTATGACCCCCCTCAATCTGTACTTGCACAATGCAAGTGACGAACAAACTGAAGTTGTCATGAGGGACTATGGAAATGCTATCAAAGAAATGCTCCAAGCCAATATTTTTCCAGGCGATATGCTGTTAAAAAATTTCGGTGTCAGTAAACATTTGCGCGTAATTTTTTATGATTATGATGAGGTTCAGTATCTCACTGATATGAACTTTAGGGATATGCCAAAAACTGACTTATCCGACCTATATTCGGGTATTGATGAGCACTCCGCGGCACCACAAGATGTATTTCCAGAGCAACTGTGTACATTTGTTCTCACAAACCCTACACTCAGGGCCATATTTGAAAAAGCTCACCCAGAGCTTTTATCAGCAAGTTACTGGCAACAAGCACAGCTAGATGTTAAAAATAAGGTTGTAAAACATATATTTCCTTATCCACAAGAGCAGCGCTTTATCCACAAGAGCAGCGCTTTATCCACTTAGATAAAACCATAAAGGAACGCCGTGAACATTAGTAAAATTGACCTTAACCTCTTAGTCTACCTAGATACGTTACTGCGTGAGTGCAACGTTACTCGCGCTGCAAACCAGTTAAGTATCACTCAGCCTGCAATGAGTAATGGACTAAAACGGCTACGTAATTTATTCAATGATCCGATTTTAGTTCGCACTAGCGAAGGAATGGTTCCCACAGAACGAGCGCTTGAACTGCAACCCGTCATACGCGGTATTTTAATGACGTTGGAGGAAACGCTCGCACCAAATAGGGAATTTGTCGCCAGTCAAAGTAATCGTGTCTTTCGCATCATGGCCAGTGACTACGCAGCCAGTACCTTGGCTCCTAAGTTACTAAATAAACTTCATGAGGAAGCGCCAGATACCACCCTAGATATTCTCACACCAAGTGATGTTACCTTTCATGATGTAGAAAATGGCAAGGTTGATATGGCGATTAACCGTTTTGAAAATTTACCGCAATCGTTTCACCACAAGCAAATTTGGAAGGATAGTTTTTGTTGTTTAATTAAATCCGATAACCCTATCATCGACAACTTTAATCTGGACGCATATTTGAAAGCTCGTCATATTTGGGTGAGTAAAACCGGTTTTGGTGTGGGTGTGGGTATGGACCCTGCGGATGTACAAAAACTTGGTTGGGTTGATGAGGCGCTCGCACATTTTGGCAAACATCGTAATATTGCAACGTTTACTCGTAACTATCATGTTGCTATACATTTAGCAAAAGAACAGAACTTGGTCGCCACTTTACCTTCAAAAGCAGCGAACATCTACAAAGATGACCCTGCAATAGCGATTTTAGAACCGCCTTTCCCTATTCCACCGTTTGAGCTAGATATGATCTGGAGCCCACTGTTACACCGTGACGCCAGCCATATTTGGTTAAGACAGAAAATTGCAGAAGTAGCGCAAGAACTTAAGTAGTTAATCTGCTCTAATGCTGGTGTGGTGCTGACTACACCACACCAAAAAGCAGCTACTCTTCAGCAGGCCAGCCAAATGGAATGACCGGAACACTCAAACCTCTGGCCGCAATCGCCTCTGGTACAGTCATTGTTGAATCAGTTGGTGTCCATAAATCATTACTAAACGCGAGCGTACTGTCTTCTAATGCTGTATCTCCAAGCGTGCCACTGGCGTCTATATCAAACAAAAACGTACCTAAGCCATCATAGTCACAACTTACCGTTGGCGCGTATTCTATATTGGCGCGATGATCAGTTCCTAAATACACATTCAAAGTGGAGTCAAACTCAAAAAACTGCCTTTGCGTTTTACTGACCAAAGTATGATCAGCGCCTGGGCCCGCCCAATTACAAATAAACCCAGATATCGTGCCATCGGTGTCGTCAATTGATGTACCATAACCAAAGTGTGACTCGCCGTTATCGAGGCTTGCATCGTTAAAACCAATATTAAACACTCTGCTATGACTATCTCCAGCACCGGCCTGCCACACATGGGCATAATCACCTGCTAAGGTAGTTAGGTCAAAGTCAGCACCATAAATTGAAAAGTTCTCGCTCCAGCCATCAGGGTTCGATACCGCATTATAAATATTATCAACATCAACAATATTATTGCTATTGAACACGTTGGCTACACTGTGACCACATAAGGTCCCACTGCGTGCTTGCAGCACTATGTTGTCGCCATTTCTTTGATAGGCGATTGACCCCGCTAGTGTTCTCTCATTTTGCGAGCAATTCATGCCGGGAAATTCAATGCCTGATACGCCGACCTCTCCCTCTACGGTATATCGTAAATACCCCTCATACTGCTCAGCATCAGCGCTTGGTACATGTGTCATATCGAGCGTAATGGCATACACATCACTACCCACTTGATAGCTCAACTCTACTTGATATAGCCATTGCGTGGTTGTTTGCTCAATACTCGCATTGCTAAAGGTGACATCGGTAATACCGGCATCATTCATTAACCCAGTTACATCGAGCGTGCTACCTACCGCAGGAAGGCTGCTACCATCGGCGGTGGCAACAGCAACCATACTGGCCAACGTCATCAATGACATAGTCGTTTGTGATTCAATGCCCTCCAATAAGGCATTCGTTTGCGCTACAGCACAGGCATCGCCACTGTCATCAGAGACTAACCAAAGGCCTAAATCTCCACTGGGTAAGCTTCCGCTTGCGCTACTTGGGCTGGGCGCATCTGGGTGACCACTGTACATGACTACCGGGCCGAAACAACTGGCGTTGTGGCCAGTTACATAAAAAGCGCCCACATCAAATGTGTCACTAATTGAAGTATCGCCCTTTAGAATTGCATCAATCAGCTCTGTGGCAGAAAAATAACTCGGTACAGTAGATATACTTGTATCGTACATGCCAAAAGCTTTTTGCTGCCCCTCTGCACGTCTAGAAAATGGCGAGGTTGTCATAAACTTTGCAGGAAACACAACCGCCAGTTGCGGGTTTTCAGGGTCTGGCTCAGGATCTGGATCTGGTTCAGGATTTGGCTCAGGGTCTGGTTCAGGGTCTGGGGTTGGGTCCGGGGTGTCACTATTATTATCGGGCACTTGCGGCTGCGGTGTAGTGGTTGAGTCGTCAGATGAACAGGCAACGCATAGCCAGCTGACGAAAAGGCAGAGCAATAGTTTTTTCATGTGGTAACCCCTTTGCAACAGAGTCTTATAGGCTTAGCAAAAGCCTCATGTAAGTGCAAAGTAAAATTTAGAGATTTACACGGTAGCGCTGCAGCTTGAAATTCAACCTTTCATCTATGTTATTATTATTGTTGCTTATATTTTATTCATCATAAAAAATAGTCTATCTAATTGGCAAAAAAGTATCCTCACAATTGGGCTGTTCAGGTCACGTAAGCCACATTGTTTGAAAGAAGTTATCGTGTTTCAAGGTCTTCATCAACATCGTCCTATTTAGCTCGCTACTAACATGTACTGTGTTTAGAGGAACAACAACTATGAAAATCATTGTCGGGGGACTGACCGCCTTATGTGTCGCTCTTTCTGCGAACGCTGAACTCATCACGTCACTATCCAGCACAAAAAGTGAATATAATCTCAATTTTCACCCCAAATTTGGACGTGTTCTATTAGCACGCTCAGACCGAGATTTTGAGAATGCCAAAGTTTGGGAATACCAGCACCAAGACAACAGTTATACCACCCCAAGGAAGATAAACCTTGGCCCCACTGAATTTAAATACTCAGATCCCATGTATGTGCCAAACAGCCACAAAATTTATTTCATTTCAGACAAACCTATGCAAAATAAGGGCAATAGCAGAGACTACAATATTTGGCATGCGACGTTAATGAATGGGCAAGCTACTGAAGTCACTCCTTTGAACACACATATTAATTCCAAAGACGATGAATTCGGCCCAGAGCTACATCAAGGAAGATTGTATTTCTCCAGACGGCATGATCGTCACTATGCACTTATGTCAGACAGAAAAACACACCAAGATGTGACTCTGTGGGATGCTATCCCGAGACAGGATGATATTGAGATGCGCAGTGACTTGACCTTTTCACCGGACGCAAAGGTAGCGGTATTTTGGCAAATATCAAAAACGTCACCACAAGCAGATATTTATGCCAGCCGATTGATATCGGGGCAATGGAGCTCTCCTATCAAGCTATTAGCAGGTGTCAATTCTCAGTTTCATGAGATCAGCCCACAGTTCTCTCCCGATGGGAAATGGTTATACTTCAGTAGTGAACGTCCAGAACCTGGTTTCGCGCTGTTTAATATTCACAGAGTCAGTACCGAGCAGGCATTTCCAAAGCAGTGGTACAATGCGCACTTTGCACCTAAAAAGTTAAATCTTTTAGCTGATGTAAATACTTTAAAAGCCATTACTGAATTTACTTACACGCTCACACTACACAGAAAAGATAACACCACTAAACAACATGTGCGGGTTAATTACCAACCGTTTCGCCTAAAGATCCTAAGAGATAACACTCAATATGACTTAGGTAATAAAACAGGTATAAAAACTGACCTACATACCCAGCGAAAAGTTAAAATGAGCGAGCAAGAAATTGCCAAAGAACTGAGGTCATTACGACTTAATTTTTTAGATTTATTCAAAAAAGACGATACACGCTTATATAGACAGTATAATGAAACTTCACCACATCAATATATTTATCGGGTTGAGTCCTCTGGCATCGCCCCATTTAGTATTCTAGTTGACCAACACAAACAAAAAATATTGCGGCTCTTTTACGATAACTCCAATATTGGTATTGAGTCAGATTATAAGAAAATAGATGGGATATGGTGGCCTCATGCTTTTTCATTCCATGTAGATAATGAAAAAGTAGCCACAGGCGTATTTTCTGATATGTGTATCGCTTTCATTAATGACAATAAAGATAAATGCGAAAGTATATAGACTTGATTTATTAGGAAGGAGGCCAGAGCCTGCACGTAGTGTACAGGGTGGCCTTAGTTGGAGAAAGGAATCGTTGGTAGGATTTTAGAAGGGGGTTACACATACGAGCCGCGCAAAAAGCGAGCAGTTCGCAGTGTTTAATTTTTGTTTTTGAAGTTGCTGCTGCTTATGATCAGCAAGGCATTGTGTTAAGCCAGTTGCTCACAAACCAAATGCGAGCGAAAACCTTGCTTATTAATACAATGCTCAACTTCACTGACAAACCAGCTGCCATCTAAGTCGCTTTTAGTATTGGTTATTTTGACAACGGCACCGGCAACAATTTGCGCATTACCAATGCAAGAGATGTGAATACTGGTGCTGGCGCGTTTTAGGCGGTTATGTTTGGCTTTAGCATAGCGTGTTGCGGTAGCTTCATCTGGGTATACATAAGGTAATACAACACTTGGACCGTCACTACCTACCTTCACAGGCACCTTTAGTGCGGTGTCAATGTCGTAATAAAAAGCTGTCACATCGCCTACCTTTCGACAGGCGTCTTTGTCATAGCGCCAGAGCAAGATGTCGCTCGTGTGGAGTTCAACTTCTTTTAAGGCTTGACCGGATAACGAGCGTCCAGTACCTCTGGCCATGAAAATCAGTTTGTCATGGGAGATTTTTAAGATGGCATCAAATTGCTCTGCAAGCGACGTTAATAACTGAGCATCACTTTCATTTTGTTCAATATGTGGTAGCTCAATATTGGTAAAGGCATCACCCACTTTGGCCTCAAGACCATATTCGCCAGCAATATCGGATACCAGTTCACCCAATTTTTTGGGCTTTTTAGGATCCTCAGGCCAGGAACGTTGTTTCGGAGCTTTCAGTGTAGTGTGCCACAACAGTTTGTTGCCAAATAATTCCAATGAACGTACAGGACCTGACAGGCTGAATTCTCCCACTTCAAACTTTCCAAGTGGGTGTAAAGTCGCACTTTTGTCTTCATTACCCTCTTTATAGCCCATCGCTATTTCAACAATGTCGGTCGGCTTGGGCTGCTGAATTGGCGCGACTTCCAAGTTGTCAAAGCGTACATAGCAACTATCACTCACCAAACCGGTTTTCAGCTTGACTGTGACGTTAACAACACGGTCGATCAGGCGCTGAGCGACCTCTTTTCCATTAGTTTTAATGGAAAACTGAGGTTGAATATCCATGATTAACTCCTCAGTCCCAAATGTTGATAATGTTCTGTTGCACTGGTTTTTCAATTACTTCAGGAAGAAATATCGCGATGTTCTCTGGGTAAATAGCACCCAACTCAGCCAAACCATGGTTCGCTTCAAGCACCATTTCAACCATCGTGCTGCTGCGGCCATAGTGGTGCCAGCAGATATTGTCTAAGCAATCACCATCACGTGTAATATAAGTTACCCCGCTCATTGCTCTTCTCCTTATTTGGTATTGCCGTCGTAACGCTCTAAGGTCATTTGAAATTGGATCTCTCTAGGAATACCATCATTGAGAAACAGTGAACGCTCTTCATTGATGGATTTAATAATCCACTTCCCTAAAATCCTGCCAACGGAGGCATCTGACTTACCATTAACTTTGACATAACCAAGTGTCAGCGGCTTGCCCTTCGCCGCTTCTGCTCTCATATTATCAACCTGACTCAATCCATCTTTGACAAGTTGAGGATAAATCGTGCCATCAAGTGTGATAGTTTGTGCCCCCACCCCAACAAACTGCTGGACTGGGCTGTTACCTTCCGTTTGAGAATCTTGGTTCTTCCAACGATACTCCGTTGCGTAAGATAATTTGCTAAACGCCGCACTGCTCACAGAAAACTTGTAGTCTCCCAGCTGCATCATGTGCGACGCGTGACTTACTTTAGCCATTAAGCTACCTCATCAATATATCGCAAGCGCATATCACGCTGTGCTTGCTGTTGTTTTTCCTCAAGAACCAGCTTGATTTGTTCAGCAATATCCAATGCCGACATCTCAGGCGTTGCATTAACTGTAATATTGGCATTAACGGTAACGCTGCTATTAACATGCTGTGCGGATGATTTGTCGCTGCCCGCTGTTTGTGCAAGCGTATTCAGCTCACTTGGATTAGTCACCAAAGCATCTGCTTTTTGCTCATCAAGTGACTGTGCTGAAGATGATTTGTGACCTGCCTGCTGCTGTTGTGCCTTAGCACCGGATGAGCTATCACTCGCCAAGGCTTTAAACGAGTCACCTTGCTCATAACTTGGGTCATTAGCCGCACCACCTAAAGACGCATCTACATTGGCGATATTTAAAGACTGGGTTGTTGCATTGCCCTGTTGCGTGGCATTGTTTTCATCAACCGAGTCTTCCAAAGAGCTGCCAAACCAGTCGCCTAAGAAGCCCCCTAACGACTCACCACCAAACGAACCAATTGCTCCGCCTATCGCGCCACCTATCAGCGTGCCAACACCTGGGATGATTGAGCCAATCGCCGCCCCTGCCGCAGCACCTGCAAGCGCGCCCCCAGCGCCACCTGCTGCCGTACCTATCTGCTTAGACTTTTCTCGTTTACTGAGACTGTCATCCGCCAAAGTACCACCAATATCCGCCGCACTCATAATGGTTCTAAGTGGGCCGGTAAATCGGCCTAGCGTTTTGGCGAGCGGGTTTTTCATGAGCCCTTTGAAGAAGCCACTCATTTTAGGTTTTGCACGTGAGCTGCTGCCAAAGGTTGGGTCATTTGCGGCTATGCCTTTACCCAGTTTTGCAGCGTTCACAGATTTAGGTTTGTTAGTCGCAGCACCTTGTTTAGGGCTATCTTTACGACCGCCATCCAATACCTTTAACGCAGGTTTTGCTTGCTTGCCTTTGCGCTTATTAGGCTGACCCTTATCCGTGTCATCCTGAGCATCCTTCACCCATGGTTGAGTGTTGCTACGCGGTTGCGATTGACGGCTTTTCGCCCCTCTTCGCTTAGCTTTTTTACCCTTCTTATTACGTCGTTTATTGCGCTTTTTCTGCTGGTCTTTCTCTTGTTCAGGCGCCTCATCAAGCGCATCTTCTGGTTCTGCAAATTCAAAGAAGTCTGACGCTGCATCCCCGATGGAAGACAAATCACCATTGAGAATGCCTTTGAAGTCTAACTTGCCTATTGCCGATGAGTGTTCTTCAAATGCCGCAGCAGCATCGTTGAAACCAAACGACTTAAGTAGATCAGGACCAGCCTTGACCATGGACTGTAGATCACCATCCATAATCCCCTTGATGTCTAGCTGCTTTAAGCCCGGCATCGCGGTTTGTAACGCGTTGGCAGGACCCTCAAGGTTCATCGCCTTGAGTAAATTGGGGCCTGCATCCAATACCGAAGATAAATCTCCCGATGCGATGCCTTGTAAGTCCAATTGCTTTAAGAGCGGCATGGCGGTTTGTAACGCGTTGGCAGGACCCTCAAGGTTCATCGCCTTGAGTAAATCGGGGCCTGCATCCAATACCGTTGATAAATCTCCCGATGCGATGCCTTGTAAGTCCAATTGCTTTAAGAGCGGCATGGCGGTTTGTAACGCGTTGGCAGGCCCCTCTAGGTTTATCGCCTTGAGTAAATTGGGGCCTGCATCCAATACCGTTGATAAATCTCCCGAAGCAATACCTTGTAAATCCAATTGCTTTAAGCCCGGCATCGCGGTTTGTAGCGCGTTGGCAGGACCCTCTAGGTTCATCGCCTTGAGTAAATCAGGGCCTGCATCCAATACCGTAGATAAATCTCCCGAGGCAATACCTTGTAAGTCCAATTGCTTTAAGCCCGGCATCGCGGTTTGTAGCGCGTTGGCAGGACCCTCTAGGTTCATCGCCTTGAGTAAATCGGGGCCTGCATCCAATACCGTAGATAAATCTCCCGAAGCAATGCCTTGTAAGTCCAATTGCTTTAAGCCCGGCATCGCGGTTTGTAGCGCGTTGGCTGGACCCTCAAGATTTATCGCCTTGAGTAAATCAGGGCCTGCATCCAATATCGAAGATAAATCTCCCGATGCGATGCCTTGTAAATTTAACTGCTTCAGCGCAGGCATGGCCTGAGTCATCGCCTTTGCAGCGCCTTCAAGATTAACCGCTTTTAAAAGTTGTGGCGCAATATCTACAATCGAAGCCAGATCGCCTTCAACAGCGCTTTGCACATTTAGCTGACCCACATCAGGCAGGTTTATAGGTGCTCGCTTTTTTGAATCTGAATTTTGTGCCTGTTCTGAAGCATGCCTTTTAGTCGCACGCTGTTTTTTGTCAAACGCTTTGTCGCTCGTTGCAGCGCGGGCTTTAGACTTTTTGTTCTTTTTAAGAGTCGGGTTGGCTGGTGTTTTGGCTATCAACTTATTCGCTGAAGGCGGTTGCGATTGAAGCTTGTCTAACGGTTGCTTTTTGTAGTTTGCCTTTTGCTGCTTTGGCGCTTTTTTACCAGCGTACGCCGTGTTGTTCGTAACATTCTTTACGTTCTGTGTGCTAACGCCTTTTACCTTTAAATTAGCAACAGTATTTAGCAACTCTCGTATCGCATTGCTTACGCCAACTTCAACACTGTTTGGCAACTCACTAGTAAGCGCCTCGATTGAATTAGTCACAGCACCAATTGACCAGTCAAGCGATGTTAGGCTGTCATCCAAAGATTCTACATCGATTGCATTGAGCAAGCCTTGAGTGCTGGACTGCACAGATACTAGGCTTTCACTCATGACACTTTGCGCGTCTAGCTGGCGCAGTGATGAGTCTTCAATCGTAAGCAAACTCTTATCAACGCCAGCACTATCTGGTGCTGACGTTGAAGCAGCTGGCGCAGAACCACTGGCTATTTCTAAGCTCTGGCTCGTTTGCATTTGCAAACTGCTATTGAGGTCCAACAAATGGCTTCGCAAATCAGCAAAGTGACTTGCCATCAGTTCATTCACATTGAATTTGGCAAGCAAACTCAGTAATGCTTCAAGTGGTTTAGTGTCAAATGCCAAAGCGTGTGATTGCAGCTGTTGCATCACCTGTCCAAGTAATTCGGCACTAACGCTAATATCTTCATATGGCTGAATTTTTGGCAGCTTATTTTTCACTTTATTGTCAGCAGTTCCCTGCACAGTAGATGCACCCTGTTGTGTGGTGCGATTTTGATCAGAAGGATCCACAAATGTCATAGCAATACCTGAGAATACATAGAAGTGAGCGATGTGCCTGTGATAACGCTGCGTTGATGACCAAAGGAGGGTTGGCGGTGCAGTGACAGGCGTGGTGTTTGTGTTTTGTACAGCAAATAACACTCAACAATGTTATTTGCTGTACAAAAAAGGCAGGGGTTACCCTGCCTCTGTGGATTGTTTGTAATCAACGGCTGCCTCGAACCATTCGCATAGCTCAGGTTCGGTCAGCGCGTTTAACTCGTTTAAGCCCCACCCAGTATATTTAGCGAGGGCAATAACCATGGCTTTTAAGCGCTTGGGCGGGATACGAGAAAAGCCTGTAGCTTTTCTCGCAACTTGACAAAGTCGCTCCAATCAAGCTCTTCAATCACGTCTGGAGAAACTTCACACAAATTTGAGAAGTAGCGAATTTCGCTCTCTGATTCACTCAAATCTGTTTTGTCCACCATTAAACGATCACGTACTTTTGGTCGTCTCATCGTTAGTTCTGCATACTCATGCGCATCGACCGTGACTGGGAAGTTCAGTTTAATGATATCTGTCATAACTTATTATGCTCCAATTGCAGCACGTAGCAGTGCCATTTGATCTTTACCGTTGATAATACGAGTGTCGTTCTGTAGGTCGATGTCATAGATAACATCCTGACCAATTTCTAACTTGTATTTTTGAACAGCGTACTGAAGCGTTAACTTCGCTTCTTCACCGTCTTTCCAGTTACCCATGTCAACTTCTTTAAAGAATCCTTCAAGCGTTACTTTAACTGGAACCGGCTCTTCGCCTTGTGCTTGAATCGCACCACGTGCTGTTAGTGGTGTAGTTTTACCACTCCAGTCACCTAGTAGCTTCATCATGTCAGCGTTGTACTCAAGCAGTGTTACTGAGCCTTCAAGCTTTTCTAGCTGGCCTACATCAAGCTCGATTGGCGCTTGGAAACCTGAAGTGACTTCACGTGTTTTCACCGTTACTTTTGGTAACGTGATTTCGTCAGCGATGCCTAGGTAACCTTTACCATCAACGAATAGCTTGAATTTTTTTAAGATTTTAGGAGACATTGCCATTATACGATTTCCTCTAGGTAGTTGTTGGTAAGAATGCTCTTGAAGGTGATATGCTCAGCCGGTGTTGGTGGTGTAAAGTCGAAGCTAAAGTAAACTTTACCTGCCTGAATGTTTTCAGGTGTGTTCAAGTCTGCATCAGCCCAGATTTGACCGCCGATAATCGCACCCTGCGCTTTTAAGCTATCAAGGTAAGACTGTACGCTTTGCGTCACATCTTCGATGTAAGTTTTAGTGATGTTGCGGTCTACTGCCCACATGTGAGCACGTAGTAGTGAGTCGTTGATCATGTCCGCTGTACGAACCACTGATAGGAATGCCCATTTAGGGTCATCAGAACATGTGCGGTTACCCCATAGCTTAAAGCCATTTTGACGGATAATTGTCGCAACTTCGTTTTCGTTCAGTAAGTTAGCGCGAGCGTTTGGATCACCTAGCTGGAAGTCAATTGGACGTTCTGTCGCAACGATACCATTCATGTTGGTATTACTTGGGCTCCACCAGAAGCCACGGTCGTTGTCTGATTTTGCAATCATACCGGCAACACGTGAACTGGCAGGCTCAACTACTGATTGACCGTCACGGAATACTCTAACCGCTGGGTCAACTACAAATACACGGCGAGAGCCGAAGTCTTTACGGTATGCTTTAGCAGCATTGTCATCTGTGCTTGGGCCGTCAGCGATGATCACTGCGCGTAAACGCTCTGCGATACCCACCATGTCAGTAACAACAGGGTTTTTCTCTGTACCATTTTTCTGATGCGTATAACCTGGTGCAATTAGAATACGTGGCGCTACGCCAACTACCGACTCAGCACCTAGGAATGCTTGCATACCTGTGTATGCGCCTTCGCTATCAACACCGCCAATAATGTTGTTAGTCACAGTCGCTTCGTCACCATCAGCAACACGTACCACGATAACCACCGCACCAACTTGGTCAAAAATACCGTCAATCGCAGGCACTAGTGAACCCTTAAGGCCATACTCAACGTCAGTAACTGTTTTCTCAACTTTTGCTTTAATTGCAGCAAGCTCATCTGCCGTTGGTGCCACGCCGTCGTTTGCTGCTGTGTGAGCAGCCACAGCATCCGCTTCTGCTTCTGAGCGCAATGTCGCTAGGCGCGCTGCGAAATCAGCGTTGTCTGGGCTTACTAATTTGGCTGCTTCTGCACGCTTACCTGCAATTAATACAGGTGTATTAAGTGGAAACGCTTCTTCGTCAGCGAAAGGCGCTGTACCGACTAAGCCAATTACTGAGCTTTTTACTGTTTTGATTGGACGAGTGCCTGATTGCGCCTCGATCACCTCTACACCATGTAGAAATTGTGACATATGATTCTCCTTCAAGGGTATGTCAGTTAGAAACAAAAAAACCACGCAAAGCGTGGTTTTAAGATTTAAAAAAATTTGTGTTTGTGTTGTTACACCTGTATGCCTTCAATGATTACTGGCTCGCCATTAATTAGATACAAGCCATTAATATCTATGGACAATTTTCCGCTGCCTGCTGGGTGCACGGCAACCGATTCAAGACGAAAGCGCGGTTCCCACTTTTCTAGTCCCTCTGAAATAGCCAGAGTGATATCCCCCACCAAAGAACTAGAAAATGGACTGTCGAGTAAATCGAATAAACCACACCCATAATCACGCCGCATGACGCGACTACCAAGTGGTGTTGTGACTATGTCTCGAATACTTTGTTTTAAATGCTCAACCCCAGATAAGGGGCGACCAGTTTGTGCGTTCATACCTATCATTTTGTAACCTTTTTGCGTTAACCACCCACGGTAAAACTCGCCACACCCAGCGCGATTGTACCGCCGCAGCTGGTAGAGTCGCCAAGACGAGCAACCGCTTTGCCCGCGATGGTAAAGCTCCCCGCGCCCGCTGAGACCGTTGCGCCAACATGTTTTACTTTGGGGTCTGCACCTAAGTTATGCGTGCTGATTGAATCGCCCTGACGCAGTACAGGTTTTCCCGCCACTGTAAAGCTGGTTTGTGAGGCACTGATAGTGCCAGGTAAAAAACCAGCATGTAGGTCAGTTATGTGTGCATCGACGGAGATTGCTGGCATACCTTACTCCTGAGCACTGATTGTGCTGCCGTTAAGCTTCAACGTACCTGATGCCTTAACCTTAAGATCACCACCGGTTGCTTCAACTGCAACGGTTTTACCCTTTAGGCTCAGGTTGTCAGCGGCCGTAACTGAGATGTTCTTATCGCCATTGACTGTGGCATCGCCAGCGACATTAATAGTGGCGTTGTTGCCCACTGTGATATTTAAGTCGTTATCACATTCTAGAATAATGTCTTTGGCAGACTTAAGTTTGATAACAGCCGAATCTTGCTTCACATCTATCAGGTATTGGTGCGTTTTACGGTTATATTCCACCAAAGAACCATCCTGATATTTGGTGCGCTGTACATCCACACGCTCTTCCTTGCCCACATCATTGGCCACGCTTTCAAGGTTATGGCCATTTTGATACAAGCTGCCAAGCACCACGCCTTGCGCTAAGTCACCGCATGGTGCCAATACAACAACCTGCTCCCCCACTTCCGGGGCCTGCCACGTCATATCGTTAAATGCTTGATTGGTAAGCCAAGGCAACCACGTTGTGAGCCAGTCACCGATTTTTACGCGTACTTTGGCCGTTTCGTAATCCACCTCATTCACAGTGCCAAGTGAGATAAGCTTAGCCAAACGGCTTTGCATATCAGACTGTGCTAGATTACTTTGCAAAGGATTAGCCAGCATTTTCAACCTCCGCGATGACCACTTCACCTTCAGCATTGACAGTAGCCACGTGGCGGTGTTCACCGCCTTGCGGCCCTAAATATACATCGGTGATCACAGGACCAGGCGCTTCTTCAGGTGGTTCATACTGATAGTAGAACTCCCAAATCAGCTTGGCTTTACCTATCATGGTTTCGCTTTGCTTGGTGAATGCAAACTCTGCGTCTTTAGCAACAAAATGCTGCCAAGGAACGGGCACACCGTCTGCCTGCATCAGTGCTTCACTGCTATCTATCACCCCGTCTAAACGAGTCAGTAGCGCGATGCTATCGGCATCTTCGGCTTCGATATCTAGTTGCAACTTTAACACTCGTCTGTCGAGTGGATTAGGGCTTAAGTTCTTATTCGACGTAGGCCCATAGGTAACACCTGAGGTGCTTCCAGTACTTTGCAACTCACTGGCTTGACGTTCTGATACCAGTGTGACACACAGCTGCGCCACCTGCGTTAAGTCTGGATAAGGCATTGTCGGTTTTATTAATCCAACCTGTGCCACACCTTGTAATCCAGAGCTCAGGTACTCAAGCACCTTTTCAACTAGGGTACTGCGATGATTCATAGTGATTCTCTGATAAAAAGCTCAGCACTCCCCAAAAAGAGAGGCTGTGTGATTAATGGCGGACGATGTGCCCGAAGAAGGTTAAGGCTTACTTTGCAGACTTGGACAGTACTTCACTGACCCCCATGGCACGACCTTCAATCTCTTGTAGTACATTTTCCATACCCTTTTGTTGGTAAGGAAACGTCAGTGAGCCTTCATCTACTTTCGTAGTAATGTGACCAACTAGACTGTTTGCTTGTGTTGCTGCACTTTTTACTTCTTCCAGTGAAGTTGCTGATGCAAGTTTGGTGGTCAGTTTTGCAAATTCCACTAATAGAATGTGGCATGTGTCTGACACAGTGCCTAATAGCGACTCGTGATCAGCGACGTTGATTTTAATTTTTCCACGCGTGACTTGCTTTTCTAGCTCTAGCAAAGTTTCTGGTGATAAAGGTTGATATTCCATAGCGCCCCCTAAGCGTCAATTCCAGGATAATTAACTACACGGTCAATTGAGAAATAGCTGTTTCCGCCAAATTCAAGAATATTCTGAGGCTCAACACCTTCCGCTCTTTTATCTGGTACCACGTAGTTTTTGAACCTAACAAATAGTTGACTATACGGATGCAGTCCTGCGATCTTAATAGCATTAGTGTCATATACTCTGGCACAGCTCGACCAACTCCCAACATTATGCACCGTAAGGTTTCTGGCAGCTATTTCTTGATCTATTTGTTCACTTGTGGCTTCTGAATTTGCAACAATAAACTCAATGTAAGTGACTGACCAATCATTTACGTATTTCTCTGGCGACTCGTAATATCCAGGATAGCTGCGATATGCATTGATTGTATGTACTTTCGTTAATGCGAGTGGCCTTGGGTAAATATGGTAACCTTTATTGGTAACGGGTACTTTTTGCCATTTAGTTTGCGTTTCATCTTGAGGGTCAATTTCAGGTGCAAGCGATGCTTTCGAGTGCTGAATACGATCATAGTAACTTATAACCTGATTTGCATGACTATTCCCAAGCTCCAATATGGCTTTATCAATGTCTTGATTTGCTTGTGTAACCGCTGAATCCACCTCACTCATCTTGGCACTAACGGTACTATTAATTTGCCCAATTTGGTTTTGCACAGTTTGGGTCAAACTATCGGCAGCGGTTACCACATCGGTTAAGCGCTGCGTCATGGTTTTATCTTGTTCTGACATAATCACTCCTAAGTTATTGAGCTTGCTCTAAAGCCACTAAACGCAGCTCTTGTTCGATTTGACGTTGCATGGTGTTAAGCTGTACCAACGCCATATCGGCAAGCTCTCTGTCCACGATGATATTGAGGTTATCTACGCCCACTTTGACTTCCACACTGTCTGATGGAATTTGTGCCAGTGACAAGGTTAGCCACTGCAACACTTTTACATCTGGGGTGCGATAACCTAAAGTGGTGTTTTCCTGAGAGTAAACACCAAGCAAAATGAGTTCGGGCTCACCTTCACCGCTATAATCAGGTGACTCAATGAACACCCCAATTTCGCGAATTGCGTATTCCAAAGGCGCATCGAATTTAGCGGCGATTTTTAAGCTGCTGCTTTCACCGTCGCTGTAGTCCGTATCAACAATGGCTACCCGCTCTTTTTCGCCTTTAAGTGCGGTTTGTGTTTTACTGGGCGTATAAGCTGCATCACCAAAGGCCATGTGACTGATTTTGCCTTTGAATCCACGCTGCGTCGCACTGAGCAAGGCATCAAGACCTGCTTGCGTAAACTGCAAGGTTAGTGCTGACATTAGGTCGCTCCTTGTAAGGTTAAATGGTTAAATTGAATGCGCGTTACAAGCGCCGAAATCCCTTGAGAAATTGCTGCTGAATTGGGCGCTATCCCCAACCAATTGGCCCGATGTTCACATCCTGCCACACCACTTTTTCCTGCCAATGCCGCAGCTGCTTTTCCATAAGTTTGTTCAGGAGTAATACCGCAAAGTTGCCCTAGTAGGTCTATGCTCCCAACACCTGTTTTGCTTGCCAGTGTGCTGGCTATTGAGGCAGCACAAGCCTCAGGTGTAACCCCTTGAAACTGAGCCTGCTTATCAACACCTGCAACACCATTTTTGCTCGCTATAAGTGCACCTGTGTTAACGCTAATGCTATCTGGGTGAACGCCTGTAAACGCCCCATCCTTGCTGGCGAGTCCAATCCCTGCACCACTAAACAACCCAGTTCCAAATGATTCTTTTAAAGCAATGCCAAGTTGAACTTCAACATGCACAGCGGCGCGCTTTGCCGTATCAACAATGCGCTTTACCTGCTCCAACATGGCTTTGGTGAGCAGTCCCTGCTCATTGGTATCCAAGTTCTGGTTCACCAACGCATGCACTATCACCGTGCCGCGCTTGGCTCCCTCACTTTGCCACCACTCTTGAATTTGTGTTTCAATCCCTAAGCTATCCAATGCTTTTTTGAGCGCATAAGGTGTAGCCTTATAACGGTGTACTTCAAACGCATCAGCGATGACTTGGCGTTTATTTTTCTCACTCCACGCGTCATTCCAGTCATCCACCGACAGCGACCAAGCTAACCAAGGTAGTAGCTGTGCTGGGCATTTTTGTGGATGCCAAATATCATGGAGTAACTGAGTTTTATCTGGATAGGTCAATAACTGAGTTAAAGCCTGTAATAGTTGACTGGCACTGCTTGGCAATAACTTTGGCAAGTTGTCAAAATTGTCCATTACTCCCCCTCAATAACCGTCGAACTCACCGTGATCCCCGTACACACCGCCACCTCATTGGCAGCAATATGAATGTCTGCATTGGGGTGTATGATGCGACCGCTTTCAACACCTGGCTGATTAAGCGCTGCAAACAGTCCCATCTGGCTAATATCTCTACCCAACAAACTTTGCTGAGTGAGGTATTGGCTCAGTGCCGCTTTAACAGTCTGTTCAACAACGGATGCCGCAGGACCTGGCGCAATTTCGAGAGCGACATCAAGCGTGAATGGCTTAACTGTGGGGCCTGTTATGGTTAGCCTGTCACCGAGCGGTCTGACTTTAGAAGCATGCTTGCTTATACTGCCATCCGCATCTAACCCGAAGTGATTACGTAGCGTGTTGAGCAACTCATCTGATGGCTCGCCATTTTGTTCATGGCTTAAAATGGTTAGGTGAATATCACAAGGTTCGGGGCTCGTTACATAAACATCCTTGACTCTTGCATCCGCTGAGAGAGCATGAAACTGATAGGCTTGTTTGCTCCCTGCGGTGTTTAATCCCTCAAATACCATTTGTATGCGGCGTTTAAACCGCTCATCCGTTTCACTGTCTTGGCGCGCTAAGTTGTAGCGTGCGGCGATTGCATCTAGGTCATTACCTGTGGCACTGGCCAACATATTACCTTTGATGGCGTCATTGAGTTTGCCGTCAAACAATAGCTGTTGATAGGCCATCATTTCTAACATGACTTGCATTGGCTCAGACTCGAAGCTTAGTGCTTCCGCATACTGAGGGTAATGGGATAATAGCCGCTCTTTGAGCTGTGACAGCGTTTGTTCAAAATCCAGCTCGGTAATGGTGTCAGGTAATGGCACCTTGGACATATCTAATAAATTAAAAACGCGCATAAAGTACCTCTGAGGCCCATAAAAAAAGCCTGCACCGAAGTGCAGGCCAATTTGCTTGGATAATGGAGCTTGTTGCAACCAAACGCTATATTGAAGCATTTGGTTAATCATTCAGTGTATGTGTATCTTACTGATTTTTATGATTTAAAACAGGTCAATGCTGCCCTATGATAATGATTTAGACTAAGGCACTCACCGAGCGTTTTAACACTTTTTCACACGTGCTTATTTACCACCGTATGGGTTTAGGTAAGCACCTATCAAAAAAGTTTCATATCACGTTCATTTTTGTTTTAAAGCAAACAACCCATGATTGATATGTGTGTGTAACATATAAAACTTTACCCATAAAAAAAGCCTGCTCAAATAAGCAGGCTTTTAATGCAAAATGGGTCTGTGTTTGCTAAGTAACGAATCACTCTTGATTGAGTTGATTAATCAGCATAGGTGTATCTTACCGATTTTTCGGACTTAAAACAGGTCAATGCTGTCCTGTTGTTAAGGTTTAGACTTAGGCACTCATCAAGCGCCTTAAAACATCTAACATAATGCTTCTTTACCTTCTAAAGGTTTAGCGAAACAGTTGAGAGAGGCTTTTATATGATTCAACCAAAGCAGCCCATTCTTTTGTTGGGCCGCAATGTTAAATAGCTAGAGACTGCATTATAGCAGCCGCTAGCTATGTAACATGTAATAAAAAAGCCTGCTCAAATGAGCAGGCTTTTAGGGCAAGTTGGGACTGTGTTTGCCAAGTAACGACTCACTCTTAACTGAGTTGATTAATCAGCATAGGTGTATCTTACTGATTTTTTTGACTTAAAACAGGTCAATGCTGTCCGGTTCTAAAAATCAGTATCACATTCACCCAAGCTAACTGGCAGCTTGCGTCGCTCGCACTACATAAAATGTAATATGGCTGATGCTAAACCGTGGCTCCATAAACTCTTCATTTAATAGCGCAGGGAATACTTCAAAGCGACCAGACGTAGGAAAGTTAAAAGCCGCACTAAACTGACCACCACTTACTTCAATTGGAAAATAAATTCGACGACCATCATCACGCAACACAGGCAACAAAAATGATTCATCGGAAATGTCCAATTGACCGCTCAAGGTAACATTTTGCCCCTCCTCCACGGTAATTTTTATCGCCTGTCGTGATATAAGATCACTGGGCACTTTAATTGCCCCTGCAACAGATTGCAGTTGAACGTCGACTAATGCCGGCTGTTGCGACTGTTCTGCGAGTGCCTTTTGCTGTTGCTCAGCTTGATATTGTGAATACCAAAGCTGTGCTTGTTCTTTGGACTCCCAGCGCTGTCCAGATTCTGGGTGAGTGAGTAAATAAGTGCCATTTAATTTTATGGCTTGTTTTTGATTACACCAGTTAAACATCATAGCTCCTTAAGCAAAATAAACGCGTGACAATGAATCGGATTTTAGGTTGCTCCCACTGTAATAAAACTGAAAGTACTGATACACCAGTAAAGCATTATGAATGGGTGAGTAGGCGATAAATTGTGGATGACCGTGTCCGTGATATCCGGCGGTTGTACCAGCGCTATTACTTGGAGACACAGACTCCAACGTTGCCCGAATAACACTCCCAAGCGCGGGCAAGTGAACCCTACCTTTAAAGCTCCTAGTAATAGCATAATTTGCTGATTGCCCACTAACCACACCTTCGTTATAACGAACCAAGTTCTGCTGTGTAATGACGGGCATATCATGATATTCGTTATTGTGAACCGCCAGCTCTTTTCGATTAGGTGGCCTTGTCACAGGTAACGCAGAAAGCGTTGTACTATAACCTGTTTGCGCATTAATTAATTGCTGGACACTTGTGGGTGTGATGGTTTGCGTATGCAGTGGAAATAAACCATTACTGATGGCCCAGCTCTCAAATGCGCTTTCACTGACAAAGGTTTGTGCAACCTTTTGTACCCAGTTCACCCCATCAAACTCATGTAAGATGCCCGCATCTACCGAATATAACTTTTTGCTGTCTTTGTCTTGATATAGCTTAAAATAGTCTAGTTCTTGTAGCGACTCAACGGTAAAACTCCCCGCCTTGTAAGTTGTTAACTGGTTAGAACTGGCTGTATAGCTAAACAAGGTGGTGTTGTTATCTGGTAATACAAACATGCCTATTTGCGCAGTACCATCCGATGGCACTAGCGCAGGGATCCTTGTAGCTTTTGCGACATCCCCATTGGCGTCAATTGTTACAATCGCGGCTGGGTTAGAACTGCCCACTCGAGTCCCCGCGTCGTAATACACACTGAAGGTACCAGCATCATAATTCGCCATGCTAAGCACATGACATGCTCCGTAAGCTTGGTTACCACTGGCGATTTCTGCTGCGGTATTATCGTAGTAATCCAGCCTAAACTCTGGTTCACCAAGACGGTATGTGGGGTCTATCAGCCTATCTGGTAAATTACTTAAGCTTTGCTCAACATTGGCCACAAGGTTTGCAGTAATTTCATTAAACTTGGCCTCAAGGCCCGGTAGCAAGCTCAAATGCGCACTTTGCTCAAGCAGTTTAGCTTGTAGTTCTTTAACCAAGTCACTGGCATTATTAATCGTATCCGTCGCGTCATCCAAATGCTCTTCTGCCACCGCCACTAGGGCGGCCTCTAAATTAGCGCTGCTAGAGAGCTTTTGAATGGCATTGCTGACTAAGGTTTGCTCTTCTGCGCTGAGCTTTTCATTGCTGCGCATTTTGGTCACTAAATGGTCGACCATTTCCTGAATGGCGTTATTGATGGTTGCCATAATGTCCTCTTAGAGTGGGTATAAAGACTCACCTAGTAGGTGATTGATTTTTTGCTTGCGGTGAAGTTCTGAGTGTTCAGCGCGCTGCTCACTCATAGTCTGTATGATTGCCGCCAAAGCCTCGGCGCTATCGCTTTTGTGTTGCTCAAACTTTTGCTGCTGTGTGCCTAAAGCCTGTTGTTGCGATGTGATGGCCTGTAGTTGCTCAGCCATATCCTCATCAATTTTGACAATGGCGCTTATCAGCCTTAAAACATCCTGTTCGAGTAAATTGCTTTGATGTGGCAGCGGGTAGGCGCGGTGGGGCGTATTAATTTCAACTGTCATCTTCGCTCCTTAGGTTGAAAATGCGCGTAGATTCTTAACTCGAGGGCGGTTGGCCGTTGTGCCACTGAGTAGCAGCTTAACCCGAGTGCCTTTTGAGTCAGGGTCCTGATCTGAGGGCACTGCAAAGCTATGCACATAATCATACTGTTGCCAGCCGTCACCACTGCTGTGCTGCACACTCAAAGGCACACTCAACCAACTCCCGTCATCCTGTTCAAGTTGTACTTCGATGCTTGCACCTTCTTGTAGTACCGCTTCAAAGCTCACAGTAAAACGGCCACCCACGCGGTAACTAATCTGACGACTGATATAATCAGCACTGTGTTTGACCTCACCAACCGCACACTGACTCCCCGCAAACAACACTGGGCTAAGCGTGCTTGACCCCGATAATGTCGCGCTCACGTTAACACTGCCGTTAAACTTCTTGGCGAGGCGCTGTGGCGTCCACTCTTGAATATTTTGCAAGGTGAAGTTATCGCCGCTTTGAGTACCCGTACCAATGATGTCAAAGCTCACTGATGTATCTGAACTCGGTCTTTGCACAACAGCAAGCGCCATTAAGTCGGAGGCTTGAGTGACAGGAAAGTCACCCAAATCAACGATACGCTGTGTGCTGGTAAACTTGGCGGCCTTAAGATTAAAAGTCAGGTCTTTTTCCTGATGTGGCGTCCAAGTGCTGGCATTACTTGATGACAACAACACACCCACTTGATATGGCTGGCTGGTTACCCAACCGTGTTGTTGGTCAAATTTTCCAAGCTCAGCGATGGCCACTTCATGTGCGGCTCCATCGGTGAGTACCACAATGGCGTATTCTTGCCCCGCCTGTAACAAAACTGGCGAAAAGCTAAATAACGTCGCCTCGGTCAATGAGATCTCACTACTTTCAACAGCGCTTTGGGCCAGTACCGTTTGCGTTGGAATACCTTGTACCACCTCACGGATTTGTACCTGTACCGACTCATCACCCTTAGCGGTAAAAAACAGCTCAACCGCGGCAATATAGCGGCTTTGCACTAAGGTGAAGGTTTGTGCCAGAGGGTCAAAACGTCGGGTAGTAATGGTCGTGACCTGCGCCAACGTTTCTGTGCGGATCTGACCACTGCCGGTGTAACTGGCCGCGCCCATTGAGCCACCTTTACCTTGAAAAACAACCGATTTCACCCCCGCAGGTATCTGTACTTCGCTTTGGGGGGGAATTGTAAAACGCCCCGTGAGGCGACCATTTGCATCAGCTTGAATCATTAGATTTCCTCCGCACTTAGTGCAATGCCATCAAACAGTACAGATTCAAGCACTTCCCCTGGACCAAAGCCTGAGATAGAAAACTGTACTGTTCGCGGTCGTAAAAATTCTGCTTGCTGGGTTCGCACCCCGACTCTTTGCGTTTCAACACGAGTATTAATGCTACGAATTCGACCACCGCCGCGAGTAAAGCGTCGAGTAATTGGGCTACTCCAGCGGACATTGGTGACTGTCCAGTGATCCACATTTGGCGACAGAGTAACTTGCGCGGGAGCAGGTTCAAACGCTTGATAAGGGTTAACTTTCATCTGACCCGTGCGCTTGGGCTGTGTTAGCACATCCTCAAGTTCATAGGGCAGTAGCTCGGGTTGATTGGCGTTCAGCGTACTAACTACTGCCTCTACCGGCAGTGTTAGCTCACCATCAATGATAGCGGCACTTTGCTCTCGCCCTTGGTCTCGTAAATCATCATCTAAGAAAGGGTCTACAAACACGCCATATTTACTGGCAGGGTCTTGGCTGTTGGCGTCATTGCGTAGTCGTTCAATTGCAAGCAGCTGGTACAAGTCACCTATCTGCCTTTGCATGTTTTGTAAGTCCAACATGCTCAAAGAATGAATGGCAACCGACTCCACTCGCGGCACCGATTCGCCCCAGTATTGATAAACGTACGCCAAGGGTAAATGTTGCTCGGGCACATGAGGTGGCTCAGGATACTCAAGTACAGAGGCCCCTTTGATGCGTTTAACCTGCCCTTGTGTATTTAAAACTATCAAATCAATGCGTGGGGAATATCGTAGATAGTCAACACGAATTTGATCGGGTAGCACTTCATTGCCATTTTCAATAAAGGACTTATCAATGCTGTAGTGGGTACTGTTGAATGTGACTGGAACACTGGTGCCATAGGTGTATGTAACCTGATAGCTACTCCCTACCGGTGGACGTTCACCATTGAGCTTCCAAACAATGTGATTGCCTTCAAACTCGTAGTCATCATGCTCCACATAAGTTTTACCCTGATAAGAAATCAGCTCTACGGTATCAACACTGGTGTTTGGAAAACTATCTTGTAACTGATCGCTACGCGTAAGCATTGCCACTTTACGCACCACCGCATAGACACGTTCAATATCTTTAACTGGTGGATAATCAAACTTAATTGGCGAGCTGGCATCTTGTGTATCACTCAACTCAGCCTTTTCAGTCTTGATGCTTTGTACATCAGGGTCAAATGGAAATACAACAGGTATCGCCGCCGCGTAACTTAACTCATAACCTGCAATATGCGCTTTACCCGCTTGTAAGCTAAAGTGCTGCTTACTTGCTTCGGTTTTAATGTAGTGTAGGCCTAACCCTTCTACCACATAGTTGCCGCCATTTGACTCTCTATCATAGCGCGCCAACGCACGTGTGATCGAATCTTGTTCTGGTGGCGCTTCTTTGATAACCAGCACCCCCTGATTAATTTGATACACAGGGTAGAACTCTGTACTCGTACTTTGCGTCTGTGTTAGCAAGCCCCAACGCGCACTCACTTTTAGCCGTGCAGCACCCGCTTCATTATAGTTTTGCGATAGCATTGGGGAGTTACCACCCGCGGGGTCTCGCAGCTCACCATCCGTAAGTTCGGTGATTACCTCACTATCTAGCAACACGCCAATGATGGCATCACCACTGGTGTCAAAGTCAAATGATCGCTCTGGTAACTGACGTACCGCACCGCGAATGTATACCGACGCCGCCGCAACACGTGCCTGCTGAGCTTCAATTCTCACCCCGCCACCTGCGACAATATCACCATCTTTAAGCAATGCATCCGCCACGCCTTTTACTTGGTGACTAACCTGACATTGCACATCATTCAACTCACGGCTTTGTAGTCCTTTGCCAGCGCGAAATAGTATTTGCTCGTATTGTTTCGAGGCATCGAATGTCTGATAAACATCTGGATGCTCTGTAACAATTTGATTGTATATATGTTCTTGCATAATGCTCCCTTAGAAGCTTATTACAAATTCAAAAGACTCGCGCACCCCTTGGTCTCGATAGATCGCAGGGCGGTGCTCTAACAGCAGCAGAGTGCCTTTTTGTTCAATGTCTTCTGGCTGAAAATATAATTGCCCTGAGGGAGTGCTTGCTTTAGGCTTAGTGCCTACCATCAAACCCAGTTCACGGATGGATTTTGATAGGCCATCGTTAAAGTCATAATTAAACTGGCAATATAAGTGTGGGGTTGGGCCCGCCACAATTTTGTAACGGCCATTGGGTACTTGTATTTCACCCTGTTCATCCGCGTCACAGTAAAGCACGCGTGTGGCTTTACGATAACCAAGAATTGAGGTGAGTTCAGTACTGGAACTTGGCTCAGACGGCAGCTGTGTATCCCACTCAATTGCGCCTTGTCCCCAGGCTAAATAAATAGATTTTTGCTTGATAGCATTGGCCAGTTCTATGCGCCCAGCGCGGGTTAATATAGCCACCCTATACTCCTATAAATGTTATAAATCAGTCGGTAACAAACACAAAAAAACCCGCCGAAGCGGGTTTGTCATCGTGGTTTTATATGCGTTATTCGCCAATCCACAGCGCTGTTTGTTGCTCTGATGCAAGTTTGCATGCACTAAATAGCTGCGCTTTGCTAACTTGGACAACCTCGTTGTTTGCCAACACCCATGATGTGCTGTCTTCATCTGCCATCACCAATAGCATGCGTGCCATACGCTGTTGACTCAGCTCATCGGCATCAAATACTAGGCCGTCAACCTCAACCGTTTGCTCTGCAAGTAATGCGCTGCGTGAGTTTTTAAAACGCGCTCGCTGTACCTTAGCAATTTGTTCTGCTGAGTGTGCTTCTGTTGCTGGGTAAAAGCGCGTTACACAGGCTTCATCATCATACTCGGTGCGAGCAGGTGCTTGCTCTGTGCTCAGCGCTAAGTCTACTTCCACATACTCTTTTCGGTAGCACGCACGACGACGAGACATATCTATTTGTGGCGCCTCTGGCAGCTCTGGCACGTCCATCACCTCGCCTTCGCTACCCTCATCTAGACTGGCATTGTGTGCTAGTGCTTGTTGACGCTTTTCTTGCGCCTCAACCACATCCAGCTCCCATTGCTGATAAGCCGCTGTATAAGCTGCTTGTTCCTGCTCGATGGCTAGTTGCAACGCCTGTTCGACCTGCTCCTCGGGATGACGAAGAGCAATTTTAGTCAGTACATCTTCATAGCTCACTTGTGGCAGTTCGAAAGTTGCCTCAACCTCAAAAGCAGCGTCGCTTGATGATACTTGCTGCTCTGTTTGTTGATTTTCAGACACAGTTGCCTCGACCGCTGTTGCAGTCAGATCGTTTGTTTGTTCCATTAAATTGTCCTTAGTGGCTGGCGATACCCAGCGGAAGTTGTGTGTGATGGCAAAACACTTTAACCGTGTTGCCGTTTAAATCTGTTTTGATGTTTTCACCGTCGATAATTGGGATGGTTTGGTCGTCACCCCAGTCAAAGCTATCGGTGAAAAACTTAAATGAATACTCCGTATTGGTTTGATATTTAAAACCAACTTCGTCAATTGACCAATCTGCATCATTGAAAGGTACAGCGGTTGCAGTGCTGTGTATTCGTTTTAGTAACTTACCTTTGAGTGGGCCATCAATCACACGATAAACACCATATTCTGTTTTCGGTTCTGTTGAGCTTTCAGACATGTCTACGACTTGCTGTTTATGATATTTCAATTCAACACCGTTAAACTGCAAGTACAGCAGACCATCTTTTTCAACAAGGGTGCTTAAGGTTTTAATTGCACTGGATGGCTCTTCTTGACTGTCTAGACTAAGCGGCACATGCCTTGGCTCATCACCAGCTCTGTTGGTCCAAGTAAGTTTGCTTGACGGATAGTGTTTGCCTATTTTGGTCACTACAAGCTCTTCTTGAAAGTGTGGACTATCCGCCCTTGTACCAACGGTGTTATTCAAGCTATGTTGTAGGCGATTACCATAGTCGATACGATGGGCTTGTGTTGCATAAACATTACCTACATCACCTATCACGGGCTTTAAGCTTTGCGCCTGCGTGTTATTGGCAAATACTTGATAGCTAAGTAATGCGACAATATCAGGGTTCCAACTGCCTGAACTGGTATTTTTAACACTGTCAAAGCCAACATTTGAGTTAGTCCAGCTTGCCCCTAAGTCACGCGTATAAGTGGCATTTAATGTACTGCCTACCATTTTGCGGTTGAGCGGGTATCCATATGAGTCATCAGGTAACTTTGGTAACCACTTGCCCACGACTCCGTCTGGGAAGGTTGCCGCAATACGTTCGGGATGACCGACTATGTCTACCCATGGGAGTGAGTCGAACTGTGCGGGCTTACGCCTCAACACACCTATATGCAGGACATCACCTACTGAAAATAGCGCATTAAACTGTGAGACTTTATTCTCTGTGGAGTAGATGTAACACGTTGTTTGACTACCACCTGAGTAAGGCCAATGTACGTAGCTTATTTTAGGATTTGGCAAATGAGGAATATACAACGCAGCCCCACTTTGGTTGTAAACATAATATCCAATATTAGTTTTATCTGATAAATACTCATTGATTGGTGAACTGCCCGCATCAATTGCAAATTCTATAGAGCCACCAGCATTGGCGGCATTGTATGATGCACGGGCTGCGAGCGTTACCCCATATTTATGTTCAAAATAGGTGAATGGAACACTCTCTTTTCCTCTGAACGTACCCGCCACCGCTTTACTAAGCGCCTCTTCTCGTAGTTGATTTATATCCAACTTATTGGCATTTAAGCGTAAGTCTTCCACTTGACCTGCGTATATAGCGTCATAAAAAACATATTGATCTACTCGTCCACTGTGGCTTGATCCAGTAGCAATATTTGCCCAGCCACAATTTGGTCCAATATTGCCGCCACCGTTATTTGCGGTCACATCAAAACAGTCAAATGTTGAGCTGATTTCAGTTAAAGCGTTATGTGTCTCAAACCAATGGTAATAATATCCACCTGAAATTCGACGCTTGCCCGTCCCCATCGGGTTGTAAGTTGGATGATAAGCGCCTTGGTTTAAACGTTGTACCAACGCTATTGGCACAGCAAAACATTTACCTAGTGCGATCCCTCTTTCACGCCAAAACGTTTCGCCCGCGCCTACCGAGTCTAGCCCATAGATAGGGTCATTAGTTCTAAACGACGTGTTCATATTAGACTCATTACGGTATTCAGAAAATGTATCTGATTTTGCACCTCGGGCAACAACATGCTCACCAGCAGAGGCCTCATACCCAAATAAATTGCCGGGCTTATTTTGCGCTTGGCACGATGACCATTGGTCGCCTAGCCCTTCTACTACTCGGATCCTATATCTCACCTGACAATAGGCCTTAGTCTCTGGGTCGTAGTAAATATTGTGCTCAGGATTTTTTAAAAACTTTAAACGGTTGGCCGCTGACAATGTGGACCATTTAACGCCAAACCCTTTGGTATTTTGGTCCCACTGGCCAAACGCTGAGTAGCCTTGTGCAACAAGGTTATTTAACAGCGGGACATCTTGATAGGTACTTGCGCCAAACTGTACGTTGCCAAGGGGGTACACCACATCTTTGTCTGAGATTTTTTCATGCCATGACTCAAGAAACACCAAGTCTTTGCGAGAGGTGATGACCTGCTCAGTTACCTTGCTCACTGATACGTGCGAGTAGCTCGCAAAGCCGTTATCACCTGCATATAAAACAATATAATAGTTGCCGCCCTCAGAACCCGTTGTAAACTCCACATCAAAACGACCCGAGTCGCCAGTGGCATGTTCAACAAAGTTTATCTTTTCAGAGCCTGTACTATTTTGGATAAAGTTAATACCTGACACACCGCCGCTACGTTGATACTGTGCTAAATAATAAGTTGCTCTATACGTAGTATTTGGCTCTAAAACAAAGTCTTGTTTTGCATAGTTAACTTTGTCTTCACCACCGGTGCCATCATCAATAACCGTTAGTTTGCCATTAGCAATGCTAGCCGTGCCACGAGAGGGGCTAGAAAGCATATGCCAAGGTTTATTCTCCTGTGCTGTTACGGGTAAATCGTAAGCGACACTAAATGCGGCTTGTTTGATTACACCACCAAAAGCCTCTGCTGCACTGGCATGCTGCGTTACTTGACCCGTGGCTGAGTCATAGGTTTTAGTGCCATCAGGAGCTGGTGGGAATCGTATATCACACCAGTTGGTGTTTCTCGCAACGTAATCTAAGCGTAACTCTACACCATCGACTACTGCGATGGGGTACTTGGTTGTGGACTCTCCTTGCCCCGTAGAGCTAGAGTTAATACCCATGTGTAACACCCCATTGGTTTGTTCCCACATTCCCTGGTTTACCACTCGATGTGCCCCCGCACTTGCCCAGTGTTGGCCCCACTCTACAAACCCACTCCCTGCAAACTGTTGTTTGCGTAATTTACGCAGCGCATCAAATTGCGCTTTGCTCATCACCTCTGGGTGTGGATTAATTTTTTGTGCTTCACCTATCAAGCTTGGCAGTGTATCCACCTGATAGCTCTGCCCGTTAAAGTCTTTTAAGGTGACTTTACCGGTTTTGGTTTGCCAGTCATTGATGGCTTGGTGATTACTTTTAATGAGTTCATGGGTTTGATTAATGTCGACCTTGACCTGATCAATTTCATTGATACTGTCGGTGACATCTGATGCCAGTTTTAAACTGGCATCAGTTTGCTCAGCGGCAGCTTGCTGCAACTGAGCGATTTGTGCTTCGATTGTCATTTTCCTTTCCTTTACATAAGCTTATGAGTATTAACTCAAAGCTCATGTATCCAACGAGTAAGTTAGAAGGCTGAGTGTGGCTTCCAACAGACCACGTTCAGCCATTGAACTAAAGCACGAGCGTGCTTTAGTGTGGCTTGCAAACAAAGTATGTTTAACTTTGCCCACAATAACGACACTTTAACCAGAATTAGCCAAGAATATCGGTCAAGTTTGACCTGTAGACAGATAGACTGACCCATCGTCATTTAAAGTGCTGTTGTTACGCGTTGATTGAAAAGAAAAAGCCACCTAATTAGTGGCTAGCAATCCCCAGTGGTAACAGGGTGTGATGGCAAAATACCTTCACTGTGTTGCCGTTGAGATCAGTTTTAACATTCTCGTTGTCTATGATCGGAATACTCTGGTCATCACCCCAATTTGTGGTGGTGACTTTGCGATAATACACTAACCCCGTCGCGACCGAGACCATATTGCCATGCTGGTCAGCCACTAAATCACCAGCTTGTAGGTAACTGTCATAACTTGAAGACCCGAAGTTTCGTACCTTTTGATACACGCCTTGCATATGGCTTGTCGCTATCTTGATGTAAGCTTTGTCATCAACAAGGTTCACTTTATCGCTGCCTAAAACTAACGTGGGCTCGATGTTATCCAATTGCAGTTGAGCACCGTGAAGCTGCATATACAGTAATCCTCTGTAATTGGTGATGGTTGGCAGTACTTTACAGGCATACGCGCCTTTTTCACCGCCAAGCGCTGGTGGCACGAGATGCTGTGGAAATTCATCCTTTATCAACTTGTCATCAAGCAAGTTTTTAGCGTTGAGCGGAACATAGGTATTGCTGGTATAGGCCACTGTTGTGGCAATACTGGCTGTTAATGACTGCTGTAATCGAGCGCCAAAATTACTACGTGCATCATTACCAAGCCAAACATCCCCTACTGTTCCTAACACCGGTGAATTAACAGCTGGCGTAGTAAAGCCTGCATCAGCACAATAATAAATAAGTTGAACGCGCGCGGCCTCTGCAGGAGACACATAAGCATTCTTCGTACTGTTAATCGCTAAACTGCCCGAGTTCCAACTGCTACCATCATCCAGTGACATTGCCCACGTTAGGGGTTGGCTGGCTTTTCGATTAAGCTTGAAGTCTTGGCTACCACCATTTGGTAACTGTGGGATCCACTGACCAATCACACCATCAGGGAAAGTCGATGCAATACGCTCAGGGTAGCCGATAATATCTACCCAAGGGAGAGAGTCGAATTCTGCACTTGGCATCTCTAATTGTGTATCATACGACCATATCATAGTCAGCAGTGTGCCATTGGGCACATCTTGCTCTGTACGAATATATAACAAGTCATCTGGCGAATACTTGTTAATAATTGGCAATAGCTGCTGAGTATCATGACGGTAAATATATCCAGCGCCGCAGTGGTAAGAACCCGTTAGCGCAGATGCTACTGGTGCAGGGCTTGGCCTTTTTCCGAATTTTGCGATTAAGTTCTCAGTATTCAGATGTGCCGAGCCATTTTCGCCTAGCCAGTAGCCTGTGTTGTTAAAGAAGCCGCCTGATTTAACAAAAGTATACGTTCGAGTAAAGGGCAGCTTTTCTTTTCCGCGTAATGTCCCTGCAACCGCTTTACGCATCGCTTCGTCACGCAGCTGATTAATATCCAACTTATTGGCGTTTAAGCGTAAGTCTTCAACTTGGCCAGCATAGATAGCGTCGTAGAACTTGTACTGATCTCTACGTCCTGAATTAGCATCACTACCCGCGATAGAACCAAACTTTTTCCAACTACCGTGGGCAGGCGCACCAGCCATGTGGTTCGGATTTCCATAATCCAACGTGAAACACTCTAAAGGAGACGTAGGCTCTATATTTGCAAACTTGGGGTTATACCAACGCGTTATACCCCAGCCATCTGGACGCGTAAAATTACCACAACCCATAGGATTGTAAGCTGGATGATAAGCCCCCTGATTTAAGCGTTGCACTAGCGCAATTGGCGTAGCAAAACACAGGCCTTCATGGCCTGAGTTCACATCTTTCACATTCTGCGCTGCAACCGCGCCATAAAGTCCAACATCCTGATGCTCCATCGGATAACGTGCAGTAGAGAACGTACCATTAGCGAACAGCGGATAACCCATTCGCCAATCGCTCGCTGTTTCAACTCTCATTCCTTGAGGTCTAATGTGCTCTCTTGGCGAAAAATCTAAGTAGCCAGACCCTTGCGTCGCCGTAGGTCCGTACCAATTATCGCCATGCCCTTCAATGACACGAATACGATACCGCACCTGAATATAGGCTTTGGCTTCTGGGTCGTAGTAAATATTATGCTCAGGATTTTTTAAAAACTTAATGCGATTAGCATCAGAGAGTGTTGACCATTTAACCCCATAGCCTTTGGTACTGCTATCCCATTGGCCGAACGCCGAATAACCTTGAGCAACAAGCGTATTGGCAAGAGTAATGCCCTCGTAGGCGCTAGCGCCATACTGTACATTGCCCAGCGGATACACCACATCCTTATCGGCAATTTTTTCATGCCATGACTCTAAAAACACCAAGTCTTTGCGTGAGGTGATCACCTGCTCTGTGGCTGGTTTTATAGATATTGAACGCAGATCTGCATACTTTCCATCAGATGCTAGCTCAAAGCGACAAGGGTAAAAGTAAACAGAATCGTAGATAAACTTAACTCTATTATGCGTGTTGGCTCTTAGTTTATGCTTTACCCCACTAATATAAATTGCCGCATCTGGATGCGTTATGTCACCAGTAACAACTTCAACAATATACTCTTTACCTTCTTCCATCGTATGAGTAATACCTAACTGGTTGTTTGCTTGACCATTTCCGATACATCGACAAATTGAGTTGCTTACTTCTATGTGCATACCATTAGCAGTGCTATAGCCTTCCGCACCATTTCTAAAGTCACCATTCGTTACTACCCCTTCGAATGCTTCCGCTGCGCTTGCATGTTGGGTGACTTTACCCGTTGATGAGTCATAGGTTTTAGTGCCATCGGGTGCGGGTGGAAACTTGGTACTTGCAATGCCATATGGATAATCAACCGATTGTAACTCATGTGATACTCCATCCACCACAACTTTAGGGAACGGGGTTGACGATTTATCTTGCCCTACCCAGCCACTCGCTTTCCCTGAACGGCCTAGGTTAAGTTGGTTTTCATATGCCCACATACCATCATTGATGGCGTTTGCAGCGGCATCGCCAAACCCCCATTCCACAAACCCTGAGCCTGCATATTGCTGCTTACGTATTTCACGCAGCGCATCAAACTGAGCCTTAGTCATCACCTGTGGGTGTGGGTTTATTTTTTGCGACTCATTAATAAGGCTTGGGAGTGTATCTACTTGATAACTTTGCCCGTTTAAGTCTTTGAGGGTAACTTTACCGGTTTTGGTTTGCCAATCATTAATGGCCTGATGATTGCCTTTAATCAACGCATGCGTTGCCGCCATATCCTGGGCGACCGTGTCGATTTCAGTTAAGCCTGCACTAATATCTTGGGTAAGTTTAGAGTATTCGGCGGTTTGTTCAGCCACCAGCTTATTAATATCGGCAATTTGTGCTTCTAGAGTCATATTTATTCCTTACAGGCCAGCTTTTCGAAGGCGTAAATTGAGCAGCATGTTTTGATGTGCTTGTTGAATGAGGTTTTTACTTTGTAGGGTTTGTGCGTAGGTCATGGTGAGTAACTCTTGGGTTAAAAACACATTGGCGTTATTAATTCCCACCGAGCAGGTCACATTTTGGCTAGGCAGTGCCGACACATTGAGCGTAAATACTTCAAGCCACGCCGCATCGGCGGCCTTAAAGTTCAACTGCTCGTCGGGCACGCTGTAAACCGCCACTAAGGTGGTATCTGACCAAATACCCACTTCTTTGACCGGATATTCACTCGGGCCATCAAACAGTGCACTAAAGCGCAGTTGGGTATTATTTAAAATCTCTGCGCCGCCAATAAGCACTCTTTGTTGCTCGTTGCGCAGCGCAGTTTGGGTGGCACTGGGGGTGTAGCTTTGGTCACCCGCTGATACATGGGTAATTGCCATGCTAATGCCCTGTTGCGAGGCGCTGAGTAATTTACTCAGACCTTGCTCAGTCCACACTACAGGGGTAAATGTGGTTGGGTTGCTCATAGTTTATTCCAAAAAAGATTGGCAACTTATTAGTTGCAAGATGACAAAGGTAAGAAAACGTCAGCTAACCTAGGTGCAGATGGGTTATCTGACGAAATTAACTGGATGACGTGGCATTGAGGTTTAAGCGACCGATGTTCAAGCGACCCGTACTTGCACCAGAAAAACCAAGCGATGACACATTCAACTCGCGTACGTGATTAATCTGTACACTACAAAGTTGCTGAGATTGCCACTTTGCATTTTGCCAACGGTCATGCCAAGGACCGAGCCATACTCGCTGCGCAAGCGTGCGCTGATAGGCGTGAATACGACCGTGCACCACAACACTCGGCAACTCAGAAGGTTCGCTGGTGGTTAAGCAGTAACGACCACTTTCAAGCTTGTCGAGATGCTCACTGATTTGACTACGTGTACGTTGATGGCCAAACTCCAACTGTTCGGGGCTGGCATCTACCGTAACCTGCTGGGTACGACCAAAACTGGCCTTAACCAGTTGGTTTTCCTTATGAGTAAAGACCACACCAGAATAATCACTGAGAATATGACCAAAGCCGCACCTTGGCCCAGACAATGTCTGGTTGCGAATATCATAGTCATGATAAACACGCGTCAACTGGCTGCGAGCAGGGGAAGACAACTGTGCCAGCTTGACGACTTTAGCCAAGCGTTCGTCACCGGGGATGTCACCACTGTCTATTTGATAGGTGTAATAATGTAGCCCCGCTGGTGTGTTTTCTATTTGCGCGTTATTGAGTTCCAGCCAACCAAGCGCGGTGGTTAAGCTTTTCGGTGTACCACGAATACGTTGCCATGCGATACCATCTTTGAGGGTCTGCCTTAGGTCTTGGCTGTAAGGCAAAATGCTTTCAAGGCCATACTCCCACACTAACCACATGAGCTGCGCATCATGCGGATGCGCCTTGTTGCTGGTCAGCTGTGCAATGGCTTCATGGTACTCATCGGCCGAGAACTGACTTTGTAAGCCTTTAAGTTGCAGTGGGCTATGATTGGGGGGTAACAGTTGTTGCATCACTACCTCATGAGCGTAATGTGAGCGTGATATTTCCCGGCACAGCACACTGGGCATGGCTCATTTTTTGTAAACCAGAAGGGCTTTGAATATCAACATGTCGCACCCCTTTTTTGTGCAACTGAGCCGCCACCCAGCTGGGTGCTAAATCCCATTGCAGATGGGCCTGCTGTTGCCACGCTTCACGCAGTGCACTTTCTAATTCATCAAACACCGACTGCGACGTATCATCTTGTAGATAAATATCTGCGGTGATGTCTATTTCGACCAAGTGCGCAAGATTGACCTCTAGTTTGTCGGTGAGCATTTTTACCCCATCATCCGTAACGGCTGTGGTGACTTTTTCGAGTGTCGCTTCAGCGTTACTCGGCGCTTTTGCCAGCACAGTGATGATCACCTCACCGTTACCTGGGCTAAACACCGACACATCGCTAATATCACTCGGTGCCGCATTAATCGCATGATTGCGATAGTGCTCAGCACTGCCTGCGGTGCTAGAGGCTATGGTGTTGTTACGAATGCGCGTGCGGTAATCATCATCTAGCTCGCCTGCAATGCGCTCAACGCCGTAAAAAGCGCCGAGGTGTTCAAGATCAGCGCTTTTTGCAAACGCCAACAAATTGGATTGCGCCGCTTCATTTATTCGCTGACGCAGCAGTAATTCTTGATAGCTCTCTACCTGCAACCAGACATTTAGAGGGTCACTTTCAAGCTCAAGCGCCTGAGAAAATTCAGGCGCAAGAGAGATAAAGCGCGCCTTACGCGCTTGGTAAATATCTTCAAAAGAGAGTGATTCAATGATGTTGGGTTCAGGGAGTTTGCTTAAATCGATATGAGTGGTCATCGATTAGACTCCTAAGGGTTATCGAGTATTGAAATACCTGCGCTTAGCTGGTTTGCTCGGGCATGTATGCATCAAACTCTAAAGCAGAGAAAGCAAGCCTAAATGGCGCACCAATGCGCTCTAGGCCCGCATTTAAACGCGATGGTGTGATTAAGTAGTTACCGCTGAGTTCAAAGCAGCCTTGCATGGTAAACACACCGTCCACAATCTCTGCCACAAAACGAATATCATCAATAGGTTGCTCGGCATTGATCACTCGCTCCACCATCACCATAAGCTGAGTGTCTGCTAATTCACTGACGTTTGCTCTGAGTATGAAACGCTCTCCTTTTGGTAGCCACCATATGTTACCGACGAGCGCAGCTTGCCCACACTCTACTGTTACATTGCTTAAAGTGACCACAAGATTTTTTGGCTGAGGGTTATACAAGGTTTTTTCGAAAATATTTCCTGCTTCATTGACATTCAACTGATAACACGACGGTGCAGGCTCTGATATCCTCTGTCCCTCTATCGTTTCATATATATAAGTCATTCTGTTCTCCATGCTTCCCACCTGAATTGCTCTGTGTCGCGGGAGCTGACCTCTGATTTTTTAAACCCTTTAACCCGAATTGATTTGTAAAAGTGCAAAGGGAGGATTGCGTCAAAATCATCGTCTTTCAAATACCTAGCTTCTCCCCTATTTTGTTCAAATGTCGCCAGAAGGCTTTTATCATCAACTATGATTTCGGTAATATGTATCCAGCCCTTCCAACCGAATTTGGTTATCACCCCCTGTGTATCTAGATACTCGAACAGCACAACTTCGCTCTCTCCAACTTCTATTTGAGACTGCGCCAACGTAGAGGAGATGCTATTGTTCGAATTTATACCATAGTTTGCTGTCAACAACTCAACAGGGCGCGGATTAGAGGCTTCTTTGTCTGTCAATATCATAAAATTTCCCACTCTGAATTAACGTAGATTGCGGTGCGGTTAATAATTAACGAGGTGTGATATTCCGTACCCGTTTCACCGTCTTTGCGTAGACTTTTTCCAGCTGGCGCAATAATCTTTGCTTTATTATTGGCATTTAAATTAGCGCTGGTTAACACATTGAACTGAATCTGAGAGCCTTCGGGTACGTTGTCTGGCAGATGCAACTTACAACCCGCATTAAACATGTATTTGCCACCGATGGCCGCTTGTGTGTCAGTGCTGATAACCTTATAACGACCCATAGAGAGTGGTTGCCCACCAAGCGTTTGCCCATCACCAATAAACAACTGCTCGGTTTCTGGCGACCAACCCGGTTCACCGTTGGCGAGAACGGTTTGTAACCGTTCTGCCTCCGGACCGCGTCTAAATTGAATCTTACGACCCATTAAAACGTTCCTCCGTCAATGTCGCCGCCTTCAACCGCTAGACCTAGTGAATTAACCCAATCTTTTACCCATGCCGTGTTGGCAATATGGGTGCTGTCGTCTGATAACGCACGAGTGGGTGCTTTTGGATTACCTGTAAAATTAGGTGAGGTAAATAGCTGCGCTTTTGATTCATTGGTAACGTTACTTAAGCCCACATCGCTTTTGTTAATTGTTACCGCGCCTGTTTTACCGTTAACAGACAGCACGTTATCGGTTGGCGTTCTTAACAAAATCCAGTTCGATAGTACATTGGCAGGTGTAGCTTTAAGCACGTAAGACTTGCTTTCATCGGTACGAATAGCCAAGTCACCCGGCTGTGCGGTTAGCGCTAACATAGCTGCTTGGTTTGCCACTTCAAATGGTTGGCCAATTGCTAGGCTTGGCAATACGCCTTCAGGAATTTTACCGCTACCATCAAGGGTTAATACTTGATTCGCACCTGTACCTGCATCTTTATAAATGGCACTACCAAGGGTGCCAAAAATATCAATACCGCCTGGCGTTTGACCATCACCTACAAACAGCTTTTTGCTATCTGTTAACCAAATCGGTTCTCCACTGGCTGGGGTTACATTGGTTCTGTTGGCTGCTGGGCCGCGTCTAAATTGTAATTTGTTTGCCATTATAAAGTGCCTCCATCTAGGCTAGTTGTATTAGGATAAGAATCTGAAAAAGCACCACCATCAAGCGACAGTAGGCCCATAAATTTGTTGATCTCGTTACTCACGTGTTCTTGCGTGGCATACACCATAGAGGGGTCAACTTTTAAATTTACTGCACTGGCTTGCACCACATCGATCACCGCTTTAATACCGAGTTCTGCGCTAGCATTGTCGGCAATATTGGGTTTGTACGTTTCTGGGTATTTAACAATGGCAAACGCCACATCATCTTCGGTATAAAAAGCAGCTTCTCTTACATAAAAGCCACCTTCGGTTGAGGGGACTACCCCTACAATTTCTAGCATTGAAGGGCTTTCATCTAGAGTTTTTGAGCTGTTGATAAGCCCTCTAAAACGTTCACTGGAAAGCCCTTGTGCATCGGGCAGAATTAGGCCATCGCCCACAGCAAATTTGGTTAAATTGATTTTTTGGCCCGTGCCAATTGCGTTGGCAACTTTAGCTCGACCAGCTGGGGTCAGCATGGTCCAGTATTGAGGCTGAGACATAACTACTCCGAGGATATACTTTGATTTGGTAAAATGATTGGTTAGCAAGCGCAACACACAATGATGACTCACTGGTTATTTCGCTGGCGTAGTATGGATACACTGTAGCGGTGATGCCTGATGTGGCAGCGCTGGCAAAGCCCAACTCTGTCTCACCGAGCAAGCTCACCGATAAGTCAAACTGAACACTTTTACGCTTAGTTTGTACAATCGTGGTATAGATTTGCTCTATAACCTTGTTGTCTATCCCTTTATCTGTGACCGATACGTCAATAGAAAACGTGCCTGGTTCGGCCTGCGGCTGCTTTTCAAACCATTCATATATCTTGGTTTGAAAACCGAATGGCTGTAACCCTTTTGTTATCGCAAAGCGTGTGCCTAAATACTTGTGCTGCTCGTAGCTTTGCGAAATGACTTGACGCTTAGTGTTATCGCTCCACTGCTCATCCCACTGCTCGACACCTTGGCTCCAAGCAAGCCAAGGTAATAATGGCTCTGGGCAAGTTTCAGGGCTCCACAACGTTGCAACCACATCAGCCCCAGTGTTGACAGGCGCAAACAGTGCGTTAGATACAGATTGAATATCCGACTGAAGTGCACTGCCGTTGTGCAGCTCGCTCATGACGACCCCCCGAAACTGATCTCATCAATTCCATTTTGACACCAAGCCACTTCATCGTCTGCTACGAGAATATTGTCTTGTGGTGAAATCAGCTCTACCTCTTCGACTCCGGCTTGGTGTAACACCGCAAATAGCGCAGAACGCTTAATATGTTGACCCAAGCCACTGCGTTCAGCGAGATACTGTTTTGTTTTATCAATCACTTGCTGTTTTACTTGCGCATGTCCTGGGCCTAACTCCAGCTTGACATGGGCTTGTAAGTTAAACGCCTTGACGTTAGCGGGCACAATTTCTACTCTATCGCCAATAGGGCGTATTTTTTGTGCTTCGAGTATTTCAGACACTGAGCTTTGGTCGCCCGATTTTAAACCAAAGGTGTACTCAAGCTTATTGATCAACTCAACCGAAGGCTGACCACTGGGTGACTCATTACTCAAAATAGTCAGAATAATATGACAGGGTGAAGGGCTAGTAACATGGACGTCCTTCACTCTAGGGTCAGCTGTGAGCGTGTGATAAATATAGCTTTTTTCAGTACCTGCGGTATTGAGGCTATGAAACGCTAACTGTACCCGCTCACGTAACCGCTGATCGCTTTCACCCGCTAAGCGAGCAACCTGATAACGGCTCGCAATGTGGTCCAAATCACTACCCGTGGCGCTACTAAGCATGGTGGATTTAGCTGCATCATTAACGCGCGCGCGCAGTAACATGGCCTGATAGGCATAACTATTGAGTAACTGAGTCAACGGCTCAGATTCGAGGCCTAATACCTGCTCAAGCTCGGGGTTACGCGCAATTAAATCTTGTTTTAGCGTGCTCAACAGCTGCTCATAATCTACTTTTTCCAGCACATCAGGTGGTGGTAATTTAGATAAATCAATAAGTTGGGATTTTGACATAAGCCTTCTTAGATAACGGATATAATAGAGAACAAAAACGAGGCGCGTGAAGATGGGCGCGATAAGCCTTTCGGATTTTGGCAAGTATGAAGTACGTCAATCTGTGCAAAAATGGCATAGTTTGGTATTTGCAAAAAACACCCGTGCCAACAAACAGATCAAAAAAATGGGCATAAGGCGTTAACCTTATGCCCACTTCACGGGAAAGACTACTTTTTCAAATTTAGCGAAATAGTAGCAAGTATTTTGAAAAGAAAACGGTCAAGTTTGACCGTTTTATAGTCGGTAGGAAAATAATCAGCGATGATCACTTGACCGATTGGAATAGCCTGATCATCGTCCCCCCTGAATATGAGCTTGCCAACACTTAGTTGCTGGCGATACCGATAGGGAACAAGGTGTGATGACAAAATGCACTGACACTATTGCCATTAAAGTCAGTTTTAACATTTTCACCATCTAACAGTGTAATGCGCTTGTCATCACCCCAGGAGGTCGGTTCATACGGGATTAAATATTCGTTTCTATCCAATCCTTTAACACCGACCCTGCCATTGGGCTGTTTGACCCAGATGTCCGCATTCCAATTGACTGTTGATGATGTGTTGCAATACCAATATTGGCCATCCATTGCACTGGTCCCTGCATTATTTTTAACAAAGTAGACCGACCCTTTGACCATATCCATGGTGAGGTTTGTGCTATTAATTTCAATCGGCTCGACGCTATCAAGTTTAAGTTCGCTGCCGTTAAATTGTAGATAGTACAAACCATTCTTTGCGGTTAATGAATATAAGGCTTTACAACCGGCATTATCTAGCGTACCACCTAAGTGGGGTAATACCTCGTGTTCTGGCGCTTCATCACGCACTAACATACCCGCAAGTAAGTTTACTTTCGTTACCGGTACAAATGCGTTGGTGGTATAGCTAATTGAGGTGGGAACTTTGCCAGTTAGGCTCGTTTGCAAATATGCACCAAAAGACGCCCTTGCATCATTACCACACCATACTTTACCCGAGAGCGACTCGATTTTGCCCAGCGCAGCTGATACCGTTGAGTCTGCTTTAGAGTCATAAAAGTACAGCGCAACATTATCTTGCGCAAACACCGTCGGGTGCGAAATGGTATTGCTTTGCGCGACCAAGTTCATGGCATTGGTGCTGGTCTCCCACTGCTCACCGTTATAAAAAGTCACTAAATCATTGTCGCCGCTAATGGCTTTTCGATTTAAAGCAAAGCGTTCGCCACTGCCATCTGGTACATGATTCGGATTCCATTGGCCTATCACCCCTTGCGGAAACAGCTCGACTACCTTGTCGGGATCGCCGATAATATCAACATAAGGCAGTGATTCAAACTCACAACCTTGGTAATCAGTGGGGACGATAATCTGTGCCTTTATGGTGCTCGCGCGACCAGTATCAATCCAATTTGCGTTACCATTGTTGGGGTTGATGAGCGCAATATGTGTACGACTGTTCAGTAAACATGCCCTATCGACCTTCACCCAAGTGTCAAGCGGATGACCTCCAGCATAACTGCCCAAATCTGTGTCACCATAGTCCAAGAATTTAATCAGTACGGTTGGTATGTCAAACTTTTGCGTGTCGGCATAGCTAAAGTATTTAGCTCTGTTGAACAAAGGCAAGTTCTTGGTGAGTGGATTAGGGTTAACATTATTGTTAACGTCGATATAAATCGTCATTTCTGAGTCATGACAAAAGTCTGTATTAATCAACGTATAAGGCACGCATCCCTTGCCGCGCAGGGCGCCTGTCACCGCCTTAGACATGGTGTCTTCCATCAGTCGCATAGGCTCGAGTTTATTCGCATCAAGACGCAAGTCTTCCACCAAACCGGCATAAATTGTGTCGTGATATTTATAACGGCTAGGTCGCCCTGTTTGACCTGAAGTCACAGATGCATAGTTAACATGTCGACCAATGCGTGATGCACTAGGTAATTCAAAGCATCCTGCCCTGCTTGGGTAATAGTTCGCAGGCAGCGTATTCCAGTGGTAGTTTGCCACGTTAGTTTGTGTGAACTGCGCCGTTCCCATTGGATTAAATACTGGGTGATACGCCCCCTGATTCAAGCGTTGCACCAATGCGATTGGCACAGCCATTGGCTTAGTGCCACTGTGGCTTGATACGCCCATCGTTTGGCCTTCACCTTCGGCAATCCCTAAGTCATCGCTGCTCAGCAACGTTTGATTGTGACTTTTCTTCACAAAAACAGTCTTGGATACGGTCGCACTGCTACCTTGTACATAGGCAATCCGCTTGCGGCCCGCTAATGCCCATTCTGTGGTAACTTCCGGCACTGCGGGGCGAACATCATTCCAATGATCTGAATAGCCTTCCACCACTCGGATACGATAGCGCACTTGGATCAAAGCATTTGCGTGAGGGTCGTAATAAATATTGTGCTCGGGCTGTGCCAAAAATACCGTTTTTTGCTCGTCACTCAAGGATGACCATTTGGCACCGTTGCCCTGTGTTGCCGTATCCCATTCACCAAACGCGCTATAGCTCTGCGCAACTTTATTATTACTCAGCGTGATCCCGTTATAATTTCCTATACCGTACTGGACGTTACCCAAGGGATAAACGATATCTTTGTCGCTAATGTCTTCATGCCAGGTTTCCAAAAACACTAGATCTTTACGCGTCGTCACCACTTTGTTGGTGCTGGTTTCTGCCATAAAAGCATCTTCTGACGTGTCATGCTGTGTCACCGTACCTGTGGCCGTGTCGTAAGTTTTGGTGCCATCAGGAGCGGAAGGAAATCTAATATGGTTTTGTGTTGATGAATGCGCAACCCTAGAGACATGGTGAAGCACATTGCTCACCAAAACTTTAGGGTATAAAGCGCTTGACGTACCATCATGAGAGTTTGACGCAGCTTCCCCCATCAACAGCGTATTAACGCAGTTCGGCGAAATATATTGCCAAATTCCGATATTGACGTTTTCTGTTGCTGTGCCTCGGTTATGCCTGCCCCACTCTACAAAACCACTGCCCGCGTATTGTTGCGCACGTTGTTCTCGCAGCGCTTCAAACTGCACCTTTGACATGGCAGGCATCCACGGTTTGATGGCAGCATCCATTCGGTTTTCAATCTCAGCATTCACCTGTGCGGCATCCGCTTTAACCTTATTGAGCACTGTGGTTGTTGCCGATGACATATCGATTTTGGCATCACTCACCGCCTGTTCAATACGAGTGACTTGTGTTTGCACCGCTTGTGTCAACGCATTACTTTTGGTGGCAAGTTCCGCATTGGTGGCATTAAGCGCCTGAATTTGTTGTTCTATGGTGCTCATGATAACACTCCTTTTTGCGCAAGTTCGTTGTATAAGTTAACAATAGTGAGGTTGGTTTCTAGCTGAGAGATCAGCATGTTGGTTTGTACTTGAGTCATGTGCAAAAACACATCGTCGTAATACAAGCGTAAATCCCCCTCATGAGTCACCGTGATGGCATCATGAGGCGCTGCGCTGAGTAGCAAGTCAAAGCCCTGCACCACCGTTGCCAAAGGGGTGAGATAAAACAGCACATTGGTAGGATGTGACCAAACAGCAAATAACGTCCCGTCAGAGAGAAAAAAACCAACCTCTTTAACGCTGTAACTGGTATCACTAGTGAATTTACCTGACACGCGAAATTGACCATTTTTGAAGTCAACCGCATCTCCTGTTGGCACCCTGTCTCGTTCATTTTTTAGTTGCGTTTGAGTGCGTTCAGGCGTGTAGCCTTGGTCGCCAATGGCAATATGACTCAAATGCACGCTTAAGCCTTTTTCTTTGGCATTTACAGCGGCATTTAAGCCTGCCTGAGTAATAATAGGTTGGTAGGTACTCATGTAAGTTCCATGGTTAATGTTTGAAATGTTGTACAACCCGACGTGCTAGCGATTCGCATATCGGGAGCGTTTAGCTGTGTGTCACAAAGCGCTCTCAAGGTGTGGTGTTCAATATGTAGATGGTTGGTCACACACTGTGCAGATACAGAAACGGGTTCAAAAACGTCATCTACGTGTTGTCTTAATGACTGCGATGACAGCTGGATATGATTGGTGGTCGTGCTTGCGCTAATCTTGCAGCTTTCAAATTGTCCGTCGGCACATTGTTGTAAAGCGCTTTTGTGTATTTGACTTGTTTGCCCAACACATGAAATATACAGCTGATTTTGTTGTATATTTCCTATTTGAAAATCAATCTGTGTTCGTGCTGGTTTATTTGCCGACACTGCTTGCCATAACTGCGCCTGAAGCTTTGGGGTAATAAAACTCCCCCCTTGCACATTAAGGTTATTTTTGGCTAGCGCCAGTATCGTGGCGGTATGGGGCACGCCACCTGTTTGCCACCACTCTTGCAGCTCAATGTCCGCATCTAACGACAACAGTGCATGCTTCAATGAGCCAACCGTGCCTTTAACTCTATGATTAGGAACACTTTGGGCAATAACTTGCCTTTGAATGTGTTCAGGCCAGGCGCTGTCCCATGCATCTACACTCAACCCATCAGCAAGCCATGGCAAAAAATGAGCAGGACATTGCCAAGGGTTCCATAGGTGTTGCAGCGGCACTGGAACATTTTCTACACGAGCACCGGCAGCTGAAAGCGAATGCTCAAATGAAGAGCTGTTTACAGGCAGAAGTGGGTCATGCCTTTGAGTATCAGACATCACGCTGCGCCTCAACACCGATTTCTATACTTTGGCAATGTGCCACTTCTTTATCAGCAACGAAAATGTCTGCACTTGGGCTTTGCAGCTCAACACGCTGAACGCCCGCACCATGTAACACGGCATACAGCCCTGAAAGTGAAATATCATGGCCAAATTTCTGGCGCTGCTTCAACCAATTCTCACACTCGGCATATACCGCCTGGTAAACATCATCACTATTAAAACCAGGGTAAAGGTGTAGCTTAGCCTTGATGGTAAAGGTCTTTATTGCAGGCTTTAGCAAATTAATTCTATCGGTCAATGGACGAACATCATCTTGATTTAAAGCCGCCAAAACCGTCGCTAATACCTGCTCAGAAGGTGTACCATCGGTTTCATCACTTAGTAACGTGATGGCAACATCACCGGGCACTGGTTGTTCAAGTCCTGCATCATAGGTGTTTTGTAATAGCATAGTACCTGCTGGCAGACTGCCCACCAGCTCATCAGGTGGAAGCTGCATAACAAACTCTGGCGCTTCAATGAATACATCCTGGATGTGGCTGGATGCTTTGAAACAATGATAAGCGTATGCCCCAGTAGGACCCGCTGTACTAAATCCCTCTAATGCCAGTTTAATTCGAGTGCGAAACCTCTCATCGCTCTCTTTTATCAGCTTGCCTTCTGCTTCATCTGTGGGTTGACTTGCTAAAACAGCTCTAGTCACCCCAAAACGTTGCCCCAAAAAATCAAGCTCTTCACCACTGGCTTTGGCGAGTAAAACAGCTTCAGCACCTTCATTTATACGCTGCCTGATTAACAACTCACGATAAGCAAAAGTCTCAATAAGCTTAATGACGGGATCACTTACATAATTAAGTTGCGCATCTGGAAAACGCTGTTGATAGTCTTCAACAATCGCGCGCTTTATGTCTTCAAAGCTTAGGGGTTCTATCAGGTCTGGGGTGGGAAATTGGCTTAAGTCAATAGCACTAAAATTGGTCAGACTCATACAAACTCCAAATGTTTTAGGAAGCAAACCTACTCAAAGTAAGTAAATATGCACAATGCAAAACGGGAGGACATAGCCTCCCGTTTTACTGCCACTTTTTGATGTTAGCTTTGCTTTAATATTTGGCTTACGCCTTGTGCTCTTGTGCAAATTTCATCCATCACTTGAGCTTGCCCTTTCACCTGATAAGGAAACTCTAAGCTGCCATCTGTGACTTGCTGCTCAATGCTGCCAATCGCTGCCTTTAAAGACTCTGTCGAGGCGCGCATTTCAGCAAGACTTTGCGCTTGGCTTAGCTTGTTAATAAAGCCACTGAGTTCATTGAGCAAAATATGTGTGGTATCCGAGGTGGTGCCAAGTATAGAAGCGTTGTCAGCGACTTGTTGGTTGATTGATTGACGTGAAGTTTGGCGAGAAAGCTCTGCTTGCTCAGCCTCACTCAACTGCACTTCAAATATAGCTGACTCACCAAATTGTTCTAACACAAGTTGTGCTGTTATATGCTCTGGGGTGTTTGCATTATAAAACTGATCTACTTGTTGATTATTTACGATTAATTTAGCCATGGTTACTCTCCTTAGTCATATGCATTTTGATCGGCGTCGCCTAGGTATGGGAATTGGCCCCATTGCCCTGTGGACAGATCTACATCGCCGGTTACGACCGCCGGCAATGCGACTTGAATAATGCCTGTTTCGGTTTCTGGTTTGCCTTCCCCTCCCTCAACGTATGGGTGACAGTGAGAGTAGTGGTTGCGAGTGGACGACACACCATAATTTAAGCCACATAACTTAGCAGGTTCCCCTGCTTTTAGACCATGACACCAGAACTTGCTAGGCACTAGCCCTTTAACATGTTTTACGACAGCGGCAATCGTCGTGTATGAAGAAAAACGGAAGTATTGATACATTAAATAGGAAAATACATGGCTGTTATCACCTCTCCTATTGGGATAGTATTCCAGCTCCCAAATTTTAAAACTGTTCGCAAAGTACTTGTGATCTGAATTAATCGCCTGTAAGAACTCACGGGCAAGTGCAGAACGCTGCTCGGGTTCAACGCCTGTGGTGACCGTTTCAATCACTTTGGCACTTTTAACAAAGCCACCGCTCCAGTATTTAGGAAATGTTCCCTCATCATTAGGAATAAGCGCTTGGTTTTTAGTAAGCCTAAAGTGAGATTGTTTATCTCTGGCTGAATTGATGTAGTTATTTACTTGATTAATATAGCCGTCAACCTTGGTTTTGGACTGCTCCACTTTGGCATCTATATCAACAATTTTGTTATCTACTACTGTGGTGAGGTCATTAGATGCCTCGATTAATTTGGCAATATCTTGTTCTAAAGCCATTTTTGTTCTCCAACTAATGGACTTGCCATACTGCTAAACTGGCAGGGTTAAAATAAAAAAACCCGCTTAAAAGCGGGTTTTATGTGGTTTAAAATAGAGTTATGCAGGCTTAGCGTAGGTCTCTTTAATGGCATTTCGCTTTGCCAACCATGCATCTTTGGCAGTAACAGCTTCTGGTGAAGTCTCACCAAACTCTGTCACTGCTGCCATATAGTCAAAAAATAGGTAGTCACTTTCTTGGCTATATTGTGTGCGCCTTAATGCTTGTATTTCTTGCTCATCAAAAATAAGCTCATAGTCATCCGCGGCTACTTCAGCTTGCTTTGCGACATGCTCTGCATGAACCGCATCTTTAACGCCACCTGCAAAAATTGTTTGCGTTGAAATTTGTTTTAATACCGCCATGATTATGCTCCCTCTTCATTTGCAGGACCGGTGTGAGAATATGGATGACCAACGCTATCGGCCCAAATGAAGTTGTCACCATGATCACCGGTGCCAACATATGGCAGCGCAACCGCTACTTTCATTTTTCCAATACCGCCGAAAAATGGCTGGTGGCATCCGCCCCAACCTTGGCGAACAGCATGTTTATACTGCCATCCTTTACCCGCATCATTGGCACCAGCGGTAATATTCGCAGAACGGTTACTTGACGGATGAAAAGTTAGGCGGCCAGAATGTTCTAGAACGTTCACCCAACAGCTCGCCTGAGTCAGGAATTCACCTCTGCCCCATCCAGTAAACGTTGGGCACCCCTGATTTAGCAGATATAATCGGCCATAATTTTCGTCCGTAGCCATCCCTTGTGTTATTTCCACATCGAAAAGCAGGACTCTGAAATCACTACCATAGTAGGTTTCACTATCAGAGCGAAAATCGCCTAACGCGCGATGGAACCCAGCATTTGGGCTTAGGCCGTAATCAGCAAGCATCTTATTAGTGAGCTTGGTTACAGTAGAGTTTCCTTGTGAACCGTTATAGTAGAAACAGCTCCAAGGCGCACCGTGAGATTGCATAACATCAACCGCGGTACCTTCTGGATGGTCTGCATTAATTTTGGAAAAAAGTTTGGTATCTGACAGGTTATTTGGCGCAAGTGGCAACGCTTTTTGAAAACTCGCAATTTTCGCATCCACCGCTTGCTCTTTTGCAGACAGCTTGCTGTCTATCTCCTGTGATTTTTGATTCAGCGTGGTCGTGATCTGTGAAATCTTGCCATCTACCGTTTCGGTTAATCGATCGGTTGAATCTATCAACCGGCCAATATCTTGCTCTAAAGCCATGAAATTTCCTTGTAATATTTTCAAATACAAAAAACCCACTAGGTGGGTTTACTTGTTGAATAATCAACTCTTTGCAATATCAATAGTCAGGTTTAGGATATCTCGATTGAACAGCCTTTCTTGCACCTAGCCATGACTCTTTCGCTTGAAGAGAAAGCGCGTGATGCTCTCCATATTGCGCACAAGTCGCTAAATATTTAAATGCTAACCCATCCGCTTCTCGCTGGTAGGCGTTGTTGCGAGCATCTTTGCATAAAGCGTGCTGATGCTGTGCTTTGGCATCATTTAATGTTTGTACGGCTTGCTTTGCCAAGGTAGACGTGTGCTTACATGTCATGTTCAATTCCTATTCTCTTACTATTTGATATTTATTATTTAAAGTACACCCGCATCCATCAAAGCAAATTTTTGCTTGAGATGACGAGCCATGTTGCCGATTTGCGCTGCCCCTAATTTGGCAAGCTCAGGGGCTATCAGAATGTTGAGATTGACCCCTTGGTCAATCACGGTGATCGATTCTGCTGGCACTCCCGTTAACACCAAGTCAAAGGCCAGCAATAAGTCAACTTCGGCTGATTTATAAGCTATCGGCTTGTCTGGGCTAGAATAGACGGCAAACAAGGTGCCATCTTCTAGATAAAAGCCGACTTCGTTGACCCAAAAGTTGTGACTGGTGTCGTCAATCACACTCATATGAATTTGCGAATTGCCTTTGTATTCACCGCTGGCAACTGAAATGCGGTGTACTTCTGATTGCAACGCGCTGCGGCTTTGGTCTGGGGTATAATTCCCCGTCCCTAAACCGATTTTGCTAATTTTGGCCTGAAAGCCATTTTTGTCTGAATTAAACACCGCCTCCAATCCGGCGGTGGTAATCGTTGGCCGTAAGATTGTGCTCACTGCACTTACTCCTTTTACGATAGAAATAAAGCAGTTACACGGCATGCCGAGTGGTAAATTACACCTGTCTTTTCGTGCCGCTAGGCAATGTGTATGCGTTAACCAAATGCGTATAGCCGCTAACTACTCAGTTGGATGTAAATAAAAGCGCCCAACGCTCATGCGTCGGTTATTAAAATGACAACCCGCCGCAAGGCCTGACTGTAAGTAATAACAACCAGCCGGAAGCTTTTGCGGGCTTTGCATATAGAATCGCGCAACGCTGTGGCGCTGATTATTAAAATGGACTGCTGCACCTATGATGCTTTGTGTGCGACCTTCAACCGCTTGAGTAAATCCATGTTGGCGATTCAACCCAAAGCGCCTTTGGCTTGCCACTGTTAAGCCCGCGGTTATTTCGCTAGGCGCAGCTTTTACCGGTACGGTATCGTAGTTAAACCGCCCTACCTGCAAGGCACTGCTGGTTGAAGCAACGGCTAGAGCGCTATTCATTTTTACGCCAACCAAAAAGTCAAAGTGGGCGCGTTGGGGCTTGGTATGGTTTGTTACTCGATAAATATCATCATACAACTGCTTCGATAACGTAATGGTTTGACTGGTGTATGCCTGTTCGTTGGCCCACGCAATAAAGGTGAATGTATTCGGCTCTTTGCTGTGTATCGGCACTAACACCGCATCGTCAACATCTTCAAACCATTCAAAAAACTCCATCACAACACCCAGTGATGCTAAGGCGCGTTTTACCGCCCCCACCGTGCCTTTATGTTTGTGAATCGTTACTGAGTTTTGAATAAGCGTACGTTTTGCTTCTGTAGGCCATTGCTCATCCCATTCATCAACCGATAAGCTCCAAGCAAGCCAAGGTAGCAGCGATTCAGGGCAAGTCTCTGGATCCCAGTGTTTTGCCACATAATCAGGAATTGATTTACCAGTTCTAAAGTGACTAGCACGCTCATGTGCTTGCTCAAACCCGCTGGCGTTTGGCGGCAGTAGAGACTGAAACTCATCAACCGTTTGTGTTTTTGACATCAATCACTCCTACAAGTATTCAATGTTGATTGAATCTGCAATGGCGGCTTCGTCAATCTGGCATGTTATGTCATCATCCGGCGTTAACAGCTTCACCTTACGCACGCCAGCTTGATGTAGCATATCGATGATCCCCGACTGGGGGACTTCTTGCCCCAATTTATAGTGCTCGAAAATAAAGGCTTTTAACTTGCTTTTGACTTGTTCATCTACCTGCGCCTTATCAGCGATTTCGTTGAGGTAAACTTGGGCTTTGATCTGGTATTTCTTGGGCACTACTTGGTGCACCTTGACCAAGTCTGTCAGCGGCCTAATATCTTCATCATTTAGATGAGCCCTAACTTGACTGATCACATCGATGGGATCAGCACCTTGTTGAGGAAGTACCTTTACATCAACCACACCTGGTTGGCTCGAATACACGTAAACATCTTTTACGCCTTGCGTTGCAGCCATCGTTTGGTACTCGTATGCCCCCATAGTGCCTGCCATGCTATGGCTTTCTAACGACAAAGGAATACGAGCACGATATCGCTCATCACTTTCATTTTCAGAGCGTTGTACGCCAAACAGTACGCCCAGATGGTCAAGATCTTTGCCTTGCGCATAAGCCACCATCACCGAGCGTGCAGCGTCGTTGATACGTTGGCGCAACAGCAGTTCTCTGGTTGCGGCAATTTCCAGCAATTTAGTCGCTGGATCTGACTCAAGTTGTGTGTACTCGGGTATTGCCTCTACCAGCGCGTTTTGCATTTGCTGATAAATAGTTTCAAATTCTAAGCTTTCAATCACATCTGGCACCGCCAAGCGTGATAGCTCAATTGCATTGTTCACAGATTACTCCTTAATGGAAAACTCGGTGCCGTGTGCTTTATTGCGCACACTCATGTGAGAAGAGTTACGGGGTGATGTTTAGTGGTGAAACACCAAGTTGATACTTAGTCTTGGCGCAGGTTGCTACCAAGTAAGGTATCGAGCTTCTTATCTATTGAATCTAATCGCTTTTCAATTCGTTTTTGGTCTTCATTGCGGATCTGCTTTAAATGAGACAGCTCTTGCGTGTTAGTGGTAATACGCTTGTCTAAATCTCCCAGATAAAGAATTCCTGATACCAACAATGTAACCGTGGTAATAATATGGGCTAAATTGAGTTCCTTTTTCATTTGCCAATGCTCTGGTTGACTCACTTGGCAACTCCCTTCACTTTTTCAAACGTTCTCAGCCCAGCCAAACCCAACATACCTAAAGTCAACTCCAGCATCACCTCTAAAGGTAATTGCGGCGCCCCCACATCAGGCCAAAGCCATTGTAATATTGGATTAATGACGAATGAAAACAAAAAGCCAAAGCCACATACCCATAATAAGAAGGGCCTAGCACCTGCAACAAAAACACTTCGGTGCGATGCACTTAGTGCGTTGATCTTTGCTTGTACTTGAGCTGATTTGGCGACTAATCGCGCTTTAAGTAAATCTTGTTTAAGCACTTCTTCTTCGCTGGTAAACAGCTCATCGAGGATGTTTCCGACCGTCTGAATAGGGTCTTGCGTCGCACTGCCAAATAGTTTCGCCAAAAACCCCATTATTGCCACTCCCCTGTCAGCATTTGCTTAGCAAGTTCGTTGGCTCTATTTGGCACCTGATTTGCCCAACGACTATTTAGCATCTCAAGTGCTGCTTGCTCAAAGTTACCCCGCTCAACATGCGTAAGCATTTTCTTAAAACCCATTAATCCATTTAGGCCTAAGTTAAATGCCATGTTAATCAGTACAGCCATACGCGCTTCATTGCACTTGCTCACATCAATACGACGCTTTACGCCCGCTCTGGCCTCTTGTACATCATGGGCTAATAACTGTTCGGCTTCTTCCTCACCGACACCGTTATCATCGAGATTACGACCATACCCTATGGTCAGTTTGCCTCCTGTACAATAATAAGGGTACTGCTTGTACCCTTCGTGCTTTTTGATCTGTTCGACCGTGATCATCAGCGACATAGTTACCCCTTATACACTATTAAGGTTGGTCGAGAATTCGACCAACAAACTGCGCTCAGCTTTGACTAACCAAAACTCTGCTGAACGTTTTGAGTCAAAGCCAACTAACTTTGCAGCATCAGCCAATGTGCCAGACATTAAGTAGCGCGCGCGAATGGCACGTATACATTCAGGCCTCATTGCTGCTATTAGCTGGGTAATTAACTCAATTTCTTGCGGTACTGACATCGCGTCAGCCCCCATCGCACCGCCCGTTGGTCGACCTGATGAATCACTCATCGAGCTGCGCTTAAAACCTTTGCCATATTCTCTGGATTGCCAAAACTTTCCCCAACGTTTCAAAGCACTTCGAACTTGTTTAATCGTTATGTGTGTCGTCATGATTTATTTTTCCTATAACTTCTAAAATATCAAGTAAATACACGTCTTCAACTAGGCTGATAACGTCGTTCCATTTGGGGTCAAACTCACGGTTCTCCCAACGCCTTAATGTGCGTTCTTCAATACCATAGCTCGCCGCAGATTCCGCTTGGGTATAGCCACGTAATTGGCGTGCAAAGCGCAAGATTTCTCCGCCACGAGGGGTTTTTCTGGTTGTAAAGATTCTTGCAGGCTTGGAAGGTGATTGATTCATTACTGTACTGTTCCCTTTAATTTCTTAATTAACTAAATCATCGCTGGTGGTGTGTGACTGCGGCTGCTTAAACAACCATCGAGTACATGCAACGAGACCGTACAATTGAGCGGTAGCCAAACTTCAGTAAATAATGTCTTTTTTCTTGGTACGTTCCCTAGGTACCAACTAAACAAAGTTTACTATTGGCTAATTACCAACTCTTTGGAGCATTGAATTACGAAAATGATTCACAAAGTTTGCTAAACATAAATTGCTGATATTCTCGCCTGAGTTTTGTTTTGCTCTGTTTGGTATTTATTTACAATCTGTCTAAAAAATTGTTCTCAATGTAAGCTAATCTTACCGTTTTCTTGCCCCTAAAACAGGTCAAATATGACCTATTATTATAAAGTTACGCCTTATCCCTCCTCGCTTTAATTACTGACTGAAAAACATACAACTAATACACATTTGTAAAATAATAATGTTGTCTTAGGTTTGCTCTTTGCAGTTCATACCTTTGGCAGAGTAATTGAGCTAAAACATTGCTCCAACGCTTTGCATTCACTAAAATAACGCCAAACAATACAATCAAATAATTGGAACCTCATGGCTCAATATATTTATACAATGTCAAGGGTGAGCAAAGTTGTGCCACCTAAAAGAACCATCTTAAAAGACATTTCTTTATGCTTTTTTCCAGGCGCTAAGATTGGTGTTCTTGGTTTAAACGGCGCGGGTAAGTCGACCCTACTGCGTATCATGGCTGGTATCGACAAAGAGTTTGAGGGCGAAGCTCGTCCACAACCTGGTACCAAAATAGGTTACCTGCCACAAGAACCTGTACTAGATGAAAGCAAGACGGTACGTGAAACCGTTGAAGAAGCAGTCAGCGAAGTTAAAAATGCGCTTGCCCGACTGGATGAAGTGTATGCTGAATATGCAATGGAAGATGCAGACTTTGACGCCTTAGCCAAAGAGCAAGGCCAGCTAGAAGCGATTATTCAAACACACGATGGTCACAATATTGATAATGTACTAGAGCGTGCCGCTGATGCTCTTCGTTTACCTGAATGGGACGCCAAAATAGAGCACTTATCAGGGGGGGAACGTCGTCGTGTTGCAATTTGTCGCCTATTACTAGAAAAACCTGACATGCTGCTACTTGACGAGCCAACCAACCACTTGGATGCCGAATCTGTAGCTTGGCTAGAGCGCTTCTTACATGATTATGAAGGCACAGTAGTAGCGATTACCCACGACCGTTACTTCTTAGACAACGTTGCAGGCTGGATATTAGAACTTGACCGCGGCCATGGGATCCCTTGGGAAGGTAACTACTCTTCTTGGCTAGAGCAAAAAGATGCGCGCTTGAAGCAAGAAGAAAAGTCAGAAAAAGCACGTCAAAAATCAATTGAGAAAGAGTTGGAATGGGTTCGCTCGAACCCGAAAGGTCGCCAAGCTAAATCTAAAGCGCGTATGGCTCAGTTCACTGAGATGCAGCAATCTGATTACCAAAAACGTAATGAAACTAATGAGCTATTCATTCCACCTGGTCCGCGCTTAGGTGATAAGGTGATTGAAGTAAGTCACCTTAATAAACGCTTTGGCGACCGTGTACTCATAGATGATTTAAGCTTTACTGTGCCTAAGGGTGCCATTGTTGGAATCATCGGTGCCAACGGTGCCGGTAAGTCAACGCTATTCAAAATGCTAAGTGGTCAAGAGCAACCAACTGCGGGTGAAATCACAGTTGGTGATACCGTAGAGCTGGCAACCGTTGACCAGTTCCGTGACGATATGGGTGAAAATAACACGGTTTTCCAAGAAATTGCTGATGGTCAGGATGTCTTGAAAATTGGTAACTTTGAGATACCGAGCCGCGCATACGTTGGGCGCTTTAACTTCAAAGGTAATGATCAACAAAAGTTCGTTAAAGAACTCTCTGGTGGTGAGCGCAACCGTTTACATCTAGCTAAACTATTAAAAGCAGGTGGTAACGTTATCCTACTAGATGAACCAACCAACGACCTTGACGTAGAAACGCTACGTGCTTTGGAGAATGCTATTTTAGAGTTCCCAGGCTGCGTAATGTGTATTTCTCACGACCGCTGGTTCCTAGACCGTATTGCGACGCATATTCTTGATTACCGTGATGAAGGCCAAGTTAACTTCTTCGACGGCAATTACACAGAATATGAAGAATGGTTGAAAAAGACCTATGGCGCAGAAGCGGCTGAGCCAAAGCGGATCAAATATAAAAAGATAGGCTAACCTTGCCTTTAAGCCCCGATAACTCGGGGCTTTTTAATTTGGTATTGGTTGCAATATGCAACTATGCTTATCTTAAACATGCCATTTTGGAGTTGTGATGGAAGAGCGTAGAAAATTTACCCGAGTGCTATTTTCAACACCCGCGCTGTTGATGACTGCCAGTGGCGACTATCATTGCCAATTACTTGATTTGTCATTTAAAGGGGCGCTAGTAACGCTACCACAAGGCTATGTACCTCTCAAAGACGAATTAGCCAGTATTAAGGTATCTCTGCCGGACAGTGACATTGTGATTTCTATGGAAGTCGAAGTTCGACATGTTGAACATGATCATTTAGGCCTACATTGCAGTCAAATTGACCTAGACAGCGTCACTCATCTAAAACGTTTGATACAGCTGAACGTTGGAGACGAGCATATTCTCCACCGAGAGCTATCACAATTAATACACCTGCCTGAATAGCAGCTTTGGTTCTCTGAGGACAAGCACAGCTGTATCCAAATCAATTACACACTTGATGCGTCAGAGCCTTTGACCGCTACTTTCTCAGTAAAAAGGATGGCAAATTTTACTGCCTCCATATTTCATCCATTTTGTTTCATTAATCTAAACGAACTTAACAACAACCTATCAGTAAAATAAAATGGTAAATCGAACAATGAGAGAACTAAGGCTACAAGTAAACGTGACCTTCTATACAACGGTGGCTATTATGGTGATGAGTCTACTAACGATCTCACTGTTCATCACCAAAGGTCACAGCGACAGCGTACTTAAAGGCGCTATGCTCATGTCTTTTATCCTGATTGGCGCAATTAACTTAAACCTAATAATGACGCTTTTAGGAAAGCGCCAGGCTAGTATGTGCAACAACGGCCTATTTTATACATCAGCTTTTGGTCGCCACGTTTACATTCCGGTAGAAGGGATCACCCACATTCGTGTACGTAAGTTTTGTGGTATCAAATTGACTAAAGTATCCACCATTGATGGTGACGTGCATTTCTTAACCATGCAGTTTTCTAACACGCAAGAAGACAAACTTAGAGAGTTTGGTTATCTAGCGCAGTAGTTTGCGATTGCACCACAAAGCACTTAGGATTGGGTTTTGTTCTCTTATTTGAGGCTCTTATGTCAAAACCCTATCCTATCGGGGAGGCCAATAAACCTTGGCAAGCATCCCACAAGCAACAATGGCTCTCTCAACAGCAAATAAAACGTAGTTACACAAACGATGTTGTTACGCAAATTCAGCAATTCGCCGATTCATTCACTATCATCGAATACGGGATGTTGGAATATGCTCAGCACACTTATCCATTATTCGCCATAAAAACCAAAGACTGGCAAGATCATAAGCCAACGATATTAGTTACAGGTGGCGTACACGGCTATGAAACGAGTGGCGTGCATGGCGCTTTGGCGTTTGTAAGAGACAGTGCCAAACCATATGAAACACACTTCAATATCATTGTTCTCCCCTGTATTAGTCCATGGGGTTATGAAACCATTAACCGCTGGAACCCTGATGCGATAGACCCAAATCGCTCATTCTATAAAAATTCACCAGCCAACGAGTCTCGGCTTGCAATGGATTTCGTTCAAGCTCACAACCATAACATGCTTTGTCACGTTGATTTGCATGAAACAACCGATACAGACAATAGTGAATTTAGACCAGCGCTCGCTGCCAGAGATGGTATAGAGAATCACAACTGGAATATCCCAGATGGATTCTATTTAGTTGGACACACGCAAAAGCCACAGCCTGACTTTCAAAAAGCCGTTATTACAAATGTGGCTAAAGTTACCCAAATCGCGCCAGCCGATGAAGCAGGCAAGCTGATAGGCGTGCCCCTTGAACAATTTGGTGTCATTAATTACGATGGTACAGCGCTTGGCCTGTGTATGGGGATGACTGATGCTCCCTATGTGACAACTACAGAAGTCTACCCGGATGGCGCTGCGGCAACACCGCAAAACTGCATTGACGGTCAAGTTGCAGCCGTCAAAGGCGCACTTGACTACCTGATTGAACACAACGCATAGCAAATACTTGTAAAATCGGTGCGCTGAATAGTCAGCGTCACCGTTTATTTTTGAGTAAATTACGCCGACATTTCTTCATGCTCGTGAATAATGGTGAAGATTTCTTTAAAAGAGTGCGCTTTTTGAAAGATATTGACGGGTATGTGTAGCGACTTAGCAATATCGCTGGCGGATATCATTCCACGAAGCCCTCCATCACCGCCAACTAACAATACATGCTGCTGCCCTATTTCTTTGAGTGTTTCGAGAATGTCTTCTATTTTTGCCTCTTCAATGTCGCTGTATGGCAACGCGTGTAAATCCGCTTTACTTGTCATCACATCTTCCACACACAAGTCGCTTCTTGATTGACTTCGCTTTTGGGCAATACTGCGCACGTTTCTCCCCGTCAAATCCCGAGAATTAACAACGCCCAAAAACGTCTCATCATGATCAATAACCAACTTAGAACGAACGTGACCATTAATCATCATTTACAATGCATGGTCAATATCAACGTCCTTTAAGATCACTTTAGGCGCTCTACGAGTAAAATCTGTCACCACTTTCAAGGCACTGGCGTTCAGTGTTAAACGTTCACAATCGAAGTAATCACAGAAGTTATAGACTCCCGCTAATTTTACCGTATTCATTTTTCTGAACTCGCCCATTTTACCCTCGTAAATGACAAGTCAAATAGTGTTTTAAAATATGGCTCACTCTGCAATAATGCGCAATGCGGGATTAAGGTGCGTATGTAATACCGTGTAATTGGCGAGCTAGTCTAAATTCTCTAAACTACTTAATGTAAAGATTAAAATAGATGTTTAGCCAATAATTTTAACTCTCTCAAAGTAACTGACGTTGATTTTTTCTCACATTGGTTTGAAGTTGTACCTGGAATTAACACCCTATCACTTGAACCCGTTGAACTACCCAAAATTCAAGTTAAAGGGACTTTAGTATTGGTAAATGACGCAGTTAAAATTAAGTAGGAATCTGAAACTTTTAAACTTGTGTCGTGCTTAAAGACAACAGTAAATGGTAATGTAAGGACATATTCATGGCTTATCTTATTGATGAACATAAACTCACAAAAGTATATTTGAAAAGCTATCATACGATCGGCCGTTATAAATTTAATGTCGATACGCTGATTGATCAGCCGGGCGTTTCACGCCATCACGCCATCATTGAACTTGCCCAAGGCAAATGGCTCATTAGAGACGTGAGCACTAACGGAATTTGGCTCAACGATAAAAAGATTGATAAAAACCTGCCGTATCAACTATGCGAAAATGATAAGCTAGACTTCGCAGCCCCGGGGCAAAATTCATTTGTTGTTGGCAACCTAAACGCAGAATGCCAGTATTTGGTATCTCAGTCAGATAACCAACAGGTCATTGAAGTTTCAGACCAATTACTACTTCCTGACGAAGAGAACCCAACCCACATTATCTATTATGATAAAATGCTTAATTATTGGTTTTTAGAGGATCTTAATACCAATGATCGTCAGGCACTTATTGACGGTGGGCTGGTCAGTGTTTTTAACAATCAGTGGGTATTCTATTCCGCAGGTGCGGCCCCTATGACCAAGCATTTAGACAGTCAACCCATTGTAAAACCATGCGGCTTATCCTTCTCTGTCAGCCAAGATGAAGAAGCCACTCAACTGTCTGTTACGCTCAACGGAAATATGATTGATTTAGGCGTTCGTAGCCATCATTATTTGTTACTGTTATTGGCCCGACTTCGTATTCAAGACAAAGACGAAGGCATAGAGCTAGATCAACAGGGCTGGATTTACCGCGAAGATTTAATTAAAGCGCTAGGCGTACAAATGAACCACATGAACATTATGGTTCACCGTGCGCGTAAGCAGTTGACCGACGCAGGTGGAGAAGACTTTCCAGAGCTTGGTTACTTGATTGAAACAAATAATGGCAAACTAAGGCTCAACAGCCAAGATATTACCATTATCAAAGGTCATAAACTTGAGACTCGTATGTCTTTGTAATACATATAAATAGACTGGGTAAAAACCCAGTCTATCGATACGGGCCCGCTTGCGCAATGATTGTTTGTTCGAGTGATTTACACAGCCCCAGCAAGAATAATACTTCAACAACTACAAATAGTGGCCCCGTCACCAAGCCCATTATGTCATCCACAAATGCAGGTTTTTTACCTTCATAGTAATGACCAACAAACTGAACTACCCAGCCAACGAAAAACACCGCAACACCACCCAAATAATACCATGTATGATCTAGCGGCCAATTTAGATAGACAGCTTTCGCGCCAGTGTACACCAGCGCAAGCAACAGTGACATCAAAGCGCCCAAGCGAAAATCCAAGCGCAGGTAATAAATGCTCAAGATCACCGCAGTGACCAAGGCGGGTGTAAAAATTGTGGTGTTTATCTGAATGATTGGGATATACAACAACCAAGCAACAGCAAAAACAATCAGCGGAATACCGAAGAAGTGAGTGGCAATATTGCGCCTATCTCGATGATATTTTGCATAGGAAACTAATTGTTGTTGTAAAGTTTGCATCATGTCCACCAGATTAAAGTATTTACTTTAATCTGTTAAACCACACTGTATAAATTTTGTCAATATTGAGCTTTATCTCAAAGCAATAGCATAACTAAGCTCAGTGAGTTAGGCTGGAAAAATATAATAAAAATTAATAAGAAGGACGTCTTTCATGCGTATACTCCCCGTCTTGGCTACATGTTTGAGCCTACCTCTGAGTTTCGCGGGTTCCGCCAAGCCAGATACCAGCATCGAGCTTGATGCAATTAATCAGCAGGTTATCGAGTGGCGTAGGCATCTCCACCAATACCCAGAGCTGAGTAACAGAGAATTTAAAACCGCAAAGTATATCGCTGAGCATTTACAAGAACTCGGCCTTGAGGTCGAAACCGGTATAGCGCACACAGGCGTAGTTGCTAAGTTGGTTGGGGGTAAACCTGGGCCCCTAGTTGCCTTGCGTGCAGATATGGATGCATTACCCGTGACCGAGCAGGTTGATCTTCCCTTTGCTTCTAAGCAAACTGCACAGTACCGAGGCCAAGAAGTCGGCGTCATGCACGCCTGTGGTCATGATACCCATGTGGCCATGTTGATGGGCGCAGCTGCGGTATTAAAGCAACAGCAAGCACAGCTTGCAGGTTCGGTGCTGTTTGTCTTTCAGCCGGCCGAAGAAGGCGCACCTGATGGCGAAGAAGGCGGTGCTGAATTGATGCTCAAAGAAGGTTTGTTTACAAAGCAAAAACCTGAAGCCATTTTTGGCCTACACTCTACCAGCCATTTAAAAGTCGGCCAGATTGGTTATCGCAGTGGCCCAATGATGGCCAGTGAGGACTCCTTTGCCATTACCGTTAAAGGGAAGCAAACTCATGGCTCTAGGCCTTGGAATGGAGTTGACCCCATTGTAACCGCAGCGCAAATCATTATGTCTACACAAACGATTGCATCGCGACAAGTTGACGTCACCAAGGCCCCTTCGGTACTGTCTTTTGGTGCAATTAATGGGGGGATACGCTCAAACATTATCCCAAATGAAGTTGAGTTAATTGGCACGATTAGAAGCTTTGACCAAGCGATGCGTGCAGATATCAAAACGCGCTTGCAAAGCACCGCATCACTGGTTGCTCAGTCAGCAGGCGCTGAGGCTGTCACCCATATTGACGCCGGTTATCCTGTTACGATTAACAACCCCGAGCTCACAAAAATGATGCGACCAACGCTTGAAAAAGTGGTTGGCAAGGATAATCTCATCGAACTGGACTTGATCACCGGAGCTGAAGATTTTTCATATTATGCACTTCAGACCCCTGGCTTATTTTTAATGCTTGGTGTAACACCCAAAGATAAACCGCTGAGCGAAGCCGCAAGTAACCATTCACCCAACTTTTATGTTGACGAAAGTGCTTTGGCGGTAGGTGTATCAACACTCACAAGCTTAGTAACAGACTATATGAAGAAACACTGATTATTATACGAAAAAGCCGCCACAAGTTACTTATGGCGGCGTGCTGACCACTGGGCAGTGGAGTACTTAGGGAAGGTAAGTATTTGCCACAGGTTCAAAGAGCAAAACTTACCTTAAAAACTATAGAATACTTTACAAAAAATTCAACACTGAATCAACTTGTTAATTTTTCATTAACCTTTCTCGTAAACCGGAACATCGGGATACCGATCTCGCCATAGCATTGAGCAACACTTGTTCTTGTGCAACTAATTCAAAGTATTGCTTCGCTCTGGTTATTCCTGTGTAGAGCAATTGTCTATTAATACCTACAGACGATCGCTGTATAGGCGGTAAGATCATTGCCGTATTTGCAAACTCCGAGCCTTGAGACTTATGAATAGTCATCGCGTAAACATTCTCGTGCCTAGGTAAGCGCGCGGGGTAAAATGAACGCAAATTCCCCTGTTCATCAATAAATGTTGCCTTAAGCTGCATGTGCTCATCCTTCAGCAAAATACCTATATCGCCGTTAAATAACTTAAGCTGATAGTCATTCTCTACAACCATAATAGGTTGCCCTGCATAGTGGCGAGCAAACGGCTGAATAAGCCCTCTGGCATGAAGCACCTGCTCTATGCGCTTGTTAAGTTGCTCAACACCATACGGACCCTCTCTTAACGCAGCCAATAATTGATATTGTAAAAATGCCTGATGAATATCTTGTGCTGCTGCACCACCTTGCATGAGCGTTAAATAATGGCTGTAATGTTGGGCTGCCCGAGAGATCAAATCTTGGTACTGCTCATTGTTTAAAGGGTGTATGGCAATGTCTTCAAAGCCTTTTTGCAAAGTCTGGGTCAAAAGTTTGCGATCATTAGTATTGACGGCCAACGCGAGTTGACCAATACCACTTTGGCTGTCAAAGCGGTGACTATGCTGCAAAAATGCCACATTGTCACTGAGTGCAAAGTCACTTTCCTGCCCTAACAACTTTGGTTGTTGAGCAAAGCATAGGCGATTTAAACTGTCACACAATGCTTGGCTGTAATGGGGTAATACGCCCATTCTCAGCTCCTGACACAAATCACTAAGTACACTGCCCGTATCCACCGACGCAAGTTGATCTTTATCACCTAACATAATCAGTCGCGCATGCGCTGGCAGCGCCTCAACCAGCTTGGCGAGCAAGGACAAGTCGACCATGGAGGCTTCGTCTATGATCAGCAGATCTAAATGCAAAGGATTGTGCTGGTTGTGACGATATTGATTGCTTTGCGGGATCACACCTAACAAACGATGAATGGTTTGCGCTTGTTCTGGTATCAGCTCACTCAATTGTGACTCAAGTCCAAGTTTTACCTTTGCCCCAAGTATCGACTCGCTAAGGCGCGCCGCAGCTTTGCCCGTAGGTGCCACCAGCTTTATGGTTAATGGAGCCTTGATATAAAGGGACTGCAAAATAGCCAGCAGCTTAGTGACTGTAGTGGTTTTTCCTGTTCCGGGCCCGCCTGTGAGCACACAAAACCTTCTGGTTGCCGCCATCGCACAGGCCACTTTTTGCCAATCAATCGTGTCGTTACTGTTATCTGGAAAGTATTCACCAAGTAACCTAATCAGATGATTTTCATCGATCACTAGTGGCTGTTTCTGCATGGCTATAAAACGCTCAGCCAAGAGCGCTTCATAGTTTGCCAAACGTGACAAATACAATTTCTGTGCAAATAATGTGAGCGGCTTATCAACACCTACAGCCTGATGTTGCGCAAGCTTCTGCCAGATTTTGTGGTGTACTTGTTCTTGCCATGGCGCCGCATTACCTAGCTGGTAATGCGCTTGCATAGCAAACGGGTCCTGCCAATCTATATCATCAAACGCTAAACAGCTATGTTGTAGCTGTTCCGCCCTAAGTAGCAGCAAAATAAGATAAAACACATCGTCGATAGTTTGCTTGTTCAACAACTTTGCAAGCGCCACATCGGCGTAACGAACCCTTGACTCTTGCAATAGCAAGTTAATAAATGCATCGTGGTCAAAATCATGGCGTGTTGCATCTTCGAATAAGTCTAACTGGCTCATAACACGCTACCTCGTGTGAATAATGCGTCGAGCTTTAACAACTGTTCGAGCGTTAACTGATTAAAATACACCCCTGCCCCGTCTGGTAGTGCACGCAAAAACAGGTAATACACGCCGCCCAAGTGCTTATTGGGATCATAATCATTCAATCGCTGCGATAGCAGCCGATGTAGCGCAACAGAGTAGATCATATATTGCAAATGATACTGGTGCGCACCCATTGCCAGTTGCAAGTTACTTGGCATGTAGTCACTGGCTTTGTCTCCCAAATAGTTAGACTTATAATCCAAAATGTAATATTTCTCTTGGTAAACAAAAATCAAGTCTATAAACCCTTTGAGCAAACCTTTGACCTGTTCAAATTGCAGCTGGCTGTGCTGCCCTGTTATTTCGCTCACCAAACGGTTTAATTGCCCCGCTTGCAAAGGCTCAAGTGGCAGATGAAATTCCATCTCAACTAGGCACTGTGCGGGGCTTAATGCACTTAGGCTCAAGCCGTTGCTGCTATTTAGCGGGCAATTTAGACACGCCAATATCCAGTGACTGACTGGCTCCTGCCATTGCTCTTCAATGTGATATTTGGTCAAACTCTTGGTAATGGCTTCAGGTAATGCTATTTGCGCTGCGCTTGGATCATACGGCGCAGTAAAGTCGATTAGCTCAAATATTTCATGTAGACAACTACCAGGCTTGGCACCCTTAGGGAAGGTATACGAGTTAAACACTTGCTGGGTATTCGCAACGATTTGCTCAGGTAAATCAAGCTGGTGGTTTTCATCTAAAGCGCCTGCTGGTCGCTCATCAGAATGACTATGGTAACTTAGCTGACTAAAACTGGTGGCGCGCCAATCACGCTCAATTTTAATCGTGACGGGCTTGACCCCCATACTGGATGACTCGACAAACTGAGCATCCATAACCTTAGGTGTGCTATCCTCTGTGGTTATCCAGTGTAGCCTAATATCCTCTTGCTCATCACAAAATGTTTGTAGCCTCTGGTGCCAGCTTTGTGCATCAGCAAAGACCTCGTTGCCAAACAGTACATAACCTATCGCTGTTTGTGTGATCCCCGGTTTTTTAGTTCGTCCTGCTGCAATGTTAAATAACCCTATATCACAAAAATGGACGGCCCGGGTTAAAGCAACGTATAGCAGTCGAATATCTTCGGCTAAGCGCTCTTGTTGCGCCAAAGCTTGCTCATCTTCTGTTGCATCCATACTATAAATGAGCTGGCCATCTTGATGATAGATAGCATCGCTGGTTTCTCGGTAACTGCTAGCAAAAGGCATATAAACGATTGGGTATTCAAGCCCCTTAGATGCATGCATTGTGACTATTTTCACGAGGTCTGCATCACTTTCCAGGCGCACCTGAGCGCTGTCTTGCTGTGATTGCTGACATTGTCCTGAAAACCAGCGCAATACGCGCAGTGTGCCGTCCAGCTCTATCTGTTTTTGTTGCAACAACTCAGCTAAATGTCGATAGTCGGTTAGCCAGCGCTCGACGTTGTAACCTTTGGCTTTCCACAGCGCAGGTAAGCGGTTTTGAACCAAGAGCTGCTCGAGCATTGCCATAGCACCTTGCTTGGACCAAGTCTTTTGTAGCTGACTGAATTGGTCGAGATAGTCCTGCCACTGTTGCTCTTGCGTACGCAGCGCATAGATCTGTTGATAATTCAAAGCAAATAATGGACTGACTAAAATGCCTCGCAGTGCCGCTTCATCATATTTGCCATGTAATACCTCCAAAAAGTTTAGTATTGCATGGGCGATGGGCTGACTGAATATGCTGTCTCTGGCCAAATAAACACTGGGAACCGCGCACTGCGCCAACGCTGCCTTAATCATACTGGCTTCATTTCTATCGCGTACAAGTACACAAATATCGCCTGCTTTTACGGGTTGTTCACCAATTCGCGCCCGACCTTGCTGGGCATCTAGTAGTAAGTCGACAATTTTGCCTGCATAAGCACGCGCTAAAACTCCTAAAGCTTGGGTTTTACTGGTGATCGCTGCCTCATCCGCGTAGACGCTAAATACTAATGAAGCCTCACTGGTTGCGGTCCGTGAAAAACGCTGCGCTTCGCTCTTCCCCTTAGCAGCAACACAGGTAAATGGAATCGCTTGGTTGTAAATAAAACTGTGTTCATGGCATGAAAACACCGCATTAATCGCTTTAACCATGCCCGTTGCAGAGCGAAAGTTAGTGCCAAGGGTATATTGGCTTTGCTCATTTACTTGCTGTTTAGCTTGAATATAAGTGAATATGTCTGCACCACGAAAGCCGTAAATAGCCTGCTTGGGGTCGCCAATCATGGTTATAGTGGTATCAGGGTTATCACCGTAAATCGCTTCAAAAATACCGTACTGAACAGGATCGGTATCCTGAAATTCATCAATCATCGCAATTGGAAATAACTGTGCAATTTTTTGCCTTAAAACACCACCTTGCTCAGTGTGTAATGCGCGATAGAGCTGGTTTAGCAAATCATCTGGGCTAATTAGCCCATGCTGGGCTTTATGCGCTTGTAGTAGTTTACGTACTTCACTGACACTGTGCTGCAAAATAGCTAGTGGCAACCCCTTACTAACTTGTGCGTGTAGTTTAGCCATTTCATCAAAGCTTGCGATAAGCGGATGTTCAATAATAGCCGCACCTTTTTTATAGTGACTGGTATTTGACAACGAGGCGCTCCCCCACAAAGCAAACGAATGCTTAGCACTGCCAAATTCAAAATACCAGTCATCGCTTTGGCAATACGCTATTAGCGCCTCAATATTAGCCACTCTCCCCGGCGTTTTATTTTTGGCCAAGGCACTTTGAGACAACACAGTGAAAAAGTCGCTCGCCAGTAGTGATTTTTTAAAAATACTTGCTTGGCGCTGATATGCTTCACGAGCTTGTAAAACCTCCCCAAGTTCAAGCTTCGGGGTGATCACCGCCTGCTCTTTAGTGAGTAACTTTATCACACTGCCAGCCAGCGCTTGAGGACTAGAAAAGTGCTCAAGCACCGCCGAAGTCGTGTCTTTGTCTAGCGGATAAACAAAGCTTCGCCAATGGTCTTTAATGGCTTCAAGGATCAGTTCAGACTCATCCAATACAAACTCTAAGTTAAACGCAACATTTGATTCAAAAGCATGCTGTTTTAGCATCCGTTGGCAAAAGCCATGAATGGTAAAAATTGCCGCTTCATCAATTGATTTTGCGGCTGCGTCTAATAATGTAAATGCCTGATGTGGATCTGATACTTGTGATAACACACTGTTGATCAGTGCGTCATCACACTCAGCCCCCAAGAGCGCATCTCTAGCTAATAGAATTCTAGAGCGCACTCGGTCTTTAATCTCTTGCGTTGCAGCTTCAGTGAATGTTACGACCAATATTTGTTCTACGGTTAACGGAGGTTGTATCTGAGGTGGTGTTTGTAAACCAAGTAAACAGCGCAGATACAAACCGGTGATGGTGTAGGTTTTTCCCGTTCCAGCACTTGCTTCTATGAGGTTAGCACCAATCAATGGCATGCTTTGTGGCTTAAGCGTCTGCATAACGTTGCTCCTGTGCCAGCTCTACAATATCTGCAAGTAACCTGTCGCTTATCGCCTGCAATGGCGCAATCACGTCATCTAAGTTGCTAAAATTCAGCGCCACATATGGGTCCTCACTTTCACCAAACCCTATGTACTGACCACCATTAAACTTGGTAGCAGCCTTGTTGATATCCCCTGTGGCGATAAGTTCATAAGCAGTACTGACAAAAAATGGCATCGGTTGCGCCAAGCATTGTTGATAAAAATCAAGCCAGTTTGCCAAGTGCTGACGCGCAGTCTTCGGCTCAATTGGCGCAAAACTCACACGCTCATCCAATCCATAAATATGCGTATGTACACTTTGCTCTGCACATTGTGCAACACAATGCATCAAAAAGCCTTTCACCTTGTCTTTGGCCTTAATACTGGCACTACGATAAAAAATTTGCTTGTCGTCGTATAGTTTATCCAGCCAGCCAAGTAGTGTTTTCTCACCCACTTTGAGGCGTACTTCAACTGGCTCTTTTCGCTGTTGAATGTGTGTTTGTAGTTGCTCTGCCATAGGTTGAACGCGTTGCTGCATTTTCGCCAGCTGAATTTCACCAACCGCTGCTTGGGGTAAGTTGCCGCGTTGCACCATTTGCTTGAGATTTACCGTTTCACCTCTAAGTTGACTCTCAAGTAGCTCACCAAGGTAAAAGTACCGTTCCAAGGTATCGAGTATAAATGGCTCTTCATCTTTATCACTCAAGGCTTGTTCATGTAACTTCAGCCCCAGTGTTTGGGTATAAAACGCTTTTTGAGGATTGAGCACGGTAAACATAAACTGAGCAATATCTATTTCATGATCGCAATCAATTTCAAGCGCAGTGGCAGAAGTCGGCTCAAGAAGCTGTTCAGGAACCTCTTCGTCAATTAACCAAATAGGATTAAAACTTTGTAGCGCATTATGAGCATCATAATTCTTGGCATTGAAGGGCTGTAGCGATGCTTGCTGCAAAAGTTGCTCAGACGGCTTTAGCTTAGGGTCTGAGTAACAAAAACTACGATCGATGTACTCCATTAACTCGCTCACCAAAATCGATGGCATCTGCAATTCATTATTAAAGCATGAACGGCCAATATAGCTTAGATACAAATGCTCTCGCGCACTCAGCAACGCTTCAAGAAACAGATAACGATCGTCAAATTTCCGTGAACGGTCACCTTTTTGCCGTTTGGAGTGAGGCACTAAATCAAAGCCAATGGGTTGTACAGTTCTTGGATAATCCGCATCATTAAGTCCAAGCAAACACACCACCTTAAACGGTACTGCACGCATCGGCATCAGTGTACAAAAGTTAACCGGACCGACTAAAAATCTTTGCCCCACCCCCTTTTCCTGCACGCCTTGCTTTACTAAATAACTCAACACTCTAGCTGACACAGGTGATTGCATGTCTAAATTGTCATCATGTTTTTGCAAATCATCAATGACTCGTTCAAGCGTAAGCAAGTCCCAACTCTGCTCGGTTTGTGCATCATAAAACTGCTCAACCATCTGGCGTAATAATTGGGCTTTGTCGGACAAACGCGCCTGTTGATTTAGTTTTTGTTTGAATGCAGCCAACATACTCACAAAATGCAACAACTTACTTAAACTGTTGACCGCCATGCCCTCAACGAGATCTGCTGGATAAATATCATTAAAGTCATGTTGTTCATTACTTGAAGCAATACCCAGCAGCAGTCGATTTAGACCATGTTTCCAAGTATTAAGAGATAACGCCGGTAAGTCATGGTCTAACTTGTGTTCAGCATCCAGCCCCCATTTAACGCCAACCTGTTCTAACCAAAACTTCAGCTGGGAAAACTCCTGTTCCTCCACCTTAAATTTGCAAGCTATAGGCGTTACGGCTAATAAATCCAGAATATCAGACACGCCAAAACGGCTAAATGGCAAGTTCACCAAACTCACAAACGAACTCAATATCGGTTTCTCTTGCTCTATCGATAAGTCAGCCAATGCATAGGGAATAAATCGCTCACCAGAGGCTGCGCCAAATACCGCTTCTATATATGGGCTGTAGGCACCTACATCGGGCATCATGACAATAATATCTTTGGGTGTAAGGCTTGAGTCAGCATGAAACAACCTGAGTAAGTGATCATGCAAACATTCCACCTCACGAAGCGGTGTATGGCAATCTTGTAGCTGTATTGACTTATCGTTTAAAGCAATTGGTAGCTTACCTTGCTCGCTGATAAACCACTGTTTATCAGGAGTTAGCGACTTCCCTTTGAATGCAAGTTGAAAGAACTCTTGTTGTATCTTGCTAAGTAGTGTGTCATCAAAATCATCCATAAAGCCATCTATCCATTGAGCGTCTACTTGAACCAGTTGCTCAAAATAGTCACGCCCCAACTTCCCCCAAGAGGAAAGCAATGGGTTGCCAACAAAGTAATATTCCTGTTGCGCCAATTGCGCTTCGACCTGTGGCATTTTGGCATATTTGACTGCTATTTTAGCCTGAGTTTTTTCATCTACTAGGTCTCCCCAATAGTGTTCGCTAGGATTGCAAAAAAACAGCAACACCGTGGTTTTCTTGGCCAGCGCCTGAAATATTTCTAACTGGCTTGATGGCATGGCCGACAAACCAAAAATACATATTCGTTCGGGTAATGTGCTAGGGTCTGCATCTTCTAGAGCAGTAACCAATAGTTGGTGCATATTTGCACGGTGATAGTCGCTTTGCCCTAGTGCTTGGGTATGCTTTACCAATCGCCGCCAAAGATCGGGTTGCCAAGGTGCGATGGTAACATCAACATCATCCAGCTCGTCTATTGAGCTATCCCATTTTGCTATCCAATGGGGACGGTACATTAAATACTGATCGTACACATCTGCGATTTTTTCACACAATGCAAATAGCTTTAGACCGTCCGCATCTTGTTGTAAATATTGCTGTAACTGCACATAACGAGGATCATCCAAACAAGTTGGTAAAATACTTACCAACTTCCAAGTCATATTAGGCTTATTATAGGGCGATTCACTGGGTACATCAGGTAAAAACTGTTGGTACAACCGCCAAATAAAACTTGAAGGTAGAGGAAAATCAACTTGTGCGGCGATCCCCAGCGCCTCACTTAGGCCGATTTTCAACCACTGCGACATGCCTGGTGATTGTACCAAAACCACTTCTTTACTAAATGGCGAACTTAATGGCGCACTTTTGAGCAGAGTATGAAATTGCGCTTGGAGAACTTCCATGCGGTTAGATTGAATGATGTGCAACATTATGTATTTCCGAGCTATTTATAACCAGAATAACCGGATAAACCAGCTGAGTTTGAGTTTTTATATGCACGTGACAGTGTAAGATATTTACCGGCCCGAAGATAGACTCAAAACAAGTCTACGCCATCATCATCGCCTTTGGGCCGTGTATAATCACCAGCGATACTTTCGAAGAAACAAATTTGATCACGACCACTCTCTTTTGCCGCGTATAATGCCCTGTCAGCATTTTCTAAAACATGAATAGGAAAGTCGTACGGTCCAACCTTAGCAATGCCAATACTCACCGTTAATTTATCGACAAACGGGAACTTTGTGCGACGTACTAGTGCAACAAACTCGTTAAGCAAACGCTCAATTTCTTCAAATTTGACGGGCTCAAACACCAACACAAACTCTTCCCCACCAAAGCGGAATAACAAATCTGTTGGATTAAAAAAGTGTTCCATGGTTTGCGCGAGTATCAATAGCACTTCATCACCGCACACATGACCATAGTTGTCGTTTACTTGCTTGAAGTGATCTATGTCCAACATGGCAAGCCAAGACATTGCTTCTTCGTGCTGTTTTCTGCCTTTATTTGCCTTAATGGTTTTGTGGTGTTTTACCACCTGCTTTTCAATTAGTTGTTTTAACTTTTTATCAAATGTTTGTCTGTTTAATAAGCCGGTGAGCTTATCTCGTTCGTTTTCATGAAGAATAGTGAGGTAGTTTTCATAGATACAACAAAACGCGTTGAGCAACACCTGATCTGCACTACTGAGACTTTCACTCACGATAGCAATGGCGCCTATGGGTTTATCCGAAAGTGTTATTGGGATCCATCTTCTTTCAACACCATGTTGATCTTGAATGGCAATAATACACGCCGAATGCAAACAAGATAACAGCTCAGAGCTTGGACTTAATATTCTCTCAGATTCCTCCCAGTAATACTGTTTATCGTCCAATACTTCCAAGCTCAAACTGCATTCCACCGTAAGCTCTCCTCTTCCTGATGTGGACTTATAAATAGAGACCTTCTGACAACCAATAAATTCATGAATAGTAGATAGTAGGCTTGATTCGAGTGAATCCACATCTCGTGTTTTGGTCAGTTTTACAACAGAGTGAAGTAGCTCTTCTTGCATGGCTTTACCTAAAGCTTAAACGACTGGAGCGCCGTGATTAATTATGGTTTCAAATCTAGGTGGCAACTTAAAGTTCATAACAAGTATAGTCACTATTCAAACGCTTGCAGAAGTTAACTTTGCGCTGTTTTTTATTTGGCTTTTTGCTCTATGGTTACAAAAAAGGAGGCCGAAGCCTCCAATGCAGGTTTACGCTTGCTACCGTTAAACGAGTTCTGCGAGCATTTGTTCGCTGTACGGCTCTAAATCTTGTTGATTTTTTACACGAATTACATAATCTGGATTAGCGATAAATGGACGCCCTATCGCGACTAAATCAAAACGCTCCTCAGATAATGCTCGCTGTGCTGTATCTGGTGTAAAACCACCTACGCCAACAAGGGTTCCCTTATAGTGTTTGCGCATATAATCAGATACTCGGCCCCCAAGGTGTTCAAATTCCATGCTATCGTCGAAAATGCCCACATGTACAAATGCCAACGTGCGAGAATTAAGTTGCGCCAGCAAGTAATCAAATACTTGTGTATCACGTGAGTCTGGTTCCATATTGAAATACGCCCCTGGAGATAGACGTAAACCAACTCGTTCATTACCAACTGCCGCAACTACCGCATCGACAACTTCTAACGCAAAACGCGACATATTCTCTGGCGTTTCACCATATTCATCTTGACGTTGATTTGCGGCATAGTGCAAGAACTGGTCAATTAGATAGCCATTCGCGCCATGAATTTCCACACCATCAAACCCTGCTTCAATTGCATTTTTTGCAGCTTGGGCATAATCGGCTACCAGTTGTTTGATTTCCTCGGTTGATGCAGCTTTTGGTGTTTGATAACTCAAGTCCCGCATTCTTGGCACGGTGCCCTCTATGCCAATTGCTGAGGGTGCAAGTACATTTCCTTCACCGAAAAAGTACGGGTGAGCAACACGACCAACATGCCATAGTTGAGCGAAGATCTTGCCACCTGCATTGTGAACTGCGGTTGTCACTTTTTTCCAGCCGTCAATTTGAGCTTGGGTGAATAACCCAGGCGTATTAGGGTAACCTTGAGCATCAGGACGAATAATGGTTGCTTCGCTGATGATTAACCCTGAATCGGCTCTGCGTGCATAATAAGCCGCCATGGTGTCGGTTGGGACCAGCTCATCATCAGCCATACAGCGCGTCAAAGGTGCCATTAAAATGCGATTGTTTAAAGTAAGTGTCTCGTTGAGCTGCAGTGGCTCGAATAAAATAGATGTCATAAACCCTCTCTCATATGCTTAGCATTAATCTTGAATATGCATTCAAGATACACATTCTTGAATATGTGTTCAAGAACTATTTTTGAATAGCCAATCAAATTAGGTTAAGATTTGCTTATCTAAGCAAGACTACACGCCCCTATGAGAAGTGCTGAATTCGACAGAGAACATGTATTACGCCAAGCCATGACCGCTTTTATGCAGCATGGTTACTCCAAAACGAGTATGCAGAAACTAACCCAGGCCACTGGACTACACCCAGGGTCAATTTACTGTGCCTTTAACAACAAAAAAGGATTATTGCTGGCGTCTGTTGAGCAGTACCAAAAGGATAAAAATGAGCAGTTTGCTCAATTGTGTGCAAGTCATGACAATATCAAGTCTGCTTTACAAGCTTTTTTAGCTGACATCGCCCATCCATGTGCAAGCAATGAAGCAACCAAAGTATGCTTGCTTACCAGAACGCTTTCAGAGGTCGATGGACAGGATGATGAAGTCACGCAAGTGCTTGCAAATAATTTAAGTGCATTTGAGGATTCATTAGAAAATGTGTTAAGTGAAGCGATAAACAAAGGTGAGATTGGCTCAACGCCCAGTGCAAAAGAACGCGCTCAGTATCTGGTGGTGGGGATTTATGGTTTGCGCACCTACGCCAGCACAGGGAACGATCCAAAAGCTTTGAAGCGTCTTAGCGAGCAATTGCTTGAACACGTGCTCAGGTAGTCAAACGAAAATATTCAGACACAAAAAAAGCGCCTATAAGCGCTTTTTTTAATGTCATTCTGTTATTGCACTAAAAAACATGGCGGAGAGGGAGGGATTCGAACCCTCGATAGGGGTTAGCCTATACACGAGTTCCAGTCGTGCGCCTTCAGCCACTCAGCCACCTCTCCGTTGCATCTAAAGTGCGGGGCTAATACTATGAAAAGCAACACACTTTAGCAAGCAGTTTTTGCCCCAGAACAATCAGTTGCTCAACTATCGAGCGTTATCTTTGCAGGTTTGCTGAAAAATCCAACATACGATTAAGTGAACGCAAAGCACCTTCACGCAAGTCCATATCTACAAACACTTCTTTACCTTGAGGGTCAACAAGTGCTTCTTCGATTGCTTTGAGGCCATTCATTGCCATCCAAGGACAATGAGCACAACTCTTACAGGTTGCACCTTCACCCGCAGTTGGCGCTTCAAAGAACTCTTTCTCAGGGCAAAGCTGTTGCATTTTATAAAAAATGCCACGGTCTGTAGCAACAATAAACTTGTTGTTTTCCATAGTCTGCGCCGCTTTAATCAACTGGCTGGTGGAGCCAACAGCATCCGCAAGCTCTACAATTTCCGCAGGTGATTCTGGGTGTACCAATACCGCTGCATCTGGGTGCAACGCTTTCATGTCTTTTAGCGCTTTGGTTTTAAATTCATCATGAACAATACAAGCGCCATTCCACATGATCATATCAGCACCGGTTTGCTTTTGGATATACGAGCCTAGGTGCTTATCTGGACCCCAGATAATTTTTTCACCTTGCTCATCCAGATGCTCAACAATTTCCAATGCACACGACGACGTGACAATCCAATCGGCTCTAGCTTTAACAGCGGTTGAGGTATTAGCGTAAACCACTACTTTTCTATCTGGGTGCTGATCACAAAACGCTGAGAATTCATCAATTGGGCAACCAACATCCAAAGAGCAGGTTGCAGCAAGCGTTGGCATCACTACGGTTTTGTTTGGTGTTAGAATTTTTGCTGTCTCACCCATAAAACGCACACCAGCTACAACAATTACATCGGCATCGTGCCTAGCACCAAAGCGCGCCATTTCTAATGAATCTGCCACACATCCGCCCGTTTCTTCAGCCAAAGCTTGGATCTCAGGATCGGTGTAGTAATGGGCGACCAACACGGCATTTTTCTCTTCTAACAAGGATTTAATACGCGCTTTGTAAGCCTGCTTTTCGTCATCAGATAACGGGGCTGGTTTAGGAGGAAAAATATAATCCTCAGGCATGATTTGTTCAGCTAAACTCATTTTTCGACCACTGTAGTCATATTGCATAATTGCAGCGAATTATACGTAAATGAGCGCAAGAATCCTAGTCAATGACGACTATAAGACAGAATAATTAAGAATATATTAAATAGAGAATATCTAGGAAGTGGTGGGTCATGATGGACTTGAACCATCGACCAATGGATTAAAAGTCCACTGCTCTACCAACTGAGCTAATGACCCGCTCTAACATCGAGAATAGTTTTTTGAATGGTGGGTCATGATGGACTTGAACCATCGACCAATGGATTAAAAGTCCACTGCTCTACCAACTGAGCTAATGACCCGCTCAAAAAAGAGAATAAGTTTTGAATGGTGGGTCATGATGGACTTGAACCATCGACCAATGGATTAAAAGTCCACTGCTCTACCAACTGAGCTAATGACCCGCTCGGAATTCAAAACTGATTTTGTAAATGGTGGGTCATGATGGACTTGAACCATCGACCAATGGATTAAAAGTCCACTGCTCTACCAACTGAGCTAATGACCCGCTCGGGTTATCCTAAACATTGCATTGATGGTGGGTCATGATGGACTTGAACCATCGACCAATGGATTAAAAGTCCACTGCTCTACCAACTGAGCTAATGACCCGCTCGAGTATCAATGCAAAATTGTAAATGGTGGGTCATGATGGACTTGAACCATCGACCAATGGATTAAAAGTCCACTGCTCTACCAACTGAGCTAATGACCCGATCGGATAACATTTACAAAATAAGTGGTGGGTCATGATGGACTTGAACCATCGACCAATGGATTAAAAGTCCACTGCTCTACCAACTGAGCTAATGACCCACTTAGTGCAGCAGTTTGATTTGAACCAATCGCCTGCTGCGGGCGCTTATAATACTTATTTAAAAAATGAGTGCAACTGAAATACGTAGTTTTTTTCAGTTTTTGTGTCTAAGCGCCTAATTTTAAACCATTGTGGCAAAAAATCGTGCCATTTAGATCTTCGCAAGACGTTCTGTGGCCAATTTAGCAGCAGTCGTACTTGGGTATTCTGAGATCAAAGTATTTAAGATTTGCTTAGCTAAATCTACTTTGCCCTGCTTTTGATACAAAGCACCTAACTTTAACATCGCATCGGGACGTTTATTCGATTCAGGGAATTGTTCAACAACCGTTTTAAAGTGCACTATCGCATTAGCGTCATCACTTTTTATCGACTGTAGCTGACCTAACCAATAATGTGCATTTGGAATATACACAGATTGTGGGAAAGTCGTTAAAAAGTTTTGAAACTCAGGAATAGCGGCATCATATCGCTTGTCCTGCATGATCAGCGCGACTGCACGGTCATATGCTTCATTCTCATTTAAATCGGTGCTAATGGCTTGTGAGTTGTCAACGGCCGTTGCCGCCGCAGGACTGCTCGATTGCTCATAGGCTTTAGATACGCGATTTTCAATTTCTTGATACAGTTCACGTTGCCGCTGAAGCACTTTCTCAAGCTTGTAGCTTTGCTCCTCAGTAACACCGCGTACTTGACTCACTTCATCTTGCAATAAATTGAGTTGTTGCTGTAGCTCTAGTTGCAACTTATTACGTGTTTGCATCATGCGCTCTAACTGCGCTATACGTTGCTCTAAAGAATCTGGGTTATTTGCAGCTTCAGAAACAGGAGCGGGAGCAGCCCAAACTTGGGTGCTCCCGCTTAGTAATAGTAGAGCTGCCAGAATATTATTCGGCTTCATAATCTCTCTTACTTATTAGTATACAAGCACCGCGCGACGGTTTTTAGCAAATGCTTCTTCTGTGCGAGACTTAACCATCGGCTTTTCTTCACCATAGCTCACTACAGAAATTTGGCTATCTGAAACACCTAAACTTTGTAGATACTTCTCAACTGCTTTACCACGGCTTTCACCTAACGCGATGTTGTACTCAGGTGTACCACGCTCATCCGCATGACCTTCAATAAGTACTTTAACGCTTGGGTTTTTAACTAAGAAGTCGGCGTGAGCTTGCAATAGCTCAGCGTACTGGCTTTGAATCGTTGACTTATCAAAGTCAAAATAAACGATTTGCTCTTGACGCAATGCTTCATACTTTTCGCGTAACTTTTCTTCTGCTGACTTTTCACGAGAAATAGTATTTACGTCTACTTGATTGTTCGAATCATTAGCTGCAGCCTGATTGCTTTCATTTGCTGCACCTTCGTCAACACTTGAAGAAGAGCTACATGCCGCTAGCGTCATTACTGGTAAAGCCACCAATAGCGCTTTTAAAGTTTTATTAAGTTGCATCGAGTATATTCCTATTTGTAAAATTCAAACCAGCAAAATTGTTATAAAAATGGCGACCAGGCCGGAGCCTTTACTTGTCCATCCGAAACGGGAAGTCGCGCCTTAAATCGACCATCCATAGACACTAAAGCCAGTACCTGCTTATTGTTATGTAACGTGCTATAAATGATCATTGAGCCATTCGGTGCAATACTGGGAGACTCATCTAAACGCGTTCTCGTCAATACTTGAAACAGCCCCGATTCTAATTCTTTTTTAGCAATATGATATTTGCCTAATGTTCTATTAACCATAATCAATTGTTGACCATCAGGGCTAATAGAACCCGCAAGGTTCATGTCACCGTCAAAGGTAATACGCTTTGACCTACCAGTCTGTAAATTTAACTTATATATCTGGGCATTACCACCCCTTTCCGACGTATAGACAATTTCTTTGCCATTTGGGTGCCAAGATGGCTCTGTATCTATACTACGGTGCTTAGTTAAACGTCTGGTTTGTTTGGTTTTAAGGTCCATTACATAGACTTCTGTGGCACCGCCTGCATCCTTAGATAACACCACGAGTAACTGTGTACCATCAGGTGAGAATTGCGGGGCACCATTTATACCAGGAAAGCTTGTAACCACTTCTCGTTTTCCAGTGTACAGGTCCTGTATGACAATTTGTGATTGACGGTTTTCAAACGTAACATACGCGAGCTTATTACCGTCTGGAGACCATGCTGGAGACATTAGAGGCTCTTTTGAGCGCAATAACACTTGCTCATTGTAGCCATCGTAGTCCGCAACCACTAATTGGTACGGCTTGTCCTGCCCATCTCGTACTATCACATAGGCAATTTTGGTACGAAATGCACCGCGCTCACCTGTTAAAGATTCGTAGACGACATCACTAATTTGGTGGGCATAACGCCTAAAGCCTTCACTGGTGATGATGCTTTGTCTGGCTTCTTGGATATGATCCTGACTTTTCATCAGTTTGCCATTACTCATCATGCGTGTTTCGCCGCCTGTTATCTGGGCGCGGATCACATCAATTAACTCGTATTTTACCAAGTATCGACCACCAGGCTGTTGTTGTACTGAGCCGACAACAATGGCCTCGACGCCTCTTTCTACCCATGCATTGTAGTCAACGTCTTCATCACTGGTTGGCAACTGCGGCATATCTGCAATCGCTAGCGGCTTAAATTTACCACTGCGCATCAAGTCTGCGGAGATAACATCACTTAGCTGAGAAGGTAACTGACCTACCCCGTCAAACTTAAATGGCACAATCGCTATCGGTCGAGCACTGTCAATGCCCTCCGTTATGACAATCTCAAGGGCTGCGCTTGCAACACCCTGCATGCCAAAAGCAACTATGATTAACATGTTTCTCAATCGGTTAAACATAAGTTTCCTTTATAAATTTGGTTTAATTGTTAAGTTAATATTTTTTAGTTTTTCAAACACATCTTTTTCTTTAGACACAGGCAAGGTATCGGCCATTCTCACCGCTCTAAGTGCTGCATCACAGACCAGCTTGTCGCCACCCAAAGAGGTGACACTCGTAACTAAGCCATTAAATGCCAAACGAATATTGACTCGACATTCTTTGCCTCGCATTTTCTCATCTGTTAGCAAGTTTTGTTGAATTCGCTGTGTGATCAAAGCTTGATACTTCTCAACTTCAGTCAGCACCTGCTGTTGACGAATGCGGCTTCTCGCAGCTTGCTCCTTGGCTAACTGCTCTTGAAGCATTTTTTCTTCCAGCGCTTTTTGACGAGCCCGCTCAGCTTCTTCCGCCTTGCGTTTTTCTTCTGCTTCGCGACGTTTTCTTGCCTCTTCTGCTTTGCGCAGAGCATCTTCTTCTGCTTTGCGTTTATCTGCTGCCGCTTTTGCAGCCTTTTCAGCAGCTAACTTTTCTTGCTCCGCCTTTTGCGCCTTCTCACGTTGTTTCTTCTCTATTTCACGTGCTTTTCTAGCCTGCGCTTCAGCTTGGCGCTTTTCTTCTTCTTTCGCTTTACGTTGCTGTTCTAGCTTAGCTATGCGGCGGGCTTCTGCTTCACGGTCTTGTCGAGCTTGCTGCGCACGTCGCTCTAAGTCTCGTATCCGCTTTTCCTCCGCCCTTTTCTGTGCATCTTCTTTTTGCTTCAGTTCAGCAATTTTCTTTTCTACCGCACTTTGATCTACAGAAACTGCCGAAACCACCTTCTCTGGTTGAGCGGTTTGTGGCACATTCAAGGTCACCTCCATGACTGTAGGTGTGGGCACTTTAAACGTTGCACTTGCGAATAAAAATCCAGCTATCGCAAAATGTAAAAGAAAAGATTTTAACAATCCGCTTTGTAGTGAGCCCATGGCTATTCCTCAAATGATTTCGTCATTAAACCCACCGATGGCACACCAGCATTCTTCAAGAAGTCCATCAATAACAGAACTTCCTGATACGACACTTTACCTGAGCCTTTGATCATCACTGGCGTATCTGGATTTTGTTGTAGCTTAAGTTTAATAACTGCTGCCACCTCAACCGCATCCATCGGAGCCTCAGGATCTGTACCGACACTCACATAGTATCGACCTTCTGAGTCAATACTGGCGATAATCGGAGGCGCATCTTTAGTTTCGACTAGATCCGACTCCTGCATTTGTGGTAAATCGACTTTTACCCCATGCGTTATGAGCGGTGCAGTTGCCATAAAGATGATTAACAGTACCAACATGACGTCTATATAAGGTACAACGTTTATCTCCGCCATTTGGCGGCGTTTCTTCCGCACATACATATTACTTCGCCTCTACCGAGTTAGCAGCTTGACGATGAAGAATATTTGAGAACTCTTCCATAAAGTTAACGTATTGTGTTTCAGCGCGTTCTACATTTTTTGCAAAACGGTTATATGCCATAACTGCGGGGATTGCGGCAAATAAGCCCATAGCTGTAGCAATCAAAGCTTCTGCGATACCGGGTGCAACCATCTGTAACGTAGCTTGTTTAACTTCGCCAAGTGCAATGAAAGCATTCATGATCCCCCATACCGTACCAAATAGACCGATATAAGGACTGATTGAACCCACTGTGGCAAGAAATGATAATCCTGATTCAAGCTTTTCAATTTCGCGAGATAAAGCCACTCGCATTGAGCGGTGTGTGCCTTCGATCATCATACCAGCCGAAGGTGTACTACTTTTTTTATGGCGGGCAAATTCCTTAAAACCTGCTGCAAATAATGCTTCAAGCCCAGCCGCGGGAGCCGCTTTGGCACTCACTTCTGAATACAGTTTGCTTAAATCCATTCCAGACCAAAACTTACGTTCAAACTCTCTCGCTTCGGTTACTGCTCGGCCAATAATACCTTTACGCTGAAAAATAATGGCCCAAGAGGCAATCGACATCCCAACCAGTGTTAGCATCACAAGTTGTACTAATAAACTTGCTTTTAAAATTAGATCAATAAAATTGAGTCCCGATTCCACTTTTTTATACTCCTAACGATTGTGTTTCGGCCAATGGCCTGCCAATTCACTCAATTGACTGTAAGCGACTATAAAGGTTCAGTTAGTTTACTCACACATGCCAGTGCTTACAATCTCATTACCGTGAATTACAGCTATTTGGCGACAAAGTGCGCAAAAATGTAACAACTCTTCCACCTTCCTATGAGAAATAAGCCAAAAGGACTAGAGAGCAAACTTTAATCTATACATAAAATGCGTATTTATTACTAATTCATGCATAAATCGAGTGTTTTATGCATAAATAGCGAATAAACTCACAAAAACATATTGGTAATACCAATTAACAACAAATAAACTAATACTCACAAATTGATTAATAACAATACAAACACAACAAAAACAACAACTTAAAAGTGTGCTAAGTTCAAAAAATCAACATAGAGAAAGATGCACCACAAACTTGGTATTAGTTTTTTTTATTTGAAAATAAAATTTTTCTAGTTTGATGAAATGCAAAAACCTCTTTAATATACACCCTGTACTGAGCACACAGCATGATGAATGCACAAGCACAGTTGTTAGTAATATGATTGCTGATTTGTCGTATTACTTTTGATAAATGCATACTGGATAAAACCGGTGTTCATTTATCAGTTCCCTGGATTACTTCCTTCAACTTGTTGTTTTGCCCGCTATCTTTAGCGGGCTTTTTTTTGTCTTGAATTCAGCGAATATTGTATTAAGTGAGACTTAACCTTGACTGAAAATGAACAGGTAGGTGTAGAATTTCAGGCGCTAAGCCTAGCGACAAACTAGGCTTGCGGTGTTAGGTTAAAATGAAGGTATGCCGCATTAGACGCAATACGGCCACGAGGTGTCCTTTGTATAAAGCCTTGTTGAATTAAAAATGGTTCTATAACATCTTCAATCGTTTCACGTTCTTCACCAATTGCCGCAGCTAAGTTGTCTAAGCCTACGGGACCTCCTGTGAACTTTTCAATGATGGCCAATAGATATTTACGGTCCATATAATCAAACCCACACTTGTCGACATCCACCATATCCAGCGCTTGTTGTGCGATTTCTGCACATACTTTTCCATCCCCTTTGACTTGCGCAAAGTCGCGCACTCGCCTTAATAAGCGATTCGCGATACGAGGAGTGCCTCTGGAGCGCCTAGCAACCTCATCAGCCCCTTCTGGGCTAATGGTTAAGTCTAGATAAAACGCTGAACGGGAGATGATTTTCGCCAAGTCGGCTACTGAATAAAACTCCAGTCGCTGCACGATACCGAAACGATCTCTCAGTGGCGATGTTAATGAACCAGCCCGAGTCGTGGCACCTATCAACGTAAATGGCGGTAAGTCTAGTTTAATCGAGCGTGCCGCTGGCCCTTCTCCTATCATAATATCTAACTGATAGTCTTCCATCGCTGGGTATAAAATCTCTTCAACTTGCGGGCTTAAACGATGAATTTCATCGATAAATAGCACATCGCCTTCTTCGAGATTGGTAAGTAACGCAGCCAAGTCACCTGCTTTTTCCAGTACGGGGCCAGACGTCGTTTTTATATTAACGTCCAGCTCGTTGGCAACAATATTAGCCAATGTGGTTTTACCCAGTCCTGGTGGACCAAATATCAACAGGTGATCCAATGCTTCATCACGGCTACGAGCAGCCTCAATGAAGATTTCCATCTGCTTTTTAACATGGGCTTGCCCAGTGTAATCAGCTAGCAGCTTAGGGCGAATCGCCCTATCAACTACATCTTCGTTGCCCTGTACTTCGGGCTCAATTAATCTGTCAGCTTCTATCATAATGGCTACATCATAGATTTAAGCGCTTCTTTTATCAGCGCTTCTGTGCTCATATTCGGTTGTGATACATTTTTAACCGCTTTCAATGCTTGTGCTTGTTTATAGCCTAATGCCATTAAAGCAGCAACCGCGTCATCCGCGGGCGTATCCGCTACGGTTGGGTTTTGTGTTGGTTCAAGTACCGCCGCATCACTAAATGGTGTTAGCAGATCATGGCCAAAGTTCTTTAGCCTGTCTTTCATTTCTAATACTAAGCGTTCTGCGGTTTTTTTCCCAACACCAGGAATTTTCACCAACGTTGTGGCATCTTCATTGTTTACACATTGTATAAACTGCTCCGCTGACATGCCTGACAAAATAGCGAGCCCTAGTTTAGGACCTACACCATTGGCTTTGATCAACTCTCGAAACAGCGCACGCTCTTTTTTATGGTTAAAACCAAACAGTAACTGCGCATCTTCACGCACCACAAAATGAGTATAGACTGCCGTTTGCTCACCTATATTAGGTAATTCATAGAAACAGGTCATAGGCATTTGTACCTCATAGCCTACTCCCGCAACATCGAGTAATATTTCCGGTGGTTGTTTTTCTAATAGTATCCCACTGAGTCGTCCGATCATGCTTATTCCTATCTAAGTCTACGCCTTACGGTTTTGGTCGCACTGCCTGCAAGGCGAATTAAATTTTGTTCCGAGTGAGCGTGGCAAATTGCAATGGCTAATGCATCAGCGGCATCCGCCTGTGGTGTACCCGGCAGCTTGAGAATACGCTTAACCATCTCTTGTACTTGTGCTTTTTGCGCACCACCTGTACCAACAACAGCTTGTTTTACCTGCCTTGCGGAATATTCATTTACAGGTACATCTTGCATCGTCGCAGCAACGATTGCTGCGCCTCTGGCCTGCCCAAGCTTGAGCGCAGAGTCAGGGTTATGCGCCATAAATACTTGTTCAATTGCAAAGCTATCTGGCGAGAATTGTTCAATTAATTGATTTACTCCTTGGTAAATCATTTTTAATCGGGTGGGAAAGTCGTGTTCCCCAAGCTTTATACAACCACTGCCTAAATACTGAAACTTCGACCCTTGGTGAGAGATCACACCATAGCCAGTAAAGCGAGAGCCGGGATCTATGCCTAAAATAATTGCCAATATACTTACTCAGTCATTAGGTTTTGTGCATAATGCCAAAATACTGTATGAATTACCAGTTATAAGTCTTAGAGTTTAACGTCCTTTTTAATTGCGCTTACACCTTCGTCAGAAATAGAGCACACTAATAAACTTGGCATCTTGGTGTTCGTGCATGCAAACATTCGTCCCGCCTCACCCCATATAGCGTTCTTCCCTGCACAAGTCCATCCACCTGTAACGGAAATATGATTACTAAGAAGTACAGGAAACTGATTTGTTGTAGCTATCTGCGCTAAAAGTTTACTGTCTGGCGTATAACCCGCTTGAGAGATTAGCGCACTCACAAGATATACATCGGCGTTTGCTTTTGCCGCGTTTTGACTGTGTTCAGGCGCACAAAAATCAGCGCAGACGGCCAAGGCTATGCGGTATTGCTTGCAATTAAACACATAGTCTATAGAACCTGCACTGCAATAGCGCTCTTCACCAGAGTGTAAAAACTGTTTCGAATAAAACTCAACGTCACCATTTGCAAAACAAATCACCGCACCAATAGTCGGTTTTTCTGATGACTTACTACTTAACGGACAGCCCCTTGAAATTTTCAGCCTCTGGCTCAACAGCCAACGTATTCAACAATTCCAATTCATAACCACTAAGCGATAACTCAGGAAAAGCGACAATATCGCACCCGAGCTCTGATGCTTGCGCTATCATGGACATGTGAGTCTTTAAATTTTCGGTGACATCACCTTTTACAACCGGCGACTGTGCCAAGCCAATCACAACCTGCTCACTCACTTCAACTCCTAAAAACACTCTTAAACAGCTGTGAGCCTTGAACTGCTCGCTGTAAACCTTAAAACTAGGGTTTTAATCTCTTAGACATGACTTGCACATCTACGCCGCAATAAGTCACGCGCTCCAAGCTTTGCCATCCCACGCGCTTATACAGGCCTCCCTCTAGCGCTTCTGTTTGCAAAAATAACTCTTTGATACCAAGTGATTTCGCTACTTGTTCAACGCTATCAACCAAGGCTGTAGCCACTGCTTGCCCGCGCCATTTGGGTGCCACAAACACCCCTCCGAGCCAATGTTCTCTGTCTGGGTAGATAGACATTTCTCGGTACTTAAGCTGCGCGACACCAATCATTTGTTCGCCTTCCAAAGCAACAACGATAAGTGGCATACAGTCACGATTGAGGTACTCATCGAGTTGTTGCTCAAATAACGCTATTGATGCATTTTCGATAATATCTCCCCACTGTTCAAAATACCATTTTGCCACCAGCGGTTTCAGCTCTACCTTGTCAGCTAAAAATAAAATATCCACGTTGTTGTTCCTTGTCGTTTTGGACTTTCAATGTTTTGAGGTGAAAACCACATCTGGTGATTTTCACCCTTTATCAGTGATATTTAACCCCCATGAGATGCAAAATTGCTCACATCTTGCAGCCAAGTATTGCGCTGCGCTTCATCTGCCAGTATCACCCCACCAAATAAACTTACCGCAGCTTTTTCAATACCGCAAAATTGCAATGTAAACAAATCTAGTTGCTCTAATACAGGCTTGGCCTGAACCTGCATGAAGTCGCTCGGTGCATCCATAGTTAAAATTATACGGGCTGACTTACCACAAAGATGTGGAGTCGGTAATGGATTAGCTTGCTCATAACTAAACGCAAACCCAGGCAAAAAGGTCCTATCAAATAGTCCTTTGAGTTTTGCTGGTAAACCGCCCCACCAAATTGGTGAGACGATTACTATATGTTCAGCCCATAATAGCGCTTGCTGAAACTGCACCAAAGCAGGCTCTAGACACTGCTTTTGATCATACCCAGCTGCTAAGTTGGGGTTAAACTCCATAGTGGATAGATCAAAGCGTCGTACTTGTGCATACTCTGTTGCCGCTATTTCGTAACGGTCGCTCAACTGCTTTGAAAAGCTCTTTTCTTTTGGATTACCATTTAGCAATAATATATGTTTCATCGTTACTCTCTATTTAGATTAGAAAACGATGCTGAGTTTAAGCTCTCCCCTTAACGGCAGAGTCAAGTACTTTTGGACATGACTCTATGGCACTAATACATTGACTCACCTTAGCGATATTATTGCTAATACGTAGCACTTGCTCTTGCATCTCTATTTTTAGCTGTTGTAAAAATAGATTGATCCGTTCCCAGTCTACTTGATCATTTTGATAGACAATCACGCCTTTTAATTTCGCCAACGTCACACCAAGCTCCTTGGCTTCTCGGATCAGCTTTAATACTTCCACATCGCTTGCCGTATATACACGATACCGCCCCTGTCTTAAGGGCTTTTTGATAAGGCCCTTTTGCTCGTAAAAGCGGATAGCTTTTACCGACAAGCCTGTTTGCCTTGCTACTTCACCAATAAACACTACTTATCCTTCGCGACGTCTAAAATAACCACGTTATTCACTAAAATTGTTAATATTAATTTCCATGGGCTGATATACCAACCCCTCAGATACTGCAATATCGCCGACACTAATAAAACCATACCGCTCATATGCCGACACCGAAGTCGTGGATGCGTGGACCGTAAGCTTAGTATTTGACACGCCACTTTTGAGTGAAGACAGCAACCTGCGACCGACCCCTTGCTTTTGGTATTGTGGTGCCACAAACAGCATAGCGATATGCTGACCTTGCTTAAGTTCTACGTACCCTGCCACACGGCCATTAATGACGGCAACCAACATTAAGTTATCCTGCGTCATGCGCTCAGAAAGCGCTGCACCACTGGCTATTCGTTTAAATGTCACAATTCCTTGTTCAGATAAAGTGCCAGCCACTGAATTCATAAATGATGACATACATACTTTACTGACTTCATCACAATCACCGTGTAAAAGTTCCCTTATAACCATTAAAGTTACCCATTATTTCAACCGTTATAGATGTGGCTTTTTGCGCTCGCAGAGAATGCTCAAACATAGACTCTACGGTGTAACTGGCCTAAAAATGTAAGCACTGTTTAAGCAATCACATGTTTCATTTTATGACCACCAGTTACTTCAAACCCATTAGATTTGTAAAACTCTACCGTGCCTTTGTACTGTGGTAATGGTGGTGTGCACAACTCTAACCGCTTCCATCCCTGTTGCTTGGCAAGTTTTACAACCGACTGTAATAACTCCTGTCCAATACCCTTAGAGCGATACTCTGGCATCACATAAAATTCTTGAATAATACCGAATTGACCTTCTGCGTACAGCGAATAGCTTTGGCATACCGATGCAAAGCCAACAATCTGGTCAGCATCAAAGGCTGCCATCACCTGATAAATACCATTGGAAACATAGTTTTTGCATAGATCAATCGCAAGCGGCACATCTACGCTGAAGTGCTTTGTGCCTGTTCGTTCAGTAATTTCATTGGTAAGGCAAACTGCAAGCATCGCAATTTGTTCAGATTTGGTTGAGTCAATAGTTTGGTATTTCATGCGCTCTCTCCTTGTACGCTTATAGAATGTGAAGGCAAAACGTCACCACGCTAAGTCATAACTTGATAACACTTTTCTTATAACAAATATTAATAATGAATTGATGACTAATACAAGTAATATCTAGCAATAAAATAGAACCTTATTTAGGAACATATGTAAACAGTTATTTGTCGTTGGAACCTTGCACAACACAAATAAAAAAGGCGACCTAAAGGCCGCCTTTTTCAACAATCGCAATAATTATTCACTGTCGATTTTTGCTTGTTCAACACTAATCGCAAGTTCTTTAAGGGCATCAGGATTGGCGACGCTTGGCGCATTAGTCATTAAACAAGACGCTTGAGTTGTTTTCGGGAATGCAATGACATCACGGATATTGTCCGTTCCACATAGCAACATCACTAAGCGGTCTAAACCGAACGCTAAACCAGCGTGTGGCGGCGTGCCGTACTTCAATGCATCCAACAAGAAACCAAATTTATCTTGTTGTTCTTGTTCGTTGATCCCTAAGATCCTGAACGCGGCCTGCTGCATCTCATTGTTGTGAATACGCACAGAACCACCACCTACTTCATAACCGTTTAAGACCATGTCGTACGCGTCAGATATTGCAGATGCGGGATTTGCTTCCAATTCTGCCGCTGAAATGTCCTTCGGCGCAGTGAACGGATGGTGTACCGCGTGTAGTGTTCCTTCGTCATCTTCTTCAAACATTGGGAAGTCAACAACCCAAAGCGGTGCCCATTTTTTCAAATCTGTCAGTTCAAGGTCCAAACCAACTTTTAGACGTAAAGCACCCATTGCTTCGTTAACCACGTTGCGCTTGTCAGCACCGAACAGGATAATATCGCCTGTTTGTGCGTTGGTACGCGTTAGTAACGCGTTGATCACTTCTTCATTTAAGAATTTAGCGATTGGTGACTGCACACCTTCTACACCAGCTGCGCGGTCGTTAACTTTCATCCACGCCAGACCTTTCGCACCATAGATGCCAACGAATTTGGTATATTCATCAATTTGCTTGCGTGACAGCGCAGCACCACCTGGTACAGTTAATACTGCGACGCGACCTTTGTCATCGTTTGCAGGGCCGGATAGTACTTTAAACTCAACATCTTTCACTAGATCGGCAACGTCCACCAATTCCATCGGGTTACGTAAATCAGGCTTATCTGAACCAAAACGACGCATCGCTTCGCTGTATGCCATAACTGGGAATGCACCCAAATCAACGTTCAGTAATTCTTGCCACATTTCACGGATCAATTGCTCTGTCACAGCACGTACTTGATCTGAGCTCATGAATGAGGTTTCAATATCAATTTGTGTGAATTCAGGTTGACGGTCAGCACGTAAGTCTTCGTCACGGAAACACTTAACGATTTGGTAGTAACGGTCAAAGCCCGACATCATCAACAACTGTTTAAATAATTGTGGAGACTGAGGCAAAGCGTAAAAACTTCCTTTGTGTACTCGGCTTGGTACCAAATAATCACGCGCACCTTCAGGTGTCGCTTTAGTCAGTACGGGTGTCTCAATATCTAAAAAGTCATTGTTGTCTAAGAAGCGGCGTACAAAGCTGCTGGCCTTGGCGCGTAATTTAATACGGTCGCTCATTTCTAAACGACGTAAGTCAAGATAGCGATATTTTAAACGACGCTCTTCAGAGTTTTGTTGATTAAAATCCAGAGGCAGCGGTTCAGAACGGTTAACAACCGTCAGTCCAGTACCTAAGATCTCAACTTCTCCGGTTGCCATATCTTTATTAACCTGACTGTCAGGACGAGCGCGAACCACTCCCCTAACCTGTACACAGAACTCTTGACGCAACGTGTTTGCTGTGTCCATTAACCCTTCAACTTCTGGGTCAAAAACAACTTGCACTAACCCTTCACGGTCGCGCAGGTCGATAAAAATCAAGCCACCTAGGTCACGGCGTTTATTGATCCAACCGCATAGTTCTACTTCTTGTCCAACATGGCTTTTGTTTAAATTTCCGCAGTATATAGAGCGCATAGTATTCCTGTGTCTCAGTTACACAAGACCGGTAACTGGCATTAAGATGAAAAATTATCGGCGATTATATAAAATTCCTTGTCTGAATGTCATCCTCGATCCGATTTTGTTTCTAAAATTCGTCATCTTTATTACACTGTCGCTATTAGCGGACTTATAAAACTCGATAACATGTTATATCTTGGTTGCCCACAATGGAGCGCAGCTCATTGGAAGGGACGATTTTTCTCTTCCCACTGCCAACACAGCCAAATGCTTCAAGAATATGCACAAATTTTTAATTCTGTTGAGGGTAATACTAGCTTTTATGCCGATCCAAAACCCAGTTCTATTACTAAATGGCGCAATGATGTGCCCGCTGATTTCAAGTTTACGTTTAAAATTCCCAAACGTATTTCTCACGAACTGGCGTTACAAAACTGCCAACGTGAGCTTACTCGTTGGTTAACTCTTTTCGAACCGATTTTTGATAAAGTCGGTCAAGTGATGCTGCAACTGCCCCAAGCCTGTAGCCCACAGTTTTTACCGCTCATCACCGCGTTTTGTGCCCAACTACCAACGGCGCTGCCACTTGGTATTGAAATTCGCCATCTCGCATTTTTCGATAAAGCGGATAACGAGCGCCGATTTAATCAGTTTTTGATTCAAAATCAATACAATAGAATTATGATGGATACACGCCCTCTATTTAGTGAGGCCGCCACAAACGAGGCGATTATTGATGCACAAAGAAAAAAGCCACGCGTGCCGTTACATGTTATTGCCACCAGTAACGCGCCCGTTTTGCGCTATGTTGGCTGTTCTGATTTGCAAGCCAATCGTCAGTTTTATGCACCATGGCTAAAGAAAATTAATCACTGGTTAGATGAAGGCAAAACACCCTACGTCTTTTTTCATACTGCTGATAATTATGATGCGCCGCTGTTGGCCAAGCAATTTATTGAAGATCTTAACCGCCCAGAAGTTAAACTTGGTGAATTCCCAGCACAGCAGCAACCACAGCAAACAAGTTTACTGTGATCAATTTTCCCACTCATGTAGTAACGTGCTATTAGCTTTTACCACGACTAGGCTCAAACCCGTTGTATTGTGGCAACTTAACATCAAGGTCTTCCCAGTTCGCTTTACTGCTTACAAAGTTATGTGACATAGGCCGCTCATCAATGTCTGAATCGAGAATGCCTAGGCGTAAGCGTAGCTTTTGCGGTAAATCCGAGTTTGAACTGAACAATGGACTGGCGCAATTGGCGCAAAAGTGGCGTTTTCTACCTGGCTTAAACTCAAAATGCTTAATTGCATCCTGACCACGAACCACCTGTAGCTCATCACTATTTACAAAACCGTTTGTTGCAAACGCGGTGCCCGTGGACTTTCGACATAATGAGCAATGACAATGAATGATGTCGCTGATCCTACCGGTGATATTCAATTGAACTTTGCCACACAAGCAACTAGCCCTATACATCCCGTTATCCTTGTTGTCGTGTTTATTAATGAATTCGATTATAATAAGCCGCTGTAGCATGTACCAGAATTAAAACCATGAATTTCTCACATTATTTTCTTCAATACCCGGAACACATTCAAACTCAGGTTCAGCAACTGATCACGTCGGGTAAGATAGAGCACTATTTCAAGAACAAGTACCCACATGCTCACCAACTGCAAAGTGAGAAATCATTGTATGAATATACCAATAAGCTAAAACAGCGCTATTTAAAAAATGCGCCCAATTTGAACAGTGTTAGGTATAAAAAGCAGAGTGATTTGGTAAAAAATGCTTTGGGAACGCACACTTTTAAAAGCCATCAACATGGCGGAAAGTTAAAAGCAAAACATGAAATAGCCATTGCAGAGCAATTGAAAAACGCCCCAGAAGCTTTACTTAAGGTACTAGTTGTTCATGAGTTGGCACATTTTAAAGAAAAAGAACACAACAAAGCATTCTATCAATTGTGTTGTCATATGGCGCCTGAATATCATCAGCTAGAGCTAGATTTACGATTATTCCTAGTGCTTCAACAACTACAACTGAGCTTTTATTGACCGCTTGGTCAATCCAAACAATTGCTCAAAATCAAGATAACCATGCTTTATCACCAACCAAGTGCGCAGCACCGCACCCAGCACAAAACCAAAACAAAAGGCCCAAGCGATACCCAACAAGCCAAATTGTGCCTGGCAATACCAAGCAACTATTACCGTAACGGCTGTTGCAAATAACAACACCCATAGATTATAAAGTGGCTCACCTAGTAAATTGATAGTACTGCTAGCACATACCCTCAAAGGGGTGACCAACTGCGCTAGCAACAAAATCAGTAGTAGCGTATGACCGGACTCCATTTCAGGCTCATGGTACAATGCCAGTAAGGGATACGCTGCGATGGCAAGTACAGATACAAACACTAAATTGCACAACCAAAACCAGCGCATGGTCTGAGCTATCTCAGCGCTGTCTGGACGCTCTTTCAGTAGCAGCGGCTTCAATACCATACCAAACGCGTTGGATAATATAGCCATCAACCCAGCAATCACCACTGCAGGATAAAACACACTGACTGCTTTTGGACCTAACCAATGATGTACAAGCAGTACATCAAGTTTAGCGACCAGAGCAACACCCGCCCCACTTGCAAGCAACCGCAACGATGATTTACACCAATGCTTGGTTTGATACGCCGGTTGGTCTTTTTTCAGCAGCGGGAATATCAATGCGAACTGTAGTACCACCACAATACTGATGCTGGCTATCAGTGCTTGGCAGACCATTTCAAGGTGTAATGGTCCATGGCTAAAATACAAATATGCGCAACTAGCAGCTGTAAATATTTCAAACAGTGACTGCTGTGTCAGCAAGCCGCGCCGCTTGGCATCAAGCGCAATTAAAAATGTTGCCTGACACTGCATAAGAGCTCCAAGAGGAACTATTAAAACTAGGTACTCTAAATGCTCATTTGCCAGTTGGTGAGGAGAAAATAGCGCGTAGCCAAACAGCACAATGGCAGCAAAAATAAGCCCAAAGCTCAATGCAACTGCTAAGTAAACTCGTTTTAGCCCTTGTAACAATGCATGTTGCTGGCTTTTAAACAAAGGATGCGCAATACGCATAAGCGATGACGCAAAGCCCATGCTAGCAGGTAAAAGAAGCACTTCGCATAGTGCGAGTAAGGCGGCAAACGTGCCAAAATGTTCGGCCCCCATAAAACGGGCCAACAGCAAAGTCATAATAACTCTGCTGACATGGTTGAGCCCCGTAAAGGTGCCGAGTGATAGAACGTGCTTTAAAACATCCATGTTGGGTGAATAACTCTACAGACCTAACTCCGACATAAAATCGTCATCTGCTACATCCGCATCATCTGCTGCCTGCTTCTTGCTCTGGTCTTCATTTTTTGAAGCCTGGCGTTCTATGATCGTATCTGGGTCTACCGATTCGGCGATATCAAAGTCATGTAGTTTGATAAACTCGGTTTTATCCATCGCCAGCTCTAGGTAGAAAATATTTTGATTCTGAGTGGTAAAAGTAACTCGACGCGCTTGTGGGCGGTCCATCGTGGTATCTACAGAGATCTGTACCTGCTTGTTAATCGCCATCATCTTCGGCTGATTTTGGGTGATTGACGTATGCAACTGTTCACGTACTTTGCTGGTGAAATCCCCTACAATTTGGTTCATCAACTCACCCATCACATTGGATACATCATCAGACAAGTGACTATTCGCGATCTCATCTTCTGGCATACCCATGCTGCGCATGTAGTCTTGGTAGATTTCCATCGCCGCTTGTGCTGTAAAGTTGGTCACGACAAGGCCTGTAAACCCACCATCAAACAATACAAAACACCCAATGTCAGGGCGCATACACGTACGGGTAATTTTTTGCACCATCGCTGAATATGCTATTTGATTGCCACTTGCCGAAGAGAGGACCTCGGTCACAGAACGACACAAAGTTGATAATATGTCTTCAGTACTAACTACTTTATTTCTCGCCATTATTTGTCTCTTTTTTACTTCTTATCATTAATAGTAGCCAAGCTACTCAATTTATCACTGACTATCCAGCATAAAATGGTAAAATAGCACGATTATTTGGTAAGAGAGATAAAATGTGACTGGCAAAGACAGTATTTATGCCACTGAGCAACAGGTAAAAGATTTCAGCTTTGACGCCAATGTCGTTGAAGTGTTTCCGGATATGATACAACGCTCAGTCCCAGGGTACGCCACGATTGTAAGCACCATGGGTAAACTAGCTGGGCAATTCGCTCAAAGTAACTCAAATTTATATGATCTTGGCTGTTCTTTAGGCGCTGTAACGCTGAGTATGCGCCGCAACATCGCAAAGGAAAATTGCCAGATCATCGCTGTGGATAACTCACAAGCTATGGTCGAGCGCTGTAAAATGCATCTTGGTGGCTTCAAATCTGATGTGCCTGTGGATGTGCAACTTGGTGATATCAATGAGCTTGAGATTAGCAACGCCAGTGTTGTTGCCATGAACTTTACCCTGCAATTTATCCCACAAGAGCAGCGTTTAGCGGTTTTACAAAATATTTATAACGGCCTTAAACCGGGTGGTATCTTGTTATTAAGTGAAAAAATCAAAGGTGAAAATGACGAGCAAGATAACTTGCTGATCGACTTACATCATGATTTTAAGCGCCACAATGGCTATTCTGAGCTAGAAATTAGCCAAAAACGCACTGCGATTGAAAATGTCATGCGCCCTGATAACTTGAGCACACATTTAACTCGATTAAGTGACATTGGTTTTAAGCAAACACAGGTTTGGTATCAGTGTTTTAACTTTTGTTCAATAATAGCGATTAAGTAACGGAGAAAAGATGAACAACTGGTTTACCGACTTTTATGCAGCCATCGCAAAAAACCAACTGAGCCATTGGCTAAATACCCTGCCAGCTCAGCTTACGCACTGGCAAAATGAGGCACAGCACGGTGACTGGCCACAATGGGAAAAGGTTTTGAAAAACCTGCCAGAATCAAATACTCAGCACATTAATATTGTTGATAAAGTTGAGTTTGGCCTTGCAGATGAGCTTTCTGAGGGTCACAAAAAGCAGCTCTCTCATTTGCTTACGCGTATGATGCCATGGCGTAAAGGCCCATTTCATATCCATGGTATTCATATTGATACTGAATGGCGTAGCGACTGGAAATGGGATAGGCTACTGCCACATATCAGTAACTTGCATGGTCGAACCGTTTTGGATATTGGTTGTGGTTCTGGTTATCACTTATGGCGTATGCGTGGTGCTGGCGCTGAGTTTGTGGTGGGCATAGACCCATCGGATCTATTTTTATCTCAGTTTCAGGCTATCAAACACTTCAATCCCGACCCTAACGTGCACCTGCTGCCACTGGGTGTAGAGCAACTGCCACAGCTAAAAGCGTTTGATACGGTGTTTTCTATGGGCGTACTGTATCATCGCCGCTCACCGATAGATTTTCTATCACAGCTTAAAGCGCAACTTCGTGCAGGTGGAGAACTAGTACTTGAAACGCTTGTTATCGAAGGCGACGTCAATACGGTGTTAGTGCCAACTGATCGCTACGCAAAAATGCGCAATGTCTGGTTTATTCCAAGCACTGCTGCACTAACTTTATGGCTTGAACGTGTCGGTTTCAAAGACATCAAAGTGGTAAATGAAGACATTACATCTGTTGATGAGCAACGTCGTACCCCTTGGATGCAAACGGAATCGTTGGCTGACTTTTTAGACCCTAATGACATCACTAAAACCATTGAAGGCTACCCTGCGCCACTGCGCGCTATTCTAACTGCCAAGGCCTAAGGTTCGTAGTAACTCTGTGCAGGGATTTCCTCCAGCATTCCCTGCACACACTGCTAATTTTTTCCACATGCGATTAAGTGATATTTCAACTAGCCCCATATGGGCAATTGTTGTAAAATACGCGCGTTTCTAAGCAACCCATAAAGCAATTTTGAGGAAAACCTGTGAGCGAACAAAAACAGTCTCTTAGCTACAAAGACGCAGGCGTAGATATCGATGCGGGTAACGCATTGGTAGAGCGCATAAAAGGCGTAGTGAAAAAAACTCGTCGTCCAGAAGTAATGGGCGGAATTGGTGGTTTTGGTGCACTATGCGAACTTCCAACTGGTTACAAAGAGCCTGTATTAGTTGCTGGCACAGATGGTGTGGGCACTAAACTTCGCCTCGCTATCGATTTGAAAAAACACGATACGGTAGGTATCGATCTCGTTGCAATGTGTGTAAATGACCTAATCGTCCAAGGTGCTGAACCCCTATTTTTCTTGGACTACTACGCAACTGGTAAACTAGATGTTGACGTAGCAGCCGATGTCGTAACAGGTATTGGTACAGGCTGTGAATTGTCGGGTTGTGCGCTAATCGGTGGCGAAACTGCTGAAATGCCAGGCATGTATGAAGGCGATGATTACGATATCGCTGGGTTTTGTACTGGTGTGGTTGAAAAGTCAAAAATCATTGATGGCACCAAAGTTGCCGCAGGTGATCAGCTGATCGCTTTGGCTTCAAGTGGTCCACATTCAAATGGCTATTCACTTATCCGTAAAGTATTAGAAGTATCAGGCGCTGATACAAACGCTCAGTTTGAAGGTAAAACCTTAGGTGAGCACCTATTGGAACCTACTCGCATCTACGTTAAATCAATCTTAGAACTGCTTAAAGATGTAGACGTTCATGCACTATCGCACATCACAGGCGGTGGCTTCTGGGAGAATATTCCTCGTGTATTACCTGAGTCAGCCAAAGCCGTTGTTAAAGGCGACAGTTGGCAATGGCCTGCTATTTTCAACTGGCTACAAGAAAACGGCAACATCAGTACCCACGAAATGTATCGCACATTCAACTGTGGTGTTGGCATGATCTTAGTTGTTCCAGCTGATAAACTAACACAAAGCCTTGAAATATTAACCGCGCAGGGCGAGCAAGCTTGGCATATTGGCGAAATTCAAGATGCTGTTGCAGGTGAAGAGCAAGTTGAGATTTTAGGTGGTAAGGCCTAATGTCAAACACTCGCTTAGTAGTATTGATCTCTGGTAGTGGTTCAAACCTGCAAGCCATCATAGATGCCTGTCAGAGCAATCAAATAAAAGGCGAGGTAGTTGCTGTTATCAGTAACAAAGAACAAGCTTATGGCTTAACACGTGCCGCTAATGCGGGCATTGAAACCAAAGTGTTAAGTCATAAAGCATTCGCTACACGTGAAGATTATGACGTCGAATTGGCCTCTTTAATCGACTCTTTTAATCCAGATTTAGTTGTATTAGCTGGATTTATGCGTATTCTAACTCCTAGCTTAGTGCAAAAATTTAAAGGGAAAATGTTGAACATTCACCCTTCTTTGTTGCCTAAGTACCAAGGGCTGAACACCCATCAAAGAGCGATAGATGCAAAGGACGACGTACACGGTGTTAGCGTACACTTTGTAACGGAAGAGCTGGACGGTGGTCCGGTGGTATTACAAGCAAAGGTTCCTATCTTAGCTGACGATACCGCACAAACACTGGCACAGCGGGTTCACGAACAAGAACATATTATCTATCCCTTGGTGGTCCAGTGGTTCAGCGAACACAGACTAACTATGGAAGCAGATTATGCCGTTTTTGATAACCAACCCCTTCCAGCCCAAGGCGCAACCTACCCAGAATAATAAAATATGCGCTTGGCTACTTGGCTTAAGCGCTATTTTCTCTTGCTCTATCATTGCCAACCCGCTTGTTTCTTATAATGCTGAATATCAGGTGTCTCGCAAAGGCTCGGTAAAAGGTACCGCCGTTCGCGAGCTGAAATTACTTGATCAAAATACCTATCAATTGAAATATCAAAGTGACATCGATATTTTCATTTTCTCCGATGAGCGTGAAGAAGTATCAACATTTACCTTAAAAGATGGGAAGGCGGTTCCGCTCAGCTATAGCATGGTGCGTACAGGTACCGGTAGAGATATCAATCAACACATCACCTTCGATCACAAAAACCAATTGATCACCTCGAGTAATGAAAAATATCCGCTAGATGTAAAATGGATAGCCGATCAGCAGGATTTACTCACTTATCAGCTACAATTGCGTCAAGAGCTCAAGGCCGGTAAACAAAAGTTCAGCTACCCAATCATCGATAATAAAGGCAATCAACGCATTTATAACTTTGTGGTAGACGGCGCAGAAACCATTACCTTGCCCGTTGGCAATGTTGAAACGGTGCGAATTAAGCGTTTATACGACAACGACAAACGTCAAGCAACCGTTTGGCTAGCACCTGAATACGACTACATGGTGGTCAAAATGTATAAAGGTAAAGAAGGGGTTGAGCAATTCCAAGTTCAGCTAACTAAATACGAAAAACAAACAACGATGTAAACAACATGGGTAGCAGCATGAACGCTATGCTACCCAGTTTCCAAAACCTCAGTGGGAATGCTAGATTTTCTCACCCATTTTAAACAACACAAACTCCCCTTCCTGCATTTTTTGCCACTGCTCATCGTTGGTCAAAGGGCGAGTGGTTATCACGGTGACCACGTCATTAGGTGTCGTTTCTTTTTGAAAGTCCACTACCATGTCCGCGTCAATCAATGTTGCTTTTCCAAAAGGTGCACGGCGAGTGATCCAATGTAAATTGTTAGTACAATACGCCAATACATAAACGCCATCAGTTAGTAGCATATTGAATACTCCTTTGGCCCGTAGCGTATCGGCAAGCTTAGCTGCATAACGAAACACCGAGGCCATGTTTGAAGGGCGTTTAGGATATTTCTGGCGGATCTTGTCTAACAACCAGCAAAAGGCCAGTTCACTGTCGGTGTTACCCACTGGGCGATAAAATTCAGGTTTCAAATCGTTATAGTTAGATAGCTGCCCATTGTGCGCATAAGTAATTTCTCGCCCCCATAGCTCCCTGGTAAATGGATGGGTGTTTTCCAAACACACACGACCACGATTACCCTGTCGGATATGACTTATCACCGACACACTTTTTATTGGGTAGGCTTTAACCAGCTTAGCAATTTCTGACTGACAGCTTGGTTCTGGGTCTTTAAAGGTTCGACATCCCTTTCCTTCATAAAAGGTAATTCCCCAACCATCTTTATGAGGCCCGGTATTCCCCCCACGCTCCAAAAGGCCTGAAAAACTAAAACAGATATCTGTTGGGACGTTCGCCGACATGCCCAATAACTCACACATTAAATAAAACCTCTTTTAAATAGTGGAAACACCATCGTATTGACTAAACATACCTATGTTTTGGATGGTGCTATGGTTACGATTACTTTTTCTTATGTGTAACCCCTGTTGGCATTATGTCTCACTCACACACCTTCGTAAACAAGGCGGTCTATTTAATCGTATTGAGCGGTGCCGTCCTTTATTCAGTATTTATAACTTCACAATATTGACTACAAGTGTAATCTATAGCAACATAGGATTACAAACGTAATCAAATGGCAGATCATGAAAGCACTTTTCCCCCTATTACTGGCATTGCTAATAGCTGCTTGCCAAAGCCCAGTTATCCATATTTACTCGCGTGATTTATCGCAGGCACAACATGCAAAAATACAAGCCCTTCTTGAAATTGAAAAAGTTCGCTATCAATTTACTAATTTGCAATCACCAGAACGATACAATCAACCGAGTTTGCTATATCACCCACAAGATAGTGATCAAACACTCATCAGTGCCGTTGAACGCGTAGTGAAAGGAATGGGTTATGAGGGCTTAAGCATTCAGGTGTTTAGCAAAGATAATCACTATTATACGCAAGGTAATATGGGATTATACTTCCCTACCAAGATGCGTGAAGTTGTAGTGCCTGACTTATTGTTTACGCACGAATGCGCCGATATTGATATGCAAATTCAAATGAAACACACTGGTCAATGGGTAGCGCGTAATCAAACGGACCTCAAAGGTAAATGGCAATACATTGAACCGTATTTAACCTTGCTTTGGTTCGATGGCGCTGGAATGGTACAGCAAGCATATCAGGGTAAAACTCACACAGTAACCACCAAGCTGGGACAGAGAAATGCTGTAACTTTCTCTGCCCTCGGTCATCGTAGTTATCCACTTCCCATACTCAATTGTGATTTGCAGGCGGTTTTTATGTAATGTGCCTTATCAGATCAGTTAAGTGACAAGCAGATTAGATAAGCAAACCGCCATCTAACAAATTATGGGCACCTTAAAGATGCCCTTTGTAGCTTTAAGCCATCAACAAGAAACCGATAAACGCTATCACCGCTGCAATGAGTGCATACGGTAATTGTGTCACCGCATGGCTAATCAAATTACAGCCTGAGCCTTGCGCTGCTAACACCGTGGAATCAGAGTAAAAGCACGCTTGACTACCAAAAGAAGATGCCGACAGCAATGCGCCGATTACTAGCGCCGTGTTTGCTTCAACCGCCACGGCTAACGGCATTACAATTGGGATCGTAACAGCAAAAATTCCCCAGCTCGACCCTGTAGCAAACGCTAGAATCGCCATCGATAAAAATACCATTGCAGGTAGTAACTGCGCAGTCATATATGGACTGAGCGAATTGATCACATACTGAGGCAGCATTAACTGATCGCACACATCTTTAAAGATAAATGCGGCGATAACCGTGCCAATTGCTGGCAACATGCATTTAAAACCATCGATCATCTGCTCAAGCATGTCAGCAAGAGGCATTAGTCTTTGTGCTAAGTAAAACGGAACTGTAACCGCCAATGTCGCTAGCAAACCTTTCCATACATCAATATCAAAGTACACCGTAAATGCCACAAGTAAACCGATAGGCAACAAAAAGTTATAAAGCTTACCTTGCTCATCTGCATGCTCGAACTCCTGCTCTATCGCCTTTGCAGCATAGTCGTCTGGTGTGTGTACGTCAGTCAAGTCTACTTGCTCCAAAGCAGGCAGCCCTTGACGCGCGGCAAGTTCCGCACGCTTCATCGGCCCAAATAGAGGGATGATACCCAGAGCAACGAGTGGCACCATGATCACGGCAACCCAAGCATACAGCATGTAAGGTATCGCCTGCATATAAGTGGTTATGCCCAGCCCTTGCTCCGCAACCCCGTTGTCGACCAACAACCCACCAAAAAACACCGCCCATGTAGACAGTGGGACCAGCACGCAAATTGGCGCGGCTGTTGAGTCCACCACATAGGCCAGCATTTCACGAGAGATCTTGAATTTATCAGTGACTCTGCGCATGGTTTCGCCAACCGTTAGCGCGTTTAAGTAATCATCAATAAAGATAACAACCCCTAAAAGGTAAGTCATTAATAGTGAAGACTTACGCCCTTTAGCCATTTTTAATGCATTGCGACCAAAGGCCAGCGCGCCACCTGTACGTACTAACAACGCGATAAGCGCGCCAAAGCTGCCGCATACTAGGATTAGCCAGCCAATGGTCTCATCTGCCATCACTTTGAGCGACGCATCGGCAAAATTGGGTAAAATAGTTCCCACATCTACTAACGCCAAACCCACCAAGGCACCAATAACAAGCGCTAAAATCGGTCTGCGTAGCAAAATGGCAAGGGTTAAAACAACGATAGGTGGAATTACACTAATAACACTAGGCTCTGTCATTCAAAATCATCCCAATATTATGACTACAGTAAAAAACAATGGCCGCTACGTATTGTGAGCGAGTATCTGCTTAATATTGGGTTGACCAGTGATTAGTATGGCCCTTCTTGAAACATCAGCGAGAAAATAAACAGTAATTCATTTTTCGTCAATTTCTTTTTTCTGCTGACATTGAGTTGCCAAGTATGGCTGCTGCTGAAAATAAAAACTATTGCAGCAAGCAAATTAATAAAAGTGTTCTTCATATCGATTTGCTTCTAGAGAGATATTGTTTTTCCCATGTTGTCGAAGTGCTGAGTCTAGAGAGGATTTCTCATGTTAAATCAAAATATTAGCCATAGATATATGTCAGCAGCTAATGTCAACCAAGCCACAATTTTACACTATTGCGATTCATTCAATACGGGAAAGCTAACATCACTTTATTTACTCTTTACGAGAAAATTTTTTCGTTGTTCAACATTAAGTTTTTAGTTTAAAAAGTGCATGTCCAATTAACTTAAGGCAAAAACAATGAAAAAAACACTTCTTGGTATGGTAGCAGCATTCACTTTCGTTGCTACAAGCAGCTTCGCTGACGAGAAAACAGTTGCACCTCAAGAGCTAGTACAAGAGTTTACGCAAATGTGCTTAGAGTGGGCAAATGACGATGGCGTAGACGCACAAGATCTTAAAAAATACGTATTAGATTGCGTGAATGAAGAACTAACAAGCAACAGCTATCAAACAGTAAGTAGTGTTGATATCTGATCTCAGATTTTTATGTCTGCACACCTCATTCAGACTTCACTAAAAAGCCGGGTTTCCCCGGCTTTTTTTATTACTTTTTCTTCTTCGATGCTTTGGTTTCAATCACCCACTTTCCACCTTCATATGTGGCTTTCCAGCCGGTGGCTTTACCATCAACCTCAGTCATAACGTACTGAGTTTTGGTTTTTCGTGAGTAACGCACAACAGCTAGATTAGCATCGTCATCTTGTTCTGGTGCATCTGCTAAATAATGGAACTTAGGAGATATTCTATCTTTGAAACGCTTCAGTTCAGCCACTTTTGGTGCCCGAGTTTCTCTCGATTTCGGGAACGTATGAGCGGCTAAGAAAATACCTGACGCGCCATCACGTAACACAAAGTATGCGTCTGACTTTTCACATTCCAGCTCTGGTAAGTGAACAGGATCTTCCTTCGGTGGCGCAGGCTCACCATTTTTAAGTAGCTTACGAGTATTTTTACACGCTTCATTGCTACAACCAAAATACTTACCAAAACGACCCGACTTAAGCTCCATATCTGAGCCACACTTATCGCACTCAATGATAGGACCGTCGTAGCCTTTAATCTTAAATGTTCCCTTTTCAACCACATAGCCTTTACATGCAGGGTTATTACCACATACATGCAACTTACGCGTTTCGTCAATTAGGTATGAATCCATCGCCGTTTCACAAATTGGGCAACGCTTCATCTGCATTAAAGTTTCAGTTTCAACGTCTTCAACATCAGCTGCAATGGCCTCATCACCTGACACCAAGTTCATGGTTGTCGTACAACGCTCTTTTGGTGGCAGGTTGTATCCTGTGCAACCAAGAAACACGCCCGTAGACGCGGTACGAATACCCATCTTGCGACTACAGGTCGGACAATCAATATCCGTCTCAACCATCATGTTTTGACGCATGCCACCTTCAGCTTCATCGCCGGAGGCAACTTCAAGCTGTTTTGAAAAGTCAGCGTAAAACTTATCTAGCACCTGAGTCCAAACTCGCTCACCTTCGGCGATATCATCGAGTCTATCTTCCATCTTGGCCGTAAAGTCAAAGTTCATCAGATCATTAAAATTCTCAACTAAACGATCGGTTACGATCTCGCCCATTTTCTCTGCAAAGAAACGGCGATTTTCAACTCGTACATACCCTCTGTCCTGAATCGTTGAGATAATCGAAGCATAGGTAGAAGGACGACCTATTCCTCTTTTTTCAAGCTCTTTTACAAGGCTAGCTTCACTGAATCGAGCTGGTGGCTTGGTAAAGTGCTGTTTAGGATCCAGCGCCACCAAATCAATCGCATCACCTTCTTTAACAGCTGGTAATGACTGTTCTTCTTCATTTTTCTTGCGCACAGAAGGTTGCACTTTAGTCCAACCATCAAAACGCATTACGCGACCTTTAGCCTTTAACGTATAATCCTCCGCTGCCACAGTCAGCGTTGTCAGGTCATACTCTGCTGGTGTCATTTGACAGGCGACAAATTGTCGCCAGATAAGCTCATACAGCTTCTTGGCATCCGCATCTACCCCTTCAACATGGCCCGACAAAACATTCACATCCGATGGACGTATTGCTTCGTGCGCTTCTTGAGCGTTTTCTTTTGCGCTGTATTTTATTGGGTTGGCAGGTAAATACTTATCACCAAACTGCGAGCCGATATAATCGCGACACATAGCAACCGCATCGTTTGATAGATTGGTTGAATCGGTACGCATATAGGTGATGTAACCGGCTTCATATAGACGTTGAGCCAACATCATGGTTTTCTTCACACCATAACCTAAACGCGTACTGGCAGCTTGTTGCATAGTGGAGGTAATAAACGGCGCGCTAGGCTTACTCTTACTTGGCTTTTCTTCAACCTTTACAACACGGTAAGTACTCTTCTCCAGCTCAGCAACAGCTTGCATGGTTTGCGCTTCATTAACTGGCTTGAAGGCATTACCCTGATACTTTGTAACCTCTAAGCGGATTGGTTGCTTAGCTGCGGTTACATCTGCGTGAATATCCCAAAACTCTTCAGGAACAAAGGCTTTAATTTCTCTTTCACGCTCTACCAGCAATCGTACCGCAACTGACTGTACTCGCCCTGCCGACAAGCCTCTGGCTACTTTTTGCCAAAGTAATGGAGACACCATAAAGCCAACAACTCGGTCTAGAAAACGACGAGCCTGTTGCGCATAAACCATGTCAGTGTTTAATTGCCCTGGGGTTTCAAATGCCTGTTGAATTGCGTTTTTGGTAATTTCGTTAAACACCACACGCTTGTATTTGTCTGGCTCGCCACCAATGATCTGTTCAAGGTGCCACGCAATGGCCTCCCCCTCTCTATCCAAATCGGTTGCCAGATAAATGTGGTCAGCATTTTCTGCGAGCTTCTTTAATTCTTGTACCACCTTTTCTTTGCCTGGCAGTACTTCATAGTGGGGTTCCCAGCCTTTTTCTGGGTCAATACCCATACGCGCAACGAGATTCGCGTAATCTTTATTCTTCTTATATATGGCTTTTTCTTCAGGAGACATCTTTCTTACTTCGGCTGGACTTTTAGTAGCCAAGCCTTTTGTCTTTCCTGCACCGGAAGTTGGCAAGTCACGCACATGTCCAACACTGGATTTTACGATATAGTCCTTACCTAAGTATTTATTAATTGTTTTTGCCTTTGCGGGAGACTCTACAATTACTAGCGATTTGCCCATAGCTGCCTATTTTTGACCCATTCTTGTCTGAGTTTTTGCCCGTCTCGGGCGATTAATATTTATAGGTATATCTACAAACACCTATTGTTACAAGCTTTAAATACAATCTTTTAGCTGATTAATGATTAATTACACAATTACTGTTGCTATTTTAAGCAAAAAGTACAAAGCCAAATTTAAGCAGCGCAATATAAAGGAATCAGTACAAAAATGCCAACCCGAAGGTTGGCATTTTTAAGTCTCATTACCCTGCGTCTCTGACTGTCAGCCTTGCGCCTGTTGTCTCCCCAGCAGGCGTTGTAAACACAATTGAAACTTCACCTTCGGCCTTTTGGTTAGCCTCTATCTCATTGGCAATGCTGAATTTAATCATTGAGGCGCTTTTTTGCGACGAATTCGACACTTCATAGCTCGTGCCACCGGTATATAACCCGTTATCAGCGCTAACTTGGATCTCAGTGCCTTTTGGCAACGGATTATTATTTATATCGCTGAAATATAGGAATACTTCAACACTCCCTATTGTCGTAGAGGTATCAAAATTAACTTCCTTAACATCACAGAGCCCATCTAACTCTGAGGACTCAAGCTCCAGTGCTGTCACGCCATCTATTACTAGATCACTACAATCTTGCGGTATCGTGTGATCGTTGGCCAAATTTGCATCTTTTGCCACTACAAAACGGAAATATGCTCGACTACCTGACATAATAATTTCGGCGCTATCAAATACATCAATAATGGACTTGCTACATGCCCCCGCTTGCTGTTGTGCAACGGTACAACTCAACCCATTGTATTTTCTATCTTTATCAGTAAAGCTTCCATCGCCATTACCATCCCACAACTTTTCGAAATGGCCCGCATTAGTACTTAACGGCGAGCAAGGGTTTGAATCACTGTTTGGTAAGCAATTTATGCCTTCATAGCTACCATTTTCGTTGTCATCACGAAATGCCTCGGGTACATCGTAAACCAAGCTAAACTCGTTCTCATCAAACAAACCATTACCGTTAACATCGTTGAAGTTTTCTTCGCCGTCGGTGATGGCAATCAGGGTCGCACGACCAGCTAAAGGTACACCATCTTCATGTACCGAAGCGTCGAGAATGCCATAAGTACAGGGTGCGTAGCTCCCAAAGTATAAATCACAGTTACGCGTCGCTTCTAACTCGATGGTGCTTAACTGATTATTACCTACATTTAAAATTTGCTGATGACTCGGCGCAGAATTTCCCTGGCCGACTAAATACGACTTTTTGGCTTTATAAAGTAACTTGGGATTAAATGAGCCAATTTCGTTGCCCCAGTATTTTTCCGAGCAGCCAACCTGATTTGGCTGACTACAATCAATTGGACTACGAGGGTCACTCGCAGGCTTATTGGTAACAAATGGGATTACATTTTGGCTCACCCAAGTTGCACGACACCGACCATCTGTGGTTTCACATTCTAACTCTGCATTAAACTGCGTGCCATCAACGGTGCCAACCGCACCACCTTCAGCGCTGATATACACTTTTGTACCATCGTGCACAAAGTTACCGTATCTGTCAGCCACATTAACAACAATTGGCACTTCTTTATTACTAAAGCTAAGCGTTTCTGTATTAACAGTCTCGACAGACAATGACATCGTAGAGTTTACTGGTAAGCCACTTGTTACACTTAAACGGCTTGATACCGACATAATAGCTTCATCTTGAGGCACTAATGTGATCACGCCACTAGGACAATCATCCGGCCTCGATGAAGACGTGCATTCGTCAAAACGTTCCTGCCAACAGGTTACTTCATCATTACTACTACTTGGGATCAGTTCATTGGGAATAAAACAAGCCTGTACCACAAAGCTAGACGAGACATTACCTGAGCTAACAATAACCTTCGCTTCTCCCAATGAGTCTGTGCGTACACTCTGTGGCACGAGCGTTGCGTCGCTGTGTTTTGCTCTGAGTCTGAAATCTAACCGCTGATTTGCTGCACCACCACTTAGGCTGTTAATAAGTTTGAAGGTCAACTCAGATGACTCCTTTCGCAGCGGCCCACCAGTACCTCGAAGCGCTAAAAGACTCTCAGATGCATCAACAAATTCAATTGCTTGTGGTTTGGCCGGTGACACAGGAATGACAACCTGTTGCGTTTCCGAATTGCCACCTTTTGAAATGGTCACAGAAACCGTATCGCCTGTTGCAATATCACACCCTAGGTTTTTGTATGTTGAATAGGCAATACCGCCGACGCTGGTAGCATTACCATCTACTTGCGCTTTGTCGCTCTCTGCACATCCAGAAGAAAATGCCACATCTAAAGGGGCCGTAACAAAGTCGCCATTTTGATCTCTGATCTCAACTGTTAACAATGTGGTTTCACCTGCGCCTAACGCAATGGTATTGCCATCAGAGTCTTTACGAAGACCGTTATCGATGGTCAGTGACAGATCTTCAGCACCACTGGTAAATGCAAACTCAGCCTCGACATCATTGAAGCTGGCTTTAAGTTGTCCTGCGCCGCCTTGCAAAGGTGGGCGATACTTAAACAATGCAAAGCCAAAGTTGTCGGTTACACTCTTCTCACCCGATAAAATCGTACCTATATCCGCTTCCAACTCTACGAGTACGCCTGAAATGCCAAGCCCAGATTTAGTGCTAGCCACGCCCACCAACACATCAACTTCTTGAATCGCATCAATCTTGTTGGTGGCAGTACACTCTAAAGCCAACTCATCTAATGGCGTTGTATCTCGCTGACTTTCCCAACTTGCTGGGCAGTCTGCCAATACCTTCATTGTTAACTTGGTGCTATCTTCTTGCGCGTTAGCCTCATCGCCAGATGAGTAAAATACTGATTTATCGGTATGAGTTTCGTTTTCAGAATCCGTGTAGGTTGCAGTGACTTCGCCCCAGCCTCGGTTTTCTCCACTGGCTATGGTAATTGAGGCGATACCAGCTGAATTGGTCGCTCCTGTACCGGTCTCAGGGCTCAATCTACCCGCATGGAGCAAGTTAAACTGAATTAATTTCCCCGTGATTGGTTCATCTCCTTTGGTCAGCGTTGCTGTAACAGTACCAGTACGGCTCTGCGAAATGGGGTTGTTTTCATCAAGTGTATTTCCGTCGCTATCAGCCACTTGAATTGTCAATACAATTTCACCCGTTTGATCGGTTGTATTGTCCGTACCATCCGTACTTTTCTCGATTGAACCACCGCCACCACATGCGGTCAGTAGTAAACTCAGCATCGTAATGCTTAACCAGCGCATCAAAGGCATTAACCCCTCTCCCTAGCACAATTTTGAAGTTAAATTTTTCCTCATACTACCTTAGAAAGCGCTCAAAAATCACAGTTTTTTCGTATTTTCTCACCGATTTTTTTTGGTCAAATGCAGACGGCCTGTTAGGCTATGCAGATCTATTGTTGTCAATCTCACTTATGAACATGCAAAAAAATAACAAAATGAGTTTAACCACTCGGATTATGCTGGGCATGCTAGCCGGTATTATTCTGGGCTTATTACTTCAAGCATTGTTTGCTGGCGAACCTGAATATTTAATCCCATTAGGTCTGTTTGACTTTCCTGTAAAAAGCTTTTTAGTTGACGGATTGTTTCACGTTGGTGGGCAAATTTTTATTGCCAGCTTAAAAATGCTGGTTGTTCCTTTAGTATTTATCTCTTTGGTGTGTGGTACTTGTAGCCTAAGTGACCCGAAAAAGCTCGGTCGCCTTGGTGGTAAGTCTATTGCTTTATATCTGATGACCACTGCGATTGCCATTACTGTTGCCATTTCGCTTGCATTGATTTTTGCCCCTGGTGTTGGCCAAGAATTACCGAGCAATGCAAGCTATGACGCACAACAAGCACCAACGCTTGCGCAAGTTATCATTAACATGTTTCCAACCAACCCAATTAGCGCCATGGCGAATGGAAATATGCTTCAAGTTATTGTTTTTGCACTACTATTTGGCATTGCAATGGCGTTAAGTGGTGAACCAGGTAAACGTGTTGCCAAGGTGTTTGACGACCTAAATACCGTGGTACTTAAGCTGGTTACCATTTTGATGAATTTAGCACCTTACGGGGTGTTTTTCTTAATGGCAAAACTGTTCACCACCATAGATATTAAGCTAATAGCTGGTCTGGCTAAGTACTTCTTTGTGGTACTGCTTGCATTATTTATTCATGGCCTTATCAACTATTCCATTATCTTAAAAATGCTGACAGGCCTGAGCCCCTTCACCTTCCTTAAGAAGATGAAAGATGCGTGTATGTTCGCCTTTAGTACCTCAAGCTCTAGTGCCACGATGCCGGTAACACTCGAAACAGCTACGAAAAAGCTAGGTGCGCATAACTCAGTGGCTTCGTTTACCGTTCCTTTGGGAGCGACCATCAATATGGATGGCACTGCTATTATACAAGGTGTGGCAACGGTCTTTATCGCGCAGGTATTTGCCATAGACCTTACTATTACTGATTACCTTATGGTGATTTTAACTGCAACACTCGCATCGGTTGGCACCGCTGGTGTGCCAGGCGTGGGCCTTATTATGCTGGCTATGGTACTGAATCAAGTCGGCCTACCTGTTGAGGGAATTGCCATCATCATTGGCGTAGATAGACTGCTTGATATGACACGCACTGCTGTGAATGTCACAGGTGACTGTATGGTCACCTGTATCGTTGCCAACTCTGAGAAAGAGTTTGATTTGGATGTGTTTAACGATCCTGACGCGGCTAAAGAACTAGAAGAAAAGACATCGTTATAACGTAATTTGCTAGTTGACTAAAAAGCCCGCTATAAAGCGGGCTTTTTAGTTTAAAATTGCCTTAGTTGCAGTGTTGCTCATAAACCTCAAGCGCTTGTTGCAAGTCTGAGATCAAGTCTTCTACATCTTCAAGACCAATGTGCAAGCGTATAATCGGCCCTTGTGCCCAACCTGTGGTACTGCGAAGCCCTGACACGCTCTTGTTAGCTGTAACCAAACTCTCGTAGCCTCCCCATGAAAAGCCCATTTTAAAGTGCTCTAACGCATCTAGAAACGCATTAATTGCTTTTTGGGTACCTTTGCGCATCACAAAAGAAAACAAACCATTACTGCCGTTAAAATCACGTTTAAAGAACTCATGCCCTGGGCAAGTGGGCATCGCAGGGTGCCTTACATGGTCCACCAGTGGATGCTCGCTTAACCACTTTGCCACTGTTAACGCAGCCTTTTCATGTTGCGCCAACCTGACTGACATAGTACGCAGGCCTCGCAAAGCAAGGTATGCATCGTCAGCAGAAGTGCACTGCCCTAACAAATAAGAGTTTTCTCTAAGAGTAGGCCAGTACTCTTCGTTGGCAACCGCTACCCCCATCATCACATCTGAGTGCCCGACAATATACTTAGTAGCTGCCTGAATACTGATATCAACGCCATGGTCGAGCGGTTTATAGTGCCAACCATTACCATAGGTATTGTCCAGCATAGTGATCACACCATGTTGCTTTGCCACTTTGACTAAAGATGGTACATCTTGTACTTCCATCGTGATAGAGCCTGGCGACTCTAAAAACAGTACCTTGGTATTCTCTTGAATCAAATCGCTAATGCCAGCACCTATCATGGGGTCATAATAAGTCGTCGTAATACCCAAGCCAGCTAAGATTTTATCGCAAAAGTCTCGAGTCGGTTCATAAGCGGTATCCACCATCAATAAATGATCACCCGCTTTTAAAAAGGATAACAATGACTGACTGATAGCCGCAGCACCACAGGGGTATAAAGCACAACCTGCACCGTTCTCAAGCTCCATGATTGCATCTTGTAAAGCGTAATGGGTATGCGTACCTCGGCGACCATAAAACAATGTTCTGTTACCACGCTCTTTGATGGCTTCATGCAAGTCTGCCACACTGTCAAACACCACGGTTGAGGCGCGCTGTACAACTGGGTTTACCACACCTTGCGTGTATTGCGGTTTGCGCCCGGCACTTACTAACTTCGTATTCTTTTTCATTTTTACACCTTTATATGTGCGCGCCAATATTCAACTAAATAACGAGATATCGAGTCTGGACGAGTTAGCTTATAACCCGAGTCTTTATCTCCCCATTGTCCAAACGCATTTAGTTGTTCGCGAGAAAACCATTGCGCATCTTCTAAATCATCTTGATCAACTTTAATCTCTGTAGAGGCTGCTCTACCGATAAATCCTAACATCAGTGATGATGGAAATGGCCAAGGTTGCGAAGCAATGTATTCCACATCAACGACGTCGATGTTAGCCTCTTCTTTAACCTCTCTTATCACTGCTTGTTCAAGCGTTTCGCCAGGGTCAACAAACCCAGCCAGTGTTGAATAAACGCCTTCAGGCCAGCTCGCCTGACGCCCCATTAAACAACGCTCAACACCATCTTCAAATGTGTGGGTTATCAACATAATCACCGCAGGATCTGTTCGCGGAAAGGTCATATGCTTACATTGGCTATTTTGGCAAAGCCTAGCGTGCCCACCTTCAATACTCTCATTTGTGTAGCCACAACGACCACAAAAACGATGGGTTTTATGCCAATAACATAACCCTCTTGCCAACACGCCAACCGAGGCCATGCTGTAATCCAGTTGCAGGCCTATGCTGCGCATATCAACAAATTCAAGCTCGTTATCTGCAAGCAGCCCTATCGTGTGTTCAGAGCCTGATACATCCAAAGCAAAATAACTATGTTGTTCATCAACACCGAGTAAAATGGCATTTTTTTTATCAAATCGACTGACTTCACTTAGGCTGAGTAACTGCAACTCACAACACGCGACATTGACTAGGTTTCGGTCTTTGTCAATGAGTAGCCAACGGCTGTTTGAATTTATTTGTTGTTTTAACCACTGCTGATCTTTGCGTTCGTTAGTGGCGCGATTGAGGTGCATATACGAGTAATGTAACAAAGCCTGTTCCTTGTCTAAAATGTTTGCATAAAGCTACCACATACACGCAAAAAGCTAAACTCTTACCACCTTGCAGGGCACACCATGACTCCTGAAAAAAAAACAAAAAAAAAGCCCTTTCGGGCTTAAAGCTATAGTGTAACTCCACACTACAAAGAGGCAAGGTAGTCTTGAAGCTTTTGGTTTTCAGCTTCAATATGTTGATAAAATTCAATATCTTTAAGCTTAGATGCTGCTTTTAAGTCAACCACGATCACTGCATCTTTGTGCAATTGCAAGGCTGAAGCTGGACAAGCGGCTGTTAATGGCCCTTCAACCATTGCATGAACAGCTTCCGCTTTGTTTTCACCAGTGGCCAGCAAAACCACTTTTTTGGCATCTAAGATAGTGCCAATACCCATGGTGATAGATAGGTGTGGTTGGTACTCCCCTTCTTCAAAGAAACGTGCGTTGTCTTCGATAGTTTCTCGGGTGAGGGTTTTAACACGCGTGCGAGACGTTAAACCAGATGAAGGCTCGTTAAAGCCAATGTGACCGTTACGACCAATACCCAATAGCTGTAAATCAACGCCCCCAGCGGCTGCCATACGTGCTTCATAATCTTGACATGCAGTAAGTGGGTTTTTGGCATCACCCGGCGGAACATGTGTGTTGTCTTTATCAACATCAATATGATTGAACAACTGCTCATCCATAAAATAGCGATAGCTCTGTGGGTGGGAGCCGTGTAGTCCGAGGTATTCGTCTAAATTAAACGTGGTTGCGTCTTTGAAACTAACCAACCCTTCTCGATTACGACGAATAAGCTCCTGGTACAGAGCCACTGGTGTTGAGCCAGTTGCCAAGCCTAAGACTGATTCAGCTTTGCGTTGTAACTGAGTTGAGAAAATATCTGCGCCATAGGCTGCCACTTCTGCGGCATCATTCAAAATAACAATTTGCATAGTATAGGCTCGGTGTTGAGTACAAAGAAAAATGGGATCTGAACCTTACTTCGCGTGCAATCAAAGCAAGGTCAGATCAAACCTAATTGGGATACACTGTAATTAGGCATTACCATTATGACAACGCTGTCATTATTATCAGAATAAAAAGCTTTGTAAAGTAAAAGTGAAGAAAATTTCTCTATTTTTAGGTCAAAAACACGCAAGCCCGCAATAAATGCGGGCTTGCTAACGTTGAAATAAATTAATTTTGCTATCAAACACTGACAAAAATCTTGCGTTTATACATCCAGTGCAATACCAATAACTGCACTAATAATAGCGCTACAACTGAGAGCAAAGGCTGCCATTGCGGAGCTGACGCACTCACCAAGCCGCCAAACACACTTTTACTAATGTAACTCCAATTGACCAATGAAGAAGCGAGATAAATTATGATGGAGTTGGCACCAATGATGATAAATGGATAAGCAAGACGCTGAGTATTCAAAACATCCACTAAGGCATAGAAAGCTGCAAATAATATTGTACTCCAGCCTACCGTTACTAATACAAATGAACTGGTCCATAACTCTTTATTCACGGGAAAATACCAATCCCATATCCAGCCTGCCAAGACACTTACCAGCCCTGCCGAGAATAGCGTTATCACACTACGCCACGGACCAAAATGCTCCGCTTGTGCGATAAAGCGGCCAACAAATACGCCTGCAATCGCATTCACAACTGCTGGTAAGCTTGAAAGGATACCTTCAGGGTCAACAACACGGTTTTGGTAACTTATCCCAGGGAGAAAATGTTTATCGAACCAAGCGTTCCAACTGCCCGCCCCCATGGCACCCAAGTCGCCAGACACGCCTCCCGGTACAGGAATAAAACACAGTAAAAACCAATAAAACAGTAGAATACCAACTGCAACCATCGCCTGCACTCGCGCACTGGTATGCCACACTAATAACGCACAAAAAAACCAAGCAATTGCGATACGTCCTAATACACTCGAATAGCGTATTTCGTCCAGCGCAGCGGGTATACCCGTTCCCCAACCGTGATTGTATAAAACACCTAAAAAACACAATAACAACAGTCTTTTCACTGCTTTTTGATAATAAGGCTTGCGCTCGGAAAAAGGGAGCGAATCAATGCGTTTAGGAGCAAGCCCCATCGCCACACCCGAAAGGAAAATAAATAACGGGAATATTAAGTCATAAAAAGTAAAACCATGCCAAGGACTATGCACCGTATGTGCTTCAAAAAGCTTCCAACCTTGCCAACCGGTCAACACAAAGAGTGCGGCAAAAATTGACTGCCCTCCTAAGATCCAAAACATATCCATTCCTCGCAATGCATCCAGTGACGCGAGGCGCTTTTTCTTTGTTATTGTATTCATGCAAGCCCTCTTAAAAGGAAAAAGCCCCGTTAAACTGCAACGGGGTTTTCATTCAGGGAAATCTATATTTGATGTCCAGCGATGTAAGTCGATTGCGAAAACAGTTGCTCATCCAAGACAACAAAGTCTGCGTCTGCTCCTTGGAGTAGGTGTCCCTTGCCCTTAAGCCCTAAATACTGAGCAGGATAGAGTGAAGCCATTCGCAGGCTCTCGCCCAATGACACTTCTAAATCATTGACCGTATTGCGTACGGCACTGGCCATATCTAATACGCTGCCCGCCAGTTCACCTGTGGTGGAGTTCAGCCTATCACCTGTTCTTATCACCTTACGGCCGTCAAAAAAATCGAATTCCATATCATTTGTACCCACAGGCGGCATGGCGTCCGTCACCAGCATAACTTTACCGCGTTGCTTTGTACGAATCGCTAATTTGGCCGAAGCGCTATGTACGTGATGTCCATCAACGATTAATCCACACCAGCTATTGTCATCCCAAAGTGCTGCACCAACAACACCTGGTTCACGAGATGTAAACGCAGACATAGCATTGAACAGATGTGTAAAGCCATCGGCACCGACTCGCAGTGCGGCCATTGCCGTGTCAAAGTCAGCATTTGAATGACCAATGCTAACTTTAACTCCAAGTGCTACCAACCGTTTAATATCATCAAGAGGTACTGTTTCGGGCGCTAACGTCACCATTTTGATGCCTATATCTTGACGAGCATAGATAGCAAACTCTTGCTCCGAAATGGGCCGGATGTATTGCTCGCTGTGGGTCCCTTTTTTAGGATAAGACAAATGAGGCCCCTCGAAATGAATACCTACAATGCCCCTTTGCTTCTGAGCCAAAGCTTGCGCAGTGGCGTCAGCTGCCGCTTTCATCACATCAACTTTGTCAGTGATCAAAGTTGGCATCAACGCCGTTGAGCCAAATTGTCCATGAGCTGATACCATTTTATCTAAACATGCAGTGGACTGCTGAGCATTGAAAAACGCACCTCCACCACCGTTTACTTGAACATCAACAAACCCAGGGACTATTAACCCCGACAGAGTTTTAATTGAGTCGCTGCGAGCGTCAACATCAAAGCAAATTTTCCCGTTCTTTACGGCAAAACAAATGTTTTCTTTAAAATCAAAACCGTCAAATAGCTTACTCGCTCGATATAGGTGTGTCGTCATTAGTTAGCCTTTTCCAAATTCTGCTCTACATTTTGAATCGCAAAATAAATTGCGCCCATCTCTGGCGGCTGCTTGGGAAGCTCAACTCGCGCAGCAATATCTGGGTCCAACCATTTATTTAATGGCTCAGCCAACCCGCCAATCATGGACAAACGTGGCGGTTGGTTTTCTAATAAACGTTTTGCCAAACGGCTAATATAGTCGGCACCTTGAGTAACAATCGCTAGCGCAACTTCGTCCTCTTGCTCTGCAGCATTAAACACAAAGCGCGCTAATTTAGCGTATCCACTAGACGGTTGCCCTGCCATTTGCTCAGCAATGCCCATAGCGGTCAACGTGTTGAAATGAGATTTAAACATGTCACTCATTGCCGTTGCTTTGCCTAGACCATCTAAATCTAGTAATACAGCTTTTATGGCTTCCAATCCCATCCATGCACCACTACCAATATCACCTTGCGCAAAACCATGGCCGCCATAGTTCACGGAGCGACCACTGACGATAGAAAAACCACACGAGCCAGTGCCGGTAATAATCACTGCGCCATCTTGCCCTTCATGTGCACCAATGCAGGCCGTATGTAAGTCCGTAGTTAAGAACATTTGTTGGAATGGGTGATCCCACTGCATAATTTTGTCATATAAAGCTGGTAAATTAACACCAGCGAGGCCCATACCAGCGTTGAGTTCATGAACTTGTTCCACTCGCAAACCAGCATCTTGCAAGGCCAACTGGGTAGAAACCATGATTGACTCTAACGTACGTTCAAGACCATGAAGTGGATTCGCCGGACCTCCCAGTCCAGTGCCTAGCACACCGTGTTGCTTCGAGTAGATAGTAGCGCGGCATTTCGTTCCTCCGCCGTCTATACCTATATATAACTGGTCTTGTTGCACCTGTTTAGCCATCATGTAGCGACCTCTATCGATTGGAGTTGGCTCAATTTTATAATTATTGCTGAGCATTGAGTCGTGTTGAATTAATGTTACACACAAAATGACAGCGTTGTCATTATTTTTTTGACGATTTTGTTCGACATTGAAAAATTCTAATATTGCACAGAATCATCAGGTTGTCAGCGTAAATTTGATGAGTATATTGATATTATAGGAATAAAACTGCCGAGTTAGGGTTGTTAAGCGATTGAATTACATAAAAATAGAGCGGCTAAGCCGCTCTATTCTATTTAACGCCAAGTTCAGTTAATCTTTCCTGAAGATAGCTATCTGCTGTGTATCGCTCAGACAACACAACGTCAGGACGAGGATGTAAAAACAGCGGTAAAGAAATACGAGACTTCGTAGAAGCTTTTCCTGTTGGGTTAATTACTCTGTGAATCGTTGATGGAAAATATCCACCAGATGCCTCTTGCAACATATCACCAATGTTGATGATTAGAGAACCAAAGTCACAAGGCACATCAAGCCAACCGCCCTCTTTGGTTTGCACCTGTAAACCTGGCTCATTGGCCGCTGGCAGTACCGTTAACAAATTAATGTCACCGTGCGCTGCGGCACGAATTGCCCCAGGCTCTTCATCGCCCGTCATTGGTGGGTAATGTAATATACGCAGCAAAGTTTGCTCTGAGTCAGCAATCATATCTTTAAGGTCGATTGAGAACTTTGCTCGCACATCTTCCGGCGCTTGCGCTTGCACCCAGCTTAACAACTCTGCAGCAAACTCGTTTGCTAATCGGTAGTACTCACGAACTTCCGCCTCTAGTTGCGCAGGTACACGGCCTTTAGGGTAAACATGAAAGTATTCTTTGATGTCTTTAACGGTAAAGCCTTTTGCAACCTCAGATACATCAGGTGGAAAATAGCCATCTTGAGTTTGTTTGTCATACAAAAATTCATGCTTTTGCTCAGAGTTAAAAAACTCTTGCCAGTTTTTGTAGATAGACTCAACTAATTGCTGTGGGATTGGGTGGTTTTTCAACACACCAAAGCCTGTATTGCGTAAAGACTCGACAAATTGTGCTGCGGCATCTGGCGCACGATAATCGACCGTAGGTAATTGTTGCATAATGATTCCACTTGATTATTGCATGAGTTCACTGGTAAATAAGCAATTGGTATCTAAACCCGCCTATCTATGTGTTAGCCCTGTGTAGATAACTGGCGAGGATAGATAAATAAACCCCCTCAGATAAGGACTTTTGTCCTCTCCTATGTTGTGTTGTCACCTATTTTGAGCCAGATCAAATTTCACTAAGACACGACGGCTAAACTACTTATTTAATGTGCGAATTAAACTATAGCAGTCAATTCGCACTCTATAAGGTTAGCTCTATAACTTGTTCGCCGTTTATTTACACTGGGGTTTACGGCCTGATTGCCAAGCCTGCTGCTTGAGTTCTAGGGCATTATTCATTCCTTGTTGCAAGTTTGCGATACGAGTATTTGGCGCAGGGTGCGTTGACATGAACTCAGGAGGACGCTCGCTAGAGGCAGCCTCCATATTACGCCATAAAGCCACCGAACCTTGAGGGTCAAAGCCAGCTTTGGCCATTAGATCTAAGCCAATTACATCCGCCTCACTTTCATGAGAACGGCTAAAGGGCAGTGCCACACCAAACTGTGCCCCGAGTCCTAAACCTTGCATGATGGCATCTCGATATCGAACATCCCCCATTTGCAACGCCACATTACTCGCCTGCAAGCCAAACTGCAGCAAACTGTTTTGCGATACACGTTCATTGGCGTGCTGGGCAATCACATGCCCCACTTCATGGCCCATCACAGCTGCAAGCTGATGCTGGTTTTTCGCCACCTCTAATAGCCCAGTATGCACACCAATTTTGCCTCCAGGCAATGCAAACGCATTGGCGCTGGGTTCTTTGAATACCACAACTTCCCATTGCTGATTCGCATATTCAGCTGGTAATTGGTCAATCAGGTGATCCGCAATACATTTCACATAAGCATTAGTCGACTTATCCGCTTCAATAGGCTGCTGCTCTTTCATTTGTGCAAAGCTGGCAACCCCCATCTCACTCATTTGTTGGTCTGAATATAACGTAATCTGTGTGCGCCCGGTCGGTGAAGTTTTACACCCCGAAATAGCGAGCGTAATCGCCAAAGCGGTAAGTAGTTTTTTCATGCAGTTAATTCCCGTAACATTAAGTTTGTCGCTAGTTTAAAACATTTGACTGGCTACTCAAACGCCGATTAGGGCAAAAGCCAAGACTTGTCTCAAATTATTGCACTCTGACTCAGAAATTCCCCTGAATATGCTTCAGTTTGTTAGACTTAACACAAACTCATCATTTTGGACGCCTGTGCAAAACGCTCACCCTCTTGGTCGATTATTTTTGCCATTATTAGCCAGTATAGTGGCGTTAACACCGCTTGCAATAGACCTATATCTGCCGGCTATGGTCGTGATAGCTGAACAACTCAATACGTCTTTGGAGAAGGTACAAGTTTCTTTGAGCAGCTACTTAGCGGGCTATGCGCTAGGTATGTTGATTTTCGGTCCATTAGCTGACAGATTTTCACGTACCCTGTTAGCGCGTTTTGGGCTGTTGGGGTTTGCTATCAGTTCAGCACTACTTGCGCTTTGCACAAACATAGAAACATTCAATCTGCTTAGGGTCATTCAGGCCTTTACAGGCGCTGCCGCAAGTGTCGTGGTACCTGGAATAATTCGGCATTATTATCAGCAAGATACCGCCAAAGGCATGTCTTATGTATCTATGATTATGATGCTAGCTCCGCTGCTGGCACCAAGTATTGGTGCAGGTCTGATGCTCATTTTGCATTGGAGTGCAATATTTTGGTGCTTAACTTTATACGCCATCGTAGTTTTTGTTTTTATTACCTTCGCTGATATCGATGTACCAAGGTTTAACAAAGATAAGATCTCTGCACGCTTCTTTTTTAAAAACTATCAACAAGTATTGTCCAACAAGCTATGTCGCATGGATATACTCACGTCTATGGCTGCGTCATTTGCATTCTTTTGCTTCCTTACGTCCGTTCCTTTCGTCTACCTTGATTACTTCAAAGTCTCCGAGCAGCTGTTTGGTATTCTATTTGCGCTTAATGTGATGGCGCTCATGTTTGGTAACTTCCTAAACACACGGCTAGTACCAAAGCTGGGGTCAAGACGTTTACTCTATCTTGGCTTAATCATTGGGATGGTTACGGGCATCACCTTAGTGTTCGAAAGCACTCAACAGGTCAATGTATGGGTCTTCGCCAGCACCATTGCACCATTGATGATGAGCCTAGGGATTATCGCTAGCAACGCAGATGCCTTAATTTTAATCGCTTTTGAAAAGCACACCGGAACCGCCACTGCTGTAATTGGAACTTTGCGTTTTGGCAGCGGTGCCTTAGTCGGGCCTATTTTAGCACTCATTAAGCCAAGTACCGCATTGCCGTTTGCTTGTTTGATGCTAAGCGCCGTTATAGCGTGTTGTCTGTATCAAGTTTGGCAAAAATCAGGCATAAAAAAAGCCGATTAACTCGGCTTTTTTTATGCCAAAGATATGCTTATTCCGCTTCTTTAGAAACCATAACCATCGCAGGTCGTAATAAGCGACCGTTTAGCGTATAGCCTTTTTGCATTACCGCAAGCACGGTGTTTGGTGAGACATCATTGCTTGGTTGAATAGACATAGCCTGATGTAACTCTGGGTTAAATGCTTCTCCTTGAGGATTAACAGTTTCAACACCAAACTTGGCAACAGCGTCAGAAAAGCTCTTTAATGTCATATCGATACCTTCAAGCACAGGCTTTAAGGTCTCATTTTCTTTATCAGAGAATTCAATCGCGCGTTCTAGGTTGTCAATCACAGGCAAAAGCTCATTAGCGAACTTTTCTAAAGCAAACTTATGCGCCTTCTCAACATCTTGCGCTGCTCTGCGACGCATATTCTCAACGTCAGCAGCAGCACGTACAACACTGTCTTGTTGATCAGCAATAGTCTGCTTTGCAGCTTCCAGTTCAGCGTATAAACCAGCTATTTCTTCCTCTGGGCTTAACTCAGCTTGCGCTTCATCTTCTACTTTTGTTTCTTCTTGTGTTTGAGCTGCTTGCTCTACTTGCTCAGCAGCGTCTTGTTCATGTTCAGGGGCATTGGTTTGCTCAGACATGTAAGATTTCTCCAATTCTTTACTACTGTGGCTAATTATGGGGATTGAATTTTGAGATTCAAGCCCCTAATGGCGTGATTTGGGAAAATTGTGTAATGATAGCCTCAATCGGCGCATTAGATGGGCAAATTACACAAAATCTGCTTTGATATTCACCTTTTTGAAAATACGGAACACTCAAAACAACGGACTGTTTAACATTGAGTGTGCTCAGCTCAGTACCAAGTACAACAGACAAACCATTCTTAAACGCTAACTTATCTTCAACCTGATGCAAGAACGACACACCAATATTGAGTTCGGTTTCTATGTCTAACCCTTGATATAAATATCTTTCACCTACAACAATACTGTTATCAGTGCCTAGCTGGTGGTGAAGTTCTCTCGTCCATTGAGCTAATTGCTCTCGACAATTTTCAGGGGCGCTGTGCGCCATCGCACGCATCCGGTGTAAACCTTCAATTAGAGTCTGTTGACTAAATACCGTATTCATCCAAGCCGCGAATAAATACCTATGCTGATCACTGTCATCTTTAGGTTTATTGATACAAATATTTTGTGACTGACCTGCTCTATCAATTAAGAGCACCAACCAAGAACTACTATCAAATGCGAGTACTTCAACACGAAATACCAACTGTGAACTTGCTTGCGGTAAACCAACACAACAACACACATTGAATTTTTGGCTTAAGTTGTGCGCAAACTCTATCAACTGGTTTTGTTCTGGCTGCCAGTAATTGGCTATCTGCGCAAGTGCAAAATACTCGTCCAGCCAATATTTCAAGCCAGAATCTGTGGGAACTCTCCCGGCTGAGGTATGAGGAGAATAAAGTAAGCCTTCTCTTTCTAATCTGGCCATTGCATTGCGAACGGTTGCAGAGCAGACTGCCATGCCTTTTTGCTTCGCTATTTTACTCGAAGCAACAGGATGCCCCTCGCCGTTACAGTACAAGCTCATTACGGCAGAAAAGATTTGTTGGTCGCGTGCTGTTAATTTCATATTATTTATGTAGTGACATCATTTGCCAGTTTCAAGTCATAACTTTTTAAGTTAGTCTTGCGCTATTATTATCAAGGACATTCAACATGACGACTCCCTTCAAAACCATTGGTTTAATTGGTAAGCCGAGTCATGAAGGCGCGGCGTTGACCTTACAACGCTTATATACCTTTTTGCAAGCACTTGGTTACACCGTATTGGTTGAAGCGCGCGTAGGAGCGCAAATATCTAACATAGATAACAACTCACTTACAGAACTGGTGGAGCTAGGCAATCAATGCGACTTGGCTATCGTCGTCGGTGGTGATGGTAATATGCTTGGTGCAGCGCGCGTACTAGCACGTTTTGACGTGGCAGTAATAGGTGTAAACAGAGGTAACCTTGGCTTTTTAACGGATTTGAATCCTGATGGGTTTGAAGCGAGTCTTGAAGAAGTGCTACGCGGAGAGTTTATTTCCGAGTCTCGCTTTTTATTAGAAGTAGAAGTGTACCGTCACGCAGAGCTCAAAAGTGCAAACCTTGCAGTGAATGAAGCCGTACTTCACGCTGACAAAGTTGCACACATGATAGAGTTTGAAGCATTTATCAATGGAGAATTTGTTTTCTCACAGCGCTCAGACGGACTGATTGTTTCGACGCCGACTGGGTCAACTGCATATTCTCTGTCTGGTGGTGGGCCAATTCTCACACCTCAGCTTAACGCCATGGCGCTAGTCCCCATGTTTCCGCACACGCTTTCAAGTCGCCCGTTGGTGGTTGACGCTAACAATGAAATTCGGCTCAAACTCAGCCTTGAGAATACCGATAGCCTACAAGTGAGCTGCGATAGCCATGTGGTGCTCGCTGTGCTTCCTGGTGACGAAGTGGTCATAAAAAAAGCAGAGAAATCTTTGCGTTTAATCCACCCAAAATCATACTCGTACTACAACGTACTTAGACAAAAATTAAATTGGGGTAGCAGGCTTTACTAATACCTGTAAGATACCGCAAAATACATAAAAACTATTTTTCTAATTTAGGAAAGTTGAACCGACATGATCAGTTATATTGTTTTTTTCACACTACTTCTTCTGATTACATTACTTGGAGTGTACGTTGTGATAGAAAATAATCGTAAAAAGGCACGTGAAGCCGAAAAGAAAATTTTTAATAACCGTTTAAAAGAGATAACAACACACTTTAAACAAAGAACGGCCGAGTATGTAGACGCTAAAATCCTGCGCCCTAAATACGCTCCAAAGATTAATGCTATTGTCGGTAACTTTTTTGTCGTTCAAGCACACACGGAAGCCAATCTGACTCAGCTTGAAGTTGTTAGTGAGTTATTTACCCGTACCGTCGGGACTGAATTAGGTAAGTGTCGAGTAACAGGTAATACCGAGCTACTCGCCGAACAGCTACAGTATTTTGTAGCGGAATTACCCAGCAATGGTATTGCCTACAACAAAGATTTTTACTATGAAATCTTACCTGCGTTGATCACCTTGATTAAAACACCCGATGTTCCGATGAACCTAGAAATCGATGAAGAACCACTAGAAGACAACGCACAAAGCGACAATGAGCTAGACGAACAAACAAAGCAGCAAATGCTAGATGCAAGACAAAGGCTAACAACCAGCTAGCCAATATTGTGCTGATTTAGTCAAATTCGAGTTGCTTTTAATCAGCATACTGTATAGATTAACAGTATAACCACTGTTTGGATACACAGTATGCTTATTAACTTAGAAATTAAAAACTTTGCTATTGTAAACGCGCTACAAGTTGAGTGGCGTTCGGGCATGACCGCCATCACAGGCGAGACAGGTGCCGGTAAGTCTATCGCTATAGATGCGCTTTCATTGTGTTTAGGTGAGCGAGCCGATGCCTCAGCCATTCGTCCCGGTGCTGACAAAACTCAAATAAGTGCACATTTTGATATCTCAAAACTACCCGTCGCAAAACAATTTTTAAGTGAGCATATGCTCAACAACGAAGATCAAGATTGCATTTTGCGCCGCGTCATTGGTAAAAACGGCCGCAGCAAAAGTTATATCAATGGTATTGCTGTTACCGCAGGCCAACTTAAAGAGCTAGGACAATATTTGATCTCTATCCATGGTCAGCATGCGCACCAATTATTACTCAAACCAGAGCATCAACTTCACCTACTCGACGCTTATGCTGGGCACCACGCTTTACTTAACGCAGTCAATGCACAATACAGCCACTTCAATAAACTACAGCGCGAATATAGCGAATTACAAAAGCAGCAACAAACGCAAGTTGCAAAGCAACAACTGCTTGAATATCAAGTTGCAGAATTAGATGAGTTTGCTTTACAGGATGGTGAGTTTGAGGAAATAGAAGCAGAGCACAGTCGCTTAAGTCATAGTCAAACGATACTAGAAACCTGCCAACGTGAGCTTGCGCATCTATACGAGGATGATCAAACCGTACTGAGCCAACTTCAACACAGCGCGCAAAAATTTTGTGAGTTAGCCGGCTACGACAACCAGCTCAGTTCTATCGCACAAATGCTTGAAGAAGCCGCAGTACAAATAGAAGAAGCTTGCCGAGAAGTACGCAGCTATGGAGAAAACATCGAGCAAGATCCAATGCGCCTACAAGAGGTGGAAGAGCGCTTGTCAAAAGCAATGGACTTAGCCCGTAAACATGCAATTAAACCAGATGAGCTATTTGCCTTTCATCAGCAATTAAAACTAGAACTCAACGAGATCTGTTCAGACTCTGAGCGCTTAGATGCGTTAGAGCAAGAAATTGCAGACGCCATACATGCCTACAACATTGCCGCAAAAGGATTGAGTGAAAGCAGACAAGCAGCAGCTGGGCAACTTAATGAATTGATCTCCAAAAGCATGGCATCACTCGCCATGGAGAATGGCCGTTTTGCGATTGAGTTGACACAAAAGCCACAACAAAAACCTGCGGCCAGCGGATTTGATGATATTGAGTTTTTGGTCTCAACTAACCCTGGCCAACCATTACAACCACTAGGTAAAGTTGCCTCAGGGGGCGAGCTTTCACGTATTAGTTTGGCAATTCAGGTTATCATCGCCCAGCGCGTCACCACGCCAACACTCATATTCGATGAAGTAGATGTAGGTATTTCTGGTCCCACCGCATCGCAAGTAGGTAAATTGCTCAGACAATTAGGTCAGTCCACTCAAGTTATTTGTGTAACGCATTTACCACAAGTTGCATGTAGTGGCCACCAGCAGTTTTTTGTCGCTAAAGTTGTTGATAATGGCGAAACCTTCACGTCTATGAAGCCACTAGAGCATGAGATGCGCGTTGAAGAAATTGCCCGTCTGATCGGTGGTGATAAAATCAGCGCTACCACCAAAGCCAGCGCACAAGAGTTGCTTTCGGTGCAAAGTGCATAGATTAGTGGCGTTGGTCGAATAAGCGAAACGCCATCCTGCTTTTTGAAAATATAGTCATGTAGGATGGCTCCGCTTTGTAGCTTATCGAGCCTACAAGTTAAAGTTCGCCACAAAAAAGCCCACTGTCGCGGGCTCGATGGTCTTACTACTTAGTTTGAATCTTAAAGCCTTTATGGGTGTTTACACATCCAAATAGTCCAGTATTCCCTCAGCCGCATTACGGCCTTCAAAAATAGCGGTTACAACCAAATCTGAGCCTCTGACGGCATCACCGCCTGCAAAGATTTTTGGGTTGCTGGTTTGGTGAGTAAACTGCCCTTTTTCTGGGGCTTCAATGCCACCCCAGTGATTAATTTCCACATCATATTGTGCTAACCAATCTAAGCTATGTGGCTTAAACCCGAATGCCATTAATACCGCATCGGCGTCCAAGGTATGTTCAGACCCTGGGACTTCTTCGGCTCTTCTTCGGCCATTCTCATCCGCTTCACCGAGCTGAGTTTGTACCATTTCAACGCCTTTAACATGACCATTGTCATCCACCACAATGCCTTTGGGCTGGAGATTGAACTTAAACTCAACCCCTTCTTCTTTGGCGTTCTTTACCTCACGACGAGAGCCAGGCATGTTCTCTTCGTCACGGCGATAGGCACACACTACCGAGGCTGCATTTTGTCTTACCGATGTACGTACACAGTCCATGGCCGTATCTCCGCCACCAAGCACAACCACCTTTTTACCTGCCATGTCGATGAAAGGCTGTTTTGTTTCATCATACCCCATCACACGGTTGGTATTACCTACTAAAAATGGCAGCGCATCATATACACCCGGAGCACCTTCGTTTGCCAACCCTCCTCGCATGCTTTGATATGTACCAACACCTACAAACACGGCATCATACTGAGATAGCAACTCATCCATACAGATGTCTTTGCCCACTTCAGTATTCAACTGAAACTCAACACCCATTTCGCTAAATATTTCTCTGCGCTTCTGCATTACCGACTTTTCAAGTTTGAATGAAGGAATGCCAAAGGTGAGCAGTCCACCAATTTCTGGGTTGCGGTCAAACACTACCGGCTTCACGCCATTACGAACCAAGATATCAGCACACCCTAACCCTGCTGGACCGGCACCAATAATGGCAACCTTTTTGTCACTCCAAACAACATAAGACATGTCTGGCTTCCAGCCTTGGGCAAATGCGGTATCTGTGATGTATTTTTCAATATTACCAATGGTAACTGCGCCAAATTCCTCATTTAACGTACACGCGCCCTCACATAACCTATCTTGTGGACAAACACGGCCACAGACCTCAGGCAAGCTGTTGGTGCGATGAGACAGCTCAGCCGCTTCGAATATACGCCCCGTTCTGATCAGTTTTAACCATTGTGGTATGTAGTTGTGTACAGGGCATTTCCACTCACAATAAGGGTTGCCGCAGTCAAGACAGCGATCTGACTGCGAATTTACCTGACTGGTAGAAAAAGGTTCGTAAATCTCCACAAAAGATTGCTTGCGCGTTGAAATTGGTTTCTTACGCGGATCTACCCTTTGTACGTCAATAAACTGATAAACATTTTCGCTCATACTTCCCCCTATTGAGCCTGCACACGAAGCTCTGCGCTACTGCGCGCTCTATGCCCTAATAGGCTTTTTACATCGCTCGATTTTGGCTTTACCAATTTAAACATTGGTAAGTACAAATCAAAATTAGCTAACACCTGCTCTGCCCTTGACGAACATGTTAATTCAAGGTGTTCGGCAATCAGGCCGCGTAAATGCTCTTGATGAGATGGCAATTGTGTTAGCTCTACAACTTCAACCAATTCTGGGTTAATGCGTTTAGCAAAGTCGTTACCTTCGTCTAAAACATACGCAAAACCACCAGTCATACCCGCACCGAAGTTGACACCGACAGCACCTAAGATACATACAACGCCACCGGTCATATATTCACAGCCATTGTCTCCTACTCCTTCGACAACGGCTTGCACGCCCGAGTTACGAACAGCAAAGCGCTCGCCAGCTCGGCCCGCAGCAAACAACTTACCGCCCGTTGCACCATACAAACAGGTGTTACCCATAATAGTGGCTTGGTGACTGGCAAAGCTTGACCCCATAGGTGGTCTAATAACCAACTTACCACCGGCCATGCCTTTACCCACGTAATCGTTCGCATCACCCACCAGCGTCATTTCTAGGCCGCCAGCATTCCAAACACCGAAAGACTGACCCGCAGTACCATGTAATTCAATCGCAACTGGGTCCGCTGCCATGCCCTGATTACCGTGTTTACTGGCAATATAGCCCGATAGCATGGCACCTACAGAGCGGTCTGTATTACTGATGCGATTAACTAAAGAGATCCCAGTTTTGTCATCAATTGCTTGCTTTGCTTTATCCAACAGAAGCTCGTTCAACTGACCTTGGTAGTGAGAAGTATTTGCTGCGCTGCAGTAAAGCGTTTCACCCGATGGGTTATTTGGCTTAGCAAGTAAACCTGACAGGTCTAATTTAGCTTGTTTGGCAGTGCGCCCTTCTATCATCTCTAGTAAGTCAGTACGACCAATAAGATCAACCAAGCGAGTGACACCCAATGCCGCCATCAGCTCTCGAGCCTCTTGCGCAATAAACTTAAAGTAGTTCATCGCCATGTCTGGTAAACCGTGATAATGCTTTTGGCGCAATGTTTCATCTTGAGTAGCAACACCCGTTGCACAATTGTTCAAATGACAAATACGCAAGTACTTGCACCCTAAAGCAACCATAGGACCTGTGCCAAAGCCAAAGCTCTCCGCACCCAAGATGGCAGCTTTGATGATGTCTAAGCCCGTTTTCAAGCCACCATCTGTTTGCAAGCGAATACGGTGACGTAGTCCATTTTCAACCAAAGCTTGTTGAGTTTCGACTAAACCCAACTCCCACGGGCTACCTGCATACTTAACTGATGTCAGTGGACTTGCGCCTGTGCCTCCGTCATAACCTGCAATGGTAATGAGATCGGCATATGCCTTTGCCACACCTGTCGCTATCGTGCCAACCCCAGGCTCCGATACCAGCTTGACCGAGATTAAGGCATTTGGATTCACCTGTTTTAGGTCGAAAATAAGCTGCGCCAAGTCCTCAATTGAATAGATATCGTGATGTGGTGGTGGTGATATTAAAGTCACACCAGGCACAGAATAACGCAGTTTGGCAATATAAGGCGTGACCTTTTCACCCGGTAGTTGCCCACCTTCACCCGGTTTAGCACCCTGTGCCACTTTGATCTGAATTACATCAGCACTATGTAAATAATGAGGTGTGACACCAAAGCGACCAGAGGCTACCTGTTTAATTCGTGAATTTTTCTCAGTACCAAAACGAAGTTTATCTTCACCCCCTTCACCTGAGTTAGAGCATCCACCTAAGCGGTTCATCGCAATGGCTAGCGCTTCATGGGCTTCGGGAGACAGGGCGCCAATACTCATCGCTGCTGAATCAAAACGTTTGTAAAGCTCTGTTGCAGGCTCTACATCATCGATATTGACTGGGGTCTGAGTTTTTAGCGCCAGTAAATCTCGTAAGTTCGTCACTGGGCGATTGTTTACCAGTTGTGCATATTTCAAGTAGTCTTCATAACTACCCGAACGTACCGCTACTTGAAGGCTTTGCACAACATCTGGGTTGTAGGCATGATATTCACCGCCGTGAACATACTTAAGCAATCCACCATGACTTAACAGCTTGCGCTTGCTAAACGCTAGTTTATGTAACTTTGCCTGATCCTCAGAAAAGTCTTCAAAACATGCACCTTGAATGCGATTAGCAACACCTTTAAAGCACAGCTCAACCACACTATCTGACAGCCCTACCGCTTCAAATAACATTGAGCAACGATATGACGCAATGGTGCTGATCCCCATTTTCGACATGATCTTGTACAACCCTTTGTTAATCGCATTGCGATAAGCCAAGGTGACTTCTCGATAAGTTTTTTTGATCACGCCCGAGTCACACATCGCAACCAAAGACTCATAAGCCAGATAAGGGTATATCGCTGTTGCTCCAAAACCGAGTAATACAGCAAATTGATGCGGATCTCTGGCACTGCCTGTTTCAACAATAATGTTTGAGTCGCAGCGCAGGTTACTATTTACTAACCTTTGTTGCACCGCTCCAACAGCCATCGCCGCAGGTATCGGAAGCGTGCCTTCACTAATCTCACGGTCGCTGAGTACCACCATGACGCAACCAGCTTGCGCTTTTTGCTGAGCTTCATCACAGACTCGAATAATGGCATTTTGTAAGCCTTCTTCCTGTGTGTACTGCAAGGAAACTTTACAGATAGAGTAATGTTCGTCATCTGCATTGCGTAACTGCTGCATATCAGAGTAAGACAATACGGGTGAATCAAATTGTAAGCGCTTGGCGTGTCCGGTCGTCTCATTAAATACGTTTTGCTCTCGGCCAATACAGGTTGCCAATGACATCACGTGATTTTCACGAAGTGGGTCGATCGGTGGATTGGTCACTTGCGCAAATTTTTGACGGAAATAGTCAAACAAAGAACGGTAACCCTCTGATAGTACAGCAAAAGGTGTATCATCTCCCATCGAGCCAGTTGCTTCTTGGCCGTTTTGGCCCATCACCCGAAGCACCTGCTCTAGCTCTTCGTTGCTGTAACCGAATAATTTCTGATATGTCAGTAGCGTTTGCTCATCTAAATCTCGACCACCAGCCTGCTGTTCGTCTAGTTGTTCAAATGGCGTTAACCGCTTGACGTTTTGTTCTAGCCAAGCTTTGTAAGGGTGTCGAGCCTTGAGGTCTTGGTCAATTTCATCCGATTGCCAAATTTTGCCATGTAACGTATCGACTACCAGCAACTCCCCAGGACCAACACGACCTTTATCGATAACTTCATCCGCCGCATAATCCCAAATACCCACCTCAGATGCGAGCGTGATAAAACCGTCTTGCGTCAGTACATAACGCGCGGGTCGCAAGCCATTTCTATCTAAGTTACAAGCTGCAAAGCGCCCGTCAGACATAACAATACCTGCAGGCCCATCCCATGGCTCCATATGCATTGAGTTAAAGTCATAAAATGCACGTAAGTCTTCGTCCATCGCTCGGTTCTTCTGCCACGCTGGAGGTACAAGCATACGCATAGCACGAAATAGATCCATTCCGCCTGCTAGAAACAGCTCAAGCATGTTATCTAGGCTAGATGAGTCAGAACCTTCTTCATTAACAAATGGCGCTGCGCTTTGTAAGTCAGGCAATAAAGGCGAAGAGAACTTGTAAGCACGTGCTCTAGCCCATTGACGGTTACCCGTGATGGTATTGATTTCACCATTATGAGCCAAATACCTAAACGGCTGAGCTAACGGCCAACGTGGTTGTGTATTAGTTGAAAAACGTTGGTGGAACACACAAATCGCGCTGGTCATACGCATATCAGCTAAATCAAGATAAAAGTTTGGCAAGTCCGCTGGCATCATTAGCCCTTTATAGACGGTGACCAAACCAGATAAGCTCGATATATAAAACTGTTTATCATCGAATAAACGCTTCTCAATGCGACGTCTAGCAATGTACAAGCGACGCTCAAGATCTTTAGGGCGCCAACCTTCAGGCGCACTCACAAATACTTGCTCAAACTTTGGTAACTGTTTTAACGCAATTGGACCTAGCATAGATGGGTCGGTGGGTACTTCTCGCCAACCAACAAGCGTCAAGGTTTCTTTTTCTAATTCTTCATTAACAACTTTTCGTGCTGCTTGGGCAAGTTCACTATCAGTGTTTAAGAACATCATACCAACCGCATAATTCTTTCCTAGTCGCCACTGTTGCTCAGCAGCAATAGCACGGAAAAAGCTATCGGGTTTTTGTAATAATAATCCGCAGCCATCACCAGTTTTACCATCGGATGCAATACCACCACGGTGCTGCATTCGGTCTAACCCAAGAATTGCCGTGCGAATGAGTTTGTGGCTCGCTTGACCATTGATATGTGCTATCAAGCCAAAGCCACAGTTATCTTTTTCTAGTGCCGAGTCATATAACATGGACTCCTCCCCTTGCTACAACTGCCATTGGTTACACTTCTAACGAGATTTTTGACAGATATTCAAAACTAGCGAGGTTTTATATTGGAGTCAACACAATTATGAATACATATTCATTAACATGAATATTTCTCATTGGTATGACAAATTAACCGAAAGTAAGAAAAATCGCTCAACACCGTAATAAATGACTAAAAAAAGACCATGACACCAGTGTCAATTTAAATTAAAAGTTAACAAAAAAGCCCCCAACACTCAGTTTACGTAAACGTAAAGAAGTTAAATGATGAATAAATATTCACATAACCCTTGCTTACTAAGCGTCGTTTTAGCAATGCTGTGCATATTATTCAACAGGCTTTTTGATCACATCGAGTTGGCACTCGCAATGAAGGGAAATTATCAGAAGGTAAAGTTAACGTTGACGTCAACTTTCATTCAATACTTAAGAGTTACTTGCATGCTAGGTACAAAAAAGCCCAACTTTTAGTTGGGCTCAAAGTGAATTGCTCTGATTGCAGTGGCTTACTCAGCCGAACTAGACTCTTCAGTCTTATATTTTGCTGCTGTTTCTTGAATTAGTGGCTGTAACTCACCACGTTGAAACATTTCAATGATAATGTCGCAGCCACCAATCAGCTCACCTTCAACCCATAGTTGTGGAAAGGTTGGCCAATTAGCGTAATGTGGTAATTCAGCGCGGATATCTGGGTTAAGAAGGATATCAACATACGCAAATTGCTCGCCACATGCCATTAATGCTTGCGCAGCTTGTGACGAAAAACCACAGTTAGGTAATTTTGGAGAGCCTTTCATATAAAGAAGAATCGGGTTTTCAGAAATTTGCTGTTTAATTTTATCAATGGTTTCCATCTTTAACCTCAAAGTGACGATAGCGTTTTGGTCTGTGATAGTAATGCGTGCTTGAAATATCACCATTAAGACCACATTTACGATTAGTATTAAGGCAACGCCATTGCTGTTTGCCAAAACTTGAGTAAAATACTCGGGAATTATAGTATCACTATAATGCCAATTCGTATAGAACAGAGCAGTTATCTACGCTATGTTTGGTATTCTGATTTGGCATTCAAACAACAAAATGGAGATTAACATGGCATTTGAACTACCGTCACTACCTTATGCAATCGATGCGCTTGAGCCTCACATTTCACAAGAAACTTTAGAGTTTCACCACGGTAAGCACCACAACACTTACGTTGTTAAACTAAACGGATTAGTTGAAGGCACTGAATTCGCTAACAAAACTTTAGAAGAAGTGGTATGTAGTTCAGAAGGTGGAGTATTTAACAACGCTGCGCAAATCTGGAACCACACATTCTACTGGCACAGCCTATCACCAAACGGTGGTGGCGAGCCGGCTGGTAAAGTAGCAGAGCTAATCAACGCTAAATGGGGCTCATTTGCAGCATTCCAAGAAGCGTTCAACGACAAAGCCGTAAACAATTTCGGTTCAAGCTGGACTTGGTTAGTACAACTAGCAGATGGTTCACTAGATATCGTGAACACTTCAAACGCTGCAACACCGCTTACAGAAGCAGGCGTAACACCAATCCTAACTGTTGACCTTTGGGAACACGCGTATTATATCGACTACCGCAATGTTCGTCCTGACTACCTGAAAGGTTTCTGGGCATTAGTTAACTGGGAATTTGCGAACAGCAACCTAGCTTAACAATTACGACTTATTCGGCAATAGAATTATTGCAATAAAAGGCACTTTCAGTGCCTTTTTTATTTCCTCGTTTTCCGCACACAAATGCATTAAATATTTGGAATTTTTAGGCAAATTTCAAATATCAAGACTAAGCTTAAGATAACCTTTTCCTTTGTAGATAAAACAGCTTTTTTTATGTAAGCAGGTTATTGGAGGTCGTTATGACGATATTTGAACACTACCAAGCCAGATACGAAGCAGCACAAGAAGAAGAGTACAGTATCGCCGAGTTTCTAGAGATCTGTAAAGAAGATAAATCGGCCTATGCAAGTGCTCCTGAACGCTTATTGATGGCCATTGGTCAACCTGAAATGATCGACACTGCAAGCGATGCACGCCTTAGCCGGATTTTCTCTAACCGCGTGATTGCACGCTATCCTGCTTTTAGCGAATTCTACGGAATGGAAGACGCGATAGAGCAAATTGTGTCTTATTTAAAACACGCCGCCCAAGGGCTTGAAGAATGTAAGCAGGTACTCTATTTGCTAGGCCCCGTTGGTGGTGGTAAGTCATCCATTGCTGAAAAGCTAAAATACTTGATGCAACAAGTACCTATATACGCAATCAAGGGCTCGCCTGTAAATGATCATCCACTTTCCTTATTTAACCCAATTGAAGATGCTGAACTACTAGAAAAAGAATATGGTATTAAACCCCGCTACCTAAAAACAGTGATGTCACCATGGGCGGCAAAAAGGCTACATGAATTTAACGGCGATATTAGCAAGTTCAGAGTGGTTAAGCGCTATCCATCTATTTTGGACCAGATTGCTATCGCTAAAACAGAGCCTGGCGATGAAAATAATCAGGATATTTCGGCCCTTGTAGGTAAGGTAGATATCAGAAAGCTTGAGCACTATGCTCAAAATGACCCAGATGCTTATTCGTATTCGGGTGCTTTGTGTCTTGCAAACCAAGGCTTAATGGAGTTCGTCGAAATGTTTAAAGCACCAATCAAAGTGCTTCACCCGTTGCTTACAGCCACTCAAGAAGGCAATTACAACGGAACCGAAGGGATTTCAGCACTCCCCTTCAGTGGCATGATTTTGGCGCACTCAAACGAGTCTGAATGGCAGACCTTTAAGAATAACAAAAACAATGAAGCGTTCTTAGACCGTGTTTATATTGTCAAAGTACCTTACTGTTTGCGTGTCTCTGAGGAAGTTAAGATTTATAACAAACTCATAGAAAATAGCGAACTGGCGCTTGCTCCATGTGCTCCAGGAACGCTTGAGACTTTAGCAAAGTTTGTTTCACTGTCCCGAATTAAAGAACCTGAAAACTCAAGCATCTACTCAAAAATGAGAGTATATGATGGAGAAAGCTTAAAAGACACAGATCCTAAAGCAAAATCCTATCAGGAGTATCGCGACTATGCGGGTGTTGATGAAGGTATGACTGGGCTATCTACCCGTTTCGCGTTTAAGATCCTCTCTCGCGTATTCAACTTTGATCACGCAGAGGTTGCTGCAAACCCCGTACATTTGTTTTATGTACTAGAACAGCAAATTGAACGTGAGCAATTCAGTGCCGAATTACAGGAGCGCTACTTAAGCCACCTTAAGGGCTATCTCATTCCTCAATATGTTGAGTTTATAGGTAAAGAGCTACAAACCGCTTATCTAGAATCTTACTCTGAATATGGCCAAAACATTTTTGACCGCTATGTTACTTATGCTGATTTCTGGATCCAAGATCAGGAATACAGAGACCCCGATACCGGCCAGTTGTTTGATAGAGCAGCCTTAAATGCTGAACTTGAAAAAATTGAGAAACCTGCTGGGATCTCTAACCCTAAAGACTTCCGTAATGAGATAGTTAATTTTGTTCTACGTGCTCGTGCACACCATAATGGGCAAAACCCTGTTTGGACCAGCTACGAGAAGCTACGTACCGTTATAGAGAAGAAAATGTTCTCTAATACCGAAGAGCTGCTTCCTGTTATTTCGTTCAACGCTAAAACTTCGGCTGAAGATCAGAAGAAACATGAGGACTTCGTAAACCGCATGGTTGAAAAAGGCTATACCCAGAAGCAAGTACGATTACTCTCTGAATGGTATCTAAGAGTTAGGAAATCACAGTAAGACGATTAGAAACTGAGAGGGTGATTTATGGCGCATTTTATAGACCGTCGCCTGAACGGTAAAAACAAGAGTACCCTAAACCGACAACGTTTCATTAGACGTTATAAAAAACAGATAAAAGAAGCCGTGTCGGATGCTATCAATAAACGCAGTGTTACTGATACAAGTAGCGGTGAGAGTATCTCTATACCACAACGAGACATCAGTGAACCTATTTTTCATCAAGGTAAAGGTGGAGACCGTGAGCGGATCCACCCAGGCAATGATCAATTTAGTACTGGTGACAAGATCCAACGTCCCCCTTCGGGTCAAGGAGGGGGCGCAGGCCAAGGCGATGCCAGCGACCAAGGTGAAGGCGAAGATGATTTTGTGTTTTCTATCTCCAAAGATGAATATCTGGACCTACTATTTGAGGATTTGGAGCTACCAAACTTAAAACAAAGTCAGCTAGATAAGCTAGTACAAATGAAAACGCATCGTGCTGGTTTTTGTAACGATGGGATGCCAAGTAACTTAGATATAGTGCGCTCACTACGCGGGTCGCTCGCACGTAGAGTTGCCATGTCTGCGAGTAAACGTAGACGTCTGGCAGATGCTGAAGAAGAGCTACAGGCTCTACTAAACGAACCTGTACCACCTCAACAAAAAATTACTGAGCTTGAAGCGGAAATGGCTGATCTAAAGCAAAAAATCGCAGCGGTCCCTTTTATAGACAACTACGATTTACGGTTTAGAAATTATGAAAAACGCCCTCACCCTACAAGCAAAGCGGTAATGTTCTGTTTGATGGATGTGTCTGGGTCGATGGACCAAGCAACAAAAGACATGGCAAAGCGCTTTTATATTTTGCTGTATCAGTTTCTTACACGCACTTACAAAGATATTGAAGTGGTGTACATCAGACACCATACTCAAGCCAAAGAGGTTGATGAGCAGGAGTTTTTCTACTCGCAAGAAACTGGTGGAACAATTGTTTCTAGTGCTTTGAAGTTGATGGATGAGATTGTCAAAGAGCGCTACTCTCAAGGCGACTGGAATATTTACGCTGCACAAGCTTCGGATGGTGACAATTGGGCAGATGACTCTCCTCATTGTACGGATATTATGACCAATAAATTACTCAAGGTTGTGAGGTACTATGCCTATATTGAGATCACTACCCGCGCACATCAGAGTTTATGGCGGGAGTATCAAGCAATTGCTAATACTCACGATAACTTCGCAATGCAGCACATTCGCACCGTGGAGGATATTTATCCCATCTTTAGAGAGCTGTTCAAGAAAAACCGTCAACAACAAGGCGCAGCTTAGCCACATTGGAGGAAGCTTATGAGTTATAAGCCAATGAATGATGGGCCTGATTGGACCTTTGATCTGCTGAATGAATATCAAGTTGAAATTGCCCGTGTCGCAGAACATTACAGGTTGGATACATACCCAAATCAAATAGAAGTGATCACCGCTGAGCAAATGATGGATGCGTATTCGAGCGTTGGCATGCCAATTGGCTATAGTCACTGGTCATTTGGTAAAAAGTTTATTGCAACCGAACAAAATTATAAGCGCGGACAAATGGGGTTAGCTTATGAAATCGTTATTAACTCAGATCCATGTATAGCCTATTTGATGGAGGAGAACACTCTTCCGATGCAAGCACTTGTAATGGCACATGCGTGCTACGGACATAATTCATTTTTTAAGGGGAATTATCTATTTAAAACGTGGACTGACGCATCATCTATCATTGACTACCTAGTCTTTGCGAAGAATTACATCGCCGAATGTGAAGAAAAGCATGGCATCGATGAAGTAGAAAACTTGTTGGACTCATGCCACGCATTGATGAACTACGGCGTTGATCGATACAAACGCCCCCAGCAAATTTCAATGTACGAAGAGCAAAAACGTCAAAAAGAGCGTGAAGACTATCTGCAATCACAAGTAAACGAACTTTGGCGTACCATTCCAGTGAGCCAGCAGGAAGAACGCATGAAGAAAGTGCGTTTTCCCAGTGAGCCACAAGAAAATATTCTTTACTTTATTGAGAAAAATGCCCCTTTATTAGAATCATGGCAGCGTGAAGTCATTCGCATTGTGCGCAAAATATCCCAGTACTTTTACCCACAAAGACAAACCCAAGTAATGAATGAGGGCTGGGCTACGTTCTGGCATTATACAATTTTGAATCACCTCTACGATGAAGGAAAAGTGTCAGATGCCTTTATGTTGGAGTTTCTACAAAGCCATACTAACGTTGTGTATCAGCCTCCATACAACAGCAAGTTTTACTCCGGTATAAACCCTTACGCGCTTGGCTTTAACATGATGGTAGATATTCGTCGCATCTGCGAAAACCCAACCGATGAAGATAAATACTGGTTCCCCGAATTTGCTGGAAGCAACTGGTTAGATACGCTGCATTTTGCAATGGAAAACTTCAAAGATGAAAGCTTTATCAGTCAATTTTTATCTCCAAAGCTAATTAGAGATTTCAAGTTATTCACCATTATCGATAAACAAGCAAACCCGCACCTAGAAGTGGGTGCTATTCATAACGATGAAGGCTATCAAAAAGTGAGAGCATCACTGTCCGCACAGTACAATCTAAGTAACAACGAGCCGAATATTCAAGTGTATGACGTGGATGTTAGAGGGGACCGTTCCCTGACCCTAAGGTATGTTCCACAAAATGGCATTCCGCTTGCGGAGTCAAAAGCAGAAGTTTTAAAACACCTCTACAGGCTTTGGGGCTTTGCTGTACGGCTTGAACAAGCCAACGAAAATGGGGAAGTACAAGTCATTGCACAATGTCCCGTTGTTGAGGAAGAAGAAGATTAGTCACTTATTTAAGTAACACAAGCGAGCTTGTGTTACTTAATTTGCTTTACTCGCCTTACTGGTGTCTTTTTTCAACTCTGGCGTATATTGAGTAACTTGGTTTCGACCAGACTCTTTTGAGTGATATAAAGCCATGTCAGCGGCTTCAATCCATTGTTCATGCTTATTAAATTTTGGGCTATAAGTGGCAAAGCCCACGCTCACCGTGATCTTTATTTGCTGTTCGTCATAAAAAATGGATGACTTTTCTATTAAATTTCGCAAGCGCTCTGCAAATACTTTAGCCCCCTCGGCATCCGTATCCACCAAAGTTACTGCGAACTCTTCACCACCATATCTGCCCGCGGTATCCGTTTCACGTAACGTTTTCTTTAATAGATCAGAGATATGCCTTATCGCCTCATCACCACCACTGTGACCATATTCATCATTTACCGTTTTAAAATGGTCAATATCAAACATCAATAATGAGCTACAACCATTACTACGCTTTAGTCGTAGAAACTCATTACGTAATCCAGCTTCCCAATAACCTCGGTTGGCCAGCTGTGTCAAACTGTCGGTTCGACTAATACGCTCCAGTTCATGGTTAGCCTTTTCAAGCTCAATCTTGTTCATCGCCTCATCGGTGACATCATAAATAATGATGCATATGTGCCCTACTTCGCCCGTCACCATTGATAATGGAATAATGGTAGAGTTTTGATACATGTAATCCGCTTTCCCAGTAATTGGGCGATAGTTTTTAAAACGGAAGATATAAGGCTGCTGCTCCCAGATAGTGAATGAGCGATTCTTCAGAACAAAGACCGACTCAGCTTTAGAGCGAAACCATTTTTCATCAATACTTGGAAAAATATCAAAAATATCTTTATCTTTTACTGCACTGGGCAATAGCCCTGAATGGTTTTCCATAAAACCATTCCAAACACATACTCTATACTCTCTGTCTAGCACCACTAGGCCAATGTCAACGGTATTGAACATATCCATTAACCAGTGTATTTCATTCATTTCAAAATCAGCAGCAGGCATAGTTTTAATCTTCTAATAAATAGGCGACTTTATATTTTAGGGTTTTCAGTGAATCTTCTGTAAACAGCAACATCAGGTCACAGTTAATATTATGGTTTTCTATACCATAACTGATCTCTATCGCTAACGTTCTTTGCCATCGGCTCTTATTTGCCTTAACTAAGTCAGATACATCGCAATGTTGCCCTAAAACTACAGGGTGCCCCTGACTAAAAGACATATCCAGTTGTTTTGATAAACCAGTTAAAATAGCACCGATCAAGATATTGCTAATATCCATCAACAGCTCTAATTCTACCTTATCGTTTAGCTCACCTTGATAGTTCATAAGCGATGCGACTTCTTTAAAACTAGAGTCGTTTAACAAAAGAAGCGCTTCACCAGAAACACCACCACCAATAAACCCTTGGCATACACCCGATGTACTGGCATTAGCATCAATGGCTTGCAGTGCCATATGTAACTCGCTTACTTCTAACACGTTGACATTAGGAATTGGTAACTCTACAAACACATTCAATAAACGCGCAAGCAAGTCCCCCGCTTGCCCCATTGCCACGTTTGTCAGCTCTTGATATATGTCTCTGATCTCGGGCTCTAGCTGCTCCCCCAGTTTATGGACCAAGCTTTCTCTAATCGCTCTGTCACGAATACCATGATGTTCTATGATCTCCACGAGCTTAGCTGCATCACAAGGTTTGCGAATAAAGTCTATTGCACCAAGCTCAATAACTCGCTGATGTGCGTTTGGCTGAATGTCTCCAGAAACCACGACGGTGAGTACACTTAAACCTTGTTCATTGATTGCTTGCAGAACGCCATAGCCATCCATTTGTGGCATGTTCAAGTCTAGGAAAAGAATTTCTGGTGAGTATTTTTTAATTTTTTCAATACAATCAATACCATGCTCTGCAAATTCGACTTTTATGTCCCAATCACTTGGCAACGAGCGTGCTAGCTGTCTGCGCGCCAGTTTTGAGTCATCACATATTAAGACCAATGTTGACATAAAAGCTCTCTTACATTGACAAACCACAATATTAATGAGATGTTATTAAGTGGTTGCATTTATTATTATAGGTATTCTGTATTTGAATACCGCTTATTTTTACGGCACATGTTAATAAAATCAGCCTTGATTTACAACGTTATTCCTACCGTAGGCTTGGTTCATAGCTAACAGTATAATACACTCTTCATGATTACGATAACTGACTTAGGACTTGTTTATGCATAAAGCAATCATACTGGCTACAGCATTGTTTTCAGCGCAAATTTTTGCAACAGATTTTAAAGAAAATCAAATAGATAATGGCAAGGTTAACGCGAATGGCAAACCTGTAACTTTATTAGGTAATGGCGTAAAAGTAGGCCAACAAGCCCCTGATTTTAAGGTTGTTGATGGTTCGTTTGTTCCAGTTACATTAACAGACTTCAAAGATAAAGCTGTTTTAATTAGTGTGGTACCAAGTTTAGACACCGGCATATGTAGTTTACAAACCAAACATTTTAATGAAAAAGTTGCTGGCGAATTTGGTGATGTAGTCATGCTAACCATCAGCGCCGACCTGCCTTTTGCACAAAAACGTTTTTGCCAAACTGAAGGCATAGACAAAATACAAACACTCTCAGATTCAGTTTGGCATGACTTTGGTAAAAACTACGGTTTGTATATAAAAGATATGGGATTGTTGAGTCGTGCTGTTTTCGTGCTGAACAAGGAGCACAAAATAGTGTACAAACAATTGGTTGAAAACTTGGCTACCGAGCCAAATTACGACCAGACTTTAGCGGCACTAAAAGCGCTATAAAACAGCTGTTGTAAAATATCCAGTCATAAAAAATGCCAGTCACTGACTGGCATTTTTTTGTAATCTACAATTACCCTAACAATTGTGCTAACTGCTGGCTTACAGCGTCAACTGCCTGTGTACCATCAAGTTTGTGGTATTGCGTGTTACCTGCATCAGCTTCAGCCTGATAGTATGAAACTAACGGCTTTGTTTGGTCGTGATAGATACCAAGACGCTTACGAACTGTTTCTTCAACGTCATCATCACGAATGATCAAGTCTTCGCCCGTCACATCGTCTTTACCTTCAACCTTTGGTGGGTTGTAAACTACGTGGTAAACACGTCCTGAGCCTGGGTGAACACGGCGTCCGCCCATGCGCTCAACGATGATTTCGTCAGCAACATCAAACTCAATAACATGGTCGATGCTGATACCATTTTCTTTCATCGCATCAGCTTGAGGAATAGTACGAGGGAAACCGTCAAGCAAGAAACCTTTTGCACAATCTTCTTTAGCGATACGCTCTTTTACTAGGCCGATGATGATTTCATCAGAAACCAACTGACCTGCATCCATCACTTTTTTAGCTTCTAGGCCAAGTGGTGTTCCCTCTTTGATAGCAGCACGTAACATGTCGCCAGTAGAGATTTGCGGAATACCATATTTGTCCATTAAAAACTGTGCTTGAGTGCCTTTACCTGCACCCGGCGCGCCTAAAAGGATAATGCGCATAATTATGTTCCTCGTTTTCGGAGTTTATTTGAAGTTGGCTAAATTTTTTCACATGCGTCCAAGATTCTCAAGCGACTTATACTAATTGCCTACCTTAATAGTCATATAAATGCAAAAAAGGGCCGCTAAGGGCCCTTTTAAATTTAGAACTTGAGCTTATTTACTCATTTCAAGCATCAATTTGTTCAAGCGTGTTACGAATCCTGCTGGATCTTTTAGGCTACCACGCTCTGCAAGTAGTGCCTGATCTAACAACACTTCTGACCACTGTGCAAATTTATCTTCGTCTTGTTCCACATTTAAATGTTTAACAAGCTGATGCTCAGGGTTAAGCTCGAACACAGGTTTAGCTTCTGGTACTGCCTGCCCTACTGACTCCATGAGTTTTTGCATTTGTGAGCTCATATCATGATCGTCTGCAACAACACATGCTGGTGAATCAGTTAAGCGGTGCGTAAAGCGTACTTCTTTAACCTTGTCACCAAGTACACCTTTCACGCGATCAATTAAGCCCTCAACTTCTTTTTCACTTTCTTCTTGAGCCTTTTTGGTTTCTTCGTCATCCAGTTCACCTAAGTCTAGGTCGCCACGTGTAATTGACTGTAGTGGTTTTTCAGCAAACTCTGTCAGGTGGCTCATCATCCACTCATCTACTCGATCTGAAAGCAATAGCACTTCAATGCCTTTCTTGCGGAAGATTTCGAGGTGAGGAGAATTCTTCGCCGCTTCAAAGCTGTCAGCTACCACATAGTAGATCTTGTCCTGACCTTCTTTCATACGCTCAATGTATTGCTCTAATGACACATTCTGAGTACTTTCATCTGTATGTGTTGAGCTAAAGCGCAGTAATTTTGCAACAGTCTCTTTATTGGCAGAGTCTTCCGCTGGACCTTCTTTAAGTACTTGGCCAAACTCATTCCAGAAAGTTTGATACTCTTCTGGCTTGTTTTTACCCATACGTTCTAACATTTTTAGCACACGTGATGTACAACCCTTACGAATAGCTTGGGTGATCTTATTGTCTTGCAAAATTTCACGCGATACGTTCAATGGTAGATCGTTTGAATCTAATAGACCTTTCACAAAACGTAGGTAGCTCGGCATAAACTGCTCAGCGTCATCCATAATGAATACGCGTTGTACGTAAAGCTTTAAACCACTTTGACGTTCACGATTCCATAAGTCAAATGGCGCTTTTTTCGGAATGTACAATAAGCTGGTGTATTCAGTTTTACCTTCAACTTTGTTGTGCGCCCATGTTAGAGGCTCTTCCCAATCATGACCAACATGCTTATAGAACTCTTTATATTCTTCGTCGCTGATTTCAGACTTATCACGTGTCCAAAGTGCAGTTGCGCGGTTAATCGCTTCCCACTCGCCAGGCTTGCCTTCAATCTTCTCGCCATCAGGGCCCTCTGACTCTGGCACTGGCGCTTTATACATTTCAACAGGAATTGAAATGTGATCTGAGTATTTGGTAACGATGCCACGTAATCTAAAGTCATCTAGGAATTCTTTCTCATCGTCACGAAGATGAAGAATGATATCCGTACCACGGCCTTGCTTTTCAACCTCAGCAAGCGTGTACTCGCCTTCTCCTTTAGAGTGCCATTCTACGGCGCTCTTTTCACCGGCTTTACGGGTAACGACGGTAACCGCATCGGCAACAATAAATGCTGAATAGAAACCAACACCAAATTGACCGATTAGCTGTGAGTCTTTGGCTTGGTCGCCTGTCAGGTTTTGGAAAAACTCAGCGGTACCCGATTTTGCGATAGTACCCAGTGAGCTGATCACCTCATCGCGTGTCATACCAATACCATTATCAGAAATGGTGATGGTATTGGCGTCTTTGTCTACGCTAACGCGTACGCGAAGTTCTGCGTCGCCTTCGTACAAGTTACCATTTGATAAAGCTAAAAAGCGTAGTTTATCTGCTGCGTCAGATGCGTTTGACACCAGTTCACGTAAAAAGATCTCTTTGTTTGAGTACAAAGAATGGATCATTAGGTTTAATAGTTGTTTGACTTCTGTTTGAAAGCCTAATGTTTCTTTTTGAGCTGCGGTCATTGTTCTCTCCGGTATAACCAATAGATGCAGTGTTAATATGTCAAAGGATATGGGGTGGAGTTTTTTGACTTCAAGGGGAGACAATAAATTTTTATTAAAAAAGTAGGCGCTTGCGTAATTTGTAATGCATTCTAGCACTTCAAAAAGGCATCTAAATCGTAATCTTGCTCATCGAGGTGTTTAGCGTCAAAGCACGTTAGTTAGTTTTATTTAGCGTGCTATTTCACGCTTATTTCCATTGGCTGCTAGGATATTGTTTTCATAGGCAGCTCGTAACTGCTTAGCGATAAGTTGCGGCAGCACTGCAGGTGCTAATGATGTCATTACTTACCGCTCGGTTCTATCCAACATCATGAACCGAGTGAGCGCCTGCCAGAAAATGCATGCATCAGCGTCATGCCATCAACGAGATCCAGCTCACCACCCACTGGCATACCGTGCGCAATTCTGGACGCTTCAACCTGATACTTATGACAAAGCTCACCAATAAAATGCGCCGTTGCCTCCCCTTCAACCGTCGGATTGGTGGCTAAGATCACTTCATCAATATTGCCTTGCGATAGCTTTTGTTCCAACAAATCTAAACCAATTTCTTTTGGTCCAATACCATCAATGGGCGACAAATGACCCATCAAAACAAAGTACAACCCCTGATATTGACCAGTTTGCTCAATCGCCAGCACGTCCGTTGGCGACTCAACAATACACAGTAGACGGCTATCTTGGCGTTTAACACTCTGACAAATATCACATTGCGCAGACTCAGAAAACGTTCGACACGACTCACAATGACCAATAACTTGCATCGCCTTAGTCAAACACCCACCAAGTTGCGTACCGCCATCTCGGTCTCTCTCAAGCAGATGAAACGCAATGCGCTGTGCTGATTTAGGGCCAATGCCAGGCAGACATCTTAGTGCTTCAATAAGCGCGGTTAAACTCGGTGATAATTGCATAAAATATTGTTTTCTAATTGGCTTGTTAGGATTCACCTAACATGCGTTTATTAATATTCCGAAAAGTACCACAATCATATCTGAGAGTACACAAGCTCTATCATTCCTTAACATACAGCCGTAAAGAAACCCGTCATCCTGACAAAGGTCAGGATCTAACCCCAAAAGCAGCCAAACTCATCGTTCATAACCACCTCAAGTGCACGTTCAATGGTATTCGCCGTTGGCTCTGGCTCGTAGCCATGCCATTTTAGGTTTTGCCGCAGCCAGTAAATCTTCCACACCTTTTGTGACTTAACATACGTGAGCTTTACGTTATCAAATTCATTGTATTGGGTTTTATCAAAAAAGTCCGGGCGGCGCTCAAAAATAAACACCGTCTGATTGTCAATGCGAAAAAGGTTTTTTAAAAATTATTCATAAACGGCGTGTGAAGACAACCTTGAGACAGCTATTTCTACATTAAGTGCTATCAAGCGTGATATCGCAAATGGTGCGTATCGAATTGACCCAAAAAATTTTTGGGCCACGCATTTCCCGAACTCAGTCAAAGCCGAAAGAGTTAAAGTCTTCACCGTTGGTTCTATTTTCGACATGTACGAAGAGGAAAACTATGCCGACCTGATCGAATCTCTTAAATCGAAGTTTAAAAGTTGCAAAACATGGGTAACCAAGAACAAACTGGTAGACCTCGACGTCAAAGAATTAACACACAAGCAACTAAATAATGCCAGAAAAAGTTCCGCTAAAAATTTAGCTGTTCCAACTGTAATTGAATACTGCCAAACACTGCGTCGAATCCTAGAATTGGCAGTGGAAGATGCAATAATCGAATACAATCCGTTTGTTAAGGTGCCTAAGCTTGTATCTGATGAAAAGCTTGACGAAGATGTATTGCCCTTTACTAAAGAAGAGCTATCGGCACTTTTGAATGTTGTACATGTACCTCAAACAAAAGTGATGATTGAGTTTTTAGCCTTGACTGGCTTACGCCCAGGCGAAATGAAAGCGCTTGCATGGGAGGATGTTTTTCTTGACGAAGGTAACTTAACAGGCCACATAGATATTAAGTTTAATCTAGACCGAAAAGGAAAATTGAAAACACCTAAGACAAGATCAGGCAAACGCACAGTAGAACTCTTGCCTGCAACGGTAGAGTTATTGATTGAGCAAAAGAAGCGATCTTATTCAGTACAAGCTATTGATGAAATAATACACCTTAAGCATGGTAAAACCAAAACTGTAACGCGCCGTCGTGTTTTTCTGAGCCGCGAAGACAAACCATTTAAGCGTCCAGAACTAACAACTGCTCCAAAACAATGGGCTAACTGGTTAAAAAAAGCTAAATTAACGCACCGACCTCCGTATCAACTACGACATACATACGCAAGTCGTATGCTAAAGGCTGAAGCTAACCATGTATGGCTTGCCAAACAAATGGGACATGCTGATTGGGGTATGATCCTTATCATCTATGGAAAATGGATTGATGAAGGCCGTGATGAGATAAATAAAGTTGCCGCCAATTTAGCATTACTCTGATAGTCAATATTGAGTACAGACACAAAGCCCAAATTAAATAATTTGGGCTTTTTTATTAGTAGCTCTTGGTATCTATTTGGTATCCCTAAACTTCAATCATAAAAATAGCGCCTGAAAGCGCTATTTTTATGGGGTTCTTAATTAGAACGGCATTTTGAAGCCTGGTGGTAATTGCATACCGCCTGTAACTTCTGCCATTTTCTTTTCAGACTCTTCAGCAACGCGGCGCACTGCATCGTTACATGCCGCGGCTAGTAGGTCTTCAATCATGTCTTTGTCATCTTCCATTAGACTTTCGTCAATTTCAACACGACGTACATTGTGGCTACCTAGCATAGTCACTTTTACTAAGCCTGCGCCTGCTTCACCTGTTACTTCTAAACTTTTAATGTCTTCTTGGGCTTTTTGCATGCGCTCTTGCATTTGCTGCGCTTGCTTCATCATGTTACCCATTCCACCTTTAAACATAATATGCTCTCTTACATCAATTCAATTGGGCTAAAAGATAAGGGCTATTGTCGTTGATTACAATGCCTGAACTGTATTTTCGTCGACCGTTGCATCAAATTCTTGCACAAATTGTACTACGTTAGCATCCTGATTAATGACATCTACAGCCTGCTGATAACGGTCGGCGTCTATTTTCTGTTGTATTAAATAAGGTGAATCAATCACCCCTGGCGCAAAACTTATGTCGAGTTGTACTTCGTAGCCATATATCTCACATAAGGATGCTGTTAACTTTTGCCTCAACATCGGGCTATCAAGATGTTGCTGGCTTTGGTCTACTTCTAACTGAAAAGTATGCCCATCTTTGGTAAAAATTGAATGCAGTGCAAATTGACGCATTCGTCCACCAAGCCCCATACGTTTAATTAAGTGCGCCCATTCGTCTTGCTGGTGGGCAAATTTAATATCACTGATTGGACTGCTGAAGTCTTCAGGCACAGGAATACTTGGTGCTTGTGGCTCGACCTCTTTTTTAATTTGAACAGGCGCTATTTGCTGCAATAGCTCTGGCGCTAGTTTACTTTCATCCGTTTTATGTCGCGTTTTAAAGTCAGCTTTCTTTTTGACTGGTGTCGGTGCCTGGCTTATTGGCGCTGGCTGCGCCTGCGGCTTTTTTGCACCATCCTCCGACGCTCTCACCAACTGGCCCGCACCGGATATATTTCGGTTTTGCAAGATACGAGCAATCGCCGATTGCGCTTGTTGCTCTTTGTCAGCAAGATTTGCAGCTGGGTTTTGGCCCTGTTGCGCCTCGGGTGACGGCGACGATGGTGCTTGCTCAGTAGGTTGCTGCTCAGGCGCTGCCGCAAAGCCTTGTTCACTTGCTTGTGCCATCACCTGTTCATACTGCTGTGAAAACTCTTGTTGTAGCGCATCGTCTATATCATCTGACTCAGCATGCACGCCCATCTCAATTGGCTGCAGTTGAGGTGCCAAAGGCTCATCAGGAGTTTCTACTACAGGCTCCGTCACTGGCTCTTGTACAGCCGGTTGCTGAACCTCAGTTTGCTGCGGCTCAGTCTGCGCCGCCTGTGAAACAGGGTTTAGTGTTTCAGGCTTTACCAAAGACGTGCTGGCAGTAGCGCTATCTGACTTTTTAAGTAGCGCACGCAAGCCCCCTACTTTGCCGTTAGCATCTTGTGTAGGTTGAGCTGGTGTTGACGGTGCGGTTGTCTGCAAGTTCGTTTTTTCAAACGCCAACAAACGCAACATTAGCATTTCAAACCCTAGCTTTTGCTCAGGAGCCCACTGTAGGTCTCGTTTACCATTAAGTAGCAATTGATAATATAGCTGAACCTTTTCTGGGCTAAGCTGCTGCGCCAAAAGCGCAACATCTTGAGGTTCAAAATCGCTCAAGCGGGCCGCTTGTGGTACCAACTGAGCCAACTGCATAGCATGAGTCAGTGCTATCAAATCATCTAACACACTAACAAAATTGCCATTTTGCATTGCTATATTGTCCACCGCTTGTAGCAATGTTTCAGCTTCCTGACAGGCAATCGCCGTCAGTAAAGTGACTGCATGTGCGCTATCCATCAACCCCAGCATTTGCTGTACTGCAGCTAGCGTAAGCGCACCATTGGTTTGCGCAATAGCCTGATCAGTCAAGCTCAAAGCATCTCGCATACTCCCGTCAGCCGCTTTTGCTAACGCTTGTAGTGCTGGCAGCTCAAAACTAACTTGCTCTTTGGGCAAGATATCGCTCAATTGCGTAATGATCTCTTGCTGTGACATCGCATTGAGGTTGAACTGTAAACAGCGTGACAAAATGGTGACGGGTAACTTTTGAGGATCCGTTGTTGCAAGCAAAAACTTGACGTGTAGCGGTGGCTCTTCAAGAGTTTTCAATAAGGCATTGAAACTATGCTTGGACAGCATGTGCACCTCATCGATTAGGTACACCTTGTAACGGCCGCGAGTCGGTGCATACTGCACGTTATCAAGAATTTCTCTGGTATCTTCAACTTTTGTTCTTGAAGCCGCATCTATCTCAATGAGATCAATAAATTTACCGGCTTCAATATCCAAACAGCTATCACATTGACCACAAGGGTTAGAGGTAACGCCTTGATCGCAATTAAGGCTTTTGGCAAAAATACGGGCGATGGTCGTTTTACCAACGCCCCGGGTTCCGGTAAATAAGTAAGCGTGGTGCAACCTTTGTTCATTCAACGCATTGACCAATGCCTGCTTAACATGTTGCTGTCCCACCAGTTGGTGGAATGTTTGCGGACGCCACTTTCTTGCCAGAACCTGATAACTCATATTATTCGCCTTCGAATTCTACGAGCTTAAGCACCTTAATGCCCATATCCACCACGCGCTGTTCGCCGCCAAGCTCAGGTAGTGACACAACAAATGCTGCATCTGTCGCATTGCCACCTAAACGAGCAACGAGTTTAGCTGTTGCTTCAATGGTTCCGCCTGTCGCGAGCAGGTCATCAACTAACAGCACTTTGTCTCCTTCAACAATTGCATCAGCGTGCAATTCCAGAATGTCTTCTCCGTATTCTAGTTGATAAGCCTGTGAAATGACTTCTCTTGGTAGCTTGCCTGGTTTGCGTACCGGGATGAATGGAATACCTAAGGCATAAGATAAAGGCGCTCCGAAGATAAAGCCACGCGACTCAGTACCGATTATTTTTGTAAAACCTTGGTCTTTATAAGCCGCAACAAAACTATCTACGGTTGCTTGAAACGCTGCTGGGTTTGCCATAAGCGTTGTTACGTCACGAAACATAATACCCGGCTTAGGGTAGTTAGGAATAGTAACAATACTGTCTTTGATCATAGACGAATTAACTTGTGTCATTTTGGCACGCTTTGTTAAATAAATATTCAAAACATTGATTATAACAAGATTGACCAAACATGGAACGCTATGGAAAGGGAATCTGAAGGAAACTGCTCAGAACGATGCTAAAATGTACAAAAAAGGCTGCAAATGCAGCCTGTTCAATTCTTAACTCGCTTAAACAGCGAGCGCTGTTGCCCAACCAAGAATCGCATTTAAACATCCAATGCCTGCAAAAACAGCAAGGAATGCAATGAAGTAAGTTGCATTGAACGGATCTTTAAATTCACCTTTAGACATAATACTACCTTATTTTTAGCACGACAAAACGGCGCACATAATAATCGATATGCCCTAAGGGTTAAAGTCTTAATGTGAGTTTTTACTCGCAATAATGCTCAGTTGTGTAAAGGCTGATAATGTTTGCTGCGCACCTTGGTAAAGTTGTTCAAAGCTAAACTGTGGTAGCTGCTGATGCACAAGCTCAATTAGTTTTCTCAGCACAATACCCGGGTTTTGCGCTATTACTTGTAGTAGCATTGCGGTCATTGCATTTGACGATATGAAAGCAACTTCCTCTTCCTCGTCTCGATAAATGACAAAACAACAAGGTTGCTCACTGGGTTGTTGGGGCTGAAAATCTTTGCTTATTTGATGTACAGGATACTGATAACTCAGATTTCTAGCCGTGTCTTTAAAATACAGTGGTTGCTGCTCAATATCATCGATAGTGATGTAGTCATCGCTACTTTGATATACAGCCACATCAAGCTCAGACCACTCATAATGAGCAAGTTCTAACATAAACTGAGGGTCACTTGCTTGGCGTTCATACTCAAATTGTAAGTAATGTAAAAACTCCTGACTGATCTCTAAAAAGTAAGGCGATTTGCAATCGTGCTCGACAAAAAATTGTCTCACCAGTGCTTGCCAGGTTGATTCATCATATAAACTTTTCAGCACGGGAAATGCTGACGATACAAAGCCCTCGATATTATTGAAAAATAACTCTCGATAAACTTCAAGTCGACGGTCTTCGATGTTATCAGGGGCCGATTCTTTTTCTGGGTTTCTAATATGCGCCATAAAAGCGTTTTGTACATCGATGAACGACATTAAGCCACCCCTTTGACATGCTCAATAAACGGCTTTTGGATAGTCTGAATATGTGCCAGCTCTGATTGTAAATCAGCCATACTAGGAATATTGAAGTCTCTTTCTAGTAAAGTTGGAAATACGCCGTGTGATCTGTACGCCTGTTCTAGAAGTTGCCATACAGGATCACAAACCGGCGCGCCGTGAGTATCTACTAGTAAATCTGCGGCTTCTTCATAGTGACCGGCAACGTGTCCGTAGGCGATTCGCTCCCGTGGCATAGCTTGTAAAAACTCTAATGCGTTATACCCGTGATTAATACTGTTAACATAGATATTGTTTACATCGAGAAGTAAATCACAGTCAGCCTGTTCTAATACCGCTAGCGTAAACTCTAACTCTGACATCTCTTGGCCAGGCGCGGCATAATACGACACATTCTCTACCGCTATGCGCCTTTGTAAAATATCCTGAACCTGTCTGATCCGCTTTGCAACATGACCTACGGCTTCTTCTGTAAACGGGATTGGCATTAAATCGTACATATGCCCTGTTCCGGAGCAATAACTTAAGTGTTCACTATAAAGAAGAATATTATGTTCATCAAAAAACTGCTTTAACTCCTTCACAAAATCAACATCTAACGGGGCGGGAGATCCCAGCGATAATGACAAACCATGACAAATAAATTTATGCCTTTGGGTCAACTCCTTAAATTGACGACCGAACTTGCCACCCATTTTGAGCCAGTTTTCAGGGGCTACTTCAAAAAACTGCGCCTGTTTTGGAGCATCAATCAATAGCTCATCCAACATTTCTCTGCGCAATCCTAGTCCTACCGCACCTAGTTCACTAATTTGCATTCTCTACCTCTACATAAAGACAGAGCAACCTAGGTTGCTCTGCATTGTGCAATTAATCAGTGATTAGCGTGAACCGCATTTACCTTCGCCACACTTACCTTCTTTTTTGCCTTTGTGCTCGCCGCCACATTTGCCTTCGCCGCACTTACCTTCTTTTTTGCCTTTGTGCTCACCACCACATTTGCCTTCGCCGCACTTACCTTCTTTTTTGCCTTTGTGCTCGCCACCACATTTGCCTTCGCCGCACTTACCTTCTTTCTTACCTTTGTGCTCGCCGCCACATTTGCCTTCGCCGCACTTACCTTCTTTTTTGCCTTTGTGCTCGCCGCCACATTTGCCTTCGCCGCACTTACCTTCTTTCTTACCTTTGTGTTCACCACCGCACTTGCCTTCGCCACATTTACCTTCAGAACCGTCCAACTGATAACCAGCTGTCATAGTTTCAAAAGCGAAAGGGTTTGCTTGCACGTCAGTTGCAGTTAAACCAGCTGTACCAACAACAACAGCACCAAGTGTTAAAGCTATAGAGTTTTTCTTTATTGTGTTCATAACGGTTTCTCTTTTAGGAATAAACGATTCTTTCTACAAGACCATAGATGAACTAAAAATATTTCATCAAAAAGCGAAAAAAAGCAAATTTACACTTAGCAAATCTTTACTGCTCGTTTAAAATGGCCGCCTTTTTAGCCAAGCACTGAGTAGTATGAAACTAGTATTAGCCCCAATGGAAGGCGTTGTAGACTTCAAAATGCGCCAATTACTTACGGATATTGGTGGCTTTGACCTGTGTGTTACAGAGTTTATTCGAGTTGTTGATTTAACTCTGCCACGACGTGTTTTTACCCGCTATTGCCCTGAGTTACTCAATAAAGGTAGAACCCGCTCCGGTACACCTGTGCGCATACAATTACTTGGACAAGTACCTCATGTGTTAGCAGCAAATGCGCGAAAAGCGGTCATGCTTGGGTCGCACGGTGTCGATCTTAACTTTGGCTGTCCTGCAAAAACGGTGAATAAAAGCAAGGGCGGAGCCGTATTGCTCAAAGAGCCCGAGCAAATCTACCAAATTATTAAGGCCGTTAGAGAGGCGGTGCCTGCTGAGCATGTTGTTAGCGCGAAGATTCGTCTTGGCTTTGATGACGATAGCAATAGCACTGAAATAGTAGACGCCGTACAAAGTGCAGGTGCTTCAAGTCTTGCCATTCATGCACGAACAAAAAGAGATGGCTATAAGCCACCTGCATATTGGGAAAAAATCCCACCGCTGCTATCGCGGTTATCGATTCCCGTTGTTGCAAATGGCGAAATATGGCAGGTAGAAGATGCCTTGTTATGCCAGCAAAGGAGTGGCTGTAACGATTTAATGCTAGGGCGAGGGGCGTTAGCGATGCCCGATTTAGCAGCAAAAATAAAAGCCAAAGTATATAACCGTTCCCACCAAACATTGAGCTGGGAGAATGTGATATACCATATCCTTCACTCTTCTATGCACCAAGACCCTAATGTGAGCGAAAAGTACTTTTCGGCCAGAACCAAACAGTGGTTAGGTTATTTAAAGCGTCAGTACCCGCAAGCTCATGGTCTATTTGATGAAATAAAAACCCTTAAGCATAAAGATGATGTGGTTTTAGTGCTTGAGAAATATGCAAAGTGTCCGTCACTTGATTCAAATCATATTAGTCTGCTACAAAGCTGATGATAATAGACGCTCACAGGAGGGCGACTATGAATTCAGACACAACAAGACACTTTCAAGATCAGTTGCAGAGCGAATTAACTGCGGTTAGAAAAGCTTTGCTGGAGGAGTTGAAACAATCTAGCCAAAAATTTGCTAACGAGCTTGCTAAGTCGTTAGAGCAAAGCTCACCTTCTGAGTGGCTGGATATTGCAGCCACCCAGCTCAACCCACAGCAATACCCGAATTTCCAGAGATTGTTAAAACTTGAAGCGGCATTGTGCCAAATCGACATAGGTCAATTTGGCTACTGCTGTGATTGCGAAACTCAGCTTAACATGGCTGAGTTAAAAGCCGATCCGACCATTCAACGATGTAATAGTTGCTGCCAAAAACGCCATACTAGTTAAAGACTCGCGAGAAACACCAGTACGCTAGCCGGATGCAGCACAACATTTCCCACAAGACTTAGAGCTTGCTGATCGGTCAGCTCTATTCGTGCCTGTAGGGTTACTTTTGCTTGTTTATATGACCACCCTTGGTAGTGGACACCTAAATCAACTTCCATGAGTGCCAGCAAGGCGTGTTGGTCATGTAAGGACAATTTAGGCTGACAGGATGAAAGAGTTTCTGGCAAATTAACATAGCCGTCTAGCCAGTTCAGTCCTCTTTGTGGCGAACAAAGCCTCTTTATCAGGCTAAGTGCCACGGACTCGCTCTCATCAAACGATAAAACATTTGCTGACGTGCCACCTCCTGTGACGAGCCTTTGCTGCAACTTGGTAAGTAGTTTATTTGGTGCGATTGGCTTTCCATAGTAGAAATTAAGCTTACTTTGGTACCATTCCTTGCCGTTTGGTAACTGATATAAACCAATGCCACTTCGTGGTTTGTAATCATCTAGATAGTTGAGCAGCACTTGACCCTCTGGCTGGCCTGCTAAATAGCCTTTTAATCGATTAAGTTCAATTCGAGACAGATGGATGTTGCTGTCTTTGGCGCTCTCAAGTTTCTCGACTACCAGTTGCATCCACTGGCTTATACTTGCCGAGTCGACACCCTGTTGTTTGGCATTGCTAATTACGTTTACCTGTGCAGGCCATGGCAGGTAACGCTCAGGATAGCGCTCTTGAATCTTTAAATAGTTTAACTCTTGAAGCTGAGCTGATGTGAGCCCTGTTTCATCAAGCTGTTGATAAGCCGAATGCCTAAGCTTTAGGTAGGCCTCAGAAAAAGGAAAAATATGGTTGTTTACTGACAGCCCAGAGGGAAGTAAAAGGCTGTTAAGCACGCGTAACTCTTGCTGTGCTGCGTGGTAGTCCAAATGAGGTTTACGCTGTTCACAACCCGCTAAATAAATGACTATGGCCACGCTTGCCAGCAGTCGCAAGAAATTTGAAATCATATTGAATATATAACTTAGGTAATATCAGATAATAAAAAAGCCCCTTTCGGGGCTTCTTTGTTAGATCTTAACGCCGTTGCGTTGTGCTTTGTCTTTAATAAACGTCGCCCAACCTCTTGCAAACTTGCGTGTTCTAGGATCTTCTTGTGCTTTTACGATGGCTTGGTATGCCTGCTTATACTTTGCTTGATATAAGTAAGCCTCAGCTAAGTCAGAGTATGTACTCCCTTCCTTATCTGTGCCAAGCTCGAGTGCTTTATTCAAACGCTCAACCGCTGCACTAAACTTCTGCTCGGTTAACAGTAAGCTACCCGCCTTTCTATAAAGTTCAGCATCATCATCAAACTTCGCTGCTTCTTCATAGTACTTCGCCGCATCAATTAAGTTTTTGGCTTGGTGGTGGTAACTCGCTATCGCAGATACATTGCGCTTATTACGTTCAACTTTTCCTTCCTTAACCGCTCTTTCAAACACTTTAGCGGCCTTGTTAGGAATTTCATTCAACGAATAATAGCTGCTTAAAATCTTATAGTGATTCTCTTTATCAAAGTAGCCTTTGTTATATGCCACTTCCATCACAGTTTGACCTTTTGAATATTCTTCAACCTGCATGTAGAAAGAACCCAGTTGTGTCCACATTTTCGGATCTTCTGGGAATAGTTTCACTAATGTTTCAGCAACTTTTACCGCATCTTTGTATCGCTTCAACTCAAAGAATGCACCAATCTTAAACATATAATACTGCTTGTTTGGTTCCTCTGACAACGCGATGGCTTTATCCGCAGGTTCCAAAGTTTTGCTATATTGCTTAAGTTGGAAGTGACCCTGAGCGATTCGCGCATACACTTTTGGATCTTCTTCACCTGTGAAGTCCATCCAAGCTCTGTATGTCTTGATTCCCTCATTAAAGTTTTCAGTTCCCATATAAAGGTCACCTAATAACTTATATAAGTCTGCTTGATCTTTAAAGTTGAGCGCATCTGGAGCGAGCGCTAGGCGAATATATTTAATCGCTTCGTCATACTGCTCTTTTTGCGCATACATGTTACCTAAGTAGCGGTTAACCGTTGCTTTGTCAAAATCATCAGACGGCTCAAGCTCTCTCAACAAAGCAATTGCTTCGTCAATCTTCTCTTCATTGTATAGGTCAAAAGCTTTAACTACTTTTTTACCTGTACGCTCGCCCATGATTTTGGTTTTAGCGTTTTTACGTTCCTCAATCTTTGCATAATCAGGTGCTGCTACAGCTGCTGTGCTGTAAACAGTTCCTGATAAAGACATAAGTAGCGCAAGAGCTGTAGCTTTCTTGAATTGCGTCATTTCTTGCCTCCTTAACCTTGATTGAGTTTAAAGTCTAGCTGAACTGTAATGCCCGGTTGCTTCTGAGGTTTCCCATCAACAATCTTTGGACGGTATTTCCACTTACGTAATGCACGAATTGCTTCACGGTTAAAAATACGCTTTGGTTCAGCATCAATAACTTCTACATCTTCAACACCACCTAGCTCGTTGATAGTAAATGAAAGTTGTACCCAACCTTCTTTACCGTCACGTGCCGCTTGAACCGGATACTTTGGTTCAATACGTACGATAGGTGTTGCGTCGCCGTCGCGACCGAATTCACCAGGGCCACTCAACCCGCCTGATGTTCCCCCTAAGTCGATGCTTGGCATATTAAAACCAATTGCACCAGCTGCAGGGTTAGCAGTTTCTGGTTGAGGCGGCTGCGGTTTAGGCGGCTGCTTCGGTGGAGGTGGCGGCGGAGGCGGAACACGCTTCCGCTCCTGCACCTCAGATTCAGGTGGATTCGTCAAAATTTCGACCACTATCTGTTCTTTTTTCTCATCAGCCCTATCAGCTCCACCGGAGATCAGGTATGACATGAAAAAGAATAAGCCGAAAGTAACTGCCCCACCTGCAATCAGTGAAAACAGAAAACGAATCATTACTTAGCTCCAGCTATTGAAATCTTCAGGCCGTCATCAGTCGCCTTGATTTGGTCCATTACTTTTACAACCACACCGTGCTTAGCGCCCTTATCCGCTTGGATAATAACAGTCTCAGTCGGTTGTTCAGCTAGGATACTCTCAAGGTTTGCACTAACACGTTCAACATCTACCTGACGCTTGTCCATCCAAATCTCACCATTCTCACGAATAGCAATAAAGATGTTAGCGTTTTTAGTTTGTTGAGCTTGCGCAGCCTTTGGCTTCTTAACTTCAATACCAGCTTCTTTTACGAAAGAAGTGGTAACGATGAAGAAGATCAGCATGATGAATACGATGTCAAGCATCGGCGTCATATCTACTGCTGCTTCTTCCTCTTCACGAAAACGTTGTTTACGTGCCATATTTATATCTCTCTCTAGTGATGTGGCAAGCTGTCAATCAGCTGTTCTTTAGCCATTTTCGCTCTAGCTTCCAAACGAGTGCTGAAGAATACACCTGACAGTGCCGCAACCATTCCTGCCATTGTTGGTACCGTCGCCATTGAGATGCCTGAAGCCATCAAACGTGCATTACCAGTACCCTGTGTAGCCATGGTTTCGAATACCGAAATCATACCTGTTACTGTACCTAGTAAGCCGATTAATGGACACATTGCAACCAATGTTTTGATAATCAACATACGCTCATCTAATTTCTCAGACGCTTCAGAAATCCATGCATCGCGGATTCTGTGTGCGTACCAAGACGTGGTGTCTTGGCGGGCGTCCCACTTAGCTACGATATCCGCTTTCATTTTTGGATATTCAGCTAGTAGGAACCAATAGCGCTCAATCATTAAAACCCACATAATAAAGAGTGCTATCGCGACCACGTATAAAACCTGGCCGCCTGTGCCAACAAAATCCCTGATAGATTCCCAGGTCTCCATCAGGACTAGCATTAGGCTTTCTCCTTCTCCGCGTGTGCAGCAACGATGCCTGCACTTTGCTCGTCAAGGATATGTAGAACTGCTTTACTACGACCTGAAACGATAGCGTGTAATAGGATTAGAGGTAGAGCAGCTATCAGACCTAGTGCTGTTGTTACAAGCGCTAGAGAGATGTTACCTGCCATGATCCTAGGATCACCAGTACCAAATAGTGTGATTGATTCGAAGGTTAAGATCATACCAACAACCGTACCTAGTAGACCTAGTAGCGGTGCAATAGCAGCTAAGATCTTGATGATGTTGATACCAGCTTCAATGCGCGGCGTTTCACGTAGAATCGCTTCGTCTAATTTAAGCTCAAGGTTCTCAACGTCTTGGTTCTTGTTGTCATGGTAAACTTTCAAGATACGACCAAGCGGGTTGTTTGTGTTAGGTGTGTTGATATTTTTGATTTGTGCTTTGATTTTCGCACCAACCATCATTAGGTCTAGGAAGCGAATTAGCGCAAGTAGTGCACCAACTGCTAACAATGCCGTGATGATGTAACCAACTGTGTCACCTTGGTGCCAACGCTCTTCAACGGTTGCACGCTTCGTGTTTAGAAGCAAGATTGAACCACGAGTTGGGTCAACGTAAAACTTAGTGTAAGTACCTGCAGAAGTGCTAAGTAGCGAATCAACAGTGTCTAACACATAGCCATCTGGTTGCTTACCTAATGGCGTGATCGCTTTGTTAGCCGCGTCATAAAGTACATAACCGTCTTTAGTAACTAGGTTAAAGTTACCAACACGAGTTACCTGCTTAACGTTGATTTCACCGCTAAGTTCAGCAACTTGAGCTTCAAAAGTAGATACTTTTGCAGACTCAGTCATTTCAGTTTGGAAAGCAATCCAAAGCTCTTCTAGTTCACGAGTAGTTGGTAGTTCTTTTGCAGCTGCAAGAGAACGAAGAACCTCAGCGCGCCCTGGTTTTTCAGCAGATACTAGTGATGCTTCAATTGAACCGATAGCTTCTGAAGCTGAACGACGAACAACACCGAACATCTCACCTAGAGTACCCGTTGCGTTTGCTAGCTCAACTTCTTTTTCAGCAAGCGTGATTTCGTTTTGCTTGAACTCTTTGTTCAAACGCTCACCACGTGCTTTTTCAGCAGCTAAGTCGCTTTTCGCTTTGTTAAGAAGCGATTGTTGGTTTGCGCGAGAAGATAAGAACTCTTGCTCACGTTGCTTGTTGATTTTACCTTCAGAAATACGGTTTTGTTTTACTTCTTGTAGGATTTTATCAAGAGCTTCTGTATTTGCGTGTGCATTTAGCGCGGCACCTGCAGAAACAGATAGTGCAGCGGCTACTGCAAAGCCTTTAAATAGTTTCTTCATTTTCACTTACTCCGCGCCAAAGATTGGTAATGCAACTAGATCTGGGGCAGCCTGACCACGTGCGATACGGATCATGTCTTTTACTGGCTTAAGGTATTCTTCACCTAGCTCATCCCACTGTTTAGCAGTATTGTTCCAAACCCATGCGTGCTTTAAGTCAAAAGACTGAGCTACATAAGCTACGCGGCCAAGGCGTGCAAAATCAACGTTGATGTTTTTGCCGTTGATTTCAAGTGAACCTTGAGAAGCAGCCATTACTGAACTGTAATCAGTTTCAATAGTGTAAGCTTCTAGCACTTGACGGAATTTTTCTGAAGTAGTTACTTTAGAATTTGAAAGTAAGTCACGTAGTTTCTCAACGCGACCCATACGTGTTTCAGTATCAAACGGAACGTCCGCTTTGATGAATTGCTCAAGCGTATCGATCATGCGATACATCAAAGGCACAACGTCCTGTTTTGTCTTTTCAATTGTTCCGATCTGACGATCAAAAGATTCGATGCCAGCTCTTTGGTCTGCGACCAAACGGGCAACGTGGTCGTTATAAACTTTTAGCAGTTCAGTTTCGTCAACAACACTGCGGTATTCGCCGATCATTTCTTGCGTTTGACCGAAGATTTTGTCGATCTTTTCTTGAGACTTTTTAGCAGCCATTTGAGTTTGTTGACCTACTTTTTGTACGTCGTTCAAAGGATCTGCAATCACATTGCTGCTTGCAAATGCTGTTGCGCCAAGAAGCGCAGTAGCTACAAGACTCTTTCTGATTTTAACAGACATAGTTCCCAACCAATTAAGTAATGTTACTTTTATAATTTTATCACCCCCTATTAGGGAGCAACCCTGATATCTTTTAACAGATATCAACTGTCCAATAATGCTAAATGCAAGTCGCCGTGTCAACTTCACTCGCAAAACAAATTTTCCAGTTTTAAAAAAATAAACTCGATATAAAACAAAAAATTAACATGGTATTTTTTGACCCCCTCCTATAGCCGTTGATAATAAAGCAGTTACATCACAATGTTTACATTTGATTACAACTAAGCTTTGCTTTGTGATCTCTTCTTTAATTTTGCGATAATCCGTTATAAACCTTTGAATAATATAAACAATAAAGTTTATAACCAAAAAATAATTGCCATTTTTGCATCATTTTAAGATTTTTCGCTAATTGTCTACATTTCAACCGCTTATTTAACCACCTCGGAAATAACTTTATTAAGTGTAGTCAAAAATTGTGCAACGTGAACACCATCTAACAACGCGTGATGCACTTCTATATTCAATGGCATGAGACCTGACTCAATTTGATACTGACCAAAAACAAACTTTGGGATCCCAACACAAGTCCCCAGGCTTGTTGCAGCATGACTGAAGCTGCTAAAATTAAACCAAGGTAAGATAGACACATGAATTTGCGCTGCACTGGTTTCACGCAACTTAAACTGTTCATCAAGTAAGGTTTTGTTTAGATATATCGCCTTTTGTTTTGCTGTATGCGCTGCAAACTCAGTGATATTTTGTTGCAACGACAAAGGGATAAAACGAAATGTATCATCTTCTTTTAAAAAAACAGTACTCGCCATTAATTCATCGACTTCAACAGGAAGGCCATCAACTATTCTATGGCGCATCGGAGTGTAGCTATTTACTGCTTTGAGCAAACAGTAGAGATAGCAATCGGTAAACGAATATTGCTGTTGTTTGGCGTATCGATATAACAACGATAAATCAAGGTTGGTAGTAATGTTGAAGTGAGGCTTATCAAAGCCTTTAAAAAAATGATAATGCTCGGCGCGTGGCCAAGTGTCTAAATTAATCTTTTTCATATACAGCACACATAAAAAAAGGATATGCAGAGCATACCCTTTTCAATCGTTTGGTTCGAATAAATTTAAAAAATTACAAACCTTGAGCGATGATCTCTTGAGCCAGTTCATCTGCAATGATGTGCGTTGACTTTTGTTCGCTCTCAGAACGCGCAAAAATTTCCGTCAAGGTATCATAAATACCTTCCACATGTTTTGTGGCTTGTTCTTTATTATAACCCTCAGGTTTTGTCTCATAATATACGTTGATGATACCACCTGCATTTATCACATAGTCAGGCGCATACAGGACACCCTTTTCACGTAATATTTCACCGTGACGTGATTCAGCTAACTGATTGTTAGCGCAACCTGCGATAACCGTCGCTTTAAGGCGTGGAATAGTATTATCGTTTAGCGTCGCCCCTAAGGCGCAAGGAGCATAAACGTCAACATCCAAGTCATAAATCTCATCAATACCAACAGCGGTCGCACCAAACTCAGATACAACTCTATCTATTGAGGCTTGATTGATATCAGTTACAAACAATTGCGCACCAGCTTCATGTAGATGTTTACATAAACCATACGCAACGGCACCTAACCCTTGAACCGCTACTTTTACGCCAGCTAAGTCCTGATGGCCATGCTTATGTTGGTAAGCTGCTTTAATTCCTAAGAACGTACCTAGTGCAGTAAAAGGTGATGGGTTGCCACTTTTGCCCTCTAGGCCAAGTACGTAATTGGTTTCTTTATGCATCATCATTACATCACCTGTGGTGATGTTCACATCTTCAGCGGAGTAGTAGCTTCCACCCAAACGCTCCAAATGCTTACCAAAAGCTCTGAACAAAGCTTCAGATTTAATTTCTTTTGCATCACCGATGATCACTGATTTACCACCGCCGAATGGCAAACGTGCCACTGCATTTTTATAGGTCATCCCCTTAGATAAACGCAGTACATCGTAAACTGCATCTTCATCTTTTGCGTAATCCCATAAACGGCAACCACCTACTGCAGGGCCTAACTTAGTGCTATGTACTGCGATGATGGCGCGTAAGCCCGATGCTTCATCGGCACAAAATACCACTTGTTCATGATTATCAAATTCAACTTGGTTAAATACAGCCACTTTTAGTTCTCCGATAATGTCTCACCTTGAAGGTGTTGATAGCGCTGAAATTGGCAAAACTCTAACACTAACTTAGCGCACACGCCAGAAAATGAGATGATCATCCTACTAATTACAATTAGTTTGAATAATATAGTTAAATGTACTTACAAAATGAAATATACAACCCTTTAACATGGCCATTATGGGATTAATTTAGCTAATAAATTTTAATATATCGCAAGGGATGTTTACGTAAACGTAAAGGGCAAGTCGAATGTACAGTTATAGTTACAAAAAAGCCGTGTGATTGCATATCACACGGCTCTATCTGTTCAATGCGTGCTGAAATTACTTCAGTTTGCTATCTAGCTCTTCAATCTTTGCTTTCCAGATTGCCGGCCCTTGTTCATGGGCATTAGCACCTGTGCTATCAACCGCTACAGTCACTGGCATGTCTTCAACTTCAAACTCATAAATCGCTTCCATACCCAAGTCTTCAAACGCAACAACGCGCGCCTTCTTAATCGCTTTTGCAACCAAGTATGCAGCACCGCCCACCGCCATTAGGTAAATAGATTTGTTGTTTTTGATTGATTCAACCGTCGCTGGACCACGCTCAGCTTTACCAATCATGCCAACAATGCCTGTGTTCTCTAGCATCATATCAGTAAACTTATCCATACGAGTTGCCGTTGTCGGACCAGCAGGACCTACCGCTTCATTACCAACAGCATCAACAGGGCCTACGTAATAGATAAATTTATTCTCAAAGTCGACACCTTCTGGCAAGCCTTCACCTGAGCTGATCATGTCTTGTAAACGCTTATGCGCAGCATCACGACCCGTTAGAATTTTACCTGACAATAAAACAGTCTCACCCATTTTCCAATCTTGGGTATCTGCTTTAGTTAATGTATCTAAATTCACACGGCGAGTATCTTCGCCCACTTCCCAGGTCACTTCAGGCCAATCTTCCAGTTTAGGCGCTTTTAGATCAGCAGGGCCTGAACCATCCAGAGTGAAATGCACGTGACGTGTTGCCGCACAGTTTGGGATCATGACCACAGGTTTTGATGCCGCGTGAGTCGGTGCTGTCTTAATTTTTACATCGACTACAGTAGTTAAACCGCCCAAGCCCTGAGCACCAATACCCAACTTATTGGCACGCTCAAAAATTTCTAAACGCAGTTTTTCTTCAGCTGTTTCAGCACCACGTTCCATGAGCTCGTGGATATCCACAGGATCCATCAAAGACTCTTTTGCTAGTACAGCCGCTTTTTCTGCTGTACCACCGATACCTATGCCCAACATACCTGGTGGACACCAACCCGCTCCCATTAATGGGAGGGTTTTTTCTACCCATGCAGCAACATCGTCAGACGGGTTTAGCATTACCATTTTTGTTTTGTTTTCAGAGCCGCCACCTTTTGCGGCTATCATTACTTCAACTTCAGCACCTGGCACCATGTCAATGTGTACTACCGAAGGCGTGTTGTCTTTAGTATTTTTTCGGCTTCCTGCAGGGTCAGCAACAATCGATGCTCGTAGCGGGTTATCTGGGTTCAAATACGCACGACGGGTACCTTCATCTACCATCTGTTGAACGGTTAGATCTGTCTTATCCCACTTAACATCCATACCCACTTTTACGAAGCAAGTCACAATGCCGGTGTCTTGACAAAGCGGGCGCTTACCTTCAGCTGACATGCGTGAGTTAATTAGAATTTGTGCAATGGCATCTTTGGCCGCTTTGCTTTGCTCTTTGTGATAGGCTTTTTCTAAAGCTTGTACAAAGTCTAAAGGGTGATAAAAAGAGATATATTGCAAAGCATCTTCAATACTGTCGATGAAGTCTTGCTGACGGATCATACTCATGACGGTTCCTTAGTTTGTGTTATTAAACGCCTCGGTCAATAACTTAATACATCTAAACATAGTGAACTTTTATGTGAGTCACTAAGCCACTATAGAAAAATAGATAAGTATGATAACCTCCCCGCCCGTTTCGGGCTAGTTTTCAGGTTCAAGTAAATGCTAAATGACCAAATCAATTGTAAAAAGTTAACCCTCAATCTTTCAACTGACGTCGTTTTTGAGCACTTTGCACACCTCCCTCATGCAATATTACTTGATTCCAGTAACGCCAAGCACGTGAATAGTCGCTTTGATATCATCAGTATCAACCCCAAACATCTGTTAGAAGCAAAAGATGGTCACATCTATCTTGATGGTTTACAGCAGCAACATACCTGCTTTGCCATTATGAAAGACAAGCTTAAAGAGTTGAGTGACCAAAAAGCGCCTTTTGATTTACCCTTTAGCGGTGGCTGGCTGGGCTATTTCGGCTATGACCTTGGCCGCTATATTGAACAACTTCCCATTCACGCGACCAAAGACATTTCACTGCCTGATATGAGCATTGGCTTGTATTTAGATGCCCTGATTTTTGATAACCATAATCATCAGTGGTATTACATCTCGCAGCCCAGTTTAGATAGAGTGAGCGACTACCTTGATATGCTTGCTGCTAAATCTCCTACATATCGGACATTTAAACTCTCTTCCAAGTGGCAATCAAATATGACACAGGCACAATACAACACGCAATTTGAAAAGATTCATCAATATTTGCTCAGTGGTGACTGTTATCAAATTAATCTAGCTCAAAGATTTAGCGCCGAGTTTAGCGGCGAACCTTGGCTTGCGTATAAAAAGCTGCGTGCGCACAATAAAGCCCCTTTTTCTGCGTACATGAATACCAGTGCGGGCGCTATTTTATCTGTGTCTCCAGAGCGGTTCTTACTGGTCAACGACAAGCAAGTTGAAACCAAACCAATCAAAGGCACCTTACCACGTCTGGCTGACCCTATTGAGGACAAGCAACAAGCTGAACGCCTAGCCAGCAGCAGTAAAGACCGTGCCGAAAATGTCATGATTGTGGACTTATTGCGCAACGATTTAGGTAAAGTTGCCAAGCCCGGAACTGTTCAGGTCCCCAGCTTATTTGCCATAGAAAGCTTTCCTGCGGTACACCATTTAGTAAGTACAGTAACCTGTGAATTAGCAGAAGAACACTGTGCTGTTGACCAACTTGAAGCCGCTTTTCCGGGAGGCTCTATCACCGGCGCGCCCAAAATACGTGCAATGCAGATCATTGAAGAACTGGAACCTCATAGACGCAGTGTGTATTGTGGTTCAATAGGATATGTAAGCGCTTGCGGTAGAATGGATACATCAATCACAATTCGCACACTGGTATGTTGTGATGAGAAAATTCACTGTTGGGCTGGCGGCGGTATTGTTGCTGACTCACAAGCTGAACTTGAGTATCAGGAAACCTATCATAAAGTGAATAAGATCTTACCCATTTTAGATAATTGAGAGCACAGCTTGTGACATTAGACGAAGTCATCACCCGCTTTTATACTAGCTCAGTTCAACAGGCAGAATCGCGTATCGTCGCCCGCCAATCGGTCAAAGCCAGTGCGGTGTTACTCCCGTTAACAGAAGAAAATGGGCTGGCCGCGTTATTGTTTTGCAAACGTTCAGCTTATTTAAAACATCACCCTTCACAGTTGTGTTTTCCAGGAGGGAAAGTTGAACCAAGCGATGTAAACCTACAAATGACAGCAATACGAGAAACCCAAGAAGAGCTTGGCATTGCTGCGCATCACATTACGCCCATTGGTACACTCAACAAACACACCACACTCACTGGGTTTAACATCTTCCCAGTTGTTGCGAGATTGTCACCCAAAGCACAATGGCACACCGACAGTGCCGAAGTTGAAAAAGCGTTCATCATTACCATTGAAGAGTTAGCTGCCCCTCAAAACTGGCAAACCTACTCGTTACAACTTGCAGGTAAGACGCGCCAGCTGCCGGGTTACATTACGCCACACGGGCTTCTTTGGGGAGCAACAGCAAGCTTAGTCAAAAACTTTATAGCTTTGCTAAAATAGGCATAGTAATTTCATAGCACAACGGGTTACAAGGCTGCGTTTTAACGTTATGATGTGCGCACGTTCAAAGGCAATGTTGAGTAAAAATTATGATTAGTGCATTCGATATGTTTAGTATCGGTATTGGCCCTTCTTCGTCTCATACCGTCGGTCCAATGCGCGCATCGCGATTGTTTGTTAAAGACTTACAAGATAAAGGTTTATTAGCACAAACAACCGAAGTTAAAGTAGAACTATTTGGCTCTCTAGGTCAGACCGGTATCGGTCACGGCTCTGGCAAGGCCGTCATTTTAGGCTTAGCGGGCTACGATCCTGAAACCATTGATGCCGATGCAGTTCCAGATATCCTAGAAAAGATAGAACAAGAACAAGTGATATACCTGGACCAAAGCCACAAAGTTAAGTTTCCAAAACAAGGTGCTATCGTTTTTCATCGTAGAAAAACTTTGCCAAAACATTCCAATGCTATGGAGATTGTCGCACTCAATGGTAAAGACAAAGTTCACAGTCAAATTTACTACTCTATCGGTGGTGGCTTTATCGTAACCGATGAGCAGTTTGAGCAAGAAAAACAAGCAGCACTGGATATTCGCGAACAAAACCCCGCGCCTTATCCGTTTGATACCGCAGAACAGCTGCTTAATTTATGTAAAGAGTCAGGCTTAAGTGTGTCTTCATTGATGATGGCAAATGAAAAAACGTTACGCCCTATGACCGAAATTAAGGCTGAATTATTTAATATTTGGCAAGTAATGAAAGCCTGTATCGAACGCGGTATGCGAACTGAGGGTATTTTACCTGGTGGTTTAAAGGTGAAACGCCGCGCACCTAGCTTGTACTTAAAATTAAACGTTGAAAATAGCAATGACCCACTACGCGCAATGGATTGGGTTGACTTATTCGCGCTTGCCGTGAATGAAGAAAATGCAGCGGGTGGGCGTGTCGTTACAGCCCCAACAAATGGCGCAGCAGGAATTTTACCAGCAGTACTGATGTACTACCACACTTTCATCAAGGAAGTGGACGAAGAAATCGCAACCCGTTACCTGCTAACAGCCGCCGCTATTGGTATTTTATATAAAAAGAATGCGTCAATCTCTGGTGCTGAAGTCGGTTGTCAAGGAGAGGTCGGTGTAGCCTGTTCAATGGCCGCTGGTGCGCTGACTGAAATCATGGGCGGCAATGTATTACATGTGGAGAACGCGGCAGAAATCGGCATGGAACACAACCTAGGTTTAACCTGTGACCCTGTAGGTGGTCTGGTGCAAGTGCCATGTATCGAACGTAATGCAATGGGGGCTGTAAAAGCGATCAACGCCTCGCGTCTTGCTATGCGTGGTACTGGTGAGCAGAAAGTATCACTCGATAAAGTGATCAAAACCATGCTCGATACGGGCAATGACATGAAGACCAAATACAAAGAAACCGCTCGCGGCGGTTTAGCTGTAAATATCATTGAGTGTTAATTGGTTAACGAGTGTTGAACAGCTTATACCTGAACTTCAGGTATAAGCTGAATACTCACGCATGCGTCATGTATGACTGTCAGTGCTCCCCTTTCCTTTTAGAGTTTTTGGATCAGCTCATTCACTGCAAAAACAATGGGTTCGCCCGCAGCATCACTATTGCCAAGTACCGCGAGTATATAACCCTTATCACGATAAATGTTTAACTGCGCACTGGTCCCTAAGTAACTTCCATTATGACCAATCACTTGATTTCCAACGTCACCTCGTACTGAGAAACCATAGCCATAATACGGTGAGTGCAACTGTGGTTTAGCAGATGTGGCTTCGACTGTGAGCTCTGAGTTTAGTAACTGATGATTAAGTAAAGCCAAGGCAAAGTGATGTAAGTCACTGACCGTAGAGTACCCACCGCCAGCCGGTCCACCTTTTACACCTTGCATCATAAAGTTCTCGGTGAGAGTTTTGGTTTCTGTAGAATACCAATAGTTTCTTGCAGTATTCTTGATTGGTACGTCAAGATCGAAACTACCACTATTTGTCATACCTGCTTTTTTATAAACATGTTGTTCTATAAAATCGTAATAACTCTGTTTAGACACCACTTCAATTACATGGCCTAACATACGCATGCCAGTGCTACTGTACTGCCAGCGACTTCCAGGCTCAAAATTAAGCTTTATACCTTTGTACAAAGGTAGAGAATCTTTAAGCGAACGCATCTTCGATTGTTGATTATTCGTATCAGGTATTGCGCCCAACCCCGATGTATGAGTGAGCAACTGCTTTACTGTTATGTTATCAAAGTGCCCTTCACCAAAGTATTTCCTGTCTAAATACTGAGTGAGCTTATCGTTTACCGACAACTTTTCTGTTTCGACCAATTGCATAATGGCCACACTCGTAAACATTTTGTTCAATGAGCCAATTTGGAATTTAGTGTCGATGTTATTTTTAACGTCATATCGCCTTGATGCAAAACCATGTGCCTTTTGAAACAACACCTTGTCACCCTTTGCAAGCAGTACCGTGCCTGAAAAAGCCTCGTTTTTTGCAAGGTGATCGGTTAGCTTTTCTAATGTACTAAGCAGTGCTTCTTCAGAGTTTGATTGTGTTGAAAATTGCCCTAAACCGGAGGGTCGTATGTACCAACCCGAGATTTTCGACTTGTCATCTAACATGATCACTAAAGAATACTCTAAAGCGGTATTTTTCGATAAAACATCGCCTGTCAGTCTAATCTGCTGATCTCGTTCGGTGCGCGTAACTTGCTTCAAACTCAGAGTATGGTGCAACAAAGCCATATTCATTGTATAGCCTATATATCGCTCTCTTCCCGAGCCCTGCCAGCGCGATAAACTCTCCGGTGAAAAATGACTGTCAACATAGCGAGTGATCGTCTCTAAGCTGTTACTATTTAGCGTGCTAATAAATTGTTTAACTAACTGCTCGTCTTGGTTTATGGTTGTACTATCTTGTGCAAACGTTTTTACACTCAAAAAGAGCAATGACCATATCAGTAAGTAACGCATCTTGTTTTATTCCTTCTGTCTTTATATTTGATAAAAGCGAGTTAACTTGGCCTATGTAATAACGTTAAAAATGAATTTCAGCGATGAATTAGCTCTTAAAAAACAATTAAGAAATAATTAAGAATAAAAATGAGCAGTAATAACAATCAGTTAGAGAAATTATTGGGTGGCAATGCATTTACTAGTACATTTTGCATCAACCAAATACGGGTCCAGCCACGCCCTGGTGAAATCATCGTTAATGGTATTACCCATGTACTCGAACCAAAAGTCATGGCCTTGCTCATTGCTTTATGTGAACACGCCAACACTATTATCAGTGCTGAAGCTCTATTTGAACGTGTGTGGCCTCGCTCTGTTTACAGTCCCAATTCTGTTAGGCGCAATATCGCGCTACTACGTAAACTGTTGTGTGATGAAGATAAGTCGCTTATCAAAACACATCCAAAGCGAGGCTATAGCTTACAAGCGCAAGTGACATTCTCAGCTGAACACTCCCCCCCGGCTGTCACCGAAACAAACGCTGAAAAATCAAAACACACCAACTTCAAGCCAATAGTAGCAATAGGATTCACCATTATTTGCCTCCTAAGTACATTGCTGTATTTTTGGTATCTTGATAGCAATGACACTAACGAAGTCAGTGTGTTGACCAACCTAAAGCCAATCACCTCAAGCAACGCGCTAGAACATTACATGCGGGTAAGCCCCGATGCCAGTTATATGGCGGTAGTGACTAGTAGTTCAGACAAAAGTCAAGAAAAGCATATTGTTATTCGAGATCTAAAACACAATACCACATGGCAAGTAAGTACAATTTCAAAGCCGTACCGCTACCTTGCATGGCGCAACAACCACACGCTCATCTATTCAAGCTTTAATGGAAGCAGTGTCGAGTTTGGTCAAATCGAACTGAATGATATGCGTCAAACTTTACTGCAAACAAGCTTATTCGAACGCCACGATATTGACTGGAGCAGTCCGCTGTTCATTGATAAAGCAAATAACCTATTGTACTTGGCAAATCAGAATGCATCTGAACATAGTCGTAATGTATCGCTTTACAAGCACACCCTCATGTCTGGAGAAGTCACAACGCTACTCCCTCCTAACGATGAGTTTAAACCCTATAAAATAAGCCTATCAGAGGATGAAAATACGCTCGCTATGGTAGGGTTCAATACCCAATCAAAATCCATTGTGAAGCTGTTTGACCTTAATACATTAGAGCAAAGAACCGTTGCAGAGCTTAACCACGATTGGTACTTTTTAACATGGCATAGCAGCAAAAGCTCGCTGCTACTGAGCAACGGTAGTCAACTTTCAGCGCTAACACTCGACGGCCAATGGTCTATGCTTACGTATAGTAACTATCATTTTTTACAGTATCTTCAATTGGTTAAAAGCAAGCTCTATTTCATTGAAAACCGAATTGACGAAGACTTATATCTCGCAAGGCGACACGCCCCTGCAAACGTCAAAACAATCGCTAACTCCAATGGTGTAGATTGGGGAGCATCGCTATCGCCCGATGAAACAAAAGTCGCCTATATTTCAACACGCAATGGCTATGCACAGCTATTTTTAAAACATTTAGACTCAGATACACAGACACTTATTTTCGAAAACAGTGCCAAAGAGCTGGCCATCGCCCCTCCTATTTGGCATAGTAATCAAAGTATTATCAGTGCACTTAATAACCGTCCTTTTTTACTCGAACTAACCAATAACAAGGTTAGCGTTAAGTGGTTGGAAAATATAATTGGTGTGCCGCTTGCACGATTAAATAATAGCGATACCATTATTTATGCTGATAAGTCTGCTCAAGGCGACACGTTATTTGAATACAATCTGTCGAACTCGAAGCGTAAAGCACTCAATGTCCATTTACAAAATCGCCAGCTGGTTGTAAATGACAAAAATCAGCTCATTATCAGTGCAAACAATGTCATTCAAAACATCAGCACCAAAACTGAGATAATGCATGCTGAGAGCGCAAATATACACTTGTACGCCTCCCCATCTGGTATGTTTTTTAGAACTAGAAACGCCAATGGCTACCACTTGGGCCGTTATGATTATCAAAGTGGAAAAATACAGAGCACACACGCACTGAATGCGCTATGTAAACAACACTGTGACCAGTTAATCGGAATATCGGATAGTTACTATTTATTAGCAGAAAAACAAAGGCAATCTGATATCTTGTCATTAGATATTAACTAAACATATTTGGCGCATGATTGTGATGTGCTTACATGTAATAAGGAGTTCTTAGTGACGCTTGATACTTATCTCGCTTTATTTAGTGCAATGTTTATCGTTGCCATCGTTCCAGGCCCTGCCGTATTTGCCATCAGTAGTACCGCTATGGTTGGAGGGTTTCGTCGCGGCGCATTTATGACAGTGGGTATTTTGTGTGCTGACTATATTTTTATCTTATTTGCGGTATCTGGACTGTCACATCTTGCACAGTTGATGGGGAGCACTTTTATTGCAGTAAAGTATCTGTGTGCGGCCTATTTAATTTGGATTGGCGCAAAGTTACTTTTATCAAAACCCAACGCGTCCAATATGAACATGCTCCCCAAAACACGCAAGCTTGATGTACTTTCAGGTTTTTTAATCACCATGAGTAATCCTAAGGCGATTCTGTTTTACCTCGCGCTATTTCCTGCATTTGTAAGCTTTGAGGACATCACAAACTATGATCTTTTGGGCATGCTTGTCTGTGCCACTTTAGCGTTTGGCTCCGTAAACTTAGGGTACTCTTACCTCTTTTCAAAAGCGAAAACAAAGGTGTTAAGTTCACACAAACGCCAAGGCATGTTTAACAAATTGGCTGGTGCCGTTTTGTCTGTAACAGGCATTATTATAGTCGTTAGAAATTAATGGCGTTAAAAACTTATTGAATGGCACCACAAAGCGGCTTATCTATGCTTTGCCAGCAGCTGTTTTAGCTAACTCACTGCCCTTTTAGTAGGCCTCCCTACGCCTCTAAACAGATAAGCCGCAACACAGCCACTGATAAAACCAAATATATGACTCGAAGCACTGGTGCTTTCATCAAATGAGAATAGTGTACCAACCAAGCTGATTTGAAAATATTGTGTGATAGCAAGCAGCGCCAGCGCAATAACAAAGCTCCATACATTTCGCCGAAAGATAGCGCTTCCCATGATGAAGCCAAAGTAGCCCATTACAACCCCTGATGCACCAATGTGAATTGCAAAGCTGGCGAATAGCCAAACGAGTATACCGGTGAGTATAAATATCACCACCGTGGAGCGCTTAAAACATGGCAATTGACTCGCCAAATAACCACTAATTAATAAACCAAATGTGTTGCCTATTAGATGTTGCCAATCGCCATGAATGAATGGATAGGCGATAATTCCATACAACCGTGAGGTATCCCAAGGTACAAGTCCATATTGGCTAAAAGCGATACCGGTGACGCTCGCCATTAGATGCACACTCCACATCACAACTAACATAGCTACAACCAACTTGAAATTGCTTAATGAGAACTGCTTTTTCATAGCCATCCTTATAGTTTTCTCTACCCTATTCTATGCACAGCAATAATGCGAATACCAGATATCTCGTTATGGAGCCAATAAAAAACCGGGCATAAGCCCGGTTTTTTAGGTTCTAAACTTGAATTCAGTTAGATATATTCAACTTCGATGATTTCGTACTCAACAGTACCATTTGGTGTTTGAATATTAGCTGTGTCATCTAACTCTTTACCAATTAAGCCACGCGCAATCGGTGAGTTAACCGAGATAAGGTTGCTTTTGATATCAGCTTCATCATCGCCCACGATACGGTATTTAACTTCTTCATCGGTTTCAACGTTACAAATAGTGACTGTGGCACCAAAAATAACTTTGCCATTATTTTCAATCTTAGTAACGTCAATTACTTGAGAAGTCGAAAGCTTAGCTTCAATCTCTTGAATACGGCCTTCACAAAAACCTTGCTGTTCACGCGCTGCGTGATATTCAGCATTTTCCTTTAAGTCTCCGTGTTCGCGTGCTTCCGCGATATCGGCAACAATTTTTGGGCGAACCACCGATTTTAAATGGTTAAGTTCTTCACGAAGCAACTGCTCGCCTCGTACTGTCATCGGAATTGATTGCATAAGTATCTCACTTAATACCAGGGCCGCCAGACCCTGGTTTAGTCCTTAGTTCAATCGTTGGTGTAGCTCTTGTACAGAATTTACTGTGTTTCTGTCATCTGCAGCGTGTGCAGAGCAGTTAGCAAATGCTGCATTAAGCGTGGTGGTGTAATTTGTCTTATGTTGCAATGCACCACGACGTAACACCTTCGAGTCTTCGATCGCTTGGCGACCTTCAGTGGTATTTACTATGTAGCTGTACTCACCATTTTTGATTCTATCAAGAATGTGAGGGCGACCTTCGTATACCTTGTTCACGCGACGTACTTCAATGCCTGCCTCTTCAAATGCTTTGGCGGTACCATTCGTTGCATCTAGCTCAAAACCAATTTCTTTCATGATTTTAGCCAGTTCAACAACACGTGACTTATCGCTGTTACGCACAGATAGTAGCGCGCGACCACCGCGTGGTAAAGCATTACCAGCGCCTAATTGTGCTTTTGCAAACGCTTCGGCGAAGTTTTCACCAACCCCCATTACTTCACCTGTTGAACGCATCTCAGGACCACGAAGTGGGTCAACGCCTTGGAACTTAGCAAATGGCAATACCACTTCTTTTACGCTGTAATATGGTGGAATAACTTCGCTGGTAACACCTTGGCTTGCTAATGATTGGCCAGCCATACAGCGTGCCGCAACTTTCGCCAGAGCAATGCCCGTCGCCTTAGATACAAACGGTACAGTACGCGCTGCACGAGGGTTCACCTCGATAAGATAAACTTGACCATCTTTGACAGCAAACTGGGTATTCATCAGACCGATAACTCCAAGTTCAAGCGCCATATCCGTCACTTGCTTGCGCATTACGTCCTGAATTTCTGATGATAGCGTATGAGCTGGAAGCGAACACGCCGAGTCACCTGAGTGAACGCCTGCTTGCTCAATGTGCTCCATGATACCACCGATGATCACTTGCTCTCCGTCACAGATTGCGTCTACGTCTACTTCGATTGCGTCATCAAGGAAACGGTCAAGTAACACTGGCGCTTCGTTTGAAGCTGACACTGCTTCTGTCATATAACGACGTAAGTCATCTTCGTCATATACGATTTCCATAGCACGACCACCCAGTACATATGATGGGCGAACAACTAGTGGGAAGCCAATCTCTTGAGATTTTGCTACCGCTTCTTCAAGTGATGTTACTGTTGCGTTTTCGGGCTGAAGTAGGTTCAAACGTTCAACCATTTGCTGGAAGCGCTCGCGGTCTTCAGCACGGTCAATTGCATCTGGCGAAGTACCAATGATTGGAACCCCATTTGCTTCAAGTGCACGAGCCAGTTTAAGTGGTGTTTGACCACCGTACTGTACTATTACACCTTTTGGCTTTTCAACGCGTACGATTTCCAGCACGTCTTCAAGTGTGATTGGTTCGAAGAACAAACGATCAGAAGTATCATAGTCCGTCGATACTGTTTCAGGGTTACAGTTTACCATGATGGTTTCGTAACCGTCTTCACGCATTGCCAGTGCCGCGTGTACACAGCAGTAATCAAACTCAATACCTTGGCCGATACGGTTTGGACCACCGCCGATAACCATAATTTTATCTTTGTCTGATGGATTCGCTTCACACTCTTCGTCATACGTAGAGTACATGTAAGCTGTGTCTGAACTAAACTCCGCCGCACAAGTATCAACACGCTTATAAACTGGCACGATGTTAAGCTGGTGGCGCTTTTTACGAATTTCTTTTTCAGATACGCCTGCGATTTCCGCAATACGTGCATCAGCAAAGCCTTTGCGCTTTAAGCGACGTAAGAAATCTTTGTTCAAGCCAGCCAAGCCCACTTCTGCGATTGTCGCTTCATCTTTAATGATGTCTTCAATCTGTACCAAGTACCAGCGGTCAATTTTAGTAAGCTCAAACACATCTTCCACGCTCATGCCGTGACGCATCGCATCAGCAACATACCAAATGCGCTCTGCGCCTGGCTCGCGTAGTTCACGAATAATGGTTTCTTTTGCCTTAGGGTCATCCAGTGCAACAATCGGGTTGAAGCCCGTAGCACCCACTTCTAAGCCACGTAAGGCTTTGTGCAATGACTCTTGTTGGTTACGACCAATGGCCATCACCTCACCCACAGACTTCATCTGTGTGGTTAAGCGGTCATTTGCACCGGCGAATTTTTCGAAGTTAAAGCGTGGGATCTTAGTCACAACATAGTCAATTGACGGTTCAAATGAAGCTGGTGTTGCCCCACCCGTGATGTCGTTTTGTAACTCATCTAGTGTGTAGCCAACCGCGAGCTTCGCTGCAATCTTAGCGATAGGGAAGCCTGTCGCTTTAGACGCAAGTGCCGAAGAGCGAGATACACGTGGGTTCATCTCGATGATAACCATACGACCATCATCTGGATTTACACCAAACTGAACGTTTGAACCACCCGTTTCAACACCGATTTCACGCAATACCGCCATCGAGGCGTTACGCATGATTTGGTATTCTTTGTCCGTCAACGTTTGCGCTGGCGCAACCGTGATTGAGTCACCAGTGTGAACACCCATAGGGTCAAAGTTTTCGATTGAACAGACGATGATACAGTTGTCGTTTTTGTCACGAACAACTTCCATCTCATACTCTTTCCAACCAATTAAGCTTTCGTCGATTAACAACTCGCTTGTTGGTGAAAGATCTAGACCTCGTGTACAGATTTCGTCGAACTCTTCTTGGTTGTACGCAACACCACCACCGGTGCCACCCATAGTGAATGACGGACGAATAATACATGGGAAACCAATGCGAGATAGCACGTCATGCGCTTCTTCCATTGAGTGGGCAATTTCTGCACGTGGACACTCAAGGCCGATATTTTTCATCGCTGCGTCAAAGCGCTCACGGTTTTCAGCTTTATCGATGGCATCAGCTGTTGCACCAATCAACTCAACGCCGTGTTTAGCCAATACACCGTGCTTATCTAAATCAAGCGCACAGTTCAATGCTGTTTGACCACCCATTGTTGGCAATACCGCATCTGGCTTTTCTTTTTCGATGATTTTCTCTACCACTTCCCAATGAATTGGTTCGATGTACGTGGCATCGGCCATTTCTGGGTCAGTCATGATAGTTGCTGGGTTTGAGTTTACGAGAATAACTCGATAGCCTTCTTCTCTTAGCGCTTTACAAGCTTGCGCGCCCGAGTAGTCAAACTCACACGCCTGACCAATCACAATTGGGCCTGCGCCTAAGATAAGAATGCTTTTTATATCAGTACGTTTTGGCATTGTTACTCCGCTCTCTTAAGCTTTGTGGGCTTGCATTAGGTCAATGAAATGGTCAAACAACGGTGCCGCATCGTGCGGGCCTGGGCTTGCTTCAGGGTGACCCTGAAAGCTAAACGCTGGCTTGTCTGTACGGTGAATCCCCTGCAATGTACCATCAAACAGTGATACGTGAGTGGCGCGTAATGTCTCTGGCAAGCTTGCCTCATCGGCCGCAAAGCCGTGGTTTTGCGCAGTGATCATGACCACATTACGGTCTAGGTCTTTAACTGGATGGTTACCACCGTGGTGACCAAACTTCATTTTTACTGTTTTTGCGCCTGATGCAAGCGCCAGTAATTGGTGACCTAAACAGATACCAAAGATAGGCGTATTGGTTTCTAAAAATGCCTTTATAGCTTCAATAGCGTAAGTACATGGCTCAGGGTCGCCAGGACCATTTGAAAGGAATATACCGTCTGGATTAAGTGCCAACACGTCTGCAGCGGAGGTTTCTGCAGGCACTACGGTTAATTTACAGCCACGGTCAACTAACATGCGCAAGATGTTTTTCTTAACGCCGAAGTCATAAGCAACTACGTGAAATCTTTCTTCTTCTGCCGATAGACTCTTGTAACCCTCGCCAAGTGTCCAACTTGACTCTTTCCAAGTGTACTGCTCTTTAGTACACACCACTTTGGCCAAATCCATGCCCTTCAAACCTGGGAACGCTTTTGCAGCTTCTAATGCTTGATTCTCATCAAGCGAGTCACCTGCAATGATACAGCCATTCTGTGCGCCCTTATCACGTAAGATACGTGTCAGTTTACGAGTGTCTATATCAGCAATTCCTAGAATATTACGAGCTTTCAAATAATCGCTTAACGATTGCTCATTGCGGAAATTACTGGCTAGTAAAGGCAAATCACGGATCACTAGGCCTTTGGCCCAGATCTGGTCCGCTTCTTCGTCTTCACTGTTAGTACCGGTATTACCGATGTGCGGGTAAGTCAGCGTTACGATTTGTTCCGCGTAAGACGGGTCAGTCAAAATTTCTTGATAACCAGTCATAGACGTATTGAATACTACTTCACCGACTGACATACCGTCAGCACCGATAGCAGTACCGCGAAACACTGTGCCGTCTTCTAGGACTAACAGGGCGGATTTAGTCAAGTTAACCTCCTAATGGTAAAAAACGGGAGCAAGCTACAACGCTTTTCATCCCGTTCACAAAGCGCTTGGTAACACGCAGTTATTAATTTTTGGCAAATTCGTTATAGTCTACAGCAATTTCATAGATTCGTCTAACCCAAGAGACAAAAACATTAAAAATATCGCTTTTTATAAAAAAAATTCACGAAAGCGCTAAAAAAGTATGTTTACTACTTCAATCCGAGTACATCTTGCATGTCATAAAGTCCATTTGGTTTATTTCTCAACCACTTCGCAGCCCTTACCGCACCAGACGCAAAGGTCAGACGAGATGTCGCTTTATGAGTTAATTCAAGCCTTTCACCCATAGTTGCGAAATAAGCTGTATGTTCACCTACTATATCTCCGGCTCTGAGCACCGAATAGCCTATCTCATTTTGAGATTTGGCCTGTTCTATCGCAGTGCGGTCATAGCGTGCTACCTGCTCATGATCCCAGCCTTTCGCCTCAGCAATAGCCTCACCGATTGCCAATGCTGTACCAGACGGCGCATCTATTTTGTTTCTGTGGTGTGCTTCAAAAATTTCAATATCCATTTCATCCGCTAACTTAGCGGCGGCCGTTTGCACCAGATCCAATAATAAGGTCACACCCACGCTAAAATTGCGAGCAAAAACGATTGGAATGTGCTGTGCTGCGTCCTTTAATAACGCCATATCTTCTGGTGTTAAACCTGTCGTTCCGATAACCATAGGTAATTTATTTGCAATCGCCAGCTGCAAATGACGTTTCATACCTTCAGGTAAAGTAAAGTCGATAAGTACATTAGCATCAGTGTGCGTTACTAAGTCTTCATCGGTGAAAAGTAACTTTTCTGACGCACATGGCTGCTTACTTTTGACCGAGGCGCCGAGCAACTCAGAGCCAGAACGTACCGCTGCGGCAGCTATATCAGTGTCATTTGCTTGCGTACACGCCTCTACTAGCGCCAAACCCATACGGCCATTGGCACCAAAAATTCCAATTTTATCCATGTCTTAACTCTATCTGAAAGGTTAGCTAATTGTCTTAGGCTATAGAGTTTATCAATTCTCTATGCCATAGTCAGTGAAAGAACAATAATAACAGAATACCGTAGACTTTGGACGTCTAAATGTATAAACTTCCATCTTTCGCCGATTTACTTATTGCGGGCGTTTGAAGTTTAAATACAGCTAATAAAGGATCTCTGGCTGTGGTATTGATTTATTTGGGGAGCACAATGCAGCCAAACACTCTACATGCGAAGCTATCGCTATTACCCTTACTCGTTTTTGTCGGGCTTTTTCTCGGTGCAGGATTATACCTTCAATCTCAGGGGGTTGATTATGCGTTTTATCAGCTACCAGCACCTGTTGCCATCTTGCCTGCGATCGTGATCGCTTTTTTAATTAATAGAGGTAGCATCAATAATAGTGTCGAAACTTTTATCAAAGGCGCTGGACACAACAACATCATCACTATGTGTTTAATTTATCTACTTGCAGGTGCCTTTTCGGCCGTTGCCAGTGCAACAGGTGGTGTTGATGCAGTCGTTAATGCGGGTTTATCATTGATCCCAGCGGCTTTCTTGCTGCCGGGCCTATTCTTGATCTCCGCTGTGGTTTCCACTGCCATGGGAACCTCAATGGGCACCATAGGGGCTATTGGTCCGATAGCTTATGCAGTATCACTGAAAACGGGTATTGATCCTGCTCTGATGGCAGGCACGATTGTCTCTGGCGCTATGTTTGGCGACAACTTATCCATTATTTCAGACACAACAATTGCGGCAACACGCACGCAAGGCTGTGAAATGAAAGACAAATTTAGAGAAAACCTGAAGATAGCCTTGCCTGCCGCGCTACTCACTGTATTGCTTTTGGTTTTTCTGACCCCAGAACCACAAGCAGTTGAAGCCAAACCTTTTGATTGGCTACTGGTGTTGCCATACATTTTTATTCTGGTACTGGCTGTTGGCGGATTAAACGTTTTTGTTGTGCTATTCAGTGGTATCGTGTTCGCGGCTGCGATGGGCTTTACCGGTGACTATCAAGCTGGAAGCTTTGCCAAAGACGTGTACAAAGGCTTCAGTGATATGCAAGAGATTTTCTTACTATCAATGTTTATTGGTGGTTTGTCAGAGTTTATTCGCATTAACGGTGGTTTGGATTATCTGGCGCTAAAAATTCAGAAATTAACCGCTATTATAGCTAAATGGCATCGAAAAGTTGCTGATCAACTCGGTATTGCCGCACTGGTTCTCGTTAGTAACTTATGTATTGCCAATAACACCGTCAGTATTATCGTCGCAGGCCCCGTCGCTAAAAAGCTGGCAGATGACGGTAATATCAGCGCAAAGCGCTCAGCAAGCTTATTGGATATTTTTGCCTGTGTGATGCAAGGATCACTACCTTATGGCGCACAAGCTTTGTTACTGGGTGCAACGTTTAAAATCAGCCCATGGGATGTATCAAGCTCGTCATTCTACTGTTTTATACTCGCCTTTACCGCCATTGCCGTTATCTGCCTACGCAGAAACAAAGCCTAACACCTTTTTATATAAATGCGCTCCGACTGTGAGCGCTTTGTCTATAATTCATACGATACCACTTCAAGAATCTGGAATATCTATGAATTATAGAGCTTTACTCTGTGTCCTCGGTTTAATTATATTTTCATTCCCCTGTGTAACCTACGCAGCAAAGTGGAGCAAAACACAAATTCACCTGAATCGCGGCGAGCTCATCAACCCTTTTAATAAGCAAGAATCTATAACCGACATCATCTCTTTGCAACACGTATCCGGTCATAATTTCGGGGAGGTATTCTTTTTCATTGATCATCTAGACGATGACCACACGGACGGCTTCAATGACAGTGATATTTATTCCGAGGCCTATATCACGTTCAGTACTCAGGCTTTGTTTAACGCAAGCTATGACTTTTGGCGTTTGAAAGATGTGGGTTTGGTGATGGGCATAAATGCCGGTGATGACCCAAAGGTGATGAAATACTTGCCAGGTATTAAACTCAGCTGGGACATTCCTGGATTTAACTTTTTCACCACCACCTTCACCGGATATTTTGACGATAACGCAGGACTTGCCAAACATGGTGCCCCTCAGACCAATAACTCCTTTATGTTCGATTTGGCATGGGGATATCCATACCAACTTGGGTCCCAGAAATTCTATTTCACCGGTCATGCAGAATACATCGGCTCTAGACGCGATGAAATAGGAAGATACGTGAATGACTGGATACTCGCGCAAATGGCATTTCAATGGGACCTAGGAAATGCGCTGGGCCACAAAAGCGACACCCTGATGCTCGGTATTGAATGGCAGATTTGGCGCAATAAGCTGGGCACATCTGTCAATGAATCATCCCCGCAACTACATGTGGTATGGACATTCTAATTGGCGTCTAAAACCCCAAGAAAGGCCTGTAATCGCCAGTAATGTTAAATGGCGACGTTTTGTACTTTAATTGGAGTACCCACTATTGCCACTGAGCTTTACCATGTGATGTACAGTAGGCATAACCCATAAGCTAAGCCTAAGGAGAAGCAAGTGTCTCATGTTATCGTCAAAGCCGTACGCTGCCAAAATGCAGAAACATTGAGTGAATATAGAGCAAGTCAAATGAAAGAAGCGCGTTGGAAAAACGTCACTCAAGGCATATCTGACAAAGATTTAGATAGCAACTTTGAGTTTTTAAATGGCGCTGTTTTAAATCGCGATGCCGGTGGCGAAATATTGCTGACCACAACAGGCTTATTTGGGCCAATACGTTCAGGAACGCTCGTACATCTCGATGCCAATGCTCATAATCAGGTGATTCAAAGTGAGCGCGCACCATCAGATGAGCAAGATACACTCATCACTCATTTAAACAACCTTCACAATGAATACACGCACCGCCCACCTTCACGCGAACATGCATTATTGGTCAATGGCTTTTGGAGTGCAACAGTTGACGGTGCGGGTATTACAGGCCTTGATGGCTCAGCAAATGTGTTTGGCAGCACTGGCCAGTTGATTTGTGATGTGGATGAATTGTGCTTTCCTTTACTGCGCTATGGTGACAGTAGAGAGTCTCAAGAACATTACGAAAGAACACTTGCCTACTATGGTGGTAAGCTCCTAAAACCGCATGAAGAATTTGCGCTTGGCTTCAATCAGGATCTTTGGGGCATCCAGTATGACCAAAAATTGCCGCAGTACGTGACTGAATATCAGTTTGGGCCAACTAAAGGCGGTGGTTTATTTGTAGAGCATCACCCTTTCCCACACATCTGGTTGCCTGCTCAGGGTAAAGACCCTGTATTTGGACGCCATACAACTTCGCGCATTTTACTCGGTAGAAGAGTCGATACTCAGCAAGAGGATAACTACTTTAGAACAGTGACCACCGAGCAGTACCACTTCAGCATGTTTGAGATCCCACTCAATGGCAGTGCACTGGCTATTCGCCCTCAATGTATTCATAACGATAGCTTTACTGATGGTGCCCAAACGGTATTTTTAGCTAATACTGCTGCTAATACCGTTGCACTACGCCACAGTGTGCCAATCAATAGAATGTTTGCAGGTGATAAGCCCTTTCATCGAGAACATGAATAAATGTGATTGACCCGTTTGGGGCAAGTTGTTAATCATGCGGCAACCACCGCATGATTCGTTCATTGAGTTAAAGTCATACTCAACTAAATATTAATACCAGTAGCAGGTTACAACTTTTACTTTGTGTGCCTCTGAGATAACGCAAGCCAACTTACCCAACCCACCAGCACCTCCACCGTTACCATCACCACCGTCATATTCTGAGTAATTGGGGCTAAAAACTTCGCGCAGATGATCTGAAATCGACTCTGGCTCGCCTCGCTCTTCAAGCCTATCTATGTCCGTACCAATTCTGCCAAAATATCGCTCCAACCCAAATTTAGTTTTCGGTATCGACATGCCTTTTTTATCTTTAAACTTTAGATTCTTAAAACGCATTCTTACCTTTGAGTCCGCATACATCATGCTTAGGTCTACATCTGCTTCAACCTTAGTACCATCCGCAAAAGTATATACCACAGTCATTTCTTTATCAGACAGCCCAACGGAAATGACCCCTAAACTCAAGCCAAAACCCTTGGCGGCAAACTTCGCGAACTCTGAGTCAATCACACTAAATTCATCTGCAAAGTTCTGGGCATGATAATCAGCGAGCCAATCACCAAATACACTGTCTGACATGCGTACTGCATCAAAAGCGGACTTAAAATCAGCTTCCTGATACTGAAAGCTCCCAGTGACTTTGTCCATCGCTATGGTGGTTTTTATATCGGTTGTTTTTAGCTCAGAGCTCAGAGGCGATGACGCTGAGTGAGTGCGTCTGAGTGTCACCGAAGAGCCACTAGCCATAGCAGGCCCTGCCATCGCCACGTGATATTCTTGCACAGTGTAACTACCTGAACGCGATCGATCGGCAATATAAATTTTTTGTCCCCATGTATAGGCTGCATTCGCCGCGACCTGCCGCTTTTGAGAGTCAGAACAGCCATGGCACGGCAGAATTAAATCTACCTCCATACTAGGGCGCGCTGAGGCATTAAATACACTGCACAACATAAGCATTGCTATGCCCATACAGGCGATTTGAAGATTAAATTTCATAAAATATCCTTTTTATGTCTGATGGAAAATTAAACTGCCAAAATAGTAATTCAATCGAATATGAAAAAAACATTAAAACAACATTTTTTACATTTCATTAATTGTTTCGTATTCGAAGAGACAAGAGGGCACGTTAACTTTATGAGTATCAGTGAAAGTAGTTGCTAAAAAGCACGAGAGTACAAAGAATAAAAATGTGGCATGAGAGCTGGTGAAAAAATTTAAAATGGTGCCCGGGGCCGGACTTGAACCGGCACGTTGTTACCAACGAGGGATTTTAAATCCCTTGTGTCTACCAATTCCACCACCCGGGCATCGGGTTTGCTTTCGCATGTGGAGTGTTGAGATATGGAGGCGGAACCCGGAGTCGAACCGAGGTAGACGGATTTGCAATCCGCTGCATGGCCACTCTGCCATTCCGCCGTCTTATCGAAAGTTTGGAGCGAGTAACGAGGTTCGAACTCGTGACCTCGACCTTGGCAAGGTCGCGCTCTACCAGCTGAGCTATACTCGCAAACTTCAAAAAGAGGACCTGATATTTGATTGGAGCGAGTAACGAGGTTCGAACTCGTGACCTCGACCTTGGCAAGGTCGCGCTCTACCAGCTGAGCTATACTCGCATCTCAAAGAGATTTTTATCTCTAATCAAATGGTGCCCGGGGCCGGACTTGAACCGGCACGTTGTTACCAACGAGGGATTTTAAATCCCTTGTGTCTACCAATTCCACCACCCGGGCATCGGGCCTTATACAAAAGCGTTAGATTGGAGCGAGTAACGAGGTTCGAACTCGTGACCTCGACCTTGGCAAGGTCGCGCTCTACCAGCTGAGCTATACTCGCATCACGAAATGCGCTTTCATCAGTTGAAAATATCAAACGCTAGGTCGCGTCTTTCTAATTCCAGCTGAGCTATACTCGCATCTCACAGAGAAATACTCTAATCTAAATGGTGCCCGGGGCCGGACTTGAACCGGCACGTTGTTACCAACGAGGGATTTTAAATCCCTTGTGTCTACCAATTCCACCACCCGGGCATCGGGTTTGCTTTCGCATGTGGAGTGTTGAGATATGGAGGCGGAACCCGGAGTCGAACCGAGGTAGACGGATTTGCAATCCGCTGCATAGCCACTCTGCCATTCCGCCGACTTAATTAAAGATTGGAGCGAGTAACGAGGTTCGAACTCGTGACCTCGACCTTGGCAAGGTCGCGCTCTACCAGCTGAGCTATACTCGCATTACCAATGCGTTTTTTATCAGTTGAAATCATCAAACACTAGGTCGCGTCTTTCTAATTCCAGCTGAGTTAATCTCGCAATCTTTAATTTCAAAGGCGTGCTGCCCTCTCAACACGGACGCATTCTACAGAAGTTACGAAACGCGTCAATATAAAAAATGAATGTTTTTAATCGTTTGTTCAAAATTTATCTAAACTGATGTGTTAATAGGCACATCTAGTTAAGATTTAGTCAATTCTGCTTTTGCAGCATATAAATAAGCGACCATCGACGTCACCGTTAAGAAGGTGGCAATTGCTAGTAGCGCATAACTTAAATGAATCATCCACGGGGCGTATTGCCATATCAAACCGATAATGGCCAACATTTGCGCCGCCGTTTTAAATTTCCCAAGTGAAGAAACGGCAACGTCATCACGCTTACCCAGCTCCGCCATCCACTCTCTTAGTGCAGAAATAACTATCTCGCGACTGATAATAATAATCGCAGCCGCCGTTACGAAGTAATTTTGATAATAGGTCGCCAGCATAACCAGAGCAACACTCACCATCACTTTATCAGCAACTGGGTCTAAGAACGCTCCAAAAGGAGTCGATTGCTCTAATTTACGTGCTAAATAGCCATCAAGTATATCAGTCACAGAGGCGAGCCAAAAGATAAACGCAGCAGCAAAAAATGCCCATGAGTATGGCAAATAAAACAAAACTGCAAATACAGGAATGAGTAACAACCTAAATGTTGTAAGTGTGTTTGGAATATTCCACATAACTACTTAGTGAGGTCTTTTTCTTTATGTTCGCATGAATGCTTAAGCTTTGTCATGCAAATGGTTAAATATCTTTTCAGCCGTTTTAGGGCTGATCCCGGGAACTTGTTTTAACTGGTGGATGCTGGCGGCTTTCACCCCTTGCATTCCTCCTAAATATTTCAAAAGTGCCTGACGACGTTTAAGACCAACACCTTCAATTTCTTCCAAAACGGATTGAGTGCGCTGTTTTTGTCTTTTGTTGCGATGCCCTGCAATGGCAAACCGGTGCGATTCATCCCTGATGTGCTGAATTAAATGCAGTGCAGGTGAATCGCTATCTAAATTAACCGTTCTACGCCCACCATCAATTAATAGTGTTTCTAGACCAGGTTTACGACTTGTGCCTTTGGCAACACCAACGAGTAATGGTAACTTATCTAACGGCCAATCAGCAAAAAAAGCTTCAGCTCGGCCCAATTGGCCTTTACCACCATCGATAAAAATAACGTCTGGAACCTTTGTCTCGTCCTGCAATTTTGCGTATCGTTTATTGAGCGCAAAGTCCATAGCGGCATAATCATCACCAGGTGTTATCCCAGTGACGTTGTAGCGACGATACTCTTTGTTATTTGGGCCTTGCGAATCAAACACCACACACGATGCCACAGTATTTTCACCCATGGTATGACTGATATCAAAACATTCCATTCTTTGTATATCACTCACTTGTAACGCTTCTTTGAGTAGCGCATAGCGTTTGTTAATAGAATCTTGTGCGCTTTGTTTTACAGCGATGCTATTGGCCGCGTTTTTATTTGCCAGCGCCAAATATTGAGCTCTTTCTGAGCGCACTTGTGCTCTGAATAACACTTTTCGCTGTGCCACTTCACTCAAAGCGTCTGCCAGTTCCTGTTGCGCGTGTATTGTAAACGGTAGAATAATTTCTTTTGCAATACGGCTATTTGTACCGCCACTGAGGTAATACTGACCAATAAATGAGGTGAGTATTTCATCCTCCAATGAATCTTTTGGGACTTTCGGAAAGTAAGTTTTTGTACCCAACACTTTATGCTCTCGGATCATCAACATATGTATTGCCACTAAGCCATTTTGCTGTACAAAGCCTATGACATCCATTTCTGCGAAGTTACCTGCTACCGATTGCTGTTCCTGCATTTGTCTCAGTAAGGCAATTTGATCGCGATACTTGGCAGCCAATTCAAAATTCAAGGCCATACTTGCGGTTTCCATACGCGCAACTAATTTTGCAATGACCTGTTGTGATTTACCGTTTAGAAACTGACGAACCAAATCAACCTGATCGAGGTACTCTTCATCTGACACCTTGCCAACGCACGGCGCGCTACAACGCTTTAGCTGATACTGCAAACATGGACGACTTCTAGCACGATAGTAAGCATCTTCACACTGGCGCACAGGAAAAATCTTTTGCATCAAACGCAAGCTTTCTGAAACCGCAGCACTGCTTGGGAAAGGACCGAAATATTCACCTTTGTACTTTCTCGCGCCACGGTGAAATGCCAACCTTGGGTGTTTATGACCACTTAGAAAGATATACGGGTAAGATTTATCGTCTCGAAGTAAGATATTGTATCTAGGTTGGTATTTTTTAATTAAGTTATTTTCGAGCAGCAGTGCTTCGGTTTCTGTGTTGGTAAGAGTCACTTCAATACTACAGATATTACTTACCAGTACTCGGGTCTTGCTATCAGGAATGTTGGCCCGAAAATAACTCGAAACTCGCTTTTTGAGGTTTTTGGCCTTGCCCACATAAATAACCTGATGCTCGTCGTCGTACATACGATAAACACCAGGTTCTGTGCTCAAGGTTTTGAGAAACGCTTTGTGATCAAATACAGCCATCTAAATGATAGGTTAATGTGTGGTATCAATGTCTATCATTTTATGACGAATTGCTAGGTGTGTTAACTCCACATCGCCGCCTACGTTGAGCTTTTCAAACATTCTGTAGCGATAACTATTGACTGTTTTTGAGCTCAAGTTCAAACGCTCTGCAATGTCTTGAGCTTTTTCACCCTTGGTGATCATCAGCATGATTTGTAGTTCACGCTCAGAAAGAGATTGAAATGGGTTTTCATCGTTGCGGCCACTGAACTGAGCCAGAGCAATTTGCTGCGCGATTTCTGGCGCTATATAGCGCTGCCCAGCATTCACTGCACGAATTGCATTGATCATCTCGTCGGGACCTGCCCCCTTGGTCAAATAACCGTGCGCACCTATTTGCATCACCTTACTAGGGAAAGGATCCTCACAATGAACGGTTAATACGATCACCTTAACATCCGGGCAGTAACGACATATCTTTTTTGTCGCTTCTAATCCACCAATGCCAGGCATGTTCATATCCATTAACACAATGTCTGGCTCACCTTGACGACAAAATGCCACCGCTTCTTCACCAGTTTTAGCCTCTCCGACCACTTTAAAACCACGTACATCATCCAATATACGTTTAATACCTGTTCTCACAAGTTCATGATCATCAACTAAAAGCACGTTAATCAATAGTACATCCCCTCACTGTTACCTCGGCCCCTGTGACTTTAAATCACAACACGCCCAGATTACCATAGAAATATATAAATAAATAAATTATTCACACGCAAATAACGCATGCTGTTTACAAAATAATCACACAAAGGTGACGTCTAGATCACCTTTGAGTTTAGTGCATTATGTGGGGTTATGCGCGTTGCGAGAAACGGTTAACCCAAAGCGCTATCACACCGTCGCCTGTTACATTACAGGCAGTGCCAAAACTATCTTGTGCCAAGTACAGTGCAATCATCAACGCCACCGCTGCTTCGTTGAAACCCAGCATTGATGTAAGCAGACCTAGTGCAGACATCACCGCGCCGCCTGGTGCCCCAGGAGCTGCGATCATCACTACACCTAACATAAAAATAAATGGCAACATTTGTACTAATGAAGGAACCGCCATCGAAGGAGAAAGAAGCATCACAGCCATAGCACAGGTAACAATAGTAATCGTCGAACCTGACAGATGAATAGTCGCACATAGTGGCACTGAGAAGTTCGCAACCTCTTCTTTGACACCATTGGCTTTACTAGACCTAAGTGACACTGGAATAGTAGCGGCACTTGACATGGTTCCTATCGCGGTAAAATAGGCAGGAAGCATGTTCTTGATTAATTCAAAAGGACTGCGCTTGAGTAGAATGCCTGTGCCAACATACAACACTGTCAACCACAACCAGTGCATAACAATGGCCGCAACCAACACAATACCAAAAGTGCTTAGCGTATCAGCAACAGTACCCGCAACCGCCATCTCAGCGAATACCCCAGCGATATAAAAAGGGAGCGCTGGAATGATCACTTTACTTAATAATCCATCTATTACAACTCTGCCCTGATCAGTGACCTCTTTTAATGTCGTTAAATTTAACTGGCTGATCCCAATACCAAAAATAAAAGCCGTTGCTAATGCCGTCATTACTCCCATTAGCGGCGGGATCTCTACATTGATATAACTGCCAATCTCAGTTGCTGACGACGCTTCGTAACTCAAAGCACCATCAAAAAATGGAATAAAGGCATTTACTAAGATAACTGCCAGTGTACCGGCAATAACAGTCGAGCCATACGCAAAGCCGACAGTTTTTCCAAGTAAGTGTCCTGATCCCTTTGGTAACCCCGCTATACCTGATGCAATAAAAAACAATATAATCAGAGGGATAGTAAAACTAATGAGTTGACCAATAATAACTTTAGCAGTGTACAAAAGCTCAACCAGCGCCATAGGCAGATAGAAACCGGCGGCAATACCGACCAAAATACCAGCAATAAGTTTAAGAATTAACGACATAATACTTCTCTAACTAAAATGATGCGTTGTTGTATCACGTTTTACAGCGCAATTGCCACAAATCCCTGAATATTACATGTAAACCGCTGTAAAGCCTGCAATGCGTTGAGTAAAGGACATTTAACTTATTAAACTGCAGCCCAACGCGAAAGGTTTGTTAACATTACCTGCATATTATTAAATAGCTGTCTACTCTATGACGATATATTTAGCAGCATGATAAACAAAGTTATTTTCGCATTAAGCTCTCTTCTCGCTTTGAGTGCAAACGCCAATGAACTCGGTGAACCACTCCCTTTTATCGACACTCGAGCAACAATTGACGGTAAACTTGACGACCCTGTATGGCAGCAAGCAAAGAAAATTGCCATCGATAATGTAACTTGGCCGCAAGAAAACATCCCCAGCCCAGTCACAACCACGGCCTATGTATATGAAAATGGCGAGTCACTATTTGTCGCCTTCAAAGCAGACGATCCCAATCCTGAGCTAATCCGCGCTTTCTTTCGAGACAGAGACCGTGCTTGGAATGATGACTTAGTGGGTATCAAAATTGATTCTTTTAACAATAAACGTAGTGCCTACCAGTTTTTTATCAATCCACTTGGTGTTCAACAAGATTCAATCGAAAATGAATTAACGAAAAATGAGAATAGTTCTTGGAATGGCATTTGGGACAGTGCTGGAATGATACATGAGCAAGGCTATAACGTAGAAATAGAAATACCACTACGCGTGCTCAATTTCGATGATTCCAAAAAAGTAAAGCATATGGCCATGGAGTTTCTAAGGTTTTTACCAAGAGATCAACGGCTCAGACTATCCAATATGCAAATCTCCCATGCGAATAACTGCTGGATATGTCAAATGCCGCTGTACAGCGGTTTTGAGTCAGCTAAGCAAGGTAACAACATTGCGATTATTCCTTCATTAGTGTTGAGTAAATCGCAAACACGAGATATTGACGAGCGTGACATCGCCGAATGGGAAGATGAAGATAATACCGAGCCTGGGCTAGATGTAAAATGGGCGATTACCCCAGATACCACTTTAAATGCTACGCTGAACCCTGATTTCTCACAAGTAGAAGCTGACACGGGCCAACTCAGTATCAATGATAGCTTCAGCCTGTTTTTCCCTGAAAAGCGCGCCTTTTTTTTAGATAACTCAGACTACTTCTCTTCACATTTAAACCTGATACACACCAGAAACATTGCTGCACCCGATTATGGTGTTAAATTATCAGGAAGCAAGTCTGGTCACACATACGGGCTGTTTGTAACCAACGACGAGCATCTCAATGTCATGGTGCCTGGCAATCTGGGTTCAAATATCGTGTCACTAGAGCAAAAAAGTAACAATGCTGCATTGCGCTATCGTTTTGATGCTAACGATGGATTGTCGATAGGCTCAACGGCGACCCTAAGAGACAGTGACAATTACAAAAATAAGGTAGTGAGCATTGACACTAAATACCAGCCCACCGCCAGTGATACATTTAAAATTCAGATACTAGGGTCCAATACCCATTACAGCCAAGCGTTTGCGGATGAACTATGTGACGGCGATGAGGGAGATTGTTATAAGCTGCCCACTGAAGTATGTGTAGCTGGGCAAGACTGCGATTACAACGAAAGTGTTTTGCGAGTGCTAGAGCAGGATGACCTATACGGTTTGGGGTATTTTGTAAATTACGAGCACAACACCAAACATTGGCGAGCATTCACCAGCTATCAAAGCTTTGATGCAGATCTTAGAGCTGACATGGGCTTTATGTCTCAGGTTGACTTCAACAAATTTCTGACTGGTTTCGAATATCGCTGGTACGGTAAGCAAGACAATTGGTGGAACCGTGCTCGCTGGTATACCGATTGGGATATCACACACAATGATGACGGTGAGTTACTGGAAAAAGAAGTTCAGACCAATTTAGCAATTGATGGACCGCTGCAAAGTTTTATTGACTTTGGTGTAGAACATAGAAACCGCCGTGGTTTAAGGCGTAACAAAGCCAGTCTGGAAATACAAGACAATAGCGATCTATTTTCTGAAAATGTGATCTGGACCTACATGGAAATAAAGCCTGTTTCAGGACTATTCGCGGGACTGAATTTGCGCACCGGAAATAAAGTGGATCTGGCCAATAATCGCGTCGGTAAAATGTACTTTGCGCGACCTGTGATAAATCTCAATTTAGGAAAACACTTTGAAGTTAACTTTAGACACAGCTACGAAACACTAGACGCGGATGATGCAAAGGTCTATACAGCCAATCTAACCGATGCCCGTTTGACCTATCAGTTTAATATTAATAGTTATTTACGTATCGCAGTCATCTATACTGATATCGATAGAAACACCAGTAACTATATTGATGAAGTTGACGCGAACTATAAAGGGCTGAGCACCCAACTGCTCTACTCTTACAAGTTGAATCCCCAAACCGTGTTCTTTGCTGGCTACGCCGACAATGGATATCAGGATGACGACCTATCGCGACTCACAAAGGATGAAAAAACCTTCTTTGCTAAATTTAGTTACGCTTGGCTAATGTAATAAGAAATAACATTTATATTTCTTTTGGCTATAAGCATATTTGATATATCTTATAGCCATTCTTTACTTCAGTTTTATATAAAGCTAAGTAAAGTGTGATGTTAAGTAAAACCTAGAGCACCTAAGGGAACACAATGTCTAAGATATTCGCAGATAACAGCCTAACAATTGGCCAAACGCCGATTGTAAAATTAAACCGCGTGACAGGTGGTAACGTATACGCAAAAATTGAAGCTCGTAACCCAAGTTTCAGCGTTAAATGTCGTATCGGTGCTTCTATGATTTGGGAAGCAGAAAAATCTGGTCTTTTAACAAAAGACAAGGAACTCATTGAGCCAACTTCTGGTAATACTGGTATCGCTTTGGCATTTGTAGCAGCTTCTCGTGGTTACAAGCTAACATTGACCATGCCAAATACCATGAGCCTTGAGCGCCGCAAGTTACTTAAAGCATTAGGAGCAAACTTAGTGCTAACTGAGGGTGCTAAAGGTATGAAGGGTGCGATTGAAAAAGCCAATGAAATCCAAGCAAGCAACCCAGACAAATACATCTTGCTACAGCAGTTTGAAAACCCTGCTAACCCTAAAATCCACTTTGAAACTACCGGTCCTGAAATTTTCGAGACAATGGATGGCAAAGTTGATTATTTCGTTGCAGGTGTTGGTACAGGCGGTACTATCACAGGAACTACTCGCTACCTGAAAAATGAAAAAGGTTTGCAAGTTAAAGCGATTGCCGTTGAGCCTTCGGACTCACCAGTGATCACACAAACACTTGCTGGCGAAGAAGTAAAACCTGGTCCTCATAAAATCCAAGGTATTGGTGCTGGCTTCATTCCTGGTAACCTAGATCTTGAGCTGATTGACGGCACAGAGCTTGTTTCAAACGAAGATGCAATTGCCATGGCTCACCAGCTAATGAAAGATGAAGGTATCTTAGTGGGTATTTCATCAGGTGCTGCCGTTGTTGCCGCAAAGCGTATTGCTGAAAAGCCAGAGAATGCCAGCAAAAACATTGTGGTTATTTTACCAAGCGCAACTGAGCGCTATCTATCAAGCCCACTATTTGCAGACGAGTTTTCAGAGCAAGAGCTTGTACAGTAATAATCTTTATTGATATCAAAAAACCGGCGTTAGCCGGTTTTTTTGTGCCTCAAACATCGTGGCAAATTTCGCTCCATTTTCTAAACTTAGTAAACATACTGTTTATTCAACCATAAATTACCATGCATATTGCTTTAATCTTAATGATGGTGTTGTTTACACCTTTGGTATTCGCTCAAAATGCCACAAATGTAGGTTACTTTAAAGATGCAAGCTACCACCTTGTGCAAGGGGTTGAGCATGAAAACGGTTATCTCTATAACCCTAAGGGTGACAAAAAGTTACTACGAGTTGTTACATTAGATTGGCCGCCATATATCGGCCAAGCTCTGTGTAATAAGGGCTGGGTATTCCAATTCGCAGTGGCAATACTGGCCGAACAAGGCTATAAAGTTCACGTTGAGTTTTTACCTTGGGCACGCGCGGTTAGAGCCGCCGAAACAGGTAAAGCGGACATATTAATGCCCGAGTATTACATCGAAGACTCCGCACCGTCGGATTACATACCAGGTAAAACGCGCAGAGAAATGCTGGCACTGTCTAACTCGTTTCCAGGGGGAGAAATAGGTTTTCTCAAGCGCAAAGGCGAGAAAGATCGATTCGATGGCAATTTGCTTTCACTAAAGGGGCAAAAAATAGGTGTAGTTCGAGGCTATCAAAATACCCCTGAGTTTGACGCCATGATGGATAACGGAGAGTTCGTGATTATTGAAGCGGTTGACGATCTGCAACTGGTCAAATTGCTGGTTGGCAAACGTGTTGACTTAATCATCGGCGACCCTAAAGTCCTGCGATTTACCGTTAATTACTCACAACTGAGTAAGCCCGAAAAGGTTAACTTGTTAAGTAATATAGAAAATGAATCTAAGTTACTGAAGTATAACTATCTATACTTTGCTTTAAGTAAAAGTAAACCTCAGTGGCGGCAAGTACTCGATGATATTAATAAAAGCCTGTACCAGTTTAGCAATAGCGGCGAAACTGAGCGTATTATCGAAATGGGAAATTTAGAGTGCTTTTAAAAAAAGCGCCATACGGCGCTTTTCTAGTCAATAACTCAGTGTCGCTTTATAGCTCACTTTGTACTTTCTTAAACAGGTTTTGAATCGGTTCACTTGGCTCTGATGTTATTAAACTAACACCAATAATCGTAGCCGTTGATACGATAAAACCAGGTACGATTTCATAGATGATCGAACTTAACGTTTCACCGCCTATCGTAATAGGCGCGTAAATCCACACAAGCACAGTCACTGCGCCCGATATCATCCCCGCCAATGCCCCAGCAAAATTCATGCGTTGCCAACATAAGCTCAACAACACTAGTGGACCAAACGCAGCACCAAAGCCCGCCCACGCATTACTTACTAAGTCTAAGATAGAGCTATCTCTATCATAGGCTAGGTAAATAGCACATAATGCAACGGCTACTACGCTTAGACGACCAACCAACACAAGCTCTTTGTCTGTTGCTTCTCTGTGTACAAAAATCTTGTAAAAATCTTCTGTAAGCGAGCTTGAACTTACTAGCAACTGAGATGAAATCGTACTCATAATTGCCGCCAAAATAGCAGCTAGTAGGAACCCAGCAATTAATGGGTGGAAAAGTAACTGAGAAAGAATCAAGAAAATGGTTTCAGGGTCGTCAACAACAATGCCCTTTTCATGCGCATACGCTGCGCCAAACAGACCTGTACCAACGGCTCCTAATGCTGCAATGATCATCCAAGACATACCAATACGACGTGCTGTTGGCATATCTTTAACGCTTCGCACTGACATAAAGCGTACAATAATGTGTGGCTGCCCAAAATAACCTAGGCCCCAAGACATTGCAGAGACAATACCGATTGCCCCACCAGCCCCAACCCAGGTTAGCATTTGTGGATTAACCGCATCTAACGTTGACGATAACGGTGCATCAAGTAACGAGTAGGTTACCACTGGCACCAGAATTAGCGCGATAAACATGATACAACCTTGCACAAAGTCAGTCAGACTGACCGCTAGGAAACCACCAAACAAAGTGTAAAGCACAACCACGCCCGTGGTGATGTATAACCCAGACTCATAACTCATACCGAATGAGCTTTCGAATAGCTTACCACCTGCTACCACGCCTGATGAGGTGTATAACGTGAAGAACACAATGATCACTAATGCAGACACAATACGTAGTGCATTGCCTCTATCTTCAAAGCGATTAGCAAAGTAATCTGGAATCGTAATTGAATCGTTAGCCAGCTCGGTGTAAACACGTAACCTTGGTGCAACCAACAGGTAATTTAACCATGCACCGATTACCAAACCAATTGCTATCCAAGTGCTACTGAAACCTGTAACGAACATGGCCCCAGGTAACCCCATCAGGATCCAACCACTCATATCAGAAGCGCCTGCTGACAGAGCAGCTACACTTGGCGGTAAACTACGACCTCCAAGCATGTAACCAGAGACATCACTGGTTGATTTGCGATAGGCATATAAACCAATGCCCAACATAACCACAAAATACAAAACAAGCGAAATTATCGTGCCTAATTCCAAAGTTACCTCCTCAGTTATCAGCACCCTACTCAATGACAATTATCCAGCACAGGCCTTTCTTATTGGCATTAAATAGAGGGCATTATTAGTGTTGCCTGACTATATCATGAATATTCTGCACACCCCAGCATAGTCGCTAACGTTTCACGGTCAACTTATGTTCAGTATCCATACAGCTTTGGTTAAGTAAAAACGGATGACACTCAAGCGTTTAAATAATGAATTAGCATTAATGTTTGACTATTATTAACAACAGAAGGGTTCTATTTTTTGGTGTGTATGAACTTTTACGCGGCACGGCAACCTATTTTTGACAATAACAATGAACCAATAGGCTATGAGATATTATTTCGCAATGGTCCGCATAATGTATTTCCGAATATTAATGCTGATAAGGCAACTTCTCGGTTGCTAGAAGGTAGCCAGTTTTACTTTGAACTCGCTGAGCTTAGCAACCATAAACCCGCGTTTATCAATTTCACCTTAAATACCTTACTACTTGGCTACCCCTTTATGCTACCGGCCAAGCATATGGTCATTGAAATAGTTGAATCTATTGAACCGGGAAAAAAACTATTAAACGCTGTAAAAACGTTGCATCAAAAGGGTTACCGTATCGCCTTAGATCATTACCGTCACCAATCTGCTTGGCGGCATTTTTATCCATACATAAAATATTTAAAAATAGATGTTAGCTGCACACCGTTGCCCGAAATACATCTCATAATGAAAGAAATTGAAGAGCATAAGCAGATAAAACTAATCGCAGAAAAAGTTGAAAACCACCAGCAATTGGAACAATTAAAGCAACTCGGGTTTTCTCTGTTCCAAGGGTTTTATTTTGCCAAGCCCGAAATGCTCACCAGTAAAATGTTCAGCGCCAGTGAATTATCAATCGCTCGATTACTCAGCGAAACGGCCAATGAATATGTCGACATTAAAAAGCTCACACCAATATTTGAACGTGATATTAATTTGTCTTATAAACTTTTACGCTATACCAACTCAGCAATATTTAAACGACGAGCGAAAATAAGCAATATAAAACAAGCTTTGGTCGCGCTAGGTAATGAAGAACTAAAACGGTTTTTATCACTAACATTTGCCGCACAAATCTCCCCAGAGAAGCCAGCTGAACTGATAAAACTTTCTTTAATGCGGGCACGATTTTGTGAACAACTGGCGTTAAATGCCAACAGTAAAAAGTATGTGGGCCCTGCATTTTTGACAGGTATGATGTCACTGATAGATGCGATTCGCGATGACAGCATGGAAAACATCATGGATAAGCTCCCACTGGTTGACTCTATCAAACAGGCGTTGGTGAGTGGCGAAGGTCCATTGGCACACTTACTATTGATAGTACAAAGCTATGAACAAGCCGATTGGCAAGCCGCACAAGCGCAATGCCGTGCACTTAACATCGACCCTGATGTACTACCTTTAGCATATAATGATGCGCTCAATTGGTGTAACGAGCAAATGCAAGTGCTTGCTTGCGAGATACATTGATCCCTCGAAAAGCGCCTTCCCATCACTTCAGGTGCGACAATCTGTCGCATTCCATACATGCCCACAATCTATAAAATTAGAAGCAAGTTAATAACTTGGACCCTGTCAATGAAACACACTTTGCTCTGTAGTGCTCTATTTAGCGTTTTTTATAGCTATGCCAATGACGATAAATTTGAACATCTCGTAGTGATTGCCCCTATGCAATCTCCCATGCTAATCGTTACCGACCCAAAACAACCAAGACAGCCTCTTCCCGCTCAAGATGGTGCGGATCTACTCTCAAGTATTACGGGGTTTTCTTTAATAAAAAAAGCAGCCGCAAGTAGCGACCCTATCTTCAGAGGTATGGCAGGCTCTCGTCTAAACATTATTACCGATGGTGGGCTAACATTAGGCGGATGTGGCAGTCGCATGGACCCTCCCAGCGCCTACATTACACCACAAACATACGACACATTAACTGTTATTAAAGGTCCACAATCCGTCAAATACGGTTCAGGCAACAGCGCCGCAACCATTATTTTTGAGAGAAATCAGGAGCGCTTGCAAGCGCAACAAACAACGGGATTTGTCAATGCCACGCTTGCCAGTGCCAAGCGGCGCACAATTAATACAGATATAAAAGCGGGTACCCCTGATTACTATGTCCGTATCTCTGGTAACGTGGCTCGTGCTGATGACTATCATGATGGTGACAATACCCGAGTGCATTCAGCATATCAGCGCTGGAACTTGGATACTGAGCTTGCCTATACGCCTACCGATGACAATATTATCAGTGTATCTCTGGGTCGAAGTGATGGTGAGGTTGCTTATGCTGATCGCATGATGGATGGTAGCCTGTTTAAAAGGACCCATGCGGGGCTCTACAGCAAATGGCTGTTGGCTATAAATGGGATCAATCATGTAGAAGCCAAATGGTATTACAATGAAGTTGACCACATCATGGACAACTATAGCTTACGCCCCTTTACTCCAAATATGATGATGAAAGCGCCATCGGCCTCAAACCCAGACCGGCGATCAGTGGGTGGTAAAATTATGTTTGATGCATCTCCTACTACAAATCAAGTATTTGTGTTTGGTGTTGACTATCAACAAGATCATCACCGTAACCGTAGTACCCGTGACCAATTCAACCACCCTGTTGAACATCTACCTCGTTTAACAGATGCCAAGTTCGATAAAGTCGGCCTATTTGCCGAGCACGAGTACACACTTAGTGCGTCTGAACAGATTGTTTCAGGACTGCGCTATGACCGTTGGCATGCGAAAGACTACCGCCAAGAGATCAGCATAATGTCAAAGCGCCAACCTAACCCGACTGCGAATATGAAGCGCACAGACGATTTGCTCAGTGGCTTTACGCGATACGAACGCCATTACGATAACCATCATTATTTTATCGGCTTTGGACACGCGCAAAGATTTCCTGATTACTGGGAGCTGTTTGGAGGAAACCGAGCATCGGTCCAGAGCCTGAGTGCTTTTGATACTGATGTAGAAAAAACAAATCAACTTGACTTGGGCACTCAGTACACACATAAAAAGTGGCACGGTACTATATCCATGTTTTACAATCGTATTGACGACTTTATGCTCATCGATAACGCCTTTGGTCAAGGGCCGATGCAGCGTCGCGTCACCCGCAATATCGAGGCTGAAACCTTTGGCGCTGAGGCTGAAGCAAGTTACAACATTACTAAACAGTGGCGGGCAAGCACTAGCATAAACTATGTACGAGGTAGTAATCTAACGGATGGTATTGCACTCGCTCAGCAACCCCCTTTGCAGGTTCGTTTTACACTTGACTATCAAACTGATAATTGGCGTCTAGGTATGTTATGGCGTGTGGTATCAGCGCAACACCGAGTCGCACTGGCGCAAGGAAACATTGCGGGGCAAGATATTGGTCCAAGCCGTGGCTTTGGCGTACTGGCATTCAATGCCCTATATCAACCATCTCCGGATGTTAGCGTAAGTATGGGTGTTGATAATGCCCTAGATAAAACCTACTCTGAACATTTAAGTAAGTCAGGTGCTGCTGTGAGTGGTTATAGTCAAATTGACCGTATTAATGAAGCAGGCACCACCTTATGGGCTAATCTAAACTGGTATTTTTAAGGCCTAATCATTGTGTATGGTGGCTCCCTGACTTTGGGGGGCTACTGTACAGTCGAACCAGCCATGGCTACAATGCCCCTTTGAGTTAAAATAAGAAAGGTCATGAACACTCAGCAAGAAATGATTGACGCCATTAATACCAAAATGCCTTTTGGAAAACACACTGGCACCCCACTACTAATGCTGCCCGAGCCCTACTTGGTTTGGTTCAAGCAGCAGGGCTTTCCAAAAGGTAAGCTGGGAGAACAACTCGCGATGATCTACGAGGTTAAGCTCAATGGCTTAGAGAAGCTACTCATGCCCCTGCTACACACCAAACCAAACCGCTAGTCTAATTTATCAATGGGTTGTTTGGACACTCGCTTGTTTGGAAGTAGTGTCAAACAAGCCTGTTTAAACGGCTTCAAATAAATTGCAGTTAGTGAGTCATGCCCTGCATCGTACTGTCCCACACCGATACTAATATGCGGCGCAGCTGAGGCTTTTATCAAAGAGCCATACATTCTGTCCCAAATAGCCAGTGCCGACCCCAAATTGGTATCAAAGTGCTGTGGGTTGTCGCTATGGTGTATTTGATGCTGCGCAGGACTAATAAACCACCCTTCAAGCCAATCACCCCAAGTAAAGCGAATATGAGAATGTCGCAAGTTGGCACCAAAAATATTGAATAAAAACACAAATGCATTGGCACCTAGAATGTCGTACATACTGAGTTCTGTGCCAAAAAAGTGATAACCCAAACCCACAACAAGTCCCTGCGTTAGTGCCATTCGGCAAGCATAGAGATAACTTTCAACAGGGTGTGAGCGATAAATCGTAAACGGCGTTAGCACCTTGGCGGAATGGTGTACTTTATGAAACTCCCAAAAAAACGCCACTTTGTGAAGCAGTAAGTGCAATAAGAAGCGCGTTAAATCATCGACAATAAATAACATTAAGGTAAATATCGCGATGACCGCCGACTCTGGCCATGGGAGGTGTAGCGGTTGACCAAAGCACCATTCTAGAATTTCTGTTGTCGCTATCGCAACAGGCACCATAGTTAACACAATCGGTGCAAACAAGGCAGCTTTGAGCAGAACGTTACTCACTAGCAAACCGTAATCTAGTCGAGCGCTTTTACATAACCAGACGTTTTTGGGAAACAAGAATTGTAAAAAGCCACGCATTGAACGCTTGGGCAATTGAGCAGCAAAATATACGGGCACCGCCATAACAACCGCGCTCAATAAGTAAGGTAGATAAATGCGCTTATTAGCATCAAGCAAATAGCCCGGCAAAGAGATAAAGCTCTGCCACATCTGTTCTAACATGATTACCCCAAAAAAAGGGCCACATTGTGACCCTTAATTTAACCTTTGTATCAGTAAAAATTAATTGAAATTAAAACTGATACTTATAGCCCAACGAGAACTGACGTGGTTTGCCTGGTCTTGCACCATACGGGCGACGACTCACCACTTCTGTTTCATCTAAGAGATTGTCTACTTTGGCATACACGCGGCCGTAGTCCCCAAGCTCATAGCTTGCCGATAAATCAACGGTGATATTAGACGGCACATCTTTACCGGCAAGAGGAATATCTACTGAAATACCTGCATCCGCATCTGCCCAGCTCACACCAGCAGCTTCAGGCATTGAACTGATGTATTTAACCGCCATTGACAGCTGCCAGTTTTGCGCAGCTAAGCCAATATTAAAGGTTGCCTGGTGGTTAGGCAAATAAGGCAGTTCATCGCCTTTTTTAACCTCCCCCCACTGTGCAAATTCAGAGCGCAGGGCGTGCTGAAATTCACTTTTGGTATAGGTATACACCACGCTGTAAGGTATCTCTAAATCTAGGCTCAATGGGTAACGCTGTGAGAATTGCGCCTCAACACCGTATACGTCCACTTCCCCACCATTAAACTCTTGATCTATTTGAGCGTTGATACCACAGTTTGACTGACTACAGCTCTCTTTTAGGTTGCTGTAATCATTATAGAAGCTGACCAATTCAAACTGAGTTACACCGTCATTGAAGCGGCCACCAAACTCGTAATTAACGCTCTTTTCTAACTTAATATCATCTGCTTGTGCTGGGGATGATGGCACAAACCCTTGATGCACACCAAATAACAAACCCGACTCATCAGATAGCTTATAGAAGCCACTTAACCCCGGCAACCAGATGCGTGTTGTTTTAGCTTGCCAATCTTGCGCATCTTTGTTGTTTTGGTAGTGCATATCCATCAACTCACCACGCACACCAACACCTAAGGTCAATGCATTAACCGTGATTTGATTTTCAAGATATACAGACCACGCATCGGTGGCTTCTGTATCTAGGGTTGTAAATACCTTGTCTTGACCCGTATTTGCCACTGACCCCGATGTCATCGCATAGGTCTGTTCAAAGTGTTTACGCTCAATTTCATCTTCATGATAACGCACACCCGCTGAGAGCTTATGCTGTAAATCAAGCAAGTTAAACTTGAATGAAGCATCAACCTGCACACCTTGTGAATAGTACTCACGGTCGTTCGTGCCCATGGTCAAAAATATTGAGTTGCGACCCGCCAAAACAGAGTCCTGTTGCCCTGTTATCACTGCATACTCTTCAGCATACTGCTCAGGGTTGGCTAAAATCGCCGACAGCGAGCCACTGTTATTGGTTAAACCGTTAAGCTTGCGCCATGCACGTTCGTAATCATTACGGTAAACACGAGTCGTCACGCGTACATCTTCGCTTTCTAGGTAATGTGAAAACATCACCTGCTGATGCTCTGTCTCCATCAAGGCATCTTGAGATGCTGCGTAGCGACGATACGGCGTGCTGGCAAAATCTGAATCTGTTAAACCTAGGTATGTTTCATCCGACTCTTCATCTGCATAAGACAATTTCAAAGCAAAAGTATGGTCAAACTCACCCATACGCATTTTGTAGTTAAACTTAGCGAGCAAGTCATTTTTGTTAAACCCAGTGTTACCACCACCATCTAACTCTTTAAAACCGTCAGCCTGTAAGTTAACGCCTTCCAGTAAAAAGCCCACATTGTTGACCACAGAACCAAAATACCCGTGGGCCTTTTGATATCCATCACTACCGGCTGCGATATCTATACCGCCCTCGGTAAACTCTGGTACTTGACGAGTGATCAAGTTCAACGTTCCCGCCACTGTTTGCGGTCCGTACTTAATCGCTGCAGGGCCTTTAAATACTTCAACCGCCGTCATGCGCGTGGTTACTGGAAAATAATACGCCGCAGGCGCAGAATAAGGAGATGGACCAATCAAGACACCATCTTCTAAGATAGTGATTTTCTTACTGCGCTCAGGTGTCACACCACGAAAGCCGATATTAGGACGCAAGCCGTAACCATCTTCTTCACGAATGTTGACACCCGGCACTGAGGCCAGAATACGGTGAATGTCATCGTATTCGTACTTCTCTAATTGTTCTTCACTGAGCAACGTGGCAGAGCCCGCTTCAGTACGAAGTTTGTCGTAGTGACTTAGGATCTGAATATGTTCTAACTCACCGTCATTATCCGCTGCCAACGCGTTAGGTATCGCAACTGCGACGGCCAACGCCAACAAAGATTTTTGCATAAAAGGTCCTTTAGTCATTGTCACCTGCCGACGTTTTTGGAAGTTCTAGTGCAAGTTTATTGATGAAGTCATTTTTAAGCTGATCGGTCACCGATTTCACTTGAGTATGTGTATTAGTAACACTTGCTTTATCGTTAGTCAGTGCGCTTTGCAAATTACCTTCCAATGCATTAGCCGCAGCTTTAGCATTAGCGATACCTTGCAACATGGTTTGTTTAGTATCTGATGCCTGTTGCTCATCTAGAAAATCGTCAAAGCCAGTGCTGTTACTTTCACTGCTACCACCTAGGAATAACTTCTCAAACGCATCGATGTTTGCTTTGATGTTTTCTATCGAGTGCTTTGCATACACAGATTCTACTTCTTGCGGACAAGCTTCTAGACCACAGCTGTTCGCAAACAAGCCTAAAGGTGTAGCTAATTTGTAGTCTTTTAACTCTTCTGTCATGTAGAACAGCGCATCAGAGATTTCATTGATGGCTTTGGTTTGGGTTGTAAACTTATTTCCCGGTTCACCTGCGTTCTTCAGTACTTGGCTGTAGCCTTGTTCACCATTCCAATGATTTATCAAGGTTTGCGCAGAGTGGCTCAAGTCGCTGGCCACTTCTACAGCAAAATTACAACGCGCCACCTTACGCAGCTGCTCACTGCGTGTATTCCAGTCATCCAGAATATCGCCCGCAGCGATTGCACTACAGCTGTAGTCTTGGTTCTCGTTGAACAGCAAATATTCAAGAGCATCAAGACCTTTACGCTTATCAGAACGATTACGGATATTGTAGGCCGTGCCATTCACATTGCCCTGTTCAAAAAACACTACATCCTGGTCAACACTACAAGTACTTGCCTGTGGCCAAGAGTAAATGTCGTTGCGCAGTGCTTTGTCGTTATCAAGCAATGGCCCTACAATCATAAGCTCAGCATGTTGCCAGCTGATCATCGCTTCACGCCATGCATCTTGAGAAACCTGCTTCGCAGCATCCAGCGCTTGTTTGGCTGCATCATCTTGCATGCTCGGATCATAGGCGGTTTCTAAGTCACAGTAGGCTTTAATTTGACTAGGTAGCGATTGTGCTTTGTCTGCAAATGCTTCAAATGTTGGCGTGATTACGTTGTCAGTGAGGTTAACCAATAATGCTTTTTGGTCAAAGCTAGTCACCACGTCATTTTTGTTATCAGCAAAGTTTTCACCCGCTGAACTTGAGGTACTTTCACCACACCCGCTTAACAGTGCCGCGACGGTACTTGCTAATAGTAAAGGTTTTAATGTTGGTGCCATCAATTGCCTCTTTTTATAGATTTTTTATACGACAAAAGGTTAGCTTATAAAAGCTAACCTTTTTTTAAAGTCTGACTTGTGCGTTAATTACCAGTTGTCAACAACATCAGCGTCAAAGCCATATACTTGCTCTAAAATATCACGCGCTTGATGTAGTTGCACAATGTATGCTTCCATATCAGCTTGCGCACCAACAACTGGTTTATTACCCATCAACTCGTTCATTTGTGCAAACTTGCCAGCATTGGCTTCGCTGTTAAACGGTGATTCAGGGTTAAACTGTAGGTTAAGCGCAAAGCCTTTCATTTCTGACCAATGCTTAGCTAAAGTCACAAATTTATCGGCCTCATAGGTGCCCGCTTTCATGTCTTCTAAATCTTGCATTGTATCGTTGATGTAGTGTACAACCGTTGCTGAGATTGACTTTTCCCACGCCGCAGTTGCAGCAACCGCGTATGCTTTAAGCTCAGTTAGCTGTGCGTCTGTTAATTCCGTCCCAACATTGTCAGAGATAAGCTTACGACCTGCGAAGAACGCATCAAAAGCTTCTTTGCTGTAATCAGTTGCACCGTCAGAGCCTAAGTCACGCTTTGCAGCATTCGTTGAGTTACCGAAGTTGTACTCAGCGTTTAAGTCAATTTTACCGTCTGCATTGTAGTCATTGTAACCCTGCCACCCTTCACGGCCGCCTTTGCCTGCGATTTCTTCATCTGTGTAGCTCATGTAGTTACGCGCAGCACCGAAGTAACCAAAACCTTCGTCCCACTGGTGCTCAAGGTTGCTGTACTTTGCATCACCTTCAATGATGTTGCTGGTTAAAAGGCCTTTGCCTTGCGTTGCATTATCTAGGTAATCATCTGAACCTTGTGAGAATGCCACGGCACCATATAAAAACTTTTGCGTAAGTTGCTTAAGGTCAACGCCATCAGCCGTTACATAAAGCGATTCAATTTCTTTGCCATTAGGTGTAATAACAGAAGGTGCCTGTACACGCTCAACCAATTGAGCAAATAACGCGTTGATTAGGCCCTCTGGCGTGTTAGTCTCAAGACCCGCCCAACCTTCAAAGCTTGTGCCATCATTCCAGTCTTTATGCTGACCTTTAGCATCGTTACCTGCAATTTTACCGCTTAAGTCTTTGTGGCTACCAGAAATGTCAGCGAGCGTTGCTTGCTTAGAATCGCTCACAACCGTCAATGTCATCGCGCCTGCAAGGGCATCGTAATCAGCATCAGCGATTTTGTAGTATTTGTTTAGCTGAGCGAGTAGCTCTTCAGCCGTCATTGTTTGTGCATCAGCTAACAAGCCCTCAGCGCTACCAATGTAGTTGTAAAGCTCTTTAATCAATACGTGACGTGCAATTTGACCAGAGTAAGATACGCTTGACTCACCAGATGTGCTGTTCACAAAATCATAATCCTGAGCGTCAGTTACAGCAAAAGTTAACGTTTGCGTAAACGTATTGTTAGCACTGTCTTTTACGGTAACGTCAACTGATACTTCTTGCTCAGCTTCATAGTTAAGTGTCACTGCTGGTTTTAGCGCAAGTGAAGTGCCATCGATAATGAAACGCTCATCTTCAGTTGAGAAGGTGAAAGTTTCATTTGCATCTGCATCGGTTGCAGACAACGTACCAATCACTTGACCCGCCACGTTCTCATTTACGTCACCTTGTGCTGCCAATGCAATTGCTGTTGGTGCTTTATTCGTTGGCGTATCTGTATCTGGGTTGTTGTTAGAGCCGTCAGAGCTTGAACCGCCACACGCAGTTAAACCCAATGTTGCAACCAAAATAGAAGTAGCTAAGAGAGACTTTCTTAAAACCATCAATGATTTCCTCAGAAAATTATTAATATTTATATTTCTTGATATGGGGGTAAAGTATACACATATCTAAATGACAATCAATATTATTTGCGTTGCCTGCATAAAGATCGGGAAAATCATCAACAAGCCATGACTAATCTGTAAACAGAAAAATCTTTATAAATAGTATATGGTGTCAAATATACCGAGGAATGTAGGCCAAATTTGTCGACTCTGTAAGATGTAGACTGTGTGTAAAACGCCGTAAAACCTTGTGAATCATCATTTTTAAAAACAAAATAATATTATCTCAATCACGCTTTAAAATAACTCCGTTGCACATTGCCACAATGCATTCACTACTGGGTCTTGTAGCCGCTTTTGTTTACAGACGAGCCCAATTTCAATGTCTTCCAGCATTCCCCGAGTATCTAAGTATTGCACTTGTTGTTGAAAGGGGCTTTGATCCAACACAATTTGCGGTACACATGCCACCCCAAAGCCTAAACTTGCTAACGCCACCATGGCTTCATGCCCTGATACATGAGCATATACTTTTGGAGTGAGCTTTTGCACAGTGCAAAACGCGTCAACCCGCTCTTTGAGCACACCGTGTTCGGGCATAATAAATGGCAAATTTGCCCACAGTGCACTGCTGTTTTGATAACGATTTAAAATGTCTGTAAGCGGGCAATCCATCACAGGGGCAATAACAACAAGCTGAGACTTACCTAGCGGTAAATATGCCAGGCCTTGCGGTAGAGTCGCTGGCTTCACCGCCACCGCTAAGTCTTCTTTTCCTGTTTGTACATGATTTATCGAAAACGCAGGATCGCCCGTGTTGAGGTTAAGCTCAACCGCAGGGTACTGCTTGCGAAACAAAGCAAACAATTCATAGGTAAAACTATAAGTGGCGGTCACCGAGCAATACATGCTCAACTCCCCGCTAAGTGGACCTTCATTATCCTGACACTGGCTTTTAAACTGTCGCCATTTGGCCAGTGTGGCTTGAGCATACTCAACAAATGCCTTGCCGTGGGATGTTAGAATCACGCTGCGATTGTCACGAATAAATAGCTCCGTGCCAAGCTCTTGCTCAAGTTGCTTAATCTGGCGACTGAGCGTTGGTGCACTCACATGGCATAGCTCACTGGCTCTGGCAAAGTGCAGCGTTTCAGCCAATGTGAGAAAGTAGCCCAATTGTTTATGGTCCATACCTTACCTTTCATTAAATGAAATATAATAATTCAAATATATCATTTTACGTAATCAATAACAGCGCTTATGCTCAACCTATCATTATTTCTAACAACAAGTGATTTTATAAAGGTAATATCATGGCGAACTATTTCAATACATTACCCCTAAGAGAGCAGCTTGCTCAATTAGCACAATGCGAATTTATGGACCCTAGAGAATTTGACGATGGGGTAAAGGTATTAGAAGGCAAAAAACTGGTCATTGTTGGCTGTGGCGCACAAGGTTTAAATCAGGGTTTAAACCTACGTGATTCGGGTTTAGATGTAAGCTATGCGCTACGAGAGTCTGCTATCAAAGAAAAGCGTCAATCGTTTATCAATGCCTCAGAAAATGGTTTTACCGTAGGCACCTACCAAGAGCTAATCCCAACAGCAGATCTTGTGCTTAACCTAACACCTGACAAACAACATACAGCGGTAGTGAGTGCAGTCATGCCACTGATGAAACAAGGTGCAACCCTTGCCTATTCACATGGCTTTAATATTGTTGAAGAAGGCATGCAAGTACGTGAAGACATTACCGTGATCATGGTAGCACCTAAGTGCCCAGGTACAGAGGTGCGTGAAGAGTACAAGCGTGGCTTTGGTGTACCTACACTTATCGCTGTTCACCCGGAAAACGATCCAGAAGGAAAAGGTTTGGCACAGGCTAAAGCCTATGCTGCGGGTACCGGCGGTCACAAAGCTGGTGTATTGCACTCTTCATTTATCGCAGAAGTAAAGTCAGACCTAATGGGTGAACAAACCATCCTGTGTGGCATGTTGCAAACTGGTTCATTACTTTGTTTTGATAAAATGGTCGAGCAAGGTATTGATGCCAGCTACGCTTCTAAACTCATCCAATATGGGTGGGAAGTGATCACAGAAGCCCTCAAACACGGTGGTATCACCAACATGATGGATCGCTTATCAAACCCAGCAAAAATCAAGGCGTTTGAGTTAAGTGAAGAGCTAAAGCAAATAATGCGTCCACTTTACAACAAGCATATGGACGACATCATCAGCGGCGAGTTCTCAAAAGGCATGATGGCAGATTGGGCAGAAGACGACGCCAAACTACTTTCATGGCGCGAAGAAACCGCTAACACAGCATTTGAAAAGCAACAAAATACCGATGAAGAAATCAATGAGCAAACTTTCTTTGATAAGGGTATTTTAATGGTTGCAATGGTTAAAGCTGGCGTTGAGTTAGCATTTGAAACCATGACCGCTGCGGGCATCATTGATGAATCGGCTTACTATGAGTCTCTACATGAAACACCTTTGATTGCCAATACCATTGCGCGTAAGAAGTTATTTGAAATGAACAGAACGATTTCTGATACTGCAGAATACGGCTGTTATTTATATAACCATGCATGTTTACCACTACTTAAGCCATTTATGAGCAAAGTGAATACAGATGTAATAGGTCAAGGCCTAAGCTCCAGCGACAACTACGTTGATAATCAGGCTCTAATCCAGGTAAACCATGCTATTCGTACCCACCCTGTTGAAGTAATTGGTGAGACATTGCGTGGTTACATGTCAGCGATGAAGAAAATCGTTTAAACCTTCTCCCTAGGCAAGTAACTGAGCGACCTTGCCAGTTTTTAACAGTTCGCTTGTTAGAAACCAAAGCCCATTAGCCTATGCGATGGGCTTTTTCTATTTTAGTTCCAATATACACGCGCTCCTATATAAATTATCAATTAGAGTTATATAACTAATTTATAGGTTTATATAATAAAACCTGTGTTTACAAACACATCGGAAACTTATGGCGCAGAAATAATATGCCCTAATAATCCGTTATGCTAGAATATTTAATTCAGTTCGGTAAAAAGTGTAATTAAATGCGGATGTATAACTTATCTATCACTCAAAGGATCACCCTACTGGGTAGTTTAATCGCAATCATAGTTGCCAGTGTCATTGGTGCCACTGCAATTTATAGTGCCAAGACCATGACTGAAAAAAGGATGTTGGAGTCAGAGCTACCAAGCAAAGTAGAAAGTATAAATAAATCAATAGCACAACAAATTTTGCAACTAAAAAGTGCTGCCCAACAGTTGTCCAGTAACAAGTTCATTCTTGAGATGGCCAAGCAAGGACAATTGGATGAGCAAATACTGGTGGATGAACTTAAGCGCATAGCTGGGCAGTACGATCTAGTGACTGCGTCTTGGGCCAATCGACAAAGTGCTCAATATTGGAACCAAGACGGATTTCTGCGCGTTTTAAATCAACAACAAGATGGTTGGTTCTTCGGGTTTACTCAAAGTGGCGAGGCGTTCTCTATTAGCATTTTCCAAGAAGCGCCAGGTGATGTAAAAATGTTTGTAAATCATCAACAAACCAATGGTATTGGTCTGGCAGGGTTGGCCAAAAGTATTGATGATATGCAGCGTATGCTAAGCGAAATGAAAATAGAAAAAACAGGCTTTGTATACGTGGTCAACTCACAAGGTCAGGTACAGCTTCACCCGGATGCGTCTAAAGTTGCCAAATCTAATTTGAGTGATTTTTATGGCCGTAACGCCAACAACCAGTTGCTAACACGTAAAACATTTTCATCAGGGTCCTTTGTGATTGATGGTCGTAATACTATCGTTGCCGCAAGCCCAATCGAGCAGACCGACCTGTATGTTATCGCGCAAGTCCCCTCTAAAGAGGTATTTGATGAAATTAACTCTTTGCAATGGCAAATAATCCTGTTCGCTCTGATCACGGCAATAATCGCAAGCTTTATCAGCTTATTAATGGCGAAGAACCTGAGTGCACCACTGTCAAATATGGCACAATTATTTGCACGCTTGGGCAGTGGTGACGCTAAGCTCCATTACCGAGTACCACAGTCCAACCAGCCTGAATTACAAGCCTTGGCAGATGGCTTCAACGAGTTTATTTCAAAAATTGAGTCGGCAATCAAAATGGTTGCCAGCGAAAGCCGCGAGATCCGCACGGCCAGTGAGCAGGTGTTTGAACAAAGTATCAAAAACTCAAAAGCACTGGACGAACAAAAGTCTCAAACAATTAGTGTTGCAGCAGCTATCAATGAGATGGGCGCAACTGTACAAGAGATTGCTGGCAGTGCCAATAATTCGGCAAAGCTTACTGAGCAAGGCAAAGCATCATCCGAACAAAGCCATCAACGCGTACAGCAAAGCCAGCAAATTCTGCAAACTTTGGCTGGTGACATTGACGCCATGGCGCATGAGGTTGAGACCTTAGCTCAGAAAACACAGTCAATCGCCAATATTGTTGATGCGATTCGCGGTATCTCTGAGCAAACTAACTTATTGGCGCTCAATGCAGCGATTGAGTCAGCCCGTGCCGGTGAGCATGGCAGAGGGTTTGCCGTGGTGGCCGACGAAGTGCGTGCGCTTGCAAGTAGAACCTCAAAGTCTACCGATGAAATACAAGCGACAATCAGTGAGTTGACTCAAACATCTGATGCTATTGTTGTGCAAATTAATCAGTCAAAGCAACAGGCTGAACACAGCGTAGAGAGCATGCAAACGTCAGTTGAATTGATGTCAGAAGTCACCGAAGCTGCCAATCAAATCAATGATATGACGACACTGATCGCAGCTGCAACCGAGCAACAAAGTAATGTGGTGGCTGATGTAGGGCGCAGTATAGAGCACATCAGCACTATTAGTGATGAAGTCACCAATGCTCAGCTTAATACAGAACATGCGATTCAAGCACTCGCAGACTCCGCTAAATCGCTGGATGATTTAGTTGCGAGTTTTGAACAAAAATAACCTCTTTCACTGGCGGTCTTAAAGGCCGCCAAGATTTCCCTCCTAGCATAATTACTCATATTCCATCAGCTTTGTGAAATATTTCACGCTTGATCACGGTCTCTGTCAGTACTAACCGAAATAATTTGTAACCCTTAAACTGCCAAAGGACTTGAAATATCAACTATGCTATAGATATGTAGCTGTATCAGGAAATATGTTATGCCAATATTTAAACAAACCCTATGCCTAAGTGCCTTATTGAGTGCGCTGATACTCACGGGCTGCAATAGTACATCTGGCTCGATACACATTGACCAGAACATAGGCCTCAATAGTACATTCAAACGCGTAGCGGTTGAATCTGAACATGATGTATTTCACTTAGACCCAAAAATTACATCACAATTAACACTCTTTTTTAAAAATGGTACGCCTCAGCTAGCACAAACCAAGGCACTGATGCAGTTTCTGGTTGATAATGGCGAGTCATCACTGGCCTATCAATCCGACGCGAACTTAACCGCATCACAAGCCTACTACAACTTGAACGCAAACTGCCTATCACTATCAATCCTAGCCTATAGCTTGGCTGAACACTTAGGGTTTGATGCTCAATTTCAGCGGGTTCATATTCCTGAATATTGGGACCAAAGCCAAGGATACAGCTTATTGACAGGTCATGTAAATTTGGTTGTCTCTGAGACGAATCGTAATGTAGATAACAGCCATATCTTATATACACGCCCAAAATCAATCGTCATCGATTTTGATCCAAATAGTCGTAGACAAGCGTTTAGCACTTCCAACATCAGCAAACAACGCATTTTAGCGATGTTTTATAGCAACAAAGGCGCAATGGCTTTGGTAAATGCTGATAACGATAAAGCCTACAGCTATTTATCAGCTGCCGTAAAAGCAGATCCAGAATATTCTGGAGCGTGGGGAAACCTAGGAATTTTGTATCGAGTTGCAGGATTTCATGAACAGGCAGAGCAAGCCTATCAACAAGCACTCACGCTTGATCCTGAAAACAATAATGTATTAGGTAATCTGGCCTTGCTTTTCAAGCTCACTGACAGAGTAGATGAAGGTGAGAAAATTCTTGCCCGCCTTGAAGATAAGCGCAAAAATAACCCCTATTACCTGATTGTAAAAGGTAACGAAGCGCTTAATGCGCAACAATACTCACAAGCCCTGTCATTCTTCCGCAGAGCCAAAAAGCTTGATCATCATCTACACGACAGCTATTTTGGCATGGCAAAAGTATATTATTTGAGAGACGACCTTGAACGTGCGAAGTATTATTTATCAAAAGCTTATGAGCTTTCTGAATTTGACCATGACCGCAACCGTTATCAAGGCAAATTGCAATGGCTGCAAGCTGTGGCTAAGAATTAGTACCATCATACTTTGTTGCGCATCGCCTTTTGCGGTGTCGCAACAGCTATTCGACGACTTAGCAACACTCACAAGCCCAGCACATGCAGGCAGAAGTGCCGGTAGCGATGAGCCTAACCTCAGCGCTCAATTCCTCTTTGCAAGATTCACACAACTTGGCCTACAAACCGAGTATCAACGCTTTTCGTTCAAAACAGGTTTTACATCAGAGGCCATCGGGCACAACGTTGTAGCTAAACTCTCTTGTAATACTCCGCGCTGTGGAAAAGCAATCGTTGTGTCAGCACATTACGACCATTTAGGCACCAAGGGCAGTAAAATATATGCCGGTGCAAATGATAACGCGTCGGGTACTGCAGCCTTGCTTGCCTTAGCACAGCAACTAAAAACTGCTAAGCGATATTACCCAATTATCTTGCTTGCCACAGATGCTGAGGAGAAAGGCCTTCACGGCGCTAAGCATTACGCTAGTAAGATAAATAGTACGGAGTATGCGCTCAATATTAACCTTGATATGTTGGCATTAAACCAAAAAAGTACGCTTTATGTGATGCATTCTAGAACGGCTAAACCTTACATAGAAGTGTTAGCCAGATTACCAGTACATGACTTTAAATTGAAGCTCGCCAGTTCACCACAAAGAATGCGTAGGTTGGTTGGCACCGAACGTGTTGATTGGCTCAAAGCCAGCGATCACTATGCCTTTCACAAAGCCGGGCTACCCTATTTGTATTTTGGTATGGGGGAAGATAAACACCATCACAGTGTTAAAGATACACTTGAGCAAATAGATTTTGAAAAGTATCAACACGTGGTCAACTTCATCAATGATTTTATCGTTGCATTGCTTGATTGTCCTTTAGATTGCACCAGCTGAATTTTTTGCGCCTTAGAAAGTTTTTTGATTTGCCACTCTAACTTACTGGCTTCGCTTTTATCACCTACTGGGTGACTAAAAATCAAGGTTAATGGTCCCTTCCCTTTTAAGTTTTTAGCCCCAGTCCCGGCACTGTGTGCTGCAAACCGTTTAGCGACATCCGTGGTTATGCCTGTGTACCAATGGCCAAACTTTGTCTCTACAATATAAACAAACCATTTTTTAGTGTCTCTTGGCTCTATCACCATGTCAAAATACCTACTATGGAGAAACTTTTTGCTGCATGTATGGTCGAAGTTCCACAAGAAGCTTTACCTTCTGCGCTTAATCAGTATCATGCAAATAACACAAAACAAGGATACACAAATACATGCTGTCTAATAAATCCCTTTCTGTATGGCTCAGTGCTGTTGTCATTACTGTGATGTTGTCTGGTTGCTCAAGTTGGGTATACCGCATCAATGTGCCACAAGGTAACTTTTTAGAGCAGTCAGATGTAGATAAACTACGTGTCAATATGACTCGCGAGCAAGTGTTGTTCGTCCTCGGTAGCCCTATCGCTAAAGACGCTTTTAACAATCAAAAGTGGCATTACGCTTATGTATTCAACATCGACCGTGAATCTGAGCAACGTAAATCACTTACCGTGCATTTCGATGGCGATAAGCTGACGAAAATTACTGGTGATTTTGACGAGCCAGAATCATTTAATACTCCACTAGATGAATAACTATTGGGTAGTTTACTAAAAAAGGGCGATTCGCCCTTTTTTAATGCCTATAAATAACCGTCAGGTGCCCTACTAGATCATTAGCTTAAAGGGCGGCCGCCAGTTATCTTGTTTGCACGCCCTTCTTCTTTGGCCTTTTCAGCTCTTCTGCGCCTTGCATCCTTGGGATCCGCTATTAGCGGGCGATAGATCTCAATTCGGTCACCTTCTTTTACTACTTGGTGATTTTTTACGGTGCGATTCCAAATACCTAAAGTTAAATTGCCCGCATCAATTTCTGGGCATTTTTCTAAAATGCCTGATTGCATCACTACTTGCTCAGCAGAGGTTCCTTCTGCTACATCGACTTGCAGACATGTCGCTTTGTGTGGAATCGCAAATACCACTTCAACTTTAATCATTATCTGGCCCCGTAAACCGTTCTAGCACGTTGTGTGAATGCAGCAACCATGCTCTTTGCTACCTCGTTAAATACCTTACCAAATGCCATTTCAATCAGTTTGTTAGCAAATTCAAACTCAAGCTTTAGACTTACTTTACACGCTTGATCGTCCAATTCAATAAATTGCCATTGTCCATGTAAAGATTTAAATGGGCCTTCAACTAACTGCATATGTACAGTCATTCCATCAAAACTGTTTTTTGTGGTAAACCATTTTTTCAGTCCCGCTTTAGATATTTCTAAGCTCGCCGTCATACTCTGTTCGTTTGCTTGTAGTATTTTTGCATCAGAGCAATTAGGTAAAAAAGCTGGATACGCGTCAACATCATTGACTAAATCAAACATTTCTTGGCTGCTATACATCACCAACGCGGTTTTTTCTATTTGTGGCATAGGTACTCCAATTCATTTGCGCCGATTTTAGCAAGCTTTTTAAGATTTATCTTGTATGTGCGCCCCTGCTAAGGGAAAATAACCTGCAAAATAAAAAAAGCGCTGTTTTCTATTCTCTTTTCTAGGTAAACTAGGCCATTATGGCAAAGAAAAAATCATCAAAATCAACAAGCAATACCATCGCGCTAAACAAAAAAGCGCGTCATGAGTATTTTTTAAACGATAAGTTCGAAGCAGGTATTGAGCTACAAGGCTGGGAAGTAAAAAGTATCCGAGCTGGTAAGGTCAATATTTCTGACACCTATATCCACCTTAAAGATGGCGAAGCGTTTCTGCTAGGCAGTCAGATCCAACCATTGAATAGTGCCTCTACCCACGTAATTTGTGATCCAATGCGATATCGTAAATTACTGCTCAACAAACGCGAAATTGACCGTCTTGTCGGTGCAACCGAGCGTGAGGGTTACTCTCTTATCGCCACAGCTATGTACTGGAAAAAATGCTGGGTAAAATTAGAGTTCCACTTGGCCAAAGGTAAGAAAATGCACGACAAACGTGCTGATACCAAAGAAAAAGATTGGTCTCGTGAGAAAGAGCGCTTAATGAAACACAAAGCCAGATAGTAAAAAAGCCTCATTATGAGGCTTTTTTACTATCTATTGCTCATATTCAATAAAGTAATAAAAAGCCCCGCATAAGCGAGGCTTCAGACTAGGTAACTAAGACTTAGCCTTTGTATTTTTGCATCACTAACGTTGCATTTGTTCCGCCAAAACCAAAGCTGTTTGACATCACAGTGTTAAGCTCCACATCACGACGTTCAGTCACGATATCCAGACCTTTCGCTTGCTCGTCCAGCTCATCAATATTGATTGATGGAGCCACAAAGCTATTTTCTAGCATCAGCAACGAATAAATCGCTTCATGTACACCTGCCGCACCCAAAGCATGACCTGTCATTGCTTTAGTTGCACTAATCGCAGGTGATTTCTCACCAAATAGCTCTTGAATCGCACCAAGCTCTTTAACATCACCTACTGGTGTTGATGTGCCGTGTGTGTTTAAGTAATCCACTGGTCCTGTAACATCGGCCAGAGCTTGCTTCATACAACGTACTGCCCCTTCACCTGATGGCGCAACCATGTCATAGCCATCTGAAGTTGCACCATAGCCCACAATTTCTGCGTAAATATGTGCACCACGCGCTAATGCATGCTCTAACTCTTCTACAACAACGATACCGCCACCGCCTGAAATAACAAAGCCATCACGATTTGCATCGTAGGTACGAGATGCTTTCTCTGGTGTCTCGTTATACTTGGTTGACAATGCCCCCATCGCATCGAACTCCATTGCTAAAGTCCAGTGCAACTCTTCACCACCACCAGCAAAAATCACATCTTGCTTACCAAGTTGAATTTGTTCAACCGCATTGCCAATACAGTGCGCAGAGGTTGCACACGCAGAGCTAATTGAATAATTAACACCCTTGATCTTGAACGGCGTTGCCAAACACGCAGACGCTGTACTTGCCATGGTACGAGGTACCATATATGGTCCAACTCGCTTTACACCCTTTTCACGTAGGATATCCGCTGCTTCTACCTGATATTTTGATGAGCCACCGCCAGAACCAACAATCAGGCCAGTACGCTCATTTGAAACCTGCTCTGGCGTCAAACCTGAATCTTCAATCGCCTGTGCCATTGAAATATAAGAGTATGCCGCTGCATCGCCCATAAAACGATGTGCCTTACGATCAACAAATTGCTTCACATCGATATCAATGTTTCCAGAAACGTTACTGCGTAATTTATAGTCAGCAAACTCTTGGTTGAACGCAATGCCGCTTTTGCCTGCTTTCAAAGATTCCAATACTTCTTGCTTGTTGTTGCCGATGCTAGATACAACACCGATCCCCGTAATTACGGCTCTTCTCATGGGTAAATTCCCTTAGTCTTTACTTAATTGCGATTATTCTACGCTGAAATCAACATCAAAGTGGTCAGCTTTCCAGCGTACACACGTACTCTGAATTAAATTAGCACAAATTACAACGGACGTAGCATGAGAAAACGCGTAAAATATGGGAAATTTTTAATTTCCTCGTAGCTTTATGATCCAAAACGCACAAATTCATTTCAACGATATGGGTACACCTGTAGCCGATAACTTCGATGATGTTTACTTTTCGAATGATGACGGACTGGCTGAGTCTCATTATGTGTTTTTCACTCAAAATCATATCGCCGAACGCTTAACTAAGCATGACCAAAAGCACTTTGTGATAGCCGAAACAGGCTTTGGTACTGGTTTAAACTTTCTCAATGCATGGCAACAATACGATGCGCTTAAGACCAAAGGAGAGCTGCCTAGATTGCACTTCATTTCGTTTGAAAAGTTTCCCATAAGCCACACTGATCTAGTTAAAGCACTTGCTGCATGGCCAACTTTAAGCGGTTATGCACAACAATTGTGCGCACAGTACCCAATAGCCCTAGCGGGCTGCCACCGCCTCGAGTTTGACGATGGTAACGTCACTCTCGATTTGTGGTTTGGCGATGTACATGACTCACTACCAAGTATTAGTTGCCAACAAACAGCGCTGGTTGATGCTTGGTTTTTAGATGGCTTTGCACCGAGCAAAAATCCCGATATGTGGCAGCAGTCATTATTTGATGCCATGGCAAATCTGAGTCGCAGCAATGCCACTTTCGCAACCTTCACCGCAGCAGGTTTTGTACGCCGAGGGCTGCAACAAGCAGGCTTCGAGTGCAAGAAAGTAAAAGGCTATGGTCGAAAAAGAGAAATGGTCGTCGGTACGTTAAGCGCAGCAAATGGCTACGCCAGTACACCCGATTATTATGCTACGGCCGCGTCGTCACTTAGCAACGTAGCGATCATAGGCGGCGGTATCGCCAGCGCTTGCCTTGCCTATCAATTGAGTAAGCGCAATATTAAAAGCACACTACTGTGCCAAGATGACACATTAGCCAAGGGCGCATCTCACAATCGCCAAGGTGCAATTTATCCAAACCTTCAAGCTGATAATAATCCCCCAAGTGAGTTTTATGCTCATAGCTTCTTATATGCAAAACGCTTTTATCAGCATATTACGGAGTTAGGCTTTCATTACGACCATGATTGGTGTGGTGTGCTGTTACAAGCTGTCAGTGAAGCAAAACAAACACAGCAGCGCACTTTGGTTGAGAAGCGCAACTGGCCAGAAGCCCTTATCCGCCAAGTCAACGAGCAACAAGCATCCAAGATAGCCGGTGTATCTGTGCCCTACTCAGGGCTATATATCGAACAGGCTGGCTGGGTAAATCCGGCGCAGCTTACGCATGCCATCTTTGCAGCGGTTCAGAAAAAGGAGCTCTGTCAGGTACAGTTTAACGCTGACATTGCACGTCTTGAAAAGACCAGTGAAGGCTGGATGTTACACGCACAAAATACACGCTACGGCCCGTTTAGCGATGTCTTCATTTGTGGCGGTGAGCATAGCGACCGATTTGAGCAAACCAAAGACATTCCCATTCAAGGAGTACGTGGGCAGGTGTCTCACGTTCGTGCAAGCGAACAATCGGCACACCTGCAAACCGTGCTGTGCCACAAAGGTTACTTTACCCCGGCCAATGACGCTCTACATTGCATGGGCGCCACATTTGAGAAAAACACCAAGAGCCGTAGCGTCACTGAACAGGATGATCACATCAACCGTGCTCAGCTCAATAAATTTTATGGAAATTGTGACTTTGCCAACACCCTAGGCGAGATAGCCAGTGCTAAGGCCGCAGTGCGCTGCTGCTTTGCAGATCACATCCCCATGTTAGGGCAAGTACCTGACAATCAAGACCTGATGCACGCTTTTGCTAACCTGCGCAAGGGCAAGCACTATGGCTTTGCAAGCCAAGTGCAACCACATGCAGGGCTCCATATTGTGACAGGCTTTGGTGCACGAGGGCTGTGCAGTGCCCCACTAGCAACCGAGCATTTAGTCGCGAGCCTATGTAACGAGCCTCGACCATTTAGCGAGCGTGTACACCAAGCAATTCACCCTAACCGATTTATTGTTCGCGACCTTATTCGCAATAAGATTTAGTCGCTCAAATAAAAACGCCGCTTAATTAGCGGCGTTTTTATAGCTTATATCTCAAACTGTTAGGGTCTAGAGATTTGAATGACCACACGACGGTTGCGATTACGGCCAATTTCGTTATCGTTCGCAGCCACATGGCGCTTTTCACCCAGCCCTTCAGTAACAATACGATCCGCGGCAACCCCTTTGGCTGTAATGTATTCTTTGATTGCCTCTGCACGTCTACGGGAGAGCTCTAAATTAGGCCACCGCCCACCATGGCTATCCGTATATGCAGAAATATAAATCGACTCGATATTTGGGTCGTTATTGAGATATTCCCCTATCATATCCAAGCGCTTACGTGATGACTTCGTCAACTCGCTGGAGTTTTTCTTATAGTTCATTACCGTAAATGAAATATCTTCAAAACTATAGGGCAACAGATTGTCTCTACATTGCAAAAACGCCCAATAGGCTTGCTTAAAATTAACTGATGATAGCGCTACAGAGATCTGGTCCTGGCTATTTTGCCAATCTTTATAATGGAAAGTGGGAAAATACCCCTTTTCTAATTCACTGAGCATTTCCCAAGACAGCACATTATCTAGCTCACCATCAAATTTTTTCAGTAATTGCATTTGCCCAATGTCTCGGGCTGGCACACCTGCGCGCCATACAGGGGGAACCGATTGCAAGCCCGCAAATGCATACGTCTCAGGACGCACCACCATATCAAGGTTAAAAGTCAGATCTTTATTTTTGCTTGCGGTGACACTAAAAATTGCATCACCATAGTAAGGTACCTCGTGGTTTAGACTACATTCGAGCCGTGCTTTCTTATCGACAGTCCAATGGGATGAGTCAGCATCGGCGCTGTATTGCCGCATTGCCGCCTGAGGCTGACTCATCATAGCCATCAGTACTCCAACTCCAAAAATATTAACCCGTATACTCACCGCTTTACTCCGCTTTGCCAATTTATTGCTATGGCGTCACTACTGTGCTCATTGATGCAATAACTATGCCCATAACTTAATAACACCCACAAACTCTGATTCGCATATTTTTATGCACCTTGTATAATGGGCGGCTCAAATTTAGCAACCAATAAGATTATGGCAGATCAAGAGCAAACTCTATACTCACAACGTTTTCGTGGCTTCTTTCCTGTAGTTATCGACGTAGAAACCGCAGGCTTTAATAAAGATACAGACGCCTTGTTAGAAATCGCCGTTACCACATTGAAAATGGACGAAACAGGCATCCTTAGTTTAGACCAAACTTTACACTTTCATGTTGAGCCATTCGAAGGTGCCAACATCGAGCAATCTGCCATAGAGTTTAACGGAATAGACCCTTTCTCAGCGCTTCGTGGCGCAGTTGTAGAAGCTGACGCCATCAAAGAAATTTGCAAAATGGTGAGAAAAGCGCAAAAAGCCGCGGGCTGTTCACGCTCTGTGGTGGTCGCGCATAACGCCGCCTTTGATCATGGCTTTTTAAACGCCGCGATTGAACGTAACAACATCAAGCGCACTCCGTTTCACCCGTTTGTTAGTTTCGATACCACCTCACTGGCTGGCTTAGCACTGGGTCAAACGGTTTTAGCTAAAGCATGTCGTACTGCGGGGATTGAGTTTGATAACGCTCAAGCACACTCTGCGTTATATGACACAGAGCGCACCGCTGAGCTATTTTGCTATATCGTCAATAAATGGCAAGCGCTGGGCGGTTGGCCCTTACCTGTAGTTGAAGATAGCGAGTCAACAACACAAAGCCCCGCATAAGGCATTGGGCTGCTTGTGCCTATAGGTTTTTGTATAATTTTGCGTACACGAGCGCTGATATAGCGCTTTGTAGCTTACTGTATCACTACTTTTTTGTATTGCTGTATGATTCTCATCATTCCCTTCGTTGCTCACAGGAGCAACAGTCAAGCTTTTACAACCTGATATGTATACAAAATAATTATTAAGCACAGCAACATACTTATACGCGATAACTGATTCATAGGCTTCACGGTAAATGAGAAACGGCCACGGGTGTCCCATTTAATAGACAAATAAAAAAGCCGCTTTAGCGCGGCTCTTTATCAAAAGTCTTAGCGTGTGGGATTTTTATAAAAACTGGCCCAGCGCTTTAACTTGGTCTAGCATGCGGTTTGAGAAACCCCATTCGTTGTCATACCAAGCCATCACTTTAACAAGTTTGCCATCCACTTTAGTTTGCGTTGCATCAAACACAGAAGACGCTGGGTTATGGTTAAAGTCAATAGAAACAAGTGGTAGTTCGTTGTATTCCAAAATACCCGCCATTGCCCCTTCTGAGGCAGCCTTTACAACCTGATTAACTTCTTCAATAGTTGTGTCACGCTTAGCAACAAAAGTTAGGTCAACTAACGAAACATTGATAGTTGGCACACGTACTGCCATACCGTCTAATTTGCCCGCCAGCTCAGGTAACACTAAACCTACCGCTTTGGCAGCACCAGTTTTAGTTGGGATCATAGATTGAGTCGCGCTACGCGCACGATATAAATCAGGGTGATACACATCACTTAGATTCTGGTCATTGGTGTAGGCATGAATGGTTGTCATGCTACCTTGCTCGATACCAATGACATCGTTAAGCGCTTTTGCAACTGGCGCTAAGCAGTTTGTGGTACATGAAGCATTTGAAATGATGTTGCTTTGCGCGTTTAGCACTTCACTGTTTACACCGTGTACAACCGTTGCATCCATATCTGTGCCCGGCGCAGATACGATCACCTTCTTCGCACCAGCTTCAATGTGTTTAGCCGCTGCATCTCTTGAGGTGAACAGACCCGTACATTCTAAAACAATGTCAACGTTCAACGCTTTCCAAGGTAGGTTTGCAGGGTCACGCTCTTGCGTTAGGGTAATTTCATCACTGCCAACAACCAGCGTGTTGTCGTGCAAAGTTACCGTTTGGTTGAAACGACCGTGTACTGAATCGAACTGAGTCAGGTGGGCGTTTACATTAGCTGGTGCTAAATCGTTGATAGCAACGATTTTAATTTGTTCATTTTGGCCAGACTCATAAAGCGCTCGTAAAACATTGCGACCGATACGGCCATAGCCATTAATTGCGACGTTAATCATGCTGCGATTCCCCTTGATTATTTAACTTCACTTGCTTGTTTTGCAAGCGCTTCAATGGCTTGCCAATCTTTGTTTGCGATAAGTTGTTTGTCCAACATCCACGTACCACCCACGCAAATTACGTTGCTCAGTGCGAGGTATTTTGGCGCACTCTCTAAAGTGATTCCCCCTGTTGGGCAAAACGTTATCTGCGGTAAAGGGCCACCGATGGATTTCAACATGGCAGCACCACCCGCAGCTTCAGCAGGGAAGAACTTAAGATATTTAAAACCGTGAGAAGCCAGATTCATCACTTCGCTTGGTGTAGCAGCACCAGGTAAAAATGGAATGTCAGACTCTTTGGCAAGCGCCAGAAGTTCGTCATTCACGCCAGGACTGACCATAAAATCAGCGCCAGCGGCAACCGATGCTTCAAACGTAGCTCTATCAACCACCGTACCGGTACCCACGTAAGCATCAGGTACTGTTTCTTTCATAATTTTCACTGCCTGCGCAGCCACAGGTGTACGCAAAGTGATTTCCAATGCTTTTAAACCACCGTTATACAAAGCTTGCGCTAGCGGCGCGGCATCTTCTAGGTTGTCAATAACAACCACAGGGACTACCGGTGCCGATGATAAAATCTTCTCTATGCTCATAACCTTCCTCATTCCCAATGCACTTTTATTCTTCTAGACCAAAGGCACTCGCACCTAAGTCTGCACTGCTAACAATATTTCTAAATCCGTTGAATAACTCGCGGCCTGTGCCATAAGTCATTTCAGGCTGTGTTAATTGCGCTTCACGATTGGCAAGCTCGTCATCTGATACGTGAACTTTTAAAACACCCGCTGGTGCGTCCAACGTGATTAAGTCACCGTCTTGAATCTTGGCGATCAGACCACCTTCTACCGCCTCAGGCGCTAAGTGAATCGCTGCGGGCACTTTACCCGATGCACCAGACATGCGACCGTCGGTTACAATCGCCACTTTGAAACCTTGGTCTTGTAGCGTTGCCATCACTGGCGTTAATTTGTGTAGCTCAGGCATCCCTTTTGCTTTCGGGCCCTGTTCTTTAATCACTGCGATGAAATCTTGATTAAGCTCACCATTTGCAAACGCTTCTTGTAGCGCGCCTTGCGAGCTGAACACTTTTGCTGGGGCACTCACCACTCGGTGTTGCTCCAATACAGCCGATACCTTAATGACTGCTTTTCCTAGGTTACCCGTCAATAATTGCAAGCCACCTTGTTTGCTAAATGGGTTGTTAACAGGGCGAAGTACTTCTTCGTCCAGTGACTTCTCTGGCACTGGCACCCATTTCACTTTGCTAGGACCGTTACTGTCAGTCATGATCAGGTTGCTATCTGTTGCTAACACTGGTTCTTGGGTGTAGGCATCTAAGCCCTCACCGACAATGGTTTTTACGTCATTGTGTAAATACCCAGCATCACGCAGTTCACGCATTAAGAAGCCCATACCGCCCGCCGCTTGGAAGTGGTTCACATCCGCCGAGCCATTTGGATAAATACGTGCAAGCAGAGGCACCACCTCAGACAAATCAGCCATGTCTTTCCAAGTGATCTGTACGCCCGCCGCTTTTGCCATAGCCACTAAATGAATAGCGTGGTTGGTTGAACCACCCGTTGCCAGTAACCCAACTAAGCCGTTGATCACAGTTTTTTCGCTCACAACATCCGCCAAACAATTCGCGTCTTTGCCATCAATGAGTTGCTGCAACATGCGCTCAACCGCATTGCCAGTTAGACCATCACGTAATTCGGTATACGGGTTAATGAATGAGCTACCCGGAAGGTGAAGACCCATGATCTCCATCAACATTTGATTTGAGTTTGCAGTGCCATAGAAGGTACAAGTACCGGCACTGTGATAAGACGCACTTTCAGCCTCAAGCAGCTCTTCACGACTGACTAAGCCTTGGGCAAACTTTTGGCGAACACGCGCTTTTTCCTTATTTGGAATACCTGATTGCATCGGACCTGCTGGTAAAAAATACACAGGTAAATGACCGAACGACAACGCGCCAATCAACAGCCCAGGGACAATTTTGTCACACACGCCTAAACAAAATACGCCGTCAAATACATCATGTGACAACGCCACGGCGGTCGACATAGCAATCACATCACGTGAAAACAGCGATAATTCCATGCCGTCACGGCCTTGGGTAACACCATCACACATCGCTGGCACACCACCTGCAACCTGTGCTGTGGCATCAAACTTTTGTGCAATTTGTTTAATTAAATCTGGATATTCTTTGTAGGGTACGTGAGCCGACAACATATCGTTGTATGAATTGATAATGGCAAGGTTTGGTTGCTCGTCTGCTTTTAAACGTGCTTTGTCATCACTTGAACATGCTGCCATTACGTGGGCAATGTTGCCACATCCAAGGCCTGCTCTAACACGCGTTTGTTTTTTTGCTTTTTCGATGCGGTCTAAATAGGCGTGACGTGTATTTTGGCTGCGCTCAATAACACGTTCGGTAACTTCTTTAATTCGAGGATGCAACATATATTCGACTCATTCTCTATATAGGTTAGAGGAAAAAGGCTCAGCGCGATTAAAGACTCCACTCCAATCTTTGCACTGAGCACATTTTGATTTACCCGTTCAAAGGTACGCTATCAGGCTGTCTCTCACCCCAACCTGACACCGGTGTCACCGTATTAACGCACATCGTTGACACCGGTGTCAACCTTTACTCATAAATTTAGTCTAAAAATACAAAATGACCAAATAATGACCTAAGTCCAAATGGAGTAAAATATGAAGCGATTAACAGTGAGCCAAAACTCTAGGGGTTTGGTTAGTAAGTAATTACCGATATATGGCTGTAAATACGAATGTACTTTTAAGAGAGTAAGCCATTAACCTTATTACAGGTTAAACTGCTGAGTGATCTTACCTTCGTCAAGCATCACCGAGTGCGGCGGATAGATACGGGTAAACTGTTTTGAGTCTTTAGCAATGACCACTTCAATGCCGGGATGCATTAACTCGTTCACCTTAACGCGACAGGTATGCAGTAGGCGCGCTAACTTTTGTTGGATAATTTTGATGTTACGCTGATTGCGCTTGTAATGCATATCGAGCTGCTTTTCGCTCGCTTCTAATTTTTTCAAAAACTCGTCACGCTTACTAGATTGTGGTGACTTAGTGGCCTTGGCTTTAGCTTTCGACACTTCCAAGACCTTTTCGGTTAAGCGCCTTTCAAAGGTTCTAAACTCTTTTTGCTTTTCTTTAAGTTCAAACCAATTTTGCGCAATGGCGATACGAGTACGCGTACCAGATGGTGCTCCCAGCTCCCCCGTCTCAAGGCGCAGGGCATTGAGTACATTACCCCCTATCAGCTTACCTCTTGGGTTTTCACCCTTACCGATACGGATCAAACGCCCTGCCGATAAATCGCAATGCAACGCCTGACGTTCAACAAACAAATCTTGCTGTGTTTCAATAAGGCAATATTGGGCATAGCCGATAGACACCGTCCGCGCTGATTTGATAGAACACGAAAACTCGTCATTATCGGCGCGCTTTCTGCCGATTGCCCCTTGAATGATAGTAACCGCACCAGCGCTTTCAATGTCTGCACACTCCACAAAACCAATCACAGTAATATCACCGCTGGCTTTGATGCGCATACCATCTCTTACGTCGCCGCTGACAATCACACTGCCATCAAACTCAATATGGCCCGTGCTGACATCTACGTCTTGATAACATAAAACGTCATCAACCCGCATACCGCGGGGCACAGCTACCGGCACACCTTTGGAGTCGGCAACCAGAATATTTGGGTCATTTTCGTCAAGTTTAGTGCCCTCAAGCACCTGCATTTCAAAATCACGGCCAGGTTTTGGGTCAAGTACATCGCCAAATACGGTGTAGCCAGTTTCACCTTTTGTAGGCGGAATGCGTTTCATCAATGGCGCACCCGGCTTAACGGTGATGATGGCCCCAAGGTCACGCATATCGACCTTACCGCCCTCTTTGGCTTGTGGGCTGAGCACTCTGTCCTGCGCTGTCATACACAGGCGCACAAATTTGGCATCATCGCCATTTTTAGCGCGGCGACCATGAGCTACGATGGTTTTATACACCTCGCCCGCTGGCAGTTCTAATTGTTGCGCTAAAAATTGCTCAAGTACGGTTTTGTTAATACCATGTTTCACACCCGCATCTTTCAGCGCTTGCTCGGCTGCATCCATAGAAATCATGTTGCCGCCACGCGCGGTAACTATGGTTGCCTCAGCAATCATATTATTATCATCAACACGGATAGAGATTTCGGCGCCAATAGCCATGGCAATAACGAGGGATTCGTTGTCTGAGTCTTTGCTTGTGAACAGTTTACCGATGTTTGCGTGGACAATATCAAAATCGGCATATTCAGATTGCTCAAGCAATTCAACCAGCTGAGAAGCACTCGCTGGAAAACCAGATTCTGATGGATGAGAGAGTAAATACAACGCTCCCATATCTTTATCATAACGAAACAACGACATCGACTTAATTCCTACGAAAACAAATCCATTTTGTTATTGACAACGTAACTAAGCCATTTGAGCACAACAATGCAACATTGTTAAGTAATATATGGCTACATTGGCACACAAATTATAAACGATTGTAAATGCGCTTTGTACAATAATCACCCAAGCGATTCTTATTTAATAAGTTACCTGAAAAAGTTCCTTGAGCTATTGCCCCCCGCTGGGCTATACTGGCCCCACTTCACTGAATAACACATTCAGGGGCTGATTAGGATTCGACGGGATTCATGAAGCCTAAGGTGCATGTCGAGGTGCGGCTGGCCTCGTAAAAAAGCCGTATTTAAAGTAATCGCAAACGACGATAACTACGCTCTAGCGGCATAATAGCCCGCTAGCACTCCTCCAAGAAATGCTTGTGGTTCTGGTTCTGGAGTGTCACCCTACACAAGATCGCTACGGAAACCCTGGCCGGGGTTGAAGGGCTAAAACTAAGCGGCCTCGCCTTTACTTATCGTGTTCGTCCGAGATTTAAAGGTTAACCAATAGACGATACTAAACATGTAGGACCGAAGGTCGACGCTTTCCGGACGGGGGTTCAAATCCCCCCAGCTCCACCAAATAGCGAAATAAAAACCCATCAAAGCGTTTGTTTTGATGGGTTTTTTGTTTGTTCTAAAGTTTTATTGCAATGTTCAACCCAATCACCACTCGGGCAAGGGAATAAATTCAACCTCATCATTGGGGACTTTGGGAAACTGGCCTGCTTTCCAATCTTGTTTGGCTTTTTCAATCAGGGATTTATCGCTGGCAACAAAGTTCCAATCCATGTAGCGCTTGCCAACGGAGGCACCGCCGATAAGGGCAAGCGTGGTGTCGGCTTCGGCTTTAACGCTAATGCCACTGCCGTTTGCAAAGATGCCCATGTTGTGTTGCTCAAGCACTGTGTCTAATACGCTTAAACGCCCCGTTACCACATAGAGCGCCAGCTCATCGGTTGTCGGTAGTTCTAACGTCTGCCCCGCTTGCATTCGCGCTTCTATATATAAGGTTTCTGAAAAGGTTTTAACGGGCGAGGCCACGCCGTACGCTGTGCCAATTAATACCCGAACGGGCACACCGTTTACCGTTACGCTTGGAGTATCACCGCTGGCGTAATGGTAAAACGCGGGGTCACACATCTCGTCTTGCGTTGGCAATGCCAACCACAGTTGCAAACCATGGATATCTTGCGGGGCTGTTTTTATCTCCTCTCGTTGGCGCTCTGAGTGCACAATGCCGCGCCCTGCTACCATCAAGTTAATATCGCCAGGCACGATGGTTTGCTCGCTGCCTAACGAGTCGCGATGTAGCATTTCCCCTTCAAAAAGGTAGGTGACGGTCGCCAAACCAATGTGCGGATGGGGTCTTACATCAATGCCCTGCCCCGCGTCAAAATGCGCCGGACCCATATGATCGAAAAACACCCACGGCCCCACGCTGCGGCACGCTCTCACAGGCAGGGTTCGCCGCACTTTAAACCCACCCAAATCCTTATCTTTGGGTGTTAAAACCAACTTCAATGCGCTGCAACCAGATGCCACCGTGCATTCATGCTCTAAAGATTTTGATAGGTTACTCATTGCGGGTGTCCTTTAAGCTTTGAAAATGAGGCACAAGTACAACTTGCCCCTCATAGAAATCGCTAACTTGCGTCACTTGTAAGCCTAGTATAGCGGGTGTTTAGATTACGATAGTCAGGAATATGGTTTGAAAAGCGCGCACCCAACATTGGGAAGTATTGAGTGACACGCTGAGTTAGCGCATACTAGCCAGTCGCTTTTTAACACTTTGCAAGTTACGTTTGGCGTTATTATCACACTCGTTGATCACCTCAAGTACGATGTTGAGCTTAGCGTCTAAGCCTTGCACATCTTGCCAATCTGCAAAGGTATTTTTTACCAGTGCCGCCTCTTTGGCTGAGCAAGCGGTGATAAAGTTGTAAGGAAACCACTGCAACTTATCATCGGCAATACGCTTACTGATGGCGTCTTTGTGGCTGCGAATATATTCCCCTGCATAAGCGCGGTGCTTAGGTGTAAATGCTGGATACTGAAAGCGATAATCAAGGTCATGGCCATAACTTGCATCGCTCAGCAGTAAATCATAAAAGGCTTTAATTTGGCTTATGGTATTGCCATAGCCTAAGGTGTCGAGCAAGTCTTCTTTCACTTGTCTTTCGCTTTGTGAAAATTGGCTCAACAATGTTTGGTATGCTTGTTCATCGGCATTGGCAACCATTACACGCAATACCGCAGTGCGGTGTGTCAGCTCACTCAAAGAAGCATTTTTATATGCTTTTTGAGCCGCCAAAATGGCGCTGTTTGCACGTAGGTTCACACCATATAATTCAAGCCATAAATCACCGTTTTGATTGGCAAGCACTGATTGCCAATTATCAATTTTTGGCAGCTGGCTCGTCAAATAGTGGGCATATTCATCGCTTAGTGACTCAGGTATTAAGGTCACAAAAGTATCCTGCAAGGTTGAAAGCGCATTGCTCACCTCAACTGCACCGCGTGGCAAGGTATTGATAAGATGAATAAGCGAATCAACATAGCTCATAAAGTCAATCTTGGCAGCCCTTGCCAGCGCTTCTTGGTTGTCTACATATGAGGCTCGCTCTGCGCGGGTGAGCTGCTCAACAACAAAGCCGCCATTATCTAGATTGTCTAAATATCTAAAATACCCAACCCCGTTGCTATCTAAAAATAGCTGCGCGGTGGCGGGCACATTATTGATGGCCATGCGTGGTTTATCGAGCACCACTTGTTGCGTTTTAAGCACTTTGCCATCCCAAATTTTCACGCTCAGTGGAATGGTCCAAAGTTTCTCTTGGCTGCTGTCAAAACTAGTTTGTTGAATATACACCTGCCCATTTTGTTTACTCAGCGTCAGTAACGGATAGTTAGACTGCGTGATAAATGAATTGATAAAGGCTGCAAACCACGGGGTTTTGGCAAAATATTGCGTAAATGCGGGGGCGCTGGTATTGCCACCTGCAACGCCTTTTACATAAGCACGCATCTGAGTTTTAAATACCTCATTACCCAACGCCAGCTCTGCCATTTCTAATACCGAACGGCCTTTGTGATAAGCCAGCTGGCCTATGGCTTCATTGTCTCCACGGTACTTCACGCCACTGCGCAGCGCTCTGGCTGAATGTGTGTCATCAGCAAATGAAGCAGACTGAGGATTAAACGTACAACCCGCGCTCTTTGGATAACGCGCCTGTACAACTTTGGCGGCAAAGAACTCGGCAAATGACTCATTCATCCAATAGTCGTTATACCAACTCATGGTGATATCGTTACCAAACCACATATGAGCGACTTCATGGGCAATCAGCTTTCTGAACCGACACATTGCAAAACCATCCGCGTCTTGAGCCGGGATCTGATGACTGTTCAGCGCAATTAAACCAACGTTTTCCATTGCGGCTAGGCCATCGATTGGCGCGACGAAAAAGTCCAGCTTGCTGTAAGGAAATGGGTATTGTAAGTAATCTTCCATAAACTGCACTGTGCTGCTGACCAACTCGTTCATATCTTCGGGCAAATTAAGTGCAATTGATTTCGGTGCATGTACAAAGGAGTTAAGCGCAGTGCCCTTTAACGCCACCGAATGAAACTCTCCCACCGCTAACGCCAGCACATCTGAATAAATTTTATGGCTTGGCGCAAAACGGATAAGCTTTCGCTGCCCTTTGATCTCGCTAGAGATCACCGGTGTGTTATGTTTTGCGTCATATTGCTTGGGAATATTAACGCTAAACTCAAAGCGGGTCTTCTTATCGGGCGCATCAAAACCTGGGAATACGGTGCGCGCTTCCATCTCTTGAAACTGAGAAAAAATATAGGGCGAGCCACTTTGTTGACCCGCCACAAAGAGGCCCATAGTTTTGTGTGTGATTTTGCCTGAATAATGAATAGACAGCTTAGCCTGCCCCACAATGGGTTGCGCCAAGCGGTGGGTCACAATATCGAATTCATTGGGCTGCATAATGGGTAACGCCATTGTTTTTCCATTGTGCGTCAGCTCGACCGATTTTATATCCAAGTCGCGAGCATGATAAGCAACGGTATCGCTGCTTTGCGCTACGGCTAAATACAGTCGAGTATGACCACTAAACTCACTTTGTTCGGGTGAGAGAATCAACGCCACACTTTGTCGCTCTAAAGAAATATTTTCTGGCAAACGATAGGCGCTGGCATGCGCGGCATACATCACCAATGAAGACAAAACTACAAATAAAAAACGACTATAAATCAACGTACACCTTCCCTGAATAACATATTGTTTTAGTTATAATTAGCAACTATTACAGCACTTTTAATGAGATATGCCTACCGATGATTAAGCACTAGTATCATTAACTGTAATCCTGTGTAGCGCGATTTCTAGCACAGCGCCTTTCATACTGTGTAAGTGCGAAAAACAACACATAAGCAAACCGCTACTGTTGAGCAACCAACAAGGATATCCATTTGTGTTTGCTGAGTATGTGTTAGGAACGGTGTTCACATCGCCATTCTATGTCGGCGAGTTTGCTCTGTAAAATAAGTACAATGTCACAAAAGCAGCGTCCGTCAATACTTGGCTAGACGGCGACAACCGCTGGTGGTTTGGTAGTAAGACTGATTAGAGTACTTCACTGAGCCACTTATTCAGTGGCTCAGTGCTTGGTTTTAAGTGCAGGCTTTACAGCTTGGCTGTAACAGTATTAGCAAGCTTCATAACCGTTTGCATGGGAACACCAAAAGCAATCACTTTACTGCTATCTGCCCAATACTTTGTTTTGATTGCTTCATAAACTGAGCCATATAGATCAGGTTCCGCCAAATCATTAAAACTGGCAATCAACGAAGAAACAGCCACCACACACTGATTGTTTACATCATATATGGCGCCACCAGAAAAGCCGCCGCTCATCGCCTGATGCAATAGTATCCAACTGACAGGCTCACTGTGCATGTTGTTAGGCGGGAACCCCTCCTTACTGGCTTCGGCGTTAAAACTTTCTGTCATCAAAGGTCTTTTAGTGATCCCCGAAACCGTACCTGATGCCGTTGTTACCCTTGAATCTGGTGTTAACTTGCTCATTGCAACTCGTGAACCAAACTGTTCATCTTCACACCATTTTGGTACTACTGCTGGCTCAAAACGACTCTCTACAAGCTTTAAATAAGCTAAGTCGGTCTGTGGTGAGCGTAGTACCACCTCGGCTGCCATAGGTTGGGAAAGCTTACCTAAACGACCAAGTTGCACATAAGCTAAGTCTCCCACCTCTAGCCCATCAACAACATGGTCGGCAGTAACAATTAGCTCAGGGTTCAACGGAATACCCATACCGTTGATCAACTTATTATCTTCTGGGCGAACGCTTACCATCACTTGGTAATTAATTACCACGTCTTTGCCTTCAGCAGGCTGGATTGACGAATTGTTTTGATAAGCAATGGCCAACTCTTTTCCCTGATGAGTCTGACTCATACCACAACCAAACAATGCAACAGTCGCACCTAGCATCAGCCACCTTTTGGATGCGCTCAAAGCGCGCACTACGATAGGCTCATACTTCAATGTATCGATGTGCTCTGCGTATATCATATGATCATTCCGTGTTAATAAATTTAATAAAATAATCGCAACTATCAACGAAGGCCAAACGTACCAAGCCCTCATGCTTGGTTCTAAATATGACACAAAACACAAAAAATTTACATATTTAAAACATGAAATCGTTTCAATTGTGTTCTTGTTATTAAAAACAGCAAGGTGAATTACCCAAACTTTAAGTGGCCCACCCTTTATCAATAAAGTCTGTGTAGAAAACGTCGCCTATTTAAAGCGCCATGATCAGTGCGATTTTATTTATATTGTGTAATGTTAAAATGAGTTATTAAAGCTGTGCGATTACCCAGCTTGAAAACGCATGCCGATTCGCAACTATTTTCATATCTTCCCCATACAAAACGATACAACGCAGCCTATAACGACTGTTATACCATAGAGCTGTTGGCAGCTAGGCGGTACGTCACTGGCCGCTAATTGCCACAGATAGCGTCGTTTTGGAAAAGTTTTGATAGCGTCATCACCAAGTACCGCACTCAATTGACCGATGGTTTGAAACAACGCCTGATCAGATAGCACCTTTCGCGGCCAAACATGCGATAGAATATCCTCTTTGCTTAATAGCTTTGTGGGGTTTTCTAAAAATAACGACAACAGTCTCACCTGATTGATATTCAGGCTAACCACACTCCCTTTTTGATACAAAACCTGATGCTGCGTATCGAAACAAAATTCAGAAAAGTAAAGCATGCAATAATGAGATGTTACAACAACAATGCCGCAACGTACCACTTTAAGAGACGCTTCAAAATCACCCTCTATGCTTTGTGTGGTAGTAAGCATAGCGTAGCAAGGCATTTGCATTTGGTCATTTGACATTCAAACACTTAAGATGTTAATAAAGTGTTTGTAGATGAATAAAACATGAACAATACACCTATTCCCCCAACATTAAGATAAGCAAAACAAGGAATTTAAATATGCTTAAACGCGCTCTAGTACTCTCATTGCTGGCCTCACCTGCTGCATTGGCCAGCAACCCCTTTACATCTAATAACTTTACCAATGAAGCGATGGCAAGAGGGGCTGATGCTGAACAATCCCAAAGCTCACTGACTGCTCGTGCTCTACAAGACCTTAATGACAGCAAACTACAAAACCTTATAAACAGTTGTCAGGACAACCCTAAAGATACCAGTACTCCAAAGTGTCCAGCACTATTAACAGCAATTAAAAAGGAACTCGATATCCCACACAACAAGTTACTCTCAGTATTAAAAGCGTGTGATGAAAAGGGATACTATTTAGACGACGAAGACAATAAAGTAGACTGCCCTGTTGTTCCCTCTGATGACTTTAAAGCTTTTCAATGGGTGTCATGGGATATTGAAGCTGACAAAAATAATGCTTTTTACCAAACCGCTTTGGCACCTGTGGGAGACAGTAAAAACTTCAGCGTAGGTCTATACAAAGGCTTATGGTATTTGTGGGGTGAAGACATCCGCTTACCTTTCTATTTTTCCTACGCGGAACCCAAGTCTAATACGCCAAAAAATGAAGCGTCTGATACTTTGATTGACAAAGATGCGGGGCTACAAGTAAGCATTCCGGTTATTGCGGCATTCAAAAGTGGCCCAGGCGGGTTAGATAAGAAACAAAGTACGATATCAGCTGGCGGTATTTTTAGTTTGGTTGCAAAAGATGTCAAAGGTAATGAAGATTCAGAATGGGTCACAGGCTACAGAGCGTCACTTATCGCACAGTATAACTCTTATCTCGAAGTGTTCAGTGTTAGTGATCCAAATGGAATAGCTCAGCCAGGCTCGCTGAATATTGCGCTTAACTATACTCATCACAAATATAGTAACGACAAGTTAAAAAATGTCGCTAATAATCTCACGCTGCTCAACGGTGATAAATACTCCGACAGTTTTAACAGTAGAGGCATTACCATCACGGCTGAAATCGGCAAGGTAGTCTCTATCAGTTATCAATATGAAGAAGTCGACGACGCTATTTTTGGCAATGACAAAATCAAACGACTCGTTCTTTCAAAAACCTTTTAATGAATGAGCCACAATGAAAGGCGGCAGAGATTTTGCCGTCTTTCACAGTCTGCTGCACTAGTCATTACTCAGATTACGCCCCGCCACATCCGTTTTAAACATTTCTATGGCACCGCGTTTTTGCATGGTCACAAATACAGATTTTCCATCAACACCACCAAATGCCACATTGGTTGGGTGCTGGCCTTTGAGTTTGACCTCTTTAAGTAACTCACCTTGTGGTGACACGACCGCGACCACACCCGCACCATATCGAGCAATGTACAGATTGCCTTTAGCATCAGTACGCATCCCATCAAGTCCAAAATCAGCAAACTCTATTAATAGTTGTTTATTGCTGATGTTACCTTTTTCATTAAGGTTGTAGCGCCATACTTTGCGCTGCACGCTCTCATTTACATACAAGGTTTTGTTATCAGGGCTGACTTCGATGCCGTTGGTTGTGCCCATGCCTTGTTCAAGCAAATCCGTACTGCCATCTCGATTGATACGCCACAATTGCCCCGTGCTATTTTGCCAATTAGGGTCACTGGCAAACAAAATACCATTGTCCATAATCGCCAAGTCGTTAGGTTGATTCATTTGTTTTTGATGGGCATACACACGCACAGCGCCCGATAAATCGCCAGCTTGGTTCAGCGCCTTGTGACTGACTCGCAACACATTGTGATTAACATAATCAGCGATGTACATATTGCCCGATTTATCAAAACGAATACCATTACCCACACTGCCATTTGGCAAACTGAGTAATTGGCTGACTTGCCCTTTGTCCGTCACTTTACCAATGCTGCCCTGTTTGGCGTAATTCACCGCGTACAATACGCCTTGCTTATCCACCGCAGGTCCTTCTATGCCTTGTGTGAATACATTGTCGGCTATCCAGTCTTGAGTAGTAAACAGTGCTGTGGCGTGCCCCAACCCTGAAACAATTATGAGAGAGTAGAGTAAGTATTTCATAGCGTTCCTTACTTATTTTGACAATTTAAATACAATCGACGTACAGGCTCTACAGCAGCAAGTACAAGTTCACTTCGCAAATTTTGTAATGAGCGCAACTGCTGAGCCACCTGACCCTGCTCTTGGGGTGAGTGGATCACTTGACGGCGACAGCTATCAATTACACCTAACGTCAGCACATTGAGCTCAAGCTGCTGTTTTAAAAGTGGCTGTAGATGTTCCAAATTGGTGTTGTTCACCAACACCTGCTGGCCAGCCAACAATTGCGCCTGAAGCTTGAGTGTGTCTTTTTCAACATGCTGCAATGCGTCTGTTTTTCCATTTAGATAGCGTGTAAAAGCCGCTTGCAACAGGCGCACCGCACGACTCTCAACAGGCAGAAAATCAACCAAAGCATTCAGTGGTGCACGTTGGTGATATTTGTTTTGTAAATATTTAATGTGATGTCGGGTGTAATAATGTGCAGGCTCTAAGCGAGAGGATAAAGCCATTAAAAAGCTTAGACTACGCTGATGCTCAGCGTCCGTGAGCGTTGGGCTGAGTAAGTAGCTCAAGCCTTTTACGTGCTGTTGCTGATGTGCAAGCCCTACAACTTTAGCACCATAGTCGTCCATCGCATCAAGCCTATGATACATATTTTCTATATTTTTAATTGCCTGCGGCGACCATAAACGCTCAGCGATGGCAAACAAGCGAGGCCATATTCTTAAATCTAGGTTGTCATCACTGACAAGCTCGCTCCAAATCGTCGCCTCCGCACCTAAAATACGCTGCTGCTGTGTAGGTCTTAGTGGTTCAGGCATTGAGGTGGGCGATGGATTAAGGGTTTCTTTAAGCACCACTGGATAGCGGCTGTTACCTATCAAAACTGAACTTTTACCCTGTGCAGGTGCAAATTCAAACTCAAGTGGCCCCATCCAGCTATCTAACGTCACCAGCCAGTATTGCTTGCCATCTAATGTATAGCGTTTTTGTAACTGGGCAGCTTTGTGGTGCTGATCATTGAGTTTGATCAGTACTTGGCGAGCTGCATCGTCCCCCATCATGAGCAGCTCACCGTTGACATCGCTCCCTTTGAGGCGGTCAATGGTAAAGGTATAAGCGGCTGACAATTCAAGGGATTGCTCTAAAGGCTCACTCTGATCTAGGGGATCATTACGATAGTGATAATCAGTATATTGCGGTTGGTCAATGTAAAATCCTGTCGACAAGATGCCCTGATAACCATTGCGTGCCACTGTATTTAAAGAGTCGTGTCCTCGCCATGACTGTACCACTATGTCTTTCGGTAAATCCGGATGATACACCTCATCCCAGCCCATCATGATACGCTGCTGCCGATGTAAGATAGCTTGCACTCGTTGATTAAAATAAGCTTGTACGTCATAGCCATTATTGAGATTGTCTGTCTTCATCAAGGCCTGAATATTACTGTTGGCCAACCACTGCTGAGGGTCAACTTCGTCACCACCGATATGAACATATCGATCAGGGAACAAGCTCGTCATCTCTGCAAGTAAGGTCTCTATAAATTCATACACCTGCACTTTGGACACATCAAGTAGCGGCTTAAACACGCCCCAATGACGTTGCATCTGGTATTGCTTTTCCTCACTCATCAATTGTGGGTATGCTACAGCTATCGCACTGGCATGCCCTGGCATACCAAACTCCGGTACTACTCGAATCCCGTGTAAAGCGCCATAAGTAACCACATCCTTGATCTGCTGTTGTGTGTAATATTGACCATCTGAAGCTAATTCTGTCAGCCGAGGATAAGCTTTAGACTCAACGCGCCACCCTTGATCATCCGTCAAATGCCAGTGCAGTACATTGAGCTTAGCCGCTGCCATACCATCTAACTGGCGCTTGATCGTATCAACGGAGATAAAGTGACGTACGCTGTCGATTAATAACCCGCGCCATGCAAACCTAGGTTCATCTTCAATACGCAGATAAGGAAGCCCTCCTGATTGAGCGCTCGCGAGCAACTGCATTAAGCTGCTCACCGCATGCTGTGCTCCAAACACACTATTGGCCTGAATGTGGATACCATGGGCACCAATATCCAGCGTATATGATTCGTCCTCTGAAAATTGTGGTATCAAGTGATGAGCCTTTGTGCGGCTGTTGCTTGCCACCACTATCTGCAAAAAGCTGGTATCTGGCAAAGCACTTTTGAGTAAGGTAGTGGAGCGCAAACTTTGACTTTGAGCCAACGCAGACTGAAGCCTTGAAAACTGCAAAGACTGACGCTGTTCATCAAACCCCGTCATAAAAACCTGTACATTTTCGGGCAAAATAAGTTGCTGCTGAGTCATTTGCATCTTTTTAGGCGATGGCATCAATAACAGCCCTAAGTTTGCGGGGGTTGGTGAAGCAACACACACAGCAGCATAACTCCAACACAGCAATGAGATGACTAATTTAAGGTAGTTATTCAACTAAAAGCTCCTGATTTAGCAAGTTGGGTATTAATGTTGGCGAGATCAGTGCCCCTTGATGTTGGATAACCACTGCCGCCAATCGGTGTGCAACAGTAGCACTTGCCACCGTGTCTTCTTCAAGTAAGAAGTTAACCAAAAAACCCGCTGAAAATGCATCTCCTGCAGCGCAAGTGTCTACCACCGCGAATGATTCAACCTGACATGCAGGTACTTCTATACGGGTTTTGCTTTCATTACAGTAAAGTACGCATGATGCGGCCCCTTGACGGATCACCAGCAATTGTCTGTTGCGACTCCCTGTAGAGTGAAACTCAATGATTTCTCTTGGATTATGCGTACCATACAACACATACTCATCATCATTGGTTAGAAATGCAATATCGGCTATTGCCATCAACGCGCGATAATCAGGTTGAGGGTTTATGCCTTGCCACAAACTAGGCCGATAGTTATTATCAAACAGGATGATACCACCTTGACGCTTAAAATCTCTAAGTTTATCAATAAAATAACTTCTATCCGTGGCTGGCAGAATAGCTAAACTGATACCCGACAGATAAATTGCGTCGATCAAACCATGAGTGAGTGCGTCGCTAAGCGTATCACCCAACTCAAAATAGGCGCGGGCCGCACTATTGGCTCTGTCAAAACGAAATACCCGTTCACCGTATTGACTATGGCTCACCCAGTATCTTCCCATCTTTCGCTGCGGATGCCTCAGCAAAAACTCATCATGAATGTCGTTTTCAGTCATTAGCTTTGCAAAGGCATCATCTTGAGCCGCCGTGCCTATTGCACTGGCATAATAGACTGCCATAGGAGGTTTTGTTAGTTGAGCACATAAATGCTGACAGTACCAAGCCGTGTTAAATGTATCACCACCAAAAAACATCTCTCCGTCCGCTCGATGTTCAACCATACATTCACCGAAAAATACGACACGTTTAGTTTGCATGCTCATGATGACGTTTGCTCCACGGTATTGTGTGCCTTGTTCACGCTGCTTTTTTGACTGAGCTTACTGGCTAAAATTCCAAAAATCATCGCGCTGCACAATGCAGGCAACACAGGATTACCAAACCAAGCTAGCCAACTGGCCTGTTGAGCGACTACACCTGCCCCCACAACACCGCTAATCAAAGTTGTTAACGCACCTTGCCATGTATAGCCTCGCCAAAACCTACCTAGTAACCCCATCACACACAAACCACTCATCACCATCGCAACCATATGAGTGATGTAGCTGACGATATCGTCTGATAGCAGCGCCATAAACAATGCCAAGCCAACCGTAAGTAGCATGGCTACACGTGATATTAACAGTTGATGTTGCTCAGGCATGTTGCTACCAACCAACCACTGGTAAATATCGTCTACCAACACACTCACCCCAGCAATTGCATCTGAGCTGGCACTGGATAAGGTGGCTGACAATCCTGCTAAGATAAGCAATCCGCCAAATAACAAAGGTAAACTATGTAGCGCCAGATAAGGAAATGCAAAAGCGGGGTTATCAAGCTGTGCATTGAGCAAGTAGGCACTGATCCCAATCAATGCAGGAACACCAGAAAACAGCAAATAAAGCCCCCCTGAAATAACAAAGGATTGGCGCACACTACGCACACTTTCAGCGGAGTATATCCGCTGACGAAATGACGGTGTCGCTAACACCCCGACTAACACCGCAATAGCCAAAGATATCGCTGGTATAACGCCGATTGTGTTGATTGATAACAAGCCACTGCCAACGACGCTTTCACTGTGCTGTATTGCACCTAGACCACCTACAAGATCAAGCGCAAAGTACGCCATGAATACAAAACCAATGAATAGCATCACCGCTTGAATGGCATCCGTCCACACCACCGCACTATACCCCCCGATAGTCACATAAACCGCCAGGCCGATACCAATGATAAGCTTAGCTTGCCCTTGTTCAATACCTGTCAGCCAAGATAAATACATGCCACCACCTATCAGATGTGCTCCCAACCAGCCAATGCTGGCGCTGTAAATGAGCAATGCTAATAGCTTTTTCACGAATGGATGGTTATCAACATAGCTGGCCAGCTCTTCACTCATGGTTGAAAAGTTTTGTGCTCTAGCTGGTGCAAATAGCCAGGCTAGTAATAAAATGCCAAGCGCGCCGCCGATACCGTACAAAGTCCCAGCCCAACCATTCTGATAGGCAAAGCCAACGGCTCCCATTGACGAACCAGTGCCCACCATGGTTGCCACTGTCGTACCCAAAGTGAGAAAAACTGGAACTCTGCGCCCCGCTAACAAAAAGTCACTGGCACTTTTTTGCCAACGAGACACCCACCAGCTAATCACCACCATCGCGAGTAAATAGCAGGCAAAAGCCAACAAGAAAAAACTCTGCTGTGATGTCATTGATGTCTCCTCTTTGAGTTTACTTGGAACGACGTCTGTGCATATGAGTCGGTCAGTCACCCTTGTAGCAGGTAACATCCACTTCTACTTTGCAATCCACCACTAAATCCGCAACCATACAAATACGCGCAGGAGGATGAGCACCAAAATACTGCGCAAATACCTTATTAAACGACTGGAAGTAACGTGCGTCGGTCAATATCACCGACACATGAGTAACATGCTCAAGCTCATAACCCGCTTCACGCATAATGGCCACACAGTTATCCAGTGCGATTGTGGTTTGCTCAACAATGCCCCCTTCAACCACTTCGCCGTCTCGCATTGGTGTTTGGCCCGACACGCGTAACCAGCCCCCAGCTTCAACCGCTCTGGCGAAGGGTAAGTGCTGTCCACCAGTCCCCGTGCCACCTTCAGCTCCAAACCGTCTAATTGTCATTGCTCTTTACTCCTGATTATCTAAACGGGCTAAAAATCGCCCAGCTCTGTATCTGCGTTGGATGCTGACTTGATCATCCCCTTCTTTAAAACTGGTTCGGCCATTAACCCAGACATGTTTAATCCCTCGCGCTGGTTTATGAGGCTGACTATAAGTTGCTTGATCTGAAACCGTATTGGCATCAAAAAGCACTAAATCAGCAAAGTAGCCCACTTTGATCGCCCCTCGGTTTTTGAGCCCAAAGGTTTGCGATGATAACGCTGTCATTTTATGGATAGCCAAAGACAAATCGAGGCTATTTAACTCTCGTACATATCGGCCTAACACACGAGCAAAGGTGCCCCACAGTCTAGGGTGTGGATGGGGATCGCAAGGCAGTCCGTCCGACCCTATCATGGTATGTTGATGACTCACAATGTCCTGTACATCCTGCTCGTCCATACAATGATAAACCGCCCCCGCAGGACTTAGTTTTTGCGCGGCTTGTAACAAAGAAACTTGCCATTTACTGGCAATGTCTTTAAGTGTTCGTTTGGCCATATCAGGGTGAGGTTCAGACCAGGTGATAAAAATCTCACTCTCTTGCGTCACCTGCTTTAGATCCAAAGTACTTGAACTAGCGGCATACGGGTAGCAATCGCAGCCAACTGGTTGTTGCTGCCGTTGTTCTTGAAGGTGTGCCAATACTTGTTGCGCTCTGCCCCAGTTGCTTTTACCAGCACATTTTAAATGTGAAATAACCAAAGGCACTTGGGCACTTCTCGCACTAGTAAATGCTTCATCCATAGCATCCAAAATCCCATCAAATTCGGTGCGCAAATGTGTTGTGTAAATACCCTTGTATGGCACTAAACACTGAAGCAACTCACTTACCTCATCAAAGCTGGCCGCATTGGCATTGCCATAGGCAAGCCCTGTGCTAAAGCCCACAGCACCATCAGTCAGAGCTTCACTTAGTAGCTTTTTCATTTGTGCAATTTCTTCGTCAGTTGCACTACGCCCAAGCGATGACATCACTTGCGCCCGAAGTGACGTGTGGCCTATCAGCATCGCGGTATTAACGCTCGGCCTTACCTTGGCATAACATGCTCGATACTCTGCCAGTGTGGCAAACTTAAACTCTGTATCCACGCCCAGTAAGTTAATGGGATCAACCACCTTATCACACCCAGAAAATGGCGCAGCGCTTATCCCACAGTTACCGGTAATGACAGTAGTGACACCCTGACTCAGTTTGCTAAGCATATGTGGATTACGCAGTACTTCTAAATCATCATGAGTATGTACATCTATAAACCCCGGTGCTAATGCATACCCGTTCCCATCAATATATTGCTTTGCCCTGTAGTGTGATACGTCTTCAACCGCGACGATATGTTCATCCAAAATGGCCACACCACCAAATGTAGGCTCACTGTATTCTCCGTTGTAAATCATCACATTATGAATGATGGTATCGACCTGAACAGTGCCTGTCATGGCTCAGTCTCCCAATGGAAAACGTTTATCGACAGGGTCCGCACCACAGGCTTCATTACGATGCCTATCGAGCTGCATCTTCAAGCGTCGCAGTTTTTCTTTTGAACGGCGTTGGTTTTTCATCGCCACTTCACTGGATAATATATCCACCGCCGCCATCATGGCATAACGCGCCGCACTGGGTTTGAAGATATAATCACTCTCTTGCGTTTTTATCGGTAAGTGAAAGTCGGCCAAAGCGCAGAGCTCTCCTTCAGGGCAAATAGCAATCACCACTGCACCATACTCTTTTGCAATACGAGTTGCGTCGATGACATCAGGGCTTACCCCGCTGATAGACAAACTAATAACAACATCGCTTTTATTGATGGTCGATGCCGTCATGCGCATTAGCATCGGATCACTATGAGCGTTGCTTAATATATCCAAGCGGAATAAGCGATTTTGACACTCCGTGGCTAGCATACTGCTGCCCCCACCCACGCCATAAATCAAACAATGACGGGCACTACAAATTGCATCACAGGCCTGTTGCACCACCTGCTCTTCAATCAAGGGCGCATTGAGATGCAAAATTTCTTCTATGGAGGAATAGACGTGAGAAATGTTTACTCGCTCCACCAAAGAAGTACCTAGGAAGCGCTCTCCAACCGCAGTGGACTTTGCCAGTTGCAGTTTAAGGTCGCGCACATTGTCACACTGTAAACTTTTTGCAAGACGCGTGATGCTGGCATTACTTACTTGCGCTCTTTGCGCCAATTCATCAATTGAAGCACTGGCTGCAAAATGAAGATCAGACAGAATAAGTTTGGCGACCTTTTGCTCCGCGGGGCTAAAATGCCCCATCCCTTGTGATATTTTATCAATTATGTCCATCGCCGTGCCCTTCAAAAGTATGTAGCCAATGTTTTGCTGATCACCCAGTCATCGTCAACTACGCCAATTTGTCGCCACTTATCGAACGTTAAACATGGATGAGACGTTGAAAAACAGACCAAATCGCCCACCTTAAGTGCCGAGTCTGAGGCTATGCTCATCATGCAGTGTTGGTCCATAATGGCTGTTACTCGAAATTCAGTTGGTGCCTTGTCAAGCTTTTGAGTAGTAGGAGAAAATATTAATTGCGGTGTTGGTAACCCAGCATCAAAAGCAACATCACGTTTGCCTAGCCCAATGATGGCAAGGTTAGGCTCGGCACGAGACACCACATAGGCCCAAAGATACAAACCCGAAGTTAAACCGCCTTTGATATCACATGCCAATTGACTGCGTTGTAGCACTTGCTGCTGAGCCGACTGATAAATGCCGGTATCATGAATAAGATAACAACCAGGGCGTAGCACATAGGTAAATAGTTCACGGCTTTCGCTGTCATTCATCGCCTTTGCAACCACATCGTACCAAGCTGAGCCCGCCCCCGTAATGATGGGGTTATCTATGGCAAACCCCTGACGCTGCTCAATTTGCACCGCCATTGCAATCACATCTGTTACAAATGAATGGATGCGCTGCTGAGCATGCTCTTGGGTGATCACCCCTTCGTAAAAACTCAAACCACACACCTTTAATGCCTTGAATTGCTGACACACATCCAACAAATCAAATAGCTGTTCACTTGAGCGCACACCACAACGACCATGCTCAACACCGACCTCCAAGAGAATATTCAATGTCACATTTTTCGACTGGAAAAATGCCCCCAACTGGCGAGCATTGTCAGGTGAGTCGACAAAACAATAAAACTCTGTATCGGTTTGGCTCAGCAACTGTGCAATCAATTCAAAATGAAACTTTCCAATCAATTGATTGGCTAAAATGACCCGTTCGATACCTTGCTCAACCGCATTTAACACCTGAGGCACTGTGGCCAAACTAATAGCCCATGCCCCTTGCTCAATTTGTTGCTTAAACACGTCAGGTAACATGGTGGTTTTGCCATGGGGCGCAAGCCTAACGCCTGCTTGCCTAGCGTACTGCGCCATCCACTGTGCGTTATTAGTAATCGCACTTTGTTTAACAACCGCCACAGGAAAGCTCACTTCCTCAGTCAAAATATTCCAACCACTCGTTGCAAGTGATTCTGACTTACCTGTACCTTTCAAAAATTCAGACATAAGACCTTTTATCTATTCTTAACAATTAATTATTAACTTACAGTAACGGCATGCACGCAAGGTCAATTTACAACCAAAAGTAATACAAGTATCAATCAATTTGCTTGATTTTTAGACCATGATAGTGTTAGAAAGTAACAAGTTCAACAATATTTTTTGTTAGTTTTTAACAAAACTGATAGGCAACATATATTTTATTTTGAACTGAGCAGGTTAATTATGAGTACGTTTTGCGCCATCGTTACTTTGTCTCGATGACGCAACGTTTGTATGGGTAGTTAAACGTCATGTTACTCAAAAATGAGACCATCAATATTTTTTAAAACAAAATGACAGCGCTGTCAGGTGTTTTAAAAATGCAGTGAGTCATCACAACAATAAGCAAACCAAATCTAGTCAACTTGGTTTGCTTAACGATACAAGGGGAAGAACGTGTCTACCAAAACATTTCAACGTAGCGTACTGGCGTCCACTATCGCGGTCGCATTATCATCAGGTATAGCCCATCATGCTAACGCGCAAGATAGCGCAACCGTGCAAGAAGACATTGAAATTATTCAAGTCAAAGGGATCCGTGCCAGTACAGTAAAATCTATTAACGTCAAGCGCTTTGCAGCATCACAGGTTGATGGTATTGCTTCAGAAGATATAGGTAAATTACCTGACGTCACCATCTCTGACTCATTACAACGGATCACTGGTGTTCAGGTAGAAAGAACGGCTGGTGAAAGTGGACCTGTACAAATTCGTGGCATGGGTCAAGTTGACACGACACTCAACGGTGAAGTATTTCTCAGTGCCACCACCATAGACTCCTCTGGCGCAAATTTCGGAGATCTACCTGCACAACTTTTCTCGGGCGTTGACGTGTACAAAACCAGTCAAACAAAACGCACTGCTTCAGGCATTACAGGCTCGGTAGATTTAAAAACTCGCCGTCCATTCAATATGGATGAAGGCTGGGTATACAACGTGTCAGCCGATGTAACACAAGGCTCTATCAGTGAACAAAGTGACCCGACATTAACGGGATTGATCAGCTACAACACCGCCAAATGGGGAGTATTGTTTTCAGCCGCTACTCAGGAAGCGACGCTAGCAACCGACTACAACGGCTATTTCGACACCTCTGAAAACGGCGGTATTGGCGCTGCCAACAATAACTTCACATGGGGCCAAAACCCACGCGGTGAAGAGGTTCGCCACGTTGTACCACAGGGCTTTGCGGCGTTTAATAAACAAGAAAAACGTGAACGTGAGGGCTACCAGTTCGCGTTTCAAGCCGATTTAAGTGAAGGATTTGAATTAGTATTTGAAGCGTTTTACACCGACCAATCGCGCTTTAATGACCGCCGAGGGCTATCGCAAAACAACCGCTGGTACACTTTTAATGACTATGCCTACCCGACTGAGTCGGGCTGGACAGGAGATACATTTACTGATGCTGATGGCAACCCTTGGGGAGCGGTCAATGACTTTTACTTAAAACCGTGGCGTCTACAAACCTTCACTCAGGTGAACAATAACTTTGAAAAATCGACCAACCTGAACTTAGAGCTTAACTTCAATAACGGTGGTGCACTTACCGGTCAAGTACGCGCTACGCGTGCGCATGCATCGGCCAGAATGCGCCATGGTTACGGTGAAGGCGACATGTTGAGTATTGATAGAGGCACTTTAGTGACTGGGCCTGGGCAATTAACCCCTGCCGAGTTTTGTGGCGATGATGACACTATTGTAGGCGATCAAGGCGGTTGTTATGCCGCATTTTCACCCGGCGGTATTGAAGATGACAGCTTTTTACTGCGCTACAATGCCAGCGGTGAGTCACCGGTATTTAGCGGCTTTGAACAAATAGTCAATGGTGGCCAAGGAAGCATGAGTATCGCCGACTATATGGGCAGTATAGATTCATACCACATCGGTGCATTTTCGTCAGAAGGGAATACCGACGATGAAGGCGAAATCAACACCTTCAGTACAAAGTGGAATTACCAATTTGATGATGTGACCTTTATCACCAGCGTAGACTTTGGTATTCGCATGATGGAACGCGAGGTCGATCACGACCAGTTTACGTATACCTCCGAGTTTGGTAATGGCTGTGATGTTGCACAGTGGAAAGCGGTTGACCAATATCACACCCCCGCAACCTGTGAGGGTAACCCTGCGGCAGGTGAATACCTAACACAAGATGTCGGTGATATCCCAGCGGGTACATGGGTGCCCTACACCTTGCTAAACCCTGCCCGACTTGATACCTACACCACTGTGAGTCAAATCTCGAGTTATGGCAGTGTGCAGGGTATTCCAGCAATGTGGTCAATTGACCCGAATAACTTCCGCGACCCGTACCAATTCCATTTAGATACATTTGGCAATGTTCAACGTATCGAAAACGCCGGTGCGTCTTACGACGTAGAGCTAAATGAGTTTAGCTATTTCCTACAAGCCAACTTCGAATACAACATGTTCAAGGGTAACTTTGGTATGAAAGTTGTTGAAACCGACTTGTATGTTAAACAAAACTTAGCAGGAGCAAACCTACCTCACAGTGGCCTAGGGCCCGACGTGGGTGATGTGGTTACCGAGCGCAATTATACCGATTACTTACCGTCTATTAATATTACCGCTGACGTAACAGAGGATGTGATTGTACGCGCCGCTTATTCAAAAAATATGCAAGCACTCACGCTAAGTAACTGGGGTGGAGGTAAAACCGTAGGTAAAGCCATCAATGGTGATTGTGACTGCTTGCGTGTAGTAAACGGCACCTTATCGGGTAACCCTGAGCTGAATCCGTGGCGCTCCAAGAATTTCTCACTTTCTGCAGAGAGGTATTCTGGTCAAGCGTCCATGGCATTCTTAGCGCTTTACAAAATTGATATTGAAAGCTTCACAACTGATGGTACGGTCATGATTGATGAGCCGGATGATGATGGTATACGTCGTGGCCCATGGCCGTTTACCACCCAAGTACAGGGTGAAGGTGGTTACGTCAAAGGGGTAGAAATCGGTATGAAGGCCGCATTTGGTGATTATACTGATATCAGCATCTTGCAAAACTTCGGTGTTGATGTGAACTATACCTTCAGTGATAGTGGTTATGATACCAATGAAAGCGTGTTTGGCGAGCTGCCATTTCCAGGTAACTCAGAGGACACTTATAACTTTGTACTGTGGTATGAACAGGATGAGTTCTCAACACGTCTAGCATGGAACTCTCGCAGCCCGCGCTTAGTCACGACAGGCTCAAGTGCAGTCGGTGGGCAATCACTTTACCAAGATGATTATTCACAACTTGATTTTAGTGCCACCTACCATGCCACCGAGTACTTAGATATCTTCTTACATGGCTCAAACATTACCGAAGAAGTTCAGCAAACGTATTTACAGTTTGCCGCCCAAAAAGCGTTCCGTAATGAGTACGAGTCTCGCTGGACCCTTGGTGTTAGGGCAACATTTTAGTTGAAATAACACTTCTGCCCAAGACTACCGCTTTGAGCGGTAGTCTTATTTACTAAACAACCAATCAAGATAGATAAGTTAACAAGTTGAGTGAGCACCGCGCCTTGCGTTGCCGCCAGCAAGCCTTGAGGAGGTACTATGCAAAAGACCCAAACTCCAATTAAAAAGTTTGTCATTGTTGGGGGCGGAACCGCCGGTTGGTTGGCTGGTGCAACCTTGGGCAATATTTTCAAACACTGCGATGTAGAAGTTGAGCTCATTGAGTCTGAAGACGTCAACATCATCGGCGTTGGTGAAGCTACTATTCCACCACTTATAGACACGCTAGAAAGCTTAGGTATTGATTTAAAGGACTTTATAAGTGAAACGCAAGCGAGTTTTAAGTGGGGCATTAAATTTGAAGACTGGTATAAAAAGGGCCACAGCTACTTTCACCCCTTTGGGGAGCTTGGTCAACGCATTGATGGCCATGAGTTTTACCAGTGCTGGCTAACACTCAAAGCCAACGGTGATAATACGCCTCTGATGGCTTACTCACCCGAAGCAGTACTCTCGCAGCATAATCGGTTTTTTGTTCCACATCAGGCGATGAATACCCCCCTTGCGGGCGCACGCTTTGCGCTACACCTTGATGCGGTGCTAGCTGGAAGATATCTCCGTAACTTTGCGCAAAAGATTGGTGTCAAACGTACGGTTGGCCATATTGAATTAGTAGACAAAACAGTGGACGGGTGTATCTCATCTGTTACCTTAACATCCGGCCAAACCATCGCTGGTGACTTTTTTATTGATTGTAGCGGCTTTAATAGTTTATTGATTGGTAAAGCATTAAACACTAACTATCTGGATTGGTCTGAGTATCTGCCCTGCAATCGTGCCGTAGCCGTACAAACCACTTTGACTGAAGACATTGCCCCATATACCGTGTCCAAAGCACAAGGGGCGGGTTGGAGCTGGCACATTCCATTGCAGCACCGCATGGGTCATGGCTATGTTTACAGCGATAAATACATCAGTGACGAGCAAGCAACCGCCACATTGATGAACAACGTTTCAGGTAAAGTACTCACGCCTCCTCGCATTATCCCTTTTAAAACTGGCCTAAGAGAACAAGTTTGGAACAAAAACTGCCTTGCACTCGGACTGGCGCAAGGTTTTTTAGAACCACTGGAGTCAACTGCAATTCACTTGGTATCAAAATCATTGGCTTTATTTGTCCGTATGTTTCCAACCAAGCAGCATAACGCCGTTTTACAAGCCGAGTTTAACCGTCAAATACATCAAGACTACGCCGAAATTCGTGACTTTTTAGTACTACACTACTGCACCAGCCAGCGCTCAGACAGCCCGTTTTGGCGAGACTGGCAACATCGTGCCATTCCGCAAACTTTAGAGCAACGCTTGACCTTTTTTGCTCAACAAGGCGGACTGCTTCAAGAAGTTGAGGCACTGTTTCAAGCCACGAGTTGGTATGCTGTACTGGATGGCATGGGTGTCAGGCCAAAAGGTTACAACCCAACATTAGATGCACTCGATATTGACGCGCTAAGAAAAAGCCTGATGATGGGTCGCACGGCACTTGAGCAATGTGTGCTCAAGCAACCGTCACACGCACAGTTTTTGCACAAGTACTGCCCTGCCAAAAATCTCTAAGTCAGCTTAAATGTAAGAGCTCAGAACAAAGCACTGCTCGATTCTGATCCGCCTCGCTAGACATCGCTTACCGCTTTGCAGTGCTTATCAATAAACGCTTGATGCGACAAACATTGTGACACAGCACTTTGTAATTGGTCGTTTAACTGCGCTAGGTTTTTCTCAATTAGGCGATTGTCTAAGCTTTTAATCCGCGCATCAAAACGTTCTGGCTGTAAATTAAAACCGAAAAACATTGCAAGCCAACTTGCCTGTTGAAAAGACTCATCAGCATATTGCACCACATGCCCTTGGCTTTTATACACTGCCAACTTATGAGCAAGACTCTCAGGGATTGGCATTTGCTGGCAGTAACGCCAAAATGCCGTGTCATCACGCTGCGTCAGCTTGTAATGTACCAGTAAAAAATCAATGATGCGGTCAAGCTCACTATTATGAAGACGATTTACTTCATCAATATCAGCCTGATTAAATGATTTGTCAGGAAAAAAGGTCAGCAACTTGGCCAATGCAGTTTGAATGAGAGAAATCCCCAAAGATTCCAGTGGCTCCAAAAAGCCCGCGGCCAAGCCCAGCGCAAAACAGTTTTTATGCCAAATGACTTTCCTACGTCCTTTTGGAAACTTAAAGTGCTTTACCTGGGTTATGGTACGCCCTTTTACGCTGTTTAGCAGACTCTCCTCGGCTTGTGCATCACTCATAAATTTACTGGAGTAGATATAACCATTCCCCATACGATGTTGCAGGGGAATACACCATTGCCACCCTGCCTCTTTGGCTATGGCTCGTGTATACGGTGTGGGTTGACCCTGTAATTCAGTTTGCACTGCGACAGCGCTGTCACAAGGAAGCCAATGATCATCTGCTTCAAGGCCAATCCCCATGGCTCCTTCAATCAATATCCCTTTAAAACCCGAGCAATCTATGAATAAGTCACCATTGATGGTCTGTCCATCACTGAGTTTCAGCGATTCAATCATCCCCGACTCTACATTTAGCGTTACCTTAGATACCGTTGCCAGAATATGCTTAACTCCCTTTTCTTTGCAGAACTGAGTTAAAAACTGCGCATACAACACTGCATCCATGTGATAGGCGTAAGAGTAATGAGTGGCTGAATTGTTACTTTGTCCATTGGGCTGAGCAAAAGCCCCCTTTTTGGCCAGTAAACAGGCAAAACAATAATCTTCTATCTCTGGTGCGACGCCCTGTGCCTTGAGTTTATTAATGTATTGATGGAATTCAATATTTTCTAAGGGCGCGCCATAAGCCGCAAACGGGTGAAAAAACCGTGATCCTTTTTTATACCAATCTTCGAATTCAATCCCCAGTTTAAAGGTGGCCTGTGTGGCCTTTATTAAATCGGCATCCGCAATCCCTAAATTGCGGTTGAAGTCTACGAAGTTTGGAATAGTCGCCTCTCCCACCCCAACAGTGTTGATATCAGGAGACTCTATGAGGGTAACACTCAAATCCTTTCCCTTTGCAAACCTAGACAAGCTTGCCGCTGCCATCCAACCTGTTGTGCCACCACCAACAATGACAATTTTCTTTATTTCATCAGCCACAGAACACCTTTTTTTATTATTTTTAGTTACCCTAATATAAACTAAAATCCGTTGCGTTCTAAGCCATTGAGCACAAAAAACATACTATTTTTTATGCGTATCAAATTGAAAATAAAAACTTTATGTTAAGTCGATAACGTGTGAGAAAAATGCGGTGGGATCAATCCATAAAAAGGTGAAATAAACAGCCAACTAACAGTAACGTTTATTTCACCAGCACAAAGCAGTTGTAACACTGCTACAGGTACGAGAACACTGGGTCGCGCTTTGCTAAATACAGAACGCAAAATTCATGTTAGGCAGACTGCCTTTCCTCAACAGGACTATATTGCTCGATAAAAGATAGAAAATTGGGTTGGCCAAACAGCATCATAATATCAAGCAATTGGCATGCTGTGAGTTCTGTCTTACCAGATTCCCAGTTTGAGATAGTGGCCTGATCGACTGGCGTAACTAGGCTTTTACCCAGTTGAGCCTGAGTCAATTTCATATCTCTTCGTAACTTACGAATTGTCGCTGGAATATACTGTTTTGCTGCCAAGGTATGCGCTTTACGTGTGCGTTCATTTCTTCTTATTGTCATCATATATCCATATTTGGTAATAGTCGGTATTTTACAGCCTGTACAACAAACTGGTTGCAAATCACCAAATGGTCCTATTGAGTGAATGTACTTGACTACACTCACAGCCCCCTGAAACACCGAAATAGACAAGATGATTTATTTCATGTAGCCTATCTGGGTCAACTGGTAAAATAATTGATCGGATTGGGTTATATGTCAAATACTTTTGCAACAAGATTAAAACAACTGCGAATTTCAGTGGATGAATCGCAGGTAAGTTTTGCTGAAATGTTAGAAATCCCAGTTCCATCATATCGAAAGTATGAGAAAGGTGAGCGAGAACCCACACTTTCGGTTATTTCCAAATTTTTCGAACATCCATCGACTAAAGCATTTGCTCAGTGGCTAATTACTGGCGAAAACCACCCCAATGCGACCACCAACAACCCGACCAGTATGCAGACTTATACGCCGTTCTTGTCTGAGGATGAATTTGAACAACAATTTGTTAAAACCGCAAAAGAAACATTGTTGTTTATGTGTCATTTGGGATGGTTTAAATCAACTAAAACGGCTGACTTTGAAACAAGTGGGCAGCTACTATTAAGAGACTTAAAACCTTTGTTGGCAGGCTCGTTTAGAAACAATAAAAGCGCTTAAGAAATAACTATAGCAATCCCTTTCCTCCCTCTAAGCTGCACTTTAACTTATTTTACTACTTTTAATACTTGCACCGTTTGATTACAACGTGAAACATCTGACTTGGCTACCACACCGTTGCAGGTTTGCTCAGACTCTTTAAAATCGCTGACCCGCTTGAACATGACTTTTACACCGTCATATTTAACAAAGTCATCATCACTTTCAAGCACTTCTGCTAAGTCCATAACAATATCGTAAGCTTGGTCGTAAGATTGTTTAGATATCGATTCATGCCGACCAGATTTTGATGTAACTAGAAAAGCTTTTAGTTTTTGCTCACTACGAGATAAATTAATACCTTTGACCAACGACACAACATAACAAACAAAAATCAAACACGTCAGACAAGCCATTGTTAGGACAAGCATCATGCAGGCACCCTCATACGGTGTGTTTGAGACGTAAATTTAAAAACAAAAAACATGGTAATGGCTATATCCATTATCGATTGTGAAGCGATGAAAGGCCCATAAAAACTATAAAGGATATTAATATCAAAATACCCCCTTAGTACAAGCTGTAGAAGGTTTGTCAGTGTTCCGACGAAACTCATAAACAAGCAAGTCCTTGCAACAAACGAGAATCGGCAATTTTTTATTGAATGGAAGAAAAACATCAATAGACAAAAAGTCGCTGAGATACTCACTAAAAATGAATAGTAAAAGCGTCTCAGCTCAAATACCCCAACTTCTAGTGAGAAGATATAAGGTATTATATTGGTGATAAGTAAATTTATAGCAAACAAGCATAAGCAAGTTAAAAAACATGAGTAAAGCTCTTCATCAGCAAGAGATTCAAATCTGTAAACACCAAATACAGGTATATTTCGCCATTTAAGATTTAATATAACCAAGATTAAAACTGCACATTCTAATGCTCGCAATCCCCAAGCCACTAATGTGTAAAGTTCATCCATGTTTTTCCTATAAAATACTCAATACAACTTACTCTGGTGGCTGATGACCATGCCCTGAAGAGCCAGCACCTGACACTAATGAACATTGGTGTAACTCTAATTTGTTGATTTTCTCGCTCAGAGTAAGCTTGTTATTCTTTGTTAATACTCTATTGCTAGTATCAAACCTCAAAATATTCCCTATAACTTTATTCAGTGCAAACATTTCATTTACCTCTTAATATAAATTGTATAATGAATGCCACAAAATATGTTACCTCGATGTTAAACACATAATGACCTTACGTCAATTCTAGACGTTTAAAAGATGTAACATTCTATGCAGCGATACGCTATTCATGGGTTTGCTCAAATAAGAAAGCGCACCAAGAACATATTTATATTAGGGAAATGTGAAAGAAATGGAATAAATATTAACAAATTTAAGGCCAATTTCGTATACGCCATTGAATTTAATACGTTATTTTTATGGTTTTTATTTTTTAAATGAATAACGATTCAAACTTCCTTGATGGCACCAATAATAAAGTCTTCATATTGTTATTTTCAACATACTGATAGCGCAACGGCCACCCAATTAACCTCAGTCCTAGATAATCATAAGTATAACAATTAGACGCTTTGAATACTCTTTAAGCATAACTCATCTAAAGACCTGAATAACACATGAATCTTTATCTAACTTCCATTATGATGCGTGAAATTTTCATAACTCAGGATGTATTTTATGAGTAACTCCCCAGAAGCTATCACAACCGATATATCTTCAGCCAGTTGGGGTAACTGGAGTAAGCATGACACCCATTGGGTCCTTAGTTTATTTGGTACAGCAGTAGGTGCTGGTATTTTATTCCTGCCTATTAACATAGGTATTGGCGGCTTTTGGCCATTACTAGTGATGACCTTATTGGCCTTACCCATGACCTACATGGCTCACAGGGGTCTGGCTCGATTTGTACTGTCATCCGAGCAAGGAAATGCCGACTTTACCGATGTGGTAGAAGAGCACTTTGGGCCAATCGCGGGTCGTCTCATTTCGCTGCTGTATTTCTTCTCAATATTTCCCATCCTGCTCATTTATGGCGTTGGCCTAACCAACACCGTTGATAGCTTTATGGTCAATCAGTTGGGTCTTGAGTCTCTACCACGAGCAGCGCTCTCTGGTGTATTGGTAGCAGGCATGATTGGCATTATGCTAGGTGGTGAGAAGCTGCTCATGCGTGCATTTGCCGTGCTGGTTTATCCACTGGTCGCTATTTTACTGTTCCTGTCTCTATATTTAATACCACATTGGCAAGTGCCCATAGTCGATACACCCGAGTTAGGTAATTTGGCTTCCACCTTATGGTTATCCGTTCCAGTTATTGTATTTTCATTTAGTCATGCAGCAGCTATTTCTAGCTTTGCGAACGTACAAAGACGTCACTACAAACGACAAGCAACCAGTAAGGCAGAACGTATTCTCAAATACACGTCAGTATTTTTGATTTTATTTGTCTTACTGTTTGTTATTTCCTGTGTATTGTCACTAACACCTGAGCAAATGAATAATGCTAAACAGGCAAACGTTTCTGTGCTTTCTTATCTAGCGAATATTTATGATAACCCATTTATTGCCATGCTCGGGCCACTCGTGGCGTTTGTAGCCATTACGTCATCATTTCTGGGGCACTTTATGGGCGCACGCGAGAGCTTCAATGGTCTGATGACAAAACAACTTAAACTGACGTTTGCCCAAGCAGACAAATTGGGTATTGGTTTTATGTTTATTGCTATTTGGGTATGTGCAGTAGCCAATCCAAGTATCTTAGACATGATGGGCGCAATATCAGGCCCAATCATCGCCATGATCTTGTTTATTATGCCAACTGTTGCGGTGTTTAAAGTTCCCGCTTTACACGCATACAGACGACATATTGGCACCTACTTCGTGTTGTGTGTTGGACTACTCGCTGTTTCTGCTTTGTTGTATAACATGCTAGGTTAATCACACTTCATCTCATCAGCTCTAGTCAGACATCAACTGACTAGAGCTTGAAACGTCCTACCAAAGCTTGCAGACGGTGATATTCCGACTCCACTTCGTCACAACAACTAGACGCTATCTGAATGTTATCGCAGTTGTGCTCAGCGAGATCACTGATACTCGATACCTGATGCGCCATATCTCGGGCAACCGCACTTTGCTCTGATGTGGCCGTTGCTACTTGTGAGTTATAACTTTCAATCGCCATGACTTGCTCGTTTATTTGCTCAAATGATGAAGTAACATGGCTTGTTGTAGAGAATGTTTGTTCAACGCTTACCAGTGCGCCTTTCATGGAGTTAACCGTTTGCTTCGAACCACTTTGCAAGGCTTCAATGATATTGTGGATCTCTTTGGTGGAGTCTTGAGTCTTTTGTGCCAGCGCTCGAACTTCGTCGGCAACAACGGCAAATCCGCGTCCTTGTTCTCCAGCCCTTGCAGCTTCTATCGCGGCATTGAGCGCCAGCAGGTTTGTTTGTTCAGCTATGCCTTTTATTACCTCTAAAACTGAGCCAATATCAGCACTATCTTTGGCAACCTTATCTACTTCACTGGAAGTCACGGTAATGATATTTTTTAACTCATTATTGTTGCGCACGTTGGCCTCTACATTCGCTTGTCCATCAGCTACTTGCTCAACCGCTGCATGAGTTGCTTCATTCGAGCTTTCAGCTGATTGTGCTAATGATTCCGAGGTTTGCGCCATCTGCTCTATCGCAGCCGACAGTTGCAGAGTCATGCTGGACTGCTCTGTTGACTGAGTCGCAACTTTGTTAAAATTCTCCCTCAGCGATGACACTGAACGATCCAAATTTTTAGATGAATCTGAGACTTCACACATCGCCTCATTAATACTTTGCATCATCTTATTGAGCGAGCGGCCAACCTGACCTATTTCATCATTATCCGCTTTGTTAAAGCGTAAATTTGCTCGCAAAGACAGATCCAATGACGTTGCCACTTTCACCACAAAATCATTAATTGCCAGAACGGGTTTTGACAGATATCCCCCTAAAAACCACGCAATCGCCAGTCCCATTAATATCAATACAATACTGAGCACCACTGCAGCAAATAACATGGTTTCCAACAAGTTAGCACTGGCTTCAAAACCTTCATCTGTACTAATTTCACTGACAATGGCCCAACGTAAGCCCATTAAATCTAATGGTGCAAACGCTGAGACTACTTCTGTATTAAGATAGTTATTGGCCTGTGAAAAACCACTTTGACCTTGCAAAGCGCGCTCTGCAGCCTGCGTTTTCACTTCAGCTAAGCCCAATGTAGAGTTTTTAGCATCTATTTGACTGATCACTTGGCTGGCAACACCTTGACTTTTGATGTTCGCTAAATATTGAGATTTATTTTCCAAAAAGAAACGGCTTTGCGAACGCATCAACCGATCTTCCCCCACCAAATAGGTTTCTCCTGTTTCTCCAAGCCCTCTTTGCAGCCATTGTTGATCGTAATCCATGATGTTATTAATGTTGTCCACTGGCGCTTGGAAAATAAGCACACCAATTCGTTGCTTATTGTTAAATATCGGGGTTGATAAGAATGCAGCAGGCGCCTCATAAGAAGGCGTGTAAGGCCTAAAATCAATGAGCGTCACCTCACCTTGCTGTGCTTTCATGGCTGCTTGATATGCATCTCCCAAACCCGAGCTACTGTATGGGCCAAAGCGCAATGAGGTAGCAAAGTCGAGTTCTTTAAACACAGAGTAAATAACCTCACCCGTTTGCGCATCAACAATAAAAATATCGTAGTAGCCAAACGATTCTAGTAGCTGCTTGTAAGAGTCGTGATACTTCACATGGGTTTGCGCGTAATCACTGCCGTCTTGGGCATCATACAATTCGCTTTTACTACCTAATGGGTGCCGGTTGTTAGAAATATAGGTATATTGAATCGCTCTGGTATTTGTTGACAAGTCCGCCAATAACACTTGCGTGTTAATTTGCGCATCATCATTTAGCTCACGGTAATTTGCCGCAAACTGCTGCTGATAGAAGCGTTGCAAAGAAGTGTTTATCTGGCTTTGACTCGCTCCAGAGAATTGCTGCTGATACTGAGAAAAACCAGATCTAAATGCGACAGTTGCATCGACAGTCATTGTTGAAGACGCCAGCGTTTTGATTTGCTGCTGCATCATGTCAAAGTAGCTTTCTAGTTGCTCTTTCTTTGCATCCCTGACACCCACTAAGCGATTTTGCAACTGCTCCTGTAGCGCATTATTAGCATTCGATTTTGCCAACGTAGTTAGAATACCAGCTGTTGCTATCACCGCTGCGGCAACAATAATCGCCACGTTTAATACAATCTTACTTTTTATTCTCACCGCAAACCTCTACTGCTTGTTGCAAAAACTATCTGTATAATATGTAAATTTAGCAGGAGTTAGCGCAACAACCACCTTAATTTAGATGTTTCCACTCATGTGAACACCTTATCTGCTTTATGTTACAAATTAGGCTTGTAAATATCGGGCACGACAATTTGCATAAAAGGAGATGCATCCGTAATTGGCTCAAAGCCATATTGCTCATACAAGCCATGTGCATCCTTAGTGGCTAGCATAGTACGCCGTAACCCTTGTAGTTCGGGATGTGTCTGTATAGCCTCCATCAACCTTTTACTCAACCCTTGGCCTTGAAAAGCAGGTTGTACGAACACATCCGCCAAGTACCCAAACGTGGCTTTATCCGTGATCATACGTGCAAATGCCATAAGCCCTGCTTGTGGGTCTATAATGGCAAAACACACACTGTTCTCTAACGCTTTTCTAAGCAGCGGTTTAGGGATATTTTCTGCCCAGTAAGATTGGCTAATATTTGCGTGAATATCGTCGAAATAAGAAAGGATGAGATGAGAGTCTGAGGCCACGTTTACTTGCATATTGGGCTCCTTTAAATGCAACAGTGTGATTGCCACATTATCACCATTTAGGAGCCCATACTATTGAATTTTGGTTATTTATGAGCCTAAATATTCATAGCTTGCTTGCAAACCCAAAGGAATATCCAGTCCCCAGTAAACCAATAAGAACAAGCTCCAGCCTATTAAGAAGGCGATTGAATACGGGAGCATCATCGCTATCAATGTGCCAATGCCTGTTCCTTTTACATATTTTTGGCAATAGACCACAACAAGCGGAAAGTAAGGCATCAATGGAGTAATAATATTGGAGCTTGAATCGCCTACGCGATACGCCGCCTGACTTAAATCAGGAGAGATCCCTAATTGCATCAACATAGGCACAAAAATAGGCCCTAATAGCGCCCATTTTGCTGAACTAGACCCCACAAACAGGTTTACAAAAGCGGTTAGGAAAATAATACCTACGACTGTAATTCCGCTAGGCAGTGCTAACGCCTTGAGTATTTCTGCGCCTTCAATTGCTAATAAGGCACCTAGATTCGACTTTGCAAATGCAGAAATAAACAATGCACAGAAAAATGCCATTACGATGTAATAAGCCATGCTCCCCATGGATTTACTCATCGCATCTATCATATCTTTCGAAGATTTAAAGGTGCCTACCATAAAACCAAACACGGCACCTGGGATCCAAAATAGTAAAAAGATCAGCGGCACAATAGATTGCATTAAAGGAGCACTAAAGTCAGTCAATGCCCCTGAAGGGCCACGTAGAGATGAGTCTTCACCGCTTGCCGCATACGTCAATAGGGCTATTCCTGCTAGCATCACTGTGCTGGCTACGTAAAAGCCCTTACGCTCCACATCGGTGACTTCATGAAATTCAGGTAGGCTATCGGTGTCTCCATCCACAGGAGTATTTTTAAGTCTTGGTTCAATAATTTTATCGGTGATGTACCAGCCTAATAAAATGATAAACACACTCGATGCGGAGGTGAAAAACCAATTATTCAGCGGGTTTATAGCCATCTCAGGGTCAATAATATGTGCGGCACTTTGTGTAAAGCTCTGTAGTAATGGGTCTATTCCTGAAGGAATAAAGTTGGCACTAAAGCCGCCGCTTACACCTGCAAATGCAGCAGCAATACCAGCCAAAGGATGCCGCCCCATGGCATAAAAAATCACCCCAGCAAGTGGAATAACCAGTACATAACCAGCATCCGTTGCAGTGTGGCTTACAATTGCCACCAAAATGATTGAAGGCGTGAGCAGAATCTGTGGTGTGCGTTTGAGCATCAGCTTGAGGCCAACATTGATATAGCCAGAATGCTCTGCCACACCTACGCCCAACATAGCAACCAGTACAACTCCCAAAGGAGCAAAGCTGGTGAATGTTTTAACCATAGTCGCCAAGAAGCCCGCGAGTGCATCACCACTTAACAGATTATGCACCACAATTGCTTGCCCTGTTCTTGGGTCAATCGATTCAAATTGAGTGTTAGAGAAGAGCCAAGATAGAAGCCAAATCAATAACATAGAAAATAAAAAAATCATGGCGGGATCTGGTAGTTTATTCCCAACCCGCTCAATAAAATTCAGAAATCGAGTCACTGCGCCATTGTTTACCGCACCGTTCGCCTGTGAGTCCATAGTTGTTCCTTAATAAAAAAATCACCTAACTCTACTTAAAATTAACATTCGTCGCAATATCCAGAACAGGTCACACCACAACCGATGAGCCATCGATGCATATATAGTATCACTTGATTTCATATTAAATAGGCTATGCTTTGGGCTAACCCTTTGACTTGGTGCACGCTACTATGATCAATATTGATGACAAGGTAATAAACGACATAAAAAGAGGCTTTAATTTACCACCTAAGCCAGAACTTCTTGAACAATTACAAACAGCTATTCAACACCCCGAGCCTGATTTAAACCACATTGCAAGCCTAATTTCCACTGACCTTTCAACGTCTGCTGCTGTACTTAAAGTTATTAATTCGCCAGCTTACGGCATGTCACGCACGATCACCGATATTAAACAGGCCGTGATGTTTTTAGGTCTAGATAGCGTTACTCAGCTGGTCACAAGCTGCCTGTTGCAACAAGCTTTTGAACAAAGCTCTTGTTGTATCAGTCTCGAAAGGTTTTGGGACACCTCAACAGAAATCGCAGCGGTTGCTACACTCATCGGCAAAAAAGTGAAATCTAAAGTGCCCTCGGAAAATCTACACATGCTTGGATTGTTTCACGATGCAGGGATCCCCGCTATGGCGGTTAAATACCCAGACTACGTTAAGGTGCTCGATATAGCCAATAACAGTCATGATGAACCTCTCACTCAATTTGAAGAGCAAGCGTACAACACTAATCACACCATTGTAGGGTTTTTTCTAGCATCCAGCTGGCATCTACCAAAACCTATCTGTCAGCTTATTTTGCGTCACCATGATTTAGAGTTCTTGACAGAACCGCACGATCAGGAGTTACTTCTCAGTTACGCCACATTAAAAATGGCTGAGAACCTAGTACACACGCAAAAGCGCTTTAGGAGTACAGCAGATTGGCTGCATGTAAAAACAGAGGTACTTAGCACCTTAGAGTTGGATGAGGACGATTATCAGGATATTTTGGAAGATACGGATGACTACTTCCAAGAACGCTTTGGTTAAATGGGTTTGTGGAGTGCCGAAAATTGTAAACTAACTGTTCAGTTTTAAAAGCACAAGCGCTACTATGGCACAAAAAATCATAAGGAATCACCGTGCTGTTGGCGCTAAAACACAAATTCACTTCCGTTGGGGCGACGCTTGGCCCCGGCATTCTCATGGCAACCGCTGCCATTGGCGGATCCCATTTGGTAGCTGCAACGCAAGCTGGGGCACTATTTGGTTGGCAATTACTCTGGCTGATCCTAGCCGTTAACTTGCTTAAGTATCCCTTTTTTCGCTTTGGAGTCGAATACACCCTGTTAAGTAAAAACAGCTTAGTTGCAGGTTATCAGCAACAAGGTAAGGCCGTTTTTATTGCCTTTGTCGTTCTTAATATCATTGCTGCTATTGTCAACACCGCTGGCGTATTATTACTTACGGCCAGCTTGTTACACTATGCACTGCCTTGGGCAATAGACATTACCACCCTATGCTTTGCTATTTTGGCGCTATGTCTCGCTATTTTGTTACTCGGTCATTATAAACTACTTGATAAAGCGAGTAAGTGGATCATGGCGACATTGACAATTTCAACTGTGGCTGCCCTTTGCATTGCAGTGAGTCAAGGCGCGGCTAACCCACCACCAGCTAATCCACCGGAGCCATTTCAAATGGTCATGCTTGGCTTTCTTGTGGTGTTAATGGGCTGGATGCCAGCGCCGATAGAGATCTCTGCTATCAACTCTCTTTGGCTAAAAGCTAAAACGAGAACATCAGCCCTTACACTCAAGCAGGGATTATTTGACTTTAACCTTGGTTATGGACTTACCGCTGTACTTGCAGTGGTATTCTTCTCGTTGGGCGTACTCATTCAATATGGCAGCGCCACCAAGATTGAGTTAGCTGGTATCGCGTTTAGCCAACAGCTCATCAGTATGTATACACAAACCATTGGCCCGTGGTCACACTCACTGGTTGCTGCGATTGCGTTTTTGTGTATGTTTGGCACCACACTTACAGTATTGGATGGCTATGCCCGAACGCTTAATGAGTCCATGCAATTGACGAAAAAGTCAGTTCCAAAATACACCTTATCGTTGTTGGTACTAACTCAAGCAGCACTGGGCATGACCGTCGTACTATTTTTCAAGGCTAATTTAAAAGACATGCTGACCTTTGCAATGACACTGGCGTTTGTTACAACGCCAATCTTTGCATGGTTTAACTATCGACTCATGAAGGTGATCGATAATCAACCTAAAGGGTTTATGAAGTATCTCAGTTTGCTCGGGTTGGTTTACTTGTTCGGTTTTACTTTGATGTTTTTGTATTGGAAGTTTTAATCAACGAAGGAGCCATAGTTTTGGCTCCCTCTCCTAATCACCGACTATTATCGCCAATATTGAGGCTCAGCACTTTTTACTCATGAGTTTATACGTTTTGAAGGTGAAAAGACTTCATTTAACGACCCATTTTAAACGCCAGCCGTACCGAAGTTTTAGCACTAACAGCCTCACCATCCACAAATTTAGGCGCATAACGCCAATCTTTTAATGCTTTGATAGAGTTTTTCACAAACATTTCACCATGCTCTTTATCCAATACTGTTATATCTTCAACAAAACCTTCTGGTGTTACCGTAAACTCCAAATCAACCCACCCTTCTTTGCGAGCTCTTGTAGCTCTGGTTGGATATATGGGTTCTATCCGATATAAAGGTGTCTGCTCAATATCATCCTGCCAAGGTTTCATTTTGGCAATGGCAATGCAGTGCTGTGTCGCTTGTTCACGCTTACCCAGCTTTTCATATAGACCAACTAAGCGAGAATGCGCAACAAGCTCGATAGGGTGATCAAATTCCAGCTTCTCGTCGAACACCTCAATAATGCTGTGGAGTTTCTCAACAGCACCACTATTTTGCTTGCGGGCAGCAAGTAATTCTGCAACCCATAAATCTACCGTTAATCGATGAACAGCGTCTTTTGGTAAGTGCTTTTGATTAATTTCATCTGCATGAGTTAGATAGCGTTTAACTCTTGTGTAGTCTCCTACACGATTGAATACTTTTGCTGCTTCAAAATAGATTTTTGATTCGAGCAACTTATTGTTATGGTGTTGGGCAATATCCAATGCTTTAACAACATACTCCCTAGCAGTGAGGTCCTTACTTGGAAGTAACCAATCTACCTTGAGCATATATGTATCTATTAACTCTATCGCGTTATTACCATGTACCTGTTTCAAGATAGCAATTGCACCACTCACCAGATTAAGCGCTTCTTCTTTGTCATTAAAGGCGATGGCTTTGGCGTAGTTAATTGCTAGGTTTGCGGTGTTTTCGGTTTGCTCCCCAAATACTACACGACCTTGCTGGTAAGATAACTTTGCGTATTTTTCTATACTGTCGTAGTCTTCTCGCGCTTCAACAGCTTGCTGATAAGCACGGTAGTTTTGATTAAATTGCTCACGAACATCAGATTGTGCAAACGAGGTTGAGCAAACTAATAAGCTGGTTAATAACAGCGCTTTTGGTATAGAAGTCATTTAGAATCCTTTCAAATAAATTCCCTATTATATATACAAAATTTAAAATGGGAATATCTTTCCTTACGCCGCTAACCCTTTCACTTGTTCCCAAATATCTACAACATGGGCTTTATCGTCTTCGCTAAGTTCACCACTGTGATACGCTTTAACTAGGCTTTTTTCTACGTTTTCGTTTAACTCTTGTGGGCTCATCTGTTCACCCGCAACTTGGGCATAACCTACCGCTAGGTCAAAATGACCACGTAGGTAGCCACCTGCAAACAGTTCATCATCTGTTGCCTTATCTACCAGTGCATCAAAAAACTGCTGTGCAGCATCTACGTATTCTTGAAATGACATAAGTATTTTCCTAATTTAAATCTGGGTGGCCTACGGCATACATCACATGATCATTGTACCCTGTGATCACTTTAATATAACCGCTTAAGGCCTCATCTAGTTGCTCATCGCCAGTATCAGCAATAAGTGGGCGACCATTGAGCGCTTGTAGCTTGGTTTTCGTTGCGACAACGATGATGTTGTCTTTACCAATTGTTCTAATTAATTCCGGGCTGAGTTGCTGGTTGCCTCTGCCAAAAATATGACCTTGTCCCCCAATTAGCGTGATCACTAACTTAGTCGTTGCGCCTTTAACATTGGCAAGTAGCTGGCTTGCAGTCATATCCTGAGCCACTAATTGTTGATCTCGAATAAGGTCAACACCCAACAAGGTGTTCTCAAGATCCAACTCTTCCATAATGGCAGCAACGGTTGAACCCGACCCCATAATATATTGGGTATCTGGGTCCATCTCACTGATAACATAAGCTGCGATATCGGCAAGTACGAGTTCATCACTTTCTTTACCGCCATTTTTAACGCTTTGCACATAACGTAATTCCGAAGGCACTTGCATTTCGCCATAACGTTTCGCCCTTACCGAGCCTTGACGAAATGCCTCTTCGTCAATATCCATCACATCTGCCTCTGACAGGGTAACCAACTCGCCAGTAACCAACATAGCTACGACACGCCCCGCCGCTTTAGGGGTAATAGCGTAAACACCTGAATGAATTTTACAGCCTGCTGGTACACCAAGCACCGGAACACTATCGTCCACAGCCGCGCAAATATTACGTGCGGTGCCATCACCACCTGCAAATAAAATCATATCAACGCCACATGCCAACATAGCCTTCGCAGCTTGCTCTGTGTCCTGAGGGGTAGTTGGCTGATGGCTTTGATATACAACTTGGGTTCTAAAACCAAGTGCTTTGGCTGTGGTCTCCCCCATTTCACCATCAACCGTAAACACCGCTATCTGCTCTTGATAGGCAAGCAGTTGCTCAAGTGCCATGTGGGTTCTTTGATTAGCCTTAGGCATAGCCCCCAAAGCCAATGCCTGCTGTGCAGTCAGCTCTCCATCGCTACCTTTTAGCGCAACACTACCACCCAAACCAGCTACAGGGTTAACTATCAAACCAAGTTTAAACTGCATCAAGAAGCTCCTTTGGACAATGCCAACTAAATTGTGCCTGCGAAAGCGGCCATGGGGTTTTATAGAAATCACTCAACACATGTAGCAACTGCTCTGTACGCGTATTAAAACCGCCCTCTAGTAGTGCTATTACTTGCTCATGCACTCTACGCTGAAATCTAAAGCGACATGTTTGTTCGCCATTGAGATTGTCTACCGAGACATTAAAATCAAATCCAGCAGCCACGCTCAGCGCCCATTCAATGGCCTGAGGTTTTACTTCAACATTTTCAAATTCAAGTTGTTTGGCCTTGTCGCGACCATCCGGACAATACCAATAACCATAATCTTCCAAAGTGCGGCGTTTTGTACCCGCCACCAGCCAATGGGCAATTTCGTGTAACGCGCTGGCATAAAAACCGTGAGCAAATACCACTTGGTGATAGCCACAACTGGCGTTAGCTGGAATATAAATAGGCTCATCATCGCCTTTTACGAGTCGCGTGTTGTATTGAGTTGAAAATAGTTGATCAAAGATAGTGATCAGATCGTCGATGTGATGCATTAACTACGAGCAAACCATGTATTACATAATGGCCGCAGATTGTACGTACTTTTAGGCAGGAAGTAAAAACCTCTAGTGTGAAGCCATCATCAGTTCGGGCTCAAACATGACCGCCTGATTTCGACCTCGGCTTTTTGCGCGATACAATGCTGCATCGGCTTGATCGACACAATCATTTGCACTGAGTTTGTCACTGACAAAATCATAGGCGACAACACCAATACTGAGTGTGAGTCCATATTCCGTTTGCTCGGCAAACTCTTTAACTAATCGCTCAGCAAAGCTCATCACACTATGATGAGCGGTTTCAGGACATACTATCAAAAACTCATCTCCTCCCCAGCGCCCAATTATATCGGTTGGTCGCGCGGATTCGTTCAGAAACTGGCACAGGTTTTTTAACGCAATATCACCCACTAAATGCCCTTCTTTGTCATTCAATGGCTTAAAATTATCAAGATCGATTAATAACACTGATAATGGTCGGCGGTAACGGTTAGCTCGAGTGAGTTCATCCTCAAGCAAAGAGTAAGCATGCCTGCGGTTATACACGCCCGTTAGATAGTCCCGTTCAGCTTTTAAAGCCAGCTCTTCTTCTTGGCGTATATCTCGAACGATAGCGATTAAAAAATCTTTCGCCCCGTGGTTAATACTTGCAATGGCGATATCCAGTGGCAGCTGCGTGCCATTTTTGTGCAGGCCAACGATTTCCAGTCCATCTTTTTTGCTGTGTCGCATCTTAGACTTACCTAAGTAGTCTTGTCGAAGGTGGATGTGATGGGACCGATACGGCTGTGGGATCAAGTCCTCAACCTTCATGGTAAGCAATTGTGCTTTACTGTAACCAAACAATTCCTCCGTCGCCTTGTTCACTCGGATTATCTTCCCTTGTTTATCACAATAAAGGATTGAATCAGGTGTTACTTCAAATAGAGCATCTCTTTCACGAAACAGTACAGCTATGCGCCACAATGCAATCATGTTGAGAATAGCAGCCAAACAAACAATAGGAGACACCACAAATGCGCCGAGTTTTATGGTAGATAGTGTTTCGTTGCGTAGCTTAGCCTGTAAGACCAATGCCTGATGATTACTACTACGTAAACTTGCTCGCAAGCTCTGCTGGGCACGTTCAGCATTGTCATCATCAACACGTACCAACTGATCCAACTGCTCAACACTTAGCTCTCTCAACTTCTCTGACTGAGCTTCGGATAATTTAATGGCATAAGTACGAACAGTGCTTTCAATAGCATCAATAGCTGATACTTCTTCACTTGTGAGCCTGAGCTTTTTAAGTGCGCTTATACTGTCATAAACCTGTGAGAGCCCTGTTTGTGCGCCCAAGAGGTAACGACTATCACGACGTAGAACATAGTTTTTAAAATGGTGAATAAACCCCCCATAACCCATATTCTGATCTAATTTGGCGAGCAATACGGCTTTTTCGAGGTTGCTGCTGGTAATTTGCTGCCAGTTTGCGTTGAGCTGTTCTGATTTTTGAATGGCAAATGTATTCCAATAAAAAAGCGCAAAGTTAACCATGATTGTTAACAATAACAATGCGCCCAACTGCCAGTAAAAACGCCGCTCCATATCCTTGCATCCCACGTAAAAGTGTTACCGTAAGTGTAGTCAACAATCAAATGACAGCAATAAATTACTAGGCCAATTTGTTCGTTAAAAAAGGGAATACACCGTGTGATGTATTCCCTTTTTTTAACACTCTAAACAATAAACTGGGTAGTGTTTTTTAAGGCGTTTCGGTTTGTTCCTCATTCGACTTAGCAGCTTCTTGAGGTTGAGACTTACTCACTTCACTCAAAGCGGGTTTAGCATCTTGATAAAACTTAGTGCCTGTTTCAGCCATCTTCATCAATGGCTCTGCTGGTGTAAACACCGGGTTATCAGAAGCATACGTCGACAGTTCTGAACATACCTTGTTAACTCCACGATTATCCATATAACTAAATGGACCTCCTAGGAATGGCGGGAAACCAATACCAAAGATTGCGCCAATGTCACCATCGCGAGGGCTAGCAATAATGCCCTCATCTAAACAACGCGCGGCTTCGTTGAGCATCTGAGCAACACAACGGCTTGCAATTTCTTGTTTGTTCAGACGTGGACTGGTGGTAATTCCCAGTAATTCATATACTGACTCGTCCACTTTTTTGTCTTTTTTATCGTAGCTATAGAAGCCTCTGCCAGTTTTACGACCTAAACGCTTCGCGTCTATCAGGCGGTCAAAAGCATTAGGCGCCTTAAAACGCTCCCCTAGTTCTTTTTCCAAAATTGGCGCTATTTTAGAACCAATATCAATGCCTACTTCATCAAGTAGTGCCAACGGCCCTACTGGAAAACCAAACTCTACCAATGCTTGGTCAATCTTTTCGATTGGCTCACCCGCTAACAATAAGTTGGCCGCTTCATTCACATAAGGCGCCAAAATACGGTTGACGTAAAAGCCAGCTTTGTCTTTTACCACAATAGGCGTTTTGCCCTGTTTGCGCGCAAAATTCACCGTGCGAGCAATTGTCTGCTCCGAGGTAGCAGCATGAGGAATGATTTCTACCAATGGCATTTTTTCAACTGGAGAGAAATAATGTAAACCTATTACATTCTCAGGGCGTTCAGCCTTTTCAGCGATTTGAGCTATCGGCAGCGACGACGTGTTGCTGGCAAAAATGGTTTCTTTTTGACAGTGCTGTTCAATATCAGCCACCATACCTTGCTTGAGCTTTAAGTCTTCAAACACCGCTTCGATCACCATATCAACATGTTTGAAACCAGAGTAATCTGTAGCGCCAGTGATACGGTTCATGGTCTGTTGAAGCTGCGCTTTTGTCATGATGCGGCGCTTTTGGCGCTTGGACAAAATTTTGTAGCTGTAATTCATTGCATTGGCGATGCCTTGCTGAGCCACATCTTTAACGCGTACCAGTGCTTGTGCCTTAACAGCACTGACATGTGCAATACCCGCGCCCATCAAACCGCCCCCTAAAACAGCGGTGCGCTCAATTGGTGCAACATCGTCATTTTTCCACTCTTTTTTCATTTCAGTGGTAGCAAAGAAGATCCCGCGTAGCGCTTTTGATACATCGGTCATCACCAAGTCGGCAAACCCTTCCGCCTCGGTTTTATATGCCTTGAGCTCATCAAGCTCTATCGAAGCGCGTACGGCTTTTATGATATTCACTGGTGCAGGATAGTGACCACCGGTCTTTTTCAAAACATTTTCCTGCGCTTTTTTGAATATGATGTTACGACCGAATGGGTTTGACTCAAGCAGCTGGCTCAATCTATCTAAGCGAGGTTTAGTTGGTTTAGCTTTACCTTTAGTCGCCATTTGTGCAGCAACAGATAGCAAGATACTCGCTGGTACACAGTCGTTAACTAAGCCTGATTTTTTGGCTTGTTTAGCGCGTACCTGCTTGCCTGTTAACATCCACTCCAGCGCCTTTTGGATACCTACCAACTTTGGTAAACGCTGAGTGCCACCGCCTCCTGGTAATAAACCAAGCTGTACTTCAGGTAAACCTAGTTTGGTAATATCACTGTCGGTACACACACGATAATCACATGCAAGCGCAAACTCTAAACCGCCACCAAGGGCCGCACCATGAATCGCAGCAACCGTTGGGTAAGGCTGTTTTTTCATGGTGAAAAACGCTTGCTGACACATTTCTGACAAGGCTAGTGCATCTTCGCGCGTTTTGGCGCTATCCAACATTTTGATGTCTGCGCCCGCAATGAAGTTATCACTTTTGCCACTGATAAAAACCATTCCGGTAATGTTGTCATCACGGCCCTGTTTTAGAATTGCCAATAAATCTTCGGCAAAACTATCCCGCAGGGTGTTCATCTTTTCACCCGGCACGTCGATAGTAACGATGGCTACTCGTCTTTCGTTTAATTCATAACTAAATACTGACATTACGCGCTCTCCAATACAAAGGCTGCACCCAAACCACCCGCCGCACAGGCTGTGGTAAGTGCTAAGCCGCCGCCACGACGTTTTAACTCATGCAAGCTTTGCGTGATCAAACGCGCACCCGTCGCTGCAAATGGGTGACCATATGCCAATGAGCCGCCGTTAACGTTAAATTTATCCATATCAATTTCACCAATCGCTTTCGAGCGACCCAATTTTTCTTGCGCAAACTTGTCCGAGCCAAACATTTTCATGTTCGCCAATGCCTGCGCGGCAAATGCTTCGTGCATTTCAATCAAATCTAAATCTTGTAAGCTAATACCCGCTCTGTCGAGCGCCACAGGCGTTGAATGAGCAGGTCCCATCAGCATATCTTCATGTACACCAATTGCTGAGAATGCAAAGCTACGAACATAACCTAAAATGTCGTAACCCAATGCTTTAGCCTTACTCTCACTCATCATCAGTACCGCTGCAGCGCCATCTGTTAACGGTGTAGCATTGGCTGCTGTAACCGAACCATGCACTCTATCAAATACTGGCTTCAGCTTGGCATACCCTTCTAATGAAGAGTTGGTACGAATATTATTGTCTTGTTCAATAAACGATTTGTAAGGCGGCACATGCGCCGTCATCACTTCTTCCGCTAATAGCCCATCAGCCCATGCTTTGGCTGCCAGTGAATGCGAACGGTGCGCCATGGCGTCTTGATCTGCGCGGCTAATCCCGTGGGTTTTTGCCATTTGCTCAGCAGTTTGTCCCATTGAGAGTCCCGTTGAATATTCGGCTACCGCAGGAGGAACTGGCAGTAAGTCTTTCAAACGTAACTTGGAGAAAATCTTTAAACGCTGACCTAACGTACGCGCTTTGTTCAAATCAACAAGGCTACCGGCTAGTTTCTTACTCACACCGATTGGTAATACGGAAGATGAGTCTGCGCCACCCGCAATACCCACAGTCGCAGACCCTGCAATGATTGATTCAGCCACATTGGCAATCGCTTGGAAACTGGTTGCACACGCACGTGATACAGAATAGGCATCAACAGATACTGGCATACCGGTACCCAATACAATTTCACGAGCGATATTGGGTGCTTCTGGCATTTGTACAACTTGACCAAACACCAACTGGTCTATTTCATTTTTATCGAAGTTTAAACGCTCAAGCATTTCGTTGACTACCAGCTTACCGAGGTCCAATGCTGGTACGTGGTGGAACGCCGTAGCTTGTTTTGCAAATGGAGTACGTAACCCGCTTACAATCGCGATACGGTCGCCTTTTGTTGTTTTTAGAATATTTTGCTCAGACATTAATATGCTCTCCCGCTGACAGGTCTGACCTGTTAAATTTTACCTGATTCTAAACAACCGCTAATACAATGCCAATAGTAAATTCAAAATTGGTTACAAAAGAATCAAACACCACTTACCCTAGTCGTTTTTTTATACAGTCGCAAAAGTTATTGAAAAAACTCGGGAACTATTCAAAAAACCAGAGTCTAAGTATGACGCAAAAATGTCAATCAACACTTGAGATCAGACAACAAAACCATATAACTTAAAGCAAAAATTTGTCACAACAAGGACAAAGCAATGGCAGTAAATGAATTTTCACAATTAAAACGCTATCTCGATACACAAATTATTGGTCAGCCGGCTTTGACTCAGGCTTTACTTATCGCAATTTTGGCTGATGGTCACCTTTTGGTTGAAGGCCCGCCTGGACTTGCTAAAACCCGCGCAGTCAACGCCCTAGCAAAAGGGATTGAAGGCAGTTTTCAACGCGTTCAGTTTACCCCAGATTTATTACCTGCAGACGTCACAGGTACGGATATTTATCGTCAACAAACCAGTGAGTTTGTGTTTGAAAAAGGCCCACTTTTTCACAACCTGATTCTGGCTGATGAAATTAACCGAGCCCCTGCTAAAGTGCAATCAGCACTGCTTGAAGCAATGGCTGAGAGACAAATCACCGTGGGTAAAAATACCTACCCCTTGTCTGAATTGTTCATGGTTATGGCAACACAAAACCCGTTGGAGCAAGAGGGGACTTACCCGCTGCCAGAGGCCCAGTTAGACCGCTTTTTACTCCACCTGAACATAGATTATCCGCACGCAGAGAATGAACTGGCGATTTTACGACTGACACGTGGCGAAGCCTTGGAACAAGAGCCTGTCAGCTTTGCTCCTATCAGCCAAGCCACCTTATTTGCCGCCCGTAAGAGCGTATTATCAATGCACCTTGCCGAGCCGCTTGAACAATATTTGGTACAACTGATCATCGCGACGCGTCAAGGTGCAAAACTCGATGCCCAACTTGGCGCATGGATTGAATTTGGTGCAAGCCCGCGGGCAACCATCGCATTAGATAAATGTGCACGAGCGCATGCATGGTTGCATGAGCGTGACTTCGTTACCCCTGAAGATATCCAAGCCGTGGTCCACAATGTTTTGCGTCACCGCATCATCCTGAGCTACGAAGCACAAGCGGATGGCATCAGTAAAGATGAAGTGATCAGTCGAATTGTTGATTTAGTGCCAGTACCGTAATGAAGCAAGCAACTCAGTTATCAACCCAAGCATGGTTAGAGCAATGCCACAGTAATGGTGCACAGCTGGGCTTGAAAGAGTTACTGTATTACAAGCCCAAAGCTAATTTATTGTCGCTAAAGCCTAGCGCACGCATCAAAAGTGCTCAGGCTGGCCAATATTTAGCCCCCCACAAAGGCCGTGGGATGGAATTTGCCGAGGTGCGCCAATATCAGTATGGTGATGACATTCGTGCCATTGACTGGCGCGTTACCGCAAGAACGGGCGAAGCGCACACTAAACTTTATCAAGAAGAAAAAGAGCGTCCCGTCTTTGTTTTTACCGATCTTACAAACAGCATGTTGTTCGGCAGTAAGCTACTACTCAAGTCAGTGCAAGCAGCACATTTAAGTGCGCTGGTTGCTTGGTCTGCATGTCAACGTGGTGATAGGCTCGGTGGTATTGTTTTTAGTGAATATGGTCACCATGAGCTCAAACCCGCAGCGCGAGATAAAGGCGTGCTAGCCTTGTGTCATCAGCTGTGTGATATCCACCAACTAGCCTTACAAAACCGAGAGCAAGTTGTTGAGCATCAGCAGATAGAAAATCGCTTTGCCGACAATCTAAAACGTCTTACGCATCTGGCCAAGCCAGGCAGTCTGATCTATTTAATTTCAGATTTCACTCATCTTAGTGACACCAGTTTTAAACAGTTAGAACGCTTGGCTCGACATTGTGAATTGATTGGCTGCCATATCAGCGATCCTTTTGAACACCAGCTTCCAGCCTACCGTGAAGCCATTACGGTGGACGCTGGCGCAGGTAGTTGGACATTACCTCTGATGGATAAACAATTTCGTAGCAAATTTGCCGAGCAAGCAGCGGATGTGTTCGCAAAACGCCTAGCGCGCTTAAAACGTGCGGGTATGACCATGCAATCTTTTAGTGCGGCAACGCCCTTAGAATCACAGCTTTTGAGGTATTAACAGTTATGCAGGCTTCTCCACTAGATGCATTACACGACGTGATGCCACCAAGCGAAGTATCATGGTGGCCATTATCCCCCGCTATGTGGGTCATCATTGCAATGTTACTTTTACTCACAATCATGCTGATTGTTTGGCGCTACAAAGCTTGGCAACACAAGCGCGCAAAACGTGAAGCAATTAGCCAGTGTGCGCAATACCAAGATGACGCCCAGCAATTACACATATTAGTCAAACGACTCACCAAACATTACTATGGTAACCAAGCTGTTGCGGGTTCTAATCAGCTTTGGGCGAGCCGTTTGAGCAAATTGAGCGGGCAAACATTTAATGCACAAGAGCTAGATACGCTTTACAGCCCAGAGCCAAGCGCGAACTTGGCGTCCAAGTTGCATCTGGCTATCAAAAATTTCAAGTTAAAAGAGGCCATCGATGTTTGAGTTTAGCTGGCCTTGGGCCTTTGTGTTACTGCCACTGCCGTGGCTGCTGGCGAAATTGAAACCTGTACAATACACAGCCAATGCTCGTTTGCGTATGCCAAGCTTTGCTAACCTTGCAGAGCTCGCCCCGAAAGCTGTGCAACAAAGCCGCAAGATACACTGGCTAGAGCTACTCATCTGGCTGCTACTTGTGGTGGCTGCAGCAAACCCAAAATGGCTGGATGAACCAATAGCCTTGCCCAACGAAGGCCGCGACATCATGCTTGCTGTGGACTTATCTGGGTCAATGACTGAACAAGACATGGAGTATCAAGGCCGTTACGTTGATAGATTGTCCGTTGTTAAGGCCGTACTCAGTGAATTTATTGAACAACGACAAGGTGATAGACTTGGCTTAATTTTATTTGGTGATACTGCATTTTTACAAACGCCACTTACAAGAGATTTAAATACCGTAAGTCAAATGCTAAGCGAGGCACAAATAGGCTTAGTAGGCCGTGCAACCGCCATCGGCGACGCTTTAGGGCTTGCAGTAAAGCGGTTCAGTCAAAAACAACAAAGCAACCGAGTGCTTATTTTGCTGACTGATGGTCAAAATACGGCGGGAAATTTAAGCCCAGATGATGCCTTGATCTTAGCGCGTGAAGAAGGAATAAAGGTGTACACCGTAGGTGTTGGCTCTGATGGTAGGCGTGGTTTTAGCCTATTTGGCATGGGTGGTGTCGGTGGCAGCAATATCGATGAAGCTACGCTAAAACATATCTCTAAAGAAACCAGTGGTCTTTACTTCAGAGCAAAAGATGTAGCGGGTTTACAGCAAATTTATCAAGAGTTGGATAAACTTGAGCCCGTCTCTGACGAAGCACAAACGTTTCGTCCACAACTTGCGCTATTTTACTGGCCGCTTGCTGGGGCTTTGCTCCTAATCACGCTGACAATTTTACTAAAAGCCCTACGTGGCATGAGACAGGAGGTGTAATATGGAGTTCATGTTTATTCGCCCTGCTCTATTGTGGCTGCTTCTCCCTTGGTTACTTATCACGGGCTTACAGTTTGTAAAGAGAAACAATCACAAACACGGTGAGCTTATTGCTCCACACCTTGCGGGAGTGATGCTCAGTGAAGCAAAGCAGCAGAAAAAACAAAGTAGCCCGCTGTTGATGAGCCTATTTTTATTGCTTGGTATTATAAGTATCGCAGGCCCAAGTTTCGAAAAACAACAAGTACCCGTCTACCAAGCCAAACAAGCGCGAGTGCTGTTAATGGATATGTCCTATTCAATGTATTCCACCGACATCACACCAAATCGTTTAACCCAAGCGCGTTTTAAAGCACTGGATATGATTGAGCTATTCAAAGAAGGTGAAACGGCACTAGTAGCTTACGCAGGTGATGCTTATACTGTTTCACCGCTAACCAGTGATGCAGCAACATTAGCTAACTTAATTCCCAGCCTAAGCCCTGAGATTATGCCTGATAGAGGTTCAAATGTACTCGCTGGTATCGCTCAAGCTATCTCCTTGCTAAAGCAAGCAGGTTATACCCAAGGTGATATCATTTTGGTGACTGACGGACTAGACCAGAACGATGTTGATGACATCACCTCTGAGCTAAAGAATGAACGTTATCAATTGAGTATTTATGGTATTGGTACCGAACAAGGCGCGCCAATCGCGGTACCTGAAGGTGGATTTTTGAAGGACGCTTCAGGACAAATTGTAGTACCTAAAATTAATTTCTCGCGCTTAGCGGGGCTTGCTAAAAGTCATAGCGGAAAATTTGTTCGCTACAGCCCTGCAGGGCAAGACATCAAAGCGTTTAAACCCAAAGTTAAAAATGATGATGTACTAAACGAAACTCAGCAAAGCCAAGCATTATGGCGTGTGGATGCAGGGCATTATGGTTTGCTGCTCTTGTTACCAATGGCACTGTTGCTCATGCGTCGCGCAGGCATCACTCTCCTAGCCGTGATGTTTATAATGACACCGATTGAGCAACCCATGGCCGCTGATTGGCAAAGTTGGTTAAAAAATACCGACCAGAATGCCCTTGGTGCATATCAAAATGATGACTTTGCAAACGCCGCTGCAGCGCAAAACCCTGAACTTAAAGGTGCCGCCCTATACAAACAAGGCCATTACGACCAAGCCGCTGAAGTATTGCGCGACACACAGTCTGCACTGGGACAATACAATTATGGTAATGCACTGGCTAAGCAAGGCGAGCTAGACGCAGCCATTGAAGCATATGAACAGGCGCTATCAATAAATCCAGACTTGAGCGAAGCTGCTGATAACAAAAAGCTTGTTGAACAACTTAAACAACAACAAGACCAACAACAGCAAGGTGACCAGCAGCAACAAGGTGACCAACAACAGCAAGGTGACCAGCAGCAACAAGGTGACCAGCAGCAACAAGGTGATCAACAGCAAGGTGACCAACAGCAACAAGGTAACCAACAGCAGCAAGGTGACCAACAGCAGCAAGGTGACCAACAGCAGCAAGGTGACCAACAGCAACAAGGTGACCAACAGCAACAAGGTGATCAACAGCAACAAGGTGATCAAAACAATCAGCCCGATATGCAAAGCGATCCCAGTACACAACAGCATGCGCAAAGTGCTGAACAAACTGAACAGCAAAACAGTGATGATCACAATGCCCAAGCAGCAATGCAACAGCAGCAAAAGCAACCAAGCTCTGATGAGGCCACTGATGAAGCACAAGGCGCATCGGTTACGGCTCAACCACTTACCCCTGAAGAAAAAGAAAAGGCTCAGCAGCTCAATCAGTTACTTCGTAAAGTACCCGATGACCCTGCTATTTTGCTACGCAATAAGATGCAACTAAAAGCCCAGCAACGCGCTCAACAACGCCGTCCACAAGGAGTTGAAAAATCATGGTAATACGCTTGTTAATTTCCGTATTCCTTTTACTATTTTTACACCCAAGTATGGCCATTGATACCCTCACTGCCAGCGTCGATAAAAACCCCGTGCTAGTTGGGGAATACTTTACCCTCACCATTGAGGCTGATGGTAAGGTCTCTGGCGAACAGCCCGATACCAGTGCTCTGTCTGCACAATTTGTGACTGGCCCAATTAGTGTTGGGTCTCGAACCAGCATTATCAACGGTAGCATGAGTAGTCAAACCACATGGCAAATGCAGGTATTGGCTAGAAAGCCCGGAACTTTCACGATCCCCGCTTTTGAAGTAGCTGGCAAGCGCTCTGAACCCATTCAATTAAAAGTCGTGCCTCGGGGCGATGAGCAGCAACAGCAAAAAGATATTTTTGTCACCGCTGAGCTAACACCAAGCAACTTGTATGTTCAACAGGCTGGCCTGTATACGGTTAAACTATATCTGGGCAAAGACTTACTGGATGGGCAACTGAGTGCCCCACAAATGTCAGACGCTCAGATCTCGCAAATGGGGAAACAGCAAGAAGACTACGAAGTCGTTGATGGCCGCCGTTATATGGTCATCACTCGCGAGTACTTGATACAGCCACAAAAAAGCGGCGACTATACTATTACAGCACCGGTGTTTAATGGCCAGGTAAGAGAAAACTATCGCCGTATGGCTGTTTCTGCCATCGCCGAAGATACACAACTTGAAGTAAAGCCAATTCCAGATACCTATCAAGGCGCCTGGTTGCCTAGCGAGTTGGTCAACCTCAGTGAAGAGTGGCAGCCCGCCGATGAGTCGGTCACGGTAGGAACACCTATTACCCGCACCATCACCCTAACGGCGCTTGGGGTAACACAAGAGCAATTACCCGATATCGAGCTAGATACTATCTCTGGTATTCGCAGCTACCCAGATGAAAGCGATAGAAACCAACTTAGTCGTGACGGGCGCGTGATCTCACAATTGGTGTCATCACACGCGTTAGTGCCACAAAAAACCGGCACATATACTCTGCCAGAAGTGAAAATCCCATGGTTTAACACAGTTATCAACAAGGTAAATTACGCGACATTACCCGCACGAACTATCACTGTGATTGCCGACCCTAATCAACCGCTTGCCCCAATTACAGCGCCTGTATCGCCCGTAGCACCAGAAAACCCACAAGGCAACACAGAGCAACCCAATCAGCCTGCACAAAGTTTGCCAGTAAATACGCCTGTTGAAACAGCAAGTAAAACCCTTATCGATTGGATTGTAATGGGAGCTGGCTATATCTTGTGGTTGCTAACTTTAGCAATTTGGTGGTTTAAAAAGCCACAGGCACCTCAGCCAAAAACGTCAGCAAAAGCGCCAGACTCAATGATTGCTCTAAAAGCGGCTGCAAAACAACATAACGCCCATGAGTTTTATCAAGCATTGAGAGCCTTGGCTAAAAAGCAAGCTCCGACGCTCGGCTTTGATGCTTGGCTGGCACAGTTAAACTCCCCTGAGCTTAGCGATGAAATTGCCAAGCTACAGGCATCCCTTTATAGTGAGAGCACCCACAGTGCGGATTTAACACAGATATATCAACTGCTGCAAACAGCCATAAAAAAACACGCGGCACAAGATAGCGCTCATCTGACTCAGCTATACTGAGTCAGGTGAAAATTAATTTTATCGTGATGTAAGAAATTCACGGATCATAAGGTCTTATTAGCATGACCACAAAACAAAAACGCTACGAGGCTTTAGTGCAGGTCTATCATGGTGAGCTTTATCGCTTTGCCTACTGGCTATGCCAAGACCCGACTATAGCCGAAGACTTAGTTCAAGAAACTTTTTTACGGGCATGGCGCTCACTTGACTCGCTTCAAGACAAAAATGCTGCCAAGCCTTGGTTGTTAACTATTTTACGCCGAGAAAATGCACGGCGCTTTGAGAGAAAACAGTTTGATTACGCCGATGTAGATAACGACACCTTAGTCGACAACACCGGCACAAGTTTAGACGATGAGATGGAGCAAACCGTTATACAAAGGCAGATAAGCAAACTTTCAGTCGAGTATAGAGAGCCATTGCTGCTGCAAGTGGTTATGGGTTGCTCAGGGGATGAAATCGCAGATATTTTAGAGCTAAACAAAAACACAGTTATGACTCGCCTTTATCGAGCTAGAAATCAGCTCAAAGAGGCACTAACCGAATGTCAAGAACCATTAAAAGGGGCACAAAACTGATGGATGAACTAGAATTTCGTCGCCGCCTTTTTGCAGATCCAAACGATAAGGACGTTGCGCAAGAGGCAGCAAATAATGCTGAGCAAAACGCCCTGTTAGAGGAACTTCAAGCTTTTGATGCGCAAATTGCAAAAGCGCTGGATGTAGAAGTACCAGCTGGCTTGGCTGAGCGTATTTTGGCAAATCAGCAAGCTGATAATAAGCACAACAAGGTGGTGAAAAAGAGCTGGTTTCGCAGCTACCGCACCCCATTTGCTACGGCAGCAAGTGCGACTTTTGCATTGGGTTTGTATTTTATGAGTGCCACGCAGGCCCCCCTCTTGGCGGGCGAACATGCCTTAGCCCATGTACGTCATGAACAAATCGCATTTAAGGGGCAAGATGAAATCGCGCTGCAAACGGTTAACGATAAACTATCGCTATTTGGAGCAAGACTTGAAACGCTGCCTGGCAAAGTGACCTATGCTACGTTTTGTAACTTTAAGGGCCAGAAAAGCCTGCACTTGGTATTTCAGTCTGAACATGGCCCTATGACAGTATTTATCGTACCGCTGTCTGGTAAAAATAGTCTAGGCGGTGACGGTCAATTTGCGGATGATCGCTACAATGGTGTCGTTGGTCAGGACAATCACGGCGCGACTGTATTAGTTGCCAATATAGGTTCCCCAGTTGAGCAATACCAAAAAGACGTAAGCAACGCTTTGCGCTGGCAATAGGATGTAAATAAAGCGGTACGTTCTATACGTACCGCTCCCCCCGTTTAATTCCCTATTGGCCCTATTTCTATTTATATCACTCGGCTAATTCTTTAAAATTCAAGACAGTTTTAGTTCTTTAGGATAGTTATGAAAAACTTTATTGTACTTTTTTCACTGATCTCATTGTTGTTCGTAAGCAGCTTTAATGCGGAAGCCAGAAAAAAGTTTGGCAGTAAGTCATCTGGTAAAACCCATCAAACCAGTACGACACAACAAAAGCAACAAACAGATACCAAGTCTCTTTCAGCACCAACAACTGCAAAGCCTAAATCGAGTAAAAAAGGCATTATGGCGGGTGTTTTAGGCGGCCTACTTGCAGGTGGCCTTATCGCTGCAATGCTTGGTGATGACTTTGAAGGCTTTGCGTTTTTAGAAATGCTACTGCTTGCGGGTGCGGCATTTTTAATCTTTAAACTGGTAAAAAATGCTTTAGTTAAGCGTCAACATCCGCAGATGGCGGGTGGCCCACAAGTTAACCCAAGTCAATTCAATCAGCCTCAACAGTTTCAAGCCCAATCGGCGGCAACTGGTGGCTTTGCTCAGCAAGAGTCAGTTCCTTTCAACTTACCTAGAGATTTTGACATAAATGGCTTTTTACAAGGCGCCCGTCAGCACTATGTCACGTTACAAGAGGCTTGGAATAAAAAAGACTACACGACCATGGCCGAATACCTAAGCCCACAACTTGTTGCAGAGTTTAAGCAAGAGCGTGAAAGCGCAGGTGATGTGGCGACCGAGGTGATGTTTGTGGATGCACAGCTCGTTCGTGCTGACACCAACCCTCAAGTATGGGAGGTAAGTATTCTGTTTAAAGGTAAATACCGTGATTTAGGTGACAAACAAGAAGAGCCTATTCATGAAATCTGGCACTTAGAACGCCAAACTCAAGGCAATGCGCCTTGGCTAATCGTTGGCTTAGAAGATTTAGCACAAAGCTAATCACATTATTAAAGAAGTAAAAAAGCCGCCAGCACCGATGCTCGCGGCTTTTTTGATGATATCTGGCCTTTATTTGTATTCCAGCCCTCTAAATCTTACTGTGAACTGGAGAAATAGTCTGATGTACCATGCGCATGTAACGCATCTGACAAACGCTCCAACGCGATTTGGTACACCACTTCACGCATTGACCCATTGGCTTGTTGATATCGCTGCCAAGCATGTTCAAACGCTTGGTGCATGTAGTCATTGAGTTTGTCATGAACTTTTTGTTCAGACCAGGTTTCGCCCTGACGATTTTGACACCACTCAAAAAAGCTCACTACAACACCACCTGCATTGGCCAAAATATCAGGGATCACATGGATTCCCTGCTCAGTCAGTTGCAAGTCGACATCTGAGCTTATTGGGCCATTGGCAATTTCCACGATATAACTCGCTTTTATTTGCTCAACATTATCTTTGTTAATAACACCAGCTAATGCCGCAGGCACTAAAATATCAACATCAAGTGATAACAACTCCTCATTGCTGATACGCGTATGTTCGATATCCTCACAGACGGAATGCTGGCAATAAACAGCCCTAAGTTCATTGCTGCGTTGCTTTTCAGTGAATACACTTTGCACATCAAGCCCTTGTTCACAATAAATTCCCCCCTTTGAATCGCTTACGGCTACGATTTTATAGCCCTCGGCTTGTAGTAATCTTGCACAGTGATAACCACCATTACCAAACCCTTGAATCGCAACTGTCTTTTCGCTTGCTTGCCAGTCTAACTTTCCAGCAAGTGCTTTAATACATAAAAAGGCTCCTCGCCCTGTTGCGCTCTCGCGGCCAAGGCTGCCACCAAACGCTAGGGGCTTACCTGTGATCACGGCTGGACACTTTGTTCTAGTTATTTTTTCATATTCGTCCATCATCCAGCCCATGATACGTGCATTGGTATATACATCTGGCGCAGGAATATCAAGCTCAGGCCCTATAAAATCGGCTTTGGCTCTGATGTAAGAGCGCGATAATCGCTCCAGTTCCATGGGCGACAACTTTTTGGGGTCTACGGTCACTGCGCCTTTCGCTCCGCCAAAAGGCACATTCACCACGGCGCATTTTAATGTCATCCATAAAGCTAACGCTTCAACTTCACTTTGATCTGCGTGCTGGTGAAAACGGATCCCGCCTTTGGTAGGGCCGAGCAAATCATTGTATCGACATCTATAGGCCTTAAAGTACGCGGTATTACCATTGTCTTTACGAATTGCGATATGGCTTGTCAAAGTGCTTTGAGGCTGGCTCAACGCTTCTAAAACAGCACTAAATTGGGGAGTGTCTTGAGCAATGGTACTCAAGCGAGCGAGCGCATCTCGCAGCAGGTCTTTTCTCATATTTAACTCCTTTAATATTATTCGCTATGATGCTTTTGGCATATAACTACAAGCGTAGTGTAATAAAGCTAAGCTGCACAAAAGCGTTGAGAGGTTTTAATTGCTTATTATCAATAACGCTTTCACAGCTGTGTTTAATTATTAAAGAATGAGGCTTTGTCACCTAGTGAGTATTGCTTTTTATTTCTAGCTCAGCTAAAAACCGACATGCGTTGTCTTGTGGCTTAAATAGATAAACTCGCCGCTTAGCACGGGTCAACGCCACATAAAACAAGCGTCTTTCCTCTGCAAAGGAAAATGTCTCCCGTGCTGGCAACATCGCTTCCATCAACGGCTGAATCGGTCGATTAGCGGGAAAGCCCGTGTGACCTTCATAGAGCCCCATGATCACCGCATATTCTGCTTCTTTACCTTTTGCTGCATGAAAGGTCATCGCCCTTATTTTAAGCGCTTTGAATTTACCTTGTAAGTCCACCAGCTCATCACGTGAAGGCAGCATCTTATGAAAACGCGCCAGTAACAACACGCAGGCCTCCCCTTTATCATTGAGCTGAGCAAGTACTTTTTCAAGCGTATTAGCTTCACATTCGACAGTTTCCATTTGTAATGTAGGTCCTGTTTCCGTGCGAGCCGACTTCACGTATTTTTTTAGCTGATGTGGGTTGGCACATACGAAACGACTAGAGATATCTAGGACATCTTGAGGGTATCGAAAAGTTTTATCCAATGCAGTGATAGTAACGCGACCAAAGTGCGCCTCAAACTGCGTGGTTAATGTAATATCTGCACCGCTAAACCTATAAATTGATTGCCAATCATCCCCTACAGCAAACAAATACCGTTTATTTTTTGCCTTCATTAAGGCTTTGAGCAATTCAGCCCTAATGGGTGATAGGTCTTGAAATTCGTCCACCATTATATGTTGCCAAGGTACATTAAAGCGGTCAGCTTCTATATAGGCTATTGCTTTGGCAATCATATCTTCAAAATCAATCGCCCCCTCGGTATCCAAGTAAGATTGATATTCATCAATGATTGGCGTTAGACATTTCAGGAGGTCACTTTGCTGTGAGGCAATTCTTGTCAGTTGACCTAAAGCCACAACATTCTTATAGACACTTAACAAAGAGGTAATATGAGCGATGACCGCTTTACATCGTGCACTTCTTATAAATTCAGCCAGATCTAAATTAGGCTGAATATGACACTCCTTGATACAAAACTGCTCGAATAATCCCTTGTACCCAGGCTGAAGGCAAAGTACCTGAAGTGTATCTTGAACAAACCTGAATCGCTTCTTGGCATCGTTAGTTAACTCACTGAGCTGTGGCTGTTTACCCTCAACTGCTGCAATCACCAGCATGCCCAAGGCATGAAAGGTCAAACATTCAAACGACTCTCCAGCTCGTTGCTTTAGCTCCTTTGCAGCTTCACTGCCATAAGCAAGGAGTAAGACTTGCTCTGGGGTTGCTACATCACTGTAGACCAAAAACTTGGCTCTTGACACCATCACACTGGTTTTGCCCGTGCCAGCCCCCGCTAGCAGCAGGTGGCTATCATCTCGAATAATACAGGCTTGCCTTTGTGCTGCTGTTAATGGCTGAGCTTCAACGCTGTCAAAAAAGTGCTGATATTTATTTGCATAGTACTGTATATACTTCGCTCTAAATGCCGCGATATCGTTTGCTTGCCACTGCTGTAACTCTTTAAGCGTATACAACGCCTGCTCGAACTCCGATGTTGGCGTAATGTGAAGGGTCCAACTCAACCATTGTCGTTCAAGTACAGCAACAGTTTGTTTTACAAGGTCAAGGTTGGATTCCGAGAGGTATTGGTTTTTAAGTGAATCTTCTACCTTACCAATGGCTTTGATAAGCCGATGAGCGTGATGATTAAGCCAATACCGCTGAAGCGCGTCATTGGTACATCCGCTATGCGCCAGCGTAACAGTCAAAACTCTCCCTTGCGCCCCTAGCTTCATTTCTAACTTTGTGAGGAAAACTCCGCTTGTCAGTCTCGGTGGGACAAACATCTGTTGCCATGCTATCTCTTTATGAGAAGTGCCCTTGCGTAAAATTAGCGAATGCTTATTTACACAACAACTATGGAAGTGCGCAACACGTTGTTTTAAAGAAGATAGATTTAAGTTCAATTAATTAAGGCACTTAAGAATTAGCTAAAGAATGATATCGATTTCACACTATCATCCGATAAATTACAGGCATAAAAAAACCAGCATCATGCTGGTTTTTATAATTTGGTGCGGATGGGGGGACTTGAACCCCCACGGCCGAAGCCACCACCCCCTCAAGATGGCGTGTCTACCAATTCCACCACATCCGCATTTTTCGGTTAACCGTCTGATTGAGGAATCAAACCACCGAGTAACTTAAGGTTACTAATCTTTTAATTTGGTACGTCTGAAGATTTGTTGTCTTCAGGAGATACTGGAACATCTGAAGTAGCCGGCGCTGTTGTTGAAGGCGGCACTTCAAGGTTTTCCCACTCATCTGTCTTTTTAATCTGACCCGTTGTAAGGTTACCAAGCACAATACTTAATACAAAGAAAACCGTCGCTAGAATCGTAGTCGTCTTCGTCATAAAGTTACCTGCGCCCGATGAGCCAAATACCGTTGCTGATGCGCCAGCACCAAACGATGAACCCATGTCGGCACCCTTACCTTGTTGAACTAACACCATACCGATAAGTGCTAAAGCAACAATTAAGTAAACAACCAATAATATTTCGTACATTTTATACGTTCCCTAGTGCACTTTTACAGATGCTGATGAAGGCATCTTTTTGCAAACTCGCTCCGCCAATAAGGCCACCGTCGATGTCTGCCTGTGCAAATAATGATTCACTGTTTTTTTCGTTTACACTACCACCATAAAGGATGCGTAGCGTCTGTGCCACCTGCTCATCATAACTACTCAGCATGTGACGAATGAATTTATGTACCGTCTGTGCTTGCTCTGGGGTTGCTGTTTTACCAGTCCCGATAGCCCAAACGGGTTCGTATGCTATCACAGAATTATTTAACGCTGCTACACCTAATTTATCAATTACGGCTTTTATTTGCTCTGCAACGACTTCTTCTGTTTTTCCAGCATCACGCTGCTGCTCTGTTTCACCAACACATAGTATTGGCGTCAAACCAAACTGCTGTGCTTTGGCAAACTTATCAGCTACCTGTTGGTTGCTCTCTGAAAATAAACTACGTCTTTCAGAGTGACCCACTAAGGTATATTTAGCCCCTATTTCATGAGCTAGTTTTGCGTGGATTTCACCGGTGTATGCACCTGAATCAAACTCAGAAATAGTCTGAGTTCCTGCCATTACCCCCTTGTTTACTACATCTTTAAGTAATAAAGCGGGAGGAAATATAATAACATCCACGTCTGCATTATTGTGCTTTTCAACTTCGCCGCAGATCTCAGATACCAGTTCCAGCGAACCGTTCATTTTCCAGTTGCCTGCAACTATTGGCTTACGTTGCGCCATACGATACTCCGCATCAGAAAGCGGGTGAGATACTAACTCTCCTCACCCAGATTTACAAGAAATAAAATTAAAAACCAGATTAATTGCTCACAGATTCAACAACTTCAGCAATCTTTGTTGCAAAATCGATCACTTGCTTCTCTTGCTCAGCCTCAACCATCACTCGAACAACTGGCTCGGTGCCTGATTTTCTTAATAAAACACGCCCTTTGCCTGCAAGCTGCTCTTCAACTTCAGCGACAACCTGCTTAACAACATTTTGCTGCGTAGGATCATCAGCAGTCGAATAGCGTACGTTGATCATTTTCATTGGATACTTTGTGAATCCGCTACCTAGGTCTTGCAAGGTTTTGTTTTGAGAGACCATCGCCGCTAACACTTGAAGGCTAGAAATAATCCCATCACCAGTACAAATAAGGTCTAGATTAAGCACATGGCCCGAACTTTCACCGCCAATCGTCCAACCTTTCTGATTAAGCAGCTCCATAACATATCGGTCACCCACTTTGCTACGAGCAAATTCGATACCTTGGCTCTGTAGCGCGTTTTCAAGCCCCATATTTGACATGACCGTACCGACAACACCGCCGTTTAACGTGCCATTAGCGTGGGCTAAACAAGCAATGATATAAACGATGTCATCGCCATCAAAAACATGGCCTTTGTGATCGACCATCATCACCCGATCGCCATCACCATCGTATGCAATGCCCACATCTGCTTTATGCTCAAGAACCTGACGCTTTAAGCTATCAACGTGTGTTGCACCACACTCATGGTTAATATTCAAACCGTTTGGTTCACAGGCATGGCAAATCACGGTCGCGCCTAACTCACGCATTACCGCAGGCGCAATATGGTAAGTAGCACCGTTGGCGCAGTCTAAAACAATTTTCAGCCCTTCAAGTGACAACTCTTTAGGAAATTGACTCTTACAAAACTCTATGTAGCGGCCATCAGCATTCTCAAGACGTCTTGCCTTACCTAGTTTTTCAGATGCAACACATGTCATGTCCTCATCCATCATTGCTTCAATTTCCAGCTCTACGCTATCTGCCAACTTTAAGCCATTACCGCTAAAGAATTTGATGCCATTGTCATGATATGGATTGTGAGACGCGCTGATCACAATACCTGCTTCTGCTCTAAAAGTTTGTGTCAAATACGCTACAGCAGGAGTTGGCATTGGCCCAAGCAGAACCACGTCAATACCTGCTGCGATTAGTCCAGCTTCCAAAGAGGTCTCTAATAAGTAACCAGAAATTCGGGTATCTTTACCAATAATTACTTTTTTTGTGCCAGTTTTAGACAAAACTTTACCAGCAGCCCATCCCAATTTTAGCGCAAACTCAGGTGTAATTGGGTGCTGTCCAACCAAGCCCCTTACCCCATCTGTACCAAAATACTTTCTAGTTGTCATATGGTTACTCCATTAATTGCTGCATGCCAAACATTCAGAGCATCAGCAGTTTGCTGAACATCGTGTACTCTGATTATTTGTGCTCCCTGTTGTGCACATAGTAATGCGCCAGCGAGACTTGCAGCTAAACGTTCATTTGTTTCTCTGTTTAATAACTTTCCAAACATAGACTTACGCGACAGTCCAGCGAGTAGTGGTAGTCCAAATGATTGGAAAGCTTTAAAGTTGCCCAATAATTCAAAATTGTGTGCCAAGTTTTTACCAAATCCAAAACCAGGATCCAGTATAAGGCGCTCCCTCAATATGTTCGCCTCGTCGCACGCTAGCAAACGTTCGCTGAAAAATGCCTTAATATCGGTGATCAAATCACTATACGATGGGTTTTGCTGCATGGTACGTGGCTGTCCTTGCATATGCATCAAACAAATCGCCACGTCTGGATGAGCTGCAGCCACCTGAAGCGTGTCAGGCTCTTGTAATGCGCGTACATCATTAATAATATCAGCGCCGGCTGCTATCGCCTCAAGCATCACCTGTGCTTTACTTGTATCGATTGAAATAACACAGTCGCTTTGCCGACGTATACCTTCAATCACGGGTATCACTCGGTTGAGCTCTTCTTCACATGTGACATCTGGCGCGCCTGGTCGAGTTGACTCTCCTCCCACATCTAGAATGGTTGCACCTTGGTCTAACAATGAAAGAGCCTGATTGACAGCGTTATCACATTGCAAAAACGCACCGCCATCTGAAAATGAATCTGGTGTCACGTTAACAATGCCCATGACTTGCGGCTTATTGAGGCTTAGCAAACGGCCTCGGGGTAAACGTATTGTGGTTGTCATTATCGTTACTCGTTTTAGAGTAATGTTAGCAAAAGCATGTAAGTATGCTTTGCAACTTCATATTGTGCAAAAATCTATCGAAAACTTTCAGTTTTATAGTTATGAAAAAGCCCCGACTTAGCGGGGCTTTAGACATTCGACTATTTTAACCGTTATTCGATTCTATCATCAAGCTCTGACGACGCTTCAGATTTATCAACTGGCTTTTTATCATCTTCTGCTGTCGGCTTTGTACCCATTTTGTCAGACTTTGGTTCTGGTTTGCGGTCATGAGCGTCACGAGGTGGACGCACTTGCGTACGAGCCATTAGGTCATCAATTTGACCTGCATCAATAGTTTCATACTTCATTAGAGCATCTTTCATGCTGTGAAGAATATCCATGTTGTCCTTTAGGATCTGTTCAGCACGTTGGTAGTTGCGAGAAATGAAATCTTTTATCTCTGCATCGATCAGTTTCGCAGTTTCATCTGACATGCCGGCCATTCGGTGTGAACTGCCGCCCATATACATTTCACTCTGCTCTTCAAGGTACTTTTGCGGTCCAAGCTTACTGCTCAAGCCCCATTGCGTAACCATTTTCTTAGCAATATCCGTTGCACGTTCAATATCATTGCTGGCACCAGTGGTGACTTTATCTTCACCATAGATAAGTGCTTCAGCAATACGGCCACCGTATAGGCTCGATAACATTGATTCTAGGTGCTCTTTCGAGTGGCTCACTCTATCTTGCTCAGGCAAGTACATTGTAACACCAAGCGCTCTACCTCGAGGGATAATTGAAACTTTATAAACAGGGTCATGTTCAGGTACCAAGCGACCAACTATCGCATGGCCTGCTTCATGGTAGGCTGTCATTTCTTTTTCATGCTCGCTCATTACCATAGACTTGCGCTCAGCGCCCATCATGATTTTATCTTTAGCGGCATCGAACTCGGCCATACTCACTTTACGCTTGTTGCCTCTGGCTGCAAATAGAGCGGCCTCGTTTACTAAGTTTGCCAAGTCTGCACCAGAGAACCCCGGCGTACCACGAGCAATTACCGATGCTTCAACATTATCATCTAAAGGCACTTTGCGCATATGTACATTAAGGATCTGCTCACGACCGCGAATATCCGGAAGGCCAACAACCACTTGACGGTCAAAACGACCAGGACGTAATAACGCTGGGTCTAATACATCTGGACGGTTGGTCGCAGCAATAACAATAATGCCTTCATTGCCTTCAAAACCATCCATCTCAACGAGCATTTGGTTAAGTGTTTGCTCACGTTCATCGTGGCCACCACCCATGCCTGCACCGCGCTTACGACCTACAGCGTCGATCTCGTCAATAAAGATAATACACGGCGCTGCTTTCTTAGCCTGCTCAAACATGTCACGTACACGAGATGCACCCACACCAACAAACATTTCAACAAAGTCTGAACCAGAAATCGTGAAAAATGGCACTTTCGCTTCACCTGCGACCGCCTTAGCAAGCAAAGTTTTACCGGTACCAGGAGGACCGACCATCAGCACACCTTTCGGAATGCTACCACCTAACTTTTGGAACTTTGATGGATCGCGTAGGAAATCGACCAACTCTGTTACGTCTTCTTTAGCTTCATCACAGCCCGCAACATCTGCAAACGTCGTTTTCACTTGGTCTTCGCTCATCAAGCGAGCTTTACTCTTCCCAAATGACATGGCCCCTTTTCCGCCGCCACCTTGCATTTGACGCATGAAGAATATCCATACGCCTATGAGTAGTAGCATTGGGAACCAAGATATAAAAATATTCGCCAAAAATGATTGTTCTTCCGGTGCAACACCTTTTACGTTTACATCATTTTTTAGTAAATCATTGATAAGGTCTTCATCGTACATTGGCATGATAGTTTGAAAACGCTCACCATTGCCCTTCATACCTGTAATCGTGCCGGTTGAACGGTCAATATTGACGTCTCTTACCGCGCCACTGCGTACTTCTTTGACAAACTGTGTGTAACTGGTTTGACGATCAATGTTATCGCCGCCGTTGAAACTCTGAAAAACGGTCATTAGCACAACTGCAATTACCAACCAGAGTATTAGATTCTTCGCCATATCGCTCAAGGGGTTAACCTCTTGTATCCAAAAATTATTTAAATTCGACTGTAATGCTTTTCAACTGTACTACAGTTTGTAGCCTGTCGCCACTATATAAACCTCACGGGAACGTGGACGGGAGGCTTTTGGCTTTCTAATTTTTACCACGTTAAAACATTTACGTACTTCCTGTACAAACTGATCAAAACCTTCACCTTGGAAAACTTTTACAGCAAAAGCACCATTTTTACTGAGTACTTGGTGACACATATCCAGCGCAAGTTCTACGAGATACATACTGCCAGCCTGATCAGTAGACATGTTGCCGCTCATATTTGGCGCCATATCTGAAAATACCACATCTATATTCTTGCCACCAATGCGGTCAAGTAATGCATTTAATACGGCTTCCTCACGAAAGTCTCCCTGTAAAAAATCCACCCCTGCGAGTGAATCCATAGGCAAAATATCACAAGCAATAACTTGCCCTTTATCACCCACCTCTTCGGCTAGATACTGTGACCAGCTGCCAGGAGCCGCGCCTAAGTCAACAACACTCATGCCAGGTTTGATGAGTTTATCGCGTTGTTGGATCTCTTCGAGTTTAAAGATAGCTCGGGAGCGAAAGCCGCGCTTTTGCGCTTCATGAACGTAAGGGTCGTCCACATGTTCCTTTAACCAGCGTTTTGAGCTCGCTGAGTGCTTTTTATTTGCCATTATTCACTGCAACTCATTAGTAATATTGTCTAGATGGCGGTAGAATATGAAAATTCAAGCCTACATAGTGTAAATTGTATCAATATGACTTTATCAAATAAACAAAAGCAGTACCTTAAAGGTTTAGCACATCCACTAAAACCCGTTGTTTTGCTCGGCGCAAATGGTTTAACTGAAGGTGTTCTGGTTGAAATTGATCAATCTTTAAACATTCACGAACTTATCAAAGTTAAAGTGCCGACAAATGACCGTGAGACAAAGCAGTTAATTTTTGATGCGATTGTTCGTGAAACTGGCGCATACAAAGTGCAAACCATCGGCCATGTCATCGTTTTGTATCGTCAAAGCGAAGAGAAGAAAATTCAACTGCCTCGCCAGTAATTTTCTTATGCGCCATCGTCTGAGTGCGTTGGCGCCACTCGGTACTTTTTAATAACCTGAGTTATGAAATCAGTCGTCAACTGGTTTATCACCCCGCTTTCTGCGTTTAGCAATAAACTAAACCCCACATTCAAAGCTGGTATTACAACCAAATCGGTGCGATAACCCTGTACCCAGCCACTGTGATATAATACGTATTCACCATCAAAGTCGTAAATACGCCAACCCAACCCGTAAAACGCCTCGTTGACATGCTCACGCCAAATACGTCTGCGCAATTCTCTTTTCGTGTGTGTGTAGGGCCTACTTTGTAACGTCAATGCATCCAATGATAACACCTCTGGGTAAAGCCCAAGCTGCGCTTTGAGCCATTGAACCATATCGTTTGCACTGGCATTTACCCCTGCAGCTGGGGCCACCTTATAATAATGTGGTTTGAGTTTTGCCGTATGCCAGCGCTTACGGCCAAGTACGTGTGGTAAAGCATAGTTATTGTCCTTTTCCATGCTTTCTATACCAATACCGCCGTCATTCATTTTTAGCGGTGTGAAAATAAATTCTTGTAACCAACGCTCGTAAGACATTCCCGTTGCATGCAAAATCACATCAGAAATCAGACTAAACATGGCATTTTGATAGCCATAACACTGTCCAGGTTTACAAATACGTTCAACTTTTATGAGCCGTTCCACTATTTGTTCATAAGACATTCTGGACTCGATTAAGTTGTCGTAAGCATTGGGGACTAAGCCACTTGAATGACTTAGTAGGTGATAAACTTTGAGGTGTTGATAGTCAGTCCCTTTGAGATAAGGTAAATAGGTACTTACATACTCGTCCAGCGCTAGATACTGCGCACTCGCTAGCTTTGCTGTTAGAGAACCCGCAAATGTCTTGGAAACGGACGCTAGACGAAAGCGCGTATTTTCATCAACTGTTCGGCCTTTGTTAACTTTGGTCTTGCCATATCCCTTCGCTAAAGAGCCAAATTCACCATGTACAACACTCAATGCCGCACCTGGGATTGATTTTTCTTTTAGTTTTCGCTCGACTTGCTTAGAATAGCTGTTCAAAAATTGGTGCCACTGCTGCTTTTTGTCTTCTGATGCAACGGTATTAGTCGCAAACAACCAGAAGACAACAAGAACTAAATACTTCATAATAACTCGTTAAACTAGAATTCGTTGAAGTTTATCACGAAGTTAGCTTGTGTTTACATCACCAATTGAGACTTAAACTGTAACAAGAGGTACATGAATGCGTTTTCTGCTTATTTTTATTACTTTGGCTTTCTCATTTGGTTGTTCTTTAACTCCCGAGATGGCACCCAAACTTGATGTGCCTCCTAAGCCGATATTAAGTAAGGAAATTTATCAGCTTAGTTATAGTACTGAACTAGATTCAGCGAGAATAAAATCGGTACAGTTGCCAGCACATCCGATTGAAAAAGCAAACTCGGTGCGTATAGTCGCTGACAAAGTTGCAATGACAGACACATTAAAGTCGCATATTGAGCGCGCGCTTAAAAAGCATGGACTAACAATAGTCACTAGTAACAAAGCCGACTACATACTTAACATTCATCAATTAGACCTTACTTTTGGCCCGAACAAAACCTACGTGCTCAATGTACCAAAAGCATCACACGCTTTATATCAGCTCGTAACTCAAAAAGCGCCGAGTTATCAATGTAGCAATATCATAGCAAGTGTCAGTATGAGACTAACTCACATTGCATCATCAGATGTTGTTTGGTTTGCAAAGTCTTCGATTGATAGCGCCAGCTTTCAAGGTATTCCATTACAGTTCAGCTATACCAAAGAGCAGAAAATAACTAACGAAAACGACATACTTTCGTTTATCGTGTCACAAAATACAGAACAAGCTAGAATCGCACGCTCCAGCACCCCCGTTGAAGTACCTAAGTACATTGTGGAAGATTTGATTGGTGAGCCACAGAAAGTTGCAGGTGCCTGTACAGAAACCGAAGTGAGTGCGCTAAGCAGCGCTATGCACCAACAACTTGCTGCGGTCTTGATTGATAAAATCAATGTTTTATAGGCCAATAATATAGCTCCCCGTAAAGAGCATGCCCTGTGCTCAACAATTTTTTACAGATACTAACGCCGCATTCAATATAATGTTCATCAACTTAGTTGTTGGTGAACATTATGCTCCGTACATTAACAAAATTGATAATCATCACTGTTGTTTTATCTTCCACTGCATACGCGAGTAACCGTTTGTATTCTGACAATACATTAACTCCCACCAATGGCCTGTACCTAGATATCAATATGGGCCTAGGTTACCTGTTAGAGGACTCGTATCTTATCGGCGCCAATGTAAAAGATGGCGTGGAGTTACTTAATGTAAATGTGTTTGCATCATATGGAAACTGGTACTTGGATGCTGATCGCAGCCAACTCAGTGGAGGCTGGATAGTAGGCTATAGTGCCATTGAGCACAGCAATTGGGATCTTGATGTTATTGTGACACAAGCACAAGATGGTTTTGATGAAAAAGGCTTTAATTTATATAACTCGGATGAGATCCCACAGCTCAAAGGTATTACACAAAGAGCGTTTGATGTAACCGGCGGATTGCGGTTAAGCCGAAGGTTCGGTGACAATCAAGCATCACTAGAACTATTGCAAGATATAAGCAGTACCCACAATGGTTGGATAGTCAGCACCTTTTATAGCAAGATTATCCCGTGGCAAAACTGGGAATTTAGAACCGGTCTAGGCATCAATATCTATTCCCGCGATTTTACCAATTATTATTTTGGCATTTCTCCAAAAGAACAAAGAGTTGATCGACCAGTATATCGCCCTAAAAGCGCAATGAGTGTTGTATACGAGTTTCATGCCGAATACCCGCTCAACGAAAATTGGATTTTTTTAGCCGGTTGGATGACAACCTGGTTTTCACAACAAATTTATCGCAGCCCCATTGTTGCACAAAACTATCAACATAAGGCGAAAATTGGGGTACGGTACGTATTTTAGCAAACAATCATTAAGCGCCTAATTTCGTATAGGTAATTAATTGATTTATAAACTTTACCAATAACAAAACAGTGATAAGTGACAGCTCTAGATTAGTCAGGCACAATCAGGTACATGCTTGTTAGTCTGCATGATTTAACTGCAAATTTAAGATGCTAGAGGATTATTAAAATGGATAATTACGGTACGATTTTGCTCGTCGAAGATGACGAATCTCTATCTCAATGGGTTGCAGATTATTTGAACAACCAAGGGTATACCACACATGTTTGCGCTCGAGGGGATCAAGTAGTTGCAATGGTGAAATCTCTTAGCCCCGACATCGTACTGTTAGATGTTATGCTACCAGGGCAGGATGGCATTAGTGTTTGCCGTGAACTTCGTCAGTTTTATCAACATCCTATCATTATGCTAACAGCCAAAGACGAGGAAATGGATGAAGTGATAGGCCTTGAGGTTGGTGCCAGTGATTATGTTATTAAGCCTGTTCGCCCCCGTGCTTTATTGGCAAGAATTAAAGCGATGTTGCGCTCATCTAGTGAGCAAAAACACTCCGATATAAATAATGACAAGTCGCTGTGTGTTGGTAACCTGAGCATAGACACTCAAGCGCGCAAGGTGTTGGTGCAGGGTAAAGAAGTGAATATTTCTAGTGCTGAGTATTTATTACTACATTTTTTGGCATCAAATGCTGGAGAAGTTGTTTCAAGAGACGCGGTGTTCAAAGCGACCAAAGGTCGAGAATACGATGGACTAGACAGAAGCGTCGATGTACTTATTTCGGCCTTACGTAAAAAATTCAATGATGATCCACAGCACCCAGAAAAAATTAAAACTATTTGGGGTAAGGGCTACCTGATGGTTCCAAGCGCATGGTAAAAGGCTAATTTGTGAGAAAGCTATATATTTATTTGCTTGCCAGCGCCTTGGTCTCAATTGTCGTACTCGGTTGGCTAATTGATATATTTAGCGAACAAGCCTTAGAGGTCGACGATAACTTCGGCTGGCAAAGTACACTCGCCAGTGGCGTTGCCAAGCAAGCAGCTAGAGAGCCTGTTGCAAATAGGTCTGATTACATTACCACTTTGAGTGAAGACTATGGCTTAGCTATCAGCTACAAACAAGGTGACACTTTGGCCGTGCCTTCTGAACTCAAAGCGCAAATGCTCACGGGCAAAGGGTTAATTTTAGAAGATCAGCAAGGCTTTTATCTGTTGAAAACTAATGACGCTTTACTTCCTGACTATCTTGAACTGCGCTTAGATAAGCCAGCAGAGCAGCAGAGTAACGATGCCATGCTCACCTTATTGTTTTATACCGGCGTATGTACCTTTATGTGGTTTATACTCTCGCCGTTAGCTAGGCGCCTATCTGTACTCACAGAAGCGGCTAAACAATTTGCCAGCGGCAACCTGAGCGCCAGAATCGCTACCGATAAATTTACCTATATCAAAGACGTGGAACTCACATTTAACCGCATGGCGAGTCAAATTGACAAACTCCTTGCAGAGAACAAGCTTCTTGCATCAAGCTTATCACACGACATACGCACTCCTGTGGCCTGCCTTCGCTTTGGGTTAGATGCAGCACTCGATGAAAAAGACATTCATCAAGTTCATGATATTCTAGCTAGAATGGAAAATGACTTAGATCAAATGGAAGATATGCTGGCCAGCTATCTGTCATTTGCCACATTAGAGCAAAAGTCGCACTTACTGAACTTTGAATCTACCGATGCGACCCCTTATTTTGTTTCATTAGTCGAGCAAATTGCGCCAAAGTTTAAAAGCGCAAACCTACAAATTAATTACGAAATAGAGCCTCACCTATTTATATACGCAGACCTACATTGGCTGGCACGCGCTGTAACAAATCTGCTGTCTAACGCCTGTGACTTTGCCTGCGGTGCTGTTCTTATCAGAGTTGTCGGTGATGGCCATGAGATTCAGATCCATATCGAGGATGATGGCCCAGGCATTGCGCCACAAAACTGGCACAAAGTATTCAGCCCATTTTTTCAAGAGCAATCTCACCGTAACCGGGCGGGAAAAAGCTATGGTTTAGGGCTGGCGATTGTAGCCAAGGTTGTAGATTGGCATCATGGCAAAGCGAGTGTATCCCAGTCAGACATATTGGGCGGTGCTAAATTCACCTTAACTTTACCTTGTAAAGCTAAATGAGCAGCGTAAAGTAATGACCACATTTAATAAGTAGCTTTTGAGTTAATCAACTGAAAAGCAACAACTTACAATCTATAGTTGAATTTTTAGTCTGGCGAACTAATGTTACACTCGCAAAATCACCAAAATATTGCGCTAGATCATGGCATTGTTAATAACAATTAGCGCTTTTTATTTCGCTGTAATTACAGTAGATTGTCAGCCGCCGTAAAAAAAATAGAGAAGTAAAATAATATGAGCACTGTGCGCGGAGAATTTAGTTCTCGCTTTGGATTCATCATGGCAGCAGCAGGATCAGCTGTTGGCCTTGGCAACATTTGGGGCTTCCCCACTCAAACCGCTAGCAACGGTGGAGCCGCTTTCGTTTTGGTTTATTTGGTACTAGCCTTTTGTTTAGCTTATCCAGCACTAATGGCTGAGCTAGTTATTGGACGTCATGGTCAGGCTAACGCCGTTTCATCACTGCAAAAACTCTCTAATAACCCACTAAGTAAACGCTTTGCCTTCGCTGTGGGCTTCGGTGGTATTATTTGCGCCGGCCTTATCCTCAGTTTTTATGCAATCGTTGCTGGCTGGATGTTTACTGCAACGTTAGAGCCCATCGCTAAACTCACTCAGTTGTCAAGCACAGCCCAATGGCTGAATAGCCAGTCTCTGGCAAGGGATTTAATTTTTACCACCCTATTTGTGGTGCTGACTATTTCTATCATCAGTAAAGGCGTTGAAAATGGTATTGAGAAATGGTCTAAGCGCTTAATGCCCGCTTTATTGGGGATTTTATTTTTGCTCATTGCCTACGTCTTGATGCAAGACGGTGCCAGTGAAGGACTGAAGGCTTATCTTGTCCCTGACTTTTCTTCCATCTTAAACCCCGAGTTACTAGTCAGTGCACTTGGACAAGCATTCTTCTCGCTATCTTTAGGAACCAGTGTAATGATCATTTATGGCTCTTACATTAGCAGGCAAGAAAACTTAGTTTCACTTGGCGCCTACGTAACATTAATCGATGTGTTTATTGCCTTTGTTGCTGGCCTTTTGATCATCCCTGCCATGTATGTAGCCCAAGCTCAGGGAGTTGAAATATTTGCGGCAAATGGACAACTACTGTCAGAAGACACGCTAGTGTTTCAAGTGTTACCAGCTCTATTTGAAAGCATGGGAGATGTCGGCTTATTTGTCGGCTTTGCATTCTTTGCATTGATGAGTATTGCTGCACTCACCTCGTCAATATCTATGCTTGAAGCGCCCGTATCTTATGCCGTTGAGCGTTTTGCACTGTCGCGCGTACAAGCAACTTGGGTGATCGGTGGCCTTATCTCATTGGTTAGTTTTACTATTATTTTTAACTTCAGTAGTTTGTTTGGTTTCGTGGTGAGCTTAACTACACAATTTGGCCAGCCATTGATAGGGATGCTTTGCTGTATATTTGTTGGCTGGATATGGCACAGAAATAGTCTGCTAACAGAGATAAAAAATGGTTATCCAGATGCGGATCATAGCGTGTTTTGGAAAATATGGCCTTGGTATATTAAGTTTGTCTGCCCTCTTGCCATAGCGCTGGTATTTATACACTCGCTTTAAATATGAAAAATCAGGCTATGAGATTAGCGCAGCGCTAACCTCTTTTAAATCTTCGAGTTAATCGCATATCTTGGTGAGGGATACCATCTTCTAGGTATTCTTCACCTTCAATCACAAACCCCGTAGATTGATAAAATTTCAGCAAATAGGTTTGTGCACTCAGTACCACGTCGTTTCCTTTAAAATGTGTATCACACACCTCAATTGCTGTTTGCATCAAAGGCGCTGCGAGACCTTTGCCTCGGGCGCTTGGCATCACCAATACCCGCCCGATTGCACATTCACTCGCTGATTTTCTGTACACTCGTGCGTAGGCACACAACTCCCCCTGCTCATAAGCCATGACATGAAAGGTGTCTGATTGTCTATCAATCTCATCCAGCTCTGGGTAGGCACACTGCTGTTCAACAACAAAAACATCAACACGAGCCTTAAGCAAACTAAACAAAGTATCTGTATCTAGTTGTGAAAAAGTACTTATCTGCCAATTCATTAAATATCACTCCACATAACAAAAAGCCCAGCAATGCTGGGCTTTAAAGTTTATACCCACTTGCCGCTATGCGAACAAGCGCTCTAATTGATCGCATAACTGCGACAGGTTTACGTGATCATGCTCTATGGTGAGATCAACATATCCGTCACCGCGAAACGCCCTATCAAGCTCAATCAGCACGTGAGTCTTGTGAGCTTCGGGGACAAATGACAATTCCACTTCTTGAATTCCAAACATAGATTGCCGATGAGGGCGATACTCTAGCTCCTGATAGCAACCTGAAACGGTGTGAAAGTTACTTGCACGCAAATACCCTTTTTCAACGTCGGCCTTAACCAGTCCAAAGCCGAGCTTTTCCATTGCTAGCATACAGGTTTTTATTGCATCATTTGGATATATATGGAGCGCATCTCGGTCTGTAGGATCGAGTGCTAAGTCTATATCAAGGCCTGTTTCCAGCCATACGTGGCTATGGTTGTATCCAGCATTTAGCTCGGTAAGTGGTGTTTCTGAGTGTAAACGAGCCTCAAATGGGATGGTCTTACGTTCTTTTGCGGCAACTTCAAATCGCTCGCCTATCTTCCACTTTTCAATCACATGATTTTCGAAGTAATGACCATCATCATTTTCAACTTTCACTTTAGTCATCAATGCCATCTCTAAGCCATTTATTTCCTGACTAATATCACCACCTTCAATGATAATTTTTGCTTGAAATTTTTGCCCAGGGTGCAAATGCTCTGTTTCTAATACAGTATCTACTTTTGCCGCACCTATACCAACAGATGCGAGGATCTTTTTAAACATTACTTCTCCTGTGAGAATGTTCCCTTATCGCATCTTAACCACATTTACAGCGCATTGTCAGCGAAAATTTATGGGTTCTTATATATTCTTCAAGAATATTCAAAAAAAATATCAGAGTTATACGCCTGTAAAAGAACTTTTCAATTTATAAATCAGAGAGTTTTGGTACACTGTGGTTAGATAGAACTAACATAGGCACACCATGGAACTTTTGTTTTTTGCCGCAGCGTTCGCCTGTGGCTTTTCGGTATATCAATTAAAGTTGCCGCCGCTAATTGGTTTCTTAATGGCTGGGTTTATTTTAAACCTAATGGGATATCGTAGTACTGAGTTACTCACTCAACTTGCAGATTTGGGCGTAACTTTGTTGTTGTTCAGTATTGGCTTAAAGCTCAAAATTGGTAATCTTGTCAAAGCACAGGTTTGGGCACCCGCAACTCTACATATCGTAATAAGCAGTGCATTTTTTGCCAGCCTGTTATTACTGCTCGGCGCAATGAGCCTACCACTGTTTACCGATTTAACGGTTTCGACAGCCCTGTTAGTTGGCTTTGCCTTTAGTTTTTCCAGCACAGTTTTCGCAGTTAAAGTACTTGAAGAGCGCGGGGAAATGGCAAGTCTACACGGTAAAATCTCCATCGGTATCTTGGTTATGCAAGATATCTTTGCCGTGGTATTTTTGGCGATTAGTACAGGAAAAGCACCAAATGTGTGGGCGTTGGTGCTACTAGTTTGTCTACCTGTATTTAGACCGATTATGTTCTGGGTTTTAAACCGCTCTAAACACGGTGAACTACTGCCATTATTCGGCTTTTTCTTCGCACTGGTTATTGGTTATCATGCTTTTGAATTTGCCGGCTTAAAAGGAGATCTTGGCGCTTTAATCATTGGTATGCTGTTCGCACCTCACAAGAAGGCTGGTGAGTTATCAAAATCTTTAATGAACTTGAAAGATGTTTTACTGGTAGGTTTCTTCCTTAATATTGGTCTCAATGCCAACATGAGCTTTGATGCTTTGCTCATCGCCTGTTTGTTAACGCTAGTCTTACCCGTCAAAGTATGCCTGTATTATGTCCTTACCAATATTTTCAAATTGCGTGCTCGTACATCATTACTCAGTGCCTTTACACTTGCAAATTATAGCGAATTTGGACTCATCGTCTGCGCGGTTGCCGCCAGCTCAGGGGCGATAGCACCAGACTGGTTAGCCGTCGTTGCAATAGCCGTGTCAATCACTTTTGTGATTGCCTCACCGCTTAATAAGCGCGCTAATGGATTCTATGTCAGATTAGAGCCCTTTTTATTGAAGTTCGAAAGCAGTAAGCGTCTTGAAGAAGAGCTCCCCGTGAATCTAGCAGACACACGCATTGTTATCTTTGGTATGGGCAGAATTGGTACGGGTGCCTACGAAACCATAGAAGCCACCCACCCCGGTTCAATTGCAGGTATCGATATAAAGCCCGAAGTAGTTGATAAACACGTGCAAAGAGGACGCAGAGTGTTGCTTGCTGATGCAACAGACCCTGATTTTTGGCAACGTGTAAATCACTCTCAAGTTGATATGGTCATGTTAGCAATGCCAAAGCATATGCAGAACATTTATGCATTGGAGCAACTAAAAGCCTCTGGCTTTAAAGGCCAAGTAACCGCCATCGCCAACTACCCTGATCAACAAAAAGAGCTTGAAGAAATGGGGGTCAACTCAACCTATAACTTCTATCTTGAGGCCGGTAGTGGCTTTGCAGAACACGTAAAACAAAATTTATTTTCCTAATACATTATTATGTTCTCAGTACCACAAAAGGTACTGAGAACTATTTTTATTTACTCATCAATACCTTACTTCTAGATGTCTACCACGCGCTGTTAGATCATTTCAAATCGTACATTATTCGATTTACAAAGCTTTACATCGAAGTTAGTAATCTACCCTAAAAACAGAGTACACTGTTTTCAACAAAGAGGACGTAAGTATCTATTTTTAACACAAAAAATATGATGTGCGTGACTAACATAACAATTGGATGTTTTTTGGGAGAAGGCCAATATGCTTAAAACTAAACAGGTAAATCACTTTGCTGCTGTCGTTGATGACGTAAAAGCTGGGCCATTTTCCGAGCTGCAAAATCGACTTGATGAAATCCAAGACAATGGGATGACAGCGTTAGCAATTCGCAATGTACTATTTAACAAGATGCTTGATTTACACAATGTACCGAATGACCACTTTTTGCGAGATGAAGACACACCATCACGTATCGATGATCCAGCAGTGTTGATCGAAAAGCTTAATGACTTAGGATTTTATCGCAAAAGCAATGGTGCTTTTCACTAGAACTGATTAGGGGGAGCCTACTCTCCCCACTATAGGCTGGCAATGCCCGTCGCCAGCCTATCTTCTTTCTTCGTATTACAAATTCTCTAAAAAATCTTCATCGAAATCTGTTGGCTCTTCCTTAATCGGAGGATTACCATCGTATAGCTCATACAATTGGCGCTGGAAATATATATCTTTCATAAAGATGTACGGGTCGAGTGATTCTTCCAACAACTTTTCTTGCGCCATCAACGATGCTCTTGCTTCAATGGCTCTAAGTGTGAACACGGCGATAGTTTCCGGCGTGCTCAGTGCTATCTCTGGCATCACATAATTGTCAACAACATCACCTGCCAAATTTCTGGCTGTTGTAGGGCCCATAACGGGCAGCATGATGTAAGCACCATCACCCATTCCCCAAACACCTAAAGTTTGCCCAAAATCTTCATCATGATGTTTAAGGCCTAGACTACTGGCGACATCAAATAAGCCAAAAATCCCTACGGTAGAGTTCACCAAAAAGCGTGCAGCATTCACTCCCATGCTGCTAGGCTTACCCTGTAAACCAGCATTAATTGCATCGGTTGGGGTAAGCAAATTAGTCGTAAAATTAACAATACTATTGCGTACCGGCTGCGGTGTAGCAGCAACATAGCCAACCGTTACTGGGCGTAAAATATATTTGTCTAAAACATCCATATTAAAATCATAAACTGGGCGATTTAATGACTGAAGTGGGTCACGCTCGTCCTGTTTTTCTTCAGGAATAGTACTACATCCTGAAATCACAACAGCTGCCAGAACAGCTAAAAAAGGCTTAAACATTTAATTTCCTGTGTTTGATATAATCCGATTAATCTCAACTGGGATCACCTCAAGCGCTTCGCTCAACGCTATAATTTCACTTTGTCCTTCCAACTCGCCAGCTTGTGCCATAACACTTTCATCAGTTGAAATGCGAGCCGTGATAATGACGTTTTGATAGCTCGACAGCTTGAGGCTTGGCATCATCGCCATACTATCATCTAGTGTGACACGTAAAGGCAAGTTAAAATTTGTAAGCTTAGCAACCGCCAGCGGCATAGCTGGGCCATCAGCGGCTTTAGCAAACACGAACAATGTACCCTGACTGGGAAGTTGCTCAGTCAGGTTAGGACTGAGCGTAACTTCAATTTGTAATGCCGCGGCTGTAGACTCGGTTTGAGGGGCAAGTTTCTGTTCTATTTCAACAATACGTTGCTCTATCATTGCATATCGTGGGTCTTCGCTGTTCATACTTGCCAGTAATACTTCAAAAGCTGTTTTGGCTTCATGCCAATCTTGCTTTTCGTATGCAATAAGTGCGAGTAAAGAAATTGCATCAATATTAGTTGGCTCACTTCTTAACACTTTGGCCAGCAATCGTGCTGCGCGGTTCATACCGGACTCCGCCCCCTCAATCAACAATACTTGACTGTAATTGATCAAAATATTGCTATTGTTTGGTTCCATTTTCAGCGCTTTGTCGAATGCCTGTTTGGCCATCTCATAGTCATTTAGCGACATTGCTACACGACCCAATAGCATCCACGCTACTGCATCATCGCCGCTGTCGGCTAATTTAGTACGTAAGCCGAGCGCAAAAGCCTGTAATTCGTTTGCTGTTAATCTTTGCCCTTGTTGCAATACCGCTCTTTCACCGTATTCTGGCAGCTTTTCAATAGCATCGTACCAATTGGCTATCTGCTGCTGACTTCCCGTAAAGTGATAAAAAACACCGCTGACCGCGAGGGTGAACAACAACCCCGTTAGGGCAAAGATACGATTGTTGCCACGGCTACTGAGCTGCTGTTCAGGCGAGAGCTCATTGAGTAATCTGCGCTTAAGCTCCAGTACCGACTCCTGATAAGCCTGTTGTTCGATGCGTTGATTGCTCAGCTCAGCATTTAACTCATCAAGGCGTTGGTAGTAGATATCAACTCGTTCGGCATTGGCTTGGTTGTCCACCGTCAGCACTTTTTCTCGACGAATGAATGGCACAACCACAAACAGTACTGCTAATAAAGTAAGCAATGCGAACATCACCCACATCTGCATAATTCCGTCCACTGCTACTGCTCCCTACGCTGATATTGCTTAATAAGTTTGTTCAACAGTTGCTCATCTTGCTCGCTCCAAGTCTGCTTACTTGAGGCCTTTTTCTGCCTAAAAACAATAAACCCAAAGCCCACAACAACAATAAATATAGGCAGTACCCATAATATGATAGTGGCAGGTGTAACAGGTGGCTGGTAATGAACAAAATAGCCATAACGGTCTATCATGTAATCAATCACCTCATCCTTACTCTTACCTTCGTTCACTAAGCTAAGGACTTTATCCCTAAGATCTTTTGCCACCACAGCATCTGAATCGGCGATATTTTGATTTTGACATTTAGGACAACGCAACTCGTGAGTGAGCTCACGAAAAGTATTCTCACGCTCTGCATTGGCAAATTCATATCTATCCTCTGTCGCAAAAGCCGAGCCACATACCATTAGAAAAATAACAATCATGAGTCTCATTGCGTCAACTCCATCAGCTTAGGTGCAAATTTAGCACGCCATACACGCTGGTTTATATCACCTGTATGATGAAGCAAGATTTTACCTTGCTTATCAACTAAGAATGTTTCAGGGGCACCAGAGACGCCTAAATCCAGCGCCAACGTGCGCTTCAAATCGAGAATATTAAATTGGTAAGGATTGCCTGTTCTGGCAAGCATCGCGTTTACTTCGGCACGTAATTTGTTGATATCAAATTGGTCACCAAAGTCAGGATCGTAGCCTTGCTCATAGTACAAGCCGATTATCCTAACTCCTTGCTCTCGCAACTCGGTTAAATAGCTCAGCTCCGCTACACAAGTCGGACACCAAGTACCCCAAACGTTGAGTAAATAGACTTCTCCCAACAGGTCACTCTCTTGCCATTGCTTGGAATCACTCATCAAATCAGGCAGGGTAAAGCTCGGCATTTGTTGTCCAAGTCGCCCTGTTTGAAGCTCCCTTGGATTACCGAATAACCCTTGGTATAAAAATACACACAACAGGATAAAAATAAGAAACGGGATTAACCCTAGTAACTTGCGGTTCATGATGTTGCCTCCTGTTGATTACCCTTAGAAGGACTTTTTCTATAGCGCTTGTCAGCCAATACGATAAACCCAGCAAAGGCTATGAGTAATCCTCCGAGCCACATCCAACGTACGTATGGCTTATGGTATATACGTAGTGACCATGCTCCACCACCGAGTTGCTCTCCAAGTGCCAGATATAAGTCTCTAAAGAACCCGTCATCTACCGCGGCTTCTGTCATAAACTGCATACCGATGTTGTATAAACGCTTTTCAGCATGCAACTCAGTCACTTTTTCATTATTCTTTAATACCGTTACCACACCGGCGTGCCCAGTATAATTAGGCCCAACAATTTCTTTTACGCCTTCAAAACGATATTCATATTCGTTCAAAGACGCTGTATCACCGGGCTGCATGCGTACAGAACGTTCAACTGAATACGCTGACGTAATCGTGACCCCCGCAATAACAAAGGCAATACCAACATGCCCCAAGACCATTGCCCAATAGCTAAGTCCTAGTCGCTTTAGCCCCTCAGATAGACGCTGCTGGGTTGATACTTTTTGTGCAAAGTCTACTGCCGTCGATAACATAATCCACACAGCCAGCGCACTGGCAACAAATGTCAAAGGTGCCACTGTTTCAAAACTGCCGAATAACCAAGCCGCGGTAATGGTGATTGTCGCCATTAAAATAACTAACCATTTTTTCGCTAATGGCGGTAACTTATTTTGTTTCCAGCGTAGCATCGGCGCGATACCTAACAATAACGCAAAAGGCACAATTAATATCGAAAACATTTGGTTGAAAAATGGCACACCGATTGAAATAGAACCCAGGCCAAGCTCTTTGTGGATCATAGGTAGCAGCGTGCCTAAAAATACAACTAAGGTCGCTACCACTAAGAATATATTGTTTACCCACAACGCCACTTCTCGAGAAAAGAACTGATACCGCCCCTCACTTCTAACCTGTGACACTCGCGCGGCATACAACGCCAAGCTGCCGCCAACAACCACGGCTAAGAATAGTAAGATATACAGCCCGCGATCTGGGTCTGTCGCAAAAGCATGTACGGAAACGATAATGCCAGAGCGTACGATGAAGGTACCTAGCAGACACAAACTAAACGCTGTGATGGCCAGTAGTACAGTCCAAGATTTAAATACACCGCGCTTTTCTGTTACGGCCAACGAGTGTAGTAAGGCCGTTGCAACCAGCCAAGGCATCAATGAAGCATTTTCTACTGGGTCCCAAAACCACCAGCCTCCCCAACCAAGCTCTGAGTACGCCCACCAACTGCCGATTGTAATACCCAAGGTCAGAAAGCCCCACGCCACCATGGTCCACGGTCTTGACCACTTCGCCCAAGTATTATCTAACTTACCTGTTAATAAGGCTGCTATGGCGAATGAAAAAGACACCGATAAACCAACATACCCCATATACAACAGTGGTGGATGAATGATCATGCCAGGGTCTTGCAATAGGGGGTTGAGATCTCGACCTTCAACTGGATAGTAAGGTAGTAGACGTTCAAATGGACTCGACATCCACAAAGTGTAAAGCATAAAGCCCACACCTAAAAAGCCTAACACTCCCAGCACCCTAGCACGTAACACCCAAGGTATTGACTTAGACATCAGCGCAACTAGTGCGGTCCACGATGACTGCATCACCAACCACAACAAGATAGCACCTTCATGCCCTCCCCAAGTTGAAGTCACTTTGTAATACCATGGCAAAGTGCTACTCGAATGGTGCGCTACGTACGCAACCGTAAAGTCATCGGCAAGCGTGATATAAATTAGAATCGCGAAAGAAAATAACACGAACACACATTGACCAACCGCCAAAGAAGGGGCTGCACGCATTAACCTCAAATTGCCGGTATGCGCGCCCCACAATGGGAAAATGCACAGCAGCAAACTCAGCGCCATAGCTAGCACTAATGCAAAATAACCTATCTCTGGGATCATATTAGTTCTCGTTGTTTAAGTTGTACTTTGGCTTCTCATGCTTTATGCCTTTCAGCGCTTCTGCAACTTCTGGTGGCATATACTCTTCATCGTGTTTTGCCAAAACTTCGAACGCTTCAATAACATTAGGCTCTACCAAAGTTCCCTGTGCGACAATCCCCTGACCTTCTCTGAATAAGTCAGGTAAAATTCCCTCATAACGGATGGTGACAGTTGGCCCTGTATCCATCAATTTAAAGCTGACATCTAGGCTGTCTTCGTCCCGAACAACTGAACCCGGAACAACCATGCCACCGATTCGTAATTTCTGACCTATAAAGGGCTTTTCTTTATTTTCGCCTTTGCCATCGATCAATTCTGTTGGTGTGTAAAACAAGTTAATGTTTTCTTGTAACGCGTACAGCATCAGTCCAATTGCTGAGCCAACCCCAAAAATAATTGCAATGACTGCCAGTAAACGTTTTTTGCGCCTCGGGTTCATACTTGCTCCTGCTGCTTAGCTTTCTTTATACGCTCTTCACGCTTCATTTGAGCGCGAACTTCATGACGTAACTTGCTACCGTCTCTTAATGAGCTGAAAAACAAAGCCAAAAGAATGGCGGCGCAACTGCCGAAAGACAACCAGACATAAAAGCCGTATCCTCCCATCGCCAGGAATTCGTTCAATGATTCAAATTGCATCACTCACCTCGACCGACTAGTTCTCGCACCCATGGGCGGTGCCTTTCACATTGTAGGATTTCGTTCTTCAAACGGATCAACGTCACAACACCGACAAAACCTGCAAATGCGGCAATATTGATTAACAGCGGCCATAGCATTGATGAGTCTATCGCTGATGTATCAAACTTGGTTATGGTGGCCCCTTGATGCAAAGTGTTCCACCACTCTACCGAAAAGTGAATAATAGGTAGGTTAATCACGCCCACAACAGCTAAAATACATGCCGCGCGCCCTGCTGACTTTTTATCTTCAAACGCGTGATATAGTGACAACACTCCAAGGTACAAAAACAATAAAATGAGTTCAGATGTTAATCGTGCATCCCAAACCCACCAAGCACCCCACATAGGTTTGCCCCACGCAGCACCCGTTATTAGCGCGATGGCCGTCATGGCAGCACCTACGGGAGCAATCGCTATCACCGCCAGCTCAGCGTTACGAATTTGCCATACCAGAGCAATAACTGCGGCAATGGCCATAGAAGAGTATGCACCCATTGACAATATTGCCGAAGGGACATGGATAAAAATAATGCGATAACTATCTTTTTGTTGATAGTCTGCCGGAGCATAGGCAAGACCCCACACCCAGCCAACAACCAAACATACTACGGTAACTACCGCAAAATAGGGCATCAACGTATTACATAGCTGGTATGCACGCTCTGCCTTTGCATAGGGATGTAACCATTTCCACATGTTAACTAACACTCACTTTTAAAGCTGAAGATATTGCAATAGGTGCGCACACACAGGCTACAGCCAACATGGCACCTAGGATTGCGAGTTGCCCGCCATAAGCTAAAGACATACTACTGGTATCGATGGCAGACGTCGCAAAAATCAGTACGGGAATATACAAGGGTAAAACCAATAAACTCATTAATATTCCACCTTTTTGTAACCCTACTGTCAGCGCAGCACCGATGGCACCAATAAAGCTCAATAGCGGAGTGCCTATCAGCAAGGTCAATACCGTTGCGCCAAGTGCCTGAGAATCTAGATTCATCAACAAAGCAAACATAGGTGCCATCAGTACCATAGGTAACCCTGTGATAGTCCAATGCGCAAATACTTTTGCCAGAACTGACAGCGAAAGTGGATAAGGAGATGCAATGAGCTGCTCTAGCGAGCCATCGTTGTAATCATCCCTAAACAATTTATCTAACCCTAACATGGTAGATAACAAAGCCGCTACCCAAATAATACCCGGCGCTATGCGTTTCAACAGCGCAGGTTCTGGGCCAATAGCAAGCGGAAATAACGTAATAACAATAAGAAAAAATAACAATGGATTGACAATTTCCGATCGCTGACGAAATGCCAACGTCACGTCCTTACTATAAACACTGGTAAATAATTGCCAATAAGAATGCTGGGCCGTCAAAATTGATACTCCAATACGAGGGTTTTGAGCGCCGTAAAATGGGTGGTTAAGTCTTGGTGCGTGGTAAGTAAAATAGCCCCACCTTGAGCCAAATGCTCAGCAAACCTAGTTTGCAATTGTTTCACCCCTTTCTTATCAAGCGCAGTAAATGGCTCATCGAGTATCCACAGCTTCGCGTTGTTAAGCCATAACCTCACTAAAGCAACGCGCCGTTGTTGACCCGCAGAAAGTGTTCTTACCGGTACATCTTCAAGACCAACCAACCCTAGTAACGATAATAAATCATACGCACGCTTATCCACGTGACAACCATGAACCCGCAACCAATGACACACATTTTCATACGCCGTCAGTTGGCCATTCACACCCGTTTTGTGACCGATAAAAAGTAGTTGCGCTGCAAACTCGTCGTAGTTGTCACTAATAGACTGACCTGAAAAATGAATTTCTCCCTCATCAGGGCGTGCAAACCCAGAGATGATCCGTAATAATGAGGTTTTACCTGCACCATTTGGGCCCTCAATTTGCATGATCTGCCCAGCTTCCAACGAGAAGCTTAACGATTCAAACAGACAGCGTTCTTGTTTAGTACAAGTAACAGATTTAATCTCTAGCAAATTGGTTATTCTCATTACCCAAAATTGGGCGTTAGTCTACCATAATGGTATGGTAATACGAATAACGCGTTGCGACCGATTAGCGAAAATTTGATTTAAAATAATGAATAAGCCACCGATTTCTATTCAATATTCGAACACATCTGATACAAGCTCAGCTTTAAACGAAGGACGTGCAAATATTGACCTAACGAAACAAGCCAGTCAGTTTGTGGCACGAAATGTCGTGATCAAACCGGATGCGCTACAAATGGAAGTAGAAATTGATGGCCGCTGGCAAACTATCCGCTTAGCTGTGAAAGATAATAACCAGCCAACATTAAGATTAAACGAAGCTGTGGTTACTTTGGGTGAAAACGGTCAATCTCTCACCATTAAATCACCCGAACAAACTGTTAATATAAAAGCCGCCAACCAACTGTTATCACTCTTAACTTTGATGAAAAGTGGCACACCTGAATCCAGTTTAAAAACCAGCGCTCATGTCACAGCTGGTAACAATCCACAGCTTGTATTAGACAAGCTAGGACTTAAACTCGCATTAGACCCGTCCCTTGCCAAGATATTAACTCAAGAGAGCAAACTCATTGCTCAGCTACAAGCAAGCGAGAATAAAATCCAGTTGAAGCTGATGAACGGTTTTGCCGATCAGCTGTTTTCTAGTGTACTGGCAAAGCAAAAAGTGTCGGAGCAACTGGCTACTCTCGGAAAAAGTCCACTTTTACTCGTTGATAAACATGCGTTACAAGTCAAGTTTTCACCCTCACTCAAAGCTATTACATTACCTGTGAGCAATTTGCAAAGTCCACCGCCAGGTGTTGGCGCGCCACAGTGGCAGCAAGCGCAACTCAAAGCCACCACAATGGGAATACAAATTAAGACCCTCAGTGATCTGCAACATTTAGATTTAAAACAGCCGATTAAAGGCAAGTTTGCTCAGGTCAGCCCACATATTACACCACAGCGTATGCCTGAGACGATACAAAGCGCTCTAAACCTTGGCTACGACAAGCCACTTATTAACATCACCATTAACGATATAAAAAAGGCTGTTGAGCAAGCAATTACCCAGTGGCTGTCAAAACCATTTAAGCAAACAAGCAATAGTTCATCATCCGCAGGTACAGTTAGAGCATCGCAGGCGAACACTTTACAAAATGCACTACCAAACCAAGTAAATTCTTTGCCCAAGCTTTCTTCAACACCACTCATGCTTAGCCCTCCGCAAACTGATGTGCTACCGCCCATGGTAAAACTGTTTGCACAGATAAAAAGTGTGCTGCAAAGCACAGGAAGTACAATGAGCCAAAACACAAGCAGTTTGGTGAGTCAGCAAGATGCAAACAGCGGCCGCTCAGGTACACCTCAAAATGCGAATCAGGCACTGGACAAAAGTGCGTCTGCTACAAGTGCAGTGGCCCAGCCAATAAGCAGCGCAAAAATGAAAATAGACCAATCTAACTTAATCACCGACACATTAAAAGCATCTACCGAGCTACTTAAAACCCCAGAGCAAAGCCAAAAAGCAACGGCAGGTGCTCATAGCACTTCCCTTTTACCCTTACCTAGAAGTGATTATCAAGCGAGCCACCCTATTGAGCGCAAGTTGTTAGAACCTTTGTTAAAGTTAGTAGCTCAACCTGCTAAGCAAACTGCTTCACTGCTAAATAGTCAAATTACAACCGAAAAAGTAGCACAGCTAAGTCAATATAAAGACTTACAATCAGTGGATATGACCAAGCTTGTCCATCAAGCCTTTAGTCGTATGATAGATGCCAATAATATTTCAGCGAACCATGTAATGGCTGAACTGAATAGCTTAGTGCCAGGAATGGTTAGTCAACACTCACAAACCCAGACGTTCATGGGTGCGAATAGCTTTACACAGGCTCTTGATAAGTTACTGGTGACACTTCTGGCGTCGCCTCGTGCAACCTCACCACAGTCTTTGCCCGACAATATAGATCAAGCTCAACGTCTGGGCGCATTACTAGAAACCCTAGTGCCCAATGCCAAGAACATTGCAACAAAACAGGTACTGCCTCATTTACAGCAACTAAATAACACACTATTAAATGACTTAGCACAGGTACAAAATACGCTGACCAATAGCGTACAAATCACGCCTACTAGCCAAAAGGTCGATAGTGAAACTCAGTTGTTACTCAGTCTTTTTATGCCGATGAAACTACCCAGCGAGTGCAAACAAACAGAGCTGCAAATAGGCAAATATAAGAAGCCTGCTAAAGCCAAAATGCCTGAAAAAACAGTATGGTTTGTACGCCTTAATTTTGACTATGCTCACCTTGGTAAACTGAGTGCGCAAGCAGAGCTAATGGATAAGGCACTTGATTGCCAATTGGTCGCCAACACTCAGCAGGTTTGCGCGTTGGCCGAAGCACATTTAGATGCATTGCGACGAAAACTAAGTGCCCATGGTTTACAGGTAAATGAAATAACGCTCAGTGAAGATGCTCAGCAAACACACACCTTTTACGAGCAACATGCGATCGTTAACATTAAAGTATAGGAGTCGATAGTGGAGCAAAAAACAGCCATAGGTTTATTATATGAAGCAGGCAATTCACCGCATGTAGCCTGTAAAGGGTTTGGTGAACTTGCTGAAGAAATTATCGCACTTGCAAAAGAAAAAGGCATCATGATCCATGAAGATGCTGAACTAGCAAAAACCTTGGAACAGTTAGACCTTCACCAAGAAATACCTAAGGAGCTCTACTATGTTATAGCCGAGCTCATTGCCTTTTCATATGTGTTAAGAGGGAAGTTTCCACCTGGGTGGCAAGGCTTTAGCAACAAGCTGGATATTAAGGCCTGATCAAGATTTTTGATGTAACGACATTAATAGCTCAGCTTCAGCTCTGGGGATCTCACACTCACGCATAATTTCTTCCAAGCCTGCCCCCAGTTCAATCATCTTAACGGCACGTGAGTAGATTTTTGCATCTGGATCATCATACTTTTGAGCAGCCTGCTGCTGAGCGAGTTCTTTTGCATGGTTTTCACATGCAACTAAACGCTTACCAATACTCATCAAACTACTACGCACCTCAGCTATTTCGCTTCTCAAGATTGAGGTTTGATCGTGATTGTCCTTTATTTTTTGTTTAAGGGAATGCACTTGTTGGTGAGCGCCCCCTAAACGTTTACTCAACATAAAAATCAACCCCAAGCATACAAAGGTTAGTAAGCTTGAGGCTAACAATAGGAGCAATACAAAGTTATTATTTACTACTTCCACAGTTTATAAATGACTCAACTCATCCCACTCATCATCACTGAGTAGTTTATTCAAATCTACAAGAATAAGAAGCTCACCTTCACGGTTCGAAACACCTTGAATAAACTTAGCGCTCTCTTCCGTTCCAATATTCGGCGCACTATCAATCTCAGAACTGCGTAAGTAGACAACTTCAGCAACACTATCAACCAAAATACCGATAACTTGCTTTTCAGCTTCTATGATCACGATGCGAGAGTTATCTGTCACCTCAGCACTGACCAATCCAAAACGTGCTCGAGTGTCTATAACTGTTACAACGTTACCTCGCAGATTAATGATACCCAACACATACGCCGGTGCACCGGGAACTGGAGCAATCTCTGTATAGCGCAATACCTCCTGTACCTGCATTACATTTATGCCGTATGTTTCATCTTCGAGTTTATAGGTCACCCATTGAAGAACTTCATCGTTACTATCGGCATTTTTGTCTGCGGAAAGTAGTCTATCTTGGCTCATGGTTTAACTCCAAAAAGATCTTGTTTACTGCTCTCGACTATCGAGGCCTTGCTCAAGCAAGCGGTTTAAATTCTCTACATCAATTAACGCGCACATTTTTTCTTTAATTACGCCTGCCAACCATGGTCTTTTGCCATTGCCTGTGCGCCACTTCACATCATCTGGTCGCAATGTAATATTATTTACCAAGTTTTCAGCTAACAACCCCCAAGGGCTATCACCCAATGTGATTAAATACTGATAATCTAGGCTTTCTTCCAGCTCGGGCGTATACTTTTCCGGCATCACCCAACGCGCAGTATCAACCACATTGAGTTTTTCATCGCGATTTAACATCACGCCTTTAAACCACTTAGGCTTACCGAATAACTGATTTACTTCGCCCAACTGGTGAATACCACCTAGCGATTTCAATGGCACAGCCAATGTGAGGCCTGCAACTTCGAAAAATAGCGCCTGAAACTCTTGCTCACCATACGCCTCTTTTGCGCTAACTGGTTGATTTTTTATTTCAGTCGATTCTTTGATAATAGTATTATTTTCTGTTATCTCAAGATCTTTCGTTTGTTCTTCAGGGATTTCCTGTACTGGCTTTGGTTGTACTTTTGGTTCAACTAGCGGCTCACTTTTGAGTTGCTCGACTTGTGCTTCAGGCTCAGCTTCTGACACAAGCGGAACTTGCTCAAGTAATTTAGCAACAGGCAGCAACGAAGTGTCTTCAGGCTCTTCTTCACTAAGAAGCGCTCCTAAATATTGCTTCATAACTTTTTCATTAGCAAACAAATGTTTACTCATTACTACCTCTATTAAACCTGCAATAAATAATCAAGTAACGCCCGATAAGCAAACACTCCTCGGGACTTTGGACAGTATGAAACTGGGACCTGCTGCGCCAAACTTGCATCTCGGAACTTGGTGTCCACGGGAACAACCCCAGGCCATACATACTCTTTGTAACTGGCTAACAGGCTTTTGTATGCCTCCAGTGAAGCTTTGGTCCGCTTATCGTACATTGTAGGTACTATGGTATATTGATATTTCTTGGATTGCGAACTTTGCATTAATTCCATAGTGCGCATCATTCTATCCAGCCCTTTGAGCGCAAGAAATTCAGTCTGAACAGGAATTAATATTCGCTCGCTTGCTGCCAACGCATTAACCATAAGTACACCAAGTACAGGCGGGCAATCAATAATAGCGTAGTCGTAATGGTCTTTAATTTTATCTAACGCTTTTTTGAGTACCAAACCCATTCCTGCGCGATTTCCCATACTTCTGTCTAGTGTTGCGATGGCCATCGTCGCAGGCAAGATATCCAAATTTTCAATTGTTGAGGGACACAATGCCTGTAAAATTTCTTCACTTTGCATAGCGCTTCCACGAGCAAAAATGTCGTAGACGCTTATCTCTAACTCTTCCGAGTCAATACCGAAGTAATAAGTCAAAGACGCGTGAGGATCAGTATCTATCAACAACACACGCTTACCTTGGAGTGCTAAAATTCCCCCCAAGCTCACTGTAGTGGTCGTTTTCCCTACGCCCCCTTTTTGGTTTGCTACTGTCCAGATCTTCACGAGCTAATGCATTCTCCAAGTTTTGCGCTTATTTTTGTTGTTATTTGCTTACTGGCATCTACAGCTAACACCCAACCTCTTTGTTTAGCCTTGCAGCAACCTCTGGTAAAGCGATATGCTCAGATGCAAGGCCAGCATTGGCAACAGCTTGCGGCATTCCATACACAACACAGGTTTTTTCGTCTTGAGCCCAAATCGTTGCCCCCACTTGTTTGAGCATACGTGCACCATCACGCCCATCGGCCCCCATTCCCGTTAGGACGATTGCCAATACATCGCCATGATATGCCTTAGCAGCACTGGCAAATGTTACATCAACACTTGGCTTATAGGTGATACGTGGGCTATCGTCTTCAAAAACGCGGAGCGTCTTACTAGACCCCCTCGCTTCAACCATCATTTGCTGGCCACCCGGCGCTAAATAGGCAACGCCAGGCTCTAGACGATCGCCCTGCTGTGCTTCTTTGACTCTTATTTTACACAAGCTGTTCAAACGGCTGGCGAATGCGGGCGTAAACGCAGCAGGCATGTGTTGGATAAGTAATATCGGATGAGGAAAGTTGCTTGGTAGCTGCGTTAAAATAGTCTGTAATGCAACAGGACCACCTGTTGATGTACCAATTGCAACAACCTGATACTTCTTGCCCGACGCCTTAAGTGAAGCACTAGAACCACTTACGGGCGCAGCACGCTGAAACGTTCTATCCGGCTGACTAATACTGGTATTGCTATCAAGCTCTTGACTCGTGGCAGGCTTACTCGCTTGCCTTGTAGCAAAGGGACTGACAAATCGAGGTAAGCGGCGGCGACCAATCTCTTTTACTTTATTCTGTAAAGACTTTATTGCTTCTTCGCTATTGCGAGCAATATCTTCAAACTTCTTTGGTAGAAAATCCAATGCCCCTGCATCTAAAGCATCTAGAGTGGCACTTGCCCCTTCCCTAGTCAAAGACGAAAACATTAGGATTGGTGTAGGATTGGAGGCCATAATCTGTTTTACGGCACTAATACCATCCAATACCGGCATTTCCACATCCATGGTGATCACGTCAGGCTTTAACTGCGCGGCTTTTTCAACAGCTTCCTTACCGTTAACGGCAAAATCAATCACCTTGATATCACTATCTAGCTCAAGAATTTCGCTCACTCTACGGCGAAAAAAACTTGAGTCATCAACTACTAACACTTTAACTGCCATTGGCACGCTCATTAAATATTCAGATCTAAAAAGTGGTGCGCAAGGCACCACTGTGTCTAACTCTTATTTAGAAACTCTACTTGCCCGCATAATGCTTGAGCATATTCGGCACATCTAAGATCAAAGCAATACCACCATCCGATGTAATAGTTGCCCCAGCCATACCAGGTGTGCCCTGTAAAAGTGCATCAAGAGGTTTAATTACAACTTCTTCTTGGCCTATCAAAGAATCAACAACGAAACCAACTTGCTTAGTTCCTATTTGTACTATAACTACGTGTCCGTGCGCTTTACGGGTTGTTCTGTCAGCACCTTTAACTAGCCAATGTTCCAGATAAAATAACGGAATCGCTTTTTCACGTACGATTATCGTCAACTGTCCGTCAACAATATTGGTCTTGGTTAAGTCTAAGTGGAAAATTTCACTCACACCGGCAAGCGGCAACGCAAATGTTTGCTCGCCTACAATGACCATGAGTGTTGGTAAAATAGCTAAGGTCAGCGGTACTTTTATTTCTAAAATAGTACCCACTCCTAACTCAGATTGGATATTAACTGAGCCATTGAGTTGGGTGATTTTAGTTTTTACCACATCCATGCCCACACCACGGCCTGAAATATCAGATATTTCTTCTTTGGTTGAAAAGCCCGGCGCGAAGATTAAGTTGTATGCCTCAGTGTCCGATAACCGACTAGCTTGGTCCGAATCTATCACGCCCTTACTAATTGCTATCTTCTTGAGCTTTTCAGGGTCCATACCCGCACCATCATCGCGAATGGTTAGCAAGATATGATCCCCCTCTTGAGATGCAGACAACGTCACAGTACCTGTACGTGATTTACCCGCGGCTTCACGTACGCTAGGCATTTCGATGCCGTGATCGACAGAATTACGCACAAGGTGAACAAGCGGGTCTGCCAGTGCTTCTACCAAGTTTTTATCTAAATCGGTGTCTTCACCTTCCAATACCAAGTTTATATCTTTTTTCAGACTTCTAGCTAAGTCTCTAACAACTCGTGGGAAACGACCAAATACTTTTTTAATCGGCTGCATGCGCGTTTTCATTACCGCACCTTGCAAGTCAGCCGTCACCACATCTAAATTTGAAATGGCCTTGCCCATCGCTTCGCTGTTGGTATTATTTGCCAAACTCACTAAACGATTACGTACTAATACCAGCTCGCCCACCATGTTCATTATTTGATCAAGCCGCTTGGTATCTACGCGAACTGTGGTTTCAGCTTGAGCTGCTGGCGCTTTTTTCGCAGCTGCTTTATTTTCAGCCGCAGGAGCAGGAGCGCTCTTCGCCGCTGGCGCTGTAGGTTGAGAAGCCGCTGGTTTCGCAGGTTGCGCTGGCTTTTCTGGTTCCTTAGGTTGCTCAACTTTAGGGGCTGCAGGCGGAGGTGCTGCATTTTCAACTGAACGCGGCGCAGTTCCTTTCCCATGAAGCTCATCTAATAACGCTTCAAATTCGTCGTCATTAATTTCATCATCGCTACTGCTTGCCGACTGAGCCTCAGGTTCGCTTGCTGCAGCAGCGGGAGCCGGTTGTGACTTACTAATTTCACCAAAGCTGCCAACACCATGTAACTCGTCTAACAGGCTATCAAATTCATCGTCAGTAATGTCACCGTCACTGTCTGTTTCATCACTGGTTGCCGTTTCACTCACTTTTGCGGGGCCATTACCCGCTCCATGTAACTCATCCAGTAAGCTTTCAAACTCATCTTCAGTGATTTCATCGATGCTACCGTCACCTTGGTTCGACTCAGTGACATCCGCATCCAGATCGAAGAAAATATCATCAGCGCCGACATCTTCGGTTGAGGGTTGTTCAGCTATAACTTCTTGTTGTGGAATATCAATGACTTCGTCTTCTGTTTGCGGCTTGCTAAGTTGATGAAGTGTTTCAAGTAGTGCAGGGTCGGCAGGTTCAGGTTGCTCTCGATTTTGAATATGCGCGAACATTTCATTAATCGTATCGAGGGATTGCAAAATGACATCCATTAATTCTGATGTAACTTTGCGTTGCCCTTGGCGTAGCACATCGAACACATTTTCAGCACCATGACAGGCATCAACCAGTTCGGTCATACTTAAAAATCCAGCACCACCTTTAACTGTGTGAAAACCACGGAAAATTGCGTTAAGCAGCTCTTTGTCTTCAGGGTTATTTTCTAACTCTACGAGCTGTTCAGACAGTAACTCAAGGATCTCTCCAGCTTCAACGAGAAAGTCTTGTAAGATATCTTCATCGACCTCAAAGCTCATGCATACTCTCCTATTAGAAGCCTAAACTTGACAGTAAATCATCCACTTCATCTTGACCTGAAACAACATCATCTCGCGCTTCAGCATCAATAATGGGACCTTCTGGCCCTGAAATTTCATTTACGTCAATATCAACCTCACTTTTCGCAGCGACCTGAGCTTCAGAACCTTTCTTCTTGCTCGGTAGCTCGTCCGTGGTGCCAAAAACGGTTAATAAATTAATTAGGCTATCTTCGACTTCTCTAACTAGCTCTATAACCCGACGAATAACTTGCCCTGTCAAATCTTGATAGTCTTGAGCCATTAATACATTTGTCATCAAACTTTGTAATTCATCTGTACGTGTTTGTGACCCCTGCATAAACTTGTCTAAATCGTGACATAAAGACTTAAACTCTCCTAGCTGAATGTCACGCCGCATAAGGCGGTCCCAAGTTGGTTTAATATTCGATAAGTCATCTGCTAGCTCTTGGGCTAACGGAAGACTCGCCTCAACTGCATCCATGGTTTTGTTGGCGGCATTTTCTGTCATTTCCATGACATAGTTTAAACGTTGTTTAGCATCGGGGATGGCATCAGTCGTCAAATCAGCAAGACGCGTGTCGAGTTCAAAGTTTTTCAAAGATTCATGCAGTTGGCGAGTTAATTTACCCACCTCAGCAAACAACTCTGATTGCTCTTTGTTGGCAGCTTCCAAAATTAATTGATCTGCCTTTTCTTGTTCACCTTGTTCCAAATAAGCAACTAGCTGCTTTGCCTGCTCAAGGCTGATCTGAGGCACAGAAGGCGTTGACATTAGCCTCTCCTTCTTATTAATTAGCCTAAACGTTCAAACACTTTTTCTAACTTAGTTTTCAGTGTTCCTGCTGTAAAAGGCTTAACGATATAACCATTAACCCCAGCTTGGGCAGCCGCTACGATTTGTTCTTTCTTTGCTTCCGCTGTTACCATCAACACTGGGATATGCTTAAGATTCTCATCTGCTCTAATCGCGCGCAGCAGATCTATCCCTTGCATACCAGGCATATTCCAATCAGTTACCACAAAATCAAAGTCTTGATTTTGTAGCATTGGAAGCGCAGTACTGCCATCGTCAGCTTCTTGTACATTGGTAAAGCCTAAATCTCTTAGCAGGTTTTTGATTATTCTCCTCATTGTAGAAAAATCATCAACCACGAGAATTTTCATGTTTTTATCCAAAACATCCTCCAGTGAGGTTTGAACCTATTATTTTTTACTCTAATTTACCCAGTCATTGATCTTGGCACGAAGCCTTATCATTGCCTGCCCATGAATTTGGCTAACACGAGATTCACTTACATCTAGTATCTGGCCGATTTCTTTTAAATTCATTTCATCGTTGTAATAAAGCGACAACACTAGGGCGTCTCTTTCTGGCAAAGATTTTATCGCTGCCACCAACGATTCGTTAAAGCGTTCATTTTTAACGTTATTAAATGGTTTGTCTAGCGATAAATCATTGTCTGCAGGCGAAATGACGTCTTCATCTACACCTAAGTCCTCAATACCTATAACTTTACTGGTATTTACATCATGTAGAATATGATGGTACTCATCCAGAGTAATAGCAAGTTTTTCAGCTATTTCAGTATCTTTTGGTTCTCGATTGAGGAGGGATTCAAGTTCAGCAATAGCTTCTGCAACCATGCGGCTTTTACGGTGCACTGAACGAGGTGCCCAGTCGCCTCGACGAATTTCATCCAGCATAGCGCCACGAATGCGAATGCCAGCAAAAGTCTCGAAACTTGCTCCCTTTGAGGCATCAAAGTTCTTGGTTGCTTCAATCAGACCAATCATGCCAGATTGCATCAAATCATCTAGCAAAATATTAGCAGGCAGCCGAGCCAATAAGTGACATGCCACTTTTTTTACAAGTGGCGCATGTCGCTCTACCACCTTATGTAGATGTTCTGATGTTTGATACCCCATCGCTTTACTCACCGATGATGCCATAGTTACCCATTGACAAGTTGTTCAATAAAAAACTCAAGATGCCCTGACGGTTGATGTGGAATGGGCCATTTCACGGCCTTGCTAGCTAGACCTCTAAATGCAACTGCTGCTGGTGAGTTAGGGAAGAGTTCTACGATGGTTTTTTGACGTCTTGAAGACTTCCGCATATTTTCATCAAACGGGATCGTTGCAACAAGTTCTAGAGCCACATCTAAAAACCTGTCTGTTACCTTAGACAGTTTAGCAAACAATTCCTGTCCTTCTCGTAAACTACGCACCATGTTAGCCACAATTTTAAATCTATAAACGCCATGCTCACGGCTTAATACTTTTATTAGTGCATAGGCATCAGTAATAGATGTTGGCTCATCACACACCACCACTACGACATCCTGTGCAGCACGAGAAAAGCTTAATACCATATCGGAAATACCTGCGGCAGTATCGACAATTAAGATATCAAACTCAGTATTGAGTTCACTAAATGCGCGAATTAAGCCAGCATGTTCAGCAGGCGTCAACTCCACCATGTTTTGTGAGCCCGATGTTGCAGGAACGATTTTTATACCAGCAGGACCTTCTACCAATATTTCGTCTAATTCGCATTCGCCCGACAAAACGTGTGACAAATTCTTTTCGACTCTTAAACCCAACATCACATCACAGTTTGCCAACCCCAAGTCGGCATCGAGTACCAATACCCGGTTTCCTTGCTGGCCCAGCGCAATTGCGGTATTCAAAGATACATTGGTTTTACCCACTCCGCCTTTACCGCCCGTTACCGCGATAACCTTAACACCGTGATTACTATTTTGACTCATTTTACGCAGGCCACTTGCTTGATCTAATACTGTGTTAATCATACATTCCTACTGTCTGAGACGCTACTGGTACAGGTCTCGAATGTTGTGCTTTTATTCTTTTTAAATACAATTGCTCAGCCTTTTTGACTAGCTTTTGTGCATTTGCTACGCGAATATCTTCTGGAACTCGCTGTCCATTGGTAAGATACCCTATTGGTAAACGATTTTGAATCGCTATACTAATAATCTCACCCAAACTTAGACACTCATCAAGTTTAGTAAAAATACAGCCAGTTAGGTTCACTTTTTGGAAATGGCGAACCGTCTCTTGTAACACGTGCATTTGTGAAGTCGCACTTAATACTAAATAACTACGAATGTCAACGCGAGTGCTACGCATTAAAGTATTCAACTGTTCGGTTAAACGCAAATCTCTTTGGCTCATTCCAGCTGTATCTATTAATACTAGTCGCTTATTGCGCAAGTGGTACAACACTTCAGCCAGTTCATTCGCATCTTTTACTTGCTTCACTGGACAGCCGATAATTCGACCATATGTAGAGAGCTGCTCATATGCACCAATACGATACGTATCGGTTGTAATTAGAGCTACTTTGTCAGCACCAAATTTCTGTGCGCCTAACGCTGCTAGTTTGGCAACAGTAGTCGTTTTGCCAACCCCTGTAGGTCCTACAAAAGCAAACACTCCACCTTGGCGAAGAATGTCGTTATTGGTCGTATGCATCTGGTTTACAACCATGTTAAGTAACGCATTCCAAGCTTCTTTGCGGGATACATCATCTGGAATAAAACACGCCATTTGTTCAGCTACATCAGCGTCAATACCCATTCCTTGTAGGCGGTCAATTAAGCATGCACGAGTCGGGTCGCGACGCGCCATCTCTTGCTTCATTAGGCCAGAAACTTGATGTTCAAGAAGTTGACGAATGGCATTCATTTCTTCACGCATGGATGACATTTCATCATGCTTAGGGTCGCTGTGCTCCATGTCATCACCAAAGCCAGATTCTAGTTCATCATCAAACTGCCAGTTTGATGTTTGTGCTGGTGTACTGTGACTAGGTTTGGGCTGCTGAAAACGCTCTTGTTCATAGTTAGGGTTATGTATCTCAGCTTGTTGCTGACGAGATTTGAACACTTGCTCGGTATCAATACCAGATTGTGAAAACATTGAGGCAAGCTGTGGCGAACGAGGGCGCGGTGCTTGACGCTCTAATAGCGCCTCTAAGCTGTCTGCCACTTGCGCTTGTGGCTCTGGACGTGCTTGCTGAGGCTCTGGACGCACAAAACGAGGCGCTGTAGAGCGAGGAGGCTGTTGCTGAGGCGCTTCTTGTACACTCGGCTTAGGCGTTGCTGGTGCGCGATCATTATCAATTGCGGCGACAATCTCGACGCCATCGGCCAATTTCTTATTCGACATAATTACAGCATCTACACCAAGCTCTTCTTTCACTTCTTTTAGTGCTGTTCGCATATCTTTGGCAAAAAAACGTTTGATCTTCATGTTACAACCCCTTAAATCCTATTACTGTCCAACTGAGCTCACAATCTTAATTTGTCTTTCATCTGGCACTTCTTGATATGACATCACACGAAGGCCGGGGATCGTATGTTTAACAAATCTTGAAAGCACACTTCTTAACATACCTGAGGTTAATAAAATGGACGGGTCACCTAGCATTTCTTGCGTTTGATGCGCTTCTCTCAAAGAGTTTTGAAGCCGCTCTGCAAGGCCTGGTTCGATACCTGCCCCTTCATCACCTGCGTTCTGAAGTGACTGATGCAACATCTGTTCCAACTCAGGTGCCAATGTTATGACAGGGATTTCATCAGCATTACCAACGGCATCTTGAACGATAAGTCTGCGTAGCGAAATTCTTACCGCAGCCGTTAGTACATCTGGGTCTTGGCTACGTGGTCCATACTCAACAAGCGTTTGTACAATCGAACGCATATCTCTAATTGCAACGCCTTCGTTAAGTAGATTTTGTAGAACTTTTACCACTGTTGTAAGTGGTAACACGTCAGGCACTAAGCCTTCGACTAAGCGTGGATGGCTCTTAGCAAGCATGTCTAATAAGTTCTGTACTTCTTCATGACCTAACAGCAAAGCAGCATTATTTGTCAGCAACTGACTAATATGGGTCGCAACGACAGTGGCTGCATCCACTACGGTATAGCCTAACGAATGTGCTTCGTCTTTTTGTTCTGGCTTGATCCACACTGCGTCTAGACCAAACGCAGGGTCTTTTGTTTCAATACCTTTAATTGGACCGAATACCTGACCCGGATTAATAGCGAGCTCATCGCCATGCTTGAGCTCCCCTTCACCAGAACCCACACCCATTAAGGTAATGTTGTAAGCATTTGGATCTAGTTCTAAATTGTCGCGAATATGTACCGGTGGTACCAAGAAACCCAGTTCTTGAGATAGCTTTTTACGTACCCCCTTAATGCGGTTCAATAGCTCCCCACCTTGTGACTGGTCCACAAGTGGAATCAAACGATAACCCACTTCTAAGCCAATCACATCAACAGGTTGAACATCGTCCCAGCCAAGTTCTTTTTGCTCTTGTTTATTAGCCACAGCAGTACCCTTGGCTTCTTCTTCGGCGGCATTTTGCGCCGCATCTTTTTTCTGTTTTTGGGTAAAGTAAGCCAAATACCCAAGTAATGCGCCTAAGCTCAAGAATGCAAAGTGAGGCATTCCCGGTACGAGACCCATAACAATTAAAATACCAGAAGCGATAAATAAGGATTTTTCGTTTCCTAATTGCGTTTTGAATTGATCACCCATGTTATGGGATTCATTTTGACGGGTAACAACAATCGCAGTACCAATAGATAGCAACAGTGAAGGAAGCTGGGCAACCAAGCCATCACCAATCGTTAGCAATGTGTACACTTCCATTGCACGGCTAAAAGGCAAATCATGTTGGATCATACCAACAAACAAACCGCCAATAATGTTAATAGCAAGAATCACAATACCTGCTATCGCATCTCCTTTTACAAATTTACTGGCACCATCCATCGAACCATAAAAATCGGCTTCACGTGTCACTTCTTCACGTCTTGCTCTGGCATCATCCGCACTGATAAAACCCGCATTCAAATCGGCGTCAATCGCCATCTGCTTACCAGGCATAGCATCTAATGTGAAACGTGCTGAAACTTCTGAAATACGCCCCGCACCCTTGGTAATAACCACGAAGTTGATAATGATTAAGATCAGGAAAACCACAAGACCGACAGCGTAGTTACCTCCAATTACAACTGACCCAAATGCTTCAATCACTTTACCCGCGGCGTCACCGCCGTTGTGACCTTCCAATAGTACTACCCGAGTACTGGCAACATTTAGAGCCAAGCGCATGATAGTCGCAATGAGCAAAACGGCTGGAAACATGCCAAACTCTAGTGGCTTCATGGTGTATACCGTCACCAGTAACACCACTAAAGCTAATGCAATGTTGAAAGAAAATAGAATATCCAGCAAAAAAGGTGGTAGGGGTAGTATCACCATCCCCAAAGCCGCCAATACCAGCAACGGTGTACCAACACCTTTGGCGTATTCTTTTTTATCTTTGTTGAGCTGTGCTAAAACCGCTTTAAATTCCATAACTTAACAACTGCAAAATATTGACACTATGCAGATAAAGCAAGTTACGAGCCAATTATTAGGTCTAATGTTTTAAGTCATCAGGGATAGGTAAGTCTTTGCTGAGTGACGTAGGGCGACGTCCTCGGCCTTTATTGAAGCGCTTTAACTGAAATACATAGGCCAACACTTGTGCCACTGCGGTGAATAGCTGATCTGGAATTTGCTGTCCTATTTCAGTGGTGTGGTATAACGAGCGCGTCAGCGCAGGCGATTCAACAATGGGTACTTCATTACCAATCGCGACTTTTCGAATCTGCATGGCAATTTCATCCACCCCTTTTGCAACAACCATTGGCGCACCTGCTTTTTCCGTATCATATTTAAGCGCAACAGAATAATGTGTTGGGTTAGTGACCACCACATCCGCGTCGGGTACATCTTGCATCATGCGTCGCTGCGACATTTCTCGCTGTGTGCGCCTAATTCTAGCTTTTATCTGTGGATCACCTTCAGAATTCTTATATTCATCTTTCACCTCCTGCAGCGTCATTTTTAATTGTTTGTGGTGGTTGTAGCTTTGGTATGGGGCATCGATCGCTGAGATAACCACTAAGGTGCAGCTTAAGCCTAAAAACATCCACGCTAAAATCTCCAACGCGTGGATCACACTGCTCGGCATAACTTCTATGCTCAGGTGAAGAATTTCATAAAAGAAAGCGCTGATCAGGAAAATCGCGCTGCCAGCCACCAACACAAACTTGAGTATTGATTTTACAAGCTCGACAGCGGCTTGTGGCCCTAACATTCGTTTAAGACCCTTCATGGGTGACATCTTACTCGCTTTTGGTGCTGCTGCCTGCCAACTGAAATTAAACCCTCCCAGCAAGGTATTACCCACCACTCCCGCAATAACAATGATTAAAACAAACATCGCCATTGGAAAAAAAAGTTCAGAAAAAACACTTTCCCATACTGCAAACATTTTGGTGGTATCGTAGCTTTCGTTGCGATTTAGGTTCAGTGCGCGGCCCATGATGTTATACAAACCTTTACCTATCGCTGGCCCATACAACAATAAAGCAATGGCTGAAAAGATCAGCACAAAAGTTGTTCCCAACTCTTTAGAGCGAGCAACCTGCCCTTTTTTTCGAGCCTCACTAATTTTCTTCTCGGTGGGCTCTTCCGTGCGTTCTTGACCAGAATCTTCTGCCATATGCTAAACCGTACAACCTATTAAGTTACACATCAGTTCTGTCATTTTTAGCCATTGAAATTCAAACTGCACAACAAAATTACCCAGGGTGGCCCAAATAATGGTTAAACCTGCTACGAGTGTGAATGCAAAGCCCACAGAGAAGATATTCATTTGTGGTGCCGCACGTGTCATTATGCCAAATGATATATTAATCACTAACATTGCAGTAAGAGGAGCCAGCGAAAGCGCCAGCGCGGTCGTAAACATCCACCCCCCCCAATTAACAATCTGCCAGTAGTTATCTACCAGCCACCACTGACCGTTAATGGGAAAAGTTTCAAAGCTAAAAATGATCATATTCATCATCATCAAATGACCATTAAAAACAAAGAATAGCAAAGTTGCCAAGATAAGATAAAACTGCCCCACTGCAGGTACACTCAAGCCATTCGCAGGGTCAACAACTGAAGCGAATCCCAGACCCGTTTGCATTGCCAGAATTTGTCCAGCAATGATAAACGTATTGAGTAACAACAGTGACGCAAAACCAATGGCAATGCCGATGATCATCTGTTGGATTACCACTAGTAACATTGAAAAAGAGAACAGCTGAACAAATTCAGCCTTTGGAAGTGCAGGCATAACCGCAAAAGTTACGACAACAGACAAGGCCAATTTAATTCTTGTGGGTACTGTTTGCGCTCCCAAGCCGGCCATAACCATGACCATTGAGCTGATCCGCACCAGAGGCAGTAACAAGTCACTTAGCCACTGCATGACAATTGCAATTGGAAATTCCATCACTAGCCTGCTATTTCAGGGATCCGCATCACAAGACTCGTGAAGAAGTCCATGAGTTCTTGGGTAAACCAGTGACCTCCAACTATCAATGCAAGAATAGTAACTATCAAACGGGGCAAGAAACTCAAAGTTTGTTCGTTGATTGAGGTTGCAGCCTGAAATACAGCAACTACCAAACCAATCATTAATCCGGGAAGTACAATTGCCGCAACCAGTTTTATGACCAAAAACAGTGAGTCGCTGAGTATATCGACAAATACTTCGGGTTCCATATTACACCCCTAGACCAAAACTACGGGCCAACGTACCCATCACTAACCCCCAGCCATCGACCAATACGAATAGCATAATCTTAAATGGTAAAGAAACAATCATGGGTGACAACATCATCATACCCATTGCCATTAATACACTGGCGACCACCAAATCAACGATCAAAAATGGTATAAAAAACATAAAGCCAATAATGAAGGCTGTTTGCAACTCACTGGTCACAAATGCAGGTATGATCACCACAAAGGGAGTGTCTTCTGGCTTATCTAATTTGTCATACCCAGCTATCTTGGCAAACGTCTCTAAATCTTTAATACGCGTTTGAGAGAGCATAAACGCTTTTAGTGGCTCTTTTGCCTGTTCTAATGCTTGCAGTGATGTCAGTTGCTCATTCAAGTAAGGTTGAACAGCTCTGTCATTTATTTGGCTGAATATGGGAGCCATAATAAAAAACGTTAAAAACAAAGACATACCTAATAAAATTTGGTTTGAAGGTGACTGTTGAAGGCCAATTGCTTGCCTTAAAATGGCTAAAACCACAATGATACGTGTGAATGAGGTCATCATTATCACTGCTGCCGGAATGAAACTCAGCGCAGTCATAATGGCAAGCACTTGTAACGTTACTGAGTACTCTTGCGAGCCATCAGGGTTTGTAGTAACACTCAGTGCATCAATGCCTTCAGCGCCAGCGAAAGGTAAAAAACCTAGGCCGATAAGCGCTATTAAAAATTTAATCATAAGAACTATTCTTGTTATTTTGTCTACCTACAAATCGCCCAAGCTCTTTTGCAAATGCTGGCACCTGCGCCTCTTCAAGGGGCTGCTCTAATTGATATAAATAATTTATGCTATGGGGCGTTACCCCCAGCAAATGTTGTTTATTGTCTATTTCTACCACCATCAGGCGTTCTTTAGTACCCAATGGTAGGCTTCGTATCACCTTGAAGTCTTTGTTATTACCCAAGTTAGGATTGAACTTTTTAACTAATAGCCCTAACCCGATAATTAATGCTACAACCAGCATCAATGACAAGCCCATAGACAAAAGCTCTGTACTTAAGCCTGTCATTTCCTGCTTTGCTATAACTGGCATGGCGGCCACAAGCAAAAATATACTGGTAGATATTTTCATCGTAGCTTCTTGATACGCTCGACTTGGCTAATTACGTCAGTTAGACGTATACCAAACTTATCATTTACGACAACAACTTCACCATGCGCTATTAGCGTACCATTAACCAGCACATCTAGCGGCTCACCCGCTACTCGGTCAAGCTCAACAACCGAACCCTGGTTGAGCTGTAGTAAGTTACGAATATTAATTTTAGAACGTCCCACTTCCATTGAGATAGTAACAGGGATATCTAAAATTGTATCTAACTTGCGTTTTTCGTCTGGAGATAGGTTGGCATTCGTGTCTTTTAGTTCATCCAGTTCTGCCACTTCAGGCTCGCTGGAGACATTTTCATTTTCTTCTGCCTCGGCGAGTGCTGCCGCCCATTCGTCCATTGTATCTTGATCATCGCTCATACTATCAAAACCTTTATGTAATCAATTCTTACCAATCTAAGTCCACACCTTCTGAAAGATGTAAGTCTTCTTCCAATTCCGCAAGCTCAGCATCTGAGTCAAGCTTCTTGCCACCTTTTGTGAACACATGTAGTTCAGATTTAACGGATTCTGGACGTTTAATTTTTTCGCTAATTTGTAATGCGACATTGTCTCTTGAACGCCCCATCTTCGCTCTGAATGTGGGCAACTCTTCGATAAATACAGTGATATATTCCGGCATTTCTACAGGAATAACATCACCCGCTTTTAACCCCATAATTTGCTCTAGGGTCAAATCTATCTCAAGTAATTGCGTCGATAGCTCAACTTCCACATCCATAATTTCATCGCGTAAAGCTTTACTCCAACGCAAATCAGTATCTTCAGTATCCGACTGTACACCAGCGTCTAACAGTTCACGGATCGGCTCCAGCATTGAGTAAGGAAGTGAAATATGAAAATCACCACCACCACCATCAAGCTCAATATGGAAAGAGCTGATTACCACAACCTCTGTAGGACTCACGATATTTGCCATCGCTGGGTTAACCTCAGAGTCAAGGTACTCAAACGAAACATCCATCACGGGAGCCCAAGCCTCTTTATAATCTTCGAAGATTATTTTTAACAGCATTTGCACTATTCGGCGTTCAGTAGGCGTAAATTCGCGACCTTCAATTTTTGCATGATAGCGACCATCCCCACCAAAGAAGTTATCTACCAGAATGAACACTAGGCGCGCTTCCATGGTGATCAGGCCAGTTCCCTTTAACGGTCTAAAGCGCACCATATTTAAGCTAGTTGGAACAAATAAGGTATGAATATACTCACCAAACTTTAGCATTTGTACGCCATTAATTGATACTTCGGCTGTGCGACGCATCATATTGAACAGGCTAATGCGCATATGGCGAGCAAAGCGTTCATTAACAATTTCAAGGGTCGGCATACGACCACGAACAATGCGGTCCTGTGATGAAAAGTCATACTGTAACGCCGTTGACTCCCCGTCATCACCTTCGCTTATTTCTTCCTCTTCGACATCATCAACACCATGAAGTAGCGCATCAATTTCGTCTTGGGATAATAAATCACTCACTTAAGACCTCACTGCATTACAAAGCCGGTGAATAGTACACGTTCAATGACTTTACTGCCCTCAACCCCTTCCATTGCTTCTTGTACTTTGTCCACTGCTGACAAACGTAATGATTCTTTCCCTGCACTTGTACTTAGTTCATCCGCTGTCGTTGTCGAAAAGACGCTCAACAACGTGCCTTCTATCAAAGGAATATGTTTCTTAGCAATTTCTTCGTTGATATCTCCACGCACCAGTAACTGCACTTTAATTTGCACAATGCGGTCTCTACTTGCCCCTGGCACGTTAAATACAAATGGCCTTGGCATAGCGACATAAAGCGCGCTACCTGTTTTTGCCGACGATGAACTGGCTGTCACTTGCTGGGCTGTTTCTTCTTCTGCCAACGTCTCAACTGGCGCATCTTCCGAAGAGGTCAGAAACCAAATACCAGCTGCAACCAATACCACTACTGCAACGGCCGCAATGATGATAATCTTTTTCTTATTGCCACCCGCTTCTTCTATTTCTAAGTCGGTATCTTCTGCCATTGTTAATCCTTATAAAAGCCAATTAGCTCACGGTCTATTTCTATATAATAGCAGTAGTTAGGCGTAATAATCTATTGAAGAACCATCGTTTAGAGCACCGTTTGCACGTGATGTCATGTTTTCATCCTGCTCGGATTGTTCTGCTGACGTTGAATGTGCTTGGCCCTGCTCATTTGAACCCAACATTTGTTCCTGCTGCCCTTCACCGCCTTGCTCAATATTACTTTGCCCCAACTCAATGCCTTGTTCAGCTAACATTTCTCTGAGTTTTGGCATAGATTGCTCAAGCAAGTCTTTCGCTTGCTGATTTTGTACCACAAAGTTTACCTGTGCTTGCTCTGCATCAGTACGTATTCTGATCTGCATACTACCAAGCTCACGTGGGTCAAGTCTGATTTCAGCTTCTTGATTGTTAAGATTCAGCATCATTGACACTTTTTCTTGCAAAATTTTTGCAGCATCATTACGAGCAATATTTACCGCTTGTAGCATTTGCGCATCAACTTGTACTTTGTGAGAGGTAGCGTTGAGCTGTTGCGTTTGTGTGCTCTGAGGCGCAGCATCCAACTGTTCAAAATACTGGGCTAGTTCGCTAAATTGCGAAGATAGCGGGTTGGTCTGAGCAGGTGTTACAATCGCTTTAAAGAGCTGTTCAACCTGAGGGGTTGGCATCACTTGAGCCAACTGTACCGCGCTCAATGCTTCTCGCTTAATGTCAGAATTAAAATTTCCTCCATCAACTGAGTTCATGGCCTTGAGCGACTCTTTCATGTCTTGCTTTATCGTGTCTTTATCGACTTTGGTACTGTTGTAAGAGTAACTTTGCTTATTTGCTATGGCAGCATTCGCAGCAACCGTAACTTCACTACGAACTGCTTGTTTCGTCACCGCCATCTGGCCTTCGTCAAGCTCTTTTAATTGCTGTAACGCTTGTTCAACTAGCGGGGATGCTTTGCCTTGATTACTAAGTTGCTGTAGCCCCTGCTGTAGGGCGCTTCTTTCTTTAGGTGACAATAGTGCTAATTGCTGCTCTAGTGTTGCTTTAAGCTCTGCTGGAACTTGAATTTCTCGACCGCTGCCGTCTTGAGTAACTTTGGCACCGATTTGCTTAGCTATATCACTGACCTCTTGCGCTAATTCACTTTTCTTAAGGTTTGGAGTGTTTTGTTTGTGCTCAGCCAAGCTAGTGTGTTCTTGCACCGTTGTTGGCATTATTTTAGTCGTAGTACTTTGCTCTTTTAGCTGTGCAGTGACTTGCTCTACATCATCGGTCGCCTCTATGTGCTCTTGTAACAACGGTTTTTCTGGTTTCACAGCAGGCTCACTGACTTTTTCTTGCCCATCAGTTAAGCTCTGTTTTTGTGATGCTAATTCACCAGTTGGGTTTTGCTTCGCTTTTGATTCTGCCAGCTCAGAAAGAGTGTTTCCTTTACCTTCAGTGGATTGAGAGCTGCCTTGATGCTCAGCACTTTTCTCACCTTCGGACATTACTCGAAACCCAGGGGGAATAACAATTTTATCAACAGGTTCTTCAGCTAACTGAGGTTTAACGTCAGGTTTGCTGATTTGTAGCCCTGACTTCAACGCATCATTCGTTGTTTTTGCAGTCAACTGTGCTTGCGCGTCGGACTTCTCAGCCTGATATCGAGTCACAGCTGTTTTTTGCTGATTGGCAGCATTTATTTGAGCAAGGAGATCATCAGCTGAACGCTGGTTTTTCTGGTTATTTGCTTGCTCAGAGTCAGCAAGCACATTCACTGCTCTATCAGTTTCCGATGATTCAGATACCACCTCTCCATCATGCTCGGCATCGTCAGTTGGATCTGTATCTAATTCATTTTCTGATAGGGGCTTAGCTCCCGTTTTATGCTCGGTCTCTACCTGCTGCTCATCATCCGTAATGGCTGAGCTGTCTGTCTCTTTACTGGTGTCAGAATTGCCACCGTGTTGCCTAGTATCGGCATCGCGCAACTGTGTGAAAGTTGCCAAAAAGCTCAGCTCTTCACTCGCGCTATCTTCTTGAGTATTCGTATATTCCGCAGCACCAGCATCCACACTAGTTTTAACTGAGCTATTAATAGTTACATTAAGCATATTTTTACCTGCCAAAGCGGCAATTAACAGCCGCGGATACATCACTATAAGTTTAAAAGCAAAACTCAGGCCACTTTTATTTTTGTGAGGACATCGCGCTCAGTTGGGCAGCTTTGCCATCACTAAGACTCACTATTTCTAGCTTAGGCCCTACGGCGCATAAATTGATTGGTAGCAAATTCATCCAACATTTTCTGCTCTGCTTTGTCACGCTGTTTTTGCAGCTGTAGTTGCTTTTTCTCAATGAGTTTTTCGATTGCTTTCGCCTTAACTTGCTGCGCCAACCACAGTTTTTTTCGCTGTTCTACAACTTGCTTGGCTGTATTAACTGTTTTGGCCTGCTGCTGCATTGCATCTTCTATTTTTTTTATAAAAGCTTGATATTGAATGAGACCACTACTGGTTAAGCCTTGTTTAGCTTTGAGGTGGAGCTGTTGACTGTATTCGAGACGAAAATCATTCAAACCAGCAAGCTTTTGCTGGTTATCGTTTAGGTGATGTTGAGCCTGCATATAGTTTACACGCAAAGACTCTTCTTTTTCGGACTCAAGCTTGTACAGTAAGTTAAGTTTATCTGCTGCCATTATTCTTGTCCCAATAACTTCGCAAGTTCTTGTAAGCACTGATCATAATTGAGTACTTCTTTCATACCTTGCTGTAAAAATGCATTCACTGTAGGTATCATATTGATGGCTTGATCGAGCATAGGATCACTGCCTTTTTGATACGCCCCAAGTGTGATCATATCCTTGTTCTGTTGATACATCGCATACACTTGCTTAAGCACTCGTGCCTGCTGCAAATGGCTATCGGAAACCACTTGCGGCATAACACGACTAATAGACTTTTCTATGTCAATCGCAGGGTAATGACCACTATCGGCTAAGTCCCGAGATAACACAATGTGCCCATCCAAGATAGCCCGCGCTGAGTCCGCTATCGGATCCTGCATATCATCACCTTCACTTAATACCGTGAAAAATGCGGTTATAGAACCTTGACCTTCACCGCCGTTACCCGCTCTTTCAACCAAAGCCGGTAGTTTTGCAAACACTGATGGCGGATAACCTTTCGTCGCGGGCGGTTCACCTACCGCTAACGCGATCTCACGCTGAGCCATGGCATAACGAGTAACAGAGTCTAAAAGTAACAATACGTTGAGCCCTTGATCACGAAAATACTCCGCAATAGTGACCGCACTTTCACACCCTTTCAAACGCATAAGTGGCGAAGCATCGGCTGGTGCTGCTACAACAACTGCACGTTTACGTCCCTCAACACCCAATATTTCATCAATAAACTCTTTAACTTCCCGTCCACGCTCACCCACCAAACCAACAACAATGACATCGGCTTCGCTTCCTCGAGTCATCATACCTAGCAAAACAGATTTACCCACACCACTTCCTGCAAACAAACCCATACGTTGACCTTGCCCAACAGTTATGATGGAGTTTATGGCTCGTACTCCCACGTCCATAGGCTGACTAATCGGCCGCCTTGCAAGCGGGTTTATCGAGTTTTGCGCAAATTTCAAAGTATGTTCAGCGTTGATGGGTCCCAATCCATCTAATGGCCTGCCTAGACCATCCACCACACGTCCAAGTAAGCTCATCCCCACGGGCAATCCGGTTTCTTTTAGTTGAGGTATTACGCGCGCACCAGGAAGTACACCTGAAATATGATCGTTAGGCATTAAATAAAGTGTATCATCGTTAAAGCCAACCACTTCAGCATCCACAAGGCCTCGGGTTGTTTCTATTTTGCAGTGGCTACCCACAGGCGCACTGAGCCCTTTTGCCTCGAGTGTTAACCCGACAACTCTGGTTAAACTACCTGCAACGGGCACAGCAAATTGATGTATATGTTTTTTATATTGTGATAAACGTTCAGCTAAAGGACTTTCAACACTCATGAGGTAGCCAAAAATTACGACTGGATACCACTACCATGCAAAAAGTCGTCCAAGATTTCTTTGATTCTTGTTTTCAGCGTCATATCGATTGAAGATTGAGAAGTTTTAACCTCTACATCACCACGATGTAATGTAGGCTCAGGTAATAGATGCCAATGCTGTTGTGCAAGCTGTTCCTCACCATATGCCTCTTTTACCAGCTCTAAGTCATCTGGATGCAGATGAATTTTAACCGTATGCTCCGAAATAGGTAACGCATCCATGGCCTTCTTCAAAGCCAGCAGTACGATGTTGGGATCTAGTTCAACTTCACGGAAAATAACCGCCTGCGCCAATAAATTGGCAAGCTCTACAAGTTGCTTTTCACAACGTTCATCGACCAGTCGCAACGGCTCATGTAATTCATTGATAATTAGGGTTAAAGTTTGTAACTTTTCTTCTATAAGCGGTTTTGCATCATCGTGGCCTTGCTGCTTTCCAATCTCCACACCTTCTTTGTAGCCCGCTTCTTTACCCTCAGTTACACCTTTGTCAAAGCCATCAATATAGCCTTGCTCATGGCCTTGTTTAATACCTTCATCGTAAGCATCTTGACGAATTTGTTCTAATTCTTCCAACGTCAATGTCGGAAACTCTGGTTCTTCTGTGTCTGGCTCTTCAGCGTTTTTGTCTGGCTTTTGATAAAGCTGCTCTAACGGTTTGCCAAAAGCAGTTGAGCGCCCCGAATACTTGCGAGGATCTTCTGTTACATCAGGGATTGGCCAATTTTTAAGAAGTTCATCTAGTGCTTCTCCTTCGACTGGCCGACCCTTATAAAACTTGGTGTTACTCATAAATTATAAGAACTCCTCACCACCGCCACCACCGAGCATGATTTCACCGGAATCAGCAAGACGACGAGCCGTTGATAGAATTTCTTTTTGAGCCGCTTCAACTTCACTGATCCGAACAGGTGGCATGGCTTCTAGATCATCTGCCAGCATTTCCGCAGCACGTTTTGACATGTTGCTGAGGATTTTCTCTTTCAGAGCATCATCTGTACCTTTTATTGCCTTCATCAGTACATCTTGTTGAACTTCACGCAAGATAGTTTGAATACCCCTATCATCAACATCCAATAAGTTTTCAAATACAAACATGAGGTCTTGAATTTGTTGAGACATCTCTTCATCATGTTCACGAATAGAGTCCATAAGTTGACCTTCAATATTCGTATCTAAGTAGTTCATAATGTCTGCTGCTGCTTTCAAGCCACCCATCTTGGCAGCTTGTGCACCCGCTTGGCCTGCAAACTGTTTCTCCATGATTTCATTAAGCTCTTGCAGCGCTGCTGGCTGAACTTCTTCTAAGTTTGCAATACGCATGGTCAAATCTAAACGCACTTTTTCTGGGAATTGAGACAATATCTCCGCCGACTGTTCTGGTTCTAAATAAGACAACACAATCGTCTGGATCTGAGGGTGCTCGTTACGAATAATGTTGGCAACCTGTTTTGAGTCCATCCACTTAAGTGAATCCAAGCCCTTCGCACCCGACCCCATAACAATCTGATCAATAAGGCTGGCAGCTTTGTCTTCACCAAGCGCTGCGGTGAGTGCCTTTTTAATAAAGTCTTCTGATTGAAAACCTATTGTACTGAAGCTCTGGATTTGCTCTATAAATAGATTGTGTACTGCGCTTATCTTGGCTTGTGATAAATCATCTAATGCTGCCATAGCCATACCAACGCGCTGTACCTGCTTTGGTTCAAGATGTTTTAAGATTTGCGCAGCATCTTCTTCAGATAAACTTAGTAACAAGATGGCGGCTTTGTCGACGCCATCAAGTTTATTTACATCATACGCAGCGGGTAGTTGTTTTTGTTCATCAGTCATCTTCTGTTAACCACGCTTTCACTACTTGAGAGGATAATTCTGGTTCATTGGCAACTAAGGCACGTACGGCTTTTAGTAGGTCCTCATCACCATGTAAGTCTGGCAATTGTAAAGTACCATCCGAAGAGAAGCCAACAGCTGATGAATCAAACTCATGATTTAACATATCTAATGTGCTGTCTCCTAAGTCTACGCCCGATGTAAGTGAATCTTCATCAAATTCTTCTAGCGTGTCATCTGGGTAAATCAAGCGTTTAAGCATCGGTCTGACAACTGCTAAAATAAGTACAATAATTACCAAAGCACCCAATGCTAAGCGAGCCATCTTCATAAACCACTCTTGCTGCCAAAGTGGTACTTCAGCAACTTCACTTAAATCTTCACGTACGAATGGAACAGTAACAACCTCTAAGGCATCGCCACGTTGCATATCAAATCCAACACCACCTTGTAATAAACGGCGAATGTTTGTTAACTCTTCTTGCGTGCGTGGTTGCAGTGTTACGTTGCCCTCTGCATCTGGCTTTGGTAGATAATCTACGGCTACCGAAACACTGATACGACGGATCACACCAGTTTGCTGACGCTTATGGCTAATTGTAGTGTCTAATTCGTAGTTTCGCGTTGCTTCTTTTTGCATTCTGCTTGGGTTGGTACCATTCGCAGCGCTGCCATTACCCGCTACTTCTGGAATATTTGAATCAAGTGGTGGCTGATTGGTCAACGCACCTGGAATCCCGGCAGTAATGCCACCGATATTATTTTCTTCAAATGTTGTTTCACTACGCACTGCAGGTAAATCTGGGTTAAATCGCTTCTGTGTTTCCTCAACCGCACTAAAGTCCATGGTTAAGTCAACTTGCGCGGTATACTTACCTAGGCCAACAACAGGGATCATAATACTGTCAATTTTCTCTAAGTATTCCTGCTCTCTTTTACGCTCTATCTCATACTCTTTTCGAGAGCGAGCGGCCAGTGAATCCTGTGAGCCAGAGTTTAATAGACGACCATTTTGATCTGTCACGGTTACACGCGCAGGCTCAAGGCCTTGTACTGCAGATGCTATGATATCTACAATCGAATCAACTTCTTCACCGTCTAGTGTTCTACCACGTTTTAAAGTGACAACCACCGTTGCTGAAGGTTTTTTCTCACGTCGAGCAAATACATTTTCTTTAGGGATTGCGAGTAAAACTTTCGCACGGCTCACGTCTTGCAGTTCTTCAATGGTGCGTGCTAACTGTTGCTCACGGCTATGCTTTAGCCGTTCACGTTCAAGTCTCTGACTGACGCCAAAACCCATGTCCTGCATAAGTATGTCAGTGCCAGAGCTGGGACTTTGTGAAAAGCCATCGCGTGCCATCTGTAACTTGATATTCTGATAGTCACCTTCTGCAACCATGATGGTGTTGCCGTCAAGCTCATAGTCAATTTTCTGAGCATCTAGAAAATCAAGCGTCTGTACCAACTCTTCTGTTGGGTACTGACCCAATGGTCGCATATCTGGCTGGCGGGCCCAAATGATGATGAATACTGCAATTGCCAAGCATATTGCCAGCGCTATTACTAAAGTAACTTGGCGCAGCATATCAACGCCACTTAGCGCACTCAGATAGCCTGACTTTTGCTCTTGCTGCTCTTCAGCTTCGGTGCCAGTCGCGCCGTCTGATAAAGCTAGTTCTGTTGATTGATTCGTTGCCACAGTTACTCTCCACTACCTAGGTTTAAACAGGCATGCTCATAATTTCTTTATAAGACTCAACAAGCTTATTACGAACTTGCACGGTAGCCTCAAACGCCACAGATGATTTTTGCGATGCAATCATAACTTCGGCTAAAGAGACACTGCGATCACCCATTTCTAACGCTGTTACTTTGGATTTTGCCTCTTTTTGCAAACCATTAACAGTGTTAATCGCATCCGATAGTAACTCACCAAACTGCGCCGATGACGTCGCAGAAGATTGTACGGGCAAACTCTCTTGTGGTTTATTACGTGTAGCCTCTAAAGCTAGAGACTGCATTTCCTGATATAAGGCATTGGGTTGAATGTTCATAGTGCTCACCCTTTTTATTAAAGATATTAGGTATTAAGCACAAAACATGCCAACAAAAAACACATTAAAATCATAACCTTAATGTGTTTTTGTGGCTGTCATGTTTTTGACAAAGCAAAACCAGTGACGACTGGCTTTGCTTTAAAGGCTGGACTTATGCAGGTACGGATATCCCCATATCTCGCATTTTCGCAAGCTTGTAACGTAAAGTTCTTGGGCTCATACCCAGCACTTCAGCCACATCCTTGCGCTTACCTTGGTAACGAGACAGAGTGTCCAAAATAATTTGATGTTCTTTGTCCTGCAATTCAGACTTGTAGCTCGTAGCATCACTATTATCCATAGCTGGTGCTTGCTCAGAGACCTCACCGTCTTGCTTCGTAGTTGCTAAATTCAGCATAGGTGCTGCGGTGGCCATTACAGGCTGATAGCTTTCTATGAAAATATCATCCGCGGTCACCGTCTCACCTTGCTGTAAAATCAATGCGCGCTGCACCACGTTATCCAGTTCACGTACATTACCTGGCCAACTATGCGACAGCAGCTTCTCTTTTGCCTCACTCGTCAGGCTCGGCACAGGTTTACTGGCTTTCATACAATGCCTGGTAATGAGGTGCTCCGCTAAAACCACAATATCACCAGGGCGTTCACACAGAGGCAACCACATAAGAGGGAACACATTGAGACGGTAGTACAAATCTTCTCTAAACTTGCCCGCAGCTACAGCTTCTTTCAGATCTCTATTGCTGGTTGCAAGGACTCTGACATCAAGCTCAATAGTCTTGCGTCCACCTAAGCGCTCAACTTCACGCTCTTGCAACACACGCAGTAGCTTAGCTTGTAACCCAAGATCCATTTCAGTGATCTCATCAAGCAAAATTGTACCTTTTTGGGCCTGTTCAAACTTTCCAGGACAAGCTTGGATCGCACCTGTAAAAGCACCTTTTTCATATCCAAACAGCGTCGCTTCGAGCATATTCTCAGGGATCGCCGCGCAATTTATAGCCACAAATGTTTCATGCGCTCGCTCAGATTTATCATGAATGTAGCGAGCTAGTACTTCTTTACCTGAGCCACTTGGGCCTAATACCATAACGCTAGCATCGGATTTAGCTACCTTGTTTGCAAGCTCCAATAACTGAATGCTTTTAGGATCCTTTACAACAGGACCATCCGTTTCTTTGTCCTTTGGCGGCATATATCGGCTTACCATATTGAGCAATACTTCTGGCGCAAAGGGTTTTGCCATGTAGTCAATGGCACCCAATCTCATTGCTTCTACAGCATCATCGATGGTCGCATAGGCAGTCATCATTAATACCGGCAAGTCTGGATAATTCAACTTGATAGTTTTAAGTAAATCAATGCCACTCATTGCTCCCATCTGCACGTCGCTTACTACCAATGAGAAAGATTGTTGCTTCAAAAGCACAACTGCCTGCTCAGCACTGGACGCTTCAATACAACTGAAGCCTGATAACTGTAAGGTATCGATCAGTGCTTCGCGTAGACCTGCATCGTCTTCCACTACTAAAATTGAATGACTCATACAACCTCCAATTGTTCGGTATCAAATGAAATGGGGAGCAGCAAACTAAAACACGCACCACCGCTTTCCATATTTTTAACTTCTACCTGCCCTTTGTGGGAGTGTGCGACTGAGCTGACTACTGCTAAACCAAGACCTGTGCCCTGACTTTTGGTCGTAAAAAATGGTTCGAAGACTTTATCTGCCACTTGTGGATCAACACCTGGACCATTATCAATGACCGAAATTCTGACTTTATCGTGCTCTCTTTGAACATTAACTTTAACCTCTGCGCCCGTGCCAATAATTTGAATACTATTGTGTATTAAGTTTTGCACAGCACTGGCAAGGGCAGTTTTGTTGCCTATCACTGCAATATCTGGTTCTGGCAGCGCTACATCTAACGAGCTGTTATTCGTCGCAACCATCGCATCAGATCCAGCTTTAACTTCGTTCAGCAACTGCTGCATTGATACTTTTTCTACAACTTGTTGATCACCACTTTTGGCAAACAAGAGCATATCGTTCACTTGTGATTCCAAATCTTTGAGTCGAGACATAAGCTTCTCGTGAAAACGCGCACGGGATGTATCTGGTAAACTACGACTACCTAGATTGGCCGCATACAACATAGCTGCTGACAGAGGTGTACGTACTTGGTGTGCCAATGAAGCAACCATTTTGCCAAGCGCACTTAAACGCTGCATATGTGCAACACGGGATTGCAAACGACGTGTCTCTGTTAGATCCGTCATTAAAATCAGCTGCCCAGGCTCCGGTGCTAATGCCGTGATATCTAGCTTGATCAGTCGACCATCTTTGAGTGATATCTCATGCCCATCATCTTGCTGGGGGCTAAAAGAGCGCTGTATGATGTTAAACCATTTCTCACCTTCAAGCGGCTCGCCTAACATATCAATGGCAATTTGATTCGCTTTGGCTATCATGCCTTGACCATCCAACACCACCACACCCGCAGGCATCGTATCAACTAGGTGACTAAGCCAACTCGCTTGCTGGCGAAGTTCACTTAGCTCACCGACATACGCTTCTTGTAGCAAACCTGGACTAAATTGTGCAGGCGTCACAAATTGTGGATTTAAAACATGTGCCAAAGCCATAACATCACTCTCTCATAAAGACTCTACACATGAATAAGCAGGATTTAGGCCAACATTAATTCCCTTTATAATCAATATTTTATAAATATTTTCTGATAACACTTTTTTGACACTGTATTTTTATACAGCAATATGTACAATCAATTAATCGATCTGTATAAGGAAAGTAAAATGTGCACTAGATGCTTGTGGCTAGACCAAAGTAAAGAAGATTATATTCGATACCATGATGATGAGTGGGGAATACCAGTACTTGATGATCAAACCCTATTCGAATTTATAACGCTAGAGTCGGCACAAGCTGGCCTCAGTTGGTATACCATATTAAAAAAAAGAAATGCATACACAGAAGCATTCTATGAATTTAATGTGCAACGTGTTGCTCAGATGAATCATGGAGATGTCGCGCGGCTGTTGAATGAATCATCCATTGTTCGCAATGAGAAGAAAATTATAGCGACCATCAATAACGCCCGAGCATTCATTGACATTCAAAATGAGTTTGGCAGCTTTGCGAAGTACCAGTGGCAGTTTGTCGACTACTTCCCAATAGTAAACCACATTGCCAGTAGAGCAGACTATCAGTCTCACAGTGAGATAAGTGTTGCATTCGCAAAGGATTTGAAACGTAGAGGGTTTAAGTTTTTAGGGCCAACCACTGTTTACGCGCACATGCAGGCATGTGGCATGGTGAACGATCATGATAATGCCTGTTTCAGGAAGGAGCAAATCATCACAGGCTACGAACATACAGATTTTGAAGCATTAAAAAGCTAATCACGATTAAGGTTATATTTTTTCATTTTTTCAACCAATGTGGTACGACGCACACCTAACACTTCTGCTGCGCGTGCCACAACATAGTCGTACCGCTCTAGCGCTTGCGTAATCAAACTCACCTCTAAATCGGCTAGATACTCTTTAAGCTCGATACCTTCATCAGGCAACAGCCCAAGATGTGCCGCGTTGTTCATCGCGCCCACATCATCATCGGCGTCATCATCGAAGTCACAAAAACCATCACTAAAGAGCTCGTTGAAAGCATCTTTTTCCAGTAGCTCCTCTGGATATTCTGGCTCATATGCTTCCACGTCAATATATCGATATTTATTGGGTAAGTCCGTAACATCAACAACTTTGTCTGGAAACATGATTACCATCCGTTCGACTAAGTTGGCGAGTTCTCGAATATTACCTGGCCAATCATGGGCCTTTAAACTTTCAATAGCACGCTCAGTAAACTTGGCTGTGGTACCGCTTTGTTCATTAACGCGACGCATTAACTCTTTAAGCAACAAAGGAATATCATCAGCACGTTCATGTAAAGACGGGTTTTCAATAGGGAAAACATTTAGTCGATAGTATAAATCTTCTCGAAATTTACCAGATTCAATCATTTGTTCTAAATTTCGATGCGTCGCGGCGATAATTCTAACATCAGCCTGAATTGCCTTGGTCCCACCCACTCGCTCATAGCTGCGCTCTTGCAATACTCGTAATAATTTCACTTGCATTTGCAAAGGCATATCGCCAATTTCATCTAAGAATAACGTTCCGCCCTGTGCCAACTCAAAGCGCCCTTTACGCGCCGAAATCGCGCCTGTAAAAGCACCTTTTTCATGGCCAAATAGTTCACTCTCTAGCAATTCACCGGGGATCGCCCCACAGTTTACCGGTACAAACGGTCCATGGTTACGTCGAGATAGCAAATGTACGTTACGGGCTACAACTTCTTTACCTGTTCCTGACTCGCCGAGAATTAAAACATTAGCATCCGTCTTGGCAACTTGAGATATTAAAAACCTGACTTGTTTTACCGCTTCGGTTTCGCCCACCAAACCATCGAACGACTTACCGCTATTTTTATCTGATTGTCCTGGAAGCATTCTTTGGTACTGCTGACAGTCGTGTAACAGTTGCATTGTGACATCATGACCGAATGGCTCGGAAATCAAACCTACAACATTAGCTAGGCTCAACAGCGGCTTGAGTGTTTCTCCAATCAACAAAAACGGAGAGGCGGGTTGCGATTTAACTACTTGCTCGTGATCAAGTTCTGAAAGTGCGCCAAGCACGATGATAGACTCTTTCGAAAAGGAACTTTGTAAATCCAAATCGGACTCATTAATGACTCTTGCGCCCTGACCAACAAAAGTCAACGCACTATAAAGACTATTAGCTCGGTTATTATTGTTATCTAAGATCAAAACCATCTTACGAGTCCAACTACTTATGGCGAGAATATATTATGATTGTAAGGTAGTTAGGAAGGGATGCAATACCTTGGTGGCAAGTTTTTGACACTTTCGCCAAAAAAACGCCACCAAGTCTGACCAGAATCAATACTTTTGCATTAATTCTCTATAAAAGACCAAGTACCGCAGATGCAGACTGGTTGGCCTGCCCTCTTAGTGCGATTGATGCTTGCGATAAAATATCGTTTGCCGTTTGTTCAGAGACAGCTCTTGCGTAGTCGGTATCTTGAATTCGACTCTGGCTCGCTGCGATATTTTCTCTTTGATTATCTGCGTTACGAATTGTGCTTGAAACAGTGTTCTCGAAAGCCCCCAATTGGGTTCTTTGCGTATTTAAATCCTGAGAAACTGTATCCGCCACATCAATTGCTGCTTGAGCGCCCGCTTCAGTTGATATATCCACACTGAGGATAGCGCTTGCAAAGCTACCATCTGTTTGAGTCAACTCTTTGGTTGTCAAAGCATCAGGCCCGATTTGAAATGTTGCAGATTCACCGTTGAACAGCTGCGCTCCACCAAAAGTGGTGTTCTCGAATGTCTCGGTGATTTGTGTTTGCAGCTGCGATACTTCCTCTTGTAGCGCCTGCCTATCGTTATCGGTCAATGCACCGCTTCCCGCTTGGATGGATAGTTCTCGTATCCTAGAAACGGCGTCGTTTACACCAGATAACGCTGAATCAGCGGTTTGTGCATAGGAGATACCATCGTAAGCATTGCGAATTGACTGGCCATAGCCATTTTGCTGTGAGGTCAATCTATCTATGATCTGCAAGGCTGCCGCATCGTCCGCAGCAGAATTAACCCGCTTACCAGTTGCAAGCTGTTGGTTAAGTTTATTGCTCGTATTTTCGATTCTATTAAAAATACTACTACTTTGTGATTGGATTTTCATACCGCCCCCTATCAAGTGGTACTACTATGACCATACTCCTTTTTGTTCAATATGTCATCTATAGCCACATAAACTGCATTCTGTCACTCCATAAATACTGCAAAGTTGAGAAAACTGATATAAAGTATTGACTAGTATTCGATTTATAGATTTCCACAAAAGTACCTAAATTTAACCTGTTGTGGATATTGTAAAGATTTAATTGCACCACAAGGTGGATCAGCATGTTCGATAATAAAACTATTTTAATAACGGGTGGCACGGGTTCTTTTGGAAAAAAGTACACTAAAACGCTATTAGAAAGATACAAGCCCAAAAAGATCATCATCTTCTCTCGTGACGAACTCAAACAATTTGAAATGCATCAAGTATTTAATCAATCTTGTATGCGCTATTTTATCGGAGATGTCCGCGATAAGGAGCGGCTACGTAGAGCCATGCAGGGTGTGGACTACGTGATCCATGCAGCAGCATTAAAACAAGTGCCCGCCGCTGAATACAATCCGATGGAATGTATCAAAACAAATATCAATGGTGCAGAAAACGTTATTGATGCTGCGTTAGATAATAATGTAGAGAAAGTGATCGCACTATCAACAGATAAAGCCGCTAATCCCATCAACTTATACGGTGCGACCAAGTTAGCATCGGATAAATTATTTGTGGCTGCCAACAATATTGCCGGTGGACATAAAACGATGTTCTCTGTGGTTCGTTATGGCAATGTGGTGTGCTCTAGAGGCTCTGTAGTTCCAGTATTTCAAAAGTTCATTGATGAAAACGCAGGGCACATCCCAATCACGCACGAAGATATGACTCGGTTCTGGATTAGCCTGCAAGAAGGTGTAGATTTTGTTCTCAAGAATTTTGAACGCATGCTCGGCGGCGAAATTTTCGTCCCCAAAATCCCTTCTATTAAAATTACTGATTTAGCCAGTGCAATGGCACCAAATTTGCCACAGAAAATCATCGGTATTCGACCAGGTGAAAAGCTGCATGAAGTAATGTGTCCTCAAGATTTGAGCTTCGATACGTACGAATTTCCAGATCACTTTGTGATTGCACCTGGGATCAAATTTAGCAGCAGAAACAACCGCTTTGACACCAATGCGTTAGGTGACCAAGGACAGCGTGTTAAACCTGGTTTTGAATACAACTCACTGACCAATCCGCATTATCTAACTGTAGAAGAAATTAAAGCATTCAACGCAAAGGCACTACCATGATCCCATACGGGAAGCAGAATATCAGCCAGCAGGATATCGATGCTGTTGTTGATGTACTAAAATCTGACTGGCTGACTCAAGGTCCTAAAGTCCCTTTATTTGAGTCAGCTGTCGCACAGTACTGCAAAAGTAATTATGCCGTTGCGACTAACAGCGCCACATCTGCGTTACACGTTGCATGTATGGCTCTCAATGTATCAGAGGGAGACATCGTTTGGACGTCACCTAACTCGTTCGTCGCCTCAGCAAACTGTGCGAAATATTGTGGTGCCAGTGTAGATTTTGTCGATATAGAACTAGATACTGGGAATATGTGCGTTGCAGCACTTAAACGTAAGCTTGCTGAAGCTGCTCAACAACAGTGTCTTCCTAGTGTTTTAATCCCTGTACATTTTGCAGGCCAATCGTGTGACATGAAAGCGATTGCTCAATTAGCCAAGCAATACAATTTTAAGGTCATTGAAGATGCTTCCCATGCAGTTGGTGGCAAATATAACGATAAACCCGTTGGGAACTGCGAATACTCCGACATCTGCATTTTCAGCTTTCACCCAGTAAAAATTATCACTTCTGCAGAAGGCGGAATGGCAATAACGAATGATGAGAAGTTGGCAGCTACAATGCGCCAGTTGCGCAGTCATGGCGTTACCTCCGATGAAAGCCTTTTCACTCAAACCAGTCATGGTCCTTGGTATTATGAGCAACAGGCGCTTGGTTATAATTACCGCATGACAGATATACATGCTGCTTTAGGCTATAGCCAGCTCAACTCCCTTGGCGAGTTTGTGCGCCAACGGAATGTTTTAGCGCAGCGGTATGATAAGTTACTAAGCGCCAGCAAAAAGGTTATACCATTAGAGGTGCATAACAGTTGCTACAGCGCATACCACCTGTACGTGGTAAAGGTGTTAGACTGTAACCCCACAAAGCACCGTAATGTGGTTAATAAGCTCAGAGCATTGGGTATCTATGCGCACGTGCATTATATACCAATTTACCTGCAACCCTATTACCAACAGCAGGGGTTTAAACCGGGTTACTGTCCTAATGCGGAGCAATATTATCACAGTGCAATCACATTGCCTTTGTTTCCTGAACTGAGTGAAGAACAACAACAAGATATCGTCGATAATTTGCTTGCTCTAATTAACGACTAAGTCAATTTAACAACTGCGGATGGAAAGTTCTATGAGTAATCAACCTCTAAATTTGGCATTTATTGGTGGTGGCGTAAATTCCGCTGTCGGCTATGTGCATTTTTCAGCAGCCCATTTAGACAACAAATTTCAGGTTGTGGCAGGTGCGTTTAGTCGCGACCCTAGCAATAACTCATTGACTGCTGCACAGTGGGGTATCACGACTAATAGAACCTATAATGATTGGCGTGAAATGATAGACATCGAATATAAGAATATTGATGCTGTCGTCGTGCTTACGCCTACTCCACATCATTTAGAGGCATTGCAATACCTTTTGCAAAAGAATGTACCCGTCATATGCGAAAAAGCGCTGGTATGCGGCACTGAAGAGGCAACGAAGTTATTACAGTTATATGATCCTCAACAACACTTTTTAGCCGTTACCTACAACTATAGTGGTTACGCTATGGTGAGAGAGCTGAAAAACATCATAAAGCAAGGCAAGTTGGGAACACTGCAAAAAATACATTTGGAAATGCCACAGGAGGGGTTTAAAAGGCCCCCTGATATAGCAGGTAAGCCAAGTTTACCTCAAGCTTGGCGTCTTCAAGATTATTCAGTACCCACTATTTGTTTGGACTTAGGCGTGCACTTGCACCACCTTTCGAGTTATCTGCTTGAATGCGAACCAACCGAAACGTGCGCCCAGTTCGCCAATCATTCAGAGTACACCAACCTGATCGATGACGTAACTATGCTACTCAAATATCCGAACAATGTAACAGGTAGCATGTGGATGTCAAAAACAGCAATCGGCCATCGCAACGGGCTGGAGGTGAGAATCTATGGCACTCACGGTAGTGCTCGCTGGTATCAACTTAATCCCGATGAGTTGGAGCTTCAATTTAATGACGGTAGAAGGGAAATTCTAGACCGCGCAGGCCAATGCCAATATGCCAACCAGTTTAGGTATAACCGTATGAAGCCTGGTCACCCAACAGGCTTTGTTGAAGCATTTGCCAATTTATACACCGATATCCACCAAGCGCTCTGCAACTTTAAGGCAGGGCGCCCTATTACCAATGAATACGTATTTGGGTTAGAGCAAGCCAAACAGGGGCTTGATCTTTTTAGCGCGGCTAAACGAGCGAGTCAAAGCAAAACGTGGGAACGCGTTGGGTGATTAAATTAATCACCCCATTTTCACGATTTATACAGTTCTTTCACTTTGTTGCGTAATACTTTTCCCATAGGGTTTCTAAGTAGCTCTGCTACCTCTAGAAACTCTCTCGGTTGCTGATAATCAGTTAACTCTTTTAAACATAGCTTACGTAGCTCCATCGAAAGGTCTTGCTCCCCTCGACGTTCATACACAACCTTTACATACTCTCCTAATTGAGGATGCTGACAGCCAAACGCTACACAATCTATGATCATTGGGTGTGATTTCACAACCGCTTCAATATCTTGTGGGAAAACATTAATACCGCCGCTGGAAATGACTTCTTTTTTCCGTCCCACATAATACAGATATCCGTGCTCATCTAAATACCCTAAATCACCTGTTCTAAAAAAGCCGCTGCTATCATAAGCGTTTGCGGTAGCCTCTGGCATTTTGAAATACTCATTGAACGCAGTGGTTGTTTTACAGCAGATCTCACCAATCTCATTGTTAGGCTGTGTATGACCGCGCTTATCAGTTATCTTTACCTCAACAAAAGGCAGTGCTTTGCCAACACTACCGCTCAACTGAGGGTGTTTTGAAACACAAAAATCTGTTACCACGCCAACCTCTGACGCCCCATAACATTCGTGAAAATCACAGTCCAAACGCGCCATTAACGCTTTTTTGCTGGCATTGTTTAATACCGCGGATGAAGAGACTAAACACCTGATTGAACTGATGTCTTCTGTAACACTGTCCTGGACAAGAAAGCTTTCGAGCTGGGCCGATACAGCAAATAAAAAGCTCACTGCGTGTTGTTCAATCGCCTTTAACCAATGTGGAAGTGAGAATTTAGGCATAATCACTGTCGTTGCGCCTAGCATCAAAGGCATCAACACACCCCGTTGCGCCAATGAGTGATACAAAGGGGTCGCGACTAAAACAACATCTTCTTTATTCAAGCAATAGTAATCTATAGTAGCTGCAAACGCGCGCTCGATTTTACAGCGCTGACTTAATACGATGGGTTTCGGCTGGCCTGTGGAGCCTGATGTCATCGTTAAAATATAAGGCGCTGAAGTGTCAACATCTGGCGCGTCACATGACTCATGAGTTGATGTCAAGGTAGCCTGCCACGTTTGCTCCCCATCAACAGCGTCACCTATCGTGATAACACTTTCTCTTTCCACCAGCCTCTGTTGTAGCAGTACTTTGCTGATGGTTGGCCAAGCAATTGCCGCCGCGACAGGCATCACTTTAAGCGCTGTGATCAGTGCATCACCTTTTAAACTAATGGGCAATGGCACGATAGCTAATCCTAATTTTGCCGCCGCTAACATTACCGTGGGATATTCCAAACCATTTGGTGCAAATAACGCGACTCGGTGGCCTTGCCTTAAACCTAATGAGGTAAAATAGCTGCTTAATGCTCCAACCTGCTTATCGAGCTGTTGATAGCTCAGGCTATTATCATTGAAGATAACAGCCGCCTTGTTTGGATTGGTTTTCACATGTTCTTGAAATAGTTGATATATACTGTTCAAAGTGAATTACTCTTGACGGTCTATGTATTGTTATCGGCAAACTTAGCCACAAAGTTAAATTGCTCAGGCGTTGCATCAGGAAAGAGCGCCAAAATACTTTCAAATTCAGGACTTCCCTCTGCCACAGCAACAAATCCAGCACGTTGGTTAAGCAGGTTTACAAATTTGTTTTCTTTGTTGATCACCGCTAACCAATGCGCTTTTGGCCACAGCTTGGCAGTTTCTTTAAGTTGCCAGTCTAAGATGAGCTGAGCATGGGCAAAACCAACATCATCACTGGCAGCAAACCACCCACCTATTAAATATTGTTGTCCTCGAATCTCAAACAGTTGGTGCCAAATATATAGTAATGCCCCACCTTCGGATTCAAGTACAAATGAAGCGCGTTGATTAGCAAACCACCAGCGATAGTGTTGTAACTGGCTTATTTGCTTGGTAATGGTCATACGCCAAGCATTGTCTGCCCGATTTCTAGCATTGAGGTAATGGTTAATATCTGTGTCTTGAACCGGCCTGAGTGTAAGATCTGGCGTAATTTGTATGCTGGTTTCCGCATAGGACGCCTTTGCCAATACTTGTTTTTGTGAATGGTGGTTGTTTAATAGCACTGAACACACCCTTTGTGCTCCTAATCCATCAACTTTCACCGCCGCAGATTGAGCCAGTTTATTAAGACGTTCTCGATACTGCAATAAAGCATGTAACGTGCTTGCAATCTCATTTACAGGATAATCTAGTAAATCTGGAATATGGAAGTAGTGGCCTAACTGCTCTAAGTCTTGCTGATCATTATGCTGGTTATCTGCGATACTAAAGGTCACCGCACTGGTTTGTGTTGCTGCCAGTTCATACAAAGATGTGCCCAACGCCCCTACAAATAAGCCACACTGAACATAATAGTGATAAAGACTATTTTCACCCGTTATCAAATGCAGATTCGCAAACTTTTCAGCGAGTTGACTGAGCTCCTCGGTAGAGGTCGCGTAGGGGCCAATGATCACTTCAATTTTAAGCAAACCATTATCTTGGTGTAGCAAGTGACTTATGAGCTCGGTCAGCCGCGACCAATCACCTCCTCCCCCCAAAGAAAACAACAAGCTGTTTTGTCTTTGTAATTGCGGTTTGAACTGCGCATATTGTGGGGATAGTAACGCATATTCTGGGCCAAGCAACAACTGAGTATCCTCAGATACTCTATCATCATAGCGACTAAAAAACGTTTGATGACCTTGCCACTTAGCATCTATTACCCAATCCGCCTCATGTGAGCGAGCCAGGTCATCTATCACTACGACGCCAACTTGCGGTGATTTTACCGCCAATTCCCATTGCATAGAAAATTTATAACCATCTATTACCCAGTGACTTGGCGTCAAACCCTGCTCGGACAAATACTGAGTGCACCAACTTGCTTGCTGCACTTGTGTCAGCCCACGGGGTACGATCACAACATCCTGACAAAATGGCTCACATAATTCTTTGTTCGGCTGATTATCTAGGAAAAGTTTACAGGCAACCCCCTGCTCTTTTAGCGCTAATGCAAGCCATTTGGAGCGCATAAAGTGCCCAAGACCACTTAGGCTATCTATACGAAACGCTATCATGCCAATCCTAGAATGGCATCAACTAGGTTGCCAATTTCTGCATTGTTTTTATCTAGTAATAGTTCTGCTGGTATACTGATTTGACAGTGCATTTCAATGTGCATGATCAAGGATAAAACCTCAAATGAATCAAGGCTTCCTGCAGCCATAAAATCATAGCTCGGCAACTTCTCATCTGGAATAACAACCCCTCGCTCTAAAAAGAATTGTTGGATCAGGGATAATAACTCTCGCTTATCTGTACTCATATCAAGTCTCCCCACGCTAGTTGCGTGCCTCTTGCCAAAGCTTTACGAGTGGTTCGTCCAATAATTGTAGGGAGTGCCTCAGGCATGATTTCTCCACCTCCTGGGCGCATTTGAGCCACGTGTTTCTCGGTCAACACTTCCCCAGCTGCAACATCTTTAATTATATAGACACAGCGACGAGCCTTTGAAGGTTCACTCGGATAGTGGACTGTTCCCATTGCCTGTTCTATCTGTCTGACGCCATGCACTAATGCAGCAAGTTCATCTGGCGTCATTGAGAAAAAGCTATCCGCAGTTTCGTCTTTTTTATCCATCACAAAATGTTTTTCAATCATACAAGCTCCCACCGCCACAGAGGCAAGCGGTACATCGTTACCTAATGTGTGATCGGAAAGACCTACTGGGCATCCAAATGCCTCTCGCATGTGAGCAATGGTGCGAAGATTGATGCTATTGGCAGGTGCTGGATAGGTACTTGTACACTTCATTAAGGCTAACTCTGTCACACCGGCATCATGAGCGACTTTGACCGCATTGGCAATTTCCGCAAGCGTTGCGCCGCCTGTCGACATAATCACAGGCTTTTTAGTTGCTGCAACGTCTCTAATTAACTGGTGATCAATTAGCTCTGGAGAAGCGATTTTGTATGCAGGCGCATCGAACTGCTCAAGTAAATCAACAGCTGTTTTATCAAATGGCGATGAGAAACAAGTTAGACCAAGCTTTTGTGCAAGTTCAAATAGCTCAGCATGGAAATCCCATGGCATGTATGCTTTTTTATATAGATCGTACAAGTATTGGCCTTGCCAAGGGCCTGTAGCTTCAAAGTGCGGCAGTTTGCAATCCATGGTCAGCGTATCGGCTGTATAAGTTTGTAGCTTGATTGCATCTGCTCCCGACTCTTTGGCTGCGTACACAAGCTCCTTTGCCTTAGTTAATGATTGACCATGATTTGCTGACATTTCGGCTATCACATAGCAAGGGTGTTGATGTCCAACAAATGTGTTAGCAATTTGAAACTCTGTTTTAAACGTCACGGTAATTCCTATATTTTTTCATGTCGCTGACTATTTCTAAGCAAATTACAAGCCGAGTTTTGACCTCTATCGTACAAAGTTGCAGCAATCGTAATAGTCGTCTTGGCTGGCTCACATTGATCACTGTCTTTGAGTGTAATGATTTGCTATATTTATCTCAAATATAATGATAACAAAGACTTCGATGCACCCAGTACAAATCATCATTCAAGCACGAATGACCTCTACTCGGCTTCCTGGCAAAGTTATGTTGCCATTGTGTGGCAAACCAGTTTTGCAAGTTATGATCGAAAGGCTACCACGCTGGCGTGCTTCTATTATTGTAGCAACAACCAATGATGGAACAGAAGCGCCCATAATGGCACTATGTCAAAAGTTAGGAGTAGCAACTTTTCAGGGAGATACTGAAGATGTACTTGGGCGCTATTACGGTGCCGCAACAAAGTTTGGTGCAAAGCCAAACACCACGATAGTTAGACTCACCAGCGACTGTCCGTTGATAGATGAATCACTGTGTTCCGACGTTATCAAACTACATAAAGAAAACCAGTTTGATATGGTTAATTTAGGTCCGCACAGTGGTTTTCCCAGAGGGTTAGACTGTTGTGCTTTTTCATTTCAGTTACTTGAAGCCGCACATTTAAACGCCACGGATCCTGCCGCACGCGAGCACGTCACCTTAGGAATGCCAAAATTCCAAACCATGACCACACATACACTCAGTGCAGGCTCTGACTACAGTCATTTGCGAATCACTTTGGATGAACCTGACGATTACAAGGCCATCAGTGCTATTTACGCTCATTTTAACAATCGCCTAGACTTTTCTTATGCAGATTTAATGAAAGCATTAAAGGAAAAGCCTGAACTTACCGATATAAATAAACATGTAGAGCAAAAGAGCGTTTAAAAGTATGAAATACATTACTTGTAGCGCAGGTAACAAATAAAACATCAAAACCGAAACAGTACGGCATTTATTTTGCATCACTCACCGACAATATGAGTTGCGCAGAGATGCCACAAGTATAAGTTAAGTACTGGCTAAAGATTAGAAAAGTTGAGTTAACAACATGCGTAATAAAACAGTTTTAGTAACAGGTGCCACTGGTTATAAAGGCACCGTTTTAGTTCCAAAGCTTTTAGACAAAGGCTACCGAGTCATTGCATTGGATACACAGTGGTTTGGTAACTTTTTACCTGAGCATGACAATCTTTCTGTAATCAAAGGAGACGTCAGGCAAACCGCTGATGTCGATTTAGAAGGTGTAGATAGCATCATTCACTTGGCATCCATCGCCAATGATCCATGTGGAGACTTAGATCCTAAGTTAACATGGGAAGTCAGTGCGCTTGCTACAATGCAACTGGCTGATAAAGCTAAGCGTCAAGGTATCAAGCAGTTTATTTATGCCTCTTCTGGCAGTGTTTATGGTGTCAAAGAAGAAGAGCAAGTTACCGAAGACCTGACGCTTGAGCCGATTTCAGAGTACAACAAAACAAAGATGGTCGCGGAGCGTGTACTGCTTAGCTACGCTGACGACATGGCTGTGCAAATAGTTCGCCCAGCAACAGTTTGTGGCCTATCTGCAAGAATGCGCCTTGACGTTTCCGTCAATATGTTGACGATGCAAGCGTTAAAAAATGGCAAAATCACTGTTTTCGGTGGTGCGCAGGTCCGTCCAAATATTCACATCGACGACATCACTGATCTGTATATTTATATGCTTGAAAATCCTTCAAAAACCTCTGGCGTATTTAATGCGGGATTTGAAAATATCTCCATTATGGATATTGCTAAGATGGTGCAAGAGAAGGTTGAATGTGAAATAGAAGTAACCCCTTCAAATGATCCTCGTTGTTACCGCATCAACTCAGATAAGTTATTAGCAACAGGCTTTATACCTAAAAAGTCAGTTGCCGTTGCGATTGATGAAATCATAGCGGCCTATCAGCAAGGCAAACTCACCGATGAAGATCGTTACTACAACCTTAAATGGATGCAGCGAGAAGTATTATGACTAAGCAACAAAGTACCGTAACACCATTGCCCTCAAAAGATCCCGTTGTGAGTTTAACGCAGGATTACGTTGCCACTTTGAGTAAAGTATTATCACAACTGGATGGCAAAAAGATAAGAACCTTTGTCGATACATTGCTGGCAATGAAAAAGCGTGGCGGTACTTTGTACTTATGTGGTAACGGCGGGTCCGCCGCCAACGCCATTCACTTGGCTAACGACTTTACTTTTGGGATCAACCCACAAGGGGACGCGTTAAAAGTTGAAGCCCTGCCAGCAAATAGCTCAGTGCTTACCTGTTTGGGCAACGATATTGGTTATGACAATATATTTGCCCACCAACTGAAAGTGAAAGCTGACAAAAATGATGTGCTGCTAGTTTTGTCAGGCAGCGGTAACTCGGGCAATATCATAAACGCAATCACACAAGCTCAATCCATTGGCATGTCTACTGTTGGTATTCTTGGGTTTGATGGCGGTAAAGCTAAGCCAATGCTAGAACAGGTCTTTCATTTTGATATTCAAGATATGCAAATCTCAGAAGATACCCAAGTTGTTATCGGCCACATCCTCATGAAAGCCTTATATCAGGAATTAAAACATGGCTAGTTCCCCAATTTTAGTACTGGGCAGTAACTCTTTTTCGGGCGCATCATTTTGCGCTCACCTGCTTAAACAAGAACATTCGGTCATAGCAGCAAGTCGCTCTCATGAGCCTATTGATGCACTACTTCCGTATCGCTGGCAATCCAATCAACCAGACTTCCATCAGCTAGACCTGAATCATCATCTTGATGAAATTGTCGCTTTGATCAAGCAAAAGAAAATTAAACAGGTATACAACTTCGCGGCACAAAGCATGGTTGGTCAAAGTTGGCAGTATCCGGAACACTGGTTTATGACCAATGCAGTCTCGACGATAAAACTGCATAACGCACTACGCCAACTTGATGGGTTTGAAAAATACATTCATATTTCAACACCCGAAGTGTATGGCAGTTGCGAAGGGCTAGTACCAGAGCATAGAAATTATCACCCCAGCACCCCTTATGCGGTGTCACGCGCAGCAGCGGATATGAGCCTGCACACTTTCAGCGATGTGTATGATTTTCCAGTGGTGTTTACCCGCGCAGCAAATGTGTACGGCGAGGGTCAACAACTTTACCGTATTATTCCTAGAACAATTCTATTTGCTTTGTTAGGCAAGGTGTTACCTTTGCACGGCGGTGGCCACTCTACCCGCTCATTCATCCACATAGATGACGTTTCTGACGCGACACAGCGTATTGGTGAGCATGGCAAGACTGGAGAAATTTACCACATATCAACGGAGCGCATGATTACGATACGCGCCTTAGTCGAAATGATCTGCAACATGCTAAATGTCCCCTTCGAGCAAGTATGTGAAGTAACAGAAGATAGACTCGGCAAAGATGCCGCATATCTGCTGGACAGCCAGAAAGTACGCAACGAACTCAGCTGGAAAGACAAAGTGTCGTTAGAAAATGGTGTAGAGCGCACCATCAACTGGGTGAAAAATAATTTAGATGTGTTAGCAACACAGCCAAACGAATACATACATAAGGCTTGAGAAATCTATGTTAGGAAACGAAATCGACTTACTAAGAAATTATCCAAAGTCTAAACGTGACACAAAAGGTCGAGCAAAAGTTATTACTGAAGCTGATCGTGAAATAGCCCGTCAATACGGTAAAGACTTTTTCGATGGCGATCGTACCTATGGATACGGCGGTTTTAGCTACATGCCACGTTTTTGGCAACCAGTAGTACCCGACCTACAAGCGCATTTTGGCCTTACAAACGACAGCTCTTTGCTAGATGTCGGATGTGCCAAAGGGTTTATGCTTTATGACTTACAACAGCATATTCCAGGGATCACGCTACGTGGCGTGGATATTTCTCAGTACGCTTTAGAGAATGCAAAAGAGGAAGTTAAAGATTTACTCTCTCAAGGTGATGCAAAGGCGCTGCCTTTTGAAGACAACAGCTTTGATGTTGTGATGTCTATCAATACTATCCACAACTTAGACGAGCATGAATGTGCGATGGCGCTGAGAGAGATCGAGCGTGTGAGTCGTGGGAAATCATTCATCACTGTGGATGCTTATCGCAACGATGAAGAAAAAGAGCGTATGCTCGAGTGGGCATTAACAGCAAAAACCATTATGCACGTAAATGACTGGAAGCAATTTTTTGCTGATAACGGTTACACGGGCGACTTTTACTGGTTTATACCATAAGGGAACGAGTTCATGAAAAAAGTTGGAATAGTCGGAACAGGTAAAGGCGCCAAAGAACTTTTCCAGTTCTTAACCAAAGTCAACCATAACATCGAAGTCAGTTGCTTTGTAGATGAGCCCAGAGAGGTCTCTGAGCTACCTGCCACCTATTATCATATTGACGAGTTTCTTTTTGAGAAACCTAAATTGGACATTTTATACCTAGCGTCAGAGCGACAAATGTTCAACGACATCGTGCATCTACATTTAAACGCAAGTTATGAATGTAGAAGATACAACTGGCCGATGCATAACTATCTGTTTGATAACAAAGCTAAACTGATTTACAAGCGCTGTCCAAAAGTCATGAACTCATCTGTTTCGAGTCATTTTTACACCGCTACCTATGGTCAAGCACCTCAATTTGATCCTCAAACTCAACGTAGTCTGGACCTCGATCGATACTTTATGGAAAGCCAAAGTATTTGGGAAATGGACTCTGACCTTCAGCAATACTTTAAGTTTGCCATCATGCGAGATCCAATCAAGCGATTCATTTCCGCATATAACCATATTGTATTACGTTCAAAACGTTTTAAATCGAACGATATCAACGATTTCATTAGTAACTTTGCGTTTTACTTAGGTAACTATGATATTCATGACCATTTCTGCCCACAGAATGAATATGTTGGCGATAACATCAGTTTCTATGACCAATTGGTTGATATCAAGCAAGTCTCAACGCTCGAGCAAAAACTAGGGGTGACATTTGCTGAGCATAATGTAACCAAATCGGTTGCGCCTTCATTGGATGGAGAGTCAACCTATGAAATGCTAAGTGAGCAATCTCTCAGCACGCTTTATGCCTATTACCAGCGTGATTACGAGCTATACGCGGATATCGTTGGTTGGGATGTCAGGAGAACCTAAGTGGTAGAGTTAGAAAAAATCAGCGCAAATATTCGCTATACGCTGTGTGATGTATCATCCAAAACATCAACACCTCACTTGGGGAGTTGTTTGTCGTGTACAGACATTCTTAGCACGCTATATTGGCAAGTGCTAAATGTAGAGCCACAGCAACCAAAGAGCAAAGACCGAGACTACTTTTTACTGGGCAAAGGCCACGCGGCCAGTGCACTGTACACTACACTCGCCTATCGTGGGTATTTTCCCATCGAAGATTTATATCAACATGGTAGCGACGGTTCTCAATTTGAAGAACATCCAGGCATTCACGCACCAGCCGGCGTAGAAACCGTATCAGGTTCATTAGGGCACGCATTGTCTCTTGCCTCTGGCATGGCCTTGAGCGCTAAAGTTCAGGGTCTGAGCAATCGATTTTATGTGCTTATGGGTGATGGTGAAATCAATGAGGGCACGGTGTGGGAAGCTGCTATGTTTGCGCCTGCAAAACAATTGAATAACTTAGTTGCGATTGTTGATTTTAATAAATTGCAAGGTACTGGAGAAAGCTGCGAGATCATGCACCTCGAACCTCTTGATGAAAAGTGGCGTGCTTTTGGCTGGCACACCATACGAGTGAATGGACATGATCATCAAGCACTGATAGAAGCGTTTGATGCAGCGCAAGTACAACAACAACCTGTTTGTATTATTGCAGATACTATAAAGGGGAAAGGTATCTCTTTCATGGAGAACGATAACAACTGGCATTACCGAATTCCTACTGTTGATGAAGTCATGATGGCAAAAGAGGAGCTAGGCCTAAAATGAGAAACGCATTTGCCGCCAAACTAACAGAATTAGCCAGTAATGATGATAGCATCATGCTGTTTTATGCGGATATTGGTAACAGGCTGTTCAACAACCTAAAAGAGGTTGCACCCACTCGTACAATTAACGCAGGGATAGCGGAAGCGAATATGGCGTCCATGGCATCTGGTGCAGCCATGATGGGGCATAAACCCTTTATTTATACTATTACACCCTTCACCACCGCTCGTAATTTTGAGCAAATCAAAATCGATATTGCATATCAGAATCAGCCAGTGATCATTGTTGGTACGGGCTCAGGTTTGTCTTACGCTAATTTAGGACCAACTCACCATTCGTTTGAAGATATCGCATTAATGCGAGCGTTACCAAATATGAATATCGTGTGCCCAGCTGATGCTGACGAGCTGGCTATCTTGATGCCTCAGTTAATCGCTCTCAATGCACCTTGCTACTTTAGAATTGGTAAGAAAAATGAACCTAAAGTACACAGTACACTACCAGCTCTAAAGTTTGGTCAAGCTTACGTGATGAATCCAGGAAAATCTGTAGCCATCTTGGCGAACGGTACAATTATGCCCGTAGCCCAACAGCTTCACCAAGAATTGCTGCAACATGGTATCGAAGCCGAGCTAGTGAGCTTTCATACGGTAAAACCACTAGATTCCACATACCTCAGCAACGCAGCATCAAGGTTTGAACACCTTATCACACTCGAAGAGCACAACGTCAACGGTGGCTTTGGTAGCGCAGTATTGGAGTATTACAATGAACAATGTATGGCGGTGAATGTACATCGCTTCGGTATCCCTGACAGGTTTATTGATCAGGTGTCATCACAACACACTGCTCGGATAAAAGCAGGGCTTGATATAGATACTATTGTGAACACGTTAAAAAGCAGGCAGGTACTATGAGGCTCGGAATAGATTTCGACAACACCATCGCCAATTACACAGGGGTGTTTCATCGAGTTGCTCATCAGCTAGGCTGGATGCCTGAACATATCGGGCACTCAAAAGAGCAGGTTAAGCAGTACTTTTTTGATCAAAATAACGAAGCACAATGGACGCAATTGCAAGGCATAGTGTATGGCGAAAAGATCAATGAAGCTTCACCATTTCCTCATTGCTTGGAGGTACTCAAAGCGCTTCAAGCACAAGGGCATGAGCTATTTCTCATCTCACATAAAACACAGTACCCTTTCATTGGCAAACAGGTGGATTTGCATGAAGCTGCACGTAATTGGCTGGTGGACCAAGGCCTGTTAGGGGGTGACGATGCTGTTTTTTGCGACAATCGGATATTTTTTAATACCACAAAGGAACAAAAACTAGAAAGGGTTGCAACACTCCAAATTGATGTATTTGTCGATGACTTAGAGTCAATCCTGTTGGCGGAGTCTTTCCCAAGTACAACGATAGGTGTTCTGTTTGCAGAGCAATCACACCCAGTGTTATCCAGCATTCAATGTTGGTCTAAACTGCCTGCATTGGTGGCCAATCTGCACGCAAAGAGCATTTAGCTGTTTTTAAGAGTAAGAATTTATCGTTATGAGTAAAGAGATTACTATCGTCTATGGCGTAACATCTTCTGCCTATAAATTTATTGGCTCAGTGTTTAATACTGGGAACAACCTTTTTGTAACCACAGACGGTGGGGAGTTTTTTGAAAATGAACGTGCGCTGTCACTCAAAGAGCTGGCTGACGCCAAGGATTTGCACATTGCACGCATAGTTATTTGTTCAGAAGCTGTTACTGCTATCTTGTCATCGTTATATGAAGCAAATTTGCCGGTTGAAAAAAGTTTCTTTTACAATCACTCCATCAACAAGCTTGTGCCATACAACGAGCTAAAAACACCAACCATCAATGAACATTCAGTGTTATATGCGGTATATGATTTGTCGTGCAACTTGCCTTGCTTTGACATCACGAACTTTGTAATTTTGTCTGAATTTGAAAGACGACAAAGAGGCCTTGAACACATATGCTTTGTGATCTTACCCAATCAATCATGTTCTGAGTCATACATGGGAGTAAGGCAGTTTCACGCAGTTGACGACTATCAGTGGCGCATAGACCATATAATAAAGAGTATGATGCGCTGTATTCCTAGTTGCATCTCTATCGTTGAGTTACCTTTTAGGGAAAAACTGTCTACGTTAATTGGCACTCATACTCATGTTTACCCCGAAGAGGTCGTTTCTGGTTCAGCAAAACAGAAATCATCGACTCTTCTCCTTAAACCACTAGCCGATGCAGGACATAGCCTGTCTTTTTTGCAGCCTCCGAAAAATGCTGTTGCGCTAGTAAAAAATTTTCTCGACCAGCGCGTACAAGGGAAAAAGCTCATTACAGTGACTTTGCGTGAGTACCAAGAGCAAGCGGTTCGTAACAATGATTTGAACAGTTGGGGCCAGTTCTTAAGTGAGCTGGATACTCGTGAATATTATCCTGTGATTATTCGGGATTCATACTACTTAACCTCAGCCATGCCTGAGCAACTTAAGCAATACAGTACATTTACAGCGGCATCGTCTGACTTTTTGGTCAGATTAGCACTGTATCAGGCGGCCTATATAAACATGGGTATTTCCACTGGACCAACCTACACGATTAGTTTTCTGCAAGGCGCTAAATCACTTATTTTTCATCCCATAAATGAAGATAACCCAGCATCAAGCTCCATGACCGCTGAGCGTTGCGGATTAACTGTCGGCCAAGATTACTTTTTTAACGATAACGCATTGCAAAAAACCATTTGGCAACGTGATACACATGAGAATATTACTAGTCAATTTAACCAGTTAGTCGCGTTAATAGCTCAACAAGACAATGCAAGAGGCAACTATGGCAACTAAAGACAACCAAGCTGACTATCTAGAAAGCTACCACGATTTCTTAGATGAAACAGAAGTAAACCGTTTAGGCCTGATGAGTAACGGCACATGGGATCTAGACCCAAGACGCCTCGGGATCATGCTATCGCGCTATAAATTCGTATCAAAAATGTTTGCTGGCAAACAAAACGTCATCGAAATTGGCTGTGGTGATGCTTTTGGCAGCCGAATTGTAAAGCAGGAAGTGGAACAACTTACAGTAGCAGACATAGAGCCGCGATTTATTGCCGATGTAAAACAGCGCAACTCCAAAAAGTGGCCACTTATTCCGATTGTGCATGACATTCTTGAAAAGCCTCTGGACGCAAAATATGATGCAGCCTATTCTTTAGATGTCTTGGAACATATTCCAGCAGATCAAGAAGATAGATTCATCAGTAATATAACCTCTTCTCTAAGCAGTGATGGTATGGTGATTTTAGGTATGCCTTCTTTGGAGTCGCAGCAGTACGCATCACCGGCAAGTAAAGCTGGCCATATAAACTGTAAATCAGGACTGGACTTTAAGGCACTGTGTAATAAACACTTTAAACACGTATTCTTATTTTCCATGAATGACGAAGTCGTGCATACTGGCTACTACCCCATGGCTCACTATTTAATTGCCTTGTGTATTAAATAAACGATGAAAGGTTTTGTCCATCAGCATGTCGTTGCCCCATTTGAGTTACAAGCGCTATCAGGTGGTGCCAACAGCCGCGTGTATTGTGTTCGTAGTGCATGTGGCCAGTACATACTTAAGCAATTCTTTACTCGCTCAGAAGATTATAAAGAAAAGTGCTTAAGAGAGCTTAATTTTCTTAATATGCTGATGCGCAAGGGTATGCCAAACACAGCAAAAGTGATAGCCCATGACATTGAACTGGGGTTGCTACTGACAACACATTTGTCTGGGGAGAAAATCACCTCACCTACAGCTGAAAATGTAAAAAAAGCGTTCGAGTTTATCGTTGACTGCAACCAGACCTGCGCCCAGCCGCTGCGTTCATTGCCTCAAGCCAAAGATGCAGTAACTACATTACGTGATTTCATCACGTTAGTTGAAAACAGAATAGCCGCTACAGAACAATCAGGTATATCGCCCGCCTATCAAAGGCTCGTAAACACGAAAATCAAACCTTTGTTCGCTGACATTCTTACAACACACAGTCAATTGAATTGGGAGCAGTCTGTTAATTGCGTCCACCTGTCTCCTTCAGATTTTGGTTTTCATAATATTTTACAAGCTCAAGATACACTATACTTTTTTGACTTCGAATATGCGGGCATTGATTCATTATGGAAGCTCACAGCAGACTTTTTTGCACAGCCGCAAATACCTGCGCCAATAGAAAGTATTTCGGTACTCAAAGATATGCCATTGTTTGGTTTCATATCTGAGTTTAAAGAGGAATTTATCTTTGCATATCAACTAACAAGAATTAAGTGGTGCTTCATAATTGGCAGTTGTTTTATCACTCAGGTTCAAAAAAGAAGAGCATTTGCCGATAAAGGTAATGTGCTAGATGAGCATCAAACAATTAAGACGATAGAGCACTACCTTGCACAAACTGCACAACACGTGCAATTAATGACCAAACAGCTTTAAGGACACGCTCGTGAAGTGTATTGTTTGCGAACAAATTTCCAGTAATATTACTCACTCTATCACTGTGAGTAAATCTATTGCCTCTGATTGCCGGCCATTGAACTTCGCCGCACAGATACAGCAGTGCCCCCATTGCAAACATTATCAAAAATACGCAGATGAAACTTATCTGACAAACACACAAAGCATCTATTCCAGCTACGCACCATACGATATCAATCAAGGCAAAGAACAACAAAACTACAGCGCTGATGTCCCTTTTACACGTTGCAGTGAGATTCTGTCTATATGTGCTCCAATGCTCCCCGACACAGCGCGATTTCTAGACATCGGTACTGGCAGCGGTGTAATGCTAGAAGCGGCCACACAAAGCTTTAAGCACTGGCAGTTAAATGCCCATGATGTATCAGATCACCAACAACTCAAGTTACAGGAAAAATATAACCTACACGCGTTTTTTTGCGGTGATCTATCACTAATAAACACAGTGTTTGATGTCGTGACATTAGTTCATGTGCTGGAACATGTTCCTACACCCAACGCATTCCTAGCACAGTTATCGTCACGGTTATCAGAACAAGGTATCGCAATAATTCAAGTGCCAAACATCACTGAAAATGAATGGGACTTTGCCATTTACGATCATGTCTCCCATTTTTCAAAAGAAACGCTAGCTAAGCTGCTCAACAAGCACTTTAAACATGTATTCTTTCCAAGCGCACAGCTGAACAAAGAAATCACCGTGTTGGTCTCAAATTCAATGTCATTTGATTCAAACAAACAAGCATGTAAAGACGAACAAAGTAATCCAATCAAAAAGCTGTCAGAAAAGTTGGACATGTTAGCGCAACTCCCTCAATGTTATGTACTGGGTACAGGGCCTGCTGCCTGCTTTTGTGCACATCTGCTTGATAATAGATTTCTGGGGTGGTTAGATGAAGATCAAAGTAAAATAGGTAAGTTCATGGAGAACAAGCAGATTCTACCTGCTAACCGATTATATAATGCACCCATACTACTCCCTTATCCACGGGCACAAATTGAAAACATTTGTGCCAGATTGCCCGACAATCACTACATATATTAAATGGAACAATCAATATGAAAGCTGCTGTATTATTTAAAACTGGTGAACTACTGACTTTAGTCGACAATTTGGTCGCACCCGAACTGATTAGCGGTCAAGTCAAAGTCGACATCATATACACAGGTTTATGTCACTCTCAGCTCATGGAAGTAAAGGGACTACGTGGTGAAGACAAGTATCTTCCTCATCTGCTCGGCCATGAGGCCGTTGCCAAGGTCAAGGAAATTGGCCCACAAGTAACAAAAGTACAAGTAGGTGACATCGTCGTTTTGGGCTGGATCAAAGGTGAAGGTTTGGATGCACCTGGCGGTATTTACAGCTACCAAGGCACGAAAATAAATGCCGGTGGTGTGACAACATTTTCCCAAGAATCAATTGTCTCAGAGAATAGGGTTGTAAAATTACCCGCTGGTATACCGTACAAATTAGCCATTTTACTTGGCTGTGCACTTCCCACTGGTGCAGGGTTGGTACTCAATCAGCTCAAACCGCAGCACAACGCTAAAATTGCGGTGTTTGGTTTAGGTGGTATCGGTCTCAGTGCACTTATCACCGCTAGACTGTTCAAACCAAACATGCTTATCGCCGTTGATATTGAACCTAAAAAACTTGAGCTAGCCGGTGCGCTCGGCGCAACACACTGCATCAATGCGCAAGATGAGAATTACCTCGAACAAATTGTCGAACTTACGCAAGGTGGATGTGATTACACAATCGAAGCTGGAGGTACATGTAGCTCAATTGAAGATGCCTTCACAGCGGTAAAAGAGCATGGTGGACAATGTATTTTTGCATCTCACCCAGAAGAAGGAGCGACCATACAATTAGAGCCTCACGCATTTCACCGTGGCAAACAAATTATGGGGAGCTGGGGCGGCAGTTCACACCCAGATACTGATATTCCAAAACTCGTAGAGCTGTATAACGAACATAAACTACCGTTTGAAAAGCTACTATCCGACAGCTACAGCTTGGATGAGATAAATCAGGCCTTGCAAGATTTAGATGAGCGTAAAATAACCCGAGCACTCATTGCCGTGAACCCACAACTGGATCCGGATAATGGCTAATGAGTAAAAGCAAAACGCTAATCATAGGTGGTGATGCAGCATTAGGCCGCTACTTGTGTCAACAGGATAATACTTTGCGTTATACATCAAGGCGCAATACACCAGGTGCAATCACGTTTGATTTAGCAAAGCCTGAGCATTTTGACTCTCTTAATCACTTCATTAAGTCGGAACGAATCCAAAACGTGGTCGTGTTAGCAGGCATTACTAGCATAAAGCTGTGTGAACAACAGCGAGAATACAGTGAATTTATCAATGTTGAGCGCACCAAACTATTGTTAGATATGTTACACACCGCGGGTTGTTTTAGTATTTTTCTATCTACAAATCATGTTTTTAGTTGTAACAAGGCTTATACGCCATGGAATGAGCCGTCTTCTCCGTGTTCTGTGTATGGCCGCCAGAAGCACCAAGTAGAGCAGTTTATTCAATCACACGATTTAAATACCATGGTAGTCAGGCCTTCGAAAATACTGACTAAACCATTTCAACTTATTGATAACATGGTAAATACCTTAATACAACAGCAAACGTTTGATGCCTTTGACGACCACTACTTTTCGCCTATTTCAGCACCATTTATCGCGCGCCACATAAACACTATACTTAATAAGCAAACCAGTGGGATTGTTCAAATAAGTGGTGCACAAGATATTTGTTACTACGAGTTTTTAAAAAAGGTGGCTGGCATGCTTAACTTGAATGCAAATTTAATTAACCCAATAAAGGCTGCAACAAAGGGCGTACTAGCAACTAAGTTTGGCACATTGCAGCCATATACCCCTTATCAAGAAACAACGTCAAGTCAGAGTATCGAAGATGCCATCAATGATTACCACTATTTAGGGGAGCGATAATGGCCAAAACAAAAAAGACAGTGCTCGTTGTAGGCAATTTTGACGTCCTACACCCGGGCCATATTCGGTTATTAAAATTTGCCAAAGAGTGTGGCGATCACCTGATTGTAGCGGTAAATGAAGACGACAATATGAGTGTGAAAAGTCGCATATCAGAACGCCACCGCCTCGAAATGGTTCAATCACTAGAATGTGTTGATGAAGCATTTTTAAACGAAGCCGACAGTGTCACCTTAATTAACCAATATCAGCCGTATGCTGTGGTAAAGGGTAAAGAATACGAAGAAAAAGACAACCCAGAATTAGACGCATTAAAAAGCTACGGTGGTAAGCTCATTTTTGGCTCTGGAGAGTTTGAGACCAATGCGGAGCAATTTATTCGCCGAACGCCAAGTATTGGTAAAAACTTCGATTATTCGGAAGCTAAGCGCTACGCCAGTCGCCATAGCATCACTCTAGAATCAGTATTAGAAGCTTTTGACTCAATAAAGCAACTTAACGTGTTGGTCATCGGCGAAGTAATTGTTGATGAATACGTACAAGGTAGCGCCGTGGGCTTATCGCAAGAAGATCCAACTATTGTAATGACGCCCAATAAAACGGATACCTTTTTAGGTGGAGCGGCTATCACAGCGGGACACATCAAGGCCATCGGTGCCAATGAAGTGAGCCTTATTTCAGTACTCGGGGAAGACAGTGCCGCTGACTATGTAACTCAACACATTGATAAATATAATTTGAGTGAACACTTACTGGTTGACAACAGCCGCCCAACTCCGCTCAAAACGCGCTACAGAGCCGGCAATAAAACCCTGCTAAGGGTGAATCAAGTACGCCAACACAAGATTTCCAAAGAGTTACAAAACACCATTATCGATATTGTTAAGTCAAAAGTCTCTAGTCTCGACTTGTTGGTTTTCTCTGACTTTAACTATGGACTGTTACCACAAAGTTTAGTCGATGCTATTACCCTATTGTGCCATGAACACTCAGTAAAAGTAGTCGCTGATAGCCAAACCTCTTCCCAAGTAGGGGATATTTCAAGATATAAAGGTATGGATCTTATTACACCGACCGAGAGAGAGGTTCGAGTCGCACTGAACAACCCTGATGATGGCTTAGTTATACTCGCACAAAAGCTGGCTCGTAAATCTGGTGCCAAAAATATTGTTATCACCTTAGCCGAAGAAGGCATTCTGATCCATTTACCCAACAAAGACTTTAGCAACTGGGAAAATGATAACCTTTCAGCTGTTAACAAGCATGCCGTTGACCCTGCAGGTGCTGGAGATTGCTTTCTTGCAGCCAGCTCACTGGTTATTGCAGCCAACAAAATGCCTTGGCTGGCCTATTACTTAGGAAGCATTGCAGCAGCTTGCCAGGTCGGCGCTGTGGGTAATACTCCTTTAGATTTTAATGTGCTTAAGAAAGCCGTAATTGACTCATTTGAATAAACTATGAAAGCAATACTATTAGCGGCGGGTTTAGGGACGCGCTTGCGTCCACTCACCAACCATATTCCAAAGTGCTTAGTACCAATTGATGGAGAGTGTTTACTTGGTTTGTGGATAGATAAACTCATTCATTTGGGCGTAACTGAAATTCTAATTAACACCCATTATTTCTCACAACAAGTTGAGCAGTATATTGCCAAACACCCTCATCGAGATTTGATAACGCTTGTTTACGAACCTCAATTGCTAGGTACTGGAGGGACATTAATTCAAAATAAGGGGTTTTGGAAAGACGATACATGCTTCGTTATACATGCTGACAACTACTGCCATAGTACACTGACCGATATGCTCCGAGCGCACCAACACAGGCCTAAACACACAGACCTGACTTTGTTGCTATTTCAAACGGAACACCCAAGTAGCTGTGGGATAGTAAAGTTAGATAAACATCAGGTTGTCTGTGAGTTTCACGAAAAGGTCGCTAACCCACCCGGTAACTTAGCTAGCGGTGCACTATTTCTCTTTTCGCCACAAGTCTATGAAAAGTATTTTCGCACTTTGTCTGAACAAAAATTCTATGATCTAAGCTCAGATATTGTGCCTAATATGATTAATGCAATGCTAGGTTGGTGTACAGATGGCCCCTACTTAGATATTGGCACTATGGACAATTACAATAAGGCGCAAGAACTACACCGCCAAAGTGGCGGCACTTAGTTTCGCAGTGACAATACCCAAGTAAAGGATTGTAGCCAAAATAAGACTACAATCCCCAGTCACATTTGGACTCTATGTTGATTGCATAGTCCTCTTTTATTTCTGTGACATAATCAATCCACAGCTGATTTAAGCCTGCGAATTTTTCTAACGTAAATTGCTCATCTTGATAGCTATATAGCAATGTGAGCAGCGGACAATGGTAATACAGCAGTGAGCCTTTAATTAGATGGAACAAGTGTCCTAACGCAGTATCACGATATGCATATACATAACGTTGTTGCCGCTTTAAGTTATCGGCAGCTTGCTCTCTGCTGGTTACAGTTTCATTAGCAATCGATAGAATATTGTCACATAGAGCGTTAAACTTCTCGATAGCTTTATACTGTTCAGTCACCTCATCTACCGGTAGCGAGCTGAAAAAACGTTGCTTGATGCGTTCAACTTCTTCAAGCTTATCTACATCAGACTCAAGATCAATAAGGTCGTCAGCTCGCAGAGGAACCGCATTCGCGATTTTAGCTCCGTTGCCAACATTCATGACACTTGTTACATGATAGTGCTCGATCAACTTTTCCAGCTGCGCATGCGCTATCATAAACAAATCATTAGAGACGACCTCACCACCAAGGTTACCCGGCAATTTCTTGCCCTTAATGGCCATGCTCTTATATCCTTGTGTATCATCATCATTAGACACCTTATAGATACTGTCTTTGCTGTGATGTTGGCCATTTTCAGTTTTTCCATTATCAACACCGAATAGATAAATATTGCGATATCCCATAAATAAGAAATACGACAATGCAGTATTTGCCACAACGGGATTACAGTATGGTATTTTGGGCAGTGTTCTACCCAATGTCTTCAATGAGATAAGATCCATTAACGAAGTCCCTGCCTCGTTACCCTTAACCGCAACTCCGGACCACTTGTAGCGAAAGTTAGTATCAGGGTACAGCATGTTCAAGCCAAGTAGGTTTACCTGCTTGTACTCATGCTCGGGGAGAATTTCACCAAATATTTTGTAATTTTGATAGGGCCTTTCAACTAACACATGAAAGTCAGTCCGAACCCCTTTTTTGTATAATGACGATATAGAGGTGCCAGCAGATACAACAATGGCCTTATCACAATTGTTTTTAATAAATGTTTCAGCTTCATCTAAAGAAGGCCCATTACCGACAATAAAAATGGGGGTGTCATAATCAATATCTTTGCTTTCTTTGACTAATATCGCAGCTTTATTTCTGACATGATGAATACTGTGCGCCAACCCAGTAATGGCATCATTGTAGAAGCCGTGGCCGAACTGAAATCTAAAATAATCCGAACACCATTTTCTAATCAGCGTATTTACATCTGCACCCGGTGTGTGTTGATAACAAAAGCTGCGAACCAAAGAAAATGCACCAATGTCTTCACCAATTTTCTCAACATCTTGTATAAAAGATAGGTGGTCAGCGCCCAAGTGAAAAAACAAACACCCACCTTGTTTGTCTACCTCTTCAATCACTTCGTACCAGTCAGTACAAAACAGGCTAGCAAAAAATTGCTCAAAGTCTGGCTCGATCAAAAATGTGTAGTCAAATTTAGTTCGTTGCATTAATTGAGGTACATGATAGCCAAGACCAATACCAAAAATAATCGCGGTTGGAAATGAGTCTGGTAACGACTTTATCATTTCTTGGCTATCCTCTCGCACTTTTATCATGTAGCGAGTTAGTTTAGTCATATACTTAGTGTGTATACGGCCGTCTTCTTTTTGAGGATAACCAGTGTAGTCTGTCAAACTGTAAACAGGTGATTGTGTTTGAGCTTGGATCTGCTCTTTTGTTTGCTCAATAGGATCTTGACTATAAAGCAATGCAGACATGCCTTTAGGGATAAAGTTTCCGTGACCACTTTTGGTAACATGTAAACAAAAGTCATCCCTAACTTGGAATGATTTAATTGCATTAGCAATGTCTGGATAGTATTTTTCAAAACACTGAACGTTCTTCTCAAACCTTACATTCGCTTCTTCTGCGAACTTGGCCTCTCGCTGCTGATGTTCAAGTGTTTCAGATAAACGCTGATCAAGCGCTTCTATTTGCTTTTCGAGTGAGTCTTGCTTCATTACATCAACCAGCGATGTTAAGTTTGTTTATAGGCGTTGATTTTCTTTTTATTGCCATGCATTTTCGCTAATTCCGATGCCGTTTTGGAACGTTCATCGGAAAGCGTATTAGAGAGCAACTGAATTTTATCTTGAAGGTTTTGTAGTTCAAAAATCAAGGGATCACCTTCTTTTATTCCCTTGTCAAAGATTTGGCGAAGCTGACTATCAAGCGCTCTCATAAGCCCTGCGGCGATATCATGTTCACCATTTCTTACTGCCAGCTCAATCTCATTTAGATGTTCACTAAGAGACTTGCCATTATCCTGCATGCGCATCCGCACCATTTTGGCTTAGTGTTTGCTCTCGTACATCATGTGGAATCGCGTCCCATGCTGATTTAATTTCTTTCAGTAAGGTCGATGTTTCTTCTACAAACTTAGCTTCATTTTGTATACTGGCATCCAGTAACCGATCTAACATGTACGAGTATAGTGCATACAGATTTTCCGTTACTTCACCACCCACGTCAAAGTCTAAACAACCTCTCAGTGCTTCGATTATCGCTGAGGCTTTTGAAATATGCTCAGCCTTTGCTTCAAAGTTACGTTTTTCTATCGCCACCTTAGCTAATACCATTTTTTCAATCGCACCAGCCATCAGCATTTGGATTACTTCGTACCGATCAGCCCCTGCAATTTGCGTTTTCAAGGCTTCTCGTTGATAATTTTTTACTCTCGCATTGTACATAGTAATACCCTCTATGATTTAGCTTTTGTGAAACCTGGCAAATTAGCAAGTTGAGCGCCTAAATACTGCTGAGTCTGTTGCATTTGTGCAAGCAACACATCTAAGCCAGCATATTTCTTACGTAATCGCTCTTCCAGTGATGCCATTCGATATTCATGATTTGCAATATCATCTTCAAGATCATCTAACTGACCATTTAAGTTAGTCTCACGTTCTTTAATCAGGCCACCCGAATCGATATAGCCACTAAGTAACGTCTCAAGTTGTGACGCCACCCCTCCCTCTCCAGCAAAAGCCGTGCCAATATCATCGAAGTTACTGTCCATTGCTTCACTTAGACTTCGTACCAAGGAGGTTTTTTGCAAGTAGCCTTCTTTATCAACACTGATACCAATGTCAAAAATAGATTCAAAAGGCCCTGCATCGGTTAGTGGGGTAGAAAGGGTATTAACCAACTGACCGCTTAATGAACGCATTGACGCATCACCGTTAAGTGGTTTGCCAATTCGAGTTTGAAAACCAATATTACCAATTAGGTTGTTGTAGGCTGTAACAAACTCATCAATCATCTTATTGACTGACTCTCGGTCATATTCAACGCTCAGTTTCGCTTCATCATAGATGCCTGCTCCAGCCGTTTGTTCACTTTCAGCCAAAGCTTTGATGGTCATATCCTGAACGGCATCTTCAAAAGTGTTCGTGTCACTGTTTACCGTTAACCCATCGACCAAGATAATTGCATCTTGTGCTGATTGCTCTGATGTCATACCACCAGCACCGCCGGCAAAAGCAGTTGTACTGATAGCATCCAGCTCTGCGGTATCTGAGGTCACAGTAAGATCATTAGTATCACCCGTTACGTTCGAGGTTAACACTAACTTAGAACCTACAGCAGGATCACCGGTGTTCACAATGTTTGCTGTTACGCCAAAGTTATCTGACGAGCTATTGATCGCATCTCTAAGCTCAGACAACGTAGCTCCAGCGTCTAGCGTTAGAGAAAAAGAGTTGTCAGCACCAGCGCCGAAGGTAAGAGTACCTCCAGATGCAGTTACCACATCATCTACAGAAGAAAATGCGGCGTCCGCAGAAACCAACCGACTACCTTGTGCAAGTTGTTGCACTGCAATATCAAAAGTACCGACTGATATATCAGAAGTCGGTGTAACACTAATGATATCTCCTGTAGAGGGCTGTGTTATATTAGCAACACGTTTACCGAAGTTGTCGGGATCAGCTAATTTCTCAACGATGTCCTGCAATTTAGACATGGCCGATTTAACTTCGCCTATTGCCGATAACTCAACCTGAAGCGACTCCTCTTTTTTCATAAAAGAAAGCATTTTCGGGCGATTTTCCGCATCAACTGACGCCTTGATAATACTCTCTAAATCAAGACCTGAGCCGATACCTGCAGATGTAATAAGTGGCATAAACGACCTCCAACTCCAATAATACTAGGCTGTTCTGTCGAACAAAAAGCCCTTTCCATTTAACTTATCGGCAAATTCGTCCAAAGCTTTAGCTACCGCTCTAAACTCTTCCGACGGGATTTCCCTAATCACCTTATCATTATCTCTATCAATCACCCGAATAAACGGAGGATCACCATCTTCATCAAACTCAAACGACAAGTTTGTTGAAGTCACAGGTATAAACTCATTGAGCTTTTCAAGGTTTTGCTTCACCTCGTCCACAAGTTGCTGCCTGTTTTTTTGAGTATCCAGTTGCGAACCTTCTTCCCCAGCTGCTTCCTTTTCAGACTTAGATGGTTTTTCAATCGCACGCGCCGACTCTTGATTTTTCACTTCATTCAGTTGAGATGAAGGAGAAGTCAAAACATTGGCTACTAGATTTGAAGAGTCAAAATCTTTCATTGAACACCTCCTAGACCCTATACATTATAGCATACGCCAAATCCGGATACCTTGCATCCGGACTGGCTGTATACTTCAAGCTAAATTAACCTAATAGCGACAATGCTACTTGAGGTCTTTGGTTAGCTTGACTCAAGATCGAGCTACTAGCTTGCTGCAAGATTTGCATCTTAGTTAGCATTGCTGTTTCTTGTGCAAAGTCAGTGTCTTTGATTCGTGAACGTGCAGATTCTAAGTTCTCAGAAACGTTTGATTGGTTACGAATTGTAGACTGGAATCGGTTCTGCACCGCACCTAGCTCAGCACGTTTCTTATCAACAACTGCGATAAGTTGGTCCATACCAGCGAGCACTGCTTGTGCGTTTGCTTGCGAAGACACAGAGATGCCACTTGCAGTGAATACGCCAGAAAAAGAAGCATTGTCCGCCGATGCACCAACCACAGTACTGATAGTACCCGCTACGGCACTTAATGATGCACCTGTAACTGAACTCGCAATCCCCGCGATACCAGAGAGAGTAAAGCCATTGTTTGCTGTTAATGAGTTGGCCGTGCCACCCACGTTTTGCATACTAAAGCCGATTGTTTGGATAGCATCAGCACCAACTTGGAAGTTAGCGTCATAAGTACCGTCCAATAAGTTTTGACCACCAAAGGTTGTATCCGCTGCGACACGGTTTACCTCTGAAGAAAGAGAACGGATCTCTTCTTGAATTGCCAAACGGTCTTCATCAGTGTTTGAACCATTAGATGCCTGTTGCGCTAGCGTACGAATACGCTGAAACATTGATGTTGTCTCGTCAAGCGCACCTTCAGCAGTTTGCGCAAGAGAAATACCATCATTAGCATTTCGAACACCTTGGTTCAGACCATTGATCTGGCCTGTTAAACGGTTCGAGATTTGCATCCCCGCCGCGTCATCTTTCGCACTGTTGATTCTGAAGCCAGATGACAATCTTTTAAAAGATGTATCAAGCGACAGAGCTGAGTTATTCAGCTGTCTTTGTGCGTTCAATGAACTCACATTTGTATTTACATATAAAGCCATAATAGCCTCCGCTTCTTTGTTGGATTGGTGAGTAACGGGATACCCCTACCCTGTTACACCCAAGTTAGAGTCCTAGATTTATAGTTCTCTAAGTCAACTATCGGCTTATGAAGCGGAAGCTTTAGCTTTATTTGTAATTTTTTTTAATTTTATCCTTGTAGCAAGCTCAATGCTGCCTGAGGTCTTTGATTTGCTTGACCTAATATTGTTTGGCTTGCTTGTTGTAAAATTTGGTTTTTAGTCAATTTTGCCGTCTCTAACGCAAAATCTGCATCTTTAATTCGTGATTTCGCAGCTTCTAAGTTCTCAGAAACGTTTGACTGGTTTCGGATAGTAGATTGGAAACGGTTTTGCACAGCACCAAGCTCTGCACGCTTTTTATCTACCACGGCAATCATAGCATCCATCCCCGCTAATACGGCCTGTGCATTTGCCTGTGATGACACTGAGATACCACCTGCGGTAAAGACGTTCGAGAATTCTGCAGCATCTGCCGGTTGACCGACAACATTACTAATGGTTCCAGCAGTTGCACTAAGTGAAGCGCCCGATACGCCACTTGCAACGCCCGCCACACCTGACAATGTAAAACCATTGTTGGCAACCATGCTATTTGCAGTAGCGCCCACATATTGCATACTAAAGCCAATGGTCTGGATAGCATCAGCACCCACTTGGAAGTTAGCAGAGTAAGAGCCATCCAATAAGTTTTGACCACCAAAGGTTGTATCGGAAGCAACGCGGTTTACCTCGGCTGCTAATTGGCGAATTTCTTCTTGAATTGCCAATCTATCTTCATCCGTATTCGAACCGTTCGCAGCTTGTTGCGATAAGGTACGTATACGCTGAAACATGTTTGTGATTTCATCCATCGCACCCTCAGCGGTCTGCGCTAATGAAATACCATCGTTGGCGTTTCGGTTACCTTGGTTTAGACCATTGATCTGTGACATTAGACGGTCAGAAATTTGTAGACCCGCAGCATCATCAGCGGCACTGTTAATACGTAAACCTGAAGATAAACGTTTGAATGACGTATCCAATTCATTGCTTGAATTAGATAGCTGTCTTTGTGCATTCAATGCACTGACATTAGTGTTAACAAATAAAGCCATAACTCATTCTCTCTTTACTAACTCGAACCAACAAATGGGTCCATAAGTTCAAATCGAATACAAGGCGGCATTTTTGTCTATCGCGTTTACTTTAGACGGGGCCAAAAATTGCCGCTTTGCGCATAGAAAAACTTCTTATGTGAGTTAAAGCAAAACATGGGCCAACTTGTTTAAGTGGCAGAATAGTTTATTCAAGGCGAGAAAAAAGGGGCTGTATAGCCCCTTTTAAAAGTTTGAGAGTGAGTGTCAATAAATTAGCATAAACATTGGCATAGCTTATGCCTATAAATACTTGTTCATTGAATTTGTGAACAAACTTGGATTTAAAGTACTCCGCTTTTTTGTCCAAACACGGTGTCCGCGTTAATACCCCATTAAGCGCGGACACCCCTTCTAATCTATTCCCTATTATCCTAGTAGACTTAAAGCAGCCTGTGGACGTTGGTTAGCTTGGCTCAAGATTGTTTGGCTAGCTTGTTGTAAGATTTGCATCTTAGTTAGGTTTGCCGTTTCTTGTGCGAAGTCTGTATCTTTGATACGAGATTTAGCAGCCGATAAGTTCTCAGAGATATTTGACTGGTTACGAATCGTTGATTGGAAACGGTTTTGTACAGCACCTAGCTCAGCACGTTTCTTGTCTACTACAGCGATTAACTGGTCCATACCTGCAAGTACTGCTTGAGCATTTGCTTGTGAAGATACAGAAATACCGCCCGCTGTGAATACGCTAGAGAACGCTGCCGCATCAGCTGATTGGCCAACTACATTACTGATAGTACCCGCTGTTGCACTTAATGATGCACCTGTCACAGCACTGGCAATACCTGCAATACCTGATAATGTGAAACCGTTGTTGGCAACTAGCGAGTTAGCTGTACCACCTACGTTCTGCATACTAAAACCAATGGTTTGAATCGCATCAGCACCAACTTGGAAGTTTGCCGCATAAGAACCATCTAAAAGGTTTTGACCACCAAAGGTTGTATCAGCAGCAACACGGTTAACCTCTGAAGATAGAGAACGGATCTCTTCTTGGATTGCTAAACGGTCTTCATCAGTGTTTGAACCATTCGCCGCTTGTTGTGAAAGTGTACGAATACGTTGGAACATTGATGTAACTTCGTCCATCGCACCTTCAGCAGTTTGTGCTAGCGAGATACCGTCGTTTGCGTTACGGTTACCTTGGTTAAGACCATTGATCTGTGAAGTCAAACGGTCAGCGATTTGTAGACCTGCTGCATCATCAGCTGCGCTGTTGATACGGAAGCCTGAAGATAGACGCTTAAATGATGTATCTAAAGCGTTACCTGAATTGTTTAATTGTCTTTGTGCGTTCAACGAACTTACGTTAGTATTTACATAAAGTGCCATGATAGTTCTCCCAATGTAAACTTTCGGTTTACTCTCAAACTTATAACTTTAAGCCTTCAATTTAATTTTTAATCTCTGGCTCGGTTACTTAAGTTATCGGAAGCCAAAAAAAATCCTTTAGTATTTTTTTTAAAAAAATAATAACCAGCTGAATTTAAATAGAAAACAACCAGCGCTGTGAATTAATTGGTAGAAATGACATTTGTAGCTTAACTGTGAGATACAGAATTATTAATAAATAAAAAACAAACAGTTATAGGTTTAAAGCGGGGAAAACAACGTGAAAGAATAAGAAGCTGCCAAAGTTTTGGCAGCCTCAATTTAACGAATATAGTCTAATAAGGATAGATTGGATAAGCGGCCAAATGTTGCCTGTGATGCTTGAAGTGCCGTTTCGTGTTTAGTTAACTCAGTGATTGCTTCGGCCATATCTAGTTCTACTAAGTTTGCTTTAGACAATTTATTGTTAATGTCTAGGTCTGAATTCGCCGCTTCAATTCGTTTAGTTGTGTTTAAACGCCCACCCAATACAGACTGTGTTTGCGATACTAAATTTTTAGCGTTATCCAGACCAACCGTCGCATCAGCGAGAGCCTGCTTATATTGTTCTTGGTCCAAGCTTGTATCCGTCAAGGTGTTGACCAAGTCGTCAAGCGTATTTAACACATTTTGTTTCTGCGGTGCTTCTAGATCGAAGTCAATACTTGCAGGGGCCCCCGTAAATGTGACTTCAAAGCCGTTAACAGAGACTTTATTACCAGAAAACGTACCTGAATCAATGGTTGTTCCGCCAACTTGCAAATCAAACGTGGTGGCTGATGTAAAGTTGATGGTTACCGTGTTGGCATTCGCTGGTGCAGTAGGGTCCGCGTTATAGTTAGTTCGGTGAAAAGTATCAAATGCCCCTTGCTCCTGAACATACACGGTGCTTGTTGCAGGCACAATCGTTGTTTGGTCCACATCGAGACGCTTGCTTGCCTTTTCAAACACATCAAAACCATTATCACTGGATTTAATGCTCACCCCTTCAGCTACTTTAATACTGTGTTGACCTTGATCGCCTTGATACTCGTAACGTCCGGTACCACTGTTGTAAACATATGCCTGCTTGCTATCTTGATAACCGGCAAATATAAACCCACCATCTTCGGATTTCGCATTCATCAACTCAAAAATTGACTCTTTTAGAGAGCTAATCTCCGCAGCGACCCCTTCTCTATCAGCATCAGACAGCGCACCGTTACCTGCTTGCACAGTCAACGTTTGCGCTTTCGCAATCGCGCCTTTGATATTTTCTAAGACACTTTCTTCCATTTCTAGACGACTACTTAGCATGGAAGAGCTTTTCGCAAATTGCTCGTTAGATTGGATCTTATCTGTGTATAGCATTGAGCTGGCAATCGCAGAGGGATCATCTGAAGCTGTGAGTACCCGCTTTTGCGTGTTAACTTGCTGCTGAGCCCTGTTCACTTCCTGCTGATTGTTCAAAATCGTGTTCAGGTTATTTCTGAACATTAAATTGTTAGATAATCGCATGATTAATTACCTCGCCGCACTGAGTAGCGTATCAAATATGGTACGCGCCGCAGATATTATCTGCGCTGATGCTGAATAAGATTGTTGAAAGCGTAGTAAGTTGGCTGCTTCTTCATCTAAGTTTACACCCGATATGGACTCGAACCAGGTCTCAGACTGCGTTGCTAGCGCATCAAAAGCAGCGCCATTAGTTTTAGCTTGATTAGCAATCACCCCAATTTCAGTGACCAAACCTGCGTATGACTCATTAAATGTTTTCAAATTATCTGCACTGGCTATCACACCTTGGCGAACTAGTTCTGTATCTTTCAATTGACTCAAAGCCAAACCATTTCGGTTATCATCAAAACCATCGGTATTTATATCAATGGTAAATACATCACCTGTAGCAGGCTGCCCTGAAATGTCGAAGTCAAAACCATAGCTATCATAAGGCGCACCAGCTTGGTTAAGAACCCCATTACCCGGTGGCGTAATGGTAATTAAGTTCGTACCATTGCCATCATTGATTTGATACTGGTTTGCCACTGCCGTTTTGGTAATAGTGATCTGCCCTTGTGTCAGTGTGATCGGCGGACTCGAAAAGTTACTCGTCGCGCCAGTGTCTGTTACCGTGCCAGCAGAGATGCTTGCCGTACTAATATTGTTCGCGCTCACTTGTGTTCTGATTGGCGAAGCTAGCGCCAAATGCTCTGGTCGCTGTGTCGCCATATCAAGCGAACCCGCAGCGATTGAGTTGAGTTTAACCACATAACTGTCGCCCGCAACCGGTGCACCGGTGACTGTCATATCTAAACCGAAAGATTCACCAGAAGTAATAGTACCCGAGTTAATTGCCCCTGCCGTTACATTCGCAGTTGACGGTGTACCAATGACGTTCCCCTTACTATCTATTGCTGCGATTTCAACAGTCGTTGCAGTTAGAAAAGTTACTTGGAAATCAGTTGCTGGTAATGAGTTACCCAAACCCGACTCTAACGTCGCATTCACCACACCCGTACCGGTATTATCCGAAAACGCATAGCCTTGGACTGTCGGTATATTAAAAATATCACCACCAAAGTTGCCATCTAAATCCATACCTAAGGCATTTTGCTGATTAAATGCATCCGCGATTGAAATACCAATTTGACCCAGCTGGTTTTGTGCCGGTTGTAGGATTTCATCACGAAACGCCAACAGGCCACCAATTTTTCCTTTCAGCGAGCTAAGATCTACCTCCAACGCTATGGCGGTGCCGCCATTTACGTCTAGCTTCAAATCTTTCACGTTTGGATCTGGGTCACCATCCAGTGCAAACGCATTGAACGTACCATTTTCCATCACAAGGGACTGACCAGAACCCAAAAAGATGAGTTTTTCACCGTTTGGGCCATCCAATGTTTCAATATCAACTAACTCTGATAAGTCTCGAATCGCTTGATCTCGTTCATTTAAAACTGAAAGTGCTACAGTTCGGTCATCACTGGTATGCGTTGACGCAACTTTATTATTTAGTTCACTGATCTTCTCAATCAAACTGTTCGCTTCATCGGTGTACAAGCTGAGTTGCTCGTTAACGACGCTCTTTTGGTCAAACACGATATTCGACAAACGATGCATTTGCTGAACAAGTCCCTCGGCAGAGTTCATGAACAAAGAACGAGATACGGTAGATGCCGGCTGGTTCATTGACTCTTGCAAGCTATTAAACATATTGTTTATGCTTGTGCTCAAGCTATTTGACTCCTCTGCGAACAAAGTATCTATGCGAGAAGACTCTGTCACAAATTGATCATAATACGCTTTGTTTGAGGTATCACGGTTAAGTTGTTTAACTGCAAATTCATTGATCAACCTTACGGTTTCACCACGCCCAACCAAATTGCCCACGGTTGTCGCATGCTCTGTACGTTCGCGAATATAGCCTTTCGTATTAAGGTTTGAGATGTTTCTACTGGTGGTTTGCAGTAACTCCGTGCTGGCACGAACGCCGCTGGTACCAATATGCATTAAATCGAATGACATCTTAGTTTACTCCTTGACGAATAAGCGATGTCAGCATTTGCTTGAACTCGCCACGCTGTAACACACTTTTAATTTTTTGCGCATAATTTGGATCTGTCGCGTACCCTGCTTGCTGCAACGCATCCAAGTACTGAGCCGGTTGTTTCACTTTTTTCAGTGCCTCTTGATAACGAGGGTTACTTTGTAAAAACTCGATGTAGTCATTAATACTCTCTTTAACAGAATCATACGCTCTGAAGTTTGCTTGTTTTTGCACTGGCAAACCTTGTTCAAATTCCAAAGTCAACTTTCTGGCGCTTTCGCCCTGCCAAGACTTATCGGACTTGATGTTGAATAAATTAAAACTGCTAGAGCCATCTTGTTTGGCTATCACGTGTTTGCCCCAACCAGTTTCAAGCGCCGCTTGAGCGATCATAACCGCAGGATTTAGACCTATTTTTTCAGCAGCTTCTTTTGCATGGTCCCACATCGCTGTAATGAATGATGCGGGATCATCAAAGCTACCTTGTGGCGTGTCTTGCCCAGTTTTATCACTCTTTTCAACGGCATCTGTAGCCACGCTTAATGGAGCTTGACCACTTGCGATTTTGTCACTTTGCAACTCAGCGTTTGTACGTAATACAGAAGCAGGGGTATAGCCTTCACTATTTGGCGATAGTTGTTGCACTATCAAGTCTGCCAACCCAAGGCTGCCTTTGCCTGAGAGCTCAATCGATAGTTGCTGGTCATGCATTTCTTCAAAGAACTTCACGCTACTTGAATTAAATGGACTGTCTTTGTCTTCTAATACTTCGTTGGCTTTACGCATACTCTTTAGCAGCATCTGCGTAAAAATGGATTCAAACTGTTGGGCAGCCTTTTTTAACGCGTCATTCGATGCCTTTTGATCTGAAGCACTTTTTAAAGCATCCTGACGTAGAGAATCTAGGTTCCCCAAATCAAAAAAGTTCTGCTTGTCTAACTGATTGGTATTCATCTGCTCAACGACACAAAATAAAAATTCATAGTTAAATAAATGCAAGAAGCGAGCCAAAAAAAAGCCTCGATATTTCGAGGCTAACCGTTTGATTAAAAATAAAACTTTATATGACGACTAATTGACCATTAATTGCACCGGCTTCTTTAAGTGCTTCTAAAATCGCCATTAAGTCGCCAGGTGCAGCCCCAACCTGATTTATTGCTCGCACCAAATCATCGAGGCTCACACCTGGGTCAAAAACAAATGCTCTAGAATCGTCAGAATCGATATCGATGATGCTCTGCTGAGTAACAGCGGTTTCACCTTCAGACAACGCTTGAGGTTGAGACACATTTTGCTGCTCAGCAATGGTTACTGTTAAACCGCCATGAGTGATCGCCGCAGGTTGTAGCTTGACATTTTTGCCTATCACGATGGTACCTGTGCGCGAGTTAACAATGATTTTGGCATTGGTGTCAGCAGGTTTGAACTCTAAGTTTTCCAAGGTCGATAAATAGGCTACACGCTGTGAAGGATCACGAGGTGCGATTACTCTTACAGATGCTGCATCCATAGGTTTAGCACTATTAGGGCCAACTAATTCATTAATCGTATCCGCTAAACGCTTGGCGGTCGTAAAATCTGGGCTATTTAGATTAAAAGTAATATGATCACCTTGTGTAAAAGGACTCTTTACTGCGCGCTCTACCGTTGCGCCATTTGGTACTCTACCAACCGTTGGGGTATTGATTACAACACGACTACCATCTAGACCTTCAGCGCCAAGGCCTCCGACTATCAAGCTACCTTGAGCAATGGCATATACATTACCATCAACACCTTTTAAGAAGGTTTGTAACAGTGTGCCACCACGTAGGCTTCCTGCACTACCTATTGATGAAACTGTCACGTCAATTTGCTGGCCCGGTTTTACAAATGGTGGTAAGTCTGCGTGCACCGCCACCGCTGCGACATTCTTAATTTTCGGTTTTAGACTTGCAGGCATGGTGATACCAAAACTGCTCAACATGGCTTTAAAACTTTGCTCTGTAAAACGGCTTTGTTCACCCGTACCAGGCAAACCAACAACCAAACCATAACCGACCAATTGGTTCGCCCTTACACCTTCGACCATGCTGACATCTTTTATACGCTCAGCATATGTGTTTTGCGCGAACAAACTGCCAAACAAAACGCATACTACAAGAAACAATCTCATCGTCTTTACCCCTAAAATGGCATTAATGTACTCATGAAGAAACGCGCCAACCAGCCGGGACTTTGCGTTTCTTGTTGTTGACCTTTGCCTGAGTACTGGATTCTGGCATTGGCGATGCGATTCGACTCGACAGTGTTATCCGCTTTAACATCTGCGGCTCTAACTAAGCCTTCAAGGCGAATAAACTCTTCTCCCGTGTTAAGTGTTAACCACTTCTCACCACGGATCACTAAATTTCCGTTTGGCAATACGCGCATCACATTCACTGATATATTACCGAATAAGCTGTTAGATTGATTGGCTTGACTGTCACCCTGAAATGAAGACTCTGACTCCATTCCAAACTGAATGCTTTCTCTGCCAATATTCACTGCAGCCCCACCTAGCCCAATAATAGGGTCCAGCTCTATCTCTGATTCTTTATCCATTTGGCTGTTTGCCGCTTTTGACGCTTGCGTAGACTCTCGCAGCACAACCGTAATAATGTCACCAGTTCTCAAGGCTTTTTTGTCAGAGTACAGGTCATTGGCACGATGCTGATTAAACAAAGAGCCCGTTGCAACGATAGGTTCCGCCTCCTGCTCTGGATACATAGGCGCATAGTATGGATCATCTCTGACCACATCACTATTTTGTGTTGATACACACCCTGAAAGTAAAGCAGTCGCTATAATAAATAAGCTAAGATCACGCATACAGCCCCCTAATGCTTATAACTGTTGATTGATGTAACTAAGCATTTCATCAACTGACTTAATTACTTTCGAGTTCATTTCGTATACTCGTTGAGTTTCGATAAGATTTACTAGCTCTTCGGTAACGTTTACGTTGGATGTTTCTAACGCACCTTGTACTATCGTACCTAACCCATCAACACCTGGGTTGCCTTGTACAGGAGCACCACTTACTGCTGTCTCTGTATAAAGGTTTTGCCCCATAGGCTCTAAACCAGACGGATTGATAAAATCACTTATCACTAATTGACCAATCACCACGTTCTCGGCTTGTCCGGAAATGGCTACCGAAACCTCTCCATCTTGAGACACCGTTATTGATTGCGCATCGTCGGGTACGTTCATTTCTGGCTGCACAGGAAAACCTGCCCCCGATGTTACAACACGACCTTCTTCATCCGTCGTAAACTGACCATTACGTGAATAGGCGGTTGTACCATCTGGCAATTGAATTTCGAAAAAGCCTGGGCCCTGTATCATCCAATCCAATGAATTTTCAGTGCTCAGTAGATTACCCTGAGAGAAATTCTTTTGGTTCGCGACAACCTTCGAACCGGCACCTAACATCAAACCTGAGGGTAACTCAGTATCTTGTGACGAGCGACCACCTGGTTGATTGATATTTTGATAAAGTAAATCTTCAAAAATAGCGCGGCTTTTTTTGTATCCAACCGTACTGGCGTTTGCAAGGTTGTTGGAAATAACGGCGATGTCTGTCTGCTGTGCATCTAAGCCTGTTTTACTGATCCATAATGCTGGGTTCATAATATCTACCTCACTTGGTTAGACTATACGCAACAGAGAAACATGGCGTTCATCCATCTCTTCTGCGGTTTTCATTAGTTTCATTTGCATTTCGAATTGGCGCTGATGGTTAATCAAATCAATCATTTCATGAACTGGATTAACATTAGAGCGCTCCAATGTGCCACTCATAACGCGTGCTGTGGGTGAAATATCACAAAACCCACATAACCCATTTACGAGGGCATCTTCTTTGGGGCGAAATAGACCATCATTGCCCTTTTCAAGCTGACTGTTGTCTGCATCAATGATTTTGAGTCGATCGACCACTTCCATAAAGTTGGCAGGAGCACCTTGCGGGCGCACTTGCACAGAGCCATCGTCGCTAAAAATCACCTTATCAATAGGGATAGGCAAAATAATTGGACCGCCCTCGCCAATAACTTGACGTCCGTGACTTGTGATTAATGCACCATCGGCACGAATGTTAAGGCTGCCCACTTTGGTATAAGCCTCATTACCCGCCTCATCAACCACACTAAGCCAAGACTCCTGCGTTACAGATATGTCTAGGTCACGTGCTGTTTCAACAATAGGCCCAGACACTAAGTTTGTGCCAGGCCTTTCCTGCATCGCGAAAACTCGCGTAGGTAACCCTTCACCAAACGCTTGCATAGAACGAGCTTGCGCAAAGTCGGCCTTGAAACCTATGGTATTGGCATTGGCAAGGTTGTTTGCTTTTACAGCGACACCACGTAAGTTTTGCTTAGCGCCTGACATAGCGATATAAAGCACTTTATCCATATCACTAACCCTATTGTTAAATTCATCTGGTTAGATAAAGCAATAATGGTGCCAACAAATAAATGACAGTTATTTTGAGAAATGAGCAGTAATAAAAAAAGCCGCATGTAGCGGCCTTTTCTGTAGGTTTGATATTATCGGATCTGTAGGATGGCTTGTTGTAGTGTTGAATTCACTTCTAGCGCACGTGAGTTCGCCTGAAAATTACGCTGAGCGCTGATCAAATCCACCAGCTCATTTGTTAAGTTAACGTTTGATTGCTCAAGTGACGATGAACTGATACTGCCCAAGGTTCCTGACGCAGGCTCACCCGCAATAGGCTCACCTGATGTTAAACTTTTCTTCCAAGCAGTGTTACCAACAGGCGATAAGCCTTGTGAGTTGGAAAAACGTACCATTGCTACTTGGCCTAAGTAAGTTGAATCACCGTTACTATAGGCCGCGATGATCTTACCATCAGACCCAATGTCGATACTTGATAAACGACCAACTGTTGCACCATCCTGCTCAAGTGCCTTCACTTCAAAGCGGCTTGCATATTGTGTTGGCAGCTTGTTTGTCGTGTTCGCCTCGTCTCGCCAGTTCATCGTAACGTCATTTGGGAATGTCGCACCATTTGAAAGCATACCAGAGAGGTTAGCACCTGTTAGGGTTAACGGGTCAAACGTAGAGCCTGTATTGGCAGTACCGTCTGTTGTTGATGGTAAACCACTGGCATCAAAACCAAATGTTGTGATTGGTGTGCCTGCACCCGCTGTACCCGTATTATCAAATTGCGTACCATCCAATGTCCCAAACACCTCCCACGTATTGGCAGCGGACTTTCTGAAGAACAGCTGCATGACATGTGGTTCACCCAAAGAATCATATACCGTGGTCGACGTTGACGAGTTAAACGAAGCGCCTTCCGTTGGGTCAAATGGAATCGTTGGCACTTGTTCACGAGAGTCAACATTAAATGATGAGTAAATCGTTGACGTTGCGCGTGGAGAGCCCGAAGCATCCGGGATCTGTAACGCGGTAGAGGTGCTTAGACTTACTGAGGTTGTGTCACCTGTTGATGCATCAACCGGGAAACCTTGTAAAAAGTTACCCTGCGCATCAACAATGAAATTATCACGGTTTAACTTAAACGCACCTGCGCGAGTAAAAGTGTAATCCTGAGAGCCAAATTCTTCGCTCATTGCAAAGTAGCCTTCACCTGTAATGGCCAAATCCAATGAATTATTGGTGAACTTCAGCGAACCTTGGTGAAACTGCTGGGCAACCATGGTTGTTTGTGCACCATCACCAGCTTTAGTCTTCGCAGAACTGAATACTGATGCGGCATATACATCTGCAAACTCGGCTCGTGATTCTTTAAAACCTGTGGTATTCACGTTTGCAATGTTATTTGCGGTCACATCTAAATCTTTTTGCGCGGCCGCCAAACCTGTTAATGCAATATTGAAACTCATACTCTCACCTCTTGTACTGTAAGGTTAATTCTGTGACTAACGATAGTTATGCGATTTCTGCGACATCAGTGAGTTTCACCGCGCCAGAAGATGTGTTGATTATGATGCCATTGGCACCATTCACATTTACACTATCTATGTTTTTAAATGTTGCTATCGGCAAACTGGTAAATTGACCATTCGCTCTACCTTCTGCCTTAACTGTATACTCACCATCTGGCATCATAGTGCCATCTTGGTTTTTACCGTCCCACTCGAACCTTAATGCTCCAGCTGTGCGACTCCCCATATCCATGGTTCTAACCAATTGGTTCTTTTCGTCGTAGATACTAATGGTCAGGTTTTCAACAGGCTCTGTTGTTATAACCGATCCCTTCGCAAGCTGATCTGCGCCAATATTAATCGTATCTGATTCGAGTAATGCTTTTTTGCCAACTAGCGTCGATGCCTGTAATGCGGAGTTGGACGTCATTGACGCCGAAAGCATTTCAAACTTTGAGTTAAGATTTGAGATACCTTCTGCCATGGTAAAGTTCGTCATTTGTGCGATCATCTGATCGTTATCCGCAGGCTTACTTGGATCTTGATATGACAATTGCTGTGTTAACAAGGAGAAGAAATCTTCCTGCGTCAACGTGTCATCCTTTTCTTCTGGTCTATTTTTTTCAGACCAACGAAGCGAATCCAAATAAGAAGACGATGCGGCATTAATATCATTACTCATCAGCTATACTCCCGTTAACGCTGACCAAGTAGTAAAGTTTTGCTAAGCATTTGTTTAGCGGCGTCTGCTACTTGTACATTTGTCTGGTACGAGCGTGAAGCGGAAATCATATTGGTCATTTCTTCCACGACATTCACATTCGGTTTATAGATATAGCCATCCTTATCTGCACTTGGGTGGTTAGGGTTATACTCCACTTGTAGTGGTTTATTGCTTTCCACAATACCTAACACCTTTACACCAACTGATGCACCTAACTTAGTGGGATCTTGCACCGATGATGCTTTCGTTAACTCAGCAGCAAAAACAGGGTGTCTCGCACGATATACTTTATCTTGGCTCGAACTAATACTGTTTGCGTTTGAGATGTTACTGGCAGTGGTATTGAGGCGAATATTCTGAGCACTCATACCTGAACCTGCGATATCAAATACGTTATATAAACTCATAATAATTACCCTTGACTACCGAGGGCTTTATTTAGCCCTTTAAACTTACCAGAAAGAAACTGCAAACTTGCTTGGTACTCTAATGAGTTTTGTACATACAAGTTCCGTTCCACTTGTACATCTACCGAGTTCCCATCACCTGTATCTGCTTGATTTGGATTACGAAATAGTTCAACGCCGCCGGTCATTTTAGTGCCACCATTGAGGTGATTTTCATTGGTACGGACCATAGTGTTGCCGCGCTGCTGGCTCGATTTTGCCGCCTTAAATGCCTGTGCAAAATCGATATCTTTGGCTTTATAGCCTGGGGTGTCGGCATTGGCGATATTACTTGCTAGAATTTCCGCTCGTTGAGACCGAATGAGCATTGCATGTGGATGTACGCCCAACGCCTTATCAAAACTAATTGCCATAACACAACTCCAAAAATTTGACTCTTAGGAGTTAAAGCAAAAGGTGGGCCAAAAATAATGCCGGCGGTAAAACCGCCGTATACTATTGTTTTTTCTGGTAAATAATTCCTGGGTTACAGCGGATCATATCAAATGAATCGCTTAACCCTGCCATTGATTCGGAAGCGCCAAGAAACAAATATCCCTTAGGATTTAATGCTTGGGCAAACTGTGAAATGATCTTAGCTTTGACTTGCGGAGAAAAGTATATCAGTACATTTCGGCAAAATATAACATCAAACTTTCCCATTAACGCATAGGAATCGAGCAAATTAAGGTGCCTAAAATTAACCATTTTGCGAATAGGGTCGACCACCTGAGCCATACCATTACCACTATCTTTAAAAAACTTCTTTCTACGCTCAGCCGACAACCCTCTGGCAAGAGCAAGCGCATCATATTCTGCATTTTTGCACATATCCAGCATGGTGTTAGAAATATCGGTGCCCGTTATTTGGACACCCATCTTTAGACCACCTGGGCTTTTGCTTTGAAATTCGCTCGCAGACATGGCAATAGAATATGGCTCTTGTCCTGATGAACTGGCCGCTGACCATATCTTAACTGGCCTTCTTAAATCGCTAAATTCAGGAAAGATCTTAGTTTTTAGTAACTCAAATGGATAGGCATCCCTAAACCATAAAGTCTCATTGGTGGTCATAGCATCGACCACCGCGGCACGTAATTGCCGCTCATGAGGGCTTAAAGTCTTACTGACCAATGCAGATAACGTATCAACACCAAATCGAGCCATCAATGGTGCCAAACGACTTTTCACCAAATAAAGTTTGTTATCGCCAAGTACGATACCACACTGCTGCTCTAGAAAAGTTCTGAATTGATCGTATTCGCTTTGTTGAAGGTGTTTATTTTCCAAAGTATTACCGCCATTCATTAGTCACAGTGAACCCACTTTTTAACGGCAGCTGCCAATTCATCCGGGTTAAACTTTGCGATAAAATCATCTGCACCGACCTTTTCGATCATGGCCTGATTAAATACCCCGCTCAAGGAAGTATGTAAGATAACGTGTAAGGGTGCCAATTTTGGATCCGCTTTTATTTCTGCTGTTAATGTATAGCCATCCATTTCAGGCATTTCAACGTCAGAAATAAGTAAACCTACTCGCTCGGTAATATTATTTTGACAATCTACTTCAGCGATTTCCCGAAGCCTCAATAGCGCTTCTTTACCATTTTTAGCAAGCTCAGTTTGTACACCTAACGGCTCAAGTGCTCGTTTTACCTGATTTCGCGCTACCGCTGAGTCATCAGCAATAAAAACAATTCGCTCACCTAAATCTTTTTGCATTTCGCCATCTGATACTATGTCTTGACTAACCTCGGTATCCACAGGACATATCTCATTGAGAATTTTCTCGACATCTAATATTTCAACTAGTTCATTTTCAATCTCAGTGACCGCGGTAAGGTATGAATAACGGCCTGCACCCGAAGGCGGTGGCATGATCTTTTCCCAGTTCATATTTACGATGCGCTCTACAGCACCAACCAAAAACCCTTGAACAGAGCGATTGTATTCGGCAATGATGATAAAGCAGTTATGGATGTCTTCAATAGGCGGGCCACCTACAGCCAAAGACATGTCTATCACCGATATGGTTTGCCCTCTAATATGTGCTACTCCCCTAACGAAAGGGTTTGACTTAGGCATGTTCGTCAATGGTGGACATTGGAGCACTTCACGTACTTTAAATACGTTAATGCCGAAACGTTGTCGACCCTTAAGCCTGAAAAGCAACAACTCTAGGCGGTTTTGCCCAACCAACTGTGTCCGTTGGTTTACTGAGTCTAAAATACCTGCCATCTCAATCTCCTACCTATAACATTGCTTAACGGAACGATACTTGCAGACGCTAATAAAGGAACTTTAACTCTTGAAGAGGTGCCACAATTAACGCAAAATCTTTATACCCTTTTTCACATGATAAGCATAGTCGAAACATCATGAGTTTGTTAAAAAAAACCAAAACCTTCGGGTTTTTTTCCACAATGGTATATATTCTACTCAGTTGTGAAGTTTATGCTCAAAATTACAACAATCAAGCACTTGAAGAAGCTGCTAGGACCTATATTGCAGACTTAATTGCAATGAAGCCTGATAGTAAACTTCAAATTAGTGCAATTCCTTTGGATGCAAGACTTCCAATCCGTTACTGCGAGCAACCAATCGATATATCTACAAATGCGTCGCCACCGTTTAATCGGCAGGTAACCGTACAACTTAAATGTGACGATTTATCTGGTTGGACACAGTACGTTCATATTCGTGTTGAGGAACTATTCCCTGTCATCGTCAGTAATGCCCTTATTTCCAAAGGCGAACTGTTGACTGAAGAGCACCTAAAATTGGAGTATAGAGCCAAGCACTTCGTCAGAGCTTCATATATAGACGATAAAAATTTACTAATCGGCAGCCGAAGTAAGCGAACTTTGCGAGAAGGTATGCCTATTGGGATGCATCAAATCTGCATGGTATGTAAAGGCGATATCGTCAGCATTTATGCCAAAACAGCAACTTTGACTATAAAAACAACGGGAATAGCTTTGCAAGATGGAAACATCGGTGAGCAAATTCAAGTTAAAAATCAAAAGTCTGGAAAAATACTTTCGGCAAGGGTAAAAGATGTTGATTCTGTTGAGGTCAATATCTAAAATTTTTGCTAAAGTTATACAAGTAGCAGCCGATATTCTAAACAAGAAAGTAATTTTTGGGTCACAATCATGGTAAATAACGTTAAAGGTCAAACGCAATCTAGCAGCGTGCTTAATAATATTAAGCAACAAAAAGCTGAGTTGCAAAAAAATGAAGCAAATGCGAGTAGCAATGCGCAAACTAAAGCGCCTGAAAAAGCCGCATCTGATTCTGTTAGCCTAACACCTCAAGCTAAGCAGTTGAAAAGCCTGCAGGACAAAGCGCAAGATGCGCCAGCATTTGACAATGAAAAGGTAGCTGAACTTAAAAAAGCTATCAGCGAAGGCAAGTATCAAATAGACGCTCAAAAGTTGGCGAAGAATATTGCTGCATTCGAGTTTGACATGTATGGATGATCAACTCTCACTTTGCATACATAAGCTAGAGAAGCAGCTCACTCATTTAACAACTCTGACCCAGTTGTTAGATAGTGAGCTTGATGCGCTGGCGGCTAAGAAAGGTGATGGACTGAAGGGTCTCGCTAAGGAAAAGTTACAGCTACTCAACACAATTCAAAAAGTTGACAAAGAACTGTCAGGCTTTGATAAGAGTTTATTTCAACAACAAGAAGCCAAAGATTACGCTTCAAAAATTGATGCACTACTGCGAGAGTGTAAGCACAAAAACGAAGTAAATGCGCATGCAGCACACTTAGCACATCTAAGTGTAAGAGAGTTAAAAGATATTTTGATAGGTGTGCCCTCTTCCGTTACCTACAGCCAAGATGGTGCTGTCGTTTCACGAAATAACGAACTCGTTAAAAATCTAAAAGCATGATCGTCAGGCTCTGTGATTAACAGAGCCTCAAGCCACATCAGTAATAAGTAACCCGCTTGATTTTTCTAGGTTTCACTTGAGTAATGTACAAATCATGTACACGCTTCATATCAAGCTCTAGTTCTGTCACATATGTGTCGCCTGCTGAATAGCTCTTCACTACTTTTGCGCCTCGAATGACACCATTCACTTGACTCTGCAATCCATCGTTTTGTGCTATCGCACCTTTTACCGTCATCGTTGACGAGATATTTTGGCCATAAACCTGCTCAGTCAGTTCACGATATGCTTCTAGTTTTGAAACCTTAACAGCCATAAGCATTTTTTGCGTGTCATTTTCTCCAGGCTGAGCACTCAATGGCGCATACCCAATTGCTTTTAACACGGGGTAATGATCTGGTTCAATGTACTCGTATTCAATATGCTTGTCGAAAACACTACTACAACCAGTTAGAATAAACAGTAAACTTGCCGTCACTATAAAATTAGCTAGATTTATCGTTCTACTGATGTCCATCTTTGCTCACCTCATAAAAATAATGCATTTCACGATGCACAATCCTTGCCAAAAATTATGGTACATGAATTGCTTTAGTTAACTATCAATCTTTCGAGGTTCTATATTATGATGAAGGCAATCACATTATTCGCACTATGTGTGATGAGCTTAGGCGTTAAGGCTGAGTGGTATGAGGTAGTTGGCTATGCTAGCACCCAAGGGCGTGATGTATCTCAAGCTCGTCAAGCAGCCGTAAAAGATGCTATCACACAAGCACTTATATTCTCAGGAGCAACCGTGACTAGCGTGCAAAGCGTTGCTGATGGGGTCTTGGCTCAAGATGATTTGAAAATAAAATCTCATGGTGAAATTCAACAAATTAACCTCGTCAGTGAAAGTAAAGAGCAAGATCAATATACCGTCACACTACATTTAGATATTTATGCGACAAAGGGACAATGTTTAGCACAACAATTTAATAAGCAAATAGCCATCACGCAAAGTCAGCTAACTCAGCCGCACCAAGCAAGACTGGGTCAAATATTTGACATATCTAAATCGGTGTCACAAAGACTGTTTAATACTCTGAACGAGCGCACCAATGCGGTTAAGCCTATCCCTTACTTGAATACCGCAATAAACGTGCAAGAGTATTTTACGCAACAGTTTGACTACAATCACTTGCTTGTTGAAACGATTGCCATGAATAGTAACAGCCAATATGTACTACTAAGTCAAATCACAGATGTAGCTGGGTTGGATAAACTCAATAACGACTACGCGTTCTGGCAAGATGATGAATACCTGAGAAGCTTTAAGATAGATTTTGCGCTTTATGATGCCATGACCTTTGAAAAAGTATGGTACCAACACTATACAACTCAAGGGATTTGGCCTTTCGAAAAGACTGAATTAATTGATGTATACAGCGAAAAGTTTTGGCGCTCTCATTATGGGCAGCGCATTCAGGAAGTTTTTAATAAAGTGAGTCAAGACCTCAATACAGCTGTGTCATGTATTCCCACTAAAGGTAAAATTCTATATTTAGACAGTGAGCAGGTTGTCATCAACTTAGGTAAAGATCATGGCCTGGAACCTGGCAAGGTATTAACTATCATGCATCGCAGCGATATCATGATGGGTAATGGCAATATCATTAACTCAACGACAAAAACAATAAACCAGCTCAAAGTAGTCAATGTAAATATGCAAAGTGCAACAGCGGTAAACTTAAATACTCGCCCGCTTAGCAATGTACAACTCAATGATATTGTACAAGTACAAGTCAAAAGCGAAGAGAGTTTTGCTCTGGATAACTAGTAACTTTAATTCACTAGGTAGCGCGGTTTCTTCGCGCCACCTAGATCAACCGACTATCAATAGCTCTCAGCTCGATAAGCTACACAGCTATAACACCCAGGGCTCGCATTGTGAATGTGCACGTAATCAATTTCTGGATTAGCGAATATCTGATGTATCACTCCCTTTACCTGTTCCCCTTGTGCACTAACGGCCTCCAACATGTCATGATGTGCGCTATACCCTCGCAATGACAGTAATCGCTGGCTCAGTACTTCGGGGATCTCATTCACCGATAGGTTAGCTGTTTTTGCCTGCTCTCTTACAAAGATTGGGCCAGATGAACGATAAGGAGAAGTACTATCATGATGAAAAAAGTGCACAAGCATAACTCGCTCCCCAACCTGTGCATCAACTAAAGAAACACGACATGGGAAGCCTGGCACAGAGTCCACATAAACCCACCTAGCATCGACCGCAGCTAACGCGCTCTGATCCAAAGACATCAGTGGTGTGAAAAGCTCTAAATCTAGCGCTTTAATAATAAAATCAGTGTTCATATGCCCATCCTAGTTAGATAAAAGGTGAGTATAAGATCGATGACTTTATGGGGCTGGCTATAAATGGAACTGTCGCTATGTAAAATCTGATCTGAGATGGGTATTAAGAGCTGGCGGCCCCTGCAGGAATCGAACCTGCAACTATCCCTTAGGAGGGGACTGTTATATCCATTTAACTAAGGGGCCAAAGTGACTAAAAGTATAGCCCTTTGGCTTCTTTAATTTCAATACTTTTTTATAAAAGTCAGCAACTTAATTGTGCTTCAATTGACGCTGGACAAGACGATATTTGCGCTTTGTAGCACATAATGAGGCAGCAACTTCGTACTTGTCGCAATCACTTGCTTTGAATCTATATCTATCACACGCGCATTTACCTCCACCCCCATACTGCGATATATCATCGTGCCTGAAAGTATATGACTAGCAATACGTTGATTCGTTAGTGCCTTCACCTCTCTTGAGAATGAAAAGTCGCCACTGGAGGTTACAGAAACCGAATTAGCAGTTTTAAAATCTACGACCCCATAGCCAAACTTTTGTAGTTGGTGAATAAAGGTCTCCGCTAGCTGATTTCCTAATTGATTTGTAGTACGCAAATTGTTGTCAAAATCTACAAATGATGCCACTGCAATACTAATATCTTGCTCAGAATTCATGGTATCTACCAAATCAAGCGCCATTTGTTCGACATAATTTGCTAAACGTAAGTGATGTTGAGATGGGTTAAAGCGACGTGTATTTTGTAGCGCCGAAAACTCGTCCGCTAGTTCGTCCTCAATTAACTGTTGCTTGGTTTGAGCATTGCTGGACTGGTTGTGTGCGGTACGCTCTTCTTCTACATAGATCTTAGTTGGGATCAGAAGTTGGCACCCACTAAGCGCAAGTACCAGTGTGCTCAGAAGGTAAATTCGCTGTTTCATACTATACCTCAGTTACTGGCTTTTTTTAGTAAAATACCATCCGTTCTGTAGCTATTACCTAATGCATCAACTACAGATTGGGGAATAAATCCTTGCGCAGAACCAACCACAGCTTTACTGTTTATGCCTACTATACGTGCGTTAACCAACACCCCGCCTTGGTGATTAACTAAAGTACCAGCAAGTACATACTGAAAGCTTTGTGTTTCATTCAATTCCAAATAATCTCGACTAAACACAAAATCGCCATCTGGGGTCACTCGCATATAATCTGTCGTTTTAAAGTCCACTACCGCAACACCAAACTTATGTAACTCATGCATAAAGCTTTCTGACAATTGATTGCCAAGTAGTGTCGCTTGATCATAGTTATCATCTAAATAAACAAAACTAGAGACCGCCAAAGGCGTTTTTGAATTAACATATTGCAGGTTCTCGACCATATCTTGCATTATTCCACGTACATAGTGATTAATGTTTTTGCGGCTCATACTAGCCATCTGGCTCGCCGTGTTGGGTATTGCATTACGAGACTGAAAAGCTTCTTTTGGTGCACTTGGAGCCTTTACACTGCGCTGCCCACTTTCGACAGTCTCTTGTTGCTGCGTTGGCTTCTCCCAACTGCTCATCATGTTCGCACAGCCAACACTCAACGGTAGTAGTAAAATATATAAAAAATTCTTCATCGTATGTTCCTCATCAATATTCACTACGATAGATCAAGCCATCGCGTTGCTGTACTTTTTCATCTGACCACATCACATTGATGGGGATCTCTGCTGTCGCCGCAGAGACAATTCGGCCACTTTGCATATCTATAAGTCTAGCATTAACAATATATGCATGTTGCTGCTGGGTTAATGTTCCTGCGACTATAAAGTCAATGTTCTGACGTTCACGCAAATTCTCTAGATTACGACTAAGCATACTGTCGGCATTCGCAAGCAAAGTAAGTTGGTCTTCTAAACGGTGCTCTACTGTGTGATAACCTAACTGAGTGAATTGAGTTAACAAGCTTTCTTGGATCTGCTGACTTAAACCTGAAGCTTGCTGATTTGCTAGTTTCTCACCTAAGCCATCGGCTTTAAAAAAGCTCATCACAGCGATTCTAGCATTACGCTTTCGGACACCAGAAATATTGCTTAGCTGTACACTTAAATCCCCCACATATTGGTGAACAGTATACGCAGCCATTTTCTTTTCAGGGGTGACGTACAATGTATGTTGCTTTTTGGCATCATTGGGGCTTTGACACCCAATCAAGCCTACACATAGCGCAAGTAGTAAAAACCGCATGATTATTTAACCTAAGTAAATTACTCTGCTTAGCAAATGCAAAAAGCATACCCAAATTATTGGTTCTACGAGTACTACATATTTAAACCCATATTCCTAACTTGCTTGAGCATGGTTACGCTGACCTACATAAAGTTATTATCGGCTGCCTCTTTCATAATTTTAGTATGGCAATACTTTGCCGCTGTAATCGCCTATACATAACAAAAAAGGCGCCATATTAGGCGCCTTTCATTAACTTTGTTGATTACTTTATATAAGACCTTTTATATGTGCTTTAAGCTCTTTGCTGAACTCACTGCACCTTAATGCGTATTCAACATTTGCCTGTAAATAACCCAACTTGCTACCGCAGTCGTGGCTTTTACCCTTCATGGCATATGCTTGTACCTTTTCTTTTTCCATTAACATTGCAATAGCGTCAGTCAGTTGAATCTCTCCACCAGCACCAAGCGGAGTCTTTGAAAGTAAAGGCCAAATATCTTTACTCAATACATATCGGCCAACAACAGCCAGATTTGAAGGCGCTTCGTCTACACTCGGCTTCTCTACTAGAGTATTTAAATCTGCACTTTCACCCGCTTTAAGCTTTTTGTCACCAACATCTGCGATACCAAACTTATCCACATCTTTATGAGCTACAGGCTCCACCATGATTTGGCTTTGACCATTTTCTTTAAAGCGGCCAATCATTTGCGCTAAATTATCTTTAGACAAGTCGCTTGCAGCTTCGTCAATTAGCACGTCTGGTAGCATAACAGCAAACGGCGCATCTCCGATAATAGGGGCTGCGCAGTTAATAGCGTGACCTAAGCCCTTCGCTTCACCTTGACGAACATGAATAATCGTAACACCCGCAGGACAAATTGACTGTACTTCTTCAAGCAATTGACGCTTTACACGCTTTTCCAACATAGCTTCTAACTCAAAACTTGTGTCAAAGTGGTTCTCAATTGAGTTTTTACTTGAATGTGTAACTAAAACAATTTCTTTAATACCAGCTGCAACCGCTTCGTTTACAACATATTGAATGAGCGGTTTATCGACAATAGGCAGCATTTCTTTTGGAATTGCTTTGGTCGCAGGTAACATTCTAGTGCCTAAGCCGGCCACTGGAATAACAACTTTCATTAAATCTCCTAAATAGCAACAGGTGCTTTAATATGTGGATGAGCCTGATACCCTTCAAGCTCAAAATCTTCGTAGGTAAAAGAAAATATATCTTTCACCTGAGGGTTAATCTTCATCGTTGGTTTGGCAAATGGCGTACGTGACAGCTGCTCATCAACCTGCTCCAAGTGATTCAAGTACAAGTGAGCATCACCAAATGTATGGATAAAATCCCCAGGTTGTAAATCACAGACTTGTGCAACCATCATAGTCAGCAAAGCATAGCTGGCGATATTAAAGGGTACGCCTAAGAATATATCTCCGCTTCTTTGATAAAGCTGGCATGACAGCTTGCCATCCAATACGTAAAACTGAAACAAAGTATGGCAAGGCGGCAGTGCTTGCTTACCCATCGCTGCGTTTTCTTTGGGCGAATACTGTGTATCAGGCAATAATGCTGGATTCCAAGCACTCACAATTAATCTGCGAGAGTCTGGGTTGGTTTTTATTTGGTGAATAAGGTCTTTAATCTGGTCCACTACTTGACCATTTTCACCCGTCCACGAGCGCCACTGTTTACCATAAACCGGCCCAAGTTCGCCATCTTCGGTCGCCCATTCATCCCAGATCTTTACACCGTTCTCTTGTAAATAAGCGATATTCGTTTCACCTTTTAAGAACCACAAGAGCTCGTGAATAATAGAACGAAGGTGGCACTTTTTAGTGGTGACAAGAGGAAAGCCCTCTTGTAAATTAAAGCGCATTTGGTAGCCAAAAACACTGATTGTGCCTGTGCCAGTTCTGTCTTGTTTTACAGTGCCATGTTCTTTGACATAGCGCATTAAATCTAAATATTGTTTCATAGCGGTGATCTTAGTTATTTTTCAGAATGATTCAATATGGGCTTTGCTCTATACGCCCAAGCAATCAATGCGGCACCTGCTAGCACCATAGGTAAAGACAATATTTGCCCTTGAGAAATCATCCCTGCATATAAGCCGATATGCGCATCAGGCTCTCTGAAGTACTCGATGCCAAAACGGAACACCCCATAGCCAAATAGGAACAGTCCAGCAATACTCCCTGCTGGTCTTGGCTTTTTAGCAAACCACACCAGCATAATAAACAAGACTAAACCTTCAAAAAACGCTTCATACAACTGTGAAGGGTGTCGTGGTAGAGGGCCACCTGTTGGGAATACAAACGCCCAAGGCACATCCGTCGTGCGCCCCCAAAGCTCCCCATTGATAAAATTACCAATCCGTCCGGCCATTAGACCAACAGGAACTAGAGGAACAACAAAGTCACCAACCGACAAAATTGACTTCTTTGTACGCAAAGCAAAAATCACGATGGCCGCTATCACTCCAAGTGCTCCACCATGAAAAGACATACCCCCCTGATCTATCCTAAGCAGATAGACTGGGTTTTCAACAAAGTATGAAAACTGGTAAAACAGCACATAGCCAATACGTCCACCTAGAATTACCCCGAGCATGCTATAAAATAACAAGTCACTAACTTGTTCTTTGCTCCACCCTGAATTCGGCTTTTCTGCTTGTCGATTTGCCATCCACATTGCAAATAAAAAGCCAATTAAATACATCACCCCGTACCAACGCACGCTGAGCGGGCCTATCGAAAAAATAATTGGGTCTATTTGTGGAAACTGCAACGCCATCGCCTTTCCTTAACTAATGATCATATTAATAGCAATTACTAGTAGCAATGCTGCGAAAATTTTCTTTATCGTCGACACAGGTAAAAACTGTGTTGACTTTGCTCCCAAAGGCGCCATAAACCATGAAGTGAGCACTATACCAAATAAAGCTGGCAGGTAGATGAACCCCGCAAAACCTTGTGAAAAAGTATAATGGGCACTACCTGCGGTAATATAACCTAGCGAACCGAACAAGGCGATCACAATGCCACAAGCTGAGGCACTACCAATGGCCTTTCTCATGTCCATAGAAAAAAAACTAAGTAGCGGTACTATCAAGGCCCCACCACCAATGCCTATCATTGCTGATAATCCACCCATCACACAGGTTAAGGCACCAAGCACCGGACCACTGGGTAAGGCACGCTGTGTGACACTTTTCTTCGAGCTACTGTATAACATTTTTATTGCGATCAAAACGACGCTTACGGCAAAAATACTTCTTATTACAGGTTCAGGTAACAAAGCCGCTAAAAAACCACTTATTAACGCACCAAATGCAACTCCCCCCATGACATAAGGAGCTATATTCCAAGGCACATTTCCATTGCGATGATGCGCCAACGCGGAAGAGGTTGACGTAAAAAGAATCGAAGCCAGCGAAGTGGCAATAGCCACCAGTACAATTTGAGACTCGGGTACAATGTTAAAGTAACGTAAAATACCAGACAGCACAGGCACAATGACTAAACCACCACCGATACCAAGCAACCCAGCAAGAAAACCAACAAAACTACCAAGCAATGCGCAGCTGACTACCAGCAAAATGGCTTCGCTCATACATTCATATCTCTCAATTATTTGAGCGCGCTATGGTAGCGCATTATGCGCGACAGTGCACCCTTGCGTGCTTTTCTATTTAGACTGATAAAACAGTTCGCTGAAATTATTCTCAATCATGAAATTGCGCATTAAACGATGAACTTGTTTAGCCGAGGATTGTGCTAAACATTCCTGTAAAAGTGACTCCATACTACTGACATGTAACCGGCGCAGCACCCATTTAACTTTGCTCAAGGAGGAAATATTCATACTCAAGCGTCGGTATCCCATAGCAACCAGAAGAATAGCGCCTTCAGGCTCTCCCCCCAACTCACCACATAAACTAAAGGGCAGTTCAAATTCTTGACAGCTACTTGCAATACTATTTAGAACACGTAAAACACTCGGATGATAAGGGTCGAATAATTCTGCTACCTGCGCGTTGTTTCTATCTACTGCTAATAGGTATTGCGTAAGGTCGTTGCTACCCACAGAGCAAAAATCAACTTTTTTAGACCACTCTGGCAGTAAAAATACACTTGATGGTACTTCCAACATCACGCCAATTTCTGGTTTATCGATCAATAAGAATTGATCCGCCCACTCTTCTTGCAATTCAAAGTAGGCTTGCTCTAGCAGGGCCAGTGTTTCATCAACTTCTTCAGTATGACTCACCATAGGTAACATAATACGCAAGTTGCCCAGACCCGTATTAGCCTTAATCATAGCTTTTAATTGATCTAGAAATAACTCAGGGTGATCAAGTGAAACACGTATGCCGCGCCAGCCTAGAAATGGGTTCTCTTCTTTTATATCAAAGTAATCTAGTACTTTGTCCCCACCGATATCTAGTGTGCGCATAACCACAGGTTCAGGGTGATACCGCGTCAAAACTTCTCGATACCACTCTTCTTGTTCTCTTTGCGATGGAAATCGCCCCTTTTGCATAAACCACGCTTCGGTTCGATAAAGTCCCACCCCGTCACAATATTTAGCGGTCAGAGGCTCGGTACTTAAATCTAAACCAGCGTTGAGCAGTAAACTGATCCGTTCACCATCGAGCGTCATCGGAGGCAAAGCATGCTCTGCTTCAAACTTGTCATGCAACAAACTTTCTTGATGACGCATCTGCTCATATTCATGGCGCAATGATTGGGAGGGCGAGATATACACTCGCCCCGCATATGCATCTAGAATCATTTCCTTGCTTTCTAGCTGAAGCAACGGAATATCCTCGATACCCCAAATTGCGGGAACCCCCATAGCCCTTGTCAAAATGGAAGCATGGGAGTTTGCGGCACCATGCACGCTCACGACCCCTTTTAGTTTTTCTTTGGGTACTTCAGCTAACATACTCGGTGTCAACGTATGAGTAACAAGTATGGTATTGTTGGGATAAGACTTAACCGCATGTTCAGTACTCACTAGATGATGAAGTACACGCAAACCGATGTCTTTTACATCTACAGCGCGCTCCTTAATGTAAGGGTCTTTCATCGCGTTAAACTGATTCACCAAACTTTCAATCACATGCTTAAGCGCACTTTTGGCATTCCATCCTAAACTGAGTTGAGCATCCACTTGCTGGCCCAAGCTTTGCGCATCCAACAACTGTTGGTAAACTTCAAAAACGGCCAAGGCTTCTTTGGGGATACTATCGCTTAGCGTATTAGCTAGAATATGAAACTCTTGGCGTGTTGCCGCAACAGCCTGTAGAAACAACTGCCTTTGTTGTTCCGTATGCTCTGATTTTTGTGGCTCAATACTATCAAAGTCTAGTTTTGGCAGAACCACATACCCTTCACCAATTGCAATACCAGGTGCACTAGAAACCCCTTTCAGTACTGATGTTTGATGTGTCGTTGCTTCTTGTGCAAATACAGTTTGAATTTCAGCATGCGCCAACTGAGAAGCCAACTGTGCAGATAAGGTTATTAGGAAAGATTCTTCGTCATGGCTAAAAACTCGTGCCATTTTTTGCTGAACTACAATGACTCCAAGCACTTTTCGCTGGTGCACCACAGGCACAGATAGGAAGGCGTTATACCCTTCCTCATTAACTTCGGGTGATAATTTAAACCGAGGGTGAGATTGAGCATGAGCAATGTTTATCGGTTCTTCGCGTTGCGCAACTAGTCCAACTAAGCCTTCTGTAAAACCGATACGAAACTGACCGATGGCTTGTGGGTTCAAACCATCGCTGGCCATTAAGACAAAGTTGTCTTGTGTATAATCAGCAAAGTAGATAGAGCAACATTCAGTGTTCATGGCCTCTTTGACCAAACTCACAAATTGCGTCAGCGCATCCTCCAAATTGGCTTGCTGTGAAACCGACTCTACTATCGACCGCAACGTTGCTAACACTGTTCACTCCTTTATCGGCGTTGTCGCCAATTGGTGTCTCGGCCCTGTTGCTCTCTCTTATTGAATGGCATCGCAAATGGCGCAAACTCTTTCATTACGCGCCGATACACATCTCTTTTGAATGAGACAACTTGCCTAACTGGATACCAATAACTTACCCAGCGCCAATCATCAAACTCAGGATGATGAGTATGTAGCAAGTCTACATCTTCATCTTTACATCTAAGTTTAAGTAAAAACCATTTTTGCTTTTGGCCAATACAAACCGGACTTGAATCTCTGCGGATCAAGCGTTTTGGTAATTTGTAACGTAACCAGTGCTTCGAACTGGCTACTATCTCCACATCCTCAGGTTTTAAGCCAACTTCTTCATGCAATTCACGATACATGGTTTGTTCAGGGGTCTCCCCTTCATCCACACCACCTTGGGGAAACTGCCATGAATGCTGACCAAAACGCCGAGCCCAAAATACTTGCCCTTGGTTATTACAGATAACAATTCCGACATTGGCACGAAAACCTTCGGCATCAATCACCTTAGTGCCTCTTTTATAAGTCGATTTTTAATGATTGTTCCACAACTTCTTACACACAGCAAATATTATTCCTGCTTTTACTCAAGTTACTCACAGGTTGTGCATAAAACCCCGTAAACATGCTTAATTAACAAACAAATCCACAATTAACTCGTTTATACAGTACTTTCTCCACAGAAACTGTGGATAATTGTGTTTATATAGTTGTATTTATCCAAAACCTGTTATCTCTAACAGGTTGTAGATTGTAAACAGAAGACAAAAAACCATTTACTTTCAATAAGCTAAAATAAAACACTGGATATTTATGCGGGGAATAAACAACCAAAATAAGAATAGTTCAAAAATCAACCGCTTACTTTATCAACATTTCTTTATTATGGACTCTTTCGCTACAATACGGGCCATTGTTATCTTCATAAGCTGCTCATCATGAACAAACCACAGCCGCCGGAGTCCATCACACACCTGATGCAACGCGTCGATGCAATCGCAGGGCTTACACTCGGTGAGTTAGCCCAGCAATACCAATTTAAAAGCCCTGAACACTTGCTGCGCGAAAAGGGCTGGCCTGGGCAACTGCTTGAATATGTGCTGGGCGCCAGCGCGGGTTCAAAGCCGGTTCCCGACTTTGAGCACTTGGGCATAGAGCTAAAGTCACTTCCGATTGACTATCAAGGCAGACCTCTTGAAACCACGTATGTTTCGGTAGTGCCCTTAACAGGACTAACGGGCGCAACTTGGGAAAACAGCACTGTGAGGAAAAAACTCAACCATGTTTTATGGCTACCAGTGCTCGCTGAGCGAGATATACAGCCAGTTAATCGAACCATAGGCCATGGTTTTTTGTGGCAGCCCACGGAGCAACAAAATGCGCTACTAAAAAGAGATTGGGAAGAGCAGATTGAGTTGATTGCCCTTGGTCGAGTAGAAGAGATATCAGGCCATTTGGGACAAGTAATGCAGATAAGACCAAAGGCGGCCAATAGCCGTGTAACAACTGATGCTATTGGGCCCAATGGCAAGCTCATCAAAACCTTGCCTCGCGGGTTTTACCTTAAAACCAATTTCACCCAAGATATTTTATACAACCAATTCAAAGCATAAAAAATGCCGCTATTTAGCGGCATTTTTCAAATTGATAACCTGTCGAGGTTATTGGCCTTTGATTTCGCTACGGCCTTTGTAAGTAGCCTTTTCACCTAGCGCTTCTTCAATACGAAGTAGTTGGTTGTATTTTGCTACACGGTCTGAACGACACAGTGAACCGGTCTTGATTTGACCTGCCGCAGTACCTACCGCTAAATCAGCAATCGTTGCGTCTTCAGTTTCACCAGAACGGTGAGAAATAACAGCTGTAAAGCCTGCATCTTGCGCCATCTTGATTGCATCAAGCGTTTCTGACAGTGAACCAATTTGGTTAAACTTGATAAGGATAGAGTTACCAATGTTCTCATCAATACCGCGCTTAAGGATCTTAGTATTGGTTACAAATAAATCGTCTCCCACTAACTGAACTTTACTACCGATTTTATCAGTCAGTACTTTCCAGCCAGCCCAGTCACTTTCATCTAAACCATCTTCAATTGAAACGATAGGGTAACGTGCAGCAAGATCAGCTAAGAAATCAGCAAAACCTGCTGAGTCAAACGCTTTACCTTCACCTTTAAGGTCGTATTTGCCATCAACGTAGAACTCAGACGCAGCACAGTCTAGTGCTAACGTGATGTCTTTATTCAACTCGTAACCTGCGTCACTCACCGCTTGTGCAATCACTTCTAGCGCTTCTTCGTTTGATTTTAAATCTGGTGCAAAACCACCTTCATCACCAACAGCGGTGTTCAAGCCACGTGCGTTTAGTACTTTTTTCAAACTATGGAAAATTTCAGCACCCATACGAAGTGCTTCGCGGAAGCTCTTTGCGCCAACAGGCTGGATCATGAACTCTTGAATATCTACGTTATTATCCGCGTGCTCACCACCGTTGATGATGTTCATCATCGGCACTGGCATTGAATACTGACCTGAAGTGCCGTTGATGTCAGCAATATGCTCGTATAGAACTACGCCCTTTTCCTGAGCTGCCGCTTTGGCATTGGCTAGAGATACCGCCAAAATCGCATTTGCACCTAATTTTTCTTTATTCTCAGTGCCATCTAAATCGATCATGATCTGGTCAATCGCGCGCTGTTCCAACGCATCTTTACCTTCTAGCGCCTGAGCGATGTCTACATTGATGTAGTTAACAGCCGTTAAAACGCCTTTGCCTAAGTAACGAGCTTTATCACCATCGCGTAGCTCTAGCGCTTCACGTGTACCTGTTGATGCACCTGATGGTGCACAAGCACGACCCCATGCGCCTGAAGCTAAGTGAACATCAGCTTCAACCGTCGGGTTACCACGTGAGTCCATAACTTCACGGCCAATCACTTTTACGATTTTTGACATCTTGATTCCTCTTATTCCCAAAGTGGTGAGTGTAATGTGTATGTAACTTATAAAATAAGCACTGGTTTGAACTTATAGTTTAAACTCAAAGCAACACTTACTTTTGCATAAAAAAGCCGTGCATAAGCACGGCTTTAAATACGTTAAGATTCTGCTTTTTGGTGGCTGTATGCCGCCGCAACAAAACCTTCAAATAGTGGGTGTCCATCACGCGGAGTCGACGTAAACTCAGGATGGAACTGAGCTGCAATAAACCAAGGGTGATCTTTATTTTCAATGATCTCCACCAGTTTTTTATCCTCAGACAGCCCTGTAAATTGCAAGCCCGCCTTTTCAAGACGCTCTACATAGTGATTGTTCACTTCATAGCGATGGCGATGACGCTCTACAATTTCATCACTGCCATACACGTCATGAACTTTTGAACCTTTCTTCAGATGACATTTCTGTGCACCTAGGCGCATTGTTCCACCTAAATCAGACTGCTCATCGCGCACTTCTACATTGCCCTCGGCATCTAACCACTCAGTGATCAAACCAACTACAGGATGCGCTGATTTAGAATCAAATTCGGTTGAGTTTGCCCCTTCAAGGCCAGCTACGTTGCGTGCATATTCGATAAGCGCAACCTGCATCCCCAAACAAATGCCTAAATAAGGCACTTTGTTTTCACGTGCATATTTAGCCGCAAGAATTTTACCTTCAACGCCACGATGGCCAAATCCACCAGGTACCAAGATAGCATCTAAATGTGCAAGTCTCTCAACACCTTTGCTTTCAATATCTTGTGAATCAACATATTCAATGTTTACGGTTAAACGGTTTTTAAGTCCCGCATGTTTTAGGGCTTCGTTTACCGACTTATACGCATCAGGTAGCTCGATATATTTACCAACCATACCAATTGTCACTTCACCCGTCGGGTTAGACTCTTGATATAACACCTGTTCCCACTCAGAAAGATCCGCCTCTGGTGCTTCTAAATAGAAACGACGACAAACAAGGTTATCTAAATCCTGAGATTTAAGTAGTGCTGGGATTTTGTAAATGCTATCTACGTCAGGCAGTGAAATAACCGCTTTTTCTTCTACATTGGTAAACAGTGCAATTTTAGCGCGCTCATTGGCTGGTAATTTACAGCTTGAACGGCAAACAAGAATATCAGGTTGAATACCGATTGAGCGTAACTCTTTCACAGAATGCTGTGTTGGCTTAGTTTTTACTTCACCTGCAGTACCAAGGAATGGTACTAACGTTAAATGCATGAATAGCGCATGTTCACGGCCTAGCTCAGTACCTAACTGACGCAACGCCTCAAGGAAAGGTTGTGATTCGATATCACCTACAGTGCCGCCTACTTCAACAATGGCAATATCATAGCCGTCAGCGCCTTCAAGCACACGGCGTTTAATATCATTGGTGATGTGGGGAATGACCTGAATCGTTGCACCTAAGTACTCGCCTCTACGTTCACGACGTAATACATCTTCAAAAACACGACCTTGTGTGAAGTTGTTACGACTGGTCATTTTGGTGCGAATAAAACGTTCGTAGTGACCTAAGTCTAAGTCGGTCTCTGCACCGTCCTCGGTTACAAATACCTCACCGTGTTGAATTGGGCTCATGGTGCCGGGATCAACATTGATATAAGGATCCAGCTTAAGAATAGTTACATTCAAGCCACGTGCTTCTAAAATAGCGGCCAAAGATGCAGCTGCAATACCTTTACCCAAGGAGGAAACAACTCCGCCCGTTACGAAGATAAATTTTGTACTCATGCGAACCCTAGAATATCAGGAAAAATGGAATTTAAATAAGAATCAAGACGGGGCGATAGTATAGCAAAGAGCCATAAATCAATCCAGCTAAATATTCACACCAGCAAATCTATTATCGCCTACTTTGTTGTTTTTTAACTTGCTCCCAAGCTAGGTCCATTTCTTCTAAAGTTGCATCTTCTAGGCTTAGCCCTAGTTGATTGAGCGTGCTGTCTACCTGTTCAAAACGACGTACAAACTTATCACATGCTAGGCGCAATATTTGCTCAGGATCGTGCCTAGCGTGGCGCGCTACATTGACCGTAGCAAACAAAAGGTCTCCTAACTCTTCTGCACTGTGCGCTGAATGAGGGTCAACCGATAATGCTTCACTCACTTCTTGCACTTCCTCAGCTACCTTATCCAATGCACCGTGATAGTCGGGCCAATCAAACCCTAAAGCAGAGGCACGCTTTTGGATTTTTTGCGCCCGTGACAACGCAGGCAACATTCTGGGAATATCATGCCAAAGTGGCTCACTGGTTGTAACGCTCTCCTTTTGCGCGCGCTCCTGTGCTTTTATCGCTTGCCACTGGGCCTCTAGCTGCGTATCTGATAGCTGCTCTTGCTTCTCAAATACATGAGGGTGTCTACGGATGAGCTTGTCATTTAACCCCGAGACAATATCAGCAAAATCAAAAGCACCTTGCTCTTTTGCCATCTGAGCATAAAACACAACTTGGAATAATAGGTCGCCCAGTTCATCCTTAAGTGCTGCCATATCATTGCGCTCAATGGCGTCAGCCACTTCATAGGCTTCTTCCAGTGTATGCGGAACGATAGACTCGAACGTCTGCTTTTTATCCCAATCACAGCCCAGCTCAGGGTCTCGTAATGCAGACATTATCGATAAAAGCGCTTGCAGCTCTCCACTCATGTAAGTACTCACTTTCTTTAATGCTGGCGTTTGGCTTCAAACACACCTTCAATCTGGTGTAATTTGGTCAATAAACGATTCATAGCTGACAAATCCGAAACTTCTATCTTCATTTCAAAGATAGCCACGGCCCTTTCATCATTAGTCTGCACATTCATACTCAGCACATTCACTTTTTCATTGGCAAGTACTGAACTGATGTCTCGGATCAAGCCTTGTCTATCATGTGCTTCAATGCGTACCGTAATGGCGTAAGCGGCTTGAATTTCTTCGGACCAACTCACAGCGATTTCCCGTTCAGGATGACGTTCACATATATGTGCAAAAGCGTCACAGTCCGTTCTGTGTACCGCAATTCCTCTACCTTGTGTGATATAACCGACGATTTCATCACCTGGCACAGGCTGACAACATTTGGCAACATGACTCATTAAACTACCAACGCCATCAACCACGATGCCATTTTTATCACCTCGTTTTTTACGAGGCGTGCCAATTTTCAGCTTAGGCAGTTCTTCTGGTTTGTCCTGAACAAAGTTCAAAAACTGATTAAGACGAATATCTCCAGCACCTATCGCCACCATCAAATCATCAATTTCTTTGAAGTTGAACCGCGCAATAGCGGGTTCTAGTTGTTTGTAGGTTAAATCCAACTTTGCAAGCTGCGCATCCAGTATCTCCTTACCAGCTTGTAAATTTTTGTCTCTGTCTTGTTGTTTAAACCAATGATGGATTTTACTTCTTGCCCGCGATGAGTGGATATAACCCAACGAAGGGTTCAACCAATCTCGGCTCGGTGAAGCATTCTTTTGGGTTAATATTTCAACTTGATCGCCGGTTGACAGCTTATAGGTAAACGGCACAATTTTGCCAAAAACCTTAGCTCCAATACAGCGGTGGCCCACGTTAGAGTGAATGTAGTAAGCAAAATCCAGCGGTGTTGCGCCCAAAGGCAAATCGAAAATATCTCCTTTAGGTGTAAATACATAAACGCGGTCTTCAACAACTTGGTTTTTTAGTTCATCTGCCAAGTCGCTGCCATCAACCACTTCTTCTTGCCATTGTAAGAGTTTGCGCAGCCAACTAATTTTTTGCTCGTAACCTGAGCCTCGTCCCGGCAGGGCCCCTTCTTTATACATCCAGTGTGCAGCAACACCAAGTTCAGCATCTTGATGCATTTCTTCTGTGCGAATTTGTATTTCAACCGTTTTACCTTCAGGGCCGAACACTACGGTATGAATTGACTGGTAACCGTTTTGTTTTGGTGTTGCAACATAATCATCGAACTCTTTTGGCAAATGTCGCCAACTCGTGTGTACGATACCTAGCGCAGCATAACAATCCTGAATTTCGTCTACCACGATACGCATAGCACGAATGTCAAATAACTGATCAAACTCGTAGTTTTTCTGCGACATCTTTTTGTAGATGGAATAGATGTGTTTGGGTCGTCCATACACTTGCGCATTAATTCCGGCTGCGCTTAGCTTATCACTGACCAACGCAACCATATTTTCCATATAAGCTTCTCGGTCAAGGCGCTTGTCAGCAAGCTGTTTGGCTATTTTTTTATAGGTTTGAGGGTGTAAGTAGCGAAATGATAGATCTTCAAGCTCCCACTTTAATTGACCAATGCCTAGACGATTAGCCAAGGGCGCAAAAATATTCGCTGTGGCTTTAGCTGCGATGACCCGCTCATCTTCATCGGCATTTTTTACGGCTCTCAAATGGCAAATCTGCTCGGCAAGTTTTATTACAACAGCACGCACATCTTCCACCATCGCCAATAACATGCGACGAATATTATCAATTTGCACATTGCCCTTACCTTGATGGGCCAGTGTACTGATGGTAGCCATCTGTTCCACACCGTTTAGCAGCAGTGCAATATTATCTCCCAGCTCACTTTTAACCTTATCAATATCAACCAAACCAGCGAGATAATAAGGGGTTAAATAGGCGGTTGCTAAAGACTCAGCGTCAAGGTTTAAATCGGCTAGTATCTCTACCATTTCAATAGCATTGTTAAGCATTTGCGAATCAGGCTCTGCAGGACACAAACCATGTGCTTGCTGCAGACGCATCAGCTTCTCATCCGACAATGCTAATAATGAAAGCCTCGCTGAAAAGTCAGCGGGAAGCTGCTGTTGATGCGATTGGCGAGTTGCAACCATTCCTATTACCTCCTTTGGAACAACGCCATAGTTTCAATATGCCCAGTATGTGGAAACATATTCATAAGGCCAATTTTTTGGACTTCAAAACCGGCTTGAAGTAGCAATGCGCTGTCACGGGCTAAAGTCACAGGGTCACACGAAACATACAATACCTTTTCAAACTGCTTCAGTGGCATTTGCGCTAAAATCTCATGTGCTCCCGTTCTTGATGGATCCAGCAGTAAAATATTCAACTCATTCGAAAACCACTGAGCGCCAGCCAAAGGTGCTGTTAAGTCAGAGCAAAAAAATTGCACATTGCTGATTTGATTAGTGTGCGCATTTTGTTTAGCCATTGCAACCGAAGACTCTGAGCCTTCGACCCCTATGACACTGTTTGCTCGTTTTGCCATCAATAATGAAAAATTACCGATACCACAAAATAGATCTAGCACTTGATCATCTTCTTCGAGTTCCAACCACGCTTGAGCCTGAAGTAACATTTTTTCGTTCACAGCTTTGTTAACTTGTATAAAGTTGCTCAGTTTAAATTCAAATGTTAAATCAGCCACGCAATAGTTTGGTAACCGCTCATAATCGATGTTCTGTTCACCATCATCCCAAAGTAATAACCAGCTTTGCTCATCTAAAAGCGCTGCAAGTTTTTCTTTATTTTGCTCATTAATATGCTTTGTATGGCGCAACAGTAAATATTGCCGGTTATCAGCATCACAGAGCTGTATATGACTGACACTGGCAAACGCTTTGTCGCTATTTAGCGCCACGCGTAGCTTTTCAAGACAATGAGCGAATGGTGTTGATAAGACATCACAGCTTTTTATATCAACGATGTGTTTGCTTTTGGCACTACGAAATCCAACTTTAAGTCGCTGGCTTTGCCTGTCATAAAAGCAAGCAATGCGTGCAGCCCTGCGATAATGCATCGGTTCACTTTCAATGCTTGGCTGCCATGGTAATTGCTCAGTTTTAGCAAACTTAGCAAACAACTTGCTCAATGCTTGCTGCTTTACATCGAGTTGTTCTGTATGCGCCAAGTGCTGCAACTGACAACCACCACATTCATTATAGTGCGCACAAAAGGGACTCACTCGGTGCTCACTGCTTTGCTGTAACTTAACTACTTTAGCAATCGTAAGCTTAGATTTATCCTGTTGAATTTGTGCTTTCACACGCTCGCCTGTCAACGCGCCATCAACAAAACAGACTTTGCCCTGATGTTTGGCTACTCCGCGCCCTTGGTGATCCATCGACTCAACAGCAAGCTCTATGGTTTTGCCCTTAGCTGATGATGCCTTAGCACGAAAAAACTGCGCCATACTCTACCCCTTAAACATTGCTAATCAGCGCCTAACTAGATAATCTATTGAAAAATAAACGACCTTGCTCACTGCCCAACATGACTAAACTTAGCCTTCGTGACAGCATTCTTGCATTAACTATAATTCCTACAGTGCTGATAGGCTTAATACTTGGTGGCTATTTTACAGTAAATCGTTACGTTGAGCTTGAAGAAATTCTTTATCAGCAAGGCAGTAGTATTTCTGAGCCCTTAGCCATCGCAGCTGAACAGGCCGTGTTAAAGCAAGATAGGGCCGCATTACACCAGATCATTAGTACCGCGCATAACAAACACTCTCCTTTGATAAAAAGTATTGCGTTATTCGACCAAGATAATCAGCTGTTATTGACCAGTAACTATCACGAACAATTTGAACAACTCTACTTCTTTGGTGATGTTTCTCAGTTACATAAAACAGAGTTAGTTAAACTCAACGACTCATTTGTATTTTTCACCCCCATCAAACATTTTTCAAAGCAGTCAGACCGATGGCACACCACACACCCAAAAACACTGGCAATTTTGGCAATAGAAGTGAGCCAGAATCAGGCCTTGATCTCGCAACAAAAGGCGCTTATTTGGAGTAGCAGCATTATTTTATTTGCGCTGTTTCTTGCTGCGTTTTTATCATTTCGGATCAGTAAAATGTTCACCCAGCCCCTGTCTGCGCTGTTGCTTGCCACTGACAAGCTAGTTGAAGGTAAACGGGATATTGATATTGAACATGAGATGATTGGGGAGTTTGAGCTATTGCGTCAGGGTCTCAATACTATTAATGAGAAGATGATCAGTCAACGTGACGAAATGCAAAAGCATATCGATCAAGCCACCAGTGATTATAAAGAAACCCTAGAACAATACGAAACACAGAATATTCAGCTTAATATTGCCAAACGAGAGGCGCAGGATGCCAACCGAGTAAAGTCAGACTTTCTTGCCAAAATGAGTCACGAACTACGGACTCCGCTCAACGGTGTTATTGGTTTTACTCGCCAGCTTTACAAAACACCACTGAATAAACATCAAAAAGATTACTTAGACACCATAGAGTTATCGGCAAACAGTCTTCTGACAATTATCAGTGATATTTTGGACTTTTCTAAGCTCGAAGCAGGTGCGATGGACTTAGAAAGTATTCAATTTCAACTACGTGATGCTGTCAATGAAGTCATGACCCTACTCGCCCCCAGCGCACACGAGAAAAATCTGGAGTTGTCTATTGCTATCAATCGTCAAGTACCCGATAACTTGGTAGGCGACCCTACTCGCTTTAAACAAGTACTCATTAATCTTGTGAGTAATGCGATTAAGTTCACAGAAAAAGGCTCTGTAAAAATAGATGTTTCATACCGTTTGCTAGATGACTCTCATGCTTCACTACTGGTATCTGTTAGCGATACGGGTGTTGGTATTGCAATGGATAAACAAGATGCTCTGTTCACACCATTCGCACAGGCCGACTCAAGCATTACACGCAAGTTTGGTGGCACAGGTCTTGGGTTGATCATCACTAAACATATTGTTGAAGCCATGAAAGGTAGGATCACCCTCAACTCAGCGCCAGGTAGTGGTACTTGCTTTACGTTTAATGCAATTTTTGAACTGCCTAACCGTATTTACAACGACGACTTGCCTAATAGCTCCTTGGCAAATAAACGTATCCTCTATTTCGAGCCTCAAAGTCATACTCATGCAGCCGTAGTCTCTCAACTAGAAGAGTGGGATATGCAAGTCACTTCATGTGAAGATGAAAAGTCATTTTTTGATGCATTAGAGAAAGAGTTTAGTTTCGACATCTGTCTCATTGGCAATATGGCAAGTGTTGAGCATATGCAATTGGTGAAAAGCTATATTGCTAAAGCTCGAGGGGCTGCCGATTATCTCTATTTGATGCTTAATACCATCTCGCATAACATGCGAGAATCTCTTATTGGCAGCGGAGCAGACGCCTGTTTGAGTAAACCGCTTAACCACCGTAAATTATGCGAAGTTCTGGCAGCACCTTACCGACTTGATCACCCAAGTATCGCCATCGAAGAAAGTGATACTCAAATACTGCCTATGAAAGTCCTTATTGCTGATGACAACGACGCTAACTTAAAGCTACTGTCAACATTACTTGAAGAGCAAGTGGAGTTAATTGATACCGCTCATAATGGCGCCCAAGCGGTTGGTTTATGTAAGACCCATAAATATGATCTGATTTTTATGGATATACAAATGCCGATCATGGACGGGATCACTGCCTGCAAAACCATCTTAGAGTCCTCACTAAACGAAGATACTCCCATAATTGCCGTGACTGCTCATGCGTTATCGGGTGAAAAAGAGCAATTGTTAAAGGATGGCTTTAAAGGTTACTTAACCAAACCTATCGACGAAGATATGTTAAGGCAAACAATCAGTGACCACAGTTCAACTTTGCCAGTCAGTAAGCAAAAAAGTAAAGTGGTGAATGAGCATAGCGTTGCGCCTTTTGAAAGTTCATTACTCGACTGGCAACTCGCCTTGCAGCATGCTGGCGGTAAGCCTGACCTTGCGCTGGAGATGTTAAATATGCTGTTAGATGGTTTAACTCCCCTGCTGGAAACTATCGAAGCCGCTTATGAACAACAGGATACAGAAGCTCTACTGAGTGCGATTCATAAGTTTCATGGCGCTTGTTGTTACACTGGGGTGCCTAAACTCAAAAGTTTAGCAGAAGTGTTAGAAACAGCACTGAAGCAATCTCAACCCATTGCTCAGTTTGAACCCGAGTTGCTAGAACTCATCGATGAATTGTCAAACCTTCGCCGCGACGCACAAGCATAGAACACACCTTTCGTCATCACTACTTGCCGTTGCGCACTTTAGTCGCAACTGAGCGGCTTGAGTACCATGACTCGAACGCGTAGCTTTGCCATTCTTTTATGCAAGGTTTTTAGACCTCAACATCAATTGATAAAAATTCAATAAATTATCAGTGAATCTCTGCTATTTTACTGCCATTTAAAGATCTCTAATCTATATTTGTTAAGACAATACAACGATTTGTTATGTGAGGTACGTTTGAGCGAACAATACCCAACTATGTCTCTCGTTAGAAGGTTAACTCAACTTAACATGTCTGTAATGGCCGCGAGTATGATATTGGTCTTCACCTTAACAACAATATTGCTGTGGTTTGTTGTAAGAGACCGTCACGCCGAAACGGCACAACTGAACCTCGCACAGCTCTCCCACAATATTGTACCTATGCTAGTATTTGACGATGTGGACACCGCTGAACGTGAGTTGGCTCTTGTTGGCGCACAAAAAGACGTGCTTTTTATTGCATTGCGTAAGAACAACAAAAGTGTTTTTAGCGAATACAGTGCTCCCAGCTTCATTCCGCCCGCGGAAATTTATCAACAGAACATAGAACAGCCGAATATCGTGTATTCGGGTGTAAAAATGATGCTATATCACCCTGTTACCTTCAAAGGTCAGGTAGAAGGTGACCTCATCATGGTCATTGATCTGACCAATATGCTGTATTGGTTCGTCAGGCTGATTTTAATGTTGGCAATACTCATTGGTGTTTTGTTCACAGTCTCCGCCCTACTGCTATCTCAGGTACAACGAACTGCGCTTAGACCATTATTATCTTTATCTGAGCTAGCTCAGAAAGTATCAAAAGAACATGATTTCCAATTACGTGCAAAGGTGGTTCGCAACGATGAAATTGGCATTCTCACTCGTAGCTTCAATGAGCTGTTAAAACGTGTTGATATTTCTCAAGCCGAATTGCGTCAACAACTGGAACAGGAACAACTGCAAGGGCTACAGCTCAAACAAATGGTCAAAACTGACCCACTTACAAACCTGCCGAACCGCTTAGCGCTTAACGCTATGCTCAAAGAGATCACTAAAGAGTCTAGTGAATCCACACCACTGAGCTGTTTGATGTTTATTGATTTAGATAACTTTAAATTTGTTAATGATAATTTTGGCCATGACGCAGGAGATGAAACGCTTATTGAGGTGGGCAACCGCATTGGTGCTATCATACGTAGTGATGACTTATTATGTCGCTTGGGTGGCGACGAGTTTGCGCTGTTACTACCAAATATTGAGTCCACTGATAACGCAGAACGACTTGCCGAACGTATTGTCACTAGTATCAACCGACCTATTGTAATAAAAGACACCATCATGCCCATCGGTATTAGTATCGGATTAGCCTATACGCCCCTCGATACCTGCTCCCCCATGGAGCTACTCAATTGCGCCGATGATGCGATGTATGAGGCCAAGCGTGCCGGAAAAAATAATTTTCAGGTGTACAACAAAAAGGCGTCAGCATGAATAATGCTCTGTTTGTTTTATTATTTATCTGGTGCTCTACTTGCACAGCACAAAACACAGATGCGCCCCCTGATGCACCTGACACGCCTAAGAGTGAGGCAAGCAGTGAAGCACTGCCTGAATTAGAAGATTTACTACATCAGCAATTGCGCCACTTACCTACCAATACTGAAATATCAGCAGCCTCTCGCGTTACGCGTTCCAGCAGCGATAGTATGGCAGTCACACATGTCATTAACGATAAAGATATTAAACAGTTTAACTTACGCTCCGTTGCCGACATTTTAGCCCAATTTGTAGGAATAACGACCCGAGAAGATAGTTCTTTTACTTACATAGGTGCAAGAGGTATTGGTCGTCCAGGGGACTTTAACTCGCGATTTTTATTTTTGTTGGACGGCACGCGTATTAATGAAAGCTTGTTGGATGCAGGGCTAGTTGGACATGAGTTTTTCGTTGATGTCGAGCTTATCGAACGGGTTGAGTACACACCTGGCGCTTCTGCTGCACTGTATGGTAACAATGCTTTGCTCGGTGTTATTAATATCGTAACCAAAACGTCCTCAAAATTGCGTGGCATAAACACTTCAGTGTCGATTGCCAACAACAACGCCAAACACGCAAGAATCACAGGAGGAATGCGCGCTGATTCAGGTTCTGATAGCTGGCTGTCTTTGAGTCAAACCAAGTTAGACAACATCCAATATCCGCTTGTTAATATTCCTCCCCATTTGGCAAGGTGGCAACACTTAAATGAGGAGAAAAGCACTCGGCTGATGTTTAATCATCAACACGGGGCTTTGAAAATTCAGGCTGCAGGTTCTAAGCGTAAACGGCACTATCCTGATCTGTTTGCGTTTGACCCCAATATCCCACCTCTTAATGCTGAAGTAGACAATGAAGCATATTTGGTGAGTGTCGCCTATGATGATCGAATATCTGATGACATTGAGCTGTATCTACATGCATCAACTCACGGTAACGATTTTACTCGTCGACTTCCCGTTGTGTTACAAAATGGTGAGCTGTCACATGAGCAACGACTTAATTCTGGTCGCTGGAGTAACTTCGACAGTCGCCTCATTTTTCTCGGCTTATCAGATCACGAATTTATGCTTGGCTTTGATTATCAGCGGGACCATAGGCAAAAATTCATGGCTCAGTACCTCATTCCTGAGCCCATTAAGCGAAAATTTCTCGGTGATGAATCACGTTACGGTCTGTATATTCAAGATCTCTGGCGATTGAGCGACAAGCTGCAACTACAATGGGCACTACGTTATGATGACTCAGATTCCAGTACAGCACGTTGGTCACCAAGCTATACGGTGAAGTACAACTGGTCACCTCAACATAAACTCTTGCTGCGTCATAGCCGAGCATTCAAAGTTGCCAACTTTCTAGAGCATTTTACAAATACATCGTTTGGTTTCCCAACGCCTGAGAATGAATCTACCCATTACAACGAAATCAGTCTTTTGCAAAATTGGTCGCCTTCATTATCTACATTTGTCATTGCATATCAGGCCACTGTAGAGAATTTGATTAGTCAGGCGCTCATTGCGCCTATATACGCCAATACTATTCCACTGAAAAGTAAAGGGCTGGAAATTGGTGTTGATAAACGTTGGCAAAACGGAATTTCTCTAGTAGCAAGCACAGCCTTTCAAAAGTCTGAGTTCAGTGGCGGCATTAAAGTGGCAAACTCTCCACAGTTTATTGGTCAACTTCGCTTTAGCGCGCCTATTGGCTCTTCTGGCGTGCTATTTAGCATGAATTCACATGTGGTTAGTGAACGCAGGGTGCTTTTTAAAACCCTACCTAGTTTCGCAAGTCATGATGTAAATATTAGCTGGCAACCTTGGGACAACGCCTCAATTGCTCTAGGAGTACGCAACATCACAGATAAAGAAATTGTTGAGATCGTTGATGATAGCCTAATTCCCTATGTACAGCAGCGGCGACAAGTTCATCTGTCCATCAACTGGAGTTGGGGACAATGATCAAAATCTGTTTATGTTTATTGTTGTTTTTATCTATGTTTCAAACCCACGGGCAAAGCCTTAGTGAGAACGAACTCAAAGCTGCCTTTTTATACCGTTTTAGCCAGTTTAGTAAATGGCCACCGCCTCCTCCTAATGCGCTACGCTTTTGCGTAGTGGGCAACCATGAGCTATTCAAAGCAGTCTCTGCACTATTACATACGCAAAACCTGCAACAAACTAGTACCGCCATAGAGATTCCAAATCATGACCAAGTAACACAATGTGATGTGTTGTTTTTAAGCCAACAAAACCGTCAGCAAACAAAGTTTTGGCTAAGCCAAATAGAACAATCACCAGTGCTGATTGTCGCCGACACCAGTGAAGGGTTTCGTCAAGGGGCTATGATTGGAATAATTGCCGATGCCAATAACTTGAGCTTTAGAGTTAATTTAACTGACGCCAAACGACGAGGATTGAGCTTTAGTGCTCACTTGTTAAAACTGGCTTCAGAAGTAAGGTAAAGATTGCTATATATGAAAATAAAAAAGGCGCCAATCAGCGCCTTTTTTATTTTCACAATTGAAGGTTAATTTTCTTCTGTGACGTTGATTTTAGGACGTTTCACTTCAGCTTGTGCCTCTAGTGCACTAACAAATGCATTGTAGTTTTGATTGATTTGCGCCATCGAAATACTTTGCTTTTGCTGTGCGTCAATATCATCACTAACTTCAGGTGTTGTCACTGAGTTAAGCTTAAGCAATGCCGCATCACCATTGTTTAACTCAACCATAGCGAACTGAGGCTGACCTTCAACTGGATGTGGTAGCTGGAATGCTTTGCTAACAATGGCAGGAGAAAGGCTATACGACTGACGGTTTAAAGCCTTATCTGATTGTACTTCCAACTCTTCACCCGCAGCGATTTCCTCAAGTGACTTACCATCTTGTAACTGAGCGAATAAAGCTTGTGTGTGCTCTTTTATAAGTGAAGACGCTTTATCATTTACAAGCTTGGTTTTGATCTGGGCACTCACTTCTTCTAACGGCTTCGGCGCGGCGGCTTGATAATCTTGCACTCTAACAACCACAATATGCTCATTACCTACCTCAAGCACTCCCGAGTTTACACGGTCTTCTAGCACTTCAGGTGTAAAAATGGCACTGCTAACAGCTGGTGTGTTTAAAGGTGCTGGTAACGCATTGCGCGCTAGTAACTCAGTAGACTTCAATTCAACACCCGCCGCAATCGCCGCATCTTCTAAACTATCTGCAATTTCAAAAGCAAGCTCTGTTACTTCAGTCTGCTTCTGATAGAAAGCATCAACTTTTTCAGCTCTTTCAAGCTCAGCGCGAAGCTCATCTTTAACATCGTCATATTCTTTAACTTGCTGACGTTGAATATCTGTTAATTTGATAACATGAAGGCCGAATTCTGATGCAACTACATCAGTAATATCACCCACGTTTTCAAGTGCAAATGCTGCAGCCTCAAATTCTGGGTCCATCATGTCACGCTCAATCCAGTCTAGATCACCACCGATTTCAGCACTTACTACATCATCAGACTTTTCTTGCGCTAGCTCAGCAAAGTCAGCACCGCCTTTTAGTTCTTCTAAAATAGCTTGTGCCTTTTGCTGTACTTCAGCATCTTCGGCGCTGCCTTCCACTAAAATGTGCGCTACTCGACGTTTCTCAGGCTCGGTGTACTGATTTTTACTTTCTTCGTAATAAGCCAGTACATCGTCCTCAGAAATCTCTTTTGTAGGCGTAACATCGCTTGCTTTTAATTCTAGGTACTGAACAGCTACACGCTCAGGAGATTGGAACTGGCTTTGGTTAAGCTGGTAATAATCTTTTATTTCCTGCTCTGAAACCTCAACTTGGTCAGCAAGCTTGCCTTTATTTAGTACTAAGTAGTCTAGGTCACGTGTTTGCTGTTGTAGAGCAATCGCACTTTTCAGTTCAGATGGCAGCATGAAATCTGACCCAGCCACTGCGGTCACTAATTGATTTCTCGTCATCTCTTCACGTAAGTACTCACGGAAAGTATCTGGTTGGAAGTTCATTTGGCGAATCAGCTGTAAATAACGATCGTTGCTAAACTGACCACCAAGTTGAAAATACGGCATTTCTAAAATCGCATTTTTAACTTGCTCATCACTTACACGAAGCCCTAACTCTAGAGCCAACTGATTTTGTAATTCTTGCTGTACCAGCCTGTCCACCACACCTTCGCGAATGCGCGCCATGTATGCAGGATCTGCTGAAATTTGTGCGAAGTACTCACCAAATTGTTGCTCTAATCTTGCTCTTTCATTTTGGTATGCACGCGCAAACTCAGTTTGGCTAATTTTTGCTCCATTGACCTCTGCTACAGGTTGCTCTGTGGTTTGACCTAGGTAACCACCAATCCCTGCTAACGCAAAAGACAAGATGACTACGCCAAGTATAATTTTGGCTGCTGGGCCTTGAGACCCTTCTCTGATCTTTTCAAGCATTTGTTCTTCTCTTATCTAAGCCAAAGCACATGCTGCGCTTTGAAATTAATCGCTAATGTAAAAAAAGCGTATCTTATCAGATACGCTTTTTTTCTTGAAGCTGTTCACGGCTTTTACAATTTAAAAGTTGTGAAGCAACGTAAAGCCGCGTTTGCAATAGCGAGGCGGAATTAGTTAACAGCGTCTTTTAATGCTTTACCCGCTTTAAAAGATGGGATATTAGCTGCAGCAATCTGAATTGTCTCGCCAGTTTGTGGGTTACGGCCTGAACGAGCAGCACGCTCACGTACTGAAAATGTACCAAAGCCAACAAGTGCCACTGAATCGCCGTCTTTTAGTGCGCCAGTTACTGACTCGATGAATGAATCTAGAGCACGACCAGCAGCCGCTTTAGAAATATCAGCATCAGCTGCGATTTGATCGATTAATTGAGATTTATTCACAATATCATCCTCTTACATTGTTATTATCAAAAATGGTCTGACTATATAAAAGAATACCACTTTTGCTGTTAATTTAGAGACATCACAGCGACTCTCTAATTCGGAAATCTTTATCAAGCCTAGGCTACATAAGGGCTAGGCTTGAAACTAGTGCTTAAGTTAACATACCTTTTCGATTTGAAAAGCCCTTTCATGCACTTTTTTAGACTTTTTCTTCATTTTTGCTACTTTGAACAGCAAAACTCTCGATCGGATTCGCCAAAGCCAGTGATAATACTTCGTCAATCCAAGTAACAGGGTGAATTTCCAAACCTTCCAATACGTTCTGTGGTATCTCTTTTAAGTCCCTTTCATTAATTTTTGGGATCACGACCGTTTTAATGCCACCACGGTGCGCAGCAAGAAGCTTCTCTTTAAGTCCACCAATGGGTAGTACTTCACCTCTTAACGTGATTTCGCCCGTCATCGCTACATCTGAACGAACAGGGTTGCCCGTCAGGCTCGATACTAAGCCCGTCACCATCGCGATACCTGCGCTTGGTCCATCTTTTGGTGTAGCACCTTCTGGTACGTGAACGTGTATATCACGTTTCTCGTAGAAGTCACTATTAATTCGCAACTTATCGGCACGATTTCGTACGACGGTCATCGCAGCTTGAATTGACTCTTGCATTACATCGCCAAGTGAACCTGTATGCGTCAGCTTGCCCTTTCCTGGCACTGCTGCGCATTCAATTGTTAGCAAATCACCACCGACTTCAGTCCATGCAAGGCCTGTCACCTGGCCGATTCGATCACCATCTTCTGCTTTACCATAGTCAAAGCGCTGCACACCTAAGAATGATTCAAGGTTGTCCTGGTTGATCACAACCTGTTTGATGCCTTTATCTAACAAAATATTCTTGACAGCTTTACGGCACAGTTTAGAAATTTCACGCTCTAGATTACGTACCCCGGCCTCGCGTGTGTAGTAGCGAATAATGCCAATAATAGCACTATCTTCAATCACTACTTCTTCTTCTTTCAACCCATTGCGCTTAATTTGTTTAGGGATCAAATGCTGTTTAGAGATATTCAGCTTTTCATCTTCCGTGTATCCAGAAAGACGTATTACTTCCATACGATCAAGTAAAGGACCTGGGATATTGAAACTGTTAGAAGTCGCTACGAACATCACATCCGACAAATCATAGTCCACTTCTAGGTAATGGTCCGCAAACGTACTATTTTGCTCTGGATCAAGTACCTCTAATAGGGCTGACGCTGGATCTCCACGCATATCCGATGACATCTTATCAATCTCATCTAACAAGAATAATGGGTTTTTCACTCCCACCTTGCTCATGCTTTGAATTAACTTACCTGGCATTGAACCGATATAAGTACGTCTGTGACCACGGATTTCTGCTTCATCACGCACACCACCTAAGGCCATGCGAACATACTTTCGGCCCGTAGAGCGCGCAATTGATTGACCCAAGCTTGTTTTACCTACCCCTGGCGGTCCAACTAGGCAAAGAATCGGCCCTTTAAGTTTATTTGTACGCTGTTGAACGGCTAGATATTCGATAATCCTATCTTTAACCTTTTCTAGGCCATAGTGATCAGCATCCAATATCTTTTGTGCGCCGGCTAAATCTTTTTTCACTTTAGAGCGTTTCTTCCATGGCACACCTATCATCGTATCTATATACGAACGAACCACGGTAGCTTCTGCCGACATAGGCGACATCATTTTTAACTTGTTAAGTTCTGACAGCGCTTTTTCTTCAGCTTCTTTTGGCATGTGTGCTTCACTAATGCGCTTTTTCAAAGCTTCAAATTCATCTGGCACGTCATCCAGCTCACCGAGTTCTTTTTGAATGGCTTTCATCTGCTCATTCAAGTAGTACTCACGCTGAGATTTTTCCATTTGCTTCTTTACACGCGAACGGATTTTCTTTTCAACTTGTAGCAGGTCAATCTCACCTTCCATAAGCGCCATTAAATACTCTAAACGCTCAGTTACACTACTTAGTTCAAGTACTTTTTGTTTTTCAGGTACTTTGATAGGCATGTGTGCAGCCATCGTATCAGCAAGACGAGATGCCTCATCAATGCCAGATACTGAGGTTAACACCTCTGGTGGGATTTTTTTATTCAGCTTTACGTAGCCTTCAAACTGACTCACCGCGCTGCGAATAAATATATCTTGCTCTTGTTCTTCAATATCTTGAGATTCAAGGAACTGTGCTTGTGCTAAGAAATAATCATCTGTGACCAAGAACTCCTCAATTTTCGCACGCTGGGTTCCCTCAACGAGTACTTTAACTGTGCCATCAGGCAGCTTGAGCAACTGTAATACCGTTGCAATTGTGCCTACATCGTATATTTCATCAGTTTTAGGGTCATCAATCGTTGCGTCTTTTTGCGCAACTAAAAAGATTTGCTTGTCATTTTCCATCGCCGCTTCTAGGCATTTTATCGATTTTTCTCGACCTACAAAAAGCGGGATCACCATGTGTGGGTACACAACTACATCGCGCAGTGCCAACACAGGAATTTCAACTCGATCCGTTCTCTCAAGCGCCATTATATTCTCTTCACACTTCGTTAATTTTTATTTATATCGGACTATATGGGGATAGTGATTTAAAAGTTCAACTCATTTATAAAAAAAGGAGCCCTTGGCTCCTTTTTACACTATTCACATGCTCACTCAGATACCGCTTTGTCCTGAGGGCTATTTTCGTAAATTAGAATAGGATCAGACTCGCCTTTGATAACAGTTTCATCCACAACTACTTTACTAACGTTATCAATAGAAGGTAACTCGTACATTGTATCAAGTAACACTCCCTCTACAATTGAACGAAGACCACGCGCACCCGTTTTTCTTTCCATCGCTTTACGGGCGATTGCTTTTAATGCATCTTCGCGGAACTCTAGTTCAACATCTTCCATCTTAAACAATGCAGCAAATTGTTTAGTTAGCGCATTCTTTGGCTCATTTAAGATTTGGATCAATGCATCTTCATCAAGCTCAGTTAACGTCGCCACCACTGGTAAGCGGCCGATAAACTCAGGAATCAAGCCGTATTTTACTAAATCTTCTGGCTCAACATCTTTAAAAGTTTCACTCAAAGAACGCGAAGCATCTGATGACTTAACATTTGCTCCAAACCCGATACCTGTATTTTTATGGCTGCGTTGCTCAATTACTTTATCTAAACCTGCAAATGCACCACCACAGATAAACAAGATTTTTGATGTATCAACTTGCAAAAACTCTTGCTGAGGGTGCTTGCGACCACCTTGTGGTGGGACTGAAGCGACTGTACCTTCAATCAATTTAAGTAACGCTTGCTGTACCCCTTCACCAGATACATCACGGGTAATAGATGGGTTATCTGATTTACGAGAAATCTTATCGATTTCATCAATGTATACAATACCACGCTGGGCTTTTTCTACATCGTAATCACATTTTTGCAGCAGCTTTTGAATGATATTTTCAACATCTTCGCCAACGTAGCCTGCCTCGGTCAACGTTGTTGCATCAGCCATAGTAAATGGCACATCCAGTAATCTTGCTAAGGTTTCTGCAAGTAATGTTTTACCACTACCTGTAGGACCTATTAGCAAAATGTTACTCTTGCTTAGCTCAACATCGTTCTTTGAACCTTGGCTACGTAGCCTTTTGTAATGATTGTATACCGCTACAGACAACACCTTCTTAGCATGTTCCTGACCGATAACATAATCGTCCAAGTGATTTCTAATCTCTTTTGGAACAGGAAGTTTGTCACCCGTATCATGTTTGGGTGCAATGTCCTTTATCTCTTCCCTAATGATGTCGTTACACAGTTCGACGCATTCATCGCAAATATATACCGAAGGGCCGGCAATCAACTTGCGTACTTCGTGCTGACTCTTACCACAGAAAGAGCAGTACAAGAGCTTGTTACTTTTGTCGCCGTCTGTTGGAGTATCTGACATTCAGCTACCTCTTATTTTCGTTGTTACCTAAGAATATGGTAACCATATACATGATTTTAACTATACCAAATAAAGTTCACTTTAGCATAGTTGCAGGATGAGGTTTCTTACCTCACCTGTAAGATTTACTTGATTTCTCTGCGTGTATGAACAGCATCAACAAGTCCATATTCAACCGCTTCGTGAGCACTCATGAAGTTATCTCTATCGGTGTCACGAGATACAACATCAAATGGCTGACCGGTATGCTCCGCCATTAAGCGGTTAAGCTTCTCCTTGATCGACAAGATTTCTTTCGCATGGATCTCGAAATCTGATGCTTGACCTTGAAACCCGCCCAGAGGCTGATGGATCATCACTCTTGAGTTCGGTAAACAATAACGCTTACCTTTGGCACCACCAGATAATAAAAATGCGCCCATACTTGCAGCTTGACCCACACACACGGTACTCACGTCTGGTTTGATAAAGTTCATTGTGTCATAGATAGACATACCAGCTGTTACCGAGCCACCCGGAGAATTAATATAAAGGAAAATATCTTTCTCAGGGCTTTCTGATTCTAAAAACAGCATTTGTGCTACGATCAAATTTGCCATTTGGTCTTCAACTTGACCGGTAAGAAAAATAATACGCTCTTTTAAAAGACGCGAATAGATATCGTAAGAGCGCTCACCTTTAGCTGTTTGTTCAACAACCATAGGTACTAATGCATTTAGAGGATCGATCATACCGTCATTCATATTTTTTATTCCTTAATCCGCAGCTTTCTAAACGGCTGCGTCTAGTTGGTATTTTGTGCCTACAAACAAAAATGGCTCGGATAGACTACAAACCATTGTAGAACATCTCGAGCCATTAAATCGTTAGCTTAGCTTTAAGTCAATGACTTATTAAGCACCTTGCTGCGGATTCATGATTTCATCAAATGCTTTAGCAACGTCTGAAACGCTTGCTGCTGCTAGAATTGCTTCAACTGCTTGCTCTTCCATCGCAACATTGCGCATTTGCTGCATCATTTGTTCGTTGCTCTTATAGTAAGCAACAACTTCTGTTGGATCTTCGTAAGCAGATGCTACAGTTTCGATTAGCTCGTCAACTTTCGCTTCATCAACTTTGATGTCGTTTGCTTTGATCACTTCACCAAGTAGTAGGCCCGTCTTAACGCGTGTTACTGCTTGCTCGTGGAATAACTCAGCTGGAAGCTCAGGCATGTTTTGCGCATTGCCACCAAAACGTTGTGCCGCCTGTTGACGTAATGCATCGATTTCTTGATCGATTAACGCTTTAGGAACTTCAGTTTCGTTGTGCTCTAGAAGACCTTTGATAGCTTGATCTTTAACGTTTGCTTTAACTGCTTGAGTAAGCTCACGTGTCATGTTCTTTTTAACTTCTTCTTTAAGGCCTTCAACACCGCCTTCAGCAACACCGAATTTAGTTGCGAATTCGTCGCTTAGCTCTGGAAGCTCTTGAACTTCAACTTTCTTCACTGTGATTGTGAATTGTGCAGGTTTACCTTTTAGGTTCTCTGCGTGGTATTCTTCAGGGAAAGTTACATCAGCAACAACTTCTTCACCTGCTTTTTTGCCTACGATACCCTCTTCAAAACCTGGGATCATGCGGCCTTGGCCTAGCTCAAGAGGGAAGTCTTCTGCTTTGCCGCCTTCAAACTCTTCACCGTCAACAGTACCTACGAAATCGATAGTAACTCTATCTTTCTCGCCTGCTGCTGCGTCACTTTCTACCCAAGTAGCGTGCTGCTTGCGAAGCGTTTCTAGCATGTTTGCTAAATCTTCATCAGTTACTTCTACAACTGGCTTTTCAACAGTGATTTTATCAAGGTCTTTTAATTCAACTTCTGGATATACTTCAAAAGTTGCATCGAATTCTAAATCTTTACCTGCTTCTAAAGATTTTGGTGCAAAAGAAGGCGCACCTGCAGGGTTGATTTTCTCAGCTACGATCGCCTCGATGTAGTTACGTTGCATTAATTCGCCCGCCACTTCTTGACGAACAGCTGCACCGAAACGCTTTGCGATAACAGACACTGGCACTTTACCAACACGGAAACCATCTATACGCTGAGTTTTAGACAGTTGTTGTAAGCGTTTTTTAACTTCAGTCTCAACGTTCTCTGCAGGAACGGTGATAGTCAGACGGCGCTCAAGGCCTTGAGTCGTCTCAACAGAAACTTGCATGATTTACCTCAATCTTCAATTTTGGCGACAACGCGCCTTCCTTACAAACAAGTTGCACATCATGCCGTAATCAGCCTAACAACGGAAGCCCGTTTTGAGCACTAATTGCATGTGTTGTTCTTGTTGCCTGCCCTTCATGGGCGCTATGTTAAACAATAGACGCGGCATTATAACCTATAAAACCGTTTAGTCGAGCTATCAGGATAAATTTATGAAGATTTAAGGCTTGAATGGTTAAAAGTTGGTTAATTAAATTAAGAAAAGGAGTACTAATGATTTCAAGAAAGTGGTCGGCGATGCAGGATTTGAACCTGCGACCCCTTGGACCCAAACCAAGTGCGCTACCAAACTGCGCTAATCGCCGATGCAGATAAAATGTATTCTTTTTGAAGAAGTGGTCGGCGATGCAGGATTTGAACCTGCGACCCCTTGGACCCAAACCAAGTGCGCTACCAAACTGCGCTAATCGCCGATGCAGATAAAATGTATTCTTTTTGAAGAAGTGGTCGGCGATGCAGGATTTGAACCTGCGACCCCTTGGACCCAAACCAAGTGCGCTACCAAACTGCGCTAATCGCCGACGGAGTATGTAGATGGGGCGACTGATGGGACTTGAACCCACGACAACCGGAATCACAATCCAGGGCTCTACCAACTGAGCTACAGCCGCCACTACATAGGGACTAAAATAAGAATGGCGCACCCTGAAGGATTCGAACCTTCGACCGACGCCTTAGAAGGGCGTTGCTCTATCCAGCTGAGCTAAGGGCGCATACGAACATCTTCATGTTGCTATTCTTATTTTAAAGTGGTCGGCGATGCAGGATTTGAACCTGCGACCCCTTGGACCCAAACCAAGTGCGCTACCAAACTGCGCTAATCGCCGATACCATTGTGTTGTTTTCGAGTGACCTCGTTGACAACGGGGTGCATAATAGTGATTTGGCCGAACTAGGTCAAACACTTTTTCAAAAAATCGTTTCAACTGACTACTTTTACTACAAAATGCTCAAGAAGTAGATCACTTTGCTGAAAATTAAACAATTTTGCTGTTCAAAGTGTCGCTGACAAGCATATATTATTAGCTAAAACGGCATATCAGCTTGGCGCTTGCACTGTTTTCTGAGAAAATAGCAAAATGATGCTACCTAACATTGTGAAGTAGCAATTTGAGCATAACCCCTATACGCTCACTATCGTTCAAGTTTTTAATCCCAAGAAAGGTCACCCATGACGGCAAACATCATAGATGGTAAGGCAATCGCCAAACAAGTACGCACAACAGTAACTAAACGTGTTGCCGAGCGCGTTGAGCAAGGTCTTCGCGCCCCAGGACTCGCAGTAGTATTAGTAGGACAAGATCCCGCTAGTCAAGTTTATGTCGGTTCAAAACGTAAAGCATGTGAAGAAGTCGGGTTTGTTTCAAAATCTTTTGACCTCCCAGGGGACACTAGCGAGCAGCAATTACTGGAGTTAGTTGATACTTTAAATAACGACTCTGAAGTAGACGGCATTTTGGTTCAATTACCCCTACCTAAAGGGTTAGATGCTGAAAAAATACTTGAGCGCATTCATCCGCATAAAGATGTCGATGGTTTTCACCCATATAATATAGGTCGCCTTGCTCAGAGAATGCCAGCGCTTAGACCCTGTACACCTAAAGGTATTATGACGTTACTTGATTCAACCGGTGTGCGTTATAAAGGAATGCACGCTGTTGTTGTGGGCGCTTCTAATATTGTGGGTCGTCCTATGTCGTTAGAACTTTTATTGGCAGGTTGTACAACGACCGTATGCCATAAGTTTACTCAAGATTTAGAAGCACATGTTAGACGAGCAGATTTATTAGTTGTTGCGGTTGGTAAGCCTGAATTCATTCCAGGTGATTGGGTTAAAGAGGGTGCTATCGTAATTGATGTTGGTATTAACCGCTTGGACTCAGGCAAGCTAGTCGGTGATGTGCAATACAGCGTTGCCGAACAAAACGCTAGCTTTATCACTCCCGTACCTGGCGGAGTTGGCCCGATGACAGTCGCGAGCTTAATTGAAAATACATTAGAGGCTTGTGAGAAATACCATAGCTAAACGCCCTTTCTCACTTGTACAAAACAAAAAGCCACACATTGTGTGGCTTTTTGTTTTCAATAGTAGCCCATCAGACTTGTGGAAATGGATACATATTGATGTAGTGCACAATTCTTGGCAGTTCAGCTAGATTGGGGCGACTACCATGCGGTAAAAACTGATGCCAAATAACCATGTCTCCTGCATTGGCACCGATAGCCTTAGAACCAAATTGATGGAAGTCTATCTCGTTCTGTTTGCCTTTATATTCTTCAACTTGCTTGGCTAACTGATGGTGAAAACCTGGCACAACTGTTAACGCTCCCTGCTCTGGTGCAGTATCGGTTAAATACACTATACCTTGTGTGCCAAACTTAAGCGGTTTGGAGAAGTTTAAATCCCAATGCAGGTCTGGGCCTGAAAATGGGTGGACTGGGGTTTGTGGCGGATTGAAGCCACATCTATCCGAAGACACAATCAGGTCTTCGGTATTCCATAATTGGCTATAGGCTTTATGAATTCGTTTTATGTTACGCGCTTGTGTTAGCGCAGGATGTTGAATCAAATCAACCATGATACCCGCACTCACCTTTAACTCGTACCACTGAGACGCCTGACTAAGATCTGCATTTAAGAAACCAGCAATCGCTTTGATAACGGCATCGCACTGCTTTAGATCCAATGCCTGCTTTACTACTACGTAGCCCTCTTCCTGCCATTGTTGTAGATCTTGTTCAGTTAATACATCAGGCATCGCAGCTATTTCGTCAAACAACTGCCGTATTGCTGCAGGCTGAGGCTCTCCCGTCAGATAAGCATTCACACGCTCCAAATTCAATTCTGTTGTGCAGTTGAACTGGGCTATGTGAGCTAGGAAACCTTCGAATGATGTTGTATTTGCATATACTGCGGATATGCCCTGATGTTGGCTAACACCCAGTAAATCAAATACGGCACGGTCAACTTCACTATCTAACGTACGCTCTGGGGCTGTTGCATTGAGCAACTGGGTATGCTGCCACCAAGTATTTTCTAGAGCCGATGTCAGGCCAAGCCGCTGCAAGGTGTTTTCCAATGATGTCATTAATATTCCTTCATGTTCGCGGTAATGCACAAAAGCCACTTAGAAGAGCGCTAGTCGCTTGAAATTTTGCTTATTATCAATCGCTGCTGGGTGATGAAGTCAAACTATGATAGAACAGTTTAGTCACCCTTTGTTGAGGCAACCAATCTGAATAGCTCAGCTCTAACTCAGCTAATGGCTCTGCCGCTATCACAGCATCTAAGCTTTGGTGCTTGTCTATCGCAACAAGCATAATGCCTTTAGCCCGTTCAAGAAGCGCTTTATATTCCAACAAACCGCTTTTATTCGTTACTGGACCGTGGCCTGGAATGACGGTGGTATTGTCATCAATATGCTCAAGTATATCCGCAACCGCTGCGATAACGCCGTCCAATGAACCACCGCTGTTCACATCCACATACGGCAAACTGTTCAGATTGAAGAAAATATCGCCCGTGTGTACCACATTTGCACGCTCATAAAAAATCACCGCGTCACCATCTGTATGGGCATTTTCATAATGCCAAATTTTGGCATTCTCACCATTAAAATGCAGCGTCATATCTTGACCAAAACTGATCACGGGCAAAAATTTCGAGCCCTCACCATGTTTATCTTTTAATCGGCGGTATACATTATTGTGTGCAATCACATGGCTACCCGCCTTGGCAAAATTCTCATTCCCGCCGGTGTGGTCACCATGGTAGTGCGTATTGATCACAAACTCTGGCACGCCCGGCTTCAGCTTACTCACTTGTGCCCTGATTTCTTCACTCAATTTTGCAAATTGATCATCCACAAGATAGATCCCGTCTTCACCAACGCTAATGGCTATATTTCCTCCTTGACCATAGAGTACGTGAAGATCCGGTGATAGCTGTCGCAATTTAAACTCTACAGTCGCATTTGCCGGGTGTGTGACACTCAATATCAACGGTAAAAAAAGTGTTTGCAAGATACGCTTCATAATCAAATCCATAACAAATATATTGGAAGGCGATTTATTTCAACCTGTTGATTAATAAGGTAGCTTATTTTTATATTGGAGGAAAGACTTCCCCTAATTCAGGGACTCTTAGAGTGGCTATGTTAACGATAGTAACTGGTTTTCATCGTTCGATAGAGCATGAAAACCAGTTACTAGGCGGGTTATTCTCTACTGGCTTTGATAGGGCCATGCGTTAGCTGCACATCAGGGTTTTGGCCTCGCTGGCGCAGCAAGTGATCCATCAAAGTAATCGCCATCATCGCCTCTGCGATAGGTATAGCGCGAATTCCCACACATGGGTCGTGACGTCCTTTGGTGATCATCTCTACCGCTTCATTTGCAGTGTTAATACTTTGTCCGGGGATGGTAATACTAGATGTCGGCTTGAGCGCAATTGAGGCAATAATGTCTTGCCCTGTTGAAATGCCCGCCAAAACTCCGCCTGCATGATTGCTGGTAAAGCCCTCAGGTGTTAACTCATCACGATGCTCTGAGCCTTTTTGCTCAACAACCGCAAATCCGTCCCCTATCTCAACCCCTTTTACCGCATTAATACTCATTAATGAATGGGCTATTTCTGCGTCTAAACGATCGAAAACTGGCTCACCTAAACCGACGGGTACGTTTTTAGCCACTACCATGACTTTTGCACCGACCGAATCGCCTGACTTTTTAAGCGCTCTCATATACTCATCAAGTTCATCTAACTTACGCTCATCAGGGAAGAAAAATGGATTTTGTTCAACAAGCTGCCAGTTAAACTGCTCAGCCTTGATTGGCCCTAATTGCGACAAACAAGCAGTGATCTCAATACCGTGTACTTGGCGGAGATACTTCTTTGCGATACCACCTGCCGCTACCCTAATTGCGGTTTCTCTAGCAGAAGAACGACCGCCGCCACGATAATCACGATGGCCGTATTTATGCCAATAAGTGTAATCACCATGGCCTGGGCGAAACACATCCGCTATCTTGCTGTAATCCTGAGAGCGCTGATCTGTATTTTCAATCAGTAAGCCAATGCTAGTGCCTGTTGTCTTACCTTCAAATACGCCAGAAAGAATCTTTATCTCATCCCCTTCTCTGCGCTGCGTAGTGTAGCGGCTTTGTCCGGGCTTTCGTCTGTCTAAATCAATTTGTAAATCAGCTTCACAAAGCTCAAGCCCTGCCGGTACACCGTCAACCACACCGCCTAAGGCAGGGCCGTGACTTTCTCCGAAGGTACTCACTTTAAAAAGTTGACCTATGCTATTACCTGCCATTATTTATCCTCATTCCAAATGACACCCTAAACTACTGAGTTGACTTATAAAGCATCCAACTCAGTCATTAAAATATTCGATTAATTGCTGTTTTGAAACCACGAACACTCCAAGACCACCATGCTCAAATTCAACCCATTCAAACGGTGCCCCCGGATACAGTGCTTCCATATGTACCATAGAGTTGCCTACTTCTACAAATAACCACCCATCGTCAGTTAAGTGTTCAGCTGCCTGCTGTAAAATTGCACGTGTTACATCTAAACCATCGTCACCTGAGGCCAAACCAAGTTCAGGCTCATGATGAAACTCATGAGGTAAGTCCGCCATATCTTCAGCATCAACATAAGGTGGGTTAGCCACGATTAAGTCATACTTTTGACCTTCAATACCGCTAAATACATCTGACTGAATCGCAAACACCTGATCTTGAAGCATGTAATCATCAATATTGATGTTTGCCACCTCTAACGCATCATATGAGATGTCAACTGCATCTACCTGTGCATCAGCAAAGGCTTGCGCGAGTGCTATCGCAATACAACCTGAGCCAGTACACATATCTAAGATGCGCGTAATAGGCTGTTCTTCTTTCAACCAAGGTGCAAACTTTTTATTGATGAGTTCCGCAAAGGGTGAGCGAGGCACCAATACTCTTTCATCTACATAAAAAGGCATCCCAGCAAACCATGCTTGATTCGTTAAATAAGCAACAGGAGTACGCTCTACAATGCGAGTTTCGATATAACTCAACAAACGTAATTTTTCGGTGTGAGTCAGCCGTGAGTTCATCAACTCTGCGGGTGTATCCAAAGGCAGGTTTAAAATAGGTAACACAAGGCTTACCGCTTCATCCCACGCATTATCAGTGCCATGGCCAAAAAATAGCCCTTCACTTGCAAACTGGCTGGTAGTCCAACGTAGCCAATCTCTGATTGTTAGTAAATCACTTACTGTTTCTTGCGTTAACGCTTCTGTTACCTGAAATTCGCTCATGTATTTATCTCAGTCATCATAATGTAATTGTTGCTATTGTAGCGGTTTTTAAGCTGGGTTTTTATGCTTTTTTTATTTAGAATGGCCCAATGAAAAAAGAACGCCCTAAATCCCACATGATAGATGATGCTGATCTAGATTTATTCCGCCAGTCCATCGCTGGTGCAACTAAGTATAAACAAGATACAGTGCGCTTTGAGAAGGCCCCTAGCAAGCCCAAACTAAATGAGCTTGCCAGTCAAAAAAAGCAGCATCAATCTGAGTTTTATTTTTCCGACGAATATATCCCTGACATTGATACCCATGGCACTGTCAATTATGTCAGACCCGGCGCTGACAGATACCTTGCGAAACAATTGCGCAGAGGGGATATTGCACCAGAGTTGATCCTCGACTTACATGGTCTAAACAAAGATCGTGTGAAGGAAGAATTGGCTGCGTTAATCCATGCCTGCAAAAAGCAACACTACTACTGTGCCTGTGTGGTACACGGAATTGGTGAGCACATATTAAAGCACAAAGTGCCGCAATATCTTGTTCAACACCCAGATATACTCGCGATGCATCAGGCTCCTTTAGAGTATGGTGGTAAGGGCGCGGTGCTTATTTTAGTTGACCTTCCTCAATCAAATGAATTTAGACGCTAAATTTAATTAACCTATGTTGTGGATAAGGGTTTTGATAAAACAAGAAGTTAATCCCTTACAGTTTTCGCATCCAGTGATGATATTTCGCTCAACATCAAAGCATTTTTGCGAAGTAATAGCGCGCTACTACAAGTAAAAATAACGACCAGAGTGTACAAAATAGCTTTATTTGGCCAATTCACTTATGCGCAGCTGAGGTTAATTAACTGGCTCATAGGCGCGCCATTGGTTAATATGCTTGATATCAAATATCGATAACGCATACATTAACAGGGTTCTTATGAACGAATTACTAAGTGCTGATCTTGCTATCATGCTTATTGAGCCATCTCCAACGCAACGAAAAATAATTACCAAAGAGCTGCAAGGCGAAGGAATCTTACACATTGATTTTGCCGACTCTATCGCTGATGCCAAAGCTCAACTACAAAGCAATATTCCTGATCTGATAATTTCCTGCCTTCACCTGCCCGATGGCAACGCGGTAGATATCCAGCATTACATCAATCACGACCTTAGCGAATATTCCATTCCATTTATGCTAATTTCCAGCGAAACACGAAAAGAGCAACTTGAGATATTCAAACAATCTGGCGTAATTGCCATTTTGCCCAAACCTTTTAACAAGCTGCATTTAGGCAAAGCTATCAACGCAACACTAGACATTTTATCTCCACAGGAGTTAGAACTGGACTTGTACGATATTCAAGATTTACGTGTGCTTGTTGTGGATGACTCTAAGCTGGCACGACAGTACATACTTAGGGTATTGACGAACTTAGGGGCAACCCGATTCACCGAGGCTGAAGATGGCGCTCAAGCGCTGGAAATACTACAAACACAGATGTTTGATTTAATCGTGACCGATTACAATATGCCACAAGTCAACGGCCAAGAGCTCACAGAGTCAATCCGTAACAGTGACAAGCATGCTCACATTCCCGTGCTTATGGTAACCTCAGAGGCTAATGATGCACATTTATCCAACATTATGCAGTCTGGCGTGAATGCATTATGTGACAAACCATTTGAGCCCGATACAGTGAAAAAGTTGATTTATCAGCTGCTTGAACAAGAAAGCTAAAATATCGTCTTTTTAACCACTTCGAGTGGTCAATTTAGCACTAGGTGATTTTGTTGACCACGACCAAAAACTTAAAATTCATTTAAAAACAATAATTTAAAATATTTTTATAATATGGCACAACCCTTGTAATAGTTATCACGACTAACAATGCAAAGGAGCAATATTATGAAAACTTTAACTAAACTAACTGCTGTCGTATTAATTGGTTGTGCAAGTGCAACGAGCTATGCGAACCCACTACAATCTGACACTACCGCCGAATTATCTAATGTGATCAGCAATGCCATCACTACAAGCATCAACCACAGCATTGAAGAACTAAAAGCTTCAACGCTTAAAGCGGTCGCGCATTCTCTAGATAATGCGTCCGAACAAGAAGCCACCGTTGCTAAATCAGAATCGACTCAAGTCAAAGAGGAAAGCTCACTATGAATTCTGAACTAATGTTATTGAGCTTACTTTCTCTACCAGTAATAAGCACATTTGTAGCATACGTGGGAGTTGAGCTGCTCCGCTTTGTAGGACAAAGACTGAGCATGGGGTAACACTATGGTAGTATCTAGATTAAACGAGGCGTGCAGGCAAATAAAAACCCGCCAAGCGGCGGGTTTTATAAAACGAAAGATGCCTTATTATAGCGCGCCTTCGTTTTCAGATAAGAACTTAGCAACACCTTCAGGACTTGCGTCCATACCAGATTTACCTTCAGTCCAACCTGCTGGACATACTTCACCGTGCTCGCTGTGGAACGCCAGTGCATCAACCATACGTAGCATTTCGTCGATGTTACGACCTAAAGGAAGATCGTTAACCACTTGGTGACGTACATTACCTTCTTCGTCGATTAGGAATGAACCACGGAATGCAACACCTGCTTCTGGATGCTCAACGTCATATGCTTTACAGATTTCATGTTTTACGTCTGCAACAAGTGCGTACTTAACTGGACCAATACCACCTTCGTTTACTGGTGTATTACGCCATGCGTTGTGTGAGAATTGTGAGTCAATTGAAACACCGATAACTTCAACGCCACGCTTCTGGAACTCTTCAAAACGCTTGTCAAATGCAATCAACTCAGAAGGACAAACAAAAGTGAAGTCTAGTGGGTAAAAGAACACTACTGCTTTTTTACCTTTGATGTTTTCATGTAGATTGTAGCTATCTACGATTTCGCCATTACCTAGTACCGCTGCTGCTGTAAAGTCTGGTGCCTGACGGCCAACTAATACACCCATTGTTTTCTCCAAATAGTTAGGTTTTTGTCCAATTATATCTAGCACATATCCATGCGCTAAAACTGTACTGACTATATTGAGGCTGTTTTAAAAAAAACAACCTCAAAAAAAATTTGGCCTCAGTTTATTCCTCATCACTGTAAAATAACAATCGAATAAAGCGATAACCACCATCTGTTTTTTTGATTAGTACTGAGTCTCCTATACAAAAAACGCCTCATTTTAGAGGCGTTGTTTGTTAGGCTGTTAGTCCATAATATTGTCTGGCATCTCACCACGGAGTTGTTGCCAAATCTCACCTGTTTTATGACCATACTTACGCATAAGTGAAATGGCACCATCGTGATTTTGCTCTTGGGCAAGCGATGTAAGATCTTTATAAAACTGTCTTGCAAGCTCCCGTGTACGTGCATCTGAAAAATAATGGCCACCGATTTTCGAGTATAAGCCCTTAAAGCCGTTGAGTACTAACACGTAAATGCGATTATTGCCTGCAATCGCTAACTGGTGGTGAACACGATAGTCATATTCAGCAAAAGCTTCTGCGGTATCTTCCAGCTCATCACTTTTAGATAAAATTTCAATCACTGACTGGGGATTAAACTTGATTGCGGCACGAGTATAAATTGCACTAATGTTCGTGCGCGCAGACAATAGCTGATCCGTGAGTTCAGGCATTTTGTCTTCATCCAAACGCGCTAAGGTCTCAAGGATGTTTAGACCCGACGTTTCCCAAAAGTTATTGACTCGCGTTGGTTTGCCATGTTGGATTGTTAGCCAGCCATCTCTAGCTAAGCGCTGCAATACCTCACGTAGAGTGGTTCTAGTAACGCCAATTAATTCAGACAGCTCTCGCTCGGCAGGTAAGATAGAACCTGGTGGAAACTCTCCGTTCCAAATAGATTCAACAATATACTCCTCAGCAAACCCTGCTGGACTCTTGGCTTTGAAAATTCTCATTTAGCACCACTTCTTTTAAAAATGACCGCACATTATGCAATCCACTGATTGTACCAGATGATTTTCAAGTAACAAGCAAAGAAAGCGATTAGCGCTCAGCATGCACTATAGCGAGATTAGTTGCAGCAAAAAGCGTTTATGACTCATAATAGCGACAAAAATAATACTCAGGAGTAGGTATGAACTGGTTAAGTGCACTGTCCTCATCTAAAAAGGCTTGGGCGTTGCTAGCGATAAGTGCAGGATTATTCGAAGTCACCGCATTGTATTTTCAATATGTAATGGGGCTAGAGCCTTGCATCATGTGTATTTATCAACGTACCGCTATGCTGGGTTTATTCGCAGCAGGCGTTGTGGGTTATTTATCTCCAACCAACTGGCAAGTAAAAGGAACTGGGTTCGCCATTTGGGGCATTAGTAGTATTTGGGGTTGGATGATTGCCCGAGAGCACATCAATATGCAAACGACCACAGACCCATTCGCTTTTACTTGTGACATTGTCCCTAACTTCCCAAGTTTTATGCCTTTGCATGAATGGTTCCCTGCATTTTTTGCTGCAACAGGTGACTGCGGAAACATCGACTGGTCTTTCCTATCACTCAGTATGCCAGGGTGGATGGAAATTATATTCGCGTTTTATAGTTTAAGCTTCATTGCTGTGTTGGCAGCAAGTATTTTGGTTCGTTCAAAATGATTATTCGCCTTAGCCAGATAAAATCTCTCGAGCGCTACAAGCTACGTGACAAACAACGTATCTTGGCAATCGCATTAGACGAAATGCCAGCCATGCGTAAAGTAGCACTACGCATTGCTAAGCTCACGGTATTAATACCTTTTTTTATCGCTTTGGCGTACGTGGAAGGATGGAGCTTGTTGCCTATTTTGCTGCTCGCCGGACTGAGCTACCCTCTACTCACCAGCCCTATTGAAATACAGTTTGCCAAACCATGGCTTAGCAACGCAGTTGACAAGTTTGAATCACAACAAGACTAAAAAGGGCCCTACGGCCCTTTAATCAATAATTAAAAACGAATCTTACCTTCTAATTTGGCAGCAATACGACTACCAATACCTTTGACTTGCTGTAACCCATCAAGGTCGACAAAGCGACCGTTTGTTTGACGGTAATCAATAATAGCTTGCGCTTTCTTTTGGCCAACCCCCGGCAGTTTTGCCAGCTCTTCAAGTGAGGCAGAGTTAACATCGACTAAGTGACCGCTGGAGTCAACAACTTTAACGCTAGTAGATTTGTTGAGCTGCTGAGCTGCTACATTATAGTTAAGCCCAAAGCCAATAATTAACGTTACGACGAGTATAATAGATTGCATCATAGTAGTTCCTTACTAGTTATGTTCCTTAATTAAGTCCTTTGTGTAAGTACTCATACAGCTAAGCTACTTACTATCAAGGAATATTAAATAAAGGAAATGTACCCTAATTTGTCAAGATGTATACCCATGAAAAATTCGTAGATCGTTTTCGTGTAATAAAGTAACGTTAAGCTGGCTAAGATAGATGGCAACGGTGAATAAAGCCTTGCATAATCCACCAGAAAGATTTACTGTATAAAAAAACAGTGTTTAGCAGGAGTGATCATGGCTGTTATTGTTAAGTATGTGGTTGAAAGAAACGGAGTCGAGCGCATGACCTTTACCAGTAAAAAAGAGGCTGATGCATACGACAAAATGTTAGACGTTGCAGAGTCGTTGGAGCAGATGCTGAGCAAAGTTGACGTCCCTCTTAGCGAACAACAAGTTGAATCGCTAGCACTTGAGATAGCAAAGCAAAAAGACGATTTTTTAGCTGTGCTTAAGGGCGGTAAGCCCGTTGCGACAAAAAAAGCTAAGCCCTCAGCCAAAACAAATACTGAGAATGTAACGCCGTTAAAAGAAGCGTAGCTCAAATTGATAATAAAAAAGCCGCTATTGCGGCTTATTTATTTGCGAGTCGCTTGTTACTTCAATACGTCAGCAACAGCATCCGCAAAGTAATTGATGTTTGCTTGGCTGATACCAGCTACGTTTACTCGGCTTGAGCCAACGATATAGATACCATACCCTTTTTGTAAACGGTCAATTTGTTCTTTGTTGATACCTAAGAACGAGAACATACCATTTTGCTTATCAATGAACGAGAAGTCTTGAGCAACGCCCTTAGCCGCTAAGCTATCTTTGATTAGCGTACGTAGCCCATTAATACGTGTTCGCATTTCGTCTAGCTCTTCATGCCACATTTGAGTAAGTTCTGAGCTGCTTAGAATGATGTTTACAATATCAGCACCATGCGCTGGCGGCATTGAATAGATACTACGTACAACACTTAACAACACCGAGTTTGAAATATCGGCCACAGCAGCATCTTTTGAGATAAGGGTACATGCACCTACACGCTCACGATATAAACCAAAGTTCTTAGAACATGAAGAGCAAATGATCAGTTCTTCAACCGTATCAGCAAGTAAACGCAAACCGTAAGCGTCTTGATCTAAGCTTGCACCAAAGCCTTGGTACGCAATATCAATCAATGGCGTGAAGCCGACTTCTTTTGCAAGGTCTGCAACAACCTGCCATTGCTCTGCATTCAGATCCATACCGCTTGGGTTGTGACAACATGCATGAAGTAGCACGATATCGCCTTTTGGCACTTGCTTAAGCGCAGCGATCATTTCATCAAACAGTAGACCTTTATTCTCGTAGTCGTAGTACGGGTATTCTTTAACCTGTAGACCAGCAGCCTCGAATAAACTGATGTGGTTTGCCCATGTTGGCGTGGTAACCCACACTGTCGCATTAGTATTACAACGTTTGATAAATTCTGCCGCTACACGTAACGCTCCCGTACCACCTGGAGTTTGAGCTGTGCGAACTCGATTAGCCAATAATGCGCTGTGCTCACCAAGAAGCAACGACTCCATTTTATGGCAAAAATCTAAGTTCCCAGCTAACCCAATGTAAGACTTTGTTTTTTCATTTTCTAGTCGAAATGCTTCCGCCTTTTTAACGGCACGTAGCACAGGTGTATCGCCCTGTTCGTCTTTATAAACCCCAACGCCTAAATCAATTTTGTTTGGGTTTGTATCTTGCTTGTAAGCTGCCATCAATCCTAGGATTGGATCTGTTGGTAGTGGTTTTAATTCACTGAACATGGGTCATCTCTTATTTTACGTTATATCAGCGAGCAATATCTGCACTGCACGGGCGCTAAGCATCGCTGAACACTAGGGTTTAAACTGGGCTCATATTAACATAAATATTGGTCAAAACGAGTCATATCACTCAGGTAGATACTGAGGAATTTTAATACACACAGCAATTAGTAAAGCTAGTACACTCGGTGTAAAAAAATCTTTGCTAAACGCTTCAGCATCAATAATACCAATACAGTTGTTTGCATTATCAAACAATGGTAAACACGCTTCCGCCTGTACTTTTGGGTCACACGTATAATACTCGCCGCCGTTATCAACATATGCCGCAACATCGTTGATAACTCGAGCATGGCCGCTGATCACCACCTGCACATTATTACTGGTGGCAGCAAATTGCTCATTAACAGGAAACAATGGCCTGCTCGGTGCGCCGTGGTATGCAAGTTTCAATAACTGCGCACCTTGTGATGTCTCACGAGTTTGATATATACCAAACCAGTCCACATTCGTTTGTCTTTGTACAAAAGCCACAATGGACTGTAACTTAGCTAACGCTTGTGAGGTTTGCTCGTCTTGTGGCAGTAATGAATTGAGTTCAAAAGGCTCATCCTGAAGGTAGCCAAATAAACTACATGCACCGCCTTCGCCAAGCTCAGGAATACGATAGGCCCACACCGCATCCTGCCAGTTACTTTGGTCCTGCAAAAATTCATCTAATTGAGATAGAGCCAATTCAACATCGGCGGGCTCTACATTAAGAGCCGATTGAGTTAGGTAAGAAGAAACCATCTAGCCATCCAAACATCTAAAAACAACGATAGACTAGCACGCTAATAAAGCTTTGCAAATAGAAATTATTGCAAAGAATAAACTATTTTTACTTCATTTCCTTGCACATTAAATTGAATGTCACATGACATTTCCTGAAGTAAGCGCAACCCTCGGCCGTACTCCAATTGCAGGTTGTCGTCTTTGCTGTCCTTAATCCTAAACCCGCTACCTGAGTCAGAGATTATAAATTCCAACAAGCTATCTTTGGGCACGTACTTAACGTGAATACTGATCAAAGCGTTTTCTAGTTGAGTAAGCGCTTTTTCTCTTAATTGATAGTATTCTATAAAGCCATCTTCTCTATTTTTAATGTCTGAATCTAAACCAAGCACGCCATGGTCAACAGCATTGTTATATGCCTCTGAAAGCAGTAGAAAGATGTTTGACCTGTGTTCACTCACACCTTCGATTTTACTCAGTACGTCAACCAACTCTAATATTGGATCTGTACTCACAATACATTGCGCATCAATTTGCACACCGAATTCAAAAGGGATTTTCGAGTATACAATAGGAGCTTGTTGGGCTTTTTCGCTTGCTAAACAATTGATAATCGCAATGCTCAGATCATCTTGCTGCGCGCTATGTTCTGAAAAGCTATGGACGAGTTGTATAACTTGCTCAGTCGAAATATTGTGACGGCTTCGTAATGCCTCTTTTAATCGACTTTCACCAAACATTTCACCTTGCTTATTTTCTGTTTCGATTATGCCATCGGTCGCCATTACCAATCGCTGGTTTGCTTTGACTTCTAGATGAATCGTCGTACGTTCAAATTCATCATCGCTCAAGATCCCCAAAGCCATATGCTGCGATTCTAATGTTTGAACGACATCGCCCTGCTCATCAATCAAATACAAATCTGGCATACCGCCTAACCAAGCAGATACACTTTTCCCCGACTCACTCAGCTCCACGATTGCTGCGGCGCAAAACATGTTGCTTGGTAGCAATGTGTTCAGCACACCATTTAACTCAAATGCAATGTCATTTACCGCCATTCCCTTGCTAACCATTGCATAAAAAATACGTGACGCAGGCAATGCACCGACCGCCGCGGCTAAGCCGTGCCCTGTAAAATCACCGAGCAGGCAATAAAATCCACCCATAGGACTCTTTGCCATCAAGAACATATCACCATTGAACATAGAAGCAGGTGAAAGGTGATAGTCACAATACTTATGAAATTTTGATGATTGGTCGAGTGCATTACTGAAAATGTGCTCAACTATTTCATGTTCTCGCTCAATTTGATTGTAGTGATACTCTAGCTGCTTTTTCTGTTGGTTTGCCTCTTGGCTTAACCTTCGAGTTCGGGCATGAGCACGGATCTTGGCCGATAAGATCACTCTGTCGAAAGGTTTATGAATAAAATCATCGCCACCTACAGCCAAACACTTTTCAAAACTTTCATGATCTTCAAGGGTGGTGATAAAAATGACGGGTAAATATACATCCCCTGCCAACTCTTTAATTTTCGGTGCAGCTTCAAAACCGTTCATTACTGGCATAAGAACATCAAGCAGCACCACATCAACTTTACACTGCTTCATCAACTCAATTGCCTGAGCCCCATCATTGGCTACAACAACGTCATACTCTTGTTGCTCTAACATGGTTTTTAGCAAGATACAGTTTAACGGCTGATCATCAACGACCAATACACGCACAGTTACGGCTCCTGATTAAAGGTGTGTCAGTCAATATCAAACTTTTTATCAAACCTTGATATTTGCAATATTTTCTTTAGCTGCGGACGACAATTGGTAATTTGAATGGTATCGATGGAATCTGCGAGCGTTTTTTTCATGTTTAGCAGCATACCCAACGCAGAACTATCCATGTAATCGGTTTCTCTCAAGTCAACCACTACTTTCTCAGTTTGTTCACCAACATCGGCATACGCCTGACGAAATGACTGTACTAGGTTGAAGTCAAACTTCCCTCTAATTTGTATTGTTAATATCTTACCGTCTGCCGAAGAATTCTTGCTCAAACTCATGTTAAGCTCCTAATATATTGAGAATTTACTATCCAATGCACTGACTTAAATATAAACGCTTTATTCAGTTTAGCCACAAATAAGTCACTATGAGCAAATTAACGCACTTTTTTCGCTTCTTGATTCCACCAGCCTAAAAACTACAGCTATGAAATAGATTAGTGTTATGATCTGAGCATTATTCTTTTTAAGCTGTGAGAGAAAAATGTCTGATAGTCGTTTAGTTTATTCAACAGAAACGGGCCGTATTGATACCAAGGAACCAAAAAAGGAAGTGGAGTCAAAAGTATTCAAAGATGGATTCGTAAGAATTGAGAGACAAACAAAAGGGAGAAAAGGCAAAGGCGTTATGTTGGTTGTGGGTATTGATGCGCAGCAACACGACCTAAAAAAGCTGGCCAAAACACTCAAGAGTAAAATGGGCCAAGGTGGCGCTTTGAAAGATGGTGTGATTGAAATTCAAGGTGACGACAGAGAAAAGCTCAAACAAATATTAGAAACGCTTAAGTTCAAAGTAAAAATTGCTGGCGGTTAAATCGGCGCTATTTACCCATACCAGAGGGGTGGGTCGAACTCCTCTGCTAACCTCCAAATAACTACACATTCCCCTGTTACAAAATTATACCTGTACGCGATACTTATGTAATATCGCATGAGCCATAGTCACACCAAGTCTTTAACCAAGGACAAAAAGATAAATTCAGCTAAGAGCTCTTAACCTTTTGATTAATTAAGCTTTGTTTATTTCTCATCACGGTGAGTAGAAATTGAATGAGCTTTTTAACGTTAGGCAAAGACTGTTTATTTGGGTGAGTTAATACCCACAAGTCAGCAAATGAGTCTGAACTGGGCGCAAATTCAACTAACTGCGGAAAATGCTGTGCGATGTAATGCGCTCCCCTGATCATACCCAATCCATTTTCGGCTGCTTGATGGCGCAAAACTAAGTCTTCAATAACTAAATTGACCGAAGCATTTGGAAATGGTGTTTCAGCCAACCAAGCAGGGCGAGATTGACTGTGTGCAACTATCCAAGTGATATCTTTCTCACTGCGATTGTTCAGATAATCTCGGTGCATAAAGTAACCAAGCGAAATGGGACACAAACGATGCCCGACCAAGTAATCATCGAGCTGTTCTGATGCACGAACGACCACATCTGCCTCGCTACTATCTAAGTCACTTAACGCATAGGTGGTGTTAATATTGAGCAGAATGTCAGGGTACAGCGCTTGAAACTCACTCAACACGTCCATTAGCACAAACTGTAAGATTGCAGGAGGTAAAGACAGGTTAACCTGTTGCTTAGCCTGCTTAATAGTGGATTGGATCGCTGGTAGCTGGCTTTGTAACTGAGCTTGCATCGCTTTTGCTGTGGTAAGTAGCTGCTCCCCAAGCTCACTAAAAACCAGTTTGTTTTGTGTTGTTGTACATACAGCAATGGGATAACGCTGGTTGAGACTATGCAGTCTGCGCGCGACGGTTGTATGGTTTATCCCCAACAGCTTGGCCGCCCCGCGCAGGGTGTGTGCGCTGTTTAATGCCAGTAGTAATTGAAAGTCATCCCAGCTTTGCATACATCATAACATCGTTCGTTTTGGTGTTATTAAATTAAAGTGTTTTTTGCATTGTGTATAGCAAATGCCGAAATTTTCCATTGTCCATCAATTAAATAGACATAGTAACTGGCCCCTACTTTATTATGTAAGGTTCCTGTTTTGGTATAGCGCTCGGCAATGTTGCTCACCAGCGCAATGTTGTCATCCAGTTGATGAATTGACACCTTGCCCCATTTAACATAGCTCACACCATCAGCTTTTAGACTTGATAAGAAAACCTGCACTTGCTGGTTCATTTGCGCGAGTGTGATCACACTCGGCTTGGAGCGTGATGACATCAACATAACCGTGTCAGTGTATAGCTCAGGTGTATTTGGCAAGACACCATGCTCTAAAAAGTGGTTATATTTGGCCATATAGCCTTCAAATAATGTGTTGATTTGTGCTTTGGCGGTGCCTCCAGCTAAAACACTACTGCTTAACAATAGTAATATCAATGCGGTACAAAATCTCATACTTGCTTTCTCCTTTTTTAGTTTTCATTATCCTAGCAAGTACAACTGTGTGGGTCGCGGATTAAAATAGTTACTAGTCGCTGCGTTTTAGCACCAGCCTAATACTTATACAACCTGCCTAATCACTTCGGATCTGGTTATATATTTTAACCAAGCGGGTGCTAGATTGAGCGCAGAGGCTAAGAAGATAAATTTAATTAACTATCAATCATTTACCAAAAAATCTAACAGAAATCATAAGAACCTCAAGCTTCCAAAGCGCAACTTGTGTAAGGTTAAAACATGTAAGCCAAAAATTGATGGATAACGTTTAGCAGGAATGAATCATGAAACATAATATTTATCTTTTACACCTATTGACGTTGTTTTTACTAACAAACACCAATGCTTTTGCAATGAGTGAACGCCCAACACTAAAAGGCCCCTATCTTGGCCAAACACCACCTGGCATGATCCCAAAAGTATTTGCCCCAGGTTACGTCAGCACTCGACACCGAGACCACACTCCATCCTTCACACCTGACTTGCAAGAGCTTTATTTTTCCAGAAAGGATGCAGATACAGATAAATGGTGGCTAATCCGATTCAAACAAATAGACAACGTATGGCATGAATCTGTGATCGGTCCAAGAGTGGGGCGGCCTTCGCTCGCACCAAATGGCAAAGTTATGCACTTAGGCAATAAATATATGCAACGTACACAAAGCGGCTGGTCCGAGGTAAAATCTCTTGGCCCCATGTTTGATAGATCTGACTGGGGAATTATGCGCTTATCAGCTTCAGCGGATGGTACTTACATCTTTGATGATTATAAAAATAATGATGTGTTGCGTATTTCTGAGGTAAAAGATGGCAAACGCCAAACGCCGGTATTGCTTGGCCCACATATCAATGCTGGCAAATGGACCGCCCACCCCTTCATCGCCCAAGATGCTTCGTACATCATCTGGGACAGTGAAAAAGATGATGGCTATGGAAATAAAGACTTATATATTAGCTTTCGCCTACCCAACGGAGATTGGGGCAGAGCAAAAAACTTAGGTGACTCTATTAATACCGCTGGAATGGAAGCAGGAGCTTATGTTTCTCCTGATGGTAAATATCTATTCTTTAATAGACACGTTCTAAAAGACGGCGAAACGCAATCTTCCACAGATGGTGATATCTATTGGGTAGATGCCGCAGTGATTGAGAGACTGAGGCCTAAGTCACCAGATAGCAAACTGTCAACCGTAGACTAAAAAACAGGCTGAGTGATATGTTGCCACACCTCTCAGCCCCATATGTTAGTACTCGAAGTTAACCTGTACAGGATAGTGATCCGATAACTCGTTGTAATAGCCATCATGGTAGTAGCGACCATCGCTGAGGTTCCAATACCCTTTCAGGTAGCTCCAGTACCAGCTATTTGGTGCTTTTGGATATCGAACACTCATGCTAGGCGCATTGCTAGGCTGTTTGTGATCGCGATGCCAGAATACGTAATCCAAGGTGTCGTTGTAATCTAGGCTGTAATCAAAATAGTAGGCGTTTGCCTTGGTAAACCAGTTGTATTTTGCTGGGAATGAGCCAATAAGCGGCGTTTGAAAATTCAACTCTGCCCGTAAAGTCGCAAGCATATCAGCCACTTCATGCTGTTTACTCCATTCAACATTCATGTCGCCGCCGATAATAACCGGTTCACTGGCTGGAATATTTTCAGCGTCAATAAATGCTTGGATCTCACTTAACTGCCCCAAACGAACATGGTGCTCTTGTTGGGTATCATCGTCGTGAGTTGCTTGTAGGTGCGTGCCAATAAGGTGGTAACGCTTGGCGTCTTTTTCTATTTCTACATAAGCAAAGCCTTTGTTTGCCATGTAATCCCAACTACCACTTAAGCTGTTGTTAAACACGTGTGCTTTTTGCGAAATGATGGGATATTTTGACAAAATAACCACGCCACCACGAATAACAAACGGGCTGTTTGAGCAATTACCAGTTAGCGCGTCCCAACCACTGCCGCTACAGTCCTGACCAACGTTTGGCGTTTGATAGGGATATTGCGCCGACAACTGTGCAAGCGCTTGTTCAGCCTCACTGTTAAATGCCTCGCTGATGAGAATGACATCTGGACTGTCACTTAATGACTTTAATACCGCAGGTAAGCGTTCAGCTCGGTTTGCCTGATCCCAATCCTGTACATTTAATTGCATGATGTTGTAAGCCATGACTTTGAGTGAGTCGGCCATGCTGTGTGTGCTCAACAACGCAAGCGCGCACAGCAAAACATGCTTTATTTTCATTTTACTCTCCAATCTTTCATTTTTTTTAATCGTCATTAAGATGTTCACCCGATATTTTGCTGACTAGATTTTGTCTACGGTGTGAAATTTCGGGGCAGAAATTAACCAATATAGGTGTCAGTTTGATTGCGCTAAGTTGCTTTTTTTATGAAATTTTTCTGTAAGTTATACGACTTTTTAAGACTTTGATTGAGCCGCTGCTGTGGAAGTACGCAAGGTTAGCGGATTGAATAGAAATAGCTCAGTAAAATGAAAAGGAGGCAATACATGCCTCCTTTTCGCTTGCTTTTGTAATCATTGGAAAGTGCAGTGGCGGCCTGACGCTTGCCAGCTCTACATACCCGCCAATTATGAGTGGTAACTCAAGGTCATAGCGCAACTTTCACAAACTTAAGGGTCATACGGTCAGACTCTCCAATTTGTGTGTATACCTCTTTGTCTTTTTCTTTAAGCGCAAGACTTGGCGGCAACGTCCAAACACCCTTCTCATAGTTTTTGGTATCTTTAGGGTTAGCGTTAACTTCTGAGCTTGCTGCAAGCTTAAAACCATAAGACTCAACCACATTAATTAAGTCCGACTGCTTCCAGCGGCCACGTTTAGATGACGCATCTCTGTCGCCTGCAAAGTTTTCATCCTCTCGGTGTTGAATAATAGCCAATACCCCACCGCCTTTGAGTATTAGTCTGGATTGTTTCAACCCATCTTCTAGTCGCCCTTGGTTTTGCCAGTTGTGCATAGTGCGAGCAATAAAGACAACGTCTAATGACCCCTCTTTCACAGGCAACCCCTCAGAGGCTGGCAACCATGTGCCAATCGCATTACTGCCGTATAAATCAGGAGCGCTTTTGATTGTATCTGGGTAGGCAGCAAGCTTTTTGGCCCAATCTGGCCACTTTCCATAAAAGGCAGGGTTATGTTGCAAGCCCACATAACGGCCTTTTTCTTTTAACAAAGGCGCAAGTATATGAGTATACCAACCTCCGCCTGGGGCAACCTCACCTACCGCAGAGGCTTCATCTATACCAAAAAAGCGTAGCACTTGTTCAGGGTTGCGATACACATCGCGTTTAGCCTCTTGCTCAGTGCGGTGAGGATTGTTATTCACAGCTTGCCAGATTGCATCTTTATCACTTGATTGCGCAAATACATTGGTGGTACCAATTGAAATTAACACAGATGTTATGCCTGCGAGCAATTTGGTATGTTTCATTTGTACTTCCTTTTTATTGGAGCTTGAGGATGTTTTTGTCAGGTACTCTCACTCGTACTTGGTTAGTTTTTGTGTTTATATTTAAAGCCCGTACGAATACCCACGATTGACTCTACAGCACTTCAGCATCTACCTAAACTAGTTTTTTAGCGCGTCTTTAATCACTTACCGACCTGAACCGAGAAAGTACGCGAAGCAAAAGAGAGGGTACGACACTTAGAGTAAGTTCAGTTCAAGATTCTATATTTACCCATTAAAGATATGTTATACTATAACAGTTCGGTGTTATTTGCCGTGAGCTCACTAAGCGACTAACCCATCAAAAAGGAAAAGTAGAATGAGAACTGCCCAGCGCGTAACAGACAAATTTGCAGTTGGTTTATCCGTCATGTGCAGCATTCACTGCTTGCTACTGCCCATACTTTTATCCTTGTTGCCCAGCCTAACGGCACTCCCCCTTGGCAACGAGGCGTTTCATATTTGGATGATAGTAGCCGTGCTGCCAAGTAGTCTATTTGCGCTCACACTTGGGTGTAAACAGCATCAAGATTACCGGCTATTACTCATCGGCGGTATGGGCTTAATGATGCTAGTGGCAGCACTTTTTTCAAATAACATCCATTTAGGTGAGGTAGGCGAGAAGGTGCTAACCTTACTAGGTTCAATATTAGTCGCAACAGCGCACTTGCGTAATTACCGACTATGTCACGCAAGTAAAAGCCATGATTGCCCATGCCCTGATACACAGAAAGTGAGTGAGTAATAGCTATAAAGTATTTGATTTTGCTATAAAGTACCTTCGCAAGTTAAGATACTAAATAATCCAAGCTACAAGGATATGGCTTATATGAGATTCATGTTATTCCCACTACTTTTTTGCACGACACTTAATATCAATGCTCAGCAAATAAAACCAGCGCACTCAGATGGACTCTCTACTCAGCAGTCAAGCTTAGCGCGCTTTAATCTAGATAATGTGCAAAAAAACATGTTACAAGCGATTATCGAGCAAGCCGAATTCGACAAAAAGGTAGATATTAAATATCACAACGGCTTGCAGGGTACATTTGGAGATTTAAGCCGACGCGTTACCTACACTGGTAACGAAACACTCTATCTGAGTATAAAAAGTCGCAAAACAGGCGATGAGCATTTTTCCCTAAAACCTACTCATATATCCTATGGCCACGATCAAAAGCTTAGATCTATCGAGTTTAACTCGAATACTAAAGGTGCAAGCGTTAAGCTTTATACAAACTTGATTGATGACCCAACTCATTCCCCAACACAGACTCATTCTGAATTAGTCATTTTTTCGCGCAGCAGACAAGTCATTATTAAACTGTCAACTGAGTGGCATACTTTGCAAACCCAAGAGACACACTCAGCAGGCAAACTTAGTCACTACCCCACTGGTGAAACCTTACCTTTGTAAACTTGCAAGCTTTTGAATAGATGAACAGCCACACCCAAGTTTGAATTGAGTATGTGATGCTACGTGTAGATATGCGCCTACATTATGACAGCCATAAATAAGATAAAATGAATAAAATAATAAACACCTAAATATAAATAATAATATCTCAAACAGCATCTCACCACCCAAATAAAAAAAACACAACAACTAAAAAAACATAATTATTAACCACCTATAAAAAACAATAAAATAATATTAAGTTTACCTTTGCCACATCATAAATCATATTCTAAGGTTAAATGGCTCAAACGGATATGAGCCTTTAAAAATGGACTTTTCCTTTCCCGCAACCTTACTGTAGGTAAGTTCATTGTCTCATTTTCAATTTGAGCTTTTACTAATTTATTTATATTAAGAAGGAAATTAATATGCAAAATGAAATGTATGAAGTTGAAGAGCTGGAAGCTCGCTTTGAGATGGAAAGTGTTGTACCAACAGATGGTACGGTTGAGCCTAATGGTTGGTACTGCCGATGTGGTTGGGAGCCCAACTAAGTAGCAATACAGGTGGAGGAGGAAGCACCGCTGCTTTCTCCACCTATCAAGGTAAACCAACAATGGATACATTTTTCAAATATGTCAGGAGTATTAAAACATGGATTGTTCGATACCCAAAATAAGGGAAGATATAGAAATATCCTTATTCGACAAAGTCAAAGAAAAGAATCGGTATTTAGTTTCTATCGACTCAAAAAACTACTTGGTCTCTGAGGAGGTTATTGGCTTAATTAATAGGGCTAAAAGTTATCAACTTAACAATGAAAAAACAAACGAAAACAGAGACGGTGAAAACTTAAAAGAAAAACTAGAGAAAAACCTACCTAATTGCTTTTTTGAAAACCAACCTATAGACAAGCCTAGACCGCCCTTTATTATTAGCGTTGAGTTAATTTCTCAAAACAGCCTGCAAAAGATCACTGACTTACTAAAAGGACTGGTCAATAAGCGATTAGCCATATTAATACTGACAGTGTTCTGCTTACTACACCCAATGGTTCTCTACTCCACACCACAATTAGAGTATAGCCTAACATCTTGGTATGCATGGCTCATATTTATTCCACTTTTTATATTGAGTTTTGTTATTCATGAATTAGGCCACGCCTCATCATGTGCAAAGTTCGGGCAAAAACCCGGCGGCATCGGTTTTGGGCTGTACCTTATATTTCCTGCTTTTTATACTGACGTGACCAACGCATGGAAGCTAAACAAAAAACACAGAGCAATTGTTGATATATCTGGATTATACTTTCAATCTCTATACCTTATAATAATAGACATATTAATATTATCCTCCCCTTCTGCTACTTTAATAACGTTATCTCACTTAATTTCGATTACCATGCTACATACAATAAATCCATTTTTTAAGTTTGATGGCTATTGGTTTATGAGCGATCTAAGTGGCACTGTTAACTTACATAAAAAAGTAAAACAAACGATTCAATACTATTCAACAATCACATTTAAAAAGAACTTAAAAAAGCCAGACACTAGCTTTTTAATAATAACCTACTCCATTTGCATGCTGCTTTTCACTTGTTTTATGATCTACTTGCTAGGTCAGCTAGTTAGCGCTTATCAAGTATCTATTCCTACAAGCTACATTGCTTTCGTTAAAGAGTTTTCACTCAGTGAGAGTATATTAACCAAACTTGAGATATTACTTTCGTTTATTGGTTCTTTGTTATTTCCCATGCTTATTTTATGTGGGCTACTTTTCTACTGCTTCAAAATGTATAGCTGTTTTTTCATTTGCCCAGAGAATAAAGACGGAGATAAATAGATGATTAGCTTAAAGTCACTAGAAACCAAGCTTGATGCATGTCAGTCACATATAAAGTTAGTGTTCATTCCTACTAAAGTTTTTACCACTTCATTTGTAACGCTGCTTTCTAATCGCAAAGAGCAAATATTGATACTAAAAAACACACATTTACAAGAATATGCAGCTCATAATATCACCACTTGCTCAACCACTGAAGTAATTAAACAACTTAACGCTCAAGATACTTCTCCTAAAATTATTGTGGTCACACCCGAGTTGCTACCGCACACGGTCTCGTCATGCAGAACAATGGTTTACAAAGAGCAAAGGTTTATTATTCCAGCCTTTATTGAGCTGCTATTGACTAATAAGCAGGCTGATTTGGTTATTCCTTTCTACACCCCTAATACAGTCCACTTTTTCATTGCACCAACGGCCAACATGCCGTTGCAAACAGTTATGCAGGAATACCTGTCTCTGTTAAGTGCAGTCGGTGACCACAACGCTTTAAGGCAACTCTCATTTCTGTTTACATTACAGGTTGAGATTCATCGTCTTCTAACACTACAACATTATATAAACGCTCAAGAAAAGGCGAATAGAAACCGTTATTCAGCGATACTACTTAAAGCTGAAAATCAAAAAAGAAGAATGTTTGAGCTGCTAGAAGGAGAAAGCAAATGATCACTTTTATAAAGCAGTCTCAGCTTTATATTACCTCACTATACGATATATTTAAAAATCGAACCGTGTCTAACAGCGTATTTGATAACTGTAAATTTATCGGTTTTTCTCGCAAAAAGTCCATTGCAAAAGTTTTTCAGTACTTCCTGTCAAAGCGCACAACTCAGGCCCTGTATCGTTCAATCTTAAAAGGTTCATATGACCTTGAACAGTACCTTGATCGGCAAGTTAGCTTTAGTAATGAAGAATACTGGAAAGCCTGCAAAGCGCACTCGGGTCCAATCATATTTGTTACTCCACATTACGGCCCTTTTGCAATTGGCTGCATGAAAATTTGCAAGGAACTAAATGGCCTTAAAAATGTACACGCATTCTATGATCCACCCGAAAAAAATAGCTCTACAAAGTCGTACAAAGCTATTATCGGGGCACTTGGTTATAACTTTGCGCCTATTTTCAATAACAACCGAGGGGTTATTAAAGCCCTTAGAGCACTCAAGCAAAACCAAGCTTTGACCATGATGCCTGACGTTTTTGAGATAAACGGCCAAACCATATACGTGCCATTCTTTTCACATCTCTCTTGCGCAATGACTGGCACCGCTTATTTAGCCAGAAAATCATCAGCATTAATTGTGCATGCCTATGTAAAAAATTCGACTTTTGGACGCGTTGTTATTGATATTGAAAAACCGTTCAAATTAAAAGCCTCTGAAAACCCTGAGCATGACCTTTACGTTCAAACATGTCACTCTATGAGTTCGTTAGAAGAAAAGCTGAAAAAATCGCCAGAACATTGGGTTTATCTGCCCGATTTATCTAGTCGATTAACGACCAAAAAGCTTGAGGCCTCAAAAGAAGTTGAACAATTAATGGACTCACTCATAACCAGTTTAAATCTATCCAAGGAACTATAAAATGGCCAAAAGTAACGTATTAAATAATGTCCTTATTGCTCTTTTGTGCGCGCTCGTTTGTTCATGTTCAACCATTCACATTACCGAAGATAACTTCCTGCGAGACAAGCAACAAGAAGTTTTGTATCACCTTGTGACGCACGAGCGTAGCTCTATTGCCAAGCTCGCCAACAGTGCATCCTACTCCCAGTCTCAGCTCACGGCAACGCTGAAAAAACTGGTAGAACAAGGTTTGGTGCACAGCGAAGATGACCTCTGGAGCGTAACAGAAAAATACAAAACACAACAAAGCGAACGATTCAACGAGATATCTAAATTTGATTTGATGAAATTGCAAAGCCAACTAACTTCACACCAGCTAAATATCACCTCGCTTCAAGAGTCAAATGTTCAAGTTGCATCACTGTTGACTCACTCAGCAAATGAATCGTTACTCATATTTCCAGGCAATGGCTTTCATCTAGCGCCTGATCTCAATGAACTTATAAAATTGCTCTCACCGAAGAGAAACCTGTTTGTTATAGAGTACCCAGGAATGGGTAACAATAATGGCCCTTTAACCGTTGAGTCACTCAAAAAAGCAGCTAACGAATTTTACCTTTTCGTTGCAGGCCATCCAAGTACACAAAATACTACACTTAATGTATACGGCTTTTCATTAGGCGGCTTTGTGGCATCAGAGGTTGCGGCATCACATCCGGTTGATTCTTTAATACTCGACTCAACCGCCCCTGATATACAAAGCTGGATAGATGCCAACGTGCCAACTTATGCCAAGTTAATGGTTAATGTACAAGCAAGCCCTGCATTAAAAGCAATAAGTAACACCCGCTCCATCGAGAATCTTACTTGCCCCATTTTATTTATATCCGGTTCAGATGACCAAGTGACGCCACCTCAATTGATGAAAACCATATACCAATCCGCGACCCACGCCTCATACAAGAAACTAGTTTTACTACAAGGCGCAGATCACGGAGACAGTTTAGATCACACCCAATTTAGTCCAACGATAGAGGCATTTTTCAATCATGTAACAAAAATAAAAACATCAGGCATGACTAAAAGAGCGCTGCGTTAGAGCAAAGAAGGCTAATGCAAAAGCTAAACTTTAGGGGGTGTAAAAACCAAACTCCCCTGAATTATCTGTTTTAACTTGCGCAAGAACTTTGACTAACACGGTAACTAAACCAATTAGTGCTGAAGAGTTTTAGTAGATTAGTATAAGAAGTGCTATTGATCTAATGAACTGAGAATGAGTTTTTAATAGGATTTATAAAGGAATTAGTGTGTTTTAGTATAGTTTTAAGTGCTATTAATAACTAAGTAAATTTATAGTGACAAGTGTACTAAATATAAAATACACACTTAAAACAATAATATATGGTAGTAAAAAATTAGTATCAAAAAAGGGAGAATACTTACATAACGGTGCAACTGTATTAAGCATTTTGACGTGCTTTGTGCCTGAAGCGGATCTTCAACGCTCGATTAACAGGTAAAAAACTGTGGGCAAAAATTGAGCGAAGCGAATAGCCCGTAAGTTTTTTATCCCCGTTGAATTGCTTGTTAGAAATTTATTGTCTCAATACTAGCAATTTCCCAACCCGAGAACTCAATTCCATCTTCAACCAATAAGTCTTTAGGTTCAAACTCCATTGGGTTTACACCTGACATGATAAGTTTTTCTATTTTACCTTTCTGCTCATTGGTTAAAGTACCCCACCACAAAGGGGAAGTGAAAGTATTTTCTGCAACACCGAAAAAAAACCTAATTAGTGCGCTGAACATTTTATTCTTATCTATAGCTAAAAGGGAATTTATAAAATCTAATACTTTCTGTGATTCTTTTGCCCAACTAAAAACTACATATCCTTTACCGTCACTAGAGAACGCATTAAAAACGAGTTGTTGGGCATCAACACTTAGGTCTCCTAAATCCTGGATTAAATTGCCTGCAAAATCACTTATTGGTGAGACAATTGATGAAACAGCTACTGGCACAGGTTTGGATGATTTAATAATTAAGTGAGTCAAATTTCCTGAACATTTGCCTAAAAGTTGCTTGTCAAGCTTACTTTTGAGTTCCGAAAGCTCTTTAATAGCCGCATTGATACCTAATTGCTGATCTGCCGCAAACTGCTGCATAAACATTTGCTCGAGTGTCGAGCGACCTTTGTCAGCACCTTTAAGGAATTCAGAAGTATTAAGCATACCCTCTTTAGCATAAAGTTCTTTTGCAACTGAACGATACATTAAGGCTAAACATTGCTCTTCATCGCCAACAAACTCTCTATCCTCAATACAAGCGAAAAGAGCCTTATCATGAGTAGAGCAGAATCCTTTAAAAGTTGAAGCCTGATTAATTCCAATTTTCTCTGGAATTAATTTCCCTTTATTTTTTATTATATTTGGTAAACTAATTTTCAAACCTAAGACATGATTACTTTCATCTGCAATTTCTTTTAAGCTACCGCTCTTTGAGATGGTATGAGCATTAATAATTTTATTACTGCACTCATGTTTTAAATCAGCTGAAACATAGCATAGCTTTCTTGAAGAGTTTTTCTTTGTATGTCCAATAGCTTCGCCTTTACTGACAGGCTGCTCAGTTTCACGACCATAATGACAATGTTTAAACTTTTTCCCTGAATTACACCAACACTTCTCATTTCGTCCTATTTTCATGTGTTCCTACTTCTTTATTTTATGATGCAAAAACTGCGATGATTGCACTAAATTCATAACAATTTAATAGCGAGCAATTCGATCGTTTTTCTGCCTTAAACCGCCTCGATTTTCTACTAACAAGATTTTTAGCATATCGGATAACTTATTGCTACAATTGGCTTTCTGGATTTAAAGCTAAAATTGCTTAAGGATCAAAACACCCCAATTGCTCATTTTCCTGACTATACGAGAAACTTGTAAATGGACAGCCGAAAATATATAAGAAGATCTGCTTTTCGCTCTTTCACGTCATTTCTATCTATTTTGAAGCCTGTTCACTATCCACCTATAACTACATGGCTTGAGCTCAACTAAATTAGCCTCACGCCTTTCAGAGTTAAGCCTATCAAGTTGCTCAAGAAACTGGTCATAAACCTTTTGATACCTCACCACCGTATGCGTGCGCAGGTATTCATTGATCACGTCATCAATGAGGTCATGTACTTCTTGAGGTAGTTGCTTGGTTCGGTTGCCTTTGGCTTTATGCTTTGGCATCAGTCCGTGTTTATCCCAGCCGCTTTCCACAAAGGTTTTGTTCCAATAGGCTAGCGTTCGCCATGACGGTGGGCTGCTGTCTTTTATCTCCGCCGCCTTATGGGTAATATACGGGGTTAACCACTTCTCGGTATAGGCTGGAACGCTTTGCTCAATTGCGCCTTGCACGTACTTATAACGTCGCTCCATTTCTTTTTTGGACGCAACATCTTCCGTAGTTTCAGCTTTAGGCTTTTTAACGTTACTGAGAGGCTTAAAGGTTAACTTGGTTGGTAACTCACGCCGCGCGATGGTTCTGAGCTGGCCGTTTGACACCAGTTGTTCAAGCTTTGGCTTCGCAAAATTAAACCGCCCACCGCTTTCAATATCCGTCAACACCACATCACTCCCCGCAATGCTTTCAACCGCAAAGTAGGAGCATGAATGCTCCGATAGGCGTTTTACTAAAATCAGGTCGGGGTTTTGCAAGTCCATTGTGATGGCGTTTCCTAAAACGACGGCAAAGCATAAATTCAAATAGCGTATACCCTAATTGAACATCACCAAAACAGGCTAAAAGTGTTCATTTAGGGTGGTTTAAGGCGTTAGTACGCACTATGTTCATTTAGTCTAGATGCTAAATGAACAATTGCCATGAGTAAGATTGGATATGCGCGAGTTTCCACCACAGATCAGTCTTTAGATTTACAAGTAGCCAAACTTGAGGAAATTGGTTGTGACAAGGTGTTTACCGATATGGCTTCAGCGTCGAATACCAAACGCAATGGGTTTCAAGCCCTACTTAGCTACCTTCGTGCTGGTGACACGTTAATCGTGACTCGAGTCGACCGTATCGCTCGTTCCGTACTCGACTTACAAACCTTAGTAAACCACCTAAAATTCAACGATATTCAGCTGCAAGCGCTAGAACAACCCATCTCAACCGATTCAGCTTCAGGCAAAGCCTTTTTAGATATGCTTGCCGTGTTCGCCGAGTTTGAACTTAATATCAGAAAAGAGCGACAGCTCGAGGGCATTGCAGCCGCTAAGAAAGCGGGTAAATACAAAGGCCGCAAGCCTATTTCCGAAAATGTAAAACTTGATATCCACCGCTTAAACAAGAAAAATCAACCTATTACAGCAATCGCTAGAGAGTTAAATATCTCTAGAAATACGGTTTATAAAGTATTAAAAAGATGAGTTTGGCTTTAAGTTATAAGTTTGCTTTTGAGCAACGCCTTTATTTTTCAGTCTTTGGTAGTATTTTTGTTGGTGTTCTAACTTTGCTTTATCCTTTACGATGGTTTCATCTAAAATATTTTTCAAGTTTTCTGTAGTGGTAACCATAATTATCTACTCCTAATCATATTCTGTTTATTACAAGCAATATCCTAGCCATATTACGTGCCACTTTTATTAGACGCTACATATTTTCCAGTGTGAAACAAGTGGTCTAATCTTCGACTCTGAACACAGTCCAACATTAAGTCACTGTACTTCCTGATCACACTCTTTAGCTCATCATTATCAGTATAATCTTCTATTCTCAATCGTAAGTCATTCGTCAGCGTTTTAATACCTATCATACGTCCATGGGAATGCCATTTATTATGGTTACTCAGTGCGTGAGCTATTTCCTCCGCTCTTTGACTTTTTTCATCATCTGTAACCTTGTCACCTGAACTTGAGTGCTCATTCCAATCCTTAAACTTGTATTTTACTAACCAATCTTTGAGCAAAGAGATTGATAAGTCTCTAGCTTGTTCGTATCTTCTTAAGGTCGCCAAATCTTGATTTTGTAATATCGCAAACTCCGCGTCTGTTAATGTTCCAGCTGCGGACTTCTCGATCATTCTATCCACATGATCTAAATACCCAAGTGCAGGGACCAATTGGCCATCCCCATTTGGTATCTGAGGATCTATAGGCCCAAGTGCAGACGAATAATCCATGTATATTTTGTCCCCTGACATACAGAGTATCGTACCCGCTGACATCGCCATATCAGGTACCACAAACCACACTTCTTGATAATGCTGACGAATTATATCAACCATTTTTTCTACAACTTCTGCGACTCCACCAGGTGTATGAATAAAAAACGCTAAGTTGTCTGCCTTAGCAGGTTGACCAGCTAAGTTCTCCATATGTGCTCTAAATATTGACAGGTACTCGGGGCGTATGCCTCCAATGAAAGAAAACACATCTGCTTCAAATTGCGCAGCTGTTTCTTTAGAGTAGTGAGCTAACGCTAGTTCAATAGTTTCATTTAAAACAGCCATATATGATCCCTTAAGTAATATCGACTATGATTCACGCAACGTCGACAAACTGACCTTTGCTTATATGTCAACAATCACATTCAATGATAGCAGTCATTAAAATCATTGCTATCAAGCACCATTAATTTAGTTTATTACGAGGCTGTTCTTCAAAATCCCACGACCTTCTTCAACCCATTCACATATCCACGCCTATAGATCTCATTCCCATCAGCGTCTTTGACTTGCCCTGTGGGCATAACTTCCCAGCCTTGTTTATTGAAAAACGCATCAGAAATTGCTGCTTTTATTGCTTCAATTTCCAGCGGTACCAATTGTTTGTTTTCAAGTGTGGTGTTGGTTTTATCGCCTTTGGTTCTGTCTATAAACAGGTCTGAGTTGGCTTTTAGCGTATTGAGTTGGTCGCGGTATTTGTTACGCTCGGCAATCAATGACCCTACTACGGCTCTAATCACTGGGTCGTCGATGGCATCGAGAATATGTTGGTCGTTGCTGTTCAATAGCTGTTTTTGGCGCACTGAGAGCGGCTTTTTACACGTTGTGCCTGCATAGGCAGCCCAAGCCTCAATTAATTGCTGAAAGTGCTTGCCTGTGCGATTACGGATGGTTTGTGTTGATGGACCGCCTTGATTAGCCGTGTACGTTTAGTTAATGAGCAAGAAAAATCAATCGAGCTAAGAATGTATTATAACTATTTGAAATAAAAGGGATGAATATAGATTTTAACGGTGGAAAATAAAAATTTGGGTGGTAGTCTTACCAGCCACATCCCGGCACACAAGTCACAAGCTGTGGCTGCTCCCTTCCGGGCCTGACCAGATTCACCTGCTATTGTTGCGAGAGGACCAATAAGACTACCATTGAGGGCCTTGTTTGGCGCGGGAGGGATTATCTCTAGTTTCGGGTGTAGTTTCAAGGGAAAACTGGGTTAAATAAGCCAACTGCTTAAACATCCAGCAGTTGGCTGTTGGGATTGCTACTTATTGAGCGACTTTTGTAGGGCTTCTAGGCGCTGTTTTACTTTTTTCATGTTCTCTGGGCCCATGCGTAAAAACTGCTTTTGCGCCTCAGATAGTTGCTCCCACTCTGGGTAAGCATAACGATACGTTACCGAGTCTTTGATAAGCGGAATGTTACTCTTTGGAATTGGTGTGTTTAAAAGCTCGGTAATGGCTTTATCTAGCGTCAGGTTAAAATCTTCTCCATCATAGCCAATTTCTTCATAGGCTTGTGAGATAAGCGGCTTAAACCTGTCAAATAAGCGTACAATTTGCGCCGTGCTCATGCTCGATAAAAGATCAACATACGGTGTATAGCGTTCAAAACTATTTGGGTCAGTCACCACTATGTCGCCCTCAAGGGCCATAAACGGTTCTTGTGGTTTTTTCACGGGCATGTGTTTTTCAGCGATTTTACCTTTGGCAAGGTTGTCTACAAATACCACGCCACGGCGTACCATATCGTCACTCACCAACAGTGCTAACGCCTTTTCACTCATCAGCTGCGCTACACTTTGTTTTACTACTTCGTCGCTGTTATCCAGCGCTGGCAGCTCTGGAGCCTCAGGCGTTGCTGTATCTACCTCCAATGGCGCTTCATCACGCTGAACTTGTGGGGGTTGTTCAACGGGCTCAGGAGCACTTTCTGGTTCAGCATCTTGTTGTTGTGACTGTGCGGTATTTAGCTGTTGCGAGGGTTGTTGCTGCTCGACTACATCTTGAGAGAACTTGGTATTTTCTTGCTTGTGCTCATTTTGTTTTGATAATACAAAAACCACTACCACCACTAATGCAACCAATACGCTGGCTGCCAGCAACAATTGACTGCGTGACGGACCCTTTTTGTGAGTACGCTCCGAACTGGGCTCTGACATAACCGCTCCATAAAATTAGCTTGAAAAACAATATTCTTTTGAATATTTAAAAATTAAAACATAAAGTAAAAGTGAAAGCACTTATACTGCGATGATAGCAAGACTATTATCTACTGATGAGCAATATAGTCAAAAGTTCATTATTTTTCGAGGATATATGAATTTAAAACAACGCAAAGCTAATCGTCCAAAGGTCGCCTTATTGCTTACCGGTGGTGGCGCTCGAGCCGCCTATCAGGTAGGTGTGCTCAAAGCATTAGCGCTGAGCATGCCACGCACTGCACCACTGCCGTTTCAAATCATCAATGGCACCTCCGCAGGCGCTATAAATTCAGCGGCGCTTGCTTGCTATGCCTCTTGTATGCACTTAGCTGTGCGCAAAATTGAATGGGTATGGAAGAGTTTCCACTCACACATGGTGTATCGCAGTGACTTTCTCGGGGCATTTGGCTATTTGATTGCCAATGCCATGCGTAGTTTTCAATCAAGTCACCTTAACCATCCACCAGCAAGCTTACTTGATAATTCACCGCTGCGTAGTTTGTTAAGTGAGGTATTAGATCTCAGTCGTATTGAGCGAAATATACATAAACAGTTTATTGATGCTATTTCTATCACGGTATCGAGCTACTCGACTGGCCGTTCTGTGGCCTATTACCAAGCCAAAGATGCCGAAACTTGGCAAAGAGCAAAACGTGAAGGTGTGCCTGGTCGCATTTCGTTAGATGTATTGATGGCCTCCAGCGCTATTCCTATGGTTTTTCCAAGCGTTCGGGTTAAGCATCACTACTACGGTGATGGCTCCATTCACCAATTGTCACCGCTGAGCCCTTCTATTCATTTAGGCGCAGAGAAAATATTTGTGATTGGTGTGGAGCAACCCAAAATACGCGCGCCTTTAGGATATGAGCCTCATTTTCCGGGGATGTCAGCAATTGCAGGTCACTTGCTCGACAGTGTATTTAGCGACACGCTGCAATCTGACTTGGAGCGATTACAACGCGTTAATCGCACCATTGGCCTGCTCCCATCTCGCGACAAACACAAAGAGCTAAAAGTGATTGATACTTTAGTGGTCAACCCAACCGTTAACTTTAGAGATATTGCCGAGCAATACTACGATGATATGCCGCTGGCCATTAAAGTGCTGCTACGTACCATTGGTGTTAAACGCCACTCCAGCTCAAGTTTAACCAGCTACCTGTTGTTTGAGAAAAGTTATACCCAACACTTGATAGAAATTGGCTATCAAGATGGAATGGCAAGATTAGATGAAATGCGCGCGTTTTTAGAGCTTGATAGTAACAAATGGCGCTAACCGTTCAACAGATATTGTTCGGCGCGCTCCACTCGTCTTGGCTTACCCTTGAGCACTAATACATCGTTGGCTTGCAACATCATACTTTGTACTGGTGACGACAGCTCTTCGCCATTTCTACGAAGCGCAGTAATGGCCACTTTTTGTTTGTCTAGATTTAGCTGCTCAATGGTCTTATCGACTGCAAATGCCGACTCCGGCAGTGCTAACGCATGAAGGTATTCTAGCCTGTCTACATTTGCCTCTAGCGGGTCTTGTTCATCTCCGGCAAAAAAGCCATGTAAATATTCGTAGCGATTGTGGCGCTCTTTACTCACTCGCTTAAAAATGCGGCGCATCGGCACACCCGACATATGTAACACATGCGATACCAGCATTAAGCTTGCCTCCAAGGCTTCAGGCACCACCTCGGTTACGCCCAAAGCTTTGAGTGAATCCAAATAGCTATCATCGGTGGAGCGCGCCAATATTTTAACCTCAGGCGCGACACGCTTTATCGCGTCGATCACCTCTTGGCTTTGGTTAAAGTCCGAGCAAGTGATGATCACCAATCGCGCCTTATCGACATTGGCTGACTTTAATAGTGCTTGCGACCCTGAATAACCAAACATCACCGGCTCCCCTGCGGTTTGGGCTTCTTGGACCAACATTGGGTTGCGCTCAATTGCCACGTAGGGAATCGCTTCAGGCTTTAAAAACCGCGCAATCGTTTGCCCCACTCGCCCATAGCCTAAAATCACCACATGGTCGCTCAAGCTCTCGGTATTAATATTATGGTTATAGTCGTTTTTATATCGCTCACCATTGATATTAAGCGTTCGCAATATGACAGAGGTTCTATCAATCATGTAGGGAGTAATCGCCATAGATAGCACCCCAAGTGCCACCAAAAAGGATGCGCTGTTTAAATCCAGTAGATTGTGTTTGCTTGCCAGCGCCACAAGCACAAAGCCAAACTCCCCCATTTGCCACAGTAAAATCCCCGCGGCCACCGCATCTTTCTTCCGCTCCCCCATGAGCTGTGCAAGTAACGCGATGATCAATACCTTAAGTAGTAGCAATGCGCCTAAAGCCAAAATGATGTAGGCAATTTTATCCGCCACATAAGGCACATTGAGTTGCATCCCTACCGTGACAAAAAACAGCCCCATTAAAATATCTCGAAATGGCCTGATCTCGGCTTCAAGCTGATGCCTATATTGGCTCTCACCAAGCATCATCCCCGCCAAAAAAGCGCCCAGTGCCATTGATAGACCAAACAAATAAGTCAGCCCTCCCGCACACAAGGCCACTACCAAGGTGGTCAGCACAAACAGCTCATCGGTACGTACCGAGGCTACTTCATTAAATATTTTGGGTAAGCACCATTTACCAATAGCCCAAAGTAATAAACATACAAATGCGCCTTTTGCCAAAGCAAAAGTCAAAGCCCCGATGAGTACTTGATTGTTTGATTGAGCAATCAGCGGAAAAGCAATCAATAAGGGCACAACGGCAATATCCTGAAACAACAACATACCAATCGCCAACTGCCCCCGACGTAAGTTGAGTTTGCCGCTTTCTTTGAGTATTTTAACAACCACAGCGGTTGACGACAGCGCCATTAAACTGGCTATCACAAACGCACTGAGCCAATCATAATTAAGTGCTTTAACAACAAACATGCCCACTATGGTGGTTATTAGCACCTGCAAACTGCCAAGGCCAAACACCAGATTGCGCATTGCCATAAGCTTTGGGACAGAAAACTCCAAGCCAAGACTAAACAACAAAAACACAATGCCAAGCTCTGCTATAAAGTGCATTTCATAACTGATGCTCATCCAGCCAATGCCGTGACTGCCAGCTAGCACACCTGTAACTAGATACGCCAAAATGGCCGGCAAGCCAACACGCTTAAATAGCCACACCAAAACCACAGCGGCAAGCAAAAGGGCAAAAACCTCGGCAAAAATGTTCTGCAAATGGCCTCCAAGGCGTCAAAAATCTGGAAAATAGAGAAAGTGTTTGTCAATTAAATATAGCAAGCAACTGTTTTTCAGCCAGTTTAAATTGTTGGCACAATTTTCGCTTAAAGTAAGACAATAGTAGTATATTAGGGGAATATTGAATGGAAAATGTCCATATTTTGGCTCAACGCGTGTCAACACGCGGCGATTATTTGCCGTTCAACACCGAGCAATATATCAACCGTGAGGCAGATCCCATCTATAAACTGATAGAAGAGTTGCAAACAACGCTTCATATCGACGAGTTATTAACCGTGTTTGCTGAACACGTACAGCGCATTATCAAACTCTCAGGTCTACAATTTCACTCATCGTTGGGTGTAGCGCAAATGTACAACAGTGACAATCAGCATACGCCATACAAGTTTGATCTTGAGCTCAACGAAGAGCATCTAGGCCAGCTTGTTTACTTCTGTCAGTATCAGCTAAGCGATGCGATAAAGGAAAAGTTATGCCGTTTGCACAGTACATTGCTTTATCCAATGCGTAATGCTTTGACGTATAACAGAGTACTAAAGCTTGCCACTAAAGATTCGTTAACAGGCCTTTATAATCGCAGTCAATTTAGCGACAACTTAGCGCAGCGTATCGAGCGTGGCCGCCGCCTACAAAATAATTTCAGTTTGATGTTGCTAGATTTAGACAATTTCAAGCAAGTTAATGACCGTCACGGCCACAGCGCAGGTGATGAAGTATTGATTAAATTTGCAGATATCTTAAAGCAATCGGTGCGTACCACAGACACGGTATATCGTTTTGGTGGCGATGAGTTTGCTATCATCATTGACGACCCGCAATTTACCACCAATAAGGTCATTGCTGAGCGCGTTATGCATGCAGTACGCCAGTGCCATTTGCTGTCTAAGTTTGCTGTCACAACCAGTATCGGCTACACACTGTCTAACATAAAAGACTGTGAGACGAGTATTTTTGCCCGTACAGACAAAGGCTTGTACAAAGCCAAAGCAGATGGTCGTAACTGCGCAAGAAATAGCTAGTAATTCTTTGGCAGGCTCTGCCTCCCTAAGTGGAGCCTGCAATTTTTAATGCTCGACGGCATCTCTTAGAAACACTACCCGATAAATGATCAGCGCTAAGGCGAACCCAAAAAAGTAGCCATTTATTACCCAAGCCAGCGCCACAAAGTTACTCAACTCACTGACTATGATCAGCATTAATGGCATCAACAGTGCGAAAATAAAAAAGCTTCCACCTTTTTCATGCCAGTACAGCAGCAGAAAGGTAGTGCTTATAGCGCCAAACAGCAATGAAAACAAAAGGTTAGACAACAGTGGTGCACCATCAACCACACCTAACAGCGCAAACAAAGCGATATTGAACAGCAACGCCCAAGGTGCTTTGCTAGCCAACGATTTTCCGATTTCTTGATTATTCACTTTTTGTTACTTCCCATTGTATACCTTGCTGCGCATCGAACAGCGTATGTTCCAAATAAAACCCAACAACTTGTACTAACTGTTCGTTATAAAAAATAAGCGGAACATGGTCACGTTGCCAGCTCGGCACGCCCGCTTCTTTTAGCCAATGTCTTACTGTGTTGCGACCAGGCTTATTCAACGGTCTGATTCTCTCATTCATGCGGCCAAACTGTACCGACACTTGCTCATCACCCTTTGGTAAGCGGACTCCCCGACCAAGGTGAGGCGTAATTATGTTGCTATCATCTATTTTTACGCAACGCGAATGGGTAATGATCTGTGATGTTGGTATTATTTGTGGCGTGACGACATACAAATGCTGTCGATATCGTTTAATTTCAGCATGTCCCAAAGAAATACTCAATTGCGCATCTTGTTTGCTGGTAAAAGCCTGATGCAACAGCTGTGACAACACCACCTTAGCAGGCATTTTCAGGTTGTGGCTTTGTAGCCAAGCTCGCACCACATTGGCCTGCCGAGCTTGGCTAAGCTTTGCCAACGCAACCAAATCTAATGTGCGCTCTGCGGTTTGACACAGTTGTAAATCTTGCACAGTGATCTCTTCAATCAACAACTGCTGTTGCTGTAGTAATTCAATACTGCGCAAGGCGCTATTAACAAACCCCTTGAAGCGTGACTTAAGCAACGGTAAAACCTGATTGCGCAAAAAGTTACGGTCGAACCGATCGTCTCGATTGGAGTGATCTTCAATGTGAGAAATGGCAAAAGTTTTTGCAAATGCTTCAATATCTTGGCGACTTACGTTGAGTAAAGGCCTGATACACTGACGCCCTGACTCAAGTAAAATGCTCGGTCGCATTGCCGCCAAACCGGTTAGCCCTGAACCACGCTTCAACCTTAGAAAGAATGTTTCTAGTTGATCATCAGCATGTTGCCCTAAAACTAACACGCCACCTGTAGCTGCAAGTTTATCAAGCGCAGCGTAGCGTGCCTCGCGCGCTTGGGATTCTAAGCTATGGCGTGCCTTTTGCTCGACCAACACTGAGGTGGCTTTAAATTCAATATGTAAAGACTGACAAAGACGTTGGCAAAACTGCTGCCACATAGGTGAGTCAGCCGACAGGCCATGATCGATATAAATAGCCTCTACCATACACTCAGGTTGCTCTGTGCGTAACATATGGCACAGATGCAGTAGCACTACAGAATCAACGCCTCCCGACAAGGCTACACTCATAGGCCTGCGATTTGGGTTTAACGCATCAACTGCTGATAAAAACTGTTTGTATAGCGTGGTATCTTTCATAATTCACAACGTAAAAAAGCCGCTCATAGCGGCTCTTTTATTGTATCACTGGATCAGTGCATAAACACAACTGACTTTTAGCAATAACCAAAAGACATCAGTCTTTGATAGCGCTGCTCTAGCATCTTATCAGTGCCCAATTCTTCTAGTTCAGCTAAATCACGCTTTAGCTGCACTTTGAGGTTTTTAGCCATACTATCGTAATCACGATGTGCACCGCCTAGTGGCTCTTCAATGATGTTGTTGATCAGGTCCAACTCTTTTACGCGTTGCGCAGATACACCCATAGCTTCAGCAGCAAGTGGCGCTTTTTCTGCACTTTTCCAAAGAATTGAAGCACAGCCTTCTGGCGAAATAACTGAGTATGTGCTGTATTGCAACATGTTTACACGGTCGCCCACGCCAATTGCCAACGCACCACCTGAGCCACCTTCACCAATAACCGTACAAATGGTTGGCACTTTCAATGCGGCCATAACTTTTAAGTTACGTGCAATGGCTTCACTTTGACCACGCTCTTCAGCACCTACGCCTGGATAAGCTCCAGGGGTGTCGATAAACGTGATAATTGGCATTTTAAAACGCTCAGCCATTTCCATCAGGCGTAACGCTTTGCGATAACCTTCAGGTTTTGGCATGCCGAAATTGCGTTTAATTTTTTCAGCCGTGTCACGCCCTTTTTGCTGACCGATCACCATAACAGGTTGACCATCAAGACGCGCAACGCCCCCTAAAATAGCCGGATCATTGGCAAATGTACGATCCCCTGCAAATTCATCAAACTCCGTAAAAATACGGTTGATGTAATCGCGAGTGTACGGACGAAGTGGATGACGAGCCAATTGAGAAACCTGCCAAGCACCTAAGCCTGAAAAGACCTTTTTGGTTAACTCAACGTTTTTCTCTTTTAAACGCGTAATCTCTTCTTCAAGGCTCAGATCTAAACTGCCTGAACGGCTAACATTTTGTAACTCTTTTATTTTTACTTCCAATTCTGCAATGGGAAGCTCAAAATCAAGATAATTGAGGCTCATGCTCTAAACTACCTAATTAGTTAAATTCTAGTTCTATTTCTTGCGCCGCCATTTGTGATAATCGAGTCAATAGATCATCAGTAGGCGTCACACACCATTGGGTTCCCAGCGTTAACTCAGCTAACGCGTCTGGACGTTGATACGTTATCTTTATCGGACACGTACCAAATTTATAAGGTTCCAGTACTTTTCGTAAATTTTCGAAGAAGTTTGCTTCAATTTGCACCATATTTAGCGTCATTTTTATCGCACGAATACGTTTCTCTCGTGCTTGCGCTATAGTGCAGACGTCTCTGGCGGTCATTGTAATGCCCCCAGAGAAGTTATCAAAGCTGACCTGTCCTGTTATTACCAAGATTTGGTTAATTTGCAGCAATTCTTGGTACATTTCAAACTGTTCTGGGAATAAGCGTACATCAATACGGGCACTCTTGTCATCTAAAGTTATCAAGCCCCAGCGATTCCCTTTCTTATTTATCAAGGTTCTAGCATTAATCACTAAGCCTGCAGCGGTAGACTGTACATCGCGGTTAGTCGGCTGCAAATCGATTAGCCGACCCGACGTGTAGTGCTTTAACTCTTTTCTGTATTGATTGATAGGGTGACCCGTTAAGTACAAACCTAACGTTTCTTTCTCACCATCTAACCACTGATTATCGGTGAGCGGCAACGCGCTGGTAAAGGCTTGTTCTACCTGCTCAGGCTCTACCGCCAATAACCCAAATAAATCAGACTGGCCAAGCGACTCGGCCTTGTGGTGTTGCTCGGCTGATTTCATCGCCCCTGTTAGGCTAGCAAGTAATGTCGCCCGCCCAGGCTGGGTTTTCTCCGGTCCAAGTTTGTCCAAAGCACCCGCATAGATAAGCTTTTCAACCACACGTTTATTTAAGCGTTTGAGGTCAACTCGCGCACAAAAATCAAAGAGATCTTTAAACTCGCCGCCTTGTTCTCTCGCTTCTAAAATAGCTTCTACCGGTCCCTCACCTACGCCTTTGATAGCACCAATACCGTAAACAATTTCACCCTGACGATTTACGGTAAACTTATAAACACCTGCATTCACATCGGGTGGCAATAAGGTGAGCTTCATGTTCTCACATTCATCAACCAGAGTAACGATTTTGTCGGTGTTATCCATATCCGCAGACATTACCGCCGCCATAAATTCAGCTGGGTAATGAGTTTTCATCCACAGTGTTTGATAAGACACCAAAGCATAGGCGGCAGAGTGTGATTTGTTAAAGCCATATCCCGCGAACTTTTCTACCAAGTCGAAGATTTTCATTGCAAGTTCACCATCAACTCCGTTGGCAATTGCACCTTCTTCAAAGGTTGAACGCTGCTTGGCCATCTCCTCCGGTTTTTTCTTACCCATGGCACGACGTAGCATGTCTGCGCCACCTAGCGTATAGCCCGCCAGTACCTGAGCAATCTGCATAACCTGCTCCTGATATAGGATGATACCGTAGGTGGGTTCAAGAATTGGGATTAGACTTTCGTGTTGCCATTGCGCGTCTGGGTAAGAGAGTTCCTCTCTACCGTGCTTACGGTCGATAAAGTTATCTACCATGCCCGACTGCAGTGGCCCAGGTCTGAACAGGGCTACTAATGCAATCATATCTTCAAAGCAGTCAGGCTTTAGGCGACGGATCAAGTCCTTCATACCACGGGATTCTAGCTGGAACACCGCCGTTGTCTCTGCGCGTAGAAGCAGCTCGATACTTGCTCTATCATCCAAAGGAATAGCGTTAATATCAACCGGCTTTTTGCCTTCGCGAGCTAGTCGCTCGTTGGTCATGTCTAACGCCCACTGTAAAATAGTGAGCGTTCTAAGTCCCAAGAAGTCAAACTTTACGAGACCCGCGGTTTCAACGTCGTTTTTATCAAACTGGGTAACTGGAAACTTCCCTTCTTCATCGCAATATAAAGCGGCAAAGTCAGTAATGGTTGTTGGCGAGATAACCACACCACCGGCGTGTTTACCGGCGTTTCGCGTACAGCCTTCCAAAATACGACACATGTCGATGAGATCTTTAACTTCTTCATCACCGTCATAAGCCTCTGGCAATCTTGGCTCAACATCAAAAGCTTTTGCCAAGGTCATGCCTGGGTCGCCTGGGACGAGTTTAGAAATGCGATCAACGAAGCCATAAGGGTGACCAAGCACTCGACCCACATCTCGAATTACCGCTTTTGCTGCCATGGTACCAAATGTGATGATCTGTGATACCGCATCACGGCCATACAACATGGCTACGTGGTCAATTACCTCATCTCGACGGTCCATACAAAAGTCAACGTCGAAGTCGGGCATCGAAATACGTTCAGGGTTTAGGAATCGCTCAAATAGTAAGTCAAATTCCAAAGGGTCAAGGTCGGTAATTTTTAGCGCATATGCCACAAGAGAACCTGCACCCGAACCACGCCCAGGGCCTACCGGTATATTGTTATCTTTACTCCACTGAATGAACTCCATTACTATCAAGAAGTAGCCCGGAAACCCCATTTGGTTGATAACGTCTAGCTCTATTTGTAAACGCTCATCGTATTCACCGCGTTTTTCTGCACGTTCCTGTTCATCAGGGAATAAAAATTGTAAGCGCTCTTCCAATCCATCTCTGGATACCTTAACCAGAAAGTCCTCAATTTTTAAATCCCCTGTCGGATAATCTGGTAAGAAGTATGTGCCCAGCTGTACCGTGACGTTACAGCGCTTGGCAATTTCAACGCTATTCTCAAGCGCTTCTGGAATATCACTGAACAACTCCAGCATCTGCTCGGGCGTTTTTAGGTATTGCTCTTTTGAGAAACGTTTTGGACGGCGTTTGTCTTCAAGTGTGTAGCCATCATGGATTGCCACTCTAATTTCATGGGCTTCGAAGTCGTGCTCATGCAAAAATACCACTTCGTTAGTGGCCACTACCGGCAAGTCTCGCTCGCTGGCCAACGCTACAGCCGCATGTAAATACTCTTCTTCTTGTGCGCGACCAGTACGTGTGAGTTCTAAGAAAAAGTGATCTTTAAAATGTTGTTCATAAAACGCTAAGGTATCGAGCACCAGCTGTGGGTTGCCTTTAAGCAATGCTTTACCTACATCGCCATCTTTAGCACCTGAGAGCAGAATAAGCCCTGCTTTATGTTCTGCTAACCATTGCTTATCAACTACGGGACGATGAAATACATGACCACGTTGATAGGCTTTGGAAATGAGTAAGGTAAGATTTTTATAACCTTCGTTGTCTTTGGCCAGCAGTACCAAGCGACTGGGTTCATCTGGAAATTCGTCGCTCTTAAGCCAAATATCTGCACCCACAATAGGCTTGATCCCTGCCCCATGAGCCGCGCCATAAAAACGCACCAAACCACATAAATTCATCTGATCGGTTATGGCAAATGCAGGGAGTGTGAGTTCTTCGGCTCTGGCGACAATAGGCTTAGTTTTGGCGAGCCCATCCACCATAGAAAAATCACTGTGAACACGTAAATGAACAAACTCTGGGGCAGCCATATCTATAGCTCCTTCAAGGCTAATATACGCTGCACTGGTTTAAAACTTTTTCTATGGTGTGGTGTAATACCATGCTCTTCTAACGCAGCAAAATGAGCTTTTGTAGGATAACCCTTATGTCCTGCAAAGCCAAATTCAGGGTACTGAGCATCTAGCGCCAACATTTCTTGGTCTCGTGCGACTTTAGCAATGATGGACGCGGCACTGATCTCTGGCACTAAACTATCGCCCTTTACAACACTTTGTGCTGGCATCATGAGCTTGGGTAGGCGATTGCCATCAACAAATACAAAATCAGGACCGATGCTAAGCCCTTCAACCGCTCGGCTCATGGCGAGCATAGTAGCCTGTAAAATATTAAGCTCGTCAATTTCTGCAACCGATGCTCGACCTATGCTGTAACTGAGTGCTTTTTGTTTTATTTCTTCAGCGAGTAGCTCACGCTTTTTTTCAGTCAGCTTTTTTGAATCATTCAATCCAGTGATAGGGTTATTTGGGTCTAAAATAACCGCGGCAGTCACTACATCACCTACCAAGGGGCCACGGCCAACTTCATCCACACCAGCGATGTACCGTACGTCAGGGCGCTCAATCTGCATTAATTAACTCCTCTACTGCATTTGCCGCTTGCTTGCTGGCATCAAGACGAATGTTATGGTGAATTTCGTAAAACTTGTCGATTAAAACGCTATTATCCCCTTTGAGCATGGGGTATAAAGCGTCCGCAAGCGCATCTGAGTTACACTCTTGCTGTAGAAACTCTGGCACTAAACGCTCGTCAGCCAATAAGTTTGGCAAAGAGAAATATTTGATATTGAAGGTGAAAAAGTTCTTGAAAATCCAATAGCTGAGCGGTTTAAATTTATACCCCACCACCATCGGTTTTTTATACAACATGGCTTCTAGTGTCGCCGTTCCCGACGCCAATAACACAGCATTTGCTGCAGACATCGCGGTACTGGATTGACCATCGAGCATCACGACACTCAACTCTGGCGTCGTTTGCTTTAAAATGGCTTCAAACTGCGCGCGACGCTTGGCATTTACCAACGGCACGATGATTTTCAGCGACGGCAAACGCAACTTAAGCTTTTGTGCCGCTTGTAAATATGTTTCGCTCAATAGCCCGACTTCTGAACCTCGGCTACCCGGCAGTAAAGCCAGTACTAAGTCGTTTTCACTTAGCCCAAGCGCCGCACGCGCGGCGCTGCTATCATGATCCAGCTCAATTTCATCCGCTAAAGTATGACCCACAAACCTGCAAGGCACATCATGTTTATCGTAGAATGATTTTTCAAATGGTAACAGGGACAAAACTAAATTGGTCGCTTCGGCAATGCTATAAATACGTTTTTGACGCCATGCCCAGACTGAGGGGCTCACATATTGGACGGTTTTAATTCCCGCTTTTTTAAGTGGCTTTTCAACGCGTAAATTGAAGTCAGGGGCGTCTATGCCAACATAAATATCTGGCGGATTATCAATAAAGTATTGCACAAGTTGTTTACGGATCTTAAGTAACCTAGGCAGTCGACCCAGCACTTCGACAAGCCCCATCACCGCAAGCTCTTCCATGTCAAACAAGGTACGGCATCCTGCGGCCTGCATTTTTGGGCCAGCTATCCCAACAAACTCAGCATTGGGATATATCTTTTTGAGTGCGCCGATTAAGCCCGCGCCCAATATATCACCAGATAATTCACCCGCCACGAGGCCAATAGTTAACTTTTTGTTATTTATCATCACATTAATCTATTTTATAAATAAAAACGCCATACATAAGCTTTGTATGGCGTTTATCAGCATATAGGCCTTGCTATCGCAATATTTCGTTAGCGAATAATACCGCGATCCGAGGTGTCTAAGAAGTCTATCATTTGCTGTACGGCGGCATATTCAGACGCTTCTTGGCGCATCGCTGCAACCGCTTCATCTAAACTTAACCCTTTACGATACAGAGCTTTATATGCTCGACGCACAGCCATGATCTCTTCGCTGCTAAAGCCTCGGCGTTTCATACCTTCGGTATTAATTGCTGCGGGTTTTGCTGGAGTACCTGTCGTTGTTACAAACGGAGGCACATCTTTACTCACCCCTGAATACATACCAATGAAGGCATGCGCACCAACCTTACAAAACTGGTGAACACCTGTATTGCCCGCCAAGATGGCCCAATCACCTACATGTACGTGACCTGCAACGCTGGCACCATTAGAAAAAATGACATTACTGCCAATCACAGCATCATGCGCTACATGGGTATAGGCCATAAACAAGTTATTGCTACCTATTTTAGTGATGCCTTGATCTTGAATCGTACCACGGTGGATTGTGGCACACTCACGGATGATATTATTATCACCCATAATTAATTGTGTTGGTTCATCCTTGTACTTTTTATCTTGGCAAGCTTCTCCCACAGAGGCGAACTGGTAAATATGATTACCAGAGCCAATGGTTGAAGGTCCTTTGATCACTACATGAGATTCAATGGTGCAGTTATCGCCAATCACTACATCATTCCCGATATAGCTATAAGGACCCACAGAGACGTTATCGCCTAGCTGTGCGCCTGATTCAATAATCGCAGTAGGATGGATCACTATTAAAACTCTCTTCTTGCACACATAAGATCGGCGCTACAAACAACTTTACCGTCAACTTTTGCTTCACCGTAAAACTTCCAGATATTGCGACGCTCTTTTACAAATTCAATATGCAGATGCATCACATCACCCGGAAGAACGGGCTGCTTAAAGCGTGCGTTATCAATTGCTGCAAATAAGTATAGCTCGTTCTCGCTGCGATTCTCTACCGTTTTAAAACCCAGTAGACCTGTTGCCTGCGCCATCGCTTCGAGGATCATAACCCCTGGAAAAATAGGTTGATCTGGGAAATGGCCAGTAAAAATTGGCTCGTTTACCGTTACATTCTTAACGGCGTGTAAATACTCGCCAGCTTTATAATCAATAACTTTATCAACCAACAACATTGGGTAGCGGTGTGGTAATAACTTTAAGATTTCTTGGATATCAAAACCGTTCAGTTCGTTTGCCAAAGTAGCATCCTTTTTATTCATCTATCTTTTTTAGCTGTTCTGTTAAAGACTCAAGCGCCTTCAAACGCTGCTTAAAGTCTGTCAGATTGCGTAAATGAGCCATATTGCGTCGCCACTCTTTGTTGGTACTATGAGGCATACCAGAGGAGTAAACACCCGCCGTAGTAATCGATTTGGTGATCATGGTCATACCGGTGATAATAACACCATCGCAAATTTCCATATGGCCATTAATACCCACCAGTCCCGCTATTTGGCAATGCTTACCAATTTTTGTACTGCCAGCAACGACTGATGCACCTGCGATCGCCGTACCTTCACCGATCTCTACATTATGTGCTATTTGAATAAGATTATCTAAAATTACATTATCATGAATAATAGTGTCATCCAGTGCTCCGCGGTCAATCACGGTATTTGCACCTACTTCTACACTGTTACCAATAATAACGCGTCCAACTTGAGGGATTTTTACCCACTTTCCCGCATGATTTGCATAACCAAAACCATCGCTGCCAATAACCGCACCGGATTGAAATAAGCAATTTTTACCTATTTCAACTTCGTGGTACACACTGACATTCGCCCATAGTTTAGTGTTATCACCAATTTTTGCGCTGTTACCTACAAAACATCCTGCGCCAACCTGTACGTTGTCACCCAGTTCTGCGTTTGCTTCAATGACTGCATTCGCAGCGATAGAAACATTTTCCCCTAACTTGACCGACTCATGAACCACCGCACTTGGGTGCACGCCTTGTGCTGAGCGAGGCGTGGTATCCATGAGTTGTGCAAGCTTCGCATAGGCAATATAAGGGTTGTTAACGATTAATTTATTGCCTTTGAAGTGTTCGGCATCAGACTCACAGAGTATTACTGCACCAGCATGGGTGGTCGCCAGTTGAGCACGATACTTACTGTTTGCTAAAAAGCTAATATCTTTGTCTGTTGCCTGCGCGAGTGTCGCTATCTTATCGATTTGACACTCGCCGTCGCCAACTAGCGATGCATCAATTGATGCCGCCAGTTGAGCTAAACTATAACGTTTGGTCATTACTTTTTGCTTACCGCTTCAACAACTTTGTCAGAAAGGTCCGCTACTTTATCAGGGTTGAAGTAAATTGTCGTATCTTTTACTTTAACTTCATCAAACTTACCGCTTTTAGCAACATCTTCAATAGCACCGATGATTAGCTTTTGCACTTTTGCCAACTCTTCGTTTTGACGCTGTTTGATTTCTTGCTCTAAAGGACGGCCTTTCTCAGCAAGCTCTTTTTGCATGCCTTGAATTTTGTCACGTAACGTTGTCTTTTGCTCATCGCTCATCGTCGCGCTTTCACGCTGAAATTTTTCCATTTCAAAGCGAATGTCGCCTTGTAGCTTTTCTAACGCTTGACGACGCTCAGCGAATTCACCCTGTAACTGCTGTTCGATCTTAGCTACCTGAGGAATATTTTTGTAGATCTGTTGCATGTCTACAATGCCTACTTTATGTGCCAATGCACTTGCTGATGTTCCCATCATTAACGTAGCCATCAAACCCATTGCAGTTGTTTTTATAAGTGTTTTCACAATTAACTCCTTAGAATGTATTACTGATATTAAAACTGATCGTCTTGGTTTCGTCATCATCTTCTTTCTTAAGCGGATATGCGAAACTGATCAGCATGGGGCCCATCGGCGAGATCCACTGAACCGATAAACCGGTAGAAACCCTAAAGCGGGTTGGATCCGAGTAGTCCGAAAGCCTCTTGTATTGATCTTCATGTAAGTTTGAATAGCGATCTACATCAAACTCAGTATCCCATACGTTGGCCGCATCAACAAACAGGCTGGTACGTACAGAACTTGTGTTGTCTTCATCTAAAAATGGCGTAGGCACGATAAGCTCAGCACCCAATGTCGCCTTAGCGTTACCACCGATACGACCACCAGGTACAAGTAAATCAAACTCGCTATCTCCGCCAATATTTGCAGTGGCGGTGCCATCTGGTAAAGTCGAACCAGGAATTTCTGTCATCCTACGCTGAATTGCTCGTGGCAATATGGTATTGCGTTCAAAACCACGTAGTTCGTTCTCAGAGATTCTAAAGAACTCTTGGAACGGCAATGTTTGCTCGTAGCCATTTGTTTCACCATAACCGTTTCCGTATGCAAGACCTGCTCTTGCCGAGAAAACCCATTGATGGTCATTACTGATAGGCCAGTAGAAACGCGAGTCATAATCTACTTTGAAGTAGTTAAGATCCGAGTTTGGTGATGTCGCTCTAAACGTTAAACTTTGACGAGAACCCGCTGTTGGGAACATGCCTCGGTTAACTGTCATACGGGACCAACCAGCACTTAACTCGTATTTAGTAAAGTTATATGCGCCATCAGGATCTTCAGGGTCTAAAAATGCCAGACGCAAAATACGTGTTTGCTCATAATCTGCAATGTAATCCAGCTTTTCGTCTATCCAACGTACACCAAAATTGATTCTGTTTATCGCGTTGATTGGGAAGCCAAAGTTTGTACCTATACCATACTGACGAGAGTCATAGCCGATCAAGCCCAATTTACTACCATCAAAGCTGCTGTAATAAATGCTGCTACCTTGTGATACACCGTCAGGGGTGAAGTATGGGTTGGTATACGAGATACTATAGTTGTTCTGGCTTTTAGAGGTATTGATGTTAAATGCAAGCTGGTTACCCGTGCCAAGGAAGTTAGACTCACTCACACCCACGTTAAACTGCAAGCCACCGTAAGAACCGTAAGCAACACCAGCTTGGAAGCTGCCTGCTGGTTGCTCTTTCACCGTGAAGTCAACATCTACCATATCGTCAGCGCCTGGTAGCGGTTTAACTTCAAAGTCTACCTTTTCCATATAAGGCAAGCGTTGGATCTGAAGCTTAGAACGCTCAAGGTTTTGGTTAGACAACCATGCGCCTTCAAGTTGTGTCATTTCACGGCGTACAACCTCGTCAGAGGTCACTTGGTTACCATTAACAAGAATACGACGAACATACACACGCTTACCCGGATTTACCGATAAAGTGAGCTGTACTTCTTTGTTTTCATCGTCAATTTCTGGAATGGTACGTACTTCAGCATTGGCATAACCAAAACGAGCGAGATAACCTTTGATAAATTCTTCAGAAGAAGTCACGATTGAACCGTTATAAAGCTCGCCCGCTTTGAGTGGAATAATACTTTTGACAAGCTCTTCACGACCCAACAAATCACCGATGAAATCATAGCCTTTAACGGTGTATGTATCCCCTTCAGTAATGTTTGCTGTTACATACACAGACTCTCTTTCTGGGCTAACAGATACCTGTGTAGAGTCGATGTTGAAACGCAGATAACCCCTATCTAAATAGAAGCTACGGATCTTTTCTAAATCGCCCTCAATGGTCTGCTTTTGATAGCGGTCGTTTGACATAAACTTCCACCAAGGCAAATCTTGCTGTGATTCAACCAGCGTAAGTAGTTCCTCATCTGAGAATAGCTCGTTGCCCACCAAGTTGATTTGGCGAATAGACGCGGCATCCCCTTCTTTAAATTCCAGCTTTAAACGCACACGGTTACGGGGTAAATCGATAATGCTTACCTCAATCTTGGCATTATATTTACCAATACTGTGGAAGAACTCAATCAACCCTTTTTCAATATTGTCTATCACCGTTTTATCCAACGGCTCACCAACACGAATGTTTTGCTGCTCTAAGCTTTCATTAAGCTGTTCATCTTTGATGTCTTTGTTGCCATCAAAGTCAATTCCCGCAATAGTCGGGCGCTCTTGAACCTTGAAAATGATTTGCTCACCATCACGAAAAGCTACGATATTGTCAAAATGGCCAGACTTATATAACGCTTTAATAGTCTGAGAAATCGTATACTGATCGACAGTATCACCAACATTTATTGGAATATGCGTTAATGCCGCACCAAGTGCAACACGCTGCAAGCCTTCCACTTTCAAATCTTCAACGATAAAGGAGTTTTGCCCTAATGCGGCAAAACTAGCGCCAAGTAAACTCGTTACTGCAAGATGTTTTTTTATAGGCATTTTATTATCTTTATCCTTTACAACAGTTAGCGCCCTTAGCGCTTTGATGGACGTCACTCACGCCATTCGAGCTACAGCCTCGAGACATCGTTAAGTAATGCAAAACAAGTTAAAGCTATAAGTACTAACGCACCTACCTTAAACCCTAACTCTTGTGTCTTTTCAGAGACTGGTTTTTTACGAATTAGTTCAATTATGTAATACATTAAGTGCCCACCATCCAAGACAGGTAGGGGCAATAAATTAAAAACACCAAGATTTACACTAATTAGTGCTAAAAAGCTTAAAAATGCAACAATTCCATAGCTAACGCTGTTGCCTGCACCAACGGCAATGCCAACAGGGCCACTTAGGTTTTTGACCGACACTTGCCCTGTAATAAGATTACCTATCATGTCAAAGCTCAGGCGGATCAACTCAAAAGTTTTCTCAGCGCCAAGCACCATACTATCCCATGGACCATAATGTCTAGTTTCGATATACCCGTCTGGCCATTTTTCAAGCAGTGGAATAACACCAAGAAAGCCCTGAGATGCACCATTTGGCCCAATTCGTTCCTGTGGTGTGACCGGTAAATCAACTACCCTGTCGTCTCGAGACACACTGAGCATCAGCGACGTATTTGCAGAAGCTTGAATGCGCTGTACAAACGCCTGCCAATCCTCTATTGGCTCTCCATCGAGCGCAACTAAGGTATCATTAATTTGCAACCCAGCTTGTTGTGCGGCGGAATCATCCGCAATATGTCCAAGCGTCAACGTTAGCGCGGGTCTAAACGGCACAATGCCAACGGCATTAAGCGGAGCTTCATCCTGCTTGTCTAATTTCCAGCCATTAATATCTAGCGTTCTAATTGCGATTTGCTGATGGGCATCCTGAACTTTCACTTCAAGGCGCTTCTCACCAAGGTGCCGCATTAAAGCAAAGGTGACATCTTGCCAAGAACTGACTTCTTTGCCAGCCATAGTGAGAATATGATCACCGCTTTGCATGTTAGCTTTAGCAGCGATGGAGTTAGGCTGAACGTCGCCAACAAAGGGTTTGGCATGCTGCACACCTATCATATACATGGCAGCCAATACGATAATCGCAAATAAGAAGTTAGCAATCGGCCCCGCAGATACTACAGCGATACGAGATAAAACAGGTTTATTGTTAAAAGCGAGGTGGCTTTTTTCGGCGGGGACATCATCGACACGTTCGTCCAGCATTTTTACGTAACCACCCAATGGGATCATGGCAATCACGTACTCGGTACCCTGTTTATCGTACCAGCGACAAAGCGGTTTACCAAAACCTATGGAAAACCTTTGAACTTCAACACCTGCTCGCCTTGCTACCCAAAAATGACCATACTCATGGACCGTAACAAGAATGCCTAAAGCAACAATAAATGACGTTAAGTTCCACAGAAAATCAACCATAACTTACCTTATTCGACTTACACACTCATGTGCCAGTGCTCTGGCTTGCGCATCTTGCGCCATGATTTCGTGTACCGAGTTTAAAGAATGTAGCGTGGACTTTTCAAGCACTTCGGCATTTACACGGTAGATATCACAAAAGCCGATTTGTCGGCGCAAAAATGCCTCAACAGCAATCTCATTTGCTGCGTTAACGACCGTTGTAGCTGCTTGGCCAGAGCGACATGCATCAATAGCAAGTGCCAAATTCGGGTATCGAGAAAAGTCTGGCTTGGTAAAGGTAAAGTCGGTAAGCGTAGCGAAATCGAGTGGTTTAACACCCGCGTCAATGCGCTCTGGATATGCCAACCCGTAAGCTATGGGCGTGCGCATATCAGGTTGCCCCATTTGCGCGATGATAGAGCCATCCGTGTACTGAACCATAGAATGGATCATACTTTGTGGGTGGATCACCACTTCAATGTCCTCAGCTTGGCACGCAAACAACCATTTGGCCTCAATGAATTCCAAACCTTTGTTCATCATGGTTGCAGAGTCTACTGAGATCTTTTGTCCCATAGACCAGTTTGGGTGAGCTACGGCTTGCTCAACCGTTACGTCTTTTAGCGTCTTCAAATCGCGGGTTAAAAACGGCCCGCCTGAGCCCGTTAACAAGATTTTGCTGACTCCAAACTGGCTGAGCCCTTGCTTTGCATCTTGTTGTAGCGTGTGCGGTAAACACTGATAAATGGCGTTATGTTCGCTATCAATCGGTAGTAAAGTCGCCCCATGTTGAGCAACTTTATCCATAAACAGCTGGCCTGACATAACTAGGGATTCTTTATTCGCCAATAAGACCTTCTTACCCGCCTCAACGGCTGAAAGTGTAGGTATAAGGCCAGCAGCCCCTACAATGGCAGACATAACGGTATCAACGTCGTTATGAGCGGCTATTTGCGCCATCTGTTCACTGCCGTGCAAAACTTCTGTAGATATATGCGCGAGATTTTCACGTAACTTTTTTGCCGCTTGATCACAATCCATGATGGCAAACTTTGGCTGGTGCGTAACACACAGTTGCGTCATCAGCTCAACATTACGGCCCGCAGCCAAAGCATAAATACTATAACGTTCACTGTTACGTGTGATCACATCTATGGTGGATAAACCTATTGAACCCGTTGCTCCTAAGATAACAACTTGTTCTACTCGTTGGCTCATAAGGTTACCGTCCATGCGTAAAACAGAGCAAATATTGGCGCTGCCGCAGTAAGGCTATCAATTCTGTCCAAAATACCACCGTGTCCAGGCAGGCAAGCGCCTGAATCCTTTAAACCCACTTCACGCTTGAACATGCTTTCGAGCAGATCCCCAACAGCAGAAAATAAAGCAATAAAAACAGTCATTATCGCGTATATTGGCCATAGCTTCTGTTCCACCTGCGCAAAGTGGCAAAATATCACCACAAATATAACGGCAGTGATCACGCCACCGATAAGGCCTTCAATGGTTTTATTTGGACTCACATTCGGCATTAGCTTGTTTTTACCAAAGTTTTTTCCAGCAAAATACGCTCCAATATCCGCACTCCAAACAATACCGAGCACCACCATAATCAGCGTTGACCCGTATTGATGAGCCTGTTGATATTCCGCACTGCGCAATACATTAAGCGCAAGCCATAAAGGCACCAGTGTCAACAAGCCTGCCACAGCCCGCATTACGATTCCCTCACTCCAGGCTTTTGCCATTCGGGGGTATTTTATAACCAAGAAGGTAGCGACTAGCCACCACGCAAATGCCAATGTAAAAACATAGTTGGCATCAGCTTGCAAGCGTCCGCCTTGCCACAAGGTAGTGATAGGCCAGTGCCAATGCAGCAATAGCAGCACACCAGACATTAAAATCACAAAGCCACTACGCTGCTTTATCGATGATAGGCCAATAAAAGCGGACCATTCCCAAGCGCCGAGCAGTACAATCGCACCGGCAATAAAACTAAATAACGCAAGCGGTGTATAAAACACCAAAAGCATCGCCAGTGGCGCAAGTACCACTGAGGTTAAAATTCGTTGTTTTAGCAAACTAATTTACCTTTAACTTGTTGTTTTGGACGCAGCGAGTAGTTGTTTTATTTGATCGCCGGTGCAGCCAAAGCGCCTTTCTCTAGATACATAACAGGCAATTGCCTCTGAAAACGCCTCGTCGTTAAAATCTGGCCATAAAGTATCTGTAAAATAAAGCTCAGCGTATGCTGCCTGCCAAAGCAAAAAGTTACTAATGCGGTAATCACCGCCAGTTCGTATCAGTAAATCTAGTTCGCTTTGGTTTGCCATTGTAAGATGTTTTGAAATTTCATCTTCCGTGACTTGTTCTGGTGTTAAGCTTCCTTCCGCCACCTGTGTCGCTAACTTTTGTGCAGCCTGAGTTATATCCCAACGGCCGCCATAGTTAGCAGCAACATTAAGTTGTAGTCCAGTATTCTCACTCGTCAACTGATGTGCGGTATTAATTCGTTCCTGCAAAGATGCGGGAAAACGCGCTAAATCTCCGATTACCGTCAATTTAACGTTGTTTTTATGTAGTTTCTTAACTTCTTTTGTCAGGACTAATAAAAACAGCTCCATCAGTGTACTAACTTCATCTTCTGGACGACGCCAATTCTCGCTGCTAAATGCAAATAGTGTCAAAGATTCAATGCCCAAATTTGTGCAAAACTGCACAGCGTTGCGAACTGAATCAACACCTTTCTTATGCCCATATGTACGAGGTCGATTTCTCGACTGCGCCCAGCGACCATTTCCATCCATAATGATGGCAACATGTTTTGGCAAAGATTGCTGTGAAATTGTTTCAGCGTTTAAAACCATAATCCCGATTTAGATAAAAAAAACGCCGCCTAGTATACCCCAGACGGCGTTGCAAAACTAATAAATTTACAAGGACCTGTTGCCCCTTCAAGATTGAAATTTAGCCAATCCAGAAAGATAAACGGGTCTGCTATTAGATTTCCATCAACTCAGCTTCTTTTGCGCTCAATTGTGTATCCATTTCTTTAACAAACTTATCTGTTAGCTTTTGAATTTCATCTTCTGCTTGACGTGCTTCGTCTTCAGAGATTTCTTTGTCTTTTAGTAAGGCTTTAATGTCGCCATTTGCGTCACGACGAATGTTACGAACCGCAACACGGCCGCCTTCCACTTCGCCGCGTACAATCTTAATTAAATCTTTACGACGTTCTTCCGTTAGTGGAGGAAGAGGTACACGAATAATAGTACCCGCTGACATTGGGTTTAAGCCTAAATCAGACGACATAATCGCCTTTTCAACAGCTTGTGCTAAAGACTTATCAAATACACTGATTGTTAGTGTACGTGCGTCTTCTGTAGATACATTCGCAACTTGGTTTAGCGGTGTATCCGCACCATAGTAAGAAACGGTAATTCCGTCTAAAAGAGCTGGGTGAGCACGGCCAGTACGGATTTTAGATAATTGGCTAGCAAGTGCTGCTACGCTTTTTTGCATGCGCTCCTGCGCATCTTTTTTAATATCGTTAATCACAATTCAATCCTAGTCTTAACTGATTATTCCGAGGCTGCAGAAGAGATCAAAGTACCCTCTTCTTCGCCCATGATTACGCGTTTTAAAGCGCCTGGTTTGTTCATGTTGAATACGCTCAAAGGCATATCGTGGTCACGGGCTAGCGTAAATGCCGCTAAGTCCATCACCTTTAATTCTTGATCAATCACTTCATTATACGTCAAATGACGGTAAAGTGTGGCGTCTGGGTTCTTCACAGGGTCATCACTGAACACACCATCTACCTTAGTGGCCTTAATAACCGTGTCGGCTTCAATTTCAATACCACGTAAGCATGCAGCTGAGTCAGTGGTAAAGAATGGATTACCCGTACCTGCAGAGAAAATAACCACTCGGCCAGACTTTAACAAGCTGATAGCTTCAGCCCAGTTGTAAGCATCACATACCCCGTTTAACGGAATAGCAGACATCAAACGAGCGTTAACAAAAGCACGGTGTAGCGCATCACGCATTGCTAAACCGTTCATCACAGTAGCAAGCATCCCCATGTGGTCACCCACAACTCGGTTCATACCCGCTTCTGCTAACGAGCCACCGCGTAAGAAGTTACCACCACCGATAACTAAACCCACTTCTACGTCGAGCTCTACAAGTTCTTTGATTTCTTGTGCCATGCGATCCAACACTTTTGGATCGATACCAAAGCCTTCATCTCCCATTAAAGCTTCACCGCTTAATTTAAGAAGAACGCGTCTAAAAACAGGTTTTCGATTGATAGTCATATTTTTCGGGCCATTTGTGAAAGTGAGATAAAAAATAACCGCGCTTATGATATTCATAAATGCGCGGCTATTTTAAAGAATTTTCAGCATCGAAGCAAAAGCAAATCGAGGAAACACCATCGGTATTTGCCTTTGCTACTGAACAAAATTATTCGCCTTTTGCAGCAGCGATTTGTGCAGCAACTTCTGCAGCGAAGTCTTCTTCTTTACGCTCGATACCTTCACCAACTTCTAAACGTACGAAGTTAGATACTGTAGCGCCTTTTTCTTTAAGGATTTCGCCAACAGTTTTCTTAGGTTCCATGATGAAAGCTTGACCAGTAAGAGAAACTTCACCAGTGAACTTCTTCATACGGCCAACAACCATTTTCTCAGCGATTTCAGCAGGCTTGCCTTCGTTCATCGCGATGTCGATTTGTACCGCTTTTTCTTTTTCAACTACGTCAGCTGGAACGTCTTCAGGGTTAACGTACTCAGGCTTAGAAGCAGCTACGTGCATCGCAACGTGCTTAAGTGTTTCTTCGTCAGCTTCACCTGCAACAACAACACCGATACGCTCACCGTGACGGTAAGTAGCTAGGTTAGCACCGTCGATGTACTCAACGCGACGAACGTTGATGTTTTCACCGATTTTAGCAACTAGTGCAACACGTGCGTCTTCGAACTGTGCTTGTAGTTCTGCAATCGTAGTTTTAGATGCAGCAGCAACGTCTAGTACAGAGTTAGCGAACGCTAGGAAGTTAGCGTCTTTAGCTACGAAGTCAGTCTGACAGTTAACTTCTAGTAGTGCAGCGAAACCTTCGCCTTCTTTGATAAGGATTGTACCTTCAGCAGCGATGTTACCCGCTTTTTTAGCAGCCTTTGCAGCACCGCTCTTACGCATGTTTTCAATCGCCAGCTCAATGTCACCATTGGTTTCAGTTAGCGCTTTTTTACAATCCATCATGCCAGCGCCAGTACGCTCGCGTAATTCTTTTACTAGGGCAGCAGTTACAGCCATTAGAATATCCTCAAATATGAATTCTGTTTTAGGGAAGCGGAATAACCGCTCTTCAAGAATATCAAGTCTTCACCTCAATTAGATGAAGACTTGATGACAGCTAATTACTCAGCTTCTACGAAATCGTCGCTTTCAGCTTGAGCAACGATGTTGCTTTCACGGCCTTCAGTGATAGCAGCAGCTACTGCGCCAGTGTAAAGCTGGATAGCGCGGATAGCGTCGTCGTTACCTGGGATGATGAAATCAACACCATCTGGGTTCGAGTTAGTATCAACTACAGATACTACTGGAATACCTAGGTTGTTAGCTTCGCGAATTGCGATGTGCTCGTGGTCAGCGTCGATAACGAAGATAGCGTCAGGAAGACCGCCCATATCTTTGATACCGCCAAGGCTCTTCTCAAGCTTTTCCATTTCACGAGTTAGCATTAACGCTTCTTTTTTAGTCAGCTTTTCGAAAGTACCGTCTTGGCTTTGAGTTTCAAGGTCTTTAAGACGCTTGATTGATTGACGAACTGTTTTCCAGTTAGTCAACATACCACCTAACCAACGGTGATTTACGAAGTACTGATCACTTTGAAGAGCTGCTTCTTTAACTGCTTCGCTTGCAGCGCGCTTAGTACCTACGAAAAGAATTTTACCTTTGTTAGACGCAGTGTTCTGTAAGAACTTAAGTGCATCGTTGAACATAGGAACAGTTTTTTCTAGGTTGATGATATGTACACGGTTACGAGCGCCGAAGATGAAAGGCTTCATCTTAGGGTTCCAGTAACGAGCTTGGTGACCGAAGTGAACACCAGCCTGAAGCATATCGCGCATTGAAACGTTTGCCATTTTAATTTCCTCTAATAAGTTAGGGTTAAGCCTCCACATATCCCATAGCACCAACATGCTCAGAAATTACCAAGACATGCACCCAAGTGTATGTGTCGATATGTGTGTGTGTTAATATGAATGTGTTTATCTTAAATACAAACAACCCCGTAAGATTTATTTGTAAAAAGACGGCGCGCTTTATACCATATAAAAGTGCATAACTCAACGATAAGTACAAAATTTGTGCGTTGTTGCTAACTTAAAAATACCGACTTGGAGTGTCAATGAGTGCAGTGATTAAAACCCCTGAAGAAATCGAAAAAATGCGTATTGCTGGGCGCTTAGCCGCAGAAGTACTAGAAATGATTGGGCCATATGTGAAGCCTGGGGTCACTACAGATGAGCTAAATACAATTTGTCACGATTATATTGTTAACGAACAAAATGCGATACCAGCCCCACTGAATTACCATGGCTTTCCGAAGTCAATTTGTACGTCTGTGAATCACGTTATCTGTCATGGTATTCCTAACGATAAACCGCTAAAAGAAGGCGACATTATTAATATCGATGTCACCGTAATTAAAGACGGCTACCACGGCGATACCTCAAAAATGTTCTACGTTGGTACTCCCACCATTCAAGGTAAGCGTTTAAGCGAAATCACTCAAGAGAGCCTTTATCTTGCCATTAAGATGGTTAAGCCTGGGGTGCGTTTAGGTGATATTGGTGCCGCGATTCAAAAGTATGCTGAAGGGTTTAATTACTCTATTGTGCGCGAATATTGTGGCCACGGCATTGGTAAAGAGTTTCATGAAGAGCCACAAGTTATGCACTATGGTAAGCCGGGCACCGGTGAGATGTTAAAAGCAGGCATGTGTTTAACCATCGAACCTATGGTCAATGCTGGTAAGCGCCAATGTAAGTTGCTAAAAGACGACTGGACTGTTGTAACCAAAGACCGTAGTCTATCAGCTCAGTGGGAACATACATTATTGGTCACTGAAAATGGCGTTGAGATCCTTACCCTGCGTAACGACGAGACAATTGATAGAGTGATTGAACACTAGGAGCCTTAGGTGGCACTGCCTAACAGAGTAAAAAAGCTGCTCGACAATGCCGAGCAGCTTAATGATTATAAAGATTGTTCTGCTTATTTTTATAAATGGCTACACAACGAATTTTCTAAGCAACCTGTACGAAACCTGATCAACGCTCGCGCTGAGTTTATTGACCGCCTGTTAATCAAGTTGTTCAACGACACAGGTCTTGCCCAATACCCAGAAATCGCCCTGATCGCAATTGGAGGCTATGGGCGAGGTGAGCTTCACCCTTACTCTGATATCGACTTCTTACTGTTGGTACAATCGCCACCCGATGAGCAACTTACCAATAATCTAGAGGCTTTCGTGACGTTATTGTGGGATCTCAATCTAGAGATTGGTCACAGCGTACGTACACACGAGCAAGTTCTGGAACAAAAAAAGCAAGACGTTCACTTTACTACCAGCCTACTAGAAAGCCGCCTGATCTGTGGCAATCACATTGAATTTGAGCGTTTAAAAAGTCACATCATGGAAACGCCTATTTGGCGCTCTGATGAGTTTTTTCTCGCCAAGCTCGATGAGCAAAAAGTTCGCCACCGAAAGTGTCATGGCACCGCCTACAACCTTGAGCCTAATGTCAAAGAGAACCCCGGTGGCTTGAGGGACCTACAGACTATTTTCTGGGTCGCGAAAAAGCACTTCCACGCTGAAACCCTCGAAGAGTTAATCAGCCACGGCTACCTCACCCATGAAGAGTACCAAGAACTTTTAGAATGCATTGAGAATTTGTGGAACATCCGCTTTGCGCTACATTTAGCGGCTGGTCGCAACGAAAACAGACTGCTGTTTGACCATCAACCTAATGCGGCGGAGCTACTGGGCTTTGGTGCCGAAGGTAAAGCCTCAGTAGAGCGCATGATGAAACGCCTGTTTAGGATCATGAGTCGGGTTCGCGAAATGAACCAAATGCTGTTGTCTTATTTTGAACAAAGTATCCTGCCAGATAGCGCTGAGCAGACCGCAGTACCGCTGGACAGAAACTTCGAACGAGTTGGCAATAAGATCCGCGTTAAAAACCCTTCGGTGTTTTTCAGACGTGAACAATTGTTTGTTCTATTTGAACATATTGCTGACAACCCTGAAATCATTGGCATTGACCCTAACACTATCAGAACCATGCGTCAGGTACGTCGCAGACTGCTTGGCGACTTACAAGATTATGCCGGTTGTCGAGACGCGTTTTTGCGCCTGCTAAAGCACCCCAACGGGATGGGCCGCGCATTTACACTGATGCACAAACACGGATTGATCGCTGCCTATTTGCCACAATGGCGAAATATTTTCGGTCAAATGCAATTTGACCTTTTCCATGCCTACACGGTCGATGAGCACACGCACAAACTCGTAAAAAACATTTATCAGTACTTTGATAAAACCCAGCCAAGTGACTTTCCTATTTGTAGCGAGATAGTCACGCGGATGGATAAACCAGAGTTACTGTACTTAGCGGCAATATTTCATGATATTGCTAAAGGTCGTGGTGGTGACCACTCAGAACTAGGGGCGGTGGATGCCCAAGCGTTTTGTAAAATGCATGGCTTTACCACCTCAGATTCACGTCTTGTCGCTTGGCTGGTCAAAAGTCACCTGTTGATGTCTGTCACGGCACAACGCAAAGATATCAACGATCCGGACGTCATCAATGAATTTGCCTCACAGGTTAAGAACGAGCGTCAGCTCGATTACTTATACTGTCTAACCGTTGCGGATATTCGAGCGACCAACGACAACTTGTGGAACGATTGGAAGAATACCCTGTTGCGTGAGCTGTATTTACATGCTCAGCGAGCATTGCGTCTTGGCCTTGAAAACCCCATGGACATGCGCGATCAAATCCGTGATAAAAAGCGCCAGGCTAAACAACGACTGATTAATAAGGGCTTTGAGGAAGAGTTTATTGATTTGAGCTGGTCACGCTTTAAAGCCAATTATTTTACGGCATTTAGTGAACAGCAAATCTCTTGGCATAGTGAACACTTACTTAAGTCAAAAGACTTGAGCCAAGCAAGCGTAATGGTCAGTGAAAAGCCACTACATGGCGGCACGCAAGTATTTGTATATAGCCCCTATGAGGCCACACTATTTGCCAAACTAGTCAGCGTCATTGGCTCTAAAAAAGCGCAGATCCAGCACGCTCAGGTGATGACCACCAAAGACGGTTACGTGGTATTTAGTTTTGTGATCCTAGAGGTGAACGGCAATCCGGTTGCCAGTACCCGCGCCAACTCTATCCGTAGGGGGATCGAGGCGGTATTACAAGACCCTAAAAAGAAGATACGGCTTAAGAAGAATCGCTCTCAGCGCTTTAAAGATTTTAATATTAAACCAAAAGTTATTGTGCGACCTCATGCGCGCAGTGACAGAAACCTTATTGAAATCCAAGCGATTGATATCCAAGGTTTACTAACTAAGATCGCTGAAGTATTTCAAGCCAATTCACTGCATATTCATGCCGCGCGGATTACAACCGTGGGCGAACGTGCAGAAGATTTCTTTGTGGTATCCGATGAAAATTACAAAGCGCTAAGCGAAGAACACAAAGCCGAATTACATCGTGATTTAATGAAAAAATTAAACGCAGAATCCGAATAAAAGAGGACATTATGTCAGATTTAAAATTAATCATTGAACAAGCGTGGGAGCAACGCGACAGCATTACACCAACGCAAGTATCAGAGCCTGTTAAAAGCGCAATCACCCAAGCGCTCGCACTGCTAGATTCAGGCTCAGCTCGTGTAGCTGAGAAAATCAGTGGCGAGTGGGTCGTACACCAATGGTTAAAAAAGGCGGTATTGCTGTCATTTCGTATTCGTGACAACCAGCCTATGCACGATGGCGTAAGCCAATATTTTGATAAGGTGCCTTTAAAGTTTAGCGACTATACGCCTGAGCAGTTTAAACAAGGTGGTATGCGCGTTGTGCCTAATGCGGTTGCGCGTCAGGGCAGCTATGTAGGTAAGAACGTGGTGTTGATGCCTTCTTACGTTAACATCGGTGCTTATGTGGATGAAGGCACAATGGTGGATACTTGGGCAACCGTTGGTTCATGTGCTCAGATCGGTAAAAACGTACACCTGTCAGGTGGTGTGGGCATCGGTGGCGTACTAGAGCCACTACAAGCGAACCCAACCATCATTGAGGACAACTGCTTCATCGGCGCGCGCTCAGAAATCGTCGAAGGTGTAATTGTTGAACAAGGTGCAGTGATTTCAATGGGTGTGTATATTTCTCAAAGCACACGTATCTATGACCGTGAAACTGGCGAAATTCACTATGGCCGAGTACCAGCCGGTGCTGTTGTGGTGCCGGGTTCATTACCAAGCAAAGACGGCTCACACAGCTTATATGCTGCTATCATCGTGAAAAAAGTAGATCAGCAAACACGTGAAAAAGTAGGCATTAACGCCCTACTTCGTTCAGTGGATGAATAACCACCTAACCGGTTAGTCATAAAAAAAGCGCCAAACGGCGCTTTTTTCAAACTGTTATTTATTATTACAGAGCTGCAAATACATCATCTGTTTTAGCGGCACACACAAAATCGTTTTTGTGTAGGCCCTTGATAGAGTGGCTCCACCAAGTCACAGTCACTTTGCCCCACTCAGTTAATAGCCCTGGGTGATGACCTTCTTCTTCAGCCATCGCGCCTACCATGTTGGTAAACTCAAGCGCTGCTTTGAAGTTCTTAAACTTAAATACACGCTCAAGCTGCATGATGCCATCACGTACTTCAGGAACCCAATCTGGGATCTGTTTAATCAATACCGCTAGTTCTTCATCTGACACTTTAGGCGCATCCGCACGACACGCTTCACATTTTTGTGCACTTAAATCAGACATCTAATAAATCCTTAACTTGCTAACTTTTCTTTAGGTGGAAATTTTGGCTCGAATAAGCCCAACTCTTTTGCTTCTTCAACCAATGACATGATATCCATTTGTGAAATATCAAACAAATCATGGATTGAGTTAATGGTGTAGTACACAGGTTGCATAATATCAATGCGATATGGTGTACGCAGCACGTCCAAGACATTTAAAGGTGAAATCTCTGGTGTGTCAGTGTAAACATACTGAGTTTCGCCAGGGCTTGATAAAACGCCACCACCATAAATACGTAAGCCTTTTTCGGTTTGCATTAAACCAAACTCGACTGTAAACCAGTATAAACGCGCTAAATACACTCGGTCTTTTTTCTGTGCGGCATAACCCAACTGGCCGTACTTGTGCGTAAACTCAGCAAAGTCTGGATTAGTCAGCATAGCGCAATGACCAAAGATCTCGTGGAAAATATCAGGCTCTTGTAAGTAGTCAAACTCTTCTCTGCTGCGTATAAACGTCGCAACTGGGAATTGTTTGTTTGCTAATAAACGGAAAAACTCATCAAAGTCGATAAGCGCCGGAACAGGGGCCACTTGCCAACCAGTTTCTTTACCAAGCACTTCGTTAAGCTCATGTAGCTGTGGAATGCGATCATGCGGTAGGTTGATCTTCTTCAATCCCTCCATATACTCATCGCACGCTTTGCCTTCAATACACTTTAGTTGACGAGCCACAAGCTCTGACCAAATTTTGTTCTCTTCATCACTCCAAGCAATGATGCCATTTGCATCGGGTTGCTTAGAAGTATATTTGCTCGACTTAGCCATTTTAACCTTCTTTTTACATCGGTCGATCTATGATGATCGCGCCTCAACTTGTTACTAGGATACTATGTAAAACTAACGAAAAGTGTAATAGCTGACGCTCACGACGCCATCTGAGCAAACCACAATTTTGTACACCTTAAATTACAAATTTGTATTAAAAAATAAACACCCGCCAAATAGGCGGGTTTTAAAGGTTTTTGTTGTAAACATTATTTTACATTAAAACCCCCTAAAAGCGTTCTCTAAGTCTGCAATGATATCTTCCACATCCTCTAACCCGACAGAAATACGGATCAGACCATCTGAAATACCAGCCGCTTGACGCTCTTCTGGTGTATAAGGAGAGTGTGTCATTGAAGCTGGATGTTGAATCAATGTTTCAGGGTCGCCTAGGCTAACAGCCAGTGTGCAAAGCTCAGTCGCATTGATAAATGCTTCACCATCTTGCAAGCTGCCCACTATCTCAAACGCTATCACCCCACCTGCACCTTTCATCTGTTCACCCAAAAACTTATATCCTGGGTGAGATGCAAGTCCAGGGTAGTAAACCTTACTCACTTTCGGGTGCTTTTCTAAATACTCAGCCACCTTTTGGGCACTTTCACAGTGACGAGCCATACGAACAGCCAAAGTCTTTAAACCACGATTAATGAGCCACGCGTCGTGTGGGCTGATGGTCGCGCCAATATCTTTAAGCACGGTAAGTTTAATCAGTTCGATATGTTCTTTAGTACCACACACGATACCCGCTACAACATCGCCATGCCCGTTGAGATACTTGGTGGCACTGTGAATGACAATATCAATCCCAAAATGTTTAGGCTTTTGTAACAGCGGCGTCATAAACGTATTGTCGATCACGCTTATCAATTGATGTTGTTTTGCAAAGTCGCCCAACATTTTTAAATCCAAAACTGTCATGTTCGGGTTAATCGGTGTCTCCGCGAAGATCATTTTGCTATTTGGTTTTAAAGCCGCTTTAAGCTCCGTTTCATTGGTCATATCCACAAACGTTACCTCGATACCAAACTTAGGTAACATGTGTGCAAACAACGCAAAACTACAACCGTACAACGCACTTGACGCTATTAAGTGGTCTCCTTGTTGTAGGAAACTTAGCACCGAAGCCGATACTGCCCCCATACCGGTTGCAGTGGCAGCCGCATCTTCCATCTCTTCCAGCTGTGCTAACTTTTGCTCTAATTCGCGTGTCGTTGGGTTGCCAAGACGTGTGTAAATGTAACCGGCTTCTTCTCCTGCGAAGCGTGCTGCACCTTGTGCCGCATCTTTAAACGCAAAAGTAGATGTTTGATACAACGGCGCAGTAAGCGCACCATGTGGGTCTTCGAAATGTTCTGGGCCGTGAATACATTGCGTGTTGTCGTGATACTTCTTCATAAATTAACCTGTTAACTTATTATTCTTTAATTGATTTATCTAATAAATAAGTCAGCGAGGTAAAATTCACAAGCAAGCCAGACGCTAAGATGGCTAGCTAGTCCCACTTGCTCATGGGGAGGTGTACATAATTGTTGTCACCTACTCGTTTTAGTTACAGTCTCTGTACGTTTTAATAGCGTTTTAACTAACTGATCGACCGTTGATTTCAGTAAGTTTGGTTTTTGTTCAAGGCGTGGCAATGGCCGACATAGCTCCATCGTCTTATATCCTAAACGTGCAGTAAACACGCCTGCACTTAAGCCCTGACCTGCTCTAGCTGAAAGCTTGCCTAATAATTCTGCGCCTAAGCTCGTCGCAGCGAGATCTGTGACAAGTTCCGTAGCCCCCACAAACACCATTTGCTTGAACAGCAATTTGTACAAGGTGATACGACTGCGATAGGCTAACTTAATGCCGTAATGTTTGGTGATTGCTTCTATCAAATGAATACCACGCCATAGCACCGCGAGCATATCAACCAGTGCTAATGGGCTCATCGCCACCAGCAATGCACTGGTTGTAGCGTGTTGACTGATCATTTCTTTGGCACGCTGGTCTTGTGTCTGTAACAAGCTTGATTCGTACAGTTGTAACACTTCTTTGTCTGTATGATGGGATTTAATAGCTGCTTTAAACTCTTCAACCTGTTGCTTGGGGTGATGTTCAAGCAGCGGGCTCAACCAATCCTGTGCTTCTCCGATTTGGGTGCTATTGAGCAATCTTTGGCCATCTTGGCGATGTTGCTGATGGTGTTTCAGCTTTCGTAATGCGCTTGCTTCTTTAATAATGAATAGCAACGCACTCATGACAGCTAGCCCCAATACGCTAATGTAAAGTATTGCCAATAACCAAGAGTTTTGCAGTGCTTCGACAATGCTATAGACGCTTTCAACCACCACAAGGGTGAGTAGACTAATAACAAAGTAGCCGAACAAACCTAATCTTCTTTTTGGTTTTTGAAATACCAGCTCTAGCTCCACCTCTTGTTCAGCTTCCATCCCCATGCTTTCATCTGCTGCTGTATCTATGTGCTCACCTTCTAGGCGTTTACCCGACTCTAGCCGCGGCTTACCATGATCAGGCTCAACACTGGTCGCAATACGCCTACCAGCGTGTAACTTCTTGACGTCATTCATGCTAATTTATCTCCGATAAGAAATTGTAATGCGTGGTCAAGACGAACATGGCCAAGTTCTCCCTTTGAAGCTTTTAGCGGCGAAAATGATAAGAACTCAAAACCCTGCTCAGGCCACTGCTGAGCAGATAAGCAGTGATTTGGTGGTTGTGGTGGTAAGTAAGTCGTCCAACCATCCTCTGCCAATACTTTGCCATAAACACATTCCAATGACTGGCCATTTTCTTGTACTCGTTTGACTTGCGTACTTTGTACTGAAGAAATTGCCATTGTATCCACCGCGACCCCTGCAAAGCGCAGATCATTACTGTGCGCTCCCAACATATCGTTGAGCAACAAGGCAATATCCGCCTGCTGTGATGGGCTAACATGATCGCATTTATTAGCTGCAAACAGGACCTTGTCTATTTTTGGGTAGAACAGTCGTTTTAGTAGCCCTGACTTGCCGTAATTAAACACTTGCATCACATGCCCAATCGCTTCCTTTTGCTCTGCCAATGTATCTGGCCCATCGTTGAGGGCACTCAGTGCATCAACCAGCACCAATTGCCTGTCAAACTGACAGAAGTGCTGTTTATAAAAAGGTGTAACCACTTGTTGTTTGTAAGCTTCAAAACGCGCTTTTAGCTGCTGATATTGACTGTTATCACCACCTTGAGCCTGAGCATCCACCGGAAAAAATAGTAAAATAGGCGCGCCTGCTAAATCTCCAGGAATAAGCATTCTACCTGGTTGTAGTTGAGCAAGGTGGGTATTTTTCTTCAGGGCAGTGAGTACTTGCTGATAACTCTGTGCCAATGTTTTGAGTGCCTGTTCATCGACTTGCTCGGCACTATCGAAATTCGCCAGCAATGATAAAAACTCTTCGCTGTAAGGCTTATAGGCATCCGCTTTTAGCAAGGCCAACATGGCCTCACTCCAAGTTTGGTAGTCCTGTGACATCATGGGCAGATCAGCCAACCACTCTCCTGGGTAATCAATGAGCTCAAGATATAACGTGCTAATACCAGATAGGTGCTGTTTAAGACCATGTTTTGTTTCAAACTTAATCGCCAATGTTAAGGTATTGATGCGTTCAGTGGATGGTGGCCATCTAGGCTCATCTGCAAGTAAACATGAGATAGCACTTTGATAATCAAAGGTAGGAATATCCAGCGCTCTTTGCGGAACTTGCTTAGCTGCAATAAGGCGCTGTTCACGGACCACATCAAAAAAGGGGAGATTTTGCTTATTCGCCTGACTGGTTAGGTGCTTAACTAAGGCCGTGATGAATGCGGTTTTTCCACTGCCACTAAACCCCGTCACCGCCAGTTTTACATGTCTGTCTAGGCTGCGGTTAATGGCTTTTTGGGTGTTAGATTTGATTTTTTCGAGGGCTTTTTGAGTAATAAACTTAGCTTTCATGTTTGTTCAGGTTCCCTCTTATTTGGTTTTAAGCGCTGTGGCGCACACACGCCACATTAGCTTTTCAGTCCAAGACTACAACTTGTTGATCTCTCTGCTCACTGTAAATTCGCTAGAGGTCACGTACTTTTCCATATTCTGAATACGGTCATCTAAACGAGTCAGGCGCTCTTTTAAGTCAAATAATGCACGTCTTGGCGGCTCACCCTTTTGCCAAACTTTAAATTTAACAGAGATAGGGTCTTCATTGTTTTTATCACTCTTAAGAGACTCTGAGTATGGTTTAGTATCTAAGATAAACCAACATGCAATGTAAGCTACAACAAACAAAGGCCCACCAGAGAGTAATACTGCGGTAATGACCAAAATACGTACTAACCACAACTCCATATTAAAGTAATCGCTTAGTCCCGCGCATACCCCAGCGATTTTGCCGCGTTTCGGGTCTCGATATAGCTCGCGCTTTAAACTACTCATACTTGCGTCTCCACTGTGGTGCTTCTTGATCAAGCAATGCTTCAAGTGTCTCAACACGTTCAGCCATTTTCTCGGCTTTGTTAGCAAGCTCGATAAGCTGACGATGTTCGTGTTCGCTCAACCCCTGACTTACCTGCTTTTTACTGCGATAGTGTAAAATCAACCAAAGTGGTGCAACTACCGCCATAAAAATAATAATTGGTGCTACTAAAATGTCTAAGTCCATAATTTATTACTCCACAAAAGAAGGCATAACCTTGCAGTTGGTACCTACTGAATTAGTTCAGCAGATACCACTTAAGTTCATTTGTCATTAGCTAGCTTTTTCTTTAGCTCAGCCAGTTCATCATCAATTTTTTCATTTTTCTGCAAGTCTGCAATTTCATCAGCCAGCGACTTCTTACCTAAGTCGTATGACTCAATTTGCGACTCTAAACCATCAATCTTACTTTCATAGCGTTCAAAGCGGTTAAGCGCATCTTCTACTTTTGAGCTATCAAGTGCTTTTTTAACTTCAAGACGCGACTCAGCAGAGCGTTGACGCAATACAATCGCTTTTTGTCTTGCTTTGGCATCTGCCAGCTTTTCTTGCAAAGTTGTTACTTCTTGCTGCAATTTTTCGATGTGTGTTTCAACATGTTCAAGTTCAGACTTAACACTTTGTGCCGCCTCTTCAGACTTTTGTCTTTCAAGCAATGCTGCTCGAGCTAAGTCTTCACGGTCTTTGCTCAGTGCTAACTCGGCTTTTTCCTGCCATTGGTGAGTTTGTGCATTAAGCTGCTCAACACGACGCGTCAACTCTTTCTTTTCAGCTAGTGTTTTAGCAGATGTAGAGCGAACTTCAACTAATGTATCTTCCATTTCCTGAATGATAAGGCGAACCATTTTTTCTGGATCTTCGGCTTTATCTAAAATGGCATTGATATTAGAATTAACGATGTCTGCAAAACGAGAGAAAATTCCCATAATCTTTACCTCTTTGGTTTATAAATTTGAATTGCTGACTGGTTATGTATCAAATTACTTGCCAACTTTTCGAAACCATAAAAGAACAACAATATCATAAGGTTAACTGATTTTAAAAATAACTTTAGTTCAACCCATTTTTGAAATACACTAACAGTTAGCAAAAATAACTAAGAGTTAGGCAATATGAGCCAATTTCGCCAACAGGATAATTTACTCGGCCAATCTGATAGCTTTTTAACTGTGTTGGACCAAGTGTCACAACTGGCACCACTTGAGAAACCCGTTCTCATCATTGGTGAGCGTGGTACAGGTAAAGAGCTTATCGCAGCAAGATTACATTATTTGTCTGAGCGATGGGAACAGAACTATATCAAACTTAATTGCGCCGCGCTCAATGAAAACTTACTCGAAAGTGAACTCTTTGGCCATGAAAGTGGTGCATTTACCGGTGCTAGCAAGCGTCACGAAGGTCGCTTTGAGCGCGCCAACGGTGGCACTTTATTTTTAGATGAATTAGCAAACACCTCAGCAATGGTGCAAGAAAAGCTGCTTCGCGTTATTGAATATGGCGAATTTGAACGCGTAGGTGGCAAGAGCACGGTAAAAGTTGATACTCGTTTAGTTTGTGCAACCAATGAAGATTTACCGACCTTAGCTGACAATGGTGAATTTCGTCACGATTTACTCGATAGACTGGCCTTTGACGTAATTACTTTACCCCCACTTAGAGCACGTCAGGACGACATCATGTTATTGGCCGAGCAGTTTGCCATCAACATGGCCCGTGATCTCAATTGGTCTCTGTTTAGCGGCTTTACCCGTAAGGCCACTGAGAAATTGTTAGAATATGACTGGCCCGGCAACATTCGTGAGCTCAAAAACGTCATTGAGCGTAGTTTATATCGCCACGGCAGTGAAAGTTTACCTGTACACAATATCGTTTTAGACCCGTTTGAAAGCCCCCATCGCCCTACCCAGCGCGTAAAAGCTACAGTGATGCCACAAACAAGTGCCCCCTCAACTACAACGCCAGTTCAAGCAGATACAACGCAGACTCCAGAGCCGCAAAGTGCTGCGTCAACAACAAGCTTTCCATGTGATTTAAAATCGCTTTCTAATGAATTTGAAATCGACTTATTACAAAAAGCACTTAAACATAGCCAATTTAATCAAAAGAAAACTGCACAAATGCTTGGTTTAACGTATCATCAGCTACGTGGATATTTGAAAAAATACAACTTATTAGACTCGGGTCAAAAACAAGAGGCATAAGCGTGCGTAATTTGCTGTTAGGTGTATTGTGCACCTACTTGCTAGGCTGTATAGATGCCAGCCAACAGACTATTAGAAAAACCCAAGGGTTAGTATATTGCTCTGAAGCAAATCCAGTGTCGTTCAACCCACAAGTGACGACCACAGGCTCAACCATCGACATCATAGCGAGTCAGCTGTACGACACCTTATTGAGTATTGATCCGGAAACCGCTGAGTTTCAGCCCGAAATAGCCCATTCTTGGCAGGTCAGTGACGACGGTAAGATGATCACATTTTACCTACGTAAAGATGTACAGTTTCATCATACCGACTACTTTACCCCTACTCGCTTACTCAATGCGGATGATGTGGTGTTCTCTTTTAGCCGACTGTTTGATGTGTATAATCCCTATCACTTTGTGGGCGACGCAAATTACCCCTATTTTCAAAGTGTGGGGTTAGATCAATTGATTCGTCAGGTGGTGAAAGTGGACGATTATACGGTTCGCTTTGAGCTGTTTAATGCAGAGAGTAGCTTTTTGTCTAACTTAGCCACTGACTTTGCGGTGATCCTATCGCAGGAGTATGCTGACCACCTCGCTGGCCTTGAACAAAAAGCGCTATTTGATACCTACCCGATAGGCACAGGCCCATACAAATATAAAAGCTTTTTGCGCGACAACCTGATCCGCTACCATCGTAACGAGCACTACTGGAAACACCCTGTGCCGATGCAACAGCTGGTTTTTGATATTACCACCAACGGCACCAGCCGCATCGCCAAAATGCTAACCAAAGAGTGTGACATCACAGCACACCCTAGTGCGACACAATTGAGCGTACTGGCCGCTCGTGATGATATTCGCGTGGATAAAGCACCCAACCTCAACATTGGATATTGGGCCTTCAACACTGAAAAGCCGCCTTTCGACAATCTGTTAGTGCGCAAGGCTTTAGCACATTCTGTTGATTTTGAAAAAATCATGCAGGCGGTATTTTACGGCAATGGTATCATTGCACGTTCCCATTTACCGCCATCGTCTTGGGCGTTTAAAGCGCAAGACAATATGCCAACGTATAACCCTGAGTACGCGAAACAACTGCTTATCGAAGCAGGATATGAAGATGGTTTTAGCATGACCCTGTGGGCGATGCCTGTATCGCGTATTTATAACCCCAATGCTAGAAAAATGGCCGAACTCATTCAAAGTGACCTCAAGGGAATTGGCATATCAGCACGCATTGTTGAATATGAATGGAATACATTCTTAGAGCGTATTGGTCAACATGAACACGATAGCGTGTTGTTAGGATGGGCAGCTGATACGCCCGACCCTGACAACTTTTTCAGTCCATTGTTAAGTTGTACCGCCACCTTTAGCGGAAAAAACCCAGCAAACTGGTGTAACCCAGAGTTCGACCTACTTTTAACCCAAGCTTTAGACACCACAGATGTTGAGTTACGTAAAACTTTCTATCATCAAGCACAACAAATGATTATTGAGCAGTTACCTTTAGTGCCTATTGCACATGGTATGCGCTTTCAAGCCACCAGCGCAGATGTTAAAGACATTTCTCTTCGCCCATTTGGTGGCATCTCTTTAGGCAAAGCGAGGCGAGACTGATGTTATTTGAATATTTGCTCAGACGCTTCTCTTTGCTGTTGTTCATGGTATTCACGTTAACCGTGTTTACGTTTTCTTTGAGCTATATGTTCCCAGGTGAGTTATTGACCAATGTCAGTGGCCAGGTGAATCCATCCTTCACGCAAAGCCAGCAATTGACTGAAAAGTATCACCTCAATGAGGGGGTCATTGTCCAATATTTGGCTTTCTTACAACGTATATTGCAAGGCGATTGGGGCGTATCTTTGTCATCTGGACAAAGCGTATTTGACCATGTGGTTAAGCTTTTTCCTGCCACCTTAGAGCTGTGCGTGTACGCGTTACTGGTATCAATCTTCGTTGGCATCCCTGCGGGAATTATAGCGTCGGCCTATCACAAACGTTGGCCCGAGAAGGTCATTAATTCGCTAAGTCTACTTGGGTTTTCGGTGCCTATATTCTGGTTAGCATTATTACTTATCATGGTATTTTGCCTAGGACTCGGCCTGTTCCCCATGTCAGGTAGAATTGGCCTACTTTATGAAGTGGAGCCCATTAGTAACTTTATTTTACTTGATATTGTTTTGCAGGGGTTTCCCTATCAAGGCCTCGCATTTGTGGATGCTTTGCATCATTTGGCTTTGCCTACCATCGTGCTGGCGATGTACCCAACGACTGTGCTGATCCGTTTTACCAGAGACTCTATGCTCGATGTGTTGGAGCAAAATTATATCAAAACAGCACGCGCCAAGGGCCTTAACAGACGCCAGTTGATCATGCATCACGCCCTGCGAAATGCGCTACTGCCAGTAATTAAGCAAATTGGCCTACAGTTTAGTACCTTGATCACCCTTGCCATGATCACTGAAGTGATTTTCTCTTGGCCGGGTGTGGGCCGCTGGCTCATAGATAGCATTTATCAACGCGATTACCCAGCCATTCAGGGTGGCCTGCTGGCTGTATCAATGTTTGTCATTTTAGCCAATATGCTGGCTGAGTTTAGTCATACTTTACTAGACCCATTATCGAGAAATCAGGCCCATGGCAAAGTTTAGTTTATTTAGCGAAGAGTCAAATCGCTCGCCACTGTCTCGGTTGTGGCGAAAGTTTAAATCTAATCACCCAGCACTGGTTGGGCTTTGGGTCTTTGTTGCCTTAACACTGTTGGCTATTACTGCACCATTTATCGCGCCGTATGGTATCAACCAACAACATGGCGATGCCTTACTACTACCACCATCGTGGCATGAACTTGGTGATGTGCGCTTTATACTCGGCACCGATGATCTGGGTCGTGATGTGTTATCAAGATTAATGAATGGCGCAACGTTTACATTTGGCCTGTCCATTATCGCCGCGCTTGTGACGACCTTAATCGGTGTTGTACTGGGTACCTTTGCGGGGATCAGTAAAGGGCTGCGTTCTAGCCTACTAAATCACTTGTTAGACATCACGTTATCTATCCCTTCCCTACTACTGGCTATCATCATTATTGCGGTGTTAGGTCCGGGGTTACTCAACACCGTGTGGGCGATTATTTTTGCGCTGTTACCCCAGCATGTTCACTCGGTCAGAAACCTCGTGGTAGAAGAGCTCAGTAAAGATTACATCAGTGCATTTCGTCTAGATGGCGCATCTAAGTGGCAAATCCTTATCCGTGGGGTTTTGCCAAACATTTACGAGCATATTGTGGTTATTTTTACCATGGCTTTATCTACCGCAATTTTGGATATTGCCGCACTGGGCTTTTTAAAACTGGGCGCACAACCTCCCACTACCGAATGGGGCGCAATTTTGGCTGAAAACCTCAGCCTCATTTATCTTGCACCATGGACGGTTGGCCTGCCCGGTGTGTTACTATTTATTGCAGTATTATCTACTAATCTAGTAGGTGATGGCCTTAGGCAGGTACTTAAAGGGCGAAAGGTGGATTAATGCAGTTGCTCGATATTCGAAATTTGACCATAGAATTGCAGACCGAAGAAGGTGTGATCCGCGCTGTCGATAGAATCAACCTCAGTCTAAAAGAGGGAGAAGTTCATGCCCTTGTGGGCGAATCTGGTTCTGGTAAAAGCCTAATTGCCAAAGCCATTGTGGGTGTATTAAACAAGCGTTGGACGGTCACTGCGGACAGGATGCACTGGCAGGGCGTGGATCTTATGAGATTAAGCCCTGAAAAGCGCCGTAAAATTGTGAGCCGAGATATGGCGATGATTTACCAAGAACCGAGCCGGAGTCTAGACCCAACCGCAAAAATATACGATCAGGTTGCCGAGTCGATACCTGACAGCAGCATCAAAAGTAACTTTTTCTCACGCAACAGCGAAAGAAAGAGCAAAGTTAAAGCACTGCTACACAAGGTGGGGATCAGAGATGACAAAAAAGTAGCCAGCAGCTACCCACATGAGCTCTCTGAAGGGGTCTGTCAAAAAGTCATGATAGCCATGGCCATTGCCCGTAGCCCCAAACTGTTGATTGCAGATGAACCAACTACCGCCCTTGAAAGTGTTGCTAAAGCACAGGTGTTTCGCTTACTTAAAAGCCTTAACCAGCTGAAAAACATGTCTATTTTGATGATATCTCATGAGCTTGAAGAGATCACGGACTGGTCACACGCCATGCATGTTTTATATTGTGGCCAGATGGTTGAAGCGGGGCCCACCGATAAGGTATTTTGCACCCCATTTCACCCATACACACAGGCACTGGTAAAAAGCCTGCCCGACTATGCACAAGGGCTTGCCCACAAAGAACCTTTTTATGCACTTAAAGGCACCATTCCTCCACTACAGCATTTACCCATTGGCTGCCGACTTGGACCGCGTTGCCCGCAGGCACAAAAACAATGTGTTGTTACGCCAACACAGAGCAAAGTACACAGCCATACTTACGCATGCCACTTTCCACTGATGAAGGATAAGCCGAAATGCAACCACTCCTAAAAGTGCAAGCACTGAACAAATCGTTTTGCACACGTGCGGGTGTATTTAAACGCACGCATGCTCAGGTGCTGACCAATATTTCCTTCTCGGTGGGCGTGGGTGAAACCCTCGCCATTATTGGTGAAACCGGTTCAGGTAAGAGTACCTTAGCAAGAGTATTGGCGGGTGCGGATCATGCCGACAAGGGGCAAATACTACTTGACGGTGACACCATCGAAGACGATGGCTCACGCAAAACACAATGTCGACATATTCGGTTAATTTTTCAAGACCCAACGCGTTCGTTGAACCCAGGTCTAACCATTGGCGACATGCTGGATGACTGCCTACGCCTAAATACCGAGCTGACCATACAACAACGTGATAAAAAGATTAAACATACGCTCACTCGTGTAGGCTTACTGAGTGAACATTATGACTATTACCCACACATGTTTAGTGGTGGGCAATTGCAACGTATCGCACTGGCAAGGGCACTCATTTTAGACCCAAAGGTGGTGGTATTAGACGAGGCGCTATCGTCGTTGGACCCATCGGTTAGAGCCCAGACCGTAAACTTATTGTTAGAGCTGCAACGCGAGTCAGGATTGAGTTATGTGTTGATCACCCATCACTTAAGTTTAGTAAAACATATGAGCGACCAGCTATTGGTGCTAAATAAAGGAAAAGTCGCCGAGTACGGTAATACCCAAAGCATTTTTGCTGCTCCTAAATCACGCGTGATGCAACGTCTATTGAATGTATAACGCTTAAGCTGTGCCAGTGACCGCTGGCAAAAACGCTAGCTGTGGCCACTTTTGGCTCTTTATCAGCGCTTTTTAACTCCCCACTGTCACTGTCAAACGTTAAATGAACACAAGGTTAACCTTGTTTGATTTTGTGTTAAAAAAGTGTACACTGCGACACAGGTTTAGTGACACGATTGATCTTAAAATAATTGTCGCGCTTATATCAAACATGGATAAAATTGCGCAGACTCATCAATACACAGTCACCACAATTTCACTCGTCGCTTGTTTATAAAGGGAATAATATTAATGGCGCCTGCATTAACTGCCAACAATCAGGCTAAGCTTTTCCGTCTCTTTGTCACGTATTTCCTCACCTACCACAGACGTATGAAAAATCTCATTAATAAAAATAACGATACAACTTTGTTAACAAAGATCCATTTACTCGTACAACAATAAGGAGGTATGTATGCTGATAATGAAAAACTTAGCCAAAGTATTTTACGCCGATAGGATTAAAACACAGGCGCTACATCCATTTGATTTACAGGTAGAACAAGGAGAGTTTGTCAGCATCATCGGCTCTTCAGGCTCAGGAAAAACCACATTTTTGAATATTGCAGGGCTATTGGAAGAGCACAGTGAAGGCGTCTATCTACTCGGCGGACAAGACGTGACCACCATGAAAGACAAGCAAAAGTCAGCGTTTCGAAATGAGAAAATTGGCTTTGTTTTTCAAAGTTTTAACCTCATCCCTGAGCTAAACCTGTATGACAATGTAGATATGCCACTGCGCTATAGAAAGTTCACAGCAGCAGAGCGTGACAAACGTATTATGCAGGCACTAGAGCAAGTGGGCCTAGCTGGTAGAAAGCACCATTATCCAAACCAGTTGTCAGGTGGACAACAACAGCGAGTAGCCATTGCCAGAGCCATTGCAGGCTCTCCTGCGATGATCCTTGCCGACGAACCAACCGGTAATTTAGACTCGAAAATGGCACAGGGCATTATGACATTGCTTAAAGACATTAACGCCCAAGGCACCAGTATCATTATGGTAACCCATGACAATGAACAGGCCGCTCAAGCCAACCGCATAATTCAAATTAAAGACGGCCATTTGAGTGAATTAAAAACGCTTGAAAAAGCCATTGCATGAGTAACGAGCCATGATGACCTACTATTTTAAGCTCGCCTGTTTGGGCGTACGTAAAACCCCGTTTTTGAGTTTTTTAATCGTCGCCATGATAGCCATTGGCATTGCTGCAACCATGACGACTTATACCGTCAGCTATATGATGTCAAAAGACCCCATTCCAGCAAAAAGCCAAACGCTCTTTAATGTACAGTTGGATAACTATACCAAGGAATACGCCATAGAAATGGGCGACAAGCTGGGTTACACCATTACCTATCAAGATGCGGTTAACTTACTCAAGTCAGATATTCCAGTTAACCAAGTGGCGCTTAACTCCAGCAAAGAAACGCTTTCTAACCCTTTGCGCACCGATCTAGATACACTCAATGTGATGGTACGCACCACCACGCCCGACTTTTTTAGACTGTTTGATGTGCCATTTACTTATGGTAACGGCTGGGACCAACAAGCCGAAGATGATGCTGCACAGGTGATTGTACTTACTAAAAAAATCAACAACCAACTCTTTGATGGAGAAAACTCAGTGGGCAAAACCGTTGTCTTCGCCGATAAGATATTTACCATTGCGGGCGTACTCGACCATTGGTCACCTATTCCTAAGTTTTATAGCACCGCAGTGGATACCTATAATGACCCATATGATGTATTTATTCCTTTGAATACACAGATTAAAAATGAGTTTTACTCCGCCTTGAACTCCGATACTTACTGCACGCAAGAGCCAGCCGACGGCTCTTTTTCAGGACTTCTCACATCCGAATGTACCATGATAAACATGTGGGTTGAGCTGCCAGATGAGCAAACTAAAGCACAGTATAAAGACTTTCTCACCAGTTATGCCCAACAGCAGCAAGCCTTTGGCCGCTTTGAAAATAGTACCCGCTCCAAGCTACTCAATGTAAAAGAGCGTTTGATTGATGATGATATGATCCCAAACGAAGGTAAACTGGCGGTGTGGCTTGCAGTGCTTTTTTTGATTGTGTGCTTGCTCAACTGCATGAGCCTGATGATGGCAAAGTTTTTTGGCCGTTCACGAGAGGTTGGCCTTCGCCGAGCGGTAGGTGCCAGCAAGCAAGCGATTTTTATACAGTTTTCTGTTGAATTGGCCCTATTAGGGGCGCTCGGTGGGCTACTGGGACTCGCACTCGCACAGCTTGGGCTTAACATACTCACCGGCATTTATTACTACATGCCCGCAGGCATTATGCAGATGAACCTATCTTTGGCCGTCACGACTTTGTTGTTAGCCCTGCTGTGTAGTTTGCTATTTGGGCTTTTCCCAGTATTAAAGGCGAGCCAAACTAACCCATCTAGCCAGCTTAAGAGCCTATAGGAGCAAGGTATGAAAGACTTTTTCCCAATTTTAAAATCGCTTAAAAAGCAAAAAATTGCGCCTATTTTGCTCACATTACAGGTTGCGATTACCTTTATGGTATTGGTCAATACCGCCTATATGATAGGAGAGCGCAGCAAAAAAATGCAGCGCCCAACTGGTTTAGATGAAGCCAACACATTTTATATTGTTACCAATTTCTTAAGTGAACCGCATCAAGTTATAGCGGAGCAAAACGATATTCTAAGACAAATTAGGGGGGTTGAAGGTGTAGTAGGCGCAACAGCCCTCCCTAGCTTGTCCTTGGTGGGCTGGGGGCGATACACCGATTTTTACCTAGAACCAAACGGCAACAGTGTTGGCTTTGGTGGTTATTTGAGTAGCGACGAGCACGCCTTAAAAACCCTTGACCTTGAAATGATTGCCGGAGAATGGTTTGTGCCCAGTGATATTTTAGAAACGGATAAAGAAGGCACTTTTCTTCCCTCACAAGTGGTGGTAACCCAAGCGCTTGCGCAAAAAATATATCCTGATAATTGGCGTGATATTGTTGGTACTACACTTTACTTTAACGGCGCGCCACACCACGTAAAGGGCGTAATAAAAACGCTACAAAATGCTTGGCAGTTCTGGTCAGCTGTTGATGCAACGGTACTGGCAGGGGTTAACGAGGCTCAGCCTGCATCTCCCAGCCATATTGCAGTACGCACCCAACCGGGCAGGCTGGAAGAAGTGATGAACAACACCGTTGAGACACTCCTTAAAACCCCAGGTCGTAAGATTGAGAAAATGAGCACAATGCGCGAAGTGAGACAAAAAGCCTACAAAGAAGACTTAGCCACCAGCAAAATACTCACCGCCATTGGCGTGGGGCTGGCCATTATCACGGCGCTTGGTATATTCGGTCAGGCGCGTTACAACGTGAGTCGCAGAACCCAACAAATCGGTACTCGCAGAGCGCTGGGCGCAAACAAATGGGATATTGTGCGCTTTTTTATGGTTGAAAATGCGGTTGTTTCAAGCATCGGAGTGGTGATTGGTTTGCTTGGCGCTATCATTCTCAATAACCAATTTGTTGAGCTGCTGTCAATTAACCCCGTACCGCTGAGCTATTTACTAGCAGGCACCGTGGTGATTTTTATACTCGGGCAACTGGCGGTTATCTACCCTGCCACCCGAGCCAGCAGAGTCTCCCCCGCCATCGCCACCCGTGGTGCTTAGGCTTATAACTCAAGCTCGTTAGCATGTGAATGCTAACGAGCTGCTTGCGTACTGATAAATGGATTTACACCTATAGTAAACAAAATGTTGATTTTTTAACCCTATTGAAATAATCTGTCCCTTAAAGCCCTGCACGGCTTAAACACTGTTTATTACTGGCATTACTAAAGTTACAAAACCATTTTTTGTTTTACCAGAAGCCACCATTGTTAATATTATGTATATTTAGATGCGGAAAAATCTCCCCATCGCAATAAAAAGGGAAAGGACGTGATTAATGGTGACGATCTAAGGTCGATGAGGTTAAAAGCCGGCATTTCTCAGGAGCAGATGGCTAGAAAACTGGAGTGCGACCGTAAAACAATTAGTAACTATGAATTTGGGGTAAGCGACATTCGCTCCAAAGAGCTATTCAAATGGTTTTTATATTGTAAAATCGACGTTGACTCATTGCTTAACCAAATCAAAGGCCTAAACGATGAAGTTAGCTGCTCTGAGAAATCAAAATTACAGGATGATGAATAATGAAAAGAGCCAACTTGCTAAATATTTTTAATATTGGTTTAACTAGTTTTCTCAGTCAAAGGCAAGCAACACGAGGTTGGAATTTCAGAAAGAGAACTCCCTATTTGGAACAACTGTTAAGTTGTGGGCAATGTACATTAATTAGCGCCGGAGGTGGTCCGTGGGTCCCAGATACCCCCAGTCAAGCCTCACATATACCACCCTTGCCTATCACAGAAAAACACGGCGGGTAACATTGTGAAGTTTTCTCAACTAATTACACTTATAATATTTGCGCTCACGATCTTCTATATTTTGGTAGGTAACCCAAAAATTACTTCTGAGATCTACGTCACCACGATAGCGCTAACGGCACTTTATGGCCTAATAAGGAAAGAGCCAAATGTGCTCCATATCGCTTTGATACTTATGTTTATCAATCTAGTAGAGTACATCATTTTTGCATATGGAATAATTGACCTTAGTACAGCTGGAAAGAATAGGATATTGCACGGCGTTTTGATCTTCGGCACGCACCTTTTAATCACGGTGACTTCTGTAATACTACTGATTTTTAGAGTACAAATATCAAGGGTACTCTCTCGTTCTACTAAAATTGAGTTAACTTATTTTGATGGGCTATTTCACTGGACTTTTATCTATTTAGCGTTGGTTAGCCTGCTAGGATTGGTTGAACATTTAGCACGGCATGTACTTGGATTCCACAGCATCACTATCATCTATTATAACTTTACATCTCTAGTCTATATTGGCTGGGCCGTCTCCTGTGCCCTACTGTTAACTATGGTGATTGTGACAGAGAAAAAACATAAACAGCGAAGATTTGAGCCGTCATAGCGAGGGAGTGATATGATCAGTGGCGACGACCTGAGGTCAATGCGGTTAAAGGCGGGTATTTCTCAGAAAGCTATGTCACAAAAGCTCAAATGTGACCGAAATTTCGTAAAAGATCCTGACCTTCGTCAGGATGACAACATATGTGCTTGAGCAGTGCCTTCGTCAGGATGACGACATATTTGCATGAATAGTGCTTTCATCCTAGTTTGTTTAAGCCGCGCCTTCGTCCAAATTTCGCTCGTCATTCTGAACTTGTTTCAGAATCTCGTCACTTTCAACAAAAAGGCCATAACTTGGTGTTAATGCAATTCCTTTAAAAGATCCTGACCTTCGTCAGGATGACAACATATGTGCTTGAGCAGTGCCTTCGTCAGGATGACGACATATTTGCATGAATAGTGCTTTCATCCTAGTTTGTTTAAGCCGCGCCTTCGTCCAAATTTCGCTCGTCATTCTGAACTTGTTTCAGAATCTCGTCACTTTCAACAAAAAGACCACGATTTAGTACGAGATCCTGACCTTCGTCAGGATGACGACATCTCAAACAAAAAAAGGCCACAACTTAGTGTGGCCTCTTTTAATTCAAAGCAAAACAATGGTTATTCGAAGAACAACTTATCGCGCTCTTTTTTACCTACTTCATTCATAGTTTCGGCATCAAACAAACGACCGTTGATCATGGTGTAAGCCACCTTATCTGTATTACGAATGTTTTTAAGCGGGTTGCTATCTAGTACCACTAAATCAGCAAGTTTACCGGCTTCAATAGAACCGATATGTTTGTCTAGGCCCACATACTTCGCTGAGTCTAACGTTGCTGCACGCAGTGCTTCGTGTGGCGTCATACCACCTTGAGCAAACATCCAAATTTCCCAGTGTGCTGCTAAGCCTTCACGCTGACCGTGCGCACCTAGGTTCACCAAAATGCCTAACTCTTGTAGCTCTTTGGCAACGCGCGCGTTATTTACGTGGTTATAGTGATGATCAGGTGATTTGATACGACGCATAGAACGCGGTAACAACTGGTTCTTAGGCACAAATTTACTCAATCGTGGGTGATTCCACACATCGGTTTTATCGTACCAATAGTTTTCACCCCAGATACCACCATACGCTACACCCAGTGTTGGCGTGTAACCCACTTCGGTTTGCGACCACAATTGCTTCACATCATCATAAATATTGGCAACTGGAATTGAGTGTTCAACCCCCGTGTGGCCATCTACTACCATGGTCAGGTTGTGTTGTAGCAGCGATCCTCCTTCTGGCATCACCATCATGCCCATTTCTCTTGCTGCTTCAACAACTTGTTGACGCTGCTCACGGCGAGGCTGATTGTATGACTTAACACTAAACGCCCCCACTTTTTGTAAGCGCTCAAGGTGGAACTTAGCATCATCTAGTGAGTCGATGTGTGCTGTGTAACCCGGTACATTGGCACCGTATAAAATAGTACCCGTTGAGAAGATACGCGGTGCTACAATCTTACCCGCCTTTTGCATTTCACTGGCTGCAAAGATTTCTGTAGTATCGTTTGACGGGTCATGGATAGTAGTCACACCTAGCGCTAACCCTGCTAGGTTCTTCCAGTTTTGCTCTGGAATGATCTCCTCGCTGGCTTGCGAGCCGTGAGCATGAACATCAACCAGTCCAGGCATAATAGTTTTGCCTGTTACATCAATCACTTTAGCGTCTTTAGGAATAGCAACATCACCGGCACTACCTACTGCTTTGATATGCTTACCATCGGTCAGTACCACACCGTTTTCAATCACTTTATCGCCTTGCATGGTAATGATGTTAGCACCTGTCAGCGCAATCATGCCCTCAGGCTCTGCCATGTCTTGTTTAAAGCCAATGTCAGTACCGCTTTTTACTTTGAAGTCAGCGTCTTTGTCTTGCTTGATGTCAAACATGCCATCGAGGCTTGCATGATATAGCTCAGGCCCTAAGCTCCAGTAAAGCTTGTCACCTTTGGCGCTCCAGCTAATATTCTCACCCGCACGTACAGATAACTGCTGCACGGGGAATTGCTTGTCATTTGGAGAAATTGAGATGGTTTTACCAGTTTGCACAAATGGTGTTACAAACACTTTGAAACGCTCAGCAAATGCCAGATATTTACCATCTGGTGATACACGATATTCAGTGGCATGCTCTGCATCATAAAGCGTGCGAGACTTTTTCGTTGCTAATTCAATCGCGCGCAGCTCTGGGTTTTTGCCCTGTGCCATCACGTAAATTACATCGTTGCTATCGGCAAATTGTGCTTGATAGCCCACTTCACTGATAAGTTCTACGTCACCACCATTGCTTGGAACTTGGTATAAACCAGGCTTTAATGACCATTCAGGTGCCAAGATTGAGCTGCCGCGAGACTTACGGAACACCACGGTTTTACCATCAGGGCTAAATGTCGGTTCAACGTATTTACCCGGCTCTTTGGTGATAACTTTACCACTGCCGCCACTTGCTGAGACCACACGCACACTGCCCTGCTCATTGTCATCCCAAGTGGTATAAACAATTTTCTTACCATCACGAGAGAACTGTGGGAAAAATTCAAAGTGGCTGTTTTGCTTAGTCAAACGCTTCACTTTACCCGATGCTAAATCGCGCGAGTAAATATGGCCCATGGCTTCGAAAATAGCCGTTTCACCGTTTGGAGAAACCTGCACATTACGTAACATCTTCACGTCAAACTGTGCTTGGTCGATGTCTTGTGCAAAGCGCAGTGCTTTTTGTACTTTTTTGGTGGTATTAACACTAAACTCGATGGTTTCAAACGATTTGTCATCAACCGCCACTTTATGAATTTTACCACCCGCCCAGAATACCAAGCTTTCGTTATCCGGCGTCCAAGCAATCGTTGGGTACACCCCATGAATCGCCCATGTTTCTTGCATGTCACGTTCAAGATTGCCATACAACTTGGTTTCTTTGCCCGACTCTAAGTCGTACAAATAAAGGCTTGATTGGAAATCATCACGTTTAACATACGCAAGGGTTTTACCATCTGGGGATGGTGTAGGTCGAATAGCCCCCCCCATGCCAGATAAGATAACTTTAATCTCGCCTGTTTCACGGTCAAAACGTTTGATTTTGTAGATACCCGCTACCGAGTCTTTTGAGTAATGGAACGTTTTACCCGGTGTTGCATCGTGCGAAAAGTACACGTAACGGCCGTCTGGTGAAAATGCAGGTTCACCCAAATCTTTTTGATCGTTTTCACGCTTCGTTAACTGTACGCCGCTGCCACCTGATTTGTGGTACATCCATACTTCACCCGCGCCCAAAGAACGTGATGCTGTAAAGTGCTTACGTGCCACAAGAAAGTCGCCGTCTGGGCTCCAAGCTGGGCTGTTCAACAAACGAAATGTTTCATTGGTCACAGCCCTTTGCTCTGAGCCATCTGCGTTCATTAGCCAAATGTTGTCACCGCCGCCCTGATCCGAGGTAAAAGCGATGTGTTTGCCATCAAGGCTAAAGCGTGGCTGCATTTGCCAGCCAATATCACTGGTAAGTTGCGTTGCTTCACCACCTGAAATTGGCATGCTGTAAATGTCACCCAACAGATCAAACACTAAGGTTTTACCATCTGGACTCACATCCACGTTCATCCATGTACCTTGCGTGACGGAGATCTTCGCGTCTAAGAACTCACCTTGAGGGGCGTCTACTTGCCATTCTTGCGATTTTTCTTCTGCTGCATAACTGGCTACACTGCTTGTGCCCAGTGCCAATGCGATAGAGAGCGACAGTGCGCTATAAAACTGCTTTTTCATCATTCTTATACTCTCAACTAAAATTTGCACCATCACAGCAAAAATTAGCTAAAGTTGCCAGTAAAATGCCATCAATTACAGATTTATACGGCTATTGTCTAGATTTTCTCTCAATATCGCTGCCACTGTGCTGGGTCAAACTTGAAATAGCGCATTAACAGACGGTATAACTCGGGATCGTAGTCTCTCAACTGAGCTGGCTTTTCGATGAAAGTTTCAGTAAGAACAGCAAAAAATTCCGCCTCATTGGTGGCCCCATAACTGTGCATCACATGAGGCATTTGATAGGCCACATGGCTTTTTAAATTGCTGTATGCTCGATTGAATACTCGTGCCCAATCGGCGTAATCCTGCTTAGATGGCAGTTGTGGCGTACCATTGGTTTGTCCTGTTTGTTGATCCAACTGATGAGCGAACTCGTGAAACACCAAATTATGACCATCACCCGGCAGGCGGTTACCCTCCAATACATCGTGCCAGCTCAACACCAATGTGCCGCCAGGCCAAGACTCCCCCTGACGAACAGAGGTGTGATAGTTCACTAAGCCCGCTGCATCTTGGCTGGTTTGCGGCACATAGTAGCTACTTGGATAGAGCAAGACTTCTTTAACATTTGGATACAGCGGCCAAGACTGGTTAAGCACTAACAAACACGCATCCGCCGCTACAATCAATTCCATTGCACGATTCACCCGCAGTCCATCACGGCCTAAAATACGCTTTTCCCCCAAAAACCAAGCGACATGTCTTTCCAACGCAACTCGGTCAGCATCAGTCATCGCACGATAAATTGGCATGTATTGCAACAGCACCTGCCTGTCAGGTTGGCTCAGGGTTATCTCTTTATACTTTCGCGCCCAAAGCAGGTTTTGAATGTGTTGCCAACGCCAATACAACACCACAAAAACCACCAAAGCCAACAACAAAAAAACATTTATCATATAGATTACTTAACCTTATACATGATGGTTACTTATTCACCTTTTTAAACATAGTTGGTACAAACTGCGGCTTTTTCAATACAGCTTTGATAAAATTTGCGCCTCTGTGAGCTTTATCTGTGTACCCGTTTATGTCTTTACCTATCTTCGCCATACAATCTGACTTTCTCACCACCCTCGCCAATAATCATGTGGTGGTCAGCGCAGCAACAGGCTCGGGTAAGTCAACGTGTTTGCCTTTGTGGGCCCGTGCGCAAGGACGAGTGCTGGTGATTGAACCGCGTCGCATTGCCTGCACGTCACTGGCAGAGTACCTCGCACAACAGGACAATACTGAGCTTGGCGATCAAATCGGCTATGCCATTCGCTTTGAACAACACTTTACTGAGCACACGCAAGTGGTGTTTGCCACACCGGGTGTGGCGCTACGCTGGTATTTTGAAAATCAATTAAGCGATTTTGACGTAGTTATGTTGGATGAGTTTCACGAGCGCCGTTGGGACATGGACTTATTACTCGCACTACTTAAAGTGCACAACCAGCACCGTTTAATCGTCACCTCAGCAACGCTGAACACCAAACCACTTATCCAATATTTACAGGCAGCTACACTCCATTCCGAAGGCAAAATGTTCCTGGTTGAGGAGCGCTTTATCGCCAATGACTCACGCGCCATGCCCAGCAAATATAATTTAAGTGAACGTGTGCGTGAGGCCTGTGAACAAGCGCTCGATAATACCGATGGTGATATTTTGGTTTTCTTGCCCGGCAAAGCAGAGATTCAAGCCGCTGCGGGCCAGTTATCACACCTTGATGCGCTGGTCGTACGCTTGTATGGTGGCTGTAATCCACAGCAACAACGCTTGGCGCTGAATGTGCAAAGTCAACAGCGGGTTATCTTAGCAACTAATGTGGCCGAAACGTCTTTGACCATCCCTAATGTCAGCTGTGTGATTGACTCAGGGCTTGAGCGCCGCACACATTTACGTGGTGGTAAAACCGTACTCAACCTTGAAGCCATTGCTAAAGATTCTGCCAAACAGCGCTTGGGGCGTGCAGGAAGAACCCAATCAGGCTTATGTATTCGACTCTACGGTGAACATGCGCCGCTTATTGATACCACCCCCCCAGAAATACACCGTGAAAATCTCACAGAATTGGTACTCGCGGCCGCTTGCTCTAGCAATGGCGTGGATAGCATGGAGTTTATTGAACCATTACCCCAAACCTCTAAAGCTGCAGCAATCACGATGTTGACCCAAATAAACGCCATAGATGCACAGCAACGCGCCACTGCACTTGGCAAGCAACTTTATCCACTACCGATTGATGCACAACTTGCCTACTTAATCTGTGCTATGCCCAGTAAGTCTTTACAGCAGGCCATGGTTGATGCTATCTCGGTGCTTAGCGTACCGGCTCGCGTTTATCAACTGCCAAGTTCACCCGAGCAAATCGACGCTTTGAACAAGCGCTTACCCAATCACTGTGATTTAGAATTTGTCATCGCCCTAGTGCGCGAGCAGTTAGAAGACATCAAAGTAGAACCTGATGCTCTAAAAGAAGCACAACAATTTAGTGATCAGCTACGTATTGCCTTCGATTTGCCACAGCGCAAACACGCTGCCAGTTACGACAGAAATCAACTCATTGAAGCGATTGCCAAAGCCAAACCTGATTGGCTATTCGTCAAACGCAATAATCGCCGAGGCGCGTTTGGCAATGGTAAAAGTGAAGTGATCCCTGCAAAAGAAACGCGCATTAACGACAACTGCAAAGCCATGTTAGTGCTCGATACCTATGCCCTAGCAGGCAAAGGCACTAAACAAGCCATGACATTGGCCACCTTAAATGCGCCTGTTAGTCTGAATCTGGTCACGTCGCTAGGCCTTGGTGAGCAACAGTTTATTGATGCCTGTCTGGTTGATGGCCGAGTGATGGCAAAATTCAGCTACGCGTATGCGGGGCTTGAGCTTAATGAGCAACTCGTCGAACCTGCTGGCCAGTTGCTTATCGACGCCTGTGTTGCGCTGATATTAAAAGGTGAACTACTGGCCCCCGCTGGCAAGCAGATCACACAATCATTGGCCGAGCACCAACTCTACCTCCAAGCACACGGTAGCACTGCTGAATCTGTCACTACGCAGCAGTACCTACAGACCAAGCTACAAGAGCTTGGCCTGCAAGAACAAGATGATATAGAGCTGATTGAACCACAAGATTTGTTCTATCAACAACTTGAGCCTTGGGAGCTAGAACCATTCATTGAAAAACATCCACTACATGTACAGCTCAACGATCTATTGATGCAGGTTGAGTATTCGTTCACAGCTAAACGCATTGTTTTAAACTATGTCAGTGGTAATCGAAAAGATGCCCCAAAAAAGTGGGAGCTGCCAGCTTGGCCTGGCTTTAAAGTCAGGTACAAAAAAGCCAGTAAAGTGGTAGATGTAAAATAACCGATAACATTGTAAACAGACAAAAACAAAACAATCTAATTACTCCGTTATTTGGCACAATAACTGGTAAAATTTTGCATATCTGCTTAGTTAAACAACAAATGTATTCAAAAAAGGCACTTAAAATGAACAGCTTTGCTAATTTTTTATTGCCAATTCTGCATATCTCATTGTATAATGCTCGCCCAATCGAATAGCAGCTTTTGCTGGCCTTTCATTTTTGTAATTTGTCGTATTTCGCTTATAAATTTATGCAGTCTCCCATGGATGATTGCGTTTTTGCGCGCGCGTTTTACAAACAGTTCGGCTAGTGGTTGCATTCACGGTTGGCGAGTCCCTCGCAGAAACCAAACACACACGAGATTTAAAACATTAACCGTTTCTGAGGAACAAATATGAGCACCACAGTACGCAATTTAAACCCTGTAGCAGGCGCATTGGCGTTAGCATTTGCAAGCTTAGCTTCAACATCAGTGATGGCCCAAGAGCAAGAAGCACAAGCCGAAAAGTCAAAAATGGAAGCCATAACCGTAACCGCGACAAAGCGCTCACAAGTTATCTATGAAGTACCAATTGCAATGAGTGCGTTCTCTGGTGATGATTTAGACTCACAAGGTATCTCGGATATCACTGATGTGGGTAAATTTGTTCCAAACCTAAATATCACAGGCTTCTCAGCGGGTCACAACTCTTCAGCTAACCCGTTTATCCGTGGTATCGGCTTACAAGATCACTTGATCACAACAGACCCTGGCGTAAGCGTTTATGTTGACGGTGTATACCTTGGTCGCCAAGTTGGCCAAAACTGGAACCTAGCAAATATCGAGCGTATCGAAGTATTGCGTGGTCCACAGGGTACACTGTACGGCCGTAACTCAATCGGTGGTGCTATCAACATCATTACCAAAGCGCCTGATCAAGCCGCTGTCACTAAGGTAAGTGCTGAGGTGGGTACTCGCGGTCGCCTTAAAGGTAGCATTTTTACTAACCAAGCTGTTTCAGAAGACTTAGCCTTTAATTTTAACATGGGCTTTAACCGTCGTGGCGGCATTGGTGAGTTTGTAAACTTGCCAAACGCTGAATACGATGTAGGCGAGAACCAAGAATTCCACGGCCGTGTATCTGTAAAATACAATGCCAGCGAAGATTTACGCTTAGTATTCACCGCAGATGCCAATGATGGTGAAGGCGGTACACGCCCTTACACAACGCTAATAGACGAATTGCCAAATGGTCGTTTGTATCAAAATGGTTTACGCAATGAGCAAACCACAGCAGACCCATACGACAATGCAACGAGCACCTATGAAACATCAACGGTTTCTAACAAAGCGAACGGCGTATCTTTAACCGCTGAATACGACATCAATGCAGACTTTGGTACCAAGTTTATTTTCTCTAAGCGCTCAAGTGAATACAAAGCGGGCCTAGATGATGACAGCACAGCGGTTGCACTTGACCACTACCCTGAGCGTGGTACAGCTGACCAAACGTCTGTTGAATTACAACTAACGGGTTATTTAGGCCGCGCTGATTTTGTGACAGGTGTGTACTGGTTCAATGAAGAAGGTTCAAACCGTCAGGATTCCTCAGAGGCAAGCTTTGACGGTGGCCCAACTAAGTTGGAGCTTGATCAAGAGACAACCAGCCGTGCGGTATTTGTTAACGTCGGCTATGATGCCACTGACGATTTACGCATCTCGGGCGGTGTACGTTACACAGAAGACGAAAAATCAGCTTCTACTAACGTATTCGACCCTGTTGGCACTATCTACTCAAGCCGCGAGTGGGATGAAATTTCTTGGGAATTAGCAGCCAATTACACCTTTGAAAATGGCTTAAACTGGTATGGTACCGTACAAACTGGTTATCAATCAGGTCAGTTCCCAGCTCGCCCTTACTTCTTAATCGGTCAGTTCTTCGGTGCCGGTGGTTTTGATAACCCTGAAGCGGCTGCCATCGTACGTGCTAACAACGCATTTATGGCCAGCGATAACATCAGCGCAATTAACTACGAAACAGGCTTTAAAGGTCAGTTGACTGATGATTTCAGCATGAGCGTCGCATTTTTTAACACTGAATACGATGACCTACCTTATCAGGTAAACGTAGTAACAGACGCGGGCTTTGACACCAACAACCTGATTGTTGAACAAACATCACGTGGTGTGGAGTTCGAAAGTACTTACTATGTGACCGATAGCTTTACGTTACATTCAAGCTTTGGCTTTATGGACGTTGATGTGCAAGAGCAAAACGGTGTAAAACCAGTTGCACCACTCACACCTGAGTGGACAGCATCAATCAGCCCATCATATGAATTTGGCTTAAGCAATGGTGCAACTGTCACTACGCGTTTGGACGTTTCTTACCGTGATGATATGTATGGTGAACCAAGTTCAGACCCTCGCCGTATGACACAAATCGACGCACGTACTACCACCAACTTTGATATCTCATACGCGCCAGCGAACGCTAACTGGGACATCTCGTTATATGGTCGTAATATTTTCGATGAGCGTTATGATGATGCACGCTTGAACACAGGTGACTACATCCTAGTGATCAAGAGCAACGATGCAAGCGAGTTTGGTGTACGTTACAAAGCGACATTCTAAATACTTGTTTCATACCTTGAACGCAAATTGCCAGCATCCATGCTGGCAATTTTGTTTTGGCCTTTTGCCAACGCCCAAGACGTACGCCGCACTAATTGGTTAGTTTCACTTGGCTGACTTGAGCGGGATGGTAATGGTAACAGTGACCCCGTGTGTTGGGTTGTTGACCAAACTAATACTGCCATTGTGTTGCTCAATGACGTTCCTACAAAAACTCAACCCAATCCCTTGCCCTTCCTGTTTCGTGGTAAACAAAGGCACAAATAGATTTTCTTCATTTGCGAAACCATGACCATCATCAACGACTTTAATGACAGTATTGTGATTATCTTCGCTTAACACCAAGTCCACCGTTTCTGCCCCCGCTTCCAGCGCATTTTTAACGAGGTTAATCAGTACCTGCTCCAAAATGGACCTATCAGCCCAGATCCACCCCGACTTAACGGTAACGTGCAATGCGCGCTGTTCAAACAGCCCTTTAACTTGTTGTGCCAACTGTTTAGCAAAAACCTGCTCATAGTGTAAATTCACTTCTTTGGTCAAAGAGGCATAACGATTAATGAAGTTCTGCAGTGACATACAACGCTCTGAAATCAGCGCTAAGGCGTCTTGATCGCGCTGATTAGTTGCACGTGCAGACAAGCTCTCAGCGATGCTAGAAACAGGTGTTAATGAGTTGCGTATCTCATGCCCCATAACATTCACCATCTGTCGCCAAGCTTTGTCCTGACTATTGCGGATTGTTGACTCAATATTGGTAAATATGAGCAGCTGATAAGTTCTACCCGCATCAATAAAGATGCTATGACTTATCTGCCACTGCTGATTAATTTGCTGTTTGTTTGTCAATAATTGCCATGTGTTGTCAACTTTAAGCAAGCCCAATAATTTAAGTGAAGCATTGCGATACCGCTGCCATGGCTGACCATCGTATAACAAACTAAACGCGCCATTGGCATACGACAATTGATCTTTTTGATTGATCACCATCACTGGGGTCTCGAGCTGATCTATCAATTGGTAAACCAAGAACGCATGTTGGTCATAGCGTTGCTTTTTAATCGACAGTTCTTCACTTAACTCTCTTAAGTGCTGATGAAATTTACCGACCACTCCGAGGGGAAAAGCAGGCTTAGCATATTGTTTGTAATCTTCTTGCTTAATTGATTCTATATGTAACAAAGCGCGGTGAAAGCTCAATAAAATGCGTTGGCGAAAGTACGCAATGGCATATGTATAGCAACACAGCATCACACACATCGATAACACAACTTGCCACGTTAGCCACGCAAAATACCAAGCACAAGCCAGCGTTACCGCCGAAAATAGTGCCACAAACAGCAACAACCAAAACGCAATAAATGCTTCCAGCGTTTTATCTTTGAATGTCATCATATTTTTCCAAGCGTCTGTATAGCGAAGACTTAGTAAGACCTAGCAGATTCGCCGCCTGGGTAATATTGTTGTCACTGGTTGCAAGGGCTTGTTTTATCAATTTTCGCTCAGCTTGTTCTAGTGTCATCATGGTGATGGTATCGTTAGGCTGATGATCATCATTAACTGGCGTTATCATTGACAAATCTTCAGCACAGATCTGATCCGACTGAGATAGCAATACCGCACGCTCCATTAAATGGCTAAGTTCGCGAATATTCCCCGGCCAAGCATAATTGCATAGGATATCTTGTGCTTGTTCAGTAAGCGTAATAGTGGGCCTTTGATATTTATGCGCAAAGATTTGAATGAAGTACTCCGCAAGCGGCACGATATCCAGCGTACGCTCTTGCAAAGACGGCACTCTAAATTCCAAGGTATTTAACCGATAGAACAGGTCCTCTCTAAACTGTTCATTATGGATCAACTTTTTAAGATCGGCATTAGTAGCGCTGATGATACGGGTATTCATCTGCTGTGTATGGCTTGACCCAAGCACTTCATACTGTCCAGACTCAAGTACTCGCAGCAGTTTAGCTTGCTGTGAGAGTGGGATATTCGCAATCTCATCTAAAAATAGCGTGCCATGGTTGGCAAGCTCAATGCGACCAATACGATTGCTTTTAGCATCTGTAAACGAGCCCTTTTTGTGCCCAAACATTTCACTTTCAAATAAAGTTTCAGAGATAGCACCCATATTAACGGAAATAAACGGCCCAGATTGGTATTTTGACAAGGTATGGATTTTCTCGGCTAACTGACTTTTCCCCGTCCCATTCTCCCCCGTCAGTAGGACATTCACATCCGTTGCCGCAATATTGTTTATTTGTTTCATTAACTGCAACATACAGGGAGAACGCCACGCATAGCCTTGCTGATACTCAGGCTCCAAACGCTGCTGTAGCTTTTGATTTTGCTGTTGTAAGCTTGATAACGTAAGTTGGTGCTTGATAATTTGCAACAAACGCTGGTTTTTCCAAGGCTTTTCAATAAAGTCTCCAGCACCAAGTTGCATTGCTTTTACGGCAAGTTCAACGTTAGACCATGCTGTCATGGCAACCACCGGAATACTATACTCTGACTGAGATAACCAAGATAAAAACTCAATACCTTCCTCTCCAGAGGTAATGTCCCGAGAGTAATTCATATCAAGTAATATCAAGTCAATATGGTTGTGCTTTATCGCATCACGCGCCTGCTCTGGACTGTTGGCCTCAAGTGGAGAATAACCATTATCTTCCAATACAAAGCTGGTACTTAGAAAAATATCGTGTCGATCATCGACGATCAGAATACAAGGTTTACTCAAGACGTTCCTTTCTTGCTTTTTGTTTATTATTGAGGACGTGGTACCTATAAGGCCAATAGCTGGCCACTGTGTGAGATTATGATACACAGCTGGATAATAGGGTCAAGATAAATACAGGAAGCATCAGTATCGCACCCAATGATTGAAGTGCGAGATTGATAAGCACCACGGCGTGTATTCAACAGGTTTGATACCCTACGCTATGGCGCAATATAAAAAGCATACAGGCGCGAAGCTGGACTGCTTTACGCCTTGATATAATTAAGAAGGTTAATCAGTAGTAAGTACTTCTTCACTTTCCTCAACGGTATTGTTAACGTTAGACTCTCTGTTTGTTGGTGTGGTTAGGATCTCGCCATCCAACAATTTAAACTGCTTGGTCGCCCTGTCCGCGTATCGAGACTCGTGAGTTACCATACAAATAGTAGTGCCGTTTTGATTCAGTTGTTCGAGTACATCCATAATTTGGTCACCCGTATTAGAATCTAGGTTCCCTGTCGCTTCATCAACAAACAAAATAGCAGGGTCTCCCACCAAGGCTCTAGCGATTGCTATACGTTGCTGCTGACCACCCGATAGTTGGTTAGGTTTATGTTGTGCTCGATGAGTCATGCTGACCATTTCTAGGCATTTATTCACTCGCTGTTCGATCTCTGTGGTGCTCATAGCTTCACTTCTATAGCGCAGTGGGAGTGCGACGTTATCAAACACTGATATTTGATCTATCAAGTTAAATGATTGAAAAATAAAACCAATTTTACTATTCCTAATTTCCGCAGCCTCATCTAGTGACAAGTTAGAAACGTCAACACCTTCTATCTTATATTCCCCACTTGTCGGCATATCTAGCAAACCTAATAACGAAAGCAGTGTCGACTTACCACAACCAGAAGGGCCTGATATTGATACATAATCCCCCTTATAGATAGTTAGGTTAACGTCTTTTAATGCGTGCGTCTCCATATCCTCTGTTTCAAAGACTTTGGAGATATTTTTCATTTGAATTTTAATTTCGCTCATATCTATATTCCTACTAATTTTTCCATATTCTTTAAGGAGTTATTGCCAATTCTGGTGCTGTACTTTTCAGGTTCGATAAATCTGAAATTATGAAAGCATCATCTGGCTTTGCGCCTGATATAACTTCAATGTATCGACCTGCTATTTGGCCTAGCTCTAAAGTTGTTAGTTGTGCTGTTGAGCTGCCTGAAGTTAGGCGGTATAAATTTATTTTGCTATGTTGCTTTACATTGACCGGACGCTCAATGTAAAGCACCTGTTGCAACTTATCAGCGATGATTGAAGCGTCTACATTCAGCTGAGGACGTGCACTAGCAGGTAATGTTTCAGGCAAGGCAATTTCTATTTCTACCGTATTGTCCTGAACAATAGGCTCAATACGTGAAACCTTGCCAACTATTTTGTCCCGTCGCGTATCAACAATCGCTGTTTGGCCAACAACAACCTGCTGTACTTGACTTTGTGGCACTCGAACTAAAGCGATTAGATCCGTAACGCTGCCTATCAATGCAACTTCCTGACCTTGCGTTAAGCTTTGCCCCAGTTCCACTGACAACCTTTGCAAAACACCTGAAAACCCAGCTTTTACCTCCAATGCATCTAGACGAGTTTGTCTAATCTTCACCTGACCTTGCTGTTGCTTTAGTCGCTCTTGTTGAATATTTACAGACTCTTGATGAACTAGTTTCAGTTGCTCGATACGTTTTTTAAGTATTTCAATTCTCTTCGCCAGTTGGTTTTCTTCCAGCACCGACTCTTGATAAGCCAATTGAGATACAATGCCTTGTTCTATTAGCTTTTCTTCAGCTTTGCGATTGAGCGTTGCAGACTCATAACGCGCCGTCAACTCGGCAAGATTCGCTGTTTCATTCAGTATTTCCCTCTGGTTATTTAACTTCAGTTGCCGCAAGTTAGCCATAATCTGCAATAACTCTTGCTGAGCATCCTCAACTTCCTGAATTAATTCAGGGTTTTCTAAGCGTACAATCACACTATCAGGCTCCACATGAGCACCAGGTTTCAATACAACCTCTTTAACCGTAGCTGGCGTCAATGCAGTCAGCAATTGTTGTCGATTGGAGCTCAATACCCCAAAGCCTTCAGTGACAACTTCTAGATCACCCAGCTTTACCTTCTCAACAAGTACATCTTTACGAGATACCGAGACCGTTCCAGCCGCTTTCAAAGCCCAAGCAATTAAAGCGATTACGACAAGTAATACTACCGCCACTAATTGATATTTGTTTGCCAACCATTGTTTTTTGGGCTTCTTTTTAACTACATCCATAATCCCGAACCTTTTGTTTAGCTAAAGCTTGATTACTGACTATCACGTAACGAGTGAATAGGCATAACATTAATAATTGAGCGTAGAGGCCAATAACACGCAAACCATGTCATTAAACTGATAAGCGCAAGTGTCACGAAGAACATCGCCACCGTCCCCATGTTTACGTAGCTGCTTAACGCTTGTGCAAAGCCAATGTATAGACCGAGTAAAATGATTAGGCTTGCAACAAGGCCTATCACAACTGAACCCGCATTATCTTTTATGATTAAACTAATCACATCCTTACGTGATGCACCGATTGCAAGACGAGTCCCCAGTTCAAACTTACGCATTTGTGTGGCGTAGTTAAGAATACCGTACAAGCCAATAGTGGCTAACAAAAACGTCAAGGTTGCTAAAACAGAGCTGGTGATAGCCGTAGTGTACTGAGTGAACAACATCTGACTTTTCTTTTCCTCTAATGTATCTAAATCTTTTAGATACAACTGGCTGCTCACTTCTTTGAGAATTGACGCTATCATTTCACGAGACAAGGTTTGGTTAGGTTTCATCTTTAAAATGAATTGACGCTCATCAGCAGATGTCAACATATAGGCGCGCATTGGAATGTCTGTTTCATTTGGAACTTTAACGCCTTTGACAACCCCCCCCACACTCAGTAAATCACCGCCAACTGAGATTTTTTTACCCAACGCACTGCCTTCACCTGCCAACCTTCTTGCGTACACATCGTTGATAATGATGCTGTAGTTTTGATCTTTAAAATCTGATTCACTGAAGAAGTTACCCTCGATCAGTGTTTGCCCCGTCATGTTGAAGTACCTATCGTCAATGTAGCGACTTTGAATCGTCAGGCTTTCTTGAGTTTCTTCAACTGTTTGAATACGCATCCCATTGATTTCTAGCGGTGAAATAGCCTGAGATACATCATCAACTTGCGGTAAAGCCTGAAGTCTATTTCTTAGCTCTAACATAAGTGCTTGAAGCTGCTCGCTCGACAAATTGCTAGATCCGTTAACATTGATATTAAAAGTCGTAATATCCTTTGTTTCAAAGCCCAATGGCTCTGTAATAATTTTTAAAGAGTCTTTCAAAAGACCAATATTGATAAATACCAGCGTCGTTACAATCGTCACCTGTGAAATCACCAGTATCCTTCTCACTTTTTCAGAAACTTGCACACCGGTGCCCTTACCACTTGACTGTAGAATAGAGTTCAGCGCTTTATAGTTAACGATACCAGCGCTTAAACGCGCGAAAAATAAAGCTATGATTAGCGCAATAAGCACAGCAGATACAAAGGTAAATCCGTTTAATGCCAGCTCATCGATACGTGGAAAGCTAGACGCTAAGTAATGTTGAAGTACCCAAAAACCACTATTGGCAATAACTAAAGCCAACGCCAGAGATGCAAAAACTAATAATGCCGACTCTGTAAGTAACGAATGGAATAAATGACGCTTTTTAGCACCCACAACAGCTTGGATTGCTAATTGACGCTGCTGTTCAGCCGTACGAGACATAAATAAATTAGTAATATTAGTACATGCAATCAGTACCAGTCCTGTTACACCCGCCAGTAAAAGTAGCACCGTATTAGTACTGTCTCCCAATATTGCTTCTTTAAATGACTTCAATTCCATTTGAATCGTCCACCCCTTAAAGCGTGCGATATCTGATACGTTTTCTTGCCAGTAATTATTGAAAGGTCCAGTGAGGGTTTGCTCAATCTGTGAAGGTGCCATTTGACCATCAAGTTTACCAATAAAGTGTAATCGGGTGATAAATCCACCCCAACGGTTTCTCCAATTATCACTCTGGTGGTATGAGTTAAAATCCCAAGGTAAATAGATATCAGTTTTACTGCCTGTACCAGCAAGCTGAGGTTCAACGAATGACTCAGACAACACACCCACAACCTTATAGTTGTTCCCGCTGACCGTAATGGTTTTGTCTAATATTTCGCTATCTAAGTTAAATTTTTGCTTCCATGTGTGATAGCTCAAGATGGCGACGGGATTATAGCTTTCTTTGTTTTCAGTTTGCTCAAATGCCCGACCAAGGGCCATTTGACTGCCCAATAACGTGAACCATTTAGGTGTTGCATAGATTGTCTTGACCGTTGGATGAGTCGCAAGCGAGCTTAGTACACTTTCGCTATAAAGCGCTATGGCCGATTCACTAAACACAGTTTGCGTGTCATATAGGTGAATTAAACTAGGATAGTTATACGCCCTACCAAGCACCTCTGCATTTTTATCTTTAACCACTGAGTTAAGCTGGTATAAAGCACCTTGTTCGGGGTAAGGTAGAGGTTTAACAATTACGATATACGCTAACGTCAGAATGCATAATAAAGCACCCAAACTTATCCCCAGTGTTGCAATGACAGTGGCTGAAAAGCCCTTTTTAAGGCGTAATCCAGCCCAAGCTTGCTTTAATAGATAAATACTTTGGTTCATCCTTTGCTTCCTGTTTTATACGATTTGACTCAATAAAGCCATACGATCAATTTTCAACAATAAAACTAATATTGCGAATAACATGCCACTTATAGCCACTTTTCAACGTGTGTACGGCCTGCTAAAACAAAGAATTTAAAACCATTTAAAACAACAAGTTAAACCAATCCCTCCATACAACTTCGTATTTAGCTTGTCACCCTACAACGCTTAGAAATAGCGTTTCAATTTCAATAGACCGATATCGAACACTTACAGCCCGATATCGGACGGTTAATACCAATCAATGACCACCCCAAACATGAATACAATTGTGGTTATTGAATCAATCATCAAGGCAAACGTGAGCTCCTAAAGTCACTCCTAGAGATACCAAAACACGGCGCGAAGTGAAGAGTCCAGCCACTGATATCAGTGATTTAGAGATGAAAATAAAAAGCCGCAAAGTATCGATAATACTTTGCGACTTACACTTAACAGAAACTAGAGGTCAATCAGGTTAACCTCCAACAAACATCATACAGTTTGAATACAACTAGAATACCTCCTGAATATGAGGTTGCGTCAATATCGAGAAGTGATCAGCTGCAACATCTACAATCGTAAGTGGCTGCATCAACAAGTCATTCCAACCATAATCGTCAGGTATATGTGCTCCATCAAAAGAGTGTATTGCTCGATAAAGACTTATATTCAACGTGCTTGGCAGTTTGGTTGGCAAATAAGTGAGATAACAGTTTAAATTTGCCTTATACACGCTGTAATAAGTAACAAATTGTGTTGGCGTCATATCAACACCTTGGCTTTGGAAACAACTGGATACATACTGCCCAAGCTCACTGTCTGTGAGCGACTGTAAATGTTGTATATCTAACTCTATGGCCACACCAAACTGATGTGCAAAGTTAACACAAACGCTATACAACTCTTCCATTTGTGTATTTTGCCCACCATATCGTTGTTTAAACTGTTGCTTAAATATAAGCGGTGCGTAGGCGTCAATCAGTTTTAATGAAGCAACTGACTCATTGTTTAGCAATAGCTGTTTCGCCATTTCAAAAGCCACCACACCACCATAGGAATGCCCTACTAGATGATAAGGACCACTGGGCTGAACTTCTTTTAGTGCCGCAATGTTTTCACGCGCTGTGCGTTCCACACTTTCCAATGGAGTCATAGTGCCATCTAAGCCTATTGCTTGTAGTGCATATACAGCATAAGTACCACGCAATGCTTGCGCCATTGGCTGAAGCGACAACACATTGCCTCCTGCTCCTGGCACAACAAATAAGGTCTGCGCCTCACCCTCGTTATGTAAAGGTACAGTAATGCTAAAAGACTGCTCTTTTTCTATGGTGAGCCGCTCACCTAGCTTTACTATATTTGGTGTTTTAAATAGCTCTGCTAACGATAACGTCTGTTCAAAATGCGCACTAATTTTTGCCATAAGTTTCACAGCAAGTAACGAGTGTCCGCCGAGGTCGAAGAAATTCGCCGTCGTGCTGATTTTATCCGCTTCAATACCCAACAGTTGTGAGAATATACCTACTAGAGCATGCTCTGCATCACTGCATGGTGCTACATACTTCCCTTGTAAACTCGCACAATCTGGCTGTGGCAGCGCTTTTTTATCTACTTTACCATTTGCAGTCAAAGGCCATGCATTCACTACCATAAGTACACTTGGCATCATGTGATCAGGCAGAGACTTTTCTAAGCGCTCTTTAATCTCAGTAATAAGCTGAACCTGACCCGCCTCATTTAACGTGTTACTGGCTTTGATATAACCAATCAACTGTAGCGAACCCGCCAGCTCTTTGGCCATCACCAATGCAGATTCCACTCCCTCCTGCACTGCGAGTTGCGCTTCGACTTCACCCAGTTCAATCCTAAACCCGCGGATCTTAACTTGATCATCCACTCGCCCTATAAACTCTAAATTGCCATCTGGTAAATAACGCACTAAGTCACCGGTACGATATAAGCGCTCTGAGCTATTTGGATGCGTGGCATCATAAAATGGGTTGGCGATAAAGCGCTGCGCACTCAACTGCTGACGATTCAAATAGCCACGAGCTAAGCCATCACCACCAATGTATAGTTCACCTATGCTTCCAAAGGGTACTAAGGCATTTTTGCCATTTTCGCTCAAAATATAGCACTGCACATATGCTAAAGGTCGGCCAATCGTTGCTATCTCGGTGCTGACAAGTGCCCGTGTACTGTTAACCGTGCACTCTGTTGGTCCATAGACATTGAATATCTTTGTTCCACGCTGACGATAATCCACCAGTTGCTGCCATAATTTACTTGAAATTGCTTCTCCTCCAACCATTAAGTTGGGTGGTGTAAACTCTCCCCAGCCATCAATCCAATGCTGTAACAAGGTTGGCGTACAATCTAGCAACTCAATATCATGTGATTCTATACACTGTCGCAACAGCGCAGGATCTTTTTTACACTCATCACTGAGAATAATCATTTTACGGCCACAGAAGAGGAGAATGATTCCCTTTACCGAGCCATCAAATATGTAATTTGAGCTCCAACCGATCGTATTTACCTCATCAAACCAAGATGGAATTTCGCTTGCCAAAGCTTGTACACTGCGATGCTCAATCATCACTCCCTTAGGCTGACCCGTTGAACCTGAGGTATAGATCACATACGCCAGATTCTCTGAGCTAAGCCCCAACATGGATTTTGTCAGGTCTGTCGTGCTGCAATGCTCGTACGCACTTTGCGCATCTAAGTTAATTACCTCGCCACGGAACCCAGTCAATATCGAGCGTGAAAGTACCGCTTGATGACTCACTATATTCACCAAACCAGCATCTTCAATCATGTAGTCTAAACGCGCCTGTGGGTAATTCGGGTCAAGTGGTACATACGCCCCACCCGCCTTCAAAATACCTAACATCCCCACTATCATCTCTAATGAACGCTCTACACATAATCCCACCAAGGTATCTGGGGTAACACCCTGTGTATTCACTAAGTAATGCGCCAGTTGGTTCGCCTTGCGATTCAATGCGCCATAAGTCAGCTGCTGTGACCCAAACTCCACCGCGACTTTATCTGGTGTCGCTTGCGCCTGTTGCTCAAACAACTCATGAATACAGCTGTCTTTTGGATAGTCCATCTTTGTGTTGTTGAGCCCATGTACCAAGTGGTGTTGCTCTGCCTCTGACAAGATAGGCAGTSTATGTGGGGCAACCTCTTGCTCATTCACATCACTCAGTGCACTCAACAAACGACATAAATGGTCATTTAAACGCTCTATGGCTTGTGCACTAAACAAGCTCACATCATAGGTCCAGTGAATGCCAACACCATCATCATTCATACTCAGGTCGATGTTTAAATCAAACTTCGCTGCAATCGTATCTGATGCATAAGGTGCGATATCCACGCCCGCCAAAGTGTGCTTACTTGTCTCTCCCACACCGTAATCTGTGTTCATTGTCATCATGATTTGGAACAGTGGTGTGTGACTTGTGCTTCTAGGCACCTTTAATCTATCAACCAATTGCTCAAACGGCACATCCTGATTCGCCTGTGCGTCTAAATGCACGTTCTT
>NZ_MKJU01000024.1 GCF_001854605.1 Pseudoalteromonas amylolytica | reverse complement strand
TGTAGTGGCACAATAAATTTGGCCACCTGATTAGAGGTGATAGAATCACCATAACTGATTAGGTGCAAATATGACAAAAAGAACTCGTCCAACTTATTCTCCTGAATTTAGACTCGAAGTCGCTCAACAAGTCGTCGATGAACAACGCTCTGTTAGAGACGTTGCCGAGGCGATGGGATTAGGTAAATCCACTGTCGATAAGTGGGCACGCCAGCTAAAAGAAGAGCGTAACGGTAACCTCACTAGTGCGACTCCCCTGACCCCTGACCAACTTAAAATCCGCGAACTTGAGCGTAAACTCAAACGCCTAGAAGAGGACAATGAGATCCTAAAAAAGGCTTCAGCTCTCTTGATGCAGGACTCCATCAAAGGTTTGCGCTGATCCGCTCCCTTCAAGAGAGCTGGCCTGTGAAGCGTTTGTGTGCTGTATTTAAAGTACAGCGCAGTAGTTACCGATATTGGCGCGAAACACCACATACTATAGCGCCCGAGCGGCTACGTTTAATTGCCGAAATGAAACGTTGGTTTGGGCTAAGTCATGGCTCCGCAGGCCAACGAACCTTGGTTCAACTGCTCGCAAAGTCAGGCTTCAAAGCGAGCCGCTGGTTGGTGAGTAAGCTGATGAAACAAGAGGGATTGGTTAGTCGTCAAATGCCAACGCATAAGTATTCCAAGGCAGAAAAAGAGCACTTAAGCATACCTAATTTATTGAAAAGAGCATTTAGCACACAAGCACCAGATCAAGTTTGGTGTGGTGATGTTACCTATGTCTGGTGCGGTTCTCGTTGGCTATACCTGGCTGTTGTAATTGACCTTTACGCTCGCAAAGTTGTAGGTTGGGCAACATCAGCTCGACCGGACAGTGACCTAACGAAAAAAGCTTTAAGAATGGCTTATGAAAGCCGAGGTAACCCAAAGCGAGTGCTATTCCATAGTGATCAGGGCTGTCATTATACGAGCAAGAGCTTTCGTCAGTTACTCTGGCGTTATGGCATGAAGCAAAGTCTTTCACGCAGAGGAAACTGTTGGGATAATGCGCCAATGGAGCGCTTTTTTAGAAGTTTTAAAACAGAATGGATGCCTAGAGTGGGATATCGAAGTATGGCTGAGGCATCGGGAGCAATTTCGCAATATATAGTGGGTTATTACAATCGGTATCGACCTCACAAACACAATAATGGTTGCTCACCGATTATGAAAGAAAAGCAATACTGGGAAACTTATAACGAGGTGGCCAAAAAGTATTGACCACTACACCCCAATGTTTTAGCGGCAATGGTCAACATGGAGAACGGCCTGCAGCCGTACACAATGGACGAAATCAAGCAGGGCTTTGAATGGGGGTTCTATGGGTAACTTTATTAGTAAGAACCTATCGCTATTACTTACATTAGGTGCTGGCTACTGGCTCTATCAAAAGATAAACGTGTCATCAAAGGTCATCACAAAGCCAATCGGCCAAGCGCTGGCCGAAATACAATGGTAGCAATTATATCAAAGTGCCTAACGCTGGGTTCCTCTTAGACCCTCAGAAATTGGACACAAACTATCGCGTTAAAGACCCTAAATGGCTTAAGGCGATGTCGATGACCATCAAGACTACATAGAGCAAATCTTTGATTGGGTTTTTGTGCTTAAACCGCAATTTACGCCACTGTTAGGTCAAGCCGTTACGGCTGGTTCAATCGCAGCTGTGACTAAAACGAGGTACGAAACATGAACACTAATTTAATGATATTGATAGGCACGAATATAGGCGGGTATATCGCCACCGTGGCAACGCTTAAGAATGATATTAACTGGATAAGAGTCATTATTAACGCGTTTGAGCAGAGAATTAAGCAATTGGAGACAAAGTAATTTAAACTCAAGCTGTCACATTACTTTGACGGATCTGTTAAGTTTCAAACTAGTTGCGGTAAGTATGTTAACTTTAGAAACGGGTCTTATTCAATATATGACGATATATTGTTGGAACCAATCTAATTTAAGGATAGTCAACAAACGCGCTTGATGAATCTCTTTCAAACTTCAACATAGTATCCTTGAACGTGAAGCGATCACTTATCGCAATCAAGTCTTTGCGCATTTCCTTAAGTTTGTCTCGCGCACCCACAATGTCCCTTAAATGCTCAATTTCAGCTTGTAGGCTAGCTGTTTGATTCTCATGATAACGAGTCGTGCGTTGCAATAAATAATAAAAACAAGGCGTTAGTGTAACGCGGCGTTCGGAATTAGAAAAAAACACATTTGAATTTAGACGCAAATGAATTATGTTAAATCACCTTAATATTTGTCCATTCAGTCCAGAACCTCGTAGGATTGGAATGCTCCGCAGCGCAACGAAACCGCACAAAAACCCACCGAATAAAAAAAGTGCAAAATATAAAGTGAAACGCTTTACATAAAGTAAAATGCTTTATATACTGAATTCATCAACTGAGAGAAGGAACATACATAATGAAAGCATTTCACACTAGCCCAAACGAAATCACCAACATCAAAGCAACGGGTACATTTGATGATTGTTTATTCTTCTCTCACGATGTTTATACAATGACCGCAAGCAACACTGTTTATGTCTACTCACTTGAGCTAAATGAAGAGCATATAGTACGCGTTTCAGATTTATATGATGAAGAGCTTATTGCACATATCAGTGATGTATTAAGTGTTGATGAGGAAGTGGCTGAGCGCATGTTAGATGGTAGAGATACCGCTTTTGACCACGGCTTAGATGGTGAGGATGATTGGTGGATTCAGGCAAAACAGGGGGAGTGCGCTAAAAGAATGGGTTACAAAGCAGTTGAAGCACAAGATGAGCAAGGCACTGTATTCATTGTGCCAATGCTTGGCTGTGAAAGTGAATTGACATTAGAAGAGGTGCGTTAATGCCATTAAAACAATACATTGAACAGTATTTCGACGGCAATCAAACCGCGTTTGCTCGGGCGCAAGGCGTAAAACTTCCGCAAGTAACACAGTGGCTTAACAAGCAATTTATTGTCATTGGCCACACGCTTTACTCCCCGAGAAGGGATCTTAATCATGACTGATAAAAAATACATAAGTGCCTAGCTTCCCTCGGTTAAAACCATAATTTAAAAGTTGCTATATATGAAAATACAACCCAGAACACACCAAAAAGAAGCGATTGCACAAGCTATGGGTGAGCTTGCTAAATCTGACTTATGCACGATAGTGATGCCATGTGGCATAGGCAAAACCCTTACATCAGCTTGGATTGCTGAAAAAATAATGAGTAAAGTCACCATCGTGTTTACGCCGTCGCTGTGGCTAATGAAGCAAACATACGAAGAGTGGTCAAAACTAGAATACTGGCGAGATTCAACTCAAGTGATTGGGATATGTTCAGAGCAAGGGGTGTTTGACGATATACAAAAGGAAGAACTTGAAATACCGGTACACTCTAGTCACGAAAGTATTAGTAAAGCTCTAGAAGCATCGAAAGAAAACACTAAAAAAACAGTGCTTCTTTGCACCTATCAGTCATCTCACAACTTAGCCAAAGCCATGCCAGATGGTTTCTCTTTCGATTTTGCTGTTCTTGATGAGGCTCTAGGACTATTCCAACATCGCCACAGTTTTAGCGGATTAAAATTTTTAAAACTTAAAATCATGGCAATGTTGGAATTTGGTGTAATACAATTTTTTCACACCCAAAGTTCCGACTGCTTTTGCGCAGACAAAACACACGCTTGTTTCAACTGTTCGCGAGTCACTTCAACAACCTCGTTATTAGCTAAAACCCAAAGTTGGGTATCTGTATCGGACATTAAAATAATAGCTCGCGTCATCCTGCTTTGGCTTAACTCATCACCATCAAATAGCATTTTATCGACTTCGACTGTTATTGCAGCGACATTTTCAGCGCGTTGAGTTTTGAATCGTTCGCGTTTTATAGCTTCAATGTGTTCATCGCTGTGGGCGATGGTTTTGGGGTGATGATAGGCAATCAGCGCATCATCATCATAAACAATGTGCGAATCTTGTGCTTCTGTTGTGAGTTCTAAATCTACCTCTACGTTTTTAACCTCATAACACGCGCGGCGTTTTGCCATATCAATCATAGGCTCTGCTGGCAATTCTGGCACATCAATCTGGTCGTCAGGGTTTGCAGCATTGTGGGCTTGCGCGTGTTCAATCTGTGCTTGAATATCAGCCAATAATGCTTGCCATGCTGCATGGGCTTGCGCGTGCTCTGCTTCTTCTTGTGCAATTGCCTGCTCAAGCGTTGCTTTGATCTGCGCTGCGGGGTGGCGTAACGTGCGTTTAGTCGCCACATCTGAGTATGTGACAATGGGTAATTGCGTTTCAATTGAATCGTTTACTTGTTCAGTTATTTGTTCACTCATAGCTGGGCCTTAATTGTTGTATGCAATGCCGATGGGGATTTGTGTGTGGTGGCAGAAGACTTTTACCGTGTTGCCGTTCATGTCGGTTTTAACGTTTTCACCGTTGATAATTGGGATTGTTTGGTCATCTCCCCAGTCGGTGCCGTTATGTTTTAGTTCTGTGCCGTTAAATTGCAGGTATAACAAGCCATCTTTTTCAATAAGCGTGTAAAGCGTTTTAATCGCGCTTGATGGCTCACTCTGGCTGTCTAGGCTCAATCCATCATGCCTAGGCTCATCTCCTGATAAGCTTGTCCAATACAACTTTCCCGTTGGTGCATGTTTACTGAATCTGCTTACCTTCACCTGTTCATGTATAAATGCACCATTTGCACGAGTGCCAATTTTGCAAATGAGACTAGGCTGTAGGCGATTACCGTACATTTCTAATTTTGACTGTGTTGCATAAACATCCCCCACCGAACCCAAGATAGGTGCAGAACTGCCTGCATGAGTAAAACAAGCCTGTGTTTGATAGCTCAATAGCACTACATCATCTGAACCCCAACTACTCGTATTAGTATTGGTCGTCTCGTCAAACGATACATTCTGATTGTTCCATGTTTGGCCCTGATCTGCCGTATAGGTCGCATTTAACGATGCGCCTGACATTTTCTTATTTAGCGGATAACCACTTGAGCTATCTGGCTGTTTTGGGAGCCATTGTCCAACAACCCCATCAGGGAAGGTTGCTGCTATGTTTTCGGGCGTGCCGACGATATCAACCCAGGGTAGATTATCAAAGCATCCCACCTCTTGTACGCTTGCAATATAGCAGCGCTCATGGCGACTAAGGCTGCTCTTATAATCTCCGCTTAATTTACCCAAACCTTCTTGAGATTGATGTAATGATAAATGCCCAGTATGTTGCGTCAGTGCGCCATAACCCACATATCCAGTAGATGGTTGCCACACCATGATGGATTCATTGACATCAAACCCCATCTGCTGAAAATCTATTAGCTCATCGCCATGATCAGGTCCAGTTCTGAAGTACACATTACTATTTACATTGTAATTTGAGAAAAAGAACTCATTTAATGATTTAAACCGAGTAAATAGCTGGCTGCCTTGGCCTCTCAACGTCCCTGCAACCGCTTTACGCATAGTCTCTTCGCGAAGCTGATTAACATCGAGTTTATTGGCGTTTAAGCGTAAGTCTTCCACTTGCCCTGCGTAAATCGCATCATAATATTGATATTGGTCTGAACGACCCGACCACCCAAGCTCGATTGATCCCCAATTGTAACCGCCTGAGGGGATTCTACTAACATTGACATCAAAGCAATCTGCTGCGCTAGTAGGTTGTGTCACCACATCTTGATACCACTTAGTACAATGCGCTTGACTATCAGGGTTGCTCACCGTTGCCAAGCCGCAAACACCCATTGGGTTATAGCTTGGGTGGTAGGCCCCTTGGTTTAAGCGTTGAACTAATGCGATTGGAATTCCGAGTGGTTTGGTCTGACCGTAACTGAACAATCCAGTTGTTGAACCTTCCCCTTCAGCAACCCCCTTATCTTCCTTCGTTAATGTTGTTTGAGAATGCCCTTTCATCAAGAATATTCGCGGAGAAATGTCTTCTGATGAACCTTGAACGTATGCTATACGTCGTCTGTCTACGAGTGCCCACTCAGTTGTACGCTCACTCACCGATGGACGTAACTCACTCCAACTATTGCATGTCCCTTCAACAACCCGCACTCGATAACGCACCTGAATATACGCTTTGGCTTTAGGGTCAAAGTAAATATTGTGCTCAGGCTCTCCTAAAAATATGGCCTTTTGTTCGTCTGTGAGGGTTGACCATTTTACGCCATAGCCTTTGGTGTTTTGGTCCCATTCACCAAAGGCGCTATAGCCTTGTGCAACTAGGTTGTTAAGAAGTGTGATGCCTTCATAGCTACTTGCACCGTATTGAACATTACCCAGTGGATAAACCACATCTTTGTCGGCAATTTTTTCATGCCAAGACTCTAAGAATACCAAGTCTTTGCGAGAAGTGATGACTTTGTTGGTGTCCGTCTCTGAGGCAAAGGCAACCTCAGCATTGCTGTGTTGTGTGACTGTGCCTGTTGCTGAGTCATAGGTTTTAGTGCCGTCGGGGGCTTTGGGGAATGTCGGTCTGTTTTGTGTATTTGGCCGACCAACATACGCGACAACATGTTGCACACCGTCTATCACAACAATTGGATTAAATGAGCGAGATATACCCGTATAGGTATTTTGCTCTATATCACCCAGTGTTAGAGAGTTTTCAGCACCAGCTGCAACATACTGCCATAGCCCTTCGTTTATTTTTGGATGCCCAGAATTATGCTTGCCCCACTCAACAAACCCTGAACCCGCATATTGCTGTTTGCGCATCTGACAAAGCGCTTCAAATTGCGCCTTGCTCATTACATCGGGATGAGGGTTCACGCTTTGCGCTTGTGCAACCAGTGTTTTTAGTGTGGGTGTGGCGTGTTTGTTGCCGTTTTGGTCGGTCAGCTCTACCGTGCCTGATTGGGTTTGCCAGTCTGTCATGGCTTGGGTGTTGCTTGTCAGCGCATCATGGGTGCCTTGGTATTGGGCATTTAGCTGCTCATGTTTGTTGCTGACATTTTGCAGCGCAGTGACGGCGTTTGTGAGTTCTTCGCTCATGATTACCTCTAAATTGGGAATAATTCGTTGATTTGTTCAGTGCTCAATGTGTTGTTTAACAACCTATTGAGTGCGGTATTGAGTTTGCTGTTTTGCTCGCTAAGCTGCTTGGCGCTCAGCGCACACAAAGATGCATAGGCTTGGCTGTGTATTGCATCTAATGAGGTTGTTTGAGCCGCTAATTGTACTGCCTCGCTTGCTGCCAGTGACACGGACTTCGCATCCATAACCTCAGCTAGTTCGGCACTGACTGACGAGGCAATATGTGCCACCTCATCCAGTGCAATCACACTGCTATCGCACGCCTTGATTGCTTTAAAAGCATGACCTTGCACGCGCTGCTCGGTCTGCGCGATTTGCTCGCTAAAGTTGACAGCGGTACGTGTTACATCGTCTTTAGCTGAACTTGCGGTACTTGCAATATCGCTGTGCGTTTGTGTTGCGTGCGCTTGTGTTTGCGCGGCGCTATTAGCAATGTGTGACTGCGCATCGCTGATGGCCACATTGAGCGCATCATTTAACACATTCATATCCGCTTTAAGCTGCGTTACTACGGCTTTATCCGCATTGACTGTTTGTGCATCGCTTTGTGTTTGGTTTTGCGCAACCACACATAGCTCTGCCGCAGCTTGGCTGTGGGTTTTATCAAGCTCAACCTGCTGAGCAGCTTGTTCAATCTCGCCTTGTAGCGCCAGTACTGTTTGCTCAGTTGTGGCTACTTGCGCTGTATGTTCTGCCACTTGCGCAGCCTTTAAGTGCACCTCATCGTGGGCGAGCACCACTTCATTGCGCTTATTAAGCACCTCTTGCTGGGCAGCCATAACCTGTGGATAGCGCTCATCAAACTGTGTAATACGTGGCTCAACGCTTGCCAAGCTCTGCTTATTATCTGCAATGGCCTGTGCCATAGTGGATAAATCAGCACTGGCAGTCATCGCCACCTCAGCCAACTGGGCTATTTTTGTGGGCGTGGGTATAGTGGTTTGTTCACCCAAAAAGTTGGTGATTGAGTGGCTATCTTCACTACTTACAAACCAGTCAGTTAACTGACTTTCACGCAAGTGCCATTTGCTTTGCAAATCCGCAATACCCTTAGCAAGTTTGGCTGTGGTCGTTGTCGTGAAGTTTTGTATCAAACCATAGTGCAAACCGCTTGCACTGCTTGTGGGGTTAAACGGTCGGCCATCGAGTAACGCAACACGTAGCTGAGAGTCGCTGAGTACCTCAGTTACTTGTAATATCGTGTCTTGCTCATTCGCTCTGAGATAGAGTAGGTCGCCAATTTGCGTTTTTGCAACACGCTCAAACAACGTGTTTGTGCCAGTGATAACTGAGCTGTTTTGCTGTATTGAGATTGCGCCGATAGAGTAAGCCATGATTAACCTCGCTTGTAGATAACGGCGACCAACTTCACTTGGTCGGGGGAATCGAAAGTGACGTTGTGGCGGACCTGTGCAATGGTGTAACGCTCTTCACTTTGGGTAGGTTGGCGCATGCCTTTGCCAAGCATGGAGCTTGAACAAATTAAATCGCCCGTTTGTAAGTCGCCGCCTTCGCCGCACACATTCATGGCCCCTTCACCACCTGCGTTGATGCAAGCCACATCGAATAAATAAGCCAGCTGCTCCCACTCTTCAAACCCTTTCAGCCCTGCAGGTTGTGAGTCAGTTAAATTGTAGCGACGGGTATAAATGCCACGGGCAGTAACATCCATCGGGGTACTACTTATTTTGGCAGTACAAATCGCATTAGAGATACTGGCGATATGCATCAGTTCATCATCACACAGAATATCCCCAGGTTCTGGGGTGAGCGCTTTGGGCAGCAGGGTTTCATGCGCTGAGGTGTGCGGGCCAACTTCACCGCTTTCAGAATAGAGCGACCATCTTTCTGCATTAACGTTTACGCCCGTGTAGCCAGCGCGGATACGCGCACCAACAGATGAATATGATGTTTCTGTACCCACACTAATACTGTACTTTGCAGACATAGAGCTAAGCTGTGCAGCCCCAGTACCTGTTATGTACCACATATAATCGCTACCTTTGTAGCCAGCGAGCCAGCCGTTAGTTGAGCGTAAACTGTGATCTAAACCAAGTGCCCATTCAAACGTATTTGATGCAAATTTCATTTTACCTGGTGTGATGTCTAACCCAGTCACATACCCATTTATATCTACCCCTAGGGAGGCTCGCGCTTCTAATTCACCGAGCTGGTTAGCATGAGCGCTCATTACACTAACGACACTGGCTGTGCCGCTTGGCGTACTCACATTCACATTGCGAACAAATTCCGATAATGCGCTATCCTCGTCGGCTCTTGTAAAATAAACCTCGTCTAGGCCTGTAATTGTGTCGTCTACTTCAGAGCGCAGTACATTCACCTTCGCTGCTATCGCTTCATCCGCCGCAACTTTTGTATAGTAGTTGCCAGTTATTTGAGCGTGGTTGTCGTCAACTTCAGAGCGCAGTACATCCACCTTTGCGGCAATCGCTTCATCAGCGGCAACTTTTGTATAGTAGTTGTCAGTTATTTGAGCGTGGTTGCCGTCAACTTCAGAGCGCAGTACATCCACCTTTGCTGCAATCGCTTCTTCCGTATCAGCTGAGGTATAAAACGTTTGATTAAGGTACGCCAAATTTGCATCGACTTGGCTTTGTAGTTCAGTCTTTGCTTGTGAAACAGCACTTTCTGCGTCTGCGCGTGTGATGTAATACGTCGTTAGCTGCGCATGATTATTGTCTACAGTCGACGTTAACTGTGTAATTTTTGTTGCTAGCGCTTGTTCAGTTGTCGCCAGCGTTTGGCTCACATCAACAATTTGCGCTTTATTCGCGTCTACTTCAGACGTGATGGTACTGACTTTCAGAGCCATGGCCTCATTTTCAGAAGCTTGTACAGCAACAAACTCATTGATTGTCGCATTCGTTGTATCTGTTTTTTGCTCTAGCTGTAGCGTGCTGTGTAAATCAGCATCAAAAATTTGTTCAGCGTTGAGGGCTTGCTCTAACACGGATTCTGCAATCGCATCTAACTCTTCAAAACGCTCTGTGATTTCTTCAAGATCTTTCGGGCCAACGCCCACAACACTAAATGTTTGACGTGAGATTTCGCTGTCATGGGTTGCTGTGACTGTGACTGAGCTGGTGCCGTTCTCATCTATATTTAATTCTAATGGCAACTCCGTTTTGTTGAGTCTATCGTCAGTCAGTTCTATAAAAATCAGCGCGTCGTTTGAGTCATCTAATGAGACGGTGAACGCCTGGTATGCCAATTCCTCTTTTGTCACTTTGTTGATTAATACGACGCGCGCTGTGTGCACCAGCGTATCTGGCATCCACCCCGTACCAAGGCCTGTCCATGAGGGACTTTGCTCAAGCTCAAATGATAGGGTTGATAAAGGAATATGATTAACAGCACTTTCTGTTGTTACACTGTAAATGGTCCATTCACTCGCGCCAATTTCGTTGATTGCGCGGCATTGATATTGATATGTTGTGCGCGGGGTTAACCCATTTTTTGTGTAAACGTTAGACGTCACTATAGGGCTAGTTGTAGGGTCGTCCTCGGTGCCGAGCCACTGCCATTCAACCGTAGTACCCAGCGTGTCATCATTTAACACGGCTGAAAGCGTCACACTCACATCGCTGACGTCGACATTAATCTGTGGCGACTGGGGTATATCAATAGCGAATTCAAGCGCGTTGGGGACACTGGACTTACCGCGTACATTCACCGCGCTCACTTTTACGATGTACTCGCCAACCTGTAGGTTTCTCAGTAGCGCAATTGGGAAGTTAACGCGCTGTCGGTCAACACGGCTCATCTCGCGTTTTAGTGGTAGCTCAGCATCTGGCTCAGGTTCTTCGTCTAACGGCTCTAACAAATACACATCAACGAGATAGTGCTCAACGGCATCGGGCGTGTCGTGTGTCCATGTTAGTTGGTATTGCCCATCGGAACGCAATGAGGCGGTTAACGCCTCAACGGGCTTGAGTTGTCCTGGCACGTAGTTTGTGTTTGGTGTCAGGTCTTTTACACCTGGTACCATACCGTCTTGCCAAATGCCTGGGCTGTCTTCAACACACTGAATTGTGACAGAGCCACCGATGTTAAACTTACGCTCAACAACGCGATATGTTTTATTGTGTATATGATACTCGGGTATATTTACTTTGATGGTTCTACCGACTGCTGCACGCAAGCCAACGTGCCTAAGTGGCAATTCTATTGCGCCTAGTCGTGTTTGCTCTAGGTGTATTGCAGCTAGGCGCTGGGCCGTCGCGCTACTGCGCACAAACGGTAGGTTTAACGTTTGTTCCAGTTGCTGGCCATCGGAATTCAAATACCCGTCAGCAACAATTGGCGGGGCATCGGTACGCTCATATTGCTGGTTTGGATCAACAAACTGGGCGCGCACGATGTTTGCGCGCGAACGCAAATCAGCGTGCCATTTGATTTTTACATCACCGCGAATATCCGCCATTGTGACTGTGTACGACGGGTTGCCATACCAGGCACCGACCCGAACATACCAATGGCCCATTTGCCTGAAAACTTTCCCAGCAAAACTACGCTCTAGCTGCTGCAACACTTCGAGAGGCTTTGACGTAAATGAAAACGTACCGTTGACGGTGTAGCGTGGTTCGTGTTTAGTTTGGCCACTGGCTGTGGTGTAGGGTACTTGCTCATCACATACGTTGGCTGCTGCTTTCCACCAGTTCAACGGCAAATGATTTGTTGGTACATGATTCGCGCCGTAGAACCGCACGTAGTGCAGGGTGCATAGCACTGCATTTTGTGACCATTTCCATGTTGATGCATTGTCTGGGTTTTGGCTTGTGTCGCGCGGGTCCCATACACGTGCACCGCGTATTAAGAACTCACAGTCACTAATTCCGTCGGGAAATTCATCACGATTGTTCTCAAACTCTAAATAGATGTGCGCTTGGCCATGTCCAATATGCTGAGTCGTCCACCCCTCCATACGCTGCACAGCCAGTTGTATAGCACTTGTGTGTCTACCGTCTGCAAGAACGTAGTCATAAGTGCCCGCCGTATAGTCTGAGAGTGGTTTATTGGCAATGTAGATACCTTCCAGTGCATCAATGGGCGCGCCGTTGATCAGGACAATCAGCTGAATGATTTCTTTGTCGCCACGTTCAACTGTAGCTTGGTGTGCAATTACACCGCCAATACGGTCACGGCCAAATGTGATACGGCGTGGTTTATCAATGCCTTTTTGTAAGCCTTTAGCGAGTGTTGCTTTGTCTTGCTCTGGCTGGTCAATATCAGGCATTAATTTATCAAACACGGCCCCAACTGTCGCATCCCATATGCTCTCAGCTACATCTCCAACTTTTCCTACCACCTTACTCATGGATATCCTCCAGCGCATAAACGTAGCGCAGAGAGTTTAGGGGCAGGGTAGTTACCCCCTCATCAGACACGCAATACACGCAGCCAAGGCCAACGATACCACCGACTAACTCATTTTCATGTTCACACAAAGCCACATCGCCACGCTGGGCAAAACCCACAGATGTAGGTTTCACGTTTAAACGTTGCTCAAATGTGTGTTTAAAGTCGTTTTTAATGATGTTTAAACCCTGTTTAAGCGTAGTGTAAGTGCCACGCTCTGGGGCAGGGTCAAAGCCGCGTACATACTTAATCCAGTCTGCTACAAACAAACAGCAATCAAACTGGCCAAACGCAAATGATTTCGCCCAACAGCTTTCTAGATACTCATTTAAATTAGTGACGACGGTATGCATCATGCCCTCCAACACGTCCACCTGGTTGCGTGTCTGGCAACACATTTTCAACGGTTGATGCGTGCTCTGAGAAAAATTCATCCCCCGGGTAAAGTGCTTTTTGTGTTGCATCATTCCAACGTTGATGTAATCGGGCCTGCTGCCAGCGCTGTGACTCGCCCGTAACAGATAGGGTAATTTTTGAGAGTGCACCGCGCTCGGTGTCACACGTTGCAATAAAGCCGCTCTCGATTAACTGGTATTCATCTACGCGGTAATGTTCATCAACACTCACGAGGTAAATATCCACTTGTGAGCCGATGGGGTCATTGGCGGCAACTTCGCCCAAAATGTCAGAGTTTGGGGTGGTGAGCGATAGGCGAATGCTGCTTACCGTATTTGAGTCATTGGCGGGTATTTCGCTCACTTGGCCAAGTGCACCCAAACCGAGCCAAGTGGCATCTAAAAAGCGGCGTTCGCCAACACCTGTGTGTAACAGCAAATCACCATCGGGCAAATTTAAACGCACAAAATAGCGCATACGGCCAGCTGGTAGCTTCTCAATCAGCGAGAGTTTGACAGCCTCCATTAAAACACCTCCCGCCCTTTAATTCGCCAGCTCGTTACAATGCCATTTTTATACTGCACATCAGCCAAACCTTGCTTGTTATCAGCGAGCCGAAACACGCCCGCAGGACGGCGAAAGTAAACAGGGGTGTTATGCGCTGGAATGCGGCGCATGGGCGACTCAAAGTGCAGCATGGTTGCGCCATAACTTGCTGGTACAACATCTTGTGTGAGGATTTTTAGCTCTGCGGCAGCGCCCGTGCCGATTTGAATCTTTGCGCCTGCACGCGCGTAAGTTTGGCCAGCAGGTAGGTTAGTAACAGCAAGTGTATTACCGTCCTGGTATGAACCGCTTACATACGCATTTGTGGTTAACTGTGTTTGCTCGTAGCGATAGTCATGCATTAGGAACGCACCAACTGAGCCGCGCAGCTTTGCTAAAAACGCGTCGAGCACCAACGCTTCAGCTTCAGGCACATTGTTCAGTTCAATTTCAAATTCCCAGTATGCACCCTCATTATCAAATACTTCGGTGGCGTTATTCGCTTTATTAACGTGTAACTGGCTATTAGGTACTAGCCTAAATACACAAGATTTTGGGGGTTTGGGGAGTGGTAAATGCTCCATTATTTCTCATCGCTCGTGTTCGAATCGTTAGAGCGAGTATAAAAATTATGGAGCGGTGAGGGAGGGTGGAAAGTGGTTTACATGGTTGAGCGCTCTCTTAGTTCAGACCTGATAAAACTTAACAAATCATCCTCAAAGAGATCTGGAACAACTGATAAGCTTTGCTCCAACCTCCGGTAGCTAATTGTGCATAAGAGCTCTTCTGAAAGGAGCTTTCTAGTAACATCGCACTTTATTTCCATTATGTGTGTTAGAAGTTTTCTAAACCGCACCATAAATTCTGCTTCATGAGGGGATTGGGAGTAATGCTTGGCAAAATCGGCTAACAAAGCACAATTTACATAATGTTTGTAAGGGATAAATGTTTCAGCTTCTACCTGAATGTTTACATCATTTACTGAATCAACAGCTCCCCCGTGTATTAATTCAAGAGGTGTTTTTTTACTGTTATAAATTATATACGAAAGATGCAATAAAATTGTTGTCTGTTCATCATCAGCGTTATCATAAAACTCGTTCTCAACCCCTAAAAATTTTAGAGCTTTGCTTACAGTTTCTTGACTGGATCGGTCACTTTTTAGAGTTTCATTCGCATAATTGTGAATTTTACTGAATCGAGGATGAGATGTATTGGTTAATTCTCCCACTAATTCATAAAAAACATTTTTGTAATGAAAGGTACTTAAGTTGGTATTTCCAACTTCTTTAAACTTTTCTAAGCGATGGCTAAAAATTTCAAAGTTATGTTGGGTGTACTGAGCTTTTGTTTGAGATTTTAGGACCTCTCTTGTTTCTTTTAACTCAGTTTCGCTTGTTCGCCATGTCTTGTAGAGAAGAAATATACTCGCAGCGAGTAAAATGGGTTGTAGCATGTTGTTAAAATAAACGGCGACGCTTTCCCACAATTCAAAGTCATGAGTATTACTCGAATCAATACCGAAGCTTATCTCATAGATGAGCAGAATAGCTAAAGAAAAAATGAGCAAAAAACCTAAAAAAAACCTATTGAATAATTTTGATACGATATCTGGCCAACGCCGCTTAGATAAAATAATGCAAATGATGAAAATTGTTAAAATTAATGTATACAAGTCATTTCCCTTAATCTAAGCCGCACTTCTAATTGACTTGATAATAACACCATTCTCTTGAATGTCTTTAACGATCAACGCGGTGATTTGCTTACCTATATCTTGTCCAACGCGATTAGAACTCGCTTCATCTGCGCCGCCTTGTACTACAATCTGATTGGTAATGTTAAAGTTGATAGGACCAGCATTTCCCTGCCGTTCACCCGCGTTGTAATGGCGAGCCATTGAACTAATTTCTACGTTTTGCTTAGGTGAAAGAACACGCTCGCCCCGCTGTAGTAGATAGGTGCTTTCGTTTGGTACGTAATCTAAACCACCGTGTGCAATACCTGCGGGTTGCTGTGCTTTAATTTGCCTAACTTGGGCCATACCCATAGCCACCGCAGCAGCTGCGGCTGCCGCACCAAGGGCAGGGCCGACCACCGGAATAGGGGATAGCGCAGCATAAGCGCCTGTTGCTGACTCATAGGTTTTGATTAGTGCCTGGCTAATTGCAAACGCTTTGTACATTTTAAAGGCGGTTTTGCTTTGCTGCCCAAGCGCTTGTAAACCTGCCGCACCTAATCCTAATACAGCATCAGATTTTTCAGCAGCGTTTTTCTTCTCCCAGTTTGCAAATTGAACAAGGTGTTGTTGCAACGCCCCCGTATTTTTAGTTTTTAGCTGCATCAAGCGCTCTTGATGATCCCATTCGCGCTTTTCCATCTCCGATTGAAAACCTTCAGCAGCCAGTAGTTCTTGCTGGCGTTCTAAGTCTCTAATCTCATTATCTGTGTTGTATTTTATTTCACCTGCATCGTCATTCGCAGCTAAACCAAGTTGCCCACGTCGTTTTGCATCGATGCGCGCTTGCTGTCGAGCTTGCTCAACTTGCAACGTACTATTGTAAGCTTCCAGTGCTTCACGGTTAGCAAAGCCTTTAACTTGCGCAATGCGGTTTTCAAGCGCTGCCCGTTGGTCGTTTTTACGTTTACGTTCCGCTTGGTTTTGTATACGTGTTTTTTCAGCTTCTTTTTTCTCTTTAAGCTGTATTAAATCATCGCTATATTTCGCCTCAAGTTGCTTTAAGATGGCGTTGTATTTATTGGTGTTAGCCGCATCATTATCACGCGCCGTTTCAACCATCTTTTTGCGTTTGTTGTAACTGTGTTTAAGTGCTGCTTCTTCACTGAGCAAGCTGGCTTGTAAGCGTTTGATGTTTTCGGGTAGTTCACTTTGGGCTGTTACTTCTGGCTTTTTGCCTTCGAGCTTTGGCTCTGGTTTTGCAATTTCTGCCTTCAGCTTTTTTTGTAGCTCAAGCAAACGATTTTGCTCTGCAACCAACTTCTCAACTTGGGCCTCTTGTAATGTAATTTTTTCGTTAGATTCTTTGATTTGATTTTTGCTAAGAGAAAGACGGGCCATTTGGCCAACCCCAAAAATTGAATTGTTAGAGATTAAGATCCCGTTTTCAACCTCATGTTTTAGCTGCTTTATCTCTTGCTTAGCTTTTTGGATTTGCTCGCTGGTTGATTCAAATGTGCGGTTTACTTCAACAAGCCTTGCAGCACGTGCTTTAGTTGTTAATTTATCAAATCCGCCCGCTAGTTCATCAACTCTACCTTTCAATTCGCTTGCTGAACGTGCGCCTGTATCACCTTGTGTCGCAAAGTAGGCAATGGCTAAACCTGCCATCATTGCTGCCCCAACTGGTCCACCCATTAGTGCCATTGCGCCAGACGCAGCACGAGCAGCAACACTGGCTCGACTAGCCGCAGCGGTATACGTATTTGTAGCTGCTGTGAGAGTCGCTTGCGTTGCTACAGCGCGTTGATTTGCAATCGCTAATTGCGCAATGGCGCGGCTTCTTAGCTCTGTTGTGCGGGCTACGTTTAGTTGATGTTGTGCAAATTGCTGCGCTTGTACCGCTGCTTTATGCTGTATTACAGCACTGCGTTGCTCTTGTGCTGCGAGTGCTAAACTTGCTTGTAGTGCTCTGTTTTTCGAAATAGCTTGGCTTGCAAACGCAGTGGCGGATTGTGCAGCACTGCCCACCAATTTTGAGCCAAGCACAATGGCAAGCGCCGTGGCCGATGTGGTTAGCCCCTCAACCAAGCTCTTATTTTCACGTAGCTCAACCATCGCGCTTTTAATCACACTAACTACGTTAGTAACCGCAAAGTTTACGGGCTTTTCATACTCACGTATTAAACGCTGATACTCGTTGCCCATTTCCGCAAAGCTTGCGTTAATTTTGCCCTCAGTGGCCTCGGCCGCGCCTGCATACTCATTTAACGCTTTGATGAGGTAGCGCTTAAACATTTGACTGGTGACTTTGCCATCATTCACCATGTGTCTAAAGCCGCCTGCAGCTGTGCCTGCCGCTTTATCTAACTTTTGCAACAAGCCTGGGAGTGGTTCAGTCACTTGGTTTAGCTCTTCTGCCTTAAGCACACCCGTCGTCATACCTTGAGTCATACCAAACAAGCTTTGTTTTAGCTGCTCGTTACCAGCGCCTGTTTTAGCGGCCGCATTAGCAAAGCCCTCAAGTATTTGTATGCCTTGGCTTTGAGTTATAATACCGACATCTTGCAAGTTGAGTATTTTAGAGTACGAATCAGCAAGGGTGGTGTAGCTTGTGTTTAGCCTATCGGCTGTTGCAAATAGATAGTTTTGCACCGCATTATACTCACGCGCTGAGCTGGTTAACCCCCTTAGCCGCGTATCGAGCAACTGCGCGTTACCTGTGTCGCGCACAAACATCGCGGCAGAGCCTAAACTTACAATACCAGATATCGCCCCCGCTAAACCATGGTAACCGCTTTGCAAAATACCGAGTTGATGGCCCATAGAGGTTTGTTGTCGCATCAGCGATGCCTGGCTTGCACCTAGTCGCTCGTTTGCAGCCACTTGTTTTCGTATGGCAACCGGCAATTGATTTAAATCGCGCACATTGCGTGCGGTACCTGATGTGACCGATTTACCTTCGTATCGTAAACGTAGGGCCAGATTCAAATCTTTGTTGCTCATCGCCTTGCCTTTGTATTGTTATTATTGTGCGCTCTAAAAATTGCAGTTTGTTAAAGTCGGAGGGCGTTAATTTAAGCTCTGCATAGCGCCAGGCTATTTCTGCCCGCGCGTAATCTAAACCAATTTCGACACCGTCTTTACAGTATTGCCATTGTGAGCTTGCCAATGTTAGGGCATTCACTGCAGGCCAGTTCTGCGGCAATACATACAGCTCATTTTTTTGGGGCTTAGTAATCGGCCCACCAAAGTGGGCCAAATCATCGTCTACTGTCTTGCTTGCTGCCAAGTCGCCCAAAAACCACTTGGCAACATCAGTTAGTTTTTTTCTTGCACTCGATACTGCGCGTTAATACACTCCGCAGCTAAGCGCCCAGCTATCCCGCCATACTTCAGCAACTGCGCTAGCACCTCGTGCGAAAATGCTACCGTTTCACCTTGATCAACAAAATCATCCCAACCAACGAGTAATTCAGTCACCAGCTCTTTGTCTTCGGCGCGCTGTGTTACTGTTAGCTCATCGATGCGTTCAGTGCTGATCATTTTAATATGAGCCGTAAATTGAAAGTTCACACCGCCAAAATCGAAATTCAATGGGGCTTTAATGACTGCGTTTTCTAATTGCTCTAAAAGTTTTAAATTCATGCTTACAACCCTATTTCAATGTTTACAAGATTGAAGTGCTGTCCTTCGTACTCAGCAGTCGCATCTAGCAGTGCTTCAAACTCAGCCTCTTCATTGTCATCCAAGGTTTCATAACCTACCCCAATAAAAAAATCCAAACGCAACTTGGCGTCTTCATATTCCTCTTTACTTGTGATTTTCATACAGATCACTCAAATACTAACGTTAGCTCGTCATAGCCAGCGCCACTTGGCACTAAGCTCCCATCCAGTTCATAACCCGTTTGCTCACTCTCTAACGATGAGTATTTAGGCACAGGCATCTGATAGCGGCCCAAAATTGAGACTTTATTACCCGCATCAGTACCATGCGTAAACTCAAAGTTTTGTACTTGGCCAACATCTTTAAATGGGTCAAAGTTCGCTAACGCATCGGCGCTGAGCGTCATTTGCGCTTTTGACTCGTGGCCCGTTAAAACGATTTCTTCATAGTTAATCGCACGGTCAAAGATCACATTATTACCAACATCAATCGTGAGCTTGTGAAGCGTGCGCGCCACGTCGTTTAATTTAAACGCGGAGTTACACGCAACGCCTAACACCTCTGGGCGCTTCCAACGGTCCCAATCAACAGCAGGGGCAACAGCAGAGTGAATAGGGGGGCTAAACAAGCCCTTAAACTGCCAATTAATACGAGGGATCCCTTTCTCTAAGCTCAAGCTAAACGTGCCGAGCATTTCGCTAATTTCATGCGTATTGCTACCAAAGCGCAGCAGGCATTTAGCTTTAGTGGGTTGGCCTTTGGTGTAGGTGACGCTCGATGCTGTAGACACTTGCACCATGCCACAGGCCAACAATAAAGGCGCAATAGCTGGGCTACTACCCGCCGTGCCGCACATTGCCAGCGGGGTTTTAAAGTTAAGCGATACATGTTGACCGTAATACACCTGCAAGCTTGCACCGCTGTGTGCGGTTTCCAGCTCGTCTGAGTCGGTTTCGCTCTCGATACTAAACTCAATATCTGAGGCATAAATTGCGTGCAACCCCGTGAGCGTAGTACCCAGCCCGTCTGCTAATAGAATTTTGTCTTTAAAGCGCCATGAACTCATCTCACTTACCCCCGGTGGTTAGTTTGTTGTTGTCATCGAGCGTAAACGCGCCAGCTAGGTTTTGGCGGTCAGTTTGTTCAGCCAATGCAGCTCGCGCTTGCTCCGCTATTTGCCCGGGTGTTAACTTTGGTTTTTGCTCTGCGGTGTCTTTTTTCATAATGCGGCCTTTGTAGTTACCGTAATGTGGCCAGTGACTTTGAACTGGCATTGATAAATAAGGTTGTTAGTGGCGTGGTTTAGCTCAACGATGCGGCCACGGTGTAATTGAATGGGTTGCCAAGGCTTAAACGTTAACCCAGCGATTGCCTGTTTAACTTGGCCGCGCAGTTGTTTAATTTGCTCATCGCTTTTTTTATTGCCACGAATACAAGGGATCACAATCATCACCGCAAAAATCTCAGTGATGGTGTACTCATCTTGACCCGTAATCGACTGTGCCTGGTCGTAGTCTTCATCGAGCGGCAACACGTAAAGTTGGGGCGATTGAACCGGGCGCTTGCGCGCTTCGTTAAAGTCTGCGGCCATACCCACGTTGGCGATACGCTCACGTTTTAATGCGTTTTCAATGTGGTTTAAATCAAAATTAAACATGCTTTAAACCCCCTTTAAACCAGCCAGCCGCTGACCATTTCAACAATGGTGCTAGCTTGCTTTTGTTCTATACCAATAATCGGGCGCGCGGGTAAGTTTACAGCGTGATTACGCCCAGTTTTGCCACCAAAATGGTGAATTGCGGAATAAACCTCACCTAAGCCATGCTCTAATTCACCGTTATCAGCATTGTGTGTGACAGACCCCACTAAATCGCGAGTATCCGTGAGTGTTAGCCCTGGCTTTTCAGGGTTACGGCCTTTGCCCGTTCTTGCGGCTTCTGACTGTATCCACTTGGTACCATCGGGAGCCATTTCATCTAAAAAGCGGGTGGTTACATCCATGTCTAAATACGCGCCGATGTCGTCTAGAATGTCATCAGGCGCAGCGCTCTTTTTATTAATGAGCTGCAACGATTCAAGCGCATCGCCCGATATTTCGATATAGACGCCCGCCATTAGTAGCCACTCCAATTAAACTGTGAAGCGGGTTTAATAGTCTTAATGGTTTTAGAGCTTAACTTCGGCGTTGAGCTTTTGAGCTGAATTACGCCTTTGTCGATTTTTTCTAACTGTTTAATCGCATTATCGCGACGCTTTGAAATACCCTCGTCGGCATCGTTGGTGCACAGTTCGTAGCGCATCAAGTCAGCGGCCAGCCCTGGCAATAAGCTCTGCTCAATGTCATCCATCGATAAACTGAACTTAGCCACATAGCCAAAAATCAATGCATCCACGTTGGTTTTTGCTGTGCTAAACCAATCATAAATTTGCTGCTGCAACTCGGTTGTAGGGCTTTGGAGTAGCGCCGTGGTTAGGTCTTCTTCCGTCGCGTAGCTGTCGCTATTAAAACGGCCCTGTGCAAATTGCACTAGCAAATGCATGCCAATGGTATTGATTGTGTGAGATGTGCTAACAAACATAAATACCTCTTTTAGAAAATAGGGCGCTATGCCGACGCCCTATGGTTGGGACACAAGAGAATTAAGCTGCAGGGGTCAGTACATCAGTGAGCAAAATGCCGCAGTCTTTAGCAATTACTTGCTCTTCAACAGATTCACCGACCATGACTTCAACACCGCCATTTAAACCCGCTGATACTTCTCTAAAACCTGATTTACGGTCTCCGTAACGAGCAGTCAAAGCAAAGGTCATTCGTTTATTTTGGAAGTTGGCTAGAGGGTCGTGGTACGTAAAGCTAAGCGAGTCTTTCCACGCTTTTTGCAACATCATTTCTTTACCTTTTTTAGCGGTATTTAATCGGGCTTGACCGATATTGATGTGTTCAAGCTCTAATTGGTCTTTAATAAATTGCCAAGGTACTAACCCTTCATCACCAAGGGAGCCATTGTAAGCTTTAATCAACCGCTTATTGGTTCGCAATGCTGTAGCAACACGTTGAGACATAGTAGCGGCATTCGGGCGCATTAGTGGTGTATCCAATACTTCGAGCAAGAACGGTAGAATATCTAATTCAGGATCATCTATTCGTTTAAGCTCTGCTGTGCCAAGCTTTTTGTGTGTGCCAAAGTTAGTGGGCGTGTTGAATAAATTGGCTACGCGCACTTCGCGACCTAGCAGAATTAAGTCAGTGATATTCTCGGCAGCATGGGTTCTTGGGTTGTAGTTTGCTGGCGCGTTGTCTACATCATCATTAGGGATCACATCGGCCAAGCCGTAATCTGTAACTGAGCCAGACATTTCACCAACGCTAAACTCAACTTGGTTTGGCGACGATTTACGACCAATTTTAGTATCTGGTACCGTAAACTTCTCTTCAGCTTTGTACAGGGTCCACTTGTATTCTCTACGACCAACAGGCGCGTAGGGAATAACAGTATCAGCAATTAAGCGTCGATTAGTATACGCAATTGCAACCGCTGTTTGCTCTACATCTGGGGTAAATGGCATACCATTACTCATGGTTTAGCTCCTTACTTAACAATTAAAAATGGGGTGACATGAATATCACCGATGGTGCCAGTGTCCCCAGCTTCGAGTACTTTGCCGACGATATTGATCACCTCGTCTTCAGCAAAAGTAACTGCGTCAAACGGCACAACACGGCCCTGAGTGTCAGGTACAGCCCATTCGCCACCATTAAAATCTCCGCCGAACTCCACGGGCGCAATTTGGCCCATCACCACATCAACGCGTAAATGCTTATCGGTCCCTTGTTCCGTTACACCCAGTGCATTTGACGCAACGCCTGTTGCTTGCGATGCCATAAAATCACCCACATCTACCGCCACAACACGGTTTGGTTTAATCTCGCCAGTAGCTGTAAAATTACGAATTAACCCTGGAATCGCCATTACTTTGCCTCCTTCTGAACATGTTCAAGCGCCGCTGAGATGCTAATCGTGACACCTTTACTCGCTTGGCTCTGCTGAAAATCCAACGCTTTAGCAGCGAGCGCTTCGGCCGAATCATCAATTTCAGTCTCGCCGCCATCGTCTTTGCTAAAGTCCTTGGTTAAGCCTTTTTGCTCTGGCAGTGCCTGTAAAAAGCTTTTAAAGAACTCAGCAGGCTTTACAGTGGTATTTTGCTCACCGTCAGCTGCCGCAAACTCAAATGTTTGTTCTTGGCCAGTCTCTAGGTGCGCCATGAACTCGGCCAACCCATCCGTGTTAGTTAGGCGTGGGGCTTTGCCACCGTTTACGGTTTGGTCAATAAACGTTTGGGCGTTGTACTTAGCTTGGTTAAATTGCAGTTGAGCGTTTTTGGCTTGCTCATCTTTTAGCTTTGCTTCGAGCGCTTCTTTCTCTTCTTTAGTCACGGTGTTTTCCTCATCGGTATTTATATGCGCAGAAAACTCCGCGCTTGGTTCTACAGGGGGTTGTTCGGTGTGTTTTTCGTGTTGTGCCAGCGTAGCTTGCTCTTGCAGGTGTTCAGCTTCCCATTCGCTAAAAACGTTGTTAGCCTCTTCGGCACCAAATTTATCGGTAATCAATGTTTTTAGGTTGCGAACTAGGCGGACAAAACCTTGTGTATTGTCGATGGTCATTTGCTCTATTCGGTCACTCGCGGCAAATTCTAAAACAACAGTCTCGCCGCTTTCGTCTTTGCTAAATAGCCATTGCATGCCATCAACAGCTGGCGGTTTGCCCCCTAAAAAGCCAATGTGGCCAAGCTCAAAGCCATTGTCGGTTTTACGTAGTCGTACAGAGCGGTTTGGGTAACGCGCGTTTTCAACTGCTTCAGCAAAATCAGCGTCTACAGCTTCAGCCTTCGCATACAAAACATCGTCTTCTATCTTGAGTTCTTCAGCCCAACCCCATGCAGGATCATCGTTTTTAGGATGGCCAATAACTAGCGGAGAGGTACGCGGTTTAAAATTCTCAACCACGCTTTGTAAATCAGACTTACTAAATTCAGCCTCATTGCCCTTTGAGTCTGTGTGCTTACCCGCTCTGAATATCTCAAACCAGTTGAATTTTGTATTGGGTTTCTTTTGCGCCATTGCCTTAGCTCACGTTTAAAACATGTGGCTAGATTAGCGATTTAAAAAAAGTAGGGGAGTTGGAAAGTGGTTTACATACTGTGCTCATGCAGCATTTAAATAGACTAAACACCGCAAACAAAACGATCAACAACTAATTAAGGTTTGACTATGTATATATTTGCGAAGGTGTTTGAATCAAATGGATTTCAAGTGCTTATTAGAAAGTTCAATGGCAACGAGCAAGAAAGCGAACCGCCTAAAGTATCAATCATTCTCTATTGTGCCTGCGGTACCGAGGTCGACATAGGCGCAACATTTAACGGCCCAGAAGAAACTGCAATGCTAAGGGCTGAGCATTACTTCGAAAAGTTCGACCAGGATGCCGTTGATAGGATCACGTCATACATGGACCCTAGTTGGCCTGCGGAGCTACTCATGCTCCATTTAGAACAGCCTCTAGATTCTACGCTGCAAGAAGGAGAGAAAGCATAATGCCAAGCCCAACACAACAAGAACGGATCGACTCTGTTTGCGCGCATCGTGGAGTACCAGCGATAACCGTTGGCCAGCCATGTATTGTTAATGGTGAAGAAGGGGTAATTATGGATGGCAACTCATCAGCCAATTTTGATGTTCTATTCGTTGATGGGAACAAATACAACTGCCACCCGCATTGGAAAATGAAAATCCTATCTACCGATAAACAGCAAATCATCTATGAGCATAAAGACTAAGGGGGTCACTATGTTTAGCCTATTCAAAATTTTTAAAAAGAAGCCTAAAAAGCAATACCAACTAACTGAGTTTAGTTTTCGCCGAGTTCACAAAGGCCGCACACAGATTTATCACACAGCAACAAATGAATGGTTAACCTGGCATTTAATCGTTGATGACGTATTTGATGCGGCTGGCGAACATGTGACTGAAACCGATTTACACCATGCGCTGACTGATACAGACCTAGAACCAACAGCTAGCAGTAAGGGGCATGTTGACACAGACCATATTCCATTCACATCTGAAAATAGCCCGTTATCTAGCGATAGCGCATCCCGCGCCTTTGATTCTGCCATGTCTAACCTACCAAGCGGCAGTAACGGTTCGAGTACGTCATCTAGTTATGATTCGGGTTCAAGTTCGTCAAGCTTCAGCAGTTCATCTAGTTTTAGTGGCTCGTCTTACGACTCTGGCTCTAGCTCATCCAGTTCTAGCAGTTCATGTGATTAACCCGATTAATTATTTTGGATATATATATGACAGTTGAATTTGTACCGACAAAAGATATTTTCAATTTTGGCGCACCAAATGGTCACGTTTTTGAGATTCTAAAGATTGAAGAAGTGCAGGTATTACTAAATAACCCCCCATTGACTAACGACCCGCTAGAAGTATCTGAAGAGCAGGCAATCAAGCTAAGCGAAATTGTGAGCAACTGGAAGCCACCTGAAACTTGGAATGCTAATAAACAAATGTATGTCGAGTTTTTTGCTAAATGTGGGGGATTTAGTACATATTAACGCGTTAGTTTTAGAACAAGCGCGGTAACTCTCACCGCGCTTTTTACCCACCAATCACAAACTCACCCAACACAATCGCATGCAACCATGTTTAAACCGTGTTTAAACGGCGTTTAAATTTGTTTAAACCCTTTTTAGATGAACCTGACTACTACAAATGAGTTTTAACGCGTCAGAGCGCGTTTGAGGCGTTATTTTAAAAATAGGGGTAACACTGTCTACAAAACTTACTTTGTGATAAAAAATAAACACCCTGAGCGTTGGGGCTACAGGGCGTTTAACTTACTAAAAGGAATAACTATGTTTAACAACAAAAACCAATTCATTGCGTACGCGGCTGTACACCTAATGGCAGCAGATAATCACAGCTCATCAAAACTTTCACCTGAACAAGACGCTGTACAAGATGCCATTAACCTTTACAGTGAACTTAAAAAACAAGGGATCAACATTTACGCCAGCACTAAAAAGGTAGAGTTTAGTGAAGACTACCAAGCAACGATAGACAGCTTAAAAGACACAAAAAGCTAGTCGGCTACCGCCTGACTATGCAGCGTAGTTAAGGTTTTTAGCAAAGCGTCATACAGCTTGTCTTGTTTACCTTTTACCTTATGGAGCACAGAAGTTAGCGGCAACATAGGTAGAGCAGGGCGCTTTCCAAGCACCGTTGGTCCGCGCTCAGCTTCTACGACTTGTTGAATGCTATTGTAAATAATAAAATTCAACGCCTCTTTAGCACCATCTACCGGCTCTACTTCACATTTAAAATACTCTGCAACCATTTCCTGTGCGAGTGCTAGTTCCTCAGGTGTTAGCAGCTCAAGTTCAGCGTTTACTTGCTCTAGGCTTTCAAGTACTGGCTTCAAAATATACGTTACATCGTTCATTGGGTTTCCTATAAAAGGTCAATAAATTAGAAACCAAGCTTACGCGCGCGTGAGGTAATAACGCATATAGAAACCACTTTACATAGCTATTCTCATAAATTCCCACTTTTTGCTTTTATCACAAATACAAGTTAGATAAATTGAACCCTCAACATATTAAAAGGAGCGATTGGATGTTTGATCAATTAAAATGGTTATATTACACAATACTTGCAGGGGTGAGCCTAGGTGCATTCGCAGCCCTCCACGGGCTACTTAAAACAGACGAGCAAGAAGTCAAACTTGCTTCAATTAATGGTGACGCATACGTATTCGCTCTCGTAGACCCTAAGGGTTACAACGAACATATTGAAGAACCCTGTACAATTACATCTAAAGCAAGCTGGAAATTTTTACATGAGCACAAAGGGACAACGTACAAGGCAGATGTTAGGTTTAGACCTTTCGACAAAGTATGGAACCATTGTACGTTAACAAAAGTTTCAGAGGAGCATTTTCAACAGGCTCTAGCATCCTTCAGCCAACTTTAGGAGTACACAATGGAAGAGTACCCAGAAATATCTGCATTTACCGCTGAATTAAACACCTATTTAAAAGCGCGTTTTAACTACAAATCAGACCCAGCTGACGTAACAAATTTTGGCAAGACTATCGATACTAAGCGAGGAAAGTTTGAGCTTTACCTTCGTTACAAGCCAGACTATGACCCATATAGCCCAAACACTTTAGTAATTGCCAGAGTGTTTTTTTATAAAACGCGCCGTGGCCACGGCACCGATTTACTCAGGTTCTTTGTGTCTGTAGCGCCTAAGTTTGGTATTGAACATATAGCTGTTGAAATGGCGGGGCAGAATGCCACTGCATTTTGTAAGGCTCATGGATTTCAAGAAATCGCTAATAAGGTGTGGAGTGTTTCGGTTGAAAAACTTAAAAACAGAGCTGCAGCTTAAAAGCTCTGTTATTAAGCGGATTTTTATAAAGGCTTATTAGGCTTATATATGCTATAAGTCAGCTGCTTAGGACGTTTATTAGTGACTAATCCCCCGAACACTTTTTTCACGTGCTCAATATTCAGTTCTTTTATTTGGCTACTTTTCATATAGATTCCTTATATAGTTTGCTCTTTTTTTGTTACATCCTTTCCATTACTTCTTTTTGAATATCATCTCTGCTCACTCTTCCAACTTCAAGCAAAGGGAAGATCATTGCAACCTTAGTCCCTTTTTTTGAGGCTTTAACGTTAAGCCTAGTCTTATAGGTTTTAGCTATACGCCTCATTGAATAAATACCAGTGCCAAAGTGGAAGCGTGAATATAGATTAATGCCCTTACCATTGTCCTCAATACTTACATGAATCGTATCTAAGTACCTGTGCACATTGAGCTTCAATGTTGTAGCTGTCGCATGTTTAAGCGTGTTATCAACGCTGTGATAAATTACACTATAAATGTCTTTTTCAAGTTGACGCTCTAAGCGTTCGTCACCTAAAGAAACTCCGAAATCAAGTCTAAGATCACTAGTTATAGAGCAATGTACTTGCAACATATCAATTGCAACTTTTAGCTTTTCCTTACCTAGAGCCGCTTGGCCACGAGCAAGGGGATCTAGTTTGTATAGTGCATCATCAAGTTTTACCAAGCCCTCTGTTACCATTGTTGGATCACCACCGCACAGCGCCTTTGCTTCATGCACTTTTAAAACTGCATCACTTAATTCGTCACTTTGGTAACGCTGTTGATTCTTTCGAAACACTTTATGAAAGCTTTGAATCCAAAAGTACAAATATGCTGTAACAGCAGTGCCAATTAGAAGCGTTACAATAACATAGGCCATAAATGCAGTAGGGGATGAATACCAGGGCGCTGTAACCTGAAAGCTAAATTCTGTAACGGGACTATATCGCCCTTGATTCTCGATTCTAAATGCTGCTGTATATGACCCAGGTTTTAGATTGTGTAACTGAACACCTGGCGAAAATAATCTCTGCCACACATTATCATTTAATTGAAATTCAAATACATTGTTGTTATCACCAAAAAACTGATAGTCACTTACTGTAATCTCTATGTTTGGTTTAATTATCACAGTATCGTTAATTCTAAAGTTGACTTTGTTATCAGCTACTATGCTGGTCAGCCTTGGGGCGTTGAGCTCAACAGAACTTGCAGTGGTTAGCTCAAAGATATGATCTGTACTAGCTGCATATAAGCGTTCACCAAGAGCTTTTAAGCTACCAATAGTAAATGAATGCGATTCTGTTCCGGTTATCAGTTTAGTGTAGCTTTTCCCATGTTCTAGAATATGTACGCCATTGTTAGTAGAAAGGTATAGATTACTGTTAAATTCTACTAGCTCCTTAACAAACTTTGGAGAGCTTAACTGTTCCCACTGTTGGCCATCATGTTTTTGCCAAAGGCCCATGCCATATGTAGCTGCATACAATGTATTGTTTAACACAAAGCTGTCTGTAACTATTGCATCAACATCTAATGTTAGCTCAGACCAATTGTTCGCTTTTACATGTAGCAAGCCCTTGGTTGTAGATATGTATTTTGATTGACCGTGTATATTAAAGTCTAACACCTCAAAACTTGGTAGTAGCTCTTGTAATTGCTTATTCGGTAGAAGTTCTAAGTCATCGCTTACACTGATCACGCCTGTTTCATTAGTTGCTATGTGTAAGGTGCTATTTGCTACAGCAAAGTTGAGCACATAGTCACTGTGCAACTTAGTGACAGATTTAGTTCTCAAATCCACATAATAAGCGCCGAGGCTTGTACCAATTGCTACCCCACTTCTAAACAACTGCATAGCTGTAACTTCATACTGGCCCAGTGTTATTTGCTCACTCACCCAGTCGATAGGCTCGTACTTATCTTTCTGCTTGACGTATAAGCCTTTGGTAGTTCCTAACCATAAGTCGCCAGCTACCCATTCAATCACGTTATATTTTGAACCAAGGTTAATAGGGGTAGACTTTAGTCCAATTTCAACGGGCTCAAATGAATTTAGACCTATGCCCCAAATCCTGTTTTTATTATCTGAAAATAGCTCGCTATAGCTATTTTTTCTCGGGTTAATCGCTGTTCTAGAAACTTTTAAATCCGATAGCGTTAGTTCATGTACATTTTCGTTCTCTGTAATATATACGAAGTAAGGAGCAGCAAAGATGACATTATCAGCATCCTTTATACTGGTGTTAGTGATTATTTTTTGCTGAATTGTAGAGTAGTAACTAAGCCTATCATTAGCGAAATACACAACTCCGTGAGGAGTGGCACCGAGATCCCCCTTCTTGATATGAACCGCTTCAATTACAGTTACAGTACCATTCTTAACTAAGAACACACCTTCACTTGTCATCAAGTAAGCACTATCACCAAATGAATCCAGATCAATAACTCGGCCAACTCCATTGTAAATACTCTTTACAACACCACTATCGATATCAATTTGTTTAACATCACTTGCAGATAGAGTAAGTAGTTCTGTGTTCGTAACAGCTATTTTGGTGGATGAAACTGTAGCAATACGCTCTGATGTGAAAGTAGTTAAATTAGTTCTCCAAATATCGCCATTGGCGTACAACGTAAATAGAATTTCTTGGTGATATTCTATATCCCTAACTAAACCATTGGGTAGTTCAGCCACATCACTGAGCGCAATATAATGACGTCCATCATATCTATAAACGCCATTGTGAGACGATAGATAGAAGTTGCCTGTTGCATCTTGCTCAACAGCATTTAAATTTTCAAAATCAAAGGCTGTTGCGCAACACGCATAGATCAATGAGGACAAAAATAAAAGTACACGCATGAGATATTCCGTTCATAAAATTGGCCAACACACCCAGTTGGCCAGCACTTCCTAGTTTACTTCGTATGGATTATGGTCTCTTACTCCACAACCAGCTACAACTACAGGAACGTATTGCTCACTACTTATTGATTCATAATTTTCAACGTGAGCACCATTCATTGTAACAGATTTTAAGTTTCTGTTAAGTTTATTGGTGTTACTCTGTGAATTTTGCCAATTAAAGCTCTTTGTACGCTCAGCTAATACAAATAAATAGGTCGGTTTGCGAGGGTCAGAATTATTTTTTTTGGTATTCCATGCTGTCATAACCTGTTCGCCAGCTTTAACACCATACAAGTGTGTGTAGGCTGCAGCTAACAGCTGCGCACCAGAGTCGCTCATCACCATCAATGCAGTGTTTTTGTAGTCACTGCCACAGTCGAATGACACATCTACGTTAAGCGTTGAACCGTCAGGTAATAATAGATCAGCATTCATACGAGAAACGCGGGCACGGTCCTCAAGAGGGGTGAGCGCAGCTGCATTGATGCTTAGTACCGCTGCAGTGAGGGGGAGTAATAATTTTTTTAACATCTGGATTTCCTTTAAGTCATATAAAGCGCACCTTCCGCAACTGTTTTTACCATTACCTCATTAAAGTTGTACTCGAAAACTTTTTCTAAAAGCAGTGGTGTTAACTTGTTCCGTACCAAGAGTTCGCGCTCGGCATTTAAATGTTTATTAGTAAGAATGTCATCTAATACTTCTACTACGAGCTTATGCGCTGCAAGTACATCTGTAACAGCTAGCCGTTCAGTGTCATTATTATCTGATGGCTTCTCTTTATCATTGTTGACCTTTAGAGCACTTCCTGTAAACACTTCGTTAAGATCTATACCATGAGAAATACATCCGTTTATAACTCCTTCCCAAGGTAAACTATTTCTATTTCTAGCATTTCTAACAGCAGAAGCTGAAAGCCCTAACGCTCTAGAAAGTCCCGCATCACTGTCTACGTTAAATAACATATACAGTCGAACGTACACTTTTTGAACATCAACACTCTGAACTGTATCAAGAACCATATCCCACCGTCAATACATATGTATTATAAAAAAATAAAATTAAATATATTTGTATTTTTATTTGACAAAGAAATATACACATGTATTAATTTAACGAGTTAAGCATACATACGTACAATCGAGGTCATACAAATGAGTCAACCTAAAAAGTTAACATTCCCAGAGATACAAGAAAAGCTAAAAAGCAAAGATATTCTTTTTACAGACATTGCCGTCGCCTTAGAAGTAACCGTTAGCCATGTCACTCAAATAGCTAAATGCAAAGGCAAATCAAAGCGTGTAGCTGAGGCAATCGCAAATGCTTTGAAGCTCCCATTAAATCAAGTCTTTGGTACTGATTATATGCCAGCCTTTTCAGGCAGAAGCGCCCGAAGGAACGAAGTTGTAAAAGCTATTCGAGCGGGCAGACATGTTCCAGACCCTATCAGCATGAGCGCAAAAGCTGGCTAAAGCTAGGTTAATTTCAGGAGAAAATTACTATGAATAACGAACAGCAACTTACCAACATTCTCGATGCTGAAATACCGCCTGATTGTGACGTATATCATCAATTCGTACATTGCGTGAATGCATGTATGCGTCGTTGCGGCTTTACTAGAGCTGGCTTGGCTACCAGAATGAATCAAGCTCTAAAGGTATTAGAAGTTGAGGTAGATGAAGCGAAGTTAAATAAATGGTTTGCACCAAGTCAGCCAAATCACATGCCAATTCATTATTTACCAGCTCTTTGTTGGGCAACAAAAAGTATGGAACCAGTAAATATATTACTTAGCCCTTTAATGTTTAAAGCTTTTGACCAACGCGCACAGCTTCTACAAAAACATGCAGAAATGGAAATGCAAAAGCAGCAAATCGAAAAATCTCAGCAAGAGATCCTTAACTCAATAACCATTCCCACGGACCAATAATCAAGGCTTAGACCATGACAATCAAAGACCAAGATCTGCTTAAAATTTGGGGTTTGCTATGAGTAAAGAGTTAGTTGCCATGGTTGGTGATGAGTCCGCCGATGAGATCATGCATCAATTTTCTCAACTTGGTAGTTCATTACACGTTGAACTGCCTGAGTCCGTTGAAGATTGTATGAACAAAGTCGTTGCTCTGGCAAATAGACAGTTTTGTGATGCTGCAAAAATGGGAATGCATTTGCTTTGGCTAAAGTCTGTTACCAAACATGGTGAATATACAACGCTACTAAATGAAAAAGGAATACATGAGCGACTTGCTCGGCGCTCAATTGCAATTGCAAAAATGTTGCTCTCTTTACCTAAGAGCAAAACGGACAAATTGTCCGTTTTGAATATGAATCAACATCAACTCAGCGAACTAACCAAAGTACCTATTGAGACGCTTAAGGAGTTGGATGATGAAGACTACGAAGTACTAGCAGAAACATCCGGCACAGCGATTAAAAAGCAAGTAGCCGAGCTTATCGATAAAAAGACTGAACTCGAAGACACACTCGCTCAAACAATCAACGAGCTTGAAAACGAGCGCTTACGCAAGGCACCTACAACGCGTTTTGACTTGCCAATTTTTATTAGCGAGATACGCAAAGACGCGGTTGTACACACCGAACTCTTAAACGAAGCACTTCAACAGGCCCAAGCAGGCGTTAGGCAACTATGCGAGTTGCGATCACTTGATCTAACAGACCGCATTAGCGCAGCCCAAGTAGTCCACCACGCCTACGCCAGCATTTACACGCAAATTGGCACCATGCTCAGCCAAATACATATGGAATTTGGCAACCATGTGCAGGGTATCGACAACCTGCCTCAGTTTGACGATGCCGAATGGCAGTACGTTGATACTGAACGCGAGCGCCTTTTAGAGAGCTTTAAACTCGATTTAAACAAGGGGGATAAATAATGCACCCAGCCGTTATTAAGTTTAATAACCTCACTGTTATTGAACAAAAAACCCAATGGCAAAGCGCGGGGGAAAAGGCCCGTAAAATTGCCAACTTACGCGCCACTATTGTAAAACAGCTATTAACAAGTAGTGGTTCAATAGACGTTGCACTGGCGCAACTTCAAAAAATGCATGATACGGGAGCAATTTCGCCAGCATTAAGCCAAGCCATAACCACTATCGGTAAGTTTCCATCTCGTGCTACAGCGTATAACTGGTGTAACAGTTATAAAAAGCAGGGTATTGAGGGGTTGCTACCCAATCATAAAGGCCGTGTAGCACAAGCACCTGTTTGGGCAGCACGAGCATTAGCGTTATATCACACACCAAATTCACCGTCGTTTGCATTGGTAGCTAAAGATTTACGCGAAGAAGGGTTTGACGCGCAAGACTTTCAAGTACGCCGCTTTATAAAAACGATGCCGCACGAACTTGGCCCACAAAGCCCTTACCGCATGGGCGCAAAGCTATACCGTGAAAAACACAAAGACTTTAAGCTGCGCACCACTGAAAACATACCCGCAGGCTTTTTGTATAACGCCGATGGCCATTGTATTGATGTGTATTTAGCGCACCATGTTAGCGGTCATGCATTCAGATATGAGCTAACAGCAATTCAAGATGTACGCAGCCGAAAAATAGTTGGCTGGGATTTAAGCGAGGCAGAAAACTCACTGGCTACGTTACGCGCACTGACGGATTCACTTAAAACGCTCAACCACAGCCCCGCTATGTTTTATGTTGATAACGGCTCTGGCTATAAAGCCAATATGATGACAGACGAGTGTTGTGGTGTGTACTCCCAGCTCGATATAGAGCCTATTTTTGCCATACCTGGTAATGCACGTGCTAAGTGGATAGAGCGATTTTTTAAACACATGGAAGAGCATGTAGGTAAGCGTTTTGACAGCTTTTGTGGCCGTGGCCACGACGAACGTTTTAAGCAGTTAGTGTTAAAGGAGGCAAAACAAGGCAAGCGCCAGTTACCAACCCTTGCAGAATGGATAGAAGAATTTGAAGCATTTTTAGAAGACTACCACAACTCAGAGCACCCCGAGGAAAAGGGCAAAACCCGCAACCAAGTGTGGGATGAGAACTTAGTTCAAGATAAACCCATATCACTAGAGTTTGATTACCTAACCAAAGCCAGAGTAAACGTTCGCAGAGGCCAAGTAGTACACGACAAACGAACTTACTCAGCAGACTTTTTACACCAGTTCAATGGTCAGCAGCTGCTTGCTGGTTACAGCATGAAAAGCGATAAAACCATAAAACTCTATGAACTAACAGGCGAGTATCTGTTAACTGCACGGCTTAAAACCAAAGTATCAGCCATTCCAGAGTCGCGCATTGAGCAGCGCATACAAGAGCGCACCCAAAACCGCCTTAAACGCTTGGCTAAACACCAACGCGAAATTGAAGCACAAGCGGCTGAGTCTCGCATTGTAGACGTTGAAGCAGTGGAGCAACTAGCTGCTGACACCAACGCGCTTACGCAAAAACAACCGCAAACCTACGACCTAGATATTAACGACTTTTCAGTGAACTTAGACGAATACCAACAAGAGCCAGTATTTGTTTTGGAGGACGAATAAATGAAATTTACACAGCACTACAGCGAGCTACAGCAAAAGCAAGTAGCCATTTTAAATGCCGAGATTGAGTTGTTTGACATAAACCCAACGGAATATTGCCTTGGCTGGCCATTAGATCAAGTCAACACCATTCTAAATGGCGAAAGCCCCATCAACCCAAAAAAGGTTTTAGACAAACTTTGGGAGCACTTTTTTGCCGACTTTGACGCTGAAAACTTTGGTACTGACTCAGCTATCAGCAATACATATTCAGAAGATGACAAACTGGTGTTGGCACGCATTAAAAAGCGTATGCAAGATAAAGAGTTTAGAGGTCAAGGGGTTACAAGTAGCTCAATTGCATCACGACTCCGTAAAACAACTGGCATGGTAAGCCAGCTGTTAAACGGCAAATATGCGGCCAACCCAAGTAAATATTTGCACGAAGTATGGGCCATGCTGGAGCCAGCTGGGCTAGATGAAAAAACCGAAGAGCCTAAACAAGTCTCTGACATTAAACCAATACGTATACGTTACGGTGAAGTGCCGTTTGTACACACCAGTGTACCCAACTTAATTAAAATGGCGTGTGAGCAAGCGCGTGACCGCCGCCGGATTGCAGTGTTTGCAGGCCAAGCGGGGTTGGGTAAAACCAAGGGTATTGAGCGCTATTGTGATGATCACGACGATGCACTGCTTATTTACGGCAGTGAAGAAACCGCTTCAACACAGGTGCTAGAAAGCTTAGCCATTCAGCTGGGTATTGGTAAAGCCTCTAACTACAAGCGCCTACAAAAAATCATCAATGCGTTAAAAGACTCAGAACGTTTGATCATTCTAGATGAGGCCGACAAATGCCGCCCAAACGCGTTAGACCCATTACGCACCATTTCAGACCAAGCCCGCGTTGGTGTGGTGCTGGTCGGCAATATCAAACTGATTGACAAGCTACAAAGCGAGGAACGTTACGAGCTGATTTCAAGCCGCGTTTGTTTTTGGCCAAGCCCTGTTGGTGAACTACCCGTTACAGACATCAAAACCCTATTTTTTGAGCTTACCCAAAACACCATTCAAGTGGCTGAAGACAACGAAAAATGGTGGCAATGGTTACACAAACGCGTAGAGGGCAATGCTCGTATGTTGGTCGAAAACCTACTACCACACTTGCTTACCCACATTCGCAAAAACCCGAACAAGAAGGTTGACCGCCTCATGGTTAATTCAATCTTCTCAGCGATTTTAAACAAACCAACTATTTGAGGATCTGAACATGACTAATGAACAACTCGACGCACAAGTTGGCCAACACGGTACGGAGCTTCCCCCGAAAACGGCCATTCAATTAAATCATCTGGCAGCACGCCCTGACACAAGCGGGAAGCACCTTGGATGCGATCAAGATAAAACATTTGAGGATTCAAGATATCAGGCTCTTCTGCAAGGTTCTGATAAACCCGCTCAGCCTCACACAGTTGACTCACAACATAGTAGTACACAAGCAAAGTCGTTTGATCCTCAACGTCTGGAACTAAACATGACACGGCGGATGAAAAGGCTTGAGAACTTAACCCGCACTCGTACTCAGCTAGTAGAAGCGCTTTTAGCAACGCCTCAGACTGCTGGTTGTATTCGTGCTCCAGTTGAACAAATTCATTTGTCGACATTTCGCCGATTATTTTGCGTAGCGCATTGGTGTGCGAGGCAGGTAACGCGGTTACAAGCGCTGTTTTTAAAGTACCGCATAGTTTAGCAATTTTATTGAAATCCATTTTAACCCTTAAGTAAATAAAAGCCTTGCTGCAACAAGGCTAATTAACAGGAATACACAACATGCCATATTCAATAGAAATTAACGAAGGATTTTTCAGCGCTAAGTTTGTAGTTAGCAACAACATAAACAACACAAGAATACTCAGTGTATTAGGTAAATACGACCCAAACGGAGTAATCCTAGACAGCGTTAACGGCAATACAAAAGCCGCGTATGCAATTTTGCTTGGTGCTAAGTTATACGAATGCAAACAACTTGAGAAGGTAAATTCGTCGGTAAGTTTTACCAACGAATTTACCAATCGTTATTCGGATATAGCGATATTGTACAAATCAGACTGGCAGGGGTGGGATGTAAAAATCTCCAAATTCTGCCTGCTACCTGACTTTTCAATTGAAGAGGTGGCATAGCATGAACCTCATTCAACAAATCAAAGCTACTCAGCGCCACGCGAATATAAGTGACGATGCACACCGCCAAAACGTATTAGAGGTAAGTCGCTACCGCGTTTCTACCTGTACAAAACTGACGATTGATGAGCAGAAGAAGTTGCTCAGCCGCTATCGTGGAATGAACGTTAACAAGCCAAAAGCAAAAGCCAAACTACCAGAAGCGCTAAGGCACATTTATCGCCTTTGGGGCTTACTGGCTAGAAAAGGACTAGTCGATGTTGACAGCAAACAAGCCTGCGAAACGTTTTGCGCAAAATACACCAATGGCCAATCGTTGTATAACGCCAAAAAACACTGGCAAAGGTTAATTGAAATTCTCAAAAACTGGTTAGAGAGAGGGCAGACCGATGTGCACAATCAACGAGTTTAATAAGTTTGCGATAAACCCTAATCGTGTGCCATACACTGAGAACGTGGGTTCACGCCCACCTAGTGCAAAGGATGTTAAGCGTTGCCGTAAGCGGTGGCAGCTTGAAGATGAGCTAGACAGACGAGCAATTGATAAAGCATATAGTTTGGATGGGCTTCTCGATGATGACTGAACCACAAATTGATTTACGTGCACTACCTGCAGGTATTCGCGAGTTTGTAAAAGTGATGGGGGTAGAACGAGCTATTGCGGTTTTAACCGAGCAGCAGGGGCAAATGTTTTACATTCCCAAACACCCAACACCCGAATGTGCGTTTGTAAAAGCGTTTGGGTTAGATATGTGCATCGCGCTTGAACGCTACGCCGAGCAACAGTATCAAATACCGATGCTTCACAAAGTACTGGTGCAAGTTCGCGACCAAACAATAGTGGCTGAAGTAGCCAATGGCACAACAATCCAAGAGCTAGTGAGGCGCTTTAAAATCACCCGCCAGTGGATCACGAAAATACTCAAAGAGCAGGGCGAATACAAAGAGCACCAATTGGAGTTTAAATTATGAAATTAGCGGTAAAACAATTGATTTATGTTTGCTTGGTTGCGCTGGGCTATGTGATGGGTGCAACAGCCCAAAATGCCGACCAAGTAAGTGCTATAAACGACTGCCCAGGACGTAACGGAGGGCTGTCTATACCACCTGATATGCCGCGCGATGCGGGGTGATAACTTTGTGTTACTTACCGCTTTGCAACTAAGCGGTGGTAACACACCCAAATCATGGATGTTTAAAACGGGTTTAAAAATTTTAAACAACCACATTAAACAACGAAAACGCCTCGGCTTACCCTTGTTTGACCTAGAACAAGAGTTAGAAGAGGCTAAGAGAGAAATAGTATGAATACATTTGTAGTGCTGCTTTGGAAAGATGCACGAATTGCTACCAACGAACTGCATGGTGTAGTAGAAATTGACGAGCATGATATAGCTCGGCTTGTGGCTGAAAAATATGAAGATGAATCTGGTAATAAGGTGAACCATTATGAGTTGAGAGGCATTGTTACAGAAGCTGACGAGCTTTATGCAAACTTACCTCGCTTAGAGTTAGGGTTGGAAAATTTATGACAGACAAAGCAGAAGTGACCAAATTCGATGTAGAAGCACGTTGCCCTCATTGTGACGAAGATTCGTCAGTGTATGAAGATGAGTACAAGGCTGGATATGTAACTTGCCAACATTGTGATGAAGAATTTGAAGTTTAAACCATGTTTAAACCCAATTTAAACGGCTGGTATTGCATACTAGCCGTTTTTAATTTAGCCTAATTTAGTCGCCTCAATCCCACCTTTGCAAATTAGTTTACATATCCCACTGCCTTAAAAAAATAGCCATTATTGCCCCATGAGCAAAGCAAAATCATTGCCTGTGTGGGAATTGGCTCAGCGTATTGTTGCTGCAAAAACGCGAGAAGAAAAACAAGCGATTGCTGCGTTATGCGAGCCGCGGTATTTACAGCTTTTGCGCAACGCCGTAAAAGCGCTGTTAGCCAAACAACGAGCTGCAAAGCCCCCTAAACCTGTGCCTGAATGTTTTGTTCGTATCAAAAACAAACTAAAGCAATCTGCGCAGGTGAACCATGGAAAAACAACTACAACAACTAAAACGCCATGAGGGGTTTATGCCCAATGCCTACCTCTGTACACAGGGTAAGCAAACCATAGGTTATGGTCGAAACTTAGAAGACAGAGGCATAACAGAAGACGAAGCACTGTATTTACTACGTAATGACTTAAAGTATTTTACAGAGCAAGTAGAAAGCAACATCAACACATCAAAGTGTAACCCTGCCCGAAAAGCCGTATTAGTAAACATGGCGTTTAACCTCGGCATCTCTGGCCTACTGAAATTCAAAAATACCATTGCAGCCGTTCAGGCAGGCCAATGGGAAACCGCAGCAATAGAAATGCTCAACTCTCGCTGGGCCGTGCAGGTAGGTAGCCGCGCTGACGAACTGGCCGACCAAATGGCAACAGGGGAGTGGCAGCTATGAGTCCTGAGCAAGAGAATTTGTTGTTCCAATCAATAGGCCAAATTCAAGCAACACAAACCGCGATTTTAAAAGAAGTGACAACAATTAAAAATGACCTCACTAAACGGGTCGATGGTATAGAACAACGCGTTGAAAAGGTAGAAACACAAGTCACTAAAAATCGAATTAAAATGGCTGGAATAGGCGGTGCAACAAGTCTAGCTGTCGCAATTGCTGTCGAAATTCTAAAAATTAAAACTGGGGGATAACATGGCCCACAGTTTAGATATTAAAAACGCCGTACGCCATAGCTATGTAAACGAGCTATTGGCGTTATCTGTTGCAGCGATAAAACATAGTGTGGCTGATGGCACTGCACGACGTTGGAAAGCAGAGGCCAAAGCCGACGGTGACGATTGGGATTTAGCCCGTGCTGCAGCGCGCAAATCTGTAGGGCCAGCAGGGGAATTTACGCAAGATTTCATCGAAGAATTTACCATCCAAATAAATGAAACGTTCAATCTACTCAAGCAACAAAGCGACGAACTGACGTTAGAGCAGCGCCTAAAAGCACTCAACTCATTAAATGACATGATGTATAAGGTGATGAAAAATAGCGGTGGTAACAAACGCTTAGAAAAGCGCGCTATTGCAGCCGAGGTAATTAAAAAGCTCGCTCAGTTTGTATCGTCTCATCACCCTGAATTTGCAGAAGCGCTAGTGCAAATCCTACACGCATTTGGCCCACGTTTAGACAAAGAGCTAGACGACTAATGGCAGATATGAACTCCAAAGAGTTTTTGCGAGAACTCGAAGACATTGCAGGCACACTACGCCGCGATATTGAAGCCAAAGAGCGCAACATCGACCCAAGCCCTGCCGCTATTTTAGAGCGCCGAAAACGCGTGCTTGGCGGTGACTTTGAGTTTTTTGTTTATACCTACTTTCCGCACCACATGTGGCTTGATGAAGGGCAAGAGGCAAGTGAGTTTCAAGACTATTTTAATAAATGGTTTCCTAACGCTATTGTGCTACCAAACGGTTGGAAAAATTGGTTTGCAGCCCCTCGTGGAGAGGCAAAAAGTACACTGGCGGTAAAAATTTCCCCCATCTACGTTGCTATATTGGCATTACTACAAGATGAGGATGTCTGCAATGCGCTTGGGTTAGAGCGCCCAGCTATTTTTATTGACTACGCCATATTATTTGGCGCTGAGACAAAAATGCCAGCAAAAACGCTGGAAGTAGTCAAAACTGAATTGCTTAATAACAACAACCTTGCGCTAGACTTCCCTGAAGTGTGCATATCAACAAGCGTATGGAAAATTGGCGAGTTTGTTACAGCTCAAGGTGTGCGTTTTGAAGCGCGCGGAGCTGACCAAGCAGTACGTGGTGCATTCCACAATGCGAGTCGCCCTAAACTTATTTTGTCTGACGACATTATTACCGATAAAGAGGCAAAATCGGCCACAGAGCGAGAAAACCGCTGGCGATTTTTAGAGGCTGGTGTGCAATACCTTGGCCCACCTGACGGCTCAGTTAAATTCCTAGGTGTAAACACCGTACTCAACAACGACGACCCTATATCACGTGCTGAGAGTGCACCAGGGCATATCGTTCACAAGTTCAAAGCAATCTCTCAATTTCCTGAACGCATGGATTTATGGGAGCAATGCCGCGAGCTGATGCTACACAAAGATAAAGAGTACGAAAAGCGCGAAGCCGCAAAAGGTAACGCGGTTGCCACACAAGACAAGCCAAGCTTTAAATTTTGGCTTAAGAATAAAAAGCAAATGAGTAAAGGGGCTAAAACGAGCTGGCCAAGCGTACGTTCACTCTACGATTTAATGTGTATGTGGGCTGCAAATAAACGCGAGTTTAACCGCGAAATGCAGGGCATAGCCAAAAGCGATGAAGAGCAAATATTCTTTCAATTTGAGTTTTGGGTAGACCGCTTAAACACATGGATACCTTACGGTGCGTGTGACCCAAGCATGGGGAAATCAGCGGGGGCGGACCCCAGTGCTTTGTTAGTCGGCCTATTTAGTAAAGAGCTGGGCAAACTACACATTGAGTACGAAAGCCGAAAGGTACGCGGTGCAAGTAAACTGCTAAACGATCTAATAAGAGCACAGAAAGAATACAACTGTATTTTATGGGGGTTTGAAAACAACAATGCCTTTGAGTACATGCGCACAGACTACATTAAACGTGGGCTTGATCAGGGAATTGCATTACCTTTGCGTGGTGTCACTGCAACTGTTAGCCAAGAAGAACGCATTGAAGGTTTAGAGCCATACGTTACCAATTCACCAGCACAAATAGCGTTTAGCTCAAGATGCCCACTCATCATTGATGAGTTAGAAAACTGGCCCGACAAACAAACTACCCACCACTACGACTTGAGCAGTGCGCTCACAATTCTATGGATGATTGCCAGTACAGGCGCTGGCGGTATGCCCAAAGTACGCAGTAGAAAAGTAACTAAATCAATAGGGGGCTACCATGTCTAAACCGCATTTAAGCTATAAGGGTTATCGAGCATTACAAAAGATGTTCAACATGAACCAAAGCGACCCAAATACATGGGCGATGATGCGCGAGCTACCAAACCCCGACCAAATACTGCGAAAAGCAGGTAAGTCAGCCATGGTGTACGACGAAATTGCCCGCGATGCTCATATGATTGGTGAGCTACGTTCACTACGTTCAGGCATGTTCGCATTCAATGCCGAGTTGGTACCAGGTGGCGATGACGCTGCGAGTAAAAAAAGCTATGAACTCGCCAAGTCACTCATGGCTAGCAAACCCGCAATTAATACCGAATGGATGGATATTGATTGGCACAATTACAGCGCAATTTTACGCGGGTTCTCGGTTACTCACCTAGGCGCATTTGAAAAGTCGGACAACAGTTGGCTACCCAGCAAAATTGAAATGTGGCCATCACGACGGTTTGTATTTACTCCTGATCACGAACTGTTATTACGCACTAAAGAAAACCCACAAGGTGAACCATTATTAGATCAGCGTTGGTCCTGCGTTAGGCATATGCCAGAGGCCGATAACCCATACGGTATTGCACTGCTGAGTAGCTGCTTCTGGCCGTGGATGTTTAAGCATGGCGGATTCAAGTTTTTTGTCCAGCTCTGTGAGCGTTTTGGTGTTCCGTTCCCTGTTGGAAAACACCCAATAGGCCAAACAGATGATCAAGTTAATGAACTAATTGAAGGGTTAGCCAAGCTAATCACTGATGGAATAGCAGTAATTCCTGATGACTCGTCAATTGAGATCATTGAAAGCAAACTGAGCGGCGAGCCAGTACAAAAGCAACTCATAGACCTGTGTAACGCTGAAATGAGTAAGGCTATTACCTCTCAAACATTGGCGACTGAGCAAAAATCGGGGGGTGCACGCGCTGCAAGCGAAACCCACGCTAAACGCGCAGGTGAAAACCAACGTGCAGATAGGGCGCTTGTTTCAAGTTACCGAAACCAAATATTAGAAACCATTCACCAAGTTAATTTTGAAGGTGGTGAGCCGCCCAAATACATTTGGCGTGACAAAAAAGACATTAATTTAGACACCGTAAGCTACGTTCGTGAAAGCGCGAAAATAATACCTGTCACCGAAGACTATGCCTATAAAACACTGGGTGTTCCAAAGCCTCAAGACGGCCAAAAATTACTGGAAATAAAAGACGACGGCGCTGGAATTGCCACCGCTGCAAAACAGGACTTTGCAGCTACGGACAACAACCACACTGATGTGACCCACTTCGACGAATTTGACCAAGCTACACACACAGAAATTACCAAAATTTTTGAGTTTGCAAAAGGCTCTGAGTCGCTCGATGAACTAAAACAAAAAATCCTTTCTGAATTCCCAAATATCAGCTCAAGCGCGCTGGCCGATGTGGCAAGCAAAGCATTTGAGCTTGAGTTTTTGCAAGGGATGAACGAAGCCAACACTGCGGAGATAAACAATGACTGATATACCTGACGGTTACATGAAAGACGGCAAAGGCAATCTAGTTGCCATAGCAAACATCAAACCAGCCGACTTAATTAAAAATGATTTTGTTACGCAAGCCGTAGCGTTGGCTGAAAAACAGCAAATGGCATTGGCTGAGTTCAAACGCCAGCAAATGGAAGAGGCTGACAATTTTATGGAGCTACTGGCCCAAGAGTACAACGTTAATATGGGAGGAAAGAAAGGTAATGTCACGCTGCGCAGTTTCGATAATAAGCTTGCTGTAAGCATACAATCTCAAGAGCGTATCGAACTAGGCCCTGAGGAGAAGCTAGCAACAGAACTCATATTCCAGTGCCTAGATGAATGGTCTGAAGGTAGTAATAAAAACATTAAAGCTGTCGTCAAAAAAGCATTTTCTACTGACAAACAAGGCAAGGTTAATCCGCAGCGTATTTTAGGCCTACGCCGTCTGGAGATTGTTGATGAAACGGGCAAATGGCAACGAGCTATGGACATATTGGCTGAATCAATAAACGTAATAGATAGTGTGCGCTTCATTCGCTTTTACAAACAAGATGAACACGGCAACGACAGCGCCGTTTCACTCGATATAGCCAAGCTGTGAGGTGAAAAGTATGGAACCAGTAACAATTGCACTCGGTTTGGCAAAGCTGACGGGCCTAGACAAAAAAATAGGAAAATGGATAGGTGGTGATAATGGCGCTGAAGTAGCTTCAAGAGTAGTAGATATGGCACAAACACTTACAGGAGAAAGTGACCCAAGCAAAGCCGTTGATAGAGTGAGCCAAAACCCAGAGTTACAACATCAATTTAGAACCGCAGTGCTCAATAAAGAAGAACTATTAGAGAAAATAGCACTACAAAACCTTCAAAGCGCGAGGGACATGCAAAAAGAAGCGTTAAAGCAAGATGACTTAGAGTCTAAACGCTTTATTTATCGATTTTCATGGTTTTGGGCCATAGCGGCTTCTTTATATGTAGCAGCTGTAACATTTCTTAAGATACCAGAAGGGTCTGAACGCTTTGCTGATACCGCTTTAGGATTTATTTTAGCAACTGCCTTAGGTGGTATGTTTAACTTTTTCTATGGCTCTAGCCAAGGTTCAAAGGAAAAGACCGACAAGTTACTAAGAAAATAGGGCGCTTATGCCAGTTTCTCCGCAGTATGGCCGAATCATTAAGTTTGACGAGGCCGTTTCACATCTAAAACAAAAAATCCAGATTCCTACAGAGTCCTACAAAGATTTACTGGGCCATATTCATGCTCGGGCGTTTACAGTAGCAGGTGCTACCAAAACACAGCTTTTGGATGACTTATACAAGTCAGTGGTAGCGTCAATTGAACAAGGCGAGACGATCACGTCTTTTAGAAAACGTTTTGATGAAGTAGTCGCAAAACATGGCTGGTCGTACAATGGTAAGCGAGGCTGGCGAACTCAAGTTATTTACCAAAATAATAAGAATACTGCCCGTGCTGCGGGCCGTTGGCAACAGCAAGAACGTATAAAGCACCGCAGGCCATATTTACTGTATTTGACAGCAGGTGATCAACGAGTAAGAAAAGAGCACCAAAAGTGGCACTATATATTACTACCGTTGGATCATAAGTTTTGGGACTCACATTATCCGCCAAATGGCTGGATGTGCCGTTGTAAAGTAGTCAGTCTGAGCGATGCTGATATAGAGCGTATGGGCATAACGGTTACACCTGACCACGTAGTCGAGCCATTACTAAAACCATTCAAAGTGGCAGACCCAGAAACGGGCGAAGAGTTAGAAAAGTTGCCAGGCATCGATCTCGGCTGGAATTATAACCCTGGTAAAGCATGGTTAGGTGCCGACAAATCAACGGGGGAAATGTTGGGGCGCTTAGATAAGAATTTAAGAGAAGTAGCCACACCCATTTTCAACGAGATCATAAACCAAGGCGAAAGCTATTTTAAAAAGCAGTTGGCAACGGCTGCAGCTAAACAAGCACTAAGCAAAATAGATTCTGGTACCGTGTTTGTTTTAGGCCATATGCAAAGCGATGTATTCGAGAAAGTCATAGCTAAGTCACCAAAAACAAAAAGCACGTTAATCGTCATAGAACACCACGCAATGATGAGCGCTATAAATGTATTAGGTTATGAAAAAGCCACCGAGCTAATAAATATTGTGCAAGCTGGTACATATGTATCGTTCAATACAAGTGTGGTTAAGCTAGAACTAAACGGTGTGATCATCACTGTGCAAATAGACGGTGATTTTAATCGTGTGGTAGCAATCCAAAAGATTTAAACCGTGTTTAATGTGCGTTTAAAGGCTATTTAAACTCAATTTAAAACGGCGAATTTCGGTCTAATTCTAAACGTCGAATGAGCAGGAATGATCGCAGAATGAGTCAAAATGAGCTGGTTTTGTCTAAAAACAAACGTAATTTGATTTTGATGAATTTTAAGGCTAGGATATTCGAAGTCCTTAATTAATAGGGGCTTCAGAGCAATCGAATCTTAAAATTCTAATCCCTCTTAAATCTAGAAATGAACAACCCCTTACAGTTAGAATGGTATTTTGATTAAAACGTAGAAGAACACCCGTCATTGTGCGGGGTTTTAGCGTATTTAACATAACGTAAATTATGGGCTATGAAATTACACGGAAAATAAATTTAATTAGCCACTGAGTCTAAGTGAACCCTCATCCTCAAATTGCATGCTATCTCTTCAGATTGGTCCATTATCAAACTGATTAAAGGCTCAACATCCTCAAAACTTGCACCACCTGTTAATACTGCATACAGGCCCACGCATAGCTGATGATGTGAATTAGCGTTCATCAAAATATTTTCACATGAAAAATTTTTATGGATTGAATTATCTGGCATTGATACCACATTGATTGTTGGTACCGAAATGTTATCGTTAGTAGACATATTAAATCTCCAGTATGGTTTAGTGTGTAAAGCCCCATGTATGCGTTGCAGCGCATGCATGGGAATCAAAAATCATTTCTTTTTCTTTCTTTTACGCCTTGCACTAGCCCTCTTCGAATTCGAAGGAGCACAGTGATTAGAAATATACCCCATAGGGTTTTCCCCCATTGAAAGCAGAGCATCAACAGGAACATCGTGGATTACCTTACTATCAGTATCATCAAAGTCATCCGGGTGAGGTAAATCATAAAAACAGCTTTTAATACTACTAAAATCAGGTTCATTATCAGCCTGAGAAGAGCAATTCTTTTCATCAACAAGCAAAGGCTCATCAATCACCTGTTCATCAAACTGAAAAAGACTACCAAGGCTGTAAACGGACTTCTTACCGATTGAATGCTTAGACTCAAAGAAACCCAAATCAACAAGCTTAGAAACGCTGGTGTAAACAGTTTGACGAGAACAGTTACACACGTCAGATAACCCATTCAAAGAAAAAGACTGTCCAGAGTGCAAAAACTGAAACATACGTATACAGACAAGCTGTTCAACAGGTTTAAGTGACATGGACTTATAGTCAAACTCGAAAACAGCATTTAAAGGCAATGATTGCATATTTTACCCGTTAAAAATAATGACCAGTAAAAATATATAACACGTCATTATAATAAACAACATGTATTTATATAAATTCCCACAATTCTATAAGCCTTAAAATATGAGCTGCTATGCAGCCCTATTAAAATAAGGCCATGTTAATATTTTTAACAGGTCACATCTTGAAGCCCATAGTTTAGCTGGGAGTTATACCCCGTAATACAATCACGGGGTATTTTTTCAACTGCTCAGCTCAGG
>NZ_MKJU01000023.1 GCF_001854605.1 Pseudoalteromonas amylolytica | reverse complement strand
ACTGCCTATCTTGTCAGAGGCAGAGCAACACCACTTGGTACATGGGCTCAACAACACAAAGATGGACTATCCAAAAGACAGCTGTATTCATGAGTTGTTTGAGCAACAGGCGCAAGCGACACCAGATAAAGTCGCGGTGGAGTTTGGGTCACAGCAGCTGACTTATGGCGCATTGAATCGCAAGGCGAACCAACTGGCGCATTACTTAGTGAATACACAGGGTGTTACCCCAGATACCTTGGTGGGATTATGTGTAGAGCGTTCATTAGAGATGATAGTGGGGATGTTAGGTATTTTGAAGGCGGGTGGGGCGTATGTACCACTTGACCCGAACTACCCACAGGCGCGTTTAGACTACATGATTGAAGATGCTGGTTTGGTGAATATAGTGAGTCATCAAGCGGTACTTTCACGCTCGATATTGACTGGGTTCCGTGGCGAGGTAATTAACTTAGATGCGCAAAGTGCGTACGAGCATTGCAGCACGACAGACCTGACAAAATCCATGTTGGGGCTTAGCTCAGAGAATCTGGCGTATGTGATCTATACCTCAGGTTCAACGGGTCAGCCTAAGGGAGTGATGTTGCCTCACCAAGGCGCGGTCAACTTATCATTTAATCAGCATCGCTATTTTGAGACTGATAGTAACAGTAGAGTGTTACATTTTGCGTCAATTAGTTTTGATGCCGCGACATGGGAATGTTTAATGGCATTTATGCCAGGAGCTACTTTATGTATTGCCGATCAAAACACACGGATGGATGCGCAGCGACTATTTAATTATATTCATACACAGAGGATCACCCATGCTACTTTACCTCCAGCGTTACTAAAGACAGTACAGTACCGAGCAGACTTACCACTACAGTGCTTAATTGTGGCAGGCGAATCGTGTGATCTCGAAACCGTTAAACTATGGCGTCAGCATTATCGATTCTTTAATGCTTATGGCCCATCTGAAGCTTCCGTATGTGCGACTATTGGAGAGTTAAAGTCCGATAACATTCATATTGGCACGACATTATACAATGTTAGTACGCTCGTTTTAGATGCTGAGTTACAGCTTGTAAGTGCAGGAAGTATTGGGGAGCTATTTATTGGTGGAGACGGTCTAGCGCGTGGTTATTTGAATCGTCCGCAGTTGAGTGCAGAGCGCTTTATTGCCAACCCATTTTATGATGCCACGCATCCAAATAGCTCAGAGCGTTTATATCGTACCGGTGACTTAGTGCGTTATTTACCAGATGGTAATTTAGAGTTTATAGGGCGAGTGGACGATCAGGTTAAGATCCGCGGGTTTAGGATTGAACTGGGTGAAGTCGAAGCACAGCTTGCAGCCCAAGCAGGCGTTGACTCAGCATTGGTGATGGCCAAAGAACTGGCGGGCGCACAACAATTGGTGGGCTATATCCAAGCCAATGGCGCATTAGACGAAGCAGGTCAGCGACAATTGGTGGCTCAGGTGAAAGAGAGTTTAGCGAACTGCTTGCCTGATTACATGGTGCCAAGCGTACTTATGGTGGTGAATACGTGGCCGCTGACAGCCAACGGTAAGATAGATAAAAAGGCACTACCACAACCAGATGGTAGTGTGTTGCAGGGGGAATATGTTGGCCCATGTAGTGAAGCGGAAGACTCATTAGTGAGGATTTTCTCACAGCTGCTGGACATTGATGCAGATAAAATTAGTACAACAGCGAACTTCTTCGAACTGGGAGGGCATTCACTGCTGAGTATTCGTTTGATTTCGCTT
>NZ_MKJU01000022.1 GCF_001854605.1 Pseudoalteromonas amylolytica | reverse complement strand
AACAATCATCTGTGTGGACACTTCGAACAAATCTGTTCTAAATCGTTAAGGAGGTGATCCAGCCCCAGGTTCCCCTAGGGCTACCTTGTTACGACTTCACCCCAGTCATGAATCACTCCGTGGTGAACGTCCTCCCGAAGGTTAGACTATCCACTTCTGGAGCAACCCACTCCCATGGTGTGACGGGCGGTGTGTACAAGGCCCGGGAACGTATTCACCGCGGCATTCTGATCCGCGATTACTAGCGATTCCGACTTCATGGAGTCGAGTTGCAGACTCCAATCCGGACTACGACGTACTTTAAGTGATTCGCTTACTCTCGCAAGTTCGCAGCACTCTGTATACGCCATTGTAGCACGTGTGTAGCCCTACACGTAAGGGCCATGATGACTTGACGTCGTCCCCACCTTCCTCCGGTTTATCACCGGCAGTCTCCTTAGAGTTCCCGACCGAATCGCTGGCAACTAAGGATAGGGGTTGCGCTCGTTGCGGGACTTAACCCAACATCTCACAACACGAGCTGACGACAGCCATGCAGCACCTGTATCAGAGTTCCCGAAGGCACCAATCTATCTCTAGAAAGTTCTCTGTATGTCAAGTGTAGGTAAGGTTCTTCGCGTTGCATCGAATTAAACCACATGCTCCACCGCTTGTGCGGGCCCCCGTCAATTCATTTGAGTTTTAACCTTGCGGCCGTACTCCCCAGGCGGTCTACTTAATGCGTTAGCTTTGAAAAAGTTGTCCGAGGACCCCAGCTTCTAGTAGACATCGTTTACGGCGTGGACTACCAGGGTATCTAATCCTGTTTGCTCCCCACGCTTTCGTACATGAGCGTCAGTGTTGACCCAGGTGGCTGCCTTCGCCATCGGTATTCCTTCAGATCTCTACGCATTTCACCGCTACACCTGAAATTCTACCACCCTCTATCACACTCTAGTTTGCCAGTTCGAAATGCAGTTCCCAGGTTAAGCCCGGGGCTTTCACATCTCGCTTAACAAACCGCCTGCGTACGCTTTACGCCCAGTAATTCCGATTAACGCTCGCACCCTCCGTATTACCGCGGCTGCTGGCACGGAGTTAGCCGGTGCTTCTTCTGTAAGTAACGTCACAGCTAAGCCGTATTAAGACTTAACCTTTCCTCCTTACTGAAAGTGCTTTACAACCCGAAGGCCTTCTTCACACACGCGGCATGGCTGCATCAGGCTTGCGCCCATTGTGCAATATTCCCCACTGCTGCCTCCCGTAGGAGTCTGGGCCGTGTCTCAGTCCCAGTGTGGCTGATCATCCTCTCAAACCAGCTAGGGATCGTCGCCTTGGTGAGCCATTACCTCACCAACTAGCTAATCCCACTTGGGCCAATCTTTAGGCGTGAGGCCCGAAGGTCCCCCACTTTGGTCCGTAGACATTATGCGGTATTAGCAGTCGTTTCCAACTGTTGTCCCCCACCTAAAGGCATGTTCCCAAGCATTACTCACCCGTCCGCCGCTCGACGCCGAATAGCAAGCTATTCTCGTTTCCGCTCGACTTGCATGTGTTAGGCCTGCCGCCAGCGTTCAATCTGAGCCATGATCAAACTCTTCAATTAAAAGTTTTTTTGTTTGAAGTAAACTTCAAACGGCGCTCATTGAATTCTGATTTTGTTCTTGTTACCAAGAACGAATTGACTGTGCTGAATAAACTATGTTTATTCCGTTGGTCACTCAGTTCAATTGAGACTCTAAATGTTTTGTTAGAACTCAATCTGTACGAGTGCCCACACAGATGATTGCTTCATATTTTTAAAGAACGTTGCGATGATTCAGCGCTTGGCTTCATCTCGCTAGGGGTGTGCATTCTAAGCATTCCCTATTTTTTGTCAACACTTAATTTTAAGTTTTTCTTGGTAAGAACGAAGCAAAATTAAGTTTTACTCGACGCTGACTCGTTGTTGCTTTGCTTATTCAGCGTAGCGCTCCGTGTCAGTGGAGGCGCATTATAGAGAACTCTTGCAGCAAGGCAAGTACTTTTTTAAGAAAACTTGTAAAAACACGCCATTCGAATAAAAAACACACAAAACCTATCAAAAAGATACATTCCATGTATTTTTAGCCCAACGTTTTGTATGAAATTCACCCAGAAGGAAAGTAAGTATTGTAGAAAAAAGCAAAGATGCAAATAATTTTTGCAAAAAAGTACACCAGTCGCTCTTCACTTCCAGTGTACATATAAAGGCAATAGCGTGATTAATATAATAAGCTGTATAATTTTCTTCTATATGTTGCAGCTAATGCATCACCATCTGGCAACGATGCGATAATTTCCATAAAGTCTTGTTTGGCTGATGCAAAGGTCATATCACGCTTTAATATACTTAAAAGCAGTTCTAGTGCTTCTTCCTTTCTGCCTGCCTCACCAAGCAACTTCGCCAGCTTTAATTTTACGTCGTTGTTTTGCGGCTCAGCCTCTAGTGCTTCGCTCAACATTTTTATTTCAGGGGATTCCAGTTGTGCCTGAGCTTGCTGCAATTTAGCACATAAATTTTGAAAGTAAGCGTCTTGTTCTTGCTCAGCAACAGAGTCTAGTAACGCCTTGGCATCATCCAGCTTGTGAATTTGGATACAAATATTGGCCAACACAAGTTTCACTCGAGTATTATCCGCATCAATATCGTAAGCCTGTTTGGCAAAACTAAATGCTGTGTTCAAATCATCCGTAGCCAATGCTTGCTTCGCCTGATCGAGTAATAACATTTCAGGCTTCGGTAAATGCTCAGTCAATGCTTTTTTAATTTCATCTTCGCTTTGTGCACCATGAAGCATATCAACAGGGGCGCCATTTTTTAACATCACAAGAGTCGGCAGTGATTGCAGGCCGATTTGCTGCGCTAACTGTGAAGCTAACGCTTGTTGCTGGTCGCAATCAACTGTGGCAATTATCAAATGCTCGCCATAACTCATCGCTAAATTCGACAATATTGACGCTTGTGCTAAACAATCTGGATTCTGGGCGCTAAAGAACGTCAACAAGATCAAGCTATCTTGGTTTTGCTCACCCAGTACTTGCTGAATATTATCTGGCGTTAGTTGGATTTGGTTACTCATATCTTCAATTTATATTTTTTACGTATTTGCGATTTATATTGTGGCGAATACTCTGATTACAAGGTCAATTAACAGGATTCGTCATTTTTTTACCGCGCTTTTTAAACCTGCGTTTTGCGGTAGGAGTCGCTAGCCCCTTAAAATCTGCATCCTGAATCCCTTTGGCAGCATCAATGAATTCATTGAGTTGTATCATCAGAGGATCCATAAAAGCTTGGTAGGTACACTCTTTATCGGCAATCTTAGCTAAATGAGATTCCCACAGAGCCGTTCTGTCAGGTAATGTGAGTGACTCTGGAAGCATATTTACCATCGAGTGGCCCACTTCGCTAGCCTTTATTTGTTTGCCGCTACGCTGTAAAAAACCTCTTTTAAAGAGTAACTCAATAATACCAGCACGCGTCGCCTCGGTCCCCAAACCATCCGTTTCTTTGAGAATCTTCTTGATTTCTTTGTCCTTAACATAACGGCTGATACCAGTCATAGCGCTTAATAACGTAGCATCCGTATAATGTTGTGGTGGCTGGGTATGCTTTTCCTGAATTTGTGCTTCATGACAAAGCAGCTGTTGTCCTTCAACCAACGGCGGTAAGAAACTTGAAAGTGTGTCCTTATCTTGCTCTTGCTCTTGCTTGGTAAACAATACCTTAAAACCCATGACATTGACCTGTTTGGCCTTCGCGATAAAAAGACCACCAGCAACAATAATATGTGCTGTTGTTTCAAGGTAACTATACGGTGGATAAAACTGCGTGATATATTGACGACTAACGAGGTTATATATTTGCTGCTCTTGATATCCTAACTGAGCGGTTTTAACCTGCTTTTCTGTCGGTATAATCGCATGGTGCGCACCAACTTTCTTGTCGTTCCAGCACATTGTTCTTAGCGACAAATCAGCATCATCTATCTTGTCCTGTTCACAGCCCTTATTATTTGCAACAGCTGCAACCACCTTATGACGCTGTTGATAATGCTCACTAGGTAAATAACGATTATCTGAACGTGGATACGTGATCAGCTTATGCTTTTCATACAAACTTTGACATATATCGAGCACTTGCTTAGCAGACATTCCGTACATTTTATTGGCGTCAATTTGCAGTGCTGACAAGTTGTATGGCAGTGGTACATTTTGTTTCTTTGGTTTTTGCTCAAGCTTCGCCACTTCCCCCTGCTGATTTTCTATCCGCGAAGCGACATTTTCGGCAAGCGCTTTGAGCAATACCCGCTTCTCATCATCCATGTAAGGTTCACAAGACTCACTTGGCTGCCATTTGGCAACCAGCTTTTCGTTTGAGTCAGTTGTTAAATGGGCAAAGACTTCATAAAAAGGTTTTGACACAAATTCGTCTATTTCTCTATCTCGCCTTACTACCAACCCCAATACTGGAGTCTGAACTCGACCCACAGAGAGCACGCCGCGATAACCCGACTTTTGGCCTGTCAGCGTAAATGCTCGTGTCAGGTTCATACCATATAGCCAGTCCGCCCTCGCGCGAGCCAATGCTGAAATGCTCAAAGGAACAAAAGCCTGATTCGACCGCATTGCAGATAAAGCCCTTTTTACCGCCTGAATGTTTAAATCACTCACAAGTAAACGTTGCGTTTGCTGCTTTTGCTGTGTTGTTAGACCAACAAACTGTAAAACTTCATCAACTAGCAATTGCCCTTCTCTGTCGGGATCACCCGCATGAACAATAACATCCGCTGACTTAATCAACTTTTTTAATACACTTAGCTGTTTTTTTGTCTTGGCCTTGGCTTTAAACTGCCATTGCTCGGGCACTATCGGTAAGTCTTGATACTGCCACTTTTTAAATTTGGGATCATAGTCTTCAGGCTCTGCTTGTTCTAGCAAATGACCGATGCACCAAGACACCACACTGCCATCACCAGCTTCTATGAATCCATCCTGTTTTTTATGCGGTTTTGGCAAAGCATCAGCAATCGCTCTGCCAAGAGATGGCTTTTCAGCTATGTAAAGTTTCATCGAAAAAGCAACTCAACACTGTATAAATTAACAGTCATTCTAAGTCATCCTACTTCAATAAGCCAGTATGTGAATAATCACTAAGGGCAATCATTAAGTTAAGCGTGGTATGCCCATAGCTAAGTATTTAGATTAAGTCAGCCATATATCATGATTTGCATTATTTAGTTTTCAGTAGGTTTAATTGAATATGTTTTTGTTCGACAAGTTGTGTCATTGCGTTTGCAGCCAGTTCTACTTGATCAGCAAGCTGTGATAATTCCATTGCCGCATCAGCAATTCCTGTAGTGTTGCTATTTATTTCTTCTGTTACCACACTTTGCTCTTCCGCCGCAGTGGCAATCTGTGTGACTTCGTTAGAAATATTCGCCAACATAGACACCATTGTGCTCATAGCTTGTGCTGATTCTTTGCAATAGACAACCGCTTGCTCACCTTGGGATACCGAGTTTTCGATAATCTCCTCAGATTGCTTGACCTCATGGTTCAGGTTATTAATCAGCTCATTAATATCATTAGTTGAGTCATGGGTTTTAGAAGCAAGGGCTCGCACTTCATCTGCCACAACGGCAAAGCCACGCCCCTGCTCTCCTGCACGGGCGGCTTCAATGGCTGCGTTGAGCGCCAGTAAGTTAGTCTGTTCGGCAATGGCTCGGATCACATCCAGAATTTGCGATATATCTGTGCTTCTCTCTACCACTTTATTAATAGCATGCTTTGCATCTAGTACTTGTGATGCCATGTTTTGCACGGTTTTGGTTGTTTGCACAATGCTTGCTTCACTTTTTTGCACTTGCTCCGATGCATCATTGGCACTTTGAGCTGCCTGCTCTGAAGATCTCGCTACTTCAGAAGCGGTTGCGCTCAGTTCATTAATTGCAGCAACCACACTATCAATTTCATTGTGCTGATTGGCAACCTTGTTCTTGATATTAATGGCGACTTCATTGGTTTTGAAAGATTGCTGATATGATTGTTCCGCGAGCTGCTTTAAGTCGTCGATCATTTTTCTAAGTTTATCAGTGAACTGATTAAACCCCATGGCAAGGGCTTTTAGTTCTGCGTGGGAGCTAACTTCTAACTCATGAGTTAAATCACCTTCGCTACTCGCTAAATTTTCTATGCGTTGCTGAATATGAGTCAAAGGCTTAATGATATTATTGATAAGGACCATAGCAACCGTAATCCCCACTACCGCGACCAACGCCCCCACCAACAGCATTGTTTGGCTCAATGCACTCGATGACGCATCTAATTCGTCTGCCAATTGTTTTGCCTGAGCCAACACAACCGACTTTGGCACTTCAATGAGTAAAGACCAAGTGGTGTTAGACAATTCAATATGGATTGGCAACGCTAGCGCAATGTCCTCTCCCATATCCAACAATCCTTTGCTTTTGTGTAACTTCACAAGGCTGTCAGCAGAAGATGCTGTAATTGATTCACTCAGAGGTCTGGCAAGCTTATCATAATGGCTCGAGCCAACAACTAAGCCAAGTTCACTCAATAGAGTAACTTTAGCAGCGCCTTGATAAAGACTGTTAGAGAGCTCTTCTACTTGCTGCTGGAATACTGGCAGGTTCACATCTACACCCACTAAGCCAACAAACTGACCGTGAGCCTGTACAGGCACCGTCAGTGATGTCATCAACATATCACCATATAGATACGGCTCCATGATACATGGCGCATTTTTATCACGTGCGCATAAGTACCACTCAGCCTCTCTCAAACCAAACTCGTTTCTCGCATCAAGATATTTGTCGGCTGCTGCGGCTACTGTTTGTTGTGTAATAGTTTGACCATCACGGGTAAAGTAAATTTCGAGCGTACCATCTCCTGCAACAGAATGGCTGGCACCTCCCATAAACTGCCCATCTTTGTTGTCATAGCCATTGGCCTCAAACTGCGCGTACATTGACGAGACAAATTGATTTTCTGTTAGGGCGCCTGCTACTGCTTTTTGTACAATATCTCTAGATAATGGCTGAGTTTGTGCTGTGTTGTTGAGTATTCCTGAAAAAGTTAGAGGAACGCGATATGCCTCATTAATAAAAGCTGAAACTTTCTGAGCATAGTAGCGACCTTGCGCTGTTAGCGTTTTCTGTGCTTCTTCATAAAGTACCTTCTGCACCTGTGTGCTTTGTTTTTCATTCTGTGTGCCTAAATGCGACCACATATATAGTGTCAGTATCATCACCAAAGCGGTAACCAAAGCAGCAACAAACACTAATAATTTACTTTTTATTGAGGCGTATTTCATGAACTTCCTTATGAGCAAAACCTTTACTGTTCTTCTAGCAAACATCATAGATTGAGTGACTAGGGCATATACTTTAAAAATCTGTATATCGAAAACCCGATACAATAAAGCGGTGACTTATCACTCAATCCAAAAATCTACAAATGTATGAATTTATTTGATTATACAAGAACATCATAAACACACTCATAGTGCAACCGTTGCACTTTTTAGTCGCATTAAAAAAGGCATGATAATCATCATGCCTTTTTTAGAATCTAAAGCGTTTGGTAATCAAACATCATCCTCAATGTTACTTTTACCTGAGGTGCGTTCGATACTGTTTAGTTTGTGGTGAATAGCAGACTTGATTAGCATATAACCACTAATTGGTGCGGTGAGTAGCAAGAAGATTGAAATTAAAACTTCCTTTGCACTGATCCCATCTTGTAGTTGGCTAAAGTATATCATTGCCGCTGTGAGCAAGCTGGCCATACCCAAAGTTGTCGCCTTTGTTGGACCATGTAAACGCATAAAGAAATCCGGCATTTTCACTAGACCAATAGAGCCTACCAAAACAAAAAAGCCGCCAATCAATAACAGTATTGAAATTATCCACTCAGACATAACACCCCCTATTCGATTATGTCGCCACGAAGTAAGTATTTACATACTGCTACCGTACTTACAAAACCTAGCATTGCGATTAGTAGAGCGGCTTCAAAATACAAACCTGTGCCCATACTCATACCGTACAAAATAATTAAAGCAATGCTATTGATATACATTGTATCTAGCGCCAAGATTCTATCTGGCACTGAAGGCCCTACCACTAAACGCCATAAATTCAACAACAACGACAAGCCTATCATTGCAAAAACAATCAAGATCACTGTCTCTAACATTCAAAAATCTCCTTAAGCGGTGCTTCATAACGCTGCTTAATAGTTTGTATCAGGGCTTTTTCATCCTCTAAATTAAGCACGTGGATAAGCAAATAACGCTTTTCAGGTTTGTCACCATCAGGTAAAGACTCTCGCCAAGGATAAACCTCGGCGCTGACCGTGCCAGGTGTAAGAGATACCGTGCTTGCCAAGATAGTAATTGGCATACTATGTGATAAATCCAACGGTACTTTCACAAACCCTGGCTTAAGTCGCTTTGTTGGGCCCAAGATCAATAATGCAACCTGTACATTGGCGGTAATGATATCGTACAGCACCAAAAATAAGTGTCTGATAGCAAGGCCTGGTTTTAGAATTAACGGTTGTTTAGTCCGAAACGGCTGAGTAGCCAATGGGATCACGATAGCTAGAAGTAAGCCCAGTATTATGTGGCCTGCTGATAAACTATTGTTAAGAAGTAACCACACACAAAACAGCATTAAACTGCGAAATGGTGTTGGTAACCATGCAAAACGTGCCTCTAAGCGCATTATTGCCCTCCTTCTAAAACAAGGCTTACATTACCAGCAAAATTATGCAATTCAGTGGCTGTGAATAAAGCATAATCACTTAGCGGGCCTGCAAAGATAATCAACATGGGTGATGCCGTAACCAGTATGAACAATGCGCAACATTGAGCCGGATGAACCAAATTTTGCTCAGCAGCGTCTGCTGGTTTGGCTGTTGTATTGTGCCAAAACAAAGTGCTACCAGCTTTGGATACCGCCATCAATACAGCAAGGCTGGCCAGTAAATAAACGGGCCAAAACACCATTACATACTCGGTTTCAAAAGTGGCTCTAAGTAACCAGATTTTTGCTACAAACCCCGATAAGGGAGGCATACCAATCACTGTAATTGCAGCGAGGATAAATCCGCCTCCTAGTAACAATGGCTGTGCGACGGCACGCCCTGCCGTTATTCTATCTGAGACTTTACCACGCTGACGTGCAATGAGGTCAGCAATTAAAAACAAAGCCGCGCTGACCAGTGTTGAATGAACTAAATAGTAAATCGCCGCAGCACTTGCTTGCACACTCTGAACGGCAACTAAAGCCACCAAGGTACCCACTGAAACGATTACTAGATTAGCCGTTAGCTTACGTAAGTCTTGGCTAGCTAAAACACCAATCGCGCCTACAATAATGGTCGCAATTGCTAACCACCACAACCAACCTTGTGCCATCAGGCTCAGCTCACCTGCGTTTTTGCCAAACACAAGCGTGTAGACTCGCATCATGGAGTAAACACCCACTTTAGTCATAATTGCAAATAGCGCCGCTACAACTGGCAACGCCGTTGCATAGGTATTGGGCAGCCACAGATGCAAAGGTAATAAGGCACCTTTAAGTGCGAATACAACTAGCAGTAATAAGCCACCAATTTTAGCCAGATAGATGTCATCACCTTGCAAGGTGGTAACTTTGTGCGCCATATCCGCCATATTCAGCGTACCGAGCACGCCATACAGGGTACCCAGTGCAATGAGGAATACTGCCGAGCCTACTAAATTCAAGATCACATATTGCAATGCTGCACGTGTGTTGTGCTTATCACCACCATGCATCAACAGCGCGTAGGAAGCGATAAGTAACACTTCAAAGAACACGAACAAGTTGAACATATCGCCCGTTAAAAACGCACCGTTCACGCCCAGAATCAAAAAATGTAGCAATGGATGAAAAAATGCGCCTTTTTCATCATCACCCGCACACGCATACAACGAGCAGGCAACACCGAGTACTGCCGTGAGAGTCGTTAACAGCACAGACAGTGGATCTGCCACCATCACAATTCCAAATGGCGCAGACCAATCTCCTATTGCATACACTTGCGCGCCATGGTTTTTTACTTGGCAAAGCAACACAACTGACGCTAATAAAGTCGCTAATGCAAAAATTACTGACGCGACACGCCTGATTTTTAAATTCTTCCCACAAGGCGGCATCAAAAGAATAACACCTGCCAGCATGGGCAATAAAATTGGCAAAGAAGTCAAATGCTGGATCATGCTTTACCCTTAGTTTTATTTTTAGAGGTTTCCTGCCCATTTACATGGTCGTTTCCTAAGTCAGCTCGGCCGCGAATAGCTAAGATCACCACAAAGGCAGTCATAGCAAAGCCAATAACGATTGCTGTTAACACCAAAGCTTGCGGCAATGGGTCCGCGTAAGCCTCAGCATGGCCCAATACAGCAGCCTTATTAAGGGCCAAACGACCAGAAGAGAACAAAAATAGATTTACGGCGTATGACAACATAGTTAACCCAAGTACAACAGGAAATGTACGGGCGCGTAAGATTAAAAACACGCCACAAGTTACCAATAGTCCTACACAAGACGCATATAACAATTCCATTAAAAGTTTACCTCTTCTTTTGGCGCATCCGCGGTGACTTTACCCAAACTCGCTAAAATCATTAAAGTTGCACCGACAACGGTTATATAAACACCTAAGTCAAACGCCAAGGCACTTGCTAGTTCGATTTTTCCAATCAATGGGATATCAAAATAGTCAAACCACGAGGTTAAGAAAGGACGACCAAACAACCAACTGCCAACCCCAGTCAGCAAGGCAATGGCTATACCCGATGCGATGATTTTTCTATAGTTTATGGTTAAACGTTCTGCAATCCAGTTTGAGCCATGAGCTATGTACTGCAAAATAAACGCTATCGCTGTTATTAGACCCGCTATAAAGCCCCCTCCTGGTAGATTGTGTCCTCGCAAGAAAATATAGAATGAGACCAGTAACGCCAACGGTAATAAGCTTTGTGAAATACTCGCCAATAGCAGTGGATAACGCTCTTTAGCCCAAGGACGCCCTTCACTGTCACTCGCTGGCATAAACAGCGGTAGATTGATGAGCAATTTGTAGATACCCAGTGCGGCAATGCCCAATACCGTGATTTCACCTAAGGTATCAAAGCCCCTGAAATCAACAAGAATAACGTTAACAACGTTGGTACCACCACCGCCAGTTTTGGCATTAGCAATGAAAAACTCTGAAATAGAATCAAGCGGTCTGGTGATCATGGCATAACAAATACTGCCTATCACTACACCGATTGCCGAAGATATGCCAATATCGCGCAACACTCTGATCGAGCTTGACTCTTTAGGCGTTCTTTGCGGTAAGAAGAACAAGGCAAGCATTAACAAGATGATCGTCACCACTTCTACTGTAAGCTGAGTTAATGCTAAATCTGGTGCTGAGAAACGGGTAAAAGCCACTGACACCATCAAACCAACCACAGAAACCATCAGTAGTGATACCATGCGTACGTGATGCCAGATCACCGTACCGATTGCGCCTATCATCAATAATGCGGCACCGATTCCGTTATGCATATCAACCTCTGTGGGCCTTTTGCCTCCCACGAGTTGTGCCATTTCGAATAACGGCCAACCAGCACTTATCAATACCACCACAAACATTAACATCAGGTAACGTTGCAGCGACCCATTTTCAATGGCTGTGATTTTGTGCTGGCTCCACTTCACAATATTGTACACGCTGTTATCAAATACTCTTTTCGCATTCAAAGGTGGTAAAGATGCTTGGAATTGAAATAAGTAACGGCGCTGAGTATAAATGAGCAAACCACCACACACTGCAATACCACTCATCAGTAAAGGCAGATTGAAGCCATGCCACAAAGCAACATGATATTCAGGTGCATCACCACCGAGTACCGCTGAAGATGCAGTACTGAGAATGCCATCAATCACAAGGTTCGGGAACATCCCCACAACCAAACAAAGTGCCACTAATATTTCAATTGGAACCCTCATATAACGCGGTGGCTCATGCGGCTCTTTTGGTAAGTCAATTGGGTCACCATTGAAAAACACGTCATGAATAAATCGCGCTGAATATGCCACTGAAAAGGCTCCCGCTACTGTTGCTAAAACAGGAATAAGCCACGACATAGAGCCGAGTAATTGCTGATATAAAGTTTCAGCAAAGAACATTTCCTTAGACAAGAAACCATTGAGCAATGGCACACCTGCCATCGCGGCAGCCGCAACCATTGCCAATGTGGCAGTATAAGGCATAAAGCGCCACATACCGTTAAGCTTACGCATATCGCGAGTGCCCGTTTCATGGTCTATGATACCCGTTGCCATAAATAAGGAAGCTTTGAACGTCGCGTGATTAATAATATGGAAAACTGCCGCCACGGTTGCCAATTCGGTATCTAAACCAAGTAGCAAGGTGATCAAGCCCAAGTGACTAATTGTTGAGTAGGCAAGCAAGCCTTTCAAATCATGTTTAAACAGTGCTACATAGGCCGCAAACAATAAGGTGGTTAGCCCAGTCAAGCCTACCATAACAAACCACAAGTCAGTTCCTGCAAGCGCGGGGTAAAAACGTGCCAGCAAAAAGATCCCCGCTTTTACCATTGTCGCAGAGTGTAAGTAAGCACTCACAGGCGTAGGTGCAGCCATGGCATGAGGCAACCAGAAGTGGAACGGAAACTGTGCTGACTTAGTAAATGCGCCCAATAATACCAAAATGAGTGCCACCTCGTACAAACCATGTGCCTGGATCAGCGCTTTACTTTGCAAAATTACATCAAGGTTATAGCTGCCAACGATATGGCCTAGGATCAATAGACCGGCCAGCAGGGCTAAGCCACCGCCACCAGTTACAGCTAACGCCATTCTTGCGCCCTTGCGCGCTTCTGATTTATGACCCCAGTAGCTGATCAATAAAAATGAGCTTATGCTTGTCAGTTCCCAGAAAATCCATAGCTGTAGCACGTTGTTAGACATAACAATGCCTAGCATTGCAGTCATAAACAGCATGAGGTAGGAGAATAGCTTCGGCATTGAGTCTTTTTCACTTAGGTAATAACGAGCATAAAAAATGACAAGAATACCGATACCTAGAATCATAAATACAAACAACAGAGCAAGCCCGTCAAGCCTAAAGGCTACTTCAAGCCCCAATAGAGGGATCCAAGCGGTGCTTTCACGTAATACTTCTCCTGCAAATACCGCAGGTGAAATATGTATCGCCAAAGCAAGCGCTATAAACGGTGTAACGAGTGTCAACGCAGTAGTCTGGTTGCGTGACAACTTACCCGAAAATGATGAAAGAATACTGCCGATAAAGGATAGCAAGGGTATCCAAAGCAAAGTCATAGATTAAACCTTTTTGTTTCAGTGTCGTAAATGCACGACCCACACTGAGTGCGTGTCCAACTTAGCATGATTTTAATAATTCTAAATGACACGCTTTGAGCACACAAAACTTCCCCAGTTATACTTTATTAGTGTTTGAGTTGTCTATAGTTCTACATCCTAGCTGATGATATTTTAGACAACTTTAACAAACAATTCAGATTAAATTCATATCTGTGTTTCACCTGTAGCTTGAACGGTACTTGTTGGTAGCGTTAACTGAGTGTCAGTAACTGTAGACTACCAACTTGAAAGTGTCTCTAATCGATAACGTTTTGAGTTAACGGCATTTTGCCACAAAGTACGATAGCTATCAGATAACGGTAATTCCTGATACTGCATTATGCTCCAACGCTCACTTGGTTTGTACGCCTGAAAGGCTGAACCATTTTGACATGTTTCACTGACATGCCAGTTTTCCGGAGGCTTGCCATTAGTCACTATCAAATTTGGAGCAAGCTGACCACTTTGCTTGCACAACCACTGAGCTTTACTTGGAGCAATCGCATATTCATCCTCAAAGCCACTAAAATGCATTAACTCGTGTAAAAAAACCTGATAATCATGTGCTGTCGTAAGCGTCATAACTCCTTTGAAGACATTGGCCTTGCCTGCTCTGGTCATGACAACTAGATAGTCTACATTGTCGAGCTGTTTTCGATAGTTAGCCAATAACTGTGCGATGTCACACTGGGCAAATCCGCTAGATAATTCCGCGCAGGACATAAGATCGCCGACATAAAATACCTCTGACAAGCAATAACTATCTGGCATAGGCTCTGGCTGCTGTAAATATTGTGCGCGTATTTCGTCAAGTTTGATGACCCCAGAATAATGATCACTCAACATCAGTACTCGATTGAGGCATGCCGGCGCAAATTGCCAACGCGAAACAAGTGCCGCTAGTCCATATTCAGCCATTGCTGAGCGTGAGAGCTGCTGAGGCAATACACCTCGTTCACTGGCAAGCAATGTACTTGCTTGCTCAGTTAACTCCATAACTTCGCTCAGTCTATTTAGTTCCTCAAACGCTTTACGCCGCGTAAATACTTGCTGTAAGCGCTGCTGCTGAGCTTTTGAAACATCTGCATAATGCTTTTTCCAATACAAGCTACTAGCATGATAACGCATGCGCTTTGCGAGTCTAATCGACCACTCAAATAGTACATCTGGCTCACCTAACACTAACATTGACTGAATCGCCAAATCAGGTAGCGCCTCTAGTTTGACGCGATGTTGTGTAAAGAAATAACTCTGTGGATATGCTGCCAAATAATGATTGCGAGTCTGTGAGTCTAACAGCTGTGGGTGATGATGGCTTTGCGACAATACCAGTACCACAAAGCCTAACAAAATGAATTTGCTAACCTGCTGCATTTCCGGCAAGGAGATCCAATTCTAGGCGAGCATATTTGTGCTCAACAAACTCATAAACGTTGGTCGCAAGCGCTAGCTTGAAAAAGTCCACAGCAACGGCTGTTTTACCACGTGACTGATAAAGTTTACCTAGGTAGAAATAAGCCTCACACAGGCGCTCAGCGTACTCCTGCTGATTGGATATACCGTCACCTAATTGTTGTAAAAACTGCCCCTCGCTTAGCTCACCCAAGTAGAGCTGGACCAATTGGCTTGACCATTTTTGTGAATCTAGTGTGCTACTATTAGCGCGAAGCTGCTCTATTGCTTTGAGCGGCTCAACCTTCTGTTGAGCTAAATACAGCCACATCATTCGATAAGCATCGACTGGGTCTCGTGCTAAAAACGTAGAAAAGTCCTGACTTGCCAGTGCAGGGCGATCGCCATAATACAGCGCAATGCCACGGTTAAGGTAGCCATATTCATGGGACTCGTCTAACTCAAGTAAGGTATCAAACATATCGTACGCTTGGGCGTACTCTTGCAACAAAGTGTGGTGAATGCCAAGAAAGTTATAGACCTCAGCTAAATCAGGCTTCATTTTCACAGCTCGGTTAAAGTCTATGCGCGCTAACGTTGTCAGCCCTAGACTGTCATAAAGCATGCCACGATTGTAAAAAAGCTGAGCCCGTTGTTCTTGTTGAAGATCACTGGCAAGTAAAAACTCCGAATAACGTGCAATCGCAAGCTCGTTACTAAAATTGGATGCCAGTGGCACACTTAACGGTACATTAATCACATGCTGTGCACTTTTCTCGGGACTAGATTGACAGCCGAGTAACCCAATAACTAGTAAGGGTAAAAAAAATTTGGATGCTAACTTCATGTCCTTCCTCTAGTCGCTCTTGGAGCTTATGTAGCGGCCATTAAAACATAAAAAAAGGGGGCATACAGCCCCCTTTCACTACTATCTTGTTTTATTTACACAAAATTACTCTGCAGGTGCTTCTGGCGCTTGCTCAGAAGGCTGTTGCGGTGCTGTTTCTTGTGCTTCTTTAATGCTTAGACGTACGCGGCCCTGACGGTCCACTTCTAGTACTTTAACTTTAACTTCTTGGCCAACCGATAAATGGTCTGCAACGTTGTTAACGCGCTCAGCACTAATTTGTGAAATGTGTACTAAGCCATCTTTACCTGGCAGTACATTTACAAACGCACCAAAGTCAACAATACGTACTACTTTACCATTGTAGATAGTGCCTACTTCAAGCTCTGCAGTTAGCGCTTCAATGCGTGAAATCGCGTCTTTTGCACTGATACCGTCAGTTGCAGCAATCTTGATTGTGCCATCGTCTTCAATTTCAATCGTTGTGCCTGTCTCTTCAGTTAACTGACGAATCGTTGCACCACCTTTACCGATTACTTCAGCAATCTTCTTCGGTGGAATATTCATCGTGTAGATACGAGGAGCAAACTCAGAAAGTTCAGCTGAAGGTGCTGCAATCGCTTCATCCATTACAGATAAGATATGCAAACGAGCTGCTTTTGCTTGCTTAAGTGCAATTTGCATGATCTCTTTGTTGATACCTTCAATCTTGATATCCATCTGTAGTGCAGTAACACCTTCGCTGCTACCGGCAACTTTAAAGTCCATATCGCCTAAGTGATCTTCATCACCTAAGATGTCAGAAAGAACGACAAAGTTTTCGTCTTCTTTCACAAGACCCATCGCGATGCCCGCAACAGATGCTTTAATTGGTACACCTGCGTTCATAAGTGCTAGTGACGTACCACATACAGAAGCCATCGACGATGAACCGTTAGACTCTGTGATTTCAGATACCACACGAATTGAGTACGGGAATTCTTCCAAAGTAGGAAGCACTGCTTGAACACCACGCTTAGCAAGGTTACCGTGGCCGATTTCACGACGCTTTGGTGAACCGATAAAGCCCGTCTCACCGACACAGTAAGGAGGGAAGTTATAGTTCAGCATGAAGTGATGTTTGTGTGTACCTGTTAGGTCATCGATCATCTGTGAGTCACGCTCAGTACCTAAAGTAGCAGTAACTAACGCTTGTGTTTCACCACGAGTAAAGATTGCAGAACCGTGAGTACGTGGTAATACGCCAGTCATTACGTCTAGCGCACGAACCATGTCTGGTTCACGACCGTCAATACGCTTCTCACCAGCAATGATACGGCCACGTACGATTTTCTTCTCTAAAGAACCAAACAGCTTACCTACTTCTTGCGTGTCAAGCTCTTCGCCTTCAGCAAGTTCTGCTGTTAGTGCTTCAATAACTGCTTCTTTAGCAACTGAAAGCGCTTCTTTACGCGCGACTTTGTCAGTGATGCGGTAAGCCTCACCTACTTTTTCTGACGCAAGTGCAGCAATTTTATCTGCTAGAGAAACGTTTTTCTCTGGCGCAGTCCATTCCCAAGCAGGCTTACCCGCTTGCGCTTTGAACTCTTCAACCGCTTTAATGATCGCCTGAGATTGCTCGTGACCGTATACAACCGCACCTAGCATTTCTTCTTCAGAAAGTACGTCAGCTTCAGACTCAACCATAAGTACCGCGTTTTCAGTACCAGCTACAACTAGGTCTAGTTTACTTTCTTCTAGCTCTTTCAGTGTTGGGTTCAGTACATACTGGCCATCGATATAACCAACACGAGCAGCACCGATAGGACCATTGAATGGGATACCAGAAATAGCTAGCGCTGCTGATGTACCAATCATAGCAACCATATCTGGTTGAATTTCTGGGTTAACCGAAACAACCGTAGCAATCACTTGTACTTCGTTTACGAAACCGTCTGGGAATAGAGGGCGAATTGGACGGTCAATTAGACGTGCGATTAGCGTTTCGCCATCGTTTGGACGACCTTCGCGCTTTAAGAAACCACCTGGGATACGACCCGCAGCGTACATACGCTCTTGATAGTTAACAGTGAGTGGGAAAAAGCCTTGACCAGGTACTGCGTCACGCTTACCTACCACAGTTACAAGTACTGAAGTATCGCCAATGCTTGCAAGTACTGCGCCGTCAGCTTGACGAGCGATAGCACCAGTTTCTAGAGTCACAGTGTGTTGACCTAGTTGAAATTCTTTAATAATTGCTTGCACAAATATTTCCTTAATAAAACAAATATAAACGCCAACAACTACCAATTACAGTCTTAACCAGACTCCTCGCTCATTGAATCTGTTTAAGCACTACAATTGGCAAACGATGTCGGCGCAATTTCGACCCTATGCCGAAGTAACCTAGTATACTTGGACAACGGTCACAAAAAAAGGGGCTATTCAGCCCCTTTTTTGATGTTGACCAAAAAGCCAACAAATAATCAAGTGATTAGCGACGTAGGCCAAGCTCTTTGATTAGTGCAGAGTAACGATCAACGCTCTTACCTTTTAGGTAGTCTAGTAAGTTACGACGTTGGCTAACTTTGCGAAGAAGACCACGACGTGAGTGGAAATCATGCTTGTGGTTAGCAAAGTGACCTTGTAACTTGTTGATGTCAGCAGTAAGAAGTGCAACTTGTACTTCAGGTGAACCTGTGTCGCCTTCTGCACGTGCGAATTTTGCTACGATTTCTGCTTTTTCTTGGTTGCTTAGTGACATAATAACTCCAAAATAAATTTAAATTGTGCTTTAGCCGATCACTAATTCAGCCAAAGCGAGTAAGCGGCGCGCATTGTATCAGCAATCCGCACCAGAAACTAGCAAAACTTATTGATGGGTGGCAAGCGCCCTTTTGGCTTTGAGGTGACCATCAGCATTACGCTCCCCGATACCAATAAATTGGCCATTTGCGAGTACCTTAACAACCCCGTCCGGCACGCTCCCACACACCACAACCTGACCGTGGCTAAAGGCAATACCCTGCTGTGCTGAAATCTCTACCGTTGGTAAATCAACTAAGGCACTGTCCATCGGTAACAGCAACTGGTCAATGTATGTTGATGGTTCTAAGCCCTCAGATTTAGCTTGATTGAGCTTTTCTTCTAACTGCTCAATCGTGACCATTTTCTCACTCGGATAGTGGCCCACCTTTGAGCGGTGTAACATAATTACGTGAGCTCCACAGCCAAGTTGTTCACCTAAGTCATCGACAATCGTGCGAATGTAAGTACCTTTTGAGACATGTGCGGTCATCTGAATTTCTTCACGCTCTGCATCATACTCATCAAGTGTTAAGCTAAACACGTTGATTTTCCGGCATTTACGAGGCACCTCAATGCCCTCACGCGCATATTTATACAAAGGTTGCCCTTGGTATTTAAGCGCCGAGTACATAGACGGGTATTGATCAGACTCACCCAGAAAGCTCTCTACGGCCGCTTCTATCGTTGCCTTATCGACGTTTACGGGACGCGTTTCTACCACGTCACCATCTGAGTCTGAAGTGGTTGTGCGCTCACCAAGCTTGGCGCGCACAACATACGTTTTGTCTGTATCCAATAAAAACTGGGTAAACTTGGTCGCCTCACCAAAGCAAATAGGCAGCATGCCTGTTGCCAAAGGATCTAACGCACCGGTATGCCCCGCTTTTTGTGCAAAGTAAATACCCTTGGCCTGTTGCAAAGCTTTGTTTGATGAAATCCCTTCGCGCTTATGCAAAAGCACAATGCCATCAACTGGGCGACCTTTTGAACGCCTAGCCATTACTTCTGCTCATCCCCTGAAGAATCCTCTGAAGGCTCTTCTGAAGACTCTGGGCCACGCTTTTCATTGTCTTCACGGATAACTGTATCAACCAAGTTAGAAATGCGCATACCTTCTAGTAGCGAGTTATCTACTACAAAACGTAGTTCTGGCATGATGCGTGCGCGAATGCGCTTACCTAATACTGAGCGAATATAACCCGTCGCATCATTTAAGATAGCAACGCTTTGCTTCGTTTTATCTTCATCCGTGGTATTGAGTACCGTAATAAAGATTTTTGCGTACGATAAGTCCCTAGACACTTCCACGGCCGATACCGTTACAAAGCCTAAACGGGGGTCTTTGATTTCACGTTGTAGAATGACCGCAATTTCTTTTTGAATTTGCTGAGCTACTCTGTCTGTGCGAGAAAATTCTCTCATTTTCACCACTTATAAAATTAACTTATTGAAAAATAAAAATAAGTTTTATTGAAACACAATAGACAAAATGGGGGCAATTGCCCCCATTTCAACCATTATATCGGCATTGAATTACAATGTACGTTGTACTTCAACCGTTTCGAATACTTCGATTTGGTCGCCAACTTTAACATCGTTGTAGTTCTTAACACCGATACCACATTCCATACCGTTACGTACTTCTTGTACGTCATCTTTAAAGCGACGTAGTGATTCTAGCTCACCTTCATAGATAACTACGTTGTCACGAAGTACACGTATTGGCGCGCTACGTTTAACCACACCTTCAGTGACCATACAACCTGCGATTGCACCAATCTTAGGTGATTTGAACACATCACGAACTTCAGCAAGACCAATGATTTCTTGCTTGAATTCAGGTGCCAACATACCAGACATAGCTTGTTTAACTTCTTCAATCAAGCTATAGATTACGCTGTAGTAACGTAGGTCTAGGTTCTCAGCTTCAATCACTTTACGTGCAGACGCATCAGCACGTACGTTAAAGCCAACAATAATCGCGTTTGATGCTGCCGCAAGCGTTGCGTCAGTTTCGGTGATACCACCTACACCAGAACCAACAATCTTCACTTTAACTTCATCAGTTGAAAGCTTAGTTAGTGAATCTGCAATCGCTTCGATTGAACCTTGAACGTCTGCTTTAAGTACCACGTTAACTTCAGAAACGTTGCCTTCTGTCATGTTACTAAACATGTTTTCAAGCTTCGCTTTTTGCTGACGCGCTAGTTTAACATCACGGAACTTACCTTGACGGTATAGCGCAACTTCACGCGCTTTACGCTCATCTTTAACAACCGTTGCTTCGTCACCTGCTGCTGGAACACCAGACAGACCAAGAATTTCCACTGGGATTGAAGGACCCGCAGTTTTAATCTCTTGACCATTTTCGTCGCGCATTGCACGAACACGGCCATATTCCAGACCACACAGAACGATGTCACCTTGACTTAGCTGACCTGACTGAACAAGTACCGTCGCAACTGGACCACGGCCTTTATCTAGACGAGATTCGATAACAACACCAGCCGCCATACCTTGGGTTGGCGCAGTCAACTCTAGAATTTCAGCTTGCATCAACACTGCTTCAAGAAGCTCGTCAACACCAGTACCAGCCTTAGCTGAGATATGTACGAATTGAGTGTCACCACCCCACTCTTCAGGAATAACATCTAATTGCGCTAATTCGTTTTTAACACGGTCTGGATCCGCGCCTTCTTTATCCATCTTGTTCACAGCAACGATTAGAGGTACACCTGCTGCTTTAGCGTGTTGAACGGCTTCTTTAGTCTGTGGCATCACACCATCGTCCGCCGCAACAACCAAGATTACGATATCTGTTGCTTTTGCACCACGAGCACGCATTGATGTAAATGCCGCGTGTCCAGGAGTATCTAAGAAGGTGATCATGCCGCCTTCTGTTTCAACGTGATATGCACCGATGTGCTGAGTAATACCACCGGCCTCGCCAGAGGCAACCTTAGCGCTACGAATGTAGTCAAGTGTTGACGTTTTACCGTGGTCAACGTGACCCATAACCGTTACTACCGGCGCACGAGCTTCCATTGAGTCAACTTCTGCGCGATCACTCAATACTTGCTCTTCTAGTTCGTTTTCTTTAACCAGAATAACTTTGTGACCCATTTCTTCAGCAACTAACTGAGCGGTTTCTTGGTCGATAACTTGGTTAATAGTAACCATATCGCCCATTTTCATCATCGTCTTAACAACTTCAGCACCTTTAACAGCCATACGTGAAGCAAGCTCCGCAACAGTGATAGTCTCACTGATACGTACTTCTTGTTTCACATCTGCCACTGGCTTTTGGAAACCGTGCTGTAGAGACGTTGGTGCTTTAAGCTTGCCTTTACGACCTCTCACAGGCGCTTCAGCTTTAGCTGGAGCCTTTTTCTTTTTCTTACGACGCGCACTTTTCTCTTCACGTGCGTCCGATTCATCTTCCGCTTCACGCGCGTAAGTTGAGGTCGTTAAATGATGGTCGGCCGTTTCTTCACGAAGACGACGTTCCTCTTCTTCTTTCTTCCAACGAGCTTCATTTTCTTCAGCTAGTCTACGCGCCTCTTCAGCTTGGCGCTTCGCTTCTTCTTCAGCTTTTCTCAATGCTGCCTCTTCTGCTTCTTTTTGCAGACGCTCAGCTTCAAGGCGATCTTTTTCAGCTTGCGCACTATCCACTTTTTTGTCTTGCGATTCGTTAGCTTTACGCTCAGCGTCTGCTTTGCGCTTTGCTTCCTCTTTGGCTTTACGCTCGGCTTCCTCTTTGGCCTTACGCTCAGCTTCTTCTTTGGCTCTTAATTCAGCCTCTTGCTGTGCTTTAAGCTCAGCTTCTTGACGAGCAGCTTCTTCCGCCGCTAAACGCTCTTGCTCTTTTTGCTGATCAATTGCGCTCTTTTTAACATACGTACGTTTTTTGCGCACTTCAACTGACACTGATTTTTCTTTACCCGTAGAACCTTTCACACTCAATGTGCTTTTGCTTTTACGTTGCAATGTCATGCGCTCCGGACCTTCTGCACCCTTACCGCCGTGTTGACGGCTAAGGTAGTCAAGTAGTTGCGCTTTTTCAGACTCAGTCACGCTGTCGTCTTTACCTTTGGTGATCCCTGCATCATTCAACTGCTGCAGTAATTTATCAACAGTTGTATCAATAGTCTCGGCTAGTTTCTCAATGCTCACTTCTGCCATAGTGTGTGTTACCTCCGTTAATAAATTTATGCGTCTTCACCAAACCAACAAATGTTACGTGCAGCCATGATTAACTGCCCAGCTTCTTGCTCTGATAAATCGGTTATTTCTACTAGTTCATCAATGCCTTGTTCTGCCAAGTCTTCAAGTGTAACTACACCTTTGCTTGCCATAACAAATGCTAAATGACGTTCAAGACCTTCTAGCGCTAATAAGTCTTCAGCAGGCTCCGCGCCTTCTAAGCTTTCTTCTGTTTTAAGTGCTTTCGTCGTTAGCGCATCTTTTGCACGGTTGCGAAGCTCTTCAACCGTTTCTTCGTCTAAGCCATCAATCTCAAGGAACTCAGAAACCGGTACATAAGCTACTTCTTCTAATGTTGAGAAGCCTTCGTTAATTAGCAGCGCCGCAAAGTCGTCATCAATGTCCAAGTTTTCAGTGAACAGATTCACTAACTTATCCGACTCTTCAGCATTTTTAGCTGCCATATCTTCTACTGTCATTACGTTTAGTTCCCAGCCAGTAAGCTGGCTTGCTAAACGAATGTTTTGACCGTTACGACCAATTGCTTGCGCAAGATTATCTGCTTCTACAGCAATATCCATAGAGCGAGAATCTTCGTCCATTACGATAGACGCAACTTCAGCTGGTGCCATCGCATTGATAACAAACTGAGCTGGATTATCATCGTAAAGTACGATATCTACACGCTCACCGCCTAGCTCAGACGATACAGCTTGAACACGCGCGCCACGCATACCAACGCAAGCACCTACAGGGTCGATACGCTTATCGTTTGACTTCACCGCGATTTTTGCACGAGAACCTGGATCACGTGCTGCGCCACGAAGCTCAATCATTTCTTCACCAATCTCTGGCACTTCGATACGGAATAGCTCCATCAGCATTTCTGGCTTAGAGCGAGTTACGAATAACTGTGCGCCGCGCGCTTCTGGTTTTACGTCATATAGCAAACCGCGCACACGGTCACCTGGGCGGAAGCTTTCACGTGGTAACATGTCTTCACGGTAAATAACCGCTTCAGCATTGTTACCTAAATCAATCACGATAGCGTCACGGGTCGCTTTTTTAACAACACCAGTTACAAGTTCACCTTGTTGATCTTTATATGCTTCAACAACCAGTGCACGCTCTGCCTCACGTACCTTCTGTACGATTACTTGCTTCGCCATTTGCGTCGTGATTCGGTCAAATTTAATTGACTCAATTTGTTCTTCTACAAAATCACCCAGTTTAATGTCAGGCTCTTCGACTTGCGCCGCTTCTAGGGTAATTTCCGCATAAGGGTTTTCAAGTGAACCATCTTCGCGAGGTTCAACAACCATCCAGCGACGGAACGTGTCATATTCACCTGTTTTACGGTCAATCGATACACGCACTTCAATTTCGCCAGTATGCTTTTTCTTTGTTGCAGTCGCTAGTGCGAACTCTAATGCTTCAAAAATCTTTTCTTTTGGGACTGCCTTTTCATTGGAAACGGCTTCTGCCACCAATAATATTTCTTTTGCCATAGGTAATGCCTCGCTTGCCCTTGTCCTTCGCACTTAATACTTATAACTTTGCGATAATGTTCGCACGTTCGATGTTGCTAAGCATGATTAAATGCTCTGCGCCATCTACGCTTATCGTGATCATGTCACCACTTACAGCAACTAAGTCGCCTTTGAAGTTACGACGACCATCTTGAGGAAGTTTAGTACGTACGCGTACTTCTTCACCCTGTGCCTTCTCGTAATGCGCCTGTTTAAATAACGGTCTATCAACACCTGGAGAAGACACCTCCAAGTCATATTCGTTTGTAATGGGGTCTTCAACATCTAAAATCGCACTGACTTGTCGACTTACATCTGCACAATTATCTACAGTGATGCCATTTTCGTGTTCGATGTAAACACGCAACGTAGAATGACGACCAGCTTGCACAAACTCAAGACCCAATAATTCAAACCCCAGTGCTTCAACCGCAGGCTCCAACATTGCTGTCAATTCTTGCTCGAGTTTTGTCACAAAATTCCTCCATACAAACAAAAAAAGGGCCTTAGCCCCAATAACTTAGCTGCTTCAGATCAAAGCTTGGGTCAGCAACCAAAGCCGCAGATACAACAACGCCCCGAACCAAGCGGGGCGTCACACCTAAAGCAAAACTGTGTGGCCAAAGGCCTTGCTTGGTTGCGCAAGGCGGCAGCCAAATTAAGCAGACGCTTAAACGCAAAACGCGCATTACAGAGAATGCGCGACACCATACAGGAATATAAATTATTCCAGATTTGGTTGCGGGAGCCGGATTTGAACCGACGACCTTCGGGTTATGAGCCCGACGAGCTACCAGGCTGCTCCATCCCGCGCCAACAGCAGTGCAAGCACTGCAAAATATGCGCTGTATTATAAGGACAGTTCCATTAATAAGCAACCTTAGACTCAAATAAATCAGCACTTATCGCAATATAGCCTGAGCATGGTCAAATATCATCACCCACGATACCTAGTGCTATAACAAACAAAAAATTGTTGCTGTGATGGAGTAAATACCGTGCTTTACCACGCGGTTAGCTTGTAAGATTTTTCTTACAAAGCGGAGCTTTTTCGTACAATCTTTTCAAACATCTCGCATCCTTTCATATTCGCACTATAATTAATAAATCAGACTGACAACCTTACCCAGACTGTAATCTAGTAACAAGTAAACATTTTGCTTGTGTAATTTTAGTTCGAGCAAACGGATGCGCTCTTAATCGACGACGAGGCGATTATGAGTATTTCTCCCTATCAATACCAGCTGTTAACGCAATCCTTTGCGACACTTCAGCCCAACTTTCACTGCTTTTGTGTGAGTCTGCGTACGCAGTTGAATCGTTACGATGTTCAACTTAAGTTACCAAACAACAACGAGCATATTATTAACATCGAGCAAAGAGCCTGTAAGTTTATTCAAGAAGCACTGTATTTGCTGCCCCAACAAGAGCAACTCGCAAACTTTATACAATTGCATGCTCCAAGATTTATGTTATTAAACCCCTCAGAAAGAGATATTACTGTGCTGTGTAATGCCATGATCACGACGCTACAGCTTCACTTGGGCGCGCAATTTACTCTGGCGCTGAGAAATGCATGGCGCAAAGTGCTGCACATTTTTGCCAACATTATTAGAAGTGCCATATTTGGCTCAAGTAATGTTGTTTGCTTACATGAGTTTAAACTGCAAAAACAGCAACAAGCGTCTACCATCTAATGACATTCCCGTTCGCCATACGTACACTTGAATAAATAAATTTTTAAGGTGTACGTATGCAAAAGCCATTTTTTATCTGCACACTTTGGTGTTTATCGCTGAGCGGTTGCGACCTTTTTGAAAACTCAAAAGTCGCTGTCGAACAACAATACTTGGCCCAACATCAAGAATTGCAACGAGCAGTTGAAGGTATTCGACAACAAGGTTTAAATACATTTTCAGCAAGCGCCGAAAAAGGCTCTGTTGCAGCTTGTGTCGCCAAACAGTTAGAAATGGATCCTATGGGCTCCCTGATCGCTGTTGAAGGAGCGCTACAAGACAGTGCTAACCTTGCTGACCTTATTAACACTATTGAGAATTTAACTGAGCAGGAGGTAAATCTTGAGAGTATTCCAAACCTACTGCGCCAAGGTGTTGATACACTCAGTTATCTGCGTACATTATTGAGCACGTATGAACTCCAAGATTTGCAACAGCAAGCACACGAACTACTGCTAGATGGGCAAACTCAGAGCCAAAACATAGGTGAGCACTTGAGAGGCTTAGTGGAGCAGTGCAATTAAAAAGCCCGTTGGGGCTTTTTAATTTAAAACAAACGCCAGCGACGCTTTTTGGTTTGTACTTTGTGAACCCAATTAACCTCTATTGTCGTCACCGCCAATACATCTCGCTGGGCTTGCGAAATTAGCTCATAGCTCAGACTTTGCGCCGAACCAAAACTCAAGGTATAGGTAAATGATTTAGTGTTTGCCCAACACTGTAAAATTTTCTTTGAGTAGCCCTCGCGAATACAATAATCCCCTGTTGTGGGGGTATTCACCTTAAACTTCACATCCGCATAGCAGGTTCTTCCTTGGTTAAGTGCAACGCACTTGTTCGGAGTCGCATGTAAAATTTCGCTCGGCGCATGCTCTGCACCATAGCTGTCAAATGCGATGACTCCTAAAATTGCTCCTAGCAAATACTTAGCTGAAATGAGTCTAAAATACATATTTCACTCCGGCAAAGACAGCACTTGCATGACGAGACTCAACCAAAGGACTTTTTGTCACGTTTGAAGAACCAACAAGTATTGATGCCCCAGCACTAAACACCCAATCAACTGCAATTGGATAATTTGCCTGAACTTGTGTAAACACCGATGAAGCTCCATTCACCTGAAAAGCGGGTAAGTGAATTGATTGTTCATCAATATCAACCCCGTAGAAATAGTCGATAAAATTACCGGAATAGTAGTTTGCACCAAAGTTGAACCATACATCCCAGTTGCGTAACTCAAAATTGCGTGTGGCCTCACCATGAATTACCCAGCCATTACTGCCACCAAAGGCGTCATACACGACTTCAACCACGGCACTATATGCGCCAACAGTGCGATAATAGGCAAGACCAAAAGATTGATCTTGATGACGTTCTTTGATACCTCGAAGTTCACGGACGGGAGGATCATCATCAACGTAGCCGCTTTGAGAAAAACTCAAACGGTAATTACCATAGATAATATCGATGCCTTCATGACCATTGGTCCATAATTGATAACCAATGTCTGCGCCACCGAAGAAATCGCCTGAGTCAACGCGAAGATAAAAGTTTTTATACTCCACCCGGGCATCTGCAAGAATACTTAGACCATTAAATGTTGATTTAGCACCTTTAAGCTTTGGTAATGTTAAATCAACCCAGAACGCGCCTAAGCTGAGCTGCCAATATAGCTCATCACTTTGTTCATACTCTTGCTGTGCATTACTCGCCATAGGCGCGCAAAACAATAGAAGCAGTAATATTTTTATATTGTTAATCATATTTGGGCATGCTTTTTTATTTATATAGTTTGTGCCGAAATTGTTGCCTAATGATACCCGACCTAACCGTTATCAACAATCACAGTTTTCATCTTATACAAACCACAAAAGCCAAAAATTAACCAAAATGAAATCAAAAAGTAACAATTGAGATGTCAAATATCGCACTTCGAACTAGAGTTATTACTTTACCTAAGGATAATTATGAAAAAAATAATACTCTGCGCGGCGCTTGGTGCAGCAACACTTAATGTTCATGCCTTTAGTCAAGAAACACATAAACGAATCGTGATCGACGCTGTAAACTACATGGCGCAAAACCCATCAACCACCCAATATCAAAAACTTGCGAACTACGCAGCGGCAAACAATATGAGTGTTTCGGCACTAGCTCAACTACTCGGACAAGCTGCTTACGATGTTGATGACTTTGAAGATACTTTTTTTTGTGGGGCAATCACAGGAGATTGTGTACAAGCACCGTTGTGGGGAGCGGCTGAAAGCATTGTAAAATATACCAGCTACTGGCACTTTCAAAATCATACTCAAGGTGCAGATATACATGGTAATGATTTTGGCGGTTATAACTACCAAGAATTGACCGTTTGGGGCAGCGTTGACTCCATGGCTGCGACGTGGTTAAAAGGTGACTACTTAGACGACGGTCATGGTGGCGAAACAGGTTGGTTCCGCGCCGATGATACGCGTTACAACAGCTATGGTATTACTGAAGCTAACTACCGTATCGACAGCCAGTCAAACTACAGCATGTATGATGACTTTGAAGAAATGCCTTTTCAGCCTATCGATAATCTAGGTCAGTATTGGTATCAAAAATATCTACAAAGTGGTAACCCTCAGTTACTTGGGTTTGTATTCCATACCACTGATCTGTTGCAACCTCACCACACTTGGACAACTTCCGATTTAAACCACGCAAGCTGGGAGTCTTGGGTGAAAGACTATTACGATCAGGAGAATCTAAACAACATGCAGCTAGTGCAAGATGCACTTGAAAGCTTTGATCCACTTGCAACAAACAGCCAAGATATTCGTCCACTTTTAACACAAGGTGGTGCTTTTTCTTACGCACAAGGCGGTATCGTACTTAACTCAAAAGACCACTATGACCGTTTAAACACCGCCAAGCTGGTGATCCCGCATGCCATTGCCATGGTTGTACATTTACTTAATCACGCTATGGTGGCGCGTTAATGCATATTTTGGTTTTATTACTGGCGGGCTTATTGAGCCTGCCATTGTTTGCACAACACAGCTTTAGTCAGTCTGAAATAAAATTAGTGCACAAGGTTTTACAAAAGAAGCAGCCTAGTTTGTCCGTGAAGCAGGCAAAAGAGCGTCTGTTTGAAAATGCCTTTTTATTAGCTCAAGCAAAACTGCGCCAACCAACCATATTACATAAACAATCTGCGATTGGTTTTAGCACTGACTATCATGCACGACGCTTTGCTTTGGTACTGTTAAAAAGCGAGTTTAACCTGCCTGATACCTTGCCACTTGATGGCAAATCTTTTGCTCCCTACACCACCAGCTGGTTATCTCAGAACTTACCTGATTACCCAAGCGATAACACCTACTCTGAGCCACAACTAGCACGCCTTGAACGGATTGACTTAACACATTTAGTAGGTGCGCCATTGACGCTGGCGACGCTCATGAATGAGCAATCAATGCAAAACCGCTATAAGCTCCACCAAGGGGACATTGATCTGTTTAAATCTCTCATCGCTGAACATCGACGCTTTAATCTAACACTGCATTCGTTAAGCGATAAGTTGCAAAAGCTTGGGCTATCAAAACAGCGACTTCTAGAAATAGCAAAAGCAGAACTGTTACGACCCGTGATGCTTAACTACTTCGGTGTGCTGCACAGCATGCATGGTGAGCACAGCGACTATGTTGAGCAGCTACAAAACAAAATCACACAACAGCACATTGATAATTACTTTAAAGCCAATAAAGATGACTTTAAATACATTGCGCAGGTTAACGCCCAAGCTGTACTTTTTCCAGATAGAGACATGGCCTCGAAGTTCTATGACTATGCCATAAATTACTCATTTTCACAGGCATTAACTCAGTTCAAACTACAAGACCTTTTCGCGCAATCACAAGGGGTGGTAAAACGCCAAAAGCAAAATTCATGGGCTGAGCAATTAGTCTTTAGCCTGCTCCCAGAAAAGCTATCTAGACCTGTAAGAACCCCAAACGGGGAATGGCTTATTGCAGTCACTCTCAAGCGCCATTACGCATACTATCAAGCAGATAGTGAAACAGTGAAATACCAAGCAAAAATCGCCTTAACCGACAATCTGGCAAAAGCTGAATATGCAGAGTTAAGAGCGCAGTGGCTTAAGCAAAACAAGGCGATGCTATGAAGAAATATCGTATTTGGCTTGTCATAGGTTGTGCAGTACTTGCAGGGCTAATGGTATGGGTCAATTACCCGTCTGAATCGCCAGCAGCTAGCACACAACATGCTAGCAATACGAATAAACCTGCGACCGCAGAGTCTTCAACCAAGACTCTGCACATTTCACATAACCCAGTTGCTCGCCCCACAACCGAGAGCCAGTACAAAAATATCGATAAGCCACGTGAAGAGGTTATTGAAGTGTATATTCCCCCTATCGCCGAGCCGACACATGCACCGTCATATCAAGGGGATTTAAATGATCATGAGCAGTATCAAGCATTTGCTGAAACTCAAGAGCGACAGTTAAAACAACAATATATCGACGCCGCCACGGATAAAATAAAACGCCTAGAAGCCCTATTAGCACGTGGCCGCGCCGAAGGGATCAGCAAAGAGCAACTTGACTTTGCACAACAGAAAATCGCCGGAATTAAGGCTATGAGTGAAGAGTTAAGGATGGAGCTTGTACAACAATGAATGTATCGAACTGTTGGGAGATTAACAGCGTTATCCTATTTATTCATCGCTTTGCTATGGTGGTTTACTCACAACTTTAAACGATTACCTAACCCCTAAAACAATAACGCCACTCATATGAGTGGCGTTATTACATTACTTATGGTCAACAACAGTCAGGGAAATCTGTTTGTGACGCTATATTTATTTATTGTCTAGCAGCTTAGCGGCGCCGATCTCGATTTTGCGTGGCTTTAATGCTTCTGGAATTTCTCGCTCTAGATTTATCACAAGGAGTCCATGCTCTAGCTCAGCATTAATAACCTTAACATGGTCACCTAGCTGGAATTTACGCTCAAAGCTGCGCTCGGCAATGCCTTGGTGTATGAACTTTCGCTCTGGTTGGGCACTTTTCTGTGCTTTCGTTCCCGATACTTTCAAGGTGTTATTTTCAGATTCAATACTTAGCTCTTGCTCACTAAAGCCTGCCACAGCCATGGTAATTTGGTACTTGTCTTGATCTAACAACTCAATGTTGTATGGGGGAAATGTGGCTTGTTTGTCTGTGCGAGCTGCGGCATCCATTAACGATGCTAAATGATCAAAACCAATAAATGAACGGTAAAGTGGAGATAGGTCTACTGTGCGCATAATAATATCCTCATAATTAAGCGATATTAGCTTCTTGCTCTTCCTTAGGAACCAGCTAGAAAGCTACTATTTCATTAAATTCAATTTCTTATATTTCTAAAGACCCATTTCGGCGTCTTCAACAACTGATTTATGGTCTGCAAACTTATTTTCAAGTAAACACGTCTAAATTTTTTTAAAAACTTTCCCTATCGATAAAAAAGTCTTTTAAAACAGCTTTGTATATTTCCTCGATCTGAGTTAAGTCTGCAATAGACACATGTTCATTAACTTGATGAATGGAGTGGTTTCGCACACCGCATTCAATCACCTGCGTTTGTGGTGAAGCAAAAAAGCGACCATCAGAAGTTCCACCAGAAGTGCTCAGAGACGGATAGCGACCAGTCACTAGATAGATAGCCCTTTCGGTTAACGATAAGAAACAGTTATGTTCCTTTGTGCCCGTATAGTAAGGCTCACATGGGCGCTCCCAGACAAACTTCAGGTGGTGTTTCCACTCTTCTAACAACGATTCAACCAATGCTTGTACCATGTCACTTTTATAGCCATGGCTGTAACGAATGTTAAAAGTGACCTCACACTCGCTGGGCACTAAGTTATCAACGATATTTGGCACCGTGATGCCGGTAACTTGCAAGTGCGTTTTTGACCCAGGCTCATCTTTCCACCACACCAACCGAGTCAATGCGCTTACAATTTCACCTGCTATATGGGCCGCATTAATGGTATTTTCTGGATAGGCAACGTGCCCAGCTTTGCCATTTATTTGCACCCTACCAGACAATGCGCCTCGACGGCCATTTTTTATGGTATCCCCTACTACTTTATCTGAGGTTGGCTCTCCAACTAAACACGCATCCAGTTCAATGTGATGTTCCTTAAGAAACTGAGCGATTCGCTTTGAACCATATTCCGCTTCTCCTTCTTCATCCGACGTTAACAACCAGTAGAACGTACCCTGCACATTTGACTGGGCACATAGGTGCTCAGCCGCACTAAGCATAGCTGCAATGCCTCCTTTCATATCCGCAGCACCACGGCCAATAATACAGCCATCAACAATATCACCACTAAAAGGGGCTACCTGCCACCCTTTACTATTGGCTGGTACGACATCGACATGACCTGCAAACGCCAAACTTGGACCCGGTGAAAAATAGCGTTTAGCAATGAAGTTTGTCACACCCTTTACTTCCTCTTGAAGAAGTATTTCAAAGCCATGTTGGCATAACTGGGCGCTTAGCCATGTGATGGTGCCGGCATCGTCGGGGGTCACCGATGGTGCCTGAATTAACTTTTGTAGTTTCTCAACTGTGGTTAGGTTAGCTGTTGCAATTTCAGCGAGTGGCTGTGCCATGTTGTTAAGCCTTAATACTCAAACACGTTTGCACTATTACAGCCAGATTGTGTTGCGATTTCATGGCACTTTTAGGTCATCACAATGACAACACCAATCAAAAACATCTTCGCTCCAGCGTATTTTCAGTTAAAAACTTAATCTAAATCAAAGTTTCAAAAATTTCTGAAACATCCATCAGCAAATCTTGATCTAGAACAGTTTTTTTATCCGCCAGAACCTTAATATTGACTCATCAAAACAAGATACCTCGTATAGGTTCAGGAGATGACAATGAAAACACTTAGCACTGCATTACTTTCAGCATTACTTGTTGCTGCCCCTTTTGCTCAAGCACAGCTTAGCATTAACCTTGGTGCTATTAACGTAAATCCAAGCAATACAGCCTCTCATATCGACCAAAATGAGGCGCTGGGACTTGTTGCCGATTCAGACACCCAACTGGGATTAACGTTCGACTATCAATACTCTGACAATTTAGTTTTCGAACTCGTAGCAGCAACGCCATTTTCACACACTGTTGAAGGGGCAGGTGGACTCCAAGGCGCTGAAATTGCGAAGGTAAAACATTTACCTCCTACATTACTGGCGCAGTATCACTTCTTCGCAGCCGACGCTAAGTTTCGCCCATTTGTTGGTGCAGGCCTGAACTACACCGTATTTTTTGACGAAGAAGCGACTGGCGCTTTGCGCACCACGCTAGGCACAGATGAAGTTAAAGTGGATTTGGACGACTCATTCGGTATCGCGCTACAAGTTGGTTTCAACTATGCGCTAAATGAGAAATGGGGCCTTCACGGTATGTTGGCAAAAATCGATATCAACACTGACGCTACCGTTTACGCTAACGGAGTTAAAACACTGACCTCTGATGTAGAGCTTGATCCTGTGGTAGCTATGTTTGGTGTCAAATACAAGTTTTAATCGACCTTTATACAGTTACTTTACTCAGCCCTAAAGGCCACGCACAGTGGCCTTTTATCGTTTGTTATTGACCTTCTTTTCTTCTAGCATTGCTTTCCAATGCATGATTTCTGTCGGCAAAATTGGCGCTTCGCCATCAAAACCAGCCGCTTCTAGCATTTCTTCAACACTAACGATGCCTTTCTTTTTACGAAACACCCCCCGCACGTAGGCGATGGCGTGCAAGCCGCGCTCGGAATGAAACTTTTGCTCAATATAAAAGTACTTGTGATCCCAGCCTACCAACCGAGTAGATACGCTAAATGATTCAAAAGGCTTAATATCCCTAATGTAGGTAATTGCTGTCGCATTCACAATAGGGAACCAACGCCTCTTCATAACCACTGAAAACAATCCGATCCGCTCTGTCATCCAAGTTCGAGCCAGATCCATAAATGCTAGATAGCGAGAGTTGGTCAAATGCAAATTGATATCACAGTCGCTAGGTAATACCCGAAAACGGCTCTCTATGGTATCAAGTAGCGGTTGATAGTCTTTATTGTTTTTTATCTTCCAAAACAGCAGTAACAAACGAAAATATAAGTTCATATATCATGGTCCAACCAGTTGCAATTCGCTCTGAGTCTAACATAGAACTGAGGTGGAACAAGAAGTACTTGCCATCTTAGAATTGCTCAACTAGTCTTCAAAAAAAGTCCACAAAATTATTTAAGATGAAAAACAACTATTACATTTTGACCATTCTAGGGGCCTTTAGCCTACTGTTTTCCAGTTTGAGTTTTGCCGATTTTAACTACCCTGGCGAGGGCACGCTTCGATACCCAACGGGTGCAGAAAAACCCTTTTCTTTTGGGTTTGCTTGGCAAGATAAAACTAAACAATTTCGTATTGGCGACAAAAGTTACGAAATGGCAGAGTTACCAGAATCTTATTCCATCGCCATCACATTGAGTAAAGATGAGAGCAAGGTCTGGATACAGGAGTTCAACAAGGGGTTTATTGAGGGGTTTGATTGGCAACTTGGTAAGCATAAGCTCTCACTGCACAAACAAGACTTTAATAACAACGTTAAAGGCAATTACCTGTTAACGTTTAATAATGTGGATTATTTCCTCGCCAGAAGCAATGTGAGTATCGAGATCTCTTTTACAACTGACGGGATTGATAACGTCAAACTAGACGGCGTAACCAAAGATATGGGCATTAGAAACTAATGCCCTATTGAATAATTTTATACCTTAACCGTTTTTCTGTTGATACCATATTCACGTAGCTTGTTGGCGACCGCGGTGTGACTCAACCCCAAACGTTTTGCTAATTGACGAGAACTTGGGTAGGCAGGATAGAGCTTGCGCAGTAAGGTCGCTTCAAAGCGTTTTACAGCCTGTTCTAATGACCCTTCAAAATCGGACTCTAAATACCCTAAGTCGTGCGTAAACGTAGGCAACTGCATATGCTCAACGCGCAGCTCTTGGTCATCAAGCAGCGATACCGCTCGATAGATTGAGTTTTCTAGCTGACGCACGTTGCCCGGCCACGGGTATTGCTCCAAGAACTCTAAACAGTCCGCTGATAACTTAGGCGCTGGATGGCCATTTTGCTGTGCATACTTTTGAATAAAGTGCTCAGCTAGCGGGCCAACATCCGCTTTTCTATCACGCAATGGCGCTATTTCGAGCGTTAACACGTTGATACGATAATACAGATCCTCACGGAAGCTACCTTCTTGTACCATCGCAGGCAAGTCTTTTTGCGTAGCAGCAACAATGCGAACATTCACTTTGACTTCGTTTTCATCGCCGACCTTGCGAAAGGTCCCATCTTGTAAGAACCTTAACAGCTTGGTTTGCAGTTGCTTTGACATCTCGCCAACTTCATCGAGAAATACTGTACCACCATCCGCTTGCTCTAAAACCCCACGCTTGGGTGCTGTATTATCTTCGTAGCCGGCATAACCGAATAGTTCAGACTCCGCAACATCATCTGGCAATGACGCACATGATAGAGCAATGAATGGTTTAAGTGAACGGTTCGATGCGTAGTGACATGCTCTGGCCAACAGTTCTTTTCCCGTGCCAGTTTCACCTGTAATTAAGATAGGCGCTTCAAGCTGAGCCATCTTTCGCGCTTCGCGCACAACTCTGCGCATCGCTGTACTGTGATTATGGATGGTTGCAAAGCTTTCTTGCCCATAGCGACGGAACGCACTGACCTGTTGGCCAAGACGACTTTGTGACTTGATATTGATAACGGCGCCTGCCAACACATCAGCTTCATTACCTTGAGGCACTGAGATTGGTAAAATGTCTGCAATGTAATCTTCACCACTGACTTCAACACGCGTCGTTTGACCAAGCACTTCTTTACCTTCTAACCAGCGTGTAAAATTAAAGCCTTTCAATAGGTTGTTGATATTGGCCCCAATAATTTCCGACTCTGACTGATTTAGGTCTTTACACGCGGCGTCGTTACAATGACGCACCCAACCCTTCGCATCAATAGAAATGACACCATCGGGGAGTGCACTTAGCAAAGTATATAGTTCATTATGCTCACGCTCGGATGGCAGGAAAGCCGTTGTTCGAACATCCTCTACGCCATCTATCAGCCTTATTTCAGGCATAATTTTTTGAAACTGTTCAAACTCAATGGGCGGAAAACTAACGTACATTCGACAATTTACCGAATCTACTTCTATACCCTTCAAATCAACCTGATAACTAACCAAGATATTGAGTATCTCTTGAGCGATACCTATACGGTCAGCACAATGAATTTCAAGACGCATTTGTTCCTCAAAAAAGGGGTAGCACAACTTGTTTGGATCATACTCTAAGAATAGCCACGGGACTAGATTAATGTAAACTATTTTGAACAAATCAGCCGATTTAATCAGTCAAAATACTGCTTTTTATCCAATTAGCAATAATAATGAATTAGTTTTAAGAACCATCTAGCTCACATCTTTATCGGCATTAAGCTATAACAGAATCGAATAAATCCAACGCAGCCGCCAAAACGTACTATTAATCGACTGAGACTTGATTACATATGCTGCAAGGCTTAAAAGTACAGCAAACTTAATTCTCTAACAGCGCAATAAAACATCGCTTTTTATATAAACTCAACGCTTATTACTATGATTTTTGGTGTTTTATTCTACGCTTTTAATGTCTAAAGAGCTAAAAGCTGCATTTGGCTCAACTCATGACAAATTACATGTATTAAGACTGATAACTTTAAACATGAGGTAGTGTGTGTCTCTACGGTATCAACTACAGAAAGTTCAACTTAACAGTGCTAATTGGTTGTTAGGCATTTTTCTATGCAGCCTTTTTATTGCCGAAGCATTTGGAGTATTGGAAAAAATTAATGCACCGATATACAGCACGTATATGCAAATTAGTACAAATGGGACCAAACAAACGAACCTAGTTATTATTGAATCTGATAGTTTAACTAAAGAGCACTTACAGCTTGTTGATAAAGTAGTTAATTTGGAAGCACGTGCTGTAGTGGTATTTATGGATCAGACGCTTAGCACTAACCCATCTAAGAGTCAGCACATTTTCTACACTGGCGCACGCACAGGGTCATGTGATAACGAGATCACAACCTGGCTTGGCTATGATATCGTCTATTCACTCCCCACAAAAGATGCTTGCCAGAAGTGGTTCAAGGCACTGTTTCCCAACGTAAAATCTAGACACCACCAGCTGATAAACTTCAGCTTACCTGTAAGCACATTACCAAAATTTTCAGCTCAGCGATTACTCACAGATGACATTTTCCTAGCGCAAATTAAGAACAAGATTGTTTTTATTACTCAACGCACGCCTAACTACACCCCCTCACTGCGTGCTCCTGGTCTACAAGACGAAAAAAACCCCGTTCTCCTTTACGCCTATCTTGCGCACAACCTTGAGCAAAACCTCTTAATAACGCCACTGAACACGCTTGCATCAGCCTTGGTACAACTTGCGGCCGCTCTTGTTTTAATACTCATTTATCAGCGCTATGGCGCTACGTTTAACATTACCATAGCGCTAGTGTTGAATATGCTAGTGTTAATAGTCGGCTATATTGCTATTTATTATCTACAGGCATTGCTTCCGGTAGGGCAATTGCTCTTGGTGATCTGGACGGCACTTGCTTGGGCTTTTTTCCACAGCAAGTCCAAAGAAGAACAAAGCCTTAAAAAACTACTTAGTGACTCAGAGCAGCGAATGTTTGGTCGATATCTGCCTAAGTCCATCTTTGAGCAAGCAACACCTTGGGACGCTGTAATTACTCTTACGAACCAATTATTAAGTCTCCATAAAGGCATATTTTTAACCCGCGTGGAACACGACCACCGACTGCGTGAAATTCATGCGATCAACTGCCAGATAGATGACATTAAAGAGCTACGTAGAGACTACGAGCGCCCTCCATATAGCGATGCAATTAAAGCTTTAGGGGTGATTAAAATATCCAGTCCCTTCTTTGCTAACTTAAACGAGAATGAATCGCAGTATATTGTCCCGCTTATGTATGCTGGAGACATCCGTGGCTTCTGGGCCATGACGATTCTCAACAGTGACGGATTTAATGAACAAGCTTTCATGCGCAATGTAAACCGCTTTGCAAGCCAAGTAGGTGAACTGTTATATCACCACCATACCCATAGCAATTTAATACGCGACAACAGCCACACTCTGATAAGAACCCTTACGTTAGATGTATATGAGCCACTGAGCAAAAAAGTGCATACCTCCATCGCAGGGATGGAGCAAAAACTTCTCACATTGGAACACTTGTTCAACCGACTCAGTACAGCGAGCGTCATGTTTAACTTGTTTGGTCAAGTGATGCAGGTGAATAAAGCGTTTGAACAGCTTGCTGCGCAACAAAAGCTGTTGATTTTTGATCTTACGGCTCTGGATTTATTAATGATGGTGGGCAACCTGCCCATTGATGTTGCAAGAGGAAAGCTGAGGTACTTGACGCTCAATAAAGGGCAATTTAGTTTAAGTGTATCACTGGGCGAACAACACTATATTATGGTGGTCTGTAGCCTCGACAAACTCACCGAACTTACTCAATCGGCCTCGCCTTTTTCCATATCTGGCGTGCTATTTGAATTTATCAATGTCTCTGCACTGTTCGATAAGCTTGATAGCCCAGACAAAATGATTGAGCGACTTGCGCAGGGAAATCAGCATGCTCCTCCACAAAATGATGACTGGGGCACACCTTAATGGACTGGGTAATACACTTGTTTCCCAGCGGCAGTGGGCTTGGTCAGTCAGTTATCACAACCGTGTGGATTGGCATTGCCGTGGTGTGTTTTTTTAACCTGCGCTTTGGGTTTCCCTTAACTGGCCTGGTCGTGCCAGGCTACCTTGTCCCATTGCTCATTGTAAGCCCAACATCCGCCGCTGTGATTCTAATTGAAGCGATTATCGTCTACTGGCTCATGCGGTTAAGCGCACAAATACTGATGGAGAAGTTGGGCTATGCCGAGATGTTCGGTCGTGACAGATTCTTTGCCATCATTTTGATTAGTATCTTGGTTAGAGTTTGTATGGACAGCTTATTGTGGCCTGTCATTGCCAACGAGCTAAGGCTATGGGACATCACGTTTGACTACGCTTCAGAACTACATAGCCTTGGGCTGGTGATAATCGCGTTGGCCGCCAATGTGATGTGGAACCACGGGTTTAAATATGGCTTAAAAGTTACCGCCACTCAGCTACTGTGCACCTATATTGCTGTACGCTACGTATTGATGCCATTTACTAACTTTAGCATCGCCAATCTCGCCATCATGTATGAGACCGTAGCAAGTTCAATTGTTGCAGCACCAAAAGCTTATATCATTTTGGTGCTCACAGCATTTATCGCATCAAGGGCAAACTTGCGCTATGGCTGGGAGTTTAATGGCATTTTGTTGCCGGCATTGCTGGCATTGCAACTACTAGAGCCTACTAAGCTGCTTACTTCATTTGTTGAATCAGCCATCATTTTACTCATTGCTGGTAGCTTGCTGCGCTTCACTCGCCTTAAGCAACTCGGTTTGGAAGGCGCAGGGTTGCTATTCTTTTTCTTCAATGTGGGCTTTGTTTACAAGCTGCTACTCAATTACCTACTCGTCTACTTTTACCCGAGTGTCAAAGTCACCGATGCGTTTGCTTTTGGATATATGCTATCAACGCTGTTAGCACTTAAGATATATCAAAAAAGCGCATTGGGCTTGATCATTCGAGCAACTTTCCAAACCTCTATTTTGGGCGGTGCTTTGGCCATCATGATTGGCTTTCTAATGATGTTCGTACCCAGCTTATTTACGACAGCTAAAATAGCTAGTTCGACCGCTCACGCACAACCCCTTTCGGTATCGACCGAAATAAGCGAGTACAAAAGCCTACTTTACACAGCAAACCAAACTCCCAGCTCAGTAGCACAATACCAACACAATTTAAACATCAGCCAGTTTAAACGTGCTATATCAGCACTTGCAGCAAATAGAAATGAGCCAAGCGTATTAAACGCTACAGCCATAGAGCTGGCTGAAATTGGTTTTAATTTATATCAAGATCAACGTCACATCTATATTCAAGACCACACCAATGAAACGCCCAGAGGCATGTTTGTATTAAACAAATACCCCTTGGCTAGTCACGTTGTAACTATGCCTTATCCTGTCACTGAACGCTCTGCGAGTGACGTCGCGGGGATTTTGTTTACTCACCTAAAGAGCAGTGCGCTGGCGCTTGGTAATGCTCAAACCTTTTCCACCAACGAAACCGGACTACCACAAAGTCGCTATTATGGCGCATTTATTGAAGCGCTCGCTGCAAATGAAGTATTACAACTAAGAGAACTCAATCGCCAAAGTCGTAAAACTTTGCCCAAACAGTACCAAACTACACGATGCCATGGCTGGATATATCACCAAATACCTAGCTCTATCAATCAAACACAGCTAACCAATTTGCTAGCGTGCGGCGAGATTGAGTTTGGTCTGGTATCACCAAGTAGCTTGCCTTATCCCGCGTATAAGGAACAGATGCTAGAGATATTTGTAGACACTGATAGCTACATAAATCTATTAGCAAAAGTAGCACTTACACAGACCGATCAAGAGCGCTTTCCCATAGCCCAATACGATATACCTGTTTCACAAGCGGTGGCAAATTATACTCCCCATATCAGTGCTAAAGGCAGCGGACACTTTGTGCCTTTATCCCACAAAGATGCAGCCTTATGGGAATTTGAAATCCTCAGACCACTTTATCAACTTGCTGAGCGCTTCGAGCCAAAAGCTTTAGATGAAAACCTCCTTGGCCGCCTTGCTTATATCAACAGAGTCAGTCATATAGTTGGTTATCAACTAAGCCTCATTCACAGCAATAACACGCATTACTTTATGCTCTCCCCTCGTGCAGAGCCCCGCTTCTATCAGCTAGGGCAAGGGATTTATTTTATTCGATTGGGTCAGGCTAGTCATCTCAACATACAAGTACCAAGACCTCTATTCGAAAGTCATACGCTAAAATTCTCCGCGGAGCTGTTTGATGCTACGCGTGCCAAATCCCTATTGATTGCAGGTGCACATCCCTATGCAGCAACACAAGCCAATGTACTTAAACCAATCAATGTTAATTCGCTGTTTAATGTGATACATCAAAGCCTACTACGTTACGACTCCGAACGCGTCAGTATGCATTTGCAACTGCGTAGTCATAGCACACCATCGGATATCAGACCGACCGCATTAGCATTTGCCCACACCTTTGCAAGCGATAAGCACCAACCGTTAATACAACAATTACGCGCGGGCTTAACTAAGCTGGGTGTTGACTATGAGTTGGTATCAGGCCAAAAGGCAACTCGAGGACTAGAAATAGGTTCGTCGGCACAAAGTGGATACGATGTCTTTTCAGCTCATAGTGAATTGGCTACCTTGTGGCTTGCATCGGACTATAAGCAACACTTTGCGGTGTCTAATGATGCTTTACTGCAACGCTTTGGCGCAATCAGTGTATCCTCTCAACCATTGAACCTAGACTTATCAGAACCGAAATCTTTGCTTTGGCACCCATTAGGCGAGGAACAGTACAACAGGCTCAAAACAATCACCCATAGCTATGCTCAAACTCACAATTTAGCGCAGCTTTCAACGCTTTGTAACACGCTCTCTTCGTGCACCTTAAATGTCGCTAGGCTGGCGCCTTCAGGCACAATTGCACTGGTTTTAAAACATAAAAGCGCCATAACTGCCATCTATTTGCCCAACCGTAACATGCTCATCAATCAAGAGAACTTTACTGATTCATTGCTTGGAGGCGAGCGTGTTTTATATTAAATGGTGTATGAGGATCGTCTTCTCCATAACAGTCTTGGGGGCTATGCTCTGGCTCGCTAGCATTTTTTATAACTGGGTGAGTAACGCTAAACCTTTGATGGCAACACAGGGTAATGAAACACGTTCAAAAGTACACTGGTTAAGTGAGCACAAGCCGCTTATTTATACCTTTTCTCCTACTCGTACAGAATCAATAAGAATATTGTCAAACGCCATTTTAGGGCAGGTTCAAAGCCACCAACAATCCGTTGATTACGCGATTGACTACGCACTGTTGGATAAACAACAACGAGTGATATATCGCGCAACATATCACCACACAGCGAATGCTACCCAAGATAACGAACAGCAAAAAGCCAAACAAATCATCGAACAGCGTGAAAGTTTAAGTGTGTCTTCCGGCCAATCTTTTTATATTAATAATGCGCGCTTTAGTGATGCGACGGCCATTGCGCTTTCGCTGCGAAGTGAGGGCCAAACCATCAAAGGGGTCGTGGCGAGAGTTCACGCAAAAACAAACGTCAAGGTTGAGGATAGTATGAGCGCTTGGTTAAAATACCCGCTAAGTTGGCGAGCAAGGATCAGTCACTACCACACCCTAGGACCCAATGCAGTCAGTGAAGAAGAAATTGCCAACGCGGTTCGTTATGACTGGAACAAACTCGCACCACAAGGTGTGCCTGGTGTTGATTTCGATAGTGACACACTGTATGAAATGCTACCTTACAACATATTAGGCAACGATTTTCCCAATAACCCTGTTAATCAAGATGCTTTTTACACCGATAGCGAGCTATCCGCATCACTTAAAGTCGATACCTCACAGGATATTTACTTTGTGAGTGAACAAGCGACGCAACTTAGGTTGACTTGGTATGACTTAGAGGAAATTTCACCACCTTTGGTGCTTCATCCCGAACATACTGCAACAGCCAACCTTTATAAGCTGGCTCTGATAAAACCAGGCATGATAAACATGTCGTCTAATCGCACAGTCGTATCAAAATGGTATTATCAGAATATGCAACCTGTCACACCCTTACATAGTCTTTACTATCAAATAGATAAAGGCAGTGATGTGAAGTACTCAACGGTACCCAATAGTGATTTAAAATTTGATTTTAGAGCAAATCAAACCAGTCAAGTTGTGGTTAAACTCTATAACTCAAAAGGCGAGGTGATCGACCAATTTAGTATCAGCATAACCCCTAACCTGTCGCAATTTGACCGCATCATACTTGCTGACACAACTCGAGCAAAAGTCAGCGACTCTCAACCTTGGTATATACGAAATTTATCAAAAGAAGCGGCATACCTGCGTGTTTATAGTAATAAGCAAGTGCTAGTCAAGCTACAAACAAGACAAGCTCATTTTCACTATCAAGATACGTTATGCAAGCCAGCATGTAGCGTGAGTACTGGGAACGTTACTGAGATACCAGCTTGGTTCGCACAAAAAGCTGACAACGACCACGCACTGAAGTCACAAGGTAAAACAAGTAAGGTACGTCTGTTTTTAGCGCCACCTGCTCTCCAAAATAAAGACTCTTTTTATTCAAGCAAAGAGCTTACTGCGCAGCTGCCTGTATCAAACACCGCGCTGGTCAATACATCACAACCCTATTACCGCGCCCTATTAGAACCAAAGACATTTCATTTCAAAAAACTTGCCGACGGTAATACCTTCAAACAGCTCCAACAAAGCTTAACGGCGGATCAAACATTGATAGTGCAACGCTCAACGCCTCCTTATATTCAAGAGCTAAAAGCCAATTTAATAAGTGCAGCACAGGCCGCCGACGAACAAGGGGTTACACTGTATCTAAATCATGGCCTCAATAGACATTGGGCCAAACAGCGGTTGTTTTTACTCAAGGCCGACAAAACGCTCACACTGTCTTTTAACACATTGCCGCAAAGTGTTGTGGTTAAAGCTTATGTCGCATCACAGACCGATCGAGCCATTGAGCTTAACTACCGGTTAAAGGGTGTCTTTCATAACACCCCTGTGCACACCTACAGTATCGCAAGGAAGCGCTTACTCTTGCACCCGAGCGACTTTACTCAAGCTTTTATGCTACATCCTACTATTGGCCGATTAACTCCATATCCAAATGTAACCGTACCGATAAATGACGATATTAAACAGCTTGAACAACTGGTAATTCATTCTGATACGGATATCTGGATAAACATTATTGACGAGTATGCACAACAGCCGAAACGACTAAATTGGTGGTTAGATGAAGATACATAATTTATTCTATTTTCTGGTGATTTTTGCGAGTAGCCAGACTCTTGCACAGTCAAGCTTACCATCTGTAACTCAGCTGCAAGCTTGGTTTAAAAAGCCGGGGCCTTTGCCTCCTTGGCGCTACCTTGCAACAGAAAAGTTACACACGCTCGTTGCTAACTCTGATGAACTAGGTGGCAACCATCTATGGTACCGCCCAGCAGGAAGTACTTGCGTTGTATCTGTACCACATCAGTTTTTTGATAAAAATACGCTACCCATTGGACAAGCGGTATTTGCGCAAATGTGTCAGTTACTCGTTAGTAACTCACATCATAGAAATCATCAGGATGAACACCAAGAATCCATGGATCTATCAAAAAGACACAACAACTTACATCACAATGCGATACTGGCCTATCAGGCTAATTTCAAAGATGCGAAAGTCTTTCAACTTCATGGCTTTAGTCAAAGTAAACGTTCAACCGACAAGGGAAAACTAGCAGACTTTATCGTCAGCCAAGGTAGGCGAAGCACGCCAAAATTGCAGCGTCTGGCAAGCTGTTTAACCGCGCTCAGCCCTCATAGTTTCTACTACCCAGAACAGATCTCTGAACTTGGGGGAACAAAAAACGTGCTACACCAACTGCCACTGATACCGCACTCTTTCTATCATATTGAGATCAGTGCCATTATGCGCCAACGCCTAACAAAGGAATCACAACTTATGGAGCAGTTTATTTTATGTCTGCAATCCATTCGATAGCCTTTGTGTTGCTGGCGTTTACACTTACGGTGTGTGCCTCCCCACACAAACTACATCGTTCACCTGCTTGGCTTATTCAACAAGGGGATAGGCACGTAGCTCAAGATGGGCCAGCGACATTCTCTTTAGCAGCACATACAGATCGTCAACTATTTCTACCAGCGGGTCATTGGCTCGAACTACCGAATTTAGACGACAATCGGTTGCTCGTCTGGCAAAGCTATACACTAGGTAGCAAAAGGCGAGTGTATAAGGATGAATTAAGTTGTACACCAACACGATGTCAAATAAATGCCGCAGCAGATAATCGGCTGATTAGCATTGAAAATGTCACTAGCGATATCATGTCATTAGAGCTTAGAGAAGGCCAATATCTACACCATCGTTCACCCTATAAACAGACAGTAGCGTTACCACTGGATATACTCACGATTAATAAAGCGCACCAATATGAAACGTTTTATCACCTGAAGCCCCATCGAACAGTCTCAGTTACTTTTCAACAGGCACAAAAACTCAAATTATCCGTCAAACAGCTGTTAACAGACTCACCACACCAAACAGGTAAAGTTTACGCTTTTATCGATAAGCAAGCTGTTAGCGTATTGCCTCTAAGCAATGCAGTGGCTGATGAGTATTTCAGCCATCCAGTAAGCATTAGCCATGACGATTACATTGACGTCCCCGCGCAAAGCACCCTCACCTTAAAAAGCTACGGCAATGCACTGGTACAAATAACACGCTCAAACCGGCCTTTTCTAGATACTGACAGCGCACAAAAACAACAAGAATCATTATTAAATCCATATTGGATTAATAGCTTAACCAATCAGTTAGATAGCATTATTGTCAAACAAGATGTTCGCCCCCTAACACAAATTGATTACGCTAAAGCGACGCCTTTAGCACACAAACGTCATCAACAATTTGTTGGTATGGTAACAACGCGCAATTTTTTGACACCAAAGCAAAGTGACGTACGTACCAAAACCAAACATGAGCATAGTCTAGCTTTACAAGGTGTTCGGTTTGCTAACAAGACGATATACCCAATACAAAGTATTTTAGAACTTGAGCACCATCAGCTAGATAAGCAATTAACGTTTGATTTGCAGCATAGCGTCAATGCCACAACACAAATCACGCTATATGTAAGAGCACAACAACAGACTGAATTAACCGCTACACTTGGTAAGCGTAGTTATACTATTGCAATCAACCATACAGGGCTATTTCATCGGATTGAGCTTAACCACGCTCACCATGCCCAACAGTTGGTTTTAGACGCTGGACAAACAATGCTTGAGGTAGCCGTAGCTATACAAGAGCTATCGCCATTGATTGATAGTGAGCTGCTTTTTATGCAGCCAGGTAAACTCGTTAAAAAGTCACCAGCCCTTTATGCTAAGCTCACACAACACCAGCAAGAAGTGACACAAGCTTACCTTGACTCTTTGCAGCCCTACTCAGCGACACAACCAGATACACTAACACTCAGCTACCGTGAGCAACGACATATTATCGAGCAAGCTCCAGTACAACTGCACAACTCTCCCCAGAGCTTACTGCCAAATCTTAAGCGCCTAGTGCATAGTGCATATGATGACATCGTGTTTGAAGCTTGGGTGTTAAGAATTAGAGTGCTGGATAAACTCAACTATGGGCTACTGGCTCAGCGCTACCTAGAAGGGTTAATCAAACACCAAAGCGCAACCGTGCGGCAATTTGCAGCAAAGCAACTACTTGCTAGATATCAACTTGCAAGTCTTGAGTATAAAATTCAAGGGCTATGTACATTATTTTCAGAGTATCTAACTCAGTGCTCTACGCTCATACCTACACTTTATGAAACACAAAGCAAAAGGCAATTTGCTCTGTGGTTAAGCCACGACTACCGAGAAAAATTAGATCATAACTCAACTTTGCTGGCCGATTTAAACTACCTTCATCTAAGCAAAGGGTCTACCAACGCTGCGCCATTATTTTCAATCTATCACCATGGTCAAAGCCCTTTGCACAGCGTAACAGGACCATACCAAGCATATACACTAAAGCAAGACCAGCGCATTCGTATCGTTGCTCGCCAACCGCTTACCTTAAAAATAGGTGCGCGCACGCAACATCAAAATCCACGGCAACAACGTACCGCTTGGTTGCATCTAAACCTCAGTGACAAAGCAATGATGCTGCCTATTTTTTCAGACATCTCCTCCAGAACTCTAGATGGTTCAGAGCACTTAATGTCTGTCGCTGCGACGGGGTACGTGCAACTGCAAGCAAATGAGCGGCTTGATATTTCAGCCAGTGAAATGAGCTACATTAATATCTCAGCATTACACAACAACTTACTGATAAATCAAGGTATAAACCATATCACCACCGATTATCAACACCTCCCCTTTTCTCAACTATTAAGCAGTGCTCAGATAGGGGTTAAGACCCAGCTGACGAATACCTTAAAGCGTCTCTCAAACCAAAACCTAACTGAAGCACAGTTCACCGCGCTGTTCGCCCGCGTCGATCCTACTATATTGACACCTGACGAGATGATATTATTTAAACGCATTGCACATTTTGGGCAGTGGCAAAACGTCACCCAATACAAGGCGTTTTTAGGCACTCAGCTTATCTTATTGGATGATCTTGAGCAGCTGAGCTTAGCCGAGCAATTAACCAGACATGCCTCTAAAAATACTCATCTTTCAGGGATATTGCTGCGCCCCTATCATACTCTGTCTCTTGATGTTAGCCAGTTAGAACCGAGTAATAGTAAGGTACGAATACATTTCTCAGGGGCGGAACTCGCCGGACAACAAACCGCAAAAGTGACGATTCAAGCAGGTGAGCGTCACTATGATTACACCTTACACGATGTATCAATGACTGAACACTTGCTCACAACATCAGATATAGCGAATGGCGTTATAAGACTTCGTTGGCACAATCCCTATCAGTCTCAACTGCTCAGCGTACAGACACTGGAAAAGCAAGGAAAGCATTGGCGAAATATAGATTTAGCACAAAAGCAGCGCTTTTATTTGACGGATGAACAACAACCACTGGTCATTGAACTGGCGCAAGACGCTTTAGTGAAGATTGAGTATTTAAGCGACAACAAACGCCATCACGTTGAACGCTTTTACCCGTCAGGAAAACATACTCTGGCTGTTGAAAACGCTCGCTTACTACGCGCGTTTATCTGGCAAATGACAAACAACAATCACAAACTCCCTGTATCTCCTAATGCCGATACAAGTTCCACTTGGGCAAAAGTCGCCATGTCACCAGCTACTTTACAACCGTTTATTCAAAGCAATTATGCTGTCACTCAAGATGCGGTCAATATAACGGGCTATATCAAGGCTGAACATCAAGGTGAAAGTAATTTCGACGACCAATTACAACAACATCAATCCCATGAGTGGGGTGTAAACTTTCGCTATAAAGCCAATAGCAACTGGTATAAGTTGAGTATTGCCAAACAGCATGATGATGTTTACTACAACACTTATCAATTAATTGGACGAACTGACTGGCTAGCCGAAAAAAGTGATTGGTACGCTCAAACACAACTTCAAGTAAACTGGCAACCACAGCAAAAAGAGTTTAACAACCTGTTGTCTGGGCGACTAACATTGGCAGTTGGCCAAAGGTGGCAGGTTGACGAAACTCACGTCAAGCAATGGTGGATGCAGCCCTACTATTTTTACAGCGATGCAAAAAGTAGCGATCTGGCACTATCTAATCGCGTAAGCCCGGATATTTTAACATCATACAAACACAACCATCCGTATGGCTGGCGCTTTGGTTATCAGCATGGGTATCAAAATCGCGTTGACCAGCGCTTATCTTATCGAGCACAGCTCAGTAGTAACAAAGACTGGTATAGCCTTGATAATATCCGCTTCAATGTTTTTGCAAGTCAATTCTATCAAGGCCACATATTGAGCGCACAACTGACTGCTCGTTACGCATTCAGCGATGAACACAGAACGCAGAGTCAATGGCAATATTTGTCTAGCATAGGTTGGCAAAAATGGTATGCCATCACACCAAAGTTGGCTGTAAAAATTGCATTGGATTTAGAGCAGAACTGGCGACTTGATGAACACTCTGTGGCGCTTCAAGTGACATTTGGCAACGTGCCATCCACCGGATTTGGGCCATTTGGTTATACGGAGCAATCATTTCAGTCCCTGTCGTTTACACAATTGATGCAGCAGGTGAATGATGAATAAAGAACAGCTAAAACAACAATTGCAGGGGTTACTATTCGCGAACACCGAAAAATTTTGGATAAACCTGTATCATCACAAATATCAAACCTTAATTGATGAGCTGTGTGAGTGGCCCCTGCTGATGAATAAACCTGATGGTGAAGAGATTCAGCCGTGGTTACATCTTCATTCCATTTCATTTATCAGGCATAAAATTGAACAACAGCAAGCACAAATTTTATCGTTATCGAATACGTATCAGCAGTTTGTTGCTCGATTGTCTAAAACTGATATAACGCATGAACGACAGAAGCAAATCCTAAATTATGCTGAAAAACTAGGCGCAACGAAACAACAGCTCAAAGAAGACAAAGCCGCTTTTAATCGCTGGTTTGACGAAGGAGCGATTAAAGAGCGTTATCAAAATCATGTGGCCGAGATTGAACAAAGTATCAAATTTTTGATTGCCCGCTTAGGAACCTTGAGTAAAAGTTACCTTTCAATCAATCAGGAACAATTGTCACAGACTTGGCAAACACTGGACTTGCAGCCATTTTTTTTGAACCTGTTAGAGCACCATCAAACGCCCTTCATCCGCCACGGTATTATTCGAGCACTGGTCAACCAAGTTGCACTTATTCAAGAACATAATATTGATACCGAACTCAGTGCAGATCTTATCGCCCGTCTGGTTGAATTATTAGACGACAAACTAAGCCCATACACTGCCATCATAGACATCTTAGAAATTCTGATCCATCAACGGCCAACTTTTGTGCGCGTACACATGTGGGCCATGTTGCTTGAAAGTGATGAGCAAACCAATAATGACCAGTTGTTTATCTTAGCTGCATTACCTCGCGTTCTAACTCGACAAACAAAGCTGACGGATAAAGACACAGCCCTGCTTAGCCAACTGTCGGAGCATCACTACCCCAGAGTTCGACAAGCATTACTTGAGCAAGTCAGTAATATGCCCTATGAGCTAGCCATAACAATCATCAACAATCGCTTTGATGTGGAGTCAGCTGATGCAGTACGCTTTACGCTTATCAAACAGCTTACTCATAGCAGTTATAGCGAGCGTGATTTTGCTTTTAAGCTATGGCAAAAAACCTTACTCGGACAATACAGTATACCGATTAAACGCATTGCAATAGAGCAAAGCGCACGGCTGATGCTCAATATGCAACTTGATAGCAGTGACCCTGATGCCATATTTAAGCGCTACATAGAGACTTTGAATATGGCTTTATCGCAGCAGCAGCCCATCGCCGTAAAACGTCATATCACACGAGCAAGAGAGCAACTCGTCAGTTTCTATAATCAGTCTTTGGTTGCCAATATAAGCGACCAGATTAACGAAACTGGCGACATTATTTTACCCTGTGACAACGAGCCACACACACTTGGCAGAGTATTGAGTTTTTTAGCTCAGCGGCAGCTGGGCTTTAACGGTAAAATCAAGCGCAGGCGCTGGCACATCACAAGCGGCTACAAAATCGCTCGAAGATTTTGGCGAGTATTGCATGAGCTACGTCACTCCAGTTCCGACAAACGTCAAGGGTTCAGTCATACTAAAGCCAAAAAGCCCAGTGCTCAGCTGCATGTTCCAAGCTGTAGTATCGCGCAGATAAGCGACACTAACGTTCCTGGCGAACCTTTATATCATGTGGCCGAGCACAGTGCCCGAGCACATTTACCGCTGCTCGATTATATACTCTCAATATTGAGCCAAGATAATCTAGCGACGCCTGTTTTTAGTTACACGCCAGACGGGATCCTAGAAGTAACCAAGCCCTCGACGCTGTGGCGCAGACTGTATGCCTACAGCTACATCTCTATACATTTTCAAAAAATTGATGTATTGCGTAAAGGTAATGAGCAAGAGCAATTGCTTTATTTGGATGCGCTTAAAAAGCTGGGGATCAAATGTCGATTTTTAGCGTATGGAGATGTACTCAACTGCCAGTTTCCTGTTGAAGAAGGCATTAAACAACTATATTCAAAATTAAGTGTCGCCCCCAGTTTGATAGCAATTTGGTCTAGTTTTAAAGAGTACGCCTATTCTGTATATCAAAACACACTGCCACAATTGGTATTCTTTGTAGTGACTTTTAGCGCCTATTTTTGGGGCCGACATCTGTATGTGAGTCGTAAAATTATTCGTAACCGCAATGCTATTGCTGTCAGTATCGGCGGCTGGGGCACGCGAGGTAAATCTGGTACTGAGCGATTGAAAGCCGCCTTGTTCAGTGCATTGGCACTGCGCTGCATCACCAAAACAACAGGCTGTGAAGCGATGATGATATACAGCAAAATCACAGGCGAGCAATATGAAATCCCCATATTTCGACCTTTCAACAAGGCGACCATTTGGGAACAAAGTGATGTACTTGAATTTGCCAAATCTGTCCATGCTGATGTGTTCCTATGGGAATGTATGGGCTTAACGCCACGGTATGTGAGGATTTTACGTCGCTGGATGAAAGATAACTTTATCACTATCACCAACGCGTACCCCGATCACGAAGATATTCTGGGCCCAACGGGGATTGATGTGGCGCGCGAAATGTCGGCTTTTGTAGGCGAAAACACGCAAATTTTTACCTGTGAGCAAACCATGGCCCCAATTTTAGAAAGCGCCGCCAAAGATAAAAGCTCCACATTAATTCAAGTACATTGGGGAGAAGGTTTTCAAATAACACCAGAGATCAGAGCGCTTTACCCGTACGATGAACACCCTGACAATATCGCACTGGTTTGCAAAATGGCACAATATATAGGTATCGATAAAGACTTTGTCTTCAAAACTACCGCAGAACATATTGTGCCTGATATAGGTGTGTTACAGCATTTCTCTCCAGCGAAGGTAGGAGACCTAACACAATCCTTTGTGAACGGAATGTCTGCTAACGAACGATTAGCAACTCTGGAAAACTGGCAGCGACTTGAACTACAAAAAGTGAGTCAACAAAGGCATATTCAGACCATAGCGCTTATCAATAACCGTGATGATAGAGTGGCCCGCTCCAAGGTGTTTGCCCACATCATGGCGGAAGATATTTGCTTTGACTACATCGTTGTTGTGGGCACTAATATTGGCGGGTTCGCCACATATTTACGAGCCGCGGTGTCTGAACGTATCGAAAAAGCTGTTAACAACAATGATATGCAGACCATTACACAGTTTTTAGAACAGCTAAAACTTATTCATACTGATCATGACATGCTTGCGCGGTTCAACCTATCCTGCCCAGAGGATGAATTGACTCATCAAGATCTAGAATCACAACAAACACTTGAAAAAGCACTCAAGCAGCGAACTTGCCTATGTGAAAGACATAGGCGGCTTTTTATCGAGCGCTTTCAACAGTGGCAAACAGCTCAATCGTTGCTTACATTAGATACACCGCTGCAGCATGAAACCGTAGAGATGTGCCTTGCTCTTCTAAATGCTAAACTGATATTGATTGAAGATGCACAAATTAGCAGTGATAATTTAACCCAAACAATCGCCCAACTTGGCAGTAACAATCAACATCAGCTCATTGTTGGGATGCAAAATATTAAAGGCATAGGGCTGCGCTATGTGCAAAGCTGGCAGCAATGGCAAAAAACCAAGCAACGCTGTGATAATCTCCGTCAAGAAACATGCAATGCCAATGACTTTAAAAAGTATCTGAGTGAGCTCAGTCATCAAGTGAGTTTTAATACCCTCGAAACAGCTACGCTAGAACAAACTATCACCCACCTATTAAAGGCACCACAAGCGCAAAGTGAACTAAGCCAAGCGGAACTACAAAGTTTGCTTACGAAAGTAAAATCTCATACCCACGAAGCCCCGTCATCGGATTCACCAGCTCAATCAACATCACCCGTTAAGCAATTTTTTTTCCAACTTATTGAGTCTTTTTTAGAAGCTGGCGCCGCTGTACAACGCAAAAAACAAGCGCAACAGATATATAAAGACATTGCCACAACACGCATCACGCTAGCACGGGCTACCATGGAGCTGACTCACCTTAGCCAAAGCCAAAAGCCAGGCTGGCTTATGGCGCGAAAAAAGCTTAAATAACAAATAATTTAGTGCCTAGCACGCAATGAAGTTAGCATCATAAAACGGTGCCTTGCTCTTCAGCGCCCGTGCCAAATCCACAGGAATTTTAGCTGTCATAAGGTCTAACATACCTCCTTGTTTGCATACTTTATAAAATATATCTATAAACCTTTTTGCAACATAATTACTTTCCGTTGAGCTTTAACCACTTCCCCATTCCATTTCATGTGGGTATACTGACGCGCTTTAAGTGCATAGATAATCGCTGAGCAGGCGCTGAATCATGCATATTTACTTAATTGGCCACCCGTTCAAATTACATAACTATTTGCACGTAATGATTATTATAAGGCCTCACAACACATTTGATTTAATTAGGAAGCACATATGAGTTCATTACCTAATTCAGGAGAGTTTCTAGGCCATCCTAAAGGCTTGTTCCTGTTGTTCGGCACAGAGATGTGGGAACGCTTCGGCTACTATGGGATGCGCGCCATCTTAGTATTATACCTTGTAGCTATGACCCAAGACGGCGGATTTGGCTGGTCTAATGCTGACGCGCTGAGCCTTTACGGTACCTTCACTATGGCGGTTTATCTGACTCCACTATTCGGTGGTTGGTTAGCGGATAACGTCTTAGGTCAGCGTAAAGCTATTATTATTGGTGGTATTTTAATGGCTGCTGGTCACTTCATTATGGGTGTACCTCATGCGGTTGTAGCTGGCATGGAAGAAAATGTTTTCTATCTAGGCCTAACATTACTGTGTTTGGGTAATGGTTTATTCAAGCCTAACATCTCTACCATGGTAGGTGACTTGTACAAAGAAGGCGACAAACGTCGTGATGGCGCATTTACTATCTTCTATATGGGTATCAACTTAGGTGGTGCACTTGGCCCACTTGCAGCAGGTGGTGTAGCAGCATTGATTAACTGGCAAGCGGGCTTTATTGCAGCCGGTATTGGTATGGTTATCTCAGTGATAATGCAATTAGTGTTAAGTAAAAAATATCTTGGCGACATCGGTGTGGTGCCTGCGGCTAAGCTATCAGCTGCCCAATCAAGTACAGGTAAAAAAGAGCCGCTAACTAAAGTTGAAAAAGACCGCATCAAGGTTATTTTCACAATGAGTGTATTCAGTATCATCTTCTGGATGGGCTTCGAGCAAGCTGGTGGTCTAATGAATATCTTCGCCAACGACTACACTGACCGTATGCTAATGGGTTTTGAAGTGCCTGCTTCTTGGTTTCAATCTCTAAACTCTCTTTTCATCATTATCTTTGCACCGCTGGTTGCGATGATATGGCTAAAGCTAGATAAGCGCGAGCCAAACTCTCCAATTAAGTTTGCCATCGCTTTAGTGTTCTTAGCACTTGGCTTCTTAACGATGATGCTTGCATTGGTTACTGAAGGTTCAGGAGAAGGCACCATGCAAATTAGCATGATGTGGCTTGTACTATTTTATCTATTCCATACTCTAGGTGAGCTATGCTTGTCACCAATTGGCCTGTCAATGGTGAGTAAACTTGCACCACTGCGCCTTGCTTCATTACTAATGGGTATTTGGTTCCTATGTACAGCGATTGCAAACAAGATCGCAGGCCTTGTTGGTTCATTCATTGGTGAAGGCCATGAAGCAGTGAACAACGCAATGAGTATCTTTATCGGTTTAGGCGCAACTGCACTACTTTCAGCAGCTGCCATGTACTTACTCAGTGATCGCCTAGTAGATTGGATGCATGGTGCTGAAGGACAACATGAGCCTCACACCCAAGAGCATATTCTTGCAGAAGAACTGGAAGTTGCTGCTGTTAAACAGTAGTTATCCAGAGTAAACGATGAAAAACCGCGTGTTAAAAGCACGCGGTTTTTTTGTATCCAAGACGCATAAATCACATTGGTGTATAGAAAAGCTTACAGTCTATGTATTGTTCTGCTGCTTTCTAATGCCATACTGAAGATAAAGGGCTGGAAACGCTTGCTTGAACAACAAACAAAAAAACACTTTATAATTATTAGTTTAGGGATTTTCAGAAATCTTCTTTGAAGAATTTCAAAACACTTTAATCACCGTTTCAGAGTAAAACCTTTGAGTTCTCACCTAAGTGTCAGCACATCCCCATAATGCATTAAGGTTTGTGCAACTTAATTTACAAATCGGCTGTCAGCTAAATAGAGGCCTGATCTTCCTCTTTATCCATTTTTGATTAATCATCCACCTACTGAAGAACATAATCTAACAAGCAACCCAATTTGCTTAATTGCGGGAGTATGACAATGAGTGAAGTAAAAAATCCACTAGGTTTAGTGGGTATCGAATTTACTGAGTACGCAACACCAGATGCGGACTACATGGATAAAGTGTTCACCGATTTTGGTTTCTCAAAACTTAAAAAGTTTAAAGATAAAGACATCGTTTATTACAACCAAAACGACATTCACTTTTTACTAAATAACGAGCGCGAAGGTTTCTCAGCAGCATTTGCTAAAAGCCATGGCCCAGCTATTTGTTCTATGGGCTGGCGTGTAGAAGACGCTAAAAAAGCATTTGATGTTGCTGTTGAGCGTGGTGCAAAGCCAGCGACAGAGTCTGCGAACAAAGATTTGCCTTACCCTGCAATTTACGGCATCGGTGACAGCCTTATTTACTTCATCGACGTGTTTGGTGATAAAGGTTCAATCTACGAGAATGACTTTGTTGATCTTGAAGAGCAAAACATTGTTAAAGACAAAGGCTTCTTGCGCATTGACCACTTAACCAACAATGTTTACAAGGGCACAATGGAAACTTGGGCTAACTTCTACAAAGACGTATTTGGCTTTGAAGAAGTACGTTACTTTGACATCAAAGGTCAAAAAACAGCACTACTATCTTATGCCCTTAAGTCACCTTGTGGCACCTTCTCGATTCCAATCAACGAAGGTAAAGATGATAACAACAACCAGATCGATGAGTATTTGGATGAGTACAATGGTCCTGGTGTACAACACTTAGCATTCTTAACAAATGACTTGGTGTCATCTCTTGACCAACTTGATCAGTCTACCATTGCAACACTGGATATCATCCCCGAGTATTATGAAACTATCTTTGATCGCGTACCTTGGGTTAAAGAAGACCGCGAAAAAATTAGACAGCACCAGATCTTGGTAGATAGCCAAAGCGAGAACTGTTACCTACTACAGATTTTCTCTAAAAACCTATTTGGCCCTATCTTCATTGAGATGATCCAACGTGTTGACGATGGCGGCTTCGGTGAAGGTAACTTCCAAGCACTATTTGAATCTATCGAGCGAGATCAAGAACGTCGCGGCGTGATCTAAGCTATTTAGAGTTATTATTTTCACAAGCAGCTTTTTAAAGCTGCTTTTTCCATTTTAGTTAAGGCAAAATAGCGTTAACCAAAAATAAAAAGGAAAGGCAATGTCTTTTATTAACGAAACCCATGATATTAATCTGAAAAGTTGGGTTGTGAGTGCAAACCAAGCAGGTACTGATTTCCCAATTCAAAATTTACCGTTTGCGGTATTTCGTCGTAAAGGCACTAACGAAGAATTTCGCGGTGGTGTTGCCATTGGTGATCAAGTTCTAGACCTTGCGGTAGTTGCACAAGCTAGCATTTTTTCAGGTGATGCACAGGTAGCTGTTGAAGCCGCCAACGCACAGGCATTAAATGAATTTATGGGCCTTGGCCAAAATTACTGGTCAGCGCTACGTCTAGCATTGTCTAGAGCGCTACGTGAAGGCTCTGAACATCAAGCAGCACTGGAAAATGCGCTAGTATCACAAGCTGATGTTGAGTATTCAATGCCATGTCATATTGGCGACTACACTGACTTCTACACATCAATCTACCACGCAACAGCGGTTGGTAAATTGTTCCGTCCGGATAATCCTTTGCTACCTAACTATAAGTGGGTGCCAATTGGCTACCATGGTCGCTCATCATCTATCGATGTATCTGGACAAGCGTTCCATCGTCCTAAAGGCCAAACTAAAGCGCCAGATGCCGATGCACCTTCATTCGGTCCATGTAAGCGTCTAGACTATGAGTTAGAGCTTGGTATTTATCTTGGTAAAGGTAATGAACTGGGTGAACAAATCGCGATTGAAAATGCAGAAAACCACGTATTTGGTTTCTGTTTATTCAACGACTGGTCAGCACGTGATTTGCAAGCTTGGGAATATCAACCTCTAGGTCCATTCCTTGCGAAAAACTTCGCTTCAACCGTATCTCCTTGGATTGTTACAACTGAGGCACTTGCGCCTTACCGTACACAATGGCACCGTGATGAGCAAGACCCGCAACCTATGGCTTACCTTGAGTCAACACACAACCGTGAAGCAGGTGCTTTCGACATTCAAATGGATGTGTTGCTTGAAACAGCCAAAATGCGTGAAGCAAAGCAACCTGCTGCAAAGCTTTCTGAGTCTAGCTTCAAACACAGCTATTGGACCGTTGCACAAATGGTAACTCACCACACCGTAAACGGCTGTAACTTCTTACCAGGTGATATGTTAGGTTCTGGTACACAATCAGGCCCAGAGCATGAAGAAGCGGGTTCATTACTAGAGCTCTCTCGTGGTGGTAAAGAAAGTATCACTTTAACAAACGGCGAAGAGCGTAAATTCCTAGAAGATGGTGACAAGGTCATTATGCGTGGTTGGTGTGAAGCTGATGGCTTCAATCGCATAGGCTTTGGCTCTGTTGAAGGCACTGTTCTTCCTGCTAAATAATCCCAAATTAAAAGCAGATAAAAATCAAAGGTGTGCGTAAGTGCACCTTTTTATTATATAAATTTGCTGGATTTTTGCTTCAATCTTGTTATGGTTAAGCGTTGTCTAAAATATTTTTTATCTATGTTGAAATTAATCAGTCGCATTTATAAGACGTTATTCCGCTCAAAGCAGATCCTAATACGCCAAAATGGCGAGATTTATATGCTTACCTTGGCTAGCTGGCTACAACCGTTGCTAATTGCACTTGTGATAGGCGCTATCGCTTGGTCTGTGATAAATGCAAAGTCAGTTAAACGTCAGCAAAGCACCATTTCTTATTTGCAAGCACAAACAGAAGCAGACCAACAGCGGTTTCTAAACGAGAAGCAGCAAATGCAAGCGCAACTTGCACAACAGCAGCAAACGCTTAATGAGCTCTCAGAAAAGCAGCTTATGCTACAAAGCTTGGTCGATGCTTTACCTAGCTCTTTACATGAAGCCAGCGATGAGGTCGATACTGTCGACACTAATATTCGTAATGATGATACCAATGCGGAAAATAGCATCAGCTCTGACGCTTCACTCCCCGAGAGCAGCGCTGAGCAAAGTGAAGTGAGTGTCGGTGAACAGCAAGAGGAACCGCCAGAGGAAGATTTTAATACTCAAGCACAACTGCTCGTTGTAAATCAGCAAGACTTACTTTCAGCTCTATCGCAAAATATTCAGACCCGCGTGACCAAGTTAGCATCAGGCCTGGCTGAAGTGGGTATTGCCCCTCAACATGAAAGTTCAGCGCTTGCACAAGGTGGCCCATATCACCAGCTCGAACTAGAGCAACTCCCAGAAGAATACCTCAGCACGATTGATAACCTAGTGGTGTTAAATAACCTTGAACAAGTGTTGAACACGTTACCGGACTCAATGCCTGTGGCTAAAGATAACTACTATATCTCCAGTCAGTTTGGCTTTCGTAAAGACCCTATCACTGGTAAGCGCGCTTACCATAAAGGGGTTGATTTAGCAGGCTGGCACAAAACTGAGATTGTGGCCCCAGCTGCTGGTGTCGTGTTACGAGCCGGAAAAAATGGCGGCTATGGTAAGTTTATTGAAATACAGCATGAACATGGATTGGTGTCTCGTTTTGGCCATTTACACACTATCAAAGTAAAAAAAGGACAACAGATCAGTAAATCTGAAGTAATTGCTTTGATGGGAAGTACTGGACGCAGCACTAGTACTCACTTACATTATGAAGTATTACAAAATGGCAAACATATCAACCCCATTAAGTTAACGAAGGTAATCAATCGTGTTCAGTAGTTTAATAGGCAGCGACAAAGCGCCCTCAGGTTTACCCGCTATTATCTCTCCCAATACTGTCGTTGAGGGCCAGATAAAGTGCGAAGGTGAATTACAAGTCGATGGTAAAGTGATTGGTGATTTAGCAATCAACACTCTGGTCATTGGCTTGCACGGCGTTATTGAAGGCAATGTAAAAGCACACATTGTAAGAATCAAAGGCACCGTTAATGGCGGTATTGATGCAGATAAAGTCATGCTCGAAAAAACAGCCAAGGTACATGGTGATATCATGCATGACACATTAAGCATAGAGGCCGGCGCTTTAATCGAAGGCAAACTCACTCACAAAACAGAAGTGACCAATATCACTTCATTTAAAGACAAAGCCTCAAGCAAAGATAAAACAACTAACGCTCAGTAATATACATGTTGATATCAGCATGAAAAACTTTAGTGCCCTGGGCGTCAAAGATTTCTACGGGTACTATCAAATCTTCCTTATCTTGCCACTGACGTGGCAAAGCAATTTTTGCTTGCGCAGTTAAATCTGTTTCCGCCTTTTTTAGATACTGCACAGTCATACCTTTTGGGATCCAGCGGTGTGTTTTGTGAGGCACGGTGGCATCAACCATCACACCAGCACATAATTCTGCCAGATTACACTGCGCAATCGCATGAATAGTACCAATATGATTAAAAACAGCTTTACGCTTCGGTATGGTGGCACAACACTCACCCGGTTCCAACTTAGTTATCCGTGGTTTAATCGAGCCAAAATAAGGTGCTTTTCTACAAACAGCTTTGCTAAAAAACCACTGGCCAAATGGTAACCACTGCATTCTTTTATAGATTTTGAGTAATGGTGCCGACACGGTCAATCCCTCTGTAATACGAATTAATAATATCAAATTAACACATCCGACCTGTTGAGAAAATATGCTACTTCGTGCATTTATACTTTTATTTTGCGGATCCGGCGCTTTGTCCTGTTCTTTTTGTTAGAGCACACTAGAATAGCGGCCAAAAGGAGTCGTCATGCCGCAATCTCAAGCTATCAGCAAATCTTTAGTATTTATTCTCGCTTTACTGGTCATCTTTTGCCCATTGGGTATTGATTTGTACTTGCCCGCATTTCAAGCGATGCAGCAAGGTCTAAACGTAGCCGAATCAAAAATTCAGCAAACTATCAGCGTGTATATGCTGACTGTTGGACTGGGTCAGTTAGTCGCTGGGCCACTTGCAGACAAATACGGAAGAAAGCCCATTGCTAACGCGGGTATTGTGCTCTTCACTATTGGGGCAATACTGGCGTCGCTGGTAGATAGCTGGCTATGGATGATGGTTGCCCGTGCCATGCAGGGGTTTGGAGCCTGCGCTACGTTCGTTGCCGCCTTCGCCATTGTAAGAGACAGTTTTGGCCACAAAGGCAGTGGTCAAATGATTACCTACCTCAATGGGATTGTTTGCTTTATTCCAGCGCTTGCGCCGTTACTGGGGGCATGGCTGACCCTAGAGTTTGGCTGGCGCAGTAACTTTGTTTTCCTCGCTGGATTCGCGGCGCTTGGTTTGTTACTGATGCTCTATCTTTATCGAGAAACCAAACCTGCCGACAGTATTTATCAAGGCCATATCTTAGACTTACGTCGCTTTAAACCTATGGTGACAAGCTCTGAATTCATGTTTAATGCCTCGATAACCCTGTTTGGTATGGCCGCCATGCTAGTTTTTGTCACCACAGCGCCGGGCTGGGTAATGAACCATCTAAATGGCTCAGTAGCAGACTTTACCAGTTGGTTTACTGGCAATGCTGTACTGAGCATCATCGCCAGCTTTTGTGCCCCTATTCTTATAAAGCGTCACAGCCGCTTAGCACTGATTGTTGGCTTAACGCTTTTCATGCTAGGTGGCGTTACTATGTTGTGGGCAAGCCAATACGCGCATCCAGCTGCTTTTATGCTGCCAATGTATGTTGCTTCCATAGGCTTTGCTTTTTCGCTCGGTTCTGCAGCAGGAAAAGCTTTATCAGGTTTTGCTAAACAAGCGGGTACTGCTTCAGCGCTAATTGGCGTTATGCAAATGAGTGGCGCAGGTGTATTAGCTTTACTCACGCAACAATTGCACCTAACAGCACCACATCAATTGGCATTACATTTACTTATAACTTTCCCATTTTTACTGGCATTATTAGGCAAAAATAAACAATTTTTACACAGTGCGGTATAGTCCGCACTTTACACCATAAATAAGTATAATTATCATTTCCTTTGTAAATCATGTACCTACTACGGTAAACCATGTAACCTGCTAGACTTCCACTAAGACTAAAATAGTATATACAAATAATTTAATACTCTAAATTTTTATAAAAAAAGCAATAAAATATTCTTTACGCCATGGGTCATTTCGATCTACTCTGTTCACCCGTTAATCAATTGTTATTTATTTAACAATATTTGACTAATTAACACCCTCGTTTAACAAGCGATTCACTCATTTTAACGAACTAGAGATAATAATAATGAAACTAAACAAGTTCACTTCAGCATTAATGTTTGCGGGTATGTGTGCAGCAGCAAGCGCACAAGCATCGGACGACCGTTACATCATTCAAGTTGAGAATAATAATAAAGGCGTTGTTAAGGCGCTAGCTAAGCAGTTAGGTGCACAACTTCACGTTGATGGTGACGGATTCATCGCAGCAACTTTTTCTGGCAAAGACCTATCTCAAGTTAAAGGTTTATTAAATAACCCACACGTAAAACTGGTTGAGCAAGACTTCAAACGTATGCCAATGGCTATTTATAACGATGATGCTGGTGATGCGATGACCCAACAGCTTACACCGTATGCTGTTTATCAGTCTCAAGCAAATCAAGTTACTTTCAACGCAAACGCGGGCATGAAAGTATGTGTTATCGACTCAGGTCTTGATAGCTCAAACCCTGACTTCATCTGGGGCAACATCACAGGTGACAACGATTCAGGTACTGGTAACTGGTATGATCATGGTGGTCCTCACGGTACTCACGTAGCAGGTACTATCGGCGCTGCAGACAACAACATTGGTGTTGTTGGTATGGCTCCAGGCGTAGATATGCACATCATCAAAGTATTCAACGCGGAAGGTTGGGGATATTCTTCTGATCTAGCACACGCTGCGAACCTTTGTTCACAAGCTGGCGCAAACATCATCAGCATGAGTCTTGGTGGTGGTGGTTCAAACAGCACTGAATCAAACGCATTTGCTAGCTTCAACGATGCAGGTGGCCTAGTAATCGCAGCAGCTGGTAACGATGGTAACGACGTACGTTCATACCCAGCAGGTTACCCTTCAGTAATGATGATCGGTGCAAACGATGCGAATAACGAAATTGCTGATTTCTCACAGTTCCCTAGCTGTCTAAGCGGCCGCGGTAAAAAAGCATCTGAAGATGAAACTATCTGTGTTGAAGTAACAGCGGGCGGTGTTGATACACTTTCTACTTACCCAGCGGGCATGGCAACTTCTGCTAGCTTAGATGTTGACGGTAACGTTGTTGCAAGCTCTGCAATGGAAAACTCTGGCACAGTCACTGGTAGCCTATTCTTCATGGGTACGGCTGAAGCGACTGATGCAGGTGCTGCTGGTAAAGTTTGTCTAATCGACCGTGGTAACATCTCTTTCCACGACAAGGTTGCAAACTGTGAAGCTTCAGGCGGTATCGGTGCAATCATCGTGAACAACGAAGCTGGCATGTTATACGGCACGCTAGGTGACACTAACTCTACAAGTATCCCTGCGGTAGGTGCTGCACTTGAAGACCGTGCAACACTTATGGCTGGCAGCACTGCTACTGTTGATATCGGCACAAGCGATTACGGCTTCATGAGCGGTACTTCTATGGCAACGCCAGCGGTTTCTGGTGTAGCGGCGCTAGTATGGTCAAACCACCCAGAATGTACTGGCCAAGAAATTCGTGCAGCACTTAAAGCAACTGCTGCTGATGCGGGTGCGGCAGGTAAAGACGTATACTTCGGTTACGGTATCGTTAAAGCGGCTGACGCAGATGCTTACCTAACAGCAAATGGTTGTGCTGGTGGCGGTGACAATGGCGGTAACCCAGGTGATGGTAGCATCAGCCTATCAGTTTCTGGTTACAAGCAAAAAGGTAACAACTATGCAGACCTAAGCTGGCAAGGTGCGAGCACAAGCCAAGTAGATATTTATCGCAACGGTAGCATGATTGTAACAACTAGCAACGATAATAGCTTTGCAGACAACATTGGTAAAAACAGCGGCAGCTTCATTTATCAAGTATGTGAGCAAGGCAGCACGACAGTATGCTCTGACACACAAACAGTTGCATTCTAAGCATCCAACCAAATTATAAGCGGACCTCTAGGTCCGCTTTTTACTGTCCACTCTACTAATCGTATCTTTTCTACACAAAACCGCTTAGACTAATTAGCATTGTTGAACTTTGCTCAATTTACGATGCTCAATCCTGAATCCCTCGTTTCATTTGTCATTGCCAGTACCATCATTGCCGTCGCCCCCGGCCCCTCAAATGCATTTTTAATGGCACAGACCTTTACCCATGGTCGTGTGGCGGGTATGAAAAGTGCGCTAGGTTTTGCTGTAGGTGGCGTTATTCATACCATTTTTGCAGTTGTTGGCCTATCTGCAATTCTAAAGGCGTCTGAGACCGCCTATAACGCGGTGTTATATTTAGGGGCAGCCTATTTAGCATTTCTTGGTATTACAACAATTAGAGAGACCTTAAAAGCGCGCATAGACTGTGAGGATAAGCCTCATGTCAGCACCAAAAAACCAGGTAATGTGTTTTTACAAGCTATGATGACCGAAGTACTTAACCCCAAAGTGGCTTTGTTCTTCATCGCTTTTATTCCACAGTTCGTTGACCCAAGCCTGTCACCACCAACATTGCAACTGGCTATCTTTGGACTTCTGTACCCTATTTTGGCCTTTCCTATAGACTGTGCGTATATTTATGGCGGCGATAAAATAGCTGGGTATTTTCGTCGCCACCCTAGTGCCCCCATTTGGATAGATAGAACATCGGGAATAATTTTCATCGCTTTGGCCGTCAACCTGATAATATGAGAACAAACATGCAAACTAAGATACAAACTTTACCAAGTAAGAAGAACATCGCTCTGGTTGCCCATGATGGCAAAAAGGCCGCCCTCAAAGCATGGTGCCTCACCCACAAAAACGTGTTGCAAACCCATCACCTATTTGCAACAGGCACCACGGGGCATGTAATTGAAAAAGCAACTGGGCTCAGCGTAGAGAAACTACTTAGCGGTCCCATGGGGGGCGACCAACAGATTGGCGCAAAAATAGCCGAACATCAAATTCATATGTTGGTATTTTTCTGGGACCCACTCGCTTCTCAGCCTCATGACCCTGATGTGAAAGCGCTGTTGCGACTCGCTGCGGTGTGGAATATTCCAGTAGCCTGTAACGAAGTAACCGCAGATTTACTGATCGCTTCACCAAGCATCAGTGATGAGATCACCCGTGACTTGCCTGATTACCAAGGATACCTTGCGACTCGTCTAGATTGAGCTGTGAGTATCGTGCACACGATACTCACAATGAACTTAACTGAAGATTTTGCTCGCCCATTTAGTTAGCCCGGCGGTAACACTACCAAAGTTGTCGCCATTTAGCATCGGTATGTCACCCAGCGATTGCTGTAGAGCTGATTTGAGTAACGGTGATTGTGCACTGCCTCCAGTCAGATAAATTACATCCGGTTGAGCTTGCGCGCTGCTGATGGCATCCTTAGCTAAAGTACAGATCTGTTTCAAGCTATCCGATACAGCGTCTTGTAACTGTGCCTGAGTCACCATCGTATTCAAGCCAGACTCAACAAAGTTTAGTTGTGCTAAATAATCTTTATCACTGGACAGTGCTATTTTGCACAGCTCCCCTTGACGAACAACTTGATGGCCTAGCTTATTCTGTTGAATTTTAAGTAAACGCGCGAGTTTTTCGGGTTCATTTACATCCCTAAGCATCGCGTGAAGTTCACGCCTATTTGATTGCCCATAAAACTCCGTTTGCAAATGAAGATCGTTTATCTTACATGCTTGCCAATACAATTGGTTTGGCATAGGTAAACCTGACTTTAATGTCGAACCCAACCCACACAACGGCATAAAATTATGATAGGCCATCGCTATATCCAAGTCATTCCCGCCCAGTCGTTTACCTGTGTGTGACAGGAAGTCTTGTTCTCGGTCAGTGCGCTCTCGATAGCTCGGCCCCATTTGCACAAAAGAGCAATCACTTGTACCACCACCAATATCTACAACCAACACCTTTTGGTCTCGTGTCAGCCTTGACTCATAATCGATTCCAGCGGCTAACGGCTCAAACAGAAATTCGACCTCTTTGAATCCTGCACGTTTGGCAGCCGTAGTTAAAATATCGATTGCTTGCTGGTTACTTTGCTCACCACCTATGGCCTGAAAGTTTACCGGACGACCTATCACAGTATGCGTTATAGCCTTACCAAGCTGACGCTCGGCACGTTGCTTAATCTGCATAATCATAGCTGTGGCAATATCTTCAAAGAAGGCTATTTGCTGTGGCTTAAGCCCTATGGCACCAAAGAATGATTTGGGTGATTTAACAAAATACCCTTCTTCTGGAAAGTCTATATATTCGTCAATTGCAGCACTGCCTATTTGAATGCCCGTTTCACCGCTTTGCAAGTCTAAATCTTTGCGTACGGCTTGAATGCTGTTCAACATCCCCACACGAGCTTGGCGATAAGCTTTGTCATCAGGCGTATTAGCAAGTTGGTTTGCAACAAAATCGACGACCAAAGAATTGTGCTGCGCATACAGCGTTGAAGGAAGATACGCACGTCCAGCTTCCAGTTCCAGCATGCTCACGTCTTGCCCATTCATTGTACCTACGGCACAATTAGAGCTACCGTAGTCAAATCCAACAATCATACTTACCTCACGACCGAAAAAAGGTCGCGCAGGTTAACACACTTGCAGATCAAACCTCAACTCAATGACAACGCCCAATACCTAGTTTTCAACTGTTAGCCTTCATAGCCACTCTCTCACTCTTAAAAAACGCGCGAAACGGGGTTTGCCATGTTTAGTAAAACCTTGATAACGATAGGTGATTTGTGTGCCTATCGTCGGTGGCTGCCGACGTAACTTATCACTGAGCCCCGACCCGACTTTAAACTCAATGCCTTGTGTATTGCGGACTTTGAGCGCCCCAACCATCCCTAGGTACTTCCCCTTTCCTGGTGTGTAACCAATAACAATAGCTTCAGCATCAATATAGGGTTTGTATTTGAGCACATTATCAGATCTACCCGCTCGGTGTACGGCACCTTTTCGGTGTAACATCACTCCCTCTCCACCGCGGGCCAATACTTTGTGATAATAGCCATTCAGTTCTTTGTTACTTGTAAAGTCATACTGCTTGATGGCTTGCAGGTGGGCAGCAGAGATACGATTTAACTCATCTTGGTAACGTTGATAACGTTTAACAAAGGGCATGCTGGGGTGTGGTGCATCAAATACTAAGTAACGCACTTTTTGCCAATCTTCATCCGAACCTTGTTTGCTACGAACTAAGGCGCTTACAAATGCAAACGCTTGATATCCTGACCAAAGCTCACCATCAAGAGACATACTGCCAAGCGGTTGAGTGAACCACTTCGGTGCATTAATGCGAAACCCACCCCGAGTTAACAACTCAGAACCGTTCCAAATGGCCCGTACACCATCGAACTTTTCGCTCACTAAATAGTGAGCAATAGGCGTGCTCTCATGATAGGTATTTGCTAACTCTACGCTGGGTGGGCTATGTGCTTTACTCGTGGATAGAATACACAGATGGCTTATCAATAATAGTATCCATACTTTCATTAAAAGGCTCCTTGCACTAGGTAATGAGCCTATAACTTTAGTATAACTATGCCATTATGCCAGTTGTAGTACTTGCCTCCAAGCAACTTGTAAATTGTCGGCTTGAAAGCTTGCGCGAGAAAAATCTTGCTGCTTCGAGTGATGGTTCGGCACCACAATAGTTCTTAAACCTGCTCCGCGCGCGGAACTCAAACCTGTATAAGTGTCTTCAATTGCAACAGCTTGATTGGCTTTTAGTGAAAGCTGTATAAGCGCCTTACAATATGGTTCTGGGTGAGGTTTAGCATGCACCACATCGTCTTTACAGATAAAATATTTAAAGAGCCGATCAAGCTTATAAAACTCTAACACTGGCAACGCTTCAGCACGAGTGCTGCCAGTTACCAACGCTAAGGTAAAGTGTTCACTCGCTTGATGTAAAACCTCTTGTGCATATGGCATCAGTTTAGGTTGCACAGTTCGTGCAACTTCAACGAAGAACTGATTCTTCTGATATGTTAAAGCTTCTGCGTGAACACTAAGCCCATGGCGTTGATTGAGCGTGTCAGCAGCCTGAAGTGTGGGTACACCTGAAAACTCTGAGCAAAATGATAGTTCATCATAGCTTACCCGCCAAGGCTCTAGCACACGCATCCAGCTTTGATAGTGGAGCGCTTCCGAATCCACTAAGGTTCCATCGAAATCAAATAAAATGGCCTGTAAACTCATCATTCGCTCCTTTTGATTAGGGCTTTATTCGCTTAACCCTGCTGGCGGCTCTGCACTGGCTTCTAATCCACTTTCCACTTCAACTAACTCATAGCCTCTAGGCTTTCTGACTACTTTTAACACGGGCTTATCAAACGCTGACTTTAAGCGTTCTGTATCGGCCTGTAACTCTTCGATGCTACGACCAAATGGCGCAGCACCGGTTTCTGACCAGTTTGTAACTTTTCCGTTTAAGTTATATTCAACCTCATGAATTTGATAAAGCGCTTGCTCATCTTTAGTCGCTTCACAAAAAATCACTCGGTAATTCCAAAATCCAGACATCATCTTTCTCTTCATTTCATACTTGGCTATGACTTTATCAGCTCTTGCCAAGCTTTTCATTACAGACAACAAAAAACCCGCTTGAAAGCGGGCTTTTCATCATTGTAAGTTACTGTGACGTTTAGAAGAAACGTACTTTAAACTCAGCACCTACATAACGTTCTTCGTTCAACATGCCTGTTAGGTTGTTGAAATCAACGCCACCAATCACCACTTGCTCATCAAACAGGTTGCGAACAAACGCTGATACTTCATATTCATTGTCGCCAGCGGCCCACATGTAACCAGTACGCACGCCCGCTTCAAACAATGCATCACCTCTGAACTCAACCGCTTCGTACAAGAAGAAGTCTATTTCACTGCGATAAGATACGTCACCATACACAAAGAATTCACCGCCTTCTAGCTCAGTGGTATAGCGTAGTGTCGCGTTTGCAATCCACTCAGGAGCGTGAGGTAAGCTATTGCCATCGATCATAGCAATCTCATCAAACCCATCGCCATCTGCAGCAAAAGGATTGGCAACTTGACGGTATGGGTCAGTGATTGTACACGCAGAACCACATGCACCCACTTCTAAGCCTGGAGAATCCAGCTCAGTTTTGTTGTAGCTTAGGTTAAACGTTGCATTTAATTCATCCGTTAACACCCACTCTGTATCTAATTCAAAGCCATAGCCAGTTGTTTTATCTGCATTGATCAAACGGTTAAAGTTCGCTCCACCACCTACAGCTGTTAGCTGTTGGTCATCCATTTGGAAGTAGAATACCGTCGCGTTTACTCGGCCCTGACCATCAAGTACATCAGATTTAATACCGGCTTCAATTGAATTAATTGTCTCTGAATCAGCAACTGTTACAACGTCACCAAACAAGATACGACCCTGAACACTTGGCGCACGGAAACCATTTGCGATTCGAGCAAACAAGTTAATGTCATCGCTATATTTATAGGCTGCACTCAAATCCCAGCTTACATGGCTATCGCTAGGGTTCGCTGTTTTTTCTAACAGTGCAGCGGCTCCGATTGGGCTCATAGTACGTTTTGCATAAAACTCTTTTTCATCATCAGAATAACGTAGGCCCGCGGTGATTTTTAAATCATCAGTAAGCGTGTAGTCAACTGAACCAAATACCGCCCATGCAGATGTATCTTGGTTTTGAACTGCATAACCATTTTGCAAACCGTAGTTGTTCGCAGTTGGGTCATACGTCAACGTATCATATGAGAAGCTTTCAATCGTTAAATCTTCTTCGAATAGGAAAATACCAACTTGATAGTTAATATCACCAGAGAAGTTGCTTGATAGACGAAGTTCTTGCGTATATTGGTCGTGATCAGGAATTGCATCCGCAGTTTCTGATGGGAAAGGAATTAGACCTGGACCTTGGAAACCGATAAATGCTGCACCGTAACCACCGTCTACGTCAGCGCGAGAGTATATTTCAGCGCTTTCCCAAGCTGTAATTGATGTTACCGTGTGCTCAGCCAAGTCCCACTCTAATTTAAGGTTTAGACCTTGAGAGTCTACTTGCTGCGTAGAACGAGAAGCTGCATCATGATACACAACGTCATTATCATACAGAGGGTTAATGTTGTTTGAACCTTTTTCAATTAGGTTCGCACGAAACGCAATGGGACGACCATCTAAATCACGCACGTGGTAATTTAATAACCCCGTAAAGTCGTCGCCTTCATACAAGAATTGTACGCGCGCCGCTTTTTCGTTATAGCCACCTAGTGAGTCTTCTTTCTCAAAACCTGGTGCTTTAACGTCAATATAATCTTCTTTATCTTGCCAAAGTACTGACACACGAGTCGAAATACGATCCGTTAATCCAGTACCTACAGCACCTTCAAAGTCTACTGCGCCTTTGCTGCCATAAGATACTGCACCATAAGCATCAAAAGATTGACTTGGCTTAACAGAATCAAACTTCACGAGGCCAGCCGGCGTGTTACGACCAAACAATGTACCTTGTGGACCACGTAAAACTTCAACACGTGCAACGTCAAATACTGGGAAGCCTTTTAGAATTGGGTTTTCCTGTACAACTTCATCAACCACTAATGAAACCGGCTGAGAAGCGTTTAGATCAAAATCGGTATTACCAAGACCACGAACATAAAAGCGCGGAAATGTACGACCAAAAGATGACTCTACAGACAAGCTTGGAATCTTCGCATTCATAAAACGAATATCCATACCCGCAGAGCTGTATGCATCCAAGCTGTCCCCTTGTAGTGCAGATACACTCACTGGTACTTCCTGAGCATTCTCAACACGCTTACGTGCTGTGATCTGGATTACTTCCAGTTGATTACTTTTTGCTTCAGGGGTTTGTTCAGCAGCGAGAGTAGAAAATGAAGTACCTGCTACAGCAGAGAACAACGTTGCATTGATTAAAGTTGCTAACGTAGATCTTTTCATTGCTTTCATGTTTGGGCTTAACCTTTTATGTGCACTCTTTTTGTTCAACGGTATGTATGGTCGCCGTATCACGTTGGCGTGGTACGTTCAATTTTTCGCGCGTTTTTTCAATTTAGCGCGGACCTCACAACCGAGAGTGCAAAGCGAACCTGCGAGGCTGAACGCGACGCCCACAGTATAGCAGCTAAATAAAATATTACCGACACACTAACAACAAAAAATCGCCTTTTTTGATTTTTTCGCAACAAGAAGCCAGACGTTTACAACTTTTAGCTACCAAAAAGCCAAAAAATACGGACATATGTCCTTCCTTGGTTTTCACTTGAAATGTAGGGGGTTGAGCTTTTTACCTCGACTGGAAACGTAAGCTTTACAAGCAGATAATTAAGGTCATGGCATTATGTTGCAAATATAGGTAAGAAAGTGCTCGAATAATTATAAAGAAGGTGAGTTCATACTCTTAAATACGCCTTGCTGTGTCACTTCATCATACTCAATCACAGCAATAGCCGCCGTATTAAAAATAGGTGAGTTACCGGGGCATAGCTGTTCTACTAAATAACTGACTATGGGCATATGCGCAACAACCAACCATACATCAAGATGTTCATTCAAACTAATGAGCGTTTCGAGATAATCGATGGCAAACGCAGCATTTCCCGTAGGGATTACATCTTTACAAATTTCCACATAACTGAAATCATTGATTGCTAGCACTTGTTGAGCGGTTTGCTGTGCTCTTGTATATGGACTGACTAATGCGGCTTGCGGTTTGAAGTGCCCTTTAAGCCACCAGGCCATTTCCTTTGCCTGCTTTATTCCTCGCTCCGTAAGAGGTCTAGCTTCATCATTAACTTGCATAGGGACAGCTTCACCGTGGCGCATAATTAAAATAGTTTTCATTGCACTCTCTAATGTTCTTTGTAAATTTGCCTGCTAACCTGTAGCTAATTACCTCGTTTGTTCGCTATATTAAAACAAACGACCCTATAAACATAAAGCAAAGTTCTTCATTTCGCATTGTAAGCTTTCTTTATTTACATTCTATGTATCGGCGGCAAAAATTTGAAAGTTAGTAATAATGATAATCGCAACTACCACCGGCTTACACTCGACAATGGTCTACAGGTTTTATTAGTCAGTGACTTATCCAGCGATAAGTCTGCCGCAGCGCTTACTGTCAATGCAGGACATTTCGATGACCCTGCTGATCGCCAAGGTATGGCACACTTCCTTGAACATATGTTATTTTTGGGTACAAAGCAACATCCTCAACCAGGTTACTTTTCTCAGTTTGTCAGTCAGGCTGGTGGGCAAAGCAATGCTTGGACTGGCACAGAACATAGCTGTTATTTTTTCGATTGTGCACCTCAGCAGTTTTACAATGCTTTATCATTGTTTGCGGAGTTTTTTATTGATCCACTGCTTGATGCGTCACAAACTGAAAACGAGCGTAACGCTATAGATGCCGAATTTAAAATGAAAATAAAAGACGATGGGCGTCGAATTTATCAGGTTCATAAAGAAACAGTTAACCCACTACACCCTTTTGCCAAATTCTCGGTGGGTAACAAAACCACTCTAGACAACCGGGAGGTGTGTATCGCGCAAGAAGTTCGCGACTTTTTTACCACACACTACCAAGCTCAATGGATGACCTTAGTTGTTGCAGGCCCTCACTCCATTGAAGAGTTAGCACAGCAAGTCGAACAATATTTTCGCCAAATTGCGGGGACACACCAAAACAAAGCAGAAATTAGTGAACCATTGTATCGTCCTCAGGATTTAGGTTTATTACTGCATATTGCGCCTCGCAAGCATATGCAGAAATTAATCGTCAGCTTTGCTATGAACGGCATTGATGACTTGTACAAGCATAAAAGCGTGAGTTTCTTAGCTCATTTATTAGGCTATGAAGGCGAAGGCTCTCTCTACTCTATCCTCAAAGAACAGGGTTGGATCAATGCACTTTCTGCTGGCGGAGGAATAAGCGGTAGTAACTTTAAAGACTTCAACGTTAGCTTTGCACTCACTGATGAAGGTATTGATTACTACGAGGATATCGTAGAAATGCTGTTTGAGTATATTGCGCTCATAAAGTCTCAACTGGCTGTATTACCAAGACTCTATCAAGATAAAAGAACTTTGCTCGATATTGCATTTAACAACCAAGAACCAAGCCGTTTGCTCGAATGGGCAAGCAGTATCAGTGTGAATATGCATCACTATGAGCCACAAGACTACCTGTATGGTGATTATGTGATGCAAGGCTTTGATGAACAGTTACACAAAAAATTGTGTAACTATCTGTCACCACACAACATGCGCATGGTACTAATACATCCAGATGTTGAACCTACCATGCAAGCCAAGTGGTACCATACACCGTATGACGTTGAGCAACTTAATCATGAATGGCTAAATGCGCTTGCCGCTATTGATACACCTTTGCCAGAGATGCAGCTTCCTAAAGTGAACCCTTACTTACAGGTAGATAATGTATTGTATGATGTGACTAATAAAAGTCGTACTCCAACTTTACTCAAAGACAAACCTGGGTTTGCATTTTGGTTCAAACAAGACGCCACCTTCCGAGTTACCAAGGGCCATTTTTATATTGAAATAGACTCTTTGCTTGGTATTAAAAGCGTTAAACATATGGCTCTGACAAGACTGTTCGCCGACTTACTAATGGACAGCATGGCTGAGCAATACTACCCTGCTGAACTTGCGGGCTTGAATTACCACATCAACTCCCATCAAGGTGGGCTTACTTTACACACAGCAGGACTATCCGGAAATCAAATCACCTTAGCTTTACAGCTACTAGAACACATGTTGCACGCCGTGATCAGTGCAACCCGCTTCGCTGAATATAAAAAGCAACTGATCAGACACTGGAAAAACCACAACCACAACAAACCAGTCAGTGAGCTATTCAGTGTTCTCGGCGCAAAGTTAATGCCTTGGAACCCAGAACCGATGGCTCTGGCACGTGCCTTGAAAACCATTAGCTTTAATGAGTTTTGTCAATTTAGAAATCAGTTTTTTGATTCTGTACATATAAAAGCGTTTTTACATGGTAACTGGCAAGAAACACATGCGCTAGCTATGCAAAAAAAGCTCAGACGCCTGTTTGAAAAAAGCGAAATCTTAGAAGATTTAAAGCGCCCCTTGGTGGTACTTGATAACTATCAACAACAACACATAGAAAAAAGTGGCAGTGAGCACGCGCTGGTTTATTATATTCAAGCCCAAACTGAAGATGTGTTTGAGAAAGTAGCACTGATGATGCTTAACCAACTTATTAGTCAACAATACTTCGAAACCTTAAGAACTCAACAGCAACTTGGCTATTTGGTCGGTGCTGGTTACGCACCATTTAACACCAGAGCCGGGATCGCATTTTATATCCAATCTCCACAATACGACTCCAAAGAGTTACTCGCCAGACATGAGCAGTTTGTGACTGAATTTATTGACCGGCTGACAGACCTTGATGATACAACATGGCTAGAAGCCATTGGGGCATTGCGGTTACAAGTTGCAGAAAAGGACAAAAACTTAAGGCTTCGCGCCCAGCGTTTTTGGATAGCTATCACTAATGATGATCATAAGTTTAATATGCAACGACGACTTGTGGCACAAATTGATTCTATGGATAAAGACACGCTTATTGCATACATTAAAACGATTTTTTCTCCACTTCATCCAAAAGTAGCGCTTCTTTGTAACTAAAAAAGAAACTAATTTGCGCATTTCTCTTTGACTCCGACTCTTGCATCATTTAGATTAAAGCTCGCAATAAAGAGTTATGCATCTATGATACAGCGAACAATAACAAAAACCTCCATCATGATGCTGTTGTACTCCGTACTTAGCGCTCCCCTGCAAGCACTTAATTCCGGTCAACAGCTAGAACTCCTAGACCCAGTCTGGGCTGGGCTCTGCTTGACTTTTTTCCTAGCCACTAGCTATTTGCTAGTAATGAACAACAGGCTAAAAAAAGCACAATCAGTATTGCAGCTATCTGAACAGCGTTTAAAAAGCACCGTGGAAGGAAGCGGAGACACACTATGGGATTGGAATATCGCGACCGGTGAAGTGGTGCGGATCAACGACAAATATATGTTGCACAAAAGTAAATCTAGCCACTTTATTCCCAATGCAAATCGAATTCATCCTCAAGATCTACCATTGGTAGAAAAACTTCTTAAACAACACTTTTCAGAGAAAAGTGCTTTCTTTGAGGCAAGCTACCGACTAAAAGACAATCTTGAGCAATATCACTGGGTTTTGGATAGAGGTAAAATCATTGAGAAAGATAATAACCTCAACCCACTTAGGATGACTGGGACAGTCCGTGATATCAGCCATCTAAAAAGCACCGAGGAACGCCTTAATCTATTCGCCAAATGCGTAGAATCCCTGACGGACGCGATTGCCATCTATGACGACCACTTTCGATTGGTCGATTTAAATCCCAGCTATCTGGTGCTGTTTGGAGGCAACCGACCTCAATATGTAGGTAAACCGTTTAATTTACCCGGTTACGATGAGCGCTATATCAATCAGGTTATCACCAGCCTTAAAGAAACCGAACACTGGCAAGAAGAGTTGCGACTTCGTAATCACAAAGATATTTTGTTGCCAATAGAAGTGACGATTGATGAAATCAAAAACAGTCACGGACAAGTAACAAACTATGTAGTGGTTTATTCCGACCTCACCGAACGTAAAAAAGCAGAATCACAGTTACATAATTTATCTAATCGAGATCGCACAACTGGATTACCAAATCGCAATCTATTTTTTACCAATTTGAAAAAGTTGGCTCAACAGGACACACACCATGCTTTGCTGGTTTTCGATTTAGACAACTTTAAGAAAATCAATGACTCGCTTGGTCATCAATTAGGCGATAGCCTACTTGCCAAACTCGCCATGCGATTAAACAAACTCGCTCGTCAAAAAGATACCTTTTACCGATTAGGTGGAGATGAATTTGCTTTGGTCATGGCCGGAACCAACGACATTCATACCATTACTAGAACAGCCAAGCTGTTCCTCGCAGCGATTGCCACACCGTTTAAAATGGCAAACCATGAGCTGGTGATCACTTCATCTGTTGGTATCGTGCTGTTTCCAGAAGATGGTGCAACTCCTGAAATTTTGCTTAAAAATGCCGACACAGCCATGTACCACGCAAAACAGCGAGGTAACCATTATTTGTTCTTCAACGACTCCATGAACGAACAAGCAGTAAAAAGATTACAGATTGAAAACCTGATGCGATTCGGTTTAAAAGAGGACCACTTTGTCGTTTACTACCAGCCAAAAATGGACATAAAAACTGGCCGCCTAGTGGGTATGGAGGCCTTGGTTCGATTCATCACCCCGAAAAAAGGGATCATCAGCCCGGGGATATTTATCCCCATCGCGGAAGAAACTGGGCAGATCATTGACATTGGTGAAGTCGTTCTAGATAAGGCATGTAAAGATGTAAAGCGCTGGATAGATCAAGGTTTGTTTGATGGCCGCGTTGCGGTTAACTTATCAGCCAAGCAATTCAGCTTGCCCGACTTAACAACCAGAATTGATATTATCTTGCAAAAAAACCAACTTCCTTCGTATTTTCTAGAGTTGGAGATCACCGAAGGCACTATCATGGATGACCCGCAAGAAGCCATTTCAATTATGCGCTCTCTCAGTGCTCGCGGCATACATTTGGCCATTGATGACTTTGGTACTGGTTACTCGTCACTAGCCTACCTGAAGCAATTTCCACTCAATACCTTGAAAGTGGACAAAGCCTTCGTAGATGACATGTCCTCCGAGAGAGGACGCAATATGGTTGACTCTATCGTCACTATCGCCCACAACCTAGACCTACACGTTGTGGCTGAAGGCGTCGAGAAAGCCGAGCAATTAAGTGCTTTGGAGCAACTTAATTGTCAGACCATTCAAGGTTACTTTTACTCTAAGCCACTTTGCGCCGATGACTTTACCACATTCTTGCGTGCACAAAAGCAAAGAGAAGCGCAACCTCAGCTCAAAGTTGTCAATTAACCGAAGCTAAGATTAAATCAGTCCTTAGGCACGCCACATACAGCATTGGTGTAATTGATTGCGTAACCAAGCCCGACGATGATGAACTCTCAGTAAGCACCACGCACAAGGTCCACACATTATACCGGCAACCACCCACCGCTTAATAGGCATCCCCTTACGAACCGCTTCAACATAAAGTAATATTGCACCGAACAACGACAACACAATCCACATCATAAACCAGCTTAACTCACAACTCTAACTAAGGGCGCGAAGGGTACCAAAGTGCGCAGTATTTGTACAATTAAATATTAATTGTTGCAAAATATTGCATTATTTAATTTAATAGCAGCTCAGTTCGATGCAATATTAGCAATAAGATTGATGTTAATATAGTAGCTACTTGATTATTAAATAATTTATTTTCTAATCAACTAAACTGCATTGAAAATTGAAACTACGAGGTATGGTTTTCACCATTAGCAGCCTGATTTGGCTAGCGCTGGAGAGCGTTACATGCGTATCAGCAATAGCCGAGCCAACATCGCATAGTTCTTAACTCGTTCGAGTTAAAACGTGCATAAAGGGTCGAATATTATACGATTTAAACAACTAGTTAAGTACAAATTGTTGTTTTTTATATGTAATACTAAATTGGCCTATGTAAACAGAAGCTTTCAGACCGTTTTATAAACAGGTAATTACAGTATTCTCATAATAGCTGCTAAAATTAAACCATGTTGTTTTAAATTATTTAGTTACGTCAAGGACACGATCATATGGATCAAAAAAGCGTACATGACTATTTGCAAAGTAAACCTGCGACGTTTATTACTCAGCCGTTTGCTCAAGATGTGGATGTCTACAAAGTGCAGCACAAAATGTTTGCTACTTTATCTGAGGGTAAAGAAGGTCAAGTAGATGCCAACGGTGAGCCGATTTGGTGGCTTAACTTGAAGTGCGATCCCGATGAAGCTTTGTTACTTCGAGATGAGTTTCCAGCCATCGTTCCGGGCTACCACATGAACAAGCGTTTATGGAATACGATCATTCTAGACGGCTCAGTGCCTGAAGAGAAAATTAAAGAAATGATCGATAATTCTTACAATATCGTTGTAGATAATTTGCCAACCGCACAAAAAGAAGAACTAGCAAAAATTGCAGCGTCTTTAAATAAGTAAATCTATTGGATTTGGCTCCCCTCGTGATCCTGCGAGGGCCATTTCCCTTTTCAACCTCCCCTTATTGATATACCTTTTCCCTTCTCAGCTTTTAAATAAGCTTGTATGCTAGCTGTGCAGCTTATGCGTTATCTATAATTACAGTTACAGTTCGATGAAGGATTAATTATGAAAAAGATCGCGGTTTTAACAAGTGGCGGTGACGCACCGGCTATGAATGCCGCAATTAGAGCAATTACTTTAAGTTGTAATTATCATCAACTACAATGTGTTGGCTTTTATCATGGCTACAATGGTTTAATTGATGATCAGTACGTCGAAATGGAGCATTTTGATGTCAACCCAACCTTGCAGCAAGGTGGAACCATTTTAAAAAGTGCGCGCTGCCAAGCCATGCTAACTTCAGAGGGAGTTATACAAGCATGTAATACCCTAAGAAAACACGAAATTGACGCACTGATTGTGATAGGTGGAGATGGCTCTTTAAGAGGGCTACAGGCAATCAAACAACACTGGGAAAAGCAAGTCATAGGATTGCCCGGAACGATTGATAATGATCTCAGCGGAACGGACTGCACCATAGGCTTCGCAACGGCCGTCACCACGGCGACTCATGCTATTGATAAAATTCGCGATACAGCCAATGCATTCGAGCGGATCTTTATTGTTGAAGTGATGGGTAGACACAGTGGCCATATTGCGTTTAACGTCGGCATAGCCACAGGTGCCGAAGCCATTATTTCATTTGAAAACTTCTCTGCCGACAGGGCACTGCAAAAGGTTACAGAGCTATTAAAAGCTATTGATAAGCAACAACACACACACGGTAGCTTTCTAATCGTACTAGCGGAAAATTTATGGCCTGGTGGCGCTCAGGCGCTCAAAGAAAGCTTAACCGAGCAAGGCAAAGTAGACAGTGCAATCTGTATTCTTGGACATATTCAACGAGGCGGTAGCCCAGTCCCTGAAGATAGAAACTTAGGAACAGAATTAGGCCTTGCAGCGGTTGATGCTATCATCACTGGACAAGATAATGTGATGATTGGCCGCGAAGCTGGTAAAGTCATTGCCACGCCTCTTGAACAAGTGATCAATACTGCAAAGCCTGTGAGCGCTCATTGGGTAAACGCTCACCAGCAACAATTAACTCATTACTTAAAATAACTCTGCATTGAGCCAGAGGTGCGTTAGTACACTGGCAACATACCCCAAGCCAATGACAGGTGCCCACTTCAAATGGCCAATAAATGTGTAATAACCACGCGCCTGACCCATCAAAGCGACCCCTGCAGCGGAGCCAATCGATAGCAAGCTGCCACCGACCCCTGCTGTAAGGGTGATTAATAACCATTGTCCGTGCGACATATCGGGTTGCATGGACAACACAGCAAACATCACCGGAATGTTATCTATGACAGATGATACGACTCCCAAAAAGACATTCGCTGCCGTTGCACTCCACTGCCCATACAGCACCTCCGACAACAGGCCCAAGTACCCCAGAAAACCAAGGCCGCCAACACACATCACGATGCCATAAAAAAATAGCAAGGTATCCCACTCAGCGCGCGCCACTTTATTGAAGACATCAAATGGCATAACACTCCCAAGCAGATCAATACGTCTTTTATCCCCAGCTTGTATTGCTTTGTCACGCCTTTTCTCGAGCGTGACACGTAAAAAGTAACCAAATAACTGTAGATAGCCTAAACCCATCATCATGCCCAGAACTGGCGGCATATGCAGTAAACTATGGCACAACACCGCGGTGAGAACAGTCAATAAAAATAATGCTAGAATGCGTCTAGCACCGCGCTTCATTTTAGTCGGCTCATAAAGCGCTGATGGCATTTTCTTCTCAACAAAAAAGCTCATTATGAATGCTGGTACCACATAGTTAACAAGCGATGGGAAAAATAGCACCAAAAACTCATTAAACTGCACCATTCCCGCCTGCCAAACCATCAACGTGGTAATATCACCAAATGGGCTGAATGCTCCTCCTGCGTTCGCTGCTATCACAATATTAATACAACTGAGATTAATAAATCGTTTGTCACCCTCGGCCACTTTCATCACCACAGCACACATTAACAATGCGGTGGTTAAGTTATCTGCGATGGGCGAAATAAAAAATGCTAAAAAGCCACTAATCCAAAACAAACTATTATAACTAAACCCTCTTTGGATCATCCAAGCCCGCAGCGCGTCAAATACTTTGCGCTCTTCCATCGCATTAATATATGTCATTGCCACGAGCAGGAATAACATTAGCTCAGCAAACTCTAGTAAATTATGCCTAAATGCCTCCTCGGTAACATAAGAGATATCATGAGTAACATAATAGGCGCTAATCACTATCCAAATTATGCCAGCGGCAACCAAAACCGGCTTGGACTTTCGCAAGTGAAGCTTTTCTTCAACCATGACCAATGCATAGGCAACAACGAAGACCAAGATACAAAACAGGCCTAATAAAGAGGATGTTAAATCCAACCGCTCGACACCTGCCTGGGCAGGAAAAGTCATACCTATCAACAGAAAAACCAATAAGCCTAACTTATAACTCACTGTACTCATGGATATATTTTGCCTTTCATTAACTGAACACAAAGGTGTGCAAAGATATTAAAATCACGGCGAATCACTCGTGAAATACATTAATACTTTTGTCGCTTATATGATCGCTTTTTTTGTCAAGATTAAAAATTACCCATTGGTATTAAAGTGCTTGTAGGAGTGGGTACATGCTGAAGAGTGTGGTCTATTTAATAATGCAAAGGCACAAGCGACCAACATAATATTATGTTGGTCGCTTAAAATTAATCATTGGTGAGCTTTTCAATCGCTAGAATCAGTAATAGTCCAGCCACTGCCAGCGCAATGCATATTCCAGTTTGTGGTGCCATACCAGTTACAGCAGCAAACTCCATTGGACTCACATTTTGCTGCAACAGGGGCTTTTCGATGCCACTGGAGTTGATGTAAGTTGATATCACTGTTTTCCAAGGCCAGAGTAAATTCAACGATCCCAATAAAAACCCTGCTAGCAATGAAAATGTTACCTGTTGGTACCTATCCAATAACCAAGATAGAAAACGAGAAAAAGCCATCAGCCCTACCACACACCCCATCAAGAATAGGCCCACCAACAGCAACTCTTTTTGTGTGACAGCTTTAAGCACATGCCCGTACATACCGAGAAGCAACAAAATAAAACTGCCCGAAATACCGGGTAAAATCATGGCGCACACCGCGATTGCACCAGCAACAAAAAACATCCACCAGTGGGGTTGAGCTTCACTTGGTGCCAGTGTCGTAATCACAAAAGCGATCACTGCTCCTAAAAAGCAACTTAGTATCGTTTGCCAACGCCAATGAGTGACTTGCTTAGCCACATGAATAAACGACGCCACGATCAACCCAAAGAAAAATGACCACACCAAGATCTGATGATTAGCTAACAAATACGTGATTAACTTTGCTAACGATGCTGCACTTGTTATTAAGCCAGCAAATACAGCCAACAGAAAAGAGCCGTCAATATGACGCCAGCACGCTTTTATACCATCGTTTTTAAGTATGCCCAGCGCGGCTAAATCCACGCTTTTTATGGCATGTAAAAAACGTGAATATATTCCAGTTATAAACGCGATAGTACCGCCGGACACACCTGGTACAACATCCGCAGCGCCCATTCCGGCCCCTTTCAAAAATAACCAAACATAGTCTCTTTTGGAATCACAATGCTTTGTCACTTATCTACTCCATCTTTAATTTGGGCTTAGTCTAACGGAAAATGATGCTAGCAAACAGCGCCATAAAGCGATGACTGCAATATTCAGAGTAAGGTAATTTGATTAAATAAAATCGCGCTGCTGCCGATACACTGATATGAGCCAATTTTCAAACACATTGTTATGAAGTTTATTTTGCTAGTTTTAAGCATAATCCTTGTAACGACAAGCAGTTATAGCCGTGCAGAATCTGCACAATTTATTATGCCACCGGCTCGAACCAACGTAGAGCAAGGTGACCTCAATAAATACTTTGCTAAGCAACTTATCGAGCTAGAAACTGATCAAGGCAAAGTACTAGCGTTATTTTCTCCCTATATGAGTGCGATAAAACGTGGTGTTGTTGTTATGCTGCCAGGCGCAGACCAAGGACCATTATCACCCCACGGTCTGGGCTACCTTTCTCAAGCCCTCACAGATGATGGCTTTGATACCTATGCAATTCAAACTCCAGAGCTGAATTGGCAGGCAGGGATGTTTACACCCGACGACAGTGCGCAGGGTAATACATCTGAATACCAAGGCCCTTGGTCAGAGGCGATGTTAGACGAATATAAAGAGCACTTGCTGGCAAGCTTTGAGGCGTTGCAGCAAACCCTAGATTTGAACTCTGAGCAACAATTTGTTGTTATTGCAGCCGGAACCAGTGCGGGGGTGTTTTCAGAACACTTAGCAGCTTTGCCAGACATTGAAATTGATGCCCTAATCACCCTTAGTGCACAACTCCCTAATATCAAAAGAAATAAACACTTGCCAGCGGTTCTTTCTTTGGTTGGTCCGCCACTTTTAGACATTGTCTATTCACAAGATAATCAGACCCTACTAGACAACGCACAGCAAAGAATGCGTTGGGTCAAACGCAATAACAAGTATGATTACCGCCAACGTGAACTCTTTGGCGCAAGCAATGAACCGATGCAGCACCAGCGTTTGAGAAAGGAGCTTAACGGTTTCTTACGACGCTTGTGATCAGCTTGCTTTTTTCAAGAACTCGTAAGCGGACTGAATATCTTGGCTTTTGCGTTTAGCCACCTCCATCATGTGCTCAGGTAAACCCTGTGACACCAATTTATCGGGGTGATGCTGAGCCATCAGCTTGCGGTACGCGCGCTTAATATCTTTTTCGGTCGCGTCATTTCCCAATCCCAATACCGCCAGTGCCTGAGATTTAGAAAAGGTGCCTTCATTGCTAGGGGGTTGTTTTTGCTGATAGTGACTCCGTTGTTGGCCATTTTGCTGGCTTTGTTCTTGGGCTCGCTGCTGACGAAAACTAAACTCTGCCTGATATCGCTTAAGGATAAACTGGAAATGCGTTGCGGAGATCCCCAAATATTGACTCACTTTTTGCAACAACTGCTTTTCTTGAGCCGCTAAGTGGCCGTCTGAAAAGGCCATTTGAATTTGAATTTCTAAGAACAACTGCAATAAATCATAGCGACGTGCAAATACGTCTTTAAAGTCGCTGATTGCTTCTTTTAATTGGAAATCGGCGCTTTTACCCGCACGAAAAGCATTTTGAGCTTCTTGTCTATTTTCGCCATGTAGGCCCATTTCATCCATAAACACCGATGCGGCCTGAATGTGAATTTCGCTCACCCGCCCATTTGACTTGGCAATATGCCCCATAACCGCAAAACAGCTAGAGAAAAATAGCGCTTGGCGTTGATGTAAATCATCACCACTAAAGAACCCTTGGAAACCACCTACCTTATCAAAATTTTGCTTTAAACTTTTGTCAAACATATGACCAAGCCAGAAGCCCAAAATCGCCCCTACCCAGCGTCCAAACATAAATCCAAAGCACGTACCAAGCAGTTTACCCCACATTATTGTTGCTCCCACATGCTATTAATTTCAGATAAACGCTCGGGTGTACCTATGTCACTCCATAGCCCTAAATAAAGCTCCGTTGATACATGCCCTTGCTCAAGTGCCTCTCTTAACATTGGCCCCAAAGGAGTAAAGCCAGGTGCCAACTGCCTGAAAAAAGAGCTGTGATATAAGCCAATACCGGCAAAGGTGTAACGCTGCTCATTCAGTGGTTGATGAGCCAAACGAAAGTCACCTTGAGGATTATGTGCTGGATTCTCAACCAATACGATATGAGCCTCTTGCTCACCCAGCGCCAGTTGCGTTAAAGCGCTCACATCATAATCAGTAAATATATCGCCATTAATCACAATGAAAGTATCATCACATTCGCTTAATACATCTAGTGCATTGCGTATTCCACCGGCGGTTTCGAGCCCCTCTTGCGGTTCATAACTGTAGTGGATGTGTACACCAAATGCACTGCCATCACCAAAATGCTGAACGATTTTCTCACCTTGCCACGCGAGGTTGATCACTATCTGTGTAATGCCCGCATTACGTAGGCGCTCTATGTGATATTCGAGTAATGGGCGGCCTGCAACCGGCAACATTGGTTTGGGTAAATCAGCGGTCAGTGGCATCATTCGCTTCCCGCGTCCAGCCGCAAGGATCATGGCTTTCATACTGTTTGATAACTCAACTTAGCTTCGACTTTTGGCATTATGTCATGCCGTAACCAAGTTGCAAGCCACTGAAACGACTCGTAACATTTCGCTACATCATGGATATATTGCAAGGTTGGAAGTATGTTTTGCAGATACCCGGCTTTGCCATCGCGTAACAGCAAACGGCAAAATATTCCTGCTGCTTTGAGGTGTCGCTGTATTCCTGTCATATCAAAGTATCTTTGGTACTGCTCAAATGTCATGTGTGGTAACAAGTTTGCCTCATCCAGCTTTGCAAAGCTGGCGCTTTGGAGCATGTTAAATTCAGCTTGTGGCAACTTAAAATAACAATCCCTAAGTAAGGATACTGCGTCATAAGTGACTGGCCCTTGCACTGCATCCTGATAGTCAATAAGTGCCCATTCTCCACTTACATTCATGATATTTCTGCTATGAAAGTCGCGATGCATAGTTACCTGAGGCTGTGCAAGCATCGCATCAATTAATTGCTTTTTCAGTGTCGTCCACTGCGTGACAGGCAAATTGCGCTCATCTAACTTCAACCAATCGCCAATCAACCACTGCCAGAAAATGTCTAATTCCATGTTGATAAATTGGCCATCATACGGCTTCATAAAATCAGAAGCCGGTGTACTGGCGATACGAGGAAGCAATGCAATTATTTCTTGATAGTCTTGCATTCGCGTCTGATCATCAAGCCTATCAGCTAGATGCTTCGAACCAAGGTCTTCTAAAAGCATAAGGCCACTATCCATATCAATATGCAAAATATTTGGCACCTTTAGGCCAGCTTGCGTAAAGCAGCGATTCAACTCAACAAAAGGCCGATTGTCTAACTTATCAGGGTCTGAGTCCATTAAAATGTAACTGTGCTGTGCAGATACCACTCGGTGATAACAGCGAAAGCTTGCATCACTGGTAATTGCGCTGTATTGGTAACCACAATTACCAAAGTACGAGTTTAAAAAGCCTTCGTACAGGCTCTGTCTATTTTGCTTATTTGTCACAAAATTCCACTCTTAATTACTGTATTTCACTAAGTTTTACTTTATCATGTCTTGCTTAATATAAATAACGGCGTTCAAGGTTAATAAATGAGCAAAACATGGGCTGCAATCGTCTGCGTCGTATTGGCCAATGCCAATGCGGTGGCTGCATCAGAGTCTACATCACAATTATGTGGACAATTTTTGCAACCGCAACCATGGCAACCACTGAGCTCATTACCAAACAATGCAATTGATATTCAAGCTGATGACGTCGAAATGCAAGGCAAAGAGAGCGCTGAGTTTTCGGGTAATGTGGTGATTAATACCAACAAGATGTCGTTATTTGCCAGCAGCGCACTCATTGATAAAAAACAAAGCCTACTCAATGCCACAGGCCCTCTGCGCTACCGAGACTCATTCACCGATGTAAAAGCCAACGCGCTATACGCAGATTTAAATGATAATGAAATTAGCTTACTTGGTGCTGACTACCAATTAACAAAACAACTTGGTCGTGGCGGGGCTGAAAAGTTCTCAGCCTCAGGCGAAAAAATTTCATTGTTCAATTCCAGTTTTACGACGTGTCCTTCTGATAAACCATTTTGGGCGCTTGAAGCCGATGACATCATCTTATCGAGACAAGATGGTTGGGGTGAGACACACAACGCAGTGCTAAAAATCCTTGATACACCAGTGTTATATATCCCCTATTTCACATTTCCCATAGACGATCGACGTAAATCAGGGCTATTGATGCCAAAAATTGCACCATCGAGCCGCTATGGGTTAGAGGTGGTACTACCTTATTACTGGAATATTGCGCCAAACTATGACGCCACCTTGTCGCCGAGATACATGTCAAATCAGGGTGTGCAGCTTATCAGTGAGTTTAGGTATTTAACCGAACATCACTCGGGTCTCCTCGGGATAGAATATCTTGAAAAGGATGATTCCGAGCCTACGCTTGGCGAGCGTTATTTGGTTCACTGGAACCAACAAAGCTATTTAAGTAACAACTGGCGCTTGAGCCTTGATATCACAAATGTCAGTGATGATAACTATCTGACCGACCTGACGTCAGACTATGCAAGTGAAACAGGGACTCAACTTGATAGAACCGGCATCCTGAGCTATCTCGGCGAGCAATGGCTCGCAGACATTAAATTACAGAATTTCGAAGTTTTAGGTGATCATACTGAATCGTATGCCGCCTTGCCGCAAATTAGCTGGCGGAATCGCTACGCTTACAACATGTTAGGCTTAGATTTTAATCTGCAAGGTGAACTAAGTCACTTTCGCAACAAAACGCTTTTGATTGAACAAGCGACACGCTTTCATATCGAACCGAAAGCCAGTTATAAAATTAGCGATTACGCATGGTCATTACTTGGTGAAGTTAGCCTGTTACACACACGCTATAAGCAAGAAGGTGATTTACACAATACGCAATTTGCAGGTGACGTCACGCGCACCTTGCCTAAAGTTAGGGTGCATACGCAACTTAATTTTGAACGTGACAGTATGCTTTTTGAAAATGGCACTCAAACCTTAGAGCCACAAATGCAGTATTTATATACCCCAGAGCGTGACCAACGGAGTATCGGCTTATATGATACCACCAAAACGCAGGATGACTTTTACGGTTTGTTCCGCGAACAACGGTTTTCTGGTGTAGACAGAATCGCGCAAGCCAACCAGATCACATTAGGTGCGACGACACGCTTGTTCGATGACAAGAATCTAGAGAGGTTCAATTTCAGCGCAGGACAAATTATCTATTTGGAAGATGATGTTAAGCCAAGCGCACAGAGCCTTGACGGTCAAACAAATTATAATGCCTTGTTTGCAGCCGAAACCATGATACATTGGCACAGACGTTGGTACTTCTCTGCAGGTATTCAGTACGACGCCGACGCAAAAGAACTCATTGAATCTCATACAACACTGGATTATAAAGGTGACAACAATAAGTTAGTTCAATTGAACCATCGTTATGCCAGTGATGTCTCAGGATATGAAATTGATCAAGCTGGTATGTTTGCTAGTTTACCAATAAATGACAATTGGCAGGTAGTTGCTAGCTATCACAGAGACTTAACCACCTCGCGTAGCGTTGAAGTGTTTGCTGGGATACGCTATGAAAGCTGTTGCTGGGCCGTTCAAATTACGGGTAAAAGGCAAATAGAAACAGATTTAAATCGCACAATTAATCAAAACGATGCGCAATTTGACTCAAGTATAGGTATTAGCTTTGTGCTTAAAGGCCTTGGCGGCAAGTCAAATTATGATATTGAACAAGTTCTGCAACAGGGACTATTTAATTATCGACGCCCTTATTTTTTAAATAATTAATAAATATTAGAACATTATGAATTTTAAAAAGCTGTTATTGGTTGCCCTATTCGGGATGAGCATCAACCAACACGCACTCGCTGAGCGAGTGCAAATTGATAAAGTAGTCGCTACCGTAAACGATGGTGTGATTCTACAAAGTGAAGTAGATCAGATTATCCAGCGAGTAAAAGAACAAGCGAAGCAACAAAACACCGAGCTTCCCTCTGATAAAACCTTACGTATTCAAGCCCTTGACCGTCTTGTCGATCAAACACTCATGCTTCAACTTGGAGAGCGAATGGGGATGGAAATCTCCGATGCACAACTTGATCAAACGCTTGCTAGTATCGCGCAAGATCAAGGCGGAACCATTGCAGATTTAAGAAAAACAGTTGAAAGTAGTGGTGAAAACTTTCAAGAGTACCGTGAGCAAATTCGTAAAGAGATTACCATAGGCCAAGTACGAAGAGCGAACGTTGACCGTCGCATTTACATTAGCCCTCGCGAAATTGCTAACTTGCAAAAAATACTTTCTGAGCAAACCGGTAGCGCCGAGGAATTTGATTTGGGTCATATTTTGGTCAAGATCCCAAATAAAGCAACGCCGGAAGAAATCGAAGACGCGAGAACACGCGCAGACAAAGTTATTGAATTTCTTAATGAAGGTAGAGACTTTAAACGTATTGCTATTGCATCATCAAGTGGTCCAAAAGCACTTGAGGGCGGTCAGTTAGGATGGATGAGTATTAACGAAATGCCTTCTTTATTCGCCGAAGCAATCAAAGGTAAGAAAAAAGATGAAATCATCGGTCCTGTTCGCTCAGGCGCAGGGTTTCATATTTTGAAAGTGCAAGATATTCGTGGTCGTCAAGTTGTTGAAACAACAGAGGTTCGCTCTCGTCATATCTTGATTAAGCCATCTATCATTCTCAGTGAAGAAAAAGCAAAAGAGATGCTCTCAGGTTTTGTTACTGACATACGGGCGGGGAAAGCGGATTTTGCTGAATTAGCGAAAGAGCATTCAGAGGACCCAGGCTCAGCCCTTAAAGGGGGTGAATATGACTGGACAGACCCAACAACTTATGTGCCTGCATTTAGAGACACCCTATTATCGCTTGAAAAAGATGAAATCAGCGAACCTTTTAGAAGCTCATTTGGTTGGCACATCGTGCAGTTGCTTGATAAACGTGTAGCAGACAAAACCGAGCAGGCTAAACTGAACCGCGCTCATGGCTTGCTGTACAACCGTAAGTTCAAAGAAGAAGCATTCAAGTGGCAAAGCGAAATAAGAGAGCAAGCCCATATTGATATCTTCCCTGATGAGTAAGTAATTATGAGCTTAAGAATTGCGATCACACCGGGCGAACCCGCTGGAATTGGACCAGATCTAGTTATCAAGCTGGTACAAAAAAGCTGGCCCGTGCAACTGATTGCTGTAGTTGACAAAAGTTTGATGGAACAACGCGCCGCGCAACTTGGGCTATCAGTCAATATGATCGAATTTGACCCCAGCCAGCCTGCCACCCCGGCAGAGGCTGGCAGCTTGTACTACATGCAAGTTGATAAAGGTGGTGAGGTCACTCCGGGTGTGTTAGATGAGAAAAATGGCCTTTATGTTTTAGAAACACTGCGTCTGGCATCTGAAAAGAATATGGACGGTACATTTGATGCGGTAGTCACAGGCCCTGTTCATAAAGGCATTATCAACCGAGCGGGTATTTCTTTTAGTGGCCATACGGAGTACTTTGCACAACAATCAGGCACCGCCGATGTGGTGATGATGTTGGCAACTGAAGGATTACGTGTAGCACTGGTCACAACACATATCCCGCTTGAGTATGTATCCAGAGCCGTTACTAAAGAACGCCTAGCCAAAGTTGCGTCTATTCTACATCACGATCTACAGAATAAGTTTGGCATTGAACAGCCTAAAGTGTTGGTATGTGGACTTAACCCCCATGCTGGTGAAGATGGCCATTTAGGCCGAGAAGAAATAGACACTATTTCGCCAACCCTGCAAATGCTGAACCAGCAAGGCATGAATTTTATCGGCCCATTACCCGCTGACACGCTATTTCAAGCGAAATATCTTGATAATGCAGATGCCGTGCTCGCTATGTATCACGATCAAGGCTTACCTGTGTTAAAATACAAAGGATTTGGTAATTCGGTTAATATCACTCTAGGATTACCCTTTATACGCACCTCTGTTGACCATGGTACGGCCCTAGATTTGGCCGCCACCAATAACATTGAGGTGGGTAGTTTTGACTTAGCGATCCGCGAAGCTATCAAGCTCGCCACTGAAAAAGCACAGAATTCATGACAGATAAAGTACATTTAGGGCACCGCGCCCGTAAACGTTTTGGCCAGAACTTTCTAAACGATGACATGATCATCGATAAAATCGTGACTGCCATCGACCCAAAGCCCACTGACAACCTAGTTGAAATAGGCCCTGGCCTTGGCGCAATTACAGAGCCAGTCGTTGATTTAAGTGGGCAATTAACTGTTGTGGAGCTTGATAAAGATCTTGCTGAGCGTTTGATTCACCATCCTTTTATGGGACCCAAGTTAACGGTGCATCAAGGTGATGCGATGAAATTTGATTTTTCAAGCCTTATCAAAAGCGATGAGAAATTAAAGATCTTCGGTAACTTGCCATATAACGTATCAACACCTTTGCTATTTCATTTATTTGAGTTTGCAGACCATGTTGAGCACATGCATTTTATGTTGCAAAAAGAAGTCGTTAAGCGCATGGTTGCCGGCCCAGACTCTAAAGCCTTCGGTCGCTTGAGCGTGATGACACAGTACTATTGCCATGCTATGCCGGTCATTGATGTACCACCAGAGTGTTTTAAGCCAGCACCTAAGGTTGATTCGGCGGTTATTCGCCTAATTCCCAAAAAGCCTGAGCAGCGCACTGCTAAGTCGACCAAAATACTAAACACCGTATGTTTAGAGGCATTTAATCAGCGTCGTAAAACACTACGTAATAGCTTATCAAACCTGTTAACCAGTGAAGAAATGGAACAATTAGGTATTGATGCCTCTAAACGTGCTGAAAATTTATCACTTGCACAATTTATTGATATAGCTAACTGGATATATGACAACAAGCAGTAATATAGGCTCACCGATTAAGGTTTCTGTAGAAACATTTTACGTAGAAGCCCAGTCGCAGCCCGAAAAAGACAAATACGTATTTGCCTATACCATTACAATTAAAAACCATAGCTTGTGTAATGCGAAGTTACACAGTCGCTATTGGCTTATCACCGATGCAAACGGTAAGGAAACCGAAGTAGAAGGTGAAGGTGTCGTAGGTGAAACACCCACCATTGGGCCTGGCGAAAGCTATAAATATACCAGCGGAGCTGTACTCGATACGCCGCTTGGTACAATGCAGGGCTACTATGTAATGCGTAACGAGTTTGGCAGCGAGTTCAAAGCACCTATTGAAGTGTTTCGTTTAGCCTGCCCCAATATTTTACATTAAATACGATGGCTCAATACGCGATTGGAGATATACAAGGTTGCTATAAACCTTTTATGCAACTGCTCGAAGTTGTCGACTTTAACCCCAGCCGAGATCATCTGTATCTGGTTGGGGATGTTATTGCTCGGGGTCAAGACTCGCAAGCCTGCTTAGACTTTCTTTATCATAATCAACATGCTGTTAGTATTACACTTGGTAATCACGATTTGCACTTTTTGGCATGTGTAGCACTTAACAAAGACCCAAACCCAAAAGATAAACTTGAAAATGTATTTGTCAGCAATAAACTGCCACAATACGTTGCTTTATTGCGTGCTCAACCTCTTGCTGTATTTCTGCCTGAGTTTGACACTTTTATATCCCATGCTGGGATCCATCCGGATTGGAGCATCCCACAAGCGATGGAGTACGCCCTGTTTGCGCAACAATGTTATCAGTCAGATGAAGCGCTATCGTACTATACAAATATGTATGGGCCGCACCCAAACCAAGCAATCAATAGACTGAATACACAGGATAAGTTTAAGGCCATCGTCAACGTTTTTACCCGCATGCGGTTTTTAGATGACAAGCGACAATTGAATTTAAACCACAAGGGCCCTGCTCATTCTGCCAAAGTCCTCAGACCGTGGTTTAAGCATGAGCGCTTTAACAAAGATAAAACTCGTTATATTTTTGGTCACTGGGCAGCATTAGAAGGTAAAACTAATATGAATAATGTCGTTGCTTTGGATACAGGGTGCGTCTGGGGTGGCCCGATGACTATGATAGATCTACAAACAAGTGAGTATTTTTCAAGCAAATAAGGTATACTCGCCTAGTTTTACTGAATTTTTTAGTCGCTTCTGCTATAAAATACTTAACTTATCCTGAATGAAACCGATAAGTTATTCAATCCTATTAGTAAATTTATGGAATCTGTATGAACTTGACTGTTAGCCAAAGAATTTGGGGTGGCTTTATATTTATCACCCTTTTACTGCTGTTAATTGGCGGAAACTCCTTGCTAAGGATTGCAAACATCGATAACTCCACGCAACAAGTGAATCGATTATCGCTCCCCGCTCTTGATAAAAGCTCTGAGCTACAGGTTGAGTTTTCTTTAATGAGCAAAATGGCACAGGGAACTTTCTATGCGCAAACACAGCCTGAACTAGATACTCTAAAGTCACAGTTTGACAAAAGGCAGCAAACATTTGAAAAAACCTATGCTCAGTTGCAAGATGTTGTGCAGACCAACCCAAAGCTGTCGAACAGTGCACGAGATGTAGGCAAAAGCTTCAATACTTTCATTAAGTCTGTAACCAGCCTGCAAAAAGACAAAGCACTGGAACTAGAACTGCGTAAAACACTTCAAGTGCAGTTAGAAAATATTGAGCTCAATGCAGAAGATGCGACAACCGTAGTTCTGGACATCATCGATTTAGATGGCCTTAAAGAGCAGAATACCAGAGCGTATCAAGCGGCGACCAGTATGGAGAATAACTTCTCTTCTTTGGTAACAAACAGCACTGATATGCTTTCTATCGACAATTTAAATACCCTCTCAATTGTTAAAAACGACCAAAGCTACTTGGTAGAAGAGTTGGCTCGTAATATGGCCTTGATGGAAGGCCCTGTGAAAGCATTAGACGAAGATCTGTTTGCTGATCTTGAGTCGTACTATCAAGCATTGGACAAGCAAGTCAACGGAGCCCAAAGCTTATACGAAAATAAAAAGAGTCTACTTAATGCGCTTGATATGACACGCAAAGAATTACAAGACTCAGAACAAGCAACACAAGGTGCTATCAAGCAGTTAGATGAGCTGTTAGATGAAGCAAGTCAAGTTGCATTCAATTTACAACAGGGTGTGCGTGAGGATGTGAATTCAGCAAACCTTTGGACTTGGGTGGGGATGATCGTTGCCACATTAATGGCTGTTGTCGTGGCTTATATTACAGTAAACCTGATCACGAAACCTCTAACAGAGGTAAACCGTGTGCTTACCATCGTTGCACGTGGAGATATGACACAGCGACTTGATGACTCTGCAAAAGATGAATTCGGCGAATTATCTCGCAGTTGTAATACCCTAATCACTAGTTTAAGAGAGCTAATCACGGGTATTGTTTCCCGCTCTACGCAACTTGCAGCGGCCTCAGAAGAAACTTCGGCAATCACCACAGAGTCAAGTCAGGCGATACGTAACCAACAGGCACAAGTTGAACAGGCTGCAACGGCAACAACACAAATGAGTAGCACATCACATGGTGTAAGCAACAGTGCCCATCAAGCGTTATTGGAAATTAAAAACGCCGACAAAGAAGCAGAACGCGTAAAAGGCATCTCTTATGAGAATAAGCACACCATTGAGCAACTGGCACGTGAAGTTGATGAAGCTTCCTCCGTTATCAATAAATTACATCAAGATAGCGCATCAATTGGCGGTATCTTAGATGTAATTCGTGGTATTGCGGAGCAGACCAACTTGTTAGCGCTAAATGCTGCGATTGAGGCTGCCAGAGCAGGTGAACAAGGCCGAGGTTTTGCTGTAGTAGCAGACGAAGTACGTTCACTGGCAAGTAAAACTCAAGAATCAACCCAAGAGATCCAATCCATGATTGAGTCGCTACAAGCTGGCGCTGAGGAAGCGGTAAGAGCCATGTCTAAGGGTAAACAGCAAGCCGAGTCTTGTGTTGAGCAAAGTGATTTGGCCAACGAGGCGCTCAACAGTATTACACTTGCTGTATCTCAGGCACATGACGTGAGTGAAGAGATTTCAAATGCGGCGAACGAGCAACAACAAGTCGCTCAGGAGATCAGTGAAAGACTTGAATCGATTGTATCTATTGCCGAGCAAACCGCTGAAGGCGCAAACCAAACGTCTATCTCAAGCAGCGAAGTAGCTAAGCTTGCTGAAGAGCTGAGACAATCGGTTGAACAATTTAAAGTATAAGATTATACAGACCATATAAAAAGCGCCCACATGGCGCTTTTTTATTGCTCATTTGCTAAATCCTACGCCTCCTTTCACTCGAAATGGCTTCACATTGGATAAAAAAACCCCGCAATTGCGGGGTTTTTATTTGTTTTATTTAGCAATTAAAACAGACTGTTTGCCTTGTTAACCACATTCTGTACTGTGAAGCCAAAGTGTTCAAACAGTTCGTTAGCTGGTGCCGACTCACCGAAGGTACTCATACCAACCACAGCGCCATTTAAGCCAACATATTTGTACCAGTAGTCTTCAATGCCCGCCTCAACAGCCACACGACGAGTTACTGAACTTGGTAATACGCTTTCTTTGTATTGTGCCGATTGAGCGTCAAATACATCCGTTGAAGGCATAGAAACAACACGTACTTTCTTGCCAGACTCACGCAGCTCTTTCGCTGCATCAACCGCAAGCTGTACTTCAGAGCCCGTGGCGATGAGGATTAGCTCAGGATTGCCATCACAACTGAGCACATAACCACCTTTCTTAATTGCCTGCACCTGCTGTTCATCACGTGCTTGTTGCTCAAGCCCTTGGCGCGTGAAAATCAACGATGTTGGACCATTCTTACGCTCAATGGCCTGTTGCCACGCTACCGCTGATTCAACCTGGTCACATGGACGCCAGTTAACAAGGTTTGGTGTTAAACGCATACTCGCAAGCTGCTCTACCGGTTGGTGTGTAGGGCCATCTTCGCCAAGACCAATTGAGTCGTGGGTATATACAAAAATACTCGGTTGCTTCATCAATGCAGCCATACGCACAGCATTGCGCGCATATTCCATAAACATAAGGAAGGTCGCGCCGTAAGGTACAAAGCCCTTATGCAATGCAATACCATTCATAATGGCAGACATACCAAATTCACGCACACCGTAGAAAATGTAGTTGCCTGATGCATCTTCCGCTGTCAGACCTTTTGAGCCTTCCCATAGCGTAAGGTTAGAGCCTGCTAGGTCGGCAGAGCCGCCCATAAACTCAGGTAAAATCGGGCCATAAGCGTTTAGCGCATTTTGCGATGCTTTACGCGTTGCTGGGTTTGCAGGATTCGCTTGCAAGTTTGCAATGTACGTTTCGGTATGCTCGCTCCAGTTCGCTGGTAAATCACCTTTCATACGGCGTTCAAATTCAGCAGCAAGCTCAGGGTATTCCATTTGATACTCTGTAAACTTAACTAGCCACTCGCTTTGTTGCTGCTGACCGCGTGCTGTAGCATCCCACTTCGCATACACATCTTCTGGCACTTCAAATGCACCGTGCTCCCAACCTAAGAACTCACGTGCAGCTTTAATTTCTTCATCTCCTAGCGGCGCACCGTGGCAATCATGGCTGCCAGATTTATTTGGAGAGCCATAACCGATCACTGTTTTACAACAGATCAGTGTTGGCTTGTCTGATTCAGCGCGAGCAGCCTCAATTGCAGCTTTAATTGCTTCACTGTCGTGACCATCAACATTTGCGATAACATGCCAGCCATATGCTTCGAAACGTTTTGGTGTATCGTCGCTAAACCAACCTTCTACTTCACCATCAATTGAAATGCCATTGTCATCCCAAAACGCAATAAGCTTACCTAGACCAAGTGTGCCTGCCAGTGAACACGCTTCATGAGAGATCCCTTCCATCAGGCAACCATCACCTAAAAACGCATACGTGTAGTGATCAACAATACTATGCTCGCCACGGTTAAACTGCGCCGCTAATGACTTTTCGGCAATCGCCATACCAACCGCATTGGTGATACCTTGGCCTAGAGGGCCTGTCGTTGTTTCGATACCTGGCGCATAACCATATTCAGGGTGGCCTGGGGTTTTTGAGTGCATCTGGCGGAAATTTTTCAGATCCTCAATCGATAACTCATATCCACTCAAGTGAAGCAAAGAATAAATTAGCATTGAGCCATGACCATTTGACAGAATAAATCTATCACGGTCAGCCCACTCTGGGTTACTCGGGTTATGCTTTAGATAGTCGCGCCAAAGCACTTCAGCGATGTCCGCCATGCCCATTGGGGCACCAGGGTGACCAGATTTGGCCTTTTGAACCGCGTCCATTGACAGAACACGGATTGCATTTGCAAGTTCTTTGCGAGATGGCATGAATTCTCCTACCTTTAAGTTTGTTATGCGCGGGTGTTGAAAGACCCCATTCTTACTTATTTTTGGGCCAAACTGCAACGGAAAATGCCAGAAAAAATTGCTTAGACCCGTGATTTTCGGGCCTTACAAGGTATTTTTATGAATTTGGACGTCTAGGCGTAAAAAAACTAGGCATGTGCTCAAAATTTCGTTAAAATACCCGCCTTATTTTTTCGCGCTTATCCATGTTGTTTGTGAAGCGCAATGTTTATGAGCATAAATGAAATGGCAAAACACTTATTTACTTCTGAATCAGTTTCTGAAGGTCATCCGGATAAAATCGCCGATCAAATTTCTGATGCGGTACTTGATGCAATCTTAGAACAAGATCCAAAAGCACGTGTTGCGTGTGAAACTTACGTTAAAACCGGTATGGTTATGGTTGGCGGTGAAGTTACTACAAGCGCTTGGGTAGACATCGAAGAACTAACACGTAAAACTGTTCGTGAAATCGGTTATACACACTCAGACATGGGCTTTGATGCTGATTCATGTGCTATTTTAAATACCATTGGTAAGCAATCACCTGATATTAACCAAGGTGTTGACCGTGCCCGTCCTGAAGAGCAAGGCGCTGGTGACCAAGGTCTAATGTTCGGTTACGCATGTAACGAAACTGATGTGTTGATGCCTGCCCCTATCACATATTCACACCGTTTAGTGCAACGCCAAGCTGAAGTTCGTAAAAGTGGTGAACTTAGCTGGTTGCGCCCAGATGCAAAGTCACAGGTTACTTTTGCATACGAAAACGGTAAAGCTGTAGGCATTGACGCGGTTGTACTTTCAACACAACACTGTGACACTATCTCACAAAGCGATTTAGTTGAAGCAGTCATGGAAACTATCATCAAACCAGTACTTCCAGCTGAGCTTGTGACGCAAGCGACAAAGTTCTTCATTAATCCAACAGGTCGTTTCGTGATCGGTGGGCCTATGGGTGACTGTGGTTTAACTGGTCGTAAGATCATCGTTGACACGTACGGTGGTATGGCTCGTCACGGTGGTGGAGCTTTCTCTGGTAAAGATCCTTCGAAAGTCGATCGTTCAGCGGCATATGCTGCACGTTATGTTGCTAAAAACATCGTTGCTGCTGGCCTTGCTGATAAGTGTGAAATTCAAGTTTCTTATGCTATAGGTGTTGCAGAGCCAACATCTATCAGCGTTGAAACATTTGGTACTGGTAAACTTGAAGAAGCACGTTTGATCGAGATTATTCGTGATCACTTCGACCTACGCCCATACGGAATTCTAACGATGCTAGATCTAGAGCGTCCAATTTATCAGCCCACTGCGGCATACGGTCACTTCGGCCGTGATGAATTCCCTTGGGAAAAAACTGACAAAGCTGAGGCACTAAAAGCAGCAGCGGGTCTTTAAGTTTCAAGCATACGTTAAAAAAGGTGCCTAATGGCACCTTTTTTATTGCGCGTTTATCTCATATTTTGTTGTTTTTGGGCCACATATTCACTTGGTGATTGACCGTACCAACGCCGCACAGCGCGATTTAGAGAGGCTTGTTCGGCATAACCCAACAGCTCGCTCAAAGCTTGTTTGTTTAATACCTCACAGAACAAAGTAAATCTGCGTTTTCGTTCTTGCTCCACCAGCTTACTGAAACTCAATCCATGCAACCTTAAATGCCGCTGCAACGTTCTTGCTGATGTGCCTGTCATATGTGCTAACTGCGACACCGACATGAGCTGTAAGTCACAGCTATGTAATGTCGGCTGCAACTTCGCAAGCCAGCTTTGACCACTATTATAAGCTCGTTGCAAATCCTGAATCAGCGGATACAAGTTAGCATTAACTAGTTCATTTTTAGTTAGAATAGGTAAATTTAAAAACTCGCTGTCGAAGGTAATTGCATTACGGATAGCCTTGTCGCTCACCTTGCAGCCAAACCAAGATACTAAACGCTGTAATTGTGTATCTGTACAGTGGCTGGTGAGTTCAACATGATGAGGAGACAGAGCTTTTCCGGTGATCTTGCGTACCATCGCCACCCAACCGGTCATGTTTCGCAAAATCGCATGGCGATTGTTTTCATAAGGTTGCCATACAATACAGCCGTGACTGTTTGCTTGACTAAATTGACACACACCAATATCTGCCACTGTTTTATCAAACATCAGCAACGCATCTAATGCTTCAAATAGCGTAGACGAAGACTCAACTAAATATCCCAGCAAACCATAATGTGCGCTATCGACTCGTTTACCCAGCTCAAAGCCCCATAGGGGATCACCGTGCTGCACAGCCCCTTTATCCAGGGCTGTAAAATATTGCCACATGGGAATTCGGCTTTGTTCCAACACTTGTGCTGGTAGGTATTCAGCAATGACTTGGCAGTATTGCCGACAAACATCAAACATAGTGGCGCAAAATGACAAAAATAAAATAATTAAGGTCAAGTATGCCGCCTATTTCCAAGTTACGCTAGTACAAGGATTTCATAATAATGCCAGAAGGTTATGAGACTGCTCGATATATTTATTACCTTACCTTTGGATAGCCAGCTCACTTTATCCCAGTTTTGTGACTCAAAAACCTTAGCCAAAATTTTTAACGGTACATTTCAAGCCTTGCCTAGTATTAACCAGCAAACAAGGCGGCAGGTAACAATGCGGGGTCACTCCTTCGTTGAAGTTATCACACATTCAAGTGCACAGCGTCTGTGCTATCAAATTGAAGGCCATGGACCCATTAAACATCACCTAGGCGTGATTTCATTAACCAAAATGAATACCCATCTGAGGCTCAGATATCAGATATTTGGGCTCAGCAATACACTGCTGCCCAATTGGTTACTGAAATTGATACTACTTTATGACTTCAAAGCAGCAATGCGCCGCTTAAGGAAACTCAATCATGCAAGCTGAGTATATCCTTCTGGCACTTGGTCCTGTGTTTGCGATGGCAATCTTATTGGAATATCACAAAGCACAAGCCGGTTATACGTTCAAAGAGCTTATATTAAATGCGAGCTTGGCTTTGTCGCATCAGGCAACAGATCTACTCTCTCTCACCTTACTCATGCCATTTTTTCATTGGCTTTACCAACACGGAGCCATCTTTACATTTGAGCTCAACGGTTACACCATACTTGCAGCGTTTATCTTACAAGACTTTTTATACTATTGGTTTCACCGAGCAAGCCACCACTGTAACTGGCTATGGGCAGCTCACGTTGTACACCATAGCTCTATCAACATGAATTTCTCGACCGCAATGCGACAAAGCCTTTTTTATCCCATGGTGGGTATGTGGCTATTTTGGTTGCCTTTGATTTTGCTAGGCTATTCACCCGAACTGGTCATGACCATCGTCGCACTCAACCTCGCTTATCAATTTTTTGTACATACAGAACATGCACCAGAGCTGAAGTGGTTTGGAAAAATTTTTAACACTCCCACTCACCATTGCTTACACCATGCCCATAACGCCTGTTATGTAGATAAGAATTTTGCTGGCGTATTAATCATCTGGGATAAGTTGTTTGGTACATTCGTCCAACCCGAGTCCTCACACCCTCCTAAATACGGCGTTACCGACCGGTTATACAGCCTTTCATTTGTAGATGTGGTTTTCACGCCTTGGCTGGTACTCATACGAAATATGCAAAATCAACCGCGACTAAGGGATAAATTAAACCTATTAGTAAGTAGTCCCAGAAAACTTGGCTAGGGCCCAGTGAAATTGCCATTCCGTGAGAACCCTAGCTGTGCTACTAATTAAATGATGGTTTTTCTGGTTCGCAGATGATTGTAGTCATCCTTGATATATGACTTTTTAATCTCTACCAATCGCTCGTAGTTTTGTTGAAAGTAAACCGGTGTTGGAATGGACGCATCCTTAAAGCTGATAAACGCGCCATATGCACCATCTATTTCAGTGCTTCGGCTCGCTGCTATCCAATCCATCGCTCGGTTCGTGTCTACATAAACCGCATTATTTTGAAGTTCTAGCTTGTCTTTTACACTTTCGTTCCACCAAGTTTGATATTGAATGGTATACAAGCAATCACGGTACGGAAATGATACACCAAGCGCTTTACTCTCTTCTTTGAGGTTGTTGTAGAAGTCCCCCACTATCGCGCCCAAAGTCACATAGCTAAACAACCCAACGGAAGGGTTATCGGCTTGAAGAAGTGGAGATGTTAAAGACATCAGCAGCTGTTGATATCCCTTCTCACTGAGCCCTTTATGCTCAACCAGCTTAGAGGTGATTTTGTGCGGAGCGGGCGCGTCATAATCCGGTGTAAACGCTTGCTTATGCTGTTGTAAATCTTGATGTAAAGGCACATCTTGATCTGCAAGGCTCTCTCTTGCCCAGTTACTAAGTAACGTATGGTCATAACTATACACAGGTGTACTACTGGCCTTTGCTTTTCCTTTGGGCTTCACTTTGCCACCTACCTTAGTGCATGTGATCTTTGGCTTAGCAACATTACTCTTAGTAGGCCCAAATGCCTGATCAATAAAATCTCGCATAGCCTGCTCTGTTCCCTGCCAATAACCATACATAGTGCATGGATGGTGCAATTCATCATATGGCAGCGCTGAGTTTTCAGCGTCTTTTGCAATTGCGTTGATCTTCAAGTTTGTGCCCAACAGATCAGGTGTATCAGTCGCCTCAATGACCTCTTCCCACGCTTTGAGTATTTCTAGCGTCGGCTTTTGACATAAAGGTGTATAGCGGCCTTTTTTAGGCTTTGACAATGCATTCCAAACAACTTCAAAGCGATGTATTTCATCAGGTAATTCGAATGTTTTTACTTGTAACTCAGTGACAATTCCCCAGCTCATTCCACCACCACCACGCAGCGCCCAGAGAATATCTGGTTCACAGCTTTCGCTCACCTTCACCACTTCACCATTGCCGAGCACCACAGTCGCAGCCACTAAGTACTCACAGCACATGCCATATTTGCGTGTCCATGGACCCCAGCCACCGCCTTGAATGTAACCCGTTAAACCAACCGTAGCACACGTGCCATGGGCTATCATACGCCCACAATCAACCAGCTTGCGTGTTAATTGATAAAACCGATACCCTGCACCGATTGTTGCCACTTCCGTAGAAGGGTCGTAGCTGAAGTGTTTGATGCGACTCACATCAATTAATATGGTATTGCTGCCACTGCACTCCCCTTCGTGATCATGACCACCGGCTCGCACTCTGATGGGCAAATTATATTTTATCGCTAACTTATAGATAAATTGCACTTCAAGCGTCGACTCACACAATGCGATTGCAAAAGGGTGCTGTTGAAAGCGCGTATTGAAGATCATGGCTTCAGTTTGATAATCGTTCAACCCAGCAACATCACTCAAGCCATTAAGTAACTGAGTTAGCAGGCGTGACTGACTAAAGCCACCTTCAATGGCGGCTTGATAGAACAACTTAAAGCTATTCACCGTCTCAGCGTATACAGCTTGTACTTCACGCCGCTGGTTATGTGGGTCTGGTGTGTCTTGTGAGGCTCTTTGGGTAAGGTGTTCCGTTAACCCAACAACAACGTCTTGTATCCGTGATTGTTCACTATGCATGTTTATGTATCCTTATACTTATAGCTAAGATCAGCACTTAAGTATTATGGATTTTCAGAAGATGTCCTATTACAAAACATTACATCAAACACAACCTTAATAACCTCAGGTTTTAAGCCCACCGAATAACTAACCTGAACTCGGGATAATAGATATGAGAAAAGCAATTAAATCAATGCACTGTGTGAAAAAGGCATACAATACTGTATTTTTTGTGTAGTTCAAGGCGAGTTCGTGTATGTAATAGCGAATTCAACGCAGAAATATGCAAAAAGCACAGTGCTGTATCATGTAGCTTATCCTGAGTTCAGGCTAACTTGTTACCACGCTTACTGTTGATGAGGTAAACAGCCATAAGAGCGAGTATTGCGCCTACTAACACTGGTAGCGAGAGTGGCTCAGAAAAGTACCAGGCCGATAGCCCCATTGCCGACGCGGGAACCACAAAAATAAATGAACTAGAGCGATTAGAACCCAATTGCTGATTTGCTAAAAAAAACACACTGGTTGCGACACTCACAACAATCACAGACAAAAACAACATATGCTGCCAATAAAAAGTCGAGTACTGAGTCACACTACGAAGCGGAGAATAGTCAAATGCAAAACCATAGCTTACGAGCGTGGCACTGGCATACATCAACGTACTAAACAGTAAAAAATCCGCAAAACGAGTACCTTGCTGGCTCACCAAGGTTAGAATAGCCCAAGTAAACGAGGCCATAATAAAATAGGCATTACCTGTGGCGATAAGCTGCTGGTAGTTGAACTGCCAAATTTCAATCATACACAACCCACCAGTAAGACCCAGCGCTAAACCGAGCGCCTGTAGCTTTTTGATGGTTTGCTTAAACACTAAAATGGTCAACAAAAAGGTCAATACCGGATTGGTAGTGGTAACCAGCATGCCTCCTTTGCCCGGCAAACCATCATGTAACCCTAAAAAGAACAATTGGTTGTACAGCGCTAAGATAATGCCTGCTGGAACTGACCACAGTAATGCTTTACGTGAGAACCTTAAGCGTACTAACTTAAAATGATTCACCAACCAAAGGATGGGGATCATACCCAACGTTGCCATGCCTAGCCGATAAAAGACTGTTACGGGGGCAGGTGCAAGGTCAGCAATATATTTACCAGAGATCCAGCTGGCACCCCATATCAACATTGCCGTTACTAGCATCAAAATGATGGGAGAATCTGAGGGACGTTCCGCCTGAATTGATGTGTTCATACTGCTCCTTATAGGTGAAAAGCGCACGCTTTTTAACAATGTGTTGTACAGACTAATCTGCGTTAAGAAAACGTTTTTTATTATCTATTCCATTAAAGGTTATCGTTATTGCACCTTGAGCTCGTTAAATGCCTCACAATTGCCCGCAACAAAAGCACTGGGTGATGACTGGTACTTTGCATCTGATATCAACTCTCTTAACGCAATAAAGCTACTGCGAATATTTTTTAACGCGGTTTTGTTGACCAACCAATTTGGTATTGCACCATTTGGGTCAGCATAAACTTGGTGCTCTATATTAAGTCCTTGCTCGGTTTGCGTCAGCAACCAATAGCCACGCACGGGTTCAACCCGTATCGCTTTGCTTTTTGGAACCTCGAGTGAGCTATTAACAATATCTAATCGGAACCGAGTATCGCTCAGTTGCGATAAACACGAATGCGTGACCATATCTCGATTACTAACGGGCCAGGGAGAATCAAAATAGGTATACACGATAGCTTCTGCGGAATTTGGCCGCGCTAACACCTCGACGTAGGATACACTGCTTAGCCACTGTGGTGCCGATTCTGTGTCATTCATGACATTGAGTAATGAATCAACACTGCCCCCCGCATAAAAGGCATTCACTTTTACATAGTTAATGCCGCTTTCATGAGGCATAAAAGCGATGCTTAAATCATTAACTTTTTGCCAAGTACGCCATTGTGTGGCTGAGCAAGAGAAAGTGCTCATTGCAATTGTCACGATTACAATGAGCTTTAACATTTCAAATTAGCGCCAGTATGGAAAGCTTTTAAAAGACACGCTGCGACTTTGCTCCATCGCATCCACCAAGAAGTCAGCCTTTTTCTCAAGCCAAACTTGAATATCTTCCAGACTTTCTGACTCCTGCCCTTGGCATAATTGCATCAAATACGACAAGGTGTCCAACTCGTAAATACCATATACGATGTCAATCCACGGCGTTCTAAACTCTTGTCTCGCCTCTTTGTCGTACAATTCACCCAAACAGTTACCATTGAGTAATGTATTCTCTAATCGGGCTCGAAGGTGCAAGTAATCGGCTTTGGTCAGTACCTTTCCTTCAGGAAGCAAGTCATGCAATTCCTGCCAATCTCGGTCAAATAATTCTCTAGCTACATCGCTTAGTGGCATTTGAGCCCCATTGAGCGCTGTTTGATCCCAGTTTTGACGCCACCCTTTGTCCAACAACCAACGCGTCAAAGATAAAATCAAACGGTTATAGCGGGCACAATGAAATAAATCTTCGATGTCTGTGGCAGTCGGCTGAACTTCTTTCAGGTCATCTATGACCTGAGCCAACTCAGGGGCATTACTGATTTTCTTGTAATAAGCATGGCGCTTGGAGGTATAGGTTTTCAGGTGAATGGCATTTTCAACCCACTCAAGCTCACTGAGAAGCCATTTGAGTTCACTGCGCAAGTGCTCTGTCGACGACTTATCGACGATAGCACTGAACAATCTAAAGCTGTGACGAATTAAGGTAATGCCATCAATCACGCGCTTAAGCGTTTTTAGGCTCGGCTTATCGAAGTAGCACTGTTCATGTTTTTGCACAAACTGAATGCAATAATTAATGGTGGCAATAAATGCCTGCTCTTGCGTCGTACCATGTTCTAAAGGCACAAAACCAATGAACTTGTTGGGCTTAAGTGGATTATTATCTGCCAAACGATAGCCCCGAGCCGCTTTTGAATACAACCCCAAGCGCATCCCAGATAAATTAATCAAATGATCTGCCAATAAAAACAGATCATTGCGCTGCCCTTCTACCAACTCAATTTCGAGTTCTGAAATCGCTTCTACTTGACCTTGAGCAACGATTTCACCTTTGTCCAAAACGACTTCTATCTTGCTACCTTGCTCTGTCTCTATGAGCCAAGTGCGACGGATGAAATTAGTACTGAAGATCGGGAATAAATTTTCATTAATAACATCTACTTGCATACCATGTGGCCAAATACCCACATCGAATGCAAGCAAGTTAGGACGGCCAGAGTCTAGCGGTAGATTATATTCTGGGCGCTGGTGCAACCCTCCCACAACTTCTCCCGCCAACTTGATGGTTTGCTCACATTCTTCATCACAACAGCGTGTACGTAAGCCAATATCTAAGGCGCGTAGCTCTCGGCTAGGTGTGTCGAAATATGCATTTTGAAGGTTCTTTGCGGGTTTATTAACAACAGTTTTCGCAAACTGCATGATGAGTCCTGGGATCAGAGGAACTTCATTGTCTGAAAGTAAAAACTTCAGTTCTATTTCAGTGTCCATTTGGGCAAGTTAATACCTATATAGTTATTGAACGCTCAAAATATACAATGATAGGCTTGTTTGCAAACTTTTTACCGCAAGTTCAGTGAAGTTTCATCGCCGACTTGCTATTAACGAGTTAAATCCATACTATTTCTACAAACTATCAAAAACTTGGGTCTACCTATGTTAAACAGAATTGTTTTACCAACGCTGCTGGTATTATGCTCACATTTGGCTATCGCAGAAGTCGCAGAGACAGATGAAACACGCTCAACGGTCGAAGAGACAACGACAACTGCACCTATCCAAGCCGGTGATGCCGCCTACATTGTCGATAACTTGTTTATTTATATACATTCAGGCCCAGGGAAAAACTACCGAATTCTAGGTTCAGTAGACGCGGGTACGGCTATTTCAGTTATTTCTAATGAACAGAACGACTTTGTGCAAATTGTCGATGACAAAGGCCGTGAAGCTTGGGTTGAATCAAAGTTTGTATCTAGAGAGCCGGGATTAAGCCAACAGCTAACCCAAGCTAAAGAAGCTTTGGAAAATAGCCAAAGCGAAATTAATTCTTTACGCGATGAATTACCGACCCTACAGCAGGCCAATAACGATTTAAGAGCTGAAAACCAACGCCTTCAGCAAAGCATTACCGAGTTACAAACAGCGTTGACGCAAGAGAAGCAAGCTAATATCAACAAAAAGCAAAAAGCGCAGCATTTACTGCTGTCATACGGAGCCGCCATCGCACTGGTGGGTTTACTGTTTGGCGTTATACTCACGTTATTGCTGTCACGTCGCAAACGTTACGATGGCTGGTAATAGCCACATAAAAAAGGTCGCTGATTGCGACCTTTTTTATTACAAGTTCAGCACCTCTACACCCATATCAGATTTGATATGTTCTATCACCATATAAGTGTGATTGGTGCCAACACCCGGAATTTCGACAATTTGACCTAGTACTTCACGATACTGACGCATATCCTGTACACGAATTTTCAACAAATAATCAAACCCGCCCGCCACCATATCGCAAGAAACCACATTAGGTAGATCTGCAATGTGCTGTTTAAACGTATCAAACACAGATTCTGTGGAACTTTTTAACGTGATCTCAACGTGAGCCACCAGATGTTGCCCCAGCTTCATCGGGTTCAATCTTGCGGTATAACCCTCTATATATCCCTCTGACTCAAGTTTTTTCACTCTGTCCAGACATGGACTGGGGCTTAAATTAACCGCTTTGGCTAAATTTACGTTCGATATTCGGCCATTTTTCTGTAAGACATCTAAAATAGCTAAATCAATGCGATCAAGTACGCGAGTTTTGATTGAAGTAGTCATTCAGCATTTTATTCTGTGAGAGTTAATAATCTCCCGCTAATTTACCGTAATCGGAAAAAATAAGACAGCATATACTGCTGTATTTTGGATAGAATGGCCGCGAAAACTGATATACAACACAATGCGTGATGGCGATATTTTAAACACTGAAATCATTATGATATGGTGCACTCAACACACTGCATTAAATTTGTCGTAATTAAAAAGGCCATGGGCCTGCTGCACTACACCAAGGGTGCAGGCGCTAATTACATGTATTTTTGACTCTACACTATTGAGGGTTGCTTATGCTTTATAACGGCGATTTGACAACTAGCTGTCCTATCCGACAAAAAATCCGTGACTTCTACCGTATTGATGAAAATGAAGTTATCGATCATATTTTGCCACTTGCTGAGGTAGGCGTTACAGCTCGAAGCCGAGCATGGGAGCGTGCACGTCAACTGGTTTTAAACATTCGTAAAGACCAAGACGGCCAAAATGGCGTTGATGCGCTATTGAACGAGTTCTCACTTTCTACCGAAGAAGGTGTGGTACTGATGTGCTTGGCGGAAGCGTTATTACGAGTGCCAGACAAGGAAACTCAAGATAACCTGATCCGCGATAAGTTAGCCAAAGGTGACTGGAGTTCTCATTTAGGTAGCAGTGATTCTTTATTCGTAAATGCCTCAAGCTGGGGCCTGTTAGTTACTGGTAAAATGGTTAACTACACAGATAAGAACAAAGAACAACAGTTCGGCGTATTGAAAAAAACCATTGGCCGCTTAGGCGAGCCTGTGATCCGCAAGTCTGTAAACTTTGCGATGAAGATCATGGGTAAGCAGTTCGTAATGGGTCAAGATATTGATGAAGCTATCGAACGTGCTGCTGAAAAAGAGCAAAAAGGCTACGTATATTCATACGATATGCTAGGTGAAGGCGCGCGTACAATGGCTGATGCCGATCGTTACTTCAAAAGCTACATGAACGCCATCCATGCAATTGGTAAAGCAGCAAATGGCCGAGGCCCAATTAAAAGCCCTGGTATCTCAGTTAAGCTATCTGCGATTCATCCTCGTTACGAGTTTAGTCACCGTGAGCGTGTGATGAGCGAAATCGTGCCAAAACTCAAAGAACTGGCATTGGCTGCAAAACAGTATGATATTGGTTTTACCGTTGATGCTGAAGAAGCAGACCGTCTAGATATTTCTCTGGATATCATTGAAGCCGTATTTTCTAACGATGAGCTAGGCGATTGGCAAGGGTTTGGTCTGGCAGTTCAAGCATATCAAAAGCGCGCTATTTTCGTTGTTGAATGGTTAGCGGATCTTGCTCGTCGAGTAGGCCGTCGTTTAATGGTACGTCTAGTTAAAGGCGCATACTGGGATACCGAAATCAAAACCACGCAACAAGATGGTTTAAACCATTTCCCTGTGTTTACTCGTAAAGCAACTACGGATGTATCGTACAAAGCATGTGCCATTAAACTACTTGAAGCACGTGATGTGCTCTTCCCGCAGTTTGCAACACATAACGCCTACACCGCAGCAACGATATTAGAGGTTGCTAAGGGCGATAATCAAGGCTTTGAATTCCAGCGTCTGCACGGTATGGGTGAGTCTTTATTCGATCAGATCGTTGAAAATGAAAAAATTCAGTGTCGTGTCTATGCGCCAGTTGGTCAACACGAAGACTTGCTAGCCTACCTCGTACGTCGATTACTAGAAAATGGCGCGAACTCGTCATTCGTCAATGCCATTGTTGATACCTCTAAACCAGTTGAATCACTACTGCCAGATCCTGTTGAAACGCTGCAAGGTCTTCGTAATAAGTTCAATAAGCAGATCAAGCTACCAATCGAGTTATATGGTGACGAGCGACCTAACTCAAAAGGCTTGGACTTGACTGATATCAATGTGCTTACGCCATTCAAAGAAAACCTTGATACTTGGTTCAACGAGCACCTTATCGACGAAAGCACAGTAAAAGAAGGTTACTTAGCAGTTCGCAACCCAGCCAACCACAAAGAAGTGGTCGGTCAGGTACGCGTACACCAAAGTGATGACATGAGAGCGATGGTGGAAAATGCCGACAAAGCATTTGCAGATTGGTCACAAACACCAGTAAAAGAGCGTGCAGATTTATTACGTCGCGTCGCTGACATTCTGGAGCGTCACCACGATGAGCTGGTTGCTATCTGTATCAAAGAAGCAGGTAAAGTAGCACAAGATAGTATCGATGAAGTACGTGAAGCCGTTGATTTCTGTCGCTACTACGCAGCTCGCGCGGAAGAGCTGGCGCAAGATGAACGTTTTGAAGCACGTGGTGTGATCTTGTGTATCAGCCCTTGGAACTTCCCACTGGCTATCTTCTTAGGTCAGGTTGCAGCTGCAATCGTCACTGGTAACACCGTAATTGCCAAGCCAGCTGAGCAAACTAGCTATGTCGCACTACGTTGTATCGAGCTAATGCACACGGTAGGTTTACCTGAGCATGTAGTGCAACCTGTTGTTGCGCGTGGTAGCGAAGTTGGTAAGCATATCCTACCCGATGAGCGTATTCAGGCGGTGATGTTCACCGGTTCCACTGAGACGGGTACATTAATTTCGCAAATTCTTGCTGAACGTAATGATATTCAAGTGCCTTTGATTGCTGAAACGGGCGGTCAGAACTGTATGATAGTGGACTCAACGGCACTGCCTGAGCAAGTAGTTGATGATGTGATTTCATCAGGTTTCCAAAGTACGGGCCAACGTTGTTCTGCACTGCGCGTATTGTTCATACAAGATGATGTGGCCGATGGCATTATTACGATGTTAAAAGGTGCACTGCAAGAACTACATGTTGGCGACCCGTCTTTACTGTCGACTGACGTAGGTCCGGTAATCGATGAAAAAGCGCTGAATACCCTAACAGCACACGTTGAATACTTAAAGAGCAACGGTAAATTGTTGTTTGAATCTAAGATCCCAGATAACAGTGAAAATGGTGCTTACTTCTTTGCACCACGTTTATACGAAATTGCTGATTTATCCGTGCTTAAGCGTGAAGTATTTGGTCCAATCGTTCATATCGTACGCTACAAAGCAAACGATTTAGACAAGGTCATTGACCAGATCAACAACACAGGTTACGGCTTAACCATGGGCGTTCACTCTCGTATTGAAGAGCGTTGCCAGTATTTAGCTAAAATGTCTCGAGCGGGCAACGTTTATGTGAATCGTAACATGATCGGTGCCATTGTTGGTGTGCAACCGTTCGGTGGCCGTGGTTTATCAGGTACAGGCCCTAAAGCTGGTGGTCCTAACTACTTGTATCGTTTGGTGAAAGAGAAAGCCTCACCAGAGAACGTGCAAATGACCAACTTGACATCTGATGAGCTTGAGACCCATGACTTCCCAGGGGCTTCTGAGCAAGTTGACTTACTGATGGGTAACTCGCTGCGTGATGAGAAGATTTGGCGCAACACCGCACTAAATGACCGCGTATCCGCTGTTCGTCAGTTGCTTGCTAAGATAGCAACGGTTGAGATTATCGATGAGTTGGCTGACGACTTAGCAAAAACGCTTGCTGATGCTCGTGCGCAGTTGAATAGACTCGAAAAACGTATGCGTACATTTACAACATTGCCGGGTCCAACGGGTGAATCAAATACCCTACACCTTGAGCCACGCGGCTGTGTGGTATGTTATGCGGATAAGAGTACCTCGTTTAACTTCTGGGCGATTTCTATTATCACAGCACTTGCTGCGGGTAACACAGTAATTACCGTGGCATCAGAGCTGTTCTACGAAGAAGCACAAGCATTTAGAGACAAGTTTATCTCGACAGGTATTGCCGAAGGGGTATTCCAAGTTGCTAAGCCAAACCAGTTACAGGCTATTTTGGCACACCCACATCTTTCAGGTGCGGTCGTTGCAGCTCGCTCTTCGCGTTTAGGTTACTTCAGTCAGCAACTCGCTGCACGCTCAGGTGCGATTCTGCCTGTGATCAGTGCTGAGTACTATGACACGCTAATCAATCGCCTTGTTACTGAAAAGACAATCAGTATTGATACCACTGCTTCTGGTGGTAATACCTCACTGATGACCTTGGTTGAAGACGAAGAATAAATCTCTTATCAACAATGAAAAAGCCAGCACGTATGCTGGCTTTTTTTTCCCTTCGCGATACTGTGACTTAGTAGCTCTCTTTCCTAAAATCTCATCATAATTTGTTCTTATTTGGCTTTTATTTGAAGGATTCTTTGCTAACCTTAAATTACCTGTCACTTGTAAGATAAAACCGTGAAAACTATAGATATCAGTGAGTTAAAACCAGGGATGTTCGTAGTTGGCGTAACCAAGCAGACTGGTCATGTAAAAGTTAAGAACCAAGGCTGGGTGAAAACACAAGATGGTATCCAACACCTACTCAAGTCGGGTGTGATGGCAGTAGAAATAGACCCCGATAAGACACTCAGCGCAAGCCAAGAAGCAAGCTCTCAAGCTGAAGAGTCTGTAAGTGGTGAGCCTGAACAAGTGTTAGCTCCTCAAAAGGCCCGTGATCCTTGGCATAAATCTACCTCAATAGAGAGTGAGCTGGATAAAGCAAATGAGCTATACCAGCAGGCTAAGGCCCTACAGCAAAAAACTTTCTCTGATTTAAAAGAAGGCAAACAGCTAGATTTATCACCGTTTCAGGATACAGCAAGTGGTTTGATTGATTCGGTATTTAGAAACCAAGATGCACTGGCATGTATTGCACAAATTAAAGAAAAAGACGCGTATCTGTTAGAGCACTCCATTAATGTGGCGATTTTAGTCAGTATTTTGGCCAAGCATCTTTCATTTGAGAGAGACATTATTGAACAAGTCACTACGGGGGCATTGCTACATGACATCGGGAAAATTCAGGTGCCAGATGAGATTCTACATAAACCAGGTGCACTGAGCCCTGATGAATATGAACAGATGAAACTACATGCCCACTATAGTTATGAGATTGTTTCCGGTGCCAAGTTGGGTAAAATCGCAACTGAAATTGCAGGATTTCATCACGAGCGCTTAGATGGCAGCGGCTACCCATTTGCAAAAGCAGCCGACGAGCTTTCTCAGTATGCACGTATGGTCGCAATCGTCGACAGCTATGATGCCATCACCGCGGATCGCGTTTATAAAACGGGTAAAACTCCCGTCGCCGCATTTAAAATCTTGCGCGAGCATGTTCCCCACCACTATGATGAATCGCTTTTCAATGCTTTTATTCAGTGTATTGGCGTATTTCCTGTGGGCACGTTGGTTAAGTTAAAGAGTCAACGCGTTGGAATCATTAGCCAAAGTAACCCGGAGACACCGCTACAACCTGTGGTGAAGGTTTTTTATCACGCCAAGAACATGCACTATACTGAGGTGCGAGATATAGACCTATCCAGTAAACGGGTTGAAGATGAGATTGAAGCTGCTATTAAACCTGAGGAGTTCAGCCTCAATCTAATGAAGTTCTTTAAACATTCAATGCTGCCATAACACCTATGGCAGCCAATCTTGCATTGCTTTCATGCTGAATTCATAACCATCAAAGTTAAACAAGGCCTGCTCTGGCGTGATCTCTAGCAACTTGAGAGCCCCGATGTTATCTCCTTCATATAACTCCCGATTGTTTAGCTTAATCCAGCGCTTTTCTGGGTCCGTTGCGTAAATATGAGCCTGATAACGCAATGTTGGCAGTGACTGCTGCAATGCGTCTGGTAACAATTCAACAGGTGTTGCCCGTGCAGAGTCTTTACTGCTGGCGGTAACGTTATGTGGCTGGGCATTTTCTGTGTCAGCTACAGCTTGCGCGAACGCCTCTTGCAACTCTTTTGATACGCCAGCCAACTCAGGGTCTTGAGCGGCTTGCTCTAGTGGTTGGCTCAGTGGTTTACCCAACACTCTATATTGACTGAGATCCTCCGTCGCACCTTGTACTGTTGACGGCGCTTGCACTGAAGCCTGCGACTGTGGCCAAGCCTGTGGCGCTGCTTGCTGTGGTGGCGCATTGACTACCTGTTGGTTCATCACGGGCACTAATTGCTGCCTATATACAGGTTGACCGCTGACATCCACTCCTATTTGCACCGACATCCATTGATATTGCACCTGTGGGTTCATAACCGCGTTATTTACCATCGCTGGAGTCACAGGTTGTGCTTGCACAGGTAAAGCGGTATTAACCGTTACCGGTTGTGATGAGGTTATTTGGGGGGTTGCAGCCGTCACGGGAGCATTGGCAACATCCCTTTGAGCAGCCTCACTTTTACCTTCACTTGGTTTCTCAGCGCTTTGCTCAACCTTGGCGAGTTCCGGCTCAGCTGGTTGTGCCAGCGAGGATTGCAGGTAGTGTCCACTTAGGTAGCCTACAAAAGCAAAGCCACCGACAAGCACGAGCGCTGATAAGCCTAGTATCATGGTGCGATAGAGTTTAAGTTGTTTTTGGTGCTGGTAAGCTAAATGATCCTGCTCACTATGCCCTGCTTGCTGTGATTGCTTTAATGCATTAACTAAATACGACATAACTCACCAATTAAAAAATGAATGAAAGGACAAAACCAAGCGCAAAGCTCGCGAACGCAGCTGATGACAACCACCAAACTTTAGGCTGGACTGGTCTGGACTTTTCAGGTACTAAATTAAGAGGCAACGCTTCTTTGGCCGCCTGCATCGCAATCTTTTTATCCACCACTTGCTGCTGCGCCGAGTAAGCGCCCAACAAACACCTATCAGCAAGCAAGTTCAAAAGTCTAGGGATCCCAGCGGTCACTTTATGCATATACGCAATCGCATCATGATCAAAAATCATGGTTTGACTGCCAGCCTTTTGTAGTCGGTGTTGGATATACGCATACACTTGTGACTGAGTTAACGGCAGTAAGTGATAGCGAGCGGTGATCCTTTGTGCCAACTGGCGCAACTCATTACGCTGCAACAGGTGTTGCAGCTCGGGCTGGCCTACCAACACAATTTGCAGCAACTTTTTATGGTCAGTTTCTAAGTTAGTCAACAAACGTAGTTGCTCTAAAACCTCAGCAGCAAGGTGCTGTGCCTCATCAATGATCAACATGGTGTGACCACCAAGAGCATGGTTCTCAAGTAGTCTGGCCTTAATTAAATCAGTCAACACTTTCAAGCTTGCTTGCTCAGCCGGATAGTCGATTTTCAACTCGTCACAAATACTGGCGAGCAGCTCTATCTCCGACAGCGCCGGGTTTAAAATAAATGCTACCTGAGTTGTTTCTGGTAACTGTGCTAGCATACTACGAGTTACGGTGGTTTTTCCTGTGCCCACTTCACCCGTTAACAATACAAAGCCCCCAGCATCCCCCAAGCCGTATGTTAAATGTGCGAGTGCCTCTTTGTGTCTATCACTTAGAAATAAATATTCAGGATTAGGTGCAATGGAAAACGGTTTTTCGCTTAGTCCAAAATAGCGTAAATACACGATGCGTCTCTTTATTGTTATGATGGTGCCTATAATGGCAAAAAAACACGGTAAGTTAAAACCCTGTTTCTTATTTTGCGTAATTTGTTTATTTGAGGCTAAGATGCAAGTGTATTTAGTTGGCGGCGCTGTACGTGATGAATTACTACAACGTCCTATTACAGAAAGAGATTATGTGGTGGTTGGCGCCACGCCTGAGCAAATGCTGGCGCTTGGCTATAGCCAAGTCGGAAAAGACTTCCCCGTTTTTTTACATCCAAAAACCAAAGAAGAATATGCACTAGCCAGAACGGAACGTAAACAAGGTCAAGGCTATGGTGGGTTTATTTGTGATTTTTCGCCTTCCATCACACTTGAGCAAGACTTATACCGTCGAGATTTAACCGTCAATGCAATCGCCAAAGATGAGCAAGGCAATTTAATTGACCCTTACGGTGGGCAGCAAGATATAGCCAACCGTGTCTTGCGCCATGTCAGCGAGGCATTTAGTGAAGACCCCCTTCGCGTGCTACGGGTCGCCCGTTTTGGGGCTCGGTACCACTACCTTAGGTTTAGTATCGCACCTGAAACCCAACAGCTAATGGCAAAAATGGTGGCAAACCAAGAGCTGGCAACACTTACCAAAGAGCGTGTTTGGATGGAGATTGAAAAAAGTCTAAGTGATGGCCAAATTGATGTGTTTAGTAATATCTTACACGAACTAGGTGCGCTGACCTTAATCATGCCAATGCTCACTTACTGGAACCAAAAACATGCTAGGCAATTAGCAAGCGCCATCCAATCTCTTGACGACACTTTGCTAAACTACAAGCTTATTCAATTTAGCCTGTGGCTTGCGCCAAGTTCACTAGATGCGTTGCAGGGAATTGAACAACAACTAAAGATCCCTAATAAATACGCGCAAAGTGCACGAGATTACTGTCAACATCAATCACTGTTGTCACACAATCAAGTTACAACACAAACTGCACTGGCTATGTTTAATCGGTTAGACATTTGGCGTCGCCCCGAACGTTTTGAGCTGTTATGCCAAGTTGCCAAAGCAGACAAGCAGATAAACAACCAAGTGATCGATACACTAAAACGAGCGGCTCAAGCTGCACTGGCCGTTGCGCCGCAAAGTATCATCGAACAAGGATTTAAGGGAGCAGAAATAAAACATCAATTAGCATTAGCTAGAGAAGAGGCTATTGCATTGGCATTAAAATAAAAAAGCCCGCATCGTTTGATGCGGGCCCGGTTAAACGATAGGTATTACCAGAGCAAGAAAGCAAACAATGCGCCACCGAGCAATAATCGGTAGATCACAAATGGCATCATTCCCATGCGTTCAATGACTTTTAAGAAAAAGTGAATACATGCGTAGGCAGTAATAAATGACAATACTGACCCGAGCACAATCGCATTCCAGTTAATAATTTCTTCACCGCTTGAAAGCTTATATACGTAATATGACCCCGCAGCTGCTATCACAGGGATAGACATTAAAAATGAAAAGCGTGCTGCGCTTTGTTTATTTAGTCCAAGCAACAAGCCGACAGTCATGGTGATCCCAGAACGTGAAGTGCCAGGAAATATCATCGCAACCACCTGAGATAGTCCAATCAGTAACGCGCTGAGCCAATTAAGTTGATAGATGGTCTTAATTTGCTTTGCGCTTTTATCCGCATACCATAGCAGTAAACCAAACACCACCGTAGTAGTGGCAATGATCCAGGCATTGCGTGAGTATATCTCAACAAAGTCTTTCACTAAGTAGCCAATAACTAACGATGGAATGGTCGCAAGCAAAATCCACCACCCTAGTTGGCTATCATCACTTTTCCCCTGCGTACCAAAGGAGCTAAACCATGCCCCCAGAATGTCTGTAACTTCTTTACGAAAATAAATCACGACTGCCAGTAACGTTCCCACGTGTACCGCCACATCAAAAGCGGTTCCTTGGTCAGCCCAGCCTAAGATCTGCGATGGCAAAATAAGATGCGCAGAACTCGATATAGGTAAAAACTCGGTTAATCCTTGAACTAACGCCAAAACGATAATTTCAATAATACTCACGGCAACGAAAACTCCACTTTCCACAATTTTTGATTAGGGTTGTTATAAGCTTGCCAAATATCGGCAATACTTCTTTGACACACGGGATGAATATGTTCCGGCGCAATTTCAAAGAGCGGCAACAACACAAAGGCATTTTTGGTTATTTCATCTCTAGGCAATTGGGCTGGCTGCTCACAAATCACATCATCATAAAATAGTAAATCTAGGTCTAAAGTTCGTGGGCTAAACTTTTTATCCTGACGCGTACGACCATTATCCAGCTCAATTTGTTTGAGCAACACGCATACTTGCTCTAAAGAAAGGTCTGTTGAGGCACCAAGCACCGAGTTATAAAAGTTACTGCCGTTAAAACCAACCGCTTCACTTTCGTAAACGCTAGAATGTGTATAGCGAGGAAAGTGCTCTATCAGTGCTATAAGGCCCGCCTTTAAATTATGTTCACGATTTACGTTTGAACCGAGGCTTATATAAATCTGTGCCATAACTAACTTTTCACTCTGGTGATTTCAACACCAACTGTTTTTGCCGCAGGCACCGCCGCAGGTTTACTCACTTTTATTGTTACTTGTTGAGTATTAAACTCGGCCAAGATTATGGCGGCCAGTTGCTCTAACAAAGTTTCTAGTAGCTCTACAGGTTTAGCTGTCGCGTGCTCAATCACCCGCTCACTGACTTTGGCATAATCAAGCGCAAAATTTATGTCATCACTTTGGGCTGCAGCCGAAATGTCGGTCAACATCTCAATATCAAAGTACAAGCTTTGTTTACTTTCCTTCTCAAAGTCGTAAACTCCTATTATAGTTTCGACGTGTAGTTGTGAGATATAGACCTTATCCATTGATACTCCACTGATTGCATAACTGGGTTCTGTGACTACTTATTAAGTTATCCACAGTCGGCATAGAAACGCCGATCATAGCCGAAAACGTCACAAGACAAAATAAGGAAAAACGTGTTAGTTAGTTTAATCTGTCTGTGTGCCTATTTAATTGGTTCTATTTCGTCAGCCGTGTTGGTTTGCCGTATGTTCGGCTTGCCTGATCCTCGCTTTGCAGGGTCACATAATCCTGGCGCAACCAATGTACTGCGGTTGGGTGGTAAGTTGCCTGCTGTGCTGGTATTAGTATTCGACATACTCAAAGGCACAATCCCAGTGTGGGGGGCATATTTCTTACAGATTGAACCTATTTGGCTTGGCGCTGTTGCCGTGGCTGCATGTTTAGGCCACATTTATCCAATATTTTTTCACTTCAATGGTGGTAAGGCAGTTGCAACTGCATTTGGTGCGCTGCTACCAATAGGCTTATCGCTCGGCGGGTTACTTATCGGTACTTGGCTAGTAGTTTTATGGATCACTCGCTACTCATCCTTGGCTGCCATCACAGCCGTGACGCTGGCACCACTGTATACTTGGTGGATTAAACCAATTTACACGTTACCTGTGAGTTTCCTAACCATAGTGATTATCTTCAGACACAGAGAGAATATCAAAAGGCTCCTGCAAGGTAAGGAGCCCAAAGTAGGACAAAAAAAGACCTAAAGCGGTTTTAAACTATCCAATGGCCAACGCGGTTGCGTTTTCATATCAAGCGGTGCATATTGCTTGGCCTTTAAACGCTGCATCCCAGCAAACGCAATCATCGCACCATTGTCAGTACAAAACTCGGTACGTGGGTAATACACCTTCCCCTGCATTCCTTGCATTACACGCTCAAGTTTGTTTCTTAGCTCAATATTAGCACTCACGCCGCCGGCGATAACAAGACGTTTAATGTTTGTCTCTTTTAAGGCTCTTTTACACTTTATGGCCAGTGTATCGATGACTGCTGTTTGAAAAGCATGGGCGATATCCGCTTTAGTTTGCTCATCATCCCCCGCTGAACGAATGGTGTTTGCCGCTGCTGTTTTCAAGCCACTGAAACTAAAATCAAGACCCGGTCTGTCGGTCATCGGTCTTGGAAACACAAAGCGTTTTGCAACACCTTGCTGAGCCATTTTAGCCAGTAATGGTCCACCTGGATAATCTAAGCCGAGTAGTTTTGCCGTTTTATCAAACGCTTCACCTGCGGCATCATCCACTGACTCACCTAGCACTTCGTATTCACCAATACCTTCAACCTTCACCATCATAGTGTGGCCACCAGATACCAACAGCGCAATAAAGGGAAATTCTGGGCGGTCGTCTTCAAGCATAGGTGCCAACAAGTGACCTTCCATATGGTGAACAGCGACAGCTGGAATATTCCAGCCAAAAGCCAAAGAGCGACCAATTGACGTGCCCACCAATAATGCACCAACTAAGCCTGGTCCCGCTGTATACGCTACACCGTCAAGAGACTCTGGACCACATCCAGCTTGCGCAAAAGCGGCTTCAATCAAGGGAATGGTTTTACGCACATGATCGCGAGATGCCAATTCAGGCACCACGCCACCGTAATCTGCATGGACTTTTACCTGACTGTACAGTTGGTGCGCAAGTAGGCCTTGCTCATCATCATAAATCGCAATACCGGTTTCATCACACGATGATTCTATGCCTAAAATTCGCACACAGATTCTCCCAAGACTTGATTAAAAGGCGAGTATTTTACCTGCTGCTACTTTCGTAGGGCAAGCGAATCCCCTCGAATTTGCGCTTAAATGGCCAAACCTATGTTCGTTTGGCCATCAGCAATAGCGAGTTGTTTAAGCTCTTTGACGTTATCTGAGCCGATACGTCCCATATTCTCAACAAAATCAATAAGCTCAGATAAAACTTCTATCTCGTACTGCATCACAGGATGATCTCGAACTAATTTATTGTCCGGTTCAATGTCTTCGTTAAGCAATATAAACTCAACATAACGAGCAACCGTCGCCTGAGATATCTTAGCGATACTGATAAACTCCTGCTCATCCTTAGCCATCAGACCATGCATTAACCCCAACAATGCTGTTGCCGCATCAATTGCGGGATAAGTACCAAACATATCAAACTCTGCAAGTTCAGGTACATTAGGTTCAACTTTTTCTATCTGCTTTTCGAGACTAATCTTACTTTTCGGTAACAATAGTTTCTCCCAACAGACATTCAGTGCATTTCTCAGGGCTGATTCATCACCAAATCCCGTTGCTTCACTAAATAGTCCATAATTAGGCAACATTCTTTCGATAATAGCCGCTGCTAACACAGCCTGTTGTAAATAGTTAAGTTCTCTGATGCGCTGGAAATTATTCGCTTTGGTCATTTTGTTTTCCACATTGCCAGCAATATTGAAATGCTGGTCCGTTCAATTCTGTACAATGGTTGCAACGCCAGTCTGAGGTAAGTTGCTTTTGCGCGTAGTCTACCAATATTTTTTGTGCTGCGCGTACTTTTATCTCATAAACCATTAAACTCAATTTTGCCTGATCAGCGGGTATTTCACCAATCCCTCCTAGTAAAGGTTCACCATCCACACGAGAGTCAATTCTAGCTTGGCTTAACAAACCTTTTACGATATGCGCTTCAAGCAGGCTATCTGTTGTAAATACGCATCGCCATTTAAAGCTATTATCTGTCATAATTATTACTCAATCTTGATTATTGAAGAGGCTCAAATGACGCTAACCACTCCTGGACTTTTATTTCCTGCGATATCACTACTTTTATTGGCTTACACAAATCGATTTTTAGTTTTGGCACAACTCATCAGGGAGCTAAATGCCCGTGAAGGTGACAGTATCCGCCCATTAGTTCGAGCACAGATTGATAACTTGAGAAGACGCATTAAGTTAATTCGCTTCATGCAAGTATGGGGCGTGGTCGCATTTTTACTGTGTACTCTATCAATGTTTGCACTGTTCATCGATGTCGCGATGACCGGCATCATCCTGTTTGGCACCAGTTTATGCTGCCTCATCGTGTCACTGATTATCTCTTTGTACGAGATACATATTTCGTGTGATGCCATAGAAATAGAATTGCAAAATATCGAGAAAAAGCCAACTTCTTGATTAAGCAGATGCTGACTTTAATGACTATACTGACAAAGTAAACAGTCATTAAAGGGCCAACGAGTGAGCAGTTTTCTTTTCTCTGATGATTCTATTGAAGAACCAACGACCCCACAATTAAAGTCTGAATACTGGGACATTCTGATTGTTGATGACGAGGAGGATATTCACCAAGTTACAAAACTAGTTCTGTCTGGTTTTGAATTTGAAAAAAAACCATTACGTTTTCACCATGCTTATTCTGCAAAAGAAGCCAAAACAATACTCGAAAAAGAGCAGCTCATTTCGGTAGGTTTGGTAGATGTAGTCATGGAGACCAGCCATGCTGGGCTCGATCTGATAAAATATATTCGTAACGATTTAGCCAATCATGATGTGAGGCTTATTCTACGCACAGGTCAACCTGGGGAAGCACCTGAAGAATCTGTGATCAGAGACTACGATATTAACGACTACAAGAATAAAACTGAGTTAACCGCAGTTAAATTGAAAACGTTACTCTACTCAGCATTACGTGCTCATCGAGACATTCAAACCATTGAAAAACACAAACGAGGATTAGAACAAATAATTAATGCTTCATCCTCTTTTTTGAAATGCAACAGTGTCAGGGAGTTCGCTTCCACTATTTTGGCACATGTGTCTAACGTGATGGGGCTCAGTGATAACGATATTTATTGTGCTGCCGCCATTAATAACCGTAAAGAGTCAGGTTCACACTTCAAGCTATTAGCTGCATCAGGTGAAGGCGTAGAACCAAATTCATCCGTAATACCCGACCATGTTAAAGAGCTATTCATCGAATCTCATAACCTCAAGGCATCTCGATCTACAGAGACGGAATACGTCGGCTACTTTCCTTCCGCTGGTGGCGGTGAAACCATGCTGTATGTTGGCAAAGACTCGCAAATGAAAAGCACTGACAGACAGCTGCTGGAGTTTTTTGCCAACAACATCGCGTTGGCCTACGACAATATTAAATTAAGAGAAACGGTAAAAGATTCACAAAAAGAACTCTCCTATATTCTTGGTGAGGCCGTTGAGCGTCGCTCTAAAGAGACTGGTTCACACGTCAAAAGGGTCGCTCACTACAGTATGCTAATGGCGCAACTGTACGGCTTGTCTGATTATTACGCCGAGATCATCAAGCTCGCTTCGCCACTACACGATATTGGAAAAATCAGCATACCAGATGAAATTTTAAATAAACCAGACAAACTGAACGATGCTGAATGGGAAATTATGAAGACCCACGCTCAGACTGGTTACGAAATTTTACAACATTCTTCTAACGAAATTTTACAATGTGGCGCTACAATAGCCCATCAGCATCATGAAAAGTGGGATGGTTCTGGCTATCCCAGAGGTCTCAAAGGTGAACAAATCGATATTGTTGGCCGTATCACAGCTTTGGCTGATGTGTTTGACGCATTAGGTAGCGATCGATGTTATAAACCTTCATGGCCTTTAGAAAAAGTGTTAGCGCTGATACAATCTGAGAAAGGGAAGCAGTTTGAACCAAAGCTTGTTGATCTGTTTATAAACAACTTAGATCAGTTTATTGCAATTAGAGATAGCTACCCCGATTGACTTTTGTAAGCAGAATGTAAAATTTTCACTTTCAATCTTCCATTACTTGTATTAGTATTAGGAAAATACACAATACCGTTGTGTCACTTGTAGAAATTAAAAGGAATTTCGAATGAGATTTGAACAACTAGAACAGTTTGTCGCTTTAGGTAACTTGCGCCACTTTAGACAAGCTGCTGAACAAACAAAGATTAGTACATCAGCTTTGACTAGAAGCATTCAAACGCTTGAAGATGAAATTGGATGCGAACTTGTTAAGCGTTCAACACGCTCTGTGAGGCTTACAGAACAGGGCGAAATGTTTTTAAGTTACTGTAAAACAACGCTGTCAGAGTTAGAAATGACCAAGAAAACTATCAAACAAAGCCTGTTTGGTAGAGATCAACAGAAGTTGGTCATTGGTTACACCAACGACGCTAGCTCTATTGTACCTATGTCATGTGGTCAGTTCCTTGCTGATTACCCAAACATTAAAATTGAGATGCAGTTGCAAGACGAGCATGAGTTAACCCGTAAGTTGCAGCTTGGGGAAATTGATATTAGTGTCTATTTGCAAAGTGCTAGCAATGTTGTCAGTGATATTTACCTTCCTGACCAACTTATTCTGTTTGTTGCAAAACACCACCCGCTTGCTAGTAAAGACTCACTACGTAAAGAAGAGCTGTACGATTACCCTATGTTCGGCTGTTTTTCACAATCCAAGCAAGTACAAACCATGCTCAATGAAGCTGTTGATGGGCTTAATAAAAGTAGCAGTATGAAGATTGGTAACATTGATCAAGTCATGGATGGCCTAAAACAATCGAATCACTTCGCTATAGCCAGCATTGAGCATGCTAATACTATCGCACAGGATCCAAGTTTAGTGATTTTGAAAACAAATAAGGATATCAACCACGAGCAGTTAGTTGTGCAAACTAACCATCACGTTAACAGAGATGGTCACATCAAACATTTACTTGGTTTGATAGAAAACTCAGCGAAAGCCAAAGCTTGCGCATCAAATATATAAATATTTTCATATTTTTGAAAAAGGATGCTTAAGGCATCCTTTTTTTAAAAATTCTGGTTTATATATAACTCAGCGCGATACCAACAAATATCACCAAACCAACCCGATTGTTACGCAAAAATGAGTTAAAACAGTGGTCTCTATCACGAGTGTGTATGGCTATTTGAAGTTTCACCAATAATGCTACGGCCACAACTAATCCAGCAAAATAGTACCCAGCTAACGACAGCTGCATACCCACATAAGCAAGTAATGACACAAACGCAATATTAAGCAAAGCTATCCAATGCCTATCATAACAACCAAATAAAATAGCCGTTGATTTAACGCCTATTTTTAAATCGTCATCCCTATCCACCATGGCATACATAGTGTCATAGGCCACAGTCCATAAAACGTTTGCTAAAAACAACCACCACGCGTGCACAGGTACAGCATTGTTACTGGCCATAAACGCCATTGGAATTGAAAAGCTATACGCCATTCCCAAAACAACTTGAGGTAAATGGGTGTAGCGTTTCATAAACGGATAACAGGCCGCAAGCACAAGTGCAGCGATAGACAGTAAAATAGTCTGCCAGTTAAGCGTCAGTACCAGCACAAATGCACACAAAATTAGTACGATGAACAAACTTAGCGCTTCACCCGGTTGTACTTCCCCCAAGGCTAATGGTCGATTTGAGGTTCTTTTGACTGCACCGTCTACCTTTCGGTCAGCAAAATCGTTGATCACACAACCAGCGCTGCGCATGATGAAAACACCGCAACTAAATACCAACAATAAATGCATCGGTGGTACACCTGCATTTGCTATCCACAACGCCCAATAAGTTGGCCATAGTAATAACAAAGTGCCTATCGGTCTATCTGTTCTCATCAGCCGAAAATAAGCGGGTAAATGCGACCTACTTAGCAAGTTGAGCTGCATAATTCACCTTAGGTAAAAATACTTCACAGACCATGATCTTGGCCTCTCGGTTGGTAAACACACGGCGCCTCGCGTACATCCTTTGTAGAGGTAATTGCAAGTCATTCAATAAAGCGTCGTATCCTGAAAGATTGTTAACGCACGCAACTTCTAATTCTGAGCGCTGCCATGATTCATCTTGAAACAAAACCTCTCCCAAGGGTCGAGATCCGAGTTGACGCACACCTAAATCAGAGGCCTGTGTACTAATCCAGCTTTGCGCATAAACCCGAGCTACATCGTCGCAAACGAGTAGCACCTCACGACATTGTATCTGTCTACACTGCTCACCGAGTAAGTCTTTATGTAAAACATTACTTGCCAACCACTGCTCACGCAACACATCGACTCTAAATTGGTCACTTTGGCTTTTCAGTAATGCAGTTAACGAGCCTTCATTCAAGATCATCGAAGCATCAGGATTAGGCAGGTACGAGCATTCGCGTGCGGAATGCCATTCAAAATCAATGGTAAATGGGGTTATTAACAAAACAATATCTGCTATCAAATAAACTCGCGTATATCATAGCACTCCCCCGCTCTTGGCAAAAGTTCACTGATATTTTAATAGGATATACACTTCAAATATGTAAATTAATTACATTTACGTATACACTTAGCCTTGCAAACTATACCGTTGAACCAATGGGAATTCTAATTGTTATGAATAAGCCTTACTATCTACTTGTCGCGATTTTTATGCTGGCTGTGAGCAGCTTTGGAGCACGAGCGAATTCCAATGTAGGCTACTTTGGTTTTGAGCCAGATATCATTACCAATTACATTGGTCAATCAAATAAAAAACTTGGTTATGTGCGCGTAACAGTAGATTTGATGCTAGATGATGTTGGCAATATAGGTGTTGTTGAGCATCACACTCCCTTGCTTAGAGATGCAATAGTACAAATTCTAAGCAAAGAGCCTGAAGAAACCATCAAGTCACTTACAGGCCGTGAAGAAATTCGTCGACGCTGTGCAGATAGACTTAAAAACCTATTAAAAGAAGAAACAGGTGAAGAAATCATCCGTGACGTACTATTCACCAAGTATTTATATCACTAGGCTGTTTTTCGCCTAGGTTGTATGAATGCGATTAACATACCACTGAGCAAGCCAAACAAATGCGCCCAATTTGCCATGCTGATAAAAAATAGCTCGGTAAAGCCAAAAATCATCCATAACAGCATAAACCCAACAATTGGTTTACCAACAATGGGCTCTTGTGTTGGGTGTTTTACGCTGTAAATCCAAGCGAAGCCAAGCAGCGCATAGACCACCCCACTTAACCCGCCAAAGCGACTATCGACCATCAAAAATTGAGCCCAATTGCTAACGAGACTACTGACTATAAAAAGCACAAAAAGGTAGCGCGCACCAGTACGCTGAACTATTTGATGGCCGAGGTGCAACCACCAACTGAGGTTGAATACCAGATGTAAAGCACCAAAGTGTAACAGCGCGGGCGTTATCCAGCTCAATGGCGCGTCGGGTTTAAACTGTAGATTGGCGAAAATAGCGTTCGCATCAAATAAATAAAAGCTGCTGAATACGATTAAGCACAATACAAAAATCAGTTTCAAAAACCAATGCAAAGCACTAAAGCGCTGCCAAATATTGAGCTCACTACCGCTGTAGATCAATGCCGAGTTGGTTTGTCCGCTTTGCCACGAGGCGTCTGCATACTTGCGATCATGTGGGTTAGTAACAAAATCCTGCCAAAGAGTTTCGGCTTTTTCCTGATAGGCTTCTGGGACCCACACTTCAACATTAACACCATCGCTGGAGCGCAAACTCACAGATATGCCCTGTGTTTTGAAATAATCAACAGCCCCTTGGACTGCACGAGGATTATTATGCGTCCCTAGTAAAATCATTTGCTTATAAAGTCCGGTAACTCTGAAGCCCACTGAGTAAAGCCACCATCCATGCTATAAACATCTTCAAAGCCTTGCTCAATCAAATAGCTCGCGGCACCTTGAGAGCTGATCCCGTGATAACAGACCACGATGATAGGCTGATCAAACTCTTTTTCTTGCATAAAATGCGCGATATTCGCATTAGATAGGTGCTCCGCGCCGGGAATATGCCCTTGCGAAAAACTGTTCTCATCACGAATATCCGCAATCACAACATCATCACGCTCTAAGAATTGTTTGGTCTGTGCGACAGAAATGTGTTTCATTGACATAAAGTTTACTACTCATAAAATGCAAAAAGGCGACCGATGTCGCCTTTGATATGTAAAATACGGCTACTAATCCCAGTTTAAGATCACTTTGCCTGATTGACCAGAGATCATGGTATCAAAACCAGTCTGGAAATCATCGATATGGAATTGATGGGTAATAATTGGCTCAAGGTTTAACCCTGATTGAATTAAGCTTGCCATCTTATACCAAGTCTCAAACATTTCGCGACCATAAATACCCTTGATCACTAACCCTTTGAAAATCACTTGGTTCCAATCAACCGCCATATCTGAAGGTGGAATACCTAACATGGCGACCTTACCACCGTGATTCATGTTGTTGAGCATACTATTGAACGCCACAGGGACACCTGACATTTCCAGCCCGATATCAAACCCTTCGGTCATTCCCAGCTCTTTCATTATATCTTCAAGTTTTTCGTTAGCGACATTTACGGCACGCGTTGCGCCCATTTTGCGAGCCAACTCAAGGCGGTATTCATTCACATCAGTGATCACCACATGACGTGCACCCACATGCTTTGCAACGGCAGCAGCCATGATACCAATTGGACCGGCACCTGTGATTAATACATCCTCACCTACTAAGTCAAACGACAAAGCGGTGTGTACAGCATTACCAAATGGGTCAAAAATTGAAGCCAGCTCGTCAGAAATGTTATCTGGGATCTTGAACGCGTTAAACGCAGGGATCACTAAGTATTCTGCAAACGACCCTTCTCGGTTAACACCAACACCCGTCGTATTACGACATAAATGTACGCGACCTGCTCGACAGTTACGACAGTGACCACACGTGATATGCCCTTCACCAGAGACCCTATCACCAATGTTAAAGCCACGTACTTCTTGGCCCATATCAACCACTTCACCCACATATTCATGACCTACAACCATAGGCGTTGGAATGGTGTTTTGTGCCCATTCATCCCACTTGTAGATATGTACATCGGTGCCACAAATTGCAGTTTTGCGGATTTTAATCAACAGATCGTTGTGCCCTACTTCCGGTTTAGGCGCATCCGTCATCCAAATCCCTGGTTCGGCTTTTAACTTAGATAAAGCTTTCATAATCGTTACTCAAAACAAGGAAGCCACCGCTTCGCTTTAAAATTAAATAATACCCAACTCTTTGCCAATACGAGTGAAGGCAGCAATCGCTTTATCAAGCTGCTCTTGTGTGTGTGCAGCTGAAATTTGAGTACGAATTCTCGCTTGCCCCTTTGGTACGACAGGGAATGAGAAGCCAGTCACGTAAATGCCCTCTGCCAGTAATTTATCAGCCATTTGCGCAGCAACCTTAGCATCCCCCAACATCACAGGAATAATAGCGTGATCTTTACCCGCACATGTGAAACCAGCCGCTTCCATATTTTCACGGAAGTACGCGGCATTACGCCACAAAGTATCACGTAACTCTTTACCTTCTTTTAGCATATCTAATACGGCGATTGAGGCTGTGACAATTGATGGTGCCAATGAGTTTGAGAACAAGTACGGACGTGAGCGCTGGCGCAACCAATCAATCACTTCTTTTTTACCTGATGTATAACCACCTGAAGCGCCACCAAGCGCTTTGCCTAAGGTACCCGTGATGATATCAACGCGGTCCATAACACCACAGTATTCAGGTGTACCGCGTCCATTTTCACCTACAAAGCCAACCGCGTGAGAGTCATCAACCATCACCAATGCATCATATTTGTCAGCCAAGTCACATACCGCTTCCAAATTACAGATAACCCCATCCATTGAGAACACGCCATCTGTAGCAATCAGTTTAGTTTTAGCACCTGCTTGTGTTGCAGCAATCAACTGTTGCTCCAAATCAGCCATATCGTTATTAGCATAGCGGAAACGTTTAGCTTTACATAGGCGAACACCATCAATGATAGAGGCATGGTTTAGCGCATCTGAGATGATTGCATCATCAGGGCCTAAAATCGTTTCAAACAAACCCGTATTGGCATCAAAACATGACGAGTACAAGATAGTGTCTTCTGTTTGCAAAAACTCACTGATTTTTGCTTCTAAAGTTTTGTGAATGTTTTGCGTACCACAAATAAAACGAACCGATGCAACACCAAAACCGTGCGCGTCCAAGCCTTGCTTGGCAGCAGCAATAAGGCTTGGATGATTTGCTAATCCCAAATAGTTGTTTGCGCAGAAGTTAATTACTGATTCGCCGCTTTCAACTGCGATTTGCGCTTGTTGAGAAGAAGTGATCACGCGTTCATTTTTATACAAACCTTCAGCTTTTACTTCTTCAAGCTGTTGCTGTAGCTGGCTATAAAAGGCCGATGCTCTCATTTGGAGTCTCCATTATTTGCACGGGTCCCAATGTACACGCCATTTTACCATCACGTGAGAGTGCCTAAGCGTGTACTGGGTCAATCAAACTGGGTTGCTATTGTAAAAGGTTCAACCCGTAAATGCACGGGTTGTGATTATGGTGCGCTAAGTCTTAAAGTAAATACTTATGAGACAAGCGGTAATAACGCCGGGACTTGGCTTAAAGAGGCACACACATGATCAGCTTGACGCTTTGCTTCATCACTGAAGGATTGGCCAGACTCTACCAAAATCGCAAGATTAACTCCCGCGGCTCTGGCAGCTTCAATATCCGACAGCTTATCACCGACCATCACACTTTCACTGACATCAATATCAAACTCAGCGATTGCCTCATTGAGCATACCTGGGCTAGGTTTTCGACAGTCACATTCTTTTTGAAATTCAGGGAGTGCTTTTTCAGGGTGATGCGGGCAGTAATAGACCTTACTGATTGTGACTTGATGTTTTGCAAACTCACCACACATCCACTCACTCAATGTGGCAAACTGCTGCTGGTCATAATACCCACGGCCAATGCCTGATTGGTTGGTCACCACAACGATAATATAACCTTGGGCAATAAACTGCTGACAGGCTTCGAATACGCCGTCAATAAACTCAAAATCTTCAACCTTGTGAACATAGGCATGGTCAACATTAATCACGCCATCTCGGTCTAAAAAAATCGCTTTGTTTTGCTGCTTGCTCATAGCTTTTCTGTCTCTACCACATGGTCAAACATTTCAATAACTTGCTCGGTTTGAATTTGCTGCATCAAGTCATCCCCTTTCACGCGCACGCCCCATGGTAATTGCTGCGCCGTTTTGCCTTTTTGCTTGAGCAAGTTTTGATGATACACCTCAACCACATAGTCCTGATACAGATAAGGCCCAGTGCGTTTCGGGTTTGAATGAGCATACAAGCCAATGACGGGCGTACCAACCGTTACAGCCATATGTGCAGGCCCTGTATCGGGCGCTAATACTAAACTTGCCTGTTTTAAAACACACAGTAATACCTTTAACTGGGTTTTGCCCACTAAGTTGGTGATATCACATTGTGCCTGTTGGCAAATCGCGTTGGCCAGCTCTTGCTCTAAGGATGTAGGTCCACCGGTGATCACCACTGAAAACCCTTGTGCAGCCGCATGCTCAGCAACGGCTGCATAGCGCTCACTTAACCAATTGCGCGCCGCTTTACTAGCCGCAGGTGATATCACCAAGACTCTATCATTACACTGTGCCAACAAGGCCAATGCTTGGCGTTCGTCATCTGCAGATACAGGCATATGCCAACTTGGAGTGTCGCATTGAACACCAATGGTGCGAGCAAACTGCTGAAAGCCTTCCAGCACATGCGGCTCGTTTTGTGGCGCAATACGCTTATTGATAAATAAGGAATGCAGCTCTTTGCTACGACCCTTATCAAAACCAATTTTAACCTTGGCAGGAATGCATCGAGCGGCAAGGTTAGCACGCAGCGCTACTTGCATGTGTAGCAACACATCAAATTTGCGCCCCTTAAAGGTGCTTTTCAAATTTTGATAAGCCGCTTTACCCTGTTTTTTGTCAAAAACAACAAACTCAACCCCTGGTAAGTCTACCAATAACATTGCTTCTACTTTGCCTATCACCCAAGTGATCGCAGCATCAGGATAACGCGCTTGAATGGCTTGTACCGCTGCAACAGCATGACATACATCACCTATCGCGGAGAGCCTGAGAATACAAATAGAACGAGGAGGCTGAGACACAAATTTCCTACTTATCAAAAATATTTGCGCCAGATCTTAAATTAATCAATTTGCTTTGCAAGTTTATGGTCAACAAAAAACACGTTACACTTGCAGCAACTTTTAGCCGAATTAACCTGTCGATGAAGATCACCACGACCAACAATCACTACTTATTAACGCCAGATATAAACAAAGATACAATCGATCTAAACTGGTTTGATGCACAATTTTGGCAAGCAAAAAATGCCATTGTTGCCACCAAAGAAGGTCGTTCCACTGCATGGTTTTTTGAGCATCATCAAAAAGTTAATGTACTAAAACACTACTGGCGTGGTGGTTTAGTCGGTAAATTATTATCTGATCAATACCTATATACCGGTTTAAAAAACACCCGTGTGTATCAAGAGTTTGCACTGCTTTGTCAGCTTGAAAAGCTCGGCTTACCTATCTCAAAGCCAGTGGCGGCCAAAATATCTCGAACAGGGCTGGTCTATCGTGGCAGCCTCATTACCGAAGCTGTAAAGGGCGCGCAGAGTCTTTGTGAGCGCTTACGAGCCGAACCTGCCAACCATCTAGCGCTGAAAAAAGTTGCCCAAACGGTTGCGCGCTTTCATCAAGCTGGTGTCTATCATGCTGATTTAAATATTAATAATATTTTGTTTGATGAGTGTGATGAAGTCTATCTCATTGACTTTGACCGAGGCGAGTTAAAAACACCAAGCAGAACATGGCAGCAGGCTAACCTTAGCCGTTTGGAGCGCTCATTCAATAAAGAGGCCGACAAATGGCCGACCTTTTATTTTACACAAGACGATTGGCTGCTATTACAGCAATCTTATTGGCAAGCGCTACAAAGCTAAGACTTAGCGGTTTTACCAAGCTTGGCTTTTTCTATAATACCAGAGGTTGAACAGCCATCTAAAAAGGCTAACACTTCAACCTGCCCGCCCTGAGCCAACACATGATCGGCTCCTGCAATTTCTGATACTTTATAGTCACCGCCCTTAACTAGGATATCTGGGCTTATCTGCTCAATCAGCTTCGCAGGGGTGTCGTTTTCAGCCTCGCTTCCAAATGGGATCACCCAATCCACTGACGCCAAAGCGCTCAACACCATAGCGCGCTCTTTTAACGCGTTGATGGGTCTTTGTGGGCCCTTTAAGCGCGTGATTGACTCATCATTATTCAGGCCAACCACAAGTCTGTCGCCCATGCTTTTGGCTTGAGCTAAATAACGAACATGACCTGCATGTAAAATATCGAAGCAACCATTGGTAAATACTATCTTCTCACCGTTTTGCTTGGCAAATGCGATGTGTTTGAGTACATCATCAAACGGAGTTTGATAATGCTCACCGGTTTGACGTAGATACTGCCCCATTTTACGGCTTAGCTCTTCAGGTGATACGGTTGCAGCACCTAGCTTACTCACCGCAATGCCCGCTGCGATATTTGCCACTTCAACAGCATCTTTAGGTGCCATTCCCGCACCCAGCATGGTCGTCAGCGTTGCAATAACGGTATCTCCCGCACCCGTCACATCACTCACTTCGAGTACCTGCGCTGGAAAATCGTGCTTCTGCGTTGCACAAATAAGTGACATGCCTTGCTCAGATCGCGTCAAGAGCATAGCACCAATACCATGCTCGGCAATGAGTTGTCGCGCGCTGTCTGTCAGTTCTTGCTCGCTGCCAACCTTGCCACCTGCTAATTTAAATTCGTTGAGGTTTGGCGTTATATAATCAGCGCCACGATACAACGATAAATCACTAGACTTAGGGTCGATTAAAACCGTTTTACCCGCAGCCTTGGCCAATGCGATCATGTCTTTAATCGCACTCAAAGCACCTTTGTTATAATCTGAAAACAAAACAAAATCATAATCATCAAGCACTTGCTCTAAGCGCGCTAGCAATAGACGGCTGTGTTGTTCGCTGAATGTTTCTTCTAAATCTAAGCGTACAACCTGCTGATGGCGACTGATAACACGCATTTTGGCGATGGTCGGTAATTCTTCGACCGTCACTAACTGAGAAGCAATCTTCTCGCTTTCTAAGATCCTAGTCAGCGATACGCCATTGTCGTCTTCACCAATCAGTCCTAACAAGCCCACCTGACCATCCAAATGAGCAATGTTCTTCGCAACGTTTGCTGCACCACCCGCTTTGTCTTCCAAGCTACTTACTTTAACCACCGGCACAGGCGCTTCGGGTGAAATTCGCCCAGTATCACCATGCCAGTAACGGTCCAACATCACGTCACCAACCACCAAAACCCGTGCTTGGTTTAGCTTTTGTAAACGAGAGAACTCCATTACTGTTGCTCCGCTACCAACATATCTACCGCTTCACACAGCCAGTGACCAATAAACATGTGTGCCTCTTGGATACGCGCTGTTTCATCATTTTTAATAATGATAGGTAATTTAGCGATATTTTTAACTTCACCGCCATCACGGCCCGTCAACGCGACGGTATTCGCGCCAATTTCGTTTGCAGCTGTCAAAGCGAGATTAATGTTGGCGCTGGTGCCTGAGGTAGTCAGACCAATGACTAAATCTTCAGATTTACATAATGCCTGTACTTGTCGCTCAAATACCGTATCAAAGTGATAGTCATTACTATGTGCGGTCAAAATAGAGGTATCCGTTGTCAACGCAATTGACGCAAGCGGCCCACGTTCCAGTTTATATCGCACTACAAACTCAGCAGCCAAATGCTGAGCGTCAGCTGCGCTGCCACCGTTACCAAACCAGATCACCTTGCCGCCTTTGGCCAAAGTACTGTGACAAGCTTCTAACAGTCTTAGACATTCTTCATGGTAATTTGCCATGGTTTCAAATAATGCCTGATGGCGCTCCAGACTCGCTAAATAACTCTGTTGAATGTGTTCATTTTGCGACATATTCATTCCTATATTACCGCTTTTGGGTATAACTTCTTAAATTTAATCGTATGTTACCAGTATACATTGAGCGACAGCCAAGTATAACTTTCACCAAATACATCTTTACCAACACTTAATGTGGTTTCAACGTGACGACCTTCAATAATTTGGCTGTTACTGAGCTCAAGCGCACGAGCTTGTTCGTAGTCAGCTCCAACTTGGTCAAACTCATTCAAATAGCCGCTCTGGTTATCTATTTGTGTATATTTCAAGCGCCACATAGTACTGTAATCGCTACTGTATGTTGCCTCTAGAGTATGTACTTTGCTTGGTGCTGCATCGCCAAATACCCGTTGATCCGCTGCAAAATGACCCACCACAAAGCCTTTGTTAGTGTTGCCCGCTGTGGGGTATATCTCATTCACATACCATAAGCTGTGCATATTAGTATATTCATAACGTAGCGTTGTAGCCTGAGTTAACTGAGGTAGATACACACCAAAGCTTGCAGCAGTATTACCAAACTGAACGTTGCTGTGGTTTTTAGTATCTTCGCCACCGTATTCAATATACCACTCAACGGGGGTATAAAAATTGGTTTGTAATGTGCTGGTGAGCGTTGCCCACTGGTCTCCCAACTCATCATCTTGGCTCAAGCCATTCCCTTTGTTGTCATTCCCAGAGGGGTCAAAATAGGCTTTAAGTACATCACTTGTGCCAACTTCACGTGGGCCACCACCAAATTGCATCATACGGTTCAAACCGATTGTCCAGCCTTCAATGGGCTCAATGCTAAAATGGGTTCCCGCAAGTTTAGGCGAACCATCGTGCAATTGACCTTGGTAGACGATGCCCTGCTCTTGGCGGTCTAGCTCTGAATAAAACAACTCAAAGTCAAAGTTCCACCAATTTTTAAGTGGTGCAATCAAACCCAGCGATACCGACGCCGAAGGCTTTGCATTGTTCGAGTATACCTGTGCAAAGCTCTTAAATGGAGAAAACCAATGCTCCTTGTAGCCTAGGTTTAGCTGGAAGGTGTCTCCCGCCAAAGCATAAAATGTGTTGTACGGTACTAAATCCCCTTGGCGTACTCGATAATCCATACCAACTTGTAACAAGGAGTTGCTGCTACCACGCCATACGCCATCAAGTGACAGTTCCGCGTATTCACCCGAAATGTTACCTCTATCGTTCGCCAGTTTCACTTGTGTGCCAGAGTCGTACCTAAGTTTAACGCCCTGTCTGACAATCTCGTCTTGTCCTTGGAATTTTTTTAACCGTTCGCGAATATGGCGATAAAGCGGTTCGTCAACTCTGCGCAACTTTTGAAGCGCAATATTTACCTCGCTGACCCGATAGGGCTTTGCCATTGGCACGCCATTGGTCAGCGCAAACATACGGTCTATCTGATATTCTAATGATGTGTCTTTTGAGATAGGTAAATAGGCAGTTGGTGCACTATAACTAAAACACGAAAACACCAGCGCGAACGCTGCGACACAGGACGAGAGTTTTAACGACATAAAATAACAGCTGTTAAGTGGATAAAAGTGAAAGCATGTTAGCAAATAACTGTGCTACTCGCACGGTCTCAAATGTGTAATTTTGTTATAGTATTTCACTATATGCGCTGAACAGGCTAAAATGGCGTTTTAAATCGCTACCAAGGTGCTATGACCCGTTTACTTTACTCTCTTACGCTCGCGTTATTGAGCCCGCTTATTTTACTGTATCTATATGTTGTTCGTGGTAAGAAAAATACTGGCTATAAGCAACACTTTGCAGAACGTTTGGGCATATATGATACCCAGCGAGTAGTAAAGCAACCTGTGGTGTTTCATTGCGCCTCTGTGGGCGAAGTCCTCGCCGCTACGCCGCTGATAAAAAGGTTTATCCAGACCCATCCGAGCGAGTCAGTGATGGTCACGTGTAACACGCCCACCGGCCGAGCACAAATTTCACAAAGTATTGGCCACGACATAGCTATATGTTACTTGCCCATCGACTTTTACTTTGCCAGCAAGCGATTTATAAAACGTTTTCAGCCCAAGTTGTTGGTTGTATTAGAAACAGAGCTGTGGCCAAATGTGTTCACCCATGCCAAGCAAGCAAATTGTTCCGTGTGCGTTATCAATGCACGACTCTCCGAAAAGTCTTTTCGCGGCTATCAAAAGTTCCCAAACATAAGCCGCTGGATAATGGCATCGATTGACGCGCTTGCCAGCCACAATGAGCAAGATGCGCAGCGCTTTATCGCATTGGGACTGACTGAAGAAAAAGTCACAGTAACGGGCTCTATCAAGTTTGATATTCAGCCCAATGACGCAGATATTAAAGCAGCAAAGCAGCTCAAGGCTGAATTTTCTGGCCGCCCAATTTGGGTGGCAGGTTCCACACACCCCAATGAACATGAGCACGTTTTGGCTGCCCACAAACAGGTATTGCAATCTCATCCCGATGCCTTACTGATCATAGCGCCACGTCACCCCGAGCAATTTGATAAGGTTGCAGCCCTACTCACCAGTTCCGGTCTAACTTACTGTCGTCGTAGCCAAACATTTGACCGCCATAGTCAGGTGCTGCTCGCTGATACGCTAGGTGAGCTTAAGATGTTATTTGGCTGTGCTGACATTGCTTATATTGGCGGCAGTTTAATAGCACGCGGTGGCCATAACCCACTTGAAGCCGCTGCATTCGCAGTGCCAGTGCTAAGTGGTCCACATACCTATAACTTTGCACATATTTACCCAGAGCTACTAACGTTAAAAGGTGCCACCACAGTGGCAAGTCAAGAACAACTAGCACAGCGCGTGTGTGCGCTATTAACTGACGAGCCTCAACGTCAAAAGCAAGGCCAACTGGCGCTACAGTGCCTCAAGCAAAACCAAGGCGCGGTTGAGAAAACATTAGACTTATTAAACAGGCAACTAAACTAGAGCGATATCGACCATGACAACATCTTCTTTAAGCCCGCAGCAAATCATGCAAAATTGGGTCAGCTCAGTCATTGTGAAATTTAACTTTTGCCCGTTTGCACGCCAAGAAGTGGAGCAAAACGCGATTCATTATCGCGTTTCAACGGCTGTCAGCCATGACGATGCTGTGATGGACATGTTAGACGAATGTGCAGCCATGAATGACGACACAGGCAAAGAAACTGCTTTACTGATTTTTACTGAAGGTTTTGGAGAGTTTGACGACTTTTTGGATTTAGTCGATTTGGCCAATGCCATGATTGCAGTACAAGGTTATGAAGGCACTTATCAAATCGCAAACTTCCACCCAGACTACGTATTTGCCGACAGTGACGAAGACGACGCGGCAAACTATACCAATAGAGCGCCCTATCCAACATTGCATATCATTCGTGAACAAAGCATGGCCGAGGCATTAGACAGTTACGATGAACCTGAGAGTATTCCCGAGCACAATATTCGTCTGGCAAGACGAAAAGGTGAAACTTTTTGGCAGCAATTACTGAGAAATTGCTATAAAAAATAACAATGGACGTTATGCTAACACGACACAAATGATTTAAAAGAAGATAACGGGGCATTGCTTTGCCCCGTTAGTGAGCCTTTACTTTTTCACCCAGCTGCCATTCACTTTAACATAGTGCCCTTTAGCCGTTTTCTCGATGGCTTTTTTACCCGCCAGTGCCTCCACCTGAGACAAACTGATGCCGTTTTTCTTCGCCAATTGTTGATACTTGGCTTTACGCTTGGCGTTTACATCATCTATCAGGGCCTGTACCTGAGCATTGCTGCTAACCGCAGCTAAGTAGCCACTTGCCGTTTCACCAACCAGACCTTGGTTTTTCGCGCTGTCTAAGCTCAGTGCCCAAGCCGAAAACGCCATACTAAGGGCTGTGAATGTCACTAATAATTTGCTCGCTTTCATGTTTCTCTCCCTTAGAATAGTTCGCTGTCATCGCTGAATAAATCATCAAGTTCTTTGTCAACTTTAACGCGGATCTCATGATCCACTTTGACGTTCAAATTGATTGTGATTGGCTCTTTGGTCTCAACCTGTACCTTGTGAGTACAGGCGCTTAGACACAAAAAGCTCACCAGTATTAGGGTCCATTTCATGGGCTTTGCTCCTGTTTAGTTAAAGCGTCTTCCACTTTTTGGGTTATCTCGTCGCTCAGCCGCAACGCCCTAAAAAGCGTAAATATGTTCTCTTGGTGTGTGTAGTTAAAGTTCACAGGCTGTGCCTGGGCTTTGTTCTCACCGACAATCTGTACCCCCAAGGTCAACCAACCATCGGAGGTTAGCACCACATCGCTACTCAGCGTATCTATTGTGAGGTCATCCAAAACCCCAATGACCGACTCAAGGCTTGGTTGCTGCGTTTTAAGTGCTTCAATTGAAGCATTTTGTGCAACCTTGAGATTGCCAACCCCAGCATTGAACAGTTTGCCCTGCTCAATGCTCACGGTTCCATTTTCAATACGTACCGGAAATATCCCTGATACTCGACCACTGAGTTCAACACCTGCATCTCTTCCTGCTTGCGCGAGTAATGCTAAATCAAGCGCCTGAGCCTTGAGCTGTAACTGCTGCGGTGCACTCGATAGCTTAAGCAACGCTAAGTGAACTTGACCATCAAACACCTGCGCAGTTAGGTCATGTAATTGCGCTAAGTTGTCTTCTACTTGCAACTGTGCAGACACATTCGTGAGCACCACACCTGAGCGTACCTGCCCTACGGTCACCTTAGAGTCCGCTATATTAATCTTACCTGAACTAAACTGACCACTAATTTGTGTATTAATATCATCAATATAATGAGTGTCATACAGAGCTGATACCGCGTCGAACTGTGCTTTAAAGTCACCGGTTTGTAGGTTTAAATCCCCATTCGCCACAATGCTTACATTCCCTTCACTCAGCTGAAGCTGAGGGATAAGTTGCGCTAATATCGGTTGTAGCTTAGTCACAGGCTTAGCACTTACCACTAACTGATAAGGGTGCGCTTGTGGCGAATACTGGTGTTTTAAAACTCCCTCCATACCCGCAGCTTGGATATAATGCTCAAACGCGCCGCCACGACTTTGCTGTACCTTGCTATCAATGTGAATATCGTTTATTGCGAGTTTAGGTAACTGTAACTGTGCCAACCTTGTTTGCCCCGAGAGCGCAGAGAAGATTTCACCATGTGTTAAATCACTACTCACGGTAAATTTTGATGTAAGCCCGCTCAGCTGTTTGTCGGTGTGAGTGACCTTATCTACGTTAAGCTCACTGTCTAACGTCAATTGCTGATCCGCGCTCAGTTTTGCATTCACTTCAAGCCGATTATGCTTGCTATGACCGTCCGTAAATTTAAGCGCCGGTGCGGTTATCTTTGCCCTTGCCTCACCACTTAGCGTATCAGTAAAGCCAAGCGCGCCTTCAATATCTAACTGACCTGAACTTATTTCAACCCCACTCACTGACGCGCTTTCAATACCGCCCTTAGCCACCAATGACAGCGTGCGAACAGCAGGCCCCATAACAAGTTTAACGCTACCCTCAAGCTGGCTGTTTTGGTGTTCAAACGCCACAAAAGGTAAGTGCTCACTTTGGTACATTAGCTGGCTATCTATGTACAATTCGCTATTTTGATAGCGCAATGTACCATCAAGTGACGCCTCCCCGAGTAGCTTAGTGTTGTGAGCAAATGTTAATTCGCTTTTAAATTGCTTATCCTGTATTTGTGCTTGTAACTTTTGTAACACCAACACACTACTTTGCGCGTTAGTGCGTAAAAGAACTTCTTGTGTTTCGATGCGACCATCCTGAAAATTAATCGGCGTAGACAAAGCCAACGTCCATGGCTCACCCACCAGCACTTCAAGCTGCTCTCTATAATTTTTTGGCAACAGGGTATCGCACTCCTGTGGGGTAAAAGTAGTAGTTAAACCCGAAGCATCGGTGATAACTTTTTGGCTGTTGAGCGCCACATTCAGTTGGATTGTTCCTGTACTTTGCAGCGGCAACTGGCAGCCTTGGTTTGGAATATTAGCAGCCAGTTTTGGCGCGACACTTACCGTTGCATGCTCTCCTTGAAATACCACATCTGCATCACCGGTAAACGAGGTAACAAAATCAGGCAAGAGTCCTTGCAGCAAAGGGCTTTGTAAATCAACGTTGGCCTGAACTTCACTGGGTTGAACATGTACATCGGCAATAACATCCCCCAACAGCGAAAAGTGATTCGCTTTACGCTCTGTTAAAGAAGCGTTGATTTGTCCACCCCACGGAGCGCCTTCAATACTGATATGCTCGATATGAAGCAAAGGTCTGTTTGGCAAAGGCAGAGCAAGGGGTGTAAAACGCATCGGTTGCTGTGATTGCTGTGTCTGTTTTAACCGAGCGTCTAGCTGAGAAATATAAACATCAGAGCGTGTCGCATTAATATCGCGCAAATTAACCGCAAAAGTCTCTGCGGTTAAACACAATGATTCAATATGGATTGCACGCCAACTGCCGAATGACCAATCTAAACAACTCAATTGCAAGTTGTATGGTTGCAAATAATGGTTAGCAAGCTTAGTGCTCAATGGTTGTCGTGCAATGTACAGGCTTAAAAGTAAGCCACACACCACCACGAACAGCCATTTTAACCACCTAAAGATCATATAGTTGCAATCCAAACATCATTAATTTCATGTGCTAATAATAAAGGAAAATACCACCGCTGTGGCAAACTAATTGTAATAAGTTGTAGCTGCTTATGAGTCTGGAATATCGTATTACATAGTCAAGCAGATAAAAGAATAATGCTTTATACTAGCCTAATACTTAAGCACCGACAGGTGCATTTTCTTATACGAAACGGCCTACGCCGCCAACATATATCCTTGCTATGATGATGAACAAAACAATACTGACCCTCTTACTTTCTCTGGTAACTTTGTGTGTACACGCTAAAGAAGAGCAAGAGCCACCTCCGCTCAATCCCGCATATTATGGGGAGCACCCTATGGTTTTAATTAATCAGGGCGCGGGAATTTATGCCCTGAACCTACCACGCTATCAATTTCCAAATAATGTCCAGGTGGTATATAAAATTGAAACCCCAGGGGTGGCATTTCTTAGCTTGGTGCGAGATGCTGAACTGGTCACCATTAAACCTAAAAAGTTTAATATTGAACGCTTAATGCGTGGTGAGGAGTTAGAAGTAAAAGCGGATGTTTACAGCGGCCACTTTGCCGACGGTGGCAGCCAAATGCATGAGAATTTTCCGATTGTATTTAGTAAAAAGCTTTACTCCCGCGTGCTCACGGATTTAACCCCCTCGTCGCAATGGCAAGAATACGACGCCATCCCGATATCTGAAGATGGCAATATGTATATTCATAAAATTCAACAGTCTCCGAGCTTCAACCACCTTATTTATGTGGATCTGACCAGCGCCTGTATGCAAAAGTTTCGCACTTCAAAGCGCGTGCCCCCGCACAGTGAACTGACTTTAAAGTTCGTCAACTGTGGTTCACTCAAACCATTGTTTTACGATACGCAGGGGTTGGAATAACCTTGCTTACGAACCGAGCCACTTAAGCGCTTCATCCAAAGCTGTTTTTGCTCGGTTTGGTAAGCTTTTTTTACTGTGTACACCCACATAAAGCGGCTCACTCACCGCCACATTGAGGTGATGAGCCTTAATGGCATGTTGCGCGTTAAATGCCTCAACTGCATAAGCTGGCAATACACTAAAGCCTAAACCTCTACTGACAGGCTCCAATATCAGGCTGATTTGATTGGAAAACCCCTTCCTGTGTAATAAATCGCTATGTTGAAATTGCTGAAAATTGGCACTGAGCAACAAATCGGCGTGATGCGCCCCATCTGGGTGATCGATAAACCCCAGCTCAGTTAGCCCTTGCCACGAAACAGTGCGCATATCAGCAGGGGTCACCAGCAATAACGGTTCACTGGCAAGCAACTCGCCACGTACATCGGGTGAGGTTGGCTTGATGCTCATAAAACCAAAATCTATTTGTGACTCGCCTACCGCTTTTTGAATATCTGCATTGGGCGCAAAGCGATAATCAATACTTAAGCGTGGGTAGCACGCTTGCAAGGCTAGCAATTTGGGGTATAGTTTTAAACCAACACTGCCCGGTGACATCACCTTCACCCCCCCTTCGTAGGGGTCATCCCGTGTCACCTCACGCTCAATGTTTACCATTGCAGTTAACAAAGGTTTACCTTGCTCATACAGCCGCTGGCCCGCATCCGACAAAGAAAACTGCTTACCCTCTCTTATCAGTAGCTCCGTCTTTAACTGCGTTTCTAGTTTGCGAATGTGCTGACTAACCCCAGATTGGGTCATAAACAACTTTTGTGCGGTGTGTGTAAAGTGCCCAACTTCTACCAAGGTGCAAAACGTATTTAACCAAGTCAGATTAATCATTACAAAACATTCTCATTTTTATGATTAATGATAATTTTACTTAATTAACTATCGTTTGTAACCTGCCCGCTCACACTATTTTGGAGTGCAATTTATGAACAACACCTATCCACGGAACTTTTCTCATATTGGTATTTCGGTGCCAGATTTAAATAAAGCGGTTGAGTTTTATACGCAAGTGTTGGGCTGGTATCTCATTATGGAGCCCACTGAGATCACAGAAGATAACAGCGCCATTGGGCAAATGTGTACCGATGTATTTGGTGCAGGCTGGCAAAACTTTCGTATCGCCCACCTATCAACAGGGGACAGAATTGGTGTAGAACTCTTTCAATTTAACAATCAAAGTAACCCCGAAAATAACTTTGAATACTGGAAAACGGGCATCTTTCACTTTTGTGTGCAAGACCCAAATGTGGAAGCGTTGGCAGAGCGAATCGTGGCAGCTGGCGGCAAAAAACGCATGGCACAACCGCGTTATTACTACCCCGGCGAAAAACCATACCGAATGATTTATATGGAAGACCCCTTTGGCAACATCCTAGAGATATACAGCCACAGCTACGAGCTAATTTATAGCGAAGGGGCTTACTAAACAACAACAGGGCGAGCTTAAAGCGCCTTTTATATTTGTTTTTATGAGCGCTTAAGCTGCGTTTGTTTACAGCAGATGTTAAAGACACGGTGAGTGGGTTTGTAACCGTAGGTCGGATAAGCGTAGCGCCATCCGACGTTGTAACGCTTGCGTTGGATGGCGGTGCTTCGCACCTAATCCAACCTACTTGCTAAACAACAATAGGACGAGCTTAAAGCGCCTTTTATATTTGTTTTTATGAGCGCTTAAGCTGCGTTTGTTTATAGCCGATGTTAAAGACACGGTGAGTGGGTTTGTAACCCGTAGGTCGGATAAGCGTAGCGCCATCCGACGTTGTAACGCTTGCGTTGGATGGCGGTGCTTCGCACCTAATCCAACCTACTTGCTAAACAACAATAGGACGAGCTTAAAGCGCCTTTTATATTTGTTTTTATGAGCGCTTAAGCTGCGTTTGTTTATAGCCGATGTTAAAGACACGGTGAGTGGGTTTGTAACCCGTAGGTCGGATAAGCGTAGCGCCATCCGACATTGTAACGCTTGCGTTGGATGGCGGTGCTTCGCACCTAATCCAACCTACTTGCTAAACAACAATAGGACGAGTTTAAAGCGCCTTTTATATTTGTTTTTATGAGCGCTTAAGCTGCGTTTGTTTACAGCAGATGTTAAAGACACGGTGAGTGGGTTTGTAACCCGTAGGTCGGATAAGCGTAGCGCTATCCGACATTGAAACGCTTGCGTTGGATGGCGGTGCTTCGCACCTAATCCAACCTACTTGCTCGTTATGTAATTTTATTCAGTCTCGATTAAGTAAATTCTCGGTTATAGACTAGTTTAAACAATAATAATTCCTTGTAGTTATGTGTAAGTTACTAATAGTTAAATTATTAAACATCGTATTTTGATAATTCTGGCAATAGACATCTTGAGTGTTAACAGGAATTCTCGGCAATACGCTGTTAAATTTCTAGGAAGGGTATGAGTCAAACTGAAATTCTTGCATTGTGGGGCGCAGTAACTGGCACTATCGGTACCATTGCAGGTGTACTCGGCCTTTGGTTAAGATTTAGGCAGCATGGCATGGATAGGCCAAAACTAATGTGCGACTCGTCATTCGGTTTTGAATCACCAAGTAGGCCCACCCATAAAATTACGATTCGCTCTGTTGGCAGAAGACCAGTAGCAATAGATCAGATTAAATATTTCATTATTCCGCGAATTTGGTCACATAGACTCACCAAGCGCTTTCAGCATAAAAAAGGACGCTGGATTTGGGTGCAAAGCCCTAAAAAGACGATAAAGCTGGGAGAGTGTGAAAAGGCTGAGGTCAGTGTTTCTTTACCAGATAGCATTTCCATTACAGAAATATACAAAGTTGCAGTTGTAGACCAAACCGGAAAAGAGTGGCCTGTTAAGTGGGCAGCTATTTCTAAACTCAAAAAGATTGCCACCGAAGAAATTTTGGAAGAGTTTGCAGAGGAAAATGACAAGAGGATTGTCTCTGCAATAGGCTACCGCTTGGGAACAAGGTATTTTCTAGAAACAAAGTTCAATACCAAGCCAGGACGTACAGGTGCTCCTTGCGGGAGAAGCTTTTGGTTCCTAGATATAAAGAAGTACCAAGAAAAGCTGCAAAACGTAAAATCTATACAGGCTATAGAGTTTTTGTCTGGTAAGTCAGAAGAAATACAGTAGGAGGATAGTTGAAAAGGACAGGCACACAAACTTGTCTTTAAAACAGGTGTGGTTCGCGCTTTTAAAGAGGCTGTACTGTTAATCTTTGTAGCTCATTTTATTTAACCGACCTGCTGAGCATCGCTGCCAATAGCCCACAGCAAAAAGGCCGCCAATAAACACACAGATACCTGAGCTTACTAACCAAAATGTTAGGCTATTTTCTGGGAACATTGGCATGAGTCCAACAAAACAAACGCCACGAAGTAAAAATACACAGGCTATAAGCAGCAGCGCTAGTTTGGTAAAGGGTAGGCGTTTAATTACCCCCGCCCCCGACAGGGCATAAAGCCCCCAAATCGAAAGCAGTAAGGCTATGGCTGTGGTCACAATAGTAGGATACCAAAGCCCCTGCTCTGCCATTAGCGCCATCTGTTCACCCGCACCAAAAAATCGATACCAATCACCGCCAAATACAATACAGCCCACATGTGCCAGCGCAGCAACAAAACAGGCGATTGCCGCTGTGACAAGATACTTATTACCCGTAGAATTCATTTTGCCTCCTGAATGTGTCCGTTATGGTTAAATTTACACACTCCCCTCAGACTCAACCACTAAAATACGCGCTTCTCCTTGCGGGTGAGCCACGTGTTCAGTCCCCATGCTTGCATAGAAAATATCACCGACGTTGAGTTGCGCTGATTTTTCTTGGCCCTGCTCTTTGTAGCGCATCTCAACACTGCCATCTAACACCACAAATACCTCTTCTCCATCATTGATATGCCACTTGTATGGCTCGTTGGTCCAATGTAAGCGTGTGGTGATGCCATTCATATTGGCGATATCCAATGCGCCCCATGCGTGCTGCGCTGTGAATTCTTTTTTGCGAATAACTTTCATTGTTTTGGCTCATTTCATCAGCTGTATCAAACAAAAAGCCGCTGGGTAGTGATATACGCAGCGGCTTTTTTATTACATTGATCGAGTGATTAACCCACGTTCTTACGTGCGTTACGGAACATACGCATCCACGGGCTGTCCTCTTTCCACTCATCTGGATGCCAAGAGTTCGCCACAGCGCGGAATACACGCTCAGGGTGTGGCATCATCACCGTTGCACGGCCATCCGTTGAGGTAATACCCGTGATCCCTTCTGGTGAACCGTTCGGGTTATTTGGATATTGCGTGGTTGGGTTGCCGTAGTTGTCTACAAACTTAACCGCTACGGTACCTGAATCAAGCGCCGCTTGTACCGCACCAGCATTGGCAAACTCGGCATGACCTTCACCGTGTGATACCGCGATTGGCATACGAGAGCCTGCCATACCATCAAAGAATACCGACGGGCTGCTTTGTACTTCAACCAAGCTGAAGCGTGCTTCAAAACGCTCAGATTTGTTGGTTACAAAACGCGGCCAGTGTTCAGTGCCTGGAATAAGCTCTCTGAGTGTCGACATCATCTGACAGCCGTTACATACACCTAAACTGAAGGTATCTTGGCGCTCAAAGAAGTTTTTAAACTGCTCACGTGCCATGTCGTTGAATAGGATAGACTTCGCCCAACCTTCACCAGCACCTAATACGTCACCGTATGAGAAGCCACCACACGCCACTAACCCTTTAAACTGTTCAAGCGTTAAACGCCCTTCCAAAATATCACTCATGTGCACGTCAACCGCTGCAAAGCCTGCACGGTTAAATGCCGCTGCCATTTCAAGATGAGAGTTAACACCCTGCTCACGCAAGATAGCCATCTTAGGCTTAGCGCCTGTGGCAATGTAAGGCGCGGCGATATCTTCGTTGATATCAAAACTGAGTTTTACATTTAGGCCTGGGTCTTTTGCATCGAACTTGGCATCAAATTCTTGTTTTGCACACTCAGGGTTATCACGCAGCGCTTGCATCTGGTACGTCGTTTCAGCCCAGATAGTACGTAGCTCTGTACGTGTGTTGCTCAATACTGCGTTACCAGCACGGTTAAATACGATGCTATCGTCGCTGTTGAGCGTACCAATTGGGTGACTAACTGCTGCTAAGCCGTGTTGTGCTAATACGGCATTGACTGCGCTTAAATCTTCATTGCGAACCTGAATAACCGCACCAAGTTCTTCGTTATAAAGTACTTCGATGTCGCTACCAGCTAGAGCATCAAGCTCTACAGTCACACCCGTATGGCCTGCAAACGCCATTTCAGTAACGGTTGTGAATAAACCACCGTCTGAACGGTCATGGTAGGCCAATAGCTTTTCATCAGCGACTAAGCTTTGCATCGCGTCATAGAAGCCTTTTAGCAATTCAGGGCTATCTACATCTGGCGTTTTATCACCAAGTTGCTTGTAAACCTGCGCAAGACTTGAGGCGCCCATACGGTTTTGGCCTGCACCTAAGTCAACCAAGATAAGCGATGTTTCGCCTTTGTCTGTGCGAAGCTGTGGGGTAACCGTTTTGCGGATGTCTTCAACACGGCCAAACGCGGTGATGATAAGCGACAACGGTGCCGTTACCGACTTTTCTTCGCCGTTGTCTTGCCATGTGGTTTTCATCGACATTGAGTCTTTACCCACTGGGATGGTTAAACCAAGCGCAGGACAAAGCTCTTCACCTACCGCTTTAACCGCTTCATAAAGACCTGCGTCTTCACCCGGGTGACCCGCAGCGGCCATCCAGTTTGCAGATAGCTTAATGTTCTCTAAACCACCAATGTTTGCACCCGCAATGTTAGTCAAAGACTCAGCCACCGCAAGACGCGCCGAAGCACCGTAGTTGAGCAGCGCCGCAGGTGTACGCTCACCCATTGACATTGCTTCACCGTGATAGGTGTCAAACGCCGCCGCAGTCACTGCGCAGTTTGCAACTGGCACCTGCCAAGGACCAACCATCTGGTCGCGTGCGACTAAGCCCGTTACCGATCTATCGCCAATGGTGATCAAGAAAGTCTTTTCAGCAATTGCAGGTAAGCGTAATAAACGCTTTGCCGCATCTTGTACATCAATGCTTTGTACATCTAATGCGCTGCCTTGAACACGTTGTGATGTTACATCACGGTGCATTTTTGGCGCTTTACCTAGCAATACATCCAAAGGTAGGTCCACTGGATTGTTATCAAAGTGACTATCAGCAACCGTTAGGTGACGCTCTTCTGTCGCTTCACCAATCACAGCATATTGCGCACGTTCACGCTTACAAATGGCTTCAAAACGTGCAAAATCTTCTGCAGCTACTGCAAGTACATAACGCTCTTGAGATTCGTTACACCAAATCTCATGAGGTGCCATGCCCGGCTCATCGTTTGGAATGTTACGCAGTTGGAACTTACCACCACGGCCACCATCATCCACAAGTTCAGGGAAAGCATTTGATAAACCACCGGCGCCCACATCGTGAATGAACGCGATTGGGTTTGCATCACCTAGTTGCCAACATTTGTCGATCACTTCCTGACAACGGCGTTCCATTTCAGGGTTTTCACGCTGCACAGAAGCAAAGTCTAAATCTTCGTTTGATTGGCCTGATGCCATTGACGAGGCAGCACCACCACCAAGACCGATGTTCATCGCAGGGCCACCTAACACAACGAGTTTTGCACCAACTGGGATCTCACCTTTTTGCACATGCTCGTTGCGGATATTACCTAGACCGCCCGCCAACATGATTGGCTTGTGATAACCACGCACCTCTTCACCGTTGTGGCTATTTACTTTCTCTTCATAGGTACGGAAATAACCCAGCAGGTTTGGACGACCAAACTCGTTGTTAAATGCCGCACCACCCAGTGGGCCTTCGGTCATGATATTTAAAGCATCAACGATACGACCTGGCTTACCAAAGTCGCTTTCCCACGGCTGTTCAAACCCAGGAATACGCAGGTTTGATACTGTAAAGCCAACCAAGCCCGCTTTAGGCTTAGAACCACGGCCCGTTGCGCCTTCGTCACGAATTTCACCACCAGAGCCCGTTGACGCTCCTGAGAATGGTGCAATCGCCGTTGGGTGGTTGTGTGTTTCAACCTTCATCAGAATTTCAATGTCTTCCTGATGATAGGCATATTCACCCTCTTGATTTGGGAAGAAACGACCCGCTTTAGAACCTTTCATTACCGCTGCGTTGTCTTTATAGGCAGACAATACGTTTTCAGGGTGTGTTTCATAGGTGTTTTTAATCATCTTGAACAGTGACTTTGGCTGTTGTTGCCCGTCAATGGTCCAATCTGCATTAAATATTTTGTGACGACAGTGCTCTGAGTTTGCTTGGGCAAACATAAATAATTCGATGTCGTTCGGGTTACGCCCTAACTTTTGGAAGTTTTCTACCAGATAGTCAATTTCATCTTCTGCAAGCGCAAAACCTTGTTCAATGTTTGCGTTAACCAACGCTTCACTACCACCACCTAAAATATCAACCGATGACATTGGGCGCGGTTCATCTACTTTGAATAGTAAAGCTGCGTCTTCTAGTTGGCTATGCGTCGCTTCAGTCATGCGATCATGTAATAACGCCGCAACCTGTGCTAGTTGCTCAGCATTCAGTTCGCCTTCAACGTAATAGGCTATACCACGCTCAACACGGTGAACCTGACTCAAACCACAGTTATTTGCGATATCGGTCGCTTTTGATGCCCAAGGAGAAATGGTACCAGGACGAGGAGTGACTAAAATCAACTGCCCTTGCGGTTCGTGTTCCGCAATCGTTGGACCATATTTTAATAGCTTGTTTAACTTAACCTGTTCAGCCTCGCTAAGCTCAGCGGTTAAATCAACAAAATGCATAAATTCGGCATACACACCTGAAACAGGTAAGTTTGCATCCGCGCAGTTTTTAAGGACTTTTTGAACTCTAAAATCAGACAGTGCAGGCGCACCACGTAGGATCAACATAGGTATTTTCATCCGGGGTTAGGGATTGAACGATATTTAGGGTCGCTATTATAGTAGAAATGTTGGCTGGGTTTAACACTAATAATGCCAAAACTCGCAAAAATACCTCTTTTTGATGTAAATCCAGATAGTTATACGTTATTAAAACGCCAGCGACGGATAAATTTTGCGTTCGCAAGCAAAGTTAGCTAACGTGAAATACAAGGCTACCCCCAATCAGGAGAACGAATGCAAGCAATTAAGTGGCTACTGGCCATTATTATGTTCGCTATCCTGTGTGGGTGCGAAAAGACGCCAAAAAACCAACTTGAACAGATTAAGCAAAAGCAAGTGATCCGCGTAGGCACTTTGGCAGGCCCCGGTAATTATTTTCAGGCTCGCAATGGTGAGCAAGGCTACGAATACGAACTCAGCGCCGAATTTGCCGACTACTTGGGCGTACAACTACAAATGGTGCCATTTTTCAGCTTGCCAGAGATGTTTGCACGATTAAATAAAGGCGACTTGGATTTAATCGCCTCAGGTTTGAGCTATCACCCAAACAGAACGCAACTATATCGTTTCGGTCCAAGTTATCGTTCGGTCAGCCAAAAGTTGGTATTTAAGCAAGGTCGAACACGCCCTCGAAGCATCGAAGACATAGATAAACCCATTACGGTGTTAGCCGGTTCTAGCCACGTGTTGACCTTACAAGCACTTAAACAACAGCATCCATCTTTAGATTGGTTCGCCATCAGCGACATGGACGAAGAAGAACTATTGCTTGCAATTATCGATGAGCAAATAGATTACACCATAGCCGACTCGCATACACTCGCCTTGTTTCGCCGCTATCACCCCACGGTGAGTATCGGCTTTTCAATTACCCGTGGTGACCCCATTTCATGGGTGCTGCGTAATGACGACGATGATTCGCTATATGCCCTGTTGCTGCCCTTTTTTGCTCAGTTAAAGCAAACTGATGTACTGTATACACTTGAAGAAAAATATTACGGCCATATATCTTCATTTAACTACGTTAATGCACTGGCATTTGTTGAGGCTGCACATGAGGTGTTACCCACCTATCAAGCATGGTTTAAACAATATGCGAGAAATATAGATTGGCGATTGCTTGCAGCATTGAGTTATCAAGAGTCTATGTGGGACCCTAGAGCCAAATCACCGACCGGGGTACGCGGCATAATGATGCTAACGCAACCTACAGCAAAACAAGTTGGCGTGACGAATCGACTCGAACCTGAGCAAAACATTCGCGGCGGTGCCGATTATTTAGCAAAATTATTAAAACGTATTCCGAAAAGAATTGCCTACCCAGACAGAACGTGGTTTGCATTAGCATCGTATAATGTTGGATGGGGGCATGTGAATGATGCAAGGATCATCACCCAGCAACAAGGGGCCGATCCTGACAGTTGGGCCGATGTAAAAAAACGACTACCGCTGTTAATTAAAAAGCGCTACTATCGAAAGACCAAATATGGATATGCACGCGGAGATGTTGCGGTACAGTATGTTGACAACATCCGACGCTACTACGACGCATTAGTCTGGTTAGACGAAAATAATGCACTCGATGTAACTTCTGGCAAGTAGCTTGCAACCTAATTATGAAGTGTCATTAAACTGCAATGTATAGTTGTAATGCTGCCAGCGTGCTTTTCTCTCACACATATAAGGAGGTTCAGATGCTAAAAAGACGTCGAACTCATCAATTTAAACGCAATACACGACATACCTCACCAAACAGACGTCGTGTCATGCTCAAAAACGCACACAAAAAAGTGCTACTACGAAGAAAATTATTTGCCTTATTGCAAATGGAAGAAATGGCGGCTCAACCTTGAGCCGCTTTTTTTTGCTTTTTTGCCGCCTTGATTTCTTTACGGCGACGTTTAAAAAAGGCTGAGAGCTTTTCACTACATTGTTCTGCAAGTACGCCTTCAGTAACCTCTAACTGATGGTTTAGCCTAGGTTCTTTGACAATATTCATGATTGACCCAGCGGCCCCTGTTTTTGCATCTTTGGCACCGAACACCACTCGCTTTAAACGACTATGCACCAACAATCCAGCGCACATAGGGCAAGGCTCTAGCGTCACGTACAAAGTACAATCGACCAAACGGTAGTTTTCCAACACCTTACCTGCTTCACGAATGGCTAGCATTTCTGCATGAGCTGAAGGGTCATGCTGACAAATAGACTGGTTCCACCCTGCAGCAATTAACTGGTTGTCTTTTACCACCACCGCACCAACGGGGATTTCATCTTGTTGCTTGGCTTTGTCCGCATAGGCCAATGCCTGTGACATCCAGTATTGATCTTGTTCGTGCTCGTTCATGAAGGTTAAATTTAGTGACAATATCGCGCTTAGTATATCGTGAACACCCCATGCGATAAACCTACGCGCTTTATTCAATCAAGCGAATGAGCAAGCGACTCGCAAAAATTAACCATTTTAGGTAAATCCATCTAAAAAATTGGCTATTTTTCGTCATATTAGTGTAATCATCCTAGAAAATCACAAAATCACGTGGCCCTGAAGGCTACACTTAAGCTATAATTCGCCGCTTTTTTTATTTCCTGAGCTCAACACACACGGGTAAAACATGAAATTTCCGGGACGCCGTAGGCATAAGCATTATTTTCCAGTGGAAGATAAAGACCCACTAATCAACCAGTTAGGCAATGATAACGGTTTAAAGCGCAGTTACATCTGTGGTATCGACCAGATCGTTGTTGATATCGAAGCCAAAGTTGACCAAGCCTTTTTAGATGAGTTTGGTCTGCAACGTGGCATGTCGCAAGTCATAGAAAGTGACATCACCAACGCACTTTACGAGCGTTTGAAGCGCGACAATATGATTGATTACGAGTTTGCCGGCGGCACCATAGGCAACACCATGCACAACTACTCAGTGTTAGCTGATGACCGTTCGGTGCTGCTCGGGGTGATGAGTGAAAACATCAAAGTTGGCAGCTATGCCTATAAGTTTTTGTGTAACACCTCAAGCCGAGTGGATTTGAATTATCTACAACCTGTAGATGGCCCTATCGGTCGCTGTTTTACGCTCATAGATGACAGTGGTGAACGTACTTTCGCGATTAGCGCAGGACTGATGAATCATTTACGTCCTGAGTCTATCTCTCAATCTTTAATTGAAAATGCTTCTGCGCTTGTGATCAGTGCTTATCTTATGCGTACCACCGCAGATGAAACGATGACACAAGCGACCATGCAGGCGGTCAAATATGCAAACCAAGCTGGTGTGCCTGTGGTATTAACCTTAGGCACTAAGTTTTTGATCGAACAAGACCCACAATGGTGGGCCGAGTTTGTTGAGAGGCATGTTGATATTCTCGCGATGAATGAAGAGGAAGGCGAAGCCATCACAGGCTTTAATGATCCATTACTTGCCGCAGACAAAGCTTTGGATTGGGTAGACCTTGTAATTTGTACTGCAGGCCCTAGAGGGCTGTTTATGGCAGGTTACATCGATGACGACTTTAAGCGCGAAACGGAGTACCCATTGCTACCGGGTGCAATTGCTGAATTTAATCGCTACGAATTTTCTCGTGGTATGCGCAAAGCCGATTGTAAAAACCCCATTCGAGCCTATAGCCACACAGCTCCGTACATGGGTGGCCCAGATACCATTAAAAACACCAATGGCGCTGGCGACTGTGCTTTGGCCGCCGTTCTACATGACCTCTCAGCCAATGAGTACCATAAATTAAACGTACCAAACTCAGCGAAACATGAACAACAGGCTATGACCTATTCTTCTTTAGCGCAAATAAGTAAATATGCTAACCGAGCAAGCTATGAGGTGCTGGTTCAGCACTCTCCTCGTCTGTCTCGCGGTCTGCCTGAGCGAGAAGACTCATTAGAACAATCTTATTGGGATAAGTAAGCTAATCTTATCCACTTCCACGCTAAGTTAGCGTGAGTCAAAAATAAAAAAGCCCCTAATGGGGCTTTCTTATTCAATCACATTTTAGAATCGATATTGTAGACTCAAAGCGATTTCATCTATGTCGTTTTTAGAAACGAAATAGTAGCTATAGTCTAAACCCACAGTAACGCTATTAGAGACCGTGTAATAGAGCCCGCCACCAAGATAGGCACTTGTGCCACTGTCTTCATACCTTTGTGATGAACCGCCATCACGGATACTGTCAATCTCATACTCCCAATTGAAAGCACCGAAAAAGACTTTACCTTCAAAGTGATTTGCTAAGCTCTTAGCGTAATCAGCTTGAATTGCAATCCCCTCTGGCAATACGGGGGCAACATCAGCCAGCGCGCTGTGTACTTGACTAGGGTCGTTGACCGTGCCAGTAAAGCTCACACTGCCCTCACCTAGATTGATATACCTAACGCCCGCATACCAATGTGGCGCAACATTATAAAACGCCCCAAAAGACCAACTGGTGTCTTTGTCATCAACTTTTAACGTCGTTAAGTCAGCTTGTGCCGTGTTTGCATCTGCACTTGCCTGACCGAGCGAAGCGGTTATTTTCCAATCCGATGCATGTGCCTGCGTGCTGACCAAACACGCAGTACTCACAATTGCAAATGCCGGTAATAAAGACTTACTGCGGCGTATAAACATTGCTGAAGTTAGTAACACTAGTAGCCCTCCAAATGAGCCTGATGAACTGTTCGTAATGGTTGTAGTTTGCTGACTGTTAACGGTCACAGCCACAGTACCTTGCGATGTCGCGCCATACTCATCACGCACCACATAAGTGATGGTATCTGTACCGTTAAAGCCTGATTGTGGGGTGTAACTCAGCATGTTATCCGAATTCACGACAACACTACCATGCTCAGCGGTTGCCGATACCAAGTGTAACGCTGTACCTTCTGGGTCACTGTCATTGGCAAGCACATCAATAACCAATGCTGAACCATTAGATACCGCGGTGTCATTCACCGTCACAGGCGCTTTATTGGTGATGATCGAAACAGTCGCGGTGCTGTGTGAAGTCCCGCCATTTCCATCGGTAATGCTGTACTGAATTAGGGCTTCACCAACAAACATGGCAGGCGGGGTATAGTGCAATTGATTATCTTGCACAACCACAGTACCAAAGTCGACCGTTGCGCCTGTGATAGAGAGGGTATCTCCATCCGCATCACTATCGTTGCCTAGTGCGTCAATGATAATGGTCTGCCCTGACACAATTTCCACAGAGTCTGCGGTTGCAACCGGTAGTGCATTGTCAGTGATAGGCACCGCGATGCCGCCTGGATCGACTATCACGCCGTTGGCAACACCATCGTCGTCATTCGGTCCACCGTCAACAATATTAAGCTGAATACACCAACTACCTTCAATCAAACCGACAGTCCATTGATTGTCACCTGGTGGTGGACAGAAGCCCGGCTCACCCTGTGCGCTTAATACTTGGTTGCCATCTTCAATTGCAAAGTTATGCCACTGGCCGTCTTTTAGTTTCCTATAGACGGACCCTGCTGGTACAGGCACACGCTGAGGGAGTACGATACTATACGTGTCGCCCTCTTGCGGCAAACCAGTCGCGATGTAATCAAACAAACCGCCTATGTTTAGCGCATCAGGGTCACTTGGTAGCTCTTCAGTGAGCAGCTCAATACCACCTGTTTGGTTTTGTACAACTGTTGCCCCTTTGCGTAAACAAACGCCTGGGTCACCTTCAACCAGATATTGAGTGGCTTGTAGCGCTCGTTCCTGCATCACATTACAATCCGAAATCGCATCTTGATAATCAGGAATACCATCACCATCAGAGTCTGTGTACCCTTCTTGTGAGTCTGGAATTAAATCGCCATCAGAATCCGTATCTCCAAGCGGCGCGAGCGACTCGATGACCTCAATGTAGACGTCTTTCTGTGTGGATAAATTCGGCGTACCATTGTCTGTTGCGGTAACTTTCACTTTGTATATACCCGGTGCGACATCCAGTGGGTTAAATACAAACAGCTCTGGCACAACAGAAAGATTCAATAACGGAGCAGAGGTTTGCCACGAAACACTGACTTGGTCGTTAGGGTTTGCATCCGCCACGGTTGCCGTAATCGTCACTTCATTGTCTGTTGAAGTAACCAGCTCTCGCTCTTGTGCTTCTTGGACTACTTTCGTGCTCAGTGTCGGTGCAATATTCGCTTCAGAGATTGTCACCGTTGATGAACCACGCGTGCCGATATTCAGGCTGCTGTCTAAGGTTATAACAATGGTTTCATTGCCTTCAATGTCACTATCAGCAAATGTTTCAAACTCAATGCTGGTTTGGAAACCAGAGTTGATAACAACCTCACCCGATAATAGGTCATGATCCGCACTATCCGATGTACCCGATACGGTGTATGGAATTGTTACCGGATAATTTGGAGAACGACCATTTAGGTAAACCACCACACTGTGTTTGTTACCCTCAGCTATGCGACTATTCTTCTGAAGCGATACCAGAGGGTTCACATTCACATTTTGACTCACAGTAGCTTGCAACCCTTGTCCGTCCACTGCTTGCCAGTACGCAATGCTTTGACCAGGCGCAAATAGTGGGAAGCCATTCAACAGAGACACTGGAAGCGTATTGCCCTGAGAGTCAGTAGCCACTGCGGTGCCCAATTCTACTTTGGTGTACAAGCCTGTCGCGTTCACGGTCACATCACTTGGTGCAGTGATAGTCGGCGCTTGGCCACCTCCAGCATTGGTAATCGTTACCATGGCTTTGGCTGAGGCACGCGCTTTGCCTTGGTCTTCAATCACATAATCAACAACGATTGGGCCTTGTGCATTTGGTACCGCTTGGTAAGTCAAGGTATCGCCATTGATACTGACACTACCCAAGGATGCTTTTGCACCGATAATGCTAAGCACGCCACCATCTGGGTCCGAGTCATTATCCAGTACCGGCAGTGTATATTGATTAGCAGTCACTGAAGTGAAGGTAAATGCATCATCCAATGCAATCGGTAGATCATTAATAGACACAACATTAATGCTCACTGTTGCCACATCGGATTGCAACACGCCATCTGATGCAAGGTAGCTAAAGCTATCTGTGCCATTGAAGTTTGGCAGCGGTGTATAGGTTAAGACCGTACCTTGCACTGAGGCGACACCATTTTGTGGTAAGTCTTGCAGTGTTAAGGTTAGCGCATCGCCATCAGCATCGCTTACATCCGCAACAAAGCTGGTGGTGCCATCTTCATTCACACTGCGCTGCATGTTGTTGGCAACTGGCGCAGCATTGATCGCGACGACTGTAATATCAAATGCATCAAGACTGGCTTGCAGCTCACCATCGCTGACAGAGATAATAATGCCAGAGTAAACACCAACATCATTAATGTCAGGAGTGCCCGTCAATGCCCCCGTTGCGGTATCAAAGATCGCCCAACTTGGCACGTTTTCAATGCTAAACGTTAAGGTCTGGGAGTCGACATCCGTAGCCTGCGGGGTAAAGCTATATGCTTCATCTTGATTAACCGATGTGGCAGGCGTGCCTGAAATTTCTGGCGCATCATTTACCGCATTCACTACAATTGCGAACGCGGCAAGTGAGGTGGTGCTTTGCCCATCGCTGACCGATACCACAATACCAGAGTAAGTACCTTGCTGCCCCTCAACTGGGGTGCCAGATACCTCGCCCGTTGCGGTATCAAAACTTGCCCAGATAGGTAGATTAATCACGCTAAAGGTAAGTGTATCGTCGTCGGCATCGCTGGCCGTTGGCACGAAGCTATACGCTTCATCCTCATTGACCGTCGTAGCTGGTGTGCCCGAGATAACCGGCGCATCATTCACAGAATTCACTGTGATAGTCACTGTCGCTTGATTGGACGTCAGCCCCTCGGTGTCTTGAACGGTGTATGTAAAGCTGTCACTGCCGAAGAAATTAGCATTCGGCGTATAGAGAATGCTGCCTGATGCTTGTACCTGAGTACTTCCTCCTTGCGCAGCAGTCACAACGGTCACGCTTGAGCTATTAAGCTGGCTATCAACGTCGGTATCATTACCCAACACGTTGATTTCGATAGAGCCATCTTCAGCCAATTGCGCGGTGTTATCAACCGCAACAGGTGCATCGTTGACTGCCGTAATGTTCACGGTAACGGTTGCTGGGTCTGAACGTAGACCGTCACTGTCTTCAACCGTGTACGTGAAGGTAAGCACCCCATTTTGATCCTGATTCGGTGCAATCGTTAATACCCCATCTGTAGCAACCGAAACATTCGCGAGGCTGTACACGCCAGCACCACTGCCTTGATCTTCCAGCGCAATATCAGCACCAACGAAGCCGCTATCTTCAACATCTGAATCATTGTTTAGAATAGCCAACGTTGTTGCTGTGTCTTCGTTGGTGGTCGTAGAGTCATCTCCCGCAACTGGGCGATCGTTCACAGCACCAATGTTAACTGAAATGGTCGCGATATTTGACTGACCACCTTCACTATCAAGGATTGAGTAGGTGAAGCTATCAGTTCCTGTTTCATTAGCATCAGGCGTGTAAGTGAGTGTTCCAGCCGTTTGGTCAATGCTAGCACTTCCTTTGCTCGGTTGTGTTTCAAGCGTAATATCACCCGTTGGATTGGTATCTTCCACATCCGTTGCGCTGCTCCTGATTGTAAGGGCTGACGTCGATGTATCTTCGTCAATATTGGGTGTAAAGTCTGCCGCAACAGGCGAGTCATTTACCGCCGTAATGGTAACGCTCACTGTTGCTTCATTTGATTCAGCTTGGGTTGAGTCTTTCACTGTGTAAGTGAATGAGTCAGACCCATTGACATTCGCATTTGGAGTATACGTTATCGTGCCATTGCTTACCGATACCTGCCCAAGAGTCGGTGATGTTTTCACAACCACCGATGATGCAACCATATTATCTTCAGGGTCGCTGTCGTTTGACAGAACATTGAGCGAATTAGCGGTATCTTCAAGCGTTGTCAGGGTATCATTTACCGCTGTAGGCGCATCTTCCACTGCATTCATATTGATAGTCACAGTATAAACAGGCGAGCTGGCATTGCTGCTGTCTTCAACGTGGTAAGTGAAGCTATCCGTGTGATTTTCACTGCCACCATGCACGTAGCTAAAGCTGCCATCGCTACTGAGCGTAAGCGTGCCATATTGAGGATCGCTGTCTTTCACTATAGTTAAACTATCATTGGAGTCTAAATCATCGTCATCAGCCAGACTCAATAAACCATTACTACTATCGGCGGATGCTGTGCCTCCCTCATCAATGGTATAGCTAGTATCTTGCCCTGTTGGCGCATCATTGGTGTTAACGACTTCAATGCTAAAGGCGCTAAGACTTCCCGAATCTGAGCCATCACTCACCGATATTTGGATATTAGAGGTCGTGCCCACATGGCTGTCATCTGGCGTACCAGTCAACGCCCCAGTACTAGTATCAAAACTTGCCCAAGAAGGCTGGTTGTTAATACTAAAGGTATGCGTGTCACCTGAATCTGAATCCGTTAATGTAGGTGTAAAGCTGTAAGCACTGTCTTCATCCACACTACTTGCGGGCGTACCAGAGAGCACAGGCACATCGTTATACTGTTTGGTTACGGTATCCGTAAACGCTGAGCTGTCATTACCTGCGGTATCAGTCACCGTCACAGAAAGTGTAAGCGTTCCTTCATCAAGGCTTGTTACGTCAATTGAAGTAACTTGCGCAGATGAGCTGGTAATGGTTGTAGCACTTGAGCTGCTAACTGAGTCAACACCATCGGAAATTTCATAGGTGAAGCTACCTGAGCCCTCTAAGCCAGATAATGTAAAGCTCATTGCCGCTTCATTATCTGCATCTATTTTGCTTTGATCTATGCTAGCTGTGACTCCCGTTGGCGCTGTGGCGTCTATGGTAACACTCAAGCTTGCACTATCTGTGTTGTTACCGGCAGTATCCGTTGAGCGTGCCGAAATTGCGTGCGCACCAGAAGTAAGTGTTGAGCTGGTAATACTCCACGTACCACCACTGACTACAGTACTTCCAACCGAACCATCAACATCTGAAATCAGTGTAATGGTGTCGCCCGTTGTGCCAGTACCAGTAAATGTCGGTGTGGTATCGTTGGTGAGGTTATCACTGCTAGAGCTGCCGCTGTCACTTGCTGTTGCTAAATCTGGTGTACTTGGTGCTGATGGCGCTGTTGAATCAATCGTAACGCTCAACGAACTTGAGCTGCTACTCACGTTACTTGATGAGTCCGTAGCCTTAGCCGAAATGGCGTGTGTAACACCCGCTGTTAAGGTACTGGTGGTAATTTGCCAATTACCTCCCGTAGCCGTAGCGCTACCAATTGACGTAGTACCGCCTCCTTCTTGGTCACTGTATAAAGTAACCGTTGCACCGCTTTCAGCAGTACCGCTAAAGGTTGGCGTTGTGTCGCTGGTGATATTATCTGTGCTCGACGCACCTGTATCAGATCCAGAGTCTAAATCAGGGGTTGAAGGCGCATCTGGCGCCACATCATCATTAACCGTGATAGTAAATGACTCTTGATAGCTTGCTGTGCCATCGCTAGTTTGCACACAAATAACATAGTCACCCGGTGAGGTAGAAGCTTGAGTTTGTAGCGTGCTACCAGAGAACTGGAAGCTGCCATTGCCCGAGCTTGCACTACATGTGCCGTTGTCGCTGGCTCCCGAACTCACAAGGCTATACGTATGACTGTCGCCACTTTCTACATCTGTAGTACTGGCCGTCGCTACCGTAGCAGATACCCCCGTACTTGACTGATCGATGCTGGTTGCTGTTAGCGCAATATCGGTCGGTGCATCATTCACCGCACTGATAGTTACCGTAGCTTGATTGGTGCCTGTGCTATTTGTGGTGCCATCACTAAAGGTGTAATTAAGCGTAACCGATGAGCTTGGGTCTTCTGAGCTATTGGTGTAACCGATTGCCTGTAAAGCACTATCTACCAAAGCAGATGTTGCACTGCTATTGAAAGAAAGCACTAAAGTACCCGATGAGTTCGTGGTAACAGTACCGATTGACGTGCCATTGTAGTCGAATGCATTGCTCTCGGTTAACGTACCAAGTAGACCAGTATTGCTGAATACATCTTCTGTGTTTGCACCACCTGAACGAGCAATGGTCAGTGAGGCACCATCATAGTTACCGTTGCCACTGTTAAGTGCATCCAGCTCGGTATCAGCGACCGTTACATCGCTATCTATCACAATGGTTGAGCCATTTTCTGTAAAGGTGTTACCACCGTTTAGACTTGTAAACACCGGCGCGTCATTCGCATCTTCAAACGTTATCAAGGTATCACTGCCAGAATCGGCAACCGTGAACACCAAGTCATTACCCGGTGCATTAGTTAGAGTGATGCTTACCTCTGGGCTGGCAAACGTCGTGGCGTTGGTGTCTACCTCTAGTGTGCCAGTGCCGTTAAAGCGTACATTCGAGGTGGTCATTCCTGTAAGGTTGGTAATGGTGATGGTGTCACCTGCTGCTAAATCAGCAATGGTATCGCCATTTAAATCCGCTTCCTCACCTGCAAAGTTATCATTGCCGTCATTGCCCGTCATAGAGTCAGTGCCAGCACCTGGACGAATAGTATCTGCCCCGCTACCACCAGTAATGGTGTCTGAACCATCCAAGTCGGTGGCGGTAATTTGCAGTACATCACTGACAAATGCGGATGCATCAATGGTTAAATCAGCCGTGATAGCACTGCCACTGGTATTCGTCACAGAAATAGTTTGTCCATCAACGCTGAAATTATCCGTCAACGTGATAGTAGCCGTATTGTCTGTGCCTATTGCAACCCCTTCAATTGCGGAGACGGTTGTAGTGGAAAAATCAAACGTACCGCCATCCATCAGCTTTAATGTTTCACTACCTGCGCTACCTGTGATGGCCGTTGAAAAATCACTGAGGTTAGCAGTATCAATGGCAACCGTCGCACCACTGCCCACATTAAGCGTACTGATGTTGGTAAATACACCGCCACTGACATCGGAGCCATCTGTAACTTGTACGTTATCCGCTACACTCGAGTCTCCAATTAAAGTGCCGGTATAGGTGCTACCACCTATCGCAAATGAGATCGCATCGGTTGTTGAACTTGCCGTAACCGAGGTGGTGCCAGTGGAAACCGTGATAGTTCTGGTATTCGTGCTATCATCACCAACGCTATAGCTTTCAATGCCCGTCAAGGTGGTAATGTCGCCATCGCCGCTGATTGTAATGGTTTCTGAGCCCGCTGCGGTTATCGTGCCTGTAAAGGTTTCATGCTGAGTGGCCGTCATCGACACCGACGCACCAGATGCCAGCGTTAGGTTGCTCACATCCGTCACGGTGCCGCCCGTAATATCTGCACCTGAGCTAAGTGACAGAGTATCCGCAACCGTGTTATCACCCGTGATGGTGCCCGTATAGGTCAATGAACCGAGGTCAAATGTGATAGCATCTGTGGTTGATGTACCTGTCACTGAGTGACCTGCATCACTGACTGTAACGGTTCTTGTATTGGTAGAGTCATCTGACAGCGTATAATTCTCAATGGCAGAGACGGTGGTCACATCACCATCACCCGATACCGTCAACGATTCCGTGCCACTGCCCGAAATAGAGCCTGTGAAGGAAGATAGTTGCGACACGGTAACCGTTGCAGAGCCATTACTGGTTACCGATAGATTTTCAAAGCCACTGACTGTTGCACCAGCAATACTACCGCCATCACTCACCGACAATGTATCGGTACCGTTACCACCTGTGAGTGTGCCTGTAGCGCTCAAGGTGCCAACATTGACTGTATCATTACCACTACTGCCCGTCAGGTTCTGCCCTGCGGCCCCCAAAGTGAAGGTATTGGCGGCAGAAAGTACATAGCTCTCAATAACACTGTTACCCGTTAAACCATCACTTACATCACTGATTGTAATCGTCTCGGTTGCCGCTGCTGTGATTGTTGAGAAGCTGTCATGCTGCGCTTCGGTCATTGTCACTGATGCATTGTCACTTAAGGTCAGTGATTCAAAGCTACTGACAGTGGCACCGCTAATGTTGGCGCCAGTGTCCGCTTGCAGAGTATCGGTACCTGTACCACCTGAGAGCACACCTGTGGCGGTAAATCCGGTCACATTGACCGTATCATCCCCACTACTACCCGTAACATTTTGAGTCACCACGCCCATGGTAAAGCTCATTGCAGCACCTAACACATAGGTTTCAATGTCGCTGTCACCTGTTAGAGCCTGATCGCCATTGGCACTGGAGATAGTAAACTGGTTCGTACCCGAGCCATTTATGGTGGTAAACGCGTCATGCTGTGTTTCAGTCAATGTCAACGACGCATCGTTGTCTGGCGTGAGCGTCTCAAAGTTAGTCAATGAGGTAAAGTTAGCCAGATTTGACCCTGTTGGCACGCTCAAAATATCCGTACCGCCCCCACCATCTGCGGTTGACCCTGTGATATGCGTGGTCGCACCTATGGTCAGCGTTTCGTCATCGCTGGTGAAAGTAATGGCGGGTGATAAGTTTGTACCATTGCTGCTATTAAAGCTGGCCGCGGTACTTGTTGCCGCAGTGACATTGCTCACTGAGACCGTGGCAGTACGCGAAGTGCTATTGTCAGTGCCATCGTTAATCACCACAGTCACGGTTCTGGCAGTTTCATTAGGCGAGCTTGAGGTATTGTTGTATGTGATTGCCTGTAGGAAGGTTTGTACTTCAGATGCGGTTGCTGTTGCGCCAGAGATAGTAATGGTGTCTTGCAAAGTGATATCTGAAGAGCCTGAAATCCCCGTCAATGCATCTTGCGCCGCTGCACTCACATTTAACCCCTCAGAAGCGCCGTCTTGATCATTGGTGAGTGTAACCGTTATGGTCGTAATCGTATCACCATCCGCCTCCGTAACCGCAGCATTGCTAGCAATTGCCACAGCACCGCTGCCCTCAGAGAAAGAAGCACTGCTGTCATCACTACCACTTGTTGAGTCTAAATCAACCACAGGCGCAGTATTGGCGGTGGTAAAGTTAAAGGTGGTGTCGTCGCTAATACCGGCAAAGCTATTACCCGCAGAATCATCCACCGCGGTAGTATCAATACGAATTGCATAGCTACGATTGCCAGTTAAATCACTGGTTGGATTAATATAGATTTTATCATTGGTAATGCCTATACGGCCTGCACTTGGGGTGGTCGTCGTGCCATCGCTTTCAGTTGCTACATCAAATGCTTCAAAATCACTACTGCCAGTCACATCACGAATGGTAATACTGCCCGACCCTAATGCGATGTTTTCACTAAAGTCGACAATAATGTCATCGCTCGCTGTGACACCTGTGGCATTATCATTGGGCGTGGAGTTTGCACCATCAAACGTGGGAGCTGTGGTATCTATGGTAAATGACGTAATCGTCAAAGCTGAATTTGTATTACCTGCCGAGTCAGTCACTGTAATGGTACAGTCACTATACGTACCATCGGCCAATGCCGTTGAATTATCCGTTTGAGTCAGGGTGATAGTTTGATTTCCTGTCGAACTGATTGTGGTCGAGCTTGACGTACCACAACTTCCACCCACAGCCAATGTGCCTGTTTCTGTAGTACTAAACGTGTAGTTCGGTGTTGAATCATTGGTTGGCGTCGTCACTGCGGTCACTTCTGCAACCGAAGGTGCAGATGTATCTACAGTAAAGCTTGATATGCTCAGCGCTGTATTTGTATTCCCCGCCGAGTCAGTCACTGTAATGGTACAGTCACTATACGTACCATCGGCCAATGCCGTTGAATTATCCGTTTGAGTCAGGGTGATAGTTTGATTTCCTGTCGAACTGATTGTGGTCGAGCTTGATGTGCCACAACTTCCACCCACAGCCAATGTGCCTGTTTCTGTAGTGCTAAACGTGTAGTTTGGTGTTGAGTCATTGGTTGGCGTCGTCACTGCTGTCACTTCCGCAACCGTCGGAGCCGTAGAATCAACCGTAAAACTGGATATCGTCAGTGCTGTATTCGCATTGCCCGCAGAATCTGTCACGGTAATGGTACAGTTGCTGTATGTACCATCCGCTAATGCCGTTGAATTATCCGTTTGAGTCAGAGTAATTATTTGGTTGCCAGTTGAGCTAATTGTAGTTGAGCTTGATGTACCACAACTTCCACCTACAGCTAACGTCCCAGTCTCTGTCGTACTGAAAGCATAGTTTGGCGTACTGTCATTAGTTGGGGTCGTTACTGCAGTGACTTCTGAAACAGTCGGCGCGGTAGTGTCCACTGTAAAGCTGGATATTGCCAGCGCTGTATTCGCATTGCCCGCAGAATCCGTTACCGTAATTGTACAGTCGCTATACGTGCCTTGGGCTAACGCTGTCGAGTTATCTGTTTGGGTCAAAGTGATGGTTTGGTTGCCTGTCGAGCTAATAGTCGTGGAACTTGATGTGCCACAACTTCCACCAACAGACAAAGTGCCTGTCTCTGTAGTGCTAAACGTATAATTTGGTGTTGTATCATTCGTTGGCGTCGTCACTGCGGTCACTTCTGATACCGTTGGCGCTGTGGTGTCTACCGTAAAACTGGTAATGCTTAAAGCATCGCTTGCGTTGCTTGAAGCATCTGTCACAGTGACCGTACAGTCGCTATAGGTGCCATCGGCTAGAGCCGTGCTGTTATCTGTTTGAGTTAGAGTTATCGTTTGGTTGCCTGTGGTGCTGATTGTGGTCGAGCTAGATGTGCCACAACTGCCTCCGATCGACAACTCACCCGCCTCATCAGTCGTGAACGTATAATTGGGGGTGTTGTCGTTTGTTGGTGTAGTAACCGCTGTAACCTCACTAATTGTAGGCGGAGTGCTATCAGCAGAAGCGGAAAAGGTGATCGTATCTACTGCAAATCGGTTGTCATAAACACTATTAAACGAGTCATAAAACTCCAACACCACGGTATCAACGTTTTGCCAATCATTGCCTGAAAAATCTGTGTCTCTTGTAATCGTAAATACATCTGTAGCGTTTCCTTGGGGTACGGTAATAGTAGCGGTCACGGGCGTCGCTGAAGTTCCTCCATCATATCCTTTCAAGAGGATCTGATAATTATCATTTGCTATTTGTAAATTAGGGTAAATGGAAATTGAGTCAAAACTAAAGTTATTGCTAGAATCACTGGTATAGAAAATATACCCACCAGCGGTTGCAGAAGGCGAACCATTGATATAGTCATCTGCTGCCGCTGCGGTGCCTCCATACACGGTCATCGTTGACGACGTATAGGAAGTCGCTGTACCAGCATCTAGCAAGTACGTGACGGAGCTATCTGTATGCGAAATGTTCGCTACTCCACTACCTGACTTCACTTTATAGTCAATAGAGGCAGCCGTGGCAGACAAACAAGATAAAGATAGCCCTAAAAAAAGTGTACCCTTAATAACTGCTGTGATTCGATTCAACTTCATTTTCCACTCCAAATGACTGATTTGGTATATTCCACAGTACCCAAGATTCAAAAAGCGTTTTATTTATAAGCTGTCGAGTTACTGAACCCCTTAGGTTCAAACATACCGCAAATCAAAATGCTCTCAGAAGAAACAGGCCTCGCAGTATTAACTGCGGGACCTGTTCAGCCCTATATCAGTTTCGTGATGGATAGATGCCATCCAATACAATTTGCCAGTTCACAACTTGTAATGGGTTAAGAATGCTAAAACTCTCTGACGCGCCTGTATCACTGACCACTACGCTGCCCCCAGCACTACCACCATCAACACTTAACCCTGCTAACTCAGTTAATGTAGGTGCTGGCGATAGGCCTTGCTGCTTGTAGTACATCGAGGTATTTGTATTGCCCGCTAAGTACGCAGTGGCGTCTGGGGTATTTGTGTTACCGTTATTTGTTGCAGCCTGAAGAGAACCTGTAACACCACCACCTGAAGGTATAAACGCAGCGCTATGTGTGTGTTTTGGTAATTGTGTTGCTCCCAACGCGATATTTTCTACACCAAAACGCATACCTAATCGGTAATCTCTCCCCCCAGGCATGACCCCCATACCAACTGGGCTACGCCCTCTTAAATCTGGAATGCCAAACGAGGTACGAGCATCACCACCATACAAATCTCCAAGTAAAGAAAATAGCGCTGTATTTTCAGCAACTGCCAGTAATTGCCCCAAACAAATTGACCAATTGCGAATTGCAAAGGTGCCGCCAAAAGGTCGCATCGTACCGATATATGAATCTGCTGACATAATTAGTCCTCTTAAATTGATATATTGCTTATCAGTGACAGGCGGACTGCTATAACGACTCTCGTGTGTCACATCAACTATATTGTTTACAAAAACTTAGTTTACTTGCTAAAAAAGCCTGTGCAGTTTGTTTACTCAGGCTGCTGGGCCTCATCTTGTGGCTCAGCCATTGGGTTCACCGAAAATACTGGCGGAATAAACAACTCAGGAAGTGCAACCTGCCGAACGCTCCCAGTTGATACCTTCCCTAAACACACAGTACCAACATCGTTCACCTGTAAAGTGACCTGCGCATTGTCTGCTGAACTTGGAAAACGCCAGTACAATTCAGACGTTTTATAACGGATCAGCACCATTTGCTCACATTGGTCAAAGTCGTCTGGGTGTTCGCAAAACTTATCATGGTATTCCGAGAGTTTTTGTTCACCCATAAACTGCACTAACACGCTTCCCATGCCCGGAATATCAATGATCCCTGACTCTGAACGTTCAACACTTAATGAGCCTTTTCCCTCACTTTTACCGACAATCTCAGCTTTATCATTGCTCGGCAGCGCCCCATTGTTATACGGATAGACCGCAATATCGTACCCGTATTGATTGGTAATATCTACGTTTATCTTCATTCGTTAACTCGCATCTGAAGTAAAATTCAAAGCACTGTTGTAACTAAAAACGATAATACCCACACACATCTATTTACCGTTTTTCCTTAACATTGCTCTCCCAAAGTAAGCTGGCAAACCTTGTCGATTTAGGCGACTTACCCTATCACCTACCCGACAACGTCATACCCGCTTCCAACCCAAACAAGGTTGCAAAACGATATCCGTCAAACAATCCCTGCTGCGTACCAATAACATCAAGGCGCACCGCACCATCAATGGTTTTAATGATTAGACCCCGATGTCTGTCTAGTTCAAGCACCGTTCCTGACTGTATACCGTTTAGCTGGCAGTCCACTTTGCTGGCTTGTAGCAGTTGAAACTGGTCTTGACCGACTGCAAAAATGGCACACCCAGAATCAACATTACCTGCACGTGCCATATCAACCACTTGCTTTGCTGATTGTTTATACCAATTGACAATGAACTGTTGCGGCTCAACGGCTGGGGCTGTTTTTTCTGCTTGATCGGCCTGCTTGCGCCAGTTAAGGATCTGTTGCTCATCCAGCCGACACAAGGTATCAACCAATTGTGGCAGCGCTTGCGATACTTTTTGTTGTAAGCAGTTCATGGTATCGAACGGGTGAATTGGGACATCAATCTGGGTAGCTATATCGCCGCAGTCAATCGATTCACTCACTTGATGGAGCGTTATTTTGGTCGCTTCTTCACCGTTACGAAGCTGCCAATAAAGTGGGTATGGACCGCGATACTCAGGCAGCGGACTGGGGTGAATATTCATCAAATAACCATTAAAGTACTGAATCAGCTTGCTGCGAAATTTATGCCTGAACATATATACCAGGCCTCGGTTTACTGCCAGCTCATCCAGTTTTGCGATTAAGGCCCCGTCATCACGCTTATTATAAGAAATTGTAGGTATGCCGCTTTGCTGCAACCAATACTGTAATTGTGCTAAATCAGGTGTGGGCTCGGCATCCACCAGCACAACGCAAGCAAGTTTGCTGTAATGGTGTAGATATTGTATCGCTGGAATACTCTGACAACTGCCAGTAAATAGTGCGAATCGTTGCATCATGCCCCCTACACTTTTACTGGCACAAAGCCAGGTAACCCACTGAGCTGATAATAAAACTGCACGGTGTCGCCACTGTTGGCCACAAAATGCGTATGCTCAATATCTTTTGGTTTAAGGTCGATATACACGCTTGTGTCAGGTCGAGGGTGCGTTATCCCAGAGTCATATTGACCAACCCCTTCTTGAGCAAACGTTTCGATGTGAGCATATACCGCAAAAATGCGTTTGCTCATATCTGCAACATCTGTGGGCAATACAATTTGATTTGCTGGTATCACTTTGATGCCATCTTGCAGCTCAAGTTCTTGCATCTCCAACAAGGTCGATTTATTAATCTTGAGTAGCTCACCCAGCTCAATTCTGTCTTGTTGGGCCTCACTAGACATATTCATAGAATGGCTATAATCAACTTGCTTCCATTGCTGGTTAAACTCAGTTTCTCCTATCACCATCATGCCCCTGATGGACACATTTTGTGGGATCATCCAGCCGTCAATGTTGAGAAACTTCACCAAGTGCTTGGCAATACTCAACTGCCCTTCTTTGGTAAAACCGTGCTGCATTGCCTCAAGCACCAGTAGATCGATTCCTGTATCTGGAACAAACTCGGTTGCATCCGCTTCTGCTATTTGCGAAATATAGTCTTCTAACTGTAAATCTTTTACGAGCTGCTGTAAGCTCAACACCGCACCAGGTTGCACATCGACCAAAATGACCTGTATCTGATCGGGCGTGTAGCTTTTACTGTCTTTGTAATAACTTAATAGAGGCAGTAGTAACGGGGCAAACGGGCCACAGGCGGGATATAAAATCGTTATAGAGGGGCTATTTTGTAACTTGCCAGCAATCGCTTGGTCAATCCCCCGTGCGTAACCTTGAATTCGGTATACATCTTTAATGGTGTGCTTGCAGTTTTGCACCGACATTATCAAACCGGTGGCAGAAATATACTGGCGGGTCAGCACCTCTTGGCTAAGTTCTGCCAAAGCCATAGACTGAACAGCCTGATCGTACATGGCTTCAAATGCTTTAGTTAACTGTTGGTGCTCTACTTTTGTGTCATTAAGTACCAGCGTGATCGCCTCTACAAAACTCTTTTGCAATAACTGTAGGCGCTGGCTCGTGGTTAATTTTGATTTTAATAAAGACTCGAGCTGAGTTCTTATAGAGTGTTTTAGCAGATCGTCTACTTGTGGATCTGCATAACCCAATTTTGATTCATTAATTTCTTGTTTTTTTTCCATTTATCGCTGCCTAGCTTAAAGGGTCCTTGACTAAAGCGAGTCATTGCTAATGATTCAGTCAGTATTCATTACTACACCTTCAGTCTAGTCAACCACAAAAAAAACACTAAATATTTAGTAGCTGCAATTGCTTACTTTTTTGACTGATCTCAAAATAACTGTAGTTTTCGTACTCAATGCTCAACCAAGATTAGGCAACCCCGTGTAGTTACCCACCAAAAGATCACGACATTCAAAAAATCGCACCAATAGCATTGTGCCAACAACATTAATTTTAGGGAATTACAGCGCATTACACGCAAACAAGAGGAAAGGTTTGTACTAGCTGTTACTGAAATACTAAACTAGTGAGTGGCTAGCAAGGTTTCACATTACTTTGATTTTTATTGAAAAAGTGTATTCTGAAGTGGTTTGAAATAGTCTTACTTCAACTGATTGCGTTAAATACCGCTAAAAAATGGCAGTATTTAACTGTTCAGACAGGCGCTCTAAAGCTGCAATTCCCGCAACAGAATTACCAAACTTATCAAGCCCAGGGGACCAAACTGCAACGGTAAACTTCTCAGGCACAACCGCAATAATCGTACCCGACACTCCCGATTTACCCGGCATTCCCACTCGATAAGCAAAGTCTCCTGCGGCATCATAAAGGCCGCTGGTAAATAGCAGTGAGTTTAGCTGTTTAGTCTGCTTTGCACTAAGTAGCTGCTGCTGGCTTTGAGCACAATACCCTTGGTTGGAAAGGTAAGAAAAAGTACGAGCAAGTTCGCGGCAGTTCACTTCAATCGCGCAGTAGTTGAAATAACACCAAAGCACTTCTTCAACTTCATTGGTAAAGTTACCAAACGACTTCATTAAATAAGCCATCGCCGCATTTCTGAAGCGGTGTTCAAACTCCGACTGTGCCACCTTTTTGTTGATCACCACTTTATCATTACCTGACTGGCGACGATATTGCTCCAACATGGTATAAATGGGCGCACCTAAACGAGAAAAAAGCGCATCACAAGTGACAATTGCACCAGCATTGATAAAAGGGTTACGAGGAATACCGTTTTCAAACTCAAGCTGTGTTAGCGAGTTGAAAGCAGTGCCTGAGGGCTCTTTTCCCACTCGTTGCCAAAGCTCATCCTCATAGCGCTGCAACGCCATGGTGAGAGTCATCACTTTGGATACCGATTGCACCGTAAAACGCGCATGATTATCACCCACTGTAAAAGTTTGCCCATCACTTGTGTGTAATGCCATGGCAAATTGACCGAGAGATTGCTCTGCTAATGCGGGAATATAATCGGCCACTTTACCTGAGTGTAACAAGGGTTGAACATGCGAGAACACGGTATCTAAAACAGCTTGATAATCGGTCATTTAAACTACTTTATTATGGGTGAGACTGTGGCTCAGTCTAGCATAAAAAAAGGGCCTGTTAAGGCCCCCTTTGCTGATATCACGCTAGGCACTATTACCTAACGTAAATCCATCTCTTGAATAATTTCATGTGCGATTTCCGGTGTAGTACTCACCGGCTTATTGTGTAGATTTGCTTTTAGTTGCCCTTTTCTATGTTTTAGTGAGGCATCTAGTTTTTTAGCGGCGTTCGCGATCGCAGGATACATTACGTCCCCTTCCCCCTTAACGGCAATGCGTACGCCTGAATACGTAGTCGATATTTCAGTATAAAACTTCTTGTTTTCATTACTTATAATGATGTCTAGTGACAATAGCGACGGAAAATGAACCGCTGTTTTGGCAAACTTTTCTTGAACGTGAGCTCTTACTGCATCTGTTACATCCACATGGTGGCCCGATAGATTTATCTTCATATATTTATCCTTTTCTTGTTTACCTCAATTACAGTATTGAGGCCATTTGCGAAAACCTCAAGGATAAAAAGTCAGATTATTTTCATAAATGTGAAACCACTGCGCAGGATCAAAAAAGTGACTCACTGTGAGCAGGCCTAAAAACATGGGTAAGTTTATGAATCAGAATTCTTATTTGTTTTTACCCAGCCATTCACTACTTTAGTCAAGGGTCACATGCAAATTGTGAAGACCACTTTTGGCATATAAATAGCAACGCAGGTTCAACGCACTTAAACCATGTCTCGCTCTTTTTATGGTGTGACTGGTGGCACAAAATCACCTAGCCAATGATAAGTTGCACTGTCAGACTCCCCATCCATGCAAAATAATACCATTACCAAAGCTCCTCTAAAGGCTATGCTGAATTAGCAGGATACGAGAGGTAGCCGCCATCACATTGATCATCTTAGCTTTTCTTTACAAAGTATTGCTTGTACAGCCGATATAAGTTGCATAAAGTGACAATTTTCCCCTTATCAAGCACAAGGATGTCAGCATGAAATCTGCTGTTGTTAAATTATTATCCTGTTTCACCTTGCTAGCAACTTGCCAAAGCTTAGGGGCTCAACACAAGTTGCTCGCTGATGATGGCAAAGCCGAAGACCAGTTCGGCTATAGCGTTGCGTTAGATGGCACAACTGCGTTAGTTGGCGCCCTCAAAGCAAACACGAATAATCTCACAGATTCAGGCGCGGCCTATGTCTACACCCTTAGTACAACAGGTTGGCAGCAGCACGCAAAACTCATCGCAAACCCCGCTTACGCGGGGGATACTTTTGGTGGCAATGTGGCACTTAAAAACCATACCGCCATGCTCGGGGCTAGTAGAAGAGACCATAAGGGTGAAGATGCCGGTGCGGTATTTGCGTTTGAGCAAAAGGGCAACTTGTGGTCACAAAAACAAATACTCACCGCCACAGATGCCAAGGCGGGCGACGCTTTTGGCCAAAGCATAGCACTGAGTGAGCGCTTTGTGGTTATCGGCGCGCCCCACAGTGATGCACCACACAAGGACTCGGGCTCTGCCTACGTCTTCATGCGCGACAAAAATACATGGCGCTTTCATAGCAAACTTACAGCAAAAGACGGTGCTGCTGGCGACTTATTTGGCATCAGCGTGGCAATCGACGGTGATACCATTTTAGTGGGCGCTGATTTAAATGATGAACGCGCCGAAAAAGCCGGCGCTGTTTATGCCTACGTATTCAACGGTAAACAATGGCTGCATCAAGCAAAATTAATGGCCAGCGATGGTGCAAACACCGATATTTTTGGTGTGAGAGTCGCATTGTTTGGCGACACCGCACTTATCTCCGCAAGACGCGACGATGTTGAGGGCATAGGCACCGATGCAGGTTCTGCCTATATTTTTGAGCGCATAAAAGGGCACTGGACTCAAACCCAAAAGTTAATCGCCCCCGATGGTAAAGCAGACGACAGATTTGCCCGTGGCGTAGCACTTAATCAAAACACCGCCCTCATCAGTGCCATGCATCACGATGCCAAAGGCGACAACGCCGGCGCACTGTATATCTTCAAAAAACAACACGGCCAATGGCGTTATTCATCTAAAATACTCGCCAGTGACGCCAAACCACAAGACAGATTCGGCTGGAACCTTGCGCTGTCAAACAACAAAGCCATCATCGCCACTCCCCACCGCGACGACAAAGGTAATGCCTCAGGCGCAGCGTATATGCTTGATTTAGAGGATTAAACATAGTGGAGGGATGTTTGCAAACCCTTTTCTTCAGCGCTTTCAAGCCACTTTATGATTTTTGGTTCGCTGTAGGTGGAATGAAATTAGAGGGGGGTGATTTGTAGCATTTGATGAGATGACGCAACAGCCTGATAAATAAAGTCATAAAGAAGCTTTCAAAAAGCTTCTTTATTGTACGCTAAAAACTTTAATAGGTTACCTGAGCGTCATTTTCTTTGATAGAAAGTATCATCATTGTCACTAGGGCGCCTAATGTAAGAGCCCATATAATGTATGAAACTAGAGGATAGATGTCATAGAAAAGTTGAAAATTAAATTGATAGATGTTCCTAAAGGTATTTTCTAACAGCGCCGCAAGACAATTGAAAGCTGACAGAATAAAAAACCAATGGAAAAACGTATCAAAGTGAGTTAACACAACCTGTTGAGAATTTGAGATTTTTCTTGATATCTGTACACGAAAAAGAAATATAAACACAGACAGTAAGCTGATAATAAACTGCGTGCCAAATATTAGAGTGCCCTGTGTTAGGTAATCTCTATCTTCAGCAACTAAGTTAATCACTCCAAACTGGAAGATCACATACTCAATACCATTTATTATAAATAGGAAAAGGGCTATATGCGCCAGATTTACATTTCTTATAAGCAAACCAAATATAAAGCAAAATGACAACACTCCAATGTAGAGTGGTGCTGTAAACTTTGGTTCCCACAACTGAATGAGGTAGGCTGAAAAAGCAATAATAAGTATTAGAACAAAATAAGAGGCTTTCATGGAGCAGGACTTCCTCTTTCATCCCCAACCTTATTGTCATATGGAACCATTCTGCTCGAAGTTTGAGATTTAGGCTCAGCTGGTCTATACGGTCCATTTCCACATACTTTTTTGCAATTGTCGAACGTTAGGTCTTTCATTCCTTACCTCTTTCAGTGCCTGATTGTGTTGTTTTATTACTATCCATTTTTTCACGTACAACCCTAACTTGTGAAAGGACAGTGCTTGTATCAATCTTGCAGTAATAAAACCATGAAAACAACTCTCCTACACGAATTTGGATCACTCCAAGCTCATAGTTACTGATCGTTTTACGATCAACACCAAGCTTTTTAGCCATCTCTTTTTGAGAAATCCCTGCATTGAGTCGCATTGCACTTAAATCATCACCATTTATCACATTCCTTTTTCCTTTATTTTGCGACCGAAGGATTTACATTGTAAACACACTCTATTAACAACAAGGGAAGTATAAGAATAAGCCAATTGATATGTCAATTGTTTACTAACGTCGCATTTGACAATCTATGCTCTTTCAATAAGCAATTCTTTCGTGGGCGCTAAGCCCACATATTCTCTGAACTAGCAACTGTGCAGCTGCACTTTTGATATCAAGTGTCCCTTCAAACATAACTTCCTCACATACACAACGAAGCTATAGATTTTGTAGGAAATGGGGATTTTTGTAAGAAACGGTATTTTTAAAACGTGCGCTAAGCGAGAGGGGATGGTGCCCCTAAACGGAAATAGCTCGAACTCTGCTCAGGATGATTTTCTAAACGCCGCGTTCAATAACTCTTCCACTGACACTCCTCTGATTAACCAATTAGACCTAGAAGAGATAGATAAAATCTTCCAAACACTTGTTCAATGGAACGAGTACTTGGAAAAAGACGTTCTAACCAATGAAGCAATATTGAGGAATACACTATGAACCCATTCCTCAATACGCCAACGTTAAGAAAAGACTTTACGGATTGCGCAAATGACAACCCGAAAAAGAGTAAGCCTTCGAGGCCTTCTCCTTTCTGTCTAAGGCTAACGCCAGAAGAACGATGCTACTTGGAGCAAAAAGCGGGTTCTCAATCTCTCGGAAGCTATATTCGCGCTCAGATACTTGAGGATCGAGCTCAAAAAAGGAGGAAACTGAGAAAGCCTAAATCTGATGAAAAGGCACTAGCTTCTTTGTTACAGGCTCTGGGCCGCTCTCATATTCCGTCAAATCTAAACCAGCTGGCTAAAGCGGTGAATGCTGGCACGTTACCTTTAACAGGTGATTTAGAGCAAGAACTGCAAACCGCCTGCGCTGCTGTAATAGCTATGCGATCAATGCTGATTGAAGCTTTAGGGCTGCATGAGGAAAAGCATAAATGATACTACACGGTAATTCACGAGGTGGGGCTAGAGACCTAGCCTTACACTTGCTTAAAGATGAAAACGACCATGTAACCATTCATGAGCTCAGAGGTTTTGCATCAGAAGACCTTGTATCTGCGCTCAAAGAAATTCAAGCAATCAGTCGAGGCACTAAGGCTAAGCAGTATTTATTCTCGCTTAGTCTAAATCCACCTGCAAACGAATGCGTACCTACAGACATATTTGAAGAAACGATAGAGCGCATTGAAGACAAGCTAAAGCTAACAGGCCAACAGCGCGCTATCGTTTTTCATGAAAAGAATCTTCGCCGCCATTGCCATGTGGTGTGGTCTAGAATTGATGGGGAGTCAATGAAAGCTATACCACTGCCCTTTACCAAACGTAAGTTAATGGAAATATCACGCGAGCTATATTTTGAGAATGGTTGGGATATGCCAGATGGATTTCTTTGCAAAAAAAATCGTGACCCCAACAACTTTACACTAGGACAATGGCAACAGGCTAAACGCACAGCTCAAAACCCTAAAGACATCAAAGATCGCTTGAAAAGCTGTTGGTCCACCAGCAAAACAGCAAGCGCATTACAATCAAGCCTTCAATCCCAAGGCTTCACATTGGCTAAAGGTAATCGTCGCGCATATGTCGTGGTGGACCAGAATTGTGAAGTTTACTCACTGCCTCGTTGGTTGGGCTTAAAAACCAAGGAAATAAAAACCAAACTCGGTGGCACTAAAGAACTTGTTCAGGTTAATAAAGTTAAAGTGCAGATCGCTAAACAAATGGAGCAGCGCTTAACGCATTTGAAAAACCATCGAATACAAAGTACAGACAGTAAATTGGTTAGCCTAAATAAAAAACACCAAACACTTATTTTGAGGCATCAAACCGAGCGAAAAGAGCTCGCTATCACGCATGAACAACGCCAAGTCAAAGAGATAGCGATTAGACAGGAACGCTATCGCAAAGGCATAGCTGGTATATGGGATTTGCTAAATGGTAGGCACCGTAGAATAAAACAACAAAATGAACGAGAAGCTGCTTTAGCCACTATTCGCGACCAGAAGGAACGCGATAAACAGGTCTTTGAACAGCTAGAAACTGTCAAACAGCTTCATAACAAAATTGACCGTCTGCAAAGTCTCAAACAAAAACGAATAGACTACTTAGAAAAGGATATTGATCAATATAGAGATATTCAAAGTGGGCAACGTGATAAATACCAGCATGAAATTAGCAGGCAAGCACCCGAGCGCTAGCTCAAGATAGCTATGATTGTCGCTTATTTTTACAGCTCTAAGCCCAAATACAGCATATGGATCTCATCGGGGATGATGCCAAGGTAGTCTAAGGTTTGGGCTTCGGTGGCGTGGCGAAATGCACGCATTAGCAGTGCTACTGACACATGGTTTTCAATGCGTTGATGGTAACCCCATGTTTTTCTGAGCGTGTGTGAGCCAAAGTTTCCATTGAGTTTTGCATGCTCGCACCAGCTTTTAACCAGCCGATTTAACGCAGGTACAGTGAGTGGTTTCCTCAGTCTTCGGAATGACACAAACAAAGGGGCGGAGGGGTCTAAGCGGTCTGGATGGTGTTCTAGCCAGCTTTGTATTGCGGTGATGGCTGAGGTGTTTAACGTGATAGGACGGTACTGTTTGTTCTTGGATTGTTTAAGCTCTAAATAATCCCCCACTTGCAAATGTACGACTTGGCCTATGCTGAGTGATAGTAACTCATTGGCTCTGTAGGCAGTGTTGATGCCCAGGGTAAATAAGCAAAGGTTTCTGGGTTGATGTTTTAAGCGTGCTTTGATGGTGTTGATTGCCTGGCGTGTTCGGATTGGCTGCACTTTGATCGAAGAGCCCCGCTTAGGGTGGTTTCTGTTGTTACTTTTGGGCATTCGCAGTCTTTTAAAACATCTCAAATTTTTGAGCTTGTTAACTTTTATTTGAAAGTTGGCATAATCCATTTTCCCTTTACGTATAAATAGATTAGCAAGGATTCAACAGGCTGTAAGTGTGGTGGGACGCACCATTAAATCCTTGCTGAGTACGCAGTTATTATACCTTTATCAACTTTCAAATATAAATTAAAGAAGTTTTTGTTATATGGAGCCCTGTCCGTTGGGGTGAGCTTTCAAGCTGTTGCTACTGGAATGACTAACGCTGAGTTTTTAGAGCTTGATAATTCTTATAAAAAATTTTGGATTCAAGGCGCGATGTATTCGCTTGGGCATGTCGCTGCTGCCAAAAGTAAAGAGACTGGGAAATGTGTCATTGATTGGTACTTTGGAGACAAGCGAGCTGAGCGCAACAGTCTAATTTTAGCGAGTATGGAAAAATATCCGTCTTCATATCCGAGTGCAATATTTATCGCCCTTACAGAAAGGGAATGCGGCACTTATCACAAGTAATTTGAATAAGCCTTAACAACCGGCGCAGCTTCGCTGCGCGTAGTTGATTGACTTGTTATGTAACAACACTATTTTCCCAGCCAATTCTTTCGATCATACTCTGCACCTTTTTTCATGCAGAACTCTCCTTCTAGGTAGTATTTTTCTTGTCCATCTACGGTTCTTTTTACGAGTTTGCTACCTGTTCTTTCTAAAGGGTCATTATCCTTAAGCCACATTTCATAACCGTGAATGGATGGACCTCCAACATTTATAGTAAATTGGACTCCGTATAAATTAAAAGATACATATGTCTCAGGGTGAGGCGTAAGAATAATGTCATGACCAAATCCAACTTGTACCCATTCACCTGAGTCAGGATGTTTCATGAGAGTATCCATTGGATAAAGTACTTGACGATGATAGGGCCACTCTTCAACCCCTTTCCCATATCGAGCGTAACCTCTAATCAAGTCATAGCTTGGCTCATCAATTATCTTGTCCTCCGCATTCCCATAAGAAAACCTAAGCGCTAAGGCCTCTAAAGCCAACATGGCTAAAAACCTTGACATTTCTTTTTGGGGAGGATCTATATCTATTGGGAAAAGAAATGGAGGAAATTCACCAGTAGTTTCCATATCCTTTAAGTACTTGTCGACAATTTCTTGCTCGGACCCCTTTTCAGCCTTTATTTGAAGCTTTTTATTTTTATCTAGCTTCATGTTTATCTGAATTTCTGTTCCGGCAATATGACCTAATACGCTCGGCCTCTTTCCTTTTTTATTAGGAACTTGATACCAACCCCTGACATTCCTCATCGAGGGGTGAGACATTACTGGTCTTTCAACCTTTCTCGCAAAATAGTTATTACATTTATCGCAAACTAGTCCTTTGGGAAGAACTAACTTTTTGCTCCCAAATGACTCAGGAATAAGATGCTCTACCCCTTTGGTATGATGGCTAGCTTCTTTACAAAATAGACACTGCACAATATTTCCTTGTTACCAACGCCTAACTAACAGGCAAAAGTTTGTTTTTTTACTCAGATATGCCTCGCAACAAACTACACAGAACTTCATAGACTGTCAAAAACAGAGGAAACCAATGAATCGGTATTAAATCACCATAACCTAACATGGTAACCGTAATACCAATATATGTGCTACTGCAAGTATTTACAGTGATAGGTCTGGTACTTTTACTGGCTGGGTGTGGGAGACTTCTAAAGCAACGTCATGATCTGGTTTGGGGGAAATCTGCGCTGATACATCACGAAGTTCTTGAGTGATACTTTCCAGTCGATCCATAGATGGCGGGTTGTTCTCATCCTCTAACTCTTCGCGTAATTCAACTAAGCGCTCTTCATGAATGAGCAATTGATCGTGTTTGTCATTGGCGGCGATTAACGCTTCTTGACTAGCTAAGAAGGCTTCCCAGCTTGGTGCATTCGGGTGACTGGCATAAATGGCTTGTACGTCCTCGATTTCCAGACGTTCACCATTTTCATTATAGACTTCCCCTTGCTCGCTGATAAAAGCTTTTTCGCCATTAGGGAGCGTTATGGCCTTATCCAGCAATTTCTCATGCTCTGTTTGAATGCGGAATAAGTCGTCTTTTGATTGGATTAAAGCCTGATAAAGCAGATCTTCCGTGTCATTTAATAAGCGTAGAGTACGATCGTGTGCGTCTTGATATGCCTGAGACAGTAATTGTGAATTGATGCGGTTTTTGTGTTCTTTTTCTCGCTGGCGTTCTTCATGCTTGGCTTTTAGCAAGCCCGTTTTGGGGATGCGTGACGTTTCGATGCCAGCTCGTTCTTGATTGATTTGATCTATGTCTTCTTGGCGCTGCTTAGCTGAACGAGTTGCTTCGGCTTGTTCGAATTCCTTATTCATAAAAGGCTCCGAATGCTGGAACGCCGCGCAAATCTAAAGCTTTGCTCACATAGATTCGTGATGAACCAGACCCTATGTACTCAGAACTATTTATATAATGCGTCATTGTTCGCCTCTTTGTCTCACCCGAACGAATTAAATCGATAGTTGTATTCTAGTGCGATAGGTTTAATAAACCGTTAAATTGTTCAAAGTGTAGAGGTTGTAAGAACTGATTAACAATGGCTAAAAAGAGCTTATCTTTGTGCTGTGTCAGTAACTAAATAGGCACAGATGTGCCTTATATGCCTATTATTAGATGTTTGAATTAGAGCTGTAACAGATCTTAGGAAAGCGAGCTTCAATCTTGTCGATGAACTTCTGGACGTTATTCACCCCCCAGTTGCGCGCTATGTAATAACCAGAGTCGCCATAGCGAATTTCTGGCTCTCTATTGAAACGATATTTAGAATACCTTTTCTCTGTTTCGGTCATTTCCTCAAGGTGTTTAAGAAGCCTAAAGCTACAAGAGGTGTCAGACCGAAGAAAGTCAAAAACATCATCGTCGATCAAACCTTTTTCGTCTAACAATGATACAGTGTGATAAGCGATGTCCGATTTTTTGAAACCTTCAGCGTATACCTTTTCCATGTAAGTAATGGAGAATAGAGAGCGGTCTTTGTTCTCAGTGCGAGATACCCGCTCCTGTCGGCGCTTTTGTTTCACTTCAATTTGATAGCTTTCCGCTTCAGGCAGTGGAATGATTTGGTCTGCACTTAGGACCAGCTTATCGTCAATTTTATGTAATGAAAGTCTAACGCAACTAATGTCTAAATCTCGATCATTTAGCCACAGTACCGATGTTGTAATTTCTTTTGAAAAATTTGCTGAGGCCAATACTATTCTTACGTTTTGGGCGAAGTCATCTTCATTCGGGTCTGACCACCCCAAAAACTCGCATAGTTTGGCTTCTGCATCTGCATCAATTTGATTGTTAATCAGATATTTTTGAAAAGCTGACTTTGCATGATCCCATGTCATATTCGCAACCATCGCTGCGTAACGAATTGCCTGTAACTCCATATGCCCACCGCAATCAGTGCGTTTAAGCTCAATGACAACCAAATTAGCATCTCTATCAATGGCTAAAAGATCAATTCTTCTACCACTTTCGCTCCAATCGCCAAATTCTTCAGCGATCACCATAACGTTCTCATCGATAGCTTGTATATTTACCTTCAATAACCGTTGGAGATCACGACGCTCCCACAAACTTTCCTGCTGAAACGAAGTAGAAGGCAATTCTAAAAGAGCGTCATTCGTAATTTGGTACAAGGGCATTTCAAATCCTTTTAGTCCTTTGCTAGAGGTAATAGAGGTAGACCGAGTTCATTTAGAAACGTGTTATGTTTAGCAGTCGCAGCAACAATATCTTTTTCTATATTAACCAGCTCTTGATGAACAGCTTGAAGATCGACTTTTTCCTCCGGTTTGGCCGTACTCACATATCTTGAAATATTGAGGTTGAAATCGTTTTTCTCGATTTCTTCCATTGATACTCGGCGAGCGTAACGCTCTTCTTCTTTACGGAATTGATAGGTATCAACAATTTTTTGAATATGGTTTGGCAAAAGGCTATTTTGGCGCTTTCCTTTTTCAAAATGGTCTTCATCACTTGCATTGATAAAAAGTACATCATCAGGCTTTTTACATTTCTTCAGCACAAGAATACACACAGGGATACCTGTTGAGAAAAACAAATTGGCAGGCAGGCCAATGACCGTATCAATGTGGTTGTCCTTTAACAACTTAGTACGGATTCGAGCTTCTGCTCCACCACGGAACAACACTCCATGCGGCAAGATGATCGCCATAGTGCCTTCGTCACCTAGAAAGTGAAAGCCGTGCAATAAGAAAGCAAAATCAGCTGCGGACTTAGGTGCAAGTCCATGGCCCTTGAAGCGAAAATCTTCGCCTAAAGCCTCAGTTGGCTCCCATCGATAACTGAATGGTGGGTTGGCAACAACTGCATCGCATTTTAGCTTTTTAGCTGGGTTCATTTCATTTAGTAGATCCCAGTCATTAAGAAGCGAATCTCCATGATGAATTTCAAATTCAGAATCTTTAATCCCATGAAGCAGCATGTTCATACGAGCAAGGTTGTAAGTAGTGATGTTCTTTTCTTGACCGTAAATACGCCCTACACTGCCACCGTCTTCTTTTAGTTTTTTTCTGACATTCAATAGCAGCGAGCCAGAACCACAAGCAAAGTCCAGTACGTTATTGAGTTTCTTTTTCTTACCTGTTGCAGGTTCCTGACTATCCAGTGTTACGATTTCTGATAATATGGTCGATACTTGTTGTGGTGTATAAAATTCACCAGCTTTTTTGCCCGAGCCTGCCGCGAATTGGCCGATCAAATACTCATATGCGTCGCCGAGAGTGTCACTGTCCGTTGAAAAACCTGAAATTCCTTCGGCAATTTTAGTAATAATGCTGCAAAGTTTGGCATTGCGCAGACTGTAATTTTTGCCCAACTTTTCAGAATCCAGATTAATCTCTGAGAACAAACCCTGAAAGCTGTTTTCGAAGGATTTGTTTTCGATGTACTTAAAGCCTCTTTGCAGCGTAAGCAACAATTCATCGTGTTGCGTTCTAGCAAGCTCTGCGATACTGCTCCATAAATGTGCGGGTTCAATCACGTAGTGTACTTTACGGCGCATTTGCTTTTCAAATGCAGGAACATCATCTTCATTTTGTGCATACCATACACTTAACGACGCGCGTTTATCATCACTGTCTAGAGTTGGGTAATCCGATCCAAGTTCTTTTTTTGCTGCAGCCTCATAATTGTCTGACAGGTAGCGTAAAAACAGGAATGACAGCATATAGTCACGAAAATCATCTGCGTTCATTGCGCCGCGCAGATTATCAGCAATATCCCAAAGTGTTTTACCTAGGTCTTTTAATTGTTGTTCGGTCATGGTGTTGCCCTTCTAGTGTTCTCGCCAAGTATTTCCGGCAGATAAAATTGAAAATTGGTAACAAATGCTCTTAGGATTTGCCGGAATAAATCCTGATTATCTTCCCCCATTGGGGTTGGCTCATGAATAGCATATTTCCCATGACTTAGAAGATTGAGAGCGCGGTTAAATAACGCACTATTCTCATCATCATCTAAAGCCTTTAGGCAAAAACTAATATCGGCATGGCCGAAAAAGGCAGCGGTTTTCTCCATAATACTGCGCAAGGCATTGAAGTGGAATGTATAAAGCGTTCCTCCATCAGGATCGGCGGCTCGTTGCAGTTCCGAAAGCGTTGCGACATGGTGAAAATATGGCGTATCTTCAGTGGCACGAAGAATGTAACGATTGTCATTGTTAGGACGATGAAGAAAATACCGTTTGTGTCTTACCTTTGGCTCATTACCTTTTGCTCTGCCGATCTCATTACACATAACATTGAAAAAGAGTGAATGATGCGAAGAAACCACGACTTTCATAGGATTGGGCGTACCATCATCATTCTTACGACTAGTCGCTCTGCGGAGAAGTTTAGCCAAATCACAGGCAACGGAAATTGCGTTGTTGTCGTCAAGCGATGACACAGGATCATCAACGTAGATGTATTTTACCCATTGATATGACTCTTGACCATCAAGCACTCGCTCGCAGATGGCCATAAACATACACCAGATAAAAATGCTCTCTTCGCCTCTGGATATTTTAATATTTTCCTCACCATCTTTGCTAAATTTTACAAAGTGCGGCTTGGTGAATGTTTCATTCCCTTGTTGAATTTCTTTATATTCAAAGTCGAACCCAAAGTCAGCATACCGACTAAGGTATTCATCAATCGTTGGTTCAAGCCCCAAGTTGGTAAACCCATCAAAAAACTTAGAATACTGATTTACCTGCAATCCACGTGTAGCATCATTTTCTAAGTCGTTTTCCCATGTAAATAAGTCTTCAGTGAAGGCATTAAAGTAAAGCGTATCTGGTTTACCGCCGTTATTCTGCTTTCCTCGATCTTTAAAATTCATCGAAAGTCTAGTCTTTCCTGTGCGATTGTACGCATAGAGAAGAACAAGTTCTTTATCATTTAAATCATCGCGCAGACGTGTGACAAGCCCTCGTAGATTTTGATAGGTGCGAATAGCCGTCATCTACTCACCTCATCCATATTAGGAAATAGCTTTTGCATTAATCCTTTTTTATGATCTTTCAACTCTTCAATTTTTTGCGCTTGTGCTCTGATTAGATTGTCAACAGACGAGAGGCAGTCAGCGATTTTTTGTTGCTCTTTAGTATTTAGGGGAATTCTGAATCTAAAATCCTTAAGATCTGCTGTATCAAGCTTTCCAGCACCAATACCAGTTTTTGTGACAGCACCAAGCAGCCTAAGTTCGCTTGCTATTAACAAATAAAGTAAGAACTCTTCAAAAATAGGTTTTTTAAGGTTGAGCGCTTTAACATCCTGATTAAAAGCCACATCACGGCCAGCGATTCCAAGTGGTATTCGCTTGTGTAGCATACTTCCCCTTACTAGCAATAGGAGCGTTCCCTTAACGGCTAAACGCGCCCCTTCCTCTACTGCTAGTTTGGTAATACATCTTTCAGAATCTTCAATCGTAATATCATGCATAGAAGCGGCACTAATCCATGGTATATCACCGTCCCAATAGTCTTCTCGACCTTTGGAGGGTGTTCCTCCAGATGAAAAATTAGTTATATCACCAAATTTTTCCTCGACCCAATCCGGTTCAGCCCCAAATTTAGGAAAGCGCAGTGCGGGAACGGTTTCATCTTCGGCGGGGAAGAGCTTTTGCAATAATCCTTTCTTATAAGATTGGAGCGCTTCGTGCTTTTGTGTATGAGCGGTGATTAGTTCATCAAGAGAAGACAAGCAATCGGCGATTTTCTTTTGCTCTTCTTTCTCTGGAATCGGAGCTAACAACTTTCTAATATCATCGCTGTTAACTGCATCGAAAGTTCCACCCTGCGATATATCGCTCCAGAATGGCTCGAAATGAAGCAGCCACTGGTAAATGAACTCTTGGTAATTACCATGAATAGCCCGTATTGCAGCCATTCCTCTGCCGATACATGCATTATGTTTGGATTTTGCTACAGTACCGACAGGGGCTCGCACACTTAATAAAATATCATCAATTTCACACTCTTTTGTAATCTGTGACGTAAAAATTCTAGGCACTGATAGCCTGCTTTTAATATCAGCATTCCCTTGTAGTAACGGTAGTCCAACGCCATTTTTATTGTACGCTGATGACTTGGGTGAAGACCCCATGACAATTTTAGCGATTTTATTAAGCGGCTTTTTTCCCCACTCATCGGCATACCGATACTCAGGAAAGCGGAGTTCTGGAACTAAACCTTTTTTTTTCAACTTACTCATACGCAGCCAATCCTGAAATCTCACGCCCTTGGGCTAGTTTATTTAGTAGCGGCACTAATTCTTCCATTAACGCTAACTCTGCCTGTGTACGCGCTTTCCACCCTAAATCTAGTGGTTCTAATAATTCGCTGAGCTGTTCGCCATCGAATATCATGCGATCTAAAATATTATCAATGAAACCTTGCAAGGCTTCATGTTCGATATTGTGTTTACCTGCTATTAAGGCGAGTTCCTTGGCCGATTTTTCGGCCTTAAAATTTTGATACCCTTCACGAATAGCTTTTTCGTTCAAGCTTTTATCTGTTGGCAGGCTGTTGATATAATCAACAATATCATCACGCTCATCCATCAAATTGGCGCTGGAGCTAATTAAGTCGATTAATTGTTGGCGGCTCATTTTATGCTTACTTGGTTTATCGTCATCGGTAGATTTCGCGATTAAGCTCATGATGTAGTCGTAATCAATCACAGCTGAAGCAAACAGCACTAACTCGAATTCTAGCTGTTGCACAGGATCATCAGGGTCATTACTGCCTTTGGCTTGTTGAGCCTTTAAGCGTTTCGCCGTTTCGAGGTACATCCCACGGAATCCTCTCAATTGTTCGTCGGGTAGTAATGTATTGACACTCTCTACCTGCTCTTCATTTAGGTCGGTATATTGATCAAGCTGGGTTTTTAAACGTTGAACTTCTTTAAAGCGGTTTATAAATTCGCTTCTGGCGGCATCACCTTTGAGGTTGTTTACGTTCGCTGGGGTACAGGTCAACCCTTGAGAGTCCATGAACTTTTCTAGGTCACTAACAGCGCAATCTAACTGTTCGATAACCTGTGGAGCGGGGTCAACCAACCAGATTTCTTTAGCTCGGTCTTTGTCCTGCCCCGAAAAGCGCGCTATTGCGGTATTAACCGCATCTTCTTGATAACGGAAATCCAATATATTCCCGTATGGTTTCGTATCATTAAGAACGCGGTTAGTACGAGAAAAGGCTTGTATCAAGCCGTGATACTTCAGGTTCTTATCGACATACAATGTATTGAGGTATTTTGAATCAAAGCCAGTAAGCAACATATCGACGACTATCACAATATCGATTTTGTTTTTATGTGGGTAATCCTTGTTTGTATACTTCTGATCTTTAATGCGTTGTTGCACGTCCTGATAATACAGGTCAAATTCACTTATGGTGTGGTTGGTGCCGTACTGCGCGTTGTAATCAGCAATAATAGTTTTCAACGCAGCTTTTTTCTCATCAGGCGCTTGTTGGTTATCTTCTTTTTCTTGAGGCAAGTCTTCTTGTATCTGCTGCACATCTTTATTGCCTTCTGCTGGCGGTGAGAATACGCAGACGATATTCAACTGCTTGTAGCTATCATCTTCCTCCATTTTTGCCGCCTGCGCCTGTTTGAATAGCTGATAGTACTCAATAGCGTTGTTGATAGAGGCTGTAGCCAGTATCGCGTTAAATCGCCTATGGTTGGTCGCAGAATCGTGCTTTTTAAGTATTTCGCCAACAACGGCTTCAGGCGATGGCAGCTTGGGTTTTGATGTTTTCTTCTGCCCTTTGGAGTTACGAAGATCCTCTAGCTTTGGTTTTTCACCAAAGTAGTCGATATGGAAGCGCAGCACATTGCGGTCGTCAATCGCGTTTGTGATGGTGTATGCATGCAACTGTTTTTGGAAAATATCTTCTGTGGTTTTGTATGAACCTATAGTTCCATCAATTTTCTTATAGGTCGCGTTATCTTCAAAGATAGGCGTACCCGTGAAGCCGAATAATTGAGCTTTAGGGAAAAAGGTTTTAATGGCCTGATGGTTATCGCCAAACTGAGAACGGTGGCACTCATCAAAAATAAATACAATTCTTTGATCACGCAGTGGCTCAAGGCGCTCTTTGTAGGTTTGTTTACCGTTTTGTTTATGTTGTTGATTGCGCTTGCTGTTTTCATCAAGTGCAAGTCCAAGCTTTTGAATTGTCGTAACAATGACTTTATCGGCGTAATCGTCCGATAACATGCGGCGAACCAAGGCTTCGGTATTGGTGTTTTCTTCAACACACCCTTCTTGAAATTTATTAAATTCCTCACGTGTCTGACGATCAAGGTCTTTACGGTCTACCACAAATAAGCATTTATCAATATCGGGATTGTCTTTTAACAACGTGGAGGCTTTAAAGGAAGTTAGAGTTTTACCGCTTCCTGTTGTGTGCCAGATATAACCATTACCACGATTTTGATGAATACAATCGACAATCGCCTTTACCGCATAGATTTGATATGGACGCATAATCATAAGCTTTTGCTCACTGGCTACCAAGACCATATAGCGACTGATCATTTGGCCTAAGGTACACTTGGCTAAGAAGTTATCGGCAAAATCGTCAAGGTGAGTGATTTTTGAATTGTCTTCTTTGGCAAGCTGATAAATTGGCAAAAAACGTTCATCAGCGTTAAAACTGAAGTGCTGATTGTGGTTATTGGCAAAATAGAGAGTGTTGTCGCGATTGCTTACAATAAAGAGCTGCATAAAGCAAAGCAGTGTATTGGCATAGCCATTACCCACATCATTTTTATATTCAACAATTTGTTCCATGGCACGGCGAGGCGTGAGGCCTAGCGTTTTCAGTTCTATTTGAACAACGGGAATACCGTTTATCAACAGAATAACGTCGTAGCGGTGATGGCTATTGTCAGTATTAATCCTTAATTGATTAATTACTTCGAATTCGTTTTTACACCAATCCTTTATATTGACTAATGTGTACTGAAGTGGGGTACCGTCTTCACGCTGGAAAGTATTGCGTTCACGCAGTGTTTTAGCGGCTACAAATACATCAGAATTGACGATTTCATCTCGTAAACGAGCAAACTCAGAATCAGTAAGCTTAACATGGTTAAGGGCTTCGAATTTTTTGCGAAAATTCTGCTCAAGGCTGGCCTTGTCACGTATATCTTCACGATAGGTATATTTAAGGTCTTGAAGCTTAGCAATCAAAGCATTTTCGATCTCTTGTTCTTTAGTCATATATCTGCCCCAACATTTATTCGAAACCCAAAACTCATTTATTCGTCTCTTTATTCTTTTTTTCTTCTATCCAGCGATCTATATCCTCAGCCTTAAAGCGCCAGCTTCCACCAACCTTAAAGCCGGGAAGCTTACCCTCTGAGGCTAATCTATAGGCTGTTTTCTCGGCCAACTTGAGATAGTCAGCAACTTCTTTCAAGGTCAGAATTTCATCAGACATCGTTTTACCCACCATGAGATTTATGGGTAGGGTATGAGAAAATTGAGGAGTCAGCAACTATAAACACATGTTTAAACAGCTAATACTCAATTTACGCGATTTTAGAGGGCGTTTGGAGTTTCCAAAAGGCTAAGAAGTGCCCTATGGCCATAGCAGCGGTGAGGGGAGTACACCTGACCATGGTGGGGCTGACTTCAGCTCCTGCTAAGATTAGTCAGGAGGACAGGCATTAGTCCTATTTGTGAGTGATGAAACGGCGATACGTTTTATGACATCGAAATGCTAGATGCTGCATCGGCGTCACAACGAGAGGTATCCAACAGGAGAGTGTTAACGTCTCCTTTGGCAAGCGCAATGTACTACCACATCATTTTTGAACTTTAGTTCAGCAAAAAATGAGTAAGTGGTATTACATTGCACAGCTTGCGCGTAGCGTAAACGTCACTATTAGTGATATTTATTGGCCTAGGTTTGGTATAACAAAGTTAACCATGGGAAGAGGTAGAGCGCAGAGTGCGCCCTGCCACAATAGAGCTTCTATATGAGATTATGCTCTGCAAACGAATACGCTGAGTCATGGCCTACTACCACGTGATCTAACGTTTTAACATCAATTAACTCTAACGCGCTTTTAATACGGTTAGTGATACGGTGATCAGCGTTACTTGGTGTTGCTAATCCTGAAGGGTGATTGTGAGCTAAAATAACAGCCGCAGCATTGAAGCTCAGTACCGCTTTAACAACTTCTCTGGGATAGACAGGGGCACTATTGATGGTTCCCTTAAATAGTTCTTTTAGGCTTAATAACCGATGCTGAGAATCTAAAAACATCACTGAAAAGGATTCATACTCCTTTTCTGATAAGTGTAACCTGAGATAATGAGCGGTATCAGCAGGGCTTTCAATCGCATGAGCTGGCTTTTGTAGTCGTTTTTCTAGGATGGAAATAGCTTGAGTGATGATATCTTGTTCTGACATTCATATAACTTTCTTTTAACAGGTTTAATTATCGTCCAAAATGATCGGCGATATGAGGATGTTTGATGCGAAAATACAAATCGATCAGGCGAAGACGTTCCAGCTTCCGAACATGCATTTTAGGCGATAGTCCAGAGCTGTCTGGGGAAAGAAAGTAGCTGAGCCAGCGCATATCACTGTCTTGAAAAACTTCATCAATTACTGGGACGTTGAAACGCCTACCATTGTAGTGACAGATAAGACCATGATAATCCCTTAGCGTATCTGCTATTTCATCGAGCCATAACCGACGGGGTAAATCGATATTTCTAGTCGCCACCCAGAGACGGCGATAATAACTTTTTTTATTCAACTGTTGATCAGTGGCGACAAAAACAACGTCACGTTTAGACTTAGTGTGCATTACACATTCCTTTCTATTACAGGTTTTTGTTTTAGGGGAATTGCAACCTAAAGGATGTGTGGGAAGATTTTGGGAAAGAACGAAAGATTAGTGCTATTTTTCGTAAATAGTGCTTTTTAACATTCTATTGAATGCAGTCTATGAGTAGTAGCATTAAACTATTCTGGTTTAAATGGAGGGATTTCTAGTGCTCCGACTGCTTCAAGCATTTCAGTGATTTCATCGTGTCCAGCGTTTCTTGCTAATCCAAGAGCAGTTGCTTTTACAGTGTCCTTTTCAAAAATGCTATCAGTGTCAACCTTCTTTTCTAATAATGCTTTAACAACTTCTTCTTGGCCGTTGGCAGAAGCAACCATTAGTGCTGTTGAGCCATTAATATCTTTAACTGTCAAAGCCGCATCCTTTTCAACTAAAGCCAATGCAGCCTCTTTTTGACCATACCGACAAGCGAACATAAGTGCAGTCCAACCGCCATCATTTTGTACTGGCAGATTGGCATCTCTCTCAATTAGTGCCAGTGCTATTTCTTTTCGTCTATGGCAGCAAGCATACATCAACGCCGTGTTGTTCATATTGTCTTGAGCCGCCAAATTAGCGTCTTTTTCCACTAATGCCAATGCCACTTTTTTCACATAACAAAAACAGGATAAGGACAGCATCAACGCTGTTTTGTTTTCATTATCTTGAGCAGTTAAGTTAGCTTCTTTTTCTATTAACGCTAACGCAACTTCTTCTTGAGAGGAATCGCAAGCAATCATTAGCGCCGTCCAACCTTTATTGTTTTGTGCCGCTAAATTTGCCTCTTTATCTACTAATTGAAGCGACAACTCTTTCTGGTTACAGTCGCAAGCAAACATTAAGGCCGTCCAGCCTTCATTATTTTTTACTTCCAGATTAGCGTTAGCCTCCACTAATGCCAGTGCAACTCTTTTTTGGTCAAAACGACAGGCAACCATTAAAGCTGTCCAGTTTTCGTGATCTTGAGCCGCCAAACCGACTCCCTTTTCCACTAGTGACAGCGCAACCGCTTCTTGCCCATAACGACAAGCAAGCATAAGTGCCGTTCGACCTTCATTATTTTGTGCTATCAGATTTGCATCTCTTTCTACTAGCATCAGCGCAACCTTTTCCTGGCCATAACTGCAAGCGTACATTAGTGCAGTCCAACCGCCTCCTCCTTTCTTGATGATATTTGATCCATTATTTATTAGCATTTCAGCAATCAATGAGTTGTTAGCGAAAATGGCCAGCATCAGGCTAGTATATTCATCATCCTCCAAATCATCCCAAATAGAGGTGAGTTCAATTACATGTTTGGGTGGCTCTTGATCCCTTTCTTGATGAAGACCGAGATATACAAACGCGGCCAATACATGGTCTGCTTGTAATATATTGAGAGGCGGCTGATAAAGATCGTCGGGATTAACTTGACTTAAAAAATCACTTGCTTTTGCTTCTAACTTTTTGTTCCGGATGTAAAGAGTATTTTCTTTTCGTCTTAGCCCTTTGCCTTTCAGGGTTAAATAGATTTCAAAGCAAGCCATTGATGATGCCCAACGAAACAACGCGCAGTTAGCAAAGGCTTTAGATTGGAGCAGATCACTTATTTGTTCCCAACACTGAATGATTACGCTAGCGTTTTGATCATCATTAGAAAGGTTGCGCGCTAATCGTGTTAAAAAGGCCACAAACTCAATAGCGCTTCGCTCTCTCGCTGCCCCTTTATCCGATACGATTAATTCTGGCAGGTATTCTTCTATATCCAGACAGTGTTCTAGAAAGAGTAAGAAGAAGGTTTCCCCGAGGATATCAGGTTCATAAGGCTTGAGTTTGACGCTATCATTTCCCGACACCACACTGTGACAGAGGCTTCGAAATTTTTCTGTTTCTTCGATCGCGTCTAAAGCTGAGTTAGGCATGGCGTGAATGAGTGATCTGAAATTAGCGCCGCGTTTAGCTGTCGCAGCCGCAATACAACAGGCCGCCCATTTGCCCATTTTTTTATCTTTGCCTTTTAATCGCCATGTAAGACGATTGCTACCTTGAAAATAGTGTTTAATTAAATCTCGCCGATTAAACGTAAAGTAATCTTCTGTGCTTTCTTTATGCTCTTTTTTTCGTCTGATAGCATCCCCTACCAGCGCCGCAAACAAGGCGTGCCTTGCACCAGTGGTCGTCTGTAAATAAGTTAGCCCATTGCGGATTTCAGGCTCATTACTTGGATTAGTTGGTTTTTCTTTTTCCTTGTAGACTACTGCACAGATAACTTGTGTCAGGAATTCATCGTATTTCGCCAATTGCGTTTCATCATCTTCATCAGGCACCACAAGCTTTAATGGAGCATGTGCATAGAAAAGCGGTTTTTCATTCACGATAAAGTTATCACCTCCTCTATCCTCAAAGCCCCAACGAGGATCACGTAATAATGCTTCCATACTGTTGGGGGTTGCATGATCGAGTAGCAGCAATCTAACTGGGTGATCGAAGGCCGTTTTTTGAGCATTCGATATAATGGATGCAATTTCTTCATCATAGCCATATAGGTAATCGATGGAGATAACTGCCGGACTTTGTGGCGTCCACCCATGCCAATTTATCTTGGTTTCTGGTGTTACTTTTATGTGTGCCCAACCATCTCGCTTTATTTGATTGGCCCAATGGTTAAGCAATCGTGTTTTCCCCGTACCAGAGGGGCCTACCACTGCCCATACTTGAAACTGACCTTTGTTTGGGTGGCCTTTGGCAAAATCATTCAGCGCCTTTAACTCATCTTCGCGCCCTATAAAGGGGATAGCTGTTTCATTACTAGCGCTGAGCCAGTCGTCGTCTGAAATTAAAAGCGGGGTTTTGAGAGCTAGTGTATTTTCTTTATGCTCTTTTGGTGTGGCGTCTTTTGGTGTGGCGTCTTTTGGTTGGGGCTGACCAGCATATATGGACGTTATTGTGTTTCTAATCTTATCTTCAATGTCATGAATTGGTCGCGATTTTAGGTGATTTTTTTCATAGAATTCAAAGAACTCAATGACGACATTTTGAAGAGTGGTGGGCGTTAATAACGCGATGGCCTTAAAAGCCGCGGCAGTTCTATGGGGTTTACTTTTTTTATGGTGAACTTCCCCAGTTTGTGTGACTGAGGCTTCCCCTGTATTTCTGAAAGTATTCCAACTTGCATCGGGATCGATGCTGGACATCGCAGTTTTTATAGCGCCATGCGTTGCACCAATATGCTTGCGCTGTTCTTGAATAAAGCAAACAATGTCTTCTTGTCGAAGCTGATAGTAAGTCACGTCATTTTGGATAGACGTCTGACTTCCTATATAAAATATCTTTTTGTCACCGACATTTTTACAGTTTATTACCGCATCAAATAGTTGTTCAAGAAGTCCACCTGAAATCTCAAATTCTGGTTGATTGCTGCCTACACCCATAGATATAGCGTCCTATTTCCGTTATGCCCTTTCTATTTTAAATGAAACAAACTTAGTGCTATCAAAAGCGTCTTACCTTAAGGCTCGTAAAATTTGAGTCCTTTAGGTGGTAGTCCTGCGGCCTCTCTGGCTTCACCATCAAGTATTCTCTTTTCAGTATCCAACATATCTTCGTATTCATCCTCCACAATGGAGTTCGGATATAAGGTATTTACATAGCTGTCCATCATGGACATTAAAAACCCTGTTCCAGACTTTCCGTGTTTGTGATTGCGGCCAGATATAAATTCCAAGAGTCTAGTGTGCTCTGGTGCCCATCCTGCACCGTTGAATGTAACAGTTACACTATCACCATCAGTTTGAACCTCAATAGGTTTATCCTCTTTTTTCATGAGTTTCGACTTTCTATTTCGTTTTTTGCTCAATGAGCCCTATCACAGACGAAGAAAATCGCGCAAGAAAAAACCATAAAATACTGATAGTAATGGCTTTTTAACAGTTTGGACAAGTTGTCCAAATTCTGCCCCGTTTTCCCTCATCGTATTGCCCTGAATTTCCGAGATATAAAAACCGTGTCAACCAGATGCGGGAGCTAACCATGAAAAATGACCGAGTAGAAACCATCCATCATCAAGCTTTAGAACTGGGCAGTATTGGTGAATATGTTGAAGGGGATTCTTTTACTCAAATAATTGAGTTTGACGACGGTATCACTATCACAGCGGCGGTCTATGACAGTACCGAAATTCACATTAGAACTAGCAAAGGAGATTTAGTCTTTCACGCGACAGAGTTTTATGACTGTTGTTTAGCAATTCATATCTATGAAGCCGGAGATTGGGAAGCCAGTCTTGAGCGCGAGTTCAATTTTTTAACCCAAAAATATCAGCGCCCGTAATGGCGTTTTTAGGAGGTATGCTATGAGTAATGTAACTGCTTGTAAGCAGCGTATAGAAGCTTTAAGGCAAAGCGCTTTATCCCCCTTGGGGGATAAGCGAGCAAAAGTCGAGCAAGGCTTATTAGAAGTTGAGACGTTAGAGCCTGAACAAAATAACAGCATTGATTTCAGTGCAGGTTTACAAGATGAAATTGATCATGTTCTTTCCCGCACCGCCGAGGATTTACCCGACAAGCTTTGTGCGATTGACAACGCGCAAAATGAAATAAATACCTTTAAGACAGAATTAGGCATAGAACGTGATCCGACTATGCCTAACGTTTTGTTTAACTTCCTGTTTTTTGCTGCACTAACTGGCTGCGAAAGTATATTAAATGCATCGTTCTTTGCTACAGCACATCTAACTGGATCGCCGGTAGATGCCTTGACACTTGCAGGGCTTATTGCCTTTACAAATGTAACCGTTAGCGCAACGTTTGGCTTTTTTGTATTGCGCTATTCTAGTTACGGCAAAAATGCGATTGATCCCAGTGATTATGGGCTTAATCGATCACTTGCCAAGGTTGGCTTGACGTTGTTCGTCATTATTGCTGCCCTATTTCACCTAGAGATAGGGTTGGTGCGTTCGCAAGAATCTCTTGTGGTAACGCATTCAGTAGATAGTTACTTGGCCATATTTAATGTTCCTGAAGCAATCTTCTTAATTCTTACTGGAAGCTGTTTGTCTCTTTTGTCGTTCGTAAAAGCGAGAACAGCTTTTAGTGATCCAATTCCTGGCTATAGCGCGCTTTATCGAGCCCTAGAGCAAGCGGTTGAGGACAAAGAAGACTTAAGGGAAGAAGCAACAGAACAAATCGAAGTTCTGATTGAGGACTGTTTAGACGAGTTTGAATCTCGTAAGAAGGCCGACGATAAGGCAAGAGAGGCATACAACAGCGCCGTTCTGGATGTTAAGGCACTTATCTCTGACTTAGAAAATCATCTATACCAATCTCAAACTCGCCTGTATCAAAACGCGCAAACGCTGGTTAGTAAGTTCAAACTCACACCGGATGAGATTGCCGATTTGAACCTAGAGATAGTCTGTCGCTTCGATTCATTGTTGAGCGTCGATGTGCCACAGGCCTTTCCGCCTCCTAAGGAAGCAAAGCTTCCCAATACGCTTAGAATCACAAAAGCCAAGGCAGTAAAAGCACTTGACGCACTATTCGCATCCAATAAGGAGGAAACACTATGAAACACATGCGCCTATCTCGAAGACAAAAGAAGAAGCTACCGCTTATGCTTGGAGTATCTGCGCTTCTTGCGGGAAGCGTAGTGACGGGAGGCTATCATATTGTTCAAGCACTAGGGAAACCTGTTGCTGACGCAAATGGTTGCTACGCTAGTGTGAATGGGGCGCAAACTACTGTGCTTATCGATGCGTCTTCCCCACGCTGGACGACCGAGCAACAAAGGGGGCTACACACCTATGTCTCGCGCTTGTATCAAGGGTTGAGATTCAATGAACGACTGAATATTTACACAACAGAGGGAGATGTTATTTCTTCAGTTCCTACACCGAGGTTAACGCTTTGCGGTGGTGCAAGAACTGCGCACGATCTGGCGAAGATAGGATTAGATAGTGCCTCCGATGGTTATCTATCACGTCAACGCCAGCGAAACTATGATCAAATTTTTGCGCCAAGCATGCAGGAGATTTTAAAAATCACACCTGACGTTAAACGTGAGCAGAAAAAGCAGTCACCGATTCTAGAAACAATCCGTTCTATTAGTCAGATTAGTCCGTTTAAATCAGGAGACCGTTTTGTCGTTGTAAGCGACCTTATTCAAAATACTGAATCTGCACGTTTTTGTAGCCACAAAGGCCACCTACCGAGCTTTGAGAGGTTTAAGCAGCGTTCCCAGTATAGCGTGTTAAAGCCTGAATCTTTCAACGGTGCGAGCTTAGAAGCACTCATGCTGATGCGATCTGGATACGGTCAAACGGGTTACCTACCGTATTGCACAGAAAAAGAACTACGTGACTTTTGGAAAGCATTCTCTTTGGATAACGGAGCGTCGTCTTTTTCTCTTTCACGTATACGTTAACCGTGAGGTTGGACTTATGACGCAAACATCATCAACTGAAAACCAATCACGTATCTTGCCACAGACAATTGTCTGTGGCGGATGTGGCTGGTTCGCTTTGAATAATCAACCCTTTTTATTCGCTGATGGGATGATTAATTGGTTACCAACCATATGTGGTGTGCTGGGTGTTTTAGCTGCTGTTAACTTAACCGCGCAGCTTCTTACCCAAGGTGCAAGGTTATTGGATTGGTTGGGTTTACATCAGCCTAAGCCCAATGCAAATGCTTCCCGTTGGGCGAGCTATAAAGACATCAAGCCATTGATTTATAAAGGGGGTACGCCGTTTTGGGGAGTGATGACCGACAAACAAAAAACGCCTTTATTCATCGACTTTGAAAGCAACGCACTTGTAGTTGGCCCTGCTGGTTCTGGTAAAGGTATTTACTGTGTTATTCCAAATATCTGCGCTTTGGCTGGCAAGTATTCAAAGTTAGTCGTGGATTTTAAGGGGGAACTTGCCGCCATGATGGTCGATTATTTAACACGCAGCGGCGAGCAAGTTTATACCTTGAATCCATCGGGCAAGTTTTCAAGCATTGTGGGTAAAAGTGCCAGTTTGAATCCACTTGATGTGATCACGGATGATTTGTTCAATGCGGGACAGCTCATCTATATCATGGAAGATGTACGCGAGTTTAGCGACATGCTCATAACTGACACGTCGGGCAATACTGATCCATTTTGGCCGCTTGGCGCAAAATCTGTGATTGAGCTTGCTACATTGATCGAATGCATCATTGAGGGTCGTGAAGCTCGCCTTTCACAGGTCGCGTTATTGATCGAAGATCGAATTCGTTTACAACAACATTTATGCTGGATTATCGGACACGATATGAATGGCGGGCCCTCGTCAGATGGAGCTATGCCGATTGAGCAAGCACAATGGGCTGAACAACACTCATCGCAAGACGTAAACGAGTTTGCTGCCCTGATCCGTGCTCGTGCAGGGGCGATGCTCAAGTTAATGAGCGGTAAAGACAGTAAGACGTTTGATAGCTTTGTGACCCAAGCACAGCAGGCAATCGCTCCTTTTGCTTTTGGTTCATTAGCTAAAGTGACAAACAAGACGACCATTCCCATCAAAGAGCTAAAAAGTCCAGATAGCGTGAGTTCTATTTTTATCATGCTGGATGAAAGCCGCTTACAAACCAGCAAAAAATACATTGAACTTGTGCAATGGCAACTCTTGTTGATGGTCAAACGTCATCCACACAAGCATGTGCCTGTTTATGCATTTTTTGATGAAGCAACCAATTACAAAATTAAAGGATTATCGTCTTTGATGACATGGGGCCGTGGTTTTGGGCTTCGCCTATTTATTTTTATTCAGGTGTACTCTGAGTTCGTACGTGTTTACGGCAAAGAAGACGCGCAAACCCTATTGTCAGAAACACAAAACAAACTTTTTTTACCAAAACAGCAATCGCCAGAAATCTTAGAGCTCATATCCAAGATGCTAGGACAGCAAGCTATTGTCAGTGTTAATCAATCACAGGACAAACATGGGCAAGGAATACAAGACAGTGTGAGCCAAGCCGAAAAACCATTGATGAGTTCAAATGCTATTCGCCAGTCCGAGCACGGCATTTTATTTGTGAAGGACAAACCACCCATAAAAATTGCGCCCGTCTCTTATGCTGAGATAACTCCTTGGCGGCGACTAGTTGGCATTAACCCATATCACAAAAAGCCTTTTATTAAGAAAGTGAAACTCAAAATCAAACGGTGAGGATAACCACCATGATTAAGAAGCCTTACATGAACAGTTACAGAAAGAGCGCCATTGCGCTGCGCTTTTTGGCGCGCTTACTACGCCTATGCCCTTTATTGATGTTAGCTGGGCTATATGTTGCACCTGTCTCACCGCACATTCTGTGGTCCTACAAATACAAACTATATGCCAGCGGGCAGAAGCGAATGACAGTTTGTCACTATCTCGGTTTTCATGGGGTGGTTCGTTATCAGGATGGTGAACAATGTCCCACAATGATCATGTTAGATCGCGGCCACTGGTTTTAAAAAAGCGAATCAACGCGCTTAGTCCATTTTTTTATTCCACATGAGGAAATAGATATGACGGATAAAAACGCAACGGGCAAACGTCCAGACTTTATTGCCTATAACGTGAATCAAGACCGACAAGGGAAAGGCCATTTTAGCCGCATAGGCGCTGCTTGGTCACATAAAGACGGTCAGGGAATGGATATACAGTTAGATGCTACGCCAGTGTCAGGCCGTTTAACGCTGAGAGAGTTGCGCACCGAGAAAATACAGCCTACCCACAAGCTAAACAGCTCCAAGGGGGAGGGATACTTAAAGCAAAACAGAGAAAGCTCCGATGAGCACACACGATAAGGCTGTTTCAAAAAACAGTGGTGTGACATATGCGTGGAGTAATCGGGAACTGCGCCAACAAATGGATGAAAAGTGGCTGGTAATAGCCCCCTTGCGGCCTGAGTTTAATCAGGCCGCACACCACAAAATAAAAGAGGAACGGAAAAAGCGGCAATCTAACATGGTTGAGCAGGAAGCATGCTCTCCAGAGCTAAGGCCAAATAATTCACTAAGCCTTTCTGTTTTGCGCAAGCACTTTGAGAAGCAATGGCAGGTTGAATTCAAAAATGCTCAACAACAGCATGAAGCCCAACGTGAAGTTGATAATGACAGCAACCATAAAAATACACCTGATTTTCCCGAATTTGAGCGGTCTCGATGATAAAACATGTCTTGGCGCTCAACTTCCAAGCGAATACTTTTTGACAGAAAAGGGTTATATATGGCAAATAATTCTAGTGACATTGATTTAACAGCAAGCGAACTTCCCGCTGAGGAAAATGCCCCTACCAAGCCTTTGGTGCTTTTTCCTGAAGATTATTACTCAGACATTCAAGATCTTGACCTTACGCCTGAACAGGCTAATGAGTTGTTGTCCACTCTTTGGAACATAATGAGTACAATGGTCAATATTGGATGGGGCGTAGATACTGTGCAAATAGTACTGCCTGAGCTGTTTAATAGTGACTCATCTAAGCGTCACAACCTTCACAATATATCTAACAGCGAGGAAAATGATAATGAGCAGTAAACCAATAGAGAGAAAAGCTCTTATATATTGTCGTGTTTCAGACCCAAAACAGAAACGAGATGGGCATGGCCTAGAAAGTCAACAACACCGCTGCTTTCAGTTTGCGGCACAACACAATATGTTGGTTGAACGTGTTTTTCATGACGATGTGACTGGCGGTGGTGACTTTAAAAAACGTCCAGCTATGACCGAGCTGCTGGACTATTTAAAACATAATCGCCATACAAAATATGCAATTGTGTTTGATGACATTAAACGTGCAAGCCGCGATGTATATTTTTACTGGGCGCTTATACGTGAATTAGAGCAATACGACGCAATCCCGATGTCTCCAAACTTTGTGTTCGAGAAAACACCTGAGGGTCGATTACAGCAATCAATTACAGTTGCAGCTGGCGAGTACGAGCGCGAATCTAACGCGCGTCAGACATTACAAAAAACGAAATCTCGTTTAGAAAAAGGCTACCATACCTTTACCGCGCCTGCTGGCTACAAATATATTAAACACAAGATAGAAGGTAAAATATTAGTCAAAGACGAACGAATTGCGCTCGTTGTTAAGGAAATGATCGAGGGCTATGCCTCAGGACGTTTTCAGACCAAACAAGAAGCGAGGTTCTTTTTAGAAGCATCTGTTGACTTCCCAAAAGGTAAAAGCGGTCGAATTGGAAACAGCCAAGTTGATAAAATCCTCACTAATCCTCTATATGCGGGGATGATAGAGTATAAGCCTTGGGACGTGAGCATGCGTAAAGGTCGTCACGAAAGTTTGATTTCCTATGACACATTTTGTCAAATACAAGATCGCCTCAAAGGCAGTGCATATGCGCCAACTCGAAAAAATATCAGTGAAGACTTTCCTTTGAGGGGAAGTGTCGAGTGTAAATGTGGCAGAGCACTAACAGCCTGTTGGTCAAAAAGCCGAAGTGGCACATTGCACCCATATTACCTATGTCAAAACCGTAAATGTGAATTGAAGGGGAAGTCGATCCGAAGAGACCTACTGGAAGGAGCGTTTGAGTCTATGCTCAGACAACTTACACCTCGCCATAATCTAATCACGCTTGCTGAAAAAATGTTTTCTAAACTCTGGGAGCACCGGGAAAGGTCTGCACAAGAGCATAAAAGTTCATTAGAAAAAAGCATGAAAAAGCTCGATAGAGAGATTGAACAGTATTTAGATCGCATCATAGATACGCAAAGCAGTACTGTTATTAAAGCACTCGAAAAAAGGATCGAACAAATGGAGCAAAGAAAACTGCTTTTAGAGGAGCAATTCACCAATGCAGGCCAGCCAATGAAACCAGTTGATGAAATGTATCGAACCGCTTTAGAATTTCTTTCAAGTCCTTATAAAATATGGGAAAATGGTGGGCTTGCTGAAAAGAGAGCTGTTCTAAAGCTAACACTAAACCAGAGGTTATCATGGGATGAAAAAGGCATGTATCGAACACCTAATTTTTCTTTGCCATTTAAGGTGTTAGGAGATTTTTTTATGTATAAAAGAGAAATGGTGCCCAGAGGCGGAATCGAACCACCGACACGAGGATTTTCAACCCTTAACGCTTGTGCATCTAACATACTGTTTTTACTACACAAACCCACAAAATATTTCCTATAACTTTCGTCTAGTTTAATATTTATGGTTAATTTAGCTAAAATTACTTTGTTTTTAATAGCTTAGAAATTTTAGCTAAACATACAATTCTTAATTTAAAAATAATGCCTTTTTATGACTACTTTTCAATGCTTTGTTTTTTCTTATCATCTGGCGACTTAGGCGTGACTGGCGTTACTTGTGAGTAACCTCGCCGATAAACACGCTTTGTTGTTGCCACACTTGAGTGGCCCAATAACTCAAATGCCTGAGTAATCGTCTCACACTCACTTGCTGTTTTAGCTCGTAAGTCACGATCCTGAAAGCGCTGCTCTGGTTGTAACTCACCACTTTCGATTGCTGCACGCATCGCTTTGTTCCATGCAGTTCTAAAACCGTCAGGCGTCAGCGCTTGTTCCTTTCGTGCATTAGCGCTTGATGCAAAGAAATACCAATGTAATAACGGCGTTCTGTGCTTTCTAGTGGTGCGGTAACCATTAATTTGTTTAAGCTCGCTGATGATAAAGCTAAGGTGATCCACCGCTTCAAACTGCAACCGGCTACCTGTTTTTGATGCTTGAACTTTGAGTCCTTTTTCGTCATCCCAGTCTTTGCTGCTAAGTTTAAGCATGCCGGTTTGCCTTAAGCCGGTTGCCAGCTTTAGCGCCACATATAATTGCAGCCATCAAGGGCAATACTTAACAAACACTGCCAATTCATCATCTGTGACTAGCCGATCTCTTGGCTGTTCTGGGTTACGTATAATTCCATGAAATGGTGTGTCGTCAATTACGCCCCAACGCACAGCATGAGACATAATGGTGCTCAGTAACGCAAACTCACGATTGCCTCTTACCGGTGCCTCCTCTCGATTTCTAAGATCGAGATATTGATAGGCATGCCAGGCTCTGAGCACTCTTGGGTTCATATGACCAAAGCGCTTTATCAAATGCTTTGACGCACTAATATTACTCTTATGGGTCGATTCTGCCTTGTTGGGTGAAATCTCTTTGAGATAACGGTCAATCAAGTCATGCATCGTTTGACACTCAAAATTAATCGATGCGTAAGCGTAGTAATTGCGAAAAGCTTCACTCAGCGTTTTACCAAGGCGGATATCTTTCTGACCACTTGCCCTTAAGTAATAGGTATTCCCTTTTTTATTAAAGATCATGCCCTTGGGCAGGTTTGCATTTTCTGCAGAACGTTTTCTTCCCATGACCGCTTACCCCGTGTACAGCTCATCATCACTAAGCGTAGCCCCGCCACGCTTAATTTGACAGCTATCACTCGCGCCCAGCTCTGTTTCAATCGTTTTACGCAAAACTTTGGGCCAGCCAAAGGAATCAAGGGTGAAAGTAATATGCATTGAGATCAGTTGCTCAATTTGCTTCTGGCGCTGCTTACGGCCAGTTAACTCAGCAACTTCAGTTTTAGATAGGAATGTGCTCACGAAATCCTCCAACGAATAAGTAACCACGACTAACAACTAGCCGTGAATCAGCTTGGGACTAACCTTATTCGCGATAATCAGAATTTCGCTTTTGCTTATTTCTGCTGATTTCCCAATATTTCAGCGTTTTTTACTCTACTTTATGAGTTTTTGGTTTGCAATAGTTCGAATGAAATTAGAGAGGCGATTTGTAGTATTTAGAAATCAGTCCATGAGCTATTTAAGAAGAAAACAGCTCATTAATAAACACTGCTATGGGGTCTATATCTATAACCATCGTCGTTGAATGTAACCCAAATTACCGAACTTTGGAGAGTAAGCTGGGTAATATTGATTCTTGAACTCTTCAACAGCATTTCCTTTATTTATCATATTATTTTCAAGCATATACATAAGGGCTATCGAAGGGCTTCGAGATTCACCTAAACTACAGTATATGAACACAGAGTACCCTTGATCTAAGTTATTTTTTATAAAGTTGAGTGCTGGATCTATCATCGCATCGTTAACATATTTTGGGTCTTCACCATCAATCATATTTAAATAAATTGCTTCTTCTGTTTCTTTAAATAAGTAATGTGGATGGTTTTTATCACAACCTCTTCCTGTCCAGCCTACTACAGATTGGTGAGTGACAAATCCGCCAGCTCGATTTAATGCACACACGATTTTCATTCCTTGTGATTTTGCAACAGTGTATTCTTCCTTCGTTCCAACATATAAGTCTAAGTTACCTATTTTTAACATTTCTTTCTCCATAAAACTTACTACGAAGTTTAGTGTTTGAGTTCCTAGATTTTTAGCTCATTAAAAGAGCCTAAAAGGGCTTTTGTCTTGATTCAATAAAGTAAATGTGCTCTTCTTTAGTCGTAACCCAGTTAAGTATAGGAATGATAAATTGAAATTCATATCTCTTGCGAAAATGCTTGGTGAAGCAATTTTGGAAACTATGGAAGAGAGTAACAAAGCTACCTCTGAACATTGTTATAACGATATCGATGACTTTTCTAATTCTTACCGTCTGAATGAACAATGCGAGATTATTACTGACCTAAAGGGGGATAATGCACTAGAAACAGGTGGTCAGTGGTTGAGAAAAGAGAGCAATTTTAAATAGTGATTAACGAAACACAGTCATTCTTAGATACTGCAATAACTCCGCATAACAAGCTTTAATAAGGTTCGTTGGACAGATAGTCGATCGAACTCATTTTGGACAATTTCGCGTTACGAATAGCAACAACACCAAACTCATTTGCATGAGAATATGTATGGAAAGACTTTATCTCATAAATCAATTTTGATGAATCACTACAAGTGGAGTGGGAGTTGCGTCGAGGGAAGACGTGCAATAATTGAAGGTTAAAATTGAAGAAATGGATAACCACCTGACTATGCTGGAAAATAAGTTGATAGACCGGTAAATCGATAGTATTTACGGTAATGATATTTTAAGGCACAATAAAAAAAATTCTCTGTTTTGGGCTATTTATGTCTTCAGTACAAACGCTAAATCTATATCCAATAGACTATCCATTTGAAACACTTATCATGCGAGTTAAAAAAAAGAAGTTGATCTTGGATCCTGATTTTCAGCGAGTGTATAAATGGGACAAAGATGGTGAAGTAAGAGCTTCTCGCTTCATAGAGTCTTGCTTGATGAGAATTCCATTACCGGCATGTTACTTTTCAGAAGATGAGAATAAAAACCATCTTGTTATTGATGGTGTTCAACGAATAACCACGATTCAGCGTTTTTTCGACGATGAGTTTGCGCTCGACGGTCTGACAGTCTTTACTGAGCTGAATGGCAAAAGATTCAGTGAAATAGGTCAATTCAAAGATGACCTAGAAAACTACACTATTCGCTGCATAGTTTTACGCAATGATAATCCCCGAAACTTAGTTCAAGACATTTTTGCCCGACTGAACGAGGGCTCAGTAGTTTTGTCTCATCAGGAGATTCGCCACGCGCTATATGCCGGTCAACTGAATAACTTGCTAAACGAGCTGGCTACAGACCCAAGAATATACGATTTCGGCAAAGGGAAGCTGGGAACTAAAGAAAAACACTCTCAAGAACCTCAAGAGCAAGTTTTACGTTTCTTTGCATTTAAGTATTGGTCTGATAAGTATGACGATAACTTAAAGAAATTCTTAGATGATTACATGCAAGCTAATCGAAAGTTGACTGATGAAAAGGTGGAAGAATATAAAACAATGTTCTTGTCAGCTTTAGAAAAATGTCATGATGTTTTCGGTGAAGAAGTATTCAAAGACATGACTAAGAGCAGACCTAAACAGAGTTTAGTTCACTATGATTTATTGATGAAAGACTTCTCTAATAGGGATAGAAATTTCTTGCGTGAGAATAAAGAAGATATCGTCGAGAAGTTCAATGAGTATTGCAATACTCCAGCAATCAAAAGAACTATGAGTGGTGGCACTCTTTTGAAGAGCAAAATTCTTGCAAGAGAAAAGGTTTGGTCACGGTTGATGGATAGTATTTGATATGCCACACACTCAACAGTATTTAACTTCGCAAGAGCTAATGGATAGCCTAGTCGAGCTGGTTGAACAGTCTGAACTACGATTTCAAGCAGACGACGACCTTTTTGGCGAGCACATGAACCTGTTCGTCAGGTCTTATATGGTTTTGATGTGTGCGTACCTTGAGTCTTATCTTAAAAACTTAACAAAGCACTACATAGATAAAGTTGATGAGGCTTTAGTTGCTTCTCCATACCCCAAAAACCTTTTCAGGTGGTCTGTACAAAGAGAAAAGTATAAACATAACAACGATGGAATTTGTGACTTTTTTAGTTTAGGGATTAGTAGTGACGATATTGATAAAAACTTGTCTGCAAATCCTCATAAGACCATACCGTTTTTTGCTCGTTTAGGTATTCGCCTTGAAGCGATTGATGACTTCTCTGATATAAGTGATCAGGTTGAAGCAATAGTAACTAAAAGAAATAACATAGTACATTATAATGATGATGCAAGTGACGTTGGAGCTAGAGACATAATCGAAAATGTCGAAGTGCTAAAGCAATACATGAGAGTCTTAGATAGCGAAATTAGCAGCAGCCTAAATCGTTTACGAATTGACTAGAATGACAGGTCAAAACCACATGAGGTTGAAAAGTGGTTATGTCTGTCGTAGTTTCTGATTATATACCTGTAATATAAAGACTTTAATGGACAGAAAGTCGTCTTCGGCTGGCTTAACGCGTTTTAAGTTAGGCGCTGTGTTCGAAAAAGCATGAGAGAAAATAAGTAAACGGAGTTGAATTTGACCACCTATCTAATTGATGAAAGTCACTTGGGGGCAAAAACGAGTTATGCTTGAAGGTTCGCTGTGGGCACTCATGTGACTATCAGTTTTGATTAAGCCCTCACAATCAAACCTGGCAGATTAGGTTAAGACTTATTCATCTTAGCTACTACAGCTAAGAATCAGCTAATGTCATGTCTAATTGCTGCAAAGAAATTAAACCTGATAATCCTCATAAAAAATCACCTTTGAATATGTACTACCTAGCACCTTTGCTCGCCGCTTTTCGGGCAACTTTACCACCAACCTTTCTAGCAGCATCACCACCACTTCGACCGGCAGAGCCAGCTCCTTTACTCATGCCCTGAAAGCTTCCAATAGCGCCACCTAAGCCCAAACCAGCATAGGTTAATAACGATGTAAGGATGAAAGGGAACGCAATAAACATCATATCTGTTATACGCTGGCTGTTCATCATAACGTTAGGTTGCGTTAACACATCAACGACGGGAACGCTTGAGCTATTAGCAACCGTCTGAATAAACGCCTTTTGAAAAACAATTGTAAGCTCCCAGAAGAATGGCCAGAACTGTATCGAAACAAATAGCGCCCCAACGGTCGTAGCCATTTTTATACTATACTGGCTTACCATGAGAACCAAAGGAAAGGCCGCCAATAGAATCAGTATTGCAGCGCCTTTAATCATAGGCGCGGCTGATTGAACTAAACTAGCTTCGGCATAATCAGGAACAGCAGAAACTATATTACCGACAGTACCCATTAGTCGGTTAAACCAATTGCCAGCAGTCCCCCAGAAACCTTCACTTTGCAGTCCATAGTCTCTTGTTTCTGCACCTTGAATACGGTGCATGGCCACCTTGCTGAAATAAGCCTTTTCCATTAGCTTATCTTCATACCAGGTATCAGAAACGTCATGGTAAGATACCTGCAAGAGCGCCCATATACTGCTCTTATCATCCTCAGGCATACTATCCCATAGACGCTTACGGAGGCTCATATCGTTACTGCTAACGCTGATACCGCCATAACCTGCTCCGATACCTTGCCACCATTCACGACACGAAGGGAAACCGCCCACTTGGTGAATACACTGGCCACCGTTGCAATCAATTTCCCCGTTACTTTCCGCTTGCTGGCTCTCAGACCACTTAGGGATATGCTTATTGGTTCGCGCTCCTTGCCAACCAGGTAACAAGACTTGAGAATAGAAGCCATTTCCTATGTTTCCGTAGTAAGCGTTATTCATAAATGAGTTATGTCCTGGCCACGGTTGAGCATCTGTACGAGGATCATCTATCCACGGCATATTCTTATCGCCTTGGCGTAACGCTCTATTGAGTGCCGGTTGATAACACTGTTTTATAAATTCCTTTGTTTCGATGCGTAGCGCTGTATCAGCAATACGACTATTCAACAAAGTGTTTCTAGCCCCTGTTAAATTAAAACCACAAGGTAAACTGTCCACCGCTTCAATAGAAAAGCCAGTTCCGTAAGCTCTAGCCAGCCCAATAATAAGAGGAATTCTTAACTCATTATTCGATAGCAAGACCCCCAAATCCTTTGCGGGGCCGTTTTCTTTAAAGAAGCCGTTGTTAATTTCTGGCTGCTTGTAACCTTCGCACTGCTTGCTGTATAGCTGAAAGCTATCTACCTTAAGCGGCACCATCGGATAAAAGGCAACTAGAAACACAAACATTTGCATATAGATGCCAATTTCCAGCTTGTTAAGTATGGCCACCTTCGCTTCTTCATCACCTTCAAACGCTTTTATTAATTGGGTTACAATGAACACAATCACAGGTGCAACTATCAGTTTAGTGCTGATAGCAATATCAGTTATAGTGTTGAGGGCATATACCCCTGTAGCAAAAAAATACAGGTCGCTTAGGCTTGTGAATGTCATGCGATCACCGTCAAAATTGGAACGGCTAACAATGCAACCAGAACACGCACTTTCTTAGTTTGTAGATAGTCTGCTTGTGCTTGTGATAGACGCTTGGATCTCACTAACCAAGCTAAGCCTTTTTCAAAGCGAAAAGTCAGCACCAATGAGGCAACGATGACCAGAATATCAGTGATAGAACCAATAGTTACAGTAGATTTATTCATGGCCACTAAGCCAGCAAGGAAACTATCAGCTCCGTTCACTATCGCACTAGGATTACTGATAACAAGGCCTAACAACAAGGCTTGAAGCGCCAGAACTGCAACTGAAATGATAAGGGTATTTTTAAGAAATGTTTTCATACAAAGCTCCGTATTTCGTAAATCAAAAACATCGAGCCGCAGCCAATCCACGCCTCAACTAAATTCTTCTTTTTTGCTCTGATCCACGATGGCCGATGCCTCGTTATTACGTTTACTGGTTTACAGACTCAGCAGGTCTATTAGTCATTGAGTAGTTTGCTTACCTCTAAATTTAATTGATAATCATCATGTTCAAACTCTGAAACCAATGTCTTTTGAATAAACTGGTATAAGGTTTCAATTCGATAACCAAATGTGTGATGCAAGCCTAGGTATATCTTTACCACAGGAGCTCTTGATTGCACCATTGACTTGAATTGCTCATACACCGTTTCACAATCTTTTGCAGTGATGAACTCGGTTTGCCAATGGGCTCCATACAGCATTCGGCATTGAGTAAAGAGCTTGCTGCTAACATGCTTTACCCCTGTATATTTGCGGACAAAGCTTAAATCAGCTCCGGCTGCGATAAGTTCTTTAATTGGCCGAGTCTTTTGTAATTGAATCTTCATTGACGCAACCACTCTATCGACCTTAGCACTATCCACTTCAAGTCCAACCACGTTTTTTTGAATTAACAATCTCATATACAAATTGAGATGAACGGCTTGTAACCGTTGCATTACAACTATCAACTCAGACGGTACCGGAAACATAAAGTAATTGCTTGGAGCTTGCTCCGCATGTTCCATTGCACCACTCAACAAACCTAAAAACTTACTCGCTAAAAGTTGATCATGTTCGAACCTTGCGCCCAAACTCTTTACGTATAATTGAGTCGATACATTAAGCTTTTGTAATTGAGATAAATTTAGTTCCGCAACTAACTCAGCCAACTTTGTAGCAGTATTAAAGTTAACTTTTAGCTCAACTGCTTTTTGACTCGACAGCTTAAGGCAAAACTCATGCAGCTCACATACTGTCAATTCGGTAATAAACACACCAGCCTGCCTGCTAATTCCAAGTTCTTGAACCGCGGAGTCAATACCATCATAAGCGCTAAGCTCACATATCCCCTGAACTAGCAACTGTGCCGCTTCATTTTTGAAATCAAGTGTTCCTTCAAACATGGCTTCCTCCCTTATTGAACTTAGCCAGCTGTCTATCCTTGCGTTGAATGATTCTTGCCAGCTTTTTTAACTTGTACTGTTGCTCACCGTTTACTTTTTCCAGTTCTGTTGAACGCTGCTTAATAGTGCTTACATCATCTAAAAATTGTGCCCATTCAGCGTCGGGAATGAATATACCTTTCACATCGCGGTACGTTATTTTTTCTGCCATCTAATTGCCCCCATCATCGACCTAAATATATGACTGTGATCTGCTCTCGGCTGTGGCCGAGTTCATTAGAAACTTGTAATCGCGCTTGCCTATCAACCTGTTTTTGTTCTGGTGTGAGTTGTTTGCTTGTTGGCCCACCGGCAATTGGAGAGTGCCAACCGGTTAGTTCTAAGTAGCGCTTTTGGGCATACATGTGCCTAAGCCCGTGGTTTTTATCTAGCCCTGCCTGGCTTGTTTGCCGTTCATACGCTTTGAGTTGTTGAATATAGTTTCGGTCGGGGCGGATCAGCGCACCTCCACCGACTTGCTTTTGCACTTGTTGAAGTAGATGTCGCTGAGATTCTGTTCTAATAGGAATGATTCTGGGACGACCGCCCTTTGTCCAGCTGGGTTTTAGCACTAACTGTTCGCCTCGAATGGCATAATTAGGTCGAAATTTAATGGCTTCTTCTCTACGTAAGCCAAACTCTCGCTGCAGCCGAAGTGAGAGCTTAACAAGTGGGTCGCTGACTTTATCAAGCTTATTTTGTTCTAGTTCTTTTGCTTTTGACTCGGTAGGTGTGTAGGTTCGCTTTTCCAAATCCAGTTTGATTGCTTGGTTTGCACCATTGTTAGACTTTGGCAGCATCGAGGCTTTGCCGATTTTTTCCGCCCACCATCTTACATGGCTAAGTCGGTTTTTAATGGTGCCAGCAGATAGCCCTTCTCCTGCCAGCGCTCAACAAGATAGTTTACGTGTTTGGGCTTGAGTGATTGTACTGATTGCAAGCGGTATCCGCCCTGTTTAAGCTGAGCAGAGATCTGGACCAGTACTTTTTTACGCTCAGCCTTAACTCCAAAACTACCGTCTTGGTTTCTGAGCATAAGCCCTTGAAGCTGATATTTTAAATTACTCAATATTTGTTCACTCACCGTGTTTATAAATTCGATTACACGTTACCAACCCAACTAACTATTTGAACCAATATCCAAATGGTAAGTTTTAAATGCCAACTGCACGTTGGAGCGTACAATTTCCGTATAAATACGAATAAAGGCACAACAGTTCAAAATGGCCAAATTAGCCTCGCTTTAGATGCTTCCCGTAGTGGGCGTGCATGATAAAACGCAAATAAAAATGTGCTCAGCACAGGTCAGTTAGGTCATAACATTTCTCCTATTTGGGTTCGTTAGGGATCGCTTAATTCTCTGCAAAACGCAGGTACAAATAGCCACATCTAAGGCATAAAAGTGCCTAAATCAGATTAACTAATTTGTGAAGTAAAAAGCCCGAAAGCTTGGTTTCTAGTTGTGAGTAGATCTCACTGGTATGACAAAGCCAAAGGCTTTGTTTGATGACGCGATGACCGATGTCTCGCTATTGTTGGAATCATGTTTAGAGTGTCATAACGCGCACATAAGCTCAACAAATAATTTCCCCTCTTTGTTCTGCTTTGTTTAGCGCGGGACTTATCACCGCGTCATTCCTCTTTGCTTCGCGGAATGACGCGGTCATTTGTGTTAAAGTTGTAGACTATGAGTTCGAGCAGAATGCTCAAAAAAGGCTTAAAAATGCAAAATAACAACCAACCTAAGACATCCTTGTTTAAGTATGTTGCCTCTGTAAAGCTCCCTATCAACTGTGTTGCATTTAGTGCTGTAACTTTTGTAGTCGTTTATGAGCTTTGGCTTTCAAAGCTTCCTGAGCTATTTTGGTGGGGTGCTGAAGTGTCTTTGATATGTAGTCAGATCTGCTTATCTATTATCGCAAGTTATGTATTCTACTTGTTTGTTGTGCACAAAAAAGAGCTTGATGACTGGCAAGCAATAAAGCCATCAATAACGGCACCTATTTCTACAATTTTGAAATCTCACCAGATGCAATTGCAGCATTTTAAAGATCACACCGATACAGAACTTAATCAGTACCCGACAAAAGATGAGCTAGAAGTTTCATTATCGAAAATATGTCCTAGAGACAAAACTGCGCCCGTGTTTTTGGCACGCATGAATTGTAATGCTAACTGGTACCAATACTTGGAACTTTGCTTACGAGAAAATGACGAGCTTCTTGCACAACTCATCCGTCTATCACATTTTATGGATGGTGAGCTGATCTTCATTCTGCAAAAGTTGCACTCTCTCACGCTTAAAAAAGCGGTATACGAACAAGCAAATATGATTGAGAATCCAAATATGGGTTGGCTTTCTGGCCAATTTTACCAGTATAGCGATGTTTGTAGACAACTCAGTGAATATAAGCGTAATTGCTTAGAATGAAGAACTCTTAGCGGCAACCTGATAATGGAGCCTAATTACTTGCTTAGAGAGTCAAAAACACTCCTATAAGCACTTAGGCCTCTACTTATCACCCCGTTACTAACAGTTTCAACTTCATATGAGTCTATTGGATCAATAGCGCTTTCTTTCCAAGAAGAAAACTCATTGATTATACTTGCAGAAGTTGGTTCTATATTTTCAGGCCACAGTACTTCTCTCTCATTCATATAATAGTCTTTCCTATTTAACTCTTTGAAATCTAGAACCATATAGAACTTATGCCGCCAATATTCTTCGTGTTCAGATAGTGATGTTTTGTATAGATCTGTTTTTATCGCTTTAGCTATCTGATAGTACCTACATAAATGCCTAGCACAAGTTAGCCAGTTTAATCTGTCGGCTGAAGGTGGAGCACACCTCCCTTCATCGGTTAGTGCATCATAAGCCCATTTTAACGAGAGTACAGCTTGTTCAAAAATCTCCATATCCTGTGCCATTTCCATATCTAATCTCTGTTTTTTAACATTGGAGCGATATGTCATATAAGCGATAAAAATTGACAGTGGTGTCAGGCCGGAAATAACAACTTTCACTAGTTCTAAATTTATTACCACACTCACTCCAAAATATTAACAATCTGAATAAATACCATATATCAGCCGTTTAACTAAGAACCTGCAACTTTAGAACTTCCATTGTTTAAAGCTTTTACGCTCTCATGCCTTTCACTTGTGAACTCGATACAACTGCTTGGAATAGTTATGGTATGTACTCCATTGAACAAAGAGTGATATTGAGTTGAATTTTTTAAACTAAAATATGGGCCTGAGAAGGTATCATGAAATGACTTACACTTTATCTGAATTTTCCCATCATTAAGACCTTCGTTTTTACTCATTGATTCAATCTGGCTTTTTGCATCTTCTAGCAACTCTTTAGCGTCAATATGCCCCACCACTCCTGCAGGTAAGATTGCTGTAATTAGAAACGCAAGTACCGAATAAACAATAATTGCAACCTGTAATCCTCCCTTTTGCACTGAGTTCGGCTGAATATTTTCAAGTGGCGTAATCAAGTCTATGTCTCTTACTATATTTTCTTTACGCTTTTGTTTTTTTAATACTTTATTAAACTTGTTTCTCACCCAGTTCATAACCCTATCAGTCAACAGGCACGCTGATATACCAAAACAAAAAAGAAGTAAAAGGCCGGTTAAAAAAGGCTCTTGCATATAGATCGTCACTGAATATGACAGGACTTGTTCGAAGGTCAATGGGTAGTAATCGGGATCGACTCTCAATACCTTAAGATACTCGACATAATAAACAGTTCCTTGTAAGTAGAAAAAGATGCTCAATAGCCAAATATGCTTTTGTAAAAAGTTGACCATGCGTCCAATCAATTGAGATAAATTCACAGCGTCTCCTTCCTTAAACAATGTCGATTAAGCATAACTTTTCTCATAGTCTGAACTAAATTGTCAATCTGAAGGTACTCCACGCAAGAAACTAGAGGGGAAATATCTAAAGCCTCAACCACGGCGAAACGCACCACCTCCTAGACTTGTTCACTTTTTAGTGTGTACCACTACTACTCAAAGGCTTTTCATCAGACATGCTCAAAATAACTTGCATCATATAGTCATGAATTGCTTCACTTTCATCATCTGACACACCTTTCAACACAGCTCGTTTTGAAACGCACTCGACACCAAATCGCTCAAAGTCAGTTTGACCAACACAGAAAAATACATTTTCACCATTCAGATCATGCTGAAACGTTACTGGCTCAACTCCAAGCTCAATCTTTTCCATTACAACGGCTACCTTTAAAAAACTTAAAAATGATTTTGGCCAAACTACGTTTTGGTAAAAATCTATCTATTTATATTTAAACACTATATTTAAAGGCATCACCAGTTAAAAGTGATAGATCACTAAGTTTTCAGCTTTGATCACTGATTTAGACTGAACGTAAAACACCTATCACTGATTTATCCACACGGTACTCTAAAGGCGTTGCAAAGAGCGCCTTCAGACTCTCGAGTTGCTTAAATCCGGAATACTCTGACTTTTATTCACCTGAAGAAGCCAACAGAAAGTCTGCGTGCTTTATTTCTTGAGCTTCAGACACGACAAAGCCCTGCATCGAGGCAGTTCTGATTTAGCTTTGCGAAAGCTGAATTAAGCTATAGGAATATCGCGGTATCGCTCGATTGGAGGTGCTTCGCGCTCTTTTTTGGGGATTATCGTTCGGCGCTCTTTGGCTTTACTTGCCTTCACTTCACCAAATACAAACTTTGCTACACGACGTACTTGCTCTTTTGTCACAGACAACAAACCAAGTGGCCGCATGGTTTCAATTAAAGACTTTACCGTCATATACGCCCACCCCAACTTTTTAGATAGTTGAGAAATGCTTTGTTGGTAGGTATCTCGTTTATTACGTGTAGATAGTTTGCTAGCTTTTATTTTACTACTGATCAACGCATGTAGCATCAACATTTTGTGTTGATGACGAGAGTCATATCGGCTTTTTGAGTCGAATAAATGTAACTGAAGACCAAAGAGGGGAAGAGTATTCACTGCTTGTTGGCCATGAATGATTTGCGTGTAGCTTTGAAGTAGCCGGTAGCCTAGTGGATGTTTTAAATTAAGCCTCAATGTACGGCTGTAGCCTTTTGTACATTCTTCAAGCAGCAGAGGCTGTTTTTCTTTATTTTCAGCGCTGAGAAGCTGTGTCAGCGCACTTTTTACCGCGTTGATGGAATAGCAAAGGTGTTTTGCAATAGATGAAACGCTGGAGTTAAATTTTCCGTGTTTAGCGTGGTGATAGGCAATATGGCCCAAAACTAATGTCTGGGTATCAGATTTAGTTTCATGCAGCACTTCTAACGAGAAGAAAACTTGCTTCTTTTTACCTTGGTTGCCCAAGTTTTGCTTTGCACTTGGTGCAAATTTATTTTTTTGGTTGTGACTCAACTCATTTTCGACAGGAACGTCGTCAGCAAATTTTTAACTACCTACTAGACACAGGATTACCCTACGGCTAAGATAGCCATATAAACACTTTCGAATGTTTATGAAAGCCGCGTTGGAAACTTAAGTCGCCAAACTTAATCTGAGTTTCTTTATCGCGGTTTTTTGCTTTCTGGCGTTCGCTAAATCGCCTCCGTCATGCGCGACAAAGTTATAGATTTTGTAGGAAATGGGTGTTTTTGTAGGAAACGGTATTTTAAAAATGCGCGCTAAGCGAGAGGGGATGGTGCCCAGAGGCGGAATCGAACCACCGACACGAGGATTTTCAATCCTCTGCTCTACCGACTGAGCTATCTGGGCATAAACACTATGTCAAGTGACTCTAGGGTGAGTACTTGAACAAGCTTTTGGCTTGCTTAAGAATTAAATGGTGCCGACTATCCGAGTCGAACGGATGACCTACTGATTACAAGTCAGTTGCTCTACCAACTGAGCTAAGTCGGCACACTTAATAATGGTGCCCAGAGGCGGAATCGAACCACCGACACGAGGATTTTCAATCCTCTGCTCTACCGACTGAGCTATCTGGGCAAAAATACTTTTTAAAGAAAATCACTCTAAATAGGATTTTCAATGCTATCCCGAATGGCTCTACTAACTGAGCTATCTGGGCAAAAACACTTTTTAAAGAAAACCTAAGCAGAATTTTCAATACTACACTAAACCGTTCAACTAATTGAACCATCTAGATTAAAATTTTTTGCTTATATTTTTATTCCTAGCGAGGAAATGGTGCCGACTATCCGAGTCGAACGGATGACCTACTGATTACAAGTCAGTTGCTCTACCAACTGAGCTAAGTCGGCGCACCGAAAGATGGTGCCCAGAGGCGGAATCGAACCACCGACACGAGGATTTTCAATCCTCTGCTCTACCGACTGAGCTATCTGGGCAAAATACTTTTCAACACAACCCTGAGCAGTTTTAATCACTTCGCTGTCTGGGCGTGCGGCGTATTAAAAGGGTTTTGCCCTTTTAAGTCAACCCTTTTTTTAAAACCAGCGTGCGTTTGCACAGTTTTCAGACAGAGTGAGCAAAAATACACTCTTTTGCCTAAGCTTTGGTCAATAATGAATGAAACATACTTGTTCATAGTAAAATCGCACCGACAGCGTTAGCAGCTAAAAACGTAGAGAAATTGTAGATATACAGTGTTACGATTGGATAAGTAGTATGCTTTAGAGCTATTCAGCGCAGAATAGCAAAGACTGGAACACTTCAATAATGCAAAATGCTTCGCAAATAAAAATACCGAGCCTGATGCCGTTAATTTTCATTACGGCACTAATAACCGGCGCAATGTGTGCCACTGCCAGCTTTTTTATACCCACAACTCAAAAAGCACCACAACTGGATATTCAAGCAACTAAGCTATCCGCACCTTTGGCAAGCTTGATGGTTAAGTCAGGTTTTGACGATGCGAAAAAAATGCTAGCCAGCGTTGAGTATGCAACCGATGATATTCAGTACTACTTATATAGTCATACTGGTGCCAGCAAACCTGAAATTATTTATCAGTCATCAAGCGATGTACCAAGCACCCTTTCTACCGTTGATACTCGCCATGATAACAACACCATAGTGACCCATCAGCCTTTGCACCTTGATGGGCAACTAGTGGGTGAGCTTATATTGCGCTATCAAAGTACGAGTAGCTCATCATTGGTATGGCTTGGCTATGCGGGCTTTATTTTAGCCGCTCTTGTAGCGTTGTTGATGGCTTGGCTTAGCAGTCGCCGCGTGGCAAATGGGTTAGTTAAACACAATCAACAACTGCAAGAAGAACTACAAAGCATTATAAACAGCCAAGACTACCACGCTCATATCTCATCACAATTAGGTTTTGGCCTTAATCACATTGCTGGCCTTATCAATCAGTTGCTCGACCAAATACAGTCTGTAATTGATAGCGACCAAGAAGTTCATAAAGAACTTAAGCAATTACAAACCAGTTTAGAAACAGAAGTTCAGGCGCGTACTCTGGCGCTTGAAAAGGCCACCCTAAACGCTGAGCGCGCAAGTGAGGCAAAAACCACCTTCCTTGCCACCATGAGTCATGAGATAAGAACGCCTATGAATGGCGTCATTGGCACCATTGATCTATTGAGGCAAACCGAGCTGGATGGCGCACAACACAGGCTCAGCACCATTATTAGAGACTCAGCGTTTTCTTTATTGGGTATCTTGGATGATATTCTAGACTTTTCAAAAATCGAAGCGGGTAAATTACAAATCGACAGCCGCACATTTTCAGTGACCGAGACCGTTGAAGAGGTGGCTCGAGTGCTGTCATCGGTTGCTAAAAAAAGAAAGTTAGACCTACAACTATCCATAGCCCCTGATATTCCCAACAATTTAGTTGGCGATACAGTGCGCGTTCGCCAAGTACTGTATAACCTGTGCAGCAACGCCATTAAGTTCACCACCACAGATGAAGACAAGCAAGGGTTTGTTAGGATTTCTGCTGAAGTGGCTCAGAACACCTCAGAGCATTACACCTTACGCTTTACCGTAAGCGACAACGGTAAAGGTATGGATCAAAAGCAACTTAGAGAAATTTTTAACCCATTTATTCAAGCCGAGGGCAGTATTACCCGTGAGTTTGGGGGGACTGGGCTGGGACTATCCATTTGTAAAAGTTTAATCGAGCTGATGCTCGGCTCCATTCATGTTTCTAGCGACATCGGCATGGGCAGTGAATTTATCGTTGAACTACCCTTTAGCACCGACGGCCAAGTGCAACACGTGAACAAGAGTGTGCTCAATCAAAAAGAAGTGGTCATGATCACAGACAACAATGACCGCCAAAAGATACTACAACGCTACTTGTCGTTTATGGGGGCAAAAACTACAACCCATAATTCATTTGACGACGCCGATGATTTTCAACATAAGCAGTCAATCATTTGGGTCCTTGATGGACTTGAAAACATGGCCGATGTAAACGATCAAATCCGCTCACTGCTTTACTCGCTTGAGAACAACAATCAGCAAGTCATTGTGCTCAGCACCATGGATGAAGCCGCTATCAACCATAAAAACATTTTTTACCTCAATGCCTCACCATTGTGTAAAACCAGTTTTATGACCGCTGTGCTTGTTGCAGCTGGGTTACATCAACCAAAGCAACTTAAGCCCACCCGTACACTCAATAACTACCTAAGCGTTGAACAGGCGAAACAACAAAACCGACTGGTATTGTTAGTTGAAGATAACATTCTGAATCAACAAGTGCTGGTAGATCAGCTACACCTACTCGGTTATGGCGTTGAAGTGGCTGAAAATGGTGAGCAAGGTCTAGAGGTTTGGAAAAGCGGCACCTACCCTATCATTCTGACCGATTTACATATGCCCAGAATGTCAGGCTATGACATGGTCAAAGAAATTCGCGACTTGGCTGAAAAAAGCGATGACATCAATGCTCAACCATACATCATCGCAGTCACTGCCAATGCCCTAAAAGGCGAACGAGAGCGATGTTTAAGCGCGGGTATGAACGATTACATCACCAAGCCTGTTGAACTCAATGTGTTAGAAGCCACATTACAAAAGTACGTAGATAGCGTGGCCAGCAAAAAGCCACACCCAGAGGCCGCTACTGAACAGGCACAAGCTACTGAGCAAACGAATGACTCGCAACCTAGTACAAACAGCTGCCCTATCAATCTAGAAACGCTCAGTAAGTACGTGAACTATGACGAGGCAAAGCAGCGTCGCTTCTTCAGAATGTATTTAGAGCAAAGTAGCCAGCTGACACGAGAAATATATGGCGCAGTGATCTCAATGGATCAAGATGCAATCGTGGAGTCTTGTCATCAGCTCAAGTCAATCTCAAATACAATTGGTGCTGAACAAGTGGCTAAGGCTGCCACCGAATTTGAAGCGCAATGTAAAGCGCAACAGTTGGAGTCAGATACGCTGATAGCGTTACGTGATGGGCTTGACCAAGTGTACACACAAGCAACCCTGTTTATTCAAAACTATCTACAAACGCCTGCACCAGACGAAGAATAAAAAAGGGCGCAGAGCGCCCTTTTTTAACAACCTCAGTCACAGCTTACTAGCCCTCATACCAAAGCATATATAACAGCTTGATGATCAATGAAACCATGATCAAAGGTAAAACATATTTGCTATAGCGCTGCATTTTATGTAATCCGAGTGTGTGTTGGTAGCGTTCTAGCAAAGGCACTAAGATCAGTAACGCAACCACTAAAGAAACTAAAATAACGATAATATTCATGAGCTAGCAGATTATTGGTTCGTGTTATCTTGTTATAACACGAACCATAACCACAAAAAAAGCGCAGCTTTCGCTGCGCAGTCGGTTGGAAGTGAACTGATTTGTTAGTCTTAGCCAACCAGCGCCAGCAAAATCCCCGCAGCAACAGCGCTGCCCAATACCCCCGCCACATTAGGGCCCATTGCGTGCATCAGTAAAAAGTTATGCGGATTTGCCTCAAGGCCAACTTTATTAACAACACGAGCAGCCATAGGTACGGCTGATACCCCCGCCGCTCCCACTAATGGATTGATTGGGTTACTCGATAGGCGGTTCATTGCTTTTGCCATAAACACACCCGAGGCTGTGCCAATTGAAAATGCCAGTGCGCCCAGCACCAAAATACCGATTGTCTCAACCGTTAAGAACTGATCCGCGGCCAACTTAGAACCAACCGCTAACCCTAAGAAAATAGTGGTGATATTGATAAGCTCATTTTGCGCGGTGTTGCTCAATCTATCTACCACACCACATTCGCGCATCAGATTGCCAAGGCAAAACATGCCAACTAACGGTGTTGCCGCTGGTAAAAATACAATGGTTAAGCTCAACACCAGCAGTGGAAAGAGGATCTTCTCTTTCTTGGATACCGGTCTTAGTTGTGGCATCTCAATATTACGCTCTTGCTCCGTGGTGAGCGCACGCATAATCGGCGGTTGGATAATAGGCACCAACGCCATGTATGAGTATGCCGCTACAGCGATTGCACCGAGTAACTCTGGCGCAAGTTTAGACGCTAGAAATATTGCTGTCGGGCCATCCGCGCCACCGATAATTGCGATGGCAGATGCATCTTTGAGGGTAAACTCAAACCCAGGCACAAAGTTTAATGCAATCGCACCAAACAACGTGGCAAAAATGCCAAACTGCGCAGCAGCGCCTAACAACAACATTCTTGGGTTGGCTATCAACGCGCTAAAGTCTGTTAGCGCCCCGACCCCCATAAAAATAAGCAGCGGAAACACACCGCTATCTATCCCAATGTAATAAACGTAATAAAGTAACCCGCCCGGCTGCGCCAAGCCCGCCACCGGAATATTAGTTAAGATGGCACCAAAACCAATAGGTACGAGTAACAGCGGTTCAAACCCTCGGGCAATCGCCAAGTACAATAATCCACACCCGACAGCCATCATAGCGAGTGCAGGCAGCGTAAAATTGGCAAGCCCTGTGGCCTGCCACAGATTCAACAATCCGTCCATGTCTCTCTCCTACGACAATGCCAGGATAGCTTCACCGGTTGCCACCGAGTCGCCTTCTTTGACTAATACTTGAGACACAGTGCCAGAGTGTGTTGCCCTGACCTCGGTTTCCATTTTCATCGCTTCCATGATCAGTACGACGTCACCTTTATCTACCTGATCGCCAGCTTTTACCTTGATCTTAAAGATATTGCCCGCAAGCGGTGCGTTCATGGTTTCAGATGAGCTAACCGAAGCCGATTGCGGCATCAATTCGCTGTCTTGTACTTTAACTTCTTTAAGCTCTCCACCTGGTGCCACAACCACATCATAGACTTTGCCATCTACTTGTACGCTATAACGCTCTGCCGCACTTGCTGGCTTTTTGGCAGCTTTCGTTGTCTGCTTTTCGCTCTCACTGGGCGCTTTTACCAAACTAGGCTTAGGCTCGAACGCATCTGGGTTGTTTCTGTTTTTTAAGAATTTTAAACCCACTTGCGGAAACAATGCGTAGGTCAATACGTCGTCGATTTGCTCATCGGCAAGCTCGATTTCATCTTCTTTTGCCTGCTTCAGTAGCTCAGCTTCTAGAGTCTCAAGCTCCGGCTCAATTAAATCTGCTGGACGACAGGTAATTGCTTGCTCACCGTCGAGCACACGAAGTTGCAGTTCAGTATTCACGGCGGCAGGAGTTGCACCATACTCACCTTTGAGCACACCGGCAGTTTCTTTGGTAATGGTTTTATAACGTTCGCCTGTCAGCACATTCAACACGGCTTGCGTACCAACTATCTGTGACGTAGGCGTAACCAAAGGTAGGAAACCTAAATCTTCACGTACGCTTGGGATCTCTTTTAACACCGCATCAAGCTTGTCTCCAGCTCCTTGCTCTTTCAACTGGTTTTCCATGTTAGTCAACATGCCACCGGGCACTTGTGCCAGCAGAATTCGCCCGTCCACCCCTTTTAAGCTGCCTTCAAACGCTGCGTATTTTTTGCGAACTTCTCGGAAATAACTGGCGATATTTTCCAGCTCAGCAAGGTCTAAACCTGTATCTCTAGCGGTTCCTTGTGTGATAGCGACCATGGTTTCTGTGGCGCTGTGACCATAAGTCATACTCATTGATGAAATTGCGGTATCTAGCATATCAATTCCCGCATCAATGGCCTTTTGATAGGTTGCGGTGCTCAGCCCCGTTGTGGCATGACACTGCATTGCGATTGGAATAGACACGGTGCTTTTAAGACCGCTGATCAGCTGCTCTGCATCGTACGGCTTTAATAGTCCCGCCATATCTTTGATACAAATTGAGTGACACCCCATGGCTTCCAATTGCTTGGCTTGCTCTAACCACATATCTAACGTGTGAACAGGACTTACGGTATAAGAAATAGTGCCTTGGGCATGCGCACCAACTTTAATCGCGGCTTTAATGGCTGTTTCTAGATTGCGAATATCGTTCATCGCATCAAAAATACGAAACACATCCACACCATTTTGATGCGCCCGCTGTACAAATTTTTCTACCACATCATCTGCATAGTGACGATATCCCAGCAGGTTTTGGCCGCGTAACAACATTTGCTGCTTGGTGTTAGGCATGGCTTCTTTTAGCGCACGAATTCTGTGCCAAGGATCTTCACCAAGGTAGCGAATGCATGCGTCAAATGTAGCACCGCCCCATGACTCGACAGACCAATAACCTGCTTTATCGAGTTGCTCTGCAATTGGTAGCATATCTTCTAAACGCATCCGTGTTGCGAGTAGCGACTGATGCGCATCACGTAATACCAGCTCGGTGAGTTTTAGTTGTGACATAGTAGGCCCCTGTTATTTTTTTGTTCTGTACTGTGCAATAGCTGCTGTAATTGCTGCGATATGAGCATTTGAAACACCTGAAAAGGATTTCTTAGGTGCACGTGTAGCGACTTCTTCTGGCTGTTGCGGGTCTGATAGTTTTTCCAAACTCTTCACCGCAAAAATTAAAATCGACAAAAAGATAAAAACCCCAACCATACCTGTCAGCATTAAGTTGGCTGCCTGTAGCAATAGGCTCATGATATCCATGCTGCTCTCCCCTTGGATGATGCGCTTTATGACACATCACGATTTATTAATCGCTTTTTATAAATATTTATGCACCATCATAACAAAACAATGTGACATGTAAATAACATTGTAAATTGGTAATACCAAACAAAGTACGTAAGCACTTTCAACCACTTACACAAAGAACAACCGAACACCCGTCATACTTCTGCTATAAATATGAAAAATATTCAAAATAGTGTCACACAATATTACTTTTAAGGACATCTTAATCCTGATGAAAACAACCTTTTATTTACAGTGAAATTGGTAATACCAATAGTTATTTTCATTGCTTTACATCGTACATTATTGAGTTGCTAGCTTTAGACTGTTTTACCCAGCGCAATAAGCTACAATAGCGGCGTTTTAGATAATTCGGAGTTGTTAATGTTCAGGGAAAAATTCACCCTAGATAAAGCATACTTTAGAGAATGTTTTGACGAATCATTACCCTTAAGTGATAGAGCAAAACCTAAGTATCCTCTATTAGTATTTCTAATAGTGTTGGCCACTTTGTCGTGGGTGGTGGTGAAAAACCAGTACTTGGCAAGTTTTTTAGCCCTAATGGCTGTGCTTGAGGTAGTGGCTTTTGTTTATCGAAAACCTTGGTGGGTTGCCAGACAAATGCTCAGTAGAGCCGCGGGCAGTTTAGTGGTTTTAGATATGGATAATGACGGTATTAAGGCGGTTAACCCATATAAGCAGTATCAATTTCTCTGGAGTGAAATAGTAGCAGCTGAGCAGACTGATAAGGGTGTTGTCTTAAAAACAAAGCGAGGAATGCAGTATATTTCTCGGGCAGCAATTAGCCAACAAGCCTTTGATTTTATTTTAGAAAAGACAAAAATATAGCCACTTTGTGGCTATATTTCTTTACAAGCTGTTGGCCTACATATTACCAGAAGGGCTCGACTTTTCAGCTTGTATACGCATATAAATTTCTTCGCGATGTACTGACACATCCTTTGGTGCATTTACACCAATACGCACCTGATTACCTTTTACGCCTAGTACTGTAACGGTAACTTCATCACCAATCATTAGGGTTTCACCTACTCGACGAGTTAGTATTAGCATTCTCTTGCTCCTGTATTCCAATAATTAAAAGATTCCGCGTCTTCGCCATTTTAATGAAAAGTGAGCGTAAAAGTAAGCAAAAAACCGAGCTTTGTAGCACTTTAAGGCAAAAATGTTACGTGCAACCTATTAACAACACGTTGCAGGTCGAGTTCTGCCACTAAAATCGAAGCTTTAATTTCGGTTGTACTCATTAACTTGGGATAAATATCTTCATACGCTAACGCATCTAAAGTTTGCGCAAGTATTTGCGGGTGAGACTTTATACCCAAACCAACAACAGAGACTTTTACCAAGCCCTGCTCAAATGTCATTTCGTTGATATCCTGTGCAAATGGCGCAGACTGCAATACCTCCAATACAACTAGGTGATCATTGCTATGCACAGTAAAAGCATAGTCGAAAATCCCTACTTGGCGACACCATTGATGTAACATATCAACTTCTATTTGTAATTTAGCCAATGCCATCAAAAGCTGACTGAGCATTTTCACATTACTCGTAGTGAACTGATAATACACCGCTTCTTGATTGGCTATGCCTGTTACTGGATTATTTGACACACATCCTTCCTTATAGCTAATCAAAGTTCCCTTGTCAGGTTTAAAACTGGATAACACCCGTAACGGTGTATGATAACGACTAGCAGCTTCCACTGAGCGTTGGTGTAACACCTTAGCGCCGAGACTGGCGAGTTCTAACATCTCTGCATAATGTATTTCAGGCAATCGGCGTGCATTTGCCACTATTCTCGGGTCTGAAGTGTATACCCCATCGACATCGGTATAGATTTGGCACTCATCGGCTTGTAGCACACCGGCTACCTCCACCGCCGTGGTGTCTGTACCACCTCGCCCCAAAGTGGTGATATTCCCTTCGCCATCGCGACCCTGAAAACCCGCGATGATTGCGATTCGATTGTGTTCAAGCTCTTGATGTAGCCGCTCAGTATCAATGTGCTCTACGCGAGCACGACCAGACATGTTATCCGTTTTAATACTCACCTGATCAGCCAATAGACTAACAGCTGAATGACCGCGTTTAATAATTGCCATTGCCAATAGCGCCACGCTCACTTGCTCTCCCGTGGTTAGCAGCACGTCTAACTCCCGAGCGCTCGGTGTACTGTCTATTTGCTTGGCTAGATTTAGTAAACGATTGGTTTCGCCAGACATGGCTGAGACAACAACCACAACCTGATGGCCCTGTTGTTGGGTCTTGATGACGAGTTCAGCGACAGCCTCAATACGCTCTAGTGAGCCTACCGAGGTGCCACCAAATTTTTGAACGATTAACGCCACGAGTTACTGAGTTTTCTCTGCAACCCATTGATTAACACTTGCTAATGCGGCATCTAGGTGCTGAGGTTCTGAACCACCAGCTTGGGCCATATCAGGACGACCTCCCCCTTTACCACCCACTTGTGCAGCCATGTGATTTACAAGTTCACCAGCCTTAATTTTACCAACAAGGTCTTTGGTTACACCTGCGATTAGGCTTACTTTGTCACCATCAGCAACACCTAATGCGATAACACCAGAGCCCATCTTGTTCTTCAAGTCATCAACCATACCGCGTAGCGCTTTAGACTCAGTACCTGCCACGTTTGCCACCAACAGTTTGATGCCATTTACGTCAACAGCGGACTCTAACAATGATGCACCAGCAGCGCTGGCCAGCTTATCATTCAGTTGCGAAATCTGCTTTTCAAGTCCTTTGTTCTTTTCAAGTAAGCTGGCCACTTTCTCCAGCACATTGCTCATGTCACCTTTAACCAGCGCTGCGATCTCACTTAATTGCTGTTCTTGCTCTGCAACATAGTTAATTGCTTCAACACCTGTGACCGCTTCAATACGGCGCACGCCCGCCGCGATACCGCCTTCGGATACGATTTTGAATAGACCAATATCACCAGCGCGGTTTACGTGTGTACCACCACATAATTCAATTGAGTAGTCACCAATTGAAACAACGCGTACTTCATCGTCGTACTTTTCACCAAATAGTGCCATTGCGCCTTTTTCTTTCGCAGCATCGATATTCATAAGCTCGGTGTTTAGTGCAAAATTAGTGCGGATCTGCGCGTTCACCATGTCTTCAACTTCACGAAGCTGTGCTTTAGAAACGCCTTCAAAATGTGAGAAGTCAAAACGTAGGCGATCCGGCATTACTAAAGAGCCTTTTTGCGCCACATGCTCGCCCAATACCTGACGCAGAGCTTCATGTACCAAGTGTGTTGCAGTGTGGTTTTTCTTAATGCTTTCACGGCGCTGTGCGTCGATACGCGCATCAACTTTTTCATTAATACTGATGCTTCCAGTCACTGTGCCGTGATGAGCAAATGCATTACCCAGCTTGGTAGTATCTGTTACCGTAAACTCGCCGCCAGTGACAGTTAATGAGCCAGTATCACCAACCTGACCACCTGACTCCGCATAAAACGGTGTACGGTCAAGTACCACAATACCTTGCTGACCATCTTGTAACATAGATACAGGCTTACCTTCGTGGAATAACTCAACCACAGTGCCTGTGTAATGCTCAGAATCGAAGCCTTTAAAGTCAGTGGTTTTTTCTGATTTTAATTTATCGTTATAGTCAGCACCGAATTTACCTGCTTGTTGCGCTTTTTTACGCTGAACGTCCATGCACTCTTGGAAGCCTTGCTCGTCAATCGTCATGAAGCGCTCACGAGCCACGTCCGCTGTTAAATCTGCTGGAAAACCGTAAGTGTCATACAGTTTGAAAACCAGCTCACCTGGGATCACATCACCTTTAATATCAGCGAGACTCTCTTCTAAAATAGCCAAACCACGGTCTAGAGTTTTGCCAAACTGCTCTTCTTCTATGCGCAATACTTTTTCAATAATAGCTTGTTGTTTCGCAAGCTCAGGGTACGCTTGACCCATTTGCTCGATCAGCGCCGCTACCAGCTTGTAGAAGAACGCACCATTTGCACCTAGCTTATTACCGTGACGAACAGCACGGCGAATAATACGGCGCAGTACATAACCACGACCTTCATTTGAAGGCATCACACCATCAGATACCAAGAACGCACATGAACGAATGTGATCCGCCACAACGCGTAAAGACTTGTCTTCAAGGTCTTGCGCATTAGTTACTTCAGCAGCGGCTTTGATTAGGCCTTGGAACAGGTCAATCTCGTAGTTTGAATGCACCCCTTGCATGATCGCAGAGATACGTTCAAGACCCATACCAGTATCAACAGACTGTTTAGGGAGTGGTTCCATCGTGCCATCAGCATGACGGTTGTATTGCATGAATACTAGGTTCCAGATCTCGATAAAGCGGTCGCCATCTTCTTCTGGTGTGCCAGGGCGTCCGCCCCAAATGTGTTCACCGTGGTCGTAGAAAATTTCAGAGCAAGGACCACATGGGCCTGTATCACCCATAGACCAGAAGTTATCAGCCGTATCGATACGAACGATACGATCTTCTGGCATACCAACCTCTTTGTTCCAAATGTCGAAAGCTTCGTCATCGGTGTGATAAATGGTGACTAGCAGCTTTTCTTTTGGTAGCTGTAGTACTTCAGTTAAAAACTGCCAAGCAAACTTGATAGCATCTTGTTTGAAGTAATCACCAAAACTAAAGTTACCAAGCATTTCAAAGAAAGTGTGGTGGCGTGCTGTATAGCCCACATTCTCTAAGTCATTATGCTTACCACCGGCACGTACACAACGTTGTGAGCTGGTTGCTCTGTTGTATGGGCGACTTTCAGCCCCTAGAAAAACATCTTTAAATTGCACCATGCCTGCATTGTTAAATAACAAAGTGGCGTCATTGCCCGGGATCAACGAGCTTGAAGGCACAACTTGGTGTTGTTGTTTGGCAAAAAAGTCTAAAAACGCTTGCCTGATCTGTGCGGTAGTCATGTGCTGCATGTGATTATTCACCCATTGTTGCTGCTTGCATTGCAAAATCTATTTCTTCATAGCTAAAGCCACGGTACATCATGTAACGTATGCGCTTTGCTTTTTCTTTATAATCGAGTTTTTCTGGGGTTGTAGCATATTTCCTAGCATATGCTTGCTGCGCCAGTTCAAACCAGTCTACTTCCTGAGTTTCAACTAGTTGCATCAAACGGGCTCGATCAACCCCCTTGTTCCCCGCGTCGCTTAGTACCCTTTTAAGACCCAAGCCTTTATTTATCTGTGTTCTTAAAAAGCTCTCACAATACCGATTTTCATCTATATATCCAAGTGATTCGCACCAAGCGAGTAACTTTTCTATAAACGCATCATCGGCACCTTTGGCTTGGAGCTTTTGTGTGAGCATTTTTTTTGAGTACTCTTGTCTGCCTAGCAGCCAAAGTACATAATTTTTTAATTTTTGCTTTTCTTGTTCATCCATTATGCGTCAAAGCGCCCTGAATCTTCCGATTGATGCTTAACATTTTGTTTAGACTCGCCTGAATTATCTTGCTGGTCGATAAAAATAGCCTGATAAGTAACAAAAAAGCTGATGTAAGCGATGGGCATCACCACCAACAGTGGGATCATGCTCAGTGGCATAGACGCCAAAACCAGTAACGCAATAAGTAACCCGTAAACACCGAGCGAGGCCATGTTCGAGTAAAACACTTTCAACGACAATCCCAATGCCTTGGTAATGCGTGTCTCACCTTGAAAAAATACGATGGGCAAAGCATAAGCAAACGCCATGATATTTATTGAGTGTGCGACAAAAAACAACATGACATCTGTTATTGAGATGGTTGCCAATATATTACTAATCAATACTTCAGGCGCTTGATCAGGAGAGGCATTTTGCATCATGCTCAGAGCCTCTTCAAATAAAATGCCGGCTCCCCACGTTAACAGGATCACCACACCTAACTGATAAAGCCCTAAGCGAAACAAATGTAGACGCCGCCCTTTTGCAGAAAATGCAGCGAGTATGCTGGCTAGAGAAATGGCTTGTCCGCGCTGTTTACTCAACACAGCCATGTAAAACCCCGCTGTAAGAAACGGCGCTGCAAATGCAGCAAGCAATTGCAGCGGAGGAGCCACCAACGGGCTCAATGCAACCGCGACCATAAATACATACATCATAATAAATGTCATGGGCTGCATTTTGAAAATTTCCCATCCGGCTTTTAGCCACTGGACGCCCATCGCTGCTTTAAACACTTTAAACTTGGCTGACATGTTAACTCTATGCTTGTAAAAACCCTGTGATTATACCTATTAGAACGCAAAATGCGACCAACAGGTCGCACTTTAAAAACACCTTATCACCAGATCTATTCGGGTTTAGAAATCTTTTTTATGTCCAACATATGTGAACCATGCTTTACTTTGGTTTCTAAATAGCTGCGGTTACCTACATGGCCCGCCTTTATATGCGCTTGAGTACCTACAACTGCCTCAACTTCTATACCCGCATCGCGCAGCGCATTGAGTTTGTTTGGGTTGTTGGTCATTAACTTAACTTTGCTCAACCCCAGTGCATTGAGCATCAATACCGCGTCTGAAAAATCTCTTAAATCATCAGCAAAGCCAAGATGATTGTTTGCTTCGTAGGTATTCATACCTTGCGATTGTAATACATAGGCATCAATTTTATTGTAAAGACCAATACCTCGGCCCTCTTGACGTAAATAAAGTAGCACACCGCCTTGCTGATGCATACTTTCAATACATTCGTTGAGCTGTTCACCACAATCACAACGGGATGAATGAAACACATCTCCAGTTAAACACTCCGAGTGCATTCGAATTAACGGCGTTGCCTGTGTAGTATCCGCCTTGTTAAAAATCAGCGCAACATGTTCCTGACCATCTTTAAGGCCACTAAAAGAAACTATCTCTGCAGGAATATGACTGTGTTGCCCTACGTTTAACTGAACTCTTGCTCTTACTTCTGCCACGACTTAATTAAGACCTTAAAAATAGATAAGTGTTATAATATCACATTATTGTATTGATGACATAGATATGGTGTCTAAATCTAGAAAAACAAGCACCACTACCTCATATCACCACCTAAAACTTCTTCAGTATAGCTTCATCATATTGTTGAATATCCAAAGTGACCTGATACTTGGCAGCCAATGTGTCTAATTCAGCCTGCCAAAGACCCAAATCTTCTAAAGTAATGGTGTTGTCATCTAGCTCCCACAATTGCTTTGAACCGCTATAACTAAATTGCATCGCTAACATTGCATCCACATCGCCCTGTTGCGCTGCTTTTTTAAGTTTAGGCATTTTACGGGTCACTCGGTTGAGTGCTTGTTTGAGATCCCACACATAAACCACCTCATACATAAATGGGTGAGCGCGAAATTTATTCAGCAACCAACCAATAACCAGCGCACTTGTCACCACGCCTAGTAAGTTCCAGTGAAAGTGGCTACCGTCTTGATCTGGAAATAGTACAATCAAAGTTTGTGAAATTCCCAAACTACCCGCTGTTAAGCAAATAATACATGCGAATATCACTTTGTTCAGATGGCTGCGATAACGCGCCTTATCAATTTTTTGTAACTGCATAGTCACCTCTAAAAAACAGGCCGACATTGTATCGCGATCTGCGCGCAAAAAAAATTTTAAAAATATCCACCCCTTTTGGAAAGCTGAACCGTTGTATTAGAAAAAGAAACACATAAAGGGGTGCCATTATGCAAGCCATCGAATACCAACAAAACAACATGAACTACACCAAGCTAGCTTCTGCTATTGCTGGCGGCGTATTGATGACCGGAGCAGCGTTTGTTTTCATGCACAGTTTAATAACACAAGATAATATTCGTGTACCTCAAGCAACACCTACCGAAATCGTAGAGTTGCCACAACTGAAAGAGGACACACCCGTTCAGGAAATCGAAAAGCTACCTGAACCGCCAAAAATGCAGCCACCTCCTGTGCGCTCGGTAGCAGAGCCAAGCTCAGAGCCAACACTGACGACAGGTATACCATTTGCCCCTGAAGTATCAACTACTCAGATAAAAATTGCGGGGCCAACATTTGGTGAACGAGGGCAAGGCGCGACGCCAATTGTTAGAAGTGAGCCTAAGTACCCCATACATGCAGCACGAGATGGTATTGAAGGCTGGGTACAATTAAGTTTTGCTATCTCAACTTCCGGTGAAGTGATTGACATTAACGTGATAGATGCCGAACCTAAACGCACCTTCGATCGTGCCGCCGTCGCTGCACTCAAACGCTGGAAGTACCGCCCTAAAATCGAAAATGGTCAGGCGGTTATACAAAATAACCAAAGCGTTGTGTTAGAGTTCAAACTCGCTCAGTAGTTTTTAGTTGGGGGACACTCCCCCTAAGAGAGTGCCTATGCTGATAGCTCTAAAGTCGTGGTTTTACAATAATGAAGTAGTAGATGATGCGCTCTATGCCTACAAACAAAGCGGTGACAGTAAATACTTGGAACAACTTATTGATAGCTATAGCCAGGATTTGTATTACTTTTTATGTAGTCAAAGCAACGCTACTTTGGCCCAAGATTTATGCCAAAAAACATGGCTGAATACTATGGAAAAGAAGCATCTATACCATCAACAACAGTCACCTAAAGCGTGGCTGTTTACCGTGGCCCGTAACGCCTTGATAGATGAGCTGAGAAAACAGCAACGCTTTACCTGTATAGACGATATAAATTCGTTAGAATCGATTGCGATTAGCCAAGAAAGCATTTCGTTAAATCAGGCAATCAAACAATTACCCTTTTTGCAAAAAGAGGCACTGTCATTGCAGTTGGAAGGCTTTTCGTTGCAAGAAATTGCTGACATCACCCATAGCAATAGAGAGACCATAAAAACTCGGCTACGGTACGCAAAACAACAGCTCAAAAGTGCAATTGGAGAGACTCATGAATGATGAGCAATTTGATAACCAGCTGAGGGCTGAGTTTAGCAAACAAAAGCAGCAAAACAGACTCAGTCGAGCGCAAATAAATCAGTTGAAAACACAGTGTACATCACAAAAAGTGAAGCCTGTATGGCCACGAGTACAATGGACGTTTGCCAGCCTTGCAGCTGTATTTCTCGCATATTTAGTATTTACTGAATCTCAGGTGACCCAACAACCGCTATATACGCTGGACTTTGAACAGTACCAACGAGTTGAGAAACATACACTGCACGCGGGTCAATACAAGCGCTCTTTGATATTACAAAAACAACAGTTAGATAATGAGATGCAAGTCGCAAAAAGCAATCTAAATCAAGCGTATGCAACACATGGTAAATTAATAGAAAAACAAGGGGATACTTGGTTTATTGCCGACTGCCAGCAACAAACTTTACTAGAAATAAGCACGGAACTCGTCGCGCAGCTCACTCAACGAAGTGATTATCAAGCTAATCAGATCGGTACTTTATTGGCTTTTAAAAGAAACCCCCAAGGGCAGCTAGTCAGCCTATCAGCCCTTGAGAATAGTGATTCAACCACTTGTAGTTAGATCATGATGACACTAGCGACAAAGAAACACAGCAAAGATAGCCCACCGCCAACCAAGGCGTAAGGCAATTGAGTTTTAACATGCGTCAATAAGTCACAGCCCGATGCCAGTGCAGACACCGCACTGGTATCTGAAATAGGCGAGCAATGATCACCAAAAATACCACCACTTAGAATGGCACCGAGTACCAAGGCTGGTGGCAGTCCAAGCGCTTGAATTAAAGGGACACCTATCGGGATCAGTATGGCAAAGGTTCCCCAAGACGTACCGGTGGTGAATGACATGATAGCCCCCGCTAAAAACAGCACTGGTACAATAAAGTAAATTGGCAAATAGTCACCGACTAAAGACGCCACAAACACACCTGTCCCCAACTCTTTTAGACTTGCACCTAGTGTGAGTGACAGAAGTACAATGGTCACTAATGGAAGTAACTCGCCCATGCCTTTAAAACCAACTTCTACCAATTCGTGATGGCTAAAATGTTTTGCACTGAGTAATAACAAGTATGCCAATGCTGTAGCTAGCACTGTTGCATATAAAACGGATTTAGAGCCACTGCCATTGGCCAGTACGCCATCTCCTGTCCAGAACATGAACCCGACCATAGACACGATAAGGGTAAGTAAAGGTAACAACATAAAACGTGCTTTGCTCGCCTTTGGTCCAACATCAAGCTCTACCTGTTGCTTTTCAAGTTGTAGCTCTGCATGTTTCATAGGCCCATGTACTTTATCAAACACAATCGTATATAAAACAATAAGTAAGGCAATAATAGCGTAAAAGTTAAAAGCAACACTGCTCCATAAAATGCTAACCGCAGACTGCTCTAGCTCATAGTTACTCAATAAGCCAAGTACATATGCGCCCCAGCCATTGAGCAACACCAAAATACACACAGGCGCACTGGTACTATCGATAATATAAGCCAGACGTGCTCGGCTCATCTTGAATTTATCAAATAATCCTCGTGAGACGATACCTGATGTTAACACGCTCATGTTCGACTCAATAAATACTGCAGTGCCGGTAAACATTGTCAATAGTCCAACCTGCCGCTTACTCTTAGCAACACCTTTATTCATCAATATGTTAACGGTTGCGGCTACACCACCAGACTCTCTTATATACGCGAGTAACGCCCCGATAATAAGACTGAATAATAGGATACGGCTGTTGCCAGCAGAGGTAACAACGTCAACTATACGTTCAATACTGTTTACAGGCGTCATTAAAAGTTGACTCGTTTCATGTTGCATAAGCAACAAAAATTCAGAGGAAATCAGCGCTAGTAGCAATGCAAGGATCACTTCTTTACGCCAAAACACCACTAGAATTGCGATCAATGGTGGTAAAATTGAGTACCAGGTCATACATTCCCTTACAGCAGAGCATTTTAGTCATTATTATTAAGGCTTAGTAGCTTAAAGGGTTCCCTATTAAAAACAAGGCTTTTACCATCTTTGCCTTCACCTTGGCAACATTTGTCCCTAAAACAACCAAGAAAACATGATAAAAACACAATAGTTATTTCATCGACTATCACTGACATTCATTTGAACCTATAATGAATACAACTCAGTAACTAAGAAGTATCGAAATGTCGACATTTGTAAAAATAAAGGCACTCAAGCCCAGCCTTTCTAGCAGTGAAGCGAAGTTGGCTGATTTCACACTTAGCTCAGGTGCAAAAATTCGCTCCTTATCATCCGTAGAACTAGCCAGGCAGGCCGGAGTAAGCCAATCCAGCGTCGTGAAATTTGCCCAAAAACTAGGCTACAAGGGCTTTCCGGCCTTCAAACTTGCAGTTATAGACGATTTAAACTTACAAGCAGGTCAGCCTGAGCCGGCTCATTCACATATTACTCATGCAGACTCCATAGATTTAATCGCACAAAAACTGCTAACACATCAGCAAGGAGTTTTGAGTGAAACGAATAAGCTGAATGATGTTGAACAATTTGAAGCAGCTATTAGTGCCATCAAATCAGCAAAAAGAATTCTACTTTGTGCGGTTGGTGGTAGCTTTACTATGGCCCAGGACTTCGCTTTAAAATTGCAAAAATTAGGATTACCGGCCATTGCACAGACAGATGAACTTTCAGCGGCTAGTTACATTGCAACTATGGGTAAAGATGACCTACTAATCGCCATTAGTGATTCAGGACAAAGTAAATCTGTGCTTAGAGTTGCTAGGCAAGCTAAGAACAACAACTGCCCAATATTGTGCCTATCACGCTATGGTGTTAATCCACTTCATGATATGGCATCCATTAATCTATATAACGTCACAGGTGAAGAGCCCGTAAGACATGCATCTATGTTGACTCGAGTCTCACAAAGCTATTTGATTGATGTGCTATTTGTCGCGCTAACCCAGTCAAATCTACGATGGCAAAAGCGGGCTGAACGGGCAAATGAGCATATGTACGATATCCGCCACAGCTAACGCTTGTATATTAAATAGGGCTGACGCAAAAGCTTAAACGCTTCTAAGTCAGCCTGCCAACCACTTTTGATCTGTGCGACAGATTGCTTAGCTTCGATTGCCAAGCGTAGTTTATCCGTACCAGCCAACTTATCCATAAACTCAGCATGCGTAAAAAATGGCTCATTTTTTACGTAGAATGCCTTATATGCATCTAAAAACCAGTTCAAATTCAACCCATTGCTGCGTACTTGACGCAGGTCCTTACCATAGACCGTTTTGCCATTGAGTTTAGGGTTAGCCGCTGCACCAATCACAGGCTTTGGAGCAAAGCTAAAAGTACCTAATCTGACGCTATCATGCCCAAATATCTGAAACGGCATTGGCGTACCACGCCCAACTGAAACAGGGGTTGCTTCAAAAAAGCACAGCGACGGATATAAAGCAATGGCCTGCGCATTTGGTAAATTTGGACTGGGCTTAATCGGCAGTTCATACCCCATACTAGCATTGTAATCAGCGATGGAAATCACTTTAAGATCAAGTGCTCGACTCGTTTTTAGCCAGCCTTCTCCATAAATCATTTTTGCCAACTCCCCGACCGTCATACCATGTAAAACGGGAATTGGATGCATACCTACGAACGAGCGGAACTTTGCCTCAAGCACAGGTCCATCCACATAAGCAATGTTTGGATTAGGTCTATCCAGTATCAATAGCTGCTTGTCATGCTCAGCAGAGGCTTCCATCACGTAATGCATGGTGCTGATGTAAGTATAAAATCGTACCCCCACATCCTGAATATCAAACACAACCGTATCGATATCTTGCAACGCCTCTGTGCTTGGTTTTTTATTTTTACCGTATAAAGATACTATGGGTAGCCCTGTTTTAGCGTCTTTTCCTGAGTCCACTTTTGCTCCCGCATCATGGTCCCCCCTAAAACCATGTTCAGGTGCAAAGACCTTGCGAACATCGACCCCTTTGGCGAGTAAGCTATCGAGTAAGTGTCCATCTTGAGTTTGCGCCGTTTGGTTCACCACCAAAGCGACACGCTGGCCCTTTAACAAAGGAAGGTAGTGACTGTATCGCTCAGCGCCAACTTGTAAAGCTTGTGACGAAGCTGAAACACACAGAAGTATCAAAACAATAAAACAACGCATAATCTGAAAGCCTAGAAAGTTTGCCTCATGATGGGAGAAATACACAGATGATGCAATCTCAATTTAGACGGGTAAATAAAATTATGACTTCATCTGTGCTCACTCTCGTATTAGAAAGCCAACACGCTTCATTGTTTAACCGATCCTACCAATCTATATATGAATGTGGACTATAACCATCTGCAGAGTGACAGAAACCAAAATATAATTGTCGCTTGGTACTAGAAACGAAATATTTTTCCGGTATATTCAAGTAAGGCAATCGCCCTCCTAATGCAACACAACTAAACTACCACAGAAAATAAGCATACCTCTGGCTACAGTTCGCTAGTGAAATTTAGAAATAATTTTTATAAAAAAGTAAAGTAGAAAACTGACACCCAAATTAAAAAACATTTATAAATTTATTTTAAAATACCACTCATTAGCCCCGTATCCACTATAAAAAGACTGATTTATATGAATGATAAAAAAGAACAACTCTCAACATTCCACATACACACCTCCCTTCTTCTTCAAAAACAAAACCAAATTTAACCCACTATTTTTAAATAAAATTTCATATTGATATTTCTTGTGGGTTATCAGATTGACAACGCTGTCATTTGAAAGATAAAATTATTTATAGATCATTTTACAAAAGGAAGATTGATGGACAGGCGAAGCTTTATAAGCTGCTTAGGAGTAAGCTGCTTATTACTAACACCAGTATATTCTTCGGCAGGAAGTTATTTAAGCACTAGCTTTAATAAAAGCCGAGAAGAGTTTGAATCACTACTACATTACTTACATTTAAATGACAGTCGAGGCGAAAAAGATAGGATATTCGATGAGCTTTCTGAACAGGAACTCGAGTTAACTTCCCAAATGAATAACCTTTTTAGACGAGAGAAAGTGCACGCTAAGGCTGTTATTAAAAAAACGCCAAAATTTAAAAGCCTTGTCAACAAAATTGCCGTTTCGTTTTACTTAAACACGACTTTAAATGATAGATGTAAAGTCTATAGCTCAGATCCATCCATCGCGAGAAGAGCAAATGCAGAAACACACAATTTTAAAGCTTATTGTGGTGGCCAAACTGGTTTTTGGCAAAAACCTCCTACGGCAGTATAAAGGATATTATTTATGTATGATGTAGTTATAGTAGGTTCAGGCGTTGCTGGCAGCATATGTGCAAACGAGCTGGTCAAAAAAGGCCTCAAGGTTGCTGTACTCGATGCTGGACACACGTTACAACGAGCAGACTTGGTGTTAAATCAACTTCGCTCTGGTCGCGATGACTCAATGTCGCCATACCCCCTGTTGCCCCACGCACCACATCCAGATCCTGTTTTATTAAAAGACTACCCAAGCTCTCAAAAAAGACAATATGATACAAGTTACATCAGAACAGTTGGTGGCACAACTTGGCATTGGGGAGGGGCTTCGTGGCGCTTTTTACCATCAGATTTTAAGTTAAAGAGTAACTTTGGTGTTGGCCGAGATTGGGGGATTGATTATCAAGATTTAGAACCCTACTACGTATTGGCCGAACGAGAAATGGGGATCTCAGGTGAAGAGATCAAACAGCTAAAGCAATGGAGAAGTGCACCATATCCTCTTCCACCGGTGCCACTCTCTTACATGGATAGCTTTATTAAAGATAAAATTGCGAGTGCCAACCTCAACCTTCAAGCGGAACCTGCAGCACGAAACACTCAGCCTTATGACAAAAGGCCAAGCTGTTGTGGAAGCAACAACTGTATCCCTATTTGCCCTATCGGTGCACAGTATAGTGCAATGCATACACTAGAAAAGGCGATAAAAAGTGGCGTTGAGTTAATAGAAAACGCAGTCGTACACCGCCTAGAGGATAATCAAAAAGGGGAAATAACAAACGTTATTTATAGAACACCAGACGGCAAAGATGTCAGTGTTAAAGGTAAATATTTTATATTGGCAGCCAATGCAATCGAGTCAGCTAAAATACTGCTCTTATCAAAAACAGTACATAGCCCAAAGGGGATCGCTAACAGTAGTGGACTCGTTGGTAAAAACTTAATGGACCACCCAACAGTTCACGCGACATTTGATATTGAAGAGCCCGTATACTCGGGACGAGGCCCTGTGGGGATTTCCGCAATTACAGATTTCATGGATGGTGACTTTAGAAAAGACTATGCCGCTAAAAAGCTGGCTATCGGCAATGGCAACTTCAGTGAGATTATCGCGACTGAAATGATAGGTGATCTACTGCTGAACAAAGACTTTAAAGCCCAACTAAAACACAAAACGATTCGTAGAATAGGTTCTCATACCCAACATGAGCAACTACCATCGATAGACAACAAAGTGACATTAAGTAGCACAAAGTTTGATGCGTTAGGCTTACCCTACCCAGAAGTGACATGGGATGTTGAAGAATATGTCATCAAAAGTGCTGAGCACAGTGTCAAAGTATACCAACAGCTTGGTAAGTTGTTAGGTGCTACTGACACCAAAATCAACGTTAACTTAGCCTCTAACGCACATATGCTTGGCACCACGATAATGGGAGACGACCCTAAAACATCCGTCGTTAACGCTGATTGCTTTAGCCATGATCATAGTAACCTTACGGTAGCAGGTGGCGCTGTGTTTCCCAGCTCATCATCCGTAAACCCAACTTTGACCGTTGCGGCACTATCTATAAGGCTTAGCGAGAAATTAAGCTCACTAATTAAGGAAAAATAGTATGAAAAATAGAATAATACGCTGGGGAGTCATTGGCTGCGGTAGCGTAACTGAAGTAAAAAGCCTTCCTGCATACCAGCAAGTTGAAGGGTTTGATGTGTTCAGCGTGATGAGAAGAGATCATCAACTTGCTATTGACTATGCACAAAGACATAACGTTCCACATGTTCATAAAGACGCAGAGGAGTTGATTAACGATCAAAACATCGATGCTGTTTATATCGCAACTCCGCCAGATAGCCACTTGTACTATGCATTAAAAGTCGCTCAAGCAGGGAAAATCTGTTGTATAGAAAAGCCTTTATCGCCAAGCTATCAAGAAAGCTTAGAAATTTGCCAAGCATTTGAAGAACGTGACCTCCCTCTGTTTACGGCTTACTATCGGCGTTCACTGCCACTTTTCAATAAAGTAAAAGAGTACATTGACCAAGGTGCTATCGGAGACGTTCGTCATGTATCTTGGAACTATAGTCGTCCCGTATATGATGTAGATTTGTCTGACACGTATAACTGGAGAACCGATAAAAATATTGCTCCGGGTGGCTATTTTGATGACCTAGCCAGTCATGGGCTCGATATATTTGGATATCTGCTCGGAGGTTATAAAGAGGCTAAAGGGGTCGGAAGCAATCAACAAGCGCTGTACAGCGCACTAGATTCTGTGAGCGCTTGTTGGGTTCACCAAAGCGGTGCGACAGGTTCTGCTATGTGGAATTTTGGCAGCTTTACAAGACAAGATAATGTCGTCATTTTCGGCAGCAAGGGAGAAATCCATTTTTCGATTTTCCAAGACCCAGAAGTGACACTTATCACCCCAAATGGTACTGAAAAAACTGTACACGAATATCCTAAGCACATTCAAATCCATCATGTTGAGAATATCAAAAGTGACCTTTTAGGCGAACTCGAACACCCTTCTACGGGCCTAACTGCACTACATACATCTTGGGTTATGGATAAAATCTTAAACACAATATAAAGCACTATAGGGCAATATAGAAATCTCTACATTACTCCATAGTCAGGAATTCTGCTTTCGCTCTAGCAATTAACTAATAGCCTAGTCATGCCTATTGGTTAATTGCTCACTTCACCACCATAGAAGAGGGACGTATTTTACAGCAGCCAACCTCTAACGCCGATAAGTAAGCATTTCCTGCTCATAAATTTCAGGCACAAAAAAACCGACTGTCTTTTAAGAACATGCCGATTGATTGCTCACTCTGTTTTAGAGAAGTGGCGGACGCGGGACATATTTTATAAGAGTGAACCTCCGAGCATTTCACATGCTTTAAGCAGACTCAAATTTCAGGCACAAATTTCAGGCAAAAAAAACCGACTGTCTTTTAAGAACATGTCGGTTGATTGCTCACTCTGTTTTAGAGAAGTGGCGGACGCGGGACATATTTTATAAGAGTGAACCTCCGACTGCCTGCATCGCAATTCTCTCTATTTAACCACTTGAGATAAAGTGGCGGACGCGGGAGGATTCGAACCTCCGACCGCCTGGTTCGTAGCCAGGTACTCTATCCAGCTGAGCTACGCGTCCGTCGTGAATTTTCATTTTCCAATGTCTCTATATTTAACCACTTGAGAGAAGTGGCGGACGCGGGACGTATCTTGTAAGAGTGAACCTCCTACTGCCTGCATCGCAATTCTCTATATTTAACCACTTGAGAGAAGTGGCGGACGCGGGAGGATTCGAACCTCCGACCGCCTGGTTCGTAGCCAGGTACTCTATCCAGCTGAGCTACGCGTCCGTCGTGACTTTTCATTTTCCAATGTCTCTATATTTAACCACTTGAGATAAGTGGCGGACGCGGGACGTATCTTGTAAGAGTGAACCACCTACTGCCTGCATCGCAATTCTCTATATTTAACCACTTGAGATAAAGTGGCGCACACGGGACGTATCTTGTAAGAGTGAACCCCCTACTGCCTGCATCGCAATTCTCTATATTTAACCACTTGAGATAAAGTGGCGGACGCGGGAGGATTCGAACCTCCGACCGCCTGGTTCGTAGCCAGGTACTCTATCCAGCTGAGCTACGCGTCCATCGTGAATTTTCATTTTCCAATGTCTCTATATTTAACCACTTGAGAGAAGTGGTGGACGCGGGGCGTATCTTGTAAGAGTGAACCTCCTACTGCCTGCATCACAATTCTCTATATTTAACCACTTGAGAGAAGTGGCGGACGCGGGAGGATTCGAACCTCCGACCGCCTGGTTCGTAGCCAGGTACTCTATCCAGCTGAGCTACGCGTCCGTTGTTTAAGTATTATTGATCGTTACTTTTCGATTACAAGAAGCCATTTAATAAAAAATGGCGGAGAAGGAGGGATTCGAACCCTCGATAGGGCTACAAACCCTATACTCCCTTAGCAGGGGAGCGCCTTCAGCCACTCGGCCACCTCTCCGTCTTGTGGATGCGTATAATAAAGGCTTGAGAAAATAAGTCAAACACTTTTATGGTAAAAGTGAACCGTATGCTCATAGAATGTGCAGCTTTTAAGTCATTTATATGACTACGTTTAACTTTTCCGCACTTTGCGACCAAAAATACAACAAACGTCTGTAAAAATACAAAAAAGCCGCTCTTTTGAGCGGCTTTTTAGCAAAGATTAAATTAATCAGCTTGCGGGCGCATATGCGGGAACAAGATAACGTCTTTAATTGTTGGTGAGTCAGTGAATAACATCACTAAGCGGTCAATACCAATACCCTCGCCCGCTGTTGGTGGTAAACCATATTCAAGCGCGCGAATGTAGTCTTCATCAAAGTGCATCGCTTCATCATCACCTGCATCTTTCTCTTCAACCTGGCGAGCAAAACGTGCCGCCTGATCTTCTGCGTCATTAAGCTCAGAGAAACCATTTGCAAGTTCACGGCCACCGACAAAGAACTCAAAGCGGTCAGTGATGAATGGGTTTTCATCGTTGCGACGCGCAAGTGGAGATACTTCCCACGGATATTCAGTGATAAAAGTTGGTTGAATAAGCTTGTGCTCTGCCACTTCTTCGAAGATCTCACACAAGAACTTACCCGCACCCCACACACAGTTCTCCGGTATTTTAACGTGTACTTGCTTAGCAAACGCTTTCAACTCTTCAAAGTGGTTTTCAGGGTCTTTAAAGATATGTGCCTGTGCTGCTGCAGCTTCTGAGTGTTCGATGATAGCATCAGCCATTGATAGGCGCGTGAATGGTTGACCAAAGTCATATTCAATCGTATCTACCACTTCGCCGTCTGCATTCTTTGTGGTATTCACAACTGTAGTCGTGCCAAGCACATCCTGAGCAACCGTGCGTAACATGTCTTCAGTCAGGTTCATTAGATCATTGTAATCCGCATACGCTTGGTAGAATTCAATCATAGTGAACTCTGGGTTGTGACGCGTTGATAACCCTTCATTTCTGAAGTTACGGTTAATTTCAAATACACGGTCAAAACCACCCACAACTAAACGCTTAAGGTAAAGCTCAGGCGCAATACGTAAGTACATATCGATGTCTAAGGCGTTATGATGCGTTACAAAAGGACGCGCAGAAGCACCACCAGGAATAACTTGTAGCATCGGTGTTTCAACTTCCATAAAGTCACGTTCAGCTAAGAAACGACGAATGCCCTCGATTACCTTAGAGCGAATTCTAAAGGTTTCACGGGTTTCCATATTAGTGATTAGATCAACATAACGCTGACGATACTTAGCTTCCTGATCTGTTAAGCCATGGAACTTCTCTGGCAGCGGACGCAATGATTTGGTCAGTAGTTCATACTCAACCATATCCACGTACAAGTCACCTTTGCCAGATTTGTGTACAGGGCCTTTAACGCCAATAATATCGCCAATATCTAGTTGGCCATATTTTTCTTTCAAATCTTTTTGTACATCTTTTGAAGCATATGCCTGAATACGGCCTTTCATATCTTGTAAAACCAAGAATGGACCACGTTTAGCTAAAATGCGGCCAGCAACTGCAACTTGGTGATCTAATTCAACCAACTCTTCTTTCGATTTATCACCAAGCTTAGCCTGTAGATCAGCCGTATAGTCTTCACGGCGGAAGCTGTTAGGGTGGCCATTGGCACTGCAATTCTCGCGAATCGCATCCAACTTGGTACGACGCTCAGCAATGAGTTTATTTTCGTCTTGGATTTGATCTGTCATTTTTTAGCTCTTAGTTTAGCTTGTTGATTAAAGGCCTGATTTCAGGCTAGCTTCGATAAATTTGTCTAAATCACCGTCTAATACGGCCTGCGTATTACGGTTTTCAACGCCAGTACGTAAGTCTTTGATACGTGAGTCATCCAATACGTATGAACGTATTTGACTACCCCAGCCGATATCTGACTTAGCGTCTTCTTGTGACTGCTTTTCAGCATTTTGCGCTTGCATTTCCAGCTCAAATAATTTGGCTTTTAACTGCTTCATCGCTTGCGCTTTGTTTTTGTGCTGCGAACGTTCGTTCTGACACTGTACAACAGTATTTGTTGGCACGTGGGTAATACGAACCGCAGACTCGGTGGTGTTTACGTGCTGACCACCGGCACCCGAAGCACGATATACGTCAATGCGTAAGTCGGCTGGGTTGATATCAATCTCGATATTATCGTCAACTTCTGGGTATACGAAAGCAGAAGCAAAAGAGGTATGACGACGTCCACTTGAATCAAAAGGACTTTTTCGTACTAAACGGTGAACCCCCGTTTCTGTGCGCAACCAACCATAAGCGTATTCGCCGACAAACCGCACGGTTGCACCTTTGATACCCGCCACATCGCCGTCTGTTGCTTCAACGAGTTCAACTTTAAAGCCTTTTGCTTCACCCCAGCGCAAATACATGCGCAGGAGCATGTTACACCAATCTTGCGCTTCGGTACCGCCAGAACCAGACTGTAAATCTAAATATGCATCGCTGTTATCGTGAGGACCTGAAAACATGCGACGGAATTCAAGCTTTTCCAAAGAGGCCAACAATGTATCTAATTCTTGTTGCGCTTCTTCAAAGGTTTCCTCATCTTGGGCTTCAACAGCAAGCTCGACGAGACCTTCCGCATCGTCAGCACCCGAAACCAAGTTATCTATGGTTTCAACGACTTCCTCAAGCGCTGACTTTTCACGCCCTAAAGCTTGTGCTTTTTCAGGCTCGTTCCATACCGCCGAATCTTCAAGTTCTGCATTAACCTCTTCTAAACGCTCTTGTTTAAGAGCGTAGTCAAAGGTACCCCCGAAGCAGCTCAGTACGTTCGCGAATGTCCTTGATTTGATTAATCACAGGATTCACTTCAAACATGCATATTACTCCAAAAATTTATCGATCTTCTGCACTTGTTCACAACGCCAGTAATGGCACTACAAGGCGACAATTATTAAACACGCCATAATAGCAAAGTTTGCTCTGGCTATAAATGCCTTTATGAGGTTATTGCGCTGATTTCTCGTACTATCAACTGTAATGAAAACTTGCCTCGAAACTCGTTAATGTCAAGCTGATACGCCACTTGTGAATGCGTAGCTTGTGAATTAGGCCATGAGCGCACATCAACGTTAAAGGCAATCGCATCAACCAACTTTCCTGATTGGTGTTTGAGTACCAATTTAAGATGTTTTTCACCTACAATTCGCTGTTGAACCAGCTCAAACTCACCACAGAAAACAGGCTCTGGAAAATGCTGTCCCCAAGGGCCCGCTTGCTGTAGAAGCTGGGCAAATTCCATCGTAAAACAATCTGTAGGTAACACCCCGTCAGTTAATAGTACGCTTTGCTTGTGCTCGTCAGACAAGTTCTCGCTCACGGTTTGTACAAAGGCTTGCTTAAAGCGATCAAAGTTTGCCTCACTAATAGTGAGACCCGCTGCCATAGCATGTCCGCCAAACTTCTCGATGAGACCAGGGTAACAGGTATTCAGAGACTCTAACACATCGCGCATGTGCACACCTTCGATAGAGCGGCATGATCCCTTAAGTTCGCCGTTATCCCCCTGAGCAAAAACAACGGTTGGACGATGGTATTGCTCTTTGAGGCGCCCAGCTAAAATACCTATAACCCCTTGGTGCCAATCATGTTGGTATAAGCACACGGCATCTGGCACATTTTGACTACTCAATACCAAGCGTTCTAACACGGCTTGCGCTTCTTGTTGCATTCCTTGTTCAATTTCACGTCGCTCATGATTGAGGCTATCTAGTTCACTTGCAATACGCCGCGCCTGATGTAAGTCCTTAGAAAGCAAGCAGGCTATCCCCAAACTCATATCATCAAGACGACCAGCAGCGTTGAGCCGAGGTGCTAACGCAAAACCAAAGTCACTGGCTGTTAATCGCGCCGCATTTCGATTGGCAACTTCTATCAGGGCCATAATCCCAGGTCGTGTATGGCCACTGCGTATACGCGCTAGACCTTGATAAACTAAGGTTCGATTATTAGCATCCAGTGCCACCACATCTGCCACAGTTCCAAGCGCTACCACATCTAGCAAAGCGGCTAGATTAGGTGGTGTTTGCCCTAATCTTTCAAAATACCCCTGCTCTCTCAACGTGCTGCGAAGTGCCATCAGCAAATAAAACGCCACTCCGACACCTGCGATTGATTTTGAAGGAAACTGACACCCTTGCTGATTTGGGTTTACTATTGCATCGGCATTTGGCAGCTGTTCACCTTGTAAATGGTGGTCGGTGACTATCACGCTAATGCCAGCTTGCTTAACAATGTCTATTCCAGCAATACAAGAAATCCCATTATCAACGGTGATCACCAGCTCTGGCTGTAACTGAACAATTTGCTCTGCTAAAGCTGGGCTCAAGCCATATCCTAAGCTAAATCTATCCGGTACCAAATAATCTACGTGCTGATAGCCAAACAGCGCTAACCCTTCCATCAGTACCGTGGTACTGGTCGCGCCATCCGCATCAAAATCGCCAACAATTAATATCCTCGCTTGGCTGTGTAATGCCGTCTGTAAAATATCGCACGCTTTGTCGATATCTTTTAACAAACGAAAATCAATCAGCGTATTGGTTCTGTTGTCCAATTCATGGGTGGATTGCACGCCTCGGCTGGCATAAATCTGTTTGATTACCGGGTGTAATTGGTTTGGCAGATGACTATCATCAACGCGCGAACGCACTTGAATATGGGTGTTCATTAACTAACTAAACCTTAAATTTGGAGCAATAAAAAAGGCCTGACGGCCTTTTTCTCGTTGACGGTATTATACCCTCAATTACGACTTCGTGCTTTTCTCTTCTAACATTTTTGATAGCGAGTCTGCAGGTTGATAACCTGGAATTAGCGTGCCATCGTCAAGAATAATCGCTGGTGTGCCTGACAAACCAAAGCTCTGACCTAACTGGTAATGTTCTGATACCGGCGCACTACAGTTTTCTACTTTAGCAACTTTTTGACCAGCTTTAGCGTCTGTAAGTGCTTTTGCTGCGTCTTTTGCACACCACACATTTCTTAAATCTTCATAGCCAGAGCCCTGCAGGCCCCCACGTGGATACGCTAAATATTTCACTGTAATTCCAGCTGACAGATAGTCTTCCAACTCTCTGTGTAGCTTGCGGCAATAGCCACAAGTAATGTCCGTAAATACCGTGATCTGGTGCTTTTCATTTTCAGCTTTGTAAACGATCATTGAATCTTCGTATTGTGCAACGCCCTCTTTACGTACACCACTTAGTGCTTGATCGGTTACGTTGATGCGGTTTTCCAAATCAATGAGATTGCCTTGCATCAAATATTTACCATCCATACTGGCATAAAGCACGCCTTTATCGGTCAGCACTGTTTTCAAACCCGCTATTGGGCTATCTTCTATGCTTGATACCGTTACGCCTAATTTAGCAAAACTTTCTTCAATAGAGTTTACGCTCTGCTCAGCAGGAACGACTTCTGGCGCTGTGTTGGCGAAGGTTGAGAAGCAGCATGCCATTGCCGCTACATACATTAGTTTTTTCATATTATGCTCTTTCAATTATTATCCAATCACCCAGTAGACCGACAATTTCAAATAAAATTCCATCAAGCTCTGGGATGATGCTGCTGATGAAGCGTTTTTAAACGTTCACTGGCAACATGTGTATAAATCTGTGTCGTCGATAAGTCACTATGCCCCAACATCATCTGTACAACTCTTAAATCAGCGCCATGATTCAACAAATGTGTTGCAAATGCATGACGTAACGTGTGTGGTGATAATGGTGACGTTACATTTGCCAAAATAGCATAGTGTTTAATACGATGCCAAAAAGTTTGACGTGTCATACCGGTGCCGCGTTTTGATGGAAACACAAAATCGGTAGCATGTTTAACCATTTCAGGGCGACCGACCTTCAGAAACTGTTCGATATAGTGCAATGCTTCTTCGCCCATTGGCACTAAACGTTCTTTACCTCCTTTGCCTTTTACCAACACAACAGCCTGGCGTAAATTGATCTGCTCCATTCTCATGCCAACTAACTCCGTTACCCGCAGTCCTGTGGCATATAAAAGTTCCAGCATGGCTTTGTCTCTGAGCCCCATGGCATCACCTAAATCGGGTGCGTCTAATAAAGCTTCTACTTCTTGCTCTGTTAGAGTCTTAGGTAAGGCTTGTGTTGTTTTAGGTTGTGCAATATTCAAAAGTGGCGTAGCGGTGATCTCTTTTTGGCGTAAAAAAAATAAATAAAACCGTTTGAGTGCACTGATCGCCCTAGCGGTACTGCGCGATTTTAGCCCTAAATCATGTCGATGTGCCAAATACGCTTCAACATCTGAACTTTGAACTTTTAACAGTGAGCAGTTGTTATCTATTGATTGAATAAATTGAGCAAACTTATCTAAGTCACTGCGATAAGCTGCTAGCGTATTTTCGCTTAGCCCTTGCTCTAGGTATAAAGTGTCCAAAAACAATTCTATGGCTTGCGCATTGACGTCGTTTAATGGCTTTCTTGAGATATTTTCGCTCACAGGCTTCCTGTATCAATTTAATGCGTCATAAGGTAGACTTCGCGCCTATCATATCAGTCAATCTAAAAGTGATAAATACTATGCAAATCGGGTTATTTTACGGTTCAACCACCTGCTATACCGAAATGGCGGCCGAAAAAATAAGAGACATTATTGGTGAGGATATTGTGTCATTACACAACATCAAAGACGAGCCACTGGTCAATGCCCAACAGTATGACTTTTTGATTTTTGGTATTTCCACTTGGGACTTTGGTGAGTTGCAAGAAGACTGGGAATCATGCTGGGACGATATCGAAGGAGTTAACTTAGCAGGCAAAACCATCGCGCTATTTGGCATGGGCGATCAGCAGGGCTACGGACAGTGGTTTCAAGACGCTCTTGGGATGTTACATGACAAGATAGCGCCGCAAGGGGTAACGTTTTTAGGTTATTGGCCTAACACTGCCGACTATGAATTCGAAGCCTCCAAAGCACTTACCGAAGATGGGAAACATTTCGTCGGGTTAGCCCTTGATGAAGACAGCCAATATGATAAAAGTGACGACCGTATCGCCACTTGGATTACTCAGATCATGACCGAATATAGCGACTCACTTTAACCTAATTAGCTGCCTGTAAATCTATGTAGCTGCTCATTAATTTGTTTCACAGCCTGATTGATTTCATCAGCAGCTGCCAGAATTTCACTCGCACTGGCATTAGTCGTACTTGATGTTTCGTGTATTTCGGTAATGCTAGAGCTAATATCTTTGATGGTTTGCCCTTGCAATCTAGCTGCTTGCGTGAGTTGCTCATTTTGCTTTTGTATCTCATTGATTGAATTGCTGATGCTTTCAATCATGTTTTTGGTTTCGTTAGCTTTTTGCTGACTCATTTGAATGCTCTGATCACCATTCTCAATACTTTGCACCGCATTTTTAGCGCCCGCCTGAAGTTGCGTGATCATATTGTTAATTTCTTCTGTGGACTCTTGTGTTCGACTCGCGAGCGTTCTGACTTCGTCGGCAACCACCGCAAAACCTCGGCCTTGCTCTCCAGCCCTAGCAGCTTCAATCGCGGCATTTAGTGCGAGTAAATTAGTTTGCTCAGCGATGTTTTTAATAACATCCAGTACTCCACCTATATTTTGACTATCTGATTCTAGGTTTCGCACTACATCAGCAACGTTTTCCATTACACGAGATAGCGCTTCAACAGATTCGAAGCTTTCTTTAACAATACTGCGTCCATGCGAAGCCTCTTGTTGTGTTGCTCTAGTGTTTTCATCCGTTACTTGTGCAATAGAGTTCATATCTTCTACAGACGACAACATATCCGTCATGGAATCTGCAACTTGTGTAGTTATCTGTTGTTGCTTTTTCGCTCCGCTGTTTGTGGTTTTACTTATCTCTTGCATCTCAAACGTTGCACCAGATAACTGTTCGACTTGGCTTGCGATACTGGTTAACGCCAAAGAAAACTTGTTCATAAACTCATTAAATGCCACCGATACCACACCAATCTCATCCTTCGGGTGTTCTTCAAGTCGATGACTAAGATTACCCTCACCGGCTACAATCTCATCTAATGCCTTGTGCAAACTACGTAGGCGATTGGAAATTAACCTTCTAAACAAATAGAACAAAATACCAATGGTAACCACCAAAGCACCGACCACAATCCCTGCGATGACTAGATTTAAACTTCGCGCACCAGCTAATACACCGTCAATAGGTACTTGAACTTCCAATACCCCTCGAACGTCATTGAGCTTCCAACCTGTTCTAGGTGTTTGGGGGTGACTGTTGTGACAATTTACGCACCCTTGTGCCACCATAGTGTCTGCAAGTGCAACGCGCACAACCTCTTTGCCCGCAACTTCTTCCACCGAGCTAAAAGTCTGCTTCGGGTTATCATTCAACTTTTGCCAAGCTTGCTGAGCGAATTGGTCTAACTTCCTATTCTGTCTAATTGGAAATGGGTATGGACTATAAAGCTTTAATGCGATTATTCCTTTTTCAGAAAACTCTTCACTGATATCATGAATAAATGTCGCGGGCAGCGGTATGTGTTTGGCGTTATCTTTGTGCTCAAAATGTGGGGAAAACTCGCTACCACTGGTGATTTTTTTGATGATGTTCTTGGTATAGTACCCACGAATTGCCTTATATTGCTTAACGGTACTTTCTGCCGATGCAATTGCATTATCAATGGTATGTTGTTTGGTAATACTTGGCACGTAGATAAGCAACACCAACAGGACAACTAAGAAAATGAAGACCAAAGGTGCAAATAAACGTGTACTGAGCTTATCAAAATAGGGAATAGCCATCTGAGCTTCACACCAGTGTATCTTGAATAGTTAATAAGTTTAGTTCAGGTTAAGAAAAATGCATGGTCCCACCCTATATCCGAGTAAAATAAAAATCAATAAATATCAAAGATGTGTATAACACCTTCAGGTACATACTTGCCTAATACCACGAAAGCTCCCTTAGCCAGCATTTCATGAATGGAAACCCCAAATCAGGGTCAACCATATCCCACGCTTTCAACAAGGGTGTACCGAATGCCTCTCCTTCAGAAAATATCTTGATAAAATGATCACTTGCCCCTTTGTATCCATGGGGATGAAAAACAACGTCAAGTGGTAAGCCAATAAATCTACTTGCCGCGACCGACCAAGCAATCGCCGCCATTTCTTCTCCTTGCATCCAGTTTTGATTGCGGCCACTTTTATATACATCATCACTCATCATATGCCTTTCTGTCGGTTCACAAACAGCTAGGTGCCCCGCTTCGTGCAATATATCACCGGGATAAAGTAACTTTTCTGCGTCTATCTGTAACACGCCCCGTTTGAGCCTCAGTCCTGGTAAAAACGTTTTTTGCTCGATGGAGCATACCTCATGCGGGATGCCTATATGCTCAAGAAAATCCAAAATAGCCAATACGCTTGCATGCATTACCTGTTGTCCTTCTTCTAATGCTTTTATCTGTAAGTAAGGTATATATTACTGTTTAATTAATCTAGATCGTCATATTTGTAATAAGATGTAATTTTTGTTTTTTGGCTTTCTAACTATACTTCAGTCATCCAGTTTGTATGGATGGTAAGGAAGCTTGTGTATCACCTATTTATAGGTCGCGTCTTTGCAGCAGTCTAGCCTCTTGTACTTTTATGTAACGCAGTATCCTTTAAATCGCTGTTTACTTTTACACTCTCAGGGGCGAGTCATGAAAAATAAAAGCAATGCCAAATTCCCGTGGCAAAGATATCTACCAATTGTTAGCTGTGGTTTGATCTTAGCACTACCAGCTAAGCAAGCCATTAGTGCTCAAACGCAAACGACTAGCTGTACCGCGCCAGCAAGCTGGTTTTCAGGTGACCCAGGTATTCCCGAAGAAGTACCAAATAACGGTAATGACTTCTGTGATTTTTATCAATTTACATGGCAATCATTCATCAGTTTGATGTCTCCCTACAAAAGCGCCTCAACCGACTCTGAAAACAACGCAGAAAATCGAAACTTCTCAAACACCAGCGACTACCCTCTTTATGAGCTAGGTGCGAATGGCGCGCCTGCGAACTCATGTGACAACACAATTACGGGCGTGACGTTGAAAAACGCCTTAGACAAAAGCGGTAGCTTCATTCATGGTGAGGCAGGTGGTGGCGATGTAATTTTCGATCAAGCCGGCAATATTGTTTATTACGATATGCGCTTTAGCCGCAACATGTGTGATGATGCAGATAAAATAAAGAATGCAACCAATTTCCCAGGTGGCACAACTGAGTTAAAAACCGCTTGGAAAGTCTTAACTAAAACAGACAATCAAGCAGACTACCTTGTGTGGAACAACCCACAAGGCGCGCCCGCCAACACCACGCTTGGTTTGATTGGCTTTCATTTTGCTATCGCAACCCCCGATCATCCAGAGTTTATCTGGGCAACATTTGAACACAATAAAAATGCGCCTGACTGTAACAAACCCGCCACCAATACTGGCTGGTCATTTATCAGTGAGTCATGTTCAGCTGCCCTTGCAAACTCAGACAATACATCAATGTCTAAGTGTCTAAACCAAGCAGCACCAAACGGGACACTTACCGGCGTGCCCACTGAAATATGCCGCGTCTATCCGCATGGCACCGCTGCCGATGACTGGAAAGCGGAAGAAAATGTTAGCGATATTGTATCGATGAACAGCAGTGTTCATAAGCAGTTAACGGGTGATATGAGCATTTTCAAAAACTACTTTAATGTTGGTGCCATTTGGGTAAGCGATATCACCAAAGACTCCAGTGTCAATGGCGATGTCAGCAATCAACGAGGCTCTTTACGTTTAGCAAACACCGTTGCTGAGACCACATTTCAATGGGTTGATACGAACCCAAAAACTAATGACGGATTCGCTTCTAACTGTTTTGGCTGCCATGGATATGCAGGTACAGACACGGTAAAAAATAAGAACACGACCTCTGGGTTGCTAAGCCACATATTTGACGACATCGTTGTTGGTATGGGTCAGTGCGTTGATGTTCAAGCTGGACCAATATATAGCCAGCAAGATGCGGTAAAAAAATGTAAAGACGGTACCTCTGATGCAAAAGGTGTATGTCCAAACCTCGGGTTAACATGGAATGGTCAATGGAGTACGACCGAAGAGGGCGTCATGTCAGTGTGCGGTTGCTGTAAATAACTTAATCCATACACCTGAGCCAATACCCTTTGTTATTGGCTCAGTATTATTAAAGGCGCGCCATCCTATGAAATTACTTTTTTATCCCCAGTACCCCGACAAAGAGTATTACTCCATCACCCACATCATCAATAGATTGGGCTATCAGGTAACCCGTGATTTAGAAGCTTCATTTGACGTGGCTTTTTTGTGGAGCGATGTAACGGAGTTGGACTGTCCACCCGAGCTACTTGACGCAGCAGATGGCAAACATATCATCAACCAAAACTGTCTCGATATCAGTAAGAAGCATGTTGAACAATTACAATATGCCGTTTTTGGGTATGGTAGCTTCATTGATCCTTTAACTCATAAAGGTCGTTGCGTCGAAAAGCCTAATGCTAATGGGGTTAAGGGTGGTCGAGTAATCGACACACCGATAGATTCTTTCGATGACAGTAAAGTTTATCAAGCACTGATTGACTCTACAGTCGGCGACTACCAACAGGAGTACCGAGTGCCTGTTATTTTTGGCCAGCTTCCCATTGTTTATTTAGTACAACAAGCTGTCGCTAACGACTCATTGGATTACCGTGTCCAAAAGCCACCTGAACTATTAGGTACCCATATGATGTTTAGTTACCAAGAGCAGGTAAATATCACCAAATTTTGTCAACTAATCGGTTTAGATTTTGGCGAGCTAGACATTGTAAGGTGCTCTCAAAGCCAGCGTTTGTTCATTCTAGACGCTAATAAAACACCGGCAGGATATGGAATGCTAAATTACTTTTCATGGCATCCCCAAGATAAAGAGGCTGCATTAGATATGCTGACAGAAACCTTCGATAGAGCAATCAATAAGTTACTTGTTGATAATTCCACCTCTGAATTTGCCAACCCAATCGGAGCACATAATCTATGAAAAAAGCTTATTGCTTGGCCACTGTAACTTGCGATAACTTCGCACTCGGCACAGAGGTTTTAATTTATAGTTTTTTGAAATATAACCCTTGGTTTGACGGCGACATTGTCGTCTTTATTGACCACTTGTCATCGGCCAACAAAGCGCGTTTAAGTGCTCATTACCCAGTTAAGTTTATTAAGCGCTCTGAGCAAATTGAAAACGCTACCAACAGGCTGCGCAAGCATTTGCCCACTCTGCGTGCGGATCTTCATTTGCGGTTATTGTCACTTGAAATCCTGCGCTTACGTGACTACGAAAAGTTGGTGTTTCTCGATAGCGATGGTATGTGCTGCAATAACATCAAAGAGGTGTTTGACAGCCCCAATGACTTTTTAGCCGCACGAGACGGTTTTGCATACGAGCACAGAGCAAATGAGTTACTGAAAAAAACACCTTTTGATGCCTTAACAATTCCGCAAAGCTATGGTCAGAACAATCTCATTCACACATTTAACTCAGGTTTTATGGCTATTTCAAGCGCCTATCTTACTGATGAGCATTATCAAGGCGTTGTCAGTCTCATTGACGACCTTTCGCTCTGGAAAGACTTCGGTAGTAAAGGCTTTACCGACCAAATGCTGTTGAATATCTATTTTCAGCATAAAGTGACTTTGGTAGATGGTCGTTACAACTTTATGCCATTTATCGAGCAGTACATACACCAACTGGACAAACTGACACTATTAGATGCTAAATTCATTCACTTTGCAGGCGTTATCAAGCCATGGTTTAATTATGATGACAGTGAAATACTTGAATTAGCGCCACATTACCTAAAATACCTGCATTTATGGCGAGATGTTTGGACTGAGTGCACCCTTGGCTCAGATGATCAGTTCGCAGCTTGGAAAATCACTCAACAATATGATTGGACAGAACACAGTGGTGCAAAACAACCCCTGACAATGCAAGCTTTATCTTGTGAATATGAAGCGCCGCTCTCCCCAGTAAAAGTCGTCAACCAAATATAAAAGGAGTGCCAAGCACTCCTTTTCACTGTTACTTACCTTGTGTAGCCATATACTTTTGTGCAGCTGTACTTAAGCTGACGCCAGTTTGGTCGAATGGATCTGCGGTAAAGCCTCCGTTACCTTCTAGGTTTGGCTGACTGATCAAGAAGCTAAAAATACTGCTTGTCGTACCGTCTTTATTTGTATATTTCGCCTGACCATGACACCCCATGCAGCCCCCCATCACAATGGAGTTTTGATCCCCATGGCTAATACCTGGAACCACTAAGTTAGGCACATTCTGTATATTGGCCGCCGTTGAACCTGCTCGTGGGTTAGGTAAACAGTTTACACTGGGCTGGCCTGCGCTTGGAACGGGCTGACTACAATTAGTCGTATTAGGTGGTTGAGGAAGTGGACCCGGAGCCCCGCCTTTAAACAACTGAATACCTGGTTGGCTACTTTCTATTACATTATTTGCTAAGAAATAGTCTTGCGTGAGTGGGTTTGCTTTGCCGGCCACACTGCTGTCTTCGTTCACAGGTAATGGCTGAACTCCTTTTAGTTGGTAATACTGCCATACAGAATTACCAAACTGTTTTGATTGCGCCATGGCATTTTTCACTTCTTGATTGACGCTGGTAACCGCATTGGTAATCGTTGGTGGTTGAACCACTTTAATTGGCCCTGCTGAGGTGGCGGTTGGCTGGGTAAAGTTACCATTGATAAACTCATAACCATTTGCAGGGGTAATATCACCCGCTGTAGGTAATGGTAATTGCACTAAATTTGTACCAGTATTCACAATCGCATGAGGCGTTGATGACACCGTACTTTGATAGCTCAACTGGTTATAAGTCGTATAAAAATACAAACCTGTTTCTGCGCCATTGGGCTTTTTCAGGTTATCTACGTGCTCAAATGTAGAAAATACAAACGCTTCGTAATTTTCCATTTTCCTAATTATATGCAAACCGATTAAACCAAAGGTGGCGACATGTGCTTGTGCCTCACTCCCTTCGCCCTTGTAGTACAAGGCCTCTGCAGTATGGTACCGTCCAGATTGAGCCAAATCATCACTTAGTACCCGCCACGCTGCTTTTATTTCTATCGTTTCATTTGGTAAATCAAAGTTCTCTAATGGTTCATTAGGTGTAACATTTAATCCTTTAATGTAATCATATTCGGTTTGGTTGACTTTAGCTTCAAACAATACTTCATAGTCGTCATATGGATTAGCCGAAGGCGTACTGCCATTTTTTGGAAAAAATATTTTATTCTGACCTATCTGGGAGTTTTCATCTAGGTTGTTAAAGCGCGCCTGGCTGGATGGCACACTCAGATTAATAAAGTCGTATTTCGGTAACAAAGTCGGAAAGTCACCACTGGCCTTCGCATTTTTAGGGAACAGCTCTGAGCGATGCGCATAGCTCTCCCAGAGCAGAATATTATTACTGAAATTATCCGTTGAGCTTTTACCCGATTGATAAAAACGTGGATTACCCGATGTCACAAAGTTTGCATTAGGATCGACCGTTCCCCTAACAACGGGAGAAACATTGCTTTGTCCCGAGCTGGCTTTCTTGGTCGGCGAGTTCAAGTAAATAAACTGCCGCCAAGCAAAACGTGCAAACTGTTCATGACTTATTGGGTCATTCAACTGATATTGTGGTGGCGGTGCTGGTAACTGCGCAGGCGTTGCCGTTAAATCACTTGCAGTGATAGGCGACCCACCAGGAAAACTTTGTGCTGCCACAACGCTTGACCCCATAGCTATCGCCCCCGACAATGCCGCCTGTGAAACAAATTTATATAAACCTTTTACTTGCATATTCATAGTGAATTCCTTTTTGACGACAGTTAACCCTGAGAGTTAAACCATTGCAGTGATAAACTGGTATCATTGTAATCAGGCTCTGGCCCTCCCTGATCATCGGTTACAAATAGCGTTCCACCACCATAAACAATGCCATTGAGATCAAACTCAACAGTACTAGCCGCCACCAGCGAAGTCTGTGAGTGATCATTTCTGAACTGGATTTGGTAACCAGATTCCATGATGAATTTACCATTGCCATTGGCAAACAGATTCACGCCGGTCCCTTGTCCAGTAATGGGAAATGAATGTGATTGCCCATCAAACGTTTGGAAGGTAATAGGTTGACCGTTAGTATCAATAATCTGTATCTGCTGCTGGAATTGCGCTTGGTGAGTGGCACAAAAAATGACGAGTTTTCCCGCTGGAATACTAAGCGCCTGGGGTGCTGACCAATTAGACATGTTAATTTCCTCTTCAACAATGCGTTTAAGCGAGCATGGCTCGCGAAGTTAAATAAGCATTCAATATTCTTTGCTTATTGTGTGTACAGGCACGGTGTTATGCTTGATTAACACCGACTACGCATGTATTCATTTTGAAGATTGCACTACTGATAATCACTAAGTACTGAGTGCATATCTCCTGATCTTTTAATCCGAAGCAGTCGCTGATTGTGCCAAGCATAGATCCCTTGGCATGGGTGAATGAATGGTTGTTTGAGTACATTGCTATAGCCACCCATGTATTGAAACACCACAAAGTCTCCAGCCTGTACGGTGCCATTGACCGTTTGGCAAATGATATCCTTCTCAATACAGGTATTGCCGACAATATCAAAGGTCTCACCTGAATTAGACGTGGAGCGACTGCCAGGCTTTGTTATTAGTTGCACGGGCAAGGTTTCACCTTGCCATTTATGGTTAACGTTGTGGTTACTGCCATTTATAAGTGCGACCTTTCTACCTGAGCAACTTTTAACCTCTAAGACTTGTGCCACAAATACCATGGCGTTTGACACCAAAGCAGTGCCAGGTTCTAGCAAAAGTAACGGCTGGTTTACCCCTTCTTGCACTGTGTATTGAGATCTAATAGGCGTACAGATAGCTTCGGCGTATTGCTCGAACGTCGCGACACTTTCGCCATATTGAACAGCCAAAGAATCCGGCATATGACCAAAAAATCCGCCTCCAACATTTATAAAATTAGGCGTGGTTGATGAGAAGAAAGCTTCACTAGCGCTAAGCAAGCCATTAATTCTAGAAGCAAAAGAAACTGTACTGCGAGATGAGTTGGAGTAATGGCTGTGAAAGCCTACTATTTCACAATTTTTGAGACTGTTTTGCCAATTGATTAATTTGCTCATATTAGCTTTATCGCTTGGGATCCCAAAACGTGAATCACCACCTTCGGTGATTGGATAGGTAATTCGCACGCCTATCTTAAAATGACGCTCAGGATAGCGTTGACACACTTTTTCAACCATCGCCAACAAGTACCAAGCATCAGCATTGAACAGCGCACCATCCGTCATCACAGTTTCTACAAACTGCTGACTATGAACAGGACCGTTTACAATCACTTGAGAAGGATGATAACCCACTACTTTAGTGGCAATGTCATATTCCATCCTCGACACAACCTCAGCAAAACATCCAAGTTCTTTCAAGTGGTGACACAGTGCAGGCGTGTAATTGGTTTTAAATGAATATGCGACTTGACACGCTTCATACTGCTGCGCAAAACAGCTTCTAAACTGGTGGTAGTTGTCACTGACCTTGTTCAGGTCTAATAAATAGTACGCATCCTCAGCAATATCCGCTAATTCTTTTAACTGCGCATAGCTCAAGCGCTGCAAGCGGGCTGGAGACTTTTCAAAGCTGGGAACATGAACACCTGTATACTCCTTATACGTAGACATAACTTACTCCTTACTCTAAATATCTTGCTGTTGCTTGCTGCCACAGGCCTTTTGCTTTAAGTAAGGCAACAAGTACCTCTCTTACCGCACCTTGCCCCCCACTAGCTTGTGTCGTCCAATGCGCGACCTCTTTGGCTTCAACACTGGCATCAGCTGGACACGCCGCAATGCCTACACGGCGCATCACTGGTATATCCATCAAGTCGTCACCCATGTACAAACATTGCTGTGCACTTAACTGGTGCGCTTCCAACACCCGTTTAAACGCGTCCAATTTTACAATTTCGCCAAAACAACATGGCGCCATTTCAAGCTCTTGTGCGTGTTCAGTATTGGCAGGATCAGCCCTACCTGAAATAATACCGACTGGAATGCCAGCGCGAATCGTCATGCGAATTAAGTGGTCATCTTGGGAATGAAAAAATTTGATTCTCTCTGCTCCCCCGTAGCCAACTAAGCCATTTGTCATGACCCCGTCAATGTCTAGCAACACCATGCGAATTTGTTTTGCTTTTTCACTATCCATACTATCTCTGCTATCCATCTAAACTAGTCAATTGGGAACGTAATGCGGGTTCCTCACAGCGTAATAATTCTTGATAATTTACAATCACCTCGCTTAAATCTTTGGGAGTTTGTTTACGGCTTTGAGCGACTAACGGCACATTGTCTAGGTTTAAAAATTCCAGCATAAGCCGCCGCTGTGATGGCGTATTGATAGCCTCATACTCAACCTCGCACCAGTCTTGCCCAGAGAGGTGAAGCGTATCTCTAATCTGCTGGTAGTAAGATTGATTCAAAGCGATGTCGGTTTGTAGCTGCTCGATATCGACCTTCACCTGACAGCGGGCATGCGGTGGCAAAGTGCTATAGTCCTCCCACACGCCGCTTTGTTCGGCAATCAATTTGGAGACGTGAACTTTCAGCTGGTTTCGACGCTCCAATATGATTTTCTTTATTCCTGAGTCATGAAGTAAATGAGAGAACACCGTTTGATTCTGACAATGAGTCATTTTAAAGCCTATAGCTTTGTGACCTAAGTTCGACTGCCATAAACGACTTAAGCAACGCAGTGGTTGCGCGTCCCTATGCTGTATACCATCGGCCAGACTGAATTCACTTGTTCGCAACGGCAAAGCGTAAAACAACCCGTTTGGATTGAAAATCTCATGATGGCATAAAATATCCGGGTGAGATTGCAACATAGTACACAACATATTGCTGCCACTTCTCGGGGCAGACAGTATGACAAAACGCTCAACTTTTTTATTAGGCATAAGCTGGCTCAGAAGTTTTTTGTGCCATAGAACGTAAACTATTAACGGTTGTTAACTGTGTAGGTTCGACCAAATAAATTGCTCCATCGTAAGATGTCGCAGCCAAAAGCTCACCATGGCGTACCACCGTGCTAATGCCATTTTTAGCAATACAATTACGTATCACCGCGCCGTTCGTTAAGTCTACTTTTAATAGTTCTCCCCAGTAATTGGTGATGATCACCGTGCTTTGGTCTAAAAACAGCAACCCTTTAGGAGAGCGTTTTCCTATGTGAATGCAGTGAAGTAACCTGCCATCTTCAAGACCGTGTACTTTTAAAATGAAATCACGCCCTGCACTGGCAACGTACTGGCCACTTGGGTCTATCGCTACATCATCGATAATGGCAGTGTGGCCTAGATAGTGCTGTAAAATATTGCCCTCAAAATCCCAACTCACCAACTCACCTTCGGCGCAGCAACTTACTCCTAAGCGTTTGTGAGGATGCAGAGCGAGCGCTTTAACAGCATTGTCATGCGCAGCAATCTTTTTGATTTGTCTACCATCACTGGCTAAATGTGCAACCTTACCGCTATAACAGGCTACAAATAAGTCTCCCTCAAAACCGTTATGATGTGCGCTCACAATGCTGTTGATTGGCCCCTCCAAGAGCGCAATACTTGCTTGTTCATGTAGGTTTTGTTGCGAGCGTTCAAATAAGTACAAATGTTGATTGTGAGCGCCTGCTATAGCTTTTTGCATGTGTGGGCAAAAGTGAACAGCGTTCATCAATACACGTCCGTTTTGTGGAACATACTGGGTATGCCAGCGCGCTTGTTCGCTGGTAAGCTCTCCAACACGAATAATGCCATCATCACTGACAGCCACCAAAGTTCCGTCCCCTTTAGATGCAACGTCATTGAAGCATGCATTGCCATGTGCGTGCTGGGCACCTAAATGATGTATACAGGCCCCTGATGTAACATCCCAGACAAACACAGTGCCATCAAAACTACCCGCAACGACTCTTTGACCATCCGACGCCCAGTTAAACGAGCGCTCCCATAAAGCATTTTTGCTTTCTAATTGCTGTATTTGCTCAAAGTTTTGATGATCCCAAATCAAAATCCGTTGGTCATAGGCCGCCGATAAAATATTTCCATTGGTTGGCGAGACCGCCACCTTTTTAATTGCACAAGTGTGGCCTTGTAATTGCGCTATCAACTCATGTGTTTGCAGATCAAAAACTCTTACAATGCCGTCATCACATCCGAGTACCAGTCTGTGATTTTGCTCATCAATTGCGCAGCTATCAGTTTCCGTCGTAAAAGGACCTATTTTGGCCAGTTGCTTGCCCGTGGTTATATCCCACACACGAAGCGTCATATCATCGCCCGATGTGTACAGTTTCCCGGCAAAGTAGTTGATCGACAGCACATCTTTTTCATGCCCTAAAATGACGCGCTCAATCGATCCGGTATCAAGATCCCACAGCAATATCCGCCAATCCCGAGATACTGATGCGCCTAAATGGTCATTGATAAATACAAAGTCCTCAACATCATCGTCATGCCCTTTTAAAACACGTTTAAGACTTTTATCCGTCAAATCCCACAAGTAAATGTTGTAATCTGATGAGGCACTGGCGGCCAATGTCCCAGCTTGATTAACCGTGACTCGATTAACCAAGTGCTCATGGTAGCCAAGCAATTCAACCTGCTCAGTATCAATATCAAATAAAGCAACGGCGCTATCGTAACCAGAGGTAATGATCTGCTGACTATTACCAATTTGAGCCGCACAAGTGATTGGGCCTCGATGATGTAGAAATTGTTCTGAAACACTCATAATCCATTCCTTTATTAAAATTGCATATCCAAGCATGGCAGTGTCTGCGGGTTTAACTCCCCCCCTGTTTGCTCCTCCAGCAAACCTTGATAGCGCCCTGCCGTTAAGCCATTGACAGCACAATTATTGTGGTCCGCGCCATTGACTCGGCACTTTGGAGCACACTGTGCCAATGATGACACCCAATCACGATAAAAAGACTCGCGTTGCTGTGCGTTAAAGTGCCAATGGCTATAGATTGTAAAGAAGGCATTGCTCCACCAAATATAACTGTGGCCCGCACTTTCAATTACATCGAACAATGCCTGCCTATCCGCAAGCAAATCGATGTGCATATAACGATGAGGCAAAGCTTTGAAACGTTGCCACTGTGCTTTAAAGCTCTGTGCACCACCCCAGCGCTCTAACTCTGTTTGCCACAGGTGCTCTAAGTCTTGCCAATCAATGTTTTTGGTATCAGTGTTATGCCATAGTTGGTAGAAGCACCCTGGCTCAGGGAAATGCGCAAAGACTCTTTTTACAAATGCCGGAAAATCTTCACCATCCCAATGCTCAACAATGAATTGGCGAACAGCCAACGCCTGTTGACTGTAATCGAAAAACACCACTTCACTATTGGCATGAAATCCTTGTGTGGCCAATATTCGGTAAGCCTTAAAACCCGCCGCAACACTAAATACACTGTCAAGCGCCTGATCCTTAGGCTCATTATCCAAATCATCGTATGACTCAATATTCAGCAGAAAAACGCCCTTTTTGGCGTTTTGGATTTGCTTTTGCGCCCGCTGCAAAAACGCCAACTGAGTCGGTGCGAGCTTATTCTCAACTTCTGATAAGCTGTGAGAGTCAAGCAAACACTTTGCAAAGTGTTGTTGGCTTGTTGGTACATTGAGGTCAAATCGATTGTAGTTAATATCTTGAGTAAAAGCCCTGACACCAAGGTTATGTTGCAAACTATGCAGCACGAATTGCCAGCCTTGGACATCACTAGGCTGGGTTTTAATTTGCCATTGCGCGCTATTGCTAAGCGCCGATTCAGATACGACGGTGACAACTTCCCGTGGTTGCCAATCCACTTCACCAAATTCTGGCATTCCAACCTTTTGATATTGAATGAGGTTTACCAGTATACAATTGGGTTCAATGCCCAAAGTATGGTTTTCTGAACGGTACAACTGCCCCGCTACGAGAAAGTCTTGCTGCTGGCAAAGTGCCGCTATACTTTTATGAAATCCCTGACGCTGCCAATGAGGTAAGTACCACTGCTCGTCAATCACATGCCCGACTGATTGGATAAGGCAATACTGTGCGCCTCTATCAACAGCCATGTTAAGTGTTTCAGCGATGCTCTGCCCTTCTAGTATCTCTTGGCGGTAGCGGTAGCGAGAAAACGCAATGGTAAGCTCTCGAAGTTTACTTTGTAGCGCACTCAGTTGTTCGCCATAAGGGTTAAGCAAACCAAAAATGAGTTTATTCATAAGCTAATTCCTGCTTTTTTCTCGCATCGAGCTGTGATTGTTCTAGAACAACACTCAGTAAAATTCCTTCACCAAAAGCTCTCGCCTCAATTTGATCGGCACAGATCCCCTGCAGCACCTCAGTTGCCAACCTAACAGCTTTGCAGATCGAAGGAGTGCGAACATAAATGGTCACTAGGTCGTACAATTGTTGAGAGACAAACGACTGGATTAACGTGATCCCGCCTTCAACCAGCATACTCTCAACTTTTTTTTGCTTTAGTTGCGCAAGAGGCTGGGCCAACAAATAATCGTCAGCATTGACATGGGTCAGACCTCTTTTTGTTCTTACAGTGGCAGAGCCCACCAAGAATGTTGCTCTGTGGATATTAGGTTGATCGACCTCTAAGTTTTGAAGCTTTGCCGCTCTTTTACCAGCAAAGACTATTCTCGCAGGCTGGCGCATAGGCTCTCGACCTAAGACCTCTTCTCTAACGGTCAATTTAGGGCTATCGTTGAGCCAAGTGTTTGCTCCCACTGCAATGGCATCATATTTTTGCCTCAGTTCATGCACGCGCTGCCAATCTGAATTGCACGACACCGATAGCGCTTCACCATTTGGACAACAAGTATTGGCATGCCCGTCAATAGCGAAATTAATATGAATAAATGGCCTGCTTATGGGATCTGGTATCGTTTTAGATCTGGCGTTTTGACTGGCTAACATGTGGCCCATCTGTTGACGTTTGGTTTCAAGGTAGTCAACTGCATGAGATGTCGGGTCACTTGGTACTGGCAGCCGACCTGTTACCTTGATCCCCAACTCCGTAAGTTGCTTGATTTTTAATGGGTTATTGGTTAGTAGCTGTACTGACTCTAAATCATGTAAGCGAATTATCTGCGCGGCATCATCATAGGTTCTTGCATCTATCGGTAGATTCAGCATCGCGTTTGCTTCAATCGTGTCGTAGCCTTGCTCTTGTAGGGCATACGCTTTAATTTTGTTGCTCAAGCCAATACCACGCCCTTCTTGGGGCAGGTAAATCACCATGCCATGGTGCTTTGCAATGTAGGACAAAGCAAAATCCAGTTGCTGTTTACAGTCACACTTTAATGACCCTAATACCTCTGCAGTAAAACATGCTGAGTGCATTCTAACGGGCAGGTCATTATGGCCCTGTAAATCACCTTTGCAGATAGCGGTGATCTCTTCACCTTTGTGGTTGCGATAAATTTTTACATCAAACGAGCCAAGCTGGGTGGGTAAAACGGTACTTGCAGTTAAGATCATAACGCACATTCCTTTTCTTACCGGTGACTGGGCCATACAAACCCAGTATCAATCGCGCATCCCTTACCGCTCACAGCAATGCGAAACAAAATATTAACAATGTATAACTACTCTAGTTCAAAATCCTGAAAAAGAAATTACAACGGCTTACAAGGGGGTAATTTGGCATGTGTGGAAGGGGGGGGGGAGAAAACTGCCCACCATTGATAAATTTACATTTTTAAATAAAAGTCTTTGCAAAGTTCGATAAAGTCACCGCTGTAAGTTTTATCCTGCTGATAAATACACAATGCTTCAACTTGAATAGCATATGGCTGAGCATACTGGAACTCCATCATACTGCGAGTTGGACCTTTCTCAGATGTGCTAGAAACCAAACAATGGCGTAACAAAGATAAACCGTTTGCAGACGCTATTGACTGTAGCTGCTGTGCTTCTTTACATGGCAGAATTACCGCTAATCTAGACTCTCTATGGCTGACTCTTAAAAACACATTAATTAACGCTTCAAACGTTAGACTATCGGTATGGCGAGCAGTATTACGCGCTTTGCTTGGCCCTTTTAAGCTGTTATTAAAATAAGGCGGATTGCAAATAACGACATCAAACTGACACTGGCATTCAAAAGACTGAATGTCACCTTGGTATACAGTGATCTCGCTCCACGGACTGCGCTTGATATTCACCCTCGCATCCTTAACCGCTCCAGAATCAATTTCCACCGCATCCACGTGCAAGTCTGGTTGACGTTGTTTGCACATCAGAGAGAGCAGGCCCGTGCCGCAGCCAATATCCAGTAAATATTTGGTGTTATTCAAGTTTACCCATGCACCGAGCATGACTCCATCGGTTGACACCTTCATTGCGGTATTGCTTTGTTGTATTTTAAACTGCTTAAATGCAAACCCAGACATGATTCACCTTTTCCAAAATAGCCATCGCGCGTATAATTGCGCACATTGTCCTTTATTTATGATGCGCTATGCAATTTTCTGAATTCGATCTTGATGCCAAAGTTTTGGCCGCCATTGACAAAATGGGCTTTGAAACAGCCACCAGCATTCAACAACTTGCGATACCTGAAGCCTTAATTGGTCGCGATATCTTAGCTTCAGCACCCACTGGTACCGGTAAAACCGCTGCATTCTTGATCCCTGCGATTCAGTATTTGCTAGATTTTCCTCGCCGCGACCCAGGATTCGCACGCGTGCTGATCATGGCACCTACTCGCGAGCTGGCTTATCAGGTACATGAGCAGTGTCAGTTACTTGCTGCACACACTCATCTACGCATAGGAGTTGTAACAGGCGGTATTAACTACGGTAGCCACAAGGAAATTTTTGAAAAAAACAATGATATTCTTATCGCCACACCTGGGCGCCTAATGGAGTATTTAGAGACTGAAAACTTCCACGCCGAGAATGTAGAATTACTGATCTTAGATGAAGCCGACCGAATGCTTGATTTGGGCTTCAAAAAAGAGATGCTGCGTATTTGTGATGAAGCAAAGAATCGCCGTCAATGTTTCTTGTTTTCTGCAACATTGGAAGGTGATAGTGTTGAGTTGTTTGCCGAGCGTATTCTTAATGATCCCGCGCTGCTAGAAGCTGAATCATCTCGAAAAGAAAAAGCCAAAATCCATCAGTGGGTGCATTTGGCGGATGACTACAAACACAAACTCGCTATGCTCACCCACCTGCTACAAAATGATGAAGAAGTACAAAAAGCCATTGTGTTTGTAAAGACTCGCGAGCGATTGGAGCAGTTGGTCGGCGAACTTTACGCCAACGACATTAAAACAACTTGGCTTCGTGGTGAAATGCCGCAAGACAAACGTATGGCAGCGATGGCCAGCTTCCACAGTGGTAGAACTCGCATTTTGATCGCCACCGATGTTGCCGCTCGTGGTATTGATGTGCCTGACATTACGCATGTTATTAACTTTGACATGCCACGAACTGCTGATGTGTATGTACACCGTATTGGTAGAACTGGCCGTGCTGGTAAAAAAGGCACAGCCATCTCTTTAGTCGAAGCCCATGATGCGGCAATACTGGCTAAAGTTGAACGTTATACGGAGCAAAGTCTTAAGCGTAGAGTGATCAAAGGGATAGAACCGAAACACAAAGAAGCTAAGCTCCCAAAAAAGAAAAAAGACCCTGTAAAAATCAAAGCAAAGAAAAAGCTTAAAGCTAAGCAAAAGAAAAAGAAGTAACCTCTCTTTCGTAATGCAGCCTAAACTCACTTGTAGCACGTTGAGTTTAGGCTTTGTTTGATTGTCAATGAAGATACTGTAATAAGACCGCCTTGAGTTTGTCCATTTCTATCGGTTTGGTTAGGAAATTGTCCATCCCATGTGCAATAGCTTTGTCAAAGTCTTCAGACATTGCATTAGCAGACAAACCACATATTGGAATATTCAATTTTAGTTCTTTGCGGATGCACTCAGTAGCTTTAAAACCATCCATTACTGGCATTTGTATGTCCATTAAAACGAGATCATATGCATACGGTGTGTTACTTAACTTATTGATTGCTTGTTTGCCATCTTCGGCGATATCCGCCTCAAGCCCCAAATTATTTAAGAGCTTTTTAGCGACCATCTGGTTCACGGCATTGTCTTCAACTAACAGAATATGACCACGTAAATTCAGTTCTATTTCTGGCTCTACATGAACTTGCTTTTTCCCATTGCGCAGACCAAACAACTTGCATGAATAGTCATAGAAGGTCACGTAAGTAAATGGCATTTCCATGACCAATACATCGTCAGCAATCCCTGCTCGGGTAAGCAATACCGTATCTCTTTTATCAATAACAACACATAGCTTTTCACAATAGTGCTGTAGCATTGCCATATCTGACAGGCTTAATGTCTTAGATAGTTCGTGATCTAACATCAAGACCACGTGTTTACTGGCAATTTGCTGCTGAGATATGTGCTTTGACTTACCCAACTGTAAGTAATTGACCTTACAATTATTAACCGTAAAATATTCACTGACAAGGTTGAGCGGTCTCGTGTCGTGGCTATGATATATCAAAGTCACTGCTAAATTATTTGACTCGGGAAGTTTTAATATCTCCTGATGTTGTGCCGGTTTTAACCTTAATAAGACCGAAAAAACCGATCCCTTGTCTGGTTGAGAGCGCACGCTGATACTGCCATGCATAAGCTCACAAAGCTGCTTAACAATCGCCAGCCCCAAACCTGTACCGCCATACTTTCTGCTGGTTGATACATCTGCCTGAGAAAACCGCTCAAACACGTCCCGTTGGTGTTGTTGTGACATACCCACACCTGTATCTTCAACTTCTATACTGAGGATCACTTCACCGGTTGCACTACCATGCGCTGACAATCGTATGTCTATTCCGCCTATCGAAGTAAATTTAATGGCGTTGTTACATAAATTTAAGATAATTTGCGTGATACGTACTTCGTCGCCAACAAAATGGCTTAATTCGGTTGGACATAAGCACCTAAGATATAAATTCTTTTCAGCGGCTCTGAGGCTAACTGACGCAAGGATGTTCTCAAGCATCTTATCAAGTGCAAACTCCTTTTCTTCAATATCAAGTTTACCGGCTTCGATTTTAGAAAAGTCTAAAATGTCATTGATCACCGACATTAACACACCACTTGAATAATCAATTTTATCAAGACATTCGCGCTGCTCTTCCTGCAAATCAGATTTTTTCATAAGTTCAACCAGTCCGATAATGCCATTCATTGGGGTGCGGATTTCGTGGCTCATATTTGCCAAAAATAAACTTTTTGAAACGGTTGCTTGCTCAGCTTCCTGACGCTTAATATCCAATTCCTTATTGAGTTCTTTTTGCTCTACTACTAACTCTTTTGTCCGTTCGAATAGCTCAGTTATTTGAATATTCTTTTTATGGAATACACTGGCCGCGAGTGACAGTTGGCCGATTTCATCTGAGCGCTTTAAATAGGGGATATCGGCGACATGTAAATTATTGCTGAGTCGCTGAAACAGTGCAGTCAAAGTGCGAATTGGTCTAATCACCCTGAGAATTAAAAACGCGGCATACACAGCAACCAATAGCATACTCAATAGGATGAAGAGCTCGCTACGCTGTTGCAGCGAGTGCATGGTTTGTCTTGCCGCAACAATTCTTGCGCGCATCTCCTGCTCTTCGAGTTCACGCAGCTTTGAAGATAGATGTAATATCTCGTTGGCACTGCCCGTTAAAACAACATTGGTTAAATACAAATAACCACGAATGGTTTGATGTAGCTTTCTAAAGGCCAAATGAATGTTTTGAAAATGATCCGCTACGGTTGGTTTATTTAACTGGCTAAGTTTTGCTTTTGCCGCGGATATTTGAGCGTCAAATTTGCTAATATGTTCTGCACTTTGTGTATTCAGATAGGCAAGTACCGAATTGTGAGCACTAAGCAGATGAGATGATATAAGTGCTCGGTTGTTTGCATCAACGTCTTTATCTATGGCTTGTTGTGCATGATTAATCAAACCCAGTAACTCATCTTGATATAAAGACTGGCGCTTTTCTCTACCCGAAATAACCATCAATAAATTATCTCGATAGTCATTGACGTGAGTACGCATCCGCCTAATAATATCACTCCCCTCCTCAGTGCGATTGGGCGACTGCTCAAGTCTTAACAATGTGCTTTCGATCGTTTCTATAAGCGCTTGACTGCGATTCATCGTAACCAAACTTGCCGACTGTTTGTAGATGAGTACATTACGCTGCAGGTCAATGACATCAAGCTCAAGATCATGAGCGATTTCTGCCATTTGACTGGATTGCTCAATTTCCGTATCGCGCTGTTCTAACAGCTGATAGCTTATGTCAGTTAAGTAGGCTGATATTAGCGCCATCAACCCAATACACAATAAACCAAAGCCCAGTTGAAATGTCAGAGAGCGATAAAACCTCATATCTCTCTCCTACTAGTTAATGAACTCATACCATTTTTGCAAACTGTAGTCATAACTGGGCATGACCGTATTCCAAACCGCCACATTGCTAAAACGTTTCAGATAACTGCCTCCAGTGCGTACCTCTCCCTTTTTCACAGACAAATGGCCATCAGTCCCTGCTAAGTCACTTGCCGCGGGCAAGCCTTCATACCAATAATCCCATTCATCTTTTGACAAGTAGTTTTTTGCCCTCTGCGGGTTAGAAATGTAATACCCCTGACGCGCAATAAAGGCACCAGGCCAACCCGACAACCACCAATTCATGTATTCATATGCTGCATCTTTCACCGCACCTTGTGTATGTGAAGACAAACACATTACGCCATGCCAGCCCCGATATCCCTCTTTCGGTGCGGCATAAATCACAGGCACATTTTGGCCATTAAGCGCAGACACGGCTGGTGAAAACATACTTTCAATAACCACACGGTTGCTTTTCATAAAATCAACGGACTCAGGCACCGATGTCCAAAAACCACTAAAGTGACCTTGTTGCTTAAACTCACTTAAGATTTTAAATAATTGATCCAGCTCCTGATTGGTAATATTACCAATATTACCGAAGGTCATTAGCCGCTGGGCTTGAGCTGCGAGTGCTAAATCGAACAAGCCAATGGTTGGCGCATTCACTACCCCCACCTTACCCCGATACTTTTTATCAAGTAACCATCCCCAACTCTCCGTTTTGTACGGAATTCCAGGTTCGATGATATTGGTGTTATAGCCAAATGAATCAACATTGTGTACATAAGGTAAATAGCTAATAAAATCAGTTTCTTTATCTGAAATACTGCCATCTGGCTGCACATGTAGTAATTTGTATGGCGCGTCTCCGGCGCCAATATTCGCATTCGGTTGCACGCGGCCGGTTTTGGTCAATGGGTTAATTTCATCCCAGTAGCGTAACCGCTTCTTTTCTATAGGCTGAATTGACCCTGTATACCACAGCACGTTAATACTATTAGACCATTGCTCATACAAATCAAAAGACTCTGGCGACATTGCTGCCTTTTGCAATACCGCAGCACTACCCTTAGGTTCAAATGACAGGTTTATGCCCAAGTCCTTCTGCGCCTGCTCTTTAAGCGCTGCTTGTAAGGTCACATGCGTGCCAAGCACCCTAACAGTATGTGTTTTTTTGGCAAACACATAGGGCGCATTAAACCCGAGTAAGCCACATGCTCCAAGCCCAGCTGCTCCCTTTAGTAACTTGCGCTTACTTTGGTCAATATCACAATGCCGCGGTTTGTCAGCCATTACTATTTCCTTTTTGTCGTTACCGTACGACACATAAATTACTTAAATTTTAATCAAGTATAGAAGAGCAGCTGGTATTTGGTATGCGCCAGTATAAATTTTTACCTTGGCATCATAGCCATTAGATAACAAAGAAAAGATGACATTTTGCGAGTCTAAACAGATGGCTTAACTTAGCAAATAGGAGGGGGTTGGAAGCAAATTGAAAAAGCGTGCAATGCACGCTTTCATCGTTCTAGTTTTGTTCTTCTCGCAAGAAGACAGGCTCATTGGCTTTTGTCGTGGCTTGCTCGCTGTAGTAGTAACCTGCCATATCAAACTCTCGTAACGTGTCCAGACTTGTCACTTGCTGTTCCATAATATAGCGAGCCATCATCCCTCGCGCTTTTTTCGCATAAAAGCTAATCACTTTATATTGGCCATTTTTACAATCTTTAAAGACCGGCGTAATAATCTCACCCTCAAGAGATTTCTTATCCACGGCCTTAAAATACTCATTGGAAGCGAGGTTAACCAACTGTGATGATTTACTCTGTGCCAACGCTTCATTTAATTTTTGAGCGATAATACTGCCCCAAAATTCATATAAATTCTTACCTTTGGGATTGTCGAGCTTAGTGCCCATTTCTAATCGATACGCCTGCATCAAATCCAGTGGTTTTAATACACCATACAAACCAGATAAAATCCGCAAATGCTGCTGCGCATAAGCAAGCGCATCCTCACTAAGCGTGTTGGCTTCCAGCCCACTATATACATCACCATTAAAAGCCAGTACCGCCTGTTTTGCATTTTGAGCCGTGAAAGGCACAGACCAATCATTAAAGCGCGCTACGTTCAACCCAGCAAGCTTGTCACTAATCTTCATTAAGCTAGCAACCTGTTGCATTGATAAGGTGCGACATACTTTTATCAACTCTTCACTGTGCTGTAGTAATTCTGGTTGTGTAAAATGCGATATATGAGATGGCGTTTCAAAGTCTAAATTTTTTGCAGGTGAGATAACCGTGATCATGGTGAGCCTATTGACTTAAAATTTGTTTAATGTCAATTTCAACACTATCCCCCATTTACTTCAAGTGTTGAATAACCCTTGATTTTATAGGGGATAACAACAATTCAAATCAAGTGTCCCTACTTTTTGTACACTGTGAACGCCCACCTAATAGTGTTATCCGCATAAATACGGACAATTGACCTATTAATGGCCGTCATGGTACTGCAACATAGGAGCACTAAGATTTCTCGAAATTTTGCTGCAAATAGGAATGAGGAAAACCAATGACATCAGCACTAGATAGGCTCAAACAGCACTCTTCGATCGTTGCCGATACTGGCGATATTGAAGCAATTCGTAAGCATCAACCAGAAGATGCTACAACTAATCCATCGCTGCTTTTAAAAGCGAGCGAAATGCCAGCCTATCAAGCTTATCTTCAAAAAGCATGGGACTACGCAAAGTCAGCACACACAGACATGGATAAACAGTTAGAGCTTGCATGTGATTATTTTGCAGTTTTAATTGGTAAAGAAATCGCAGATATCGTCCCAGGCTACATCTCTACAGAAGTGGATGCTCGCCTATCGTTTGATACACAAGCGACCATTGATAAAGCAAAAAGCTTATTGTCGCTTTATCGCAAAGAAGGTGTGAGCCAAGACAAGATACTGATTAAAATTGCATCCACTTGGGAAGGCATCAAGGCAGCTGAGCAATTAGAAAAAGAGGGTATCAAATGTAATTTGACCTTGCTATTTAGCCAAGCTCAAGCCCGCGCATGTGCTGATGCAAACGTGTTTTTGATTTCTCCATTTGTGGGCAGAATTTTAGACTGGCATGTTGCCAACGGCTTAGAAAAACCAACCGATCCACTTGCCGATCCTGGTGTTCAGTCGGTTCGCAGCATCTACGAGTTTTACAAGCGTCATGGTTATAAAACGGTAGTAATGGGTGCAAGCTTCAGAAACACGGGTGAAATAATCGCACTAACGGGCTGTGACAAATTAACGATTAGTCCTGCGTTACTTGAAGAGTTAGGTGAGTTAACCGATGCACCTGATTATTTACTCGAAAGCAACTATGACCTAGAGGCTAAACCTGCACCATTAAGTGAAGCGCAATTCCGCTGGTTACATAACGAAGATGCCATGGCAACAGAAAAGCTAGCCGAAGGTATTCGCGCTTTCGCCCAAGCGCAAGAAGAACTAGAGACGCGCTTTAAAGCCCTTTAATCGCGCCCACTAATTCCTAAAATAACGCCGCTTCATGTGGCGTTTTTTAATCCCTCCTATTTGTTGATTTTCATCAAACTGTCACTTGACTTTAACCCAATCGACACATTTGTGTTTTATTTTTACGCAAGTTGTGATATACCAAAGTTGCTTAACGTGCGAAATTAAGCGCAAAAGCGTTATTGAGGTTAATAATCAATAGGAGAAATTCATGGATAGCCTAGACGATATAATAGAAATATTAGAAGGTCCTGAAATACAAAAACGAACCTCTCAGAAAAAGCAAAAACGAAAATGGCGTGAAATAGAAGCGCTAAAAGATAAACAGCGTCTTCGCAAAGAACTACAGGAATTAGATTACTTCGCAGACAACCTAGATTTAGACGAATTAGACTTCATCTAATTCATCTAAATTTAACCATTAAAAAAGGCTCCTTTGAGCCTTTTTTAATGTTCGTCAAAGTCAAATGTTCTTCACTATCTAGCTCTAAACCTGCCAGTTAATGGGTTGCTTACCCATCTCCTGTAGTAGCTGATTGGTTTTAGAGAAGTGTTGGCAGCCAAAGAACCCTCGGTGGACTGACAAGGGAGAAGGATGCGGAGCGTGCAAAACATGGTGGCGGCGCTTATCTATGTTTTTACCTTTTTTCTGCGCGTGTGCGCCCCACAACAAAAACACGATACCGTCACTGTGCGTGTTTAATTGCTCAATGACCACATCAGTAAAGCGCTCCCAGCCCAACTTTTTATGGGAGTGCGCTTCACCTTGCTCAACAGTCAATACCGTGTTGAGCAGCAATACACCTTGCTCAGCCCATGGTAATAAGTAGCCATGATTAGGAATGCTAAACCCCTCAATATCCTGAGCCAGTTCTTTGTACATATTTGCTAATGACGGCGGCGGCTTAATACCAGGGAGCACTGAAAAGCACAGGCCATGGGCTTGATTTGGACCATGATACGGGTCTTGTCCTAATATCACGACTTTGACGTTTTCAAACGGCGTAGCCTTGAAGGCTTCAAAGACTTGCTCTTGTGGTGGGTAAACCGTGACACCCTCACTGCGGCGTTGCGCCACATAGTTTAGTGTATCTTGAAAATAGCCTTGCTGTTTTTCCTGACCCAGTACATCTTGCCAAGTTGTCATGCTGGTTTCCTTTAGTTTTTATCATAGTGTGCGCGAGCTAATTGCATTTTATCACACATATCCGTCACCCCATCAAGCACCCGTGTACTGTAGCGATGCAGTAAGTCCGCATTTACCTCGATAAATTGTTGAGATTGAACCGCTGGGATCTCAGGCCAAGCTTGCCAATTAGTGGTGGGCATCACCTTTTTGCTTTTTTCATTGGGCAGCACAATAACTTCAGGCTTTCTCTTAAGCACATTTTCAACACTAATTTGCGGATACTCCATTGAGCTATCAGCAAATACGTTATCTACACTACACAATTCCAATAGCTGATGAATCCATGTATTACGGTTTATCGTCATCATTGGCTCGGGCCAAAGCTGATAAAACACCTTTAATCGTTGAGCTCCTTGGTAGCGCTTTTTTATGCTATTAAAACGCGTCGTAAACTGTTGAGCGAGTTGCTCTGCCCGCACGCTTTTGCCAGTTAACGTACCAAATAAGCGTAATTCATCTGCAACCTTGCTAATGTCTTTGGTATCGCTGAAAATCACACGAATACCCAGCTTTTCGAGTTTATCAAGATCATCCTTTTTGTTGCCCAAATGCCAAGCAATCACTAAGTCAGGCTTCAATGCCAATACTTTTTCTAGCATGATGCCATTGTGACCTCCAACACGAACAATGTCGTTCGCAGCAGCTGGATAATCTGCATACTCTACTGTGCCGACGATGTGCTCACCTGCCCCTATGGCAAACAAGTTTTCGACAATATGAGGCGCCAATGCAACGATCCGCTTTGCCTCATTGGCATGCCCACAGCTAAAAGATAAGCCAATGATAACTAAGCATAAACGTATATAAAACATTAGAAGTCAAACCCTTCTAGCGCTTTAATACCAGACTCAAAGGCATGCTTAACATTGCGAACTTCACTGACCGTATCAGCTAATTCCGTAAGTTTTCGATGCGCGCCACGACCTGTCACAATCACTGACTGCATTTTAGGGCGATGTGCGATTGCATGAAGTACTTCCTCAAGATCAATATAATCGTAACTGACCATGTAGGTAAGTTCGTCAAGCAGCACCAAATCAATGCTGTCATCTTGTAACCATGCCTTAGCTTGCTGCCAAGTTTGTTGCGCGGCTTGAGTGTCAGTTTCACGATTCTGCGTCTCCCAGGTAAATCCTGTTTTCATCACCGCAAAAGGAACCCCCGCCTTTTCTAGCAAGTTACGCTCACCACATTCCCACATTCCTTTGATAAATTGTGCCACAACCGCTTGCTTACCATGACCGGCACAGCGTGCCACTGTCCCAAACCCCGAGGTTGATTTGCCTTTACCATTACCTGTGATCACTTGAAAAATGCCTTGCACTTTGTCAGCGGCGGCAACCTTGGCGTCCACTTGTTCCTTAACTTTTTGCTGCCTTTGCCGATGCTTTTGCTGATTCTTGTTACTTTCTGAGTCGCTCATAAATTCCTCGTTATTAATTTTCTCTATGCTTTTGATGCTAAGGCTAGCAGCTTATCTATATCCAAGTGTTGCTCGCAGGTATCGGCTAAACGCTCTAGCTGTTGTTCTCGATGCGCAGCGAGGTCAAATGCATTGGCCTGCACGCGTCCATCACTGGCCCATGCAAGTATCACATTGGCTGCATCCGGGGTATCAAACAGCCCATGTAAGTAAGTACCCACAATCTGATTATCACCTGATATAAAACCATCTTGAGTGATATTTTCAGGGTGATTAGTAAAGCGTATAAATGGCCGATTCAAAGCCTTCCCTTCGCTGATACCACAGTGAATTTCATACCCTTTGATGGCCGTTGCTGCATCGCCCAGCAAACATTGCCCCGATACTTGGGTTAAAGTTTTGTTGCCCCCAAGCGTGGTGGTGAACTGGGCAAGATTTAACGCACTGATTTGTTTTTGTGATGACTCAATGCCTTCGGGGTCATAAATCGCCTGCCCCAACATTTGTAAGCCACCACAGACACCCAATAATTTGCCACCAAAACGCAAATGCCGTGTTATCTCTGCCTGCCAACTCTGCGTCTTCACAAAGGCCATATCACCGAGCACATTTTTACTGCCCGGAATAATGATGAGATCCGTTGGGCCTATTTGTTGTTCATGGCGCACATAAGTTAAATCCACGTTGGGGTGTAACCGCAAACTATCAAAATCTGTGTGATTACTAATATGCGGCAACAGCAGCACACTCACCTTTAACTGTGTGTCTACCACATGGTTTTCGATTGTTACGGCATCCTCTGCATCAAGGTTAAGTGCATGCAAATACGGCATCACACCCAACACGGGTTTGCCAGTATATTCCTCAAGCCAGTCCAAACCTGATTGTAATAAGCTTATGTCTCCACGAAAGCGGTTGATCACAAACCCTTTCACCAAGGCTTGCTCTTGCTCACTAAGCAGCGCCAAGGTACCAACAAGGTGAGCAAACACCCCTCCTTTGTCGATATCCGCCACGATGATAACAGGACAATCAACCGCGCAGGCAAAGCCCATATTGGCGATATCATTTTCCCTCAAGTTAATTTCCGCCGGACTGCCCGCCCCTTCGACCAATATCAACTCATATTGTGCTTCTAGCCGTTGATGAGATTGCAATACAGCTTGCATCGCCACTTTTTTATAGTCATGGTATTTCGCCGCTTCCATATTGCTAATTGCACGGCCGTGGATGATCACCTGTGCACCGGTATCACTATTTGGCTTTAGCAATATAGGGTTAAAGTCCGTGTTGAGGGCAACTTTTGCGGCAACCGCTTGCAGCGCTTGCGCCCTCCCTATCTCTCCACCACAAGGTGTCACCGCACTGTTCAGTGCCATATTCTGTGGTTTGAAAGGGGCAACCTGCATGCCTCTGCGTGCAAACACACGACACAACCCCGCCACAAGCGTGCTTTTACCTGCATCAGAGGTGGTCCCCTGTACCATCAGTGTTTTCGCCATTATTTGAGCCTCAAGCTACATCCGGCCATGACAAATTCAACATGGGTCGCGATGTTTGCGATGTCTTGATGTAACCAACCGGACTGATCAACAAATTCACGATTCAACTCCCCCATAGGCACAATGCCATGACCGACTTCATTACTGACCATGATCACATCAGCTAAAGTACCTTGCAAAGCTGCCAACAGCTGCTGTTTCTTGGCCAAGTATTCTGCCAGCCCTTTTTCACATAACCCATAGGTCAACCAAAGCGTTAAACAATCAACTAACACACAGCAGCGTGAAGGCTGTGCCATCAACTGTTCAGGCACAAGCCAAGGCTCTTCAATAAGCTGCCATTGTTTATCTCGACGTGCTTGATGATGAGCAATACGACTTAGCATCTCATCATCCTTTGCTTGCGCTGTGGCCAAATATACAATCTGCTCGACCTTACCATTGGTAAGTAAAGTGTTGGCTTTGTGCTCCGCCAGCGCGCTTTTTCCTGAACGTGCTCCCCCTAGTATCAGTTGAACCTCTTTGCTCATTGCCATATCGCTAAACACACCATATAAATCACTACTTCTGAGATTTGCTGGGCAGCCCCTAGGCAATCTCCCGTATATCCACCGAGTTGTTGATTAAACCAAGTTACACACAAACGCCTCACCACCGTTAAGCTCACAATCAGTGCCGCACAGTGCCAAATGCTAAAATAATCAAAACACCAAAAAACCACCAACACAGCTAATGCACAGCCATACAAATACACTCGAGCATGGTTTGATAAGCTTTGAACAACTGGCTTAACTTTACTTTGCGTATCCTGTTGTACATAGGGTAAAAGAGCGATTATGCTTGTCGCCATGGCTCGACTTAAGGTATGCCCACAGATAAGCGCAATACACACCCAGTACCCATGCTCAGCAAGGCTAACCAACAGTTGGTACTTCAACAGTAACAATAAACACAAAGCGGCGACGCCATATGTGCCAAGTCGGCTATCTTTCATAATGTCGAGCTTTTGCTCAACCGACCAACCCCCACCGAAGCCATCCCACACGTCAGCAAAACCATCTTCATGGAAGGCACCAGTCACGAATATTCCCGTAGCGAGTGTTAATATGACCGCGACTTCAGCGGTTAAAATGCTTTGCAGTAATAGATAGATAAACGCCAATAACAACCCAACAAGCAGCCCCACCAGTGAAAAGTAACCGCTAGCTTGGTTCAACTGTGAATCATCAACCTTATCTTTAATTGGTACTGGCAAACGGGTGAGAAATACCACGGCCAACAAAAAAGCACCTTTGTTCACACGCTCACCACATCATTGACCTGCGCTTGTGAGAAACTGGCCATATCGTTGTAAAATGCTAATGCGCTTTGCAATATAGGTAGACACAGTGCGGCCCCAGTCCCTTCGCCTAACCTCAACTCTAAATTCAACAAAGGCTTAGCCTGCAAATAAGCCAGCATTTTGCTGTGCCCTTGCTCACCCGAGTTATGCGCAAAAATCATGTAATCACGGCAGTTTGGTTCCATTTCAATCGCCAGCATCGCAGCGACAGTTGCGATAAAGCCATCAACCAAAATTGCTTTTTGAAGCCGAGCGCCCGCCAGCATGGCACCAACCATCTGACAAATTTCAAAGCCACCCAAACAGCGTAAAACATCCCGCGCTGTACTCAAGTGTTCGCCATGAAATTGCAAAGCTTGTGTTATCAATCGCAACTTTTTGGCTTGTACATCGTCATCGACTCCCGTGCCTCTACCCACAGTTTGCTCCGGAGCCAAGCCACTTAATGCCGAAAAAATTGCCGCCGCCGAGCTGGTGTTGCCAATGCCCATCTCACCAAATGCCAGCAAGTTGCTATTGCGATTCAGTTTGTTTTCTACTAATTGTTTGCCGTACGCCAAACCTTGTTCAAGCTGCTGATGTGACATCGCTGCAGACGTGGTAAAACACGAAGTACTCGTGCCAAGGCGCTGGGAAATAACGCCTAACTCGGGTTCTGGCGTAGTTAAGATTCCACAGTCAACCACACTGAGTTGCCAGTCAAACTGACGACAAAACACATTGATAGCCGCCCCACCGTTGGCGAAATTTGCGACCATTTGCCCTGTCACTTCGCTGGGGGCAATCGATACCCCATGCGCTGCAATGCCATGGTCACCGGCAAAAACAACTAGTTGAGGCTGAGTAATGGTAAAACGTGCGCACTCAAACTGCGCTAAGCTCAAACCTTGAGAAAAGATCAATACCAACTGTTTAGCCAGTACCTCAAGATCACCCAGCGCACCGAGTGGTTTTGTTTTAAGATCAATTCTCTGTTGTATTTGCGCCGCAAATTCTAGGTCTAATTTACGTACCTCACCCATATACTTTCCTATATTGAGGCTGTTGTGCGCTTACGTAGCACCAACAAAGTTAAGAAAAACACACTACCAATGGCCGCTGTGATCACACCGACTGGTAACTCTTGATTCTCAAGTACGGTGCGAGCAACAATATCCACCCACAACATAAATAGCCCACCACTCAAAGCAGTAATAAGTAAACCTGCGGTGCTTGCTTGCGACACAAAAAAGCGCACTATGTGTGGGATCATTAGACCCACAAATCCAACGCCACCACACATAGCAACCAATACCGCAGTCAATAACGAGCTTAATAGCAACATACCCAAACGTAACTTAGTCACATTCACGCCCAATGTTGTGGCACTTTCATCGCCCAACAGCATGGCGTTGAGCGTTCTTCGAAATAACAACATGCAACCTACGCTCAAACAAACCACGATTGCTGGCAGCCACAATGTCTGCCAATCAGCGCGCGAGAAGCTGCCTAATGTCCAAAATACAATGGCAGTGATCGCTTGTGGGTCGCTCCAGTACAGCAGCAAGCTAGTACAAGCACTGAACAAAAAAGACAAAGCAACGCCTGCCAGCAGCATAGACTCCACTTGGTTATTCAGTTGCGCTTTAGCAATTAACAACAACGCACTCATTGCCAATAAACTGCCTGCAAACGCTGCGCCTGACAGTACTAAGCCCGCTTGTACTCCTGTGAATGCAAATAGCAACACCACCCCAAATGAAGCACCCGATGACACCCCAAATAAGTACGGGTCGGCCAACGGGTTACGCGTAACAGTCTGTAAAATAAGACCAGCCATTGCTAAGCCACCACCCGCTAAAAATGCCAATATGGCACGCGGCAAACGCAACTCTATAATGATCTTTTGCTCTAGATTAGTAGCATCATAGGACAGTAAAGCTTGCCAAATATCAGATAGCTCAATGGCTATCACCCCCAGACTCAAAGCCGATACAAAGCTGGTCAGCACCGCTAGTGACAGAGCGCTCAATGCAAACTTATTCATTGAATATATCCATAGTGATAGCGAATGTGTGGCACTAATGTTTGCTCACTGTGGGCGTTAGGCACTTGAGTCACCTGTGCACATACGCCAAACACATCACTGAGTAACTCACTGGTGAGCACCTGTAAAGGCGCACCCTGTGCTTTCAATTCACCATTTTGAAGTACCAACAAATGGTCTGATACGGCCGCTGCCAAATTGAGATCGTGAAATGATGCCAATACGCTCACGCCCAACGACTTCGCCAACTCCATGATCTGAATTTGGTATTTCACATCTAGGTGGCTCGTTGGCTCATCCATGATTAACAGTTGCGGCTGTTGCACCATCGCTCTGGCGATCATCACCCGTTGTTTTTCACCACCAGATAATGAACTGAACATCTGATTGGATTTATGTGAAAGGCCGACCTTTTCAAGCGCCATGGCAATATCATCTTTATCTTTATGATTTATGGAAGAAAAAAGTGGCTTATGTGGTGTCACTCCCATAGCGACCACATCAAATACCCCGAGATTAAATTGCTCTGGTACATCTTGCAGCACCACAGCAACTTGTTTTGCATATTCCGGTCTTGAGTAGCGCTCAATTGGCGCATTAAGCAACTGAATTTGACCATAGGTTGGTTTGATAAAACGATAGATACATCTCAATAAAGACGATTTTCCTGCACCATTAGGGCCCAGTAGGCCCACAAACTGCCCAGCTTTGATGCTAAAGCTGACATCTTTGAGGATATTCGATTGATTTATTTGCAACCCAACCTGCTGGACATCCAACATAGAGCACGTTGCGTGTACTGACTGATTCATGCTTACCTTAAACACATAACCGCGAGTCGTAAGCACAAACAATAGCGCATTCACGTAATGACATGAACACTAGGAAAAGTATTATTGCATGTGACTCAAAGTACGCCCGCTAAGAGTATATTTGCCGGTCTTGGTATCTGACTTTGGCCACAAGCGTGGACCTTCACAGTTGCGGGGACAGTTGAGTATTTGCAACTCATTCCCAAGATTCACCAACAAAGTTGGTTGCCATTATGCTGTCTAGACGTCTAAAATACAACTTTTGGCCAACCTTTATCCTGCTCATCGTAATAAACTTTCACTTTAAGCACTTTGCCATACTCAATGTCTAGCGCGCTAAATATACAGCTGTTACTAATCGGTATCTGTAAAATATATGCCACGAGTTGCTTTATGACCCCACCATGTGTGAACACTACATTGTGAGGGCTTCTATTGCTGTCTAATTGAAAGCACCACCATTGTTCGACGCGTCTTTTAAATTCCAGTAAAGACTCACCATTTGGCGGTGTATATAAATGAGGTGATTGCCAAAACTGGCCAAGAGTTGGTTTAGTTGTGAGCTGCCATAGTGACTCGTAAGATTGACCGTCCCAATCCCCAAAATCCATTTCTTTGAGTGCCTCATCAAGCTCAAACTGGTAGCCATGTAACTGTGCGTAATGCTGAGCAAATTCTTTGCAGCGCTTTAACGGTGAACTAAAAACAAGCGCGCCACTGCTCACAGATTCCACGGCTTTGCTAAGCTGTTGCCAGCCAACTTTACTTAACTCAACATTACTGCGCCCAAGCAAGTGCCCTGTAGCTTGCGGCTGACCATGGCGGATAAAGTACCAAGTTTGCTGCATAGGTTCACCTGTGTCTACTACATCTAGTTGTGGTGATCAAAAATGCGAGCCGAGGCTCGCATTTTCACTAAAGCAATGACTTACAAAATTTGATTTTCTTTCCAAGCTTGTTCCTTCGCCAGACGCTTTTTACGTCTGTCACAAGGGTCATCACAATCGCAGGCCTTTTCTACGCCAACAGCACCTAATCCACCACAGCTGCTAGCCATTGATTTCTTTTGTACGATAACACCGACAGCCATTGCTGTAACAATCAAAATAAGCAAACCAAAGGTAAGTAAAAACAGTGACATGGTACTGGCCTCTAAAATATAAAAATGGACTCAGCGTACTGAGCCTGTGACGGTCTAAGACCACTTTATTATAACTCGCTTATTCTCTAGTCACAAATAAGGTTTAAACGCCTCACTGGCATAAGTTATAAGGCCTTGGTCTGATTTACTAATTAGATACACCGCCAACTGATGTTGCTCTGCATACGCCTTGGCACGCTCAGTGCCCATAACAGTCAATGCAGTGGCTAAGCCATCCGCCGTCATTGCCGATGGGTGCAAAACTGTCACCGATACCAACTCATGTTTAACTGGCATGCCCGTTGCGGGGTCGATTAGATGAGTAAAGGTTTCACCATCCATTTCATAAAAGATACGATAGTCACCCGAGGTCGCAATCCCGGTATCTCTTAACTTGAGTTCGCGGTGTACTTGCCTTTTCCCCATAGGAGCATCAGGCTGCTCTATGGCAATGATCCAAGGTTTATCATTCGGTTTACTACCCGAAACACGCAGCTCTCCGCCAATTTCAACCATGTAATTATGAATGCCAAGTTGCTCCAACAAAGCAGCGACTTTATCTATACCGAAACCTTTTGCCGTAGCTGAAAACGATACCTCTAAGCCATCAACCGTTTTCGCCAAGCCTTGCTCACTCAACAGCAGCTTATCGACACCAATACGACTACGCATATCATCTAGCTGTGCCTGAGATGGACGCTTTGTAGGACGCTTATCAGGACCAAAGCCCCACAGATCGATTAACGGACCCATAGTAACATCCAATGTCTTGGTCGACTCACCAAGGCGTATGGACTCAGCCACTACCGTACGAAAATCTTCGCTAATCGCCATCACTTCCCTCTGGGAAAGCGCATTGAATTGATTGATTTCTGAATCTTCAACCCAAGGAGACATCGACTGATTTACCGCAACCAAGGTGTCATCGATCTGTTTTTTCAGCTGTGCTTGTTCAAGCGCCTGCCCCTCTGGAAAAACCTTAATGTTATAGGTAGTGCCCATTGTTTTACCATTTATTACCATGGCCCCAGAGGTCTGTACTGTACTGTTGTCACACCCACTTAAAACTAAGGTCAGCAAAATCAAAACGGGTAAAAAAATTCGTGCCATCTTCCATCCTATCGTTCATCTGTTTATTCGCAAGCGCTACCACATTCATCCCTGTGTATATAGCGTTCGTTCATTTTTATGTATAAAAAAGCCCCAAGACGATAACGCCTTGGGGCTGATATTTTATCTCAAAACTATGTTTTGGATCATGTGCTAAAAGCCTAATTAGCCACCGAAGTCATCTAGTAAGATGTTTTCGTCTTCAACGCCTAGGTCTTTCAGCATGTTGATTACTGCAGCGTTCATCATTGGAGGACCACACATGTAGAACTCACAATCTTCTGGTGCTTCATGATCTTTCAAGTAGTTTTCATAAAGTACGTTATGGATGAAGCCTGTGTAACCTTCCCAGTTATCTTCTGGTTGTGGATCTGATAATGCAGTATGCCATACGAAGTTATCGTTCTCAGCCGCTAGGCCATCGAAGTCTTCAACGTAGAACATTTCACGCTTAGAGCGCGCACCATACCAGAAAGACATCTTACGCTTAGAGTTAAGACGCTTAAGCTGGTCAAAGATGTGTGAACGCATCGGTGCCATACCTGCACCACCACCAACAAATACCATTTCTGCGTCTGTGTCTTTAGCAAAGAACTCACCGAACGGACCAGAGATAGTAACTTTATCACCTTCTTTAAGTGACCAAATGTACGACGACATTTTACCACATGGTAGTGACAAGTTATTTGGCGGCGGAGTCGCAATACGTACGTTTAGCATGATAATGCCGAACTCTTCTGGGTAGTTAGCCATTGAGTATGCACGAATTGTTTCTTCATCCACTTTAGACTCAAGATTAAAGAAGCCAAAACGCTCCCAATCTGGGCGATACTCTTCTGGAATATCGTAGTCTGCATATTTAACGTGGTGTGGTGGCGCTTCAATCTGAATGTAACCACCTGCACGGAAAGGTACTGACTCACCATCAGGAATAGCAAGCTTAAGCTCTTTGATGAAAGTCGCTTTGTTATCATTAGAGATAACTGTACATTCCCACTTCTTAACACCGAAAATTGACTCTTCAAGCTCAATTTCCATGTCGTTTTTCACGTTTACCTGACACGCTAAACGGCAGCCCTCACGAGCCTCACCTTTAGAGATGTGATCAAGTTCCGTTGGTAGAATATCGCCACCACCTGATTTTACATGTACGCGACACTGACCACATGAGCCACCGCCACCACAAGCTGATGATACGAAGATCCCCGATTCTGATAGAGCACCAAGTAACTTGCTGCCAGCAGAAGTAGTAATACCTTTTTCAGGATCACCGTTAATTCCAATTGTGATGTCACCGCTTGCTACTAACTTAGATTTAGCTGCAATAATTACTAAAACTAAGATAACAACGATAGCAATGAACATCCCTACGCCTAAATATACCTCAAGCATGATTTTTCCTCGCTACCTTACAGTGAAATACCAGAGAATGACATAAAGCCAAAGCCCATCAAACCTACAGTGATGAAGGTAATACCTAAACCACGAAGACCATCTGGAACGTCTGCATATTTCATTTTCTCACGGATACCAGCAAGCAATACGATTGCCAATGCCCAACCCACACCAGAACCAATACCAAACACCACTGACTCACCAAAGTTAAGGTTACGCTCAACCATGAATGAAACCGCACCGAAAATTGCACAGTTTACAGTGATAAGAGGTAAGAAGATGCCCAACGCGTTGTAAAGTGCAGGGAAGAACTTGTCTAGTGCCATCTCAAGGATTTGAACTAACGCAGCGATTACACCGATAAAGGTCAAAAAGCGTAAGAAACTTAAGTCAGCTTCAGCGAACCCTAACCATTCAAGTGCACCGGGTGCTAATACAGCGTAATACACTAGGTTGTTTACTGGTACAGCAACACCTAGTACAAAGATTACAGCAACACCAAGGCCTAGTGACGTAGTTACTTTCTTAGATACCGCTAGGAATGTACACATACCCAAGAAGAAAGATAAAGCTAAGTTTTCAACAAAAACCGCTTTAACGAATAAACTAATATATTGTTCCATCTCTCTCCCCTTACGCCTTCGCTTCTACTTGATCTTTCTTGTATGTACGAAGTATCCAAATAAAGATACCTACCAAGAAGAACGAGCTGAATGGCATAATCAGTAGACCCATTGGGCGATACCAACCACCGTCAGAAACGAGTGGCAAGATCTCAACACCAAATAAAGTACCAGAACCGAATAGTTCACGAACGAAACCAACCGTTAGTAGTACCACTGAGTAACCTAAACCGTTACCGATACCATCTAAGAATGACATCGCAGGTGGTGACTTCATCGCATAAGCTTCAGCGCGACCCATTACGATACAGTTAGTAATGATCAAACCGATGAACGTTGAAAGCTCTTTAGCCGTTGAGTAAACAACCGCCTGTAGCACCTGATCAACAACGATTACCAATGAGGCAATGATGGTCATCTGCACAATAATACGTACACTCGAAGGAATGTGGTTACGCATCATAGAGATGAATAAGCTTGAAAATGCGGTTACCAATGTCAAAGCAATTGACATGATCAAAGCATTTTTAAGGCTTGATGTTACCGCCAATGCTGAACAAATACCTAATACCTGAAGGGCAATCGGGTTGTTTGCAAAGACAGGGCCAAACAAGACTTCTTTCATTTCTTTAGTGTTAGCCATTAGTTCAATGCTCCTTTACGTACTTTCGCAAGGAATGGACCAAAGCCTTTGTTGCTAGTCCAAAAATCAATCGTGTTATCCACACCGTTTGACGTCAAGGTAGCGCCAGACAAGCCATCGATCTTATGCTCGTTGTCGCCTGCTGTACCTTTAACGATATCAACCGGAAGCTGCTTACCATTCCACGTTGCTGTCCACTTAGGGTTTTGGATTTCACCACCTAGACCCGCAGTTTCGTTGTGCTTGTAGAATTGAATCGCTTTGATTGTTTGACCATCATCATCCAATGCTAGGAAGCCAAACATAACACCCCAAAGGCCATAGCCTTGAATTGGTAGGATAACCGTAGACACCTGACCGCTTTCATCTTTTGCAAGATAAACCGGAGAGTTATGAGTCATACGCTGAATGCCCGCTAAGTCATCCTCTTTAGGGATAGCAAAGCTACGAGCTGCATCATATTTAGTGCTTTCGAAATCAAATGAACTGTGATCTACATCTACATATTCACCTGTTTTCATATCGATAACGCGAGGTTCGATATTTGCTTTAAATGTTGCTTCAACGTCTTTCACATCTTTAAAGCCAGCAGCTGCAAGAATATTGCGTTGCACGTCTTGGATTTTGTTAGCTTGTTGTAATGGACGTAGTTGTACCGAAGCAACAGATACTACGACTGCACATACCAAACAAAGACTAACAACGACGCCTAATGTTTTGCCGATAGATTCATTGTTACTAGACACGTGCTAATCTCCTCTTAACATTGGACTGCACTACAAAGTGGTCGAATAGTGGAGCAAACAAGTTAGCGAAAAGAATTGCTAACATCATGCCTTCTGGGTATGCAGGGTTAACCACACGGATTAATACAACCATCACACCAATTAGTGCACCGTATGCAAACTTACCTTTATCAGTGAACGACGCAGAAACTGGGTCAGTCGCCATAAAGAACATACCAAATGCAAAACCACCTAATACTAAATGCCAGTACCAAGGCATAGCAAACGCAGCGTTAGTGTCTGAACCTAATGCGTTAAACAGGCTCGCCATCGCCACCATACCTAGGAATACACCTAGTACGATACGCCATGATGCAATACGAACATACATCAGGAAGAAGCCACCGATCATCAGCGCGAGCGTAGACGTTTCACCCATAGAACCTTGAATGAAACCGTAGAACGCATCCCACCAAAGAACCATGTTATTGAAGTCTAAAGCACCTTGAGCTGCTTGACCTAGGTATGTTGCACCTGAGAATGAGTCAACCGCTGTCCATACTGTGTCACCTGAAATATTTGCAGGGTATGCAAAGAATAGGAATGCACGACCAGCAAGCGCAGGGTTTAGGAAGTTACGGCCTGTACCACCAAACACTTCTTTTGCAACAACAACACCGAAGGTAATACCAAGGGCTGCTTGCCAAAGAGGAATCGTTGCAGGAAGAATTAAAGAGAAAAGTACCGATGTTACGAAGAAACCTTCGTTTACTTCGTGCTTACGGATTGACGCAAATAGTACTTCCCAAAAACCACCTACAGCAAACACTGTGGCGTAAATAGGTAAGTAAAAACATGCACCGTAAAACATCTTAGCGCCCCAACCTGATTGTGCGGTTAACTCACCACCCAATGCTTGGAAAATCGCTACTTGCCAAGTGTTTGCTAGTTCAAAACCGTTACCAAGTGCGATAGCTGCTTGGTGACCAATGTTGAACATACCAAAGAACATAGCAGGGAATGTTGCCATCCACACTAAAATCATAATACGTTTTAGGTCGATGTTGTCACGTACGTGAGTTGCACCTTTGTTTACATAACCCGGCGTGTAGAAAATGGTTGCCACTGCTTCGTACAACGCATACCACTTTTCGTGTTTACCACCAGGTTCAAAGTGAGGTTCAATGTCTTCTAAAAATTTCTTTAAGGCCATTTTTAACCTTCCTTCTCGATAGTAGTCAGGCAATCGCGCAGGATTGAACCGTACTCATACTTGCCAGGACATACGAAGGTACATAGTGCTAAATCTTCTTCATCCAGCTCCAACGCACCCAACGCAATTGCACCATCTAGATCACGTGAGATTAAGTCACGTAATAGTGGTGTTGGTAAGATATCGAGTGGCATAACACGCTCATAGTTACCGATTGGTACCATGGCACGCTTAGAACCGCCCGTTGAGGTTGTCATCTTAAATAAACGACTTGGCGCTAAGTGTGAAATAAACGTACGTGTTACTGAGAATTTGTCACTACCTGGTGCAATCCAGCCAAATAGCTCTTTCTCGCGGCCTTCAAGTAATACTGATACTTGAACATGGTAACGACCAAGGAAAGCGTGAGGGCCAGTTGCTGTTTTACCAGCTAACACAGAGCCAGAAATGACTCGGTTATCACCGTCTTCAAGCTCGCCTGCTACTAAATCTGTTAGCGACGCACCTAGTTGAGTTTTAACTAAACGTGGGTTTTTAACACGAGGACCAGCAAGAGAAACAACACGCTCAGCGTAGATTTCGCCAGTTAAGAATAACTGACCAAACGCAATCACGTCTTGATATCCCAAGTGCCATACCTGCTTATTCGCAGATACTGGGTCTAAGTGGTGAATGTGAGTACCCACTAAACCTGCAGGGTGAACACCAGCAAATTCATGCACTTCTACTTGAGAAAGCGATGAACTTGGCACCTTGCTACCCGCTTTCTTACAAACAAATACTTTGCCATCAGTCAAACGAGATACCACTGCAAGACCTGCTTCAAATGCTTCCACATTTTGGGCAATAATCACAGCTGGATCCGCAGCTAACGGGTTAGTATCGATTGCAGTCACGAAGATAGAACTTGGTGTTGCATCAATTGCAGCTACTTTGCTAAAAGGACGTGCTCTTAGCGCAGGCCATTGACCTGACTCAACAAGCACTTCTTTCACTTTGTCACGCTCTAAGCCACTTAACTCGGTAGCAGAGAACTTGTCAAAAGTGATTTGCTCGTTGCCTTGTACCTCAATCACTACGGATTGCAGTACACGCTTAGCACCACGGTTGATTTCTTTAACTACACCAGCAGCTGGTGCAGTAAACTTGACGCCAGGATTCTTTTTGTCTTCAAAAAGAACTTGGCCTTTTTTGACTTGGTCATCCACACGAACATGCATGGTAGGACGCATACCAATAAACTCTTCGCCAAGCACAGCAACTCGTTTGACGGCAGAACCATCATGAATCACTTGCTGAGGCGCGCCCTCTATGGGTAAGTCCAGACCTTTTTTTATGTTGATCATACGCACTTGCATTACATTAACGGAAAGAAATTGAAAAATCTTTAGTTACCACGGCGCTTGTTGCCTCATATCAATTCAGTATCAAAGAGCCACTTGAACAAATATCGAACAAGCATCGTAGTTGTATTCTCATATATTTCTGTGATTTTAACATTAATCACTCAAACTATGCGAGTGGAATTGCAAAATTAATATGGCTTTCATTGGCTTTGCCGCCAGCATTGAGAGCAGTATAGACTAAAGTAGCACAATAGAAAGTTTGTCCTTTGGAGAGTTCGCTTTCTCTATGCGTAGTCGCCGTGGCGCTGGACCACTGAACAACATCGTTCAACGAGTTGATAAAGTCATAGATAAAAATAACGATTGTTACTGCTGAGTGAGTGTTCTAGAAACAGGCTGCGATTTTCTGAAGATAGCGACAATAAAAAAGCGGCTAACCAACCATCAAAGCCAATGGTCAACTTAGCCGCTTTATCTAATATAATTCGACTTAGATTAGATTGTTGATTGCCACATCTGGGTTAACGTCTTGCTCATAATCAATGGTATCGATACCAAAACCGAACAAGCGTAAAAACTCATTATGGTAACCTACATAATCAGTCAGCTCATCAATAGTTTCTGTCGTTACCGTATCCCAAATATGCTGCACACGGGCCTGCACGTCATCTTCCAATTCTTTATAGTTTTGGAACAAGTGACCGCCGTCATCAAAGCGAGGTGTTTCGCCATATAGGTTTTCACGGAATAACGCATCAATCTGCTCGATGGTCCCTTCATATGTGCCATCTGCTTTCATGACTTTAAATAATGCAGAGATATACAAAGGCATAATCGGAATTGCTGAGCTTGCCTGCGTCACAACCGCATTTAGTGATGATACATATGCTTCACCGTTTAGCGCAGCTGTAGACTCTTTAATGGCCGCCGTTGCACGGTCTAAGTCTTCTTTTGCTTTACCAATGGTTGCATGACCGTAGATAGGCCAAGTAAGCTCTTTACCAATATAGGTGTAGGCCGTTGTTTTGAAGTTGTCAGCCAGTACGTCTGCATCTTTTAGAGCCTCAATCCAAAGCTCCCAATCTTCGCCGCCCATTACTTTCACGGTGTTAGCGATTTCATCTTCATTTGCAGCTTCTACCTTCACTTCATCGATTTCACGCTTAGACGTGTTTAAGTTTTTAGTCGTAACATCACGACCAATTGGCTTAAGTGTTGAAGAGTAAACTTCACCCGTTTTCGGGTCTGTACGACGAGGTGATGCTAGGCTGTAGATGATAAGGTCTACTTTACCCATTTCAGCTTTAATCGTCTCAACGGTCTTAGCTTTTATCTCATCAGAAAAAGCATCGCCATTGATATTTTTTGACCATAACCCTGCTTCATCAGCCGCTTGCTGGAAAGCCGCAGTATTGTACCATCCTGCCGAAGCAGTTTTGCGCTCAGAACCTTCTTTTTCGAAAAAGATGCCTAGCGTTTTAGCACCGGCACCAAAAGCCGCAGTAATACGCGATGCCAAGCCGTAGCCTGTTGATGCACCAATCACCAGTACATTTTTAGGGCCATTGGCAACTTGGCCTTGTGCTTTAACGTAAGCAATTTGCTCTTTTACGTGCGCAGCACAACCCACTGGGTGTGCATTGGTACAAATAAAACCACGAATTTTCGGTTTAACGACCATAATCAATCCTATAATTTTTCAAAAACTGTCATAGTTTAATGGTTGATCAGACAAATACAGGTCTGATCAGCTAGTTATCCAACTTAGAGCCACCTAAACAATTAGGTGAATCAGGTATTTGCCCTGCTTTTTCGCTGTATTCTTCAGGCGTATAGGCATGGATAGACAAAGCATGAATATGCTCTGCCAACTCTTGTTGCAAAACCTCATTCACTTTTCTATGGCGTTGTAGCAAACGTTTTCCAACAAACTCCTCGCTCACCACTACGACCTTAAAATGAGATTCTTCGCCACGACTATGCATATGACTTTCGTTTACGACATTGAGGTGTTTACAGCTAATTGCCGCCGCCAATTTATCGTAGATTTGCGCTTGCATCGACATGCTAACCCCTTAATTCGAATTTATTTACGGCCGTTACTATACGCTTTTGTTAACGCTTGACCAACCGTTCTGAAAGTTAAATTGATTCGCCCACCCGATACTTTTGCTTGCGCTGGCAAAGCGTGTTGGTACAACTGTTGGCTGTCGCCATGCATCACCAGCACACTACCGCTTTGTAGCAACAGTTCATACTGCTGACCTGTCACTTTGTGTTTTATCTTAAACTTGCGTGATGCACCAAGAGAAATAGATACGATACATGGCTCTTGGCCAAGCTCAGCTTCATCATCACTATGCCAGCCCATTTTATCTTGACCATCTCGGTACCAATTGACCAATAAGGCATTAAAGTCAAAGCCATACGTGCGTTGCAGCCGGTGTCGCATTGCCAAAAGAGGCGCAGGCCAAGGCGAATTGTTGAGCGTTTGTTTTGAATAGCTATAGACCACATCATCGTCAGCGATGAAGCATTGCTTACGGGGAATAGTGTGATATTTACCAAAAACCTGAATGCGAGGCTGCTGCCAAATCAGCTGCTCACAAAGATAATCATACAGGGCAATGCTTTTATCTAGACTGATGACAGCGGGATGATAATCAAAACCCGAGGGTAAGAGCTGTTCAGGCTGAGACAATGTCATGATACTATTCACCTATTCGATACATGTTTCTTTATATTATGACAACTGATGCGTTATTAGGTGGCAATACCCTAACCCTACACCGTTTTCCTTTAGAACAAAAAAACCGCAGTCTGCAAGCATGGGATGCTGCTGACGAATACCTCGTTGACTACGTGCTTGAGCATCATAACCAAGCGCAGCGTATTTTGGTACTCAATGACGGTTTTGGCGCTTTAAGTTGTGCATTACTATCAACCAATGCAAAGCGACAAGTTACCAACGTGAGCGACTCTTTCATCGCCCATCAAGCATGTCAATACAACCTGATTGAAAACCAGTTAGATGATAGTGATGTTCGTTATTTGGATAGTCTGAGTGCACTACCAAATGATGTCGATCTAGTGTTGCTTAAAGTCCCCAAGAATGCGGGTTTTTTGGCACACCAGCTATCTTTGTTAAGCCAATTACCAGCCGATATAAAAGTCATTGCGGCAGGCAAAGCTAAAGAAATTCACACCTCTACGTTAAAGAGCTTTAGCCATTATTTGCATGAACCGACCACAAGTTTGGCGGTTAAAAAAGCCCGACTCATTTTCAGTGAGACAACTGCCAAGCCCGTAACGAGCAAGTTTCCGGTGTCTTGGCCTTTGGAAAAAACAGAGTTTGTTTTAACGAACCATGCGAACGTGTTCTCTCGAGACTCTTTAGATATCGGAGCGCGATTCTTTATGAACTATCTCCCACGAGGAAAAAAGCCACTCAAAGTCATTGATTTAGGCTGTGGTAATGGGGTAATAGGCTTGCTAACTTTGCAGCATATGCCAAACGCACGCCTCACTTTTGTGGATGAATCGGCGATGGCGGTTGCCAGCGCTAAAGACAATATCACTCAAAACTTACCCGAAGCACTAGAGCGTTGTCAGTTTATCCAAAACGACTGTCTTAGCGATTTCACCTCAGGTTCAGCTGACTTAGTGTTATGTAACCCTCCTTTTCACCAAGCACAGGCAATTACCGACCATATCGCTTGGCAAATGTTTGTACAGGCAAAGCACGTATTAAAAAAAGGCGGAGAATTACGAATCATCGGCAATCGACATCTTGATTACCAAGACAAACTTAATCGACTGTTCGGTAACTGTAAGATCATTGGCAACAACAAAAAATTTACCGTACTGAGTACGATAAGAAGAGGTTAATAAATGAAATTAATTTTTGCTATCTTACTAATTTTTTTGGCCGGTTGTGCCAGTTCACCAAAAACGGTGATACTCAATCCAAGCTATTCATCTGGGGCACTTGTAAATATTCAAGCACCCGTGCAGTTGTCTGTTTCTGACAATCGGATCGGTAACTTTACCATACGAGTGCTCAATCAAGAGCCGGCACTTTACCTACCCGACGCCAATGTGCCAACCGTCGTGGGCAACGCGTTTAAGCAAGCGCTACAAGTTAATGGTGCAACGGTGTCGACACTTGCAAACAACCAGTTAGTGCTACACATTAACGAATTTTCAAGCTTGATTACTGAATCGCTGAGCAAGCACCACAGCATCGCCAAAGCTCAATTTAAGGTGACAGTAACAAAAGGAAATAGAAGCTTTGAGAAAAGCTACTCAGCAAAATCTGAGCTAAATGGTCCGCTGCGCCACGATCAGGCAAAAATTGAATCTCAACTCAATGACTTGACTGAAATGCTCATCACTCGCATTGTATCAGACCAAGAACTCATACACTTCTTACAGGGATCATAATGAAAAATATCATCATTTTTTTATCGTGCTTATTATTTTCATTTACAAGCGTAGCGATGAACAAAGAAGGCCGCTTTGTTCAAAAAGACAATTTGTTTCCAAGGGTCAAAATAGCAACTAGCCTTGGCGACATTGTGATTGAGCTGGATCGCTCGCGCGCCCCTATAACGGTCAATAACTTTTTAACTTACGTCATTAATGGCGATTACAAAGGCTCTGTTTTTCATCGTGTAGAGCGCGATGAAGTAAATGAAACCGATTTTGTGATCCAAGGTGGCGGATACGACAAAGAGTACGATGGTATGTTTGAGCGCGCACCGATTTTTAACGAAAGCGGCAATGGCTTAAAAAATGATATGTATACCGTAGCAATGGCCTATCAGGATAACAAGCCGCATTCAGGCACCCGTCAATTCTTCTTCAATATGAACGATAATGATCACCTAAACCCTGGTCGAGACTGGGGTTTTGCTGTCTTTGGTAGTGTTGTAGAAGGCTATGAAACACTTGATAAAATTATGCAAGTAGAGACCGGCTATAACAGTAAACTCGGCTACACCTTCATTCCTAAAACTCCTGTCATTATCTTTGATGTCAGTGTATTAGAAGCACAGCCTCTTTAATAAACAAGGAAGTATATGATCCTCAAAGCCAGTTTGCGCGAGTACCTAAGCTACTATAAAGACAAACGCTTAGTGACCATTTTCATGTTGGGGATCAGCAGTGGCTTCCCATGGGTATTAATTGGCTCGGTGATGTCTGCTTGGCTAAAAGACGAGGGCCTCAGTCGCAGTATGATAGGTTTGTTTGGCCTTGTCTTTGCAGCCTACACGGTTAATTTCTTATGGTCGCCGCTTATAGATCGGGTCAAACTGCCTATCTTAGAACGCTTACTTGGGCAGCGACGTAGCTGGATTTTACTGTGCCAGTGTATCATCGCAGCCGCCACCCTAGCGATGTCTACTGTGGCGCTAAAAGAGCAGCTATTTGTAGCCGCACTACTTTGCTTCGTCATCGCCTTATCATCTGCAACCCATGATATCGCCATTGATGCTTTTCGTATTGACTCACTTCCCGAGGAAGAAAGCGAAAAAGCAACTGCGGCGGCCGCTATGGCTACATCGGGATGGTGGACAGGATATGCTTTACTTGGCGCTATGCCATTTTTTCTAGCCGATCTTCCTAACTTAAATTGGCCACACATTTACGTATTTCTCGCCGCAATTATGTTAATGCTGGTCGTGGTTACCTTATTAGCAAAGGAGCCCGAATCTAATCGTGACGTTGTACAAGCGCAACTGGAACAAGCCTACCAAGCTAAGTTAATTGAGTTAGCCCCTGGAAAGCTTAGTCAGCTCACAGCATGGCTTGCGGTTACACTGATAGAACCGTTCAAGAGCTTTTTTCGCAAAAACGGCGTAAAAACAGCAATAGCCCTGTTGGCATTTGTCTTTTTGTTCAAAATCGGTGAGTCATTTCTGGCGCGTATGTCGATCGTCTTCTACAAAGAAATTGGCTTTACAAACAGTCAGATAGGACAATACTCTAAACTCGGATCGGGTGTTATCACTATCATATTTGCTTTCTTGGGCAGTATATTTAATCACCGTTATGGAATCGTCAAAGGATTGTTTGTCAGTGGTGTTGCCATGGCCGCATCAAACTTGATGTTCTCGTGGATTGCTATCGCGGGCCCAAAGGAGCACCTATACGCTATGGCTATTGTGATTGATGGTTTTACTCAAGCTTGGTCTTTGGTTGCCATGGTCGCCTTCATTTCTATGCTCTGTGACAGAGCATTTAGTGCGACACATTATGCACTGTTAGCATCACTCAGTAGTTTAGGTAGAACCGTGCTTTCGAGCTACAGTGGCGTAGTTATTGATGATTGGCTAGCTGGTAACTGGGCGGTATTTTTTGCACTAACAGCACTGATGGTCACGCCATCATTGGCATTTTTATACTTTATAAGGCACAAATTATACGCCATCGAGGCATCATATCATTCTAGAGTAAACTTTAAGGAAAAGGTTTAGCACTGGATTAAAAAGGTGAGAGAATAATTGAGGTGCAAATCCCTGCACCTATCAAAATGAACTGTTACTGCTCATCTTTCAATAAATGAAGACCTTCATACGGGTCTACTTCTAATGCTTCGCAATAACGTAAAAATTCAATGACATCTAAGCGACGCTCTTGATTTTCAATTTTACCGATGAACGAATGCGGCGTTCCTAACACTTGAGCAAGGCTACGCATTGTATGGCCTTTTTCATGGCGCTTTGACTTAAGCCATTTAGTTAGCTTACCGTTCTCTTCAGAAGAAACAGTTTTTCCCATCATATTAAACATCTCCTACTAGATGATATTAATAAATTTCTCAAACGAAATATGCCCGTCTCGATTGAGCTGTTGTATTGTATACCATAAAGAACGCCAAGTATTCACTCTTTGTTCCCATGTACCAAATTAGGTATAGACTATAATTCTTTTAACACCTAATTAAAACTTCTGTTATGAAAAACTTTTTGTTTAAGTGTTTAGACACCTTAACTTTAACAAAAATTTTATAAAATGTACCACTTTTAATAATAAAATATTTTTCTTTAAAAAATATATAGTTAGGTCTAATATTAACATATTAACTATAATGTAGGCTGAATATAAATGATCAGATTGCTGTTTTTGTTACCAATTTTACTTTGCATAGCGTGGTATTGCTTTTTACGCACTAATGGAGTGCCAATTAAGAAAGGAAAACGCGGATTTGTGTATATTTTGGCATTTAGTACCTTTGTATTAGGCTTCTTTGTATTAATGATTCAAGTCACACAAAATACATAAAAAAGCCACTGCTATGAGTGGCTTCTAAATCAAATAAAAATTAAACGCTGAAGCTTGCACCGCAGCCGCAGGTTGTTGTGGCATTCGGGTTGTTCACAAAAAAGCGAGCCCCCTCTAAGCCTTCAGTGTAGTCAACAACACCATCGATTAGGTATTGAATACTCATAGGGTCAACCACCATGGTCACACCATTTTTTTCAATTTCCAGATCGCCTGGGTTGGCTTTTTCGTCAAATGTAAAACCATACTGAAAACCAGAGCAGCCACCACCTGTTACATAAACTCGTAACTTAAGGTTTGAGTTTTCCTCTTCCTCAATCAACTCTTTTACTCTTTTCGCTGCTGCGTCACTAAATTGAATAGGTAACTGTTCAGACATATTCGCTCGACCTTTATACACTCTATAAGGCAATTATCTAATACCCGAGTATTTTAATCAAGTATAGTTATTTCTCTAAAAATCCGTGTTTGTGCACTAAACCTTGAAACTTTATATGCAATGAACAAGGACGATATGACATTTTTTTGGTAGACTTAAGTCCTTATTATGACTTGGAATTTAAACATGTCGCTGGATACTCTCAGGCGTCGCCTTGCTAAACCTAAAACTTCAGTGCAGTTATGCTTGCTTGGTGTTGCTGCTGGGTTACTAGCAGCTATTCTGATCATCCTATTTCGTTTGACAATTGCCAGTGTACAAGGGTTGTTTTTAGAAACTTCTGAGGATTTTTCAACACTTGCTGAGCATCAGCGCGTTATTCTCCCAGTTATCGCTGCGTTGTTGATTGCAGTATTTGCAGACTTAACGGGTTTCAAACACTACCGCCTAGGTATTCCTTTTGTTATCCACCGAATAAAGCATCACTATGGTCAAATGCCCATTTGGAATACCGCAAACCAGTTTTTTGGTGGTGCCGTTGCACTGATCTGCGGCTTTTCTGTTGGTCGTGAGGGTCCATCCGTACATATGGGGGCCACAGGCGCAAGTATTTTAGCAGAGCGTCTTCACTTACCGCTTAACTCAGCCAGAACGCTTGCAGGCTGTGGTGTAGCAGCAGGGATTGCAGCTTCCTTTAATACCCCCCTTGCGGCGGTTATCTTTGTTATGGAAGTCGTGTTGCGTGAATACAAGGTGCATATTTTTGTGCCAATTATGTTGGCTGCGGTCACAGGGGCGTTAGCCACACAATTCGTTTTCGGCAATGACAGCGAGTTGGCATTGATTAGTATCAGCACCTTGAGCTTTTGGCATTATCCGTACCTTATCCTGTGTGGCGTAATTCTCGGTGCTATTGCATTTAGCTTTAATCAAAATCTGATGCTCATTATCAGGGCTTTTAACCCAGTCAGCATGTTTCCACGACTGATGCTGGCGGGCCTTATTGCTGGTTTTATAGGCTATTTAGTGCCGGAAGCGATGGGCTCAGGTATGAGTGCCATACGCTTGGCCGTTGAGTCCCCCGATAATATCCAACTTCTGACTACCGTGTTAATTGCAAAGCTACTCGCCACTTTATTTGCTATTGGACTGGGGATCCCCGGGGGCCTGATAGGTCCAGTCATCGGCTTAGGAGTTGTGATGGGTACATTGATGTCTTTTTTTGCACAATATATTTCACCTGGTGTCGATGTGAGTGGTACATATGGCGTACTAGGTATGGCTGGGTTGTTGGCAGCAACTTTACATGCGCCACTGGCTGCTCTGACCGCTGTAATGGAGTTAACTTCAAACCCGAAAATTATCGTACCCGCGATGTTAGTGATCTCAGCTGCATACATTACCGCATTGCAAGTGTTTGGTAATCGCTCCATCTTTTTACAACAGCTCGACTTTCAAGGCTTGCCCTATCAAGTGTCACCAGCCAGTGAAGCACTTCAAAAAGTGGGGATCATGGAAGAAATGGATGAAAACTTTAAATTACTTTATTCCGACGACAAAGAGCAAATTAAAGATACCTTAGCAGCCGTCAACAGCCAAACACCACTCATCGTATATGATGAGCAAAATGGTTATCGTCTAGCAGAATATGATCTCAGCTTGATGAGTGATCAAAGCATGAGTATTTCATATATTCCACTGCAAGGGCTAAGTAGCCAAGCGACGTTGTCTGATGCATTTGATATTTTAAAAGATAAACGCAGTGGTGCTGTCTATGTCTACAACCAAAAAGATAAAAAGCAAATAATGGGGCTACTGCGTTGGGACCAGATTCGCCATATTCTAACCATTCGAAACAGCTTACTTTAACGAGGACGTTATGAGCGCATTACTTATTTATAAAGCACTACATATATTTTTTATGGTAGCTTGGTTTGCAGGTATTTTTTATGTCCCCCGCCTGTTTGTATACCATGCGATGACCGAAGAGAAGTCCTGTAGTGCCATGCTGAAAATAATGGAACGTCGTTTACTTTATTTTGTCACGCCTTTTGCTGTGTTTACCTTATTGTTTGGTGTACTTACCATCATTGAATATGGCCGTGATTGGTTTCGTCACAGCATGTGGTTGCACTACAAACTGGTATTCGTAATCCTGCTTTATATCTATCACGGTTACTGCTTTAAGCTACTTAGCAACTTCAAACATGATAGAAACCAACGAAGCGATCGCTTTTATCGTTACTTCAATGAGTTTCCAGTGTTACTTTTATTAGCAATAGTTCTGCTCGCAGTACTCAAACCTAATCTATAACTATGCTATGATAGCGCGCCAAATAACCGCGATGTTATGTGCGCGTTATCACGGCTGGGTTGTCTGTAACATACAACCCGTTGTTTATGTGTGATTAGGAACCGCCCCCATGTTAAGTTTCCAAGGTGAAAATATACTTTCTGTCAATCAGTTAGACAGAGAAGCGATAGAGCATATCTTTACTGTTGCCAAAAAGATGGAACCTTACGCGAAAAAGCACAAGCGAACTCGCGTACTCGAAGGTGCTATTTTGGCTAATTTGTTCTTTGAGCCAAGCACGCGCACGCGAGTAAGCTTTGGTACAGCATTTAACTTATTAGGTGGATTGGTACGCGAAACCACTGGAATGCAGAGTTCGGCCTTAGCAAAAGGTGAATCACTATACGATACTGCACGAGTCATTTCAGCATATGCGGATGCGGTAGCCATGCGCCACCCTGATGCAGGATCAGTGAGCGAATTTGCTACAGGTTCAGATGTGCCCGTTATCAATGGTGGCGACGGTCCCAACGAACACCCAACACAAGCATTGTTAGATTTACTCACCATTGAGCGAGAACTCGGTCGTTTTAACAGTGCTATTGATGGAATGCACATCGCTTTGGTGGGCGATCTTAAATATGGCCGTACTGTTCACTCACTTTCCAAGTTGCTTTGTCATTACAAAGATATTCGCTTCACGATGGTCGCGCCTGATGGTTTGCAAATGCCTGATTACATTTTGGATAGCGTCACTAACGCGGGCCACAAAATTGAACTGGCCTCACAAATGGAAGGCAATCTAGCCGCTGACATCGTATATCAAACACGCATCCAAGAAGAACGCTTCCCTTCCCAAGAAGAAGCCAACAAGTATCGCGGTGGTTTTAGAATTAGTCAGGCTATTTACAACGCACACTGTAAGCCCAGTTCAGTTTTAATGCATCCTTTGCCACGTGATAGTCGCTTAGATGCAAATGAGCTGGATAACGACTTAAATAGCAATGATAATCTGGCCATTTTCCGCCAAGTACAAAACGGCGTACTGATTCGTATGGCTCTGTTTGCATTGACCCTTGGGGTCGAAAATCAGGTTGAAAAGTATGAAGCAGATGTACCTTGGTTTAGCCGCAAACGAAACAGTTAATTAATAGGAATAACCATGACGATTAGCCAAGATCTATTCACTCGTGCCCAAGCATCTATCCCAGGTGGCGTAAACTCACCAGTTCGCGCATTTAATGGCGTAGGCGGCACACCACTATTCATTACCAAAGCAGAAGGTTCGCACACCTATGATGCTGACAATAACAAATACATAGATTATGTTGGTTCTTGGGGGCCAATGATTTTGGGTCATAATCACCCACAAATCAAACAGGCTGTACTTGAAGCTGTTGAAAATGGCCTAAGCTACGGCGCACCAACTGAAACCGAAATTTTAATGGCAGAAAAAGTTAAACAGCTGGTTCCGTCAATTGAAAAAGTGCGCATGGTCAGTTCAGGTACAGAGGCAACTATGAGCGCCATCCGCCTTGCTCGCGGCTACACAGGGCGCGATAAAATATTGAAGTTTGAAGGGTGTTACCACGGCCATGCTGACTCACTACTGGTCAAGGCTGGCTCAGGTGCGCTAACTATGGGCGTACCAAACTCTCCTGGGATCCCTGCGGACTTTGCAAAGCATACTCTCACTGTATCGTTCAACAACTTAGATGAAGTAAAAGCAATCTTTGCTCAATACAAAGATGAGATAGCTTGTATCATCGTGGAACCCGTCGCGGGCAACATGAACTGCATTCCACCAACCCCTGGCTTTTTAGAGGGGTTACGCTCAGTGTGTGACGAACATGGTGCAGTGCTGATTTTTGACGAAGTGATGACCGGTTTCCGCGTCGCTTTAGGTGGCGCACAGCAGTACTATAACATCACTCCAGATCTTACCTGTCTAGGAAAAGTCATCGGTGGCGGTATGCCGGTTGGCGCATTCGGTGGTAAACAAGAGATTATGGACTTTATTGCCCCTGTTGGTCCTGTTTATCAAGCTGGTACGCTTTCGGGTAACCCAATTGCGATGGCGGCAGGACTCAAAGCGTTAGAACTACTTTGTGAGCCAGGCTTGCACGAGCAACTTGAAGCTAAGAGTAAAGCGCTTTGTGAAGGCTTCCAGCAAGCCGCTGATGACGCTGGTATTGCACTAACAACTAACTACGCAGGTGGTATGTTCGGCTTTTTCTTCACAACTGCTCATAGCGTAAGTAGCTATCAACAAGCGACCGAGTGCGATCTAGAGCGTTTTAAGCGATTCTTCCACTTGATGCTTGAGGAAGGGGTGTACCTTGCTCCTTCTGCATTTGAAGCGGGTTTTGTCAGTACCATGCATACACAACAAGATATTGAAAATACCATTGCCGCTGCCAAGCGTGCTTTTGCAAAGCTGTAACTAGCGCCTCATTTCGGCCAGCGTACAAATCGCTGGCCGAAGCAAAACATTTCTCCTTCCCTTGCACAAACTCAACTAAATTGAACTAACATTAGCATTTGGCAGGTCTTTATCACTGTAACTGCAACCTAAAGAGAACTCCATGCAAGGCATAAGATCATTCTGCGCTCCGGCAATTCGGCTCATGGCGAGCCTCAAGTACAAAACAAAAATCGGATTGGTGTTTGGTATTTTATTGGTACCTCTGAGCCTTAGTTTATTTTTCTTAACAACTATCTTGTCTCAGTCAATCAACATCAGCATTGGTCAACAGGCTGGGTTAAACCTCTACCCAGCCTTGCTCGACAATACCATGAACATGCAAGAAGCAGCGAACGCTTCGCTTGCCAAACGCGCGGGTTATAATGTTGATGGCAAAAACTCTGTCATTGAGCAAGTGTCTATTCAATCTTTGTTGGCAATTGATGATGATTTAGCCCGCTCTTACATCAACCGCGCCTTGGTTGAATCAACACCAAAATTGCTTGAGCATGTAAATAAACTCTCAGAGCAAGCAAATGTTGTGATAAGTGATGGGCAATTTAATCCCGATAGCTTTATTTCACTATCCAATCTCAATAAAGCCCTGCCCGCTCTATTCACACAGCTAAGCAGTAAACTCAATGTTGCAATGGCTGCAAATAATGACATTAGACCACAGTTACAGCCTCATCTTGAGCGCTTACAAGCCAGCTTAAACAATTACCAAAGCAATATTAAAAAGAACCTCTTAGACCCAGATGAGCTACAACTATCTGGTGCACAATTCCAAAAAATTCACGACAATGTCATAAAAGATGTAAGTCGCTTCATTGGCACCGCAACTCCATTACTCAAGCAGTTATTAGCCCAAAAAGTAACGCGACAAAGTTGGATAAGAAACAGTGTCGACACTGCGGCTATGATCAGTCTGTTGTTGGCTATATACCTGATGTTTGGTTTCTACTTTGCAGTAGTCGATAGTATTTCAGCCTTTTCCACATCAGCAGGGCGTGCAGCTCAAGGTGATTTAAGCGCTAAGGCTACCGCGTTCGGCAACGATGAAATGTCTATCATCGTTGAACAGTACAATAAAGTGATTAGCGCATTTGTAGCGCTGCTTAAGGAAGTCAATAGCACCAGTGTAAACCTTGATACTGCAACAAAAAAGCTTAGCCAGATCAGCCAAGATACACGTAATGATGTTGATCAACAGCAAGAGAAAATCAGTACGATTCATGGCGCGCTAAGCGAAATGGCACAAGCAGCAGACTCCGTGGAACACTCGGCGCAACATGCCACAGAGCTTGCCAGTACAGCGGCAGAACAAGTGAAACAAGGGTCGCATAACACCACCCAACTGGCTGAACATATGGCCGTGCTTCAGCAGGAATTCGAAGAAAGCCGAGTTGCCTTGGATAAATTGGCGCAAGATAGTCAAAACATTAGTAAAGTGAGTGCTGCTATCAGTGAAATTGCCGAACAAACCAACCTATTAGCACTGAATGCCGCAATCGAAGCCGCCCGTGCGGGAGAACAAGGTCGTGGCTTTGCCGTTGTTGCTGATGAAGTGCGCACACTGGCAAAGCGTACTCAACAGCAAACAGAAGAAATTCATAGCATTATTAATTCGTTGCAAAACGCCTCAAATGATACACAAACAAAGATGCGCAGCAGTGTAGAAAAAATGGAGCAAGGTGTGAGCGCTGCAGAGCAAACAAATCAAGTTTTACTGCTTGCCCAACAAAGCATGGTGAATATTGATGAACAAGGTGATCATATTGCCCAGCTTGTTCGTCAGCAAAGTCACGCCACGCAACAAGCACTCAGTGATGCTGGTGAGATCAACAACTTGGCAGAACACACACTCAGCTCAGCGGTGTCCACTGAAGGCGACGCTAGGAAACTGGCCAATATGGCACAACATCTACAATCTGCCATGAGTCAATTTAAGACCTAGCAACTGTTACTCACACAGTGGCCTAGGTTCAAACTCGCTGACGCGTATTGGCAGCTGAACCACTCGGCCACATCCCGGTGGAGCCTGCTTACCCGTTAGAGTATTTACAAACGCCCAGCGTATTCCCTTGGGGCGGTTATCAGCAATCGCTTGCGGGTTAAGTGGTTTTAAATAACGAATATATAACTCCAACGCACCATTACCACCGGTTAACCCAGTGGACTTATTGTCATCTCGGCCAATCCAAGTAACGGTGACCGTGTTGTGGTCAAAACCTGCAAACCAGCTATCTCGTAAGTCATTACTAGTACCCGTTTTACCCGCTAATTGAATCGAAGGGAAATGCTGATTAAGACGCTTTGCGGTGCCCTCTTTGGTGACCTTTTTAAGGCCAAACTTCGTCATATAGCTCGCCTCGGGTGTAAAGCGCTCGCGGCTAAATACATCATGCTCGTACAAAACCTTTCCGGTGGCGTTAGTCATGGCTGAAATGGTCGTTAACTGTCGGTACTGCCCGTTGGCAGCCAAGGTCGTATACATTTGCGCCACGTCATAGCTAGACAGCTCTAGCGCTCCAAGTAATAAAGAGGGGTATTGGTTAATCCGCTCTGCCACACCTAGTTTTTGCAACGTCGATGCGACATTATGTACGCCTAAATCAAGCCCTAAGTTAACTGCAGGGATATTAATGCTATTACTAAACGCTTGATACAGAGGTAATGTACCACGGTATTTTCGGTCAAAGTTTTCTGGACGCCACACATCTCCCGATTCATCGGTCACTTGCAAAGGCCCATCTTCCACTAAGGTCCCTAGGTTGTATGTCGGCTGTTCTAATGCCGTTAAGTACACCGCAGGTTTCACCAAAGAGCCAATGTTACGCTTTGTATCCAGCACACGGTTGAAACCGCTAAAGCGCATATTTCGCCCTGCAACCAGTGCCGACACCCCTCCCTTCTCAACGTTGACTGAAATCATTGCTGTTTCTAGCTTTGACGTATCAAATCGCCTTTCGAGATACGGTAGACCTTGCTCCACCGCGTTTTCCATAGCAGCTTGTTTTTGTAGATCAAAGTAAGTGAAGATACGCACGCCCGCATTGATTATTTCTTGATTGGTTAGCAAAGTTTGAAGCTCTCTGTCGACCAACTCTAGATAGCCTGGGTAGCTCTGTTGACGGCTTTTGTCCAAAGGCTGAATTTTTATCGGCCGCACCAAAGCCTGACGTAGTTCATTGGTTGAAATATAGCCTTGTTCTGCAAGTAGGCGTAGCACCAAATCACGGCGCTCGCGAACACGCTCAGGGTAGCGTCTGGGATTGTAATATGAAGGCCCTTTAACGATGGCCACCAGCATAGCAATCTGATCAAACTCCAATTCATCCACTGGCTTGGCAAAATAAAACTCAGCCGCCAGCCCCATGCCATGAACCCCTTGATTATAAGCCTGCCCCATAAACACTTCGTTGAGGTAAGCTTCTAAAATTTCGTCTTTGCTATATCGATAGTCCAATATTAAAGCAATAAATGCTTCGTTCACTTTTCGTACTAGAGAACGTTCACGACTTAAATAGAAATTTTTTGCCAATTGCTGGGTCAACGTACTTCCGCCTTGTACCGTACGCCCAGCTTTTAGATTGGTATACAACGCTCGTAGAATAGACCATGCAGAAACACCATGGTGGTCGTAAAACTCACGGTCTTCCACCACTAACAACGCCTGTTTAAGAATATTTGGGAATTTTTCGAGCGGTAGAAACTCTCTATCCTGTTTTGATTCATTACCAATACGCGCTATTTGAACTGGCTCTAAACGTGCCTGCTCAATACGTCGCCCACCTTTATCAACAATACTGGCAAGGCGTTTTCCTGCAAAATTAAGGGTAAAGATCTGACCTTCTTCAACACCATTGTAAAATTCAAATGCACGGCGGTAGATTTTTATCGTCCGCCCTTGAATTATGTACTGACCTGTACGGCTAAGATGGTTAACTTGCGAATAATTTAGGCGCTTTAGCTCCCAGATCACCTCCTGTTCAGACAAAAATTGTTCAGGATAGAAGTTCATAGCGCGAGCATATACTTGAACAGGCAGTTGCCATTTGCTGCCTTCAAACTGTCGGGTAATTTTTGAATCTAGATAAATAATATAAAAGCTGACTAACACTACTATGGCCAGCGTACCTTTCCATAATAAGCGCCAACAGGTTGCCAACGTGCGTTGCCTAAAGCGACCCAATGTCGAGCTCGGCGGTGCTTTTTTCGCTTTGCCCTTAGTGTTTTTTGCGCGTGTGGATTTAGATGTGGTACGTGTGGATTTAGTGTTTGTCTTCGTTGCGTTGTTATTCTTTTTATCTACCATACCACTTATATAAACTTCAAAATTAAATATGCCAGAGCATAGAGTACCCTAGATTAACCAAGCCTGAAAGAGCGAACGGACCACAATGGGTCCGTTCGACGTGATAACGTTCGACGTGATTTCGATGAATTAACTATTGCCACGCACAGAGACAAATTCTGGGTACGCATCAATGCCACAATCATGCTGATCCATACCGTTAATTTCTTCTTCCTCGCCAACACGGATCCCCATGGTATTTTTCAACAGAGCCCATACCAAGTAAGACACAATAAATACAAACCCGAGAATACATACCAAGCCGATAAACTGATTCACAAACGTTGCATCGCCGTTTGACAATGGCACCAACATCACACCTAACATGCCACATGTACCGTGAACAGAAATCGCACCTACTGGGTCATCAATTTTAGCTTTGTCTAAAAATACGATACTAAACACGACTAATGAGCCACCCAAGGCACCTAATAGACACGCTAATAAAGGTGTTGGAGATGCAGGTTCCGCAGTGATCACCACAAGACCTGCCAGTGCACCATTGAGTACCATAGTTAAATCAGCTTTACCCCACAACGCTTTACACACAAGTAGTGCAGCTATCGCCCCCGTTGCTGCAGCAGCATTAGTGTTAAGTAAAATTTGGCTCACAGCAACGGCATTTGCTTTATCTGCCAAGAACAATTGCGAGCCACCATTAAAGCCAAACCACCCCATCCATAGAATAAATGTACCTAATGTTGCCAACGGCATGTTAGAACCAGGAATAGGATAAATCTCCCCGTTCTTCCCATATTTACCTTTACGAGCACCCAGTAATAGTACACCGGCTAACGCTGCCGCTGCACCAGCACCGTGCACAATCGCAGAGCCTGCAAAATCTACAAAGCCCAGCTTAGATAAGAAGCCACCGCCCCACGTCCAAAACCCCTCAATAGGATAAATAAACCCAGTTAACACCACAGTAAATGCTAAAAATGCCCACAACTTCATACGCTCAGCTACGGCACCAGAAACTATCGACATTGCTGTAGCGACGAATACTACTTGGAAGAAAAAGTCAGATTCTAAGGCATGATCCGCATCCGCAGACGCTTCACCAATCAACGCACCAAAGCTTGGTACTATCCCACCTTCAGTATTGCCAACATACATGATGTTGTACCCTACGAGTAAAAACATGGTACAAGCGATGGCATAAAGCGTAATGTTTTTAGTGAGTATCTCTGTGGTATTTTTTGAGCGGACTAAACCCGCTTCTAGCATGGCAAAACCTGCTGCCATCCACATCACCAACACACCAGAAATTAAAAAGTAAAATGTATTCAAAGAGAATTTTAGTTCTATGATTGCGTTTTCCATCTTCGGCCCCTCAAATAGCGTCTTCGTCTAATTCGCCGGTACGGATCCGCACGATTTGGTCTAAGTCATATACAAATATTTTACCGTCACCAATTTTACCGGTGCTGGCAGCTTTGGTCAGTGTATCTACCACACGCTGTGTGTTTTCACTGCGAGTTGCTATTTCTAGCTTTATTTTTGGAATAAAATCGACTTGATATTCAGCGCCACGATACAGTTCTGTATGACCTCGTTGGCGGCCAAAACCTTTTACATCTACGACTGTCATACCCTCTACGCCCAAATCAGCTAGCGCTTCGCGAACTTCATCCAATTTAAATGGTTTTATTATTGCACTTATCATTTTCATTGTTGGTCCCCTTAGGACAGGTTTATCCTGATTACTTAGCTAATCCAACCTTCGTGCCACAAAGTTAAAATGAATAATTTCAAATAATTAGATGATTACCATCGGCGATTTCTGTATAATTTCGCACCAATTGGGTGCAATATTGCGCGTCATGCTCATTACTGGTGCAAATGTAAAAATGTAGCTGTTATGGGCTCGTCAGCGATTTGCTGACTATGCATAATGCACTTACAGTTTCACTCGGGGTTCACCAGTCGTCCCACCATTGGGGGCATTCGACTCATACCCTTTGAAAACTGGAACAAAAGCAATTTTAATGGGAATAAATTATCGTTCGGGGAAATGTATGAACTTAACCAAACTGTTGGTTGTGTGCACCATAGTAATAAGCTTTGGTAGCAACGCAGCTGAGCACCAACGTAAGATTGATATTGATAGTAAAGTTGTTACCAACCACAAAGCGACCATTAATGGTGAGCGTATAAACTACAGCGTCGCCTCTGGCACACAGCCTGTTTGGAATGAACAGGGTGAACCCACCGCTACCTTGTATTACAACTACTACAAAAAAGACAAAGTAGACGATTTAAGTAAACGCCCACTGCTTATTTCATTCAATGGTGGACCCGGTTCTGCGTCGGTTTGGATGCACATTGCCTATACAGGCCCACGCGTTTTAAAAATCGATGACGAAGGTTATCCTGTTCAGCCTTATGGCATGAAAGACAACCCTTACTCTGTACTTGATGTTGCAGATATTGTGTTTGTGAATCCAGTAAACACGGGGTACTCTCGCGTGCTGCCTGACAAAGATGGCAAAATGCCCAGCAAAGAAGAACAACAAAAACAATTCTTTGGCGTCAATGCTGATATTAAATATCTCGCCAGCTGGATCAACACCTTTGTCACCCGTAATGGCCGCTCACTATCACCTAAATTTTTAATTGGTGAAAGTTATGGCACCACCCGAGTATCAGGCCTTGCTAAAGAGTTACAATCAGCGCATTGGTGGTTCTTAAATGGTGTGGTGTTAGTTTCTCCAACGGATATTGGTATCAACCGAGATGGGCCTGTGAAAGCCGCCAACCGTTTACCTTATTTCGCAGCAACTGCGTGGCATCACAAAGTATTACCAGCACACTTACAACAAAAAGACTTACTTGAGTTATTGTCAGAAGTTGAAGCCTTCACTTTAAATCAGTACTTACCGGCCTTAGCAAAAGGCGCATTTATCTCAGAGCAAGATAAACAATCCATTGCCGAACGTGTGGCACTGTATAGCGGCCTGTCAAAGCAATTTGTATTACAAAACAATCTGGATGTTAGCGATGATGCGTTCTGGAAAGAACTGCTGCGAGATCAAGGCTACATCTTAGGTCGTTTAGACTCTCGTTATTTAGGTATCGACAAACGTGACGCTGGTGACTCGCCAGACTACTTCCCTGAGTTAAGCGCTTGGTTGCACGCCTTTACACCATCAATCAATCACTATATTCGTGAAGAGCTGAACTACAAAACCGATGTGCAATACAACATGCTGGCCAATGTTCATCCGTGGGATCGCACTAATAACCATACCGGCGAACAACTGCGTGCTGCTATGGCTGAAAACCCTTATTTGAACGTATTGGTTCAAGCGGGTTACTATGATGGTGCAACCAACTATTTTGACGCCAAGTACACCATGTGGCAGCTAGACCCAAGTGGAAAAATGCGTGACCGTTTAAGCTTCAAAGGCTACCGTTCTGGTCATATGATGTATCTTAGACATGAAGATCTAAAAGCTTCAAACGATGACCTGCGAGAATTTATTCTTGAATCATTAACGAGCCAAACGCGCTCAGCGAAGTACAAATAACATTTGGCGGGTAGCAAAAGCTACCCGCTTCTTTTTAACAAACTCGTCTAACCATTGTGACTTATTCACCAGCTTGGTAGTATCGCCCTTTTAACATCTTTAGGGGCGTAAAGATGCAAGGCACTTTAAGCAAGCTCAAAGCACAGCTCACCCAACCAATTCAATATCAGCTTCCCATTGGCGATGAGCGAGTCAATTTAAATGACTATATTGGCAAACAGCTAACACTGACCCACACAGGCAACATCTACTGCTGCAACTGTGGTAAGAAAACCAAAAAAAGTTACTCACAAGGCCATTGCTTTGTATGCATGAAAAAGCTCGCAAGCTGCGACATGTGTATTATGAAGCCTGAAACGTGCCACTTTGATCAGGGTACCTGTCGCGAGCCGCAATGGGGCGAAGAAAATTGCATGATCCCCCACTATGTTTACCTTGCCAATACATCAGGACTAAAAGTAGGTATTACACGCCATACCCAAATTCCTACTCGTTGGATAGATCAAGGTGCCACACAGGCATTACCTATTTTTAAAGTCCAAACCAGATTGCAATCAGGTCTTGTGGAAGTGGCCTTGGCTGAATTTATCGCAGACAAAACCAATTGGCGCAATATGCTCAAAGGCGTGAGCAATGAAGTAGATTTAAAAGCAACTGCTCAGGAGTTAATCCCACAAATTCAAAGCAAGCTTGATGAGTTGGCCGAGTTGTTTGGCGCTACAGCCATTGAGCGCTTAGATGAGGAAGTTGTGGACTTAAGCTTCCCTGTTGAACAGTTCCCGAGCAAAATTACTTCCTTTAACTTTGATAAAAACCCTGAGGTGACGGGCACGTTACTCGGCATCAAAGGCCAGTACCTGATTTTTGATACTGGCGTTATCAATATTCGCAAGTTTACCGCTTACGAAGTCACTTTCTGCGCATGATAAAAGCGCAACCATTCGTCGGCGCACAGCGGCTTGCAAAACCAATAGCCTTGAATGATATTGCAGCCCAGTTTTTGTAAAAACTGGCGCTGCTCACTTTTTTCAACACCTTCAGCGACGACCTGTAAATTAAGCGCTTTTGCCATCGCAATAATGGCACTGACAATTTCACTGTTGCCGTATTCATCAGGGATCTTCGCCACAAAACTCGCGTCAATTTTCAACGTATCGATTGGCAACTTGGTTAGATAACTGAGCGCCGAATACCCTGTTCCAAAATCGTCCAATGCAATGGCAACCCCCAAGCTCTTAAGTTTTTGTAGCTCGCTTTTTGCCTCATGTAAATTACTGATAAAACTACTTTCCGTTAATTCAAGCTCAATGAAACGACCATCTAAACCGTGTTTATTCAAAGCATTAGCAACCGTGATTGCAAGATCTCCCTGACATAAGTGCTGTGCCGATACGTTTATTGCAATCCGTCTAATATCACTGCCCTGACGACGCCAAAGCGCCATGCTCTCACAGACTTTATTGATCACCCATTGGTCCAACTTAATGATAAGCCCCAATTCTTCTGCCAATGGAATAAATTGAACGGGAGAGATCATTCCCAAATTAGGATCATTCCAGCGCAACAAGCACTCGACGCTGGATATTCGGCCACTAGCTAAACATTGTAGGGGCTGAAAATATAGCTCAAATTCATCATGCTCCAACGCATACTGAAAACGGCTCAGCATAGACAAACGCTCCAAGGAGCGAGCATTCATAGACGCTTTGTATAATTGAAATGAATTGCGACCAATTTCTTTGGAGCGATACATCGCCACATCCGCATGTTTTAATAAAGTTTCACTGTCTAGCCCGTCTTCGGGGTAAACAGCGGCTCCGAGCGAAGCTGTGGTGGTGACGTTTAGCTCATTGAGTTCAAACGCAACGCTTAGCTTTGACAGTACTTTGTTGGCAAAACTTGCCACATCGGAGATATGTTTTACTTCAGTAAGCAATACCACAAACTCATCTCCCCCCAAACGCGCTAAGGTATCGCCCTCATTTAACAGGCTCTTGATACGCTCGCTCACCTGCACCAGCAATTCATCTCCAGCACTGTGACCTAAACTGTCATTAACTTCCTTGAAACGGTCAAGGTCGATAAACATCACAGCAAGTTTATGGTTATCTCTGTGCGCGGAGGCCAACGCCATGGATAACCTGTCATAAAATAAACGCCGATTAGGCAAGGCTGTTAATTCATCAAAATAAGCAAGCCGAGCTATCTTCTCTTCTGCATTTTTACGCTCGGTAATATCACTGAAAATTGCCGCGTATAACACATCATCGCTATAAGGCTCATTAATTGCGATGATGGTTAACCACTCGACATAGATCTCTCCACTTTTCTTACGATTACAGATCTCCCCCTGCCATACACCATTTTTTCTTAGCTCAGCCCACATTTGGTCATAATACTCTTGATCATGAAGGCCAGAACTCAAGATGCTAGGGTTCTTGCCTATCACTTCATAGTCCTGATACCCAGTAAGCTCACTAAAAGCAGGGTTGATCTGTAAAATTTCGCCATCCCCACGGGTGATCATAATGCCATCCAAAGAGGCATCGATAATACGGTTAGCCAAATACAGGTTTTTCTCTGATTTTTGTAAGGCAAGGTCGCGCTGTACCAATACCTTTTCAAGCTCACTACAGTAAGCTGTTTCTATCTCAGTCAGCACATTTTTCAACGGCAGCAGACCAATGACTTTACCAGAACATGGCTCTTTTACGACCAAGTGGCGAATCGATTCTGAGGTCATTAAGCGATATGCATCAAACAAACTGTCCTTTGGACTGACTTGCAACATTGGGTATGTAGCGAGCCGCCAGCATGGCATTCGCCAATCTGGATTAAGCAGCATATAGGCAATATCACGCTGTGTAATGATGCCATACTCTACCAACTCATGATTGTATACCAACACCGCTGTCACCCGCTTTAACCGCATGACTTCAATCACCTTTGACACGCAATCAGTGGCCTTCAAAATAACCACGTTGCGGTTGTAGTGATCTTCGATTGGGCGAAAATGCAAGTAATGGTCGAGCCCTTGGTTGCGCACAATGTCAGACAACGAAACCACACCAACCGGCGCTTGTTGTTGGTCTTTGACCAGCAGGTGTCGGATCCCTAACTGATGAAATTTTATCGTAGCTTCACTTAGTGTTTTATCAACTTGGATATCATGCACTGGCGACGTCATCGATGTGCCGATGGGTGCTTTAGCAAAATCAGGGTCATTAAAGTTAAGTTTGACACAATCTGATTCCGTCCAAATGCCTACAATCTGCTGTTGCTGAGTAACAAAAATAGAGCTTACTCGGCGCTTGCGCATCATTTTTACCGCCTCACTAAGCGGCGTTTGCTGATCGCATGACAATAGTTGATTAGAGAAAATATCTTTGATTTGTAATTGACGGTTATCAGAGACCATTAAGCACAACCTCGCATTTTGACTTGAATACGAAGTATAATGTTGTACACCTTTTATACTTTGATTGAGAACAAACAATGCCAATAAAATATTACCCATTCTTGCTCTATTTAGAAGAAAGTATTGAGTTTATTGATTGTGAAGAAACACTCAATCACGCCCTATTTTATCTGAGCAATACGCAAACACAGCACGCGCTATGCCTGTATGACAATGGTCAATGTTATGATTTACAAGGTTATAAGAAAGAGCTGCCTACGCTATCTCAACTCACAGGGAGAGTTCAGCAAGCACTGCTCGATGATGGCCAGTGTTGTGTGCAAAAGGTCGTACTTACAGATATTAAACAAGTCTTTTCACTGCTTTGTTCTGGGTAAGTAAAGACTACCCCTCGACCAATGCCTTGATGTGTGTCACAGCGCTGCGACCCAAAGCAGATAATGCATACCCACCTTCCAAAAATGAGATTATTCCTTTGGCTTGAGTTTCTTTACTCAGCTGCACGATTTGTTCTGTGAGCCACTGATAATCAGCCTCAACAAACTGCAGGCCGCCCATATCATCTTCCAAGTGGGCATCAAATCCGGCACTAATAAATATCAACTCAGCCTTAAACTCCCTGAGCCTTGGGAGCCACTGCTGAGTGAACAAAGCTTGTAAATCTTCTCCTTTGCTCGCCAAAGGCAACGGTGAGTTGATGATATGTTCATTGTTTTCAATGTCACTGTTAGGGTAAAAAGGATATTGAAATAACGAGCAAAACAATACGTCTTCATGCGTTTTAAAGATATCCTGCGTCCCATTACCGTGGTGCACATCAATATCTAAAATTGCGACCCGCTCAACACCTAAACTTTTGGCATACTCCACGGCTATCGCCAAATTGTTAAACACGCAAAAACCTGATGAATGGCTTCGATTAGCATGATGACCCGGAGGACGTACACTGCAAAATGCTGCGTCCAAATCACCCGCTAGAATTTGATCTACCGCTAGAATGCCCGCGCCAACCGCACGCTCTATCGCTTGTAAAGACTCTGGCGCTAGCCACACATCTTCACAAAAAGCATTGATTTTATCGCTTGGGATACTTGCACATACTTTATCTATCAACGCTTGCTCGTGCACCAACGCAACTTGCTGCATAGACGCTTTGGGCGCTTGTAGCTGCTGAAGCGCAATATCTAACCCCGATGCCAGCAGCCTGTCCGCAATGGCATCCAGACGCTGTGGACACTCGGGATGCTCATCTGGCATTTTGTGCTTTCTACAGTGTGGGTGTGTGATCACAGCGGTACGCATAACACTCTCTTTATCTTCGTTTCAAGCAGTGTAACAAGCTTATTCACCATACACAGTGAGACTTTGGTGTTACTCTGCCTCAGCAGCAGGCAAAGCGGTTAGTTCTAAATCGTGAAAATCAAAACTAAAGTCGGTTACATCTGGACTCACAAACTCCATGTTAGCACCCACTACTTGCTGAAAGTTATTCATGTTAAACTGGATATAGGCATCCGCTTCAAGTAATCGTTCCTGCCAACGCACCACAAAGGTATTACCGCTATAGTGCTCAAGCTTACCTTTAAGCAAATCGGTATGAGTAAAATCTATCATCAAATTACCACCTACTTGCTTTACAATCACATCACCATACCAGTCACTTGTTAACGTACCGGTGTAATGCTTCAGTGGTAAACTTGCTTGAACAGTTGTGAGTGGTTTTATGCCCGCAGTGGCATAGTTGTTGGCCTTTTCTTGCTCATAGTTTTGTAAGGCGACCTCCACTCGGTCTATCTCAGGCAATCCTAGGGCATCTTCAAACACCTCATCGATGATACCTGTCAGTGCTGGATATGCTTGCTGATTTGATAGTAGCACGACTCCTAACTGCCGCTCTGGAAGTAGCGCAACCTGAGACACCATACCCAAAATTCCGCCACCATGACCCAGTTTCTTATACCCAAAGTAGTCCTCAATTGCCCAGCCTAACCCATAACCTCTAAATTGCTGGCGATGGGTTGTAAAACTCTCTTCCTTTGCCTCTCGCATGATATGAGGCTGCCACATTTGCAGTTGTTGCTGCGCACTAAATAACTGCTGGCCTTGTGGTGTTTTGCCCGCATTCAGCTGCGTTAATAACCACTGACTCATATCATCAACATTTGAGGCAATAGCTCCAGCGCCACGAAAATCTTCCAAATAATTCACGAAAAAAGGGTTCAGCTGACCATCCATCGGGATGTGCCCTGTCGCCCAATTACGATTGTCAGGGCTAATACGCGAGAAACCAGCTTTTGAATCATCCATCCCCAATTTGGTGAACATACGCTGCTCAACAAAATCTTGCCAGCTCATACCACTGACTCTGGCGACCACTTCTCCTGCCACCACAAACATTAGATTGTTATAGGCATACTCACTGCGAAAACTTGAGCTGGGTTTTATGTTAGCAATACCTGCTATGAGTTGCTCTGTGGTTTTGTTGGTATCAGGCCAGATCATTAAATCTCCCGCGCCCAACCCTAAGCCACTTCGATGACTCAACAGGTCTCTAATGGCCATTTCAGCGCTCACATAAGCGTCAAACATCCTAAATTCTGGCAGATGCTTTATCACCTTATCATCCCAATTGAGTTTGCCTTCATCCACCAGCATCGCCAACGCTGCACTGGTGAAAGCTTTGGTATTTGACGCAATACCAAACAGAGTATGCTTATCAACTGGCTCTGATGTTGTAAGGTGCCTAACACCATAGCCTTTAGCCATCACGACTTGCCCTTTTTCAACAACCGCAATCGCAAGCCCTGGGATATTAAAACGTGTCATTGCTTGGCGTACTGCTGTATCTACATCTTGCACATTCACAGCGTTTTTCGCAGTAGAGGAGTCAGTTTGTTGAGCCAACGATGGCAGGGTTAATATCAGCGCAAGACCCGCACCAATCATGTTATGCAAATTCATACTATGCCTTTTTAGTTTTCTTTAGTGGGCGATGTAACTGCCACTCTCGTTCTGAGCGCTCGGTGAAGTGATCCGTAACATGAGTTTGGGCCTCAATGAGTGCGACGTACTCGCTTGGGAAGGTATGCTCCAGCGCACCGTTTAGTACATGCTGAACATACCAATCAAAAGGAAGCTGATCTTCAATAAAGGTGTTAGCGATGTAACAATATGCCTCTATCAAACCATGCTGAGCCGAGTCCACTTCGATACTCACCCTGTCGTAACGCTCTCCTTCAATGGCATCCAGCATGGCGAGTTCTTCATCATCAAGCCCGTATAGCACGCCAATGACAACATCATCACGGTAGCTTGTAGGTTCAATGGTACATTTTGCTGAACCATCAGTACTGAGCATATTGAACGTCAGTCTATGTTGATACAGTTTAGCAACGCCAAGGCATCGAGCTTGTGGAAGACGAGCAAACAATCTTTTGGTTGATAAGTTAGAACCAAATGCAAAATTAATATGCGGCTTATTACTCATAACGACTTAAAACCTTTTACAATACCACGCGCACTGCCAGTGCGATTAAAATAACGCCTATCCCTCTGTCAAACCAATGACCTGCTTTTTGAAAAAATGATCGGACCTGAGTACGGCTCAGCACTATCGCCAAAAACGAAAACCATACCCAGGTTGCCAATGCCATATAGAGTCCATAAAACGCCTGAACCATTGTTGGCGTCGTGGGTGATATCACCAAGGTGAATAGAGATAGAAAGAACAACGTAGCTTTGGGATTGAGGGCATTAACCAAAAAGCCCCTTCTTAGCGCTTGTATCGCACGTTCTGAGGTTTGATGTTCTACACCTTTTACACTTTGCGTGTCGCCAGCAGGTTTAGCACGTAATGCTTGTATACCCATATACGCCAAGTAAGCGCCCGCAACATACTTCAAAACATTAAACATCGCAGGAGATTGAGATAACACGATAGCCACGCCGAGCAAACAATAGGTAACATGGACCAAAATCCCTAGCGCAACACCCGCGCTGGTCCACAAAGCATTGGCTCTGCCTCGCTGAATACTCTGTTTTAAAACAATCGCAAAATCAGGGCCTGGGCTGGCTACCGCAAAAAAGTGCGCCAGTGCTATCAATAAAAATTCATCTACGTATTCAAGCACCGCTTTGCTCCTTGAGCATTAACAGTAATGGGTTAGGAGTGCCTTTTATGTATTCTTGGATCTGTTTATGTGCCTTTTTGTAAACACTTTTAAGATGCGGTTTTAAATGCTTTTTGCCGTCGACTTCAGGTTTGAAGTAGCATATCAAGGCATGCATAAACACCGTTTGTTCTTCACTTAATGCTGCTTGTCGGTTTGCATACGGGTTGTAACAAGAACCGCAACCACCTTTGAACTGGTACACGGTGTTACTCATCATCACACCAAACCCCATAAAACAGGCCAAAGCATCACTTGCCGCGGCAATTTGTGCTTCGCCACCTGGGGGTAATACGCCTTTTTGGTAGATAGCGATTGTTGCCAGTGTTCCTGCAAAGCTTGCAACTAAATCCTGTGGCTGGTTTATTTGATTGGGGTTATAAGACAACAGCACTGGCTGTGAAGGCGCGACTGCTATCTCCGCTGTTTCACCCCTTGATATACCACTGAAGCTAAATGCCGGAATGCTTTGCTGCGCCGGTAAATGTGCGGGGTTTACCAATTGTAATGGCCAAGCTTGCATACCCGCATAGTCACGCACACGAGCGAATACTGTTTGTGCCATCTGTTCAACACTGGATACCTGATCGGGGAAATACTGCCCTGTCGGCTCAATTATCTTTGTTTGTGATAAAAAATGTTGCCCGTCAAAGTTTTCACAGGCCCACGCAAATGTATCGACAAGCCATGCCACTTCACCATCACTTAACAAGGGTTTTGATTTAAATAACGCTAACATAATTACTCTGTCTCTGTGGCCCACTGCCATGCTTGAGTGTTATATAAAGGCACGGTGGAGAGCGCATGATGGTGACTGCCGCTGGTTTCTTTCGTTGAATATGATAAATACAATAAAGTGCGGGCTTTAGCATCATAAATACGACGAACTTTTAAAGACTTAAACAAAATGCTTTTGGATGTTTTAAACACCACTTCACCATCTTTTGATAAATCGATTTGTTGCATCTGCTCGGCTGTGATCTCACCGGTCTGTCGACATGCTATCGACATATCAGAGGGGTCTGAAAAATCTAAATTCGCCTCTACATGGCTGATATGACATGTAACGCCCGTAACGATCGGATCTTGTTGTGCAGAGACGACGACATCTTTGGTGGTGAATAGCCCAAGGCTAACTTTCGCCGCATCATCGCTACATCCAAACAGTGTCATCGCGCCCGCCAACATCAACCAAATTTTTTGTTTATACATCTGGTGTTTCCCTATAAATCACCTAACATAGGCCCATTTACTCATACTTGAAGCAATAAGTCATCATGCCACACCTTATCATTGAACACTCTAATAACTTGCCTATACCTGCACAACAATTGGTCGAAGCGGTCCACCTCGCAACACAAAGTACTGCTTTATTTGACCCCACAACATTAAAAACGCGCACCCAGAGCACCGACTATTATAAACTGGCAGAAGGAAAAATCGGTTTTGTGCACATTCACGCACATCTCATAGAGGGTCGCAGCGAAGCACAAAAGCAATTATTGAGTAACGCACTGCTGGAAGTACTGCAAACTATGTTTGATACAAACTGGCTACTGAGTGTACATCCATATGATTTACTCCCGTCTATCTACCGAAAGAACTGATTAAAACCCTACGATCACGTATACTATCAACCTATTTAATTTACAGACAAAGTATTATGAAATTTCCTTGCCGACTGGATAAATTTTTGAGCCATCTGGCCGAGTTACCACGAACTAAAGTCAAAGCAGGTATTAAAAAACGTTATGTAACGGTAAACGGTGAAGTAATCACGAAATTTGATTATTCGGTTACACAAAATGATCAAGTTACTTGGCAGGGTAAGTCATTACAATATCTTGGTAAGCGTTACTTTATGCTCAACAAGCCGGTGGGCTACGTCTGTGCAAATAGTGATGAAATGCATCCAACAGTATTTGAATTACTTGATGAGCCTAACTTAAAAGATTTTCATGTTGCTGGGCGTTTAGACATCGACACCACAGGTTTAGTGCTACTGACCAACGATGGTGACTGGTCGCATCAAATTACGTCTCCCAAAAAGCAAAAATACAAAACCTATCTTGTTGAAACGCAAGAGCCTATAACCGAAGAAACATTGCAACGATTGAGAGAAGGCGTGCAGCTTCACAATGAAAAACAACCCACATTACCTGCGATGGCCGAACAACTTGCTAGCTACAGTTTGCGATTGTCAATCTGCGAAGGTAAATACCATCAGGTGAAGCGGATGCTTGCAGCCGTAGGCAACAAAGTCGTTGAACTACATCGTGAAAAAATAGCCGATATTGAGCTTGACGCCAACCTAGCCAGTGGCGAGTACCGTCAACTGACCGACCAAGAAGTCGACATAATCAATGCAAAATAATGATATTTCCTCATCATTATGAGGAAATATCATCTCTATTTCTATCGAAATACACTATATGTTACTTACATGATTTCATTAAACATGGTAGATAATAATATTCTATTATCTGAAAGGGGCGTATTGTGCTATCAGGTTTAACATTAAGAATTAAAATAATACTTTTCGCAGCGGCTATTTTCCTCTCACTTTTGCTAGTCGCCATCTTAGGATTACAAGCGTTACGCCATGCCAGTGAATCTGACAACATTGCGCGTATCAACCAACTGATGAAGAGCACGGTAAACATTGTTGAGCAATTTGAAGGATATGTACAATCCGGCGCCCTGAATGAAGAACAGGCTAAAAAGCTCGCCACTAAGATGCTCAGGGAAAATAAATATCATGACTCTGAGTACGTGTATGTGGTCGACGACCAGCTAGATTTTGTTGCCACCCCACACGACCCACAATTACACGGCACCAGTTTTAACGACTTCAAAGATGCTAAAGGCAATAGTATTGGTCGAATGGTAGAGCGTTTAGTTGGCAATAAAACCAATCAAATTATCACTTATGAGTGGGATTCAGTTCGTGAAGGCGAAATCGTAGACCTAACCTCTGTGGTACAAAAGACGCCTGTTTTTGGCTGGTATGTAGGTACAGGGATCAGCGCCAAAGAGACCGATGAACGTTACTGGGCTACAGCTCGCTGGCTATTAACTCTATCACTATTGATCGCGGTGGCACTGACTTTTGCCTTGGCAAAATTTGGTCTAGGTCTTTCGAATAAGCTCGGTGGTGAATTAGATGATGTACTGACCATCGTTAAACAAGTATCTCGCGGTAACCTGAGCTCACCGATCAACACCAGTGCCGCCAAAGAAGACAGTATCATTGCCGCTATGAGCTATATGCAAAAAGGCTTACAAGGCGTGGTTGGTGGAATCGCTACGGTCAGTGACGCGCTTAAAGCGCAAAGCAACGATGGCGAAAAACGTTCCAACGAATTAGAGCAACTTACGCGTAGCCTGAGCAGCGAAACACAAATGGTCGCCTCAGCCATCACCGAGCTAACAGCATCCGCGCAAACGGTTGTTGAACATGCCGAGCAAACCGCCAACTCCGTACAAGAAGCAGAACGTCAGGGCCAAAACGCCGATAAACTGACAACTGAGGCAGCAAAAACCATCGCTTTATTGGAGCAGCAAATTGACAGCGCTGGTAATAATATCCAAACCTTAGATGAAGAAGTGGCCAATATCGCCAATGTATTGAGTGTGATCCAAAGCATTGCTGAGCAAACGAACTTGCTGGCACTTAATGCTGCCATAGAAGCGGCTCGAGCTGGCGAACAAGGCCGAGGCTTTGCTGTTGTTGCAGATGAGGTTCGACAACTTGCTCAACGTACCCAAACCAGCACTGAAGAAATCCATACCATGATTGGCAAGCTGCAATCGGCCACGCAGGAGGCTAAATCATCGGTCACAGTGTCTATTCATACTAGTGAGAAAACCGTCAGTATGTCTAAAGAAGCAGGGGAAGAGTTGCGTAAAGTTGCCAACTCTTTAGGTGAGATCTCGCAAATGAGTCACCAAATTGCCCATGCAGCAAAAGAACAACTAGAGGCCGGAGAAGACACCGCGCGCCGTGTGGTGACCATTTCAGACACAGCCTCACAAACCGCTCATGTGTCTGAAAAAGCCCATCACGCTACCGACAGTATCAAAGAGTTAACCGTGAATTTGGAGTCAGAAATCGCCAAGTTCAGCTGTTAACCTACATTGATGTAAAGCATACATTTGTATACCTTGTAACTAAAAAGGACCGTCAGGTCCTTTTTTATGTTTAACAAAAAAGTAGCTTCGTCCGTATTACGACTCCACTACTCTTTTGTCATTTATTTGATTTCTACACGCTGTGAACGCATCACCACTTCGTCGTTGAGCTCAATGCCGATACCTGGTTCCTCAGATACCTTAAACACCCCATTCTTAGGCTGAGGATCTTGAATACACAGTTCACGGTTCCACTTTTTGATCGCATAAGTGTGATGTTCGTGAATTAAAAAGTTCGGGATTGCCGTTTCAAGATGTAGTGACGCTGCGGTAGCAACCGGACCACCACAAACATGCGCCTGAATACGAACATCAAAAATATCTGCGTAATCACACACTTTTTTGGTTTCAGTAAAACCACCACATAAGCCAATATCAGGTTGAAGCACGTCAATGCTCTGGTCTTCTAAATACGGACGCACGCCCCAGCGATTATACAAACGCTCACCGCCTGCAATGGGCACCGCGACTTTGTCGGCAACCTTAGCATGTAGCGAATGGTTTAGATAATTCACTGGCTCCTCGTAATACATACAATCGAATTCTTCTGCAATTTCGCCAATTTGGATAGCTGAAGTCGCCCCCGGTAAACTATGACACTCAAATATAATGTCAACTTCATCCCCTACCGCTTCACGAATAGCTTGCATACGTGCGCGATAAAGTTTCATTTCGGCACGAGAGATGATCTTAGTGCGATCGTAGTAGGTATTACCATATTTATCATACTGAATTGGGTCTACCTTAACGGCATCATATCCCTCAGCAATAGCTTTAAGTGCAGCTTCGGCATATTCCTGCGGTTCAACCAAGGCTTTAAATTCTTTGTCCCAATCAAATTGTAACTGTGATGCATAGGTTCTAAGCTCTGGGTTCACCTTACCACCGAGTAATTGATAAACAGGCAAGTTCAGCGCCTTGCCCTTGATGTCCCAAAGTGCGGTATCAATTGCACTCATGGCAGCGTAAACCACCGGCCCACCACCGAGTCCCCAAAAGCTCTCACGCAACATACGTGACCAGAGTAACTCCGTTTGAAATGGGTCATGACCAATCAAAAATGCTTCAGCCATTTCTTTGATCATGCTGGCCGCAGCGCTGTGTCCTAAATCATATGCCAGACCGGCCTCACCTACGCCAGTGATACCTTCATCGGTGTGAATTCTTACAAATACAGGGGTCCATGCTGGTCTATCAAGACAGTGAATATCAAATACTTCGACGCGATTAACTTTCATTGCAGATTCCTATTGTGCAAAGCCTGGGTCTAAGCGGTATGCTTTTCTGAGCATGGCAGGCCATGCGAGTTGCCCGCCTGTGCTGCCGCTGTGAACAACATTAGCTTGATTATAAATATTATCTATTATGGGCTGAGGAACTGGCACAGCGCGTTGGCCAGTTGACTGGATAGCCACTTGAATCTCACACGCTCGCTGCAAGTCATAAAAACGCATAAAGGCATCGCCAACCGTTGGACCAACCGTTAATCCGCCATGATTTACCAACAACATATGGTTGGTATTGCCCAAATCATCCTGAAGTCGTTTACGCTCATCATCATTTACCGCTAAGCCTTCATAGCCATGATAAGACAGCGAAGGCAGTGAGAACATTGAGTGCTGGCTTAATGGCAGCAATCCGCATTCTAGGCTGGCAACTGCCACGGTCTCTTTAGTATGTAAATGGATCACGCAGTGAGCATCTTCTCTTACTTCATGGATTGCGCTGTGAATGGTAAAACCCGCGGGGTTTATTTTAAATGGTGTGTCATCCAAAATATTACCTTGCAAATCCACCTTAACTAAGTTGGACGCGGTTACTTCATCAAAGCTCAAACCAAATGCATTTACTAAATACTGATCAGTTCCCGGTAAACGCGCCGACATATGGGTATAAATCAAATCCCCCCACCTCATGTGCTCAACCAAACGGTAACAAGCAGCTAAATCAACTCTTAACTGCCATTCTTGCTCAGATACTTTACCTTTGAGGTTGAGTTTAGGTAGTTCAAACATAGAGGGTCCTCAAATACGCCCAAATAGATGTATAGAAGTCTAAATGACTCTGGGCATTTGTTCAACATAATAAAAACCACCGACAAGCGGTGGCTTTTGCAAAACATGTGGAAGATGCTTATTTAACTTGCGATAAATACTCAGCGATAGCTTCTAATTCCGCATCTGATACATTCGCAACCATGGCTTTCATCGCCGCCGACATACCATTACTGCGAGCACCTGACTTAATGTCTTTCATCTGGGCTAGTAAGTACTCTTTACTCTGACCCGCAACTTTTGGATACATTGGCATGATTGGGGCTTTGCCCTCTGCACCATGACAAGTTTGACACATTTTAGCGGTATATAATGCTTTGCCATCCTCTGCCAGCACCACATTGGCACCTAGCGCAGCCACAGACAACCCAACCCCACATATTAATTTTTTTATCTTACTCATAACATTACTCTTTTTATTAATTAACGGATAATTCCTTTACAGTGTAGACCATTTGTCAGCGCTACACATTAGTTGCTAATTAGTAGACCTATGATGAGTAAAAACGGTTACCAAATTAAATCGTCTGGAACCTCGTAAGCTGCATACGGATCGTCCTCATCAGGTCCGTTACTATCATCTTCCACATGGAAAACAATGTACTTTTCATCCACCTCAGCAATCTTCCGCGCGGGCTCATCTTGGAGCACGTAGAACTGACCTTCAAGCACACAAATAGCCAAACGCCCCTTAGACAAGGCTTGTTTAGTCTGCTCATTCACATCCAACTCTTTAACCTTATTTTCATAGGTAAAGTTAAAGGTAACCTCGCCACGTATCGAATCCTGATTGTGGTGTTCAAGTATCTGCTTAACGCGTGCGATTTGCTCGCGCTCTTTTAGCTCAGCCTGCTTCGCCTTGTTTAGCTCTTCAGCTTTTTGTTGTTGCTCAAGTTTTGTTTGAGCAATATGCTTTTGCAGATCACTCGGATCACTGGTTGCACCTTTTTTCTTTTTCTTCTTCTGTGCTTTACGCTTTTCCGACTTAGCAACCTTTGCTTTATGCTCTGTCGTTAACCCTGCCTTTAGTAGCTGCTCTTGTAAAGAACCCATTGTGCATGCTCCATGAAATACGAATTGTCATATTTTAACGCAGTGGTTTTTTTTGACCATATACAAAACTTGTAATAACGGATTTTTTTACCTTTACAAGCTACCTTAGCAAAGCACTGGTTTTACTTATATGATTTACCGCAAAGAAATACTAACTAACTGATCCAAAACTGTTCAATTAATACAAATCCACGCATAATGGAGACGGACTGTGCAACCCACGTTTTGGAACCTTAATGCCTTTAATACAGCTGCTTATCTCCTGTGTTTTTATATTTTTTGTGCTTTATGCACCACAGCCACTGCTGGCAATTTTTGCACAATCTTTTTCCGTCTCTCCAGCCACTAGCGGCGTACTTATGTCTATCACTATGGTGCCTTTAGCTATCGCACCTATTTTTTATGGCCTATTGTTTGCCCGCAAGAACCCGCTTGATATCCTTAAAAAGGCCATGCTGATACTAGCACTTACCAGTGTTTTGTTTACCCTTGCACCCAGTTTTGAGTTACTGCTTGCGCTTAGGTTTGTCCAAGGGCTAACACTGCCCGCAGCCCTCACGGCCATGACAGGGTTTATTGGCCAACAGTACAGCGGCATGCAGCTACAACAAAATATGACGCGCTATATTGGCAGTACAATTCTGGGAGGGTATTTAGGGCGAGTATTGGCAGCAAACTTTGCCAGTTGGTTTTCATGGCAGAGCTTCTACTATTTATTTGCGTTTTCATTATTCGTTTTAGCTTTGTGCATCAAACCTCAGCGCTGTCAACGTCCAGAGCAGGCGCCTGCGTCTCCAAAAGCTTATCTAAAACCTTTACATAACCGGTTAATCGTACGCTTATTTGGCTGCGTTTTTTGCATGTTTTTCTGCTTCGCAGCATTAATGAATTACCTGCCTTTCATTCTTCAAGACATGTTCGATATAACCGACAGTAAAACTATTGGCTGGGTATATAGCGGCTATCTGATAGGGGCGGTTATTTCAATGGCCACACCGCGCCTTAATCAGTATTTCAACAACTCTTGGCGGTGGCTGAGCACCTTATTTGCGATGTACTGTATGACACTTGTGGCCATGCAAATGCCATTTTTGAGTGTATTCTTGGTAACATTTACGCTGTTCTGCGCCTGTATGTTTATGATCCATGCCAGTGCGGCTCCGTTGGCAAATAAGATAAGCGATGCCCCGCCCACCGTAACCAATGGCGCCTACGTCTCATTTTATTATAGTGGTGGCGCATTAGGGTCTTTTTTACCGGGTCTCGTTTTACAAAACTATGGCTACCATGCCTTTTTGTTTTCCCTGCTGCTCGTTTGCGCAACGGGTTTACTACTGTCCTATATGACCTATAGACAAGGCACATCAATGACATGAGGCTGATGCCCGGTATGCTGCCAAAACTGAAGAAGTTGGCGTTTAGATAGCACCCAAGTTTTGCGGTTATCAAGCGGGTGACACTGCCACAATTGCGCATCCCAAAGTCCACTGTCAACCCAGAGCTCTACATGGTGTTCATTATCGTTGAACAATGCCAGCGCTGACACACATCCAGGACGAATTTTTAGATACTTTTCCAAACGTTGATCAGATGCAAAGCCCAGACGAGAAAGACCTTGTTGCGTAGACAGAGCTTTTAGGTCAACCTTTAGATGAGCTTGTAGCAATAACAATATATGGCGACGCCCATAATTGTCTCTTAAAAACAGGTTTTTAATCCTTGTTCCTTGGCGCTCAAGTTGTAGCCTATCCGCATCATCACAGGTGTGCAGTGCCGCATGTTCATATTGAACAGGTTCAATATTTAGCGCTTGTAGAGCCCTTGCAAGATCACTTTCTAATAAAGCGCTCACAAACACATACCTCTAAGCTGAACACTGCGCTGGCGCCAATAAACACGGTTTACTTTGTGACCGGTTTGACAATAATTACGCTGCGCAAGCGCCGTATCTAAAAGTTGCACTGCGCGCTCTTCTAATTGTAATTTCAGTTCTGGTGAGTCCTCAACTCGTTGATGTTCAGCGTACTTTTTTAGCTCGGTACGGCTCATCGGTTTATGACTGCTCACTTTCATAATAGGCGTTGGTTCTACAGTAACAATATATACGAAAAGCAAATCTCCCGACTCGGATTGCTTGGTATGAAGTGTTTGTTCTGCTATTTGAAATTCAACTGGCTCAGGTGCAGAGGCACATCCAGCTAATACAATAAAACATAAACTGGATAATAGTAGACGTACATTCTTTTGAAACATCAAATATTCTATCTTGGTAGTCTTTTCGCTTAGTCTATCAAAGCAACTTACAAAAATGTGAAAAAAATTTCAGGATAAAGACTTGACGAGTTATGCAAAAAGTTTTAAATTTCGCAGCGTTCGAAACGGAATGTGGGGCTATAGCTCAGCTGGGAGAGCGCCTGCCTTGCACGCAGGAGGTCAGCAGTTCGATCCTGCTTAGCTCCACCACTTTCCGCCTTCCTTGTCTAAACTCCATTGCAATGATTACATAGGTCTGATTGTTCAGTTTTATCACTTTTAATCTTTGTTAAGTCTCGCGTTTTTGCATAAAAAAACGGGCCAATTAGCCCGCTTTAAGATTTTTCTTTATATATCTATTATTCTCTTACCTGACCTTCGCCAGTTACTAGAAACTTTTCTGTCGTTAAAGACTCAAGTCCCATTGGACCGTAAGCGTGCAATTTAGTTGTCGCAATACCAATTTCAGCACCGAGACCCAGCTGTGAACCATCCGAGAAACGTGACGAAGCATTCACCATCACCACAGATGCATCGACGCTGCGCTGGAATAGTTCCGCCTTATTACTATCTTGCGTACAGATCACCTCGGTATGATGACTACCAAAACGATCGATATGTTCGATAGCACCCGCAAAATCTTCAACAATTCGTACTGCAACTTCTAAGCTTAGGTACTCTTCACCAAACTGGTCGTCAGCAATGATATTTGCGTTGTCAAAGTACTTGGCTGATTGGCTATCGGCGTTAATAACAACTTGTTTATGAGCAAACGCCTTTTGTAAACGTGGTAAAAATTGCGAAGCAACTGCTTTGTGGACCACAATGCCCTCTAATGCGTTACACACTCCCGTACGCTGTGTTTTACCATTCAATGCAAGCTTAAGTGCAATATCAAGATCAGCGTCTTCATCAACATACAAATGACACACCCCTTTGAAGTGTTGGATCACAGGAATCGTACTGTTCTGTGTAACAAAGTTGATAAGCCCTTCACCACCGCGAGGAATGATCAAATCGATATATTCTTTTTGCTGCATCAATTCCATCAACAGTGCTCTGTCTGGATCTGGTACAACGGTGATAAGTGCTTTTGGTAAGCCATGCTGTTCTAAAACATTGTGCATTACCTTAGCAATTGCTTGAGAGCTTTGTAGCGCTTCTTTACCGCCGCGAAGGATCACACCATTACCAGATTTAAAGCATAAAGCGCCTGCATCTGCTGTTACATTTGGACGCGCCTCGTAGATCATACACACAACCCCAAGAGGTACGCGCATTTTGCTAATTTTTATTCCGTTTGGTCGCACGCCCATATCGCGAGTTAAACCAACTGGATCGTCTAGTTCTACGATGGTTTTAATACCCTCCGCCATATCAGCGATACGCTCCGGCGTTAATGTTAACCGGTCTACCATTGCGGGAGGTAAATGGTTGTCACGTGCTAAGGACAAGTCGTGCTCATTCGCCGCTAAAATATCACTGCTTTGAGCTACGAGTGCCGCTGCCATGTCTGTCAGTACCGCATTCTTTTGCTTAGTGCTCAGAAGTGCCAGTTGTTTTGCTGCACTTGCTGCTTGTTGTGATAATTCTGTAATTAAACTCATGAGTTACGATTTCTCCAAAATTGCAATATCTTGTTCCGAAACAACGGGGCCTATATTTTGTTGTAACTGCCCATTATCCGAAGTTTGTTCCTGTTCTGCTAAAAAGTTTAGCAAACAGCTACTGTAGTTAGTTGTAGCCTTAGCGAGTCGTTCACCTTTTTCAGTACGCACAAGTACTGTGTCTCCCACCGAAAACTCGCCATTAATCTGCGAAATATTACTAGCAGCTAATGGTTCGGCGTGATCCTTCAACTCTTCGGCATAATCATGTTCAACAACAATTTCACCTTGTTCAGATGCGGTATGTGTCATCCAGTGCTGCTGAGCGTGCATCGGCTCATCGTACGGTAAGAATACCGTGCCTGGGTTTTCTCCTCTGAGTAAGCGCTCAAATGTTAGATCTTTAAAGCCATTCACTATGTATGTACTAATACCATGAGATGTTGCTTTTTCAGCAGCTTCTATTTTGGTTTTCATACCACCTGTACCCACTTGACTTGTGGCGCACCCTGCCATTGCATATATATCTTCTGATATTTCAGGCACTTGCTGAATCAACTTTGCGTCTTCATGCAAATTTGGATTTTTGTCATAAAGGCCGTCGACATCCGAACACATCAATAACACATCTGCATCAGCCGCCGCCGCAACCATAGCTGACAAGTTATCATTGTCACCCACCTTTAGGTCGTCGGTCGTCACCGCATCATTTTCATTGATAATAGGTAATATGCCATGATCAAGTAAAGCGAATATAGTTTCACGAATGCTGTTATAGCGCTCTAAATCACGTAAATCACCATGCGTTAAAAGAATTTGTGCCGATGGGAAGTCAAAAAATCGATCCCAAGTGGCCATCATTTCAGTCTGCCCAGCAGCTGCCATCGCTTTTTTGAGCACTACGGATGAGTTTTTAGCACCTTGTGGAAACAGGTGTGACCCCGCAGCGACGGAACCCGATGAAACCAGCACGACTTCTTTGCCCATAGAGCGGCAACGAACAATAAATTGTGCAATGGTCAACAAGTAACGCGCACGACAACCGTCCTGGTCTGGTGCAATCAGTGCGCTACCTATTTTGATCACGATACGCCGAGAGTTTGAAATGTTCATATTGTTTCCTGTCGTTGCCTTACTAAATTAAAATTCACGCAGCGCCAACTTATTTTGGACGTGCGCGAGTAAAAACAACCAGAGTTGAACAATACAAATATACAATACAGCTTACGCGTTAACACACATGTGCCCAACACTGGCTGTCGCTTTACTAAAAAATGGATTGTGACACTGTAATACTTCTACAATGTCGAGCCGTTTTCAGCAGGTACATCATGGTTTGATGAGGCTGAAAAGACCTATACCGCAATGAATGATTGCGCAATGAATAGTTTAATTGTTGAACAGTACCAAATCTTGCACATATAAAAATGAGCTTATAATCAGTACCAAAAGCTAGCTTGCTATAATTGCTACAGCAAAGCCAAAAAGAATTTCGGTGTACATCTACCGAACGCTTTATAGCTTACGCATTCGTCAGACATTTTTCAACTCCATAGCAAAATAATCTCATATACCGACCATAAATATGATAAATAGCACTTTATAGGGACAAAGTCTGCATGATAGATTGCCATCAAAGAGAACAACGTAATGATCCATTTTTGTTGATAAAGACTATGTTTAACTAAGAATGTTCGGCTTAGCAACGAATTCAACTTCGTCGCCGTAATATAACTGTGGTATAACCCGCTTAGTGTATTTTTAACTATGTTAACCAAAGAGTTAACTGGAGACATTATGTCAGCTATTTATATCGCTGGAATTGCCATATTTTCTGTGCTTGCCCAATGGCTTGCTTGGGTACTCAAAGTACCCGCGATCTTGTTTTTATTATTAATCGGCTTGCTGCTCGGCCCTTTTACAGGCCAACTAAGCCCAGATGATTTGCTGGGTGAATTATTGTTTCCAGTCGTGTCACTGTCAGTCGCTATTATTTTATTTGAAGGTGCACTCACTTTACATTTTCGAGAGCTCAAAGGTATTGGCAAGATTGTCCGTAATCTCTGCTCCATAGGAATGTTTGCAACCTTTGTCATCATTGCACTATGTGGTTATTTTATTCTGGATTTAGATTGGCGGGTCGCTGCTGTACTAGGTGCAGTTCTGGTCGTAACGGGTCCGACAGTGATTGCCCCCATGCTCAATGCCATGAGGCCAAATCAAGATATAGACCGTGTACTTCGCTGGGAAGGCATCGTTATTGACCCGATTGGCGCGCTATTCGCGGTACTTGTATTTGAAGCTGTTAGTTTTGTAGGCCAAGGGGAGGTTCTCAGTCACACGCTAATCGCTCTGTTTTCAACACTAGGCGTGGGTATCAGCGTAGGCGTTGTCGCGGGCTGGATCACCAGCACATTAATACGTCGAGAGTGGCTCCCTTATGAATTACATAAGTTTGGCATACTGGCACTGGTGCTATTTAGTTTTACATTTTCAAACCATCTTGCCCATGAATCAGGACTTTTAGCCGTAACCATTTTTGGTATTTGGCTAGCGAATCAAGATGACTTAGAAATTGACTCTGTGCTGGAGTTTAAAGAAGATTTGTCGATGATTTTGATCTCTAGTCTGTTTATTTTACTCGCAGCTCGATTGCAGCTGAGTGATTTAATGTTGCTCGGTGTCGAAACTTTTATTTTCTTAGCGGTGGTCTTATTTGTCGCACGTCCTATTTGTATTGCAATCTCAACTCACAACACAGATTTGCCATTTAAATCCCGGGTATTACTCTCGTGGATCGCGCCACGAGGGATTGTCGCTGCGGCAGTAGGCTCAGTATTTGCGCTAAGCATGATAGACTCGCAAATCCCCGATGCGAACAAACTAGTGCCGCTAATCTTCACCGTTATTATTGTTACCGTCGTACTACAAAGCCTGACAGCGACGCCGCTGGCTAAGCTGCTAGGTGTGCGTCAACCAAGCCCCAATACCTTGCTGATTATTGGTGCGAACCACGTTGCTCGCGCCATAGCCAAGGGATTAAAAGAACAAAACATTGATGTGTACTTATCGGACCCAGCGTGGGAAAACTGTAAAATGGCAAGAATGGATGGTCTGCCCTGCTATTACGGTAACCCTCAGTCAGAACATGCCGAGCGCTATTTACCGCTAACAGCGCTTAAGTCCGTTTTAGCTCTATCACCTAACAGGCACCACAACGCATTAGGTGTACAATATTTCTCCCACTTGTTGAATGAGCAAAGTGTATACTCTTTACGCTCATCAACCAATCATGCCAAAGCAAACAAAGACAGCGCCACCTTTTTATCCAGACAGATCTTGTTTGGTGAACAAGGCTATTACGCCAGACTGAGTAGCCTGATAGCAAAGGGCGGCAAAGTAAGTGCAACACGCTTATCAGAAGAGTTTAGCTGGCAGCAGTATCTTGAGGTCAATAAAGAAGCCATCCCACTATTTATTATTTCGGACACTAATAGTGGTGAAGAGCAGCAAATCAGGCCATTTGTTATTGATATGAAAAAGCCACCAGAGCAAGGTGAACGTATCGTAGCTTTACAGCCACCTAAAATGTCAGTGCTCAAAGAGCCCACGCTAAACAAAGAGCAAAGCGGTACTTTAGGAGAGAAGCTCGGGAGTCAATAAAAGTCGGTCATCATCAATGTAACTCAACATTGGTGATGACTTTTTACATAACCTCAGCTGCGGATAAAAGTTTTACTAGAATTAAGAAATTAACCCTTTGCGATTGTAGCATCCGATGATGAAATTTTGCGCAAAATTAAAGCGTTTTTACACAGTAATAGCCAGCTATTACCAGTAGAAATAACGAAGATAATGTACAAGATAGTTTTATTAGGCTAATTCACTTATGTGTAGCTGAAATTACATCGGTAATCTGGCTCGGCGCACAACGCTTTCAGGCATTTTCTCAGCCAAGCGAGCAAGTGCGTTTTGTATTTGCTGATGGAGTTTTTTATCTGCCACTGCAGAGTGAAACAACCAGCGGTAAGCATCTTCGTAATCTCTTGGGCTACCATGTCCGCTGTTAAATAGATTAACCAAGCGCAACTGTGCAGCAAGATTCCCCTGTGATGCAGCCTCTCTGAGATATATTACCGCCAGCGCTTTGTCAGCCTGTACCAACTGACCAACATCGTAGTAGCGCCCTAATTGCTCTAATGCCGATGATAGGCCCTGCTCAGCGGCCTTGCGCATAAAATACAAACCCAGCTCAACATTTCTATCGACACACACCGCATAAGCTAACATATCGCCATACAGAAATTGATACGAGGGCAGCTCCATTGTTTCTGCTCGAGCCTCAATGTCCTGAACAAGCTGGCAATCATCATCCTTAACTCTCTTTAAGTGCTGATTTTTCTTAATTAGCTCGATTAACTCTGCTTCAGTATACAAAGGTACTGCGGTGAGTGGCTCCTGTGCCACCGCCGTCACACTCATTAATAAAGCAATGCAACACAACTTCTTGATCATAACTTACCTGATTTTTTTGACACGCTTTAAAATTATACAAAGTCCGTACCAGTTATTCATTTATTGGCACATTTTCCATTGCATGATAGTACGCTTGCAACCCATTACAACGGAGTCTCGTTTATTATAGGCACAAAAAAAGCTGCACTATGCAGCTTTTTTCAAATCAACTATTAAATTATGCGCCGAATGGGTTGCGAACAATCATAGTCTCGATACGATCTGGACCCGTTGAAATAATATCAACTGGAACACCAGTAATTTCTTCTAAACGCTTAATATAGTTAACCGCAGCTTGAGGAAGTTGCTCAATGCTGGTTGCACCGAATGTGTTTTCGCTCCAACCAGGCATTTCTTCATACACTGGTGTTACTTTTTCATAGCCCTCAGCGGCAAGCGGAGTAACGTTAGTTACTGTACCGTCTTCCAACTGATAACCGGTACAGATCTTAATCGTTTCTACACCGTCAAGTACGTCTAGCTTAGTCAAACAGAACCCTGAGATACTGTTAATCTGTACCGCACGGCGCATTGCCACAGCGTCAAACCAACCTGTACGACGCAAGCGACCTGTTGTAGCACCAAACTCATGGCCTTTCTCACCTAAGTGCTTACCAACTGGGTCTTGCTTGTCTAGTCCATCATACAGCTCTGTTGGGAACGGACCTGAACCTACACGAGTTGTGTATGCTTTAACAATACCAAGTACGTAGTCAAGGTTAAGTGGGCCAAAACCTGCACCTGTTGCTACACCACCAGCAGTAGTGTTAGACGATGTCACATACGGATAAGTACCGTGGTCAATATCTAGCAACGTACCCTGCGCACCTTCAAACAAGATGTTTTCGCCAGCTGCACGAGTTTGATCTAACAATTCAGTCACATCAACAACCATTGACTTCAGAATTTGTGCCACAGCCATTGCGTCATCAAATGTCTTTTGGAAGTCCACAGCATCAACTTTATAGTAGTTCACTAGCGTGAAGTTATGATACTCAAGTACTTCTTTTAGTTTCGCAGCAAACTGCTCAGGGTTAAATAAGTCGCCTACGCGAAGACCACGACGTGCGACCTTATCTTCGTATGCAGGACCGATACCACGACCCGTTGTACCGATGGCTTTCTCACCACGCGCTAATTCACGAGCCTGATCCAGTGCCACGTGATAAGGCAAGATCAAAGGACACGCTTCGCTTATTAATAAACGCTCACGAACTGGTACGCCACGCTCTTCAAGCATACCGATTTCTTTCATTAACGCATCTGGAGCTAACACCACACCGTTACCAATCACACATTTTACGTTATCACGCAAAACACCTGATGGAATTAAATGTAATACTGTTTTCTCACCATTGATCACCAAAGTATGGCCAGCATTATGACCACCTTGATAACGCACAACTAGAGAAGCTTTATCTGTTAGTAAGTCTACAACCTTACCTTTACCTTCGTCACCCCATTGGGTGCCTAATACAACGACGTTTTTACCCATTGCAAAATCACTTAGAAAAAATTAGGCGCAGATTTTACCAGAAAATCGGGTAGGAGATCACCCCGTTTTGAGTGTTTTTTCCGCATTCACTGAAATACTATTGAAAACAACTGAATTAAAACAAAAAAGCTCTGATAAATTTCAGAGCTTTTTTAAGCGGTGAAGGCAATTGTATGTATTATTTGCCGTTTGCCCCTTTCATATAGTCAAAGAATTCACTATCTGGGGAAAGCACCATCACATCACCTTTGTTTTGGAAAGTTTTCTTATACGCTTCTAACGAACGTACAAAACTAAAGAACTCAGGATCTTTGTTATATGCATCGGCGTAAACTTTAGCCGCAGTAGCATCACCCTGACCGCGTACAGCGCGAGCATTACGCTCCGCATCCGCCAGCATGACTGTTACACGTCTATCCACCTCAGCACGAATCGTCTCGGCTTTTTCCTGACCTTCTGAACGGTGCTCTTTTGCCACCGCAGTACGTTCAGCACGCATACGCTGGAAAATAGAGCTACTCACTTCATTTGGCAGGTTAATCTGCTTAACACGAACGTCTAGTACTTCAATACCTAGCTCTTTTGCACTTTCAGAAGCCTGAACCAGCGCCTCTTCCATCAGTTCACTACGCTCACCAGAAACAATTTCTCGGATGGTACGCGAACCAAAGTTTGTTCTCAGACCATTGTTTACCTTTTGCTTCAATAGTGTTTCGGCATACTGTTTATCACCGCGAGCACGCAGATAAAAGGAACTGAAGTCATTCACGCGCCATTTAACAAAAGAATCAACAATTAAGTCCTTCTTTTCACTTGTTACAAAACGGTCTGGCGCGCCATCTAAAGTCTGTATACGTGCATCCAACTTACGCACCTGACTAAAAAATGGCACTTTAAAGTGTAATCCTGGCGCATAAACAACCGCATTATCTTCACTGTCTTTTTGTACTTTACTGAACAGTAAGACGATTGCACGTTGTCCTTCTGTGACTACAAATACCGATGAAAAAGACATCAATACCGCAGCGAGTAAAATCACAATACTAAAATTCTTCATTGCGCTTATCTCCCGTTATTGAATCTGTCTTGCGAAAAACGATCATTGCTACCATTCACAGTACTATTGCGAGACTGGCCTAATGTTTTTCTAAGTTCATTGATATCGTTTTTGCTTGGTAACGTAATTTGTGTACCAGACGTATTCTGACCCATTATCTTATCTAGGGGCAGATACATCATGTTGTTACCACCTTTCACATCAACCAATACTTTTGTGCTGCGACCCAATACTTCTTCCATCGCATCTATGTATAAGCGCTGTCTGGTAACTTCTTTAGCGGCCTGATATTCAGGTAATAGCTTCTCAAAGCGCTCCACTTCACCGCGAGCTTCTAGAGTCACACGTTCACGATAAGCTTCCGCTTCTTGCGTCATACGCGTCACCTGACCACGTGCTCTAGGCTCAATTTCACGAGCATAAGCTTCTGCTTCACGGATAAAGCGTTCTTCATCCTCTTGTGCTGCAATTGCATCGTCAAATGCGTCTTTTACTTCCGCAGGTGGGCGAGAGTCTTTAAAGTTCACATCAGTGACCAAAATACCTAGATTATATGGCTCAATGATCTTATTTAGTTCATCCCAAGTTCTTTGACGAACCAATTCACGGCCTGTCGTAAGCACTTGGTCCATTCTCGAATGACCAACAACATAGCGTAATGCACTGTCCAAAGACTGCTGTAGGCTGTGATCAGCATCTGTCACGCTAAACTTGTAAAGTCTTGGGTCCATCACTCGATACTGAACTTCAAATTCAACACTCACCACGTTTTCGTCTTCGGTCAACATAAAACCAGACGCCGACAATGAGCGAACCGCTTCAATATCAATAGGGATCACTTGTTCAATAAAGGTCATCTTCCAACGTAAGCCGGGTTCTGCAATACGGTCAAACTGACCAAACTGCAACACTATGCCTCGCTCAGCTTCCTTTACGGTATAAATACCACTAAGTGCCCAAACGATAGCCGCAATTAGTAGGATGAAGGTCATGCCAGCACCACCAATGCCACCACTGCCTCCACCACCAGACTTGCCACCGAACAAACCACCAAACTTGTTGCTGAATTTACGGAATACTTCGTCTAGATCAGGTGGGCCTTGATCCCGTCCTCCGCGGTTTTTCCACGGATCGTTATCATTGCCATTATTACCCGGTTCATTCCAGGCCATAGCTATACTCCATTGTTATTAAAGTCAATTAAGGTAAATCTACCAAATAAGCGGCGATTCTCATACCCAAATGCGAACAAAACTACACTTTTCTATGTAAAAATTATGTTTCAATAAATTTTTCGATGTCCATACCCTGTTCTTTTTTTAGCCGCTCCCAATCAACTTCCGGTAAACGCACCCGTATCAGCCAATTGCCTCGCTCATCATAATCCTCCTGCTGTACCGCATTTAGATTGAATAACGCACCTCGTAAACGTCCAAAAGCGGGCGGAATACACAGGGTATGATTAAAAATTTTCTTTGCAAGCAGCTCTGATATTGCTTGCGATAGTAACTCTGTTCCTACGCCAGAGTGAGCCGACAACCAAACACGAATAGGCTGCCCTTCGTCATTTCGATCTATTCTAGGTCGCACATCCTCGAGTAGGTCAATTTTGTTATAAACCAACAACTGCGGAATGTCATCCGCTTCAATTTCTTTTAAAACGGATTGAACCTCTTCGATATTTTCCTTACGGCGACTATCGGCTACATCGACTACATGGATTTGTAGGTCAGCTTCACGAGTTTCAGTTAACGTTGCCTTAAATGCTGCCACTAAGTCATGTGGCAAATGACGAATGAAGCCAACCGTGTCAGCCAATATTACAGGCCCAATATCATCTATTTGAAGCTTTCTTAACGTTGGGTCTAACGTCGCAAATAGTTGATCAGCAGCGTACACATCTGAGTTAGTGATGAGGTTAAACAGCGTAGACTTACCGGCATTGGTGTAACCGACCAAGGACACCGTTGGTACCTCATTGCGACTACGTGCCCGACGCCCTTGCTCACGAACCGTGGCTACTTTCTCTAAACGCTTGCGGATACTTTTAATACGCTCACGTAACAGACGTCTATCGGTTTCAAGTTGGGTTTCACCTGGCCCTCGCAGACCGATACCCCCTTTTTGTCTTTCAAGGTGAGTCCAGCCGCGAATCAATCGAGTTGAGATATGCCTAAGTTGGGCTAATTCAACTTGCAACTTACCTTCGTGAGTACGTGCTCGCTGTGCAAAAATATCAAGTATCAGGGTTGTTCTATCTAATACCCGACATTGACAAACACGCTCTAAGTTTCTTTCTTGAGAAGGACTAAGTTGATGGTTGAATATAACGACATCTGCATTGTGGATTTTGACAATCTCAGCAATCTCTTCTGCTTTACCCGTACCGACGAATAGTTTGGCATGTGGTGCTTGACGACTGCCTTGCACAATCGCCAAACTACTAACACCTGCAGAAGAAACCAACATTTCCAGCTCGCGCAGATCTTCACGATCGCCTTCATTGGGAAAGTCGATATGAACTAAGACTGCCTGTTCGCCGGCTTCGTAACGGTCAAACAAGCATTATGCTCCTACTAAAAATTAATAATTACCATCATCAACTTGGTCACTACCTTCACTACCCTGAGCACTTTGGAAGTTTACCGCACGGGCTGGTACGACCGTAGAGATAGCATGTTTATACACCATTTGGTTGACCGTGTTTTCTAGTAAAATCACGAACTGATCAAATGATTGAATTTTACCTTGTAATTTAATGCCGTTAACTAAAAAAATTGAAACAGGAATGCGCTCACGACGTAAGACATTCAAAAACGGGTCTTGTAACGATTGGCCTTTTGCCATTTTCTTTTCCTTCGTTCTAGGTGTTATTATTAGTTTCGCCGTCGATTAAATCTTCAGTAGCTTGATTTAACAGCTACTATTAGCTTAGCGAAGTTAATACACGTTGCAAGTTTTGTTGCTCATCGGTCTCTAACCAAGTCACATCCGGCCAACCTCTTAACCAAGTAAGTTGCCGCTTTGCTAATTGTCTGGTTGCTGCGATACCTTTGAAAACCATTTGGTCGTAATCACAGTCACCAGCTAAATGCTCCCACATCTGTCGATAACCGACACAACGTATTGAGGGAAGATCAGGATGTAAGTCTCCTCGACGATATAAGGCCAAAACTTCATTTTTAAACCCCTGTTCCAACATAATTTGGAATCTTTTTTCAATACGTTGGTGAAGTACCTTTCGATCTGTCGGAGCAATCGCAAACTGATGAAATTGATAAGGCAAAGGCGACTGTTTTTGTTTTTGTAATTCTGTCATGTTTTTGCCAGTGATACGGAACACCTCTAACGCACGATTAATACGCTGAGAGTCGTTCTCACTTATTTTTGCAGCGGCTTCTGGATCTATTTCACTAAGCTGCTTATGCAACTGAGACCATCCCAGTTCGGTGGCTTCAATTTCCAATTGTGCGCGTACATCAGGGTCAGCTTCAGGTAGTGGAGATAGCCCTTCAATCAGCCCTTTGAAATACATCATAGTACCACCCACTAGGATCGGCACTTTTCCTCTTTGATGCAAAGCATCTATGTGATGACAGGCATCGCGGCGAAAATCTGCAACCGAATAACTTTCGAGTGGGTCGATAATATCTATTAAATGGTGCGGCGCCAAAGCTAATTCATTTGCATCTGGCTTGGCAGTACCAATATCCATGCCTTTATAAACTAAGGCAGAATCAACACTGACCACTTCAGTATCTAAGTGCTGACATAACTCTATTGCTAGGGCCGTTTTTCCTGCCGCAGTTGGCCCCATCAGGGTTATAACAGGTAAATTATTCACTCTTAAACTCTTGTGGTAATAACGTTGAAAACATCTTCTGATCTATTTTAACCGCTTTTTCCTGAATGCGCGCCAAACATTTTTGATTTTTTTCAATATATTGCTGTGCTTTTGCAAATTGCTCAGATGAAAAGTAGCGGCTAGGAGTGTGCGCCACCAACCAAGTTAACCACCCTTCCACGCTGTCTAAACCATTCTGACACGCCAGTATGACTTTAGAAATAAATGTTCCCACATCAATACTATAAAGGCTCACAGGAAGTTTTTTCACCATGATGTAACGGTCAAACAGTTGCACATCAAAGCCAAGTAAAGTCAACCAAGACTCATACTCTGCCAGCAGCGCAATTTCTTGCTTTTCAAGATTGACCCTGACAGGTAGCAACAATGCCTTGCAAGGCAAACTTGCATCTTTTTCCAACAGTTCCAGCCAATAATTGTGAAGTGCATATTTGAAATGCGATACCCGAAGCTCTTTTTGCTGCTCAATTAGCACAACGCCATCTTCTAAGGTCAGCAATGATACATACCTAGCTTGGCTGTGTAGCTGCTCCTCGGTGCGTGGCTGAACGTCAAACTCACTCGCCTGTTGATGTGACAAACCTTGATAAAGTTGATTCACATTATAGTGTCGAGAGTTTGCCTCTGGGCGTGTGCCCCCTTTACTTTGGCTAAAGTTACCTCCCCCTGCGGATAGCCCAAAGCTTGGCGATCGAGGTTCATATTCATCACTCGAATTGGTCGCTTTATAAGCACCTGAATCAGATAGAGGCTGCAAAGTACTACGATACTCTTGATGATCTACATCAGACACATGAGTATCCACAGTCACGTTAGCCAGCTCTGAGTTTAGTGGCATCACGGCCTGCTTTATGGCCTGCACGATAAAGTCATGGACCAAACGAGCTTGATGAAAACGCACCTCATGTTTTGCAGGGTGCACATTAACATCCACTTGTCGGGGGTCTATTTCTAAATACACAACAAAGCCTGGCACTTCTTGTTCACCAACCACTTCCTCAAATGCTTGGCGAATAGCATGTAAAATCAGCTTATCACGCATCATACGGCCATTCACGTAAGTGTATTGAGCACTATTGGTGCAACCAACTGGTAGTACCCAAGCATGAAGCATTAACCCTTCCGAGCCCGACTCAATATAGGTTGCTTGCTGTTCGAAGTCTTTTCCACCAACCTGCGCTACGCGCTTTACCCCGTCCTCTTTGCTGCGAGCACGATATTGGCGTACTACTTTTTGATTGTGTGTTAAGGTAATGGCGACGTCAAAGCGACTTAACGCAATGCGTTTAACCAGTTCATCAATATGGCTAAATTCTGTTTTTTCAGTACGCAAAAATTTACGTCGCGCTGGGGTATTAAAAAACAGATCTTTCACTTCAATGGTTGTGCCATCGGGGTGAGCGGTTGGCTGGACTTGCACCGCCATATCTCGCCCTTCCGCGAAGGCTTGCCAGGCCGTTTCTTGCTCGGCAGGTTTCGAACTAAGGGTCAAACGCGATACTGAGCTGATAGAGGCAAGCGCTTCACCGCGAAACCCAAGAGACAAAATACATTCTAAGTCATCTAGACTTTTTAATTTACTGGTTGCATGGCGAGAAAGCGCCAACGTCAGCTCACCTTTAGCAATGCCTTTACCGTTGTCACGGATCCGAATTAGTTTATGACCGCCACGTTCAATATCAATATGAATTCGGGTTGCCCCGGCATCAATACTGTTCTCTACCAGCTCTTTTACAACAGAAGCGGGGCGTTCAACTACCTCACCCGCTGCGATCTGGTTAGCTAACCGCGCCGGTAAAATCTCTATTGTCATATCGAATTAAGCCTTTGGAATCGTCAAAACCTGGCCAACATATAAAATGTCTTTTGTTAGTTGGTTTGCTCGCTTTAATGCCGCAACGGATACACCATAGCGGCTGGCCAGCAAACTTAATGACTCGCCACTTTTTACCACGTGCTGACCTGGCCCTTTTTGGCGTGCAAAGAGCGAGTCATCCGGCGGATTACGTTTATAGTAGCTCTTAATGGATTTGAAAATAGCCCTTGCTAGCTTTTCTTGGTGACTACTTGATTGTAACAAACGCTCTTCTTTTGGGTTAGATATGAATCCAGTTTCAACCAAAATTGAAGGAATATCCGGCGACTTCAAAACCCCTAAATTAGCCGACTGAGGTCTTTTTTTGTGTAATTTAGTCACTTTTTTTAGCTCACCAACCACTTCATCGGCAACCTGTACCGCGGTTCGCATTGAGTGGTCCATCGACATATCCAATAAGGCTTTTGCTAAGTACTTTTCGTTTTCTGTATCTTTAATGAGTTCCGCAGCCCCACCCAAGAGCTGAGAATGTTTTTCTTTATCTTCCAGCCACTTACCTATTTCAGAATTCGCTCTGCGTAACGATAGAACCCATACTGAAGCACCACTTGGGCCCGGCGTAAAAAACGCGTCCGCATGAATTGATACAAAAAAGTCTGCGCGTTTCTCGCGAGCCTTGACGGAACGAGTATTCAATTTTAGGAAGTAGTCGCCCGTTCGAGTTAAACGTGCTTTCATACCCGGTTGTTTATCTATTAGTCTTGCTAAGCGTCTTGCTATTGGCAACGTGACATTTTTCTCATATGTACCGGAAGGGCCTATTGAGCCTGGGTCTTCACCACCATGCCCAGCATCAACTGCAATGATAATATCGCGATCTGTCACTCTCTCACGCTTTTTCGATTGTGGCTTGTCGTTACTATATAGGCTGGTTTGTTGCGCGTATAAATCAACCACCAAACGGTGTTTCTTAGGTGGCGTGGGCGCAAGCGCAAACACGACAGGCTTTGCACTGCTTGATAAATCAAAGACCACTCGAGTACTTCGTGAGTTCTTTGCTTTACTGTAGCGAATTTTAGATATGATACGATGTTCATCGGGGATCTGTGGCAACGCATCGGCTTTACTTGTGTTATCGAAGTCAACAACCAATCGCAGCGGGTTTTTCAGCATAAAATAGCTATAATCAGGCTTGTTTGATAAATCAAATACAACACGTGTGCTATCTGGCGAAGGCCAAACTCGCACCCCTTCAATGTCATTTTTTGCTTCGACAACCAAACTTAGCATCATGATTATGATGCCAAAAAAGCTGTTTATCAGAAATCCTATACTACGCATCTTGCCCTAATTGTTTTATGATTTGTTGTCCACGTTCACTTGTTGCTGACACAGTAATATTTCTGTGTTGCCCATCATATGCCATTTCAACGTTCAGATCAGGGTTTGGAATAAACCCACGCCCCTTCTCTGGCCACTCTACAATACAGATAGCCTCAGGACTAAAATAGTCCCTAATCCCCATATATTCTAGCTCTTCTGGGTCACCTAAACGATATAAATCAAAATGATATATTGAGACCTCATTGAGCTCATAGGGTTCAACCAAAGTATAAGTTGGGCTTTTTACTTTTCCTTTATGCCCCATTCCTTGCACTATACCTCTGGACAAAGTGGTTTTCCCAGCACCTAAATCTCCGTGTAAAAACAATACTGCTCCGTCTTTTATATATTTACACAGGCGTGCGCCCATAGCCACCGTTTGGGCCTCATCGGCCAAATGCTGACTAAAAGTATTACTCATGGTTACCCCAATAAACGTCGTATATGCACAAAAAGATCGCTGGCGAGTAATCCCCGTTCACCTTCTTTTGCGGCGATTTGTGCTGCTAAACCATGAATATACACAGCTAAAGAGCTTGCCGCAAATGGCTCCATGCCTTGCGCTCTCAAAGCGCCAATTATACCAGATAAAACGTCCCCCATCCCAGCGCTTGCCATAGCAGAGCACCCTGAACGGTTAATATTTATGCGCTTGGTATCTGCGACCAGTGAACCAGGTCCTTTTAACACTATCGTAGCCTTGTAATTGGTCGCTAACCAAGTGGCCAATGTAAAGCGAGACAAAGGGTCAACATCTTGAGCGTCTGCGAGTAAACGCTTTGCTTCGCCAAGGTGTGGTGTCAACACAGCATGAGCGTAGTGTTTGTGTGAACTTGCTAGCATGTTTAAGGCATCCGCATCAACCACTACTGGTCCCTCAAATGATAGGCTTTTTTCGAACACTGTTTTTGCCCAATCATTCTGACCAAGACCTGGGCCTATAACTATTACATCCGCCTTATCCATGAGCAGCTCTAGCTCATCCGCTTTATCGATGCCATGTACCATAAGTTCGTATCGCCCTTGTAGTACACTTGCAGCGCTATCTGGATGTGTTGCTACACTTACCAACCCAGCACCGCTGCGAAGTGCGGCTTCCGCGGCTAGTCGCACCGCCCCTGCCATACCTTTATTGCCACCGATGACTAATACATGACCACAGCTATTTTTATAACTATCTTCCGCTCTTTGTTTAAGTTGGCTCAACAAAGAATGTGAAGCGAGCAAAGTTGCGCTAGGTTTCACCAGCTGCTCGAAGGCATCAGCGACATCTAATGAAGCATACAGTAACTGACCACAGCAGGCTTTAGCAGATCCCGTTAATGTGCCCTGTTTCAATGCGATAAAAGTCATCGTCATATCGGCAGCAAAAGCCCCCTGTGCAACCACGGATGTGGTTCCGTTAACACCACTGGGTATATCAATACTGACACGCTTTGCTAGGCTATTTTTGCAAGCGCGGAATAACTCTATTAATAGCGGTGGAAGCTGCCCTTTAAATCCAGTGCCAAATACCCCATCAACTATCACGCAAAAATTTTGAAGTTCGGGCTGCTCCGTCACAATATTTACCCCACTTTGTCCAGCCGATAAATAAGCCTGCTGAGCGTCACCCAACAGTTGTTCAGGAGGGAACACTGCATAAACGCATACTTCGCGCCCAGCGTGATGTAGGAGCTTAGCCAGCACATAAGCGTCACCCGCGTTGTTGCCTTTGCCCGCAAGTAGCAGTACTCGTTGAGCGGTCACTAATTCGTGGTCAAACAATGAGAACAATGCTTGACCTGCGCGGTGCATTAATTGTGATAGATTGGTGGCGGACATACGTGCGGCTTCACCTTCATATTGCTTGACCTGTTGGGCGCTGTAGGCAACTTGTGGTAAATTAGTCGAGTATTTAGCTTCCAAGATAAACATTCCGTGACGACTGATAGTATTAATTATATTGAACTGGCCGAAAAAATTAAGCAATGGGGCAAAGCCCTCGGTTTTGCCGATGTAGGTATTACAGATATAGATTTATCTGCTCATGAAGAGCAATTGCAACGCTGGCTTGATCACAGCTACCATGGCGACATGGAATATATGGCAGCGCACGGGATGAAAAGAGCTCGCCCTGATGAGTTGGTTCCTGGCACGCAAAGAGTCATTTCAGTGCGGATGAACTATCTACCACCTGATGCCAGCTTTGCTAAAGCACTAGCAAACAAAAGTACGGCCTATATCAGTCGTTACGCACTTGGACGCGACTACCATAAGGTTATGAGAAACAGGCTAAAACAACTTGGCCAAAAAATATCTAGCGAAGTTGAACCGTTAGGATATCGGCCTTTCGTCGACTCCGCTCCCGTATTAGAAAGACAGCTTGCGGAAAAGGCGGGGTTAGGCTGGCGAGGAAAAAACAGTTTATTAATTCAAAAACAGGCGGGCTCATGGTTTTTCCTCGGTGAATTGTTTGTTGATATTCCCCTACCCGTAGACCAAAAAGATCCGTTTGAAGGCTGTGGTAAGTGTAATGCTTGTATCACCTTATGCCCTACAGGCGCCATTATAGAACCTTATGTCGTCGACGCTCGCAAATGCATTTCCTACCTCACGATTGAATTACAAGGCGCAATCCCTGAGCAATATCGCTCACTCATAGGCAATAGAATTTATGGCTGTGACGACTGCCAACTTGTATGTCCTTGGAACAGATATGGTCAGCTCACCAAAGAGCAAGACTTTATGGCTAGAACTCAGCTGAAAGACCGATCGTTAATTGAGCTATTTATGTGGGATGAAGCGACTTTTTTAAAAGTAACTGAGGGTAACCCAATTCGCCGTATTGGCCATCAACGATGGCTACGTAATCTAGCTGTTGGGCTAGGTAATGCTGACTACGATGAAAGTATTGTCGAGGCTTTAGAAAAGCGCCTAGAGGATGCATCCGATTTGGTTAAAGAACATATCAACTGGGCACTGAAACAACAAAGCCATAAGCAACAGCAAACGCAACGTAAGCAAGCTCGCTTGATCCGTATTATAGAAAAGGGCTTACCTAGGGACGCTTAGTTAGGGACGCTTAGTTAGGGACGCTTAGTAACCAGAAGTATCCGAAACGTCCCCACTCCAATTTAATTTACTTCTCATCAACTTTATGGCTCAAGGCCGCTAAATCGGTTTCTATTTCAGCAAATGCGGCTTTAACTTGCATAACAGCTTCTTGTCTTGCCACTGACTTTTGAATTGCTTCGTCAACATGATTATAAATATACAATTCTTGGTCTTCATCCAAGCCCATGGTTGGAATTCGGTGCTCAAACTGTTCCTGTAAGCCTCTAAAAACCGCCTCATTCTGTTTACGATTGTTGTCCAGTAAGGAAATCAACCCTTTGAATTTGCTGTTAATCATGGCAATGGCACCATTGAGGTTTTGCTGTTGCTGCCGCAATTCATTACGAGTTTGAATCGCTAATAATTGCTGTTCCGTAACGCTCACAATAAAACAAATGTGATCTCGAATACGGCCATGTTTATCCGCATCTCCCTCTGGCATGTTTAACACTAGTGCACTGATGTAGTCATAGTTCACCAAAATCCTACTGGTGAACTCATGTAAACGCCCCTTGGATTTTAATATCTCAAACAATTCCAGAACTATCGGAGAGCAGACGCCTGACGACGCAAAGTGCATGTTTTGTGTATCCGTGCGGACCTCAACATTGCAGCTAAGCCCAAAGTTCGCCATACAGTTTATTAGTGCTGCAGCCAAGTCAGGTATATTGTCAATATTTCCGATGTGCTCAATATAATTGACAATTTGCCCCATTTCACTGCTGGTCGCCATAGCACTGAATGCCGTTGATGTGGCATCTTCTACTTGTTGCTCTAAAATGTCCTTCTCAAGCAACATCTGGCCAAGTTTAATAAGCTTTGATGTGAGCTCACTTTGCCCAAAGGGCTTCACAATGTAATCTTCAGCACCGACAGCATATCCTTCCATACGCTCTTCAACTGAACCTCTAGCCGACACAAACATAACCACAATATGACTCGTTTCTGGGTTCGATTTGATTTTACGGCACACCTCGTAGCCATTCATATTAGGCATACTAACATCAAGCAAGACCACCTGAGGGTCAAAATCCTCAAGCATGCCTAAACATTCTGGACCACTGCAAGCAGTGCGCAGTTCAAAATCTAAGTCTTCTAGAATTTCTTCGATGATCTCGAGGTTGAATGGTTCATCATCCACGGCGAGTACACGTTGTAATGCCATGCTTATACTCCTTGTATTATCGTAAGCCTCTATATAGTTATAGCTGCGCTTACCCTGTTATGCGAATGTAAATGCGATGGGTTACTGTTTATCTACCGGCAACTCAATATGCATTGTCACCCCTGCATCATCGTTATTAGTTGCGTAAATTCGACCTTTATGCAGTAACACAAACTCCTTACAAATCGCCAACCCCAACCCCGTGCCTCCTGCACCACTGTTAGTCGTGCTGCTTTGTACAAACTTCGAAAAAATCTGATCTAACTCGTCATTTGGGATACCAACTCCCTGATCTCGAATTTCAATTTTTACTAAATTGCCCAGATCTTTAATGCTAATAAACACAATCGCCTTCTCTGGACTAAATTTAACAGCGTTGCCTAATATATTGCGTATAACCTGATTCATCTGCTCTGGGTCACAAACAACCATAAATGGCTCTATCGGTGCAGATAATTTAAATTGGATTTGCTTGGCTAATGCGCTGCCAGAGACATCATCAATCCCCGTTTTGACTGTGGTACATAAATCTTGAAGACTGGGATTAAACGGAAAACGTCCCGCATCTAATTTCGATAAATCCAACAGATTATTGAGTAACAACAGTAACCGTTCACCACTGGTTTCTATCCTAGACAAGTACTTGCCTAGCTTATCAAGGGGCACGTCGTCACCGGCGAGTTTGTCGATACCAAAACGAGCGAAGCTCAAAATTGAGTGCATGGGAGTGCGCAATTCATGCGACATATTGGCCAAGAATTCTGATTTGCTCACGTTCGCGGCTTCCGCGGCTTCTTTGGCTTTCTGTAATTGTGCTGTACGCGCCTGAACTTCCGCCTCTAGCACCTCCTTTGCCTCTTCCAACACCTGCTGCCTTTTTTTCAAGTGTGTCACATTTTTTAGGATCACTGAAAACGCTAGCTCACCGTGATGGTCAATTTCATGAAAAGTCCCCATCAAAGGAATGTCTTTATTTTCGTGAGTCAACAATAACTCACAGTCAAAACTTCTTTTCCCTTTCAGATCTTGTATTTGTTGCTTCAATTTCTCGACTGATTCATCATCAAAAATTTCGAATATTGATCTTGAGCATATTTGCTCTTGTGAACATTGAAACAACTCTACACACGCATCATTCCCTTCGATAATATTGCCATTGCGAGAGAAAAGCATAATTGAGTCTGGGGTATGTTTATAAATTACCCGCAGCAAACTATCTCGTTCAATAAGTGCATCAACTGTATCTTGTAGTCGTTCAACCAGCTCCTGATTATGACGTTTTAACACCTCTGTTTGCCAAAGCTTATGTAAGGATTTTAGTAAGTCACCGTCATCAAACGGGCTAATTAGCACATCTTCAACCCCCAGTCGAATTGCCTCTAACATATCTATCTGATCGGCTTTTTCGGTGTACAACAAACAACGCGTTCCTGCATTGATAGATTTCAGCTGGCTGAATAGATCCAAAGCACTTTTATCATGTGGTTCAAACGCTGCGATGAGCAAATCAATATTCTGATGCTGCGCTTGAGTGATACCAGCAAAGCTAGACTCCGCTGTATAAACTTGCAGTTGAGCCCCCGACAAGCTTGACGCTAAATCAGCTAAACGAGACAGAGAATGATCAACCAACAGAACCGTTGGTAAAATTAATCGGTGTTCTGAGCCGATTTCAAATACCCTTTCAAGCAGGTTGGTTATCTCTTTGTTTGAAAAAAATGGGTATACCACAATGCCATTGGGTAGAGCTTTATTGAACTGGCTAAAAATAGACAGTTGTTGCGCGTTGTCAGGTTTGGGAGCAAGTAAAATCAGTTTATCGTGATGGCGTAACGTGGCAAGTTTTTCTAAGCAAGTATCTGGAATACCATTGGCGATAGCCACCGCGTTGTACTTGGTAAGATCATCAAGCTGTTCCAACATTCTATAATGAATATGCTCAACCTCTCCCCCAAGCAGTTCAAACAATACTTTAATGCGCATTGCCAACACACTGTTACTATCGATGATCAAAACCTTGTTCGTCATATTGCCACACAGATCTGTCCTTCGTGTGTTTCTAGTGTAGACGAATTTTGCGCGCTTGAATGTGGCGCACCAAAGGTTAGCTTAAGTGCTTACCCATAATGGTCAAGTTGTAATGTTTTTCATCCATCACTGCGACTGCTGGTAACTCTCCCCAACAACTAAAACCATGCTTTTTAAATAAATTTATACTAGGGATGTTATGGCTGAAAATAAACCCAAGCAGGGTCGTCACACCAATACTTGGTGCATGCTCTTGCGCAAATGTCATAAGCGAGTGTCCAAGTCCCTTACCTCTGGCTCTGGTGGCAATGTAAATGCTAATTTCACAAGTTTGATCGTATGCTGGTCGGCCATAAAATGACTTGAAGCTCAACCACGCTAATATTTCTTCCCCCTCTTCATACACAAACAATGGCCGCTGTGAGTGATGGCTATCAAACCAAGACAAGCGCTGCTCAATAGTTGTCGGCTCGGTATCCGCGGTAACCATACGACTGGCGATAGTTTCATTATAAATATCTACTATGTGCTGCAGGTCTCTTGGTTGTGCTACTCTTATTGTCATTTCGTGAAAACTTGATCAAATCATAACGGGTTGGCGTATCATAGAAGATATTCACCATAGAGGGAAAGCCGATGTTCAGAAAATTATTACTTCCAACGTTAGTATTGTGCGGCATGCTCGCCAATACACACTCATTAGCCAGCGAGTGTGACGACTTTACAAACGTTGAGCTTAGGAAGTTGCGCTCAGAAGAAACAGTTAACTTATGCCAGTTTAAAAACAAACCGTTACTGATTGTGAACACAGCCAGTAATTGTGGCTTCACTGATCAATTTGCAGGTTTAGAATCGCTACATAAAACCTATAAAGACAAAGGGCTGGTAATACTAGGATTCCCGTCCGATGACTTCTTTCAAGAAGAAGATGACGAAAAAGAAACAGCAAAGGTCTGTTTTATAAATTACGGCGTAACCTTCAATATGTTTGCCACCTCTGCTGTACGTGGCGAAGATGCTAACCCTATTTTCAAACATCTGAATGAGCAAACAAGTTCACCTAATTGGAATTTTTACAAATATTTGGTGTCTGCAGACAGAAAACAAGTGACTCGCTTTAACAGTCGTACTAAGCCCCAGTCTGAAGAATTGGTCAGCGCGATTGAGAAGTCGCTAAAGTAGAAACCGTGAGTTTTTGATGTTCTTGTATTAGAATAAAGTTTGAGCAAAAAAATAATCATAAGAATTTATGGAGACCATATGACAGTTGCAAGTGCAAGACACATTTTAGTAGACAGTGAGGCTGAATGTTTAGATCTGAAAGCCCGCATCGCAGCCGGTGAAGACTTTGCTGAGTTAGCAAAGCAGTATTCAAGCTGCCCATCAGGACAAGATGGTGGTGCATTGGGCGAATTTGGCCCAGGCATGATGGTGCCAGAGTTTGATAAGGTCGTTTTTTCAGCGCCAGTTAACGAGGTGCAAGGTCCAGTACAAACACAGTTTGGCTATCATTTACTTGAAGTTACCAGCCGCACCGAGTAAGTTACTAATTAAGTTTGTGAGGCCGCTTTATGCGGCTTTTTTTATACCTTTTTTGATAAGGAAATACCATGCAACTGTACGGTTCTAATACGTCTCCCTACGCCCGCCGTATTCGGATGTTTTGCGCACGCCATAACTTAAACGTTGACTACCTACATTTAGATATTTTCAGTGACCAGGGCAAGGCTGTGCTAGTGGCCAATAATCCTGCAAGGAAAATACCTTTTCTTGTGGATGGTGAGCACACGATTTGTGACTCTGGTGCGGTGTACCGCTACCTAACGGAGAAGTTCAACTTGTCTAAGATGACGTATTGGCAGGAAAACCAACTCACTAATATTAATGCATGTAATGACTCTTTGGTAGAGCTTCTGCTATGCGAGCGCTCTGGTTTTGATACTCAAAGTGATACGTTGTTTTTCAATCTACAGCGAGAGCGAATTGCGGCGGTATTAACCGATTTAAATGAACAATGCGTTAAAACTGATTTTTTAGACTGCGACTATTTGCAGATCAGTTTATACTGCTTGCTGGATTGGATCATATTTAGATCTTTAGCCGAACTGGCCCCCTACAACGCACTGTTGGACTTTTATGAAGTTCACAAAAGCTTACCGGGAAGTACACATTCTGATCCAAGAATATGATGGTCAAATCAAAGAGGTAAAGAGTCATGAACGACATTGAAATAGAATCAGAATTGGTCACATTTGTTGAGCAAGTACGCAAAAGTGAACAAATTTGGGCGCTTGGCGCAGAGGATGGTGGCGTTGTAGTCTGTGAATCAAATCAGTTCGAAGAAACAGATGTACTTCTAATATGGGATAGTGAGCAAAAAGCACAGGCGCAATGTAAAGATGAATGGCAAGATTACGCTCCTGTTGCAATTACCCTGAACGAATTTTTAGACGAATGGGTTGAAGACCTGAATGAAGATCAAGCCCTGTTCGGCCTTAACTGGAATGATGATAATGTTTGTGTAGAAATCGAGCCTGTAGGACTAGCCCGCGCACTCGTTGACTAATGCAATCAAAGTTCCTTCTATGGCGCGTACATATGCTTGCGCGCCTTCGCCTCTAACACTTGGAGGCATTAACGGTTCCGCCCCCGCAATAACTGCTTTATCATAGCTTTCACTGACATTGTCACAACATAGAGTCAGCTCAAAGCCTAACGCAGGCTGTTTAGGCTGCGCCCGAATATAGCTTTGCTTAAACTGTGCCTGAGCCAAAGGGTGAGATGCAAACCCTAGAATCACTTCCCCACTGTCGATTTCACCATAGTCACCCGACTCTGTTAACGCTTGGGTGCTTAAACCAAACGCTTGGTAATAAAAATCTAGGACTTCTTCTACGTTATCTACATATATGATTGTTTTTGCATAGCGCATGGATACACCACTCAATAATACCATCAGCCATATTCATAACTGGTTTTGTTTTACTTAAGCATAAAATCAAAGCAGTGCAAAATACAATCAAAGGGAGCCACAACGTTAAATCAAACTAGTGAATAGTATGTAGACATAAAAAACGACACATTAAGTGCCGTTTTTCGATGAGGTTATGACTTATTGCGATTCTCTTTAGTAAATGCTCTTAGCTTACGCTTTTGAGATAATGTCATCTTATTGCTGCGGCCAGCATAAGGGTTGTCCCCTTCTCTAAACTCTATCTTGATTGGCGTACCCATAATATTGAGCGCTTTTCGATAGTAGTTCATCAAATAACGTTTATAGCTATCTGGCAAGTCATGAACCTGATTACCATGAATCACAATCCGTGGTGGGTTATAACCACCGGCATGCGCATATTTCAGCTTTACACGACGACCGCGTACCAGTGGAGGCTGGTGATCCGCTTGCGCCATATCCATGATACGACGCAGCATCGCCGTGCTGATTCGCTTAGTCGCGGAGTCGTAAGCTTCGTCCACTGACTCAAACAAGTGGCCCACTCCCGTGCCATGCAAGGCTGAGATAAAGTGTAAACGAGCAAAGTCGATAAACCCTAAACGGCGGTCAAGTTCAGACTTGATACGCTCCTTTACGTAGTCATCCAGCCCATCCCATTTGTTCACTGCAATTACCAGTGAACGCCCTGAGTTTAAAGCAAAGCCTAATAGGCTTAGATCTTGATCCGAGATGCCTTCTCTTGCATCTACAACTAACAATACAACGTTAGCATCTTCGATAGCTTTAAGCGTTTTGATAACCGAAAACTTTTCGACCACGTCACTAACTTTCTTACGTTTACGTACACCTGCCGTGTCGATAAGCACATATTCGCGCTCATTTCGCGTCATTGGGATATAAATAGAATCTCGTGTTGTGCCAGGCATATCGTACACAATCACTCTTTCTTCACCTAATATACGATTAGTTAGTGTTGACTTACCAACATTAGGACGACCAATGATAGCAAGCTTAATTGGCTTGTCTTCAAAGCCAGCTTTACCATCCTCAGCTTCGCCATCTTCTCCTTCAAGGTAAAGCTCGGCCAACTCGGCATCATCTTGTTGTAATTCATCTTCTTGGCTAGCAAGCTCCGCGATAACAGGCTGCAAAGTTACATCAAGTAATTGGGTAACGCCTCGACCATGCGCTGCGGCGATATGGTAAACCTCACCTAGAGCTAACTGGTAAAACTCAGCACAGCTAGAGTCTGCATCAATACCATCCGTTTTATTGGCCACCAAAAAGCACTTTTTTTGCTGTTTACGTAAGTGTTGCGCAATGGCCTGATCGGCAGCATTCATGCCCGCACGCGCATCTACCAAAAAGAGTACAATATCAGCTTCTTCAATCGCTAACAGCGATTGCTCGGCCATTTCTGTTTCAATACCTTCTTCAGAGCCATCAATACCGCCGGTATCGACTACGATGAACTCATAACCATCATAATTGGCTTGACCGTACTTACGGTCACGCGTAAGACCTGGAAAATCAGCCACCAAAGCATCTCTAGTACGCGTTAAGCGGTTAAACAGTGTGGATTTACCCACATTAGGTCGCCCAACAAGAGCGATCACCGGAAGCATAGACTACCTCTTTAATAAACAACAAAAGGCTTCGCAAAGCGAAGCCTTAACAAACTTAACTAAATATTAAGTGTTACGGAATTTTAACTGCGCTGACTTCACCATCACGGGTGTACAAAATAAGCCTATCATCAGCTTTCACTGGCTCAGTAAAAAAGCCCGAACTATCAAACGATTCGCGTGATACTAGCTGACCTGATTGCTTATCAAGCCAATGCAAGTTACCTTCTTGATCACCCACAACTATGTAGTTGCCAGCAACCGTTGGCGCAGTTAGATACCACCCTCTAAGCGCCGGTTGACTCCAGCGTTCAATACCCGACTCTTTGTCCAAGGCATAGATCACACCATCGCTATCGACAATATAAATAATATTTAGGTCTATGGTCAGATCACGATAGCTACTATATTCTCGCTTCCAAACCACATTACCGTTACGAACATCAACTGCTGCTAAATTACCATTATAGCCGATTGCATACACTAAAGCGCCGCTAACTACAGGCTTAGTATCAACATCAACCAAACGTTCAAACTCTGAAGAGCCTTTCGCCAAAGCAACATCAACGCTCCATGCACTGTAACCGTTTTCTGCAATCAACACTGAAAGTTTGCCGCTCTCCTCACCAAACAGCACACCACCATTTGCTGATGTAGGAGAACTTAATCCTCGTAATGTCAAAGCAGGTACTTCTTGTTCATGACGCCAGCGCTCTTCGCCGGTATCAGGATGCAGCGCAAGTAACTTACCAGATCCTAAATTTACATATATCAGTCCATCGCCAGCCGCTGGAGATGAAAGTGCTTCACCTGGCACATTTTTACGCCAAACTATTTCACCGCTATCTCTATTAATGGCAATCACTTCGCCATGCTCAGAGCCGATGTAAATATTGCCATATGCCTGCAAAATGCCGCCAGACAACTTGGCGCTGTCATTATCTTCCCACGGCCAAAATGCGGGGGATTTACGCGTGTCTGTTTCCCACAAGGTTTTACCAGTGTCAGCGTTGAGCGCTTTAACTTTACCGTAGCGTTCAGCCACAAATACCATATCCTGATATACCGCAGGTGTCAGACGTGAAAAGTAATGCTCAACACCACTACCGACACTCTCCTGCCATACAATTTGCGTTTCAAACTGATTGGTTATTTGTGGCAATACCAGTTCTTCTTCATCATCGTCACTTGATGAACATCCTAACAGCGACGCCATACATAGCGCCAAGGTTGCCATACTAAGCTTTTTCATACAGATGACTCCTATGCAGCAGGCTGAGCGGCTGCTAAGTCGTCTAGCTTAATTTTCAGCAGAGTATTTGCATTGCCAGATGATGCATCTAAAGCAGCTTGATACTGACTTTTTGCCTGTTCCTTATCACCCTGAGCCAACAGTATGTCGCCTTTAATTTCAGCGATTTGTGCTTTAAAGCTCTCTGGCATAGGCTGATCTAAAGTCGTCATTGCCGCATCAAACTGTTGTTGTGCTAATTGCACACGAGCCAAACGCGTTAATGCAGTAGCCTTTAGTTCAAGACTTGCTACATTATCAGCAGCCCACTGCAATTTTTGCGCAGCTACGTCAAGTTGTTCTTTATCTGCCGCTTCTTTAGCTGCAACGAATGCCGCTAAAACTGCATAGCTAGAATCAGCATTGTCTTTTACAAAACTCTCACTAGCTGTAAGTACATCATCACTTTCAACAAACTGGTTATAAGCATTTGATGCAGCTTCAGCACTGTCAATTTGATTCTGGTTATAAGCTTTCCAGCCATATAAACCACCAAGGCCAATCACAATGCCCAACGTCAACGACACGCCATTATCGCGGAAAAATCGTTTTATGGCTTCTGCTTGTTGTTCTTCTGTTGAGTAAATTTCCATTCTAACCTCTTATACTGTCAGTGCTTGCAATAAGGTTTTCACCTCAGCTAACGTCACTGTAATTTGTTCTTTTTGTTCTCGCAGATATTTTACGGTGACTTTACCCTCTGCAAGCTCATCTTCACCCAAAATTAGGGCAACTAAAGCATCACTTTTATCTGCGCGTTTCAATTGTTTCTTGAAGTTACCGCCGCCGGCATGAACCATGACACGTAACCCTGATACCTCAGAGCGTAGTTGTTCGGCTATCACAGGTGCTTGAATACTGGCTTTATCACCCATCGCAGCAACATAAACATCTGCACTACGACGAATTTGACCAACACATTCTAACTCTTGGAGCATCAGTACTAGACGTTCCAAGCCCATGGCAAAACCTACAGCAGGGGTGGCTTTACCACCAAGCTGTTCAACGAGACCATCGTAGCGACCACCCGCACACACTGTACCTTGTGCACCTAGACTCTCTGTCACCCACTCAAATACTGTGCGATTGTAATAGTCTAAGCCGCGAACTAGCTTTTCATTAACCTGGTATTCGACGCCTGCTGCATCTAAACGTTCACATAAATTTGCAAAATGTGATTTTGACTCTTCATCAAGGTGCTCTGACAACTTAGGTGCATCAACAAGTAGTGCCTGCACGTCAGGGTTTTTGCTGTCTAATACTCGTAGAGGATTGCTATGCATACGACGCTTGCTGTCTTCATCTAACTGCTCAACATGCTGTTCTAAGAAGGCAACTAAAGCATCACGATATTGCGCACGGGCTTCATTTGAACCTAACGAGTTAAGCTCTAAGCGAACATACTGGCTAATCCCAAATTCTTTCCATAAACGCGCCGTCATCAGGATCACTTCCGCGTCAATATCTGCACTGGCGATACCAAATGTCTCTACACCAAACTGATGAAACTGACGATAACGCCCTTTTTGCGGACGCTCATGACGGAACATCGGACCCATGTACCAAAGACGCTGCTCTTGATTGTATAGCAGCCCATTTTCGTTTCCTGCGCGCACGCACACGGCCGTACCTTCGGGGCGAAGTGTCAAGCTATCGCCACTTCTATCTTCAAAGGTATACATTTCCTTTTCAACAATGTCGGTCACTTCGCCAATTGACCGCTTAAATAGATCGGTAGATTCAACAATCGGAAAACGGATCTCTTGATAGCCATAAGACGCCACCGTTTCACGTAATGTTGCTTCGACCTTCTGCCATATTTGCGTTGTACCAGGCAGACAATCGTTCATACCACGAACTGCTTGAATTTGTTTTGCCACTGAAATTCCTAAATAAATCTGTTTTTTATCAAAGCGATTGCCGCAAAGTACCGTACTTGCGTAAAAAATGAATCGCTTATTATACCCAAACCGACTAAAAATGCGACCAACTAGCGAACATAGCCAGACTAGGTCCACTTTTATTGATAGCTAAATGGTAACTATCAGTTACTCAACAATTTTTATGTCTATCTCGCCCTGTTGCTCTTTTTTAGCAACAAACTCACGAACTTGGGCTTCCAACTGTTCAACAATATTATCATTGTCGATACGCAGCTTCTGGCGCTCACCATTGATGTATAAGCCTGAACGACGATTCGCCCCCGCCAAACCGATATCACTCACTAAGGCCTCACCTGGGCCGTTTACCACGCAGCCAATCACTGAGACAGAAATTGGAGTAATAATGTCTTCTAAGCGCTCTTCGAGTTGGTTCATCGTATTGACTACATCAAACTCCTGACGAGAACAGCTGGGGCAGGCGATGAAGTTAATACCGCGAGAACGAATTCGCAAAGACTTTAAAATATCAAAACCGACTTTAATTTCTTGAACAGGATCAGCGGCCAACGATACTCGAAGTGTGTCGCCTATCCCTTCTGCCAACAGCATACCTAAACCAACCGCAGATTTTACTGAGCCAGATCGAAATCCACCCGCTTCTGTGATCCCAAGATGTAATGGCTGATCTATCTCCTTTGCGAGTAAACGGTACGCACCGACTGCAAGGAATACATCTGAAGCTTTAACTGACACTTTGAATTGATCAAAGTTAAGACGCTGAAGAATTTCCACGTGGCGCATTGCCGACTCTAATAATGCCTCTGGTGTTGGTTCACCATACTTTTCTTGCAGGTCACGCTCAAGAGAGCCCCCATTAACACCAATACGAATAGGAATGTTGCGCTCTGAAGCCGCCTCAACAACAGCACGAATACGGTCTTCTGAGCCAATGTTACCCGGGTTAATTCGCAAACAATCAGCACCATACTCAGCGACTTTCAAGGCAATGCGATAGTCAAAGTGAATATCTGTCACTAATGGAATATCAACCTGCTCTTTAATACTTTTAAACGCCTGTGCAGCATCCATTGTCGGCACAGAAACCCGTACAATGTCAGCCCCAGCATCTTGAATTGCTCGAATTTGTGCCACCGTTGCATCTATGTCAAGCGTATTGGTGTTGGTCATAGACTGAACTGCAATAGGTGCACCGTCTCCAATCGGCACATTTCCCACATTGATACGAGTCGATTTTCTGCGTTTAATAGGAGATTCTGAAAACATGGACGATTACTCTGCTAACGGTAATTTAAATTTTGCTAAACGGTTTCTAGGTAGCGCTGACAAGTCGACGAGTTGGCCATCAAGCTCTACCTCGACAACTTGATGCTTACCCAACACCACCGAAAAAGGCGCTTTGCCTTCCACAGTCATGGTATAGCCTGCTTTTTTAACGCCAAAGGCAACACGCTCTTCTGTTGCATCGAAAATTTCAACCCAACTGTCGTCGTTAAAACGCATAACTATGGTACTCAATGAGGTATCTTTATTCTCAGTGATACTTTGTGATGTGTTTGCCTGTGGTGCTGCCACAGTCACTACGTCATCACCTTGAGCCTCTTCTTCAAGAGCCCCTATAGTATCATTTTGTGCTGCGGTGTTCTCACTTTCAGTCGTTATTTTTGGGTTATTACTATCTTGCACAGGACTGGTGCTTTGAACATTTGAAGCGGTTGTGCCATCTTGGTTCAGCGGCTCCTGCAAATTTTCGTCTGACGTGACAACTGAAGTCTTTGTTTCAGCAGGCAACTCTTCAACTGCGCTGTTGCTACTTTGCCAAACCCACACGCCAGATGAGCCAATCACAAGTGCTAAAATAAGATAGCTAAACACCATTAGACGGTTGTCACTGGCTTCTTTTTCAGTGCGTCGTGAGAAGCTTTGCATCCGCTTTGTTGCCTCAGGTGCTTTTGGTGCATCTATCAATGCTAGCGTTTTTTCAGCATCTAATTCAAGCAAACCACAATAGCTGCGGATATAACCACGCACAAAGGTCATCGGACCTAAATCTTGATAATCATCTTGTTCGAGTTTTGTTATCTGTAATGCCGTTAACTTTAAACGCGCTGACACGTCATCAATACTTAACCCCGCAGAAACTCTCGCTGTATGTAACGATTGTCCTGTGGTTGGAGTCTGCTCTTCCATTTCAATGTTTTCTTGTTTCATAAAACGTAACTATCAGGGTCCACTATCAGAATCCCGTAGCCTTCTGTTAAAGCTACATCGGGTGTTAACTCATTCCATCGCATTAAATCATCGATCTGCAGTCCATACTGAGTCGCTATTGTAAACAAAGTTTCACCCGTTTTAATCTCGTGGGTGATAGCTGGGTTATTTAAATAAACTTTTTGACCCGCAGCCACTTTATCCGATTCTTTTAAGTTATTCCAACGCAACAAATCAACCAACTTAATGTCGTATTTTACCGATAAACTGAATACATTTTCACCGGCATTCATAATGTGAAATGGCACCCTAGGTGCCTGCACTTTGTTATTCACCAACGGTAATTGGCTGGCAGCAATTTCACTACGCACAGGACGCATTTTAACTATCGTACCGGAGTTTGGTATAAATTTAACTTCCCCAGGTTCTGGCTCATAAAATCGAATCTTACCAACCCCCTGTTCATCAGGTGGTGGCGTATTGTAACTCGATTTTTTGCCGACAGAGTTTATTGTCTTGCCGTTGTCGCGATTGGAACCGTTTTGTTCGTCCGCTATGGTAGTTTTGTTGCCTGAATGCGCTGTGAATTCAGCATTAGTTCTTAAAGAAACGCTGCCACTATTTGACGTTACAGTTGGGTTTGCACCACTTGGCTCTGAGATAACCTTACGCTTAATTTTTATCTGTGGATTTTTTACCACATGAGCCGGGGCTTGTTGCGTGATAGTTTTTAACTGCGCTAACCGATATTGCTCTTTTAATCGCACAAACTCACTGTCTGCCAGCTCGTTGTTTATTACCAACTTTGCTTGATAAGACTCCGGGTAAGTCTTAATGAGTAAATCGACAACTTCTTGTGCTTTTTGCAGATGCCCCATACTGGTGTACAGCAAGTGCTGTAACAACAAACTACGAGGAGAAATAAACCCTTTATCAGCGTAGTTTTCCATCACTGCCACTGCTTGATGTAAGTCACTCTTTGCATAAAACAACGCCGCTAAACTTATTAGCGCAGACTGGCTGCGGCCATCATGGGCAATCGCACTATTTAAGTAGTCTTGTGCTTGCGTAAAGTTATCTTGTTTGATGGCACACAAAGCCAAATTTTCATAGCTACGAGAGACGCGTAAGTAACTAGGCACATCAATGGCTTTAAAAAACTGTTCTTGAGCCGCTTGGTACTCGCCCATACGGCATAAAAACGTGCCGTAGTTATTTAAGGTGTTTGGATCGCTAGGATCAAGTTCGAGAGCTTTGCGATACGCTTTACCTGCACGCTCTTCTTCTCCTACCTGTTCGTAGTAATAGGCCAATGAGTAGTGACCTTGCGGTAATTCAGGCGCAAGCTTAAGCGCTTTTTCGAGATTATATTTGGCTTGGCTATTATTACCCGCTCTTAAATACTGAAGCGCTAGGGTAATACGAGTTTTTGCAGCCTCTTGGTTATTTGCTTCAGTTCTTACATTTGGTTTATTGCGGGTCACAGAGCTTGTCTCAGTCACACATCCGCCCAAAAGGCTCAAAACTGTCAGTAAAATAAAACAAGAACGCATGCACCACCTACCATGTAATAACATTGTGCCCTTATACTACCTAAAAGTCCTTATGATTCATCTATTTTTTACCATAAGGACAACTTTTTAGTGTTAACCCGCATTGACCTTTACAGCAATGGCATTATCGGCACGTTGCTGTTTTTTGGCTAAACGCTTGGTTCTGTCTACAACATCGCCCACTAATTGTCCACACGCCGCGTCAATATCATCACCACGCGTACGACGAACAATACACGTCAGGCCCGCAGCTTGTAGCACTTTTGAGAAACGGTCAATACGACTGTTACTTGAACGGCCATACTCGTTGCCAGGAAATGGATTAAACGGGATCAAATTGATTTTCGATGGTGTCCCTTTGAGTACCTTAACTAACTCGTGGGCATGATCTGTACTGTCATTCACACCTTGCAACATAACATACTCTATGGTGATATCTTTGTTCGCTTTAGAGCCGTCGATATAACGACGACAAGCCGCTAAAAACTCTTCAATTGGATACTTTTTGTTGATTGGAACAAGCACATCGCGCAATTCGTTATTGGGGGCATGTAAAGAGATCGCCAACGCTACATCTATCTTTTCTTTCAAAATATCTAAGGCAGGTACTACCCCCGATGTACTTAATGTAACACGACGTTTAGACAAACCAAATGCCCAGTCATCCATCATTAATTCCATCGCAGGTACAACGTTGTTAAGATTTAGCAAAGGCTCGCCCATCCCCATCATCACCACATTGGTTACTGGACGTTTCGTACTGTCGCCATCGTGCATACCGATGTCTTTTGCTACACGCCACACCTGACCGATGATCTCAGATACTTTTAGGTTGCGGTTAAAGCCCTGTTGCGCTGTTGAACAGAACGTACATTCCAACGCGCAGCCCACTTGTGAAGACACACATAGCGTAGCGCGGTCTTTTTCTGGGATCCAAACAGTTTCAACTTCCTGACCGCCATCCAATAACAATGCATATTTTATGGTGCCATCGCTGGCTACCTGCTTGACAGAAATTTCCGGTGCTCTGATTTCACATTCCGCAGCTAGCTTTGCTTTAAGCTTTTTATTGATGTTGCTCATCTGTTCAAAGTCGTCAACACCAAAGTGGTAGATCCATTTCATCACTTGATCAGCACGAAATGGCTTTTCGCCGAATGAAGCAAATAGCTCGCGCATCCCCTCGCGGTTTAAATCAAGTAAATTAATCTTTTTCTCGGTATTGGCCATGAAACAACCTCAATTCAGGTGACGGTATACATTAATAAGGTAGCCGCGCATTGTACAAAAAACGAACAACTATAACAATCTTAGTACGCGTGTTTTGCTAAATATTCAGCATTTGAGTCGCTAAAGCCTTAGCAAAACACCCTAGGGACGAAAAAAGGGCTCAAAAGCCCTTCTTTCATGCTCACACTCGAAATTAACGAGTACGTGGGCAGATCTCTTCTTCAGCGAAGAAGTATGCAATTTCGCGAGCCGCTGATTCAGGCGCGTCTGAACCGTGTACCGCGTTCTCGTCGATGCTGTCTGCGTAGTCAGCACGTAAAGTACCAGCTAGTGCTTCAGCAGGGTTAGTAGCACCCATGATTTCACGGTTCTTACGAACTGCATCTTCACCTTCAAGAACCTGAACCATTACTGGGCCAGAAGTCATGAAAGAAACTAAAGCACCAAAGAAAGGACGCTCTTTGTGCTCTGCGTAGAAACCTTCAGCTTTCTCTTGAGAAAGGTGAACCATTTTAGAAGCAACGATCTTAAGACCAGCTGATTCGAAACGGTTGTAGATTGCACCGATGTGGTTTTTAGCTACCGCATCAGGCTTGATGATTGAAAAAGTACGCTCTAAAGCCATCTTTTTTGCTCCAAAATAGTTTGTGATTATTGACGGGCGCGAATTATACGCGGTTTAGCTGCAAAAACCTACTACATTTACCTGTAATGTTGCGAAGTTGATGCACAAGCAAACGACATTCTCAATAAAACAATTTATGATCTACATCAAAATAACCCCTTCATACATCTCTTATACTGCCCCGCTTTTTTATTTCAGCGTCAATTTTGACCCCAACAGCTGGCTTGTAACCAGTTCGATGTATGAGGTTTTACTATGTTTGTACCAGAACTCCTTTCGCCTGCGGGTAGTTTAAAGAATATGCGTTACGCTTTTGCGTACGGTGCCGATGCGGTGTATGCCGGTCAGCCTCGCTATAGCTTGCGTGTTCGCAATAACGAATTTGATTTAGACAACTTAGCTTTGGGTATCAATGAAGCCCATCAACAAAATAAAAAACTGTATGTCGTTTCAAACATTGCGCCACACAATAGCAAAGTAAAAACTTACTTACGCGATATCGAACCTGTCATTGCCATGCAACCCGATGCGCTGATCATGTCAGATCCCGGCCTCATCATGCTAGTACGCGACAAATGGCCTGATATGCCTATTCATCTATCTGTACAGGCCAATGCGGTGAACTATGCCAGCGTACAATTTTGGGCCAAGCAAGGCATTGAACGAGTCATTTTATCTCGCGAACTATCACTAGAAGAAATCGCAGAAATCCGTGAACTATGTCCACAAACAGAGTTAGAAGTATTTGTGCACGGCGCATTATGTATGGCTTATTCTGGCCGCTGTTTGTTATCTGGTTATATAAACAAGCGCGATCCCAATCAGGGCACCTGCACCAATGCGTGCCGTTGGGAATATGACGTCAAACCGGGTAAAGAAACCGAAACAGGTGATGTAGTGCACAAAATTGACCCTAAATCCGTGATACCAACACTCGGTGAAGGCCAGCCCACATCTGAAGTATTTATGCTCGAAGAGCAAGGTCGCCCAGGCGAGTACATGCCTGCTTTTGAAGATGAACATGGTACTTATATCATGAATTCAAAAGACTTACGCGCCGTGCAGTATGTGGATCAGCTCACAAAAATGGGCGTACATAGCTTGAAAATTGAAGGCCGTACCAAGTCTTTTTATTATGTGGCTCGCACCGCACAGGTTTACCGTAAAGCGATTGATGACGCCGTTGCTGGCAAACCATTTGACGCCAATCTAATGCATACCTTAGAAAACTTGGCACATCGCGGCTATACCGAAGGCTTCTTGAAGCGTCATGCCCATCAAGACTACCAAAACTATGAATACGGCCACTCCGTTTCTGATAAACAACAGTTTGTTGGCGAAGTACTTGGCCGCCATGACAATGGTTTGGTCGAAATTGACGTTAAAAACAAATTCTGTACCGGTCACAGTTTGGAGTTGATGACACCGCAGGGTAATATTGCCTTTAACCTTGAACACATGGAAAACAAAAAAGGTGAGCGCATTGATGATGCCAAGGGCTCCGGTCACATCGTAAAAATTCCATTGCCTGAGGACATAAATTTAGATCACGCCATTTTAATGCGTAATCTAGATGACAACCAAGATACGCGTAATCCATTCAAAAAGGCATAAACATGGCGTTGATGATTAATTCCAAATGCATCAATTGTGATATGTGCGACCCTGAATGCCCAAATCAAGCTATTTACTTTGGTGAGAAAATCTATGAGATTGACCCAAATAAATGCACTGAGTGTGTAGGGCATTACGATACCCCAACCTGTGTGAGTGTCTGCCCTATTGACTGTATCAAACCCGATCCTAACCACAAAGAAGACTTAGATACTTTGGCTGAAAAATACTTGCGTTTGACAGGTCAAATTTAATTCAAACATTCTGAACTAGCTTTATGACAGGCTAGTTCAGATTATTTAAGCTATTAAGGCCCCAAAAAGCGACTGGGTTCATAGGCGTCAACATCTTGTAGCTGAGTGAACTTCCTCTCCAACACGCTAAAATAAATAGGCATCTTCATCTTAAGACGACGTAAACGCTGATAGTGATACTTATCTAACTGAGTATTACTCAATAGGTAGTCCAGTAGCTTTTTCTGCTCTGAGTTTATATAGGCGGCTCTGAAAGGGATCACTCTGTCTAGCAGTAAATGAAGGCTATCTCTACCAAATTTATAGCATTTAAATACGGAAATGCCTCTGCTAGCTCTAATGCACGACCATAGTTACGCTCACATATCATTTCATACATTACAGACGGAGATGTTTTGCCGACTGCTTTTTAATCATTCAAAAATTGATGGTAGTCATCCGTCGCCGCCTCCAAAAAAGAAGCTTTATAAAAATTAATATACCATGCGTTTTGCATCACGATATCAAGAACTTTATGGCCAATGCTTGCATACAGTTTGTAGACTAAATAGTTTTGTTCATGAGGAAGAGATTGATTCCCTCGTTGGATAATTTCTGGTGTTATTTCACGTATCCCATCCACGATACTGTCAAGTTTAGATAAATGTTCGCACCTCCTTTTTATGTCACCACCAAGCAACCCGACCTAGATATTGTTACTACTCACTTTCATTAAAAATGATATTTCCATACTCCCCCCACTGCTCCAATATATTTTCATATTTCAGATTAACACTATAATGACCAGAAAACCTAAAGTCGGCCTGCCCCTTACGTTTAACATCAACCCTAACCTTTCTAATCCAATTTCTATTTTTACAACTATAAAAGAAATGAAAACTTAAAGATTCCAACTCATCTAGCGAAATTCTTTCGCCATCAAAGCAAACATATTTGTCAGTAAGAAATATACCCTTCACAACTTTAAAGTAAGAATATAATGAGTAAATAAAGTAAATAATAAAAAATGGTGTTAGGAAGTACAAAACCTTTTCTTTCCCATAATCAACTAAATTTTCATTAAAATACCAATACACGCCTTGGCATGAGAAAAAAAATGACAAAACAATTTCATAGTTCACTTTTTTCTTTTTTAGATGTAGTTTCTTCATACTTTCCTTAAAAACACAGTGGATACATTACTCTCCACATTTTGTAAAAATCAGGTTTGGTAATGTGTGAGCTGGCCAGCTCCACGCCAAATGAACAATTCATCTAGCGAATTCAAGTTTGCTTCAGCCAAGCATTTGTAGCGCATCCATCATCGCTTTCTAATAAATCTGCCAGATTACTGTTCCTGTCTAATGTCGCTACGCTATCTTTGCTTTCAAAAACATCATTTCGTTTAACTATCTTTCTGCAGCGTGGTCTTTGTATGGAATATCAGTCTCTAAATAAGTTTTCTAAAAAGTGGACTCTGGAAAAACTAGAAAATAAAGTAAGAACTCTATATCGCTCAGTGCTCACTCATTATTTTTGTCAATGATTATTTTCCCATTACCTTTAAACATATCGATTAACGTTTCATACCTAGCATTGAGGCTAAAAACACCTGAAAAGAAAAACATTTCGCCATCATTGTATTTATAGTAGACCTCGACTTTTCTAGCCCAGTTAAATGACTCAAATGCATATATAATATGAACATTAACATAAATAAGTTCATTCATATCAATCTTACGGTCATCTAAAGATAAATAACTCTCACACAAAGTGACATTTTTATACATTCTAAAAAAAGAAAATGATACGTATAAAAAAACCACAAAAAACATAGGAGTCAAAAAATACAGTATCTTTATTTTACTCTCATCAATATACTCTGGATTGTAGTATAAAAAAACACCATGCAAGGTAAAATAAAGAGATATAATCACTTCATAATTAATTAACTTCTTTTTCAGTTTTAGCACTTAGCTCCTTCAATGGTAATGGCTATAGCTTTTTGACAGTACAAGGGGCAAATAAGGGTACGATACAGGTACAACCGAATCAACAAATTTATACTTGATCCCTAATAGTTGGCCGATCATGCCTAATATGTATCCTGTTCAATATGTAATTGCTCAGATAGCTTTAAGAAAAAACAAAAAAGGCTCACAATGTGAGCCTTTTGGTGGGAATCTTCTGTTTTATTAGAATTTGTATTCAATACCTAAACCAAGGTAATCACGCTCAACTTGGTTATCGCCATCAAATGTTGAGTAGAAACCATATAGCTTAGTTACTTTGTTCAGCTTGTGATCGATACCGATTGAAACGCCGTCTAGCTTGTCGCCTTGGTCAAAATCAAGTACTTGATACTGAGCCTTTAACGTATTTGCGCCAAAGCTATAAGCGGCATTTAGCATGTAGCCATCAGCTTCTTCAGAACCATCCACTTTCTCTTGCATTTGGTACATAGCGCCAAGTTTAAAGTCAGCTACTTTACCTTGTACTGAGAAACGTACCGCGTCACGACCCTTAACTTCGCTATCTACCGCAATCGCTGCGTAAACGCTACCTTTCTTAAGCTTGCTATCACCATACGTCAACGCTGTTGAAAAGCCATTTTCGCCGTCTGTGTTATCTTCAGCGATATAAGTACCTAAGAATTTAAAACCATTGAAACTTGCAGACTTATAAGAGATTGAGTTGCCAAGACGGTTTTCACCCTTGAACAGGTTTTTGATATCACCTTCAAGGTCGTTGAACAAATCAAGTTTACCTTGAGATTGTTTGAATGCAGTATCGTTACGGCCAATCACTACTTCACCAAAGCTACCTTTTAAACCAACGTATTGGTTACGTGCTGTGATGTTGTCTTTATCGCCTTTTGAATCAGCATCCGACAAGTCTACTTGAAACTCAAGTTTGTAGATAACTTCTAGACCACCTTCTAGCTTTTCAGCGCCTTTGAAGCCAAAGCGAGATGCATTACTTTTGATCTCAGTTGCTGAACCTTCACCTTCATCACTCGATTGCAGTGAAACGTTCGCTTTACCGTATACCGTTACATCAGCATAGGCATTTAATGAAAGCGCACTCAATACAGAGAACAAAAGTGCAGAGTTAGTCAGTTTCATGTGTATTTCCTCAATATCGCAACACGTAAATTTTTAAAACATGCGCAGTTTGCCAGCGCTTAATGACAGAAATATTACATACACTCAAAAGAAGTAAAAAAACTGACTTAAATATGAAACCATTAAGAAATATTACAAAATACATCTTTAATAACAAATAGATGCAAAATTACCTAAAAAGAAAACATGTCATAAAAAAACAATATAAGTGACATTATTTTAATGACATAAGTAAGCTTGTGATGGTTTCTATTTGCTCTTTTTGCTCATTGTCTTTGTGATAAGCGATAAAGATCTCTCGAGATACCTGATCAACACACTCAATATGAAATAACTTACCCTGTTCAATCATATCTCGCGCCAGCGCCTGTGGAATAAAGGCGCTCCCGCCACATTGCATGATTAGATCTAGGGCAATTCTTCCGGTGCTGGTTCTAAAATAAGGTGGCGTAGTGCCGCTAAACTGCTTGGCGTGCCATAGTGAAAACGCGGTGCCCCAATCTACGTAGACGTACTGATTATTAAAAAATGCCAACGCATCTTCACACTCAAAGGTACTGACCGGAATAATCGGCAAATCGCGAATAGACTTTACGACCAGCTCATCAACTTTTGGGGGATCAAATAAAACCGCTAGATCAAGTGTACGCTCCAACAACAGCCTCGTACTTTCTTGTTGTGCTTTAACTTCTGCAACCAAAGAAACACCAGGCATTGCAGCGACGATATTATTGATACCAAATTGCAAAAATGCATCCCAAATATTGGGCGTACCAGAGAGTGACAACTGCTTGTGCATATTGTTTGCCAGCGCAACATCAACCTTCGCCCGCTGCATCCCCGTCAAGATCATAGTCGCATGAGGCAATAAGCGCTCACCAGGTGCTGTCAGCTGAATATTGTTACGCTGACGAATAAACAAATTCACCCCTAAGCTTTGCTCCAATTGGCGAATTCTAAAGCTGACAGCCGACTGAGTTATATACAAATTTTCTGCAGCTCGACCAAAATGACGAGTCTTCACTACTTCCACAAAAGTCTTTAACAGATCTATGTCCACTTTTGTTCCTTACGATAAAAAAAACTTGTTTAAAAAAATTCTATTCCTGATCCATACTCCACCCAATATCAAAGTGAGGATAAAGTTATGGAACAAAACCTAGCGAACTTACATAACGCCTTTGCAAGCCCACGCGCCTTTTACGATGATGCTAACTTTCCTAGAGGCTTTAGCCGCAGCGGTCACTTTACTCTCGCTGAAGCACAGGTCTTAGAGCAACATGGCGTAATTCTAAAAAGCTTATACAACAAAGACTGTGAACCACAAAATAGTTTTCAAGTTCAGTTTGTTAATGTGATGGAGGGCCAACTGCCTCCAAGCAATATTTTTGAACGCACTTGGACCAAATATCTTAAGCTTACAACCTGTAAAACCAAGTTTCACACGCTTTTTGGCCGCTCAAGAATCGTGCCGGACCCATCAATGCATCAATATAGCAGCGCAGACGACGAGCTATAAATAATTTAGTGCAGTGTATGCTAGACTGTTTTGCCAAGTATACCTGCACTACCCCACCCCAACTGAACAAAATATTAACCCCTTATAACTTATTCAAAATATATCAAAACTAATATTTTTGTCTCACTCCTAACGTTGCTTTTTATGGCAGATCAGTTTACAACTAACGGGTGAATAAAAATAACAAGGCTGGGTTGTGGCTCGACGAATTCTTATTATTGAAGATACCCCAACAATTGCAAAGGTACAAAAACACATTGCAATATCTTGTGGTTATGAAGCTGATATTGCAGGATCACTTGCGCAGGCTAAAACATTAGTTACAGATCACAAGTATTTTTGCGCTGTCGTTGATTTTATACTGCCCGATGCGCCAAGCGGCGAAGCGATACCTTTTACCGTTAAAAATGAAATCCCAACCATAGTGATGACAGGCAATATTGATGCCCGCACTCGGGCAGCGGTCGATAAGTACCCCATCATTGACTACATCACCAAAGAGAACAAACAAGCCTATCAGTATCTTAAAAACCAACTCACACGTTTACCCAGAAACGAAAGCGTAAAAGTGCTGGTTGTTGAAGACTCTCGCCATTCTAGAATGTACATTTGTAGCCTGCTCAAACGACATAAATATCAAATTCTCGAGGCATCCGACGGTGTTGAAGGGCTAGAAGTACTTAGGCAAAATCCAGATATTTCGGTGATCATCGTCGATAATGAAATGCCGAAAATGAATGGCGAGGAGCTCTGTGCAGAGATCCGCCGCCTATACAGCAATGAGGATAAAGTGATCATTGGTGTCTCGGGATCAGACACACCGCATTTATCTGCTCGCTTTTTAAAAAGCGGCGCCAATGACTATTTACGCAAACCGTTTAATGCAGAAGAATTTTACTGCCGACTCAGTCTTAACGTGGATATGCTCGATCACATCGCGACCATAAGGCTACAAGCTAACACAGACTATTTGACGAAGCTTCCCAACCGCAGATACTTTTTTGAACAAGCTAATCGAGAGCAAAAGCTGCATACCGTCAAAAAGCTTAAGAGCAATCTAGCCATGATTGATATTGACCATTTTAAGCGTATTAACGACAACTATGGACATGATGTAGGAGATGACGTATTGAGTTCGTTCGCTATGTTGTTTGAAAAGTTCTTTCCAGGTCAATTAGCAGCAAGAATGGGCGGCGAAGAATTCGCCGTTTACTTTACAGATAACACAGCCGAGCAAAACCTAGAAAAGCTCGAACTGTTTCGGCAGTATATTGAGTTCAATAGCGCCTCATTCTCGGCGCACCAAGTCGCATTCACCGTTTCTATTGGCTTTATCTCGGCACTGGAACCTAAGATTGATGAACTACTCAAACTGGCTGATAGAAAGCTATACGTCGCCAAAGACAATGGTAGAAACCAAATCGCACATTAACGGTAAAAAGGGCTATACGCCCTTTAAATCACCCTTTCTGGCTTTTCGTGCATTTTGATAAGAGTCCCAACTAAATAAAGCTAACGCGCTCCATATAAAGGCAAATGTAATCACGCGCTGTGTGGAGAACGCTTCACCATAAAACACCACAGCCAAGATAAACATCAAACTCGGACCTATGTATTGGAAAAACCCGAGTGTTGAGTAAGGAATACGCTTCGCCGCACCGGTAAAGCATAATAGTGGTAAAGTGGTGACCACCCCAGCACTTACCAACAGTATGTTCGTCATCAGATTATTTTGGGCTAAATCAGATGTGGCCGTGGGCACACTAAAATACCAATAGGCCAGTGCAAACGGTGTGAGTATTACCGCTTCAAGCAGTAGCCCCGGTAAAGATTCCACAGGAATTTTTTTGCGGATCAACCCATACACGGCAAACGAACTGGCCAGTGAGAAAGCAATCACGGGGAAAGAACCAAAACTTATCACTTGAATGGTAACACCTATTACGGCCATCGCCACCGCGACAAGTTGCCACTTTCTCAATCGTTCTGCTAAAAACACCATACCCAGTAAGACATTGAGCAATGGGTTAATATAGTAACCTAGGCTTGCATCAAGCATATGGTTGTTATTCACCGCCCAAATAAACAGACCCCAGTTAAACCCTAACAACCCTGCACTGATACACAGCATCAACAATAACTTTGGCTTTTTCAGTACGTGCTGAACTTTATGCCATTGTTTTAAGAAACCAATGATGATGGCGATAAATACCATCGACCAGATCACCCTATGGGTTAAAATTTCAATCGCATCAATAGTATCTATTTGTTTGAAGTAAATAGGCGCAAGGCCCCACATAAAAAATGCCAGTGCAGCAAAAATATATCCCTGTTGCTGAGTTCCTGTTTGGCCCATACCACCCCCTAAAAATTTGAGGCGGCATTATACCTTTTTTGCGGTAAGTTTAATGACTAATTTGGCCATATAGACGTAAATTTATTATGCGCAGATTGTAAGTTGCTATCCCACTAAATAAGTGCCTGTGCCAAAGGCCAGCTGCACTCCCTGTTCATTGTGTAGCTCCATACGACAAACACATACTTTATTGCCCGAGCGTATCAAAGTCGCGCTGGCAATAAAGTATTCACCTCTACCAGGACGTATAAAGTCAGTGCGAATATCAATCGTGCCCAATGTCGCTAATTTACTAGGAACGCTATGTAACTCATCTTCTGGCAGTTTATCAATAATTGAGGCAGCAGCGAGCAAGCCCCCTACATTATCGAGAAGTGCAGAGATCACACCTCCGTGGAGTATTTTTTGTGTTGGATTGCCAATAAATTCGTCCTTCCAAGGTAATTGAACTTGTGCTTTTTCTGCACTGAGCGCTTGAACACTCATCCCTAAAAAGCGATTAAACGGCATTTTTTCTACAAAAATATTGCCAACTTGATCTAGCAACACTGCCTTATCCATGTACTTCCCCTCAAACTCATCTGACCAGTAAATTTAAGCCCAGAATGGTCATTTTGCAAGCACTAAAAGTTACAGACAAGCGTGACAAAAACATCTAGAATGCACGGCGATGGAAAACCAAGCCCTTACTATAGAACAAACCGATATACACACCGTACTCAAAGAAATCTTTGGCTACAGTGAGTTTCGTGACGGCCAAAGCGCCGTGATTAATGCTGTTCTTGGTGCACAAGATGCTTTGGTGTTGCTACCGACCGGTGGTGGTAAATCATTATGCTATCAAATTCCAGCTTTAACCTTACCGGGCCTGACAGTGGTCATATCACCACTCATTTCACTGATGCAAGATCAAGTTGCTCAGCTTCAAGCGCTAGAGATCAAAGCTGAATTTATTAATAACAGCCTCACCTTCGAGCAGCAGCAAGAAATTTATCAACGCCTACATCACAACGATGTAAAACTGCTGTATGTCGCACCAGAAAAAGTACTGCAATACGAATTTAAAGAGCGCTTGAGAAACCTCAATATTAGCTTGTTTGCGATTGATGAAGCGCACTGCGTGTCACATTGGGGGCATGATTTTCGACCACATTACTGCCGCCTAAGCGAACTAAAACAACAGTTCCCTACCGTTCCAATGATGGCACTCACCGCCACTGCGGATATTGCAACACGTAAAGACATTGTTCATCAGCTAGGGCTTAACCAGCCCTATATCCACACCGGCAGTTTTGATAGACCGAATATTCGCTACACTATCGAAGAAAAGTTCAAGCCGCTGTCCCAGCTCATGCGCTATCTGAGAACTCAGCAGGGCCAAAGTGGTATCATCTACTGTACCAGTAGAAAAAGAGTTGATGAGATAGCTGAAAAGCTCGCAGATGCAGGTTTTAATGCCGCGGCTTATCACGCAGGGATGAGCAATGAACAGCGCCAGTTTGTACAAACAGCCTTTGCTCGAGACGATATTCACATCGTGGTAGCCACCGTCGCATTTGGCATGGGTATTAACAAATCGAATGTGCGTTTCGTTCTACACTACGACATTCCAAAAAGTATCGAAGCCTATTACCAAGAAACAGGACGCGCAGGTAGAGACGGCCTCGCAGCGGAAGCGATCATGTACTTTGACCCTGCAGACATTGGCCGCGTGAAACGCTTTTTTGAAGATATAGAAGACGAGCACAGACGCCGTGTTGAAGAGCAACGTTTTAACGCGATGGCCAGCTTTGCTGAAGCACAAACCTGTCGTAGACAAATTCTTTTAAACTATTTCAGTGAATATCAGCGTGAACCGTGTGGTAACTGTGATATTTGTCTAAACCCACCGAAGCGCTTTGATGGCACTTTAGTAGCCCAGCAAGCGCTTTCGTGTGTGTACAGGGCAGAACAACGATTTGGTCTGGGGTATATTGTTGACCTGTTGCGAGGGGCAAATACCAGCCGTATCAGAGATAATCAACATCACACACTGAGCACTTACGGTATTGGTAAACAACACAGCAATGAATTTTGGCTCAGTGTATTACGCCAACTTATTCACCATGGATTACTCGCACAAGATATTACACAAGGTGCTAGCCTGCGTTTAACTGAGGCCGCCAGAGCGGTTTTAAAGGGCGAGTACACGCTACAACTTGCACAGCCAAGACTTGAGGCTAAACACGTTTATCAGGACAAACTGGCTCAATTTAACTACGATAAAAAGCTCTTTGCGAAGCTACGTAGTTTACGAAAAGAGCTGGCCGATGAAGACGACGTACCACCCTATGTGGTCTTTAATGACAAAACGCTGGCAGAAATGGCGCAGCTTATGCCAACCACAGACAGCGAGTTTTTGAAAGTCTCTGGAGTTGGCTTTACCAAGCTCAGCAAATACGGCGCGCCTTTTATGCAACTTATTCGCAACTATCTGGCAGCCAGCTAATTAGCTAAGAGAAAAATCATGAGCCAAGTCGAATTTGACCCTGAATACCAAATATTGATCATTACACCAACATGCTTGCCCGAAGCAGATGAATTTGAACTGTGGAGCAGTATTTTTTTGCACCATCCACAGCACATCCAAATCATAGAGTTTGCGCAAGGGGCTGACCGTCATCAACTACGATTTAGCTACGCTCAGCAAAGCTTCAACCTCAACTTTGAACATTACAGTGAGAGTATTTGGATAGCCCCTGAAGGACAAGATGCGGCACCTTTTTTGCCAAAACTCGCTCAATTATTTCTATCAAATTCTTAATTATGAAATAGACTTAAAGACTAAGGTTTGTTTATAGTAAAGCATTCATATGGTTAAATAATTGATTGGGAGTTGCGAATGAAGGCACTGAAATGCAATCACTTTTTAGCCATTTTCAGCGCCCTAATGTCCGCTCCAAGCGTCGCTCAAAACCTTGAACACGCAACCCAAAGCTGTGCGAATCAAAGAGCTGAAGAACCACTCAACAGCAATTTACAACGCCAGCTGGATAAAGAACCCAACCTCCCTCCTGAAGGTGAATCTAGGCGCATTGAAACGGTGAGTTTTCATCAGCTCAATGTTTTTGATACCAGTTTACCAGAAGAAGATAACGCACTATTTCGCTTTGCTAACCGCGCCCATATAACCACCAAACCTGAAGTATTGCGTAGCATATTGTTATTCCAAGAAGGCGATATGTATTCGCAAAAAAGGCTTGTTGAGTCGGAGCGATTGCTCAGAAACCAAAACTTTTTGTACGACGCCAGAGTATTTGCCGAAGAAGACTGCCATGGCAACATTCATGTGAGTGTCGTTACCCGTGATCTTTGGACCTTGCTGCCTGAACTGAGCTTTAGCCGTAGCGGTGGCGAAAATTCATCACGCATCGGCTTTAGAGAAACTAACTTACTAGGTTGGGGTAAGCGCCTATCACTGACTCATACCAGTGACAAAGACCGCTCTGGTTACTTATTTGTGTATGACGACCCCAACATACTGTCAACCCGCTATCGTGGCCGTGTTGAATATGCTGATAATGACGACGGAAAACGCCACTACATCGGTGTGCACTACCCATTTTTTTCAACAGAAACGCCTTATAGCTATGGTATGTCTGATTACGAAAACCGGCGTATTGAATCTTTGTACGAAGCTGGCGAAGTGGTGTCTGAATTTGAACATTTAACCCAAATATCAGATATATATTTTGGTGCTGCTACCACGCTTTCTCGTGATTGGACCCAACGCCTAAGTGTCGGCTTTCATCACCAAGAGGATGAATTTAAAAGCACCTCAAATACTCGTTTGCCGATTGCTGAAAATAGAACGGTAAGTTATCCCTACCTCAAAGGTCACTGGTTCGAGGACAATTACATCAAAGTCAGAAACTTTGACTCCATCTACCGCACGGAGGATTTAAATCTGGGCTGGAACATCAACGCCATGCTTGGGTATTCTGATGATCAGTTGAGCAATGAGGCCAGTCACTTGGTTTATCAACTGTCCGCACAAAAAGCCCACTTCACATCGGACAGAAGCCTGTGGCGAATGGCTTTATCTGTCGATGGACAATGGAATAGCGAACAAAATACCGCACGTAACATGGTCACTGAGGCCAATTTTGAATATTATCTCAATACCAGTTTATACCAGTCTTGGTATGCCAAAGTGCAACTACGATTTGCTAAAAACCTTACCCAAGACAAGCAACTGACTTTGGGAGGCGAAACAGGCTTGAGAGGCTTTCCAATTAAATATCAACATGGCAGCAAAAGCGTATTGGTGAATTTAGAAAAACGCTACTATTGGGAGTATGACTTGCTGCAACTGTTCAAAGTCGGTGCAGCAGTGTTTTTCGATATAGGTCGCGTGCGTGGCCATTCGTTAGTTGACAGTAACCCTGACTACCTGAAAAACATCGGGATGGGACTGCGCCTTGCCCCTAGCCGTGCCAACGCGGGGTTAGTGCTGCATTTAGATGTTGCGACCCCAATCAACGGGCCAGAAAACATCGACGACATTCAATGGTTATTCACCGTAAAGAATCGCTTTTAAGAACTGTATCACTATGCTATAACCATGCAAATTTCAGTTATGGGATAGAGACTTGTCTTATTTAACGACTATATTAGCGGAACAGTACCGCTTAGTAGTCACGGCATTCGTGTTACTACTTTTTCCTATCATTTTTAAATACAGTCAACGGGTACTTGATAGAGTTACTCAAGGCAAGATAGATACGCATCGTCAGCTCAGAGCGGAGCTATTGCTAAAAATAATCACAGCCATCGTGCTGATATGTTTGTTGCTTGTTTTTTGGGGCATAGAGCTTAGAGGCTTACTGGTACTTGGGTCTTCGTTGTTCGCAATGCTAGGTGTAGCGCTGTTTGCAGGCTGGTCTTTGCTCAGTAATTTGACCTCATTTTTACTGATGTTTATACAAAACTATTGTCGTGTCGGAAACTGGGTTCGTATTGTCGATGGTGCAAACCACATTGAAGGCTGTATCGTTGAAATGGGCTTAATGAATGTTGTTCTGAAAAACGTTGATGGCCACCGTGTAATCTACCCAAACAACTTATTTGTTACCCGTCCAGTATTAGTACTTCGTGAAGAGCCAAGCAAACCCAAAGTACCCGCGCCAAAACGTGTATTGGGCCCAAAAAAGTAAACGAGTAACCTGTGTTTATGCAGGTTACTAAGCTATGTAGATAGTTAGTTATTTAACTCTACACTACCGTTCGTTTCATTGGTTTCGCTAAGTTCATCAATAAATGACTCAACCTGCTGCTCCACCAGCGAGTTTGCATGTGCAAAATAGGCTAGATGAAACACTGCATCCCCTTCATTTACCAAAGGTAGCGTTTGCTGGCCGATAACAATACCACTGCGTGGCGCCTTGAGTGCCAGCTCGTTACTGCCTAACGGGTTATCGATATAAGCTAACACCTGCCCTTTGGTGACCCGTGCGCCTAAATTGACTTGGGCACGAACAATGCCATCTACCTCTGCACGGATCCAGCTGGTTGACGCTGCAATGACAGGTTCTGGCCCTTTTTTGCGCCTTCTTCCTTTTAGCATTTTTAGCTTTTTCAAGACATTTTCAACGCCTTGTAAACCGCCCGCTATGGCCAAGGGGTCAAATCTTAGCGCTTCCCCGGCTTCATAAGTGACGACTGGAATACCTCGGCTACTGGCTTCACTACGCAATGAACCATTTCGCAACGTGGCGTCAATCACCACAGGCGTACCAAACGCATGGGCAATTTCAGCCGTCTCAGGACATGATAGGTCAGCACGCACTTGAGGCAAGTTTGACCTATGTATAGCCCCCGTATGGAGATCAATAATATGCGTACATAAACTGGCCACTTGAGAGAAAAACATGTGCGCCATTCTCGCGCCAAGCGAGCCCCGCTCTGAACCTGGAAAACAACGATTCAAATCGCGTCTATCTGGCAGATAACGTGACTTTTGTACAAACCCAAATACGTTAACCACTGGCACTGCGATAATGGTGCCTTTAAGTTCTCGAACGTCTATCTTACCAAGTAATTGACGAACCACTTCAACACCATTGAGTTCATCTCCGTGAATTGCAGCACACACTAAGACAACTGGTCCTTTCTCAAGCCCGTTAACCACCTCTATTGGGATGGTCAACGGCGTGTGCGTGTATAGCTTAGCAACTTCCAACGATAATGTTTTTCTTTCACCTACACCGATACAGGTATCTAGTAGGGTGAATGGCCTGTTTATTCTAGCCTTTGCCACGTGTTGCAGTCCTCTTAGATGCAGCGTTTTTTTCGATAAAATCAATGATCATACCGGCAATGTCTTTGCCCGTTGCTTTTTCGATACCCTCTAATCCTGGTGATGAGTTTACTTCCATCACCAAAGGACCACGGCTGGAGCGCAGTAAATCTACCCCAGCCACGTTCAAACCCATCGCTTTAGCCGCAGCTACCGCCGTTTTGCGCTCTTCTGGAGAAATACGTACAAGGCTGGCGCTGCCACCACGATGAAGGTTAGAGCGAAACTCACCTTCTTGTGCTTGGCGCTTCATTGCTGCAATCACTTTATCGCCGATAACAAAACAGCGGATATCAGCACCGCCTGCTTCTTTGATGTACTCTTGCACCATGATGTTGGCTTTGAGGCCCATAAACGCTTCAATCACGCTTTCAGCGGCTTTACGGGTTTCTGCCAATACCACGCCAATCCCTTGGGTGCCCTCTAGCAACTTGATCACGACAGGTGTACCACCGACCATCTCAAGTAGGTCTTTTACGTCATCGGGCTTACTGGCAAACCCAGTAATTGGCATACCAACACCTTTTCGTGACAGCAATTGTAATGATCTCAGTTTATCTCGTGAGCGCGTAATTGCGACAGATTCGTTCAGCGGATAAACGCCCATCATTTCAAACTGACGCAATACCGAGCAACCATAAAATGTAACCGAGGCACCAATACGAGGGATCACGGCTTCTACTTCGGTGATGCGCTCGCCCTTAAAGTGAATTTCAGGTTCTTGAGAATTAATGTTCATGTAACAGCGCAACGCATCCAATACAATAATTTCATGACCTCGTTGCTTCGCTGCTTCGATTAAGCGACGAGTCGAGTAAAGTTGCTTGTTGCGGGATAAAATCGCTATTTTCATTGTTGTTCCGTTTCTTTGGTTAAATATGAAGCGTTTGGATCAACGACTATTCGACCAGCCATTGCTGTACGTCCTAATAACATTCTAAATTTCATGTTGTCGCGGTTCGTCAAGGTAATCTCTATCGGCCAAGTTTGCCCAGCGATGACGACGTTACTCTCTATAACGTAGCGCATTTCTCTATGACCACCAGAATCTGTAACCTGCCGCTCGTCTTTAATTGCCGCCTCGCAATAGAGTTCCACATCTGTGCGATCTTGTTCTGGATGAAGCCAAAACCTGACCCAAGGCTGCCCTTGGTTATCAAATGGTTCAACCCTAAATGCATGTAAACAAGAAGTACGTGCACCGGTATCTACTTTTGCCTTAATGCGAGCAATTCCAAGCTCTGGCAACGATAACCACTCACGCCAACCAACATTAATCTTGTCAGACATACTCGCTCCTTAAAAAACTGTCTTATACAGCAATTTTCAGCATATAACAGCGAGTATTATTTATCCAAACAATTAGAAAATTACATTGAAGTATCAATAATTTTATACAACCATGATAAAGCTGTCGCAAAGGAGTAATACAATGAATTCAGGTTTAGTACATGCGGTACAACTAGATGGCTTAGGTGGCGCCCTTGAGCTAAATGATTTACAAAACGTAACCCAGCTACAAGCGCAAAATAAGCTCATTTGGTTGCATTTTGATTATAGTGCTAACGACACAATAACTTGGCTTCAAGCTCAGTCTTATTTGCAAGAGTGGGAATGGCAAGCACTCACAACAGATGAAACGAGACCACGGGTCACCCAAGCGGAACATGGCCTGCTACTGTTTTTACGGGGTGTGAATTTAAATCCTCAACAAAGCCCTGAAGATATGGTCTCAATCCGTTGCTTTGTGAATGAGAACCTGTTGATTACCCTACGCAAACGCCAATTGATGTCTGCACAAGACGTGTTGCAGTCACTAAAGCATAAAAAGGGCCCCTGTGATATTGCTGATCTACTGAGCTGCTTGGTTCAGCGCCTGACCTCAAGAATGCAGGATGTGATCTATCAAATTGACGAACAACTCGATGCCTTTGAAGATTGTCTAGATAATCATGATGGGCAAATTGATGCTGGTGTACTCTCTACCACCCGCCGTCAAACCATCGCTTTAAAACGTTACTTAAAGCCGCAAAAGGTTGCCATATCAGAGCTTGTTGATTGCCAGCCATCATGGCTTAACGATAGCGCGATACATAAATTGGATGAAGCAAATAACGCATTGAGTCGTTATGTTGAAGAATTGGAGTCGGCAATAGAGCGAGCACAGGTCATACAGCATAGCCTATCAAACCAACTGAGCGAACAGTTAAACCAGCGTATGTATGTTATGTCAGTCGTCGCAGCTTTGTTTCTACCATTGGGATTTTTGACGGGCTTACTGGGAGTCAATATTGGTGGAATTCCAGGCACAGAGTCACCTTATGCCTTTGCGCTGTTTGTCATCTCTTTGTGCTTATTAACGGGCGGAATTGGCTATTATTTCAGAGCCAAGCATTGGCTATAACATACAAAAGTGAGTGTTGAGGATAAGGTAACTGGCGCTCTCGGCAGGGATCGAACCTGCAACTCAGCTTCCGGAGAGCTACGTGATATCCATTTCACCACGAGAGCACATCAGTATGACCTGAGGCGTTATGATAATGGCATCGAAAAATAAATACTAGCATTTGTGCGCTATATGGTTAATAAACCACCTGAAATTCAAAAAAATACTATACAAGACACAAAAAACACGATATTTAACTATGCTTATTGGTACGGTTGCCTAAGCTAGGCACTGTAATAACGTAAAACAAAGTAATGACCACACATTTTAACAACAAAGCGTCATTACGTATTTGTACATCAAGAGGACGATATTTATGACCCCTATGACCACTGAGCAAGTCGCAGAATTCCTTGGCGTAAAAGTTGAACGTGTTAGACGCTTGGCAAGAGAAAATCTACTCGTTGCGAAGGAGCAAGACCCTCAGGGACAGCCCATTTTTGACCGCGCGGATGTTGAAAAGTATAAAGAACTTGCACAACGCTTGGGCGGTATTTAAACCGCTAACCCCTGTAGTTGAAGTCGCAAAGGCGCTGCTAACTCAACGTAATCGCGACTTTCATACCACTGTATGCTTAACAGTAAATAGCCAATCTGGTACGCCCGCAACTTATCAGTTGCATATTCAGGCGTCGACATATGCTTGTATGAAAAGTACATGTCCAGCATTTCACTTTGCTGTACTACTGTTAAATTAAAACTACAGCAAAGCGCAGCCAAATCAAAAAACACATCGTTATAGCCTGCATATTCGAAATCAATGAACTTGATACCCTGGCTACTTGCAATAATATTATCAGTAACTAAGTCATTGTGACAAAATGCCATATCCCTAGGTAAGGATGCTATTTTCTCCACCGCCCAATGTAATCTACACTCAGCAAATGAATAACGTGTCGTGTCTATCTCTTGTAATAATTTTCCTATATCCAAAATTTCACTGTCTTCTTTGGCTTGAAATTCATGGATTTCAAACAGAGATGACAGAATCGCGTTTAAGTCGAGCGACTGTTTGATCTCTGGTGCAAATGCAAACAGAGCAAGCTTCTCTTCCTTGTGCCACATAACGACCGGCTGGGTGACGGTTGTTTCTATTGCAAGGCGTTGCTGAGCTTTAAGCGCACTCAGTGGAAAGTGACTACGATATAGTTTGAGCAATAATGGACCAAGTGAAGAGTCTAACCAGTAATTTTCATTGCTTAAGCCCTTGTTGAGTGGTCTCAGTTGATAAATCTTCAATTCAGGTTTGAGTTGTGTAAGTTTGGCAATCAATGCTTGCTCTTTCATCTCATAGCTTTCCAAGTGACTTGCCCTGACGATACTCATAGCTTTCATACCAACACTTGTAACCCCAACAAGCCATCAGCGTATAAACAACACTTAGCAACAGCGTTGCATAATAACCTTTCACCAAAAGCAAATACATCGTCGCTGTATTAATCACTATCCAATACAACCAGTTTTCAAGCACTTTATTTACCAGCAGATAGGTTGCCAATATTGAGAAAAAAACGGTTAAAAAGTCTATGTAAGCGACCTGTATATAATAGCCCGCCACCTTGGCTAATAATGCCACCATAATAGCAAGGGAGGCGGCCACAAACACAAGCAGCATATGCAATTTAAGGGGCCACGAGCAAATGGGTAACTTGTTGTTATTAAAACCCTGTCGCCACATCCACCAGCCAACGAACGACATCAACATGTAATAGCCATGCAGTAAAGACTCAACAAAGAGGGCTCCTTGCCAATACATCACGGCATACATAAATGTACTAAAAAAGCCGAATGCCCAGCAGCCATTGTGCTCCTTAATCGCTAAAACGAGATAAAGAAGCGCAAACAATACGGCCGTATACTCCCAATATGGTAGTGTCACGAATGTACTCAATATGCCTCCTCTAACTCTCTAACATCAGGCTGACAAATCACCGCTGATAAATTTGCATACAAACACTACTTTTCCATACTCCTCAAAGGAGCGTTTCATATTCTTTTGCAGCTGACCCATAACGACATCATAGTCACCAAATACTTGTGTAGACATACTATTACTAATCACTTTAAGCTCTTGATGTGCTTTAAGGCGCTCAATGAAGTCTTTAATAAATGGTACATAATCTTCATGTAGTGGATATTTACTGATTTCAACTGATAGTTTCATTACAATTCCAACGTTTGTAAAACTAAAAAACCAATACCTAATCTATTCGTAGATTGAGGTTTTTTCCATCGCTTACCATGGCTTTAGGGGTATAGTTTATCCAGTCTTGCTGATATGTTATCAGGCCATGTTCATTAAATTGCAGTTTTATTAAAAAGCGCCAAGGCCCAAGTTTATCACCACCATAATCAAAACGATGAAACTCACCTGATACGATTGCTACTCGTTGCTGCACGTCGATAATCTGCTGCTCGATACTAAATAAGGGTTTGTTATCAAGTACCGTAACCTGACTTGTCGGCCAAGCATAAAACTGCTCTATCTCAGCTCGGTTCGCTGCGTAGTGACCATATACCATATCCTCGAGCTGCGCGCGTTCATCATAAAATGATAAAAACGTATCGAAGTCTGTACGCTGTTGATACACTTCGAGATACCGATTAACGGTTTGCTCAAGCGATAGATCAGCTTTTTGCGTTACACATGCACTGAGCAACAGGGTGCTAACTATAAAAAGAACTGGTAGTTTCATCACTTAATCTCTTAAACGCCTACGATGCCTAGCGGTTTACCCTGTTGCCAAGCTCCACGAGTAAAATCAGGAATATCAATAGATGCACTGCGATTAGACACCGATAATGCCGATAAAGGAGAAATCACCGACCACGCTGCACCGTCATAAACATCTTGATCCAAAGGTTCGCCATTGCGTAGACAATAAATCATACGCCAGAACATCAGAAAATCCATTCCACCGTGTCCGCCATTACGTTTTGCCTCTTCGCCCATGCGTAACCAAAGTGGATGATCGTACTTAGCGTACCAACTGCTCATCTCATAATCCCACTCATGGAAGCTGGTCTCACTGCCATGCTCCAATGCAATGCGATTAGGGAACCCTGCAAATACCCCATTAGTACCTTGAATAAGATTATGGCGTGAATATGGTCGTGGTGTGGTTGTATCATGCTGAACCATAATACTGCGGCCTTTCACCGTCTTTATCAAAGTCGTGTTCATATCCCCTGAGATATACTTTGCCTGATTACGTATATGTTCAGGCGAAAACTCTCGCTGAGCGTATGCGGCACGGCCCAAAGCGGGAGAACTCATCGACGTTAAATAATCAAATCGATCGCCCCGATTAATATTCATGTATTGAGACACAGGACCTAAGCCATGGGTCGGATATAAGTTGCCGTTACGTTTGCTGTGCCAATCCGTGCGCCAAGACCCTGTTTTATGTTCCACTTCCTTCATTTGCCAGCGTAGTTCATGAATATACGCTGCCTCACCATGGAGCAACTCACCAAACAGGCCCTGACGAACCATGTTCAATACCATTAGTTCATCACGACCATAGTTTACATTTTCCATCATCATGCAATGACGTTGGGTACGCTCTGCGGTGTTTACCACGTCCCACATTTCTTCAACGCTAAGCGCTAAAGGCACCTCAACAAAGGCATGCTTACCACTGTTCATGGTATCTATAGCCATCGGTGCATGCCATTTCCAAGGTGTAGAGATAATGACAATGTCAATATCATCGCGCGCTAACAAGTCTTGATAGGCCAGCTCTGCGCCCGTGTAAGTTGCTGGTCTTTGCTGGCCTTGTTCACTCAGGAAATTAATCGACCGGTCTAGGACCTCTTGATGAGTATCACAAATAGCCACTATTTGCGTCCCCTCAATTTGACTCATACGTTTGACATGACCATAACCGCGTTGACCAACGCCAATAAAGCCAACTCTCACGATGTCTAGCTTTTTTGTAACCAATCCCATCACGGATTGCCCTGCACGAGGTGGTACGCTCCCTTTTAAATTTTGTGCGCACCCAGTCAGAGCGGTTCCAGCAATGGCTGTTGCCCCCACTGCGCTGCCTGCCGCTTTGAGAAAGTCTCTACGATTCATTTTTGTCATTATTATTGTTCCTTAAAAGATACTTCATCTGCACGCTACCGCATACGGGCAGCAATGCAAAAAAGAATGCGACTAACTCCCCACGGCTTAAGATAATTCACGTGATACTAAAAAAGCGCCGTAGCGCCTTTTCATGTCAGTATTGAGCCAAAATATCTTTCAGTATTTTCTCCTTAGCCAACACATCTTGATATAGCTTAAACTGATTACGAGAGCGCTGAAGGTTGTGCTGCTCTCTATGCACTGCAAAGTAATTATCTCCGTCTAGATAGTCAGTTAAAAAGCGTAGGCCAATCATAAAGGGCATCACTTTAGCCCCCAGTAAAAAGCTGTTTTTTTCTTGCTCGGTCAAGGTATCTGCCAACGGCTCCACATAACCTTTTACAATCGCTGAGAATATTTCTTCGCGAACCACAACATTTTCCAGATTAAGAGAATCCTCCGCCTCTGGTGAGCAGAACGTGCGCACCATATCTCCAAAATCAAATAACCAATAGCCAGGCATACATGTGTCCATATCGATCACAGCCTTTCCTTGATTAGTTTTAGTGCAAAATAGCATGTTATTGATTTTTGTATCGTTGTGGCAAGGGCGCAATGGGATGGATTTAAGCAATACTTGCAATTCATCAGCTAAGCTAAATTGAGACTGACAAAAAGCGATATCATCAATACATAGTTGCGCACGATTGTGGCGGTCCTGTTGGAGTGTCTTTTTAAAGGTTTCAATACGTTTGGCAAGATTGTGAAAGTCAGGGATCACATGATGTAACTGCTGGGCTTCAAAATCTTCAAGCGCCTTGGCAAATTGACCAAATGCGTTAGCCGCCGTTTGCGCCTTACTTGTGGAGTCAACCACATCTTCACTATAACTACCGCCAATAAACTCCAATGCCCGCCACACGCCGCCATTGTGGTTAACTAGATATTCATTTTCGACAGTGGGCAAGTGCTTAATAATATGTAAGCCATATTCACCTTGTACCACTTTATCAGATAAATGTTGCTCAATGGCACGCGCATTCTCTACCAGTTGCTCTGGATTGGGAAACACATCGGTATTGAGCTTTTGGACGACCACAGCTTGTTTTGTATCTTTGAGTAACATTGTGGTATTAATGTGTCCATTGCCAATTGGATTCATGACAGGCTGCTCACCCTGAAGTCCAAACTGCTGTGATAGGTGTGCCGCTACTGCACGATTTTCCATACTAACCTCATTGAATAATGGCATACAACCGAAGAGCACTTCTCTTTCATTATTAGCGTTGTTCATGTATTTTTCCTGCCACCGCTGCTAATTCTTCTTTAAACGTAACGCCATACCAATGATCTTCGGCTGAATACACAATCAAATCCAGGTTCCTTGATACGATGCATTGTTCAATACAATTTGGTAAATAATACTCTTTTTTGACACCGTTGTCATAACTCATTAAGAACTCAACAAAGCCCTGCTCTAGGCTTTCTATCAACTTAGGCGTTATTCCCCAGAATGTCATTGATGCCAGCGCAGAGTCAGGCAGAAGTTGCTGTCGGCCTTCATAACACCCGACAACCCCGTTTGCGGTATGATAGATATCTGTATATTCCTTAACACTGATTAATTTATCATCATTTAACTGGCATATACCTCTGTTAACACCACCCAGTTGAGACAAGGTGTTCAATAACGGGTAAGCCACCATTGCCATATCTTCAGGCCGCCTGTGAAAGTGTTCTACCATTTGTTGATACGCGGTCGGACCATAATAATCATCGGCAGTGATCACTATTGCGGGTTTAGTTATATATGCCTTGGCGCATAGTAAAGCATGGCCCGTTCCCCATGGTTTTTGTCGTTGCGCAGCATAACTTGCAAACTGCTCTGGTACTTGCCTAATGCTTTGTTCAACCAAGGTAACTTTCATTTGCGAAGGTAAACGCGGCAAAATGTCCCGCTGTATTGCTGCTTCTACCTGCGCATTAATAACTAGAATAACCTCACGCACACCAGCATGATAAGCATCTTCAATACTCAGCTCCATAATAGTGCGATTTACTTTCGGTAACAGCGCAATTTGTTTGCCACCACCAAAACGGCTACCAAGCCCAGCTGCTAAAACCACCAACATAGGTGTATTGACGTGTTGCAATGGTTTTGCTCCTTGCTTGAAAGAAAAAAATAATCCAGCGCGAAAGTTTATCGCTCTTTGTGATTAATGAAAAGTCATTGCGAAAAATGCGCTAATCAAACTTTTGGCAAAGGTATTTAACCGTTAAGTATTCATCCAAACCTTGATGACCGCCCTCTTTGCCTAAGCCAGACTGCTTTACACCACCAAATGGTGCCACAGGGTTTGAAATTATGCCCTCATTAATACCCACCATGCCATAATCCAAGGATAAAGATACCCTATGTATTTGTGACACATCCTGAGAGTAAAAATAAGCTGCTAATCCTTCTTCTACACTATTGGCCAATTTAACGGCATCAGATTCACCTGAGAATGACATAATGCTCACCACGGGGGCGAATATTTCTTGATTTGCAATATCCATGTTTGTGGTAACCCCCGTCAATATCACAGGCGCCATAAATAGGCCTGATTGCTGCTTACCTTGATAAATAACCTCTGCACCTTTTTTAATGGCATCATCAATAAGCTTTTGTGCTTTTTCCTTGGCCTCAAGCGTGATAAGCGGACCAATATCAACCCCTTCTTCTAAGCCATCACCCACAATGAGCTTATCTACTGCTTTAATCAAACGTTCAAGAAAATGCTCTTCAATACCTTGTTGTAATAAAATACGGTTTGCAGCGATACACGTTTGACCTGCATTGCGAAACTTTGCAGCCATCAGCCCAGCCACTGCCTCATCTAAATTTGCGGATTCAAAAATGATGAAAGGCGCATTGCCGCCAAGCTCCATCGAGGTGCGCTTTATCGTACTTGCACATTGCTCAAGCAAAATACGGCCAACTTGTGTTGAGCCAGTAAAGGTGAGCTTACGAATGCGGCTTGTCTGACAAAGCGGTTTAATGAGCCCCGCAGAATCGGATGTTAACAATACTTGGAAAGCGCCCTTTTCCATTCCAGCTTGCAAAGCAAGTTGAGCCAGTGCCAATGCGGATAATGGGGTTTGCTCCGAAGGTTTAAGGATAAAGCTACAACCTGCGGCATAAGCAGGGGCGACTTTACGTGTGATCATTGCCAGTGGAAAATTCCATGGCGTGATCCCAAGGACTACGCCAACCCCTTGTTTTATAGCGCTTAAATGATGTTGCGCATCATTGGCCGGAATAATCTCACCATAGCTGCGCTTTGCTTGTTCCGCATACCACTGAATATACCCAGCAGCATAATCAACCTCTCCCATCGCTTCTTTGAGTGGTTTGCCTTGCTCTTGTGTTAGTAAGCGAGCAAGTAGCGGTTTGTTTTCCATTACCAGCTCGTACCAGCGCCATAACACTTCACTACGTTGCTTAGCACTGGTCGCTTTTAGCACTTCATAGGTGCCTGTTGCACTTTGTAGTGCCAGCGCAGTGCCTCGCTCATCAACCTCACTAACATACGCCAACGGCTCACCTGTGGCAGGGTTCAAAACTGAAAAATGTTGCTCTGTGTGATAAGACTCACCCGCTATTAGTGAATGTTCCAGCCCTTCTAATAAACTCATCTTTCACCTCATAAAAGCGCAAAAACCGCAGCTTCCACTACGGTTTATAGTTATTTGCTCAATGATGTAATACTAATCTTAAACCTGCATTAGAACAAACCGAATCGCCATGGTATCACTTTAGTATGCAATACCGATGCGCTGGCGGTGATACACCGAGTTTTGCGCCTCATCTACCAGCGCTTTGGCATAGTCCTGTACCGAAATAGTGCTATTACCTTGTGTATCCAATAATAACTGATCGCCGCCAACACGATATGTGCCCGTGCGCTCACCTAGAAATATCTGCGCAGCAGGACTGACAAACACCCAGTCCAATTCGCTTCGGGTATTTTTGAACACATCCAACGCTTGCCCTTGTGCTATGGCTTCATCTTTATGCTCTGGTGGAAAGTTAGGTGATGATAATAATGACTCACCACTTGAGGTGATCAGGCTGCCAGCTCCCCCAACCCACAGCAGTCGTGCAATTCCCAGTTGTGGTAGCTCATCTAGTAAACGCTGTGCTGTATTTACAACTATCTCATGATTACCAGCGGCACGACCGCCTATAGCACTTATCACTATATCCGCTCCCAAGACCGCTTCTTTAAGTCCCATTGTCGCTAACAAGTCTAATGGGCGCACAACCACATTTGAGTTATCCGTCGGTACCACCTCACGGCTGATAGCGATTACTTGATGGCCTTGTGCTAACGCCTCTCCCACGATAGTTGAACCAATCCAGCCTGTTGCACCTATTACTGCTATTTTCATGTTTGTCTCCAATTACGATATGTCTGTTTAGCCAGTGGTGCAATTATGTTCAAAACAATATTTGTAATAAATATAGAAATATGAACATAATTAGTTCACAAATAGAAACAATTAAAGTGTGTTATGGATAAGATCACAGCGCTCAGAAGCTTTGCCGAGGTGGCCAGTACCGGTAGCTATACTCAAGCGGCGGAGCAGTTGGGCATTAGTCGGGTTAAAGTCACAAGGCATATCAAAGAATTAGAAGACTGGCTTAATGTGCGTTTATTGCACCGCACAACACGTAAGGTGAGCTTAACAGCACCTGGAGAAGAGCTCATATCTCAATCCGAACGCGTACTGCATGAAGTTGCTCATTTAGAAAGGATTGCTCATAGTCACAATGAAGAGCTGATCGGTGAGATCCGTATCGCAAGCCCTATTGGACTTGGCCAGAACTTACTCTATGAAGCGCTCGTGCCGTTTACTTTGCAACACCCTAAAGTACGTGTTCAGTTAGTGATGTCAGATAGTAATGCCCAACTTGTCGAAGAGCATATCGATGTTGCCCTACGCTACACAAACCAACCCGATGACTCCCTTATCGCGCGCAAACTGATGAGCATAGATAGTGCGCTATGTTGCTCACCCGAGTACATACAAAAACATGGGCAGATAGACGCTCTTGGTCAACTCAAACATCACAACTGTCTTGTGCATGTGCCGCAACGCAGCTGGACTTTTATAGAGCAAGAGCAATTACGCACCATTGAAGTAAATGGAAATATCAAAGCCAATGATGTGTCGGTTTTGATCAACGCCTGTATCGACGGCCTAGGAGTTGCCTATCTCCCCTGCGATTTAGCCAATCCACACATCCAATCTGGCAAACTGGTGCGACTGCTTCGGGGCACCATATTACCGACCATGTCACTGTGGGCAGTGTATTTGTCCAGAAGCTATCAAAGACCCGCTGTACGCGCCTTTATCGATCACCTAGCCGCACAGTGGCAGACGGATATTAAAGCACCTTAAGTGGTGCGCTTGGACTGACAGATAAATGATTGGTGCATCTTAGTAGGTAATATTTCTATTTTCGCAACAACTACACTATCATATTAATTTCATTGAATTTATATAGAGTAGTATCAATGCAAATCAGCGAAACATGCGAACAATTTCTAGCCTACTGTAAGACCAATAAACAACTTTCAACACTTACCCTAAAGGCATATCGCCAAGACCTGACAACCTTTCAATCATTGGTTCGCGAACAAGAAATTAGTGAATTTGATAAAAAGCAACTACAAAACTACCTACACAGATTGCAGCAAACAAACCTCAGTGTGCGTACAATAAAAAGGCGCCTCGCCTGCCTAAAAGCCATGTTTAGATGGCTTGAAAGAGAAGAGTTTATACAAACGAATCCATTTCATAAGGCAGACATTAGTATCAAGGTACCCACTCAACTACCTCGTAATATCCCAAAAAGTAGCCTAAGAAAAATGCTCAGAGCCGCGCGTACGAACCTTAATATTTGCAAGCATGACAGCTATAACATCACTACGCTAAGCGCTTTGATCAAAACACCCAAGCAACTCAATCAACTTACCACGCTTTTAGCGATAGAACTGTTGTTTGCTACAGGAGTGAGAGTGAGTGAACTGATCAACATCGACATAAAGCACATTCATCTAAGCGAAAAGAAAATCAAAATATTTGGTAAAGGCCAAAGGGAGCGCTATGTTTTTATTCCTAGTAGTGAAGTTGTAGAACTCATTAGGGCCTATTTGCCATTAAGAAACATCACCACCGCTGGGCACTCATTATTACTCACCAACAGCCGTGGAAAACCGGCCTCCGCTCACTTTATTCGTAAACTCATCAGAGAAACATCACATGCAGCCAAGCTCGAAAAAGTTACGCCACATATGTATCGACACTCAGCCGCGTGCCAACTACTTGAATCAGGCGTAGACATTCGATTTGTACAGCGCTTGCTCGGCCATCAAAGTATCTTGACCACGCAACTGTACACTCATGTCAACGACAATGCGCTACAAAAACAAATCACCAAAGCCAATACCCGAGGAGGCATATTCTAAAAGTAAGGATAACTAGGAATTAT
>NZ_MKJU01000021.1 GCF_001854605.1 Pseudoalteromonas amylolytica | reverse complement strand
AACCAGTACTAATTACCCGTGAGGCTTAACCATACAACGCCAAAGTGGTTTTACGAGCTAGAAGTTAGTGTTACTAAAGTAGCGTTTTACGAATTATCAGAATTTTTCCAGATTTAGTAAATTGGTTAGAACAACCGATTTACGCTCCAGTTTTCCTGGTGACTATAGCGTTTTGGAACCACCTGACCCCATGCCGAACTCAGAAGTGAAACGAAACAGCGTCGATGATAGTGTGGCAGCTGCCATGTGAAAGTAGAACATCGCCAGGTCCTATTTAAGTAAAAAGCCCATCCATTGTGATGGGCTTTTTGCGTTTTTGGGTTTGTAGGTCGTGATAAGCACAGCGCCATCCGACGTTTAGAGAGTTCCTCGGCATTCTATAACCCTCAGCATTCTATAAAATGGCTCACTTCACCTTGCGCAAAGGAAACGTCCTCACTGCGTTCGTTATCGTTAACCCTTTGCACTTAATTCACCTTGCGCAAAAGCTACGGACTTCGTCCGTAATTTTGCACCCCAGCTTGCGCAAAAGGAATGCGACCGCTTCGCGCTTTGTCATTAAGCATTGGCACCTTAGCCCTTTGCACTTAAAGCATTATTATCGGAAATAAGAGTTTGTCCTTAATATATGAGGTTTAGCATTGCGATTTTGTATCAACTGTATATACTCACAGTAAATGTACTGTATGGAAAACCAGTTATATGCGTCCACTAACAAAAAGACAAGAACAAGTATTTGAGTTGATAAAGGTATTTATTAAAGACACAGGGATGCCACCTACGAGGGCAGAAATAGCGGATGCACTTGGCTTCAAAAGTGCTAATGCGGCAGAAGAGCACCTTAAGGCACTGGCAAAAAAAGGTGTTATCGAGATGGTGCCTGGTGCTAGTAGAGGAATTCGTTTGACTGAAGATCCTGAACCAGAAGAACAGGGCCTGCCACTAATAGGTAGAGTCGCTGCTGGGGAACCGATTCTTGCACAGCAACACGTTGAGAGTCATTGTCAAATAGACGCAAACTTGTTTAGACCCGCCGCAGATTACCTACTGCGTGTGAATGGGATGAGTATGAAGGATATCGGTATTCTTGATGGTGACCTGCTAGCTGTACATAGTACGCAGGTAGCTGAAAATGGTCAGGTTGTCGTTGCCCGTGTTGAAGATGAGGTAACCGTAAAGAGGCTTGAAAAAGCGGGTAGAAAGGTTTATCTGCACGCCGAAAATGAAGAGTTTTCACCGATTGTAGTAGACTTAGAACATGAATCTCTAGTAATCGAGGGTTTGGCTGTTGGTATAATACGAAACGGTAGCTGGATGTAATTTATAAGGGTAAAGTTTATGCTTAAAACTTTACCCTGCATTGGCCTCTAAACACTACCAAACAAATCCTATGTTTAGGTGGACTAATTAATTCATTACCTTGTATGGCTTGCCTGTTTCTTTAGCTTGATACATGGTCGCGTCAGCGTTATTAAGTAATTGTGTTTCGTCTTCTCCATCTTCTGGAAACAAAACAGCTCCAATACTTAATTCTAAGTTTACTTCATGTATCTGGTTATTTACCCCTTCAATGCAATAGTTATCTGCCAATAAAGTGTACTTATGCTGGGTTAGCTTAGCTAACTGCTCTTTATTTGATACGTGAGGTGCTATGATGACGAATTCATCTCCGCCATACCTTGCAACAAAGTCAGAAGTTCTCCTAAACATTTTTAGCTTTGCTGCAACACTTTTCAGTAGTTGATCTCCAGCCTGATGCCCCAACTCATCATTAACTAATTTGAAATTATCTAAATCAATAAACAGTAGCCCAAACTGAGTGTTGTATCTAATCGCATCTTGGACATATCGATGCAACTCAGAGTCAAAAGAGCCTCGGTTATTGAGCATAGTGAGTTTGTCCATTACAACCATATTTTCTAAGTTTCGCTGTAGTTCAAAACGTTCCTTTGAAAACACAATTGTTCTTGTGAGAAGTGATGTGGTGAGTTCATGCTTAGGGATATAATCTTGAGCTCCCAGCTGAATAGTCTTCTCTCCAATCCCATCTTCAGAGTTACCTGTAAGCACTATAATCGGTGTACATGCGACGAAATGTTTCACAATGATTAGCGTATTGAGACCAGTGCTTTCGGGCAAATTTAGATCCATTAAGAGGATATCAGGAGAGCATTGAAGAGTGGCTTGTTTGAGAGATTCAACATTATCGAAAGACTTAAGTCTAAATTGATGGCGACCATTATATTTGCTTAAGGTGCTTTTTATTAGATACACATCATCATCGTTATCTTCTAATAGGTATATTAGCCATCGGTTCATCAATGTGTCCTTGCAAAGTGATTATAGTTAAACCAATATTTTATCAATACTTGTAAAAATTCAATTAAGTCAACAATTTTGCTTGGTTTAGTGATGTATGACTTAGCACCTAATGAAAATGCGCTTTCTATGTCTGATGGGTGGCTTGATGTGGTGTAGCTGATCAAGCATAACTTTTCACTTAATCCTTTCTGTTGAATGTGTCTCATCGCGTCGAGCCCACCCATTTTAGGCATATTCAAATCAATCAGGAAAACTTGGCTACTCAGGTTATTATGCGCGTCTATATACTCTAACAATTGCTCGCCATTTTGTAGCACCACTAGATTTGGCTTTGGTTCTACATGTTCACAGGCGGTTGTGAAGAGGTAAATATCATCTGGGTCATCATCCACTAAGATTATATCCATGTTCAATCTCTGCTTTTGGGTAAACTAATTACAAAGGTGGTACCAGAGTTTTCTGAGCTTTTGCAGCGTATTTCGCCTTCGTGCAACTTAATTATTTCTTTACACATCGCAAGGCCAATACCGCTGCCCGAATACTTATTGCCATTATCTAAACGTTTAAAGGGCTCAAAAGCACTTTGCCAATACGGTTCCTTAATACCGATACCATTATCTTCATAATAGATCATTATACGATTATCTCTAATTTCACTCTTGATGTGTACGACAGGTAATGTATCCGGAGTTTTAAACTTTAGGCTATTGGCGAAGAGGTTTTGAAATACTTGCACAAATAACGAAGGATCTACCTCGATCATGTGATCTGGTGTATCAATTGTTATTGTAGCGGCATGCTCCTCTAGGCTGTAACTCATTTGTTCCTTCGTATCATCAATAATTGATTTTAATGTTGTTGGCACGCATTTTATCTTTTGTGATTGAAGTCTTGATAGCTTGAGCAAGTCTTGGATCATTGTTCGCATCCGGCTGGAAGCTTCAATTAAACGGGACATTTCGAATTGAGCATTTTCGTCACCTTTAAAGTGCTCTGCTAGGCGCATAGATAAGCTATCAGTAAATGCAATAATCTTTCTTAGTGGCTCTTGCAAGTCATGTGAGGCGAGAAAAGCGAAGTGTTCAAGGTTCTCATTAGAAGCTTTAAGCTTCAATAACAGCTGGGCCTTCTCGGTTATATCTACAAAGGTGCCTAGTAGAATACTGGGCTCATTATCTTCGCTCCTCGATATAATAGTGTCTACCGCGCTACACCATATCCAGCTGCCGTTTTTGTGCTTAATTCTATACTCAATCGGGATAAGCTTTTGGGCTTTTTCATCGACGACTTCATCCAAGTGCAACTGCATGGATGACTTGTCATCTGGATGTACTAAATCGACGATGGTTAAGTCTTTAAGGTCGCCAATATTGTAACCGAGTAGATCGGTATAGCGTTGGTTAATCCTAATATTACGGTTTTGCTTGATGTCGTAAAGGTACAAGCCGCATACCGCAGAATTAATTATCTGCTCCAAGAATATCTTGTTTTGTTCGAGTTCTTGTTCGGCTAACTTTCTGGCTGTAATATCTATTGCTGTACCTACGATTTTCTCAACCTTGCCTTTTTTATCCAGCATTGGGTACAGCGTTGTCTGATACCACCGTTCCTCTTCATTTAATGGTAAGGTTTCGACGTACTCTATAGGCCTTTTTGTTTCACAGCACAGAGCATAGTTATTACCAATTCTTTCTGCTATGGATACTGGAAACACGGAACCGCTAAGTTGAGACAGCTGTTTATTTATGATGTCTTGTGAGTTAACGTTCGTTCGCTCACATGCTGCTTGGTTGAACTGCAAGAAAGTAAAGTCTTCATCCTCTTCAACTTTCAGTAGCCAAATAGCCTGATTCGCACCATCAAACAAGCAGTTTAATATATTTGTTTTTTTCAACAATTTGAGATTCTAACTGTTTACTATCTTGAATATAACGAAGTGCACCTGACATAATGCAGGCATTACCATCTGAGTCAAACTGACTGTTTCCAACTGCTAAAAACCAAGCATACACGCCATCCTTGTTGCGCCCGAGATATTCGACTTGCAGTTTTTCTTGAGTTTCAAAGTGAATGCGTATAGCAGCTTCAACCTTCTCTCGATAATCAGGATGAATGTGCTCATACCAATCTAGGTAGGTTGGATTTTTTAAATGCTCTTTACCAATCATTTTCATGAGCGTAGGAGAGTAAATTACGTGGTCATTAGTAATATCCCATTCCCAAACTCCATCTTCGGTGGCATTAATAGCACGCTCAATTCTTTGATGGGAGGCATCAAGCTGTTGTTTTAATTTTCTATAAGATGACAAGTTATTAAAAACAGCTAATGTGAACTCTTGCCCATCAAAGACTGTATTGATAAGCCTCATCTCCATTGGCAACGTTACACCGTCTCGGGTAATAACCTGGCACAGCTGCTCGACGGACTGAGACTTGTTATGTCTAGCTTCTTTTAGTACAGAAGACAAACTACAAAATGGATCCTCAAGCTGTATGTGTTCAGACAACTTTGTACCAAGCATCAATTTTGCGTCTTTATAGCCAAGTTCATTGAGAAGTTGAGGGTTACATTTAATGATCTTATCTGACTTATCGAGTAATAAAGTGCTAATGGGTAAGCTATTAAGCATAAACTCAGTTATTTTATGCTCTGTAAGCAGTAGCCTTAGTTGCTTTTGTTCGGTGGTAAGTTTAGTCAGTTTATCCCGCACACCAAAAAATTGACTAGGTGTTGGAATTGCAATCGCGCTAGGTATAAGACGAAATAAATACACCGCAGTGATCATAGATACGATTGCAGTCAATAATTTTGATATTCCGTGAATGCCATACGCGCCGTGCCATACGGTGTATATGCCAATGAGGTGAGTAATACCACACAGCAAGATGAAGCTGGAAAATAGTATAAATAGCCAGTGTCTTCCCACATCTGGCCGCTTTTTGGCAAAGATCATAATAGCGACTGGAATAGAAAAGTAGGCAGTTGCTATCACCAAATCCGAAATCACATTTGTCCAAAGTAGGTGTGGTTGCCATAGATAGCAATGACCGTGAGGCATATATGCTTGATGAAAAAATGAATGAATGCTGTTTAGCTCCATTTAAACATGTCCTGATGCTAAATGATTTCATTAAGATTAGACGTAAACGCAGAAACCACAAGAATGAAGGGGTCATCCACGTGCTTAAAATCTTCCTAGTATATTGAAAAGATATTGATTTGTATCACAGGGTAAGAAAACCTAATTGCTCGCTATTGAAGCCCTAGCTTTACGTGAAATTGGTGTAGGAGAGTTAAGTTAAACTATAAAAACAGCCTGTTTTGCTCTATTTTTGCTCGAAAGAACTATTTTCATCACTTTTCTTCAAAAAAAGCTTGATCAAAAAAAGGATCGCCCTATAATGCGACCCCACTGACACGGAGCGCTACGCTGAATAAGCAAAGCAACAACGGGTCAGCGTCGAGTAAAACTTAACTTTGCTTTTTCTTACCAAGAAAACTTAAAATTAAGTGTTGACAAAAAATAGGGAATGCTTAGAATGCACACCCCTAGCGAGATGAAGCCAAGCGCTGAATCATCGCAACGTTCTTTAAAAATATGAAGCAATCATCTGTGTGGGCACTCGTACAGATTGAGTTCTAACAAAACATTTAGAGTCTCAATTGAACTGAGTGACCAACGGAATAAACATAGTTTATTCAGCACAGTCAATTCGTTCTTGGTAACAAGAACAAAATCAGAATTCAATGAGCGCCGTTTGAAGTTTACTTCAAACAAAAAAACTTTTAATTGAAGAGTTTGATCATGGCTCAGATTGAACGCTGGCGGCAGGCCTAACACATGCAAGTCGAGCGGAAACGAGAATAGCTTGCTATTCGGCGTCGAGCGGCGGACGGGTGAGTAATGCTTGGGAACATGCCTTTAGGTGGGGGACAACAGTTGGAAACGACTGCTAATACCGCATAATGTCTACGGACCAAAGTGGGGGACCTTCGGGCCTCACGCCTAAAGATTGGCCCAAGTGGGATTAGCTAGTTGGTGAGGTAATGGCTCACCAAGGCGACGATCCCTAGCTGGTTTGAGAGGATGATCAGCCACACTGGGACTGAGACACGGCCCAGACTCCTACGGGAGGCAGCAGTGGGGAATATTGCACAATGGGCGCAAGCCTGATGCAGCCATGCCGCGTGTGTGAAGAAGGCCTTCGGGTTGTAAAGCACTTTCAGTAAGGAGGAAAGGTTAAGTCTTAATACGGCTTAGCTGTGACGTTACTTACAGAAGAAGCACCGGCTAACTCCGTGCCAGCAGCCGCGGTAATACGGAGGGTGCGAGCGTTAATCGGAATTACTGGGCGTAAAGCGTACGCAGGCGGTTTGTTAAGCGAGATGTGAAAGCCCCGGGCTTAACCTGGGAACTGCATTTCGAACTGGCAAACTAGAGTGTGATAGAGGGTGGTAGAATTTCAGGTGTAGCGGTGAAATGCGTAGAGATCTGAAGGAATACCGATGGCGAAGGCAGCCACCTGGGTCAACACTGACGCTCATGTACGAAAGCGTGGGGAGCAAACAGGATTAGATACCCTGGTAGTCCACGCCGTAAACGATGTCTACTAGAAGCTGGGGTCCTCGGACAACTTTTTCAAAGCTAACGCATTAAGTAGACCGCCTGGGGAGTACGGCCGCAAGGTTAAAACTCAAATGAATTGACGGGGGCCCGCACAAGCGGTGGAGCATGTGGTTTAATTCGATGCAACGCGAAGAACCTTACCTACACTTGACATACAGAGAACTTTCTAGAGATAGATTGGTGCCTTCGGGAACTCTGATACAGGTGCTGCATGGCTGTCGTCAGCTCGTGTTGTGAGATGTTGGGTTAAGTCCCGCAACGAGCGCAACCCCTATCCTTAGTTGCCAGCGATTCGGTCGGGAACTCTAAGGAGACTGCCGGTGATAAACCGGAGGAAGGTGGGGACGACGTCAAGTCATCATGGCCCTTACGTGTAGGGCTACACACGTGCTACAATGGCGTATACAGAGTGCTGCGAACTTGCGAGAGTAAGCGAATCACTTAAAGTACGTCGTAGTCCGGATTGGAGTCTGCAACTCGACTCCATGAAGTCGGAATCGCTAGTAATCGCGGATCAGAATGCCGCGGTGAATACGTTCCCGGGCCTTGTACACACCGCCCGTCACACCATGGGAGTGGGTTGCTCCAGAAGTGGATAGTCTAACCTTCGGGAGGACGTTCACCACGGAGTGATTCATGACTGGGGTGAAGTCGTAACAAGGTAGCCCTAGGGGAACCTGGGGCTGGATCACCTCCTTAACGATTTAGAACAGATTTGTTCGAAGTGTCCACACAGATGATTGTT
>NZ_MKJU01000020.1 GCF_001854605.1 Pseudoalteromonas amylolytica | reverse complement strand
GAAACAGCGTCGATGATAGTGTGGCAGCTGCCATGTGAAAGTAGAACATCGCCAAGCACCTAATTATAGAAAGCCCGATTCGAAAGAGTCGGGCTTTTTGGGTCTGTAGGTCGTGATAAGCGTAGCGCCATCCGACGTTTAAGAGAATCCCTCGGCATTCTATAACCCTCGGCATTCTATAAAACCGCTCACTTCACCTTGCGCAAAGGAAACGTCCTCACTGCGTTCGTTATCGTTAACCCTTTGCACTTAATTCACCTTGCGCAAAAGCTACGGACTTCGTCCGTAATTTTGCACTGTAGCGTCGATGATAGTGTGGCAGCTGCCATGTGAAAGTAGAACATCGCCAGGTCCTAATTAAGTAAAAAGCCCATCCATTGTGATGGGCTTTTTGCGTTTTTGGGTCTGTAGGTCGTGATAAGCACAGCGCCATCCGACGTTTAGAGAGTCCCTCGGCATTCTATAACCCTCAGCATTCTTAAATAGTCCCTCAGCATTCTATAAAATGGCTCACTTCACCTTGCGCTTCGTCCGTAATTTTGCACCCCACGAGTGTTTCTATTATTCGAATACACTGCACATTGGCTATATGAAAAGTGAGTGTTGTTGCAATAGAGAATTTCAATAGTTGCAATTGGTATACGATTTAAATTAAGCTGAATATGAATATATTCATATGTCGATAAAGGATCTGTATCGGTGTTTAGCCTTGTAGTTGTTATAGATCCGGCCCGTTGCGTTTCTAAAATCAGTAGCTAGATTTATAGATGTACATAAAAACTGCTCGAAGGTTGTTGGTATGTGTTAGTCATCGAGCGTGTTTATTTGTCCGGCCTATATTGTGCTATGTAAATAAAAGGTGTAGATTGCATGAATACTAATAAAAAGAGTTTTACAATACTATCGAAAAGCTTGTTAAAACAAGTCTTTGGAGGTAACGGCGGAGCAGGTGGTGGTCATGAACCGCCTATTTCTGTTTCCAACGTTATGAAATAGAGGAACAGAGGAGAAAAAGGAGCTTTGTTGCTATGAGTGGCATTTTGGTGCACATAGAATTAACGCTGACGGTGATTAAAATCCTCACGCTTATAATTCTTGGCGCATTTGGCAAGGATTCTATAAGGGCAATGATATTCAATCGCCCAGAATCTGGTAGTGTTGAGCAGTTTGAGCACTCACTATTTGTCTTTGTATTTACTTCAATGGTATTTCAGTTGATAGCCATTGCCATAAGAGATGTAATTTACAGCCTTGATGTAGGTGTGCAGGCCGTTCGGCAAATATTTTACATTAGTTTTAGTATTCACGAAGGCTTGTTCATGGTTGCGGTGATTCAATGGCATAACTTTAAGAAATGTAACTTTGCTAAAATTACGACCTACGGATTTTACGTATCAGGTATGTTAGTTATTCTACTGATGTCACGGTATGTTGATCGGGTGGTATTTGGCACGGATGTTCTTAAAGTTATATATACCCAAATAGTGGTATTAACCAATGTATTTATGTGCTTACTGATGGCAGCTTACCCTATGCAAAAATTGCTTCAGTTTATAACCTTTAAGTTTAAGCCATCAAGTCGCCAGTGAGGCGATTAAAACCTCTAAAATTGACGATGTGAAAGTAAATAAATGAGGGAGGTTCATATAGGTGAACCTCCCTCATTGGGCTAGTAAACGTTGATATTGTTATGGCGCATTTGAAGGCATATGTACTTCTACTTCCTGACCCGTTGATAGACGCTCAGCACCACGTACTGCAACCGAGTCTCCGACCTTTAACTCATTTTCTCCTAGAGCCTTAATCGCAACATACTTTCCCTGTCCTTTTCCCACTTCTACTTGGATTTGCTCAGCCTTGTTGTCTTCATTAATACGCACCACATGGACACCCTGCTTTCTGAGTATTAATGCATCTCGATTGACTAGTAGCTCAGGCTTTCCCGAGCTTAGCGGTAAGGTTACATCCACTAATTGACCTGCGGCCCATTTTCGTGCAGTTTGCTTTGGCAAAGTTGCCCGCACTTCAAAAGATTGTGAACGCGGATCTGTTGCTGGAATAATTGCTGTAATGGATGCCTCTACACGGCTTGAGAGATCTGTGTTACTTGTTGCTATTGGTAGTGTTACACCATTGTCTAGGCTACTTAGATATTTGACCGGGACATAAAATCTAGCTTCCAAGTTTTCAATATCGATTAACCGCACTAGCTTGTCGGCACGGTTAATATCTTGCCCAGAGCGATTAAAACGTTCACTGACCACACCTGAAAAGGGAGCCTTGAGTGTTGAACGTGCGATTTTATCAGCGATCACGCGCAGCTCAATCTTCGCAAGTTGGATATCTGACTCAGCAAGGTCGTGCTGCTGTTTAACACTATCAACCTGACTTGCGGCTGCACTACTAGTTTTGGCTAATTGGGTTAAACGCTTCAACTCCTGCTTATGAAACTGCAGGTTAATTTTGGCTCTATTAAGCATCTCTTGTTGACGAGCTTGTTCTAGCTCTAATGGTAAAGTGTCGATGCGAGCTAGTATGTCACCTTTGGTTACTGTGCTGCCTGGTTCGACAACAAAGGTGAGTAGACCACCAACGCCAGCGGTTAGCGTAACATCTTGCTTGCCGTATAACGTACCGTGTAAAAGTATTGAGCTTCCGAGCGGAGCCATAGATATCGTCTCGACAGAAACTGGAGATTTTGCAAATGTTGGCGTAGTAAATGTAACCATAAGTGCAAGCAGCAGTGTGCTAACAACAGGTCTGCTTAAATTTAGGTGTCTTTTAAATAACAACATAGTAATTTCTCTATTGGTTGGCGACTAAATTGAGTTTAGGTTGGTTGCCTCTTAGGCTATCGCCGTCAATGGGCGCTTTTTGTTTTCCCAGTTGCAGTAGGCTGGGCATGAGTAATAACGTGAATAAAGCGCTAATTGCCATACCTCCAACTATTACTGTAGCCAAGCCTCGATATATTTCAGAGCCGACCCCAGGCATCAACATTAATGGCAGCATTCCAAATAGACTTGTGAGGGTGCTTAAATAAACGGGGCGTGCTCGAAGTAAAACGGCTTGTTGCACCGCTTGTTTTCTTGAGGCCCCAGCGCGTTCGGATGCTCTAGTCTGGTCGACTAATAAAATGGCATTATTTACAACAAGTCCCAAAAGAATAATAAATCCAATCATGGTGAGAAGGTCTAATGATTGGAAAGCGAATAAGTTTAGTACATACAGCGCTAGCACCCCCCCTGCAATTGCTAGAGGCATGACCAACAAAACTAGCAGGCTGTCTTTTGCAGATTTAAACAAGGCGGTCATGAGAAGGAATAGGATAAATAGTGCAAGTAGAAAGTTGAGGGTCATTTCTTCGATTGCTGAATTCATCTTTTGAGCATTTCCAGCAAGTATGGCGCTAGCATTTGCAGGTAAGGCGTCTCTAAGTTTTGGCATAACTTCTTCAGAAAGAAGCGCTTGAGCTTGTTGCAAACTCATATCTGCAGGAGGCGTTACCACTATGGATACTGTACGCTTCCCGTTAACTCTGCGTAATTGTGTGGGGCCTACCGTACGCTCTACTGAAGCGAGCTCCCCAAGCGTTTGAATGCCAGCGTTGGGGGTTACGAGCGGTAGAGCTTGTAGCTCTTCCGGTGTGTTCCATGCGCTTGCCCTGAGGATTACATTCATTCTCTCATTTCCGTTAAAGTATTCGTTCACGAAAAGACCCCCAGTAAATGCTTGAACAGCTTGTGCGACGTCATTTCTCGTTAAACCAGCTTGGGTGATTCGTCTATCATCGGGCTGCAAACGGAGCTCAGGTTCCGCCAAATCTAATCTTGGTTGTGGCTGAGCGGTGGCTTGTGGCAGCGCTTCTTTAACAGCGGCTAAAGCGACTTGTGCACCACTGATCAGGTCGTCCATGCTTGGGCCAGTTAAATCAATATTAATAGCGCGCCCATCACCACCGTTTGCTACTTGGATCATCGAACCTCTAAACAGGTACACTTGAGTATCCGGTAAATCATGAAAAATCTCTTTACGTGCAACGTCCATTAATTCTTCTACGCGTTGTGGATCATCTGAGTAGATGAAGCCCCCCGCGTTGGAGCCAAAAACATAGAAATTAAAGTCTTTAATTTTCGGTAGTTTTTCGCCCTCATAGTAGGGCATGACTCTCTCTTTTACGCGCTTTGCTATTTCCTCTTCCATGAAGCCAATATTTCCACCAGGTGGTGTGTTTAAACTATAAAAGAAGCCATCCGTAGGTGCTCTAGGCATAAAATCGGTTTGCGGCAGTAAAGTCAGCGTTATAGCTACAGAGCCCCCAAGCAAAGTAGCAACCCAGGCGAGCTGCTTTTTTCGGCTGTTGGTCAGCGCCATAATCCACTTTGTTAGCTTGCTCCAGTATTCTAAGTAAGGGTCAACTGTCTGCTCTTTTTCAGGTAAATATCTATTGGCAATGGGTATAATAGTCAATGCGCAGACGAGCGACGCAATGACAGCAATTGATAGCGTCAGTGCTAGGTCAGAAAATAGTTGCCCTTCTACCCCGGCCATAAACATAATCGGTAGAAATATGGCTACGCTAGTCGCGGTTGAGGCGAATAGGGCCCCAGCAACTTGCGTGGCACCCTTAAGTGCGGCCTTGGCGTTGTCTATGCCTTCACTTTTTAATCTAGCTATATTTTCTTGAACTATAATTGCGGCATCTAATACTAAGCCTACAGCAAAGGCAAGGCCCGCTAGAGAGATAACGTTTAAGCTGCGTTCAAACAAGTTTAGTGCGAGAAATGCCACCATCAAAGAAACGGGAATTGTGGCTGCAATAACGAGAGTAGCTCTGAACCCTCTAAAAAATAACCATAATATGCCGCATGCCATCAACACGCCCAAACCAAGATTACTTTTAACTAGCTGTAGCGCGTTGCGAATGTGAACAGATGCATCAAAGCTAAGCTCAATAGACAGTCCTGCTTCTTTGAGTACGCCAGAGTTTAATTCATCTATAGCCTGATTAATGCCATCAAGCACGGCAACAGTGTTTGATTCATTGCTTCGTGAGATGGTGATGTAATATGCTGGTTTGCCGTTTCTGAGCGTCATTGAACGTCTATCTGTAACAGTATCTGCCACACTGGCGATATCGCCAAGGTAGATGGGCCTGTCTCCAGAATAGCCTACTCTCATTGTTGTTAAGCTATCAACGTCGTATTTACCAGTAAAGCGTACCGTATACTGGCGTCTACCCACATCAGCGATGCCCCCTGATACATCAGTAGAAGAAGAAATGGTATTACGAATTTGGGTTAAGCTAATGCCATATGAAGCGGCTTTGTACGGGTCAAATGTCACTCGTAATTCGCGTTGCCTTTGACTATTTAAGTTTACGCGCGACACGCCGGGAATGCGTGCAAGCCTAGGTTCAATAAAGTCCTCAATTTGCTTTTGGTAGACCGCCATATCGAAGTTATCGCGTTCATAATTCAGTGGTAAAACGAGCAAGCTCGCAGCCGTGGGGCCACCAGAGCCTGGCCCTCCGCCACCGCCAGACGTCACGATAGGGTCAGTTGCGTCAAGTGGGAGAGGAGGCGCTTGATTGAGGCTAGTCAGTACATCAAGCATTGCCTGCTGCATATCGGCACCTACTGCAAAAGTGAGAGTAATGGTACCGTTGCCCTGATTAATTTGCGTGTTGACCTCGAGCGCGCCTGGCGTGTTCTTAACTGCATTTTCAAGCGGTTCGATGATCATAGACTCGATTTCTTCTGGCGCGGCCTGTCGCCACCCAGAAAATATAGTGATCTGTGGTTGTTCAATATCAGGTGTGAGTTGAATTGGCAGTTTAAAAATACTAATCAAGCCAAATAACATAATCAGCACTAATATCACTAACACACTGGCAGGGTTTTTAAGCGAACTACGTGTTAAATTCATAACAACATCCAATCTTTTTCTTTACTCGACAAGTATCAGGTAAAAGGGTGAGCTGCGCTAGCGGCTATTTTTCACTCTCCACAGAATGTAGCGACTAACAGCCGCTATTTTACGATAAATAACTAAGTTGCAATAATTTGTAACGAAATTAGATAATTTGAAATACTTTTAGAAACCTAATTTACATGTATTGCTGGACATGAACTAGGATGACTACAATAGGTTGGTAATACTGGAAAGGACAATAAAGTTGGGGGAGGCACACGGTAACTTATGCCTACCCCAAGATGCTACTATGGCTGTGTATCTGCAAACTCAAACGTTGGGTAGTTAGCTGGTTTGAAACGGTTGATGTTGTATAGGAATCGGCTATCTTTTACGGGTAATGTGGCTGACCCATAATCATATTCATTCAGTTTGGCGCGTAATGTCTGATTGTTTACTCCGTCGCCCTGCATTTCGTACCAGCTGATTATATTGGGTGTTACAAAACGGTTATAACCGTTTTCTGCAACTTCTTGATACTTAGCAAATCGTAATGCATGGGTTAACAAACCATCCTTGTGGTAAACGATTTTCAAATGGCCATTTTCGAAAGGTAGCTCACTTGCTGGCTTGGTGTACAGATCTCCATGGGCACTGTAACTACCATGTGTAACTATACCGTCATGGGTCCATACCGCCGCATATTCCCAATCATGTCGATGTCCGCCTCCAAAATAATGGAAAACTTGGTCTTTTTTGAAGTACAACGCATAGAAATGGGCGCAGTATTGTCCCTGAGCATCGTTATGACAGGCATACCTGTGCACGGTATTGGATGTTCTTAAAAATAAGCTGTCACGACAGTCTCCTCCTAACGTGCCTGAGGTTTTTAGTCCCGCGTTTTGTTGTCCGGTTCGACGGATCCCCGCACTTGGTAAACAACCATCGCCATCAAAGTCAAATACTGGCTCTGTGCCGTTGATGACGTAGCTTGGTGGCAGTGCAGTGTCTAAAGCTAAAAAGTCGTTTGCTAAGATGGTATGGCTAAAAAAAGGGGCTGTAAGTAGAGTGAGGCGAAAGAATCTAGCTGTTGTTGTCATAATAATAACTCATCATAATATTATAAAATTAGAATAAGTTATCAATATGACATAAATGTATGCTATTTGTTAAGTTTTGTGTTTTTGTTCTTTTTGCTGCGACAGGAGCTTGTTCATAAAGTCGCTCTCTACTATTTTTAAAGCAGCCAATACTTCCTCAGGGTCAAGCTCATTTTGCTCAAGCAACATGATAAGGTCAACGGCCAATTTTACGTGGTTCGGTGCGGTTTCTAAAGAGTTATTCATTGCGGAGTCTTTTTCTTTTTTGCTACCTGTTCGCCTGCGAATTTGATTGCTTTTTCTACTTGCTCTTCCATTACGATACGCTCGCTTTGTGGCAAGTAAAAAGCCATATCTACGTCATTTCTGATATAACGGGCGGGCAATTGATTGAGAACGGTACAACAGAAATCAGCCATAACATCTTCATCGTACTTTTCATGTAAGTTGTGCTCTACAATCTTGTCTAAAACGATTTTCTCATAATAGTTATGTACATCATCATGTAATTTCATTTTGCTTACCTGCCGCGTTAGTACATTCAGTCTCTATATCATAATAGCTGGGTTAGCGGTCAGGGCAACAAAAAACTGCTTATGTACATCAACGAGTTGGGTTATATTTTTTTGATAGCCACCCCCCATGGCAGCGGCCATGGGAATATTATTTTGGCGGCAGTAATCCATCACAAGTTTATCACGCGCTAATACGCCATCGAGGCTAACATTCAACAGGCCTAATTCATCTTGCTTATATATATCCGCACCCGCATTGTACAGAATCAGATCGGGTGAGTGTAGGCGACAAACCAGTGATAATGCTTGATGAACAGTATCTAAATACGCTTCATCTTGGGCATTTGCTGCAAGTGGAAAGTCGTAATCGGATTCAGCTTTGTTGCGAGGAAAGTTTTGTTCACAATGAATCGAACAAGTTATGATATCAGACCGTTCGGTCAAAATACTTGCGGTTCCGTCACCTTGATGCACATCACAGTCAAATATAACGATGGTTTCTGCCAACGCTTGCTGAATTAAATAGCAAGCGGCGACAGCAAAGTCATTGATAATACAAAATCCAGAGCCGAAACCTTTGTGAGCATGATGATAACCCCCACTTAAGTTGGCAGCGACTCCATGTTTTAACGCACAATTTGCAGCTTCAATGCTGCCACCAACAGAATACAGAGTACGTTCAACAAGTGCTTTAGACCAAGGAAAGCCCATTTTTCGAATTGCTTTTTCTGATAATGTGCCGTTTATAAAGCTCTGTACGTAGTTTGCATCATGGCACAACAAAAGAGATTCTATGTTGACTTTACTAGGGCAAACCAGCTTATTCTGTAATTGTAACTGCACTAATTGGTCTTTTAGCAATACATATTTTTGTATTGGAAAACGATGCCGAGGCGGTAGTGACAATGCGGAGTAAGATGGGTGATAGAATAACATTATCGATTTTGTTGTTTTTCAACTTGCTGAATCTTGGCTTCCGTTTCTGAAATGGCTTTTCTACAGCGCCCAAGTCTAGCGTGCAGAGCGAGGATCTCTTGGTTTATTTTCTGTGCTTCAGCATTGCTTGCTTTATCGAGCTTTTCTCGGCGAATTTCTATCATTTCTTGTAGCCGTCTTTCAAACTCATGGTTTTGAGACAGTTCTTGATATAGCTCATGAGAGCTTTGCATGATTTTTTGTACAGCTTTACGGTAGACTTTATTCTTTTTACTAAAACTGGCTTTGTTCTCTTTGGCCCAGACGGGTGTTGACTTGAGTACTTTGATGATAGCTTCAATCTGTGTTGCTATACGTTGTACAGCAAAGCTGTATGCGTGACGCTTTTCCATTGGCGGAAGATGCTTTACTTGTGCTTTTATCTCATCAACATAGTCACAAAGTAACAGGCTTTTAGTGGCAAATACTGTACGGTCAAATAGGCTTGGTTGAGCCTGAATATAACGGTTTTTATCAAACCACTTGGCATTGTCAAATTGTTGGGCTTGCTCACTCAATCTGGCCAGTTGCTGGTGCAACTTATCAAGCGCGTTATTCACGATAAATATGCCTCAATGACTAACTTTCCGGCGAGTATTATAACAATGGTATTAAACAAAGGTTTTATTAATTTGTTGCCAAATTTAATAGCAGAATGTGCGCCAATCCATGCCCCAAGCATCAAAAACACACCCATTGATATGCCCAGTAGAAAGTTAACATGGCCTAACGCTACAAACGTGATCAAAGAAATGAAATTGGAGACAAAATTCATTGAGCGGGCTAAACCACAGTTTAATAATAAACTTACCTTATAAAGCATACTGTTAGATGCGGTCCAAAAAGTACCAGCTCCAGGGCCCGCCATGCCATCAAAAAAGCCTAAGCTTAGGCCTTGAACCCACTGCTTTATTTTTAGTAGTCGAGTGACAGGTGGTAGTGTATGAGATTCGGTTGGGCTTAATTTACCAAACAGGCTATAGCAAGCGACAAGAATAATTACCACAGGGAGTAACTTGTTTAAAAACTCAGTACTGAGATAATCAACGAGGAGTGTGCCTAGTATTGCGCCAATTGCAGTAGCGAGAATAGAGGCTGCCCAAAACCTTGGGTTAAATAATTGCCTGCGGTAGTAGGTAAGGCTGGCTGTTATGGAGCCAAAACTTGCGGCCAGTTTATTTGTACCAAGGGTAACATGGGGTGGTAGACCAGCCGTCAGTAAGGCTGGTACGGTTAGCATACCCCCACCACCGGCGATAGCATCAATAAAGCCGGCGGCTAAAGCAACTACACAAAGCAGTCCCCAGGTCATTGGATCAAGCGCGAGTTCAAACATTTAATAATCTATTTTTCTTTTAAATGGAGGCAGCGTATCTAACATGGCTTTGCCGTAACGTTTAGTTACTAAGCGCCTGTCGAGTATGGTTATGCGGCCATGATCAGATTCTTTACGCAGCAGTCTACCACAGCTTTGTACTAATTTCTTTGCAGCATCAGGAACGGTGATAGATAAAAATGGATTCCCACCTTTGCTTTGCACGAACTCAGCCTGTGCTTCCTCAATTGGTGAGGTTGGAACGGCAAAAGGAATTTTTGTAATGATGAGGTTTTCCAAATATGCACCTGGTAGGTCAAGACCTTCCGATAAACTCTGTGTGCCAAACAGTATACTGCCTTTACCTTGGTCGATATTATCCTTGTGAGTTTGCAATAGGCTCTCTCTCGATTGTTCACCTTGTACCAGAATTTGCCAGCGATCTTTGCGTAGCAGCTTAACCACATGATCCATTTGCCAGTATGATGCAAATAGCACCAAATTACCCTTATCACGTTGTAGGTATTGAGGAAGAGCTTGTGCCAGATAGTCACTAAATTCTTTGTTCGTGGGTTCTACTTCAGCATTAGGTAAGTGCAGCGTTGCTTGAGCTGAATAATCAAATGGCGAGTTAGCTTTTATGTACTTGACTCCGGGTTCGTTGCTTAGACCGCTCTCTTTTGCAAAGTGATCAAAAGTGCCCAGTGCACTTAATGTCGCCGAGCACAGAACGGCACCTGCACACTCTTTCCAAAGCTTATCTTTGAGGTAGTAGCCCACTTCGATAGGGCAATCGCATAACAGGTAATCATGATGATGTTTGTACTCAAGGCGTTTTATCCAACGTGCATGAGGCATGTTTTCACCTTTACGTGCATAACTGTTCCACAATTTATGGAGTTGTTCTAAACGATTAATGTATTGCCCACTTTCACCAAGTAATGGATCAGCTAGAAAGGGTTTAACATCGCCATCACTTACATCCTGGGTGAGTGCATCATGCATTTTATTGAGTGTGCGAAGCACATCTTGTGTTGCATCACTTATATCTTTTGCCTTAGAAATAAGAGAGTCGGGCACCAGTCCATGCTCAAAGCGATAGGTGTCATCCTGATTGTAATTAAATTCCGCGCGCTCAAGGATGTCCCTAACAGCTTTGAGATCTTTACTTGCGTCATTGGCTGCATCATTAAGTTTGAAGTTTTGGCCGATGGCTTTTTGCGACACGATAGTCGCTGCCATTTTGCCACTAAATTTTAATAACTTTTCGAGCCAGTCTAAGGTGCCTTTGATGGTTGCCGCGGCAGACGAAAAGTCACGGGTAATGTGAGGCAGGTGGTGTGCTTCATCGATTACATAAAATGTGTCATCTGGCTCAGGTAAAATTTTCCCGCCCCCCAACTCCAAGTCGGCCAGCAACAGTGCATGGTTAATGACCAATACGTCCATCTGCGCCATTTTCTGACGTGCCATATGAAACGGGCATAGGTGGTGCGATTTCATTTGTCGCTGACATGCATGCTTATCACAGGCAATAAGATTCCAGACTCTATCAGGTATGGTGTCGGCCCAACTATCTCTGTCTCCTTGCCAGCGCTTGTCCTGATAAGCACTGTGCAAATCTCTAAGGCACTTTTGCTCCATGTCTGATAATGGAGATGTCAAAGTTGGCGTGATTGATAACTGTATACTGTCTTCATTGAGAGCCGCGTTAAGTTTTTGCACACAAATATAACGCTGACGCCCTTTGACTAGGTCAAACTTGAATTCAAAACCACAGTGCTCCCTGAAAAAGGGTAGCTCTTTATTAATCAACTGTTCTTGCAAGGCAACCGTTGCGGTCGAAATAACCAACTTTTTCTTTTTAGCTAATGCCGTTGGCAGCGCACTGAGGCAATAGGCGAGTGATTTGCCTGTTCCTGTTCCTGCTTCTATCACACAGATGCGTTGGGTCTTGTGATATTCCCCAGCAAGCGTTTTAGCTATTTCTGCAACGAGATAATTTTGGCTACTGCGCTGACGGTATCCATCTAGGCTGTCGGCAATATTTTGATGGGTATGCCGAATGGTCTTTTTGAGAGCGTCTGAAAGCATGGGAATCGCCTAACTTGGATTTATATGTATATAATTACAGTGTCAAAGGGCTATTTTAGATGGGGAACGGATTTGGCACAAGCAGTCTATGCAGGCTTCATACTATCACGACAGCAGATTAATCACCATGGGCGATTACAGCTGTGCTATTGGCTTAAAACGGACCAAGGAACAATAAAGGCTTACATTGATAATGAGCAACCAGTGTTCTTCATCCGATACAGTGACCAACCACAAGCGCAGCGCTTGCTCAAACAAGAAAGTATCGAGACAAGTTTTAAAAATGTTGGTTTAAAGCACTTCGATCAAGAAGAGATGATTGCCTGCTACTGTCAAAATACACGCTCGTATCATCAGGCAAAGCAAGCATTAGATGGTGTTGTGAATATGTATGAGGAGGATATCCGGCACTGTGATCGCTTCTTGATGGAACGATTTATCCGCGGTGGGGTATGGGTACAAGGTAACTCAGTCGCCAAGACCGGCTATATGGAATTAACATCAGCCAAATTAAAAGCGCACCGCAGTTACCGCCCTACGCTTTCAGTATTATCATTAGACATTGAGTGTAGTGGTGACGGTGTTTTATTTTCCATTGGATTGGCCAGTGAGAATCATCGTTGCGTGATTATGATTGGAGAACCACCAGAGGGCCAAGATACACCAGCGTATATCCATTGGGCCCCGGATGAATCTGCTTTGCTATTTGCGCTCATGGAGAAAATTAGCGTACTAGACCCTGATGTAATCATTGGGTGGAATGTAATTGAATTTGACTTTGTGGTGCTAGCCGAGCGAGCACAGATGCTCGGTATTGAGCTTATTCTAGGTAAAGATGCGCAGCCAATAGATGTGTACAAGGGCAATTACGTTAGGGTGATGATCTCTGGTCGTGTTGTGATCGACGGTATTGATACCTTAAAAAATGCGACGTATCACTTTGATAGCTTCCGTTTATCCAATGTAGCTGAAAAGGTTCTGGGTGAGAAAAAGCTGATCGAGCAAGACGACAGGTTAGAGGAAATTATACGGCAGTTTAACGAAGACAAGCTGAGCCTCGCAGCCTATAACCTCAAAGATTGTGAGTTGGTCCTAGCAATCTTTGCCAAGCTAAATTTATTAGATTTTGCCATTGTCAGAAGTCAGTTGACCGGACTTGAACTTGAACGCATGGGGGGATCGGTCGCCGCATTTACCAATTTATATCTACCACTGTTACACCGCAGTGGCTACGTTGCGCCAAATTTAGGCGAGCATGGACTAAATTTTGAAAGCCCTGGTGGTTATGTGATGGATTCTAAACCTGGGCTGTATAAAAACGTAGCAGTACTGGATTTTAAAAGCCTTTATCCTTCTATCATCCGGACATTCTGCATCGACCCTATGGGGTTAATCGAAGGTCTCAAATCGCCTCAAGATGCAGTGCCTGGTTTTCATAATGGTTCTTTTTCTAGAACTCGGCATCACTTACCTACTTTAGTGGCTGAGCTTGCCCAAGCAAGACAAAGCGCTAAACAAGCACGCGATGATATGCTTTCACAGGCAATTAAAATCATCATGAATAGCCTGTATGGCGTGTTAGGCTCAAAAGGCTGTCGCTTCTACGATCCGCGTTTAGCCAGTTCAATCACCTTGCGAGGTCATGAAATAATGCAGACCACGCGAGAGCTAATAGAAGCTCAGGGTTTAGAGGTCATATATGGAGATACAGATTCAACATTTGTAAAACTGCCTGACCAGTGGAGCATTAGCAAGTGTGAAGCCGAAGCTGTGGCATTGGTCAATATCGTGAATACCTTTTGGCAACAAGAATGCAGTGCATCTTTCGACTTAACCAGCCATTTAGAAATTGAGTTTGAAACTCTATACCACACCTTTTTTATGCCTACGATTAGAGGGCAGGCGGTTGGCTCTAAAAAGCGTTATGTTGGAGAAATCATTGACAATGGTAGAGCAAAATTGGTTTTTAAAGGAATGGAAAGTGTGCGCAGTGATTGGACGGAAATTGCTAAGAAATATCAACAAGATGTTATTAGAGCTTTGTTTGATGGGGAATGTTTGTTGCGTATAACAAAAGGGTACATAGATTCTATACGGGCAGGTGAGGTTGATCACTTGTTGCGATATTCGAAACGTTTGGGGCGTGCTTTGGAAGAATATACCAAAACAGTCCCTCCACACGTCAAAGCTGCAAGGCTTTCCGTGTTAAATAACCAGAGTCGAAATTTGTCAAAAGGCAGTGTTATCAATTATTACATGACTAATAACGGACCTGTTATGCACCTTGAAAACAACAAAATAGACTATGAGCACTACATAGAAAAGCAGATTTACCCCATTTTGATGATGATACCTAATTACGAAAATGTTCTTTTTCAGTTAACAGGACAGCGCTTTTTTTCTTTTTGAGATCAAATATATGTTTATTATTTGTTGGTTTAATGTTGTACCTTATATTGGTAATTTCTAAAAATTAAATAATTTGCGGTTGACGCTAACGTCAATGCTTGTTTAATATTCATGGTGAATGTTGCACGAGTGCAACTTCCCATAAGGGCAAAGCCCACAAAAAATTACAAGCTACTAACAAGTAGTCCAGGGAGATACAAATGTTAAATAGTAAAGTTTCAAAAGCGGTTCGCTTAGCAATCGCGTTTGGCGCTGCTTCTACGGCTGCGTTTTCTGCGAATACGTTCGCGGCCGAAGGTGAACAGAAAGTAGAGCGTATCGAAGTTACTGGTTCTGCAATCAAAAGAACTGACTTAGAAGGTGCATTACCTCTAGACGTAATCGATGCGTCAGCAATCGCAAAATCAGGTGTAACAAGTGTTCCTGATCTAATCGCTAACCTTCCTGCGATGCAGGGTTTCACAGCTGCTGGTGAGTCAGTAGGTGGTGGCGGTGGCGGTATCCAAACTGCTTCACTAAGAAACTTAGGTTCTGAATACACGCTAGTTCTTCTTAATGGTCGTCGTATGGTATCTGCTGACTCAGGCGGTACAATCGACCTTAACTCAATTCCTCTAGCGGCTATTAAGCGCGTTGAAATCCTAAAAGATGGTGCATCTGCACTATATGGTTCTGACGCTATCGCAGGTGTTGTTAACTTCATCCTTAAAGATGACGTACAAAGCACAACTATCAGCGCTCGCTATGACAAGCCAAAAGATACTTCAAGCTCAAACTTCTCAATCACGACTGGTTTCGGTGATTTGAGTGTTGATGGTTTCAACATCACAGCTGCATACAGCCGCGATGAGCAAGATAACCTACGTTCTGTTGACCGTGATTTTGCAAAAACTGGTTTCGTTCAATTTGAACACTCAGGTCAAGACCTACTAGCAGTTGCTGGTTCTTCAAGTGCTATCCCTGGTAACGCGTATGTAAGCTATAACAGACGTGATGAGAACGGCGAACTAATGTTCGATGAAGATGGTAACAACATCAGAAGCACTTATTCATTCAACCCGTACAAATTGAACAACAACGATACTTGTCACACTACAAGTGCACCGTCTGGCGCACGTGCGTGTCAGTTTGACTACACAAGTACTTTGGAAATCCAACCAGAGTCTGAGCGTGACAATATCTTCGTTCAAGGTGTTGCAACTGTAAATGATACGACTGAAGTATACGCGAATGCTTCATGGTCAAAATTCGAAATGATCACACGTATCGCGCCATACCCAACAGGTATTCCTCTAGCTATTGACTCAGAACTAGCGCAAAAATACGTTATTCCTCATACACCGCAAGCTATTTTAGATGATATGGTTGGTATCAGTGCTCGCTGGCGTGTACTTCCAGGCGGTAACCGTACTGATGAGTGGAATACAACAACTAGCCAAATCACAGCGGGTATCCGTGGTGAAATCTCTGAGTGGAATTATGACCTAGCGGTAACTCGCGGTGACTCAGAGCGTGAGCAAAACCGTCTAACGGGTTATCCTAAGCAAGAAGAGTTTCTAGCTCTACTTAACTCTGGTGAAATCGATATCTTCGCAGCGCCTGAAGATTTAACTGATGAAGAAAATGCAGCGGTAGCAGCAACTATGTTTAACGGTCTTTGGGAAAAGACTGAAACTTCAATGACTTCAATTGATGGTAAGATCTCAGGTGCAATCGCTGATTTAGACGCAGGTAGCGTATACCTAGGTGTTGGTTTTGATTACCGTACATCTGAGTACTCTCGCTTTAACGGCGAAGGTAACAACGACAAGGTAGTATTGTACGAGTCAGTATCTCCTGAGTATGACCTAGAGCGCGAAAACTACGGTGCATTTGCAGAATTGATTGTTCCAGTTCTAGAAAACCTTGAAGTAACGGGGTCAATCCGTTACGACAACATCGGTGAAGTTACTGATTCACTTCGTGAAGGCAACAAAACAGTTAACGATAGCGAAAACGATACAACTTATAAGTTGAGCCTATCTTACCGCCCAACAGACGAGCTATTGCTACGTGCTTCAATGGGTACTGGCTTCAAGATGGCTACCATGCGTCAAATCGCTGAGCCTCGTGTAGAGTTTGGTGTAACAGCTGCACCTTACGACTGTCCACTAGCATCAGGTCACCCACTGAAATCAGCATGTCACTCAGACAAACTTCAGTATGACGTATACCGTGAAGGTAACGCGGCACTGAAGCCAGAAACTTCTGAGCAGTATACATTCGGTTTCGTATGGGCTGGTGACACAGGTACAAGTGTATCTGTTGACTACTGGAACATTGACATGGAGAACGAGGTTCGTCGTCTAACTCAGAACCAAATCTTCTTCAACCCAGCGACTTATAACCACTTATTCACGACTAAGTATGATGAGAGCTTGAAAAAAGACGTTCTAGCTATCGTTCAAGCAGCGGATAACGTTGGTAAGTCAACGACTACAGGTATCGACTGGAGCATCAACTTAACGAACGAACTATCTTTCGGTACGTTGAAGACTGGTATCATGGGTACTTACCTAATCGAGTCTGAAAACCTACGTGTTGGTGAAGACAATGTATGGGATTCAAGCCTAGGTAAAGTTGGTCCAGATGAAGCAGTTGCATTCCGTAACATCATCAACATCAACAACTCATTCACTCACGGTGACTTCACTCATGACTTGAACATCAAGGCTCGTAGCGGTTACACAGATGCAGCTGCTGATGTAAACTTCACAGTTTACAGATCTGACTTGAGCGAGACAGTTGATGGAAGCCTTATCCAGAAGCACATTCCGGTATACTTCACTGTTGATTACCGCTTGTCATATGCTTACGGCGACAATGCAAACGTAACATTCGGTATTAAGAACCTATTAGACAAAGAGCCGCCATTTACTCTAAATGCCGCTGCTGGTCACCAAGTAGGTTACGATCCACGTTACGCAGACCCGTACGGTCGTACTTTCTACATTCAAGCTGACTACACTTTCTAAGTTAGTTTGATGTAATAACAATTCGAAACCCCACTTTATGTGGGGTTTTTT
>NZ_MKJU01000019.1 GCF_001854605.1 Pseudoalteromonas amylolytica | reverse complement strand
GCGGTTCGCTTAGCAATCGCGTTTGGCGCTGCTTCTACGGCTGCGTTTTCTGCGAATACGTTCGCGGCCGAAGGTGAACAGAAAGTAGAGCGTATCGAAGTTACTGGTTCTGCAATCAAAAGAACTGACTTAGAAGGTGCATTACCTCTAGACGTAATCGATGCGTCAGCAATCGCAAAATCAGGTGTAACAAGTGTTCCTGATCTAATCGCTAACCTTCCTGCGATGCAGGGTTTCACAGCTGCTGGTGAGTCAGTAGGTGGTGGCGGTGGCGGTATCCAAACTGCTTCACTAAGAAACTTAGGTTCTGAATACACGCTAGTTCTTCTTAATGGTCGTCGTATGGTATCTGCTGACTCAGGCGGTACAATCGACCTTAACTCAATTCCTCTAGCGGCTATTAAGCGCGTTGAAATCCTAAAAGATGGTGCATCTGCACTATATGGTTCTGACGCTATCGCAGGTGTTGTTAACTTCATCCTTAAAGATGACGTACAAAGCACAACTATCAGCGCTCGCTATGACAAGCCAAAAGATACTTCAAGCTCAAACTTCTCAATCACGACTGGTTTCGGTGATTTGAGTGTTGATGGTTTCAACATCACAGCTGCATACAGCCGCGATGAGCAAGATAACCTACGTTCTGTTGACCGTGATTTTGCAAAAACTGGTTTCGTTCAATTTGAACACTCAGGTCAAGACCTACTAGCAGTTGCTGGTTCTTCAAGTGCTATCCCTGGTAACGCGTATGTAAGCTATAACAGACGTGATGAGAACGGCGAACTAATGTTCGATGAAGATGGTAACAACATCAGAAGCACTTATTCATTCAACCCGTACAAATTGAACAACAACGATACTTGTCACACTACAAGTGCACCGTCTGGCGCACGTGCGTGTCAGTTTGACTACACAAGTACTTTGGAAATCCAACCAGAGTCTGAGCGTGACAATATCTTCGTTCAAGGTGTTGCAACTGTAAATGATACGACTGAAGTATACGCGAATGCTTCATGGTCAAAATTCGAAATGATCACACGTATCGCGCCATACCCAACAGGTATTCCTCTAGCTATTGACTCAGAACTAGCGCAAAAATACGTTATTCCTCATACACCGCAAGCTATTTTAGATGATATGGTTGGTATCAGTGCTCGCTGGCGTGTACTTCCAGGCGGTAACCGTACTGATGAGTGGAATACAACAACTAGCCAAATCACAGCGGGTATCCGTGGTGAAATCTCTGAGTGGAATTATGACCTAGCGGTAACTCGCGGTGACTCAGAGCGTGAGCAAAACCGTCTAACGGGTTATCCTAAGCAAGAAGAGTTTCTAGCTCTACTTAACTCTGGTGAAATCGATATCTTCGCAGCGCCTGAAGATTTAACTGATGAAGAAAATGCAGCGGTAGCAGCAACTATGTTTAACGGTCTTTGGGAAAAGACTGAAACTTCAATGACTTCAATTGATGGTAAGATCTCAGGTGCAATCGCTGATTTAGACGCAGGTAGCGTATACCTAGGTGTTGGTTTTGATTACCGTACATCTGAGTACTCTCGCTTTAACGGCGAAGGTAACAACGACAAGGTAGTATTGTACGAGTCAGTATCTCCTGAGTATGACCTAGAGCGCGAAAACTACGGTGCATTTGCAGAATTGATTGTTCCAGTTCTAGAAAACCTTGAAGTAACGGGGTCAATCCGTTACGACAACATCGGTGAAGTTACTGATTCACTTCGTGAAGGCAACAAAACAGTTAACGATAGCGAAAACGATACAACTTATAAGTTGAGCCTATCTTACCGCCCAACAGACGAGCTATTGCTACGTGCTTCAATGGGTACTGGCTTCAAGATGGCTACCATGCGTCAAATCGCTGAGCCTCGTGTAGAGTTTGGTGTAACAGCTGCACCTTACGACTGTCCACTAGCATCAGGTCACCCACTGAAATCAGCATGTCACTCAGACAAACTTCAGTATGACGTATACCGTGAAGGTAACGCGGCACTGAAGCCAGAAACTTCTGAGCAGTATACATTCGGTTTCGTATGGGCTGGTGACACAGGTACAAGTGTATCTGTTGACTACTGGAACATTGACATGGAGAACGAGGTTCGTCGTCTAACTCAGAACCAAATCTTCTTCAACCCAGCGACTTATAACCACTTATTCACGACTAAGTATGATGAGAGCTTGAAAAAAGACGTTCTAGCTATCGTTCAAGCAGCGGATAACGTTGGTAAGTCAACGACTACAGGTATCGACTGGAGCATCAACTTAACGAACGAACTATCTTTCGGTACGTTGAAGACTGGTATCATGGGTACTTACCTAATCGAGTCTGAAAACCTACGTGTTGGTGAAGACAATGTATGGGATTCAAGCCTAGGTAAAGTTGGTCCAGATGAAGCAGTTGCATTCCGTAACATCATCAACATCAACAACTCATTCACTCACGGTGACTTCACTCATGACTTGAACATCAAGGCTCGTAGCGGTTACACAGATGCAGCTGCTGATGTAAACTTCACAGTTTACAGATCTGACTTGAGCGAGACAGTTGATGGAAGCCTTATCCAGAAGCACATTCCGGTATACTTCACTGTTGATTACCGCTTGTCATATGCTTACGGCGACAATGCAAACGTAACATTCGGTATTAAGAACCTATTAGACAAAGAGCCGCCATTTACTCTAAATGCCGCTGCTGGTCACCAAGTAGGTTACGATCCACGTTACGCAGACCCGTACGGTCGTACTTTCTACATTCAAGCTGACTACACTTTCTAAGTTAGTTTGATGTAATAACAATTCGAAACCCCACTTTATGTGGGGTTTTTTTTAATGCGCTATCCAAAAACATTTCATTTGCTACCTTTTGATAAATATTTCAAATAAATTTAATTTTTTATTGTTGATTCATTTCTTCGAAATAGAATGTTAATTTTACATTCCTGTTTCTTGTTGTTAATTTGGGTTCAACATAAAAATTTCACACTCCTTTGATTTTAATAAGCTTTTTGTTTTATAAACTTTTGTTTACACGTTGCTATTTTTGGTACTTTCTGTTCGTATCTGTGCCTTGAACAGGTTTTTCAGATGTTGACCTGTCGTTTCAACCAAGCTTAGTATTGAACCCAGTATCTAAATAGGAACACTTTGTTTTAGTTTTGGATATTTCAATAAAACTATAAAAATCAATTGATTAGTTTTAATCAGGGAGAAAAATACATGTTAAATTCAAAAGTTTCAAAGGCGGTTCGCTTAGCAATCGCGTTTGGCGCTGCTTCTACGGCTGCGTTTTCTGCGAATACGTTCGCGGCCGAAGGTGAACAGAAAGTAGAGCGTATCGAAGTTACTGGTTCTGCAATCAAAAGAACTGACTTAGAAGGTGCATTACCTCTAGACGTAATCGATGCGTCAGCAATCGCAAAATCAGGTGTAACAAGTGTTCCTGATCTAATCGCTAACCTTCCTGCGATGCAGGGTTTCACAGCTGCTGGTGAGTCAGTAGGTGGTGGCGGTGGCGGTATCCAAACTGCTTCACTAAGAAACTTAGGTTCTGAATACACGCTAGTTCTTCTTAATGGTCGTCGTATGGTATCTGCTGACTCAGGCGGTACAATCGACCTTAACTCAATTCCTCTAGCGGCTATTAAGCGCGTTGAAATCCTAAAAGATGGTGCATCTGCACTATATGGTTCTGACGCTATCGCAGGTGTTGTTAACTTCATCCTTAAAGATGACGTACAAAGCACAACTATCAGCGCTCGCTATGACAAGCCAAAAGATACTTCAAGCTCAAACTTCTCAATCACGACTGGTTTCGGTGATTTGAGTGTTGATGGTTTCAACATCACAGCTGCATACAGCCGCGATGAGCAAGATAACCTACGTTCTGTTGACCGTGATTTTGCAAAAACTGGTTTCGTTCAATTTGAACACTCAGGTCAAGACCTACTAGCAGTTGCTGGTTCTTCAAGTGCTATCCCTGGTAACGCGTATGTAAGCTATAACAGACGTGATGAGAACGGCGAACTAATGTTCGATGAAGATGGTAACAACATCAGAAGCACTTATTCATTCAACCCGTACAAATTGAACAACAACGATACTTGTCACACTACAAGTGCACCGTCTGGCGCACGTGCGTGTCAGTTTGACTACACAAGTACTTTGGAAATCCAACCAGAGTCTGAGCGTGACAATATCTTCGTTCAAGGTGTTGCAACTGTAAATGATACGACTGAAGTATACGCGAATGCTTCATGGTCAAAATTCGAAATGATCACACGTATCGCGCCATACCCAACAGGTATTCCTCTAGCTATTGACTCAGAACTAGCGCAAAAATACGTTATTCCTCATACACCGCAAGCTATTTTAGATGATATGGTTGGTATCAGTGCTCGCTGGCGTGTACTTCCAGGCGGTAACCGTACTGATGAGTGGAATACAACAACTAGCCAAATCACAGCGGGTATCCGTGGTGAAATCTCTGAGTGGAATTATGACCTAGCGGTAACTCGCGGTGACTCAGAGCGTGAGCAAAACCGTCTAACGGGTTATCCTAAGCAAGAAGAGTTTCTAGCTCTACTTAACTCTGGTGAAATCGATATCTTCGCAGCGCCTGAAGATTTAACTGATGAAGAAAATGCAGCGGTAGCAGCAACTATGTTTAACGGTCTTTGGGAAAAGACTGAAACTTCAATGACTTCAATTGATGGTAAGATCTCAGGTGCAATCGCTGATTTAGACGCAGGTAGCGTATACCTAGGTGTTGGTTTTGATTACCGTACATCTGAGTACTCTCGCTTTAACGGCGAAGGTAACAACGACAAGGTAGTATTGTACGAGTCAGTATCTCCTGAGTATGACCTAGAGCGCGAAAACTACGGTGCATTTGCAGAATTGATTGTTCCAGTTCTAGAAAACCTTGAAGTAACGGGGTCAATCCGTTACGACAACATCGGTGAAGTTACTGATTCACTTCGTGAAGGCAACAAAACAGTTAACGATAGCGAAAACGATACAACTTATAAGTTGAGCCTATCTTACCGCCCAACAGACGAGCTATTGCTACGTGCTTCAATGGGTACTGGCTTCAAGATGGCTACCATGCGTCAAATCGCTGAGCCTCGTGTAGAGTTTGGTGTAACAGCTGCACCTTACGACTGTCCACTAGCATCAGGTCACCCACTGAAATCAGCATGTCACTCAGACAAACTTCAGTATGACGTATACCGTGAAGGTAACGCGGCACTGAAGCCAGAAACTTCTGAGCAGTATACATTCGGTTTCGTATGGGCTGGTGACACAGGTACAAGTGTATCTGTTGACTACTGGAACATTGACATGGAGAACGAGGTTCGTCGTCTAACTCAGAACCAAATCTTCTTCAACCCAGCGACTTATAACCACTTATTCACGACTAAGTATGATGAGAGCTTGAAAAAAGACGTTCTAGCTATCGTTCAAGCAGCGGATAACGTTGGTAAGTCAACGACTACAGGTATCGACTGGAGCATCAACTTAACGAACGAACTATCTTTCGGTACGTTGAAGACTGGTATCATGGGTACTTACCTAATCGAGTCTGAAAACCTACGTGTTGGTGAAGACAATGTATGGGATTCAAGCCTAGGTAAAGTTGGTCCAGATGAAGCAGTTGCATTCCGTAACATCATCAACATCAACAACTCATTCACTCACGGTGACTTCACTCATGACTTGAACATCAAGGCTCGTAGCGGTTACACAGATGCAGCTGCTGATGTAAACTTCACAGTTTACAGATCTGACTTGAGCGAGACAGTTGATGGAAGCCTTATCCAGAAGCACATTCCGGTATACTTCACTGTTGATTACCGCTTGTCATATGCTTACGGCGACAATGCAAACGTAACATTCGGTATTAAGAACCTATTAGACAAAGAGCCGCCATTTACTCTAAATGCCGCTGCTGGTCACCAAGTAGGTTACGATCCACGTTACGCAGACCCGTACGGTCGTACTTTCTACATTCAAGCTGACTACACTTTCTAAGTTAGTTTGATGTAATAACAATTCGAAACCCCACTTTATGTGGGGTTTTTT
>NZ_MKJU01000018.1 GCF_001854605.1 Pseudoalteromonas amylolytica | reverse complement strand
TCGCTTTGGGTTACCTCGGCTTTCATAAGCCATTCTTAAAGCTTTTTTCGTTAGGTCACTGTCCGGTCGAGCTGATGTTGCCCAACCTACAACTTTGCGAGCGTAAAGGTCAATTACAACAGCCAGGTATAGCCAACGAGAACCGCACCAGACATAGGTAACATCACCACACCAAACTTGATCTGGTGCTTGTGTGCTAAATGCTCTTTTCAATAAATTAGGTATGCTTAAGTGCTCTTTTTCTGCCTTGGAATACTTATGCGTTGGCATTTGACGACTAACCAATCCCTCTTGTTTCATCAGCTTACTCACCAACCAGCGGCTCGCTTTGAAGCCTGACTTTGCGAGCAGTTGAACCAAGGTTCGTTGGCCTGCGGAGCCATGACTTAGCCCAAACCAACGTTTCATTTCGGCAATTAAACGTAGCCGCTCGGGCGCTATAGTATGTGGTGTTTCGCGCCAATATCGGTAACTACTGCGCTGTACTTTAAATACAGCACACAAACGCTTCACAGGCCAGCTCTCTTGAAGGGAGCGGATCAGCGCAAACCTTTGATGGAGTCCTGCATCAAGAGAGCTGAAGCCTTTTTTAGGATCTCATTGTCCTCTTCTAGGCGTTTGAGTTTACGCTCAAGTTCGCGGATTTTAAGTTGGTCAGGGGTCAGGGGAGTCGCACTAGTGAGGTTACCGTTACGCTCTTCTTTTAGCTGGCGTGCCCACTTATCGACAGTGGATTTACCTAATCCCATCGCCTCGGCAACGTCTCTAACAGAGCGTTGTTCATCGACGACTTGTTGAGCGACTTCGAGTCTAAATTCAGGAGAATAAGTTGGACGAGTTCTTTTTGTCATATTTGCACCTAATCAGTTATGGTGATTCTATCACCTCTAATCAGGTGGCCAAATTTATTGTGCCACTACACCTTTTACCACCAAATATTATTGATAAAACACTGCAAATCGGCGAATACGAAGTTAAAGTTGAAAAGGTAATCATCCATCCCGGTATAACGGATATTCCTGAGAGCATGTTAAGTGGGGACGCTTCTGATTTAATGACCTTGATGATGACTACCCACGATATTGCGTTAGTAAAGTTAAGCTCTGACTTACCAGATAGCGCCCCCATTGAAATATATTCTGAAAACAAAGAGCTCAACCAAGTAATCAAAGGGTATGGCAGAGGGACAACGGGAACTGGTATAACTGGTTCTGTTCAAGGAACTCAGGGAAAACTTAGACTTTTGCAAAATAGAATTGAAGAAACCCATACTAATTGGGTATCAATCACTTTTGACTCCGGTGAAAAAGCCCTTGACCTTGAAGGAATTGACGGTGCAGGTGATAGTGGTGGCCCTTTGATTATGGCCGTTGAAGGAAAAGACTATTTAGTTGCCTTGTTTAGCTGGGACTATATTGAAGGAAATTTAGAAGAGTTTGTCGCTGGTCATTACGGAAAAAAATCATATCAGGTCAGAATTTCTACTTATAGTGATTGGATCAGAAAAACCATGTCCGAGAACTAAATAACGGTATATAACAAGTTACTCAAAAGGACGCAAACTGCTTGGCTGCGCTCCTTCGTCGCTAATTATAGCCAAGCTTTTTCGCGCCCCATATGGCGGCGTTATAACACAGAATCAACTCCTTGCTCAAAACGGTTAGTTGAACTATTATTTGTACGTTATTTTGTACCAAATGGAGTTTAATATGAGTCGTATTCATTTCGATCAAGATATTCAGCCGTTATCTGAATTTCGTGCAGGTGTAGCTTCTTACATCAAACAAATCAATGAGACTCGCCGTCCATTGGTCATCACACAACGTGGTAAAGGTGTAGCTGTTGTTCTCGATGTTGCAGAGTATGAAGCAATGCAAGAGAAAATCGAATTACTAGAAGAAATGCGCACAGCTGAAGCTCAATTAGCTTCAGGCCTTGGCGTTTCCAATGATGATGCTCGTGCTCAAGTACTGGGGCGCATTAAGAAATGAAAGTAGTTTGGTCTCCATTGGCGCTTCAGAAACTGGGCGATGCAGCGGAATTTATTTCTTTGGATAATCCATCGGCCGCAGAAAAGTGGGTAAACGAAGTTTTTGATAAAACTGAACTACTTGGAAGTATGTCTGAAATGGGGCGCTTTGTTCCTGAAATGCCCCATACGAATTATCGCGAAATCATTTTTGGTCACTATCGTATTATCTATAGCTTAAGTCATGAGATCCGCTTACTAACAGTTCGTAATTGTCGCCAAATGCTGTCGGAAGGTGACGTATAAAACTGTGTTATAACAAAGCGTTTAAGACGGATTCACAGCGCTTGGCATTTTCAGTTCAAGTCAGTTTAAGTGTTTATGGCACAATGATTTAGTCTTGGTGGTGGCGTTGTTCGCTACTTAACGCGGCGTTATACGGTTTTAGGTATTTGAATAATATTAGCTTAAGGTTGCAATAATATGAGCGAAAATAAAATTAACAATAATATGGGATTGGCTATAGCAATGGGAGCCGGGATTGGTCTTGTTTTTGGACAGTTTATTTTTGATGACGTTGGCATAGGCCTATCCGTAGGAGCTGGACTTGGTGTTGTCTACGGCTCTATAAATAAGTTAAAAAAAAATAAGAGTGACGATAACCAATAATTCATCTTTTTAAACCGTGTAACAAGGCAATCAGTCGGGATTCAAAATAGTTGGCTTGCGCTCCTTCGTCGCTAATTTTAGCCAACTATTTATGCGCCCCATATTGCGGCGTTATACGTACTGGCACACTGGTGACGCTAAAATATCAATCAATGTCATATGATTGACGTATCAATACAGGAGCTTTCTTACGATAATAATTTAAGATTTTATCTTTAAGGAAGTCATTATGGAAATGCAATTAAACGTTCAAAAATTAAAGCAATTAAGAGAATCTAAGGCGTGGAGTCAATCGCAACTCGCGGATGTTGCTGGAATAAGTTTAAGAACTGTTCAGCGCATCGAAAAATCAGGAATTGCGTCACCTGAATCGGTCATGTCAATTTGCTCTGCTTACGATATTCAAACAAATGACCTTATTAAGAAAGAAGAGCCTTCGGTTGATATGCCGCCAACTTTCTTAAATGTAGTTAGATATAAAATTGATAATATGAATATAAAAGCAACATTAGTCTCATTTTCTGTGGCATTTATAATAGCTTTTATTTTAACTGTATAGTGCGTATAACAAACGCTTCAACAAAGGACGCAAAAAGCTTGGCTTGTGCTCCTTCGTCACTAATTTTAGCCAAGCATTTTGTGCCCATTAGTAAGGCGTTAGGGGATAAAGTGAAATTTAAAGTTGCAAGCTCTATTTTAGCATTGTATACACTGATTGGTCTGGGAGTAACGATATACTCTGACTTTGAGAGCGATTTAAGTGCGCTTGTTAGTATTTTACTTTATGTGCTGATACCCGCATATGGAACATACGGCACTTGGGCTAAAAGTCGGATTGCAATGCTAATCACTCTAGTGTTTTTCATCTCGCAAAGTGTTCGAAGCGTTGGTACTGATGGTTTAATTCCGCATATTGCACCCATAACAATTTCTTTTCCTGTTGGTGACTTCTCAAATGGGCAAGGTTACCTGATTGATCTTTATGCTATTTCTATGGCAGTATTTCTAGCTTGGCTACTTAAGCTGGTGATTACCCCTAACAAGCACATTAAAAGGACGTAAAGTCATTAGCTTATTGCCCGTGCCTCGCTAAAGTATATCCAATAATTTTAAGCCCATTATGTGGGCGTTATATGTAATTTGAACATCGAGCTTTGTGCTAATAAAAGTGGACCTTTATGAAGTGTAATAAGTGTAAATCAGGGATTACCTCACCAATTACTAAAACTACAAATGTTGACGGTACTCCTATAACGTCATCATCATGTCCTGTGTGTGGTGAAAACTTAGATAACTCAAATAAACATTGGATTGTAATAGTTATTTTAATTGTTGCTCTTGGTGTTGCATCAAAATACTTTTCTTAAATATGGTGTTTCTTTGCACATAACAAGCTGTTTAGGCTTATCTTTTTAGGGGATGTCACTAACGGGGAAGTGGGCACGATGGCCTAGGTGGTAGTCGGTAACTAGCTGCATTTATATTGAGTAATATTAACAGACGTGCCAAAGCAGCACGTCTTTAATCGTCATAGCTTAGAACGGTAAGCCATTATTTACTGGTACAGCAGTAACACCGATGCCGCCAGACTGAATTCTAATACGCTCACCATGAGCAATTAGTGCAACTACACTGTCGTCTTGACCGATATTATTCCACTCGATAACCATATACCCTTGGCCGTTAGCTGTTGATCTAAGCTTTGCAGAGGTTTTTGGCGCAAGCTGGGTATTAGATTGCGTAAAGTTTGTATACTGAAGACCCGAAGTTAAAAACTGAACCGTCAGCTTTATAGACAGTGATTTTTACTTCAATATCTTTATCCGTAATATTCGAAATATAAAGGTCACTGAATCGTGCCGTTGTACCATCACTGTGCCACATTGGGACGATTGCCTTACCACTGCCAGCTAAGCTGGCAAATGATACTAGAGATAATAGTAACGCTGCGATAATTCTCATAAATATAAGTCCTGTTATTGTTGTTACAAGCGCAGCAAAATATCACAAAAAATTGGGGTGGCAAAGGAGTTTATGAGAAAGTTGTGGTTTTTAGCATTATGCTTGCGGGTTTGATTAATTGAGTGCTCATAACTCATGATGGAAGCGCTATTAGTTAGGTATGGATAAAGTTACCCTAATTATTGGTACCAACAGCAAGTGCGCGGTATTATATGTTGATAATTAACAATATAATGAAGTAGAAATATGTCGTTTCCACCTTGTCCAAAATGTCAATCCGAGTTTGTATACCAAGATCAAAGTAACCTTGTTTGTCCAGAGTGTGCTTATGAATGGAACCCAAATGAAATCGATGAACAGAGCATCATCGAGGTAAAAGATGCAAACGGCGCTTTGCTTAATGATGGTGATAAAGTTACAGTGATCAAGGATTTAAAGATAAAAGGAAGCTCACAAGTTATTAAAATCGGCACCAAAGCTTTGGTAAGACGCGTGTTAGATAAGAAAGATCATGAACTCGATTGTAAAGTTGATGGGGTGGGCGAGATGATGGTAACAGCTAAGTTTGTTAAAAAAGCATAGTTTTTTCATTGCCAAAGAACTTGACCCACAGATTTTCTTCGATACAACTTAGCGGAAAACGTAAGCTCTGATATTGAAGCTCGGCTGCTATTTAACACATTATTTTCTAGCCTAATGAGCACTAGTGTGAGGTTATTGGGCTTAAAACCATTTAAATAAACTCAATAGAGTGAGCTTATTTAAATGGTCAGATTATCTTTTTTGATAAAATAAATATAAAGGAGTGATTGATGTTTGCGGTAATCTTTAAGGCAAAAACTGGGAGTCAAGATGAGCATTATTCTCAGACAGTTGAATTAATGCGCACCCTAGCGTTTGAAAAATATAACTGTCAGGATTTTATTGCCGTGACAGAAGGCCAACAGGAAGTCACAATATCTTATTGGCTATCGCAAGAAGATATAAAAAACTGGCATGCGGACAGCCAACATCGTGTTGCTCAGCAGCTGGGGCGTGATACATGGTACGACTCTTACGTGGTAGAAGTTGTTGAGATCCTAAGAAAGTATAGTTTTGGTGAGTAGTAATTTAACTCGATAGCAGCCCACTAAAAAAACATATAATGTATGGTGCTTTTGGTTCTTCCAAAAAAGGAATGTAATATTGAAAGCACTTATCCATTCAATATAGCACCGTTTAGGGGCTATTCAGTATGAAACTCATTGATATTGTAGCAGTATTGCTGTCCGCATAAACCGTGCCTACCGTTTATACATCTTGGTTATACGCATGTAACAATTCAGCCTAGCAATATTCCATCCTTTATTTGTGCGTTGTGATTTTCTAAATAATACTAAAGTTGATGTACGTAAAATGTTAAGTAGTCAATTATGAAAACCTCAACATTGTCGATGATGCTGGTGGGCGTGGTTTTGCCACTTGCAGCTGCTGCCAATGTCCAATATAGATCCTCAGAAATTGTTGTAGCAGGACCTGTGACAGATTCAAGCCTAAATGTACTTAGTTATTACCCTAAATCCAACCTGAGTATAGTGTCGGTTGCTAAAGGGAAAGAGCTGGATAAAGCGAAGAAGATGCGTTTAAAGGGAAGTCGTGCTCATGTGAATGTGCTCGTTAATAAGTTCGCTATGCCAAATGACCCCTATTTAAGCTATCAGTGGAACTGGCAAAATATTGGAGCTTATGGTGGATGGGATATCAGCACTGGCGGAACGAGTACAGTTGCTGTTTTAGATACTGGGTTAGCCAGTGGTGGTTCAGATGGAGTTGGCTGCGTTGTTGCGCCTTACAATGTGTATGACCCAATGAATTACCCAGAAGATGGTGATGGCCATGGCACGCATGTATCGGGCACCATTGCGCAAAGTACTAATAATGGTATTGGTGTGGCCGGTTTGGCGTATGGTGCATGTATTATGCCGGTGAAAGTACTGGATGACAGTGGTAGCGGCAGTATGGCGGCAATAGCAGAGGGGATATATCACGCGGTTGACAGCGGTGCTGATGTGATAAACCTTAGTTTAGGTGTGAGTGCAAGGTATCGTATTACTTCAGATCCGATTTTAGACCCAGCACTTGAATATGCTGCGTCAAATAACGTTATCGTGATTGGCGCATCAGGTAATGATGGTAGTCGCAAAAATATCAGTTATCCTGCAAGCCACAGTAGTGTGATTGCTGTAGGTGCAACAGATGCTAATGATCAGGTAACACGTTACTCGAACCGAGGTGATATGCTTGATTTGGTCGCTCCAGGTGGGGATACCAGCGTTGATAGTAATGGTGATGGATATGCCGATGGTATTTTGCAAGAAGCAAAGATTGGCGGAAGTTGGGGTTATTATTTCTTTCAAGGTACTTCGATGGCGACTCCACACGTAGCGGCTTTGTCTGCAATGCTGATAAGTAATGGTACTACCAGTACGCCTGTTGATGTTAAAGCTGCTATGCAGCAAACCGCTGTTGATTTATATGACACAGGTTGGGATAAGACATCTGGAGCGGGACTGATAAATGTGCCAGCAGCTCTCAATTGGCAACCGGGTATTGTGAATCCCCCTCCTATGTGTACCGATGCTGATAATGACGGTGTGTGTGTTGAGGAGGGAGATTGTGATGATAACAATGCTTCGGTATACCCCGGTGCAAACGATACACGAGGTAAAAAGAGTAGAGACGGAATTGATAATGACTGCAATGGTATTATTGATGGTTAATTGGTCATTTAAATCGCATACATTATAAGGTGAGATGCGCGATTGTTGAGTGTAACGTTATACTCGAAACTCCAACAATCGCGCGTTAATCGCTTCCACTTATCGCATATTTCATTGTGTCGTTCGCAATATGTTATAGCGCCTTTATTGGCTTCTGATAAGCTTCCACTTAAGAATCTTGGCTCTTTTTAGCCGCTTTTGAATAGTGAGTGATAGATGTTTGAAGTGATGGTGTTGGCAATTGCATTAAGTATGGACGCATTTGCAGTATCAATTGGCTTGGGCGCAAAAAAGGCTATGCAGACATCCGCACTGGCATTTAAGTCTGCAATGTATTTTGGTGTATTTCAGGCTGTCATGCCACTGGTAGGATACTTGGGAGGTAAGGGAGTGCTCGGGTGGGTGCAAAACTATGCACACTGGGTCGCTTTTGTGTTGTTGTTACTTATTGGCATAAAAATGCTCTATGAAGCGATGTCAGAAGGAATAGAAGAGGATATTGCTCAGATCACGCATAGAGTCATGCTGATGCTGGCGTTAGCCACCAGTATAGATGCCATGGCAGCCGGTTTTACCTTAACATTATTGCAAGTGGAACCCTTTTTTGCGTGCGCGCTAATAGGTATCACCACGTTTATATTTAGCTGGATCGGGGTTGTCGTCGGTAAACGTAGCGGTACATGGTTGGAAAGTAAAGCGGAGTGTTTGGGAGGGGTGATACTTATTTTAATGGCATTTAAAACACTCTTGTTTTGATATAGGTGAAATCGTTATTTTATAAATAGTTACGATATAAATAGAGGCATGATTAAGCCTATGTAAACCCATCAGCTAGTACTATTAAAAGCAATGGTTTAAAGAACAAAGGCTTAAGAAATGAAAATCACTATCGGTTTATTGTGTGTAATGATTTTTCTCGGTGGTTGCAAACTCACTCGTGTTGAAGGTGAAGTAGAAGACGTTAAAGTGAAAATAAGCAATAAAGATAGTCGCAGTACGTCTAGCTACAAACATTGTCCTCCTGGTCTTGCTAAACAAGGGAGATGCAAAAATTAAAATTTATGTGTACATAAATGTAAAAGGTAAATGAATCTGCGAGCGTGAAAATGCTCGCAGATTCATTTCAACAATACAAAAATGCGATATAAATTCGTATCTTTCACCAGCTTAAGCGCGGGAAATAACGAGTGTTCTAGTCTACTATTTATGTTCCTAATGTATTCTGATCACTCAAGTTAACCCTAGAAACTTGGAGGCATAGATATGATTGAGTTTATCAAAACAATAACAGTACTGTTATTGCTCTATTCCTGCCAAATATTCGCGCAATCGGATATCACGCAAAACCAACTACTTATTAACCAGATGTCTGATAAATCCCATGTCATTATTGACGTTCGTAGCACGGAAGAATATGAGCAGGGACATATTAAAGGCGCGATTAATATTCCATTCAATCAGATTGAGCGACATATGAGTTTGCTGGAGCAACATAAGCAATCACACTTAGTTGTTTATTGCCGCTCAGGAAGAAGGGCAACTATTTTTATCGATGCACTGACACCCGAAGGATTTAACCTTTTGCACCTAGAAGGTGATATGAATGCATGGCTCAAAGCAAAGTTACCTGTAGTAGCCAAACAGTAGTTTAATATCGTTCCGTAAAGTCTAGATCCTAAGAACGATATTCTTACTCATACTGAATTTTGTTTTTTATATATAAATAAATTATATATATATAAAAGTATATGTTTGCGGGACAGCCACTTTATGTGCTTTGATGTATTTGTTGTTCATTGTAGTGGCACAATAAATTTGGCCACCTGATTAGAGGTGATAGAATCACCATAACTGATTAGGTGCAAATATGACAAAAAGAACTCGTCCAACTTATTCTCCTGAATTTAGACTCGAAGTCGCTCAACAAGTCGTCGATGAACAACGCTCTGTTAGAGACGTTGCCGAGGCGATGGGATTAGGTAAATCCACTGTCGATAAGTGGGCACGCCAGCTAAAAGAAGAGCGTAACGGTAACCTCACTAGTGCGACTCCCCTGACCCCTGACCAACTTAAAATCCGCGAACTTGAGCGTAAACTCAAACGCCTAGAAGAGGACAATGAGATCCTAAAAAAGGCTTCAGCTCTCTTGATGCAGGACTCCATCAAAGGTTTGCGCTGATCCGCTCCCTTCAAGAGAGCTGGCCTGTGAAGCGTTTGTGTGCTGTATTTAAAGTACAGCGCAGTAGTTACCGATATTGGCGCGAAACACCACATACTATAGCGCCCGAGCGGCTACGTTTAATTGCCGAAATGAAACGTTGGTTTGGGCTAAGTCATGGCTCCGCAGGCCAACGAACCTTGGTTCAACTGCTCGCAAAGTCAGGCTTCAAAGCGAGCCGCTGGTTGGTGAGTAAGCTGATGAAACAAGAGGGATTGGTTAGTCGTCAAATGCCAACGCATAAGTATTCCAAGGCAGAAAAAGAGCACTTAAGCATACCTAATTTATTGAAAAGAGCATTTAGCACACAAGCACCAGATCAAGTTTGGTGTGGTGATGTTACCTATGTCTGGTGCGGTTCTCGTTGGCTATACCTGGCTGTTGTAATTGACCTTTACGCTCGCAAAGTTGTAGGTTGGGCAACATCAGCTCGACCGGACAGTGACCTAACGAAAAAAGCTTTAAGAATGGCTTATGAAAGCCGAGGTAACCCAAAGCGA
>NZ_MKJU01000017.1 GCF_001854605.1 Pseudoalteromonas amylolytica | reverse complement strand
TACCCACAGGCGCGTTTACAACACATGCTGCAAGACAGCCAAGCGAAGCTAGTTTTAACACAGAGTAAATTACGCACTCAGTTAACTTCGCTCCTAAGCGGTGAAACAGAGTTAATAGCGTTAGATGAATCGTGGTCAGAGTATGATGGCACCGAGGATAACCTCAATGTAGCAGTGACACCTCAACACCTAGCTTATGTGATTTACACGTCAGGGTCGACAGGTCAGGCCAAAGGGGTTGCTATAGAGCATAACAGCGCAGTGGCGTTGATAAGTTGGGCGAAATCGGTGTATTCACAAGATTCCTTAGAGGGCGTATTGGCGGCGACGTCGATGTGTTTTGATTTATCGATTTATGAGATTTTTCAAACTCTGGGCAATGGCGGTAAAGTAATTCTGGTTGGGAATATCTTGTCGTTGCCAGAGCTGAAAAGCCAACATGATATACGACTTATCAACACAGTGCCTTCAGCGATGGAAGAATTACTGCGGTTGAATGCGATACCAGCGTCGGTGAAAACGATAAACTTAGCGGGTGAGCCATTATCAAACCGCTTGGTTGATAAGATTTACAGCATGACGGCGGTAGAAGATGTCTATGATTTATATGGTCCATCAGAAGACACCACATACTCGACGTTTACCCGCAGAGTGGCGAATGGTCAGGCAAGCATAGGAAAACCGATAGCCAATACACAGGCTTACATTTTTGATGAGTACGAAAACTTAGCGCCGAAAGGGGTGATGGGAGAGTTGTACTTATCGGGAGAAGGGCTGGCCAGAGGGTATTATCGACGTGAAGCGTTAAGTGCTGAGAAGTTTTTAGATAACCCATTTTATGATGCGCAGTCACAGCATGGTAGACGGATGTATAAAACGGGAGACTTAGTACGCTGGTTGGATAATGGTGAGTTAGAGTACCTAGGACGAATAGACAACCAAGTTAAGATCCGCGGGTTTAGGATTGAAATTGGTGAGATTGAAGCGCAGTTGGGTCAGTTTGCAAACGTGACAGACTGTGCGGTGGTGGCTAAAAACCTCGAGGGTAGTCAGCAACTCATCGCATACTATGTCCCGGCGAATAATAAAACAGGGCTTGACGAGGGGGAATTAAGGGCACACCTGCGTCGAACATTACCTGAGTACATGCTGCCTGCGGCTTGTATCCGTTTAGAATCAATTCCGCTAATGCCCAATGGTAAGGTTGATCGGATCACTCTAGAAGCTATGCAGGTAAACCTAGAATCAAGTAAGGTCTATGTTGCACCGCGTAATGAGGTTGAATCACAATTGGCTGTGATGTTTGCTGAAGTGCTTAATGTCAATGTGAGCAAGGTTGGTAGTAATGATAACTTCTTCGAACTGGGAGGGCATTCACTGCTGAGTATTCGTTTGATTTCGCTTATTCGTACGCATTTTGATGTTGAACTGCCGGTACAGGCTGTGTTTAGTGCGAAGACATTATCCGAGCTTGCGGTTGCAATAGATGAACATCAAGGCACACAGGTACTTGCACCGCTCACAGTGATAGCGCGTACCAAGCCTCACTATGTCACGTCTTTTGCGCAGCAACGTTTGTGGTTTATCGACCAGCTACAAGCAGGCTCAGCACAATACAATATGCCGATGGCGTGGCAGGTACAAGGGGAGCTTGATTTAGGCCTGATAAAACAGGTGTTTGAAAGTATTCTCACGCGCCATGAAGTGCTAAGAACGGTATATGTAGATGTGGATGGCGAAGCGATGCAACGTATTCGCCCGATGTCTGAGATT
>NZ_MKJU01000016.1 GCF_001854605.1 Pseudoalteromonas amylolytica | reverse complement strand
TACCTCCCCTGTCACATGCGCTCTTTGCCAGTGTGCATAATCTACATACTGCAAATCTAACTCTGGCAGTGGATTGGCTTGGTTTTGGCTATACGCCTCATACAACGTAAAGAACTCTTTGTTCAGTACTTCCATCGACCAGCCGTCTGATGCGATGTGGTGCATGTTAAACAACAACACCCCTGAGCTATCACTCGTGTGGATATAACCCACACGCAGCATCACATCCTCTGCCAAGTCAAACGCCTGTTCAATATCTGCTGTCACCCGTGCTCGCACTGCCTCTTCCTGCTCTGCTGTACTCAGCGCGCGAACATCTTCAACCTGAATATCAAACTCAACCTCAGACATCGGGCGAATACGCTGCATCGCTTCGCCATCCACATCTACGTATACCGTTCTTAGCACTTCATGGCGCGTGAGAATACTTTCAAACACCTGTTTTATCAGGCCTAAATCAAGTACTCCAGAGATTTTAAATACTTTGGGGATGTTATATTCCGCTGAACTCCCTTTTAGCTTATCCGTCAACCACAGCCGCTTTTGAGAGAAGCTGAGCGGGTGATTAACATCATCTTTAGCACGAATGTGGGCCTGAATAGGCGCACATTCGTGGCTGGTTTGAATGTCTCGTAAAAATGCAAGCAACTCTTCCTTATTTTCTTTCAATGTCGCTTTCAATTGCGCTGTTAATGTGCCTTTCGGTGCTTTTATATTTAGCTGGCCATCTTTTTCAGTTAATTCTATACCTTGCGCTTTTAGCGTATTAAACAGCTTAACGATGGTCATAATGAAAGCTCCTCGTACTCTTCTTCTTGTGTTGTGCTCGTGCTTGGTGTGTCTGTTTGATCTGCAAGTGTCTGCAATAATTCCGACATATCTGATAGCGTCTGCGTATTAAAAAACGCTTTCATAGGGACTTCTACGTTAAACTGGTTACGGAGCTTTGAAATAAGCTGAGTGGCCATCAGAGAATGCCCCCCCAGTTCGAAGAAGTTGCTGTTCATACCAATATCTTCGGCTTTAAGGCCAAGCACTTGTGACCATATTGAAACCAGTTGACGCTCCATATCATTACGCGGAGCGACATATGTCTGATTTGACCCAAACTCTACTTCTATCAATTCCAATCGACGGCGATCGACTTTGCCATTGATCGTCTGTGGTATCTGTTCAACAGCGACAAATGCCGTCGGCTGCATGTAAACCGGCAAGCTTTTCTGTAATTGCTTTCTAACCTCTCCTTGAACCTCGAAAGAAGTTTTTTGCTCTTTTTTGTCTATCACATAGTAAGCAATCAAATGTTTGTTACCAAGGTGCTCTCTTACCAGCACCGTGCTATCTTTTATATCAGGGTGACGATTTATTTGAGCTTCAATCTCTCCTAGCTCGATACGATATCCACGGATTTTCACTTGCGTATCTATACGGCCAAGGTAGTCCAAAGTGCCGTCGTCACGCCAACATACAAGATCCCCTGTTTTGTACATCAAAGAATAATCATCAGCATCTTTAGGAACAAACGGGTTTTCAACGAACTTTTCTTGGCTCAACTGTGTGCGATTAAGGTAACCATTGCTTACCCCGCCACCCCAAACGTGTAACTCGCCGGCCACACCTACAGGCACAAGCTCGCCTCTGTGATCTAATACTGCGACCCCTAAATCACTCAGAGGTTTACCTATACGACTGCTAAACTGATTTTGGTAAATATCTTCCTTCGTAATCTTTTGATAGGTGATCACTACAGTTGTTTCTGTAATACCATATAGATTAACCAGTTGTGGGCTAACATCTGAGTGTCGTTCAACCCAAGGTAGTAGCGAAGCGACATCTAACGCTTCTCCACCAAACATCAAATAACGAAGTGACAAGGCCGCCTGCTTATCTTGATCAACCTTTATCAACTCTTTCAGGGCACTAGGCGTTTGGTTTAACACGGTAACTTTCTGATCTTGTAGTAATTGATAGAAATCTTCTGTCGACTTGGTCGTTTGTGATGGAACAATCACTAACTTACCACCGTGGAATAGTGCCCCCCAAGTTTCCCATATTGAGTAGTCAAACGCACATGAATGGAACAAGGTCCAAACATCCTCACACCCAAAATCAAACTCATCTCTCACACTTTCAAACAAACGACACACATTTTGATGCGTAACCATGACCCCTTTTGGCTTACCTGTACTACCTGAGGTATAAATAACATATGCCGTATCATCAGGTTTAATATCTTGGAGACATCGCTCATGTTCTGTCGTATTCGTTACAACAGTGTTAGTGATTTCATCCCATTGCTCGTCTATTGCGATTAACTGAGTTTGAACATTTTCAAGACCCGCAAACTTATGCGTTAACGCCGATTGAGTTAATACCAACGATGCATGGCTGTCTTGTAGCATGTACGCGAGCCTCTCATCTGAGTTAGCAGAGTCAATTGCCAAACACGCGCCACCTGATTGTAATACAGCCAACACAGCAACAACCATGTCGATAGAGCGTTCTGCACAAATACCAACTACACTACCTGATTGCACGCCCAACTGGCGCAGGTATCTCGCCAATACATCACTTCTTTCATACAGCTGCTGGTAACTCAGGTGTTCACTTTGGTATACCAAAGCGACACGCTCACACTGACGCTCTACCTGCTCAATAAAGCATTCATGAATACTTCTTTGTTGTGTAAAGTATTTGTTTTTATTGCCATAACCTAACACTGCTTGCTTTTGCTTATCCGATAGCAGACTTAGTGTTTGTATACTTTGTTGTGGGTAGGCCAACAACTGCAACATTATGGCCTCAAACTGAGACATCAGTTGTGTAATGCTACTTTCGCTAAAATAGCTACAGTCCCAAGTTAAAGTCACTGACAGCTGCTCAAATAAGACTCCTTTAACTGTGAGCGGGTAGTTCGGGCTATCTTCTCCAGAGATCCCCTTAATCTGCTCCTGAGCTGTTATAACTTCTTCTACTGGATAGTTTTCATACACAAACAGTGTTTGGAAAAAGTCATCATTCGTTTTTATCCCAAGGGTATTTTGCACAGCGGTCAATGGTGTTGACTCATAACTTAACTTAGCTAACTCGCGTGTTTGCATTTGCTTTAACTGCGCCAGCAAACTGGATGCTGGGTCAAATGTAATACACGTTGGAGTTGTATTAATGCATAGACCAACTAGTTGGTCTATATGCTGAATATGGCCAATGCCGGCTCGTCCAGAACTAACGCTACCAAATGTCACACTGTTTTTACCACTATGAAGATGCAACAACGTACCCCATACGAATTGCAACACGGTACTCATAGTCAATCTATGTGTTTTATTAAGCTGCTCAAGTTGTGCCGTTGTTTCTTTTGAGAAGCTGAAACTCGCGGTGTTGAAAGCCCTGCGTGGTGTCTGGTTTTGCCTGTTTAGATGCTGTAGTGGCAAAGGGGTTTTCTCTTCAAAATGACTCAGATAATCTCGCCAATAAAGACTTTCTTTTTCTTGTTCACGCGATAGTAATGCTTTTACATAGCTGCCGTAACGCGCAGTGACAGGCAGTTGATAATCAGTCCCGTGCAACAACGATTGATAGAGCTCGAACAAATTCGAGAAAACAATATTTTTCGCCCAGCCATCCATCACAATATGATGTAGTTCAAAGAGCAAATAACTTGATTCCGCGCCTTTAAACACACTTAACCGCGTCAAAGGGGAGGCATCAATTTTGATCCCAGACAGCTTATTTTGCTGCTGTGTGTGTTCACATATCTGTTTCAGTTCCTGATCAGATTGCTCAGGTAAATCATATTCCTCAATATGTATATTGACCTGTTTTAGAATAACCTGAAGCGCAATATTCATGTCAGTCACATCATGATTTAACACTAACATACGCAATGCATCATAATGATGAACAATGTGTGCCCATGCGCGTTGCAACACATCCACATCAACACGGCCATGAATACCAATCACTGATTGTGTGAGGTAAACCCCCATATTGCCTTCTTCATGAGCGAGCTGTGTTTCGAATAAAATACCGGACTGTAAAGGGGTCAACGGATAAATATCCTGAATATTATCTAATGCAACATGCTGTTTGCTCTGTAAATTGTGTGTGATGTCGTCCACTTGCGCCGACGACGCCGATAACAGTGCAAAGTCACTTGGCGTAAAACCTAAGCGAGGTGTATCTTGGCAATGCTCGACTAAGGCCTCAAGTACAGCAACAAAATTATCCTGCCATTGAGCAATTTTGTGCGTTTGCCACTGTGATGGATATTGGAAGGTAAATGTCAGTTGTTCAAATGATACTGAACCGTTAACTGTTACAGCAGATTTCGCACTACGCTGCTTAGAAACTGTGTCACCAAAAGCATTTTTGCTAAGCGAAACATGTTGATTTCCTTTACTACTATCGCCTGCGCTAGTGTCCCCCAAAAAGTTAAACACGACTTGGCCATGGGAAATGTTTTTAAGCGTTTCATGTTCATTCACATAGCGAAAAATACCATAACCAACCCCCTTGTTTGGCACACTGTGCAGTGCCGTTTTAACATCCTTAATACACTGGCCTAACTTGTCAGGCTGCGAAAGCGCAAAATGAACGGGATAGATGCTGGTAAACCAACCTAAAGTTTTTGTAATATCAATGTCTGAATTTAGTATTTCACGACCATGACCTTCCAAGTCTACGACCAAATTAGAGTTGCCCGTTGCATGGTAATAGCTTGTAACTAACGCCGTTAACAACAAGTCATTGATATTCGTGCCGTAAGCTTGATGGCAGTGTTTGAGCAACTTCTCGGTACACTGTTTTGATAATTGCACTTGTGCCGATTTCATCTCACAGAGTTGGTAAGTTTTGGCTGGCAAAGCATTATCAGTAAAAAAGTCAGCCGTACTCAGCGCATTTTCGCTTTGTGCCAACCAATATTGCAGGTCTGCTTGGCCTTTTTCTGTGTCAATATATCCAGCCAGCGATTCAACCCAATCTCGATAAGAACTTCCCTTGCCCTCTAGAGTCAGCTCATCGCCCGTAGCACTGTGCGTAAGTAAGCGATTAAAGTCTTCAAATAAAATACGCCAAGATACACCATCCACCGCTAGATGGTGAATGATAATAGCCAGTTGATCACGTCCGTTACCGTTTGCATCAAACCAAACCCATCTCATGATGGGACCGTTTTGAAGGTCTAAACTGGCTTGCCACTGATTACACACAGTTTCCACATGAGCTGGTACTTGCTCAAGTGCAAGTGCTGAAATGTCACTACGATGAATACCCACAAGCTGCTCAGGCAAAATGTCATCATCTAGGCCGAGGTAATATTGCTGCCATTGCTGCCCTTCTTTTACAAACCTTAATCGCAACGCATCATGTTGTTTAACCAAGGTGGTAGCCAAGCGGTGTAACAGGGTTTCGTCAAGCTGAATGTTTACATCTAACAACACCGCTTGGTTATAATGGTGTATGTCCGTATCGCCAAATTCGAAGAATCGTTTTTGGATAGGACTCAATGCAACATCCCCCTCAAGGATCCCTTCTTCTTTGCTGATATGCTTCGCTTGATTAACATCGCAATTTTCCACAAGCTCTTGAATGCTTTGATAGTCAAACATGTCATTGGCATCAAAATGCATCTCGTACTTTGACGCCGCATAGACAATCTGGATGATCTTGATTGAATCTCCGCCGAGTTCGAAAAAGTTATCATTGATACCCACTTTATCGTCTTCAAGATTAAGGACATCAGCCCAAATTGCAGCCAGTTGTTTTTCCGTTTCATTACGCGGCGCAACATAGCTCACACTTGATTCAACAGTAACATCCAGATTTACCAATGCTCGACGATCTACTTTACCACTTGGTGTTAAAGGCATAGACTCAAGGCTTACAAACGTCGCTGGCAACATATAATCAGGCAAACTTTGCTGTAACCATGTACGCAATACATCATTTCCTAACTCTACCACGCGCTCTTTTGTGGTCTCTTTTGCCACGTAATATGCGACTAATTTCTTTTGGTTGTCCTGCTCAGCCACAATTACCGCACTTTCTTTAACACTCGCGTATTGATTTAGCTGCGCTTCGATCTCCCCAACTTCTATTCTAAAACCACGGATTTTAACCTGTGTATCTGCACGCCCTAAGTACTCAATATTGCCATCGTCTAACCAGCGCACTAAGTCTCCGGTTTTATACATACGTGCATAGCGCGCGTCACCCTGCGCAAACGGATTTGGAAGAAACGCACTTGCTGTTAAGTCAGGACGATTCCAGTAGCCTCGAGCAACCCCATCACCTGCGATATACAGTTCACCGGGCACACCGGTAGGCACTAGATTTTTATTGGCATCAAGAACATACAGCCGTGTATTTGATAGTGGCTTACCTAGAGTAATGGTCGATATTTTGTCGCTTAGCAACGCATCCGTTGAGAGCTTTGAAATTGTTGTTTCTGTGGGTCCATAATTGTTATACACCTTACATTGAGGCTGAACATAGTTGACCACTTCAACCATTTCTTTACTCAATGGTTCACCCGCAAAAATAAGCACTTTGGCAGGCGCCACTATTTCCGTTTCTGACATTTTGAACATTTCAAAATGCGATGGCGTGATCTTCATACAATCTATTTGATGATTATCAAGATAATGTTTCAGCCGCATTGGATTGTTAACGTAGTCATTGGAGAACAACACCAGAGTTTTGCTAAAGATAAGCGGAACAAATAGCGAGATGTTGCCAAGATCAGCAGAGAATGTAGACACAGCACCAAAGGTGTCACAAGTATCTAAACCAAGTTTGGCATACACACTGTAGCAATAATCAACCACCATCCGATGCTCAATCATTACGCCCTTTGGACGACCCGTCGAACCAGAGGTGTAAATCACATAAGCTAGGTTGTTTGCTTTTACATCCTCAATGAGCCTCACTTGGTCACGCATAAGCTGTTGCGCAGAGTCATGAATATCAGGCCACTGTTTATCTAAGGTGATGATGCTTGTTGCATCATTTGCCAGACTTGTTAGCTTATCTTGCAAATTAGCCTGCGTGAGAATAATGTCAACTTGGCTGTCTTCGAGCATGTAGTTTAATCGCTCATTGGGCAGGTCGGGGTCTAGCGGTAAATACGCCGCGCCCGCTTTCAATATTGCCAATATAGCGACCATCATATCGCATGATCTATGCACACATAGCCCGACTAAGGTATCAGGCTTAACACCTAATGATTGCAGGTATAAAGCCAATGCATAACTTTTTTCGTTGAGCTGTTGATGTGTTAATACTTCACCGTCAAATACCACGGCTTGTTTGTTAGCATGGTGTTCAACATGTGCTTCAAACAACTGGTGAATACACGCTTCTTTGGGGTACTCAGCTTGTGTTTGGTTATACTCAATGAGCAACTGCTGCGTTTGCGTATCACTGATGTATGCTAACGTACTTATCGCAGCATCTGGCGCTGCTAGTAGCGCTCGACACATGGCCTCAAAGTGCTCAGCTAAGCGTGCCATTGTCTGTGGTTTAAATAAAGATGTCTTATAGGCAAGATGTCCATGTATCTGTGTATCTTGCTCTGTAAAAGACAGTGTAAAGTCCAGCTTACTGGTATCGATATCAATTGGGTAACTGTGAATATTCGCTGCCAGCTGCTCTTTTCGCTCATTATGTAGACCGATCATTATCTGGAATATCGGGTTGATCGAAGCACTACGCTGCGGTTGTACTACATCGACAATTTTTTCAAACGGCGTGTCTTGATGCTTGTAAGCCTCTAAACATGTTGTTTTAACTTGCCTGAGCAGTGTATTAAACGAGGTTTGAGCATTGACTTGGTTACGAATTGCCAGCGTGTTAATAAACAAGCCAATCAAGCCATTGATATCAGCAGAGTGTCTATTTGCGATAGGGCTACCAACGCAAATATCTTCTTGTCCTGTATAGCGGTATAACAAAGCGTTAAACGCAGCAACCAAAACCATGTAGAGCGTACAACCATTGCTCTCAGCCATTGTTTTTAAAGCTTTGCTAAGCTGTTCATTCAAAACAAACCGATGCGAATCACCGACAACCGTACGCACACCTTGCCTTGGGTAGTCGGTGGTTAAAGTCAGTGACTCACAAACGCCTTCTAGTTTTTTACTCCAATAAGCGAGCTGCTTATCGAGCACGCCTTCTTCTATCAGCCACTTTCTTTGCCATACACTATAATCCACATACTGAATGTCTAGCTTGGGTAAAGCTGGACTTTGACCCAGTTGAAAGCACTGCATTAGATGCCCCAGTTCCTTGATCATAACGCCCATTGACCAACCATCACTGATGATATGGTGTTTAGTCACCATCAATACATGCGCATCATCGTCGAGCTTGAACAACTTCGCTCTGATCAAAGGGCCCGTGCTTAAATCAAAAGGGGTTGTCGCTTCACTCTGACAAAGTAATTGAACTTGCTGATGACGTGCTTGTTCCTGTTCAATATGGCTCAGGTCAACTTGCTCTAACTTAAAGTTGCTATGTTGCAAAATTACTTGTTGGCCTTTGCCCTCAACACTTTCAAAGACAGTTCTAAGGTTTTCATGACGATCAATCAGCGCGTTAAAGGCTTGCTCTAAGTGGGTAACATTGAGCTCACCACTGATAGATACCGCCACAGGAAGACTATAACTTGTGCCACCAGGTTCGAGTTGATCCATGAACCACAGTCGCTCTTGTGCAAAGCTTAAAGGGAATCTATTTAAAAGCTGGCCATCTTCGCCAACTCTGGCAACAGGAACAATTGGCGGCGTATCACTTTTTTGTGACCTCTGACTTAAAAATTCGATTATTTCTTCTTTTCTAGCAATAACTTGCTCTCGAACCTCATCTGTCCAAGCACCTTTTGCCGCTTTATATTTCAGCTGTCCATCATCTTGCCAAAGTTTAATGCCTCTAGCACTTACCTCATTAATAAACTTTGCAATAGTCATTATATTTCCTTTTAAAACTCTTTTTGTTTACAGAGATATTCTGTTTCTAATTATTATTGTCTGTCTTAAGCGTTGCTTGCTGTTGATGGGTCCTATCAGGACATCGCAACCAGAATCTTTCTTGGGCCAGAATATGCTGCACGTCCATGCGACATCAGCATGTTATCAATGAGCAAAACATCCCCCTCTTGCCACGGGAAATAAATTGTTTGCGCCTTAAACGCCTCTCTTACACTTGCTAAAATAGCATCGTCAATAGGGCTACCATCACCGAAACAGGCGTGCGTGGGACATTGATCTAGCTTGCCGCTATACATATGCATCAGAGCTTCATAAAACTTTGCTGGATGATTGGATGGATGAAACTGATCAGCTTGATTGAACCAAACCTTCTCTTTTGTAATTGGGTGCTCTGCAATACCTGCACCAATTTGCGTGGTTCTAAGACTACCGTTCTTATTCCACTGAAAGTCAACGTTTGATCTTTTACAGATCTCCGATACTTCATCACGGTCATTCGATTCAAAAGTATCTTGCCATGAAGGCCCTAGCCCTCTTCCACCGTGAAGATTGCGTATATACATCACTTTGCGCGTTTCAAACAAATCGATAGTCGCGGGGTCAAGTAACTCTAGGACTTTTCGACCATCTGCAATTAAGGTATTACCATCGGCATTAGGCGCGGTAATACAACAAAAAAACAGTTGCGATGGCCATTGCTCGGCATATGACAACTCGTTATGTAGAGAAATGAATTGATCCGCTGCGTATTCTGTCGAGGTGTAGATCCCTTTAGACATTTTCGTTCTAGGTGAATTTCCACCCACATAATCCAACAAAGAGGCTTCTTTGAAATGCTCTAAAAACTTGTCAAACCTAAGTACTGTATTGACGTCGAAATTTCTAAATAAAATCGCACCATGGGTTAACAGTTTCTCTTTCAATAGCTTTGCATTGTCAGCCTTCCAGTCGAGTAATTCGCTAAATGCGTCCTGTTCTTGATTGTTATTATTTTGCTGCCTTTCAACTAAAAATGGTGAATTGGCTTGTTTACAATAAACATCTGTTGCTACTGACATATTTTACTCCTTGCAACCACCTTATAGTGGTATGTTAAAACTCTTGCTATGCGTTTAATTGTGGGTAGTCGCTATTAAATAGCTCAGTGTCATCTGAGATATAAGCTTGCTGGTTTGTTACAAAGTTTGACAATGACTGGTCTTGTCCATCTATTCGCCGAATTTCAGTGGGAGCGGCAGGCACACTCATTTCAGCAACCTTCTTCCATGTTCCTGTTTCATAAAAATGAACATGCCCTGGGATATAACGACGGTATACTCGTGTCTGGAAACAAGAATCTCCCACGACGCAGTATTTATTATCTAAAGCAATCCCTCTGGGCATAAAGCTGCCAACGTTAAATACCTCTCCCTTATCACTGACGACACGCCCACCAAATGAATCACACACAAGATAGCTGTTGTCATCATTTGAAAATACGATGTTATGGGCCATACCCGCGTCAATAAAGAAGCGTTTTTGAACTTGAAATAATTTATCTACAACGACAATTTCACTTTGCTTCAAACCGCTGTTATGTAGCAGCAACCAAATAGTGCCGTCTGGATGAGCGCACAATGAGTTTAGATGTGGGCCACTAAACGCCTCTTGTTGTGTCATTTCACCTAGTGGGCTGAAAGATTCTTCAATACGAGAAACTGCTGCATCAGTACGTAAAATTTTGCCATTTTGGCAATCTACAATGTATAAGTGGTCGCCAATAAAGTCGATTTGGTGACACGCCGCGTGTAACTCTGAGACACACACACTACAACGTAAAATTTTTGTTTTCTCTGCGTTTAGTTCCAGTTTTAAGATACGTCCTTTGTTTTGTTTGCGATGGTTTACCCCGGCATTTTGAAAACAATACAAATGACCATCAGGCCCCACTGTAACGCCGTAGAAACTACCTCTTAGCACCTTTTTATAACCGTGTGCATTCAGTACATAAAACCCTTCTCTAGAGGCCATGATGTAAGGGTAGCCTTCGATATCCCCTTTAAGATAAGAAACCTTGCGATACGTATGCTCGTATAAGTCCAACGCCTTGGCACGATGCAAGCGGCTGTAAAAGTTCACGGCAAAACCGATGAAGTTCCCTAGGCGAATCAATTCATTCTTTAACGCTCTGATATTCTTTTTGGGTTGCGGTAAATCACTTAATTCTCTGAGTAATCCTAATCGGTTACCTTCTGGGTCTGACTGTTCGCACATGTCACGGTGCAAAACATGCCGCCCTTGGACAGCTACTAAGTTTTTAGTTGGTACGCTTTGCTCTTCTGCAACACTGTGCCACTCACTGTCTTTGACTAAGCCTATACGTATTCCCGATTCAGACACTGCACTTTGTGTCATTGATGATTTATCGTGAATAATCCACATAGGCTCGCAATCACGACTAATAAACATGCGGTTAGGAAATTGCTTTTCATCGAACTTTACACCTAATCGCTTTGTATAATAAGCAACGGTTTCATCCACTTTGTCCGAAAATAATTCGATATTACCAATTGAAAAGTCTGTCATTATTATTATTCCTTTGTAGGTTCCTATCTTCATTGAGCGGATAGGAACTGACTTTTTATAATTGTTATAATGTGCCTTCTTCGAATTCACATTCCTCAAGGTTTTCCTCAGAATCCTGCAACATCCCCTGAGCGGCCATAAGTTCTTGCGCGATATCACTCACCGTTGGGGAATCAAAAAGCACATGTAATGGCAAATCGAGATCGAGGTTCTGAGCTACTTTAGAGACTAGCAATACAGCAAGTAGCGAGTGCCCACCTAATTCAAAGAAGCTGTCATTTACACCAATTTTATCTGCGCTGATCTCTAATATTTCGGCCCAAATATCGACCAATTGCTGTTCCATTTCATTACGAGGCGCGACATACGTTTGTGTTGATTCCAACGTGACATCCATACGCTCTAAAGCCAGGCGGTTAACCTTGCCGTTAAGCGTCAGTGGAATCGTTTCTAAACACACATATGTTGCTGGCAGCATATACTCAGGCAAGGTTTGCAGTATGTGTGCTTTGAAACCATCATGACTTGGCTCATTCTCAGCAGATTCTTGCAGCGTGTAGAAGGCGATCAGTTGCTTATTCGCCCCATCACCTTGTACTACCACTGCACTGTCTTTCACGTCTGGGTAGCGGTTCAGGCACGTTTCTATCTCACCCGGTTCAATTCGGAATCCACGTACCTTAACTTGACGGTCCACACGCCCTAAGAACTCAATGTTGCCATCTTCCAACCAGCGTACTTTGTCGCCCGTTCTGTACATTCGCTCGCCGTCAACAAATGGGTTAGCTACAAACTTTTCTTGGCTAAGTTCTGGTTGATTCAAATAGCCTCGTGCAACGCCATGACCTGCAATGTACAATTCACCGGGTACGCCGACAGGCTGTATCATCTGGTTTTCATCGAGCACATAGAGCTGAGTATTATTTAATGGCTTACCCAAAGGTATTGTACAAAGCTGACGGCCAACTAAAGCATCCGAGGAAAGCTTAGAAATGGTGGTCTCTGTCGGACCATAGTTGTTATACACCTCAACCGCTGGATTAAGATCATTAACCAGCTCAACCATCGGCTTAGTCAATGGCTCACCTGCAAAAATCAATACCTTAGATACATTAATAATTTCCGTATCGGACACTTTAAACATTTCAAAGTGTGACGGTGTGATCTTCATACAATCAATCGGGTGAGCTGCAATATACTTGTGTAGTTCAATTGGGTTTTTAATGAAATCGTTACAGAACAAATGTAACGTCTTGCTAAATAAAATCGGCACAAACAAGGCAATATTGCCAAGATCCGAAGAGAATGTAGAAACTGACGCAAAAGTATTACAACGCGCCAGCGCCATTTTTTGCACAACCCCATAACAATAGTCAGTCACCATCCGGTGCTCAATCATGACCCCTTTTGGTTTACCTGTAGAGCCGGAAGTATAAATAACATAGGCAAGGTTATTTGGCCTGACCTCTTCTTTTAGTACCGGTTGTTCACGTTCAACCTGAGCGCGCTGCTCAGCAGGTAATCGACCCTTGTCGTCCAATACAATAATGCGTGTATCATGTGATACCAAAGCTTGAAGTTTGTCGACAAAACTCGCCTGCGTAATAACTAGCTTCGTTTGTGAGTCTTGTAACATATATGACAGCCGATCTTCAGGGTAATCAGGATCCAGCGGCACATACGCTCCGCCAGCTTGGAAAATCCCCAACATCCCAATCATCATACCCAATGATCGCCCAACACATAGTCCAACCAAGTTATCTGGTTTCACGCCTTGTAATTGCAGATACAAGGCGAGCTCTAGAGCGTATTGATGCAATTGCTGCGACGTAAGCTGTTTATTTTCGGCAATTCCGCCAACAAGTTGCGCTTCTACTAACGCTAGGTGCTCAGGGTGTGTCGCCGCCTGTTGAGCAAATACCTGATGAATACAAAGCGTTTGTGGGTAATCAACAACCGTCTGGTTATTATCATGGATCAACAGCTGCTTTTCTGCATTACTCACATATTCAAGTTTACTAATTGGCGCGTTAGGTGCGTTTATAATTGCACGGCACAAGCTCACAAAGTGCTCAGCCATTCTTTCGATAGTCTCTGGTTTATACAAAGCTGTTTTGTACTCAATCACACCTTTAAGTCCAGTAGGAGACTCTTCGAATGTCACCACCTGATCAAACTTACTAAAGTTATAGTCCAGTGGATAAGTACGAATGTTATGAGCAAGCGTTTGGGTTGATGCATTTTGTAAGATAAATACAATTTGGAATAGCGCACTGACACTGGTGTTACGCTCAGGCTGAACAAGGTCAACCACTTGTTCAAAAGGACTGTCCTGATTTTCATAAGCTTCTAGACACGTTGTTTTCACTTGGTCTAACAAGGCGTAAAAAGATGCTTCTGCGTCAACCTGATTTCTAAGTGCAATATGATTGACAAACATACCGATAAGGCTTTGTGTCTCAGCATATTGACGGTTAGCAATTGGACTGCCCAAACAAATATCTTCTTGTCCAGTATAGCGATACAAGAGGGTGTTAAATGCTGCCAATAATGTCATGTACAACGTACAGCCTTGCTGATCAGCCAATGACTTAAGTTGTGAAGACAATTCGCTTCCAAGCTCAAAACTATATCTTGTGCCCGCTGACACTTGTACATTTGGCCTCGGGTAGTCTGTGGCCAAGTCTAGACACTCTGGCACACCGGCAAGCTTGTTTTGCCAATAATCGAGTTGTTGCTCCAGTAGCCCGTCTTCTTGCAATCGCTTTCTTTGCCATACACTGTAATCCACATATTGTATCGGCAATAGCTCTAAGCTAGGCTCCTTGCCTTGCTGTAAGCTATCCATAATCGTGCCAAGCTCTTTGATCATAAGCTCTATTGACCAGCCATCTGTGATGATATGGTGCATCACTAACACAAGAACATGTTGCTCATCAGAGAGCTTCAACAACATGCCTCTGAACAACGGGCCTTTCGCCAAATCAAACGGCTTTTCGGCTTCTATTTGACATAGCTCTTTGGCTTGCTGATGGCGTAGTTCATCACTATCTACCTGACTTAAATCAGTAGTGTGCAGTGCAAACTCTAATGCATCCAATACAATTTGTTGGGCGACACCATTGTTATCTGGGAAGATAGACCGCAAGATCTCATGACGCGCTATGATAAGGTTAAATGCGCGTTGCAAATCTGCTGCGTTCAATTCTCCATCGATCACTACCGCGTTAGGTACGTTATAAACAGCACTATCGGGAGCAAATTGATCAACAAACCATAGTCGTTCTTGAGAAAAACTCAGCGGAAATGCAGTGACCGGACTGCCATTTTCAAGTATGCGACTCGTTGTATTAATCGCTTGAACTGAAGTGCGTTGATCTTCTGCCTCTTCACCTTTAACTGCCACTAAGCAATCGAGCTTATTGGCAATACTTTGTATGGTTGGCTCCCTAAACAACTGCTCAAAGTTCAGTTTTAGGTTAAAGGCGCTCTTAATCTTGGCCATCATACGCATAACGAGTAAAGAGTTACCCCCTAACTCGAAAAAACTGGTCGTCGCACAGATTTTATCTTCGTCAATTCCTAACAATTCAGACCAAATACTGGCCATGGCTTTTTCTGTGTGAGTTTCAGGCAGCGTATATAAATCAGCATAGTGCCCACTTTGTGGTTCTGGCAGCGCCATTTGGTCAACTTTACCGTTCGGTGTCAAAGGCCAACTTTCCAGTAGTACGTAAATATCTGGCACCATATAATCTGGTAGATACAGAGTTAAGGTTTGCTTGATGCTATTGATAAGCTTTGCTTGCTCAACTTGGGCACTCGTTACTGAACGTTGCACGTATGCAACCAGTTGCTTGGTTCCTGCAATCTCTTTGGCTAGCACCAACGCAGATTCTACGTCGTCACATAAACCCAACTGCGCTTCAATCTCACCAATTTCAATCCTAAACCCGCGGATCTTAACTTGGTTGTCTATTCGTCCTAGGTACTCTAACTCACCATTATCCAACCAGCGTACTAAGTCTCCCGTTTTATACATCCGTCTACCATGCTGTGACTGCGCATCATAAAATGGGTTATCTAAAAACTTCTCAGCACTTAACGCTTCACGTCGATAATACCCTCTGGCCAGCCCTTCTCCCGATAAGTACAACTCTCCCATCACCCCTTTCGGCGCTAAGTTTTCGTACTCATCAAAAATGTAAGCCTGTGTATTGGCTATCGGTTTTCCTATGCTTGCCTGACCATTCGCCACTCTGCGGGTAAACGTCGAGTATGTGGTGTCTTCTGATGGACCATATAAATCATAGACATCTTCTACCGCCGTCATGCTGTAAATCTTATCAACCAAGCGGTTTGATAATGGCTCACCCGCTAAGTTTATCGTTTTCACCGACGCTGGTATCGCATTCAACCGCAGTAATTCTTCCATCGCTGAAGGCACTGTGTTGATAAGTCGTATATCATGTTGGCTTTTCAGCTCTGGCAACGACAAGATATTCCCAACCAGAATTACTTTACCGCCATTGCCCAGAGTTTGAAAAATCTCATAAATCGATAAATCAAAACACATCGACGTCGCCGCCAATACGCCCTCTAAGGAATCTTGTGAATACACCGATTTCGCCCAACTTATCAACGCCACTGCGCTGTTATGCTCTATAGCAACCCCTTTGGCCTGACCTGTCGACCCTGACGTGTAAATCACATAAGCTAGGTGTTGAGGTGTCACTGCTACATTGAGGTTATCCTCGGTGCCATCATACTCTGACCACGATTCATCTAACGCTATTAACTCTGTTTCACCGCTTAGGAGCGAAGTTAACTGAGTGCGTAATTTACTCTGTGTTAAAACTAGCTTCGCTTGGCTGTCTTGCAGCATGTGTTGTAAACGCGCCTGTGGGTA
>NZ_MKJU01000015.1 GCF_001854605.1 Pseudoalteromonas amylolytica | reverse complement strand
AAGTAAAACAATGCCAATTAATCAATCGATTAATTAGCATCTACTTTAGTATTCTGGCATTAACTCACTCAAATATTAACTTGCTCTAGCGGTCTAAAATTCGCGTTAGCAGCGTTAGATTTCTTACAAATAGAACCACTATTTGTTTCAAAATCTGCCTTGCTTCCACAAATTTATAACGCCCTATAGCGAAGCGAATATTCAAGAGAATTAATGCAATTAACTTCTGGCGAAGTTGAAATCAGTCTTTGAATATACAATGCCAAACTGGACATTTTTCAATGATTTTGTGCTTTAGACAAGGCCCTTGAGATTTTTATCGACGGGAACATAACGTGTTATGTGACCAAGTAAAAATCGAGAGAAACGCAGTATAAAGTTCAAAAGCGAAGAAAAACTATTTTGGGTTGTATGGTTAAGTGACTAAGCGTACACGGTGGATGCCTTGGCAGTTGGAGGCGATGAAGGACGTACTAACTTGCGATAAGCCTAGTTGAGCCAGTAAGAGGCGCTTGAGACTAGGATTTCCGAATGGGGAAACCCACCTGTTTACAGGTATCATATGGTGAATACATAGCCATATGAGGCGAACGCGGAGAACTGAAACATCTAAGTACCCGTAGGAAAAGAAATCAACCGAGATTCCGATAGTAGCGGCGAGCGAAATCGGACCAGCCCTTAAGCTTTAGTGTAGTTAGTGGAACATTCTGGAAAGTTTGACGACACAGGGTGATAGTCCCGTACACAAAAACTTATCTAAAGTGAAATCGAGTAGGTCGGAGCACGTGAAACTTTGACTGAATATGGGGGGACCATCCTCCAAGGCTAAATACTCCCAACTGACCGATAGTGAACCAGTACCGTGAGGGAAAGGCGAAAAGAACCCCTGTGAGGGGAGTGAAATAGAACCTGAAACCGTGTACGTACAAGCAGTAGGAGCAGGCTCGTCCTGTGACTGCGTACCTTTTGTATAATGGGTCAGCGACTTATATTTTGTAGCGAGGTTAACCGATTAGGGTAGCCGTAGCGAAAGCGAGTCTTAACTGGGCGCTTAGTTGCAAGGTATAGACCCGAAACCCGGTGATCTAGCCATGGGCAGGTTGAAGGTTGAGTAACATCAACTGGAGGACCGAACCCACTAACGTTGAAAAGTTAGGGGATGACCTGTGGCTAGGAGTGAAAGGCTAATCAAACCGGGAGATAGCTGGTTCTCCCCGAAATCTATTTAGGTAGAGCCTCGGACGAATACTTACGGGGGTAGAGCACTGTTAAGGCTAGGGGGTCATCCCGACTTACCAACCCTTTGCAAACTCCGAATACCGTAAAGTACTATCCGGGAGACACACGGCGGGTGCTAACGTCCGTCGTGAAGAGGGAAACAACCCAGACCGCCAGCTAAGGTCCCAAAGTGTATGTTAAGTGGGAAACGATGTGGGAAGGCTAAAACAGCTAGGAGGTTGGCTTAGAAGCAGCCACCCTTTAAAGAAAGCGTAATAGCTCACTAGTCGAGTCGGCCTGCGCGGAAGATGTAACGGGGCTAAACATACCACCGAAGCTGCGGCTGCGAAT
>NZ_MKJU01000014.1 GCF_001854605.1 Pseudoalteromonas amylolytica | reverse complement strand
GTAAAACCACTTTGGCGTTGTATGGTTAAGCCTCACGGGTAATTAGTACTGGTTAGCTTAATGTATCACTACACTTCCACACCCAGCCTATCAACGTTGTAGTCTTCAACGGCCCTTCAGTTAACTTAAAGTTAAAGTGAGAACTCATCTCGAGGCTCGCTTCCCGCTTAGATGCTTTCAGCGGTTATCGATTCCGAACGTAGCTACCGGGCAATGCAATTGGCATCACAACCCGAACACCAGCGGTTCGTCCACTCCGGTCCTCTCGTACTAGGAGCAGCCCCTCTCAATTCTCAAACGCCCACGGCAGATAGGGACCGAACTGTCTCACGACGTTCTAAACCCAGCTCGCGTACCACTTTAAATGGCGAACAGCCATACCCTTGGGACCGACTTCAGCCCCAGGATGTGATGAGCCGACATCGAGGTGCCAAACACCGCCGTCGATATGAACTCTTGGGCGGTATCAGCCTGTTATCCCCGGAGTACCTTTTATCCGTTGAGCGATGGCCCTTCCATTCAGAACCACCGGATCACTATGACCTACTTTCGTACCTGCTCGACGTGTCTGTCTCGCAGTTAAGCTGGCTTCTACCATTACACTAACCGTACGATGTCCGACCGTACTTAGCCAACCTTCGTGCTCCTCCGTTACTCTTTGGGAGGAGACCGCCCCAGTCAAACTACCCACCAGGCACTGTCCTCAACCCCGATTAGGGGCCTAAGTTAGAACATCAACACTACAAGGGTGGTATTTCAAGGACGGCTCCACACAAACTAGCGTCTGCGCTTCAAAGCCTCCCACCTATCCTACACATGTAGGGTCAATGTTCAGTGCCAAGCTGTAGTAAAGGTTCACGGGGTCTTTCCGTCTAGCCGCGGGTACACAGCATCTTCACTGCGATTTCAATTTCACTGAGTCTCGGGTGGAGACAGCGTGGCCATGGTTACACCATTCGTGCAGGTCGGAACTTACCCGACAAGGAATTTCGCTACCTTAGGACCGTTATAGTTACGGCCGCCGTTTACCGGGGCTTCGATCAAGAGCTTCGACCTAAGTCTAACCCCATCAATTAACCTTCCGGCACCGGGCAGGTGTCACACCGTATACGTCATCTTACGATTTTGCACAGTGCTGTGTTTTTAATAAACAGTCCCAGCCACCTGGTCACTGCGGCTGACTTCAGCTCCAAGCGCGAAGCTCTTCACCTAATGTCAGCGTACCTTCTCCCGAAGTTACGGTACAATTTTGCCTAGTTCCTTCACCCGAGTTCTCTCAAGCGCCTTAGTATTCTCTACCTGACCACCTGTGTCGGTTTGGGGTACGATTCGAAATAATCTGAAGCTTAGAGGCTTTTCCTGGAAGTAGGGCATCAGTAACTTCACATCCGTAGATGCTCGTCTCGTGTCTCAGCCTTAAGAACCCGGATTTTCCTAAGTTCTCAGCCTACACACTTTCACATGGACAACCAACGCCATGCTTACTTAGCCTGCTCCGTCCCCCCATCGCAATTATTCCAAGTACGGGAATATTAACCCGTTTCCCATCGACTACGCTCTTCAGCCTCGCCTTAGGGGTCGACTTACCCTACCCTGATTAACATGGGATAGGAACCCTTGGTCTTCCGGCGGAGGAGTTTTTCACTCCTCTTATCGTTACTCATGTCAGCATTCGCACTTCTGATACGTCCAGCATACCTCCCGGTACACCTTCAACCGCTTACAGAACGCTCCCCTACCCCGCGAATATACCCCGAAACTATCTCTGTCCAACTCAACACGTTGAACGCTTGACCGTTGGGCACTTCGTGCGTCAACGTTAATCTTAAAATAGTTTGGGTGGTATATTCGCAGCCGCAGCTTCGGTGGTATGTTTAGCCCCGTTACATCTTCCGCGCAGGCCGACTCGACTAGTGAGCTATTACGCTTTCTTTAAAGGGTGGCTGCTTCTAAGCCAACCTCCTAGCTGTTTTAGCCTTCCCACATCGTTTCCCACTTAACATACACTTTGGGACCTTAGCTGGCGGTCTGGGTTGTTTCCCTCTTCACGACGGACGTTAGCACCCGCCGTGTGTCTCCCGGATAGTACTTTACGGTATTCGGAGTTTGCAAAGGGTTGGTAAGTCGGGATGACCCCCTAGCCTTAACAGTGCTCTACCCCCGTAAGTATTCGTCCGAGGCTCTACCTAAATAGATTTCGGGGAGAACCAGCTATCTCCCGGTTTGATTAGCCTTTCACTCCTAGCCACAGGTCATCCCCTAACTTTTCAACGTTAGTGGGTTCGGTCCTCCAGTTGATGTTACTCAACCTTCAACCTGCCCATGGCTAGATCACCGGGTTTCGGGTCTATACCTTGCAACTAAGCGCCCAGTTAAGACTCGCTTTCGCTACGGCTACCCTAATCGGTTAACCTCGCTACAAAATATAAGTCGCTGACCCATTATACAAAAGGTACGCAGTCACAGGACGAGCCTGCTCCTACTGCTTGTACGTACACGGTTTCAGGTTCTATTTCACTCCCCTCACAGGGGTTCTTTTCGCCTTTCCCTCACGGTACTGGTTCACTATCGGTCAGTTGGGAGTATTTAGCCTTGGAGGATGGTCCCCCCATATTCAGTCAAAGTTTCACGTGCTCCGACCTACTCGATTTCACTTTAGATAAGTTTTTGTGTACGGGACTATCACCCTGTGTCGTCAAACTTTCCAGAATGTTCCACTAACTACACTAAAGCTTAAGGGCTGGTCCGATTTCGCTCGCCGCTACTATCGGAATCTCGGTTGATTTCTTTTCCTACGGGTACTTAGATGTTTCAGTTCTCCGCGTTCGCCTCATATGGCTATGTATTCACCATATGATACCTGTAAACAGGTGGGTTTCCCCATTCGGAAATCCTAGTCTCAAGCGCCTCTTACTGGCTCAACTAGGCTTATCGCAAGTTAGTACGTCCTTCATCGCCTCCAACTGCCAAGGCATCCACCGTGTACGCTTAGTCACTTAACCATACAACCCAAAA
>NZ_MKJU01000013.1 GCF_001854605.1 Pseudoalteromonas amylolytica | reverse complement strand
AAGCGAAATCAAACGAATACTCAGCAGTGAATGCCCTCCCAGTTCGAAGAAGTTCGCTGTTGTACTAATTTTATCTGCATCAATGTCCAGCAGCTGTGAGAAAATCCTCACTAATGAGTCTTCCGCTTCACTACATGGGCCAACATATTCCCCCTGCAACACACTACCATCTGGTTGTGGTAGTGCCTTTTTATCTATCTTACCGTTGGCTGTCAGCGGCCACGTATTCACCACCATAAGTACGCTTGGCACCATGTAATCAGGCAAGCAGTTCGCTAAACTCTCTTTCACCTGAGCCACCAATTGTCGCTGACCTGCTTCGTCTAATGCGCCATTGGCTTGGATATAGCCCACCAATTGTTGTGCGCCCGCCAGTTCTTTGGCCATCACCAATGCTGAGTCAACGCCTGCTTGGGCTGCAAGCTGTGCTTCGACTTCACCCAGTTCAATCCTAAACCCGCGGATCTTAACCTGATCGTCCACTCGCCCTATAAACTCTAAATTACCATCTGGTAAATAACGCACTAAGTCACCGGTACGATATAAACGCTCTGAGCTATTTGGATGCGTGGCATCATAAAATGGGTTGGCAATAAAGCGCTCTGCACTCAACTGCGGACGATTCAAATAACCACGCGCTAGACCGTCTCCACCAATGTACAACTCTCCCACACAACCTTTGGCAACCAGCTGTTGAGTATCGGATAAAACAAACGTCTGGCAATTGCTAATACTTTTACCAATTGAATCATGAGACTTGGATACATGGCTGGTAACACACGCCTCTGTCGGGCCGTAAACATTAAAGATTTGCGTGTCACTTAACTCAAGTAATTGCGGTATAAACCCTTCTCCACCTGACACCATTCTGCGTATATGGTCAAAGTTAACCCCACCGATGAAACTCAACAAATGTGAAGGCGTGCTATCGAGATGTGTCACTTTGTATCGACTTATGTATGAACATAATTGATCTGCAGAAAGTAATTCAGCGCGACTTGGGATGATCACCTTAGCGCCAGTCAATAGCATTAAAAATAGTTGCTCAACAGACGCATCGAACGCATAGTTGGCCAATAATATGCCCGTTTCATAACTCAACTGTTCAAAGCCATAAGATACTTTTTGCGCTGTGATTAGATTCACAACCGAACGGTGCTCCACCATAACCCCTTTAGGTTTTCCAGTTGAGCCCGAGGTGTATATCACATACGCAAGATGCGTAGAACCCAAACCCAAAGTGGCACAGGCAAGATTGTCTGGATTAAAATAATCATATGCCACCCGTTCATCTAGGTTAACGACATCACCAGAATAATCCGCGAGCACACTTAATGCTGATTCATGGCTGACAATCGTCGACAAAGATGCATCATCAATGATGTAATCTATACGTTCCTGAGGATAGCTTGGGTCAATCGGCAGGTAAGCCCCTCCAGCTTTAAGGATCCCCAAGATACCTACAACCATATCAACAGAACGCTCAACACACAGACCAACCAAAGTATCAGGTTTAATATGGTGCATCTCGATTAGATAATTCGCCAGTCGGTTAGCGCGTTCATTCAAAGCTTGATAAGTGAGCTGTTGATCAGCAAAAATTATGGCAACATGGTTAGGTGTTTGTTCCACTTGATGCTCAAAAAGCTCGTGAATGCATCTATCAACAGGATAATCCAGCGTATTATCATTGAGGTCATAAACCAGATGCTGCTGTTCACTGTGTGACAACATCGGTAAAGTACGTATAGCGGTGTTAGTCTCACCCACTTCACTGATCCCAGTCATTAATCGGCACAAGTGCTCGCTGAGCCTAGCAACCGTTTTCTCATTGAACAAACTCGTATCATAGGTCCAATGAATATCAGCGCCATTCTCATGTAGATTCAATGCAATGTCTAAATCGAATTTGGCTGCAATGGTTTGTGAGCGATAGGGTCGAATATCTAGATCAGTTAACGCAGCCACATGAGCATTATTACTGACACCATAATCTGTATTTGTGGTGATCATTATCTGAAATAACGGGCTGTGATCAGTGTTGCGAGGCACTTTAAGTCGATCAACTAACTGTTCAAAAGGGACATCTTGGTTGGCTTGCGCTTTTAGATGAACTTGCCTGATATGATGTAAATAATCCGATAACGTGTCATATGCTGTATTAGCTCTGAGCACTAAAGTATTGACAAAAAAACCAATCAGCGGTGCCAATGAGTCATGCGTACGATTCGCCACTGGCGTGCCTACCACAATGTCATGGGTATTGGCATGGCGAGAAATGAGCAGTGACAATGCTGCATGAAAAAGCATGAATGGTGTCAACTTATGTGTATTGGCAACACCCATCAGCCTTTGCGTCACTTCTTTAGACAAGCTTTGACTTATCATCGCACCTTGATGTTGTTGATGTTGCGAACGCACTGTATCCAACGGCAAACTATGAACTGATGGTAAGTTATCTAAGTGCTGCTCCCAGTATTGTAACTGCGTCGCGATTTTTTTTGTTTCCTGATCACTTCTTTGCCATGCAGCATAATCCGCATACTGAATATCAAGCATCGGCAGCGGATTCTGTTTATTGTGATAAAAGGCATCGTAAAGGGTAAAGAACTCTTTCGTCAGCACTTCCATTGACCAGCCATCCGTTGCAATGTGATGCATGTTCAATATGAAATAACCAACATCCGCCTGTGTTTTGAAGTAGCTCACACGTAGCATCAAATCTTCAGACAGATCAAAAGGCCTTTTTAACTCATCGGCGATTAAACGCGACGCTTCTTGATGGCGCAGTGTTTCATCTAGGTGCGTCAAATCCTGCACGTCAACCGTAAAGTTAATTTGGCTCATGCTTTGAATATGCTGATACATGTCACCATCCACTTCTGAGTAAATGGTGCGAATAACCTCGTGTCTTTCAATGATGGTGTTAAACACCTTATTGAGCAAAGCTAAATCCACGTTTCCCGATACCGTGAGCACTTTGGGAGAATTGTACTCTGGCGTTCCCCCTTGTAGCTTATCAATCAACAATAAGCGTCTTTGTGCAAAAGAAGTCGGCAACCCCTGCTGATGCCTTTGAACTTTTGCAATCTCAGTATGCACTGAACCTGCTTCATTGCCAGCGCTTAATTGACTCAAAAAGTCGATGATGGCGGACTTGTTGGCAATAATTTCCTGTTTAATGTCTGGCGGAAACACCTTCACTTTAAGTTTAAATTTAAGCTCTTCACCTTCTACATGAAGTAGTACGCCCAGCCCAGCGGCTCGCTTAATAATGTCTGCGATATCGATATGCATATTCACAACTTCCTTGCATTAATAAGTAATTACATCGCCAAATGATACAAGTATCTTTCTTTCCCCTTTGTATGGGTTTCTTGCATGTGCTTTTAAAACGTTGTCCACTAACAGTAGGTCACCGTTTTGCCAATCAAATTGCATCTGGCATTGTTTATACACAGCGTGAATATGGTCTATGTAGTCATTGGGAATTTTACTACCATCTCCAAAATAGCAATTACGAGGATACAACCTTTCTTCTTCAAACATGACCTTTACGTCTTCTTGAGAAGCAGGGCTCAAGCAATGAAAATGCCAATGCAACACTTGATTTATCCAACTTAGTTCTCCGCTGACGGGGTGCTCTATGACTGCTGGCCTAACTGCACGCGTGATTAATATGTCTCCATCTACCCATTCAAAAGACATGTGCTTTTCACGACACAAGCGCTCAACTGTTTGTTTATCATCGGTATTAAAGATTGTTTTCCAACCCACACCTAAAAAGTCATGGGATTCGTACTTTCTAACATACATGACCTGTTTGTTGATAAATGCTTCTCGCACTTCTTTGTCCAAGTTATTAAGCACTTCTCGGCTGTCAGCAATCGGTGTTTGTCCGCCTACATCAGCTTTCAGCTCACAAGCAAATATCGCCTTAGCTGGAAAAGAATGATTAAACGTGTTCTCGTTGTGCCATAACAAAAATTCAGCATTAGCATAATTAACAGGCCTTTGTACCGACGTATTTTCGGCGACAGGGTAATGCTCACCGTTATATTTCAATGCTTCCAAAAAGAACAAGTCAGAGACTTTCTCAACCGCTTGGTAGTTATTAAAACCCCCACCACGAACGAGCACAGCACCAGCCGAACTCAATATATTCTCAATCTCTCGCGTGTGCTGATATAAGTAATCCAATGCACTTTCGCTATCACTATCAAACTCTATTAAACATGGGCTATAAGGACTATCACTCATTTTTTTATATTCTGGTTTGATATTATTATTATTATTCATAGCATCTCCATCGGCTGAGAATCAGCCGCTTATAACGTTCCTTCTGCAATGACATCTTCATCATTGTGATCTTCTGCGGTTGTTTGCAAAATCGCTAAACAATCCAATTTATTAGCAATACTTTGTATCGTTGGTTCTTCAAACAATTGCTCAACATTCATCATCTGATTGAATGCACCTTTGATGCGCGCCATCATACGCATGGTCAATAAGGAGTTTCCTCCTAGTTCAAAGAAGCTGGTTTGCGTGCAAACTTCCTCTTGTGACAAATCCAGCAACTCCGCCCAAATCGCTGCTAATTTCTGCTCGCTTGGGGTTTGTGCTAATCTGCGTACTGTTTTGCTTTGTGTCTTCCCAAGCTCTATCAGCGCTCGCTTGTCTATCTTACCATTTGGCGTCAATGGCCACTGCTCTAGCGGGACATAGATCTCTGGCACCATGTAATCTGGTAAGTTGCTTCTCAACGCCTCTTGTAGCTGTGCTGTTGATAGCGCTTGGTTGTTTAGACCTTTGATATAAGCTACCAATTGCGGCATGCCCGCAACATCTGTCACCAACACACAAGCCGAGTCTACCTCTGCCAACATACTCAGATGGTGCTCTATCTCCGCCAATTCAATACGATATCCTCTTAGCTTAACTTGCTCGTCTGTTCGCCCTACAAACTCCAGCTTGCCATCATCTAGGTAACGTACTAAGTCTCCTGTTCTATATAAATGTTCTGAGCTATTGGCCTGAGTCGCATCATAAAATGGATTGTAAATAAAGCGTTCGGCCGTTAGCGCCGGTTGATGCAAATACCCTCGCGCTAATCCTTCTCCCCCTATGTACAACTCTCCTGTTGCCCCCATAGGTAACAAGTTTTGTTTATCATCCAATACCAGCAATTGTGTATTAACAATGGCCCGGCCAATATTAATGTCTACCGCGCCTTCCATATCCTTCAATGCTTGTTGCCCGAAGATTTCAGCACTACACCCTACTGTTGCCTCTGTGGGTCCATATTCATTGATGAATAAACTGTTTGGCATCATGTTTATTGCTTTACGCGCTAATTCATAAGAGAACGCTTCTCCCCCGACTATCACAACGTGCTTACCTTGTGCCTGTTGCGATAACTCCAACCCTTGTAGGTGGGCTGGTGTAAGCTTGAACATCGCACTTTTTTCCGTGACTATGCTCTCACTCAGCGCTGTCAGAATATTGTTGTTCTCTGGCAGTACTTTCAAGCTAATCCCTCTGACCCAGGCACCAAAAATAGGTGTGACTGTCGCATCAAAACTCAATGACGTACTCATCACCGTACACTCAACATCATCGTGAGGGTAACGCTGCACCTGAGTAAGATAATTCACCACATTTTGATGCGTTAACATCACACCTTTAGGTTGACCTGTTGAGCCTGAGGTATAAATCACATAGGCTAAATTGTTACCATTCAATGTATCTGCACAATGCTGGAGGTCTTCTGTGCTATAGCCTGAAAAAATATGTGTGCTCTGCGCATGTTCTAAATCATCTAGCATCACGGTGCTGACTTGTGTCACAACAGCTTTTAGATGTGATTGTGTCAATACCACTTGAACCCGTGAGTCTGAGATAATATGCGCTAAACGCGCCTGTGGGTAGTTCGGGTCAAGTGGTACATACGCCCCACCCGCCTTCAAAATACCTAACATCCCCACTATCATCTCTAATGAACGCTCTACACATAATCCCACCAAGGTATCTGGGGTAACACCCTGTGTATTCACTAAGTAATGCGCCAGTTGGTTCGCCTTGCGATTCAATGCGCCATAAGTCAGCTGCTGTGACCCAAACTCCACCGCGACTTTATCTGGTGTCGCTTGCGCCTGTTGCTCAAACAACTCATGAATACAGCTGTCTTTTGGATAGTCCATCTTTGTGTTGTTGAGCCCATGTACCAAGTGGTGTTGCTCTGCCTCTGACAAGATAGGCAGTGTATGTAGCGCCACCTCTTGCTCATTCACTGCACTGAGCGCGGTTAATAAACGACACAAGTGGTCATTCAAACGCTCTATGGCTTGTGCACTAAACAAGCTCACATCATAGGTC
>NZ_MKJU01000011.1 GCF_001854605.1 Pseudoalteromonas amylolytica | reverse complement strand
CGCTCATTGAATTCTGATTTTGTTCTTGTTACCAAGAACGAATTGACTGTGCTGAATAAACTATGTTTATTCCGTTGGTCACTCAGTTCAATTGAGACTCTAAATGTTTTGTTAGAACTCAATCTGTACGAGTGCCCACACAGATGATTGCTTCATATTTTTAAAGAACGTTGCGATGATTCAGCGCTTGGCTTCATCTCGCTAGGGGTGTGCATTCTAAGCATTCCCTATTTTTTGTCAACACTTAATTTCAAGTTTTTCTTGGTAAGAAAAAGCAAAGTTAAGTTTTACTCGACGCTGACCCGTTGTTGCTTTGCTTATTCAGCGTAGCGCTCCGTGTCAGTGGGCTCGCATTATAGGGCGGCGAACAAAAAGCGCAAGCGGTTTTTACAGAATTATTGAAGAAAAGTGATAAAAACAGACCGTTCGGATATTTATTAAGCTAAACCTCTTAAAATTTCAACTTTTATAACACTTTAACAACCGCCAGGTTAACGACAAGCCGTAGGTTGGAAAAGCGAAGCGCCTTCCAACAACTGTGCAAAAGTTTAATGACCAAGCTCGCAGTACTTAATTTCCTTTTGCGCAAGGTTAAATGATCCAGTTTATAGAACGCCGAGGGACTTAGTTTAGTAATTACAAAGGGACTTTTAGGCTAGCACTTGTGAGGGTTGCTTACTTCACCTTTCACAGAACTCTCTGTCGCCACTTCGTGGTCACAAAGATTCTGCACGCAAAAAAGCCCGACTCTTTCGAATCGGGCTTTCTATAATTAGGTGCCTGACAATGTTCTACTTTCACATGGCAACTGCCACACTATCATCGACGCTGTTTCGTTTCACTTCTGAGTTCGGCATGGGGTCAGGTGGGTCCAAAACGCTATTATTATCAAGCAAATTCTTTGCTTTAGTTTTTATTATTACTTATAAAATTAGGACCTGGCGATGTTCTACTTTCACATGGCAGCTGCCACACTATCATCGACGCTGTTTCGTTTCACTTCTGAGTTCGGCATGGGGTCAGGTGGTTCCAAAACGCTATAGTCACCAGGAAAACTGGAGCGTAAATCGGTTGTTCTAACCAATTTACTAAATCTGGAAAAATTCTGATAATTCGTAAAACGCTACTTTAGTAACACTAACTTCTAGCTCGTAAAACCACTTTGGCGTTGTATGGTTAAGCCTCACGGGTAATTAGTACTGGTTAGCTTAATGTATCACTACACTTCCACACCCAGCCTATCAACGTTGTAGTCTTCAACGGCCCTTCAGTTAACTTAAAGTTAAAGTGAGAACTCATCTCGAGGCTCGCTTCCCGCTTAGATGCTTTCAGCGGTTATCGATTCCGAACGTAGCTACCGGGCAATGCAATTGGCATCACAACCCGAACACCAGCGGTTCGTCCACTCCGGTCCTCTCGTACTAGGAGCAGCCCCTCTCAATTCTCAAACGCCCACGGCAGATAGGGACCGAACTGTCTCACGACGTTCTAAACCCAGCTCGCGTACCACTTTAAATGGCGAACAGCCATACCCTTGGGACCGACTTCAGCCCCAGGATGTGATGAGCCGACATCGAGGTGCCAAACACCGCCGTCGATATGAACTCTTGGGCGGTATCAGCCTGTTATCCCCGGAGTACCTTTTATCCGTTGAGCGATGGCCCTTCCATTCAGAACCACCGGATCACTATGACCTACTTTCGTACCTGCTCGACGTGTCTGTCTCGCAGTTAAGCTGGCTTCTACCATTACACTAACCGTACGATGTCCGACCGTACTTAGCCAACCTTCGTGCTCCTCCGTTACTCTTTGGGAGGAGACCGCCCCAGTCAAACTACCCACCAGGCACTGTCCTCAACCCCGATTAGGGGCCTAAGTTAGAACATCAACACTACAAGGGTGGTATTTCAAGGACGGCTCCACACAAACTAGCGTCTGCGCTTCAAAGCCTCCCACCTATCCTACACATGTAGGGTCAATGTTCAGTGCCAAGCTGTAGTAAAGGTTCACGGGGTCTTTCCGTCTAGCCGCGGGTACACAGCATCTTCACTGCGATTTCAATTTCACTGAGTCTCGGGTGGAGACAGCGTGGCCATGGTTACACCATTCGTGCAGGTCGGAACTTACCCGACAAGGAATTTCGCTACCTTAGGACCGTTATAGTTACGGCCGCCGTTTACCGGGGCTTCGATCAAGAGCTTCGACCTAAGTCTAACCCCATCAATTAACCTTCCGGCACCGGGCAGGTGTCACACCGTATACGTCATCTTACGATTTTGCACAGTGCTGTGTTTTTAATAAACAGTCCCAGCCACCTGGTCACTGCGGCTGACTTCAGCTCCAAGCGCGAAGCTCTTCACCTAATGTCAGCGTACCTTCTCCCGAAGTTACGGTACAATTTTGCCTAGTTCCTTCACCCGAGTTCTCTCAAGCGCCTTAGTATTCTCTACCTGACCACCTGTGTCGGTTTGGGGTACGATTCGAAATAATCTGAAGCTTAGAGGCTTTTCCTGGAAGTAGGGCATCAGTAACTTCACATCCGTAGATGCTCGTCTCGTGTCTCAGCCTTAAGAACCCGGATTTTCCTAAGTTCTCAGCCTACACACTTTCACATGGACAACCAACGCCATGCTTACTTAGCCTGCTCCGTCCCCCCATCGCAATTATTCCAAGTACGGGAATATTAACCCGTTTCCCATCGACTACGCTCTTCAGCCTCGCCTTAGGGGTCGACTTACCCTACCCTGATTAACATGGGATAGGAACCCTTGGTCTTCCGGCGGAGGAGTTTTTCACTCCTCTTATCGTTACTCATGTCAGCATTCGCACTTCTGATACGTCCAGCATACCTCCCGGTACACCTTCAACCGCTTACAGAACGCTCCCCTACCCCGCGAATA
>NZ_MKJU01000010.1 GCF_001854605.1 Pseudoalteromonas amylolytica | reverse complement strand
TGTAGTGGCACAATAAATTTGGCCACCTGATTAGAGGTGATAGAATCACCATAACTGATTAGGTGCAAATATGACAAAAAGAACTCGTCCAACTTATTCTCCTGAATTTAGACTCGAAGTCGCTCAACAAGTCGTCGATGAACAACGCTCTGTTAGAGACGTTGCCGAGGCGATGGGATTAGGTAAATCCACTGTCGATAAGTGGGCACGCCAGCTAAAAGAAGAGCGTAACGGTAACCTCACTAGTGCGACTCCCCTGACCCCTGACCAACTTAAAATCCGCGAACTTGAGCGTAAACTCAAACGCCTAGAAGAGGACAATGAGATCCTAAAAAAGGCTTCAGCTCTCTTGATGCAGGACTCCATCAAAGGTTTGCGCTGATCCGCTCCCTTCAAGAGAGCTGGCCTGTGAAGCGTTTGTGTGCTGTATTTAAAGTACAGCGCAGTAGTTACCGATATTGGCGCGAAACACCACATACTATAGCGCCCGAGCGGCTACGTTTAATTGCCGAAATGAAACGTTGGTTTGGGCTAAGTCATGGCTCCGCAGGCCAACGAACCTTGGTTCAACTGCTCGCAAAGTCAGGCTTCAAAGCGAGCCGCTGGTTGGTGAGTAAGCTGATGAAACAAGAGGGATTGGTTAGTCGTCAAATGCCAACGCATAAGTATTCCAAGGCAGAAAAAGAGCACTTAAGCATACCTAATTTATTGAAAAGAGCATTTAGCACACAAGCACCAGATCAAGTTTGGTGTGGTGATGTTACCTATGTCTGGTGCGGTTCTCGTTGGCTATACCTGGCTGTTGTAATTGACCTTTACGCTCGCAAAGTTGTAGGTTGGGCAACATCAGCTCGACCGGACAGTGACCTAACGAAAAAAGCTTTAAGAATGGCTTATGAAAGCCGAGGTAACCCAAAGCGAGTGCTATTCCATAGTGATCAGGGCTGTCATTATACGAGCAAGAGCTTTCGTCAGTTACTCTGGCGTTATGGCATGAAGCAAAGTCTTTCACGCAGAGGAAACTGTTGGGATAATGCGCCAATGGAGCGCTTTTTTAGAAGTTTTAAAACAGAATGGATGCCTAGAGTGGGATATCGAAGTATGGCTGAGGCATCGGGAGCAATTTCGCAATATATAGTGGGTTATTACAATCGGTATCGACCTCACAAACACAATAATGGTTGCTCACCGATTATGAAAGAAAAGCAATACTGGGAAACTTATAACGAGGTGGCCAAAAAGTATTGACCACTACAAGGTGTGCTACCGTCACGACCCAATTAGGAGCTATCAAAGCACCATGCCCGCCATCTGGCATATCGACGAAAAACGATGGTGTTTTTTCTAATTCATAGTTGCTGGCTTGAACATCATGGCGAACGACTATCGCCAAGCTATCAAAGGAAAATATTAGTATGCAGGCTAAGTATATATATTGAATGACTTTCATTTAATTTCCCTATTTATGTTTTTATTAGATTTGCGAAGAAGTTTACTCTTCGAGGTATATAACGCCAGCCACAACCGGAGGCAAAAAGCTGTAGAGCGAGGAACGAGCGGCGCAGCTTTTTGACCTCCGTGTTTATGGCATTGTTAGGTTTGTTTAAATATATTTTCGCCGAATATATCATTGAATTGGTTCTCGATTGAACTCAGCATCAAGCAAAACTCTTCCAACAGTCCTCTATATGTGTTGGACTTGAACGTAAACTCGTCTCCCATTGTTTCTACGTACTTTCTTTTATAGTCATCAATGCAAACCGGCCCATCAACTGCGTATTGTGGAGCGATTCTCCCCATGTCCATTAACCACATCAACATTCCAAAAGCCGCATAGCGTTTTTGTAATTCGTAGAATTCCCCAAGTTTATCGTTTGAGAGATTCTCTAAGTATCTACTACGCCTGCTGTTAATTGGCTCAACGTACTGATTAACGTAATCGGCTGCATCCGCAACCGTAGGGCAGAAGTATTTTTGCCACCAAACATTGAAATAACGTTTCTGCAATTCAAGATATGTTATGCCCGTGATATTCGTGCTTTCAGTATATTCTACAGCACCTTTCTGAAGACCCTTTTTTGAAACTATAAAGCCGATGTTCGCTCCGGTTTCATGCATAACCGTTGTAAACGAGTGCACCACTGACTGAGGTATAGAATTAGACCAATTTTTACACTCCACAAGATACTTGATTTGGTCAACGCTATTCTCATCAACTGCGAATACATCAACCTCAACTGTACCTCTGGGTGTTTGTAAGAGTTTCTCGGTTTCTGCTACCAACCCAATATCGTTGAACAATCTGCAAACCCCATTTTGCAGCTCTTTCCAATTTTGAGGTACAGGATTATCGATCATTGAAAACCTAACGCCGCGTTAAGCGGCTAAATAAAAGCTTGCTAAAATTGGCGACGAAAGAGCACAGCAAGCTTCTATGTGTCCGACCTTTTTCAACGCCTTGTTAAGTTGCATTACTGCCACCGCTAAATAAATGCTTAGCCGAGAACAGAAATGCGATGGTCACTGGGAATGACATCATAATTGCCACCAGTTGATTGGCCTCACGGTCAAGGATAAAAGGCCCGTATGGCTCGAAACCAAGAAACCAAACTAGCACCAACAGAATCCAAGTGGCCGATGCAAATAAGTATGCGTACACCTTTTGACTAACTGAATTCAAAAAAGAAACACTAAAGCCTGAATGCCCTTCGTTCTTTTTTGACAGATAGCCTGTAATGGCGATCAAATCCCCAAAGATTCCAATGACCGCTGCAACTAAGGTTATTATTTCTGAATCCATGCACACTCCATCTTGTGTAACTTAACGACCAACTAACCTGTGAGGTATACTGGCATGTTGTTTTGCGTATTTTTGCAAAACTCGTGACCGTAAACCGAATCCGTGTTTAGTTGCTTGTTAGTTTGTAATTTCACAATTACTTATTGCGAGTGACGGAAAACTCTGCAAGTTCTGTTAATAAAGATGCAGAGGAACCAAACCTTTTAATACTTTCAATAGCTTTCATTGCCAATCTGTCAGCTTCAACTTGAGCATTTTTTTCGTCACCAAAGAGTTTGGGGTAAGTTAATTTATTTTCATCTGCATTGGTTGGTTTACCTAAATCTTCTGACTCTGCCACACAATCCAAAATATCATCTCTAGCTTGAAAAGCTAAACCTAAAAAATAACCATAATCTATTAAGGCTTGTTTATCTTTTGAACTGATATGTTCTCCACTTCCACCACCTAGCAATGCTACCTGAAACAGCGCACTAGTTTTTCCTGAATGAATGTACTGTAAATTTTCAATCGTATTGAATGAATCATCCCATTTCTCTGAATTTAGATCAGCTGCTTGCCCTCGATGTAAGGTTTGCATTAGTGGACAAAATAGAGATAAGTCCCTTTCAGGTAGACGATGAAATGGTAATAGTCCCAATTCAAATAATTGGTTTGCAGCTAATATTGCAGTATCAAAACCATATTTTGAGTGACAACTTTCTTCACCTCGGCGAAAAGCGCTTTTATCCTGAATATCATCTAATATCAAAGTGTAAGTGTGTATAAGCTCTATGCCCACAGAATATTTATGTACTTGGTTTATATCCTGTTCAAATATTTCTGCTGCAGCATACGTTAAAGCAGGTCTTATTCTTTTTCCACCATCACCAAGAAATACCATATACTCCATTGCATCTCTTGTATGTTCAATCGATAAGTCACAGTCATTTTTCCAGGATATTGCTCTCAATTGTTCTTCTACATTCTTCTTTGCTGAAAGAAAGAAAGTTTTAAATTCTGCCATATTCGTGGTTCCTTAAAATTATTTAAGCGTGAGAAACTATCATCGAATTCTTTACACCATTTATAATTAACTGTGCCTACAACTTCTGAGTAATCTCCACCTGAAACGGTTTTTTCATAGTGAGTCATATAGTAGCCAGTTAACACTTTGGTATTATTGTCATTTTTCAATAATACGCAGCCTAAACTGTTGATCTGAGGATCTAGGGATCTAAAAAAACCGCAAACAGTTCTATCCCTATACGCCCCATAAAAATCCCATGTTCTATTAGTTTGATCCTTTGGATAGAGTCTTTTTCCTGTAACGAATAGAGCATCTTTCGAGTGTCTGACGTAATACACATCGTACTTTAGTATATTTCCTTCATTATCTAAGGCTACTCCATACCAACGACCAGATAAATACCCTCTTAAGCCAGAAATATAATCAGTAATTTTTCTAAACATGAAGCCAATGAGAGTACAAGTTATCCCGACTACCCATGGATTTTCTAAAACATTTTGAAATTCAATACTCATAAAATTCCTTTCTAAGCGTTAATAGAAAAAACCTTATATACTTTTTCAGCTTAAATTAATTCACATTGCCTTATACAAACTAACGCCGCCATAAGCGGACAAGTAATAGTTGGCTACAATGTGAAGCGAAGCGAAACCGAGCCAACTATTACGGTTCCGCTCTTCATGGCCTTGTTATGTGTTTCCTGAATTTAACATGGTAGCCCTTCGAACATAGGAATTTGCTCTAAGTCTTGATCCCAGTCTGCCTTGCTTGCAACAAAAATATGAGCATTTGGTTTATTTGCAATTTTTGTGTCAATACTTCCCGCTGGTACAGCTAAAAATGCCCCTCCCATTTGAACATTTGGCAGAGCAGAACCACAGTTCGTACAGAAACACTTAACGTGCCTTGTAGATGGCAAACTATAAGTCTTTACGTTATTTTCCCCTGATAGCCACGTTAGTACAGCTGTAGTCGAAAATAAGTTAGATGCATGAGCCGAACCAGTGTCTTTGCGACAGTATTGACAATGGCACATGAAAAAACTATCAAATTCACCTTCTACTTCAAAACTTACTTCACCGCAAAGGCATGATCCTTTATGTTTTACACTCATTAATA
>NZ_MKJU01000009.1 GCF_001854605.1 Pseudoalteromonas amylolytica | reverse complement strand
AATTAACCGCAGAGCGTTTTATCACGGTTAGTTTGTACGAAGGTCATGAAGAAAGAGTATACCGTACTGGCGATTTGGTTCGTCAACTACCGGATAACAATATTGAGTTCATTGGGCGTAAAGATGATCAGGTCAAGATCCGAGGGTTCCGTATTGAACTTGGAGAGATTGAGTACCAGCTTTCTCAGTCAAGTGATGTGCAGTCTTGTGTGGTGGTCGCACGTGAAGATGAGCCGAATAAAAAGCAGTTGGTTGCCTATGTGGTATTGAGTAACAAGGAAGCAATTAGCGCGGAGGTGGTGTCGTCTTTGAAGTTACGACTTACCGAGCAGCTACCCGATTACATGGTGCCAAGTGCGATTTTGGTATTGGATGAAATGCCACTGACAGCCAATGGTAAGGTGAATAAAAAGCAATTACCTATGCCTGATTGGGCGAGTATCGCAGTCAGTAACTATGTTGCTCCAATGAATGATATTGAACAGCAATTGGTGGTGATTTGGGCTGAGCTATTAGGTTTGGCAGCGGAGCAGCTTAGCATTGATGCTAACTTCTTTGAGCTTGGTGGTGACTCTATCTTATCGATTCAGGTAGTTTCAAAAGCGGCAAAGGCAGGGCTGTTCTTTAGTGTTAAAGCCCTATTTGATATGCCGACTATCCGTCGTTTAGCCACCAGTGTGAACACGGGACCAAAGGTACTTGCACCACAAGAAGCCACGAGCGGAGCACAACCTTTGTTACCCATTCATCGTGAGTTCTTCACGGATGAAACGGATATTAATCACTTCAACCAAAGCTTGTTATTACAAGTACCAGACACGCTGACGTTGGAGTTACTACAGGCTATGTTCACTGAGCTTTATCAGCGTCACGATGCATTACGCTTAGTGTTTACAAAATCGCGTGATGAGCAGTGGCAGGGACAGTATGTAGCACACAGTGCACAATCAATCTCATCGCTGGTATCACAGATCACATGGCCACTTACGAGTGCTCAAGCGCAGATCAGCGAATTTGCTGATTACGCAACGCAAGTGCATAAGAGTTTAGATATCACAGCGGGTCGTTTGATGAAAGCGGTGCTAGTTAAGAATCTAGAGCCGACCAAGCAAGATCAGCATGTGTTTATTTGCGTTCACCACTTAGTGATAGACGGTGTATCGTGGCGGGTGCTGCTGGATGACTTAACCACGTTATTTGAGCAACACCAAGCGGGTAACGCCTTGAAACTGGGTGCGAAAAGCTCATCTTACCAACAGTGGGGAGAGTTTTTGGAAGACTACGCCCAACGCTCAAGTGTGGTTGATGAGTTGGGTTATTGGCAAGCGGTGGTGTCTAGTCCGGTTGCTCGTTGGAGCGCATCGGCTCCTGAACATGGATTGGCGACCACCTATGAAGAAGCCAACTTTAGTTTATCTACGGCTTTGACATCTCAGTTAATTAACGAGAGTAATCAGGCATATAGAACGCGTATCAACGAGTTGTTGTTGGCGGGTTTGTTTGTGGGTATGAAGCAGTGGCAAGGTGTATCGGGTATCCGATTGGATTTAGAAAGCCATGGTCGAGAAGCCCTGAGCGATGAAATTGACTTAAGTGAAACCTTAGGGTGGTTTACGAGTATTTATCCATGCTTGTTAAGCCATGACAGTGATGATGTTGCAGCGCTCATTTGTGCAGTAAAAGAGCAGTATAGAGGGATCCCAAATGGTGGCATAGGGTACGGTTTATTACGCCATGGGGTTGGCTCAGTAGAAGGACATGCGGTGCTATCAGAAGGTGATGCAGGCAGCGAACTGTTGTTTAATTACTTAGGCCAATTCGATGCGTCCACAGGGGAGCGGCAAAAATTCAGCCGAGCAGATATATCAACAGGACAAGGCGTGAGTGTTCGTCGTGCGCAGGCGTATGGTTTGTCATTGAATGGATTTGTAGAAAAGGGACAGCTTCATATCAGCTTAGGGTATGACAAAGCGGCTTATTCGCAAACGTTTATCGCACAGTGGATGGCGGCCTATGAAGCTGGTCTGGCAGCGGTAATAGCGCATTGTCAGCAAGTTAACCGAGGCGAGTTAGCGGGGCGGTTTACTGTCAGTGATTTTCCGCTGGCCACGGTTACAGAGCAGGCATTAATAGACTGGTCAAGCTTAACGAAGGGGCGGCTATTAGACTTATATCCGGCGACGGGTATGCAACAAGGTATGCTATTTCATAGCTTGTTGTCGTCAGACAGTTACGCGACCCAAGTGAAAGTAGAGTTTACGGATTTACATGTTGAGCACTTTAGACAAGCATGGGAAAAGGTAATCGCGAGACATGATATTTTCAGAACCAGCTTTGTGGGTGTAGAAGACGGTAATGCACACCAATTAGTACAATCGGATGTGATGCTGGATTGGCAGGAGATCTCATTATTAGAGCTGACGCCGGTAGCACAGCAAGCAGCGATAGAGCAGTATCGTACAGAAGACAAAGCGAAAGGGTTTATAGCGGCTCATGCCCCATTGATGCGATTGACGGTGTTCAACTTGTCAGAGGCAGCAGAGGGTACAAAACAAGTACTACTTTGGACACACCATCACGCCCTATTAGACGGTTGGTGTACGTCGCTGGTGTTTGGAGAGGTGACAGAGTATTACCGAGCACTTCAAACAGGCAGTGAAGCACAGCTTGGTGCGGTGGAGCCTTACAAAGGGTATGTCCAATGGTTAGCGGAGCAGCCAGCGACAGCGGCAAGGGAATATTGGCATCACCACCTTAGGGACGTAGAAGGGGTCACTCCCTTACCATTTGTAGGGTATGGGGTAGAGGTCAGTGAGCACGAAGAAGCACGAAACGGTATTCATCAGGCACGGTTTAGTTTAGAGGCGGAGAAAACAGCGGCGTTGGTGAAGCTTGCACGAGCGTGTCAAACAACAGTGAATGTGATAGTCCAAGCGGCTTGGAGCCTATTATTGAGCCGTTACAGTGGTGAATCACAGGTAATGTTTGGTGTCACAGTATCGGGGCGTCCGGCGCAGCTCAAAGGTGTTGATGAGATGGTGGGGCTATTTATCAACACGGTGCCGATGAAGGTTACGGTGGATGAATCACAAACGCTAGAAAAGTGGTTGCGTCAACTACACAAAGATTTAGTCGATGCGGACAGTTATAGTTACCTACCCCTATCAGATATTCAGCAGTTAGCGCCTACACAGCAGCAACTATTTGATAGTTTGTTTATTTTCGAGAACTATCCGGTTGACGCTGCAATCAGTGACAAAGCAAATGCTGCATCTTTACAAGTCGATAGCATATTTAGTGATGAACAGACCAACTACAATTTGTGTATAACGGCCAACCTAACGAATCGTCTTCACTTGATATTAGATGGTAAGGTAAGTTTGTTTGAACAGGCCCAAATTAATAGCCTAGTAGGGCAACTCGCTATGGTCTTAGAGCATATGTTGGTTCAATCTACTGTGGCTGATATTAGGATACTCAGTGCCGCTGAAGAGCAGCAAATTGTTGCCAGTACACAAGGGAAAGTATGTTCTTTAGACGGGCAGCACAGCTTTTTAGAAAGCGTGATCTGTTTCGCGAACAGTCAGCCAGATCAACTTGCGTTAGTTGACGGTGCGAGAGAAATTAGCTACGCAGAGTTAATGTCTTTAAGTAGCCATATTCAACGCGCTCTAGATGAGGGCATCGGTGAATGCATAGGTGTACTTCTTGAACGATCAGTTGAGTGGGTCGCCAGCTTTATTGCTGTTACGGCATCGGGCAAAGTTTATGTGCCTCTAAACCCGAAGTTGCCTGCCGATAGATTGAAATCAATCGTTGAAGAGTCAGGGCTTAGCAAGGTCATTACACAGGAACAATACAGTGATTTAGCTGACGCGCTCAATGTTCAATCAATATTTGTTAGTAGCATTGAAATGAATAAAGGTGAGTGTCCATCAGTACCAAACCTTATTCATCATGATATTGCATACTGTATTTTTACCTCTGGTACGACTGGTAAGCCTAAAGGCGTCAAAATTAGCCATGCTGCGATGTCTTCAATGTACTTGGCATGGCGAGAGGTATATGAACTAGAACACAACGTGAAAGTTCATTTGCAAATGGCGGAAATGAGCTTTGATGTTTCTATTGGCGATTTAATTCGCGGACTCGGATCCGGTGGGCAACTAGTGCTTTGCCAACACAACGACCTACTTAACCCAAATAACTTGTTGCGCATAATTGAAAAGTATCAGGTTCAAATTGGTGAGTTTGTACCAGCGGTACTTCGGAACTTGGTCGATTATGTTATTAGCGAAAATAAACATTTATCTACTTTCAAGTTCTTGCTAGTTGGTTCTGATGCATGGAATCTTAATGATCATTTAAAAGCTGAAAGCATACTTCTCGACGGAGCCACTTTAGTCAATTCGTATGGTCTATCGGAATGTACGATCGATAGTACCTATTTTATACGTGAACGAGGCTCCGAGTTAGACAGTACAGTTGCTTGTATCGGTAAACCGTTTGCAAACGTGAACTTATATATTCTTGATGACTCATTGCACGTTATTGCGCCTGGCTGCGTAGGCGAATTGTGTATTGGCGGAGTGACCGTCGCTTCAGGCTATATCAATAATCCGCAATTAACCGCAGAGCGTTTTATCACGGTTAGTTTGTACGAAGGTCATGAAGAAAGAGTATACCGTACTGGCGATTTGGTTCGTCAACTACCGGATAACAATATTGAGTTCATTGGGCGTAAAGATGATCAGGTCAAGATCCGAGGGTTCCGTATTGAACTTGGAGAGATTGAGTACCAGCTTTCTCAGTCAAGTGATGTGCAGTCTTGTGTGGTGGTCGCACGTGAAGATGAGCCGAATAAAAAGCAGTTGGTTGCCTATGTGGTATTGAGTAACAAGGAAGCAATTAGCGCGGAGGTGGTGTCGTCTTTGAAGTTACGACTTACCGAGCAGCTACCCGATTACATGGTGCCAAGTGCGATTTTGGTATTGGATGAAATGCCACTGACAGCCAATGGTAAGGTGAATAAAAAGCAATTACCTATGCCTGATTGGGCGAGTATCGCAGTCAGTAACTATGTTGCTCCAATGAATGATATTGAACAGCAATTGGTGGTGATTTGGGCTGAGCTATTAGGTTTGGCAGCGGAGCAGCTTAGCATTGATGCTAACTTCTTTGAGCTTGGTGGTGACTCTATCTTATCGATTCAGGTAGTTTCAAAAGCGGCAAAGGCAGGGCTGTTCTTTAGTGTTAAAGCCCTATTTGATATGCCGACTATCCGTCGTTTAGCCACCAGTGTGAACACGGGACCAAAGGTACTTGCACCACAAGAAGCCACGAGCGGAGCACAACCTTTGTTACCCATTCATCGTGAGTTCTTCACGGATGAAACGGATATTAATCACTTCAACCAAAGCTTGTTATTACAAGTACCAGACACGCTGACGTTGGAGTTACTACAGGCTATGTTCACTGAGCTTTATCAGCGTCACGATGCATTACGCTTAGTGTTTACAAAATCGCGTGATGAGCAGTGGCAGGGACAGTATGTAGCACACAGTGCACAATCAATCTCATCGCTGGTATCACAGATCACATGGCCACTTACGAGTGCTCAAGCGCAGATCAGCGAATTTGCTGATTACGCAACGCAAGTGCATAAGAGTTTAGATATCACAGCGGGTCGTTTGATGAAAGCGGTGCTAGTTAAGAATCTAGAGCCGACCAAGCAAGATCAGCATGTGTTTATTTGCGTTCACCACTTAGTGATAGACGGTGTATCGTGGCGGGTGCTGCTGGATGACTTAACCACGTTATTTGAGCAACACCAAGCGGGTAACGCCTTGAAACTGGGTGCGAAAAGCTCATCTTACCAACAGTGGGGAGAGTTTTTGGAAGACTACGCCCAACGCTCAAGTGTGGTTGATGAGTTGGGTTATTGGCAAGCGGTGGTGTCTAGTCCGGTTGCTCGTTGGAGCGCATCGGCTCCTGAACATGGATTGGCGACCACCTATGAAGAAGCCAACTTTAGTTTATCTACGGCTTTGACATCTCAGTTAATTAACGAGAGTAATCAGGCATATAGAACGCGTATCAACGAGTTGTTGTTGGCGGGTTTGTTTGTGGGTATGAAGCAGTGGCAAGGTGTATCGGGTATCCGATTGGATTTAGAAAGCCATGGTCGAGAAGCCCTGAGCGATGAAATTGACTTAAGTGAAACCTTAGGGTGGTTTACGAGTATTTATCCATGCTTGTTAAGCCATGACAGTGATGATGTTGCAGCGCTCATTTGTGCAGTAAAAGAGCAGTATAGAGGGATCCCAAATGGTGGCATAGGGTACGGTTTATTACGCCATGGGGTTGGCTCAGTAGAAGGACATGCGGTGCTATCAGAAGGTGATGCAGGCAGCGAACTGTTGTTTAATTACTTAGGCCAATTCGATGCGTCCACAGGGGAGCGGCAAAAATTCAGCCGAGCAGATATATCAACAGGACAAGGCGTGAGTGTTCGTCGTGCGCAGGCGTATGGTTTGTCATTGAATGGATTTGTAGAAAAGGGACAGCTTCATATCAGCTTAGGGTATGACAAAGCGGCTTATTCGCAAACGTTTATCGCACAGTGGATGGCGGCCTATGAAGCTGGTCTGGCAGCGGTAATAGCGCATTGTCAGCAAGTTAACCGAGGCGAGTTAGCGGGGCGGTTTACTGTCAGTGATTTTCCGCTGGCCACGGTTACAGAGCAGGCATTAATAGACTGGTCAAGCTTAACGAAGGGGCGGCTATTAGACTTATATCCGGCGACGGGTATGCAACAAGGTATGCTATTTCATAGCTTGTTGTCGTCAGACAGTTACGCGACCCAAGTGAAAGTAGAGTTTACGGATTTACATGTTGAGCACTTTAGACAAGCATGGGAAAAGGTAATCGCGAGACATGATATTTTCAGAACCAGCTTTGTGGGTGTAGAAGACGGTAATGCACACCAATTAGTACAATCGGATGTGATGCTGGATTGGCAGGAGATCTCATTATTAGAGCTGACGCCGGTAGCACAGCAAGCAGCGATAGAGCAGTATCGTACAGAAGACAAAGCGAAAGGGTTTATAGCGGCTCATGCCCCATTGATGCGATTGACGGTGTTCAACTTGTCAGAGGCAGCAGAGGGTACAAAACAAGTACTACTTTGGACACACCATCACGCCCTATTAGACGGTTGGTGTACGTCGCTGGTGTTTGGAGAGGTGACAGAGTATTACCGAGCACTTCAAACAGGCAGTGAAGCACAGCTTGGTGCGGTGGAGCCTTACAAAGGGTATGTCCAATGGTTAGCGGAGCAGCCAGCGACAGCGGCAAGGGAATATTGGCATCACCACCTTAGGGACGTAGAAGGGGTCACTCCCTTACCATTTGTAGGGTATGGGGTAGAGGTCAGTGAGCACGAAGAAGCACGAAACGGTATTCATCAGGCACGGTTTAGTTTAGAGGCGGAGAAAACAGCGGCGTTGGTGAAGCTTGCACGAGCGTGTCAAACAACAGTGAATGTGATAGTCCAAGCGGCTTGGAGCCTATTATTGAGCCGTTACAGTGGTGAATCACAGGTAATGTTTGGTGTCACAGTATCGGGGCGTCCGGCGCAGCTCAAAGGTGTTGATGAGATGGTGGGGCTATTTATCAACACGGTGCCGATGAAGGTTACGGTGGATGAATCACAAACGCTAGAAAAGTGGTTGCGTCAACTACACAAAGATTTAGTCGATGCGGACAGTTATAGTTACCTACCCCTATCAGATATTCAGCAGTTAGCGCCTACACAGCAGCAACTATTTGATAGTTTGTTTATTTTCGAGAACTATCCGGTTGACG
>NZ_MKJU01000008.1 GCF_001854605.1 Pseudoalteromonas amylolytica | reverse complement strand
CGTGATAACCCATACCGCCACAATGTGTATTTTATCGACCCAGACGGCTTTGAAGTTGAGTTTGTAGAATACTTTAGCGATCTACCGCATGAGCGTAATAACGATGATTAACCAAGATGGGTGTTGTCATATCGAACAAGCGCTTGGGATTGGGCCAAGCGCACACCTTTAACGGTTATCTGGTGGCACCTATGAGTTAATCTACTGCACAGAGCAATATATTGCTTTTAAGCTTTGGATAACAAGTAACGACACTTCATTGACCTTCGCTTTTATTTTAACGGTGTAACCTGTATAACAAAGCAAACTCACCCCGTAAGCTGCGGAATTTTTTGCGATTGAGCTGCACGGACAACCATGGAAGTTAGAAGAACATGTTAGAAATAAGACCAAATTGCGAGTGCTGTGATAAAGACTTACCACCAGATTCACCTGAAGCGATGATCTGTACTTACGAATGTACGTTTTGCAAACAGTGTGTGGACGAAATATTAGAAAATGTCTGCCCTAATTGTGGCGGCGGTTTTTCACCAAGGCCCATTAGACCTAAAGTGGCAAGGCGTGCTGGATTAAGTATTGATCACCAACCACCCTCGACAAAAAGAGTGCACACAAAATACACTTTAGAGGAGCTAAAAGAGTTTGCGGCGACTGCAAAACATATTTCACCTGAGGATCGATGAACTGGTAAGCGCACATCAAGCAACCGCATTTGCCACAGGTGAGCGTTCAAATAAAAGTAATCAAACGCAAGACATAGCACCGATTGCGTAAATGCGGTTAAAGCGTCGGATATTGCTTCGCTTATGCCGACCTAGTGCGCTATTCTTAACAGTTCCTTTTAACGCTCTTGTGATTGTTCGCGCGGGAGTTCTGGAGAACGAGAGTCACCCCCATGAACTTGTTTTAATAGCTGTTCACTTAGTATTTTCATTATTTCATTCCTTTGTTCTAGTTTTATAGATACCTACATTAAATTGGGCATTAATATAATGTCAGTCGGTATACACAATTCGTAACATAAATATATTCATATTTAAAAGCGCATAAAATGCGCTTTTAAAAGATGATCACATGGTTTAATTACCCCCGCTGTAGGTCGGTGGGGGAGAAAATTGCTGCGCTTGTTGGCGAGCTGGGAGATCAGGAGAGCGAGAATGCGTTCCCCCTTTAATTTGTTTTAATAGGTGTTCACTTAGTGTTTTCATAATTCAATTCCCTCGATTCGGCCTTTATTGCATAAGTTAATAAGCACCCACACAGAGCCAACAGAATAAATAGAATAATATTGTCCCTAAAATAGAGCTTAAAGTAAGCATTATCTAGCCAATAGTATTTGTAAGCTAACACTTCAAACCAAGTTATTAGGTTTACAACAACCGCAAATATGAACATTACGACGATCATACACTCTTGTGATGAAAGTTTTTGCTTTTCATATACTTGATGATAAAAGTCGATACCTGTTTTGCTATAAAGGAACAATGCCAAGTTTCTACGATAAAGGATTGGAAATATAAAAACAATGTTAATCAGCGCCTCACATATGTAGTAGTGCGTATTCCACTGAATAATGGTAGGAAATACAGCGATGTTGAATAAAATAACAAAAAGGTAGCACAGTAAAAACCAACGAGCAGTAGGCACTTTCCAGCTTAGGAGCAATCCTAGACCCACCACAAACGGGTGTATATGGTCTACAATCGTATAAATATCATACATGTGATTTATTCCTTTTCTTGTTCTTCAATAGGTACATCTTGAATATTTGAGTTTTTGAAATCAAACACATTGCTCAAGTCTTTACCAAAAATTAAAAATAGCTCAAAAAGTTGGGTACACGTCATCTCGGTTTTACCCGACTCGTAATTGCTGATACTTGCTTGATCCACTCCGAGCTTTTTCCCTAGCTGCTCTTGTGTCCACTTTTTTTCGAGCCTCATCTGCCTTATTGAACGTTGAACGTACAGCTTGAAATTGTTTGTTTTGTCCTTTCTGCCCCTGTTAATCACACACTTGTACCCTCTCCTTATTCCATACGCGCAAATTATCAGCTAAGTAACCATGTGACAACTATTTGTTAACAAACAAAGCTTGAAATGAGCATTTTATGAAGGTTTTTATATAACTGCGTGTTTGCGCAAATATAAAAGAAGAACTAAGGAAAGGTCTTAAAAGTGGGCCTTGTTGATCAAATCAGGTAATTAACCTCAAACTCGGATTTTCGCCCTTGAGGCTGATATTCAGACAGACCTAGCCTATTCATGATGTTTATCGCCTTCACTTTAACCAAGGATACTGTGTGCTGATTGTTAGAACCTCGACTCTTCAGTTTGTCGCCCATTAGCTGCTTAAAGCTATACACCGCTATCTCGCGAGTGAACGAAAATGATAGCCAGATTCAACTTTCCATTGCTTTAAGCCTATTTGACGCGTCATAAACACAGCATGATCTCTCGGATGACCTTTGCCCCAATACTGTGCATTTGGAGGTACACGCAAAATAGCTTTCTTTGCAGCCACTTCGTTATAGCAACTGGGAGTATCATAAGCTCCAGTCCTTGTGACCCTATCTATATTTCTACGTAACGGTCACATTAAATCACAGAGCACTTCGCCATCCGATCTCGTACTATTGACAGCTCAGCACTTACAATATCATGGTTTGCTGCATCTACTGTCAAATGCAGCTTTTGCCACGTCGACGTTTACTTGCATGGTGTTTTCGTATGTGCCATTCACCGTTACCGTACACTTTCAAGCCGCTACTATTTACTCGTAGAGGGTCCAGACAGCACTGACAAGGTATTACTTCACTTACATAGACAGCTATAGCCTAGTGATTTTAAGGTCGTATTCATAATAATGTGCAAGGAGTTAACAAACCCCACCAAAGCGCGTAGCGGTAAATTAAAGACCGCTCTAATCGTTAACCAAGTTTCAATTGTCAAGTCTGAATAGTGATTGGAGCGACCACACCCACCGTCTTTTCGGTGTTTTACCACTTGAAAATAGCGCTATCGCTTCGCCAGACATTATTAATGTTACCGCGTTGGATTAAGGAACGATTGTATTGTGACCAATTTCCTGATTTTCTTTTCATCATAACCGTTGAGCTAATGGGTTTGACGATCAGATCACACTAAGCCTGAGAAGTTCCGTGATTTAAGAAATAACACCAGTATAAGCCCTAACGGGAGTATTTCCGGGCGTTTTTTGGTTATGAATAGAGTAGTGAGTACCTAAAAAATGAAAAAGTTCGTGCATCGAGTAGTATTCATTTCTACCAACTTAAACACCGCTAATTTAATGTTTAAACATAAAAAATGGATAATTAAAGAATAACAAACCCAGCAACACTCGATTAATAAATAAATTAATAAAAACCAATAAAATAGCAAAATATTATTTACGCAGCTGTTGATCTATGATTAAAATCTCGATGGAATTCATAAGTTATTTAGTAATAAAAGGAACTTTACTAATGTCAAAAAATGTTAAAAAAACCCCTATCGCCCTAGCTGGAGCATCTTTAATCATCCCTGTTCAATTCAGATGACGGGAATGCCCTTTATGGTGTGCCTGATAGCCTTAAGGGGTCTGTGGAGTTAAATGAAAGTAGCAAAACTCTGAGAATAAAAATAAAAGATACACAATTCTCGGAGACCGAAGGTAAAATTAACACTCTGATAAAGCGTTTATATGAAGATGCAGATTTCTCATCTTACTTTTCAGCAAACAAGTCAGATATATACAAAGAGTTAGGAATAAATGAAGAACAAATACAGTTAGACCCAAATATTAAAGTGCTAGAACTAATCGCTCTACCAGAATTTAGAAATGCAACTCATCGCCAAGACTTCGAACAGCTAATATATATCATGATGGACAGTGGGTTGCTTGGCAAAGACGATTTCAGTTCCCTAGAAAAAAAGTATGCTAACTTCTTAAATGACAATAAATCAAGTTATAAAGAGATTTTTGATAACAATGGTTTAGCAAACTTCTCAAAAGTACCTAACAGTATAGAGCCTCAAGCTTGCGTTACATGCATCTCATTTGCAGCTGTTGCAGTTAATATAGCAGTAGCTACGAATGTCGTAGCAGCAGTTGTTGCAGCAGTATATGCAGCAGTCTCTGTGTGGGGAGGAGGAGGAGGATATCAACCGCACTCTGAAACAATAGGTGACAATAATAAATTCGGTAGCGTTGCTTTAACGGATAGAAACATAGCAACCAATAAAAATGCGGCAATGAGTGCAGCCTATCTAGCTGGGTTTAATGGTTTTGAAAATTACATATATAGAGATTTAGCAAAAACAGAGATAAAGGCATTCTATCATGCTGCCTATAATGTTGGGTTAATAGAAAATGAAGAAACTCTATCATTAATAATTGAAAGTGCTATCGCTGAAATAGACTCCTCAATCGAACGTTCCACCTATAAAAGCAATATAAGTAGGTAAGAAAACATGGAATTTACATCGCCAAAAACACTAACCATATTGCCAACCTATCGGTGCACAGCAGCATGTAAAGAATGCTGCTTTGAATCAAATCCAAATTTGAAATCAAGGCTAAGCGAAGAAGAAATACTCAGCTGTATAAATGAAGCTGTGGCTACATTTCCTAAACTACAGAATGTAGTATTTAGCGGAGGAGAGTGTTTTACTCTAAAAGAAGAGCTATTTTCCGCTATCGCCCTTGTATCAGCACATGGCCTGAAAAGCAGGTGTGTTACTAATGGTTATTGGGCAAAAACAGAACGAAGTGCTTTGAAAGTAGCTAAAAAGCTATCAGAAGCGGGTCTATATGAGATTAACTTCAGTACGGGCCTAGATCACCAAGAATATGTAGATGAAAGCACAATAATTAATGCAGTAAAAGCCTGTGATACCTTCAATATAAAACCACTGATTATGGTCGAGAAAGACTCTGATGACTCAAGGTGCAGAGCTTCGCTCGAAGAAAACGATGAAATTAGGGAGTTAATAAACAATAATAAGTTAACCATTAATAGTAATACATGGATGCCATTTCAAAAAGATTACACCGAACGCGGTTTTCAAATAGCACCAGAAGACCTTGACTCAGGGTGTGAGCAGGTTTTCGAAAATATAGTTATTACACCACATGGACGAATATCTAGCTGCTGTGGTTTAACTTTCGAACATATCAATGAAATGAAAATTGGTAATATTTATGAAAAAGACTTTTTAAAGGTCGCTTATGAATCTCAATTAGAGGACTTTTTAAAGATATGGATAAAAGTTGATGGACCCGCTAGAATCATAAAACTACTTATGGGAGAGGACTATATCGAGAAAAATATAGGAACAATCAACCATAACTGCCAAGCTTGTGTATATTTACACAAGGATGATAAAATACTTGCTAACTTAAAGCAAAGATATCCGGAATTTCTACCTAGTGTAATGTTCCGGTATAAAGCTAAACATGGATTGGAGTCTCGTTTGAACAACAGGAGTGAATATGGAAAGCTATTATAATGTTCAGTATGGTTTATCATTCTTATTTATCATTGTTTTAATTACGTCTATTGCGCTTTTTGTAATAAAAAGCAACAGTATAACGGCATACTTCTTATTTGCTACTTCGATAGCGATCGCTGTAAACTTTTATAGCTTAAGCATTAGCGTTTCGAATAGTGAAGTAAAATGGAAGATGGGGCTAGGTTTAATTTCTGGCACTATTGAAATTGACCAAATAGAACAGGTTAATTCAGTGAGAAACCCTTGGTATGTAGGCTGGGGTATAAGAACAATCAGTAATGGAACGCTTTATAATGTTTCAGGTTTTGATGCTGTTCATATTAAGTTGAAAGGCGGTAAAAACATTAGATTAGGAACTAATAAACCTGATGAACTCGAATCTGCTATCAGGGATAAACTTAGTCAATAGTCGCTTACAATATATGGTGAGATTAAGAGTGGTTATCTCACCATTTTAAGCCGCCATTTCCGCTATTGATGACGGCCTTGTTGATCAAATCAGGTAATTAACCTCAAACTCGGATTTTCGCCCTTGAGTCTGATATTCAGACAGACCTAGTCTATTCATGATGTTTATCGCCTTCACTTTAACTTGTTAGAACCTCGCTCCATTTGAGCGCAATAAAGGGTTATTTATCCCACACGCCCAGCTCACATTGACCCTGTACTGTAATCCAAATGCCACAGGTATTGAGCACACAGAATATAGCTTTGGTTATAAAAATGAATGGCACTCTGATGTTGAGGTGGGTTTATGGCGTATAGACATTCCAACTAACAGAGGTTTGGATGAAAAAGGAAGAGTCGATACTATTGGTATCGGTGTTGACAACGTGCCTTACGTGACCTTTGGTCACACCTGCGACCAAGATCTCAAGCAATCCGTCTTAATAAATTAAGGGCTTCTACGTGTAGAAGCCCTCACACTCATCAATATTTACTGGCTTTATTACTTAGTTGGTGAGAAATGTTATCGTGCAACTTCATCCAGTTGCTCTCATAACCCCACTCTTTTTTAAAATGCTCGTCGCTCTTTGAGCTGTCTAGTATGTCTTTAAGATCAAAAACTTGTGAAAAATTGTCTTCATTAACGTCATACTTGGCCCAGCCGCGCACTTCCATATCTATATATTTCAAATAGCTAGACTTAAAATCATTGGCAGCGGCAACAAACTCATCGTTACTATTGAGTGCTTTTTCAACCAATGTTCGCTCATCATCTGTTAGCGAACCAGTAACGTGTAATTCACCGGATTCCGTGATCGCAATGCCCCAGTCCTTATTCGCTAGCTGTGGAAGCTGCTTATGTAAATCTGACATGATCCCTTCGAACTGTTTTGACATCTTTTCGACTGACTGAGAAAGCGTACCACTTGGCGTGTATAAGTGCACGGTCGCAAGGGCGATATCATCCAACGCCTTATCAAGGCTTTTTGTCACCGCTTCTTCATTCGATGATATGGAAACAGGCCTATCATACGTTGGTTTTGGGTCTTGTAACGAGTCTTGATAATAAACATCTGTAGGTAGAGCCTTGGTGTTATTCAATTTCTCGGCTTTATCATGCTAAGATAGTTCGAGATTATTTTGGCTAGAAAGCGCCACGTGCCGCGCAGCGCTCATTACATTGCTATTAACTTTCATACTTTTCCTTGTACGTTATTGTGCTCACCTGTTATCGACGAGTTTTATCATTCCTTGAGCGAGCCCTATACCAATGATGCTTACAAACCACGATATAATCTCGCTCCATTTGAGCACAACAAAGGGTTATTTATCCCACACGCCCGGCTCACATCGACCCTGTACTTTAACTAATGCTGGGTCAAATTCGGGCTCTTTAGCTTGCTTGCGCTGGTCGTGATAGTCTTTGCTGAGCGCCACAACAGTTGGGGTGAGTTGTATAATGGCAAAAATGTTCACCAGCGTCATCAGGCCCAAAGCCATATCGGCAAGACTCCACACCTCTTTGAGCGTCGCTGTTGCGCCCCACAACATCATGCCTAAATACATCGCGGTGTAGATGCTGCGTCCAAGTTTATTGTCGAGCTTAAATAGGTGTAGGTTACTTTCTGCATAAGCAAAATTGGCCACCACCGAGGTAAAGGCAAACAAGGTGATCGCTGCGGCAACAAAATACACGCCCCCTTGCGCTAAGTGCGCCGTCATCGCGCTTTGCGTCAGTCGGATCCCTTCCATTTCTCCACTGATATCCACATCGGCCAGCAAAATAATCACCGCGGTACAACTACACAACACAATAGTGTCAAAAAACACACCGAGCATTTGAATATACCCCTGCGTTACGGGGTGGTTGGGTACGGGACTTGCCGCCCCCGAGGCATGAGGCACACTACCAGCCCCAGCTTCATTGGAATATAAGCCGCGCTGAATACCATTTTTAATCGCAGCGCCCATCGCCCCAGCGCCAGCTTCTTGCAAGCCAAAAGCACTGAGAATAATGTCTTTGATCATCGCTGGTACTTCAGCGTAGTTGATGAGCGTAATAAGCACCGCCGCTGAAACAAACACGATTCCCATCACAGGCACTACTCGCTCAGCAAAACGGGCAATGGCCTTAAACCCGCCCATAATGATGGAACCTGCTAGCACCGTGATCACAATGCCCGAGTATAGCGGTGGTACGTCAAAAGCAAACGACAGGGCATCGGTGATGGTGTTGGTTTGCATGGCGCTAAAGCTAAAGCCATAGCCTAAGAACAAACACATGGCGAAAACGACGGCCAACCAGCGCTTGTTGAGTCCTAGCTGAATATAATAAGCGGGGCCACCACGAAACTCCCCTTGGCTGTCGCGTACCTTATAAACCTGACCGAGCACGCTCTCAGCAAAGCCCGTCGCCATGCCTAAAAGCGCAATCACCCACATCCAAAAAATAGCGCCGCTGCCACCAAGCGAAATGGCCACGGCCACCCCAGCCAAATTACCCGTACCAACGCGAGCAGACAACCCGGTACACAATGCTTGAAAAGAGCTTACCTCTTGGTCACTTGCCTGAGAGCTGCCTTTTAGAAGCGTAAACATGTGAGTAAACTGGCGCAATTGAATGAGCCCCAGTCGAGTTGAAAACCACACACCTGCAAAGAGCAGAATATATATCAGTAGTTGTCCCTCTCCCCACAATAGGGCGTTAACGCTGCCAATCACTTCACTCACCATAGTAGACTCCTGTTGTGCACCACTGTGTGCTTTGTTGTTATTATCTTTTTTGCAAATGTACACCACCGAGCATACAACGGATTGATCCGCCTGCCGATTCCAGCGTTGGTATTGCCATAGGCAAAAGTTTAGCTGAGCGCTCAATCATGGCTTTTTGTTCGTGAGTAAGCGCAGCATATGCCGTTTGTGAGAGCGCGAGCAAACGCCCGTCACGACCTTGCAACTCCAACGCATTACCGCAAAACTGTGCGATTTGCTCGGGAGTGAGTGCAATGACTACTTTATTTTGCTGTGCAAAACGCTGCTCTAACGCTGCTCGTTGCTCTTTTGGCACCATATCCAAACAGATCATGACAAACTCGCTGGCAACACACATCAACACGTTGGTGTGATAAACCGCCACCCCTTGCGCGTCATAGGCGTTAAATACCACAGGTTCATAGCCAATTTGCTTACAAACCTGTGCCACCAACTTAGCACATGTACGTTTTGACTCAACCGCATAAACCACTTTGTGAAGATGATCCATCACCATAGAGCCAGTTCCCTCTAAAAACAGCTCACTCTCAGCAAGGCGGCTTAAGTCTGTAACTGATTCAACTTGATATCGCTTGTGAAACAGCTCTATCACATCCAAGCGGCGCTCCATGCGGCGATTGGGTGCATACATAGGATAAATGACTAATTGCCCATCAGCGTGTGTGGAAAACCAGTTATTGGGGAATACGGAATCGGGTGTCAGCTTGGTTTTATCTTCAAACAAGTGCACCGTCACGCCCGCATCCGACAATGTCTGCGCCACATTAGTGACTTCTTGATAAGCATGTTGGCTAACATGCTGGCTGTCGGCAATCACTTGATAGGCGTTGTCTTGCATTGTTTGCGGGTTAGATACAAAGTGGTGAGGGCGAACCATCACCACCGCATTGGGTGTTTGTTTTGGTTTCATACGGCAACCTGTACTGCTGGGTTTGCTTGTAACACGGAAAATAAATCACGAGGGTCGTCTTGTTGAGTGATTAAGTCAAGTCGTGTTGAAGCCTGTTTACCTATTAATTCATTAACATAGTTTAAAGCGCTAAAATCCTCCAGCGCAAACCCTACACCATCGAAAATCGTCAGTTGTTGCTCATCCACTCGCCCATGGACCTTGCCATTAACTAATTGATGAAACTCAGTGACGGCAAAAGTCTCTTCAAGCTGTTGAATATCCCCTTCAATACGCGTTTGCGGTTCGTATTCCACAAATACTTGCGCACGTTTTAGCAAATCCGCATCCAGTTCAGTTTTACCGGGGCAATCACCACCGATGGCGTTAATGTGTACACCATCGCCCACCATATCCGATGTTAAGATAGTGGCATTGCACTTGTCGGCGGTACAGGTTGTGATCACCTGAGCCCCTTTGATGGCCTCTGTGGCACTGCTGCAAATATCTACTGTTAAGCCGCTGTCTGCTAGATTCTTCTTCACTTTGTGAGATGCGTTAACATCAATATCAAACAAACGAATATGCGTCACACCTAGCAATGCTTTAAAGGCAAGCGCTTGAAATTCAGACTGAGCTCCATTGCCAATCAATGCCAGCGTGCGAGTATTTTTAGGTGCCAAGTACTTGGCCACCAGCGCAGAGGTGGCCGCGGTGCGAAGCGCAGTCAGTAGGCACATTTCACAGAGCAAAATTGGATAGCCTGTATCCACATCGGCAAGCACAGCAAAGGCCGCGACGGTTTGCAATCCAACATGGGTGTTTTTCGGATGTCCGTTCACATATTTACAGCTAAAGAACTCACCGTCACTAATTGGCATTAACTCAATCACGCCCGACTCGGAGTGTGAGGCATAGCGTGCCGATTTATCGAACTGCTGCCATCTGGCAAAATCTTGCTCTAAACGCACGCTAAGTTCAGTTAAAAATGTCTCTATTCCAACTTTGTTAATCAGCGAACGCATTGTGCCCACATCGACCAAAGGTACACCTTGCTTTAGATGAGAAATAAACGGCTGCATAGCCCCTCCAAAAGTGTTGTCATAATGTCAGGGTTACTATAGCCAGCCAATTAAACAGTTAAAATGTCAAAAAATTATACAAATTGAACTATTTTTTATCATTTTAAATAAGACTATTGTGCAAAATGTTAGTTATTGCTATTTTTTCCTTATCGTCATTCATTTTATCAAAGCCATGCAACCTTACCTTTACGACTCGTTAGACAAAGCACTGATTGGCGCACTGCGCAAAGACGGTCGCGCGTCCATCTCCACACTGGCTGATTTACTTAAGGTCTCACGCGGGACAATTCAAAACCGATTAGACCGGTTAATAAGCAGTGGGGCGATTTTAGGTTTTACGGTTAGAGTGCACGAAGAAATAGACAGTGATTCAGTGCGTGCGATTATGATGATTGAAGTGACGGGTCAATCAACCTCACAAGTTATCCAAAAGCTAAAAGGCATTCCTGAGCTAGTGAGAATACATACCACCAATGGCGCGTGGGATCTCATCGCAGAAATCAAAGCGGCCAATTTGACCGCTTTTGATGGGGTACTACGTGAAGTGCGAACCATTCATGGCATTTTAAACAGTGAAACCAGCATTATGCTCTCCACCACCTAACCCTACTTTAGTGCGCGTTGGCAAGTTGCTTGGTATAACAAATAATCACCAGCAAATTGGCAATAAACCACAAGTCTTTTATCACAAACTGCCCAAGCCCCCCGAGCACAGTTTGAGCGCTAAAGGCCCCTTGCGCCGACAATAAAAACGTTTGTGTCATGACAAACACCGATCCACAGCCAAGTATTCCGGCCCAGAGTATATTTGGTCGTTTAAGCCACAGCCCAAGCCCCAATAATGAGGCAAAAAACACGTCAAACACACCAATAATATTGGATGCCTGCTGCACAGAAAATACATCGTACAACCAAGACATAAAAGGCGATGTGCTTACCAAAGATACAATGCCCTTGGCTTCAAATTCAAAAAACTTTAAGCCACCAATCCAATACAACACCATTGCAACGCTCAGGTAGTTCAGCCAAGCCAATTGTTTTAAAGAAAAACGTTTGTATAAATAAATACTTAATACCAGCGGTATAAGTGCAGCATATTTTATGATCCCCTGCCCCGAACCAAGAATAGGAAAGCCCCCTAAATCCTGAAGATAACGACTTGGACTTAGCAAAGTAAGCAAGGCTACCACAGCAATAAATAGCAGTGCCCCCGCAGTGATGAGGTTTGATTTAGCCTCCCTTGCCAGCGCCACCATCACCGCCGTCACCACCAATACACCTCCGGTGATTAGCCCCATAGCTTGGGGGGATAGCATTGACTCCAAATGATAAAAGTCCAACAAAATAGTCATGCCCTTGGTGTTGCCATCCAACATGAACGACACACCCAAAAATAGCAAACTCAATGCTAAACATGCCTTAATCGCGCAATTTTCATACTTATCTAACATAGCTTTCTCTTATAAATTTCAGATATGGCACTAGACCGCCAACCGAGAACTTTTAATTCATAGATAACAAGCTTTAGTACGTCTTGGGGCAAATGCCAATAATGGGGCGGAATTACGCGTTGTGAGTCTCGAAAAAGCCATAAAAAAACGGCGCACAATGCGCCGCTTCTGGATTTTTCAAGGCTTGCTAACCTAAATTTATTTGATACGTTGGCGGTTGGTTTAACTGCTTGCCTAAGCCTCTCAAACCTGCCCACCATGCAAGTGTAATAGCCGCCATTGCGAGCAACCAAACACTGGCAAACAGAGGTTGCTGGGCGAAGTTGGCTATCTGATAAATACTGGTTGATAGAATATACGCTAAAGACGTTGTCCAGCCTATTACCAACCACATCCAACGAGCGCCAGATTCACGCTTAACCGCACCTAACACCGCAACACATGGGGTATACAATAAGATCAGAACAAGGTAGCTAAAGGCTCCCAACTGGCCGTTAAACTGGCTGGCCATTTGCGTCAGTAACGCGTTGCTGTTGGCATCCGTTTCATCTAATGCGCCTAAACCGAGCGGATCGCCTAAGTTACTAAGCAAATCAATGAAGTTGCTAGGGATGGTCTGCAATGCTTCCACTGTTGAGTTTACCAACGAATACTCGCTTGCTTGCTCACCTTCACCAATATATAACGCATCCAAAGTACCGACTATCGCTTCTTTAGCAAATAAGCCTGTCACCACACCCACAGTTGCAGGCCAGTTGTCCTCTTCAATACCAAGCGGTTTTAATACCGGAGTCACCACTTGAGCAACTTTTGCCAACACCGAACGTTCGGTGTTTTCATTGCCAAAACTGCCATCCGTACCAATTGAGTTTACTAAACTCAATAACACGACAACCAGCACGATTGTTTTACCCGCTCGCATCACAAAGCTCTTCAAGCGATGCCAAGTGGTTAGCCAAATATTGCGCCATACCGGCAAGTGATAGGCGGGCATTTCAGTGTATGAAGGCGTTTTCTCACCGGTGAACACCAGTTTTCTAAATACAAAACCACTGCCTATGGCAACAACGATACCCAACAAATAAAGTGCAAATACCACATTGGCGCCGTTGGTTGGAAAAAATGCCGCAGCAAATAAAGCATAAACCGTTAGACGCGCACCACATGACATAAAGGGTGCCATAATGATGGTTAATAAACGGTCTGATTCACGGTTCATGGTACGTGCTGACATCACCGCAGGCACATTACAGCCAAAGCCAACGATAAGTGGTACAAACGCGTTACCAGGCAAACCAATGGACGACATTAACCTGTCTATGACAAACGCTGCACGAGATAAATAACCACTGTCTTCAAGCAAAGATAAACACAGATATAACACGCCAATCACAGGAATAAATGTTGCAACTAGCTGTATACCGGCACCAAAACCATCTGCCAATATAACCCCAAGCCAAGTGGGCGCATTGATAGCACCGAGTGCCTCTTTAACGCCATCGATTAACAGCGCGCCGACAAAAATATCAAAAAAATCAATAAATACTGCGCCAAAATTTACCGCGATGGTAAACATCAGATACATCATCCCAAGAAAGATTGGCACACCTAAAAAGCGATTCAGTACGATTTTATCTATGCTGTCGGTGATGTCTGAGCGCTGAGGAGAAATCACATTCACGCCTTGCGTTAAACCACGCACTTTTTTGTATCGCTCAGTGGTTTGCTTAATTGGATCGGTTTCTTCGCATGGTTTTTCAGACGATATTGAAGGCGCAGGCTCATTACTTTCTATCGCCTTGGACAGCGCCTGTTTAAGCGTATCTGCTCCTTTCCCCGTCGAGCCGACCATTTCCACAACGGCGAAACCCAAGCGCTCACTTAGCAAATCAACATTTAACGTTTTACCACGCTGGGTGGCCACGTCCACCATATTTGCTACCACTACCATGGGCACACCCAACTCTTGCAACTGAGTGGTCAACACCAGGTTACGCTCAAGGTTTGCGGCATCAACAATATTGATGATAAGACTTGCGTCACCATTGTGTAAAAAGTCAATCGCAATCTGCTCATCCTGCCCAGCATCTATTTGCTCAAGGCTATACAACCCCGGCAAATCAATTAGCTCAACCTCTTTGGCACCCGTTTCAACAGTCAGTGAAAACTGCCCTACTTTTTGCTCAACTGTTACACCTGGCCAGTTCCCAACCTTTTGTTTAGACCCTGTCAGACGATTAAATACCGTCGTTTTGCCACAGTTAGGGTTACCAACTAATGCAATTTTCATTTTTTCCCCTACTTGGCTGTTTGCAGTGCTATCAAGCTTGCATCGCTTTTACGCACACTTACTAGCGTATCGCCTACTTTGACCTGCAACGGGCATCCCATGGGGGCCACATTCATAAGCTCTATTGTCTCTCCAGGGACCAACCCCAAAGCCATAATACGACTTGCTAACGCAATATCTTGATGATTCAAAGCGGCTATTACCGCTTTTTGCTGAAATTTTAATTCGTTTAAAGTCATAGGCTAAACCACTTATTGTAATTAGCAATAATTCCCATTACGATTTTTATGCATGATAACTCAGACCCTAAACGAATGAAAGCGGTAGCGCTGCTCACTTTTATCATTCAATGTTTTTGCTCAAACTAATTGGGTGATTTGTAGTGGTGCGATGTGTGTTCTGTATGAAGACAACGGCGAGCTGGGACCTCGCCGTAGCAAAAGTGGATTATTGATTGAGCTTTGCTTTCGCTTGTTCAACTTTAGCAAAGTCTAAACCCAGCTCATCAACAGCTTCTTTTATGAGTGCTGGATTTTGCATCACCAACCCCATTAACTGCTGTAGCTTTTCAGGGGGAATACCTAGCGATGAAATAACCCCCATAGCCATCATTGGATTCTCTGTGAGCGTCTGGAACAACTCATTCACTTGTTCATCGCTGATATTATGTTCTTTTAAAATTGCTAAAATAGGATTCATGCCTGCGCCTTAACTGTATTATCTGACTGTCTCAGCCCGCTGTGTGCATCAGCAGCGCTGAGTGATACTTATAAATAGTGACGATTAATGTTATTTTCAAGATATTGAATAACGCACTCGCATGACATGCTTACTTTGTGATCACTCTAAATAGCGCCTCAAGTGGGCCTGCTTTAAATTTTGCAAGCCATAATGTGCTGACCAATACCGCAGCCAAGCAAAATATTGCTGCACACAAAATCGCGGTTTCTATTGTTTGACCTCCCAGCATATTTAATGCCTCTAAAGTGCCCATACCAATAAGTACGTGTGCCACATAAAACGTTAATGACAACCGACCTACCTGAGCAAGATGCTTAAAAACACGGTGCTGGCGGCACTTCTGTGCAATCCATATACACCCAATTAGGACCAAAATCGCAGAGCAGCTAGCTGAAACCATATACGTTGGCAAAGGCGGCATCATTTGCGATGACAACAGCACGCTAAGGTCCTTGTCTGTGTTATCAAGTTCAAGCCAACTACGCAACAGCCACAATGTCGTTTCCATTAGTATTAATATTGTCAAAGCTCGCTTGCAAGCGGCGTGTTGAAAAGATTTATCCAATAAAGGCTGTCGGGCAAGCCAAATGCCAAAGACTAAAAATGCAGCCCATGGCAAGACAGGGTGAAAGCCATTAAATAATAAGTGTCTAAACATGCCCTGCCATGACCACATGTCTTTATAGACTAACCTCTCAAAGTTCCAGCCCTGCTCATAATTAAGCAAGCTTAACAGCAATACAAAACCCACTATTAAACCAGCACATACCCACAACAGCGAACGATTTGAGAAGGAGATCACACACGCAGCAACAACAAAATAAAGTCCATAAAAGTGTAAAATATCAGCGGGCCAAATCGGCGTGTATGCTAAACCGATACCAAATAAGACAATGGCCCGCTTAAAAATCTGCCAACGCACCAAAGGCAGTCGCCGTGTTTGCGCATCGTGAGTCGCCATAAATCTCAGACCCACACCGGCTAAAATCACGAATAATGCTGAAGCTCGCCCTTCTAATAAACTGGTGATGTAATACAGCGCAGAGTCATCCTCCTGTACTCCCATAACCAGCTTAAAATTCACGATAACCATGCCAAATAAAGCCAGCGCCCTTGCAACATCAATCCCTACTAATCGTGTCATTAATCTATTGTCCTGAACTCCGAGTCAGATTGGATTAGCATAAAGAAATTGACACAAATTAACTGTAAGGATTGGTTGAAAATTGCAAAGTATAAGCACCGTTTGGCTACATTTCATTACATCCTTGAGGACAATTTGTACTTGAGATTATTGCGAACAGCGGGCCATTCACTAGCAACTATCGAATAGACGGCGGTGTCTCTTAACGAACCATCCCTCATAATTTGATGTGCGCGTAATATGCCATCCAATTTAGCGCCCAAGCGTTCAATTGCCCCGCGTGATGTATGATTTAAAAAGTGCGTACGAAACTCAACTGCTACCGCATTGCATTGCCCAAACAGGTTCTCTAGTAATAACAATTTAGCTTCGGTATTAATCGCAGTACGGCGAGCAGAGTTTGCATACCATGTATAGCCAATAGCTGCCCTGCGGTTGTCACCATCCACTTGATAATAACGGGTCGTTCCGACAATTTGTTGACTTTGATTATTGATCACAGCATACGCGACATTACCTTGTTCAGCGCCGACTATCGCATCCGCGACATAGTCATCCATTTGTTCCGGTTTAGGCACATTTGCATACCAAAGACGCCAAGACTCACCATCTTGCACAGCATTTTTTAACGCCTCCGAATGCCCCATAGCCAGTGGTATTAGAGTAACCCAGCGGCCCACAAGTGGTACGTTTTTTATCCACATTGTTGTTATTTCCTTTACGATTAATTATTCGATGTTACACTGCGTTTATCTGAGTAACTTTTACATAAAGTTAAATCTGCAACATTCGCCTCATTGGCACCTTGTCTTATAGCTGGAGTAGATGTGCTATTAAATTTTGCGTTTTTAATTGGTTTGATACAGAGCACGCCACCCGATTTAGCTGAACTAAAGTCTCAGTTTATGCAAGAGCCTGCTGAGCTTGCCGAGCGCTACTACCAGCATACAAATTTGCCAGCCAATACTGGGTCAGCACAATTTTATCAGCTCACGTTAAGAGCCGCGATAGTCAGCAACCAACCCAAATTAGCCAATGACATTTCAGTTAAGCTCTCCCAGCCGCTATGGCAACCCATTATAGACAATCATAAAGCTAAGATAATCAGTAATATGGGAGTTTTAATGCGTATCAATGGCCATTACCAAGATGCTATTTTTGCATATCGATGTGCATTAGACCTTAATCAAAACGATCCCCATTTTCGCTTTCACACCTTGCTTAATTTACAGTCTGCGATGGTACACCTAAAGCAGCATGATAAAGCAAAGCAGATCCTCGAAGAAGCAAAGTTACTTGCTACAGATGAACAACAGCGTTTACGTGTAAAAATTAATGTGGCTAATAATCTGCTTGATAACAACCAGCTCTATCAAGCTAGAGACTTGTTCAAGGAGTTATATCGTGATTTAAGCTTGGCAAATGAGACTGAGACCGCGGCAAGAATTGGTTTGAACTTGCTCAATACTGAGGTTTTACTTGGTGACTTTGCACAGTTTTGGCGCTATCAAAACTCTGTAAGACAAACAATTTTTGCAGTACCGAACAACAATCATCATTACTATTATCACTTTGTCATTATGCGTGCGCTAGTTAACATGTTAGAAGCCCCAAATGAAGTACACCTACAACGTTTAGCCTACGCTATTGAGCATGGTGACTTTTTGTTTGAACATGGCCAACAACAGTCCATGCAACAGTATGTTGATATGGTGAATGTTCGATGGTTGAGTGAACACTTCGCCAACCAAGTGGCACGATATAATCGAATAAGACCACAAAAACATGTGCCAAAAGACTTACTTAATGAACACTGCCTTATTGATGACACAAAATCAAAGTGACCCTCATAGGGGCCACTTTTCATCATTTATTGTCTACTTTTAATTATAAATCTGTGTAGTACACATTGTTTGAACCAAACTCAAAGACATTGATTTTACCACATTGTGCAAAATGATTGTTGCTAGAGTATGGCGCATCTGCTTGGGCAATATCACCTTCCCAGCCTTGACCATTCTTAACGTAGGCTTTTAACTCAAACCATCCATTTACGGTGTTTGAACAATCCATTTGTACATCCAACATCCAGTAGTGAGCACCATATTGGTTAAGCGGCGTTTCACCATATCCATCTTGTTCAACGGTGCGTTTAGTTCCCCATTCGCTTGGCCATAAGTCTGTTGTCCAATCCAATGGACTGCCTTGTGCTGATGTATCTTGGCCCGCTTCATAAGCCCCCCAATCTAGGTAGTTATCACCCGCTTTCCAGACATTGGTGGTGGCATTTTTCAAATTGTTGTGAATAATTTGCAAAGCACAATCATTGGCATTAAGTGAACAGTCTCGACCTAGTGTTTGCGCATAACCGTGGTCAATGCCACCGCGAATAAACATGTCTTGACCCGCTTCGGTTAGCGCTTTGATAAATACGATGGTGCGCTGCATGGTTGGCGGTGTGGCATCACTTAGGGTTTTAGCATTATGATGTATTGCTATCGCATCCATAGCAGCCAAAGAGATCAAAGCTTGCCCTTGCTCATTGACTAAAACCTGTCGCCCTGTACACGTTTGCTTATCTTCGCTGAGCTGACCACTGAGTACATCACAATATACGCCTTGTGCTAGTCCAGTTTGTAAGTACTGCTGCATCGCGCCCGATTCTCGGTTGATAGCAACAAAGCCTTCGCTTCCTCTTGAAAAAGCAATCTGATTATTGCCATTGTCCCACCAGTTACTTACTTGCCAGTGTCCGGTGGTATTGTTACGAAAATCCACGGCCCCTGAAATAAAGTCGTGACGATGCTCACACTGCCATTGCTGTGCAAAACAGTTAAGCTGCCCATTGTCATGTACAGGCACCGCTGGCGCACCAGCATCGCTGTCATGATTAAACTCGTAGCTAGACATCACTTTTGGGTAGCCATATGGATAGGCTAGCATAAACACATTTGCTAAATCGTACAGCTTGCCATCTTCAAAAGTGACCACATTACCCGCACCACCGTGGCCTCGTTGATTATCATGGTTATCGACAAATACCACCGCTTTGTAACTTGGCATCATGCCCCAAGCTTCACCAAAATTACTCAACCATGCGAGTTTGCCACTTTTAAATGTTTCACCCAGTTTAGTGGTGTATTTAAACTCCGTAACAAGCCCATTGCCAAAGTACTCGCTAGCACTGACCGCCTCACTATCTTGATCAATCACCTCTTGAAAGACAAGTGGACTACCATTTACTTGAGAAAGAATACTGGCAATGTCTCCTGCGGGCATATGCTTTGATGCATCGAGCCTAAACCCAGCAACGCCTGCTGCAACTAGAGAATTTAAATAGCCTGATAACTGCGACTGTACATACGGTGCATCGGTGTCCAAATCTGCAAGCCCTACTAACTCACAGTTTTGCACCCGCCACGGATCATTTCCGTAATCTTCACCATTGATTGCACAACTCTCATGAAAGTCTTGTGGGCTATACATTGGAAAGTACTTATCACCATAGACACTACCGGCAACGCCTTCACCACTGCCTGCGGCCATGTGGTTTATTACCGCATCAACATAAATATCAACACCCGCTGACTTACAACGACTAACCATCTCTTTGAACTGAGCTTCACTGCCACCACGGCTTTGTAGTTGATAGCTCACAGGTTGGTAACGTGTCCACCATGGATCACCTTTAATGTGTTCATTTGGCGGAGACACTTGTACGGCAGCATACCCTTTAGGGCCGAGAAAGGTTTCACATTCTTGCGCGACATCGGGCCAAGACCATTCAAATAAATGCACGAAAGTGGTGGGCTGTGCTTGCACAGATTGCGCTAGACTTAGCAGTGCTGCACCACTAATCAGCGATGCTTTAGATATTTTATTTAATGTTGTCATAATGTGCTCTTTGTTATTTTGCGTTATTTACAAACCGATAACAATGTAGAGCACCGTTTCACATTTATCCCGTTGAATACGTATGCAATAAAAAATCAAACAATACTTAAAACAGTATAAAAAGACTCAAACAACGTGTATTGACCGATTAAAAATGACCAATAAAAGTCTAACTAACAACTACTTGGCTGCTGATCGACTCAACCTATCATGAACGTCTAGCCATGTTTCATCGTTTGGTGGTAATTCCACCCAAATCTGTGTGACATCAGCTTGATCCAATTGATGCAACGCATAATATAGATTTTGCGCATAGTGCGCTTTATTGGCAGAAAGCTTCATTGTCACGGCTTCGTTACCTTCAAGTGCAGTTTGTAACTGCTGCGAATAATATAAAACCGCGATATCATTTTGTGCACTGGGCGATACTTCAGCTAAAGTCGAGGCCAAGACCTCACCACATAATAATTGTACAGGTTTGCTGGGTTGATAGTGCGCCTTAACATTACCCGGCACCGCTACATTGTGGCTTTGCGGCACGCTCACTTCACAGCCCAATACAGCTTCAATCTGTGATTTAGTAACGGGACCTGCGCGCAAAATTCGCGGCTCTTGGGTACTGATATCCAAAATTGTTGACTCTAACCCCACTTCACATGGGCCACCATCTAATACCGCCGCGATTTTTCCATCCATCCCATACATCACTTGTTCAGCAGTGGTCGGGCTAATACGTTTATAGGGATTTGCAGATGGGGCTGCCAACCCAGAATCAAGCCTATTCAATAGCTTAAGTACACCTGCTTGATTCGGCACACGTATTCCTACTGTGTTGTGGCCACCGGTGACGACGGTGGATACATGTTCGGCTTTTGGTAAAATGAGTGTCAATGGCCCAGGCCAAAAAGCATCTGCAAGCTTTGCCACACACTCAGGTACATATGCTGCCCAGCGACCGACTTTTTCAACACTATCAACATGGACTATCAGCGGATGATCCGCAGGTCGACCTTTGGCTGCAAAAATTTTACTCACCGCCTGCGGCTGATTTGCATCGGCAGCCAAGCCATAAACCGTTTCTGTTGGAATAGCCACCAATTCGCCTAAACGTAACGCTTCAAGTGCTTTGTCCAAGCTATGTTCATCATCTATCGCTAAAACTTCAGTTATCATGTATGTTACTACTCACTGCCAGTGTAAATGGAGTCAAATGTCTGCAATGCGCTCGTAGTTGCGCCGAAAGCGCGATATTATACCCTATCTGCAACACAGCTCCATCGTTAATTTTGCCGTTGCAACAGGTGAATCAATGACATTTAATCCTAACCTGCCACTGGTCTATCATGAAAACTACTCGTTTAGTTTTGATCCTCAGCATCGCTTTGTAATGAGCAAATTTGCCCGCCTATACGAGCAATGTTTAACTAAAGGGCTGATACGAGACAATGTCTACACGCCAAAATTAGGGACGCCCGACCACTTAGAACTGATCCATTGCGATAATTATCTGTGGGATTTGTGGCACAATCGACTTTGCCCTAAGGCCATGCGTCGTATCGGCTTGCCTTGGTCAGAGCAGCTAATGGTGCGAACCTTCACCGCCCCCTTGGGCACGTTGAAAGCAGCTAAACTTGCACTTAAACATGGTATCGCGTGCCATCTTGCTGGTGGCACCCACCATGCCCATTATGATTTTGGATCTGGCTATTGCATGGTGAATGATCTTGCATTTTCGGCCACAACTCTTATCAACGAAGGTCTGGCTCGCAACATCCTCATATTTGACTTAGACGTGCACCAAGGTGATGGCACTGCGGCACTACTTAAACACAACCCTTATGTGTTTACCTGCTCGATACACTGTGAAAAGAACTTTCCGTTTCGCAAACATGATAGTGACTTAGATATCGGGTTAGATAATCACACCTCAGACTCGGTTTATTTAGCCAAAGTTGAAGAAGTCTTAACGGGGTTATTACAAGATTTAACGCCATCGCTTGTACTCTATGATGCTGGTGTAGATGTATGGGAGCATGACTCGTTAGGCAAGCTCAATATTAGTTGGCAGGGGCTAGCCAAACGCGATGCTTTGGTATTAAAAACCTGTCAACAATACGGTATCCCCGTCGCGACTGTAATTGGTGGTGGGTATGACAAAGACCATCAGCGCTTAGCCCAGCGCCACAGCATCGTCATTGAACAAGCTGCACAATTGTAACGCCCTATCAAGGGCCAATAAATCGTGTATTGTGCTCTGCTAGTGCCTTACGAATACGCGACACTAGCTTGGCGTTGGTGTCTTTACTAAAAGCCATACACGCACGGCGCTCATTGGCATTTTTAACCTCATGCACGGCCTCCAATAGCTCATATGGATGGCCAAGCTCTCTCATTCTTTCGTATGCGGTGTATTCTGTGGTGATGATAAAGTCGGCTCTTCTGGCTAATAGCTTACGCGGACTCGCGCTTGGGTCGGCTGTTAAATCCAGATTTACCCCATTTTTAAACCCCATTTCTAATAGATACTCATGAGAAACACTGCCTCGCACCAAAGAAATGGTGTACTTTTTAGCATCTTCAAGGCTTTCAATGTGAATATCGTCTCGGGTACGCAGCTTAAACAAGTATTCTTTTACAGGGTTGAGCAATGGACAGGCCCACTGAAATAGGTTTTCTCGCTCTTGGGTTCGGTATATCGAGTAAATCATAGTGTTTTTGTTACTTTGTGCCAGCTTCATCGATCGCGCCCACGGGTAGCTGCGGATCTCATATTGCACATCAGCTGCATCTAACACTTCTCTGACTTTCTTGGTCGCACGGCCAACGATTTCACCCTTTTCATTGGTGAAGTTATAGGGTACCCACTCTTCGGTTACCACATTCAGCAGAAGTTGTGCATTGCTAAAGCAAGGCAGCAGTAACAACAAAATCCAATATATTCTCATTTCGCTGCTCACTATGATTTACGGTCCACTATTATGCGCATAGCTGACTTATATTGCAAAACCAGCGATAAAGAGACTCAAACTCGCCACATGATTTTGCATTTTTATGCTACTTAATGCACCATGCAACCTGAATTAACTTAAAGTATAGTCAGCTATGAAATCACTCTTCTTTGTATTATGCGCTATTATCTTCAGCGCAGGCGCAAATGCCCAACAAACCACTCAAACTGAGGCACAGCAACAGCAAGTGCTCAATGAGTTAAAAGAGCCCATGTACAGACCACTGCTCGAACGATACATCCTAGATGAGCTCAAATCAGTTCGTTATGACCAGCAGAAACTCAGAGAAGATTTGACCAAGCAAGTTACCCATAGCCAGCTAGATGCCGCAGATCGGGCACTGACATACACCACAGATACGATTAATAACGTGTTGTTTATTATTACTGCCACGGCATCTATTTTGGTAGTAGTTGGTTGGAACTCACTACGAGATATCAAAAGCAAAGTAGAAGATTTAGTCAAAGAACGTGTTGGCAATATTACACAAGAGTATGAACAACGGCTGCAAGTCTTAGAATCTAAACTTAAAGAGCGTTCAGAAGAGATCCTTAATAACCACAAGAAGATAACCATAACCAATGAAGTTCACTCGCTGTGGATGAGAGCCAACTTAGAAAGCGACATGAACTCCAAAATTGAAATTTATGACGAGATCTTAAAGCGTAAGCCTGAAGATGTGGAAGCCATCGCCTATAAAGCAGATGCGCTGTTGGAACTTGGGCAAACTGGTGTCGCTATTCAGTTGTGCAATCAAGCATTAGAAATGGATAACGACTATGGCTATGCTTACTGGCAACGCGCCTGCGCTTACGCTATGTTGCACCAACATGCTGACGCAATGGCCGACATTCGCATGGCTTTAGAATATGCGCCAAATCTAAAAAATGAATTACTTCATGAAGCAGCGTTCGCCAGTTTGCACGACAATGCAGGCTTTAATGAGATGATTGAAGGTATTTAGACGCGTTACCAATCAACCGATTTTGCATCTTGTAGATCTGTTCAAGATCTACGGATGCACTAAGCTGTCTGTTGTCCAATTGAATAAACTCAGCTTGCGTGAAATCAAACGCAGCAAACGCTTTGCGATGATGTTCAAATGAAAAAAACAACTCCTCCAAGCTTCCATCTTTTAGCGCTGCATTTAATCCTTCCGTTAACTTTTTGGCCAATGCTAAGTTGCCTTTTCGAACATAAAAGTACATTACCGCAGGGTATTGCATTACGAGCCTAGGTGCTATCATCAATTGTTTGTTGTTCAATACCGAAAGCTCTGAATTTGCTTCTGTCACAGCCCTTGGGAAATAGTGAGCATTTTCCTTTTGTAATACGCCATACAATAGCTCCTCGTTACTGGAGTCATCGATTCGATAGCCATTATCTAGTAGAATTAATTTATCTGGCCAGTCTCGACCAACCAGTGCGGTGAGCCTTTTTAGTTGCTCAGCTTTTTCAATCCTGCTAAATACATGTTGATCACCTTTGTTGATCACCAACAATCGTAACCCATAGCTCCCAAATGCCAATGGTACAGGTACAGCCAATGCTTGCTGATCTCGCTGCGCCGAAGACATGGTCCACATTACATCAATGTTTTGTTTTTTTAGTTCAATTAACTGACGTTTTTGTGTGATCATCACATCCAACGGCTGTAGCCACTCTGTACCGGTATCTTTTTTAGCTTTGGCGAGTGCCAACTCCAGCACCTTTACAAAGTACATGTTATTCGGGTTATTTCGCAGCGCTGTTGCGTCCACATATCTAATTGTTTCAGCAAAGCTACTGCTTGAAATTAGTGCAAAAATACATATCAATACACGTATCATATAATTACCTGTGTAGGGTTCACGTCTTGTTAGTGCGCTTTAAATAAGCATCAATGGCGTGAGAAAGTAACTCATCTATTTGTTCTTCAAACTGATTTTTATCCTTTTCAAGACGACCTAAGTAAGCACTAACCTGCTGCTCCGACAGGTTTTTATTCCCTACCTTATATTCTCTTTCTGGCAACGATTTATCGTAACGCGGCACAAAACTGAACAACGCGTACACGGGGGGTTTGATTTTCTCATTTGCAAAATTACAAAAGCCCTCGATGAAATCCTGACCAGTTGGCCCCAAGCACCCAGGCTCAACTCGGTATAGCAATTTTATCCTTTTATCATCACTCATCTTTAATACCAATTTATAAAATCTACCGGCTAAGGCCTACATCACTTTAGAACTAACTGTGCCCTAACTACCAGTACTGTTCAACTGTTATATGACCCGGTTTGGCCCTACGATGTCTTTCAAACCCTTTGCTAATTAACAAGTTAGTTGTATCTTTCACCATCTGCGGGTTACCACACAACATAAAGTGACTCGATTTAGGTAGCGCGTCATAGCCACAATATTTGACAAGCTCACCTGAGTCCAACAAGTTTGTTATCCTACCAGATAGGCCCAGTTCTGGCTGCTCCCTTGATACCGCGGGTACATAGTGAAGCTGGGGGAATGACTTTTGCGCGGTCTTAATGCGGTCTTGATAAGTTAGATCTATGTTGTTTCGCACACCATGAACCAAAACCACATTTTTGAATCTATTCCACAGTTCTCCTTGCGCAATAATCGATAAGAACGGGCCAATCGCAGTTCCTGTACTTAACATCCACAAAGTGTCCGCATAGGGTATTTCATCTAAAGTTAAAAAGCCATTTGCTTGCTCTTCAATCATTATCTCATCCCCAACTTTTAGCTCAGCTAAACGTTCAGATAAACTACCGTCGGGTACTTCTATTAAATAGAACTCTAAAATAGGGTCTTGGGGAGGGTTAACGAATGAGTACGCTCTAGCAATGCGCTTGTCGCCCACTTGTAGCGCAAGCTTAGTAAATTGACCCGCTTTAAATGGTTGAATGTGTGCCGAAATCCTTAAGCTGAATAAACTAGGGGTCCACCAATTTATTTCTAATATATGCCCAGTTGTCCACTTTGCCATTGTTTAGCCTCCAGCTCTTAAGCGCGGTTATTCCTAAATAAAACATGGCAGATAAACGATTAAAGTCAAAGCGAGGGACACCAAGGCTTGCCTAGGTTCTCTGGCAATGCTTGCGCGCCTTTTCTACCTGTTACGTCATTGGGATAGAGGTACATCGCATTAATATTGTGCAAATGCGCTTTCACCGGCTCCTTATACCCAAGTTCGATGAGTGAACTAACCTGCTGCCTTAAGAATATTTCATCCTGCTCTGTGAGCGAGCCTGTTTGCATACTATTACTAATGATATCTAACCAAGTTAGATAATCTTGCGACTTAGGGCTGTACTGGCGTATCTCATCTACATAACTAGCGCGGTATTTGGCGTAAGCTTCGAGCTGTTTTGAGGCAAGTGCTGCACCGAGTATATTTCGAGTGACATCAATCCTAGACTGTTGGTTATTCAACTCAATGTAGAGCCGATGTGCCAGCTCAAATGATGTCACTGCATTATCAAAACGATGTAAAGATAGAAGAATGTTGCCTCTGATCACACTATAGCCCGCTTTTACACGCGTTGTTAATTGCCCACTATCAATACTATCGATAAGTTGAAACGCCATAGCTGGTTGCTCTAACAAACGAAATACAATCGCTAGATTAACTTTTAATGTCGCCAGCTCTAAATCACTATTGGCTAAACCGAGTGCACACTGATAATGGCGCTTTGCTTGCTCCAGTTGGTTGTTATACCGATAGGCAACACCCACCCTAGTCAGTAGCTTGAATCTTTTGCCCGCTAAAATATCCTGTAATTGCGCCTCCTTAAGTGACTGTGTAATCGTCACAAAAGCCGACCAACTGTGTGCATTCATTGCCGCCAGTAGCGCGTCGAGGTGTAAGGCAACTTGCATCTCAACGTGTTGCTCATCCAGCTTAGCTAAATACTTGGGATATAGTTCGAGCGCGTGCTTTGGGTCATTACCAGCCAATTGTGTGAAATTCTCTAACTGTGCGGTGGTTAAAGGCACCATGAGTAAGGTGGAAAAAAGCAGTGCTATCGACGTCATAAATTCGACCATCATAAGTCATCATTTAATAAGCATAGTTGAAGATATTGAAGTGGTTACAGAGAAAATTCAGATAAAAAAAAGCCGCACAGGGTGCGGCTTTTTGGGTGTGATTCGCTTTGTTTTAGGCGTGTCTCCAAAACTCTGCGATTACGTTACCAAGGAACTTGAAGCTTGCAGGCTGTGACAACCTGCAAACTAAAACTTTTAAATCGACTCTAGTGCGATTTTTACCATTTCATTGAAGGTGCTTTGACGCTCCTCCGCAGGTGTTGCTTCACCTGTGATCACATGATCACTTACTGTGAATAAAGCCATCGCTTTAGCACCATATTCTGCCGCAACGCCATACATGCCTGCTGTTTCCATATCAACAGCCATAATACCAAGCTTGTCTAGTTGCTCGTAAAAGCTGCTGTCAGCCTGATAGAAAGTATCTGTGGTAAATACGTTACCTACTTTCGCTTCAATGCCTAATTTGCGTGCTGCGTTAACACCATTTTCAAGTAAACCGAAATCTGCAATCGCTGCAAAGTCGTAGCCACGTACACGGGCACGGTTTACGTTCGAATCTGTACTTGCACCTTGTGCAAAAATTACATCACGAATTTTGATGTCTTGACTTATACCGCCACACGTACCAATTCGGATCAGATTTTTTACGCCATAACTTACAATAAGTTCTCTGGCATAAATAGACATTGAAGGAATACCCATACCTGAGCCCATGATACTTACCGGCTTACCGTTATAAGTACCTGTGAAGCCGAACATATTACGAACACCAGTCACTTGGCGTGCATCTTCTAAAAAGTGCTCCGCAATATATTGCGCACGAAGCGGGTCGCCTGGCATTAATACTGTTTCGGCAAAATCACCACTGTTTGCACTAATATGAGGTGTGCTCATTGTTTGTTTCCTTTTTTATGCTTTGTTTAGCGAAGAAATAAACCCTTCACCATACTCAAGCGCAGATAAATTAAACCACTGGGCAAGGGTTTGACCTATGTCTGCAAAACTTTGTCTTTCTCCTAACGGAGCATTTACCATATCCGGCGTATAAGCCAATACTGGTACATATTCGCGTGTATGGTCGGTACCAGCTGCTGTTGGGTCACAACCATGATCCGCCGTGATCAACAACAAGTCATCGCTTTGCAACTTATCTAGTATAGTCGGCAAAAATGCATCAAACTGTGCAAGCGCTTCAGCATACCCAACGGCATTACGGCGATGGCCAAATTTTTCGTCAAAATCCACTAAATTAGTGAAAATTAAACTGTGTTCAGGCGCGCTGTCTACTAGCTCCGCAGTTTTCTCCAACAAGTTCATTAACCCAGGCGCTTTGTGCTTTTGAGTTATGCCTTGGTGTGCATAAATATCGGCAATTTTACCAACACTGATCACTTCACCACCATCTGCGGCCAACTTATCAAGAACCGTGGGCGCTGGTGGTAAAACCGAGTAATCTCGACGATTACCGGTACGAATAAAGTCGGCACTCGAAGTGCCTATAAACGGCCGCGCAATCACTCTTCCTATATTCATTTCATCAAGCAGTGCCCGTGCGATTTCACATACCTGATAAAGCTTGTCAAGGCCGAACGATTGCTCATGAGCGGCTATTTGAAAAACGCTATCAACTGAGGTGTAACAAATAGGCATGTCTGTTTTTACATGCTCTTCACCCAGTTGTTCTAAAATTGTTGTTCCAGAGGCATAACAGTTACCTAAAATGCCTGGAATATCAGCGCGCTTGCATAGCTCATCGACAAACGCCTGAGGAAAACAAGGTGTTGTATTTGGGAAGTAACCCCAATCAAACAACACAGGGACACCCGCCATTTCCCAATGGCCCGATGGCGTATCTTTACCACTTGATAGCTCTTTGGCATAACCCCATGCGGCTTGCGCTGGTTGACGTTCACTGGTTTCACAGTGTTCGTTGCCCGCAGCTTCGCATGCATCGAGTAAACCTAACCGGCTCAAGTTAGGTAAAGGCAGTGCATTGCCTGTTTCCTTTTTATATGCTTGTAAGAGGTGTGCAAGTGTATTTGCCCCAACATCACCAAACTTTTCAGCGTCTGGAGCGGCACCAATGCCTAGGCTATCCGCCATTAAAATGATTGCTCTTGCCATTGTTTACCTCATTTTTACAAGACATGGGTTTACATTTGTGTAATTATTCAACTTGCGCTCCCATAGATTGCTACTTTATTGTTGCTCCGAATAATCGTACAGGACATAAGTCCGCTGTCATAAAAGCATCATAAAATTCATTATCTGCGTTGAACTTGTTGATTTTGTCCCACAGGACATAAGTCCTGTTTTGTTGTCTGCAAAATCGCTAAATTTGCATCCTAAGCGAAGCAAAAGAGATTAATCGTGTCTTTTTTGCTATTGTGATCTTCCAACGTTAACAACTGCTGGGTGTGAACTTTAGTGACACGAACAATTATAGCCATTGCTGGGGCTTCTGCTTCTGGCAAATCTCTATTTACGCAAACAATATATAACGAATTGATTAATGAGCTCGAATCAGGCGCTATCGCCATCATTGAGGAAGATGCTTATTATAAAGATCAATCGCATCTACCATTTGAGCATAGAACACAAACAAACTATGACCATCCGGATGCGTTTGAGCACGACTTGCTACGCTCTCATTTAGAGCAATTGCGGTTGGGTAATTCTGTAGAAGTGCCTACATATGATTACGCCCAACACACACGTAGCAGCGAAACGCGCACAGTGACTCCCGCTAAGATATTAATTATTGAAGGAATTTTACTGTTAAGCGACCCCGCATTAAGTGAAGAATTTGATATCAAGGTGTTTATTGATACGCCTTTGGATATTTGTTTACTGCGTAGAATGCAAAGAGACATTGAACAACGCGGTAGAAGCTTACCGTCTGTGGTTGAACAATATCAAGCAACGGTAAGACCAATGTTTTATCAGTTTATTGAGCCTTCGAAGCACAATGCCGACTTGGTCGTCACCCGTGGCGGTATGAATCGCGTTGCGATTGATATAATTAAAAGTAAAATAAAATATTTACTGCAAGAATAAAACGGGACTTTAGGGCATGACAACAATAATGAGCTTGGTGGGCATGATAATGCTACTGAGCGTGGCATACGGTTTTTCAACAAATCGTAGTGCTATTAATAAACGTACGGTTGGCGTAGCGCTTGCGATGCAAATCGCGATTGGCGGCTTTGTACTGTTTGTTGAAGCGGGTAAAAATGCTTTAGCAAGTATGTCCAGCGCAGTTTCAGCTGTAATTGGCTATGCCAATGATGGTATTGGGTTCTTATTTGGACCGCTGGCAGATAAAAGCTCACTTGGCTTTATCTTCGCGGTACAGGTTTTACCCGTTATTGTATTCTTTTCAGCCTTGGTAGCGGTTTTGTACTACCTCGGTATTATGGAATGGATCATTAAAATTTTAGGTGGTGGGCTGCAAAAGCTGCTCAAAACATCAAAGCCTGAGTCGTTATCAGCAACAGCGAATATTTTCGTTGGTCAAACTGAAGCGCCTTTGATTGTTAAACCATTTATACCGACCATGACTAAATCAGAGTTGTTTGCAGTAATGGTAGGTGGTTTAGCAACTGTAGCAGGTTCAGTAATGGCGGGTTATGTTGCTATCGGTGTAGAGCTTAAATACCTAATTGCGGCAAGCTTTATGGCAGCTCCCGGCGGCTTCTTGATGGCAAAAATGATTGTGCCAGAAACAGAGCAGCCAAAACAGACTTTGGCGGATGTAAACGCCGAGGAAGATAAACCAGTTAACGTCATTGATGCCGCCGCTGCTGGCGCGTCAAGCGGGATGCACCTTGCATTAAACGTAGGTGCAATGTTACTTGCCTTTGTTGCGTTAATTGCTTTATTGAATGGCATGTTAGGTGGTATTGGTGCTTGGTTTGATCACCCATCACTGACATTGCAAGAAATTTTAGGTTACCTCTTCGCACCGGTTGCTTGGATGATTGGTGTACCATGGAATGAAGCGGTAACAGCCGGTAGTTTTATCGGTCAAAAGCTGGTAGTTAACGAGTTCGTTGCCTACTTAGACTTTATGAATTATCGAGAAGGGTTAAGTGAACATACTCAAGCGATTGTCACATTCGCGTTATGTGGCTTTGCTAACCTGTCATCGATTGCAATCTTACTAGGCGGACTGGGCGGTATGGCGCCAAGTCGAAGAAAGGATATCGCACGCTTAGGGCTCAGGGCGGTTTTAGCAGGGTCAATGGCTAACCTAATGAGCGCAGCAATTGCAGGGTTTTTCCTCTCGCTAGCTTAGAAACTTAACGAGATTACCTGCCGCATTTGCAAAACAATTGGTTGAATGCCTTAAGGGGTTAAGGCATTTATACTAACTTGAACGATACTTCACCAAAGGGCCGTAAGGCCCTTTTATCGTTTCTGGGTGTTATCAATTCTACACGTCTCAAATTCTTTCACTAAAGCGCTTCATCGACGCTTGCCTCACAAACTAAATTGACTACAATACGCCTCCAAGTTCCCAAATGAGGACCTTAATATGAGCCTTCATCCAGTATCAAAACAAAAATATCTTTTGAGCATAAAAGTATTCATCGCGGCTACCGCACTGACCTTTTCCCACTTCTGTATGGCAACTATAGAAGCGCAATTTACTCATGGCTCAGATAAGTATGTGCTTAAAATAACAAGTACAGCTGTGACCACAGCAACAGGACCCGCACAATTGTTCAGGTACAGTGTGTATGAAAATGGTAAATTCGTTCACAGCAACGCCTCTGGTGGCCGCATGTTTAGCTGTCGCAAGGAAAAGCCTAACGTTGAACCAATCCGTTCAGAACAGGGGCAAATTGGCTGGATGATTGTCGGGTACGCAATTTGTGGTAACACACTTTCAAACAATATTGAACTTGTTATCCCGGTAAAGAACCTTTGGGGTGGCAAAACTGTGTACTTAAACAAAACTTTTGTCGCCAAAGAACCGCCCTACCTAGTACCAACCAAAGATGGTTCACAAGTGTGGTTTTATCAACAAAACTGGGGCAAAGGTGGTACAGCCACGAGTATCTTTGTACCAAGAAAGTTATTCATTTTGAAAAATGCTGATACAGCTTCAATTAGCAAAGCAGACGTATTTGATAATATCGGCATATTAGAGCAAATGGCTAAAGATAGTTGGCTAAAACCTAATTTTATTTCACTGTTCGTCGCTGGTATAGAAGATGCTAACCCGCCATTAATGCAGTACGCAATCGACAAATACTACCAAAAAGAGCAATAAGCTTGGTATGAGGTTTATATACCAGAAGGTAGCTTTTCGAGTGTAAACTCACTTGTAAAGCGGGTAGAAGTTGTACGTTCATTATACCATGATATGAGAGATACCCTGTCATGGGATATGGCCTTAACAGCCACAAAAAATAACGAGTGATCATCAAACTATTTAGACCATTTGGCAGGAACCATAAAACAATGGTGTAATGCTCAACATTTTCAAAATTTAATCTGGATGTAAATAATGCAAACCTACTACCTTGAAATGCTGAGTGAACAAGCATTTACCCCCTCACCAATTCCTGCTCCGTTGACAATTACAGAGGTTGAGCTCGCCCAGCCACAGTTCAATCAATTTTTATACGCCTTAGTCGGTAAACAGTGGCAGTGGACAGATAAATTGTCGTTCTCAACAGAGCAGTGGCGAAGCCATATTGAGTGTAATCATATCCGCACTTGGGTGGCTTACGTTCAAGGTGCTATCGCCGGATACTACGAATTGAGTATGCAAAATAACGGTCATGTTGAGATAGCTTACTTTGGACTCACGCCAGATTTTATTGGTAAAGGCTATGGTGGTGCATTACTTAGTCACGCAATTAACACTGCATGGTCACTCACTACAACCAAACGGCTCTGGGTTCATACTTGTGACTTGGACCATCCAAGCGCATTGAAGAACTATCAAAGCAGAGGCTTCTCAATCTACAAAACCGAAGTGGAGTAAATTGTTAGGGCTCAAAACTAAAAAACAACAGGAGTAAAGCCATAGACCCTCTCTCAATAAACTAAAAAGTAAGCAGATACATCAATGGGTTAACTTTATTTTTGGAACAATTTAATTATTTTTAATTAGAGTTTTTACCGTTTTTTCCTTACAAAGTTGTCAGGCCAACCTAGCCTATATAAGTAAGGATAAAACAATGATTATAAATAAATTACTAAAATTAAGTATCACCACACTTTCTATCGTTACCGTTCATAGCGCAACGGCGCAAAATGCCGTCATGTTTGATGACTTTAGCTACAAAACCTTTGCACACGCCCAAGAGAATGGCTGGCAAGCACGCACTGAAACAGGCCACCCAGGTTTAAAGGGTGCAAAATGGTGGCAAGAGGGGGTGAGCTTTCACCCCGATGCGCTTGATCACAACAACACTGTGATGCGTTTAACTTCAAAAACGGATGGTTCCGCCCAAAATACTCGTCACACCCAAGTGTGTCACAAGCGTAAATATCGTGACGGAACTTATGCAGCTCGTGTGTACTTTAATGACCAGCCACAGTATGGCCCCGATGGTGATGGCATCGTTGAAACCTTTTATGCTATCAGTCCACTTGCAGCACCTATGGACCCAGATTACAGCGAAATGGATTTTGAATATCTTGCCAACGGCGGATGGGGGAAAGGCAATAAGACATTATTTGCTACATCATGGGAAACATTTAAACTCAATCCATTCACACAAGTCCATGAACACAGTACTGTCCAAAAAAGCTTGCAAGGATGGAATACCTTGCTGTTACAGGTAGCTGACAACCAATTGCACTATTACATCAATGGTGAGCTGTTCGCCGAACATAGTTCAAAGGTTTACCCAGAAGTGGCGATGTCGATTAACTTCAACCTGTGGTTTATTGCAGAACAAATTTTGCAAAGCACAGAGATGCGCCAATATTATCAAGATATAGATTGGGTCTACTTTATAAAGGATACCAAACTCGATACGCAAACGGTTATGAGTAAAGTAGCAAAGCTGCGCGAAAAAAACATTCAACAACTCGATACTGTGCCTGATTGGCAACCAAAGCTCGACGACTATTGTAGCTTGTAACTATCCTAGAAGGTTATGTTAATTCAAAGAGTAAGGTGAGCGGTCATTAAACCAAGCCTCGACCCTCGAAATAAGGTGCGGTTGATCACTGTTACGTGCTATAGACTGCGCTTGAACAGCGTATTGTTCGGCTTTAATTAATTCATTTTTTAGCCGAGCAATATCCGCTTTGGCAAGCAAGACCCAAATTTGATTTGCAGGAGCCCCATTATCATCGGCGATTTCCTGCGCCTGTTCTAGGTATTGGTTTGCCGACGAAAACTGACCTTGATCCGCCTTCACTTTAGCCAGTTCGATCAATGCCGCAGTTTGTCCATACTGACCATAGAATGACCGATGATATTCAAGTGCTTGAGTCAATAATTGTGCGGCATGTTCGAACTCCCCTTGCAAGCGCTTGATTTTACCTAACTCTTCATAAGTGTAAGCAATAAACAGCTTATCTTGCTGGTTTTGAGCCAGTTTTTGAGCCTGCTCAATATGGTGCTGAGCTGCTTGTAACTCTTGACTCCTAGGCTCTCCCTGTGGCCAATTTATAAGTAAATAGCCAATCATTAGATGTGCTCTGATCAACTCTCTGGTGTTTTCAATGTAAGGCAACTGCGTGGTGTATTGCAAAATTGCAATCGCTTTGCCTTCTTGGCGAAGGTTTGCATAACTAGCGGCAAGGTAGCGACGTGCCGCCAGTAAATTTGGTTCTACTTGTAAAGCGGAAGAAAACAAAGGGATTGCTTGTTGGTAGGCTTGCTTTAAGTAAAGCTCAACGCCTCGTGCAAATGCTTCATTACTGAAATCACTCTGCCAATTTTGTTCAGTCAATTGATACTCTCCCGCATAGCGTTTCGCTAACGAGGCGATAAGCTTATCAAAACTTTGCTCGATAGTTTGGGCAAACTCGACACCCTTTTCAATGTTATGCTCGAACATCAAAGTGTAATGCAATTGATAGTCTTGTGGATAGCCGGTGATACGGGTAAGAACAATTAAATTAGCCGCAAGCTTACGCTGTAAACTAACGAGCACCTCCTGTGTTGGCTGTAAGGAAGTGCTCGCTTTGGTATGTTCGAGCGCATATAAAACCTGATCATGGCCGATTACCCGAAGGTCAGAGTGATGCTGAAGTTGTTGTGATAAGTATTCCATTCCTCGCAAAGGCACTCGCTGATGAATTTCATCGGGAATATCATTTTCAACGGGCAAAAACGCAATATTCAGGTGCGGTGTTTGAGACTGAACCATCCAGTAGCTTGCCAGTGCTATAACGGTGGCAAAGCAGCACACCAGCGCTGCCAAAAAAGCTTTAGCCTGCCAGCTGATTATTGGTTTGACTGGAGCAATCCACTGATAGCCAGTTTTAGGAAACGTCTTAATCGCCTCAGAGCCGAGAATATCTCGCAGCTCTTTAATTGATTGAGTAAGTACTTGCTCTTGTACCACAACTCCTTGCCAAATGGTCTCTAATAGATGTTGTTTAGATACCACTTGCTGACGATTCATCAGCAGCACCTGCAACACTTGTAGGGTTTTTGCACGAATGCGCTCGCGCTTATGGCGGTTGAAGATCACGCCTTGCTTTAGGTCAATGGTAAACCCTAAGCTGCGAAATTGTGTCGTACGTGAGAACAGCCTCCTGCTAAAACTCATTGATACTCCAAAGATAGGCTATAAATCATTACTTTAATAGACTCTCTTGACCACAACAAGCGCTTGTTTGCTTCTTTAATATGAAGAAAATAGCAGCATGAGCCAGAGTCAACCTATTGGCTGCTTTGAGCAGCTTGACTCGCTACATAAATAACCTTAGCTAAGGTTATTTAATCATTCGTATTGACAGCTTAAGGTTTGTAAACAAAGCTTAAAGTATTGTTGAAAGCGAAATAATACATCATAAAGTACGTAGAACCGCGCCAAAGAGTCTTGTGTTCGGTTTACCATTCTAACAACAATATGCCCGTTCTACGGCTTGCTTTAAAATATGTAACCACCGTATACAGACTCCGATGCGCCTGAGCTAACCTCAGTAGTTCAGTGGCATAAATTATAAGGAGTTGTTATGCACGACGCCCTATTCTCTTTGCTTTTTATGACACTACTGTTATTCGGCAGCCCCGGCCCTGCCCCTATTTCTTTACTAGCCTCTGGCGCCAACTTTGGATACAAGCGTAATTTACCGTTTCTGGCGGGCATTCTGACAGGCCTGTCACTGGCTATGGTATTAGTTAATATTGGTTTATCACAACTGTTGGCAAGCTCACCTCGGTTGTCATCATTGCTGTCATTTGTATGTGTGGGCTACCTGGTGTATCTGGCTTATAAACTGTACTTCCAAGATACGCAGCAACCCAAGAAGTCGCTCATACCTAGTTTTTCGCAAGGCGTGCTGTTAAATCTCATTAACCCCAAAGCTTATGCTTCGTTGATCACACTGTTTTCTCAATTTGAAATACACACCGAGCAAAAAGCACAGAGCATTGTGATCACCGCGCTAATTTGCATCGCTTTGGTGAGTGTTATTGATGGTCTATGGCTGCTGGCGGGGGCTAAACTTGGTAACATCTTTAAAAGCCGCCAGCATATTAAGCGGCTTAATGGATTATGTTCGGTAGCGATTTTAGTGGTGGCGTCAGTACTTATCAGTCACTGATACGCTCTAACGCAGCACCATAAAAGCCATCAAACTCACTGTTTACGCCAGGTAACAGGTGTAGCTCTTCAACTAGTTTAAAATGAGGATTGTTAGCCAAAAAGGTCTCGACCTGTTGCTGGTTTTCACTCGGCAATACTGAACAAGTCGCATACACCAATCGGCCACCGGGTTTACACATTTGGCTATAGCGCTGTAATATTTCACTTTGAAGTGCGACCAGCGAATCAAGATTATCGCTTTGGATGTGCCATTTAGCATCTGGGTTGCGGCGCAGTACACCCGTGCCAGAACACGGCACATCCAGTAAAACACGGTCAAACTTGTCTTTTAACCGCTTCACTGTTTTGCTGTTTTTGATGAGGCGAGTTTCAAGCATGTGTACGCCAGAGCGTTTTGCGCGCTTTTTCAATGCATCCAATTTGTGTTGATGAATATCCATTGACAAAATGTAGCCTTTATTTTGCATCAAAGCGGCGATGTGAAGACTCTTACCCCCAGCACCTGCACACGCATCGACTACGCGTAAACCGGGCTTAACATCTAGTAAGGGTGCTATCTGCTGAGAACCTGCATCTTGCATTTCAAACCAGCCTTGAGAAAAGGCCTTAGACTTAAACAGGTGCCCGTATTTTGTGACCTCTAGCGCATTGTCTAGTGTCATGCTCTGCGTGATAATGTTTTCTTCACTCAGTGCTTGCTGAACCTGTTGACTCTGCGCTTTTAACGTATTAACACGAAGATAAGCCTTGGCTGGGGTATTCAATCCAGAGGCAACCTGTGACCACTGCGCTCCCAGCTCTTGCTCGGCGTGTCGCCAAAGCCAGTCGGGGTAACTGTTCATCTGAGCATCACAAGCTTTAGAGAGGTTCTGCTCAATGTTTTGCAAGCTTAGCCCTTCCAATTCAGGCCACGGGGGCACACTGCTGCCTTCAAGCAACTGATAACCCCCCCAAATATGCCAAATTTCCGACGGGCTCACCTCGTCACACCCAGTCACAGCAAATACGAGCTTGCGCCACCAGCGAACAATATCATATGTCTGAGTTACAAAAACGTGCCGTGTTGCAAGGTCCCAATATGGCTGCTCAGCAAGCGTTCGCTCGATTACTTTATCCGCATATTGTTCAGTAAACATAATTTGCTCAAGCGCAATGATTTGCGTTTCTACACATTGACGGTCTGCAAACACAGATGACCTCATATTTAGGGAGTTATAAAGGCGAATTGTAACTGCTTTTACGTACAACCGCGAGAAAATCTGCTGAGCGATGAAAGAAGGGGAATAACTGTTGGCTGATTGTTTAGGCGTATCGATTGCTCCTCACCTGAGGACTCACTTTAGGTAAAAAATTACCTTTTTACAATTCATTACATCTCTTTCATTGTAAGAAATTAGTATCAGGTTAAGATAGACTTCAGTCTGGCTTATATGACACTGCTCCTATTTTATTTGTACCTGAGTAAATTAAATTTCTCAGTTGAATCAGTTAGGCCAAAGTTTCAAAGCCAACACCAACCAGTAAATTTGTTAATCTAGCCTACTCTAGATTTAACGCAAAGCCGATAGTTTGCCACTATCGGCTTTTTACCTTTTTGCAATGCTAGTGATTACTCAGCGTTTTTGACAAACTTCCATGGTTGTGACGAATCCGGCACATCCCCTTTTGTCCACCACTTTGCTTCGTAAATCGCGCCTTTATAGCTGGCCTGTTCACCGCCTACATAGACTTTACTCGCATCCCATGCGGGTACACCGCCGACTGGAGGCTCATCAACAGGTGGTTCAAGGTTGTCCACCACACGTACTTGTGGCCAACTAGCATGTGATTGGTAAAAGTTGGTTACACACTTTTCATAATCTCCCGGTACCAGCGCAGAATATGCGGTTTGATAACCCACTAACTTACATTCAAAAGAGTAGCCACCAGGTCTGTCGGAATAATAAGCCCAGTCTCCTTCCCAGTTGGTGTAAAGTACATCCGTGGCCCCATTGAGGTTGAGACTACCGTATGGTGTTTGTTGCCAGCAGGTGTTTTCTTCGTCGCTTTCAATTGGCACATTGTAATGATGTGATAGACCCTCCCAGTAACGGATACGGTTTACTGGCTGTCCTTTATTTTTATTCTGCTCACCACATTCAATGCCACCATTGATGACATTAATGGTAGTCCCAAAGCCATAGCCGATCCCTGCATCTTGCTCACGCTGCGACGGCGTCCAAGTACGGTCAATCACATGCAACATCGCAGGCTTTGGTGCCTGTGGCGTTAAGAAAAACCATATAGCAGATGCTAGATTGAGCCATGAATCTGCCACCAGACCTGGATTATTTAACAACACCGTCGCATCGCCGTTAAACATAACTTCTGAGAATGCACCGTAGTTAAAGTGGTACGACAACTGCTTTGCACCACGACCAAAGTAGCCCTGTCCGCTCGCGCACGGCCAGCGTCGGTTTTGCCAGTCATTCTGACCGCAACCTGTTGTATATCCTGGTTGCCCTTCTGACCAGCCCATTTCACGCACATGTACTAACGCTTGTTGCCACTCTTCAAGACCCAACGGGTTATCAGACACATTGTCTTTGGCTATATGCCCCCCCGTTTCTTGTGAGAAATGTGCAAATGCCGTCACGATAGATTTTTTACAAATGGCATCGGCATCACGTCCATCAGTGTAGTCGCCACAAAAGGCAGGAAACTTTCCGATTGCTCGTAAAAAGCGTGTGTAGGTATATTCCGGCGCAGCCATCTGCGTCAAGAAATCCCATTGCGCTTGTGGAAATACGCTTTCAACACGTTTTACATTGTCAGGGTTAGTGCTAAGACCGGGTGCAATTGCCTCTACAATACTATTGTCACGCGTTTCCAAAGCTTTAGCCCAAATGGCGTACATTGGGTCACTGGTTTTGCTTTGTGCGGCTTCGTCCAGCTCTGCTTTTGAAACCAAATAACCACCGGGGTTTTGCGGGTCAGGTTCTATTGTCATTGCGCCAGCGCTCGTGATCGCCGCCAAATTCAGTGCAACCACCAAGGGAGTGAGTTTGTACATGTTGTTCTTCCTTCCTTTACGTTGTATCAAGCGTGAAACATAAAGTTCACACAATTAACTCACAGTATTAATCAAATGACATCGCTGTCAATCACTTTATGTAAAGGATTGTAACAATCCAATTCGGTGGTTTTTTAACCTGCACTGTTGTACTTGTCACTAATTGATTAATAACAAAGTGAAAACAGCGTTTAAATAAATTTTTGTGTTCCTGCCTTTTCATAAAGATTTATTATTAAATTCACAGTAAGGTAATAAGGTTAAAAACAAGCAGGTATTTAAATTATGGTCATTACTGAATTACGCCCAGAACACCATCACGCCGTCATCAAACTTGCCAACCAAGTACATGGCGACAACTACCTTGATGCGCCAGGTCTCAAAAAAATGGTCGCTATGGGCACTAAATTCGATATTAACGCTTGCTTTGTCGCATTAGATGAACAAGGACAGTTGCTTGGTTTTCGCACCAGCTATGCCGCAGAGCAGTGGCCCATTGATAAATGGTGTACACCTAAAAACTGGCCGGTATTACCCTCGCAAATGGCATACTTCAAATGCATTGCTGTGGCACCAGAGGCACAAGGTCAAGGCATAGGTCCAAAGTTACTCCATGAGTCAATCGTGGCACTTAGACAACAAGGCGCATTGGCAGGTGTTGCTCATCTATGGATGCAAAGCCCAGGTAATGGCGCGGTAAAGTACTTTTCTAAAGCAGGTGGTAAGCTGGTCAAAGTTCATGATGACCGTTGGCTCGAAAACTGCCTCAATGACGGTTATGTTTGCACCATATGCGGCAATGAATGCCACTGCCAAGCAGCAGAAATGGCTTTAATGTTTTAATCAATAATGAATAAGAATTTTATGAGCGACTCCCTTTACGACCCACTTACCCACACACACTGCCAGGCATCAGGATATGCGCCTAGCTATTGGGCCAGTACCATAGATTTACCTGTTGCAAACAGCGCACCGACCAGTAGTGAGCACTTTGATGTTGCAATCATAGGTGGCGGCTTTAGTGGCCTTTTAACTGCCTACTATCTGGCACATGAGCACGGTATGAGTTGTTGTGTGCTAGAAGCCAATCAGGTGGGTTTTGGTGCCAGTGGCCGTAATGCAGGGTTTGTACTCAAGGGTTCCGGTCGCCTCAGTTATCCGCAAATGGCAAAAAAATGGGGTATGCAAACCTGCAGGGGCATTTATGATGAATTTAGTGCCGCGGTGCATCGTGTTGAGTCACTCATTGATGAGCACAATATCCAATGCCAGAAGCAAGAAAAAGGCTATTTGAAAATTGCCCATAACCAAAAAGCCATGCAAGGGTTGCGCACTCAAGCCGAGTTTTTACAGCACCTAGGCGGTGACGCACAATTTTTGACAAGCACAGAGCTAGAACAGGAATATATGCTTAATCAGCAAGCCTACGGGGCAATGAGGCTACCAGACGGCTTTGGCATCAACCCGCTGAAATTGTTACTTGGCTATCGAGAAATTGCGATAAAAGCAGGTGTAAAACTGTTTGAAAATGCGCTGGTTGAACGGGTTGAAGAAAAAAACAACCGCCATCACCTACACGTTAATGATGCGACCATCACCGCCAATACCGTGGTATACACTGGCAACGCATACAACAATAAGCAATCTCACCCTTATATCAATAATCGATATTTGCCAATTTTAAGCAGTATTTTGGTAACCCGACCGCTGAGTGAACAAGAGCTAACATTGACGGGCTTGAAAACTCACCAAGTGACAATGGATACCCGTACCCTCAAATACTACTACCGCCTACTGCCCGATAATCGCATTTTGTTTGGCGGTCGAGGCGCGGTGTTTGCCAAAGATCAACACGCCGATGTGTATCTGAATAACTTAAAACACGGACTTGCTGCATGTTTTCCGGCACTTGCCAACATACAGCATGACTATTATTGGAATGGGTTTATTGCCGCAGCACTTGATGATATGCCGCACGTTTATCTGCAAAACAATGTCGGCTACATTTTAGGATATTGCGGCGCAGGTGTGTCTTTTAGTTCACAAGCAGCCTATCGGCTCGCGCAATTGATTGCCAAACAGCCGATTCCTGAGTTACCTCTATATCAAACACCGCTGCCGTATCTCCCTTTCCCACGCTTTAGGAGATTCGGGCAGCTGGCCTATTATCAATACGCTCATCTCAAGGACCGATTTGGGTAAGTAATAAGATTAACGCTATGTCACACGAATTAATAAATAAGTTAATTGATAGTACACATTTTAAAAACGCAACCGTCATCAAGTAAGACTTAAATATACCTGAATCTGAAAACACTAAAACAACAGGTATATTAACTATGAAAACGAAAATAGCGTTAAGCCTTTTGGCCATCACCTCAAGCGTGGCTTTTGCTCAAATTGAATCAACTGAGCAACTGGTGCAAAACATTGAACAAGATGGCGTTGTCACGTTCGACAAAGCAGTGGTCGAAGTCAGTGAAGTGGACGGCATTTTTGCCACTAGCGCGACCACATACTACAGCCCTCGCGTGTGGGTTCGTGGTTATTTAGAGTCGTTCTTTGTTAATCCAACAAATGGTAATCAGTTCTGTGAAGAGCGTGGTCACAACCAAGAAGTAACTGGCAGTACTATCAAGTGTGGTGAAGATGAGTCTTCATACGCTAACTATGACTGGTACTCAAAAGTGTGGACCAAGAAAAGTACTGGTAGCAAGAACCAATGCTACCAGCTTTATGCAACTATTAAGTGTCAATAGTTGCCAAGGCCTGTTAACTGATATAAACAACGAGAGCGCTTCGCGCTTTCGTTGCTTTCTAAAACACAATACTATTTTCCTAATTTAAGCCTATTTTTACATCTATATACATTAGAGCTTGCAACAGTCCCTATTACCTGTTTAATTATTGTGGACAAAAAATAAATTAGGGATATTTTATGAAACACTCTTCTTTTGCACTATACAGCCTGTTAGGTGCGCCTGTAATACTGACAACATCTGCTTTTGCAGCACCCGCTGCCAGTACTGAATGCGACTTTATCGTACCTTCATCACAATACTTAATTGATGGAATTGCAATGAATGTTTCCCCTGGAGATACAATTTGTCTAGCAGAGGGGGCGCGTGGGCCGATTAAAGTTACTAACGTAATCGGTAGTGAGTCACAGCCTGTGCAAATCCGAAATCAAGACGGTGTTGTCACCACTAACCCATATGAATACAGCATCGCCATTGAGCGTTCTAAATGGGTCCGCCTAACCTCGGTATCTGACAATGAATCTATACCTTATGGCGTGCGCTTAGGCGGCACGCTCAGTGTAGGCAACCTTTCTGAGCAAATCGAAGTGGATCACATTGAAATCTATCGCGCACGATTTGCAGGCATGTTGATCAAAACCGACCCAAACTGCGACTCTGCAACATGGGCTGAAAACTTCACCATGCACGGTATAAGCATTCACGACAACTATGTGCACCACACAGAAGAAGGTGAAGGCATGTATGTGGGCTATACAGGAAAAAGTAGAACGTTAACCTGTAATGGTGAAACAACCACCGTTTACCCCCATAAACTAGAAAATGTTCGTATATATAACAACAAATTAGAATACACAGCCGCGGATGGTATTCAGCTAAACTCAGTGCTAGGTAACGCCAAAATCACGGGCAATAAAATCTATCGTACTGGCGTTAGCCCGTTTGCACCTGTGTGGCAGAATACCGGTATTCAGGTAGGGGGAGATGATGTAGAGATCAGTAACAACCTTATTTACCGAAGTGGCGGTAACGGTATGGTGTTAGATGGTGATAACCTGCGAGTGCTGAACAACAATGTTATCTATGCAGGTGAAAATGGTATTTTTGCGCGTAATGCCGCGCAGCAAAACAGCCAGATAAGTGGCGGTCTACCGCATGTTTATAAAAATAATCTATTGGTGCAACCCGTTACCTATGGCATCAAGCTATATGCGACCAATACATCAGCCCCTCACATTATCACTGACAATACCATTGAGAATAATGGCGAGTTAGACGCTGCAAGTCGCCCTATGACCTTTTCTTTCTTAAACGACCAAGTTATAAGAGAGTTACATAACAATCATCATTACATTGTTGAGTAAACCAGTCGATGTGCTGAGTAACACCGTGGCACTTCACAGCCACGGTGTTCAACTTTGGATAGCAACAAAATCAAGTGACCGTCAAAGCGTTCGCCCTACTCTTAACAACCTCAGGTTTAGGTGTAATCATAACGTTCGCATGACAACACACTAAAAGTTGCCTTATGAAGTTCATTGCTATCCGCTTTAAAATATGTGGCCACTAGCTACGACAATGGAACACTATCATCTCAGATGCACCGTTAGCGGAATTAATAACGCCATCAAATGCGCTATCCACTTCTCTATTTCTAATCCAACTGGATGCATAAGTATCCCCGCAAAAGAATGAACCAAAAACAGGAGTACACTGATTTAAACCGCCATGTTCACCGATAGCATAAATACTATTTGGCGTGACATTCACCTGAACTATGGTGTTATTTTTAGCTCTTGCCTGTGCCAAGTATTGTGACCACGTTGACTGAGATACGTAGCAACCTATGTATACCTCGTTACCTTGACAGCCCATAAGCGGTTTTAAAACAAAGTCTCCCTTATTCTCTTCTACCCTTTTAAATGCATCATCATCTAGTTCGCTAAGCAGCACAGTCTCAGGAACAACCTCTTCGATTAAAGCTCGCTCAGTATCATCAAACAAAGCATCGTTACGGTGTTTGTACAACAGTACCAAGCTCATGTTGTTTTCAATAATATGCGTTAAGAGGTTAGCGCCTGCTAAAACATTATGCTCCAGCCACACCTTTTTTAGTTCATCAGGATAACTCTCATAAATGTTGTAAGTTTCCATACCCTCAGGTAACCAAGCAACAAAGCCGACCAAGTGCCCCTGAAAATATAGGTGGTTGTCAGCATATTGAAATCCCTTTTCATCTTTAACTACAAAGACTCTTAATGAGTCCCCCATTTGCTGCGCAATTTGCTGGTAAAGGTTGATATATACTTGCGCAATTTGCTCATCAGCCTGTTTGTTTCTAATGACGATAGTAAACACACCATCATCACCCACAAGTTGCCTCTCTCTCATGGCAGCTAACGCATTTTCGATTAACACTTGGTATGTGTCTATGAAGCTAATTTCAGAGTTCTCTATTAAAAAGTCTCTCAGATATGGCTGGGCAAGTAAAATGTCCTTGTAATATACCATATCTGCGCCACCCACATTCGTGCCAAGGTTGATTTCCAACAATTTGAAAGCACTTCCATCATGATATAAATCAGAGCGGCCGATCACATTGCCGTTAAATGGCGCATTAATCGCTTTGCCATAATCTAATTCTGGTAACCCATAGTAATGATGTAAAGAATGACCTTGACTCCACTTTCCTACAAGGAGCTTTTGGATCAATTGAACTATTTTAATTGAAGCCAGCTCTATTTTTTTCTTATTTACATCATTGATAAAAAACGGCCAAGGATTAACTCTGTATTCATAGGTCGCCAATCTCCCTGGAGCTAGCTCAGTCAAGTTAGCACTTGATTGAGCCACTCCTTGAATATACTTACTTTGCAGTAACTCACCGTTGAGAACAGAAAGTTTACTCACATAGTTTCTTACAACACTTTCTACCACACAATTCCCCTGTAAATAACTAGATAGCTCTACTTTCCTTGATGTAGAAATGGATAGAATTTAATTAAACTGAAGATAAAATAAAGGAAAAATATAATGAATGTTTGTTCTGGAATAGTTAAACCTAAAAAGGTCCAGCTTACCTCAGAACATTCTGAAGAACCTGCAAACACTTTTGTTATAATCTGAGCAAAACTAAAGGTATCGATGAGATAGTCTAAGCTCGGCAAACAAGACGGTAGCTCCGATGCTGGTGTATTTTGTAGCCATACATGTCGCCCCGCAATCCCCATACCTGCTGCGCTGAAAAAAACACTAAACAGTCTAAAAGTAGCACTTACCTTAGTCTTATTACGGCTTAGGTATTCCGATAATATGGTTATAAATAGTAAAACAAAAACACCTCTTTGCACTAAGCATAAAGGGCAAGGCATCATTTTAAACCCGTACTGCATAATCAAAGCAATAATGAGAAATACTATGGTTAGAAGAGAGGCAACTAATGTTGCTCTCCCATAAATAAAGTCTGAATTCACTCTCGCATGCCCCTATTACTTCAAGCTTGCAACATGTAACAACAACTCTGTGAAGTACTCATCATATTGAGAGCCCTTTTTATAATCACTTACCTTGTATTTACCATTGATAATAAAAGTAGGTGTACCCTCTACTTGATATTTCGAGGCCAGTTTATTGTATTTTTTAATTAACTGCTTTTCTTCGATGTTTTTAAGTGCCTGTTGATACTGAGATTCAGATACACCTTGCTCTAGTAAATATGCTTTAACGCCTTCCATATTTTCTAGCTTGTTATAATGCTTTTCACCTTTAATCGGCATTTTGGCAATGTGGAAAGTATACTCATGTAACTCCTCCATTAAGTCCAATTCGCTTAACAGTAAAGCTGTTGTTGCAAATGAGTCTAATTGACTATATCCAAATGTTACTGGCACATGTTGTAAGGTCATTCCTTTTGGCATCTGCTTCTTAAATGCTTTTACACTATGCATCGCTCTATAACAATAATGACAATGGTAGCTGAATATTTCTATCACCTTACCATTTAAACTTTCATCAACAGTTTCCAGCTGCTCATAATCAACCCCTTCTTTAAATTCAGCAGCAACCACTGGGCCAAAAAGTAGACCAAAAAGAAAAGTAAAAATAACGCTAACTTTTTTATTCATGTTTTATCTCCATATGTAATTTTTTTATTGATACGACTAAATATAAGGTTTAAAAAAGTAAGTCTCTCGATGACTAATTTTTCCGTCTTTGAGTTGGTAAACGTCTGAGAATCGAGTTTCTAAACTTTGCCCTTTGGAATTTTCTCCCTCAAATGCACCAATACACACCAACTTTTCTCCCTCACAAACTAGGTCATTAATGGTGTGAAGCCCCCGTCTTACGACTCTGACATTTTTATAAAAGTTTTCTAAGTCTTCCAGCCCTTCAATATTTGAGTACCCGGGGCGCTGATAAACAACATCCGGATGAAAAACTTCAACTAGTCGATCAAACTCTCCTGAGTCGATAATCAAAAACATATTTTCTATTATTATTTTATTTTCCATAACTCGTCCTAAAGAATATTTAGTTTATAATTCCATCTTGTATAGTTTGGTAACTTTGCTCTTACCATAAGCTGATAGTCATTAATAAATGACTGTGTTAATTCACCTACACAGCCTTTACCAACAGTTCGATTATCAATTTCGCACACAGGCAAAATTTCAGCTGCTGTGCCCGTGATAAATACCTCATCAGCAATATATAACTCATCTCGCGTTATCCGCTTACTAACAACTTCAATTCCCGCATCTTTAGCAAGCTGCATAACGGTTTGTCGCGTTAATCCATTTAGGCAGTTCGCTAGTTCTGGCGTATAAAGCACGCCATTGCTGACCATGAAGACGTTTGCACCTGTCGCTTCGGAAACATAACCATCAGAGTCTAAGAGAAAAACATCATCAACCCCCGCATTCTTTGCTTCTCGTAATGCGAGCTGAGAGTTCATATAATTGCCATTCGCTTTTGCTTTTGTCATCGCTATGTTGACATGGTGTCGCGTGAAAGATGACACGTTCATCTTTATTCCCTGCGCACCATTGCTTGCGTAGTTATATGCAGACCAAGCTATCACCATTAAATGAACCGTATGCTCTCGAGTATCGAGGCTTAGACTCTCACTGCCTAAATAAACCATTGGCTTGATGTAGGCTTCTTTAAGGTTGTTTGCGACAATTGTGTCTTCAATTGCTCGTTTTACTTCATCATGAGTATACGGAATCGTTATATTCATGATCAGAGCACTATCAAACAAACGCTTAACATGCTCGTCTAGCCTGAAAATGTAACTATTCTCGCCATCCGAGTATGACCGAATACCTTCAAAGACGCCCAAGCCATAATGCAATGTGTTGGTCGCACAATGAACAACCGCATCCTCATTCGATTTCAACTCTCCATCTAACCAGATTTTTTCTATATTTCTTATAGACACACATCCTCCTTCAACATGTTTTTAGTACTTAAATAGTCCTTGACGCACAGCTCTTTACAACTCCCAGCATCAAATTTGATGACGCGATCCGCAACATCAAAATAATGATCGTCATGGCTAATCACGATTAGGGTTTTCCCCTTGCTTTTCAATTCAGGAATCAGGTCTCTATAAAACGCTTTCCTAAACTGAGGGTCTTGATCCGCTGCCCATTCATCTAGAATAATGATGTCACGGTCCTCTAAGATGGTATTCACCATGGCAAACCTTTTCTTTTGCCCTTGAGAAAGCGCATTAACCGCAAACCCCTCCTTATCTTCTTTAACACGGTCTGTTAGGCCAAAAACCTCAAATAATTCATTTACTTTATTCCGTTCAGCTCGTTCGCCATTATGGTCAAGAATTTCGCGGAATAAATACATATCAGAGTGAATTGCACTAAATAACTGGACATAGCGCTCGGTGTTATTCTTGCCTATTACTTCACTATCCAGTTTTATCGAACCCTGCTCACTCGCAATAAGACCCATCAATAGCTTTATGAAAGTGGACTTGCCACTGCCATTTCCGCCGATGATGAAAAGTACTTCATTACGCTTGATTGATAGGTTAATTGGGCCAAACGAGAATCCTTGGTCAGATTTTTCGCCATATTGGTAGGTTAAGTTCTCGATATGTAGATGAGTCCATTGTGTAAACGACTTTACTTCCTTAGCTTTATAAGCTTCTTCAGCATTTGTTTCTTCAAATACAGCTTCAATTCTTTTCGCTGCAATAACGCCATTTGAATATACTTCGATATAACCTACTAACTCTCTGAAGACACCGCTAAAATACATCACCGCGACTAAAAACTGTAATGCCACTGCGTTGCTGACAATTCCCTCACTTTTGACAACAAAGCCAAATAGCAAGAACATTGAAACTACCGCAATTGAGTTGTGCACGCCCCATACAAACTGATTACTTCTTTGTAAACGCTCCAAGTCGCTAAGCTGGGGCATAATACGTTGTTCAATTAAAAACTCATTACGCTTGGCATTTATCTGAAGCTCTTTTTTACCAAAGATAAGTCCTTTATATTTTTCTATTAGCCCATCCTTTTTACTTCTCAGACTATCTCCAATATTGGTCGCAACTTGAAAATAGCCTCTAGATAAAAAGACATTGAGTACCATCACTGCAACCAAAAACATAAATAAATACGGTGACAAACTCGCTAAATAAAGCAGTGCCAGCAGCATCGTGATCATGTTGTAGAAAAGCATGGGTAGGTTCGCAAATGTTTGAGAAACATTGTCTACGTCATTCAATAGCACATTGTAAAGCCGTGTTTCTCCAAGTTGCTGTATTCTTTGAAATCGATTACTGCCAATTTTATCAACCAAAGACTTGCGTAATGCGTACACTATCCCTGACGAAAATTTTGATAAGATATAGCGTGAACCTATCATTATCGTCAGTAGCAATATCAACATCATGAAAAAAGCAGGGTGCAACTGTGTTTGGCCTTGCTCTTGGCTGATGTTATTAGATACTTCAAATAGTAGATAAAGAGACAAAACAGCAGAGATGGTGCTTGTGACAAACGCCAAAGCACCAATGATTACCACTCGCCTATTTAGTAACCAAGTCATTAAATTACTCCTGTGAGCCGCTTGTACCAAGCGTAATAGACTTAACTGACATAGTCAGATCGCCTTGATTCCTCGGCACAGAGCGCTTTCCTCTCGCTTCAATCAGGTGTTGCTTTGACTTCGGCAGACCCATATAACTTGCCACAACCAAGACTTCACCCTTAGGCTCCTCAGAAAAATGCGCTACTAAATTCAGATTTGCACACGTATAGCCTAAACACGAATACGACAGCATATCTCTATGCTTCGTGGTTTGCGGATCGTACACATGTTGGTGTTCACGACTCACAATTTCTGTCAACTTAGAATCAGCCGCAAAGTACACTTTTACATTCAGAAGATTATGACCTTGCTGAGCATCAATACCTAAGTGCAACTGGTTATCTATCAGTTGTGATTCAAGCTGAATATGTGGGGTTATTTGTTGCGATTCAGACTGCTCTACACGATAACGTTGTTGTTCCCATGCAAAAGGGGTGTCAACTTTCAAGTTTGGTAAAGCTTGACGTAATTCAGGTGCTAACTTTTTACGTGGCACACCCGCAATCACGCTTGCTGTAGAGTCATCTTCCATATACTGCAAGTTTAGCCCCTGAGGTTTATTTTCAGTAAATGGTTTTTGTATAAACGTCGCAGCTAAGAAGATCACACTGAATACGAGGAACAGCCTTCTTAATTTTTTTACCGGCACCTCTTTGACTGGCACAGCACTCAGTAAGCTCGCAAAAATACATCCCCAAATAAGGCCTTGAAATGCAGATAGGTTATAGCTAAATAAAATATCAGCTATTTGAATAACTGGGTAAAAAACAAACAAGACTACACAGATAGCTAATCGGTAACTCCACACCAAAGGTTCTGCATTATCTCGGTGTACAAACAGCATTATGGTTGTTATTGGCAAGATAACGAGTAACGGAATGATAAATAGATAACTCACTCCTACAGCTAGGACGGCTGCTATCGCTGCAAACATAAGGAAAAATGTTAACAAACCTAAATGTAAGTCCATACTCGTCAGCTTTTTCGCAAACAGACGACCAAAGAGCAGCAGAACAAAGCCACAGATAAACCAAATGCTAAGCGAAATGGCAATAATGGAAGAACGCCAAGGCCCTGTGCCAGTCAATGTTTGGACCACTAACTGCCATACCTGAGCGAAAATAGCACACAGTAATACTAACGCTAAAACGGTTAACCAACCGGCTAACACGCCTTTTATTGTAGCTTGCTTATGCTTACGAGCAGCATAAACTGAAGCCACTAATAACACTGACGATATACCCAGAAGCAGCATCGTAGTGCCATTTGCCCAATAAATGAGTAGCCAGCCGAACAGGTCCGTAAAAACAATGTTTTCTTTTTTGAAAGCTAAATCTTCACGCTCTAGGATTGCATCTAAAAACAGCCAGACATTGTCACCGTGGTGCTGTAAAGTCTGAAGGTTTAAGTTGTCAAAATTATCAAGCGGTGTGTGATAATGTGGTTCCATTTCTGCATTGGCAAAATTAAGCCCTGGCAATTCCAATTTATGGTATTCGTTAAAGTCCGTAAAATTTGGCATGAAACGATATACTTCACCAAACAGGGAGTTAGTCCAAATTGGTGTCATTTGCGCTGCATAGGTTTTAACTAGCTCGCCGCTATTCGTGCCCGTTTCAAACAACACACTGTAACCTGCACTGCCACGCGCTTCTATATTCAAAGCCAGTTTTACTTGCTTAGCTAACGGGTGGTGCTGTGTAAAAGCTCGCGCACCAAATAATCCGTCTTCTTCGCCTTCGTTAAATAGTAGGACCATGCCAATATTACTTTGGGGCCGATCTTTCATAAGACGTGCAACTTCAAGCAAAGTGCCCACAGCAACCCCTGCGTCAGCTGCCCCAGGACCAGCCGCTACCGAGTCGTAGTGCGCTGACAACAGCACATTTTCTTGCGGCTTTTTACCAAGTATATGCACCACAATATTACGCACTGTCATACACTCTACAGCAACGTTGCTGTATTCATTACAGTAAAATTGCTCTTGAATATCTGGCTGATACCCTAGGCTAACTAGTTTATCAACGATTGCATTTCCAATCCGCTCATTTTGGGCACTCCCACCTGGATGAGGTTTACTGTCAGGATTTAATGCCTTTAAGTCCACCAATGCCCTATTAGCAGAGAATGAGGTACTGTCACTAGGCTGAACTTCAGGCAAAGCTAAATCTCTCAGTGTCACTTGAAACGTCACCAAGATAACTATCAAGATGAAGCCAATAGTCAGTTCTACCTGACTATGGGGTTTTTGTAGCGCCACCATTATTTGTTACCAACACGGCTTTCAACTAACGCCTGAAAGACATCCTCGATACTGCGCTTCATTGGGTGATTCGCAAGAATAGCGGGGTCAATATCTTCAGGTGAAGCGGCTTTATAAAACTTGTCCATGACATGTTGTTGATAATTTAATCCAATTTTCTCGCACAATGCCTCGATTTGTGTCAGATACGTGTCATCCTGGTTGTAAATAACGACTTGTGCCTCTTCCTCTTGTGCCCACTTCAATACTGTGCGGTTATATCTCAACCAAAGCTCAAGCGCCGAGTCATAGCTGTTCATCCATCCTCTTGTCACTAATGCATGAGCTGCCGACAATGGTGGTCTAACTGAAAAAATACCTTTGGCTTTAATACCTGCCAGCTCAACGCCTTTTGCCCAAATGGAGTATAGAAACGTGATTCGTGGGTCTTTAATCCCAAATGGGAACTCTTTCAATGAAGTCATAGCAAAAGATGAAATAATAGAAAGAACCCTTTCGTCCATCCACAAGCTGTCAACATGAGGAGGATTTAGCATACTGCCAGAGCCAGGGTTTCTCGCTGTTGAGTAATGCTCCCAGCCCGAAATAGCACCTCGTAACATTTGCTCATTTAACGTCATTAGTCCACCAGATTCATACATGTAGTACTTGTCTTCGGTGATAAATTCTTCCCCTGATGACGGCGCAAAAAGCTGTAGATTTGCGTTAACATTACCTAGGTTCATTTCCAAACCCAGTTCATAAAGCGCACCGGCAAGACAAGATGTGCCAGATTTAGGCATGCCGCCCATTAGATAAAGTGTATTATTATTAGCCATTATTAAATCTAAACATCCTTAGTTGATTTACAAATTCGATTAAGATAATTACTGATTTCAGTGACCGCAGGTTGCGTCATAATTGAATAGTGGTTTGCTGATAGTGTGATTTCTTCTAATCCACCATCCGTGTATTGAGATAGCGTATCATCAAGTTTTATATCGCTTTCTCCTGCGACAAAGCGCGTGACTGCACAGGATAACTTGCCATGTGGCGTGTAATTTTCTTGTGCTATTGCATTTAATACTGCGACCTCAGAAAGTGTGTTTGAGCGACTTATCAAAGACAAATTTAGTGAATCTTTGGCGATTTGCGCGATCTCTTTATAGATCCCTTGCCATTGTTCTGAACTAAATGTCTCCTGCTCTTGAAGTGGAGGTAGCTTATTTGCAATAACTCTATGACTTGCAAAATAACTATCAAGCATGATCAAATGCGTGACCTTTTTCCCCATCGCCTCAAGATTTGAAGCCATTTCAAAAGCAATTGTTCCGCCCAAAGACCAGCCAATCAAGATCAACTCCCCATCATAGTTTTGTAAACCTTGGCAGTACGTATTCGCTAGTGTCTCAATCGTCTTGTAGGTAACTGTATCTGAATCCGCCAACTCTGGACGCTCAAAGGCTAATATATTGGCCTGTGCATCAATACCCTCTAATAGTCGCATATAACCCCCCGCAGTGCCTTCAACGGGGTGAATGGCCACCAAAGTAGGAGCGCTTTGTGTTACTGTTCGCACTTTTTTGACAAAAGCTTGCCCTTTACTTTGCTTAGCCTTATCTATGGTTCTCGCCAATCTTTCAATGGTTGTTGCGTTATAAAGTTCAATGATAGATAGGCTTATACCAAAGCTTTCTCTTATCTGTTCAATTAACACAACCGCTTTTAATGAATCACCGCCCAACATGAAAAATTCACTGTCAGCGTTAAAAGATGCTATATCTTGTGCAAATAAAAACGCCCAAATGTTTGCTATCTCTTGCTCTGTCTGTGTCGTTAATGCCCGTTCAGCATTATTCTGTTGAAGCAGCGTTAATAGTTGAGATTCATCCACTTTACCGTTTGGTGTCAGTGGCAAAGCGTCAATTCGCTGATACACTGATGGCAGCATATAGCTAGGTAGAGTGGTGATTAAATCATCATGGATTATCTGAGCTAGGCTGTTTTCATCTTTGGAATTGTCATTTGCAATGTAAAACGCGATGACCTGAACTGAGTTAATTACAACATGACTTTTTAGCACATGTGGATGCGCATTAACTTTTTCATTCACTTCAATAGGTGAAACTCTATAACCCCTTATCTTAACCTGTTTGTCTTTTCGTCCAAGATACTGCAGCTGTCCCTCATCGTTGAGCTTTACTAAGTCACCAGAGCGATAAAGCCTGCCTCCAAATACATTAAAGCGATTTTCTACAAACGTATCAGTGTCGCTATCAGGGTCCAAGTTCAAATAGTTGCCACACACCCCTTGACCACCAATTAACAGCTCCCCTACACCGCCATGAGGTACTACATCGCCTTTCTCATCCACAACAACACAAATGCTGTTGGCCAATGGACGCCCTATCGGCAACTCATTTTTATGTTCTGGAGTAACACGATAACTTGTTGTTACACATGTCGTTTCGGTGGGCCCATAGGTGTTAATTAGATCAGTTCTGTTGGCTGTAACTTTATGCCAACTTGCTGCAACCTTTTCGTTCATCGCTTCGCCACCAACAATACACGTTGTTACGCTGGCAGGCATAGTGAGTCTTGCATCTTGCTCGAGCTCCAATACCATGGATGCCCAAAACCCTGTTGGTAAAGTCAGCACTGAAACTTGATGCTTTTCGAACACTTGAAGCAACTGCGCACATGACAATGATTTACTGTTGTCGATAACCAAAGTACCGCCAGCAAAGATAGACAGGCATAGTTCCTCTAGGAATATATCAAAGCTCAAGTTCGAGTATTGCATAACCCTATCTGAGTTACTTATCGCATAATCTTGTTGTGCAGACACTGCATAAGATAAAAGGTTAGCATGATCTAAACACACACCTTTTGGTTTGCCCGTGGTCCCCGAAGTGAAGATCAAACACGCCACAGAATTTGGCTCAATTTGAGTTGTACATTGAAGCTCATGCAAATTGGAGTCCGTAGGCTTTGAGATATCACCAATTGAGAACGTCTCTACCAATGCCTGTGAATTGCTTGAAAATTGTTCCAATGAGTCATGCAAAAGTAGTTTCACATTGGCATCAAGAATTATTTGCGATAAGCGATCAATTGGATGGCGAGGATCTAGGTTTACAAACTTTGCGCCTACTTTAAGTACACTAAGCACTGCAACCAAACTGTCCATTGAGCCCTTTGAATAGATAGCTATCGTATCTCCCGCTTTAACCCCTTTGGCCAACAAAGTGTTAGCAAATAGATTGCTGAGCGATTCATACTCTTGGTACGATAATGATCTATCCCCTTCAATAACGGCAAGGTTGTCTGGAGCATTTTGTAAATGCGCGTTGAATAACGTTAAAACTGACTTTTTCTCTGAAACAATATCCGCAACGCTTTGATAGTCTTCATTGATTAGAATCGAGCTGTTGCCAATGCCTTTATGGCGAGGTAGGCGGCACACCTCTTCTGGCTGAATTGCAGGGGTTGCTTCAACCATTTCTTTGAGTACTAAATTAATAAGAGACTCAAGCTCAAGGGCTTTCTCATCATCAACATGCGTGCTGAGATAACCAATACAACCCTTAATATCGCCATTTGCCATAAAAAAGTCGACACTGAGTGGGATTCCTGTGTCACCCGCAATTGAGCGTGTAATTCGACTGTTTTCGCTTTCTACCTGCTTCAATACATGAAAATCAGTGTAGTTAAACAAAATATTGCTAGCGTGAGAAAGCCCTGTTTGTTTTTGTATTTCAGCTAAAGGGTAAAACCTATGTGAATAAATTTGGCGCTCTAACTGCCATACCGATGTAATTAAATCATCCCAACCTTGCTCTTTAATCGTCAACCTAAATGGGAGAACGGTCAAAAACAAACCAAGCACTTTATCACCATCTACGCCGTCGTTACGTCCATTAGAAACGTAGCAAGATAGAGCATCATGAGTTTTAAACAAGCCAGATAAAGCAACCATATGCGCAGTTAGCAATAAAGACTTTAAAGGCACATTCAAGCGCTTTGCTGTTGTAACGAGCTGGTTACTCAATGACGATGATAAATCTAGATAAATATCTTTCGCTTCACCCTTCGCTACCTGTGAGTTTAACTCGTTGCTGAAGTCACAATCATTAAGATAGCTGGCCCAGAAATTGCGGTGTTCTGTATTATTTAACGCAGCCTGCTCTTTCTCAATGAAGCTACTGTACTGGATAGACAATTTCTCTTCATTAAGCACTCCCATGTCCATGTACTGCTGATATTGCTGCAAAATTTCAGTGACTAGTGCAGCTTCACTCCAGCCATCTAAAAGAGCATGGTGAAAACTCAGGTGTACCATGGTCTTGTCTTGCGGCAATTGGTGAATGACTACACGCCAAGGTGGTGTAACGGCCCAGTCAAAGCCTTCTCTTTTCTCTGAATCTGACCAATTATCTAGCGACCAAGCAACTTCTTGCTCACTAAGGTCCTGTAGATCTATAACAGATAATGGAGTATCAAAGTGCGTTAATACTCGCTGACGAGGATTTGCAAGATCTGAGAAATCAAATACCGTACGTAGTATTTCGTGTTTTGTGATAATGGCGTTAAGCGTAACCTTGAGCGCTTCAACGTTAACGTAAAAATCGAGTTCGTAGCTACTTATATCATGGTAACAAGCCGTACTTTGATCCATGTTACTGTGGAACAACATACCTAACTGCAAACTCGATAAAGGATAACTTTGTCTACTGCTCGCTGTGCTGCCACTTTTCTCAAAATCAGCCACCTCTATCTCAGCAGCTATCTCCACTAAACTATCAGCTTCAAATATCTTTTCTATATCAATATCATAGCCAACCTTCTGTAGCTCAGATTTGAGTTGAATCGCAGATAATGAGTCGCCCCCCAAATTAAAGAAGTTATCAGCTAAATTAACCTGTGGCAGATAAAGTATCTGTGACGCAATTTTTATCAGTAGCGCCTCAGATTCATTGCTCGCTTCTACAAAGCTAGATTTAGTATCATCTTCTTCCTTGGCTTTAACCATTTTGAGCTTTCTGACATCGAGCTTACCATTGCGAGTGAATTCAAATGATTCAACCTTTTCAAATACACTTGGCTGCATATTTGTCGGAAGTTTGGACTTTAGATGCTTTCGAAGTGCAGATTCTGTGACTTGAACGCTATCTGCCGCGACCCAAAATAGCGTCAGTAGCTTTTTGTCAGGCATCGTTTGTATGATTGCTTTACATTGTGCGACGCCTTCTAGCTCTAGGGCTGCGCTTTCTATAGCGGTTAATTCAATACGATGACCATTAAGTTTTACTTGCTCATCAGTACGGCCCACAAACTCTAGTTCACCAAACTGATTCCATGCTACCAAATCGCCTGTAAAATAAACGCGATCTTCTGATAACTGTCCATGAGACCAAGGTTTAAACTTATGCTTTATTACATCATCCACACCGATATAACCAACACCTACGCCATCACCAGCGATGACAAGCTCACCTATCGCACCTGGTGGTAATAGCTCTTCATTACGACCCAAAATGTACAAACGAGTGTTATCGACAGGTTTACCAATGGGGATGCTGATCCTTGATAAATCTCGTTGCTGAATAAGCTGCATGGACGAAAATACCGTACATTCTGTCGGACCATAGCCGTTGTAAATAGCTAATTCTGAAAGCTGTTCCATCGCCTTTTTGATGTGTTTGGGAGAGACGACCTCCCCTCCAATCATCAACTGTTTAAGACCTCTTAGAGCATCAATTCGATAATCTACAAAGGTATTAAACATGACAGAAGTTAACCATGCTAAAGTAATGCGCTGGTTAACTAAACAATCTTCAATTTGCTCAAGGTCAATTCGATTGTCATTCACGACTACAAGTGCGGCGCCATTTAGAAACGCAGCCCACGTTTCTAACGTACAGCCATCAAACGTAATGGGGGCTGCATGCATCACTCTATCTTCAGCATTAATAGGAAGGTAATTAGGATCACTCAAGGTTCTTAAGATATTTCCATGGGTGATCTGTACTCCTTTTGGCTTACCCGTAGAACCCGATGTAAACATGACATAGGCAAGATCAGAGTTATTGGCTATATAGCCACCCTCAACACAGTTATCGCTACACTGCGCAATATCTTCTTCTTCCTCATCCACAGCAATGACTTCTACAAAGTTAAGTAAGAAAGAAGGCAGATTATCTAGTACATCCTCTTCACTAATAAGCGCTTGCAAAGCGGCCACTTTAATCGTTTGATCAAAGTATTCGCTGCTGCCCGCTGGGTCTAATGGAACGTAGACTGCGCCGATTTGAAGGATAGCTAATGTCGATATCGCGACTTCCATTTTAGACGTAAGTGAGATCCCTACTTTGGTTTTTGGCTCAACACCAACTTCAAGCAAGTAATGAGATAGGCGATTTGCGCGTGTGAGAACCTGTTGATAAGTAAGCTTGTTCTCTTTATAAACTAGACATTCCCTATCTGGGTGGAGTTGTGCTTGGCGATAAAAGCAATCGAAAAGGTTGTCACCATGTTTATTTATATCTCTGGTGGTACCTTGATAAACACTGTTTAAAAACTGTTGTTGGCGATCGACCAATTCATAGTCATGCACCCTAGCTTGAGGATGAGCACATAAATTAAGCAGCGCATCGTTAAAAGCCGCGGCCAATTGTTCGATGATAAATGGGTCAAATTTGGTTTCATCAAAGAAAAATGAGCTGTCTAATCCCCGCTCAGAGACTTCAGCTGATAAAGTCAGGTCATACAAGTTTGCAGTTTCATTAAGCATAAGCCTTTGCGAAGTCATGCCTGCAAAGCCACTTTCACCGTCGCCGATTTCTTTTAGCTGCTCCGTCATAAAAAAGTTTGCCTGAAACAGCTCTGCACTTTCTCTTGCACCACTGTTTGAAACAGCTTTCTTCACATGATGGTACGAGACATCCTGATACTTCATTGCATCCAACATGTTGCTTTTCACAGACTCAAGCAGTTGAATGTTATTTGTCGTGTCATCCCATTGGTTTCTAATCACCAATAAGTTCGTAAAGAAACCAACCAGATCATGAAGCTGCTTGTTATCTCTATTCGCCACAGATACGCCAACAGCAATGTCATTTTGACCGCTAAATCGACCCAATACTAGCTGATAGCATGCTAGCAAATACATATTCAAAGTCAGGCGACTATGGTTGCAAAAATCTTTTATCTGCTTGAGTTGCTCTGGGTTCAAATTTACCTTACACAATTTACCCTGCTTTGGTTGCTTTGAATCTTTTTGTGTTTGAAATAGATTCAGTTTAGGTAAATCATGCAGCACATCTCGCCAATAAGCGATTGCTTCATCATAATAGGCTTGGCGCTGCTGACTACGCTCCCAAATCGAATAATCCAAATAGGACACCTTTGGCTGTTTTGCTGGCAGCTCATGACCATCCGCTAAACAGCGATAGATTTTTTGAAATTCATCAGCAAGCAAAAACGCAGCCCAACCATCACATAGAATATGGTGAACAACAATTGTCATAATATAATCATTGTCACCTAGGCGGGCCAAACTAAAGCGCACTAAGCAATCATCCGTCATATTAAAAGCAGGTAAAATCTGTTCCTGCTCAATTTTCGCTATGGCTTTATCAAGATCACTTGAAAATTCAGGGTTTGACAGATCATAAAATGACACAGGCAAGACGACCTCATCATTGATAATCTGAATATTTTCCCCATCCACCTGGGCAAAGTTGGTGCGAAGTTCCTGATTTCTCGCAACCAGCTTTTCTGCGGCTTGTTTAAACAGATCAAAGTCTACCTCCCCCGTTATGCGATAGGACAGGTTAAGGTTGTAGGCATTGGCCGTAGGTTCCAAAAGGTAATGTAGCCAAAGCCTCTCTTGAGCATGAGATTGGGGACCTTGGGTTTTGTTTAATATCTTAATCTCGTTGCTATTTTCCTGCTTGAACTTTACAGACTTAAAAGCACTCTTAAGTAAATCGCTATCCATTTCTAACCTTGATTCTTATTTGTTTTAGTTATTATTTAAAGTGAGGAATAACAATGCGTTAATGCTCAACCAATTTACTCAAAACCTGTTGAGCGATATCGTTAGGAAGCGACATAAAAAACGCTTCAAACGCTTCTTCTGTTTGCTGCTGCATCGCTATTTTTTCCGCCAGTACTAGCGTCAACTCTTCTATCGTAGCGTTCTCAAAAAGGTCTTTGAGTTCAAGCTTGACATTGAACGAGCTATTCAGCTCAGACAATATCCGAACCGCTAAAATAGAGTGTCCACCAAGCGCAAAAAAGTTGTCATCGACCCCAATACGCTCCGCTGGAATATGTGTTTCCCATTGCTTGAAAACCGCCTCTTCTAAATCGAAGCTGGGCACCTTTCTTTCTTTGTTGCCAACCTCAGTACAAAACAACTCGGTTAGTTTTTCAGTATCTATTTTATCGTTCACCGTAAAGGGTAAGTGCTCTAACCAAACGAAAGATTGAACCTGCATATAACTGGGGAGTGCAGCACGTAACCTTGTTATGATTTCTTTCTCATGCCGTGCTTTCTCATCATCAGCACATGCACTCGAGTGTGGCACCAAAAACGCAGCTATCACTGGGTGTACAGACGCCGAATTAATGACTAACACTTCACACGCTGAAATGGCATCACTGACGTTGATATGGAATTTTATTTCTTCTAGCTCGATTCGATTACCACGCACTTTTACTTGCTTATCAACGCGACCTAAAAACTCTAGCTTTTCATTGTGATTAAACCTAACAATATCACCAGTGCGATATAAGCGGCGCTTTACCCCATCCGATAAAGTCACCATAGAAAAGCGCTCTGCTGTTAACTCTGGTTGATTAAGGTACTCAATCGCAAGTTGCTCACCGCCAATGTAAAGCTCTCCCACGGCACCAAACGGCACCATTTCCTTGTTTTCATTGAGCACGAAATGGTGTGCTCCCAAAGTTGGTTTACCTATATTTACAGGCTCATTAGGAGACAATATCGAGTAACTAGAAATGACCGTGGTTTCGGTAGGCCCATAGCAGTTAACAAACTGATACTTCTCGCTCCATTCATTACATAACGCTTGTGGTACAGCTTCGCCACCAATAAACAAGTACTTTAAAGTGTATGCTTCTTTGCTTGAGATAAATTTGAATACGTTGGGCGTACAGGTAGCGTGAGTGATTTGTTCATCAATCATCTTGTTTTGCAATGTTTCACTACACAGGCGCTCTTCCTTCGTACAAAGATGTAAAGATGCACCTGAGCATAGTGCCATACACCATTCCCACACACTGGCATCAAAGCAATAAGGAAAATACTGCAGTACTTTACTGTCTGAAGACACGTCAAATGCTTGTTGTTGCCAATGTGCGAACCAAGAAACGCTGCGATGGCTAATTACCGTGCCCTTTGGCTGACCGGTAGAGCCTGAAGTATAAATAATATAGGCCGGATCATTCGCTGAAAGTTGAAAAGCGACATTCACGGAATCAATTTCGCAATCAGCAATATCTTGTCGGACTTGATTCGAATCGATTTGGATTATTTGGCACTGGCTCTGAAGCTCAGCAATGTGCTTTGCTTCACCTTCACAAGTAATCAAGACTTGAGGAGCACAATCCTCAAGCATGTAGGAAAGCCTTTGAACCGGATGCTCAGGGTCAAATGGCACATAAACAGCACCAGCTTTTAAAATACCTAGCAAAGTTACGAAAAACTCAGCCTGTCTTGTTAATAATATGCCAACGCGCGCATGCTTCTGCACCCCATTTTTTATCAGGTAATTTGCTAGTTGGTTGCTTCGCTCATTCAGAAGCTGGTAGGAAATTGTGCCTTGAACATCTACAATCGCGGCTCTTTTAGGATTGCACTTAGCTTGCGCATTGAACAGCTCATGAATGAACTCAGTCCGCGGTCTTTCACTGTTGCTTTTGTGACGTGAATTAGACAGCGCCATAAGGTGATCAATCTCATCAGAAGTTGCAGCTAACAATTCAGAAACCGCAACATCATTAAGATTTTCTATCCTTGTAAACTGCCTTAAACTATCCATAGTTTGTTGCGCCATGACTTCCATTCTATGCGTACCAAACAAGTCTGTATTATACGCCCAAATAAGCTCTAACTCATTATCATAGTTACGAAAGTTTATATCAATGTCAAACTTTATTTGTTCACTCTTCGAACTATATCCGCGAGTTCCCTCTAGGACTTCAACAAACTCTTCATCCTCATTTTTCAAATTAAGCATAATTTGAAAAAGTGGATTATATAAGTTACTTCGACTCGCACCTGCAGCTTCTAGAACCAACTCAAAAGGCAGTTCTTGGTTGCTTTGTGATAGTTGATTTACTGACTGCACATGCGATAAATACTGTTCTACCGTGTCGTGACTCGTCGACGTGCGTAGCACAAGGTTATTAACAAAAAACCCCATTAGCCCAGTCGTTTCAGCATTCGTTCTGTTAGCAACGGGGGAACCGATAACAACCGTGTCATGTTGACTGTGCTTGGATATCACCAGTCCCAATGCCGCATGTAACAACATAAATAACGTAACACCACGCTTTTTAGCAAACGCTTTTAACGCCTCGGTGTCTTCACTACCTAAAAGTAAACGGACTTCACCTGCTCGGTTAGCCGATTGCGCCTTTCTTAGACCATCTAAAGGTAAACAGTGTACATGAGGGGCATCTTTTAGCTGCTCCCGCCAAAATGCCTTCTGTCGCTCAAACCCGCCTCTGTTTTCTATTTCTTGTTGCCACTGGGCAAAGTCAGCATATTGGATCTGTAATTCAGGCAGGTTCGGTTCGCTGCCTTGTAGGAACTTTGTGTAACAGTGCATAAACTCGGTAAGGAAAATGTCGGTCGATACCGCATCTGTAACAATATGATGAAAGCAAAAATTAACAACGGTTAGCTTTTTCTCTTGGTCGTTAGCGCATTCCAATACACAGACACGCATCAACGGACCCTCTTCCAAATCAAAAGACTCTTGGTTCTCTAATTGCAGCTTCGATTGAATTTGCTCGTGTAGCTTTGCGTGCGATATATAGTTTATTACTTCAAAGTGGGTAGGTATTTGAACGCTTTGTTGTATGCATTGTTCAACGCCTACACTTGATGCCACAAATGTAGTTCTTAAGACTTCGTGTCGTTGAACAATGTGTGCCAATGCTTGTTTAAAAGCATTTTTATCTACGCCGTTGTCAATTTGAGTAGTCAAAACAACATGATTGCGAGCACTGCTCTCATCAATTTGCTGCGCAAGCCATAAACGCTGTTGCGCAAAAGATGCTAACAGAGGTTTCGTTCTGTCTGCTTTACCGATCTGGACATGATTTTGACTATGTTGCCTTAACCAATCCACCAATACACTTTTACTTTCCTTCAGGCGACTCAAAAACTCAGAGTCTGCATTTTTGAGTTCACCTTGTAACTTCAAGTCGCCATTGGCATCTAAAGATACTTTTAAGTCTCTTCGTTGAATATCTCTGACTAATTCCATGATCATATTATTATCTCTGCACTCTCATCAGCCACGGTACCTTCCGTAACTTGGTTCCATTGGTTACCCAATAGTGATAGCTCTATCACCTCAGCTTGGGTTTTAATCGTTTGATTTTGATAAATATCTTGCAGTTCTATAGTGCTAGAAAGCTTACTGTTAATTTCTTTTAACAGCTGTAGCATTAGCAATGAGTGACCGCCTTCGGCAAAAAAGTTTGACGATGCAGACAATGATGTAACCTCAACACCAAGCAGTTCAGACCAAATATCCGCTACAGAAAGCTCCATATCACTTTCTAGACCTCGGCTTTGCTGTGCACTATGCAGGCTTTGAGTCAGCGCATTCAGATCGACTTTACCGTTCGCTGTAAGCTTAAATTCACGCTCAAAGATTATTTCGGAAGGCATCATGTAAAAGGGTAGAACCCGTGACAATGCAGTAAATAATTCATCTTGATTGCATTGGCTATGGGTCGTTATCACATGCGCGATCACTTGCCCTTTGTCCATCCTCACAACAGCGTTTTCTACTGCTTCGAACCGAAGAATTGCTTCTGTTATTTCAGATAATTCAACGCGGTAGCCGTGCAATTTCACCTGTGAGTCAACCCGTCCCAAATACTGTAAATTGCCTTCACTATTTAGACGAACTAAGTCACCTGTTTGGTAAAATCTATCTTCTGCGTTTGGTAGATCAAAAATCGAACTATGGACGAATTTACGCTCACTCTCTTGTTTCATATTGAGATAGCCTTGCGCAAGACCTGGGCTTGAAATATACAATTCTCCAGCTTGCCCTGGCGCGACGAGTTGCCGTTTCTTATTAAGTACCAAGGCTTTAACACCTGGCATTGGCTTACCGATAACAACTGAACCGGTACCACTATCACCGTCGTTTATTTCATGATAAACACAACCAACTGTCGCTTCTGTTGGTCCGTACTCATTAATGATCCTGCATTGAACAAATATCTCTCTTAGTCTCTTTACAAGGTTCCATTCCAAGCTTTCTCCACCAAGTACAAACACGTGTGCAGTTGGAATAATTTGACCCCGTAAAGAAGCGACCAAGGCACTAATGTGAGAAGGCGTTAACTTTAATAGTTGCGGCGTGTGTTCTGCACTCAATCTTGAGCAGAATTGGGCAAATTCATCATCCCCTTCTCTGACGAGTCTACAAACTCCACCCGTTAAAAGAGGCCCAAAGACTGAAGTGATGGTCAAATCAAATGCCATATTTGTGCAAATCAATGATCCGGAACATGCCTGAACATAGCATTGTTCAACGTTCTCAAGGTAATGTGATAAGCTGTGATGACTGATCATCACTCCTTTTGGACGTCCTGTTGAACCGGACGTATAAATGACATACGCCGTCGTATTTTTTGCTGAGCATGGGGTTAGATCTGAGTTCACATTATTTACTACGCCGTCTTCAACAGCACCAAGTACAGCTAAATTGACTGCAAATAACGGTGTGTCTATCCCTTCGTCTAGTGGTGTTTTATCTGTGAACATATCCGTATCCACTAACATTAACTGACTCTTAGTATCTTCAAGGATGTAACGTAAACGATCGACTGGGTTGTTCGGGTCCAATGGGACATAACCGTTGCCTGTTTTAAGCACCGCTAAGATAGCGACAATATACTCAACTGAACGATTCATGCAGATTGAAACATACTGTCCTGAAGTGACTCCTTGTTCGACTAGCTGTTGTGCCAGCTTGGAAGAGTAGTAATCAAGCGCTTGATAAGAAAGCTGTTGGGTTCCATCACAAACGGCCAATTGAGATCCTTTACTTGCTGCTATTGTAGAAAACTGCTTGTGGATCAAAGTGTCTTCATCAAACTTCACTGATTGACCACAAATCAAAGCTGCTGAACTCGCAAGCTCGCTATCGTGGTGCATCTGAAGCACACTAAGCGGCGTGACAGACGCACGAATCGTTGACACTTTATCCTCTGCACACAGCGCAAACTGTGTAAGTATATTCAGTAGATGGCTTCGCAAGTAATGTATTTGTTCATCACTGTATAGGCCTGGCTGCGTATCTAGACTCACACGTAAACATTCATCTAAATGCGCTATCACACTTACTTTGTAGTTATTGCCTTCATAGTTAGTAATATCATTCACTTCAAGCGCCGCTTGTTGTGCATTTTTACTAATATTTTCGTCAACCGGATAGTTCTCGAAAATAAACAAACTATCAAATAGTTGCTGCTGTGTAGGCGCTAACTGCTGAATATCTGATAGGGGTAGGTAACTATAACTGTCCGCATCGACTAAATCTTTGTGTAGTTGACGCAACCACTTTTCTAGCGTTTGTGATTCATCCACCGTAACCTTCATCGGCACCGTGTTGATAAATAGCCCCACCATCTCATCAACACCTTTGAGCTGCGCCGGACGCCCCGATACTGTGACACCAAACATTACCTGTGATTCACCACTGTAACGGCTCAATAATAGGCTCCAAGCCGCTTGGACTATCACATTCACTGTTGTTTGACACGCTCGTGCAAGCTTCACCAACGCCGCTGTTTTCTCCGCCTCTAAACTAAACCGTGCCTGATGAATACCGTTTCGTGCTTCTTCGTGCTCACTGACCTCTACCCCATACCCTACAAATGGTAAGGGAGTGACCCCTTCTACGTCCCTAAGGTGGTGATGCCAATATTCCCTTGCCGCTGTCGCTGGCTGCTCCGCTAACCATTGGACATACCCTTTGTAAGGCTCCACCGCACCAAGCTGTGCTTCACTGCCTGTTTGAAGTGCTCGGTAATACTCTGTCACCTCTCCAAACACCAGCGACGTACACCAACCGTCTAATAGGGCGTGATGGTGTGTCCAAAGTAGTACTTGTTTTGTACCCTCTGCTGCCTCTGACAAGTTGAACACCGTCAATCGCATCAATGGGGCATGAGCCGCTATAAACCCTTTCGCTTTGTCTTCTGTACGATACTGCTCTATCGCTGCTTGCTGTGCTACCGGCGTCAGCTCTAATAATGAGATCTCCTGCCAATCCAGCATCACATCCGATTGTACTAATTGGTGTGCATTACCGTCTTCTACACCCACAAAGCTGGTTCTGAAAATATCATGTCTCGCGATTACCTTTTCCCATGCTTGTCTAAAGTGCTCAACATGTAAATCCGTAAACTCTACTTTCACTTGGGTCGCGTAACTGTCTGACGACAACAAGCTATGAAATAGCATACCTTGTTGCATACCCGTCGCCGGATATAAGTCTAATAGCCGCCCCTTCGTTAAGCTTGACCAGTCTATTAATGCCTGCTCTGTAACCGTGGCCAGCGGAAAATCACTGACAGTAAACCGCCCCGCTAACTCGCCTCGGTTAACTTGCTGACAATGCGCTATTACCGCTGCCAGACCAGCTTCATAGGCCGCCATCCACTGTGCGATAAACGTTTGCGAATAAGCCGCTTTGTCATACCCTAAGCTGATATGAAGCTGTCCCTTTTCTACAAATCCATTCAATGACAAACCATACGCCTGCGCACGACGAACACTCACGCCTTGTCCTGTTGATATATCTGCTCGGCTGAATTTTTGCCGCTCCCCTGTGGACGCATCGAATTGGCCTAAGTAATTAAACAACAGTTCGCTGCCTGCATCACCTTCTGATAGCACCGCATGTCCTTCTACTGAGCCAACCCCATGGCGTAATAAACCGTACCCTATGCCACCATTTGGGATCCCTCTATACTGCTCTTTTACTGCACAAATGAGCGCTGCAACATCATCACTGTCATGGCTTAACAAGCATGGATAAATACTCGTAAACCACCCTAAGGTTTCACTTAAGTCAATTTCATCGCTCAGGGCTTCTCGACCATGGCTTTCTAAATCCAATCGGATACCCGATACACCTTGCCACTGCTTCATACCCACAAACAAACCCGCCAACAACAACTCGTTGATACGCGTTCTATATGCCTGATTACTCTCGTTAATTAACTGAGATGTCAAAGCCGTAGATAAACTAAAGTTGGCTTCTTCATAGGTGGTCGCCAATCCATGTTCAGGAGCCGATGCGCTCCAACGAGCAACCGGACTAGACACCACCGCTTGCCAATAACCCAACTCATCAACCACACTTGAGCGTTGGGCGTAGTCTTCCAAAAACTCTCCCCACTGTTGGTAAGATGAGCTTTTCGCACCCAGTTTCAAGGCGTTACCCGCTTGGTGTTGCTCAAATAACGTGGTTAAGTCATCCAGCAGCACCCGCCACGATACACCGTCTATCACTAAGTGGTGAACGCAAATAAACACATGCTGATCTTGCTTGGTCGGCTCTAGATTCTTAACTAGCACCGCTTTCATCAAACGACCCGCTGTGATATCTAAACTCTTATGCACTTGCGTTGCGTAATCAGCAAATTCGCTGATCTGCGCTTGAGCACTCGTAAGTGGCCATGTGATCTGTGATACCAGCGATGAGATTGATTGTGCACTGTGTGCTACATACTGTCCCTGCCACTGCTCATCACGCGATTTTGTAAACACTAAGCGTAATGCATCGTGACGCTGATAAAGCTCAGTGAACATAGCCTGTAGTAACTCCAACGTCAGCGTGTCTGGTACTTGTAATAACAAGCTTTGGTTGAAGTGATTAATATCCGTTTCATCCGTGAAGAACTCACGATGAATGGGTAACAAAGGTTGTGCTCCGCTCGTGGCTTCTTGTGGTGCAAGTACCTTTGGTCCCGTGTTCACACTGGTGGCTAAACGACGGATAGTCGGCATATCAAATAGGGCTTTAACACTAAAGAACAGCCCTGCCTTTGCCGCTTTTGAAACTACCTGAATCGATAAGATAGAGTCACCACCAAGCTCAAAGAAGTTAGCATCAATGCTAAGCTGCTCCGCTGCCAAACCTAATAGCTCAGCCCAAATCACCACCAATTGCTGTTCAATATCATTCATTGGAGCAACATAGTTACTGACTGCGATACTCGCCCAATCAGGCATAGGTAATTGCTTTTTATTCACCTTACCATTGGCTGTCAGTGGCATTTCATCCAATACCAAAATCGCACTTGGCACCATGTAATCGGGTAGCTGCTCGGTAAGTCGTAACTTCAAAGACGACACCACCTCCGCGCTAATTGCTTCCTTGTTACTCAATACCACATAGGCAACCAACTGCTTTTTATTCGGCTCATCTTCACGTGCGACCACCACACAAGACTGCACATCACTTGACTGAGAAAGCTGGTACTCAATCTCTCCAAGTTCAATACGGAACCCTCGGATCTTGACCTGATCATCTTTACGCCCAATGAACTCAATATTGTTATCCGGTAGTTGACGAACCAAATCGCCAGTACGGTATACTCTTTCTTCATGACCTTCGTACAAACTAACCGTGATAAAACGCTCTGCGGTTAATT
>NZ_MKJU01000007.1 GCF_001854605.1 Pseudoalteromonas amylolytica | reverse complement strand
CGCTCATTGAATTCTGATTTTGTTCTTGTTACCAAGAACGAATTGACTGTGCTGCAACAAATTAAATTTATTGCCGTTGGTCACTCAGTTCAATTGAGACTCTAAATGTTTTGTTAGAACTCAACCTGTACGAGTGCCCACACAGATGATTGCTTCATATTTTTAAAGAACGTTGCGATGATTCAGCGCTTGGCTTCATCTCGCTAGGGGTGTGCATTCTAAGCATTCCCTATTTTTTGTCAACACTTAATTTTAAGTTTTCTTGGTAAGAAAAAAGCAAAGTTAAGTTTTACTCGACGCTGACCCGTTGTTGCTTTGCTTATTCAGCGTAGCGCTCCGTGTCAGTGGGGTCGCATTATAGGGCGGCGAACAAAAAGCGCAAGCGGTTTTTACAGAATTATTGAAGAAAAGTGATAAAAACAGACCGTTCGCATTATTTTTGAGCGGAACTTATATTTTTTGATAGTTTTATATACAAATAAAGCGCTTAATCGCGCTTTATTTGTATATTCCAACCGACTTTACGCTGATATTGCGCTTCTTGTTGTAATTCGCTTTCCATAAGTGGATGATTCGCTAGCCAATCTGCTTTAAAACTTAGCACTAGCTGTTCCTGAGCATCTGCAGAAACCATAACAGGCGGCACCATATCGTCTTGTCTGCGCATTGATAGAATAACCGCAAGCCTAACAATACGACTTAGTCGTTGCGAGGCTTTAGTGTGAGCCCCTAGATTAGCAAAGTTATTCAAATTGAGATCCGCTCTATGCGATGAGGTTAACGCAACGATCATCTGTTTTTCTATTTTTGAATAACCGGGCATACCCGTATGAGTCAGAATATAAGCACTATGTTTATGATAAAGCTTATAATCCACAATTAACCCAATTTCATGCACACAAGCAACGGCACTAATTATCTTCTTGGTCAGTTCAAGATCTAGTTGCCACGTATCTGCTAGCTGTTTAGCTAAAGACAAAGCAAGCTCAGCAACATAGCTAGCTTGGCGTTTGTCTACATGGTAACGATCCATAAAACTATCTAATGTGCGTTTGCAAATATCTGAGTTGTGAAGCTCTGGGATCATGCTATATAGCACACCTTCACGCAAAGCACCGCCCGCAAGCCCCATCTGCGCTATATGTAGTGATTCAAAAAGAGCTATGAGGATAGCTAACCCAGATACAAATACCAATCTGCGTTCTTCACTGAGTCCAGGCAGATCAAGCTTGCTTATGCTTTGACAAGCGATAGCTTGCGCCTGAATATCATGAAGCTTCTTAAGCGTTAGTAAGTCAGATTGGCCATCTGCTGCGAGTATTTCTTGAATGGCTTGCACAGTGCCAGAAGCACCTATCGCCAGCTCCCATCCCAGCGCAACAAAGTCTTTTTGTATTGGTGACACGACTTTTTTTGCTGAAATGATAGCTTGATCAAAGTTCTCGGAGCTAAGTAAACCATCCGAAAAATACTGTTCGAGAAAAGTAACACAGCCCATGTTTAAGCTTTTATATAGTAGGGCGTCAAATCCTTTACCGATGACAACTTCAGTACTCGCACCGCCTATATCAATCACTAATTGGCGACCTTGGCAAGCTGATGTGTGCGCAACACCTTTATAAATAGTCTTAGCTTCTAGTTCACCACTAATCACATTGATCTTATGATTGAGGATTTGCTCTGCCCGCGTTTTAAACTCTTCCGCGTTCTTGGCCAGTCTAAGCGTTGCTGTCGCAACGATGCTAATATTTGCCTTGGGTATATCTTGTAATCGCTCTGCAAACAGGGCTAAACACTCCCATCCTCTTTGCATCGCTTCTTCTGACAACATATTGTTTTTATCTAAACCTGCAGCCAAACGTACTTTGCGTTTAACACGGCCAATAGTATGTACACCACCCGCAACATGTCTTGCAATAAGCATATGAAAGCTGTTTGAACCTAGGTCTATAACCGCGAACACGCTACTTTGAGGAATTTTCTGCCCCACTAATGTAAACCTCTAGAAACAAGTACCAATGTGATCGCTCTAATTTAATTATTAGAGCGCGACTTTTGGTAACTACCTTGGCGACGGCCGTTATTACGGTTGCGTGGTCCAGATGAGTAGTTCCTTTTTCTTTGCATATTAGGCTTAGTTAAGTCATCAAGCAAAGCTGTTTTATCATAATGCGACAGCGGAATTGCATGTTCGATGTATGATTCGATCTCATGTAAGTTGTAGGCATATTGCTCACAAGCAAAACTGATAGCATGTCCCGATGCACCTGCACGACCGGTTCGCCCAATTCGATGAACATAATCCTCACAATCGTCAGGCAAATCAAAGTTGAAGACATGACTTACTTCTGGAATATGTAACCCACGCGCTGCCACATCAGTTGCGACCAGAAAATCAACATCACCTTTGGTAAACTGCGCCAAAATACTCTGTCGTTTTTTCTGATTGACGTCACCAGTTAGTAGCCCCACTCGATGTCCATCGGCTTTCAGCCACGCGTAAACGTTTTCACAACTTTGCTTGGTGTTAGCGAAGATAATCGCTTTATCCGGCCACTCTTCTTCAATTAAAGTCAGTAGCAATGGAATCTTATCATCGTGCGAAGGGTGAAATAACTCTTCCTGAATACGCTTACCAGTTTTCACATCCGGCTCAATCTGTACATGTTCAGGGTTAGTCATATGCTCAAAAGCCAACTCTTGAACTCGGTACGATAGGGTCGCCGAAAATAATAAATTTAGTCGTTCAGATGTCTCCGGCATCCGATTGAACAAATAACGAATATCCTTAATAAAGCCCAAATCGAACATACGATCAGCTTCATCCAACACCACAACTTCGATTTCATTAAGGCTATACGCGCCTTGTTTGTAGAAATCTATTAGGCGTCCGGTCGTGCCAATTAAAATATCTACACCATTTTCTAACTGTGCACGTTGTTTTTCATAGTCTTCGCCACCATATATCAAACCTAGTTTGAGATCACAGTGTGGCGCAATAATTTTTGCATCTTTATGTATCTGAATCGCCAGCTCCCTAGTGGGAGCCATGATCAGTGCCCTTGGTTGCTTTCTGGAAATGCCTTCTGATTGCATCAAACGATGACAAGTGGCTGTTAAGAAAGCCAAAGTTTTACCTGTCCCCGTTTGAGCTTGGCCCGCAATATCACGGCCATCAACAACAAAAGGCAAACACTTTGCTTGGATTGGCGTACAATATTCAAAGCCATTCGCGGTTAAGCCGGCGACCACTTCCGGCGCTAAAGCAAAGTCAGAAAATTTTTTATTGGTCAAATGTGTCTTAGTCATAGCGATAAAGCATAACGTTTAAACTTGCAATAAGAAACAAGAGTGTTTAAATACGCATTAAATAATTCGCCAAATTCTAACGGAGAGCGCAATGAGCGACAAAATTATTCAACTTACCGATGACAGCTTTGAAGCAGATGTACTTAAATCAGACAAGCCTGTACTTGTTGATTTTTGGGCAGAATGGTGCGGTCCTTGTAAAATGATCGCCCCTATTTTAAACGAAGTTGCTGAAGAGTTTGATGGTAAAGTAACCATAGGTAAACTTAACATTGATCAAAACGCAGGTACACCACCTAAGTTCGGTATTCGTGGTATTCCTACCCTTTTACTATTTAAAGATGGTGCTGTGGTAGCAACTAAGGTAGGCGCATTATCTAAAACTCAACTTGTCGAGTTCTTAGAAAGTAACGCTTAACAAAGCCTTAAATATGTACCCGAGAATTAAAAATCGGGTGCATATTGCCTTGTTTCCAGTTTAATTTTAGATTTTTCACACAAAATTTGTATAAAGACTGGACGCCCAGCGACCTAACTGCTAATTTATATCACCACTAACCTTTAGATTTATCAAATCAACCTCTCTCGTTTACGAGAATGACAATTGTAATAAAGAACCCACCAATATGCATTTACGCGAACTTAAAGACAAGTCAATCAACGAACTTGTAAAACTAGCCGAGTCTATGGGACTCGAAAACGTAGCCCGTCTAAGAAAACAAGACATTATTTTTGCCATTTTAAAAGCCCACGCCAAAAGTGGCGAAAACATTTACGGCGGCGGTGTTTTAGAAATTCTACAAGATGGCTTCGGCTTTTTACGCTCATCAGAAGCTTCTTACTTAGCTGGGCCAGATGACATTTATGTCTCACCAAGCCAGATTAGACGTTTTAGTATGCGCACCGGTGACACCATCAGCGGCTTAATTCGCCCACCGAAAGATGGTGAACGTTATTTTGCGTTACTGAAAGTCAATGAGGTTAATTTCGATAAACCCGAAAACTCTCGTACCAAAATACTATTCGAAAACTTAACACCTATCCACGCGAACGAACGTTTTGTTATGGAACGTGGTAACGGTAGTACTGAAGACATCACAGCACGAGTATTAGATCTTGCTTCTCCTATCGGTAAAGGACAGCGTGCGCTTATCGTTGCACCACCGAAAGCTGGTAAAACCATGCTACTTCAAAACATCGCGCAGTCAATCACTTATAACAATCCAGATGCAACACTGATGGTATTGTTAATTGACGAACGTCCTGAAGAAGTAACCGAGATGCAACGCCTAGTAAAAGGTGAAGTAATCGCCTCTACGTTTGATGAACCAGCCAACCGCCACGTACAGGTTGCAGAAATGGTTATCGAAAAAGCTAAACGTTTGGTCGAGCACAAAAAAGATGTTGTTATCTTACTTGACTCAATCACGCGTTTAGCTCGTGCTTACAATACCGTGATCCCATCATCAGGTAAGGTATTAACAGGTGGTGTAGACGCAAACGCACTACATAAGCCAAAACGCTTCTTTGGTGCAGCGCGTAACGTTGAAGAAGGTGGTAGTTTAACCATCATCGCAACTGCTCTTATCGATACCGGCTCTAAAATGGATGAAGTTATCTACGAAGAGTTTAAAGGTACCGGTAACATGGAACTGCATCTTAATCGTAAGATTGCTGAAAAACGTGTTTTCCCAGCTATTGATTTCAACCGCTCAGGTACTCGTCGTGAAGAGTTGCTGACGAAAACCGACGAGCTACAGAAAATGTGGATCTTACGCAAGATAGTTCACGAGATGTCGGAGATTGACGCCATGGAATTCCTCATTGACAAGCTATCAATGAGTAAAACAAATGATGAATTCTTTGATCTAATGCGAAGAAAGTAGCAATTAAAGTTTAAAAGAAGCCTGTTTTTACAGGCTTTTTTATTGCCTATCGCTTGGCTAAGTAGGTTTTATCAACTATATATTATGAGTCTTTTAAAACTTAAATGGACTCGTTAAACAATGAAGTCACTGCACCTAGCTATGCTTTTGTTAGCCCTTAATGCCTTATTATTGATAGGCATAGGCGTGCTCTTTTCATTATCCGTGAGTGCAATTACGATACTCACCATAACCTCATCTATCATCATGTCGGGCTGCATCCTCTACTATCATCGAAAGCGCCAAGATACCTCTTATTTAGACATGCTTGTGCAGAAACTGGTCAACGAGGGTTGTATTGATCTGACCTTTCGCTTTGATGAAAATGATAAAGACATCCCCCCAGCCTGTTTAGCACTCAATGCCAGTTTGATCACCGTTGAGCATATTATTGGTGAAGTTTATGCCTCATCAGCAAGGCTTTCACCAATGGCCGATAACTTGCGCGATACATATGCATCTATGACACAAAAAGCGTCCATTCAACATGCTCATGGCCAAGATTTAGCGTCTTCAATAAACCGTATGTTAGAAGTATCTAGGGAACTTGATGAGAATTTAGAAAAGATCTATCACTCCGTCGAGGAGGCAACACACGCCGTCAAACAAACTCGCCAAGATACCGACAAAAGCCAAAGAAGCTTACTTGGGCTTGTAGATAATATTGAACAAACCAGTAAACAGATTGAGGCGCTCAAAGCAGATAGTGACTCCATCAGTTCTGTCATTGATGTCATTAACTCTATTGCTGAGCAAACCAATTTACTTGCGCTCAATGCTGCTATTGAAGCAGCCCGAGCGGGTGAACAGGGTCGTGGCTTTGCGGTTGTTGCTGATGAAGTACGTAGCCTTGCCGCACGAACCAGCCAATCTACCCAGCAAGTTCGAGACATGGTAACCAAAATTCAGGCTGGTACCGATAGTGCTCATAGCTTAATGCAGGAGGCGTTAACACAAACAGAGCAAACGGTATCGCTATCAGAAGCATCGACGAAAGAAATGGATCAAATTGAACAAGCGATGGTGAACGTCAACGATATGTCTCAAAGCATTCATACCCAAGTGGAGCAGCAAAAAGCGGTCTCTGATGAAGCACAAAGTAGTATTGAGTCGATGGTAGAGTTAAATTCCGATGCGTTATCTAACTCTAAAATTCAAGCCGTATCCAGCAGCGACTTGCTCAATTTAGCTGTTACCATACATGAAAAATTATCGCTGTTTAAAGCAGACTATGATCCGCCCGACATGTCGCAAAGAGAGCCCAAAGATAAAAATCTGGCCCAAGATAAACCCAGCGAGACTGAAAAAGAAAGCTCATCCGACGTCGAGCTGTTCTGACAAGCCGAGATACTGTAATTCGTCACACAAAATCAGATACAAATGCTCGGCTTGCTTATACTGCTCTTTTGATAGCATTTGCTCCAACTGTCGAGAAGTATTTGCCAAAGATATGAAACTAAATGTACTCGCAGCCCCAGACAAGCGATGGCATGCGCGCTGTAAGCTTTCCCACTGCTGAGTTTGCCAAAGCTCAATGATTACAGAGCGCTCGTTGGATAATGTTGCTACAAAACTTGCTGCCAAATCACTAATATCTACCTGACTAGATACCAACTCCGATGCTGTTGATATATGCCTTTGCAAAGCTTTAATTAATAGCTTGCGATCAAGCGGTTTACCCAAGTGCCCGCTGAATCCTGCTTTTAAATATGACTGTATCTCATGTTCCATTACATTAGCAGTCAATGCATACACCGGTTGGTCAAAACCAGATTGGTGTAGCAGGTTAAGCGCTTCTACACCATCCATTTTTGGCATTTGTATATCCATTAACACAACATCAGGATACTCTCTTAGGCACAGCTCTACCGCTTCCTCACCATTTCTCGCTACCACTACCTCTAGACCAAGTTGCTCAATCAGTCGTTTAAAAAGTGCGCGGTTATCATCATGGTCTTCGGCCACAAGCACTTTCCCATAGTCCCAACTAACTTCTTGCTGTTGCTCTAAACTTTGTGGTAACTCGCGCTGTTGTGGTGCGCATGGAATATAAACAATAAACTCACTGCCCTTGTTAAGCTCACTATTGACACTAATGCTACCGCCCATCATATCAGTCAGCTGCTGTGATAAGCACAGCCCTAAGCCTGATCCTCCAAAGCGACGGGTAATACTGTTGTCACCTTGCTGAAAGCTTTCAAATACTCGACTCAGTTGCTCTTGGCTCATACCGATACCGGTATCCAAAACCTTGAAAATCAACCCAGAGGGCTGGCAACTTACTTGTAGCTCGACCCCTCCGTGCTCGGTAAACTTGACTGCATTCCCCAACAAGTTAATCAGGATCTGTTTAAGACGAACATAGTCCAGCTTAACCATGACTGATTCTTCATTGTCGCTTTCAATACTAAATTGCAGCGCTTTCACCTTACAGGCGTTATAAAACATGTCACTAATATCATCGAGTAGACTTTGTAAGTAAAACTCTGTGTATTCCAAGTCTAAGCGCTGCGCTTCAATACGACTCAAGTCAAGCACATCACTAACTAAATCCTTTAGGTGCTCTCCTTGGCGCTGGATAACCCCAAGCGATGTTTTGAGCTCAAAGTTCTGCCCATGTTCATTTAACATAGCCTCGGCCTGTCCAATAATCGAGGTTAAGGGGGTTCTGATCTCATGGCTTATGTTGGCAAGGAACTGATTTTTGACTTGGTTAGCTTCTCGCAGTTCATCCGCAACACGCTGTAACTCAGCGGTTCTCTCTGCAACCTTTTCGCGCAGTTCAACTTTCGCATTCTTCTCAGCTTGCTTGAAGTACAGACTGACGACAGCAATAAAAAGCGACAACACCACCATGGAGCTTAACCAGATCACTTGCTCACGCTTTTCTATTTGTAGTGTTTGAAATGCTTGCTTTTGCTTCAGCTCTGTAATTTCTCTATTTAACTCAGCGGCTTCAATTCGGTTTTGATACTCCATCATTTTGGCGAGAACATTCTTGTTCAAAAACTCATATTGATTTGTTTGATAGCTCGTAAAGTTTAACAGTGCCTGTTCATGCTTCCCCGCGCCAGCTTGGATCAGAGCCAATGTTGCAAGCTCATCTTTTTCTAAATAACGCGCGCCCGTTTCGGTGGCCAATGACATAGCCTCATTAACCATCAGTTCCGCTTTAACTAACTCTCCTTTCACAAACATCGCTTTCGCCAGTGGAAACAAGGCAGACATACGCCCAGTGTCGCTATTTATTTTCTCCGCATAATACAAAGCAAAATTGGCCTCTTTTTCTGCTTTATCAAATTCCCCTTGCACGAGACTCACATTTGCGAGATTCGCATGCTGAACCATCAAATGATCCATATTATTTTGCTGTTCGTAGTAGTCTATCGCTGCCTGAAAGTGATATCGCGCAGAGTGCGTCATGCCTTTCTTACTGAATAACTCCCCCAAATATGTGTTTGCCAATGCAACCCCATAGCTATCACCCAACTCTGAAAACATTTTCATACCGGTGTTGATCATCTCTTGGGCAACATCAAACTGATATTGACGAATGTAAACCACCGACATATTGAGCATGATATCCGCCTCATGCTGCATTTCTCCTAGGCCCTGATAAAACTTCTGTGCTTCACCAAAATGAGAAATCGCTAAACCTAGCTCATTGGTTTTAACATAAGTCAATCCTAGGTTGTTATGCATGTTGGCTTGTTCTAATGGATTATTGCGTTTGCTCGCAATATTTAGTGCTTTTAAATACTGAGGGATAGCTGTGGTATAAAATCCTTGATGATACGCGTTGATAGCCAAAAGTTTGGTGGCAAAATAGTACTCATCACTGAGCGGTTGCTGCACATATTCCAACTCTATTTCTTTAAGGTATTGCTCTGTGGTAGTAAAGTCGTCACGTTCAAACGCCTCTCTTGCGAGTGACTTTAGTAACTCAAAGCGCTGCTTTGAGTTTAAATTTGGATGGGAAAGTAGCTGATGGCCTTTAATGGAAATATCTTGCCAGCTTTCTAAATCTCCAAGCGCCTCTATCTGGGTATCAAGCGACGGCGTAGGCTCTTGCGCAGAAACAGCCAAGGTTATGTTGAAAATCAACATTATATATATCAGCGCTCTACCTATAAGCCTTTTACCCATCCTTGTTTCCACCACCTGCTACAAAATAATGCTATGCTGAAGATACACTAACTCAATTGGTGGAACAATGCTCAACCCTTTAGTCGATACTATTTTCCTCATCATCTGTGATAAAAAAGTACACAAAGTTCATACATTAGCGGGCAAGTTAGGCCACCGACGGGCCTTTCCTCAACTAGACTCAGAGCCAAATAAAGAACTGTTTAAGAAGAACTTTTTAATCATGAATGCACTGTACCAGTTGCAAACTGAGTTATTACAAGAAGGTCTTTTCCTCAGTGTTAGCAGCATGCATATTCAGTTAGTAGATATTTCCAAAAATACGCCGCTACCACCTGATCCACTGCGAGATTATTACTTGGACTGGGAAAATTATGAAACTACGAAGGAAGAAATATTAGAGTTACTCGATACATTCTGGCAAAGTTTCGCAGCACCTAGCATACCAACAAACATACCCACTACAGTGATCCAAGATATTTGTAAGCACTGGCAATTACCCTATCCATACCAAAGGCAGCAACTCAAACGAACGTGGCGACAACAAGCTGTATTACAGCACCCTGATAAAGATGCAGGCTGCGAGCAGCGCTTTAAACAACTCAAAGAAGAGTATGACTTACTTAAAGCGCATCTGGCTGTTATTGATTAATACGGCGAACGCGAAATTTACGACCTTTCAGTTTGCCCTCACTCAGCTTACGAAACGCGGGCTTTGCCGCCTCTCTGGCGACTGCCACATAAGCACTGTTATCTAGCACATTGATTTTTCCAATTTGTGTAAAAGCGATGCCTTGTTCACCCGTTAAGCTTCCTACAATATCACCTGGGCGTACCTTTTGTTTTTTACCACCATCTATTTGCAGCGTCACCATGTCTGGTTTATAGGGAGGCTTATCAAGTAGGCTTAACGATGGCATGGGCGCAGGTTCAAAATCACGATCATATACATCACCAATCTGAGCCACTTTAAAGGCTTCGCTCTCGCCGTAGATTGAACAAGCTAAGCCTTTCTTTCCACCTCGACCTGTGCGTCCAACACGGTGCACATGCGTTTGCGGGTCGTGTGCAAGATGGTAGTTGATCACCATATCCATATCATCTATATCTAAGCCCCTCGCAGCCACGTCTGTTGCAACCAAAATAGATGCGCTCTTATTAGCAAAACGGATCAGCGTTTGTTCTCGCTCCCTTTGTTCCAAATCACCGTGCAGTGCCACCGCATTAAAGCCAGCAGCACGTAGTTCATCACAGGCTTTTTGTGTTTCAACCTTGGTATTACAAAATACTACACAGCTTTGCGGCTTGTGTTGTAACAGCAACAGTCTCAAGGTATTAAAGCGTAGTTTGTTATTATCCAGCTTAAAAAACAGTTGCTTGATGCTGGTATTGACCGTTTGTTCTTCAACTTTAATCATTTGAGGTGATTGCATCACGCGCTCGGCAATTTCTTCAATGCGCTTTTGATAGGTCGCACTGAACAACAAGGTTTGTCTTTGCTGTGGTAAGTAAGAAACAATATTATCTAGCGCATCAGCAAAACCCATGTCCAGCATTTGGTCAGCTTCATCTAATACCAGCGCAGATACTTCAGATAGATTGAGCGTGCCCTTAAACAGATGATCCTCTATTCGACCAGGCGTGCCGACTATGATGTGCGCACCATGTTCCAGAGATCCAATCTGTGGTCCAATGGGTACACCACCACACAAGGTTAAAATCTTAATATTATGGATGCCTCGAGCAAGTTTGCGCAGCTCCGTAGCCACTTGCTCAGCCAACTCTCTGGTTGGGCATAACACTAACCCTTGAATTCGATAGCGAGCAACATTTAAGCGTGACAATACTCCTAAACCAAATGCGACGGTCTTACCCGACCCTGTTTTGGCCTGAGCAATGACATCTTTGCCAGATAAAACTACGGGTAAACTTTGCGCTTGTATGGGCGTCATATTTTTAAACCCTAAATCAGTCAGGGTATCCAATAGCTCCTGGGCCAAAGGTAGGGTGTTAAATGCAACTGAACTCATGTGCCGTTCTCAAAGGATTAAATGATTCGAGATTCTAGCAGAAATCTGTGTGTGCGAGTATCACATCACGGCAAGTATTTACGCCTGCTTGACGCTACTTGGTATTACCTTTGAGAAGTTCTATCAGTCACCTACACTGTGACATTCGCTTAGACAAAGTGATATGGTATACCTCCTGCGGCCTTATCTGTGTCGAAGGAACAACTTAACTTTAAATATTAATCAAGGGAGTGGCCCTATGGCATCATTGCGCTTAGTCTATGCGCTTCATGAGTTCGTTGAAACATGCGTCATTCACTACAGACGCCCTTTGCTCATAGCCACCTCTTTGCTGTGCGTAGGCTATTTGGGTTACCAGTATCAACACGCTCAATCACAACAAAGCGCCCTACTAGCGCAGCCAGAAGTACACGATGTCTGGATCCTCAACATGGGACACCTTGAAACACAACGTAATTATCAAGCACAATATCGCGTCGCTCAAGTATTACAGGTGTCACAGACACACATTGAACTCTTGCAGGGCAGCTTTACCTATCGAAAGCTACGCGGTGCGCAGCGCGCCATTAAACTAGACTCCCTGATGTTAGATAGCTACTTTAGGCAGCAAACAATGACATTCGAACGCGCTGAATTACTATCTCTGTTTGAACGACAGGCCATCGATAGTGTCTATCGCCCTAACGATATTTATGTACTTGGCGGTATTGTTAAAAGGCGCGCCATACCCACTGCTATCAATCATCTACCTAAAGCTTCGGTAGCTTTAAACTCACACAATGACCAAGCCGTTACGTTATTTCGTCAAGGAGATTTTAAAGCAGCCAGAGCAGAGTTCTTACAGGCGGCTAAGCAAGGAGATAGTTGGGGACAATATAATTTGGCCGGTATGCTTAGACTGGCACAAGGTGGCTCACAAGATCTGAAACAGGCGATTTATTGGTTACAACAATCAGCAAAACAACACAACCCAAAAGCTCAGGAAGCCCTCTCAGCACTTTGCGCTGAGCACCCTAAGATGTGTTAGCAACCCTCGTTGAAACGCGCTAAATATACATCAAACTCATCCGGTGATAGAGGCTGGGCATGTAAATAGCCTTGTGTAAAATCACAGTCGAGTTGTTTCAATAACCCCAACTGCTCTGCAGTCTCAACGCCCTCAGCCACCACTTGTAGGTTTAGGTTCGCCGCCATGGAAATGATGGCGCTGACCAAAGCTCTATCTTCCGCATCATGGGGCAAATCACGGATAAACTCCTGGTCAATTTTCAGCTTTGAAAGCGGAAAACGCTTAAGGTAACTCAACGACGAGTATCCGGTCCCAAAATCATCAATTGCCAGCTCAACTCCCATATCACGAATCGCTCTTAGCTGCGTAAGAATACGCTCAGAGTTGTCAGCCAACACATTTTCTGTGATCTCCAAAGTGAGTGCGTGACTAGGTAACCCTGTTTCACGTAACACCGTTGCCACAAGTGTAGATACATCTTGCCGCTTGAACTGCGTGCTAGAAACATTAACTGTGACAAAGAAAGGCGTTTTGGTTTTCTCATACCAATGTTTGGCCTGTTTACATGCCTGAAATAGCACCCACTCTCCCATCGCTAGAATGAGTCCTAACTCCTCACTAACAGGGATAAATTCTCCAGGGGAGACGTCACCGAGTGTTTCACTGTGCCAACGTAGCAACGCTTCGCACCCAATGCGCTCGTTATCTTTGCCAAGAATTGGCTGATAGACAACTGATAGTTCCTCGTTTATCAAAGCCTTATGAAGCGCCCCCTCAAGCTGACTGCGCGCCTTGGCATTTTCATGCATCATGGAAGTGTAAAACTGAAAACAATTTCGCCCGTGTTCTTTGGCTTTATACATTGCGCTATCTGCGTTGCGTAATAGCACTTCTCTTTCATCACCATCGTCAGGGTAAAACGTAATCCCTATGCTGCCCGACACAAATGCCTCATGGCCTTCCAGTACAAACTGGCTTCTTAACTGATGCAAAATCTTATTGGCAATAGCTTCTACATCACGAGTGTGTTTAATGTCCGTCAGCAATATTGCAAACTCGTCTCCGCCCAGTCTTGCCACCACATCACTGCTACGTGTGCAATCCTGAATGCGCTGCGCCGCTTCAATCAACAGCAAATCACCTATATGATGACCAAGCGTGTCGTTGATCGCTTTAAAGCGGTCTAAATCAATAAAACAAATGGCAAAGCGGGTATGGTTTTCTTTTGCCGCTGCAAGTGTTGTATCAAACTTCTCGTGGTAATGATGTCGATTGGCAAGCCCTGTCAACGTATCAAAGTTGGCCTGCTGCCACATAAGCTGCTCATGATGTTTGCGAGAGGTAATGTCGTTGAACAACGCCACGTACATTTCAATATCACCTTGCTCGTCAAACACCGCTGAAACTTGTAACCAGCTCGGATAAACGTCTCCCGTTTTTCGACGATTCCAAATCTCACCTTCCCAGTGCCCCCGCTCATTTAAGGTTTGATAAAGTTGGTTGAAATAGGCTTTGCTATGGTGTCCTGAATTAAACATCGCTGGCGTCTGGCCCAACACTTCATCACTTTCAAACCCCGTGATCTGACTAAACGCACGGTTAACCATTTGAATACGGTTGTCTCTGTCAGACACCAACACCCCTTCGGTGGTCGTGTCAAATACGGTCTGAGCTAATCGCTGCTCACGCTCACGCGCGAGACGTTCGGTGATATCTTGTAACACATAGATATACCCTAATAGCTGCTGATTAATATCTAACACTGTGGTTTTAGTGATACTAAAAGTGCACTGTCCATTACCCAGCTCCAATGTGTAAGGCAATTGATAACACGTTGTTTGCTCAACACAGCTACTACGATGTAGTACTTCCCCAATCGGCTTATTCAATAACGTACCATTGGCAGAGAAGATATCTTGCACTCTTTTATTGACTGACAGTATTTGCCCTCGTTCGTCGGTAAAAATAAGCAAATCATCAATACCATTGAAAATGGCTTTTAGCCTCGCGCCTTGTGCCTCCGAGCGTCGCTTGGCAGCCCTTAAGCGTAACAAAAGTGCACCTAACACAAGAATCGAAACCAGCAAAATGGCGATGATTAATGCCAGTAACAACACTTTCAAGCTGCTCATTTGCTGGATTTCTTGTGTTTGTGCAGCAACTTGCTCTTCTAGTTTATTTTGGTAATACCATAGTGAATCTTGTAGCGCTCGTTGAGCACTTATATCATGAATGATTGAGAGTAGCTGAGTTTGTCCTGCGCCATCGACAAATGGCGTTGAGTAAACACTCACTGTGCGTAGGGTGTCATCCGCCAAGCGGTGGCGAAAGATAAAATAGTTTCGACCTTCACTTGCAGCCAGCGATCGTTCCTCTGCAACCTGCTCTGCGTTAAGCTGATTAATGTCCTGTATCAGCATTGCTTCGAGTGTCGTACGCGAAAAACCATAAAATTTTGCAGCTGCTTTATTGGCAGCGATAATTTGCCCCGACTGAGGGTTGATCACCAACATCACAGCACTGTGCTCTACAAATACTGGATCATCAACAGACAATGCATTCACCACACTGCTACAGAGCGACAGACACGCGATTATTATTTTTATTATTTTCATCCAGCCACCACAGACTTAAAGGCTTGAAAATGACTATAAAACAAAGCATATCCTTTGAAAACACGTTAAGGCACTAAGTATTGCACAATATCAAATAAAGCGCAGATTACTGCCATTTCAAAGTCAAGTTGATATACTGAAACCAAATTCAAGTACCCAGTAACGAAATGAAATATAAAGACTTGCGAGATTTTATCGCGCGCTTAGAAGCGCAAGGTGAGTTGGTACGTATCTCACAGCCAGTTTCCACTAAGTTAGAAATGACCGAAATCGCAGACCGCACACTCAGAGCGGGCGGTCCGGCGTTACTATTTGAAAACCCTATCGGTTTTGATATTCCCGTACTCGCCAACCTGTTTGGTACCGCCAAACGCGTTGCGATGGGAATGGGGCAAGAGGATGTCAGCGCACTGCGCGAAGTGGGTAAACTACTTGCCTTTTTGAAAGAACCTGATCCACCAAAAGGCATTAAAGAAGCGCTCGGACAATTACCCGCTTATAAGCAAGTTCTTAATATGCCTGCTAAAGAACTGCGTAAAGCACCTTGTCAGGAAGTGGTGCTCAGTGGTGGTGAGGTAGACTTAACTCAGTTACCGATTCAGCATTGCTGGCCAGGCGATGCCGCTCCGCTCATCACTTGGGGCTTAACGGTCACCCGAGGCCCTTACAAAAAGCGACAAAATCTAGGCATTTATCGCCAGCAACTGCTGGGTAAAAACAAAATTATTATGCGTTGGCTGTCTCACCGTGGTGGCGCGCTGGATTTTCAGGAGTGGTGTAAAGAAAACCCAGGTGAACCTTATCCCGTCTCCGTTGCCTTAGGTGCCGACCCCGCAACCATTTTAGGGGCAGTCACCCCTGTTCCCGACACGCTTAGCGAATACGCATTCGCAGGTCTGTTACGTGGCGCAAAAACTGAAGTCATCAAGTCTATCTCCAACGATTTACAAGTCCCCGCCAATGCGGAGATTATACTGGAAGGACATATCATGCCCGGCGAGCTAGCGCCAGAGGGACCTTATGGGGATCACACCGGTTATTACAATGAAGTTGATGACTTTCCAGTGATGACTGTCACGCATATTACGCACCGTAAAGATCCTATCTATCACAGCACCTATACCGGCCGCCCACCCGATGAGCCAGCTATTTTAGGCGTGGCACTCAATGAAGTGTTTGTGCCCATCTTACAGAAACAATTTCCTGAAATTGTAGATTTTTACTTACCGCCTGAGGGGTGCTCTTATCGCATGGCCGTTGTAACCATGAAGAAGCAGTACCCAGGTCATGCAAAGCGGGTGATGATGGGTGTTTGGTCATTTTTAAGACAGTTCATGTACACCAAGTTTGTGATTGTATGTGATGACGACGTCAATGCCCGCGATTGGAATGATGTCATTTGGGCTATCACAACTCGTATGGATCCAACGCGAGATACCACCTTAATTGATAATACCCCTATAGACTATTTGGACTTCGCTTCGCCGGTTTCGGGGTTAGGTTCAAAAATGGGGATGGACGCAACCAATAAGTGGCCAGGAGAGACAGATCGTGAATGGGGGGAGCCCATCGTTATGGATGATGTCACCAAGCAACGCGTTGATGAGATCTGGGACAGTCTAGGTATTAAGCTGGAGTCATAGGATAACCATCTTGGCTGTGATAAAGTGCTGATACTTTATACAAATAATCAATATAACCGCCGTGCTAAAGGTAAAATATGCAATTAGTTAAAGCTGAAGTGGCCGCCATCAGCCCACTTACAGAGTTTGTTCATAAAGTAACACTGACTCCTGAGGAGGCTGTTACATTTGAAGCAGGACATTACTTACAACTGGTATTGGGTGAAAAAGATAAACGCGCTTTTTCTATCGCCAGCCGTCCATCATTACGCAATGAGCTTGAGTTACACATCGGTGCCTCAGGTGCAGACTCATACGCCATGCAGGCGTTAGAACATTTGCGAGAAGCCCATCAAAGCAACACGCCAGTATCATTAGAAGTGGGCCTTGGTGTATCACAACTACGTGTTGATCACCAACGCCCAATCGTTTTGCTAGCCGGTGGCACGGGGTTCTCTTATGTGAAGTCAATGGCTGATCATCTGGCCGAAATTGGTTTTGACCAACCCGTTTTGTTTTACTGGGGCGTAAAAGATGAGTCTGCTCTATATGCAAAACAGGAAATGGAAGCTTGGGCTGCATCACGTAAAAACTTCCAGTTTATCCCTGTCGTTGAAAACCCAAGCGGTGATTGGCAAGGACACACAGGCTTTGTACATAAAGCAGTGATGAAAGACATCGTTTCATTAGAGCCTTACAGCATTTATATGGCTGGCCGATTTGATATGATTGGTATCGTACGCGATGACTTTATTAATCATGGTGCAGAGCGTGAGCACATGTATGCAGATGCATTTGCATTCATTAAGTAGCGAACAATGTTCTTAGAAAAAACGCGCCCAGATGGCGCGTTTTTTTATGTATTTAACAACGTGCCCATTAACCCCTAGCTAGCAGTGCTTTTTTGTCGCTGTCACTTAAGTAGGCAATCTCTAACGCATTACGCTGCGCTTGCTCAATATCGTTCTGACTTAGACCAGCCTGAGGAGCTGCCACCTGATACTCGTGTGCCAGTTCAATCCCCTGAACTGCAGGATCATCGGTGTTAATACACGCCAAAATGCCGTGGTCTAAAAAGCGTTTTAAAGGATGCGTTTCGAGACTTGCAACCGTGCTGGTTAGAATATTGCTTGTTAAACAAGACTCGATACCAATACGATTATCTCGTAAATAATCCATCAAAGCAGGATCTTCAATTGCCTTTACGCCATGGCCGATGCGTGTCGCGCCAAGCTCTTGAATAGCTTGCCAAATACTTTCAGCTCCTCGTGCTTCACCTGCATGAATTGTTGCCGCTAGATAGGCATCATGAACCTGCTTGAAGTGATCAATAAAGAGGTTGCCAGGAAAGCCGATTTCATCTCCAGCTAAATCCACTGCCACCAGGTCATTTTTAAAAGCCAACAACGCATCCAGTTCATATTGGCATTTTTCTACACCAAACGTTCTGGACATGATACCAATCAAATTCACTTTGATATCTTGACCCTTGGTAGCCGCTTTAACACCATCGACAACCGCTTCAACTACTCCTTGCGGGTGTAAGTTATGACTTTGGGCCATATAATAAGGACTAAAGCGCAACTCGGTGTAGTCGATATTCTGTGCTTGAGCATCCGCCACATTTTCCATCGCAATCCGGCGACATGCGTCATAATCTCCCAACACTTTAACGCCCCAATCTAACTTGGCCAAAAAAGCCATTAAATCAGGGGCATTGTCCAGCACCTGTACGTGCTCTCTCAGCCCTTCTAAGTCTTGAGCTGGCAAAGGCAAATTAAATTGCTGACCAAGCTCTAAAATCGTACTCGCTCGTACGTTTCCATCAAGGTGGCGGTGTAAATCAAGCAAAGGTAGGTTGTTATTGATCATAGGTCACTCGGCTGCAGATAAAATTTTGCGGATCATACGCGCCCCCAAATAAAGATCAAGGACACATGTCCATTTTTAGTATTGCTCAATATTAATACAAGTACAAAAAAGCCAGCACTCGGCTGGCTTTACCTTTTACCACTGATGGCGAGCAAGTTGATAAGCCCGCTGATACTGGCCTGTTCGCTCAAAGCTGTGCAGTGCAGGCTCGACCCAAATGGGTTGCCAATCCTGTTCAGGCAAACTTGCAAATATTTTTGCCGCAAGTTCAAAATCCCCTTCTGCATTCGCCATACAGGCTAAACAAAAAAGTAACTCGCTGTTTTGTTCCTGCTTCTTCAAGTTATTTTGAATCGCTTGAGTGAGCTTGGTATCACTACCTTTAGCATGTGCCAATACCGATGCAAGTTGATGGTACTGCCCCTTTTTGAGCAACTTTGCCAATACATCATGGATCTTGGCTAACTGCCCCTGACTGGCCATCGTTTGTAGGTAAGGCTGCTGAGCATGGGCCTGTACTGTCTTGGGTAACTGTGACAAATAGTCCGTCGCATCTTGTTGTGCTAGGTTAAAAAAGCGTTTAAAGAACCCTTGCCAGTAGGTCTCTGTCAAATCAAGTTGCTTGTATTTGCTCGACAATGTTTCAACAACTTCTGCCAGCTTTTGCTCTTGTAACAATCCATCAAGGTAACTACTCACCGCAGCGGCGCTGGGTTTTTTCTGCTGCATCGGTTGTGACAACAGCGCTAAAGCCTGCTCCGTTTGGTTGGCCTTTAACCATAACTTAGGCACTTGAGCTTGCCCCTCATCTGACATCGCTTGTAAGTGCTGCAGTGCCCCTGCTTGATCGCCAGACTGCAAAGCGGCTTTGGCTTGTAAAGCATGTTGCTGGTCTTGCCACTGAATCGGTGCATTGCTTTTAGCAAAGGCACTTTTCACGGCATAAGCATCGTCATTCAACATCCCCCAAAACGCTTGGTTTAGAGCTTGTTGTGACTTAGCACGTTTTTTATTGCCAAAATGTCCTGTGGTTTTGCGATAGATTTGCCATACTAACGCCAGCAGTTTCGATGCTAACCACGCACCTATTAGCGCCATAAAAAGCAAAATCACAAACGCCACGATGGTGCCTTCTATCGTCGTATCATTAAAGGCGATTAAAACATACCCTTTTTCGTCTATGAGTAAATGACCTGCCGCCATGGCCAAAGCAACCACGGCTATCACCATCAGCGTTTTAATCATTGTAACCACTCCTTGAGGGCTGTGCTGCTGCTAAGCTCAACCTGCGTGTTGAATTGCAGCCCCATGTTTTGCAATTGCCCTATTTGCTCAAGCACCGCTTGCACACCGTCATCGCGAGTATCGTAATATTTACTCAGCGTCTGCTTAGCAGACTCCAGCGCACTAAAAAAGATACTGGCTTGTTTGTCCATCAGGGCACTTTGCGCTTGAGATAGATGGCTACGCAATTGCGCTCTAAGTAGCTGCTGTTGTTCACTATCAAGCAACGGGTCAATCACCGCAACTTCACGAGTTCTGATTTTAATAAAGTCATCTACAAGATTCTGCCAAGTCTTTTTCAAATTACTTTGGAAATCATTTAAGTCGCTTGAAAGCTCGGTATTTTGCGTTTCTTTTGGCTCAGGGAGGTGCAACGTTTTCAAAGCCAGCTCGTCTACCTGCTGTAACATCCCATGTAACTTTAGATAGATATCTTCATATGCTGGCTTTGGCTGAGCCTGTAACATAGCGATATCAGTAGCTATAGCACTGAGCACAGCCGTATTGTCTGCCTCATTTTGCACGACTTCATACAAACGCTGTAATACGGCACTGGCGCCTTGAAAGTCTTGCTCTGCATTCGCCTTAAACTGTGCCATGCGTTGCAAATACAGAGCCTCGCTACTGAGGGCACCACTGATCTGCTGCTTGGCTTGAGAAAGCGCCGCTTGCAATTGCGCCTCTACCGTTTGTGATTGCATTGTAAGCTGCTGCTCAATCGCACCGCGCTGCCCTTGCTGCACGCTTTGCACAGATGCCAGTTGTGATTGAGTTTGCTTTAATTGTTCGCTGAGTAATGCATTATCGGCACGTAATTGTGCAAGTGCCGCATAAGTTTTGTCACTGATTTGCTGGCCATGAATGATGAGCCCTGCGGTCGCTGCGCCCCCTGTAAGGGCTACCAGTAAGGCTAAGATTGCAAGCTTACTGACTTTTTGTTTAAAAACTGGCTGAGGTGTGTGCGTTACGGTCTCAGGTTTTGCTGCTTCAGGTTGCTTTTCTTGCTCGCTCATATGGCTACCTTGCTGATGTTGATGTGGCACTATGCTTGTATAAATCGCCAGATCATCTGGCCCTTTTGCAACACTTATATGCGTTTTGCTAACGCCGTAAGTATCGTGTAAATAGCTTGCGCTACGCTGGCTTACCAAGAAAAAATGGCAACTTTTCAGCCAGTCGACATATTCACTTTGTTGACAATTAAACACCGCATCAATTGCTGCATTGCTGGTAATGACTATACCGTCAATTTGCTCTATTCGCCAGAGGTCTAACCAGCTGCTTGAGTCAGACTGTTCTGGCACACGTTGATAAACAGCACATATATTTAAAATCGCACCTCGCTGCTTAAACGTTTTGGCCAGCAGAGTTCTCCCGCCTTGGCCTTTTACCAGCACCACCTGCTTCGCATCTATGTTTTGTAACGGAGCAAGCGCCAATAGCCCTTCAGAATCTTGCTGAACAGGCGCAACTGCACTTCGAGAAAAGCAATCTTGTACTGCTTTAGCCGTTTGTTCGCCCACCGCAAATAGCTGTGCGTTGGTAGGTAGGGCATCCACTTGGGCGGCCAATTGCTTAACCGCATCCTGCGAGATAAATACAATTATATCTGCATCGCTTAGCGGTGCCAGTTGTGCCGCATTAAGCTCACAGGGTTCAATACGCAGCACGGGCGTATGTACATTGTAAATACCGTCTTTTTCAAGTAGCTGTGATAGTTGCAGCCCCTTTCCTTCGGGCCGCGTAATGGCAATGCGCATCATTAAGCGCCTTTATAAACCTCGGCGAGGATTTTATCTGCACCTTGTGCTAATAATTGCTCAGCCAATTCAATCCCTAATTGCTCTGCGTCCTCACTACGGCCTGACACTTGAGCACGTAAAATTTCGCTGCCATCAACAGCGCCCACCAACCCTCTTAGTTGCACCTGATCACCACTAACTTGTGCGTAAGCACCGATAGGCACCTGACAGCCTCCCTCCAAGCGACGGTTCATGGCACGCTCGGCGAGAACTCGAATTCGCGTTTCTGCATGCTCCAGTGGCGCTAACAGACTCTTAGTTAACGTATCATCACTGCGACATTCAATCCCTACCGCGCCTTGCCCATTAGCAGGTAAAGACAGCTCTGGCTCAATATAACTTGCGATGCGCTCAGACATTTCCAAACGTAGCAAACCTGCAGCCGCAAGAATAATGGCGTCATAGTCACCATTGTCTAATTTCGCTAAGCGAGTATTAACGTTGCCGCGTAAATCACGGATGTCTAGGTCTGGGCGCAATGCGCGAATTTGACATTGACGACGCAAGCTTGAGGTACCAACCACCGCCCCTTGAGGTAAGTCACTTAATTGCTTATAGCTATTTGACACAAATGCGTCTCGTGGGTCTTCACGCTCACAAATGGTGTACAGCTCTAAGCCCTCTGGAAACTCAACGGGTACGTCTTTCATAGAGTGCACGGCAATATCAGCACGGCCGTCTAACATTGCTTGCTCGAGTTCTTTTACAAACAACCCTTTGCCACCAATTTTAGCCAAAGGCGTATCAAGAATAATGTCCCCTTGTGTGGACATGGGCACCAACTCTACCTTGAGTTCTGGGTGAAAGTGCATCAGTTGTGCTTTAACAAATTCCGCTTGCCACAGCGCCAAAGCACTTTTTCTTGTTGCAATTCGTAGGGTATGTTGTTGTGTCATAGTCAACCTTTGATAGACCTTTAATCGGCCTCTGATAAAATTCGAAAAGATTTTTGCGCAAGTAGCTGACCTTGCTCGGTCACAACTTCCACGCGCCAAGGGCCAGTTTGGCTTGGCATGATATTTTTACTTGAATACGTACGAAAACGAATAGCACTGATTTGCAACGGGATCTCAGCCATTAGCTGGTCTTGGTGAAACCACAAGTGCTGCACCGTTTGCCCTTGCATATTGTTTATTTCTGTAAAGAAAAACAGCTTCTCAGTAAAATCTGTTTGCTCAAGGTGTTCTTTAAGTACGTCGATGGGTTCTCTATCTGCAATGCCGGTAGTCAGTACTGCTCGACTAACCAGATTACTGTCTATCTGTGCCCCCAGAGCAACATTAGTGATATTGGCATCCTCTGCGAAGGCATTGGCCGTTTCAATTTCATTGTCTGGCTGCTGCGACAGCACCGACTCTAGCTCGTTGATACCATCGTCAGTCACTACGTCAGTTGCCTCTACCGATTCTGCTTCACGCACGTTATCTGATGCCAAAACGAGTTCCTGCGTAGTAACGGATTCCACGTCTTGATCTGTTGACACATCGCTTGGAGCGCTAATGGTGTCAACCTGCTCACTGTCAGCAACTAATGCAGCCTCACTATCCACTAAAGACTGCGATTGGCTATCCATGGTTGTCATTTCAATGGCATTGACCGAGTTAAGTAAGCCATAGACAAGGGCCGCTGCGAACAACAACACCGCACTCGACGCTGCAAATATACGTCGCCAGTGCCACTGATAACTTACCTCAGTGCTTGCTTGTGGTACTTTGCTCACCGCAGTTTTTATAACGATCCTTTGTGTCATTGTTGCAGCTCCTAATTAAGACAGTGTTGCGATCAACCATTGACGGATCGCAATAAGTTCTTCGTAGCACACCTGATGAGCCATCGGGTAGTCTTGCCAGCTTACCTGATAACCCTGTTTGTGCAAGACGCTATAAGCTTGTTGCCCAGCTGACATCGCGACAACTGGGTCCTGACTGCCGTGTGCCATAAAGATGTTTAACTCACTTTGCTTGGCCTCAGCAGCAAGCTTTTGCGGCACGCACATGTAGGTAGACAACGCCATCACCCCGCCGAGCTTGTATTCAAGTCTAGGTGCCACATGTAAAGCAATCACTCCACCTTGTGAAAAGCCAGCCAAAATGATGCGCTCAGGGGCAATCCCTTTATCTAGTTCGCCTTGTATTAATGCCGCAACTGCCTCAGCAGATTCTCTGACCCCCGTTTCATCTGCCCGATTATCAAGGTCCATTGTTTTGATGTCATACCAAGCGCGCATCACCATGCCACCATTGATGGTGACGGCCTGCTCAGGCGCATGAGGAAAAATAAATCTAACACCGAGTTCATCTGGTAAATCTAGCTCAGGCGCAATAGGTAAAAATCCTTCGCCTGAATCACCTAACCCGTGTAGCCAAATGACGCTTGCTTTGTGCTGACCTTTGGCAGCGTATTCTACATACTGTAACATCAGTCATGCTGCCATTTGATTTGGGAACCGGCCTGACGCGTTGCCGCATCACACATAAATTGCCAGAACTCAGCACCAGAACGGTTGTCTATCCACTTATCTTCATGAAGTTCAAAGTGATGGCCATTAAATTTGGTCGCAACCCACACTTGATGCAACGGGGCTTGTTTGTTGATCACTATTTTGCTCTTATCAGCGAAAATGATCTCTAAAATGCCGGCCGCAGACTCATAGTCTAAATCGGCGTCACAGTCATCAATTTGTTCTTCTATGGTAAGCATTAAGGCATCAGCCAACTCATGGTACTCGGAATCAGTCATATGATATCCCTCATTTGTACAAAGTTTTAGCTATTCAAGCATGAAAATACTCGTTTCAATAGCTGCTTTTTTTACGAATTCTGTTACTCTGCGATTATAAAGGCACTGACATCATTAATCTAATGAAAGCGACACTCTCTCAATCTGGCTTATTATTTTTGTTAATCTTCACTACGCTTATCTTAGTAGGCTGTGGACAAAGCGGGCCACTATATTTACCCGAGCAGCAACCTAAGAGCACTAACCAAACACCCAAAGCATCAGATGCTAATACCAAGCAAAAAAAAGATGCGCTCAAGAAACAACAGGAAGGTTAGATGGATTTTTTTCAATACAAAGCACAACAGCTGTTTGCAGAGGATGTATCCGTTACGGATATCGCTAACCAGTATGGCACTCCATGCTATGTGTATTCTCGCAAAACATTAGAGCGGCATTACCACGCATTTACCGACGCAGCCGCAGGCCACCCTCACTTGGTCTGTTATGCCGTCAAAGCGAACTCCAACATCGCGGTGCTAAACGTGCTCGCCCGTTTAGGGGCAGGCTTTGATATCGTTTCTAAAGGTGAGTTAGCGCGTGTATTAGAAGCCAAAGGCGACCCGAGTAAAGTTGTCTTCTCTGGCGTGGCGAAAACCGCCGATGAAATCGCCTATGCACTGTCTCATAACATCAAGTGCTTTAACGTTGAGTCCAGCGCTGAATTAAAGCGTATCAGCCAAGTCGCCAATGAAATGAGCACCACAGCACGTATTTCGATACGTGTTAATCCGGATATCGATGCTAAAACACATCCTTATATTTCTACCGGATTGAAAGAAAACAAATTTGGCATCGATATCAAACAAGCCTTTGAAGTGTATCAATTAGCCTATGCTCTGCCTGGCATCGAAGTGGTGGGCGTTGATTTTCATATTGGTTCACAACTGACGGAAATAGAACCGTTTTTAGCGGCACTCGATAAGGTATTGGCATTAGTTGAACAGCTCAAAACTGCTGGCATAGAGTTACACCACTTAGACATTGGCGGTGGCTTAGGGGTACCTTATGACAGTGAGAAACCGCCTCACCCAAGCGCCTATGCTGCAGAGGTGAAAGCAAAGCTCAGCGCCTATCCTACGCTTGAGTTAGTATTTGAGCCAGGTCGCGCCATTGCCGCCAATGCCGGAATTTTAGTCACCAAAGTTGAATACTTAAAATGCTCACAGGGTAAACACTTTGCCATTGTGGATGCAGGTATGAACGACATGCTGCGCCCATCACTGTACCAAGCTTGGCAAAATATTATTGCAATTAACCCTCGTGATGATGGCACGCCCACACATAACTACGATGTGGTAGGGCCGGTATGTGAAACGGGTGACTTTCTTGGTAAGAATCGACCTCTGGCGATTCAAGAGGGCGATTTGCTAGCGCAGCGCAGTGCGGGGGCTTATGGTTTTACCATGAGCTCCAATTATAATTCACGCCCACGGGTTGCCGAGCTTATGGTAGACGGTGATACGTGCCACCTTGTGCGCCAAAGAGAAACGTTATCTTCGCTTTGGCAGGGCGAACATTTATTACCTTAATTTATTAATGACAGCGGTGCCCCTTGCATGGCAAAGTTAACTCATCAGGAGTTTTATTAAGACATTATGTTTGTAAATTTTTCAAAAATGCATGGCTTGGGCAATGATTTTATGGTGGTCGATAACATCACCCAGAATGTATTTTTGTCCCGTGATCAAATTAAGAAACTCGCAGATAGAAACTTTGGTGTAGGCTTTGACCAACTACTCATGGTTGAAGCGCCCTACTCGCCTGAACTTGATTTTCATTATCGTATTTTTAATTCCGATGGCAGTGAAGTTGAACAGTGTGGTAACGGTGCGCGCTGTTTTGCACGCTTTGTGCGTATGAAAGGGCTCACTAATCGCCACAAGGTATCCGTTTCGACTAAATCGGGCAATATTACGCTTTATTCAGAAAAAGATGGTCAGGTGACCGTCAATATGGGACATCCACAGTTTGCGCCGGCCAGTATTCCGTTCAAAGCCAGTAAGCCTGAGCTAACTTACATTATGCGCGCGCAGGAACATACGGTATTTTGCGGCGTGGTCTCGATGGGTAATCCGCATTGTGTTCTTGAAGTGGATGACATTGAAACTGCCGACGTGGAAATCTTAGGATCGCTTTTGGAAACACATGAGCGATTTCCTGAGCGTGCTAACATTGGTTTTATGCAAATCCTTAACCCTGAACATATTAAGCTCAGAGTATGGGAGCGTGGTGCACAAGAAACCTTAGCCTGTGGCAGCGGCGCTTGTGCCGCCGTGGTGGTGGGCATTATGCAAAAGAAACTAGCCAATACGGTTCGAGTTGATCTGCCCGGTGGTAGTTTGCAAGTTCGTTGGCAGGGCGAAGGGCACAGCGTCAAAATGACCGGACCCGCTGAGCATGTATTTGATGGACAGATCTCGTTGTAACAATACTGGGGTATATCATGAGTACAAAAACAAACCTTGATGAGCAATCAATCTGTGATTACTTAAGCCGCCACCCGGATTTTTTACTCAATCATCCCTATGTGTTGTTGGAAATGGATCTACATGGTAAGAGTCAAGGCTTACCCAACCTGGCACTGCAGCAGCAACGCTTACTCAGAGAGCACAATCAACAGCTCAAACAACAGCTACAGGGCATGTCTCACAGCGCTTTAGAAAACGAACAGATATTCAAATTACTCAGTGAATGCCAAAGACAGCTGTGGCACTGCACGAGCTTTGATGAGCTTGCCATAGCGCTTGCTGATACCTTAAGCCGCCCAGCAAATATCATGAGCTGTCAATTGCTCCCATATGACACAAGATTCAGCCAATTAGTAAACGCTCGCTTACTCAATAATGGTGTTTATCTTGGCCGTTTATCGAAACAGGAGCAACAACAGTTGTGGCCAGATAATGATGAAGTACGCTCAGTGGCGCTTTATTTAATTGGTAACCGTGACAAGCCCCAAGCCATCTTGGCGTTTGCCAGTGACCATGCTGAGCACTTCTCGCCAACCAATGACATTTTATTTATGCAAGAGTTTGTCACAACCTTGCAGGTACGCTTAAGCGCTCTGGCTTAAGGCAAAAAATGGCAGACCAACAGGCCCTCAGCGAACAGTGGCAGCAACCCATTGCTGACTTTATGGACTATTTACGCCATGAGAAACGTTACTCGGCCCATACACTGAGCCAGTATCAAACACAATTGTTACAGGCTGCGGAGTATTTTTCACCGCTCGCTAATGACTGGCTGAGCGTCAGCAGTGAGCAAATTCGCCGCTTTAGTATGCACTTGCGCACTAAGCAATATAACCCGCGCAGCATCAACCTCAAACTCAGTTGTATTCGCAGCCTCTACAAGTTTCTAAAAGCGAAATACACCTCACACAGTACCTTCACCAATCCAGGTGAAGGTATTAAAGGCCCCAAATTTGACAAGCCGCTGCCTAAAAATCTCGATGTGGACCAAATGGCACAACTGCTATCTATTGGCGATGATGATGCCCTAGCAATCAGAGATAAGGCTATGATGGAGCTGATGTATTCAAGCGGCCTGCGTATCAGTGAATTAGTAAATGTCAATCTGGGTGATATTCGCGACGGTGAAATTAGGGTGCTGGGTAAAGGCAATAAGGAGCGCGTGATCCCCGTCGGAGGAAAGGCGCTCGAGGCTTTAGAGAGCTGGTTAGCGCTGCGAACACAATTTGCCAACGAAGGTGAAGTGGCGGTTTTTTTAAGTAAGCGTAAGCAACGTATTTCTATCCGTCACGTACGTGAGCGCATGAAAGAATGGGGCCTAAAACAAGGTATTAGCACGCCCATCCATCCTCACAAGTTACGCCACTCCTTTGCCAGTCACATGCTGGAGTCCAGTGGTGACTTAAGAGCGATTCAAGAGATGCTGGGGCATACCAGTCTGTCAGCCACGCAAGTGTATACCCATGTCGACTTTCAGCATCTCGCTAAGGTATACGACAAAGCACACCCAAGAGCGAAAAAGCGCCGTTCAAATTCTGATGAACATTAACACTATGTGTAACAACTCAAATCAAAAAGGCAGTCAATATGAGGTTTAATCGGGCGATAGACAAAGTGAAGGTATTGAGCTTTGATTTAGACGACACCCTGTACGACAATCACCCCATCATTCGCTCAGCGCTACAAGCGCAGCATAACTATTTGCTAAAGCTCTCCCGATGGCCAAAACAAGACGCCCAGTTTTGGACGAAATGCCGTAACCAAGCCGCACAGGCAACTCCTGAACTGACGCATGATGTAACTGCCTGGCGACAACAAGCGCTTTATATAGGCATGCTCACCTGTGGTTACAACGAATCGGAAGCACGTATTCACGCGCAACAAGCCTATGAGGCATTTGCTCTGGCTCGCAGCCAAATCACTGTGAGCGAATCGGTACTGGAATTGCTCGCCAACCTAAAGCAACATTACACACTCATTGCTATTACCAACGGCAATGTAGAGGTCGATAAATTCAACCTTGCGGGTATCTTCTCGTTGGTGCTCCAAGCCGGTAAAGATGGCCGTGCAAAGCCCTATAGCGATATGTTCGACGTTGCAGCGCAACAACTCAACGTAAACCATAGTAACATTCTGCATATCGGCGACAGCTTAGATACCGATGTCCAAGGCGCGAATGAGGCGGGCTGTCACAGTGTATGGCTGAATGATCAAGACTCGCGCTATCACTATCGGGGGCTACCTGATATAGAAATAAATAATATCAATCAGTTACGGATTCTTGTTCGCTGATTTATACGCCACCCGGTTCAGCTGAGATGGTTGCAATATGTGATGGTTTGACGTACTAATAATGGTTCACACGAGAAATATAATAACGGAAGTGAACTATGTCATCACAGGATACAGGCTTTTTTGGTCACCCAAAGGGCCTCTCAACTCTCTTTTTCACTGAAATGTGGGAGCGCATGAGTTACTACGGTATGCGTGCCCTACTAGTTTTATTTATGACCGCCAGCTTACAACAGGAAGGCTTAGGCTTTACTGTAGCTTCAGCTGCCGCAATCTATGGTTTATACACCGGTGCAGTATATTTCCTCGGATTACCGGGAGGTTGGGTTGCTGACCGTCTGTTAGGGGGGCAAAAAACCGTCTGGTATGGTGGTATCATCATTATGTGTGGCCACATAATTCTGGCCATTCCCTCTGAACATTCCTTCTTTATCGGCCTTATTTTTGTGGCCCTAGGTACGGGTTTACTCAAGCCTAATATCAGTGCCATGGTCGGTCAGCTCTATGACTCAGAAGATGAACGTCGTGACAGTGGCTATGCCATTTACTACATGGGCATTAACATCGGTTCAGTCATCGGTTACTACGTCTGTGGTTACTTTATGGAAAACGCGGGCTGGCACTACGCATTTGGTGCGGCGGCGGTGGGTATGGCCGTTGGTCTTATCCAATACCGTAAAACCATCGGCAATATTGAGGGTGTGGGCAATGCACCAACCAATCCCTTTGCGCCTGAACAGGCTAAAAAGGTCTGGATGGGAATCGCCCTACTGTTGCTAGGTGTTGCAGCGATAACCGCACTTACCTACGCCGGTGTTATTGTGATTAACCCTGTGATCTTAGCCCAGTATGTGGCAGTTGCCTTTACTGTTATTTTCTTTGCTTACTACGCGCTGATTTATTTTAAAGGTAACTTATCTGAAGACGAAAAGAAGAAAATGTGGGCGCTGTTTTTTGTCTGTGTTGCCTCAGCTTGTTTTTGGTCTGGCTTTGAACAAGCTGGTTCGTCATTGAATTTGTTTGCCCGTGACTACACCGACCGTATGGTTGGCTCCTTTAGCATTCCAACTGCTTGGTTCCAATCAGCAAATGCCATCTTTATCATTATTCTATCGCCATTTTTCGCAGCGCTGTGGATAAACCTTGCCAAACGCATGATCACCCCATCATACAACCTCAAATGCGCAATTGGTCTTGTGATCATGGCCAGTGGCTTTTTGGTGATGTTTATGGCTTCACAATACGCTGCACAAGGCTTGAAAGTAGCACCTTACTGGTTGATCACCACGTACTTTTTACACACGGTGGGCGAGTTATGTTTAAGCCCTGTTGCACTCAGTGCGGTTAGCCGCCTCTCACCACAGCGCTTTGCAGGGCAGATGATGGGCGTGTTTGTACTCACTTACTCTATCGGTAATATTATTTCAGGCTTGTTAGCGGGTAACTTTGACCCTAACAAAGTTGAAGAGATGCCCAACCTGTACTTGCAGATCAGCTTATTCAGTATTGGCGTAGGTATCATTATCGCGCTACTGAGTTTGAAATCAAAAAGCTGGGAGCATGAACAACAGCCAAGCCAGTCATAATTTGTTTTTTCAATGAGTTAATCTTGTTAAGCTAGCGGCTCACTATCGGATAAATAGGAAGAGCCGCTATGCAAAAGGTTATGATCACCGGTGCAACAGGACTGCTGGGTCGCACACTATATAAAACCCTCAAACATGAATTTGCCGTAGTTGGCACCGGATTTAGCCGTGCTACAGCGCCTATTTTACCCCTAGATTTAGCAGATCAGCAGGCCGTTATTACCTTTTTAGAGTTACATAAGCCCACGGTGTTAATTCACGCCGCCGCCGAGCGAAAACCCGATGTTTGCGAAAATTCGCCACAGCAAACCATTGCTTTAAACGTTGCGGCTAGCGAGTTTTTGGCCAAAGAGTGTGCAAAGCGCAATATCCGTTTGTTGTTTATCAGTACTGACTATGTGTTTGATGGCCAAGATGCGCCATATTATGAATCGGCCACACCTAACCCGTTAAACTTATATGGTCAAACCAAACAACAAGCGGAACAGGCAGTGCTTAACGCGTCACCCTTACACACCATTATTCGTGTCCCCGTGCTCTATGGTGACGTCACCTCGCTAAACGAATCCGCCGTTACTGTTATCGCCACCCAACTCAAACAAGATGACCAGACCAGTCATGATAATTGGGCTATTCGCTACCCAACTCATGTTGAAGACATTGCCTTTACATTGCGCGACTTACTCATACAACCTGAAGCACTCGGCGGGATTTTTCATATTTCAGATAGCCAAGCAATGACAAAATTCGACATGGCCTGCGTGATGGCAGATATTTTAGGCTACCCAAGCGAACTACTCACTCCACAAGGTAAACCGACACAAACTGCGGCGCGCCCATACAACTGCGCATTAGCCGATTCACGACTAAAACCGTTGGGGATTGCCTATAGCAGAGATTTTAAGGCAGCGGTTGGGGATATCATCAATGGTGCAACCAACAAGTAAGATATGAGTGTAAATGAAAATAATTATATGGAGCCATAGAACATGGCTCCAACTTGTCTTGTAATTTAGATAAGCTTAAAAGCTGCTTGTACAGGTTGCTGTTGCGGTCACATCTCTTTGCTTAGAAGCGCCATTTAGCATCCAATAGCCATTATTTTGTGATAAACGAACCCACTCACCATTACCCTCGAACTTGCCAGATATTTTCGTTAAATAACAAACAGTGTTCGCTGATGACGCTAGAATTTTCGCTGACTCTCCCTGCTTCCAAGTATAAGACTTTAAACTAGGATTATAACGACTTAAACACGCTGCACTTGCTTTTACACTATGCTGATCTGAGCTACCACCCAAATATACTCCATAGCTGGTATTTTTAACTTCAATAACCTCTTTCCAGCCTTCAAATTTACCAGCCATTGCTGTTAAAAAACATACATTGTGTCGATCACCTAGATACAGGTCACTTTGCCCCTGCTCCCACGTATCAAACTGTGTATATTTGTCGCCTTTTGGGTTAGTTACACATGTTGCTGTCGCCTCAACTGAATCTTGATTCGACTTGCCACCTAGGTAGTAACTCGCACCAATTTTTTTTACGTGTACTGATTCACCCCAACCTTCAAAGTGACCTTGTACGCTTGATAAAAAACACACACGATCACGTGAAGTCCCCAGACTCACCTGATTTTCTCCTTGCTTCCAGTGGAACTCACTGTATTGATATGAACTAGCATTCGCAACACCACTTAAAGTCGATGCGCCAAGCACTGCCAAGAAGCCTAATTTAGATAAAGTCATAAAGTTTCCTTTTCATATAAGTTATTGAGCGCTGTTCGAGTCATTGAACAGCGGCGGCATAATAGCATACAAGCTCAACACGTAAACTTATTAGGAACAGTTTTTTACAAAAAAAATCATCTAGTTACAAAAGCTTCACTACTCAGCTTAATCAACCAATTTGGTAACGGGTATTTCTTATACACAACGTCCAAGAAACTATCCCAAGCCATCTTTTGTAGTCTCTCGATTTCAGCCTGCGGTACTGTTCCCTGATAAAACTGCCCAAAGTCCTTCAAAAACTGTACATCACGGCGGCAACTGTTTTTCGCATAACCTTTACCTGCATAGTGGATAAAATCCGCTGCAAGATAGTCATCATGGCCAAGCATATCCATACGGTTAAAGCTGTGGTCAAATGACTGATGAGCAATACCATGTTTATGTAATGTATAGTTAAAATAGCTTTGATCATAATGAGTTATGGTATTACACACCTGTTGCAAATCGCTAAGCTGAGTTTTCTGAAACAAGGGGCACTCATTCGAAGTGAGGATGATACCCGCATTGTAATAAACGGGTCTATTATCGTTACGAGGCCAGTCGACCTCGCCCAATGCTTTGCATACTTGCGCTACATCTTCTTCTCGCTCTTGAATTACCCCTTCATCAAACCAATATGCGGTTTTCATATCTGGATATAATTCAAATACATCCCGCGCATGAGGTGTGATCAACACGTCTGCATCTACATACAAAACACGATCATATTCTTTTAGCAATTCGCCTATTCTTAGCTTTTCAGTCCAAGCTGGACTCGCATTGTACTTTGGGTTTTCAATTACGATTGGATAATGTAGCTGATCTGACACAACTAAATCCGCCCCCACTTTTTGCGCATAATGCTTAAAGCTTAATATTGCCGCTTGATACATGGGGTTATCACCAATGGCGAGGGTAAAGGTGGCTTTTTTCATAACTCAACGAGCTCCTTTTTTCGTCGGGGTATTTTACCCCAAGAAGGTAAAAAACCACGATATAAAGTTTCAAATCGAGTATTTTTCGTAAAAGCCATAAAGCAGAATGTGTTATTCTGGTTGATATTTCCTATCTTTTTTACACTCATGACACACCCTATACGCCTTGCCAAATACCTCGGTCATGCTGGAATTTGTTCCCGCCGTCAAGCATCTCGCCTGATTGATGCAGGTCAGGTCATGGTCAACGGACGACCCGCCAACCATATCGACCATGTGACTCCCGCTGACTTGATTACAGTTGCAGGTCAACAAGTGATGGGCCCTGCCAAAAAAGTGTTATACGCGTATCACAAACCCGTTGGTATTGACTGCAAGCTGAAAATGGATGACCCATCGAGCCTGATACATCATCTACCCCATGGCGAGCGTGTCTACCCGATTGGCAGGCTAGACAAGGATTCTCGAGGCTTATTGTTGCTAACCAATGACGGTGAGCTGTGCCAACGTCTTATTCACCCCGATCACCACGTAGAAAAGGAATATTGGGTAAAAGTAGACCGCCCACTGGATGCTAATTTTTGCCACACCATGAGCACCGGCATTCCCATTGACGGACAACTGACTTTGCCTTGTGAAGTCAGCTTACTTGCCCCTAGTCGCTTTAAGATTGTGCTCAAGCAAGGCTTAAATCGACAAATTCGTAAAATGGCCAAGCATTGTGGCTATCGTGTCATTGACCTGTATCGTGCGCGAATCGCGGCTTTTGAGCTTGATTCGACGTTGCTCAGCGAAAATCAATTTCATCCGCTCTCCCTAGACGCCCTTAAATTAGATTAAAAATTGACTTGACGTTTTTGATTACAGGTGTAATCTTAACTCATCGATTACATTTGTAGGCAATAATATGATTGAACTTTCTAAAGCGGAATTTGCCGTGATGGAAGCCCTATGGCAGGGCTATCCGGCTAAAGCCAGCGACATAGTTAAACGCTTGAGTGATGATACACAATGGCATGAAAAAACCATCAAAACCCTAGTCAGTCGCCTAGTAAAAAAGCAAGCGGTGAGTTTTGAAAAACAAGGTCGAGAATATATCTACACCCCCACAATAGGCCGTGAAGCATACACCCTAAAAGAAAGCCAAAACTTTATTGCACGCTTATTTCGTGGGCGCGTTGCGCCGCTAGTCAGTGGTTTTGCTAAAACTGAGCAGCTCTCTCAGCAAGATATTGACGAGCTCAAGCAAATCATTGAGCAATGGGAACAAAAGCAAGGAAAGTAACATGCTAAATTCAATGTTTGATTGGGTGTTCAATATCAATAACCAACTGCTCATCAGCGCAATTGTAATAGCGCTGATGATGCTGCAAAAACATACCTCTCAGTGGTTGGGCAGTCGGTTGATTTATAATCTTTGGTGGGTTTTACCATTGAGCCTCGTGGCAATGATGCTGCCCAATGAGCTAAAGCCCATTGCCAGTGAAACCATCAGCTATTTTCGTATCACGACACAGCCACATCATTTTGCACCACAGTGGCAGTTCAGTATTGCTGGTGCATATTGGTGTATTGCGGCTGTGCTTTTGCTTTGGGTGCTCTACCAACACTATCAATTTATTCAAGCTCTGAATATCAAAGCGCCTACTCAACAATTACAAGGGCAGCCCGTATATACAAGCACGCAGGTGGCCACGCCTATGGTGGTCGGCTTATGGCAACCAAAAATTGTTTTACCAGATGATTACGCCCATCAATTCGACCCAGATACATTAACACTGCTGATGGAACATGAATTAACCCACATACGCCGCTTTGACAACCTAGCCAACTTAGCCTTGCTACTGCTTTGCATCAGCTGCTGGTTTAACCCAGTCCTTTGGCTTGGATACCAAAATTTTAGAAAAACTCAGGAGCTGGCGTGCGACGCAGCCGTATTACAACAAAAAACCACACATCAACAGCTAACGTATGCAAAAGCCTTGGTTCGTTGCGCAGAAAACTCGCGTGCAGGGACTTTGATATACGCTTACTACGGAGATAAACAAACTATGGTACAACGACTTAAGCAACTTCAAAGCATCACTACCCCATCACTGGGCGTGAAAGTGTTGGCGCTGGTATTGGCTTCAAGTTCGCTAAGCGCAATGGCACTGGCGAAATCAACTGAGCAACTCGCGCATAAAAAAACCTCAGAAGTGCGCCCTGTTATGCGTATAGAGCCTATTTATCCAGCTGAGGCTGCCAATGCAGGGCAAACGGGGTATGTCACCTTACAATTTACCATTGATGGGCGCGGGCACACCAATAACATCGAGATAGTCGACGCACAACCCAAAGGGGTATTCGAGCAAAGCGCAGTAAATGCGTTAAGACAGTGGCAATACACGTCTGCTTCAGACACCACCAAGCGCTACACCGTTCAGTTAGACTATGCGATGGGCAATGAAGTAACAGCAGACCAGCAAAAAGTGAAACACGAGCGCATCAAAGTCGCTCACTAAACCAAGCAGGCAGCCAGTATTACAGCTACTGGCTGTTTCTCACTATAAGCTCACCGCTATCATTGCGATGGCACATCCTAATCCCACAGCCCAAATGAGTGAACGCAGCACATGCAGGTTCAAGTAGTAAAACACGCAGTAAAGTACCCTCGCCACAATATGTGCCACCGCCAGGTACTGCACCGTTGTACCAATGGTATTAGTGCCTAATACCACCGCAACGGCCAGTGCAAACACCGTTAAAGACTCAAAACTATTTTGATGCGCTGCCAAAGCCCGTGCGCCAAACCCAGTTAATTGGGCCTGCTGAGCTCTTGGATGTTGATTGTCGTAGCCACCTTGTTTGTTCATCGCGATGGCGACTGGCACCTTAGCCAAATAGGGAAGTAGCGCTGCAATAAGCGCACAGATTAAAATTGTCGTCATACCATGTCCTTGTAAATTAAGCTCTGCTGAGGTTAATAATTAAGCATCAGCTTTAACATAGCATGTTCAAAATAAAAAAGCCGCCTCTTAAATCTGGGCGGCTAAATTGTGTAGCATCATCACCATTATATGACGTCTTCTCATGTTTAGCACTGCGACAGATTGTCGCACGTGAGATGAAAAAAATGCACTCGCAAGACATTGCCATGATAGATACACTGAAAAGAAATAATTTGGAATGACAATGAGTTGGATCGCATTTACCGTTTTGGCTGCACTCTCACAGGCTTGGCGTAATGCGCTGCAAAGCCATTTAAGCCAAAGTGTCAGTGTGGCCGGTGTAACCTTTGCTAGATTTTTGATAGCTTGCCCGCTTGCGCTTGTGTATCTGCTGGGCTTATACCAATGGCAGAGCGTTGTAGTACTCACACCAAACAATCAGCTCATCTGGTATGTGATAGCCGCAAGCGTTATGCAAATTGTCGCCACAGGCCTGATGGTGCTGCTATTTAAGCAAAACAATTTTGCAGTAGGCGCAGGCCTTGCCAAAAGTGAAGCGCTGATGGCAGCAATACTTGGCATGTGGTTATTTGGCTCAACGCTCTCCCTAATTGGCTGGCTCGGTGTGGCAATTGGAGCCGCCGCGGTGCTGATGCTCAGCGGTTTCAGTTTAAAACTATTTAAGCCAAAAACCGCGCTGCTTGGACTCGCCTGTGGCAGCGCCTTTGCACTGACATCTTTATGGGTAAGAGAGGCGAGTCTCGCAACCGGTTTACCATTTTTGCACAGTGCAGCGTGGGTGTTACTGCTAGTGTTGTGTACACAAACCCTGCTGCTTGGGGTGTTTATCAGCTACAAAGAAGCGCAGACGTGGCGAAAACTATGGCAAAAACGTATGCTCACCTGCGGTATCAGTGTAACGAGCTTTATCGGCTCGGTCGGCTGGTTCAGCGCGATGAGCCTACAACATGTTGCCTACGTAAAAACACTCGGCCAAATCGAAGTATTTTTCACTTTGCTCATCGCCACATTCTGGTTAAAACAGCCCACCAAAACCAGCGACAAACTCGGCTTGGTACTGATTGGTATTGCCGCTGTGCTGGTCATGTTAAGTTAAGCCGTGACTATCGCGTCTTCAGTACCACTTGATATAAATCGGTGCGACGGTCTTTTAGATTTCTAACCGTGCCCTCACTGTGTAGCAACTTGAGTTTATCCAGATCCAGATCACTAAATAGCAGCATCTCTGTATTTGGGGTTGCCTCGTTGAGTGCAGCATCATGAGGAAACGCAAAATCAGACGGTGTTAACACCGCTGACTGACCGTACTGTACATCTAGTGAATCAACTTGCGGTAAATTACCAACGCTGCCTGCTATCACGACGTAACACTCATTTTCAACTGCGCGTGCTTGAGCACAGTGGCGCACCCGCAAATAACTGTTCTTGGTGTCAGTCCAATAAGGAACAAACAATATGTCTAACCCTCGTTCAGCCATCAAACGGCTGAGTTCAGGGAATTCGACATCGTAGCAAATCTGGATCCCCACTCTACCCGCATCGGTTTCAAACACACTAATTTCATCGCCCCCTTCTATCACCCAGTCATAGGCTTCATGGGGTGTAATATGTATCTTGCGTTGCTCATCAATTTTACCGCTACGGTGACATAAGTAGCTGACATTATATATTTTTTCTCCATCCAGCAGGGGCATGGAACCCGTCACTATGTTCGCATTGTATTCAATCGCCATGGTTGACATCGCATCACGAAACAGTTCGGTAAATTCTGCCAGATAACGAATAGCTTCGGTTTGATTGCGGTGCTCTTGCAACCCCATCAAAGGCGCGTTAAAAAACTCTGGAAATAAAATAAAGTCGCTTTGATATTCCGACACTGTATCAACAAAATACTCCACTTGACGCATCAACTCTTCCACTGAGCTGACGGAGCGCATTTGCCATTGCACAGCACCAACCCGAACAATGGTTTTTTTGGTGTCTATCACTGTATCGGTTGGCTGGAACAAGATGTTGTTCCACTCTAGCAATGTGGCATATCCACCCGAATCTTCATCCTCAGGTAGATATTGCTTTAGCAAGCGCTTTACCTGAAAGTCATTGGCCAATTGAAAGCTCAGTATTGGGTCGTAGAGCTCCTTATGGTCGACTTTATCGATGTACTCCATCGGCGTCATATCTTTACTGTGGTTGGTATAACGCGGGATCCGTCCACCCGCTAGGATGGCACGAAGGTTATACTGGCGACACAACTCTTTACGAGCATCATATAAACGCCGTCCTAACCTCATTCCTCGGTGACTTTTAGCGATAACAACATCTAACCCATACAACGCATCGCCGTTATTATCACTGAACACTCGGTTGTGAGCGTCAACAATTTCATCGTAGGTATGGGGGTTAGAAAAGCGTTGATAATCCACTTGCACACTTAACGCCAAACCGACTAATCGGCCTTCATCTAAAATGCCTATCTGCCCTTCTGGGAATTGATCAATCAATCTAAAAATGGTGTGACTGGGCCAAGCTCCGCCCAGATCAGGGTAAGCCTCGTCCATAAGTGTTTTTATCTGTGGGTAATCTTCTTTATTGACATTGCACAACGTAATACGTGCTTTTTCTAACGACATACTCCCTCCTGAACGACACATTTTACTGTGGCTATTCGTCTTTCGGTTTACCTAATCCTAAATTATAGGCCTTTGAAAAGTTTATAATATCACCATAATTTTGCGAGCCTCACCGTGCCTACTTAACCAGCATTACACGCTTTGTGAACAAAAAACAGCCAGAACCATCTATACTAACAACTGCGTTTTCACTTAAATTTCAGGCCTCACTGAATATGAATCAGTAACGGTATACACAGAGGTAACGTGATTGGATCATCCACATAAGAAACCCAACGAAGTCGAACAGCTAAAAAGTCAATTACTCTTAAAGGTTGCTTGGTACTGCTTGTTTTTGCACGCTATGCTGATTTTGGTATTTTTGTTTGTTGAAGTCGAATTATTGGCCTTATTCAACATTTTCAGTGTGGCAACATGGTGGTTTGGTATCAAGTTACTGCGAAAAGATTATCTCTCATTGGCGCTGAGAATCTTCAGTTTAGAGGTAACAGCACACTCCATTGTAGTATGCTTGTTGATAGGCACCGACTATGGCTTTCAGTTTTATTTGTGGGCGGCATCATGTTTACTGCTGCTAGATATTCAGCTCAAACTTAAACAAGCCGTGAGCTGGTGCACCGCTATCATTATAATGTTTGCTTACACCTATATAGGCTTCATTCCCTCCCCGTACCAAATCGCCTATCATGAATATGCGCCTTATATTCATTTTTTAAATGTCGTAGTGTGTGGTATTCCAATGATCTATACCATAGGTCTGATCCGAGAGATTACGATTAATCAACGTAAAGAACTCGAAATCCTTGCCGCTCACGATTCTCTCACACACTTATTCAACCGCCGCTACGCGTTGGGCCTTATTCATCGCGCTCAGCAAAGCTGCGTTAGTCAAAAAACGCCTATTTGTGTCGTGATGGCTGATATCGATCACTTTAAACGTGTAAACGATAGGTACGGTCACGAACTAGGTGATGAAGTGATCTTTCGCGTATCAGGCCAACTCAAGCGCCATTTAAATGATGCTGATATCGGTGTTCGTTGGGGCGGAGAAGAGTTTCTACTAGTGCTCCCCAATTGTTCACTGATTGAAACCCAACAGCGTATTGAAAATATTAGACAAGCTGTTGAAGCTATGTCTTTCCAAGCAGATGACTTATGCGTAACCATGAGTTTTGGTATTGCACTGTGGCATCCGACACAAAGCTTTGAAAGTGTCTTAAAATATGCCGATGTTGCTTTGTACAACAGTAAGCATAAGGGGCGAAATACCCTGACTATCGCCCCTGAAAGTGCCCTTACCTAGCGCAATGCTTGTATTTTTAGTTGATGTATAAATTCACCGGGTAACAGGGGCGTCGCCTCGCCGTTTGCATAAGCTTCAAACCCCGCACGATAGAACTCTGATAAAGGGTGTCCACTTTGGCCACCAGCGATTGTCATAATCGCCTTGTCTAGCTCGCCCGGCTGAGCAATAAAACGTTGTGATGCACCAAAGCTCGGCCCTTGTACGGCAGGCATAAATGTATCCCCAAATGCGCTCATACGTGGCATGTCCAGTAAACCACTTAAGATTGGCAGTTGCTGGCTAAACGGATGGCGAATGTTTAGCGCGTTGACATTCCCCCAGCGCCACGCATCCATTTGAGTGCCGTGTGATGCTGTAAGGGATGCTTTTGCTCGTTCGTATGCCGCAAGTTGTAGCGCAGTCCAATCTTTATGGCCATTTAACCAACTACCTGGCTGCGCTTTAAGTAGCTGCCAAAGCGCAGGTTCTAAATAGTTTTTTATTTTACTCAACGAACTATCTCGCGCCCGAAGTTTTTCCTCTATTGGCGCTAGCGCAACGTCAATCACCGCAGCTCGAAAGTGTTTAACTAAAGTATATCCCACCGATTCTGCACAAGCACAGGCTTGCCACGCTGCAAGATACTTTAAATCAGCTGCGTATTGCTGCTTGCTCTGCTCTGATGCATTCAATAATTGTGTTAGGTGTTCATGCCATGGCGTTAAAAACAACGCCTCATTGTCTTGTTGCAATTGGTTAAAGTCACGCTCATTGAACGGTTGCTTACCCTGAAGGCGATCGCGTATCTGCTGCGCTCTGGCACCCAGTGCATACCCACCATCGCCAAAGCGCTGATGATCGGTCACTGACATGACACGCGCATTTGCGCTCCACAACCTGCCGTCATCTGGATTCACCACTGACGGACGCTGTGATTCATTTTGCTGCCAGCCTGTGGGGTAATCGGCTGCACGCACCGCTAGGTCGGCAGGTTCATTGCGCTTCGGAATGGCTCCCATAGGCTGCCATCCCGCCTGCCCTGAGTCATCAACGACCATTAAATTCTGTACAGGGATCCCCACATCCGCGGCTTGAGCAAGCGCTTCACTAACGTCTCTGACGCGCTCAAACTCAAGCAGGTCTAAATTCACAGCATATGACTGATGCGCAACCCAGCTCAAAGCATATTGCTTACCATTAAACACTTTTACTGGCCCAAATTCACTCATTGTCAATTCGTATTGGTGAAGCTCGCCATTGGGCAGCACTATCTTTTCAATCTCTTTCCATGTATTAGTGCGCTCATCTAACTCCACCCAATCAGCCACATCTAGATACCCATTGGTAAAGCCCCACGCCACTTTATTGTTGGTACCCACAACGATCGCTGGCGCTCCAGGTAATGAAACTCCCGTAACTTGAACTTTCTCACCTTCAAACTGGTAGTTTAGCTGGGCACGATACCATATTGCAGGCACATTCAACCCCAAGTGCATATCGTCAGACAACATGGCCTTGTTTGTCATGGTTAATGCGCCTGTAACAGCCCAATTATTACTACCATAATGTGGTAATGACTCAATGTGGCGAGCAACTACAGGCACGTTACTCACTTCTAATGCTGGAATAGGCACATCGCCTACAGGCAGCTCAGAGCCATCTAGTGCCGCCTGATACCGGCTGGGTTGAGTGAGAAAAGCCTTCATATCTGCCCCAAATACGCTATCGATATGAATAAGTGCCTCATCTCGTTCAAAGTTTCCCGCTTGCAAATCCAAATACATAGCAAAGATCACCAAAAGGCTATCAGCAGGTTGCCATGCTCTGACTTGCCCCCCTGTTAAATAATATTCAAATGTATTGAATCCCGCTTGTGCTTGCCCATCATTTACACCCTGAGTGTAAGCGGTTAAAACATCTTGGTGCGATTGCGACAGCTGTGCGTATATTTGCTCACTACGTTCACGAAACTGATGAAAACGCATTTGCTTATCAAGGTTGAGCGCCGCTTCTCCAAATAACTCACTTAATTCGCCCGCGGCATTACGACGCAATAAATCCATTTGAAAAAAACGATCTTGCCCGTGGGCAAAACCTAAACCATAGGCCACATCTTGCCGATTTTGTGCTTCGATTACCGCCTGCCCTAAGTTATCTCTAGCAACGCTTACATCAGCGCTAATTGCACGGCTAGTTTGTTTACCATCTAACATAGGTAGGCTCAAAGAGAGTAAGCCATATACCATTGCCGTTGCAGCCAGCGCTAATATCACCAGTGGCGCTAGTAGCCATTTTAGTATCTTGAGCATATCCTTTTCCTAATTAAGTTTGCCTGTTTTTTCATTTAATCAGCTGATTGTGACAATTGCCTAACATAATTTGCTATTTAACCTGAACTCGGGATAATGGACATGTGAAAACCAATTAAATCAATGCATTGAACTAAGAAGGCATACAGTGCTGTAATTTTTGTGTAGTTCAAGGCGAGTTCGTGTACGTAATAGCACGCTATTACTAGCGAATTCAACGCAGAAATATGCATAAAGTACTGTGCTGTATCATGTAGCTTATCCCCAGTTCAGGTTATTTAGTGCGGTTTTGGCACCCTAAGCCTTTGTGCTCTATGCTCGCTGACCCAGCATAAATGGGAGCATTCTCTGCGTATTTTTTTATTGTAGAACAAACCTTTTGATCAACCACACAGTGGACTATAGTTAAAAAACGCTCAGCAACTCTCGATAAGCAATGTTTGCAAATTTGTCTAATGCACCAAGGAAGACGCAGTCGATCAAAATCAGTTTTTGGCTTTTTTTGTGTGCCATTATCATTTCAGGTTGGTACGTTGACACAGTCAACTACAACCGTCTCATGCAAGAAGAAAAAAGCATAGCCTACGAAACGGTCAACGTATATCGTACCCAAGTTGAAGGGATCTTAAACACCAATATTCAGCTCGTTAGAGGTTTAGCCATTGCGATCACACGTGAAGAGAGCCTGACTCAAGCCTCTTTTGAGCGCATTGCAGAACCTCTGTATCGCTCCAGCGGTGTGCTACGCAATATAGGTGCCGCACCCGATATGACCTTGCAATATATCTATCCACTGGCGGGCAACGAAAAAGCCATCGGGTTAAATTACACCACCCACTCAGAACAAAGTACCGCTGCGCTCAAGGCAAAGAACTCTGGTGAAATCGTACTGTCTGGGCCGTTAAATTTAGTACAAGGGGGGCAAGCGGTGATTGCCCGCGTACCAGTTTCGGACAAAGACAATAAATTTTGGGGCCTTATTTCAGTAGTGATAGATACCCAAAAGCTCTTCTCACTCGCTCGGCTTGAAGACCTATCACAGCAATACATCATCGCAATGCAGGGCAAAGATGGCCTCGGTGAGCAGGGCGAGTTTTTCTATGGTGACAGTAATATATTGCTTGAAGAGCCACTTTCTCTAACGATAAATGTGTTATCAGGTCAATGGAAGCTTTATGTATATCCACGTGGGGGCTGGAGACCAGACAGTGCCACAATATGGCCATTTAGACTTGCACTATTCACCATTATTTTGCTCTTTATGTGCGCATTTTTATTTTTTAATCGCTTACTCAAACAACTTGAAGACAACGCACATTCATTAACCAGTATGGGGGCTTTAGCAGAAGTTGGTGCTTGGACCATTAACTTAAAAACCCGCAATATAAGCTGGTCTGAAGTCACAAAACAAATCTTCGAAGTACCTGATGACTATCAACCCTCTTGGATAGCCACAACAGAGTTTTTTGTCGCAGGTGCACCGAGGCGGTTAATGCAAGATACATTCGACAAGGCGATAAAGCAAGGCGTTGACTTTGAAGAAGAGATGTTAATAAAGACCGCTAAAGGTCAAGAGCGCTGGGTGTTACTTAAAGGCCGAGTTGTCAGAAACGGCAACTACACAACTCAAGTTTACGGCTCGGTACAAAACATACATGGTCGTAAATGTCTGGAAATAGAGCGCAATAAAGTTGCGAAGAATAATGAATTGCTGGCTCAACTCAGCAGCCACGAGGCTGTACTCAACCTGAAATTAGAACCGGCACAAAAAGTAGCAACTAAAGTGATTTGTGAAGGCTTGGATGCTCAACGTGCTAGTATTTGGCTACTCAACGCTGATGGCACCCAACTTATTCCTATGAGCTTTAGTGACTCTAGCGGTGACAACCTCCAGTACTTCCCTCCGTGGCGTAAAAAGCAGTTACCTGAATTATTCGAGGCTGTATATAAACAAGAGATGATTCAAGCCAATTTTGCGCATACCCACAGTTGTACAAAGGAGCTAAAAGACAATTACTTGAGCCCATACGAAGTGAACGCCATATTTGGGTGTAGTATTTCGTATAAAAGCCACGCCATTGGTTTACTGTGTGCCGAGTACCAACACCCGCATTTACAATGGGATGCAACTGACGAAAAGCTCATTAAAGCAGTAGCCGCTACATTGGGTAGCCTATTTGCTAGTCGAGAGCAGCAACAAGCTAGACAGCAAGCTGTTATGGAAAAGGAACTGGCGCAGCAATCCGCCAAAATGAAAGCGGAGTTTCTCGCTAGCATGAGCCATGAGATCCGCACCCCTATGAATGGCGTACTAGGAATGCTAGAAGTTGTCATGCACTCAAATCTCTCTCCATCTCAACAGCATCATCTGCAGCTGGCCAAAAGCTCCGCCGAATCTTTATTAACTATTATCAATGACATATTGGATTTTTCTAAAATTGAAGCGGGTAAGTTAGACGTAGAAAAAACTGAGTGCGATTTGGTCCAAGTGGTGAGCGAAAGCATCAGCAATTTTGCACCGCGCGCGCACGAGCAACATACTGAATTGATTTTAGACACCCATGGCATGCAAGTGCAATATGCCAAAACAGATCCCCACAGGCTAAAACAAATACTTAATAATTTATTGAGTAACGCCATTAAGTTTACAGAAGATGGTAAGGTCACCTTAACGTGCTACACAGAGCAGCAAGCTCAACATACACGGCTTTGGTGCAACATCGAAGACACAGGGGTAGGCATTAGTAAGTCTCAACTCACAAAGATCTTTGACTCTTTCACCCAAGCCGACCCCTCAACTACTCGAAAGTATGGTGGTACAGGGTTAGGTTTAACCATAGCCAAGCAACTATGCTCGCTGCTTGGCGGGTCGCTCAATGCATATAGCAAAGTTGGTGTTGGCAGTACCTTTAGCTTTTACATTGAACTCTATGAACCAAAAGCCCTACTCCCCATATACACGACCTGTGACGGCCTAGTTGTAATTGATGAGCAGTTACCATCGCTTGCAGGTAACCATAGCCTATTTTCAGCATGGGGTATCCGCTTATATCATGCAACTTCCTTAGCACAAGCAACTCAGGTAATTAATCAAGAGCATTTGAGTCGCCCCGCCATAGTCGTTGCCTCTGAGTTGCTCAGTTGTGCCGATCAAAATCAAGTCGAGCAGTTCAAACAGGTGGTCAAATCCACGTGTACTGGATTTGCCATATTAAGCGAATGCTTAGATAAAGGTGAAGCGCTTTGCCTGCTCAAACCAGACTTAATGCTACTAAAGCCCCTAACGCCCGCAGATATGCTAAAACTGTGTCAGTTGAAAGTGACTGAACAGCCCCATCCCATGCCCACTCAACAAGATTTGAGCCACCTCAACGTATTGCTTGTTGAAGACAACAAGGTCAACCAAGCCGTAGCATTAAAGCTGCTAGCAAGATTTGGCATCCATGCAGACAGTAAAGAAGATGGTCAACAAGCACTCGCTCATCTAAAACAATTAACTGAACCATACGATATTATTTTGATGGATTGTTTAATGCCTGAGCTCAATGGCTACCAAGCAACGAACCAAATACGTAACGGCAGTATCGGTAAACAGCATAAAAACACGCCTATCATTGCTCTTACAGCCAATGCAATGCAGGGAGATCGTGAAAAGTGCCTTGCTGCTGGTATGGATGACTACATTGCTAAGCCTATAAAGGTTGCTGAACTTGAACAAAAGCTACAGCAATGGAGCCCAAACACTAAACAAAACCTCGCCAATAGCGTACAGTAGAAGAAAAATGTTGGAGTCAAAACATGGAATTGAGCGAAATAGAGCAACGTATTGTCGGCTGCCTGCTAGAAAAGCAAAGCACCACACCAGAGCATTACCCACTTTCTCTTAACGCATTAACCAACGCCTGTAATCAAAAGTCCAATAGAGACCCCGTACTGAGCCTAAATGAGTCAGATGTATTGGATGCATTAGAACAGTTACAAACAAAGCATATTGTACTGATCGATGAAGGGTTGTCTGGGCGAGTAAATAAATACAGCCATAGATTCTGCAACACCGAATTTAGTCGCCTGCAATTTAGTGAACAACAAAGCGCCATTATTTGTCTATTGCTGCTCAGAGGCCCACAAACTCCCGGTGAACTTAGAACTCGTAGCGCTCGACTAGCAACATTTAAACAAGTCAGTGAAGTCGAACAAGCACTCGAAGAGTTGCAATCGCAAGGGTATGTGAAAAAGCTTGCGCGAGAGCCTGGCAAACGTGAAAGTCGTTTCATTCACTTGTTCCAAGACACAGAGCAATACGCGGCAAACACGGCGACAAGCGAAGTTCAACGGCTAGAAAATGCAGAGTTAGACTCCCTACTGAGCGAGATTGAACAACTTAAGCGAGAGTTAGCTGAAATCAAACAGCACTTAGGGCTTTAAATTCGGCACTAATAAAAACATAATATCCCCAAATAGCATTGGCAAAGAGGAGCATAGAATGCGCCAAGCGATCATGGCAGAAATGCAAGTACAACCACACATAGATGTGGCTTTTGAAATTACGCGTCGAGTCAACTTTATCAAACAGCGTTTGGTGTCAGCGCACTGCCAGACATTAGTGTTGGGGATCAGTGGAGGTGTTGATTCATCTACGTGTGGCAGATTGTGCCAACTAGCCGTGGACGAGCTAAATGCTGAACACAGTACTGACAGCTACCAATTTATCGCTATGCGCTTGCCATATGGTATTCAAGCGGATGAAGATGAAGCTCAACTTGCATTAGATTTTATTCAACCATCACAGCGTGTGACGGTAAATATAAAACCAGCAGTAGACGCTATGCATGAACAAGCGATGCAAGCGATGCAAACGGCAGAGCTAGATATTCCCTCACAAACTTCGCTCGACTTTATCAAAGGCAACGTAAAAGCACGTCAGCGCATGGTCGCGCAATATGAAATCGCCGGCTTAACTCAGGGGTTGGTGGTAGGGACAGATCATAGTGCGGAAAATATTACAGGCTTTTACACCAAGTTTGGCGATGGCGCATGTGATTTAGCACCGCTTTTCGGCTTGTCTAAACGTCAAGTGCGCGCCTTGGCAGCCTATTTAAAAGCCCCTGTAGAACTCGTCACAAAGGCGCCTACCGCTGACTTAGAATGCGATAGACCGGGCCTAACCGACGAAGAAGCCCTAGGTTTAAGTTATGATCAGATAGATGACTTCTTAGAAGGCAAAGATGTGGATGATGCTGTAGCGGAAAAGTTGATTGCCATTTATCAACGTACCCAGCATAAGCGTCAGCCTATTCCAACTGTTTACGATTAAAGTTCGTTAGCACAGTACACCATGTGTACTGTGCCATTTCCCCAATACCATTCACGTGATGACCTCTTCAAAAACTCGCAGTTTATAAACGTTGAATGCCAGTGATCGACAAACCAAAACATGACGTAAAAATTACGTTATAGTTAACTTATTGATATATTTCAGAGGATAAACAGTCTTAATGACAGCTCCCATATTAATTACTGGTGCAGGACAGAGGATTGGCCTTGCGCTAGTTGAACATTTTGTTGCCAATAACCAACCTGTCGTGATGACATACCGAACTCGGTACGCAGCGATTGATGCGCTGGAAGAACAAGGCGTGCATTGTATACAAGTGGACTTTGATGGTGCCGAGGCGCTTACTCGGCTCGAAATGACGATAAGAGCGCACTACGATAGCTTAAGAGCCATTATACACAATGCATCAAGTTGGGATTGTGAAGCAAACAACCCTGATTTTAATCAGTTGTTCGACAACATGATGCGCATACACGCTAAAGTACCCTATCAGCTCAATTTGACTCTTGCCGACCTCCTGCTCGCATCTGAATCAGTAGCAGACATCATACACCTGACGGATTATGTCGTGGAAACAGGCAGCCCCAAGCACATCGCTTATGCAGCCAGCAAAGCCGCCTTAGATAACTTAACCAAGTCTTTTGCGAGCAAATATGCGCCTAACATAAAAGTGAACGCTATCGCACCGAGTTTGATTATTTTTAACCAGCACGATACACCTGAATATAAAGCCAAAACACTCAAAAAGTCCCTTATGGGCATAGAGCCAGGCTGTAAAGAAATCATTCGTAGTGTTGAGCTGCTACTCAATAGTGACTACATCACAGGTCGGAGTTTACCTGTAGATGGTGGACGTCACCTAAAATAGAAGAGAATATTATGCACGACAATCTAAAAGACAGTTACAAGCAAATCATTGAAGCTGTGGGCGAAGATAGCAATCGTGAAGGATTGCTGGAAACACCAAAGCGCGCAGCTAAAGCCATGGAATACTTAACGAAAGGGTATCGTGAAACACTAGAAGATATCACTAATAATGCGGTGTTCACCTCAGATGCTGACGATATGGTATTGATACAGGACATCGAACTGTATTCTATGTGTGAACATCATCTGTTGCCTTTTGTTGGCCGTTGTCATATTGCCTATATTCCAGATGGTAAAGTACTGGGTTTATCTAAATTCGCACGTATCGTTGATATGTTCTCTCGTCGCTTTCAAATTCAAGAACAGCTAACACACCAAATTGCAAAGGCTGTTGAGCAAGTTACTCAAGCAAAAGGTGTTGGCGTAATTGTCGAGGCCAAACATATGTGTATGATGATGCGTGGTGTTGAAAAACAAAACTCGCAAATGCGTACATCGGTGATGCTAGGCAACTTCAGAGAGGATCCGAAGACACGCAACGAGTTCATGCAATTAGTAAAAAACTAAGGATAGGCTATGCAAAATGCCATTATTAACATTACTAACCTGCGACTGCGTACGTTCATCGGCTTTAACCCTGAAGAGCGAGAGAAAAAGCAAGATGTGGTGTTAAATATTGAAATTCACTACCCCGCCGACACGGAGTGTATTAACCACGATGAAGTTGACCACGCGCTCAACTACAAGACCGTAACCAAAGCGGTAATTAAGCTAGTCGAAGATGGTCATTTTTTATTATTAGAAAAGCTGGTCGCGGACGTGCTCAGTGAATGCCATCGTCATCACAGTGTCAGTTATGCCAAAGTCAGGGTGGATAAACCTCACGCTCTACGCTTTGCAGACTCTGTTTCTTTGACGCTTGATTGGCACAAGTGAGCAGCTAAAACAGCTGCTCCACTCCAACCGCTAATATTATCACTGCTGCATACCTGAGGCCCTTTCCAGCCATAACCAAAGGTATAAATAACCTTTTTGGCACCCTAAACACCCCTGCGAACAAAGTAAGTGGGTCGCCAATCACGGGCACCCAAGCAAACAATAGACTGTAAATACCATAACGGCTAAATTGCAACCTTGCCTGATGGAGCTGCTGTGATGACACCGGAAACCACTTAGCATTTTCAAAACGAAGTAGATTAATGCCTAGCCAATAGTTAATACAACTCCCCAGTACATTACCCAAGGTAGCAATCGCCCATAGTGTTACTAATTGCGCATTTTCAGTGATGGCTAAGCCGGATAGCAACACTTCAGACGAACCGGGCAACAGCGTGGCCGAGCTAACGGCTGAAATAAATAAACCACTGTAAACCCACATAATTCCTACTACCTTCAACGAAATATAGTTATGCTAATAACATCAACTAAAGACTTACAATTCAAAAAGGAAGACACCAATGATAAACAAGGTTCATAAGCTATTGATTGCCACAGCCATACTCGCTGGCATATCAGGTTGCGTCTCGTCACAAACCGACTCATCCCACTCTAAGGGCTATGAAACATATATCGCACAAGGCGAGCAATTTAAACATGACCATTTTACCAGCACCCAAGGCGAAACCATAGAGCTCAAAGCTGATCGCAAGTTAGTGATCCTATTTGCCACTTGGTGTAGTGATTCACAACGCGCGCTAAAAGAAATTAAGGCATCAGCACTGGTTACAGACCCAACATTACAGATTATTGCAATTGGTCGCAATGAAGATGGGGAGACTTTGGATAAGTTTAACGATGAGTATCAGCTTCCATTTCCTTTAGTTGCCGATCCTGAGCGGGAAATATATAGCCAATATGCCAATGCCGGTATCCCGAGGCTGATCCTATTAGATGAGAATAATAAGGTGGTAAAAACATTAATTGGTGAAGAACCTACCATCGTAGATAAACTAGTATGGAACAAATAACTTGTTAATTCGTTAAAACAAAAACGCCAGTCAAATGACTGGCGTTTTTAGTTTAAAGCTCAAAGCTTACTTTTGTTTACGACGACGTAGCGCAGCAAACGGAGCAGCTAATAGCGTTAACCAAGCTAGAGAACCTGATGAAGAGCTCTTCTTAGGCTCAACAACTTCCTCTACTGGCTGTTCAGCTTCAGTATCAACTACATTGGTGATGTTAACGATGATTTCTGCAGGCTCAGAGATGTTACCTACTACATCAATTGCATTAACCATAAGTTTTGCTTCATTGTTACCCGCTTCAAAATCTAAAAGCTCTCCATTAGCAACAACAATTTCACCTGCAGCATTGACTGACAAGCCCGCATGCGTTGACGACTTCAAGTAGAATTCTGAAACATCTAATGTGTTTTCTACGTCTTCAACTGCTAGAGTCGCGATTACAGTACCTGTTGCAGTGTTTTCAGCAACGCTCACTTCAACGCCGTTTAGTACTGGCGCATCAAATGGCATTGGGTTGTTCAATACATCACTTGTAACAGGTAATACAACACCAGATAAATCTGCACTTGCAAGTGCAAATGGAGCATTAGCGCTTACATACGCTTTCGCGCCAGGAGCAAGAGTTTCAATCGCTTCGCCTTGTTCATTAACAAGTTGTGCTGATGATGCACCAAAAGCCACAGAACCTGTTAATTGATCAGTCTCAGAATAAACTCCATTATAAGCAGCTGAACCAGTTCTAATATCAAAGGCAATGTTTTTACCCAGATCGTCTGCGCTTAAACCAATTGCATCTGCACAACCTGCGAATGTAACCGTGTTTGAACCAGCTTCATGGAACAGGATATCATATGAACCCATACTCCAAGCTGGTTGACCTGCAACCATAGGAGCAATGATTGTCAGCCCGCGGCCCATTATCGCTTCTAAGTCATGGTATTGTCCAACTGCGTAGTCAGCTTCACCATCTTCGTTGATATCAAGGCGCATCTCATAGCCACCTTGAATTAGGTGTGCAATGTCTTCACGAAGTACTACTGATGATGTAAACAACATGTCAGACTTACAGCGTGATATACCACCATAGACATTGAACGATGCACCAACTAAATTTAGGCCTTCATGTTCTTCAGATGCGGCTTCTCTATTTGCAACTAGCTGCTCAATTGATGGAGTAAACTCTTTGCTGCTAGTGTTCTCAAGCACCACACGAATTTGACCATCAACCAACTCATAGCCCACTTCGATGCCTGCGCTAGCTTTTGGTAATGCATGATAAACCAAGTGAAGGTCGTGATCCCCGTCAGTTGAAGGGTCATCAAATACCAACGCACCATCAAACTCAGAAAGCGTTAAGGCAGGGCTACGTGCAGCTAAGCCTGCTGGATCTAATGGGTTTTCAAGGTTCCACTCTGGTAACTTGCTTGCATCAATGCTTAGTTTAACATCAAACTCAATTGTTTGACCTGCAGGCACCGTTACCGACTCTGGGATAGTCCAGCTAATCGCACCAGTCTGCTCATCGTTTGCATAGCGCGCTTCAGTTCTTAAGTTATACGTCTTCTCTTCAGATGAGAAGTTCTTCAATGTTACAGTCTTAGAGTACTCTTCTACACCGTTAACTTTAACTAAGCCAAATGATAGTGCTGCTTGGTTTGTATCAAATTTTTCTTCGTATACCCAAGCGGCTACAGGCAAGTTTACTGCTTTTTCAACATCAACTAAACCTGCACCGACTAAACTAATTGGCGCAAGTTCAGCGTCAGGGTTTACAGTCACAGCTTCAGTAGTAACATTTAAATTAGCCGTGTTCATTAACGTTGCTTTGATCTCATAAGCATTGCGCTCTGGTAGCGCCTCTCTTACAAGAGCCACAGCCCCCGCTGTCATAGGACCAGAGAAAGAAGTACCCGTAGCAGGTGCTAGCTTATCTTGAGTGCCTGTTGCAGCAACCATAATGTTTTTACCTGGTGCCGTAATTTCAGGCTTCAATAACCCACCCATAGATGGACCACGAGATGTGAAACTAGCCACAGCACCCGCTAAATTAAACATTTCATTTTTTATGCTGTACGTTGCTTCACCACTAGCTAGTTGCGCCTTCAACGCATTACCAGCTTCTAGAGTGATACCCACAGCATGGATAGTTACTTGATCTGTTGAACCACCCATAGACGTTGGGCCATCAGCTACGTTGTTCGCGATAAGCACAAACGCAGCGCCCTTTTCTTGAGCTTTAATTACTTTTTCAGTGAAATAACAACTACCACGGTCAATTAGGACTGCTTTGCCTGTGAAATCAACATCATCACCAAAATCAACACATGCATCTTGATTCTCTTCAGGGTAAACAAGTGGTGCGATTTCATTGTTCATTTCATAAGCGCCACCAGCTCCCCAGCTCGCATTGACAGCCTCAGCCTCAACACCTGCGATGGTTGCTGATACAACACCTTCTTCAATTGTTGGGTGCTTCATAGCGCCAACAGAAAGTGCATTTGGTGTTGTACTTGGCCCACCAATAATAAATGGAATATCGTTATCGTTACCAGCTGAGATAACCATGTTGATGCCCAAATCTGACGCTTTCTGGATCAAGTACTGAGTACCAGTCCCAGTATTAGTTGAGCCGAAAACTCCGCCCAGTGACATATTGATCACGTCAACACGGTCACTGATATCACCGTCACCGTTAGGGTCCATCGCCGCTTCTAGAGCAGCCGCTTGTGCCGCAAACGGACATCCGCCACCACATACAGAGTAAACGTATAACTCTACATCAGGCGCAATACCTGTTACTGAGTGAGATACTGACGTACCATGACTAGTTGGAGCACCTGTTGCAGGGCCAATTGAAGGGTCATTTTCAATTGGATCAGCATCATTACGCATATAGTCATAACCACCAGAAACTTGACCTTGTGGCCAAGAAACACTTGTAGGGTCTTCTTGAGCTGCTTGGTACGCTTCAAGAGTACCTGCACCACCAAATATAGCGTGCGTATAGTCAATACCCGTGTCTAACACGGCAACCTTTTGGCCCATACCCGTTGCGACACCGCCAGTCCTTATCGGCGTTGCCTCAATATAATCTGACGACTCCTCGATATGAAGTTGAGCGTCAAACATTGGTAGTACTTTTGCTACTCGAGGGTCATTTTTCAGCTTCTCGATCGCTTCTTCAGATGCTTCAATAATTAACGTTGGTGCCAAAACTTTAGTTTTACCAACTACTTTTGCATCTACATCAAATTTGCTTAATTCAACTGCCACTTCGCTTTGCAATTGTTCAATTTTTGCCATTGATGCACGTGCATCACCATGGCGATAAGTACCTTGTGCAAATAAATCTGCAGCTGTCGTTGTTTTTAAAACAACCATGTATCCAGCAGGTTCTTGTTTTAGTTTATCGCTAGCGCTTGCTTCTACAGGCGTAAAGGTTAATTGCTTTTGAAATTGCGTAGCTGTTTGTGCAGAAGCAGCTGCGGATAGTAATACGCTACCGACTGCGGCTGCAATCGCAGTCTTTTTAATCATATTAGACATGTTTTCCCCTAGGACTTGTTGTTTAATTATGTGTTGCTATTTTTTTTAAAGCGAATGGACATTTAATATAATGTAAATATGCAAGCACAAGCAACACACGAAAGACACAAATATAGTACCCCATTCACAAAAACAAAATAACACAACATAACACATTGTTTTTTATGGGTTTCATTTTGTAAAAGAAAGTAAATAAAACATCACCCTGTCATAATTTACATGTATCGATAAAATGTATTTCGATGATTTTTCTCATAATTACTAGTACGCCGCGTTGCACTTGCCTTGCTGGTAATTTTCCGTAACACTGGGCAGCAATATATTATTAATGGAGTAAATAAGTGAAAAAGTTACTATTATTAGCCGTTACGTTGGCAGGGTTTACGGCAACAAGTCAGGCGAATAATCTATTTGAAGCAAGTGAAGACGCAATTGAATATCGTAAAGCAGCGTTTCAACTGATCCGTTATCAAATTGGTGATATGGGCGATATGTTAAAAGGCAAAGTGCCTTTTGATGCTAAACGCTTCGCTGAACGCGCCGAAAATGCAGCGCAGCTTTCAAGCATGCCGTGGGAAGCCTTTATCGAAGGGTCAGACAAAGGTAACACCGATGCATTACCTGCAATTTGGTCAGACCGTGAAACGTTTGACAAAAAAGCTCAGGCCTTTGCGAAATACGCCCAAGAACTTGCAGTGGCAGCCAAATCGGGTGATAAGAAAATAATTGGCGCAGCCTTTAAAAACTGGGCTAAAGGCTGTAAGGATTGCCATAAGCCTTTCAAAGACTAATTGGTATGATAAGACCTAAACTCATCGCAGTTTAGGTCTTATTGCCCGCTAACCTAATAACACCTGTAAAGGTTGCCCTCCCCAGATCCCTAAAATAGCGATTGAGAACAACATAAAGATAATATAACCCAGCTTACCAGAACGCATTCTTGGCACTGCGGCTACACCTTGCTCTTTACCTGTCAGCAACGTTTTCACTAGGTTTTTACCTTTAATTCGATAAATGATAATTGCCAAAATATGCAGTGCAATAGCCATCAGTAATATGTCAAAGTTATCATGATGAAGGTCGCTGGCAATTTCACTCCATGATGAAGGTACGTACGCCACCAGCGGCCCCTCCACAAGAATGTCATCGGTGCTCATTAAGCCGCTTATCAATTGAATGAATATCAAAATGAAAAACAGTAGTACCATGTAACTGCCCGCAGGATTGTGACCAACCCCTGCGTCATCCGAGCGCATCGCTTTTAATGCCGACTTTGGAGAGTGAAAAAGCGCGCTAAGCTTTGCCGTATCGCTACCAATAACTCCCCAAACAACACGTGCCAACATTAACGCAAGCAGTAAGTACCCTGTAATAAAATGTGCCTCTAAATAACCTTCTTCTCCGGTTACATACAGTACAGCTATCCCTAATACCAGCAACCAATGGAAACCTCTTATAAATCCATCCCACACTTTTGTCATTTTTCTCTCCAAGCTCAAACCGACATGCAATTGCCTGTTAATAATAGCAAACTATATCAAATTCAAATCATAAACGCAGACGATATTGACAGGAGGACAAAAACTGAGAGAGGCGCTGTGTATCTACACAAACGCCATATTTTTTAGATACACGGGTACGTTATACACACTGCAATAAGATACTGCGACTTTTCTCTAGCGTTACAGCCTGATGCTCTCCCAACGCAACCATGCCATGGCGCTCCAGTTGAGCCACTATTTTATCCGCGACTTCTTCCCCGAGTCCATAATCTCGTAAACGTGTTGGCATTTGCACGCTGTGGAAGAATGCTTCTGTTTTCTCAATGGCTTGTTTAATTGCAGCATCTTCATCAGACATATCCAAATTGAGTACCCGCTGTGCGTATTGTAACAGCTTTTCTCTCTTGGCCTCTTTTTGTTCCATCATCATACGTGGTAATACGATTGCCAAAGTTTGCGCATGATCCAGACCATAAACGGCTGTCAGCTCATGACCTATCATATGAGTACTCCAGTCCTGCGGTACACCCGCTCCGATCAGACCATTCAATGCCATCGTCGCGGACCACATTATGTTAGCTTTAACAGCGTAAGGCGCATCTTTAGCAAACACCTTCGGACCTTCCTCCATCAGCGTCATCAATAACCCTTCTGCAAAGCGGTCTTGTACTTTCGCATCAACGGGGTAAGTCAAATACTGCTCCATAGTATGTACAAACGCATCAACAACACCGTTGGCTAATTGGCGTGTCGGCAATGTGGTCATAACATTTGGGTCTAAGATGGCAAATTTAGGCTGTACCAGTGGGGTAGCAAACGGCAATTTATCATTGCTTTGCAGATTGGACACCACGCTAAAGCTATTTGATTCTGAGCCTGTTGCAGGCAAGGTCAATACCACACCAATTGGTAAAGCAGATTCAACTGGTGCACCTTTAGATAAAATCTCCCAAGGTTCACCCTCAAAACAAGCCGCAGCTGCTATGAATTTGCAGCCGTCAATCACCGAGCCACCACCAACAGCTAGAATGAAGTCATAGTTGTGTGCTTTAACAAGTTCCACAGCTTTCATACAGGTTTGATAACTCGGGTTTGGTTCAACTCCTGCAAATTCTCCCCAAACATGTTTTTCTAGTGCGCTTGCCACCTGCTCATAAATGCCATTACTTTTAATGCTACCACCGCCGTATACAACCAGTACTTTTGCGTCTAACGGAATATTGACCGCTAAAGTTGATATTTGCTGTTCACCAAAGTGAATATGTGTGGGATTAACAAAACTAAAATTTAGCATGCACTGCTCCATTGGTTAATTTTTTGCTGATAACACAGAGTACGTATCTGCTGTCATTGTCGATTGGCAGTGTATTAAAAAGTTAGCATCACAAAAAGCACTCCAAATAAAATACACTTTTGCCTCAGAGCAACAATAAAAGAGATATAATGAGATTATTTCCATTTTGGAGCTATTTATCGTGAGTTGGCAAGGTTTAGAAGTTTTCCTCACCGTTGTTGAACAGGGCAGTTTTAGCAAAGCAGCGGATAAGTTAGATGTCTCAGCATCATATATTAGCCGACAAGTACAACAGTTAGAGCAACGCTTGGGGACGGTGCTCATTCAGCGGACCACAAGAAGCCAAAACCTCACCGATGCAGGCCGCCAATACGCCACCAAACTCAAAGTCATTCAGCAAGAATTAGTGGACGCTACTAACCAAGTACAAGGTGTACAAAACACCCCCAAAGGCCCGATTCGTATTTCTGGTGCAGGAGATTTTGTCGCTAATCAGGTGGCGCCAAAAATCGCCGAGTTTTTAAAGCTCTATCCCGAAGTGAATGTCGACATTGATTTTAACAACCGTAATGTTGATCTCGTAGAGGAAGGGTTTGACCTGGCCATTCGTTTTGGCCTGCTACAAGACTCCAATTTAATTGCACGTAAGCTATACACCCGACCTATGACTTGGGTCGTAAGCCAGAACTATCAAGCTCAAAAGGGGATGATACGCCACCCTTATGATTTACAGAATCATAATTGTCTGACCGGTGCCCACGGTCGCTGGCGATTCATGATCTGTGAACAACTGGAGGAGATCAAAGTTTCTGGCAATTGGCGCAGCAACAATTCATATGCCTTGATCAATGCTTGTCTAGCTGGACTAGGCGTTGCCCATATGGCCAAAGATATTGTTCAACCGTATGTAGAGCGAGGCCAACTCAGCTATATTCTAGAGCCATTTCAAGTCAATGATGGCGCGACATGGTTGGTATATCCACGCAAGGATTTAATGCCTTATCGAGTTCGTTTGCTAATTGAGTTCTTACTCGATAGTTTCGCTTAAACGTGTTAGTTTTTTCTATCATTCAAGAGGATATCAAGCGATGCACCCATTTTATCAACTTTCTGCCAATACGTTACAAGGTCAGCCATTTGACTTTCAAGCACTGCAAGGCAAAGTGGTATTGATAGTCAATACTGCAAGCCAGTGTGGCTTAACGCATCAATATGAAGGACTACAAGCCCTACATGAAAAATACCAAGATCAAGGTTTAGTTATCATCGGCTTTCCATGTAATCAATTCGGTGGACAAGAGCCTGGTGATGCAAAACAAATACAGCAAGGCTGTTTGGTTAACTACGGTGTTGATTTTTTAATGATGGAAAAAGTTGATGTCAATGGTGACACCACTCACCCTGTTTATCAGTACCTTAAAGATGTTCTGCCAGGGCTTTTGGGGAAACGTATCAAATGGAACTTTAGTAAATTTTTAATTGCTCGCGATGGCCAGCCATTAAAACGTTTTGCACCGACAACCAAACCAGAGAAGCTTGTCCAATCAATTATAGGTGCGCTAAACGGCTAGCCTATTTGTGGCATTAAAAAGGAGGCCAACGCCTCCTTTTTAATTAATCAAGATAATCGAAATCATCTTCACCTAAATTTTTGCGCAAGCGCTTTTGTTCAAGATAGTCATCGAGCTTTTTCTTTACCTTTCGCTTTTGCTTATCATGCTGATTACGGCCGAGGTTTTCGTACTCGTCATCTACAAAATCATCATCAAGCGCATCATAAGAAAATGTCTTACCCACAACCCACTCCAATAAGTGTTAATAATAGTTACTTGGTGAAAGTGCGCTCACAATCGTGATCCCTTCACCTAAGTGAGTATTTAGCTGGAAATCTCAAATCTTGGAAGTGAGAGTTTTTTATCGTCTTAATAAAAATATTTAATCATTGTTGTAGTTTTAGTCAAACAAGCTAAATTATGGTCAAAAAGCAAAATTTGCTAACATCAAAAAAAACGCCAAAAAACAACAAACACCTGATATTAAAGACATTTAATTATTGGCATTAGATTTGAATAACCATTGGCGTATCTATCATAAGCAAGGATTTTCCACATGAAAAAATTAGTCTTGTTAGCAGCTTTATCTGTAAGTAGCACATCGTTTGCACACTCGCAGGTGGACGGCTCACACCTGCAGTTCAGCTCTGCCGACTGCAAAGTTAGTTTTCAAAATGATGTTCGTATCACGCCCGATGAGTTACTCATCACCAAAAGCAATGACCAAGGTAAATTGCGCATCACTGAGAGCGGCACAATATTTATCAACGGTGAGCAAATAGCACTCAATCATGATCAACAGCGCACGGTGATGAATTATGCTGACGAATTGCGTGGCAAATTACCTCAGGTTGCCAATATCGCCTTAGATGGTATTAAAGTAGCTGGTGTTGCTTTAGATGAAGTTGCTGCTGCATTCGAATTACAAGAGTTTGGCTCATTAAGTACTTTGCTAGAAGAGGTACGGGTAGAAGTACGTGATACCTTTTACCAACAAGGTGCGTTTATCATGGGTGAACAAGCCTTCAATGATTTTGGTAATAACTTTGAACAACAGTTTGAAGAGCGAATTGAGTCTGCAATTGAAGGAGCCATGATGGAGTCTATTGGCAGCATTCTGATGGCTGTTGGTTCACAAATGGTAAGCTCCGGCGGCGATATGGAGAAGTTTGAACAACGCATGGAAAATATGGGTCAGCAAATTGAGGAAAAAGTTGAGCTACAGGCTCGAAACATTGAGCAACAAGCCCACGCATTGTGTGACCAATTTGCGGTGATAGCACAGACTGAAAACCAGTTAAAAGAACAAGTCCCTGCTTTATCAGGTTATCAACTATTTACCTTAAAGCACTAACCACACATTTCTCTCCCTAAGTAGTCGGCCCTATGTCGACTATTTTTTTGCTTGTGTGACTAGTTGCCCAAGCTGTGCAATGGCATGCTCTGTTTTTTGATCCCATAGCACACCATAACTAATACGGATACAACTCCTGTACTTATCACTGGCACTGAATAGCGCTCCAGGTGCAATACTGATCCCATGTGATAGAGCCAGATGAAATAACTTGGTACCATCATATTGAGCACCCAGATCTAACCATAAAACACACCCTCCTTTTGGTTCACTCACGCGCACAAAATCAGGAAGGTGCTGACGCAGCGCCATCATCATACGCTCTTTTGCCACCAGCAAACGCTTACGCAAGAGCTTTAAATGACGATCGTATTCACCACAGGCCAAATAATCAGCCAAGACCCACTGGTTCATTAATGATGATGAACAGCTAAATGCACGCTTCAACCTCTTTGCGGGGCCTATAACCTGTGGCGCTATAAGCCAGCCGATTCGGTAACTGGGTGCAGCAGTTTTCGAGAACGACGAACAAGTGATGACATTCCCCGTTGTGGAAAAGTAACGGGCTGGTTTACCACGCTGCTGCGTAAAGTGTAAATCACCATACACATCGTCTTCTATCAAGGTGACTTGATGATGCTCAAGCAGCTTCACAAGCTGCGCGCGCCGCTCATCTGGCATATAAGATCCTAGAGGGTTATTGATACTGGTTGAGAAAATGCATGCTTTGATGTTTCGCTTGTTAAGGGCTCGCTCTAAATCCGCTAACCACAACCCATCATCAGGACACAGCGGCACTTCAACAGCTTTCAAACCCAGGCTTTCTATCAATTCCACGACCCCAAAGTAACTGGGAGATTCAATCGCCACCACATCACCGGCATTGGTCACACATTGTAGTGCTATTGCCAGTGCTTCCTGTGCCCCGTTGGTGATCACAATTTCCTCTGGGCTCACTACAAGCCCCATATCTAAATAACGTTTAACAATTTGTCGCTTGAGTTCAGGTAGGCCATCAATTGCACCATAGTTAATCATGGCCTGCCCTGCCATGTTCATTGCCCTGCGCATCAGTTTTGCCAAAGCTTTATCTGTACTTGCCACTGCTACTGGGTTAGCAATACCAAGTGGTACCACATGTGGCTGGTGAATCGCTTGATAAACCTGCTCTATCAAGCACTGCTTATTCACAACAATAGGTTGGGTGGACAACCGAGAGCGTTTGGGCATGGCATGAGATACCTGAGCCGCCTGTAAAAAGTAGCCGGATTTCTCTTTCGCTACTACTTTCCCTTGTGCTTCTAACGCTTGATAAGCCTGCTTAACGGTAGGAATACTGACAGCCAACTTTTGCGCCATTACTCTCAACGAGGGTAACTTTTCTCCGGGTCGCAGCACGCCTTGCTCTGCCATTTGCGAGATTAAATGAACGACCTGTTGGTATAAATAGGCACTTTGCTGTTTGGATACGACGAAACTCATCACGCCCTCAATCTGTATAGGTTGTATTTGTCATTTTCTGTATATGGTATATACACAATATACCCCTACAATGAGCATTATTCCAACCCTTCCACAAATGTAAGTTTACACTTACAAACTTCAAGGTAATAGTTATGAAGGATATGCTACTGTATTTGATCACAGTATTAATTTGGGGATCCACTTGGCTGGCCATCGAATTTCAATTAGGTGAAGTCAACGAAGTTGTGTCTCTTTGTTTGAGGTTCTCGTTGGCGGCTGGGTGTATGTGGCTTTATGTTTTAATGAAAAAACTACCCATGCGATACTCAATCAAGGACCATGGCTTCTTTATTTTACTCGCGATATGTAACTTTGGTGCCAACTATCTCTTTCTTTATTGGGCTCAAAACAGTCTAAATTCAGCTATGGCATCCATCGCTTTTTCTTTATTGCTGATCATAAACATAGTGAACACTAGAGTATTTTTCTCTAAGCCAATCGCCAAGCGTATTTACTTTGGAGCGGGACTTGGTTTGCTTGGCATAGTCGCCTTGTTTTGGCAGGACTTGAGACATTTCGACATCAACAACAGTGCTATCGGTGGATTAGCACTCGCACTATTAGGTACGCTCATAGCATCTTTTGGTAATATGGTGAGTGTACGCAACTCAAATCAGCAAGTCGGAGTATTGCAGGGTAATGCGTGGGGCATGCTATACAGCGCGGTTTTATTGCTGACATACACGCAATTTTCGGGTCACTCATTAGTCATTCAAGCAAACTGGCAGTATTGGGCGTCACTATTCTACCTGGCTATTTTTGGCACAGTGATCGCTTTCGCCAGCTATTTTTCACTGTTGAAAAGCATAGGTCCTGAACGCGCCAGCTACGTGATTGTGCTTTTTCCTTTAGTCGCAGTAATGCTAAGTACATATTTTGAAGGTTTTGTGTGGCAAGAAAACACTTTTATTGGCTTCTTACTCGTGCTACTGGGGAATGCCATCGTGCTTACCCCCTTTGACAAACTTAGAGCATGGTTAGCTCCTTCCCCAGTAAGCAGCTAACTTCGTCGCAATGCCACCACTGTGTGGCATTTTTTATAGCCGCAATGCAACCGCTTTTGGGTGAATACTCACCTGTGCAGGCGTGACCCCGACCATCTCTCCATCTGCTTCAATTGCTAGATCTGGCGTAGTGATCTCAAATTGCTGTATCGTAACAGTGTGCACATTAGCCTGCTTTTCATGCTTTGCGAACAGCATGGCAAACATTGTACACAAGCTTGCGAGTCTTGTTGTTGCTGAAAACTGTATACAAGTCAAAAAGCCATTATTTGGTTTTGCACTTGGCGCACATTGAATACCGGCAGCAAAATACTGACCATTTGCGAAAAGCAACATCATCATGGTTTGCTCTGCATCAAAAATGGGCGAGTTTACGCGAATGGCGCGATAGGAAAAGAATGCTTTTAAACCTGCCCACACATAACTGAACCTATGTTTTTGTTTGTGGCTATCAATGCCTCTGACCACATGGGCATTATAACCAAGCCCCATCACATTTAAAAAATAGCGGCCGTTAACACACCCTACATCAACTTCAATGGTATTTTCGCCAAAAACGGTATTACGCCACTGACTAAGTGAACGATTAAATTGACGAGCAAAGTCATTGCCTGTACCTGCTGGTAAAATAGCCAACTGACAATTCAACCCGATAATGGCGTTCACAGCCACATTAATTGTGCCATCTCCACCTATCACGACTAATAATCGGTGCGCTTGTGCAAGCTCACGGAGCTTTAGTACATCTTGTTGATACTCTCCAAGCGTATAAAACCACTCACATGCTATTTTTTCTTGAATTATTCGCCTTTTTAGCCATGCGACATGTGACTGTACGCTATTTGCACCACTTGGTTTAACTACAACCAACATAGAGATACCTTTAAAATAAAATTAATTAACTTGAATAAGTATGCAATACACACCCCAAGAAAAAACACACAAAACAAAATAAAGAATTGAAAATAAATAAAAAACAATATTTAAACCCAATTTAAATTAGTGAATGAGATGACAAAACAGCCCTGATATTCAAACATAAAAAAACAAAATGCATTAGTTATTTCTATCCGAAAGGCACAATTTTTATCGTTTTATTTTTGCGCATTTTGAGCGCAAAATAGCCTTGTTTTCAGTCAAACTTATATACACAGGAGCTAACATGCTTAATTCAGCTGCAGCGTGCAGCAACACGCAAGCGAACACCGTTAATACCGTACCAACAAAAGTTGCTTTCGAATGGATGTCGTTTTTTAATCGACTTGGTAAATTGCTCGCGTTAAGCCATGTAACGCTCTATAAGTAAATTTTAGCTTAAGTGTCACACCCCCAACCTGTGACACTTCGGCTTTTTCCTATAACTTTCCGCTATCAACCTCCTCAATTTACTTCATTTTTAACCATTGAATAATAAATTAAGCAAATTTAGTGTAAATTTTAAGCAAACAGTTTAAAAGTGGTTTACAGCAGCAAATTCGCTAAGTATTATCTTGGCCCATGGAGAGATGGCTGAGTGGTTGAAAGCACCGGTCTTGAAAACCGGCATACGTTAATAGCGTATCTAGGGTTCAAATCCCTATCTCTCCGCCATATTTTACAGTTTTGCGTCGGAGAGGTGGCCGAGTGGCTGAAGGCGCTCCCCTGCTAAGGGAGTATAGGGTTTGTAGCCCTATCGAGGGTTCGAATCCCTCCTTCTCCGCCATTGCTTTGAAAACCGCTTTAAGAGCGGTTTTTTTATGCGCTCTATATATTCGTTTTCTCGACTCTCATACATCTTCCCCTTTACTTATTGCCATTTCTAATTCAAATTAGTTCATATAGTTACAACAACACCTTATGAAATAACTTGCTGATTATACTGTACCTGAGAATATGCATAACATTATCAATGTAGTTAGTCTAAGCAAGCTATAATTACTCGCAATAACAAAAAACTACCTAATAACTATGAACTTCAAGCATGCGTGGCAAAGCCAGCTCAGTTACATTCTATTATCCATCAGCTATTTGGCATTGGGAAAACTGCTTACTGCGTTCGCTTTTCAGGATCAGGTACTCCCAATTTGGTTGCCTGCCGGAGTTGGTCTCGTCGGTATGTTCATTTGGGGGTGGCGTTTTATACCAGGCCTTGGTGTAGCGTCGGCCACATTTAATTGGACAACCGCACACGGTTGGAGTTTTGCCGCCGCCTCTGTTTCAAACGTTGTGGAAGTTGGCATCATCGCATTTGGCGCCATTTTACAAGCGCTGATCGGAGGCTACTTGCTCAGAGCGTGGCTTGGTCACCCTCTACATCTTAAAAGCCGTTTACATATAGCTTATTTTATTGGCTTAACTGGCATCGCAATCAACTTAATTTCTGCGAACATTGGCGTATTTGCGCTCAGCTTCTATCACCCAGAATACAGCTTTGCCAACCATTGGAATAACATGCTCGCATGGTGGCTAGGTGACTCTTTGGGAGTGCTCATTGCGACGCCCGCACTACTAATCCTGTTACAACCTTGGTTTGCCAGCTCAGAGAAACTCAATAACGTCGCCAGCACATTTAGCGCATGCGTTGTATTGTGCCTATCAGTTGCCCTTACCACCTTTTTATATAACCAAGGCAATGTCAAAAGCGCCAACCTGAATGCCAAGCGTGAAGTTCAAATCATTGAGAATATTGTTTATCGCTACATAAACCAAAGTATGCTAGCTATTCAGTCGCTTGCTAATCAGTTACAAGCAAAACAAAATTTCACGCTACATGAATTTGAGGACACTGCCCGCCATTTAAAAAGTCAATACACCTTTTTGCGAGCACTCTCATGGAACGAACAAATCTCCCAAGAATATAGAAGCCAACTCAACGAAGAACTCGCCGACTTATACGGTGATGAAGTAGTAATTAAGGGGGAGCCTTTAGTACCAAATGACCCCCTTGTGATTGTTAAATATATCGTGCCACTAAACGGCAACTCAGGTGCACTAGGTTTCAACGTATTTTCAAAAGAGAGTAGACGCCAAGCTATCATCAATGCCAGCAACACAACCGAACCCCAGGCGAGTGATATTATTTATTTAGTGCAAGATAGCCGTCCAGCACCATCCTACTTATTGTTTTCCCCCGTGTTTACCACAGCACCGCAAGCAGCAGGTCAATCAATAAAAGGCTATGCTACTGCAGTTGTACAGGTTGAAACCCTACTGGCTGAAGCCTTAAAGCAAGCGCAAGCGCAGCTTTTCAATGTCGCTTTTTATGATGTCAGCAACAATGGCGTATTTTACAAAAACTTTGGCCCCGAACAGCTTATTGACGAACAAAATAAAAAAGTGGTTACTTTGTTTGTTGCAGGGCAGAAATGGCGCATGGAGTTATCTATAAAAGAAGAATACGCTTCAAGGCTCAATCAACAACTGACGCTCATGTTACTTATCCTGCAGCTGAGTATCACAGCGCTAATCGTGTACATCTTGCTGCTATTTAATTATCAACATCATGCGTTAAATGCGTTAGTGGAGCAGCGAACGCGCTCTTTGGCTAAAGCCAAACAGCAATCCGACCGCGCCAACCATGCAAAAAGCCGCTTCTTAGCCAACATGAGTCATGAAATTCGCACTCCTCTCAATGCCGTGATTGGCTTCGCGTCTTTGGCCAGCAGCTCACATAACAACCGTGAGTTAAGAGATTATATTAAGAAAATCGGCTCCGCATCGAAGACCTTACTTAACCTAGTTAATGATATTTTAGACATCGCTAAAATTGAGTCAAATCGTCTACAGATAGACGAACACCCATTTGATTTACAAGCGCTTCTATCTCGCATCGACACCATGTTTGCCTCCAGTGCACAAAACAAAAATATTGTTTGGCAAGTGGTACATAACCTGCCAGGATCCACTTGGGTACTAGGCGATGAAATGCGGTTGGAGCAAATACTGATCAACCTATGTAGCAATGCCATTAAATTTACGCAACGTGGCAGTGTTATTTTCGAAGTAGAAGCGCAATATGGTACAAAGCAGGTTGATTTAGCTTTTTCGGTAACTGATACCGGCATTGGTATAGAATCAGAAAAGCAAAAAACCATTTTTAGTGCGTTCAGCCAAGCTGATAATTCAACTTCGCGCAGATATGGCGGCACAGGGTTAGGGCTGGCGATTGCGAAAGAACTCTCTGAGCTCATGGGGGGGACACTCAGCCTACAAAGCGAAGTTGCTCAAGGCAGTACCTTTACCCTAGCTATCAGCTTGCGAAATGCCAGTGCTCAAAGCCAACAAATTGAGCAGGTAGATACGTCACAAATTCACTGCTTACATGTGCTTGTTGCAGAAGATAATCCGGTTAATCAACTTGTTATAAAAGCCATGCTGTCATCGTTTGATATACAACATACTGTGGTCAGTAATGGACAACAAGCCATTGAAGCGGTGAAAAGTGAACACTATGATGTTGTGCTCATGGACTGCCAAATGCCAATTATGGATGGCTATCAAGCCACAGCAGCGATACGTCAATTTAAAGGGGTTGATGAACTGCCAATTGTAGCGCTCACTGCTGATGTAATGCCTGAAGACAAAGCACATGCGATCGCGATTGGCTTTAATCGGCACCTCGCAAAACCATTAGAGAGAGATAAGCTCGCGATATGTCTAGCGAGTTACTGTTAACATTATGAGATTAATAACTATTTCAATTATCCTTAGCTGCTGGAGCAAATTAGTTTTTTCACTTTCTTCTGGTGATATGGCTTCAATGTCATGCCTTGAAGTTGCAAGTAACTGGCAACAGGTTGAGCAAGCCCAGCAACAGGGTACCTTTCGATTTGCAAGAGATCAGGGACCAATAACATGGAACATTGATCACACAGCACCATTTAGTGAATATCTAGCTCAGGCTAAGGCCATCATTAGCAGTCGTAATACCCGTGCACAACAAAATTGCCCCATACTCACACCGGTCGCAAAACAGCTAGGATATGAGATTACAGATGTGAAGGTTGCCGATCTAGTCGCACCGTTTGAATTACGTCATAACAATAACGACCGTGCCATTTTACTCATCCATGGTCTAACAGACTCACCGTTTACATTTCATTATTTAGCCGGGCAGCTTTATCAACAAGGCTACAACGTGCGTGCTATTTTGTTGCCAGGACATGGTACAGCACCAAGTGACCTTCAACATATAGAGTTGAGTCAGTGGCAAGCCTTGGTTAATTACGCGGTTGCACGTACCTCGCAAGATTTTCAGCAATTTGCTGTACTTGGTTACTCAACTGGCGCTGCACTCGCTATCACTGCAGTATCAAAGAATCCTACCGAAAATATTACTGCTATGGCATTAATATCCCCCGCAAGCGAGCCTCACAACAAACACGGCTGGCTTGCTAAATGGATAGCGAAAGTACCTTTTATAAACTGGATTGATGAAGATGCCGACTTCGACTTTGCCAAGTATGAATCATTCCCTTGGCAAGCAGCGGCGCTGGCAAACGACGCTATGGCCACGCTCGCCACGCAAACCTTTCCAGCGAACCTACCCTTGTTCAGCGCATTCAGTGAAGTTGATACCACAATTGATAGCCTAGCAAGTCTCGCTATGCTGGAGCGCTTTGCTTTGGATAGCCAAAGGCCCACTACTCACTCGTTATTGTATTATGGGAATAAAAATACAGCCAAAGCACAGCTACCAAAGGGTTACAACATACTGAGTCCTCGATGTGATCATCTCACTTGTGATTCCACAATAGATATGTCTCATATCGGTATACTACAGCCACCAGAGCACCCTTATTACGGCTGGCAAGGGACTTATCGCAGCTGCGGCGGATATTTAGCTGAACTGCCCAAGTACTTGGAGTGTAAAAAGCACCCTACGCCACTGTTAGGCGAACGCACATCTCGAAACACCAGTTATGAGGTGCCGTTACAGCGTTTGACGTTTAACCCAACATACGACGACTTCGTCGCTTATCTAACGACATTTTTGGATAATCACTTTAGCACCCATGTACAACCATAAATTTATTGACAGCATTTCATGCGTGCCAGCTGATCAATGGCAGCTTCTGGCAGGTGACAACCTATTTTGTAGTTATGCATGGCTCAACGCACTAGAGCAAAGTCAGTGTGTCCATCCTTCCACTGGGTGGCAACCACAACACCTACTGGTTTACCTAGATGAAGCGCTAGTGGCGGTTATACCGGGGTATATTAAAAGCCATTCTTATGGAGAGTATGTATTCGATTGGTCTTGGGCAGACGCGTATCAACGTTATGGCCTTAGCTATTATCCCAAATGGTTGTGCGCAGTACCATTCACTCCCGTAGCAGGAAAGCGAATATTGTGTCAGTCACTAAGTACTGATTTAATTCAATATATCCACCAAACTCTGATTGAGTCATGTCGCGTCTACGGCTGGTCGGGTGCACATATCAACTTTCTTACAGATCAGAGTGAGCCTCACGAGCTATTTTTACAGCGACAAGATGTCCAGTTCCATTGGCTAAACAACGACTATGTAGACTTTTCACATTACCTCAACAGCCTTACATCTCGACGTAGAAAGTCCATCAGAAAAGAGCGGCAACAAGCAAAAAACCATGGCCTGTCAATCCGATGGCTATCTGCCAGCCAGATAGATGATGAAGTACTGACATCTTTTTATCGCTGTTACCAGGCCACGTACATAAAACGTTCTGGGCACCAAGGCTATCTCAACCTTTCGTTTTTTAAGTTGTTGTTGCAACACTTACCTCAAGCAGTGCGACTTTGTGCAGCATTTGAGCAACATAAGCTCGTTGCCGCCAGTCTCTATCTAATTGATGCAAACACTTTATATGGCCGTTACTGGGGCTCTTTGGAGGAGTTTCAAACACTTCATTTTGAACTTTGCTACTACCAAGGCATTGAATTTGCGATTTCACATACACTCGCTAAGTTCGATGCTGGAGCACAAGGCGAGCACAAACTAATACGAGGTTTTTCACCTGTTAATACTTATTCACGTCACTATCTGGTTCACCCCACCTTTCGAGATGCAATTGAGGATTTTATACAACGTGAAAACCACCATATACAACAGTACAAGCAGCGTTGTATAACGTTGTTACCTTTTAAACAAGAGTAATCGGTTGTTAGCTGGCATTTTATGATCTTGCAGCAACTTTAGCCCAGCCTGCTGCGCCTTTGCACAAACCCACTCGATATCTCGGATACCGCTTTGTGAGTCTTGTGTTTTTAAAAAGCTATCAAAAGCAGCGTTACTTGCACTTGTAAATGCCCCATCATAATTAAAAGGTCCGTATATACACAACAAGCCCCCATTCGCTAAGTGTTGAGCAACGCCTACAAACAGCTTTTCAACGAGCGCTTTACTTACGATATGTAACGTATTTGCCGTGAAAATAACGGGCACCTGTTGAACGGGCCAAGGCTGATTGAGATCCAAACTCAGCGGCTTTCTTACGTTGCTCGCAGAGCTCTCTACCAACCAAGCCTCAATACCTTCATGATTACAAAGCCGATCGCTAGTCTGCCATACCAAGTGCGGCATTGATTCAGCAAAGTAAACGGCATGCTGACCTGTGCCCGAGCCAACCTCGAGCACATAGTCATATTGCTCAAGATATGGCTTTAAAACTGACAATATCGGGGTTTTGTTGTTTTCACAGGCTTGGGAAAAGGGTTTATTCATCCAGTCACTCCTTGCACTTATATTGAGCACAGTTGCCCACCGTTGAAGCAATGAGCCATAAAAAATTCATGCTTTATTTTAAGATTACGATTAATCAATTGTATTTCAAGACTTTCTTATTTTGGCATAACACCTGCTATAGTGATAGTGACATACAGCCACACGAGGACCCAACTATGTTTATTTCAACTATCACGCACATGCCAATCTGCGAAAGTGGCCTTGTAGAAGCCCATGACGACAATTTATTTGTGCAAAGTGATGACTATCGAAAAGAAGTGCAAGATTTGCTAACTCCTAGTGAGCAAGAAGATGCACCAAAAACTGCACAGCTCTTTGTACTCGGCTACAACTAAGACATTTTGCTAAGCTAACCATGCTTAGCGGCTAACTATGTAATGACGTACACTACATAGTTAGCTTTGTCATTCCCATTATATAGCGCACCAGCTCTAACCCACCGACTAATTGCCACTCAATTAGAGAATTCATTAGAAATTATTCAATATATCAACTATATAAACACTACATAAGAAAGTTAAATTCGCTTAGAACCATTGTTACACTATTGCAAGGAGCAACAATGCCAAATACACGTACAACTAAAGACAGTATGGGGAGTCTTGAGGTCCCAGTAGGTGCGCTGTATCAGGCTCAAACACAGCGCGCCGTTAATAATTTTCCGGTCAGTGGATTAACCTTACCCGTTTCCTTTATTCGTGCTCTAGCTTATATCAAACAAGCTGCCGCACAAGCCAACAAACACCTGAACCACCTATCTGAAGAAAAGGCCGATGCCATCATAACGGCTGCTCAAGAAGTGATAGATGAGAAACATTTAGAGCAGTTTCCTGTAGATGTTTTTCAAACTGGCTCGGGAACAAGTTCAAATATGAATGCCAATGAAGTTATCGCCACGTTGGCAAGTCAAGCAAGTGGCTTGTCTATACATGCTAACGATGATGTAAATATGGGACAAAGCTCCAATGATGTAATACCTACAACCATTCATGTAAGCTGCGCGACATTGCTCGTATACGAACTGCTTCCAGCTTTAACTCATTTATCGCAGTCCATAGCGGCTAAAGGCCAAGAGGTCGGTCATTACGTTAAAACTGGTCGAACCCACTTGATGGACGCGATGCCCGTTAGCTTAGCGCAAACGCTCAGTGGTTGGCAGGCTCAAGTAGACCATGCCCAACACCATATTCAGTCTCAACTTAGTGAAATATGTAAACTCTCTCAAGGTGGTACAGCAGTAGGAACGGGTATCAACGCAGACCCTCACTTCGCTAAAATCTTTAACGAAAATTTAAGTGCAAATCTCGGTATTAAGTTTGACGTCGCTGATAACTTTTTTTTTGGAATAAGTAGCCAAGACAGTGTAGTGAACCTGTCTGGCACATTGAAAACTCTTGCTGTAGCAATAATGAAGATTGCCAACGATTTGCGTTGGATGAATTCAGGCCCACTTGCCGGCTTAGCAGAAATTGAACTAGAAGCTTTACAACCAGGATCCTCTATCATGCCGGGTAAAGTTAACCCAGTGATCCCAGAAGCTGCTGCAATGGCCTGTGCGCAAGTAATTGGTAACGATACGACTATTACTGTTGCAGGCCAATCTGGTAATTTTGAACTCAATGTTATGCTACCAGTCATTGCATTCAACATCATTCAGAGTATTGAGATCTTAACGAACATAAGCCATTTACTCGCCGACAAGGCAATAAGCAGCTTTACAGTAAATGAGTCTAATTTGGACAAAGCACTCGCTAAAAACCCTATTCTGGTTACAGCTCTAAACCCGATCATTGGCTATGAGAAAGCGGCAAAAATCGCAAAACTGGCATATAAACAACAGCGGCCCATTATCGACGTAGCAAAAGAGCATACAAACCTAACTCATCAAGAGCTAGAGGTCATATTAGATCCAACTAAATTAACTCAAGGGGGCATATCCTAAGTGCATAGCAAATCGACTAGTAATCTAAATAACGATTGGTTCACACTTGTAACATGTTAGCTTAACGGGCAAACTAATCTAAAAAACAAGGAATCACTATGATGAAACTAACACACGCTATGTTGCTATCACTTACTCTAGCTGGCTGCGCTCAATCGGAAGACAGTGATAATACTTCCACCAACGTACATGCTAAAAAGCAAGAAAGCCCAACTGTAGTAGCTAAGCAAAGCGAAGAAAGAAAACTTGATGTCTCACTAGATGAAAAAACAGTGTTAAACGTTACCGATGTGGAGAAAAAGGATATCGATGAACTTCATGAGCAGCTTAAGTCACTTACTCAAGATTTAAGTTGTGATAATACATCTCAATGCCACATTAAAGCTGTTGGAAGCCGAGCGTGTGGCGGACCAAGTAGCTATCTCATCTACTCAAGCAAGTCTAGCTCTACCACCGAAGTGACAGAGCTTGCCAAGAAGATCACGGCATATGAAAGTAGCTTTAACTTCAAAAATAATATGATGAGTATTTGTGAACACTTAACTCGTCCCAGCACTCAATGTGTTGAAAATAAATGTGTTACACTCTCAAATACGTCTCAAGAAGCATACTAAAGAGCGACTATGAAACAACAATTGCGCCTTATTTCGATAGTTTTCTGTGGAACTTTAATGACTGGATGCCACACTCTGTGGTCGGCGACGCCTGTAGAACCAAAGAAAACTAACTATGACATACTCGCAGACCTGACAGCAAAGAAAAGCTGTGATGCCAGTTATCAGTGTAAGGTGCTAGAAGTTGGAGAGCGACTATCCTGTGAAGGTCCAACCCAATACATGATCTACTCAACCAAAGAAGCTAATGAACAAAAAATAGCGGAAGTCGCCGCGCTCATAACCGAGCAAGAACACAAAGCTAACCTTGGAAAACAGTCACAGAGTAGTTGTAAGCAGGTATTGCCCGTTATTCCTTTGTGTATTAAAAAAACCTGCCAACCCTACATACAGTAGGCATTATATAAAAATTCGCCCTATTACAGAGATCACAACAATGAGTAGGGCACACCCTCCTGCATACCAGATATAACTCATCTCGATACGTCTTTTAATCCAGTAACAATATAAAAAGCGAATAAAGTAGCTTGCAGCTGTACCAAACAACGCAAAAATCACTAGCAAGTATATGAGGTAGACCGACACGTTAACTCTCAATTCTATCTGTCGTAAGGCCATAGTATCGATAATAGACCTAAGGTGCAAAGGGTTAACGATAACGAACGCAGTGAGGACGCTTCCTTTGCGCAAGCTGGGGTGCAAAATTACGGACGAAGTCCGTAGCTTTTGCGCAAGGTGAATACAGTGCAAAAGGTTAGCGATATGAGCGAAGCGAAACGCTCTTTTTGCGCAAGGTGAAGTGAGCGGTTTTATGGAACGCTGAGGGTTATAGAATGCCGAGGGACTCTCTTAAACGTCGGATGGCGCTACGCTTATCACGACCTACAGACCCAAAAACGCAAAAAGCCCATCACAATGGATGGGCTTTTTACTTAAATAGGACCTGGCGATGTTCTACTTTCACATGGCAGCTGCCACACTATCATCGACGCTACAGTGCAAAATTACGGACGAAGTCCGTAGCTTTTGCGCAAGGTGAATTAAGTGCAAAGGGTTAACGATAACGAACGCAGTGAGGACGTTTCCTTTGCGCAAGGTGAAGTGAGC
>NZ_MKJU01000006.1 GCF_001854605.1 Pseudoalteromonas amylolytica | reverse complement strand
ATAATTCCTAGTTATCCTTACTTTATTTGTTTATATAATCACCGAATAGATTCAAACCGTCAATAATTTACTTTTATTTTCCAAAATAGAAACTTTACATACACATTACCTCTATTACACAAGAGAACAGCCCTAGCCTTTTGGTTACCGCTTCTTAGTAGATTATTCAGTTTTTATGCTGTATGCTGCTTTTGATCAATACTCGTTAGCGATATTCAAATGGTACTTTGAAGTTTCAACTACCAAATATCTTACAAAACCAGTTATTCTCTGCAGTTCAAAGTGATAAAGGTTATTTAGAGGCCCACCTCAATTATTCAGCTCAACCCTTTTCGAGTATGATCTTTAAACTGAATAAGACGCCCGGATTGCTTTTCTGCTTGGAAGTCGCAACTCGTTAACCTAAACATGAGTACCCAATCCGAGAGACACTCGGTGTCATGAATATCTCCTGGAAGGTAGGTAGTCACGTTAGAGGGTTGTATAACATTGGCTCCACGACTCACTAGCGTGGTATCACCATCTGGGCTAGTTATTTGTTTATAAGTCGTCACCCTCATTTCACCGCTATGCAAAGCGTAAAACACCCAGCCAGCACCATGGTTGTGCGGCGCTCTGTACAAGCCCTTTTTTTCAAAATGTGCCAGTAAAATAAAGCCATGCTTAGCATCGCGGTGTAGCTCTTGGCTTTGCGGTTTCTCTGCGAACAAACGTGCTAACCACGGTTCCTGTACAGAAGTGTGAGTCAATTTTTGTAACTGTGTGCGGGTATGCTCGACTGTGTAAGAGTCAAGCCCTCGCCAATGTTTTTGAATGTCATTGATAACGTCATCTAGTGTATTTTTCATCACGGTTTACCTCTCTATATAATCAATTGAAATACCAAATGTTAGGCTGTCTCGCTGGTTCTTTACGTTGGTCGCTGTACTATAAATTGCAAGGATAATGCACAACATAGAACTAATGTGAGATTAACACTGCTAATGGCCATTGAAGGCAGCAATGCGGATAAAGCCAGAGCGACCAGAATAGCACGATGTGATTTGATATCTGGATGTGGAGCATTTAGTTGAGCAAGCCGTTTCATAGAGAACTTATTGAAGTCACAAACCATGAAACCTATACTAAGACTTCAAGTCGACTTGAGGTCAACAGCTATGAGCACACAATCTGAATTAGATATCCAACAGGTATCATTACGCTCAGGATTACCGTCTTCTACCATTCGTTATTACGAAGAAAAAGGGCTGATCAAACCGCTTGGTCGTAAAGGCCTAACGCGTATATTCAATGCCAATGTTCTAGAAAAACTATCGGTAATTTCATTGGGGCAGTTCGCAGGCTTTTCGCTGGACGAAATACGTGTATTACTTGAGTCGGGTACAGCCTCTGAGATTGACCGCTCACGACTGATTGAAAAGTCTGAGGAAATTGAGCGGAGCATTAAGTTGTTAAGCGTTATCAGTGATACCTTACAACATGTGGCCCATTGTCCCGAGCACAATCAATTTGATTGCGCTAAGTTTCAAAACTTATTAAAAAAGGCCACGCGATTACAGCATAAAGGCGTGAAGAAAATGAAGTTCAAATAAAAATGAGCGTATAAAGTTAACCTATCTCAGGCCAATCCAGTTTGAGGGCAATAAATTTATATCAAGATTTAACCCAGCCCATCACAACAAAAGTCCCCCCCTTGCTATCCAAATATCAGCCTATATCATTTGATAAATCGTCGCTGTAGAGCGCCTAGACATACAAAAAAGCCACAGTGTTCACTGTGGCTTTCTACTCTAAATAGCGCGAAGCAATTAATGCTCTTCGTTTACTATATTGAGGTTATATTTTGGAATTTCAACGACTAAGTCTTCATCAGCGATAACAGCTTGGCACCCGAGGCGAGATTCAGCTTCCAAGCCCCACGCTTTGTCTAGCATATCGTCTTCAAGTTCATCACTTTCGTCAAGTGAGTCGAAGCCTTCACGCACAATCACATGACAAGTAGTGCATGCACATGATTTCTCACACGCGTGAGGAATACTGATACCATTTTTCAGTGCCGCGTCTAATACCGTTTGTCCTTTTGGTGCTTCAATTGCAGCACCTTCAGGGCAAAGCTCTTCATGGGGTAAAAAGATGATTTGTGGCATATTACACCTCGTCTACAGACTGCCCTTGCAGTGCTTTCTTAATTGATACATCCATACGACGTGAAGCAAATTCGCTGCTGGCAGCGTCTACTTTCTCGATGGCATTTTTAATTTCGTCTGGTGATTGAGCCTGTTCACGAGCAATCGCTAACATGGTCATTTGTTCACGCAGTAGTGCCAGCTCCTGCTCGTTCAACAACTCGCTATCTGTGGCAAGTGATGCTTCCAACGCTTCCAATACTCGTAGCGCTTCTACTTGCTGCTCTTTGAGCATGCGTGCCTGCATATCGTCTTTTGCGTTGCTCATTGAATCTTTGAGCATTTGTGCCACTTGGTCATCCGATAAACCAAATGATGGCTTCACTTGAATCTCAGCTTGAACGCCCGTTGATTTTTCCATCGCAGAAACACTTAGCAATCCATCCGCATCCACTTTAAAGGTCACCCGAATATGGGCAGCACCGGCGGCCATCGGAGGAATACCTTTGAGGCTGAACTTAGCCAATGAGCGGCAATCATCTACCAACTCTCGCTCACCTTGTAGCACGTGTAAAGACATGGCCGTTTGCCCATCTTTAAAGGTGGTAAATTCTTGCGCTCTGGCAACCGGAATGGTGGTATTTCTTGGAATGATTTTCTCAACCAAGCCGCCCATGGTTTCTAAACCTAGAGACAGCGGTAACACATCCAATAGCAACATGTCTGAATCAGGCTTGTTACCCACTAGAATATCAGCTTGAATTGCGGCACCAATAGCAACCACTCTGTCAGGGTCTATCGATGTAAGAGGCTGTTTTTCAAAAAATGCTTCAACTTGCTCACGAACGACAGGCATACGGGTCGAACCACCGACCATCACCACTTGTAAGATGTCTTCATGACTTACATCAGCATCTTTCACTGCCCTGCGACATGCACGTAAGGTTTTTTTCACCAGCGGCATCACCAATTCTGCAAACTCAGCTCGGGTAATAGTAACCGTGTGGCTTTGCTCACGCAGCTCAAGCTTAACATTGACGGTTTCGTAGCTGCTCAGCGCTTCTTTACAGGCTTTCGCTTTATTGATGAACAAACGTAATTCGTTGGCATTTAAATCATTAATGCCAGTTTGAGACTTGAATACATTAACTAGTACAGAGTCAAAATCATCACCACCTAAGCTTGAGTCGCCACCCGTAGCAAGTACCTCAAACACGCCCTGATTTAGCCGTAAAATTGAAATATCAAACGTCCCGCCACCTAGGTCATACACGGCGATAACGCCTTCCTGACCCGAGTCTAAGCCATAGGCAACCGCAGCCGCTGTAGGCTCGTTTAGCAAACGTAATACTTTCAAACCAGCAAGTTCTGCGGCATCTTTGGTGCTTTGACGCTGTGCATCATCAAAATAGGCAGGTACTGTGATCACGGCACCTTGTAGTTCATCCCCTGCAAAGCTAGCTTCCGCTCTAGCGCGTAAGCTTTTTAAGATTTCAGCAGAAGCTTGAACAGGGCTAATAGGGCCTGCCACTGTGTTGATTGCCAAACCATTGTCTGTTTGTACAAACTCGTAAGGCAACTGACCGTAACTTTGTTCTATTTCTTGCTGGGTTTTACCCAAAAAGCGTTTTACTGAGATGAGGGTGTTAGTTGGATCTTGAGCAGAAGTTTGCTGTGCTTGAACACCCACTTCTGTGCCCTGCGCCTGATAACGCACTACCGAAGGTAGCATCACAGAACCGTCAAAATCGGCCAGTGTTTTGGCCTCACCACTTTGCACGGTAGCAACCAATGAGTTGGTTGTGCCCAAGTCGATACCTACAGCCAATTTATGTTCGTGTGGTGCCGCGCTCTGCCCCGGCTCAGCGATTTGCAATAATGCCATAATGCTCTTTCACTTTTGCGACCGCTCGTTAAGGGCGGTCTGGAGAATTAATCAAATAAACTGTCTTCGATACGCGCCAGTTCGTCACGTAGCTTATATACAAATTTGAGTTTACGGATGTTGTCGGCGGCTTGCTCTAAGTCTTGTTGGTTGTCACTGCTTAACTGCGCTGCCAACTGCTGACTAAATTGTACATCAAGCACTTTAATTTGCTGCTCAAACTGCTCAATTGCGGCCTCAACATCGTTGCTGTTAGGCAGCTCTTCCAATGCCTCACGCAGCTCCATTTGCTGCATTAGAAACATGGGGTCTTGCAATGTTTGTTGCTCGGCGCGAATATCTACACCGCGTTCGCTGAGCATGTACTCCGCGCGCTTGACTGGGTGCTTGAGCACCGCCAATGCGTCATTGATCTCCGCCGTTTTTTGCACGGCGAGCAGCTTCTCTCGTTCACTTTTTCCTGCAAAGCGGTCTGGATGAACAACTCGCTGTAACTCAAGGTAATGCTGATTTATCTTTTTAAGATCAACATTATAATCGACTGGAATATCAAAAAGCTCAAAATAGCGCATGTCTTTTATAAACCCTAAGTGTGCGCACAATGCGCATTGCAAATATACGACAAAGCCCCACCAAGGCAGGGCTTTGAGATCAGGCTAAGCGGCGCTTAAACCGTAAAGCTCTCGCCACAGCCACATTCGTCTTTCTGATTTGGGTTGTTAAATTTAAACCCTTCATTAAGACCTTCTTTAGTGTAATCAAGCTCAGTGCCGTCGATGTAAACCAGACTCTTGGCATCAACAATGATTTTTACATCTTTGTCATCAAAAACCTCATCGCCTTCATCAAGTTCATCAACAAACTCAAGAACATATGCAAGACCTGAACAGCCCGTGGTTTTAATGCCAACACGCAAGCCTACGCCTTTGCCACGATTGCTCAAAAAAGCCTGAACTCGGTTTGCCGCCGCGTCTGTCAATGTCACTGCCATATTTATCTACTCTTACTTCGCTTGTTTACTTTTATAATCTGCAATTGCTGCTTGAATTGCGTCTTCTGCTAAAATTGAGCAGTGGATTTTAACCGGTGGCAATTCTAGCTCAGCACTAATATCGGTGTTTTTGATGCTAGCCGCTTCGTCAAGGGTTTTACCCTTAACCCACTCTGTTACCAAAGATGATGACGCAATCGCACTACCACAGCCGTAAGTTTTAAACTTAGCGTCTTCGATAATACCTTGATCTGAAACTTTAATTTGTAGCTTCATTACGTCACCACAAGCAGGTGCACCCACCATACCTGTTGCAACACTTGGATCGCTTTTATCAAGTGACCCGACGTTACGTGGGTTTTCCACGTGATCTATTACTTTTTCACTGTACGCCATAACTCTTTCCTCACTATGTGCTCATAGCGCCTGGCTACAAGCAAAAACTTGCTTAATGATGTGCCCATTCAACGCTATCTAGGTCAATGCCTTCTTGATGCATTTCCCAAAGCGGCGACATTTCACGTAATCGACCGATTGACTCTTTAATCAAGTTGACGGTGTAGTCGATATCTTCTTCTGTTGTGAAACGACCAATGCTAAAACGAATCGAGCTGTGTGCCAGTTCATCGTTACGCCCCAAAGCACGTAACACATACGACGGTTCCAAACTTGCTGACGTACAAGCTGACCCCGAAGATACGGCGATGTCTTTTACCGCCATTAATAGTGACTCACCTTCAACAAAGTTAAAGCTGATATTCACAATACCTGGTACTGACTGATCAATCGCACCGTTGAAATACACTTCATCCATCGTCATTACGCCATCAATTAAGCGTTTACGAAGTGCACTGATGTGCGCGTGATCTTTTTCAAAATCTTCTTTGGCGATACGAAACGCAGCGCCCATGCCAACTAACTGATGCGTTGCTAATGTACCAGAGCGCATACCACGCTCATGACCACCGCCGTGCATTTGTGCTTCTAAGCGCGCACGAGGTTTACGACGAACATACAAAGCACCAACGCCTTTAGGGCCATAAACTTTGTGACCAGAGAACGACATGAAATCAACTTTAAGCGCTTGCAGGTCGATTTTTACTTTACCCGCGCTTTGTGCGCCATCAACGTGGAACATGATCTTGCGCTCACGGCACATTTCGCCGATAGTGGCGATATCTTGGACCACACCCAACTCGTTGTTTACATGCATAACGCTCACTAAAATAGTGTCATCACGCATTGTAGCTTCTAGCTTTTTCAAATCTAATAGGCCGTTATCTTCAACGTCCATATACGTCACTTCAAAGCCCTGACGCTCAAGTTCACGACAAGTATCTAGTACCGCTTTGTGCTCGGTTTTAACCGTAATAATGTGCTTGCCTTTCTTTTTATAGAAATGTGCAGCGCCTTTGATAGCAAGGTTGTTTGATTCCGTAGCACCAGAAGTAAAAACAATTTCACGTGGGTCCGCGTTAATTAAATCAGCGATATCATTACGCGCCTGATCAACCAACTCTTCAGCCTGCCAACCGAAACGGTGTGAGCGTGAAGCTGGGTTACCAAAGTTGCCATCCATTGTCAGGCATTGCATCATTTCGTCTGCAACGCGCTGATCAACCGGAGTGGTTGCTGCATAATCTAGATAAATCGGTAATTTCATTTGTTTCTCCGCTTGACGTCAACCTACAGTTGACAGCTCACTTGAATATTGTCTAATTGCTTCATCGCACTGTTGACGCTTTTATCTTGACGCGATGCAACCGCACGCACCTCTGAATTTGCGACTAACTCGGCAAGGGAAATATTGTTTAAAAACTCTTCGATGCGCACGCTTAAATCCGACCACAGGGTATGTGTTAAACAACGCATCCCACTTTGGCAGCCGCCCCCTTCTCCATGGCAACGTGTTGCGTCAACAGATTCATCAACCGCACTTATCACGTCACCTACAGAAATACTTTGCACATCACGACCAAGTAGATAGCCGCCTCCCGGACCACGAACAGAACTGACGAGGCCATGTTTACGCAGTCGGGCAAATAATTGTTCAAGGTAAGATAATGATATCTCCTGGCGTTCGGAAATATCAGCCAATGGGACTGGGCCAACTTCACCATGCAAAGCAACGTCTAACATTGCTGTTACTGCATATCTGCCTTTCGATGTCAGTTTCATGGAAGCCCCCTAGCTAGTTTACCAAGCCGCAAATTTTAATTACCTGACTAAGATAGTCAAGTATTACTCATCAGTATTGCGACTAAAGTTGACGAATACTTGAGTAAATTAGTCAACTACTAGGTCCATTGTAATTACCTGAGTAATTTAGTCAAGTATTATTATTGTTCGGCAGAACGTGCTAAAGCGGGTTTATTTCGCTGCTTGCACGTTCATGGGTGAGCGCTGTTTACTCAGGTTTTTGGCGGGTAGACTTATTGATAGAGGTTAAAATACCACGCAGGATATTCAACTCTTGATCCTCTGGTCTGGCACGATTGAATAAGCGTTTAAGCTTGGTCATTACCATGCCTGGATGCTGCTTAATGATAAACCCAGTTTCATTCAATGTGCTCTCTAGGTGCTCGTAAAACAGCGCCATTTGTTGAGCACTTGGGTATACCGCGTCATCTGACTCTGGCTGCTTTTCCTGACGGTCTAAAAACGCCATACGCGTCTCATAAGTCAGTGTTTGTACCGCCATTGCTAAGTTTAATGAACTGTATTGTGGATTCGCAGGAATACACACATGGTAGTTGCACAGTTGCAGTTCTTCATTGGTTAAGCCGCTATTTTCACGACCAAACACCAAAGCTACTGGGCCTGTTTCAGATCCGCTTACCAACTTTTGCGCACACTCACGCGGCTCCACCATCGGCCATGATAATGTGCGAGAACGCGCACTCGTGCCAATGGTTAATGCACACTCTTCAATAGCCTCTGACAGCTCGCTGACAACCGTCGCATTGCCTAAAACATCCGTTGCTCCCGCAGCCAAAGCACTGGCATGGCTGTCTACCTCACAAGCAGGGTCAACTAAATAGAGTTTAGATAGCCCCATTGTCTTCATTGCACGTGCGACAGAGCCAATGTTGCCTGAATGAGATGTGTTGACTAACACAATACGAATGTCTTCTAATGCCATTGATAAACCAGTCTTCAAAAAATAATGGCGAAGTTTATCACAGCATCAAGCTGGCACCATAGTAAAAAGCACATCAATCTAATTCCTTTTCCAGAACAGCGCAGTACAAAAAAACAGCAACTTTATTTGCAATCGGTTATTTACTTTGTGACAAAAATCGCTAGAATACGCCGGCTCTATATGAATATGTTCTTTTACAACCCAAAGGTAATGCTATGCATCCAATGTTAAACATTGCGGTACGCGCTGCGCGTAATGCAGGTAAAGTGATCTTACGTGCATGTGAAGATTTATCAAAAGTCGAAGCTCAACAAAAAGGCAGCAATGACTTTGTTACAAACGTAGACAAAGACGCAGAAGCCGTCATCCGCGATACTATCCTAAAAGCCTATCCTGATCATTCAATCGTGGGTGAAGAATTAGGTATCACTGAAGGCAAAGATGCAGATTACCAATGGGTTATCGATCCTCTTGATGGGACAACTAACTTCATCAAAGGCATTCCTCATTTTGCCGTTTCTATTGCATTAAAAGTGAAAGGCCGCGTTGAGCAGGCTGTGATTTATGATCCGATTCGCAGCGAGTTGTTCACCGCATCTCGTGGTCAAGGTGCCCAGTTAAACTCAAAGCGTATCCGTGTAACTAAAAGCACAGAAATCGCAGGTTCAGTCCTTGCAACTGGTTTCCCATTTAAGCAAAAACACCACCTTGATGCTTACACAGAAGCATTTAAAGCATTGTTTATACACACTGCGGATATCCGTCGTGCCGGGTCAGCTGCGCTTGATATGGCGTATGTTGCGGCAGGTCGTATGGACGGTTTCTTTGAAATTGGTCTTAAGCCTTGGGATACAGCAGCCGGCGAGTTGCTAGTAAAAGAAGCGGGCGGCATGGTAATGGACTTTGCCGGTGGCGCAAGCTACAACCAAAGTGGCAACGTGATCTGTGGCGCACCAAAACTTTGCCAGCTGATGGTTAAAGAGATTCGTCCAGTATTAACGGAATCATTGCTACGTTAATACCCACGCAGTACACCTAAACAAAAAAGGAGCTTATGCTCCTTTTTTGTTGCCTGTTGTATAGCGGTTCTATTGCGACTTACCTTGATTTAAAGCCCACTTAGACTCGTCTTGGTCGCGTTTTTTTGGCGGTCGAAAATACGGGTTTTGCAACATCAGCACTTTGGTGTCTTTATCAAAAGGTAGCTGAGCAAGCATCTTGGCAAAGTAGCGTTCAAACAGCGCGTCAAACTCTCCTGTCGCTTGTAGTTTTGCCAGCCCTTGAGTTAATGCATTGGCAAGCTGTGGCTTATCTTTATTGACGAAAAAATAAAATGCGCTGGGGTATTGCAAATAAAGAGTGGGTAAGATCACCAAGTTGTCACCCGTTTGTGTGGCCAACTCAGCGCCAACCTCAATAAACGAACGAGGAAAATAATCTAGGCGACCCCGAGACACCATCGCAAACATTGCCTGATAGTTCGCCATGGGCCTAACGTGCAAATGGTTGTGACCTAAGATCTTTGTGTCAGGCCAGTCATGCCCTTGTACGGCGGTAAGTTTGGCTAATTGTTGTAGTGAGTCAATATCCTCAAATTGCGACAGTTGCATCTTGTTGATCAGTAACGCACGCTTGCCAATAAAGCCTTTAAACAGAGGCACCGGTATTGCCGTTGCCAATTGCTCTCGCTCAGGGCTAGTCATACTCCAATGTAAATCAACTTCACCTTGGCTCAAAGCCAATAAAGTGCGCTGCTGATGAGGGTGTACTTTGACATGCTCTATTTGCGCTGCAAAGCCAGCGGCTTTAAGCGACATCTCTAATAATTCGTACAAGTACAAGTCTCTATCGTACAAAGTACGTTGCTCTTTGGCGACATAAATGGTTTCTGCCGCAACTAATAAACCAGCCCAACTACACAATAGGCACAGCAATACGAGTCTACGCATATCTGTGTTCCAAACTTGTTTTTGTTAACGCTACACCGAGCTGAGCTTTTACTCAAGCTTTTATACCGAGATTCGAACCACTCAGGCTATGCTGAGCATTCGGTCTGATCCTTTGCAACTTTTACGACTGATACACTTGGACGACGTCGATTACATACAAACAAGTAACTGTTTCGATACCGCTTAGCTTCTTTTTTAGCATCCGTCGCCAACGCCGCTACCTGATGACTGTTTTTACAGCTTTCTAAATCAGGCCTGACTAAACCGATGGATAGCGTCAGCAAGGGCACGAATTGCTTTTGCCCTTCTCGATTGGTGGCCCAGTAGCCTCCTGACTTAACATGTTCGGGTGTAAAAAAGGCCTTTGACTGTTGCTCAAAGTCATTGATGATTTGATGGCAAAGTTGCTCGGCATCGTTGGCATCAAACACCACCATAAAGTCATCACCGCCGATATGTCCGACAAAACACGGACTTTGTTCACTCGCTTTTACCGTCACATCAGCGAGCAATTTGATCACGCTATCGCCACTTGCGTAACCATACAAGTCATTAAATTGCTTAAAGTGGTTTAAATCGATATATGCCAACGAAAAGTCAGATTGCTTACGCAGGCGCGTTTCAATTGCTTCATTTATTGCTACATTACCTGGCAACATAGTGAGTGGGTTAGCGTGCTGAGCATGACGGATTTTTTCTTCCGTGATGTGCTTGAGAATATCTCTAAGCGGCGCAAGTCCTAAGTAGCAACCATCTCGAGTGATAATGATATGGCGACGAATATCAAATTCCTGCTCAGTTATTTGCTGACTCACTTGATCCAATAGGGCATTTTCATCGACGATCAGCGGCTGCTTATCCATTAGCTCCATCACTGATTTTTTCGCATATAATGCATGTCCATATGGCGCGGCAAATACTTCTGTCAGTTGATCACGGTGCAATAATCCTATCGGCTCTCTGTTATCGTTCACGACCGCTAAGCTCATCAGCTTTTTATCCGACTCAAAGCTTTTGTGGGCATCTTTACATTGTGTGCACTGGTGAATGGCATTTTGTGTCATGGCTAGCCAGCCAATCGCCATTGATTGCTCTGTCGTATTCATTTTCGGCGTCAAGTTTAGGGCCGACCACTGACTGGCCTCAAGTTCAATCGTAGGTTCACTCTGGGGGTAGGCCAGTAAATATCCTTGAGCGTTCACAATGCCTAGCTTTTCAAGCAATGATAATTCTTCAACCCGCTCTATCCCTTCAGCGATCACCGATGTTCCTGTAGCTTTTGCAAGCTCAATAATGGATTTTAAAAACTCTCTTTTAACAATACTTTGGTCACAATAGTCAATAAAGTACCTGTCGACTTTGACATATTCAGGGCAAAGCTCTGACCATTGCTTTAAGCCTGAATAGCCAGCGCCCAAATCATCAATCGCAATATTAAAACCAAGCTGTCGATAGTGCTCGATGGTTTTTAATAATAAAAAACCATCATCTACCTTGTCTTGCTCCGTTACTTCAATCACCACCCTATTCGCAGCCAATCCGTGTTTTTGTACTAAATGGCGCGTTTCTCCGCGCGGGTGACTTGGGTCAAGTAGCGTGCTTGGGCTCACATTCAAAAACAGCTTGCCAGGTAATTGTAGCGAGACAAACCGCTCTATCGCCTTTTCTCGACAAAGTAACTCTAACTCAGACAGCTTGTTATGAACCCCTGCGGCGCTAAACAATTGCTCAGGCATTTCTAAGCAATCTACACCTCGACTTAGTGCTTCGAATCCTAGTATGTCTTGTTTGCTAATATCATAAATGGGCTGAAATAAAGTATTAACAGTGCCGTGTTTTAATATGTTTTCTAATACTCGTTTTTCTAGCTCTGCTGCTTCATTCACGCCTGTAACCAACGAACAATTGACCAAATAATAGCCCAGCAAATTAGCAAGGTTTTATGACATTTTTGTGGCAAAAATGGGAATTGTCCCGATTATCATTGGTCGAATTTCAACAATAAACACCTTGAACATGTCGCCAGCGCCCAGCACGGCTTGGCTGTGTAAAAATAGCTTGTCGTAAAACAAGTGAGTGAATTTTATTCACGCTACGTGGCATTTTTATTTCATGAAAATCACAAATTGAATACCGTTATCAGCGTGCGTATTTTGATACTTGGGTAGCCCTATGTTTACTTGGCAATAAAATTGTCGTAGCATTTGCGATAGTTCATCTATTGGTTTTGTTATGTTCAAATCACTTTCAAGCATCTTAGTTACGCTCACAATGCTGATTGCCTTCACTGGGCAAGCCTTGGCGTATGCTGCTATGCCATGTGATATGTCATTAGATAACCATCGCTCAATGATGACTATGGTTAACAGCGCAGACATGATGGCCAGCAACATGGACCACAGTAATATGTCCAGCGCAGCGGATTGCTGCGATACCGATTGCACCTGCCCTGCCAGCGCCTGTACGTCAATTCATTACCTAAACACCTCATTGCTAACAACCCCAGCGGTTTATTGGTCTGAAGCAATCAATCATGCGCTTCCTGAGACACCTCACGCCATTACCAGCTCTCTCTATCGTCCACCGATTTTTGCCTAATATGGGGTAAGTGCGCCCAAAATTCGCACGCACGGCATATATTTACCTAATAATTACAGCGTTTATATTACGCATATTACCGTCCAGTTAGATCTGGGGACACACTATGAAACACAATTATTTTACCATTGTATTGATGGCTTTAGCGCTGCCCGTGAGCGTTCAAGCAACCTCCGTTGGGGCAACTACCGTTGGGACAACCTCCGTTGGGACAACCTCCGTTGGGACAACCTCCGTTGGGACAACCTCCGTTGGGGCAACCTCCGTTGGGGCAACCTCCGTTGGGGCAACCACTCAGCAGAATGCACTTTCTCTTGAACAGGCCATTACACTCGCTCAACAAAATGACCCATGGTTACATGGCAATCATCTCAAACAACAAGCTGTGGAACATGCCAGTATCGCCGCCAATACCTTACCCGACCCAAAAGTGTCGGTGGGTATGATGAATTTGCCAACCGATGGCTGGAATTTATCCCAAGAAGGCATGACCCAATTTAAAGTCGGCGTATCGCAAATGTTTGGCCGTGGTGACAGCTTGGCAATTAAAAGCAAGCAGCTTAAGCTCTCGGCAACGCAGTTTCCACTGCAAAGGCAAGATAGGAAAGCCAAACTACAAAGCAATATTACGCAACTTTGGTTAGACGCGTACCTCGCGCAAAAAACCATTGCTTTAATTAAACAGGACCGTGTTTTATTCGAGCAAATAGCTGAAGTTGCCAAGGCTGGTTATTCCAGCGTGGTCGGTAAAACCAGACAACAGGATGTTGTACGCGCTCAGCTGGAGCTCATTCAACTCGAAGATAGACTCACAGTGGAGCAACAAAAACTCGAAACGGCGCTGGCGCAGCTAAACGAGTGGCTACATATTTATGACGCAACGGCGCTCGATGTAGCCTATGACTTTGATAAGCAGCGCACCGCTTTTACTGTGTCTGACAATTTGCCTCACCTTGAGCTGGCCTATGCAGCGTTACTAAAACCCGAGCACTACGTTCGAAACGAACTGGCCAAATTATTGCTCAACCACCCAGTCAATCGCGCTATTGATGTTAAACAGCAAGTGTCTGAGCAAACCATCGCTCTAAACAAGCAGCTGTACCAGCCCCAATGGGGAGTTAATGCAAGCTATGGGTATCGGGATGATATGCCCTCTGGCATGAGTCGTGCCGATCTATTCTCTGTGGGTGTCACCTTTGATTTGCCGCTGTTCACAAAGAACAAACAAGATAAACAAGTTGCCGCCGCGGTTGCTGAGTCTGAAGCGGTAAAGACTGACAAGCTGTTGATGGTCAAGCAAATGCTTAGCGCCGTCGAAAAAGAGCTGAAGCAGCTCAATCGGCTCTCAGATAGACAAACCTTGTACGCCACACAACTGTTAAAGCAGGCGCACTACCAAGCTGAAGCAGCCCTGACTGCCTATACAAATGATGATGGAGATTTTGCCGAAGTGGTTCGAGCGCGCATAGCTGAACTCAACGCGCGTATCGCGGCATTGAAAATTGATGTGGATGCGCTGAAATCCGTCACTCGTATCAACTATTTACTTACACAAGCGACTCAACCTGCTGAGCAGCCTCACGCTTTGGGAGCAAACTAATGTCTTCAAATCAAAAAACTATCATCGCACTCATTGTCGGCATCGCACTTGGCACCGCGGCCATGAGCCTGATACCAACGCAGCACAACGAACAAGCACACAGTAGTGAGCCTGAGCAGAAAAAACCTTTGTATTGGGTCGCCCCAATGGACGCGAATTATCGTCGTGATAAGCCGGGCAAATCTCCTATGGGCATGGATCTGATTCCTGTTTATGCCGAAGACGATGGCGCAAATGATGCAGGCCCAGGTAGCGTCAAAATTGCACCACATGTGGTCAATAACCTCGGAGTGAGAACCGCCCCTGTAGAATATGCCCCCATGCATACAGCCATTTCAACGGTGGGTTACGTACAGTACGATGAAGACAAGCTCATTCATATTCACCCGCGTGTTGATGGCTGGATAGAAAAGCTTTATGTCAAAGCGGCAGGGAACCCTGTGGAAAAAGGGCAACCCTTGTACACCCTGTATTCACCACAGCTGGTAAATGCGCAAGAAGAGTTACTGCTCGCGCTAAAGCGCAACAATGGCTCTTTGATCAGCGCAGCTAAGGACCGCTTAAAGGCGCTACAGTTGTCTGAGCAATTTATCAATGCATTGGAAAAAAACCAGAAAGTACAGCAAACCATCACTTTTTACTCGCCACAATCTGGTGTCATTGACGGATTAAAAATTCGCGAAGGGTTTTATGTCAAACCCGGTACAACTTTAATGAGTATTGCTCAGCTCAATCAAGTATGGGTCGAAGCCGAGGTCTTCGAGCGTGATACGTCTTTGATTTCACAAGGTCAACCCGTTTCTATGACGCTTGATTATCTGCCAGGCAAACAATGGAACGGCACGGTAGACTACATTTACCCAGCGCTAAACAGCAAAACCCGTACGTTACGCGTTAGGCTTAAGTTCGATAACCCAAACTTTGAGCTCAAACCCAACATGTTTGCGCAAGTGGCTATTCATACCAACCTTGATGAGCCTGTTATTTTAGTGCCTAAAGAAGCGGTGATCAGAACCGGCAAGCAAGACCGCGTGGTACTCGCCTTAGGTGACGGGCAATTTAAATCCATTGAGGTGACGGTAGGACGGATCACAAAAGATAAAATCGAAATTTTACAGGGTCTTAATGAAGAGGACAAAGTGGTTACCTCTGCACAATTCTTGATAGATTCGGAGTCCAGCAAAAACTCTGACTTTAAACGCATGACCCATGACCCTGAGCCTACTTCTGTTTGGATTCAAGGCGAGGTAAATGATGTGATGGCTGACCACCGCATGGTCAATATTACTCACGACCCAGTGGAAGCATGGGATTGGCCAACTATGACTATGGACTTTATGGTCGCTGAAAAGGTCGATATTGATGCCTTAAATGCCGGGCAAACACTCCACTTTGAAGTGAGCAAAACAGACGGTGGCGGTTATGAATTAACCGGTATTCATATTATGTCGCAAGGTTCTGCTGAGCCACAAGTGAGTAGCGCAACCGTGAACGGTCTAATCAACGCGATTGATGTAAATACCCGTATTGTGAATATCAGCCGCGATGCCATTGAAAAATGGAACCGCCCCGCCGCAACCATGGACTTTTTGGTCGCTGAGAATGTGAGTCTTGATGAGGTAAAAGTCGGTGATGAAATCACCTTTACCTTTGAGGTTAGAGATGATTTTGTGGTGATAGAACTCAAGCCAAAAGCCGCTATGAGTGATGATGACCACAGTATGCATATGAATCACAATTAAGGAGCACAAATATGATTGAAGCTATCATTCGATGGTCTGTCGGCAATCGCTTTTTTGTGCTGCTGAGCACGCTAATCATCGCGTTTGCTGGGGTGTTTTCACTAAAAAATACCCCCGTTGATGCTATTCCGGATTTATCCGATGTACAGGTAATCATCAAAACCAGTTATCCAGGCCAAGCCCCGCAGGTGGTGCAAGATCAGGTAACTTTTCCGTTGACTACAGCCATGCTTTCGGTGCCTGGCGCGCAAACCGTGCGAGGATATTCATTTTTTGGTGATTCCTACGTGTATATCATTTTTGATGATGACACCGATTTATACTGGGCAAGAAGTCGCGTGCTGGAGTACTTGAGTCAAGTATCCGCCAGTCTCCCTGAGAGCGCCAAGCCGCAACTTGGTCCTGATGCCACCGGTGTGGGCTGGGTGTATATCTACGCATTGGCGGATAAAACAGGAAAACACGACTTAAGCCAGCTCAGAAGTATTCAAGATTGGTTCTTAAAATACGAACTGCAAACCGTTCCTGGTGTATCAGAGGTGGCAGCTGTAGGTGGAATGATCAAACAATACCAAGTGCAGGTTGACCCAGATAAATTGCGTGCTTACAACATTCCGCTCAACCATATTCAAACAGCACTCAAGCGAGGTAATCAGGAAACGGGCGCGTCTGTGGTTGAAATGGCTGAGGCCGAATACATGGTCACGGCAACAGGCTATATTCAGTCGGTTAGCGACATCGAAAAAATCCCCCTTGGGATCAATGAACAAGGCACGCCCCTTAGAGTGGGCGATGTGGCCACGGTTAACCTTGGTCCACAAATGCGCCGTGGCATTGCGGAGCTAAATGGTGAAGGCGAAGTAGTCGGTGGCGTTGTGGTGATGCGCTTTGGTGAGAATGCGCAGAAAACTATCAATGGCGTGAAAGAAAAACTCGCCGCTTTGAAAAACTCGCTGCCTGAAGGGGTGGAAGTCATTACGGTGTACGACCGCTCCAGATTAATTGAAAACGCGGTAGATAACCTATGGAGCAAGCTGCTTGAAGAGTTGGCCGTGGTCGCGCTGGTGTGTGTGGTGTTTTTATTCCATTTACGCTCTTCGATTGTTGCGGTGATCACTTTACCGCTGGGCATTTTGGTATCGTTTATCATCATGTACATGCAAGGCATTAACGCCAATATCATGTCGCTTGGCGGGATTGCGATTGCCATCGGAGCCATGACCGATGGTGCCATTGTCATGATTGAAAACATGCATAAGCACATGGAAAAAACGCCACTTACCGATGACAATCGCTGGCAGATTGTTGCCAAGTCGGCCTCAGAGGTAGGCCCTGCACTGTTCTTTAGTTTGCTGATCATCACGGTATCATTCTTGCCGGTGTTTATTTTAGAAGCGCAAGAAGGCCGTATGTTCGCGCCTCTGGCTTACACCAAAACCTATGCCATGGCTGCCTCAGCGGGACTTGCCATTACCTTAGTGCCAGTTTTAATGGGCTACTTTATTCGCGGCAAAGTGATCTCAGAGAAAAAGAACCCTCTGAATCGTATGCTTATAGCGCTGTATATGCCTGTGCTGAAACAAGTAATGAAGTTTCCAAAAATAACCATCATGTTAGCCATCGCAATCACCGCAGTTGGCTTTTATCCCATCGACAAGATAGGCAGTGAGTTTATCCCGCCGCTCGATGAGGGAGACCTCATGTATATGCCTACCACATATCCTGGTATTTCTATTGGTAAAGCGCGTGAGTTGCTGCAGCAAACTGACAAACTCATTCGCACCGTGCCAGAGGTGGAGAATGTATTTGGTAAAGTAGGCCGCGCCGAGACCGCAACCGACCCCGCGCCTTTAACCATGATTGAAACCTTCATTCAGTTAAAACCTAAGTCACAATGGCGTGAAGGCGTGACTACCGATAGTCTCAAGGCCGAGTTTGATAATCTGGTGAAGTTTCCGGGGCTAACCAATGCTTGGGTAATGCCAATAAAAACTCGCATAGATATGTTAGCAACCGGCATTAAAACCCCTGTAGGGATTAAAGTCGCAGGCGCTGATCTAGATGTTATCCAACAGATTGGTCAGCAAATTGAACGCCTACTGCCCAATGTTGAAGGCACCGCGTCGGTCTACTCTGAGCGCGTGGCTGGCGGTCGATACATTAAGGTGGATATTTCACGCCAAAAAGCCAGCCGTTTTGGCTTGAATATCGCCGATGTTCAGCAAGTTGTGGCCACCGCAATTGGGGGAATGAACGTCACTCAAACCGTTGAGGGCCAAGAGCGCTACCCTGTTAATCTGCGTTACCCACAAGATTATCGCGACTCACCAGAGCAGCTGGCTCGTTTGCCTGTGGTTACTCCATCAGGAGAGCGTATTGCCCTAGGCGATGTAGCACACGTTTACATTGAAAATGGCCCGCCAGGCATTAAAAGCGAAAACGCCCGCATCAATGGCTGGACATTTATTGACATTGATGGCGTGGATGTTGGCAGCTATGTGGCAAACGCCAAACAGTATTTGGCAGACAACCTTGATTTACCCGTAGGTTACTCAATCACTTGGGCTGGGCAGTACGAATATATGGAGCGTGCAAAAGCCAAGCTTAGTTATGTACTGCCACTGACTTTGGCCATCATCGTGATTTTACTTTACCTCAATTTCAGGGCATTTCGTGAAGTGGCAATTATCATCGTCACCTTACCAATGGCGATGAACGGTGGCTTGTGGCTGATGTATCTAGAAGGATTTAACTTCTCGGTGGCGGTTGGCGTCGGCTTTATTGCGCTGGCTGGGGTGGCCGTAGAAATTGGCGTGATCATGCTGGTATATTTAAACCAAGCACTCAATGAGCTCAAAGAAAACGCCCAGCAAACAGGCAAGCCAATCAGCGCTGAAATGTACCGCGAGGCACTGCTTCACGGTGCGGGCTTACGGGTTCGTCCTGTGATGATGACGGTTGCGACCATCATTATCGGCCTGCTCCCTATTTTGTACGGCACAGGTACAGGCTCTGAGGTGATGAGCCGAATTGCCGCACCTATGGTTGGCGGCATGAGCAGCGCCGTATTGTTAACCCTGATAGTACTTCCTGCTATCTATAGTTTGGTTAAAGCCCAAGCGGTGAGCCAATTTAACAAAGGGATTAGTCATGATAACAACCAAGCTTAGAAAGGCGCACAAATGGCTGATGACCTTTATCGGTATACAGTTTTTAGTGTGGTCTATCACTGGGCTGTATATGGTCAGCATGGATATTCATTTTATTCACGGCGAGCCACTAAAGCAGCAGCCCTTAAACACGCTTGAGCTTGATAAGGTCACCTACTCACTGAGCGATTTGCTCAGTGAGTATCCTCAGGCGCAAAATATTCAATTGGGTAGATTGTTAGACAAGCAAGTTTATCGCATTGACGAGAGCCAATCGGGCAAACTCATATTGGATGCAAGTACGGGAGAGCCGCTAGGCAACATCGATGAAAATATGGCAAAACGAATTGCTAAACATCGCTATACCGGTACGCATGATATTCAATCCATACAGTTGTTGAGTAAGCCAGAGCAAGTCCCCAGTGAGCTTTCTGCTCGTCACTTGCCCGTTTGGCAAGTGACCTTCTCAAATCCATTTGCCGATACTTTTTATATCAACCAATACAGTGGGGAGTTAGTGACAACACGCCACCACTTTTGGCGATTATTTGATTGGATGTGGCGCTTTCATATTATGGATTATGACGATGGTGAAAACGTCGCAAACTGGCTGCTACTGATGATTGCATTGCTTGGTTCGCTGGCAGCCACCTTAGGTTTGCTTTTAACTTACCAGCGTGTTTTTAAAACAAGCCAAGGAGCAAGCTAATGCCACAATGGAACAAATCACTACACAAATGGCTATCGCTGCTGGTCGGCATACAGCTCCTTATTTGGCTTGTCACAGGCCTGTATTTTAACTTGATGGACCATAGAAAAGCGTCAGGCAATAGCAACTTACAGAGCATTAACCATCAGGGAATTATTGCTCCCGAGCGCCTCATACCAGTCACACAACTGGCGGTCCAAAATGCCAAACACATTGGCTTATTGTGGCTGTTTGGTAAGCCATATTACCAAGTGACGATTGAGCGCGGCGCACATAGCTACCAAGCACACAATATTAAGTTGTTCGATGCCAGCACGGGGGCACCATTTACGCTCAATGAGTCCTTGGCTCGCACCATCGCCTTAAAGTCTTATAACGGGCCTGTTAATATTATTAGCGCCGATTTACTCGCGCCGCCTATGGATGAATTACCAAAACAAAAAAATCCACTGTGGCAGGTTAAACTGCAAGATGAATTGCATACCCATGTATACATAGAGCCTACATCTGGCGCTGTCGTTGCGCATATTAATGACGAGCGAAGAGTACGTGATTTAATGTTTAAACTGCATTTTATGGATTATCTCGGCACAGGGGGGTTCAATCATTGGTTGACCATCACCTTTGCTCTGCTCACTTTGGCTTTAACTATTACAGGGTTAGCTTGGCTGAGTGAGCGCTATCGAGCGGGTCAATTGAGCTTTACACACCAACACAAAACTCAAAATGTCACGGTGCATGTTAGTAACACGCAACACACCCATGTACTCGCACTTGATAAACACAGCACACTGTTTGATAGCTTAGCGCAACAAGGCATAATGCTCCCATCAAACTGTGGCGGCGGTGGCACCTGCGGCATGTGTAGAATACAAACAAACCAGCCCGTAAAAGTCACGCAAGCCGACCAAACACGGTTATCTCAAAGTAAGCTTGAACAAGGGTTTCGTCTTGCCTGCCAACACAATGCCTGTGATATACAGCACATCACTGTACGTACACTCAAAAGGACAAACAAAAATGCGAGCTAGCCTGCGCACCAAAATAATTGAAGTATGCGATAAAAAAATGGCCGTCAAAGGAGACAATGTCGGCCTATCGTTTTATGCGTTTTTTGCTAATAAAAACGATGCCCCTGAACTGCTGATGGAAGCCGCCACTTGGTGGATACAAACCCACCAGCTGGACCATTTTGAAAAGGCCATTAAAATAAAAAAGCTGGTAAATGAGGGCCAATAAAACCAGCTTTTTACTGCCTTATTAGCGCCAATACTTCCAACCATCTAGGTAATAATACAAAACGTGCGGCTTATCTAAGCTGCTCGCTTTGCTGTTGGTATTATTAATATCCTCAGGCTCTACTTCTGGGTCTAGCTCGTAGGTTGGATAAGCCGCGAAGCGGCGCCATCCAACTTTGAGGAGACATTTCGCGAACAAAGTGTGTTTATGAAACGCTCTATATAGGATGGCGACACGCGATGGTCGCCACCCGGTAGCCGCAACTATTACCCTCTACTTTGAATCGCTTAAATTCAATTTTGCAGTGGTAGGCAGCTGCCAACAGAGTGCTTGAGCATATCTAGCAACTCATCGTTCATGTAGCGATATTCATCGGAAATATCTAACACCTGAATATCTTTAAATACTACAGACCTAATTTGTAAACATTTTATATTAATTGTTGATTGTAATTTCAACTGCGCGTCCTCACTTCACTATTTTAGCAACAATCAAGAGAGTACTTATGGACATGCTTTCATCCATCACACTATGGAGCACGCTTGCTCAATGTTTACTAATGATTGTCGCTGCCTGCTTAGTGATAAAAACGATGTTCGCCATGGTAAAATGGGGCAAAAAGATGCCCAAAGGCGCCTTTATTTTGTTAGCTTTTTTACCGTTAATTTCGCTCTTTCCTATTCCTCCCCCGGTGTTTAAAAATGTTGAGAAAGCCAAGCAAGAGCAACCTAAGAAAAAAGCAGCTGATGGTGATGGGCCAAACAAACAGTAAGCGCTAGTGAGTAGGTTGAATAAGGCGCGCAGCAACGCCATCCAACATTGTTATAATGTTCGCCAAGTGTCGCTCGCTACTTTAAAACACCCGCTCTAGCAGCGTTTGCTTGCTAACTAATGGGACTGACTGCGCTTGTTTTATCTCACTTGCAAAGAGCACTCTGGCATGATGCGAAGACACAAACTGCTCAACCTCAATACCAAGCGCATCGACTTTATTCATCAATATTGCAAGACGGTGGTAGGCATCTATATCGGGCCAGCGACTTGGGGAATCAAAGCCAACTTGCATGCTACTGCCGAACATATCTTCACTAAACAATATTTTCTGCTCAGGAAGGTAAACCACTAAGTTGTGATTGGCATGACTATTTGGTACATCAAACAGCTGTACTTTGCCACCCGCCAATGTGCCTTGCTTGCTGACTTTAATTAACTGCTCTGCGGTGAGTGGCATTTTTAAATAGCTTTGCAGCGCAACGACATCGTTGGCATAAACAACCAATGCAGCCCCGTGTTCAAGCACGTCTTTTAGTCCCATTAAATGATCTGTGTGATGATGTGTGACGATATGCTGCTTGATAGGTTTGTCAATTTTGGTTGTTTCTCTAAGCAGTGCCACGTTGTTTTGCCAATCTTGGCTGTGCTCATCCATCTGCCAAGCCCCTGCACTGATAAAGTAGTCGCCAACATCAATAAACAAGGTGTATGACCACTCTTTACCTACATAATACACGCCCGGAGCAAGTTTTCTTATGCTCTGCTTTGATACGTCAATGGGCGTGTCACTTGGACGTAATCGGTAGTTGCTAGGTAACTCAAATTGGTGATTGCGTACTGAATTAAAGGTCACCCGCCTTGCATTGCTATGAAGCAGCGGCCCTTGTTCAGTGCCAGCAAAAATCCGCTGCGCCCAAGTTAACCCTGCGCTTTGCTTATGGTTTAAAAAATCCACACTCACAAGCTGGCCCTGCTGGGCTTTCAGTAGCCGCGTTAAATAGCCGGTATTTTGGTTGATATAGAGTGTGTACTCTTGCTGTGTACCAGAGTGAACAGTCAACACATCATGAGCTTGCCCCTGAATGTATGCGATATCCGTCCATTTACTCGCCGCTTTATGATCGAATAGGCTTTTAACTATCAGCGTATCTAACCACTTACTTTGTCCTATATCAGCATTATCAAAATTGACTCGCTTAGTAGGATTATATTGCTCTAAAGCGTGATCAACCCCGTAGCCTTTGCCATCAACATAAAGCCTGTGCATCACGGTGGGACTGTCCGAGCCATGGCCCCCCACTAATCGCATCGTTGCACGCTTAAACACTTTGCGCTGGTTGGCAAAATCAATTGCCAATTCTAGTCGTTGCTCGCTCAGGTAACTGACCATCTCCCCCTGAAGCGCATGACCGCTTTGCCACTGTGAAAAGTGTAGCTGCTCGTCATGTAATGTAATGCTTTTAAGCTGGATGAGTTTTTCGCCACCGTAAGCATTCACGGCATGATTAATCACTTGTGCGGCTTTATCACCCGCGCGCAATGTTGTGCATACGGTGGATAGCAAAATGGTCGCCGCCCAACACCACACCTTAATGTTATTTGTCACCTTCATATAATTGCCTTTGTTTTTATAATTCACCCGCAGTGAACAAAAAGCATGGTCACACCACCACAAAGGCATGCTTATAAATAGCTGATTAATAGCTGATGAAAACTAATCATTTGTTTTATAAGCTTATTTAAACTTCCCTTGTTATTCTAATAAGCCATTTGAGCCTAGACAGTAAATTCAATAGCCCATACACTGTGGCCAGAGAGTATTGAGTGACCACCATGACACAGCAGCCCATTTTTTCTATTCGCGATTATAAAATTGACCTATCACGTTCAGTCATTGAGCAGGGTGAGCGGCAGACTAAAATGGAGCCTAAGGTACTCAAGGTATTATATGTATTAGCGCAGCACCCCAATGAAGTCGTCACGCATCAAACCTTAATGGCACAAGTTTGGCAAGGAGCTGAGGTGGTGCCCAACGCCTTACAGCGATGTATTGCCATTTTGCGCAAAGAGCTTGGGGACGATGCTAAATCTCCAGCGGTGATAGCCACTCATCCCAAAATTGGTTATCGGTTGCTGTGTGAGGTCACTTGGCAAAGTCCACCGAGTGCGCAAAGCACACCACATAGCGTAAAACGTCAGCGCTTACTTGGCCTAACCCCCGCTGTGTTTGCAACGGCTTTTATCGCTATCCTACTGTTAATTATTACTCTATTTTGGACAGAAACGCCGAATTCGCATTACACACACATCACGGAACTGACGCATACCGATGCCCACGAGTCTCACGCCATTTATAGTCCAAACGCGCAGTATATTGTGTTCAACCGTTATGCAGGAAGTTGTAACAGTCATATTTGGTCCAAAGAACTCAGCACTGGCAAAGAAGTAAAACTGACAGCGAGTGCAGGCCAATTTGGTGCGCCAAGCTTTACTGTCGATGGCAGAGAGCTGGTATTTACTGCAAACGATACATGTGAACAAACAGCCTCTAGCCACTTACAAAAAAATACTTGTTGGACCTTAGCGACGTTAGATTTTGCGCAAGCACTCACTCAGTCACAAGCGCCAAGTATTCGCTATCAATGCCAAGCAACGCAGATAAAAAACCCCAAAGCACTCTCTAACCATCAATATGCCTTTTTACAATCTGATGGTACTGACTATACCTTGATCCATTACAACGATTTGACTAAGCAAATTACACCTTTGTTTAGTGATGAAAACTCGTCGGTTTATCATTTTGACTATCACCCTATCCACAAAAAATTTGCGCTGTTTGCGTACGATGGAAACAACCATCATCAGCTTATTTTACTCGATAAATTTGGCCAGCTGCTGCAACAAGCAAAGCTAACAACCGAGTTAGAATTTGATACAAACCAGTTTTTTACAGCTAAGTTTTCAACTCAAGGTGAGTACTTACTTGCTGTGTACAATCAGTATCTTTACAAAATTGAACTTGATGGCCAAGTAAGCGAGGTAAACACACCCAGCTCAAGTTTAATTTCTGTGAGCCCACACCCAACTAACAGCACTTTACTCGCGGTTCAGGGTAGTAAAGACATTGACATTGCACGCATCTATTTGCATGCAGATACAGCCCAACAAACCGAGCTTGACCTAAACACCGTTGTCACTCCTTACCCAAGCTTGGCTCGCACTCAAGCCCAAGAGCGCATGGCTCGCTTTGCGCCTAACGGGCAAAGCATCGCTTTTATTAGCGACCAAACGGGGCAAGATGAAATATGGTTATGGCTCGACTCGGGTAATGCGGTGCAATTAACCCATCGCGAAAATAACAGCAAAATTCACAATTTTGCTTGGTCGGCGGATAGTCACACTATCGCATGGGTGGAAAACGGTAAACTGGCGCTCACAAATATAAAAGGTAACGATTTAAAAATTCCAGATTTAAAAAGCACTGATTTAAAAGAAGAAAGTAAATTTGTAAGTACCCACCAACCACTATTCTCAGTATTAAACTGGCGTGATAGCAGCACACTGCTGGTGCTTATCAAACACAAGCTAGTCAAACACTTGTATCAGTTAAACATCAACACAAATACGCTTACACCCTACAACATCGGTGGCGTTGAAAATGCCTGGGTTAGTCATAAGCAACTCATTTATAGTACCGCACAAGGCGAGATATTTAGCCGGGCGCTGGAGCCCAACTTAGTGCCAGCTAGGGCGCTTACGCAACTAAATGGTAAAGCGCTATTGGTGAAAAACGGTTTTATTTATAGTGTGGATAAGCAAACCTTTGACCTAAACCAATACAACTTAGACGGGCAATTTATTCGCACCTTAAAAACCCTTAAGCCCACGGCTTGGAAAGTGACCGACTTACATAATGAACAACTCCTGCTTGAGCAGTTTATTGGTATAGATCAGGAGGTGGTGATATTGAATTAAACAGTACAGCATTGAACCATTAGAAGTAAGGTAAAATGAACTGAAACACTGACAAGCAGCAATGTTGAATTGCTCGTTGTCAGTGTTTTAGTTGCCCGATTTAGCGACTAGATGATAGTGCCTATTTTTAAATAAGCCCAATGTAGTGCTTAGTTATATCTTTTTGATTATATGCCTTTTTTGGTGTCCAATCTGTAGGCCAATTGCTACTACTGAACGACCATGCGTTAAAAAGGTTTAATCTTTTTTGCAACTCAGTTAGATTTTGTAATAGTCCTTGTTGTGATGACACATTGCTACTTACAGACATGCCTTTCCACTCAATATCACCTTCGGCTGCCGAAAAAGGTATTGGATAGCAGGTCACTTTGCCGTCTTGCGCACTCAACACCTTACGGGTTTTATCGCAGACAAACGATAGGTACTTAATTTTTTTATTTGGCTTTGAAAAAACAACCTCATTATCATAAATAGAGCTTAGCCCACCCTGTTCAGGACCAAAGATCCAAATATCTTGATCAGGGGTAATAAGCGGCAATAAACTATAATAATCACTAAATGCATGATAATTGGCAGATTCGAAGTCAAATAGGCAAGACTCTAATGAATAAGATTGACGTTCACTTGTTCCACTGAGTTTTTCAGATACTGATTTATCTCCTTTGATGAGGCCTAATCCCAGCTCACAATTTCGTAAGAACCCCACTTCATTCCACAATGAATAAATCGCGCCAGCATCCTTCCCAAGTTCCTTATATACCTTTTGCCTGTCAGCGTTTGGTTGTTGTAACTTCGCAGCACCATTTGCAAAGGCATCTGCCAACTGACTACTTTTAGTGCTAGGTTTCGAGGTATCTTTTCTCGCTATTTCGGTGATCCCACAGTTATCGGCAATATAATAAATTTTACTTAGTGTTAGAAGATCTTGCACCATAACCCGTAATTGCAACGACTCAATTTCCTTAAAGTCTTCAACATTGTTATAAAATCCACGTGCCAACCAAGGAAAAAGATCCGCCCAATTCGCTATCTGCACGCCCAGAGGTACACACCCTTCAATATTTAAAAAATCACTTGTACCCACACTATCAGCAGTCGCACTTGAACCACTTGCTGAACAAGAGAGCACTTGTAACGAGTGATGCTCACCATCACGCTTGCTTTCGATTTTTCCTTCTGATGCTAGTGTGTTGACATTGTTATTTTTAATATCGTCAATTGTTTTCGATATACCAGATGTGTTTGAAGGTTCGTCTGTTTGATTGAGAAATTCAGTCAACGTAAGCGTTTTGTCTTTTGCTTTGGCTTGCTCATAGGCTTGTGCTTTCGCAAGTGCTTCAAGTCCTTCTAAGTCTTTTATTTTGTCAATTTTATCGATTAAATTACTACTGACGGGAGGCTCTACAAAATCAGGGATTTTTGGCGTATCTTTTATCGTCATGCTCGGCGCTTTAGTCACCACGTCAACTTCCGCGAGCGCTTGGTAGCTCTTACCAGCCAGTTTCCCAACCCAATCGTTTGTTTGATGTTCTAACTTTGAACCAATCCAGAAAGATTGCCACTCCACATTCACTTTTGCATCATTGCTAGAGTTACTACCCGCATAGGTGGTTTTAACATTGATAGATGCTACAGGGTTCGCGTAAGAAAAGTTTGCCTCGCCACCATATTGCCATGAGTTAGCTTTCTCTTTGGCGGTCATAGTCATTTGTACACAACTGATCGCTCCCCAAGTCACTTCTACCACTATGCCATCGCCATGCTTCTGACAAAACGTGTTACTTCGCTCTATCCAAATATTAACTAGCTCAATAAAATCTTTGTAATCATCAGGATCCTTCAAAGCACTTAATATATCGACATCCAAATTGCCAGCCGCTTTAATGACGTTGTTATACGCGTCAAGTACGTCGATACATAAATCTTTAGGCGAGCTTTTTAAACTCTCTAAAAAGCTTCCCACGTTGAGGTTTTCAAAATCAATATATTGTACGCCAACAACAGATATTGCAGAGTAATCGACTGAGATTGATTTACTTGACCGTGCAACCGCATTACCCGCATACGCCGCTAAAGATGATTTGAATTGGCTGATCCCTGAAACACCGTAGGACCCCGATACACCAAATGACCCTTCATTGATTCGATCTTTATATACGTAGCTGCTTTGTCCTGACATGTACATGTGGGCTTTTTCTTGCTTCACCATCTTGCTCACATTTATATTTAAAACGGAGGCTTTATCTGAGCCTTCTGTAGGTACTGTGCCAAATGGATAGACTTTAGTGCCAAGGGTAACGCCATATAATGGGTACATATTGCTTATTCCTTACATTAAGTATTTGTAGTTAAAACGAATAGATGCGTGTTAAAGCCGCGCTCTACTCACTTTTGTTATAGAGTTTGTAAAACACTTTTTGCGTGTGTCCACCAGAGTGCTTTTCTTCACATTCAAAATCGGCGTCTGAAGGTTTAAGCACAATGCCGTATTTACTTTTGGTCGCAGCGATTGGATGATCAAACTCAAATTTAACCGTCGTATCCTGCCCTTCGAATTGGTAAAGCACATAGCCCTGTGGCCCGTAAGCACCACCACTCCTACTGCTGCACTTCCATGAACCAGTTGCTTCTATTCTCTTTGGTGGGTTTTTAGTAAATTTGCCGTGTGTATCGTGTTTCTTTACATAGATAAGTGCTATGCCTGTATTGTTTTCAACAGTTAAAGTAACGTCTCTACTCATATTCCTGAACTCCTATTCACTTCAATGGTACATTTAAAATTTGCCACGCGTAACGAGTAAAATGCCTAATCACTTGCTACTAAAGCTAAAAGGTACTGTTGGAAAGAATGAGAATCAATTACATGACATTACGGTGACATACCGCAAAGTTCAGAGTCTGTTAACATAAAGAGAACAAAACTGTAGAAAAGCCAAAATATGGGAGGAATTACTTTATTCCGATAATCCGCATTATCTACAGTCATTGCCTTGTGTGTTCGAAACAGATAAACACTGATTGCTGTCGCAGTTTATGGGTATTGAGCAAAGCTAACAGAATTAAAATAAGTTTTAAAATTAGATATTTAATCATTTTACTGACGCCTTTAGCCGCTGCTCTAATGCGGCCGTATAAGCAGGCACATACTGTTGAATAATGGCCAACCTTTGCCCTGAACTGTCAAGCGTATCCAGCGCTTTTTGCCAATTAGCTACCACACTGTCGGGCGTATCTTTTGAAAAAGCCATATACACGGCATGTGCTGGGCAATTGAAACGACATCATTTCGAGCGCATTAACGAATAACCCGCTTCTTGCATGGCTTGTTGGGTGTTCATCAGTGCAATCATATTGCAGTCAAATCGACTTTTGGGATGTAAAAGTAGCTTGATGGCTTGTTCTTGGCTTGAGGTTTCATGGTCTGCAATACCAGCGCTGGCAAATAACTCAGTATCCGCAACTTTTTGTTGTGCCACACAAGTGGCTTCATGCTGTTTGATGTCTTCTAGGCTGCGATAAATGCGCAGATCACCCGCGCGTTACTTCCTATAAAATAATGAGGTAAACTTAGAGATCTTTCTAAAACTTTCCCTGAAAACATCTGTCGAGTTATAGCCAACAGGATCAGGCGCCGCGTATTTGTCTGGTGGAGGTTTTGGAATATTGGAATTGCTTTTTGTATTTTTGTTAACTGTTGTAGGGTTATTTGGCCTAAGAGGTATTAGGTGGGTCTTACTCGTAGGGAGTTTTAATTTCACATAATCATTCTATCGATTAACACTTAAGTATTACGTTAAGCAAATTTACTTTGATACATTTCCCCCTTCTGTATAGCAAACTCTATATCGCGTGCATAAGCTAAGTAGGGTACCCTGTATCCATACTTTCGTTTCTCCGACACACAAACTAACACAAATAAAATGTGAACATTTGGCGGTAGGGCTAATACGGCGACTTGTATAACAATTTCAGCGTCGACTAAAGATAAAAAGTATACCACAAAGAAAATAAACCATAAAAATCAACAAAATAAAACAGTAATATTTTTACCTACAGTATTTAAACGCTCTCCTCCCTTGTTGAACCTTTCTATTAGTAATGTTAATTATTTGTTTACCATCGAGTTTAATTGATGGTTATAGAATGTTTAGCCACCCAAAAATGACAGCGATGTCTTTTGAGCTGTAAATATTTGGAAGATATTTATTTACCATCTACATCTAATGAGGAATTTATGAACAAGCCATACTCTATAAAAAACAAGTGTGTAAGCATATCTATATGTGCAATCTCTATGCTCAGCTGCACTGCTATCAATGCAAAAATCATTGATCAAGATAATGAGCGATTTATTATTAAGCTTAACTCAAGCTATGTTTCTAGCGAGTTAAGTAAAAAGCAGTATTTTCATAACAATACCCTAGAAGCGAAAGCGACTATATTGAGCCGTTTTGCCAAACAAACAGGGGTATCAGTGACAAAAAAACTACCACTACAAGATGCCCTTGTTGCCTATTTAAAGTCGTCTGAACTTAAAGTATTAAAAGAAAACCCCCACATTAAATTTATTGAAGCCGACCCAAAACGTTACCTTCAATCAGAATCTATTCCATATGGGATAAGTCTCATTCAAGCGGATCAATTGCCCGACGTGGGCGCAGCTAACCGCAAGGTATGTATTATGGATACGGGTTATACCTTGGGACATCCAGATCTACCTCATGCCAATATTTCAGGAGATGATGGCTATGGAGAGTTTGACACGGGTAATTGGTTTGAAGACGGTCACGGTCATGGCACACATGTAGCGGGAACAATTGCGGCTATTGGAGGAAACGACATAGGAGTTGTTGGTGTTAATCCCTCAGCAGAGTTGGGACTTCATATTGTAAAAGTATTTGATTCACAAGGCAGCTGGACTTATGGCTCTACGATTGCCGAAGCGGTTTACCAATGTGCTGCTGCTGGAGCAAACATCATCAACATGAGCCTTGGTGGTAATAAGCCTTCGGAACTAGAGCGAGAAGCGTTTAATACCACATACCAACAAGGTGTTTTGCATATTGCAGCGGCAGGTAATAGCGGCTTTTCAAATCATCATTACCCAGCCTCTTATGGTGATGTGGTTTCTGTGGCCGCGGTTGATGAGCAAGGGGTGAAAGCGAGTTTTTCTACCTACAATGATCAAGTTGAAGTCGCAGCGCCTGGGGTTAAAGTCAATTCTACAACAAAAAATGGTCGCTATGGGGAGATGAGTGGCACGTCAATGGCAACCCCTCATGTCTCTGGGGCTGCGGCGCTTCTATGGGGATACTATCCTGATTGCACCAATCAACAGATCCGTGAAGCCCTGCAAGTTACAGCATTAGATAAAGGGCCAGTTGGTCGCGATAATGAATATGGTTTTGGTGTTATCCAAGTACTTGCAGCAAAACACTATCTAGCTCAGCAAACATGCGAACAACCAGTAGGCTTACCACTTGCCGATTTTAGCTATAGCAGTAATTTACTTGAACTCACCTTTTCAGATGAGTCAACAGATAACGATGCCATTGTTAGCCATCACTGGGCTTTTGGTGATGGCAGCCACAGCTCACAACAGAACCCTATTCATATTTATGAAAAGGAAGGCACATATATGGTTCGCTTAGTGGTTACTGATAGTGAAGGCCATCGCGCATTAAAGATTAAATCGGTAAATGTTGATGACGGTATTGCTCCAATATGCGACGACCGACCTCAATGGCAGCAAGATAAACATTACCGTATTGGAGACAAGGTGAAGTACCTAGACAAAAAGTACACCGCAATCCATTGGGGAATGGGCGCAACGCCAGATGTATTTACTCATGTCTGGCGCTTTGATGGCCCCTGTGACGCTTCTACAACTAATAGCTTGTGATTTTTAAGGATAATCGAATGAAAAAAAGCACGATGATATTCAAATCTTTAGCCCTGTTAACGTCGCTATGCACATCGATGAGTTTTGCCGCAGAAAGAATCAACGCCAATGCACTTATTCCTTCGGTGTCGCAGGCGAAATCGGCTCAGATAGTGAAAGAATTGACAATTCACTCGTTGTTGCGTGAATCAAAAGCTTTAGTCGAAGTGCCAGTGCTATCAGGTGTTAAAAAAATGCGCATGCAACAGTATTACCAAGGTATTCCTCTATTAGGTGAGTCATTCGTCATGAGCAAAAGCCCAAGTGGTAGCTTGGGTTTATTTGGTGACGTGATAACGGAAATTAACGATGATATCGCATCTATAGTGCCAAAAATAACAGCAGAGTTTGCGGTTAAAATGGCGTTAGAACATACCAAATTGCGTATTGGAGAGCTTCAAAATCCATCACAACAGCTCTATATTTGGTTAGATACTGAAGACAAAGCACATTTAGTCTGGCTGGTATCTTTTTACAGCGATGTGGATAAACCTATTCGACCACATTTTATTATCGATGCCCACAATGGACTGCTTTTGCGCCAATGGGATGGGTTAACACATGTGTCTAAGTCGATAAAAGCGGGAGGTCCTGGAGGAAATGGTAAAACAGGGCTCTATCACTATGGAGTTGAGCGTGAATTGCCACCGTTTGATGCAACAGAAGAGCAAGGCCTTTGCTATTTAGACAGTTCCAATGTTTCAACGTTTGACATGCGTAACACAACAAGCGAGCTGCATTTGCATGAATTTGTGTGCTCTGAGAATGTAGCGAGGGAAGTAAATGGTGCTTTCTCACCTTTAAACGATGCGCACGCATTTGCACAGTATACGGATAGAATGTTTACTCAGTGGGCTAACACGCCAGCACTCAAAGACCAAATAAAAATGCGCGTGCATTACGGACAAAATAGAGCTTCAGCATTTTGGAATGGGGAGTTTGTTACTTTGGGGGATGGCACACAGAGCAATTACCCATCAGCCACTTTGAGCGTCGTGGCTCACGAAATAGCACATGGTTTTACCGAGCAGCATTCACAATTAATTTATAGCGGCCAGTCTGGCGGGCTCAACGAAGCCTACTCAGACATTACCGCCGCTGCAGTGAACCAGTTTATACACCAGCAGTTTAACTGGCAGATAGGCGATAAACTTCTAAAAGCTGAAGGCGCTGTTAGGTATATGGACAACCCTAAAATGGGCCACACTAGTCAATATAAGACCAATACAGGTGTACACACTAGCTCCGGAATATTTAATAAGGCGTTTTATGTACTTGCAACTAAGCCAAATTGGAATATTCAAAAAGCATTCAAACTATTTACGCTTGCAAATCAACTTTATTGGACAAGCGATGCAACGTTTGAGTCTGCAGGGCTAGGCCTTTATCAAGCAGCGTTAGATCTTAACTACTGTGTAAACGATGTTGTTTTTGCCATGGAATCGGTAGGGGTTTATGACTCTGGCGTGAAAACCGATAGATACTGCCCAAATCAAGATAATGATTCAGGGCCTACTGCACAGTTTTTATATAACAAACAGCAGTTACAAGTCAGTTTTAATGACCATTCAAACGATGATAACGGCATTGCCAGTTATCATTGGGATTTTGGTGATGGCGAACTGTCTACGCTTGCTAACCCCATACACACTTATAAACAACCAGGTAGCTATCAAGTGCGCCTGACGGTGTTTGATAGCAAGAACGTACTCGATCATACTTTGCAAACTATTATCGTGCAAAGTGATACATGTCATGTCGCCGCTTGGCAACCAACACAAGTTTATCGTTACCCAGATAAAGCTGAGTACAATAATTTAGTTTATCAAGCACGATGGTGGACTAAAGGCAATCAACCTGACCTAAACTCAGGAAATGGCCAAGTTTGGCGCTACATTGAACCTTGTTTAGGAAGCAACTAGCCGTTGGGCTTGTAGATAATGAAGAGAGCTTGCCCAAAAAAACACGAACAGGTTACTTGTAGTACAGTAACCTAAATAAGTAACCTAAATAAGTCTTAGCTTTACCTGTCAGGTTTGATTGTTAGAGCTTAATCAAATCTGACAGTCGCATTAGTGCCAGATGCGGACCTTTAAGGGTAACTCGTTTCTGCACCTAAATGAGTTAACCTAATTGCTCTAAAGGTCTGTTTTGACTGAACAACAGACGTAGGTAGAAAGCAAAGTTATGCAGTTTTTATACAAAGTGCCTGTTTTTGTCCTATAACATTATTACTCGCCGTTTTGAAGTGACAAACTGGAATTTGCCGCTGTGTTATATGCCTGTTCACAGTAGATATTATTAGTGGAATTATGAAGGTATGTAATAAGAGCCGCTTTGGTGTGTTATAAACCACCAAAGTGGGACAGAATAAGTTGTTATATTTTTTGATAGGTAGGACCAGACTTGGAAGCTTGTAATACATGGCAGTGCTTTAACAGCTTTGCTCCTTGGCTGTCAGCGTTCGGAGCAATACTAATTTCTGGGTTGGCTCTTTGGTTATCCGTTCTTGATAAATTTATCCGACTTAAGGCAAATTACAGTGGATGTATAATTCCAAGTTATGACCCGATGAGATTAGACACGTATGCATATGTGCTGGATTTAGTGAATGTAGGTACTCGCGAAGTCCAAGTTACAAATTTTGAATGGCACTGGAAGCATGCGCCTTTTCTAAGAAGACAACGCACTGTCATACAGCCGTATCTCGATGAAAGAGTCACTAGGCTTTGCTCGAAGTTGCCAATGAGATTGTCTGACGGAGATACAGCTAGAATAAACTTCGCCTCAGACTTCATTGAAAAACTTGATTCGCCAGAACGATTTCTATTTCCAGCCAATACCATGAAAGCATTTTTCAGGATATTTACATCTGAGATTTACTTATGCACCAGTGTAGGGCGAAAAATAAAGGTTCAAATGAAAGCAGGAATGCGACGGGAAATCTGGAGCAGATATAAAAAATATAACAAGTCAATGCAGCCGACCGCTAAACGCGGCGGCTGATTGAAGCATTAGGCAATTCAAAAATATGAACACAGAATTAGTAACTCAGTTAATCATTTTAGCTACTGCGCTAGTCGGTTTATATAAGGCTGCAACTTTTAAGTCAGCTGAGAATTCAACTGATGGTAAAGTAGAACCTAGTCCAGTCTCAGAAGCTGTTGCTAGACTACTAGACTTTGTTGGTATATTTGCTTTTATGCTGGCAATGCCTGCTTTTATTTGGGCGTTTACAACTATCACAGAAAATATTGGTTCTTCTTCTAAACGTAGTGAGGCTGTTCAATATAGTATTCCTTATGAAGTTAGCAAAGACCCATCAAAAGCTGAGCTTATGCTGGCTGCAGCTTCGCAAATATCGTATGAAACAAGTCGAGGCTCAGCGCTTGAAAAAGTATCCAACTTCGCTATCAGTGCTGGGAATTATCAAGTAGCAGTCTTGGCGGCAGCATCGATTCCATACGAACCGTCACGAGACTCGCAACTAGCAAAAGTAGTCGATTCGATAGAAAAAGAGGCGCGTGGGAAATTACCTAACAAACAAATTAACAAGGACTAAAAACCGTTGGCTTTAAGTGAAATATTTGAATTTAGGTCACAGGAACAACACGGTAAGTCTAGTTATTTCAAAGTAAATTCATCATTTTTGTCGGATGGCGGCGCTTCGCGCCTTATGCCGACCTACGTCAAAAGGTAGGTTGGTTAAGCCGAAGGCGCCACCCAACAGAGTTTCAGATTCACGCCTTGAAGGTCCGCTTCATAGAGCCGCCAGTTATCTCTATCTCATTTCTGTCCAGAAACGAGTTAGAGCGATGGTCTTCTTTTCGCTCAAAGCCACCTGTTAGGTGAAGTCTAAGCCCTGTTTTTTAGCTGTAAGATCGATTAACAAGCTAAATATCATAGCTTTTAAACTGTTTTAAGTTTCATGAGTTCGCAACGTTATAGAAGATAAAAGCGTTTACTACATGCATTTATCTTCTATCGATTTAGAGCTCCTACTGCTCATCGAAACGGCCAATCAGTGTCGCGCCTGAGAACTGAGGATCAGCAGACAACATAATGTAATACGTTCCCACCTGTGAATTATCAAAAGTACACGTCTCTTTGTTACCTCGCTTCCAAGGACGGCACTCGTAATCCTTTTTGGTCGGCTCACTGCCAAACTTAACATGCATATCAAGCTCCCCTGTACCTCCAACTGTGCTAAAACTTAAGTTGCTGGCACCTGCTGGCACATTCATGGCAAACATAAGTTGACCGCCATCAGCAATCGCTACAGGCACAGATTCGCCATTCTCTAATACACGAACATTAGACGGTACACTCTTGATGTAGCGCGCTAATAAAGTGGTATTTTGCACATCATTGTTTGCTTTCAAACTAATAAAGTGCCAACCTGATTGAACATCCTCTATAACCAGCGTTTCCTCATTAGTTGGCCCTTGTGACTTTGTAAAATGGCCATTTCGATTAAATTCGTGGTACACATCAGCATTACCTTGCCCGTGCCGCAGACTTATTTCTAGTGATGCCCCTTGAATCCTGCGGTCTACATATAATGCAAACTCAACTTGCTCGTGCGCAGATAGATGGTCGATGCACCTTGCATAGCCTGCTTTTAAATTGGAGGTGTCAATTGATGAATCGTCAATATCACATGCATTAACTCCAATCATGTCACTTCCTTGAAGCTCATCAATATCTATTGGTTCTACAGGCGACTCCGGACGCGTACTATCAATACTACACCCTTTTGACTCAACAGTGTTTAGCCATGAATTAAACTCATTATCGAAGGTTTTATTTGATATCCATTTATCAACCAAGTTTGTACGGTATTCTTGAAATTTCCCCTGCTTAAACAGTTCAAGCATCTCAAAGTAAGATGACTGCTGGCGTTCAAACATAAAGCGGTTTGATAAATACCCCCAATCGTAAATTCGCGTTTGTCCCACACCATATTCATTGTTGAATATTGTACTTAGCGCGTATGGCGCAGTTTTAGCTTGTGCTATTGCACCATCGTTACAATTTCGCAGTGACATATATTCCGCCACACCTTCACCAAACCACACCGTTCGTCCAGCACCATCGCTATCACTAAAGTCCCCCTTTGAAATGAATCGTCCTTCTAAGTAATGTATATATTCATGACGTAAATTCCAAATATCAAATACGGGGCGCTCAGACACATGTTCATAGGCATAAAATGTTGCTTGGTCACCCGCCTTGCTAGGATCTCCTTCTCGGTAAGTCCCACCGTTATTGGTATTGACATTGAATAGTACTCCACCATATGTCACCCACTCTTTTTTATCATTAAAAATGACCATTTTAAGCTTGTCGTTATCATCCGGTGTAACTGGTATACGATTGGTTACTAACTGCTCGTGGAAATGGTCTTCATGAGCTTTTAGCGAATTACAGGCCCAGTCAAGTTGCTCTTGATTCATGTCTTGCGCCCAAATAAACAAGGTGCCTGAAGAACAAGTTTTACGATTACTCAACACCTGCTCTATTATTTGCGCTTGTTTAGCACAGACATTGAATGCTAAACATTGCCTTTGGTAATTTACACTTTCTAATACGGCCAAATAGAGTGTTCTTTCTTTATCGTCTCTAAGGGGGCCATAATTTGTAAACACCTTATTGATATACGTTTTTAAGAGTGGCTCTATTGTACTAAAATGTGCATCCTTGCTACCTCGGTAAAAGTTAACCAACTGGTAACCGAGGTTGAATAAGTGGTAGTCATTCTTTGATTTCGCCAGCCAGTTAAGGTTACGATCAATAAAGTTGATGATTGCATTGACCAAAGTCGGGTTATGTTGCTGCGAGCGACATGCTGAGTCACTTGCACAGCTTTTTAGTACTTGCCAAAACAGTGGCGTTGCGGCACGTCCCCAGTCGTTAATAGATTCGTAAGACTCATTGTACTTTGACAATAAACCGAGTGTTAAAGGCACTAAATACTCACCTATTTGCGCATTCTTTATGATACCTGTCGCACTACGAACTAACTTCGCATTGCTTTGTGTTTTGTCAAAGAAGTGTTCATTAGCGAAAAACGTGTTGATAGCGCCCACCATCGCTTGCTGTGTTGTTGGATTAACGAATCGTCGATAGTCGTAATAGGCGTAGGCTTTTAACCAATAAAATAAATCGCTCAAATAGCTAACATCCGTTGTTCCATTATAACTTTGAAGGCGCTCATTTAGTTCAGTTATCACTGTTGAAAAGTTCGCATCATTATATGCACCCAATACTTGCGTCAGTGGCTTATCGTTAAATAGCTTATCAATACACACGCTGCCATACTCTCTGATCGCTTGTAAAAATACTAAGCCGCTAAGGTGGCTAAATACGGTATCAGGGCATGTTGATACATCAGCTGAAGTCTCAAATGCGCTCTTTTGAGTAATATTGCTTTGTGTTGGTAAGTTCATTTTCAGAACGGTTTGTTTATCACTATGCATTACATCTGGCACATAACTTGTGCTAGCGTGAATATGAGCCACATCATTGTGCGTAATAAATGTTCCTGTTTCTCGTTCATCTTTCGCCCAGCTTGCTGATGAGCTCAATGCGATGACAAGAGTTGTCATCTTAATTATTTTATACATGTTGTTGTCTCAGTGAATTGATTAGGTACTGAGCACTCGTATGTGTCTTTTAAGCGCTCAAATGAAGTAAGCAAAGACCCCAAGTTTCATTGGGGTCTTTGTAGCGCTCTAGTGTGGACGACAACCAGCTACGTCGTAGTCGACTACGATTGTTGCGCCGATAGGGTTTCCAGACATCTTCAAATAACCCCAATAGCGCGACTGTTCAGTGATTTTATAAAACAAACATGCTTGGTTACCCTGTGTTATGGAAACCGCATCGTGGTCGCTACCATCCGCTTTAGGCCAATGCCCATCGCCCAAATAAACCTTGGTGTCACTGGGTGCATTGATAAGTGTAATGGCAACGTTTTGATGCCCTCGGTCCATCTCTGCAAATGAATATCCACGAGTGCTGTTAACACAATGCGCTTTGCTTGGTGTTAGACGTCGGATTTCACCATCGCTCGGTTGGGTACAGGCATCAGTTAGCGGGGCATGGTTCACATTCACTGTAACGCTCGTAGTTGCAGTCATGTTGTCATTGTCAGTCACTGTTAATGTCACTTGATACACACCAGCAGCTGTATAGCTATGGCTTGGGTTGGCGAAAGTGCTTTGTGTACTATCGCCAAAATCCCAGTGATAGGCGACTATCTGTCCAAACTCATCGTCTGAGCCTGTGCTACTAAAATCCACAGTTTCGCTAATTTGAATGTCTGCTTTAGAAGCTGACGCGATGGCAATGGGTGGTTTTGGGGCGGGTGGAATATTTGAACAGTCGGCAAAGCTACACAAAGTGTGTAATTGTTCAACGTCGTGACTATTTATTATGCCATCTCCATTGATATCGAATGAACTATCCAGAGGTAAGTTAGCGTCAATAGCTGCTCTAAGCGCCTCTATATCATCAATATCAACGTTACCATCTTCGTCATAATCGCCTATTGGGAGTACACGAATGATTATTTGAACACTTGCTTTTGCACCTTTGTTGTCGGTCACAGTTAAACGGATTGGATAACTGCCCGAACGCTCAAAACGATACGATAACTGCTCCCCTGTGGCAGTGACGCCATGACCAAAATCCCATTCATATTCTACAATTGTGCCGTCTGTATCATTAGAGTTGCCCCCATCTAGCTGTATATCGCTGCCAGCTCTTACTGTTTTGTTACCGCCTGCATCTGCGATAGGTAACCGATTGGGCTCTGAGCGGTCTGCATCACGGTGAATATCATAATAGGCTTTAAAGCGCAGAGAGTCGTAATCTTTGAATGGGTCAATCATGACATTGAATATACCCCCTTGCTCAAACTGACATAGTTCAGTTTGACTAGGTGCTTCCCATGGACGACAGTCGTATTGTGATTTTGAAACAGCTTGATTTAGACTAACGTGCATATCAGGGTCGCCGTTATACCTTTCTACCAATTCAAAAGTCACTTTAGACGCAGCTTCAGGTACAGCGAACTCGTAACTATAAAGCTGACCATTTGCTTTGGCATTTAAATTAAGCTCATCTGTTAAATACACGCGTTCACACTCGTTACATAAAGGCGCATCATTAGGAGAGTTTTGTGTAATAAAAGCTTGCGCGTGCGCTGTTGTGCTCCAGCCTGTATTGTCGGTCACAGTAAGCGAAATGTTGTAAGTGCCTACCTCTGAATAAGTATGAATGGGGTTTGCAGTAGAAGCTTGTGTGCCGTCACCAAAGTCCCATAGATAAGACATGACTTCGCCATCAGGGTCATTTGACCCAAAACTCGTCAATTGAAGTGCATGACCTACTGCTTCATATTTATTCTGTCCGTTAATATTCGCAAAAGGAGGCTGATTACCTGAGTCCGCTATTTCATAGTACACGTGAATGGATGCATTCGTATAAGTTTCAAATGGGTCTATGATCACCTCGAAGTCACCACCGCCTTGAAATTCACAGTATTCTGATATCCCTTTCCAAGTAAATGGGCGGCAGTCAAAATCATCCTTCGTTACAGTGCGTCCCTTGGCAACATAGAGATCTAAGTCTCCATTTCTTTTAATAGAGCCATCTGCCATTTTTGGACCTTGATAGCCACCAGGAACAACCACAACAACACGAGACGCGTTGTCTGGCACGCTAAATTGGAAGTCATAAGTTTTCCCGAGGCGATCCGGCCAAGACGCATTTTTTTTGTTGGCCCATAAATCATCGAGTTTAAATAATGTATAACGCTGCTCTCCTGGTTCAAGATATGGGTCTGTGCCTTGAAGCACGCTCAGCGTTGCATTACTGTAGGCGCTAAATGCATGCACCGAAGCAAAGTAAGGTACCGTGACATCGGGCGTATCAACAGTGACTGCTTCACTGCTGCCAGCACTATTGAAAGAGATTAAATCAGCAATCCACTGTTCAGAATCGCCTGTCGGAGGCGTTGGAGCTTGTCCTTTTGACACATACAAATCAGGGTCTTCAGTGTGACCATTGAGATAAAACATGACATTACGAGCAGTATTTGGCAGGTTAATTTCAAATGTATCCACCACTGATTTTTCGGCAAATGGAATATCGAAGCTTGCAATAGTAGTACCTTGCGGTTCAACATCAAGACCAGATGCACCATCCCACGGTCTAGGGCTATCACTCACATACTGCGACAACCCCGTAGCCACCAAGTTTTCATTTGACCACAATGTACTGCGAGCCGGATTGTGTAACGCTGCTGTCATTCGCTCAACCTGTACCTGAGTAAACATGGCATAATTGTCCGAATAGTGCATAAAGTTTTCTGTGTTAGTCTGCTGGCCTAGGCAATTAGGTGCATTATTTTGCATGTCACCTGGCATAGACATTTGTGGTGTATCACAGCTTCTATCACCTGTTGAACCACAAAAAGCCTCGTTAGTGATTGAACACTGTTTGGTTTCAAATGTGTGAATCAGGTTTAGCCAGTGACCAAATTCATGAGTCAGAACAGAGCGAAAATTTTCACTGGTGTTATTCCCTACGTAATGGCCGTTGTAGACCACTCGTGCTGTACCTTGCTGTGTCATTGCCAACTCTGGATACCATGCGACACCTGAGTTGGTTTCTTTACCATCATCATACAAATCATGCATGAGGTACACATTCATGTAACGATAGTTATTCCAAGCATCAGCTTTAATTTTTGCAAGGGTTTGGTCATCATGATTACCATAACCTGTTTGATCGTGGTTATAGCGAACAATGCCATTGGTTTGATTACCGCTTGGGTCTTTACGTGCCAGAACGAATTCGATGTTCAGGTTTTCTCGAATTGCCTCAAACTGCGGAGCTATGGCTGGAGAATCAACAGATAACCCCTGAAAATCATTATTGAGCTTGGTCAGTGCGTCTTGTATTTTTTCATCGGTTAGGCATTTCGCGCTCTCATCGGTGCAATTGTAAGCATCACCATAGACATGAAATACGACAGGAATATAGTATCTGCCATCGACTGCAATGCTGTCTTGCTGAAGTTCGTCAAATACACTTTTATCGTATGTAGCTGAGCGCATAATACGTGGTATTTGACCCTGCGAGCGCTTTGCTTGAGATTGCAGTTTCGCCCAATTTTGGCCGTTTTTCTCAGCGCCACAGCTTGGCGTTAGCGTATCATCGAGAGCATGCCTGTGAACTGTGCTCTTATGTTTTATTAATGCTGGCTTTACACTTTCTTGCGCAGCCAAGTGCACACTGCAAACGCTGAGCGTACACAGTGCTAAAGTAGTAAGTTTCATGTTGTTGTATCCTTGTTGATGGTAAGTATTTGGGTTGGCTTGCAATCAAGCCTTGTATTTTTTATCCAAATTAAATGCCTTTCGTTTTACTGTTTTTGTGGTTCGAATTAACGGCTCACTGAGCGGAAGATAAACTCAAGTGCGTAGCCTTAACCGCTGTTATTTGTCTGATTACTGCATCTAACCCTTGCTTTGATTTTTCTACAGCTTCAAGCTGACTTAACCCATCAGGGTATTCTTCTTGCTCAAGCACTAACCATTGGGTCCCGCCGTTTATCACACAGGCACGGATAACGGATGCCCAGTTTGTGATGTCCTGACCGATTAGTGGTTTTTTGCCTTTCGTGTTAGATGGGAATTTGGCTTTTAAGTGTGTTGTAAGGGTTCGATTGGGGTAGCGGTTGATGTAAGCCACAGGGTCTTTACCTGCATATACGGTCCATCCCACATCCAATTGCAAAATAAAATCATCGGCTGTATGAGTGGCAATGTAGTCCCAGAAGGTACTGTTCTGATATTGAACAAGCTCACGGTCATGATTGTGAAAGCCAAAGCCCATACCTGTATCTCGCATTTTTGCAGCGACCTTGTTTACTTGTGCAACAAAAGCATCAATGGTATCAGCGTGTTCCGCGCGCTTATCGCTAGGAACTATCAACATAGGGGTACCTAGTTGCTGATAAAAGCGTACAGTATTTAAAAACTTATCATCTGTAAGATCGCGCATTTTGACATGTGCGCCACTGACTTTGAGGTGCAAGCTGTCTAAAAATTTCTTTAAACCTTGTGGGTCCTCACCATAAGGTCCAAAATGCCCAGCAAATTCTACGGCTTCAAAGCCCATTTTAGAGATAGCCTTTAATGTGCCTGCAAAATCTTTTTTAAGTGTTTCATTTACAGACCAAAGCTGGATGCTGACTGGTGGAATATTTTCAGGCTCAATCGCTTTCTTTCCCTTCGAATCTAAATACGAGCTTGAAAAAGCACTGTAAGCGCTCAACAACCCTACACATACCAAGAACAGGGTTAAGCGTGAAAAAATAGACATGTTTCGTTTCCTTTTTTATTTTAAATTCTTCTTGCAGCAACTTCTTTAACCGCATAGTTGACCGCTCGTACCGTCATTGCCATAAAGGTCAAGCTTGGGTTTTGTACTGCTGATGAGCAAAAACTTGAGCCATCAGTAACAAATAGGTTTGGAATATCGTGGCACTGGTTGTAGCCATTAAGCACCGATTCTTTCGGATCTCGCCCCATTCTTGCTGTGCCAAGCTCATGGATCCCAGAACCGGGGGGTTTGTTGTGTAGGCCCGATTTAACGTTTTCTAGGCCAATTTTTTCGAGCATTCGATATCCCTGCTCGGCCGCATCTTCCATCATGCGCTGCTCGTTATCTGAAAAGCGGCAGTTAATTTCTAGTAACGGAATACCCCACTTATCTTTTTTGCTCGTGTGAAGCTGTACGCAGTTTTCAAACCTAGGCAACATTTCACCTTGTGCTCCAAGCCAAAACCGCCACTTTCCTGGCATTTGTAACCGTTGCTTAAATGCTAATCCGATACCATCTTGATGTTGTATTGACGTCCACCCTTCTCTGTATGTACCCGCCGACATACCATAGCCGCGTAGAAATGGTCGTTTTGGATCTGGTTTAAAGTAAAAGTTAGGTATGTACAGCCCGCCGGGTCTTCGGCCAGAGTAAAAAGCATCTTCGAACCCCGGTATGTCGGCATTTGCCCAAGCGTTATAGTTATGATCCATCAAGTAATGACCAAGCACACCAGAGCGATTAGCAAGGCCATTGGGAAATGCTTTATTTTTGGAATTTAACAAAATTTGAGTAGAACCAAGCGTCGATGCACATAAAAATACAACATTTGCAAAATATTCACGTTCGCTTAAGTCTTCATTATCGATAACACGTACGCCTTTCACGCGGTTACTTGCAGGATCAAAAATCAAACTTTCAACCACACTATTAGGTGCAATTTGTAATAACCCAGTCTTAGCAGCATCAGGTAAAGTGGAACTTTGGGTTGAAAAATAAGCACCAAAAGAGCACCCTTTTTGGCATTCATTTCTAGCTTGGCACTGGCCGCGCCCTTGCTTTAAGTGAAGAGCGGATGGCTTTGTGAGGTGGGCTTGTCGACCGTGAATTAGCTTGCGATCGGGAAACATTTTTTCCAGCTTTTTTTTGATCTCCAACTCAGGTGCAGTCATGTCAAAAGGCGGTAAAAACTCGCTATCTGGTAGCTGTACTAATCCCTCTTTTTGACCACAAATACCAACGTGACGCTCCACATATTGATACCATCGCTGCAAATCTTTGTAGCGAATCGGCCAATCGTTGCCAAAGCCATCAAGGCGGTTTGCGTTAAAATCGAAGTCGCTCCAACGATAACAAAAGCGATGCCAAAGGAGCGACTTACCACCAAGTTGATTGGCACGGATCCACCAAAAGTCAGTATCGTTTGCTGTTACATAGGGCAGATCTTGGTCGTTACCAAAAAAATGCTTGGTGCTGTCATTAAACGCATAACAGTTTTTTTGGATACGGTATTGCTGCTCAACGTCTGATAATGACACCTTACTTCGTAATGGTTGCACCCAAGGCGGTTTGCCTTCACCGATGTAATCTTTTCGATGCTCCACGATTCTTCCGCGCTCAATGAGTAGCGTTTTAAATCCCTTCTCGCAAAACTCTTTTGCAGCCCAGCCTCCTGTTATCCCTGAACCAATCACGATGGCATCATACTTTTGTTTTGATTCTTTTATATACATGCTGTTTTCTCAATAATAAGCCAAAGAGCCGTAGTTGCGTTGACCGCTATAGGTTATGTCACCCTCAAATCCACCCGGATACGCTTGATAAACCAATTCTTCACTGGCACCAATTTCAGATGTGTAGTAACCAAAGCAGATCAATGCTTTTAGCTGTTTAAAGCATGCCTGTTGTGTTTTTGAAAAAGGTTTTAACCCTGTATCAAGCGATGTTAAGAGCGCTATTTGTTGTGGGCTTTGTAAATGCTCAAATGTACGGTTGTGAAAGGTTTGGCTCATTTGTGCGATTAAGTTCACGGTGGTTCGCATCCGCACGTGCGTCTGCACGTCATAGCAATGTTGTAGCTGATTATCAATAAAGTAGTGGACATCGATATCACCAGCACCCGGCGTGTCAGTAGTTGGTATAACGGTATTACACACTACTTTTAACAATTTCAGCTGCCCTTTATTGAGCACCTGATTCTGATAAGGCGCTTTACTTGCGTGAGAATGATAGGTAAGCGCTGCTGCTATGGCTTTTTCACTCATCAAACCTGTTGTGATACCTGCACCAAGGCTGGCAAGTAAGCCTTGTAAGAAGCGGCGCTTAGATTGGTCATGTTGCTCAAGCATCATTGATAACTTCCTTCTGCGTAGCTCGCTTTGAGACAACAAATCTGATCAGAAATACCCCACCAAAGGCGACAATTAAGCACAACGGAAAATAACTGAGCACCTCTAATGTTTCGGCCACCGAGCTTGAACTGCTTTTATTTTTAGCTTCAATAAATGCGCCAATAATTGGGTTCCAGATACCAACAGCTAGCATGCCAGCAGCCCCCATCCCCCCCAAACCTAGGGCACGCGTAGATGGTAGCGTTTCCGCTACAAATCCAAGCATGGTCGGCCAAAAATACGTTACGCCTAACGCAAAAATGATAGCGGCGTAATAAACCTGTGATCCGTCTGCAAAGCGCATAAATGTTAGTCCCATGTATGCAAAGCACGCACTAAGCAAAAGGACACCAATAGGATTAAGTGTTTTAACAAGCGGCCCAGCAAAGTAACGACCTACGGCCATTGTTCCTGTAATAAGCGCCAATATAGCCATTGCAGAGGCACCTGTGTCAGTAAGTATTCGCTCTATCCATTGCTGTGTTAACAACTCAGTACTTGCCGTGAGTGTCATACACAGCAATGCGAAAAGATACATTGGTGACAGCATGGCTCGATAGGCGCTCGCGTGATGGAGAGGTTGCTCTGATGTCTTTCCAACGTTTTTTGGTAGGAGTACCAGAAAAATGCCATATATTGATGTAGGGACAAGTAATAGCGCAACCTGAGTACGCCAACCAATGCTTAGTTCTTCCATGCTCAAACACAAGAGCGAACCAACCACAATCCCAGCGGGAAACCATACATGGAAGCGATTTAACATCGTGGTTTTATTTGATGGGAATAAACTAGTTATCAACGGGTTACATCCAGCTTCCACTGCACCATTGGCTAAACCGATTAAGAAGGTGGCTAAAAGCAAGCTAAGAAAACCAGTTGCCGTTGCAGTCAATAGCAGGCCTACTACATGACCGAAAAAGGCGATAATTAATAGGCGTCTTGCCCCTAGTTTTTCGTAGAAGGCGCCACCAACTATTGTCGCTAACGGAAAACCAAAAAAAGCGGTTGCATTAACCCAGCCTAGTTGTCCGTCACTTAGTTGTAACGTTTCATTGAGATTTGAAAGAATGCCTGCTCTCACGGCAAAGGTCATAGCAGTTACAGTTAATGCGACGCATGATGCAATAAAGGCCAACCGTTGAATATGTAAATTCATAAGACCCCCTCGACTAGACCTAAAATTCGCTTGTTGGTTTCTTCACAGCTTATTGAGCTTGCAAAGTCGTCAAACGCTTTTGTTGTCGGAGGTATAATCAAGTTTTTGATAATTTGAGCGCCTTGCATAGCGCCTACTTGTGGGTCTTTAATGCAACACTCCCATTCAAGTACGGCCCATCCTCGAAAGCCATATTGCGTCAGCTTACTGAAGATAGCTGTAAAGTTAATTTGTCCATCTCCTAATGAGCGAAAACGACCAGCTCTATCCTTCCAATCAAGATAGCCGCCATAAACACCGCTATGCCCATTCATGCAATACTCAGCATCTTTAACGTGAAATGCTTTAATACGCTCATGGTAAATATCGATGAAAGCTAGATAATCTATTTGCTGCAAAAGCAAATGACTAGGGTCATAGAGGATGTTGGCTCTAGGGTGATAATCGACAGCGCTTAGGAACGTATCAAAGCTTGCGCCATCATGTAGATCTTCCGCTGGGTGCAACTCATAACATACGTCAACATTTACATCATCAAAAGCATCAAGTATTGGCAACCAGCGCCTAGCTAATTCAGAAAAGCCTTGTTCTATTAGGCCTTTAGGTCTTTGCGGCCAAGGGTACACCATTGGCCATAGCAATGCGCCCGAAAAGGTTACGTGAGATGTTAACTGTAAGTTTTTACTCGCCTGAGCAGCCAACAAAAGTTGCTCACTTGCCCAATTTGAAACAACTTGCGGATCACAACCCAGCGATTTTGGATAAAAGCCGGCAAACATCTCTACATAACATGGTGCAACAGCAACGAGCTGTCCTTGAATGTGCGTAGACAGTTCAGAGATTTCTAGCCCATACCGTGCAAGTAATGTGCGTACTTGTATACAATAATCAAGACTATGTGCAGCTTGGTGCAAATCAAAAATAGTTGGGATATGGGTGGGTAACTGTAAGGCTTTGTAACCTAAACCAGACGCCCATTTAGCAAATCCTTCTAATGAGTTGAAGGGTGCTTTATCTTCAATAAACTGTGCTAAGAACAGGCTCGGTCCTTTTATTTCAGTCATGTAAGTTTTCTCCCTTTACTTCATGCCACTTTTGCGCGGATTTACTTGCTTTAACGACACTGTCAATGAATAACATGCCGCGGATCCCTTCAGCTATCCCAGGTACATCCATTGCGCTTTCACTCAGTTGACGGTTTTCTTTCTTGGCACGAATTTGTGCCGCAAAGTTGCGGTAAATATTTGCAAATGCTTCAATGTATCCTTCAGGATGGCCAGCTGGTAAACGCATGCTCTCAATAGCAAGTTTTGACTTGTTTGCGATACCACTTCTAATAACTTGTGTAGAAGAGTCAGGAAAATGTAAAGTGAGTGTATTTGGAGTTTGCTGCTGCCATTGAAGGCTTGCTTTATCGCCATAGATTGAAATTGACAGGTTATTGTCCTCCCCCGTTGCAACTTGACTAGCGAGCAATACACCTTTTAATGTCTCCCCAAACTTCATTAAGACTGTGCCATCATCATCAAGCACACGATTATCATGTGCGCTCGTTAGATCTGAACAGACATGGGTAATCTCTGTACCACTTATGTATTCGGCAAGATTTGCAGCGTGAACACCAATATCCCCCATACAACAACTCGGCCCTGCTTGAGCTGGATCCAATCGCCATTTAGCCTGTTTTTGGTGTTCAGAATTTTTGTCTGCTAACCACCCTTGCTGATAACTGACTATGATTTTACGGAGGTCGCCTAATTCTCCACTTTGCACACGATGACGGGCTTCTTTCACCATCGGGTAGCCTGTATAGGTATAAGTCAACGCATATAACACATTGGATGACGCTAGTTGACGCGCAAGTGTCAGAACTTGCGCCAACGATATAGTTGCGGGCTTGTCACAGATCACATGAAAACCATATTCAATCGCTTTACTTGCCATTGAATAATGAAGGTGATTAGGCGTCACAATCGCTAGAAACTCCATTCTTTCATCTTCAGGAAGTTGAGCCTCTTGTTCTATCATTTGAGAAAAGTGGTGATAGCAACGCGATTCATTCAGACCTAATTGTTGACCATATTCAAATGAACATTGTGGTTCACTGCTAAATACACCACATACTAATTCTATTTGCCCGTCTAGCTGAGCTGCCATTCTGTGTACAGCCCCTATGAAAGCGCCTTGACCTCCACCTACCATGCCCATTTTAACTTTGTTCATTCTGCCTCTTTCTATTAGTCATCGCGTTTTCCTTATATCGCAACAATAGTAAATACAAAGTAAACAGCATAGCTAGGAATAATGCGGCCATATATGCAACAAAATCAGCTTCTCACTATAGAAAATCCATCCCCTTACAAATAAACACTTTCAAAATAATGACATGCAAAATTACATATTGTATAAAGAATACCACGCGCATTTTATTGAGTTTGCATAAATGTTGTCTGATGAACACAAAGCGACGAATTTTTTTGAAACTGTGAACTTAGATGAAGTAATGTCTATGTTCGATCTGATGCCTGGAGTGATGTTTTGGGTGAAAAATTGTAATGGTCAGATCATTCATGCTAATCAAGCATTTTTGCACCACAATGGTATAGCTACACTACATGATGCAATAGGCCAGACAGACCTCGCTTTTTCGTCTGAACATATAGCTCGTCAGTTTATAAACGATGATAAAAAGGTGCTCAAAGGGGAACACGTAACTGAGCGCTTAGAAGTTAATCAATCTGAAAATGGTGAAATCTATTGGTTTATTACATCCAAACGACCTTTGTACGCATCAACTGGGCAAATCATAGGCACATATGGCACGTCCAAAAAAATTAGCGACAAGACTTGCAGCTTACCGGAAATTCAAGCGCTCAGGCTGCCTGTCGATTATATAAGGCAGCATTTTTCTCAGACCATCAGAATGGCAGACTTAGCTAAAATCAGTCATTTGTCCGTGAGTGCGTTAGAGCGACGTTTCAAAAAGCACTTGCACATGACTCCGTTGCAGTTCATCAACCAAGTCAGATTGGAAAATGCACGCAAAATGCTGATTGAAACAGATCATTCGGTTTATCAAATCGCTTTGTCAGTCGGTTTTTCTGATCATAGCTATTTCAGTCGGCAATTTTATAATTACTTTCATGAGCTCCCCAGTGACGTAAAAAACTTACTGCGAAAAACCAGATAGGCTTTTCCGCTGTCCTTTAACATGCGACAAGAGTTTAAATAGCTCTAAACTTATTCCAAACTAATATTGTTATAGATAACTTTAGTGCACGCCTTAAAAATATACTGAATAAGGAAATAGCGCCCCCCTTCGTTAACAATTTTTATTTTTTATCCCCCACTGTTTGTATATCACATAGCAACCCCCACAACTATTAGCTTTTTTAAGTAAGTTATGCGCAGCTCGTTTATAGTTTCAGCCATGATGTTGTCACCTAAATCACTTAGTTGAGAATACGTTTTTGAAGATAAAGAAATATCAAGCCGTAGCAACTCGATATGACAAATTGGCTAGGAATTACCTGAGCGTTGTAACCCTTGTTTTTTCACTCATATGGCTATTGATGTGGGTTGATTATAAAACGTACTTTATAGATCAATACGCACTAATCTCTTAGAAATTTAGATGCTCAAATACCAATTAAAACTATTCAACTACACACCAGACACTTAGTCTTCCTCACATACACCGCGCAATTGTTTATTAAGTAAGTTAATACGAGGCTGTAGCTCAACCATTTTGGCCATTGCTTGCGATTTTGCTTGTTCGACATTGTTAGTGTTCGCTACTCGAGAAAGCAGTGGGAATGCCCCCCAACTTAGACACATAACTGGACTTTTATTACAACCTTGGATCATCGCCTGCTCCGCTCTGCTCATATCGCCATAGAGCACAAAAAAACTTGCTAGTACCAGATCGGTTAGCGCAATTTCATCCATTGGCATGGCTAGTGCAGCATTTTCATGCTGCGACAATAGTCGTACTCGTTCATCCATTGAAAGTGACTCTACTTGTACTTGCGTGACAACATTGGCCAAATCCAAGAGCGCTTCTTGGCTGAACCTAGATAGCGATTTCTCCATTTGTGAATAAAACGGCATCGCTTGTTGTTTGTCACCTAGCGCTAAATAAGTCGTGGCGTTTAAGAAAAGTGCTTCAAACAAACTGTCGCCACCTAGTATGTCTGGAGCATAGGATTGATACCACTGCGGGTATGTTGTAAGGTTTTTCTCATAGGCATGTTTAGAGAAAGCTAACCATGGCAGCCGCCAATCTCTAGCAGGTAATTGGCCTGCCCAATATTCACTTTCTTCAAAATTACCTAGAACTACATTAAGTAGCGCCAAGGCGCCAGCAAAATCATCATTGCAACTCATTGCTGCTTGTCGCTCACTCAACAGCGTAAAAACATGTTCAAAGTCACCTTGCATCATGAACCAATTCGCAAAAACAAAATCTATACTGGTAGAAAGATATGGATAGCTTTGGAGCGTAGTTTGATACTGGCGTAATTCTTCATTACGAGGGCTATAAAGCAGCTCTAGAAAATAAAAATAGGCATTGTCTTCAAACTCTGGTTCGTGCTTAAACACCTTCTCAAAGTGCTTTAAAGCACGGTCATTTTCATCCAATTCAATGTGCAGGAGTCCTTGGATAAAAGTCAGGAAGTGGTCTTGTTCCAATTTTTCAAGCAATTGAAAAGCAATATGTCCATTGTCATTATTCGCCAAATACAAAGCGGCCGCAATCAATGAATAATTACTCTGATGATACCGTGCTAATAAGTAGTTTACACCAGCTTGGAGTTTATTGTCCTCAATAAATTCAACTCGATAAAACGCCAGCAACGTATTAATAAAGGCATGCTTTGCACGTGTTTGTTGCTCATTTAAACTACTCGTGTCAATTTCAAGTCGCAATTTCACAATCGCATTTTTGATACTTTCACTTTCTGATAATGCAGCTAAAGCCTTTAGCTCGTTACTCCCTCGCACTAATTCGGCTAGTCCCGAGTTACCCTGACGAAGCATTGGAGTGGTAAATTGACCCGCAATGTTAGAAAGGACTTTGTGTGTGTCAAATTTAACCAGCGGTTGATATTCAATGTGAATAAGTCTTGAAGGTAGTCCCATCATAACAAGCGCCAATACCGCATCTTTTTCAGGAAGGTACTTAATCACCAATTTGGGCTGACTACCTAGGTCATTCACCGTTTCTAAAAAAGTATTATTTTGTGCTGAAATCACATCTGAGATGTTGAGTGCGCTAGCCAGTTTATTGTGAAGTACCACTAGTTTTTTTTCGTTGTTATGTGTACCGGAGTCGATCACCACAAGGTGGGGCGTATTAGTTGCACCTTCTTGGATCGAAACCAGTGAGTGTGTTTGCTTGAAATGAACCCACAAATAAGTGCATATCGCAATCAGGCTGGTAATGATCAAAGTAAGCATTAATTTATAAATTGACACTTTGTTGTGCGGTGTTTTTTCTATGTCATGAGGGGCTGTGCTTGGTGATTTATCTTGATTAGACCCATGAGCTATATGGCTAACTTGTACAATCAATTGATAACCAAATCGCGGGACCGTTTTAATGTAAGCCTGCTCTTCACCACCTTCAAGCGCAAGTCGTAAATTACGAACCGTCTGATAAACAAGGTTATCCGTTGTGTATTCCGTATTCCAAACTTGCTTTTTAATTTCGGAAATAGAGACAACCTCATCAGACTTTAACACTAATAGCTGAAGTAGTTTAAATGCGGCAGGACTGAGTTCGATTTCATTTTCCCCTTCGAGAATGCTAAATCGCTTTTCATTTAAAACCCATTTTCCAACTTTAAATTGCACACCAAGTACCTTTTGTCAAAATTTACACTAGCGCCACGTATTAGACGTTTCGCATAGTTATAGTAGGTCCCTCTATCATTACCAAAAATCCAGTCGAACTTTATATCACAACTCTTTACACCCTTACACTATCCGTCGACAAACCAAACAGAACTCAGACCAGCCATTAATATAACTCACACATAAAGATAATGTCTAAGTTTGCCAATTGTTCCCTCATGAGCGCTCACAACTCATGCAATTTCCTAAATGAAATATTCATACTCAATACGGAAAAATCAATAAATAAGCTTATTTTTCATAAAACTGCGTATTTCATTAAGAAAAACTCAGATCTATTTAGTTTGCAATTTAGCCAAGGTTGATAGCTTTAGCGCAACTGTTACTCACCTTTATTAATTAGGAAAATAATCATGAATATCACGCGTCTTGTTCCAATCGCTGTATTCAGCGTAATGACGTTAGGATGCTCGGGCGGCTCATCAAACAATGAAAGCGCCGCACAGCAGTCTCTGCCAATAAAAAGTGTCGCGCCGTCTATCATACAAATCTCAATAGAGGTAGACGAGCAAGCGATGTCTATTACGCCTAATGCACTTAACCTAAAAACTGGGGAAAATGGAGTATTCAGCTTAACGTTGACTCAAGGCTATAAATTCGAGTCCATCAGTGGATGTGACGCGACATACAATCAAGAGAGCGGAAAAATTAACGTTACAGCGCCTGAAAAACCGTGCTCGATTAAAGTAATGGCAAAAGAACAAATGATGATCCCTGTTACCAGCTCTGTTTTAGGATTTGGTTCCCTACCTTCTCTACCACAAAGTGTAGAACAAGGTAGTCGTTTTGATATTATTGCAAAACCCCCAATCTGATCATATTTTGGATAAGGTTACTGGTTGCGGCGCCACAATGGACAATAGAGGTAACTGGCATGTTATGTCAGCGCAATCGCCTTGCCATATTGAAGCAACATTTATTTCAAACTTCAGTACTTTAGACGAGTTTGCCGAACCTATTCGTTTACCCGTTGTGGTGCATATAGTTGAAAACGACAATGTATCTATCAGCGATGTTCAAGCTAGCAGTCATGTTGAGCTATTAAACATGCATTTTAGACGCTCGAAATTGCTCGCAGACTTTGATTTTTTAATAGGTGCTTACTCAGCAGTGAACAAGGCTATTCCTGATAGTCACAGACAGTATATTGCTGATACCGGCATCACATTTTATTTAGCAAAAAATACGCCTGATGGCGCACCAAGTACAGGTATCAATCGTATTTCGGCTAATCAAGCGCTGACTGAACAAGCAATGAAATCATCAATGTGGGATGCAAATAAAGTGATTAATGTATGGGTTGGCGAAAAACCAGCATCAACCATAGACCAAGAAGCTACCTATCAGCTCACTGCGACTAGCGAGCCAAACTCACTTGCCGGGATAGCCATTGATCATCGCAAATTTTCAGATTTTTCTAATCGCAGTTTTGATGCAAAACTCGGTAAAACGCTGACGCATAACATGGGTCATTATCTGGGCTTAATTGGTCATATCGTTCAAGGACTAGAAAACGGCCATCGCAACTTACCCTGTGACGGCGTGATCCAACCAAGCCCTGAATGTACTAACAAAGGCTTATTATTCAACTATATGCGTGATAGCCAAGTCGCTGACGAAAACAAGCGTATGTTTTCTATCAGCCAAGCAAACCTGATGAGACAACACATTCAAAACGGTCCTCTTCAGGCGCTTTATAATAATGTGCGCGATAAACAGTAATGTGATTTAAACATCCGAGCCTTGGAAAGGGATCCATTCAAGGCTCCCCCCTCATTTCACTTAGATCACTAAGCCCCTAAATAAAGACATATGTGGCACATTAAACAATGCGCATTCTTCTGATAGATATATTTTTTGAGTATTAACACCACCACCGCATTCCACTGTCGACATAGCACGATCGGTATAAATGGCTTTTTGACAACGAAACGTTTGAGACAAAACAATCCTGTATGTAAGCAAACTGAAAATTGCATACATTATTCAAAAAAAGAATATGCAAATTATAAACCTAATTTTTATGAGGTTAAAAGCCGTTTATTGATAGTTACTTTTGCTTAGAGAAATTTAGGCTGTACAAAATTTGTATAAAATATACATTTAAATAACTCATAAATTCTCCTGTTGAATATTTAATTTAATGTGAAGGTAAATTCGACAAATTGAACGCATGAGTACCCCATTTAAAGGTTTAATTACTCTTAGGAGCACATGTAAAGTGAAACATCAAAATCCAAAGCGCACGCTTGCGGTTTTATCCGCTGCAGCGTGTTTCGCAACTCTCTCAACAAATGCACTTGCTTCAGACGTGGCTGCAAACTACTGTAGCAGTTCTGGTGGCGGAAATTATGAATATATCGCTGGCGTGTCTGTCGGTGGCCTAAACAACGTAACCACTGGCACTAATGCCTACAGTGACTTTACCTCTCAAACCGCTAACTTGGTTGTTGGTAGTAACCCAATCACCCTAACCCCCGGTTTTATAAATAATGCTTACCCAGAATATTGGCGCATTTACATAGATTTAAACAATGATGGCGATTTTAATGACGCAGAGGAATTGGTTGGCAGTGGTGATGGAAAATCAGTACTCACAACCAACCTTAGCATTCCAAGTTCGGCTGCGGACATCACCTCTAGAATGCGCGTGATAATGAAGTATAACTCGCCTGTGAGTAGTGCGTGTGAAAACTTTAGTTCAGGGGAAGTGGAAGATTACACTGTGGTTATTGGCACATCGGATAACACTCAAATGCCTGATATGTGTGCAACTCAAGCACCAAGTGATGCAAGAACACTTGTCAATGGGGTACCGCTGTGTGTCCCTACATCATCTCAATTTGTGAGCTTTTCAGTACCGGGAGCTGATTCCGCAGGCAGTGTTGCTATTACAACATCGTACGGCCTTGGTAACCTTACCCTTGAAGCAAGAAATGGTGAAGGTGGTTATCCTAAACCAGGAGATGATAGCATTCGCTCGAAGCATATCGGAAACACTGAATGTGTGGTCATCACTAACCCAACTAAATATTGGACTAATGTGACACTTAGAGGTTTATTCAAAGGCGCTACCATAGTGGCAGACCTAGGCAAAACGTCATGTCGAACACAGCCAGGTCAGCCCGATCCTGGTAATACAGGCTATCCGTATTCGCATGTCAATGTGCTTATTTTCCCGTTTAGTTTTAGCGATAGCGCGCTACCTTGGTCAAATGCACAAATCGAAGCCGATATGCAGGCCGTTAAAAACTACTATACAGAACAGTCTTATGGTCGTTTTAACGTTACATGGGAAGTCAAGCCTGAAATTTACATCAATGAGCCTAAATCAAAATACGACAGTGATACCCGATCTTGGCATAAACTTTACGAACAAAGAATTGCCCAAGCCGGTGTTGACCTGAACTTCCCCGGTGAAGCCACACTGGTGATGGTTGCAGCACCCCAAGTGTCAAATATTAACTCGCAAGCGGGACCTCCATATATCCAACTATATCACCATACACCGGGAACAATTGCGCATGAAATGGGGCATGCTATGGGCCTACGTCATTCAATGTCTGTGGAAGGTGGCAACCAAATCATCAATTCTGGCTCAGACACTATTAGAAACTATGGTAACCCACATGCCATGATGGGTATGGGTGCACATACCTTAGAAGAATACAATTTAATGTACAAAAGCTATTTTAAAGGCTGGGTTAATGATGCTGATGCTCCTGTTATTACAATCTCTGGCACCTATCGTATATACGCCTTTGACCATGGTACAGCCTCAGGAACCAATGCCCCTGGCAATATTGGTCTTAGGTTGAAGTCTGGTAATGGTGATTACACCTATTGGTTGGAGTACAGAACAACCAATAACAGGTACAACAATAATACCAAAAATGGCGTGCTAGTTAACATTCAAGGTTACATGGAGAATGAATCATTACCTTCATTTTGGAATCATCGTTCAGCATTACTTGATATGACACCCAATTCAAAAGACAACTCACGCTGGGAAATTGAAGACGAAACAGACGCAGAGCTGGCCATTGGTAAAAGCTTCACTGATCCGTGGAATGGTTTTAGGATCACACCTGTAGCCAAAGGCGGCACGGAAGACACGGCCAATGCATGGATAGAGGTTAGAGTCGAAAAGTTCTAACTTACTTGAAGCTGGGATAGTAAACATGACAAAGGCTTTATATCAATAGCTTAGCTCATCTCCGATGTTACTATTTTTTAGTGGTTCAAGATAAGCTCAATTTAACTGCAAATTATACTACTTTTATCCTTTTGAAGGGCAGCCCTGATAGCTTGCCCTTTTTTCAGCTAACGTCTGCATTACTATATGAACAAAAGCACCAGACCAACCTTCATTCTCACTGACCACGCAAAGGCTCTGCTTCAAGTAGATTAGTCGCAGCTACCACCCGTGGTAAGTGGATCATGATGCTTTGCGACGCAATATATAGTATCCAATTAATTTCTCGTGCGAGTGGAAAAAACCTGCACTATTGTTACCAAATATCCAAAACGCACCAATAATGGCATCTGCAATCGTGACTAACGCAAGACCTAACGCCAGTAACCAGTATCTTCGCCCAAAAGGACTCAACAGCTGTAATATAGCAGCACATGCAGGCAATGAAATTAACAGGCTATATGCAAAAGAAAGAGAGATAAAGTACGACCACTGTCTGAAGTAAACATATTGCTATAACAAAGCGCAGCGACAATAAATGCCAGCAAAGCAACAAAAGTGATAACACTAGGTGAGTAAATACACAACAATACTCTCGCACTGCAGCCAGTAATAAAGCATATCCTGGTGCAAAGAATATAAATGAGTCGATTAAATAATCATGCTTAACCACATTTGAGTGGACATAGAAAGTTTGACTCAGATGAAAATTAACAATATCGCCAAACATACACACTGTTATTGATAGCGTGCATAACCACGCTAATTTATAAATCTCGGTACCAAACTTAAGTTTATTTCTAAGTAACAAACTGCTGACCAACAACAAGGTTAATGTGCTTAGTTCAAAAGCTAAATGACCATGCGTTCATCTAGGTGAGTTATGGACCAAAATCCAAGTACTCCACCAAAGGCATCAATGCATGCAATGAACATCACAATGGCAGAAATGAGTACATATCGATTCAACGCAAAATATTCTTATGCATTTTATTGTTTTTAATCCAATTGATGTGGTGCACTAAACTTGTGATTGTTAACCTCGCTATCAACACCTTGTCTCACAAGTAAAATGTAGCAATCTGAGGCATACAAAAAGTTGAAGTACACCGATACTAAGTTAACTTAACACCAAAGTCACAAGTAGTTACTTGCATCTGTTGCTTATGCAAGAAATTAGCCCGACAACCTCGGGCTATTTTTTATCTCTACTGACAGGTGCTAATAAAACGCCAAACTTGCCATGGACCAGAGTATTGTTCTGGATGATGGTTTTTCGTATACCACTTAGCTTCATACAAACCGTTGTCGACGTAAACACGGTTGCCTTTGCGGTAAACGTCATCGGCTTGCCAGCTTTCTATCCCTTTACATGCGCCAACGCCATCATCAGGATCAGATTGACCAAACCACTGATTACCCACACCATAATTCATGGCACTCAAAATATCACCGTTGTCTTGTGCGTATTCCCACGCAAATATGCCGCCTAAATGATGCGTTAATACAAAGTTGGCTTTACTGATCACGCTTGCGGGATGGTCGAAACCAACAAAAGCTTTGTCACTGTCTCGCCATGCATAGTAGCAATCGCAATCTGCATCATAATGGATACTAAAGCCATTAATACCCTGACCGTTGGCACCTATCACTTCATTCACTATGCGCTTATAGGTACCAACGCCCTCTTCATCCCATGACTGAACAGCTTTTGGAAATAAACCAGTTGCGCGTCCACCAATGTGTGTGCCCGATGCGCTTAAACTCACGCCATCAAAACCACGAGCATATTTCGCCACACCCACAACCAATTTGTCAGCGGGTACGCTTCTATCCAGCAAGTTTTGCACGCCTTGTTTTACGCCGTGTGGCACGCTATTCTCACCATGGGCATCTAAGGCAGTATGATGACCGATGTTGTTTTTAGACCAGCCACCAAAAAAGTCATAAGTCATTAAAAATATATGATCGAGGTAAGGCGCTGCACGCTCATAATCAATATTCTTCACGTTATTTTTGTGCGTTCCAATTGCACTGGTAATGACGTACTCTCGTCCTAATTCGCTTTCAAGCACATCGAATGCAGCTCTTAAATCTTGCATAAGGTCAGCATAGTGACCACCTTCCTCTATCGTGCTTGGCCACTCCCAATCAATATCGATACCATCAAAAGCACGATGTGTTTTAAGGTAACTGACCACTGACTGGACAAATACTTGCCTCGACTGTGCATTTTTCGCCATGGGTGCGAAGGTGCCTGAGCCACCCCAACCTCCCACCGATGGCAGTATTTTTAAATGTGGATACTTTTGCTTTAATTGTAAAAACTTAGGCGCAAATTGCTTATCTACTGTGGTGCTATCTTCAGCTAATTGAAAGTCAGCTTTGTTCGCACATACAGTTGCATCATTTGGCCTTTCTCCTGGCCCACAAGCCCGCAAAAATGCATACAAAACATGTGTTAAGTTATCACCCGGCACATCATCAATGATGCTGGGGTTAGACCAATTGGCAATGTAAGTGCCCACTACCTTGTTGCTGGTTTGCTTAAACTTTTGATGGGTGCCAGTAAAGTACGGATAGTCTGCTTTTGCACAAGCGGAAGCTGTGACAGACAGAAGTATCGTACTCAATAGGTTAGCCCGCTTACTGTTTGATAATTTCATTAGAGTCCCTCTACCTAGTTGTATCAGCGCACATGACTCAAGTTTGTTATGTGCGCTTTGTTGTATATCTGCGGTGCGATCAGTACTTCATATATTAAAATAAGACGACACCACAAGATATATTGTATACAATAGTTACAGTTATGCCAGACACGCGTCAAATAACGTTTCGTGACGTCATCCGCTTACTTCCAAAGTTGTCACGCCTTTAACTTTAAAAACTAAATTTATTCATTGACCTTAAGTTAAGCTGAGGTTTTAAAGTGGCAACCAATTAAAAATAAAATTCTGATCTATAAGGAATTAAATATGAAAGTACTAGCTTTCTCAGCAAGCAATAATAAAAGCTCTATCAACAAGAGATTGGCTTTATATGTCGCAAAGCAGCTCCCCTAGCAGAGGTTTCGTCGCTCAATATCCATGATTTTGAAATGCCCATCTTTAGTGGCGACAGGGAAAAAGAAGGCGGCATCCCACAACTTGCGCATAACCTCTATCAGGCCATCGGTGATGCCAATGTTATCGTAGCTTCATTCGCTGAACATAACGGCACCTACTCCGCTGCCTACAAAAACGTGTTTGATTGGACGTCTCGTATTGATAAGAAAGTATTTCAAAATAAATCGGTGATCATGCTGTCTACTTCACCCGGTCAAGGCGGCGCACAAAGTGTACTAAAAGCAGCCAACGAGTCCGCCCCATATTTTGCGGCCAACGTAAAAGGTGCCCTGTCATTACCCAGCTTATTCGACAACTTTGATGCCCCAAATGAACAAGTGACATGAGAAGCGTTTAATCAAAAACTTGAAAGCGTGATTGGTGGGCTTTAGAAGATTTATGTTGATTAGTAATTTGTATTCAATTGCCTCGTAGAAGTGACTTAACTTCATATTCGAAATTAACGACAATCCATGTCGGGTGGTGAGGCTTTGGCACTTAACCGACCTACTCCGGTGCCTCGGTAGGTTAGTTAAGTAAAAAGCCGCCATCCAGTGGCTTACCGCCAAACCTCCTTCGAACGCGCAAAACGCACCACTTGATACACGGCAATGTTCTTTTCACTCAATGATATGACTAGGTCTGGCACAGCTTGCAGCGGCACTTTGAGCAAATAACCATGATCCATCGGCGTGATAAACCCTAACCGATCAGGACCTAGGTATTCTTCAAAAGTGCGTAGGGCCATATTTTCATGTTCACCCACTTCAAAATAGACTTCGTACATATGCTCGGTATATTCTCTTGGTGATCCCATATCGCAGGCCCGTGCTCCTACTACTGGAAATTCATTTTCATCTATCACTATGTAACCTACTCCCTTATTTAGATTTAACGGCACGCATATATTAATAACTCAAGGTAGCCATAACCTCCTAGCGACTGCTGAGCTTTAGTGGCTGTTTTTTTTAATCTTCATTTGGTTAAAAATGCATTTGCGAAAGTTAAACATGATATTGCTATTTCAAAAAAATATGCGATGCCATAAAGGAATTACGCCAGCATGGCATCGCTAGCATTGATGTTAATGTGGCTGATGATGTTTTACTGAGCAAGATATATACAGAAAACATCATCAGCCCCTAGTCAAGCTGTTATAGTTATTGGCACGATATTAAAGCGGATCATTGGTTATAATAGATACACCTGTTCGATTTAGAATACCAGAGCAATTAGGGCAAGCGGTGAAATCAAACCCCGTTTTTAATGGTAGTTTACTGACTCGAACCGTTGCAATTGTGATTCTACTCAGCTCTTCCTCAGTAAGTGTTACCCCATACTCTTCTGCTATGTTAACCATATCATTAAACGCCAATACCTCGGCATGCATCCCAGGCAAGCCACTTACTTCATTTAGCAAGCGCCCTCCCTCCTCAAATGGCAACCCATCATCGCTAAATGTTAGATATTCTTGAATAAATTTTCGAGTTAATGGATTAACCCTTGTTCCTGAAATCTTCCCAACACTCTGTCCTGCTACAGCATACTCTTTTTCCAGTCGCTCCATATACTTGTTTACATTGTTTATACGAAACTCAAACTCGCCAGGAGTATCAGAATTCACAGTTGTGATCCAGCTTTCATTTTTCACACTGCCATATTTAACGTTAATATTAATATTACCTGAGGTTTGATATATACCATCCTCAGCTTCCTCAAAACCCTCAAGGCCTCCAACGTTGATTTTAGCTCTAGCATAAGCAGCCGCATTATTTGTTTTAGCATTACTCAGCAACCCAATTTTTGCCTGTGGATTAGCTGCTTTGCTATTAGACCAATATTGCCCTTCTAGAGAAACAGCTTTTCTAAACTGTTCATCTTCAGTAAGTGGCGTGTTGCCAAAAACTTCCCCCTCCGCTATTTCTTTTCCAGCATTTGGTAATGCGCATCCGGCTTGACCTACTGCGTAGGATTGAAAAGAAGTTAAGTAAAGGAAAGCGATTAAACACAATTTGTTATTCATAATAAAACTCCTCAATGATTGCAAATTAAATGGGACAATAAGAGCTAAAGCGAGTTTCTGATAATTCTTCGCCCAGCTCAGTTGAGGCTGACTCTTCTGCCGCTGTTGCTTCTCCCGCTCCTGCTTCCTCTTCTGTAGCCAACTCACTTCCTGTCGTTTCTAGTTCTATCTCACTTGCTTCCGTTGTCGCAAACTCCTCAAGCAAACCTTCAAACTCTTCACCAAACAATGAGCCTGTAAATACATAATCGATCAAAGGGCCACTAATCAGAGGCAACAATATTTCATCCCAACCTCCTGATATTTGAGTTTTTTCTACACGCATAAAGCGGGCAATTTCTTGCTTTTTAAGCTCTGCAATGTCTCTTTCTTCTTGGTGTAGCTGCACTAAACCGCAATCGGCAAACTCAGCCTCTGTCAATACAGCTTTCTTGCTCGTATCATCTAAGCTGCAAAAAGACTGTAAAACATCATTTGGCGCACGATAAGCTCGCTGCGCATATTCATACGCTGCATGGAAAATGATTGACTCTCTTCGCAGAGGTCTATCACTGGCGGGGATCCACTGTTGGCCATATTGATTCAGGATTAATGAAGAAGCTTTATAAAGCTTATGATAATTATGACCATTTTTGGCATAAAAGTTACGAGCGGCTTCTCGCCCTTCCATTTTTTCTATGGTTTGCAATGCAGCAACCATAGTACCAAAAATAACCAATGGTGCATCATAGGCAGGCAAAAGTGAATAAGGTGAATTAGTGTAATCGGCGTGTTTTTCCATATCTGCAAATGCCCCAAACGCAAACGTACTCAAATATGGTCTATAAATACCCATAGGTAAAAAATAGTGGCGAGATTCGATTTCCTTAAACCAGTTTGTGCCTGAAACGTACTCTTTTAGGTATAAATCGTGTACCCCAGGAAAGCTTTTTGCTGCTGGGCGCATAGCTTCTAACTCGTCATCACTGAAAACATGTGAAAGGTAGGTGCGAAACTGTTGTTTGTCTGCGCTTGTCAACCCTACTGTGGCCAAATAACCCAAATACCCAACTGCATCTAGATTTGGATCCAAATCACTCTTTAAAAAACTATTTGAGAATAGATAATTTAAGGCTTCTTCATAGACGGCCGACGCAGCTTGAACCATTTGCTTATGGCTAAACTTTTGTACCTTGTCTTCAGTGACTCGCTCTGTTAGCTTTGCCGCTATAAAACGTGGTGTAAGTTCATTGCTTTGTATATCACTAAAGCCATCAGCGTAAGAAATACAGCTGTCGCTTTGTTTTATATATGAAACATTGCCTGTTGTCTTACAGCGCGTATCGCCTATATAAGTTAATTGCTTTTTGTCAATGTAGGTTGGTAAAACCATTGTGCTTAAATCAGTCACGGAGCCAGGGTGTCGACTATTGGTGGCTGCAACAGCAAGGCGTCTAAGTTGCCCCCAATCATTCGATTCCATGTAATGTTGATCGTATATCTGAAACTGTTCTCCATTTTTATTTTCTACCGTGATCACCGCTTTCATGGGATACAAATAGTTCGCACCAATTACTTTGCTCATATGTTTAACTTCATCGAGTTTGGCTCGAACATCTTCTGGGCTCATTCCTAGGAATATCCCAGTTGCGTAATTAAAGTGATTCTTCGTTTGTTCCAATTCTGGCTTTTCATTGATTCTAAAGGTCAAGTTTTCAGGGTAATCACGCTCCTTCAACGGCGCATGGAATAACTCAAAATCAGCCACTTCGGCTTTTTGTGCTAGTTGCAAACTGGCTGGATCTTTATCCTTATTACTTGCTTCAGGTACATTGGCAACTCCCCCCAAACTATTCACATCCCAAAAGCGAATAACTTTGTGGTAACTTTCGTTGAGAGTGACAATTGGAGAATCATCGTCGCCTATAAAATCAACATCTAGGGTTAAGTCATTGTCAGCAGTGAGAACAATCCCTGAGGTATACAAATTGTCACGCTCAGCCGCCAGCTCATCACTTATCCAATCTACAGTAAAAATGGATTCATCGGTGGGTTCGATACTCGCCGTTAAACCAAGATAGGGTTTATTCAAAAATTCGTTATAAGCGCGTTCGATATAGCGACCCGCCTTATTACCCGAGTCATGCCGCATCTTCAAACGAATTTGGTTTAATTCTGGGTTGACAACATCAATCTCAAATCGAGACAGACTATCGCTCCCAGCTAAACCTGTAGTTATTGCTACATTATCTTGCACAGCCAATGAAGTTGATACACCACGCCACACATCGAGTACTTCAATCGTTATAGTGTCTTTGTCGGTATAAGCAAATCCGCCAACACGAATGTGAGGAAGATTAGCAACATACTTTGCAGCATCGCTATAAACAATGGTTCCGTCCGCTGGGCACTGCTCATTATCAGAGGCAAGAACTGCAAAAGGCAATCTGTCCAGATGTTGCAGTTTTATCCTGTAATTACAGTTGGTATTTGGATTTTCAAACACCTTGGAGTGCAGACCTTTAATGGCTATAGAGTAATCACTACCATTCTCGGCGTATGGTAAGTAGTCACCGTCTCGCCACTCACCGTTACTAGCTTCTAGGTCTTGTTGAGTGATCTTAAACTGCGCGATTACATCGTTATCTATGGTGATACTTGCGCAATACGCTCCACCAGAAAAAATGGAGGCAAGCACTAAGCCAACGCATCGTTTATTAAACATTTTTTCAATCATAATAATTTTGTCCTTCTTGTTTGCCGCCGTGGTTTTAACTTTGCGGCAAGTAAGCGTGTGATGTTTTGCATGCTAGTCGCTACGTGGTAAATCTATGGTTGATTTAATTGTTGATTTACCATTTGCTTGCGACAAACAAGCCACTTGCTTTGCAGAAAAGCCAATACAGGCTAACAGGCTCATGTGGGTAACGAATATGAATAATCCTGAATTGATCTTAATTTATCTTTTTGAATAGATAAGCTTAACTATCAATAAGTTAAGCGCTTCTTATTACTTATTCAGGATGAGAGCATGCTTTGTTAACACCCATTATCCAAAGATAGGTTCTGCTTTGAATTTATCGTCAAAGCGAGCACGACAGAAGGACCATAAAAGCGTGTCTATTTTTGTTATTGAACCGGAGATATCAAGCACATCTCATAGGCTCTTAGCGCAGGTATTTCATTCGATTAACTCTTTAGCATACGCTGGTACGTTTACTGTCGCTGAGTAATCGCCGTTCGAATTACCCTTAGAAGATTTTAATTAATAATTTCAATTCATTGGTGCATGCCTTCAGCTTATGAATACTAGATAAACAAGGCTTTGAGTAGTTCAATAGTGGAGGACAAACTGAAGTGTAGGTCTCTAAACCTCGACTAACACCTAGCTAATACAAAATATGTTACCCTTGGCCTAAAATTTGTGCAACTTAGGTCTAGCTTGAATTCGGATTACACGACTATAGCCCAATACAATAACCCCCTGTGCTTCAGGGCTATCGCGCGGAGATGACTTGCGTTGATATGCTTCACCTGAATAGATATCATTAACCTGCCCGTCATACTTGGGTTGTTCTTTTAAATTCACATAAAGTCAGCGCGAGGTCGAACTTTAAATTGACGAGTATTGGTGTTTTATGATCTGATTACGCATTGCAATTTTTTAGGTCGTTACAGTGAGCATCATTACGTATTTAGAGTGGATTGAAGATCCTAGAACTGATGTTAATATCAAACATAATCTTGTCGACGTCTTGTTTTTAACTTTGAATGCCGTGCTTAGTGGTGCTGACGGATGGAAGTCAATTCAAGCGTTCAGTGAGTTGAATTGGCTAAGACAGCATAGTCCCCATTGAACATGGCATTCCAAAGTGTTCTGCGCAATTGAGTCAGGACACTTTTCTTAAAGAATTTTGCTCATACTCTACAGGTGATAGTTCACCATTGGCTGTATGAAATCTTTCTAAGTTGTAATAGCGGATATACGCCGTTACATCATTTCTCATATGCTCACGAGTAAGCTGAAGCTCTCTCTACAACCAATCATGTTTTAAACTGCCGAAGAAGCTTTCATCATAGCCTTCTCACAAACCAGTCGTCATGCGTTTATCAATGTGCTAACCAACAATACAACAAGAGTATAAATCCATAACTACAGCTAGGTATATCCATCCTTCAGCAGTTCTTAGATAAGTCACATTACCAGCCCATACCAGCTTTAGTGCTACAAGATTAAAGTTCTGGTTTAACAGGTTATCAGCAACGGTATCACTGTATTTACGCTTGATTGTTATCTTGTAGGTCACTCGTTGAGTAACAACTAAACCAAGTGCTACTGTTAACTTCTGAACGCCATAATTACTGACGTCAAAGCCCTCACTGCGTAACTTATTTCTGGTTCTCGATAGGCCAAGCTATTTCTGCTGTTCTCAAATTAATGCGTGGCCTTTCGATATAAATTAAGCTTCTCTACAGTAATGACCTTAATGTCCTGCCGGCATGAGGGCGTAATCCGTTTGAATGTATTCCATTGCTGTTCCTTCTTGTTAACAATTAACCAGTAAAGTTTGTAGTGTATTCGTCGCTTTGAGACCATTTCCTGTGATCACGCCAACCGTAATTTGTCCATCCTCAATGTCTCCTGAATCAAGCAATATCTTGATCCCTGCAAAAGCTGTAGCAGAAGTCGGCTCAATGAAAAAGCCTTGCTGACCCATACTACGCAACGCTTCCTCGATTTGTGATTCATTCACGCTAATAAAGCCACCATTGGACTGCCGGACAAAGTCAACGATTTCATCTATGCGAGAGGAACGTTGGATCTTAATGCCTTCAGCTAGAGTATCTGTCGAGCCGATTTCGATATTTTCATCATTAAACTGTTGCACAAAGGGCTGAATTCCTTCGGTTTGGATCCCAAAAAGTCGTGGCATTTTCTCTATTGCTCCACCTTTTAATAATTCTTGGAACCCCGTATATGCTCCTGCCAATAAGCTGCCATTACCCGCGGGGGCAATAAAGTTATCAGGTGCTCTATAACCACACTGTTCCCAAATTTCATAGGCGATAGATTTAACACCTTCAATAAACAGCGGATGCCAATTATGACCGACATAATAACTATCATGCGTTTCAATGCTGTTCATCGCCGCTTGTGCCACATCTTCTCGAGAGCCTTCAATTTCAAAACAACGAGCACCATAAAATCGTGTTTGAACTGTCTTCGCTAGGGAAGTCCCAGCTGGGACAAAAATATTACAGTCAAAGTTACCTTTAGCCGCATAGCCAGCGTAAGCCGAGCCACCATTGCCACTAGAATCTTCCGAAACACTTCTAATTCCTTGTGTATTGAGGTAGTTAACAACCATGGCTGCACCACGATCTTTAAACGAACCTGTAGGCATCAAAGAATCCATTTTTGCTAAAATATTTACATTGCCAATTTTCAATGGTGCCAATGGAGTAATAGTTTCATTAAACGAAACCTCAATGCTCTCTTTATCAAGTGGATACGCTTTCGAGTAGCGCCACATGGTTAAGTCATCTGTAATAATATCTGATTTTGAGAAGCTTTTTTCAGGCTTCACCCACAAAGCACAACCACATTCACAACGTATTAAAAGTGGGTCAGGCACATACTCTTTGCTGCAATGCATACATATAAATATCATTAATTACACTCCGATTTGTAAATAAAAATTTAACTAGAGACTTCTTAGAAGTACTATTAAGGAAGATGAACGAACACGGCTAGTTAACAGTTACAAAAATGCTAATCGGATCGCAAATAACAGCAATAGTGAGCCTAATACCGCCTCGATTAAATTAACGTTACGACTTAGTTTATTCCTCAAAAGATCAGACGAAAATATCACACCAACAAGTACGAACCACAGAGCATTAACAAAACACATCCATCCCCCGTAATACATTTGGATTTGAAGTGGAGTATTAATGCTCACAACACTTGTCATTACAGCTACAAAGAATAAAGTAGCTTTTGGATTCGTTGCGTTTGTCATAAAACCAAGCCAAAAAGATTGATTTAAAGACTGTTCGGACTTGTCGGTATTTTCAACCTTAAAATCCATAAGATTATTTTTATTAGAAAAAATACAGTTAAACCCAATAAAAATTAGGTAACCCACTCCTAATACTTTCATTAGTAACATTATTTCAGGGGTCGACTGAATAATGGCGCTTAACCCTAACAAGGTATAAATTACATGAACAGATAGACCGCTACCTATACCTAAAGCTGTAAAAATAGAATGTAAGCGCCCGAATCTAATACTTTGTCTAATTGTTACAACAAAATCAGGTCCTGGCACTATCACTGCAATAAAATGAATTAATGCCAAAGCTAAAAATTCTTGAAAATATTCACCATTCATATACTGAACTCCAATTTTAAATTCTTTCTTAAACTTTCTTCACTCACCTCAGGACGTAGGGGAGTTATATTTTTCAGAGTATTAGCTCTGCAATTTTAATTTAGGTTGAACATTCAGCTTATTTTCTTTGATGTCCTAAAATCATAGGTAGCACGATTAATAAAATGCCGACAAGCGTGAGCCCGTCTGGATATTCTTCGAACCAGACAACGCCAAACAAGCTAACAAATATAAGCCCAGAATATTCAGCCAAAGCAATGTGTGAGGTTACTGCACGTTTATAGGCAGATACCGCACTCGCATGATACCCCATAGTAAAAAACGCACTGGCAGCAACTAACACTAATTCAAAATAGGACAACGGTTGCCAAAAAAAGGCGGAAAGTAGACCTGCAAATGGCAGTGAAAGAAGGCTTGTCCAGAAAAGAGTAATAAAGACAGGCTCCCTTCGTGGTAATTTCTTAACCAATATATTATAAAGTGCAAGTGTAAAAGCACACCCTAGAGCAAATATGGCTGCCCAGTGAAATTGAGAGGGTCGTAAAATTACCATAACACCAATAAAACCAATCAACGTGGCAACCACTTTACCTGAAGTCGTTTTTTCACCTAACAACCAAATCGATAATGGCAGCATGATAAGCGGTGCTGTGTAAAAGACCGCATTGGCTGTTGCTAAAGGCAGATATGTAAGCGCAACCATTAATAGCCCACTTCCTGCCAGCATTAAATGAGACCTAAACAAAGTCACCTTAATACTTCCCAATTGTCGTTTGTTAACAGGTGCTTTAAGCCAAAATGGTAGTAATAATAAGACACACAGCAACTGACGAACAAACATATATTGGAATGGAGAAATACCACCACTTAGAAGTTTTACAGCGACATCGGATAAAGAAGCGGATAAATTACCAGCGACTAAGAAGGTTATAGCAACTGAAACGGCGCTACAACGTTTCAACATAGTTTGCTAATTCGCATATCAAGGTGAGGAATATCGTCTTCTAGATACACCTCTGATATGGCCTTAAAACCATATCCTTCATAAAATGCCCGTAAGTATTCCTGTGCTCCAATATCAATATCCTGATTCGGCCATAACTGCTGGCAGTAGCTTAAAGCTGTAGAGATTAACTCTTGGCCTAAACCGCAACCGCGAGAGGATAGCTCAATAGCGACGCGTCCAAAACTGACATTATTATAAGAAGTACCAGAGCTCAGAAGACGTGAGTATGCTACTAATCGTCCGTGTTGATAGCCAAGCAAGTGATATGTACCTTCAGCGCGGTCTTTATTATCGAGTTCGGCATAAGGGCAAGTTTGTTCGACTACAAACACATCGACTCTAAGTTTCAAAAGCTCGTAAAGTTGTTCTGTGGAAAGTTGGGGAAAAGTGAGACACACCCAGTTCATCATTGTTCTCAGTATCACAAATTAAGTTATGTGAGAACTTTAGCGTGTATAACTTGATGCCGCGTTAACCTTTGTTAAGATTGCAGACGTTTTTTAATTCTACTTAAGCTGATTGGGGTCACTCCAATATAAGACGCTATTTGATAGTCCGATAAACGAGTCTCTAAATCATGAAACCTTCTGCAAAATAATTTGTAACGCTGCTCTGGGTTATTTAGTAACATAAAGCGCTCTTTGTTTTCTTTATGTAGTAATTGATTTTCAGCTAGATGTAGATAAAACGGGTGACATAGCTTACGCAGTTTTTGGACTGTGGTGATAGGTAACTTTATCAAATGGCTAGGTTCCAGAGTTTCGATTAAATATGGTGCAGGTTTCTGTTGAATTAAGCTTTCAAAATTAATCATGCAATCTCCTGTCCAATAAAATTCTTTGCTGAACCTCTTGCCATCAACAGTAAGATAACAGGCATGACACAAACCTTCGATCATGAAATATAAGCTATCAACTTTATCACCTTGGTGAATTATTGTTGTTCCAGCCGCCAATTCTATAAATTCTGATTTCTGGCTGAGTTTTTTGGCTTCATCCACTTTAAAACCATGTTGATTTAAAAAGTTAATAAAGACTTGTTTCATAATACCTTCTTGCGTGTATTTATCATTTTAATTCGGGAAGCATTGAACTTTAGGACTATCAAAAAGCTTGATGGCAGCACTTGAGCTTGCCTAGTGTAGCTCTGAACCTGTGCATACTAATGTTAATTATCAACCAAAGAACACCTGTAAATTGTAGTTGTCATTTCTGTTAGCCGTTTTCAATTTGCTTTATTGAGTCGATAAGTTGCTTGAGTATGTTCATCATCAATTCGCAGCATTAGCTAGCTAAATTCTAAATAGAGCTTATTCCAAAAGAAGCACCTAGTACATAGTCTCTATATATCAGTGCCGAAAATTGTACTAACCCGACATGTATGTTTTGACGATATTGAGTTAAGGGAGTGGCTGGTATCATCACTAGTGTTTTCCGCCAGATGCGCTATGTCTTTTTGCGGCAATAATTCTCCGAATAGTTATCTGCACACGCTGAATCAGTTTCATTTCCCACTTCGGCTTTTTTGACATCACCATCCCAGCGTCCGTGTTGTACGCGATATCCAGCTATGATGCGCTCTTTTGTAGCTTCGATAAGCGTAACATTGCTTTTTGCTAACCAATACTGCAACTTATTTGCCTGACTTTTTGTTGGTCATTGATCTAACGAAGCTGCGCTTCCTGTAGTTGCCTTGCCAAAACCATATATTTTCGATTCACCATAGAGCTAAATATCCTACCAGACATCAGTACCAAACATAATTACTAGGAATATGACATTGACTAAACCAGTCAATATCGGAAAGGGTTTCTTCGACAACCGTCAGGTACTCAAGCAGGCTAATTGGCTACGCTCAGTAATTACAAAGGTGTTGTTTAATCATAGAACAACGCAAACTGAGATCCCGTCATGATTTAACCGCAATTGTGGCGAACACCTTAGTGGCTTCCTTTCGCAATAATATTTGTCTACAAAGCTAAGCTAAAAGTACGACCGTTTATTCAATTTTTGATTTTTCTTGCAGAAAGATTCGGTGATACGTCTTACTGGGGTAAGTAAATATTTTCTTAAGCAACTTGATTAATAACATTTAATTTCGCTTTGAGCCAAACCCCAAACCAACACAAAAACTAATTAAATTTCAAAAAGTTAAACCCAAACAAATAAACATAAGATAAAAGCAACATTTTTAAAATAAAAAGTTCACAAACGGACAAATATTGTATACAGTATACTTTATATTCAGTTTATTTTGTATCCAGAAATAATAAACGAGCGTTATCTATGAAGCTCACTAGTAAAAATAAAACTATGGAAAAGATGATGAAAAGAACCGCACTTTATTTGGCAGTAGCCACTACTCTTATGTCAAACTCGCAAGTACTCGCTTCTGAGCACTCAAGTCATGCTTACAATCAAGAAAAAATGCCTGAGCATTTACGCACACCGTATCAAGGCGTAACAGATATGGAAGACAGCGAGATAGCCGATCGAGATCAACTACCTCCTGTCTCAGTGAAACGTAGCAATGTACAAATGTTGCTTAAAAATATTGATGACTCAGTGGCACCTCTTTGTCTTACCACTACTGATTTAGCTAGTGTTAATGGCCAACGTCGTATTGACATGTTAAAAACAAACACTGACTTTAGCTGCTTTGAGGATAATATGTGGGCTGTTGCTGACGATTTGAAAGCCACTTTATTTGATTCTGCGTCAATGATTGCTGTTGCCCAAAGAGCACAAGAATTAGCCGCACAATATGATGGTACCAATAGTAATGGGTTGCGCAATTTCATTAATTATCTCAGAGTCGGCTTTTGGGCCGTCACCACAAACCGCAACGCAAACGTAACAACTGCGGTAGAAGGGTTTTTAGATACTTTAGTCGCTAACCCAAACTACTACAGCACTAACGATGAGAATGCTTTCAACGTAAAAGAAGCGATGATCTTAATGTTTATAGAAAACTGGCGTAGTCGATATATCAATGCGAGCATTGGTTGGTTACAACGTTACGATGTTAATTGGGGTGCAAATATGCAGCGTCTGTTAACAAAAACATTAACTCTGTTTTATCGAGGTCGTAATGACCAAGCGTTTAAAACAGCTGTAGAGCAAGACCGAGCATTAGTGGACGCCCTTAAAAACTTTTTATCTAGCAATGAAAACTTAATTGGTCATACCCGTGAATATCAGTACAACGATGCGGCAAATGAGCTAGCTCGGTTATTAGGAATTGGCGGGCAAACTTACCAAGAGGTCAAGGTAATCGTACGCGACTTTTTAGCCACTCACACTATGACGGGTGATCACAGTACGGCTTGGCTCAATATGGCGGGCCAAGTTGATTATTATGACAACACTAACTGTAGCTATTACAATACCTGTAATTATAAACAAACACTTGAGGCAACTGTATTACCTATTACTTACAACTGCTCTTCAACGCTACGAGTCCGCGCCCAAGAGTTAACTAACAACCAACTTGTTGGCATTTGTAATGACTTGGCTCTTCAAGAAACCTACTTTCATAATAAGCTCAACACCGCTCATACACCCGTTGCTGACGACAACAATGATACCCTTGAGCTTGTTATTTACAATAGTTCGTCTGAATACAAAAAGTTTTCTGGCATCTTGTTTAATCACAGCACAGATAATGGCGGCATATATTTGGAAGGGGATCCTTCTGTGCCAGGCAATATTCCTCGGTTTATGGCACATGAAGCTGAGTGGTTGAGCGACTTCACAGTATGGAATTTAGAACATGAGTATGTACACTATTTAGATGGTCGATTTAACAAAAAAGGAAACTTTCAAGATGGTAAGAATCATAAGACTGTATGGTGGGGTGAAGGCTTAGCTGAGTATATTTCTAAGAAAAATTTTAATGATGATGCCGTTGAAGAAGCCCGTAAAAATACATATAACCTAAATGACTTATTCAATACTAATTATGATGACCATGGCTCAACACGTATTTATGACTGGGGCTATTTAGCTGTTCGTTACATGTTTGAAGAACGACAGACTGACATCAATGCATTACTCATAGAGTTACGCAATGGTGATTATGTCGGTTTTGATAACTACCTTGCTAATATTGGTACTCAGTACAACAGCAACTTTTCAAGTTGGCTACAAACCGTTGAGAGTACCAAGGACAATAATGATGATACTGGCGCGTTAACTAATGGACAGTCAGTCACTGTCAACTCTGATGGTACTGAACTCCCTGCTTACTTTATTGATATTCCAGTCGGAGCGAAAAATCTAGTAATTCAAACTAGTGGTGGTACTGCTGGAGATGCTGACCTACATGTAAATTTTGGTAGTGAAGCTACACATAGCGATTATGATTATCGCCCATGGAAAAGTGGTAGCAACGAAACAGTTTCAGTTTCCTCTCCACAAGCTGGTCGCTGGCACATTATGATTAGTCCGTACGGTAATCAGGTTATGGAAAACGTCAATTTAACGGTTAGTTGGACAGAATCAGATGGAGGCACTCAGGTTGAAGATGCTTGCGTAGAACAAAATCCAATAAGTTCAGGCTCACTTTCATCAGGGAATGCGGTGTGCCTCGATGGTAGTCGTACCAGCTATATGTCAATTTGGGTACCAGCAGGTAAGTCTTCACTTAACTTCTCTACGGGACATGGAAGTGGCGATTTAACCCTATACCACAAAGCGGGTGGCTGGCCAGACGTAAGCTCTTACGATAATATTTCTGCCACAGCTGGTAATAGCGAGAATATCACAATTAATAATCCAAGCGCTTCTTGGCATTACTTAATGATAACAAAGCAGCATAGTGGTGCGGCTTTATTAGCAATAATTGAATAATATCTCTTAAATTAAAAACTCGTAAACTGTATCAATATCAGTTGAATGGATTTAAGAATGAGGAATTATATTAGCTTCGTTAAAAAACCTCTCATTTATTTAGCAAAGCTTTTACTTTGACTGCAAGGATGCAGTCCCTAGGCGATAATAGGATATGAGAACAATATGGCTAAGCTTTTCCACGTCAAACACTCTTCATTTAGTGCAAACTTTAAGGGATGTGTGCAATCTAAATTGTCAATTCACACCTAAACCACTTGCCCTGCCGCAAAGCCGCAGCTCCAGGCGTATTGGAAGTTGTAGCCGCCTAGCCAACCGGTGACGTCGGTGACTTCGCCGATAAAGTACAACCCCTTTTGTTTTTTGGCTTCGAAGGTTTTTGAGCTGAGTTCATCGGTGTCTACGCCGCCGAGTGTAACCTCTGCAGTGCGGTAGCCTTCTGTGCCGTTGGGCTTTATTTGCCAGTTGTGGAGATAGTTGGCTATGGCGTCTATTTCGCCGTGGGTAAGCTGGTTTAGAGCCTTGTCGGGAATGGCTTGCTCTGCGATTAAAATTTCTACAAAACGTTTAGGTAAGATTGTGCCGAGGGCGTTTTTCAGTGATTTACTACCACTTTCACTACGCCATTGATGAATGGTGTCGTTCAGGTTTAGCTCTGGTAATAAGTTGATGGTGACTGCCTGCCCTGCTCGCCAAAATGACGATATTTGCAATATGGCGGGGCCAGAGAGCCCACGGTGTGTAAACAGAATGTTTTCTTTAAACTGTGTACCGCACTCGCTGCTCACTTCACAAGGAATGCTTACGCCTGATAAACCATCAAATCGTACTTTATCATGCTCATGTAATGTAAACGGCACCAATGCAGCCATGGTTGGTAGTACTTTTAGGCCAAATTGTTCGGCGATTTTATAGCCGATAGGCGTAGCACCCAATTTAGGCATGGTGAGTCCACCTGCGGCAACCACCAAAGACTCACACTCAAAAGTCTGTTCATTGGTGGTGACGATATAACCGCCCTGTTCTTTACTTTGTACACCAAGCACTTCATTACGTAAAAATAGCTGTACACCAGCCCAGTCGCACTCTGTTGTTAGGATATCAACAATATCTTGGGCGCTGTTGTCACAAAATAACTGCCCCAAAGTTTTGTGGTGATAGGCCAAGCCATGGCGGTCCACCAGCTCAATAAAGTCATGCTGGGTGTAACGGCTCAAACAGGATTTTACAAAGTGTGGATTGCCACATAAGTAATTACTGGGTGAGGCACCTTCGTTGGTAAAATTGCAGCGACCACCGCCACTTATCAGGATTTTTCGGCCCGGCTTTTTGCCCATATCAAGCACTGCAACTGAGCGCCCACGGTAGCCAGCCTGCGCCGCACACATTAACCCTGCGGCACCCGCACCAATAATTACAACATCAAACTGTGACATGCTTCTCTCAACTTACCAACATCTCAGCCCATTATACCTGCATTATCGGCCAGATCAGAATAAGTACTTAAAAACCAAATAATACGCCACTCACCTGAACAAAAAACAAACACATAAAATAGTTAAAAACTTATGAATGATTGAACATTTTTTTACCAACTGAGCAAAAACATAGCTACATTTACATTCATTTACATAACAAGCCTGTATTTCACACCCTTGTAAAAAAGTAGAGTAAAAGCTTTTAAAACAACCAGTTAATGTAACCAAAATGTCATATAGCCATCCGCTTATAACAATTTTATCAATGTAAATAACAAAACAGTTCTTTTAAAAAGTTAACCGTAACTTTACGTTCTGTAACGTCTAGATTGCACTTGTGTGCACTAGTTAAAACAAAAATACAACATGTCAGGGGATCTTATGACAACAACTCAGTTCAAATTAGGTGCATTGTCACTTGCAATGACCACACTGTTCACAGCAAATACCGCTTTTGCTAATCCAGAATTCACAGTTCAGAACGTTAACTTTGCGCAAACATCAGCAAAGTTGCAGCATCAAGGTAACTTCGGCACTCAATTCATCATCAAGTACAAGAATAACGACCAAATGTTGATGTCTTCAGGTGCGGAAATGTCACCTGCAGCATTGAGAGCGCAAGCTGAAAACTTCGTGCAAGGTTTTCAGAGCAAAAAATCAAATGTAAAAACACAATATGTTCGCCCTATGGCGCTTAGCAACCACCACGTAATGCGTGTTGATAAGAAGCTATCAGCTGCTGAAGCGAACTCATTCATGCAAGAAATTGCAGCGTCTGGTAACGTTGAATACATTGAAATCGACCAAATGCTACAACCATTCGCAACGCCTAATGACCCGCGTTACAGCGATCAGTGGCACTACTTTGAAGCAAACGGTGGTCTAAACCTACCAACAGCATGGGACAGTGCAACAGGTGCTGGTGTAACAGTTGCAGTTCTTGATACTGGTTACCGTCCACACGCAGATCTAAACGCTAACATCCTCCCAGGTTACGACATGATCTCTAACTTAGACGTAGCAAACGACGGCGGCCTTCGTGATAGCGATGCGCGTGACCCAGGTGATGCTGTGTCTGCAAACGAATGTGGTTACACACACAGCGCTCGTAGCTCTAGCTGGCACGGTACGCACGTAGCAGGTACTGTTGCAGCGGTAACTAACAACGGTGAAGGTGTTGCCGGTGTTGCTTACGACGCAAAAGTAGTGCCAGTGCGTGTACTTGGTAAATGTGGTGGTTTAACGTCTGATATCGCTGATGGCATCATCTGGGCATCTGGTGGTTCTGTATCAGGTGTACCTGCAAACGCAAACCCTGCTGATGTTATCAACATGAGTTTAGGTGGCAGCGGTGCTTGTAGCTCTACAACACAAAACGCTATTAACCAAGCGCGTGCTAACGGTTCTGTTATTGTTATCGCAGCGGGTAACGACAACGACAATGCAAACAACTACAACCCAGGTAACTGTGCTGGTATTGTTAACGTAGCTTCTGTTGGTCGTAACGGTGGTCGTGCTTACTACTCAAACTACGGTACATCTATCGATGTAGCGGCTCCAGGTGGCGCACAAAGCTTTGCTAATGACTCTGAAGGTGTACTGTCTACACACAACTCTGGCAGCGATGCGCCTCAGTCAGACAGCTACCACTACTCACAAGGTACGTCAATGGCGGCACCACACGTAGCGGGTGTAGCTGCACTAATCAAGCAAGCTAAACCAACTGCAACGCCTGATGAAGTTGAAGACATCCTTAAAACCACGACACGTAGCTTCCCTGCAACATGTACAAGCTGTGGTACAGGTATTGTTGACGCAGCAGCAGCTGTGGCAAAAGCGAAAGGTGACATCATTGACCCACCTACAGGCGATGATCAACTAGAAGATGGCGTAGCGAAAACAGGTCTTAGCGGTGCAAAAGACAGTCAAGCATTCTACTACGTTGACGTACCAGCGGGCGCAAGCAAGCTAACTGTTGCGATGAGCGGTGGTTCAGGTGATGCAGACCTTTATGTTAAAGCAGGTTCTAAACCAACACTAAGCAGCTGGGAATGTCGTCCGTACAAAGGCGGTAACTCTGAAACGTGTACGATTGATAACCCAACTCAAGGTCAGTACTGGGTAATGCTTAATGGCTACTCTTCGTACTCACAAGTGAGCCTACAAGCTGATATTACAGGTGGCACGACTTCTCCTGTAGGCGGCGGCGCAACTGAAACTAACCTATCAGGTACTCGTGGTCAGTGGAAACACTACACAATCGACGTACCAGCAGGTATGAACAGCTTCACGATTACAACAAGCGGCGGTTCTGGCGATGCAGACCTATACGTTAAACAAGGTGGTCAGCCTAGCGCATCAAGCTACGACTGTCGTTCTTGGAACAACGGTAACTCTGAGATTTGTACTTTCTCAAGCCCAGCGGCAGGCACATGGAACATCAGCCTTTACGCTTATAGCTCATTCTCTGGCTTAACACTGGACGCACAGTACAAGCCATAAGCTGAGAGTTCCCCCAGCAAGTCATAACTACAGTATTTAATACTGTTGTAAACACCCAATCGGCCACGATGAAAATTGTGGCCGATTTTTTATTACCTTCACATAAAGTCATCCCCACTACGACCCTAAAATAGAAAAATTCACTTTCAAAAATAAAAATAAGACCCTAATGTAGCTGTTGAGCACTTGGCTCAACTATTCTTTAACAAGGAAAAGATAATGAATAAAACAGCTTTATTACTCATCACGGGATTGGTCAGTGTCGGTGCACATGCAAGCCAAGTTATTTACGATACCGATGGCAATGCAGGACGCGTAACCTACTATCAAAATGCACCAATTGATGCCATGGTGACGCAATCTAGTTCGGCCTATGATTTAAGCATCTACACACCACACTTTACTAACCCCACACCCTGTCAGTTTGCGGCGGTGTACGATCAAAACAATGATTCACTCATCACCACACTCACAGTAAACAACAAAACCTTATGGGGAACACTGCCTCAAGGTTATGAAACAACCGCCAAGTATGTACAGGCGCAATGCACTGATGAACAAGGACAGCGCCAAACATTACGGCATAAATTAGCCTCCGCACCTCAGGTTAATTTAAACAGCCAATTGTCTGTAGCAAACTGGCGCGACTCAAATGGTTTTGGACCGGGTTATTTTCAGGACGTGAGCTATCAAGCACTATTGAATATCGATAATGGCGAGCCTGATGGGTTCTGCCACGCTGCAACGCCTGTGGGGCAAACGCCTAAGCTATTAAGTCAACGCCATAATTCCGGCTTTTATAGTGATGTATTAAGCATTCAAGGTGAAGCTAAGTACGATGCTCGAAGCAGCGTGTTGGTCAATGAAGTCATTTGTAAAAGCACTGGGGGCACTACCCGTGTCGTAGAAGTTTGGCACATCAACGAGCTGCAACAACGTAAAGAGTTAAGCGTGAGTTACTTCTAAGGCTCCATTATATCAGCAGGGTGGCGCGCACTTATTGTAGCGCTCCCCTCGTATTTGACCTAATTACCTAACTCGCTAAAAACGATAGACGCACTTTTGCTTTGTTGCAGGTACGCTTTGGGGTTACACCTGTGCCCAGCCATCTTTTACAGGACCTAACTTAATTGCAGGATGCGCTTTTCGCCAATCGGCTAATTTTTTCCCATATAATGGATTAACATCGGTATCTGGTGGTACGTAAGCTGCCTCTTTGCCAGCTTTAAGCTCAGCTACCGCTTGCTGCTTTAACTGCGTTTTTATGGCTTCGCTCGGCTGTGGTGCTGCTAACTTCTTGCATAAAAGGTTAGTCAGATCTTGTTTTCCCTTTGCAAATACCCCGGAATAACTCACCAGCGCATTCCATACTTTCTGGTTGTCATTGACTAGGCCAAAGTCATCAATTCCTAAAGTATTATCGACTTTTTTATTGATGTCCTTACGCGCAGAACCGGGGTTAACACCGGCAGTTGTGATGGTGTAGGAAATATTCATATCTTTGATGATAAGATCGGCAGCGGCGTCAATATTGATCTTATCGAGCAAGCGCTTAATGGCATTATTAATGTTACCAAGCGCCCAAGTCCTTGCGTTCTCAGCTGCATCTCGTTGAGCGTCATCAGCCAATGTTGGTAGCAATGCTTGAAAGGGCCCCCGCGCTTTATCTAACCCCCATTTGCAAGCATTCACTAAACTCAGCTCGAACTTGCCTCTAATGGCCTGCGTTGCCAGTAAGTTACGAGTAACTTCATAGTCCCCTTTCTCTCCCTCTCCTGGTCGCCAATTCGCTGCATGACCGGCGTTGTTGTCGCCTCGAATTCGGTCTTCTTCTGGGGTCCACTCATCTTCGCTAATACCTGACCACCAAGCAACGTTTCCAGGACCACCTGCTCCGCCAAACTGTTTGCCATAAGCATGGGCGCGATGGAACGTAGCGCTAGTCAATTCAGCACCACCCCAGCCAGAGAATAAATTGGTCGGCCCGATTACATCAGAAGGTTCTTCACCCGCGCGCTGAGTTGGATTCCACATGTATAAGTCAGGTCCATTATGTTTTTCAGCTTGCAGTTTCGCGGGGCCCGTTTGCGGGTTTGCAGTCAATAATGCCAACTGTGCAACGTCACCCATACTGCCTGTTTTAGGGGCTGTTACCATCATGGGCATATGTTGCGCCACCGAACTACCAATAGACGCGGCCTTCGCCCCCATGACATCGGCTTCTCGTTCTAACCCAATATCATCGTTAATATTCACTTTAGCTTGTATTGTTGGTGTAACACGTCCCTGCTTTTGCTGTACAACATGCCACGCCTCATGGGGTAAATGTTTTTCTTGTCCTGATGCAACATGAATGTCACTCCCCTGCGCATATGCATGAGCGTTTAATTGAGCAGGTTTAGATGAGTTATAATGCACCTTAACATCATCCATCGCATAACCAGATAGTTGTTCAATCCCTGATTTAAGCTGCTGAGGTAAACCCGAGCTATGGTTGACTTGTTTCGAGCCACTACGTGGTACAGGCTCAGAGCGAGCTTTTAGTTGTGTTATTGAACTGGCGTGTGCACGATTATCTTCAAGCACGGCTTTGCCTGATTTTTCGCGTTTTTGAGCAGTGTTAATCTGTTGCTTCTTAGCTTGTTGCTGATGTGAGTACATGCCAATTCCTTTCGCTATTCTCTGCTCTTAACTATATATTGCACAGCTTCATCTGTGCAATCGTTTAAAAAGCCATCCGCACCTTTATCACATTACACACGCTTACAATGCTCACTCAGTTAAGAACTGGCAGGTATGTTAGGCCACCTAAATTGGCGAAATGAAATGTTAAACCTAGGGCCCGTTTGTTTATCGCCTTTGGCTACAGCGTGTTCATATTCATCCTGAAACCCTTTGCCCATAACCAGTAGCGAGCCATCTTCGAGTGTAATACTGTGTTGTTCATCTGGGTTTTGTTGTTCACGAATTAAAAACTCTCGCTCGGCCCCCAAACTGATAGACGCTATCACATCCGTCGGACCAAAGGCGGGCAAGTCGCAATGAAACCCCAGCGCTTCTTCACCATCAGGGTAATACAAACACACCCCGACACTGAACTCTACCCCAGTGCGCTTTGCTATTTGTTGCTGTAGTTCAGCCAGAATTGGCGGCCAAGGAACTCGCCTGCCATGGTGCTTTGGAAATACCGCGGGGTCCACTAGTGTCGGCTCAACAAATATCATTTTCCACGGCCAGATACTGACTTCATGACCGTCAGGCATAGTCACTTTCTCAGGTTCACTCAGGTCGAAGTTAGACGTGATCCAATCAAAGATGGCTTGAGATTGCTGAGGAGACATAAATTGTGAGTAGTAGTGGGCGTCACGGCTAAGCGCTAGTTTCACGATGTATTCCTTATGATGATCCATTCATCGTTAATCTAGCGCTAAGTGTTATACAAAGCAAAGTACATCCTTATTTTGCCCTGTATTTATTAGATATCAGGCGCTTTGCAGCTAATGTGTGGCTAGCCCCAGACTGTGCTTGATCTGTTGCATTTGTTCTTGCAGGCGCGCTTGAATATCACACACCTGTTGACTTGAGCTGTTCACTTGCGCCTTCATTTGGTCCATTTCATCACTGAAGTTATCGAGTAGACCGCTTTGTTGCTGCGCAATTTCCATGGCATGCGTGGCCACTTGGTTAGCGTTTTGTGCGCTTTGAGCCACACCTTCTGAGTTCTTTTTCAGCTCTTGTGCGTGATGGGTTTGCAGCTCGGCATCTTCTGCCAAGGCTGAGATCTGAGTAGACACGCGACTAGAGTTATCTCCTAGAATATTCAACTGTGAGTTAATATCAGTCAATGAGTCTTGGGTTTGCTGTGCCAGTTTGCGCACCTCATCGGCCACCACCGCAAAACCACGACCATGCTCGCCCGCCCGTGCCGATTCTATCGCAGCGTTCAGTGCCAACAGGTTCGTTTGCTCTGCAATATTACGGATAATTTCAATCACTTTACCCACATCCGCCACGCCGTTTAGTAGCTCATTCAGGCTGGCTAACCCTTCTTCCACCCGTTGTTGGTTTTTAGAGCTGGCGTTAAGCATGGCATCGGCAAAGCTCACACTTTGCGTCATCGCATTAAACGTTTGGTTCGCGTTATCAGATACCTGTGAGTTGATATCACTGGCTTCATTTCCTAATGTTTTAACCTGCTCTAACATGCTTTGTGTTTGTTCAACCCGTGTGTAAGTGGTATCAGATTGCGTGCTGATCTTGGCTAAATGATCGCTCATTTGCTGCATAAACTCGTTGATCACACTGAGCATTTGTTCACGCTCTTGCGCCTCTGCGCGTTGTCGTTCTATCAACTGATTAAAGTAGGTGGCAATTTCGCCCAACTCAGTATTGGTGCTCTTACTTTTAATGGTTTTAAGCTCGTTACTTTCGATTAAATCGGCGAAGCCATCGCGCAGATAACGCAGCGGTTGAAGCACCTGATTACGCTGCACCAAATACACACCTAGCGCCAGTAATGCCAGCAATCCAATGGCAACCCCAAAGATGATCAACACGCGTTCTGACAACACATCTTGTTGTTGTTTAAGTTGTTGCTCTGCACCGAGCATCACATTAGAAACTTGTTTCATATCATCTCGCAAACCACGAATGCCCGATTGGCGCTTTTTCGCTTGCGTTAGGGTTGAGCGCAGATCTCTTTCAAACCGGTTTGGCCAACTGTTCAGCTCAGCTTTGATCTCTTCCGCTAAATCTTCGACCTCTGCCCCTAAAAACAACTCGTCTTCATCCACCTCAGACATCACGCCCAAGTTGTCTAATTGGCTGATCTCATCGGATAATTGCTGCAACCGATAAACGGTTTGCTGTAAGTTCTTTTCAGTCGCCAAATCAAAGCTCATCACCAACTGGTACGTATAAATACTCAAGTTGCTGACCTGCGAATAATAATCTGATGCTAGAGCATGGTATTGCGATGCCAGCGGGTGCTGCGGTGCCTTTAGCGTATAATTGATAAGCGATGAAGCGGACCCAGCCATTTGTCGTAAGGCATTATCCAGTAACGCCATTTCGTTGCCCGATAGTTTGCCCAAAGCACGATACTTACCATTGATGTCTTTATCGAGCTGGCCGAGTTGATTTTGCATTCGCTCATTAAGCGCATCGGGTAGTGCGTCGAGTTGCTGCTGTTTGATTCTGTCTATCAGTTCAGAGGCATGATTTAGATATTGGCCATCTCCTGAGCCTAGGTAATCTTCTATATTGCCTTCTAAATCTATCAAAATGGTATTTTTAAGCTGGGTATATGCCATGTTTTGGCTATCGAGCGAGCTGAGCACCTGAGAGGCCCACACCAATACGGCAGCTAAAAACACACTGGCGGAAGCCAACAAAATTGCCAATAACCGAGTAAACGACGAAACACGCATAACCACAACCCTTCTATATTTAAGCGCGTGTACAGTATTACTCTTTTATGACAATTTGATGTAAATTACCCAAAAATTAAACAAGCGATATAAAAACCATACTTTTAGCGTATATTTTATCAACAACAAACATCTATACGGCTATTTCATTGCTGCTTTTACGTAAACATCAAATCTGTTTTTCTTAGTTTTTATTTGCATGCTAGGGGTTTTATCGTTTAAGAAAGGTGCATAATCAGGGCGCTTAACAACCACTCTTTTGGTCGCTAATTGGTAAGCAAATTCCAATAAATTATCGGCATCTTCATCGGCACCGACGAGATCTTGAAAAACCCTCATCTCCTTTTTAACCAATGCCGACTTTTCACGGTGAGGAAACATTGGATCGAGATAAACAACATCGGGTTGTAATTCAGTGCTGGTAAGCAAAGCGTGGCTAGAACCAAACTCCATTTGCATGTTTTGCTGCATCCAATCGCCAATCTCTGCGTCTTGATAGGCGCGTTGCAAACCATCATACAACAGCGCAGCAACCACTGGGTGGCGTTCATGCAGGGTTACTTTACAACCGAGTGCTGCTAACACAAACGCGTCCCGACCCAAACCTGCGGTTGCATCCAACACATGTGGGGTAGCGCCTTTATTTAAACCCACCGCTTTAGCAATTGCCTGCCCTTTGCCACCGCCAAACTTACGACGGTGTGCCGCCGCCCCCGTCACAAAGTCAACAAGCACAGCACCCAGTTTAGGTTCATCCGCCTTCAGCAGTTGTAAACCTTGCTCGTCATACAGGAGTTTAAAGGTTTGACCTAAGCTGTTAGAGCGCTCTGCCCATTGCGGTAACGCAAAGCGCTGCTCAAGGTCAGTGAGATAAGGACGGTTTTCAACAAATGGGGTATGAATAAGCACTGCAAACTCCTGTGTTCAGAAGTGCTAAGTATACCTAAAGCATAATTGCCACGACACCGCTAAATGACGTTGTTAAGGATAAAAGCAGAGTCACCTAGAACAGTTCAACGTCAGCCTGAGAGGCCACGTCTTCTTCACCCCAAGGTTTAGAAATTTTATTGAGGCTTTCAATCAACTGATAACGCACTTGAGCCACTTCGTTGAGCTTAGCTTTGATCACCGTTAGTTCATCATCTAAAAACGTAAAGTGCTCATGCATCTTATCCAAGGTGTTCGCCTGTTCGCTTGGGAGCTGCTCTTTAATTTGCTTTGCAAGTTCAGAAAACTCAGCAACTTTTAGCGTATGATGTTCATCCATACCATACAGTTGCTCACTCAGCTCCTCAAACATTAACCCAATTCTCTCGACTTTGTTCAACGCATCTTCGCTTATCTCCATATCTTTTATTTTGGCATTCGTTGCTTCAAGAATATGTGGCAGTAAGTCTTTATAACGGCCATATAAAGCCGAATCTTCAACAGGCATGTTTTTTACTAACAACGACACTTTTGGGTAATTGATGATGGTTCTACAACCAAAATCAACAAACCGATTGCTGTGCCGATGCTTTTCTAACAGCTCTTGCTCTATGGGTTGAATAGCACCATTGTGTGCGAAGAACACTTCACTACCGTGATACCAAAACACCACAGCCACATCGAGCTTAAGTGGTACGAAAAACTCAAAAAAGTAATCACTGAGTGATGTCAGGTCATGCGCATGATATGACTGCCCAACATAACGCATGATCCGCCCCATATCACCTGAGTCCGTCATCGCAATTTCAGCGGTAACTTGAGCACGTTGCATGTCTTGTTGGAGTTGTAAAGATTGCTGACGGTAGGTATCGAGCACTTGAATTCTTGCCAACAACTCAGGTGATGCAAAGGGTTTGACAATATAGTCCGATGCACCTGAGTTATAACCGCGCATACGCTCCGAGATATCCCCCTTGTTTGATAAAAACATCACTGGGGTGTCAGCTGTTTGCTCACATTGCTTTAGCTTTTCACAGGTTTCATAGCCGTTCATACCCGGCATTTCGACGTCTAATAGGATAATATCCGGTTGGTATTTTCGCGCCAGGCGAAGTCCTTCTTCACCGCTTTTAGCATGTAGTAACTGACAAGATGAAGCAAGTGCGTCCTCTATGATGCAATGCGCTAACTTATCATCGTCAATCGCTAATACTAGTTTGCTCATTTTGCTGCCCTAATTAGCTCTATTCTTTAAAAAGCATAGACCTAGATAGCAATTTTGCGAACGACAAAAAACAAAGGCACCCTATGGTGCCTTATTTTTGTCACTTACTGTTCAGTAGTGAGCTTAAGCTGCACTGTTGATACCACAGTGTCTTAACAAAGCATCCACCTGCGGCTCACGCCCTCTGAAGCGGGTAAATAGTACCATTGGCGCTTCAGAACCGCCTTTCTCCAAGATGTTTTCCATGAACGACTGACCAGTCTGCGCATTGAAAATTCCCTCTTCTTCAAATTTTGAGAATGCGTCTGCCGAGAGCACTTCCGCCCATTTATACGAGTAGTAACCCGCGCTATAGCCGCCTGCAAAAATATGACTAAAGCTGTGTTGAAAGCGGTTAAACTCAGGTGCTTTGATCACCGCAGTCTTTTCTCTTACTGCATTCAAGATGTTTTGAATTTGACACGCTTGGCCTGCTTTGTAATCGGCGTGAATATGAAAGTCAAACAAGCTAAATTCAATTTGACGTAGCATTTGCATGGCCGATTGATAATTTTTTGCTGCCAACAGTTTGTCTAATAACTCTTTAGGTAGCGGCTCGCCCGTCTCATAGTGACCAGAAATAAAGTTAAGCGCCTCTTCTTCAAAGCACCAGTTCTCTAAGAATTGACTCGGTAGTTCAACCGCATCCCACGCAACCCCATTGATACCCGACACAGCCGTTGCATCAACTTGCGTCAACATATGGTGAATACCATGACCAAACTCATGGAATAATGTGGTCACTTCATTGTGCGTAAACAGCGCAGGCTTATCACCAACTGCTTTATTAAAGTTACAGACTAAAAATGCGACGGGTGTTTGCAACGTGCCATCATCATGGCGCATACGACAAATACAATCTCCCATCCACGCACCACCGCGTTTATGCTCTCGGGCATATAGGTCTAAATAGAAATGACCTCTAAGTTCGCCCTTTTTGTCATGAATCGCAAAAAATCGCACATCAGGGTGATAAGTATCAAACTCTTTTACCTCAGTAACCGTTATGCCAAACAAACGATTTACGGTGGTAAACAAGCCGTTCAATACCTTGTTTGCAGGGAAATACGGACGTAGTAGTTCATCAGAAATCGCGTACTTAGCCTGTTTTAGCTTTTCACCATAATAGCCGTAATCCCATGCTTGCAGCTGTTCAATTCCGTGCTGCTGCTTGGCAAATTCAACTAGCTCAGCCAGCTCGGCTTGTGCTTGAGGTTTTGATTTGTCGGCCAAGTCATTTAAAAATGCAAACACTTGCTCTGGTGATTCTGCCATTTTGATCGCCAACGACTCATGCGCATAACTGTCAAAGCCTAACAGTTGTGCCAGTTCGTGACGTAATGCCAATTCTTCAGTCATGATCTCTGAGTTATCAAACTCGTTAGCATTGGGGCCTTGATCTGATGCGCGAGTCGCAAACGCACGGTACGCTTCTTCACGTAGTTCACGGTTATCTGCGTAAGTCATAACCGGTAAGTATGAAGGAATATCCAGCGTAAATACCCAGCCTTCAAGGCCTTTTGCCTCAGCAGTGTGTTTTGCTAGTGCCAATGCCGACTCTGGTAAGCCGCTTAATTGCGTTTGGTCAGTGATATGTTTATGCCAAGCTTGCGTCGCATCCATCACGTTGTTACCGAACTTAGCTGATAACTCAGACAACCTAGCGCTAATTTCGCCAAAGCGTTTTTGTTTGTCTTTGCTTAAACCAATGCCCGATAACTCAAAATCGCGCAATTGATTGTCTATCGTAGTTTGCTGAGCAACAGTTAACTGTGCAAACTCAGCCGACTCTTTAAGTGATTTATACGCTTGATACAAACCCTGATGTTGACCAACATAGGTCGAATACTCAGACATTAATGGCAAACATTCATCGTAGGCTTGGCGTAATTCTTCGCTGTTTACCACCGAGTGCATATGAGACACAGGAGACCATACACGAGACAGCTTATCATCCGACACTTCCAATGGCTGGACTAAGTTTTGCCAAGTAAACGTCTCGTTCTTTAGAACGTCATCAATCGTTTCACGACAGTGTGCAATGGCTTCTTTTAGAGCAGGAACGATGTGTTCAGGCTTGATCTTTGAAAATGGAGGCAGGCCTTCTAGCCCAATCAATGGGTTGCTCATAATCTTTTCTCTATCGTTATTTAAGCGTTATTGGGTTGAAATTGGGGCAAATGCCGCAATTACAAGTTAGACTGTTATTTTTTCCTACGTTTTGAGGTCTTGATACACTAAGCGTAGAACAATTTTTTAAGAATAAAGGGTAAGCTATGGCTCAACATTTTGATTATATTGCCATTGGTGGTGGTAGTGGTGGTATTGCATCAGCTAACCGTGCAGCAATGCGCGGCGCCAAAGTTGCATTAATTGAAGCAAAGCATATGGGTGGCACTTGTGTAAACGTAGGGTGTGTACCTAAAAAGGTGATGTGGCATGGTGCGCAAGTCGCCGAAGCCATCAAACTATACGCGCCAGATTATGGTTTTGATGTTGAGCTAAAAAACTTTGATTGGGCGCGCTTGGTCAAAAGCCGAGAAGAATATATTGGCCGCATCCACAAAGGATATGAAGGCTACCTTGCCAAAAATGGCGTTACCGTGATCAATGGCTTTGCCAAGTTTGTTGACAATCACACCATAGAAGTCAACGGCGAGCACTACAGCGCCGATCACATCAGTATTGCGGTAGGTGGTCGTCCTTCTATTCCTGAGATTCCTGGTGCCGAGCATGGTATTGATTCAAACGGTTTCTTTGAGTTAAACGAGCAGCCTCGTCGCGTAGCGGTAATAGGCGCGGGTTACATCGCCGTTGAACTTGCGGGTGTGTTAAACAGCCTAGGCACTGAAACCCATTTATTTGTGCGTAAACACGCACCACTGCGCAGCTTTGACCCAATCCTTGTTGAAACCCTCACCGAAGTGATGGAAAAAGAAGGCCCAACACTACACACCCATGCCACACCCAAAGCCTTGACCAAAGAAGCTGACGGTTCGGTAACATTACACCTTGAAAATGGCCAATCACACACCTTTGATCAAGTGATCTGGGCTATCGGTCGCGAACCTGTCACCGACCTTATCAACCTACAAGCAACCGATGTACAAACCAACGAACGTGGCTTTATTAAAGTTGATGAATATCAAAACACCTCTGTCAAAGGCATTTATGCACTAGGTGATATTATGGAAGGTGGTATTGAACTAACCCCTGTCGCAGTTAAAGCAGGCCGTATGCTGGCGGAGCGTCTATTCAACCCAGAACTGCCCGACGCCAAGATGGACTACAACTTAGTCCCAACCGTGGTATTCAGCCACCCGCCCATTGGCACCATCGGCTTAACCGAACCACAAGCGATTGAAAAGTACGGTGAAGACAACATAAAGGTATACACCTCAACCTTTGCCGCCATGTACACCGCCGTCACAGCACACCGCCAGCCATGCAAAATGAAATTGGTATGTGCCGGTGAAGAAGAAACCGTCGTCGGCCTACACGGCATCGGTTTTGCGGTCGATGAAATGATCCAAGGCTTCGGCGTCGCCATGAAAATGGGCGCCACCAAAGCCGACTTTGACTCAGTGGTAGCAATACACCCAACAGGCTCTGAAGAGTTTGTTACTATGAGGTAATTTATTGATTATTATATCTATTCAATGAGAAACCTAAAACGCGAGTGTATTAATACCCTCGCGTTTTTTATGTTCACCCTACACCTCAAATTCAAGCTATCTGCCGGTAGGTTGGATAAGATGCGAAGCGGCACCGTCCAACGATACTCAAGACTTCACCCAGTTCCTTTTAGAAAAACAACTACATCACTACGCCTAGCAAAAGATCAAAAATATACTGGAGCTTGTCTTACCACCTCTGGTTTAAAAAAAACCTAAACAAATTGGCAATAATAAGCTAAAAGATGCTTATAAGCATGCCGCAGCAAGAATGCGTATATCACTACACATCTATGAAGGGCTTGCAATGCATTGGCAAGGATAGCACTCTACGACTTACCAACCATCGTTTTCAAATGATTTTGGTGAGTTTGTGCGAGCATATTAGCAGCAAAGCAATTTTCAGCTGATTGTTTACGAATACACCTTGGCTGAAAAGACCAATAAAATTGCTCCATCAGACTTATAAGTCAAAGTATGCAAGTAATAGAGCTATTATGGTATCTTCTGGTTCTACGCCGCTTAAATTGACATGCCACGACGGGGTAGCTCGACTTGGTTCTAGAGCTAAGGTATAAATATTAAAAATAGGGAAAGTTAATATGCACTTTAATTTTTTTGAAAATTACAAATTATCAATAACATTAATTGCAATCATTCTATTATGTGGCTGCAACACTAGAAATTTCACTCCAAACATAAACCCAAAAAGTTATGATGATTATTTACTTGGAGTAACAACAAAAAAAAACACCAAAGAAGTGCTATATTTTTACTTAAAAGATGGCAACATTTACTCAGCAAGTACAAAATCTAGGTTTATAGACAAACCAATTGGAAAATACCAAGATAAAAGTGACAGCATTCATATAGAAATAGACCCACACATTAATTACCTTTACCCAAATAAACTTATCGCTATAAATACCACAATAAAAGGTAAAGCACCTTTGGATACTGCACAGTTTTATTGTAAGAAAGATAATGGATATGCATCTAGATCTAAATTAAGTGAATGTAATTCATTAATTTTTGTTCTTATTGATAATACTTATAGGTGTGGAAGGTTTCCTTCAAAATTAGATATGACCTGTATGAGTAAAAATCGCTTTTCATCATTTACAGGAAGTGTCTTGAATGATATTTCCAAGTACAAATCACAAGCAATTGAAGGAAAAAGAGAAGTTAATGAGCTATCCAAATTAGCCAAATCAATCGCAACAACATACTTAAAGAAAAAACAAATTCTTGAGGGAATTATTCTCGCAGCAGACTTAAGTAACATCAATTACTTGATTGGAAACGACATTGCTTATGAAGCATATCAAAGTGAAAGTTTTATTAGGTTGATCACCCCTCCTAGAGAAAACGCTCGTCTCCATGCCCGTTTCCATAACAATGAAAACCTCACATTTCGCTCGCAGGTAATACTCAATAGAATGATGCTAACTGATTGGGCTATAACCAATCTCCAAGTTTTTCCTGCTACTCATGAAGAGCCAAAGGCAAGTGCCGATTCATACGCAAATATATTTGTTGATGTGGAGTGGCTAGATAGCTTAAGTAAAGAGGCTGCGGAGTCTGTTTTGAAACATGAGGTTGTGCACATAATTAACAACATAGTACTGGAATACGAATATAGTGGTCTACCATCACTTGAAGGACTAACTTATGAAGATGCACTGGGTAAACAAACCTTCAGTTCACGCTCGCGTACTAACGTGCAAGATATTGTAAGAAGTGCTGTTATCGAAAAAGCTCTCGAAAAAATGACCAATCAAGCCCTTGAAGAAGTCTTAGCTGATAAGCTAGTCATACTAACAAATCACTTAACACTGGATAAGGCAAATTCTTATTGTGGTTTGTTAGCATCTCTTGATGCGGGAAATAACCGAGTAAATGCTTGCAACTCTTTAAGCAACCTACTATCAGAGTATTCAGGGCTATATTTTGGGTTGGACCTGCTTGTAAATCGAGGAAGTATGATTACAGGCTATAGTGCATCATCTATAAAATCACTAACACAAACACAAGAGGAAAGGCTCAAAGAGACTAACTCAAAACTGGCACCTATATATCTTGAAATGTCTAATGACTTGCTCCAAAAAATGCATTCATATGATAAGATTTATTCATCTCACTCAAACCGAAACAAGTCGCTCAAAAGAGCACGAGAAAATTATAATAATATGATCAAGGAGCTTTTTAAATGATATGGGTTCGAGCCATTAAGCTTTTAATAATTAGTCTTATATTACTATTATGCGCATGTACTAAAAGCAACCTTGTTGAAACCAAAACCGTAGAGAAGCTTTCTTATTTATATATAAAAACCCCTGATAACGTTGGTGATTTCGATACCATAACCTATTTATTTACTCACTCTAGCCCTACAAAAAAGTTAGAGAAAAACTTCCGTACTTTCTCTAGGGTCATTGGTGAAAATAGTGCATTTGTTGTTATCTCTCCAAATTCAAGCCTCGAGTTGTATAACTCATTAAAGAAAATTAAGAATAGATGTGACTTTCCTAGCTCTCGACAATGGCCCTCAATACTATTCCAAGATTCCAGATTGAATAAATGCTACATATTCAACATCCCAGAAAACCAAGAAACAAAGTATACAATCGTTCTCAGTGAAATCATTGATGCCATAGAAACCAAAAAGAGCCTTAACAAGTATGAGTTCAAAGAAAGCATGGAAAAAAACCTAGAAAAACTTTTAAAAACCCACCCTGAAATAAGCAACTTAAAAGAACCATTCATAGATTTAATATCATACATCTCAGATAAAATATACAACTAAAAACATTTTAAACGAGTAAAAATGAAAACAATTAAACAACTAGCTTTATACATAATAATATACATACTATCTTTCATTTCATTGTTTATTATTTTCCAGATCTTGTCTCCTATTTTTATTGGTGATCATGTCTTTCGTGGTGACCTGAATCAAGATGAAGAATTTTTAGCAAATTTCACTTTACTCGCCATTGTCTTTATATCAGTGCTTTCATCATATTTTCTATTGAAAAAAATAGAACCAAAACAACCTATTCATACTTCAATCCAAGCTCTCAATCAAGGAGCAGCTACCCATGGAGATTTTGAATATGAATCAAACCGCATTACTTCAATATTATCGAATATCGAAAATTTAACTTTGAAACAAATACACCAAGAGATTTCTACTACATTAGAATTTATTAACAAATTAAAAGAGGAAACCACCCAAAGAGCCAATATTATACGCAGTTTGCAAGATGAAGCTGACAAAAAACAAGTAGAAATTGACAATGTAGTGAATGAAATCAAGCAAGTAAAATCTATCAGTAAAGAACAACTTGAAGCGGTCTCTAAAGTGCTAACAACACAATCAAAAACAGCGTCAAACCGAGCTTTTTGGCTAGGTGTTGCAGCATCATTTCTTGTTGGTATTGTGACATCTATCCTTGCTACAGTACTCACCGATAGGCTGTTTTAAGGTAGTGCATGTTTGTTGATATGAGTGCCTTTGGCTTCCCTATATCAATCTGAATCGCCCAGCTTTTACTAGACAGATTTTGATTTGAATTCTTCGAGTTTTTCATAAGCCAGTGGAGGCATGTTATTCGCCTCCCCATGCTTATCTCTAGAGCTATAAAACATTTCGATGTAACCGAACATGCCGACTTTAAGTCACCTAATTTTAAAACAAAAAAAGCGCGAGTATAAACCTATACTCGCGCTTTTTATTCCACAACCTACTGGGAATTTTTTACTAAGCGTCTATTTTTTCTTCTTTCTCTTTTTTCTTTTTACGCTCGTCTTTTAACTGCTTTTGATTTTCTTTTCTAAGCTCTCTTTCTTTTTTTCGAGCTTCTTTTTCAGCTTTTCTGCGCTCCTTTGCGAGCGCTTTCTTATCTTTTCTGACTTCTCGCTCGTGTTCCGCTTTATCTTTGCGTGCTTCTCTTTGCGCCTCGTCTAAGTCTTTTCTGCGCTCTCTTTCATGCTCGGCTTTGTCTTTACGTGCTTCTCTTTGTGCCTCGTCTAATTCCTTTCTGCGCTCTCTTTGATGCTCGGCTTTGTCTTTACGTGCTTCTCTTTGCGCCTCGTCTAAGTCTTTTCTGCGCTCTCGCTTAGACGCTTCTAACTCTTTGCGGGCTTCTTTTTGCACCTCTGCTAACGCTTTTTGTTCATCACGTTCTGCCGATGTTTCGTTACTGGCATAAAGTACCGATGCGTCACTTTCAGCACTTGCAGAAGCGTGATTAAACAAACTTAAAATTGATAGTGTTACTACTGCAAATAATTTCATAATCTTTTCCTACTAAAAAAAGCAACAATGTCCAATCTAATTGACTGAGATTAATCTTGCCTGAACTGACCAATACCTTCGATTCACCTGATCACCTCTATTTCAACTTCAATCACCCCAACACTGGTATCCGCGATATCGGAGAATGCCGACCTAGACAAGTCGATAATTCGCCCTTTAATAAATGGCCCCCTATCATTTACTTTAACAATCGTGCTTTTGCCATTGCTCACATTCGTCACTCTTACTTTAGAGCCAAAAGGTAGGGTTCTGTGCGCCGCAGTTTTTGCTAATTGATTGAAACGTTCGCCACTTGCAGTTTTACGAAATTGGTATTTCATCGCATAAAATGAGGCTTTTCCTCGCTGCGTATAGCCAATTGAGGATTCTTTAGACTTCATAGCAATACTAGAGCAACCAAGTAATAAAGTAGTTGAAGCTGCAAGTGCTAACAACTTTACATACATATCTGTGTCATTCCTTCTGAATAAATCATCGCACTATAGCATCGTGGAATCTTAGTAAACCTAGTATGAAGCGGCCACTATTCTTTGAGTTTTACAGCCCAAAATAATTGCTGAGTGTTACTTTAAGTGATACAAGTAAAAATAAACTGCTGATACAGCAACATAAAAAGGATGTGTAATTTTGCATAAACTATTTTTTGCCATATTGGTTTTTATCTCAGCCAATGTGAGTGCCTCGAACTTTCTAAACCTTGAAGTGCCCCAATCTCGCTTTGTGACCGAGACACCAAAAATAGCGATTGCACTACCCGCTTCATATAAAACAGATAAAACCAAGCGCTACCCAGTAATGTACGTGTTAGATGGAGATTTAAATGGTGAGTTGGTTTATGGGGCTTTAGATAGATTACATGCCTCTAAAGGCGCGAATGAACATATTATCGTGGGGATTAGCAGCGCGGATCGATTAAGAGACTTTGCACCGACCGTTAATAAAGACCCTAGAGGCCCGGTTGGCGCAGGGGGTGGCGCTGATAACCTATTAGATTTCATACAAAAAGAGTTAATGACGACGATTAATGCACAGTATCGTACGTCAAATCATAACGTGATTGCAGGTCACTCTATCGCGGGTTTATTTGTGATGCACACTTTCCACACACGTCCTACTCTTTTTCAGGCGCATATGGCGTTTAGCCCCGCAGTTTGGTGGGCAGCGAGAGAAACGGCGCAAGCAGCAAAGAAATATGTACTCTCTGAAGATGATGTTGGCACCTTTTTGTATATGAACATCGGCAGTGAAGGCGGTGAAATGCGCCAAGTATACGACGACTTATCACAAACAATCTTAAGAAATCGCTCCACTGATCTAAGTCTACACCTGAACTCATTTGACAACGAAGATCACGATTTCACCATGCCGGCGGGGTTGTATAACGCTTTAAGAGCACTACATAATTATCAGCAAGCCCAGAAGATTTAGTCACTGCCATTGTTATGTGTTGTGTTCTATGGTGATAACCCCCGAGAACACAATACAAACCACTGCTTAAAGATTACGCCTTTATAGATTACGCAAAACATTCCGAATTCAACCATCCTTGTAGTCCTCCGGGCACTTCAACCCAATAGTGGGGTTTACTGTTGGTGATACCTGTAGAGAAATGATTTCCAGACTTATTTTTATTTTTAATGATCACGACAGTTCCGACTAATATCTTGCTTATTACCGTTTTACTCAGGTTGTCTTTTCTGAGGTTACCCGCCTTTTTCAGTAAGTGTTTTTGCTCGCCTTGGGTATTTTGGCCCCAAATAAGTTTTCGTTTTACACCTGAGTTATGATCTATCTTGTCCATCAGATCCTGATAGAGCTGTGCTTCTTGGCTCAAAGGTATAAACAAAGTAGGAAGCTCAGTGCGATAATATGCTACATCCCTGCTATCAGTATCTATCTCTTGACCCTGAAACCTTTCGCTATGCAAAGTGTGATGCCTAACATACCTCTGTGTGTGTCCATTTTTGATTTGTTCAACCAGATAAGTATCAAAGGTGTGCCACTGACGTTCAATATCTTCGAGTAATGAAGGCTGATGTCTAAACCCCATTTTTTTGCCATCTTGTTCATACTTAACCGTATAGCGAATCAAATTGAGCCATTCAATAAACTCCATTAATCGACATGTTTTTATATCTTTAACATTGTCATTATCAAGTCCGTTGTCAATGACAGTTTTGGCCGTGATTTTACTATTCGATGAAATTGCATTGTGTAACTCAAACCCCAGTTGTTCTTTGGTTTTTTCACCGCGTAAATTACGTCTGATATAAATGGTGTCAACGTGCTTGCCTCTATGGTAGCGACTCGACCCATCATCCTTTTCTAACCTAAGACCTTCCATGCTAACAGGCCTCAAAAACTCATTTACATCATGGGCAAACAGAGGGCTTTTCATTAACTGATCAAATAACCTAATGAGGTTACTATCACCTGTCACTTTAGGAAATTCAGTAGACTTTGCTTCCGCCAACTGAATGGGCAGCCCACTTTGATGCATTATTTGCGGTTGAACTGGTGGTCTATTATCGGTGAGGTTTGGGGATTGTCGGATGTGGTGTTTTTCGTTTGATATTGCTGCGCTCAAAACACGCCGTTTTGCTTTTGTGTGATACGAGTACATGTTCAATCCTTGCTGAGGCGCTTATCGTTTAAGCGGGCTCTTTTATGATTCACCAAAGCATCGAGTATAGACCATAGCACAACATGGATATGTGACAAACTCATCTGGCACTGTACTTACGACTACCAATGTGTCATTAAGCATAAGAAAAGTAACCACTTTTTATTATTACTTACCTTTAGTTTTTATTAACACCTCCGAATGCCGCTCAGGGAAACTAAGAATCAAACAAATAAACCTAGTTTATTGACCAGGTTGTTCACCAATAAATAGCACCTTGCATTTCCCACCAGCAGAATAATTTAGTTACCATTAAAACATTTGCATTCTAATACTAGGAAGTCTTTGTCACTGCCCACAACATACCAAGGGGTATTTACGATAATTTATATTTTCATTGAAAGTTAGTTATTTTTGCATATTTCAACTGTCCAATTTACATTAAGCTTATACATCGATAAGAAGTCCATTTATATTTCACAAAACTCAAAATACACTTAGGTGAGACAATGAAAGTCAAAAAACATCGCTTTAATCTCTGTACTGGTTTCTGGCCCTACTTATGCCGCCACAACGAATCTAGCAGGCACCCAACATATCCAACTTGATAATATCTTGGACGGACAAATAGCTTCCCCAACTCAACTAACTTACGATTTCAACGGCAACGAAGTTCTATTTGCGGCTATTGCAAGCGCTAATGTATTAGCTGGTAGCACCAGCAAAGACGATCAACTAATCCACTTTCAAATAAACAATGCGACGACTGGCGACCTTCAGTATTTTGTAGGGGTGTTTAATGGCACTTCTTATACAGGCACTTGGTTTTCCAACACGGGGGCTAAAGGCGACTGGAAACTTACGCCGGAAGGTAATGCTGAATTTTATACCTGCCGCGAGATTTTAGCTGCGGGCGCAAGTATTGGTGATGGCGTTTATCAGTTAATGGGCGATGATCAACAGCCCTATTCTGCTTACTGCGATATGACCAGAGACGGCGGCGGTTGGACACTCGTCGGTACATTCCCTAAGAATGTCGCTGGCGGAACAGCCAAAACATTGAACGACTATTCTTCTACGTTAGAATTAACCGATACAAACCCAGCGACTTTATCAATGTATAAAGGAAGTTTGGAACGCTTTTTCGACGTAAAAGAAACCGTATCTTGTTCAACTGACAACTGCGCTGATGGCCGCTCTGTATACGGTATTAGCTTCTCAACATATGACTTACAAAAAGTGAGAACATCATGGGCGCATCAAGAAAAAGTTGCTGCTATGCCGACTCGCTCAGACAAACCAACCTGCCAAAAGGTGTATACAGATCCGACCTCACAATATCAAGGCTGTACGCAACCACAATATGTTAATTATCCGAATACAGACTCATTTGTTGGCTGGCAAAATGATATTAATGGTGCTTATTGCTGGGCCGCGCGTGGTACTTATTCATCAGGCTCTCCTGGTTCGGCTCGTTGTATCAGTGGCCAGGAACCTAACGGTACCAACTGGGCGTTGCTTTGGATGCGTTAGTCTACTCAGTCAAAATTTAGTGTTTGGTATTACATCAATTAAAGACTGAATTTCAAGCTCTAAAGAGCGTTATTTAACCTTGGTTTATTAGCGCTCTTACTCGACACTAATATTCTCGCTATTTCTCAGCGTGCTAATATTGCTTTTCATGCTCCTCGACTGAGTAAACCCAAACACACAGAAGTGTGCTTCATTTTATTTATTATACGCGTTATCCAATCAAGCATCTAAGGCATTTTCTTCGATAAATAATATCTATTAAACGCTTTTGAATAGCGTGTGCGTTTTAGGGGCTTGGTCACATTTCGGTGCTCACTGTGTGACAAAGATCTGCGGCTCAGTTTGCTGCTGCATGCTAGCTTGTTTTATGTTCATCATAAACGCCTCCCTCTCATTAATGAGGTGAAAATAGCATGCCTTTGGTGGTTTTTTGATGTTTGTAACAGCAAGCCTAATAAGGGGCCCTTAAGCCTATGAGTTAGAACATGCCACCCGATTTCGCCCTTGCGCTTTGGCGTCATACACCGCGTGATCAACCTGTTTAAGTGAGTAGCTAAAAGGCTTGTCTAACGCGACATTGGCGACCCCACAGCTGACGGTGACTTGAATGTAGTGGTGTGCCGTTTCAATGATATTTTTTTCTACACTTATGCGCAGTCGTTCAGCAACCTCTTGTGCGCCAGCCACCGATGTACTGGGCAGTAACACAATAAATTCTTCACCGCCTAAGCGACACAAGCTGTCTTCCGCTCGCAAGGCTTGCAGGCAGCACTGGGCGAACTCTTTTAATACCACATCACCAATTTCATGGCCGTAGCTGTCGTTGATACGCTTAAAATGATCTATGTCTAGCATCACCACGCTCAGTGGCTCTGATGCGCGAATATGACGGCTGATCTCTCGATGTGCACTATCCATCAGATAGCGACGGTTTTTTAGGCCGGTCAGCGCATCTTGAAAAGCCAATTTGGTCAGTTGTTGTTGCAAGGTCCACAGTTCATTGACCAAAAGCCGACGGCTACAACAATCAGCCACCATCTCAGCATAAGCTATCTCTGCACTTTGCCACTGCCTCAAAGGCCCACGGCCTTCAAAACACACAACCCCATGTGGAGTACCGTTTTTAAATATGGTGGTATCAAGCATGGTAGTGATGTGGTTAGGAAGCAGGTAATTGTTTTTAAACTCAGCTGTGCGCGGGTCTGTGACGGCATCATGGGCGTCTATGGAAATGCCCGTGGTGATGGCCTTGAAATAATTAGGGTATTGCTCACACAGCAGAACGGGATAATCATCTGCGTTAAGGTCGTTATCCCACTGGGTATTGGCTACATTGATCAGCTTTTTAGGGTCAGAAATATCATCAAAAAGCCATACTGAAACTTGATCAACCACTAAGGTTTCTTTGCCTTCTCGGATCAAATCCAGTAAAAAACTTTGATAACTACCCGATACATCTAACTCTTCAGAACTCATGCGCCTTAAACGTTGAGTTACTTCACTGAGATCAATAAACATAGTAAGCCATTTATATGTAAGTCATTTGATGTCTATGAGCCTTGCTCACTTATGATCATAATACCTAAACAGCAAACAAATGGGTAAGCATTTATACACAATTATTTTAAAGGTGAACTACGATACGAATAGCTTACTGCATATATTTTGCCAAGTATTTTTTAAATACCGGGTCTGTTTTGGCCAACTGTTTTTGCTCTTCTAAAATATTTTGTAAAATACTATGTGATGTCAAAGGATTAGCAAGTACCACACGAAATACCACGGTCGGTTGATGGTCATACTGCTCTGGTGTTAAACGTGTACGCGATACAAACGAGATCCCCGCTTCACGCTGACGCTTTTGCATACTGGCGGTAAAACGATTGAGCGCCGCGTAGATATCAATGCGCTCTTGTTCGTCCGCTTTGGCAATGGCATCACGAATTTGCGTCGGTACATAACGGTAGGTCAACAAGCATAACTCTGGCTCTGAGATCAGCTCAAAATCTGGGTCTTGTTTGATTAACTGGGCAAAATACTTCGCTTTTTCAATGCCTTTATCAATCAACATTTCATAGCCTTTGCGGCCAATTACACGTAGGCAAGCATGTACCAACATCGCCATACCAGGGCGACTGCCTTCTAATGTGTGACTGCCTAAGTCTTTCGAGCCTTTACGAAGAATGTATTCGGCGTGGTGTTCAATCGCATCAGAGGCAGCAGGGTCTTTAAACAACACTAAGCCCGCGCCCATCGGTACGTACATTTGTTTGTGCGCATCAATAGTGATTGAATCAGCGCGCTCAATGCCATCCAATAACTTTCTGTTGTTACTAGATAATAAAGTAGCGCCACCCCAAGCGGCATCAACATGAAAGTGACAGCCAAGCTCTTCACTCAAATCAGCCATCTCATTGAGGGGATCGATATTGCCGGTTTCAGTGGTGCCAGCCACTCCCACCAACGCCATCACTTTAATGCCCTGCGCTTCTAGTGCTAAAGCCTGTTCACGCATTTCATTCACATCAACCTTGTTGTTGGCATCCGTTTCAATGGCAATGAAATTGTCTCGTCCTAGCCCCAACACATCAGCAGCTTTACCCAAAGAGTAGTGACCACGTTCAGAAACCAGCACCGCCAATCCTTTGTAACCGTAATGTAGCATCGCTGCCACGACACCTTGCGCGGCAATGCCTTTAAACTGCCCATCGGCTTTTAACAGACGGTTTCGAGCTATCCACAACGCGGTAATGTTGGCAATGGTGCCCCCTGAGCAAAACGCGCCCAAAGAGGTGCTCGCGCTGTGCATCCACTTGTCATAAAACTTGTCTGACGCGCCATAAGCCAAATGGTGCATCATGCCCAATACTTGTCGCTCTAGCGGCGTGAACGCTTTGGAGGTTTCTATTTTAACTAGGTTCTGGTTTAAACCCACCATCAATTTTGACAGTGGCAACACAAAGTGTGGCAATGCTGAGGTCATGTGACCAATGAAGCTTGGGGCTGCGGTATGCACCGAGTGAGCAACAAGCTGCTCCATGATGTCTTGCGCGTAATCCGACACAAACATGGGCTCTTCAGGGATCACAGCCGATTGAAAGTCCTTTTCAATTTCATGCAAAGGCTTTTCAATCGCGGCGATATTCTCATTTAAGAAACCCGCAAGATTATTTGAGATCTCTAACTCTATCTTACTTAGAGTGGAGTCAGGCGCTTCTGGCACCGTAAAAATACGCATCAAACTTTCTTCAGAAGCGACAGCACAACGCTTTGGACCCATTACATTACCCAATGTTTTTATGGGCCACGGCAAAGTGTCCCACCAGCTTGTTATTACGAAATGGCTAACTTTACTGTAAGTTAGCCACAATGTCTCCTATTGTATAGCGAAAAGTCTTAACTTGACCCTGTTTGATATGACATTTTGATGTTGTCATAACGACAGTTCTTTGAATTTTAGACCACCATAACAGCCTTGTTTTTACGTCTAATCACTGTTACAAAACTTCACACTATTCATATATTTAAAAGCAGTCTAGACTTGTATCCAAATATTCTGTTGGTAAACTCTGAGGCTACATAAAGGCAAAGTTTACTTCTTTGGAACATACAGATAAGGATCATTATGTACAGGAAGACTTCTGCGATGACGTGGTCTTTGGTTGGGTTTTTGCTATTTATCTCCAGTTTAATTGGCTACGTGGCTTACACATACCAATCTACCCGCCAAGCCATTATGGATAACATCGATAAACAACTGTTGCACGCAGCCAAAAGTGCACAGCTGATTATAGGAGACGATTACCACACCCAACTCAGTTCTGTGTCCCCACATGAGTACCAGCAAAAAAGTGCTCAGTTGACCGCGCTTGCTCAAGCGGTAGGCGTGGAATATGTATACACCATGATCTATCGAGCTCCCGATGTTTACTTTACTGCATCTAGCTATACCAAGAGCGACCTCAGGCAAAACAGACTCACTCAGTTTCTGGATCGCTACGAAGAAGCCACCGCCATCAATAAGGCCGCCTTTCGCTCCACTGAACCTGTGTTTGAGGTATCTAAAGATCAATGGGGGCATTTTAAGAGTATCTTTATCCCGTATATTGCACCAGACGGTACGCCGTATATTACTGGTGCGGATATAACGATTGGTAAAGTCGATGCACTGCTGCAAGAAAGTGTGACTAAAGCCACCCTCACCGCGAGTTTTTTCTTCTTTATTGCCGTGCTGGTTGCGGCTTTATATTTGCAGTTATATCGCAAGTCAATGAGTACCGACCCGCGCACGGGGTTTGCGAATCGTGTCGCACTCGAACGCGATCTCAGTAAAAAACAAGACCAGCATCTAGCATTGGCAATTGTGACGGTTGATGAGCTAGAAGACATCATTGGCTTTTATGGCACTCAAGTCGGCGATCTGGCTCTACAAAAAGTGATGACTTACTTTAAGCGTTTTACTCACCCTCATCAGGTATACCGCCTGGCGACGTCAAAACTGGTTATTATGAGCAATATCAAAGATGGAGAAGCCTATTTGAGTCAACTGATAGCCGATTTTCCAAAGTCCAGCCCAGTGCTGACCAATCCTCATTTATACATTCAGCTACATGCTGGAATAGCCTCGGGCAATAAATCTTTATTACTAGAAAACGCCTCTATTGCTTGTCGACAAGCCAAACAAACCCAGCAGACAGTCTGCCTATTCAGTGTCGATAGCCAAGATGCGAGGCTAAAACAAAAAAACCACCTCGCGATTGCCAATATTCTGCAAGATGCTTTTGACAGCGAGCGTATCGCTACGTACTTCACCCCTAGAGTTAACCCTAAAACCGAGCAGATCTTGCAACATGGCTGTAGCGCTCGGATCATCACCGAGCAAGGCGCCATACTAAAAACCGAGAGTTTTAGTGAAGTGGTGCGTCAGTCTCGGCTGCAAAGTAAACTCACGCGCAGCATTTTTACCCAGTGTATTACCCACTTTAGAAAAACCACCTCGGCTTGGAGCATCAAACTCAGCTTTCAAGACGCCACCGACCCACAGTTGCTTGATTTTATCGATCAGGAATTGCGTCGCTACCCACAACCGCAGCTCATTACCTTTGAGCTTGATGAAAAAGATGTACTAGATAACTTTAATGCCATGGCGGTGTGTATCAATGTACTCAAAAGTAAGGGCGTAAAAGTGTCTATCAATGCAGTCAGTAGCGGTTTACTCACGGTCAGTCGCGTAATGAAACTCAATATCGACATGTTATTGCTTGATGAGGCGCTCACCACTTACATCGCCGAGGATGAGCAGGTGTTTGAATTTATACAAAACATAGCCAAGCTCTGTGGCGATAAGCACATTCTATTGTTGGTTGCGGGGGTTGAGTCTGAACAGCAATATGCTCGGCTGAGCGAAGCTGGCGTTGATTTGGTTGAGGGCCCCTACATTGCAAGAGCGGCCCCACATGTTTGTAATAAATTACGGCAGCTTAACAACCAAGCGCGTGCTTGATTGGCCGCTGGCCCAATATTTACGCTCAAACGGTGTAATAGCCATATCACTGTGATATGGCTCTACCGGCGTTGGGTGTCCAGCTAATTGCAGCGCGCGGGCAAACTCCTTTACGTAAATATCCCAGTTGCTGCGCACCTCAAGCAAACCGCCAAGCTTAACAATAAATGGGAACACTGCCGCTCCATGCCAACGACGTTGGATATGTTTAGCCTTTGGCCAAGGGTTTGGATACAACAAATAATGGTGTGTTGGTTGCCAATTGGCAGCCACCGCTAAACGCCAAAAATCATTGAGATCCGCCTGTACCAGCACATATTGCCCCGCATCCGTTTGCTTGTACTCAACATCATGTTTTTCAAGGCGATGTGACGACTTATCAATACCAATCACCAAAGCGTTTGGATGTAGCTTTGCAAGATTGGCGGTGCTTTCTCCCACGCCACAACAGGAATCTAAGATAATCGGACCATTAAATGCCTGAACGCGCGCATTAACTTCGTCAAAGGCGCGTTGCGTATGTTGTGCTACAGGCTTTTTAAATTCAGCCTTTAAATGCTTAGTGACTATTTCGTCCAGCTTGTCGTGCAAGCTGGGCTGGTTTGAAACAATGCTTCTTGAATTTGCTTCACTCATCAGTGACGTAACCCTACTCCCCGGCGGATCAAACTCAACGCCAGAATAAATAATCCAGAAATAAACGCGAATAATACCGCAAATGACGTGTAAATGTTCACATCAGATACCCCTAAAAAGCCATATCTGAAGGCATTAACCATATAAATAATGGGATTAACCTGAGAAACGCCCTGCCAAAACTCTGGCAACAAGGTGATTGAGTAGAACACACCACCAAGATAGGTCAACGGTGTTAACACAAATGTGGGGATAATACTGATGTCATCAAAACTGTTAGCGTACACGGCGTTGATCAAGCCGCCCAAAGCAAACACTGCGGAGGTTAAAATCACCGTTGCGATGATCACCGCTAGGTTATGAATTTGAATATCAACAAAAAATAGCGATACCAAGGTAACTATCAAGCCCACTAACATGCCACGGGCCATACCACCGCCGATATATCCCAACACAATGATGTAGTTAGGTACAGGCGCAACCAATAACTCTTCAATACTCTTTTGAAATTTAGTGGAATAAAAACTTGAAGCCACGTTGGAATAGGAGTTGGTGATCACCGACATCATAATAAGACCCGGCACAATAAACTCCATGTAACTAAAGCCACCCATTTCGCCGATTCTGGAGCCTATCAAACTGCCAAAAATCACAAAATACAAGGTCATGGTGATGGCTGGCGGCACTAGGGTTTGCACCCAAATGCGCAAAAAGCGAATACATTCTTTGATCCAGATACTTTTTAGTGCAACACCGTAGCGGGTGATATTCATGCTGTGCGCCCCTGTTCTAATAATCCAACAAACAACTCTTCCAAACGATTGGCCTTGTTACGCATACTCAATACCGTATTGCCTTGCGCACTTAGTTGTGTAAATACCTCATTAAGCCCTTGAGATTTAGCCACTTCTACCTCAAGCGTGTGGTCGTCCACCATGGTGAATTGATAACCTGTAAGGGAAACTGGTTGAATAGGCGCTTTTAAATCCAGTACAAAGGTTTCTTTGTCTAATTTGGCCAGCAAGGCTTTGATGGTGGTGTTTTCAACAATGGTGCCTTTATCAATAATGGCGATGTTTTTACACAACAACTCGGCTTCTTCAAGGTAGTGCGTGGTCAAAATAATGGTGACGCCTTGCTTGTTTATCTGGCGTAAAAAGTCCCACATTGAACGACGCAGTTCAATGTCTACCCCAGCGGTTGGCTCATCTAAAATGAGCAACTTTGGCTCGTGCATCAGCGCTCTGGCAATCATCAAACGACGCTTCATACCGCCCGATAGGGTACGTGCCTGCTTGTCTTTTTTATCAAATAAACCAAGCTGTTTGAGGTACTTTTCAGCACGCTCGTGGGCCAAAGCGCGTGGCACACCATAGTACCCCGCCTGATTGACCAAGATCTGATTAAGCGTTTCAAATTGACCGAAGTTAAACTCTTGTGGCACAAGGCCAAGCTCCGACTTGGCGTCTTCCAAAGCGGTATCAATGCTGTGACCAAACACTTCAACCTGCCCCTCGGTTTTATTCACCAATGACGCAATAACCCCGATGGTGGTTGATTTACCCGCGCCATTGGGGCCAAGCAGCGCAAAAAAGTCGCCCTGCTCTACTTGCAAGTCAATGCCTTTTACGGCCTCAACGCCGTTTTTATAGACTTTTTTCAAGCCTTTGATATTCAGTGCTATCGTCATATTAATGTTGTTCTCCATAACCCCAACGCTTGGTTAGGGTATGTTCGATATTTAAATGATCTAAAATACGGGCCACCATAAAATCGACTAAATCTTGAATCGACTCGGGTTGATGATAAAACCCTGGGGCCGCAGGCATAATGGTGACGCCAAGCTGGCTGAGCTTGAGCATATTTTCAAGGTGAATCGAGCTAAATGGGGTTTCTCTGGGGACCAAGATCAGTTGCCCGCGCTCTTTTATCACCACATCGGCGGCGCGCTCTAACAAGTTGTCTGACGCGCCCATGGCAATGGCCGAAACCGACCCAGCACTACACGGGCACACCACCATTTTTTTCGGCGCAGCCGAGCCAGAAGCAACGGGGCTAAACCAGTTGTCTTTTCCAAATACTTTGATTTGCTCGCCCTGTGCTTTATACAGCTCAGTTAACTGCTCGGTCGCTTTTTGCTCGTTACCCGAAAGTTTGATACCCGACTCCGTGTCTAACACCACCCGTGCAGCACTGGAGATAAGCACAAACACCTGATAATTCATCGCTACGAGTACTTCCAACAAACGTAGCCCGTAGGGTGCACCCGATGCACCGCTAAATGCCAAGGTAATGGCTGGTTTAAACTCGCTCACATTAGTACCTACTTAGTTAAATTTTTGCTCAAGCGCCTTGAGTAACTTTTGATGCAAGCCGTCAAAGCCACCGTTACTCATGATCAAAATATGCTGACCTGACTGCGCACGTTCACATACCTGAGCAATAATATCGTCAATATTATCGCTACACTGGCGAGCCGCTTTTTGTGCCTGCTCACGTAGTGACCAGCCTAACCCTTGCGGTTCAAACAGGTAGGCTTCATCGGCCTGCGTTAGCGAATCCAGTAAGGTGCTTTGATGCACGCCCATTTTCATGGTGTTTGAACGCGGTTCTAAAATTGCGATTACAGGCTCATCGCCCACACTGGCTTTTAACCCCGCCAACGTGGTTTTAATGGCTGTGGGATGATGTGCAAAATCATCATAAACACGTACACCGCCTACCTCACCTAATAGCTCCATACGGCGTTTAGGCGATTTAAACTCACTCAGTGCGTCAATGCTTACGGATACAGGAATACCCACATGACGTGCGGCCGCAATCGCCATCATGGCATTTTTAACGTTGTGCTCGCCAATGGCCGACCAATTCACCACCCCTGCTAATTCACCCTCAAGGTATACCTCAAATTGCGAACCATCATGTTGTAGGAGCTTGTACGTCCAATCACCGTTTAGGGTTTCTTGTTGGCTCCAAAAACCACGCGCGACCACCTCGTTTAACGGCGTATCGTCCGCAGGATAAATGGCTTTACCTTGCGATGGTAAAGTGCGTAATAAGTGGTGGAATTGCGTTTGTATGGCATTCAGATCTGGGAAAATATCCGCATGATCAAACTCAAGGTTATTCATAATCAAGGTGCGCGGCAAATAGTGTACAAACTTGCTGCGCTTATCAAAGAACGCCGTATCGTATTCATCCGCTTCAATCACAAAAAATGGCGTATCGCTGATGCGTGCCGACACTCCAAAGTTTTGTACTATGCCACCAATTAAAAACCCCGGTCTAAGCCCTGCATATTCTAACAACCAAGCCAACATGCTGGCGGTGGTGGTTTTACCATGGGTGCCCGCCACCGCAAGCACCCAAGCGTTTTGCAATAAATTGTGTTTGAGCCATTCGGGGCCTGAAGTATAAGGAATGCGCTGTTCAAGCACATATTCAACACACGGGTTGCCACGGCTCATCGCATTGCCAATCACCACCATATCTGGCGCTGGATTTAGCTGCTCTGGGCCATAGCCTGTCGTCAACTCAATGCCTAACGATTCTAGTTGCGTACTCATCGGCGGATACACATTTTGATCTGAGCCGGTCACTCTAAACCCTAACGCCTGCGCAATGGCCGCAATGCCGCCCATAAAGGTGCCGCAGATCCCTAAAATATGTATGTGCTGTTGCTTAGTTTGCTGACTTGCCATGAAAATAATTTGCCTTTTCTAATATTTATACCGCCATTGGCAGGGTGCTACTATGCCAAATTTACACGCAATAAACCAATTTTGGCCGAGCAAAACAGCTATGCGCAATCGGCAATAATAACCGCTTATACTGAACTTTTTATGAGTTTAGATAAAAAAAATGCCAGTCTTAGACTGGCATCTTATACAATATTTCAAGCTGCAATTACGCTACACCGTACTGATCACGATAAGCTTTTACCGCCTCAAGGTGCTCAGCCATACCCCCTTGCTGTTCAAGGTAAGTGATTAAATCGGCAAGTTTTACGATAGACACCACCTGAGTGTTAAAGTCGCGCTCTACTTCTTGAATCGCAGAAAGCTCAGCTTTGCCTTTTTCTTGGCGGTCTAGTGCAATCAACACACCTGATAAATCAGCGCCCGCTGCCGCAATGATTTCCATCGACTCTCGAATAGCAGTGCCTGCGGTGATCACATCGTCAACCAACATGATACGGCCTTCAAGTGCCGAGCCTACCAACGAGCCACCTTCACCGTGTTGCTTTTTCTCTTTACGGTTAAAGCAATAAGGCACATCTTTGTTGTAGTGATCCGCCAATGCAACCGCTGTGGTCGTCGCAATTGGAATACCTTTGTATGCAGGACCAAATAGTACATCATATTCAATGTGCGCATCTTCAAGCGCTGCGGCATAAAAACGCCCTAAGCGCGCCAAATCACGGCCTGTGTTAAACAAACCGGCGTTAAAAAAGTAAGGGCTGGTACGGCCTGATTTTAGTGTAAACTCACCAAACTTAAGCACCTGCTTTTCAAGGGCAAATTCAATAAACTCTTTTTGATATGCTTTCATGTCTTACCTATTTATTTAACGGGTTATGCCAGTGCTTTTTTCTGTAAATCGATGATTTCTCGAATTGAGTGCTTAGCCAAACCAAGTAGCTCATCTAGCTCTTCAAACGAGAACGGTTCACCCTCGGCGGTGCCCTGTACTTCAATCAGTTTACCCGTTTCGGTCATGATCACGTTCATGTCTGTTTCGGCTTCTGAATCCTCAAGGTATTCTAGATCAGAAATCGCTTCACCGTTGTAAACACCTACAGAAATCGCTGCAATCATAAACTTAAGAGGATTGTTGTTGATCATCCCTTTAGCACGCATATGCGTTAATGCATCAACCAGTGCCACACATGCACCGCTGATTGACGCTGTACGCGTACCGCCGTCAGCCTGAAGTACGTCACAGTCGATGGTAATGGTGTTTTCGCCAAGCGCTTTTAAATCAACCGCAGCACGTAGTGCTCGCGCGATCAAACGTTGAATCTCCATTGTGCGGCCGCCTTGCTTGCCTTTGGCTGCTTCACGGTTATTTCTAGTATGTGTAGAACGTGGCAACATACCGTATTCAGCGGTGATCCAGCCTTTACCTTGACCTTTCATAAAACGAGGTACGCCCGCTTCAACAGTGGCAGTACACAATACTTTGGTGTTACCGAACTCTACCAACACCGAGCCTTCGGCGTGCATAGTATAGTTGCGGGTAAATGTTACCGGTCTAATTTGGTTTGCTGTTCTTTCGCTTGGACGCATCCACGTTCCCCTAAATTCAGAATTTTGCCTATTATAAAGGCTCAACCGATACGATGCTATGCGTTAAGCTAATAAATTGTTGTGACCATAACCGATAAAATTTGCTAATTATTTCCTCTGTCGCCTTGCGCGCTTTATAAGCTATAATGGCGCAGCAAAATTTGTTAATAGATTAGGAACTTTACATGATCCATAGTATGACCGCCTACGCACGCCGAGAAGTTAAGGGTGAATGGGGCACAGGGGTTTGGGAAATTCGCTCGGTTAACCAGCGCTACCTAGAAACCTTTATCCGCGCACCTGAACAATTCCGTGCCATGGAGCCGGTAGTACGTGAACGCCTGCGCAAACACTTACAGCGCGGCAAGGTAGAAGTGTATTTGAAGTTTACCGCCAACCCAGCCCACGTGGGTGAGCTGTCTATTAATGAAACCCTAGCGGAGCAGCTGATCAAAAGCGCCAAGTGGGTACAACAGCAAAGCCAAGGCGATATCAACCCCGTTGATATTCTACGCTGGCCTGGTGTAATGGAAGCCCAAGAAGTTGACCTAGACACGGTAAACAGCGAACTACTTGCAGGTTTTGACGAACTGGTTGAAGACTTTAAAGCCGCTCGCGCCAGCGAAGGTGAAAACCTAGAAACCATGATCACCACCCGTTTAGACGCCATCTTAGAGCAAGTTGCCATTGTTGAAGGACACATGCCAGAGGTGAACAAATGGCAACGCGAAAAGCTCACCACTAAGTTAGAAGAGCTAAAAGCTGAAATCGACGAAAACCGCCTTGAACAAGAGCTTATCTACCTCGCTCAAAAGCAAGACGTAGCCGAAGAGCTAGACCGCCTAAAGTCACACGTTAAAGAAACCAACAAAATCTTGAAAAAAGGCGGCGCATGCGGCCGACGTTTAGACTTTATGATGCAAGAGTTCAACCGCGAGTCAAACACCCTCGCCTCAAAATCAATCAACACCGAAATCACCAACGCAGCGGTAGAGTTGAAGGTATTGATCGAGCAAATGAGAGAGCAGATCCAGAATATCGAATAATGTTTCAGGCTGTTTTTCATTTGGTTTAAAGCCCTTGTTTATAAGGGCTTTAAACCAAAGTAGATAATATTAAGCCAACGCTAATTTAGCCGATTGTTTCCACATAAATGAAGGCATAACATTTCTTAGTTTCCAAGTTATATTCATAGGTTGTCGTCCTGTGTGAGAAACATACTCAACCTCACCGTAATTAACAAACCCCATTGTTCTGCCATACTCATCTTTTGCCTGTTCACGCACGAATAAAAACAACCTTTTCCCTATTTTTTTGTGTCTGATGTAATCTAACCCTTTACCTACTTCCGGTCTTGCTGAGTTTTGGCTTTGCCAATGAAAAAGCTCTTCATTAATAGCGTAATCATGATACATAGTGGTTGGTGAAAACTGCTTTTCATTTTTATTGAGGGTCACAAACAGCAACTCTATATTTTGCTCTTTAATATTAAAGACCCCTTCCCTAGAATTTGACTGCTTCTCAAAAGTTGTTGCTCCGAACCCTACTAGGATCTGCTCGCGGGTATACCTCGCATGTAGCTTGATGGGGTTGTTGCCCATTAATGACATACTTTCTTGCTTATGGTGAACTCGATTGATAAGTAATTTAGTTAAGCAAATTAACTCTGACTTCAACCAAGGCTGTTTAAATCTGTCCAAACTAAAACTTACGTCCTTAAAACCAAGCTGGTGACCAGATTTTTGCCAAAAGTCATAATGCAACATTAACTGATACAACTCTGATTCAACGTTATTTTGCGAAGCAAAATCTCTGATTGCTTGTAAGTACGAGTGATCATCACACACTAGCAATCGCGTTTTAATCATACGTGAGAAATTACGTAGAAGTTCGGGGTCAGCATTTGCTAATAATCCAGCTTCTAAACAAAGCTCTGTCCAACTCAACTTTTTGTATAATTCATCAAGGTCTACTTGAGGATAAACCTTTATAAAGTTAGTTAGATTCAAATCCAAATTTGAATCCTGAGCAAACTTTCTTGCTAAACTGACCAGACGTTGTCTGCTAAGTGTTGCACTGTGTATGTTTCTTAAAATCATTTCTTGTGTTTGTTTAGACAACTCTATGCGACAGCCTAATGGAGCATGAGGAAAATCGTTTCTAATTTCATCAACGATCGCTCCGTCGGTTCTCCCGACTAACGCCCTAAATTTGCGAGCAAAGTCGTATTCAACGTTCGCATTACCGACAAAGTCTAGAACCGTACAAACTTCTTTGCTATCAGCTAAGCGTAAACCACGCCCCAGTTGCTGCAAAAAGATAGTTAAACTCTCAGTTGGTCTTAGGAAGAGCAAAGTATCAACTTCGGGAATATCAACACCTTCGTTAAAGATATCAACAACAAACAAAACGTTTATTTCTCCATACCTAAACGCCTGCTGTTTAATATGACGAGATTCGCTGTTATCACTGGTCAAATAGTCACAAGCAATACCTTTGAGCAAAAATTGTTTGTGCATATATAAGGCATGTTCTTTACTCACACAAAATGCCAGTGCTTTCATCGTAGCCGGTGATGTGACTAACTCATCTATTGTTTGACAAATCTTGTCTACCCGCCGCTGATTTCCAGTATATAGATTTGTTAACGAAGCTATATCATAGCGACCTCTGTTCCAGCTTATGGACCTTAGATCTGTTTCATCATCTACACCAAAATATTGGAATGGGCACAAGTGACGACGGTTAATTGCTTCAGGTAAACGAATTTCTGCAGCAATCACACCACAGAAATCATCTAATATGTCACCCCCATCATGGCGCTCTGGAGTCGCGGTTAGTCCGAGTAGGATCTTCGGATTAAAGTAATTAACAATACTTCGGTAAGAACTGGCTGCTATATGATGCACTTCATCAATAACGATATAATCAAAATAATCGACAGACAAAGACAAGCTTTTAAGTTGGTTGTTTAACGTTTGCACTGAAGCAAACAACTGGCTGTAACCCTCAGGCTTATGATTACCAACCCAAAGTTCTCCAAAGGCAGAATTTTTCAGCACACCTCTATAAGCTAATCTGGCTTGTTGTAGTATTTCTTCTCTGTGAGCAATAAAAAGAAACTTAGCATTCGGTTTGTTTTTAATGTATTTAGAAAAGTCAAAGGCTGAGATTAACGTTTTACCAGTGCCAGTTGCTGCAACAACCAAATTCTTAAAGCGCTTATGCAACGAGCGTTCAACTTCTAGTTGTTCTAATATTTCTTGTTGATGTATAAACGGCTTAATATCAAAGTAATGTGACTGCCCTTGGCTTGTGTTAGACCTAGCTTCTTTTAAAGCTGTACATAACTTTCTTTTAGCTTCTGCTTTACCATCAAACACTTCAAAGTCTTTCGAGTTCCAATAGCTTTCAAATGTATTGATCGAACGTTCAATAATATGCGGGATCTCTTGTGAAGTAATTTTTAAATTCCATTCCAACCCATTCGTTAAGGCCGAATGCGAAAGATTAGATGATCCTATGTAACCGGTATTAAACCCCGACTCACGTATAAACAAATAGCTTTTGGCATGTAAGCGCTCTCTTTTAGTGTTGTAGCTAAGCTTTACTTCTGTATTTGGTAATGAAGCCAAAAATTCTACAGCCTTAGCATCTGTCGCTCCCATATAAGAGGTAGTAATTACCCTTAGCTCTTTACCACTTCGCGTAAATTCCTCAAGCTCGTTACGAAAGATGCGGATACCTGCCCACTTTATAAAAGATACTAGCCAGTAGATTCTATCGGAAGAGCGAATCTCTCGTTTAAGTTCGCTCTCTAGTGATAACCCTGCGTTACTTCCACAAAAAAGTTCACTTTGTGTCAAACCTGTGAGTGGAAATATATCTTCTACATACTTTTTTAAATCAGCAGCAATAGGGTTCTCAATTTCATACAAAGCAGTAAGAATTCGGCCCTGTCCATCAAGTAAGTTTTCATCAAAAAACTCATCTTCATTTAACTTGTCTTTTAGCCATAGCAAGAGCTGATTTGATAGTTCAACCTGGCGTTGTAGTCGATCATCGCCTAGCGGAAGGCTGTTAAGCGCATACTCCATTACTCTACTTAAAAAACGAGACAGCCAAGTCACCGCTTCTGGCTGTTGTAAAACGCGCTCACCCACATAAAACTTTTCCTTATTGAGGTGTTCAGAAATTAGACTTGTAATAAGTTGCTCGTAAATACCGATTTGATTCATATATACTTTTTATTATTTTTTATTGAAGTTGCTGCACACGCCATAATGAATACATTTTTGTGTCTGTCAGACTGTATGCTTTGAATTTACACAAATAACAGTTGCGTATCTATACGTATCACAGAAATAGGTGCGTCAAGAATCTGAAACTTTTAATGATCGATGAGCCGTTTAGAGCTGTCATATTGAATCAAACTACCATTCATTGTAAACAGAATGTTGACTTTTTCACCATTTACAAATATCTTTACTACCATGTTTGTTCAGGCTGAATTCATTAATTTTTCTATCATTGACAACGTTGACAATTCCTTTCAGTTTGAATCTCAAAACAGCGTTGTTAACAACATGTACATTAACTGTGGAAAATCTCCCCATTAATAAAAAGGACAGGGACACGTGATAAATGGTGATGATTTAAGGGCGATGCGGGTCAATGCAGGCATATCCCAAGATGGGATGGCTAAAAAGCTCAAGTGTGATAGAAAAACCATCATAAATTACGAATTAGGTGTGAGTGATATTCGTTCAAAACAGCTTTTTTTGTGGTTTTTATATTGTAAGATAGACGCTGGATCGTTATTGAACGAGATTAAACAGATCCGCGATATCACCAACAGTAAAGAAAAACCCAACTTACAGGATGAAGAACCATGAACAAGTTAAGCCTACACCGTGTATTTAGCTCTATGAATTTATTTATCAAGGTGAATGGGAAGCACAAGGAAATAGCAAAAAGCGATTGTGGTTTGGTAGCGGGTGGACTTTTAGCCATAAAGCGTCCTAGAGCTACGCACGTCAGCGAGTTTACGGACTCTATTCAAGAGCTTACAAATGATACATGTATTTATGTGTCAGGTGGAACTGTACCAAATAAGCGCCCCAAGGCCACTGCCGCTAGCATTCAATTTATTATCACACCTCCGCCCCTCTTAAATGATTCACAAGGATAGAAAATGAAACTTTCAAATTTGATATTGCTCACTATCGTTTCAGTAGCAATTTTTTATATTCAACTTTGGGACGATCGTATCGTTACACCTTTGCATCTATCACTTCTCGGAGTATGTGTTGCCTATGCGATATATTCTAAGAGTATTAATATGGCTCATATAGCAAGCTTCATCCTAGTTTGCACCGTAACTAATCGTTTAGTTTTTGAAACTGGTTTAATTAATGATGTTACACCAGCAGATAATGCGCTTCTGCAAAGCTTATTAATCTACGGTACAAACTTACTATTTAGCCTGATTCTCACCCTAGTGTTAATATTTAGAGTACAGTTATCTAGAATGCTCTCTAACTCAAAAAATATTGAACTCACGCACTTTGACGGTATTTTTCATTGGATATTTATTTACATGGTAGTCATTAACCTTTTAATCCTACTAGAAGATATGGCGCTGATTTTATTCGACATGAAATCTTGGACACTTATTTATGACAACTTCGAAGGCTTGGTCTATGTAGGATGGGCGCTATGTTGCGGCACCTTACTCACCATGATGATTGTTGAAGCCAAGTCGAATCGTTCAGGTGAGGCTAACGCACTATAAGTCAGCAAAAGATGAAAGCTCTTTTTATTACTAACTCAACAATATGTTAGCTCTTACTTTTAGCCTTGATGGCGATGGCTGGTCACTTCGATTTGCAGCAAGCGACCGAGTAATACCAAAGAGTTGGCTTAGCTTCCCAAGATTGTTTTGTTAAATGGGTTTAAAGCATGATTGATGGTGAAGATTTAAGGGCATTGCGTGTTCAAGCGGGGATTACACAGCAAGACATGTGTAAAAAGCTTGGCTGTGATAGAAAAACCATCATCAATTATGAGTTGGGGGTGAGTGATATTCCCTCAAAAAAGCTGTTTCGGTGGCTACAATGCTGCAAGCTTGACCTCGGTGTGTTGCTCGGCCAAATCAAGGCGATTCGTGAAGATGCCAATAATAGCGGCAGAGCTAAGATACTGGACTTTGTCACCATGGGCTTTGTGTTGAGCCAAATATGGAGTCCTATTATCATCACGCCAATATACTTGGCCTTGATTGGTATTTGTATTATCTATGGTGTATACACAAAGAACATCAATATGATTCATATCGCAGGTATTATCTTTATATTAACTGCTGCGAGCTATACAATTTTTGAGTCAGGCTTAATCAATAAAACAACACCTGACGACAATGCCGTGTTACAAAGCATACTTATTTTTGGTACTCAGCTGCTACTCAGCCTCGTTGTCGTATTTCTCTTGGTATTTAGGGTGCAGTTTTCTAGGCTACTGTCCAAATCAAAGGACATTCAATTAACCCACTTTGATAGTATCTTTTATTGGATTTATATCTATACATCAATAGTCTACTTATTAGCTCTACTAGAAGATTTAGCCTACATACTCTTTGACTTAACATCATGGACTTTAATCTACGATAACTTTGAAGGGCTGATCTATTTCGCTTGGGTGCTTTGCTGTAGCGCACTGTTGAGCATGATGATCTGCTCAACCAAAACGCCTTCTGCTTGGGAAAGTAACCCTTAACAGCCTACGCGAAACATTTAATACCTTACACTGTGTGCTTGGGTGGTAGTACCCTATACTTCCCGCCTCCCCCTTTCTTATCAAAGCGCTACCTTTTTGAATTAATGGCAAATTTATAATAATTTTCAGTTTTTTTCTTTGTGTGGAGATTTTTCCACACACTGTATTAGACAATGTAAACATCAAGTAACCAAAGGTTAAATAAAATCATGTATGGAACGAGATTTTTAAGTGATGTTAAAGCAAATGCACACGCAGCGCAGGGATTTGATGATGTGGTGTTGTACAAAAAAGACAAGCAGGCGGTTTACATTAAACATGTGTTTATGAGTAAGCTCCCAGCCAAAGTCAAACCTGATATGAGCGCCCAACATATTGAATTTATTAAACAGTTAGACACGCTCAACCTACGCTGTTACGTACTTGTTCATGTAAAAAATAAATTGTCGGGGCAGTACGATTTAGCATTCTTTTTAGATGATTACGAAGCGATTCAGGGAGTGAGTAAAGAGCTCGCTATGCAAAGAGTTATGCCTTTAGCATCGGCAACACATTTAATCGATACAATTTTGCTGTGAGGGACCTATGATGAGAAACAATATGGCAATGAGACACGCGCAAGTAGAGCGCTTTAAAGCTGAATTGCAGATCAGTATTCGCAACCTACGTAAAGAACGAGGGCTAACACAAAGACAGCTAGCCACGATTTTAGGTGTTGACCAAGCAACCATCAGTAACTTTGAAAGTGGTAAAACCGTGATGAGCATCACTCAAGCGTACGAGTTGGTACTGGTATTTGGTAAGGACTTTTCAAACCCAACGCTGGCACTCGCGTCTGGCTACTAGTGATAACAAGTAGACGACTTGCTTGTAGCGAAGGCTTAATCTTTATTTTTCAAAATGGATGCGCATCCTAGGAGTTTAACCAACCTACATGTTTTAATCGCCCGCAATGGGTGAGTTTATTGAACTTCAACGCTATTAAAATTTTCATCTATGCGTTCTTACCTATCGATTGCCATAAAATATTTTATATTGAAACCCCGCAGATGATGAGATTCTGAAATAAATTCAGAATGACAAAACCACGATTCTGAAACACGTTCAGAATGACGAGGCTGATTGAGGTTATAAGATTCTGAAATAAATTCAGAATGACGAGACTAATTAGGGTCATGAGATTCTGAATCAAGTTCAGAGTGACGAGACCTGTTAGGATGATGAGATTCTGAATCAAGTTCAGGATGACGAGACTGGTTGAGGTTATAAGATTCTGAAATAAATTCAGAATGACAAAAGCATGATTCTAAAACACGTTCAGGATGACGAGACTAATTAGGGTCATGAGATTCTGAAATAAATTCAGAATGACAAAACCATGATTCTAAAACACGTTCAGAATGACGAGACTGGTTGAGGTTTAAGATTCTGAAATAAATTCAGAATGACAAAAGCATGATTCTAAAACACGTTCAGGATGACGAGGCTGATTGAGGTTATAAGATTCTGAAATAAATTCAGAATGACAAAACCACGATTCTGAAACACGTTCAGAATGACGAGGCTGGTTGAGGTTTAAGATTCTGAAATAAATTCAGAATGACAAAAGCACGATTCTGAAACATCTTCAGAATGACGAGGCTGATTGAGGTTATAAGATTCTGAAATAAATTCAGAATGACGAAACCATGATTCTGAAACAAATTCAGAATAACAAGACCAGTCAGAGGTGCTTAAGTGAACGGTATGAGCTGACTGCAAGGCTTGGGTTAGCTTGTACCACATCGCCAGCTTGTTTATCAGCTCATATATAAACCGCTCGTTCAAAGTGCCGAGACTTCCTGCGCTATCTCATTTTTTACCTTGTCCACCAGTTCGTTGAGGTTACTGCAATCCATCACCCAGTCAAAGTCTACATAAATACCGGCTTTCTCTTCGAGCAGTTCGCAAAACTCTACAACATCAATTGAGTCTAGCCCTAGCAGTGACATATCCAGCTTCATGTGTTCTTCGTTAAAGTCTTTGGTTACAAAACGCGTGCCCCAGCTCATCACGAGGTCTTTAATTTGACGTGTTTCCATTCTAAATTCCTTGCCTATCTAACATCCACTTGGTCACTAAACTCAGCTGACCACTCATAAACTGCTCCCGACATGTCTGGCGGCGTATCTTGCCACTAGAGGTCATAGGTATTGTCGAGGGCTGCACCAATGCAATGCCATATACCGGTATTGCAAACTCTTGATATACCGCTTTTCTAATGCTTTCAATCACTTCATCGTAGTCCGCATTTTTCACGTGGGTGCGTTCCACTTCATGAATAAGGATCAAGCGCTCTTTGTTGTTGTCATAAATTGATACCGCTGCACAGCGCTCATTTCTCAGTGCTTCATGGGCGTTGTAGCTGCATAGCTCTACGTCTTGTGGGTAAATATTTCTGCCATTAAAAATCAGCAAATCTTTTACCCGACCGGTAATAAACAGGTTTTCTCCGTCGGTAAACCCCAAATCGCCGGTATTGAGATAACACTTACCGCTGTCATCATCCGCCAGACGATTTTGAAACGCTTCTCTGGTCGCGCCTTCGTTGTCCCAGTACCCTATTGCGTTACATGGGCTGTGTAGCCATATTTCTCCAACTTGCATATTGGGTAGCTTGGTTTGACGCTCCCCATCTACAATCGCGATAGAGTCTTCAATCAACGGCACACCAGAAGAGACTATCGTTATGCTATCTGCCGACTCCCCTATTACAGGCTCTATCTTGCTACATTCATAAGAGTGCCTGTCGACTGTTAGATACACAGGCGCTTGCGTTTTAGTGGCACCACTGATGATTAAGGTAGACTCGGCCGTGCCATAACAAGGGTAAAAGGCACTGGCTTTGAAACCACAACAGGCAAATGCTTGCGTAAACTTTTTAAGCGTTTGTGCGCGAACAGGCTCTGCGCCATTAAAGGCCACTTCCCAACAGCTTAAATCCAGTGTTTGTTTATCTTCATCACTGATGCGCTCAACACACAGTTCATAGGCAAAGTTAGGCGCCCCGCTCACCCTCACTTTATATTTAGAAATGGCTTTTAACCAACGCAGTGGCTTTTGCAAAAAGGCGTTTGGTGCCATAAATATAAACGGCTGACCGATATAAATAGCTTGTAGAAAATTACCAATCAAGCCCATGTCATGATACAGCGGCAACCAAGACAAATACGTAGACGGCCCGTTATTTCTAAAGCCTTTTTTAAGAATGATCTGGTTCTCAATCAGGTTGTCATGGGTCAACGTCACGCCTTTTGGTAAGCCCGTTGAGCCTGAAGTGTATTGCAAAAACGCAATATCACTGCCAGATACATTTTGTGGCGCTTTGGGGGCTGATTGCATCAAGAGTTCATGTAACACAATATGCAACTGCGTCTGCGGTAGATATCGCTGCGCATTTTGTGCAATTCTGTCATACGCTTTTTCATAGGTGATCACCCATTTAGCGCCAGCGCTGTTGGTGATTTTTTCTATCTTTTCCCAATCGCTGGCACGTCTGCTTGGCACCGGTAACGGAATTGAAATCACCCCAGCATACAAACACCCCAAAAAGGCCACCGCAAATTCATAAGACGATTGATACAACAACACAACACGCGCGCCCTTGGTGATGTGCTGCTTATCCAGCCCCGCGGCAAATTTCATAGCCTGAGTATGAAACTCCCCATAGGTCATAGGCGGCTGTTCTGTTTCTCCATCGCTAAGAAACAACAGCGCTGTGTCGTCACGTTTCTCTAGCGCAAGTGTTGACAATATCTGTACAAAGTTAGGTAAGCCATCGCTGGCAGGTTTGTAAGCTTGTAGGTCAAGCTCATCGGTTAGTATTTCCATCGTTCTCGTTCCATTTATTCATAGCCGCACGTCCTTTGCCAACCCAACTACACATGTTCACTACAGAGCTGGTTGGAGTGTGTTTGCTATTGCTTTAAAGTTGCTTACTACCGCGCTTTTTACTTGCTCATTGAAAAAATCAACCACCTTCATACGTAACTCCGCGCTCGCAACCATGTTATTATCTTTAAATATTTGCGCCTCACACAGTGCAAAACCTCGGCTAAAGCTTAATAGCTCCACCTCACAGGTGAGTTTATCTCCTGGCACCACATAATTAACAAACTTACTGTGAGAGACCGCCGCAAGGATTGCCATGTGACTAAAATCAGACTTATACAGCACCAAATTTCCAGCCGATTGCGCCATCATTTCAATAAGCAGAACCCCTGGCACAATCGCAAAGCCTGGAAAGTGCTCATCTAAAATTGGCGACTGGTTGGGTATTTCAATCACGCTTTTTAATTGCTTAGTTTGTCTATCACTTACATCAATGCGCTGTAAAAACTTAAAACTTTCAAAGTTCATCTATGCTCTTCTCTTATAAAGTGGCATCCCGAAGCGAACACGCTTCGGGATGCCAAGCGTTAACGTAGTCGTTTAAGTGAACTTTGACTGAAGTCGCTATCACTCAAGCCCTCACGGAACTGATAGTTATAAAACTCCAGTACCGTTGATTTACCACTTTGGTGGTTAACCATCTTCGCATTATCAGGACGCCAAAATCCTTCGATGTACTTGTTATAACCGCTGTAAGTCAAAGTCTTGAGCAGCGCATCTTTACGATCATAAAACTCAATTTTTTGAATGCGATAGGCTTCTTTGTCTATCCAAACAATGCGTCGTTTATACCCTGAGTTTTCGTCTACCGGAAACTGCTCAATCTTGTGGCTTTGTAGGCCATTGGCTTCTTCTTCGCCTAAATAGTTGTAGGTATACTTTTGTACTTCAAACGAACTTAAATCTTCATAAGCAAACTCAGAGCCCATAAATGGTCCCGATTTATTGCTCGAAGAAATGCGTTTTACGCGTTTAAGTGCGGGTAAATACAACCACTGATCATCGGCCCCCACTGGGTGAGAAAAGCTCAAAAACGCCGTGCCTTTGAGGTCATACGGCTCCACAAATACAGTGAGGCTTTTATCACCGTCAGACAATTGCTCCAGCGTATTGAAGGTGATCTTACGAATACTTTCTTGGCCCTCGGTATTGCGCAAAATCATTTTGATTTCAGAGCTGCTATCACCCCAGCCCGTATCGCGAGATTTATACTCTTTGGAGATCTCTAGTCCTTTTTGTGCGCCTTCCATTGCCAGCACACCGTGAGCGCACAGCATCACGGCCGATAGTAAGGTGCAATGTGTTAGTTTTCTTAGATTTAACATGAGATTATTTCCTTTCTTTTGTTATCTGATCAGCTTGCTTCTCGCTTCAGCGCTAAGTCACTTTGCTGCTCATCCCACTGGGCGTCCGTCTGATTTGCTTTGCTGCTTTTACTTTTATCAATCGCCAATAACAGCGGTGGCAAGAACAGAAAATCAATGATGAGTGCAACCAGTAAGGTTATTGCGGTTAGCAGGCCCATATCGGCATTGGTTTTAAAGCTAGAAATAGACAACACGGCAAAACCAACAACTAGTACAAAAGTGGTGATCCACAATGAGCGTCCAACGTTGCCAAAGGCGTAATAAATTGCCTGCTCTGGGGTCTCACCACGCTCGCGTCGGGCATGGAAATACTTACTCAAGAAGTGCACAGTATCATCCACCACTATCCCTAAGGTCATACTGGCGACCACCGCAAGTGCCACGCCCATTTGCCCATCCATTAAGCCCCAAATACCAAAACCAACTAATACTGGCGCAAGGTTAGGCAATAAGCTTATCAAGCCAAAACGCACGCTTCGCATTGCCAAACCTAATACAATCGAGATCACTATTAGCGCGATGGTGGTGCTGATCAGCAAGCTCTCAACACTGCTTTGGCCGATGTGCGCAAACATCAGACTGGGGCTGGCAATATCCATGCGGTACTGATTGCTGTTGGCGCCAGACCAAGCTTGAATACGTTGCTCTACGTCAATTAACTCACTGGTTGTAAGGTTTTTAAACGTCACAATTAAGCGTGTTGAAGATTTATCAATGTTGATCTGGCTGTTTAAATCTAGGCCGTATGGCAAAGACAGCTCATACATTAGGACGTATTGCGCGGCGAGTTCACGCGATGTTGGTAAGGTATAGGCGCTGGGGTCATCACCATTCATATTGCGATTGACGCGTTTAATGGTATCGGTGATGGTACTCACGTGGTCTGTTTCAGGCTGCTGGCGTAGCCAGTCACTAAAATCAGATACAAATTTTAAGTACTGAGGTTCATAAATTCCGCTGCTTTGGCCTGAGTCTACCGACACCTCTAAAATGGTCATACCTGAGATATTTTCCTGCATAGTATCGGTCGCAGTTCTAAAAGGTACGGTTTCATCAAAGTATTTTACGTAGTCGTCATTCACTTCGTTGCTGGTAACATTCAGCGCAAGCACCACGGTAATCACACTCACCACTGGCAACAACACCTTTTTCTTGGCGATAATAAAACCCGCTAGTTTGTGCATATTATTCTGACTGTCGCTGATATCTTTACTCACGCGCACAGGCAAAATAGACAGCATCGCAGGGAAAATCGTCATAGAGAAAATAAAGGCCAAGAAAATCCCCATCGCCACTAAATTACCCAAATCGCGATACGGTGGAGAATCTGAGAAGTTCATACATAAGAAGCCAATGGCCGTAGTCACTGTGGTTAGGAATATCGGTTGAAGATTAAGCTGTAAGCTCTTAGCAATGGCCGCTTTTTTCTCTGCGCCTTGGCGCATTTCGTAAAACATAGTGCTAAGAATGTGCACACAATCCGCCACCGCAAGCGTTAAGATCATAATCGGTGCGACCGATGATGGGCTGGTCAAATAGAAACCCAACCACCCCGCCAGCCCCATGGTGCTGGCAATACTGATAATGATCACGGTCACACTGGCAATCGTGCCGGTAATGGTTCTTAGTAATACGCCAATGGTGATGATCACCAATAAAAACATCAGTGGGATAAGCGTTGCGCTGTCGGCCATTGATGATTCGCTAAATGCGGTGTTCATCATTACCATGCCCGATAAATACACTTCAGTACCGGGGTTGTTTGCCAAGTATTGAGCTTTTAAATCACGCACAAATGCAGCAACTTCGGGCACTTCGGTAATTGGATTTACACCCGGCAAGCGCACGGTGACATTCACCACTGACACATGCCCCTGCTCAGACACCGCTTTGTTCACCAATTGCGGCTCATTTAGGGCTATTTCTTTGATGCGATTAAGGTCCGCAGCGGTTAGGCTCTGCACATCCGTGACGAGGTCTTCTACGACTAAATCGTCACCCTCGGCATAACTGTGTTGAAAGTTGGTGATAGAGTCCACCCGCGTTGAATACGGTATTTGCCAACTTTGTTTGGTCAACTCTTGAATAGAAGCAAGGTGCTCTTTGCTGAACACATTACCGTCTTTAGGCACTATCAAAAAATACACGTTGTCGCTTTTGCTGTATATTTTTTGCATTGATTCATAAGCTTGTAACTGCGGATGCTCAGGCCCGAAGAAAACTCGGTAATCAGATTTAAAAAGCAGGTTTTTTGCCCCATTAGAGGCGAGAAAAGCCAGCCCTATTATTGCAACAAATACCCATATCGGGTGCTTTATTACAAAGTTAAAAATTTTATTCATCATAAACGAATTTCCTTTTATGTTTTCACGACTTATAAATATTTATGCCGATAGTGCTAACTGTTTCCGATAGCTTTTATCGACAACTTTTTTGTCCAATATCGGGCATCCATTAAAGCCAGCGAACTTTTCTAGTTCTTTGATTAGCAAAGAGAAGAATTCTTCTCTATCAAATTTCAAGTCCTCTAAATGTAAGCTCAATACTTCAAAACGCTGTTCACTGCGATGGGCTTTACAATCCACACGGCCCACCAGCTGATCGCCAAACAAAATAGGCAAACAAAAGTAACCGTACTTTCTTTTATCTTGCGCAACGTAACACTCTATTTTGTAATCAAAGCCAAATAACTCACTGAGCCGTTCCCGATGGATAACCAAGTTGTCAAAAGGCGACAAAATCTTTACCAGGTTCTTACACGCTATGGGTTGTTCGAAGGTTTGTGTATCGACGTAAAGTTCTTTACCTTTGCCATGTTTGACAACCGTGATATCTCCGGTCTGAATATGATCATTGAGAAGCTGGCGCATTGTTTCTCTAAGTGGTTTACCGGGTCTCAAATGCACCAGCTGCTTCCAATTAAATACACCATGGGCGCGTTTGGTGGTGTTAAACAAATACTCGGCGTATTCGCTAAGTGATGGTGTGCTTAAATCCAGTGAACTGGGTAAACAACGCTCCGGTAAGTCATAGACTTTTTCCATACCGTTGCGCTTACATACCATGAGTTCACCACGCATAAATAGGTTTTCAACTGCCCGTTTACCCGGCCCATAGCTCCACCAACTGCCCTCAGAGCCACCTTTTTTATCGATGTCTCTCAGACGTAACGGGCCTTCTGATTTAACCTGCACCAGTACGTCTTTCATCATCTTGGTTTGGGTACTTTGAAAGTATCGGTTTTCCCCATTGCGTATGCTGTTCATTTGTATCAGCGCATATCGATAGTCTTGCATTGGTAAATACGCTGCGGCGTGATACCAATATTCAAAAATACTTTGCTCTGTAATCAACTGATTGAGGTAGTCAGGATTGTAGCTGGGCACACGACTCCACAGCACATGATTGTGCGCGCGCTCAACAACGCTCAGCGTATCTATTTGCACATAGCCCAAATGCTCAATAACAAGTTTGGTCGCTTGCAAGCCATCATCTGGCTCTACCTCAGAAAGTAACCCTTGTTTGGCCAGCGTAATACGCCTTAGTTGCTCAAACGACTCCATATAACACTCCACATCCTCAGCGCTGTGAGCTTGCGCTAAGACAAGCCCACAGCTTTTACAACTAGCCTAATACGGGCTCAATAACATCAGGGGCAAACGCCGCCTTTGCCGATGGCTTAGACAGGTTATTAACCAAGTAATTATTTAGCTTCGCGAAAGGTTTTAAGTCCACTTTCGCGTGAACAACGTTGGTCAGTACTTCGCTTACAATAAGGTCGGCGATGGTAAAGTGGTTACCCACCAAGAACCCTGTTTTTTCAATAGCCTTTTCAAGCATGTTTAAACAGCGCATCACTTCGCCCTGCTCTTTGTCGGCAATTTTTGGGTCTCGGATACTTTCGTCGAACCAAGTTAGGTGTAGTGAAGCAACTTCAATATGGCTCTCCAGCTCAGTCATCGCCCAAACAGACCATTGCAGTAATACCGCTTCATCATGTACATCATCCACATAAAGTGTGTCTGCACCGTACTTTTTAGCCAGATAAAGACAGATTGGCACTGACTCAAACAGCACTAAACCCGCATCATCAATAACAGGAATACGGGCATTTGGATTGATTGCTCTAAACTGCTCAGAACCTGTTCCTTCACTACCGAGTTTGGTGAGTTCTTCTTGGTACGGTACGTTCATTTCCTCAAGCGCCCATCTAACACGGTTAGCTCTAGAATAGGGGTTACCATATAATTTAATCATCACAATTAATCCTTTATTTCTATTGGTTTACTTTGAAATAGACGGTATTGCTTACTCCGCCATCTCCGTTAAATACTTGTCGTGAAAATGTTTGATTGACTGTTCATAATCCTCAGCCAATGCACCAATGCCACCTAAATCCGACATCATGCCTTTTTGAACGCGCTCACATAAATCAATGTCTTCCTGATTCACGTTAAACTCTTCACTGCTGCCCGCATCTTCATAGTACTGGCCTTGGTCTTGCTCACCCTCGTCCATAAACTTACCAAACACCCTAATCTGAACCTGACTGGTGGTCGACGACGTTGGTACTGCTTTTAACATGGCCACAAACTTAGCCCCGGTGACTACGCCCAAATTGGGATAAATCATATGATCCCCCGAGCCGAACCACGTCTCGTTGGGGGCGATAATTTTTGACGGTAAGTATTTTTCGAATTCGGCCATTTTTCCTTCCACTAAGGTAGACTGAAAAAACGACCAATGACCATTGTAGTAGTGATTCACCTGACTTTTATGATCCAGTCCTAAGATCGAATTTTTATGGGCGTACCATAGGTGATAACTTTCAATGTGGTTTTCAATAAATAGCTTCCAATTTGCATTCATATCATAGTTAACGCTGTGAATTTGTTCCAACTCACTGAGATCATATGGCCCAAAGTGCTGGCCAAATTCTCCTATCCACTGGGTAAAATCTGGCGCGTTATCTGGGTCTGGGTGAATGAAGATCATACTCTTAAACACGTTAACGGCAGCTGGATAAAGTGAAAGCTCTTTTTTATCAACACGACTAAATTGCTTCGCTTGCTGTGGAATAGAACGAAGCTCTCCCGTTAGGTCATAACGCCAGCAGTGATAGCCACATTCAATTGCACTAGAGATATTACCCGAGTCACGCAGCATCACCGTGCCACGGTGGCGACAAATGTTATGAAATGCTCTCAGCTGACCTTGATTATCGCGGATCACAAACAAAGGTAAATTACCCACCGTTGTACAAATGTAATCTCCGTTATTTTTCACATCATTTTCGACGCCAACAAAACTCCAGTTTTGTGCAAATACATTTTTTTGCTCTTTGGCAAACCACTCTTCACTGAAGTAGGCTTCACGATTTAATCCTAATGACTTAACGTCCCTCATACTGCACCTCCTTGGTGACTTTGCGAGATAATGACCCGTGAGACTTAGAAATTGCTCGATTTATGCTTGTCATTATTCAATGCCATCATTTCTAAGCCTCACACCACGTTTTGTGTTATCGCTGACAGCAAGTAACTAACTATGTTCATCTGCCAGCGGCTGTTGTGTTACTCAATATTTAAGTGCCTGATGCATCGGCTATTACTTCATGCTCCGCATCTTGCTTTGCCACTGTTTTAGTGTCATTTGCACTGTGTGTTTCTTGCTCATCTTCATCTGAAATATTTCTAAAAAAGACGCGTCTAAAGGCAAGTGCTGGCCTGTCTGCTATCACGCTGACCGGCTTGTCGATACCGTAGGTTTGTTGTGATGAAAGCATCAGCTCAACATGCTCGACGTCTTCCCCATTGAGCTGCCTAACCCACTTTTTGATGATGTAATCCACCAGCGCATTTTTGGCGAATGAACGAACATGCTCACCAAAGAACCACGCCTGCGTATCATCCGCTGGAGTCACCATGAACAAGGCAACCTGCTCATGCCCAGAGACAAATCGATCGTAAAAATACACCACGCCACCTAAGTCAAAGCGGAAGTAGCATTTTTCACGGTCCAAGCGAGTCACGCCCAATAAGCGGCGGCTAAGCCCCAGCATGCCTTCTGTGCCTTTTACGTCATCATGCACAGGATCAGTTGGGTCTAACTGGCCCCAGTAGCCACGCATATCGTCGTCATAACGGATCACCTGATCGGCCACACGGGGAGGTTCACCCGCCAGTGTGCCCGGATGAATAAATGGCGGGTGCGTGTTGTCGATAGCATTTTCCACCACGCTTAAAAATGGTGCATTAGCAAAGATAGGAATATCCCTTACACGACGCATCCCTCGGCCATAGTCTTCTTCCAAAAAGTAGTAGTGTGGCGGATTGGGATCACTCGGCGCTGACTTCTCCCCCCAAATCCAAATGATCCCTTGGCTTTCGGCGACGTGATAAGCGTTCACTTTTGCATTGTTGGGAATATTTTTGGATGGGCACTGAGATGGAATGGCTGCACATTTACCCGCACTATTGAACTCCCAGCCATGAAACGGACATTGAATATTGCCGTTCACCACCTTACCAATCCCCAAGTCTGCGCCTCGGTGAGGGCACATTGCATCTAGGGCCACGACCTTGTTTTCGAGGTCTCTAAAAAATATGATTTGACTGCCTAATATCTTTCTTTTCAAAGGCAGTTCATTGTTGATTTCATGACTCCAGCCAGCGGCATACCAAGCTTTGGTCGGAAATTTTTTGTTGTCCATAATCTTTGTCCGTATATCTTGAATTATTTAGTATGCTTTTCAGGGCTTTGTAAAAACAAAATAAAGCTCATCAAACACATGGTGTAGATAAATGCATAGTGGTGGGTGATCATTCCCAAAGTTGGCACTCGCCAATACTCAAAATATTCACCAGCTATGACAATAAAACCCAAAAACAACATCACTACACTTATGCCACAACCAAATATTCCCCACTGCTTAGCGGCTTCAAAAGCCGTATCATCATTGCGTGCTTCAAACATCTTGTAGGCTGCAAACAAGCACACAGCGCCCGTTGCAAACTTAGATAAATAAATCACCGCAAACCCGAGTGTCGCTATCACCGGCGAATGGATACTGCGCCACTCTATACCGGGGGTATCCGCAGCCCCTTCCATACTCAGTACATATCGAACCTGCTCCAAACCTGGTGCGTAGTCCATCAAGTTACTCAGTACGCCAACGAACCCCCAGCAACTGACACAAAACATCAGTACAATTTTCAACAACCTTACCATTCAAATATTCCTTTTAATTCTTACTACAACGTGTTCGAAGCGCCCTTTTTATCGAGCGCGAACAAGGCCACCTATTAGCGCGTGTACACATCAAGTACATGATTGAATGACTGTGCATCGGTCACTTCATGGGCGCGAGCACGATCAATCTTGCCACTGGATGTACGGGGCAATCGACTTGTCCCTAAGAAAATAAAGCGATGTATCGCGAGCTTATATTCACTGAGGATTTGGCCACTGAGCGTCACTGCCAAGTCTTCCAGCTGAGGTAGCTGTGTACTAACTTCATCAAGCCTAGACTTATGAATTTCTTGGATAAAAATAACCTCGGAGTCATCTAACCCTTCATTGACTTGAATCAGACAAGCCCCGGTTTCAACAAAGTAATCCCGTGACTTTGCAACAAAGTACTCAATTTCTTCGCCGTAGTAGTTTTTACCGTTGACGATCAACATGTTTTTCAGCCTGCCAACCACATGTAGCTTGCCATCGTTTAGATAACCTAAGTCACCCGTTCTGAGGTAGGTAGGTTCGCCGTTGCTACCATCCAGCGTCGCTTGAAAGGTCTCTGCACTGGCTTGTGGATTATTGATATACCCCTTGGCAACATGCGGTCCGCGCACCCAGATCTCACCCGTTTCACCATCGGCAAGTTGATGTCGCTGCTCATCAACGATGATCACTTCAGCCTGTTCATCAGGTTTACCCACGCTGACATTTAATGGCGTAAGCCCTTGCGCTTCAATCACACCCGTTTCACCTGTCACATAGAGCGTGGTTTCAGCCATGCCGTAGCAGAAAAATGGCGCATTGTGCGCAAAACCATACGCGCTAAAGCGTTCAATAAAGCGCTTGATGGTCGTCGCTCGAATCATTTCTGAACCGTTAAAAGCAACTTGCCAACTACTCAAGTCAACCCCTTCTAGCTGCTCATCTCTTATCCGTGTAACACAGTAGTCATAGGCAAAATTGGGCGCACCACTGACACTGGCAGAGTACTTGGAGATCAGCTGTAGCCATTTGCTTGGGTTATGAAGAAAGTCATTAGGAGACATCAACACCGCGCTGCCGCCGGTATACACTGGATACAAAATACTCCAAATCAATCCCATATCATGGAAAAATGGTAGCCAGCTGACTGATGTTTCATCCCCGCTTAGCTGAGCATGTTTGGCAAACCCACGCTGGATCATTTGTAAGTTTGCCAACAGGTTGTCATGTCCAACTACCACCCCTTTGGGATTGGCGGTTGAGCCGGAGGTAAACTGGATCAAAGGCGGCACATCAAAAGACAACTCCGGCATAAAGCCTTCAAAATCAAAGGCACGCACTGCATCGGTGCAAATAATTTTGTACTCTTTACCATCGAATAGCTTTTCAAGTTGATAGCCAACCTGCTCTGCCTTGTCTCGCGTTGTAAATACCACGGCCACATCAATACCACTGGTGATTGAACGCAAGCGGTTATCTGGTTCATTCCCCGGCGGAATATACATGGGAATAGCTGATACATTGCCATACATACAGCCAAAAAATGCTTCCACAAATTCCAGCCCTGGCGAATACATCAGCAGCGTATATTTACCCTCTAGTTGCTGCTGCTTAGCAATATCAGCGATAGCACACGCACGCTCATGTAAACGTCGATAAGTGATAGTTACAGGACGCACAGCGCGTGGCGCATAATAGCTATACGCCTTTTTATCACCTATCTGTTGAGCGTGTTGTGCCAGCACTTGAGAAACTCCTTTTTGCTGCATCATTCACCTACTCCTTACTTATCAACAACGCTTTGTGTGGGCACCTTCGCTCTGCTACTACGCTTAAGCGGAGCCCATAGTTGGCTAAACCACCCTTCTGGTACGTAAGTGCTTACACCGATTTCTTTTGATGCCATACGGTCTTTTGGATTGAGATAAGAGCCAAAGATGTGGTCCCATATCATAGAGACCGAACCATAGTTGTTATCATGCTCATCCCTGATTTGGCTATGATGCCAATGATGTAATTCAGGCGTGTTAAAGATGTAAGATAACCAACCACTTCTCACAGCCACATTAGAATGTGTCAGCAAGCCAACTGTCAGCTGAAACGCAAAGTACCAATTCAATAATGCAGGAGGCACGTCAATGACCAACACCACCAACATAATTGGCAAGAAGAAAGTAAATACTTCCAGCGGGTGCACTCGCGCGTTGTTTAAGACGTGCAATTGGTGGCTGTTGTGATGCAGCGAGTGGAACTTCCACAGCATAGGTAAGGTGTGGAATGAGCGATGACAGATGTACCAAATGAGATCAACGATTAGGGTCATGATGATCAGTTCCAGTACAAATGGCAGGTTTAAATTAAATAAGCTTTCACTGCCTGAGCTAGCTTGCGCGCCCACCACGGCGAGGGCTACCGCTGTAGCTCCGATTTGCGCGGCGGGAAAGGTAATATTGTAGAGAAAATCATTCCAACCTTGGCGATCATATTTATTCCAACTCTTGTGATAGGGAATAATTAACTCCAAGATGAAAATCCCGACCAATAACCCCAGAAAGTGAAACTGTATCGCCATTTCATAAGACATCGCCATCGGTCCAATTAGCCACCAATACATCGCCAGTGAACCTGCCATAACCGCAGGCCAAACCAATACCAGCAAGTGACTCCACGCTGATTTATCTGCGTTTAATTCCATTACATCTTTCATGTTAACTTTCCTCCTTTGAGATCTTCCGTGATTCAACACGCTGTGGTGTTGGTACTTGCACATTGCTGGCAAGACCCATCCACTGCCACAACTTAATCAACCCATAGCCGATGTCTAAATTTCTCGCATATAGCCCCACATGTGCAGAGCGCGGAAAGGCATGGTGATTGTTATGGAATGATTCACCCAAGGTAATAATGGTCATCCACCAGTGGTTACGGCTGTTGTCTCTGGTCTGAAAGGTTTTAGTACCTATCAGGTGGTTAAGACTATTGATATAACCTATGGTGCTGCTCAGTACGAATGAACGAACTCCCCAGCCCCACAAAAAGCCGGTTAGTAAACCTATGGGTTTTTGCGTTACGGCAAACTCCACCAGTGCAGGCAGTATCATTGCTAAAGCTATCCATTTGTAATAATGCTTATTCACCGCGCCAATCTCTTCGTCACGAAGTAAATCAGGCACATACACCATGGGGTTTGGGTATTCATGGCGCTTCATCCAGCCAAAGGCAGCATGAAATACACCGTTATACTTCGAGTTATGTTGATTCGGTGTATGTGGGTCACCATCTTTATCAGTAAATTGATGGTGGCGGCGGTGAAAAGCAGCCCAGACAACAGGTGGCCCCTGCCCGCCCATACACGCCAGTGCAACCAAAGATTGCTTTAAACTTTTAACCGGTTCAAAAGAACGGTGAGATAAGTAGCGGTGACTGCCACAGATCACACCCACTAAGGTTAAAAACCACATCACTAAAAATTCTAAGATGTTTGTTAAGGTAGGTGGAAACCAAACAAACGCAGCCACAGTCAGTGGTATTGGCAAGCAAGTTAATATCAAGAAATGCCACATCTGTGTTTTTGCCATGCGTTCATCGAACATCATGGGACTCTTTTCTTCGCTTAAGACAGAGTCTACTTTCGTGTTATTGTCCATAAGATACACTCAAATATTTCTCTAAAGTGGTCGAAACTGACATCGAACTTCCTTTTTTGTTGCTAGGATCAATGCGCTCACTCGCGTCTGCCGGCCACTTCAATCACTTTTATTGCTAGCAGTCACAGCTGTGCAACGTTACGATCCCAGGCTAACAACGCCTCGGTGATCTGCTTTGCTGCACGCAGCCCTGACTCTAGCGCCCCTTCAATCTGACATGGATGCGTTTGTGCGTACTCTGCACCACACCAATAAATGGGTGGCTCCTGCTCGCGTAATACATGCCCCATCCTGCTCATCACACCGGGTGGAAAATAAGCGCCATAACTGCCACCAATCCACTCGTTTTGAGCCCAATCTTCGATTAACACCTGCTGTGGTTTTGGAAATTGGTTGCCAAACATGTTACCAATCGCATCAGCCACTAACCGCTCTCTGTCTACGCCATCGGCCATAAACGCTTTGGCATGGCTGGTCCCAACAAAGGCGGCAAGCACGCCGCTTTGCAAGTCCGAAGGAGAGTTGTCTATGGTGTAACTAAGTGGAAAGTGATTGCTCATCACCTGACCTGATAAGCCCAACTCCAGCCAATATGGCTTGTCGTATATGGCTTGAACTTTGATAACCCGCCCCATGGGGAGCGCTTGTAATAAGCGCTCTCTGGCAGTGTCTCTCGGTGGTGAAAAGATAACCTGCTTGACCGCCGGTGGTGGCATGGCACACAAGATAGAACGATAGCGCCCAGACACGTGCCCCGCATCCACAGTGACCATATCATCGGCAACTTTGATGGCTCGAACTGGCGTATTGAGCAGGATGTTTTCCAGCCCAACACTTGTAGCTAGGTGATCACACAGCTGTCTAGGGCCATGGGTGAACCTGAGCGCTTGATGGCCTTTATCAACGCTAATCAAGCTGCTTAGACTCACTGAGCGGTTGGAGTAGTAGAGTACATACAAGAACGACACCATATGTGACTCAACCCCAAACACCATTTCACTGACCATTCTGAAGAATTGTTTACCACTGGTGGTAAACAATGTCTTATCAATCCATTGGCCAAATGACATATGGTCATACTCCACAAACAACTCATCCCAAGGCTCTTGGTTTTGCAGTTTGCCCATAATGCGCTCAAAGCGCGCCATGCCTTGAATGATGTCTGAATTGACAATCGGCCCTAGCGAGGGAAGTATTCCCTTAAAAGCACTACGTTGGTCATTCCACCAAATTAAATGTTCGCCATCGTTATGCGTTTGCTTGGTTTCAATACCAAAACGTTCAATTTGCGATTTAATTAAGGGTTGTTGTTCAGAGAACCAGTTTGCGCCAAGCTCTACCGTCACGTTGTCCTGACAGGTGGTGTCTTTAACGCGTCCGCCAACGTGGCTCTGTGCCTCAAATACATCAACCGTTAAGCCTGATTTTCTCAGATGATCTGCGGCGAATAAGCCGGAAACACCGGCTCCCACCACACAAACATCCGCTGTGCGTGCTATATCACTCATGTTGATACCCTCAGAAGCAGTTTCTTAGCTGCCCACGGCGCTTGATATCGAGTGATGCACAGTGAAATGAGCCGACAAACGGAAAATAATTTTCGAACTCACAGAGAATTGGCTGCATCCCCAGCTTTTTCAGAAACTTAATTGTATGCTCTTGATTGCTTTCAACAATTATGCGTTTCTCGTCCAAGCTCAGCATATTGATATTCAACCAACCTGATAGACGCCCCAAACGGTTTTTAGCACTGTAGATCACCTCTGGCGCTTCAAACATTTCCCATGTTTTAAAGATGTCAGGCAATGCCGCTGGGTCAAAATAATCAGGACTGTATACCAAACGCCCTTCATCTAATGGCATGATGGTGTCATCAATATGCATGGCGAATGCATTTTTGGTTTCCACCTCATGCACAGTGAAGTCAGCACCTAGGATTTGTCTTACCCATTTGATCCCAGCTTCATTGGTTGTGTGGCTGCGAGAAACCAAGATATCTTTACCAAACTTCATGAAGTCAGCCGCGTCGAACAGGATTTCTTCCTCAGTGGTGAGCCACTGAGTTGGACGCCCATCTGCATCACGCTTTAAATCGTTAACAAAAGACTTATCAGACAATCTCGGTTTTGGTGCGGAAATCCAACGCGCACCTCGCTCGTTCAACTCTTTAAGAACATCTCTGTAAGCAAATGTCTCGAAGTAGCGGCTCCTATCTGCCATAGGCGACTCAACAATGAGATCACCAATTAACAATAGGCTATCTCGAGGGTTTGAAGAACAAAACTGATTTGGCACATGCCAATCGGGCGTCTTCAGAGGTTGAGTAAAATCAATTGGCTGCGCCACATGAACTTTAACTCCTTCACCTTCTAATATTGCCCGCAGCTCGGTTACTTCTTTTCTTGCCGCATCAATAAGATCGCTTGGGTAGCAGCGGCTACCATTGGGAAAAATGTTGTCTAGCACGTGCTCATATTCAGGCGGCACCACAGCATCAAAGACCGCCATTTCACCGGGCTTCATCGCCCCAAGCGGATCGCCGAGCAATACTTCTTCCAATGGGTCCCATTCGGTAAAAGTACCTACGTTATTTTGCTCACTCGTATGAATAGTCATAAAACTTTCCTTGTAGTTTTGCTTAGTAGTAGTAAGGTGCCGATGGAACTAAATCCCTAACAATTTCCAATGCATTGATTGCATTATCAATTTCTTCTACTGTGTTGGCGGCCGTAATGGTAAATCTCAACATTGAGCGTTTGATTGGCGCATTTGGATAAACCGCTGGCGTGATTAGGATCCCCTTTTCCCATAGGATTTTTGCAGCCTCAGTCACTGCGGCAATGGTGCCGATTTCAACGCTTACCAGTGGATAGAAATCAGAACTCTCCGCAACCAAACCGACTTCCCGCACTCCGGTTACAAAGCGTTTTGTGAGTTCAAAAATATGTTTTCTAAGTTCATCGCCTTCACTACTTTGCGAGATTTCCAGCCCTGTTTGCGCACTCGACAAGCTCGCTGTAGGACATGGACCTGAATTGATAAAGGTTGCTGCAGTGGCAAACATCTCAAGCTCAGCGTCGTTGCGACACGTCACAAATGCACCCAAAGATGAAAACGCTTTTGATAGCCCTGCAACATAGATTACTTTGTCTCTATTTACATCGATGTTGTACTTACGTAATAAGCCGCCACCGCCTGTGCCGTATGGGTTTTCTTCACTTGGGTTGCTGCCCCATAAACCAAACCCGTGCGCATCATCAACATAAATTGTGGCATTCGGATAGTCTCTGATCATCTCCACCATTTCAGGCAGTTTTGCATCCACACCCGTCATGGAGTAAACACCATCAATGCAGATATAAACGGCATCCAAGTCTCGGGCATTTTCTAATTCTCTTTGTAAGTCTTCCAAATCGTTATGTTTGAAAAATTTCTTCAAAGCGCCTTTGGCATACGCAAGGTCAACGCCTTCTTGGATAGATTTATGCGCACGCTCATCCATTAAAAACAAGGTATCGGGCGTTGCTACTAACGGTAAAATCCCCATATGGATCAAGGTGACGGTCGGATATACCAACACGCGTGGCACACCAACGACCTCACTTAATGTATTTTCTAGCTTGGTATACAACTCGGGAGATGCAATGGCTCTTGACCAGCTTGGGTGTGTGCCCCATTTGCGTAAGTCTGCTTCTATCTTGGTAAAAATCCTTTCATCCAAGTCCAGACCTAAATAGTTAGCAGAGGCAAAGTCATACACCTCTTTGCCTTTGATTTTTAGCGTTCTTCCATGCTGTTCGTCTACCTCGTTGTAAAACTGAGGCACTTCTTCTATCAAATGACGTTGTAGATCCGTGATACCCACACCTGGCACGCCGCCTTTAGCGTCCGTATCTTGGGTTTCATTCACAAGCTCCAATAAATCTCTGAATGTTCTAACGTTGGTAGATTTATCTGGATCGATTGATAATCCGAAGGTCTTTTCTACATGCAGTAAAAACTCAACTTGATCAATTGAGTCTAGCGCTAGGTCACCACTGAGCTGTAAGTCTAGATGTAAGTTTTGCGGAATACGCTTCTTCTTGTACTTATTGCAAAAACCAACATAAGATTCAAGTAGTTGCTCACCGTCAATGGTGCCTGACTTTGCCTTTGTAGAATTGTTAAGTTCAAGTCCAACAACTCTCTCTAAGTCTACCACTTCTTCTGATAAGTATTCTTCTTTCATGACGTTCCCTCTAAATTAGCCTGCTAGCACGACGAGGCTTTTAAATACTTTATTATTAGATTTACTCTATAAAGTCCGTGATTTATATTTCGTGACAACCAAAAAGGGTTAGAGAATTGCCAAATGACCAAAGCCACTACATCAGACATGATTTCCGTACCTTAACCAGCAACATATACCGCATTCAGTTTTCCACACTGAGTTATGCCGATAATCATCACAACCAGTTAAGAGCGTACCGCCAAAATCAACACCGCTCAAAAAACAAACTCATTTGTAACATACTTGTGCAAAAGATCAATAAATTATTTATATTATTAACTTGATTAACTTATTTTTAATTACAAAAATAATTCAAAATTAATACACTAACTCTCATTTACCAATATCAAAAACACCAATGATAATGCTTATCAATTTTAAACATTGTAATTAAAAATTTGTTATCACATATAAAGCCACAGCAGGAACAAAATAATTACCTCCTTTAAAAACAATTATTTAAAAACAGGAAATACTAGAGACGCATGCTATTTATAATAAAAAAGGATTGAAAACTATAATCATAGATATCATTATTTTTCATGTATATCAGTAAAATAAAATATTCAACACACAGCAAAACAAAAGAAGAACCTATCAAAATTAGCTCACGAATAATTTACAAATAAGCAACAGTATAATTGTTGAAGACGCACTTTTTGACTTTTAGAAGTGATAGAAGATATTGATTTCGATAAAGTCATCATTTTTGAGGCTAGAAAGTGGACTATCCGGCTTATCTGTATCAAACAGCCAAGCTTCAACTTGCCACTTCCAATGCTCATCGATACGACTTGATGTCTCAAGTTTGATGGCATATTCATCACTATTGTCCAAATCTTGACTAATGCCGAATAGCATTTCGGTGCCATTGAAGTCGTTCAGCGCCAAACGCCACCCTAGAAATAAATCATTTTGATATAAAGCCAACGCAGTATCATCGTATGAGTACTCTGCTATCCAGCCTAAGTTCCATTGCGTATTAGCAACGCCAGTTTGAGTCCATTCAACGCCACCAATGTAGGCAAAATGATGTGTTAGGCTGTCTCGATATCGCATTTCTAGCTTTATCAATAACTCGTCAAATATCGCCTGTAAATCTAGGCTGGTTTGTGTCATTTGCGCGTAATAAGGCGTTAATTCTGATTGCTGTTCGATAAAATAAGGTTCGCGGTTAGTCCCTTTGAAAAAGCTAACGCCCACTTCCCACTCATCGATAAAGTGACTATATCTGGCTGCAAAATCGACATGTTTTTGCTTTTTGCTCGACTCATATAGTGGGTCATCTGAAATCGCTAAATCAAAGCCAAGCCGGCCATCTACACCAGCAAAGGTCCGCTCTCTAAAGTAGGGTAATAGCCAAATGCTAAAACTACCATATGCCTGATGAGTGGCGACATTAAGCATAGGTTGACCCAGCTTACTCTCCTGATCGATGGCATCTGCAAAGTCAGTTTGGTTAATCACATCAACTAGATGTAGTGACTCGGTTACTCCCCAAAACTCTTTACCAATCCCTACTTTAAACTCGATATCATCGACGTAATGTACATACATAAACTCCCTGATATCCAGAAGGTTTCGCTCACTATCAACATTATCAATGCGTAGGTACGGAACAAATGAAAGCGTGCTGTTTTCACCCAACCAATGTAGCTGAGGCTCAACTGCAAATGACGTATGCCAGTGCTTATTTGCATTTCCTGTGGCTGTATCAGCGTGACTATCGTAATGGCGTTGTTGGAAAGAACTTTCACCACTGAACTCAACACCTAACGCTGTTTTGCAAACAAGCTGTGCAGCGAAAGGGATTACCCACTTGATACACTTTAAACGCATACTGGCTCCTTGAGGGTTTTCATGTTGATGCGTAAATATTTCTAATTGGCATACAGCAACAACTGATTCTTACTTCCTTGAAGAGGGCTATGGTTGCATGTAATAAAAAAGTTATCAATATGTTTTTAAATGGAAAATGATAATACTATGGTATTGGTAGCACCTTAGTGTGAGAAAATAAAAACGGCGCTGTTGAGCGCCGTTTTTTCATCTTGATTGACGATAAGAGCTATTCTTCGTTTTGCTCCTGCGGCACATCCTCGATATCTGCATTGGATGACTTAGTTTCTATCTCGTACTCATCCACACGCTGCAGACCTCGCGGTAACTTGTTACCACGACGGCCGCGTTCACCATGATAGTGTTCTAAATCACTTGGCTTAAGCGTTAGTTTTCGTTTACCAGCGTGAAGTGTCACCGAGCAGCCCTCTGGCACGCACGCTAGGACCTTTACAAACTCTTCTCGCGCTTGAACTTTGGCACTGGGGATGGAAATAATCTTATTACCCTTACCTTTACCTAACTTTGGCAAATCGCGTAGTGGGAACAGCAGCATTCGGCCTTCATTAGAAATCGCCATACACATATCGGTGGCAACATCATTTACCGTGATTGGCGCCATCAATTGTGCCCCTTTTGGCACACTCACCAGTGCCTTACCGTTTTTGTTCTTACTGACAAGGTCGTTAAATTCAGTGATAAATCCATAGCCACCATCGGTTGCCATGAGGTACAGAGTCTTCTCATCTCCCATTACCACGTGCTCAAAGTTACACCCAGGTGCAAGATTAAAACGCCCAGTCATGGGCTCGCCTTGGCTACGAGCTGACGGCAAGCTGTGCGCTTCAGTGGCAAATGCACGTCCCGAGGTATCTAAAAATACTGCCGGCTGATTACTGCGTCCTTTCGCCGAGGCTTTATAGCTATCACCCGAGCGGTAGCTTAATCCCTCGGCATCAATATCATGACCCTTAGCGACACGCGCCCAGCCTTTATCAGAAAGCACAACTGTGACCGACTCAGATGGGATCAGATCTTTTTCGCTCAGAGCTTTGGCTTCTGAGCGTTCAATTACTGGCGAGCGACGCTCGTCACCATACAACTCAGCAGCTTCTTGGATTTCTTTTTTCATCAATGTCGACATACGACGCTCTGAGCCTAAAGTGAGCTGTAACTTATCGCGTTCACTGCTTAATTCATCCTGCTCACCACGGATTTTCTCTTCTTCTAACTTCGCTAAATGGCGTAGTTTCAAATCAAGAATCGCTTCCGCCTGTTTATCCGATAAGTTAAAACGCGCCATAAGCTCTTCTTTTGGCTTGTCTTCATTACGGATAATTTCAATCACTTCATCGATATTTAAAAAGGCAATCATTAAACCTTCTAAAATATGCAAACGGGCCAATACTTTATCTAAACGGTACTGCAAACGACGGCGTACCGTTTCGCGGCGGAACACCAGCCATTCAGATAAGATCTGCTGTAAATCTTTTACCTGTGGGCGACCATCAAGGCCAATCATGTTGAGGTTTACACGATAGCTTTTTTCTAAATCAGTGGTAGCGAATAAATGCGCCATCAAAGGTTCGAGTTTGACACGGTTTGAGCGCGGTACAATCACAATACGAGTTGGATTTTCGTGATCCGACTCATCGCGTAAATCAGCTACCATGGGCAGCTTTTTCGCAGTCATTTGGGCCGCAATTTGCTCTAACACTTTGGCGCCTGAACACTGATGCGGCAAGGCAGTAATGACAATATCCCCCTGCTCTTCGGTATAAACCGCACGCATTTTGATAGAGCCACGTCCGGTTGTGTAGATCTTTCGAATATCCGATTTAGCAGTGATGATTTCTGCATCTGTAGGATAATCCGGTGCTTGCACAATTTCTAATAATTCTTCCAAAGTTGTTTTTGGCTGGTCAAGCAACACGCAACATGCGCTCGCTAACTCTTTTACATTGTGTGGCGGAATATCGGTTGCCATTCCCACCGCAATACCGGTTACGCCATTAAGTAAAATATGTGGTAACCGAGACGGCAGCACCTTTGGCTCATCCATTGTGCCATCAAAGTTTGGCGTCCAATCGACAGTGCCTTGACCAAGTTCTTTAAGTAATACTTCTGAGAACTTAGACAAACGCGCCTCTGTGTAACGCATGGCCGCAAATGACTTAGGATCATCAGCGGCCCCCCAGTTACCTTGTCCATCTACCAATGGGTAACGGTATGAAAAAGGCTGTGCCATTAAAACCATCGCTTCATAACAGGCACTATCACCGTGTGGATGGTATTTACCTAACACGTCACCCACTGTACGGGCTGACTTTTTGTACTTAGCAGCGGCTGATAACCCTAACTCGCTCATGGCATACACGATACGACGCTGTACCGGCTTTAAACCATCACCAATATGCGGTAAAGCTCGGTCCATGATCACATACATGGAGTAGTTTAAATAGGCGTCTTCGGTAAAGCGCCCCATCGTTTGTTGTTCAATCCCCTGTAAAGACAAGGTTTGAGGATCAGTCATGTAACACCCTATTTATTGTTATAGCGAACGCGATATATCGCATTGGCATAATCGTCCGACACCAACAGGCTGCCATCAACAAGTTCGGCAAATGCAACCGGACGACCCAAGGTTTGTTCTTTATCTAAAAAGCCGCTAATAAAGGGCTCATAAGCGGCTACTTCGCCTTCTTTGATGGTTGCCATCATCACGCGATAACCCACTTTCTTGCTACGATTCCAAGAGCCATGCTCGGCGACAAACAATCTATTATGTAGCGCTTTAGCAAACTGTTTACCACGATAAAAATGAATACCCAATGGCGCGACATGAGCCTGCAATGCGAGCTTTGGCATCGTGTACTTTTGCATATCAGCAAGCGTTTTGCCTTTGGCAAACTCAGGGTCCAGCACGCTACCACCGTGTACATATGGAAAACCAAAGTGTTCGCCATCAAAACTGACGCGGTTTATTTCATCGGGTGGAATATCGTCTCCCATCATGTCGCGACCGTTGTCAGAAAACCAAAGCGCCCCACTTTGCGGATTGATATCAAACCCGACTGAATTGCGCACGCCTTGCGCCACTGTCGTGAGTTTTTTGCTCTGTAAGTTCAGCGAAAAAATACGCCCATACTTTTCATCTTCTGCGCACACATTACAAGGCACGCCCACGGGGACCAATAGCTCACCACTTTCGGTAAAACGAATAAACTTCCAGCCATGGTGGCGATCCGTTGGTAAGTTATCAAACACCACCTCAAAACTTGGCTTGCTAAGCTGCTTGTCAATACTTTTGAAACGTATGATGCGATGGACCTCGGCGACATATAAATCGCCTTGGTAAAGCGCCAGTCCTGACGGCATATTAAGGTTTTTTGCCAACACAATCTGGCGATCCGCGACACCATCTTGATTATGGTCAATCAGGGCGTAGACTTTGCCAGCTTTGCGTGAACCTGCATACACCACCCCCGATGAAGAAACGGCCAACTGCCTAGCATTTTCAACATTTTTCGCAAAATAACTGATCTCATAACCTTTGGGCAGAGTTAGCCGCTCCAACAACTCATCATTTGCAGCCGCGGATTTAGTCCACATCAGCAAACTTATGAGTGCACTCATTGCTACTAGGGTGAACCGTATCATCATTTACACCTCTACTTGCGCTTTGTCACCGTGGTTTTCAAGCCATTCTTTTCTATCGCCTGAACGCTTTTTAGCCAGCAGCATGTCCATCATTTCCATGGTTTGCTCCTGCTCTTCAAGCGTTAATTGCACCAAGCGGCGTGTATTTGGATCCATCGTGGTTTCACGAAGTTGTAAGGGGTTCATCTCACCTAGACCTTTAAAACGCTGCACATTTACCTTGCCACGTTTTTTCTCAGCTTCAATGCGATCTAGCACGCCCTTTTTTTCATCTTCATCCAACGCATAGTACACCTCTTTGCCCACATCGATACGAAATAGCGGAGGCATAGCCACATACACATGCCCTTGCTTAACCAAGGCAGGGAAGTGGCGCACAAACAGCGCACATAACAAGGTGGCGATGTGCAACCCATCGGAGTCTGCATCCGCGAGAATACAGATTTTTCCATAGCGCAAGCCAGACAAATCTTCCGAATCTGGGTCTATACCCAAGGCAACAGAGATATCATGAACCTCTTGTGACGCGAGGATCTGACCCGACTCAACTTCCCAAGTATTTAAAATCTTACCTCTGAGCGGCATGATTGCCTGAAATTCACGATCTCGAGCTTGTTTTGCCGAGCCACCAGCTGAGTCCCCTTCCACGAGGAACAGCTCCGAACGCTCAGTTTCGCTGCCCGAACAATCCGTCAATTTACCCGGTAATGCTGGCCCTGAAGTAACCTTTTTACGGACCACCTTTTTCGCCGCTCGCATCCGCTTTTGAGCATTGCTGATACACAGCTCTGCGAGTAGTTCAGCCGTATCGGTGTGCTCGTTCAACCATAAGCTAAAGGCATCTTTAACAATACCCGACACAAACGTGGCACATGAACGAGAAGAAAGCTTTTCTTTGGTTTGGCCCGCAAACTGCGGGTCTTGCATTTTAACTGACAATACATAGCTACATTTATCCCAAATATCGTCAGGTGTGAGTTTTACGCCGCGTGGTAACAGGTTACGAAACTCACAAAATTCTCGCATCGCTTCCAGTAGCCCCTGTCTTAAGCCATTCACGTGGGTTCCACCTTGCGCGGTTGGTATGAGGTTCACATAACTTTCGGTGATCGACTCCCCCCCTTCAGGCAACCAATGTAACGCCCAATCTACGCCCTCAGTAGAACCACTGAAACTACCGGTGAAAGGGCTTTTTGGAAGCACTTCATAACCTTGCGAGCTGTCTTTTAGATAATCTTCAAGACCCGCTTCATAGTGCCATTCCTGCGTTTCTTTGGTTTGCTTATTGATAAAGCGAATTCTCAGACCGGGACAAAGTACCGCCTTGGCTTTAAGTACATGATTGAGCTTAGCTAAAGAAAAGTTCGCTGAATCAAAGTAACTGGCATCGGGCCAAAAATGAACCGATGTACCTGTGTTCCGCTTACCCACAGTGCCTGTCACCGTTAGGTCTTGTACTTTATCACCATGCTCAAACGCCATTTCATACACTTGCGCATCACGCTTAACGGTTATCTCAACACGGCTTGATAAGGCATTCACAACCGAGATCCCTACCCCGTGCAAACCACCTGAAAACTGATAATTTTTATTGGAGAACTTACCACCGGCGTGAAGCTTGGTGAGGATGAGCTCAACACCTGGCAAACCTTCTTCAGGGTGAATGTCCACCGGCATGCCACGGCCATCATCAATAACTTCTAGTGAGTTATCTTCATGTAAAATAACATCTATTTTGGTAGCGTGCCCCGCGAGCGCTTCATCCACACTGTTATCAATCACCTCTTGTCCAAGGTGGTTAGGGCGCGTGGTATCCGTATACATGCCTGGACGACGTTTTACCGGTTCCAGACCATTTAAAACCTCAATCGCTTCGGCGTTATAATTTTGCTCGCTCATAGGTAAATTCTTTTTATTTAATTCGTTCTGTTTTACGTGATTTTAAGAAAATTGACAACAGTGTCAAAGTAACGTTGAAAGCCCATAAAACTATGATCACCAGCAAACTCTACTCTTTGCGGGCATGATTTGTAGTATTGCAATGCATGTTGGTACGGCAGAACTTCATCGCCCATTTGCTGCAAAAGCATCAACAATGATGGGGCTGTGAGTCGCTGTAGATACAATTGCCGCAGAGCATACACATGTTCTTGACCCAGTTGATAATGTATCTGTTGATAGGGATTATACTGTGGGCCCAAATAATCCGCCAATAATTCAAAAGGCCTAACCGCAGGATTAATCACAACCGCTGGAATATTGTACTGTTGTGAAAGATACGTGGCGTAAAACCCGCCAAGGGAGCTACCCAACAATACCGTATTACTATCAAGTAAAGATTCTAGCTGGGTGATCGCAACACGGGGATCATAGTGCAGGCGTGGAGTAATATAGTGGCTTTGCAATGCCTGCTCTTTTAACCACACACCGAACTGCTGGGCCTTGGCTGATAGCTCTGAACTGTTAAAACCATGAATGTAAATCACTCGTTTAACCATACAACCTCGGTATCATAGTTTTGCCCGTCAATGCATACCAGCCGCCATGCGGGCCCCAAGTCTTGCTGCTGCCAGTCACTAACATGTTTGGTAAACTGCACCGATGTAGCAGGTGTTGCATACACATCAAGCCCTCTAAATTGGCTGTGATATTCGTTGTGTACATGGCCATGAAAAACTGCCAATACGTCACCTGTATTTACCAATGTATTGAGTAACTGAGGGCCATTTTCAAGTATGTGTTTGTCCAAGTAGCCATTGATTGGAATGGAGTGATGATGACAAAAAGCAATGGTTTTGTGCTCTGAGCTTTTGATTACTGCTTCAGTATCTTTGAGGTGCTGCGCTTCACACCAACCCGCAGGGGTTTCCCCTTTGGTATCTAACAGTAGAATATCGAGGTTGTTGGTACACAAACGTTTTGCTGCACTTATCTGGCCTCGACTCATCTGCTCAAGCATTTGTATTTCATCATGATTACCTGGCACCCAAAATACTGGGCAAGACAAACCAGAGCGTTTGACCAGCAGACTGAATAACTCATATGAGGCAACACTGTGATCTTGTGTTAGATCCCCACCAAATATCACTCCATCAATCTCATACTGAGTCAACTGCTGTAATACCTGCTTTAAGTACTCTGCGGTATTGATGTCAAAATACTGACCTTGGGGGTCGGCAAAAAGATGGCTGTCAGTAATGTGGGCAAGCTTTATTCGGCTCTTTTTAAAATGGTGAGTGTCATCAAACCAAGCCATTATTTACATCCCAATTCAATGGCGTCTTACCACTTTCTAAGCACGCCATTAACCAGTCAGCCAAAAAGGCATTTATTTGATACTTTTCATCTTTTTGGTGCATATTTGGATTCGGATAACGATACGAAGGTTTGATCCGCTGGTGATAATCTTGATGGATCACTTCCGCCACTTTGGCATCGTGATAAAGACGCACAGACAAATGTAAACTTGGGAAAAATACATTACTGGCAGACGTTTGCTTGATGGTGATATCAGTGGTATATCTGGCACACCCTTGTACCTCAATCACATAATGTACATTGGCAAGCTCTATTGCTCTTTGTGCCCCATGCTCTTCGTGAGGTAACACCTTTAGCGCTCGTAAATAGTTACGTTCGCATAATGTAATGTATTTTGGTAAAGACTGCACATAGGCGCGTTCTACAACTATATCACTCAACGAGATACCCCACTGCTAATTACGCCCATTGGGCCAGAATCTGCTCTTTGTGTATTGCTAACCATTGCAAACTAATCACGGTAGCGGCATTGTCAATCTCGCCACTGTTTAATCGCGCAATAGCATCACTGTATGGTAGCACATGACTCTTGATGTCTTCACCTTCACTATCAAGACCAAAAACTCCACCCGCATTGGATAGGTCAGTTTTAGCGAGATACAAATATAAACGCTCGGTCGTGCCGCCTGGGCTTGAGAGGTACGACGTCATAAAATGCAAATCATTAAGCTCCAGCCCAGCTTCTTCAAACGCTTCTTTACGTGCTACCTGCTCAAAATCCTTACTTCCTTCTGCCATACCAGCGATGCATTCTAATAACCATGGCGACTCCTTGCTCGCTATTGCGCCAATTCTAATTTGTTCAATTAATAATACTGAATCTATATTGGGGTCGTAAGGTAACACCGCCACCGCATGTCCACGTTCCAATATTTCTCTGGTAATCGTCTGAGACATTCCCCCAGCGAATAACGCGTGGCGAAAATGATAGGTTTGGATCTTAAAAAAACCGTTAAATACCGTTTGTACATCTTCTAGTAATACATCTTTGCTATCAAAACACGAAATTGTTGGCATAAGTTAGATCCTAATTTTTTACAGTAGGGGTTTAAATTCAATACAACTAGCCCCATGATGTACCTTTATTACCCTGTAGGCGTCTTTTACTATCTAAAAAGGCACGTATTATATTCTGTTACATTTGTTGATGCTGTTTTACGTTTTAACTTTTTCGTTCTAAAGAAAAACAAGGTAACATGCATTCAATACAAAAAGTTGTCTAAGGACTGAACGAACGATGAAAAAAAGCATTATATCTCTTTTAGTTGGCTTATCCTGTGCGCTAACTTCTAATCTATCGCAAGCCGAAGATTTACTGCAAGTATACGACATAGCAACTGCAAACGATCCAACAGTGTTAAAAGCAAAAGCACAAGCTGATGCACAAAAATTCGCTCAAGACCAAGCATTAGGAGTACTGCTACCTCAACTTGGATTTGAAGCAGGCTACAGTCAAATAGACGCAGATGCATTTCCTGGCACGCAAAACGATGTTACAGGCTACAGCATAGGTAGTGGTTTTCGCGATACATTTAGCCGTACATTATCATTGCGCCAAACCATTTTTAATATGTCATCGTGGAAAAACCTAGGCATCGCAGAAAAGCAAGCATTACAAGCTACAACCTTATACGAGCAAGCACAACAGGAGCTCGTTGTACGTATAGCACAAGGCTACTTTGATGTTCTTAGCTCATTAGATAGCCTAGAATTTGTGCAAGCAGAGAAACGCGCGATTGAACGTCAGCTTGAGCAAACTAAACAACGTTATGAAGTTGGTTTAACTGCAATCACAGACGTTCACGAAGCACAAGCTCAGTATGACCGCGCAGTAGCCAATGAAATCGGCGCTGAGAATGATGTGGAAACCGCTCGTGAAGCACTACGTACAATCACAGGTAAATACCATAGTCAGCTTGACCCGCTTAACACCCAGACCTTCTCAACGGTATCGCCGAGCAAAGCAGTGAACGACTTCATCAGCGTGGCTAAAGATAAAAACTTATCGCTGGCTATCGCTAAAGCCAGTTTAGATATTGCAGGGGATCAAATTGAGCTTGCCAAAGCAGGCCACTACCCAACGTTGAACTTAAACGCAAGCTATGGTGATACGCTAACCGACTCAAATGGCATGGTCCACCAGCCAAGGGAAGATCAAACAACGGTTGGCGTGACCTTCAATGTGCCTATTTACTCTGGTGGCACTACACTTGCGGCAACCGAGCAAGCTCGTGCACTCTATGTAGGTGCAAGTCAAGACTTAGAAGCAAGCATGAGGGAAGTCACCCGCTCAGTTATTACATCGTATAATCAAGTGGTTTCTAATGTTGCAACATATCGCGCATTAGAACAGTCAGTGGTCTCAGCGCAAAGTGCATTACAAGCGACCGAAGCTGGTTTTGAAGTGGGTACTCGTACCATTGTTGACGTGTTAGTCAGTACGCAAAGTTTATATAATGCGAAAAAGAACCTAGCTAACCTGCGTTATCAATATGTACTGTCTTCACTGCGCTTAAAACAAGCCGCTGGTACTCTTTCGCGCAGCGATTTAGAAGCTATCAACAAAGGTTTAATACAAGGCTAAGCCTAACGTTAATCACCTTTGAGCACAAAAGCCGACATATGTCGGCTTTTGTATTTTTTAGCACTTGTCGATAAACTATCGCCATTAGTGTAGTAAGAGATAATTTTTGTGGTCACAACCCCTACTTTCAAATGGTCGTTCCTTGCACCTCGTTACTGGCTAACTTGGCTTGGCGTATTGTTCATGTACCTGATATCTTGGCTGCCGCAACGTGCTCAGTTTTTGTTAGGTAAATTTCTGGGTCGCCTTGTACACCGCTTTGTGAAAAAGCGCCGCAAAATTGCCCAGATCAATGTCAGATTGTGCTTCCCAAAGCTCAATGAGCAACAACAGCGTGAAATGGTGTTAAAAAACATGGAAAACACGGGAATTGCAACGCTAGAAACTGGCATGGCATGGTGGTGGCCTCAATGGCGTATTAACCGAGTAATAGGCTCCATTGATGGCATTGAGCATGTGGAGCATATACAAAAACAAGGGAAAGGCGTCTTATTGCTAGTGCCGCATATGCTACACTTAGAAATGCTGGGTCGTATACTGGGCACTGCACAGCAGGGCATCGGCTTCTATCGGCCACATAATAATCCACTCATGGAATATTTTATGACCAAAGGACGGTTACGTTCTAATGAAAGCCTCATTACCAAGCGAGATGTAAAAGGGCTACTACAAGCGTTGAAAGATAAAAAGATGTGTTACTACTTACCCGATCAAGATTATGGCCGGAATCGGTGCGAGTTTACTCCATTTTTTGCAGTCCCTGATGCTGCCACAACAACTGGCACTTTGATATTTTCATCAAGCAAAAATTGTGAAACACTGAGCTTAAGTGGCACAAGAGATGCTAGAGGTAAGTATCACCTAAAAATTTATCCTGCATTGGCAGATTTTCCAAGTGACGATGCCAAACAAGACGTGACCAGAGTCAATCAGCGGATGGAGGAAGCGATCATGTTGGCCCCAGAACAATATATGTGGTTACATCGTCGCTTCAAAACCAGACCCGATGAAAACGCACCATCTTATTATGGTTAACTTTATTTATGGTTATAAGAAAAAATAAAAAAATACAAAGACCAGCCCCAAAACCTAAGGGACAGCCTCAGCCGCAAGCGAGAAGAAAGAGAAAGGGTAAACCAGTTGCTGCTGCATGGTTTTGGGTAAAGCACTTATCACTTGCCTTTATTTTGGTTTTTGCGGCCTATTACTTTTTGTTCGGAGCCTTGCCAAGTATGAGCGTTAGTACCAGCTCCAATGTTGCCGCACGAGGCTTTTCGCAATTTTATGAAAGCTTTCGTAACCGAACATCTAGTCGCGATACCGAGCGAGCTAAATTTGTCATCGAGCTAGGATCACCCAGCTTTAGACTGGACGAAGCACTCAAAGACCGAGAGCGCGTTGTCAGACCTTCAAGTCAACGTTGGACTGGCGAGTATGAGCCCAGACGATTTGAATCAGGCGATACCTTACGCGGGGTGCTATCTGATTACGCTCGTAAAGAAGATGTAGAACTATTCTGGTACTTGGATAAGGACTACGTAGTAAAGCAAAACTTTCGCGTAGACAGTAACTTTCTGTCCGCCTTATATCAAGTCGGTAGAGCCATCAATGATGACTTTGAGTATGAGATTTATACCTTTTACTGTTACAGACAGCGTGCTGCCGTGATCACTGAAAAGCCAACTCGCTTTGTAAGAGACAATTGCCGAAAAATAGCAAACTAAAGCAGAGTGCTGTTATTAACGGTCCGCTACAATAACTTAGCGGTTATTTGACTAAATCGCCTAAATGGCGTTTAAAAATCGCCGCTACCTGTGCTGATAATTGTGCGAGCTGTGTATCCCAGCTCACGCATTTACCTTGGCGGTTTAAGCTTTGCTTATGATATTGCTCCCTAAAGAAACAATACGCCTGCGTCAGCACACGCTGCTCTTCGTCATCCAATATCGCCAGCTCTTTTGCGTGAGCCAAAATGCGAACATTATCGGTATGTTCGGTCAAAAGAGCGTTATTTGCGGCAAAGTTCAGTACTAAAAATTGTGCCAGAAACTCGATATCGGTCATCCCTCCAAGTCCTTGTTTAAGATCAAACGCATCGTTACTGTCTTTGGACAAGTGGGTGCGCATTTTCTCTCGCATTGACACAACATTATCAGCCAACTCTTTGCAGTCTCGAGATTGCCTTAAAATGGCTGTGCGGATTTGTCCAAAACGCTCATACATGCTCTGCTCTCCCAGCACCATACGAGCACGCACCAAAGCCTGGTGCTCCCACGTCCAAGCTTGCTGAAGCTGGTACTGATAGAAGCTCTCAAGATTAATCGCCAATAACCCTGAGTTCCCCTCGGGGCGTAATCTGGTATCAAGTTCATACAAGATCCCCGATGCTGTTCTGGTATTAAATAAATGCATGAGTCGCTGTGCCAGCTTTAAATAAAACTGCCTTGCTGGAATACACTTTTCTCCCTGTGTATAGCTGTCTCCATCGCTGTTATGTACAAATACTAAGTCCAAGTCAGAGTCGTATCCCAACTCCCAGCCTCCTGCCTTTCCATACGCAATGACAGCGAACCCTTTAGTTTGCTCATCACACCCCTCAGGCTGTCCATAACGCGCAATCATTTGTTGCCAGGCAAGATTAACCGCTTGCTCAATGATAGCCTCAGCCAAAGCTGTTAAATGGTCACTCACTTTCATAATACTGAGCACATCGGTGGCATCCGCTGCGGCGATACGTAACTGATGGGCCTGTTTGAACTGTCGTAAAGCTTCCATTTGTTGCTCAAGATCGTGCTGCTCGATGCGTAAAAAGTATTGTCGAATTTCAAGCTTGTAGGCATTCAAAGGCAGTGGTTTGTAAAGTGCAGCAGGGTCAAGTAGTTCATCCAGTAAGATCGGATATTTGGCAATGTGCTCAGCTATCCATAAGCTATGGGAACACAAATATACCAGTTGCTTCAGTGCCCCCTGATTCTCATATAGCAGCTCCAAATAGGCTGTTCGCGAGGCAATCATGGCTATGATATTGAGCACACTTGTTAGTTCTTCGGCTACCAGTTCTTGCTCAGCCGCTTGGTACAATAGACAGGGGATCAATTTATCGAGAATATCAGCACCACGAGCGCCCATTTGTCGCTTGGTCAATGCTTCTTTGAAACTTTGTAACGCGTTGTGCCAAGGCTCAATTTGCGCTGTATTGAGTTTGCCAGCTAACTGCTGCGTATCCCCTTCTAGCCAAACATAAGTAAAGGCTTCATCAAACGCTGTTTGCTCAAAAGGCTCATCACCAATCACCTGAGCAAATTCATCACGGATCTTAGTCATGGTGCTTTGAATGCACTCAAGACACCGCTGATAATCCGGTTTCTGCATCAACACCTGTAGCCGTGTCTGGCATACTTCGTTTTCAGGTAAAGTCTGGGTTTGTTGATCATCAAAGGCCTGTAAATATTGCTCTATTTTGCGTAAGTATAAATAGCTCTCTCTTAGCGAGCACACCGCTTCATGGGGGATCACTTCAAGCGCATCTAGCTGACTAAGCGCCGCTAACAGTGAAGAGGTTTGTAAACTGGTATCACGGCCACCACGGATCATCTGTAGGGCTTGCACGATAAATTCAACCTCACGGATCCCGCCTGCACCAAGCTTAATATTGTTTATCAGTCCTTTGCGGCGAACTTCTTGCGCTATCATGTGCTTCATCTTTCTAAGCGACTCGATAACCGAAAAATCTATATAGCGACGATACACAAAGGGGCGCATCATTTGGTAAAACACCGGCCAGTACGCGTTTGCTTTGCCCAACAAACGCGCTTTGAGCATGGCATAACGCTCCCATTCACGCCCCTGATCCTGATAATAATCTTCCATTGCCGACAAACTCATCACCAAAGGGCCACTATCACCAAAAGGCCTTAAGCGCATATCGACTCTGAACACCTGGCCGTCCACCGTCACTTGATTTAAAGCCGCAATGAGCTTTTGTGCCACCTTCGTGTAAAAAACCTGCGCTTCAATGCTTTTACGGCCACCTTGGGTGTTAACATTGTGGGGATAGCAAAAAATAAGATCTATATCCGATGAAAAGTTTAACTCGCCCCCACCAAGCTTCCCCATTCCTAACACCAACATAGGCAACGCGTTGCCTTTGGAGTCTAGCGGTGTACCACATTGCTTGACTGTCTGTGCAAATGCCCATTGGTTTGCCGCATCAATCAGCCCCTCTGATAACTGGGACACATAGTGAATGCTGTCAGCGATATCATTGCCTTTGACTAAATCCAGCCACATAACCTTTAACCAGTATCGTTGACGATACTTTCTCAATAACCGAAAACAACTTTGTTCATCGAGGGATGATAAATCTTCAGGTAATGGATTTGGCACATCACGTGATTGCATTTGCAGCTCATCAAGTAACCAATCACCAAGCATTGGGTTTTGTTGTAACACTTTAAAAGCAAAATCACTCATTGCGAGTAAACGCGCTAAGTCGGTTTCAATAGGGTTGGTATCGTATAACTGTTGCCAGCGCTGTTGTGCTAATTGAGCCAACGTAGGGGGTAAGGTGACATCATGCATAAAAATCTCCATAGCTATATGGCTCAATGAGTTGGGAGTAGTTATAGTAACAATATCTAAAATTTATCAGTAGAGCGAATATGACTTATTTGTCGTTGCAGAACATCAATTTTTTTGCGATTTTTTCGAGTTTTATCGTTATATGTTTGGTTGTGATCGTTTTACGTTTGTTGGTGCAGTATCGAGCCAAGCAAGAGCTGCAAGAGGAGCTCGCCAAACGAGATAATTTCGCGTTGGGTATCAGTTATGCCTGCCAAATTTCAGTGATAGCCTTTAGTGTCGCGTATTTTTTTGATGACATTAAATTTGCAACGGCGCTGGCACAACCCATCCAATCCTCAGTGGTATTGTTGTTGATACTGGCGTTTGTGGCATTTGGGCAATACATCCATCGCAAATGGATTTTGTATCAATTCAATGAAGAGCAAGCCATTCTCAAACAGAATATATGCGCAGCGCTTGTCGACTCAGGCATGTTGATAGCCAATGGTATTTTAGTACTAGGTTTATACCATTGGGTACATCCAAAAGGTATCAGTGACCTATTGGTAGTCAGCCTGAGTTTTTTACTATTGCAAGGGTTATTTGCGCTAGATAGCAAGCTGCGAGAAAGCCGTTTTGCCAAGGTTAATCAAGGCGCGTCATTGCAACAAAACTTCAACCTCGCAAATACCTCTATCGGTATTCGCTATGCAGGCAAAACCATTGGTTTGTCTTTAGCTATTTACGCAGGTTTACATAGTGCTCCCTATCACGGAGCCATGATAGTAGAAAACCTTTTCTCCGTGGTGCTACATTGCGGGCTGATGTGGGCATTACTATATATATGCAGTTACATACTCCTGTATGTGTCGTTACCTAAAGTTGACATAGGATTGGAAGTCGATCATCAGGATAATATCGGAATCGCCTGTATCGAATTTGCGGTTTTCGCATCAATAGGCTATCTACTAATTAGTACTTTTTCCGTGTAGCCGCTGGACATGGCTACACTAGGTGGGGCCATGTCTATCAAACCTGATAATTTTCTGTTAGTTGACAGCAATAGCGAGTTCAGCCGGGATTACGCTGAGTATTTGCGCAAACATACCAGCAACCAAAAAAGCCAATTAATCGCCGCTGGCGATAACACTCGACATCTTTTAAAAATGATGTTTGATGAACTTATCAAAGATTATAGCTATTGTGATTTTGCGAACGAAATAAGCGTTTCAGAGTTAGCCAGCTATCTTAATGAACATCACAATATTTGTGGAGTACTCATTTCCAGCTTGGATTATCATCTTGCAAGCAAAGAGCAGCAGTTTATTTTTAACTCACTACATCCTATTCGTTACTTATTAGATCAACAAGAAGATGGCAGCTTTATGTACCAAAAGCTCACTGACAAAGCCAACATTAACCATTTATCCTGCCATGGCGCGTTATCAAATGTTGGCGAAGATATTGAAGCCTCTTTGTGTAAACTTGAAACAGGCTAACCACGCCAAATTTAAAGTATTCACAAACCTTAACTGAAGCTAGACGCTTAAAGCGCAAAACTTTACTATTACCGCATTGCTATTTTACTTGGGTCTATTATGCGCATTCCCCATATTTATCAACCTTCAGAACTAAAATTAAACACACAAGTGACACTCGATGACGATGCAGCAGGGCACCTTTCACGTGTTCTACGTATGCAAAGCGGCGATAAAGTTTCATTATTCAACGGTCACGGTGGTGAATATCTATGTGAACTGATGGAGGTGGGGAAAAAAGTCGTGACAGCTCAAGTTATTGAGTTTAATGGCCACGATTGCGAATCACCGCTCAAAATTCACCTCGGTCAAGGCATTTCTAGAGGTGATAAAATGGACTTCACCATTCAAAAATCGGTGGAGCTAGGCATCACGGAGATCACCCCCTTATTTACTAACCGCTGTGGCGTAAAGCTATCAGGTGATCGCTTAGCAAAAAAACACGCACAATGGCAAAAAATAGCGATTGCCGCATCTGAGCAATCGGGACGAAATACCGTGACTGTTGTTCATCCACCTGTCGATATTAATACTTGGCTGGCACAACACTCTAGTGAGCTAAAGCTGACATTACACCCAAGAGCGCAACATAGTATCAAAACGCTTCCTACGCCAACCCATGGCGTGCGCTTTATTGTCGGCCCCGAAGGCGGCTTTACCGATGAGGAGATCAAAGCAACCAACGATCAAGGATTTATAGATGTTCGACTAGGCCCACGGGTGCTGCGCACAGAAACCGCAGCATTAACAGTACTGAGTGCATTGCAATTACAGTTTGGTGATCTTGCTCTTTAATTTTGATTATTTGGCCCCATAGTAAGGTAAAACAGTATGAAGGTGATGCATGGCAATTAAACTAGGAATTATTTCCGATCCCATTAGTGGATTTAACATCAAAAAAGACACCGGCTTTGCCATGATGATGGCGGCGCAGGCACGTGGTTATGAGCTTTATTACATGGAGCTTGGTGACTTATTCATGTACCAAGGTCATGCAAAAGCGACAGTGGCTAAAGCAAAGGTGTTCGATGATACCGCGCACTGGTATGAACTAGAAGAAAAGCAAACCATAAATTTGGCCGATTTAGACGTCATTTTAATGCGTAAAGATCCACCTTTCGATACTGAATATATTTATGCAACATACATTTTAGAGCGAGCAGAACAAGCCGGCTGTTTAGTGGTGAACAAGCCTCAAAGTTTGCGCGATGCCAATGAGAAGCTGTTTACCGCTTGGTTTAGTGAGCATACACCAGATACCTTAGTGACACGCTCTCAACAGCAAATCCGAGAGTTTTTGTCTAAGCATCAAGATATTATACTTAAACCATTAGATGGTATGGGCGGTGCGTCTATCTTCAGAGTGAAGCATGATGACCCAAACATTGGCGTGATCTGTGAAACACTGACTGAACATGGCCAACGTTTTGCCATGGCTCAACAATATATCCCTGAAATTAAACAAGGTGATAAGCGCGTCTTAGTTGTTGATGGTGAGGTGATCCCTTACTGCCTTGCTCGCATCCCTCAAGGCGGTGAAACACGCGGTAATCTTGCCGCTGGTGGCCGCGGTGAAGCGCGCCCTATTAGTGAAGACGATTTGAAAGTCGCTCAGGCCGTTGCACCAACCTTAAAAGCCAAAGGGTTGCTGTTTGTAGGCTTGGATATTATTGGTAACAAGCTTACCGAAATTAACGTCACGGCACCGACCTGTGTTAAAGAAATTGAGGCTGCGTACGATATTTCAATTATGGACAAGTTTTATGATGCGATTGAAGTAAAACTCGCCCATACTAAATAAAATTCCATAACGGGGCGACACATATGCAATCATTAGAAAACCACTTTTTAATCGCAATGCCCAGCTTACAAGACCCATTTTTTAAGCATACAGTAACTTACATCTGTGAGCACAACGAAAATGGAGCAATGGGCTTAGTTGTTAACCACCCTATTGATGTCACTGTTGGTGAATTACTAGACAAAATTGAAATCGACAATGACAAAACTCGGCCTGCAGCGGCACAAAATGTCTTTGCTGGCGGCCCCGTTCACACTGATAGGGGGTTTGTACTTCATACCCCGAAATTAGGCTACTCATCAAGCCAAGAGCTCAGCTCTGATATCATGATCACCACATCAAAAGATGTGTTGGCATCATTGACCTCAAACAGCTGCCCAGAAGCATTTTTAATCACATTAGGGTACGCTGGCTGGGAGCGTGGTCAATTAGAAAAAGAGCTACTAGAAAACTCATGGCTCGTGATTGAGGCGGATCCCGCCATTATATTCAACACCCCTCCAGAGCTGCGCTGGGAAAAAGCAGTGCAGATGCTGGGGATAGATGCAGCACAGCTCAGCTCTCAAGCTGGACACGCATAGAAGTAAATATGACAAAAAAAGAAAAAGCTCGCCCAGGCGAGCGCACGATTATGGGGTTTGACTTTGGCACAAAAAGCATTGGCATTGCTGTGGGTCAAGAGATCACCGGCACCGCGACCAGTTTAGGTGCTGTAAAGGCCAGAGATGGCATTCCCAACTGGTCAGAAATAGAGGCGCATGTCCAGCAATGGCAACCGGATTTATTAGTTGTGGGGCTGCCACTGAATATGGATGGCACCAATCAACAAGTGACGTTTGCAGCTAAAAAGTTTGCGAATCGATTACACAATAATTACCGTTTACCCGTAGAAACTCAGGATGAACGCCTGACGACCGCCGATGCTAAAGCGAGACTGTTTGAACAAGGTGGTTATAGAAACCTAGGCAAAGGCAATGTTGATAGTATGTCAGCGGTCATTATTTTAGAAAGCTATTTTGAAAGTTTGTGGCAATAAGCCACATTCTTATTATTGTGCTTTAAGTTCCTGCATTTTAGACCAATCTGGAGTAAACCCGGCCTGAGCATAGGCTTTTTTAATAATGCCCTTTGCTCTTAATTCCTTAAGCCCTTTTTGCAGTGCAGCGAAGGCACGCCTCCCATCAGGATGAAGTTTCGACACCACAAAATGGCGGCTACCATCAAGTAATACAACCCATTTAGGGTGTGCAACTAAGTGTATTCCTTCCAGTCTGTACTCATTATTTTTACTTGGCATCAGTGGCATCAACATAAAGTCCACCCATTGCATACTTACCATTCTTGCCTGTGCTACCCACTCATGCTCAATAACGTGTTTTTTAAGCGGCAATTGTTGCAACGTTGACCAGTCAGTGCGCCAACGAGGCGTGCTAACCGCCGATAGCGCTTGGAGATCATCCCAGCTACTTAAATTTGTAACTTCACGATTATCTGGGGCATAGAAAATACCCGCGTAGTACTGCCCATGTCGGATCACCGCTTCACTAATATAGATATGTTGCGCTAAAGGTTCGGCATCAGCCAGCCAATAACTATCAAAACTCAACAGCAACTTGCCCTGCTCTAATAGCTTAGTGTTACGAAAATTGACATTCCCAGTTTGGTAGGTGAATTTCTTATCAAACCCGCCTAACAGCAAAGCTTTCTGAATCAGGACCATATCCACAACATCTCGCCGTATGTAGCCACCACTAAAGTCTTCAACATCCAGTGGCGAACGGTCTTTTAAAAAACGTTGATAGTCTGCAAATACATCATCGCGAATGTACATCTGTACACTATCGCTTTGTGCGTAGCTAGGAATTTGTAGCACCCAAAGTAGCAGCCATAATACGTGGTGGAACTTAAGTTTTGTCCAGCCCATCAACCGTCACCCCTTGTAAGAAACCCGCACCCTGCTGTTCATTATTTTGCAGCTTGATCATCAATCGTAGATCATTAGGCGAATCAGCGTGATGCAGTGCATCGGCGTAATTAATACGCTGTTGTTTGTATAATTCAAACAAGGCTTGATCGAATGTTTGCATCCCCAAGTCTTTCGACTTTGCCATGGCTTCTTTGATAGACCCCACATCACCCTTTTTAATTAACTCAGCCACCAACGGTGTATTAAGCAGTACTTCAATTGCGGCAACTCGTCCATCACCTTTCGCCGCGGGGACTAACTGCTGAGCCACAATAGCACGCAGGTTAAGCGACAAGTCATACTTTAACTTATCGTGCTTTTCTTTTGGCACTAAATGCATAATGCGGTCGATAGCTTGGTTAGCATTATTTGCATGAAGCGTCGCCACACATAAATGCCCAGTTTCTGCAAAGCTCAGTGCATACTCCATGGTTTCTTGCGAGCGGATCTCACCGATTAAAATGACATCAGGTGCTTGTCGCAAAGAGCTTTTCAGAGCTGATTCAAAGCTTTCAGTATCTAACCCAACCTCACGCTGCGTGATAATGCTTTTCTTATGTTCATGAACAAATTCAATCGGGTCTTCTATTGTAAGGATATGCCCTCTTTGATTGCGGTTACGATAACCTAACAGCGCAGCAAGTGAAGTTGATTTACCTGTGCCCGTGCCACCAACAAACAACACTAAGCCTCTTTTTGACATGATCACATCAGTTAGTACCGATGGTAGACCAAGCTCGGCCACATCGGGGATCTCTGTGATGATCCTACGTATTACCATGCCGGCACAATCTCGCTGCCAAAACGCCGATACTCGAAATCGCCCCGCGTCCGTAACAATCGCAAAGTTACACTCTTTGTGCTCATGAAACTCTTGCTTTTGCTTGTCACTCATTATGGATTCCACCAGCGCGAGTGAGTTGGTGGCATCAAGGCGCTCGTCACTCAGCGGCCTTAGCTCACCGTCAATCTTTGCACTGATCACCAATCCAGCCGATACAAACAAGTCAGATGCTTGCTTATCGACCATCATCTGTAAATAGTTATTTAATGTCATCGACATACTCCTCAATAACCACTGCTGCCGTGTTTATCTTGCGACCTGCCATAGGCATCCTGCTGTGAAATCAAACCACGATTTACTAAGTTACCTAGACACTGCTCCATTGTTTGCATACCGTGAATAGCACCGGTTTGGATGGTTGAATACATCTGGGGTATTTTATCTTCTCTGATCAGATTACGAATAGCGGGCACGCCTAGCATAATTTCATGGGCGGCAATTCTCCCCCCACCAACTTTTCTTACCAAGGTTTGTGAGATCACCGCCTGTAATGACTCAGAGAGCATTGAGCGGATCATGTCTTTTTCTTCGCCAGGAAAAACATCAATAATTCGGTCTATCGTTTTTGGCGCAGAGGTCGTGTGCAGGGTACCAAATACGAGGTGCCCAGTTTCTGCGGCAGTCATGGCCAAACGGATCGTTTCTAAATCCCGTAATTCCCCCACCAAAATAACGTCAGGGTCTTCACGCAAAGCACTACGTAGTGCGGCATTAAAGCTGTGTGTATCACGGTGTACTTCACGTTGGTTTATTAAGCTCTTCTGATTTTTATGAACAAACTCGATGGGATCTTCAATGGTTAATATATGGTAATGCTGTGTCGCATTGATATGATCGACCAAAGCGGCGAGTGTGGTTGATTTACCCGAGCCGGTAGGGCCTGTTACAAGTACCAAACCTTTTCTATATTCCGCTATCTTACGGAAAATATCAGGCGCCCCCAAGTCATCCAAACTCATAACTTGAGATGGAATGGTACGAAACACCGCAGCGGGGCCACGATTGGTGTTAAATGCATTGACACGAAAGCGAGCTAAATTTGGCACTTCGAAAGAAAAATCTATCTCAAGATTTTGCTCATAGTCTCTGCGCTGGTTATCATTCATAATATCGTACACTAGATTATTTACATCTTTGGCTTCGAGCGCGGGAATATTGACGCGTCGCACGTCGCCATCAACGCGTATCATTGGCGATACGCCTGATGATAAATGTAAATCCGAGGCTTTGTGTTGCACACTAAAAGCCAATAACTCAGTAATATCCATGTATGACTCCACTACGAGCTGAAAAATAATATGGTTACAATAGCAGAACGCCTTAAGTCCGCCTACGCTCGCGTAGAAAAAGCCGCCCAACAACGCACAGCTGATCATCTTGTTGACCACCCAGTTACTATTTTAGCAGTTTCTAAGACCAAACCGGTGGAACTTATTGAACAAGCTTATATACACGGACAGCGTCAGTTTGGCGAGTCCTATGTACAAGAAGCGGTTGATAAGATTACTCATTTAAAAGAGAAAAAAGACATTGAATGGCATTTTATTGGCCCTATTCAATCCAACAAATCCCGTTTAGTCGCAGAACATTTTAGCTGGGTGCAAAGTGTTGATCGTGAAAAAATTGCCAGACGTCTTAACGAGCAGCGTCCCAATAATCTCATGCCGTTAAATGTCCTTATTCAAGTAAATATCAGTGCAGATGAAAATAAATCGGGCTGCCGCTTAGACGAGCTTGAACAACTGGCTGAATTTATCCACAGCTGCCGCCAGCTCACGCTCAGAGGATTGATGACCATCACTGAGCAAACCGATGATAAAAATAAACAATTACAATATTTCCAGCAAATGAGAGCTTGCTTTGATAGACTAAAGGACCAATATCCTCAGCTAGATACTTTGTCGATGGGTATGAGTGGTGATTTAGAGCCTGCGGTTGTAGCAGGTGCCACCATGGTACGTATTGGCACTGATATTTTTGGCTCAAGAAAATAAGGTAAGTACACGCTATGTCTAACAAAACAATTGCATTTATCGGCACTGGAAATATGAGCTACGCCATTATCGGCGGCATGATCAAAAACGGTTTTACCCCAAACAGTATTATTGCCACCAATCGCAATCAAGACAAACTAGCCAAAGTCGCAGCCGATTTTAACGTACAAACTACCTCTGACAATAATCAAGCGCTCAATGATGCAGACGTGATTGTGCTGTCTGTGAAACCACAAATGATGGCTGAACTTTGTCAAAGCTTCCAAGATTCTGGGATTGATTTTAGCAATAAGCTATTTATTTCTGTTGCCGCAGGGATCACGGTAAATAGACTGAGAGAAATGCTGGCGCACCCAGTAAAAATGGTACGCTGTATGCCAAATACTCCCTGTTTATTGGGCCGCGGTGTGTGCGGTTTATATGGTGATGGTCTTGATTCAGAAGAGCGTAACTACGTTGAACAGGTCTTTTCAGCGACAGGCATCGCCACGTGGGTAGAACAAGAATCTCAAATTAATGACATCATTGCGGTTACAGGTTCATCGCCTGCGTACTTCTTTTTGTTTATGGAAGCTATTGAACAAAAAGCAAAAGCGCTGGGCTTTAGTGATGAACAGGCCCGTCAGTTAGTACAACAAACAGCACTAGGGGCTGCAGAAATGGCGGTATCACAACCCGATATCAGTATTGCACAACTACGTGCCAATGTGACTTCCAAAGGTGGCACCACACATGCCGCAGTGGAACATTTAAAATCTCAGAACTTACTCTCAACGGTGGCCGGCGCAATGGATGCTTGTATTGCCCGCGCTGAAGAAATGGAACAGGAAATATAAGGTTATTCTATGAACGCCATGCAATTTTTAATCGGGATCATTTTTGATCTGTTCTTGATGGTCGTATTGTTGCGATTTTGGCTACAGTTGGTGCGTGCAGATTTTTATAATCCACTGAGCCAAACTGTGGTAAAGGTGACTTCTTTTGCGGTCAACCCACTGCGTAAGATTATTCCCGGCGTTGGCGGGTTAGACTTAGCGTCTTTGTTGCTGGCGTTCATGGTAGGCTTTGCTAAAGTTTCTATATTGATGGTGCTTTTTTACGGTGGTTGGAACCCTCTCGGGGCGCTGATCAATGGTGCCATCACTGTACTAAAAGAAGCATTTTCTTTGGTATTTTGGATCTTAATTATTAGAGCCATTATGAGCTGGGTCGTGCAAGGCTATAACCCTATTGCTGCGGTTTTTGATCAGTTAACTGAGCCTATGCTCAGACCTATTCGTAAGGTTATCCCTCCACTGGGAGGACTAGACTTATCGATTTTAGTGTTGCTCATCGGCATGCAGTTTTTACAACTGCTGGTGATGGACTTACTCACTTAGGAGCAATACATCATGAATAAATATTTATCACTCGCCTTGTTGCTGTTTGTATGTGCTTTCGCACAAGCAGGCTCAGAACAAGGGGGGCAATTTAAAACTCTTGGTCCATGGCAAGTGCACTATATTGCATTTCCTTCGACTTTTATTCAGCCCAATATTGCCAAAGCATATGGCCTTGAACGTAGTAATTACAAAGCGACCGTGAATATCTCTGTGCTGAGCAATAGCGCCGAAAAACCAGCGCAAAAAGTACGCTTAACAGGTGAAGCTAGAAACCTACTTGGTAATAAGCAAAACTTAGAGTTTAAAGAGGTGGTTGACGGAGATTCGGTATATTACTTAGCGCAAATTGATTTTAGCAACGAAGAAACCTACCGCTTCAAGGTAACTATTTCACAAGGCAATACTCAGCAAGTATTGAACTTTCAACAAAAATTTTATGTGGATTAAACCCAAATGCCCCAACAAGTAGTCTTGGCAACAGGTAACCAAGGTAAAGTAAAAGAGCTCGCGAGCATGCTCAGCGAGCTCAAAATTGAAGTATTACCGCAAAGCCAGTTCAATGTACCGGACGTGGCAGAAACAGGCACTACCTTTGTGGAAAATGCCATTATCAAAGCGCGTCATGCAGCTGAAGTCACTGGAATGCCCAGCATAGCTGATGACTCTGGGTTAGAGGTTGATGCGCTTAATGGTGCACCAGGGGTTTACTCGGCACGCTTCGCAGGCGCTAACGCCAGCGATCAAGACAATATAGACAAACTATTACTAGAGCTTGGAGATAATCCACAGCGTAGTGCCCGTTTTTGGTGTGTGTTAGTTTATATGCGTCATGCAAGCGACCCAACACCTATTATTTGCCAAGCCAGCTGGGAAGGACAAATAACCATGCAACAGCAAGGTCGAGAAGGGTTCGGCTATGACCCTGTATTCTTTGTTCCTGAAAAAAGCTGCACCAGTGCCGAACTTAGCAAAGAACAAAAGAATGCTCTGAGCCATCGAGGCCAGGCACTGGGTATGTTGTTGAGTCAATTGCAGGCCAATGTGTGAAATTACCTCCTCTTAGTTTATATATCCATGTTCCTTGGTGTGTACAAAAATGCCCTTACTGTGACTTTAATAGTCACAGTTTAAAGGGGAAAATTCCTGAGCAAGAATATGTACAGCACTTGTTAGACGACCTGAAAGCCGACTTACACCTTGTGCAAGGGCGCAAGCTACACAGTATTTTTGTTGGCGGAGGCACCCCAAGTTTGCTCTCAGCAAATGCTTATACCCATTTGTTGACACAAGTACGCGCGCTCATTCCTTTTGAAGAAGATATTGAAATTACTCTGGAGGCCAACCCTGGCACGGTTGAAACGGACCGCTTTGCACACTATGTTGACGCTGGCATAAATCGTATTTCAATTGGCGTGCAGAGCTTACAAGCGGACAAACTGAATGCGCTGGGTCGCATTCACGGTGAGCAAGAGGCAATTAATGCCGCACACGAAGCCCGCAAAGCGGGGTTAGGTTCATTTAATATGGACTTAATGCATGGTTTACCAAACCAGACCTTAAGCGATGCACTGAGCGATTTACAACGCGTTATAGAGCTAGAACCACCGCACATATCTTGGTATCAACTGACCATTGAGCCTAACACTCAGTTTGCGTCTAAACCACCCACATTGCCGCAAGACGAGATCCTTTGGGATATTCAAGAACAAGGTCAAGCATTGTTGGCTAATGCCGGATATCAGCAATATGAAATATCAGGGTATGCCAAGTCGGGTTTTCAATGTAAACACAACCTCAATTATTGGCAATTTGGCGATTATCTAGGGATCGGGTGTGGCGCCCATGGCAAAATTACTCTACCAGATAATCTGGAGATCTTACGTACCGTTAAAGTAAAACATCCTCGTGGTTACATGGATTTGAGCAAACCTTACCTTTACCAAAGTTGGCAAGTCGAAGAGCAGGATAGACCCTTTGAGTTTTTTATGAATTGCTTCCGTTTACAGCAACCGTGCTCTAAACAAGACTTCATTGATTTTACTGGACTATCTTTAGAGGCTGTTGAAGACAATATTGCCAATGCCGAGTCAAATGGTTTGTTACTAAATCAGGCCCATTCATGGTTAGTTACAAATAAGGGCCACACATACCTAAACGACCTGCTACAATCGTTTGTTTAGAGCAGAGAAAATCCTCTTATCTGAAATAAAGAATTTAAGACTGAGCAGATGTGCTCATGAATAACAAGAAAGGTAAAACAATGCGTAAACTTACTGTTATTGCTGCCGCTATCAGCGTAGCGCTATTAGGTGGCTGCCAGCAAACTGCTGACCAGCCAGCGCCTCAACAACAAGTTCAACAAGTTGCTCAAAGCGAAGTTGAAAAAGCAAATGCTTTTTTTGAAGAAGTATTTATGCGCAGCGTCATGCGCAGCCCTGTATATCAAACCTACATGGGTATCAAACAAGATTACGATAAATGGGACGATGAAAGCGACGCGCGTAAACTTGAAGATCTAGAGCTTGCAAAAAAGGATTTAGCAACGCTAAAAAGCATTGACCGCAACAAGCTGGATGCGTCTACGCAAGTAAGTTACGATTTAATGCAGCAAAACCTAGAAAATGAAATCGCAGACTTTAAATGGCGCTATCACACATACCCAGTGAATCAAATGTATGGTACGCATTCTACTGTGCCTGCATTTTTGATCAATCAGCACCAGATCACTGATAAAAAAGATGCACTCGCTTACATTTCACGTCTAAACGGCGTTACGAAAGTATTTGACCAATTGTTAGAAAGCTTAGAGCTTAGAGCTAAAAAAGGGATCATAGCGCCTAAGTTTGTATTTCCACACGTCATTGAATCTAGCAAAAACATAATTAAAGGCGCTCCGTTTGAAGCAGGGGAAGATTCAACTTTACTCGCTGACTTTAAGCGTAAAGTGAACAAGCTAGAGATTGACAAGGCAGAAAAAGCCGAGCTAATCGCGCAAGCAACAAATGCCCTAAACGAGGCTGTAAAACCTTCATATAGCAAACTAATCAACTACTTAGAGCAGCTTGAAAAACGTGCCGATGAGCGTGATGGCGCATGGAAGTTCCCAGATGGTGAAACCTTCTACAATACTAAGCTGGCACGTACCACAACGACTGACTTAACCGCCAAAGAAATTCATGAAATCGGCCTAGCTGAAGTCGCTCGTATTCACGATGAAATGCGTGAAATCAAAGACAAAGTTGGTTTTAAAGGCGACCTGAAGGCATTCATGGAGTTCATGAAAACCGACAAACAATTCTATCTACCTAATACTGATGAAGGTAAAGAGTTGTATCTGACTCAAGCTAAAGATTTGATTGACAACATGAAGTCACGCCTTGATGAACTGTTTATCGTCAAGCCAAAGGCTGACATGATTGTTAAGCGCGTTGAAGCATTCCGTGAAAAAGCCGCTGGCAAAGCATTCTATCAACAACCTGCACCAGATGGCTCTCGTCCAGGCATCTACTATGCAAACCTTTATGATATGGAAGCAATGCCAACATACCAAATGGAAGCTTTGGCATACCATGAAGGGATCCCAGGACACCATATGCAAATTGCTATTGCACAAGAACTTGAAGGTGTACCTAAATTCCGTAAGTTTGGTGGTTACACGGCTTACATTGAAGGCTGGGGTTTATACTCTGAGCTAGTACCAAAAGAGATGGGGTTATATGAAGATCCGTACTCTGATTTTGGTCGTTTGGCTATGGAACTTTGGCGTGCATGTCGCCTAGTTGTTGATACTGGTATCCACGCGATGAAGTGGACTCGCCAAGAAGGTATTGATTACTATGTAAACAATACGCCTAACGCTAAGTCGGATGGTGTCAAAATGGTAGAGCGTCACATCGTCATGCCATCACAAGCAACCGCGTATAAGATCGGCATGCTAAAAATTCTTGAGCTTAGAGAAAACGCCAGAAAAGAGCTTGGTGACAAGTTTGATATTCGCCAGTTCCATGACGTAGTACTAAAAAATGGTCCTGTACCACTTAACGTACTTGAGCGTTTTGTGGCTGAATGGGTTGCAAGCAAAAAGGCTTAATGCTCCTTGCATACTTTAGAAGGCTGCTTATGCAGCCTTTTTTATTCTACTACTCCAAAGCCTGTTCATTCCGCCTGCCCTTTTTCACGGTTTGAGCCATCCTATATTGTGTGCCTGATAAAACGATATGAACACACGCTCCACCATGAGCAGGGCTTTGAATTTTAAACTCCCCTTTGAGCTTCTCTGTCACCAGGTGGTAAATCACACTCAGCCCTAACCCTAGTTTTCCAAAGTGACGACTCGCTTTCATGTCAGTACCTGCAAAAATTGATAGCAACTCGGCGTCAATTCCAGCCCCATCATCTTTAAAGTATAAATGCACAAAATCATTCACAACCATCGCTGACACCACTATGTTTAAAGGTTTCCCCTCTTGCTTGGCATGCTTTACGCAATTGCTGATGCAATGATGATAAATTTGCTCAAATACTGCAGGATAACTTCTCAACAACAAGGACTCTGGGATCTCAAAGCTTACATGGCAATGACTCGCTGTTAATTCAGTTTCATGACGCTCAAATATCGCCACTATCAGTTGTTTAAGATTAAATTCAGCCTCTACGTCAAATTGGTGATAATTAGCTATGTTGTTAAAATCATCTAACACGGCATAAGTGTTTGCCAGCTCTGTATCGAGCTGTGTCAGGATCTGCTTTAGCTTCGCTAACAATTGAGCCACTTGCTCCTCACTCAGATCCCCACCAGAGAGTTTATTGCTCAGTGTGGTAAGTCGGCGGTGATGTGTCGCTGCATGTTGTAGCGAGGTCTGTAATGATTGTGAGAAACCTTGTACCATGCTCCCTAACGTCGCTGCCTGTGCCTCTTCAACAAACTGTGCATGAACTTGTTCTAGCCGAGTTGCTAACACGTCCACCATCTTTAACAGTTCACCCAATGGCGCCTCTGCAGCTATGTGGCCTCGATGGTGAGCAGGCAGCGTGTATGCCTGATGGTACTTGGCATCATTTAACACCTGCTGCGTGAGCAAAATGCCATGATGAAGTTTTCTGTAAAGAAAATACAAGCCAGCCCCCCATAGTAACGTCACCAGACTTAATAACAGCAATAACCAACTATCCAGCCATACATTTTGGCTATGCTGCTCAGATAACTTGCTCACATATATTGAAAAAAGCTCATCCAACTGACGACTCCCGTCGATTAGTTGCTGTTTAGACAGATCATTAAAGCTAAGCGAACCACTTTGTATCGCTTTTGCTACTCCTGAAACACTCTGCTGCTGAATATTTATCTGCGTAGTCAAACTGTTAGCCAGCTCGCGAGTTGGCTGTGACGCAAACCCATCAATTTCTTGTTTCAGTTGCGTGATCGCATTGTTATATGGTGTGAGCTGTGTAGGGTCTATTAATACTTGTGCATAAGTATTTTGTAGCTGACTGTATGCATTACGCAGCAAGTTCTGGTGATGTGCTACATTTGCCATCTGAAACACAGCGGTGCCCAGCAAACTAATTACAGTAATACTGAACACAATACCAATGGCGAGCACAGTTCGATAGATGAGCTTTTCACGGACAAGTTGCACTAATTTACTCTCAATTTAAACGTTTTACATAAGCTTAGTAAATATTAGGTTTATCACCAATCAACGCCTCATTCTGCTAAGCTTAACTAACAAGCTGTAGGTATCATTGAATTTTATGGCATTAGGCAAAAAGCGTAGTAACAGCCAAATAGATCACCATCGTCGTGCATTTGCGCAAAAAGCGGCCTGTATCGTCGCAGGTTGCACAATGCCTTATAGTTTATTGGCAAGTGAACTGTGTCAGCAGAATGCTATTGAAGAGCTTGAAAAGTGTCGTCGCGCCAACTTTAACATGATGTTCGCCTCACCCTATGACACTCATAAGTGGCGCTCATCTCCGCATATGCACCAGCAATTGAAAAATAACGTCGAGCACTTCAGTGACGGAAAAATATATTTCAATACCTTTGACAACGGAATACTTGGCGTAGGCACTGAATTAGCAGTGCACACAGCGCGTGGAGCAATTCAAGCGGCGTTAATCTCGGTTTCCAATCTGACACCTATTTTACCCGCATTAGATATACTCAATATTCCTTTTTGGTGTGCAGAACAGCAACAGTACCTCAATCTAATTTCATCAAATACATGGCAAAATCATGTACTTAAAAAGATACATCAGCAAGGTAAGCTCACTATATTAATGCATTACTTGCCCGGCGCGCGTACAGTCACATCCACCAAGCGGTATGGCGAGATTATAAAAACTCCACAAGATATGTTGGACATCGTGTTTCGCATACCGGCTAGCAAAGTGCTCAACCAGTTTTATGATTTATGTGGCACCCGAGCTGTGCAAGTTCCATGGAAAAAGGTTGCCACGTTAGCTGAAGGTGGCCGTATTGAAGCTTTGGATCCGTCTATTGTTGGACTATTTAATGGGCCTAACAATCTGAGAAAACATTTAGGCGTCATTTCGTCAATTAATAGTGTGCAAGACGGCTGGCTATTTGTCGTCAACCAACCATGGTTTAATGCTCTGCCGTTAAAGCTCAAACACGCATTGCATGACGCTGCCAGTAAAACCTTTACAGAACACTTAGCACAACAGCCAAACATTGCGCGCTACTGTGAGCGTAGCCTAAAGAAATTAGGCACCGATATCTATGTACCCAATCAAGAAGAGATTGCTCAGTGGCATGCGCTTGCAGGCCCAGAGCAACCGCAATGGCTGCCGTTCAAACGCCAGTTACTAGGTAGTGAAAAAGGGTTTATGCGGTTTTTTGAAGCCGCCCAAGCATAAGGCCTATTATGGGTCACTTTTGCTTCGCGTTGCGTCTATTTCCGCCAACCTTAGGTTTGGTATTGGCCTTTTTAAACTGGCTAAACCCTGTGTGTCTGGTCAGAGCTGCTCGGCCACGCGTATTTTTACTACGCTCAGTGCGCCCTTCCTCAGGTACAAGGCAATTCGGACCCTTACCAATTAAATTTGCCTTACCCATGTTACGTAAAGCTTCACGGATCATAGGCCAGCCTGATGAGTCATGATAACGCAAAATAGCCTTATGCAAGCGCCTTTGCCTTGCGCCTTTGGGCACAGATACTTGCTCAGTATTGTTCTTGATGTTTCGTAGCGAGTTCATTTGCGTATGGTAAATAGTCGTCGCGTTTGCCATAGGTGAAGGATAAAAGTTCTGAACTTGGTCTAGTTTAAAGTCATGTGCTTTTAACCACAGAGCCATGTTCACCATGTCTTCGTCCGTTGTACCTGGGTGTGCAGAAATAAAATACGGGATCAAGTATTGCTTCTTACCAGCTTCTTTTGAATATTTATCAAAGAGTTCCTTAAACTTATCATAGGTGCCCATGCCCGGTTTCATCATTTTAGACAATGGCCCTTCTTCGGTATGCTCTGGAGCAATCTTTAAATAGCCACCAACATGATGTGTCACGAGCTCTTTCACATAGCGCGGGTCTTCAATTGCTAAATCATATCGTACCCCCGATGCTATCAGGATTTTCTTAATACCCTTTACATCACGGGCCTTGCGATATAGCTCAATAGTTGGTGTGTGGTCTGTGTCCATATGCTTACAAATATCTGGATATACGCAAGACAAACGACGACACGTACTTTCCGCTTTTTTGCTCTTACAGCGCAACTTATACATGTTTGCTGTCGGGCCACCTAAGTCTGAGATAACCCCAGTGAAACCAGGCACTTTGTCTCTGATCTGTTCGATTTCATCAATGATTGACTGCTCAGATCGACTTTGAATTATTCTGCCTTCATGTTCTGTAATCGAGCAGAAACTACAACCACCAAAACAACCACGCATGATATTTACGGAGGTTTTTATCATCTCATAGGCAGGGATTTTCGCATCTCCGTAACTTGGATGTGGAACGCGCTGATACGGCAAGCCAAATACGATATCCATTTCTTGTGTTTCAAGGGGAAAGGCTGGAGGATTGACCCATACGGAGCGATCTCCATGACGTTGAAACAACGCTCGGGCACACCCTGGATTGGTTTCTTGATGCAAAATTCGAGAAGCATGCGCGTACAAAGGTTTATTAACACTTACTTGTTCAAAAGCTGGCAACTTTACGTAGACCTTTTCCCAAGGCTTCAAACGAGGTGGTTGAACGGTGATAGGCTTGGCAGCTTCCGCCGACAAATCAATGCCCGCTTTGGTGAATTCTGATTTACTACAACCCACATCATCAGCACCATAGGGGTTGGGAATGGGATCAATTTTTCCTATCTTGTCTATCGCGGTTGAATCACTACCTCGCCACTGCGGTAAAGGAGTTTTACGAATAACAGCCGTGCCACGCACATCTTGAATATCTTCTACTTTGTCACCTTTGGCAATACGGTGAGCCACTTCCACCAGTGGACGCTCAGCGTTCCCATAGATCAAGATGTCGGCCTTTGCATCGAAGATAATGCTGCGGCGTACTTTTTCTTGCCAGTAATCATAATGAGCGATGCGCCTTAAGCTTGCTTCAATCCCACCGATGACTAGCGGTACGTCTTTATAGGCTTCTCGACACCTTTGGCTGTACACCACAACAGCACGGTCAGGACGCTTTCCGCCTACATTTCCTGGGGTATAAGCATCATCGTGTCGCATGCGTTTTTCGGCGGTATAACGGTTTATCATGGAATCCATGTTGCCTGCAGTTACACCAAAAAACAGGTTGGGCTTGCCTAGGCTCATAAAAGCATCTTTACTCGACCAATCTGGCTGCGCGATGATCCCTACTCTAAAACCTTGTGCTTCAAGCACCCGTCCAATGACCGCCATGCCAAAGCTAGGGTGATCAACGTAGGCGTCCCCTGTCACTAATACAATATCGCAGCTATCCCAGCCTAATTGATCCATTTCTTCACGTGTGGTAGGTAAAAAAGGAGCCGTGCCGTAACATTCAGCCCAATATTTGGGATAAGAAAACAACGGACGTTCAGCTTTGAGTGCGCTCATAGTGACTGCCTAGAGGATAAAAAGAGGCGAATTATAGCCTAAATGCCTACAACCACAAACTATAGATTATCAGCAACAAACTAAGGTAAAGCGCACATCCTTGCTTGTTTGCAATATTTAGTCACTCGCCTTAGGTTTATAGCTTTTTAAAAACGCCATAAACTCATGACTTGGCATGGGCTTAGCGTACATAAACCCTTGTACTTCATCACAGCCCATTTTTTTTAATAAGTCGCTTTGTGCTTGAGTCTCAACGCCTTCTGCAATTGTTTTACGACCAAGATGCCGGCCTAAAGATATCACGAGTTCAGCAATCGCTCCGCTATCATTATCAGGAATGTCTTTGATAAATGCTCTGTCGATCTTTAGTCGAGAAAATGGCAATTTTTGCAAGTAACTCAGTGATGAAAACCCCGTGCCAAAATCGTCAATAGCCACTTCTACTCCAAGCTCTTGTAATTCAGTCAGTGTCTCTACCACCGCGCCAACTTCGTCCATGACCACACTTTCTGTGACTTCTAATTCGATAAAATGTGGCTCTATATCATATTCCAACAGAGTTTCTTTTACACTTTGCGCATAGTTGGGAACTTTAAACTGAGGCACCGACACATTCACCGCAACGCTGATAGGTTTGCCCATAGCCGCCAGTTTTTTTTGTTGCTCACACGCCTGCTCTAGCACCCATTGACCAATATCGACAATCAGCCCCGCATTTTCAGCCAAAGGCACAAAAATTCCAGGAGAGATATATCGGCCATTGTCCGATGGCCAGCGTAATAACGCTTCACAGCCCGTCACTTCTAGTGTTTTGAAACATAACTGAGGTTGATACCATACCTCTAATTTGCGTTGTTCAAAATCTTGTCTTAGTTGGCGAATAAGTCCCAACTTCCAAGCCATTTTTTCTTCAAGATCTGATGTATACCAACCAACTGACTGATTTCCTTGTTTCGCTTGATTCAGCGCTATGTAAGCTAATTTTAGTGTCTCCAAGCCATTACAAGCAAAGTCGTCTTGGTCACATATTCCCACTCTGAAATGAATTGATAAAACATGCTCATTCACTTGATAAGGAATCAGTAAGCTGTCCATGAACATGCGCTCATCAAAACCTATTTTAGGCAGCAACATTGCAAACACATCAGCCCCAATGCGCGCCAGCAGCTCAACCTGAGGGAATTCTTGGTCAAGGCGATGCATTACGGCAAGCAACAATTGATTACCCACTTCTTGGCCTAAACCATTGTTGATATCTGAAAACTGAGCAATATCGATCAGGATAAGTATTAAGTTACTGTCTTGATCCTTGTAGTACTGTGCGATTTTATCAGTAAAACAAGCGCGATTTGGTAACTTTGTTAGCGGGTCTTTATAAGCCACATCACGTAATTCATTAAACAATTTTATGTTGTCTAATCCAATACTGACGTTAGCTAAAAAGATCTCCATAGACTGCAATTGAGAGTCTGTCGGCTGAATGTCTAGCTCCAAATAAATCGCCGCGCTGCGATTTTTGCCCTGAAGTAGTACGGTAATATCATGATCAGTTTGCTGATGCTCACCGCTGTCAAAACAATTCTGTACCTGCATGATCACACGGCCATTGTCTAACTGCTCAAGCCCTTGGCCAAAAAACTCTTGAAACTGACTAGTGCCACCTAACACAACAATCCGTTTGTCATTCCCCAATTGCCCACTGACAATACCATAGGGTTCACTGCCTAAAATTTTTGCTAATTGTGTCACTACTGCAAGGCTAAAGGTTCGAATGTCGTTATGACCAAGAATCCCTTTAATGGCGTCAAGAATCGATGCCAACGCTAAACCTTGCGCTTCGAGCTCACAAATTTGACGATATGAACGCACTGCTGTCATCATGGACGTTACCAACTTACTGCGTGTTAGCTCCGTCTTCATCTTGTAATCGTTGATATCGTAGTCGCGGATCACTTGCTCTTCAGGGGCGTGACCTGGTTGGCCTGTACGTAAAATAATGCGCACATTTTCATTTTTTAGTTCGTCTCGCACACGCTTTACGACGGTCAAGCCGGCATCGTCAGTTTCCATCACCACATCTAGCAACATCACACATATTTCTGGGTTATGGATTAACTTTTCTATGGCCTCTTTACCACTGTATGCATGGTGAAAATGCAACGTTCGACCCCAAAACTCTACGCCTGACAAGGCCAATGTTGTAACAGAATGAATTTCAGGATCATCATCTACAACAAGGATATCCCACGCGGCTCCACTGACCTCAGCTTCTTGTGTGTCATCATCATGATCTAGAAACAAAAAATCATCTTGCTCAGACGCCATTTTTTATCCTTCAATTCACTACTTTGCTTTATTGTGTTTCAAGCTTAAGTTTACTAACCCATTTACCATCATACGAATTGTGGTACATTTTTACTATCAGGTATAAATTTCATACGTACATGAAATATTATAGACGATGTTCAACTACTTGCGTGTTGGATGTTCGCAACCAATGTTGCTGGAGATAGCTATCAGAATTCTCATCACTTTGACTAAGGTATTGTTACTCGCTTGCTTACTATTTGTGCTGGCTGGTTTGCTTTTGCCTCATAAGTATCATTTAAAGCAACAAAAGACCTTTCTCACAGCAGAGGCTCAACAGCTTTCATCTCTATTTGACTTACAAGCTTGGTCGCAACTTATGCGCTTAAATCGAGTGAAAGGTACTAAAGATATTCTCATTTCCATTCCTAGTACCGGTGTTGGCGCCCATGCAACCGTGCAACATCAGTTTGGCAAGGCTGAAATAACCATTACCAAGAAAGATGCTCACGGCATACACTTTTCACTGTTGATTAATAACGAACATACCGCTGCCGGACAACTCACTCTAACGCCACGTAATGATTCGATCACCGTACACTGGCACGTAACGGGCGTCATTCACTCCACCATTTTTGGCGGTTATATGGCACTGTATATGGAATATTACATACATCAGTTGATGATTTCAGCGTTCAATAACCTACAAACAGAACTTAAATTGCGAGCCTCTACATGAGTGTAAAAAACGCCCAAGCTAAAGCGAGCTTAGCCTCATTAATCGAAGATAAACTCGGATTTACGATGGTTAAAAGTCGTGACTTTGGTACACGAAGTGCCTCAGATAACAGTTACAGCGCACAAGGTACCATGCCCATAAGCTATTCAGTACGCAGTGATGAAAGCCTTCTTAAACGGGCATTGAAGCGCCAGCAACTCAACAAAATTCAGCGTCAGCAGAACATTGAGCAAATTACGGCGATGGCATTGAGCGTGTGTCCAGATGTAACCAGTCAGGGACGACCAGACCCAGACTGGTTAGAGCACTACATTGTACTGGCTGAAGATATCGCCAATCAAAATATGCAAAAGTTGTGGGCAAAAATTTTAGTGGGCGAAACCGTCTCACCTGGTACTTTTTCTATCAAGAGCTTGCAAACATTAAAGCAGATGACACAAAGAGAAGCCTCGGCCTTACAAAAATGTGCAGCACTTTGCGGCTACCTAGAAAAAGAAGACAGCTACTTAATTTTGTTAGGATATTATAAAAAGCCTTCATTTTTCGACTTACTAAGAAAGGGCAACAAGGAGTCCATTAACCTCGCCAATGCAGGTCTTAGCTTCCCCAATATACTCACTTTAATGGATATTAACTTGCTGTATCGAAAAGAGATTGAGTCTGCCAGCTTAAAACAAGGTCAGCCAATGCAGTTTTCTTTTCACAGCAAAAAGCTCACGTTAACCCCGAAAAGCAATGAACTCGTTCTGAGCTACTACAAGTTGACGCAAACTGGAGATGAGTTGAAAAAATTGGTGAGTTCACCTATCAACAAAAAGTATAAACATCAGTTGGAGCAAGCGCTCGCCGAGGAGTTTGAATGTCACTGGAGCTGATAAGATATTTCAGGTAAGTAACGGAGCTCTCTTGTGAGTGCTCTGTCAGCTCACTAACCTCAACTGCGTATTCGCGAGTTTGCACAGCCGAGGTTAGCTAAATCATACTGAGAATTAGAAATGTACTTCGATACCAGCAAATGGTCCTGAGGCATCGATATCTGTAGAGATGTCATCAACATCATCTAATTCAAGTACCATCGAGCGATAACCAGCACGCACAGCTACATCAACAGCCAAATTGCCAATTACTTGCCATGCAACACCCACTTGATAGTCTTGAATTTTGCTATCATCAACAGCCAGCATACTGCCTTCTGCAAACACGCTAAAGCCGGTCATTGGTAAGCCAAGTTCAGCACGCAGGTAACCCAGCGGTACCACGCCTGAAAAGTCGCGAGTTTCTGTAGTGGTATTCCCTTCAACTGTACCCGCAACCTGAATTGTGCCATCAAATTGTTTAAGGTTTACACCAAAGTCAAATGACACTAAATCATTGTCAAATATTTCATAGTAAAGGGTATAGTCTACATGGCTTAGATCGGTGAAAGTATTCGCAGTGGTGCCAACGATAAAGTCTTTTCCGCCAAATTCAAACGTTTCAGACAAGGTAGTGGAACCATTTAGTTCGAGTTCGGTATAGCGTAACTTGATATTAGGCACAAATGGCACTGGGTGCTCAAGCGCAGCATAGTAACTTGTGAAAGTTTCATCATCGAAATTGAATGACTGAGCATTGCCGCTTTCGGCGAAGTTCCCCGAGTTATCGGCCTGCCATCCTTCGGCTCCTAAATACAATCCAAGTAAGGTGTCAGCTTGAGCAACGGGTGCCAAACAGGCCATCGACAACGCGGCCGCAATACAGTACTTTTTCATTTTTTATCCTTGCGCTAAGAGTTCACTGAGTTCGATAAGAGCTGCATTAGCTCTTGAAATATAGTTTGCCATTACTAACGAATGATTAGCAACCAAGCCAAATCCGCTACCATTTAAAATCATAGGACTCCAAACGGTTTCTTGAGTCGCTTCGAGTTCTCGAATAATCTGTTGTAGGCTGACCGTCGCATTCTTTTTTGCTAGCACGTCTGCAAAGTCATGCTCTACGGCTTTTAAAAAATGTAGCAGTGCCCAACTTGCGCCCCGAGATTCGTAGAATACATCGTCAATCTTCCACCAAGATGTTTTTATTTCTCTATGGCTAGGTGTATATGTTGCTTGATTCGCCGCACTGTCCCCAGCTAAATCTGTATTAACTCTATCTTGGCCAACACTGGCACTTAAACGCTGGCTTAAACTTCCTAATCGCTTTTCAGCTTCCTTCAACCAACCCCGTAGATTATCTGCGCGCGCATAGAATTGGCTATCCCTCTGTGCAGGGCTTGCGATTTTTGAGCGGTACTCTTTAAGGTAATTAATGCCTGATTGATACTCGCCCTCAGCGCTAGGCCATGCCCAAGCCGTTGAACTAATATTGAATTGCGGCTGTGCCAATTTAAGTGCAGGATGTTCCGTCGACTGAGATTGAGAACGGCTAAAGTCTTTACGCATAGACAACGCCAGATCGCGTACCATTTCCAATGCGCCATATTCCCAAGCTGGCATGTTGTCCATTAAAACGCCAGGCGGTAGCATGTCATTTGACAAATACCCCCCTGATTTTTGCAATAAGGTTTCACTCACACTAATTAAAGTGTTGGTTGTGACATACCCCGTCACCAACTTTTCGTTATTACTCTGAGCTTGCTGTTTTGCGCGCTCTAATACATCAAATTTTGCAGGTTCTACACTCCAATAAACCGCCAACAAATAGCCTAGTAAGAGTAAAGCGCTTAGTGCACCAATAAACTTTCCTATATTTTGCTGCATAACTGCTCCTAATGATGTTTATGTTCTGAGTGGTTATTTTCTTGCTTACCCATTTCCTCTTGCAAAGACACCACCTTTATAGGGCTTTCAAGCCTTTCACCGTTTGCAAAGTATAATGTCAAAGTCAGCTTTTCACCTTTTCGTAATTTACCTGTCGGCTCAAACGCCATTAAATGATAGCCTCCTGGCTGAAAAGAGATTGTTTGGTAAGGTGATATAGTCAGCTCTTGTACTTTTTGCATTCGCATCATTGTATCACTATGAACATGCTCATGAATTTCAACTCTTCCTAAGCCAGATATAGTGGCTTTTTGTAGTATCCGTGTTTGTGGTGAATGATTCATTAACGAAAAGTACGCTGCAGTTGAAGTCGCGGCTGGGAGAAATTGCCTGATCTTAGCGTGTTGTACCACAAGCTTAGACGAATTTCCCTGTTCAGCTATGACCAGAGAGGGCGCTAAGCTCAACAGCATAGAGGTAAATACAGCAAGATATTTAGCAAACATGAACATTCCTTTAAAATAGCAATAACTGTCTAAATCATAACATGAAATAGACAGTCACGCGCCATTAGCCCAATGTTTTATGTGCTAATGACCTGACACAGGTTCAAACACTAACCACCCCAATCCAACTAGCAATAAAAGAGGAATAGCAATCAAAATAGAGTTGAACAGCAGTGCCAAAACTAGCCCAATGAACACTACTAAAAAGGCGCCAATCAACCCCATTCCCAGTAACGCAATGACCGCTATAAAGGCGATTGTTCCAATTAATACGGTAATAAGCTCTATCCCAACCCAGCTCAGATTCATAAAAAAGTCAGGAATACTTAGCCAAGAAAGTGGTGAGCTCAACCAAGATAAGGTGGAACATATTAGCAATGCGATCAGTACTAAAAATACGGTTTTCATAGCATTTCACCTTTAAGCTTTGGTTGGTAACGCAACACTGGCTATTGCATACGCAAGCACTGTCACCACCGGAAACTTAATAAATAACAACACAGTAAGCAGGCGAGTAAGCCAGATAGGCATATCAAACCGCTCAGCAACTCCCGCACACACCCCAGTTATTTTTTTATGACCTAGAACACGGAAACAACTCTTTCTCTCACTATAATATTTCATAAATGACTCCTTAAGCCCCTGCTGGCGCAGGCTTGCTTTGCATCTGTTGCTTCAACTGTGCCAGTGCCACATCAACTTTTTCATTTCGTTCAAACTGCGCGAATTGCAGCGCCGTTGAAGATTGGCCTAACTCGTAACTCTCAACTTGCGCCTCTATACGCTCAACTTTACTTTCCAACTGCTCAAAACGGTTGAGCACATTCGCCACCTCATCGCTGCGAAGAGTCTGCTGTACCTTTATTCTTGCGCTGCATGATCTTTGTGCTCGCTCAAGCTGTAGTTGCTTAGCTTTTAAAACCTGAATTTTACTCGCAAGCTTATCTGCATCGTCTTTCAATTTGATTAACGTTTCATCAAGTGAGGCTAATTGCTCCTGCAATTTCTCCCGATTATCAATAAACTTTTGCTTTTCACTTAATGCGGCCTTAGCAAGATCTTCTCTATCTTTGCTTAAAGCATGCTCAGCTTTTTGTTGCCATAACTCTATTTGCTTATCATGCTCACTGGTGCGCCTGCTAAGCGCCTTCTGTTCGCAAATAATTGTTGCAGCTGTCGAGCGGCATTCGCTTAAAGCATCGTTCAGCTCAATCAACAATTGCGCTGCTAATTTACGAGGGTCTTCAGCCTTATCTAAAAATGCATTTACTTCTGATTTTATTAGATCTTCAATTCTGTTAATTAAAGCCATACTTTGCTCCTTTGCATTGGCGTTAGGTTAACCTGATACTCCAATCTTTATGCCAGAGTTACAAACCTCATATATTACAATAGATTAGATGTAAGCTAGGGAGAGGGAAAGCGAGCACCAGAAGTGAATTTTAGCTGAATACACTAAAAAATAGTGATTTACACCACCTTTTATCGCAGACAAAGGAATGGCAGAAGCTTACATATGTGGCGGTGTAAAGAGTCTATATAATGATTTTTTGCTATTGGTTTTCATTGGGAATTGTTATACACCCAATACAATAATTATGGCAAGATTAAAAGAAACAAATAAAAGAATAAAAAGCGTTAAACCTAACGTTTTACGCTTTTTAAAAGGCTATATATCAAATTTCACTATTAATATATAACCTATTGCGAACACTATCATCTAGCATAAAGCTAAATTACTTTTGCAATTCGTGACAACCGCTCGCACAGTTAGTACATGCTCCCATACCACCAGCCACGTCAGGGGTTAGCTTGTTTGGAAGGTCATGTTTTTTATCAGATAAATTAACTAATTTCTTTTTGTTTAACTTAATTTTGGTTTTCATATAAAGCTCCTTATTTGCATTTAAAGCTTTTAGACATTATCAAAATTCAGGAGCTATATAATCTGTAATAAATGGCAGTTGACAAAAGGAAATATATAATAATAAATATTCTGAGCATTTAATAGTAAGTACAGACGAAACTAAGCGGTGAGCAAGTTGGCCATGTAGCAAACTCACTGCACCACTTGGACTATCTGAAGTTGGTGAGGTTTTAATTACTTCTTATCAAAACGCTTATGTATATTATGAAGGAGTCGAAAATTTTACTGTTCAGGTACAAAACTCAGCGCCTTTTCCATCACGCTAAGATCAGCCTCTCTTTTATGCCCATTTTCTGATAAATGGCGACGGAATCCCCTTGCTCCAGGTTGCCCCTGAAATATACCTAACATATGACGGGCTATGTGCCAAAAATTTGCCCCTGCCGACATTTGCTGCTCAAAGTAATCGTACATACTACGCACAACCTGATGTCGAGTTTGACTGAACGCCTGCTCACCATAGATAAGCTCGTCCACCTGTGACAGCATAAATGGATTGCTATATGCCTCACGTCCAACCATCACTCCATCTATGTGCTGTAGGTGATGTAAGCTGTCATCTAGCGTTTTAACACCGCCATTTATGCTAATGTGTAATTCTGGATAGTCCTTTTTCAGCTGATAAACTCGCGGGTAATCAAGTGGTGGGATCTCTCTGTTCTCTTTCGGGCTTAGGCCTTGTAACCAGGCTTTACGAGCATGGATAATGAAATCGTCACATCCTACCTTAGCTGATGCCTCAATCAAGGCCGTTAAAAACTCATAAGAGTCCTGTTCATCAATGCCTATTCGCGTTTTTACCGTAACCGGAATATTCACTTGTGCTTTCATGGCTGCAACACAATCTGCAACGAGCTGAGGCTCCGCCATTAAGCACGCACCAAAACGACCGTTTTGAACTCTATCTGAAGGACAGCCAACATTGAGGTTGATTTCGCTGTAACCATGCTCTGCTGCCCGCTTAGCACATTCCGCTAAAGCGGTAGGATCAGATCCCCCTAATTGCAAGGCAACTGGCATCTCATGCTCACCAAAGCTCAGGTAATCTCCCTTACCAAATAGAATTGCACCTGTGGTGATCATCTCAGTGTATAGCACCGCATGGTGTGTTAACTTGCGATGAAATGTACGACAGTGCTTGTCTGTCCAATCCAGCATGGGCGCAACAGAAAATCGTCTGAACGTTGAATCGCTTACCATTGAAGGACTATCGCCTGATTTAACTGAGTTTGACATATTTTATGAACCGCCTTTAATTACCTTGAACTACCGCGAGCTTCGATATTTAGTCACCCTGTTGCCACCCTTGGTGATAGGGTAAAATATATTATAGAGGGTACTTGCCATGGCTGGCTTTATAATCGAAAAACGTAACTTACCGTCTGGCGACATACGCAACAAATGCGCTTGCGCTAGAATTCTAAGGGCGAGATTATACACAAAGCCAAGCGAACCTTCAGTAAAAGATTCTTAGTATTCATAACTGGCAGGAGAAAGTCTTGTTTGAAGCGAAAGGGATTGGGCTAATCACGCACTCAATCCCTGCTAAAGCTTATAAGTTAGTATCCAAGTACCATATCACAACCGTGATTATAGTAACTGACTTCACCCTCATAGTAGGCAACCACACCTTTGTCGTATACTTGCTTACCAAGATAACGATCACCAATAAATTCGAAGTTTACGTCTGAGGTTTTAGCAAGCTTAAACTTCTCCAACAGGTTCATATCAGGGTCCGCTAGTTGAAAGTTCAGTAGGCCCTTCTTGATAGCATAATTACCACGCATAATGAAGTTGCGACCCGTCATATTAGTATAAGTAGGTGCCGCATGACCAATAACGACATGCTTATTCGCTTTTACGCAAATTTGGTGTAGGTCATCGAAAAAATAGCCATCGGTTTCTTTTAGAAATAATACACCTTTACTTGCCACATTGTTATTAGTTGGAAATGGCTCGTAGTTAGCACTACTTGAATCTTCTGAGCCGAATGAGTCTTCTGAGCCGAACGAGTCTTCTGAACCGAATGAGTCTTCTGAACCGAACGAGTCTTCTGAACCGAATGAGTCTTCTGAACCGAACGAGTCTTCTGAGCCGAATGAGTCTTCTGAACCGAACGAGTCTTCTGAACCGAACGAGTCTTCTGAACCGAACGAGTCTTCTGAGCCGAATGAATCTTCTGAGCCGAATGAGTCTTCTGAACCGAACGAGTCTTCTGAACCGAACGAGTCTTCTGAACCGAACGAGTCGCCTGAACCGAATGAGTCACCTGAACCGAACGAGTCGTCCGTGCTAAATGACTGATTGACTCCCATTTCTTTGGAATGAAACTGCGATTGCTCGAGTTTGGCAACATTATCAACAATATCATACAACCCAGAAGCTAAAGTTTTTCCAACGTACACCGTTCCGAGTGCAATTGGTAATACAGCCTTTAAGTTAAATTTCATCGTTTATCCTTAAGTTAGATGGTGTTTAGCCTATGAATATAATTACTAAGAGCTGTTAACAACTGCTTCTTAGCAACCGAAAAATAGCTATCCCACTGACTTGGTGGGATATGATTAATATGACTTGCAATAGTAACGCACATATATTTTAACGAGCCGCTCAACAATAGCTTGCTCGTCATGCTTTTACTGTGCTCTAAGTCGTATATAAAACGATTAAGCGCAGTAGCCAGCTCTAACACTTTTTGAGTTGCGTTGATCCCTTCTACTAGGGTTTGAAGGGACTCTTGTATATTCAGATCCAATTGCTCGAGCACTTTGGTGTTACCATATTGCTGCAAACAATACGTCAGACCTTGGCGTATATGCGCTAACGCTTCGTTTATGTCGGCAGTTTCAGGCTCGTCTAGGAATTGTGTAAGCGAACTTACCATTGTACCTTTGATATAGGCACCGTCACTGGTATTAGTGATTGCTGCAAGTCGATACTTTGAAATCAATACTTCTAGACTTAGCCTCGCTTCATTAAAAATACGAGTGCTTTGAACTTCCCCACCAAAGTTACCTTTAACGCTCAGCTCTGCTTTAACTTTGTTTAGAAATAATGGATCTAGCTTATCAAGGTACTGTGAATGCTGACTATGGTGTAACTGCTCGTCGCGAAACCCAAAATCACAACCAGCTAACGCTACGTTTGTGAAGCCCAGTTTTAACATGATAGCCAAAGCCGCATTTGCAACCGTTGGGTTGCAGTGATAGAGAGGTTCAAACGTATTGTCGCCCTCTTTGAGCATTTCTGTACCAATATCATTGGCTTTTAAGAAAACCATCTTATGATTAAACAATGCCAATAGCTTTGGAGAAACCGTGTTGAGCGTTAGCAAAATCGTATTTTTTAAGCGAGGGTCAGATAACGAGTCGGCTTTTAGCTCATATATATCGACGGTTCTTTCCATCTCCACATGAAAGTCTGGAGTGATCCCCTGCTTGAGCAGGCTCGCCACTGCCGTACCACATGAAACAATCACGATATTCTGTGCTTGCGCTAGCGCCTGTATGCATTTATCTAAGCTGGGGCCATTACCCACAATGACCACTTTGGGTTGCGATGTAAAACTTTGTGTGAAGTTTGGTGTAAACTTTAACACATCCCTTTGATTTTCTAAGGTGTGAGACAAGCCAATAAGTTCATCTTCAAAGAATCCCCACATACTAGCAAAGCGATTACGCCAAGACCTAAATTGCTCAAATATCTCATCATACAAAGGGGAGTTGTAGTGACGGAACAAACTTATATCAGCAAGTAAGTGGTAACCATGCTTGATTAATATCGCACGCATTGCATTCATAAAATCACTATAACTCTCAACACGGGGGATATGCAGCTCACCACCGCGTTCTCTACACTGCGTTTGTAATTGCTCAATATCAAGGTGACGACACGCGAGTTCTAAAGAGTTGGCATCATTCTCTATAATAATCACATCCGTGTAGTTAATTTTCTTAAGTAAGGCGGGAATTTGTAGCCCCGCTCCTAATCCAAGCAATAGTAAAGTGCCACGTCTTGGCACCGATGACTTTTTGTAGCCCAACATCTGGGCATGCTTGGTCATATTGGTAATAAAGTGTTGGTGTAGGTATCTCGGCCTTTCTAGTGGTCTAAAATGCATAGATAAATGCAGTGGTGATGATAAAAATAATGATGTTTGCTGTGCACATAGTTGCTTTGGACAGCCTGAATAAAATGAGTGCTCAAACTCGTTTATACGTTGCAGGCTTTGTGAATAGTCATCCTGAGTCAAAACCCATCCACTGAGCTGACTAATAATTTCTCGGTTCCTATCAAACACCTCTGAGCATTGAGTTGCCCCCATAATTATCTTCCCTAATATTACTATGCATGCAAAGCATACCCTATTGTATCGATATACGAAACATTCTGTTCAATAAAGTACTTAGTTACACGTAGAAGGGTATTTCAAACAAATAAAAATCAGCAGTATATAAATTAATTAACCTCCTCTCATGCGGTTGTTAATTTACATTAAAGCAATAGCTATACTAGAGATATTCAGAGAAAACTCCGTTAGCACTTTGCCTTACCCTCAAGACACGATAAACTACCGCTACTTATCTTTTGGAGTTTAACTTTACGCGTGAAATCGCATTTAGGCCGCCGAGCTTTTTCTGCTATGGAGTTACATACTCTATTTAATGGCTACATCTATGGTGACGAAAAGCAACCCAGAGAACAGCCCAAACATTGGCATTTCTGGCTTCCACTTATAGCCTATTACACTGGCGCTTATAGTGATGAAATTGGCAGTTTGACATTACGCGATCTAACCACTCAAGAGTCTGTTACTGGTTTTAACTTTCATACCCATGGCAAGCTTAAACCCAGATTTATTCCCATACATACTGCATTGTGGCAAGCAGGCTTAGAGCAGTATATTAACTTCGTAGAATCGCGTAAACACACCCGTTTATTATTTGACTTACCCTCTAAATCCGGCAGGTATAGTGAAAAAGTTAGAATTTGGTTCTCAGGGGAAGGCGAGCGGATGGGCTACTTACAAAAGTGTGGGCTGCCGAACGTTGATCAACAAGGGCTCAAAACAGCGATTAGTAGCCTCAGGTTAAACTTCGAACAGCAAGTTAGGATAGCTGCTATTCAACGCGCAGATAAACCTGCATTTCATTACCTGATGGGACTAAAAGATGACAACTTGCTTGAACAACCAAGTGCTATAACGCTGAAAAAGATAGTCGCCCCAATTCGAGTCATCAATAGCAATGTGCACTGGCAACGTTTTGTTGAAAGACACAGCTAATGCTTAAGTAATCAATAACAGCTGGCTATAACCACTTTAACCTATCTCACATTAAAATTCTGCTGGCACTAAAATACGCTTATTAGTGTAGATTACTGTTTGTACAGCTATAAATCTCAGCTGTAGATAAGCGTTTTGATAAAATAATAAATTAACTCTTTGCTGTTTTAGCATCCAATGATGATATTTCACTCAATTTCTTGCGAAATCATGGCGAGCTATTAAAGTGAAGAGAGTAAAAAATAGCTTTATTGGGCAAATTCACTTATGTGCAACTGAGGTTTGTTACTAAGTGTTCAGAGTTCACTATCAGAGTTTGCCACTGATCAAAGTTACAGAATCACAAATTTTGAACATAAAAAAACGCCACCCTTTGGGTGGCGTTTCAAAATTTATTACAAACTAATCTTAATTAGTTAGTACCAGTTACTGGAACTTCGTTACACTCAATCGCAACGTCACCAGTTAACGCATTACCGTCGTTTTGAACATTTTCAAAGGTAAATACTTTAGACTGGCCACCACCGTCAACTTTAGCACCACGGATAGTGGCACGTACTTTGTAGTTAGCGCCAACTTCAACACCTTCTAGTTTAAATGTTGACTCACCCATTGATTCAGCTAGTGCTGCAGCTTTACCATCTTTAGCATAAGTTACAATTGAACCAGAAAGGTTAGCTGTTACAGTGCTATCCGCCGCACAAGTACCTACCAGAGTTACGTTTTTATCAAATGTTTCAACATCGCTACCGATGTTTACATTAACGTTACCACAAATTGGCACTTCACCATCTGACGTATACCAGTTGTTACCTGAATAATCATACAAACGAACATGTGCTGTGGCATTTTGAGCGATACCGAAGCGAGATGCAGAAGACGCTGGAATTACATGCTTGGTAGCGCTACGCGTGTAACTGCCAATTGTGCCGTCACTTGAAGAGATTGAAACAGCCAAACCACGAGCTGGAATGTCGCCTGTAACATTAAGAGTTAGACCAGCTGTACAGACAGGTACGTTGTTACCGATAGCGAAGAAAGTAAGGTGATCAGTTTCAAATGATGCTGGGTAGGTACCATCTGTATTCGCTGTACCGACTGTTGCTTCAACGGTTTCCTTCGCCCACATACCAGTAACTTCATCATATGAAGCAATTGATAGCATATCACCCGCGGCTACATCACTGTCAGCAGGTAGATTAACTGATACACTGATTGGCTGAGAGAACTTCTTAACGTGTGCTCCGGTTTCATCGCTCATAGTGATGCTTGTTACACCTAAAGAAGTCATAACCTCTGTTGTTGCCCCAGCATTTAGACCCTCAGGAATAATCGCACCTGCGTTTACATTTGATGAGTCTGCTGCCACTACATTCATAGTCACTTCTTCACCTGAGATAGCTTCACCAGCTGCATTTTGAAATTCAGTGTTAGCAGATACTGTTACGCTCGAGCCTGCTGTACCTTCTGATGCAGAAGCAGTAACAGCCTCTGCCGTTGAGCCACCAGTCACCGCTGCTTTCTCAGTTTTTACTGTTACACCAGTCGCATCTGCAGCAACCAGGCTAAACTCTAGCGGAATATCGTTTGCACCATCATCTAGCTCAGCAGATAGGTCAACAACGAAACTTTTAGAAATATAGCCTTCTGCTGATACCACCGCGGTTACGTCACCAGACGCACCTTCTTTAGATAAGAACGTAAAGTTACCAGTTTCATCAACCGTTACCATGCTCAAATCTTCGTTGTTGACGTCAGTCAAGTTAGTTGCAGCTTCGCCATCAACTAAGAATGACACAGTTGCACCCTCTAAAACATCAGAGTTTGCTCTGTTTACAACATTTACCGAGAACACTTTACTTGGTTGCTCGGTTACGATCGTATCAGGTACAACAATTTCTGTTGGAGTTTCTGTAGGTGGTTCTACTACTACGTTATTGTCGTTGTCGCTAAAACAACCTGTTAACGCAAATGATGCAGCGATAGACACTGCAAGAAGTGATTTTTTATTAGCAAGCATGATTAGTCCTTGTTCCATTTTTTTGCAAAGGCCACAACAACCTCCACAGAGTTTTGTAAATCAAATATATACTATAGAAAATTCTATCGTATTTTCAAATTTTATAGTTAAGCAGTAATTTCACTACTGTACAAGACAAAACCAGCTTAAAATCTTAGAGTTAAACTTCAGCTGAATACTTAACTTGCACGATTAGCCTATTTACAGTTTCCAACCTTGTATTACTGATATGTATTTTTAAAACGATAGGTACTACGTACCTCATTACGACAAACACGTAACTTAAGCTATATTACCCTTTTCCATTTCAGCGCTGCACTAAAAACCCCAGCGCTAACACCTACTTGTAATTACGCAGTAGGATACGGGTAGATGCTTTAATATACAAGTATTAGCTTTTAAAAAATATCTCAAAACATTGCATTTCAGCAAGTTAGTAATATTAAAGTTGTATTACATCGCAGCAACTGCCTAGCTGGTGTCTTACTTAACGAAACACGAGGTAAGCTTCTCTCAACCTAGCCAAGTTGGCGTAAATATAACTGCTAGACAACCTGCCTTGATTAAGCAACGTTCTGTTGATACTCACAGGCGTATCAAGTTGCAGTGCCTTACCAATCGCCAAGTTGTTATGCTCTTCACCAATCCTTGTACTTACAGTATGACGCCACGCTTCGTTACCCTTAACTTGGCCATAAGGTGTTGTAGCCATATCTTTTCTTGGTGTTAATGGAATACTGAAAGCCACACCAACCATTTGAACGTCAGTATCTTGAGCAAAAACTGATACATAACTATCACCAAACCAAAAGCGCGTTTCTAATTTCACACCGCTATCTTCATAAAAGAAACGTCCTGCTGTTGCGTGAAAACTCACATCTTCTTCAACCCAGTTATAACGATATGATAGCGTTTGGTAATCGCGATCAGCTTCATAGTCTTCATACTCTAAATAAGCAATATCGGCGCTTAATTGATGACGACCATTGTCACTGAGCCATGACGTTTCATTTTTGATACCTACATAATCATGAAACTCTTTGAAAAAGCCCACATGTGTTTGGTTGTATATACCATAAGGTAGTTCGAATGTTTGATATAATGTCGCCTGCGTTATACCACTTTGTTTTGCAAATGGGCCAAATGGGCGGTGTGATTCAAAATCATCAGTTTTAGCAACTTCGGTTTCAGCCACCACACTCAGGCCACCGCCATACCACATTGGTAAGTCAACGGCAGCTTGTATCGCTAGTGAAAAATCATATACACCTAACTCCGTAGCCAAGTTGGTGTCTAGCGATGGACCTAGGGTTAAACGTGGCTTAAAATAAGGACTATTGGTTTTTGGCATACCCACCCAAGACACACTGCCTATAGGCTCCATTTCTCCGCGGCGAATGTCCATATCAGGCGTCGCACTGGTGTTAATGAACTCGCGATAATTATCTACTTGGCCCGTAACAGATAGCATCGGCATGCCGCGATTTAGCAACTGTACGCTGTATTTCGCCTCAGGTTCATCTATGTGCTCTGCGATTCGGCCTAACACAACGCCAATCGCATCTATATCATTGCGGTTAAATACATAGTTCTCAAAGCTTACAACTATGTGAGGGTCACGGTTAAAGCCAACGCTTATCGCTTCAAAGCCATCATCTACCAATGCATTTTTTAGCTCTCTAGCTTGTATGGTCAAAGACTTACTGAAACTATCACGCTCTGAGAGCTCTTGTTTGGCTTCTTCCAGTGGTTTTTGAGCCAACTCACGTTGCTTTTGATAATGCGCTGCAAACGCTTCTTCACGCTTTAAGTGGTTATCTAAAATAGGTGCAGGAGCCGCTTCAGTAGGATCATTAAGCTCTGCTTGAGTGAACAGCGGCATGGTGAAATTGATGCCCCAGAATGTATCTTTCTGTGCATAATCAGTATTACTATAAAATTTACTGGTAAGGGTTAGCGTACCTACATCATACAGCCATTCTTTTGGTACGGTAACGCGAACTCCTGCATTTACTGCCTCAGCATCATGCTCTAGCTGCAATGCAAACCAATCAAGCGGCTGCCACTCTATCCCAGCAAAAGCCCCATCCATTTGCCCTGTTACTCTGTCACTTACAGCAAAGCCAGCCGAGAACCTAAAATCATTCCACTGGCGAGAGCCTGCTAGGTAATATGTCTCATAGTGATTTGCTGCACCACCAATATCTTTAGCGCCTATTGCGAGATTGAACCACTCTTTAGGCACAAACGGAACTTGATATTTTAAGTTAAATGATAAATCTCGAATTTGATCATGGTCTTTCATTACAATCAAATTATCGTGCATTGTGTTAGAGGCAATCATGCCACTCACTTCTAAGCCATCAAATAAGCCTGCTGAAAAAATGTAGTTGTGGCCATCAACATATTCTAGCCCAGATAAATCGAGTTGATTGTTGTAGCCGATATCAACACTCCCCTTGGTGAGCACTTCAGCTGTTGGTGTATTAATTAGACCTGTATACCCTGCAAAAGCAGTGTAATTATTCATTTGGGTATCTGCCAATGCAGGTATACTCGCAAGTACCACCCCACCAGCAAACAGTGTAGTTATTTTTGACATGTGCGCAGACCGATTATTATTTTCAATTCTTGAATAAAATTTGGTGAAGCCTATTTCTAGCTCAACCGTAACCACAAAAGTTATTGTGTTATCGTATATGGAAGCATCTAAAAACCCAAGCAAATATCGTTACAAAGAGATTGCAACCAATCAGTTCTTTGGTGAATATCAGTTACAACAACCTGCATATACCAACAGTACAACGATATAAACCCTAACAACCGCCCCGCTGTAATGATTGAATCAATGCCAATGGGATTGTAGATGCGCTAAAAGGCACTTTGTTGGTCTATAAATTTAAATATTTCTCAGATTAACAACTTTCTTCTGAGACTCTCTTTGTGATTCAAGTACCTGTTTCTTCTCATTCCATACTAAGTCACAAATACCATCCGTCGGGTTAAACCCTGTAGGCGCCTCTAGTAGTAGTTTACGAATATGTTCATGATCAAAATTATGACAAGCCGTGTCCATTGCACTCATAAAAGACTCTAGCTCAGCCATTGGCAATTTTACTTCGTTCGCAGTCATAATGCGCGGATGAGAAGTATCTTCAACATTGTCACCAATGAGTAATTCTTCATAAAGCTTTTCACCGGGCCTTAGACCTGTACATTGTATTTCAATATCACCATGAGGATTTGACTCTGATTTAACCTCAAGGCCGGATAGGTGGACCATTTTGGTTGCTAAATCCTTAATCTTGACTGACTCTCCCATGTCCAAAACAAATACGTCTCCACCTTTACCCATTGCCCCTGCTTGGATAACTAGCTGAGCAGCTTCAGGGATCGTCATAAAAAAGCGCGTAATATCTTTATGAGTTAAGGTAATTGGTCCACCTTCTTTAATCTGTTTACGGAATAGAGGCACGACGGAACCACTAGAACCAAGCACATTACCAAAACGCACCATGCAAAAACGGGTATTTTTAGACGTTACTTTACTTTCAGCCAAGGCTTGTAACACTAACTCTGCCATACGCTTGGTTGCACCCATCACATTGGTAGGACGCACCGCTTTATCTGTAGAGATTAATACAAAGGTCTCTACACCTGCGTTAATAGCAGCTTTAGCCGTGTAATAAGTACCAAATACATTATTGCGAACCCCCTCAACGACATTTTGCTCTACAAGCGGAACATGTTTATAAGCCGCAGCGTGATAGACTGTTTGTACCCCAAAAGCCTTCATGCAAGTTTCAATACGGTTAATGCGCTGAACAGAGCCCATTACGGGTACTATTTCCAATGACACGCCTTTATTCAGTACAAGCTGATTCAGCTCCTTTTCAATGCTATATAAACCAAACTCAGACACCTCAAAAAGCACCAGCTTTCTAGGTCCATTTAATATAATTTGCCTACATAGTTCAGAGCCAATAGAGCCTCCAGCACCAGTCACCATAACAACTTTGTCTTTGATATTTGCAGCCATCAGCTCTGGTTTGGGTGTTACTGGGTCTCTGCCCAATAGGTCTTCAATTTCAACTTCTTTGATTTCATCCAATTGTGCTTTACCGTCAATAACATCTGCCATACCTGGCACTGTCATCACCTCAAGTGGCAGCTTTTCTAACTTAGTCAGTATTTCTTTACGGCGAGAGCGCGATACGCTTGGTAAAGCAAGCAAAACCTTATTTGCTCGCTTTTTATCTATCAAATTATAGATTTCGTCGAAGGCGACAACGGGGATCCCTTGGATAATAGCATTATGTTTGGTAGCGTCATCGTCTAGATACGCCGTAACATAATAGTCAGGCCCTGTTGCTAGCGCAGTTGCAAGCTGCCGACCAGCATCTCCAGCGCCATAAATAACCACTGGGGTTTTAGTAAATGAGGTTAATCGCCAAATAAGTGCTCTCACCAAAATACGCGATCCCCCCACTGAAAGTATCATCAACCACGCATAAATAAAGGGCATAGTACGAGGGATAGCGGTTTGCGTAAAAAATGAAGACAACACTAAAATCACGGTACTAATAACAGTACCAAGTACAACAGCACCGACTGCATTTGCCCCAACGTAACGGAGCACAGCACGATACAAACCAAGTTTTACGAATATCACCAAGCTAATGGGGAGTAATAACGCGAGGATTAACCAGTTTTTAAAATTAGCCAGTGGTGCAAAGCTATCAAGGCGAACAACAAGCGCTAACCAGAAGGCTGAGACTATAAAAACTGAATCTAATACGAGCGTGAAAAGTCGTTTTTGGCTACGAGAAGCGCCAAGTAAGGCACGAAACCAACTATCCATTGTGTTCCCTTTTTATTCCAGTTTTATTCCAATCCGAACTATAACTACAGACGCACTTAAGCATAGTACAAGCTGTAGTATACACAAAAGTAGCAATAATTTATGAGAAGAATATGAAGCACTTTTATTTCAACCCATTAACTGTAACTTTGTACTTTCCCAATGATACGTAAGGCATTACTTTATTATTTGTTTGCTTCGCAAGTACGAAACAATCAGCTCAACACTCTGCGCTATTGAATGATGCTGAGTATGTATGTGAATTTCAGGTTTTTTGGGTGACTCAAATGCCGAACTGATCCCCGTGAAGTTGGGAATTTCACCCGCCCGTGCTTTTTTATATAACCCTTTTGGGTCGCGTGCTTCACAAACCTCAATTGGCGTATCTATAAAGATCTCTACAAATTCACCATCGTTTAACCGTGATCTGGCCGATGCTCTATCTGCTTCAAAAGGAGAGATAAAAGCACTTGAAACAATGACCCCAGCATCAACAAACAACTTTGCTACTTCGCCAATACGGCGAATATTTTCCTCTCGGTCTGCATCACTAAAAGATAAGTCTTTATTGAGCCCCATACGCACGTTGTCACCGTCTAGCAGGTAAGTATGGCACCCTAAACGAAAAAGCTCAGCTTCTACAGCGTTGGCAATGGTCGACTTCCCTGAGCCACTGAGCCCGGTATACCATAGTAGTGCAGGTCGGTGCCCCTTTTGGGCTTGCTTTTGTTCTTTTGACACCGTTTGTTGGTGCCAAACAATATTTTCGTTGGTCACGATTAGCCTTAAATCATTATTAAAACGGAAAGAAAATAGGAATAGCAGTAAGTACCACCAAACTGTATGTTAAAGAAATCGGTAAGCCAAATTTCACAAAGTCACTTAATTGGTAATTACCTGCATTAAAAACCATTAGGTTAGTTTGATAACCATAAGGGCTAATAAAGCTGCCACTGGCTCCAAACGCTACGGCTAAAACAAAAGGCAAATAATTTACTTCTAACCCCTGGGCAATACTAAAGGCAATAGGAAAGAGTAACGCCGCAGCAACATTATTGGTAATTATTTCTGTAAATAGTAGTGTAACTAAAAACACTCCAATAAAGGCTATGTATACCCCTTCCCCCATCAGAAGGCCCTTTATTTGCTCGGCGATAAGGCTTGTTACCCCAGTGTTATCAAGCGCTTTAGCGAGTGTTAGCGCCCCCAGAACAACTAACCATAGCTCTAATGGTAATCGACGTTTAATCTCATTTATTGACAAGCATTTGTTAAATAGCAGTAGCGCTAGGTAAAAAATAAAGCAGTTTAACAACGCGATGTTCGCAGCCACAGAAACAGCAATAGCAGTAATGAAACCCCACACAACAATCCGCTCTTTCTTTTTTGTAAGCATATTGTGTGCTTTAACACCACTTAGAATAAAAAAGTTTTTTGATAGGTTCGTCCGTTGAGCAAAATCATTACCCACTGCCAGAACAAAAAAATCACCACTTTGAATTCGAATATCACCAAGCTTGCCAGATAACCTATCACCCTCTCGCCTAATTGCAACCACAGCGGCATCAAAGCGAGCTCGAAACCCTGCACTTTTTAATGTTTTGCCAATCACGGCTGAGCCGGGCTTAATTACTACCTCAGTTAAATTACTTTGTAAAAGCCCCCCTTTTTCGGCGTATAAGCTTAACCCATCAAATTGCTTTAAGGTCATCACTTTTTTTACATCACCAGAAAAAATGAGTTTATCACCCTGCTCTAAAAGCTGGTTTGGCGCTACCGGCGAGATCAAATGCCCTTCCCTTACAATCTCAACCAAAAACAAAGACTCTAAATTTCTTAAGCCATTTTCTTCAACGGTTTTGCCAATCATGTTTGAGCCATTTAACACCTTTGCCTCTACGAAGTAATCTTCGACCTCTGTGTTTGATTGCTCAGAGCCTCTAAGGCGTTTGAATGTTGCCAGCATAATAAGTAGGCAAGTAGCCGCTGCCAAAACACCAACGGGGAGAAAATCAAAAAACGCGATCCCCTTTTCACCACGTTCAATCAACATAGAGTTCACAATCAAATTAGTTGATGTGCCTATAAGGGTAAATGTGCCACCTAAAATCGCGGCATAAGAAAGCGGTAACAGTAATCTTGAGGGTGGAATAAGCTTATTGTTCTTAATCGGATTAATGAGTGTGGCAACCACCGCAGTATTATTTAAAAAGCCAGATGCCAGCATAGTCAGCACTAACGTTTTTATGTAAGACTTAATTGCAGAGCCATTAAACAAAGCATTAGAAAGCCGCCTTAACAAACTGGTGCGCTCAAATGAAAAAGCGCAGACAACTAACAACAGTAACGTAATTAACCCAGGGTTGACTGCGTTTACCAGTAACTCCTCCGTGGTCACCAAGCCAAGCGCTAAACACGACAAAGCACTGACCGCAAAAACCCTTTCAGGTACTTTTTGAAATTTTATTAAAAAAGCGATAGTGGCTAAAAAAATAGCCGCTATCGCGTATTGTTCTACACTCATATATCCCTGCTACAGAGTTGAATTAACTTATTTTTTCTGTATTCCATTCTGGGTAATGAGTGCGAATATACTTATTAAGTTGGATCTCAGCTTCTGTATATACTCGGCGGTTAGTCTGCTGCGCACCAATGTCACTGGCGCTAGCCACCATACCAGCACCAACGGTGCTATTGGTTAAGCGGTCAATAACAATAAAAGCACCGGTTTGACGATTACGTTCATATTCATCAACTGCTACAGCAGAGTTTAACGCCAGCTCACACAATGCAATTTCATTTAAATCCAGGTGGCTACCTTGCTCTTTGGCAAACGTATTAACATTAATTTTGTGTTGAATAGCGCTAACATGAGCAGAGGTTTGTTTGGTTGCGAACTTCAACAAGTATTCTCTGTTTAACTGCAGCGGATTATCATCCATCCAAACTACATGTGCTTGTAATTGATTTGCTAAGTGTATGCTGCTGTTATTATGTACCAGCATATCACCCCGGCTAATATCAACCTCATCGTTTGTGGTTAAAGTTACAGCATAAGGTGCACTGGCAGAATCGAGTGACCCTTCAAACGTATCTATGCTTTTGATTTGAGTTTCTTTGCCTGAAGGCAATACTTTTACTTTATCGCCAACGGCCACAGAGCCAGAGGCTATAGTACCTGCAAAGCCACGGTAGTTTAAATTAGGACGGTTTACATATTGCACCGGAAAGCGAAACTCAGACATAGACTCTTGCGTATTGATAGGCAAGGTTTCTAGCAGTGACATAAGTGCTTGCCCTTTATACCAAGGCATATTGTCACTTAAGTTAACTACATTATCGCCTTTTAATGCTGAGATTGGGGCAAAGTGGATATCGGGGATACTCAATTCGTTTGCCAGCGCTTTGTAATCCTCGCAAATATCTGTGAAGGTGTGTTCTGAGTACTCAACTAAATCCATTTTATTTACAGCAACAACAACGTGCTTAATTCCAAGCAAAGAAGCAATGAAGCTATGACGTTTAGTTTGAATTTGCACCCCATAACGGGCATCAACCAGAATAATTGCGAGATCTGCTGTTGAGGCCCCTGTAGCCATATTTCGAGTATATTGCTCATGCCCTGGGGTATCTGCAATGATAAACTTACGCTTGTCGGTAGAGAAGTAACGGTAAGCAACATCAATAGTAATGCCTTGCTCTCGCTCTGATTGTAAGCCATCAACAAGCAAGGCTAAGTCGACCTGCTCACCCGTAGTACCACTTTTTTTGCTGTCTTTTTCTATGGCTGCTAATTGATCTTCAAAGATCATTTTAGAGTCATGTAATAAACGACCTATTAATGTACTTTTACCATCATCCACCGAACCACACGTAATAAAGCGCAACAGTTCTTTGTTTTCATGTTGTTCAAGGTACTCTAAAATATTTGTTTCTATTAACTCAGATGCATGGCTCATTAGAAATACCCCTCCATTTTCTTTTTCTCCATACTCCCTGAAGAGTCATGGTCAATTAGGCGACCTTGGCGTTCAGATGTTTTGGTTAACAGCATTTCTTGAATAATTTCTGGTAAGGTAGCCGCCTCTGACTCCACAGCTCCGGTTAACGGATAACACCCTAGTGTTCTGAAACGAACCATTTTATGCTGAATTTCATTGGCATCGTTAATTGGCATACGCTCATCATCGACCATAATAAGCATGCCATCACGCTCCACCACTGGGCGCTTTTTGGCTAGGTATAGAGGCACTATTTCAATATTTTCTAAGTAGATATATTGCCAAATGTCTAGCTCCGTCCAATTACTTAAAGGAAATACTCGAATGCTTTCCCCCTGTTCCACTTTGGCATTGTAAATATTCCAAAGTTCAGGGCGTTGATTTTTAGGATCCCAGCGGTGATTTTTATCACGAAAAGAATACACACGCTCTTTGGCTCGCGACTTTTCCTCATCTCGGCGCGCACCACCAAAGGCTGCATCGTACTTTCCTTTGTTAAGCGCCTGTTTTAAGCTTTGAGTTTTCATGATGTCAGTATGTTTTGAGCTGCCATGTGTAAATGGCCCAATACCAGCATCAACGCCCTCTTGGTTTTGATGTACAATCAAGTCAAAGCCGTACTCTTTAGCAATCCGGTCACGAAACTCGATCATTTCGCGAAACTTCCAAGTGGTATCCACATGCATTAGTGGGAAAGGTATTTTTCCTGGCGCAAACGCTTTTCTTGCAAGGTGTAACAGTACTGAAGAATCTTTGCCTATAGAATAAAGCATTACGGGGTTATCGAATTCTGCGGCTACTTCACGAATAATGTGAATGGCCTCTGCCTCAAGGGCTTTTAAATGAGTTAATTTTTCTGACATATTAGATACTTATACGCTTAAATTTAAAAGGTACTAACATAATGCACCACAAGTTACATCTAAGATTTACTTGCCATTCTCAGGACCTGCTGAAGCACTTCTGTTGTTTTGTGAATTTCATTTTGGCTAAGTGTTGGATGCACTAAAAACATTAAAGAAGTTTCACCAAGCTCTTTTGCATTTGCTAAGCGCTTTTTTGGACGCCACTGCGTATGCTCAAACGCTTTTTCCAAATAAACCTCTGAGCAACTGCCCTGAAAGCACGGTACGCCAAGGGTGTTAATTTCGTCGACGATACGATCTCTTGTCCAACCTTCTTTTAGTTCTGCCGGATTCACAAACAAGTAATGCTTATATTCAGCATGCTCAATATAGTCAGGTACTTGAACAGTACGCACAACATCAAACTGTTTTGCCACTTCATCAATCGCGCGAGCATTGCTTTGCCGTTTATGAGTCCACTCTTGCATGCGAGTCAGCTGAATACGACCAATTGCAGCTTGCATTTCGGTCATACGCCAGTTGGTGCCAAAGCTCTCATGTAACCATCTAAAACCTGGAGGATGCTCACGGTTATAAATGGCATCGAAGCTCTTACCATGATCTTTATAGCTCCACATTTTATTCCAAAGCGCTTTGGAATTTGTGGTTACCATGCCACCTTCACCGCCAGTGGTCATAATTTTATCTTGGCAAAAAGACCATGCACCAATGTGGCCAATAGTGCCAACAGAGCGGCCTTTATATTTGGCGCCGTGAGCCTGAGCACAATCCTCAATGACATAAAAGTCATGTTCTTTGCTTAGCGCCATAATCTCATCCATTTCAGCGGGCATACCAGCCAAATGAACTACGATCACAGCCTTGGTTTTTGGAGTAAGTACCGCTTTTATCGACTCAGCCGTTATTGCTTGACTATTCAAGTCAACATCAGCGAAAACAGGCGTAGCGCCAGATGTAACAATACTGCTGGCAGAGGCTAAAAATGTACGCGGCGTGGTAATAACTTCATCACCTGCACCTATATCCAAAGCCTTTAATGCGATATCGAGTGCTAACGTACCGTTACCCAGTGCAACGGCATACTCTGCACCAGTCCAAGAGGCAAACTCCTTTTCGAATTCACGCCCTTCAGTGCCCGTCCAGTAATTCACTTTATTAGATAGTATGACCTTGCTTACAGCATCTGCTTCTTGTTGCGTGAAACTCGGCCAAGGAGAAAATGGGGTATTTAGCATATTAATCCTTTACAACTTTTGCAGGGTTACCATATGCAGTAACCCCAGCTGGAATATTCTTTACAACAACGGAGCCGGCTCCGATAATTGCCGACTCTCCAATTTCTATTAGCTGCCTGACATTGCTGCCGATGCCAACCCAAGCACACTCTAACACTTTACATCCTCCAGCAATCGCTGTTGCAGGGCAAATATGCGCGTAACTTTGGATAATACTGTCATGTTCAACTACTGCTTGAGTATTAATAATTACGCCCCGCTCAACTCGAGCAAAAGCATTTACCACGGCCCCTGCCATAATAACGGCCCCTTTTTCAACAGTTGCGTATTTGCTCACAGAAGCTGATGGGTGGACTAACAATGGCACGTTTGCACCTAAAGAAATTAGTTTCTCAAGTTTTTGCCTTCTTATTTTGTTATTGCCAATCGCGACGGTAACTCCATCGAACTCATTGAGGTGCTGCACCAAATCGTCAGTGTTGCCAATCACATTCCAATGCTCTAGCTTGTCTTGGCTTTGAACTGCATCGTCAAAAAAAGTAACTTGATAACCCATTAGTTCTGCGATTTCTGCAACCACTTTGCCATGGCCACTTGCACCTAATATAGCTAACTTAAGAGTCATTTTGATTGCCTTTGAATGGTTCTATGGTAACGTGGCCTTCACTGCTTATCCCCTCTCGAATGAATACTTTTTTTAAAGTTAAAAATAGTATTTTAATGTCAAGAAAAAAGCTTTGGTTATCAACATACCAAACATCAAGTTTAAACTTCTCTTCCCAACCAATCGCATTGCGGCCATTCACTTGTGCCCAACCAGTTATGCCTGGACGCACGTCGTGACGGCGAGCTTGCTCATCGTTATAAAGCGGTAAGTATTGTACTAACAGAGGTCTAGGCCCCACCAAACTCATATCACCTTTAAGCACATTAAAAAGGCCTGGTAATTCATCTAAGCTTGTTGAGCGCAAAAAAGTACCAAACTTTGTCATTCGCAACTCATCGGGAAGTAAGTTACCGTGTTCATCTTTGGTATCTAACATAGTTCTAAATTTCATCATGTTAAATACCTCACCGTTCAGGCCTGGTCGCTTTTGGGTAAATAGTATAGGCCTCCCCAACTTAGTCATAACTTTTATAGAAACAAATAATATTAATGGCGATAATAATAAAATAGCTGTAAGTGAAACAGTGACATCAAACAAACGTTTAAACATATTCTATACCACACGGTCTAATGAATTTACTCATTCATTCTAACTCTAATCTAACACCTCTAATAACGAGGTGATAAAAGTAGCTCCATAAAGTCGGGTGATACCATTGCTTGGAATTCTGATTTCTAACAATGACTTTTTCATTACCCGATGAACAATCTTGGATCGCCTTTTTCATCAATGGAATTGCACAGTTAAGTTGCTTAATCGGGTAGGTAAAGAAATTATCAGACTTTTCGACTTTAATTTTTCCTTGATATAAGACGCCCCCAGTATCTACGCCTTTATCGATTAAATGAACCGTCACTCCACAATTTTCCTCATCGTCTTGACATAAAGACCAGTATCCCCCATGAACTCCCCGATATTGTGGGGTGATGCCCACATGTGTATTAATAAAATGAGCATCAATGGAGCCTATTAACTTTTCTTTTAAAATCCTAGTCCCATTAACAACGACCACTGCAGGACAAAGGGCTTTTATCTTTGCTATGGCCTCCTTACTATTCAAATCCCCAACAAATTTAATCTTTTCCGCTGGAATATCATTTTTATCAAGTGCTAGTGATTGCATTAACTTATTGACTTTTGGCAAGCTAAACTTGAAAGCAAACTTGCTAAAAAGCATGAATAATAACTGCCCAAAAACCTCAAAGTATCCAAGCTTTTTAATTCTCCATTTCAACATCTTTGCTTTACTCAAGGCCTGATCTACAAACACTCCTTGAATGTTAAAATCAGCTTTAAGGGCGTTAAACATGATTCGTCCTGGATCATCATCGCCAACGAGCAAAACAATATTTATTTTATCCATTTTGGCGTTCCTCCTAGCCATTCGCACCTTCCATGAGAATACTCAGAAACACCTTCCATATTTAGAGAGCGCATACCGTACTTTTTGTTTAAGTAAATATAGTGCTGTAAAACAGCACGCAACATATCAATATTCTTATCTAGATTCACACCAAAGTTGTGAGGGTGCCACCAAAGATGGAAAATTTCATTATGTTTTGCAGCATAAGTCATTGCCTTCTTAACTCTACTTAACTTGGCGTAATCGAATACTGTCAGCTTCTTATTCCAAGGCCGTAAAAACGACTTGCTGGAATGTTATAAGGGTACGAAGCGGCAACTTCACTCCAGCTTACAGTGTGGTAACCCGTTAAGTTAATGTAGCTATCCAGTAATCGTAGGGTACGCTTCAGTATACTCTGGTCGCCACTTTCAGTTGATTGATAAAGCCAACTAGTTTCATTGCCACGATAAGAGTGGATACCAAATTCATGTAAAACTTTTACATAATCATCTCGATATTGATTACGGGGAAACACAATACTATTTAATGGCACAGGCGAAACTGCTCTAGCACAATCCAAATCAGCCTTAAATTCTTCTAATGTCTGTCCTTGCTCTTGTGCATAGTAATGAGAAAATGTGTGAGTTCCTATGTTTTGGTTCGGGGCTGCAATGATTTTTTCAATGTCCCTTTTTGCAAAATGAAAACTATCATGTTCTCCATCCCACGGACCATTAATGTAGTTATAGGGTGAGAGGTTTTCATCCTCATATTGGGGTTTTAGTATGGGTTGAAGCCTTCGAGCTTCTTCAATGCTCTCCATCATCAGTAAATCCACAGTTGACCATGTAGCACTGATTCCATATTCACTAAACTCATTTAGTATAGCGTCTACAGCGGCAGGCACACCAGCTAGGTTAGCACTGTAATTATGAACCGTTCTTTTATCTCGAACCCCCCAAAAAAGTTCAAGATCTAAGCTGATCAAGAATGCACCATGCGACTTACTCATATCCCCTCCCAAGAAGAATGCTCATCAACTCTGTATTAACTTTTTTCACATCGAACTTTTCAACAGCAATTTTGTAACTCGCTTGAGCCATTTCCCCCCATCGAGGCTGGTTTTCAATATACCAATTTAGTTTGTCAGCTAGTTGCTCAACGTTGCCTTTTTCAACCAAAAAACCGTTCACACCTTCAATTACCGTATTACGACACCCTGGTACATCAGTAGTCAGAATAGGCCTAGACATAGCCATTGCCTCTAATACGGTTCTTGGCATCCCTTCATGGTAAGAAGGTAAAACAAAGATACTGCAATTTTTAATGAACGGTCGAACGTCGGTGGTCGCTCCCAAATATTGAATAGCCCCCTGTTGTTGCCAACTATCCACTTCGGACATTTTTATACCGTCTGGACTTGGGTCTTCAGGACCAACAAGTTGAAATATTGCATGTGGGTGTTTTCTTTTTACTGCCATAGCTGCTTCGGCATACTCCCGAATTCCCTTATCTCCTAATAACCGAGCAATCAAGAGAAAAACAGGTTTATCTGGTAGTTTAGCTGGTTTGAAGTGTTCTAATTTAACCCCGGAACCATTAACTTGGTAAGTTTTTTCCTGCGGGCAGATGCCCATATCAATAAAAACCACTCGGTTATCAGAGTTTTGAAAGATCACACCAGAAGCTTTAGATAAGGCATTTCGATACAACTTGACAACTAAGCTCACTAAAATATTACGCTTAAGCCCACCTCGTTGAAAAGCGAAACCCAAACCAGTGATCAACGCATAAAAACGGCACCCCGTTAAGCGCTTTGCTGCAATCCCACCCCAAATAACAGGCTTTATAGTGTAGGCGAGAATTATATCTGGTTTCTCTCGCTTAAAAATAGCACGCAACTGCCATAATGTTTTGAAATCGCTTATTGGGTTGAGGCCATTACGTTGAACATCGTAGTTTACGTACCTAACCTTCATCAGTTTCAATTGCTCAATTTCTTGCTCAGTTGCGCCACTTGCCATGCCTATAACTTCGTGGCCAGCCTCAACCAGCGACTTTAAAAGCTCTCCACGAAAATTAACCAAGGAGCTAGGCAAGGCACCTAAAACAATAATTTTACTCACTCAGTTCACCCTGCTCAGTAAGCCAAGCTTGAAACATCAAAACAGTCCACAAATGATATGACCAGTTACGCTTTCCAGATTGGTGTTCTTCCCACTTTTTAGCGATTTGCTGCGGACAAAATATTTTTTCTTTTAACAGACGTTCACGAGCTAAAAGTTCTTCTGCCCACGGCTTCAAGGGGCCTCTTAGCCAATCCTCAAGAGGAATACCGAACCCCATTTTTGGCCTTTCTATGAGTTTTTTAGGCACATGACGGTATAGAACTTCTCGCAAAACCCACTTCCCTTTGCCATTTCGAATTTTCTGATTCATTGGTATTTGCCAAGCGTGCTCTATCAAATGATGATCTAAAAACGGCACACGAGTCTCTAAAGATACTGCCATCGCAGCCCTATCAACTTTAACTAAAATATCGTCAGGTAAATAGCTCATCATATCTGTGCCCATCATACCTTCGATATGAGAGTTAAGCTTAGGCCTAAAACGCAAGTCCGATACCACCGTTTCAGGCTCTTTGGCCCCTAACACCACCGAGCTTGGATCATGCCATAGAGATACTAAGTTTTTATATAAATGTTCAATACTTGGTAAGGATAGTACCCCCGCCCCTTTATGGATCTTATCTCCAAAATAAGCTGGTATTTTGCCTGGTAAGATTTTCTCAAGGAAATGTCCTAGTTTATCCCAAGTTGCGGGAGCTAGAGCGGTTAAAGTTTTAGCAGCTAGTTTTCTTAGAGGCACTGGAATATACTTAATTTTGCTCCACATTCCATGTGTTAATACATATCTATTGTAACCACAAAAAATTTCATCCCCTGCATCACCAGAGAGTGACACAGTCACCTTTTCTTTAGCCATTTTTGAAACTAAGTATGTAGGAATGCCAGAAGAGTCGGCAAAAGGTTCATCATACATGGTAGCCAGCTTAGGGACGACCTCAAGCGCATCTTCAGCACTCACATATAGCTCGGTATGGTCGGTTCCAATATGATTAGCAACTGCTTTAGCGTGCTCAGCTTCATTATATTTCTTTTCATGAAAGCCTATAGAGAATGTTTTAATTGGTGTCTTTGACTGCGCTTGCATTAATGCAACAATTACCGATGAATCAATCCCCCCGGATAAAAAAGCACCTAGCGGCACATCCGCAACCATTTGCTTCGCAATAGCGCCTGACAATACAGCTTCTAGTTCATCAATTGCTGCCTCATCACTTTTTTGTTGTTGTTTCCTTGAAGCTTGCTCAAGAGTCTCCTTTATACTCCAATATGCTTCACTGTGGCACTCATTGGTTTGCAAGTCTACTGTCAAAATAGTACCAGGTAAGAGCTTTTGAGTGTTTTTCCAAATACAATACGGTGCTGGAATATAGTTATGACGTAATAATAATGTAAGCGCATTCTTATCAATGGCTTTGTGAAATAAACGATGCTGAGTTAGGGCTTTTAATTCAGAGCCAAAGATTAAACAATCGTTGTGCCAGCCATAATATAAAGGCTTTTCTCCAACTCGATCCCTAGCCAATGATAGCGTTCTCGTTTGCTTGTCCCAAAGGGCAATAGCAAACATGCCTGTAGCTTTAACTAAGGTCTCTTTAAAACCCCAAGCCTCAATACAAGCAAGTAGAGTTTCAGTATCAGAGTGACCACGCCATTGGATTCCATCTACCTGTGTGCCTAACTCTTCACGTAGCTCAATGTGGTTATAAATTTCACCATTGAATGCAATAACAAAGCGACCAGCTTGAGAAGCCATAGGTTGGTGGCCTGATGAGGATAAATCGACAATGGCCAAGCGACGGTGAGAAAAACCTAAACCAACTTGCTGATCGAACCAGATACCTCCATCATCAGGTCCTCGATGAATAATCGCCTCCCCCATTCGTTGTAACTGTTGTTCATAATCATTTAATTGGTGAGAGCTATCATAAAACCCTGAAAAACCACACATATCTATACTCTATTATTATCGCTAGGTTAATTTAGAAAGCGCAAAATACTGCTATTTATATATTTTGCTATACTGTTCGACGACGACACGTTGAGAAAAATGCTTGCTTACACGCTCAAAGCACAAAGCACCAATTTTATCTCTTTCTTTGGGAGTCATTTTTAATAATTTAAGAAGCGCATTTGCCAATTCATCGGCTGAATTGGTTTTTACAACTTTAAAAGCATCACCGGCAAGATACTGTGCATCCCCGGCATCAGTTGCAACACATGGTAGACCCATGGCCATTCCTTCACCTAGTCCATTTGGAAAACCCTCAGTGCGTGACGGCATACAATAAATATCGATGGCACTTAGGAGTTCAGGTACATCATTTATCTGACCTAATAATGTGAAGTGCTCTTGAAGTTGAAGTTTCTCCAGTAATGTTCTCAACTCTTCGTTGGCTTTGTCACACCCCAGTCCCGCCAAAACGAAATGGACATTATCCGCCCTATCAGTTAACTGTTTCGCTGCTTGAACCAGAACATCAATTCCCTTATCTGGATGAAACCGCCCAACACAGCCGATAGTAACTTTATCAGCCCAAAGTTTTCTATACGCATTATTAGTTTGAGGGGGGTAAGTGATTTGACTAACATTATCGTATTCGACATTAAATCCGTTTGGAATAACTATCATGTTCTTTTTATTGTAACCATACTTCACGTGGCTACGTTGGGCTGCTTTTGCTACACATATGACTTTGTTAGGAATAAAGCCTGAAAGCAAAGCACACGATTTCATAAGTAAATAGGTGCCTTTGCTACCTTGAGGAACATATGTACACCTAACTCCCCAAAATACCTTTTTGACGCGTGCTAGCCTTGCTACCAGTCCTCCCAGCAAATCAGAATGGTACATCCATGTTTGAACAACATCGACCTCTAACCTTCGCAATAACTTAAAAAGCTTGATAGATATCAGGATTACATTCAATTTCCCTTTTTTTCCTAGGGAGTACACTTTAATACCATTCTGAGCAAACTTTTGTCCATAATAGCCCAAATCAGTTAACGAGATAACGACATGCTCAATGTCTTCATTATGCTGAGATGTGATTAAACGAAACAATGCAGTTTCGGCCCCTCCAAGGTTTAACCCAATGATCACATGCACTACTTTCATCAGGTTTCCTTGCTAATTGATCGTTGATAGTAAACAAGCAGGAGCAGTAGCGGCGTTGCATGCGATGTAAAAAAGCCTGTTTCTTTCATTGTTAGAACAACGCATAACACGGCTATAAAACTCACACTTTGCCAATCTCCTCTACGAGAAGCATATATAAAATAAGCATACGTTAAATACATAAATAGAGTAATAAAAATGCCATTAGCATTAATACTATTGATAACTCCAATGTCTGAGTCTGTTTCTCCCTCTTTGGCGCTAAGCACTCCCATATGCCCACTCATTGAGTTCCCGAAAAGCAGTACCTCTATATCATCGCTAAAATAAACGTGTTTAGATAAAACACTCGATGCATAATTATCAACACCAGTTTCCGATCCAATTAACATTACGGGCTCAACGGCATGACTAATATTAAAGGCTATATGTGACATTGTACTATCACTCTCAAATTCCATCTCCATTATTAGAGTCACAAGAGATATAATACCAATGGAAATTAACATAGCCTTTATAGGTTCTTTTTTAGCTAAAACTAACAATATCAGCATAATTCCAATATACGTCATCGTCCTTCCTAAAAAAAACAGTGACGGAAGAATGATAGCTAAGAATAAAAGCCTTTTTACGAGCGTGCTGGATTCTAGTCTAACTAAGAGAAATAGAGCCGCTAAATGTACTATGGTGGTCGCATTGTAACTTTGTGTCACGCCTGGAGAGCGACTCCACCCAGGACCTCGAGGAGTATAACCAGTAAAGCCATAGACCATATCTCTGAGCTCACCAGACGATATTAAAAGATAAATCAAGACAGAGTGGAAGGCGACAATATATATAATGACCCACTGAAACATTTCATACGACATTACCCCTTTTATATTAATAAACAAGTAATATAATAAAAACACAACAGCAGCCGTTCTAAAGAACTTCATGGGCCATATTACTTCTTGAAACCCATATATCATTGTGACTATTGTCGAGTATATGAAGAAGCTCAGCAATATCACAACTAAGCTAGCAACAAATTTATCAACTTTAACATGACGAAAAGCTATTGCATTAATTATTAAAATAAATGCAGCCAAGTCAATATAAACCATTGCTCTATTTAGTAGTACAACAGAGAAAATAGATAAAATTACAAGCGCAATCCTAGCCTTAGAACTAAAGACCATAGAGTTTACTTTTTCACCCCTCTCAGCTGCTGGGATACTTTAGTACTATAAAGCTTGTTAAAAATAAGCTTAAAAGGACTAATCCACACCCCTCTACTTATACAAAGAGATTTAAAAACTGAGCGAAACACTGCGAACAGCTCACCTCTACATAGTGATTGATAGGCATCTATAAAATAAATCTCTGATTTTTTATGCTGAACAAGGTTGTGATACTGAGGGTACTTTCTGTCTATAGTGTTAAGGGTAGACATTGCTTCTTCTAATATGTGAGAAGTATTATTTGTTATATTATTTCTATGCCTACGGTAACGTGCTAATACACCATCTACACGCCCTATTTTTCCCCCTTGATTTTCTACCACTTCAAACCAATATAGCCAATCAGAAGCAATCTTTATCTTTGAGTCAAAAATAACTTGCTGCTTAGGTGCCCTAACCATCACTGTAGTTGCACCAAAATAGGTCCCATATTTAATGATCAGTTCAGCCCCACCGTCATGATATTTGCATATATGTGATTGATAATACAAGGTCTCATTTGTCTCTGAAAGAAAGACATCCATATCATGGTAGCATAGCACCCTTTTTGGGTCAGCTTCTAACCACTGCACCTGTGTACTGATTTTTCCAGGCAATAGTACGTCGTCGCCCCCCTGAAAAGCAATATACTTACCTTTACAAATAGCAAGGCCTCTATTACTATTTCCGGTGATCCCTAAATTTTCGACGTTTACTATTGGAACAACTCTTTTTGGATATTGCTCAGCATATTGCTGAATTATCTCTACCGTTCTATCAGTTGAACCATCATCCGCAACGATTACTTCCAAGTTGTCATAGTCCTGTTTCACAGCACTTTCGATTGCTTCTGCAATAAAATCTTCTTGGTTATAAGAGATAATTAAAACGGATACGAGTGGCGCTTGATTATACTTGCTCACTAAAAGCCTCCAATTTGAGCTTAGCAGTATCCAGACTAACCTCATAAGTATCATGCACTATAGTTCTTGCCCCGAATCCTTCTTTTTGTCTAACTAAGCCCATGTTTAAATACTGACCTGCATTTTCGGTTGAAATACCAAAACTGAAATAGCGACGCTCTCCCTGATATTCAGATATTAACTTAGAGAGAATCAAATCTAATGCTCCATTCTCCTTGCCACTCTCTGACGTCGCTAGGTATTGAGTATGAACAACATGTTTATTGTCAAATACTACAACCCCTGCTTGTAACTCACCATCGAGCTCAGCTTCGTATAAATGGATACTATTTGGAAAACGAGCTGCGAGGAGCTTTATTTCATCATGAGTATGAGTCGGACGCACACCATATTTTGATACAACACTCTCTAGCAACAGCCAATATCGCTCAAAACTTTGGCTCTTCACAACTTCAATTGGGTATTTATGCGACTTCTTCAGGATACGCTTTCTGTTTGTAGACATACTTGCGACATCTCTGTAATCAATTACAGAAGATAGTTCTCTACGAACCAAATTTGCCCCCATCAAGGTCAAACAGTATAGATCCTCTTGGCTTGGCATCGAATGGTAAATGTGCGGTATAGCTTTATAAGTCAGTTTATCCAGCCCTTTAGATAGTAAGAAAGATGATACTTCTAAAAACACCTCAATCATCTTACTTGAAGACATTTTATTTTCAAAAACCATGCCCCCAAACGTAAGACCACCATGGCTATATACCTCTGAGCCAACCCTATTCAAAGGTAACACCGCAAGTAAACGAGTTCCTTCATAGATCATCAAAGAAAAATCAGCAAAACGATCGCTATGATAATCCATGAAATCTCTTTCAAATAGAAACATTCCATTCCTAGAACTCTGAACAAAGCTTGACCACTCTGTGGCAGCTTCAGGGCTATACTCAACTATTCGGATTTTCGACATTTTTACACTCATTTAAATTGTGAAATTCCAAAATCATTTCATTATAATCTTCAATGGGTATACCCACTTTTTTGGAATATTTTATATTTTTATAAATTGATTTATTTTGGCAAAAGCTTTGCCCTGTAAAATTAGCTATTCTCTGAGCTACGTCTTGAGTATTTATACACAAGTCTTCATAATGAACTTTCATTATCTGATTTTTTGGTATGCGATTTAGACCCTCTTCAATTCCCTTTTTTAAACCTATAACCTGATGCGGTATCATTTTAGTTTTCTTTAGTTTCAAGTACTTTTCATAGCCTTTAAACTGTCCACCCCACATCGCGCCCTCACCAACTCCGTTTCTATCCATTGCATTGTAGATTGATTGAGCTACTTCCAATAAGTCTCTTTCTAAATAGATGTATTTTGCATTAGGGAAGTAATGATGTATAACTTCCAACTTTTGACCAAATGATAACTGCTTGACTAAAAGAGGCTTCCCAGCTCGATCAGTTATACTCGCAATCGTTTTAGTCATCTCTCTCATAAGCTTTTCGTCAACATCATGTAAGCCTTGTGCGTGTACTATTTGATTTTTAGAGAACCATTTGTACCAAAAGCTTATCCCCTGACAAGGCGCACCAAGGCCATCGCGAGAAGTATCCCCAAATGCAGACTCGAATGAACTACTATAATATTTAATGAATTTTCTACTAAGCCAAAAGGAGGTATTAGGCAACGCATAAAATTTTTCGATAAAGTTATTGATATAAGTAAAGTCTAGGCTGTCTACTAAAACTTGATAGAGTAACGTAGTACCAGAACGAGGAACACCAATAATAAATACAACATTAGCTTCACTGGGAACTGGTTTTGCACAATAACTATCTAACTTACGCAGCCCTCCTAAAAACCAGTTTTTTACTCTTAGCAATAATATAAATTGCTTTTTAATTATATCCTTTAATACTTTAAACATATGAAAACTTATTTTTTACCAATTCAACTGCTCTCTTAGCCTCTAAACCCATTTTTTTGTAACTAAGCCAAATTTCAAAAGAGTAAAAACCAAATTTCTTCCTAATTAGGATTAGACACATTATATTTTGCAGGCATAAGCTAGCAGCTGTAGCAATTGCGGCCCCTGTTATACCATACAAAGGTATCAAAAACGAATTGCACAACACATTGGTCATTAGTGAAAGACCTGAGTAAGCACTAAACCTTTTAACATCACCAGAAGCCACCAGTGCATAACCGACAGGCCCAAATAAAACATTGACCAGTTGTCCAACGCATAGAATATGCACTAGGATATCGATATTTTTCAGATCACTTGAAAACCAACCTAGTATGTACTCTAGGCTAAAAGCCAGTATAAGGTACAATCCTATGGCCCCTCCCCCTAAGTAGAAAGAGCTCCTCTGTATTAACAACTCAAACTTCTCAACGTTACCTTTAGCAAAATATTGTGTTAGCTTTGGTGCAATTACATTGTTTGAAATAATAAGCAACATACCAATAAGAAGTGCCAATTTAGATGCAACAACGTACTGCCCAACCGCTTTTGCATCCGTTAGAAAGCCCAGCATCAGTACATCTATCGAACTATTGCCATAAGCGACCAGCGTTAAAACATAGAAAGGCAGCGACTTTTTAGCTACATCTAGTAGCGAGCTCTTTAAGCTGCTGTTAGTGTAGTAGCTCATAAAAAAGTAGCAAAACACTGTCAAAAAGATACAAGCGGATGCTATTAAGTACCCATTTCCCAGAAGCTCTAATTCATTAATGCTTAAAATTAAAAATACCACTACGGTAATAAACATAATCAGCTGAATAGCGACATCTTGAAAAAACATACCTATAGAGAAACGAGAAAAACCTTTGAGAGCATTAGAAATAGCAACTACAGAGCCAACAAAAAAAGCAGCCAAAAACACTTTATAATTTTCAGTCCCTTTCAAAGCTTCAACTTTAAAATCGAAAAGCAATACTAGCGAGAAAAGCAAAGACAAAAAAAGCAAGTATAGAAATGTAAACTTCAATACAAGTGATATTACCTCTCCATGCCTTTTAGAAACATGAAAAACAGCAGACTCTCTTAGAATGTACTGACTGAATCCGAAGCTTCCTAGTATAAACAGTAAGTTAGTTACACTAAAGAGGAACGAATAATAGCCAACCCACTCAGCGCCATAGTTATTCGATAGGATAAATATCGTCAATAACGACAACCCCATCCCTGCAAATCGAATAACAAAAGCCTGAAGCATATTCATCGACCTATTAATCCCCTTTACGAGAAGCCTTTACAACTTCCCTATAGTCAATACCAACCTTTGTGAACAAGTACTCTCCTGACTCATTAAATAGTATTTCATACTCTTTAATTTCACTGTCACTAGGAAAGGGCACAGTTTCACCTGCTGATAGCTTAATTTTTAGTAACGGCAGTATAAGTGGCCTTAATGCCTTCTTTAAAAAGCTAAGCTTTGAAAGGTGCCTATATAAGGAAGTTTGGGTAAAATTATAGAAAATATTACCGAGTGTCTTCGGGGACGATTGAACCCCTTTCTCTGTCTTTTTTTTGTAATTTGAGTCAACTAGACTAAAGCTTTCTTTCGACTCTACATCTAAAAAGTCAAAAACTTCTTTAAGATAAATAGATTCACTTTTAATCAACTCGAAGGGAATGTACTTCACTCTCGACTTAGGAAAGTTATTCATAATAACTTCATCAAGATACTTATAGTTATATATTTTCGCTTTATTAGAGTTCAATAAAAATGTACTGAAATCTGGGAATTCATATTTAACATTGTTAAATAGCTCAACATAGAAGGAAAAAGCCGCTTTAATTGGCTCCCTTACAGTAACTAATAACTCAACATCAAAATCATGAAAGATAGAAGCTAGCCGATTAAGCTTGGTTTGCCAGTTAATATTACCTTCGTCAACAACTAACATTTCCTCAGAAAGAAGTAGTGTTTTACTGCTTTTCTCAAGAAAGTCTTTTACTTGACTTTTAACTACTTCTAACTGTTTGCCTTCAGGCTCTTTTGAACAGATATAGTCCATTACTTCATTGTAAAGTGGCTCTTGGTACTGCTCTCTAGGCTGCTTTACACCTAAATACACTAAATCAAGTTTAGGAAAAATATATTGCTGTAAAGTTGAAGTTGCAGTTTTGGGCAGACCTATGTGTAGTATTATACGAGGTTTAACCATATTAAATCAGTTCAACCTCATTACACGCATTAATAACATGACTAACTTCTTCTTGTGTCATCATCGGCCCGATGGGCAGACTAAATATTTCATTTGATAGTCTTGTAGTCACTGCTACATCATCAAGGCAAATCTCATTCATATTAGTTCTATAAGCTTCTTGCTCATGGATTGGTAATGGGTAGTGTACTTGGCATTGTATTCCTTTTTCCCTAAGGTGCTTTATAACAGCGTCTCTGCTTCTAGACCTACATACAAACAGGTGCCAAACGTGGGCAGCCTCATTGTTACATAGTGGTAGGGTAATATTTGAGTTACTAATTTCAGCTCTATAACGAGCAGCAATTTTTCTGCGCTTTTCAATCTCAACTTCTAAATGTTCTAGCTTAACAGACAAAAAGGCAGCTTGAATCTCGTCTAGCCGGCTATTAGTTCCCTTTACGTCATGCTGGTACTTCACTTCAGAGCCATAATTTGAAAGCTTTCGACAAATAGTATGAAGAGCATCATCGCTAGTGATAACGGCCCCCGCATCTCCTAAAGCACCTAAGTTCTTTCCTGGATAAAAGCTAAAAGCCGCCGCATCTCCGATAGAGCCAGACTTCATACCATTAAAAGTAGCTCCATGGGCCTGAGCAGCATCCTCAATTAGCTTTAAGCTATGCTTTTTTGCTATTCGAGTAAAAGCATCAACATCACTCACTTGACCATATAAGTGAACTAAAATAATTGCTTTCGTTTTTTCAGTTATTGCTCTTTCGACGGCTTCGTAGTCAAGGTTAAAGTGTTGCTCACTGCAATCAACTAACATGGGTTTCAGGCCAGCTTGGCTAACAGCCAATGCGGTTGCTATAAAGGTGTTTGCAGGCACTATAACTTCATCACCTTCAGACATAATACCTAGTTCAACATAGCCCTTTAAGACAATCGTTAAAGCATCGAGCCCATTACCAACTCCCACACAATATTTTGAATCACAATAAGCTGCGAATTCTTGCTCAAACCTACTTAACTCCTCACCTTGGATGTACCAACCGGAGTCAATAACTCGTGTAGCAGCTTCGACTAATTGATCTCGATAAACAGCATTGATTCTTTTTAAATCAAGAAAAGGGACTTTCAAGAGCATTTCCTTAGAGAATAATTCATTATGTTCGTTACCTTTCGCTAGACACAGCACCAATGAAGTCCGAATAGTTTCGAATGTAATCATCTTCGCTATAATGTTCGCTAGCGAGCACTAATAACACGCAATCATTTGAAAAATCGTGCATTTCTCGCCATACCATTGAGCCTATATGTAACCCCTGACGAGGAGAATCAAGCACAACACTTTCCTTTGTTTTGCCATCATCTAAAATAAATCGACAACTGCCTGATAAGCACACAGCGATCTGCTGAAGGTCTTTATGCGCATGATATCCTCTAGAGCCCCCTGCTAGGGTATCAAAAATATAGTACACGCGCTTAATATCAAAAGGGATATTCTTGAGGCTTTCCAAAGCAACAAGTGACCCTCTATCATCATCAAATACTTGTAAATCTAATAGGTTTACTATGCTCATTTTTCAGCCTTAGCAAGTTCGAGTAAGTACTGACCATAACTATTTTTCAGTAACGGTTGGGCCAACTGAGTAAGTTGGGACGCTGTGAGCCAATCATTATTGAAAGCAATCTCTTCAAGGCACGCGACTTTATAACCCTGTCGTTTTTCCAATGTTTCAACAAACTGTGCAGCTTCAAGCAAACTCTCTTGAGTACCAGTATCTAGCCATGCAAAGCCCCGCCCCAATATTTCAACATTCAGCTTGCGTGCTTCAAGGTATGCATTATTGATACTTGTGATCTCTAACTCTCCACGCGCAGAAGGAGTGACTGTTTTAGCGATATCAACGACCGAGTTATCATAAAAGTACAGGCCAGTTACGGCATAGTTACTTCTCGGCTTATTGGGCTTTTCCTCTATGGAAAGCGCTTTATAATCTTCATTAAGTTCTACCACCCCAAAACGCTCTGGGTCTTTCACTTTATAGCCGAATACAGTTCCTTCACCTTGTCTTGCTTTTGCTACAGCATTTCTCAGCTTGGGAGTGAAGCCTTGACCATAAAATATGTTATCGCCAAGTACGAGGCAGACATCATCATCTCCAATAAACTCTTTACCGATAATGAATGCTTGCGCCAATCCATCTGGACTTGGCTGCTCAGCATACTGTATATCAATACCAAAATCGTCACCATCACCAAGCAACCTCTTGAAAGAGGCCTGATCCTCCGGTGTACTAATAATCAGGATATCTCGAATACCTGCCAACATAAGTACTGACAAGGGATAATAAATCATAGGTTTATCATAAACAGGTAGTAGCTGCTTTGATACGCCTTTTGTTATCGGGTATAAACGAGTGCCAGAACCACCCGCAAGTACAATGCCTTTCATCAACTGTTCCTTACTTTCCAACTCCTAACCTTTCCAATACATATTCACCAGAAAGTACATTTTTCCACCAAGCCTCGTTCTCTAAATACCATAAGACGGTTTTCCGTAAGCCTGTTTCAAATGTTTCCTTAGGTACCCAACCTAAGGTATTTTTGATTTTGCTAGCATCAATAGCATAACGCATATCATGCCCTGGCCTATCTTTAACAAAAGTAATTAGCTCACTGTAGCTGCTAGATTTTGGCCTTACTTCATCCAATATCTTGCATATTGTGTTTACTACTTCGATATTGCGCCTTTCATTGTGTCCGCCAATATTATAAGTCTCACCAAGCTTACCTTCAGTTGCAACCAATACTAAAGCCTCAGCATGGTCCTCAACATATAACCAATCACGAATTTGGTTTCCCTTTCCGTATACTGGCAATGGTTTATCTGCTATGGCATTTAGGATAATTAAAGGTATTAACTTTTCAGGGAAATGATATGGACCATAGTTATTCGAGCAGTTAGTTATAACAACAGGTAAACTATAGGTACGCGCCCAAGCACGTACTAGATGATCTGAGCTTGCTTTGCTTGCAGAATATGGGCTGCTAGGGCTATACGAGGTTAGCTCAGTAAAGCAAGGTAGCTCCCCTTTATAATCATCAGGATGAGGAAGATCCCCATAAACTTCATCAGTTGATATATGATGAAATCTAAAAAGTGGCTGCTCTTCAGGAGAAAGATTAGCGTAATACAGGCGCGCTTGTTCAAGAAGAGTATATGTACCAATAATATTAGTATGCATAAACTCGCCAGGCCCATCTATAGAACGGTCAACATGACTTTCAGCAGCCAAGTGCATAATAATATTTGGTCGATAATGCTCTAGAACTCGTTTTACTTCAATCCCGTCACATACATCTACGTGTTCAAAATTATAGCGTTCATTTGACGCCACTTTTTCCAGAGACTCAAGGTTACCCGCATACGTTAGTTTGTCTAAGTTAATAACTTCGTGATTAGTTTCATTTATTAGATAGCGGATCACTGCCGATCCAATGAATCCGGCTCCGCCTGTAACAAGTATTTTCATTTCAGTTTTAACCTAAGAACTTTTTATACCAAGGCATAGCTTTACTAATCCCCTCAAGGATACGATATTCTGGTTTATACCCTAATAAATCAAAACCTTTACTTATATCAGCTTGTGAATGCCTTACATCACCTGCCCTAAAGCTACGATAGATTGGCGTCTTAGTTACTTCAGTAGCACACTCTCCAAGGGCAAAACTTATGGCATTATATAATTCATTTAGTGTTGTTCTATCACCCACAGCCACATTATATACTTCATCTTTCGCTTCATCTGGGGCCGTTGCTGCCAATATGTTCATTTGAACTGTATTTTCAATGAAGCAAAAATCACGGCTGGTTTCACCATCGCCATTAATATACACATCATCACCTTGTATCATTGCTGCTGTCCACTTTGGAATTACTGCAGCATATGCACCATTTGGATCTTGTCGCTTACCAAAGACATTAAAATAACGCAGACCAATTGATTTAAAACCATAGGTTTTAGCATAGACTCCAGCATAGAGCTCATTTACGTATTTAGTTACCGCATACGGAGAGAGAGGGTTACCTATGTTCTCCTCAACTTTAGGTAAAGCTGGGTGGTCACCGTAAGTCGAGCTACTTGCTGCATAGGTAAAGCTTTCTACTTTGGCCTCTTTTGCAGCTTGGAGAATATTTAAAAAACCAGTTATATTAGCAGCGTTACTTGTAATTGGGTCTGCAATCGACCTTGGTACTGAACCAAGTGCAGCTTGATGTAAAACGTAATCAACATTACTTACTGCTCTTTTACAGGCCTCATAATCTCTAATGTCACCTTCAATAAAAGAAAATCGCTGCCACTGCTCTTTAGACACTAAGCTTTGTACTTCATCTAAATTATATTGATGGCCTGTCGCAAAGTTATCTAGGCCTATTACTTTTTGATCTAACTTTAATAATGTTTCAAGTAGGTTGGAGCCTATAAAACCAGCCACACCAGTGACTAGCCAGACTTTTGGATTGTTTTGTAGCTCAGCTTTAATTTCTTCGTAACGTGACATGAGAAACTCTTTGGATTTTTTAGTTCTAATATTTGGACAGGATCAATAAATGATTCTTTCTAGTTTGACTATGTGTAGTCTGTTATAGGCGCATATCCACCGCATGTTTTGGTAACACATACTTTAAGTCGTACAAAACATGCTCTTTTTTGCCTAGCTTTTTAATTTCCTTAGCACCGAGCTCTTTAAACTCACTGTGACCTACTGCAAGGATAATCGCATCGTAATAGCCTTGCTTGTGCTCTTCTGTCAGTGAGAGGCCATACTCATGTTGCGCAGCTTCATTTGAACACCAAGGGTCCATAATATCTACGTTGATATTGTATTCGCCAAGTTCTGCAACAATATCCACCACTTTGGTATTTCTAAGATCTGGGCAGTTTTCCTTAAAGGTTAGTCCCATCACCAAAACATTTGCCCCTTCTACCTGAATACGTCTTATAAGCATTTTTTTGACAAGCTCAGATACAACATGTTTACCCATGCCATCATTTAAGCGGCGGCCCGCTAAAATCATCTCTGGATGATAGCCAACACTTTGTGCTTTGTGGGTTAAATAATACGGGTCTACACCAATACAATGCCCACCAACTAAACCAGGGCGGAATGGTAAGAAATTCCATTTGGTGCCTGCAGCTTCAAGCACTTCAAGTGTATCGATATTAAGTTTATTAAAAATAATGGAGAGCTCGTTGATTAAAGCAATATTTACATCACGTTGAGTGTTCTCGATTACCTTAGCAGCCTCTGCAACTTTAATTGAACTAGCTTTATGTGTGCCTGCGGTAATAATTGATTTATATAATTGATCAATAAACTCAGCGACTTCTGGGGTTGAACCACTGGTTACTTTTAAAATATTAATTACTCTGTGCTCTTTATCACCCGGATTAATTCGCTCAGGTGAATACCCCGCAAAAAAGTCTTGATTAAATTTAAGACCCGAAACTTTCTCTACGACTGGTAAGCATGCTTCTTCTGTTGCACCTGGATATACGGTCGACTCATAAACGATAATATCTCCCTTATCAACGACCTTTCCTAGCATTTCACTTGCTTTAATTAATGGCGTTAAGTCAGGTTGTTTGTATTTATCTATAGGGGTAGGCACAGTGACAATGTATAAGTTGCACATTTTAAGGTCATCAACATTATACGAGTATTGCAAATGTGGTGCTTCTTTTAATTCATCATCACTCACCTCTAGAGTTGAGTCATGCCCCTCCAGTAGCTCCTTTACACGTTTTTGATTAATGTCAAAACCAAGTGTTGCATATTTTTTCCCAAACTCTACCGCTAGAGGAAGGCCAACGTAACCTAACCCTATTACGCCAATTTTTACTTTATTTAAGTCCATATACATCTCGCGTGGTGAATGTTTAATTTTGATTTCTCTAGAAGAAATTTAAGAAATATGTGCGACTGTTCTTGTAGTTTAACTTTAGTTTTCAGTACAGGATGTACCTGATGAGCACATCTCTTTCAAAATCATTAAATCGCAAGGAAAACTCGCTGCTACACGACTTGTAAATTTTCTGTATTAGTGTGTGGCAACGAGCGCGTTTGTATTTTGTGTCGCGACATAAAGCCGCGCTACACAATCCACTATGCTTTGTCTGATTTGTACTCGTAGTTGTAGTACCCATAGTAACCATAGGCATTCGACGATTTGCGCACAACCCCGTTAAATACAACACCCTTCACATCAATACCATTTTGCTCAAATCGATTTCTGGTTATCTCTAACTCTTTTATATGATTTTGACCAAAACGCGTAACCAACAGCGTTGTACCTGCGTGCGCACCTACAATCGCAGGATCGGTAACTGCTAGTATCGGGGGGGTATCAACTATAACTAGATCATACATTTTACTCACTTCAGCAATCAGCTTACTGAAGTTTTCATGCATTAATAACTCTGACGGATTTGGAGGGATTTGACCTCGAGTTATCACATGAAGGCCATCGACTTGACTTGGCTTAATGACTTGCGCAAGGTTTAGCCGCCCAGATAAATAATCACTTAAACCATCATCCCATTTCATGCCAAATTGAGTTTGCAAATAGCCTTTTCGCATATCAGCATCTATGACAAGGATGCGTTTGTCGCTTTGAGCCAAAACAGTCGCAAGGTTGACCGTTATAAAAGATTTCCCAACACCAGGGCTTGGACCAGAGATAGCAATAACATTGTTTTTAGCTTCTAACATCGCAAAATGTAAACTGGTTCGAAGACTTCTTAATGCCTCAATAGAAAGATCTGCGGGGTTATCCATGGCTAATATTGATTTAGCCTTCCCTATTTTGCCTTTTCTAGCTTTGGCAAAACCAGTGAGCTTCAATTGATATTCTGAAAATGGCACGCTTGCATAGACAGGTAAACCTAAAGATTCAATTTCACCTGGATCTTCAATGCCTCGATGAAGCGCTTTTTGAACAAGCACAACTGCAATTGCTAACATGCCACCAAGCATAGTGGCCATCACAACAATTAGTGCCTTCTTAGGCTTTACTGGCTGAGTCGTATTTACTTCTGCGTAATCTACTATTCGAACATTACCAACAGTACCTGCTCGAACAATGTCTAACTCTTGGGTTTTAGCAAGGAGTAACGTGTAAATCTCATTATTGACTTCTACATCACGCTTTAAACGTAATAGCTCTCGTTGAGTTTCTGGTAATCCCTGAACCTCACCAGCTAATTCGTTCCGTTGACGCTTAACAGTATCAACTTGCTCAACTACACCACGATATGATGGGTGTTCACGTTTAAATTTCCGTCCAAGCTCCAAGCGCTTTAATTCAAGCTCTTGCAGCTTAGTTTCTAACGCAACTATTTGCTCTAAAACGCCCTGTGTTTCTAAGCTAATGTCGATCGACTCCTGACGGATCTGATAATCATTAAAAGCTTTTTCTGCGCGCTCTAGATTTCGTTTAACTTCTGGTAGCTGAACTTCTAAAAACTCCAAGGACTGCTGAGCTTCAGCACTGTTACGTTCAACATTTCTCCGGACATAAATACCAGCAACTTTATCAAGAACTTTTTCTGCGTAGTCAGGGGATTTATCCTGAAGTGATAAATTGATGATGCCGGAGTCTTTGCCTTTCTCAGAAGCCGATATTGCGCTTTGCAAGTCCAAAATTGTTTGTAGACGATTACGCTTAATAATCGAAAATTCAGTATTAGGGCGCGCTATCAGTTTTTTAATCGTAAGTTCAAAATCGCCCTGTTTTACTTCCTCTCCAACATTACCAGCAAGAATTTCATCACCACTACTGGTCAGTAAGGCAAATGAATCATCTTCTCTTGCTTGTAGAACAAACTCGTTACCAATTGCACTTTTTGGTACTTTGAAGCGGTGGATCTCAACTTTCTCGCCACCCCAAGCATATGAATCAGCGCCAAAGCTTGCCTCTGCGACTTCTCCTTCTGCTTGTGCTACAAATTTGCGATAGCTTCTCCCCCCGAAGAGAGGAAATAATTTTGGCTCTACTACAGTATCAAGATTCAATGTGTCAACAGCTTCACCTATTACGCTTCTTGACTTAAGCAGTTCAATTTCAGTTACCGCTGCAGAGGTACTTTCAAACATACCTGACATATCGTCGAAGCCAGGGACTGAACCACCTTTCTCTTCGACTTGCACCATCGCAGTAGCTTGATAGATTGGTGTACTAAAAATGGCATATGCAACACCAAGAAGCATAAACAAAGCTGTTACTCCTGCAATAAACCACTTTGCATCGAGTAATGCTCCCAAAAGAGCCATCAAGTCAATTTCTTGACTCTCTTCTCGTTGTGACTTTTGCGGAGAAATTAAATTTGGCTGAGCATTCATATACCCACTTTTCCTTATAAATACTTTTGCCAAGCGCCACAGGCGCTTTCAATAAGCTCGTAAACGTGTTCAAAAGCCTCTCTTGATTGGCGATATGGATCGGGAATTTCTTTGTCCCCTATCCATTTACCTAGCAAAAACGTTTTGCCACGAGCTTGAGGGTAACGGTTACACAGATCTTCTAAATGTCTGTGTTCCATTACTAAAATAAGACTGTTTTGTGACACCAAGGTCGCGCCTAGCTGACGACCTTGATGTTCGCTCATGTCGATTCCTTGTTCTTTAGCCAGCTCTTGCGCAATCGCGTCGGCTGATTTTCCCTCTAAAGCAGTTAAACCGGCCGATGATACTTTTATATTTTTACCTGCCAATTTACTTTTCAGCAGATATTCTGCTGTAGGACTGCGACAAATATTGCCAGCGCAGACCATTAAAACGCTATCAAACATGAGTACTCACAATTACTGATTTTCTATATCTTGAATTGCATCCACTGTAGACAATGAAGGCAATAATAAACTGATAACTTTATTCCAACGGGCAAGCGGTGCACTGGTCACATAAACAATATCTTGAGGCTCAAGTTCAAACTGCTCTGCCAACACTAATGATGCAACATTATTAGCATGTAACTGATAAACGTCAGCAAGTACACCATCTTTTTGTAAATCACGCTTACGTAGTACAAACACACCATTTGCATCCGCTGTACGCTCATTAAAACCACCTACATCAGTTAATGCTTCAGCCAGACTCAAGCCATAACGATTAACGTCAACTTTACCAGCCCTAATAACATCGCCTAAAACATAGACATTACGCTTATCATTACGGCTGATATGTACGATGTCACCGTGTTGTAGTAAACGGTTTTGAGAGATATCACCTTCAGAGTAAAAGCCATCAAGCTGAATGACTTCTGTTTTGTTGCCTCGCGTAAATGTTACCGTTTCCCAATCAGCGCTTTCTGTTAAGCCGCCCGCTTGGTTAATTGCATCAATTAGCGTCACAGGTGTTTCTGTGATTGGATAGACGCCAGGCTTAGTTACTTCACCCGTTACGTAGGCTTTTTGACTCTTGAACCCTACAACTTTCACATCTATCTGTGGCTCTTCAATAACACGACTCAACCTTTTAGCTAGATCACTACGAAGCTCATTCACGGTACGGCCAGCAGCTGGGACTTTTGGCGCATAAGCAAAGTTAATCGTACCATCTGCTTGCACTCTAAAACCGTCGAATTCTGCGGTTCTTTGTACTGCAGCAGGAATAGTTAGTTCAGGGTGATCCCACACACCAATGGTAATAACGTCACCAACACCCAAACGATACTCATAATTTGAAACGTCGATACCTGAAAGTGATGAACGATCAATTTGATTGGCTTTTTTTATCTTATGCTCTTGAACTAGCTGAGAATCAATTATGTGAATATTTACCTTTTCTAAGTCGCGCTCAAGATTCGCAGTTTGTTCGCCAGACCCAATTCCTTCAAAATGACCGCCAGGTACTAATGTGCATCCACTCATTGCCAGCAGTAATGTAGAAGCAATAATCGTTTTACAGCTTTGCGCCATTGTATCTTCCCAAAAAATATAATATTGATTGTTGTTACTGATTAAAAAATATCGGCAACGCCTTTTTATGATGGCTAATTAAACCATGCACCAATGTTAATCGCAAGTAAGCACACTATTTAGCCTACTCTCTAAGAGCTGGTATTCATGAGTTCAAGTACAACTAAAAAGACGCTTACGTAGACCGTTTTCAACGTACTATATTTAAAATTTAAAAAATTCAGCCTAACGACAGTAGATTAATTTATGGCTCTGATTCAGTTATACTGCTTTCAGGCACGCTTCCGCCCTTAGGTCACAGCTCCTAATTGCTGATAAATGGTTGATCTTACTTCTCAACCTATGTTGCAACCGATGCAACATCTATTTTTCTAATATCTATATTGATTACCGCTTTTTTATACACACAAAAATACAAAACAGGTGTAAAAAACACCAGCAACCTAGTGATTACTTACTAACCAAAAAACCTATAGAAAACCTGGGCCACCGAATATAAAGCTGACCCTAGCTACCATTATGTTTGAAAATATTCATGAACTTACTCAGCAGTTTGCAACCCGATATACAGATTATATCTTCTTGAAAGAGCTATTATCCACAACAACTGGGGCGTGCTGGTTGAGTAGTTTAATCAATAACACACTGCGAATATCACCTTCAGGCTGATGGTAAATGGCAAGCAAATCTTTGTAGCAACCTTCTGATATTTGAACTGTATCACCTTGTGTTATTTCACAGTCGAGTTCAGGGGTATTATGCTGCTTAAATTGCTCAACAAGCCCATCTGGAACGACTTGAAGTTTAGTTCCATAACGGACGAAGTCTGAAATACCGCGCGTGTATTTTACCGCAGAAAAATGAACAGAATATGGATCAAGCTTTACAAAAAGATAACGAGGAAACAACGGCTGCTCAATTAATGGAGAATTAGCAGTTTTCCGCTTTGTGTATTTGGGGTAACAACACTCTATCCCTTGATTGGACAGATTTGCCTGAGCCCTAGCTTCTTGTTTAGGCTTGCAATAGAGTAAATACCAGCGTTCCATGCAACAATCCATTGTTAAGTATACGGTTCCAATTAATGGTGCCAATTATACGTGAATCATATTTAGTGTCCATAGGCTTAACGGCCAATTGACACTTTACTTTACCAGAGTTTGGGCCAGCCATATCCAGTGGTGAGCGACCCGTTTATCTCACTTAAAGCAACAAACCAAGTAAAGACAGTACTAAAATACAACTGCTTCTATTGTTAATCACACCTAAAGATATCTCTGGTGTAGACTTTATCTTGCACGTCCATCAGCTCATCCACCATTCTATTTGAAATAATAATATCACTGCGCTCTTTAAGCACAGCTAATGATTTAACTACTTCTGAATGATAGAAGTGCTCTCCAGCAAAGCTAGGTTCATACACAATAACAGCAACGCCCTTAGCTTTAATTCGTTTCATTACCCCTTGTATCGCAGAAGCCCTAAAGTTATCCGAGCCTGACTTCATGACTAGCCTATATATTCCAACCACTTCAGGGGTTTTAGCAAGAATTGAGTTTGCAATGAAATCTTTACGTGTAGTGTTTGCCTCGACAATGGCCGCAATCATGTTATTTGGCACATTTTTATAATTAGCCAAAAGCTGCTTAGTATCTTTAGGCAAACAGTAACCACCATAGCCGAATGAAGGGTTATTGTAATGGTTACCTATGCGAGGGTCTAAGCCTACACCTTCAATAATTTGGCGGCTGGATAAACCATGTGCCTCTGCATAGCTGTCTAACTCATTGAAGTAAGCAACACGCATGGCCAAATAGGTATTCGAGAACAGTTTGATCGCTTCAGCTTCCGTTGAATCCGTAAATAAAACTGGAATATCTTCTTTTTTAGCGCCTTGCACCAACAACCCAGCAAACTGCTTAGCTCGCTCACACTCTCCACCAACAATCACCCTAGAAGGATATAAATTGTCATAAAGCGCCTTTCCTTCTCGTAAAAACTCGGGAGAAAAAGTCAGGTTCTCTATACCAAATTTTTCTCTGATACTCTTTGTATAACCTACAGGAACAGTTGATTTAATGAACACAGACGCAGAAGGTGCAAATTCCATCACATCTTTAATTACTGCCTCAACAGACGATGTATCAAAGTAGTTAGTCTCTGGGTCATAGTCAGTAGGCGTTGCGATAACGATAATTTCAGCGCTTTCATATGCCAGCTTTTTATCCGTTGTCGCTGTTAAATGAAGATCTCTTCGTGCTAGGAAGTCTGAAACATCTTTATCTTCTATCGGAGAAAGGCCGTTGTTTAGCATATCGACCTTTTCTTTTACGATATCTAACGCAATGACTTTGTTATTCTGGGCGAATAAGATTGCATTAGATAAACCAACATAACCGGTGCCAACAACCGTAATGTTTAAAGGTGTTCCATTTTGCATGCGTTGTAGAATCTTCAAGCTTTACGCTTTCTATACCACTTCAATAATCGCCAAACGTGTAAAATGGCGTAATTATAGAGGAAAAATATACCTAAAAAGGTGAAAAACATGATCGATTCAGATACAGCGAGAAGCTCACCTAAAATGCCTACAACCGCAAACAGAATACCAATAAGAGAGATCACAAACAGTGCTTGTCTGGATGTAAAGCCAGCTCTTAGAAAAATGTGATGCAAATGGTCTCTATCTGGACTAAATGGTGATTTACCCTTTCTTACGCGGCGAATAATAATTGCAGCCATATCCATCAACGGTACAGCAACTACCCATAAAGCAGTCACGGGGCGGAACGCACTCACTTCACCTTGCGTATTAGTAACAAGTAGCCATACAACAGTGAAACCAATAAACATACTACCGGCATCACCCATAAATATCTTTTTAAATTGTGTGCCAAATACACCTAAGTTAAAAATCAGATAAGGAACAAGCGAGACAACCAATAAGATTGAGATCAAGCTCGTTTGACCGCTATTGAACAGGAGAATAGAAATAGCTGTGAGCGTGATGATTGCCATAGAACCCAACAAACCATCAATGCCATCAACCATATTAAACGCATTGATCATACCAATGACTGCAACATAGGTGAATATCACACCAAACCAAGCTAGATTGATGTCGCCAAAAAAGAGGATGTTACCTAAGTCTTGAATATAACTATCCACTGAGAAAATCATTAGCGATGCCACTACTACCTGGAAAAACACTCTGAATCTAACACTTAAGTCGTGTTTATCATCCATAACGCCTAATATCACCATCAGGCCAGAAGCAAATAAGTAGCTAGCAAGTTCTGTACTAAATGGGAAGAATAGACTTGCAGTGATCAGCACACTACTGAACACAGCAATACCACCAATCAGAGGAATGTTCCCTTCATGCTTTTTTCTTTCGTTTGGTTTATCGACTAAGTTGAATCGAATAGCCACTGGTCGCACTAAGCCAATCGTTGCTAAAGTCATAGCAAACGAGAAAAACAAGGCTAACATGAGCTCCATTAAAGACTCCCCAACTTCATATGTATTCTTCCACTTAAAGTTAAAATATTTAAACCACCGAATAAAACCACTACACTCGAGGCATATACATACAAAAGCAATGCTCGAAGTCTCACTCAAAGTTCTGCATTATATCTGATGAGAGTTATGAGTGCACTATGAAAACCTCAATCCACCACATGTTTTACTGGGAAATGAGGTAAAAAAAAACAGTTTAGTTGTTATTATTTGTTAAGCCAAAAATAACTATTGAAAAAGCATCGAGAATGAGCAACATGTTATTGCTGTAGTCGTTCAGAATCCAACCAGCTCTATACGACAGAAACAAACTGTCGTTGTTATTTATATACAAGCAAAAACATACCATCACCTTATGTTAACATTTCATATCGTTTTGCTTTCAATTATCAGGTTTATTGATCTTTTTTAATTCTGTATAATCCTGCTTCTTTTGTATTTATGGGATGTCTACCTAAATGACTAACTCAACTTTAAGCATGCGTAAAGAGCCGCCAGAATTTGGCGAGTTAGTTCGGTTCATGTGGTCAGCAAAATTAGTAATATTAGGCATCAGCTTTGCCTGCGCTATTATGGGTGTTGTACTTGCGTTAAGCTTACCGAGTACTTATCGTTCAACAGCAATCCTCGCATCTACTCAAAGCCTTAAAAGTAACTCCGGCGACATAGGAGGGCAACTTGGTGGTCTTGCTGCGCTTGCTGGGATCTCAGCTACAAATGACAACGGATTTAAAACGGAAGTAGCACTGGCCAAGCTGGTAAGTAAAAGCTTTCTATACAAGTTTATCGATGATAATGATTTACGAGTGCCTTTATTGGCATCCGATTCTTGGGATCCAGAAACAAACACGCTACATCTAGACAATGAAATATATGACAATAAAAGCAATAAGTTCATAAACTTAGAAGAAAGCAAACAACTTTGGGAAGCATATATCAAGCTGACAGACTCGCTTACAATTGATAAAGAAAAAAGCGGCCTATATAGCATATCGTATGAACATCATTCCCCTTATATTGCTCAGGATATACTCAAGCAGCTAGTGGTTGAGCTAAACGCCACTATGCAGCGTTACGATATTGATCAGGCAAAGAAAAGTATCGAATACTTAAATAATAAGTTAGAACAAACTAACGTTTCTGATATGCAGGTTGTTTTTTATCGCTTGATAGAGGAACAAACGAAGCAAAAGATGCTGACCGAAATCGAGGATGAATACATTCTAACAACTATCGATCCGCCAAGTTTTCCTGATGAAAAGAGTGGCCCTAAAAGAGCTTTTATCGTGATTATCTGTACCTTTCTTGGTGGTCTGTTGGTTTCAATGATTTATCTAGTTCAGTTTTACATCGCGAGAAATAAATGAAGCAACCGTCACTAGTGACTGTCTTTATGCCCACACACAATCGCTTAAAAAGCCCGAAACGTGCGGTTAGGAGTGTAGGGCCTCAGTGCTATGATAATTGGGAGCTCATAATTATCAACGATGGTTCTTCTGATGGCACAGTTGAATACCATGAGTTGCTACAAAGCAGTAAGAACAGGGTGTTTCATAATTCATCAGCCAAGGCACATGCCACACTAGAAACGTTGCAATAGAAAATGCCAATGGCCATTTCATTAATGAGTTTACTACAGACAAACAGCAGGCTATTTAAGTCACTATGAAAAAATCACTCAATAAGAAAATCCACTCGGGTGAGCAATTTGAAAATATCCGAACGCAAGCTTTGAATTTCGCTAAACCAGTTGCAATTTCATTTGTAAACCCATTTTCTTATTACGAACTTCAGCAACGCGACGATCTTGTCGATGGCATTGATTACTTTTTCTCTGATGGCGCATTGCTATGCAAGCTGCATAACCTATTTTTGCCAAAAATAACACGTGCCAGCTTCGACTACAGTTCAATAGCCGGATCATTTCTACAGTATGTAAGTGAGAGCAAACTGAATCTCGCTGTGATTGGGGCTACAGAGTCTGAGAACAGCAAAGCGGTTGAGGTATTAAGGCAGCAATATCCAAATATCAATATTTGCTACCATCGCAATGGTTATATTAAAGACGCTAGCGCTGTATATAATGAGCTTGAAGCGCACGATATTGACGTTGTTTTGGTTGGCATGGGAACACCTTATCAAGAAGCTTTTTGCGCAAACGGCAAAAAAGCACTTGCACGGCCAATGCTGTTTATTACTTGTGGTGGCTTTTTAACTCAGACATCTATTAAAGCTGATTACTATCATCCTATGATTAAAAAGTTGGGATTGCGTTGGCTACAAAGAGTCGTAATGCATAAGCATGTACGAGATAGAGTAATTCGCCAATATCCTAAATTTGTAGTTTGCTACCTTTACAACATGATCACAAAGAGATAAGCCAATGCAGCGCACTAGCTTTTCTCAGTTTGTTACTTATGCTTGTATATTTTTACTATTCTACTGGCCGACGTATTTCATTCCGTCAATAACTCCATCTGTAATGCAAAAGTTTTATTTCATCGTTATGTTTGCAGTGTTGGCTATAGGAATACTCGTCACTAGAACCCGTCCGCTAGTGCCTGCAATCTCTTATGTTTACCTCTTGCCCCTGCTAGCTATGCTTATAACATTTCCATCTAATTGGGAGAAGTTCTCTGAGTTTCATTTTGCAGTACTCATAAAGCCACTGCTGCTATTCTTTTATACGTTCTCATTTTTCTCACTACTCCAAGCCCATTTCAAGATTACGGATCTTAAAAAGATCAGTAATGTGCTTTTTGTGATGTTGCTTCTGCAACTACTCTTAATTGCACTGCAAATTATACTGGGCGATGTAGCTTTTCTAAAAGTCATCAGCTTTAAAAGAGTTTATTCTGGATATGGGTTCAGAGCTTCAGGCAGTTTCGACTGGGTTTATATCACCTGCTACGTATTAAGTTTTTACCTTGCATACTATATTCTTGAATTTCTCATGGGGGAACAAAAGAAGACCTCAGTAATACTCATTGTATTGATATTTTTAGCGATTTTTCTATCTCAATCTAAAACGGGCTATTTAGCAACGGCATTAATTGCTATTTACTTCACTTTAATTTCAGTCATATTAAATTTGGGCATTGCTAAAAAACTTCTAACTCTTAAATTATTTTTTATATCTATAGCAGTACTTGCGTTCATAAAGTTAGATTTAAACTTGGAATACATCAGCCGCTTTCTAGAACTGATAAGCAACGGAGAAATGGATGGTTCTACATCGACAAGGAAAAACCAAATAATTGTCGCTGTAGAGGAAGGGCTAACATACTGGTACTCTGGCTCCCCTAATGCTTTAAAGGGTCTAATTATAGAAAATACATTTCTGGATTATTTATTCCGATACGGTCTATTTGGGTTAATTGCCATTACACTTTTGTTCTTAGCTTTCTACTTTTATTCACTACGAATATGCTTTGCATCAAGAAGAAATGTAGAGACCTTAGGCTTTAAGCATTTACAGCTAAGTATTGCATGTCATATTGCTATAGCATCTTCGATACTTTACGGCTTTACAGGCACCCCTTTGGACGCCTACCGTTCAGCGATATGGTCTGCCTTTGTTGTCGCATTGATGGCGTACCTTGAATACCTCAATAGGTCTAAATTAGCGAGTGTATTACCATCTAAAACGAAGGGTGAAACGTGTACTGCCTAAACGCGTAGCCACGTCCGACCTTTACTTGCGTGGTGTTTGCGTGTGTGTCATTGTCCGTTACCGTACACTTCAAGTCGGTACTATCGACAACAATGTCCGTGAAACCTTTACTCGTGGAGGTCGATACAGCACTGACAAGGTTTTACTTCGCTTCCATAAGCAAAATTAGCGATTACGACAAAATCGCGTGGTAATTAAAATACGACAAAATCGCTTGGTGTTAATAAACTGAGAAGAGTTTAGCTCAAATCTAAACTGACAGTACCGGTTGAAAAACGGGTAACTGTCAGATCAAGTCTGAGCTAGTACAACTACTGTTACTATTTAATTATGATAGGCGCGCTGTATAACTCAGAAATCGCTTCGCCAAATTCATCCACCTCAGATTCATTTTTGACCACTTTTGTTGTGATTAGCATCATCAACTCTGTTCTTTGCATCGAGTCTTCTTTGGCTTTAAATAAATTCCCCAATACTGGCAGTTCACTTAACCCAGGAACCCCTTGGACGAAGTCACTCTTCTTCTCTTGGATAAGGCCACCCAAGGCAACCGTTTGCCCATCACCAGAGAGCACCTCAGTCGTAATTGAGCGGTTGGTAATGGTTGGAGACGAGACGCCCAATTTATTTGGTTTACCATCACTCACTGACATTGACACTGAGAGTGTTACAACACCTTGTGAGTTGATAATCGGTGTGATCGATACATTTACACCCGTAGAACGATACTGTATTGAGTTTGACACCGAGTTGTTGTTTCCAATGTTCTCAACCGTCTGTGTGATGATAGGGATCTGATCGCCAGAGCTTAACGTCGCCGATTCCCCATCTCTAACAATGAAATACGGTCGTGATAATACTCGCGCATCTCCAATTGCATCATTCCAGTTAAATTCTGCTTTCCAATCACCTGAAATAACTTGGCCAAATAACGCACCTGTAGCTGCATCTAGGGTTAATGAATCACTGCCCGTTGCACCTGTTTGGTTGTACAGCCACTTGATGCCCGAAGACATTTCATCCGTCAGAGTGATTTCTAAAATAGTTACATCTAAGATCACCTGACCTGGCAGTACATCCATTTTCTTCAACAATGACTCAATTAAGCGATATTCATCTTTATCTGTATAGAAAATCAATGCATTTTGTTGCTTGTCTAAACTAAACTGTACATTTGAGCTTTTAGCACTTGTTGACTTTTTCTCGGCACCATCTGAACTACTACCACCTTGAGAGCGCCCTTGCAGCAACACTGAGAGTGCTTCTCGCATATCATCTGCTTTTGCATATTTAGGTTTGTAGATAAAGTACTGTCTTTCATCTCCCGCTAAAGGCACATCGATTTTTCTTGCCCAAAAACCTATTCTTTCAATAGTTTCTTGGTTAGTTGCATAAGCTACAAACGAATTGATGCGTGGCAAAGGAACAAAAGAAACATCACCCTGCTTTGAGATTTCTAAACCATCTTCTTGTAATAACTTGTCGATTTGCTCTATGCCTTCTACTGGCGAAATATGCGCAAATTCAAATAAACGGATCTCTCTGCCAAATGCTCTTGGTACATCCAACATATTGATAATTTTAATTGCACGAGCGATTTCGGCTCTCTCACCCTCAAGCACAATTAGCTTTTGCATCGAGTTAATTGTTACTTTCGCGGTAGAAAGCTTGCTTAAAATACTTGAGACGTTTCTGCTGCTACTATAGATATAAGGCACAATATGGGTAATTGAACCAGCGACATCGGGCACGTCTTCTGCCTTATTACCTATTCCTACAGCGATTGAATTCTTTTGAGCTGCTCCAGATGACTTCGACAAGTAGAGGATCTCGTCTTTTCTGTAACTTGTTACACCGCTTTCTTCCAACGCTTTCATCGCTACGCGATAGAACTCGGGACGTGCAATCTCTGAAGAGAGGTTTAAAGTAATGGTATCCTTTGAGGCAGACAGCTGCGGAGACATAACGTAATTGATACCCAATAACTCTTGAAATACTTTATTGGCAAACTCTTTTACTGGCATTTCATCCGCAGAAAATGTGATCGCAGGCCCTTCTAATTTAGGAGCTATTTTCGCCTCTTCCTTCAGACGGGTAATGCCCCCCCAATCTTCAACTTGCACCTCGCGAAAATCTCTGACCGCACTTACCTGCTCTTGCTTTTCAACAGGCGTACTCGCCTGAGACTGCTTTTTACTCAGCAATGATTTTTCTATCTGTAAATCTTTATCTCGTAGACCTGTTTTACTGGCACAGCCTGAAACCAATATTATTGACATAAGCGCCAAGCAAGCTTTCTTCGAAGGCTTTAAAATCATTCTAAACTTCTCCATTAGTCTCAGGTGTCTTGATTGACACTGTTAGAGGCTTGAACATTTTCAACTGAACAGCTTCTGTATTTTTATCATTTGTCGACAGTGTTATGCTGTTCACGTCAATCTTTACTACTTGGTATTGATACAAGGTGTCACCCGCTCGAAGATTCAGTATTTCATTGCTGTTACTTTGGCTCACTTTCACTCTTGCTACCGCAAGATCACCCGACGTGTATATCGCATTTAATGAGAACTTTGCTTCTAAGAATTGAGGAAAATCAACTTCTTTTGCATCCAGAGCAATAAACTCAACACCTAAATTCTTAGATAATGCGGTTATATCAAGCGGCATATCCTGCTTAATAGAAATATCCGCCAGTGCCACTTCTTTGTCATTAACATCTGGGTAGGATGAAATCACTACGTGTGCCATCCAGCACAGTGCGGCGATCACCACACCAAATAAAATTAGAAGGTTTTTCATTTTGTTCTGTACACCCTCACAAATTCAATATTGGCAGTCACTTCTCCGCGCTTCGCACGATGCTGATTAAGAGATACTTGCCTTACACGATTCCCTTGTGAAATATTCTCCAACTCATCCAGTAGATTAAGAATTTTATTATATTCACCCGAAGCACTTATTCTGCCCGTAAACGCAGAGTAATCGTCATTGATCACAACAGCACGTTGTGGCGCTTTATTTTTAACCGTGGCTTCCACTCTCGCAATAGCTGCATCAACCACTTCAAGCCAAAGCAAGGCTGGATCCTGATTTTTCTCCAGTGTTGGTAACTGAGCATAAAGTGCAGTTTGCTCTTTCAATTCAGCCAATTTGCTTTCTATATCTGCATACTGGCTAGCGACATTATTTTGTTTTGCTGCAAATGTACGAGCGTTGAGAATTTCGTTTTTTGAGTGTTCAACCCAATCCAGCCAAGGGAACACAACAAACTCCAGCGACACAAGCAGAGCAATCGCTGCGCCCCCCCACTTTTTTAGTATTTCTTCTCTTGAGTTCACAGCCACTCCACTTCAATTGTAAAGCCTTCTCCGCCCGTTTTCTGTTTCACTACCGGACCTGAGAATTTCGCTTCTTTTATTACATCTGACGCAACAATTTGTTTTAGCAAATCCGTAGCTGATTGATCTGTCACGCCTCGAAGTTCAACTCCTTTAGGGTTCACTGTCACTCTGTCAAAAATGACACCTTGCGAGTTCAAATTAAGACGTGCGAGCCGAGCTAGAACATTCGGGTTCTGCTGCAAAAATGTCTGCAACTGAGTAACAGATGTAACCTCACGATTATACTTTTGGCGCATCTCCAAAGACTCATTAACCAGCACTTGGTTCTGCGTCTTCGCCGACTGTAAATTCATTTGGGTCCAATAAATATAACCAGATAGAGTAGCAACGGTAAATACACCTGTTGCCAGCAAGCCATACATCAATCGAGTTGTTGACAAGCGTTGCTGTGACTTAGTTTTCTCTCTGGTGATTCTTAGCCCAATCAAATCTAGCCAAGGAATCGGGGCCTTTTTGAGATCATGAGAGTCATCACTAGCATAAGACAATGTCAGTGGCCACTGTGTTTGCTCATCGGTATCGTTATAAAGGGGTAACACAAACTGACATGAGTCAGGGATCAGTTCAAAGTTCTCTTTTGGGATAACGAAATAATCGATGCTGAATTGTGCAGCCCCCAAATCCCTAGCGCGCCATAAAAACATCCCCTCGAAAGGTGGCAATTCTTTGCTTTGTGCTTTAACAATATTGAAGACCTCTTTGAGAGATGACTTTGGGTAGTGCCTTGTGGTCGCCCAGAATAAATCTCGATCAATAACACACGCTTCAGCGAGCTTTATTTTTGGCGCATGATTTTGTACTTCCACAAGCTCTTTGTGACGATTCAAAAAGAACTTTTTATGCACCACGTACTCAGATGCGTCGTTTATATTTCGATTAGCCAACATTATGAACTAGTCCACTATTTGCTCATTACTTATAAAATATGGTCGAAAACCAATCCCTCTTTCAAAGATGAACCGCTTTGAGTACATTACTGCTTCGTTGTGAGAAATTTGAATTAAAAGTTTACCACTGGATAGCGGGCTTTCGACGCCTTCAACATTACTTTGTTCCGATACCTTACCCTCAAAACCAAAGGCAGAGTATAAAGATTTAGGTGTAAATTGTCGAACAATATCAGGGTAGCTACCAACCATTAAGAAAGGCTGAATCTGTTCATATAGGCTGTCGTTTTCAAGGATGTACCTGAGTTCCTCGATCATCTGTATATCAGTATTGGCTGGAAGGTAAGTTTGCAGATAGTCCCCTTTTTCGGCGCCCTCAATTCGGCGTAAGCCGTCTGCATCTTGCCAATCATCAACTCGGTCTTGAATCCGGATCACATCGTCCGATGATGCCCCATAGTGTCTGAGTAGTCTTTCAAACGCTTTTTCGTTCATTGGAGATATCGACACTAAACCACTAACATCTTGGACTGTAACGGTTAGCCTATCTCGATGAGTTGGCTCACCGACAAAATTTGTTACCGATGGGTTTTCAGGCTTAATACCATTGTAACTACCATTTGGCCCAAGAATACCAAGTGATGTGGTCATCAGTTCGTTGATGAGTTCTGCTTGTGCGCTATCTACTCTTAGCTTAGCTTGACTATGTTGTTTGATCAGGTTAGCCATTCGAGCTGAATTAGCGCCTTTTTCAGACATATAGATCATGATACTCGCCATCACCGCGGCAATCATTAATACCAGCAACAGTGCTGCGCCTTGATTTTTTGATGGATAGTTACTCACTGGAAACTCCAAACAATGAAGGAGGTACACGCATCAACTTGTATATAAGCTGTTCCTCTTGCTCTTTGGTTTCTTGGCTTACATTTAGCCTGACAAAAATTGGCATAATACGACGCTCTGATGCATCAAAGTTTGCGCTCCAACGCGGCTTAGGTTTTGTTGCAATATTAAAGTAGGGGGAATAATAATTGCTCAGCTCCAGCCAATCTTTCCAAGCATAATATTCAAAGTTAGCTTTGCTAACGCTCATAAAGGTCAGGTGTTGCTCACAGTCGTCACGGTTAAAACGATAGTGCTCTAATGAAACGGAGCCAAAAGGAGCCTCACAGTAGCGTATTTCTTTCCCACTTAGATACAAAGTCGCAATGCTTACAGGTGAAGAGATAAGTATGGGTGAACGATTGACAAAGCTAAAGCTGTTACGAGTACCTACAAAAAAAGGCACGTTCTCTCTCAGTTCCTTGCGGTAACCGTAAGGAGTCGCTGCGCGAATCGCACGGTTTACGAGTTTTACTTTAGAGAGTTGTTCAACATTATGATTCGTCTGCTCTTTGGTAAGCTGCTGCAATGAAAAGCGATAACTCATTACTGCTAGAGCTATGACCATAGAAAAAATCGTCATTGCGATCAAAACTTCAACTAGGGTGAAACCCTTTGCTTTATCATTGTTCACGCCAATACACACTCTTAAACTCTGCTATTTTCTTAGGGCTTGGTGACAACTGAGAAAAGACAGAAGTTGCATATAGAACCATCGTGCCGTTGGCAACTGAGCTTTCTCCATCCGCAGCGAGTTCTGTCATCACAGGTTTTTCCGATAACACCTCTACCTGCCAAAAATAGGTAGAGCCCGCAAATTGATATTCCCCCTCGCGCTGTCGCTCGTATTCGAAGCGATAACTTACCTCATCTTGAATATACTCAAAAACAAAAGCACGTTCAGTTGCTCTGGATAGACGCATTTCATTAAGCAGCATCGCTTTGGATACATAGCTAATAGCACTAATAGAGATAAACAAGATCACTGATGCGATCAATACCTCTATCAGGGTCATGCCCTTTTGATTATTAAAACTGAATGGTTTCACGTTGCTGGCTATTCATATGGACAAAGGTGATACTCTTATCAAGAAAGTAAGTTTTTGATGATACTTCAACAGTTGCCTCTTTCTCAAAACCGATATAAGCAAATGAGATAAGCTTTAAGGGTTTGACACCTTCCACATCTTGCTCATTTTCGCTGTCTTGCTTTGGTGTATTTATAAACTCATCGAAAGCCTTAGGTGCCATCTCTGTGTTTTGAGGTATGTTTTGCTGAGCCGAGATTTTGACTTCTCGCACTTCGATTGAGTTTTCAGCGACTTTAATCTCCAGCCTCTTGCCTGAATACACCGCGTATTGTTTGGCATAATGCAGCAAAGACGTCAGCTGCTGCTTTTCGGAGTAACGTTTTACTTGCTCAAACTGCTTCCACATATTAGGTAGTACTACAGAGCTGGTTAAACCGATTAACACTATCACAATTAAAAGCTCTACGAGTGTAAAGCCAGAATGCTTAGAAGGAGACATCATTCATAGACACTATACTAAGTAGCATGATAATCACAACCGACCCAACAACACCACCCATTATGAGAATGAGTAAAGGTTCTAACAGTGCTGTAAATTTTGTCAGCCAACTTTCAAAACTGTTCCGCGAACGTTTAGCAATCTCGTTAAAAGAGCTTGCAAGACTACCACTTTCCTCACCTACCGTTACAAGTGAAACTGCAACCTCATCATATAGCCCCAAGTGTTTAAGTTCATGGCTAAGCACTCCGCCACTACTGACAACGGTTGCGACTTTGCCTAATTTTGCCTGTAAATTGGGGTTTGCAACGGTCTGCATAGCCAGCTCTAAGCTGTCTGACAAACTCACTCCACTTTCCAACGTCAACTGCAATGCTGTCGAGAATTTAATGCGATCTGAGTGATTGACTATTTGCTTTACGATGGGAAATTTTATAACACTAGCAAATAAAGCGGCCCTTAACGAAGCTTTTTGCAGCGCACTATATAGCCCAACCCCAGCTAACAATATGCTGACCAATAAATGCACTTGATAGTTTTGCACCCAGCTGGACATATCCAACAACAATTGTGTGTACTGTGGTACCGCAGCACCATTGTCAAACATCGATGACATACTAGGAATAACAAAGTTAAAAATAGCCCAAATAGCAGTAAGGCATACAACCAGAATGAACAGCGGGTATGTTGAGGCTTGAATCACTTTACTGCGCAGCGCGCTCTGGAACTCAAGGTTTTGGCTAAGCCTCGCAAAAACTTGTGGTAGATTGCCCGTTGCTTCACCGATTCGTACCATTTCGATATACAAAGTAGAAAAGATATCAGGCCGGCTCGCCAAGGCATCGCTAAGCACCGCCCCTTGCTTAATCTCATTCAATACCAAAGACCAAACTTGTCCTAGAGCTGAGTTTCTGTTTGATTGCGCTAATACTTCCAGGGCTTTATCAACACGCAGACCATTATGCAATAAAGTCGATAACTGACTCGTTGACTGCTCAAGTTCATTTAAGGATACTCTTTTACGTATAGCCCTCGCGCTATCTTGCTTAAGCTCTAGAATTAACAAGTTTCTTGACGTCAGTGCGCTATGCGCTGCAGCTTCATTTTCAGCAGTGATCTCACCCCGTTCAACTTCACCACTGGCATTACAAGCCTTGTATTTAAATACCTGACTCACCCAGCTACCCTCAAGACTTCTTCAATGGTTGTTTGCCCAGTTACCGCCTTCAAAAAGCCATCCTGTTTGAGAGAGCGTAGCTTTTTCTCACGCATCAGTTCATATAGGTTATCTAGCAGGCGCTCATCTTTTGCGAGCTTTTTAACGTCCCCATCACATGGCAGGTACTCTAAAAATGCCACTCGACCAGAATAGCCAGTATTCTCACACTTCTCACAGCCTACAGCTTGATAGAGCGGCGCAATTTCACCTGCGGTCAACTCAGATAACGCGTACTTATTGTATAAATCCCGCGTTTCAAGCTCGCTAAGCGGCTGCTTGCAATGTTCACACAAAGTTCGAGCTAAGCGCTGAGCCATGATTGAGACTAAGCCCGCATTTAGCAGATACTCTTGTATGCCCAAGTCCATTAAACGTGTATATGCCGATGGTGCATCATTGGTATGCACCGTGCTAAACACTAGGTGTCCAGTTAATGCTGATTGCAAAGCGATTTTGGCCGTTTCATTGTCTCGTATTTCACCCACCATGATAACATCAGGGTCTTGACGAACAATGCTGCGCAAACCTGCTGAGAAGTCATAGCCAATTTCAGCGTTCACTTGTACTTGGTTTATGCCTGGTAGCTGATACTCAATCGGGTCTTCTAACGTAACGATTTTAATATCCGGACGATTTATTTGGTTTAAAAAAGAGTAAAGAGAAGTCGTTTTACCCGAGCCGGTTGGCCCTGTCATCAGAATAACACCTGATGTTCTTTTTAAATCCTGATTTATTTTTTCTACTAAGTCTTCAGAATAACCAAGCCTTTTCAAGTCAAACTTAACTGCGTTTTTAATGAGAAAACGCATAACAACACTTTCGCCCATACCAAGAGGCAGTGTTGAGCATCGAATATCCAAGTCCGTAGTACCGGCTTTCATCTCGATTTTGCCATCTTGAGGTCGCCTCTTCTCAGCGATGTCCATTCCCGACAAAATTTTAATTCTTGAAATAACAGCCAACTGTAAGTTATGAGGTATTGGGTCCGCCTCTTTTAATATACCGTCTATTCGATATCTAGCGCGATATTTGCCATTGACAGGCTCAATATGTAAGTCGGATGCACCCAGCTTAACCCCTTTATTTATAAGGCTATTAACCAAGTTAACCGTCGGAGCCCCAAGCGCAAGCTCTTTAAGCGCACTGAGATTATCCGTGGAAATGGGCACATCTGGTACATCGCTAAGTAGCGCTCTACATTGTTCGCCTAGTAATTCCAGTTCTTTGGCAGAAACTGCAAAGAATCTTTTGTTTTGTGGAATAAAACGCAAGTAATCGAGCGCTTCTTTACCATGAGGGTTTGAGAAAGCGATATCAATTTGTGTACTATCAATAAACACAGGCACCATGTTATGGGCTAACAACAACTCAACATTGGTTGATTTTAAGTGCTCAATAAACTCTTTAGATGTATCTAGCCCTTGCTCCCACGTACCGCAGTTTAAAAGCTGACAATACATATCTCGCAGCTGGTCCTCATCAATCCAACCTGAATTTAACAAAATCAGTTCTAAGTTGGATTGCTCGTCTTTTTCAAAATCAGCTAGTTGCTGCAATCTGTCATGGTTTAATATTTGCTTTTGTGCAATATATGCATGAACTTTAGAGTTCCACGTCTGCATCTTCACCTTCACCGCCAGGTTTACCATCTCTCCCCAAGCTCTTTAGCTCAAATTTCTCTGTGCCATCTTCACTAATGGCTTTGTAGCTATACGGGTTGCCCCACGGGTCGTTCGGAATTTGTTTAGGAAAATACGGACCGTCCCACATTTGGTGGTTGCTTTGTAGTAATTCATTCAGCTCTTTTGGATAGTAGCCTATGTCTAATCGGTACGAGTCCAAAGCGGTGGATAATACTTGCATTTGCGCTTTGGCTGTCCCTTCTCTAGCTGTGCTGACTTTACTGAACATACGAGGCGCCACAACTGAAGCCAGTAGGCCAAGTATTACCATTACAATTAATAACTCTACAAGCGTAAAGCCCTTATTAGTTCTTAACTTCTTCATGTGAAAGCTCATAATAATGCGATATTGTTAAAATTGAAATTTACTGTCCGCCTAGGACTACAAAGACTAGCGTAAGTTCAGGTAAAACTTATATCCTAGGTACAAAAATTAGTAAGCGATAATACTGCCAAGCTGAATGTATTCCAAGTGCAGTATTAATACCGTTGCAATCTAACATACAACGGTATTATTTTGAACTATTGGCGTGTTACTTAAGTGCCTTAATCGCAGCACCTAATTTCTCCAAACTACCGCCCACTATAACTTGATAGTCAACTAGCATTCCATCTTTTTGTCTGCCTACGACAAACGAAGGCGTACCACCAATCCCCAATAGCTGAGCATCTGAAATTGAGCGGCCAACGGCTTCATGAACTGATGTATCTGCTAAGCAAGTTGTGAGTTTTTGCTCATCTAAGTTAAACTCCTGCGCAACTTCAGCAGTCGTTTCTTGAGTGATTGAATTGCCTATCTCAAACAACTTATCTTTGACTTGCTCATACTGCCCTTGTTGATTTGTACAACGCAAAAATACCGCTGCATAACCTGCTTTTGGGTGTAACTTGCTCAAAGGTAATTCTCTAGCCAATACTGCAGCTTCACCTGTATCCACATATTGCTTTTTGAATTCAGGCCAAATTTCTTGCTGAAATTTTTTGCAAAATGGACAGTGAAGATCTGTATATTCGATCACGACAACGTCATTTGACTTATCACCTATCCATTTTCCCTCTTGTGATAGAGGAAGGGTTTCAGGTTTAACTAACTCCGCCAAACCCACCCTCACTGCGACCTGTTGCTGAACACTCTTAAGTTGTTCAACCTCAGCTCTTAATGCATCCAATTCTGCCTGCTGAGTCGTGTTACACCCAGCCAACACCGATGATAAAGCAATTGGCAGTATCCAGTTTTTCATTAAAGGTCCTCAATTTAAAGAGATAAAAAAACCCTCGCAAAGCGAGGGTTTTCAAACTTAAAAGTTAGTAATTAAGTAATAATTACTGTGACCAGTCGTTTTGGTCAAGAACTGGCATTACGCGGTCAGAACGGCCAACAACTTTCTGTACAGAAACGCCGTGTACTGAGTTCTTAGGCGCAGTAACAGTGAATGTTACTGAGTGACGGTTCGGGCTGAAAGAACCGTTTGAACCTAGGTCACCGTAACCACCGTCAGCACCTTCATATTGCTTCTGGCTAACAGCTTCTGAGATAAGTGTAGGTACGAAGTAAACTACTGAAGACTTAGCAGGAACTGAACCAAGCTCTACAGCCATTACTTTACGAGTACCGTCGTTACCATCAGCTGATTCACTGAATACGTCAACTGTTACTTCTGCAGACTCATCGTGCTCGTTAGTGATACGTACGAAGTTACCTTCGCTGTTAACTACGTAAGGAACTTTAAGAACCGCACCGTTAACACCTACTTCGTGAGTAACTTTGTTATCTGCACAGTGATCAAGCTCACCAGCTGTACCGAAGTCAAGCGTGTAGTGAGTAGTCACGTTGTAGTTGAAGTTCATGATGCCGTCAGTTGGGTTGTTTTCAACAACGTAGAACATTTCGTTGTAATCAGCGCCAAGTAATGGAGCAGCTGTTTGAGGGTTAGTTTCAACGTCACCTGCACCATCTGATTCAGTGAACAGAGTTACCGCTTCTGTGTTGTACACAGTTGCTGTGCCTTGAGTCAAACCGAATGCACCTGGAGTTGTACCTGTTTGAACTTCTACAGCTGTGTCAAGAACACCAGTTGCTGCTGTACGGCCGTTGTATAGACGCATTTTAACGTTTGCACCTGGCTCAGAAGACGCTACAAATGCAGTTTCAACGTGATCATCAGCATCTAAAGTGATTGCTTGATCAAGAAGTGATGCACGGTTGTAGTAACCAGTTTTGTAGATAGCTTGTGAGCTAGTCGCGATTAAACGGTCAGTTGCATCTGCATTGTATACAAACTGAGTACGCGCTACGATTGCAGTGCCTTCAGAGTTTGAGCTCTCAGCGTTAACTTGAACTTCAGCAGTAGTACCAGCATATAGCGGGTAGAACTGTGGAGAGATATCAGCAACTTTCTGAGCGTTAGAAACCGCACCTTGGATGTTATAACCAGTACCACCATCTGTTACCGCAGAAGTAGCTGCGATAGTTACAGATTGAGACGCTTGGCTTGTAGAAGTACAAGTCGTGTTAGCAATCTTGATACCAACAGGGTCAATAGCTGTAGAGTCAGCACCAGTCGATACGCGAGAGAACGCTAGACGCGTACCAGCACCGATTGTGATACCAGCTTTAGTTAGGAACGTGATAGTTGAAGCACCATCAACTGTACCATCTGAAGAAGCAACCGCTTCGAAGTCAGTACCTGCGCCAGCACCATCTGTATCTTTAACTAGGTGGATCTGGTTAGAGTTACCAGCAAAAGTAGCACCTGTTAAAGCGATAGTGATTTTAGTACCACCAGGGATATCAGTCGTTGGGATGTAAACGATGTGTTGGTCAGTGTTAGTACCGTCAACCGCATCGAAATCAACTGTTAGGTCACCAGTTAACTCGTAAGCGATACCAGCTTCGTTAGTAGCTTCTAAGTTGTCTGCTGCTGCGCCTGTACGGCTAGCTTCAGCAACACACGCTGCGCCAGTGTAGATAGTGTCAAAAGCAGTAACGGCTAGAGCGTCAGCGCCTTTGTAAACTTCGAAACAAGCTTCAGTACCTGCATATGCATTACCTGCTAATACAGCGGCAACTGCAGCAGGGATTAAAGCGACTTTATTAAAACGCTTCATTTTTATCTCCATGTATCCGGTGGACACTTTATGTTTTCAGTTAAAATTTACACACTCTGAATACCAGAGTAAGCAAAACGTTAAATAATTTAAAGGGCCCGACCGACACTGCAATAACATGTAGCATCAAATCTAGGCTCCCACATTATGATAAGAACTACTATTTAATTCAAGTCCCATCATAAATTAAAATTTCTACAAAGTTAATAATTTATCAGAATAATTTAAAATTCTATCCTGTCTGAATGCCTTTTGTACATTTATTAAACACTACAATGCATTCAACGCTGCAACCGCTACACCCATCTGATAGATGATCTGGGTTGCCTTGCTCCATAGGGTTAGATTATCAATATGTTCGTAATCCAAAGGTACCACTATTGTATCACCCGGTTGGATCTGGTTTTCGGCAGAAACCGCAAACCAAGAGCTTCCAGATGTTTTTTCAACCATACCATTGGCTTTTATAATGTAAATACTATCTCCGTCAGCTTTTTGTTTTAATCCACCACTGCTATTTAAATAGTCTTCCAAGGTCATTGCTGGGTCGTATTGCATTGAAGTAGATACATTTACTTCCCCAACTACGGATACTGTATCCACTTTTCTAGGGATAAACAATGTATCTCCATTTCTCAACAAGATAACTTGCTCATTTTCTATTACCTTAGGCAAGTCAATAACCATTCGCCCAAGCGCTTCTTGCTGCGAAATATCGTTGATTAAGTTATCCATATCTTCATAAGAAAGATTCGCGCTACTAACAGACTTTTGGAAACTTGAAGATGCTAAGTCCGCGCGTAACGTTTTAGACAGATCTTTTAACAACTCTTGCTCTTGTTCGCGTAGATATTCTCTAGTAAAAACCGCTCCGCCCTCAAAAGCGTAGTCTGTCAATCCGCCGGCTCGTTCAATTACATCGTTTAGTGTCTCTCCAGCAGAAAGCGTATAGCTGCCAGGAAACCTTACTTCTCCAACAATGTTTATCTTTGAAGAATCTTGCCACTTCGGCTTTGAAAATACAGAAATAACGTCTTTGCTGTTAACTTTAAAGTTACCAGTCAATTTCTTAAGATTCAATTCAATATGACGAATGCCCTCAACGCCATCTTCATACGCCAGACGCGAAACTTCGATTTTTTCAGGGTAAGCCGACTCTTTAAGCCCCCCTGCAGCCTCAAGTAAGCCAGGAATATTGGCGTTAACAGGCAAAGGGTATAGTCCTGGATAACGCACCTCACCGTTTACACTCACAACTGGCGCAGCTCCGTCTGGTGAGCCTTGTCTGTTAAGCTCTCGGATAATGGGGCGCAGTAATCGCTGTCTACTATATAAGGAATAGTTATTTTCAGACACTTCCTGTGACTTACCTTGCAAAATTTCTCTTGTTGTTAACGGTTGAGACTTTTCTGTACTTGTCGATGAAAGCAAACTCTCTCTACCGATAGATTCAAAGAACTGTTCACGCTTATACTCCTCGAGAAGCCTATCCTTCTCCATTTTAAGTACTTCGTCGGCAACATATGCAAAACGCTTTAGTTCATTAACTTCTTCTATCGCACTCTCAAAGCGGCTAAAAAAGACGACTTGGTCTCCAGAAAGCAACTCAAGATCAGACGTTCCTGTGACGATACTCTTTGGTGAAAACTGAAGCACAAATTTGTCAGAGTCTTCCTGTTCTTCCCTGATTATTAAAGCGTAGTCTTTATCGGTAATCGGCAACAAGTCGCTTTTCAAAGACGCTAAAATATCAGACAGTTTAAGACCTACACGCCACTGTCTAGGCCCTGGATGCGTTACTGCACCGATCAGTGTGACCGCCTTTTCCAGCTCACTTGAGATGGTCGGGATTTTTATCTCATCACCATCATGTAACTGCGCATCACCACTGCGGCTTAAATCAACCGACAGCACTGTTTTTCTGTTCTGTTGAGTGTATCTAAGTATTGTAATGTTTTGCTTTGAACCACCGGCTGCAACCCCTCCGCCGATTTTTAGCAGGTCTTGCAAATGCTCACCGTTTTTCAGCTCATAAATTGCGGGCCGATTTACAGCCCCATCAACTATCACTCGTTTCTCAATTGACGGTACAAAAACCACATCGCCATTGCGTAAGATTGTGTCTGAAGAGTTATCACCTGATAAAAGCAAGTCGTATAAGTCTAGATTCGATACAGGCTTCCCTTTACGCTTTTGCTGGATACTTCTCAAAGAACCTAACTCAGTAATACCGTCGGCATGATTGAGCGCTTGGGTAATATTAGTCAATGCAGGAAGCGTATAAATACCAGGCTTTTTAACCTCACCAGCAATCGTGACTCTAATTGGCTGTAATTCACCCGTAGTGACAATCGCTTCACCACCAATGACCTCTTTCTTCACTTTGGATAGGATCAGGGACTTCACTTCATTTAAAGTTAATCCCAACACATTTACTGGTGATAAACCTGGGATCAGTAACTGCCCTTCACCATTTACTTGAACTTCATGTGTGATGTCTAGTTTGCCATAGAAACTAACTATCAAATAATCACCAATATTCATTGGATAATCACCCGGCGCAGCTTGCGTCGCCAAGTTCACTCCTTGCTCGACATTTTTCTTTTCAAACAAGTCGTAGCCAAATAACTTGAGTTCTTCTTCCTCTTCTTTTTCTTCCTCTGGCAGTCGCTCTTGATTTGGGTCACCCAAAGTATCCTCTTCCAACTCTTCTAAAGGATTATTTTTCTTCTTTGGTAAGCGATTGGAATTTAAATCATCTACACTGACCCCGTACTGTTCAGCCAATTCTCTTTTTTCACTGGCAGAAAGGCTTTTAATGTGAGCTAGTTGCTTTGGAGAAAGTTGTATAGCGATGGATTTGCTCATAAAGAATACTGAGCAAAAGACCAAAAATCCAATGAGTCGAAGTCCCATATAAGTTATTTTCCAGAAAATAAATCAAAATTGGCGGCAATTCTACACTAATTAAAAACATTAAAAAATGCACGACATTGAATCAAAGACTAGAAAGTGATGAATTACACACTAAGAGGAATAATAGTAGGACTTCAACAAACGATGAAGTCCTACTGAGAACGTTAGAAACTATAAACCAAGGTCAATGAAGTCTCTGTGTCTGTGTTGTCTTTCTCTGGAGCAACATCAGAGTTATGGATGACGTTGTAGGCAACTTTCATCTGTAAAGAACCATTAATTTTGGTCATCAATGCAGACTCTGCGGTCGTCTTTGTGTTACTTTCACCATATTCAATGGCTACCAGCTGAGTAAAACGTGCGTTCTTAGAAATCTGCCAGTTAAAGTCTAGTTTACCCACGCCAATCAGCTCACTTTCAGATTCACCAGCCAGCGGGTTACCATTGTCGTCCAACTCTGTACTATCTTGATGATGCTCAAAGCGCTTTATACCAGGACCAACTTCTGCGTTTAAATACATGTCATCAGTACTAAATAGCCTTTGACCATAACCCACAGACACCACCGTTTCATTTCGATATGCACCAAAATAATCCGATACGTAAGAGCCATAGATAAACAAGTGGCTATGATCTTCTTGAAGCTTATAGTTACCTTGTGTCGATAGAGAATACTTTTCATTGGTACGCTCTGTAACGCGCTCACCTTGGTCGTTCTCGATCTCATCTTCTTTATAGATACCACTGACTTTATACTCATTGTGCCAGCTTTCTAAGTTGTGCTTTGCTTTTAGAGCGCCCTTTAAAGTGGTCGTTTTAGTATTACCACTGGTTATTATGGCACCCACCTCGCTGGTAACATCCCAAGTCTTTTTTACATCTGTATCGTTTGCATACGCATTATTTACTGTGGCTGCAATCACACACAGAGATAAAACTTTTAATTTCATTTCGTTTTAACCTTTCGAAAATTAGTCTTTATGAAGATGTACATCCATTTGTGGGAATGGAATCGTGATATTCGCTTCGTCTAAAGCTATCTTAATATTCTCGACCAACTCAAAGTAAGTCGGCCAATAGTCAGGGGTTTTTACCCAAGGGCGTACCACAAAGTTCACGCTAGAATCAGCCAGCTCCAATACCGCAACCGTGTAAGCTGGGTCTTTTAAAATACGCTCTTCTTTATCCAATACTGATTTTAACACTTGCTTTGCTTGTCGTAGATCTGCATCGTAACCAACGCCTATTACTAAATCAATACGACGTGTTTTTTCTCTTGAAAAGTTAACGATTGCACCCGACATGATGGCAGAGTTTGGCATGATGATGACTTTATTATCTGGAGTCTTCAACTCTGTAGAGAAAATTTCTATCTTTTGAACACTACCCGCTTTGCCACCTGCCTCGATGTAATCACCTGCTTTGAACGGTCGCAAAATAATAATTAACACGCCCGATGCGAAATTTGAAAGGGAACCTTGTAGCGCTAAACCTATCGCAAGACCTGCTGCACCTAAAATAGCGATGAAGGACGTGGTTTCAACACCAACTTGTGATAATGCCATCAGGACTGTTGCAGCAAAAACGACGGCAAAAACAATATTCGCGACAAAACCACCAACCGCTTTGTCTATTTTTCTCTTTTCAAAAGCTTTGACAGTTAAAGAGTCACACATTTTTGCGACCTTCAAACCTACAAATAAAATGATTAAGGCTATAACGGCCTGTATCGAGAAATGAAGTAACATATCTGAGTTTTCATTTAGCCACTTAATAGCTACATCCATAAGGCCTCCTAGGCATGAGTTTTGATTTTGTGCGGATCATACATAGATTATATGAATATTGTCTGTATGTAAGGATTTTTTTATTTGTATTTTTTTTCTAAAAAATTACATTTTTCTCTTTGCAAGTGCCAGATATTTATGTATTATGCGCGCCACACCAAACGAGGTGTTCAATTCTTTTGTGGCGGCTGTAGCTCAGTTGGTAGAGCCCTGGATTGTGATTCCGGTTGTCGTGGGTTCAAGTCCCATCAGTCGCCCCACTTTTCTCTTTGTATCAATTCGATACTGAATAAACATTGTTTTTCTATCCCTGAATCAACTGCCTGCGCAACTCTCAGTTATTTAATTTTTCCATTGATGTTCGTTCATGCTCGAATTTTAAGCAAAAAAATGCCACCTTTCGGTGGCATTACACACGGGATTATTTCTACGTATAGATAGAAATACTTTACTTCCAACTTCTCATTTTGTGACCTTTCACAGCATAGAAGAGGATAAATAGGTAACTTGGGATCATTAAGCTATACGCACCTTGTGCACCTAAGCCTGCAACGTTACCCAGACCAATGAGTAACGGCCCTAAGGCGCCACCTGCGATGCCCATAATTAACAGGCCAGACGCTGTACCAGTTAATCGCCCTAATCCTTCTAATGCCAATGGCCAAATAGCGGGCCAAACCATAGCATTAGCAAAACCAAGTAATGCAATACACAATAACGGATCTGGCAACTCAGGTCCACCAAATGGTACCAGTAACAAGTTCGCTATAGCAAAAGATTCGTTACTACCAAATACAACGGCTAATACAGTTACAATACCTGCAATTCCCGACATCATCAACGCATTTTGTTGAGACATAAATTTAGGGATCAAAGCGATACCAATTGCATATCCAACAAGCATACAGGTCATTGTATAAGAAGTCATTACAGAATAATCAGCAATACCCAACTGCAAAGCGTAAGAGCCAATGGTGTCCGCTGCAATAACCTCCACAGCCACATACAAGGCAATACCGATTACGCCTAAAACCAAATGCGGGTGAGCAAGTGTTTCTTTAAGTTCCCCTTTACTGGTTTTGCTTTCTTCACTAAATACCAAGTCGGGTAAAGGTGCAAATTTCGCAAATAAAGCAAACAGGAAAATTAAGCCAGCGATAGCCATATAAGGCGCGATTAGACTGTTTGCCATGATATCTTTTTGCTCTTGAGTCAGCTTCGCAGCCCCTTCAACTAAGCCACTTACCACCACAGCAGCAAATACGATAGGCACAATCACACCAGCCGACTTATTTAACAACCCCATGATACATACTCGAACTGCAGCAGACTTCTCCGAGCCCATTTTAACGACATACGGATTGACTGCGGTTTGTAAAACGGTTTGCCCAACACCAATCATCAGCTGAGCAAATAAGAAAATTTCTATCATTTGCATTTTAGCTGCGGGTATATACATCAAGGCTGAAGCCGCCATAATGACACACCCTATTGCCATACCATTTTTATAGCCTACGCGCTTGATTAACATCGCTGAAGGGATGCCTGCGACCGTCACAGCAATATAAAAAGACGATATAATAAAAGAGGCTTGTAACGGTGTTAGTTCAAGCATCTGTTGTAAAAACGGAGTAATCGCGCCATTGAGCCAAGTGATACACCCCAGAATGAAAAACATTGAACCTGCAAGTATCATCGGGAGCCAAATACTCTGCTTTTCTTTATCTTCAATTTCCACGATTGCTTCCATAATTCTCTTCTTGTTGCTAATTAATATCATTATTTTGACTGTCATGCATTGCCATAAAGCAAAAGCTAGATGCATTATCTTTGCATGGCAGCAAAAAATGACAGCGCTGACATTTAACTTTACGTTAAAATTTTACTTTTGACTAGTTAGATTTTAAACACAATTGTAACTAAAACTGAAACATTAAAATTTTAGTGACTTTGCGCCTGAATAGGGCTAAATCAATTTAGCCCCGTGACACGACTTACATTATTTTTCCCAACGCGTGTTCGCAAACGTACAACTGAAGGGTCACTCACAGCGACCGGTGCACTATACGCTTGCCAACTTTGGCCTGCGTCCAAACTATATTCGATTGTTAAATAAGGAAATGCGCTATTGGCAAACAAATTACCATTTTCCAGCTTCGCGCCAGGTACTGGTAGATTTGCGTTGACTTGATCGTGCTGTAGCTTTGCTAATTCTTTAACTGACAAGGCAGCAGCAAACAACTGCCAATCTTTATCAAACTCCTTGGAATTTAACCCTACGCTTTCCCACTTAGACTTATGCCACGCCCGCTCTGCAACAGCTAGAATACGTGGAAAGATCATTGCTAATACTTGCTCTTCAGTACGTATTGTTTCACTCCATACTTGTCCCTGCATTCCTACAATATTCTCAGGCTTTTCGAGTGGAGGTAACTCTCGACCAACCAGCGCTTCTAGATTTACAATCGGCTCTCTAGTACGGGTAAAGTCAGCATTGCCATACACATCATCTGGCATATAGCTAAAGGTTTTTTTGGTATCAATATAACGTGTTGCCCAGTAATAACCTCGTTCTTGTGGATGTGCTTCATAGGGGTGGTCAAAATACAGATGCGTGCCATGGGACAAAATAACTTGATAGCCTTCATTGGCTAAACGGTATGCTCTGTCTGCCACGCCCCACTCCCAAATGTTATCCCATACATTAGCCGTAAATGTTTTGTTTGGAAAAGCTGAGCGGTTGAAAGGGTTAACGCGGTCATACATCAAGCCATCTTCCCAAGCACCAGGTGTGATCCCGCGCTTATTGAGCATTTCTGCCACGCGCTGAGTAAAGTATGGTTTTAAATCCGCAACACCTGACACACCATTATTGGGTTGCGCAAATAAATTTTGACAGGCTTTAGACTTTCCCCATGACCCGGCCCCAACTTCATCGCCACCAAAATGTAAGTTAGTTAATCGTGTACCTGCGTCACGATACATACTTTGTAGTTCATAGGTCACTTTTTCCATAAATGCATAACTAGAATCAAGACAAACATTTATAGAATTATCAGTATAGCTTTGCACCGTAATATATTGAGATTCATCTCCAGGCTCACTAAGTAAGTAAGCGCTAGCCTCCGCCTTTTTACCCTGCTTTATCAACTTATTATATCTTGCTTCCATTGCTTTGATGGATGCTCTCGCATGTCCAGGGCTCTCTATTTCCGGCACTATATTAATGTGCCTAGCCTTAGCAAACTTTAGTAACTCAACAAAGTCTTCTCTTGTTAAGTAGCCATTGCCAGAGCCCGATTTAAACGGCCCAGTTCCCAGTTGAGTCAATAAACAGCTTTGCTCAGTCAAATCAAAACAGCGATGTCCACCAATCTGTGCCAGTTCAGGTAAACCTGGGATATCGAGTCGCCACCCTTCATCATCAGAGAAATGCCAATGCAAAACATTCATTTTATAGCGCGCCATTTGCTCAACTAACTTAAACATCGCTTCTTTGCCATGAAAGTTACGTGCATTATCGTAATGCATGCCACGCCAGCTTAACCTTGGACTGTCTTCAATCTCTACATTCTGTAACGTTACACTCTCACGCGCATCAGCGGGAAATAAAGCCAACAAACTTTGCATACCATAAAATACGCCTGCGTTGTCCACACCCACAATTTCAATTCGCTCATCATCAATTTCAAGACGATAGCTTTGGGCTTTACCATCAGCAATAGAGCTATCAACTTTTAAAATAATTGTTGGCTGTTTTGGAACGGCAATGTGATCTGGCTGTGCGTCCAACGTTAACCCGTATTGTGCTAAGTCCTGCTGAAAAACCGCAAGTTCAGATTTCAACCGACCAGCAAAGCGAATTTGCCAATTGCTATCGAGAATGGCTTTGCCACGATTGAAATCCACCTTGTTGGGTTTGGGAATAATTCTTTTGCGCGCTTCTTCTTCTGACACTTTGACACTGTTTTGATTACGTTCATAGCGCAGTTTCGCCGTCGCTAGCTGAGTACGATCTACAGGTTCATTGTAACGCCTCAGTTGGTTTTCTCTCTCAATGGGTGCAATAAATTGTTGTAAGTCTTCGGTATCAGTATTAGCAAAAATAGCAGGAATCTGTTCTTTAACAACCATAAATGCACGCGGCATAAAGTCACTGTACGCGGCAATCCAAACATTTGCTTCAAACTTGATAGTTAATTGCTCACCACCCGCAAGCCCGGGGAACTCAGCCGTCGGTACGAAACGATGTAAATCACCATTGATATGCTCAACTTTAAACCCTGATGCCTGTTTTGTATGGATCTTACGTACCGAATGAATATAAATCTGCCAATCGCCCTCGCCTTTAGGTAGCGCCACACCAGAATTGTTTGTCAACGTCATGGAGCCTATAAAGCTCGATGCCCCATTGTGGAAGTTGTCTTCTACCGCAAATGTTAGCGCAGTACCTTGGGTAAAGCGTTGCAATTCACTATCCGACAGTGTTGCATTGGCAAGTAAGGGGACGGAGGCTAACACGCTAGCCATTATCGTTTGCTTAAAACTCATCGTATGCTCCTTTATAAAGCGGTAGTCTCTTCGCTTCGTTTCTATTCTTCTATAAGCGAGTTGATTAATTATTAGCTGATTCATTTCTCCTTCATCATATAAAAACTAAAATGACAGCGCTATCATTATTTTTTCATAGTTTTGAAACAACCAAGATTTATAAGTAAAGAAGCCCGCAATCGCGGGCTTCTTTATTAGCTAAAGCAGGTGCTTACCAAATTTTCACACGCTGCTCAGGCGCCAAATACATCTGATCGCCTTGTTTGACATCAAATGCCTCATAAAACTCCGGCATATTCGGTAATACGCCAATTACACGATAATGGCTCGGTGAGTGTGGATCCGTAACCAAACGGTTACGCAATTCTTCCTCGCGGTATTTTCTACGCCAGATCTGTGACCAGCCCATGAAAAATCGCTGTTCTCCAGTATAGCCGTCAATAACTGGCGCTTTTTTATCACCTAGAGAGATTTGATAAGCTTTATAAGCAACTGTTAAGCCCCCTAAGTCACCTATGTTTTCACCTAAGGTAAACTGACCGTTGACGTTTGCATCTTCAAATGGCTTAAATTGATCGAATTGCTCTACTAGGTTTTTGCTTCGCGCTTCAAACTGTGCAAGATCTGATTCGCTCCACCAGTTGCGCAAGTTGCCATCACCATCATATTTTGCACCTTGATCGTCAAAGCCATGACCTAGCTCATGACCAATGACGGCACCTATCGCACCGTAGTTAACGGCGTCATCTGCAGCAAGGTTAAAGAATGGTGGCTGTAAAATAGCAGCAGGGAAAACAATTTCATTGTTTACCGGGTTATAATAAGCATTTACTGTCTGCGGTGTCATGAGCCACTCTGAGCGATCCACTGGCTTGCCCATTTTATTCACCATCTCTTGGTATGACCATTGAGTATAGCGTACGTGGTTACCAAGCAGGTCATCACGGTTGATTTGTAGTGCCGAGTAATCTTTCCACTTATCAGGGTAGCCAATCTTAGGTGTGAACTTGCTTAATTTTTCTTTGGCTGCAATTTTAGTCTCTGCGCTCATCCATTCAAGATCATCAATAGCCTGTTCAAACCCTATGATCAAATTCGCAACCAGCGCTTCCATTTTAGCTTTCGCTTGTGGTGGAAAATGCTGCTTAACATAAGTTTTACCCAGCAACTCACCCAATACTGCATTGCTTGCATCTACTGCTTTTTTCCAAGTAGGAGCTTGCTCTTCAAGGCCTCTAAGCTTTTTATCAAAGAAGTTGAACTTAAGCTCAACCATATCTTTGTTTAGCAAAGTGGCGTGGTTGTTTACAAAGTGAAAGGTAAGATATTGCTGCCAGGTTTCAAGTGACGTATCGCCATAGATTTCTGACAAACCTTGTAAATATGAAGGCTGACTGACGATAAGCTCTTTAAGTTCTAGCCCAAAGGTATTGAAGAATGCTGGTAATTCAAACTGTGGCATCAACTGATCCACTTCGGCTAGCGTCATTTTATTGTAAGTCTTAGTCGCATCACGGCTCTCTACACGTGTCCACTGTGCATCAGCCATAGCCTTTTCTAGTGCTAGAATGTTTGCTGCAATCTGTTTTGTATCTTTATGGCCAAGTCTGGTAAAAACCTGTTCAATATATTGCTGATACTCTTCACGTATGTTGTTGAATTTATCGGTGTCTTTTAAGTAGTAATCTCTGTCTGGTAAACCCAAACCTGACTGGTACACATACAGTGCGTACTCAGTTGAGTTCTTCGCATCATTATTAACATACCAACCAAATGGGGTGTTTCCACCTTGGCTCAGCACCTTTGCCATTAAAGCGGGTAATTCGGCTTTGTCTTTAACCGCATTGATCTCACTAAGGTAAGTTTTTATGGGCGATAGGCCTAGCTCTTCGCGTGCGGTTTCGTCTATATAGCTCGCATAAAATGCACCTAACTTGTGTTCATCGCTGCCTGGCGCAGCCTGAGCATTTGACTTGGCACTTTCCAGTATTTCTTTTAGGGCTTTTTGAGACTCATCATAAAGCTGTGAAAATGAGCCATAGTTTGATTTATCTGCAGGAATTTGTGTTTTTTCAAGCCATTTTCCGTTCACGTGATAATAGAAATCATCTTGTGCTCTTACGGTGCGGTCAATATTGTTTAGGTCTATTCCCGACACTTTAGCAACTTGCTGGGATTGCTGCTGAGCTGCAGCCTGAGTGTTACTTGCAGGTTCACTGCACCCCAACAAACCAAGTGTCATTGCGACGCTCGCCGCCGTTAATTTAATTTTATTCATTTATGATATTTCCATAAGTTGTACCACATTATCTTAAACCGCTTAACGTCCAGAAAACAATTTCAATGGACGAATAAACCTATATTCAATGGTAACAAATCGTGTACATACTCACTTAAAAGTCCGACTGTAATTTGGAGACAATTTCTCGATTTGCTTCAGGAAAAGACAATTCATGTAGGTTCTCAATCGCAACCCATTGACATAACTGTCCTTCTAGCCCCTTAGCTTCACCACTAAAGTCTTCCACCAAATGTATATCTAGGCAAACGTGCTTGTCTCCGTAGTCGTGCTCAATACGCATTAATGCTTGTGAACTATTGACGGTAATATTCACTTCTTCTGCGAGTTCTCTTTTGAGGGCGTGAAAAATACTTTCTTGTGCTTCTACCTTTCCGCCAGGAAACTCCCACAAGCCGCCTTGGTGCTGGTGTTCAGCACGTTTACTGACAAACACGTGTCGATTTTTCATGATCACACCAACAGCAACATTTACTATCTTCTTTTGCATTATCGCTCCCGAAAAAAAAGCGACTCAAGGTCGCTTTTTCGTTACTCTTTTATTTATTACTTAAGTTTACCGCAACACTGCTTATATTTTTTGCCTGAGTTACAAGGACAAGGTTCGTTACGGCCAACCTTAGGTTCAGTACGCGAAGCTACAGCTGCAGCACCTTCTGGTACTTCACCACCAACTTGCTCTGCGTCCGCATGCTGGTATTCTCTTGGTGCTTGCTCGCTACGACGATGTTGTTGCTCTACTTTTTCAACATCTTCTTCTGCACGAACCTGTACTTTACTCAAAATACCCACGACATCGACCTTCAAGTTCTCCAACATTTCTGAGAACAACTCGAAAGACTCACGCTTGTATTCCTGTTTTGGATTCTTCTGCGCATAACCACGTAAATGAATGCCCTGACGCAAGTGATCCATCGCTGCCAAGTGATCTTTCCAGTGCTGATCCAGGCTCTGCAACATAACTGCTTTTTCAAACTGACGGAGCACTTCAGGACCAACCATCTGTTCTTTTTGCTTGTAAGCTGATTCTACTTCTTCGATGATACGATCACGAAGCTTCTCTTCGTACAGTTTCTCATCATCAGCCAGCCATTGAGCAATTGGTAACTCAAGTAAAAAGTCAGCTTTCAAGCGTTCTTCTAAACCTGGGATATCCCACATTTCAGCTAAGCTTTGTGGCGGAATAAACTGATCGATAGTGCTATTTAGCACGTCGCTGCGAATAGCAGTGATGGTCTCTGAGATATCGCCTTCTTCTAGTAGCTCATTACGCTGCTCGTATACAACACGGCGTTGGTCGTTCGCCACATCATCATATTCCAGAAGCTGTTTACGAATATCAAAGTTACGTGCCTCTACTTTACGCTGTGCATTTTCAATCGCGCGATTTACCCATGGGTGTTCAATCGCTTCGCCGCGCTGCATACCTAGCTTTCGCATCATGTTGGTCATGCGTTCACCTGCAAAGATACGCATTAATGCATCATCCATTGACAGATAGAAACGACTCGAACCCGCGTCCCCTTGACGGCCAGAACGACCACGTAACTGGTTATCGATGCGACGAGATTCGTGGCGTTCAGTACCGATGATATGCAAACCGCCAGCAGCAAGAACAGCATCATGCGTTTGCTTCCACTTTTCTTTGATCTGAGCGATTTGTTCTTCCGATGGGTTCTCGAGCTTGGCCACTTCTGACTGCCAGTTACCACCAAGAACAATATCTGTACCACGTCCAGCCATGTTAGTAGCAATGGTCACTTTACCTGGCAAACCAGCATCAGCAACAATATCAGCTTCTTGGGCATGGAATTTAGCGTTTAGTACGTTGTGTTCAATTTTTTCTTTCGTTAAGAAATGAGAAAGGTATTCAGAGCTTTCAATTGAAATAGTACCTACTAATACTGGTTGTCCACGCTTTTGGCAATCACGAATATCTTCCAAAATTGCTTCAAATTTTTCTTCTTGAGTTAGGTATACCAAGTCAGCGCGATCATCACGGATCATCGGTTTATTCGTTGGAATAACAACCGTGTCTAAACCGTAGATTGACTGGAACTCAAATGCCTCAGTGTCTGCGGTTCCCGTCATACCAGCGAGCTTTTCATAAATCCTAAAGTAGTTCTGGAAAGTAATTGATGCCAGTGTCTGGTTCTCATTTTGAATGCGAACACCTTCTTTAGCTTCAACTGCCTGATGCAGACCTTCAGACCAACGACGGCCTTCCATAGTACGACCAGTATGCTCATCAACAATGATAACTTCGTTATCTTTTACTACGTAGTCTACGTCCTTTTGATACAGTTTATGGGCACGTAACGCCGCATATACATGGCTCAACAACGTAATATTGCCCGCTGAATAAAGTGAGTCTCCCTCTTCAATCAAGCCATTGTCTATGAGTAACTCTTCAACTTTAAGCTGGCCACGCTCGGTCAGGTGAACCTGTTTTGACTTCTCATCTAATGTAAAGTCACCATCGCCTTCCACGCCTTCTTCATCTTCTTTTTCTTGTAGTTCTAAAGAAGGTACTAGCGTATTGATTTTCGCGTATAGCTCAGAACTGTCTTCTGCAGGACCAGAAATAATCAATGGGGTACGCGCTTCATCAATTAGAATCGAGTCCACCTCATCGACCACGGCATAATAAAGCGGGCGCTGTACTCGTTCAGCAATGCTAAATGCCATATTGTCGCGTAGGTAATCAAAGCCAAACTCATTGTTAGTACCATAAGTAATGTCTGCAGCATACGCTTCTTTTTTCTGCTGAGGCATCATGCCAGGCACATTACAACCAACGGTTAAGCCCAAAAACTCGAACAATGGGCGATTCGTTTCGGCATCACGTTTGGCCAAGTAGTCATTGACCGTAATAACATGCACGCCCTTACCAGTTAAACCATTTAAGTATGCAGGTAAGGTCGCGGTAAGTGTTTTACCTTCACCCGTACGCATTTCAGATATACGGCCTTGATGCAAAACGATACCACCTATCATCTGTACATCAAAGTGGCGCATATTGAATACACGCTTAGAGGCTTCTCTAACCGTTGCAAACGCTTCTGGCAAGAGATCGTCTAAGCTTGTACCTTGCTCATAACGCTGTCTGAATTCTGCTGTTTTAGCCTTTAGTTCTTCATCCGAAAGGGAGCTGTACTGTTCTTCTAACGCATTGATTAGGGCGACCGTTTTTCTTAAGTTTTTAATAGTGCGGTCGTTGCGACTACCAAAAATCTTGGTAAATAAATTAGCTATCATGTTAAAACCGTTTCACTCTTGTGATGGCTGACCTTCGCCATATCCATATTGTTATTTATTGGCATATGAGGCCGCACTGTTCGCTTTGGCAGCAAGTTAATTAAACCTCGCTATAATGCCTGAAGTTAAAATTATGCCCTATCATACCAGACTCAGCGAGTGTGCAAACCACTGAAATGAAATCAACCGCGTTTTCCTGTCAATTAACGGTTGGAACGTAAACTTAAGTTGCTACGTTGTAAGTCAGCTGCTTGTAATGCTCAAGAAGGTATCCGAGGTCCTACCAATATATGGGTACGATTTAATGCAATTCAAGAGCGCAAATACTTCTGTTGCGCCTGATGCAGCGTTATACTGAGCTGAGTATCAGCAAATAGGCTACTTTCGGTATGGCAAAAAACCGCTATGATCCAAAACAACTCAATGAATTGATGGGCAAGTGGTCAGATAAGCTAAGTGACTATACCCACAAATCACAAACAATGGCGCATCTTCAACATACTTTAGAGGCTGCAATAGGGCCTATTTTGAGTAAAAAAGCCCGTGTTGCTAACTACCGTGATGGCACACTCGTTATTGAAGCTGCATCAGCAACTTTGGCCACAAGACTCAATTATCTGAAGATGGAAGTTTTATCGAAGTTTAGACAAGCAGGCATGATCGAGTGTACACAAGTTAAGGTAGTCACTAACCCTGAAGCTCAACAGCGCTTAACCCCTAGAGACAACAAACAGGGCCAATCAAAAGAACCGAACACAGGAAGGGTAATGAGCGAGCAAACAGCAGCGCAATTAGTTGAACTGGCACAAAATGCTCCCCCTAGCCTCCAAGAAAAACTTTTGAAGCTAGCCACTCATGCCCAAAAAAAAGGTAAAAAAAATGACGCTTGAGAGCGTCATTTTTTTGCTTTCTTATTTCAAGCCGTGGCAACTTCCAATCCAGGTGCAGGCATTGCGACAGGCTCATCAAATGTTGCCCATTCCCATGCCGACTCAGTCGCCATAATCGTACGTAGCAACTTATTGTTCAAACCGTGGCCTGACTTATAACAGGTGATTTTACCTAAAATATTATGACCTGCCATGAACATATCACCAACACAGTCTAATATTTTATGTTTCACAAATTCATCGTCATAGCGCAAGCCATTTGGGTTTAGCACCTTATAGTCATCAAGCACTACCGCATTGTCCATGCTGCCACCTAACGCAAGGTTATTAGCATGCATGTACTCGATATCTTTCATGAAACCAAAGGTTCTGGCTCGACTTATTTCTTCTGTGAAGCTCTGCGCTGTAATATCAAGCGCAATACGCTGACGGCTATCATTGATAGCTGGATGGTCAAAAGCAATTTCAAAGTCTATGTGGAAGCCATCATAAGGGGTAATTTCAGCCCACTTATCGCCCTCTTCTACACGCACTTTTTCTTTGATACGAATAAAACGCTTAGCCACGTTTTGTTCTTTAATACCGCCCTTTTGCAATAAATAAATGAATGGTAATGCACTCCCATCCATAATTGGCACTTCAGAGCTATCCAGCTCCACAATCAGGTTATCAATACCCATCGCAGCAACAGCGGCGATTAAGTGCTCAGTGGTCGATAGACGGATGCCATCTTTGTTTGTCAAACACGTACATAGCTGGGTATCACCCACAGCCTCAGGCGTAGTTTCAAAGTCAACTACTGGGTCAAGATCCACACGACGAAACACCACTCCGGTGTTTTCACTCGCAGGTCGGAGAGTGATCGTGACCTTTTCACCTTTGTGAAGCCCTACACCCGTTGCTTTAACAACTTCGGCAATTGTACGTTGTCTAATCATAGCTTCGCCCACTTTTATTACACATAGACGGCGGATTGTATCACAGATACGACCACCTGCCAATCGTTTAATCTATAGCCAAATGTTAATCTGACTGCTTACGCAAAAACGCTGGGATATCGAAGTAGTTGTCTTTCTCTTTATCCGCGTCTTTGCTGCTCGGTTTACTTGATTCCGTAGTGCTAGACTGACTGCTACCCGCTGTTGAGCTACTGTTGCTTGGCACACTTTCTTGTACGGTTTCTGTTTGTGGCTGCGTAAAGCTTGGTACAAACATACCAGCCGACTGACCACTTTCTTGGGTCGCGCCACCTGTATCAGAACCAACAACCTTTTTAAAACCGCTATCTACAATGCCAAACTGAGGACGACGTTCACCGCCGAGGCCTGTTGCAACAACCGTCACTCGAAGCTCTTCGCTCATTTCTGGGTCAATAACCGCACCCACAACTACCGTTGCATTCTCAGAAGCTAACGCTTTAACATGGTTACCAACAATTTCAAACTCTTCAATAGTGATATCCATACCCGCGGTAATATTCACTAGGATGCCTTTTGCACCTGTTAAGTCTACATCTTCTAACAACGGACTTGAAATCGCTGCTTCTGCCGCTTCTTGTGCTCTATCAGGGCCTGAAGCAGATGCCGTTCCCATCATTGCAGTTCCCATTGCTGACATGACCGTTCTCACATCCGCAAAGTCCACATTGATCAAACCAGAACGCGTGATCAACTCAGCTATACCTTGCACAGCGCCATATAGAACGTCATTCGCTTTTGCAAACGCGTCTAATAATGTAGTGCCTTTACCAAGCACTTTCAGTAATTTGTTGTTTGGAATTGTAATAAGTGAATCTACAATTTCTGACAACTCGCTGATCCCTTGATCTGCCGCGGCCATACGCTTCTTACCTTCAAGATCAAATGGGCGTGTCACCACCGCTACGGTCAAAATACCTAGCTCTTTTGCTACGCGAGCCACCACTGGCGCAGCACCTGTGCCTGTGCCTCCACCCATACCAGCGGCAATAAAGACCATATCAGCACCCTCAAGCGCTGATTTAATCGTTTCTATGTCTTCTTCTGCGGATTTACGACCTACCTCTGGGTTGGCTCCTGCACCTAAACCGGATGTGATCTGCGTACCTAGTTGTACCGTTACATCTGCTGAAGATTTGCGTAACGCTTGCGCATCAGTGTTAGCTGCAATAAAGCGAACACCTTCAATTTCTTGTTTCACCATGTGCTCAACGGCGTTACCACCACCGCCACCGACACCAATAACTTTAATTACAGCTTCTTCGCTGTGCTGTTCCATAATATCAAACATTTTCACTCTCCGACTTGAGCTTAAAACTCACCTTGGAACCATCTAGTAATGCGGCTCCACCAACTTCCTTCCGATTCTGCTTTCGACTTTTGTGCATTCATCGATTGCAGCGTTCGGCCGTATTGTAACAAACCTACCGCAGTTGCGTATGCAGGATCGTTAACATAATCTGTTAACCCAGTGATACCAATGGGTTTACCAATTCTCACTGGCATTTGGCAAATATCTTCGGCAACCTCAAGGGCACCGGCCATTTTTCCACTGCCTCCAGTAATCACCAGGCCAGCAGCAATTTGATCTTCAAAACCTGAGCGGCGAATTTCTTCCAACGCCAACTCTAATAACTCACGAAACCTAGGTTCAACCACCTCAGATAGTGTGTGCCTAGACATTAAACGAGCTGGACGCCCCCCCACACTAGGAACCTCGATCGCTTCTTCGTTGCTAGCCATTTGGCTACTCGCACAGGCATATTGTACTTTTAGTGACTCCGCATGAGAAATAGGGGTACGAAAGATTTTCGCAATATCTCCCGTTACCTGATTGCCTGCAACTGGAATAACCGCTGAGTGACGAAGTGCGCCATTTAAATAAATGGCAATGTCCATCGTACCGCCACCAATATCCACAACGGCAACGCCCAATTCTTTCTCATCTTCTGTGAGCACCGAATAACAGGACGCCAATGCGCTAAACGTCAACTGATCTACCTGCAAACCACAACGTTCTACACACTTTTCTAAGTTTTTTGCCATATCATTCGAGCAGGTAATGATATGTGCTTTAGCTTCCATTCTTACCCCACTCATGCCGAGTGGGTTTTTGATACCTTCCTGCATATCAATGCTATATTCTTGTGGCAATGAATGTAACATTTTGCGTTCAGCGGAAATTGGCACAGAACGCGCTATATGGATCACATTGGCAATATCATCATCACTTACTTCGGCGTTATTAATTGCCACAACACCGCTTTCGTTTTGACACTGAATATGCTTACCTGAGATCCCTAAATAAACCGAACTAATTCGACAATCAGCCATTAGCTCAGCTTCATCAATTGCACGACGAATCGACTCAGAAACAAGGTTTAGATCGTTCACACCACCTTTATCCATACCATGGGAGACTTGGTTACCCACTCCCACAATACTAAGCTGATTGTCTGCGGTGATCTCGCCAACAGTCGCAACCACCTTTGAAGTACCTACATCTAACCCTATCACTAGGTTTCTTTCTGCTGACTTAGTCATGCTTCACTCTTACTTTGTTGTTCTTGTTCTTGCGGATACTTCCAACTTACCGCAAGCCCGATATCGTAACGCAGGTCTACCACGTCTAACGCAGCGCCCTCAGGTGCTCGCATTTTCGGATAGACATCAATAAATCTTTGTACCCGCTTCGCTATTTTCTCACGACCCAAATTTAATCGGATCCCGCTGTCTAGCCACAATTGCCAAGCAAAGCGCTCTGACAGCGCTAAACTAACCAATTTAAAGTCATTCACACCCAGCATGTCTTTAAACTGCAAAAATGTTTGCCATGCTTCTTGCTCACTGCCTTCAGGTCCATATAACTGAGGCAACTGTTCACTCACCAAATCGCTTTGTGCCTGAAACACTTCACCATCTTGGTTCAATAACAAGTCACTGTTCCAAACCGCTACAGGGGTATGCTCTACAACATAAACTTGCAGCTGATCAGGCCATTGCTTTCGCACAGAAACATGTGCAATCCAAGGCAGTGCTTTAACCTTGCTATGTACAGACTGAACATCGAGCTCAAAATAACTGCTTAAATCAACCTGTTTGATCGCGGCAATAATATCAGCTTCTTTTGTGTAGTGCGGCTCACCCAGTACAGTTAACTGCTTGATTTGCGCGTCTTTATGCTCCACCAACCAGTCACTAACCCAGTAGGTCCCTCGCACTACACTCACTATTACTAAAATGAAAAAGCCTATTCCGAGCAACAACGACCAATTAAGGCGTTGATTCATTTGTTTAGCTTTTTCAAAAAATGCACGCATCTTAAAGCGTTTGCTCCAAAATGCGAACAACTAATTGCTCAAAAGTTATGCCTTGTGCTTTTGCCGCCATCGGCACCAACGACTTTTGCGTCATGCCTGGTACAGTATTCACTTCAAGTAAATAAAAGTGACCATTTTCATCTTGCATTGCATCAACTCGGCCCCAACCACTTGCACCAACCAATTCAAAAGCATGTTTCGCCATTACCTGCAGCTGAGCACTATGCGCATGTGAAATATCAGCAGGGCAAAAATATTGTGTACTATTTACCTGATACTTTGCCTCATAGTCATAAAAACCACGTGGCGTCTTCATTTCAATCACAGGTAAAGCTTCATCACCTAACATGGCAACAGTGAATTCTCTGCCAGTAATCCATTGCTCTACTAACACTTGCTCATCAAACTCAAAGGCATTCGTCAATGCCGTTGTTAGTTCCTGCGCATTAGTCGCTTGCGCCATACCTATGCTAGATCCTTCATGAGAAGGTTTAACCATCACTTTGCCAAATTCCTTTATGATGGCATCAGCATTAAACCCGGCGTTAGCATCAACCACCGCATATGGCGCGGTGCTGAGTTTGGCTGACTTAAATAAATGCTTGCAACGTACTTTATCCATCGCTAAAGCACTGCCTAATACACCACTTCCTGTGTAGGGAATACCCATATATTCCAAAGCACCTTGGATGGTGCCGTCTTCACCACCTCGGCCATGCAGCGCGATAAACACACGCTCGACTGCCAGACTCTTTAACTCCCACAGGTTTCGTTCTGCCGGGTCAAATGCAATTGCATCAACTCCTGCACTCAATAATGCATTGAGTACAGCTTCGCCTGATTTTAAAGACACCTCACGCTCAGCTGAACTTCCGCCCAGCAATACTGCTACTTTTCCAAACGTGCTCATGCATCACCTTGCTGTAGTGCTGCCACCGACATTTTGGTAGCAGCTAATTGTTTTACGATTTGACCAATGTTGCCTGCACCTTGCGTGATAACCAGATCATTATCCTGTAATGTTTCAGCCAATATTGTTGATAACTCGGCGTGATCTGACACATGGATTGGCTCAACACCACGCTGACGTAAGCTACGGCATAAACTCTTGCTATCAGCCCCCACAATTGGCGCTTCTCCCGCGCTATATACATCCAGTAGGATCAACTGATCGACTTCTGAAAGCACTTTGACAAAATCTTCATACAGATCGCGGGTTCGAGTATAACGGTGCGGTTGATAGATCATCACTAAGCGCTTATCGGCCCATCCGGCACGCGCAGCCTGAATCGTCACTGCAACCTCTGACGGATGATGACCATAATCATCAACCAACATGACTTTACCTCGCTCATTGTCAAACTCACCGTAATGCTGAAAGCGTCGGCCAATACCTTCAAATTTCTCAAGTGCTGCTAAAATTGCTGCATTATCTATGTCATGATCTTTTGCAACGGCAATGGCAGCGGTCGCATTGAGCGCATTGTGTCTGCCCGGCATATTCAATTTAACTTCAATCGCTTCACCTTTTTTGGTTACCACAGTGAATTCGCTACTACTTACCGTTTGCTTAAAGTTTTCCATGCGATAGTCCGCAAGTTCTGACTCACCGTAAGTAATAGTTGGACGCGCGAAACGTGGGATCAAATCTGCTGCAACTTCTGAGTCTATACACACCACAGCTAAGCCATAAAACGGCAAATTATGGATAAAGTCCACATAGGTGTCTTTCATTTTTTCAAAGTCACCTTCGTATGTATCCATATGATCTGCTTCAATATTAGTGATTACAGAAACCATTGGCTGTAAATGCAAAAACGAAGCATCACTTTCATCTGCCTCAGCTATCAATACATCACCAGTGCCTAGCTTTGCATTGGTGCCCGCGCTGTTTAGCAATCCTCCGATCACAAATGTTGGGTCAAGTTTTGCCTGCGCAAATATACTGGCAATGAGGCTGGTTGTTGTTGTTTTACCATGGGTACCCGCGATGGCGATACCATGACGAAAACGCATCAACTCTGCGAGCATTTCAGCACGTCTTACAATGGGAATACGTGCGCCCTTTGCCGCGATTATTTCTGGATTGCGTTCATCGATAGCGCTTGAAACCACAACCACATTAGCGTCTTTAATGTTATTTTCGTGATGACCAATAAATACTTCTGCGCCAGCTTTCAATAACCGCTCTGTCATCGCATTCTTTGCAATATCAGATCCAGTGATGCGATATCCTTCATACGCTAGTACTTCCGCTATGCCGCCCATACCGGCTCCACCAATACCAATAAAGTGTATGGTGTTAATTCTTCTCATAGCTCGACGATTACTGGTTTCTTTCACGCGTTACTCTTCAATATTAATAAGTTCAAATTCGCGAGCTTAATTGCTCACATACTTTTGCCACTGCTGATGTGGCATCAAGTTTTGCTAATTGCTTGGCGCGTATTGCCAACTGTTCAATGCGTTCTGGCTGTTGTACATACGGCAACAACAATGCACAAACCGACTCTACACTTAGCTCGCTTTGTGGCAACAGTAGTGCTGCTTGCTGATCAACCAAATATGCCGCATTGGCCGTTTGATGGTCATCAACCGCATGAGGATAAGGCACAAACAACGCCATTTTTCCTGCTGCAGCAATTTCACTGACAGTCAATGCGCCAGCACGACAAATGACGATGTCTGCCCAATCATAGGCTGTATCCATATCATCAATAAATTCAGCTACTTCTGCGTTAATTTTCAACTGCGCATAGTGTTTGTTTAATTGCGCTTTATGGCCTTTACCACTTTGGTGTCTAATAGCCAATGGTAACGAGGCATCATTCATTAGTTGTGCAAATGCTTTTGGCAATGTGTCATTGAGCGCTTTTGCACCCAGCGACCCGCCAACGACTAAACAATTTACTTGCTTCGATACAGTCTTAGGGCTTAAGTTTGCCACCGAATGACGAACTGGATTGCCCACGACCTGAGCCTGCCCAAAGGCACTCGGAAAGGCCGCCAGAACTTTGTCTGCAATTTTCGACAACAATTTATTGCTCAGCCCAGCTACAGCATTTTGTTCATGGATCAGCAAAGGTGTGCCCGTCAGCTTTGCAGCAACCCCTACGGGACCCGTCACATATCCGCCCATTGCGAGTATCACATCTGGGCGGCGCTGTTTAATTACTTGCCTAGCCGAGACAATAGCTTTGATTACCATAAAAGGGGCTGTTAGAAGGCGTTTAATACCATTTCCGCGTACCCCTTTTACCTTAATAAAGTCAATCTCAAAGCCATTGTTGGGTACCACTCGGGCTTCCATACGATCTTCAGTGCCAATCCAAGAAATTTCCCAGCCTTGGGCTTTTAATTCATTCGCAACCGCGATACCTGGGAATATATGCCCCCCAGTTCCGCCTGCAGCAACCAGCAAACGTTTACTCATCGTTTACCTCCACGAGCACCACTTCTCGACGTTGCTTGCTTGCTAGCCATTTTGGTCTCAAAATCCACGCGCTGTAATACTCCTGCAGCCACTATCATCACCAATAAACTAGAACCGCCATAAGAAACAAAGGGCAAGGTTAAGCCTTTTGTCGGTAAAATCCCTGCACTAGCACCAATATTCACCATGGTTTGAAAGGCAAACCAAATGCCAATCGCCAGTGCAAAGTAGCCTTCATATTCCTTGTTTGCTTTGAGTGCCTTTTGGCCTATCAACAAAGCCCTAAACACTAAAGTGCCAAGCAGTAGGATAATACTCACCACACCAACAAAGCCCAGCTCTTCTGCAATGACTGCAAAAATAAAGTCATTATGTGCCTCTGGCAGGTATTGTAATTTTTGAACACTATTGCCCAAACCTTGACCAAACCATCCGCCTTGCCCATACGCCATAAGTGATTGAACTAACTGATATCCCTTACCGAAAGGGTCATCCCAAGGCTCTAAAAAACCTACGACTCGGGCCATTCGATAAGGCTCAAAGATGATCAGTAACACTACCAATAAAACACCAGTGAGGATCAAGGCAAAGAACTGCCACAACTTTGCCCCTGCCAAAAATAATAACCCTACGGTCGTCACAAACATGACCACCACAGTACCTAAATCTGGTTGCATCAAAATCAAAAATGCATACACCGAAAATACGGCAATAGGCTTAGCAAAGCCTTTCAAGTTCTCCTGAACTTCTTCTCGTTTACGCACTAGATAGCCCGCGATATAACTGAAGAAAAACAATTTAGCTAACTCAGCGGCTTGAATTCCCACTGGCCCGACCGGGATCCAACGCTTCGACCCATTTACCTCGCGGCCTATCAACAGCACCAGCACCAGTAACCCCAGACCAAAAAGCAGCAAATAGGGATTGCACCGTTTCCACCACGTCATAGGCGCGCTGGTGCTAATCCAGAACAACACAAACCCCATACACAAAAATGCCGCATGGCGGATGGTGATATGGTAAGGATTATTAAATAACCTTTCAGCCACCGGCATTGAAGCACTCGTCACCATCACAAATCCAACGCCCAATAAACACAACATGGCATATAACAGTGGGATGTCGTATAGCGCATTGGACTGCTTAAATTGAAAGTTTAGGTTCAGTTGTGACAGTGCTAGCATCTGGTCACCTCATCGACTAAGCGGCAAAACTCTTCGCCTCGTGCCATGTAATTTGGGTACATGTCGATACTGGCACACGCGGGGGCGAGTAAAATACAGTCACCATTGCTGGCGATGGCTTGCGCTTGTTTAACCGCATCTTCTAATGTCGCGACCAAGTGGCTGTTGCGATGCATAGATAAAAACAGCGAGCCATCTTTGCCAAAACCATATATCGCTTTGCAATATTTGCCCATAGGGCCAGCTAGTGGCGTAAGATCGGCGTCTTTTGCGTCGCCACCGACAATCAAGATGATCTTACCCTCTGTGGTCGCTAAGCTCTCCAACGCAGCAACCGTTGCTCCTACATTTGTCGCTTTAGAATCATTGAAATATTTAATCCCCTTGTAATCCGCCACAAGCTGGCAACGGTGGTCAAGCCCCTTAAATTCACTAAAGGCCTGTTCAAATGCAGCGAGTGGCAACGAAAATGGCGCAAGTAAGGCCATGACAGCCAACGCATTAAACTGGTTGTGGTTGCCTTGCAACTTCATGCACGAAACAGGTAGCAGCGCTTTACCATGAGCAGCAAAATAACGCTCACCATCATGTGTCACAAGCTGGTAATCGGCATTATCCAATGCCACGCTGACACCTAGCTGGCAGTTACTAAATGTGTTCTCATCGTTAGCGTTGAACACCAAATGCTCTGTATGCTGATAAATACGTTGTTTAGCTTCACAATATGCCGAAAAGTTTGGATAGCGATCCATATGATCTTCGGTAATGTTCAAAATCATTGCACTGGCGCATTTTAAGCTGTGAGTGGTCTCAAGTTGAAAACTAGACAACTCTAGTACAAATACATCAACATCTTGGTCTAAAAGATCCAACGCAGCGGTGCCAATGTTGCCACCGAGTCCAACTTTTATCCCAGCTTTATTCAATACTTGAGACGCCAGCGTCACAACGGTAGATTTGCCATTTGAGCCTGTCACCGCAACCACCGGCTTGTCATTTAGGCGTGCAAACAACTCAATATCACCAATCACTTCAACGCCATCGGCAATGGCTTGTGCAACAGCGGCCTCATACAGCGCGATCCCCGGACTGATAATAATCATGTCTGCGCTCGATAAACCCGCTTCAGCCAGAGGACCAAATACCGCTTCACAATCAGGCTCATTGTCAGCAAGCCACTGTGCGCCAGGCGGCACAGGACGGCTATCCACAATGCGTGGCACAATATTATGTGACAGCAGAAAACGCACTATACCTAAGCCAGTTACCCCCAGCCCAAGCACAGTAATGTTTTTATTTCTGATGGCGTTTAAATACTGCATTACCTAATCTTCAATGTTGCAAGTCCGGCAAGTACCAGAACGATAGAAATAATCCAGAAGCGCACGATAACACGGGGCTCTGGCCATCCTTTTAATTCATAGTGATGGTGTATCGGTGCCATGCGGAATATTCGTTGTCCACGTAGTTTGTATGAGCCCACTTGTAGGATCACCGACAAGGCTTCCATCACAAACACACCACCCATAATCATCAGTACTAGCTCTTGGCGAACCAAAATAGCAATAATGCCCAATGCGCCACCTAGCGCCAGTGAGCCTACGTCGCCCATAAACACTTGTGCCGGATAGGTGTTAAACCATAGAAAACCTAACCCAGCACCCACAATAGCGGTACAGACTACGACTAATTCACTGGCTAAGGGTATATGAGGAATGTGTAGATAATTTGAGAAATTCACATTACCTGTTAAATAAGCGATGATCGCCAACGCTGACGCAACCAAAATAGTGGGTACGATTGCCAACCCATCTAAACCATCCGTCAGATTTACTGCGTTTGAAGTGCCAACAATCACGAAGTAACACATCACTAAGTAAAACAGCCCGAGTTGCGGCATAACCTCCTTGAGAAACGGAACGACTAGGGTCGTTTCTGCCGCTGAACTGGAAGAAAAATACATATAGCTTGCCACTGAAATCGCAATCACCGACTGCCAGAAGTATTTCCATCTGGCTATTAGGCCTTTGCTGTCTTTTCGGATCACTTTTCGGTAATCATCGACAAAACCCACAATCCCCAAACTTCCAACCACAAACAACGTTACCCAAACGTACTTATTATCTAGATCGCCCCACAATAGCGTGCTGGTAAAAATCGCAGCTAATATCAGTAGTCCTCCCATCGTAGGAGTGCCTGATTTCGATAAGTGTGATTGTGGACCATCATCGCGTACAGTCTGACCAATTTGCATTTTCTGCAAAGCCACAATCAATTTGGGGCCAAAATATAAAGAAATGAACAGCGCCGTCAAAATTCCCAGAATCGCCCTTAGGGTCAAATATGAAAAGACATTAAAGCCACTGTAATACTGAGTTAAATATTCCGCTAACCAAACTAACATGCTGAGGCCCCATCAGTGCCTGAGTTATGGTCACTGCCTACTAATTCTTTGACTAATAATTCCATACGTGAGCTTCGTGAGCCTTTGACTAACACAGTGCATATCCCATCCTGTGTGTTTAATTTTTGCTGTAGTGCCTCTAATAAATGCTCTCTCGTTGAAAAGTGTCTTTCTGGTTGGTCAAACACGTCACTGCTGTGGCGACTTAGTACGCCCAGTGAATACAACGCATCTATACCTTGCTGTTGAGCATACTCACCAACTTCTTGATGATATTCACGCGCCTGCTCACCAAGCTCTCCCATATCACCGAGTGCTAAAATACGGTATCCAGGCATCTGCATGAGTAGATCGATGGCTGCTTTTACGGAACGCACGTTAGCGTTATAGGTATCATCTATCACGTTAAGCTTGGTAGACGCTTTAATTAGATTCACCCGCCCTTTAACTGGGGACATCCCCTCAAGCGCAGCTGCAACATCATCTAATGTCGCCCCCAGCTCGGTCGTTAGAGCAGCGGCAATGATGGCATTAGTGACATTATGCTCACCCGGCAAAGCAAGCTGTACAGGGACTTTTTCAGAATGTGTACATAGTAGAAAGCTAGCATGAGCGGTGTCGTTCAAGCGGACCTCTTCGGCCCAAATATCTAAGTTTTGGCTGCAGGAGAAGCGCTTAGTGGTTACGTCATGTAAACCCTCTTGCCACATATCAACAAATTCACAGTCGCAATTTAAAACAGCAACACCGCCACTTTTTAATCCAGAAAAAATCTCACCTTTGGCCTTTCCGACCCCCTCAATAGAGCCAAACCCTTCAATATGCGCAGGTGCGACATTGCACACAACAGCAACATCCGGACTGGTCAGTGACGTTGTATAAGCAATTTCGCCAATGTGATTCGCGCCCAGCTCAATGACTGCAAACTCATCGTCTTCACACAAACGCAGTAACGTCAGTGGTACGCCAATATCATTGTTGAAGTTGCCTTTTGTTGCCAGCACCTTACCTTTACGCGCTAAAATGGCCGCACACATCTCTTTGACGGTTGTTTTGCCAACACTGCCCGTTATCGCTATGGTTTTTGGGGCTACTTTATCAATGACCGCTTTGCCAATCTTTCCAAGTGCCAAGCGAGTGTCTGGTACAACTAATTGTGTGATATCACAAGCAACTGGTGTATCAACTATCGCGGCTATTGCACCGCTTTTTTTCGCTTCCTCAACAAACTGGTGGCCGTCAAAGTTTGGCCCCCTAAGTGCAAGAAAAACGTCATTATTATTGATGGTTCGGGTATCTGTGTTGATATTGGCAATTGCCAAATTTTTCCCATTTAAGGGAGTATCAAGTACCGCTGCAAGCCAAGCCAAATCTACTTTGATCATGCACTTTTCTCCCGTAAAACTGCTTCCACATAACGTCTGTCACAAAATGGCAGACGTTGGTCTCCAATTATTTGATAATCTTCGTGCCCTTTACCCGCAACCAACACCACACCATCTTTTGGTGTGTGTTCAATGGCATAGCGGATGGCCTCTGCCCTATCAATTTTGCACACAGCATACTGTGGATTGCTGAGTCCAGCCTTAACATCATCGATAATTTGCTTAGGGTCTTCGCTGCGAGGATTGTCACTGGTTATCACCAGTTGGTCGGCGTTGCGCTCCACCGCCTGAGCCATTAGTGGTCGTTTGCCTTTATCTCGGTCACCGCCACAGCCAAACACGCACATCACGTTGCCCGGCACATGCTGCTGTAAAGCTTGTAACGCTAACTCTAATGCTTCGGGTGTATGCGCATAATCTACAATGCAAGTTGGCTTATTAGCAACGCGAAACGCTTGCATACGACCTGCAACAGGTTGTAGCCTTTCTGCAGCGGCAAGTAACTTATCTAATGCAAAGCCTTGTGTCAGTAACGTTGCAACAGCCGCAGTTAAATTATAAATATTGAATAAACCATACAGTGGCGCACGTAGCTTACCTTTACCCCAGCTGCTGCTGATTGTGGCCTCAAAACCCAGCGCATCACACTTCACATCATCGAACCATACAAAGTTTTTAAAAGCGTGGCTCTGCGGCTTTTTACCGTATACCACTAGGTTGTTAAAAGAATACTTATTTAGCCACTGCTGTGTATATTCGTCATCAGCATTGAGTACACTGAACTTTGGTTGATGATGCTGGAATAAAGATAATTTGGCCTCGGCGTAACTTGCCATATCTGTGTGATAGTCCAGATGGTCACGAGAAAGATTAGTAAATACCGCAACATCAAAGGTCGTTTCGTTTAATCGACCTTGTACTAAACCATGAGAAGATACCTCCATTGCCACTAACTTATTGACCTGTGCGAGTTGGGCTAGGATGCGTTGCAAGTCTATGTTGGAGGGGGTGGTATTTGCAAGCGGCGTCAAGCTTTCAGGTTGCCCATAACCCAGAGTCCCGATAATTGCGGATGGGTGTTCACATTGTTTCGCCAAATTGGCAATCATAGTGGTGGTTGTGGATTTACCATTGGTGCCCGTTACGCCAACTGTGCACATTTGCGTGCTGGGATACTGATAAAACTGTGCGGCTATCTTGGCAATGTGAGCGTTCAAGTTCGGTACGCGAACTAGTAATGTTTCATCCACATCCACTTCAACTTCACTGCTTTCATCGATCAACACACAAACAGCACCGCGCTCAAGTGCGGATAAAATATAATCTTCGCCATTTTGTTGATGGCCGCGCAATGCAACAAATGCATCGCCTTCATTTACTTGGCGACTATCCAAGCGTAAATGCGCCACTACGATACCACAGCACTGTACGTTAAAGCATTTCAACACTTGGCTAATATCACGACTCATTACCAAGCTCCGAAATATAGGCTACACGCTCTTTGTCTGGCGCTACATTTAAAATACGCAATGCATTAGACATAATTTCTGCAAAAGCAGGGCCTGATGTATGACCACCATAATACACATCGCCGCCGGGTTCATTCACCATCACTACAACCGCTAAGCGAGGGTCGCTCACCGGTGCAATACCTGCAAAGTACCCCACATATTCATCACCATAGCCGCCTGCAATTGCTTTTTTTGAAGTACCTGTTTTACCAGCGGCACGATAGCCATCTACTTTAACACTCTCAGCGGTACCACCTCGCTCAAATACGGACTCCATCATCTCAACCACAGCACGAACATCTTCCTCAGCAAAAACACGCTCTCCCTCTGGTGGGCTTGTTTGCTTTAAAATTGTCAGCGGTCTTAGCACACCACCAGACCCAAATAGTGAATAAAGACGTGCTATCTGTGCGGTGCTTGCGGATACCGCGTAGCCATAGGCTAATGTTGCTATTTCAAAATCTGACCAGCGTCTGTTGGGGTAAAACAATCCGCTACTTTCTCCCACCATCATAGTGCCAGTATCTTCACCAAAACCCACTTTTTGATATAAGCCAACCATATAATCTTTGGGCAGCATTTGACTGATTTTTGCCACTCCCATGTTACTGGATATCTTCAATATCTCACGCAACGTCATCTCGCCATTGTTACGCGTATCTTGTACTAAACTGCCCCCTAAGCGCATCCATCCAGGATAGGTATCAACCGTGTCTTGAGCTTCAATTGCGCCATAATCAAGACCCGCCAGTACAGCCAGTGGTTTGAGTGTTGAGCCAGGTTCAAATAAATCGGTGATGGCTCGATTTCTACGTTTATAAGGTGCAGCATCACTCATATCATTGGGGTTAAAACTTGGGCTGTTAACCATTGCCAGCACTTCCCCAGTTTTAACATCAACGACCATCGCTGAGCCTGAGGTCGCTTTATAACTGAGCACCGCACTTTTGAGCGCACGATAAGCAATGGCTTGAATACGTAAATCAATACTCAGCTCGATGTTTTCAGGTTCCACGCGCTGCTCTTCGGAGAGCACCTGTACTTCTCGACCTTGTGCATCCTTACGAATGGTGCGCTTACCTTCAGCGCCAGTGAGTGCAGTTTCAAATAAACGTTCAACGCCCTCAATACCTTTACCATCAATGTCAGTAAAACCAAGTATGTGAGCGGTTACCTCACCACTTGGATAGAAACGTTTTGACTCATCAAGTAAATGAATACCTGGCAGCCCAAGTTGACGAATATAATTAGCAACCGCCGGAGTGACTTGACGCTTTAAATACACAAAGCGCCTGCTGGGATCGTTGCGCAAGCGTGTATCTACATCCGAGTTTTTGATTTGTAGTACATCCGCCAATTCACGCCAACGTAATTCGTTTTCGTACCATTGTTGTTTACGGCGCGCCATTTCCTGTTCGTTATCAGCCAGCGCTTTGTGGTCTTCACCATTTTTACGTGCCGTTTTTAACACTTTTTTGGCGATTGATTTATCCAACGCTAATGGGTCCGCATAGACACTAACCACAGGCACGCTCACGGCAAGCTCCTTGCCGTTGCGGTCAAAGATCATGCCCCGTTGTACTTTGAGCTTTTCTACCCTTACCGTACGTTTGGCATTCTCTTCACGCGCTTTATCTGGCTCTATCACCTGCAAATAGGCGGCACGTGCCACAAGTGTAATAAATACCAAAACTAATAAACAACACACCAGAGCAAAACGCCAGGTGATTAGGCTCGTGACTATTTTTCCTCTATTGTTCACTGTAACACCACCACTTGCTCATCTTTGCTGGTTGGACGCTTCATATTGAGTTGTGTTTTGGCTATCTCCTCTATGCGCGCGTGCTGAGAGTAAAATTCCTCTTCAACAACTAGATAACGCCACTCTAAATCTAATTCATCCCGTTGTTGTAGTAATTCATCCTGACTGATCAACTGTGTCCTTGTCAGGTGCGTTACCTGAACAACCGCCAAAGCAGTAACCAAAATAGATAGCAGCAAAAACAGGGTCAACTTGTTTGCAAGTAACCCCTGAATGATCTCAACGAATAGCTTTGGCTGTCTGTCTATATGTTTGTTCATTAAAGCTTTTCCGCCACTCTTAACACTGAGCTTCTTGCCCTTGGGTTTTCCGCGACCTCTTTTGCGCTTGGTTTAATGGCTTTGCCCACTGCCTTTAACGTCAGATTTTGTTTAAGTTGTGCATCAGTTAAAGGCAGACCTCTGGGCATCGCTTCTCCCTTACTCTGCTTCTTGATGAACTGTTTCACAATTCTGTCTTCCAGTGAATGAAACGAGATCACCACCAAACGTCCTCCTGGCTTCAACACCTCTAAAGACGCCTGTAATGCGGTTTGAATTTCTTCCAATTCGCTGTTGATATAAATACGGATAGCTTGAAAAGTACGCGTTGCAGGGTGCTTATGCTTGTCCTTCACTGGCACAGCGTCATCAACTAATTCAGCAAGCTGCTTAGTCGTTGTAATAGGAGTGTGAACGCGCGTTTCCACGATTTTATGTGCAATACGGCGACCAAATTTTTCTTCACCGTACTTTTTAATCACAAATGTAATGTCTTCCAGATCCGCCTCAGCAAGCCACTGTGCGGCACTGCGCCCCGAACTTGGATCCATACGCATATCCAGCGGGCCATCATGCATAAAGCTAAAGCCTCGTTGTGCATCATCTAACTGCGGAGAAGACACTCCTATATCAAGTAAAATACCGTCAACTTTCCCCAATAAACCCGCTTGCTCAGCAACCTCTTTGATATTTGAAAAGCGCGAGTGTGCTATTGAAAAGCGGCTATCATCAGCAAACTTTTTCGCAGCTTCTATGGCTTGCGGATCTTGATCGATGGCTTGTAAACGACCTTGCTCACCCAAACGTGACAAAATTTGCCCTGAATGACCACCTCGACCAAATGTGCCATCGATGTATATGCCTTGTGGATTGATTGCAAGCGCCTCTAGCGTCTCTGCCATCAATACCGACACATGTTGAAATTGCGCCGTCATGCTCAAATTTTGCCTTACTTTCTGTTACAGCGAGAAATTATCAAGTTCTGGAGAAGACTCAAATTCACCACCTCGCTCAAGCTCAGTGTCAAGTTGCATCTGTTGATGCCAACGATCTTCGTCCCAGATCTCAAACTTATTCAACAGCCCTACCAACATGATCTTCTTACTTAACCCTGCATGAGTTCGTAATGAAGGTGCTAGCAAAATGCGGCCATTCTTATCTAATTGATATTCAGTAGCGTGGCCCAGCAACATACGCTGTAAGCGCCTTGCTCTGGGATTCATATTGGATAGTTTTTGTAAGCGAGCTTCGATTTCATACCATTCGCTCATGGGGTACAACCATAAACATGGTTCGTTAATAGCAATAGTGCAGATCAGTGCGCCCTGTTCTTCTGACAGCAGTTGTTGACGATACTTCGTTGGTACCGCAAAACGCCCTTTGTCATCTAAGCTCAGTGAGCTTGCACCTTTGAACATTAAAAAACCAACCCCAACCTGCCTAGTACTCAAGATCCAATTTGATCCACTAAAAACCACTTTTTACCACAATACTACAGTCTAGGGCTTGACAGCACTTTATGTCAAGCAAATATAGGGCGGTATATGGCTTTTGAGACCAGAAAAAATGCGGGTTTCGCGAAAGTCTATGAATTCGGTGGAAAAAAGTGGGAACAATGAAAAACTACGACTTCATAACAGAAAAATTACAGGAATTTAGCAGCAGGAAAAATAAAAAATTCTTCCAAAACTGAGCAAAAATACGTCCTAACGCTCAATCTCATCAGCTAATAATTAATAAAAAACTCCCAACTACTTGGCGATAAAGCTCACAGTTTAGTATTATGCGTTGTTGTTTAATCATCGCTCTGGGTGTGATTATTTCTAATTTATCAATACCAAAACGTTTTTATCGTCTGCTATTTCTTATTTGTATCCCTGGTTTATTGGTGATACTGGCTCAGTTACTCGATGAACGTTCCGAAATACTAGAACAAAGTGAGCACCACGCACTGCTGCTTGCTCAGCATATTGTTGCAGTACAGAGCACGGAAATTAATAACACCAAGGCGTTATTACTTAAGCTCTCCCAGCAAGTGACCGTTCGTGATTTCACACAGGGCCAATGCCCTCCATTGCTGGATCATGCACAGATCCTATCAAATGATATTGCCAATATTGGCATTGTTGCATTGAATGGGCAGGTAATGTGCTCACTACAAACAGGCACACGTTCAATCAACATCAATGATAGAGATTATTTTCAAACAGTACTCTCGACTAATCAATTTGCGATAGGCCACTATCAACAGGACCGCTCTGTGCATCGCGCTACCGTCAATTTTGCCATGCCAATCTTTAATGACGCAGGGGTACTGAAAAGCGTATTGGTTGCGGTAAAACCGCTGGATAAATGGAGCCAAGCACTGGCCAAGCTGCCGCTGCCTCAAAACAGTCAGGTTATGCTCAGTGATGCAAATCACAATATCATTGCACACTCTCCCTTTAACCAAGCATTACTAGGCACCCACAGTGATGACTACTGGCCGAAGATCAATCCAAATCAAGCACAAATATTAGATGACGATAACGGGCATAGACGTATTTACTTCACTCTGCCACTTACTAAAGATAGTACTCCTAATCCATTGACAGTCCATGTTTCTCTACCGTTTGAGCAGGCCATAGCTCAGGCTAATAAAGAAGTGGCAGTCATTTTACTGCTATTTTTCCTCGCTATCGCAGTATTAATGTGGCAAGCCCACTGGAATCTGCAACGCGTTATTTTACGACCGTTGCAAAATCTCGTTGACGCGATTGAAGAGCTTTCTCAAGGTTTACCAGTGCGTTGGTCACAAAAATCACAAACCCCTGAATTTAATGCCATTGCTATGAGGTTTGAGCAAATGGCCAATATTCGCCTGAATATTGAATCTGCGCTGTCACATAAGCATGCAGAACTTAGTGCGCTGCTCGAATCTATGCCCGACAGTTACCTGCGGCTCAGTAAACAAGGCAAAGTATTAATGCGCCATGGCACATTCGCCAAGCAAGCACAGCAATTAGAGGACATGTTTCCTGAACATATCTACAAACGTTTGATGAGTGAGCTATCTAAGCTAAATGAACATAGCCATTGTCAACTTGAGTTTTCATTGCATGACAACCAAAACAGACATGTGTACGAGTGTCGTCTTAGCCCGATTACGCATTACCAACAAGCAATCGTAGTGATCCGTGATATCAGTCAGCGTAAAAAACAAGAAGAAGCCATCAACCTCGCGGCGTTAGTTTACAACAACAGTAGTGAAGGTATGGTGATCACCGATGCTAATGGGCACATTCTTGATACCAACCCGGCCTTTAGCCAAGTAACAGGATTTAAACGTTCGGAAGTGATCGGTAAAACCACGGCCATTTTAGCCTCTGGCAAACATGAGCAAGCTTTTTACGAGCAGATGTGGCAGCAACTAGACAAAGATGGCAACTGGCAAGGTGAGATAGTCAATCGCCGTAAAAATGGCGAGCTATACACCGAGTGGCTGACGATTAATAGCGTCTACAACGCCAACAATGAGCCCTATCGCCGCGTTGCAATTTTTACCGACATAACTGAAAAGAAAAAACAGGATGAATTGATCTGGCGACAAGCACACTATGACCAGCTCACTGAGCTTGCTAATCGAACCCAGCTGAAGCGCCACCTTAAAAGCAGGCTTGGGCAAAGCAAACAGGCACTGGCCATTTTGTTGCTTGATTTGGACCACTTCAAAGATATTAACGATACGCTAGGACACTTTTACGGAGACCAGCTGTTGATGGAAGTCGCTAACCGACTGACCCAACTCAGCCCTTTGTGCAGTCTGCTCTCACGCATTGGCGGTGATGAATTTGTGTTGGTCACCCGTTATTTGGATGATGAGGCACTTGCTGAACTTGCCGATAAAGTGTTGCAACAGCTACAACCAAACATCAATATTGGTAATGAATCCTGTCATATTAGTGCCAGTATCGGAATTGCCCGTGCGCCAAAAGATGGCAACACCAGTGAACACTTACTCAAAGCGGCCGACCAAGCCATGTATCAAGCCAAACAGCAGGGTCGCAGTGGCTATACATTCTTTAGCAATGACATGCGTGAGCAAGCTGAAAACCGCATGAAACTACTCAAAGACTTACGTATTGCGCAGCAACATCAACAGTTTTGTCTTTATTATCAGCCCATTGTTAACCTTAATACCCTGAATATAGAAAAAGCTGAGGCACTGATCCGCTGGCAGCACCCACAGAAAGGGTTAGTCAGCCCCGATGTATTTATTCCATTAGCCGAAGAAACACAATTGATTCATAAAATTGGCGAGTTCATTTTTGCCTCAGCTTGCCAGACTTTAGACAAGGTGAGAAAGAACGGCGAAAACTTGCAACTCAGTATCAATGTCTCTCCGGTACAGTTCACATCTAAACATTGCTACTTAAACCAATGGCATACACATCTAGAACAGCATAATTTAGCACCTCATGACATTGTGATTGAGATCACAGAAGGGCTAATGATGAATGCTCAGCCAAGAACACAGAAGAGACTCAACAACCTCACCGCACAAGGGTTCTCGCTGGCGTTAGATGACTTCGGTACAGGCTACTCGTCATTGGCTTATCTCAAGCAAATGGATACGGATTACATCAAAATTGATAAACGCTTTGTGGATGGTATTGCTGACAACAAAGATGATTTGGCCCTGTGTGAGGCCATGATCATGATGGCGCATCAGTTAGGCTTGCAAGTCATCGCAGAAGGTATTGAAACACAAGCTCAACATCAGCTCTTACAGCAAGCAGGATGTGATTTTGGGCAGGGCTATTACTACGCTAAACCTATGCCAGAAGAAAGCCTCCTCGCTTTACTATCCAATGATTAAAAATGAAAAGGCCACCCAACGGTGGCCAAGGTCCAAGGGAACTTGCTGTTTAATTCACCTCAACTGAGATTTATTACTCTTGACTAAGGCCAAGTGCTACCATCATTTTCTGGCCAATATCAACATGGTGCTGCATGGTAGAAAACTGTTTAGTAACACCTTCTGGGCCAAATGCATAAACAGGTACTGGTGCTGATGTGTGAGTACCAGTGCCCCAAACTACGCTTTGTTGAGCCGCAAGTACGCGCCCAACTTTAGCCGTAAAGTCTTCGGTGTCATACACATAGAAATCTGAGAAGTCTTCAAATTTCGGTAGCGGGTAACCATCGCTATTAAAATCTTCAGCCGCGTTCACTTTTGCAGCTTGCTCATAAGTTACGGTGTAAGGCGTGTACTTCTCAATTGCGTCTTTCCATTGTTGATCTGTGGCATTCGAGTAATCATAGCTACCATTTACTTCGCCTATCACATCGTAGAAAGTACCAGTCTGCGAATAGAGAGTATCTAATATCTCTAAACCACCGAAGTTAAACTTAGGCTTATAATCCTTACCTCTCATGCCATCACCGGGTAATGCCACAGCATCTGGTTTGTTGTGACTTGAGTAACTAAAGCCAAAACTACCTGTTTCGTGGTCTGCTGTAACAAGCACAAGTGTGTCATTGCGGTCTTTCACCCACTCATATACTGCTTCAACGGCTTCATCAAACTTTAATAGTTCATTGAGCATCCAACCGGCATCATTTGCGTGACCCGCCCAGTCAATCTGACCGCCTTCGATCATCAAGAAAAAGCCATCTTCATCCTTTGACAAGATATCAAGCGCTTTGACTGTCATCTCTTTCAACGAAGGCTGTGTACAGCTGTTATCTGCTTTACAGGCTTTATATGCGATACCATCAGCCATACCAGAGTTAGCAAATAAGCCCAGCAACTTGCTGGCATCACTATTGGCGAGTTGCGCTTTATCAAATGCTAGCGTGTAACCGTGCTGCTCTTTAGCTTCTAAAGCGATATTGCGCTCGTCACTACGTTTTGACTTTTTATAGACACTTTCAGGTGCGCCCAAATCGGCCATCACTTTTCTATCGGCTTCATCCGTGCTGATATCTGAAGGGACGAATACACGAGCACCACCGGAAAGCATCACATCTACCATGCCACTTTCTACCATCTGTACGGCAATTTCGGCTTCATAAGAACGATGTGGCTGGTGAGCGGCAAACGCAGCTGGAGTAGCATGGGTCAAACGTGTATCTGATACCAAGCCCGTAGCCTTACCCGCTTTTTTCGCTTTTTCTAAAATGGTTTCAACGATGTAGCCCTGATCATCCAAACCAATCATTTCTGAACCCGCAGCTTTACCTGTCGCCAGTTGCGTTGCAGAACATGCAGAATCGGTTACCAAACTGCCATTTTCGCCATGAGGGGCGTTCAGTGATAGGCCTAAGTGTCCATTGTTGGCAAGCTTTGATAAAGCCGTTTGATTGCTACGCGTGTTATAAGTTGAGTTAGGTGCGCGACGCGCATACTCTTCTAACAATCCAACTTGTTGAGCCCCCATGCCATCACCAATCATCAGGATGACGTTTTTCACAGAAGTGACCGGGGTAACGGGTACTTCTTTAATGACTTCAACTTCCTTAATAACTTCAACTGTTTTGGTGTCGTCGTCATTACACGCGGTGAGTAAAACAGCCGAAACGGCTACTGCCAGCAATTTTTTGTTCATTATGTTTTTCCTGTAACGTGAGCGATCAGTTGCCAAAATCGCAACTGATTAAATTGCGGCATAGTTTAAGGAACATTAATGACTTTTTAATTTCAAAAAAATGACAATTTGAGTGCAAACTCTAAAGTTGGAATATAATAACTGGAAATATTAGTAATATATTTCAGTGAGTTATTTTCACTTGGCTACGCACTTCATTTAGCAAAACAAAATAAAGCACCGTTTATCCCTAATCACTTTTCTTTTGAAGAAAACGCAATGCAATAGGTCGCGTGCTGAGCCCATGTAAAAACACACTGAGCAAAATAGTGTAGGCCGCAACCTGTGCAATAAGCTCAGTACCCTCAATATTTGCTTGTAGTAGCATCAGTGTCAGGACCACTGACGCCAGTCCTTTTGGCCCAAACCACGCCAGCGTCAACTTCGCTTGAATATCTATTTTCGTTGGTAATAAACTTATAAGTACAGGAACGATACGAGTTACGCTGACCGCCAACAAAGCATACAACCACGCGGATGGCTGCTCATTTAATAGCACGGTTTGGCTAACAATCACGCCAAACAAAACCCATATCAACAACGTGGCAAAGTCAGCAATATGTTCACTGTCTTCAATGAGTTGCTCCTTAAAACTATGTTGATAGAACCTATCAAATAACAGGCCACTGACGAACACTGCAATAAAACCACTGCCATGAAGTAATTGAGTACATGAAAATATAGCCATCGCAATACCAACAAATACAAATGGGCTAGAGTTAAGCGCAAACAAATGCCTTTTATGAGCAGCGACAATGGCGGTAATCGCCAACCACGTCAGCACACCAGAAAGCAACAGCGCAATCCCCACCTCTTTAGCGAACAAGCCCAGTAGCTCAAACCAGCTTGCTTGCGTCTGCCCCACCATTACCGCTAACAAAAATACAAAAACAGGAATACATAAACCATCATTTAAGCCACTTTCAATATTGATGGCTTCTCTTAACTTGGCCGGCACATTCTTTTTGGTAATAAACCCTTTACATAAAGCTGCATCGGTTGGACTGATGATCACGGCAAGCAAAGCCGCATGTAGCCATGATAGCCCCAGTAACCAATGTGCCAGTAAAGTGCCAAATGCCATGGTCAGTGGCAGCGCCACTAACAGCATTAACACGGGAAGTTGGTAGGAATGAAAAAGTACCCTTAGCCGTGTTTTTGCCGCATCGCTGAACAGCACAATAGCCAAGGTGATTTCTATGATAGGCAGCACCAAAGCACTGTCTTGAATCTGGAAATGCCAAGCATCGGTAAACCACCAACCAAGAACACACCCTAAAGATACAAACCAAATCGGCCCCGTTAGCTCAGCTCGATTTAGCTGACGTACACTGATTGAATAAATAAAAATCGCCACGCCAATACAAGCCAGTGCATAATCTTCCATGTGATTCCCTTACACCTTGCCAAAGTGGATATAAAAAAACCGTCATCAAATGACGGTTTGGTCAATCACTTAAGCATGCGTCAATCTGACAAATAACTCAATATGCGTTTATACCTTGTTTGGTTTAGGCTTAAAGCGACGGCGCTTAGGCTTTGCATTGGTTGGGTTGTCAATTGCTGAGCGAACCCGTTGTGCCTTGGCATTTCCAGAGCCCGCTGGTTTACCCTTTTTCGCAGCTGGATTTTGTTGACGCTTGTTAGCATCCACCGCTTGGTGGTCTTGATGAGGCTTTGGTTTCTTAGGCTTTTTGGGCTTTTTAGCCTTAACCGGGCGTGTATCCAGTGCCTTTTCTGGTACTGGGTGCGTCGGTTCAAAACCAGGCTCTTGTGCACGTGGGATCAACGCACCAATAAAACGCTCGATTCCATATAGATCTGGTGCATCATCTAATGTCACAAACGACACCGCGAGGCCATCACTGCCCGCTCTCCCTGTACGGCCAATACGGTGTACATAATCTTCGTAAATATTTGGTAAGTCATAGTTCACAACATACGGAAGCTCAGCGATGTCTAATCCACGCGCCACTATATCTGTTGCCACAAGCACCGAGATCTCACCCGTTTTGAAGCCATTAAGTGCCTTGACACGCGCGGCCTGTGATTTATTACCATGAATTGCTGCACCGCTTATTTTGTCTCGCTCTAACTGAGTCACCAAACGATTTGCACCATGTTTAGTACGACAAAAAACCAGTACTTGCTGCCACTTTTTGCTGCGGATCAAATGGCTAAGTAGTTTAGTTTTTTGCGCTTTATCGATGCCATAAGCAAACTGCGTCACCGTCTTTGAGGCGGCATTTTTGGGTGTAACTGAAATCTCTACCGGATCGATGATCAACCCTTTTGCCAATGCTTGAATCGGCTCAGAAAAAGTCGCTGAAAACAGTAAGTTTTGGCGCTCCTTTGGTAGCAACTTAATAATTTTTTTGATGTCGTGGATAAACCCCATATCCAGCATACGGTCCGCTTCGTCCAGCACCAAAGTACGCAGTTGATTAAATTTAACAGCATTTTGGCTATATAAATCCAACAAACGCCCAGGCGTGGCGATTAAAATATCCACCCCTTTGCGTAATTGCATCATCTGCGGGTTTATTTTAACGCCACCATACACAACAGCACTGCGTAATCGTGTGCCCTGACTATATGCTTCAACGTTCTCAGCAATTTGTAGCGCAAGCTCACGAGTGGGCGCCAATACCAGCGACAAAGCCTGATTGGCATGAGGGCGCGGCTGATGTAATAGCTGTTCAATTATCGGGAGGGTAAAAGCGGCAGTTTTGCCCGTCCCCGTTTGCGCCGCAGCCATAACGTCTTTTCCAGATAATACAGCTGGGATACCTTGAGCCTGAATGGGCGTGGGTGTGCTATAGCCTTTTTCGGTAATACAGTGAACAATTTCGGGAGATAAACCCAAGTCAGAAAATGTCATTTAAACTCTCATGTGTTGGGGCTTATCTTCAACAATTAGGATAGGATCACAACAGTGGCATAAGCCCGAGTAACAAGACGTGTATGCGCATGTTTACTCAGCCAACTGTGTATGCATAAAGCTGATGACGACCATCACCTTATAGGCAAGACACTCAGTATAACAGATAGCAGCAAGTTACTCAGCATTGTACTGAGAATATCAAGGCATTATGCTCAAAACCTCACTCCTTATAACCAAATCACAATTGATTAACATGTACCTAAGCTTTATGCTGAGCTTTGCGTTGAGCAAAAATAATACAACTGTAAAGGAAACATCATGAACCTAAACAAAAGAAAAGTGCTGTCAGCATTGCTAGGGCTATCCGCCTTACCAATGCATGCATTCGCTTATGACTGTACAGGTCTATCAGCTTGGAATACGAGTGAAATCTATGTAAAGGGCGATCTGGTCACACAGCAAAATAGTGCTTTTGAAGCACAGTGGTGGACCACTGGTGAGTCGCCCGTCAACAATTCTGCCCCCTACTCGGTTTGGAAATCACTGGGTCAATGTGGCGGCAATCAAACACCAAACATTACCCTTACCAGCCCTGCTGATGGTACTGTTTTGCCAGTAAATGACAGCGCTGTTTTCAGCGCACAGGCAAGCGACAACGATGGACAAGTGGTACAAGTCGAGTTCTTTGTTAACGACCAGTCCATTGGCATAGACCGTGATGAACCATATCAAGTCAACTGGCAGAGCGTTTTGGGGGAGTATCAAATAAGTGCAACGGCAACGGACGATCAGGGTACCACCAAAAAGAGTAACATCGCCACACTGCTTGTGCGAGATGGTATGCCCAACCTGCCACCTACCATCGAGTTATTGAGCCCTGCCCACAACAGCCAATATAAAACCGGTGAAACCATCAAGATCAGTGCGGATGCACAGGATAAAGATGGACAAATCAAGGACGTTAGCTTTTGGTTAAATAACACCTTACTGGCAACTGATAGCAACGCACCTTACGAGTATAACTGGGTAGCAAGCGTTGGTGAGCAGCAAATTAAAGTCGTTGCCACTGATGATTTAGCTGCAACAGCAAGCGCCCAAGTAACTGTAGCGGTAACCGACCCAAGCTCGGGCGGCTGTGCAAACATCCCAGCTTATCAAGCAGGTGGACCCTATGCTGCGGGTGATGTTGTTTCTCATAACAACCACAAATACCACTGTGATGTCGGCCCGTGGTGCAGCTCAACAGCATTGTGGGCATACGAACCCGGCGTGGGGCAGCACTGGCAGGAAGCGTGGACTGATCAAGGTATCTGTGCCATCAAGCCTGACGTTAGTTTTGTAACGCCAGCACCAAACAGTACGCTCTTACAGGGCAATCAATATGAAATCAACGTGACTGCCAATGATGCAGATGGGCAAGTCGCACAGGTTGATGTTTATGCAAACAATACATTGCTAGCCAACCTGACCCAAGCCCCGTACAGCGTGAACTGGCAAGCTCAGCCATTGGGCGCGGTATCACTTAAAGCGATTGCGACCGATAATGAAGGCCACCAAGGCATAAGTGAACAAGTGGTCAATGTGACTGATAAGCCGTTGGTTGTCAGTATCACGGCCCCCACAGCTGGCACACAAATAACTTTGGGTAACTCAGTGCAACTCAAAGCCAGTGCCGCGGCTTTAGTTGGCGAGGTAACTCAAGTTAGTTTCTCGGTGGATGGTGTGGTTGTGGCAACAGATACCACTGCGCCCTACTCGGCCCCTTACACCCCTGCCAGCTTAGGCACTAAAACCATCGTCGCAGTTGCCAAAGACAATCAAGGCAATGAAGCAAGCAGTAATGGTGTCAGCGTAAAGGTCATAGACAAACCGCTTGGCAAAACACATAAGCTGATTGGCTACTGGCACAACTTTGTGAATCCAGCAGGTTGCCCAATACCGCTAAACCAAATGTCGGATGCATGGGATATCATAGATATTGCCTTTGCCGATAATGATCGAAATTCAAATGGTACTGTTCATTTCAACTTGTTTGAAAAAGACATTCATTCAAATTGCCCACCAATTGACCCTGTGCAATTCAAACAAGATATGCGTAATCTGCAAGCGCAAGGTAAAGTGTTTGTGTTAAGTTTGGGTGGCGCAGAGGGGACCATTACACTCAATACCGACAGTGATGAAGCAAACTTTGTTGCCAGTCTCACCGACATCATCAACGAATGGGGTTTTGATGGCTTAGACATCGACTTGGAAAGTGGTTCAAACCTAGTACATGGCTCGCAAATTCAGGCCCGTTTACCCAGAGCTTTAAAGCAAATTGAGCAAAATGTTGGTGGCGATATGGTACTGACCATGGCACCTGAGCATCCCTATGTGCATGGCGGCATGATTGCCTACACGGGTATTTGGGGCGCTTATATTCCCCTTATCAATGAACTGCGCGATACGCTAGATCTATTGCATGTACAGCTATACAACAATGGTGGTTTGCCCAACCCTTACGAGCCTGGCAGCGCGCCTGAGGGCTCAATCAATATGATGGTTGCACATGCCAAGATGCTCATTGAGGGCTTTGAATTGGCCGATGGCACTCAGTTTATGCCACTTCGCGATGATCAGGTTGCAATTGGTTTGCCCTCTGGCCCTCAATCAGCCAATTCCGGTCAAGCGCCGATAGGTAATATCACCGCGGCATTAGACTGTTTAATCAAGGGTGTGAGCTGTTCGAGTATTGTTCCGAGCAAGTTGTACCCTAATTTTGGAGGGGTGATGACGTGGTCCATCAACTGGGATAAATACGATGGCTATAATTTCTCGAAACCCATTGGCGACAAACTAGATCAGCTAAATCAAGAACACTAAGCTGCTCATAAAATCATACACGCGCATATTAAACTCATATTCCTGAGTTTAATATGCCTTTTTAATAAGCCGCATTTAAATTCACCTAGCTACACAACGAGCAATCAACCAACTAAATCTTCGCCTATTGACATACACCGTTGCCGTAACTTTCTATAAAAAACAATTCATTGAAGTTTTAATTGATACAGTATAACATCTTACAAATTGATATGATATAACATTTCAAGAGATATTAAATGCACAAACTTTTCCAAGTGAACCTACTGGGTGCGGCGGTGGTAACGGTAATATTGTCAGGCTGTGGCGATGTAAAAACCACAATAGTTAAAAAGGAGTCTGTTGAAGTACCCAGTGAGAGTAACAACGATAGTGATTATGCCATAGAGTCAATGGGCCGATTAGCTATCCTCTCAAGCCAAAGCGCAGATCTGAGTATCTTTGATTTAGACAATGGTAATTTACTGGAAAGTTTTGCACTGACGCATAGCTCAAATACACTCACAGCTTCCCCAAGCTATCGCTATGCGGTCATTAATAGCCGCAATCAAAATTACGTAGGTTTTATTGACGGGGGTCTGTGGCGTGAAGATCATGTAGCGCATCAACACGATTATGCACAAACGCCGCTGATGAGTGCTTATGAATTAACAGGCAGTGCGCCAACTCACCTTGTAAAACACGATGGACAAATGGCCATCTTTTATGACGGTAATGCCGAACAAGGCACGCCCGCATCAGTACAGGTTGCCACTGACATTGATATCACCAATGAGAGCGCTGAATTAGCAACGATAAATTACGATATTAACATGCATGGCGTGGCTGAACCACGAGGTGAACACTTACTTGCATCAGTGCGTCGCGACGATTCACAAGCACGTCAGCAAATAAAATTCTGCCCGATCAGGTCGGCGTATACCACCGTCACGAAGGTACGTACGAGTTGAAACAACTACTAGAAGTTACCTGCCCGAACTTACACGGCGCAGCGCAAAACCATGACTTTGTGGCTTTTGGTTGTAGTGATGGCGTGTTGATAGCCCACCAGCATGGTGATCAGTATGAGGCTGATAAAATAGCAAATATTGATGAACTGGGTGAGCTACGCATTGGCGCTTTATATGGACATGAAGCAAGTGAGGCCTTCATTGGTATTGCTTCGAGTCACGGTGGCGGTCCTGCCATTTTAGTCAGTGTTAACCCGCATAATAACGAAATGGAAACACTGGAATGGCAACCTACGGCCAATCCTGTTGCTTACAGCTTTTCACACCAAGGCGAACATTTTCTGGTACTTGATGAACAAGGCGTCTTAAATGTTCTTAGCCCCCATGAACATGACAGCCATATACACTGGGAATTACACTCTCAGTTAGATATTTCAGAGCAAGATGTTACAGCGATGCCTGACGGCATGAAGTTCAGCATGACGGTCGCGCAAAATGGCCTCTACGTGTATGTTTGCGACCCGATTGCACAACATGTAGTTCAGATTGACCTACAAAGCATGACCATCACCTCAGATATCGAACTGAGCTTTGCGCCTAGCGCAATTACATGGTTAGGCATTGCTGAAACTACACAAAAGCATCACTAGAGACACCAACCATAAAATAACCAATCAAGCTGATGCCAGCCTATTCCACCTGGTTGGTGGGGTAGGCGCATAAGTGTATGGTGCTATTTACTGCTCTCTAGTGCGTCTTAGTTGACGCTTCTTGAACTTACTTTTTAGTGTGGTATATAGCAAAACACTACCACTACACCACATAAAAAATAACAAAATCGCTGCGGGTAGAAACAGCCAAAGCTTTGCCCATTCGGCAAACCAACTACCGTCGTGGATAGCTTCAATGGTATCTGAGCGCCGATAAGCAATCTGTAAAACCGCTCCCGATTGCGCATCTATCTGAGCCTCCCAACTATTCGCCGCAACGAGCTTAATTACTCCCTTGTTTGGTCTTACATCAAGTCGGTCAATCTGTTGCCAACTAGACACTTCTAATTCAGGGATTGACTTTGCAACGTGTAAAATCTGCTCAAAATGAATGCTTGGGCTACCCGTTTGACCTTTTTGCGTTGCCGGTTGCACCCATTCAAACTGTTTTTTAACTTGTAATAGGAGGCCGCTACCAATGACGATAACGCAAGGGACTAAGATCATTAGGGCCAACCACAAATGTACATGGCGGCTAAACTGCCTCAATTTACTCAACACAACTCACTCCAACTTCAAAAATGGGCTAATACAATATTTGGGCACGCATCACACACCAGTTGACTTGAGCATAGACTCACCCACTAGAAAGTCATTCTCATCGTCAAATGTATGTCTCGACCTTTTGCAAACGGAGCAAGATCATCGCGAGAGGTGACATATAAGCGGTTCGTCAGGTTTGTCACATGCAGCGCAAGCGTGAGATTATCATGTACTTGATAGTCATATCCCGCATCCAAAATTGATACTGCATCGCGGGGTAACTCCCCCTCAGCCGATTCTTCACTCGACTGTCTATGTGTCAAAGCAATAAAGCCCTGACCGTACTTACCATAGGCAGAAATAGCAATGCGATGTTGAGCGGGTGATATATCAGCGATGCGCATACCTTGCTGGTTTTCGCCATCTAACCATTGTCCTGAGAAGCTCAGTGTCCAATGCAAGTCGATGTGATCAAACTCATACTGCCCTTGATAATTAACGCCATGGACGATTGCGCTACTCACATTACGATAAGCCAACAGATCTTCTGCAATTCTCAAACGTTCAATATAGTCGTCAATGTTTTGTTGAAACACGCCAATAGACATCTCTAGCGCATCTCCTTGAAAGCTTAGACTAGTCTCGGTATTGAACGACTTTTCGGTTGCCAAATCAGTCGCCCCCATTACTGTCCCTCTGGGGGTAGAGCCATGAAAGTATCGCTCTGTTAAACTCGGCACTCGATAAGCTTGACTCAGATACCCCGCCCACTGCCAATGGTCATTGAGCTGATGTATATAGCCTATAAATGCGCTCAAGTTTGTGTCTTGACTCGTGTGCTTGGAGCGTGTGTCACGCTGGCGTTGCTGCGCCATTCTCACGCCACCAGCCAAGCTACCATAACGCAACTCGTTACTAAACTCTGTGGCCAGGTATGCCTCAAATTGCTGAGCATCCAAAACCAACTGCTCAAACGTGAGATCACTGGCGTGTGCTGTTTCTCGTTCTGAGGCTTTAACCCCAGTTCTTGCATCTATCCCCGCACGCCAATTGAACAAATAGTCGTGATGACGAAACTCCTCATTGAGCTGTACCCCCATGTCAAGTGAGTCGTTTGCCACCATATTCACCCGCTTGGTTGGCCGCTTCACAACGGTTTGTAGTTTGCTGTCATGCAAGTACACACTCATATTCAACCAATCAAGCTGCAGCTTTGCCAGTATGTGATCATTGCTTGGATAAATAGTCGAACGCTTGGTCACTTCATCTGCACTGGCTTTTGCGATGTTATTTGCCGATGAATATAACAATAAGCTTTCACGCACATGGCCTGAATCTGCGCGATGGCGAATAAGCATATTGTGTTGTTCAAATCCATCCAAAATTGTGCCGCCATCTCCGTCACGACTATTGTTTGCATGGCGATGGTTCAGCATCCAACTCATATTATGATTGTCTGCCAGGCCTTCTACTTGAACTTCCCGATAATCTGCAAGGTAACCTTGGCGATATTCAATCGCTGGCTGGTTTGCAAAAGCCAGTGACAAATCAATGCCACCTCCTATCGCACCAGAACCCAACTGGGTAGACGCCGCCCCCTGAGTAATATGCGCCTGCTCGACAAAGCTAGGTGGCACAAACTCGACAGATGTACCTGCACGTCGCTCCGTATATATCGGAACTCCCTCAACTAACATCTGGATACGCCAACGGGCAAATCCACGAATATTGATGGTCTGAAACAAGCCCCCTTGCCCATTGAGGCTCACCAGCGGCGACTGCTGTAAAAGTGTAGCTAAACCGTCCGCACTGAAACGGGTTTCATCAAGCACCTTTTGCTGTGGTAAAACTTTTGACAATGAGCGCTGATATGGCGGGATCTGCTCTATCACTTCGATACGCTCTTCGACCATTTTCGCACTAGCAAAAAGGGGTAAACAGGGCAAGCTGATGAGTAAAAATCTAAGATCCATAACAACGATACATTGGGCTTTGAGGGCGTTCATCCGCTCCATAGCGCGTTTAACAATTGCGGCCAGCTTACACAAAAAAGTAATGAATGTAACAACTTCAAGACGAACGTGCGAAACCTGCATTTCATCCCTTTTCTTTTGCATTAACTTGATGTTGACACTAACGTCGATAGCGAACATGAAGAATAATAATCCTACTTGAGGCATAAAATGAAAAATCTACTCAAAGCAGCAATCGCCGCTTCTTTTGTGGTTTCCTCTGTACCAATACTCGCAAAAGACAAGGCCGGTGACGCCGATAATAAGGCACTATTTAGCAGTACAACCTTTGAAGCGATGGCACTGAGAAATATTGGTCCCGCCTATATGTCAGGTCGTATTGCTGACATTGAAGTGGATCAAAACAACCCCTCGACTTGGTTTGTCGCCGTGGGCTCAGGTGGTATTTGGAAAACTGTCAATGCCGGAACTACTTGGACACCGGTTTTCGATAAACAAGCGGTTTACTCAACCGGTGATGTCACCATAGACCCTAACAACTCCAACATTATTTGGGTAGGAACGGGTGAAAATAACGGTGGTCGTCATATTAGTTTTGGCGACGGTATTTATAAGTCGGTAGACGGTGGTAAAACTTGGCAGAACATGGGCCTAAAAGAGTCCGAACGCATCTCCGATATCATCGTTCACCCTAGCAACTCAAACATTGTATGGGCTGCCGTGCAGGGGCCACTGTGGACCAGTGGCGGCGAACGTGGATTGTACAAAACAACAGACGGTGGTGAAACTTGGAAGCAAGTACTCAAGCCTGCAGATGAGTGGACCGGGGTAACCTCACTACTGGTTGACCCACGCAACCCGGACAGGCTCTATGCCGCAACTTGGTCTCGCCAACGTACAGTGGCAGCTTATGTGGGCACGGGCCCAGGTTCAGGTATCCATACCTCAGAAGATGGTGGCCAAACATGGACTGAGCTTAAAACAGGCCTGCCTACAGGTAACATGGGTAAAATAGGTATGGCAATTTCGCCAATCAACCCAGATATTATTTACGCCACCATTGAAACAGATAACCGTAAAGGTGGGTTTTATCGCTCAGAAAACCGTGGCGCGAGCTGGAGTAGACTGTCAGACGAGGTAGGTGGCGGCACCGGCCCTCACTACTATCAAGAAATTTTCGCTGATCAGCATCAGCTGGACCGTGTCTACATTGCCAGTAACTACAGTAAAGTCTCTAATGATGGTGGTAAAACTTGGACACCTATCAACACAAAACGTAAGCATGTGGACGACCATGCCTTTGCCTTCCACCCGACCGATAAAGATTTTGTCCTGATAGGGTCTGACGGTGGTATTTACATGTCTCATGACCGCATGAAAAACTGGCGTTTTATGGCCAACTTGCCACTGACTCAATTTTATAAAGTGGCGCCGGATGATGGTAAACCTTTCTACCGAGTTTATGCTGGTGCACAAGATAACTCAACACAAGGCGGCCCTTCTCGCACCATCCGCTCCGAAGGTATCAAAAACAAAGATTGGTTTTTAACCCTTGGTGGCGATGGCCATCAGCCCGCCGTTGAGCCAGGTAACCCCAACATAATGTACTCACAATGGCAGCAAGGCAATCTAATGCGCCATGATTTAAAAACACGTGAGAACGTTTATATTAAACCTCAACCTCGCCCTGGTGAGCCTGCTGAACGCTACAACTGGGATGCCCCTATCAACGTTTCAAGTCATGATCCAAAACGTATTTATCATGCCTCTCAACGTGTGTGGCGCTCTGATGACCGTGGCGATAGCTGGACACCGATTTCAGGTGATTTGACTAAAAACGGTAACCGTATGCATATGCCGATGATGGGACGCACTTGGTCGGTAGAAGCGGGTTGGGACTTGTATGCAATGAGTGAGTATCACACCATCGCAAACTTCTCAGAAAGCCCAGTTGATGAGAACATCCTTTGGGTTGGCACCGATGATGGTCTCATTCAAGTCACCACTGATGGCGGTAAAAACTGGCGAAAAATCGACCTTAAAAAGGTTAAAGGTGTGCCTGAAACAGCATACGTTAATGATATTAGAGCCGATTTATTCGACCCAAATACGGTTTATGTCGCGCTCGATAACCATAAATACGGGGATTTCAAACCTTACCTCATAAAATCGACCAACTTAGGCAAAAAGTGGACCTCGCTGAGCCAAGACCTGCCAGACAAGCACCTCGTTTGGCGTATCGTACAAGACCACGTCAACAAAGACTTGCTGTTTATCGGTACTGAATTTGGTATTTTCTTCACCGTGGATGGCGGTAAAAAGTGGCTTGAACTAGACGGTGGCATGCCCACTATCTCAACCCGTGACGTGAAAATACAGCGTCGTGAAAACGACTTAGTGGCAGGCACATTTGGCCGTGGTATCTACATCCTAGATGACTATGCGCCACTTCGTGAGCTAAACGAAGAAGCTATGGAAAAGGACGCGCTGCTGATTGCCCCTAGCCGCCCAGTCAAATGGTTCCGTTTAGACGACAACCACAGCGAAACGGATGGTGACGATCGTTTTGCCGCACCAAACCCAGCTCACGGCGCGACTTTGACCTATTTCCTTAAAGAGAGTTTGCTCACGGCCAAAGAACAGCGCCAAGAGCAAGAGAAGAAGCTGGTAGAAGATAAAGAATATCCGAAATATCCAAGCTGGGACGCCATTGAAGCTGAAAATCAAGAGCCTGCGCCAGCCGTTTATATTGAGATAACGGATGCTTCTGGGGCGTTTGTTAACCGAGTTGCAGGAAAAACCAAGAAAGGTTTACACCGTATTACTTGGAATATGACTTATGCCGATACGAGCGCAATCACGGGCGAGGAGCGCTCACCTTGGCACCCTCTAGGTGATGGCTTGATGGCAGCCCCAGGTAAATACACCGCCACACTCTATCAGCGCGTAGGCGCTCAAGTGACGCAATTAGCAACACCTGTTGAGTTTGAGCTACAGCCTATTTTTAATGGCTCATTGCCGGGCGCTTCATTTGCAGATGTACTAGAGTTTGGCCAACAAATTGTTGCAGCTCAAAGACGCTCAACTGCTGCCAGTAGCATACTGAGCACCATGAAAGAAAACATGAAAGCAGTTCGTACGGCACTTGATCGCACACCGGGCAACATTACAGCGCTCGAAAAGCGCTATGCTGATATTCAAAATGAACTTCATGCGATCAATGTCGAGCTATACGGTCTAGCTTCACGCAATAGAATGGGCACTAAACCTGCCAACATCGACAGCCGCTTAAACTATGCGATGTCGGGAGCAAGCTCATCTTATGGCCCAACACAGCAACACCGTGAGCAGTTTAGCTACGCTCTGGAAGGACTTGATGGGGTGAGTAAGCGCATTAGCACATTGCAACAGGTAACAATTCCTGCGCTGCAAAAAGCAATGAATGAGGCTGGCAGCCCATGGACTGCTGGTTCACCACTTATGATGCCATAAAGACTAGCTATCTAGATTAACCCAAACGGCACCTACTTAGGTGCCGTTTTTCTACCAGACAAGTCGCAAATTATCTACCTGCATACCCAACGCAAAAGAAATCAAGACGATAAAAACGCATGGCAACACAACATAAGTAAACCATCAGAACTCTATCGTATCTCCCAAAATAGGAATATCCGCCTTAATATCATGCTGTTGTTCAAGCTTATCCGCCAAAGAAATCAAGACGATAAAAACGCATGGCAACACAACATAAGTAAACCATCAGAACTCTATCGTATCTCCCAAAATAGGAATATCCGCCTTAATATCATGCTGTTGTTCAAGCTTATCTGCCAATGCAGCTAACGCGTCGGGTTCACCATGAACTAACACCACTTTGGGCACGGTTTTAAAATGGCAAACCCATTCAATTAAAGCGGCCTGCCCAGCATGAGCAGAAAAGCCATTTAAGGTTTCAATATTGGCTTTGACAATAATATCTTCACCAAACAGCTTGATGTGTTGCGCACCATCAACCAAAGCCCTACCCAGTGTGCCATTGGCCTGATAACCCACAAAAATGATAGTATTGCGACTATCCCAAATACGGTGTTTGAAGTGGTGGGTGATCCGCCCGCCCGTACACATGCCGCTTCCAGCAATGATCAAAGCTCCATTACTGATCTTATTGATAGCCATAGACTCTTCTGCATCGACCATTAAGTGTAATGTCGAAAGAAAGTTCTTTAGCAGAGTTTGCTCACCCGAGCACAACTTTTTCACGCCTTCACAGTCGAGTGTTGGTAGCCACTGGTCATAAATCGCGGTCACTTCAATCGCCATAGGGCTATCTAGGAAAATCTGCCAATTGTCGAGCTCTTTTGCCTGCTGGAGTTTGCCAAGATAAAGCAATAACTCTTGCGTGCGCCCCACAGCAAAAGCTGGGATCATCACATTTCCTCCTCTGGCAAAGGCAGTATGAAGAATATCTTTTAGTTGAGCCTGCGTATCACCTAACGACTTATGCTCACGATCGCCATAAGTCCCCTCCATCAGCACAATATCAGCTTCTTCAAGGTACACAGGGTCATTCATCAACAATGTATCGGTATTGCCTAAATCTCCCGAGAAGACCAACTTCTTTTGTTCGCCATTCTCAGTCATGATTAGCTCTACAATCGCCGACCCCAGAATATGCCCTGCATCATGAAAACAAACAAATGCGCCTTCGCCTATTGGCACTCGTTGCTTATAAGCAATTGGCTTGAGGCAGTCCAAGACATTTAGTACGTCTTCCTTTGAATACTGCGCTTCAATATCTGACAGGCCCTTACGCGCCCGCTTACGCTTTTCTCGGCGCAAGTCATTTTCATACAAACTCAAAGAATCAAATAGCATCACGGGTAAAAGCTGCGCTGTAGCCTCAGTGCAATAAATCGGGCCATCAAATCCGTCATGTAAAAGGGATGGCAGGCGACCGGAGTGATCCAGGTGCGCATGAGATAAAATAACCATATCTATGCTACGAGGGTTAAAAGCAAACTGAGCACGAGAAATAAGATACTTAGCCCTCATTCCTTGGTGCATTCCACAATCGAGCATCACCTCACCAAGGGTTGCGGAACGAACAACGTGGCACGACCCCGTCACCTCCTGAACAGCACCATAAAAAGTAATTGTTGCCATAGACTTATCTCACATTTATGCATAGGTAAAAAACCTTCGGATGAGATCAAGTGTAGCTGTAAATTACACTATGGCTGGTATTCCATGCGAATAACCATGACGATGTGTATTGAATTAAAAATCTCTGAGCATCGAAAGCAAAGGCGGATGTTTATTGTAGTGCTAATAACTATGTGAAGTGTAATGTGATAACTAAGAAATTTAGAAAGCCGCTTGACTTACATAAGCAAATCAAGCGGCTACTAAAATTATTGAGTCAGCCTATAAGCCGGGTTCTGTACTCTTGCGAGCGATAATCATTCGTCTAGGCCCAGGATCGCTCCTAGGCTCAAGCAACCTACCCGGTTCCGATGTGGGCCACACCATAAGGAACCCTATTTGGTCTTGCTCCGGGTGGAGTTTACCTTGCAACCAACTGTTACCAGTGGCCCGGTGCGCTCTTACCGCACCCTTTCACCCTTACCAACCCGAAAGTTGGCGGTCTCCTCTCTGCTGCACTTGTCGTAGGCTTTCGCCCCCCAGCCGTTAGCTGGCACCCTGCCCTGTGGAGCCCGGACTTTCCTCCCCCTGATCATTTTCGTCACAGGCAGCGATTATCCAGCCGACTCGGCGCGGATTATACGCGGAATCTCGATACATGCCTATAGCTTCAGTGATAAATTATGTCAGCTAGGCTCGATTTTTGGGTTTGCGCTAAATGAAACTGTACTACCAAGTTCACCAACACCAACATGGTGATGCCTATCAACAACATAAGCCAGTTGCTCACTCTCGCTATCGCAAACGCTTCATTTAACCAATTTGCGAAAAACACAGACAACAACGTACCTATGAGTACACCAGCTAAACACACCAACGAAAACTCCAAGGTGACCATCGCCATCTGTCGGTTAGCGCTAAGCCCCAGTGCTCTGGCTATACCCATCGATTTTTTACGCGCAACGAAGTTAAATTTCACTACACCCCAAACGGCTGCGAACACCACCAGTAAAAATGCCATTATCACTGCTTTTAATATTGCCCCCAAAGCCATTTCCTTTTGTAACCCCAGTGAACGCTGTGCTAATAAAGGTTCATTGCGTGTGAGCAAGCGCTTTACTGGCTGAGCATAAATCACATCAGCTAGCTTCTGCGATAATGATTGTATGCTTTGTGGATTGTTTGTATGTACCAACATGGATGTCCATTTCCCGAGCTTTTGCTGAGGTAGCACAAGGGTAAACTTACCTCTTTGTGCCTTAAAGTTGGCTCCTACCAGAGGGTCTAAAACACCAATCACAGTGTAACTTTGAGCGGCGTTTTGTATCGTTTTGCCCAACGGTGAATCATCCCCGAAAAGCTTACTTGCTAGTGTTTGATTAATGATAACCAAGGTTGGTTGTAGCGCATCTTCAGCTGTTGCTGGCACCACTTCAGATGCGTTAAAGTTACGCCCCGCGACCAACTCAATATCTAGTGCAGGTAAAAAGTATTCATCAGCATAAAACACGCTGACAGTTATCTCGTCTTGACCATTACCGCGTTCTAGCGTCATCTCAGGCCCCCCGCCGCCATATGGGGTAGGCGTAGCAAAACTGACCACATCAACGTCTGGCAAAGACAATAACGCATCTCTATCGGCTTGCGCTTGTGCACTGTGATCCACACCGTCTTCCAGATACTTAACCCATAATGCAACAGTGTTTGCCCCCAAATACGGAGTTTGCTCGATATCCTGATGTGTTTTAAGTAACACTGCCAGCGCATTAACAAGCACCATTACCGCCAATGCTATAATAAATGCCATCATGGCAAATGGTAGCTTACGGTAGTGAATAAACTTCATCATTGTTTTTATGTTCATAGCTTACCTGCGAATATAAATGCTCTTGCTGTGGCAGCATTGGCTAATTGGCAACACACTCGCCAGAATCACACCAAACAAACAACACACTGCGGCAATAACAATCGGTGTAAGGTCTAAACTTGCAACCTGTTGATAACTGCTGCCATACAGCTTCTCCATATAACTCAAGCCCAGAGCGGTCAGTAACATACCCAGTACACAGCCGCCTAGTGCCAATAAAGTTAACTCTGCAAACAACATGCTCGATACGTATCGCTTGGATGCACCAAGTGCCCGATAAACACTTAAAGCGCGACGGCGCGTTGCATAACTTGCAAACAATAACGCACTCACACAAACCAGACAGATCACTAAAAACACTATCGCCAACATTAAAAGTAGCTTGCTATCACCGTTAACCACTTGATTTCTCTCTAGCCATTGCGCCGACGAGAGTAACTCAAACTGCTTATGCCCTCTGAGCATTCTACCCTTTAAAGATTGTTGCTCAGTGTAGCCTGCCAGCGCCGTATTAAATGCTTCCATATCTTGCTTTGAGTCAAACTGAACCCATAGTTGTAGCCAAATCATTGAAGTTGTCAGGACATCTCGAAAGCCACTCATTGGCTCATCTCTCCAGCCAAGTAAACGGCCATGCGGTAATACGTCATGCTCAATAGCGGTATGAAAAGGTATATATAAATCCTCCGTTGCGGCATAGGGATCAACGTGTAAATCGTATACCTTAGGCGTCATTTCAAACTCAGTTAGCACTCCCACTACGGTGTAAACTTTACCGTCTAAATACACGAGTTGCCCTACACTGTCACTTGAGTCAAACAATACTTTGTTGGCATGAGAAGATAACACCACCACCGCGGTTCGATTCACATCCTCTTCAAAACTCCATGGTGCACCATACTTAAATTGTGTATGGAAAATACTGAAGAAATCAGGCGTCGTTGCTCTGGTGGTGAGTTCATACACATAGGATGAGTTTGGGTGCTGAGCTACAAGTTTTGAATCATAAGTAAGCGCTCCTTTACTTGCTCCTAAAAACTGTAGCAATGCCGTACCATCTTGATAGCTCAACAGCGGTGGTGTCCACTGTAAATCTTTGTCTGGACTCCAGTCATCAATGGTGACATAACGTGTATCGTGTTGAACATCAGACATGGGGTTGCTCGACATAATGTGATAGACACTGTAAGTTGTGCCAAACGCACCCAGTCCCGTTGCGATTAACAACACCACCAGCACACTCACTAATGACTGTGATTTTAGATTACAAACTAGGGTGCTTAACCGCATGAGGCTAGCTCCTGTGGCTGTACTTCTACAATTTTACCATCGGACAAGCTAATTTTTCGTGATGCCAGGTTCGACAGGTTTTCATCATGCGTCACCATTAAAATGGTGGTGCCTTGGCGGTTAATTTCTTGTAATAACTGCATGATCTCAAAAGCCATTTGAGAATTTAAGTTACCCGTAGGTTCATCTGCTAAGATCATTTTTGGCTCGCAAACCAAAGCGCGTGCAATCGCCACACGCTGTTGTTGTCCACCTGAGAGCAAGTACGGCTTGTGATGCACTCTTCCTTGCAAGCCCATTCTTTGTAGTTGATATAATGCCCTGTCTTTTGCGTCCTGCGTTTTTACGCCTGCGATTTCAAGTGGCAACATCACGTTACTCAACACATCCAGCTCTGGTAGCAAGTTGAAATCTTGGAAAATAAATCCCAGATAGCGATTGCGCATGGCTGACAGCTTAGTGTCGCTCAGCTTACTGACGTCGTGACCTGCCAACGCCAAGCTACCACTTTGAAATCGCTCTAGTAATCCTATGGTATTGAGTAAGGTCGTTTTGCCCGCCCCAGACGGGCCGACAATGGACACAAACTCCCCCTCATTGACACAAAAAGACAGCGACTTAAACACTTGTGTACGAATGCTTCCCACGTCGTAATATTTGCTTAACGCGTTTACCTTAATAATTGACTGCATTATAAATTTCCTGAGTTTAACCACCCAAAGATTGATACTTTGGCCTGCCAATGATCCATAGCCCTTTACCTAGTAACGCAAACACAATCAGCCAAAAAAGCTGTAATTGCATTGCCTCAAGGCCTGCGACCCCACCCGTGTTGATAATTTGAGAAATGGGCGCATGAAACAGCGCCGCAAAAGGCGAATAGGACGCGATGTTTCCCATCCAACCAGGTAACAGGCTAAGTGGTAGCAACTGCCCTGACAGCAACATCATAACGCTAAAAAGAATATCTCTTAGCCCAAACACCTTCTCAAGCCACAGCGATAAAAGCCCGATCACCTTTTGAATTTCGATAAGTATTAGCAAAGACAAAACACAGGCGATAAAAAATTGCAGCCAACTACTCGCTCCATACTGGACCTGTGAATACCACACCGCCACCACTAATACCGGCGTGGCAAAAAGCGCATCGACACAGGGCCTTGCGAGATTTTTGCTGCTAATCACGGTTAAGTAATCAAATGGTCGACACAGGTATTTATCTAACCCTCCCTCGTTAATGTCGCTCCATACTTGATAGTTAACCGAATAAGCACTCGATAAAAAGGCATTAATAAAGTGCACCAAAAAGTAATACATCACCACATCTTGAAAACCAAGCCCAGCAATGGAGTCGGTAAATTGAAAAATACCGCGCCACAACAAATAGATGATCAGTAGCTGCAAAGGGTGTGATAACAACCAGGCATACACATTCATTCTAAAATGCGCAACTTCTTTAAGCTCTATTTTGATCAGGTTGATAATGCCCATTTTACCCTCCTAACGAGTCATATCGGCGCAATGCACAGCGCCATAACCAGCAAAATAGAGACAACCATCCAGCCAATAAAGCCAGTTGCGCAAGCAGTAATAAACCGCTGTTGTCATAACTTCCCATTAAAACCATCACAGGCACCGAAGACACCAGCCCTATGGGTAGAACATAAATCAAAAAATGCTGTAACAACTTGGGAAATAAGGTGATGGGATAGCGCTGAAAGTCTGAGAAGCTGTTTATCAAATAGAACAGTTTGTCTATATTACCAAACCAGAATGCACTGAGCGCAATACACCCTTCCATCAGTACCAGCGTCAAGCTGCCAGCTATAATTGAAAACAAAAACAATACAAAGTTGCTAGCTTCAAACTCAAAGCTATATACCTCATTGAGTAACACAAACAAAATACTACAGGTTAGCAGCGAGTGCCCAGCGGCCCATATTTTGGTGTCTTCTGCAAGTAATGCTAAAAGCGGTGAAATGGGACGACATAAGTATTTGTCCAAATCTCCGTTGATCACTTTTTCACTCATGCTGGTAAAGCCAAAAAATAGCATCCGAGCCGATGAAAACACCAACCCGACTAAAATCAGCAACGCCAAACTACCCTTATCCCAAACACCAAGGTTTGTGTTTAGTTGCCCAAGCAAGGCATCCCAAAAGATGATAAAGATCCCTTGATAGATCAATATATGTAATATGCTGATCACAAAGTCACTTCGAAACACCGATAAATCTTTGAAAGACATCTGTAAATATCTAAGAAACACTTTTAGATCCATAACCTACTCCCTGACAGATGTCATAAAGTGATGAATAGCGTGATCCAAACTTGGCGGTGAAATACTTACATCTGCTACTTGAGGTTGAAACGCCAATCTAGAAAGCGTTTCCTTAGCCTGATCATTTGAGGTTTTTATACGGTAGTAGTTATCTTCCACCAATTCATATTCAAACCCTGCCAGCAGTTGCTCATCCAGTGCGCTGAGTGTTTTGATCTCAAGAATTTTGAAATGTTCATAGGATAAAAGCTCGGAAGTTCTACCATCATAAATAACGCGCCCCGCATTCATGATGACACTGCGTTGGCAGTAGTGATGAACATCCGCCATGTTATGCGACGTCATTATAATCGTAGTGCCGTGCTCTCGATTTAGCTGTAGCAGGAAATTCATTAAGTTAAGACGAGAAACAGGGTCCAATGCGATAGTCGGTTCATCTAAAAAAATAAGCTCAGGACGATGTAATAAAGACGCTGCAACCTCAGCTTTCATCCTTTGTCCTAAAGACAGTTTCTTAGGCGGCGATGTTAATAACGACTCAAGGCCCAATAAATTGCTCAACTCTTCTATACGTTGGCTGGCCTCGCTACGGCTTAATTTGTAGATAGCTGCATATAATTGGAATGACTCAATGATGGCCACGTTCCACCATAACAAACTCTTTTGCCCAAACACTGCTCCTATTTTTTGCGTATACGCCTTACGCTCTTTCACTGGATGGTGGCCCAGCACGTTAAGTTGTCCAGAGTCCGCTTGCAGTATACCCGTGAGCAACTTTAACAGTGTGGTCTTGCCCGAACCATTGGTGCCTAAAAGGCCAACAAACTCTCCTTTTTTCACAGCTAAACTGACATCATCAATCACTTTAAATTGCTGCTTAGGGGGAGAAAACCAGCCCCTGATTTTGCCAACCACGCTATGCTCCTCGACAGGCGCGGGGCGATAAAACACCTTATTGACAGACTTAGCTTGTAAGATTTCCATATATCACCTCAGAACATTTCGATAGGTGGTTCTGGTAACTTTGCACACAAGTAATCTGGTGCGTACAGTCGACCATTTATGAGCTGAGCTCGGTAATAACAACGTTGGCGTACATTGCACGCGTTAAAGTGATCACAGTCATAACAAGGCGTCCCTTGATATTCCTCTTTGGGTGGATTGAGCAAATAAGTCAACGCCTCACCATTCCAGATTTCTTTAATCGTGGACTCTTTAACATTACCGATTCTGGCCTGCTCGTAAGGCATAGTGCGATCGCAAGTCGCACACTCACCATCTGAGCCAATTACCAAGGCCGTTTTTCCGCCTGAACATGCACCAAAACCTGGGATAGACAAAGAAACATCTCGCTCGCTTTGCAAGGGGATATTGCCAATTTCAACATCTGGGTAGCGCGCAGCAATGTCATTGACGGCTTGCACTAGAGTCACTCGCTGCTGGTGTGAGATCAGCAAGCTATCATCATGCTTATGCTCTGAACGCAGATAGCTAGACATGCCAATATCTTTAATGCCCTTGTCTTCCATCAGATGTAGTAGTAGATTGCTTATGCCATCGATATTTTTTGCAGTGACAACGATATTAGCGCGCACCTTCAAATTATATTTTTGGCATAACTCTATGGTTTGGTTGATTTTAGGGAGCCAATTCTTCACCCTAACTATCGCATCTGCAAGATGAGGAATATGGCTATCGATACTGACCTGAAGCGTATCTAGCCCAGCTTTAGCAAGCCGTTCAATCAGGCTTTCGCGTAATGGCATCTTAGTGGATACATCCACAAAAACATCATTGCTAAGTAAGTACTCAATAATATCAATCATGTCTTTGCGCAAAAACGGATCACCTCCGTGCAAATTAATGTATTTCACACCCAGTGACACACATTCTTCTAAAAACTTAAACGCTTGTTCAGTGGTTAGTTCATAGGGGGCAATTTCATTTGCTTTTAGTGTTGGGATCACACAGTAAACACAATCCGCCGGACAGCGATTGGTGGTCATCCACACGACCGTATTGGGTACTTCTAACTTGTTATCCCACGGTTTATCATCAGGCTCATAAATAAAGTTTGCAGGATCATAACGCTCTGTTGAATGTGCAAACGGTGTGCTTTGAGACTCGATAAAATCTGCAACTTGAACAAACAAGTCAGTGATCAGATGCTGCGCTTTGAGTAATTCCATGTCATATATTTCAACGAGAGCTTCACTTATCTCTGCGGTGCTATTGCGCCCATCACACAGCGACAACACCAAACCATGCACTGGAAATAGAGAAGCAAACTTTTCTCCCCTATCAACGATAAACAGAATGACGCGGTTGGGCTCCTTGACTAGCCTTGATTTTTCTTTAAGCCTTACATATTGATTAACAAACACTTTTCACCCCTAGCATATACTTACACGCCCCTTCTTGCGGGCCATACAACGTGCCAGTTGACATGTAGGCACCGTAATAACAACGACCACGGATATTGCAGGTGTCAAAACTATCGCACGTAAAACAAGGCGTTCCTTTATACTTCTCTCTTGGCGGGTCGAGCGATTCAAGCATGGCTTTACTCGTCCAAGCCTCATAGACACTTTGATTGAGCACGCTGCCCACTATCATGTCCCCTCCTGGCAACTTTTTATCACAACGTGAAATGTCGCCATTTGGATAAAACAGCAGCTGTGTACGACCGTTATGACAGACAAAACCATCTATGCTGTAGTCCATACTTTTCGCTTTTTGCTCGTTACGAAAAACCACCTGTAACTTCGGCTTGGTTAGCATAAACTCATCGACCACTTGGCGAACCTGACGCTGTTGCTCATCTGATGCATGTAGCGCATCATCATGCCTTTGTAGGTTGTCGGAGTAGGTATCTATAACTATCGAATAAGCGCCTAATTGCTCTAACTGCTCCAGCGTATGACGATAAGCATTTGCATTAAGCGAGGTAAGCAGTGATTTGGCATGTACTCGAATGCCAGCCTCAACAAAATGCTTCACAGTTTGTGATATTTTCTTGGCGAAACCACCGATACCTGTTAGTGCTGTGGCGGAATCTTTTTCCAAGCTATCTATGCTCAAATACGCATCTTTAAGCCCCGCGTGTGCGAGCCGTTGTGCATTTTCAACACTGACAAATTGCTTAGAGATAAAATCGGGCGTCAGGCCATGCTCAAGCGCATAAATCATGACCTCATAAATATCCTCTCTAAGCAGTGGCTCTCCGCCTGTTAGCATGATTTCTTTACCACCTAATTGGGCGGTTTCTCGGATCAACCTTTTCAGTACGTTAATATCAACAGTGGAATCCTCTGTTTTGCTGCTCAGTGGCGCCCCTTGATAACAATACACACACTTACGATTGCAGTTACCTGTCACCAACCATTGCAAAGACAATGGAAACGGTGAGCGATTACCTTGAAATACGCTAGAGCGCGTTGTCATTTTTTCAAAACGTGACAGCGTGATAAGTTGCGCCTGTAACTGAGCAATATCTACGGTAATCGTGTTCGTCTCTATGTCATCAGTAAAATGAGACTCAAACACCACATCAACATCGTCGGTAATTTCTTGCGCATCTGCAGGTGCGATATCAAATCTGGTTTGAATATCTGCCACAATCTCAGTCAATGTAAGTTGTTTATCTAAACTATCAAGAATGTAAACAACCAATGGATGAAGCGTTATTGAAGGCGCTTGTGATTGCCCTTCAAGCGGATAATAGTCCAGTACATAATGCTCATTTTCATAGCTTATCGAACCCAGTTTGCCAAACCTTTTCATCATCTGCTCCTATGCCGTGACTATCTTGACGTCAATATCACGGCTCGCGTGGAACTCACCGAGCGGGCAATAAACATCAGGCGCATGAATGGTGCCAAACTTGCCTTTGGCTGAAATAGTGCAGCGACCTCTTACATAGTTGCAGTCTCTGAATAAATCACATTTATAGCAGGATGTTCCCTTAAAGAATTTGCGACTTGGGACCACGATTTCTTTGGTCTTTTCACTTATCCAAATCTCTAGAAGCCCACTTTCATTGAGATCTCCAAAGGTGTTGTGTGGCCCTGCTGGAATGTGTTCACACTTGACGCATACCCCGTTAGGCTGCACCGTTATTCCCTTTAAGCCTTCCATGCAACCTTTCACTTCTGTGGCATCACGCATATCAAAGTTAAAACTCATCTTGGCTTTTGGATAAGTGGCTTGCAGTGTTCTAACTTCTTCTTTTAACTGCTCTTCTCGCTCATTAGTCAGCAAAAAGCGAGGTTCATGTCGACCACATGTTTTGCCATATACATCGATCACAAACTCCCGTACGCCCATGGTATAAGTATGTTCAATAAGCGTACCAAGGTTATCCACATTGATAGCAGTCATCACTGGGCGAAGTATGACTTTGATGCCCTTGTCACAGCACTCTTTGATGGTCACCAGCATGTCTTCAAGTGCATTTTCGACCCCAACCAGCTCTAGCACATCATTGGCGTCAATGGAGTCAAGACTCACGTGCAACTCCTCCAAACCAGCTTTGAGTAAGCGCGCCATCAACTGCCCTTCAACGCGCATTTTAGTGATCACAATAGGCACAATATCTTGCTCAATGGTGTGACCGATGATCTCTGGCAAATCATGCCGCATCAGAGGTTCACCGCCAGTGAAAATCAAGCGATTAACGCCTATCAAAGCAGCCTCATCAATTGTTTTAAGTACACGTTCATACGGAAATGCAATATCCGTGGCATGCCCGTTGGCAACATATTTGGCATCTTTGTAGCAGTATTTGCACTTCCTATTACAATCCTCAGTCACCACCCATATCATGGCGCTTGGCGCATCTTCACGGCCGCTCAAAATGAGCGCCTCATCACCTTCAAACAAAAGTGTTTCCAGCTCTATATCTAGTAGTGGTGTTTCGGAGCGTGTGACTTTCGTGAAGAATAAAGAATATCGATTGAGTAACTTGGCGACCACTTCTGTTGCAGCCAGCTTTTCAATATTCATGACCTCTGAAAGAATCTCGGCCACTTTTAGCTCATCGTTTTGACCATTGAATAACGCCATGATGAATGCTTGGATCGGATGGATCCGAATCGTGGCATCTGACCCATCAGGTAGTTGCCGCGCTATAGAAACCACTCCTTCGTCCTGATTGGGAATTAACTGAATATCCTGTTTTAGCAATGGAACCATTGCAGACCCCTTTTTATAGTTATGTAATACACGCCGCAAATTTGTATCCAATACTATTGAGTGACGGCTCAGTAGTATTCAAATAAGACAACAGCACCGATACACTTTTTCTCCACAGTGCTGCTTGGGGCTCAGACGGTTCAGCTAAGCGGCTTTTCCATCTTTGGAAAGTGATGCTGCAAACAGCAAAACTTAGTGTAATTAGCCCAAAAAGTGATACTCAATACAGGAAGGTGATCATTGCCCCTACCTGAACTGGGTATTACTTAACTTGCTGTGAGTTGCCACCACTGCTCATACTGCAGCAGCTAGAGCAACCTTCAGTACGCATGATGCTTAACGCATCAGTGCTTACACGAACCTGCTTAAGCTGAGACAACTTTTTCAGTTTTTGAGTGCTCATAGCTTACTCCTTCTATTATTGAACTTTTTGAGAGTTGCCACCGTCGCTAAAACTACAGCAGCTTGAGCAACCTTCTGTACGCATGATTTTTAAAGCTTGGTTTGATGCTTTAAGGTTTTGCTTTTGTGCAATTTCTTTTAGTTTATTTACTGACATTGCTTTTATTCCTTTACTATCCACCCTAGAAGTTTTCGATGTCGCTGGTGTCGGGTGGTTAAACACCTGCAACATTAAAAATGTAGTTTCACGGTTCAGGTAACTTCGTCGTCTGTACACTCTGCGGATTAGCAGTTTGACAGGTATCTACAGAGCAGTTATCGCATCCGTGACGAAAGTGTTTGACCGAAACATCAGCGTCTTTTAGCTGTACCTTAATGGGCAAAGAAGCGATTTTCTTTAATGCTGCAAACTTCTCCATCGCCACCCCTTAACAAAAGTAAAAATTACGTGCTTTTTATGTTGCTCTTTGAAATCTAAATCCCTTAGAATCAAAAGCTGAATGAATATTTCCAAATTTTTCTCAAACAAAAGCGTACCTTATTGATTTAAAGGATTTTATTTTCCAAACACTTACTAGAATAACAATGATGAAAAAAATAATTGTTTTAAGGGAAGAACATAAAATATGTATTGATGGACGATTCATTGATATTGAGCCCAAGGTGTTTGCAGTACTTGAGTATCTATATGTGAATAAAGACAGGTTCGTGAGCATTAATGAGCTACACGATCAGGTTTGGGACGGAGTCATGGTCAGCGATGCAGCAGTCAGGCGCTGTATCAGTAAACTTCGTAGTGCATTCGATGATGACCCCAAGCAACCTAAATATATTCAGCTCATCTCAAAAAGGGGCTATAAACTGATTTGCGATGTACATTTTTGTACCGCGAAAAAATGTCCAACCAAAGAGCAGCTCCCTACTGAATGTCATTACTGGAGCGAACCAAAAAAAAGTCGAAACTGGCATAAGCTTATTCAGGTTTGTACCGTATTTACATTGGTTATGATATTCATCGCTTTTATACCAATTAGCAACCAGCTAACTCTCTTTGAGCCACAACAAAACACCAGTAGAATTGGCACAGCGCACATAGCTTTTGCCTACGCCTTAGACAATCAATACGCTTACGCAACAAAACTATCTGGAGAACCGACATTTTCAATCATGTTACGAGATCAACATCGAGGCACTGATGAGGCGGTATTGAAGGGAGTAACCTGGCCAGACGCTATGGGGTTTTCTGGCTCGGGAAGCACCCTCTATGTTTCCGATGTAAAAAAAGGCAATTCAGGGATAGTCTCCATAAACATCCAAACAGGCGAAACAACCACCATAGTTGATAAATTTACCTTCATCGCAGATATCTTTTTACCTGAAGATGATAGCCTACTCTACTTTGTCGCCAGTGATGACGAAGCGCATTCATTTAACTTGTATCAATATAATGTGAGCACAGCTCAACATCGCAGTGTGATAAAAAATCCAGAGACTTTTATTCACTTCTTTGCAGGTGCCATAGCTCCAGATAATCAACACATAGCACTACTTAGCTACAATACTTTACAAAATACCACCGCCCTTGAAATCTATAGCACTAAGGAGTTTAGTAAAGTTTCACACACACTCATCGAAAGCACCGTATTCGATCTAGACTGGCTGGATAATGAGCAGGTGATTCTCGCCAGCGATAAAGGAATACAGAACCTTTCTATCCAGGGTGACTCACGCTCAATAATAGCTCCGCAGGTTGTTCACATGCTCAGTGTTGATAAACGCAATCAGCGTATCCACACCTCCAACACCGCGCAAAAAACATCATTTTTTTACCAAATTCCGTTGCCTTTAAATAGTAAAAATACCAAGAGCTACTATCACTTTTCAGAAGATATTAATTTACTCGTCAGCGAAATTGACGATAACAAATATATTGGCTTAGCCAGACATGATGACAGTTCTGAAATCGTCTCGTTTAACAATGCTCGCCCCAACAACACAAATTCCATTTATAAAACAGTTCAACCTATTACACACATTAGCCATGCTGCTGATGCACAAGCGCTAGCATTCATCGAACAAGGTAAAGTGAAAATAGTGAACTACGCTTCTTTGCATGTTTTTTCTGTACCGCTTGGCAATGTGCAGCCACAAAGTATCTCGTTACTCGCAGACGGGGAGTCTATCTACTTTACCGCTCGCTCTAACTCCGCTTGGCATGTTTACTATTGGGACGGTGTCAAAGTACAACACCAACTTGAAGGATTCCGATATGTTTTCGAATCAAAAGGTCAGTTACTGCTTGTCGCTGACGATGGCTCACTATATTTACGATCGGCAACAGGCGCGCTACGAACATTAAATAAACAAGCACAATTAGAAGCCAACTCGCAAATAACATTTGTAGACAATATGGTGATATGGACAGAGCATGACTTAGCATCAGTCACCTTTCATCAACTTGATTTAAACAATGATACCTTTCATAGGTCACTTTCAATTCCATACGATAAGTACGCGACCAAGTTTTATATAAACAATGAAAACAATAAGTTAATAGTGAAAGGTGGTAGTGCAATACAGCATGAAGAATGGCAAAGTCAGATAAAAATTACGAAAAAATTTGTGTTGAGTTATGTTGTTGAGGCACTTCTTTAAGTATTGATAGTGAAACAATGTTCAAAAAGGATATTATCATGACTATCAAAACGATTCTGTTCAGTATATTTGCTCAGGCCACTTTAGTGCTTGCAACCACAACGTCTCTACCACTGTACGCGCAAGACAATAATACCTACGGCTGGTGCTTAGTCAGCCCTCATATGTGTGATAAAGAGTAACCACCACTGATGTATTGGCCGTAGACTCACCGGCCAATACATTGAAAAGTCATCTAACTTGATTGCTGGATCCAGTCCTTATATAGGGCATTCTTTTTCAACCCAAAGTAATCGGCTACCACACCACATGCCTTCTTTAGCGGCATTTCTGGCTCTAACAATGTCAGCATGCGCTTGGCATCCGCAGGAATTTCTTCTTGTTGCTTTGGCTTACCTGGTAGCATAAGCACTAGCTCTCCACGCTGCTTTTCGCTCTCCTCAGTTAAAAACGCGATAAGCTCAGCAACGCTGCCACTGAAGAAAGTCTCGTATGTTTTGGTCAACTCTTTTGCAAATACTACACGCTGCTGAGCCCCTAGAGCCGTTTGTAAATCATCAAGACTGGCCATAATGCGGTGAGTGCTTTCATACATAATACTGGTGATACCACTTTCATAGGCGTCTAGAAAAAACTGCTGACGCGCCTGACTTTTTGCTGGGGTAAAACCAACAAATTGAAAGCGATCGGTAGGCAAACCAGAGCAGCTTAATGCCGTGATGGCAGCACACGCTCCCGGAACGGGCGTTACATGCGCACCTTGTTCACGGCACAGGTTAACTACCGCATAACCAGGATCACTTATCAAAGGAGTACCCGCGTCAGACACCAGCGCAATATCTAGCCCTTCATTGAGCCAATCAACTACCTGTTGAGCTTTTTGTTTTTCGTTATGGTCATGCAATGCAAACGTTTTTGCCTTGATATTAAAATGACTCAGTAGCTTTGCGGTGTGCCTTGTATCTTCAGCCGCGATTAAGTCCACGCTAGATAAAGTGGTGATCGCGCGCTCGCTAATATCAGCAAGGTTGCCTATTGGCGTCGCCACTACATAAAGGGTGCCTATTTTATCTGAGTTCGTTGCTTTAATCATTGAGCTCTCCAGGTTCAGTCAGTAAGATAGCCATCAGAGAATAAATCAATTAGGGCGTTGTTGTGCGACTGAAAATAATTAGTCTTGTAATCGCTATATTGTCGGGGTTATCCGCCTGTAGTACAACCGAAAAAATACCGAAAGCAGACGCAAAGCCAAAAAGTCAGCGAACAGAGGTTGTTGTCGATACATCCGATGCACAGATTCTGTACCAAAAAGCCATGAGCAAACAGGGCGCAGACAGAATTCAATTGCTCTACTTAGCACGTGATCTTGCGATTGAAAACAAAAGCTGGCAAGTCTTAGAAGAGATTTGCTTTGCGCTGGAAAGTAAAGCCAGTGTTGATCACGTACAAAACAAGCTATATATCGCATTTGCTCGTAAGGAGCGTGGCTTATCCAGTGCTGCATTAGCAATCTTAAATACACTGGAAGAGCAGCTTAGTTTACCCGAACATCAAGCGTGGCATCAGTATTTAAAAGGGGATATCTACGCAGGCGAAGGATTACCGAGTCAAGCTCTCACCTACTTCTTTAGCGCCGCAGATATTGCCGCGCAACATGATTTAAACGTAGCGAACTTAAATAACGCTATCTGGCAGGCGTTACAACAATTGTCATCTTACGCGTTGGATCGCATTGATACAGGCACTTCTTTACAACAAGGTTGGGTCAAGCTCGCAAAATACCAACAGATATATCTTGGCTCAGGTGTACAATTGCACCAAGCTCTCAACAACTGGCAGCGCAGATTTGCAAATCACCCTGCAAGTTTCCTGTTACCTGAAGAAGTGGCTAACTCAGTCAGTTTAGTGCCCTATCAAGCGCAAAAACTGGCGATATTACTACCGCAATCTGGCAGCAGTGAACGTTTTGGTAGCGCATTGAAAAACGGCTTTTTAGCCGCGCTAGATGATTTCGATGTAAAAGAAGTATTTTTCATTGATGAAATGCTAAGTAATGAAGAGATTGAACAGAAGTTGATGCTTAATCAGGCAGATTTTGTAATTGGCCCATTGCTGAAAAATAATATTGATAGGCTCGCAAGTTCTCAGGTATTGGCCAGTCTTCCGACTATTTTTCTCAATACGCCTAGCCAAGAAAATATGAATCCAGAGCACTACTTTTTTGCGTTGAATCCAGAGCATGAAGTGGAGCAAGCCTTAGTACACTTTCTAGCTAAAGAGTACCAAAAGCCGATGCTATTGGCCCCAGATAATAACTCGGGACACCGATTGATAAGCCACTTTGAACAACAGTGGCAAAAATATAGTGAAGCCCAACCAGAAGTTGGTTTTTACACCGACAGTAAAAATATGGCGACTGTGGTAGCTGATTTACTCGAAGTTGATAAATCAAAACAAAGAATAAAAACCATTAAATCCCTATTCAGACAGGATGTAGAGAGTGAAACGCGATCTCGTGGCGATATTGATGTGGTTTATATTCTTGGTGATGCAATTGAAACACGCTTGTTAAAACCGTATTTAGACGTCAATGTCAGTACCTTCGCTGAGCGTATTCCACTATACGCGACTTCTCGCAGTTATAGCCGCCGTATCGACAGTACAGATAAGGGTGACTTAGAGGGGCTCTACTTTACTGAACAGCCTTGGATGCTACCAGAGGTCGTACAGCCGAAGAATTTACGAGATCAGTATGTAGAAATGTGGCCTGAACAAGCAGACATTGAGCAACGCCTTTTTGCAATGGCCTATGATGCGCTGAGACTTATCCCTGAGATCAAACAACTGGCGCGTATTCCGGGTAAAGAATTTCGAGGCCTAACAGGCCAACTTAGCATTAAACGCGATAATACGTTACACAGAAAATTGCGCTGGGCACAGTATAAAAGAAGCCAGATCCAAGTGGTAAATTTAAATGAAACACCACCCACTCCTTTGTTTATGAAACAAACATCTTCCACAAGGGAGCAGGTTCTAAACTAAGGCAGGAGGCCAGATGTTTAAAGGACTATTCAAAAATACGCGAGACAAGGGCAATCACTACGAGCATTTAGCAAAAAGCTTCCTGAAAAAACAAGGGCTTTGTTATGTTGAGTGCAATTATTATTGTCCATTTGGTGAAATAGATTTAGTGATGAAAGACGCAGATTGTTGGGTATTTATCGAAGTTAAATATCGTCAATCAAAGCAGTTCGGAGGGGTATTATCCGCTTTGAGCACAACCAAGCAAAAACGGTTAAAGCGTAGCATTTATCACTACTTAGCTGAACAAAAGTTGCATAATGTACCATTACGCGTAGACTTTATCGCAATTGAGGGCAAAGATCCTCCTAATATACAATGGATTAAGAGCGTTTTTTAATATGCAAGAATCTATCAAGAGTATTTTTACAGAAAGTATTCAAGCGCAAATTGCAGCAGGTGAAGTATTACCTGATGCATTGGAGTCGGCTGCTCTGACCATAGTACAAGGCTTAATCAACGGTAATAAACTGCTGTGCTGTGGCGTTGATAGTTGTCATATGCTGGCGGAGCATATGGCAGGCTTACTAGTTAACTTTTACGAAACTGAACGTCCCTGTTTACCCGCCGTTGCTCTAACGCAGTCCAGCGTGCAACTGGGTGTACAGGCAAGCTCTGATGACAGCGATCGTTTTGCTCGTCAGGTACGAGCATTTGCACAACAAGGGGATTTATTGCTCGTCATTGCCGTTAACGGTAACGAAAAAGACGTTGTTTGTGCGACTGAAGCGGCCCTCACAAAAGATATGAAAGTCATCGCCTTGGTTGGTGATGATGGCGGTGAGTTAACGGGCTTACTAGGGCCTAGTGATGTAGAGATCCGCGTGCCAAGCAAGCGTCCAAGTCGCATCGTTGAGTCTCACCTATTTATTACTCACTGTCTGAGTCAATTAATTGATAACACCTTATTTCCTCAAGGAGAGCAATAATGCAGCTTAAGCCCATCGCTATTCTGTTAGTCATTTCATTGCTACAAGGTTGTGCGGCCGCCGTTGTGGCTGGGACCGCAGGTGCAATCTCAGCAGCGAATGACAGACGAACAATAGGTTCGCAGATTGATGACAATAATATTGAAATCAAAGGTATGCTGGCCATTCGTAATATTGAGCGCTTGAAGGAGCACGCAAACATTAGCTTGATAAGCGTCAATGGTATCGTCCTTATGGTTGGCCAAGTGGCCAATACGGAAATGAAGCAGCAAGCACAGAGTGCACTTAAAGACATTCCAGCAATACGTCAGGTACACAATCAGCTACGTATTAGCAGCAATATTGGGGTTACGACCCAAACACATGATGTTTGGTTAACTTCCAAAGTTAAAACAAGGCTACTGGCTGCCGAAGATGTCAGTGGCAACAATATCAAAGTTGTTACTGAGAATAGCGAGGTGTTTCTTATGGGCTTAGTAAAGAGAGAAGAAGCCGATCGCGCTGTTGAAATCGCTCGAAATATCAATGGTGTTACGCGCGTTGTAAAAGCATTTGAATATTTATAGTGAGTAAGTATAAAAAACCTGCGCAAGCGCAGGTTTTTTATGACTGTTGTTAAAGTTACTTAATAACTCTTAGATGTGATCCTTTCTTTTTAGAAGTATCACCTTTTTTAGCACTCTCGGTCTCGCTTTCAACCGGCTCGGGGGTCAGTACTTCATCTTCTGCAGGAAACTCTTCCTGAGTAAATACGGTACCTTCACCATTCTCACGAGCATAAATCGCTAATACTGCAGCAATTGGCACATAGACCTGCATAGGTTGGCCGCCAAATCGGGCATTAAAGCTCAATTGGTGGTTATCCATAGCAAACTGCGTTACTGCAGTTGGGCTGATGTTTAAGACAATCTGCCCATCTTGTACAAACTGTGTAGGCACTTGAACAGCTGGATACTCAGCATTGACAACCAAATGAGGTGTACATTCGTTATCAACGATCCAATCAAAAAAGGCTCTCAGTAAATATGGGCGATTTGGTGTCATTATGCTCGTATCTCACGCTCTGCTTCAGTTAATGAAGCTTGGAATGAATCACGCTCAAATAAACGTAACATATAGTCTTTCAACTCTTTTGCACCAGCACCAGATAACTCGATACCTAACTGAGGCAAACGCCACAGTAATGGCGCTAAGTAGCAGTCTACTAAGCTGAATTCTTCACTCATGAAATACGGCGCTTCATTGAAAATAGGCGCTACCGCTAGTAATGCTTCGGTTAGTTCTTTACGTGCTTGTGCTTCATCAGCACCACCGGCCATGATTTTAGCAGCAAGGCTATACCAATCAGTATCAATGCGATGCATCATAAGTCGGCTACGACCACGCATAACTGGGTAGACAGGCATTAAAGGTGGATGTGGAAAACGCTCATCAAGATACTCCATGATGATATCCGCTTGGTACAAACCTAATTCACGGTCAATTAAAGTTGGTACCGTACCATAGGGGTTAATCTCATGAAGAGCCTCTGGCAGGTTATCCTTTTCTGCTAGGTGAATATCAACACTTACCCCTTTCTCAGCCAGTACAATACGTACCTGATGGCTATACATGCAATTTGCACCAGAGAAAAGAGTCATTACAGGGCGCTTATTGGCAGCAACGGCCATGCCTACCTCCATTAATAATTACAAAAAGTAATAAGTCACTTTAAACAGCAATAGGGGCTAAAGCCCCTATCACAAAATTACCTTAGATTTGTTCGACTTAGTGAACATCTCTCCAGTATTCTTTCTTCAGGAAGAATGCAAGAATAAATAGAATTACTAAAAATCCTAGCACCTTAATACCAAGTGATTCTGACTCAAGACGTGAAGGTTCACCCACATACGCCAAGAAATTTGTCAAATCACGTGCTGCCTGATCATACTCATCGGTACTTAGCTCACCAGAGCCATCCGTTTCAACACCTACCACTTTTGTTACAGTCTGACCATGCTCTTCCACTTCTTCAGTGATAGGCGTAGGCAAACCTTGTAACTCTTGCAGTACGTGAGGCATACCAACCGATGGGAAAATGATGTTGTTTACACCAAACGGACGAGATTCATCTTTATAGAAAGACTTCAAGTACGTATAGATCCAATCAGCACCGCGTACACGAGCAACTAAAGTTAGATCAGGTGGCGCAGCACCAAACCATTTGGCAGCATCATCTTGTTCGATAGCATTCAAAATGTGGCTACCCACTTTTGAACCATCAAAAATCAGTTGCTCTTCGCCGATTTCCGTTGGAATGCCGATGTCTCTAAAAGTACGCTCATAACGCTGATACTGCATTTGGTGACAACCAAGACAGTAGTTCATGAACAACTTTGCACCACGTTGTAATGACGCTTTATCTGTTAAATCAATGTTCGCGTCAAGTGTTGGTACTGATGGCCCCGCTGCCATTGTAAAAGTTGGCAGTAATGCGAATAAACCGATAACTAGCTTCTTCATCATTTCGTCAACCTCGTTGGCAATGGTTTAGTCTTTTCATTCTTTGAGTATACAAATAGTAACACGAAGAACATGAAGTAAGTCACAGTCGTAATTTGCGATAGTAACGTTTTAAAGTCTGTCTGAGGTGTCGCACCAATCCAACCAAGGATGATGAAAGTAACCACGAACTGAGCAATGTTTAGCTTGTGTAGGCCACAACGGTAGCGAATCGACTTCACTTTACCACGGTCAATCCAAGGCAGTAGTGCAAGTACAACAATTGATGCCCCCATTGCAACAACACCTAATAGCTTGTTAGGAATCGCACGCAAGATTGCATAGAAAGGCGTGAAATACCAAACAGGGAAAATATGTTCAGGTGTCTTCAGTGGGTTTGCCGCTTCAAAGTTAGGCGCTTCTAAGAAAAAACCACCCATTTCTGGTGCAAAAAATACAACCCAACAGAATAAAATCAAGAAACCAGCCACACCTAAAATATCTTTTACTGTGTAATAAGGGTGGAATGGAATTGCGTCCACAATATCTTTTTTACTTGTGTAATATTCGTGGAACTTGAATTTAGGCTTATCTTCTTCTGCTACAGTGCCTTTCTTACGCTTAATCTCAACACCATCAGGGTTGTTTGAACCCACTTCGTGAAGTGCTACGATGTGAAGGAACACTAGAATAACAAGAACAAGCGGTAATGCGATTACGTGTAATGCAAAGAAGCGGTTAAGCGTTGCACCTGAAATTACGTAGTCACCACGGATCCAAAGTGTTAGGTCATCACCAATTACTGGAATCGCACCAAATAGTGAAATAATTACCTGAGCACCCCAGAATGACATTTGGCCCCAAGGAAGTAAGTATCCCATAAAGGCTTCAGCCATCAGCGCTAAGAAAATGAACATACCAAACAACCACAGTAACTCACGTGGCTTTTGGTAAGAACCATAGATCATACCGCGGAACATGTGTAGATACACAACGATAAAGAACGCTGAAGCACCAGTGGAGTGCAGATAGCGAAGCAGCCAACCATACTCAACATCACGCATGATGTATTCTACTGAGGCAAAAGCACCTTCAGCCGAAGGTACAAAGTTCATGGTCAGCCAAATACCCGTTAGTATTTGGTTTACTAAAACCAAAATGGCGAGTGAGCCGAATAGATACCAAAAGTTAAAGTTCTTTGGCGCAGGATATTGAGCAATGTGCATATTCCAAACACGAGTCATTGGAATACGTTCATCGATCCAGTTGATAAGATTACCAAACATTACGCAACCCCTTCTTCTTCACCAACTAAAATAGTGGTGTCATCAATAAAGGTATACGGTGGAATTTCAAGGTTTAATGGTGCAGGAACCGATTGAAATACACGGCCAGCCATATCAAATTTAGAACCATGACATGGACAGAAGAAGCCATCTTCTGTGCCTTCAACCTTTTCACCAAATCCACCTTGCAAGAAACTAGGTGAACAACCAAGGTGAGTACAGATACCAACCGCCACGAATATTTCTGGACGCTTAGAACGATATGGGTTTTTCGCTGAATCCAGCTGTTGAGGCTCATCAGATGCAGGATCACGAAGCATATCTTCATGAGCTTTCATTTGCTCTAGCATCTTTGGTGTACGAGAAATAACCCAAACAGGTTTGCCTCGCCACTCAACACGAATTAATTGTCCCGGCTCAAGCTTGCTGATATCTACTTCTACAGGCGCACCCGCAGATTTAGCTCGCTCACTTGGATTCCAAGACGCAATAAAAGGAACAGCAGCCCCAGCCGCACCAACACCACCAACAACAGAGGTAGCTATGGTTAAAAAGCGACGTCGGCCATTGTCTACAGGCGCATTGCTCATCCACTTATCTCCACTATGATTCTCAACACTTGCTATATTGAGAACATCAGTTACAGCAGGTTAATTTTAAGAAACTACAAAATAGAAGCGATCATAAATAAATCCCTTGATTAAAACAAGGTTATTACAGTCCCATGCCCCAATAAACCTGAACAAATGTTAGCAAGGTTACTTCGAGCATGAGGCCGATGGCATATGATAACGCTAATCTAAAAACAATATACTGACCAAGATCAACCTCATTGGAGGCTTGAGAACCACGTTATGTGGGGTTGAAACTCGCTCACTTTACTTGCACAGCAATTGTAGCAAAAAAATACGCTGAGTTATCGACGATTTACTATTAAATCTTCTAAATATTGCAGTTTTTTTATTTTTAAAACCGTAAGCTAGCAAAAAAGGTGATTTATTAAGCAAAATAATTTTGATGATGTGAAGCCGTGATACGAATAAGGAGACACTAGGATTGAATGTTGAATTTGTAAAAACAAAAAACCCAGCATAACGCTGGGTTTTTGAATTCTTGAAACGTAAAAAATTAACGCTTTGAGAACTGTGTCTTCTTACGTGCTTTCTTAAGACCAACTTTCTTACGCTCAACTTTACGAGCGTCACGAGTAACAAAGCCAGCTTTACGTAGAGTAGGACGAAGTGATTCGTCGAATTCCATTAGTGCACGCGTGATACCGTGGCGGATTGCGCCAGCTTGACCAGTCATACCACCACCTTCAACAGTGATGTAAAGGTCAAACTTCTCTGTCATTTCAACTAGCTCTAGAGGCTGACGAACAACCATGCGAGAAGTTTCACGACCGAAGTATTCTTCGATAGAACGCTGATTAATTACGATGCTGCCAGTGCCTGGGCGTAAGAATACGCGAGCACTTGAACTTTTACGACGACCTGTACCGTAGTATTGATTTGCCATGAGTGTGCTCCTTAAATGTCTAGAACCTGCGGCTGTTGTGCCGCGTGGTTGTGCTCGCTACCAGCGTAAACTTTAAGTTTACGGTACATTTCACGACCTAGAGGGCCACGAGGTAACATGCCTTTAACCGCTTTTTCGATGATCATTTCAGGCTTTTTAGCTTGAAGTTTCTCGAAGTTCACAGACTTAAGACCGCCCGGGAAGCCAGTGTGAGCGTAGTACATTTTGTCCTGAGTTTTGTTACCAGTTACAGTAACTTTTTCAGCGTTGATAACGATGATGTAATCACCTGTATCAACATGAGGAGTGTACTCAGCTTTATGCTTACCGCGAAGGCGACGAGCGATTTCAGTAGCGATGCGACCTAAAGTTTTACCTTCAGCGTCAACTACGTACCAGTCACGTTTTACAGTTTCTGGTTTAGCAACAAACGTTTTCATTTAAAAATCCAATGTTTTTCTATTTAAAACCACAGGTAATCAAAGTTGATTACCGCTTACTATATGAGTGCTTTAACCCCTTCGAGTTTAAGACTTTTTTGCCGCTCAAGTCGGTGGCTAAGCCGACGAGGGCAATAGAACGCAACGTGGCAGGCCGCGGATTATAGCAACTCTATCAAGGCTTGACTAGCGTGAGATTGTTTTTTCTACAAAAAACTTTCTCACCTAAATTTACGCGTCAAAAGCTCAATAACCCCTTTAGGCTAAATGTTCTCGAGCGAGGTATTCTAGTGATTGCATTTCCTGCAAGCGGCTAATACATCGCTTAAACTCAAAATTTAATGTGCCTTGGGTATAAAGCTCAGTGATAGGCGCTTGAGCCGAAATGATCAGCGTTACATTACGCTCATAAAACTCATCCACCAAGGCAATAAAGCGTCTGGCTGCATCATCGTTGTGTTGCCCTAACTGTTTAACATTCGACAAGATCACTGTGTTGTATAAACGACTGATCTCCATATAATCCACTTGCGATCGCGCTGTTTCACATAGCTGACTAAAGTCAAACATCACGATACAATCGGATACTTTTCGCGTCGCTATCAGACGCCCTTCTATCTCAATCTTTTCATTCAACTTGCCAGGCTCAGGTGACAACTTATCGAAATATTCAAACAGATTTTTATCTGCTTGTTCATCCAGCGGGCTATGATAAATCTCCGCCTGCTCAAGCGTTCTTAAGCGGTAGTCAATACCAGAGTCTACATTGACCACTTCGGTATTGGCTTTCACCAACTCAATCGCTGGGATAAAACGTGCGCGCTGTAAGCCATTACGATATAGCTCGTCCGGTACGATATTAGACGTTGCAACCAGCACAATATCTCTGGCAAATAATGCTTGCATTAAACCACCAAGTAGCATCGCATCAGTAATGTCTTGCACGAAGAATTCATCAAAACAAATGATATCAGTCTCTTGTTTGAACTTATCAGCGACAGTCTCTAACGGGTTTTTCACGTCTTTGAGCAACTTTAACTCATCGTGTACACGGTGCATAAAACGGTGAAAGTGTACACGCATCTTTCGCTGCGTAGGCAAGGCTTCGTAGAACGTATCAACCAAATACGTTTTACCGCGCCCAACACCGCCCCAAAAATATAACCCAGTTATGCTCTGTTGCTTTGGTTTAGCAAACAGCTTAGAAAAAAGGCCCTTTGGCTTTGGTGGCACAGCTGTGAGGTCATCATACAAACGTTGTAAATGCTTAACCGCATTTTCTTGTGCGCTATCATATTGAAAGTCTTCGCGCTTTAAATCTTGCTGATATTTTTCCCAAGGTGTCATAGTTGTTTACATAGTTCTGCGTTTTTATTTGCGTATTATATTAACACGCATCGATTCTAAGCGTATATTTAGCTTATCATTAGATTTTATCATTAGTCGCAAACTCGCCCTGCTATTCACAGCGTATGCGCCCCGCGATTTATTAGGAGAGATGTATGACCTCATTTGCTTGGATGGGACTTATCGTAGTCGTTGCCATCGCCGCCTTTTTTATTGGTTCTGTGTGGACTAAAAAGCAATTTAAACATGGTGAACTTGAGCAACAAGCTCAGCAAGCCAAACATGAGCTAGAGCAATACCGTCAGGAAGTTGCCGACCACTTAGCAAGCACCAAAAAACTGATGACTAAGATGCAAGACAGTTATAGCCAACTTCTCAATCATGTTGAAGAAACCAATCAGGTGTTATTGACCGAAAAACCAACACATCCCAGTGAGCCGTTTTTCTCAAAAGAAACCACCGAACAATTACATGCTTCACTGAAAAGCCGCCCCGAGCGTCGCCGTAACGACAAAACCAATGAAGGTGCAGCCCAACCGACTGACTATGTTGACGGAGAGAGCGGACTATTCTCGGGGGAGCGTTCAGAAAGTAAGCAGTCAAAAGTCTCTTGATGAACTTTTTTTTGACCCCATAGTCAGTAAATATAGTTTTTTACAATAGCGAAATGGCAACTGGTGCTTTGTTCAAAGCACAAGCCTTTTCAATGCATTAACGCTTTTTGCGGAGTATTTACTGACTATGAAATTGAAACACTCGTTATTAACAGCAGCTATTTTATCAACGTCACTACTTCTTAGTCCAAACGCTGCCTTAGCCAAATTACCTATGGCAGTTGATGGACAAACCATGCCAACACTTGCACCTATGTTAGAGCGCGTCACTCCAGGCGTAGTCAGCATTCAGGTGACTGGTGCAAAGGAGGTACGTCGGCGTGTTGACCCATTTGATTACTTTTTCGGTAACCCACAACCACGCAGTCAAAAGCGCCCATTCAGTGGCCTAGGTTCAGGCGTCATTATCAATGCTGATGAAGGCTATGTCGTGACAAATAACCATGTAATTGCCGATGCAGAAAAGATCATTGTGACACTTGAAGATGGCCGCGAGTTTGAAGCCAAACTGGTTGGCACCGATAAAGAGTCTGACATCGCTTTGTTAGAAATCGATGGCGAAAACCTCACCGAGATTAAACTCGCTGATTCTGACAAACTGCGTGTTGGCGATTTCTCAGTGGCCATCGGAAACCCTTTTGGTCTTAGTCACACAGTGACATCAGGTATTATCAGTGCGCTAGGACGTAGTGGTTTAAATATCGAAGGTTACGAAGATTTCATTCAAACAGACGCGGCTATCAACCAAGGAAACTCGGGCGGGGCCCTCGTGAACCTACGCGGTGAACTGATCGGTATCAACACCGCAATATTAGGTGCATCTGGCGGTAATGTGGGGATCGGGTTTGCTATTCCTTCAAACATGATGAAGAACCTCGTTGACCAGATCGTTGAATTTGGTCAGGTTCGTCGCGGTTCGCTTGGTATTGAAGGCCGAACCTTAGATGCAGGTATCGCTAAAGCACAAGGCTTTGATGTGAAACAAGGCGCATATGTTGCCCGCGTTATTAAAGATTCAGCCGCTGCCGAAGCTGGCATACTCGCAAACGATGTTATCATTAGCGTAAATGGTGGCAACATCCAAAGCTTTGCAGAGTTAGCCAGTAAAATTGCAACTATAGGTGAGGGCCGAACGGTCGAGTTAGGTGTCTACCGTGATGGTAAAAGACGCACCATAGAAGTGACCTTAAAAGGCCAAGGGGAAGCACAAGCTCCAGCGGATAGAATTCACCCAATGCTGCGAGGTGCGGTCTTAGAAAGTGGCGAGCGAAATGGCAATAAGGGGGTTGTTGTAACATCCGTTGAGCCTCGCTCACCAGCTGCTAGAGTTGGTCTAGAAGAAGGTGACGTGATAATGCAAGTGAACCGCAAGCGAGTCGATAGTATCCGCGATATGAGTAACCTTATCGAAGATATTCAGGGTAACATCGTACTAGGCATAAAACGCGGTAGAGATTCAGTGTTCTTACTTATCCAGTAACAATAAATTAGTAGGAAAAACACAGCGACACTTGCCGCTGTGTTTTTCTTTGTGCATCATAAAACGATTAAAAATCATAAAGACTGCGCATGTTAAAATTTATTCGCTTTATTCTGCCTCCGATGCTGGCAGGGCTTTGTATCGCATTTGTTATTATTTGGTTCTCTCCTAATTTAAAAAATGCGCTCCTTCCCAAACTGGACGTTTCCGGTCACTATTCTAGCAGCCATATGAGCTTTGCTGATGCTGTCGAAAAAGCCTCTCCTGCTGTAGTTACCATATTCTCAGAGAGCATCTCCTCAGTACCGCGCTACATGCGAGCTAACACAACTCAAGAGCTAGGTTCTGGTGTACTCATGTCTCACGACGGCTACATATTGACTAACTATCACGTCGTGAACGATGCAGATCAAATCATGGTGATCCTAACAGATGGTCGCCGTTTCGATGATGTACAGGTAATAGGCTTTGATACCATCACTGACTTAGCCTTATTGAAAATAGATGCGCAACATCTGCCGGTTATCCCCATTAATGATAATTTTAGCCCCCGTGTAGGCGATGTGGTGCTAGCAATTGGTAACCCGCTCAACCTAGGGCAAACCATCACGCAAGGTGTTATAAGCGCTACTGGTAAGCAGACGCTCACCGATAGCCCCTATAATAATTTATTGCAAATGGATGCGGCAGTGAACGTAGGTAACTCTGGTGGCGCGCTGGTTAACTCTAACGGTGTACTGGTTGGTATTACCTCAGCGCAGTTTCGTACCCGCTATAATATCGACATTCAGGGGATCTCGTTCGCTGTTCCTTATAAACTTGCTAAAGAAGTGATGCAAAAGCTGATTCAGGATGGCCGCGTAGTCAGAGGGTACTTAGGTTTTAGGGGCGCTGCAGTGGATAGCACTGGCAAAGAGGTAACTGACCTCTATACGCGAATTGTAGGTCTCAGAGTGAGTGATTTAGATCCTCTCGGCCCGGCGTGGCAAGCGGGTATGCAAGAGAATGATATTATTGTTAAAGTGGCAGGAGAACCCGTTACTAACCCGCAAAAAACACTTAAATTTATAGGTAATACTCGCCCCGGAACGCGCCTTGAATTTCAAGTGTATCGCGGTGATGAATTACGTACCTTCACCCTAGTTGTAGCGGAACTTGAAACTCGTGCAAACTAAACCCTAAATTAGATAACAAAAAAGCGAGTATAATCACTCGCTTTTTTGTTGCTCGGGCTTTGTAAACAACTAATTGTGTCTACGTTTAATCTTAGCCCCTAATTTGCTTAGCTTATTTTCAATACGTTGATAACCTCTATCAACATGATAGATGCGATCCACAACGGTTTCACCACTGGCAACAACCCCCGTTAAAATCAAGCTTGCAGACGCTCTTAAGTCCGTTGCCATTACCTGAGCACCACTTAATTTGTCAGTCTCTGCACATATCGCTGTATTGCCTTCAAGGCGGATGTTTGCCCCCATACGCTGTAATTCAGGCACGTGCATAAAGCGATTTTCGAAGATGGTTTCGGTGATCGTTGCGCTACCTTCAGCAACCACATTCAATGCAGTAAACTGTGCTTGCATATCTGTAGGAAAACCAGGATGTGGCATCGTCTTGATATTGACCGCTTTGAGTGTGCGCCCTCTCATATCCAGATAGATGCTATTATCTGTCACTTCAACAAGCGCATTGGCTGCCCGCAGCTTGTCTAGTACCGGCTCCAAGCTAGTGTGATCGGTGTTGGTGCACAAGACCTCGCCTTGAGCCATCGCAGCGGCGACTAGGAAAGTACCTGTTTCAATTCTATCTGGTAGAATTTTATGCTCGCCTCCAGCGAGCTTATCGACGCCTTGTATTTCGATACGACTGGTGCCTGCACCTGTTATCTTAGCGCCCATCGCTCTCAAGCAGTCAGCTAAGTTCGTTATCTCTGGCTCGCGTGCTGCGTTTTCCAGTATGGTCGTTCCATCAGCCAACGTTGCAGCCATCAATAGGTTTTCTGTTGCCCCCACGCTGACCGTTTCCATATAAATCTCAGCGCCCTTCAAACGCCCATCCACTTTTGCATTGATGTAGCCATTGTCGACACTAATTTTTGCCCCCATGCGCTCCAAACCGCTGATATGAATATCAACAGGACGCGCGCCGATTGCACAGCCCCCAGGCAATGAAACTTGCGCTTCGCCAAAACGCGCAAGCAAAGGTCCAAGGGCCAATACCGAAGCACGCATTTGCTTTACTAATTCATATGGCGCGAGCACTTTGTCAACGGAACGACCATCAACAAACAGGATATCGCCTTGCCACTTAACCCCCGCACCAAGTGTTTTTAATAATGCTTCTGTTGTACCTATATCCCTCAGTTGTGGAACATTGGAAAAGCGGCTTTCACCGTCTGCAAGTAGTGCAGCAAATAGAATGGGAAGCGCCGCATTTTTGGCGCCAGATATAGTGACCTCACCCGCTAAAGTGGTGCCCCCTTGGATAACAAACTGATCCATCGTGACTCCGTTATTGCGGTAGAATAAATTTGCGTTCTCTTTGCCACTCCGTTGGCGTAAATGCTTTGATGCTTAGCGCATGAATGGTGCCGTCAGAGATTGTTCCCATCAACGGACCATATACTAGCTGTTGCTTTTTAACGCGGCTTAACCCGTCAAAACACTCTCCAACTGCTATCACCTCATAGTGATTACCATTGGCTTTAACGATCACTTCTTGCAGTGACAATGCGTCTCTTAATAAAGTTTCGACTTGGTTTGTTTCCATTAGACTCACTCAAATAAGTTCGATACCTGACCCAACGCCATTAAATTATGGAGTTGCTCAGGCACATTTTTAAGCTCAAGGCGTTTGCCTTGGCTCTGTAATTTACCTAGGGAGTGAATTAACCAAGCTAAGCCCGCCGTGTCAACCCTAGAGACCTCAGAAAGGTCAAAATAACGTACCGACTGAACGTTTTCTATCTGCTGGTTAAGAAGGCGTTCATTCACTAAGCTGTTCCTAGTTAATTCACCACAAATACGGACAAGTTCGTCGTCAAGCTTCACAAACTCTACTTTATTTGTTGCCATCATCCCCCCTAAACTGGACAGGTAAACGGCTTTTCTTATCGAGTAGGTCAATTACATGTGCAATGCCTTGTTGGCGTAAAATACCATGTAGTTCTGTTTGTTTGGCATCCAATAAACTAATACCTTCTGCCATCATATCATACGCACGCCATTCATTATTTGAGTCTCTACGCACTTTAAAGTCGATTTTAATATCAGGTTTACCTTCCTCAACGATTGTGGTCTTCACGATAGCAACCTGGTCGTCTGTAAACTCTTTCGCGGCGCCAAACTCAACATTTTGATTGGTGTACTGAGTGAATACACCTGCGTAAGTGGCTACCAAATAGTTCTTAAAGACTTCAATAAATTGCTTAACATGTTCAACGGCCTGAGCTTTTTCTTCCTTATCAGTGATATTTCTGACCTTTTGGATATAGCTACCCAATACTCTGTAGGAGGCATATTTATAATCGATATATGGCAATAGCTCTTCTTCGACGATGATGCGAAGATGTTCTTTGTTCTGCTGTATAATCGCTTGGTCCTTTGTAATACGCTTGAATGTATTGTCAGCCACTTGCTGAACCATTTTATACGGGTCCTGCATATTCACCGTATCATTTGCGTATGTCGTGCTGCTGCAAATCAATAGTGCAGCAACGAAAAGAAATCCTACTATCGCACGCATTATTCGCTACCTTGATTAAATAAAAACTGTCCAATCAACTCTTCTAATACTAGTGCTGATTTAGTGTCAGTGATCAAATCACCATTTTTAAGTGCCTTACTCTCAACACCAAAAAGCGCTTCAAGTTCCGTATCACTGTCTCCTGTCACTTCATTACCTAAGCAGGTTTGCTTTGCAGAGTCTGAAGCAATAACAGGAGAAATGCCAAGATACTGCTCACCCAATATTCCTGAAGTAAGGATAGATACTGAAGTTGTATCAGAGAACTGACACTCATAACTTGCATCGATACTCATAGATACCACTGGAACAAACTCTTGTGGGTGAATACTTATCCCTTCCACGCGGCCAATCACGACCCCACCTACTTTGATTGGCGCTCGAGTTTTTAATGACCCTATATTTTCAAACTTAGCGTTCAATGTGTAAGTTTCACCATTACCACTAATACCTGTGTTTGCAACTTTTAGTGCCAGTACTGCAAATGCTGCAACACCCAATGCGACAAACAAGCCAACCAATATTTCTATATTCCGTGTATTCATTTGTTTTTAAAACCTTTTAACCTGAAAACATCACAGCAGTCAGTAAGAAATCAAACCCTAATACTGCCAATGAAGAATGGACTACCGTTTCAGTCGTTGCCTTACTGATCCCTTCCGACGTCGGGATACAATCGTAACCTTTATACAGCGCTATCCAAGTCACGATCAGTGCAAATACAAAGCTTTTGATCATGCCATTTAATATGTCTTTTTCGAACGAGACTTGAGATTGCATAATTGACCAAAAACTGCCTGCATCAACACCCAACCAATCAACGCCCACTAAATGCGCACCGAGAATTGCCACTGCAGAAAAAATCAATGCAAGTATCGGCATACTTATGAAACCAGCCCAAAATCGCGGTGAGATCACACGACGCAGCGGATCGATAGCCATCATTTCTAAACTGGAGAGTTGCTCTGTCGCTTTCATAAGACCGATTTCGGCCGTGAGCGCACTTCCAGCCCGCCCTGCAAATAATAGCGCCGTTACTACGGGACCTAGTTCACGTAATAAGCTTAACGCCACAAGAGGCCCTAAACTATCTTCCGCGCCATAACCGACCAATACGGTATATCCTTGCAGCGCTAATACCATGCCAATAAATAGCCCGGAAACCATGATAATCAAAAGCGATTGATGACCTACCATATACAGTTGGCGCACCAACAATGCAGGCCCTTTACGAAAATTAGGCAATCTGAGCAAAGCGCCGAATAACATTTGTGTTGCCCGGCCCAGCGAAGCAAATCGACTTAATGTCTTATGTCCAATTGCTTGAAACAAATCGATCACTGCAGACCCCCAGTTAGAAGCTCTTCTTCATAGCGTTGTGCCTTGTAATGAAATGGTACTGGGCCATCTGAAAGACCTTGTAAAAACTGCTGTACCAGCGGGGATTCATGCTCTTGCATTTGTGCAGGCGTACCACTGCCAATTACACCTTGCTCTGCGATAATCACCACATGATCAGCAATGCTCAATACTTCATTGACATCATGTGTCACAATCAATGAAGACAGTCCCAATACTTCATTGAGTGATTTGATTAGTTTGACTAATACACCCATAGAGATTGGATCTTGGCCAGCAAAAGGTTCATCATACATGATAAGCTCAGGGTCAAGTGCGATTGCGCGAGCCAAAGCAGCGCGCCTTGCCATGCCGCCTGATAATTCTGATGGCATTAAGTCTTTTGCTCCTCGTAAGCCAACCGCCTGTAGCTTCATTAGTACGACTAGCCTAATAAGGTCTTCACTCAACTGCGTATGCTCGCGCAGCGGAAAAGCAACATTATCGAACACCGACATGTCCGTAAACAGTGCACCGCTTTGAAACAACATACTCATTTTCGTTCGAGTATCGTACAAAGCTTTACGCGACATGCTAGGAATGCTGTGTCCTTCGAATAAAATATCTCCGTTATCTGGCTTTAGTTGACCACCAATCAGGCGTAACATAGTTGTTTTCCCGATCCCACTTGGGCCCATAATCGCGGTTATTTTTCCTTTTGGTACGGAGAAACTCATGTTTTTATAGATGATCCTATCACCCCGTGTGAAAGTCACATCCTTGATTTCTACAATTGCTTGCGACAAGCCGCTCTCCACATCTACTTTTGCTAATGGTGCCATAATACGATTTTTTGCTCTGTGAAGGAAAAAAGTTTTCGTAATTTTTTGTAATATAAAATGTCTGACCTGAACCTGAATACGCAGCAAACAGGCAATCAAATCGCCTCTTTTACTTATACTTTTGCGAGGGCATTTGTTACTATTTGCGCCATTGTAACTTAATCAATCGGCTTCACTTTTTATGGTTTTATCATTTGGTATTCTGATTCTCGGGTTTGTCGCATTAGTATGGAGCGCCGATCGCTTCGTTTTCGGTGCTGCGGCGCTTGCGCGTAATTTCGGTGTTCCTACACTGATTGTTGGTCTCACCATCGTAGCGATGGGTTCATCGGCCCCTGAGATGATGGTTGCAGCTCAGGCAGCATTTGCTGATAAAACCGATACAGCCGTTGGTAACGCGGTCGGGTCAAATATCGCGAATATTTTATTAGTACTGGGTATCACCGCATTACTTCGTCCCTTATCGGTCAGCTCCGGAATATTGAAACGAGAAATGCCTTTGTTGGTTTTAGTATCGCTGGCAGCATGGTTTATTGTTAGCGATGATCACTTTAGCTTTTTTGAAGGCGCCGCATTATTAGTAGGATTTATCGTATTTCTACTCGCCTTGATCATTATCACAAAAAAAAGTGGCAACAGTAATGACCCACTGATCAATGAAGCCTGTGAAGAGGTGCCTAATGACGTACCGACAAGCAAAGCCTTACTATGGCTAATCGTCGGCATGGTATTGCTCCCTGTCAGCTCTGGATATTTAGTTGATGCTGCGGTTGATATTGCAAAATATTTTGGCATGAGTGACCTACTGATCGGTCTCACAATTATCGCCATAGGCACAAGTTTACCTGAGCTCGCAGCCTGCGTAGCTGGGGTTTTAAAGCAAGAAGACGACCTTGCACTTGGTAATATTATTGGCTCTAATATATTCAATATATTGGCCGTGCTGTCTATTGCTGGCATTATTAATCCCGCGAACATTGATAGCAATATCGCCAACCGCGATATTTACATCATGTTAGGTGCAACTTTAGCATTGGTTTTCATGAGTCTGAGTTTTACTGGAACGCGTCGCATTAACCGCTTTGAAGGTGGCTTTTTACTCGCAGCGTTTATTGGCTATATGTTCTACATAATTACCTAGGATCCACTTTCATGTTATCGAAGCAGTTTATTGATACCGCTCAGCGAGTTATTGAGATAGAACAGCAAGCCATCACCGAAATTGGCCAGTATATTGACACGCACTTTGCAAGCGCCTGTCAGGCAATTTTTGATTGTCAGGGCCGCACTATTGTTATCGGTATGGGAAAGTCGGGACACATTGGTAACAAAATCGCTGCAACATTTGCAAGTACAGGCACGCCGGCATTTTTTGTTCACCCAGGAGAAGCAAGCCATGGCGACTTGGGTATGATCACCAAACAGGATGTTGTATTGTTGATCTCAAACTCAGGTGAAACAAGTGAAGTTTTGAATATTATTCCCGTGATAAAACGTATTGGTGCAAAAATAATTACGATGACGGGCAACCCTCTTTCTTCAATGGCAAAACTATCTGACATTCACCTCAATATTGCCATTTCAAAAGAAGCTTGCCCACTTGGTCTAGCACCAACAGCCAGCACCACTGCAACGCTTGTTATGGGTGATGCACTGGCCGTTGCGTTACTCGAAGCCAAGGGCTTTACCGCCGATGATTTTGCACTGTCACATCCAGGTGGCTCTTTGGGCAAACGTTTATTGCTGACGTTAAATGAAATCATGCACAAAGATGAACAAGTCCCGATTGTTTCATATACAAGTACGATTAAAGATGCGCTTTTTGAAATGTCAGCAAAAGGGCTCGGTATGACCACCGTTGTAAATGAGCACAATGAACTAATTGGTATTTTCACTGATGGAGATTTGCGACGTATTATCGAGCAACGGGTTGATTTACACCACACACCGATTCACAAAGCAATGACGGTGAACTGCACAACAGCAAAAGCTGATATGCTAGCCGCCGAGGCTTTAAATATCATGGAAACTAAACGAATCAATGGCTTGGTTGTCATAGATGACAATAACCGCCCTATTGGCGCACTCAACACTCAAGATTTGCTTCGCGCAGGGGTGCTTTAACATGGAGATATCTGTGACAACAGAGTGTCATTCATTATTTATTCATCAAACGCATTTTAGTTTGAGGTACAGCGTAACGCTGCGACCACGTTTTGGAAACTTGTAATGAGTAGCAGTCGAGCCATTTTGCTTATTATTTTTGTCATATCAATGACTTGGCTTTGGTATCCCTATCTAACACAGGAAACCCCAAAAACGAGTAAACAGAGTGACATTATTGCGAAACCAGATTATATCGCAACTGAGTTACAACAAACCTCATATAATGAGGCTGGCGTCAGAACTTACACGGTCACGGCTGTTAAAATGGAGCTATATCAAGAGCTTGGATTTAGCCACTTTACTGCGCCGGTATTTAACTTGTATAACGGCTCACAAAGCTGGCTGATTTCTTCCCAAGAGGCCACTTTGTATGAAAATAATACGCTGATGTTAGAAGGAAATGTAGAAGCTCAAAATCTTACGACGGGTGCGATGATCACATTGATTAAAGCAGACAATATACGCGTTGAAATAAATGAGCGACTAATGCAGTCGGAACGACCAGTTGAAATTACTGGGCCTAGTTTAAAGATTACAGGCAAAGGTCTCTATGCCGATTTAAACACCGATATAATTGAATTAATAAACCATACTCGAACTATTTATTATGACCAATAAATTATTATTTACTGTAACCTTGCTTGGGTTGCTCCTATGCCACAGCGTTAACGCGCAGCAAAATAAGACGACCAGTGAGGTTTCCATCAAAGCGGGTAAGCAACAAGCCATGCTAAAAACCAATATTGGCATATTTGAACAGAATGTCGAAATCATTCATGGCAACCGTAAAATCAATGCCGACAGATTAGAAGTTCATCGCCGAGAAGAATTAGGCGATAATAAACAACTCCTCGTCGCAACGGGCAACCCTGCTCGCTTTATTGAAAAGCAGCTAGATGGAACTGAACTTACCGCCAGCGCGCTGGAAATCCGTTATGATGTTGCTAATCGTACTTTGGTCATCAAAGGCAATGCCTCTATCAACCAGTCTGGACAGATTATTCAAGCTCAGTCAATCACCTACGACATGGACAAACAACTGATCAGTGCTGAGCGAGGTGAACAGGATAACGCTCGAGTACACACCATTCTTGTACCTGAGAAGAAATCAAAAAAACCAGACCAAGGTAAGTAATTATGAGCGTATTGACCGCAACGGCTCTGGCAAAGAGCTACAAGGGCAGACAAGTTGTCAAAAACGTTAGCCTAAGCGTAGAAGCGGGTAGCATAGTCGGTTTACTCGGTCCAAATGGTGCTGGAAAAACAACGAGCTTTTACATGATTGTTGGCCTTGTTCCAAGTGACCATGGCACGGTTTGTATTAACGATCATGATATTACGCTATTGCCTATGCATAACCGAGCCCGCCTTGGTATAGGTTATTTACCGCAGGAATCATCTATTTTTAGAAAGCTAACAGTGTACCAAAACTTGATGGCAATTCTAGAAACGAGGAACTCATTAAACAAAGAAGCCCGAGAGCAGGTTTTAAACGAGTTATTGGATGAGTTCAACATCCAGCATATTCGTGACAGTTTAGGTATGGCTTTATCTGGAGGTGAGCGCCGTCGTGTTGAAATTGCTCGCGCTTTAGCCGCAAATCCAAAATTTATCCTCCTAGATGAGCCTTTTGCTGGTGTTGATCCCATTTCAGTGTTAGATATAAAGAAAATAATCGAGCATTTAAAAAATAGAGGTATCGGTGTACTTATTACCGATCACAATGTTCGAGAAACCCTTGATGTATGTGAAAAAGCCTACATAGTATCACATGGTGAACTGATCGCATCTGGGACGCCTGAACATGTTTTGGCGGATCAAACAGTAAGAGATGTCTACCTTGGTGAACAATTCAGGCTATAGTTAATATACGCTTGGTCACAACAATAAAATAGAGAATAAGAAGGATTGTTAAAGGTACATGAGGCAATCGTTACAGCTGCGCATGGGGCAGCAACTTACCATGACACCGCAATTACAGCAGGCCATTCGTTTGCTGCAATTGAGTACGCTGGATCTACAACAAGAAATTCAAGAAGCGCTGGATAGCAATCCCCTTCTTGAAATAGAAGAGTCTGATTCCGATTCTGAGCTTGATAGTGATGCTCAAGAAAAAAATGGTAAAGATAATAGCCAGGACGATGTAAGCCAAGATCAGGAGACCTATGAAGCAGAGGCCGTTAGCGACTATGAAATGGACTCTGATGCGGCGCTGAGCAAAGATACCGTCAGCGATGAATTGGCCATGGATGTTACTTGGGATGAGTACATGAGTGCCGCCCCTGCAGCCAGCAGCGGCCCTATGCCTGAAGACGAAACCGTTTATCAAGGCGAAACCACTGAAACCCTTCATGAATACTTAATGTGGCAACTTGAGCTCACTCCTTTTAGTCCAACGGATCATGGCATCGCTGTCGCAATCGTAGAGGCAATTGATGATAACGGTACTCTGACACTGAGCACCGAAGATATTCTAGAGAGCCTTAATGACGGCAATACTGAAGAGCTTATTGAACTTGATGAAGTAGAAGCAGTACTAAAGCGTATTCAATTGTTCGACCCAGTCGGTATTGGTGCACGCAGTTTGCAAGAGTGTCTCTGCATTCAGTTAAACCAATTTGACCCAAAAACAACACCTTGGCTCCAAGAAACCAAAATGATACTCAACGAGCACATTGATCTTTTAGCGAGCCGAGATTATCGCACCTTGATGAAAAAGACCAAGCTCAAGGAAACTGAGCTCAAAGAAATTATGACGTTGATTCATTCGCTCAATCCAAAACCCGCAGCGAGTATTATTCGGGAAGAGTCAGAATATGTAATCCCAGATGTATCAGTTAAAAAAGTCAAAGGTCGCTGGGTTGTTGAGTTAAATCCCGATTGTATGCCAAAAATCAGAGTGAATGATCACTACGCGGCAATGTCACGCTCAGTGAAATCCAGCACAGACAGTCAGTTTATACGCTCACATCTTCAAGAAGCTAAATGGTTCATTAAAAGCTTAGAAAGCAGAAATGAAACTTTAATGAAAGTTACTAATTGCATTGTGCAACAACAACAGGCATTCTTTGAACATGGCCCTGAAGCAATGCGGCCTATGGTGTTAAATGATGTAGCTGAAATGGTAGAGATGCACGAGTCAACCATCTCTCGAGTTACGACTCAAAAGTATATGCATACACCTAGGGGCATTTTTGAGTTGAAATACTTCTTCTCAAGCCATGTGAGTACAGAAAACGGAGGAGAGTGTTCGTCCACTGCGATTCGAGCACTTATCAAAAAGCTAGTAGCTGCAGAAAATACCGCGAAACCATTAAGCGATAGTAAAATAGCAGATATCCTAGCAGAGCAAGGAATAAAGGTGGCCCGACGCACCATAGCCAAATATCGGGAGTCGTTAGCCATTCCACCGTCCAATCAGCGTAAGAGCTTGATTTAGACGTAATACCAAAGAAGGAAAATGCTTATGCAACTAAATTTAACTGGTCGTCATGTAGAAATCACTGATTCATTAAGAGACTATGTAACCAACAAGTTTGCGAAGCTGGAAAGGCATTTTGATCACATCAACAATGTACATGTGATCTTAGATGTTGAAAAGCTGGTCCAAAAGGCCGAAGCCACTTTACACGTCAATGGTGGAGAGTTATTTGCATCAACGGAACATCAAGATATGTATGCTGCGATCGATGGCCTTATCGATAAGTTAGATCGCCAAGTAATTAAACACAAAGAGAAGCTTACTCGACACTAATCATGAAATTAAGCTCACTTATCAATAAGGACTGCAGTAAAGCTGCGGTCCTTTTTAATAGCAAAAAACGGGTTCTCGAATACATCAGTGAGTTAGCGCATGAACAACTCCCAGAGCTAAGCCAACATGACATACTAAATGCATTGATGAGCAGAGAAAAATTGGGGAGTACTGGTATTGGTAAGGGCATCGCAATCCCTCATGGCCGAATTGAGGGTATCGACGAAGTTACCGCTATGTTACTCGTAAATCAGCAAGGGATCCCTTTCGATGCCATTGATAACCGTCCCGTCGATATATTTCTCGCACTGATAGTCCCAGAAGGTGATAATCAACAGCACTTGAAAACCCTTGCAGCCATTGCCGAAAAGCTAAATAATAAAGAATTCTGTAAACAACTGCGCAATGCTGGCAATGATGAGGAACTTTATGCCATTATTGCTTCAGCAGACTAGGTTACCAAAGGGAGCATAATGGAACTAATCATCATTAGCGGTCGTTCCGGTTCTGGAAAATCCGTTGCCTTACGTGTACTCGAAGATTTGGGGTATTACTGTGTTGATAACATTCCTGTTAATCTACTGCCCTCACTAGTGCGCAGCGTATCTGACAATTACGATAAAATAGCCGTCAGTATTGATGTACGCAACCTGCCAAAAGAACAACAAGACTTTAATGATATACTTGAGTACTTACCGGGTTTTGCAAACCCAATGTTGTTTTACCTTGATAGTGACGACAATACACTCATCAGACGCTTTTCCGAAACTCGCCGCCTGCATCCGCTATCGATACATGATCTGCCCTTAGATTTAGCAATAAAAGCAGAAAGAAAACTACTTGATGTACTCACCACTCGTGCAGATGTCCTGATAGACACCACAGATTTGAGTGTTCACCAACTCGCAGAAACCATTCGAGAGCGAATTTTAGGTAAGAAAGACAAACAACTTATCGTTACATTTCAATCATTTGGGTTTAAGCATGGCATACCTAAAGAGGCTGACTTTGTTTTTGACGCACGCTTTTTGCCAAACCCTCATTGGGAACCCGAGCTCAAGCCATTGACCGGTTTAGATCAACCCGTAAAAGACTACTTGGCAAGTCACAGCATTGTGCAAAAATTTACATGGCAAATTCAAACTTTCGTGCAAACTTGGCTACCCCACCTTGAGCGCAACAACCGTAGTTATTTAACCATCGCTATCGGTTGTACAGGTGGACAACATCGCTCTGTCTATCTAGCACAAACCATTGGTGAGAGCTTTGCACGTACGCACCCAAACATTAAAATCCGCCATAGAGAACAAGATACCTGATATTATGCGTTGTGAAGATACTTTCTTAATTCAGAATAAATGTGGATTACATGCCAGAGCCGCGTCAGTACTCGCACAGTTAGCAGTGAAGTTCGATGCACAAATTACTCTATACCAAGATGATAAATCTGCCGATGGCCACAGTGTGCTTGCATTGCTACTACTAGAAAGTAGCCAAGGCAAAGAGGTTAAAGTCGTTTGTGACGGACCGGATGCGCAGGGAGCACTTCAAGCGATTGGTGAGCTAATTGCCCAAAAGTTTCATGAGCAAGAATAAGTTAGCAGGCTTAAACTCTATATAAAAACCACTTAGATACTTGGTAAGCAGGCAGAATTTACGTTAAACTCTTAGGCAATGAGTTGTGCCTGACTTTCTCTGTCATACCTTAGCTGGCTCTTCAGCTTCTCCTTAAGGCACTGCGTTAAAATAACAACAGTATTTGAAGGAAGCCTATGCCTGAAGCCCTTGAACAAGACTATACACTGCAACAACTGCAACAAGTAACGCAGGCTTTAAATAGTGGACAGTTTGTTCAAGTCAGACGCATTTTGGCTGAAACTGCACCGTGTGATACTGCACTACTGTTAGAGTCCTCTCCACACAAGGTTCGTCGCCAGCTTTGGCAACTGGTCGACCCAGATATTCAAGGTGATGTACTAGAAGAGCTATCGGAAGATGTTCGTCTTAGTATCATCGTCCAGATGGAACCTGAGCTCATCGCCGCCGCCACCGAAGATATGGATGACGATGACCTTGGGGAAGTACTGAGAAGCTTGCCTGAAACCGTCTACCAAGATGTGGTCGGTGCGATGGATGCCCAAGATAGAGAGCGTGCAACTCAAGCTCTATCTTATCAGGAGCGTTCAGCCGGTGCCTTGATGAACACCGATACGGTTACCATTCGTCCAGACGTCTCGTTAGATGTGGTGCTAAGATACCTAAGGCTCAGAGGTGAACTGCCAGATGGTACCGACGATCTCTATGTGGTTGATAAAGACAACTGTTTTATAGGTGCTTTATCACTTAACAGTTTGCTGACAAACTCACCAGATCAGCTGGTCCGTGATTTGATGGACACTGATAAAGAATCCATTCCTATCACCATGGAAGAAAAAGAAGTGGCACAACTATTTGAACGCCACAATTGGATTTCTGCTGCTGTAGTTGACGATAATGCGCATTTGTTAGGTCGTATCACCATTGACGATATCGTTGATGTTATTCGTGAAGATGCCGAGCACAGCCTAATGAGCATGGCTGGTCTTGATGATGAAGAAGATACCTTCGCACCGGTGTTCAAAAGTTCGAAACGTCGTTCTATCTGGTTGGGGATCAACTTACTTACGGCACTTTTGGCGGCTTTTGTTGCCAGCTTCTTTGAAAGTACCCTCGATATTCTGCCATTTTTGGCAGTACTCAATGGAATAGTTCCTAGTATGGGTGGCGTCGCAGGGAGTCAAACATTAACTTTGGTTATTCGCGGTATTGCCTTAGGCCATATTAACCAAACTAACCAACGATTTATTCTCGGTAAAGAGCTGGCCATCGGCGCACTCAATGGTGTGTTATGGTCTATTCTCATTGCTGGCGTCGTTGCCTTGTGGCAGTGGGATTTTGTGTTGGGTGCTGTAATTGCTTTCGCTATGTTTATGAATTTACTCGCGGCTGGTATTGCAGGTGCGAGTATTCCCATTATTTTAAAACGCATGAACATTGATCCGGCATTAGCAGGGAGTGTGGTATTGACTACCGTCACAGATATTGTGGGTATTTTCGCCTTCTTAGGTACAGCAACTTGGTTCTTAATTTAGTCAGATATGGGGGCATCTACCCCCGTATCTACCTTTTAGGCTCCTGCTACTTGCATCGAGTCAATTAAAATCGACCCCGTTTGAACGCTGCCTCGATATTCAATGTCTCCACCGATTGCTTGAATGCCTTTGAACATGTCTGCCAAATTACCCGCTATGGTGATCTCACTGACAGGGTATTGGATTTGGCCATTCTCAACCCAGAACCCAGAAGCACCTCGGGAGTAATCGCCTGTGACGGTGCTTACTCCTTGCCCCATCAGCTCAGTGACCAACAACCCAGTTCCCATGGTTTTTAACAAGGCGTTGAGATCATCATGAGTTTGTTGTACCAACCAGTTGTGTATGCCTCCAGCATGCCCTGTCGCCGTCATTCCCAATCGGCGAGCAGCATAACTGGATAATAAATACGTTCGAAGTTCACCACCTTGAATAATTTCTCTATCCAATGTCTTCACCCCCTCGCTATCAAATGGACTAGAAGCTAAGCCTTTAGGTAGATGTGGTCTCTCAAATATGCTGACGCAAGGGTTAAATATCTGCTGACCTAACTTATCTAGCAAAAAGCTAGACTTACGATACAATGCGCCGCCACCAATCGCAGATACAAGATGACCAAACAAGCTGTTTGCTATATCTGCTCTAAAAATCACTGGCGTTCTCATCGTGTTTAGTTTTTGGCTGTTTAATTTGGCTAAGGTTGATTGCGCTGCTTCTAAACCTATTTCAGTGGCCGACTTCAGCCCTTGACGCTCACGAGAAACCGAAAATGCCGAGTCACGCTGCATTTGGCCACCATCTTTACCAATCACCATAGTGCTCAGGGTATAACGACTGCGCGGAAACCCCGCCAAAAAGCCGTGACTGTTACCATACACACGTAATCCTTGGTGACTGGCGAAACTTGCTCCATCCGAATTGACGATACGCTCATCTGCATTCAGCGCTGCTTTTTCTGCTTCTATACATAGTTCAATACCATGCTCGGGCGTCACCTCCCACGGATGAAACAAATCCAAATCTGGTGGAGACATTTCTAGCAGTGCTTTGTCAGCGACACCATTACAAGGGTCGTCCGAGGTAAACTTGGCAATGTCTATGGCTTTTTCAACCACTGTTCTTATTGCCTTTGGACTTAAATCGGCGGTGGATGCGTTACCTTTGTGATTGCCCACATACACACATACACCTAAGCCACCATCTTGATTGAACTCAATGGTTTCAACTTCGCCCATACGAGTACAGATAGACAGACCTGAAGTGCTAGACATTGATGCTTCAGCACTCGTTGCCCCAAGCTTTTTCGCGTGGTTTAACGCCTCTGACACAGCTTGTTTTACTTCATCTATTTGTGTATAAATCGGGTGTTGCTGAGAATGTGCCATGCTCATTATCTCTTCAAAATAATCTTTATAATCTAATGCTAACACACATCTAAACTATCACCCCATTGAGAAAAAGCTTTTGTGTCACAAAATTGGTATACTTAGTACAAATCCGTTAAACCTGTGAATATCATGGCGAAGCAAAACAAACCGACCCCTGACGAAGAAATCATTTACGTATCGAAAAGCGAGCTCAAGCGCGATGCACAGCAATACCAACAGTTAGCGCAAGATCTCGCCAGTATGCCTAAAAAGCAGCGAGACAAACTCCCATTGAGTGATGATCTACTAGAAGCGATGGTAGTCGCTGACAAGATCCGCCAGAAGAGTGAGGCGTATAGACGCCATATCAACTACATTACTAAAACCTTACGTTTAACCGAAAATGTCGCTGACATTGAAGCTGCCATAGGTCTAATGCTGAATAAAAATAAGCAAGCTGATGTTATGCTTAATAAAATTGAATTAGTAAGAGATGATTTAATCCAACAAGGTGATAGTAAAATCAACGAACTGATAGATGAGTATCCTATGTTAGAACGCCAAAAAATGCGTCAGCTAGTGAGACAAGCCAGTAAAGAAATGCAGGCAGAAAAGCCCGCTAAAAGTTATAAAGAGCTGTTCCAGTATCTCAAAGAAGCCATGATGCCTTGAGCGCATTAAAAAACCAGCAATATGCTGGTTTTTTAATGTCTTATTCTATCTTTGATAATGAATCAAGCCGTACCGCCTACGGTGATCTCGTCAATTTTAAGGCTAGGTTGTCCAACCCCAACAGGTACACTCTGACCGTCTTTACCACATACACCAACGCCACGGTCTAATTCCAAATCATTACCCACCATTGAAATTTTATTCATCACATCCGGACCATTCCCTATTAATGTAGCCCCCTTGATAGGCTGAGTAATTTTTCCATTTTCGATTAAATAAGCTTCAGAAGCCGAAAATACAAACTTGCCAGAGGTGATATCTACCTGTCCACCACCAAAGTTAGGAGCGTAAATACCTTTTTTCACACTACTGATAATATCGGCCTTCGTGTTGGCACCAGGCAACATATAGGTATTTGTCATGCGTGGCATAGGTAAATGTGCATATGATTCGCGACGACCATTGCCTGTTGGTGCAACCCCCATCAATCGCGCATTGAGTTTATCTTGCATATAGCCTTTTAAAATACCGTTTTCTATCAACACATTATAACCTGCAGGTGTGCCTTCATCGTCCACATTTAACGATCCGCGACGGTTTGCCATGGTACCATCATCGATCACTGTACATAGGCTAGAGGCGACCTTTTCACCGACTTTGCCACTAAAAGCAGACGCGCCTTTACGGTTAAAGTCCCCTTCTAGGCCATGTCCAACGGCTTCGTGTAATAGTACACCAGGCCAACCCGCTCCTAGCACTACTGGCATGGTTCCAGCTGGTGCGTCCACAGCTTCTAAGTTAACTTTAGCTTGGCGAACCGCCTCTTGAGCATAACCCAGCCAACGAGGCTTCCCTTCAACCAACTCTTTAAAATAACCATAATCTAAACGGGCACCGCCCCCAGCACTGCCTCGCTCACGGCGACCGTTTTTTTCTAGTAGCACTGAACAACTCAGCCTGATTAGAGGGCGAATATCCGTTGCAAAAGTACCATCACTTGCTGCAATAAGCACTTCTTCATAAACAGCTGAAATTGAGCTGACCACTTGTTGTGCGTCGGGTGCCAGCTCTCGAATTGCATTTTCAACTTCCCTCAATAAATCTATTTTTGCTGCATCACTCATACTGGAAATGGGTTGGACAGGGGCAAACTGTTGGCGTACCACCTGTTCACTAAACACCTGAACCTTTTTATCTTCTCCCGCTTGCGCGATACTGCGTGCCGCCATAGCGGCTTTATCAAGCGCTTCGATATTAATGGCATCAGAATACGAGAAACCAGTTTTTTCACCTGCTACAGCTCTGACACCAACACCACGTTCAATGTTATAACTGCCCTCTTTCACCGAACCATCTTCTAACACCCATGTCTCGTGGTGACTGGATTGAAAGTATAAATCGGCATAGTCTACTTTGTGCTGATGTATATAACTTAAAGTTTGCTCTAATTGCGCTCTATCTAACTGACTCTCGGCCAGCAAATGCTGTTCGACACTATTCATAAAACTCACTCTTAAATCTGTTGTGAACCTGTACCGGCATATCAGTGCGAAGCTTATGTAGCTGCGTTAAGTCCAGCTCTGCGCTAATCACCCCTAATTGTTGCTTTGCATCTGCCAAAACGTCACCCCATGGTGATAATATTAGGCTATGTCCGTAGGTTTTGCGGCCATTTTCATGTGTACCATATTGCGCCGGTGCTACCACAAAACATTGATTTTCTATCGCTCTGGCTTGGAGTAAAGGTAACCAATGTGCAGCCCCAGTCACCGTTGTAAATGCACTTGGCACCAGCAGTATTTCCGCCCCTAAATCGCGCATTGTTTGGTAAAGACCAGCAAAGCGTAGATCATAACATACACTCAAGCCTATTTTGCCGAACGGACTATCAACAACCACAACCTCATTACCTGCGATTGTAAAGTGAGACTCACGATAACCACCACTTCCATCTGCAACGTCAGCATCAAACAGGTGAATTTTGTTATAGCGCCCGACAGCCTCTCCAGCTTCATTAAGTAAAAAACTCGCGGCATAATAGCCGTCTTCACTGCCCTTGGTCGCAATGGTGCCCGCACTGAGCCAAATGCGATAACGTCGACACAGCTCACCCAATCGTTCCAACCAATACTGATAGTGTTCAGCAAGCTGTAGCGACTGCTTGGCATCTTGCATAAACGCCAACCAACACTCCGGTAAACACACTAATGTCGGCTCGTTGAGATGGCTCTGTTCAAGCCACTGCTCTAATTGTCTAAAGTTTTGTTCAGGCTCCATTCCTGAACACATTTGTACCGCTATAACACGTGCATTAAATGGCATAATACCCACTCCAAAATATATGATGATGCAGCACAGTTTATAAACTGCTAGCCCGTCACAGGTTTATGCTCAGGACGGTTCGTGGATTTGGGCTGCTCTGTTATGGCGGGTTTATCGTCATCCACAGGTGGTTGATTTCTCGCAGCCTGAGGAATTTCAACCTCTCTACTTTTACGATCTATTTCTTTGACAACGGGCTCTTGCATTGTACCCGTCACTTTAAATTTTATCTCGGAAATCACTCGAGCTGAGTGAATGACTTTATCCAATGCTAGGGCAGCTAACCCCGAGACTGGATTTACCATCCATGCCACGATAACGGGAATACTCGACGTCACTTGTGGTGCAACAGCCAGATCATAGTTGATCTCTTGGGTGTTTAGATTAGCATAACCTTGTATGCTTAAATCCGCAGGAACACCATCCAACTTCGTGTCCTTGGTATACGCAATTCCCTTTTCCAATTGCACGCTACCTTTCATTTGATTGTAGAAGAAACCCTTTGAGAACACGTCCCTAAAGTCCAGCTTCAGCTTTCTTATCAGTGAATCTAAACTTAGTAAAGAAAACACGCGGGCGCCTTGGTCGCTTATCTCAGCTAAATGGCCTTCGCCAAGCTCCCAAGTAATTTCACCACCAAGTGTTTCAATATCAAAATCGTAGGGTGCCCCCTGCCAAGTGAATTGATAGCTAACATTGGCTCTAGAATCTTTAATCGTAGAAGTAAGATCAAATTCATCAAACAGCTCACCAATATCTTTGCTGTTCATAACTCCTTCAAACTTGCTTACACCGTCAAGCCAGTGCCCAGAACCTCGTAATACATGTTCTTTTTTATCCACCACGATTTCAGATACCGTCAACTGCTTACCATCACCAAACATTGAGGCACTCACTTTATCTAATTGATAACTGTCTAACTTACAATCACTACAATTAAACTCAATGGCAGGGACTCGGGTAAGCCAGTCAAGCTGCTCATTTGGTGATTCGGGACCATCGTGAGACTCTAATAAGTTAATTCTTAAATAATCACTGTCTATGCGTATGGGCCTACTAGAACCTGATGTTGGTAACAGCGCGGTTATCCTTGCCTCCTTGGCGTTCACACGCATAGTCATACCATCGTTGTTTGGAAACATCCTTACTTCCAAGTCAGTAAATGGAATATTCGCTACCCGAGCAGATGCCGATTGCACTGTTAGCTGCTGTAAAGGCGGTAACGCTGGCCTCTCATCTGCGCTGCGTGATGGCAACGAAATGATGCGGTCAATAAACTCAAGCCATGGGTCCAATTCAAGCTGCTGTTGGGTAATTGCAACATGTAGACCTTCACCTACCAGCCCTTTATTATCTTTGCCAACGCTCAGTTGCGCTTGACTCAACTGCGCAGACTCATTATCCAAAATACCGTTAAAAAATAACTTATCCGCCAGATTAACCGTTATTAAGTTTGAGATGTCATCACCTAACACTTCACCTTGGAGTAACCAAGTTTCCTCTTTGTCCTTTTGATAAGGGGCAGGAAACGCGCTTGATACTCCCTCCAAATTTGCATTAAATTTAGCTTTATAGTTGAAACCTTGTTCCGAAAAGTTCAATTTCACATTGGCGTTTAACGCATTTTCTCCTTGAATAAAACCATCTAATAGCCCCTGTGTATAAGGCACAAGGTGTTGTGATTGTGCGAGCAAAGTGGCATCCACATTCACTGTATAGTTGCTACGATCCCCATCGGCCATAACCTGAATGGAAATAGGCATATCTAACCAGCTTGCATTGCTGTGCATTAACTCAATCTTATCATCCACAAAGTGCAAGATACCTGTCACTCCTGACAACTGCATTCCCGGTTGCTTCAGTAAGATATCAGCCCCATTTAAGTCCACGCTACCGGCAGCACTCACAGCCAAAGTGCGTAAATCGATATCCAGTCTAATCTCAGTGCTCATCTCTCCTTTGCCTTGTACAACATTGAGAATATTAACCAAAGGATCGCTTAAAGGTGTTTTTGCAAAGAAGGGGAGCAATGTTTGTGCATCGGTCGTGTGACTGATATCTACATACAGGTTATCTGCTTGATTAAGGTTAGGGAGCGTAACCACAACCGGCGCGCTCAACTGCTGATTTATCAAACTCCCAGAGTTGGCATAAATGTCCATGCGTTCATTGACAAAATGTAACGTCACATCACCATTTTTTAATGCTGGCCAATCTGGAGCAAACAAAAATTCAGCCTGTGTGATATACGACAAAACTTCAAACTGACCATTTCTATCTTCAAATGGAAACGCGGATAGTGGGCCCGACAGCAATACCTGAGTATTGAGGAGCTGGCCTCCTAAGATACCGCGATTTAAATAATCAATTAGACTCTGTTGCATAACTGTATGCGGAAAGTAATCACCAGCAGTTTGTGCAGTGCCACCTAGTAATTCTGCATACAAATCTAACTGTGCTACCTCAGCCAGCGTTAAGTGCATTTCAGCCGCTAAGGTAATATCTTGATTATTAAACCATAATGAGTCACTCGTTAAGTGCCATTCATTGTTCAATTGATATAGTTGCAATTCGCCATGAAGTTGCTCATAGGCCAGCGGTTTGGTAAACATATCCGCTGTTTCAAGTTGAGATTGCTCACTAAATAGATTGATGACCGCGGCATTGTTTTGCCATAACATTTCAGCCCGTAAGTTGTTCACTCCTGGGATCCCATTGTGATTCGACCAACCTAATTGCTTGGCATTTAACCATACGTCAAATTGACGCTCAGCATTCCAGCTAATACGCCCTTGTAGTGTGCCATGAACATCCAGCTCAGCAAGGCTATCTACCCAATCCGCCTGTGCCAACAGCGTAAACTGCTTTACTAATTCCAGACTGATGTCATCAAACCATATGCGTCGCAGGTTATCGCTGAACACCCCTTGCAATTTAGCTGGTATAAACTGTTTATCATCCAATGAAAACTCTAATTCTGAACTCGTCAAGTGCCATTGCTTCTCTCGTGGCATAAGTTTCAATTGCCCACGTGTGAGGGCTAGCGAATGGCGTGCACCTCCCTCCTGCCACTGCATTTGACTTGGTAAAGTGTTAATCGTGACCCCTTGTACCTTACCGTGCTCAAGTCCAAGCCAAAGTTCACCATTCAACTCTGTAGCTATATGTTTTTTCTGTGTTGAGATCTGCTCTGTCAGCCATTCTGCTACATCGACATTTTGTGCTTGCAAGTACACTTGCCCAGCCAAGTCCCGCAAAGTTGAGCCTGTTAGAGATAACCGTGCGGTAAATCGTCCTTGCTGAAGGCCCGGAATAGCCACTTCACCTTCACCTTTGTGGCTATTTGGGCTGTTTTGCCAGATCAAATCATTAAGCAGTAGCGTATGTTGCAAACCACTTTTCATTGTTAAGTTAAGTTGGCTGGACTGAATTGAAAAATGCCCTGTTTCGCCCAAAAATAGGCTTTCAATCAATGATTGCTGCTCAAAATCAGCGCTGTCAGAGTCATTAACTTCAGCTAATTTAGCGACATCAACCTGAGCAGAAAACCCTTCTAAAACAAAGTAGTTCGAGCGAACCTGTAGGTTTCTGAGCGATTCCAGTACATTTAATTGCAGACTGGTTTTTGCAATAGATAGCGCAATCGGGGAGCTTTGATTATCAACGAATGTGAGATTTTCTAGCACCAGCGCGGGGCCTTCACTTTCCCAACTCGCACTGATAGCGCCTATACTGATGTTTACATCCAGTTGCTCGTAGAGTAGCTGTTCAATATCCGAACGATACTCATTGGCGTAGGGCAAGCTATATTTTACAACCGATACCAGTACCGCAAGCGTAACAAGTGTAATAGCAAACACCTGCCATATCTTGCGGATACAAAAAAAACAAAAGGTTTTAACTTGCATGAGACGTTACGTCACCTTACATCATTACGACGTCAAACTGTTCTTGGCTATATAAGCTCTCTGTTTGAATACTGACTTGTTTTCCGATAAAGAGTTCCAATTCAGCCAAATTATGATACTCATCATTAATCAATGCTTCACTCACAGCGGGTGAGGCATAAACCATGAACTTATCAGCATCGTAGGCACGGTTAACACGAACAATCTCTCTTAATATTTCATAACAGACTGTTTCTACGGTTTTTAGCGATCCTCTACCTGAACATGCTGGGCACACATCACATAATATATGCTCCAAACTTTCTCTGGTTCGCTTGCGTGTCATTTCTACCAAACCTAACGCTGATAGCCCATTTATGTTGGCTTTGGCACGATCTTTTGCCAATGCTGTCTCTAATGAGTGTAGCACGCGACGCTTGTGTTCATCTGAAACCATATCAATAAAATCAATTATGATAATACCGCCAAGATTGCGTAATCTAAGCTGTCTTGCAATTGCTGAGGTCGCCTCAACATTGGTATTAAATATGGTTTCTTCGAGATTGCGGTGGCCAACAAATGCCCCTGTATTAACATCCACAGTGGTCATGGCTTCCGTTTGATCTATGATGAGGTAGCCACCCGACTTTAACTCTACTTTACGGTGTAAAGCTTTTTGTATCTCCGTCTCCACATCGAATAAGTCAAAGATAGGCCGCTCGCCAGGATAATATTCAAGCGCTTTACCAAGCAAAGGGACAAACTCTTCTGTGAAGGTTTTTAACTCTCTGTACGTCAGTTTAGAGTCAACACGAATACGCTCCATGTCTTCCCCAACATAATCCCTAAGCGTACGGAACGCTAAGGTTAAATCCTCATGTAGAATCGCTGCTTTACTGGTCTTTTTGCGACGACTGACAATTTTTCGCCATAGCTTCTTTAAAAATTCAGCATCGTGCTGGAGCTCAGCTTCGCTTGCTCCCTCTGCGGCTGTTCGAACGATAAAGCCACCATTCTCGTCATTGTATGCTGAAACAATCTCTTTTAAACGAGTGCGTTCTTCTTCCGTTTCAATGCGCTGACTTACACCAACATGGGTAGCATCTGGCATAAATACCAAATATCGAGAAGGGATGGTGATATCGGTGGTCAAACGCGCACCTTTGGTGCCCAGCGGATCTTTAACCACTTGAACCATAATATATTGGCCCTGTTTAACAAGCTCTCGAATATCTTGAACCTTTTTCACCGGCTGCTCGTCAACTCCCTCTTCAAACGAGGCGCTATTAACAATATCCGAAGCGTGTAAAAATGCGGCTTTATCCAGTCCAATATCAACGAATGCAGCCTGCATTCCCGGCAAGACTCGGCTGACTTTTCCCAAATAAATATTGCCGACAATCCCGAGGTTGCCAATACGTTCCACCTGTACTTCTTGCAGCACACCATTTTCAATTAATGCGACTCGACTCTCGCTTGGTGTAACATTGATCAGTAATTCACTACTCATAACTGCCTTCGGTAAATTCTTTAATTAGTTCATCAGTTTCATATAACGGTAGGCCCATGACCGCAAAATAGCTACCTGACAGTCGCGTGACAAATTTACCACCTAACCCTTGGATACCATAGCCTCCAGCTTTATCTAGTGGCTCACCACTATGCCAGTAGTCTTCAAGTTCTTGCTCACTAAGAGACTTAAAGGTGACATCGGTGCACACAACTTTACTAACAATACGCGTGCTGTTTGCTAATGCAATGGCGGTATACACCTGATGTGTTCTCCCTGACAAACGGGCCATTGTTGCCATAAAATCTTGTTTATCTCTGGGTTTTCCTAGAGCTGTGTTGTCTATAACAACCACTGTATCACTGCCTAATACAGGCCTATCAGTGTAACCTTTAGCGACCGCCATTTGTGCTTTTAAACACGCCAAACGCTCTACATGCGCCAAAGGTGTCTCATCGTTTAGCAGGCTCTCATCGGCATCAACCGAAAATTGAATAAAATCATACCCCAGTTGAGAGAGTAGCTGTTTACGTCTTGGAGAGGCTGATGCCAAATATAGACTTAGGGCCATTAACGTATCCTAAATTGGCGACGGTATTTTCTTAGCAATAGAAAGATCCACGGCCAACATAACATACCGGTAAGCGCTGGCCATAAATAGTGAGGGCTGAAATACACATCAAGTAAAAAGTGATTTAACCAAAACAGCAATAAATGGTACAAGGTTAGGAACAGCCCAACCAACATTGCCTGCTGCCAAATCGAAAAGTTACGTATCTTTTGAAAGTTACTCACCGTTATGTAGATACATATTGAGTAAGTCAAAGAGTTAACACCTAAAGGCGCACCGATTGCCAAGTCCATCAGCAATCCTGCAACCCAAGCCCAGCCAATGTTAACGCGATGGGGAACGGCTAGCGACCAATACATTAACACCAATAGCACCCAATCAGGACGAAATGGTTCAGCTGATATGGGTAATGGCATTAATGCCATTACCAACGCAAGAAATACGGTAAATGCGATAAGAAAGTAATAGCGCTTAATCATGATCTAGACTCTCTTGTGACGTACGTCCCAAAATCAACAATAAGCGGATGCGGTCTAGCTGAGCAATAGGCTCAGCGTACACTTGCGCAAAAGGTAAACCTTCGTCTCGATTGAGCTCTGTGACGACAGCTACGGGATATCCTTCAGGGAACGTGCCACCCAGCCCAGATGTAACTAGTACATCGCCAATACGCACATCTAAACTATGGGGAACATGAGACAGTTTCAGTTTATTGATCTTCCCTATGCCTTCAACCACGGTACGTACGTCATTACGCAATATGCGCACGGGAGTAGCATGAGTGATATCCGTCATAAGCAACACACGCGAGGTAGTCGTCCCAACCTGTGTGAGTTGGCCGACTAAACCCATTTCATCAATAACAGGTTGGCTTTCGGTAACACCATCAATGGTGCCCCGATTGACCACTACTTGATGGCTATAGGGATTAGAATGTACCGATAGGATTTGCACCACTAAGCGCGTGCTTTTTTCTCTGGCTGAAGCACCGAGTAATGCTCGCAGTTTTTGGTTTTCCTTTTGTAGGAATTCAAACTGCTGGAGCTTTTCACTTTGCAGCAACTGCTTGCGTCTAAGGGCACTATTTTCTTCACTGAGCTGTTCACGTGTTTGCAAGCTTTTAGCACCACTGTTAAAAGCTTCGTAGGGCATGCTTGCCAAATACAACAAAGGACTAACCAAGGTATGTAGGCTAGTCCTAATGAGCGTGCCGCCTTGTGTAAAGCGATCTCCAACGATGAGTATAATACTTAGCATCACTGCGACTGTCAGTCGCAGCTGCAAAGATACCGTTCGGCCAAATAACAGATTCATCAGTCGTAGCTAAATACGTCGCCGCCATGCATATCAATCATTTCTAATGCCTTGCCGCCGCCGCGCGCTACACAAGTTAAAGGATCATCCGCGACCACAACTGGGATCCCAGTTTCTTCCATCAGCAACCGATCTAAATCTTTAAGCAATGCACCACCGCCCGTTAACACCATACCATGAGCAGAAATATCAGATGCCAGCTCAGGTGGAGACTGCTCTAATGCAACCATCACGGCGCTTACGATACCCATCAGTGGTTCCTGTAAGGCTTCTAGGATCTCGTGCGAGTTCAATGTAAATGAACGTGGTACACCTTCTGCCAAATTACGGCCACGTACTTCGATAGATACCGGCTCATCACTCTTAAACGCAGAGCCTATTTCATGTTTGATATGCTCAGCAGTGGCCTCACCAATCAAGCTACCAAAGTTGCGGCGTACATAGTTGATAATTGCTTCATCAAACTTATCGCCACCGATACGTACGGACGATGAATATACAACACCATTTAGCGAGATAATCGCAACTTCTGTCGTACCACCACCAATATCAACCACCATAGAGCCCGTTGCTTCAGATACTGGTAAGCCCGCGCCAATCGCAGCGGCCATAGGCTCTTCAATCAAGTAAACTTCTCGCGCACCAGCTCCCATTGCAGATTCACGAATAGCGCGTTTTTCTACTTGTGTAGCGCCACACGGAACACAAATAAGTACGCGTGGGCTAGGACGCATAAAGTTGTTGTTATGTACTTGTTTGATGAAGTGTTGCAACATTTTCTCAGTAACATAAAAGTCAGCAATAACGCCATCTTTCATTGGCCGAATTGCTTTAATGTTGCCAGGCGTACGACCCAGCATTTGCTTAGCAGCTGTACCCACAGAAGCTACACTTTTTGGTCCACCTGCGCGTTCTTGTCGAATCGCAACAACCGAAGGCTCATTCAAGACAATACCTTCTTCTTTTACATAAATGAGAGTGTTAGCTGTACCTAAGTCAATTGATAGGTCGTTCGAAAATAATCCGCGTAATTTTTTAAACATGAGGCTGGGTAACCTTAAAGAAATACTTTAAATCAAGTGGTGCTTAGCACCACTCATCGTTATATTGTTTTATCGCTCTCGAACCAGTCGAAAGCCTATGTAATTTGCTCTAAAATCCGTTGCTAACTCCAAGCGAGTCGAAACACGGGCCAGACTTGGTGCAAAGTTCCAAGCTCCACCACGTACCGTTACACCACTTTGTGACGCACGCTTTTGTGTCCACTCCCAAACGTTACCAACAGTATCATATAAACCGTAATGATTAGGCGCAAACTCGCCTACAGGTGCAGCGCTTTTATTTGACCACTCACTTCCACACCAACCACAGTTGGCTAGGCTTTTTCCTATTTCATTTCCCCATGGATATTCTGAAGTTGTGCCAGCTCTTGCGGCATACTCCCACTCTACCTCATTAGGTAATCGATATTGCTGTCCATGTTCACCCGACAACCAATTGGCATAAGCCTTTGCATCATCGTAGGACACACACACAACAGGAAAGTTCTCAGCTTGCTGATAACCCGGAGTCTGCCAATTGTAGTCTAACTCCCAAATGGGCTCGCCATCTTTGTAGTATGCACAGCCACGGCCTTTTTCAGCGGCAGTCTGGTAGCCTGTACTTTCCACAAAGGCACGAAACTCACCAATCGTGACTTCTTTACTTTGCATTCCGTAAGAGCTACTGAGTACTTTCTCAATCACAGGCCGTTCATTTGCTAAACCATTGCCAACAAGATCACCCATTTGAAACGACCCTGCAGGTACAATAACGACTTTATTCACAGGTGTGTGCGAGATCACATTTGCCGATTTTTGACTACTTTCTTGCTCGCTTTTTGGTGTCGGTACAGCAATCGACTCAGGCTTTTTTACCAATTTAGCGTTAATCGTTCTTGCTTTGCGAATCGTTACTTTCTTCTTGAATGGTTTGTAGCCCAATTTGCGGATCTCGATATCATACGTACCCGCTGGAAGCTTCACTGAAAGCTTGGTTGAACCATAACTCACACCATTGATGAACACTTCATCATCATACACATTAGAGCGTAACGTTAACGGCACCATAAGATCTTGCTTGGGCTTTGCTTGAACGGTGTTTGGTGAGCTTGTGACTTCAATTACTGGTGCAGTATTTAAACGCGCTACTTGAATGTTACTCGTTCTAGTTTGAGGGTCTGCAAAATTCAACTGGCTATCTGTGTAAACCGGTGGATAATTTGCCTGATAACTTCCTACCGCTCCCGCCAAAGGCGTGCCGTATTCTGCACAGAAGCGATTATCAAGACTTAATAGACTACACAACCTACTATTATTAACATCACCACGCATCGTCACACTAAGGTTTACACTGTAATTACCTTGGCCGCTGAATGCACTGCTTACCACATGACTGTTAATAACCTGTACTTGCGCCCCCGCTAGGTTACGCTTAGGCTCAACAAGGCGGTGCTCCGTTAAATTGGCAAACAATTGATCAACAAAACGCTTCGTCGCTTTTTGCAACGCCATCTGCTGACCGCGCTGCTCACAAGCCGCGAGTGTTTCAGTACGCTTACAATTGATCGTATGATCAACGGTAAGCGTGCCCTCACGGGTAAACTCATTTCTTAGACGCTCAACTCGTGCAGTGCTTAACTGATCTTTTAAATTTTCCAGCGTGTTAACTAAAGTGTGCTTGGTCACTCGGATCTGTTCGATATCTTTACGATGCGAAGCTATGGCCGCTAGCTGCAAGGTAATATCATCTTTGTTCTTTTTGTGTTCCATCACCGAGTTTTTATAGCGCGTTTGTGCTTCGGAAATATCAATGGCAGGGTCATCAATTAAACGACGATATAGATCATTCATCGCGTCTAAGGCTTGATTCTTTTCTTTGTCTAAGTCCGATGAACGTGCTCTTAGCATATCTAATTGAGCTTGTAAGCGTGTTTCTTCGCTGAGGTGTTTGTCTAATATCTGCGTGTAATTATCTAACTCAGCTTGTTTCACCGAAAGTTCTGATTCAATGGCATTAACCGTTGCAGTGTCTTGTGCCCAAGCGTTGTGTGTCACACTAGCAGCCATCAACGTGGCAGAGACTAAAAAAGATAAAGAAGCTATTCGCATATATTCCATTCCCAAAAACGCGGCAATTATTTGGTCTTTGTTGTTTTTTTATAGTTAGTTCTTAATGCTATGTACTTACAAAGCAAAACACAAGCTTTGCGCCATTAATATCTGAGTTTACAACTATTAACCATAACCTTGCTAGTAATCTAGGTATATTTTCGCGCTTAGCTGTTAGAATTACCGTAAGATATTTTTGATAAATCATCCATTAGTATGAGTTATACGCAATTTAACTTCCCAGAGTCCCCAATACAGATAATTTGTCATCCAATGCTGGTTGAAAAGCAACTGACACTACAAGTAAAAAGAGATGATTTATTGCATCCTCATATTAGTGGCAATAAATGGCGAAAGTTAAAATACAACTTGATTGCCATGCAGCAGCAAAAAAAATCTGCACTGGTTACATTTTCGGGACCTTTTTCCAATCATCTCTATGCTGTGAGTATGGCCTGCAAACTTTTTGGCATTGAAGGTCATGTGATAGTACGCGGACCACAGTTAGATGAAAACAACCCCACCATACGGATGGCCCGCGCGTGTGGCGTGAAAATTCACACCGTTGACAGGGCAACGTACCGACTGCGTAATCAGCCTGATTACTTAACCGATTTACAAAATACCTACCCTCACTGCTATATAATCCCAGAAGGTGGTAGTAATTTAGCCGCCGTACAAGGCGTTAAAGAGCTTGCGCTGAGTTTACCGCAAAGCGATTATGTGCTGTGTGCAACAGGCAGTGGTGGCACCCTAGCAGGGCTTATCGCTGGATGTGAAAAACACACGAATGTCATCGGTATCGCAGTATTAAAGCAAGCACAGTACCTTGAGCAAGACATTATCAAGCTGGTACCACAAGCTCAACAGCACACTAATTGGCAGCTGTTATGCGATTACCATAATGGTGGCTATGGAAAATTTTCTGCTGAGTTGTGGCAATTTTGCAAAGCAATGAAAACCACCCACCAGCTACCTTTAGAACCGATATATACAGGGAAACTATTTTTTGCGTTGTGGCAACTTATTGCTCAAGACTTTTTCCCAAAAGGCAGCCGCATAACCGCGATTCATACCGGTGGACTACAAGGCCTCGATGGGCTACGTTACAGAAAGTTAATACTTGACTAGTTCAAGCTGCTGTAGCAGCTCTGCAAAGTAATAACCTTGCGCGCCATGTACCCCCAAAGATTTCAAACATTCCAGCTCGGCTTGGGTCTCGACCCCCACCGCATACACTTCAATATTTAGCCGTTTTGCTTGATAAATGATTTGTTTAATAATTTTTTGTTGCTGAGGGTTTTGCTGCACCTGATGCACTAATTCAAAGCCCAACTTCACACCCTCTATTAATTGGTTCTCACGTATTGTATTGACCATGAGAGGCGCTGTCACATGATCGATGATTATCCCCGCATTTACCCCTGTGAAGAATAACTGCTGTGCATTAATTTGTTGATTGAACTTGTAATAATCGGCGGCGGGGATTTCAAATAGCAGCTTGTTGACCTTCGCAGCCTGACGCATTTGTGTCACCAGCCAATTAACAAACTCCACATCAAGCCAATTGGCAATATGAATATTAATACTTACATTAGACTTATGAGGCTCCTTAGTGAGGATAGTAATAGTTTGCTGGATAATAGATTTGTCCAACGTTTCTAAATTTTCTTTCGCGTGTAACTGTGGGATAAATTGTTTCGCGGCAATTAACCCCAATTGTGCATGACGCACCCTAAGCAATACCTCATTTTGTATAATATCCTGCTGCTTAAAGCCAAATAGCGGTTGAAAGAAAAGTACAAACTGTCCATTGCTAATACAGCGAATAAAATCTTCTTCGCTGCTTTGCAACATGGATGCATGGTTTTCTTCAAGTGGCATCATATGAACATGTTGCCAAACATTATTATTGGCAATTTCAAGCGCGGCTCTTGCTAGCTGGTAAACATCGGTTTGCAAGACATCACGCTGATAAAAACACCCTCCTATTTTTACTTGTTTACGGGACAAATCAGCACGTAAAGTTCGCAGCACACGAAACATGATCTCATGTAACTTTTTGCCTATCTCCATCACGTCCCCCCAAGCGACTCTATCTAGAGTAACTGCCAAAGCGCCTGAATTTAAGTACTTAACGGAGCACGACAAAGAGCTGGGTAACTTTTTATGGATAGCAATAGAAAAGTGATTTTTAACATCCAATGTTTCATCCAGATTGATAGACCAACGAATTAATAAAAATACACTGAATAAACTTTGATCTGCCACTCTTGGATCAACCGCTGACAACGCGCTATTAGCGGGTATTTCTACATTATCATTTGTTGATAAAAAGCGTTTTGGTCTAACTTGATATACCTGCCACCAACGATAGAAAAAGACCAACAAGCCAATAAACAAAATATTGAAGAAGGTAATAATATAAGCATGTTTCTGGTAGGGCTGTTGGTGGAATAATGTCAGTGATAACCCCGTCGCGGTAAATTCACTTGCCCCTGCAGGAACTGGACTCCCTTGAGGTATATATTCAAGGCCATAGCGATGAGCAATATCGGTAATACTTTGGGTTGTTTGTAGCTCTAAAGGTAATAGCGCTACACGCTCAACGACGGTTTGTGCTCGTTGATGTATTTTTAAGTGCAATAAATGAAGTAATAACGCGTTGAGCACCAACAAAATGATCCCCCCCGCTAAGACTGAGTACCAAAGCTTCCTCTTTCCTTTCAACTTCATTAAAGCCACGCTTTTAGCCTTCACCACCCTTTTCACATAGCTTAAGTGTTGTATACAAGGTGCCAAAACTCAAGTATCCGCAGCTGTCATTACGCACTTTTCATTCCGCTTTATCAGAGCCAGCTTAGCATTGCGATAAGCTGTTTAATATTAAAAAGAAATGGCCAAGTTCAAAAAGCACACTGACATTGAAAAAGGCGAGCTGAGTACACTAAACAGCTCGCCTTAACAGCTTTTATTCGCAGCGCAGTGCCTCTGAAGGTTGCATAAAGACAGCCTTTCGCGAAGGTATAATCACTGCAACCAAGACGACTAGCACTAAACTCCCTAGTACCGCGACAAAAATACTTGCATACGCAAATGTGGTTAATGCCAACACACTTGATACTGCAATTAACATTAAACTAGACAACCCACCACCAATGAGTAACCCAGCTAGCAGTAGCTTACTGCTTTGCTTAATGAACAGCATAATAATATCCTTGTCTGTTGCGCCCAAGGCTCTTCTAACGCCAACTTCCTGAGCTCGTTTTTCCACCGAAAACGCGGTCAATCCATAGATCCCCGTCATTGCCAGTATCAAGGCAAATAGGCCGCTCATAATCACCGTATCTCTAAATGTGGCTACCATTTTCGCTGTTGCTGATGTTTCCATCTCCCAATCTTCAATAGCAACAATATTTAGCTGGCTATCGTTACCATTTAAGATACGGAAAAACCGATCTTCAGCAACAGCTGCATCCACGGCGCGTTTGAAAAAGATAGTTCCGCGTGCTTTTGGAAATTGATAACCCGCCAAGTACAGTTCATCGTACAGTGCCGGCTTTTCAAGTGGGTTATTGGTGATATCACTCACTACGCCAACGACAGTGACCGTGGCAAACTCATCATCCAATGTCACCTGTAACTGCTTGCCAAGCGGCGAGTCATTCCCCCACAAACGATTGGCCATTGACTGGCTAACCATCGCGGTCTTAGCACCGTCTTTCCTATCTCGCGTATCAAGACGACGCCCAGCCAGTAACTTAGGCCCCATAAACTCAGTGCTACCAATCACGGTATAGATAGTCGCTTTCGGTTTATCCGCATCGGTTTTGTAATCAACACCAGAGAGCGCGACAGGTTGGCGCTTATAACTAAATCGTATACCAGCATCAGAGAAAGCCGCGTCTTCACTCAACTGACGCTGCATGCGTTCGAAGAATAATGCTCGCTTTTCATCGGTTGGGTAGTTGTGTAGTGGCAACTCGGCTATTGCAAAATATAACTTGTCATAGTCGTAACCAAGTTCTAGGTCAGTCGCTTTATTCACTTTAAAAGAGATCGCCGTCCCCAGCACCATGATCAAGGTGATGGTGGCAATTTGCGTCACCAGTAAAAAGCGCGACAAGCGACCAATACTAATACTCTGCGCCCCACGCGTACCATCTCTTAGCACCATATTAAAGTCTTGCCTTGCCGCCTTATACGCGGGTAAAAAGCTCGCCACAAAGATAGTAAATAGGGCAAACACCACAGCAGCAACAAACACCGTGATATCAAGCTCCCAACGATACCAAAACGGCAGTTCATTCCCCATAAGCGTATGAAAATAGCTATCAATGAAGTTTAATAACCAGGCCACTAACACCACCGCTAACGCCGTACCTGCTAGCGTGATCAACACCCCTTCCCACATAAGTTGTGACACTAAACGCCAGTGAGGTGCGCCAATTGCGGTACGAATAGCTGACTCTTTGCTGCGCTGAATCGCTCTTGCAAACAATAAATTACCAATATTAATGGCCGCCAGAAGTAAGATGAAAAATGCCACAACATTGAGCACTAATACGGTTAAACGCATAGCGTTATCAATATCAAAGCGTTGATATAAATCCATATCAGCACGGATCAGCTCAATTCCTTTGGGTAGCTTCTCTTTTCGAGCGTTAAATGCTTGTGACGTAATGCTAAAGAACTGTGTTTGTGCTTGTTCGACACTTACGCCAGGCTTTAGACGTGCGAAAAATTCAACTTTTTCCCTATCCAAAATGACTGGATTGAGTATTTGCGCAGGCATCGGTAACCACAGTTGATGCGATATCGGAAAACGATAGCCCTGAGGCATGACACCAACTACTTCCGTTGTCTGCCCACTGACATAAAACGTTTTGCCAATAACCTCTGGATCACCACCAAACTGTCCTTGCCAAATGGCGTAGCTTATCACCGCAACAGGTGTGCTGCCGCGCAGGCTGTCAGACGCCTCTAATGTACGCCCAAGCAGCGGCTGCGTGCGTGATACCTTGAAGATATCAGGCGTTGTTGAGGCCGCTTCAACAATCAGTTGGTTGTTACCAAGCGATACCGATACGGTTTTGTTTTGCCATACTCCATGTTCGGAAAATACCGTAGCATGCTCCCGTAGGCGAGCTGCTTCGTACGCTTCAAGATATCGACTCTCACCAAATTTTTCACTGTGCCACAATAGGGAAGCGCGGTACAACGTCCCTTGATCTTCTATCGGCAGAGGCTTTGAAGTGAACGTGTATAAGAATGCAAACGTAAATAAGCTAACCGCTAAGCCGCCACACAATACAATGATCGTCAACGCGGTAAATTTAGGGGTTTTCTTCAATAGACGCAGCGCATATAGGAGATCCCTAATCACATACATACCGCCGCTCCTTCTGATTGTTTCTTATCAGTACTTGGCTCATTAGGTGCATTTGCAGGTAGTCGAATGCGGCCATCTAAAATTTCTACATTACGGCTGACATTGTCCAATGAACGGGGATCGTGGGTGACCATACAGATAGTGCTTCCCTCTTGGTGCAACTGGTGTAAAATCTCCATCACTGCTGTGGCATTAGTTGAGTCCAAGTTACCTGTTGGTTCATCGGCCAAAATTAATGACGGCTTGTTCACCAAGGCACGCGCTATCGCCACTCTTTGCTGCTGTCCACCTGATAACTGTGATGGAAAGTGGTGAAGCCGATGTTCCATATTGACCTTTTTAAGCACCTCTGCGGCCATGCGCTTGGCCTGCCCTTGAGGCACATCTTTTTGATAGCTCAGTGGCAACATCACATTCTCTTCCACGGTTAAGTCACTGATCAGGTTAAACGACTGAAAGATAAAACCAATCTGCTGATTTCTCACGCCTGCTCGCTGATCTCTATCCAAATGGGTTACATCAATCCCACAAATTTTAAATGTCCCCGCAGACACCTCATCAAGTAGACCCAAGATTGACAACAATGTTGACTTACCACTGCCTGAAGGGCCTGTGAATGAAACAAACTCACCTTCGTTGATGGTCAAACTGATGTCTGTCAAAGCATGGGTTTCTACATCATCAGTACGAAATGACTTATAAATATTGTTTAGCTCGATCACTGCCTTTGTCATAACAACTCCTAATATTCTTTAAAAATGCAAAATGAATTAATTGAGATACACCGTCTGGTGCTCTGCATAGCTGGAGGTGTCTGACACAATGATTTCATCCCCCTCATTTAGGCCCTCAAGTACCTGTATAAACTTGACCGATGACTGCCCCACTTCAACCTGAATGCGCTGCGCTTGCTTATTGTCTTGGCTGATTTTATAGATTCCCACTACCGCATTAGGCTGCACATGCGCTGGGCGCTGCACAAATGTGGCTCTATCAAACGACAGTGTTGTGATTGACCCTTCAATACTCAACGCTATGCGTGCCTCAGGTGGCAGTTCATCTAGTAATTTGACATCGACCTGCACCATGCCATTGGTTACCGATGGGTGAATACGCGTCACTTCACCTCTAATTTGATTCTGGCGGGTATCTATCATGACTGGCTGACCCTGCCTCACACTTTGTACCTGTAACTCCTGAACTTGTAGCTCAGCTATCAATTGTGAGTCATCTGCGACGCGTGCCACCAAAGTGCCAATACCAAGCTCCTGCCCAGGTTCCAAATCCATCCCTTGTACAACGCCTTTCGTTCGTGCTCTAACTTGTAATCTCTCTACCTGTTGTTCGGCGTGATCTAAAGCATTTTTAAGGTTCGAAATTCGGGCAGAATCAGCGTCGCGTCTCGCGTTCATAATTTCTTTCATTTTCGCAATACGCTTTTTAAACACGCCCATGATTTGCTTTTGTTCATCCACGGAGAAAATCGTTCGCTGATGATCAATTTGCGACACAATACCTGGATGGTTCGCTATCAAGTCTCGCTCCGCATCCAGCTTGAGCATATTGCTTTGATAGGCCAGCTCTGCGAGCAAGGCTTCAGATTGCAATGCTAAGAATTCAGACTCTTGTGATTTCTGACTCGCGAACGCCTCAGATTTAGCCTGTTGATATTCCAGTTCAGCCTGTTCCATCTCTCGCATGAGTAGCGGGTTGCTCAATTGCACTAGCACCTGTCCAGCCTGTACGGTATCACCCGCATCGACCATAACACGGTCAACCACACCGCTTACTTGAGCAGAGATACGTTGAAACTCTTTTGGTCTCAACTCACCGTTACTGCGCACTAATACCTCAAATTTATCCTGTTTAACGGTTGCAGTACGTAATGTTTTGGTATCTACCACATAGGACGCATCACCGAACAAAGGCTTGAGCACGAAATACAAGGCCAAACCAATGACAGGAATAAACCACTGCGCTTTTATTTTGCGCTTTTTCTTCTGTTCTAATTTAATATCCATTTATTTCTCTCTGAAAATAACTTGATAATGAGCACTAGCTGTCAATGTGCGATACGTCACATCTGTGTACAGCCGCTATTGAATTTTTACTGTTCTTGTTGTTTATACATTCCACAAAGTAAGCGGTATGAGCCCCCAATAACCCATCACCACCATCCATTGCACAAACGCGACGAGTGCCAACAAACTCAAAGTGCTGGCTTGTTTTTGTCGAATGTGCACAACGCACGCAATGACACAAACAACAGGCGCAAACACCGAGGCAAATGCCAATAACACACTGGCAGCGTTGATATCACCGATATGAATGAAGGATTGATTGATAAAAAATGGCACGCAGAGCAAATAGGCCAAATACATGGTAAATGCGATAGCTAAAGGTTCCTTGGTAAGCTTTGAAAAGCGCGTCACAAACACATAACCACCATATAATAAGATGTAGAGTGCGCCTGATAGCCCTAACGCCAAACTGAGACCTAGACCAATAACACCGAGCTTATCCACCATTTTGTAGGTATTAAAACCGTTGCTTATCATCGGCGTACCATCTGCACTACGCATCAATATGTGTGACGGAGAAACACGCTGCTGCTGTGTATAAAGCCCGTTGCCTAAGGAGCTGAGCACATAATCAGCCGATTGTGCGCTACCAAAAACAAGCTGTTCACCCTGTGGTTTGAGCACGTAGGTGCTGAATATTTTGTCCAGATAAGTAAATTTTCCATAACGGTAAATAGTGGGCGCGTACCAGCCATACCAATCGGAAGCATCATAAGCTTGCACTGTTATTGGCTCTGGGCTTGCTACCTGTAACTCCTCTACCATTAGTTTGTTGAGCAGCTCATAATTTGCCGTTTCACTATCTGTGTTTGCCATCACAAAGAAGGCCTTACCTTGCTCTGGATACAAACACAACATGCCTTTGAAGCCAGCGGTATTGCCGCCATGACATAAGCCTAATGTTTGGTTTCTGTCACGTCGCCATAAACCTTTACTGCCCCCCATGTGTAAACCAGCTTGATAAGCAGCAACCTCGGCTGGTTGTCCCATCTGGGCAAGCAGTTCAGCATCCACAACAACCTTGCCATCTTGCACCCCATTACCCAGTAAGAAACGAATAAATTTCTCCATATCTGCAACTGTGGTAGTGAATTGACCTGCAGCACGCAAATAGCTCGGCACTGCCGCAAATAACTGGCCATGATCTAAATGACCATAAGTGAGTCTCTCATCTTTAAATGGTCCAGCTTGGCTGGTAAATGCCATGGTACTGTCAGACATTTTTAAAGGTTTCAACAAGTAGTGTTGGAGCGCGTCTTCATATCGTTGAGCGGTTACAGCCTCAATCACCATCGCCAGTAAATTGTAACCAAGGTTCGAGTAAGCAAACTGCGAACCGGGCCGGACTTTCACCTCCAGTAGATCAGTATCTTTGAGAAAAACCGTTTCCAATGGCGAGTCAACTTGCGCCTGAGTATTTACCAAGTGCCAAAACCTAGCATCTTGAATACCCGCGGTGTGGTCCAGCAAATGCGCGACGGTAACTGGGTCGGTTTCCCGCCAAGGGTTAACCAACTCAAGCATGGGCAGTATGTCACTCACTTTACTTTCTAACTGCAATTTACCAGCAGATACCAAGGCCAAAACCCCCGTGGCCATCACCGTTTTGGTAATCGACCCAACGTGCGTCTTATGCTGTGTTGTAAGCTTTGTTTGTTCTCGCTGGTTGCTCAACCCGCTTGCACCCAAGGTACTTTTATCACCGTCAACTAATGCCCAGCTGGCCCCGACTAACCCCTCCTGTGTCAGTACTTGATTAACTTTCGTCTCAAGTGTTGCTGTTTGCGCATAAGAGTTTTTGGCAAACAGTAGGTATATGAGTGTCAATAAAATTAGCAACCAACGATTCATCATTATCTACCTGCCAATAGCTTTGTACGGTAAATGCATTGCGCAAACAAAGTGATCAAGCCGTAGAATGGTACAACCAGCATCGGCAATCCTGGCTTTTTAAACGCATCCTTATATAAATCTCGAATCGCTGGGTATCTTAGATTTGAGATCTTATGATATGGAGAGCGCCAGCAGTACGGAATAGTCATACCGACTTCATGGTCTACCGGTTGCACTCCATGCCACCAATTTGGTGGGATATACAAGGTGTCTCCCGCCTCTACATCAACCACATATGGTTCAATTTTGTCCGCAAGGTGCGCCATGCAGTTTTCGTCTTTAAGTAAAGCATCTGAATAAAAAATCTCTTTGAGCTCTTTATAATTACCATCATCTGATGGGAATAACGCAACCCGCTTGTTGCCGTGAATTTGGCACATCAGCGTTTCATCCAACACATGTAAATGCCAGTTTGACCCTGCACCTTTGTACACAAACATGCGAGCATCTGGGTAAGCCAGAGGCCTAGGTTTCTTTTCAATAAACGGAAAACCTGTCATGTCTTTTTGTAGCTTTTTAAAACCTTCGGCCTTGAAGCTGACCGGTGCGAATAGTACTTCATCTAAACCAGAGCGCATTTCCGTGAGTGCTTGGGCAAAATTATGCTTTTTGGCACTGGCTTTCATTGAGCTGTCGCTGGAAAAGTTCATGTGACGATAGTAGTTCACCTCACTGTCTTTACCCACTTCTTCCAAATAGCCTGGCTGAGGCCACTTTTCATAGGCAGGCCAGTGCTTTAAGCCTCCTTTGATCAGTACTGGTGTATTGGTATTTACAAACTTTTTGGCAAATGTTTTTGCATCCATGTCTTTCGCATCAATGCACGTAACCGTCTTGCCTGTGTCCAATCCCGGAATATTTTTTAATATTCGTTCGTCTATCATGTAATAACTCCTTAATTCTCAATTATTCGTAATTGCTTTTTGTTATTTGTTTTCAAAATGTTGGCTCATTTGCGACTGCAACCTTCTAAAGGCGCCCATCGCACTTAAGATCGCAATAATGGAGAACATGGCTAATCCACATAACACAAAGACCAGACCCATTCCTCGCCCAGGTCCCGTGCCAATCACCCCACCTAATAAATTGGCGAGCATCCCCCCAGGCATCATGCTCGGCTCTAAAAACAGCTCAGCGCCTACGGGGGCTAAAGTGACGGCAAACAACATGGCCACCGTAGCAAAGAAGGCTCGCGCGGCAAATACTCGTCCCTGTACCTCTGGTGCGGTGATGGTTTGCAAAATGGTTTGCGCAACCACCGTACCAATAGGTGCAAACAAAGAGTAAATAAACACTAAAATAGCGATACCCCACGCGTTGGTGAGTGCGCCGCACAACACCATAGTGATACCGGAGGTAAGCGTGGCCACAAACAGCACTTGAATGCGATTCTCACGCGCTGCAAGCTTTCCAGCTATTAGCGCCCCCATTAAACCTGCAAATCCGGCTAAGGTGACTATCCAACCCAGAGCTATGGATGACATAGTGGTTAAAATCATCGGTCTGAACAGCACCATTACTACACCATTTAAAAATGAAATTAGTGATAAAAATGTTATGAGGATCAAGACGTTCTTATCCTTAAACAGTACGCCTAATACTTCCGAACGCAGGTTAAAGATGGCCGCTTTTTCTGATGTGGATGCTTGTGTACTTTCTCCTCGATAAGGTAAGCGTGAAAATACCAAGGTCAGCGTTGAGAACAGGTAAGTTGCGATGCTTGCCAAAATTATCAGCGCAATACCTATCGTTTCTAACAGCCCTACCGCTATCAAAGGAATAATGACGGCGCTAAAGTGAATACTCGACTGTACATATCCGTTTGCTTTGCCGTACAAGTTTTTCGGCACTAGCTGAGAAATAGAGGCGGTGTAAGCAATCTGATGTACCGAGCCAAATGATGAAATGATCGGCGACATCATCATGATAGCCGTCACATTTAATTCATCCCTAAACGCCAGCACACAAAGCACTGCTGAGGCGAGTGTCAGTGCAAATTGACACCCCATCATAATGTTACGTCGCGAAAAGCGGTCACATAGCACGCCTGCTACGGGGGCTAAAAAAAGCGTGGGTAAAAGCTGTGCCACGATAATGCCGCCAAATTGCAGTAGTGATTGAGTTTGTTGATACACCCAAATACTAAAAGCAAAAGCCACCATCTGACTACCAAAGACGGAAATCGCTTGGCCTTTCCAGATCCGTAAAAAATCAGGACACTGTTTTAGCTCATCTACGGATTCGTTCGTGGGTTGCGCATCTAGCAACTCCGCTTGGGTTGCTGTTTGTTTTATTTCCATTTTATTGTGCCTTCTTAACTGGCTTGTTATTTATTTGCGCTACATCAGTAGCGATTTGTGCCACAAGTGGTGTTAATTGGGGCGTTTGCATGATGCTGAAATGATCACCATCAACGCTGTAGTCACGTATATTTTGCTCACTGAGCGCCGTAAATACCGCGTTATTAGCTGGGAATGTCGCTTTGGTTTGTGTAGCGCCGTAGTAATGCAGCTGTGTCACCGCTTGACTTGCTAACTCACATTGCGATGAAGCCAAGTTACGCAGCACCACTTCACGCACGCGCTCAACAGAGCATTCGCTATCCGTTGAGAACTGTTTAGCAAGCCACTGCACCTGATATGCTTTATCAAATCGATCACATAGCGCGGGCTGTGCTTGCAAATATTGTAAATATTGACTGGGCGTATGTTCGCTATACCCTGCGCTTTGATAGGCGTGCAAGAAATCCTGCCACCCAGCTTCGTTATGCTTCACCACCGAATCAATCAAACCGACATAACTGACCTGCTCTGCCTGTGATTCAAGCTGCTGTGCCATCGTCAGTGCAACAAGTCCGCCAAATGACCAGCCCAACAAGTAATAAGGGCCTGTATCTTGTACTTGCTTGATTTGTGCTAGATAGCTCTGTGCGAGTGCCTGTAATGACTCAAATTGGTCGTCAATCTGACCCACATAGCCCGGATGCTGCACTGCGTAGATGTCAAAATCTAATGCTAAGTGCTGTACAAATTGTCCATAACAAGCCACATCTCCACCAATTGGGTGAACGATAAATATTTTTCCTTGTGCACCCTCTTTGAGTTTGACCAGTTGCTCATTGGTATAAAGCTGTTTTGCTCGGGTGAGGTAATCCGCTTGCTTGGCAATCGTTGGGTACTGATAGAGTTGATGAACACTCAGTACATTACCGAATAGCTTACGCACTTCGCTAAATAACTTAATCACAAGCAAAGAATGGCCGCCGCTACTGAAGAAGTTAGCATCTATGCTGAGTATGCTTGGCGACTTGTTGAGCACTTTTGCCCACAAGGTCTGTAGTTGCTGCTGTACTTCAGTATGTGGAGCAATTACTTCTCGTGGCGCAACCTGTACTTGTGCCAACAACGCTTTTTGATTGATCTTGCCATTTGCTGACAACGGCACCTCAGTTAAATTGATGAAGTGCTCCGGTATCATATAGCTTGGTAGCGTTGCACTTAGCTGTTCTCGAATACGAGCAACTAAGACTTCATCAAGCTCAGCATCGGTAGGTTTGATAAAGGCAATAAGCTGTTTATCCATCTCCTCAGCATGTGCCACCACGACCGCTTTGGCCACGCCAGGTATGCGCGCAATGTGCTTTTCGATTTCACCCAACTCGATACGATAACCTCGCAACTTAATTTGATTATCGGCACGGCCAACAAACCAAAGGTTGCCTTGTTGATCATATTTAACGAGATCACCCGTACGATAAAAACGATTATATTTCGCACTTGGGATATTCAGCTCTACAAACTTTTCAGCGGTCAGCTCTGGGTTATTGAGGTAGCCTTTAGCAACCCCTTCACCGCCAATATACAACTCACCCACAACGCCTGCTGGGGTCATCGCTTGGTTGCTATCAAGTACATACAGCTCGGTATTACTCATTGCTTTACCAATGGGTAAGGCATTGTTTAATTTCGCTAAATTGGCAGAAACATCATACATGGAACATCCCACCACGGTTTCAGTGGGGCCATAATGGTTGTAGATTTTCGCACTTGGAAAAACGCGTGCCAAACGCCGTGCCAATGAGATTGGGAAGGCTTCTCCCCCGATAACAAAGCAATGTGATGCCATACAAACAAAATCATCTGGTAATAAGCTCAGTAGCGCTTCGCCATGCATTGGTGTCATGCGGATCAAGGCATTTGACTGACGCTGCACCATCATTTTGGCAAATTCCTCCAAAGCATCCTGCTCGGGACAAAAATCAACACAATGACCATTGAGTAGCGGTAAATACAATGCAGGTACCGTGATATCGAACGCCAATGATGTGATCACCATCGCACCACTGAGATTGGCCGCTTCACTGTAATAGCTGTGCATCGCATTTTGGCAGTAATCCACCACACCTCGATGACTGACTTCTACCCCTTTTGGCTTGCCGGTTGACCCTGAGGTGTAGCAAACATAGGCTATGTCTTTGCTCTCACTCGAGACACTTTGATAGTCCGTGAAGGTTGCAAGCCAAGTTTCGTGCATACAGTCATCCAGCAACAGCAAAAGGTTGTGTGCTTGCGGACAATTCCCACTTAAAGCGTCCATGGTCAAAATACATTTCAGCTGCGCATCATCATGGATAGTCGAAATTCGTTCAGCTGTGCTGCTGATCTCTATGGGCACATAAGCCGCTCCGGCTTTGAGCGCCCCAAGTAAACCAACGATAAAAAATGGATGCCTTGGCGTATAAACCCCAACATGATCCCCTCGGCCAATACCTTGATGCTGGAGATAACATGCAATGCGATCTGTTATCTGATCGAGTTGCTGATAGCTTAGTTGCAATGCACCTTGTTGCAGGGCGATGGCATTGGGTACCCGTTTTGCTGTGCGAGCAACCATGCTGTTGAGTGTCATATCTAGGGCATAGTCTTGCGTCGTATTGTTCCACTCGACGAGTTGTTGCTGTGCCTGCTGACCCAAAATATTCAATTGATTTACAGGCTTGTGTGGCGCTACAAGGACATCTGTTAATAATGCTGTAAAGCTTTGCGCCAAGCGCTCAACGCTCTGGCGGTTAAATAAGTCCGTTGCGTAACTCCAGTTCAATCTCAGCCCGTGATCGGTTTCCATCACTGATAAGCTCAAATCGTGCTTAATGGTCTGTGCTTGACCTGCGATGGGCCGTGCCGTTAAACCTTCAAGCTGCCAATTTACTTGACGATTGTTTTGCATCAAAAACATTAATTGGCATAGCGGCGCATGGCTGATACTCCGCTCTGGTTGTAATTGTTCAACCAACATTTCAAATGGTACATCTTGATGTGCAAAAGCATTTAATGTGGTCGAACGGGCTTGTTGTAGCACGTCACTAAAACGGCTCTGACCATCAATTTTATGTCTAAACATCAAAGTGTTAACAAAGAATCCTAGCAAGTCTTCCACTTCATGATGATGGCGTCCGGCAATCGGGCTACCAATTACAATATCTGCCTCGTTGCTCCAACGACTGACCACCAGTGCATACACGCTTTGTAACAGCATGAATAACGTCACGTTGTGTTGCTGTGCTAACTCACCGATTGCAGAACTAAGCTCTAGGTCATATTCAATACTCACACTGTCACCGCAATAGCTAGGCTTAACGGGCCTTGGCTTATCAAGGGGTAAGCTGTGTACTTGTGGAATATCGGCCAACTGTTCTTGCCAGTAATCCAGCTGCGCAGCAATGACGCCTTCGGACATGTGCTGGCGCTGCCAAGCGGCATAATCTGCATACTGCAAAGCAAGCGGTGTCACTGCACAGTGACCTTGTTGTCGCCATTGTTGGTAGAAAGTGGAGATTTCATCTGCAACTAGCCCCAATGACCAACCATCGGATGCAATGTGATGCATCACCACTAACAATACATGGTGCTGTTCGCTCAGCTGGATCAAATCAACACGGATCATCAAAGACTGGGCTAAATCAAAATCTAATGCGATTTGCTTGTGCAACACAGCAAATACCGCATCATGCTGTTCTGACTCTGGAATGTTCGATAAATCATGCTGCGCAATCGTCACCGCTTGTGGCTCATTAATGCACTGAACAGCTTCTCCATCGTGCATCTCAAAGGTCGTTCTGAGCACTTCATGGCGGGCAACCAACGCAGTAAAGCTCTGCTGTAGAGCGGTGATATCCAACTCACCTTTTAGCTCCAAAGCAAGCGGCAAATTGTATTGCGTACTGCTGCCGTTCAGCTGATCGACAAACCAAAGACGCTGCTGTGAAAATGACAGTGGCAAGGATTGATCACGATCTACTGGCTTAATCATGGTTAGGCTGCCATGTGTATCCAGTTCATCAATATACTTGGCGATGGCCTTAATAGTTTCATGGACAAACAACACACGTACTGGCACTTCAACATCCAGCTCCCTGCGGATTGCGTTACTCAAACGCATGGCCAACAAGGAATGTCCACCGAGATCGAAAAAGCTCACTGCGCAACTGACTTGCTGTTCACTTAAGTCAAGTAGTTCACACCATAAGCGTTGGATAAGTTGCTCGCTAGGCGTATTCGCAGCCACATACTCAAGTGCAATAACATCACCTAAACTCGGCGCAGGCAATGCTCGCTTATCCACTTTGCCATTGGCAGTGAGTGCAAACTTATCCATCACCTGAATGTGAGACGGCACTAAATACTCTGGCAAGCAGGCCTTAAGCTTAGCTTTGATCATAGCCGCATCGGTAGTCGCATCCAACACGGTGACATACGCCACTATATGTAACTCGTTTGCCAATTCAACGGTTGTCACCACCGCTGCTTTTAACAAATTAGTTTGTAATAATTGCTGTTCAATTTCCTGAGGCTCGACACGAAACCCCCTGATTTTGACCTGCTCGTCGGCACGACCTAAGTACGCGATATTGCCATTATCTACATACCGTACCAAATCCCCCGTGCGATACATCCTTTGCTGTGAATCTTCAGGATGAGCAATGAACCGCTCAGCGGTCAGCTCGTCACGATTGATATATTTGTCGGCTAAACATGGACCGCTGATATACAATTCACCAATACAGCCAATCGGTACTTCAGACAAATTACTATCCATGATGTAAGCGTTGGCATTGTGGATCGGCTTACCGATTGATGGATACAACGGCCAAGCCTTAGCGTCACCTTTGAGTTGATAATCCGTCACCACATGTGTTTCCGATGGACCATATAGATTGAGTAGCTGACAGTGGCGGTGTTGACCAAAGAAAGCTCTGATTTGAGGATAAATTTTGAGTGCTTCACCCGCCACTTGCAGTACCTTCAAAGATGGAAGATGAAGTGCCTGATCCGTCACATATTCACAAAAGCTGACCAACATCGCGGTTGGTAAATATAGGCAACCTATCTGCTGGCGCACAATCACCTCTAGCAGCTCCGGTAACGACTGACGCGTTGGTTCATCGACAATCACCAGTTTGCTGCCGCTACAAAGTGCAGTCATGATCTCGTAAATCGCCATGTCAAAATTCAGCGTGGAGTATTGTAGGGTTGGCAGTTTTTGTGCGACGTTTTCGTAACGAGCAAACTGTGAACGCATCAAATTTTCAAGCACTTGATGCGACAGTACGGTGCCTTTGGGCTGCCCTGTCGAACCTGAGGTATAAATCACATACGCAGGGCTTTGACCATTAATATCAACATCAGGCTGGGTGCACGGATATCCTTGATAGTTTTCATTATTCACATCCAATACAGTGACTTGTGTTGACAACGCTTGCCAACGTGGCAAATCGTCGCAAATGAGTAATTTGATGCCGCTGTCTTTGCTGATGTAATTTAAACGTTCTTGAGGGTAGTTCGGATCCAGCGCCACGTAGGCACCACCCGCTTTGAGCACCGCCAGTACGCTGATTATCATCGCTGCCGAGCGCTTTTGTGAGATCCCCACATAGTCACCCGGTTGCAACCCTTGTGCTAGCAACGCGTGGGCAAATTGATTTGCGTAGCTGTCTAACTGAGCATAGCTAAGTTCAATGACTTCATCAGTAAGTGCAATGTCATCAGCACTTTGCTGAACATGCTGAGCAATTAAATGATGTACACCTTGGGTAAATTCGCTGTACGGCACTTGGTTGTGTGCTCGCCACTGCTGCAACGTGGTTTTATCTGCTGATGAAGTAATGGGCAGTTCAAAGATAGGCGTGTGTGGCGCTGCAACGATGCCTTCTAACAGTACCGTAAAACTTTGTGCCAATGCTTGAATAGTTTTTAACTCGAAGATGCTGGTGGCGAAGTTCCACTGCATCACGAACTGCTCTCCTAACTCTCCAGCGAACAACTCCAAATCAAAGCGAGTGTGCTTAACCTCACCTGCAATGCCGCTGACCTCAATGCCCGGTAACGTCAGTTCTCCATAGTCATTGTTTTGCAATGCAAACATCACCTGAAAGATTGGGGAGTGACTCATGCTACGTTTAGGCTGCAGCTGCTCGACCAACATATCAAAAGGCGTCTCTTGGTGAGTAAACGCCTCTAGCGCAGTATTTTTACTTTGCGCCAATAGCTGGGCAAATGTCACATTCTCATCAAGGTCTGTTTTAAACACTAAGGTATTGACGAAAAAACCAATTAACGGTTCAATTTCCCGCTGTGTGCGCCCTGCAATCGGGCACCCCATCACCACTTTAGAATCAGAACTCCAGCGGCCTAGTAGCAATGCAAAGCTACTTTGTAACAGCATAAACAAAGTGACATCGAACTGCTGACACACCTTTAATAACTTTTGATACAAAGGCTGGTCAATGAACTGTGTATAACCTTGCCCTGCAAACTCTTGTTGAGCAGGGCGCGGCTTATCCAACGGCAAACCGTGTGTGGTTGGTATATCGCTAAGCTGCTGCAGCCAATAATCTAATTGGGTTTGCAAACGTTGCTGCTGAACTTGCGAACGCTGCCAATGGGTATAATCGCTGTATTGCACTGGTAACGGCGGTAATGGAGAGGGTTGATCGTTCACATACGCATGATAAAGCTCTACAAACTCACGTGTTAGAATGCCCATAGACCAACCATCTGATGCTATGTGGTGCACGTTAAATAACAGTGCACAGTAGTCATTGGCCAACTGTACTAACGTCAATCGCAGCATTACATCGGATGATAAATCAAACGGCTTTGAGAACTCATGTTCCATCACTTGCTGTAACTGACTTGCTTGTGCTGCATCATCCAATGCACTTAAATCTACATTGATGATGCTCAAGGGCTGAATTGGCGTTACTCGTTGACGTGGTTCACCGCCATCATCAAAATAGACCGTGCGCAGCACCTCGTGACGCGAAACCACCTCATTTAAAGCGTCCTGCAAAGCTTGACGATTAAGTGTACCGCGCAGGTAAATCGCGCGCGTCATATTATATTGACTGCTGGTTTGCTCTAATTGATCGATAAACCATAATCGCTGTTGAGAGTAAGACAGACGCGTTTCTTGACCTGGCTCCAACTTGACGATGGTATTCGTACTAGCTGTCGCATTGGCATGTCGAGTATCAGATAGAAAAGAGATCAAGTCATCCTTGTGATGCTTGATCTTGGCGATTAAATCTTGAGATATTTGCGTACTTTTTGATTTTGTCTTTAGTTTTCCATGCTCAACATATGGAAAAATACCATGTTTATTGAGCTCTTTAACTAGATGTACAACTTGCATTTTATCACCCTGAATACCCTACTATTTCCTGTTGCGCTGTTATTGTTATGATGAATCGATTGATACAACCTTTTAGTGTGCAATCTACCTTGCTCTGCTGTTGCTTATGCTCCTTTGGTAACAGCGACATACGCTTTACCTAGTACGTCACTAGTACGGAATATAAGTTCATGTAGTGTCTCCATATTTAGGAAAACTGTCACCTGCCATATCTACTAGGTATGTGGTTTTAGACCCGCTTGGTTTGACCAAAAAACAGTTATTTAAAAGGCTCAAAAGCGCAACCTAAATCACAGTTAACTAACTGATTAGTAAATTTAAATAAAAATTAGAAGCGAATTTATAGAGGCTTGCAAAAAAGGTGTTGAGCACCTTGAGAAGGTGGCTGGATTTACCAGATAAAAGGAACAAGTCGTCAAGCACAAGCACGTAACATGACACCCTGTTCCTTTGGATTGAATACCGGCTTCCCTGCCGGTTATGACATTAACTCAGTTTGATTATTTAGATTTAGTTCGTGAACCTCTCGTTACCACTGTATTTCAACTAGCTCTGACTGTTCGTCAAGGCCAACCACGTTGTGACTCAGTGTTACAATTTCATCGATGATTTGCGCTAGGTGCATCACATCAGGGTGATTAAATACTTCCACCAATGGTAACTCTATGGCGAATACTTCTCGCACCATACCCACAAAGCGTGTTGCATTAAGTGAGTGTCCACCGAGTGCAAAGAAGTCATCGTGACGACCGACCTGCTCTACGTTCAAGATATCAGCAAATATTGATGCAACCGCATGCTCTGTTTCAGAAGCCGGCTCAACATAGTTTTGCACGCCCATAACATCGGGTTTAGGTAATGCTTTTCTATCTACCTTACCGTTAATACTTAATGGCATGTTATCTAAGTGAACAATCGCACTCGGTACCATGTAGTTTGGCAATGACTGTCCTAAACGCGCCTTAAGCTCCACTAACCAGTCATTGTGTACCATGGCCTCACGGTAAGTGGTTACATAAGCCACCAGCTGCGCTTCACCTTTGTCATCTTTTAACATCATGACCAACGCGCTGTTTATTTCTGACTGCTTCATCAGCACTTGCTCAATTTCAGCTGGCTCAACACGATAGCCGCGTACTTTAATCTGCTGATCAGTTCGGCCCATATAGTACAGTTGTCCCAATTCATCGTAGCGCACTAAGTCACCCGTTCTGTACAATCGCTCCGTCACACCATTTGCAAAACTCTTCTCAACAAAGCGCTCGGCTGTCAGGTCTGGACGGTTCAGGTACCCCTTCGCGACACCATTGCCTGCGATATACAGCTCACCCACGCAACCAACCGGCACCACCTCTTGCTCTGGCGACAATACATATAGGCGGGTATTTGGCATTGCACGACCAATTGGCAGTACCTCAATATCATCATTGAGTAATTCACTCACATTGGCGATGGTACAACCCACCACGCTTTCCGACGGACCGTAGTGATTGTAAATCTCACTTTGTGGGAAGAAACTTTGTAGTTTTCTCGCATCACTTGGTGCAAAACTTTCTCCACCAATGACAAACACATGGCGCGCTTTGCTGACAAAAGATGGCTCCATCAGCGCCAACATGGCATTGACGTGCATTGGTGTCATTCGCATTAAGTACTGTTGCTCATCACCACAGGTCAAGGCACGGTGCAACCCAGAGATCTCCTCATCCATTGCACTAAGATGGACGGTGCCACCTGCCAACAATGGCAGATACAAACTCGGCACAGTGAGGTCAAAGGCATGTGAAGTGACCACCAATGACCCCGTCAAGTCGCTGTTGTAGTACAAATCTAGACCGGTTTGGCAGTAATCCATCAGGCCTTGGTGGTGGATCTCAACCCCTTTTGGCTCACCCGTTGAACCTGAGGTATAAATCACATATACGCTGTCTTGAGCGCTTGCGGCACCCGCTAATTGCTCCGTTGGCACAACATGCGCCAACCAATCAGCACTGAGAGCGTCATCAACGAGCATCACATCTACACCGCAAGTTGCCGTTTGTTCAGTAAAATCGCTAACCGATACCATCAGTTTTAACTCGGAACTGGCGACGATTTTCTCTACACGTTGCTGGGTATTTTTCAAATCAATTGGTACATATACCAGTCCTGAGTTCATAGCAGCTAACAAGGTAACCATTAACTGTGGACAACGTGGCATATATAAACCAATGCGGTCGCCTTTGCGTAAACCTTGCGACTCAAAGTACGCGCTCATGCGGGTCGCTTTGTCTACCAATTGTTGATAGCTCAATTTTTCCTCACCCGCTTGCACCGCAATCGCATCCGGTGTTTTGCTAGCCTGTGCGAAGATACCTTGGTGAACAGTGGCGCTTTGATCGTCCTGACGTGCGGTGTCATTCCAATGGGCCAACTGCTGTGCCATCTCGTCTTGACTCATCAGTGCTGCAAATGAAATCGCGTTACTTGGCGTTTGCACAATGCTGTCAATAATGCGCTGACTGTATTGCAACATACGTTCAGCCATGGCTTCACCAAAGGTGTCCTGATCGATATCCAGCGTTAGATTAAAGGTGTCTTGGGCAATCTGTTTTACTTTTGAGTAAGTCACACTTATCAAATAGTTTTGCTCAAGTGACCCCTGTGCGCCCATAACCTCAATATCATCCGCTAGATTTTCATACACATGGAAATCTACATAGTTAAATAACGATGATGAGAAATCCAAACCGGCATCTTTTTGCATCACGCTCAGTGGCAAAGTACGTTTTGACGCATCTTGTGACACTTGCGCATCCACCTGTTTGATCAGCGCCTGCCAACTGTGATCCTCCAGACTTGTTACAAATGGCAGTGAATTTAAGAACAAGCCCAGGGTTTTGTCCGCACCTTCGTATTCTGGTCGACAGTTAGCGACAACCGACGTCACCACGTCTTTATTACCATTGACTAGTGCCAGCAATACCACATGTGTGGTCAGTAGAATACTTCTCTCCTGCACACCCAGTTGTTTTGCTAAGTCACGAATTTTTTGGCTCGACTCAGGGCTCACATCTAGCACCTGACGCGATTTACCCGTCAATGTTTTACCTGCCCACCAAGGCAACTGCGCATCTTCGAGTTTGCTGCGCCAATAATCTCTCACCTCTTGTGATTGCATGGCTGCTTGTTCTTGGTGTACCAAATATTTGTAAGGCAGCACGACCTCTTCGCTCGCTTGATAAGTGCCCTCTCTGCGCGCAATGTACTCATTGAACAACTGAGTATTCAGTGTCGCGATACTCCAACCATCAAATAATGCGTGATGGAAGCTAATCGTATACTGGAAGCACTCGGCATCTAACTGGTGAATATAGATACGCCACAATGGCTTAGTAAAATCGAACGGCGAGTTTTTCTCTTCTTCGATCCATTGTGTTAAATGCGCATTTTGCTGCTGCTCGGTCAACGCCATCAGCGACATAACCACCGGCTCTACGTCGAGTTGTTTGTACACCAACTGAGTCGGCGCATGAGAGTCCATCACAAACAATGTACGTAGAATTTGATGGCGCTGTGCTAATGAAGTCACCGCCTGCGCAAATGTTTGAGCATCAAATGCCGACTTAATCTTAAAACTCATAACATCATGGTAAATACCCTGACCGCCCGCTAACAGGTTATGAAATACCATACCTTGTTGTAACTGAGTCATCGGATAAGCATCTTCAATACGCTCAAAGTCAGCTTGCTCACGTAACTTGGCATATTCCTGCTCCTCTAACATTGAGAATGCAGGTACTTCTGGCAGCGATGTTACCTCTTCAAGCGCAACCACGGGCGCCAATTGCTTGATGGTTGGGTTCTCAAATAGCGCGCCAATTGAGACCGAGTAACCCGACTCTTTCATCTTAGCAACCAGACTAATCGCACGGATTGAGTCACCGCCGAGCGCAAAGAAGTTATCGCTAATTCCCACCCGTGCTACTTTTAGTACCTGTTGCCAAATATCAGCCAATGCCACTTCCACCGCTGTTTCCGGCGCTTGATAATCTTCAACTGATGCTGAGAAATCGGCCTCTGGCAGTGCTTTTCTATTCACTTTGCCATTGATAGTCAGTGGGATCTTATCAATCACCACGAAAGCTGCTGGCACCATATGCGGCGCTAAGTTTTGCGAGATGCTTGCTTTTAGCTCAGCAACCGCTTGCAGCTCATCTTGACCCTCTGTTAACACTAAATAAGCCACTAAGCGTTTATCATGCGATTCACCCTGCGTTAGCACCAATACTTCATTCACGCTTTGGTGGTCGCGGATTTGATGCTCAATCTCACCTAGCTCAATCCTAAAGCCACGGATCTTCACCTGATCGTCAATACGTCCTAGATAAACCAGCTCGCCCGTATCAATGCGTTTAACTAAATCCCCAGTGCGATATAAACGCTCACTAGGCTTAAATGGATTGTCGATGAAGGCACGTTCAGTTAAGTCATCGCGATTCAAATAACCACGTGTAACACCATCACCGCCCACATATAGTTCTCCCGGTACACCAATGGCCACAAACTGCTGATCTTGGTCAAGTACGTATGACGATAAGTCCAGTAACGGGAAGCCAATCATGCTGCCTTGTTCACTCATCACATGCTCTTTGGTTACACGCTTGTAAGTCACGTGAACAGTTGTCTCGGTAATACCGTACATGTTGATAAGCTGAGGTGCGTCGTCACCATGACGTGCTATCCAAGGCTTTAAGCTGGCAAAGTTTAATGCCGCACCGCCGAATACCACATAACGTAACGAATCATGTGAGTCTAGTTGATCCTGCTGACTAAACAGCTCAAAAGCCGCGGGGGTTTGGCTTAATACAGTCACCTGTTGCTCGTTAACTAACGCACTGAAACGCTCCGTTTCTTTAGCAACCTCTTTTGGTACAACGACCAACTTCGCGCCATAAAATAATGCGCCCCAAATCTCCCACACCGAGAAGTCGAATGAAATTGAGTGGAATAAACTCCATACATCCGTTTGTTTAAAGTCAAAATGTTCATCTGATGAGCTAAATAAACGTAATACGTTACGGTGCTCAACCAGTACCCCTTTGGGTTTCCCCGTTGAACCCGAGGTATAAATCACATAGGCCAGATCTCCAACCGACACATTCGCTTCTTCGGCGCTGATGTTGTCCTTGCGGAAGCCTTCATAGCGCTCAGGTTCATCCACCAATACCAGCAACTGCTGATCCGTCGGAATAGTTTCTTGCAAATGTGATTGAGTCAGTACAATGCGAATATCACTGTCTTCAAGCATGTATTCAATACGCGAATCAGGATAATCTGGGTCAAGTGGCACATAAGCCGCGCCTGATTTAAGAATTGCCAAGATCCCCACAATCATTTCTAGCGAGCGCTCTGCGTATAAACCCACCAGTTCATCCGCTTCAACGCCTTGTGTCATCAAGTAATGTGCAATCTGGTTAGCACGCTCGTTCAACTGGCTGTACGTCAATTGTTGGTCATCACACACTAGCGCCACTGCGTCAGGGTATTGCGCCACCTGAGCCTCAAATTGCTCGTGAATACAACGTGTTACTTCGTAGCTGCTGTGCTGCTCACCCATGCTTAATAACTGTGTTTGCTCTTGCTCTGTTAACAATTCAACCTGAGTTAACTGCTCACACTGTGGCAACTGCAATAGGATTTGAATGTAATGTTCAAGTACACGCTCTACCGTGCTTTGAGCAAACTGCTCTTTATAGTAACTACAACGCACAATCAAGGTCTCGCTCAGACCAGCGTTGATGGTAAGCTTGTATTCATTTTCCTCGAAAGCATCCACCGACTCAACAGCAATACTCGCTTCTTTCTCGGCGCTAACCGCTGCATCCAACGGGTAGTTTTCGAATGAGAAGATACTGTCAAATAGTTGATAGCCACCTTCTACTTCGCTGTAAGACTGAATTTCATTCAGTGGCACGTAACAGTGTTCATTTGCCTCTTGGAAGTTGGCGTGCATTGCTTGCAATTGCGCTTTGATTGACTGCTTATTATCAAGGTTTAGCACCACTGGAATGTTATTGATAAACAAGCCAACCATTTGTTCTACATCCAGTAATTCTCCAGGGCGACCCGATACGATAGAGCCAAACACAACTTGATCTTCATTGCTGTAGCGATGTAACAAGTAACCCCAAGCAAACTGCAGTAAAGTGTTAACAGTTACTTGTGCACTGGCTGCAAAGTCTTTTAAACGTTCCGTTTGTTCTTTTGACAATAACTGACGTTGCACATGATGGCCGGTTTCTCCATCGGTTGGTAATTTATCAATGTTCAGTGGGGTTGGGTTATCAATATGCCCCAACTGACTACGCCAATATTGCTGCGCATCGCTTTGTGAACGCTCACCTAACCAAGCTATGTATGACTCATAATCACCACTTGGTGTAGTCACTAATGCTTTGCCTTGCATCAGGCACTCATAGCTTTCAACCACAGCGCCGTAAACAATCGGCAAGCTCCAGCCATCCAATAAAATGTGGTGGTGAGTCCAAAGTAAACGATACTTGTCATCCGCTAACTGGAATATCACAACTCGCATCATAGGCGCGCTGTTGGCTAAATCGAACCCTTGCTGACGGTCTTGTCTTCTATATTCATCAAAGCGCTGTAATTGCTGCTGCTCATTTAGCGCACGTAGGTCCTCAACATGCCACGGTAATGTCGCCTGTTTCACCACCAACTGATGCAATGATTCGCCAGAGCCGACAAAAACAGTTCTGAACACGTCAAAACGGTCAATCACTGACTGCCAAGCCTGTTGGAAGTAGGCAAGGTTGATCTCACCTGTAAACACAAAGTCACTCTGCGTTAGATAAGCATCATTTTTTACCAAGCTTTGGAACATCATGCCTTTTTGCATTGAGGTTGCAGGATACAACTTTGCAATATCATGCTGCTGTTGTAGTACATCCAGCTCTTTTTGCGTCATAGATGCCAATGGGAAATCTGATGGCGTATATTGTTGTTTAACAACCTTACAATGTGCCACCAATTCTATTAATGCTTGCTCTAACAAGTTACCTAGCGACTGAATGTTGTCAGCTTTGAAGCGATTTTCACTGTAATCCAGAGCCACAGACAAGCGACCTTCACTGACAAGCGAGTTAATACCCAATAGATACTCTCGCTGATGTTTGTCACTGACGGCTTTGCCAAGGTTGCCCTCGGCAAATGCAAAGCCGCTGTCATTATCCACCGCTTGATCGAACTGACCTAGGTAGTTGAACAGGATTTGAGGGTTATACTGGCTCGCTAACTTAGGGTTGCGCTGTGCCCAATAGCCAAAACCTATGCCATTGTTTGGTACTGCACGATAACGCTCTTTAATGTCTTTGATAGTTGTGCCTATTTCTACGTCGGCACAGTTTAGTACCAGCGGATAGATGCTGGTAAACCAACCTACCGTTTGGCTGGTATCAATGTCATCAAATAACGGTTCGCGACCATGACTTTCTAACATCACTGAAACATTATCGACCGCTTGCCACTGATGTAGCGCCTGTGCCAATGCCGACAATAGTAATTCATTGATGGTGGTGTTATAGCTGCTAGGACACTCTTTTAGTAACGCTTGCGTGTCTTTTTCATTCAGCTCAAAGTGCCACATTTGTGTTGAGGCTTGCGTATTGTCACCTAGCTGTTCAAAATCGCTCTCAATGCTATCAGTTGGCTGTGACAGTGCCCAGATGTCTTGTGCTGCGTCTTGATAGTTCGCCAGTGCCTCAGTCCACTGTTGATAGCTTGAAGTTTTCGCACCCAAAGTAATGTCATGGCCTTGACTCAGTTGGCCATAAGCTTGCATTAAGTCTTGTAGCAGTACACGCCAAGACATACCATCAATGATCAGGTGGTGCGCTACAAATAACACGTATTGTGTGTCTTTTGAGTTCAACAATACCGCACGAACCAACGGGTCGCCCATCAAAGCAAAGTTACTTTGGTATTGTTCACCTACTTGTTCAATAAATTTTGCATGTTGTTCAACATCTTCTGGTAAATCCAGCGCCATACAACAAGCATCAATTTGTTGCTCTGTGAATGTTTGATACTGAGCATGCCACTGCCCTTGCTCATCTTGTTTAAAGCCTAAACGCATCGCATCGTGTCGAGTGACCATGGCATTGACGATACGAGTCAGCATCGCGTGATTCAGACCGCTCGGTACAGACAGCAATACAGCTTGGTTGAAGTAATGATGATCAACCTGAGTGTTATCTAAGTACGATTGTTGAATTGGCAGCAATGGCGCATTGCCAGTTAAAGCCTCTTGCGTAGCTTTTACTTCTTGCGGCGCTTGCTCTGCCAAGTCAGCGGTAAGCTTTTCTATCGTTTGTAGCTTTAGTAACCCTTTGGTAGTGATGTTGATACCTTTTTGGTTTGCTCTGGCGACCGCTTGAATAGACAGAATTGAGTCACCGCCTAGCTCAAAGAAGCTATCGGTAATGCCTACTTTTTCAACCATCAATAGCTGTTGCCATTGCTCACACAGTAAGGTTTGTAGCTCGTCTGTTGGTGCAACGTAAGCATTACCAGCACTTAAATCAGCAACAGGTAATTTTGCAGCATCTACTTTTCCGTTAGCAGTCAGTGGATAGGTGTCTACCGTCACAACAGTTGCTGGCACCATATAATCTGGGAGCTGATCTTTTGCACCACTTAGCACAGCGCTACTATCAAATGTCTCACCTTCTTTGATCACGTAAGCGACTAAACGCTTTAATTGTGAATGTGGGTCAAGGATCACTAGCGCTGACTTCACGCCTTCTTGCGCTTGGATCACCTGCTCAATTTCACCAAGCTCGATTCGAAAGCCGTTAAATTGAATTTGGTTATCAATCCGGCCTAAAAACTCCAACTTACCGTTTTCTAATAGACGTACATAGTCACCGGTGCGATACAAGCGCTGCACTTTGCCCATGCCTAAGTCGCTTTCAATAAAGCTGCGCGCTGTCAGCTTTTCGTTGTGTAAATAACCTTTTGCCAGCGATGCGCCAGCAATCAATAGTTCGCCTGCCGCGCCACGAGGCACAAGCTGCTGCGTGTTGGGCGCAACCACGTACAGGCTTAGGTTTGCCAATGCACTGCCTATGGTCACGACTTCGTTAGCAACAATACGATCAACCGAGGCACATACGGTGCTCTCAGATGGGCCGTAACCATTGTAAAGTGGGAATTTTTCAGCCCAGCGCCAGGCAAGCGCTGTTTCAATCGCTTCACCTGCCACAATCAGTGCATCAAACTGGTAATCACGTTCAATGTCCATGTGCGTTAGCAGTGATGGTGGCAAGGTAGCATGGGTAACCCCGTTATCAACAAGGTAATCAGCCAATTCCTGCGTTGAGGTACGCGCACTTTCTGGGCAGATATATAAGCTAGAACCCGCCAACAGCGCCATCATCCATTCCCAAGTTGCGGCATCAAAACTGATAGAAGCAAATTGCAACACCCGACTTTGCTCGCTCATTTTGAAGCAATCTAATTGGTTAAAAAATAAGTTCAACGCACCACGGTGCGACAAAGCAACCCCTTTTGGTAGCCCCGTTGAGCCAGAGGTGTAGATCACATAGGCTAAATCATCCGCCTGATTTTGCGGTAATGCACACGCTTGAGTTTCTGTAAGCGTATCAATGCTCATAATCGTGCCAGAAAATTCTGCACCCATTACATTATCAGAGAGGTTCAATAACATGCGCGCTTGACTGTCATTGAGCATGTGCTGCACACGATCGGCAGGATAACTTGGGTCAATCGGCAAGTAAGCCGCACCTGATTTTAATACCCCTAGAATGGCCACCATAAAGTCAACCGAGCGAGCCATGCTCACCGCCACGACATCACCCACTTGTACACCAGCATCCAGCAAGTGATAAGCCACTTGATTCGCTTTGCTATCTAGCTGTGCATAGCTTAACGATTGCGCCTGATCAGTCACGGCTATCGCCGATGGTGTAGATTCAACCCAACGATTAAAGCGCTCTAACACGCAGTGATATTGTGAGTGCCTTGTATCCTCTACCCCCTGTGCTAAGTATTGTAATTCGTCATACTCAAAGTCAGATAGCAGCGCTAAATCATTCAGCGGTTGTGTTTGTGCATTTAACACACAAGCGATAAGTGCTTGGAAGTTAGCCACAAAACGCTTAACAAACGTGTCTGATACACACTGTGTGTTGTAATGAAGCACCACCTCCAAAGAAGATGAATCTGCCATAAACGAAACGCTCAGATCACAACCCTCATCATAGCTGTGTTCGATGCTCGCTTGTTCATAGTAACCACTAAATATGCGAGGCTGACCCACAACACTTGAGCGTTCGTCCTTTTGTAATGCTTCTGCCAATAACCCTGTGGTTAAACTGGCGTTGTTCAACGCGGCGATGCGCTGTTGCTCGTAACCGCTTAAATAATCTTCAAATGATGCGTCGTCCGTCATTTTCATGCGCAGCGCCACACGGTTATCGAAATCATCAGCGCAGTAACCTAAACCACCTTGCAGGTGTTGTGCTACCACGCAATCGTTTACGCCCGAGTACTGATTTAATTGGGCACATAGTGCACTGTGTAACACCGCAAAACGGTCTGTTTGCTTAGCGATTGCAAATGCATCTAATTGCGCCAGTAACCCAGCATCAAGCGTTACACTATGCTGAGCATATTCCACCTCTTTGCTATTAGCTGCGCGCTTGCTAAGCGGTACTTGCCACGCTTGTTCACTAGAGTCTGCAAGCTGTTCCAACCAGTATGTTTGCTGCTGTTCAATCATCTCGTCATTAAGATTCAATAGATTGAATCGAGACATCAGCGCAACCAGTCCTTCTTTATGCTCTACGATGCTTTTTTTCAACTCATCCGTCATCGCGCCTTTTGCGGCACGCGCTTTGAGTTTGTTGTTTTCTAAGTAAAGTAATACGCCTTGTGCTTGTGCTTGTTTTAATACTGTTAATGTCATTTTTCTAATTCCTAATTCTTTATTATTCTTGTCTTGTTAAAACTCTAAAACTTCAATCGACGTATCTTCTGATTGCTGTGTTAACGCCTTTGTCTGCTCGAGTTGCTTGTGTACCTCGGCATAGGCTGCAGTTGGCAGTAGCGATACATCGCTGAGTCGTTGCGCACTGTTGTCCATGAGTGCTGCTAAAATTGCTTGATAGTTTTCAGACATAGTCTTGATAGCCTCAGCATCGAAATGTGGCGTGTGGTAATACACCACCCATTCAAGCTGCTGCTCAGGTATTAACATCAGTGACAGCGGGAACTCAGATTTGTCGAGACTGTCTACCCATTCAACCCAAAGGCTGCTGTCAGGCTGCTTGGTCGGTGCTGTCAGCGGAAAGTTCTCGTATACAAATAAGCTGTTGATCACATCGTTCACTGAGCTTACGCCACCTTGTTTGAGCACTTCGCTCAGTGGCAAGAAGTCGTTTTCAGCAATACCCAGCTGTAACTGCTGACATTGTTGTAATAACGCGATGATGCTCTGCTGCTTATCAAGTTTGATGCGCACCGGCACGGTGTTGATAAACGCACCGACGATTTCTTCAACCCCTTCAAGTGCCGCAGGACGCCCTGATAAGGTGGTCGCAAATACCACATCATCGCTATCGCTATAAATCGATAATGTCAGTGCCCATGCAAGCTGCGCGATGGTATTTACGGTGATGCGATGTTGTTTCGCGAATGTTTGCACTTGGGTTGATAACTCACAGCTAAAGTGACAAGAGAATCTGTCAATGCTCTCTACCTGAGTGGCCTCATTTTGACCGGCTAGTGGCTTACTCATTGGCGCATTGCTTAAACTTTGCTGCCAGAATTGTTTTGCCGCTTGCATGTCTTGGCTGTTTAGCCAACCAACATAGTCAGCAAATGGATGAGCCTCGGGCAGTGTTAGGTCGCTGCCATCAACATAAGCAAGATAGAACTGGGCTAGCTCTTTGAGTACCACACCACGTGACCAACCATCTGAAATACCATGGTGCTCACTGAGCAACATGCGATAGCAATCATCAGAAAGTTTGACAAGATTGATACGCATCAGTGGTGCTTTTGCAATGTCGAAGTTGGTTTGTGCATCTTCTGCTACCAAAGCACGAAACTTCGCTTCTTGTTGCTCTGCGTCCAAGTGTGTCCAATCGTGAGAATGCCAAGGCACCTGCACATACTCTTTCACCGCTTGCACAAATATCCCTTCATCGTTTACATGAAACGCAGTGCGATAGATGCTGTGTCTTTGTACAATGGCTTGCCACGCTGCTTTGAAAGCAACTTCGTCAAGCTCACCTCGTAGCTGGTTAACCAACTGTGATACGTACATGCCTTTGGTGTCACTTACCAAGCTCTCATACATCAAACCCACCTGTGTAGAAGTGGCCGGCATTGCGGTATGAATATCATCGTCCGTAAGCGAAGCTAACAAGCGCTCCGTACTAGCGTGATGTGCCTCATTGGTAAAGTACTGCAACTGAGTTTTAACCTCAGAATTAAAGCGCGGTAGACTCTCTAGCTGTTCACCAACCAACGCCATTTTGCTTTGCCACAGCTCAACCAATGCTTGGATTTTATCCCGTGCGATACGCGTGTGATTAAAGATGATGGAGAAGTTAATTTGTTTATCTAACATTGCTCCAAGAAAATCTATTTCATATAAACGCTGCTGTCTTGGAGACGTCTGTACCCCTGAAGACTCGCTGGCAAAGCTAATGTCACGCTCATCAGCAACATCAAATGTGCCTAGATAGTTAAAGCTCATATGTGGCACTGGCATGTCGCGCAATGCATTGTCAGCCGTGTGGTAGCGTAGCCAGTTGAAGCTCACCCCTTGATTTGGAATAGCCGCCATATGGCGCTTAACCTGCCTGAAGGTATCGCTAAGTTCACCCGAGGCTGCGCCACTTAAACGCACGGGGTAAAGCGAGGTAAACCATCCCACGGTACGGCTTACATCAGGCGTGTTGGCTGGTAAGTTTTCACGACCATGGCCTTCCATCATCAAATACATGCTAGATTGGTCAGCCCACTGTTCATATGCCAACAGCAAAGTGGTTAACAACACTTCATTGATAGACAAGTTACACTTAGCTGGTAGCTGTCGAACGAGCTTTTCTGATAACGCCTTATCGAGCTTAAACTCAATGGATTGCTCTTCTTGGCGGGTGTTTTCAAAACGCGTATCCACAAACGCCAATTCATCGTTGCCATTGCTCTGTTGGTGCAGCTCTAAATACCAACGCACTTCTTCATGACAATCATGGCTATCCAGGTACTCTTCCCATGAGTTGATCCAAGTGTTGTAACTTGCTGTTTTAAGAGCTTTCCCTTCTGGCGCTTGATAGTAGAACATCAAATCTTCAACCAAGATACGCCAAGACACACCATCAATCAGCAGGTGGTGTACAACCAGCAGCAAGCGGTCATTCCCCGTACTCGGATCTGCTAAATAGATGGCTCTAACTAAGGGGCCCTCATCCATGTTGAGTGAACTTTGTAACCCGGTCGCTACACGCTCTAAACGCTCTGCAAATGGGGTGCTGTCGTCTTGCTCAAGCGTGATACGTTCCAGTGCGATGTCGTACTGTTCATCGATTTCACACTGTAGCTCAACTTGGTGTACATCAAAACGTGCACGCAATAAGTCGTGATGCTTGAGCATCGCTTGTAATGCTTTTTCTAAGCGCGCCAAGTCTGGCTTTTGCTTGAACTTTAACATCGTAGATAAGTTCATATGATGTGGATCGCTCAGCGCCAGAGCGTGGAACCAACGTCCAATGGCCGCCGTTTTAATTTCTCCGGTTATGAACTCATCAATATCAACGGTTACTTCATCGATGCCCGCTTTCGCGCTCAGCTCTGTTAAAGATTGCGTTTCAAACAACTGACGCGGCTCAATCGCTATTCCCACGCCTTTGGCACGCGCCACTACTTGAATGGCAATAATTGAGTCACCACCAATGGCAAAGAAGTTATCGTCATAACGCACACGAGATAACGACAACAAGTCGCAGAAAATCTGCGCTAAATGTGTGATCACATCTTTAGGTTCATCGCGACCTGCAACGTAACATGCGTCTGCACTATCGTCTTCGTTAGCATCCGTGATGCGCGTTTCAATGCGTTGTCCAAAATCATCGGTTTTCGGTAATAGACTTAAGGTGTCAGCCGTTGATGCAATCACCTGTGTTGCACGGGCTGCTTGCGTAACATACTGACTGATAAATAAGTTGCTTTGGTCGATACCGATAAGCAAAGTGCTATGCTCTGTACTTAATGCCAAGCGCAGTGCAGCAACGCCTTGCTCTGGTGTCAGCACGTAATAACCTTTAGCGCGAGTTTGTTCGCTGTTTACGTGCTCTGCACTCATGCCCAACTGCTGCCACATACTCCAGTGTAAACACTGTGCTGGATAACCTTGCGCTTTGAGTGAGTGACAAATGGCTTCTAGCTGACTGTTTGCCGCCGCGTATGCTGCGTACTGTGAACCGCCAAAATAGCCATTCACTGAGCCAAAGTGGATTTGTCTGACATCCATGCGCCCTGTCAGCGCTTCGCCGATGGCAATCGCACCTTGCACTTTTGCCTGCATCGAAGCGTTAAGTGCATTGCTGTCTTCATCCGCAATCATGGCTGTACGTAACTGGCCTGCAAGATGTAGTACGCTGCCAATTGGCTTACCCCAACGCTGCTCATAGTCACTGATCACCTGCTTAAGCGCTGCGCTATCTGTGATATCCAAACGCTGGTAGGCAACCCTTGCACCGGTATTTGATAAGTTAGCCAGCTGCAACTGCTGTGCCTCATCCAGTTCACGGCGGCCAACAAGTAACACATCCACCGAGCTATTTTGCGCCATTGCTTGGGTGATCACTTGACCGATGCCACCCATACCACCTGTGATCAAGGTGAAGGTATCTGTGTTAAATGGCTCCGGCAACTGTGTTTGATTGAACTCATCGACCTTGGCCAACTTGTATTCGTAACGTGTGTTATCACGCAAAGCGACCGTCGAATTTGCACTCGTCGCGCGCAGCTCGTTGATTAACTGCGTCGACGTTTCTGATACATCAATATGCGTGCATTTCAGTGCAGGGTACTCTTGACGTAGCGTCGCCAAGAATCCGTGCAGACCACCAAGCTGGGTATTCACAGCTTCACCTGCCACACTAAATGCCTGATGTGTGATCACGTCTAGTCTTGCCAGTTTGTGCTGCGCGTGCTGTACAATGTGCAACAGCTCAGCTAATGCCTGAGCATTGTGCGCATGGTAAATTACGCGCCATGTTTTGGCTGTGCTCAAAGCTTGCTCTAGCTGTGATAACTCATGGATAGCATGTACATTTGCTACCCCCAAGGCATCTGCATTCAGTTGCTCAGCCAGCGCGCCGTCAGCACAAATTAACAGCGTATCCAGCTTGCAGCGATACTCAGCACCGCGTTGTGCGCGTTGCCAGTGTGGACGATAGAACCAAGCGGGTAGATATTGCTCATCCTGCGCCATATCAAATTCAATGATGCGTTGATCAAACTCGCCCGCAGCAAAAGCGCTCGCCAGTTTATTGCGCTGAATTTTACCAATTGATGTACGCGGGAACTCATCCGCTTCAAGTGGAATAAAGTACTGACAAGCCACTTGTAGTTTACGTAAACACGCCTGCTGAATCCGCGCTTTAAGCTCGCTAAGATCAGCCTCTTCGACCTTGTCAGTGGTAAAGAAAATTGCCACTTTGTCGGTATCGTCCGAAGACTTTCTCACCGCACAAGCCGCGGTATGTGCAACCAATACGCCTTCAACCGACTCTACAACTTGTTCAATTTCCTGACCTTGGTAATTATTACCGTTGATAATAATAAGATCTTTGGCACGACCGGTTATCGCCAATTGACCTTGATTGATAACCGCAAGGTCGCCGGTAATAAACCAGCCATCCTCGGTGAAAGAATCAGCGTTGGCTTCTTCATTGTTCAGATATCCCATGGTCACGGGCGCGCCTTTGATTTGTAGCTGACCAACTTGAGATTCTTTTAATACCGTATCATCGCCATCAACCACGCGCATTTGCACACCAGGCACCGCCCCGCCGACTGTGACATAAGGCGTATTGCTTGGTGTGTTTAGTGGATCAAAATCCGTATTTACCGCAACACCAGAGCAGGTTTCAGACATCCCCCATGCAGGGTGCATCGCGTTTGAACGCAGCTGGTAAGGCGCAAGATTTTCTAAGAAGCGTTTAGCTGTTTTTTCAACCACAGCTTCACCACCGTTTAGCACAAAGTGCAAGGCACTCAAGTCCCAACCATAATCAACGTCTGGGTCGATATGCTCGTTCAACAGCGCATAGGCAAAGTTTGGTGCCCACGTGTTGTTAACCTTAAACTGGCTCAAACAATCGACCCACAGCAGTGGCTTTTTCAAAATCACATCAGTGGCACAGTGATATTGGTTAGACCCTAGATAAACATCAAGCAGGTGGTACATCACAATCCCACCCACGTGATCCAATGGCATCCAGTTAAAGCTTGTGGTGTTTTGGTCAAACTGCCCCACTTTGGCCATCGCAGCCGAACGGCTGATCAAGGCATGATGAGTTTGTTGTACCGCCTTAGGTTTACCCGTACTGCCTGAGGTAAGCAGCAATAAGGTCACCGCGTCTGAGTCGGCTTCATGTACTTCACCAGGGGGGTTAGTCAATAACTCGTCTAACGCTAAAGCATGCTTTAGCGTGGTTTGCTCAGCCAACACACCATGATTGCTTTGTTCGCAAATAGCCGCTTTAATATCCAAATCGCTGACACTGCTAATGATTTTTTCAAAATCTTTATCTTCACTGTCATAGCTGTCAGGACAAGCCACTGGCATGGGCACCATACCCGCAACTAAGCATCCCCAAAACGCACGTACGATATCGGCGTTAGTGGCAAGCTGCAGCACCACACGATCTCCAGCTTGCAGTCCCGCACGATGTAAACCATTTGCCACGCGTTTGGCCTTCTCTAGTAGCTCGCCATAGCCGATATGCTGCGTTTCACCTTGCTCATTGAGTACAAAGGTTACACCATGGTCAGTTTGTGCAGCGTTACATAGAAGCTGCGCTAAGTTGCTAGGGAGTGTGTCAAAATCAAGCGCCTCTCCTTTGCTTGTCGCAGGTGTATCATTGCTGTGCTGTGTCTCACTGTCTTGTTGCTGACGAGCCAGTTGTTGCAGTGAGATTGGCTCAGGTGTGCGTAAGTTATTCTCAAGGTAGCCATCTATCCCCATCAATTGTTCGCGGTCAAATAAGGCGATTTCTTCTAACTTAGTGAAGTTAATTGCGCCTTGCATGTTACGCGGCAATTGCGATACGAAGGCCAATGCATGAGGAACTTGATGAGTAGGTAGCGCTTGGCTTAGCTCGTTATATAAACGCTCACCCGAGAGCTGACGGTTGGTTACAATGTAAGCCACCAAACGATAGATGCCATTGCTGTCTTTGCGGTTATAAACCAGGGCATCTTGCACGCCTTGTTGCGCCAATAACTGAGCTCTCACGGCAGCACACTCAACCCAGCGACCATTGTGCCATGCTTGCAACTGATCATGGCGATTACCTGCATAACGCAATAAGCTAATCACGCCATTGTCAATGTAGGCGTCGATACCTGTTGCGTATTGCTCCACCTTGAGTGCGCCGATAGCCCCCTCTGGCAGCACTTCGCCTAATCCATTAACAATGCTCACTTCACCGCTGTAGGCAACCCCTTCATCGCTCAAGATCACGCTTGGCAGGCAATGGGGCATCGACCAAGTAAGATAAACAGGCACGCCCAGCGCGCTTAGGTCTAAATCCGGTTGCGCACCATTGACCAGCACGGCACGCAAGGCATGGGTTGTACGCATTTGGCTCAACGCTTTGGCTGTCGCAGGATTTGCAACTAATACGGTCGCTGCGTCGCTTATCTCATCAACGCTCGTTATAAACTGACACCGCGCGCCAACTTGCATGGCCCATAAGCTAACCAGTAGCGATAACTCTGGGCTCAACTGCGCTTCTAATAACACCGTATCCTGTGCCGTGAGCGGCAAATGTTGCTGCATAAAACTCGCACACTGCTGCCAGTTCAATTTTGCATCTAGTGACTGCCACTGCTGTTGTAGTGATGCGTTGTCTGTCAACGAGCTGATGCACTGTTGCACTGTTGCTGCGCTCAACGCAAAGTTCGCAACTGGCGCAACGACTCCAGCAGCTTGATTGAGTGGGGTGAACAACTCCGCCAGCGGTAAGTCTGATACGGCACTTGTTGTGACGTAATCGACGATAGCGTTGAACGTCGCTGTTAACGCTTCAATCATCGATGCTGAAAATAGGTCCTCTTTGTATGAGAATACCACCTGATGATCATTGAAGTTGCTGGTAAAGAACTCAAAAATCATATCGAATTCAATGGTCTTACGAGCAAGATGAACAGGTTCAACTTGAATATCATCTAGGTTGAGCTCTTCTTTATCAGAGGCATGCAATGCAAATAACACTTGGAAAAGCGGTGAGTGGTGTGCACTACGCTCTAACTGCAAGCTATCTACCACTTCTTCAAAGGGTACGTTTTGGTTGGCAAATGCCTGCAATGACATTGCTTTTACTTGATTTAAATATTCTACGAAGGTGCTGGTACGTTTTGGCTGACTGCGCAGCGCTACGGTATTTGACATCATGCCGATAACACCATCAAACTGCGCGCGTTTACGGTTGGCAACAGGCGTACCCACGGTGAGATCTTCAACACCACTGAAGTAACTCAACGCCAGTTTGAAAGTAGCGACCAATACCATAAAGAAACTCGCTTGATGGTCGTTCGCCAACTGTTTTAAGCCCTCTATTTGTTGGTCACTCAATTGGAACAGGTGTGATTGAGCGTTCAACGTTAGCTGTGAGCTGCGTGGCACAATGGTCGGCATTGGCAAATGCTCTGGTGCACCGTGTAACTGTTTTTTCCAGTAAAGGCGCTGCTGGTCGGCACTGCTGCTCTGTAACCAATCTTTTTCCCACGCCACAAAATCTCTGAACTGGCACGCATTGGCCTGAACATCTTCACGTTGACCACCTAAATATGCAAAGTAGTTTTCGTTTAATTGCTCCTCAATCAACCCAAGTGACCAACCATCCGCTAGGATGTGGTGGATCACAAACATAATGATGTGAGAACCATCAGCCAAAGGCACACAATCCACGCTAAATAGCGGTAGTTTATCTAGCGCAAAAGCCACATCACTTTGCTTGGCAACAAAGGCTTCAACCTGTTCTCGGTCTTTAACGAAGTCCAGCGCCAGCGGTGCCAACATATTCACTTCTACTTGATAGTGTGGCTCTACCACCTGTAGTGGGGTGTCTCCCCCTTTGTAATACGTTCTAAACATCTCATTGCGGTTGACCAACTGCTGGATAGACCAACGAAATGCGTCTGGGTTAAAGTCGCCCACAAAGCGCAATGCTGACACAATATTGTAGGCATTATCGCCGTGGTTTAACTGCTCAAATAGCCACATTCTTTGTTGTGCATTGGATAAATCAAACTCACGTGCAACCGGTGCAATTGTTTCTTTTTTAGTCGTTTTTTGGCTATTTTGAAGCTTTTTAAGCAAAAGCTCCCGCTGCTCGGGTGATAGCTTCGCCAACCGAGCTTTTAAATTTGCTGTTGTCATGGGGTTTACTCTTCTAGTTCAAGTAACAAGCGTTCTAGTTCATCGCTGTCTGTTGAGCTGAGCTGTTGCTCAACGATTACTGAGGCCAATGCCTCTACGGTTGGTGATTCAAATACGGCGCTCACATCCACCTCTAGGCCTGTCTCTTCATAGATACAACTGATCACGCGAGAGGCCAGTAACGACTGTCCACCTAAGTCGAAAAAGTTATCTGTGATAGCGATAGACTCCACACCCAGAAGCTGCTGCCAGATTTTTACAATCATGGTTTCAGTTGCATTGCGTGGCGCACCTTGTTCGTCGCTGCTTTGAGGCGTTGTTGCTACGACTTCATGCTCAGGTGTTGGTTGCTGTGCAGCCACAGGCGTCGCTTGGGTATGAATTGGGTCAATCCAACAACGACGTTTTTGGTATGGATAACCAGGTAACGAGGTACGGTAGCAATCACGCTCGGCGTAGAAGTCATGCCAATCAATGTTGCCGCCTAAGCTCCAGTACTTACCAATAGCTTCAAGTAGCACCAAATCTGCCGCTGTTTTTTGTTTGACGTTTGGCGCGCAATGGATAATCGCACAAGTACTGGTCACGTTATCGCGTACCAGCATGGCTGCGGTATTTGAAGGCCCGAGGTCAAAGACACAATCCACGCCCTCGCCGATTAACGTATTCACTGCATTACCAAACTGCACCGTTTGGCGTAGATGCTGCACCCAGTACTGTGGCTCACACACCATCTGTGCATTAACCAGTTGGCCATTTAAGCTTGATACATAGTCCATCTGTGGAGCACAGAAGGTAATATTGCTAACCGCCGCTTCAAACTCTCCCAGCACAGGCTCGAGCATGTGGCTGTGAAATGCGTGTGATGTCACCAGCTTACGGTTGTCAATTTGCTTGTCTTGTAACAGGCTCGATAGCGCATCAATCGCGTCATGTGTACCGCCTACCACAATGGACTTGCCACTGTTGATGGCGCAAATATCTATCTGCTGAGTTTCTGCCTGAGCCAACACACTTTGAACCACATCCAATGACGCACTAATTGATAACATCGCGCCGCGCTCAACCTTGTTCATCAATTGTGCACGTGTCAGTACTAGCTTAATGGCATCTTCAAGGCTCATTACACCCGCTAAGCAGGCCACCACATACTCACCCAAGCTGTGACCCAACATAAGCTCAGGCTCAATTCCCATCGCTTGTAGTTGTTTTGCCATCGCATAGGCATGCACAAAAATCGCAGGCTGAGCGTAATCAGTTTGTGTGATCTGCGCTTGCATCTGTTGCTCTGGTGTTTCTGCCAGCAAAAGCGCACGGATATCTTGACCGCCTTGGCGTACAATAAGCTCGCAACACTGCTCAAATGTGTTTCTGAACACCTCAAAACGTTGGTGTAAGTCGAGAGACATCCCCACATATTGAGTGCCTTGACCCGGTACGACCCAAGCCACTTTACTGACCGATTTTGTCAGTTCATTGGCTGGTGCAAACGTGACCGAGCCTTTGTCATTGACCGCAGCATAGCTACGATGCGCATAAGCCTTACGCCCTACTGCCAAGGTATACGCCGCATCTTGTAACGATGGTACATCTGGTAGTGCAGCGCTCAGATTCTGTTGTGACTGCTTTAGTGCATTGGCACATTTTGCCGAAAGCAACAACAGCTCACTGCCAGGCTCCGTTGGGTACTCACGTGCAGGTGGCTCTTCCAAAATTACATGGGCGTTGGTGCCGCCAATACCAAATGAGCTCACACAGGCGCGTCTAGGACTCTCGGTGCGCGCCCAAGGCGTGTTCTGTGCCACCACTTTGAACGGTGTTTGCTCAATATTGATAGCAGGGTTAGGCGTCTGGTAATTGAGTGTCGCTGGTAATGTGTCATTTTTCATCGACAACAGAGTTTTAATCACCCCAGTCACACCCGCCGCAGTTTCTAGGTGGCCCACATTGGTTTTTACCGAACCGATATAACAGCTTTGCGCTGGGCAATCGGCAAAGGCTTCATTAAGCGCACCAATTTCAACCGGATCTCCTAAGCGTGTACCTGTACCATGGGCTTCAATGTAAGAGATAGATTGTGCTGGCACCTCTGAGAATTCCAATGCCTGTTCTATCACGTCACGCTGCTTACCAACACTTGGCGCGGTAAAGCCGACTTTGTCGGAGCCATCATTGTTGATAGCGCCACCACGAATAATGCCAATGATGTTGTCTTTGTCTTCAATGGCATCCTCTAGGCGCTTCATCAATAACAGACCCACACCATTACCAAATACGGTGCCCGAAGCCTCAGCATCAAACGCACGACAATGGCCATCTGGTGAGTTCACACTGCCAGGTTCATACAGGTAACCAACCTCAGATGCGTTGACTTTAGCACCACCCGCTAACGCCATGTCGCAGTCGTAACTCAGTAGGCTCTTATATGCCATCACAACAGACACCAAACTGGTTGAGCAAGAGGTGTCGACTAGCAAAGACGCACCGGTCAAATTCAATTTGTAAGAGATGCGCGATACCGCATAGCACTTATCGTTGCCCAGTACTAACTGATACATCCCCATCTCATTAAGAATTTGTGGGTTAGTCATGATGTTGCCAAGCAGGTAGGTGTCAACACCAATCCCCGCGTACACAGATACCGCACCATCGTAATGCTCACCCACATATCCTGCATCACTCATTGCGTCATGTGCACACTCAAGCAACACACGGTGTTGTGGGTCAGTGATCTCTGCCTCTTTAGGCGTCATATCAAAAAACTCAGGGTCAAACATGTCTGAATTTTTTAAATAAGCCCCTGCTTTTACATAGGATTTATTGTTCAACAACTCATCACTTATGCCACATCGGCGTAAATCGTCATCCGATAAGCGGGCGATAGACTCAACCCCTTTTGAGAGGTTGTCCCAAAACTCGTCAACATTCTCAGCGCCAGGAAACTGCCCCGCCATGCCAATTACTGCTACAGCTACTTCTTCAGGCAATGCCTGTTCATCATTGTTAGTTGTATTTAATTTGTATTGACTCATGAGTTCACTCTCCTTTTTGAGGCACCGCGTTTTCTACCAAGGGCGGCTTTTTGTTTGTTTGCCTTTGCTTTTAGGTCTTCTTTAGAACGTGCTACTGGCGCAAGGGTGTCGATAAATTGGGCTAAGGCGACAATTTTTGGATGCTTAAACATCTCCACTACTGTCAGGCCTGAACCAAACTCTTTCACTAACTGCTGGTGTACCTTCAAGATTGAGACTGAATCCCCACCAATTTCGAAGAAGTTGTCGTCGGTACTGAAGTCATCAAAGCCCAGTACGCTTGCCCAGATACCTGCAATACGGCGCTCGGTATCGTTCTTAGCTGCAATCTTCTCGCGGGTATAAGTCACCTTGATCTCCTGACTTACCAGCGCTTTTCTATCTACTTTGCCATTCGCTGTGAGCGGCAGTTTATCCATCGTGACGTACGCATTTGGGATCATGTAACTTGGGATCTTGTCCGCAAGTTGCGATACCAATTGTGCTTCGGCGTTGGCAACACCACCCGAGGCGCTATCTGTACTTGTTAATAAGTAAGCGATAAGACGCGTACTGGTCTGTGCACCCGGCTTATTACTGCCTTGTGCCACCACCACAACATCATCAAATAGCCCACAGTCTCGAATCGCGGATTCGATTTCGCCCAGTTCGATGCGGTAGCCATTTACTTTCACTTGATTGTCGTTACGACCTAAGAACTCGATACAGCCATCAGCGAAGTATTTACCGCAGTCGCCAGTACGGTAGAGTCTCTCCCCCGTCGTTGGATGAACGATGAAGTGAGCATTGGTTTTTTCTTCATCTTTGTAATAACCAAGCGCAAGGCCCACACCCGCAATGTAAATATCACCCGTCACACCCACAGGACATTCGTCTAGTTGTTTATTGAGTACGTACAAGCGCTGGTTGGTTAAGCCCACACCATAAGGAATGCTCTTCCACTCGGGTTTTACTTCATCAATCGGATAGAATACCGACCAGATAGAACACTCGGTCGCCCCACCTAAGCTAATGATCTCTAACTTGTCATTGAGCTTTTCTCGGGCATCCGTGGGCAGGTTTAATGGGATCCAGTCACCGCTGAGCATTGCCAGACGTAAAGCTGGGAAGTTCACCCCTTTGTGCTCCTGATATTCAGCTAGAATTTGGAAAAGCGCAGGCACGGTGTTCCACACACTGACATCGTACTGAGTAAGGAGTCCATTCCACCCGCTTGGGTCTTTGATTTGCTCACCCGCTGGGATAACGAGCCCTGCTCCCACAAAGTAAGGGCCAAAGTTGTCGTATACTGACAGGTCAAAACTCAGTGCTGACAAACCAAAGATGCGGTCCTTGGCAGTCACATTGAAGCGCTCGTTTATGTCACAAATGGTGTTCATGGCACCACGGTGGTCAATCATTACGCCCTTGGGCTTACCTGTTGAACCTGATGTGAAAATCACATATGCCAAATCCTCAGGTTGCACATCAACATTCACCAACTGCGCAGGTTTGCTGTGTTGCCATTGTGAATCAACGCCAATTACCGATACCGGCCACGCACTAAAGTGCTGCTCATACTCTGGGTGCGTGATCAACACCTTGGCATTGGTCGTTTCAATCAAGTCTTGCTGTCTTTGCGTCGGCCACTCAGGGTCGATTGGTAAGTACGCGCCACCTGCTCGTAAAATTCCGTGTGTTGCTGCAACTTGTTGCCAACCTTTAGGCATAATCACGGCCACCAACTCTTCTTTTTCCACGCCCAGCTCATGGACTCGACTGGCAATGTGATCCGCAACGTTATCTAACTGTGCATAGCTCAACTCATCTCCAGCCGAGGCCACTGCGAATGACTCGCCATGGGTTGTCGCTAAGCGCTGAAGGCCATGGTGTAAAATATGATCTTCAAACTGCTTACATTCCATTGGCGGAGCAATTTCAGACTGACGAATCGGTGTCACGGCATGCCAAATATCATCACTGTCGACCAATTGCTCTAGCAGGGCACAATAGGTGTCAAACATGCTCTTGATCATCCCTTGTGGGAATAACGATGCAACGCTATCCCAGTTGAATCGCAACATGCCTTGCCACTCAAGTACTTGGTGATCCAGCCATACTTGTGATGACTGACTCAGGCCATAGCCTTCTTGCGCAAAATCTTCTTGTGTCTGCTCGTGTTCAAGCTCTCGGCCGCCCAAAGTACTGGTGAATACCACAGGTAACATCACGCGTTCATTGCGACGTTTGCTCATTTCACGCAGCACATGCACCGCACTGACGAGACGATTATCTAGGTCTTTCCATAGGCGCGTTTGTGTTGCCCCCACTCGGTCAATAAATGGCGTTTCTAGCTGATTGTCTATCTCAAGGATGGTCAATGAGGTGAAGTCCCCAGTAATGTCATCAACCTGAGCATGGAATGGATGCCTGTTGTAGTTGGTTAGGCATAGGGAGAAATGGCTGTTCTCACACCACATCGATAGCACTTCTGAGAATGCACTGATCAACACACTATTTGGTGTAACGCCGTTGGCTAGCGCCTTTTGTTTCAAACGCTTCCAACGAGTGGCTTCCATATCGTAGTTAAAGCGCTCAAATTTGGCGTCTTTCACTGCGGTAGGAGATGTCACCATGGGCAGCTTAGGTGCATTCGGTAATGAATCTATACGGTCGAACCAGTACTGCTCACTTTGGTAGTATGCTTCTGTTTCTCTTAGAGCGTGTTCTGCTATCACATAATCGCGGAACGAAAAGTCCAATTTTGGCAGCGATGTTTCTGGCTTATGGTACAACTGTAACCACTGCTCAATGATCATGTTCATGCTCCACGCATCAACAATCAACACATCAATATTGATACATAGGCGGAATGACTGTTCACTGTATTGAACGGCTTTGATATCAAATAGCGGCCACGTGGCACACGGTAACACCTGATGCGACATTTTTTCACGTAGCGCCATGGCCTGCGCCTCAGCAGACGACTCGTCACAGTTAGATACATCAATGATGTCAAACTTATACTCAGGCACAGCCGGTAGAATTTGCTGCTCACCACTGTCTAAGAAAATGGCTCTGAGCATTTCGTGCTGCTCAATCAATCGGTTCCATGAACGTTCAAACTTGGCTATTTCGCCCGCTTTGATTTCGACTTCTAGATAAATCGTGGTGGACACATCACCCAACTCAACTGCGCTGCTACGCCCAACCCAATATGCTTGCTGGATATCAGTTAGTGGGAACGGTTGGTAACGATTTTCAAAATCAGGCTCAACGACTGAGATCTTCAGGTTACTTGCTTTACTTGCTTCGTCCTCACCTGCATGCCCTTGTACAATCGCGATGAAATCCGCTAAGTCGGTTGATTCAAATAGTTCACTGAGGGTCACTTGCACATCTAGCTCTTGGCGCACACGAGACAACAACTGAGTTGCCAACAACGAATCGCCGCCAAGTTGGAAGAAGTTCTCGCTTAAATCCACCTTATCGATACCAAACGCGTCTTGCCAGATGCGGGCAACGATGGCATCAATACCTGCATCCAAACTTGGTTGTTGCTCAGTCCCAGCAGCGCTTGACTCAGTCACGGCAACTTCTTGTGTTGTTTGCGCGTCGTTACCAACCCAGTAGCTTTGCTTATCAAATTGATAGGTTGGTGCTGCAATACGGCGACGGAAAGAGCCTTGGTGTAATAAGCTCCAATCTACAGCGACGCCCGCTTGCCATAGTGCACCAAACGCGCGTAACCATGTGTCTACATCACAGCGCTGATCTTTTGCGTGACGTGCACTGGCGATACTGTTTTTAACTTGGAAGCTGCGTTTTGCCAGAGTTGATAGCACCTGACCTGGGCCCACTTCTAGCAGTACCGCTTTGCTATCTTGTAGAATCGTATTCAAACCATTAGCAAACTGCACGGTGCCACGTAAATGATTAACCCAATAGTTAGCTGATGTCGCCTGAGACACTTCAATCCAATCCCCCGTCACATTTGAAATAAACGGCTGAACTGGCGCGTTAAATGCAATGCCATCAAGCACTTGTTTAAACTCACCAAGAATTGGGTCAAGCATATGTGAGTGGAATGCATGTGAGGTGTGTAGAATACGACAATCCACATTTTGTCCTTGTAGCTGCGCCTGTAACGCGCTGATTGCGTCACTCTGGCCTGAAACCACCGAGATGGCTTCGCCATTGACGGCTGCAAGGCAAATTTGTTCGTTCAAGTAATCACGAACCTGCGCTTCACCTTGTTGGATCATTAACATTGAACCCGGTGCCACTTTATTCATCAGTGATGCACGCGCCGCAACGAGCTTAATGGCATCTTCAAGGCTAAATACCCCAGCTAAACAAGCTGCAACGTATTCGCCCAAGCTATGACCAATCATTGCTGTCGCCTCAATACCATTGGCTTGCCATAATTTAGCCATCGCATACTCGATGGTGAATAGTGCCGTTTGTGATAATAAGGTTGAAGTCAGATCTGCATCGTTATCCTGTGCAAATAGGTAGCTACGAATATCAAAGCCTAAGTGCTGTTCAAACAAAGTCGCACACTCATCCACGACTGATTTAAACTGCACTTCTTGTTGGTACAGTGACTTGGCCATGCCGACGTGTTGTGCGCCTTGACCTGGGAACATGAAGTAAACATTGGCATCTTCATTGTCATTGTGCGACGTGATGACTTGACTTGCGCCTTGCGAAATCGCCTCTGCAACTTGCTCTGCACTGCTGCCTACAACCACTGCGCGATGTTCGTATTCATTACGACCCACTTGCATGGTGTAAGCAAAGTCAGCCAGATTCACATCGACTGTATCAGTTAAGTACTGGGCAATCTTGTTGAGCTGCATATCCAGTGATTGAGGGGTTTTCGCAGAGGCAACAATCAACTGTTGTGGACGATTAGCCTCATCACTGACCAACTGAGGAGCCTCGCCTAAGATAAGGTGTGCGTTAGAGCCACCAATACCAAATGAACTGACCGCAGCAACAATCTCGGTGTCGCTTTGTAGTGATAGGTTGTCGGTGTTGACAAAGAACGGACTATTATCAAAGTCAATATTAGGGTTCGGTGCCGTAAAGTTGATATTCTTTGGCAAGGTTTTAGTGTGAATCGCCATTGATGACTTAATCACGCCAGCTACACCTGCCGCAATGTCTAGGTGCCCAACATTGGCTTTTACCGAGCCAATGGCACAGAATTGCTTGTTGTCTGTATAGTTGCTGTAAACTTCGCTCAGTGCCTTCACTTCGATTGGGTCACCTAAAATGGTGCCCGTACCGTGTGCTTCCACGAAACGCATACTGCTTGGGTCAATGTCGGCACGCGCTAAGGCTTCGCTTATTACATCCACCTGGCCTTCAACGCTTGATGCGGTATACCCCACCTTGAATGCGCCGTCATTATTTACCGCGGAACCTTTTACGACCGCATAAATGGTATCACCATCTTCGAGTGCATCTTCTAATCGTTTCAGTACCAGCAGCCCCGCACCATTGCCTTTCACTGTGCCCTTGGCATCTTCATCGAATGGCTTACAGCTGCCATCAGGAGAGATAATACTGCCTTCGGTGTAGTGCATACCGATTTTCTGCGGTGTATCCAAACACACGCCGCCGGCCAGTGCCATATCACATTCGTATGACAACAAGCTCTGACACGCTTGGTGAATCGCCACCAGCGAAGTAGAGCAAGCGGTATCAACGTTGATACTTGGGCCTCTGAGATTAAGCTTGTATGACACCATAGTCGCTGCAAAGCTTTTCTCATTACCAATAGACATTCGTAGCGTGCCTACCGAGTCCAGCAAGGTTCTATTTGGGAGTAAATTACGGATGTAGTAAGCCATCGGGCCTACGCCCGCATAGACGCCAACTAAACCATCGTATTTCTCATTACTGTAACCTGCATGTTCAAGCGCTTCGTAACTGCATTCAAGTAGCATACGTTGTTGCGGATCGGTTATCTGTGCATCTCGGGCCGTAAAGCCGAAGAAGTTCGCGTCAAACTTATCTACCGCATCGACGATATAAGACTTCTTCACAAAATTTGGATCCGCGATTAGCTCCTCTGGCACGCCCGAGTTACGTAACTCCTCGTCCGTTAACTCTGTTGATGACTGCTTACCAGCGACTAGGTTCTGCCAATATTCATCTACGCTCGTTGCAGAAGGGAATCGACCTGCCATGCCAACGATCGCGATTTGGTTCGGTGCTATATTGTTGTTATTTTCCACGTTGATTTCTCTGTCTCATGTTATTTCTGAAATGATTAATAGATGAACGGTTTACCTTGCGACCGCTCCGCTTCGTGTGTTGTTGGCTTGAGCCTTTTTCAGCTGAAATTCGCTCTGCCAACGCTGAAATGCTTGGGTACTTAAACAAATCAACAAGTTCTATCGTGACATCAAAGACGGCTTTGATTTGTTGCTGCATTTTGCCCAGCAACAGTGAGTGGCCGCCCAATTCAAAGAAGCTTTCTTTGGTGCTTACCTGCTCAAGGTTAAGTAGCGCTTTCCAGATCTCAGCCATCTTGAATTCGGTGTCATTTGCAACCGGCACCAGCTTCGCTGGCGACGCCTGTATTTGTGTTGGTAAGGCTTTAATATCTACCTTGCCATTTGGGGTATAAGGAAGTTGCTCAAGGACAAACAAGGCCGAAGGCATCATGTAATCAGGTAGACTGGCACCAAGTGCTGTCATTAACGCTTCACGACTAATCGTTTGACCCAGTTGCGGTAGTACATAAGCCAAGATTTTTGCTTCTTGACCTTCGGCGCGATGAACACGTACAAATGCCTGTGCAACATCAGCCTGATCGTTCAGTCGCTTAGTTATCTCATCCAATTCGATGCGATAGCCTCGTACTTTGACCTGATTATCCGCTCGACCAACAAAAGTCAGTGTGCCATTAGGGTTGCGGCGCACCACATCGCCCGTGCGATACAAGTCATGTTTGCCTGAGTCTGAGAATGGATTAAGAATAAACTGCTCTTTGGTAAGCTCTGGACGACACCAGTAGCCCTTAGTTACGCCATCACCGGCAATGTATAAGTCGCCAGCCACGCCAAATGGCACCGGCTTAAGCGCTTTATCCAACACATACATTTGGGTATTTGCGATAGGTAAGCCGATACTGACATCCTTACCCTGTACTTCACTGACCGCCGACCAGACCGTGGTTTCCGTTGGTCCATACATATTGAACAGCTTACCAGGGATGACTTGCTGGATTTGCTGAGCAAGATCGGCCGTCAACGCCTCCCCACCAACCAAGAAACCCTGAATGTTGGATAAACTGGCACGCGTCGACTCGGATTCAAGTAACAACTGCGCATACGAAGGCGTACACTGGATATGTGTCGCTTCGTCATTTGATAGCGCCACCGAATTATCACTGCTGTTACGAAGCATGCTCATCAAGCGTTTGATGTGTGTAAAGCTATCAATAACCTCATCTTCCTTTACACCAAAGTCGATAAGACAACCGATTTCGTCGACCCCGATATTACCCAGTTCGTTGAGCATCTCGATATTGGACTCTGGTGAACCAAATAAAGCGCTGTGTTTGGCATAACGCTGGAATCCTGCCTCTACCACGGCTTCTAAGTCTTCTTTGGTATCCAGTCCAGTTTTTTCCGCCACAGGAAGTAGCAGGTTCAGTGACGTTCTTAGATAGTTCTTAAACGGTGTTTCGATGGATTTCATAGCCGCATCATGATCGTCAGACAAGAAGGTATGTAACATCAGCGTCACCTTACCGGCTTTAGGGTCAAAACCATGCTCCTCACGTGCTTGACGATAAATGGCGATTTTTTCTGCTAACTCTTCGCGACTTTGCCCCAAAAAGTGGGTCAGCACGTTAGCACCGATTTCTCCGGCATAACGGAAAGTCTCTGGGTTTGCTGCCGCGGTGATCCACATAGGTAATGCCTTACGGATCGGCTTTGGATGAATTTTTATTTGAGATTCAGTGCCTTTACCATTAATTCGGGTGATCTCACCGCCTTGCCAAAGGTGCCTAACCGTTTCAATACCCTCTTTTAGTTTTTGATGGCGCTCGGCAAAATTATCTGGCTGGAGCACAAAATCATTGAAGTGCCAACCCGATGCCACCGCCATTGCAGCACGGCCATTAGAGAGGTTGTCAACCATAGACCATTCTTCTGCAACACGAATTGGATCGTGTAGAGGTAGCACACAGCTACCAGAGCGGATCTCAATATTGTTGGTGATCATACTGACTGCGGCCGCTGCAACCGAGGGGTTTGCAAACTGCCCACCAAACTCATGGAAGTGACGCTCTGGGATCCAGACCGCGCTCATACCACTGTTGTCAGCGAACTTGGCTCCTTCTGTTAACAGACGATACTTGCCTTGCTCTGTGGTTTGATCTGACGCGAAGTAGAACATGCTGAAATCAAGTGCTTTTGCCGCCTGATTGATTTGCGTCGTCTTACGCTTGGCCGTACTTTGCTGAGCTAACGAGGTAAAGTGGTCTTGCTCTATGATAACCTTGAAACCATTGGCTAATGTCCAAAACAGTTCCAGCACCGAAATATCAAACGAAATACTGGTCAAGGCACGAAAAACAGGTTGCCCTTCCACCTTATCAAAAGTCTTAGCAAGTGACTGATCTAAACCACAGAATAGATTAATAGCATTGGCATGGCTCACCATAACGCCTTTTGGTTTACCCGTTGAGCCCGAGGTATAAATCATGTAGGCCAAATCTTCACCGTCGACCTCTGGTCGCATCGCTTCAATGTTGCTCGGCAGTGCCTGCCAATCCACATCGCTCAATGCCAAGGTAGGACAAGACCAATAAACCTCAACTTCATCCTTTTGCGCGGTGATCACACAAGCCGGTTGAGCATCGTCGCAAATTTGCTGTTTACGAGTGGCTGGGAAGTTCACATCAATAGGGATATAAGCCGCGCCACAACGCATTACGGCAAGCATCGCAACCACCATAGAAACACTTCTATCAAGTGCGATACCGACAAACTGTCCTTTTTTAACGCCGTGAGACAACAAGCTTTGAGTCATCACAGATACGCGCTGCATCAGTTCGTTGTAACTTAAACTCTGCTGGTGGTCTTGTAGCGCCTGCGCGTCACCCATTTCTAGCGCTTTAGCGGTGATCACCTGCTCTATCGTGGTGTGGCGGTCAAACTCTAGATCTGGGCCATTAAAATCTGACAGTATGTGTTGCTGGACGTCCTCGCTTAATGGGCTTAAATCGGCATAACGCTGAGCATCGTTGTCTAGCAACTGTGACAATACTTGGCTGTATAGCTGTGCCAAGCGTTCAACCGTATCGTGCTTGAACAATGCCGTAGCATACTCAATACCACCGTATAACTTGTCGCCCTGACGCTTAACCGTTACTGTGAGGTCAAACTTAGAAACCTCTTGTGTTAACGCCTCAGCGTTGATGGCCAAGTCCGCTTCAGACGTGTTATCGCCCGCTTCCTCTTGCTCATAGTTAAACATCACTTGAAACAGCGGGTTGGTGCTCAGGCTTCTTTCTGGATGTAGCTTCTCTACAATTTTCTCAAATGGAAAGTCCTGGTGTTCAAACGCGTTAAGCACGCTATCGCGCACAGCTAGGGTAAGCTGTGCCAAGCTTTGCTCATTTTCAAGCTGACCTCTAAGCACAATTACGTTTGAGAAAAAGCCGATGACTGACTCCCAATCGGTCTTTTTACGGTTCGCAACAGAGGTGCCAATACAGATGTCTGTTTGCCCAGTATATTTACCAAGCAGCAAAAACAGCGATGAAAGGAGCGTAATAAACGCCGATGAACCATGGCGCTGATTAAAACGAGCCAACTTATCAGCAGTGTCAGCACTGAGTTCAAACGGCACCACTTTACCGCAATAATCCGGTGTTGCAGGGCGTGCAAAATCCAGTGGTAAGTCCAGCGATGTATTCGCGTCTTGTAGATACTGCAACCAAAATTGCTGCTGTTGCTCAAACTGAGGGCTTTGTAACCAATCCATTTGCCAAGCCACAAAGTCAGCGTAACTTGCTGCAACGGGGCTCTCAGCCAAACTATCGTCACCATGGTATAGCCGCCAGAAATCGCGCCAAAGCACACCATTCGACCAGCCATCGGTCACAATATGATGCATGTTAAGTAGCAAGATATGACTGGCAGGCCCTGTTTGTATCAAGGTCATAACAGCCAAAGGACCATTTGATAAATCAAACACATGATTTGTCGCCATCTGTTTAACTTGCTCAACTCTTGCTGCATCTTGGGTGCAATCTTCGACGATAAAGTGTACTTGTACGGCATCTTGAACCTGTGCTTTGTACTCACCTTCTTGTTTAACAAAAGCGGTACGTAGGGCTTCATGACGCTGCGTTAATTGCTGCCAAGCTTGCTTGAGTCGCGCAACATCAACTTGTCCTTCAAGGCGATAGGCACTTGGTAAGTTATAAGACGCTGAAGCACCTAGCATGTCATTCATGAACAACAATCGCTGCTGCGTGAACGAGAGTGCACTTTTATCAATAACTAACTCGTTGTTGCTCTTTGATGCTGCCGATTGTGCTTGTCTTGATAACAAGTTCATTAGCTCAGGTTTGAACGCGACCAGTTTCTCTTTAAGTGCATCATCAAGACCATCCGAAGGGCCCTTGAATCGCAGCTTGTCACCTTCAACCCACAGCTTGATACCGCGCTGCGTGAGCTCGTTTAATAGCTGATTAATACTCATATACTACCTTCCTGTTGTTCCACCTCGTCGTCTAAACATGCTTGTGAATGAACATCCATAGAGGCTTTGAGGAGTGCGATAAGATCGATTTGTGCTTGTAATGTTGGATGCTGAAAAACATCTTTTATGGTTAGTTGTACGGCAAATAGCTCTTCCACTCGGCTGACCAACTGCGCAGCAAGTAAAGAGTGACCGCCAAGTTCGAAAAAGTGGTCTGATAGATAGACATCATCGCTGCCTATCAACTCGGCCCACAGTGCCGCTAGCTGCACTCCAGACTCCGTGCTTGGACGTTCACCTGAGCTGTTGTTAACAATATCTATTGGTTGCTGGGCAAGCTGTCCGCGAGCAATCTTGCCATTGGGCAACATTGGCAATTCGCTTAAGGTTGCGATATGTGCAGGCTGCATGTAATCCGGTAAGCAAGCTGCCGTGTGCACTGCTATACGTTTACTAACCTGTGTTGCATCGGACACATCATCGTGCAGTGTTACAAAGGCAACCAACTGAGGTTGTTGTGCCTGTTGCTGATTCACCACCACCACACACTGTTTCACTGCATCGATACCGTGGATAACATGCTCGATTTCCGCCAGTTCAATCCTAAAACCGCGCAGTTTCACTTGGTGATCGATACGGCCTAAATAATCAAGTTCATAGCTATCTAGTAGGCGAACTTTGTCGCCCGTTTTGTACATCCGTGTCCCCGCTATCTCTAGATACGCAGCTTGTGTTTGTGCAGGGTTATTAAGATACCCTTGCGTTACCCCGTCACCTGCCAGATAAAGCTCGCCCGTTACCCCGATGGGTAAGCGATTGTGCTCACTATCCATCACATAAGCCTGTGTGCCTTTGATTGGGCGACCAATCGTTGGCTTAGCCTTTTGGTTTTTAGGTACTAATACATAGGTGCTGTAAGTAGTGTCTTCTGATGGCCCGTAGAGGTTGTATACACATTCCACATGCGCACGTTCATAAAGCGCATCTACCAGTTCTCGGGCCAAAGGTTCACCCGCCAAGTTAATGGTGCTCACCGATGTAGGTAGCTTGTTTAAGCTCAATAACGCGGTCATGGCCGAAGGCACGGTATTGATAAGCGTCAGGCCGCTGTAGTCTTGGCCATTAGCTAAAGCCAACGCATCGTCTACGATGTTCACGCAACCACCAACACACAGTGGAACAAACATCTCAAACACTGATAAGTCGAAACAAATTGAGGTCGCCGCAAGCACCTGGCTAAGCTGCTGTGCACTGAATTCTTGAGTCGCCCAGTCAATTAGCGCCGCCACATTGTGATGACTAATGGCTATCCCTTTTGGCTTACCCGTTGAACCTGAGGTGTAGATTGCGTATGCCGTGTCCGTCGGCGCTGGTAGTAAAGTACAAGGCGTAAAGTCAGCCACATACATCGCTTCGTCTATGTAGAGCATCTTCGCATCTACATCAGCTAAGCGCTGCGCTAAACCTTGTTGTGTCACTATCAAGGCAGGCTGTGCATCGGCCAAAATATCAGCCACACGCTGCGGCGGATAATTTGGATCCAGCGGCACATAGAAAGCCCCTGCTTGCTGGATGGCAAGTAACGTGATCAACAGGTCAATGCTTCTAGTTAAGTACACCGCGACCGGGCGATTACCTTCAACCCCAGTGGCTAGGATACGGTTAGCAACCACATTGACCTGCTGCGCTAAGTCCTCATAGGTCAAGTGCTCATCACCACTTTGTACAGCCACCTTATTTGGCGTTTTCTGGCATTGCTGTGCAAATAGCTCTGCGAGTATTGCAGGTGTCGCTGCTTGCTCGCTGACAACGCCATTAAGCTGTGCATATTGACTATCCAATTGTTGTGGATAATCCAATACGATGCTGCCTACGGTACTTTGCTGCGCACACGCCGATTCTAGCTGCTCTAGAATGCACACATAGTGACGCCACATTCTGGCAATAGTGCTGGCGCGATACAGGTCCGTGCTATATTCAATGTAGCCGCTGATAGCACCATTGTTGTGTGACAACATGAACGACAAGTCAAACTTTGACACCTGATGTGCGTACTGCTGCTTATCCGCTCGAAGTCCTGCAAACTCTAGTGCGCTTTGGTCATCGTGCGCCAAACTAAACATCACTTGGAACAATGGGCTGTAGCTTAAGCTTCTTTGTGGCTGTAACTTCTCTACCAAGTATTCAAATGGTAAATCTTGGTGAGCATAGGCTGATAACGTCGTTTTTCGTGTTGCTTCAAGTAACTGAGGCAACGTGTGTGTTGTATTGACTTGATTGCGCAGCACCAAAGTGTTTGCAAAGAAGCCAACCATTGATTCCAGCTCAGCCAGTGGGCGGTTCGCAATGGGGGTGCCTACAGCGATATCCTGCTCACCCGCATATTTAGCCAATAACAACTGGTATGCAGCCAACATCACCATATACATACTGCACCCGTGGCTGTGCGCTACACGCTCTAATGAGGCACTCACCTGCTCAGGTAGTGATACTTCTAAACAGGCACCTTGATAAGATTGCTCAGCTGGACGTGCATAGTCCGCTGGCAACTCGAGCCGTGGTGGCAAGTCAGCGAGTTGCGCTTGCCAATAAGCCAGTTGCTGTTGTGCCTTACCTTGCTCTAAGGTCGCTTGTTGCCATTGACTGTAGTCTAGGTATTGATAGGCCAGCTCGGCTTTATCTTGTTGATATAGCTCTGCTAACTCCTGACCAATCAACGCCATCGAGCTGCCGTCGGTGGCAATGTGATGAATACACAGCGCCAGATAAAGTGTGTCTTCAGACTCTTGTACAATTGCCGCTCTAATCGGCAAGCCATTGCTTAAATCGAACAGCGCACCATTAAACGTATGCATGAATTGCTCAATGCTGTGCTCAAGCTCTTGCGCCTGATATAGCGGGATATCTAGCTGCGCCAAAGCCGCTTCGACGGTCATTACTTCCTGTTTAGGTACCCCTTGCTGGGCGCGGTACGCAGTACGCAGCACCTCATGGCGGGCAACCAATTTATGTACCGCTTGACGTAAACGCGAGACATCCACCTTGTGCGTGTCGGTACTGAGTTTAATCGTCAGCGGTACATTGTATGCACCCGCCGCATTGTCGATGGAAGAGAGGAACCACAAGCGAGATTGCGCATAAGATAAACCGTGCGATTGCTTTCTATCGGCTTTAGTTAGTGGCGTTACACTGTCCAGTGGTTGTAACTTGCCAGCCATGCTTGAAAGTGTCGGATTATCAAAAATCTCGCGCACACTCAGTTGCATGTTCAATTCTTTATTACATTTGGCAACCAGTTTTGCAGCCAGGAGTGAATGTCCGCCTAAGGCAAAGAAATCACTGCTGCGGCCTATCGCTTGCTCCCCAAGCGGCAATAGCTGCGCCCACAATGCTGCAAGGGCTGATTCTTGTTCACTTACAGGCGCATCATCACTCATATCCTGAATAAATGTTTTGTAATCAGGCAATGCTCTGCGGTCTAACTTGCCGTTATGCGTCAGCGGCAGGCTATCAAGTGCAATGATAAAGGTTGGCACCATGTAGCTAGGTAGCACCTGCTGTAGCTGCTCACGCAATGCCTCGACACCTTGCTTAGCCACCACATAGCTCACCAGCATATCGTCCACCAGCACAGTGACACAGTTGTCAACACTCGCCAAAGCGGCCAAAACTGCGTCAATTTCTGCCAACTCAATACGGAAACCACGCAGCTTCACCTGCTCATCGGCACGGCCAATAAACTCAATGTCACCACTTGGTAAACGGCGCACTAAATCCCCCGAGCGATACAAGCGTTGTGGCTGTCCACCCAATGGCGCGCACTCAACAAATTGCGCCTCATTTAGTTGTGGCTGATTGATGTAGCCCGTCGCTAAACCCAAACCACCGATGTACAACTCGCCCGCAACATTGAACGGTACAGGACGCTGGTGCGCATCCAATACATACAGCTGAGTCCCGTTAATCGGCTTACCGATTGCAATGCTGCCGCGTGGACAAGCGATAGACTCGGCGTGAATGCGATGTGTTGCGGCAAAAGTGGTTGACTCGGTAGGGCCATAGCCATTAATGATTTGAATATTTGGATTACTGGCGTAGGCTTTGGCAACATGCTCTGCTGACACCACATCACCACCGACTAGCAATTGCTTAAGCGATGCCAAACAATGAGGATTTTCATCAACCAATTGATGGAAAAGCGACGCCGTGAGCCATGCGGTATTTACTTCATTCAGCGCTTGCAATGATTGACAAGACACTACGTCATCATTGTGCACCACTAAGCGTCCGCCGTTGAGCAATGCGCCCCAGATCTCAAATGTTGCAGCATCAAAAGACAACGAAGCAGCCTGCAGCATCACCGTATGCTCATTCAGCTCAACGTAGCTGGCATCTTTAACCAAACGAGTGATGCTGCCATGACGGATAGTGATCCCTTTTGGTGCGCCCGTTGATCCCGAGGTAAACATCAAATAGGCAAGGTCATCAGCGCAATTGCTAGATTTAAGTTCAACAGAAACTTGCGTTGAAACCTGATGCACGTTGATAACGTTGCGCTCAGAAAATGCCTGTTCGCTAGCGTCATCCACCAACACATGTGACATTGCGCTTTCGTTGACGATATGGTCCATGCGTTGAGCTGGTAGCTGGCTATCCAACGGCACATAATGTGCGCCCGCTTTTAGCACTGCCAGTAACGCCACAACAGCTTCGCAACTCGGCTTCAGGCTAACCCCTACTGCACCTGTGATATTTTTATCTATCAGTACATTGGCAATCTGATTGGCACGCTCTGCCAGTTGTTGATAGGTCATGCTGGAGTCACCACATGACACGGCGACTTTATTTGGATGACAAGCAACTTGCTGGTCAAATTGTTCGGTCACACTGCTAAATACCGCCGCAGGCCCCTCGCTCATCTGCGCTAAAAGCTCAAGCTCAGGCTGTTGCAGATAGTTCAGCTCTTTCAACGCCACCTTATCAAGGTCATAGCGGGTCGAAATCGCACCCAGCAAAGCAGTAAAGTGCTTAGCAAATTGCGCAATGGTGTGCTTGTCAAATAAGTCTGTATTGAACTCTAAATAACCCGATACACCCGCATTGTGCTGCTCTAGCATCATTGATAGGTCAAATTTAGCAACCTGATGCAATCGAGATACGCGCGCTACTTTTAACTGCTGACCAAATAAAGGCCCTACATCTTGCTGTTGCTCTAGGCTAAACATCACTTGGAATAATGGGCTGTAGCTGGAACTACGTGGTATTTGCAATGCTTCAATAAGCATATCCAGCGGTAAATCCTGATGCTCAAAGGCCGCCAACGTGGTTTCTTTTACTTGTGCCAGCAACTGTGCAAACGTTGCATTACTGTCAATCTCATTACGTAGCACCACGGTGTTAGCAAAGAACCCGAATACATCATCTAGTTGTGTATGACCACGACCCAATACTGGTGTACCAACAGCAATGTCTTGCTCTTTACTGTAGATTGATAGCAACAGTTTGTAAGCGCTCATTAACACCATGTACAAGCTAGCATTGTGCTCGGTGGCAATGCGCTGTAGCTTAGCAACTACTTCGTTATCAAAGTTCAGCGCTACACATTCACCCGCAGTCGTTTGCTGAGCTGGTCTTGGACGGTCCGTTGGTAGTGGCAATAAAGGCTTGAGACCTTGTAACTGCTTGGTCCAAAACGTTAGCTGTTGGGCTGTAAACGCTTCGTCTGATAAGCGCTTCGCTTGCCATTGGCAGTAATCTAAATACTGTAACTGTGGCGCTTCTAAGTCGCACTCTTGCTGCATGTAATATGCACTGATCTGCTGCAATAGTAGCGCTAACGAGACGCCATCGGCAGAAATATGGTGCAAACAAATACAAAGCGTGTAGCAATTCGCTTGCTCTTTGATAAGTGCGACTCTAATCGGTAATTCAGTGGCAAGGTCAAAGGCGCTTTGTGCATGTTGCGCCATAAACTGTGCTCTGGCGTCATCACGCTGCGCATCGTTCATGCTGCTCCAATCAAGCTGCTCAACGGCAAATTTGATATCTTGTACAACATATTGATAAGGCACATTGTCTTCACTTGCGTAACAAGTGCGAAGGATTTCGTGGCGCGCGACCACCTGCTCAATGCTACTCAGTAAAGCCTTTTCATCCAGCTGACCTGTTAACTGCAGCACAGTAGGAATATTGTATGCGCCCCCCAAATCTTGGAACTGGTTAAGGAACCAAAGACGTGACTGCGCAGGTGATAGCGCAAAGCGTTCGCTATCTCGCTCAATTTTTGTGATAGGTGCTTGTACGTCAGTCGCCTGAACGTCTAAGTATTGCGCTTGCTGTGCTAAAACTGGCGCGTCAAATACGTTGCGCATCGTTAGCTTAGCCAGTGTTGCAACCTTTGCAGCGGCTAATGAATGGCCACCTAAGTCAAAAAAGTTATGCGTACGGCTGATAGCGCTCACATCAAGGTTCAGTACTTGCGCCCAGATATTGGCCAGTTGCTGCTCATGTTCAGACTCAGGTGCAACATAGTCGCTTTCATTGAGTGTCAATTGAGGTGCAGGCAAGGCTTTGCGGTCTAATTTGCCATTCGCATTGATTGGCATGGTATCCATGACCGTGATGTAAGTTGGTACCATATACTGTGGCAGTGTTGCACCCAACATGGCTTTGATGTGGTCGCTATCAAGTTCACTATTTAGCACCACATAAGACGCTAGTTGTTTGTCCGAGCCTTCACCCACCACTATCGTGACCGCTTCCAGCACTTGGTCAATCGCCAGCAGATGCGCGTCAATATCGCCTAACTCGATTCTAAAACCACGCACTTTTACCTGTGAATCTGTACGTCCTACATATTCAATCACGCCGTTTTTCTCGTAACGAACGAGATCGCCAGTGCGATACATTTTGGCATCGGCTTGCGCAACAAAGGGATTATCAATAAAGGTGTTAGCTGTCAGCTCTGGCTGATTCACATAGCCATTGGCTAAGCCAATTCCGCCAATGTAAAGCTCCCCTAAACAACCTGCTGGTACGGGTTGTAACTCAGCGTCCAATACATAAAGCTGGATATTGTCGATAGCGCGACCGATTGGCACGAATGCACTTTGCGAGTGTGGATCACACTGCCAGTATGTCACGTCAATAGCCGCTTCAGTTGGGCCATAAAGATTGTGCAACCGACTGTGAGCAAAGCGAGTAAAGAAGCGGTTTTGCAAATCGACCGACAAGGCTTCACCACTACAAAAGACATCCCTAACACTTGCCAATTGGGTATTTGGATTACCCAGATACACCTCTAACATCGATGGTACAAAGTGTAATAAAGTGACACCTTGCTGTGCGATTAAATCACTCAAGTAATCACTGTCTTTGTGTCCTTGTGGCTTTGCCAATACCAAGGTTGCACCGCTGATCAGAGGTAGCAAGAATTCCCACACCGATACATCAAAGGTATAAGGGGTTTTTTGTAAGATCACATCGTCGTGTGTAACCTGATACTCGTCTTGCATCCACAGTACACGGTTGCGAATTGCGCCATGATTATTCATTACCCCTTTGGGAGTACCCGTGGACCCTGAAGTAAAGATGATATAAGCAAGGTCGCGCTCTGTAATTGTACGTACTGGCACTGCATCGGCATCCAATGAGTCAATCTGGGTAACGTCCAGCGTGATATTTTGCACATCACACGGCAGCTGTGGCTGATTGCTCAGCAGCAGTGCAATTTTTGCGGTATCAATGATTGTTGCTACACGTTCGTCAGGTTGAGTTGGATCGATAGGTACATAAGGACAACCCGCCTTTAAACAGGCCACAATCGCAACTACAAGCTCCAACGAACGCTCGGCATAAATACCCACTGGGTCCTGATGATTGGTTTTCTCAATCAGTAACTTAGCTAAGCCATTGGCCTTGGCCTCAAGCTCGCTGTAACGTAAAGACTCATTGCCAAAACGACAGGCTATTGCATCTGGATTTCGCTGTGCTTGCTTGGTGAACAGCTCATGCACATGGCCCTGCTGAGCAAAGTCCTTGGTCGTAAAGCTGGCTTGCAAGCATGCGTGGTCATGGGCTTGCGTTGGTTGTAAGGCAAGCTGCTCTGAGCGCAAGTTTGGCTGTTTAACCAAAGTGCCCATCACATGACTGAAAAACTCAGCAAACTTAGCAATATGTTGCTCGTTGAACAGCTCATTGTGATATTCAAATCTGAACTGTAACTGCTCGCCGTCATCGGCTGCTATCAGTGATAAATCGAACTGCGCCCCTAAAGAAGGCAAAGGAATATGTTGATAAGCTTCACAGCCACTAATAACACGAGGCTCCATAGCTGCATTAAACGGTGCAATGGCATGTGCTTGATGCGGATAGAAGGTAAACAAGGTTTGTAACGATTGCTCATGCTTGCTTTCCTGCGCCAACATGCTTTGTAACGAACTACCCGCATGTTCAACCATAGTAAAGAGCTGTTGTTGCGTCTGCGCAACCAACTCACAGAATGAAGCATTCAGACCAACATTGGCTAAAAACACTTGTGGCTCAACAAAGTACCCCGTGCAATCAAGGAACTCTGGCGCAATACGCCCCGTATTCAAAATACCTACTGCAAATTGGCGTTCGTGGCACAATTTAGTCAAGAACAACTGGTATGCACTAAAAATAAAGCTGTTTTGTGTACACCCCAACTGCTTACATGCTTGGCTCAACTCAGCCGAACTAAAGTCGCTTGCAAACTCAAATGACGTACCTTGTCCTGGAGTCATTTGTGGCTGGCTATTTCGCATTGGCCATTGCAATGCAGGTAAATCAGCGGCGAGCTTTTCTTGCCAGTAACGGGCAGCGTTTTGGCCCTTTTCTGATTCCCCTTGTTCACACTGCCATGCGATGAAGTCTTGGTAACTGGCGCTCGTGTTCAGTGGTGCTACACCCTGACCGCTAAGCTGTGCCAACAGAGCCTTGGTTAATCCCAGCATTGAGGTTAAATCAACCACCATGTGGTGGAAGGTCAATAATAGACACTGGCTACCATCTTCAAGCGGGAACAGCTCAAAGCGATAGCAAGGCTCATGTTCTAAATCAAAAGGTTGCTGTGCAGCTTCAGCAATTGTGCTTCGCGCCAGTTCAGCTGATGCTAACACTTCACTGTGCTCAATCAATGTCACTTCTGGCATAGGTAAAATGCGCTGCTGCCACTTGTTTTGTTGAGCATTAAACGAGATATGCGTACGCAAAATAGGGTTTGCGTCAAGCATATTTGTAAGCGCCAGCTCAAGTTGTACCTTGTCAAACTGGCCTTGTAAGCACATAGGCACATTGTACGCCGCACTATGAGGCGTTTTTTGGTGCAATAACCACATCTGCATTTGGTTAACGCTGAGGTCAAATGCATCGTGCTGCGAGTAATTGTGCTGCTTTAGCGCAAGCAACGGTGCGCTTTGACCATCTTGTCTTTGCTCAACGATGTTTTGTGCGATATCCAGTAGCGAACTCGATTGCAACAACTCACCAAGTGATAAGGTCACACCAAATACATTTTTAACCGTTGCCACTAGGCTGTTCAGAGTAATTGAGTCCAAGCCGGTGAGAATAATCGATTGTTCAATATCCAGTTGTGCAACGGGTAGTTTAGCCTTGTGTGCGATCAGTAGCGCTAAACCCAACACCACATCAGCAAGTTCAGAGCTGAGGCCGAATGACTTAATATCAAGCGTATGCGCTGATTCACTGTTTTTAGAAGCCGCTGTAAAGATAGTTTCTGATACCACCTTAAGTTCGCCGCTTGCAAAGTATTGCTTGGCACGAGCACGTTGTATTTTCCCTGAGGATGTTTTTGGTAGGGTCATCGGACGGATCATGACAAACGCGTGTAGCGACAAGCCATACTCACTGGCAATCAAAGCGCGCGCTTGCTGGGCTACGGCTTCTGGGTCTACCTTTTTCAGCCAAGTTCTTTCAACTTCTTGTACAATTACCAGCGCATCTTCACCTTCATGCTCAATCGTAAATGCCGCGCCACCATTGGGTTTTAAGCCATCGATATTGTTTTGTAATGTTTGTTCGATGTTTTGTGGGTAGAAGTTCGCACCACGAATAATGATAAGTTCTTTGATACGACCGCAAATGAATAGATGCTGCTGGTGGATAAAACCCAAATCACCGGTACGCATGTAATGAACATCGTCTTCGCCGCGGATTGTGGCTCTAAAGGTTTCAATGGTTTTCTCTTCATTCTGCCAATATCCAGATGCCACGTTCTCACCTCGAACCCACACCTCGCCGACTTGACCGTCTGCCAAACGGCTGTGATCTTCTGGATCAACAATGACTACATCGTTGTAAGGACTAGGGATACCTGAACTGACTAGTTCTCTGGTTGCGCCGCCGCTTGTCACTGGTTTGACTAAATCTCTGTGCTGATAATTAGAGACTGCAACCTCTAAAAACTGCGGTGCGCTCAGGCGCTGGGCACCCGATACAAACAGCGTCGCCTCAGCTAAACCATAGCCCGGGTACATCGTGTTCGCATGTAATCCACATGGTGCAAACTTATTAGCAAAAGCTTTAACTGTTTCAGGTTTTATGGGTTCGGCACCATTGAGTGCCATGGTCCAAGTCGATAGGTCAAGACGCTGTAGATCTTCCTCTGTGGCCTTGCTCACACACAAGTCATAGGCAAAGTTAGGGGCAAAAGAAGAGGTTGCTCGGTACTTTGAAATGGCATCTAACCAACGCATGGGCTTTTGTAGAAACGCTGCTGGCGTCATGGCAATCACTTTGCCACCAATACAAATCGGCTGTAGCACAGCACCAATCAAGCCCATATCATGAAACATGGGTAACCAAGAGGCGATGATCGTTTGCTCATCATGACCAAAACATGATTGCATCGATGCAATGTTGTTGATCAGATTGCCATGCGTGACCATCACACCTTTCGGTGCTGACGTTGAACCTGAGGTGTATTGTAAAAAGGCTAGGCTGTCTTGATTCAGAGCAGGTAATACATAACCTGAGGTATCTTCTTCACGCTCATCAACCGCTATTTTTGTTGCCTTGCCGAGCGTTTCAAACGCTTCTAAACGCGACTGCGCATTGTCGAAGTAATCACGGGTCCCCAGCACAAAACGTGCTTGGCAGTCCGTTGCTATCATCTCTAGTCGCTCTAAATACGCTTGGCGATTTTGAGGTGGGTAAACAGGTACGGCGCATATCCCAGCATATAAACAGCCAAAAAATCCTGTAATAAAGTCAATTCCATTTTGCAAAACAAGTAGAGCTCTATCTCCACACTGAGCTTCACTCAACAATTGCACCGCAATTTCTTTGGCTTTTTGATCTAATTCAAAATAGCTTACAGGGTGACACTCAACTTCACCGTCTTTAAGAAATTGAAACACCTCTCGATCTGGATGACGCTGCAAGTGCCACTGTACAATCTCTACCAGATTGCTAAATGGCACCTGTTCATTGTCCAATCTTAAGCTAAATGCTTCAGGCATATATTGCTTCCCTTATTATTGTTTTATTAGAACTTGTTCACTAACCATGTGTTTAGGTGTCGCTCTAAAGCACCGCTGCATCACATTTAATGCTGGTACCTAAGTCATAAAAGCCGCACACAATTAGCACTCTATTTACCGCCTCATTTTTCAAAAAAATGATGCCAACGAACCAAAGCGCTCCCCTTGCCTTCAGCGTTACTTACTTGCTTTAAAGATAAGGTTTGCAGTCATATTGAAACTCTCCCAACACTTACGTAAGTAAGTGCTCACACCTTTCTTTATCCTTATTCAATAAGTGAAGCCGTCTAAGTTGAGCTAGCTTCATAAAAGAAGGTGCAATGTATGGAGTGCATCAATACATGCTTGAACAAATTGTCTACGATGTGGTGATTGAGCAGTACTGGGATAAATACTAGGTAGGTGTTAAGGGTGAGATTTTGACGCCATATTGCCGCCGTATACGCCGTTGGCGCACACTAAGAACTATTGCGATTGTTTATGGTAATTATGCAGTGTTTAGGAAGTTAAAATAAATCGACTGACACTGCTTTATGACCCCAAAAAGCTAGTAATAATGGGCTTTGGGCAATAATTTAATGGCTGTGATTATGCAGCTTTTTGATGCGAGAATAGCGAAGAGTAAGCGCCCTTAAAAAGCGCTTTTTAGGTCCTCGAAAATGCGATATTTTCACCCTGCCTGTAGGAACTGTCAGGTAACAGGAAAAGCCGCTGTGTTTGCCCGTCCTGTATGAACTATCAGGTAGTAGGTAGAACTCAACTGTACTAGTCTTGGAGAGCCATCTTATCTCTACTTTGTACTGTTTTTGTGTCATAAGTTATTACATAATTCACATTACTAAATTGTTATATCTGTGTTAATGTTATTTCCATATGGTAGAGCATGAACCCTATTCACTACGGCGCTATTCTTACCATTACTACAACAACTCACTATTTATCAATATCGTGCCTATTACATGGAAAGTATATCAACGACTAAATGCTGCGTGGCTGTGATCTGCGCGGGTAGTTAGCGTGGCTGGTAATGGATAAACGTGAATTGAATGATTAACGTTATAAACAAATGTCTGCTATGACTATAAGGAATATTCTAATGATTAGACAAACCGATCACTACTTTGGCTTTATAGGCACTTTACTTGGTGGAGCGCTCATTCTTTTCTTCTTCATATTGGTGCAAGACAGTGTTTCTTCGCACTATGTAGATGCCGCAAAATTGGCTGCGGGAAACAAGACGAGTGATGCCTGGGTTGTATCCGTTGCCACTTTCGCCTCTTTTCTGGTCTGTTCGACCTTGATATTTGCGCTGGTCCGATTCGGAACAAAAGACTTCTTACAATATTTAGCTATCAAAGCCTCTTCCATGCCCGACTTGGTCAAATGGCTAGGTGTAACAGCATTGTTTCTGCTAGTTAGCCACTCAATCATGTATACCATGGGTAAACCCTTTGCGGATGACTATGCGGTATCGCTTTATACTTCAGCCGATGCGCTATGGTTGCTGTTAATCGCAGTGATCGTGATTGCGCCTCTATTTGAAGAGCTATTCTTTCGTGGTTATTTGTTCCATGGTTTTTCACGCTCATTTTTACGCCCCGCAGGTGCGGTGATCGTTACCTCTTTACTATGGGGTATGGTACATCCTCAGTACGAGTTATACCTGATTGCTATCATATTTTGTCAGGGGATCATGCTGTGTCTGGCAAGAATGCATACCAACTCAATTCTAACCTGTGTACTCATGCATGCGCTTATCAATATCACAGTGGTAGGCAAAACGATTTATTATGTAGAGTTTGTTGCTGTTTAAAAACGTCTAATCGTCATTCATGAACAACAATAATGAATAATTAGGTATGAATATATTTATACCCTTGCCGCTTAGAATATGATGCAAATGAAAAGGGCTTTCAATGAAGGCCTTTTTATTGTCTAGCTTTAATAAACATTTTTAAGCGATCGTTACAGCTTGATACTTGCGAGCATTTCTTCATCGGCTTCATCCATACCAATCTCAACAAACCCAAAACTTGCATAAAAGTCTTTTGCAACGGGGTTGTGTGGCATGTAACAAATTTCAATTTCTTTAAGGTCTTGGTATGTTCTTATCTCTCTTAAGGCAAGCTTTAAAGCCACGCGGCCAATGCCTTTTTGTTGATGGTTTTGATCTATCATAAAGCGCCAGATTGAGACTTTATGCAAAGACTCCTTAACCCACATTAAAAAGCCAACCGCTTCATTGTCTGCGTATATCGCTCTTGTGACATAACCATCGTTAAACATGGACTCAACAAGAGACCACATATTGCATGCAACCAACTCTTCCTGTTCTTTTTTAACATCGAGATCACAAACAGCTTCATAGTTATCTTTGGTTATTTCCTGAAGTGATATTTCCACCTTTATCCCTCTTTGTCAGCGCGTTAACTAAAACACAACTGATGACTATTTTGATAAGAGATATGGGTGCAGGAATGATTTTCAATATTAGGTACAGATTATTTTATTTGAGCATTAAAAAAGCCGCTTAATAGCGGCTTTCTAAGTAATTTTTCAACATTCTAAATTTTGTCTTGAATTAGAACGGAATATCATCATCAAAATCAATTGGCGGTTCCATTGGGTTAGACGCGCCACCTGATTGCGCAGGCTTAGGAGCAAAGCCACCTTGTTGCTGTGGTGCACTTTGTTGTGAAGGCTGCTGAGGTGCATAACCACCTCCTTGATGAGTATTACTCTGTTGCGAAGGTGCATAACCACTTTGTTGTGTGTGGCCTTGGCTTGGTTGCTGTTGGCTCTGAGCACCTTGTGAGTATTGTTGCTGCTGTGGCGCTTGGCTTGCGTACTGCTGCTGACCATAGTTGCTTTGCTGCTGTTGGCCACCTTGATATGGTGCGCCGCCTTGCTGCTCACCACGACCGCCTAACATTTGCATTTGACCGCCCATATCAACAACGATTTCTGTGGTATATTTTTCTTGGCCACTTTGGTCTGTCCATTTACGCGTCTGTAGACGACCTTCAATGTAGACTTGTGAACCCTTACGCAAGTATTCACCCGCAACTTCAGCTAGCTTGCCAAATAACACCACTCGGTGCCACTCGGTGCGTTCTTGCAACTGGCCTGTGTTTTTATCTTTCCAGCTGTCTGTAGTGGCAATACTGATATTCGCAACACCATTGCCGTTAGGCATATAGCGTACTTCTGGATCTTGTCCTAGATTACCAACCAAAATAACTTTGTTTACACCGCGTGCCATGGCACCCTCTCCTCACACTATTAATGCAAGCCAAGTACTTGCTTAGCTTGGTTTAAATCAAATTTTTTATCATCTATCTTCAGATAGCTGCGATTTTCTTCGCTCACGACTATCGCCTCGATCACACCTGGTAATGCGACTAGCTTATCGGCCAACACTTCCGCCTGTTGAGGCTCAGATAGGTCGGTCATTAAGCTGATTATTTTACTCTTGGGCGGGATCTGCATTCGCCATGCAATAAGTAGCCATATTACCCCAACACAGGCCACTGCCGCAAACACTCCATTGGCTTCTCCGTGCTGGGCGATGTAACCACCTAAAATTCCGCCTAAAAATGCCCCAAAAAATTGACCCGACGAAAAAATCCCCATCGCGGATCCCTTCTGAGAAGCGGGAGCAATTCGCGATACCAGTGCTGGCATCGTCGCTTCTAAAAAGTTAAATGCTACAAAATACAAAAGCATACAAACAGCAATGCCAATGACCGAATCAGCAACCAAGGTCAGGCTAAATGTGCTCAGTATGATCAATACAATCGCCGCTAAAAATGTTTCACGTTCTTTTTGCTTACGAATGGCGATTATCATCAGTGGTGCCATTAATACAAACGCTAACAGTAAAACCGGAATATATAACTGCCAATGTGCATCTGCGTTAAGGCCATCAGCTATCAACTGCCCTGGCAGTACCACAAACATCGTTGTGAGTGATAAATGCAGTAGCATAACGCCCAAGTCTAGGCGTAACAATTGTGGATGGCGACTCAGTTTGCGAATATCCACCAGTGTTGCCACAGTATCGCCTTTTGGTGCTTTGTTAATAGCACTGGGCACCACAAATAGGATGATGACAATACCACATAATGCCAGCACTGCGGTGAGCCAAAACACACCAGAAATACCAAACGCAGCTGCAACCATAGGACCTAGTAACATCGCAAAGGCAAAACTTAAACCAATACACATGCCTATGACCGCCATCACCTTTGGGCGCTGTTCGTCACGACTTAAATCGGCGGCCAAAGCAAGTAATGCGCTAGCAATCGCGCCCATGCCTTGCAAGGCTCGCCCCACGGTCACCCAATAAATCGAGTCAGCCAGCGCGGCGATAACTGAGCCTAAAGCAAATATCATCAGACCAAATATAATCACAGGCTTGCGGCCGAACTTATCAGACAACCACCCCATGGGTATTTGCAACAAAGCTTGCGTTAAACCGTATGCACCGATAGCGAGCCCAATCCACATTGGCGATACATGCTCAAGTGATTGACCATAAATAGCCAACACGGGCATCAGCATAAACAGCCCAAGCATGCGAAATGCAAACACACTGGCCAGTGACAGCGCCGCGCGTTTTTCCAGAAGATTTAAAGATTGATTAGACATAGTACTCGTTTAGTTCTGCTCAGTTTAGCGCGCCACAGTCTATCAAAAAAACTCAGTCTAACTTATATTTTTTTAAAATTTGCGCTAACTTTCCAGAACTACGCAATCGCTCAAACGCTGCTTTTAGCTGCTCTATTTGCGCTTTCGTTACGCTCTCTTTACTCACGGCAATATAAACGGGTTCGGAGTTAACCACCAACGGGGCAATTTCAATCTCAATAAAATCAGGATTATGGTCAACCTGATACATGATGTTGTACTTTTCCTCTAAAAAGCCTGAGATGCGTCCATTGCGTAGTAAATGGAGCTTGCGCTGATTATCTGGCACATAGATAAACTTATCTTCTGAATCAGCTTCTTGTGTCATCCTCTTTTCAAATGCTTCGCCATAATAGGCTCCACGCTGGATGGCCACAGGCATGCTCAGTGAAAACAGCTCTTCAAGTGACTGCACATATAACGGCCTTTTCCCATTGGTAGCAAAGACAATATTTTCCATTCGCTGAGGGCCTATAAAATAGGCAAAGCGCATCCGCTGAGCGGTTTTTGACACACTCAGCATTAAGTCAATCTCGCCGACTTCAAGCATTTTTAACGCGCGACCCCAAGGAACGCTGACAAACCGATGGCTGCAACCCATTTCTTCGAGCAAACTTTTGGCAAAGTCTACATCCAAGCCATGCCAACGTAATTGTGCATCTTGTTGCGATTGCGCAGAGTAGTTTTCAAAACGCACGATGAATTCACAATGCGAAGTGCTGGCATTGAGTACACAAGAAAGTAATAACAGTGAGAGGCCGATACATGGCCCTATCAGACGCACAAAACTAATCGCTCTAATGTTGATCCCTCCCCCCAGTGTAGAACGTTTAGCAAAGATAAGTTAATTTTTGGCAAAGTATGCGATACTGTTGCGCTAACAATCGTTGCCACTCAACTCTGTAATTAGGTCAAAATGGATAAAATAGAAGTCAGAGGCGCTCGAACGCACAATTTAAAAGATATTTCGCTCACCATTCCACGCGATAAACTCATCGTTATCACTGGATTATCGGGCTCGGGGAAATCTTCACTGGCATTTGATACGCTTTATGCTGAAGGCCAAAGACGTTATGTTGAATCGCTTTCGGCTTACGCACGCCAGTTCTTATCACTGATGGAAAAACCCGATGTGGATCACATTGAGGGTCTATCACCTGCAATTTCTATTGAGCAAAAATCGACCTCTCATAACCCACGTTCAACGGTGGGCACCATTACTGAGATCTACGACTATTTGCGCCTTCTTTTTGCCAGAGTGGGTGAGCCACGATGCCCAACCCACGATTTACCGTTGGCGGCACAAACCATCAGTCAAATGGTCGACTCTGTATTGGAACAGCCTCCGGGCAGCAAACTGATGCTATTGGCTCCTGTTGTTAAAAACCGCAAAGGTGAACATGTAAAGTTACTTGAGCAACTGGCCAGTCAAGGTTACATCCGAGCACGTATTGATGGTGAAGTATGTGACCTATCAGATCCGCCAACCTTGGAGCTACATAAAAAGCACACGATAGAAGTGGTGGTTGATCGCTTTAAAGTGAAAGATGGTCTGCAGCAACGTTTAGCTGAATCATTTGAGACTGCACTAGAGCTGTCTTCGGGTATTGCGGTGGTTGCCAATATGGACGAGCCAAATGCTGAAGAAATGATTTTTTCAGCCAATTTTGCCTGTCCTACCTGTGGCTATGCCATGACCGAGTTAGAGCCGAGACTGTTTTCATTTAACAACCCCGCTGGTGCTTGCCAAAGCTGTGATGGTTTAGGAGTACGTCAGTATTTCGATCCACAACGTGTGGTACAAAACCCTGAGTTAAGCCTGAGCGGTGGCGCGATTAAAGGTTGGGACAAACGCAGTTTTTATTACTTTCAAATGTTACAAGCGGTGGCTGAGCATTACGGCTTTGACTTAGAAGTGCCCTTTCAAGCTTTACCGAGCGATGCGCAAAAAGTTATTTTAGAAGGCTCAGGTAAAACAAAAATCGCGTTCAACTACCGTAACGATCGTGGCGACTTGATCACCCGCAATCATGAGTTTGAAGGTGTACTCAATAATATGAATCGTCGATACAGAGAAACGGAATCAAGCTCTGTGCGAGAAGAATTGAGTAAGTATCAAACCAGTCAGGCCTGTCCAAGCTGTCATGGTTCTCGTTTGCGCGAAGAAGCCCGTAATGTGTTCATTGGACAAACCACATTGCCTCAAGTGACCACCATGAGCATTGGCGCGGCGATGGAGTTTTTTGAGTCACTGACCTTACAGGGGCAAAAAGCGCAAATTGCTGAGAAGATCCTCAAAGAAATCCGTGATCGTCTGTCATTTTTAATCAATGTCGGGCTCAATTACCTGTCATTGGAGCGCAGCGCCGACACGCTTTCGGGTGGTGAAGCCCAGCGGATCCGCCTAGCCAGTCAAATTGGAGCTGGTTTAGTTGGGGTCATGTATGTCCTAGATGAGCCTTCAATAGGCCTACACCAAAGAGATAATGACCGCCTACTGAGCACACTAACGCATCTGCGCGATTTAGGTAACACTGTGATTGTGGTAGAGCATGATGAAGATGCGATTCGTGCGGCGGACCACATCATCGATATAGGCCCCGGAGCGGGTGTTCATGGCGGGCATGTGGTGGCACAAGGCTCTCGTGACGATATTATCAACAACCCCAAATCTCTGACAGGTCAATACCTCAGCGGCGCTAAATCGATTGCCGTTCCCGCACAACGTCACCAATGCAATGACAAGTGGCTGGAACTCATTGGTGCAACGGGCAACAATCTAAAAAGCGTCGACTTGCGCATTCCTTTTGGGTTGATGACGTGTATCACAGGTGTATCAGGTTCAGGTAAATCCACGCTTATCAACGACACCCTGTTTAAACTTGCACACAGCGAACTCAATGGCGCAACGACAGCCGAGGCGGCACCATACAAAGCAATTACGGGCCTAGATCACTTCGATAAGGTGATCGACATTGATCAAAGCCCAATTGGTCGTACCCCCCGCTCTAATCCAGCCACTTACACCGGTATTTTCACCGCAATTCGAGAGTTGTTTGCTGGCACACAAGAAGCGCGTTCTCGGGGTTACAAAGTGGGCCGCTTTAGTTTCAACGTAAAAGGCGGGCGCTGTGAGGCATGCCAAGGTGATGGCGTTATCAAAGTAGAGATGCACTTCTTACCGGATGTTTATGTACCTTGTGATATTTGTGCGGGCAAGCGCTACAACCGAGAAACTTTGGAAGTGTTGTACAAGGGTAAGAATATCCATGAAGTACTTGAAATGACTGTAGAAGATGCCCAGCAGTTTTTCGATAAAATTCCTGCAATAAACCGTAAGCTCACCACTTTGATGGATGTGGGCTTGTCATATATTCGTCTTGGTCAGGCTGCAACAACCTTATCCGGTGGTGAAGCCCAGCGCGTAAAACTTGCCAGAGAGCTATCAAAACGAGATACGGGTAAAACCCTGTATATTCTTGATGAGCCAACCACAGGTTTACACTTCCACGACATTCAACAGTTACTGGTGGTACTGCACCGACTGCGCGATCATGGCAACACCGTGGTGGTGATTGAGCACAATCTAGATGTGATCAAAACTGCAGACTGGATTGTTGACTTAGGCCCTGAAGGGGGGGCTGGCGGTGGTCAAATCTTGATTGCTGGCACACCAGAGCAAGTTGCTGAATGTGCACAATCTCATACAGGAAAATACCTAAAACCTTTACTTTAATAGCCAAAGGAATGTAGTTTAACTACATTCCTTCACTACCCAACCACGACAATGCAACAGTTACCCTACTTCATGCCTATCAAGGATAGATTGCGACACTATCAAGCACGCCTGTCGGGCTTTTGGACTTCCTTAAACTTAGCTCAGCGCTGTTACTTGCTCGCGATTATCGTCAGTTTTGTCTACCTCTGGGACGATGCACAAAGCCACGGCTTAATGGTAGGGATCACTGCATTGGTGTTAGTGGCCATGTTGAGTGAATTTTGGCCTAAATTTATTCAGATTTGGGATAGTTTACCGGGCAAAGCGGTAATCTTGTTATTTTATGGTTTTGTCGCCAACTATGCGTTGGTGCAAGCGTCCGGTTTAGTCAACGATATCACTGGAGTAAGTGCTGATCACCTGCCCTACACCCATAACTTTGCAGTGTTATTGTCGGTTCCCATTTGGTTTGTGATCACCAGCCTTGTGGTGCTGCTGCTAATCCAATTTTCGATACCTGTCTATATTCTGCTGCTGATGTTGTTGCGGCCCTTTGGCCTACACAGTATTTGGCACCCACCGGGTTATCGCTTTGGGATCATCACCGGCTTTATACGTTTTGGTGCTGGGCTATTTTTGTTGATACAACTTACGCTACTAACCACCTATACCGGTGTTCTGTATGGCGTTAGCCAAACTGTGACCAACATAGTGGGCGACATAGAAACAGACTTAACCATAAACGTCATCAAGTCTTCAGACGAGGAAATCGCTGCGGCCATTAAAGAAAAGCCTGAGCTCGAAAGTACCCTTTCCGAGCTAGATGAAGCCAAAGCTATCATTGATCAGCAGGCTAGTAGCTACGAGAAAAAGGTAAAACGGATCTTAGCCAACTTTATCTTCGACAATGAAGCCGATGCTCGCTCTCGCTGTGAGCACAGCGAACATAGCCGGGTGATAGAGTTAAATGACTATGAAATTTTAGAAATTGAAAAGATCACCACGGCTGATAAAACAAGTTACCGCTATCAGGTTAAACCATGTATTTCAGCCGCGATAGGTCATCAATTTAAAGTCAATGCTATCAAACCATAAACGTCGTTAGCTGATCACGCTCTTGCTGTGACAACGATTGAGCGCATTTAGCTGAAAAATCATACCGAACCATGACAGTTTTACCCTCGGCGCAACACTCACCGTGTTGCCACGCCTGCTGTACAATTACAAAAGAGCTATTACCAATATGCTCTATGGCCGTTTTAATCTCCACCTGTTGGCCATAAAACAACTCCCCTTTAAATACCACCTCAACCTTAGCTACAATCAACTTCCATTGATGTGGATTAAGATCTGGGGTGAATATTTTAAAAATAGGCACTCTGGCGGCTTCAAACCACACAGGGAGTACGGTATTGTTTATATGACCAAGCACGTCGGTTTCGCTAAATCGCGGCATCAGCTTTTCAGACAACATAATAATTCCAATAACTGTAGGTAAAATAATGACAGATTTTATAGGCGTTTATGACAACGCGCTAAGCGGTGAGTTTTGTGATCAGTTTATTAATCTTTTTGAACAAAGCCCACACTTAAAACAAGGCACTACATCGGGTGGTATCGACCTTAGCAAAAAAGTGAGTCAAGATCTGTATTTGAATTCTCACCCAGAATACGCTCAGCATCTACAGCACATACAACAAGTCACCGCACAACATGTCTTTAAATATATTGAAGAGCATTTATTTATGATAATCGGTGCGTTTGGTCTGAAAGTTTATCACCCAAAAACGGGAGAACCCGTTGATGTGACGTTCGACAACTTTGCAGAAGTGGGCAAACCCCAACTACCCGTTTTAGTGCAGCAGCTGTTTCGTCTTGGTAATATCCAAGCCCAAAAATATGAAGTCAACAAGGGCGGCTACCCGTATTGGCATAGCGAAGTGTACCCTCAACAAGGTCACAACGAAGCCCTCCACCGCGTATTGCTATTTATGTTCTATCTAAATGACGTCACCGAAGGCGGAGAAACCGAGTTTTATTACCAACAGAAAAAAATAGCACCGAAAAAAGGCACTATGGTGATCGCTCCCGGTTACTTCACGCATACCCACAGAGGTAACAAACCGCTATCGAACGACAAATATATTCTTACTTCTTGGGTGTTGTTTAATCGTGCTGAGCAAATATACGGCACACCTAAGTGATACGTCTATGGGCATGGTATCTAAGCGCGGTGAATAAACTGATTCCATGCCTCTAATAACGCAATAAAGTCTTCATAGCCACAACCACTCAGTAGGCCGTGTTCATCAAGTTCCAGTGCATCATCAGCATAATGACTTAAATCGTCAGCTTGGTGAAACAAAGCGTGTGCTTCAAATAGTGCTTCATCGGCAGACAAAGTAAAACGTATTTCCTTTCCTTCTTTGACAATCACGGGGCTATCTTTGTGCATAGCTTTAGCGTCAGCAACAAGCTGCATTACCTCATCATAGGGTAACTCTTCACTTAACCAACGACCCACCAGCATATGCTCATCGCTGATTTTCACTCTAAACCCGGTGATCGGATCGCGAATAAACTGGTACTCCAAAATTCACTCTCAACTCTTACTCGATAATCTGTGCGCTATTATACTCAGTAGGCCTTGTGGCGCACCATGCAAACCGAGATAATAGCGCCCTATTTTATTTTCGGACTGGCTATGAGCGCATTTGTAATTCTTTTCCCAATCATTTTTGTCGTCCTAGTGGGTTATAGCTGCGCAAAGTTCAAGGTTTTTAGTACGGCCACACTTGATGGCTTGAGATTGTTTATCTTCAACTTGATCATCCCTGTTTTTCTGTTCTTAAACATGTATCAAGCAGATCTCAGTCAGGCGTTATCATTACGTGTGATAGCCAGCTTCTATCTGCCAGTACTGCTCGTCTATTTATTAAGTTGCGGAATATTTAAATATGTCATGCTGATAGAGCGCGGTGATAGCGCGACGTTATCATTAGCGTGTACTTACTCAAATACCGTGTTGGTTGGTCTACCTATTATTATTGCCAGTTTGGGTGCTGAGTATGGCGCGATGGTCTTTATGATCATTACCTTCCATAGTGCTTTATTGTTCAGCTGTACTTTTGCCTTTGCTGCTAACCTGCACGGGCGTGTACGCGATGCACTCAACCCCTTACTGCTCAACCCCATCGTGATTAGCATCAGTTTAGGGCTACTATGTAATTTGGTTGGCTTAGTCATTCCAAGTGTGGTGCAAGAAGGGCTCTCGCTACTTTGCGAGCCAGCCATTGCCGGTGCCTTATTTGCGCTTGGCGCAAGTTTAAACAATTACTCTATTCGGGGCGCGTGGCAAAAAGCACTGCTGGTAAGCCTCATAAAGCTGATCGTTTTACCTTTCGTAGTGTATATCACCGCTCGGTGGGGAATGGCGCTCCCCCACAAACAGGTTGCCGTGCTCACACTTATGAGTGCTTCACCATTGGGTGTTAATGCCTATCTGGTTGCACGCCAACTGCAACGCCAGCAAAGCGTACTTGCTAGTAGCGTGGTCTTATCAACGATGTTAAGCGTGCTAACGCTTGGAGCTTGGCTAACGGCGCTCATACCCTGAGTAGTTGGTATATTTAGCAGCATCTATAATAGCCCATAAGTGCACGACTGCGCCGATCACTGGTGGAACAACTAAGAACCATAGTGCATAGCCGCCAAACACCACGATTGCAAAAATCAGCGCCGCGATAATACGCCCTTGTACCAGCTGGCCTAATCCTGGGAAAAATATATTACAAATTGCTGCGATCACATTACCGCCTGAACCTTGTGCTGCCATGGCATCCTCTCTGTTAATTACTAAATGTATAAATTATATTTCTAACTATAGAATACACGTATCATGCCAAGTAGAATAATCTAATAGAATCAATAGGTAAAAGCATTACACTGTTTAGTCTATATCATAAACTTAGCCTAAAAGACTAACTTTTAGCATAAATGTTAGCTATCATTGAGCAAAAAATAATATCAGGATGATCTATGCTCTACCGTGTTACACGTCCCATTAGCAACCTTGTAGAACGTTATTTACCCGATCCTTTTGTGTTTGTTCTTATGCTCACCCTTATCGTACTTGCTTTAGCAAGTATCGTCACGCCCTTCTCACCAACTCAAGTTGTTGAAGCGTGGGGACAAGGGTTCTGGCGTTTGCTTACTTTTGCTATGCAAATGCTGCTTATCTTAATTTGCGGTTACATGCTGGCAAGCACACCTGTGTGTATCAATGCACTAAACAGACTGGCAACCTTGGCTAAAACCCCTGTAGTTGCAATTTTGATGGTCACGCTAGTCGCCATGTTAGCCAGTTGGATCAATTGGGGTTTTGGGTTAGTCATTGGTGCACTATTTGCCAAAGCGCTCGCTCGTCAAGTTAAGGTCGACTATCGAATTTTAGTGGCGAGTGCGTATTCGGGGTTTATTGTCTGGCACGGAGGGTTATCGGGCTCCGTGCCACTAACCATCGCCAGCGAGGGGCACTTTTCACAAACCAATATCGGTGTAATAAGCACATCGAGCACATTGTTTTCATCTTTTAACCTAGCAATTCTCGGTGCGTTGCTTATTTTGCTGCCTATTCTTAACGCATTGCTACTGCCTCCCAAAGAGCAACAGGTACTAATAGATCAAAGCAAACTAATGGATTCTTCAGCGCCTCAATCAAGTCAATCAGAAGACTTAACGCCTGCTCAAAAGCTTGAGCACAATAAGCTGCTTGGCACACTAATTGGTGCGCTTGGCTGCACTTATTTGCTCTATTACTTCGCCGTTCAAGGGGGGACGCTCAACTTAAACAGTGTGATTGCTATCTTTTTATTTTTAGCCATTCTATTACATCAAACACCTGAGCGACTGTTAACGAGTTTGAACAGTGCAATTTCTGGCGGCGCAGGTATTGTTATTCAGTTTCCATTTTATGCGGGAATTATGGCTGTGATGGTTGAGTCTGGGTTAGCTCAGCAGATATCATCTGCATTTGTGTCTATCAGCAGTGCTGAGAGTTTGCCGTTTTGGAGCTTTCTAAGTGCCGGCATTGTGAATATCTTTGTGCCCTCTGGCGGTGGTCAGTGGGCCGTACAGGCTCCAATCGTCCTACCTGCAGCACAAATGCTGGAAGCTGATGTTGCGAGAGTCGCGATGGCTGTTGCTTGGGGAGACGCTTGGACCAACCTTATCCAACCGTTTTGGGCGCTACCCGTACTTGCAATCGCAGGACTTAAAGCAAGAGACATTATGGGGTTTTGTTTGATCCAGCTGATTTTCAGTGGGGTGATCATCGCTGCTATGCTGACCTGGGCATAGCAGCAACCATGGTTATTTAGCTCGATAGCACTTTCATTGGCAGGCTGAGAATAGCACTTTCTGAGTCTGCAAAATGCATCATCACAGCAACATGACCTGCAACCACCAGCACATACATCACCGCCGAAAATATCTGCCCATATCTATCTAGTGGTAATAAATGAGAAGCGTGACGAGCGCGCCATTCAAACAGAATTTCGAGACTGCCGATAAGAAGAAAGAACACCAGTAACATCAGACCAAATACGTAGCTAATCCATAGCCCAAATGCAACACCTCCCATGCAAGCCAACAAACCTATCCACGACCGCATCGAGAAGCTGATACTTTTTAAAACATGTCCCCCATCAAGTGGAAGAATTGGCAACAAGTTGAATAAGTTCAGCAAAGCACTAAGCACAGCGACACCAGCAAAAATCTCCATCTCCGTCACATAATACAGTACCACCCCTAACACCGAAGTGAGCAGCCCAAATGCGGGCCCCATCAATGAGATCACGACATCTTGCCAACGCGTTGTGATTTTATCATCGCTGACCGCCAATCCACCAACAAAGGGGATCAGGTAAATACCTTTTGTTTTTATTTTAAAATATTGCATCGCCCTAACATGGCCATATTCATGCACGACCAAACATGCCACCAGCATCAACGCAAATTGCCAAGAAAACAACCAAGCATAGCCCGCTACCGAGGCCCCAGCCAACGCAGCCTTCACGACCTTTGCACTTTTAAACACTTTAAATCCAAGTGCGGCTAAGCCTACCAAGCTTCTCTTGTTATCACTAACTGCCTCTGGTAGTGCGAGCCATTGCCAGCTTGAACCATCCAGCGAAATTCCCAGTTGCTGTTCCGACAATTTGGCAATATCAAACTGCACAACACCATGCTCATAGGCGCACTGCATAACATCTTCAGCTTGCGGTTCGACAACCAAAGCCTGTTGCCCACAAAATACTTGAAGTAGCTCCTTGCCCCTAATAAGCACCGAAAATATCTGTCCTGATGCGGTAAATTCAATTCTCGTCATAATTTATTAGTTTGCTGTTTTTTGACATTATCCCAGCTCCCCGCTTCAGTGACAAACAATACATTTACTTATCTGATATCTACATTTTTTTACAGCCTGTACTAAACTCAGAAGATAGTGCGGGTAAAATAAAGGATCTGTAGTATGAGTACGACAGCAAGTCAGGTAATGGTTGTTGATGACTCTCAAGCCATTCTTATGGTGATGAAAGCCATGTTAACTGAATTGGGAATTCAGGAGATAACCACTTGTATTAGTGCTAGCCAGGCCCTTGAAAAAATAGCTCAAGCCCCCCGTCGCTACGATGCTGTTTTTACCGATTTAAACATGCCAGAAATGGATGGTATGGAGCTTATTCGCCAACTCGGAGAAATAAAGTACCCAGGTGGGGTGGTCATCATTTCAGATATGGACCCAAAAATCATTGATCTTGCCTCCAACTTGGCGCGGCAATCCAACGCTCATTTGATAGGCAACATCGCAAAGCCGGTCCAATTGAAAGAAGTTGATAGGCTGCTTAAAAAGCTTGAGTCCTTTATCGCCCCCGAAAAACGCCACATTGAACCCATCTCACAATCAGAATTACTTCACGCAATCAGTCATCGGGAAATTACACCGTTTTATCAACCAAAGGTTAACCGTGCCAACAAGTCGATTGATAGTGTTGAAGTGCTAGCAAGAATTGTCACGCCGAACCGTACACATACGATTTTACCAGAGCAATTTATTACGCTGGCTGAAGATTTAGATCTCATCAATTTGATTACTTTCCAGCTATTTGAAAAGGCAACAGAAGAATTTCGAGAGATAAGAGCTGAGCTACCTCACAAAGTGTCATTGGCTTTCAATCTATCGCCTGTACAACTGGACGATTTAAACTGCCCCAACAAGCTCGCACTGATATTAGAATTAAGCCGTCTTAAACCCGAGGATGTTATTCTAGAAATTACCGAGCATGCTCCTTTGAACAGCAGTGTGCAGTTAGAAACACTCAACCGCTTAAGAATGCGCGGGTTTGCAATTTCTCTAGATGACTTTGGCACAGGTTTCACCAATATACATCAGCTCAAAACGCTACCTTTTACAGAGATAAAAATAGATCGTTCGCTTATCACACACATAGATTCGGATCGCTTCTCACAGGTTATTGTCGATAGCTTGATAGATATCGCACAAAACGAACAAATCGGGATTGTTGCAGAGGGAATCGAGCGTATTGAGGAGCTACAATATTTGGACAGATACAAACATAACCTGCTGATGCAGGGGTTTCTAATTAGTCGCCCCAAAGCCAAAGCTGAGTTTGTTCGCTGGATCCACTCTTGGTTGCGAATGATGAACTCTAACTCTTAACGTTCTTCCACATCTGTTTCGATCAAATGGCTGTGGGCATCAACACGCTCCCGCCATTTTTTCTTCGCTGCTTGCTGCATGTTGGTTGATTGCTCTCGTTCGTCAATGATGTCCATTCCCATCAATGATTCCAGCATATCTTCCAACGTCACAATACCTTGCACATCACCATATTCATCAATGACCAAAGCGATATGAATACGCTTTTCTAATAGAGTTTGAAATAATGAGGGGGCGTTCAGAGTTTCTGGTACCGTATACAGCGGCTTAACCAACTTACCTATTTTATAATCTTCTCCAAGCCTATGATAGGCAAGCATAATATCATTTTTGTGCACGAAACCGATGATATCGTCACCGTTTTTATCAAATATCAGGATCCGTGAGAATGGTACAGAGCCATGTTCAGACAAGTATTCATTCACGGTAATATCTTTGTGAACCTTAAATAACACGGTACGAGGCGTCATAACATGCTCTATTTTGGCATGCCTGAAACGTAACAAACTGCGAATTGTTTCTGTTTCCTCTTGCTGTAGTGCCCCTGCTTCTGAACCAATCTCTGCCATAGCTTCAATTTCTTGTCTTATATAGTGCGCTTCACTTTCTTTTTTGCCAATAGTACGGGTCAAAATATCCGACAACCACACGAATGGCTTAAGTACTTTAACTAACCAGACTAAAGATTGCGTTACAATAGGCGTTAAGCCGCGCCAATAGGTGGCTCCCAAGGTTTTAGGAATGATTTCAGACAAGACCAACACCAATAAAGTCATCACAGCTGAAGCGATACCTACTGCAGCATCAGAAAAAACAACTGCAGCCTGTGCACCAACACCGGCAGCACCCGCCGTGTGAGCAACCGTATTTAGCGTTAAAATCGCAGCTAATGGTTTATCAATGTTATCTTTTAGTTGTTGGACTTTATTGGCCAGCACAGGTTTGTCTTTCTTTAAGATCGCAATATAGCTTGGCGTAATGCTCAACAAAACTGCCTCCATTACCGAACATAAAAACGAAATGGAAATCGCTAACAACATGTAAGTGATCAATAAAAACAACCTAAACTCCTTAATTTGCCAATAGCTTTTTGCTAATCGCAACTTTGCTGGCGTAACTGATATATATGCTATATTGGGGCAAATTCTTTACCTACAATAGGCGCATATATGATTTTACGAACAGCGGCCACTTTACTCTTTTCCTCGATTGCTTTGCAACTGAGTGCTGCTCAGTTGGATGAAGAGAAAATTCAGTTCTTAGGCCCCCTTACTACTTACAATAGCATAAAGCCAAATAACACAGCCCACCAAAGTAAAATTATTCAAACCTTGTTGCCCAGCTTGCAATCCCGCTCGACTTCTTTATCTGTATTTGGCACTCAGCTCAAATGGCAAAAAATGAGTGATATCAAAGCACTGACTATGGAAGGTATACAAGCTTTAAAATTCCAGTTTAGTACAAAGCGCTTTACACAAGGCAAACTTGTTCTAACCGGTATCAAAACCGCTCATGTTTATTTAAACGCAGAACTACAAACAGGTAAAAATGAATACGACATACAGGTGCCAACGGGTGATCACCAAGTTATCATAATTGCCGAGCAAGTGGACAACTGGAATGAAGTAAAAATTGACTACACTCCAAAAGCCGAACACGATCAAATCGTTCTAACAAATAAAGAACAGCACGCACTCTCTGCTAAGCAGCTTTTTGATGCACCAACTATCACGGCAATTTCTCAGTCTCCCAATGGTCAATACTATCTCACTACCTCGCGCCACTATGCTGATAATACGGGGAATACTCCACAAACAGAAACACTTCTCAAAAATGAAGAGAGTAAAATTCTATATAGATTCAACGGAGTAAATGCAAGTAGCGTTGCATGGCGAGCTGACTCTCAACAGTTGGCCTTTGTACAAGACCAAAAAGTAATGCTCTTGAATATGAAGGACTTTAGCACTCAGGTCATTGCACAGAACTTGGATGGCGCCAGTGGCTTTGATTATTTTGATGATAATACCTTGATATTTTCTTGGTCTAAGAGTGAAGAAAGCGCACATAAGCTAGTTAAACATTATCGTGGCTTAGAAGATAGATGGTCTTATGCTCGTGCCAATAGTCAGATCTTTCTATTGGACTTGAATTCAGGCCTTATCAACGCACTGACAGAAGGTAAATTGAGTCACCAGCTTGAAGACTATAACGCACAACGAAACACCATTCTAGTTAGCCGTAACCCGCAAGACTACAACGCACCTCCACATATGCTCACAGAATTACTAGAAGTTCATTTAAGTGATTCAAAGCAAACCTTGTTAGGAAAATACCGTACATTCCGCACAGCTAAATACGCAAAAGATGGTATCTACTTAGTCGCTGGGCCAGATTTTTCTCAAGGTTTAGGACGTACCATCCCAAAAGATATGCTTGCCAATAACTATGATGGCCAGCTATATAAGATGGACTTTAATGGTAAGAATCACGAAGCATTTAGCAAGCAATTTAATCCATCGATTAGCGCTATTGATGTGTTAAAAAACAACGATGTTGTCCTTAAAGTCATTGACGAAGACAAGCAGCAACTATATTTGTTTGATGAAAGTAAATCCCGCTTCAGCAACATTGAATCAGGCTTGGACGTCGTGGAAAACTTTACCACTACTAGCCACTCAAAACATCATGAAATACTTGTGACAGGTACTCAGGCTAGCACCCCTCAACAACTCAAGCGCATCACGCTTAAAAATAACCGTGCTGAGTTACTTTGGGACTCTAAAGACATCGCCTATCAATATAGCGATGTTGCTACGTTAGACGAATTCAACTTCACCAATCAATCAGGTGTACAAATCAAAGGGCGCGTGTATTTACCACACGATCTAGATAAATCCAAAAAGTATCCAGCGCTGGTTTATTACTACGGTGGTACATCTCCTGTGTCTAGAGCTTTTACAGGGCGCTACCCATTCAACCTTTGGGCGGCACATGGATATGTTGTCTACGTATTGCAACCAACTGGCGCGACTGGGTTTGGACAAACATTTTCAGCTGAGCATGTGAACGCTTGGGGTGAACATACTGCACAAGACATCATTGATGGAACTAAAGCATTTACACAGGCTTACCCATTTGTCGACCCAGCTCGAATTGGTAACCTTGGTGCATCGTATGGTGGCTTTATGACCATGCTACTCGCTACGAAAACAGATATGTTCAGTGCTTCCATTGCACACGCAGGAATCTCAAACATTACTTCATATTGGGGTCAAGGTTGGTGGGGGTATTTGTATTCTGGAGAAGCCTCTAAAAACAGCTTCCCTTGGAATAATCCAACTTTGTACTCTCAACACAGCCCCGTATTTCACGCAGATAAAGTTACGACACCTATACTACTGCTGCATGGGGACGCTGACACCAACGTACCACCGGGTGAGAGCCATAATATGTATACCGCGCTAAAGCTATTAGGTAAAGATGTAGAGCTAATCGAGTATAAAGGTGCTGACCATCAAATTTTTGCCAGAGATCGAAGATTTCATTGGTGGAATACTATGCTTGCTTATTTCGACATGCATTTGAAAGATGAACCTCAGTGGTGGCAATTTATTTACCAAAAATAATTTAACCGCAGGAAGTGGTACTAATCACTTCCTGCGTCAAACACTACATTCCTAAAATAATTCCATATTATTCGTATACCTAAGCACTGAATATCATTTTGAAAGTTTTACAATTACACCCTTGCGTGATTTTGATACTTTTTATTGCAAAAAAGTCACCTTAGTCTTCTCACCTATGATTTCACAGTGCTAATATAAACGTAATCATTGAATAGATAACGACATTATGACCATTCACGTATTACTGGTAGAAGACGACGAACTATTAGCAAAACGGATTTTGAGCCATTTCGCACAGACCGAGTTTGACATAAAAGTTGATAATACAGGAGCAAATGCGCTCGAGCATATTCAGCTTGCAGGCAATACTGATGCACCCATATCGTTAGCCATCGTAGATATTGTTTTGCCCGCAACTGACGGACTAGAGCTTGCCAAAGAGTTGAACACCTTAACGGATATTGGTGTAATCATGCTATCTAGTAGAGATTCTCAAGCTGATCGTATTGCAGGGCTTGCCCAAGGCGCTGATGACTACGTGTGTAAACCCGTCGACTTATTAGAGTTAGAACTCAGAATGCGCGCACTTTACAAACGGATCTCACAAAACGGTGACAGCGATGAATCTGAAGAGTTTATCGAATACGCAGATTTTAAGCTACACCCCGACAACCGCACCTTGATTAACCAACATGGTGAGGAGTCCCGTTTAACCGAAGCCGAGCATAAAGTGTTAATATGCTTAATTGCCAACGCTGGCAAGGCCACATCTCGTGAAAAAATATCGGAAGATATCGGCCAACCAGATTGGAGTCCCAACGATAGAACTGTTGATGTGCTAGTCGGTAGGCTGCGTAAGAAGCTAGGCGATGAAAAGGATCAAAAACGCATCGTCACTGTTCGCGGCAAAGGCTACATGCTCTCGGCTTAATACCTTGTGAGTTGGCTTATCAAGCGCTCCAATGCTCGATAACTTAAGGCTTCTTTTAAGGCAAGCATTGATATGTCTGGGTATCCGTCTAAATCAGATATAGTTCTGGCAACTTTCAAAATGCGATGATAAGAGCGTGGAGAAAGTTGCAATTTATCGACGGCTTTAGCCAGAAACAGTTTTTCCCCCTCCGCCAGTTTACAGTACAAAGCCAGTTCTCGATTACTAAGCATACCGTTTACCTTACCTTGACGTTGAAGTGCAATTTCATAAGCCCTATCAACTCGCTCCTTTATTATTTCACTCGTCTCTGGTACATGTTCACTTTGTAGTTGCATTGTAGATAAACGTGGTAACTCTATTTGTAAATCAATACGATCAAGAAAAGGCCCTGATATTTTCGATAGATATCTAAGTACCTGCTCCGAAGTAGCTCTTTTATCATCATAATGACCTGTCGGACTTGGATTAAGCGCTGCGACGAGCTGGAACCTCGCAGGAAAGTCAACTTGCTGTGCTGCACGTGAGATGGTAACCATACCCGTTTCCATTGGCTCTCTTAGTGAGTCTAAGACCTTTCTTTCAAACTCTGGTAGCTCATCAAGAAAAAGTACACCGTTATGTGCTAAGGAAATCTCTCCTGGTTTAGGTTTTGACAATTACATCGATAAACGCGAATATACATCACTAATGTAAAATTACATTGATATAGTGTTTTGCCATGTACTTTTGCACATGTACTTTTGCACATGTACATTTCCACTTTGAAATTAGTAAGAAAGTGAACCTACTTCTCGTATCATCTCTCGCTCTATAAAGTCAGATGAAGTATACAAATCTTAACTTAAACTGTCAGTTTTGATTGATAGAGCTTAATCAATAGATATTGGAATACTAAAGCAGTCTTGCTGACGATATTCCTCACATATATTCAAAGTTTCATCTATTCGCTCTACGCTCTTCTTATAATCATAATAGCTATATTTTGCTTCCATTTTAAACTAATGCTCCATACTTTATGAAATACTAATGGTATAGGAATTAAAAGAGTTATTTGATTTTTTTGTGAATTTCAGCTTCCCGCCTTTACTAGTAGGCCAAGCGTGGTATAGCATTTCATCTACTTCTATTGTATTTCTTCCACTCGAAGACTTTGTTGCTCGAAATACACACTCACCAAAAGCTATCGGCTTTTTATTACCTTCAAGCCCAGTTAATGTGATAAGTGCCTTTCCTAGTGCCATACCAACGCCTATATCAATTTGTGGCAATCCGTACTTATCGTATAAAACTTTATTTAAAACCCCTCTGGCTTGTTCGATACATACTTTAGCTGCTTTGTGCGATTGCCTAACAACTTCTTCTTTATTTCCTTCGATTCTAAAGAAGGCAAGTACACCATCACCAAGAAATTCAGTCACTTTCCCACCATAAGCTTCTACTACATAGGCTAAAGCCGGCAATAATGCAGAAGTTTCGTAAAAAACTCTTTGTAGCTGAGATACATCTGACGTTCTTGCACTTATAGCCTCTCTTAGATGTTTAGTGCTATCTCGCATATCAGCTACAAAAGCTATAAACTCACTAATTACGGTTTCTTCTTCTTGCACATATTCATGGCCAGGTATATCTGATTTACTTTTGTTAAATACTCTCGCATCTTCAGTGCTGACGCTCTCTAGCATTGGTTGGAGTTCGCTACCTCCGTTTTCCCAATGTTTTTCTGCTCTAGTTAAGCTTTTATCTATGATGTTCTTTAGTTCATCTATTTGAGTAGGATTGAGCACTTATATGCCTCCAACTTTTAGAGTCACGAAAATAATTGTTAACACCGATATGAAACCACAAACTAAAACACTGTAAATACATGCAGTTGTACGTTTTGCTTTTACATCTCGAATATATGCAAGTTTATGTATTTCAAATACTAGCTCCTTGTGAATAGCATCATCACTTTGAGGCAACAATTTAATAAAGTTATCCATGTCGTTATTTGTCTTAATTGGGAAGTTCCAAAAATAATCTATTCCTTCAAAAGTGTATAACCCTCCAGCATAAAAGGTGCCTTTGGGAACATCCCCTTTTATGGATTCCTTAGGATTATGAATAGGGCGCACTCCTAAAAAGAGAAAGTATAAAGCGAAGAACCACGATACGAACGAGGCAAAAAGCAAAACTCTATAGGGGCTTTTATCAATTAGCACTTGTAGCTGAGGTACTAAGTCTTTAAGGCCTACTAAAGGTAAGAAAATAACCATAAACAAGAAACCAAGTTTGACATCAAAGGCTCGTATAGTATTTTGTATGTCTGTGACGGATTGGTAGAGGTATGAAGTTATGCTCTCTTTCAATGTATTTTCCTTGTAAATATCAATCACTTGCAATTGGTTCTTCTGGCAAAGATTTTTAAACGACTACTATTCACTCATTATGTCCAAGTCGTTATGTTGGTTTAATTCTCACACACTATACCATCACCATCAGAATCCCTCATAAATTGATAAGCCGGGTGTTGACTAAGCACTGGCGTAATTTTGTGCTTTTTGGCCTCAGAACAGCTTATGCGACCATTATTATTGTCATCATACATTTCTAAGGGGCTTCTTTGTTTATCATCTTCTTGGTCTGAATTGCCTAGCTCTGAGTGAGGGTAGAATATCATTTCAAATGAACTACATGCGGATAAAGTCCTCTCTAAAACTTCAGCTTCATTTCTATCAACACTTAGCCTGTACTTGGTTTTAATTTGAAGCACTCTATTGGAAAACCAACACTGATTTTTTTCTGGCATCCACTCACCAGCATCATAGCCACATTTTCCACCAACATTGCATCGATTCACTACCGGTGCCGCCAATGTTAGATTGAGCAAGTCTGTAGCAAACTGCACGCGCATTTCATCTGACGCGGCACATAAGCCACTATCATGCCCTTCACTCGCTGCGACTATATGCTCTATGTCCGTATCAGTATCCGACTCAAAATAGGAACCTGTATATGGCCCATAGACAACTCCACCCATACTAGCAACAATTTCATCCTCGACACTTTGAGGATAAGGGTATTGGGCTTTTTTGTTATAAGGTGAGCACCTATTTTCCTGCTCAACAACTAATCCGCGCCAAGTTTCTTCTGCAATAGAGTAGTAGCTAACGGTCAATAACACCCATGATATCAGTGAATTTTTAATCATCCTGTTATTCTCTGCTTTTAGTTGAATTCATAAATACCTAACTTATTGCCCACACCAACTAACTTCGCCAATTGGTCGAAATCAGGCGTATCCATGAGGCCAACATTTGATGAGTAAAGAAACCACGCTGTATTATGTTTATTGTCAATAAAAACCTTAAAACCGCACTTTTCGTAGAATCTGTGTACCTTATAGTCATCTGTTTGAGTATGCCCAAATATACTGTCAATGCGCTTTTCTTTAGCATATTCAAATGCATGTTCGATTAAAATTGAACCGAATCCATTACCTCTAAAGTCTTCTGGTTCTTCATCAATCCAAAGGTCACGAATCTCTAGTTGGCCACCTTTTTCATACATCTGCAAATAACCTATGTGCCTTCTAGGAGAGAGCCTTTCAATTTCAAAGCGGTCAGATTCAGAGCAAATCAGCAGCCTAAAGTTTTGTTCTTTATACTCTTTTACTTGCATGTGTTCCTCGTTAATTTACTTTGAAAATTGGTCAACTGCTTGTTGACCAATTTCCAATTTAGTGAACCCCTTGAAAGTTTGAACTCAATAACTATTTTATCGTTACGTTCGAAGTGTCAAAGTTGATATATCCAATCTCTTGGCGTGGTTCCACACTCTTGATGTTAATTCGCCCGACATCCATCACCTTCTGCGATTTGTATTTCATTTACCGCTGCCCTGATAGCTCATGACATATTTGAAGATAGTTCTAAAAGGGATTTTTCATTAGTAACTAATTCAGCAACGCACTGCTGCAAGCTAATGTAATTCGCGATGAGAATGAAGTTTACGTCATATGAATCGCTTACTTGTAGTAGGTAGGGGTATTTATGGTTGAAGCTACTTTTAAAAAACTCAATTGAAAAATTTGCCATTTCAACTTTTTGATAGTTGTCCACTGTATAACCAGCTTCGTTGATTGCTTCAATATGGTCGTCATTGAAATTTGATGTGCCCAGAATTTCATCGATATTCTTTGTAATTGCTTGCCAACCATCTGCAACATCAAAAATGTAATCCGTATTTCGGCTCATGTACTTTCCTTACTATTATCTTAAATTGTCTATTCTTCTGTTAACTACTTCGCAATATATGGCCTGTTTATGACTTCACCAACATCTGGTCCTTTATAATATGGTTCAATAAAAGTTAATCGGCGAAGCTTGTTATTTTTACCATAACGCTGGTTTCTCCAGTGCCCCCTAACCAAAAACCTTAGGGATAAAGTCATTTGGTCTTTGGAAGAAGAACCAGTCCAGTTCTTTCCTTTGATAATCCTAATTGGCTCCATATTAGCACCAACAAGAGAGCCATTTAGACCTGATATACGCTTAATAGCTGACAGTTTCTTTTTTTGTTTAGCTGTTGATTTAACATCCTTAAATTGTTTCATAAGCTCTTTTTGCGGTGAAAAGCTCGCTTGTATATCAGGATCATTAGAAGCTAGGTATAACACCGCATTCATTACGATTCTGTAAAAGGCTCGTCCTTGATGAAAAAAACGAGATTCGTCGTCATCGTCAGGAGTCAAGAGCTGAGAAAGCGACAAATGATCTTGGTCAGCCCAATCTGGGTATGCATCGTAAATCTGATCCCAGTCAGTTCGAATAGCGTTGTCGATTTTCCAATCTGGGTGTATCAGTAGTTCTCTTTTTATCGCACAGTAGTTTTTCTCATAACCACAGTGGGTCGCCCATAAAAATAACTTTGAATACCCCTTATATGGTAATTCGCTTATATATACTGATATCGAATCCGAATATGTGGGTACTGAGTTATTCGTAATCGCATAGTATGCATCAAGTACAGTTTTACCCGTAAATACAAACATACAAGATTTAAAGGGCAGCTTTAAAAATTCGGCGGGAGCATCTAATTCAGTAATAGCAATTCGTTCGACGAGGTTTTCGGAAAAATAAAATGTCTTTTTGCCAAATGACTCGAAATTTATAGCATTAAGGTATTCACCTGTAGCTGAATACAACATTTTTGGGTATTCCGAGCTCGACTCTAACATCAATGAAAATTCATCATAGCTATCTACCACCTGTGAGCCATATTGAAAAAATGCATCAATTTTATACTCTTCCCAGTACTCTTCGAAAGCAACTGTAAAATCATCAATTGAGCTAAAAGGAGGTACTAAGTTTTTAAACTTGATATTTTCTAAATCTTTTCTCAAATATGAATCGACAAACGATTGCCGAAATTTATAAATATCATAGTGCGTCGGGGGAAAGTGGTCTGTATTTTTCATAATTGGTCCAATTACTAGCATACTTACTAAAGCAGTTAAGAAATAACTTTCAAATGAACACCCCAATACCACTTCCCTCTCAAGGGCATAGGAACCACAAAGGCATTATCAATTCGTTTCATCAACATCTTAGACCTACTACCCCAAACAAAATCAAGTCTTTTTCACTAGCAAATAAAAATAAACTAGCAATTAATGTAGAATTACATCAATATGGTGTTCCAGTTCAGTTTACAATTTTTTAATTTGGTGTAAATAAGGATGTTGTGATTTCTGGATTTAATATTCAATCCCTCACAAACTTCGACAACCAATACTGGCGTATAGATTGGTTTGGTTATCTAAGTTATGAAGATGCTTCTGGGCAACGCAGAAGCGAGCCACTTGTTGATATCTATTTATCTCCATTTCGGGAGCGGCCTGCCCCTGACTGTTTAAATTACAAGTACTCAACAGATTTAAAGCAAACAAACGTCGTTAAAGTGCCTGTTAGCTACCTCAGAGTTCTTAGGTTGGGTGATGTTTGGTATCAAGGAAGGCGAATACCTCTAACACATTCAGATAGAATGCGAGAAAAACTCAACGTTACTATAAACTCAGAGTCCGCCTATACAGCCACGGCGGGAGCTAAAGGGAAGTTAGATGATTTCTTACTCCCATTTACGCATCACCCTTATCATGGTAAAGCAACAAAAGTTCACTGTGAGTTTGTAAAACTAGATGATGAGAAACTCTTAATTTTTCCTCATTACACTCTTTTACAGGCTTACTTTTCTAGGTCTCAGTACGTATTTCAGCAGTTATTTAAATTTGGATTGCAGTTTGACTCAATATACGATCCATCCCAGTCGTATATTACAGACGAGGGGGATGCGTTCATTCTACTTAAGAAGTGGACCCATGATGTAGCTGCACCAGAAGTTGCGCGACTGGCTTTTGATGAAGTTGCAGCTAAGGCAGTGAGAGGACTCAGTGAAAACCTATCACTTCAAAGCGTGAACGACCGCCCAATTAGCCCGAAGATAAAGTTTCCTTTTGAAGGTGAAACTACATTGGAGGTCTTTGGAAAGTGGTGCCCTCTAACTTCAGGAAGAAAGGTCTTTATTGTCTATGACATTTTAAGCTGTAATGCCGCGTACCCTTTTAGTTCACTTGATTACTTCCGCGATAACCATGGTGGCAAAGAGCCTCTGGCTGGAACCTCTAAAGGTAACAAAAAAGAAGAAGCACAAAAGAAGGGGAAATCAAAACCTGTATCGACAGAAGATGACTGTATTGACATGCAACCCGAGAATGAGCCAAGACGCGATACTGAAGAACTACTCGTTGAAGGTAGGGCTGGAACCATATTCAATGACCTAACAGGCAAGCGCATTGACAAAAAAAGACTAAAAGCGCATTTGGAAGCACAAGAAGGGGCAACTTATCAACCTTATGTAGATAGTCTAGTAGGTGGAAATACGGGTGACGGAGACAGACATGGCATTACTACACCTGTTGATTTTCAACTACCTCATAGCGAATTTGAGGGTAAGTTTATTTTCAAAGACCCTATATGTCGACTGGATTTGTTTCAGAAAGTTATAGATGAATTAAAACATATCCCATATATAACAAGTGCTGAATATATGTCCATTTTTCCAGAGCTGGGCTACCAAAAAAGCTGCGCTTCTTTTTTTCCAACTACATACACTGACACGGGAAGAAAATCGACGTGGCAATATATTAATTATTTTAAAGGCTTTACCAAATCAGGGAAGGAAAAGTACCACCGCAGAAGAGCCTTAATTGCCAAACTTGGCATGTCATCGGGTCTCGACATCTTTCTGATAGAAGCCGAAAGGCGCAAACATAAAATACAAAATGGCTGGGTGGAACTAGATGATACATCTATTTTTCTTTCCATTACTCATAGTGCTGCCACATATACAAACTATGAACTGGCAACTTGCTTAACAAAAAGCACTGAAGAGAGAGGTAAATGGCAAGCATTCCCTCAGGAAAGAAGCATAAAATGCACCCCCATCAAACACCCTCATCACACCACAATCTCATCTGGTGATTATGTACGTAGACAAGTGGCAATAATCGAGCGACACATTAACGCACAAACATCAGGAAAAACGAACAGTTCCGAGGGCAATAATGGAAGGTGATAAACCACGAAGCAATCGTATTCTAGATTTTTTAGGACTCACGCACAAAGCTACACTTGATACTGTTGAGAATGAACTTAACAATGCAAAGACTAGCTTAAAAACAGCTAAAGTAAACCTCATTAAAAAAGCTGATGAACTCGCACTATTACAAAAAAAAGCTCATGAACAGTTAAAACACGAACAAGCAAAACACGACGAAATATTGACAAGAGCCCACCTTAATTCGCAGGCAAAGTTAAAAAAAGAGCGTACTAGAAGACAGAAAATTAAACGCCAAAATTCAAACAGGTTTGTCAAACTAAAGCAATATTTATGGGAAACCTATGGGATGCTGGAATTTGCGCCAGCAAAACATAGGCAAGCAATTCATGAAGCCATCGTGCCTTCTGTTTTTAAAGCTGACAAAATGACTTCTGTCAAAAGTGATTTTATGAAAAAAGTCGCTCAGATCAATGAAGCAGAACGCTCAAAGCCGAAATCAGAACAACGTTTAATTTATATCAGCGCGGAACAGGAAAGGATGCTCTTTAGCTCCAATACTGCAACAAATATTATTGCTGGCGCTGGTAGCGGTAAATCTACAACTCTTATTCTACGTATCATTATGATGAATAAGATAATGGACATCGGCCTTGATAAGATAACTGTTTGTACTTTCACGCGAGAATCAAGAAAAGATTTTATAGAAAATTTGAGATTCAGGTTTAAACAATTTGGAAAAACTTTAACGCATAAGGAAGCCAAAAACATAGTGAGGACTTTTCACTCACTAGCATATGAAATTCATACAAGATTAGGAGATGGCTCTAAAAGCATACTTTTTGATTATGATTCTCAAAAGCCCAAAGAAGATGACCCTTATGGAGAGGGTGTAGAAAACCAAATGCAGCCTTCTGAGAGGCAACTTGATGAGCCCTCGGTGAAACTTGAGATGATGATGGAGGTATATAAAAACGCTTATTCTGATAAGGATCCTGCTTTTAGAAAAATAACGAACGCGTTATTCGAAGAATCCCTTAGGCAAGAAAAAATGAAAGTTTCAAAGCCATATAGTTGGATTAAAGATTTCACTGACGAGCTGTCAGATTTATGCTTATCCGATTGGCTCGGAAAACACCCAGGTCTTTTAAACACTATAGAGCCATACCTTGTAAAAGGCGCTCGCGAAACTGTAAATCAGCTCCCAATTAAATATAACCTGTACCTTAAGAACTCCGACATAAAGGTTTTTCTCAGCATAAAAAATGCTGAACTTAAAGATCGAAAAGTGTTTTTCTTTAATGAACAAAAACATGAACTTCAAGCAGCAAGTTTTGTTGAGTATTACAGAAGGTATGCTTTATTGAAGCATGAAAAAACAAATTGCCTGATAGTCTATCGCGTAGAAGAACTGCTCCAACTGATCGCTATGGAAGAGTTCGATTTATCAAAGAAGCCTGAAACCTTACCAGTACCTGACTTTACATACCTTTGCGCAGGAGACAAGTTTTCATCAAACAACGATCAAATCAAAGAAGGCTTTTTGGTAACTCAGTTTGAAAAAATTATTGATTATTCATATGCTATCAATGTACCTCTTTATTGTCTTACAGATAAGCAAATGGCTCTCTTTGGAAAGAGCAGTACCGAGATATCTGATGGTGATCGTTTATTTATCAATCTAGCTAGGCTTTTCCATATAGCTTGGATTAAGCACCTTAAGGAAAAAAGAAAAGTTACTTTTGACGACGTTTTTTATACGTATAGCTCCTCTAATAATCCTCATTACGCAGATTTTGATTTCCAAGAGTTAGGTAAACTTCAACACCTCATGATTGATGAATTTCAGGATATATCACCTGTTATATCTAGGTTTATTAACCAATTAAAGAAACAACTCAACAAACAGCAAACAATCAAGGATGGTTCAATAATGAGCGTTGGTGATGATTGTCAATCCATCTATGGATGGAGAGGTAGTTCACCGAATTTTATTCTTAACTATAAAAGCTGCTTTGATCTGTTTCATGATGAATCGGAGTACCCTTTAGAAAACAACTACCGGTGCGCAAAGCTCATTACTGATTTGGGAGACAAGATCATAGACAGAATTCCTAAGTTAAGTCGCAAAGAGAAAAAAATCTTTGCGGCAGGTCCAAATGCTGAAGCAAAAGATGCGTTGGTACGTTTAAACGGCCCAATAGATACAGAGGATGGAGAGTTTGTCGACTTTGAATTAGCTCATGTAAAACTTGAAGAAGAAGCTATGAGAGATAATATTTCTCCGCAAAACCCTATTTATTTACTTTGCACAAAAAAATCACTGTACTCAATGAAGTCAAAAACAAAAGTTGATAAAGCAAAAGCGAAATGGTGTGCAACAATACATAAACTAAAAAAGAAAAAGCTCTTAAAAGTATTCACTGTCCACTCTGCTAAGGGGCTCGAAGCACATACAGTCTTCTTTATTGGAGATGCAACTAAACCAGACAAACACCCTATAAGAGCTACACTCTGTAGATTTTCTGATATTCGTAGCGACTATTACCAAGCTCAAAAAGAGGAACAACTCCGCTTGGCTTATGTTGCAGTAACTAGGGCCAAGAACAGGCTATACTGGTTTGCGGAATCCTTAGACTCGAATAAAAACCTTCTAAGCGATTTATTCAAATAAGAATGTCTTTGCAAAGCGGCTGTGCCCCAATTTATGCTCAGCCCACTTTTTCCGAAAGCTCAGTACATGCTTATACGCTTCAGGCTGAGCTGTTTCCATATCAGCTAGCGCGCCCATATCTATGTAGTTCAAATCAGAAGTAACCTGCACAAACTGAATAAACATATCAAGCCACTCAAGTATGTCACTACTTTCCCAATCATGGTCTATTCCTAGTGACTCAATATAATCTTGTGGCACTTTCTCCTTCCACTCTCTCAATTTCGCGTCAAGGCGACAGTTTTGATCGTAAGTATCTAAAACGTAGTCTTCTAATACATTTTTCTCTGACGTTTCAATATGAGATTTTATACTTTCTCTTACCATGCGGTCCATCAAGTCTAAATCAAAACCTTCATTGTTCGAATTCATATAAGTTCCTCATCTTATTTTCGAAATTGCCCAACTAAATCTTTATAGAATTTTTTTACTAGACCAGAATCTCGATAGCCCAAAAGTTTGTTAACCTGCAATAAACTCATACGGAGTTTTTTGTCACTCATGTATTGCATGGCTGATTGCACGCATTCTTTTGTCGGCCCGTAGTTCGGCCTATACATTTCTGGACGAATAGCCACATCGAACCAATAAGGGATTGCAGGCTTGCTTTTAGACATGTTAGTGAAGTGGAAATACCTGATACCAGACTGTTCGCACAACTCCACCAATCGACTTGGCCAATTTTTAAAGAAGCCTTTTGCTCTTTTCATTGCATAGTATCTAGATGCAAGGGGCATAGTGTCGGGGTTAATACTATGATTATATTTAGGCTTTAAAAGATAAATTAAATGCCTGAGCACGCAGAAAAAGGAGAAGGAATAGACCCAACTACGTGTCGCATCAAGTCGACAATAACCAGTTTTGAGCGTGCTTCTATAAAAGTGTGTGTCATCAATTAAATCAGCGTCAGCCTGAGCCACCAATGCCTCAGATAATCTAAAGCCACAGTTATAACACTGTGTAATATCTCCTAGATATGGCATTTTGTGTGGCTGCCCAACATCATTTAGCAACGGCTTTACCGGCTTGTGGCACTGTGGGCATCTATCGTGCAATTTACACTTATGTTTAGTGCATACTGTCACGAATGATATCCGCCACTCTTTCCTGTAATAAGGCTCTCTTTCCGCTAAGCAGCTAGGGCAATATTGCAAACAAAAACGTTTATTCGAGTACCTTGTGATCCCTGTTTGTAATATGCAAGCTTTGCGCTTAGCTTTAGGCGTCACCCTTGAGAAAAGTAGACCTGCGTAACTATCTAGAGTAGTCGTCCAAGCATTTAAAAATGGCGTTCTGAGAAAGTGTGATAGCTTTTGGATGGCTGCTTCATTCACCGAGTTATCTATGTCGTAATAACGCCCATTTAACTCTGGTAAAAGTAAATGACAAAATGAAAAAACGTTTTGCCCATTAGCTTTGGCAGCGCGATAAACCCATGATGAGAACAACTCATCAGGCATAGGCTGTGGGTGCACTGGCAAAGTATTATCCATCAAGCATTTCCTTTTTTGCGTTCCCTTGGTGATTCATAATCAATCTCGTTGAGCAACTCCAGAGTGATGCTTTCAGTTCCATTTCTTATTGCTAATATGGCAGCCTGAGTGAGTATGTCCGACACTTCACCAAGAAGGCCCTCACTCATAAAATGAATTTTCTGGGCTATATCTTTGCGCTTTAGATGTGATGCTTTAGCTAAAGGTAACATCAACTCAAAACTTGCTAATAAGCGGCGAAAATCAGTATCAAACTCCCACCTTGGTAACAGAGAAGGTTTAAAGCGATTATCCAATTGAGGATCTGTTTTTATCGCTCTTAAAGCATCTCTGGTCCCTAGCCCAACAATGGGTATTTTTAATTCATTACTTAAGTTACGGATTACGCTAAGAAAGACTCGCTGTTTATCCAAAGGACCTGCTAATAAAGAATGTATTTCATCGATGATAAGCATTTTCACATTGCAAGCTGCCATGATTGTTTTCACTTGATGATACTTTTTCTCGGCAGAATCTGATGGTCTAAAAGGCGCAAATAACTTGGATAAGATATTGCTATACAGTCTAGATTCGCTTGGTGTAGGTGGCGACTGAATGAACAATGCGGGTATAACAATACCTTCATTATCTTCACGCTCATACGCAGGGTGTAAATCAATAAATCGCTCAGCTATCATCGTCTTACCGCTATTGCTATCACCCACAAGCAACATACATGGCATACGGTGTTTTTTAGGATAGAGCAGCAAATCTTCAAGCTTGCTTAATATATCTTTGGCTTTGGAATAACCAATCCACCTTGACGATAAGATATATTCAATGCGTTCTGCGTTACTTTTGGTGAGCTGCCGCTGTACTTCTTCATTTAAATGTGGGTAAGAATTATTGGATGTATGCTCAATCACGGCGCACCTCTAACATCTCATCAAAAGGCTGAATATCGTCGTCATCATCCTCATCTGCGAACTGTACATTTGGCACCACTTCTAAAGGCTGGATATCGTCGCCATCCTCATCTACAAACTGCGCATTAGGCATCATCTCCAAAGGTTCAGGTGATGACACCGCATTTTTCTCAGCATGCTTCCTACGTTGCACTGCCTTTCGACTTTTTTTGGTTTTGATAACGGCTTCCTGCTCTATCTCCCTCATGGTCTCTAGTGCACTAAATATTGAATCTTCATTGACATGCATGACGCCATCATCTTTAAGCTTCTTCTGCACTTTCCTAAGCTCCCATATCGTCATAGATGGATGAGCCGTATTTCTATATGGAATAGGGAAGTAACACTTTAGCTGCGGGTCAAAGAACCATATTGTGCTAATGTCTCGAGGGTCTCGACGGCATATAAATTTTTTCTTCAACTTACTGCGACCTTCCACAGTCGCATTAACCCAAACTCTCAATACATCACTGTAGTAGCAGATATCATCAATTCGAATTCCATAATCCTGCACAGTCCTCTCGACGTAGGGGAGAAGGTTGATTTTGAGTGTTTCCTCATCCTCCACTTTCCTTGGCATCCCAACACCTTTCGTATTTTGGGTGCCTAAAATCCCTTCTTCAAACCTTTGATATGGCGTAGTGTTAATGCCCGAGTGGAACTTATGGTGATAGGATTTAGTAATTAGAACTGTCAACCAATGCTCAAACTCCTTTAAAGTTAACGCTGATTGCTTGTCAGAATCGTAGCCTCTTCGCTGCTGAATATTTGAGAATGTCGTTCCCGGTAATGTATGTATTTCTTTAGCAAAAGTGCCAAGTAAACGTTCGATATGCCCCCCAAAATGAGGCCTAGAAACTGGACGCCACTCTATTGTAAAGGAGTACTCTTGGCATGCCTTTTGAAGCATATTGCCACGAAACTCTTTCGCGTTATCTGCATGAACTGTTCTCGGGATGCCCCAGCATGGCCAAGAAGCATCAATGTCATACTCAGCTAAAAACTTCTCCTTTGGTAAAATGACATTAGCGAGACACATACCAACCGACAATGCACTAGGTTTCTCAAAAGAAATATAAAAGCCAACGACCATTCGGCTATAGACATCAATGGCCATTGTTATCCAGGGACGCTCAAGGGGGAGTCTGTATACATCATCAACCATAATGATATCTAACGGTGTATGGTCTATTTGAATCACCGCATAGGGATAATCAGCGTGTGGAAATTCACCTTGATTCATGTGTAAAGCATCATGGATTTGATCTTTACTGAAACGTTTACGTATTTTTAAGTCATCAGATAAACTTTTGATCCGATTCCTAACTGTATTGACGTGTGGCGCTTTCAGTCCTTCTTTTCTGCATTCCAATTGAACCAAACGGTGTACAGCTGCAACAGACTTTCTTTGCTTATTTAGATATTCATTTTCAACACACTCATCTATGATTTTTTCAACCTCACTAGAGAGCTTAGTCGAGCCTGAGTCACTTCTAGATTTTGGTGCCAATATCATCACCGAGGGATCTGCCTCGTAGAGCCTTAACCATTTATAAACAGTATTAAAATGAAGGCCATGCTCTGTAGCAACCACCTTCACATCGTCAACCGTTCTGCCGTGTTTATGAACCAACGGCTGGATTATTTCCAATCTTTGCTGAGCTATGTTCCAATCATCATCTTCAATTGCATCAATGACGCTCAAACGTTGCTCTTCTGGAGAGGGAAGTGATAAAGATAACTCTGATATTCTTAGTTTTTCAATTTTCTTTGTAGTGAAGCATTCAGCTAAGACATAATCCAAATTGATTATCTGCAAAATGATGTAATGTGTGCCATTGCGATAGGCTGAACTGCCTTGTTGTAATGTGAATTCCTTCCGCTTTTTTCTTGGCATTGCTATCTCTCCAACCAAATTCGTGATGACATGGTGATGGGTAGGTTCAAGTCTAGCGATATCCTTTTAGCTGCAATTAACCACCAAACAGAAGGAAGCAATTCTGCTTGAGCCCATTTGTCGTGAAAAAGTGATTTGATCAGTTGCTCGACTGTACACTCCCTCATAGCGAGTAATGCATTAAGAATTAGATGCTCGTGAGATTCATCAAGCTTTTCACGTAAGTAAGGCTGCAAAAAACGGGCATTTTCCATATAGACGGTTCGTATTTCATGCTCAGTAAATAGTTTAAAATGCCAACCCTGTTCCTTCGCGTACCGAATAGCGGCTTTGAATTTGGGCTTGAGCTCTTCCCAGTTCTTTTGAATATCACTACGATATTTAATTTCGCACAGTATAATGTCACTATTCGGGAAGCCTGAATGCTTAGGCCTATAATTGACTAATACATCAGGTGTGTATTGTCTTTCTCGCCCATTAGCATCTAGCCAAGAAATACATACAGGTTGAACATCATAACTCTCCACACCACTGTCAAACTCAATCATGGTTAAAAAATCACGTTCAAGTGACGATTCAAAGAATGCACCTTTGGCTTTTTGAGAGTTTGCCAACCCTGTTAGACTGCGATAATTTTTTGGTATAGCACGTACAGGCATAAAATAACCATCACTCATTAAAGATGTAGATTCCAAGCTAAAACAGTGTATCGTTGTAGATATTATCTTCTAGCTATGTAAAATTTAAGCGATATCTTAAATTATTACTCTATAGCGATGTAATTGTCAGGTTTTGATGAGCCCCCCACTAATGCAACCGCCGAGCAAGTATGATGAGGGTTTCTAAAAGGCCGTTTCCGCCAGCTTTGAGCATCAATATGCTGTCCTGTTAAAGAGTACACCGAAGCCGTTTCCAAAGCTTCTTTTGGAGGTAAGGTGGGCATTATCGTTGGCATTCGTTGCGCAAGCATCGACTTGCCAGTACCTGGCGGGCCCAGAAATAACACATTATGCCCTCCAGCGGCTGCTATCTCCAACACACGTTTAGCGCCTTCCTGCCCCTTTACATCACTCATATCCACATCGTCAATTGACCTGTTTTCATCATGTGGGTGAATAATGTTTATCGGTAAACTCTGTTGGCCTTGCATATCAAGCCATACGGATTCTAGAGACGTCACCGCTTTCCTCTGAGCATGCGATGCTAAACTTGCTAATGGATCATTCTGAAGCGGCAAATAACAGCAACGATTAGCTTTCGCAGCAGCCAATACACTCGGTAGAATAGCACTCACCGCTAGCACCTCTCCACTCAATGCCAACTCTCCATAAAACTCAAAATCTGCTAACTGCTGAACAGCTACCTGGCCGGAAGCTGCAAGAATGCCCACAGCGATGGCTAAATCATAACGTCCCCCTTCTTTAGGGAGATCTGCCGGCGCTAAGTTGACGGTGATTCTTTGTTCTGGAAATAAAAATTTAGAGTTGGTTATCGCTGAGCGGACTCTTTCTTTCGCTTCTTTAACCGAGGTTTCTGGCAAGCCAACAATATGAAATGCAGGTAAGCCATTACTTAAATGTACTTCAACACACACTTGAGGTGCACTGACTCCTACCTGAGCCCTGGTATAAATTTTTGCAAGTGACATATCCCTGTCCTTGGTTTTAGTTAGTCTGGATACTTAAATATATGTAGTACTATGTTGTAACGCATAGCTAATAGCCTAAGCAATAAGGTTGCACTCATCGCACTCAGCATGGCTATCTCCAGTGGCATTGAAAAGTTTATCAACTGGGTGTAAATAACCCCACCTACAATACACGTGATCGCATACAACTCCCCTTTTAGTAGTAAGGGGATTTCTCGTGCCAATACATCCCGTATTACCCCTCCAAAACATCCTGTCAGTACTCCCATAATAATAGCGGTGGTATCAGGCATCCCAATATTCAATGCCTTCTGTACGCCCATTACAGCAAAAAAGGCTAGGCCAAACGCATCCGCAACTTGGAGCATTTGTTTTGGTATCTGCTTTTGCCTGTTTAAGAATAGAATACTGATAAAAATAGCACCAAATATCGCAATAAAATAGCTTGTATCATGCAGCCAAAAAACAGGAACATCTAAGATAATATCGCGCAACGTGCCTCCACCTATGCCAGTGACGGTCGCTAACACCACAACGCCAAAACCATCCATATGCTTACTATGCGCTATGAGCGTGCCCGATATAGCAAATACCATAACTCCAAGTAAATCAAACCAATGGATCAATTCGGTCATATCATTCCCCACTATATATTTGAATTAAGCATATTAGCTTATTAAGATGCTAAGGCGCAAAATCACAAACGAATGCGTGACCAAAGTGCAAGTGTTGAATGACAGAGCGCGAAGCTAGGGTGCAAAAGGTTAGCGATATGAGCGAAGCGAAACGCTCTTTTTGCGCAAGGTGAAGTGAGCGGTTTTATGGAATGCTGAGGGTTATAGAATGCCGAGGGACTCTCTAAACGTCGGATGGCGCTACGCTTATCACGACCTACAGACCCAAAAACGCAAAAAGCCCATCACAATGGATGGGCTTTTTACTTAAATAGGACCTGGCGATGTTCTACTTTCACATGGCAGCTGCCACACTATCATCGACGCTACAGTGCAAAATTACGGACGAAGTCCGTAGCTTTTGCGCAAGGTGAAATGAGCTGCTTTAACCGCTGCTAAGGGACTATCTTTTAAAACCCCAAAAAGCAAAAAGCCCGACTCTTTCGAATCGGGCTTTCTATAATTAGGACCTGGCGATGTTCTACTTTCACATGGCAGCTGCCACACTATCATC
>NZ_MKJU01000005.1 GCF_001854605.1 Pseudoalteromonas amylolytica | reverse complement strand
TCGCTTTGGGTTACCTCGGCTTTCATAAGCCATTCTTAAAGCTTTTTTCGTTAGGTCACTGTCCGGTCGAGCTGATGTTGCCCAACCTACAACTTTGCGAGCGTAAAGGTCAATTACAACAGCCAGGTATAGCCAACGAGAACCGCACCAGACATAGGTAACATCACCACACCAAACTTGATCTGGTGCTTGTGTGCTAAATGCTCTTTTCAATAAATTAGGTATGCTTAAGTGCTCTTTTTCTGCCTTGGAATACTTATGCGTTGGCATTTGACGACTAACCAATCCCTCTTGTTTCATCAGCTTACTCACCAACCAGCGGCTCGCTTTGAAGCCTGACTTTGCGAGCAGTTGAACCAAGGTTCGTTGGCCTGCGGAGCCATGACTTAGCCCAAACCAACGTTTCATTTCGGCAATTAAACGTAGCCGCTCGGGCGCTATAGTATGTGGTGTTTCGCGCCAATATCGGTAACTACTGCGCTGTACTTTAAATACAGCACACAAACGCTTCACAGGCCAGCTCTCTTGAAGGGAGCGGATCAGCGCAAACCTTTGATGGAGTCCTGCATCAAGAGAGCTGAAGCCTTTTTTAGGATCTCATTGTCCTCTTCTAGGCGTTTGAGTTTACGCTCAAGTTCGCGGATTTTAAGTTGGTCAGGGGTCAGGGGAGTCGCACTAGTGAGGTTACCGTTACGCTCTTCTTTTAGCTGGCGTGCCCACTTATCGACAGTGGATTTACCTAATCCCATCGCCTCGGCAACGTCTCTAACAGAGCGTTGTTCATCGACGACTTGTTGAGCGACTTCGAGTCTAAATTCAGGAGAATAAGTTGGACGAGTTCTTTTTGTCATATTTGCACCTAATCAGTTATGGTGATTCTATCACCTCTAATCAGGTGGCCAAATTTATTGTGCCACTACAGGACTGATAAGCCACAGCGTATTTACTGGTCATCGCAGCTAGGTTTATGTACATTGTTTGCTCATCAGTCGTGCATTGAATGCAGCTTATATAAAGAGGATTGGCACATGCTAGATCGCGTTAAGCTAAAACTACACTTTGACCCACAGCGATTGCAAAATGACTTACACCAGTTACAACAAGAAGCGTGGATCGCTCACTTTGTAACGCAAAACTACATGGGGGAGTGGAGCGTGATCCCGCTGAGAGGCCCTGCATCAGCAACCCATCCTGTGATGATGATTTATTCAGACCCTGCCTGTACGCACTTTTCAAACACGCCATTTATCGCCGCATGTGACTACTTTCAGTCTGTACTTGATGCATTTCGGTGTCCGCTGATGGCGGCGCGTTTGATGAAATTGACTGCGGGCTCATACATCAAGGAACACACCGATCACGACTTGGCTGTGGAAAATGGCCTCGCACGCTTGCATATTCCAATAGTGACTAATGAGAAAGTTGATTTTCGTCTAAACAAACAACGTGTTGTGCTTAACCCAGGAGAATGTTGGTATCTTCGACTCAGTGACCCACACTCAGTGCTAAACGCAGGACACAGTGACCGAGTACATTTGGTACTAGATGTGCAGGTTAATGATTGGTTGTTAGAACAAATGAATTAAGGAATTAAGTGGACACCCACCCCAATTTGAACGCAGGGGTGGTTGGTCTAAGCTTTAATTTCTTCAAATTCATTTCAAACTCCAAGTTCAAGGAATGAATGATTGGGTCAACAAGCCTAAAAACGAGCAGACAGTGACACTAACCGCTGTTATTTATTACTTATCTCCCTAGTACTTCATCTGATCTGACATACAGTCCGACTAGCTTCTTTGCACCCATCAATGTAACCTATTTGTTGACAATATGTGAATGATGGTGAGCACTCTGCCAGTCATCATTTTTATCTGCGCTACCTGTACAGGTTAGGCGAGATACATTAGGAGCCCTAAATGGCATCAGCAGGGCTAATAAAAACAACAAAGGAAATTGGTATGAACAAGCGAACTCCCTCTCACTTAGAGCCTCAAAAACAGCATCATCAAGCACAGGATATGGCATCCGTGGCAATGGTATTTACCGCCCAGGCACAGCGCCACCCCAACAAAACCGCTCTGATTGATGGTACACAGGAAATCAGCTATCAGTCATTATTGCGCCGTGCAGAGGCGATAGCCGCTACACTGGCAAAGAGTAGCATTGAGCCTGGTGCAATTGTAGGTGTGTGTATGGAACGCAGCTGGGAGCTGGTGGCAACTTTGCTGGGTGTGCTCAGAGCAGGTTGCACTTATGTGCCGCTAGATCCGGCTTATCCGCGTGCTCGGATTGACTATATGCTGGCGCACAGCAAAGCCGCTGCGGTTATTGTTGATGGCAGTGCGTCGGCCGAGTTATGTCAAAGAGTGAGTACACACATTTTGCTGGCTGACGTGCTCGATGAGCCACAGTCTCTGGCAGACCCTGCATGTGATCCACAAGCACTGGCCTATGTAATTTACACCTCAGGCTCGAGCGGCGAGCCTAAAGGTGTAGCAATAACACACGCTAATGTGCTTGCCATGTGCACTACCATGGACGCGCTGCTCTGTGAAGAAGAGCTGAGCGGGGTGCTGGCTGCCACTTCGGTGTGTTTTGACCCATCAGTGATGGAGATCATCGGTACTTTATTACTCGGTGGTACGGTGCTTCTAGCAAAAAATATTCTGGCATTACCTGATCTACCGCACCTAGCACGTGTTCGGACTTGCGTCGCTGTGCCCTCGGCCATGCGGGCATTGCTCAGTGGCTATACCTTACCAAAAACGCTGCGTTGTCTGGTCTTCGGTGGTGAAGTGCTCAGTCTTGCACTGGTAAAACAAGTATTTAGCCAGCAGGAGGACCTGCGCGTAGTCAATGTCTATGGTCCGACCGAAGACACGGTGTTTTCGACGGCTGTGGAGGTGGGTGCTGATACGGAGGAAATCACTATTGGTCGACCTGTTGCGAATACTTGCGCTTACCTGCTTGATGAAGCCTTACAGCCGGTATCAGCAGGCGAAGTGGGTGAGCTGTATCTTGCAGGAGACAAGCTAGCTGCGGGTTATTTGTTTGATACACCCCGTACAGATGCGCGTTTTGTGATGCCTACACCTATTAGTGGTATTGCGCAGTCGCGCTTATATAAAACCGGCGACCTATGTCGGTGGAGCGATAAGGGTGAATTGTGTTTTATCTCCCGTGTTGATCAACAGGTAAAAATCCGTGGCTTTCGTATTGAGCTAGAAGAAATTGAAGCAGTGCTGAGTAAAATACCGGGTGTTGTGGCGGCAGCTGTGAACGTGTTGCAGGGCACTTCCGCGCAGGCCAGATTACAAGCCTGTGTTGTTTGCCAGCAAGAAGAAACCTTGAGCCCAGATGTGATTCTATCCTTCGTGGCCCGTTATTTGCCAAATCATATGGTCCCTCACAGTGTATGTTTTCTTGATGCATTGCCTTATCTACCTAACGGCAAGCTAGATCGCAATAGCCTTCCCTGTGCACCTACACGGCCGCAACAACTTAGAGCTAGTAAGGTATCAGGCTCGGAGCCAGCACTTGTTGAACTTATCTGTGATGAACTGAGTAACTTGTTGGGTCACGTAACAGAGGCTGCGAATGTGCAAACCTTTGAGCAGGCGGGACTGGATTCATTAACTACGTTGGAGCTGAGTAACCGCCTGAGTAAGGTGCTTGAATTGAACTGCTCCGTGCAGATAATTTATCAGTTTAATACGCCCCAACGTCTGGCGGCGTATCTGCAGGGGTTGTGTGGGAGTACGTCATCCCCAGTGTCTGTTGAGCCGTTACGCGATACTCTAGGAGAGTTGCAAAACCAGTTGCGCGCCAGCCATCCGACCTTTGCGCTGGCCAAAGCCCCAAGCTGGTCGGCCGCAGATAAAAGTAAGCTGGTGTGCTCTGCCACTCAGATGGTTAGCAAGCGTCGAGCCAATCCCTACAGCAAAGTCCTGCGCGACGGCAGTGGCACGCGCGGCACGGTGGCAGATGCTTATCACAATGACGCGAAAGAGGCGATTATTTGGACCACCAACTTGTATCTAGGCTTGAACCGAGATCCCGCTGTGGTTGCAGCTGCGCGTGAAGCCGTCTCTGAGTTTGGCACTGGCATGGGCACCTCTGCAGCCGCATCCGGGTTAACCGATCTGCATCTGGCGTTTGAACAACAATTTGCCACGGTGGTGGGCAAGCCCGCAGCTTGCTTGTTCCCCACCGGCTATACCGCCAACGTCGGTGCGGTTGCGGGGTTACTGGGTGACAACGATGTGGTGGTGATCGATCAGCTGTGCCATGCCTCGATTGTTGATGGTGCCCGCTTATGTGGTGCCAAAGTACGCACCTTTAAGCACAACGATGTCGATGATCTCACTACTGTGCTTGAGAGCGAAAGTTCCCCCTATCGAACTGTGTTGGTCATTATCGAGGGGGTTTACAGCATGGGTGAAGGCGCGGCGCCTGTGGCAGAAATTGTTCGTACCGCTAAGCGTTATCAGGCACTGGTTCTGGTTGATGAAGCACACTCTTTCGGGTTTTATGGTGAGCACGGGGCTGGGATCTGCGCTGAACAGGGGGTAAGCGACGAGGTTGACTTTATTATGACCACACTGAGCAAATCACTCGGCAGTCTAGGCGGCGTTGTTGCCGCGAGCACTGAGTACGTTGCTTTGCTTAAAGCTTCAGCCAGAGCCTATATTTTTCAGGCTTCTGTGAGCCCCGCAGACATCGCCGCAGCGCTGGCCGCGCTGCAACGTCTCAGTCAGGATGAGTCACTGCGTGAGCGGCTTTGGGACACGGCTCGATATATGCGGGCGCAATTCAGTGAAGCGGGCTTTGAGCTGGGCAGCGGTGACGGGCCGATAGTCACGCCCCATTTTGGTGATAAAGATAAACTGTATGCGATTGTGCAGCGTTTGTATGAAAAAGGCGTTCAGGCCTCCGCCGTGACTTATCCGATCGTAGAAAATGGCCGTGGCAGATTACGTTTTATCTGTTCAGCAGCCCATACAAAGGAAGATGTGGATACAACGCTGGTGGCATTAAAAGAATCAGTACAGGAGGTAGAAGCAGAGTTAGCCTGTTTTCCCACCGACAAAGCAAGAGATTTACACAGTGCCTGTGTATCTGACAATGGGTGGAGCAGCTTTGCTACGTATATAGAAAAGTGGGTAAAGGCACGCTCTGCAAAGGCACCTGAACTACAGCTGACGGTGAGCACACCAAGCGGTAGTCATGCTTTTTGTGTGTCTCAGAATACCGTGATAACAGGCAAGCAGGACGCGATGTGCTTGCCGATGTGCCATATCCATTGCCGCAGCGCGGATGCTGTTGCTGCATTCACCGAACGGGATGTGCAGGCGCTGCTGCGGTGTATTTGTGATGGTGAATGTGAACTGAGCGGTCAAAGCGAGGTCTTCATTTGGTTTATGGGCCGTTTACATGAATTGCCCACTGGGCTAAAGCCGTTCACTGTGATGCCTGAAGCTGTCGAGACTTTGTTATAAAACTGCTTTTATTTATACAGTTGTAATGCTAGGGCTGCGGCCAATTAGTTAATCATTACTTAATTATGGACACCCATTCCAATATGCATGTTGGGGTGGGTGTTCTTAGTTCTGGTGTCTTTAGTTCTCGCTGGGAAGTCCATAGTTCTAATTCCATCTCGTTAGAGTTACTCCTTAGGTGTCTAGAACAAAGATCCGACATGCTTATCAAAAGGAGTAATTATCAATCATTCAAATTGATATATCTTAACTAATTCAAACGAAAATAGCCTCTTTGGCTTTAGCCATTGCAGCTCTAAGTGTTTTGTCAGAATCTTTAAGTTCTAGCATCATGCTTTCAATTCTCTCTGCAGCATGCAAATCTAACAGTTCTTTTTGTTGTTTGAGCAATTCAGCATTACTGTCATCAAACACTTTGTTCGTTAATCTGTAGAATTCATTTGCCGCTTTAAACATTTCAAGGTTTGTTTCTTGAATTGCTATTTCATTGTTTTTTTCGTGCATTTCTGAATTATGAAATTTGAGTCGATTGTTAGACTCAATTTGCAAACCCAAAGTATAAGCGATTTCAATCTTACTTTCTTGTACTGCTTCATCTGCAGAAAAGCCAACAGTGAAGAACATACCGTATTGTTGAATAAAGTCATTTTTGAAAAACTCTTTTCTTGAGTACACTGACACTTCCATACCAAAGAACAAATGTAACCCAAAACCCAACGGTTGATTGCGTATGATACGCTGAGATTGTACTGAGTTAACCTCTTTAAACGACTGCATCATACCACCTATCAACGAAACAACAGTTTGTTCGATGTTGCCGATTCTACCTTTAATTGCTGGTTGTTCTTCTAGCAATGCTTTTTTTGTGGCCTCATCTGGTACGGTTTCGTTACCGGTTGGTAGGTCAGTACCAGCAACACCAGAAATTGCATCTCCTATTTTTTTCACAATCGCAATGACATTGTCTAGGCTCCATGTTGAAGTTGTTTGCCAGTCGTTAAAACGATATGCCATTACTGAATTGTTGTCCCAATCATTGTTTTGATAAAACTCGTTTTGCTTTGCAATAACCAGCTCTTGTAGGTCTGTTGTAAGCCTTTCCATATGTTTTTGCTGTTCATTGAGAAACTCGTTGAATTCACGGTTTTTCTGTGCTTCTTGCTTGATTGTATTAGCCTTGCCCATGAAAGCTCTCCTTAATGTAGGCGATAAATAGTCTGTAAAACTTTAACCTCCCCTAATGCAAAGTGCCATTACAAGCTATTACAGCTCTACGGGTAAACTTCTAAGTGACTGGAATCAATGGGGTCAGTGGAATCAATGGTGTCAGAGTCTGAGGCATCCCAACAAATAAACAATATAAATTCATATGGTTAGGGAACATTCATGGCATTTGGTGATCAGAACTTTCGCCAAAAACATCAAAACAGAAAACGCCATGAATGCCCGAACTATATTGACCAATATCCTGTCACTTGTCAGCTATAAAATGCACAAAACGTGACGCTATGCGTTGATCAGCTGTGTAAACAGCCTTTTGCATGGTGGAAATGAATGGAGGAAATGAATGGAGGAAATGAATGGACATCCACCTCAATTTGCATGTTGGGGTGGTTTGTCTATGCTTTTAGTTCTTCACAATTAAATCAATTCAAAGTTCAAGGAGTGAACGATGGGATTAGCAAGGAAGCGGCAAATCAGTTTGTCAGATACTAAGTATTATCACTGTGTTTCACGTTGTGTTCGCAGTGCATTTTTGTGCGGTGAAGATAAATTGACGGGTAAGTCGTATGAGCATCGCAGAGGGTGGGTAGAAGAACGGTTGTTGTTTTTAGCTCAGGTCTTTTGCATTGATATATGTGCGTTTGCGGTGATGAGCAATCATACCCATGTGGTGCTGTATGTGGATGATAAAAAAGCCCAAAGACTCAGTGACAGAGCTGTACTCATACGTTGGCACAAGTTGTTTAAAGGCTCGATTCTGGGTCATAAGTATCTGCACTATGAGCGTCTAGACGAAGGTCAAAGACTCTTTTTAGACAAAGAGATAAAAGAATACCGACGCCGACTGTCAAGCATTAGCTGGTTTATGCGGGTGTTGAACGAAGGTATCGCACGTGAAGCAAATAAAGAAGATGGTTGTACTGGCAGATTCTGGGAAGGGCGCTTTAAAAGCCAAGCGTTACTGGATGAGGCCGCATTGATGACCTGTATGGCGTATGTTGATTTAAACCCAATCAGAGCCAAAATGGCAAAGACACCAGACGAGTCAGCCCACACCAGTATTCAAATACGCAGTGCACAAGCCAAAGAGGGTAAACACCCAAAACAACTTGCACGCTTTGCAGGTAGCCCCAGAAAACATATGCCCAAAGGTCTACCTTTTGAACTTAAAAGTTACCTTGAACTCGTTGAACTGACAGGAAAGTGTATTCGTACAGACAAACGGGGCTACATAGAGCAATACCAAGCACCGATTCTTGAGCGGTTGAATATCAAGACAGACAACTGGTTAAAACTCACTACTCAGTTTGAAAAGGTGTTTCATGGTGCGGTAGGCAAAGAGTATGCGCTGGACTTGTATTGCGAGCGACAACAACATAAGCGAAGACACAGCATCTCAAATTGCACAACGTTACTAAGCTAATAAAAAGCTTATTTCATTCATTTACTTTTATGCTATTAAAATGGCAGGGATACGTGCGTTTAAAGAGGGAGAAATAGATTAAAAAGCGGGTAATTTCAGCAATCACTTACCCATATCAGTCATGATTTTGGGAGCATCTAGCAACAAGGTCAGATGTTTTGTCATTGAGAGCTTTTTGAAGGTTCTTTTTAATGTCTTTTTAAAGTGGCTGTCCGTTAAGCTTTTCTTAAAGTGGCTGTCCGTTAAGCTTTACGTTAAGCTTTACCCATATCAGTCATGATTTTGGGAGCATCTAGCAACAAGGTCAGATGTTTTGTCATTGAGAGCTTTTTGAAGGTTCTTTTTAATGTCTTTTTAAAGTGGCTGTCCGTTAAGCTTTACAAACAACCCACTGCTTAGTAACTACGGTAGTATGTTGACCTTCGATGCCGCAACGGGTGAACATCAAAGCAGTTTCGACATTCGTCAGCAAGGTTTCATTGTGGTGCTAGTGGATACATTCCGTCGTCTGCACTTTGGTAATTTCGCTGGTTTATTCAGTAAGATTATTTACAGTATTGCTGGGTTTATGCCGGTTATTCTCGCTCTGACTGGTGGCTATCTATGGCTAAGCAGGCGTAATAAACGCGCCAAAAAGCGTGTTAGTAGAGCGCTGGCAACTAGTCAGTTAATACGACAACTGCATTTAAGGTGCAGCTGTCGTTACTAGACTACTTGATTAAGCAGTTGATGCGAGTGAGTAGTTCAGATGGTGGGGTCTCTTTGACATCATTTAAATACTCCTCAAATGGTGGAAAGTCAGCAAGCTCGACCTGATTGTTTGGCAACCAATGTCCAAATAACCAGTCATATGGCTTATCTAACTCGGTATAGTCACCTTTGAACAGCAAGCTGACAGTTTTACCCTTTGGTAGTTCAATGAACTGGATATCTGGGTCAGGCAGTGGGATGTCTTTACTATTGACGCTTAAACATGCCATAGCGCGCAAGTCCTCTTTAGCGACTGATTTTGGGTCATCATAGTAAATACCAAATGAGCGGGTGTGTTCGTTCACCAGCCCCGCGCTTCCTGCCAACATAAACAGTTTTTCAAATGCTTGTCCGATTTGCATGTAGTCGCCTTGGTGAGGCAAAGCGATAAGTGTTAAGGCTTCGTTTTCAATTTGTTTAACGGTATACATGGTTGTGTACTCCTTTATATGCGAGGGGTAAAACACAGCATGTTCAAGCTGCTGGCAAGTTCGGTGCTTTCTATAGTGATTAGGTGTTTCACCATAATGCTTAGTAAACGCGCGATTAAACGCTTCTACACTGGCATAGCTCACCTGTTTAGCAATATCAGCTTGACTTAATTGACTGTGCAGTAACAATGCTGCCGCCTTAAACAAACGCATTCTTCTGACCGTGGTATTGATTGTCTCGCCGGTAAACTCACGGTAAATTCTGTGAAAGTGGTAGGCTGACATATTTGCCAGATCAGCAAGTGTATTGACATCCAGATCTGCATTTAGGTGCTCATACACATAGTCGATCACTTTCAGCAGTCTTTGTCTGTAGATGTGTTTCGTCGTGTTTTTGAGCGTCATATTTAGATCCTTTGGCCATACTCATTGATAAATGTTAAGGGCAGTATACTACCAAAAACGTTGTTCGTTTATGGGGCAACTGGGAACACTGTAACCTAGGGGCGATTGATAATGTTTGCGAACTTTGACTTGGTAGCTAGGGTAGGGAAGTAATATGTTACGACATGTATAAATTACTCAAGTTTGGCTGGAACAGGCCCTGAAAACACCTTTAATTTCTTCGCTTAGTGTTTGAATGTGTTGCTTGCATTGCACTTTGTCCAGCGCCAATGAAGCATCTTCAATTTGTTGTAAATAATAGGCACATCGCTCAGCTCCGATGGCCTTGGCTGAGGTTTTTAAATAATGGGCTTCATCTTTTATCTGCTTGAATTGTTGTTCACGATATAAAGCTGCAATTTTTTGCAAGCTACTTTTGGCTTGTTGTAAAAACTGTTGACGAAAACTGTTAATTTCGGTTGTATCATCGCCTAAAAGCTCCAACATTACTTGTTCATTAAGCACTTGCAAATTATCTAAGTTACTAACGTCCATACCATTTCTCAATTGTATTTTTAAATTTTTCAAGTGTGACAGGTTTGCTGATAAAATCAGACATGCCAACAGATAAGCAAAAGTCTTGATCGCCTTTCATCGCGGCGCCAGTGACGGCAATAATTGGAATTGGGTCTTGGACATTTTGATTTTCGCCAGCTCGTATCTGTCTGGTCAACTCAAACCCGTCCATTCTAGGCATGTGGCAATCCGTTAGAACAAGCGCATAATTGCCTTTTTGCCACATTTTCAGGCCCTGCATCCCATCAGAAGCCAGCTCACATTGATAACCTAAACGAGATAACTGCTTAACCATAAGCTTTTGATTAAACTCATTATCTTCAACTATGAGGATTGGTAGCATATCTGGTTTTGCGGGTGACTCTGGTTGAATACTACTTTTTGAATCAAGGCCTGGCTCTAGGCCTAAATCGATTTCAAAATCATCTTCGTTGAGTTGTTGGCACGTTTTGCTATCTATATTTTGCAATCTTAGTAAGTACTTATGTAGCGTAAAAAACGTTAAGGTGTTTAAATCAAGCATTAAAACATCACTAAACCGCCCCTTTAATTGCTCAAACATGTTTAGGGTATAAAGGATGAGCAACCTGCCAGCTGGGGGCAAAGAATTCGTGTCTATGGCATGAATGTCATCTCTGTCTGTAATGACCACGATACTTAGCTCATCATCGTTGCCGTTGGTGTTTGTTGTCTGCTCAAGTGGATTCTGTTGAATGTCTTCGATGTACATTTGCAGTTTTTGGGTTAAATACTCCACTTTGCTTTCATTTTTAATATGATGATATAGGTTGGCGCAAGAGAAGATGGCTTCATGGTTTCTCGGCTTAAAGTTCCAAATTGGAATGCTAACGATAAACTCGCTACCCTTACCTAGCTCACTTTTTACGATGATCTCACCACCCATCAGCTCTATTAATCTGCCGCAGATAGCTAGACCAAGGCCAGTGCCACCAAAACGTCTAGTGGTACTTTTGTCTGCTTGAGTAAAAGGAGTAAAAAGTCGCTTCAAGGTGTCATCGTCAATGCCAATACCATCATCTTTCACAGAGAGTGTGAGCTTGTTGACAAGACGGTTTACCTGTGCACAGGTAACATCAATTATTACATGCCCAGGTTGATCTGTGCTATTACCACAGAACTTAATTGCATTGCTCACCAGATTAAATAGTACCTGTCGAATGCGGTTTTCATCACCATTAAGTTGCAAAGGGATGTCAACTGATTCGAACAAGCTGAGCTCTACACCTTTTTGTTGTGCGATGGGGCCAAATATTACAACAATGTTGTTGAGCATGTCTGAGACATCAAAGTCATAGCAATCTAATTCAAGCTTGCCAGCTTCGATTTTGTTGATATCTAAAATGTCATTGAGAATCGAAACGAGATTGTTGGCAGCAATGGCTGCGGTGTCGAGTAGCTCTTGTTCCTCGAAGCTATTATCCTGATGGGTTAACAAGTCAAGCGCACCAATGATAGCGTTCATGGGAGTACGCAGTTCATGGCTCATCATAGATAAAAACTCTGACTTAGATTGGCTTGCCATTTCGGCATGTTTAACAGCTTGATTAAGCTCTTCGGTACGAGATTTTACTTTGGCTTCTAATAGTAGATTGGACTCCTCCAATCTCATACGGGCTTCGTAGATGGATGTATGGTCGATGATTACCCCATCGAGGCACTTGGTCTGAGTTTGCTGGTTATAACTTACCACCCCTTTGGCGTAAATATACAAAGCACTACCATCATTTAAAACACAGCGATATTCTTTTTCAAAGTTTTCTTGGCTTTTAAGAGAATGCTCAATCGCGTTTTTTATCTCATCTGCGTCTTTAGAATGAATGAAGCTGATCCACTTATCGAGATCGCCATAATTTTGATCAAGAGGTTCATGTAACAGTTTACACGTTTGTTCATCCCACCGCACAAACCACTGTGTTCCCACTTGAGTGGCACTCCAAGTACCAATTCTTCCTCCTTCAAGGGCCCGTTTACGGCTTTCATTTTGCTCATGAAGTTTGCAATGGATTACTTGCGAGTAAATATCTCTTTTCAACAAGCCTTTTAAGATCACTTTGTCGGTTTCGTCTTGTGTGCCTTGGCAAATCAGTTGCAGGGGAGTGGAGTCTAGGGTATGTGCAGTTTTTAAAGAAAGATGAAAAGGCTCTTTATCTTTGTCTGCTTTGCTAAAGGTATTTAACAGAGACTCTCGGTCGCTCATGTCGATAGACTGAACGAGCGTATCTAAAGGTACTGCGGTTTTTTCGGTCAATGCCAGTAATGTTGCGCAGGTATTCGAAAGCTGAAATGTATGCTCATTGGCATTATACATCCAGCTGCCAATCACTTGTTCAGCAGGTGCTACTTGTTCGTAGGCATCTAGTGGGATGGTATTGATAATTAAAAAGAGAAACCGATTTTGCTCTTGAGGAAGAACCACAACATCAGCTTGAAGCTTTTTTAAGGTTAATGTAATTCGAGTGTGGGCCCACGAGTGCAGTAATGGCAGTGTCGGTTCTTCTGAAAATCCAAAGTACTGCTCTACGGGCTGATTTTTAACCTCATCAACTTTCAGCATGAGTTGCATTATTGCGGCATCATTTAGGTCCAGTATGGTTAGGTCATCACCGATGAGCAGCGCAGGGGTTTTGGTTATCTCTAGTTTCATAGCGGTTGCCAATCCAACATTATGTTGTGTTACGAATGTACGTTACATTTTTCTACAGCCTTCAAAATGGATTGCTTTGTTGAAGGTTTTGCTATGTAGGCTGCAAGCCCTAAACTTGCCCACTTTCTAATCAGATCTTTATTTTTATTACTCGTTAACGCAATAATTGGGATGGATTTACAGTTTGGTATGTTGCGTATGTTTTTGGTGGTATTATAGCCATCTAATTCTGGCATGAATAAATCCATAAAAATTAGGTCATATTTTTGTTTTCTAAGCATTTTTATTGCGGTTAAACCACTACTTACACTTTCCACATTATGTCCCTCATCGCGGAGTATTTTACTGATCATCTCGCGATAAATTTCGTTGTCTTCAACCACCATAATTTTTGAGGTTTTAGGTCTACTTTCTACTTCTGGCTCGGGCGCAGGGCTCGGTTCCAATTGGTCTTCGTAACTCTCTTCATAGCTTGGTTGCTTGACTGCGGTAACAACTCTGGCTTCTTTGAGTTGTGATGCGTGGTGACTGGTATTGGGAATGGAACGTTCAGTTAATAGGGCGGACAGCTCTGCGACAGATATTTGTTTGTTCTTCAGCCTGCTTGTAAGTTCAGCAACACTATCTGAGAGCTGTGTTTCAAGTTTGTCCAGCAAAGGGGTAATATGTTGTTTTTTGAGTTCCTGAATAAGCGCCGTTTGTACTTCATTGATGCCTTCTGTTTGGTCTAGATTGTCTCTGGCGTCTTTGAGCGTTTGCTCAGCGGTTTTGTGATACTCGGCCGCATCATCGATGAGCTGCTTCAGTTCATCATCAATTCGACCAAAATGTTCTTCGCTAATATTAGTGACTTCACTGGCTTCTTTGCTGCGAATGAGAGCATTGTGTAAGATCATTCTCAAGCGATAGTTTTCATACATGGGCTTGTATATAAAGTAATCGCGGAAAATGCTTTTCATACAGCACCTAAAACCAACACCTGATTCTTTGTTTTCACATAACAGAATATTTTCATGGGGGTAGTCCAACACCCCTTGCTTGGCCAGTTTACTGTATAGTTCAACACTGCGACTAACACTCGACATGGCGATAATAATCACAAGCGGAGCGGCTTCTAACAGCACTTCTTGCATACTGTCGTAGTTACTGAGCGTTCTAAATGCTGTAATTTGTGATGAAATAACCTCAGTAACGCCCCCCAATTCTTCAACATCATCGCAAAGTAATACAACTTTGGGGTGCCGCTCTACGTGCTCAACTTCTTTACGCGCCATAATTTCACTTCCTAGTTAGCAATATAAGAAAAGGGTCAGCTCTTATTGTTTTTTCAACATCGCTTTTTTAACTAAGCTTGTTTTATGCAGTATTTAATATGCTCAGTATAGTTGTTAATTATAATTTTCGCGTACCGAGTAAGGTTTTTGTTGCTCTAACGTTTTTAAAAAGCTGACTTTTTTTAAAGGCAGTGCAAATAAGTAGCCTTGGCCATAATCAATTTTGTAGTGATTCAAAAAGCCTAGATCATTGGGGTTTTCGATTCCCTCTGCAACAATCTTTAATTGCAACTTATGAGCAAGTGCAACGGTTGCTTCAATGATCGCCTGTTTATCTTTATCTAACGCACAACCATGGATAAAGCATCTATCTAGCTTCAATTCACAAAATGGTATTTGGCTGAGTTGTTTTATCGAAGAGTAGCCCGTGCCAAAGTCATCAATAGACAGTGAGAACCCCTTAAGCCTGAGTCGCAGTAACACATCTAATGATTCCGCTAGGTTTTCAATCAATAGGCTTTCAGTTACTTCAAAAGAGATCATTTGTGGTGGAACGTTGTAGCTGCTGGCTAATTCTGCTAATCGTTCTGGAAGGTGGATATCTTCTAAGTTCTTGACACTTAGGTTGATGTTAAATGTTAGCCCCTTAAGTTGTGCAAAGTGCTCTTCTATAAAAGCAAAGGCTTCATCGACAACTAAGATTGAAAAATCGTGTACGAGATCCGAGTGCTCGACAATATCTATAAAGTAATAGGGCGTCAGTACACCAAACTCTGGGTGGTTCCAGCGTACTAAGAACTCCCCTCCCACGATATTTTCTTCGGGTAATGACATTTTAGGCTGTATATACAGAGACATTTGTTTGTTGTTGAGTGCCAAACTGACAGCATCGTAATCAAAAGTATGCGTACTTAACTCCGTATTGGATGGTGTACCTTCATCGAATAACGATGACATCAGTTGTTTTATCTGTATTTGCGTAATGGGTTTGTCGATCCCCGTAATAACGTTTAACTTGCGTAATTGAGCGAGGTTTTTAGCCATTTTTATAATGGTATTGTCTTCACCACTGAGCAAAACAATGGCGGACTTAACGTTGAGATCCGACAAGTATCTGAGCACCTCGATACCATCCATGTCTGGCATGTTGAGATCTAGAAAAATAACATCAACATGATGTTTGGCGATCATATCTAGCGCGTCAGGGCCATTAGTAAAACCAAAAAACTCTACGGAGAAATTGTGTCTTAGCAACAATCGTAGTTGTGTGAGGATCAGGCTATTATCATCTATCGCAACAATTTTGAATGTCTTTGTGGCATCCATTAAACAACCTTAAGAACTAATTTCAGAACAGGAGCTAATCACTAGAATTTAGTATAGATGTTATTTCAGAACATACTGCATTAAACAGGGAAATACATTGTGGGAACAAGCTATCGATTCTATCTTGGCTTTTATCCTTGGCAGCGGCTTCCAGCTCGTGATAACTCTTGGCTAATTTAGCGGCGCCCACTGCTTTGGCTGAGGATTTTAACTGATGTGCAAAACTTTGAACTTGGCTAATGTCAGACAGTTGTTCAGCGAGCGACTTCATCAGTGCTGATGAGTCAGACATGAAACTTTCCAAAAACTGGTGCTGTGTGCTTTTATCGTCACCCACAAACTCGCTTAGCTGCCCAAAGTCAATAAGCTTGTTGTGTTGGGTGTCATCATGATGATTTATGATGTGCTCAGGCTCTGTGCTCGATGCTACACAGGACATCCACTTATGAATAATTTGCTTTAACTTTGTCAGCTCAATTGGCTTGGAGATGTAGTCGCTCATGCCAGCTTGTAAACATTTGTTGCGCTCGCCACTGAGTGCGTTTGCGGTCGCTGCGATGATGGGGGTTTCTTTGGTTAGCTGGTTTTGTTTTTCTAGCTGACGAAACTCTCTGGTAAATGTATAGCCGTCCATGACTGGCATATGACAGTCTGTAATGATCAGAGCGAATGAGTAACTCTCTAAAAACTCCAATGCCATCGCTCCATGTTCAGCTATCATGCATTGGTATCCCAATAAGCTTAACTGACGCCTAAACACCTCTTGATTGTAAGCATTGTCTTCAATTATCAAGATCAGCTGATTGTTAAATTGTGCTTGCTCAATACTGGGTAGTTCAAGCTGGTTAAGTGTCGCGACAGGTTCAAGTTTAACTTCAGGGCTTATAATGCCTTCTCTAACAGCGAGCTGCTCAATGATTTTAAAACTATAGTAAGGGTTGTAGAAGATAGGTTCAAAACAGCTTTCTTTTGGTAGTGGGATGGTGAAGTTATCGCCAACAAGAATGATGTATACCGTGTTGTCATGCTTAGGCTGAAATTGATAGTCTGAGGTGACGATTTGCTGATAACGTTCTAACGTTACTATGATGTAGTTGACATCGAGTGAGTTGATTTTGCTGTTGTTTACATTCACCCAGCTGTCTATTTGACATTCCGCTCCATGGGCTATTAGATTGGCACGCAGATCCTGCTCGAACACATCATCATCGCCTAATATGTAAACTTTTGTGTTGTTAAAGCGAATTTCTATTTCCGATGCATCTTGATTGACTTCATGGCTTTGGTAAGGCAGCTCTACAGAGAATGTGCTGCCGACGTTTTCTTGGCTTTGGCATTTGATATGTCCTTGCATCATTGCTACGAGCTTTTGGGTGATTGACAATCCTAACCCAGTTCCGCCAAATTGTTGATGAATAGTGCTATCAGCTTGTGTGAAAGGCTGAAATAACCTTGTTTGTTGCTCATCTGTCATACCTTTACCGTTGTCTTTTACGCTGATCTGTAGCTGATTTTGCTTATCACTTATGCGGCCTACTTGTATTTCGATAACGCCAATTTTACTGGAAGTTGTTTTCGTGAACTTAATCGCATTGCCAATCAGGTTGAGTAAGATCTGTCTAATTCTTATGGGATCTCCTAACTGCCAATAACTAAGCTCTGGGTCAAACATAAAGTACAATTGTAGGTTTTTTTCTTTCACCTGATGAGAGAGCAACTCGGCAATTTCTTTGACTAAGTTACGCCAATTAAACGCCACTTTGTCTATGGCCATTTTGCCAGCTTCTATCTTAGAAAAGTCTAGAATGTCATTGATTATTCTAAGCAGCATTAAAGCGGAGTTTTTTGCGACTGATGTCAGGTGGTTTTGTTCCTGACTAAGTGGGCTTTGATGCAGCAGGTCCAACATGCCGACAACGCCATTCATGGGCGTACGGATTTCATGACTCATTGTTGCAAGAAAACGAGATTTGGCATCGCTTGCCAGCTCGGCTTTAGCCTTGGCTTCTTCTAAAAGAGTGGAATTTTTTTTCCGTTGTGTAATGTCGTGTTGGTACAACAAAATAGCTTTGTCATTATCAGTTTCAAGTGTGGTTATGATTACTTCATACCAAAGAGTGATCCCATCAACGTTGTATTCACATTCAAGCTCTTTGACATAGTTATCTTGATATTGAGCAGCATTGACTGCATCTAGCAGTGGACGTTTTTGTTTCAGTGGTAATGAATTTATAGCATCTAGGCAGCTATCGCCCACGCGAAAAAGTGTATTCAAAAATAGCCCCGCGTGAAGCTGATCCGTATGTTGCGATTTAAACCCATACTGATTAACAAGCTTAATTTTTGCTTTTGAATCAAGGAGCAAAATGAAAGCTGGGATACTATCGATCGTTTCTTGTAGCAGTTTTTCAGTTTTCTTGTTTTTCGCCAATGAAGATTCAAGTGCTTTGCGTTGTAACTCAGCCTCTTCCATCTTCCTCAAAGCAGCCTCTCTTGCTGCTCTAAGTGCTACTTGCTGTTGTTGTTGATGATGTTGCTCTTTGACCATACGGGTGACATTTTTAACTATTCCAACTAAGGTGTTGGTTGTGTGGCTACGTCCATTTTCTTGGGGGCTGTGAACCACCTGCCAATTTGCCGCAAGCCCAATATGAGTGATGTCGATTAGGTTTTGGGTGGTGAGCTGCATCTTGATTGGTTGCAGTTCATGATGTTTTTTAAGCTCTTGGAACAGGGCCTTACGGCTATGTGCTGTTAGGAAGCGTAATAAACTTCTCAAAGAGCATGTTTGTACATCGATGGATGGGTTGAGCATATTTGCCAGTTCATTTGAAATCAATACGTCTCTTTGACCAAACTGCCATTCCCAAGAACCCATATTGGCGATCTGCTGAGCTATGTTGAGTTGAATTTTGTCTTTCTCTAGTTGTTGCTCAGACTGGCTAAGTTTTTCAATTGCTCTATTTTGTACTCTAAAAGCGGCAAATAATGCACCACTGCTTAGCAATAAGAGCATAACTAATTGTATAGTGAACTCATTCTGTACATTGTCTACCAGCGAATTTATTGCAGAAATTTTTCGCTCTGATCCTATCCCAATACCTAATTCATTATCCCAGGCAAATACGCCTAACACACTTTTACCTATAAAGTTGTCATACGGTTGCAACATTTGCGTGCCCAATTGTGTGAGCGAAGTGTGGTTGTTAGAGAAGTTCTTTTCAAACCAAAGGCTTGTATATTCATGAAAACTGGTAACAATATGGCGTTTGTCAAAATAAAATGAGGTCGAGTCCGATGACAAAAAAGGTGACTTTAAGAGTGTTTTGAGCGACGTAAAATCGCTTTGTGAATACCATATCAAGTAGGGACGGGTGCCGTTTTGACTTACGGCGGTGGTTGTAAAATGTGCGCTCAGCGTGTCGTTCAGTAAAACCGTTGTTGAAACAATCTTTCCTTGTTTGGCGAGCTGTAATTTGGATTCTGCTTGCTGTTTAGCAACATCTAAGCTATCGCTACCGTTGATTAGCCAAGCTTGTTTACTAAGGTCATATATGGCTAGGTTATTGGCGCTCAGATATGTCTGGAGCGTTGTATTATTGTTCAACTCATTGTCGGATACTTTAGACAAATATGCTTGAGCTTCTGTTAATCGTATTTTAACGGGCTTGTACCAGACTTCTTTTGCACTTTGTAAGGTGTGGATAGCATTGCTTCTAAGCTCACCCGCTAATTGAGTATTTAAGTCATCGTTTAAGATACGTTGGCTAAAACGATGCGTCACTAATATAACGAGTATAAAAGTAACGAAAATAAGTGCTAACTGCCAGTAACTCAAAGGGAGGTTTTGACCATCTTTGTGGCTCATCATAATCCCCCATGCTTTGTACAAAATAACAGTGATGAGCAGCGCTAACGTCGCGATAGCAAATGTGAGCAAGACCAGGTGGTGCTGAGAGCTTGCTTTATTTTGGGTGGCGCTATGCAAGTGTTGCTGCGCAATAGAATCTGATAATTCAATCAATTGATTAATATAATCGGTACTAATGAGCCACCAGTTTGACGTCTCTAATTTTGCGTTACCTGTTGTTTGAAAGCGCTCAATTATCCCGTCAATGAGACCTTTTTCTGTGGTGTTTAAGAGCGCCAAAATAGCGTTTCTTAGCTTTTCGTTGGTAGAGACTGTTTGCAGCAAATGGTTGTGATTAGCATGTAAGTACAAGATATTCGCAATTTTTGTTGCACTTTTTTGATGGGGGGCATTTAAATAACGTCCAACATTAGCTCTTAGTTTACCGGCATATTCTATGCTATAGAGCAAATTCAAATAGCCAGAAAAGTCGCTGCTTTTAGTGTCTTTTGTCGCATTTATACCACTTTGCAATATGGTCAATTGGGTACTAAGCAGTGAATCAATTAGCTTAGTATAACGCTGGAATAGCTCACGCTCCGTGATTTCCTTGTTAAGTGCTTGAGCTCTTAGCTTTGCCAGCATTTTTGGTGCACTGTTTAATGCTGTGATAGGACCTTGTAAATGTGTAGTAACCTTCTGCTCACTAAAGTAGTGGGTCGCTTGTGTTAAGCGTTGGTCGGTATCTTTTTTATATTGATTGAGTACTTCAAAACGGCTTAGATCTTTTTGTGCATAAAAAATTAAGCTAGTTCCTCGCTCTCGTTGCAAGGAAAAGACAAGTTGCCCTACCAGTAGTTGTTGTTCGCTACTAAAAACAACTTGTGTGTGGGCGATATGAGCAAGTTTTGCTTCATCATAAAGACTTAGAAGGTGGTCAAGTGTTAAAAAGCAACCAAATAAGGCAATAAAGCAAAGTAACTTTTTGATCTTTTTTAGCATAGGAGTAGAACATAGCCAGTTTAATAAACTACTATAGAACAAGGTTAATAAATTGCTATCAAACACCGTTATGAAAAAGCCGCAAAAACCTAAAACCGAACCGTTGCGAATTCAAACACTTAATGAATTGGGGTTGCTGGATTCAGAGCCTGACCCACAATTAGACCGTTTAACTGAGTTTGTGGCACATGTATTTTGTGTACCTGTTGCTCTAATTAGCTTGGTTGACAGCGATAGGCAGTGGTTTAAGTCTAAAGTTGGGCTTGAGGCATGTGAAACATCTAGAGATGTATCATTTTGTGGTCACGCTATTTTGGGCCCTGATGTCTTTGTTGTACCCAATGCGCTTAAGGATGAACGCTTTAAGGATAACCCGCTGGTAACTGGCCCACCGTATATACGGTTTTATGCTGGAGCACCATTGATACATAATAATGGTAGTGCACTAGGAACACTGTGTCTGATCGACATTGAGCCTCGTAATTTCGATGACGACGATATTAAAGTGTTGCGTGAAGTTGCGGATAAAGTGATGTGGGAGTTTTGCCATTAGACAATTGTGGTTAAGTATTAGCCTAAATGAAGGAAAAAGCCGTGATCTATTAGGTTTTTGATGCGCTGCGATGCAAAAGTCGCTACAATTGTGATTTTATATCATTACCGACCTCGGTGCATATCAATTTTTAAGGTTTTCCCCCTGTAGATGACTGACATCACAACTCACCAAGCTTCTCGTAGAAGATTGCTGATTGCATTAGCAATCACTTGCTCATTCATGGTTATCCAGTTGTTTGGTGCATACTATGCTAACTCTTTAGCTGTACTTGCTGATGCTGGGCATCTTTTTGTGCACAACAGTTCATTATTTATTGCGGTTATTGCGTCCAGTATCGCGGTGTACTTGGCTAAGACGTTTAACGATGGCTATAAAAAAGCAGAATATATCGGCGGACTAATCAATGGGTTACTCTACCTAGCTATCTCAGTACTGATCATAATAGAAGGCTCCGAGCGGTTTTTTCACCACACTGAAGGGCATCAGTTAGAAGTTAACTCATACTTAATGTCTGTGATTGCTGCAATTGGCTTCCTTTTTCATGGCCTATCAACGTGGATATTATACAAAGGCAGAAAAGACAGCATTAATGTATATGCGGTGTTTTTACACTCATTTTTTGACTTGCTCTCCACAGTATCGACGTTCATTGCAGGTGTACTCATTTATGTTACAGGGTGGGAATTAATTGACATCATTTCCAGCTTGCTGATCTCGGTATTTGTACTGGTAACCGGCGTCAAGGTGATACGCAGTTGTGTGGTAGGTCTATTCTTTGTTGAGAAAAAACTACCTAAGATATCTGCATTGGAAAAAGCAATATCAGGTGCAGAGCATGTTGAAAGCGTGCACAATATCACGGTGAGCAAGCTAGAAGGGCAGTTGGCTGTAGGAGCGCATATTGTATTGAAACATCACTGTACGATAGAGCAGCATGACGCGTTATGTAGAGTAACGGTGGAAAAGTTACTTAGAAGCAAATTCAACGTTGAACAATGCGTTCTACAAATAGAAAGTCATCAATGTCCAGATCACTAAGGAAGTGACCCTTACGCGGGCGAGCAGTTGTGTTATTCAAATGTGCCCAAGTACCACAAATAAACTAGTAAAAACGTCGTAATAGGTTGGCAAATGGTGGGTTTTCTTTTACCTTTAGTAGGGTAGTAGCTCTGGGAATTTTCTGTGCCTAATTATCTTCACAAATATATGCCATTGATAATGACCGTCCTTCTGGGAATATCAGGTGGTTTAGCTAACTTATTGCCGTTTTTCTTTTTAGACTCCTCAGAGTTTCTTTTTGGTCAACTTTTTGTTTTATTAACTTTAATGCTATTTGGCTGGCGCTATGCGCTGGTTTGCGCCGCCATTGGGGCTGGGTTTATCTTCTATCGCTGGGGCCATTGTTGGCCTTCTTTGGTATTTGTGCTCGAAGTGATTTGGTTGCAAACATTGTGTGTGAGAAAGGGAAAGCCTTTTTTCATTCGGGGGTTGGGTTTTTGGTTAGTGTTCGGGATCCCGATATTACTCATTTTTGGCTATTACATTTTAAGTTTGCCCAACTTGGTGGTTATCACTGCATTAGCAAAGTATTTTATTAATGCGGCGTTATATCTGGCGATTGTAGATTTACTCAGTTTTTTCTTCATACGCCACTTGTGGCGTACACAGCCACTCAATGCAATTCTCAATTACACCATTAGTCTTCTAATTGTTTTGGTGGTGCTGATAACTTCAATCGTGTTGACGAACAATAGTAATAGTCGTATTGAATATGAAGTTAAAGAACAGCTACAAGGTTCAGCGAAAAACATTAGCGTGCAGCTTAGTGATTATCTTAAAGGCTATCGGCGCTCGGTTGTGGGCATTGCACAAAACGTCGAACAGGGCCTAGACAAGCAGGTAGCACTTAGAACCTTAATTGAGTTACAGCCAGATTTACGCACAGCTATTTCTGCTAATGCAAAGGGGATGGTTGATACTTTCTATCCCAGTGTTTTTAAAAATAACCGTATGGAAGAAGCGTTGTCTGTTGTAGATAGGGAGTACTTTGTACAGGCTCCATTTTATCCAAATGGATATATCTCTCCTATGTTAACAGGGCGTGGCTTTGGCAGTGACCTTATCATTGCAATTTCAGCGCCTTTATTTAACGACGGCCAGTTTGATGGGATTGTTGAAGCTTCTCTTATTTTCGACTCATTCGCTCGGTTCAGACCAAAAATTCTAGTAAATAGTGGTGATTTGATATTACTAGATAACACCAACCAAGTGGTATACAGCTCATTGGCGTCTTACAAAGCATTGGATATTTTGCCGACAGATGTATTAGACGCTTGGTTGGATGACACTAACTCCACTTATACCGACCCTCAAGGTAAGGTCCTATACCGTTTTGCGAGTAAAATTGAGGGTTTAAACTGGACGGTGGTAACACTACTTGAAGGTCATCATATTCGTTTTGCTGCTGCATCAGCATGGGGAAAGTCCTTAGTACTAGCATTAGTGATTATTGTGTTAAGTAGTATATTTGTCAGTCAGCTTTCTCGTTATTTAGTAAGACCTATTGCGGCATTGAGTGAAGATATTAATCACTTTGAACCCAGTTCTTTGTTACGTAACTCCGCAGGCGAGCACGCCAGTTGCTTAGAAGTAATTACTTTGCAACAACACTTTAATCAGCTTGCCTTTAAACTCAATATGAACTTTTCAAAGTTACAGCGAGCCAACAGTGAAAATGAAGAACTTAATAAAAAGCTGACAAACTTTAACCGCGAGTTAGAACAGCAAGTTAATGAAAAAACAGAAGAGTTACTGGCTGCTGTTGCCGCTGCAAACAATGCCAATAAAGCCAAAAGCCGCTTTTTAGCAAATATGAGCCATGAGATCCGCACACCTATGAACGGTATTATTGGACTAACGGGGATCCTTGTTGAGCAGAAAAAAGGCGACGAGGAAACATTAAAACAGCTCGAAATTGTTCATACTTCGGCGCAGAATCTGTTGCTGATCCTCAATGACATTTTAGATTACTCCAAAATTGAAGCAGGTGCACTAGCTCTTGATTTGCATGCAACAGATGTATTTAAGCTATTTGATACGATAGCGACGCTATTTGAGCAAGCAGGGCTAAAACAGCAGGTTATGTTCGAGTATCAACTATCTTCCAAGCTGCCGCCATGTTTGTTGATTGACTCTCTAAGAGTCAATCAAATCGTCAATAATTTACTTCATAACGCCGGTAAATTTACAGAGGAAGGAGCTGTATCACTATTGGTGGATTACCAAGATAATCATTTGATAGTGAGTATTAAAGATACAGGTATTGGTATATCACCCAACCAGCAAAAGCTATTGTTCAATGAGTTTACCCAGTTGGATGTGTCTACCACCCGCCGTTATGGGGGAACAGGGCTTGGGCTAACTATCTCACAGCGTTTAGCTGAGTTGATGGGGGGGAAATTGGAAGTTGACAGCGTGAAGGGTGAGGGCAGTTGTTTTACTTTGAGAATACCCGCAGCTGTGGCCCAGCTCCCCCTAGAGACAGACGCATTAGTGCATGTGCCTGATTTAAGTAATACATCAGTTTTGATAGTCGAAGATAATATCGTAAATCAGGTTGTACTTGAGAAGGCATTGCAAGACACACAGTGTATTTTACATAAAACCATGGATGGGGTTGAAGCCCTATCATTTTTAAAAGAGCACAGTGCAGATATTGTTTTAATGGATTGTCAGATGCCAAACATGGATGGGTATGAATGTACCGAACAGATAAGAAAGGAGCCGAATATATATGGTAAACCTTATATTATCGCCATTACTGCCAACGCATACAGTGAGGATCGCCTCAAGTGCCTACGAGTGGGGATGGATAACTTTGTTGCTAAACCTATTGAAAAAGACACTTTGTATCAAGCGATTGCAGAAGCACTGTCACACATTAATTAACCTCTGCGGTTTCACATCCAAAGATGATCTTTTGTTCAACATTAAGGCGTTTTTGCGAAGTAATAGCACGCTATTGCAAGTAAAGATAGTGTGCAAAATAGCCTTATTGGAACAATTCTCTTCTGTGTAGTTGAGGTTACCTAGCAAACCTATTCGTTAAATCTGCTCTATAACCTGAGCAAGCTCTTCAGCTCCAACAGGTTTTGAAAAGTAGTATCCCTGCATGTAAAAACAACCAAGCTCCTTTAAAAATGCCAGCTGCTCGGTATTTTCTACCCCTTCTGCGATACAGGACATTTGCAAACTTTCGGCGAGTAAGTAGATGGTGCGTATTATAGACTTATTACTGTTTAGACTGTCCATCTTTCTGACAAACCCTTGGTCAATCTTGATAATATCAATCGGGAATTGATTGAGGTAGGTTAAAGATGAGTAGCCTGTTCCAAAATCGTCCAACAGTAAAACAAACCCTGCTCGTTTTAGCGCTCTTAAAGACCGTTTTGCCTTATCAGTATCTTCCATAAGTGAGCTTTCGGTGATTTCAAGCCGCAGCACACTGGTACTCAAATTAAAAGAGTTGAGAATATTGACTAGGTTCTGAGCAACATCAGATTTTAGAATATGGACGGGAGAGAGGTTAAGTGATAAATAAAACTCACTGTCACGTTCGATAAACTCTCGTAGCTCACGCAATGCTCTTTTAAGGGCTTGTTCGGTCATTAATTCAATTAAACCAACCTCTTCAGAGATTGGAATAAAATCCATCGGAGAAACGTTTTCACCTTCATATTGCCAGCGCATCAACAACTCAACACCTATGACTCTGCCACTCATGATATTTACAATAGGTTGGTAATGGTTATAAATCTGCTCATCTCGATACGCAGTTTTTAGTGCATTTTCCAAGGTGAGTTTACGTGAAAACTGGGTATTCATTTGTGTTGTGAAAAACTTAAATCCGTTTCTGCCAGCTTGTTTTGCATGGATCATAGCTATGTCTGCGTTACGGATCAGCATTTCTGGTGTTTTTGCGTCAAAAGGATACATTGCCACACCAATACTTGCCGAAATACTCATTGTAATACCGCCGATCTCAATCTTTTTAGGCAGGCTGTAGAGTAGTCTCGTCGCCAGTTCACTTAGTTTGTGAGGTGAGCGAACATCTTTAACCAGCACAATAAATTCATCACCACTTTGGCGGCCTAATACACAGTTTGCGGGGAGTACATGGTTGATCCGCTCCGTGATCTTGATTAGAAGCTGATCTCCCGTATGGTGTCCGTAGGCATCATTAATCGGCTTAAATTTGTCTAAATCAATGAATAGTAAAGCACAACTTCGCTCTGACGACTGTGCGTGATGTAGCGCAAACTCGATGTGTTGTAGCATTAGGTTGCGATTCGGCAACTTAGTAAGCGCATCAAAATTCGCCAAATACCGCAGCTCACTTTCAGCCTGCTTTTGCTCTGTAAGGTCAGAGATCACGATTACATAGTGTTCGATTTGACGATTATTTTTAGAAATCGCATTAATGCTCAAGTGGATCGGATGCGCGTCCTGATGCGAAGTTTTCACCGTTAGTTCTTGCCTAATATGGTGATTTGGTCCTAGTTTTTTAATTCGTTTAAGCAAATTGTTGAGTTTTTTATAACCAACCACTTTGGTAAACTTTTTGAAAGAAAGGTCTTTCACGGCACTCTCTTCATCAAGTTCAAAAGCGTGACAAAAACTTGCGTTTACCGATAATGGGTGTAAATCTACGTCTAGAATAAGGATCCAATCACTGACCTGACTAAAGGCTTCACCAAGAATTGTAGCCCGTAGATCTGTCGCTTTTTGCTCGGTAATGTTGGTATAAATCCCCATGATGTCTTTGACTTTGCCCTTTTCATCATAGCTTTGTACCTGCCCGATGTCATGATACCAAAGCCAAGGCTCATCGATGCCTTTGACGCGGTAGGTTAAAGACAGCTGCTTATCTGTTGGAGAAGTAATAAACTGTTTCCAAACTCGTTGTAAATGCTCTTTATCATCTGGGTGGACGCGTTCAAAGTAGTCATTAAGTATTGCTACCTCGGTGTCGGCGGTCATGGGTAAACAGTCAAAGTTTCTGCGCTGTTTAACCGTTTTTGATGTGAGATCTACTTGCCATATGCCACTTCGGGTCGTATTAAGTGCCATTTCAGTTTGCTGCTTGCTGATGGTCATTTCGTTAAGCGCCGCTTTGATCGTGCGTTGCTTTTTATTGTTTTGCTTGAGCCAAAGCAAGACTACGCTGAGTATAGATAAGGCGTAAAAAGTCCAAGCAAGTGGCGAGTTGAATAATGAGTGTTCAACATTAAAAGATAAGGTAATAGCATCTTTTATCTGTTGATTACCAAGTGTGAGTTGCTCAATCAGTAGGGTGTACTTACCTGGTTTTAAGTGATTGAAAAATAGATAATTAGAGTTCAAGTTACTAAATTCTATTGAGGTTGGGCCTGTTAGTTTTGCGCGGTAGTGAAAAACGAACTGATTAGAAAAATCAAAATTGCTAAACATAATCTTCAAGCCCAGGTCGTCGTGGTTAAGAACAAGCGGCTGGGTTTCAAGGAATGTTGGATAGAAGTCAATACTACGAGACATCAAGTTGATGTCTGTTATTGCCAATTCGGCTTTTGATAAGTTGTTTTCAAGAAAATCAGCGGGAGAAAACCAAACTACGCCATTGATGGTACCAAATGCCATTAGGCCGGAGTCCAAGATAGTACTCGCTCCAGCGTTAAACTCGCTATTCGGTAAACCATGGCTGGCGTCGAATTTTTGCAATTGTCTGTTGCTGATATTGAGTCGATACAAGCCGGACTGACTGCTAATCCATAGGTAACCGAAGTTATCAGCAATGAGTTGATATGCAGATTGAGGTTCAGAACCGTCAGCAATTTTTACCTTATATTTGAGCGTCAAACTTTGCTCGTCTAGTGCAATCACGCCATCAACTGAACTGGCAAGCCATAGTGTACCGTCTTCGGTATAGACCCAGTGATCGATCACGGAAAATCGCTCCGCGTCTTGCTGATCGAATTGGTAAATAACGGTTAACTCGCCACTACGCTCATTGTAACTGATCAAGCTGCGCTCTGTACTGAGTACATACTCCCCCTGACGTGATGGCAGAGGAGGGAGAAACTTGTAAGCGCTGTCTACTTCTAGCTTTTGTGTTAGATCTACTAAGGGGCGAACACTTTTATTAAGTGCATCGTAGACGAAAAAGCCTTCACTACTGACGAATGCAATTTCATTTTTACTGACCGAAGCCGCTCCCCAGTTCAAGCTTACAAATGGGCTTTCTTGTTGCTTGTTAACGGGGGGCAGGCTAATGGTATCGTCAGTTTTGTTCAATACGCGTAGGCCAGACAAAGTTTCTACAAACAAAACGTTGTCATCAATATGATTTAAAGCGATGGTTTTGTATATCGCATTAGTCGCGTAGGCGGCTTTAGGGTCAGTGTTTTTATAGTAGTGTTTGGGATTGGTGTCTTGTAAGCCGTTGAACAGAAGCAAACCATTATCAGTACCTACCCAGATCTGATTTTCGCTCTGTTCATAAATAGACCAGATGTTGTGGTTTATGAATGCTTTATTCTCAGCTTTTAATGTCTTAAAACGAAGTGAAGTTAACGGCCAGTAATATGCCCCCTGATTGAGTGTTGCCATCCATATATTGCCATAGGTATCAAACATCAAGTCAATAACGTTACTTTGTGCTAGCGCGAACTTACTATCTTTTAGTGATAGCAGTAAACTGGCAGACTGGCGTTTTCTGTCTACGGTATAAACGCCACGCTCGGTTGCTATTAGCTCGCCGTACGGCGTCACTACGTGGTCCCAGATATTTAATTCTGGTACAAGGGTATAAGCCGATTCTAATTGTAGGGTTTTGTTAATGATAGGGATGCTATACAACCCTTGCACAGTGCCAACAAGTAATCCGATTGCTGGATCAAATTTTAGCAGTTTCACATTGCTATTCAGGCTATTGCGCTGTTGCTTGGGCAAAAACTGTTGCTCAACTAATAGCCGGGATTCAAAATTATAGGTGAAAAAGCCCTGATTGGTGCCTATCAGTAACGCCTTATCAAGTCGTACGATGGTTCGAACATAACTGTGTTTTTCAAAACTTGTCACCAAGGTGGAGCGTTTGTTGTTTAAATCAATCTTGTATAAAAAATTGTCTATACCTGCGTATAGCATGTTACCGATTTTGAACGCGGCGGTGATTTCGGAAAAGGCGTTAGAATTAGTGACTAATCTGCCAGAATAAACTTGTTCGACCTCTAAAGTATTGACGTTGACCAAGTAAGCGCCACTAAAGGCAGTTGATACTAGCAGTAAATCAGCGTCAACAAGCGTGATGTAGGAAATGTGTTTGGTTGCTAGATTAAACTGGCTTTTAACCAAAGTGATATTGTTACCGTCATATCGGTTAAGGCCTAACTGGGTACCAATCCAAACATAGCCATGCTTGTCCTGCACGATGCCACTGATACTGGCCTGTGATAGCCCTTCTTCCGTTGACAGTCGGTTAATTGTATTACCTTTATTTTGCGCAAAAGCTTTACCTTGCAGCATGGCTGTAAAGCACAAAAGTAGAATGAGCGCAAAGCAACGATACATGAATTAAGCCTTTGAATTAAAATTGTTTATATATAACTGTCTCCTGACTACTTAAGCGTATGCTAGCTACGTAATAGCATTTTCCACAAGTAGGTAAGTCCGTTTGGTTAAACCGAGGGTTCAAATCGTTAATTTAACACAATATTTATGTTTGTGACTATAAGCTTGCGATATTAACTTGTCACGGCACACAAACACACATCTTTACTTACTTATATATCCAAACTTTAGCCTACTTTTTCACTAATCACATGAGAATTATGGAGAAGTTAAAAAATAATAACGCTTTTGTTGGCGTAGGCATGAGCAACGCCATGAAAGCTAAATGACAATAATTATCATTTTTTGACTTTTTGTAGTTGATAACTATTTTTGTTTAGATTAAACTCATCAGCAGTTAATGTTATTGAGATTGGTTTGTATTCATGTATATCTGCATTTGTCACGGTGTAACAGATAAAAAGATTGCTCAGGCGATTGATGATGGGGCGACCAGCATGCGTGAATTAAGTAAAGAGCTAGGTGTGGGGACACAATGTGGTAAATGCACGAACTGCACAAAAAAGATCTTGAACGAGAAGCTTATTGAAATTGTGGATATTACAGATCAAGTTGCATAATCGAATAACATAGATGTTTATGATACAAAAAAGGGCCTGTTGGCCCTTTTTTGTTGCTTATGGTTACATCTGCGTCTGTAAGTAGTTCTCAATACCCATTGCTTTAATTAGACTTTGTTGGGTTTCCAACCAGTCAATTTGTTCTTCTTGCTCATTAAGAATAGCATCCAGCGCTTCGCGTGAAATATAATCACGTTTTTGTTCTGCAAGTTCAATGGCGTTTTTCAGATCAACTAACGACAGTTGTTCGAATTCCATGTTTGCAGCTATCATCTCTTCGCTATTTTCACCGATACGTAAACGGCCTAAGCTTTGCAGATTTGGTAAGCCTTCTAAAAATAAAATGCGCTCAATTAGGCGATCTGCATTTTTCATTTTTTGAATTGAGGTCTTATAATCAGCCTTGTCTAACGCTGTAAAACCAAAGTCTTTAAACATACGTGCATGTAAAAAGTACTGATTGATACCTACTAACTCATTAGCAAGAACTGCGTTAAGTGCCGCGATGACGTCTTTGTTTCCTTTCATATCGGCTCCTAACCTACTTGAGATTGAATATAATTTTGGATGCCAATCTTATCCATTAGCCCCAGTTGTTGTTCCAGCCAATAAACGTGATCTTCTTCGGTATCGAACAATAGCTTCTCAAGCGTCTCGCGTGATTGGTAGTCTTGCTCTTGTTCACAAATGGCGATAGCTTCTTTAACGCTTTCAACGACTTCTAACTCAAGGGTTAAATCATTTTGCATCATTGAGCGCACATCATGGCCAATTAAAAGATCTCGGCGTTTGGTCATATTGGGCACGCCTTCAAGAAATAGAATACGCTTTATCAACCAGTCTGCATGGGTCGTTTCTTCTTCCATCTCGTGGTTTAAACGCTCATATAGCTTATTCAGCCCCCAGTCGTCATACATGCGCGAGTGGATAAAATATTGATCAATGGCTGCCAGTTCATTGGCTAATAGTGCATTAAACGCATCAATAACTCTTTGCTTACCTTTCATAACGTCCGCCTTAAAAAGATTAATTGCGGCCAGTTTATCTAAATCAGTGATGCTGTCAATAAAAAACCCATAAAAATCATATGGTTAAAAATTGATTATGATTCGTATTACAGTTCATTTTTGTATCATTATAGGGATTATTGACGCGCTTACGCTTGGCCTTGAGTCTTGATGCTACTCAAAGCCAAGCCAAAGAATTAGCCTTGCTTCAAATGAACATACCGGTGTTGAGAAAATTTGCTGTACAGCACGGGAAGTACAAAAAGCGTGAGGCAGGTTGAGCTAATTAACCCACCGACAACCACGCTGGCCAGCGGCTTTTGGATTTCTGCGCCAACAGAGCTTGCCAGTAGCATAGGAGTTAACCCAAGTGCAGAAGTTAGTGCTGTCATCAGCACAGGCCTTAGCCGTGATGTGGCTCCATTAAAGATTGCAAGTGACTCAGACTGCCCAGATCGTATTCCTTGATTGATACTTTCAACCATCACCACACCATTTAACACGGCCACACCAAACAAGGTGATAAAGCCAACCGAGCTGGGGACGGATAAATACTGCCCACTCAGGTACAAGGTAAACACGCCACCTATGACCGCCAGCGGTATATTCAGCAAAATAAGCATCGCTTGAGCGATTGAGGAGAACGCAAAATATAGTAACAGCGCAATTAATGCCAGCGCCAGTGGTACTACAATACTGAGCCTTTTTGCAGAGCGTTGCTGACTTTCATATTGGCCGCCAATTTCCACAGAGTAGCCAGAAGGCAATTCAATGGCGCTATCTATACTCGTTTTAATTTGCTCTACAACGCTTCCCATATCGCGACCTTGAACATTGGCCTGAACCACGACGGTACGTTGAACATCTTCGCGCCGGATCAGCGGAGGGCCGGATTGCATGCGAATATCCGCAACGTCAGCGAGCTTGACCCATGCACCATTGGCAGCTAGGAGTCTCAGCGATTGTATTGAGGTAATGTCTTTTCTGTATGACTGGTCTAGTCGTACATAAATGTCATAGCGCTCATTGCCATTAATGATTTGACCAGCAGAGCGACCACCTAGGCCATCTTGTACCACTTCCATTACCTGCGACACAGATAATCCGTAGCGGGAGAGCTGTTGTCGGTTTGGGGTAACGACCAGCTGTGTTTCGCCAACTATCTGCTCAAGCGCAACATCTGTTGTGCCATCAATGGTTTTTACTAGCGCTTCGATTTGCTGACCTTTTTGTGCCAACACATCCAACTGTGGGCCAAATAGCTTTATGGCTAATTGGGCTTTTACCCCTGACAGAAGTTCATCAACTCGGGTCGCGATTGGCTGAGAAAAGGTGAACAGTAGTCCTGGGTAATCTTCAAGCTTTTTGGTCATCAGGTTTTGTAACTCAAGTCGGTTGGAGGCACTTTGCCATTGATGTTTTGGTTTCAATCCGATGTAAATTTCAATGTTATTAACAGGTTCAGGGTCACCGCCTAACTCCGGCCTGCCAATTCGGCTCAACGCATACGTTACCTCAGGAAACGCCATCAGTGTTTGTTCCAACACTGGGGCTACATCTAGCGCCGTTTGTAAGCTTGCTGACGGGGCTAAGGTGACTCTGAGATTGATAGTTCCTTCTTCTAGCTCGGGTACAAATTCAGTGCCTATCTTTGGCAGGATTATCAATGCTGCGCAAAATAGTGCAATAGCGCTGCCGACGATGATGCTTGGGCGGTGTATCGCCTTGCTCAGCAGGTATTGGTAGCCTTTGTCTAGTGGTTCGAGCAGAATGCTTGTCCTATTATTCACTTGATATTTAAACAGATAACTTGCCAGAGCAGGCACCACTAAAATAGCGACAATAATCGCGCTAATAATAGATAAAATTATACTGATAGCCATAGGCTGAAAAAGCTTAGCCTCGACACCTTCAAAGCTAAATAGTGGCGTGAATACCAATAATATAATGAGTGCTGCAAAAATTACTGGGCGAGCCACTTCTTTGCCTGCTAGCTTAATGGTTTCACTGCTATTAGTAGATGTTTCTTGGTTGAGGTGTTTGACCATGTTTTCAACCATTACAACTGATCCATCTACGAGCATGCCAATCGCGATGGCGATTCCACCCAAAGACATTAAGTTTGCTGACATACCAAACCAAGCCATAAACATAAGCGCCAAAGCGATGGAAACAGGGATTGAAATAAGCACTAACAAAGTGGCGCGTAAACTCATTAAAAACAAACAGAGAATAACCACAATGAGTATGAGCGAAAGTAGCAGCGCTTTAACAACGGTACTGAGCGCCTTTTGTACTAAATCAGCTTGGTCGTAAAAGGGTATCAAACGCACGCCACTGGGAAGTGCACGTTGAATGATATCAAGTCTTTGATTTATCCCATCAATGGTTGCTTTAGTATTTGCCCCCATACGCTTGAGTACGATACCTGTTACAACCTCGCCTAAGCGTTCAACACTACCTTGTTCATCACGGCGTGTCATGGTGACTGCACCTTGGCGAATTTCACTTCCCAATTGAACATGTGCAACATCGGACAATGTAATGACCGTGCCATTAATGCTTTTTAGTGGTACTTGGGAAAGTTCTGCCAGCCCTTGTTCACCACTTGCATACCAGCCCATTCCACGGATAACCAGTTGTTCTTGGCCGCGATTCATATACCAGCCACCCACGTTTTGGTTGTTTTGCTCAATTGCATTGATAACATCTTGTTGGGTGAGTGAGTAGGCGAGCAACTGAGTGGGATTAATGTTAACTTGATACTGTTTTACATCCCCGCCAAATGATAGAACGTCGGTAACGCCATCAATGGGCATCAGCAACAATTTCACAACCCAATCATTGATGCTGCGAAGTGCCATTGTATCAACATCTGCATTAGGCTCTGCTACGAGTAAATATTGGAATATCTGTCCAAGCCCTGAAGTGTTTGGGCCCATTTCTGGTGTACCCAGCCCCGTCGGAATGAGTTCTTTAGCGCTTTGCAAGCGCTCGAAAACTTGTTGCCGTGCAAAGTAGATATCAGTTCCTTCTTTAAAAACGATTGTGACACCGGACAAGCCGGTTTTTGATACCGAACGAACTTGTTCTACGCTTGGTAGTGCGTACATCACCGCTTCTATGGGATAAGTAATGAGCTTTTCAACTTCTTCAGAAGCAAGTCCAGGTGCTTGCGTATTGACCGTTACCTGCACATTTGTCACATCTGGAAAGGCATCTAGGTTGAGTTTAGGAATCGTTACTGACGCCACTGCTAAGGTGATTAGCAGTGCCAGTACCACCACCATGCGACAGTTAACAGACCAATCAATTAAGCGATTAAACATTTTTGGCACCTCGCTTAATGGTTGTGTGGATCAAAGCTGCTTTTAGCCAGCTGTGACGATATAAAAAATGCGCCCTGAGTGACAACATGTGTGCCCTCAGGAATTCCGATGACTTCGATTTGCTCCCCAAAAGCTCGACCTCGTTGCACTTGCACCGCTTCAAATTGATTGGTTTCATCAGTTACAAAAACCTGCCAGTCTCCATCAGTTGAACGCACCAACGCAGTTTCCGGAACTGTCACTATTGGCTGTTGTGTTGGCAGTAGGAAATGGACATTCACAAACATGCCAGCATGAAGTTGGTGGTCTTGATTGCTCACCTGAAGCCGAACGTTGCGAGTGCGTGTGACAGGGTCGATGGTATGGGATTCCTGAATTACTTTGGCAGGATACGCTCGTCCTTGATACTCAACAACGACTTGGCTTTGTTGGCTAATTTGCTGGCTATCGTTAACAGATAGACGAGCTTCAACCCATAAGTTTTGCTCATCAGCCAGTAGCATGAGTGTTTGCCCTGTGCTGACTCGTTGCCCCTGAGCAAAGTCATCTTGTAGTACAATCCCTGCTATTTGCGCGTATAAGCTGTATTGGCCCAGTTCAATATTTGATTGTTCGTCAAGCTGACTAATTGCATGTGAACTTAACCCCAAGGCCGTGAGTCTGCCCATATTAGCAAGATAACGAGTTTTGGCTTGAACACGTTGGCTGTCACTTAGTGACTGATCAGTTAAATTTTCAAGGCGTTTCCATTCGCTTGCTGACACCATGTAGTCGGCTTGAGCTTGCGCCATTGTTTCGCTGTAAAGCGTGATCAACTTATCTCCAACCTTAACTCTCTCTCCCAGCGTGGTATGACGAGTAACAATGACAGAGTCCGTTCTTGGTGATACGACATAGCTGGTATAACCGTTTTCTTTAAGCTCACCTGGTGCATAGAGCTTTTGGCTAGGTTTATGTTTTTTAAGCGCTGTCACATGTATGTTTGCCAGTTGTTGCTGGACGGTGCTCAAAGTGAGGGTGGGGGTTTGGTCGTGTTCAGTATGTGTATCAGCACTGGCTACGGAATCGTGGTGATTGTGCGACTGTGCTGATTGTGCGCTATTGCTGATAAATAACTGGGAGAAAGACAAATAAATAGCGCCCACTAGGTAAAATTTACGCATAGTAATCTCTTATCTATATATAAAATAATGTTAAGAATATCCATCGAAAAAACGCATACAGCTGTGGTGCTGAATGGTTTTGTATCACGGATTAATTTTTCATGTTGGGCCATCAGACCCAAAAAGATAACGAGATTAGGCTTTTGGAGGTTTAAATTGTGGCTCGTGCCTATATACAGTATGAGAAGGCGTTTGCGAATAAGCGCCCTGTGTAAGCTCGAAGGACAACTGACAAGTTGGCTTAGTAACGTACCAGCTCAAGTGGGTGCCACTACAATGACCACAGTGATGACAGTCTTTGATGTTATGGCCATCTTCATCGTACAGTGCTTCACCTGCATTGTATTGTTCGGCATGACTATGTTCGGTTTGTAGGTGTTCGAGGTCAATTTGATGAGTTTGGGTCGCAGACGCCATTGCCCCCACCGACTGTAAAGCAATCGTTAGTGTAATGATTATGCTGATAAGTACTCTCAAATTCACGTGTGTCTATACCTAAACATTGATACATCGCTAAGCTAACAAACATTGCAAATTGGGTCAATGTATATGTTTTGACGACAAAAGTTAGATTTAAACGTTTAGTTCCAGATATGGCGATAGTGAAGTGTTTTTTGCGATACACTGGCACTATTATGATTAAATTAGAACGTGATTATGTTTTCTCCTGAAGTCTGCCAAAAAGCTAGAAAGAGTCGCGACCATCGCTTTGATGGGTTGTTTTATGTTGCTGTTAAAACAACGGGTATATACTGCCGGCCGATCTGCCCTGCACCGGCGGCACACGAGAAAAATGTAGAATATTACGAACACGCTCATAATGCAGCGGACGCAGGATTTCGTCCATGTATTCGCTGTCGTCCAGATTCTGCGCCGGGCAGTTATGCTTGGCTTGGTACTCAAACAACCGCTGTGCGCGCAAAAAAGTTGATTGATGAGGGCGCATTATCCAGCCACTCAGTGGCTCAGCTAGCAGACCGCTTAGGGATCACGCAAAGGTATCTGAATAAATTGTTTGTGCAATATTATGGCACTACGCCCAAACAGTACGCACTCTATAAACAATGTGATTTTGCTAAACAATTATTGCAGCAGGCCAAGTTAAGTGTTGCCCACATTGCTTTTGCCAGTGGGTTTCGTTCGCTACGCCGTTTTAATGACGCATTCGTTCGCTTATTTCAGCTTACGCCTAGTCAACTCAGAAGGGAAAGTGAGCAGGTTCAATCCCACATTACGCTGCACTTGCCGTTTCGACCTCCATACAACTGGCAAGCCTTACACGGGTTTCTATCCAAACGACTCATTGAACCTATGGAATGGCTGACAGACCATAGCTATGGGAGAACATATCGACTTGATGGTTATGATGGTGCCTTTGAGGCGCATTTTGACGAACCTAACCACAGGTTTAAGGTAGAAATTACAATCAATGACATCGCTGGCTTGCACTTGGTTGTCAGTAACATTAGACGAGTATTAGACTTGGATGCCGATCCGAATTTTATTCATCAGCATTTATATCAATCGTTGCCCGAGTCATTTCAATTGACAGCAGGTTTACGCCTTCCAGGGATCTGGAGTGAATTCGAAGCCGGTGTGCGTGCGGTACTGGGCCAGCAGGTAAGCGTTGCGGCTGCTAGAAATTTGTTAATCACGCTGATAAAGGAACTTGGTGAAACAAACCACCAAGGGCAAGTGTTGTTTCCTTCTTCTGCGGTAATGGCGAACTGTGAGTATGAGTTTTTTAACATGCCACAACGGCGTAAAGAGGCGTTGGCATATCTTGCGCAATATAGTCAGCAAAACCCACTTAGCAACGAATTAGATGAGTGGTTGGCTATTAAAGGCATCGGTCCTTGGACCGTCGATTACGCAAAAATGCGTGGGCAGAGCAATCCCGATATTTATTTGGGGTCAGATTTAGGTGTCAAAAAAGCATTTTCTCAATGTGGAACACTGGATATCGATGCATGCGCTCCATTTCGAAGTTATCTAACATTTCAACTATGGCAACAACTATGATTTATCAGCATACAATGAATACCCCTATTGGTGAGCTTTTCATACAGGCATCCCAAAGAGGGTTAACTTATGTAGGGTTTAAACCAATACACTTGCACAGTGAACAGCATAATACTCATACACAAAAAGCTTTGCAGCAACTTAAGGAGTATTTTTCAGGTACTCGATACGAATTTGATGTGGAAGTTGATGTGTATGGTACGGCGTTTCAAAAATCTGTTTGGGAAGTACTTATGATGGTGCCATACGGAGATACAAACACGTATAGCTGGATGGCAAATCGTTTGAATAATCCAAAGGCTGTGAGAGCAGTTGGTAGTGCAAATGGTAAAAACCCGATCAGCATCATTGTGCCATGCCATAGAATCATAGGCGCAAATGGTACGTTAACAGGTTATGCCGGAGGCGTTGAAAAAAAAGCTTGGTTACTTGAACATGAGCAGCAAAATAGAAAAACTTAGATATACTTAACTACAAGTGAACAAACGTTAGGGGAACAAAGGATTGCTAGTACGCTGGATTATTTACTGTTACTTGTTGCTACATACGCAGGCTTTATTTGCCCAGACCCTAGCCTTTTGCTACGAGGACAAAGAGCTAGCTCCATCCTATATGGGCAAGGGGCTTGAGGTTCCTCCAATAAACCCTGGAGCAAGTATCGAAGCGCTTCAGGCTGTAGAGGAGAACATAAGAGGGCTTACTATTATTTTTGTGCGCCAGCCATGGCAGCGTTGTTTACACGATATCAAGCGTAATAAAGTAGATGCCGTTATAGCTAGCTATGTAGAAAGCCGACAAGAGTTTATGATTTTTCCCAGCAGCGAAAGCGGACAATTAGACATCACACTGGCGTTGAATAAGCTTGGGCGATGTTTAGTTGGCAGTAAAGAGTTTGTGTCGCAACTGGACGCGAATGAAGGTACTTTTAATATTGCTATTCCAAGAGGGTACTCGTCTGCCGATCGAATAGCGGACCCGCGTTTCACCAAAGTAGACACCCTATCGCAAAAAGATGCTTTTGACTTGGTGAGTAAAGAAGTAGTCGATGGCACGTTTGGACTATGTATGATAAACGGTGAACAGGTCAGTGCTTACCCCTACGCAGATGTTTTACATGCCAAATACCCACCATTTGATATGAGTTATGGCTTTTTGGCTTTTTCTAAAAACTTCTACAAAAATAACAAAGAGTTAGCTAAACAAGTATGGGGGGTGTTAGCCAGCTTTCCATTTGCAGAAGTGTACATGAGATACCTAGAAGAGAATGATAAGAAGGTGCCGCAAGAGAGTGACCCTCAAAGTGCAGCAAGCTCACAGTGACGTAGTAAACAATATGAACTTTGGGTAGACTAACGGCTTTTCAAGCTTTAAGACTCTCAAATGGCACAACTTTATTTTTATTATTCAGCAATGAATGCTGGTAAATCAACCACTTTATTACAGTCAGCGTTTAACTACCGTGAACGAGGCATGACACCGTTTATATTAACAGCGGCAATTGATAATCGTGCTGGTGTAGGTAAAGTCGCATCACGTATTGGTTTAGAAGCTGATGCTCATATTTATGACGCACACACAGATCTTAAACATTTGGTCGATGAGCATCATAGCGAGCAAAAAATTGATTGCATTTTAGTTGATGAGTGTCAGTTTTTGAGTAAGGCGCAAGTCAGCGCTTTGACTGATGTTGTTGATGAGCTACATATACCGGTTTTATGTTACGGTTTAAGAACTGACTTCAGAGGTGAGCTATTCGAAGGCTCTCAGTATTTGCTAGCATGGGCTGATAAGCTTATAGAGCTTAAAACCGTATGCCATTGTGGGCGAAAGGCCAATAGAGTGCTGCGCACGGATGAGCACGGCGTAGCAATAGCTGATGGCGCTCAGGTAGAAATTGGTGGTAATGATAGATACGTCTCAATGTGTCGTGAACATTATAAGGCTGAACTAAGCAAAGTTTCAAAAAACTAGTTTTTGCAGGCGCTTACAAATTAAACAAAGGGAATGATATGGCAGGGGCAAGTTTACTTTCGTTGTTAGATGACATCGCGACATTGTTGGATGACATTGCACTGATGTCTAAAACGGCGGCGAAGAAAACTGCGGGTGTGTTAGGTGATGATCTTGCGCTCAATGCTCAGCAAGTGACGGGAGTGTCGGCAGATAGAGAATTACCAGTCGTATGGGCTGTTGCAAAAGGCTCTTTTGTTAATAAGCTCATACTGGTACCCGCAGCGCTTTTAATCAGTGCTTTCTTACCATTTCTAATCACACCTTTGTTAATGCTTGGTGGATTGTTTTTGTGTTTTGAAGGCGCCGAGAAGGTTTTCGAAAAATTGTTTCAAGGTGAGCAACCTCATGACAGCGAAGCCAATGCATTGATTACGGACAGAGTTAGCTATGAAAAGGATAAAATCAAAGGTGCTATAAGAACCGACTTTATTTTATCGGCGGAGATAATCGTTATATCTTTGGGCACAGTAGCAATGCAAAATTTGACTATGCAATTGAGCGTTCTCAGCATCATTGCCGTCGCAATGACAATTGGTGTATATGGCCTTGTGGCACTCATTGTTAAACTTGATGATATTGGCCTTTATCTCCTCTCTACACCCAATGTCAGCGGTCTCAAAAAAGCGTTGGGCTCATCACTTCTGATCATAGCTCCTAACTTGATGAAAGTGCTGGCTGTTGTTGGAACCGTTGCCATGTTTATGGTGGGCGGTGGGATCTTGGTTCATGGTTGGCATACACTATCGCTTTGGATAAACTCCATCAGTGCAGATATCGCCACATTAAGCTTCTCATGGTTGGAATATATTTTGCCCAGTATAATGAGCGCAATATTTGGCTTAATCGCGGGCTCGGTAGTTGTTTTGTTAGGCTTTATTTTAGCTAAAATAAAGCCAAAATTAGTGTGAATGCTAACGGTAATTACCGCTAACATTCACTTTTGTGCGTAGCGACTACCATCCTTGGTTCAGCTAGCTTGGCGGCTAGTAACTCCAAGCCAAAAATCGGCTAATCTTTTGGCCTTGCGTCATTTTCACCGTTTTGATTTTCTTGGGCTGTTGCTTTTTTAGTGTGAGCTTCAGCGATGATAAGTTCTCTTTATTGGAGACCAGACAGGTGAACCAGCCTACTTGATCGGCATAATCTTTACTTTCTCGGATCATAGTTTTAATAAAGCGCTTCTCACCACCGTCGCACCAAAGCTCCTGACTTTGCCCTCCAAAGTTTAATTTACTGGTAGGTTTTTGTTTTAGATTCTGCCATTTACGACGGGTACCAAGCTCTGCTTCTTTTTGATTTGCGTGAAACGGTGGATTACACATGGTTAGGTTGAAGTACTGACCAGGCTTTATCACATTATGGAAAATATGCTCTGTGTTGGGCTGTTGCTGTAACCTTATGTCCAGAGCATTGGCCTGAGCGATGGCTTTAGCACATTTTAGTGCTTCTGGGTTGATGTCTGAGGCTGAGAATTGCCACTGATACTCAGCATGGCCTATCAAGGGGTAGATGAGGTTGGCCCCAGTACCAATATCTAACACCTTCACAGCTGAACTTTGTGTAACCTCTTGCTCATTAGCGTGGAGCAAATCGGCTAACGCATGAATGTAGTCCGCTCGTCCTGGGACTGGTGGACATAAAAAGTCTTTTGGCAACGCCCAGTATTTAACGTCGTAGTAGTGCATAAGCAGCGCTTTGTTAAGGCATATTAGTGATTCTCTGTTGCTAAAATCGATGCTGGTATTGCCCTTTACCGTGTTGATGAGGTGGTTTGCCAGTTCAGGCAAGGTGGTGCAGAGAGCATTAAAGTCGTAACCATTGCGATGTTTGTTTCTACTGTGCATTGTTTGAGCGCTATGTATTAAGTGGCTGGCCATTATATCGCTGAGTTACTATCGGTGACAATTAGGTATGCGTTGCGAGTCAGTTTTACTACTGGTAGGATGAGTTAATAAGACAACAATTAGAATAAATTATGATTGAACAAACGTCTCTGTTAGCGCCCCTTAGCGAAGAGCAATCATTACACCTAAGGTACATAGCTCAAGCTGGCAGCACTGGGCCTGCTGTATTTTTCATGCATGGGGCTGTGGAAAATGGCAAAATCTTCTACACCAAGAGCAATAAAGGCTTAGCACCGTTTTTAGCTTCGCAAGGCTATCGCTGTTATGTCGCTGACTTGCGTGGTAGAGGTCAAAGTTTGCCAGCAATATCGGCAAACTCGGAGTATGGCCAAACTGAGTCGATCTTAGAAGACATACCTGCAATGTTGGCGTATATCGAACAGCATAGTGGAGAATTTCCTCGTTTTTGGGTTGCTCACTCGTGGGGCGGAGTGCTGATGAACAGCTATTTTGCACGTTTTCCGTCCCAAGTGAAGAAAGTGGATGCATGTGTTTACTTTGGCTCTAAACGTAGTTTGCACAACAAACACATTAGTAAGTACTTTCAAGCAAATTTGATTTGGTATGGCCTTGCGCCGCTATACACCAAAAAGCATGGCTACTTACCGTCAAAAGCGCTCAAGTGGGGTAGTGATGATGAAACGGCAAAGTCACATCGCCAGGGTATGGAATGGGCCAAGCGCAAACCTTGGGTTGATAGTGACGATGGCTTTGACTATGCGGCGGTGCTCAGAAATATGCGCTTGCCAGCAACGTTACACATTGCGGGAATTAAAGACAAAGCACTCGCTCAACCTATCGATATTAAAAAGTTTATGGAGGAGTCTGGGCAAGGTGTGCAACAGATGAAGCTATACGGCCGAAAGCATGGCCATAAACATGATTACGGCCATATCGATATGCTCACGCACAAACATGCTGTGCATGATCAATTTAAGGACTTGCTAGATTGGTTTGCGCATTATGATCGTCATTAAGTAGCTCGGACATATACTTTTCGTAATGGTGCCAGTTAGTGAGTGGCGCCTTACTTATTGGCTTTCGAACTTGCGCTTTGCTCAAGGTAGAAACGGAGCGTTTATCTAGGTAAAACTCTAAGCATTCAGGCTCAAATTTTTGCTCAAGAAAGTGTAGTGTTTGATTGAGTGCCTTAGCAGGATGTTTGAGTAAATCTTCGTAGCTTAATGTGAATATATTTTGTGGAATGTATTTTTTAAAGTGCTCCATCATATCGATTTGCGCCTGCGCATACAGCTTAAACTCAGTTAGGGAACAAAAATAGGGCTCGTTGGCACCAAAGTGATTGCTAAATACAGACCAAGCCGTGGCACCAAAATTACGTGTTAAATGGATAAAACGCGCATTGGGGAAAATTTTATAAATCATACCAATATTTTGGAAGTTTGCAGGTAACTTATTGATCACCACTTCGTCACCAACACGCATATCTTTGATCTCATCAATGTATAGATTACGGCAATAATCGAGCACGGAAGTATTTAAGTTAGAGACACAATAAGGGAAAGGTGCCTCTGCACGTTTAGCCAAAAATGGCACGATTGTGTCACTCAGTACTGTGCACTCACCAATCGAGCCAATGTTGCTGTGTTGTATTAGCATTTGCTCAAGCAATGTTGAACCAGTTCTGGGCAAACCAACTATGAATGTCGGTGTAAATGTCGTCGTTACTTTATTGGTTGGCTGATTAAAGTAGGTATCGGAAAAGTGCTCTCTGAGCTGGGTGAAAAAAGGCAGCATATCTTTGGTTCGAAACTCGCACAATTGTATCTGTGTGTCATTTGCCATCTTAAATGCATCAAAAGCCTGCTGATAGTTGCCTAAACGGTGTTGGCATTTACCTAAGGCATAGTAAATCACCACCTTTAACTGTTGATCGTTGCTGTATATTTCTAAAAGGTGCTCAAGTTTTGTGACATATGAGGGCAGCTTAGAGGTTGCACTGAGCTGAGCTGCTTCATAAATAATATGCGGGGTGACCGGTTCGTTTTCGCAGCTAATGCCTTCTTCAAAGGTTTTTCTGGCGTTATCAATAAAGCCGTGGTCGAGATAGAACTGGCCAAGCTCATAGTGCGCGCGTGCGCTGGCTCTAGCGATGGACAGGGTATATTCCAAGACGGTTTTGGCATCAACCGCGGATCCAACGATAACAAAGCAATTTGCTAATGTGAACAATGGGTCTAACTCTCTGGGAAGATTTTCACAAGCTCTTCTTAAGTAGTAAATTGCGCTGTCATAGTCAGCGAGTTCGATACACAATTGCCCTAAGCCAAACAAGGCGTGACCATTATTGTTATTTTCTTTGAGAACTGCTTTAAACATAAACTCGGCTTCACGAAGCCTGTTTTCCGCCATTAATTCATAGGCTCTTTGGATCAGTAACATGTTTTGACTATTTCTGACTTAATATATTTAGATGATAAAAACAAAAAGGCGAAATAGCCAATGCCATTTCGCCTTTACTGCTGGGTTACAGTAAAAATTAGAACGTGTAAGTTGCTTTCACGTAGTAGAAGCCGCCGTTAATACCATACGGAGACGTCTCATAGTATTTACCACCCCAATTGTTATTAGGAATACCTGTGGCTCTTTCAAAATCAAGCTTTTCAGGTTCTTGATCGAAGATGTTATTTGCACCAACTGTTAAGCTAATGTTTTCAGTTGCGAAGTAAGTTAACTCAGCGTCAAATGTTACAGAAGGGTCTGCCATGATTGCAGTTGCATCATAGTCAACGTGTACACCTTGGTACTCACCGAAGTAGTTGTAACGTACGAAGCCTGTGAAGTCTTCCCACTGTTGCGTCCACGTTAGCGTAGCACGGTGTTGTGGTAAGTCCTTCTCTAAACGCTGTACTTTGAAATCACCAGTGATTGCTGAGAATCGGTCTACTTCTGTTTCATTCCAGTTATATGCGAATGCAAACGTTGAATAGCCGCCAAGCAAGTCCATTGAGTAGTTAGCTACAAGGTCAACACCTTGAGTTGTTGTATCGAAGTCATTGGTGAAGAAACTAACCTGAGCGATGCTGTCTACGTTTGGTACACCATCCGCTTTAAGTGCAGCTTTTTGCTCTAACGATAGGTCGATTTTATTTGATTGACTGATGCGATCTTCTACTTGGATGTTGTAGTAATCGATAGTCATGAATAAATCGCCAGACTGATATACCGCACCGAATGTGTAACTTTCTGACTCTTCAGGTTGTAACTCCGAACCACCAAGAATTTGTGACACTGGGTTTGTAGGTGGCAATAGCGCTGAGTCTACCAATACACCGCTGCTTAGGTTCGTTTGAACGTTACTTACGTTTGCTTGACCTACTGTTGGTGCGCGGAAACCAGTACTGATTGAACCACGGAATGACAAGTCATCAGTTGCTTGGAATTGACCTGTGATTTTGAAGTTTGTTGTTGAACCAAATGAATCGTAGTCTTCAAAGCGAAGTGCCCAACCCATTAAGAACTCTTCAGTGAATGGCGTTTCTACGTCAATGTAAGCTGCGTAGTTGCGACGTGTAAACTCACCTGCTGCAGAAGGCTTAAAGCCTGGGAAGCCGTTAGAGCCGATACCGAAGCCTTGCTCTGTCAACGGACCTGCGATGAATGATGCTTCATCACCAGCGATTACTTCGAAGGTCTCTTCATGCCATTCTAAACCACCCGCAACGTTTACATCGTAAGCTAAACCAAAGTCGTAGCCTTTAGAGATGTCAGCGTTAAAGTTTTTCTCAAGTTGAATATATTTACCAGGGCTGAAGTCCATCGGTGTCTCAGCACCCAATGAAGCGTTCACTGTGTTCGTGATGAAGTAACGTGACTCGTTGCGGCCAACTGAACCACTTAAGTCATAGTAGGCGCCTTTCATAAAGCCATCTCTGATTTCACCTTTGGTACCAATGGTGAAAGATGTATCAGTGATATTACCACCGAAGAACGGTGTAAAGCCCGCTGGTAAAATTTCATTAAACGCGAAACAGTTATTTGCTGCAAGTGACGCTAGAGCATCTGGATCTGGTAGGCCATTTGACTGAATTTCAACAACTGGACAGTCTAACTGTTGATCATAGCCATCATTTGAACCGACTAATACAGTGGGTGTTGCTGCATCCCACAACGCCTGTTGATCCGCATCTGTTGCGTGTCTTCTCGTTGGTACGCCGTTTACCAAACGAATTGTACCGCCGTACACGCCAGGACGTGTTGTTGGGTTACGATAGTAGAAACCACCTTTAACATCACGCTCAGAATAGTTACCAAACATATAAAATTGAGAGTCGTTTGACAGGTCTAAACCAACATTACCAAATAGACTGATGTCATCTTTAATTTCTGGTGCACCCCAAACCTGTGCTGGGTTTCTAACGCCTTCAAGACCTGCTGCTGTGAACGCTGCAGCGTCTGGACGTTGTACGCTTCGGCTTGTTGCGTCAGCATTTTTGTATTGAAAGCTTAGGTTAGCAAAGCCGTCATCAGTGAATGGTAAACCAATATTACCTTCAAATGTTGTGGTATCCCCATCACCTTCAAAATATTGTCCTTGCTTCACAGAGAAACTACCGCCCTCTGAAGCATCTTTTAATACGAAGTTGATTACACCTGCAATCGCATCAGAACCATACTGAGCGGCAGCACCGTCACGTAGTACTTCAACTTGCTTTAATGCAATACTTGGAATAACCGAGATGTCTGGACCTTGTGCACCATCGTTGATACCACCACCTAGGAAGGCGATAACAGAAGAACGATGACGTCGCTTACCGTTTAGTAGTATTAAGGTACTGTCAGCAGGCAGACCACGAAGGTTAGCAGGGCGCACCAGTGAAGCTGCATCACTGATTGGATTTTGGTGAACGTTTAAAGAAGGTACTGAGCCTTTTAAAAGCTCAAGCATATCATCGCCACCCGCCTTGCTCAGTTCGTCACCGCCGATGATATCGACAGGTACCGGTGAGTCACCGACTGAACGAGGTGCAGCACGCGAACCAACGACCGCTATCTTCTCAATCTTTTCTTTCTTAGCGCCTTCCTCTTCTGCATATGCAGTTGTAGATATCATACCTACTGACGCAGTTGAAGCGATAGCATAAGTTATTGCACGACTAATCGCGTTTAATTGTAGTTTCATCCTGTTTCCCCAGTTTGATTATTGTTGTCATAAGCTTTAAACAAAACTCATGTTTGCTTTTTATCGCAACTTATATATACATATCATTAACTTGTGATGCAAACATTCTTTGCACCCGATTTAACCGTAGCATTGATTTAAATAAAGGCAAATTTTTAAATAACTTTTCTTGAAATGCCCTAAATACGGGTAAATTAGCGCGGATATGGGGTGGGGAACAACGAAAAAATAATTTTTAAAATTCATTCTGTTTGGTTGTTATTTGTACAGATTGTTTTCTGTTGCTGGTATTTCAGCCACTTTTGTCTTTCTTGCCGGTACGTATCCCAAACGCAAGGACAACAACTCCCGCCACCACAACACTCATCAGATTTTGGTTTTTTGGGCTCTTTAACAGGGGCTAATGTGGAGTTGATAGACATGATTGTTTTTGCTTAAGACTAAAATCACATAGTACCATTAAATAAAATTTTGCTAAACTCGGAGCAACGAGTTTTATTGATGGCACTTTTTATGAGGCTTATCAAGGTAGTACACAAAGCACCTATTCGGGTAGCGAAAATCTCCAAGCGTCGACAGCAAATGAGGCTACGACGTGCAATGCTTGAACTCAAGCTGGCTTTATCTCAGGAAAAGCAAGAAACCAAGGAGATGGTGGATATCTATAAAAGATATAGTACAGGTAAAGCACATAAAGAAGAGCTCAAAATCGCTAATAAGCAGTTTTTTGATTTGCTTAAAGGACTGGGGTTGGGTGTGTTTGCATTATTGCCATTTGCGCCGATAACGATTCCATTGATTGTGAAACTTGGTCAATGGGTCGGTGTAGATGTTTTACCCAGTTCGTTTTCTTCAACTAATAAACCTTCTCGTAAATGAGTGATTTACGGCTTGTAACTTGTTATTCTTAAGTTAGACTTTATACAGGTACGGGACACATTATAATGCGCGGATTACTCCTTCAAGCAGACTCAGGTATACCTATTCATTTTATTCTTAAGTCACAGTTAGATGAATGGTTAACTAGCCAGTCTGCGATAACTCAAACTGTCATTACATCAGCAAAAACAAACAACGCCAAATTATTCCTTATTCCAGATATGCAAAGCAGTGGCCTCAGTAGTGTTGTGTGCTTGGTCGACTCTTTAGATTCAATGTGGTTGGCAGGTGATCTTGCTAAGCAGTTACCAAAAGGAGTTTATCAGTTACAAGGTGAAGAGCAGTTTGTTGAGCAGCAAGCCTTTAGTTTTGTATTAGGGGCCTATCAATTCTCAGTTTATAAATCAGCGGCTAAAGTAGAGGCGCAACTGGCACTTGAAGATAGCGCCATGTTGGAACGTGTAACGCAAAGCGCTCAAGCGATTTATTTAGTGCGAGATTTAGTTAATACCCCAGCTGCGGATATGATGCCTCAACATTTGGCGGAAACCATGTCTGAGTTAGCTGAGCGATTTGACGGTAAATTTACACAGCTAATCGGTGATGAATTATTAGAGCACAACTATCCAACTATTCATATGGTAGGCAGAGCAAGTGACAATAAGCCCCGCTTGTTGGACCTTGTGTGGGGTGATGACAGTCACCCAAAGCTAACGCTTGTAGGTAAAGGTGTATGTTTTGACTCGGGTGGTTTGGATTTAAAACCAGCTTCGGGTATGCGAAATATGAAAAAAGACATGGGCGGTGCTGCGCATGTTATCGGCCTAGCACAAATGATTATGGCGGCTAATTTACCCGTACGGTTACGTGTTATGGTGCCTGCAGTTGAAAATGCGGTATCTAAGAATGCCTTTAGACCGGGAGATGTAATCAAAACGCGCAAGGGGATCACGGTAGAGATAGATAATACCGATGCTGAAGGGCGTTTGGTGTTGTGCGATGCCTTGGCTGAAGCACAAAGCGAGACCCCAGATCTATTGGTTGACTTTGCAACCTTGACGGGGGCTTGTCGTGTGGCATTGGGCACAGAGTTACCTGGCTTTTTCTCGACTGACAATGAAGTCGCAGCGCAGCTGGTTGAGTATGGCATGAAATCTCAAGACCCTGTATGGCAATTACCGCTATTTGATCAGTATAAAGAATTGTTTAAGAGCGATGTTGCGGATATAGCTAACTGTGGTTCGTCCCCATTTGGCGGTGCTATAACCGCTGCGCTATATCTAAAAGAGTTTGTTCAACCAGAACAAACGCCTTGGATTCACTTTGATGTGATGGCATGGAACGTACGCGCTCTACCTGGCCGCCCAGTGGGTGGAGAAGGTTTAGGTTTACGTGCAACCTTTGATTACTTAGTTAATCGTTATCAAGGTTAAATCATAGTATTTAAGCAGGCCAGATTACGGCCTGCTTTTTAAACTATACTATTTGCGAGGGATATTCGCTAAAATTGCTTTCATTTGCTGCCAATACAAGCCCACGGTATCAATCTTAACCTTTTCATCAGGAGAATGTGGGAACTTGATGGTGGGTCCAAATGAGATCATGTCCATATGCGGATAAGGTTTTTTAAACAAACCGCATTCGAGGCCTGCGTGAATGACCATAATGTCAGGTTTTTTACCGTAAATCTCTTCGTATACATCACGGAAAATATGCAGTATTTCAGAATCAGGGTCCGGTTTCCAACCTGGGTAAGCACCTGAAAATTCAATATCCGCACCGGCCAGTATGGCCAAAGAGCGTAATGTACCGACAACATCCTCTCTACCAGAATCAATTAGTGAACGGACTAAACACAGTACTTCGACTTTATCTGAGTCAGTTGTGATCACGCCCATATTAAGTGAAGTTTCAACGACGCCCTTAATGTCGTCACTCATTCTGACTACACCATTTGGACAGGCGTTTAACAATGCCAATAGCCTAGATTGTGATGCTACATTCATTGGCGAAAGTTCAGTGTTGACCTCATTTAATGTTAAGGTTAATCCTGTTTCAATAGAACTTAGCTCGCTTTTTAATATGATTTCAAAAGCTTTAAGGTGCTGCTGAAATTCCTCTAGCTGAGATGCTGGAATCGCTACTTGAGCAAAGGCTTCGCGTGGAATAGCATTGCGTAACGAGCCACCTTTTATAGACACTAACCTAAGGTCGATACCTGAAACATGGTTTTGTAAGAAGCGGGCAAGTAGTTTGTTTGCGTTTGCGCGGCCGGTATGAATGTCAACGCCCGAGTGGCCACCTTTGAGGCCTTTTAGTACCAACTCATAGGTGCTTAAATTAGGCTGAGCCTCTCGTTCTATGGCTACTTTCAGGCTTGCGTCTATACCTCCTGCGCAGCCCATATAGATCTCACCTTCTTGTTCGGAATCGGTGTTGAGCAGAATCTCTCCCTCTAACCAGCCTTCTTCCAGACCAAAAGCGCCAGTCATGCCGGCTTCTTCATCGATAGTGAGTAAAACTTCTAGTGGGCCATGTGGAATATCATCCGCAGCCAGTACAGCAAGGCAAGATGCCATGCCAATACCGTTATCTGCACCTAGCGTGGTTCCGGTGGCTGTTACCCATTCACCATCGATATATGGTTTGATTGGATCACAGGTAAAATCATGCACAGTGTCATCATTTTTTTGCGGAACCATATCAATATGGGCTTGCAAAACCACGGCCTTGCGGTCTTCCATTCCAGCCGTTGCAGGCTTCTTAATAAATACATTACCTGTTGTGTCTCGATGTACCGATAGGTTTTGAGATGTTGCCCAGTCAACAATAAACTGAGCCAAGGCTTCTTCATGTTTAGATGGGTGTGCGATAGCACAAATTTGGTCAAAGAATTGCCAGATAGCTTTAGGCTCTAGCTGGCTAATTTCGCTGTGTGGTTTAAACACAATGTTTTCCCTACTTAAATGAATAATCGAAATTTTATCATTCAAGTAGGGCTGCGAAAAGCGCTTGCTTTATTGGCAAGCTTTCACTGCGGGTTCGATTAACTCTAAACCTGTTTGGTTACACTCAGGTAGAGTGGCATCACAGGTTGCAATAGGCGTAACTCTCTCTCCCCACTTGATGTAGCTTGCGGCCCAAGTTAGTCCGGCGCCAAACGCAGCTGACATAATGTTGCTGTGTGGTTTGATAAGACCATTTTCGACTGCTTCACACAAGGCAATAGCGATAGTGGCCGCTGAGGTGTTGCCATATTTGTCGATATTTACCATGACTTTATCATCACTAATATCTAAGCGTTGCTGAATCGCTTGAATGATGCGCAGGTTCGCTTGGTGAGGAACTAGTACATCAATATCACTCAATTGCAAATTAGCTTGTGAGAGCACGTCATCGCTGGCTTCGCTCATCCCTTTTACCGCTCGTTTGAAAATTTCACGCCCTTCAAATAGCAGATCAGATGGGCCTGCAGGCTGATATTTGTCCATATCCGTACCATAGTTACCGATATGTAAAATGTCTCTATCTGAGCTATCACAGCCAGTTTTTGTGCCCATTAAGCCGCAAGGCTCATCGCTGGCTTCAAGAACAACTGCGCCAGCTCCGTCACCAAACAGTACTGCGCTGTCTCTTTTGGCCCAGTTGACATACCAAGTCATGCGCTCGGCAGCAACAACCACGGCACGTTTGATCATACCAGCTTGGATCTGAGCTGTGGCGTTTTGCAGAGCGTATAAGAAACCAGAACATGCTGCGTTGGTATCACAGGCTGCGGCACCAACAGCACCAATATTTTTTTGTACTAATGAAGCTGTGTTGGCAACCATAGTTGATGGAGTACAGGTGGCAAGTAATACTAAATCGATATCTTCACCTTTGAGGCCTGCACAAGCAAGCGCATGTTGACTTGCAACGGTTGCTAGTTCTGCTGTTGTAACGTGACTTACACGGCGTTCTTTTATGCCCGTCCTAGTGCTTATCCACTCGTCGTTGGTGTCTACAATTTGACTTAAATCTTCATTAGAAATTGAAGCCGGCGGAATACATTTCCCCCACCCTGTAATTTTTGCGTAAATCATGCGGTTCTCTTTAACTCTAGTCTGACCAGTGGCGTAGCGTGCCATTATATAGCAAAATCATTTGCGATCACCAGCCGATATTGTCTTTAGAGTTTAGTCTAGACTAGACTCATAAATAAAGTAGAGATTGTTCCTCAGGGTATTATGTCTAATAAAATCAAAGCAGATTTGCTACAGCAACTCATAGAGCTAGAGCGTCAGTTATTGGAACCCAGCGTTCGACAGTCAAGCGAAATGCTCGCGCATTTACTCAGTGACGACTTTTATGAAATCTCTGCAAACGGTCTTATATTTAACAAAGCACATGTCATGTCGCGCTTACCTGATGAAAAAGTGCCCCAGTTTTACAATCAAGCATTTAATGGACGCATGTTGAGTGAAGGATTGGCACAGCTAAGTTACCAAGCGGCTTATCGGCGTAGTGTAAAATGTCAGCTAAATTATTCAGTGCGAATGTCTTTGTGGCGTTTAGAGCAACAAAGCTGGCGCTTAGTGTTTCATCAAGGCACGCCTTGTGGGGAGTTCATTTTACATTTAGACGATTAGATTTTTCTATTTGTACTTGTTATTTGAAGCAAAATCATTAGATTTACTCCTTTGCTTACGATGATATTCTCATATGATTGCTTTTTCCCCAAACTCAGCGATTGGTCGGTTGTTGCTACTGAGAACCATTGCCATAGTGGTACAACTGTTGATGGTTCTGTTAGGAACCTTTTTTTATTCTAAAAATATAGACATATTGCCAGCTTTATCTGTTATTTCGCTAGAATCACTCTTCCAGTTGGCGAGTGTGTATGCTTATCGTAAAACTCATGAGGCAGCCCACCTTGGTATGTTGTTGCAATTGTTGGCTGATATTGTTTTTTTAACGATGCTACTGTCCCTCTCAGGTGGAGCAAGCAATGCTTTTGTGTCGTTACTACTGCTACCAATCATGATTGCTGCGGTGATTTTACCAAGATATTATGTGCTAATTACCGCGTTTAGTGCGATTGTGAGTTACTGCTACCTGTTTTTTACACTTCCAGACCAACACCTTAACCATATGGATATGCATCAACACTTTTTGGGTATGTTGGTAAACTTTGTTTTTAGTGTGTTCGCTGTGGTGCTGGTGGTGATGGTACTGGCAAAACAACTGCAAATACGAGAGAAAAAACTAGCACAAGTTCGAGAAACGCAATTGAAAAATGAACAGATGATGGCATTGGGTGCCGCCGCAGCACAAGCAACACATCAATTGGCCACACCCATTGCTACATTACATCTATTGTTTGAAGAAGTGCAAGAATCAAATCCGGACCTGCTAGTTTGGGATGACATTGCGTTAGCATTAGAACAGTGCAAAGCACAGTTGAATAGTTTCAGAACACAAGCGGATTACCTGAAAAGCACAAAAGTTGAAAACGTAATACCAATTGAAGATATTTTGCAGGAACTTAATACATTAATTGTGTTGCAATACCCTGAACAACAGTTGGTTATCAATAACAATCATCATGATGCTGTCGTTTTGTTTGATCCGATGCTTATACCTGCGTTGCTATACATTATTGCTAATGCGGCACGCGCAAATGACCAGGCGGGTGATGATAAAATAACCATTCACAGTAGCGTAAAAAGTCAAAAATGGTATTTAAACATCATAGATAATGGTGCCGGTATTGAACCGCAACAACTATTAAAATTGGGGCACGAAATGGTGCAAAGTGATCATGGTTTGGGTATGGCGTTGTTGCTGTCAAATGCAACGTTAGAGCGTTTACATGGACATATGACCATAGAAAATAATCAACACAGAGGGACGACGACCCGCGTTGTACTTCCGCTGGCAAAGGGCAGTAAAAATACATGAAGTTGTTGATCATTGAAGATGACATTGCGTTTGCTAATGCGTTGGCACGTAGGCTTAAAAGATATAACTTTGACACACGAATAGTCAGCGCTGAGGTGGATATTCAGTCTCAATGCCAACAATGGTGTCCAGATTTTGTACTACTAGATATGAATCTCGATGGTGTATCAGGGCTTAATTTTATACCTATGATCCGCAAGTTACGGCCAAAGTGTCGGCTGGTTTTGCTGACAGGTTTTGCCAGTATCGCGACGGCGGTACAAGCGGTTAAGCTAGGTGCTGATGATTATTTGTCAAAGCCTGCTGATAGCACTTTAGTAGCACAAACCCTTTTAGGTCAAAAGCTTAGCACAACTTATGAGCCGAGTACCGAGCTAATGTCAGCGGACCGGCTTGAATGGGAGCATATTCAGCAAGCGTTAAAGGCAAACGATGGTAATGTGTCACAAACAGCGAGACAGTTGAATATGCACCGCAGAACATTACAGCGTAAACTTCAAAAGCGACCCGCTCATAAGTAATTAGTTTGTCAGGTCAAATTAAGCTGATCATCTATATTGTAAGTGCATACTGGCAATTTGCCCATTCGTGAATAGTTGCCTAAATTTAAACAATAATGTTAAGAAAGATGTTTTTATGTCAATGTTCGACTTGAACTATTGGGCGGTGTTACTGGCGGCGCTCTCTTCATTTATGCTTGGTGGAGCTTGGTATTCGCCATGGTTGTTTGGTCGACCATGGATGGAGGGTTGTGGTTTAACTGAGGTTGACCTACAACAGAGCGATCCAAAGTTGATTTATGGCGTTGCGTTTTTGTTGGCGTTGTTTGCAGCATTTTTTATGTCAGTATTGCTTGGACAAGATCCATTGCTAACGGATGCCATTGTATTGGGTGTGTTGGTAGGTGGGGGATTGGTGACAACGGCACTGGGCATTAGTTACATTTTTGAGCAGCGACCTTTGAAGCTGTTTTTAATTAATGGTGGATACTATACCTGCCAATTTGTTTTAATGGGGGCTGTTTTAAGTATTACTGGGTAGTAGATGGCAAAGCCAAATAAGAAAGGTCCTGTTCGTACGATAGATATATTTTGCGCTAACTGTTCTCAACCGCTTTTTAAATATAGAAAAGGTGGCAAAGGGGCGTTAGTAAAGTGTTTTGTAGAGCGTATCGTTAAAAATCATACTCGTGATAATCTTCACTGTCCTAACTGCGAACAAGAGTTTGCCCGCAGTACACTCATCCGAGGCACGCCTGCTTTAAAGTTCGTGGGTGGCAAAGTCAGGTTCAAATAAACAAGCGGACAAATATCCTGTCTCTGGATTATCGAGCTGATAATATTGGCGCGTTTGTGCTGTTTCAACGATTGAAAGTCACCCTTCCCATGGAGCGGGCCAGTGATGTTTGGGTGAAATATTGATGGCCAGTAATATGGCATTTTCTATGGACAAAAACATGATTGATATATTGTTTGATGTGATAGGTATGAGCGGAACAGGGTTAGTCGTTGGCGCATTTTTTATGCTGCAACTGGGTAAAGCTGCGCCTGAAAGCCTAACTTACAATCTTATGAACCTTTCTGGCGCAATCTTATTGCTGATCAGCTTGTGCTATAACTTTAACTTGGCAAGTTTTGTTATAGAGTTGTTCTGGATAGCCGCATCTATTATCGGATTGGTGAAATATTTCAAAGCCAAAGAAGCTATAGCCACATAATTTTCAATAAATTACATCTTAAAGCTTGCACAGCAGCCTATCATTTGTATTATTAATATGATGTGAAAGGTCGCTGTGCTGTTGTCAATTTGAACAATCTGGTTTCAGTCAGTGTACGTAGCTTGGCTGAATCATGATAAACTACCCACACAAATCGCTATCTCTGTTTTTTGCTTGGCTTTTGAGCGCTCCATTTCTGGCATATAGCTCTGAACAAGATCTATTTACGCTATCTTTTGAAGAATTGCTTGATGTAAATATTAATTTAGCGACAAAAACCGATGAAACCCGCGCTACGGTTCCGTCCAGCACCACTGTTTTCACTCGCCAGCAAATTGAACTACTTGGTGTAAATAATGTTTATGACTTGATGAATTATGTGCCCGGTTTTCAGTCAACTAGGGGAGATTGGGTCGGTGCTGTGCCAAAAGAGCATACTCGTGGTGTGTTTCTAGACAGTGGTAATGTATTAGTGATGCTCAATGGACAACGTCTAAATGAAGCATCATTTGGTAAAGCGTCGGTATACATGCCACATGTGTCTGTTGATATCATTGATAAAGTTGAATTTATTCGTGGGCCAGGCTCCGCACTGTACGGCAGCAATGCATTTCTAGGCGTGATGAATATTATTACTTTTCAACAGCGCAACCAAATGAGTATTGGCATTGGTGAACACGGTTACACGCAGGTCGCAGGCAGTTTTCACAAAACACTCTTTGAGCAGACATATGTGTATGGCAATGTTTCTTGGCAAGGCCAAGATGGCGAGAAGTACTCTCAAGGAGTCAGGGATCCACTTGCCAGCTACTTTTTAGAGTTTGGTGCAAAATGGCGCGAGTTCAACGTGTCTGTGTGGCATAACCAAACGCAGCTAAATGGCTTTGCTAACTTAGCTGGGTGGTCTGATGAAAACAAACATAAAAGCCAAAACACCGCACTTTCGATGACTTATCATTGGTTAGCAAACAATGACTGGGATATTAGCAGTACACTTAAACACATCGAACATGATATCTATTCAGCCGGGTTAATAGCCTCAGGTGAAGAGCTTGGGTTAGTACACGACTTTTTCGTTGGGCCGTCGTGGCAATCCAAAGATCTAGCGCTTAACCTTGATATTGCTTATCGCTTGAATGCATCTACATCTTTTAATATGGGTGTGGAATACTCCGAAGAAGAGCAGTCAGAAGCGGGGATCAATACCAGTTACTATGATTTTTCACGTGGTGATGTGTTTATTGACGAGCCATTTTATCAAAATGGCACTATTACGGTGAAACCTCATGAGCCGTTTAATAGTTTATTACAATCATTTGACTCAACAGCAGCTTACGCGCAAGTTAAGCATATTTTCAGTGATGACTTAACACTATTCGTCGGGGCGCGATATGATGATGTTAAAGACATTGATAGTAAGCTATCCCCGCGAGTTGCTGCGATATATAAGCTCTCACCAAGTAATACTTTAAAATTGCAATACGGTGAGTCTTTTCGTACTCCTGTTAGCAATGAGTTGAATTCTAATGATGACGTAACAGTTGGTAATCCCAACCTTACTTCAGAGTATGTGAAAACCACCGAGCTAGTTTGGCACACTAAAAAATCAGATTGGGAATTGGATATTGTATTGTTTGACAATCAATTGAAAGATTTTATTAATTTAGTGCCAATTCGTGGAATGGCTTCGCCCAACGAGCAAAGACGCTTTACATTCATGAATACATTTAATACCAATATGCAAGGGTATGAATTAAATACAAAGTTAAATGTATCAGATACAACATGGCTCGAGGTGGGCTATACACACTTGTTTGATGAGCCATTCAGCCCAAGTTTTAAACGCTTTGCGAGCCTATCTTTCACCCATAACATGGAACCTTTTCAACTCAGCATTAACACTATTTGGCGAGATAGCGTGTTTGTGCCCAGTCCTGAGCCTGATGTTATTGACCACGTAGACCAGAGCGCTTATAACTTGGTTGGAGCCGTGCTTTCGTGGCGTTTAGGAGATAACCGCTCGCTTTCAATCAAAGCGCAAAATCTGTTTGATAAACACTACATTGTTTTTGAGCCTCGTATGCTGGATGGTAAAATTCAAGGCGCTGGGCGTCGTATTCAACTCCAATATTTGCAAAAGTTTTAGAGCTAGTAAGCTAAAAGAGTAAGTCAGGGATCTGTGTAACCCCTCAGTAGTAGAAATACTTGCTAAATCGGCGTCAGCATATTACTGCATGTCATTAGCAACCCTTCGTAGTCAATGAAATTGCCAACCTTTACATGCACTTCCTTAATTTTCGAAGCGTTTGTTCCATTGCTAGAGCAAGTCTCTAAAGCAGCAATACTGTTTTAAAACAACAAACCACAATTTGAGTCTGACGTTTAGGTACCTGAGTGGGTTTGTATGACAATGAAAATAAATAATTATGACATCTCAATGCTAAGCACGTTAGGGGAGTGAACGCACTTTTCTAGCGGTTTTGCACAAGTAATGAGCAAGTTTGCGGATGGGTGTTGTTCATGCTTTACGAGAGTCTGAGCATTTAGTGAATTTGTAAACGAATAAATCGACCAACTTTAGCTGCTAGCTTTAATTAACATACATAATCCATTCTTTAATATTTCACCTTTTGACTAACTGAGACCCTTGCCAACACTTTTCAAAGTTTTATGTATCACAGTTGTTAATATTTGTAACTTCATCTTTACGTTTTTACCCAAAAAATCACGATAAGATTTTTAGGTGCTTCATAACTGTATGTTTTTTAAATTTATATTTTTTATTTCTGAAGTGTTTATTTTTTGTTAAATTGATTGCTTTTTTTTTGTTCACTCGTCTACTCTGGATAAGGTGGTGAAACAGCACCACTGAAATCAAAGCTTGAATAAGAAGCTTGAATAAAAGTCAGGAACCTGACGGATACAACATAAACAACAAATTGGAGCGTAAACGTGAAATTATCACATATCACTTTAGCCACACTCTCAGCGCTAGCATTAGCGCAAGCAGGTACAGCATCGGCTGCAAGCAAGCAGTTTCTAAATCAAAATACAAATGTCCTCAATGTCGTCAATTCTCAAGCGGCTGGTGTATTGTCATCTCAGCCTGCACAGGTACTAGGCTTGGGCAACGACAGTGAACTGATACTGCTTAAAGAGTTTAAACAATCCAATGGCGGTGTAACACGTCGTTACCAACAGATGTATAAAGGTATTCCCGTTGTTGGTGATACAGTGATTTTATCATTTGATAAAAATGAGCAGTTAAAATTTGCACACGGTGCTGCGGTATATAATATCGCTGCTGACGTACCATCTGTTACACCAATGCTTGATAAAGCGATGGCAATGGCAAGTGCTGAGCAAGCGCACGGTATAGCGGCTGTGAATGCACAGGGTAAAAAGCTTGAAAAGCACAACGAGTCTTCAAAGTTAGTTGTATGGGTTGATCCTAAAAGTCAAAACGCACACTTAGCGTATGAAATCGAATACGTTGTTTATGGTGACAGCCCATCTCGCCCATATCAAATTGTGGACGCTAACACGGGTGAGGTTTTATTAAGCTATGAAAACCTGCAACACGCTGATGCAACAGGCCCAGGTGGTAATGCCAAAACGGGTAAATACATGTATGGAACAGACTTTGGCTATTTAGATGTGGCTCAATCTGGCAGCACATGTACGATGAACAACGCAAATGTTAAAACTATCAACCTTAATCATGGCTCTTCAGGGTCAACGGCTTATAGCTTTACATGCCCAGAGAATACACATAAAGAAATTAATGGTGCGTACTCTCCTTTAAATGACGCACATTACTTCGGCAATGTTGTGTTTAACATGTACAACGACTGGCTAAATACAGCTCCGTTGTCATTCCAACTTAAGATGCGTGTTCACTACGGTAACAGTTACGAGAACGCATTCTGGGATGGTAGCGCTATGACCTTTGGTGATGGTAAAGATAGATTCTATCCTTTGGTTAGCTTAGATGTTTCGGCGCACGAAGTCAGCCATGGTTTCACAGAGCAAAACTCAGGCCTTGTATACAGTGGTAAGTCGGGCGGTCTAAATGAAGCTTTCTCTGATATGTCAGGTGAGGCTGCTGAGTTTTACATGAAGGGTACAAACGATTGGTTAGTTGGCCAAGAAATTTTCAAAGCCAATGGCGCGCTTCGTTACATGAACAATCCAACTCAGGATGGTCGTTCGATTGATCATCAATCTGATTACAGCTCAGGTATGGATGTTCACCACAGTTCAGGTGTATTCAACAAAGCGTTTTATAATCTAGCAACTACGACAGGTTGGGATACTAAAAAAGCTTTCTTAGTGATGGCAAGAGCTAACCAGATGTACTGGAGTGCGAGCACGAACTGGGATCTAGCAGGTAATGGTGCGATTGATGCGGCTTGTGACTTAGGTTTTAATACTGACGACGTAAAAGCAGCACTTGCTGCTGTGGGTGTAAACTCAGATGCAAGCTCAGGTAGTGATTGTGGTGGACCTGTTACCGATGAAGAAATCTTCAACGGCGTACCTCGCACTGGCATTTCAGGCGCTTCAAAAGAACAGCAGTTCTTTGTTATGAATGTACCTGCAGGTGCATCGAATCTACAGTTTGCAACTTCTGGTGGCACAGGAGACGCTGACTTGTATGTGAAGTTTGGCTCACGTCCTTCATTAAATACTTATGACTGTAAGAGCACTAGCTCTACCTCAACTGAAACTTGTGCTATCAGTGCGGCCCAAGAAGGTACTTACTTCGTCATGGTAGAAGCTTGGAACCAAATCTCAGGCGTTACCCTAACAGGTAGCTATGGTGATGGTGAGGGTCCAACGCCAATCAATCGTACAGAGTCTGATATTTCGGTTGCTCGTAGCGATTGGGCGCGTTATACCCAAGAGCTAACAGCTGGTTACTCATCGTTAGAAGTAACTATCTCAGGTGGTACGGGCGATGCTGACTTGTATGTAAACTTCGGTTCTGAGTCAACAACCTCAACTTACCAATGTCGTCCTTATAAAAATGGCAACGAAGAGACTTGTACTATTACCAACCCACAAGCGGGCACTTGGCACATTGACCTACGTGGCTACTACGCTGCAAGCGGTGTTACGCTGAATATCAAAGCAAATTAATCTACAAAGTGACACAGGGGGCTTCGGCTCCCTTTTTTATGCAACTGTAAAGGAAATAAACATGAAAACCGCATTGAAACTGCCCTTTATTGGCGCCAGCATTTTTGCAAGCTTTGTAGGGATGGCTGAGCAGCCAAACGACAATGTATGGGTGACAATAGGTCCACAAGCAGCTGGACATTTTCAGTTAAAAAGCATGCTTGATGGAGATACAGTAAAAAAATATGCCACCGAATTAAGCACGGTAAATTTGATGCAGGTTAACTTAAATAAAGTTAACGAGCTAAGTACTTTCATGCATGATAACTACCATCGCTGTGGTGGCTTTGTTGCTCATGAATCATATGACGAAGCACAACAATATCTAAAACAATTGTCTTTGGTCGATCAAGGCTTAGTGAGCGCACAAACCGTTGCTTACAGTATTGATAACCCTGATCGTGTGAACGCGATGCTAGGGCAAATCACAGCCAACAACTTAACCAACACGGTTAATACTATGAGTGCGTTTCATAACCGTTATTACACGCAACAAACCGGTGTTGATGCTGCCCAGTGGCTAAAAGACCATTGGCAACAACTTAGTGCTTCACGCAGCGATATTAGCGTAGATTACTACGCGCACAGTTGGTCTCAGTCTTCTGTTGTGGTAACCATTCCCGGTAGTGAAAAAGCAGATGAAATCGTTGTAATTGGTGGCCACTTGGATTCAATTAACTCTTCAAGCCCAAGCTCAGGTAGAGCACCCGGTGCAGATGACAATGCGTCGGGTATTGCCGTATTAACAGAAGCACTGCGGGCGGTGGTTGCGACTGACTTTAAACCAAAACGTACCATTCAGATCATGGGCTTTGCTGCTGAAGAAGTGGGCCTGAGAGGTTCTAAAGCGATAGCTCAAGCTTACAAATCACAAAATAAAAATGTTGTAGGCATGGTGCAATTTGATATGACGGGCCGAAATGGTAGCGTACAAGACATCGTTATGATGACCGACTACACCAACAGTGCGCAAAACCAATTTCTAGGCCAACTAATAGATACATATTTGCCTGCAATTAGTTATGGCTACGACCAATGTGGTTATGGTTGTTCTGACCATGCCTCTTGGTACCAACAAGGCTATGCTGCCTCGATGCCATTTGAATCATCCATGTCAGACGTCAACCGTAAAATACACACTATTAATGACACGGAGTTCGATTCCACTCATGCGAGTAAATTTGCAAAACTTGCCGTTACCTATTTAGCTGAATTAGCCAAAGACGCGGGTAGTGTTGACCCAGAGCCGGACAATAAGCTAGAAAACGGTGTTGCTAAAACAGGCATCTCAGGCGCTGCTAAAGCACAGATGTTTTATACCTTAGAAGTACCTGAAAATAGCAGTAACTTAAATTTTGTGACAGCAGGTGGCACAGGTGATGCGGACTTGTATGTGAAGTTTGCCTCGCAACCGACGTTAAATAGCTATGATTGCAAGAGCACGACCTCCAGCAGCAACGAGCGTTGTGATATCAGTAATGCTCAGGTGGGTACTTATCACGTGATGGTGGAAGCTTGGAATGAAATTAGCGGTGTAAGCCTCACTGGCAGTTATCAAACCAATGGCGATGGTCCAACACCAATTAACCGCGAAGAAGCAAACCTAAGCGTTAACCGCGGTAGCTGGTTGAACTTTGAACAAGCACTGGATGCAGGCTATTCGAATCTGACGGTAAGTATTTCTGGTGGCTCAGGTGACGCTGACCTGTATGTGAAACACAATGGTCAGGTTTCCGATACGGTGTATGACTGCCGACCATACAAAAATGGTAATTCAGAGTCATGTAGTTTTGATGCACCAGCCTCAGGCACTTGGTACATAGGTATTAAAGGTTATAGCGCCAGTAGTGGTGTAACGCTCACAATTAGTGCTCAGTAGCGCTGCATTACATTGCACAATAAATACGGGCAGAAACACCGCCCGTATTTTTCTCTAACGATTTATTCACTTTTAGGCTTGTTGTCAGCTACTTGCTCCTTCATACTTTGTCCAAAATGTGCTTATACACTAGCGCCAAGAAAAAGTAGTTGGCTATCCTTTTATGACAGAAATAAAAAATAATAACTTTAATATCAATATATTGTTGCTCTGGCTTGCACCAGCCTTGTTTTTAATCACTTGTATCACACAACCTCCTACGGGATTGAGTCCACAAGCGTGGAGTACGGCGGGGTTGGCGATTTGGCTGGCGATTTGGTGGGTGAGTGAAGTAGTTCCCATTCCTGTGACTTCTTTAGTGCCTATCTTAGCGGTGCCATTAGCTGGGATCAACGATATCAAAGCGGCAACCAGTCTCTATGCCCACCCACTTATATTTTTGTTTTTAGGTGGGTTTTTGATTTCTATCGCGATGGAAAAATGGCAATTACATAAACGAATTGCGCTGCACACTATGCTGCGTTGTGGCAACAATGCTCGGGTGCAAATCTTAGCAATGATGCTAGTGAGTGGCTTTTTATCTATGTGGATCAACAACACGGCAACCACCTTGATGATGCTACCCATCGCGCTCTCTGTTATCCATGTTCTTCAGGAAAATAAAAGCAATTGTGATAACTACGGTAAAGCTCTGTTATTAGCAATCGCTTATAGCGCCAGTATCGGTGGGGTAGGTACATTAATAGGTACCGCGCCTAATGCGTTGATGGCGGCATATTTGTGGGAAAGCTATCAGATAAAAATTGGCTTTGCACAATGGATGGCTTTCGCCGCGCCTTTTAGCGTGCTTATGATAGTGCTGTCATGGTATTGGCTGACGCGCTTTGCATTTAAGATAAAAGTAACCTCAAGCGACGTTGATTTAGCGCAGTTGTTTGCTAAGCAGTTAGATTCTTTGGGCAAAATGTCTGTTGCTGAAAAAAACGTGTTTGCGGTATTCGTTTTCGCCGCGGCTAGTTGGATCTTACGTCCTTACTTGGCTCAATGGACGGGGTTGAATATCACGGATACTGGGATAGCTATCGCCGCCTCATTGTTACTATTTGTATTGCCCTCAGGCTCCAAGGGGCAAAAAATCATGGATTGGCAATCAGCAAATCAGCTGCCTTGGGGAATTTTACTCCTGTTTGGTGGCGGATTGACGCTAGCATCGCAAATTAAGAGCTCTGGTTTGGCCGATTATGTTGCAAACTCATTGGCTGGCGCCTCTGCGGTTCCTCTTATTATCGGCGTGCTGTTGGTTGCCGCCCTAATCTGTTTCTTAACCGAGCTTACCAGCAATACGGCAACAGCAGCAGGGTTTTTACCCTTGTTAGGCCCCATTGCGGAACAAATAGCAGGTACACCATTAATTTGGGTGATCCCGGCCGCCATCGCCGCCAGTTGCGCATTTATGATGCCCGTTGCAACTCCACCCAATGCGATTGTATTTGGCTCCGGTGAGATCAAAATTAGAGAAATGATCAAAGCGGGCTTTGCTATGAATATTTTAGCAATTGTACTTATCACCGCGCTTACCATGACATGTGGTGCATGGCTGTTTGGTTACTGAGTCAACCATATGTGCTTCACATAGCTACTTTTTGCCGTTATATATCAAAGAGTTTCTAAGCTCGCTGCCTAAAGCAAGCTTAGGCTTCGCGGCCTAGTTGCTATGTAGAGAGGTTGAACCTGTGGAGGCGGGTATGAGCGAACCAGCCGACATTCAAAGTATTGACGTAAACACAATCAAGTCTCGTTATGTAATGTTATTCATTCTCAATTAAGTAAATTGTCGGTTATAGGGTAGTCTAAACAATTGTAATTGCTTGTAGCTATGTGTAAGTTATTAATAATTAGATTATTAAGAATCGTATTATGATAATTTCGGCAAGAGATATATTGAGTGTTAACAAGAATTCTCGATAATATGCTGTTATGTGCCACGGAATGTTTGAATGATATTAGCTCTATTTGGTTTAGGTATGTTTGCTCTGGGTGGCATCATGCTCGTGAAGCCAATCGCTTTTGCAAATGGCATTTCAGAGTTCAGCAGTAAATCTTGGTTCCACAACTTTGAAATAGCTAGTCGTCTTATTGTTGGGCTATTATTCATTTGGCAGTCAAAATATTCTGCATATCCAGTGTTATTTTTGGTGCTGGGTATCATTCTTTGCTTTGTTAGTATCATTCTTTGCTTTGTTAGTATCTTTTTAGTTTTAGTCGGCTCTAAGCAGCACAAACGATTTGCAATATTAACATCCAAAATTGGTGTTTGGTTTCGTCCATTAGGTGTTTTCGCGCTTTCGGCTGGCTGTGTACTAATGTATCTTGGCTTTTTGGGGGAAGGCGTATAACAAACGCCAAAAGCAAAGGACGCAATACGCTTAGATACCTTTAGAAATTTGGAGAACTCATTGAATAAAAATAACTTATTAGCAGTCAAACAAGCGATGTTTATCCCTGTATTCGCTTTTTACAACATATTCGTTGGGCTATTGGTATCAGGTTATAGTGTTGTATCTCAACATATTAGTGAACTAGCTTTGGAAGCTCAGTTTTTTGCTTACTCTCATAGACTTGCTGATGTGTTAATTGGCTTATCTATGTGCCTATTCGCAATAGCTTGTCTTTCGATTGCTAGAGCCAAATTTACTTTTTTAACCATGTTTTCATTTGGCATAACATGGATTTTTGCTGGTATATTTATATTAGGTAGTCCATTGCATGACCTGTATGGTCTAACAACGATATTAATAGTAGTTCCTGTTTTATTTGCCTTAGAAATGCGTGAATATTATTCCTCAAAAAACTTCCAAAATTTCTGTGTTTTAATAACATTAATTCATATTGTTTTCTTCTGGTTCTTTAGTTATGGATTCATGCCTATTGAGTATAAAGGAGTTACGCAACGAATTTGGGTTGCAATTACTCTTGTATGGTACGGGTTAGCTGCCTACCAAGTTGTATCGGTAGCTAACAAAAAAATAAACAAGGGCACGTAACAGTTGGCTGCGTTCCGCTTCGCTACACATTTTAGCCAAGCTTTATCAGCCCCTTAGTTGGGCGTTACGAAGGCCTACTTCTGACACATATCCTATATCTAAAACAATAAAAGTAATCACATCATGTACTAAAACGAGCTAGTTGTAGGTTTACATCTGAAAACCGCGCACCGTATAACGCCTCACCTTTGTGTGTATGGTCATATAAAGTGAATATATTGCGTTCTTTTGAGCGCTTGTTATAGTGGTCTAATCACTAATATGGATATATAGCATATGCAAGTAGAGTCATTATCAGAGCTAAATAAACAACTTATGTCACTGCAGGCTGGTTTTTTGCAAGAGCCCTACAAGAGCTATCAAGCAAGGTGTGAGTTGTTAAACACACTTAGGCGTCGTGTTGTTGATAACAGTGACGCCTTGGTTGCGGCCGCTGATAAAGACTTTAATGGCAGGACTGAGTTTGATTCCATTTTTGGAGATGTAATTCCAACTCTGAGTGTGTTTGACTACATTTTAAAACACCTAAAAAGATGGATGAAGCCTGACAAAAGGCAAGCCGGCTTTTTGCTGTGGCCGTCAAAAGCACATGTGCAATATGCGCCAAAAGGCGTTGTGGGTGTCATTGCGCCATGGAACTACCCAATACAGCTTGCATTAACGCCAGTCATTACGGCATTGGCTGCTGGCAATAAAGTGATGCTAAAGCTCAGTGAGTTTACACCTAATGTAAATCAGGTCATTAGAAACATATTTGCTGACATACAAGAGCATTGCATTGTTGTTGAAGGAGATCACCACGTCGCTGCGGCATTTTCAAAATTGAAGTTCGATCATCTATTTTTTACAGGTGCCAGTGAAATAGGCAAGAAGGTTATGGCTGCAGCCGCTGAAAACTTGGTGCCTGTGACATTAGAACTTGGTGGTAAATCGCCGGTGATTGTGGCTGATGACGCAGATATTGCCCACACAGCAAGAAGCATATTGTTTGGTAAGTTACTCAATGCGGGGCAAATATGTGTAGCACCCGATTATGTCATGGTTACAAAGCAATGTGCACAGCCGCTGATTAATGAATTAAAGGCGTGTTACCAAGCCTACTATCCTGATCAGGAAAATGACTCAAAGATAACCAGCATCATCAATGAAAAGCAATTCAGTCGTCTGCATCAGGTGTTAAATGATGCACAAGAAAAGGCTGCGACTATATGGCCGCCAATTAAGACGCAGTATCAGCCTCAAAGGATGGGGTTACATTTAATCACAGACGTCAAAGAAGATATGGCCGTGATGCAAAATGAGATATTTGGGCCTCTCTTACCGATTGTGATTGTAGATAATATTGATGCCGCTTTGCGAAAAGTGGAGCTGGGTGAGCGGCCACTGGCAACATACCTGTTCAGCAATGATGACAACTTAATAGATAGGGCGAACAAAACCATACGTACTGGCTCTCTTGCAATCAATGAGGTTGTTCTTCAGGTTACCGTTGAAGATTTACCTTTTGGTGGAGTAGGGAACTCTGGTATGGGTCAATATCATGCAAAAGAAGGGTTCTTGACTGTGAGCCACGCGAAAAGCATTTTGCATAGCGATAGAAAAACTCAGCTACGAACCAAGCTTATGGTGAAGCAATCTAAGATACTGATTAATTTAGTTAAAAAGTTGATGCTTAAATAGTTAGTCAATGGGCAAAGCCATTGACTAACGTTTAATTCTAGTAAGCAGCTTTACGGGGCCTTGCTTCTGGGATGTACTTACGTTCTTGAATTTTATAGTAAATATCAGTGGCTTTTTCAGTCGCTCGCTCAATTTGTGAAGGAGATAACTGTTGCTCATCCAACTGTCGGCTTTTGGCCGCTTGACGGCTGCCGTTATATTCAGCAACTGTATTCCAAATATAAGACTTTTCAATATTTTTGCTAACCCCAAGCCCTTGATAATACATCAAGGCTAAATTGAACTGGGCAAGGGTATAATTGCTGGCTGCGGCTTTTTCATACCAGTCCATCGCAGTGTGATAATCTTTAATGACACCATCACCGTTGGTATACATAACGCCTAAATTAAATTGTGCTGCCGCTAAGTTCTTTTTAGCTGCACGGGTATAGAGTTCGACAGCCTTTTGCTTATCTTGTTTTACCCCTTCGCCATTTTCATACATAACAGCTAAGTCAAACATGGCATCGGCGACACCGGTATTGACCGCATCTTGCAGTAGCTGCGCTGCTTTGCGAAGGTCTTTAGGAACCCCATGGCCACCTTGGTACATTTTGGCCAACTCGTAAATACCTGGACCATAGCCCATATCTGCTAGGTATCGAAATTCCTTAAGCGCTACCTCAAACTGACCACTGTTAGCGGCTTCGATCCCTGATTCTAGGCTTGCACTACAGGGTGCTGTCCAAGCTAACATGCCGATACATACGGCGAGTCTCACTCTTGAATACCACATGTTATGCCTCCTGAATATTTCATAATGCTGGTTGTATTCAGAATACCAAAACTCTATAAAAGTTTGGATCACCATAATACAAACAAAGTAATATATTGGACCACTAATCGTAAGCTAAGTGCAAGTAAAGATTAAAACCTTAGCTGTTAAATCATGGCTTCTGGGCGCATTTGGTATTTTATTAGCCATATTACTAATAATAAACTTTGTATCAAGGTTCTTTTTGATCTTTAACTTTGGGCGGTATCGTGATGTGTGATAGGGGTTTATCACATTTTGCATAGCTTAAACGCGTAATAGCGCTCGTGCTGTGATATCTATCTAGCCCACTGAGCGCTACGGTATTTAAACGTTCTAAATCCACAAAGCCATCATCACAGTATGCAAGGTCGTCTTCTAAGTAAATATCTGTGATTTGACCTATTACTAGTTCTGTTTGGTTCAACTCAATGGTTTGAGTGCTCATAAGTTTTACCGCTATTTTTAGTTTGCTTTGCAAAACAAAGGGCGCTTTACATGAACCTTTGTATTGAGCCTGCAAGCCAACGGCATCAAACTCAGAAATATGCTTGTCGTAACGAGCGGAGGTTTGGTGTGCTTGTTCAATTATTTCATTATGTACATGATTGATAGTATAAACACCTGTCTCAATTATATTTTCTAGTGTATGCCTAGGCACAGAATGGGGACGAATGATCATACCTATCAGTGGCGGATTCGCACCAATATGGAACACAGAACTGACAATGGATAGATTTTCTTGCCCACGCTTATCAGCAGTACCGATGAGGTTTGCGCTTTTAAAGCCACTCAGTGAGTTAATTAAATTTACACGGGTTAACTTGTCTAGATTATCGATATCGGTTGAACAAATATGCATAAACTTTCCTGTAAGAATCGAGAGAACCACTTTTACCAATTAATCGCTTTACCTTGCCAGTCAATGTAGTCAACTTGGCCATTGATAACTCGTTGGGCGAGCAAATCGCTTAATTGCCCAGCTACAAATTGTGGGTCGAACAACTTGCCGTTAGGGACATTTTTTTGAAAGGGTTTAGACAGAGGGGTGTCGGTTGTACCCGGATGAAAAAGTACACATTTACAATGTTTAGCACGACGAGCCAGCTCAATAGCGAAGGTTTTTACCGCCATGTTTAACGCAGCTTTGCTCGCGCGATAACCATACCAGCCTCCGACTGAATTATCATCAATACTGGCAACTCGCGCACTGAGACAAGTGAGCACACATTTGCTGGAGTGGCCCAAGTGTTCACCAATATATTTAAGCCAAAGCAGTGGGGTGATGGTGTTCACTTGAAATAGCCACTGCAAATAGTCACTGTGAATGTCTTCCAAGCGTTTTTCTGGTTTGAAGTGGGCATTATGAAGCTGGCCATTGAAAATAGTGACGCTTTGAGCATTGGTAATTTGGGCTGCAATGGTTTTGACGGTTTTGGTAATTTCAACTGGCGAGTTATCGCAAACGATATGCTCATGAAACGCCTTAAAAGATTCGCTTTGGCATGCGTCATCATATTCGCTTAGATCTTCCAGCGCGCTTCGACTAATCGTGATGATAGGATGCTGTGGATAGCGTTTATGTTGCTCGCTTATAAATGCTTTGGCAATAGCACTGCTTGCGCCAATAATGATGATTGCAGAGTTAGTCATTGAGATCACACCTTTGATTCTGACAGCGGTTTGGTAATAACAGATGAGACAAACGCATACGATTTCTGGCAAAAAGCCAGTAACAGCCATCGGCAATCCAACGTATGGGCCGAATACGCAACACTTTAAGCCAGCGATGTTTGCCAACGATTTTCCAGGCTTGATATGTCGCATCTAGGCCCAGAAAAATCTGTCCATCATCGCTTTGCGCATGCAATATGCGTAGCGCTTTGCATTTATCTATGTGTGGATAGTGAGTTGCAAAATTTTCGTCATGCAAGTCAATTAGCATGATTTTTTTGTGGTGATCGAACTGGTGTAGTTTCTTCATTTCAGCGACGCACAATGGACACCGACCATCATAAAATATTTTCATATCAAATCGTTGACTAACTTTGTTAGAGTAACTTACGTTAAAAACGAACAAACAGATCGCTCGTAAATCGAATTAATCTCGGTATAGTGAGTAGTATAAAATATCGACAAAGGATGCATCATGACTGAGCAATATCAAACATTACGTACAAATGTCAGTATGTTGGGGGAGTTGCTAGGAAAAACTATCAAGCAAGCCCAAGGCCAAGAAGTGCTCGATAAGGTTGAGCAAATCCGTAAGCTTTCAAAATCATCTCGCAGTGGCAACGAGCAAGATAGAGCCTTACTTATCGAAACTTTACACGCACTTACCGATGAAGAATTATTGCCTGTTGCGCGTGCCTTTAACCACTTTTTGAATCTTGCGAATGTCGCTGAGCAATTCCATACCATTTCGAAACAAGGCGCACCGCAAGGGGCACTGAGTGCGTTGAAGCACACGCTAAGCGAACTTAAAGTGCAACTTGATAATGGTAAACTTAACCTCAATGAGGTGGCGGATGCGGTTGCCAATTTGAAAATGGATCTTGTGCTTACAGCCCATCCGACGGAGGTAACAAGGCGCACCATTATCAGTAAACATGTTGAATTGAGTGAGTGTTTAGAGGCCTTAGAACTGCACGAGCTTGACGAACATCACAAGGACTATTTGTACAATAGAATAGAACAACTGATCAGTCAGGCGTGGCATACCAATGACATTCGAGACAAGCGACCAACCCCTCTCGATGAAGCAAAATGGGGTTTTGCTGTTATTGAAAACAGCCTGTGGCATGCCGTACCTTTGTTTATCAGGCAATTTCATCGTTATAGCAATGAAATTCTTGAGCTTAATTTGCCACAAGACTTTTCTCCTGTTTCTTTCACATCGTGGATGGGAGGAGACAGAGATGGCAATCCTTTTGTGACCGCTCAAATTACCCAAACGGTTCTAGACCATGGACGCTGGATGGCGCTTGATTTGTACTACAGAGATTTAGATAAACTCAGTGCCGAACTCTCAATGCACTGCGCAAGCGATGAATTGAAAGAGCAAGTGGGCTCACATAATGAGCCATATCGATACTTACTCAAAATTCTCAAAGCGCAAGTGAGCGAAACCATCGCAGCATTGGAGCATAAAATCAAACAGGAGCCGAGTAAAAAGCAAGACAAAATAACTCATGTATCACAATTAAAAGCACCGCTGGAGCTTATCTACCGCTCATTGACGCAGGTGAACATGGGAGTGATAGCCAATGGCCTGCTGCTAGATGTTTTGCGCCGTCTCAATTGTTTTGGCATAAATCTGTGTAAGTTAGACATAAGACAAGATTCTGCTCGCCATACTGAAGTCTTCAGTGAACTCACCGGTTACTTGGGCTTGGGCAAGTATGCGGATTGGTCAGAGCAAGACAAACAGGCGTTTTTACTTGCTGAACTTAACTCTCGACGCCCCTTGCTTCCAAAACATTGGCGCCCAAGTAGTAATGTGCAAGAAGTGCTAGATACCTTTGAGGTTATTGCCAATCAAGATGCGCAGGCGCTGGGTATCTACATTATTTCTATGGCGCAAAATGCATCTGATGTATTGGCGGTTGAATTACTATTACAAGAAAGTGGTTGTAAGTTCAAAATGCCTGTTGCGCCGTTGTTTGAAACATTAGATGACCTTAATCGCAGCGCGGAAGTGATGACTCAGCTGTTTGCGCAATCATGGTATCGTCAACACATTAACCGTAAACAGTTTGTTATGATTGGCTACTCAGACTCCGCCAAAGATGCTGGAATGATGGCAGCAGGATGGGCGCAGTACAGCGCCATGGAAAAACTGGTGGAACTGTGCGATAAGCAAGACATTGAGCTGAATTTGTTCCATGGACGTGGTGGTACAATTGGTCGCGGTGGGGCGCCTGCCGCACAAGCGCTTCGTTCCCAGCCGCCAGGCTCGCTTAAAAATGGGCTACGGGTAACAGAACAAGGTGAAATGATCCGCTTTAAGTTTGGTTTGCCAAAAGTGGCCGCCCAAAGCTTGGCGATATATAGTAGTGCCATTATTGAAAGTAACCTTTTACCACCACCACAACCTGAGGTGAGTTGGAAAGAGGTTATGGCGCTAATTACAGAGGCATCTTGCGCGCATTATCGCAGTATCGTACGCGAAGATCCGCAGTTTGTACCGTATTTCAGAATGGCAACACCTGAGGTTGAACTGGCCAAGCTACCACTTGGGTCAAGACCTGCTAAGCGTAACCCGCAAGGTGGTGTGGAAAGCCTCAGAGCGATCCCTTGGATCTTTGCTTGGAGTCAAAACCGTTTGATGTTGCCAGCGTGGCTAGGGGCATTACAAGGTTTACAAGCAGCGGTGGATCGCTATGGAGAACAAACGCTAAAACATATGAGCACACAATGGCCATTTTTCAGAACTCGTCTAGAAATGTTGGAAATGGTATTTTGCAAAGCGGATAGCTGGCTTAGTGAACATTACGAGCAGGGGCTTGTGGATGATGAATTAAAGCCTCTTGGCCAAAAGCTTAGAAATGAACTTGAGCAAGTGCGGGACTTGGTACAAAGACTCGCCCCAGATTCAACGTTGCTATCAGCTCAACCATGGATAAAAGAGTCTATTGCATTGCGCAACCCTTATACCGACCCACTTAATGTATTACAAGTGGAGTTGCTAAATCGAGCTCGAACAGGTCACAGCGCAGACATAGACAATGCACTGATGATCACAATGACTGGCATAGCCGCAGGTATGCGTAACACGGGCTAATCACAAATAATTAACGGTCATTGACAAAAGGGTGAGGTAAAACTCACCCTTTTGGGTTGTCTATTTGGGTTTTTATCGTTTTTTATGGTTAATTTATTGACATTGTATCTAGCTAACATAAAATCGTTCACTGGTTATACCAGATGGCTTTTTTATTGCTCCGACGCAGGGGCATTTTTTGACTAGAGGTTCAATGTCTACTCTTTCTACCAGTATCACTTACGATGATACGACGTCTTTGATCTTGATGACGCTACGTGGCCGCGTTAATGCAGAGGACGTGGTGAATGTCTATCAAATAGCGAACGATTATGCAAAAGTGCATAACAGCTCGAAGATTCTAATTGACTTAAGTGACGTAGAGCATTGCTTTGCGGCGATAGATATTGTTGACTTTATGCCGAAAGTTGCCCATTACCTGCGTGATTTCACAGTTGCTCGAGTCGTTGGCTTCGAAGGCTATATGCATGACTTATTTTTGCAAAAAGCAAGGCGCTACAACGTTAATGCAGAAAATTTTGAGTGCTTTAAATCTGCAAAGCAATGGTTGTGTAATTTGTAGAATCTGCTTAAACTGTGCTGCCATTAATCAATCATGTTTTAATAATGGCAGTATTTAATCCGCAACAATTAAAAAAACTAGAACAGCAAGCAAAACGCAATCGCGGTCACTTTTCTCACGCACAACTGAATGAGCTACAAGCGCAACTCAGTTGTGATCTAGATACACTTCTAAAAGCTTTATTACCTGTGGCTGCTACCTTTTCTCAGGCTCCTATTTCACATTTTAACGTTGGAGCAGTTGCTTATGATAAGACAACTGGAGGTGCGTACTTGGGAGCAAACTTAGAGTTTTCTCATCAGGCATTAAGTTTGGTGGTACACGCTGAACAATCAGCAATAAATAATGCTTGGCTAAATGGTGCCAATGAGATCAGTCGTATGGCCATCAGTGATGCCCCATGTGGCTATTGCCGACAGTTTATGAATGAACTAGATAAGTGTGCAGAACTTGCCATCATGTTGCCAACCTTGAATACCAGCTTGAAAGAATTATTGCCCAGTGCTTTTGGTCCACAAGATTTAGACAACTCCCAGCGTTTACTAGCAAGCACTCAAAGCAATATTAAAAGCTTGTCTCATGAAATTAGTGATACGCTTAAAACACATCTACAAAACGCGTATGCGCCGTATACAGGCAATTTATCAGCGGTAGAAATAAGCACGCAATCCCACGGACAATTTTACGGTCGCTATGCGGAGAATGCGGCCTATAGTCCAAGTTTGTCTCCTATGCAGGGGGCATTGAGTCAACTCGCCTTAGCCGGATTAAAGCTTGATGAGGTAGCGATAAACGCGATTACTCTAGTCGAGACCAAGGGATATGAGAATCAGCAAGCTGTGGCTGATGCAGTATTGAAAAGCTATGCTACGGATGCGGCGTTGCTGCACGTACTGGCGGAAATGGAGTGAGATTAGATGTTCAGTCGCCTCAGGCTTTATAAGTGATTGAGGCGACTGTGGCGCGCTAAGTTATAGTAACAACTCAGCCGCTTTGATAACCACTGCTACAGAGTCATTCTCAACTTTAGCATGGTCGACCGTTGGAATTTCTTGACGGGTTCGATTAACTAGCACACCTGCCACACAGGCAGCCTTGAGTCCTAACGCCGCACACATGGTAAATAAAGTCGCAGACTCCATCTCATAATTCATAACATTGAGGTTTTGCCACTCTTGGCAACTTCCCTGAAAGGCTTTACTCACATAGCCTGAGTAGGTATCGTAACGCTCCTGACCAGGATAAAATGTATCGCTTGAAGCCGTAATGCCGATATGATGGTCAACGCCCAGCTCAATACACGCGTTAACCATAGCCTGTGTACAATGAAAATCAGAAACAGCTGGGTAGCTCAAAGGTGCAAAGTGTTGGCTGGCACCGTCCAATCTTACAGACGCAGTGCTAACTAGCACATCACCTTCATTAATATGTGGTTGAATGGCACCAGTTGTTCCTACTCGCAAGAATGTCCGAACCCCAAGTTGAGCCAGTTCCTCAACGGCAATAGAGGTAGAAGGTCCACCAATACCTGTTGAGCAAATCACCACTGACTGACCACGCAGCGTTGCCAAGTACACATGAAACTCACGTGTTTGTGCTAAACAGATAGGATCGCTTAGTTTGTGAGCTATGCGTTTAGCTCTCTCAGGATCGCCTGGTACAATGGCTAAAGTCGCACCGTTAAGTGCTTGTTTGTTTAGCCCTAAATGAAATACCTTGTCCATAGTAAACCTTATTTTTGTATAAAGCGTAATGTTTGTTATTAACAGCATTAAAGTACAGGACAGATGTCCGATTTAGCTTATGTGCCTACTCGCTTACTTGCAACTTTATTGCTCATCTTCTAAACCTAAAGTGTAGCAATAATAAGAGGAACCACTATGCCTACATCAGCACCGATTGATAAACATACGGAATTTGCGCGTTGTTTTGAAAGTAATAAAATAAGTACATTTTCTCCCTTTCATTGGCTGGCTCTAGCGTTAAAAGATATTGCCAGAGCGCCGGTGCTAAGTTTAATTTACGGGCTAATATTTACCCTAATACCCGCCACTATAATGTGGCTTGTGTATCAATCTGGTACGCACCTTGTGATACTACCTGCGGTTGTAGCATTTGCATTGATAGGCCCAGCTTTCGCTGCGGGTTTGTATGATGTAGCGTGGGAGCTAGAAAAAGGCCATACGCCTACCTTTACTCACAGCCTAAAATCTATGTTTAGAAACCCAGCGGGCGAATGGGGCTTTGCTGTACTTTTGATGGTGATTATGATCGTCTGGATGCGACTTGCCGCACTTATCCATGCCTTATATCCGAATGTAACAAACCCTACCTTTGAACAACTGTCAGCGTTTCTAACGCTTGGCACTTTGGTTGGGGGCATATTAATGGTATCTGTATTTGCTATTTCGGCATTTACGCCACAAATTATGATGGAGCGCAGAGTCGATATCATGACCGCGGTGGTTACTTCAATTCATGCGGTAAAATCTAACGTGGGTGCAATGCTTGTGTGGTGTGGCATTATCGTGACGTTAGTCTTGGTCGGATTTTTAACCGGCACTGCCGGCTTTATCGTGATTATGCCGTTGTTGAGTTATGCCAGTTGGCACGGTTATATTGCAATTATCAAAACTAAAAAACCAAGAGGGTATGAGTAACCCTTAACTATTCATCTGTAGTGAATATAAAACCACGGTCGCAAAATTTAGGTTTTGGACCGTGGTTGACTTTGTTCATAACGATGTTATACCTCCTGCAAGTTCACATTATTCATTGCGTTTTATCATTTATTGAGAAAATGTAATCTGCTTAATGCTTTGTTTTATATGGCTTTAATTAATTCATGAAAGTAAAGCTAAATTTGGCACAATGCACCAAAACGGGCAATCATCGAAGTCAGTCATAATATTCGTCAAAGCAGCTAAACGCATGAATATGCAAGAATCGTTATCTTAGGAGGTTTTAAATGACAATTACAAAGCAACAATTCCAACAGAAACTCGAACACTGTTTATGTCCTCCTGGGGACGGCGTATTTACCGTTAATACAGCAAAAGAAAGAAAGGACGCGTTAAGAACTAAACTATATGGTCAAACAGACGGTGTCGATGCTCTTTGGAAAGAGTCTTTAACCACACTAGAGAACAGCGAATACAAAGCGGCGATTTTGGGCATTAGCTCTGACTGTGGTGGGGGTATTTTGCGTGGGGCCAACTGGGGACCGTTATTTTTGCGCTCAACACTCATCGAGCAACACCCTCACATCAATGCTTTTGATTTAGGTGATGTGCGTGTTATTCCGCATTTGCTTCACGATAAGTATCTGAATGAAGCGACAATCAGCAACTGTCAAAAAGCACTTTATCAAGACGCTAGCAGCGATTACTACGTCTCTCCGTTGTCGATTACCGAAGATGTCTGTGATGGCTTTTATCAACAGCACCCTGACAAAGGTATCTTTGGTATTGGTGGGGATCATTCAATAAGCTATCCGTTGACCAAATCTTATCTAAAAGCCAAAAGAGATGCGGGGAAGCGTACTGCTATTATTCATTTTGATGCGCATACGGATTTATTGGTAGAGCGCTTGGGCATTGATTTGTGTTTTGGTTCTTGGTGTACACATATACTAGAGTACCTTCCTGCGCCCCACCATTTGATCCAGTTTGGCATACGTTCAAGCGGTAAAGATAAGTTACACTGGGAGTCTACCTTTGGAGTGAAACAACACTGGGCGCATGAAATTCGTGAACAGGGAGCCGATGCGATAGTACAGCAAGTGATTGCCCAGCTTAAAGTCGATAAAGTAGATGAGCTATATGTGAGCTTTGATATTGATGCACTTGATGAAGAGTTTGCTGCTGCTACTGGCACGCCTGAGGGGAATGGTATGACCCCAGATGAAGCGATGACTATTTTACGTGCGCTGCGTGCTGAGTTTCCTATAACAGGCGCTGATATGATGGAAATTGCGCCATTTACAGATAGCTCGTTAGTTGGTCAGTCTAGCTCTGAGACTACGTTGCGTGAAGGCGCTAAGATATCCGCATTTCTAATTGATGCAATCAACAACGCTTGATAATTCATTCTCGCATTTTGAACAGGTAGTGATTTAAGCATTACCTGTTCCAAACAGCTACATTCCTTAGCCAATTCTGTTGTAATTCTGGTAAATACGCTATATTTCTTGTTAGTCCACAGGGTTACAGGTTGTTGTTACATGCGTGCATGGTTAATCATATTGACAGTGTTTTCATACGCAGTTAGTGCAAGTGAACTCAATGTGTTAACTGAAGAATTTCCTTACTTTCAGTATACTGATGAACGTGGTGACCTTGTTGGCTCCGCCGCAGATAAAGTGAGAAGGGTGCTGAATAATGCAGAAATTGACTACAGTATCAATGTAGATACATGGTCAGTTACATACAATGCAGCCCAACGAAACTCCAACAGCTGTATTTTTTCTATTGCTCGTGCACAATCCCGTGAAAAGCTTTTTGATTGGTTGTTTCCTTTAGGACAGTTTAGCGTGTCATTCTATGGCTTGCGGGATAAAAAATACTCGATAAATTCGCTTGAAGATGCAAAGCAATATAAAACAGCGGTGATTAGGCAAAACTTCAGTCATTTATATTTAAAAGAAAACGGCTTTGTAGATGAGCAGCACTTGCTGATCATCTCTACGTTCGACAATGTGTTTGAATTGCTGGCTACGCGTAAAGGTTTGCTCGACTTAGTGATTTTGAGTGATATCCAGTTTGAGTATAAGAGTAAAACGGAACCACTCGCTAAAGAACTTGAAAAGTTATACACCTTGCCAAACTTCGGTTCTCAGCTGTATTTTGCGTGTAATAAAGAGCTATCAACGAGTACGAAAAATAAAATCATACGCGCGCACGATGCCTTGTATAAATAAGCTGTGCGCAGGCTAATGAGATTGTTCATTTCTTTATGGTTGGCCACACAAAACCATGAAAAGTATCTAAATATAATTGCTCTACTTTTTCTCTTGCCCAAGGCGTTTTGCGTAGAAATTTCAGACTAGATTTGACACTCGGATCATGAGTAAAACAGCGAATGTTGACCACTTCTCCCATCGCTTTCCAGCCTAATTCTTGCTCAAGCTTAACTATGATATCTTCTAGTTTTACGCCATGAAGAGGGTTATTGGGCTGTTGTTGTGTCATTACATCACCTAAATCTTAAAACGCCTATTTTACCCTGATTGTCTTTACTGGGTCTAGCCTAATGGGTTGTCCTTCTTTATCGGCCTTTAGCCACACCAACTGACTTTGCGGTTGGTTTACATATTTATGTGTACAAACAAAAGTATGCTCTAACTGTTTAATGAGCGACCCTTCACTGTACTGTACTCCTTGATACCAACAAACGTTGTACGGCATCTCCAGTAGAGTCACATTTTTGTGATTTGTATCAACTGCACGCGCCTGAGTTGTTGTTAATAATAATGTAAATAGCGCGATATAAATAAGTGATTTCATGGCAGAACTCCCAGAGTTGGCTAATCTTAAATTAACGCAATTTAAGTGCACGCTATGCATGACACGATATCGCTAACTATATAACAAGATTAAAATAAAAGAAGGGGATCGCAATGGCGTTTGATCAAAATATGATGGCAGAGCTAACATTACTGGCGAAGTTTCCCAGAACCAGTATGCATCAAGGGATTAAAATACATAGTAATGCGGAGCAAAGTTTGCGTGATGCGGCGCAAAGGCTTTATGACAAAGGCATAATAGATAGCCCAGATGGCGGTTATCTTACCGATCTGGGCTTGGACTTGATCTCGCACTTAGATCAGGTTCACTGTGCTTTACAGTAAACTCTATTGCGCGTCAGGTTGGTTCTCTGGCGCAGCGTCACTAAATGCAGCCATTTCATTACAGCGCTGGTAAATAGCGGCAATTTTCGGGAATGGTGTCATATCCACTTTAAAGCGTAATGCGTTAAATACCTGTGGTACCAAGCAAACATCAGCAAGCGTTGGTTTATCGCCAAAACAGAACGGTGAATCACCTAGCATAGCTTCAAGCTTCTTAAACCCTTCAATGACCCAATGACGATACCAAGTATTCTTCTGTTCATCGTCGACATTTAGTTCTTGGCTGAGATACTTCAGTACGCGCAAGTTATCGATAGGGTGGATGTCACAAGCAATTGCATAGCAGAAGTTACGTACTTGTGCCTTTTGCCAAGGATCATTTGGCAGTAGTGGAGTATCTGTGTGGGTTTCTTCTAGCCATTCTAAGATAGCAAGAGATTGCGCTAGCACACCTTGTTCTGTTTCAAGTGCTGGCAGCAAGCCCTGTGGATTTTTCTTCGTATACGCTTCACCTTGTTGTTCTGATTTGAGTAGGTTTACACCTACCAACTCATGAGGGATGTTTTTTAGGTTAAGAGCAATACGTACACGGTATGCTGCGGATGAGCGAAAGTAAGTATATAGTTTCATTGCTTGTTCCTTAATCACGACAAAAGGCACTCATTATGAGTGCCTTGTGAATTTTTCTATCAGGCTTAGCTTACGCGCCTTTGTAGTATTTTTTAATGCCTTTCCAACAATCGGCGTAATTTGGCTGACGCTCTTTGCCTTCAAGGGCATACTTAGTTGGAGAGATAACATAGCGAGACTCAAACATAAACGCTAGCGTGTTTTCGTAGCGCTGCGGCTCAAGCTCCGCATTTGACGCTTTCTCAAATACATCCGCTTCAGGGCCATGTGGAGACATACAGTTATGTAAGCTCATGCCTCCTGGTACAAAACCATGCTCTTTTGCGTCGTAAACACCTTCGATTAAGCCCATGAATTCACTCATAATATTACGGTGGTAATACGGTGGACGGAAAGTATTTTCTGCCACCATCCAGCGAGGTGGGAAGATCACAAAATCAACGTTTGCCACACCAGCAGTACCTGATGGCGAAGTCAGTACAGTAAAGATTGATGGGTCTGGGTGGTCAAAGCTCACTGTGTTCATGACGTTGAAACGGGCTAAGTCATATTTATAAGGTGCGCTGTTACCTGTCCATGCAACAACATCAAGAGGTGAGTGGCCGATATCACAACGGAATAGGTTACCGTTGAACTTAGCAACTAGCTCAAAATCACCTTCTTTATCTTCAAACGCAGCCACAGGATACTGGAAGTCACGTTCGTTGGTATAACCGTTTGCACCTACAGGACCACGTTCAGGAAGAATAAGCGGATGACCATAGTTTTCACAAATATAACCACGCACTTGGTCACTGATAAGCTCAACTGAGAATTTAATACCACGAGGAATAACAGCAATTTCGCCTGGACGAATGGCCAATTTACCACACTCGGTGTGAAGCACGAGTTCACCCTGTTGTGGTACAAATAGGAGTTCACCATCCGCATTGTAGAAGTAGCGACCTTCCATTGAAGCATTTGCCACGTATACGTGAATACCAATACCGGATTGACCATTCGCACTACCGTTGGCTGCCATGGTAACTAACCCGTCGATAAAATCGGTTTTCTCAGCTGGAATTTCGATAGGGTTCCAACGGAGCATAGTCGGTGGTGTCGGCACTTCTGTGATAGGTGCTGTGCGTACCAAACCGTTATCCATTGGCTGGTAGTCACCTTGTACGACTGAAGGACGAATTCGATAAAACCAGTTACGGCGGTTGTCTGCACGTGGGGCTGTAAACGCAGTGGTATTATATTGCTCTGCGTATAGATCGTATTTTACTTTCTGTGGCGAAAACTGGCCGATTGGTAAAGCACCCGGTAGTGCTTCAGTTTCAAACTCGTTACCAAAGCCTGTTAGGTATTGAAATTCGTTGCTCATAGTCTTTGACTCCTTAGTAGATAGGGTTAAGATACTCTCATGTGAGAGTATTATCAAGTGTCTTTCAATGATCCTTTTGTATATAATTGTTTACGCATGTATGGGCGTATGGCTAAGAGTTGAGTGAGATGTCACTAAAAATAGACGAATTTTTACCTTATAGACTGGTGAAGCTGGCAAATAAAGTAAGTGCCGCTTTCTCTGAGGTTTATTTTGAACAGGCGGGTTTAACTGTGCCTCAATGGCGGGTGATTGCGCATTTGGCGCAGCAAAAGCAGTGCTCTGCAAAGCGCTTGTGTGATCTCGCAGAGATTGATAAATCCACCATGTCGCGGGCGGTGAAGCAGCTAACGGATAAACAACTTATTGAGCTTTGTGCAGATCCCAATGATAAGCGCGCAAAACTCTTAAGCTTAACCAAAGGCGGAGAGGCGCTTTATGCACAACTTTCGCCAAAGGCGCTTGAGTGGGAAGAAGGCTTGTTAAGTGAGCTTTCTGATGATGAAAAGCAGGTGTTACGACATGTTATGGATAAAATAGAGCAGCAAGTTGATAAACAATAAAAAAGGCCAACATGATGTTGGCCTTTTAAAAATTTATACGCTAATCAAATGGTGATTAGAACGTGTAACGGATACCGATTTTCGCTCTCCATGCAGATGCTTCACTGATTTCAGTGTAGTTACGAACATCTGCGCCTTTATAGCGCGGTTCGATGATAAGTTTACCGTCATCGTCTAGGCCACCGAAGTCATAAACAGCTTGGTCTGAGAAACGAAGCTTCTTCTCAACGCCCCAATCGCTGTTAAGCAGGTTAGCGAAGTTCTCAATCATTACGTAGAACTCACCCTTATGATCTTTGTAGAAGCCAGGGATTTCTTGCTTGAAGCTTACATCCATAGTGGTAACCCAAGGCTGTGTGCCTGTGTTACGGTCAAGCAACTGGCCACGCTCAGAGATACCCGCACGGTTTAACAGTCTCTCTAACTCAGCCCAAGAAAGACTAGACTCATCCCAGTTTACATTGGCATCATCAGCACCTGATGGGATGTATGCAAGATATGCCGTCGTGCTGTTAAAGTCACGGGTATCACCTAAGTCACCATCGCGGAATTGACCCATAGTGTAGCTAAATGGACGACCTGAACGACGCTCAAAGAATACGTTGAATTTAGACGCATAGCCATCGAAGAACTCAGTGTTGTAGCTCATAGTAAGCTTGAAGTTGTGCTCAACTTCGTAGTGGCCACGGCCAACTAGGTCAACGTTGCGGCTGTGCACAGTCGCATATTGGTAGTTACTTTGAGCACGAGATGAACTTCCTGGGTTTACATCTTCAACGTCTTGGTGCGTGTAGCTTGCTGAAACATAAAGACCGTTGTCCCACTCTTTTGCAAGTGACGTACTGAAGATCACAGAACGACCATTCTCTTTTGAGTTAGTCATCATGATATCGAAGTTGTCTTTTAAGTTATCTTCGTAGATGCTTTCATAGATAACACGGCCTGTTGCAGATGTGCCCACCGGTGTGATTGCCGTATTACGCCATACAGCTTCGTTCTCTTTCTTGTGATAAGCAAGTTCAGCTGTCCACTTGAAGCCATCGCCTAGTAGTGCTGAGTCGAAATCATACTCAAAGCCTACCTGTGCGCGAACGCTTGAAGGCAGTTCGAAGTTAGGATCTGTGTAGTTTGTGCTACCAGCACCTTGTACTAATGAGTTTTTAATATCATCAGGTACACGGGTAATATCAACTTGCTCAACGCCTGCAAAGTAATCATTAATTGCATTTTGTGGCGCAGTTACATAAGTAATACCATCGTTTTGGAATGGTGCATTATACCAAACGTTTGGAATACCACCTTGGAAACGACCAATACCACCGTTAATGGTTAGTGATTCAGTCGCGTAGTACTTGAATCCAACACGTGGCAAGATGATGTCTAAACCATCTAGGTTTTCAGTGTTTGAGTAGCCATAGGTATTTAGGAAGTTTTGGTTTAGCTGAGCTTCATCGCTTGAAGATAAACGCTCATAACGAAGACCTGCCGTTACTTCTAAATCATCTGTTGGGTAGAACTTATCTTCAACGTAAAGTGCAAATTGGTTGCGCGTTGAGTCATACGCCATATCGTTGGCATCATTGGTGTACGCATTACCATAGCTGAATCGATAATCATCTCTGCTAATGTGTAGCTTCTTATTTGCGAAATCTTCTAAGCTGCCAAATGTCCAAGAACCACGAGAGTTCTCTGCAAAGAGGTTGTAAAGACGTAAGTCTTTATACTGAGCACCAAAACCTATTTCGTGCTCACCAAGTAGGTAAGTTGCGTCGAACGTTAATTCTAAAGTTTCAGTTTCACCAACGTTGTTGTGGCGGAATTCCGTTGCACCAAACTCAAAACCAGCACCACGACCACCATCTAAATATACGTTGATTTGACCCAAGTCAGAATTTGTATGGCTGACATTACTTACATCTTTATACGCAATGCCAAATTCAGTGGTGAAGTCATCAGACCAATCAGAATAAATCTTCGTTGCAAAGTTGTTGAACTTATAAGTCATTGTGTAAAGACTAGACTGCATTTGCACAGTTTCATTGTCGTCTTCTTGGTAATCTCTGACTTCTTCTTCGTTTTGCCACTGGTAAGTAAAATCAGCACGGTGAGCATCGTTGATGTTCCAGCTTAGCTTAACAAGGATACTGTCACTGCTGTCATCAGGGTTACCGCCAACCGTGTCTTGGATACCATAAACGTCATTTAAAGTCGTGATAAACTGGTCGTAATCGGCTTGGCTAGCAACAAACTCTTTTTCTGCACCTGAGCCTGCAAAGCCGTAACCTAGTTCTTTTTCTTTTCTCCATGCGTTGTAGTTAACGAAGTAGAAAAGCTCATCTTTGATGATAGCGCCACCCGTACTGAAGCCCAAACGCTTTTCAGTGACTTCAGTTTTTACTTTCTTAGAATTATAAGTTCTGTGTCCGTCTTCATCTAATACGGGATCACGGTCGTCGAAAACCTGTTCTATGTTTTCTACTTTACCACCTAAGCTTGGAGAGCTGTGCTCGTAAAAGCCTGTGAATGTGTACTCATTTGAACCTGACTTAGTAACAGCGTTGATTGTACCACCGCCGAAGTTACCTTTTTTAGCTGAGAAAGGAGAAGCGTCAACAGAGATTTGCTCAATCGCATCAAGAGCTACTGGAGGTTGTACAGTTGGGTAGCCACCTTTTGAAAGACCAAAGTCATCGTTTTGGCCGATGCCGTCAACAGTTAGGCTGTTACTACGTGGATTGTTACCAGCAATAGTCAGTTCGCCGTCACCATTAATGCTTGCTAATGGGTTGATACGAGCTACGTCTTTAATGTCATTGTTGAAGCTTGGTGCATTTTCAATTGTATCAGCACCAAATACGCTGTTTGACCCGCCAGCTTGCTGAACGATTTTATAACCAGTGACTTCAATTTTTTCTACTTGTTGTAGTGGTTCTAACTGGTTAATGATACGGTGAGTATCGCCAAGTTCAAGGAAGATGTTGTCAAGTTGCGCATCAGAGAACTTGTCAGAATCAAGTACTACGCGGTAAGGACCGCCAACACGAAGACCTTTTGCGATGAACGCACCAGATTCGTTAGTAGTAAAAGTACTGACTGTGCCTGTTGGCTCGTGAATAACAGTAACTTTAACGTTTGCGGCAGCGTCCCCTGAAGGAGTCGTGATTTTACCACGCATTGCAGATGAAGTGTCAGAAGCGAACGCGCTTGCTGATACGCCAAGAGCTAATGCTAAAGCGCCGGCCACTTTTGTTAAGCGAACGTTTTTCATTGTGTTGTTTCCCGTGTGTTTAGGTTATGTTGATTTCAATTAATAAAAGCTAATTTGATGCGTCCCTGAACAAAGCAATATTTAGCTGTAAAACTATTGTACCTATTAATTGAGGTAGATTAATCACAACAAAACACGATTAGCTCCGAGAGGGAGACTAACCGTGTTTAACTTATGTATTAATAATTCAATCGATAGGGTTTAGCGCTTAGAAGTTATATTTAACACCGAAGCGAATTTCGTATAACGATGGCTTTATTTCAAAGTCTGTACCTGATGGGTTGTTGAACTTTTCAAATACATACTGGCCATTGTCATTGATAGAAGCGGTTACCGCGTTTTGCATCGAGCTACCGGTTTCTAATGTGCCCCAATTGTCGTTTAGCAAGTTGCCAACGTTCTTAATGACAAAGAACGCTGAGCCTTTATGACCTTCTGCAAAACCACCAAACTCTTGCTCAACTTTAAGGTCAAACGTTACCCACCATTCACCTTCTTGTGAGTTACGACCTTGAATATGACCGCGTTTCAAGCCTTCACTCTCAACCCACTTGTCAAATGCTGCTTTGTCGAAGTCTTCACCATATACCACCAATGCATCATCTGCATTTGGTACGTACAGCAAGTCACGCTTTTCATCGGCAAAACCGAACATGCCTGTGTTATTAAACGTATATGAGTAAGGGTTTGTAACACTTGCTTGACCAAATAGGCTGAACTTAGTGTCTAGTCCGTCGAAGAACTCATGGCTGTATGACAAAGACATAGTTGCACGATGAGGCACTTCATAGTCAGAGCGAGAAACACCTGGGTTTTGTGGGTCATATGCTGCAATTCTATGGAAGTTAGAGAACGCAACTGAGCTGCCCATTGGGTGTACATCTTGTGAAACTGTATAAGCATATGAAAGGGCAAGGTCTATGCCGTTGTCGAACGACTTGTTCATACCGAATGATAGAACATGGCTGTAACCGTCATCACCTTTCACATTGGTCAGCATTAAGTCAGACTCACGAGAGTGTAGCGAGTCGTTATAAATTGGACGACCATCTGGTGCTGTTTCATCTGTTGCCAAAGTGATGTTTTTGATAATCGCTGAATCTTGCTTGTCTGTGTACAAGTAATCTGCTGTGAATACATAATCTGATTCTGTGATATATGTAGCACCTAGCGAGAACTTCCACTCTGAAGGAATTTCAAAATCAGGGTCTGTCACGTTTGTACTATCGTCTACACCACCTGCGCTGATCGCGTCATATAGCGACTGCGGAATAGCGTAACCTGGCTTGCCACCGTCTACGAACGCAACTGCATCAGGACCAAGTAGCTGAACGTCACGTGCGCTATCTTGAATGTTACGAACACCGTCGTTTGAATAGCTGTTTGAGATCCAAACGTTCGGGTTACCACCTGAGTACAGACCAATACCACCGCGCAGTTCTAACTGGTCGTTATACACCCAGTTGACACCTAAGCGTGGTTGTAACAAGTCAACACCGTCAAGGTTTTGCTGGTTAGAAAAGCCAAAACGCTCTTGGAAATTCGGGTTATGGGCTGGTACGTCATCACTTGTGTACCAATCATAGCGAAGGCCTGCTGTGATGGTCATATCGTAGTCGATAAGGTCAAACTTATCTTGGAAGTACAAAGTATTCAACGCGTACTTAAACTCACCTGCTGCATCAGCTGGGTTATGAGTTGAGGCGTTACCATAGTATACACGGGCTACACCGTCACGAAGTGCATCGATGCTGCTAAAGCGGTGTTCACCTTCGTTATGTTGTACGAACATGTTGAATACATCTAACTCTTCACGTTCATAGCCAAAGTAAAGCTCGTGGTCATCAAGGTAGTATGTACCAGCAAACTTAAGAGATAGGTTATCGTATTTAAGCTTGTTAGCTTGACGTGAGTCATCAGGGCCTAAGTAAACCGTTACGTCGCCAACATCAACTTGGAACTCACCAAAACCAGATGCACGGTCTAAAGAGATTTGGCGGTTATCAAGCTCTGAGTAGCCGACGCGTATTTCAGTGGTGAATACATCACTCCAATCAGAGTAGAGTGAGGTCACAAATGATTGTAGTTCTGCACCACGTTCATAAAAGTGGTTTGATAGTGAAAGTCTATCTGAGCCAGAGTCTGATTGAGACAGTGAGTAACCATCGTTGTAGTTGTAAACAAAGCTTGCTCGGTGGTCTTCATTGATGTTCCAGTCAAGCTTCACCAATAGCTTTTCGTCTTCAACAGGCATACTTGGGATCATAGAGCCTGCATCATAGCCATATAGATCTTTAGTGATAGCTACAATCTCATCAATGTCTGCTTTTGAGATCTTACCGTTGGCATACGGCGTATATTCGAAAATTTCTGAACCTTCTAGCTTTTCATAGCTGGTGAACAAGAACAGTGAATCTTCAATTAGCGGCAGGCCAACATTGAAACCATAACGTTTCTCGTTGTAGTCACCGATATTTTGCTTTTGATCTTCGATTGTGTCACCTGAGAGTGAGTCATTGGTATAATCGAAGAACACACCGCCTGTTAGGCTGTTAGTACCTGACTTTGTTACTGCGTTGATATTACATGATGTAAAGCCACCATATTGAACATCAAATGGCGCAAGCTCAACCGCTACTTGTGCGATTGAGTCAAATGAGAACGGCATACGTTCAGTAGGGTAACCATTGCTGTTTAGACCAAAGTTATCATTCATGCGCATACCATCAACAGTTAAGCTGTTGAAACGCGGGTTACCGCCGGCACATTGAATCGCACCAGAGCTGCTTTCATCTACGTATATACGAGGGTCTGTACGAACAATATCTTTGATATCACGGTTGATTGCAGGCTTGCTTTGCAACTCAGCCAGTGAGAAGTGTGTTGCAGGGCCTGTACCACCAGATTGCGCTGTAATAGGGCGGCCTGTTACAACGATTTGTTCCATGTTCTGTTGTGACTTCAATTGCACAGAAACAGGGTAGGTTTTACCAAGAGACAGGTAAATGTCTTCAAGCATCGTATCTTCAAATTTATCTGAGTCTACAATGATTTGATATGGACCGCCTACACGAAGGCCCTTTGCTGAGAAAACACCACTTTCATTAACTACGGCTGTTTTAACTGAGCCAGAAGGGGTGTGAATAATGGTAATTTTAGTACCAGCTGCTGGGTTGCCTTGTGGACCTACAACTTGTCCTTTAAGGCTTGATGCCGTGTCATTGGCAAATGCAACACCGCTGGTAGCTAAACTTGCAGCAATCGCGAGGGATAGCGAAGTTTTGCGCAAAAGAGTTTTCATTATGTTGTTTCCCGTATAATTTAGAGCTTACTAGTTATTTAATCAGCAGTTTTAGAAGTCTTAAGCGCTTCTTTTAATGGCTGCGCCTTTTTATCAAAAATTTGGTTTAATAAGCCTGCGAGTCTAATACCGCCTTGTTGTAAGCGAGTCTTAACAGTAGGCATATATTTGTAAATGTAACCGTAACTTATGTCAGTTTCATTTAAGTTATAAATTTTTTCAGAGATATGATGCGACTCTAATAACCAGTCCGCAGGTTCACTGTTCAAATAGTCTTCAATAATAGCGCTATTTGACGTTTTTATGAAATTTGTAAACTCAGTGTAAGAAAGGCGTTCGTTTTCTATAAGGCGAGTGTCCCATGTGCTGTGCAGGTTGGTTTTGTCGCCAAAGAATGTAACGTCAATTTTATTACCACCGTGGTCGGCTGCGCGACCCGCATGGAAAGGTTGGTGGCTATCACCAACTAAATGTACTAAAAAGCGCAGAGCAAATCGTTTTTCGTCAATTGATGTAGAGTCTGACTTTAGCGTGTTGATGCCGTAATAAATGCCATCAAGAATATTCTTTACTTGTTCTTTTGAAGAGATGTTGTGATGAACATGCTGGTGCATGTTGTCGGCGTCTGAAACGTTAATATAGTGCCACTTAGAAGAAGTCTTGCTCCAAAACTTGCTGCTGTCAGAGCGCATTTCGTCGGCCCAAGTTGATATCTGAGCAAGCGACTCTCCTTCAAGCAGTGGAGTGAGGGCCTGTTCGGTTGTAGCCGTTAGATGTTGCTCGGCTAATTCTCCAACAATACGATGACCATTTTGGCCCCAAGCTATTGCTTGAGATGAGCTCACTAGTGCGGCAACCGCCACTAATTTTGACAAATTTTTTATTAACATGACTTATTTACTCTGAGTAAAACACGGTGTTCAACCGCCATTTCAATAAGGTCAATTGTCCGTGTTTTTCAAGAAAATAAAAGGAGTCAATTAGATTCATAATTTCTTGTTAATAAAGCTTTATAAACAAGTGGTTATATTTATTAAGTAAAGTTACCTATTGCAATAAGTAAAGGAACTTGTTGTAATGACTCTGTTTCTGGTCCAATAAGTTTTCCGTTTTGAATATTCGATACCGTCTGAACAAAAAAACAGCGTTTTTTTTAGTGCTACTACTGAGTTTGATAGGGACATGGTCGCTACCTCATCTAATGGTTAACAGCGATTTAAATAAACTGCTACCTGTTAGTTCTTACTCATATACATGTAAGTTTCCTTCTGCTGTGAATGATGCAGTGTTCAGAGTGCATGTACCAGTGCAAGGTATAGCCAGCAGGCTACAAAGCGCATTGTGTGATAATGAGGTGCTAGCCAAGCAATTTGGCGCTGTTGAAGTTTATTGGGGTGGGAGCTTAGCTGAGCAAATAGAGTTTTTAGCTAAGGGGATTGCCGATCTCATTTTGAGTAAAGACAATATCATGGATGCTATGATGGCGGAGTCTACCCAAAACTATATGCCTTTAATCGGTTACCCCAGTTATACCGCTTTCTTTATATCCAGCCGCGAAAAACCCAAAATAGAGAAGGCTTATTTTTTGGATAAGAAAATAGGGTTGGTTGACTATCCTACTAGTCGGTCGGGGCACATTTTACCCAAGCAGATTTTCAAACAGCTGGACATCGACGTTTCAGCCTTGAGCATTGTTTACGCCAGTTCCCACAGTGCATTGAGAGATCTACTCTCCAAAGGAGAGGTCGACATCATTGCCTCATATTGGCAAGAGCATGATCAACTGAGGTTTTCAAAGAATTACATTACGCCTATCGCGGATAATGTAAGTGGTAGCAAGTGGTATATTAAAATGAGTGATGAAAATACTGATTTGGCTTGTTCATTGCAAAGCAGCGTAAATGATGTAGTGAACGATATGCAGTCAAACTACTTTCACTCTCTTAAACATTACTGGCAATGTAGTACAGCGCCATACGGGCTGATTGAGGGAAGTCGTGATGAGAACTAAATATCATATGCTCTCTAGCTTGGTGCTATTTGTTATTATCTTTGTTTGCACATTTACGGTTTCTAAAGATTCAGCGATAAGACAAAATAGCCAGTTGGATATAAGTAAATTAGCTACGCGTATCGCGCTTGATCTCGATATGCTGCCTATTGCAGATCCATTGTTTAACTATAGTGGCAATGAACAAAAGGTTGCGCAATACATCGTGTCTATAAATCAGCAACTAGAAACTAACAAATCGCGAGTCCGACTTCTGAAGTTAACCAGCTCAGGTAACATCAGTCAGCTCCATAACAGCCATCACTACACTCTTAACTCTGCACACCGCCAAGTGGGCTTTGTTTATGAAGTTAACACGTATCTGTCCTGGGTGAGTTACATTTTGCCCGTTGCGGTAGCGCTGATGGTCTGGGGAGCCTATTTATGGGCGTTTATATTTAGTCGTCGAGAAATAAAAGAAATGTCTTTCCAAGAGTCGGTGGTGCCGAACTTAGTGATTGATCTGAATACTAAGTATGTGAGCCTAAGTACCGATCAGCAAGTCCAAATTCAATTGGCGAATAAGCCATTGTGTTTCTATATCGCGCTTGTGGAATACAGTGTTGCCAACCCCGACGTGATCCTTAATCCAAATAAGGATGTACCGGATGAATTGATTGCAATTGCTAACAAGTACTTTGAGCGGTTAACAACCCTTGGCCATACGGTGCGTAAAAAGCCAAACTTTTCGAATAGTCTAGAAAAGACATTAAGTGAAATTCGCGCAGCCTTGGATGAAGTCTTCGCTGAGCTCCCTGAACTTAAGACAAAGTACTATCCTCCAAAAGCGTATGGAGAAGGGTCACGTTCAAAATTGCACAGTTATAGTCTGGTGCATATTGAGCTTGAAGATATTGAAGTTATAGGGAAATAGCAAGGGAGACGCTAGCGGCTCCCCAATATACTTAAAGTAAGTTAACTTTTATAGGCGAATAGGTCTGCAAATATTGTTTGAGGACCTGAGCATCGGTTAAATTGGTTGCCTTGTAACCCGCCATATTTACCAGCGTTGGATAGCCATCTCCACCTGATGCATTATAGCTGTTAATGCTCATTTTATAGGTTGCATTAAAATCAAGTGGTTTGCCATTAATCATGACATTACTAAGTTTGCCATCGCTGTAATCAAATGACAGACCGTAATATTGTAAGTAAGCTCCCGAGTCAGGCGGAAAACGAGTCACCGTATTTAAGTACTTATATAGCTCGTCACCTTGCCACTGCATCAATGTGATACGGTTTTTAAAAGGATGTACCTTTAATATGTCTTTGTAGCTAACATCACCAGCTTCGATGCTGTGCCTAATACCGCCGCCGCTGATTAAGCCGAAATCGGCACCTACCGCCGCCATTTGCGCCTTAATAATTAAACTTGCCAATTTACTTTGTTTAAACCGCACGGTATTGCGTTTGCCATCAAGGTAACCATCGACAAAGCCCACGCTACCCTTTAATTTCTTTTCGCCAAATGCTTGATACGGTTGGAGTAATGCTTTCATTTTCGCATCTGGCTCAATGTATGCGTTAACAAATTCACCGTTGTTATTTTTTAAGTTGACTGGAATAAGCTCGTAACTAATAAGCGTTTTTATACCGTTTTCAATTTTAAACTCAGCCTTGCCAACATATTTCCCCCATTCATGCGCTTGCATGATCCAAACACCATTTTGTTTATCTGGCTTACAGGCTTTACCTGGGGCAAATAGCTTATCTTGTCTACCTTGCGCGTCGACACATACTGGCTCTTGCGAATGTCCCCCAATTATCATGTCCAAAGTATCTGGGGCAATGCTGCGTGCCAGTGTCACATCTCCAGGCGCGTTAATACCAAAATTAGCATCATGATAATGGCCCATGTGAGTGACCGCGATGACGACGTTGACATCATGTGATGCTTTAATTGCTGCAACGGTTGATTCCACGATCTCTGCTGGGTCCACAAACACGAGGTCGCCTAAATACTCAGGGTTGGCTATTTTGGCTGTGTCTGTTGTGGTGAGCCCTACAACGGCTATCTTCAAGCCTTGCTTTTCAATAAGCGTATAAGGTTGGTATGCATGACTTCGGTCGTTTGCGTGTAGAATATTGGCAGACAGCAGCGGGAAGTTTGCCCACTGTTGTTGTTTTTCTAACACGTGAAGTGGGTTGTCAAACTCGTGGTTACCAATCGCCATGGCATCATAACCAAGTAAGCTCATGCCTTTGAAGTCAGGCTCGGCAAACTGTAAATCTGACTCTGGAATACCTGTGTTTATGTCACCACCAGAGAGCAGTATAACAGCATGACCATTCTGGTCGGCTTGATTTTTTAACCGATCGATAAGTGTCTTACGGGCGGCCATACCATACTCGCCTTTTTCATTGTGCCAAAAGCGACCATGATTATCATTGGTATGAAGTACTGTTAAATATTGCGCTTCGCGATTAGAAGTGAGCTGACACGAAGAAAGAAATATACATAAAAGTACAGAAAGCAAAATGCGCATATAAACCTTTTTCAGGTAAATTCAAAATATGCGCCCATTTTAAACTAAAAACTCTAAATGGAAATGATAAAAATTATGAATTTTTAGTGCTAGCGCAGGCTGCGAACACGGCATCTTCTCGACGTGTTAATTCTTGCTTTGCTAGTTGTGACTTATCGTGGTTGACTTCAACCATCCAATTAAGAAAGCTAGCAGGGAGCTTAGTATAAGGTTCTCCAGCATGGAGCCCAAAATCACATATTGGCATTTCGTTGTTCATTCTATTCACCCGTTATGATTGCTGGGACACATGCTAACAAAATATACCATTAGATAAAGAATTTTATGTTACATACTGCGCAGTTTTAATAATAACTAGTTATATAAATGTTGCTACAAGTGTTAGCCATTGCAGTAAGACGAACAAGCAGCCAAGCATAAATAATCTAAAGCGTGTTAAAACATGATTGTTTGTTAAATGAACCCAGCTGTGTGCAACGCGAGAAACAACAAATAGAGCGCCATTTACTGCAAAAAACCAGCCTGTAACTTGCAGATGCAACCCTAATAAGCAAGCCACAAAAAATAGCACCGGAATTTCAAATTGATTTTCAAAGTTTCTACTCGCAAGCTGTACATTTTCAGGCGCTTGTCCTAGCTGCATGGTTTTAAATGATGCTAAAGGAATATCACCTTTACGTGCGGCTGCAAAACGGCGCCTTCCCATGATCACCATCACAGAAAAAGTTAGAAAGACTTGTAAAAACATAGAGGTAATTATAATTTTAGTTGGGGTGAAGAGCATAGTGATATAGTCCTTGGTTTACAGAGTGTTACAATCTCAATAGTTAATTAGTTGCAAAACATCACCATAGTAAAGACTATTGATGTCGTTAAGCAAATTTAAAATGGAATCGTTATGAAAAAGCTTGTTGCAATAAGTGTGTTAAGTCTTGCTGTAATGACAGGGTGCAGTAGCCATAGTCAGTCTGGCGTGAAGCGTCCTGCACCTTCTGTTTTAAGCCAAAAATTGGTGGTAAGCCCAAATGATGATCGAGCATATCAAACCTTAACCTTAGAAAATGGTATAGAGGTTATTCTTGTTTCCGATCCGAGTGTAGATAAGTCAGCCGCTGCGCTGAGTGTAGGTGTTGGGTTATTACAAGACCCGATGACACAGCAAGGTATGGCACACTATTTAGAACATATGCTGTTTTTAGGGACTGAGCGTTTTCCAGATTCCAGAGGGTACTCAGACTTCATGACAGAAAATGGCGGAGCTCATAACGCTTACACTTGGTTAGATATTACTAACTATATGTTTAAAGTAAACAATAATGCCTATGATGAAGCGCTAGATAGGTTCTCGGATTTCTTTAAATCACCAAAACTTTACCCTGAGTACACTGAAAAAGAAAAAAATGCTGTAAATGCAGAGTGGTCAATGCGACGTGAAATGGACTTTTTTGGCCAGTTTAAACTGGCTAGAAATATGCTGGGTGAGCACCCTGCAAACCGATTTTTACCAGGCAACTTAGAAACCTTAGGCGATAAGGAAGGCAGTAAGCTGCATGCTGAAACGGTGGCGTTTTATCAACGATACTATTCAGCCAACATCATGAAGTTAGCCATGATCTCTAGTGAACCGTTAGAGGAAATGGAGAAAAAAGCACGCAAGCATTTTTCCACAATAGAAAACAAAAATATTGAAAAACCTACCGTTACAGCTCAGTTAGACTTTTCAAAAATTGGTCAAAAGCGCATCCATTACAAGCCAAATGAAGACGTTAAGCAGCTAAAATTGGATTTTACGATTAAGAATAACATTGACCAATTTGCGGTTAAACCTAACTATTTTGTCACCTATCTGTTGAGCAATGAAATGCAGGGTAGCCCCGCACAGGTGCTAAAAGAGCAGGGGTTGATCTCGTCGCTTACAGCGGGCGCCAGTCCAGACCTGTACGGCAACTATGGTGTGCTGAGTATTGATATAAGTTTAACAGATAAAGGAATGCAAAATAGAGAACTTATTGTCGCGACAGTGATGCAATATATAGAGCTTATTAAGCATCAAGGGATAGACAGTAAGTATTTCGATGAAATTCGCACGTCCCTGAACAATCAGTTTTTATTTCTAGAAAAAGGCGATGAATTTGGCTATGTAAGTAGTTTGACTGACAGTATGCAGAAATACCCTGTTAATCACGCAATCAACGCCAATTACTATTATGCTGAGTTTGATAAGGGGGCAGTAAAACAGGTTCTTAATCAGTTAGATAGCAAACATTTGCGTGTTTGGTACATCAGTAAAGAAGAGCCAACCGAGAGCCAGTTACATTTTTATGATGGCAAATATAAGATTACGGATATTCCTGAACAAGAGATTGCGAGTTGGTCTGAGCCTAGTCAAATGGCGCTACAATTGCCAAGTATTAATAGGCTGTTACCTGAGCAATTTGCAATCAAAACAACGGCAGAACAGGCGAAGTTAGGTGTTCAGAAAGTATATGAACAACCGGGGTTGGCTATTTGGCATACTCCGAGCGAGCGTTTTTCACATCAGCCTAAAGGTAGTCTGCATATTTATATCAATTCGCCAAAACGCATGGCAGATATTAATACCGACATAAGTTTAGCTCTGTGGTCAGACTTATTTGCAATTGCACAGAGCAAATTGCAAACCGAAGCGCTAGTGGCTGGTATGTCTTTGTCATTAACACCAAGTAACGGCATGGTAATGCGAGTTGCAGGGTTTACGGATAAGCAGTCTGAGTTACTCACTCAGAGTATGAAACATATTCGTGTTAATGTGTCCGAAGATGACTTCACACAAGCGGTAGACCGTTACGTTCGATCATTACTTAATGAAGGTAAACAGTTTCCAATTTATCAGGCATTTGGCCAGCTAGGAAAAATGATCCAAGCAGGACAATACGATACACAAGCTTTGATAGATGCAGCACAAAGCTTAACGTTAGAACAGTTCAATGCTATTCAAGATGGCGTGCTAAGAGACAATCAGGTAAGAGTATTCAGCTATGGAAATTACAATCAGGATGACTTAAATCAAGTTGCACAGGCGATCACAGATGCATTACCTGAAGAAAAAGAACATACCAACTATGTGATGACCAAGTATTGGCAGCCGAAAGCTGGAGAAACGCTTGTTTGGCAGCAGGACATTGATGTCGCCGATGTTGCTATCATCGATATGCATGTTCATCCAAAGCCAGGTTATAAGCAAAAGGCGGCGGCGCTGATTTTACAAAATCATTTGAAAACTAACATCTTTGATACACTACGCACTGAAGAGCAACTCGCTTACGCCGTTGGAGCGACGGTGCGTAATATAGATGATTATTCTGCGTTGGGCTTTTATATTCAAACACCGGTGATGGATGTCCAGTCAATGCAGGCGCGTTTTGATACCTACAAACAAGAGTACGCGAAAAAGCTTGCACAACTGGATGAAGCGACTTTTGCACAACTGAAAAGCGCAGCCCTAGTGTCATTAAATGAAGAACCCAAGAACCTGAGCGATGAGCTATCACCTTTACTCACAGATTGGTATAGAGAAAGGTTTGAATACGACTCAAAAGAAAAGCTGGTAAAAGCAGTTGAGCTGGTAGAGCTTAAAGATGTTCAAAGTTACTATCAACAAACAATGTTAAACCCTGACGCTGCGAGGCTTAATATTCAGATGCGCGGGACTAAGTTTACAGAGAAGCCCTTTGCACAACTGCCCAAACAGACAAAGCTTGTAACTTTGGAAGAGCTATATAAGCGCATTACTTTACAGTAAATTGGACTCAAGGTGGGAGTGCTCTGTGCTCCCACCTGATTTGACTAAAGGTAGCCTACAATGACAATAATAAGAACCAATCGTTTAGCACTTCGTCGAGCGACTCTTGATGATGCTAACTTTGTTTTACAGTTGCTCAATCAACCAAGTTTTATCGACAACATTGCAGACAAAGACGTACGCACAGTTGAAAGCGCGCACAATTATATTCAAAAAGCTTTCTTAGAGCCTTATACTCAAAGCGCTAAAGCGCCATATATAGTTACACTGGATGATGGCACTGCCATCGGTGTTGCTGGTTTTTATCAACGGCCAACCTTTAATGTACCGGACCTTGGTTATGCTTTTTTAGATGGCTTTACAGGGAAAGGGTATGCAACTGAGGCGGCTATTGGGTTATTAGAGTTTGCGCGAGATAAACTTGCGTTAGAAACTGTCTTGGCGATAACATCGCCAAACAATGCACCTAGTGCAAAGCTGTTGCAAGCTTGTGGTTTTAGTTTTCAACAGGAGGTTATACTAGATAGTAGTAAGGAGCCTGCTAATTTATACCGCCTTGACTTTGAGTAATATCAATAAGTTCAGAGGCTATCTCTTTGCTAAGTTCCTGCCATGAATTTTGTAGTGCTTGCACTAAAGGAGAAAAGCCGTTTTCCTTCAGTGGTTCCGTTAATGTAAACCTTCTATGCACGAGTAGTTCAGGGCTACCGTTTTGATAAGTGTAGACAAACCAACGACCACTGATTAGCGAGCCGACTTCATAATGTCCTGCAAAATCGTCGACAACAATCGACAATGCATAGCTGTTGAGTGGAGTAGCAGGGACTTCTGAATCTATAACTTTCCACGTCGGCAATTGCCCAGAAAGTGTATGAGTCAAAGAGCGTGTAAGCATATATCGAGGGTTTTCAGCCCAGAAGTGATATTGTGCGACTGAAACTATATTATTGTCTAACCGTTGCACAATACCTTGCTGATCGGCTGTGCCACTCATCTTAACGGTATTTACTTTTAATGTATGAGTATATTGATGTGCCTTTGAGTCTTGCTTTTGCGGCAGAACGATTGAAAAGCCATAATATTGGCTGGTTTTGCTTGTAGGATTACTACAAGCGCTCAACAACAAAATAAATAAACAGGTCCCAAGATGGCGCATTTACTTTTTCCTTGGTTCTGGGTCGTCAGGTGTTTGTTTATTGAAAATTATCATGTTTGGTTGTTCGTTTAAGCCTTTAGCAAACGGCTTTAACGTATTGGATAAACTTTCTAACTCTTCCAAGGTATCAGTCAGTTGTTCAACCATGGTTGAGTCTTGCTGATAATGGGTAAGTGTCTTTTCAAACTGCCTTAAGCTGGATGTTAACTGTGTTAACGTGACTTTGATAGTATCTAGGTTTTCATTCACTTTGTTAGTAGTACCAGATTGGTTAAATGAGCCAATTAATTCATTCATTTCCATTGCCAGTTGCCTATATTCTCTCAACGTTCCATCTAATTGGTCTAACGTCTTGTTTACTGGTAGGTCATTGAGTTTGTTTAATAGTTTAGTGACCTGTTCCGATAATGCGGTGAAGCCGCTTGAGACACTTGGCAGTGTTGGATAAAGCGAAGATGTCATCACGCGTGCGTCTGGCGCATCAGGGTAGAAATCTAGTTCTATATAGATCGCACCCGTTAACATATTGCCACTTTTTAACGAAGCTCTCAATCCATTTCTAATCCATTTTTCTATATGTTGCTGCCAATATTCTCGGGCAATCGCGCTGCGCTCAAATAAACGACCATATTCAATACGGATCAAAACTGGTATTGAGGTGCTATCTTGTTGAAAATATAAAGGCTGGCCATTGCGCTTTAATTGTGCAGGTGCTTGTTCAACCGTACCAATACGCATACCTCTGTATTCAACAGGCGCACCAGCGCGCAAACCCCGAATGGATTGTTCAAATTCAATCAGATAAAAATCATAGTCATCAAAACGTTGCTCCAGAGCTGTGGAAAAGTTTTCGTGTAAAGTGAAGCTCACCTGCTCTTGAGCAATTTCAGATGGGGCCTGATCAGGTGGATAGTCAACGGAAATACCTCCTTTGATTAGTTTCGATAAGCTGCCAGTTGATACATCTATGCCTTCTGTAGATAGATTAATGGATACCCCTGATGCGACCCAAAATATCATATTATTCGTGATGAGCTGGTCGTAGGGTGAGAAAATGAAGACCCCGTATTCCATTGCAAGATTATCAATATTGAAGTTAGCGGACTCAATTTGGCCGATTTTAAAATTACGAAAATAAATGCCAGTACCAACGTCTAAAACCTCCGCATGTTTGGATTTTAGCTTATATCGCTTACCCTCTATATCAGTGCCTATGAGTGCGGGTTCATCCTGCAAAGTAAATAATGAAGATTTCACTTTACTCGTTCCTGGTTCAAGCTCTAAATACACACCCGACAGCAGTGTGTTCATGCCTGAGATACCGGATTCGTCAATACGGGGTTTTACTACCCAAATTTTTGCATCAGAGGTTAGTAAAGGTTCATACATGGTATCGATTTGAACCTTAGCGATTACGGCATTTTGGTCCAGTTGTAAACGTAGCGATTCTACTTGACCGATTTTAACACTACGCACTCTTACTTGGGTTTTGCCTGCGATAATGCCGTCAGCATTGGACATTTTCACAAAAACGGTATGACCTTTATTTAATTGATGCTGGTATAACATCCAGATGGTTACGCATAGAGCGATAATTGGCACAAACCAAATAACGGAAAACTTAGGTTTTGACTCTATATATGCATGTTCACTCATGAGGGTTCAATCTATCCCATAAAATTCTTGGATCAAAGCTATGTACTGACATCATCTGACAAAGGACCATAACCGCGAAAAATACAATGCCAATCTGAGGTTCAACGGTTAAGACTGTACCCAGCTGTACCAAAGAGACCAAAATGATGACAACAAAAACATCAATCATTGACCATTTACCCATCCATTCCAACCATCTGTAAAGCTTTGATGCTTGTTCTACTTTTTTGCAGCGCTGGGTTTCAATAAGCAAATAAAATAATGCCAGTGCCTTGATGATTGGAATACAAATACTGGCAGCGAAAATAATAATGGCAACTGGATATGAACCATCTTGCCATAGAATAACAATACCAGAGAAAATTGTAGCGAAGGTATTCTGGCCAAGGTTAACTGTATTCATGATAGGCAATAGGTTTGCAGGTATCATCAGCACTAAGGCGGTAACCATCCATGCTAGGGCTCGGGCGTTAGCTTGTGGCTTTCGAAAGTGAGTTTTGGCATAACAGCGAGGGCAATGCGTGTCAGACGTTAACTGGCCGCACACATTACACTGCTTAAGCGCTTGCGATTTAGCGCTTTTACCGCAATGCAATGTTTTTGGTTCAAATTGAGGTTGCTGACGCTGCCAAAGTTCATTTTCATCGATCAGGGTCAGCAGCTCTATGAAACAAAACACAAATAGCACATACGACCAAAATCCATAGCCCAATTCTAGCTCGGCATACGCCATTAATTTGAACGCGCTTACCAACACAGCCACCAAAAAGATATCTGCAAGATTTAGAGGCATAATGTAACTCAAAGATTTTGAAATCCACCGCGCATTATGTGTGTTAAGTCGCGTCCACAATGCGCTTTGTGTAATGAGTACCAATGAACACACCGCAAGTGGCATCAGTAAAATCGTAAAAATAAAAACGAATGCCAGCATCGAACTATATGTCTCGCCCAGCAGCACGACTGCATCCCAAAGGCTGATTTGTTGCTTGAGGCCGTGTTGGCTAAATGAAATAAATGAGGGGTAGAGGCTAGAAAAAAGAAATAGCAGGGAGGCAACACTAAACGCATTGAGCCATTGTTGCTGGTTGCTGCGGCAACTAAGGAGTTGCGAGCCACAATATGGACATATTGCACGTTGTTGCTTTGCGATATGACCAACATTGATTATCTTGTCGCAGTGTTTACAAGCGAGTATCACACACTAATCTTCTAAATTCAGAACCTTACTCTTAGTGTGCGGCAAATATGAGGGGAGTGCAAATGTGTCATCAATGTTGGCGCTAATTGGCGGCGTTTTTGGTGCCCGTAACAACAGATACACAGGTGTTCAAAGCCCATATTTTACACTAGTATTTATGCTACGCAGTGAATTTGAATGCTGGACTAGGGGATATATGACACGAGTTATTTTAGCTATTTGGTTTAGCCTTTGCCTTGTTGCGATGTCTGCGGTGAAGGTAGAACACAGTGAGCAGATTATCGTTGCTGCAAGTCCACACTTACCGCCTTATGTGATCCAAAAAGGTGATGATGGGATTCAACTTCAAATACTTAAGCAGGCTTTTGCCCAACAGGGTATAACGAATGTAAAGGTTCTTTATATGCCTAACAAGAGAGCCGAGCAGCAGTTGCTCAGTGGGGAAGTTGATATTGCCTTAAACTTTCCTGCAAATTTAAAAGCGTTAGTTCACCAAAGCAATAGTTTACTGAGCTACCAAAATGTCGCGGTGTCTTTACGCGAAAATGCATTCAAGATAGATCAGGTAAGCGACCTAAAAGGCAAGAGTGTACTGGCCTTTCAAAATGCGCCTGCGTTTTTAGATGCGCCTTTTAAACGGATAACAAAATCATTGCTTTCCTATGAAGAAGTGGTTAATCAAGAGGCACAAATTGCGCACTTGATGAAGCGCAGAGTGGATGTAATCGTATTGGAACGGCGTATTTTTCTTTACTACTTAAGCCTGTATGAGCGCAGTAATGAGGTTTTGCCTTTTCGTGTTCATGCTATTTTTTCTGAAGCGCCAAGACCTGCACACTTTAGTGATGCATTATTAAAAGCAGTATTTGATGAAGGGCTGGCAAAAATTAAACAAAATGGTCAGTACCAAGCCATCATGGAATTTGATGGCAAGGATTATAGCAGTTTGAATTCAAAACAATTCTAATCAAATAAAGCCACTGTTTGACGCGTAAGCGCCAGCAACTCTCCGCGACTGCTCCAAATACAGCCATCCTCGAGTCCGTAGCCGTCTTTACAATGATGAGTGATTGCTTCGAATCCCAACCAATCGTCTGGATTAAGCTGTGGTTCACGAACAAACTCTAGGTACCAAGACATACTGCTTGCGGGAGCTGGCTGCTTATACATTTGTAATAGGGTAGGAGGCCATGCGTCTGTTAAGGCGATTATGTGTGCTTCATTCATACCCTGTGGTGTGTCTTTAAAGCGCATCCAGCCACCTAGATGAGAAGTGTCTACGCCGCTAAATGGCATCCCACCTTGTTGTGGGCACAAGGCAACATGTTGGAAGAACTCAGGCATTATACCTTTTTGATACGGCAGCATATGACGCTCATCAACAGGTTTTAAGGTCATATTCTTTGAGACATCAACGTGAACATTTGAGGCGCGTCTGGCACCAAAGCACGCTTGTGTGAGAACGACAATTTGCTTATCTTGAGTGATTTTAGCCATCACTTGGCTACTATTCTTGCCTGTGCGCAGAACTTCAACTTGAATTGTAAAATCTCGTTCGGCTAAAAGTGGACCGACAAAATTAGTGCTCAGCGACAGCAAACGGCGATCGCTGTCCACATGCTGTCTGATTGCTTGATACAGCAGTGCTGCTGAGAGCCCACCAAATGCGGTGCGACCCTGACACCAGTTTGCAGGAAATTGCATAGAGCCACTTCCCAGAGTCGCTGCTTGAGCCAATAATTGATCGAAATGCATAACATCCCCTAAAGACTTTTGTTTAGTGGGTTTATAGCACAGCCCGCGAGGTCAGACCAGTTTAGTGAGATTAAAAAGAGGCAATAAATGTCCCTATTTTTTGACTAAAAAGCGGTCACGATGAAATAAAAGTAAAAAAAACGAAATTTTTTTCACTTTTAAGCTTGAATTCAATTTTGTCGCCCCTATTTACAAAGCATCTAACAGAACAACGAATTTTGAAGTCGGAGAAGATTCATGGGTAAAATTATTGGAATCGATTTAGGTACTACTAACTCTTGTGTAGCAGTACTAGATGGTGAGAAAGCACGCGTTATCGAAAACGCAGAGGGTGATCGTACAACCCCTTCGATTATTGCATACACAGCAGAAGGTGAAACACTTGTAGGTCAGCCGGCTAAACGCCAGGCGGTGACAAACCCACAAAACACATTATTTGCAATTAAGCGCTTAATCGGTCGTCGTTTTGAAGACGAAGAAGTACAGCGTGATATCAGCATCATGCCGTTCCAAATCGTGAAGGCTGACAATGGTGATGCTTGGGTTGAAGTACGCGGTGAAAAACGTGCTGCGCCACAAATTTCAGCGGAAGTACTGAAAAAAATGAAGAAAACTGCTGAAGACTTCTTAGGTGAAGAAGTAACTGAAGCGGTTATCACAGTACCTGCATATTTCAACGACTCACAGCGTCAAGCAACTAAAGATGCTGGTCGTATTGCAGGCCTTGAAGTTAAGCGTATCATCAACGAGCCTACAGCGGCTGCACTTGCTTATGGTATGGATAAAAAGCAAGGTGACAATGTTGTTGCTGTATACGATTTAGGTGGTGGTACTTTCGATATCTCAATCATCGAAATTGATGAAGTAGATGGTGAGCACACGTTTGAAGTTCTAGCGACTAATGGTGACACACACTTAGGTGGTGAAGACTTCGACAACCGTGTTATCAACTATCTAGTTGCAGAGTTTAAGAAAGACCAAGGTATTGACCTTAAAACTGACCCACTAGCAATGCAGCGTGTTAAAGAAGCTGCTGAAAAGGCGAAGATTGAGCTATCTTCAGCACAGCAAACTGAGGTGAACCTACCTTATGTAACTGCTGATGCAACGGGTCCTAAGCACATGAACGTTAAATTGACTCGCGCTAAGCTTGAGTCACTGGTTGAAGACCTAGTTGCTAAGTCTATTGAGCCGCTTAAGCGTGCACTAGCTGACGCTGACCTATCAGTGGGTGATGTAAACGACATCATTCTAGTTGGTGGTCAAACACGTATGCCGCTAGTTCAAAAGACCGTTGCTGAGTTCTTCGGTAAAGAGCCTCGTAAAGACGTTAACCCTGATGAAGCAGTTGCAGTAGGTGCAGCGGTTCAAGGTGGTGTACTTGCAGGAGACGTGAAAGACGTTCTACTACTTGACGTATGTCCTCTCTCTCTTGGTATCGAGACGATGGGTCAAGTGATGACAGCACTGATTGAGAAAAACACGACTATCCCAACTAAGAAGTCGCAAACTTTCTCAACAGCTGAAGATAATCAGTCTGCGGTAACGATTCACGTACTACAAGGTGAGCGTAAGCGTTCAAGCGATAATAAGTCTCTAGGTCAATTTAATCTAGAAGGTATTCGCCCAGCACAGCGTGGTGTACCGCAAATCGAAGTTACATTTGATGTTGATGCGGATGGTATCTTACATGTATCTGCAAAAGATAAAGATACAGGTAAAGAGCAGAAGATCACTATCCAAGCTTCTTCAGGTCTAAGTGATGACGAAGTAGAAAAAATGGTACGTGATGCGGAAGCAAACGCTGAAGAAGATAAGAAATTCGAAGAGCTAGTATCTTCACGTAACCAAGCGGATGCAATGGTTCACGGTACGCGCAAGCAAATCGAAGAAGCAGGTGATGCACTACCAGCTGAAGACAAAGAAGCGATTGAAGGGGCGCTCAGCGACCTTGAAACCGCTATCAAAGGCGACAACAAAGAAGAAATCGACGCGAAAGTACAAGCGCTTGCGGAGAAATCTCAAAAGCTAATGGAAATTGCACAAGCTAAAGCACAGGCTGGCCAACCTGGTCCTGATGCTGGCGCTCAGCAAGGTTCTTCAAAGCAAGACGACGATGTTGTTGACGCTGAGTTTGAAGAAGTTAAAGACGACAATAAGTAATTGTTGACTTGCAAGGGCGCGCTGGCGAATTCGCTTGACGCGCCCTTAGTGTATGTAAATTTTGGCCCAAGGCCAGCTTGATGAGCTTAGGCACATCATTTAACTAGAGTAATGTGATAACTATGTCAAAACGTGATTATTACGAAGTACTAGGCGTTAGCAAAGATGCCAGCGAACGTGACATAAAAAAAGCGTACAAACGTTTGGCGATGAAGTATCACCCAGACCGTACGGCGGGTAATGCTGACTTAGAAGCCAAGTTTAAAGAAGTAAAAGAAGCGTACGAAGTACTAACTGATAGCCAAAAGCGTCAGATGTATGACCAATACGGCCATGCAGCCTTTGATCAGAATGGCGGTGGCCACGGTGGTTTCGGCGGCGGTCAAGGTGACTTTGGCGATATTTTTGGCGACGTATTCGGTGATATTTTTGGTGGCGGTGGGCGTCGTCAATCTCGTCAGCAACGTGGTGCAGACCTTCGTTACAACATGGACCTTTCGCTTGAAGAAGCAGTGCGTGGTAAAGAAGTTGAAATTAAAGTCCCAACTTGGGTTAGCTGTAGTCCTTGTGATGGCAGTGGTGCAAAAGCAGGTTCTAAACCTAAAACTTGTACTACCTGTCATGGAGCAGGTCAGGTGCAAATGCGTCAGGGCTTTTTTGCTGTTCAGCAAACTTGTCCAACCTGTCAAGGCACGGGTTCAATTATTTCCGACCCATGTAATAAGTGTCACGGACAAGGTCGCGTAGAAAAGACTAAAACACTTAATGTGAAGATCCCAGCGGGTGTTGATACTGGTGACCGTATTCGCCTATCGGGCGAGGGGGAAGCTGGGTTACACGGCGCACCTGCGGGAGATTTATATGTTCAAGTCGCGGTACGTGAGCACCCGATTTTCACTCGAGATGGCAATAACTTGTACTGTGAAGTGCCTATCAGCTTCAGCACTGCGGCATTGGGCGGTGAAATTGAGGTACCAACGCTTGATGGCCGAGCGAATCTAAAGATCCCAGCAGAGAGCCAAACAGGTAAGATGTTCCGCATGCGTGGTAAGGGCGTTAAGTCTGTACGCAGTGGTGCTGTGGGAGACTTGATCTGCAAAGTCGTACTCGAGACTCCGGTTAATTTAAACGAACGTCAAAAAGAGCTATTGAAAGAGTTTGAAGAGAGCATGGGGGGTGAGAACAGCAAGAATCGTCCTAAAGCTCAGGGCTTTTTCGATGGTGTGAAAAAGTTTTTTGATGACCTAACAAAATAGCATCATAAATCATTAAAAAACGGCGCATTATGCGCCGTTTTTGTTTGTGCTGAATTAATTTAGCAGCACTAAGTAATCATGTTTGCTTTCACATATACAGGCCACCGTTTGGTCATACCTACCCAGTAACAACTGTCCTGTTTTACAACCTAATAATTCACATTTGGCGCTACAAGCGAGCGTGTCACTCCACATCAAGTATTCATCCTGCAAGAATTTTAGTAGCACCAGAAAAACAATCACTGTGAATAGGACAAAAAGATACTTTTTAAACATGGCTAACATCTTTTTAGTTCATAGTGACAATATAATACTTTAGTCTAATGTGTGGTTTTGTCTACTTTGTTGTAACTTAATTAGGATAACTAAGAGGGAAATCATGACGCCTGCAATTAACTTATTGGAAAAACAAGGGGTTCAATTTCAAATACTTAAATTTGAACATGAACCATCACAACATGGCTTTGCCAATGAAGCCGCTGAGAAATTGGGGCTGATCGCTGAGCAGGTCTTTAAAACCTTGCTTGTGGAGGTGGATGGAGTATTGAATGTGGCTATTTTGCCTGCAACAAGGCAAGTCGATCTAAAGGCATTTGCAAAGGCGTGTAAAGGTAAAAAGGCCATAATGGCGGATGCTAAAAAAGCCCAAACTGCTACAGGTTATTTAATCGGTGGGATCAGTCCCTTTGCGCAAAAGAAGCGTTTTAACACCTTGCTCCATAGCGATGCAAAAAAATTTGGAAAAATATATGTTAGTGCTGGAAAGCGTGGGCTGGAGGTTGAAGTTGCTCCTGAAGATTTAGTTCGACTGTGCAATGCCCAATTTAGACCGTTTTGAACAAACGGCACAACGGAAAAAATAGAGCGCACTGACAATGTTACATTCTTAAATACTCTTAGTGATAGTGTGTATATAGTGCTCGCTCCATTGATATTTTTTCTATCGAAATTTTAGGTTATAAGCTGATATTTCATCACTATTTTTCTTTATGTTTTAATAATAAATAGCTCCCTCAACTGCCGCCTTATAGATATAATCACGCAAGTTTCAAAACTCACTTATAAATTTTGGTAGCGTATGTACGAAAATATCAAATATCAACTAAACACTTTGAAGAACAACAAAGCGTTTGAGCTTTCAGTGGTTGCTGTGATTATTATTTCAGCCCTTGAAATAGGGGCGAAGACCTTTCCGCTCTCTAGTGGCGCTGTTTCTGTTACTCATGTGTTGGATATCTTTATCACGTTGTTTTTTCTGTTTGAAATAGCTGTGCGTTTTATCGCCGATGAGGATAAGAAGCGCTTTTTTACCAAAGGGTGGAATGTTTTCGACACGTTAGTTGTGGTGATCAGCTTGATCCCCGTTAATGATAGTGAAATGGCACTTTTGGCGCGACTCGTCAGGGTATTCAGGGTGCTTAGGATGGTGTCTGTCGTACCAGAGCTTAGAGTATTAATAAATTCGTTATTGAAAGCGTTGCCGCAATTGGGCTATGTTATTTTATTGATGTTTATAATCTTTTATATATATGCGGCTATTGGCAGTTTCGTATTCAATGATATAAACCCAAAATTGTGGGGAGATATCGCAATATCTATGCTGACTCTATTTAGAATTATGACATTTGAAGATTGGACAGATATTCAATATGAAACAATGGAAGTCTATCCAATGTCTTGGGTATTTTACTTAACCTTTATATTCTTCACTGCTTTTGCATTTTTAAACATGGTTATAGGCATCGTTGTTAATGTTATGGAAGACGAGCGCTCAAAGCTCAAGAAGGCGAAAGATGAAGCTCGCAATGTGCCGACCATAGAAGGTTTACATAACGAAATTCAACAGTTGAAAGCATTGATCGTGCAGCAACAGCAAAATCAGGAAGAGAGCTGTCGAAAAGACAGCAAGGTATAGGCTTGCTCAATATCAGATTTAGTAAACATGTGGCATTAAGTTGATGCTAATAACTTAAAACAGATACCTCAAATTAGTAAGCGGGATAGCCAATAGGTCTGTCCTGTTTACTATAACCTTTTTACAGCCTTCAAAAGTTTGAAGCCGTATATACAGAATTCACCCACTAACCCTTCTAGACTGCAAAAATCAATATTTCAGCGTACACGTGTAAGCTTTTAATTTGCTTATAAATATTCTTAATCAAATGAAACCGTAGTAAAAAACTAGTAAAAAATGTTTCTAGAGTGATTGATCTATTGTCATTTTTATGCCGTAATGTAGGTATATCTATCTGGTCGGATGAGTTGATTATGAGTTTAAGAACACAACTAAAGAAAGTATTACCAAGCATTTCAGTAACCGAACAAGAAGCATTAGATGCTGGTGATGTATGGCTTGAAGGGTCTATTTACCAAGGCAAGCCTGATTTTGACGCGCTAAGAGCTGTGCCAGAAGCAAAACTAAGTGCAGATGAGCAAGCGTTCTTAGACGGTCCTGTTAAAGAACTAATGGCAATGATCGATGATTCTGTTATCCAAAACAGTAAACATTTGCCAGAACATATATTAGAGTTTTTGAAAAAAGAGCGATTCTTTTCGCTTATTATTCCTAAATCATTTGGCGGTCTTGAGTTTAGCCCATACGCGAACTCTACAATTGTTGGTACTATTGCAACAAAATCTTCTGCAGTTGCGGTGACGGTAATGGTTCCTAACTCGTTAGGCCCAGGTGAACTATTGCTTCACTATGGTACTGAGGAGCAGCAAGCACATTATTTACCTCGTCTTGCAAATGGCCGTGAAATTCCATGTTTTGCGTTAACAAGTCCTGAAGCGGGTTCTGATGCTGGCGGTATCCCTGATATTGGTATCGTGAAAAAAGGTCAGTACAACGGCGAAGAAGTGATTGGTTTAGAAGTGACATGGGATAAGCGCTATATTACCTTGGCACCTATTGCTACAGTACTAGGTTTGGCGTTCAAAGTTGAAGATCCAGATGCTCTACTAGGTGGTAAAGAGCATTTAGGTATCACGTGTGCACTGATTCCTAAGTCACATCCAGGAGTGGAGCTAGGAAACCGCCACGACCCTATGGGTATCCGCTTTTATAACGGTACTACGCGTGGCAACAAAGTGTTTATTCCTATGGACTTCATCATTGGTGGTCAGAAGAACATTGGTCGCGGTTGGCAAATGCTCGTAAGCTGTCTGGGAGCGGGACGTGGTATTTCTCTTCCTGCGTTAGGTGTTTCAACAGCACAGGTTGCATTAAAATCAGCCTCAGAATACGCTGCTGTGCGAGAGCAGTTTGGTCTATCAATTGGTCAGTTTGAAGGCATTCAAGAAAAACTTGCTGACATTGCAGGTAAAACTTATTTGCAAGAAGCGATGCGAGTGTTAACCACTGAAGGTTTGGGCATGGGCCTTAAGCCATCTGTAGTTACAGCAATCGCTAAATACCACATGACGGAAATCGGTCGTGATGTATTAGACTCTGCAATGGATATTCAAGCTGGTAAAGCGATTCAAAATGGTCCACAAAACACCCTAGCAAGTGGTTATGTCGCACAACCAATCGCAATTACGGTTGAAGGTGCGAACATTCTTACTCGTAACTTGATGATTTTTGGTCAAGGTGTAATGCGTTGTCACCCGTATCTACAGTCTATGGTTGAGTCCATTCACAGCCAAGAAAAAGATGCAGATAAAACCTTTAATAAGATTTTACGTAAAACAGTGGGTTATAGCGTTGCGAACAGTCTTCGAGCGTTCCGCCTTGGCTTATTACCATTTACAGCTGGAAGTAAGTCACAGTTGCCAGAAGTACAAGCTTATGAAAAAGCTGCACACCAGCTCTCAGCCAAGCTTGCTGTTTATGCGGATTTCTCGTTACTAGTATTGGGTGGTAAATTAAAGCAGGCAGAAATGTTGTCAGCACGCTTAGGTGATGTGATGAGCTATTTATATGCGGCTATGGCATCGATTAAGTACTATGAGCAGAAAGTAGCCGTTGCCGATAGACAAGCTGCAGCACCATACTTTCACTATGCAACACGCTGGGCATTGCAAAATGCAGAAAACGCGCTGCATAAGTTCTTAGATAACTTCCCAGCGTCTGGCACTCGCAAGTTTATGCGTGTCATTACAATGCACTACACACATAGAATGCCAGCAATCAGCGATGATCTAGTACGTGAGCTTGCGAAAGCTGCTCAGTTAGATACAGCGTTTAAAGCACAGCTAACGCACTTGATTAAACCAACAGCTGGTGATGGTCATGATATTAATGAACAAGCCTACAAAGCTAAAATGGCATGTTTAGACTTGCTATCTAAAGTGAAGAAAGCACTTCGTAGCAAACAGATAAAAGCGGGTGTACGTTTCTCTGAAACACTTGATAATGCGCTTGCTGCAAATCTAATTAGTTCACAAGAATATGCTCAGCTGATTGATTATAACAAGAAGCGTGAAAAAGCGATTCGTGTGGATGAATTTGATTTTGATATGAATTTGCTAGATGACAATGCACAGCCTGTTGAGAAGGTTCAACAAGCGAGTTAACGCTCAACAATGCCTTAAGTGCCAGCAGTATCGGCACTTAATTACATTTAAAGCCCCTGAACATTAGGACAGGGGCTTTTTTTATTGCCAGAAAATGTTAGCGTTTAAGGCAAATAGATAATGAATGCCCCAAGTATGCTTTACGAAATACTAAGTGAAAAGTTCCATGATATTATAGATAAAGAAAGCAGTAGTCAGCTTTGGAGTGGCTGTGGCTGTGTAAACAGAATGTGTTTAGATGGTATGGATGTAGTGGTTAAATTTGCTCAGGTCCCCACACAGCTCATCCATAGAAACATTGTACAAACTGATTTTGCACTGGCGCGTAAGTTAAAATCATATCAAATAGAATTAGCGTTTTATCAACAACAAGCGGCTCGACTTGATGGTGTTTGTTTAGTACCGAAGCCCATACACGCTGTGCAGCGAGATTGTACGACTTGTCTTGTATTGTCGGACTTCTCTGGTGGTGGATTTCGCGCAGAAAGTGACCCTTGCACAGAACATCATCATCAAGTACTAACTTGGCTGGCAGATTTTCATAGTTATTTTATGATCCAAAATGACATTGGCTGGCAGGAGGGGGGGTACTGGCATTTGGCGACACGGCCCGATGAATTTCAAAGGATGGCTCATAGCGAGCTAAAAACACATGCAAACAGCATTGCTGCGCTTATCCGAGATTGTCCATATCGCACACAAATTCATGGTGATGCCAAAATCGCAAACTTTGTATTTAACTCAGAATTAGCTGTGCTGGGGTATGATTTTCAATATCTGGGTTCAGGGTTGGGGATTCAGGATGTCATGCTGTATTTCACGAGTGTATTTGATAATGATGGTCTGTACACTCATGCTGACGAATTGCTAGAATACTACTTTGTAAAGCTGGCTGATAACCTAATTACGAAACATAGTATGCAAAATTCTCGGGATATTGTGAGTTGTTGGCGAGAGTTATGGCCTGTGGTGTGGTCCGACTTTCACCGCTTTTTATTGGGGTGGAAGCCAGATCATTTTAAGATTAACGAGTATATGTGCAAGCAGTCACAAAATACATTAAGACTAGTCAGAGGTTAGTTATGTTGTTTGCGATGTTGAGTGCACTGAGCTGGGCTGGCTTTGATTTTTGCCGTAAGAAGTTGGCTGCCTATTACCGTGCGCCATTGATGTCGGTTGTTTTTAGTCTCAGCGTGTTACCGGTTTTTTTAGTGCTGTGGTTGTACGCTGGCGCGCAGCTTCCGACGGTTGAATATTTTTTGCCCGCCAGTGTAAGTGGATTGCTCGCAGCTGTAGCGAGCGTTTCATTTATTCGCGCGCTTGCAATTGGAAAAATCGCGATTGTGTTGTCCATGTTGTCCTTTACACCAGTGTGTTCTGCTTTGCTTGCATGGCTTTGGCTAAATGAGCCACTCACATCTGCGCAAGTATTGGGGATTGTGGGTATAGTTGGGGGATCGTTTTGGCTCATGGGCACACGATTTAAAGCTACTGAGAGCGGCATCTGGCATGCTTTACTGACCTCATTATGTTGGGGCTTTAGTATTGTTATCGATAAGTATGCGCTGCAATACGGTGATAAAGCGTTTCATGCCACCTACATCACTGTCATAGTGTTGAGTGCAACGGCTTTGGTGTTAGGTGTGCGCGTTAAGGCTGCTGACATTCAAAAACATGTTGGCTGGTGGGGACTGTCTGCTTTAGTGTTTTCCAGTGCGGTGATCCTTCAGCTTGTGGCAATAGAGCTCATGCAACCTGGGATTGTTGAAGGATTAAAGCGTTCGGTAGGAATTACTAGCGCAATGCTGCTGGGCGCTTGGGTCTTCAAAGAGCAACTAACAATTAAGCAAAGTGTGGCGATTATTTTTATGCTGTTGAGCACGCTTATACTGTTGTTATAAAAAAACGCCCGATATGACGGGCGCTTTTCATGAATCGTTTAAAGCTTAGTTACAAGCACCTAAACGCTTCCAAACGTTGCTGAAAATATCAGGCTGTGCAGAGCGAGACCACCATGTTGCTTCATACTTGTAGTTTTTATATGAAACTAGGTCACCCGTGTAGTACATTTTTGATGAAGACCAAGCGGCGATACCATCACATCCCTTAGGATCATCACCTGTAATGGTAACGGTTTTAGTCACGGAGTTAGATTTTTCACCATCTTTGGCAGTAAGCGTTACTTGGTAGTTGCCAGCTGCTGCATAGGTATGGCTAGGTGAAGCTTCTGTGCTGCTTGCGCCATCACCAAATTGCCACGAGTAGCTGCGTGCATCCTTAGATGTGTTTGTGAATTTAACCGTTTTACCGTTTACGCTATAGCTGAAGCTTGCGATTGGACCAGGTTGTGGGTCGCCGCTACAGCCATTTTGCGCGATATAATCATAAGCGGCTTTTGCTTGTACGATACCATGACCATAAGATGTATCACGACCCGGTGCACCTTTATCTTTGGCTGTAGCATTGAGCACCTTACGAATTTCATCGTTAGTACACTCTGGATAGTGACTCCATACCAGCGCTGCAACACCTGAAACGTGTGGTGTCGCCATAGAAGTACCACTGATAGATTTATATCCATTGTTGTTCCAAGTAGAGTTAACCCCTACACCTGGCGCCGCAATTTCAACCTGATTATTGTACTGAGAGAATGATGCTTTGTTTTCCGAGCTGTCCACTGCCGCAACAGATACTACGGCATCGTAAGATGCTGGGTAGCTTAGGCTGCTGTTGCCGCTGTTACCGGCAGCTGCAATATGTAACACGCCGCGATCATAACTTTGCTGGAACGCATTACGTTCTGCCGTTGAACTGCCGCTGCCACCCAAGCTCATACTCGTGACATTAGCACCTGATGCTTCACACTGTTCAATGGCTTTTATTAGATCCGAACCATATGCCCACTGGCCCTGATCGTTAAATACTTTTACGATATGCAAACCAAGTTGGCCCGATGGGTTTACACCGACAACACCTTGGCCATTACCGCCAATCGCAGCAATTGTACCGGCAACATGCGTACCGTGACCGTTACCATCGTTATACCAGTTGCCTGTATCATTTGAACCATGTCCATCATTACCTGTGATGCCTGTGCTAGGTAAGTCAGGGTGGTTAAGCGTATAACCCGTATCCATGATACATACTTTACGGTTACCGCTCATTGTATCTGCAAGTTGGTTTGCTTGAACCATGTTGATACCGTAAGGCGTTGACTCAGCCATTAAGTAACGCTTTGGATCCACCTCGACGTTCGCAACCTGTGGGTTCGCTTTAAGTTCAGCAAGCTTTTGTGGTGTTACGTTCATAACGACCGCATTAACACTTGGCAGCGCTGTCATTGGAGTGACATTTAATTGTTGAGCAAAAGTCGTTAGTGTTTGTTGTTTGTAGCGTGCAACATCGGCGCTTGATACAAGCACTGGGGCCGTTTTTACAGCGCTGTCATTTAGTGTCACGATAACGCGTTGCTCTTCGCTGGCAGATACATGTCCTGCGCTTAGGGCTGCGCCTACACAGGCTGAAAGAACTGAAAGCTTTACGTTGTTAGAAACCATTTTTTTCATTTTAAGTTACCTTTATTACATGTTGTTAACCTCTGTAAATAAAACAGGTAAATTGAAATGTGTCAACAGTGTGTTTTTTGTACTAAAAACTAAGTGGGAATATACAAATTATTAAAATTTGAATAATTGGATTGTTCTTCTCTAATATTTTTATAATCATATTTTTTTATCTAAAAAATTAATATAAATGAAATAAAAAATTATTTTACTAGCGCTGTCATATTGTCAAGTGTGAACGGTTTTGGCGTCGGCGAAGTATGCGTGATAGAGAAATATCGAAAGTCAATCTTATCTAGTGTTTTTGAATGAATAGCTTTATATAAAGGCTCGTACTTATTGTTATAAACCTTAAAAATGGGCAGCTCGTTATCACCTATTATGTTTGCTGGGTCATTAAAATGATCTGCAATTTTCACCAGTGTAAAGGCGCCCAGTGTGACGTGCCCTCCGACTGATGCATCTAATACTTTGTGGTGATCTTTATCCCAATTGACCCCACCAATTCTTATCTGTTGGCGTATCGACAATTTGGTAGCAGCCTCTGCCGCACCTTTTGCCATAGCATCATTGGCTGCCCAAATGAGTTTAGTTTCTGGGAAGCGCTTGAGCAGACCCTTCGTGATCCTGTAGGCTTCTTGTTGTGACCAGTTAGCATCAATGCGTTGTTGCAGTTTTAAATTGTAGGAGCGATTACTGTGACTGAGCAGTCCTTGCTCTCTTTGTCGAGCCGCTTCAGTGGCGGTTTCCCCCAGTAAAGCCAGTGAGTTGACGACTGGATTCTTCTTTGACCGTAAAACAAGGCTATCAAGTTGTTGGATAAGTAACCTTCCAGCTTGGAAGTTGTCCGGTACAATATTTCCTAGAATACCAAAGCCTTTACTTCTAAGCCTAATTTGCTCTTGTTTTGTAGGCGCGTTGAGCAAGAATATAATTTTATCGTGTGTTTTTTGAGAGGAAAGCAAAGCTTGGGCGACTACGGACTTTTCGTCTACCAATACCAAATAATGGTCATCTCTGGAGAGTGCCTTGTCGACCATTTTTTTCATATCGATATGATTTCTGTTAGCGTACATCACACTTAGGTCAATGTTGAGATCTTCTGCGGCCGCTTGCATAAAGGCTGTAACATTTAACCAGAAGTTCCCAGTAGGGTTGTCGTCAGAGAACCCAGGGTTAATAAACGTTACTTTTAGCTCGGCTGCCGCGCTTGGGATGGCGAACATCAAAAAAATGCACGTAAGTGCAAACTTTTTGAACACATTAACCTCATCAGTCATTTCGTTAAGTAGTTATTATGGCACAAAAATCTGAAATTATTTGAGTTGCCTGCTTGGGATGGTCCGTTATTGCTTTTTTCATAATCCAAAGGCCACTATAATGCCCTGAAATTTTTTGGAGGATTTATGCTTAGAACCCTATTGTTCGCTTTGTTCGTTATGTCACTGTCAGTCGCCGCTAAGCAAAGTAGTGATTTGGAAGTGACCATGAAAAACATGGGACTTGCCTACAAAAACGCTATGAAAAGCGAGTCACAGCAACAATTACTTGAAAGCTTAGACGCCTTTCGAGAGCACTTGTTAGTCAGTCAACAGCACCGCTTTGAACCAAAGCTTCAAGATAAGTCCACTGAGGGCTTACAAAGGGTCGCAAATGTACTAGCAAACAGTGAGCGATTGGCAAAAGAAGGTAAGCTGGCGGAAGCAAAAGAACAGCTGAAAAAGATTGATGCGCTCAGAAAACAATATCATGAGCTCCATGAGCCTCCCAGTATTTGGGAATTACTATTCGGTAAATAGCAATTTTGTGGAATAAATAATTAGTTGAAAAATTCTAATTTTTTTCACAGAACAGCTTGAATGTTGCGCAACTAGTACGATCAGGGGTAGCTATTCGCTACCAGACTGTTATAAATAAGGAGCGTAATGTTTAAAAGGGAGCCGCTATGACGGAGCAAAACCAACAATTAGATAATAGCGTCATTGCGACATTGAAAAACAAAGATCATTCAGCATTGAGTGAGAAGCTAGACGCTTTAGCCTGTACTCATACCGACATCATAGAGCTATTGGCTCAATATCAAGCCCTTAGCGATCAAGATGACGATGAACGCTTTGATGCATGGTACGACGAACTTTGTAAGCCGCAGTTAGAGGTGCTAAAAGCGTTCGAAGTTATGCGTGCACACTTTGATCAGGAATATCAATAGTCTCTTATATTTCTAGCAATTTACTCTAAACAGCCTGTGCTTTGGTGTGGGCTAATGTCGTGATATTGGCTATGTTGTGAGAACACGGGTAAATATATTTTGGCTTGAGGTGGGTCATCGCCTTGACGATTCTCTTGTGAAGCAGCCCACCAGTTTATCTTGACACTGAGTTTAAAATTTCGATTAGCGTATTCTAATTTTAGTAATCCAATATAAACTAAATGCCTCGGTTAACGAAGCATGAGAACATCCGTAAAGCGTTAGCTAATCGGTCGCGAAAGCTTTCCTTAGTAACTATGTGTGATGTGTTCAACATGTCGCACAGCTACTTAATCGATAAATCATACTTACACACCAAGGCATCTATATAGCGCTCTCGTAACGAGTGATTGCGTTCGTGTTTAGCGGGGTGGCTAAAGGCTCTATTTAGCAATTTTAGGGCATGCAGCAAAGCGGGACGGTGTTGTGCATTGATGCTAGCTGTACTGCGCTCTTCGGTAATTTCATCAACAATGGCTCGGCCGAGCTCTATATGCACCAGCTCCTCAACGAGTCCATTTTGGCTGATAACGCCATACTTACTGCATAAATATTGCTGCCAAGCGTTTTGTATCTGCTCACAAAGGTCATCACTAAAGCGCTCATCTTGGCAATGTAGTCCTTGCTGTTGGCATTTTTTTAAGCTTTGCGTGTAATGCTGAAAAAATAGCTCATATGCTTGTGCTGCGTTGCTGACTTTGTGTTTTATTAAATCTAGGCCCCACTGTACACAGCCTCGGGGATAATAGTCAGTGAATTCCTCACATTCATATAAACCGAGAAAAGAGCTACATTTAATCTGATTTTGAATACTGTAGCTGGGCTTAGGGAACAGACCACTTTCTTGCCAATGAGTGAGCTGCTCAGTATCAACCTTAAGCGCCTGACAAAGTTCTTCTGTACGATAAAAATGAGTGTTTAAGTGATTAAGTAAGCTCATACAAATTAAACTGGATAAATATACAGTGATTTGAATTTTGTACTATGTATTAAAATTTTACAAGCGCTAAAAATTAGTTTTTTTACTCCTGAGTTGCTCAGACTCAACAAAAATATTAAATAAGCTACAACTTCAATAAGTTAATTAAATCTCCAAGGCGTATTCCCATAATCAACAATCTGCAAAAGTTCGGTTGAAAACCACGAAGGAAAATAAAATTACTGATTTTGGGTAATTATTATTGCATATTGTATGCAATATATCGTATGTTGGTTGTGCATTTTACGGACAATGCACAGCTTACGCGAAAGTTCTGGAGGCTTTCGTATGTCGGCACACGCTGATAGGCGTCGTTAGTGAGCACTATGTCGCTGGCGCGTGAGATGCAGCAATCTGAACAATAACATCAACAATAGAGGCTTATAATGACAACTAAGTTAACCTTCAAATTCTCTGCGCTTTCACTGGCAGTGATCTCTTCAGTTAGCAGCATTAGCGCAAATGTCCATGCGGCAGACGACAACTTAAAAGAAGTTGAAAAAATTATGGTAACCGGTTCGAGAATCGCCCGTGCCGAAGTCGAATCTACTTCGCCAATCACAGTTGTGAGCAAAGAAGCACTGACCAATTTGGGTATTAGTGATGTTAGTTCTGCATTGCGTCGATTGCCTGCGCTGACTGGTAATACGGCGAACAACCAAAGCAGTGCGGGTAGCAACAATATTCAAACGGCTACGTTACGTGGTATTGAAGCGACCAATACTCTGGTACTGCTTAATGGCCGCCGCTTAGTTGGCTCTGATGAAGATGGACTGGTCGATTTATCCTCAATCCCGTTTGAAGCCATCTCTCAGATTGAAGTACTCAAAGATGGGGCATCAGCAATTTATGGGTCTGATGCTATTGCGGGAGTTATCAACATTATCACTCGCAAGAATTTTGAGGGATTCAAAGTTACCGCGCACTTTGGCAGATCATCCCGTGGTGATGCTGATGAGCGAAAAGTGGGTTTTGTTACAGGCGTGAGCACAGATAAAGCGAGCATTATGGTTGCAGCGTCAACCAGTAACAATGCTGGTTGGGAAGAAAAAGACCGCTACATGACCAAAGATGCGGACCAAACGTATCTTGGTGGTGGAAATGGGCGCTCTGGAACAGCACCTAATCCGAAATTAACTGGCTTTGGGTTAGGAGAAGGTACTTGGACTGTGCCTGATGCAAGTAATCCAAGTCAGGTTATTGCTTGGGATTATGATAAAGAGGGCTATAACTACCGCGCAGCACAATCGGGCGCTAACGACAATAAAACCACCAGTGTGTTCGTGTTTGGTGAATATGAACTTGCCGATGAGCTAACCTTTTTTACTGAATTGTCATTCCACGATGGCTTTGTGCAAGGCAATCAGGCACCGCCAGGCACAGATACAGGGTGGTATGGAGACAGCGTTGATACACCTAACGCGTTTAAACGCTATCCTGATGCAGACGGCAATAACTTCGGTGTTGGCCCAAATCAAAAATATAACCCATTTGGTGAGGCCGGTAACGTAAGTAAACGATTCAGTGAATATGGCTCGCGAATTTATCAGTCTAACAATACTATTACCCGTTATACGCTAGGTCTGCAAGGTATGCTGGCGGATGAGTATGATTGGGAAGTGTTATTCTCCAGCCAAAGCGCAAAATTGGTACAAGAAGGTGGCGCGCAACCGTCAATTATTCAAATTGAGCGAGCCTTATCAGATGAATGTGAAACGGCTGCGGACCCAGATTGTGTGGCGCTTAACGTGTTTGGCCCAGAAGGGTCAATTACTCAAGACATGCTCGATTTCATCAATACGACCGCACCATCGCAAACCAACAAAAATGACTTGTCATTTATTCAAGCAAGTATTGCAGGGCCTGTGATGCAGTTAGATGCAGGTGAGATGATGTTTTCAGCAGGAGCAGAGTATCGAGAAGATCAGTTGTCACTGAGTGTCGATCAGGCACAGCGAACAGCTACATTTGACGTTTCTTGGGGGGGCTCGGTAACGCCAGTTACTTCGCCAGTGCGGGAAATTTCTGAGTACTACCTAGAGCTGGCAATCCCAGTGCTTGAAAACTTAGATGTAGAAGCCGCAGTAAGATACAGCGATTATAGCGACATCGACCAAACAACAACCAACCCTAAGTTTGGCATTATTTACCGCCCGTTAGAATCGGTGAAAATTCGCGGCAGCTATAGCACTGGTTTTAGAGCGCCGACAATGGCACAGATGTATCAAGGACGCACATCGTCTATCAACACCAATATGTACGACCCATGTAACCCAAACAATGATGCCAACTACTTCAACACGTCGATAGCAGGTTGTGCTGGGCTTAACCCTGCGTTTAGTAAAAATGAAATTCAAAGTAACGACATTATCGGCGGCGGCAACCCTAACTTAAAACCAGAAGAAGCGGATAACATGACCTTAGGTCTCGTTATGGAGCCGCTTGATGGGCTTGGCGTAACGTTAGACTACTTTGACATTGAACAGTCAAATGTAGTGTTTTCAAGTTCGCGCTATGTGGTTGATCAATATGTGGCCGGTAACCCTGAATTTGCCAATGCGGTGATCCGCAGCAACAACGGCACGGGTTATATTCAAACAATATTCTCATCGTCAAACAATATAGCCGCGCGTAATCTGTCAGGTTATGACCTAAACATCAATTACTTGCATGAAAACAACCTTGGCACTTGGCGCTTTAATTTAGATGCGACGTATATGGCAGATTTTGAGGTGCAAGACACGAGTGATACACCATTTAGAGATGTAGTGGGTACTTACGATAGTGCGTTTGGCAGTATTCCTGAATACAAAGCTAACCTTCAGTTGGATTGGGAACAGGGCAATTATCGAGTTACTTGGGATGCAGCTTATAACTCCAAGATCACAGCTGCTGAGGATGATGTGATGGACGCAACAGTGTTCCACAATATCCAATTGGGCTATTTCATCGACCAGCTGCAAACAGATGTACATTTTGGTGTGCAAAACCTGTTTGATAAAGAGCCGCCATTCCTAAAAGCGAACGGCACATCTACAGACGACAATCTGTATTCATTTAGAGGACGATTCTACTACGTAGGGTTAAGTCGTTCTTTCTAAAACACCTCCCCGTTGTGATAAGCACTAAAGCCACGGTTTAAACGCTGTGGCTTTATTTATTGTTTTGCAATACACAGGCTTAGCTGTAAATCAATCGGACTAGTTTGTTGTCTAGACTTTACTGTTTTTGCAAATTTAATCGGCTTTTCCCTCGGATCATATCGTCATTTATGGTAAAACAGTGCGCAACTTTGAAAACACCAAGATTTGAGCACAATGCGTACGATTCAAACGATAAAACAAGCGAGCCTAATTACGGCAATTAAAACGCCTTACACTATGGCGGGAGATATTGACCTGCAAACCTATGATGCGTTGGTTGAGGCGCAGATAGCAGCGGGTGTAGACGGTATCATTGTTGGTGGTACAACGGGTGAAGGCCAATTGATGAACTGGGAGGAGCATTTAATGCTCATCGCCCATAGCGTTAATAAATTTTCAGATAGACTGATTATTGTGGGCAATACCGGTAGCAATAATACTCGTGAAGCCATTAAAGCCACAGAATATGGCTTTGCATCGGGTATGGATGCTGCACTGCAGATCAACCCATACTACGGTCGTACCTCAATTGATGGACTGAAAACGCATTTTCAGTGTGTGTTAGACATCGGTCCTGCATTTATTTACAACGTACCAGGTCGTACTGGTCAAGATCTTACCCCTGATATCATTGAACCAATGGCAAAACATGAAAATTTCATTGGCGTGAAAGAATGTGGCGGTAATGAGCGTATCGCACATTATGAAGCACAAGGTATTGCTTGTTGGTCAGGTAATGATGATGAAGCACATGATAGCCGTCATATTTATCAATCTCACGGTGTAATATCGGTGACTTCAAACTTGATCCCAGGCTTATTCCGCCGGTTAATGGATAAAGAAAACAAAGAGTTGAATGCTCAGCTACAACCATTGATGCAATGGCTGTTCTGCGAACCCAACCCGATTGCGATTAACACGGCGCTTATCATGACTGGCGCGGTTAACCCTGTGTTCCGTCTACCCTATGTACCGCTTAACAGCGAGCAGCAAGCAACGGGTATGGCGCTTATTAACCAGCTCAGTGAAGCGGATATCGTCGGCGGTAAAGCACAGGCAATTGACGAAACATTATTAAAGCTTTGTTAGGTTTGCACAAATAACGTATAATCTGCGGCCCTTAAGTATTGGCCGCAGGTTTTTTACCATGAACTTTAAATCTTTTAGCTTTTCACCTTTGCTGTTACAAGCATTAGACGAATTAAATTTCCATACCCTAACTCCAATACAACAAGCCGCAATCCCTGTGGTTCGCAAAGGGCATGATGTGCTGGCAACTGCGCAAACAGGTACGGGTAAAACCGCTGCATTTGCTTTACCAATTATTCAAAAGCTACTTGAAAATGAAAGCGAAGAGGCTGGTCAGCCGCGTGCATTGATTGTTGCACCAACACGTGAATTGGCTGAGCAAATAGGTCAAAATTGCAGTGCTTTTAGCAAACATACCCAGTTGAAAACGGTCACTTTATTTGGTGGTGTAAGTGCTGAAGGCCAAGCGCAATCGCTGGCTAAGGGTGCTGACATTGTGGTGGCAACACCGGGCCGTTTACTTGACCATATTCGTCTTGGTAATTTAAGTTTGGCAAAAGTAACACATCTTGTGCTAGATGAAGCAGACCGTATGCTAGATATGGGTTTTATCACCGATATGCAGCAGGTCATTGATTTGGTGGATGATGAACGCCAGTTGTTGTTGTTCTCGGCCACGTTCCCACCGGCGATGAAACAGTTTGCCAGCCGCGTATTGCGTCACCCTAAATACGTGCAGGTTACGCCTGAGAATACCACCGCAGAGACGGTACGCCACGTAGTGTACCCAGTTGAGCAAGGGCGCAAGCGAGAGCTGCTTTCAGAACTAATTGGTAAGAAAAATTGGCAACAGGTACTGGTGTTCGTCAACATGAAAGATGTTGCCGATGAACTGGTGGAAGAACTTAACCTTGATGGTATTCCTGCGATTGTTTGTCATGGCGATAAAAAGCAAGGTGCTCGTCGCCGCGCATTACGAGAGTTCAAAGAAGGTAAATATCGCGTATTGGTAGCTACAGAAGTCGCAGCGCGAGGCATCGATATTGAAGGTCTACCTCGCGTGGTGAACTTTGACTTACCTTATCTTGCGGAAGATTATGTACACCGCATTGGTCGTACAGGTCGTGCGGGCAATCAAGGGCAGGCAATTTCCTTTGTTTCTCGTGAAGAAGAGCAAGTGCTTATCCACATTGAGCAGTTGATAGAGCAACAGATCAAACGCTACTACCTACCGGGCTACGAAGTCAGCAGCCGCGATACGTTAATCAAAAAGTTAACGAAAAAGCCCGCTCACCAGCGTCGCCAGCCGCGCAGCAACCGTCCTAGCAACCAAGCAAGCGGTGAAGCAAGAGCCAAAAACCGTGCCCGTATCGCTAATGTACGCAAGCAGATTAAGGGCAAGAAATTGGGCCTTGATAAATAATTACGGTTTAAATATGGTGTGGCTCTTAATAAATAGAGCCACTTACTGCCGCAGCTTTTACTAAAAACCCAGTTACTTAACTAAGTTGTATTTAAGGATAAAATATGACGTCGAGTAATATATCGATCACCTCACCGAACTTTTCAGAACTCAAGCTATTTAGGCCACTGATTAAAAACGTGCTTGAGAATGTTGACCAAACCTACATAAAAAACAAAAAGATACTTTGTTGGGTGGCGCCTTCGGCTTAACCAACCTACCCATTGACGTAGGTCGGTATAAGGCGCGAAGCGCCGCCATCCGACAAAAGTGATGAATTTACTAGAAGTAATACGACTTATCGCGTTGTTCTTGCTCGCACCAGAAAAGAGGGCATTTGAAATGAAAGATGTACAAAGCAAAATCAAAGAAATCATGAATGAACTCAAAGTGGCATGCCCGTATGCGCTGAGAGCGTCGTTAAGTTATTCATCTATACATCAAATTAATTCAGATTCGAGCAAAAGAAAAGGAGAGCAAACCGTAGGTATGATCATCATCGCGTCACGAACGGTCGATATCTATTGAATGAGCTTACAAGCGAGTTTTACTTATGACACAAGTATTAGATTGTGATCACTTTCCTTATCATTTAATTCAAGTGGTTAGTTCCACGAAGTGCAGGAAGTGGATCGTCAACGCGTGCATCTGACACTCTGTTGGGTGGCGCCTTCGGCTTAACCAACCTACCTTTTGGCGTAGGTCGGCATAAGGCGCGCAGCGCCGCCATCCGACAAAAATGATAAATCTACCTAGAGACAACCCGACTTACCGCGTTGTGCTTCCAAAGTAATTAGCCTTACTTTGGTATGTTTTGGATGCACTGACCAACGAGGCTGTGCAAACACTGCAATAGTGACCGAGTTGACCGTGCTTGAACTCGAAAACCATTTTTGCCGATTCAATATCTTTTGGCTCGAAACCCTCAGCAGTTACCAAACCGTAGAGTGTTTCTTTGAGAGTATTTAGTGCCAGCCTTAGTGGCTCTATGTTTAGAAACCTTTTTGGGCATGGCTCAGCATCAGACAAATAGATTTCTATGGAATCTAGGCCTGCTTCCTCACAGGCTTGACCAAGATGAGGATGCACAAAGGAAAGCGCACTCACTGCATGGTGAGCCAAGCTTTGTGCAACACTTTTAGTCACTTATGAGATGCCATGATTCTCCTGATACATAACGCCAAGTTAACCAGCAGCCGGAGCGCTGCGTAGGCTGTCCGAGCGAGGAACGAGCGTTGTTGAACTTTTTGTTAGCCTTTTTGATTTTCACTACGAAAATATTTTGATAATGATGAGCAAGCCCCATGTGGCAACAAACACCAAGGACAAGAGTGTCATGTTATAACTTACAGAAGGCTTTTTAAGTGCTTGTTGTTCAAGCCACTTCTGAAACTTACCTTTTGTGTTTGCGCCATGAGAAAAACTAGCTTCAACATCAGCTTGAATAGTTGTTGAGTCAGCTGAGAAAAACTCAAGATCACTTGCTATTTCGTTTTCTTTTTTGTTCAGACGATGTTCCCAGCGCGCCTGCCAATACTTACTACCTAAATTGACCCTGAACCAGAGAAATGAGACGAATGCCCCGAGACACGCAAGTAAAATAGAATATTTATTGTCAGACAAACGAAAAAAGCCAATCGCTAGAGCCGCGTTCAAAACCAAGAAGTAATTTGATCTTTGCCAGAATAACCCGATTTCCAAGTTGCGGGTTTCCAAGGCTATTTTGTAGGCCTCTAAGCCACTTACCTTTTCATTATTTTCTTTATCTTCTTCAGCGCTCATTTCTTTTCCAATACGAGGCTAACGCCGTAAATAATTGGCAAATGCTTGCTGGCTATAATACCCGAAGAATGAGGGGCAGCCAGGGAGCATTTGTCCATGTTTGATTTGTCTTGTTATATTAAAGCAGATCAAACTCTCTTGATAATCATACCACAACACATAATTAGCTCGTGATTACGGCACTTGGCTTTTTATACCTACCGTTTAAATCAATGATGTGTATTAGCCACGGGGTTATGAGAGTAATAGGGCATCATCAATTGCGCTAAACACATCACAGCTATCCATAAGTAATTGAGAGGTAAGCTTAGGTGCGCCGTATACTCGGCTTGAGACACCGTATTGATTACGCAAGTGAGCAAGCAAAATGGCGAAGTCTCCGTCGCCAGATAGCAGTATGACTTCATCCACTTGTTTGGCTGTTTCCATCATATCTATGGTGATGCCGACATCCCAATCACCTTTTTTAGAGCCATCAGCACGTTGAATGTAAGGTTTGAGCTTAACCTCAAAGCCAATCGCTCGAAGTATGTTTTGAAACTGTGTTTGTTTATCATCACCGCGATAGGTGGCATAGGCATAAGCGTATTCAATATCGCCTAGTTGTTTGGCGTGTGCCCAAAAGGCGTTGTAATCAAAGTTCTTTCCTAAAGACTGCTTGCAGGTGTAGTAAATATTTTGCACATCTACAAACAAAGCGATTTTTTTCATCAAGTGACCTCTTTACGTTAAGCAACCCACCTTAACTTAAATAGGCAAAAAACAACAACTAAGATTGAAAAGTACATTTGGTATATTCTATATTATTCAAAAATAATAATTAGGAGCAGGTGATAAGGCCTGTCATGCCATGTTGAAAAAAGCCGTATTTATTCCATTGTCGATAGCCATATTAAGTGCTTGCAACAGTGTTAAACCTGCCTCCTCAATGAGTGAAACTTTACCCGTTGGCCCAGTAGGCGGCTGGTGGCAACACAATATAGATAAACAACATTTCGCTCAGGCACTCAGTTATCTAGATAATCAAACTACACTCAAGCACCCTGACTGGAAGGCAATCAATAGCGTGTTGTACGATTTGCGTGGGTTTAGTTATTTTGCAGATTTAGATAGCCTTAATACCGATGATTATCAATCTTTGTCGAACGTACTGTTAAAGTTATTCAAAAATGCGCCTAGCGTAGCCGAGCAAGCTCGCTTTGCCGAGAATTATGCGGTACTGGTCTATCGTTTGCTAACCCAAGAAAAAGAACTGACAAACTGGCCCGAGCAATTGTCTGCTTTGGTAGCGTTGTTTAAAACCCTTGGTGATGTTGAAGGACTAGGGCATGACTATGCGCGATGGGAACTCTATCGAGCAATTGGTTTTAGCGCTTTTATGGCGCGCAGAGAGCCTGAGTTATCAACGCTATTTGCAAACCAATCGGCGCTTATCAATATCTTACTGGATGAGGTATCTCAGTCATCATGGCGCAGAGATCACGCGCTGTGGAGCCTTGGCTACATTCATCAACTGATACCAGATACTCAGCAACAACAACTTGATGAGAAAGTGTGGTCAAAGCTTGAAAGTATCAGCGGGGCTTCGACAAAGGATAAGCAAACTTGGTACGCCAGCAACTACTTAGTGAATAGCTTTCGTGGCTTGAGTGAATGCAATGAAAGCCAGCAAGGGCGTTGCATTAGTTTTGATATTGATACCGTGTTGCCGATTAAGCATAAATGCTCAGATAGACTGTGGATCCGCGCCACGTCTTTAGACCATGAACAGCTCACCTATTCCTGTAAAAGGCTAACGTCACAAGAGCAAGATTTTCACCAATTGTTTGCCACCAAAATGCGCAGTGTGGCAAATGATTACAACCACGCATTACAGGTTGTGATTTTCGATAACTACAGTGACTACAATCGCTATGGCCAGTTATTGTTTGATATTCACACCGACAACGGCGGCATGTACATTGAAGGCACACCGAGCGACCCAAATAATCAAGCAACATTTTATAGCTTTCAGGCGTTTTGGACCGATGATAAGTTTAAGGTGTGGAATCTAAACCATGAATATGTACATTACTTGGATGGGCGTTTTAACAAATATGGGGCCTTTGGGCACTTTCCGCAGAAGTTAGTATGGTGGAGTGAGGGGCTCGCTGAGTTGATTGCAAAAGGCGATGATAACCCTAAAGCCATTCAAGTATTACGAGATACCAATCAAGACCAGTGGCTTGATTTAGAAAGTATATTTGCAACCAAATATGGGCAAAGCACTGAGCAAATATATCAATGGTCTTATTTGGCAATCAGATACTTATCACAACATGATCTTGGTGGGCTTAGAGCATTACAACGCAACTTGCGCTCAGACTTTTATGGCGGCTACAATGACAAGCTCACGCAACTGGCTGCGCAGCATCAAGATACCTTCAAGTCGTTTTTGACGTCATTGCTCAATGATGAGGGCGAACAAAAATCCAGTAAACAGGCGCGCATTAACAAAGAGTATCGCTATCTATATCGCAGTTATTTACGACCACCGCACTTAAAATTATCAGCCCAACACCAACACTACTTTTAAAGGCTAAATAGAGCATCTAAGCGCAAACGGCTTAGATGTTCTGCCTGATATTCACTAATTAGCTGGTAAAGCGGCTTTATCTAACGTCCATTGTTGCATTTCAACGAGTCGGCTTTTGGTACGTTCGAACTCAAAGGCCAGTTGCTCACCAACATAGAGCTGTTGTAAATGGACTTGAGAATGTACCACAACCAAGCATTTTTGCTCGTAACACTCATCAACGAGGGCGATAAAGCGTCGGGCGTGGTCGTCAAGTAGGTGAGCATTGTCTAAATGCGAAGCGCGCTGATAGCCATCTTCAACCCCTTGTGTTGTGGTGTGCTGCAACGGTTTTGAACCCATCACTGGCACATTAGCGATAAAAATAGCACGGTATTGCTGTGTCAGTGCGATGTAGTCAGCGGTGGCTCTTGGTGCACTACACAACGCATAGAAATCAAAAGCAATGGCATTTTGAGCGATGCCCATTGCTACAACGGGTCGATTACATATTGTGATGTGATGCTCAAAAAGCTGGCCTTGAACTTGTGTAAATAGACTTTCAAATGAGGTGCGTTCATTTACAAAATAATACTTACTATCAAAACCTTTGGCAAAACGATGGTCAACTTCTCCGGCTACATCAACAATGTCACAGTGTTGTTCAAGCAGGTCAATGGTGGGGAGAAACCTTTGTCGCTGAAGACCATTGCAATAAAGCGTTTGTGGGTGGCAATTAGAAGTTGCGACCAGTGTTACGCCATGCGCAAAAAGTTGCTCAAATAACCTTGCCATAATCATGGCATCGCCAATATCACTGACATGGAACTCATCAAAACAGAGCACGTTGACTTTATCGGCCCAGCGCTTGGCTATCTGCGAGAGCGGGTTAATTTGGCCTTGAATCGCATTGAGCGCATCGTGTACCTGAGTCATAAAGTGATGAAAGTGAAGTCGCTGTTTGGCTATGTCATCAGACAAAGTTCGATAAAACAGATCCATCAGCATGGTTTTACCCCGACCAACAGGTCCATGTAAATAAATACCCTTACAAGCGTGGCCGTTTGCTAAGCCTACTTGTAGTTGCGCGAGAGCATGCAATGCGCGTTGCTGCGCAATATCATGGCTTAGAGTATTGTTCTCTAGTAACTGTTGAAATTGAGAAAGCATAAATGAAATGAATGATTTTTGCGGTATTAGAGCATATTCAATTTTAACAAGCTAACCGCAAACGCTCAAATGGAGGATTATTAAACAGGGTTTCGTTAGCAACTTTATTGCTTAGTATTTAGGTTGTAATGACAAAGTATTTGGAGGTTGTTTCAGACCATGGGGTACAAGTGTTCATCCCCATGGTAATCGGCTAGAGGCTATTTATATGCGCTTAAGTCGGTATCTTCTTCTTCACACACTGCTTTGATGGCTGAGTGTTTGGCTAAGGTTTTTAGGTAGCGGTTTAAGTTTGGGAAACTTAAGGGCGGCTTTTTAAGCTCATCGGCCCAGATACAAAGCATAAACATATAGCAATCACAGACAGTAAACTGATCGTTGACCATATAAGTTTTGTCACCAATATGTTTGTTTAACAGCTCTAAGCATTCAGTGATCCTAGATTGCTGAGTATTAACAATGTCATCGTACATAATCGCACTTTGCGTGTGGCGCTCAGGGTAGTAGTACACCATAAGTTCATTTTGCAAGGTAGTGGTTAAATACATCAGCCATTGGTAAAATTCGGCTCTGGCTTTAGGCGCTTCAGGAATTAAATGACCTTCGGGGTGCTTTTCACATAGATATAAGCAGATAGCAGCACTTTCAAACAGAACAAAGTCATCGTCAACCAAAGTGGGAATGCGGCCAGTGGGGTTTAATTTTAAATATTGAGCAGATTTTTGTACGACTTTCTTGCGATCAACAAGCTCTAGCTGATACGGCACCTTGAGTGCCTTCAACACGAAGTGCGGTGCAAGGCTCGCATTACGTGGGTAATAAAAGAGTGTATACATAAACTACCTTTTGAATAATGAATGTTTCGTCAGAAACCTAAGCTCCTTTTTTGGCAAGTTCTACTGAACTGTAGGTGAGCGATTGCCTTTTAACAACTCTAATTTTGTCATTATGTCAGTATTTTATAGTTTCTTGTACCGAATTTATTTGACCTGAAACTAAAAACGCCAGCGGGTGCTGGCGTTTTTGAACTAATTAGGGCGTGTAATAGATGGGGGAGTTGGGCCCGACTGGTAACCCAAAACCAAATACCCAAATGTAAAACAGCGCAACCCAACCAATGAAGAAGAACATACTGTATGGCAGCATAGTTGCTACGAGTGTACCTATCCCCATGTCTTTTTTATACTTAGTTGCGACGGCAAGAATTAAACCAAAATAACTCATCATGGGGGTGATCAAGTTGGTGACTGAGTCCCCGATACGATAAGCGGCTTGAATGGTCTCTGGCGCATAACCTACCAACATCAGCATAGGAACGAAGATGGGGGCTGTTACAGCCCATTGTGCTGATGAAGAGCCAAGGCTTAGGTTTACCAAAGCACACATAAAAATAAACAGTACAAATACTTCAGGGCCCGTTAGGTTTAACGCTTGTAACAAAGCCGCACCATTGATAGCCAAGATGGTTCCTAGGTTTGTCCACTTAAAGAACGCCACAAACTGCGCAGCAAAAAATACCAGAACGATGTACATACCCATTGAGCTCATTGATTTGCTCATCGCATCAATGACGTCTCTGTCATTTTTCATGGTGCCTACAACGCGACCATAAACAAAGCCTGGGATAGCAAAGGTGACAAAAATAAATACTACAATGCCTTTAAGGAATGGTGAACCTGCCACTTCGCCAGTCTCTGGGTGACGTAAAATGCCGTTCTCTGGCACAATAGTGAGTGCTAGGAGTGCAGATACAATCAGTAATGTAACACCTGCCCATTTCAGGCCTGACTTCTCTGTGGCACTTAAGTGTTCGATGTTGTTTTGGCCTAAATCGATATTGGCTTCATCTGGGTTATATTTACCTAAGCGAGGCTCTACGATCTTTTCAGTGACTAAAGTACCGACGATGGCTATTAAAAACACCGAAATCATCATGAAATACCAGTTTGCTTCTGGGCCTACCTGATAACTTGGGTCTATCATCTGCGCTGCAGGCGTGGTAATACCGGCAAGTAGTGGGTCAATTGTACCTAACAATAAGTTGGCACTATACCCGCCAGATACACCGGCGAAAGCCGCTGCTAGACCCGCTAGAGGATGGCGTCCTAAACTGTGGAAAATCATAGCCGCTAATGGGATAAGTACCACATAGCCAAGTTCTGAAGCAGTATTCGATAAGATTGCAGCAAAGACCACCATAAAGGTTACCAAGCGCTTTGATGCGCCCATTACCATGCCGCGCATTGCCGCTGAGAGTAAGCCAGAATGTTCGGCAACACTGACACCAAGTAGGGCAACGAGCACGGTGCCAAGTGGCGCAAAGCCAGTAAAGTTTGTTACCAGTCCAGTTACGATTTTTTGTAGACCTTCGGCACTGAGCAGGCTCACGACCTCTATAACACCATCTGGATCACGTCCTTTAGCACCTTCGGGGCGAGGGTCAATAGCACTCAATCCCATCCAGTCAGCGATACCACTGAACAACACGATGGCAATACAAAACATAGCGAACAATGTAATCGGGTGGGGAAGCATGTTGCCTAAAAACTCAACAGTGGCTAAAAATCGATTAAACCAACCTTTGCTCTGTTGATTATCAGGTTGCTCCTGCGCTTGTGTCTCTACAGCATTTGACATAGCAAACAATCTCTAATATTCAAAAAATTGCCGTAATTTAACATTTTTTATCTTTTTGGTCACAGAGATTCGTTAATTAACCTTAATCTTGGGATGAAGTAACCGTGTTTATTGTGCTTTGAGCGTTTATTATTCGAAGGGTTTAACTTTTACGCAAACTATACTCAGCGGACTTATTGGAAGGTTTGCACTATACCCTTTTTCGGCGAAATCAAAGTAAGCGCAGTTGCACCGACGAAGAGGTAGTGGGCTTGCGATGCTTGCGGTTTTGCCTAGAAGCATGCGTTCTGATAACTCTTTGTGTTTCACTGCTGTCGATATGGTTTTTATAGTACTGTGAAATTTTTTCCTTGGCGCGCCTAGCTCCGTCATCTGGGGTTCTATTTGGCTTTTCATATCGGTCTGTTTTTAAGCCGCTATATAACCATGGCGTGTGGATGTAGCTGTTTGGTACATGGTCAAGCTCTGGTACGTATTTTCGAATAAATGTGCCGTCGGCATCATACTTTTGTCCTTGGGTGACGGGGTTATAAATACGAAAGGGATTGATACCCGTAGTGCCTGATTGCATTTGTATCTGCGGGTAGTGAATACCAGGCTCATAGTCGATAAAAGTGCTGGCCAAGTAAGCGGCAGTTTGTGGCCAGTCAAGCCACAAATGATAGCTTGCATAGGAGACTAACATGGCGCGCATTCTAAAGTTCAACCAACCTGTTTGGTTAAGCATACGCATACAAGCATCAACAAAAGGCACGCCCGTACAGCCCGCTTTCCAACGCTCAAATAAGTGTGTATCAAACTCATTGGTACGCATATTAATTAGCGACTTGTGTATAGCCTGTCGAGCATAGCGCGGTTCAGACTCCAGCTTTTACACAAAATGACTATGCCAATGCAAGCGAGCAATGAATCCCGCCTTTTGACGCTTATTTACTTGTAATGAAATGGCTTGTTTAAGTACTTGTTTTAGGCTCAATACGCCATAACATATGTAAGGACTGAGTCTTGAGCTGCTGGTTACGGATGTCAAAGGGCTAGAAATCCCAAAGAGATATTGATTAATACGGTGATTAAAAAAACTCTCCAGTGTGTTGTTTGCTGCAAGTAACCCACCCAGTTGCATTGCTTTGGCCGTGAATTTGTCGTTACCCAGATAGTCATCAAGTAGTGCTAAGCCGCTGTGATGATTGAGCAAGGAATTAATCTTTGAAGGTGCGCTCAGGGCTGGGCTATTGAGCCAGTCAGCGGCTTTGTGTTGCCAATGGTCGCGATTGAGTTTTCCCCGAAAAACGGCTTGCTGAGGGTATTGGTTAATTGAGATTTGTTGGCTTCGACACCAGTTAAATACCCGAGTATCACGGGAAAACGTCCAATCATTGCCGGTTTCTTGGTGGCAGTAGAGCGTATTTATTGGGTATTTTTGATGTATTTTGCTGAACAGCTCCACCACATCGCCCGTTCTTACGCACAAATAGCCACCGCGTTTTTCAAGTGTCTTTGTGTAAGAATGTAAGCTTTGAGCTATAAACTCAAACTGTCGTGCGCTTGTATCTGGAAGTTGCCAGTAATCGGGTTCAATCACATAAACAAACAATGTTGGACGATTGTTTTGTTGGCTGTAATAAAGTGGAGCATGATCATCAACGCGAAAATCTCGTTTTAGCCAAACTAGATTAATCGTCAACAACCCCTTTAAACAATAAAGGATAGCGACGAAGTCGGTTGCCAATATAATCTTCAGCGAGGATTTGAGCGATTATTCTGTCGATGTCATCGTCAACTTCCAGCACCCATTCACATCTTTCTATGGCTGTTAAGAAGCCTCTTTTAAGGTGGGGCTGTTGTTTATAAAGTTGGCAATTTTGCTTAATGATGGTGAGCTTATTCGGGTGGGTTTTAAGCTCATTAAGGGCCGCGATGATAAACGCTTTATGTCTGCTATCATCGCGTTTTGTTGGTCGTCTTGCTCTGCTTCGTCTCATAAAAACATAGTGTTGTTAGTCGTCATTTAATTGCTTTTTGATTTGCTCAATTTTGCGAATAAAGTCGTCTTTGTGTTTGTCGTGCTCGTAATCGAGATGATAAGTGTTGTGAAAGCCAAAGCGCATTAGCACACCACTGCCTTTTAAATACACTGTGTAACCATCAATATCTGAAAACGCGGTGATGCCCCCATACAACTTACCTTCTTCGGCCACTTCGCCGTGCTTTTGAATATATTCGTACACGCTGAGTATTGTTTTGCTATCGAGTTCGTTTTTCATTGCACTTTCACCTTTGTTATTCCGTTACGTATTAGAATTAGGGTAGGATCATCAGAACACAAGTTTTATCGATGTAAAATTATGGATGTACAATTTTTAGGCACGTCATCGGGCAGCCCCAGCCGATTTAGAAATATGTCCGCTACCGCGGTGAGTTTTGAAACGAGCAAACAGTGGCTATTAGTTGACTGTGCAGAAGGGACGCAACATCAACTGCTATCGACATCTTTGTCACCAGCGAAAGTGGCTGTGATCTGTATTACCCATATTCACGGTGATCATTGCTATGGTTTGCCAGGTATGCTGTCGAGTATGTCTTTACATGGGCGCACGCAGCCTGTCACCTTAATCGCGCCTCAAAAGCTTATTCAATTTATTCACTTAAGCCTTGGCCTGACCGATGTTAAGCTAGGTTTTGACTTACAGTGCCATGCAGTTGAATCATTGGCGGGGGAGTTAGAGCTATCATTTTGTCGAGTAAAAGCGATAGAGCTTAAGCATAGAGTGCCAAGTTTTGGCTATCAAATTACCGAATGCGGGGTGCCTAAAAAGCTAGAAATTGCCAAACTCGAAGCAGATGGTATTGCCAGCGGACCACACTATAACGCACTGCAAAAAGGGCAGGATGTAACCTATGAGGGTAAAAAGCTACGCTCAACAGAGTATACTTTTGATAGCTGGCGTCCTCGGAAAATCATAATTTGTGGTGATAACGAAAAGCCAGCAAAACTGCAAAATGACGTGGATGACATAGACTTGTTAGTACATGAGGCAACTTTTACACATGCAGATTTGCTCCGTGTTGGTACGCACACTGGGCACTCCGATGCAAAACGCATCGCAGAGTTTGCCCAAAAGCATCATATTCCTATGCTCGCACTCACGCATTTTAGCGTGCGCTACCATGGGCCCAGCATGCTTGAGGCGCTAAAAAGTGAAGCCAACGAGCACTACCAAGGGCTGCTTTATTTTGCAGAAGACTTACTCAGTTTGAGCATTCCTAAGCAGCGAAACTAGTAACTCTTGGTCTTCTTGAACTTGCTGTGCATACGCTTGAGCTGCATTAACGAGCGCTTCAGTATGTACACTTATGGTGTCTAAACAAGCTTGCTGAAACAATATAGAGCGCCTGTCTCCGCGCATATGTGCCAGCGCCAAACTATGACCGCAGCTAGCAGCATACTGACTCAAACCACCTTTGAGGGCAGCACGTTTACCAAGCATAAAATCTTCGGGATCGCATCCCACTCTGGCGTGATGACGAGAGCGTACGAGCCAGTGCTTGTCTTGCCAGATAACATCATCGAGCACCAAGTCTGGGCGACGTTGCATTTTACGCTGGCAGTTCACCGTCAGGTGGGCTGGGTTCAGTTGATTTATAGGGCTTAGGTTTGCAAAATAGTGGAGGGGGGCCGCAAGACGTTGCTGCTTGATTTCAACGATGTGACACAAATGGAAATCTCGTCCCTGTGTTTTTGCAGACTCTGGGCCTACAAGTAAGTAGTAACGAGTGAGGTTATGAGAGCCAGTCCCAGCACTCAAACGCTCCACGATATCTAAAATCTTATCATCCACATACGGTGCAAACCGAGTTTGTATTTCATCATAAAGCCCTTGAGGAAGACGTTTGAAACGTTCTTGATCATTTTTAAATGCCAGCGTAGATTGCGAAAAATCGAGTTCTTTTGCCAGTGTGCTATTGGTTGTGAATGCCGCTCCCCCAGCCTTTCTTTGTATCGCTTTTTGCCAGCGTTTATACAAAATGTGCTCTTTATCAAAGGTTGTTAACGCTGAGCGTGTGGTCAGTGTATCTTGAACAGAGCCATGACATGCGTCTAAGTATGCGCGAACAAACTCTTTACTCCCTTCAAGCAATTGTTCACTCGAAACTAAAGGTTTTTGCCGAATATTGAGATCATCGGTACTCATTTGTAATTCGCTGGCGTGGAGACGTGCTAAAAATAGACTGGTTATAAATCGAAACAGGTCCCAGGTTGCATGTCCAACGCAGGCATCATCAAAGTCATTGGGGGTAAATATAATGGTATCGCCATGAGAGCCTTCTTCGCTGATAAAGCCAAAGTTGCCGGTATGACAATCGCCAATAATATGCGTTAGAGGAATATTAAATAGCGCATCGGGTAAGTTGATACGGTTGGTGGCAAAGTCATGGTACATCAATGCTGCACTACCACGCAGAAATAGAAAGGGGCTGCTTGCCATTTTCTGGTGCTTTGGCAAAGTGCCAATAGGCAAATCTCCATCAATGTGAATTAATATACTTTCTACCTGTTCTATTCTATTCATATTTTTCCCTTGCATTGGCTGCACTCACAGATAAATGTATCTCCTAAAGCCTAAACACACTCACTATGAGTTACCAAATAAGATGACGATTAACTAACGCTAACGAAACTAAATGACAAATGTGTTACATAGGTGTGTAGAGGAAAGTCATTTAAAGCTTTTGAGAGAAATGGGTGTTGATCGAGACGGTCAATCAGCGAGTAGTATTTGCTGGAAATTAAATGAGGACAGCTGCCATTTTCAGCTCGCTGGAACCTCAAGGGTCATGTGTATCTCTGGGGCGGTTGCGGCGTGAGGTACGGTACGTGCCCATTAAAAAGGCCCGACTTAAGTAATAAGTCAGGCCTTTTATCTTTGGGATTAATTAACTTTTTCGCAGCTTAACGCGCGTTAGTGCTTTCAAAGATTTTGTCAGCGGATGCTGCAACAAATCCAGTATAAATTTCACCGTCTGGTTTGTTATAGCGAAGCGCAAACTCGTAGAAACAGCTAGGGATATTAAATTCACCATCACTGAATACCACAGGTTGGTGATCCGCAAGCGTGGAAGATTGCTCTAACAACACTTCAGGAGAGCCTTTAATTTCACCACCTGATGTATTTAGTTCAAAGCCTGCATCTTTAAGCGCTTGGTTAACTGCTTCAATCGTTGTGAAGTTAGCCAAGTAATTGATGCTTACTGTGAAGTGGTTTGCTCTGTAGCCCCAAGCAGACATCCAGGCAGCGTATTCGCTTTCTTTTAATAGTTGCTGGTAAGTCTCGTGGCTTACCTGCCAGTGTGTGCCTGAATATAGGAAGTTATCGGCTGTCACAGCATTCTCATCAATTTGAGAAACCATGTCATTGACGATAGCTTGTAGCTCTTCTGAACATTTCTCTACCAACAACTCAGAGATAAATACTTTAGGTTTAGTTGGGTCTGAGTGCTCATAGTGTTTTGCATATAGCTTTTTAGCTTCAAAGTGGTATTCACCACACTCTTTGTAACCAACCGCTTTAAAGTGTGCAGCGAGCTTTTCAAGGCCTACTTTTTCGTGGTTAAAAGTACGAAGCGCAATATGGTCATTGATCACATCGTCCTGCTGAGTAGAGCCTAGCAGCTCATGAACTTTTACCGCTGAAGGAGTAACAGATAGGTAGTTATTCCAAAGTTCGTCAAATAATTGATCAACATTGTTGTGCATAATGGATTCCTTAATTTTGCGGATTATCCGCGTTAACTTGGTGCGATTAAGCTCGACGCAGCAAGTTTATAACGTAAATGTTCTGACTAAGTCACCATTACTCAGCTCAAGTGCCTGCGCGACGCATGGCTCTACGTTGAGCGTATTCGTGGTACTGTCGTACGAACATTTATCTGTAAATGTAGCTCTAAAGTTGGCTAACCCTTGGTTGGAGATAGCACGCGCTTTACCAGAAACATCACTGGTGATATTCACCGCTGCGACAACTGAGCGCTGTACAGTGCGTATATTCTTCAGTTTGGCTTCAACCGTAGGGCCTGCATCAAATAAGTCGATATAACCGCGATGCTCAAAACCTTCTTTTTCAAGTAGCTTTAGTGCTGGTTTGGTTTTTTCGTGTACTTTACCTATTACCGCTTGAGCGTCTTGACTGAGCAAGTTGGCATAAATCGGGTACTTTGGCATCAGCTCGCTGATAAAGACTTTATCCCCCAAACCGACTAAGTGATCAGCCTGGGGAAACTCGATACTGAAAAAGTGCTCTTGTAGCCACTTCCAAAAGGGAGAGTTACCCTGACTGTCACTCACACCACGCATTTCGGCAATGACTGTATCGCTGAAACGCGCTTCGTGGTCTGCCATAAAGACAAAGCGTGAACGACTTAAGAATCTACCCGCAAGGCCCTTTCTGAATGGTTCACGTAGGAACAAAGTACAGATCTCACTGCACCCCGTATAGTCATTGCACATGCTGAGAATTTCAACTGTGTTATAAACATCCAAAGTACGTGAATGATGTACGGTTTTGCCCATATGATAGTGATACAATGGCACTTGCATACCTACGGCGGCTTCTATTGCCGTGGTTCCCATGATTTCGCCGGTTTCACTGTCTTCAAGTACAAATACATAACCTTCATCAAAAGGCTTATCTAGCTGTTTGCTGAAGCTACGCTCGGAGCGAGAAATCTTATCTTGCAGCAATTGGTCATCGACAGGTAATGAGGTAAAACCGTGACCTGATTCGATGGCGATTTGCTTAAATGCAGCAAAATCATTACTGGTTATTGGTCTTAGTATCTGCATAATTGCAACCTACGGGAGGCACAAAGGCCTCCCTAGCTCGATTAACCGTTAACCACGTCAGCAACAGCTAGCTCAAACCTTGCCATACCTGCTGCAATATCTTCATCAGGAATAACTAATGAAGGAGTAAAACGAATCACATTAGTACCCGCTACGAGTGTCATTAACCCGTGTTTAGTGCTAGCGACTAAGAAGTCACGTGCACGGTCTTTGTAGTCATCATTTAATACCGCACCGATTAACAGGCCTTTACCACGCACTTGTGCGAAAACTTTGTATTTTTCGTTGATAGCATTTAGTGCATCGCGAAATAATTGTTCTTTGTGCTTTACTTGAGCCAGCACTTCAGGGGTATTTACCGTGTCAAATGCCGCTTCTGCAACCGCACACGCTAACGGGTTACCGCCGTACGTAGAGCCGTGAGTACCGACTTTTAAATGCTTAGCAATATTATCTGTCGTGATCATAGCACCGATAGGGAAACCGCCACCTAGCGCTTTTGCTGTGCTTAGAATATCAGGCGTTACACCTAGACCTTGGTACGCATATAGTTCACCAGTGCGACCAACACCTGATTGCACTTCATCAAAAATTAGCAGCGCGTTGTGTTTGTCACACAGTGCGCGAACGCCTTTTACGAACTCTTGCGTTGGAGAGATGATCCCGCCTTCACCTTGTAGTGGTTCCATCATCACTGCACAAGTTTTATCGCTGATCAACGCTTCGAATGCCGCAAGGTTGTTGTAGTCACAATGTACGATATCGGCAGGTTTTGGACCAAAGCCATCTGAATATGCAGCTTGACCACCTACCGTCACTGTAAAGAATGTACGGCCATGGAAGCCTTTATTGAATGCGATAATTTGTGTTTTATCTTCGCCGTAGTTATCTAGAGCAAAACGACGCGCTAATTTTAGCGCCGCTTCGTTCGCTTCTGCGCCAGAGTTGGCAAAATAAACTTTGTCTGCAAATGTTGCATCGGTAATTTTCTTAGCTAGACGAAGTGCAGGCTCGTTGGTCATCACATTTGATAGGTGCCACAACTTTTGACCTTGCTCAGTTAACGCGTTTACTAACGCAGGGTGACAGTGGCCAAGGCAGTTAACGGCAATACCACCTGCAAAATCAATATACTCGTCGCCTTTTTGATCCCATACACGTGAACCCTTACCCTTTACTGGGATCACTTCAGATGGATTGTAGTTTGGTACCATAACCTGATCGAATAATTCGCGGTTAGTTTGCATGACGACTTCCTCTTAATATTTTACTTCAACTTGTTTGCACCTTTTCTAAACGATTGCAAAGGTGCTTGATGTTTCTCATTATCACGGTGATCAAAGTAAATTTGCAGTGCAAAAATGTACAAAATGATTAAAATAAAAGTCAAATTAATGAAGTGATTTACCAAAATGATAACTTTACAAGATGAAAAGCTCATTGCGTTACTGAGAAGTAACGCCCGTGCAAGTATTTCCGATCTCGCTAGAAGTTTAGATTTGTCGCGCTCTACCGTACAAAGTAGGCTGCAAAAACTTGAGCAATCAGGAGTCATCCAAGGGTACAGTGTTGAATTTGGCGAAGCCTATTTGTCGGAGCTGGTAGAAGCTCATGTATCCATTAAGGTCAAACAAAAGTTGACGACCAAAACCAATATTGCTTTAAAACATATCACCCACATCAGTGCGCTTTATGCCATCAGTGGAGAGTACGATATGATAGCGGTCGTTGAAGCACAAAGTCTGCAACAGCTAAGTACAATTTTGGATGATATTGGTAATTTAGAAGGGGTAGAGCGCACAAATTCATCGGTGATCTTAGAGACCAAGTTCAAGCGTTAAAAGCATGCAATAAGTACTGTCTAATTGATTGAATTTATACGGACTGGTGTGAAAAGGCGGGTGCAGTGCGTGCTGAGCACGCACTGTGAACTTGATGAGTGCTCGATGTTATTGTATCGCTTTTACTGTCCTTAGGCGTGTTGATAATTTAACAATTACAGGTTTTATGACTAAGTTAGACACCGCTGAAATAGACGCCATTATTAGCATGCCAAGCAGGGGGATCACCGCGCCAAATATAACTGAGGAGGCTAAAACATGTGCCAGAATGCATTCGGAACGATAAATTGGTACAAACAGTCCTGCGACCAGCATACCCAGCGCGAGATACATGGTGATGTCTTGGTGCCCTAAAACCCATGCTATGGACTGCAGAGCAGTCACACAAAACATAATAGCGAAGCCCATTTTAACGTGCTTGGGTATTGCTACTGCCACGTTTTTATTTTCTTCGTCTTCAAGCTTCATTCTTTTTATCACTCTGTGTGCGGCGACCCAAGCAAGAGTAGGGAGCACTAACATGCCCCAGTAATTAGAAATACTTGGATAGTTAGGATTATGAAGTAAGTAATGGCTTATAACCCCGCCATTTAAATGCTCCCAAGTAAGTGTAGCCCCGACAAAAGCCGCGACGATTGCAACTAACCAGTACTGTTGTTTGTGAACGGTTTGAATACCCATGTTATTTCCTTAATCTTATTGTTATGGTCACTATCAGTTTGCTGATATAGGCATAACTTGAGCCAACTATATAAAGCTATATAAATCAGTTTGTTATATTCTTATGGCTATAAAAGCAATCGAAGTGCTATACGATAAGGCGAATAAATTGGTCAAATAGGCTAAATAGTTGTCAATGTGAGCATATGTGCTGGCTGTGGTTTCTATGCCTATGTAAACACTCAGCGCAGGCTTTAGTCAGCTCTGATCTGAATAACAAAGCAAGAAGGTATCATTATGCGCACTTGCAGATAACGAATATTGTTAGAAAACTCATAGTCTGAGCCAGTTATTTGAGCTGCTTTTTAATGGTAAAAACTGAGGAAGCTGAGCAAGTCGTTAAGGCCTAATGCTTAGATTGATTCTGCTCAGTATCATCAGGTAGCCACACGCCGGTGCCAGTGGCGGCCATTTGATTCATGCCCGATCTAAGTACCTTGTTGCACACGCTTTGTGAGCTTTGGGGTTTGCTGACCAAGTAGCCTTGGACGCATCGGATCCCCATGCTTTTGACCAGTTCAAATTGCTCTAGATCTTCTACGCCTTCTGCGATAACGCGTAATGAAAGTTGATTTCCCAACTCACTGATAGAAAGAAGTATTTGCTGATACTTTTCGTTGCTTTTGGCTTGGTTTATAAAGTGCTTATCAACTTTTAACACGTCAATCGGTAGGTCGGCCAGTGTACTTAAAGAGCTAAACCCCGTTCCAAAGTCATCAATAGCGATGGTTACGCCCATTTCTCTGCACGCTTCAAGCTGGTTGATGATTTTTTGACTGGCTGTAATAAGTGTTGATTCAGTGATTTCTAGCATTAAGGCGTGGGCGGGTAAGTGTGTTGTGTGTAATGTTGTTTTAACCCATTCATACACATCTCGATGTTTGAGTTGTACACCTGAAACATTCACAGAAATTCTCACTTGTTTCATACCCGCTTTGTGCCAAGAGTACATTTGGTTGCAGGCGGTGGTTAAAATCCAGTCGCCCAGCTCAAGAATTAGGTTGGTTTCCTCTGCAATAGGAATAAACTCATCGGGGGCTATCATTCCCTCAACAGGGTGATGCCACCTTACCAATGCTTCAAAGTAATCAATGGCGCAGTCTTCCACATGAACAATAGGTTGAAACGACAAATGAAAATTATTTTCACAGATTGCGGTTCTGAGCTCTTCCAGTAAATAATGGTAACGACGCATTTTGTTACCCATTTCTGGTGAATATACTCGAAATATCCCTCGACCATCTGATTTGGCTCGATACATGGCGACATCTGCCATTTGTAAAAGCGCATGTGGTCTGGCTGCACTTTCTGGGTAGATAGCAATACCTATGCTTGCACCGATTTTTATTAGCTTATTACCAAGATGAAAGTCTCGCTCAATTTCATTGAGTACCGCTTGAGCGATATCATTACAGACACTGGGATGCTTTAAGTGAGGAATAAACATAGAAAACTCATCGCCACCCAACCGTGAAAGGTTACGCTCAAGTGCCAGAGTTGGTTCGATGTCTTCGAGCTGATATTGCTTTACGATACCTTTTAAACGATGCGCCACCTGAATGAGAATATCATCGCCAAAACTGTGGCCAAATGCGTCATTGACTTGTTTGAAACCATCTAAATCAATAAACAGAAGCCCACATCGCTCATTGTTTTCTGCCGCGGCTTTTAGTCTCTTTTCGATATGTTGTAAGTAAGCGTGTCGATCTATTAATAGCGTGAGCTTATCCTGAAATGCCAAGCTGGCATGTTTTTGTTGTGAATCGGCGAGTAATTCTTTTGCGTGCTCAAGCAATGTAGCGATTCGGTTTTGCGTGTCGCCAGCTGAAGTATTGCCTTTTGATGAGGATGAAATGTTATTGATGAGATTGATGACCTGCTGTTCAATTACACCCAAATCTTTATCGTGCTGAGAAGACTTACGGCGGCGGTGAAAATATAGCGCGATTGCTAAAATAAGTATGGCAAAAGCGCCAACCGCTTCTGTACTAGTGAGTGCATGGAACATTACAGAACGGGTTTCGACTAATGAAGTGAGACCTTCTGATCTGGAAATTTCTACATAATCTTTATCATTTGCGCTAACAATGGGCAAATTAAACAAAAATACACGTAACCCCCAGTTTTCGCTTGGATGAATAAACTTGGATTCGATTGTCTCAAGTTTTACATCAGTTTGATGATGTAAGTTGTGCAGTACCTTGATACACAGCAGATTGGTGACGTAACCAAGTACGAGCAAACTAAGAATGCAAAGGCATAGTTTTTTCAGGGTATTATTCATTACTAAAATACGTCCATATAGCTGCTTTTTTAGCAAGGTAATATGTAAGTATTGTGCATAGAAAAGAAATGAACAACTTGGGGCTTAATGCTTTTTTGTTCAATACAGTGCGAAAATGTAAATTATATGTATCTAATTTTTGTAAGCCATTGACACAAGTATTAATTTTATTCACTTTACAGAAATAACTGTACATCTTACTTTAATCTTCAAAATATTGGTGTGTGTTTTGCTCTATCTACACTGGACCCTAAACACAGGCCAATAAGAGATGTTTTGCACAAAAAAAGTGCAATGACATGTTAAAAATGCACTGTCATAAAGCGTAAATACTTATTTGGTTTACTCTTATTATGACGACCACTGTTTCCGATTGTTAAGCAGTTGAAGGCACGGCACTGTGGCAAGGATTAAATTACCATCAGAATGGTTTATTTGGAGCCTGCTATGTTAACCAAACGCTTTTTTAAAACGAAAGATGAAGCCGAAGTCACATTTGAATTTTCACACCCTCAAGCCAAGAAAGTTGAACTCGTAGCTGAGTTTACTGACTGGCAGCCTTTAGCAATGAGATTTGTTAAAAAAGATGGTGCATTCAAATTGAAGCAGAGGCTACCCGTCGATAAGCAATACCATTTCAAATATCTCATAGATGGAACCAAGTGGGACAATGATCATAATGCGGATGCTTATGTACCAAATGGTTTTGGTACAGAAAACAGCGTAGTTAACACTCAGCGTATTGTGTAACTGAATCTATGAAGGGATTGTCTCAGCTTTATTATTTGCATGGCATTGGCTATGACTACACGAAGTATACCGGTGAGCATGTGGTATTCGAAGAAAAAGTCAGAACCGAGGCGTTACGTTGTTGTGGTATTGAAACGGCTGATTCCGCTTTGATAGAGCAGCTGAACTTTGAGCTGGATATTGCCCCATGGCAGCGTGTCGTAGACGATGTGTGCTTAATTGAACAGCATGACTCGCTGCTAAAGTTTAAGTTACCCGATCATCAATTAGATGGTCTAGCGAGTTTGAAAATACAAAAGCTAGATTATGCCCATGAATTCGAGCTAACAAGTGGTGTGGTAGTTGGTGAATATCAGCACTTGGGAGTGCGTTACGTCGAAGTTGCTTTTCAGGTGGCACCAATTTCAACGGGCTACTATTCAGCGATATTATCTTTACCTTGTGGTCAGTATGAGACACAAGTTTGGTCGGTGCCAACGCAGTGCTATAACCCTTTGCAGTCCAAAGTCGTGGGTCTGTCGATACAATTATATACTTTGCGTAGCGATAGGAACTTGGGAATAGGGGATTTTGGTGACCTACAAGATCTAATATCGCACAGCGCGCAATCTCAGTGTGATTATATCTTGCTCAACCCTCTACATCTTTTGTTTTTTGATCAGCAACATAGAGTCAGCCCGTATAGTCCAAATCACCGCAGCTTACTTAACCCGCTATACATTGCTGTTGAGTTATGTGATGGCTTTGCAGATAGCCAAGCGCTAACTGAGCTGTACCAACAGACGTTATCGCAATTACAAGACCAAAAATCGCAAACCTATATCGATTACGCTCAAGTGAGTGAGCATAAATATGGTTTGCTCAGCGCACTTTATGTCCACTTTAAAACGCATCGGTCTACGCAAGAAGTTTCGCAATTTATTGCTTTTCAAGAGGACTTCTCAACGGCCCTGGAAGCCCTCGACGGGGATGAACAGGCAATTTATTGGCAGTGGCTGGCATGGCAGCAATTAGAAAGCTGCCAACAGTTAGCGCTCAAGATGGGCATGTGTATCGGCCTTATTAATGACTTGGCTGTGGGTTGCGCAGATGACAGTTTAGAGTATCAGGCCAACCGTACCTTATATGCGCAAAATGCCCATGTTGGTGCACCACCCGATCCTTGGGCTGAAAGTGGTCAAAACTGGGGGTTGCCCGCGCTAAATCCACTAAAAATAAAACGCCGTAGATATGAGTTTTTTAAGCAGTTGCTGCGTAACAATATGCGTGCTGTTGGGGGGCTTCGAATCGATCATGTAATGGCAATACGTCGCTTGTGGTGGTGCTTTGAAGTTGAGGAAAAACGGCAAGGTTGTTATGTGTATTACCCGTTTGAACACTTGATGGCATTGATAAAAATTGAATCACAGTTACAGCAAACGCTCGTTATCGGTGAAGACTTAGGCGTGGTGCCACCCGAAATTAAAGCCGTGATGCAAGAAGCGAATATGCTTGGCAATGTGCTGTTTTATTTTGAGAAGAACTATAACGGCGAGTTTGTTCCACAAACAGAGTTAAGACACCAAGCGCTGCTCATGGTTGCTAACCATGATGTACCGCCGTTTGTTGCGTGGTGGCAAGGGGACGATTTGTTATTACGCGTCGAGTATCAATTACTTGAAGAAAATGAACTTGAAAGTGAACGACTCAAGCGTGAAAACGAAAAGCATAAATTGCTGAGTTGGTTAGCCGATGCTGGTGTTTCTCATTTAGACATAAACAGTCGTGCGTTCGATGTGTACGAGCGTCTGATGTTGGCGTTGTCGCACTGCCCAACACAAATGTTGTGCATGCAGCTGGATGATCTTGATGAGCAAACTTTGCCAGTAAATATTCCCGGAACTTACTTGGAATACCCTAATTGGCGACGCAGGTTATCTCGTAGTACAGGTGAAATATTCGAACATAAAGGCGATTTTATCGCCACTTTAACACAAAGCAGGAAAGGAATATGAATAGTGTAGTATCAGCAAGTAAGCCCATTAGAGATTATTCAATACAGCTTCATGCATTACAAAATGGTTGCTTTTCAGATCCCTTTTCGTTTTTAGGCCTACACTTGGTGTCAGACCAAGAGTATGAGTTAAGAGTGTATTTACCGGGGGCTACATCCGTAAGTATTCTCATTGAAGGTCAGGAGCATGTGCTTAAACGTTATTTAAACAGTGATTTGTATCTGCTGGCGACCACTAGGGCGATTCTCTCTCATCAAGATAAATTGTGTATTTCCTATGGAAAGTCAAAACAGGTCAAACATGATGTTTATCGTTTTGGTTGCCAGTTGGATGAACAAATACTCTACCTATTCAATGAAGGGACGCTTGAGCATGCTTATCAACACTTAGGTGCACATTTTGTAACGCATGAAGGTATAAAAGGTGTGCGTTTTGCTGTTTGGGCGCCAAATGCTCAGAGTGTTTCTGTGATTGGAGACTTCAATTGCTGGCAGCGTTGTGAACATTTTATGCGGCTTCATCCTGCAAGTGGCGTTTGGGAAATTTTTATTCCTGAGCTAAAGGCTGATCAATGTTACAAGTACAGCATTGTTGATAATTACGGTAACGTTCAAGATAAAGCCGATCCTTTTGCATTTAAAATGCAACAGGCACCCGGTACGGCGTCAATATTACAACCTCTTGTTAAGCGCAAGACTATTACTCAAAAACAGCAAGCTGCACGCGCCAAGCGCAACCACATTAGTGCACCTGTGAGCATTTATGAAGTGCATTTGGGGTCGTGGAAACGCCGCTCTCATGAGCATAATCGCTATCTTACCTATCGAGAGCTTGCGGACGATCTTGTTCCCTATGTCTGTGATATGGGCTTTACACATTTGCAGCTTATGCCAATTAGTGAATATCCATTTGATGGCTCATGGGGATATCAGCCTGTGGGGTTATTTGCACCCACTAGCCGTTTTGGCAGCTTTGAAGATTTTGTTTATTTTGTGGAACGTTGTCATGATTTAAACCTTGGCTTGTTGATAGATTGGGTGCCAGGACACTTCCCGTCGGACCCTCATGGTTTGCACAAATTTGATGGTACACATTTATTTGAACACGCGGATGCAAGGCAAGGGTTTCATCCAGATTGGAATACTTATATCTATAATTATGATCGCCCAGAAGTAAAAAGCTTCTTGCTGGCTAATGCGATGTATTGGCTTGATGAATTCAAATTAGATGGGTTACGGGTTGATGCCGTCGCTTCGATGCTTTATTTGGATTACAGTCGCAAAGACGGTGAATGGGTTGCGAATAAGTATGGCGGCCGAGAGAACTTAGGGGCTATCGACTGTTTGCAACAAGTAAACAAGCGGTGTTACGGCAATGATCCAAGTATCATGATGGTGGCGGAAGAGTCTACCGCGTGGCCGGGGGTGACCAATAGCGTTGATAATAATGGTCTAGGTTTTGGTTTCAAATGGAATATGGGGTGGATGAATGACAGCCTCGGCTACATGAGCCGAGACCCAATTTATCGCCAACATCATCACCATGAAATGACATTTTCTATGGCCTACGCCTATTCAGAGAATTACATTTTACCATTGAGTCATGACGAAGTTGTGCATGGCAAAGGTTCATTGCTTAGCAAAATGCCTGGGGACGATTGGCAACAGTTTGCTAATTTGCGCGCCTATTTTGCATTTATGTATGCGCACCCAGGTAAAAAATTATTATTTATGGGCAGCGAATTAGCCCCTAGAAGCGAGTGGGACCATAACCAGAGTTTGGATTGGGGTTTATTGGCCCATGAATCGCATGCTGGCATTCAGAAAACCGTTAAAAAGCTTAACGAAATCTATACTACTACGCCTGCTTTATATGAATGTGATAACACCCCCGCTGGGTTTCAATGGATTGATTGCAATAACGCCGAACAAAGTTTATTCAGTTTTGCGCGCTTTGGTAAAAAGAGTTCAGAGTTATTGGTGGTCATTTGCCACCTTACTCCACAAGTCTTTCACCAATATCGTATTGGTGTGCCCAGAGCTGGTGTGTATGAGGTCGTTCTCAATACAGATGATAAAGCATTGTTTGGTTCCGGCGTTGAGGTAGTTGGTGGTAAACAAAAGCTTGTGCAAACAGTAAATAAGCCAGCACATGGTTTTACACAAAGCATTGAAATAAGTATTCCGGCTTTAGCTACTGTGTATTTACGTTGGATAACTGGGTAAGCCATGTTGCATTCGAGACGGGGTAGCTGTCGCCCGCTTGGCAGTACATTGGTTGATGAGGGTGTGAATTTTGCGGTCTATGCGCCACAAGCCAAGACGCTTAGTTTGTGCTTATTCGATAACAGCGGCCATTCGGAGGTGGCGCGTATCGAAATGTTCTTCCATGAAGGGGGGATATGGAGCGTCTTCGTATCTCCGCTAACCGTGGGATGTTTGTATGGATACCGAGCTGATGGCGATTATAATCCACAAAAGGGCAAGCTATTTAATGTCAACAAGTTACTGTTAGACCCTTATGCGAAGGATTTACACGGAGAGTTTACTTGGAGCGAACGACATTTTTGTCATATGCCGGTTGGAACACTAAGCCACTTAGATAATGCGATAGATATGCCTAAATCTAAAGTGGTTGATGTTCCAAAGTATGAAGGTACGAAGCCCAACGTTCCATGGTCGAGAACGGTTATTTACGAATGCCATGTAAAAGGGGCCACATTCAGGCACCCTGAAATATCAGAATCGAAAAGAGGGACGTTTTTGGCGCTAGCGGAGCCCGCCTTTATTAGTCACCTACAATTTCTAGGCGTGACAACCTTGGAGTTATTGCCTGTACATGCCTTTGTGAGCGAACAGTTTCTTACCACCAAAGGACTCACCAACTATTGGGGTTACAACACGCTAAATTATTTTACGCCTCACAAGGCCTACTTAAGAAGTGGTGATGTGAGCGAGTTTCAAGAAACGGTAAAGCGTCTGCACGAAGCGGGCATAGAAGTTATTCTAGATGTGGTTTATAACCATACGGCGGAGGCTGGTGTAGATGGGCCCGTGCTGTCTTTTAAGGGGTTAAACAACAAGGGATATTATCGCAGTGTTGCGCAACACCCAGATGTGTACATTAATGACACAGGGTGTGGAAATACTTTAAATATCGACGACCCTTATACGCTGCTACTGGTACTAGACAGTTTGCGTTACTGGGTCGAAGTGATGGGAGTAGACGGCTTTCGATTTGACTTGGCTTCTATTTTGGCAAGGAATGCAGATGGTTTTAATCGTTGTCATACGTTCTTACAAGCGGTGCTTCAAGACCCCATACTACAAGGTGCAAAGCTGATTGCTGAACCTTGGGATATCGGCCCCGGGGGATATCAACTGGGTGCTTTTCCCGTTCCATGGCGCGAGTGGAATGATAAATATAGAGATACGTTAAGGCGCTTTTGGCTCGGAGAACAAGGCGTCTTACCAGAACTTGCGAAACGCGTACATGGTTCTCATGATTTATTTGAACATAATCTGCGAGGACCACTTAGTTCAATTAACTTTATTACCAGTCATGATGGCTTTACCTTAGCTGATTGGGTCAGCTATGAATACAAGCATAATGAAGCCAATGGTGAGCAAAACCGTGATGGCCATAGCGCTAATCATTCTATGAATTGTGGGCAGGAGGGGTTTTCGACTGATCCCGAAATAACTTCGCTGCGCTTGCAAATGCAGAAAAATGCGTTGTTGACGCTCTTTTTATCCAAAGGAGTGCCTATGATAGCGGCTGGTAGTGAGTTTGGGCACTCTCAAGGCGGTAACAATAATGCCTACTGCCAAGATAATCGCAGCAATTGGTTAGCTTGGAAGTCCTCCCAGTTCAATCACAGCTTAACTTTCTTTATCAAAGAGTTAGTGGCATTACGCAGACAGTTCAGCGCGTTCTCTCATCCGTTTTATATACATGCAAACGACAGTCGCTTTTCTGTGCGTTGGTTAAATGAATCAGGCGAGGCCATGAGTCCGCAGCAATGGCATGAGGAGCCAAGGCGTTGGCTAATTTATACCTTGCTCGACAAGCAACAACAACAAGCGCTGTTAATTATTCTGAATGCCAGCACTGAGTTGTTACATTTAACTCTACCAGAGCCACCGTTTACCCAACATTGGCAATTGGCCATTTCTAGTTGTAAAGCCGATAAAACCTTTACAAATTCAGTTGCAATTTCCCCCCAATCCAGTTGGGTTTTTACATCAGTAAAAGAAGGAATCACACATGGCTAAAAAGAGCGCTAACGTGTGCGTAGTGAAACATTGGCAAGATGCACCAAAACTTGACGAAAGCACCTTAAACGACGACTTGATGCGTCATTTCTATTACACCTTGGGTCGGGATAAAGTGGGTGAATCTCAACTTTATTTATATCACGCTTTGGCGCTGACTATTCGAGATCGTCTGGTGGCAAGGTGTCGAGCTACAAATCAGTATTTAAAAGAAAAGAAAACCCGTAAAGCTGCATATCTTTCGTTGGAGTTTTTGATGGGGCGAGCCTTAGGTAATGCGGTGTTAAATTTGGATCTACAGCAGGGCACACAGCAAGCGCTTGAACAGTACTGTACGGAGCTGGAGCGAGTTGGTGAGGCGGAACATGATGCAGGCCTTGGGAATGGCGGTTTAGGTCGATTAGCCGCATGCTTTTTGGATAGCTGTGCCAGTTTAGCTCTGCCTGTGGTGGGCTATGGCATTCGCTACGAATACGGCATGTTTAATCAAATGATTGAACATGGTCATCAGGTGGAACAACCAGATAACTGGTTGCGCGAAGGTCATCCGTGGGAGCTAAGTGCGCCGGAGCAAGCGCAAAGAGTGAAGTTTTTTGGTCATGTTGAGACATTTCGTGACAGAAACGGCCGTGAGCACAGGCAGTGGATTGACACACAAGATGTGCTCGCTGTGCCTTATGATGTACCAATACCTGGGTATCAAAATGGTGTGGTTAACACGCTACGTTTGTGGAAATCAGAAGCAACCGATGAATTCGACTTATCAGAATTTAATGCGGGTAGTTACTCGGAGGCGGTTGCCAGAAAAAACCTAGCCGAACAAATCACTATGGTGCTTTATCCAAATGACACCAGTGAAAATGGTAAAGAGCTACGCTTACGCCAACAATACTTTCTTTCCAGTGCCAGCTTACAAGATGTGTTAATTCAATGGGTCGAGCAATACGGGGCTAACTTTAGTGACTTTGCGCAATATCACGTGTTTCAGCTTAATGATACTCACCCGAGTATTGCAGTGGCGGAACTCATGCGTTTGTTTGTCGATGTTTATGAAATGGATTGGGGTGACGCTTGGCAGATCACTACAAAAACAATGGCATACACTAATCATACTTTGTTGCCTGAAGCACTGGAGAAGTGGTCAGTGCCTTTATTTCAAAAACTGTTACCAAGGTTGCTAGAAATAATTTACGAGATTAATGCGCGCTTTCTAGCGCAAGTTGCACTTCATTGGCCTGGAGATGTAAATAAACAGCGAGAACTCTCTTTGATAGAAGAAGGTGCAGTTCCGCAGATCCGCATGGCATATTTAGCCATTGTTGGCAGCTATTCCATTAACGGTGTTGCGGCTTTACATACTGAGTTACTTAAATCAGGGCTGTTTAAAACCTTCTATGAATTGTGGCCTGAAAAATTTAACAACAAAACCAATGGCGTTACTCCAAGGCGTTGGTTGGCACATTGTAATCCTAAATTGAGCGCGTTGATCAGCACTAAGATTGGCACTCAGTGGGTGGCTGATTTTAGTCAAATAGAAAAGCTGCGCCGTTATTACGACGACCCTGAATTTCACAAACAATGGCAAGAAGTTAAACGAGCGAACAAACAACATCTGTGTGCAATGGTCAAACAGCGTTGTGGCGTAGATTTTGACGAGAACATGATGTTTGACGTACAGGTAAAGCGAATTCATGAGTATAAACGCCAGTTATTAAATGTACTGCATGTTATTCATCTTTATGACCGTATTCTTAAAGGCGATGTCGAGGGCATGGCTCCGCGCTGTGTACTGATAGGTGGTAAAGCTGCGCCGGGCTATTACATGGCGAAGAAGATCATCAAGCTCATCAATAACGTTGCCGATGTGATCAACAGTGATGAAAAAGCCAAGCCATATCTTAGAGTCGCGTTTTTCCCAAATTACAACGTGACAGCAATGGAGGCGATTTGCCCCGCCACAGATTTGTCGGAGCAGATCTCAACGGCGGGTAAAGAAGCCTCAGGCACAGGTAACATGAAGTTTATGATGAATGGTGCGATCACAATCGGCACATTGGATGGTGCCAATATTGAAATAAGAGACAATGTTGGTGCCGATAACTTCTTCTTATTTGGTGCGCATGCTGAGCAAACGGAAGCTATTCGCAGTCATTACAATCCAGAGCATTTGATTACGCAAGACCCGAATTTAAAAGCGGTGATGAACTTATTACAAAGCGGTCATTTCAATTTACTTGAGCCGAATATTTTCGACGACATCATTAGCGCAATTAAAAGTCCTAGCGATCAATGGTTAGTCGCGCACGACTTTGCAAGTTATGTCGAAGCACAGCAAAAGGCCTCGGACACGTATTTAGACTCATCAACATGGACCAGAATCAGCATCTTAAATACTGCGGCCAGTGGAAGTTTTTCCAGTGACCGAACCATTCAACAATATTGCGATGAGATTTGGCGTTTAGCGCCAATGCAATAGAGCACCTCACAAGGATATTTGGAGAAAGTTATGCCCAGTTACGCAAATCGCTACATAAGTAGCTTAACCAGAGAAACTTATGCTTTAATTTTGGCCGGTGGTCGAGGGTCTCGTTTACATGAATTAACCAATTGGCGAGCAAAGCCGGCAGTATATTTTGGTGGTAAACACAGGATCATCGATTTTCCTTTATCAAATTGTATCAACTCAGGAATAAGAAGAGTGGGTATAGCCACTCAATACAAGTCTCACTCATTGATCCGCCATGTAAATCGTGCGTGGGGCCACTTTAAAAAGGAACTGGGTGAATCGGTAGAGATATTACCAGCGTCACAGCGTTACGGTGATGAATGGTATTGTGGAACGGCTGATGCGGTATTTCAAAATATGGATATTATCCGTCATGAACTACCTAAATATGTGATGATTCTATCTGGCGATCACGTCTACCGTATGGACTACGGTGCGTTGCTAGCGAAGCACGTTGAAACGGGTGCGGATATGACAGTGTGTTGTATTGAAGTGCCGTGTGAGGAGGCTGCAAATACATTTGGAGTTATGACGGTTGATGGAGACAAACGAGTACGTCGTTTTGACGAAAAGCCAGCACAGCCCACTTCAATTCCAGGCAAAGATGGTATTTGTTTAGCGTCGATGGGTAATTATGTGTTCAATACAGAGTTTTTGTTTGAACAATTAAAGCAAGATGCAGAACGAGAGGGGTCGGGTCGAGACTTTGGTCACGATATTATTCCAGCGATTATTGAAGAGCACAACGTGTTTGCGTTTCCATTTCGTGATCCCAGCCATGAAGGGCAACCATACTGGCGTGATGTAGGAACATTGGATTCATTTTGGGAGGCCAATATGGAGCTAGTATCACCAGAACCACAACTTGACTTGTACGACCCAAGCTGGCCAATTTGGACCTACCAAGAGCAACTACCACCTGCCAAGTTTATCTTTGATGATGATGACCGCCGTGGTATGGCGGTAGACTCAACAGTTTCAGGTGGGTGTATTATATCCGGCTCGGCGGTGAAAAAGTCTCTGCTATTCTCAAATGTACATTTGCACTCTTATTGTAAAATAGAAAGTTCGGTTGTATTACCCGGTGTGGTCATTGAGCGCAACTGCAACATCAGAAATGCCATTATAGACAGGGGTTGTCATCTTCCAGAAGGCCTAGAAATCGGCTTTAACCCTGATTTAGATAGAGAAAATGGCTTTAGGGTAACGAATAAGGGTATAGTGTTGGTCACAAGAGAAATGTTGCTTGCGTATAATCAAAATCAACAAAGAACCAAACAAAAACTCCAAACTGCATAATAAGGCGTAACATGCGGGTATTAATGGTTGCGGCCGAAAACGATCGGCTGCCAAATTGTAAAGTTGGGGGCGTAGCGGATGTGATCCGAGACATCCCATATGCTTTGAGTAGTCAAGGTGTTGAAGTCAGTGTGGTGGTACCTGATTATGGTCAGAGCCACCTAAATAGAACCTTTGTCTCAGATATTGCTGTGCCATTTCGCCAGCACTTGGAAACAGCAACCTTGTGGCAGGTTGAGCAGCAAGATGGCGTGACCCAGTATGTGATCTCTCATTCATTGTTCAGCCAGCACCATGGAGAGATCTACTGCAACGATGAAGGCCATCGTCCATTTGCTACGGATGCAACCAAATTTGCGTTCTTTAGCGCAGCGGTGAGTGAAGCGATTGAGCATAAGATGTTTGCACAGTTAGATGTGCTTCACCTTCATGACTGGCATGCGGCCTGTGTTGCGGTATTAAAAAAATTCAGCCCAAGGTTTGTTTACTTAAAGCAACTGAAAACTATCTACACAGTTCATAACTTAGCGCTACAAGGTATACGGCCGTTTAATCATGATGAATCGAGTTTAGAAGCTTGGTTTCCAACTTTAAGCTATGACGGTCAAATATTATGTGATCATCAACATCCACATTGCTTTAACCCGATGAGAAGTGCGATTGCACTCGCTGATAAAGTTCATGTAGTATCGCCAACTTACGGTGAAGAAGTACTGCATACCAGTGAACCGGATAGAGGCTTCTTTGGTGGCGAAGGACTTGAGCATGATATGCAAATAGCTAAGCGTCATGGCAAGTTAGTTGGCATTCTTAATGGTTGTGAATACCCCAATGTAGAAACCAATAAAATGCCTTTACCAGATTATCTGCATCAGGTTGAGTCTGAACTGTTGATCTGGATGAGTAAACAAGCACTTGTTCGGTCAAGTCATTATATTGCGCATCAGCGATTACGTGCATGGTTAGACTCTTCATGGCAAGGACCCCTTATCACAAGCGTGGGGCGCTTGACCGATCAGAAAGCACTGTTGTTACGCCAGCCAATTGGTAGTACATTGCTACTGGATGAGTTGGCTAAAATGGCCGCAGCAAAAGGGGCTCGAATCGTCATCTTAGGCTCAGGTGATAAGTATCTTGAAAGCTTGTTTACACAGGTGATGGCAAGAAATGACAACCTGCTTTATCTATGCGGTTATGGACAGAGTATTGGTGACATGCTTTATCAATTAGGTGATTTGTTTTTGATGCCAAGCTCTTTTGAACCTTGTGGGATTAGTCAAATGTTGGCAATGAGGGCGGGGCAGCCTTGCCTTGTTCATCAGGTAGGTGGCCTAGCCGATACGGTTAAAGACCTTGAAAATGGATTTTCATTTTCTGGAGAAGACTTACCAGAGCAAGTGTCTCAACTACTTGAAAAATTTGACTTTGCCACTAGTATGTATGTTGATAATCAAGAACAATATCAGCAACTTGCTAGTAACGCGGCGACGGCTCGTTTTACATGGTTACACAGTGCGAGTTTGTATATTGAACAACTTTATCAATAGCTGCCCAGATATGAGTCGGATAATTTCATTGCCATAAGCAGGCCCCTGGTCTGCTTTTTCATATACAGGTGCTATAGTTATCAAGCTAAATTTCTCATGTATTAATAGCTTAGTTCTATATTAATTATAACTATTTAGGGTTAGAATCACGTTTTTGGTAGATAATAAAGTGCTACATTGGAAGTGGCTACACTGAGGAGTCAACATTTGAAGGTTTTTGTTGCTCGACAAGCTATTTTCAACCGCCGTAAGCAGGTGGTGGCTTACGAGTTGTTATTTCGTGACGGAACAAGCAATAGTTTTCCTAACATTGCTGACGATGCAGCGACTGCAAAGCTTATCATGGACAACCAACTAAACTTGGGTACTCGCTATTTAACTTCCGGCAAGAAGGCACTCATCAATATTGGTCCTGATTCCCTTAATCAGGAGCTGGCGCATTTTCTACCCTGTCAGGATGTGATTCTTGAATTACTTGAAACAGTATCTCCCACTACGCAGAACTATGAAAAGGTAAAATCACTATTTCATCAAAATTATCGTCTGGCGCTGGATGATTTTGAATACACTAAGCAGTGGGAGCCATTTTTAAAACTGATCCGTTTGGTTAAATTCGATATACAACAAAACTCGTTAGATCAAATTGAAGAGCTTGTTGAAGAGTTTAGACAAAGAAAAAACATGAAATTGCTGGCGGAAAAGGTTGAAACAGAAGCTGAATTTGAACAAGCCAAAGAAATGGGGTTTCACTTTTTCCAAGGATACTTCTTCGCTAAGCCCCGAGTTATTCAGCAAAATGATATTGAAATCAACCATGCTATTGTACTGCTTATTTATGCTGAGGTATTAAAGCCACATCTGAGTATAGATAGAATAGCGCGGTTATTTGCCCAAGATACGGCGCTTGCATACAAGCTGCTGCGCTTAATCAACTCAGGCGTATTCCCGCTGAAAAAACGTATAGAATCTTTAAAACAAGCACTGGTGTACTTGGGTGATGAACGGGTGAAAAAGTTTGTGGGTCTGATAATGACTGCACATATTGCCGAAGGTAAACCAACAGAACTGACCCGATTAAGTATTGTTCGCTCGCGCTTTTGTGAACTGATAGCGAAGAGCCTAAACCCAAATATTAAGGGAATGAGTTTTTTAACCGGACTATTTTCGCTGCTAGATGCAATTTTAGATCGCCCCATGGATCAAGTGGTTTCTCGATTACCATTTCCTGAAGAACTCCAAGATGCCCTAATGGGAAAGCATAACCTATTGTATTACATATTAAATGTTGTTAAAGCATATGAAAGCGGAAGTTGGTGGCAATTGCAGGAAGCTTGTAGTTTACTCAATATCAATGATCAACGCCTGCCGGAGTTTCACGCCGATGCTATCCGTTGGGCTGATATGTACAACGAAACCCTTTTCTAAGATATGAGAATAAAGCAATTAGATAGCCTAAGAGGAATAGCCGTCTTAGGGCTGCTGCTACTCAACGTGTATTACTTTGGGTTGTTTGAAACAGGATATGTAGGTTTATCACAGGCACATGTTGGCGATGAGATAACTGAATATATTAACGTATTGCTATTGGATGGCAGGTTTCGCTCGTTATTTTGTATGCTATTTGGCGCGGCATTGGTTATACAACATGAAAAAAGCAACGATGTAAGCGCCCTTAAGCCAAGGCTTAAGTGTTTGATTATATTTGGTATACTACATGGCTTTTTAGTTTGGCCCGGCGATATATTGCTCAGTTATGGTTTAGCTGGGTTATTGGCATTGGGATATTTACATAGAAACCAAGCAACTGTACTGTTTCACGGTTTTGCAATGGTGCTAGTAAGCAGCGCATTGTTGGCAGCATTTATGCTGTTTGGTGATGGTGAAACAATTTATCGCGACAGCAGCGCTTTTGATGACATATTACTACGTGCGCCTACCGATTTAATCAGCCTTTTAATTCACAACGCATCAATGTTTGCCATTATGATCTTGATGCTACCTATTCTAACCATTTGGAACTCTCTAGGAGTGATGTTGATAGGTGTATATTGTTATCGAGCAGGCGTTTTCAGCGGCGGTTTAGCAAAGCCAGACTTGCTTCGGGTGATTGTTATAGTGGGCATGATGTCCTTGGCAAGCACCTTACTGCTATACTTTGAGCCCAAACAATTGTCAGCGCTAAATGATGGTATTGTTTGGGTAAATGCTGTGTTCGGGGCTTTACTTATCACTCACCTTAATACTTGGCTTTCGCCTATGTCCTGGTTAAGCAACTGGTTAAGTGCAATTGGAAAGCTAGCGCTTACCTGTTACTTATTACAATCATTGGTACTCGTTACATTTTTTGTATGGATAGCACCAGAGGCTCGCGCTAAATTTAACCGTGTAGATTATTTACAAGTGGCCTTGGTTGGAGTTGGCTTACAACTGCTTTTTGCGCCCATATATTTAAAATGTTTTCAGCAAGGGCCGTTTGAATGGCTGTTAAGAAAGTATGGTCATTAAAAATCAAATACGCTTCAAATACACGAATTGTGCGACAGAAAATTAAGCATTTTGTGCGTCAATCGTTTAAAATGCGCTTTTTTACTATGTCAAAAAAGGGTTATCAGTGACGCAATTAACACGGCTAAATAAATATATCAGCGAAACAGGGTTTTGTTCGCGTCGTGAGGCTGACAAACTCATAGAAGCAGGCCGAGTTAAGGTAAATGATAATTTGCCTGAAATGGGGTTAAAGGTCAGTGATAACGATGTTATTTTAATAGACAATAAACCACTAAAAGCTAAACCTAAAAGAGTTTATATCGCTTATAACAAGCCGGTCGGTGTTACCTGTACAACTGAGCGTAAGATCAGGAGCAATATCGTCAGCGCTATAAATTATCCTGAACGTATTTTCCCAATCGGCCGTTTAGATAGACCCTCAGAAGGGTTAATCTTTTTGACTAACGAAGGCGATATCGTCAATAAGATCCTGCGGGCAGGCAATAACCATGAAAAAGAATATGTGGTTGGGGTCGACAGGCCAATTAATAAGCGCTTTATAGAGCGTATGGCTGGTGGCTTACCAATTTTGGACACGGTAACAAAAAAATGCTTTGTTGAACAAACCGGTGAGCGGACTTTCACCATAGTGTTAACTCAAGGGTTGAACAGGCAGATACGCCGAATGTGTGAATACTTGGGCTATGAAGTGACGACGCTTAAACGTGTTCGCATTATGAATGTGAATTTGAACGGCTTAAGACCGGGACAATGGCGTCATTTAACTGAAGCTGAAATGCGTGAAATCAATGATTCAATTTCGGATTCGGCAAAAACTGAAGAAGGTTCCATTGACCCAAATAAGCGCTTAGACAGCAATTCACAGCCACGAAAAGCAGCTAATTCGAACAAACCACCGAGGGAGAAGGGACGTATACAACGGACTGAAAACAAGCCTGTTCGTAAGCCGTCGGCAAGGCCCAAGAGAAAACCAGGAACCCTCTCTCTTAAAAAGTGATAGAAGGAATTGCTATGAGACAAGAACTTGCTCATGTGGCCATCGTCGTTCGTGACTACGATGAAGCGATAGACTTTTATGTTAACAAGCTTAATTTTGAGCTACTCGAAGACTGTTATCAAAGTGAACAAAACAAACGCTGGGTTGTGATCGCGCCGCCCGGCTCAAAAGGAGCCAGTATTTTGCTGGCGAAAGCCTCAAATGAAGCGCAGGCACAGTACATTGGTAAACAAACTGGCGGTCGAGTATTTTTGTTTTTATGTACCGATGACTTTTGGCGTGATTACGACAACATGTGTAATCAAGGGGTTGAGTTTGTAAGGCCCCCAAGTGAGCAGGACTATGGCACAGTTGCGGTGTTCCAAGACCTGTATGGAAATTTATGGGATTTACTGCAACTTAAGCCAGATCACAGTGTTGCCTCACGTTTTCTAGACCAAGACAGTAACTCTTAGATTTGTCAGTGTTTAATAGTCAAATTTAAGGCTACACTGAGTTTTTAACTCCGCATAGAGGAATGAAAAAGATGATAGAACAAGGACAAACTTTACCAGCGGCAACACTGAGCGAACTTGGCGCAGATGGTATGATGAACCACGATACTAAAGAGCTTTTCGCGAACAAAAAGGTGGTATTATTTGCAGTGCCAGGCGCATTTACTCCCACCTGCTCAGCGTCTCACCTACCAGGATTTGTTGCGTTAGCTGACAAGATCAAAGCTAAAGGGGTAGATATGATTGCTTGTGTATCTGTTAACGATGCATTTGTAATGAAAGCATGGGGAGAGGCCCAAAATGCCGAAGAAATCCGTATGTTGGCTGATGGTGACGCCAGCTTTACCAAGGCTTTAGGACTTGAAATGGATACCCAGAGCTTTGGTGGTGTTCGCTCAACTCGTTATGCGATGATAGTAGACAACGGTGTTGTGACACTACTCAATGTCGAAGCACCGAAGCAATTTGAAGTCAGCAAAGCAGAAGCTATCTTAGAAAGCTTATAAGCTAGCTGTGCTATTCACAGAGCTACCGTGGTAGCTCTGTATTCAATTAGATACTATCACCGATATGACTATGTCTCACCACCAAGTCAAAAATGCCATTCAAACCATCGTTTCTGAAATAAGAAACGAAGAAACTAAGTTACGTGAGTGATACCACTTTTTACATTATCAAGATTTGATAGGGCTAGTTATTTTAGTATTTGCTCTGTTTGGTATGGCTGGCGTGGGCTGGTTGTATTGTATAGGGAAAATCAATGCGCTTATTTGTGTGATTGCTGCAGCTTTTTTTGCTTCTTTGTCACATGAATTAGAGCATGACCTTATTCATAAGCAATATTTTCGCTCAAATGCTCTGCTTCACAACCTGATGATGCTGACGGTGTGGCTAATGCGGCCTAATACTGTCAACCCGTGGTATCGACGCCAAATTCATCTACATCATCACAAAACCTCTGGCACAAAAAAGGACTTGGAAGAGCGGTTAGTGGGCAATGGCATTCGTAACCCACTTTTGAGGCTAATTGTGATAGCTGATGGGTTGTTGGGGCTTATCATTTTTCGTAAAGCACTGGCTCGAGATATTAGCGACTTTCGCTTTTTCACCGTATTTAATGCAGGTTTTCCCCTAACCACGGGCTACTTTATCGTATTGTATAGTGCGCTCCTTTACCATGGATTTAATTTGCTAAGCGGTGGCGGGTATAGTTATCCATTGTGGCTGCTTGAGTATATGAGCTGGGTAAACTTGCTCATGGTGATATTGATATTACCGAATGTTGTCAGGTCTATTAGCTTAAACCTGATAACGTCGTCCATGCACTATTATGGCGGTGTTAATAACTTACTTGAGCAAACACATGTGATTAATCACAAGCTTGCCTTGCCGTTACAGCTATTTTGTTTCAACTTTGGTGCAACACACACTATCCATCATTTTGTGCCAAATCAGCCGTTTTATGTTCGTCAGTGGTTGAGTCCGAAAATTTTGCCAATCTTAAAGCAACACGGCGTAAGGTTTAATGACTTTGAAAGTGTAAAAAATGCTAATCACTATGCTTGAACGTTATTTTACTTGGATGTAAAGGGGGATTACATTGAGTGAAACCATGAGTTTAAAAGGCCCTTGCGGGCCTCTATAAGTTAGTTCTTAGGCTGTTTAATACCAAATACCAGACAATACATAACGGGTAGAACAATAAGCGTTAGAATTGTCGCAAAGCCCAATCCAAACATAATGGTTACCGCCATCGACTGAAAAAACACATCAAATAGTAGAGGGATCATACCTAAAATAGTGGTGATAGCTGCCATTGAAACGGGCCTGACGCGGCTAACACCGGAATCAAATACCGCTTGGTAAGGGGCTTTGCCTTGTTCTAGCTCTAAATTGATCTGATCCATCAGCACAATACCATTTTTGATAAGCATACCCGATAAACTTAATAGTCCAAGCAGTGCCATAAAGCTAAACGGCGCATTTAATAATACCAAGCCAGCCGTAACACCAATTACAGCCAACGGTACAGTAGACCAAATAACCAAAGGTTTTTTCACAGAGTTAAACAGCAAAACGGTGATCATAAACATAGCAAGGTAGCCGACGGGGAGTGAACCAAAGATGGCTTTTTGAGCCTTTGAAGATGACTCAAACTCACCGCCCCATTGCATTTCATAGCCATGGGGTAATGCAATGGCTTCAATGTCACTGCGTATGCGCGCAAAAAGCTTCGCAGGTGTTTCATCGCCAATCACATTATGATCCGCCATTACAGTGATAGTACGTTTACGGTCACGGCGCATGATTAGAGGATCTTCCCACATCACATTGAACTCGTCGACCACTTGCGTTATTGGCACATAAAGGCCAAGTACAGGGCTGAATATTTGCAGATCGCTGAGGTTCTCGACATTCTTACGCTCTTCTTCAGTGGAACGCGCGATAATAGGCAGTAGCTGTGTTCCATCTCGATAAAGGCCAACCTTACTGCCACTGATACTGGTTAGCAGCAATTGGTCCAAATCTGTTTTACTGATCCCCAAACGACGTGCTTTTTGCTCGTTAAATTCAGGTCTCAATACTTTGGTGCGTTGTCGCCAATTATCCTTGATGTTAAATGCGCCTTCATCCTTCGCGAGCACGGCTTTAGCCTGCGCAGCGAGCTGCCTGAGTACGACCGGATCGGGGCCTGAAAAACGCGCTTCAATTTTGGCATCGGTTGATGGGCCTATTTCCATGCGTTTTATTTTTAGCTCCCCCGAGATAGCGCTATTGGCCTCGTACTCTCTAAGTTTGGCTATCATGGTTGTTACCGCTTCTCTATCTTGCACCCTGACGATAAGTTGCCCGTATGCCGCATATTGCTTTTCAGGCGCATAGGTGAGCATAAACCTCGGCGCACCTTGACCTATCGTGGCAGTGACCTCTGTAACAAGTGGGTCTTGTTTTAAAAAGGTTTCTATTGCAGCGAGATTATCAGCGGTGCTTCTAATATCTGCACCTTGATAATGCCAGTAATCTACATAAAACATGGGCGTGTTTGATGCGGGGAAGAACGATTGTTTAACTTGTTTAAAGCCAACTAACGCAACACCAAGCAGCAGTACCATAAACCCGATCGTTATGGCTCTGTGTCTGAGTGAATACGATAGTAAGGCTTTATACACGGTAAAAATAACGCCTTTATAAGGGTCGTCATCAGAGCCATCAGAACCGTTTTGCTGAGATGTTTTGAACAGCAAATCAGCAAAAAATGGTGTGAGTGTAATTGCGGTGATCCAGCTTAGTAAGAGTGAGATCAGTAATACCCAAAAGAGTGAACCTGCAAACTCACCACTGGCATCACTACTTAAACCAATCGGAGCAAACGCAGTGATACCGATAACGGTTGCACCTAACAGTGGCCATTTAGTCTGCTCAACAATATTCACAGCGGCTTGTAGTTTGCTTTGACCACGCTTTAAATTGATGAGTATGCCTTCGGTTACAACGATGGCGTTATCGACCAACATACCTAGCGCTATAATTAACGCGCCAAGCGAGATCCTTTGCAAATCAATTGCAAATATCTTCATAAATATGAACGTACCCAGCACGGTCAGTAATAGCACCGCACCTATCAGTATACCGCTTTTAACACCCATGAAAATCAGCAAAACCACGATAACAATAGCGACCGCCTCAAGCAGACTCACGATAAAGCCATCTACCGATTTTTCAACTTCATTCGGCTGATGATAAACCGTGTTTATTTCAATGCCATGTGGACGCTGATACTCAAGTGACGCCAAATGTTTGTTGATAGCTTTACCGACATCAACCACGTTCACGCCAGAGCTGAATGAAACGCCCACTAACAAAGCTCTTTGTTCGTTGAAGCGAGTGATATGCGAGGGGATCTCGGCATATTCTCTGCTGACGCGAGCCACATCACCTAAATAAATAAGCTCTTTTGCACCGGGTTTAGAGATCAGTAAATGTTCAAGCTCTGTGACATCTTGAAACTCACCAGTAGGGTGCAAACGGATAGACTCATCACCAACGCGTATTTTCCCCGCGTTTGAAACGCTATTTTGTGACTGTAATAGGTTAAAAATGTATGAGGGGGCAATGCCAAGCTGTGATAGTTTTTGCGTAGAGATCTCCACAATAACTTGTGCTTGCTGTTCACCTGCAACAGTTACTTTACTCACACCATCGACTAGTACTAGTTCGCGTTTAAGGTAATCTACATAATCTTTTAGTTCGTCGTAAGAGTATCCTTGACCCGTAACCGCATACATCACCCCATAAACATCTGCGAAGTCGTCTATCACTTTGGGTGAATAAACACCAGGCGGTAGGTTTGGTTTAAGATCGGTTATTTTTCGTCTAAGTTCATCCCAGATCTGTCTGAGGTCCTCTTTACGATAAGAGCTCTTCATTTCAACGGTGATTTGTGACTTCCCAGCTGATGAAATCGAAGTTACATAGTCCACATAAGGGAGTTGTTGTATTGCATTTTCAATAACAAAAGTTACTTCCTCTTCAACCTGCTGCGGGGAGGCGCCAGGGTAGAGGGTGACGACCATCGCTTTTTTTAAGGTAAACTCAGGATCTTCAAGCTGTCCTAAGCCAAAATATGAAACAGTTCCAGCAAGAAGTAGCAGCAGAGCAAACATCCAGCTGATCACTTTATTTTCAATAGACCATTTTGCCAGACTCATAGTTACAGCCCTCGCTCCTTAGTCCATGGACGCACTTTTAGTGCTTCATGAAGGTGATGAACACCTGCTGCAACAATAATTTCACCACCAGAAAGGCCTTCGGTAATTTCAATGCTTTGCTCACGCATTTTACCGACTTTCACAGCTTGTTTACTGACGGTTTGGGTTGCCTCATCGTAAAGCCATACATATGAATCGTTGTTAAGTGGTTTTGTTTGATCAGAGAAGACCGCAGATACGGGGACAGTGATTTGATGAGAAGTCATTTGCGTAATTTTACTGCGGTCGATGTACACGTGACCGGTCATACCTGCTAGCAGGTTGAAGTCGTCAGGGATAGGTAACGTGAACACCACTTTGTAGCTCAATGTGGCCGGGTCGGCCTGAGTATCCCATTCTTTAATGGTTAGCTTATATGACTTATCAGGATAGCCATCAAATACAACACTTGGATGGTAATCTAGGTCTTTATCAACGCGGGCAACGAGCTTTTCCGGTACTTGGATCACCACATCCATCATATCGCGGGTTTCCAATCTTAATATATTCTGCTTGGCTACGACGTTCTCATAGTTTTTGACGAAGACTTTCGCTATGGTGCCGCTAAATGGTGCGCGTAATTCACTGTTTTGCAAATTCGTTTGCGCAATTTTAAGTGCAGACTCTGCCACTTGCTTATTGGCAAGCGCTTGATCATATTCAGATTTGCTAGCTATGGACTTTTTATAAAGCGATTCAATTCGAGACAACTGTGATGAAGCAAGTTCGTACTGTGCCTTGCGTTGTTCTAGTTGCAGTAAAAAATCCTCGGGGTCAAGCTTGGCAAGCAACTGACCTTTTACGACTTGCTGACCCGCCAGTACAGGAAATTCCATCAATTCACCGTTGACTCGAAATGCCAAATAAGAACCTTGATTAGCGACAACCTCAGCGGGAAAACTTCTTACATCTCCTTGGGTGTTATTGGTCACGGTAATTAATTTTACCGGACGAATAGGCGCATCTTTATCAGTTGCCACGTCATGGTCTTGGCAGCCGAAGAGCAAAAGCAGTGCTGTTGCAAAGGCGGTGATTCTGTACATGTAATAACTCCATCTAACCGATTTATAAGCAAACTTGGGGTGCAGAGTATATAAAATCCATATAAAATAAAAATTATATAAAATTAGAATCTATATAAAATTTGTTTATGAAGATTTCAGACCTAGAAATATTGCATGTGGTCGGTAAAACGGCCAGCCTAAGTGAAGCTGCTCAACAGTTGTTTAAAACGCAGCCAGCCGTGACACAAGCATTAAAAAGACTAGAAGAACAACTCGGTTTTACACTCATTAATAGAAGTAGCTATCGCGTGACTTTAACTGAAAAAGGTAAAAGGTTCTGTGAAGAATCATCAAAGCTGTTAGTTTTGAGAGATGATTTACAAACGTTAGCGAACGAGTTTTCAGCCGGAAATGAAGCCAAGTTTAATATTTGTTATGAGCCACTGTGTTATCAGAATCAATACAACACGGCTATCGGAGATACATTTAAACAATTCCCGCATACCGAAATGGCGATTACAAGTGGTAAGCGATTTGTCGCGCTTGAACAGGTAAATAGTGGTGTTGCTGACATCGGTATTGGACCATGGTTTGATTTGTTTCATGCTACGGGTGACTTGGAGTCGATTGAAATAGGTGAAATTCGCCTAGGATTGGTTGCTAAAACAGGTTTGATACCGCCGAGTGTAAGTTACGAAGAATTGGCGCAGTACCCTTGTCTGGCAATGTTTGAAAGCGGCTTTAACTTTGATAGCGATAGGCTCTCATATGCCAAAGGTGCGGGCATGATGAAGCTGGATGATATTGCATCAATCAAGTCATTTTTGCTAACTGGTACAGGGTTTGCGATGATAAGTCTAAGCCACTGTCGGTCAGAGCTGGACAGTGGCCTGTTACAACAGATAGCGGTGAGTGATAGACAAAGTACCTTTACCGCAAAGATTCATGCTTTTAGAAAGTTAGCGAGACACCACGGACCTGTGGCCAGAGCAATTTGGCAAAGATTTAAAGCGATAGGAAAACAATATGTCAAGCAGTAATATTGATGATGCATTTAAAGAGCGCGTGTACACCTTAATTGGTTCGATACCAGCAGGTCAGGTTGCCGCCTATGGACAATTGGCAAAGTTGGCTGGCTTTGCCAATCAATCAAGGGCTGTGGGCCGTTTGCTAAAAAACTTACCCGAGCAAAGTTCACTACCTTGGCATCGAGTTATCAATAGCCAAGGAAAGATTTCGTTTCCCGAGGAATCTGAAAAGCATTTTCAACAGCGTCGGTTACTTGAATCAGAAGGTGTATTCTTTAAGAACAATAAAGTCAGCATGAAAAAATACCAATGGTTAGAAAACAGCTGATCGTAATTTCAAAGCGCTGCGTACCCTAATACATGTTTTAACGCATAACTGGGTAATTATGAAACGAGCCATTTTCCCTTTGCCAATATTTTTACTACCGGGCGGGTATACCCGGCTCAGGATTTTTGAACCAAGATATCTTAGCATGGTAGGTGAAGCGCTAAAAAACACACAAGGCTTTGTTTTGTGTGAGTATGTTGAGCAGGCTGTGCTTAACGTACCAAACGAAGGTGTGCTTGTTGATATTATTGATTTCTCTCAGGATCAGGATGGTCAGCTTTTAATTGACGTTTATGCTAAACATCGTGTGCGCCTGTCAGCGCCCTTTCAAGACGAACAAAAATTAAGTCATGCGGATGTTACTGTGCTTGACGAGTATGTTTGGGATCGTAATGAGATAAAAGCAACTCACTTCATCAGTGATATGAGTGAGATGCTTGCTGAGCTGTTTACCCAGCACCCCCATTTAGACCAATTATATAGAGAGAAACATTTTCATGATCCGCTTTGGGTCGCCAGTCGCTGGTTGGAGCTACTGCCCATAAATATTGCTGAAAAACATAAGCTTCGTGCGAATGGAAACTTTGAACAAGTGGTTGATTTCCTCCATACTGTTTTATATCAATCAGAGTGATCCATCACGTGCACACCTTCGTAGAATTCATCTATAGATAGTATGAAGAGAACCTAGCTATGGTCGACCATGCACTTCGATGCGATTCACGCGCAGTTGCGGGAAACAAAACCAACATGGAACAAGCACCAACACAAGCGTTAACGGACGCATTGTGTAAAGTCGCACAGCACAGAGACAAGCGCGCATTTGCCCAGTTGTTTGAGTATTTTGCGCCAAAAATAAAGCGCTTTGGAGTTAAACAATTTGGCAACGAGGCGTTGGCAATGGAACTTGTTCAAGAAACTTTGACTTCAGTGTGGCGAAAAGCGCATTTATATCACCCAGATCGGGGAGCAGCCACAACTTGGGTTTACACTGTTATGCGTAACGCCTCTTTTGATGCGCTTAGAAAAATGAAAAGTAATAAAGAAGAACATATAAGCGAAGATATTTGGCCGTTGCTTCAAGAAGAGCAGATGGCAGACCCTGACTTTCAAGATCACCTGCAGAGCAAACAAATCCAAGACTACATTAGTAAATTGCCACTTGCTCAACAAGAGGTGGTAAAAGGAGTGTACTTTCAAGAAATGTCCCAAGAGCAGTTAGCAGAGCATTTGAGTATTCCAGTTGGAACGGTCAAGTCTAGATTAAGACTCGCATTACAAAAGCTCCGAGCAGAAATAGGAGATAGCAATGATTAAACATCATCCAACTGAGCAGTTATTAATTCAATTCAGTCAAGGCGCGCTTCCAGCGACACTGAGCATTGCTGTTGCTGCACATTTAGAGTTGTGTGAGTGTTGTCGCATCAAGGTGCAAAACCTTGAACAATCGAACGCCGAAGCGCTATTTACAGACTTTGAGGATGATATGGCACAAGACGAGTTTGCCAATCTTTTTGAGCAGATCACCGCCAATGATGACATAGACATGCCCAAAGGCAACGCACCACAAACACTCAATTATCAAAATAAGACAATTGAGTTGCCGCGCGCTATTGCTAACTCACAACTTAGCAGCTTTGTGCAGCTGGGCAAACTTGCTCGCGCTCGCTTACAAGTGGATGATGGGGAATTACGTGCAAGCTTGCTACAAATCGCTGCTGGTGGCGAGATCCCTCACCATACCCATACTGGTTTTGAACTTACGCTATTGTTAGATGGCGAATTTTCAGATGAAAGTGGCGCTTATGTACCAGGGGATTTTATTTGGCTCGATGGCCGTCATCATCACTCTCCTGCAACAGAATCGGGTTGCTTGTGCTTTACTGTGGTAAATAGTGCTCTGCATTTCAATAAAGGGCTAAGCAAACTTCTGAATCCAATTGGTAATCTAATTTACTAGGCAAGGTAGCAATGCAAATAACATCATCAATAAAGATAGGTATTAGTGCCTGCTTAGCAGGTGAAAAGGTTAGGTTTGATACGGGCCATAAACGCTCAAATTTCTGTATGGATGAATTGGTTCATCACGTTGAGTACGTAAAGTTTTGCCCAGAGGTAGCTGTTGGCTTGCCTATTCCAAGACCAACGATTAGGCAGGTGAAAGTTGGAGATACGATTAAAGTCTGTGGACCTGATGGCAGTGGTGACGTAGGGGAGCAACTGACGGAATATGGTAAGCGAGTCGCCACTGAGCAGGCAAAAAGTTTATCAGGGTTTGTGTTTTGCGCCAAAAGCCCAAGTTGTGGCATGGAGCGGGTGAAAATATACAACGAAGCAGGCACTGGTAACACCTCGGAAGGCATAGGCTTTTTTGCAAAACAGATTATGACCCACAACCCTTTGTTGCCATGTGAGGAAAATGGCCGTTTGAACGATCCACATTTGCGTGAAAACTTTGTGATGCGTGTCTATGTGTTCAAAAGCTGGCAAGAGCTGGTTGCTTCTCCTGTAGGTCTACATGAGCTGACACAATTTCATGCTAAGCACAAATATTTGGTGATGAGTCACAACTATGAGTCATACAGAGCACTTGGTAGATATTTGGCACACGCTGCGGCTGAGCCAATCGAACAGGTAAAAGACAATTATATTTCGGGTTTAATGAATGCGCTGTCTAGTCCTGCATCTAGGAAGAATCAAACAAATACGCTGACTCATTTGCAGGGATACTTTAAAAACGACCTTTCGAAGATTGAAAAGCAGGAGTTATGTAGCGCAATCGATGAATACCGTAAGGGACTGGTGCCTTTGTATGTACCACTTACATTACTAAAGCATCACCTTAAAGTACATCCAAATGAATACCTAGCACAGCAAGTGTATTTTGACCCTTACCCAAATGAACTTAAGTTGAGGTTTGGAATTTAATGACTCCGATATTTTGGTTTCGACGAGACCTTCGCTATTTTGCCAATGAAGCACTGATAGCTGCGGTTGAAAATGGTGCCAGCGAGGCACTTTTTTTTGTCTGCGAAAAGCAATGGCGCGAGCACGATGTAGCACCCATTCAAATTGATTTGCTCAAGCGTAGAGTAGCATGGTTGGGAGAAGCGTTGGCGCAGCATGCTATTACGTTACACATTGTAGAAGTTGATACTTTTGCTGAGATACCAAAAGCACTAAAAGATTTTTGTGATGAGCGAAGCACAAATTTAGTCTACGCCAACACGGAATACGAAGTGAATGAACGTGAGCGAGATAGACTATGCCAAACTCAAGGACTTGAATTAAAGCTCTATGATGGTGACTTAGTTGCACCGCCACATAGTGTTAAAACCAAAAGTGGCGAAATGTTCAAGGTTTTTACGCCATTCAAAAAAGCGTGGTTAAAGCAATATGAACAAACGCACTTTTATATACCCAGCTGGCCGAAAGAGAAAAGTGCCAATTACACCACCTGGCAAGTAGCTAAGTGCCTAACAAGCTATGGTAGTTCGAGTAAGTGGCCAGTAGATGATGAGAATATTGCGCAAATAGCTAATCATTTCATCGAGTATAAATGTGGCAAGTATCAAGCACAAAGGGATATTCCCAGTGTAAAAGGTACGTCTGGGTTGAGTCCTTATCTGGCGCTTGGCATTATCAGCGTGAAACAACTGTTAGCACAGTTACAGCTTTACTACCCAGACATTTTACATACCACCAGTAGTTCAGAGTTTTGCTGGGTGAATGAGTTGATTTGGAGAGAGTTTTATCGGCATCTTATCATTAGTTTTGAGCAGCTGTGTCGCCACAGAAACTTTAATGAAAAGTATGATGCGGTTGTTTGGCGTCAGGATGAACAGCAGTTTTCGGCCTGGTGCGAGGGAAGGACGGGCTATCCGATAGTGGATGCGGCCATGCGCCAGCTAAACCAAACAGGATGGATGCACAATCGATTACGTATGATAGTGGCGAGCTTTCTTACCAAACACCTGTTAATTGATTGGCGTCGTGGTGAAAAGTACTTTATGCAAAACTTAATTGATGGGGACTTGGCCAGTAACAATGGAGGGTGGCAATGGGCAGCAAGCACAGGATGTGATGCGCAGCCATATTTTAGAATATTTAACCCAATAGCTCAGAGCGAAAAGTTTGATCCCCAAGGGGACTTCATCCGTAAATATGTGCCAGAGCTTAATGAAGTACCAGATAAACATATTCATTTTCCACACGATTACTTGGCACTCAAGCAAAGCTCTGATTATGTGGCCCCCATTGTTGATCATAAGGAAGCCAGAGCGAGGGCTTTGGCAGCATTTAAGGTTTAAACATGCACACTTTAACTGAGCGTTTTATTGATATGTACCAGCAACTTGGTAAAGATAATTTGTCAGTGTTGAAGCAGGTATATCACCCACAAGTTCATTTTACAGACCCTCTACATGCGCTACAGGGCTTGGATAAACTTGAAGATTATTTTGCGGCTATGTACGCCAATGTAAGTTCTATCGAATTTCAAATATTGGATACCTTTGATGTAAACGATAACGCATTTGTGTATTGGGATATGCGCTTTACACATAAGCATTTGAACCAAGGGAAAGACGTTTGGGTTAAGGGTCATAGTCATTTGCGCTTTAGTGATAATAAAGTGATTTATCATCACGATTATTTCGATGCAGCAGCGATGCTATATCGGCACATTCCTGTTTTGAAACACATGATTAAACTCATAGACAAACGGGTTGCAAACTCATGAAAAGGGTACTTATTACCGGTGCGACATCAGGTATAGGCCGAGGTCTAGCCGAGCATTATGCCCAACAGTGCTTTGTATACGCATGTGGTCGCAATGACAAGGCACTAGAGGATTTGGCGCGAAAAGATAATACGATAGCGCTCAAACTAGATGTCACAGAACCTGCATCTATCGCATCCGCGTGCCAACATATTGAAACCTTAGACATATTAATTCTCAATGCGGGTAATTGTGAATATATAGATGATGCTAAACATTTTGATGGGGCATTATTCAAACGGGTGATTGAGGCGAACCTATTGTCACTTGGCTACTGCTTAGAAACGCTGCTCCCTAAAGTTAAAGCGAGTGGGCAGCTAGTGATTGTTAGTTCTAGCGCGGCGTTTTTACCGCTTCCACGAGCACAGGCTTACGGCGCTTCTAAGGCGGGGGCAAGTTACTTAGCACAGTCGCTGGCAGTTGATTTGCAAGATATAGACGTCAGTGTGGTGCATCCTGGTTTTGTTAAAACTCCACTGACCGCAAAAAACGATTTCCCTATGCCCATGGCTGTGTCTGTTGAGCAGGCAACTAAAGCGATAACAAAGGGCATTGCTAAAAGGCGTAAAGACATTCATTTCCCGAAAAGGTTTACCTTGATACTCAAATTGTTACAGCTGTTACCTGTAAACGTATGGCTGTTTTTATCAAAAGGAATAAAACGTTGAAAAAAATTGCTGTGATTGGCTCTGGTATTTCAGGTATGACAACAGCCTATTTGCTTAATAAGCAATACGATGTAACCGTATTTGAAAAAAATGACTACATTGGAGGGCATACAGCCACTGTCGATGTAGAGCTTGACGGTAAAAGTTACGCTGTTGATACGGGGTTTATCGTTTTTAATGACAGAACTTATCCAAACTTTGAAAAGCTACTTGCGCAATTGAATGTTGAGCGTCAAGCAACGCAAATGAGTTTTAGCGTACGTAACACGCAAACAGGCTTTGAATACAATGGTCATACGTTTTCTACTTTGTTTGCGCAAAAACGCAACGTGCTTCGGCCTAAATTCTGGCGCTTGCTTTATGACATCGTCAGATTCAACAAACTTTGCAAGCGCATTCACCAAAACGAAGACTACAGTCGTTACACTACCTTGGGTGAGTTGTTGCAACTTTATGGCTTTAACGAATTCTTTCAACTTCATTATATCTTGCCAATGGGCGCAGCTATTTGGTCAACCAGCATCAAAGAAATGGCTCAGTTTGAAGTGGAATTCTTCGTTAAGTTTTTCTATAACCACGGTTTATTGGACATTACCAATCGTCCGCAATGGTACGTTATTCCGGGCGGCTCTCGGGAATATATCGCACCGTTGGTGGCTGCGTTTAGAGACAAAATTCACCTTCAAGCCAATATCAGCGCTGTAACACGAGATGAAACAGGCGTCGAAATACAAATGCACAGCGGAGAGACTCAGCGGTTCGATAAAGTGGTTTTTGCATGTCACTCTGATCAGGCCTTAGCTTTATTGGCAGATGCCAGTGAAGATGAGTTATCAGTATTAGGTGCGATCCCCTACACTGAAAACTCGGTAGTGCTGCATACAGATGACAGTTTGCTCCCAGAGAGAAAAGCCGCATGGGCCAGCTGGAATTACTTGTTGGATAAGCAAACAGATAAAGCTGCAGTGGTCACCTATCAAATGAATATTTTGCAAGGAATAAGTAGTCCTAAACCGTTTTGTGTCACCCTAAATTATGACCAAGGGATTGACGAGATGAAGATACTGAGGCGTTTTACCTATCATCATCCCGTGTTTAACCGAAAAAGTATTGCAGCTCAAAAACGTAAGCCACAGATTGACGGCAAACGCCACAGCTATTTTTGTGGTGCTTATTGGTTTAATGGTTTTCATGAAGACGGTGTACGCAGCGCCGTTGATGTTGCTAGGCAACTGGGTGTTGAGTTTTGAAGCAAAGTTTAAATAGTGGCCTGTTTGTAGGTGACATCAGGCACAAAAGGCATACACCGATAGAACATCAATTTATTTATCCACTCTATATGGCATGGATAGACTTAGATGAAATTGAACAATTAAACGATATCCACCCATTGTTAGGCACTTCGGGTGTGAAGCTATTAAAGTTCAATCAAGATGACTATTTGACCCACTACACGGGGCCGCTAAAGGAGCGAGCCTTACAAGCCAGTAAAATGCTTGGAGAAGGTGGCTGTAGCGACAAAGTAATGCTGCTTTGTCAGTTACGTTGTTTTGGTGTGTATTTTAGCCCAGTGAATTTTTTCTTCTTCTTAGACAGCCAAGGCGAGTTTACCCACATGTTGGCCGAGGTAAGCAACACGCCGTGGAATGAACGGCATTGTTATGTGGTGAAATTAAACCAAAAAGTGAACTTTAAAAAAGCTTTTCACGTATCACCATTTATGGATTTAAACATGAACTATCATTGGAATGTAAAAATCCAAAATGATAAGGCCTTGATCCATATCGAAAACAAACATGAGCAACAGTTACTTTTTGAGGCGACCTTGCGACTTAAAAAGCAGGCATTGGTTCAAAAAAATATAACTGCCTTGTTAAAGCGTTTTCCTGTGATGACTTTGTCAATTTTCAAAAGTATTTATTGGCAAGCTTTAAAGTTGTTTCTAAAAAAAGTGCCCTTTGTGGGGCACCCGGGACGTTAAAATGGAAAATACCACAGTAATTCAAAGACACATTTCCCTTTCCTGGATAGAGAAACTCTATCGTAGACTGGTTTTTTCTGCATTTGAAAGCATTCAAACAGGTCATTTAAAAGTGATAATGGGGGAGCAGGTTTATGAGTTTGGAGAAACAGGTAGCGAATACCAATGCACTGTCACCATTGTTGACCCAGCTATGTTCAAACTGTTTGCTTTGGGAGGCAGTGTTGGTGCTGCAGAGGCTTACATTGAAGGCTACTGGCGCTGTTCTAATTTGACCACTCTCATAGAAATATTTGCTCTGAATCAGTCTCAGCTTGATGCCTTTGAGAAAAAATTTGCATTTATCACTGGCTTTGCAAACAACTTGCGCCATCTGCGTAACAAAAACTCAAAGCAAGGTTCGAAAAAGAACATCGCTGCACATTACGACTTAGGTAATGAGTTGTACAGTTCATTTTTAAGTGAAGAAATGCTTTATTCAAGCGCTATCTATCCAAATAAAACAAGCACCTTAGAGCAGGCACAACAGCACAAATTAGAAACCATATGTACGCAGCTCGACCTAAAACCGGGTGAACAAGTAATTGAGATAGGCACTGGGTGGGGCGCTTTTGCAATCTTCGCAGCACAAAAATATGGCTGTCATGTTACGACTACCACTATTTCTGAAGAACAATTTACTTACGTAAGTGAGAAAATCAAAGAGTTAGGGTTAGAAAGTAGAATTACATTGCTCAAGCAGGACTATCGAGAGTTACAGGGGCGTTTTGATAAATTAGTCTCTATCGAAATGATTGAAGCGGTAGGGCATGAGTATCTGGCTGGTTTTTTTGCAAAGTGTGACGCCCTACTTAAAGACAACGGCGCGATGCTTATCCAAGCTATCACAATAGCCTGTCAGAGGTACCCACATTACTTGAAAAAGTCCGACTTTATTCAGCAATATATTTTTCCCGGTGGTTGTTTACCCTCTATAACCGAATTGAATAAACAATTGTGTAACAATACCAATATGGTAGTGCATAGCATCAGCGACATTGGCTTACACTATGCGAGAACTTTGCATGATTGGTATCGCCGCTTTAAACAGTCATGGCCAACACTAGATCACAGTAAATTTGACCAGCGTTTTTATCGCCTCTGGGAGTTCTACCTTTGCTATTGTGAAGGTGCATTCAAACAACGTGCAACGAGTACGGTGCATCTTGTTGCGAGGAAGCCAAATTATGTATCGTCACAGTGCTGTACCACGCTTAATTACTAACTTTGCGCTTTTTCAGGCGTGTTGGTTCTGTGCCTTGTTCTATCAAGGGCAAGCGCTATGGCTTATGTTGTTTCTATGCTTATTGCTGCTGTTGACGCTCTCAAACAAGGTTAAGCAGCTTTATCTGTTGCTGAGCTGTTTGCCTTTGGCAATCATTTTGGAAACATCAGCAATTGGTATGGGATTAATTGTTCATCCCCAACAAACGTTACCGTTATGGCTCGTGGTTCTTTGGGGTGGTTTGATTTTAACATTTGACAGCTCACTAAGGGCTATTTTAACCCTGCCCAGAAGGCTTGGTGCGGTGGTGTTAGGTGTATTTGCGCCTTTAAGTTATATTTTCGCGGGTAATTTTGGCGTGTTTAAGATAGGTGTTCCAGTCGAGCAATTTTACCCGACATTTGGTGTACTTTGGCTCGTTTGTACCTTAATTATGATCATCATTTATGATTGGTTATTTGCGAAAAGTTAATTTATCACTCATAAGGTATTGCGTATTTTGATTGCGCTTGCTAGTTTGTAAAAGTTTAGTAAGATTAGTGCGGAATGCGCTATGAAAGCGCGCCATTACTGGCTTTTAACAAATTTTAGTTAAATTTTTCAGGAAATGGTTGCACATCTGGCTAAAATGCATAAACATAGGTTTTGCTTAGGCAAAATGTTCAATGAATAGGAATCTAATAATGAATAAAGCTCAACTAGTTGAAAAGATGGCAGCAGACGCTGAAATTTCTAAAGCAGCAGCGGCGCGTGCGCTGGAAGCATTTACTGGTGCCGTTACCAATTCTTTAAAAGAAGGTGATTCAGTTGCACTGGTTGGTTTTGGTACATTCTCAGTGAAAGAGCGTGCGGCACGTACTGGCCGTAACCCACAAACAGGTGCTGAAATCCAAATCGCAGCGGCAAATATTCCAAGCTTCAAAGCGGGTAAAGGACTGAAAGACCAAGTTAACCCTTAATAAGGTTACAAGTTGATATGACAAAGGGACCGATTGGTCCCTTTGTTTTTGCTAAACTATCAGCCTTTTAGCGCTTTATCACCACGTCCTATGCCAACAGCTCCTGAACGAACCAATTCGATGATGTCGCTTTCGTGACGCAGCATGTCTAAAAACGACTCTAATCGCTCTGCATTGCTCAATAACTGTAACGTATAGCTTTGCTTACCCATATCTATGATTGAGCCTTGATAGACATCAGCGATGCGTGTAACCGCAGCTCTTGTGGCTTCATCTTTGGCAAATACTTTCACGAGCAAGAGTTCGCGCTCAATATGCGGCACTTCGGTTAAGTCAATAATCTTAAGCACATCCACGAGCTTGTTAACTTGTTTGGTAATTTGTTCCACAACTCTGTCGTCACCATGCGTGGTGATGGTGATCCGCGACAGTGTATGATCTGCCGTGGTGCCAACTGTTAAGCTGTCGATGTTATAGGCCCGCTGGGAAAAGAGGCCCACGATGCGTGACAAAGAACCAGGTTCGTTTTCCAATAAGATACTCAGTATTCTACGCATTATGCTTTTACTCCTTTTTTAAGCCACATATCATCAACGGCACCTAGTTTGATTTGCATCGGATATACGTGTTCCTTTTCGTCAACACGAATATCTAAAAACACCAGTCTATCTGTGATAGCAAACGCTTTTTCTAACGCGTCATCTAGTTCACTTGGATGATCAACGCGGATCCCAATGTGGCCATAACTTTGCGCCAGAGCAACAAAGTCAGGTAATGATTCCATGTATGAACTAGAGTGCCTGCCGCCATACATCATATCTTGCCATTGTCTTACCATGCCCAAAGAGCGGTTATTCAAAGAGACAATTTTTACCGCCAACCCATATTGCAAGCAGGTAGAGAGCTCTTGGATATTCATCTGAATAGAACCGTCGCCTGTAACACAGACTACATGTTGTTCAGGAAAAGCGAGTTTAACTCCCATAGCCGCAGGCAGGCCAAACCCCATAGTGCCAAGGCCACCAGAATTGATCCATTGTCGAGGGTTTTTGAACGGATAATACTGAGCGGCAAACATTTGATGTTGACCTACGTCTGAGCTGATATATGCATCACCTTGAGTGATCTGATAAACCTTCTCAATAACGGTTTGCGGTTTGATAACATCTACGCCCAAGTCGTACGACAAACATTTTTGTTCTCGCCACTGTGTAATTTGCTGCCACCATTCTTCCTGAGCACTGCGATCGATACGACTAGGGCTTTTGTCGATGGCCGCTTGCAATTGCTCTAATACTGATGCAAGACAGCCAACCACTGGGATATGAGCCTTGATAGTTTTAGATATAGACGTAGGGTCAACGTCTACATGGACTATCGTTGCTTCTGGACAGAACTTCTTAACATTATTTGTAACTCGGTCATCAAAGCGTGCACCAAGCGCCAGAATCACATCAGCATTGGCCATAGCTTTGTTTGCCTCTAGGCTACCGTGCATACCAAGCATACCAATGAAGTTTGGATGGGTACCGCTAATTCCCCCTAATCCCATTAAGGTGTTGGTAATAGGTGCGTTAAGTGTTTCTACAAGTTCTGTCAGCTGCGCAGAGGTATTAGATAATACGATACCACCACCTGAGTAGATTACTAACCGCTTAGCGCCTAAAATCGCCTCAACGGCCTTTTTGATTTGTTTGGAATGACCTTTAACGCTTGGGTTATAGGTACGCATTTCGATGCTTTGTGGCATCAAATAGTTAAACTTCTGTAATGGATTTAGAATGTCTTTAGGGAGTTCTACAACAACGGGGCCTGGACGACCAGTACTGGCCAGATAAAATGCCTTTGCTAACACGTTCGGGATCTGCTCGGCGTCACGACAATTGAAACTGTGCTTAACGATAGGCCTTGAACACCCAACAATATCTGTTTCTTGGAACGCATCGTCACCGATCAGGTTCGAGGGAACTTGACCTGATAACACTACCATAGGGATTGAATCCATGTAGGCAGTAGCAATACCTGTTACGCAGTTTGTGGCACCGGGCCCCGAAGTTGCTAATACTACACCCACTTTGCCTGTTGCTCTGGCATAGCCATCTGCCATATGAGTAGCGGCTTGTTCGTGGCGTACTAAAATATGCTCAATGTCGCTTTGCTGAAATAGTGCGTCATACAAATCCAAAACTGAGCCACCAGGGTACCCAAATATATATTCAACCTTAAGTGCTGCGAGTGCTTTTACAACGAGCTCGGAGCCATTGTATTGCTCTGTTTTCATCCTCATTCCTCAGTTTTTAGCTGTCACTGTTGATAATTTTCCAAAAAAAAACCCCGCAATTGCGGGGTTAAAGCGTAAATTTGCTCAACACGGCCCCGCTGGACTTAAGATAAAGACCAGGACTAGGACATGTAGGTTAGATAAAATACGTTTCATTTTGGTGTTAATTTTATTTGTTAATTTACGCAAGTTATTAAATGTTGTTTTACAACCCATGTCAAGGGGAGTTCTTTAAATGTGCATAAAAAACGCATTTTTTGGTGTTATGTGAATTATTTTGCGTATTTATTGTGGTTTTTAAACTTTGTGCGGAATGTATTATGCTGTATTTTGGGTGGTGGGATTTATTTATTCAAGAAGGAGTCAATTGATTTAGACAAAAGTCTGTCTCATTAACAGGTGCAAATACAGGGGACCAAAGAAGTCAGCCCCCCGACTGGATATTATAGTCTTTCGATCACAGCTTGTGTGAAGTCAGTTGTGCCGTGGTTGCCACCTAAATCGCGTGTCGTACGGTCACCAGACTTAATCACGTCTGCTACAGCACTTCTGATGCGGTTAGCTGTTTCACCCATTTCTAAGTACTCAAGCATTTGAATTGAAGCAAGAATAACAGACGTTGGGTTAGCTAGGTTTTTACCTGCGATATCAGGAGCACTACCGTGTACAGCTTCAAAGATTGCTGCGTTTTCACCGATGTTCGCGCCTGGCGCCATGCCAAGGCCACCAACAAGGCCTGCACAAAGGTCAGATAAGATGTCACCGAATAAGTTTGTAGTAACAATTACGTCAAACTCTTCAGGCGTCATAACCAACTTCATACATGTTGCATCAACAATCATCTCTGCTGACTCAATGTCAGGGTAACGCTCACCTACTTCACGAGCCACTTTCAAGAATAGGCCAGAAGTTGATTTTAGAATGTTTGCTTTGTGAACCGCTGTTACTTTCTTACGGCCTTCACGACGCGCAAGTTCATAGGCGAATGTTACTATCTTCTGTGCACCTTCGCGGGTGATTTTTGACATTGCCTCTGCTTCATTGCCATCATCAGATACAACCTGACCAAGACCAGAATACATACCTTGTGTGTTTTCACGTACCGTGATGATATCAATGTCGTCATAACGCGCTTTAGTACCAGCAAAAGATTTAACTGGGCGTACGTTTGCGTATAAACCAAAGTGTTTACGCAGCGTTACATTGATAGAGGTAAAACCTTCACCAACAGGAGTCGTTAGAGGACCTTTAAGTGTGATCTTGTTTTTTTCGATCACATCTAGAGTTTCTTTTGGCAGAAGCTCGCCAGTTTTTTCTAACGCAGCTAGACCTGCATCTACGAATTCATAGTCGAAGTCACAGCCCGCTGCATTTAGGATCTCAATTGCTGAGTCAATGATGCTTGGACCGATGCCGTCACCTTTAATCACGGTAATGGTTTGCTTAGCCATTCTGGTTTTTCCTTTATCAAAAATAAATAATACACCACACCCATTGGGCACTACTGAGAAGTTTAGTAAACAAAGAGGGAGGGCGTGTGTTCGCTTGAAAATTTAAGCGCGTTTTATAACAATTTATGCCTATATATTCCAGTACGGAATGACAAATAGGGTATACATAGCATTTATGCTTGTTATATGTTTTATTTATTGCATAAATAATAGGCGAGGTTGTAGAGCAAGTTTAGTCGATACTGCAGCTGGGGCCGTGAGCAATGAAAGCATCACAAAATTGTTCTAAGGAGAGCCACTGAAACTCTTTGAGCACGTCATTAAGCAGTTGCGTTTGCCATGCACTGAGAGCCTGAGTTTCACCCAGTGTATAGGTTGCCAATAGTTTTATTACAACCAGAGTGCGAGCTGTATTGCTAAGAGTGCTTTTTTCTGCTTTTTCTGTTTCCAAAAATGCCTGATGGGACGGTGAGTTAGCAAAGTATCTGTTGGTAAACTCACTGAAATGTATCTCGTCTAATCGGTCAAAGCCGAATAGATGGGCGATTGATATACTCTTGTCATTCAGCTCCTCAGTGCTACCTTTGACGAGCCTGCGGATGGCACAGCTATGTTTGGCGAGGATAAAGTATATAGCAGCGGTAAACGGACTCAAAAAATGCTCGAATTGTTCCGAATGCTCGTTGCTTAACAACGTCATGATAAGTTTGTTGAGATAATTGTATTTATGCCATATGTCTCCAGCAAAAGGGTGGCGAAGTTGGGAAATAAGCGTTTCCAATAGCACTCGCTGACAAAGCAAACCGGCTGTATCAAGTCCTACCATGGTTAGACAATGACGTACGGTGCTGGCTTTTTGTCCCTGCCGATTATACTGCCTAGCTGCCTGTTGCAGTGCATAGGTGATCTGCGAAAATGGCTTGATAGTCTTTTCTATCGCTTTAAATTCCAAAAATTGTTGCTGACCTAAGTTGCTTATCGCTTGCCAAATTGCATCATGGTTTTGATGCGTTCGAATCGGCTTTGGTATTTGCTCATTAAACCAAATGGAAAAAAGTAACTTTCGGTCAGATGTTGATATAGGGCGGTAGTGTGGGATGAAGCGTTTGCTGGTTTTTATCATCCCTACAGCATTGTTGTTATCTAACAGTACTAACAAGAAACCATCATGAGTAGCGCATAGCACTAATGCCTGTTGACCCTTGTAGTTCACCAAAGACCCCCCAGGATAGATGGTGATTTGCCTTGCAAGTGCCGATAAAGAAAGTTGCGCGAATTCATTATATGTTCCTAGGTATAATGATTTAAGCGCTTGCACTATAGTAAAGGTTTTTATTTTTGGTCTGGGCGTTATGGCCTTAGCAATACGTTTTGCCAGCGTGACTAAAATGCTGGTGTTGTCATACAAGGGGATAGACTTGTTTCCAGTAATAGCGGAGGTGTATTTGTCTAGCCGAGACAGAATACGCTGTAATTGCCCTTGTGGCACGTTCGCGGTGTCTAACATGGTAATTGCAAACTGATGCCTGAGCTTAACCAGCTTGGTTTCCTGTGCGCTAAGTGCTTCACCTCTGGCTGCTTTATTGGTCTCATTAGAGCAGCATAAATGATCGCTTAACGCTGCTATAACTAACTCTTCAGTGAAATCTTCGTCGTAGCCATTAGCGCTACAAAAAGCACACACTAAAATGCATTGGTTAACGGTCAGGTTAGTGGCATAGCCATGATCAGAGGCATAAAACTGTAAATGAGCATGTAAAGCGTTCGGCAGATGGTGATAGCTTTGTACAAAGCGTTCTGCAAGTTGGCTTAATGTTGGGTAAATTGCAGGCCATTTTTGCTTGTTGTAATAGAGTCTAAGCGCCTGATGGGTGTGCTCAAAAAGGCGTTTTAGATGTGCTGGGCTGGGCTTAAACTCAGACATCTCACAAAGCCTTCTCGTAGGCGACACTCGCAGCAGGTCCCCAGAGGATTAATTTGCCATCTTCAAATAGTAGACCCGTACATTCATCTTGTGTGGTAATACCATCAGGTTTTACGAGCTGCGTTCTGTAATAAACGATTTGCAGCATTTTCTCAGGTTGTTTTTTAACGTATGTCAGATCGGGGCTGCCCAAGGTTTCAAGCACATCATTTATACTGATGTCTTGGTCAGGTTTCAGTTTATTGATATAGCGATTGTTAAATGCCTCCCTGTCTTGCCATATCATGGCCTGAGGGTCATCTTTATAAAAATTAATAACCAACATCACAATTGCTGCATAAACCGCAAGGCCCAATACGATGTACTGCAATACTTTTTTGATCATAAACAACTCACTGAATAACGGGCAGAGAGTATAGCAAAGCTTAACAGACGACAACCCAAGTTGCGACTAATCAACATGATGGCGTGTGAGTCTGAGCTGTTTCATGTTAAAACCCAAATATATATCGGTCCTAAGCGTAACCAAATGCTTGCTGGTAACATAGTCTTCCATACCGTTAGTGAGTTTGTTCTTAATTGCTGTTTTACAATCAGGATCCTTAAGAGCAGTTGCAATGTCGGGGTATTGTTTGACCAATTGAGCCGCCGATTTTTGACCAATACCAACAATACCTGGAATATCGTTAGTCTTGTCTCCACTCAGTGCCCAAAAGTCTACAAGCTGATGTTTGCTCACACCAAAGCGATCTATAATGTCTTGGTCACAAAGCGATTGGCGCTTAAAGTAGTCATAAATTTCAATTTTCCCGTCGAGCAGCGGCATAAACCCCTTATCAGTAGACACAATAACGGATTGAACTCCTGCCGCTTTGGCCTTGCACGCAAGGGTTGCGATGACATCATCTGCTTCATCCTGCTGTGGTTTATAAACAGTGACGCCAAGGTCGCAAAATGCTTCGCTAATTGTGTCTAGATTATCAAAGAGCAGTCTTGGCATGGGCTTACGGCTGTATTTGTAATTGGGATAGTAGTGATACCTCCAGCTTTTTTGCCCGTCAAATACTGCAATGGCATGTGTTGCTTGTGTCAAACTGAGCAATTTACGGGTTGCATGACTGACACGGCTCTTACATGACAGTATGGTTTGCTTTTCGCTGCGGTGGCTTTGTTGTTCATCAACGGCATAGATGCGCCGAATTAAATTCAGCGCATCTATAAGTACTAATTTTTGATTCATGCTTTTATTTGATAACAGGGAATATATTTGCTGCCTGGTAGTTTCATTCTTCCTTGTTCAACAAATGCGCGCAATAATTTATCCATGTCTTTCATCAGAGATGTATCGCCAGAAAGAGTATATGGTCCATGTTGTTTGATGGCTTGGATCCCTTCGTCTTTGACGTTTCCAGCTACAATTCCTGAGAAAGCGCGACGTAAGTTGGCCGCAAGTTGCTGTGTCGGTTGATCCAAATGTAAATCTAATGCTGACATATTTTGGTGTGTTGGCGCAAAAGGCATTTGAAACTCATTGTCTATTTTTAATGTCCAATTGAAGTAATATGCATCACCACGCTCTTTGCGGTACTCCCTAACCTCTTTGACACCAGCTTTGAGCTTTTGCGCAACAAGTTCAGGATTATCAACGATTACTTCGAACTTCTCTAATGCGGCTTCTCCCAATGTACTTTTTATGAAGGCACAGATTTCCTCAAAATATCCCGCGGATTCTTTTGGACCCGTGAGTATTACAGGCAAGCACTGCTTCGCATTTTCGGGGTGTAGCAGAATGCCTAATAAATAAAGTAATTCTTCGGCGGTGCCAGCGCCTCCGGGGAAAATAATGATACCGTGCGCTGTACGCACAAATGCTTCTAACCGTTTTTCGATATCAGGTAAAATGACTAATTCATTAACAATTGGGTTGGGTGGCTCTGCGGCGATAATACTTGGCTCTGTTAGCCCAAGGTAGCGATTGCTGCTGATCCGCTGCTTGGCATGACCAATGGTTGCGCCTTTCATTGGGCCTTTCATAGCACCGGGTCCGCAACCTGTGCAAATGTTTAGTCCTCTTAGTCCTAACTGATAGCCCACTTCTTTGGTGTATTGATACTCGGTTTCATTAATTGAGTGACCACCCCAACAGGTAATGATATTAGGATCACTGTTGACTTCAAGCGCATCCGCGTTGCGTAACATATCAAACACCATATGGGTGATCTCACGGGGTGTATTAATTTGTTCCTGATGGCGTTGGCAGATAAACAGAATGTCTCGAATGACCGAAAATATATGTTCATGAATACCAGAAATAATCTCACCATCAACAAACGCTGTTTCTGGCGGGTTATCCAACGCTATCTTAATACCACGTTCCCTGGCGATTAGCTTGATATCAAAATCTTGATACTTATTATAAATTTCTGAACTTGAGTCAGTGTGACTTCCCACGTTTAGTACTGCTAACGCGCAGTTGCGAAATAACCTATACCGTTCGCTATTTGAAGATTGCTGTAGTAAGTCTACCTCTAATTGAGATAGTAAATTTAGTACGCCAGTTGGGTTTAACTGTACTTGCATAGGCTTCTCCTTATTATTCACGAAGGCATAACCGGTCTCGGCCGCTATTTTTAGCCTCGTAAAGTGCGCTATCTGCTCTGTCAAAAGCGGAGAGCGGGGTATCACCCTCTTTAAATTGTGTTGCGCCTAAAGATATGGTGATTTGTACTTGCGTCTCTTTAAATTTAAAAGGGATCGATTTAATAGTGTTACGCACTTTCTCAAGCGGTTGCTTGGCATGTTCCAAATGCAATCCTGGCATCAGTAGAACAAACTCCTCACCGCCGTAACGCGCAATGAAATCGGTTTTGCGTATTGCTTTTTTGAGTGCTCTGGCAATAACCTGTAAGGTCTTATCACCCGCACTATGGCCATATTTATCGTTGATTGATTTAAAGTGGTCAACGTCAATGACGACTAAGGTTATATCGCTTTTATTTATTCCAAATAAATGAAACTCTTGATGAAACCTATCATCAAATGCGGTGCGATTGGGTAACTTGGTTAATCCATCCAGCAAACTTTTATAGCGTTGCTCAGATAACCGCTTTTTATAGGTATTAACTTTGCTCTCAAGTACATTGATACGGTCATTGATTTTTTCAAAGCTCTCGTAGAGTGCTTTTTTATCCTCACTTTCAATGCGCTCACGCTCAATTAGGTCTTGACTGAGGAGCTTTAGTTCACCATCTACTAAACTCTTTAACTCACTTATGGAAGTGGCTTTTTGAGTCTGCGAGTTTAGGCTATTGATCTTAGCTTCAATTCGTTTGTTTAGATTGGTGATCTGCTTATTGACGTTTTGAGAATGTTTAGTCGTCTCAACGATTGACGTATTAAGCTCTTCTAATGTTTGATTGAGAGAGACTAAGAACCCTTGCGCCGATTGCCTTTCACGGGCAATGCTTTTCACAATAACCCGAATAATACTAAGCGCTGCGTTCAGCAAGGAATCGATATCGTCAGTTAAAGTAATATTACCCTTGATCGCGGTGACTTCTTGAGAAACATCTTCATCAAAGGTGAGCTCATTGGCTAAATTAAGCAGCTCGGTAGCGAACTCAGGGTTCTTTTGTGATTGCCTAGTATCGTCAGTAACACTTGCCTGTGACAACTTTAACTGTAGCGCCTGTTGATATAGCTCAGAAAGTTTCTCTAGTATCGGGATATAGTCATTGGTTGTATTAATATTGGTAAGTTCATGGTCGAGTAAGTGACGTAACTTTCTACGGCCATCATCAGGTAGTCCTTTGACTTTTTGTAATTGTTTACCAGCTGTCATTATACTCAATTCAAGTGCGCGTCTATTCGCTGAATTTACGGCTTCTTGATTCTTGAGCGTTTCATTCATGTTCTCAATTAAAGGCTCAACTTCTATAAAGTCCATACCTTTTTGTAGTGCACTACGAAACTTAGCCAACTGGTTGTCTAAAGCTACATCTTGCCCTTTACAGCTAAGCGACAGCTTGGCTGCAAATTGTGTCAGTACGTCTACCTGATGCTTGCGCGCGGTTTCAAGCGCTTTGCGGGCTTTGATAGTTTGTTCTAATTTTTTTTCTAATAGTGCAGAGTTTTTAGTCACCAATCTTAACCACTTCCATCTTCACAGGGTTTTAACCTAAGTTTACATCAATTCTTTATTTCATGTTCATGAATTTTGAGCTAGGGCCATGTTACCGAAGCAAATTGTGTATTCACCGAGTTTTTAATATGTTGCGTCATAGTTTTGTTATGCTGGCCATAACTTTGTTACAGCGTGATTATAAGATGCATTTAAAAAACCTATTATTGCCAGTTAGTCTAGTTTCTCTTAGTGTTTTAGCTGATGTTGAGTACACACTCACCATAGACCAGCCCGACCATCATTTGGGTAACGTTTCAGTATTATTTCCAAAATCTGCTCAAGCCCACTTGGATGTTAAACTACCAGATTGGCGAACTGGACGCTACGAAGTATTGGACTTAGCCAACGGTATTCGCTATTTCAATGCGACAGATCATGAAGGCAAAGCGTTAAAGTGGCACAAAATTGATAAAAGCACTTGGCGCGTTCATCTCGATGATCCTTCTCAAGTACAAGTAACTTATCAGGTTTATGCAAATCAACTGGCCAAACGTGTTCGTCACATTGATGATAGTCATGCGTTTATTGATGCATCAGGCTTTTTTATGTTTTCAGACTCGTTTCGTCAAGAGCCTGTTAAAGTAGCATTGGACGTACCAAAGCAATGGCGCTCAATTTCTGGGATGGAATTTGCGGGTAACAAACACACGTTTAGCGCAGCAAACTATGACGTACTTGTTGATTCACCAATAGAAACCGGAGTTAATGAGCATCATAAGTTTTCTGTCGATGGTCGAGAGTATGAGTTGGTGATCTGGGGCGAAGGTAACTATGATGTTCAACAGATGCTCGACGATCTTAAAAAGTTGGTAAAAACTGGCTCACTTATTTGGGACGAATACCCTTATCGGCGTTTTGTATTTATGGTACACGCAACGAGCGGCGCAAGAGGGGCCACAGAGCATTTAAACTCAACCATTATTCAGCGCCACAGAGACACATTTGCCAAGCGTGAAGATTATCTAAGTTTTATTGCCACGGCGGCGCATGAGTTTATTCATACTTGGAATGTAAAAAACTATCGTCCAGCGGGCTTGGTTCCTTACGATTACTTAAATCCAAATTACAGTGATTTACTGTGGCTCTCTGAAGGGTCTACCAGTTATTTGGAAGACTATCTGTTACTGAGCGCTGACATCATGAGTCACGATGAGTTCTTCAAAAACCTTTCGAACACCATTAATCGACATCTAGATAAGCCGGGCCGAGAGGTGCAATCGGCAGCACATACCAGTTTTGATAAATGGATTAATCAAGGAGGTGATCATGGTCTCAATTACAGCACTAACATTTATCTAGAAGGTTCGCTTATCTCAATGGCATTGGATATAGACTTGCTTGCGAACTCAGATGGCAAGGTCAGCTATCGTGATGTCCATAAGCAGTTGTACAATCAGTATAAACTGCCTAAATCATTTACATCTAAGGACGTAAAAGACATCCTTAAACAAGTTTCAGGCAAAGACTACAGTCAGTGGTGGCAGCAACATGTTGATTCACCAGTTGAATTAGACTTTGATACCTTGCTTGATAAAGTTGGACTTGAATTTACATACCCTGAAGGTGCTAAGACTATTGCTAGTCTAGCAGTCATCGCCAAGTCAGAAGGGCAACTTCTCACATTACAACACGTTGCGCGAGATAGCTCAGCATGGCAAGCAGGTTTAACCGCGGGTGATAAAGTTGTGGCGTTTGGCGGTCATCATGTTAGAGATAGCTTAGTTGACTCTTTGGCGTATTTTAAAGGGGGAGATACGGTTAAGGTTGACTTTATTCGCCGTGACAAGTTGATGAGCACCAAGGTAAAGCTTGAGCAAGACTTCGATAAGCAAAAACGTATTCAAGCGTTAGCCTCACCGAGTGAATCGCAACAGCGTCTGTTTAAAGCATGGACAGGCATTACTCACCCCAAGGCGCAATAACTTTTAAGCTTGGTGAGCATATTGTATGAAACTACATAGACAATTATCACCAAGCTAACCCTTTGCAAAGCGTTCCATCACATTTGCGACGAGTTTTAATGTCAGCAACGTTAGTCTTTTAGCGCAAGGTAGTGTTCACCTATGGTCAGGCCACACTCATGAGGCCGAGTGTTTCTGAAAGTAACCGGTAGCGTTTGCCCACAGGGTAATTTGTTGTATTCAGGGGGAAGGTTAGGACCGCATTTTTGTACATCAAAATGTAGGTGGGGACCGCCGCTTTGCCCCGTGTTTCCGCTTCGGCCAATTACATCTCCTGCTTTTACTTCATCGCCTTCATTGACCAACACGCCTTTGTGAGTCAAATGGAAGTAGCGCGCAATGGTGCCATCATTGTGACGAATGAAAATATAATTCTCTTTTAGATCTTCACCGTTATAGTCTTCGTATAACTCGCGTATAGAGACTACTTCACCATCTCTTGCTGCCACAACTTTTGTGCCGATGGGCATGACAAAATCAACAGCGTATAGGCCGACGCCCTGGTTGGCTTTTGTATAATGGCCTGTTGAGACTAAGACTTCATATGATTCGCCAGTTTGATAGGGCAAAACGTAGTCTGAATTTTCTTGTAAGGCGAACGCATCACAATCAACGGGAGGCTTTGAGCAGGCGGTTAAAGTTGTTGAGAGTATAATTCCAAGTGATAAAAGTTGTGTTTTCATAAAGTTACAATCCTGTGTTTTAACAACTTAGTCGCAGCAAATTCGTATTTAGTTTAAACACAGTAAAGGATTAATAATAAAGCTCACTCAGTTTTATGATATTGAAATACATCTTCAAGGGGCAAGTTAAACACCGCTGCAATTTTGAAGGCGACTTCTAACGTTGGTGAATACTTGTTAGCTTCAATAGCCATAACGGTTTGTCTGGTTACGCCAATCGCTTCTGCCAATTGTTTTTGGGTCATCTCATTATTCAAAAAGCGCAGTGTGCGAATAGAATTTGTAATTGCACATTTACTCATAGATGTCTCCGGTGCGTCCTTTGAATAGTTGCATTACATAACTGCAGATTTCGGCAAGTAAAAACGCTGCGACCATGACATGTAAGGGTAAATATGGGACGCTATATTCAATGGCTGGCCCCCAATCATTGACCTGCGCTTGATATTGAAAAATAGCGATACAAATACCTGCTTGTAGAATATGAGCTTTATATTTATAACCCACTAAATCTATTTGTTTTTCTCTCACATCAAGTGGTTGGTTTAGTTCATTATCGCTGATAAATGTCAGCAATAAATAACTCAACACCATAAGTACGACACTGTAGGTCACAACCTGTAGTAAGAGTGAAGATAGCCAAGAAGCTGAAGCCAGTTGTTCCTGCGTTGCATTATACAGGCTTGATAAATAGAAATAGCCGATATAAGTGCTAACCAGCAAATCGATAGTTAAAGTGAGCTCTCTAAAGCTGATACTTTGCAGAAAGTCTTTTATCTGTGTTTGTCGTGTCATAAAAACCTAACCTAATGTAAAAAATATTTGACCTTGTTAAGCATATTGCTGTTTTCAATCTATGTCAAAAATTTTTTACCTCAAGTCAGTGATTCTTGACCTGTAAATGGATTTTTAATAGTTACTTTAAATGGTGACCTACTTTTCGTTGTTTTCATTGATGGTATAGAGAAGTGAGTGCGAGTAGATAATGTAGGAGACGGTAATAACCGCTGAAGATTTACCCCAATTTAGCTCTACCAAGTATTACAAGTAGAGCTAAACAGTACTTATTTATCTAGCAACTAAAATCCACGCATGAGTATACTTAGCTGCCCAAGGGTAATAAGATGGAACACCTGTCGAATGGCCGATATGTACGGCTCTTGTATGCCCTTTGTTTGTTCCTAGCCCAACATAGCAAGTATCATGATTTGGAATATATTTACCAACGACTCTGAATCGCTTATAGCTGTCACCGTCAACACCTTCAGCGATACAGTGGTACGAATATTCTCCAGAGTCAGTACCGCCTGCTGTTACTTCATCGCCTCGTAGAGTATAGCCATTTCCTATCTTACGCCATTCATAATTACCAGAAGCTAAGTAGTAATAGTCGCCATTTTTCCAGTTTTTACCATTGTGCTCTACATAGCAGTAGCCGCCTTTAATCACACCGGGCACTTTCCTTGATGTCGCATCTACACACAGCCCATCAGCCATCGCACTATAATTGCTATTTAAGTTACCATACTCGCTATCTTGGAAATGCGAGTATTGTAATCTTGATGAATCAAAATCTTTAATGGCTTTTGGCGTTGTTTCAACGCGAAAAACATGGTTACGATATTCAGATTGGTTGATCTTGACATAACTACCAAATACAGCGGCATTTGCTTGAATAGATAAGAAGCTTGCGGTTAGAGCCGCAACGGTTAGTACTCTTTTCATAATAATCCTTATTATGTTTGTTCAAAAGTCAGGTACATTCTGTTGATTGAGCTGATCTAAGTCAATAGGGCCAACAGGAATATAAATACTTGACTTTTAACTTTGCTTACTTATCCAGAAGGCGCTATTAGGCACATGTTGGCAGTGGTAACACGAGTACGGCTATTTATCTATTAAGAAGCTTTTTATATTTACTAACAAGTGCGTTAGTTTTAGAACGATTGCAAAGTTTGCCCATCAGCTGTTGATATTTCCTTCTCCAAAACATGCTCTTCAATGAGATGCCTTTTGACATTGCGGCAATGGTACTTTTAAATTCTAAGTCCTGCCTAATAGGGCAAGGACTAAGTGTAAATACTTCGATGCTCTTTTCCCACCAATGCTGGTAATCAGTATCCACTGGACGGCCAAAGGGGATGGATGATTGTAGGATTTTTTTTGCGCCACTGAGACTGACCGCCTGAGCGCAAGTACCTGCTGAAACCTTTTTTTGGATCCTTAAACTATACACATCATTAATTGCAAACTCGTAAGCCGTTGGTCTTTCACGGTTACCGTATTCTGCCAGTTTGATCATATCCCATTCGAAATCTATATCCTTTAGAGAGTCAATTGCCGCGTTTAAATCACCAACTATTTTAAAGTCATCTTCAAGTATGACGGCGTATGCTATGTTGTTATCAACTATATGCTGCAATACTTTTAGATGGCTCATATAGCAGCCAATTTCTCCAGGGCCTAGAGGTCTATGATATTGTTTTACATTCAATGTTGGAGAGTAAAATTTAGCTAGTGTTTGTTCATCAACATCAGTCCCCATTACTGCACTGATCCTCTCAAAGTTAATAGCAAAAGGCGCTAATCTGAGATTACATTTCTCAAGCCTATCAGGGCTTTGGTCCAAATTAATCAGGAAAATTGGGGGCTGATCTGTCATTTCATTCCTCTCCAAGATTGTGCTATTGTTTGCACAAACCATGTATAAGCGAATGAATTTGCCTAAAAACCGATATGCAAATGGCAAGAAACGAAACGCTTTATCACGGTATGATTATTGTTATTATTAGGCCAACAATCATACCATGATAAAATATTATAACCAGAGGTTAACAAGATTTGTGTCTTGTTTCTAAACAGTCAACAACTTCTTGTAAGCTGGTATCACTGCGTTGTAGCAGTACGAGCAGGTGATAAAGTAAGTCCGCTGATTCGTTTATAAGTTCGAGCTTGTCTTGTTTCATGGCGGCGAGTGCCACCTCAACACCTTCTTCTCCAACCTTTTGGCAACTTCGACTAATATCTTTTGCGAATAGTGAGGCTGTGTAGCTGGTATTTGGGTCATCAGTTTTACGTGACACAATTACTTGTTCTAGCTGCGCTAGAAAGCTCGTCACAGGTTTTGCGTCACCAAAGCAGCTTTGTGTGCCTAAATGACATGTCGGTCCCGCAGGTGTAGCTAATAGCAAAATAGCATCATAATCACAGTCAGTATGCGCACTGACTAATCGTAAAACATTGTGAGATTCTTCACCCTTGGTCCATAACCGCTGTTTGGATCTTGAGTAAAAAGTGACAAGTTGCTTTTCAAACGTTGCGGCGATAGCGGCTTCGTTCATAAAGCCTTGCATGAGGATTTGTCCGGTCGCTGCATCTTGTACAATGGCTGGCATTAACGGACATTTTTCAAAGTCTAGTTTACTTAAGTTATCTGGAGTTAATTGCATTGTCTTACCGCCACCTGTTGCTGTGCTAAAAATGTTTTTAGTTGCCCAATATCAATCATGTTTTTATGAAATACGCTGGCAGCGAGTGCACCATCAACTTTACTTTGCTTAAATACGTCCGCAAAGTCTTGCATAGTTCCCGCACCGCCAGAGGCAATTAACGGAATGTCACAGATACGACGAATTAAGCTCAGCTGTGCATTGTCATAGCCATTGCGTACGCCATCTTGGTTCATACAGTTCAATACAATTTCTCCCGCGCCCAAGTCTTGTACCATTTGAACCCATTGCTGTGTTTTGTAACGCGTTCTGCTAGATGCGTTTGGGTCGCCGGTTAATTGATAAACCAAATAATCTCCTGTGGCTTCATCATAGAAGCTGTCAATGCCTACTACCACGCATTGCTTGCCAAACTCATCGTGTAACTCTTTGATCAGTTGCGGTCGTGCAATTGCTGGGCTATTAATACTGATTTTGTCAGCGCCTTGTTCTAGTACCTTAGCAGCATCTGCCACAGATTTTATGCCGCCGGCAACACAAAATGGAATGTCGATGTGCTTGGCGATATTGCTTACCCAGTTAACGTCCAATAGACGTTTTTCTACGCTAGCGCTGATTTCATAGAATACGAGTTCGTCAGCTCCCGCTTCACTATATAGTTGGGCGAGCTCTAGTATGTCTCCAACTACTTCATGGCCTTTGAACTTTACGCCTTTTACGACTTGACCATTTTTAACATCCAAGCATGGAATTATGCGCTTTGACAACATGCTAATGCCTCCTCAACGCTGAAGACTCCATCGAGCAAGGATTTACCAAGAATAACTCCACCCACGCCTATCTCTACGAGCGTTTTTATATCTGATAATGAACTCACGCCGCCTGAAGCTTGCACCTTAATATCGCTGTTGTGCGCTATAAGTTGTTTGTACAACTCAAAAGACGGGCCTGTCATGGTGCCATCTTTACTAATGTCCGTACATAAAAAATCTATCACGCCAAGGTCCGCATAAAAGTCTACCAGTTCAAATAAGTTGTCTTCACCGTCAGCAAGCCAACCATGTGTTGCAGGTGCCCATCCAGTTTCTGTTTTGTTGACATCTAGGGCAATAACAAAACGCTTTGCACCGAATTCTTTGAGCCACTGTGCGACTTCTTGGCGTTTGTCTACCGCCATGGATCCGATAACAACTTGAGCAGCTCCGGCATCTAGCCATTGTTTGACGTCTTCATATCGACGTACACCGCCACCAACTTGATAGGGTACATTCAATGCTTTAGTTGCGGCTTGGATTTGTTCCCACTGCTTTTTGTTTGGATCTCTTGCACCTTCCAAATCAACGAGGTGAAGCTTTTGCGCGCCACTGTTTTGGTATTCTTGTAATCGACAGGCCAGCTCAAACGGATAAAATTGGGCAGTATCGTATTTGCCTTGATACAATCGAACGACTTGGTTTTGCAGTACATCTAATGCTGGAATTATCATCAACAATCCTTAGGCCAGTTGCCAATCTATAAAATTCTGTAAAAGTTTTGCGCCAACTTTAGCGCTGCGCTCAGGGTGAAACTGCATACCCGCATAATTATCTTTCGCGACAATGGCAGAGAATTTATTACCATATTCTCCTTCAACTAAGGTGGCGTTGTTGATTGTGTGAGCGTAACTATGGACGAAATATACTTGTTGAGTCTCGTCGAGTCCTTGAGTTAAAGGATGTGGTTTTATCTTTGCTAGGTTGTTCCACCCCATATGTGGTGAAGTCAAATCACCAACTTCTAATAGCTCAACATTGCCGGGGATCATACCTAGGCACGGAACATCTCCTTCATTGGTATGCTCGCATAGCAACTGCATGCCTAAACAAATTCCCATCAAAGGGCGTTGATATTCTGCGATTGCTTGTTGCCAGCCGCCTTGTTTGAGTCGCTCCATCGCGACTTTTGCATGGCCAACCCCTGGCAAAATGGCGCGTTCAAAGTGGCGCAATTGAGCAGGCTCGGTGATCACCTCAGGTGTCACTCCCAAGCGTTCGAAGGCGAATCGAACGGAGTTGATATTGGCACACCCAGTATTGATAATGGCAATCATAAACACCCCTTAGAGCTTGCGGTTTGCTGTTGTAAATCTTTTGCGATTGCCATTCTAAGTGCCCTTGAGAAGGCTTTGAACAGACCTTCAACTTGGTGATGACAATTGCCGTCCGATACTGACAGAATTAAACTGACTTGAGCGTTATCTGCTAACGACTTAAAAAAGTGCTCAACCATTTGCACATCTAAATCGCCTACCTTGTCACGACTGAAGTTTGCGTTGAGCACGAACGAAGCGCGACCCGACAAATCCAATTGACACTCCGCCTTACATTCGTCCATTGGCAGTGAAAAACCATATCGAGCGATTTGCGATTTTGTCCCTAATGCGCTCTTTAATACTTGACCTAATGCGATGCCCACATCTTCCACAAGGTGATGCTCATCAATGTGTAAGTCGCCACTGGCTGTTATATTCAAACCAATATTGGCGTGTGTACGGATTTGGTCCAACATGTGATCAAAAAAGCCAAGGCCGGTGTTTATCTGCCCGTTGGCGCTTTGATCTAAGTTTGCAGCGACAGATATTTGCGTCTCTTTGGTATCACGAGTGACACTGGCACGGCGGTCTTGGGTGGTCAATTTAGTGACAATTGCAGGCCAGTTATTCTCATACAAGATACCTTCAATACATAGATTTTGTGCAAGGCCTATGTCTGTTTGGCGATCGCCGATGACATAAGAACGAGCCAAGTCGACTTTACCAGAGCGCATCAGCTCTGTAAGCAGCCCCGTTTTGGGCTTTCTGCACTGGCAGTTGTCTTCGTCAAAGTGAGGGCAGATCAACACGTCGTCGAATGAAATCCCCTGACTGGTAAAAATCTCCATCATCTTATCTTGTGCGATATCAAAATCCGCAGTCGGAAAACTATCGGTGCCAAGTCCATCCTGATTCGATACCATCACCAGTCGATAGCCCGCAGCCTGTAGTTGCAACAATGCGGGAATAACGTTGGGGAGTAAGCTGAGTTTTTCTAAGCTATCAACTTGTTTATCAATAATCGGCTCTTCAATCAAAGTGCCATCTCGGTCAATAAATAGGTAAGGTGTGCTCATATCTGATCCTCTACTGCTGTGCGTTTAACGCATCAAGCCAATTCTTTACTTGTTCTAGTTCTTGCTCATTGCCGATGGAGATTCGTAACCAGTTATCTTGCTCGTACAGGGTAAATGGTCGCATGATCAGCCCACTTTGCATTGCTTTGTCTATATCTGCTTTGTTGGAAAGCTGTACGGTGACAAAGTTACCTTGTCCATCAAGTACTTTATCCACTGCCGAGCATTCTTTGAGCCATTGCACCAAAGTGGTTTTAGCGCGGTTTAAAATGGTCACTTGGCGGCGCATTTGTGTGATTGCATCCGCTTGAAGCGCCTGTTCAGCAATTTTGGCAACCACACGAGATACAGGATAGGGCGCAATCACTTTACGAATAGGGGCGAGCAGCTTGGTATTGGCAAGCATGAAACCTGTTCTGAGGCCTGCCAGTGCAAACGCCTTGGATAAGGTACGCAGCACTACGATATTGTCGAAGTCTTGGAGTAAAGAGGATGCTGTTTGTTCAGGGCAGAACTCTATGTAGGCTTCATCTACTACGACGATTGCTTTGTTTTCTAGCGCCTTGGCAATAGCTGATATTTTACTAAGTTCAGTAGTACTGCCTGTCGGGTTGTTTGGGTTACAAATAAACACCAGTTTACTGTTACCCACAGCGGTAACGATTTGTTCGCTGCTGCCTTGTAGTAGCAGGTCTTGGGTTAACGCATTGATTGTCACATTGTGACTATCTGCGGTTACTTTATACATGCCATAAGTGGGCAAGAATAACGCGATACTGTCTTCACCACTTTTACAATAGGTTCTCACCAGCAACTCGATGCCTTCGTCAGCGCCTCTGGTCATAACGACTTGATCTTTGTCTAGTTGAGCATATTGTGCATAGGCTTGGATCACAGATTCAGGCTGTGGGTCTGGATAGCGATTAAGATCAGACAAGCTCAGCTCGATGGTTTTTGAATACGGACTTTCATTGGCATTAAGCCAAGTTGAGCCTGTAAGCTTTTGGCTTTTCGCTGAACTGTATGCAGCTAAGGCATTTATGTTCTTTGGTAGCAGGCTATTAGGAAATGTTTGCTTAGTCATTTTGTATTGTCTCCAAACGAACCTTCACGGCGTTTGCGTGTGCATCCAGCCCTTCAGCGTTGGCTAAAGGTAAGATTGCGCTACTGAGGTTTCTAAGCCCTTGTGGGGTAATACTTTGTACGGTATAGGTTCTATAAAAATCTAATAGATTAAGACTTGAATACACCTTTGAGTAACCGTAAGTTGGCAACACGTGATTGGTACCTGAGGCATAGTCTCCTGCTGATTCAGGTGTGTAATCACCAACAAAAACAGACCCTGCATTTTTTACTAAAGACATGAATGGCGCTGCATCTGCCAGTTGTAAAATTAGGTGCTCTGGTCCGTATTGGGCCGAGACTTCAAAAGCCTGCTCAACTGACTCAACTAAAATGAGTGCGCTATTTTGTAGTGCCGCCGCTGCAATACTTCGGCGACTTAAATTTTGTAACTGTTTATCAATGGCAGCTTTTGTTTGTTCAATTATTTGCGCACTGTTGGTCAGTAAGATGACTTGCGAGTCAGCGCCATGCTCAGCTTGAGAGAGCAAATCAGCGGCAATAAAATTTGGGTTCGCACGCTCATCGGCAATGACTAATACCTCAGATGGACCTGCTGGCATATCAATAGCAAAACCTGTTTGTGTTTGGCTGAGAATTTGTTTCGCCATAGTTACATAGCTATTGCCAGGACCAAATACTTTGTTTACTTTTGGTACGCTTTCGGTGCCCAACGCCATTGCGGCGATAGCGCCTGCACCACCACTTTCAACGATGATGGAAATACCACACAGTTTGGCGGCATACAAAATAGCTGGGTTAATGGCGTTATCACCATTAACAGGGGTTGCTAAAACGATGGTTTTCGCACCACACAATTGTGCACATACACCTTGCATTAGCACCGAAGAAGGCAGCGGGGCGCTACCGCCTGGTACATATAACCCAACTGCGTCGATTGCTTGGTATTTTAGTTCGCACTCAACGCCTGTTGTTGTCTGTAGTTTAATGTCTTGCGGTAATTGAGCATGGTGAAACGCTTTAATGTTGCTGTATGCTTGATCGATGGCCGCTTTCAGTTTGCTCGTTAGTTGCTTCTCGCTATCTGCTATTTCCTGCATCGGTGTGCGAAGACGCGCGTTAGTGCGTTTATCGAATAGCTGAGCATATTTAAGCAATGCCTGATCACCACATGTTTTCACTTCGTCAATTATTTCCAGCACGCTTGTTTCAACTGCTTCACTCGCATTCACAGCAGGGCGTGTAAGTAGCGCTTGTTGCGTTTGTTGACTGACCTCATTCCAACGGATCACGATATTACTCCATCATTTTTTCAATTGGCATAACTAGGATAGAGTTTGCGCCTAGCGCTTTGAGCTCTTCCATCGTTTCCCAGAACAAGGTTTCGGTGCTAACCATGTGTAAGGCAACATATTCGTCGCTACCAGCTAGCGCGAGTAATGTGGGTTGTCCTGTGCCTGGTAGTAATTCACAAATTTCATCGAGCTTGTTTTTTGGCGCGTGTAGCATGATGTATTTGCTTTCTTTAGCTTGTTTAACACCTTTTAAGCGCGGCATAAGTTTTTCAATCAGGGCTAACTTATTGTTGTCGCTTAGGTTAGGGTTTTGAATTAAACACGCATTTGATTCTAAGATTGTGTCACCTTGCATTAAGCCGTTGGCTTCTAAAGTGGCACCTGTTGAGACTAAATCACAAATGGCGTCGGCTAAACCAGCACGAGGAGCAACTTCGACAGAGCCAGTTAGCATGACCACGCTGGCATTAATGTTCTCGCGTTGTAAATATTGCTTTAAAATTTCAGGGTAGGTGGTGGCAATGCGTTTACCTTCGAACCATGACTTGTCTTGAGGACCCAACTCTTGAGGCCACGCAAGCGCTAAGCGGCAATAGCCAAAATCTAATTTTGATAGTTTAATAACTTCGGCGTTTTGAGTGCCACCAGAACGTTCAGCCTGTGCTTCTACCAACACGTTTTCACCCACGATACCTAAATCACATACGCCATCCATGACCAAGCCGGGGATGTCGTCATCACGTACACGAAGTATGTCGATAGGCATGTTAGTGGAGTGCGCAATAAGGCGTTGTTCACGAAGGTTGAGTTTAACACCTAGCTGCTTAAGTAAATCTTGGCAGTCTTTAGAAAGGCGTCCAGACTTTTGAATTGCGATACGTAATCTGTTGTTATTCATAATTTATTTTCCTAATATTTAAAACTAAAAACCCCGAGGCGGAACCTCGGGGCGAAAATAAATTACTTTGTGTGTGACTCGCCGGAGGTTCCTTTTGGGAATAACCCACCAGCGAAATACCTGACAGGTTATCCCGTTGAATGATGGTGATGATGTACGGCTGTCAGTGTATTGAACATGGTTAACTCTTAAAAAATTAGTTATGCTTAAATTGTGCTATTAGCAAACCACAAAAATAGAACACAGTGCAAGCACTTTTTACACGTTGCTAAAGCATATCTTATAACTGCCGATAATATAGGTAGATTTTAGATGGCGAGGTAACTTGTTATGGATGTATTTACACCGTTTCTAAGGAACATCGTTCGCTTAGAAGTAGATCATAAGCCAATGTTTTATATAGCGGGCGTGAAAGATGGCGCGATTGAAAAAGTGAAGCTGCGCAAAGCTGCTCTACAAGAGCAACGCAAAAAGCAAAAAGAGCAAGAGTTGACAGAGCAAGGTAAAAGCGCCAAAAAGAATGAGCAAGAAGACGATGACGAGAAGCATTTAGACACTTGGGCATGAGTTACAAACATTGAAAAAGTTTGGCAGCTTGCCCTTAGTGTGTTTACTCTTTACAATCGTGGCAAATTCAATAATTAATCTTTATCTTGTCTATTCAACACGTTTTTTCTGAACAAGGTCCACTTGCTCAGCAGTTCAGTGGCTACACGCCAAGGCAACCGCAAATTGAAATGGCTCAGGCAATAGAAAAAACCATTGCGAACAATGGTCAATGTGTTGTTGAAGCTGGAACAGGTACGGGCAAAACGTTTGCTTATTTAGCGCCTTTACTGTTAAGTAAACAAAAGTCAATCATTTCGACAGGGTCAAAAGCGTTGCAAGAGCAACTTTATCACCGTGACCTGCCTACCTTACAAAAAGCGTTGAAAGCTGCAAAGACAACGGCTTTGCTCAAAGGGCGAGCGAATTATCTGTGTACCTACCGATTATCTCAGCATGTGGCACATGTACCAAGTGACGACCCAGATATCATGCATCAGCTAGCAATGGTCGCTAAGTTTGCTACTGAAACTGACAGTGGGGATTTAGCCGATTGTGTTGGCATCGAGGAAGATGCGAAAGTTCTGCCGTATGTCAATTCTACAGCGGATAACTGTTTGGGCAAAGAATGCCCAGATTTTGACAGTTGTTATATTCGAAAAGCGCGAATAAAAGCGATGGAAGCCGATTTAGTGGTGATAAATCACCATCTTTTTTTTGCTGACATGGCGGTCAAGGACTCGGGTTTTGCTGAGCTGATGCCAACGGCGGATAACTATGTGTTTGATGAAGCGCATCAGTTGCCACAGATAGCCAGCGATTACTTCGGAGAGTCATTTAGTACAAAACAACTTGGTGACCTTATCAATGACATTCGTCTCATTTACAGATCAGATATACCTGATATGCTGCAACTTGGTAAAACACTAAACAAGTTAGAAACCAGTGTTGCAGACCTGCGGATATCGTTTGGAGCTGATGGTGGTCGAGGCGATTGGCGAGCGGCTTTAGCAAATAAGCCGGTATGCGATGCGTTGCATCGAGTGATAAGTGATCTCGATTTTTTATATCAGGTCTTGAAAACTTGCTTAGATCGCAGTGATAAAATAGAACACCCTTTTGAGCGTGTATTGAAGTTTAAAGGACAGATGGAGCGCGCTTTTGATGTGTCGCAAACAGGCTATAGCTATTGGTACGAAACGTCTCGCAGGTACATTGCGATTCACATAACGCCCCTTGATGTTTCGGCTAAGTTTAAAGAAATTGTTGCAAAAACCAAAGCAAGCTTTGTGTTTACCTCAGCGACTCTATCAGTAGATGATTCACTTGCGCATTTCAACGCGAGTTTGGGTTTAAAGCCTCAACATCAAAGTATTGTCGCAAGCCCGTTTGATTATCAAAATCAAGCCATATTGTGTTTGCCCCGTTATCTGCCCGAAAGTGGTGATGATTTGATGCCCCACACTCTGGTGAAAATAGCTAAGCAAGTTATTGATGCCGCAAAAGGCAGGACTTTTTTGCTTTTTACCAGTTATCGCGTGATGCATCTGGTTTACGAAGGGCTCAGTACCGCACTTGAGTATCCTATCTTTATGCAAGGACAGTCGTCAAAGCGCATTATCTTAGAGCAATTTGTTAGACATGGTAACGCGGTGTTGCTTGGCACTGCGTCATTTTGGGAGGGTGTTGATGTACGAGGCGATGCGCTCAGTTGCGTGATGATCGATAAGTTGCCTTTTACGTCACCAGATGATCCGTTATTGCAAGCTCGTATGGCTGATGCAGAAATGCAGGGCAAAGAGCCCTTTACAACCATCCAACTGCCGCAAGCGGTGATAAGTTTAAAGCAAGGTGTTGGTCGCCTGATCCGTGATAAATCTGACAAAGGTGTGCTGATCATTTGCGATAATAGGCTAGTTACGCGAAAATACGGGCAGACATTTTTAAAGAGTTTACCAGCGATGAAACGTACACGCAGTCTGGAAACCGCAACGACATTTCTTGAGAATATAAAATAATATGAAACATAATTTGTTAGCAATTGATGCATCAACCGAAGCTTTGAGCTTGGCTCTGTACTTTAATGGACAGACCTATCGCTATTTTGAGGAATGTCCGCAGCAGCATAGCCAAAAAATTCTCCCACAGATTGAACAGATGCTAGATAAAGCAAACTGCCAATTAAAAGACCTAGATGGCATTGTATTCGGCCGCGGCCCAGGCAGTTTTACTGGCGTTCGCATAAGCGTAGCGATAGCGCAGGGATTGGCCTATTCGTGTGATTTACCGCTAGTGGGTGTGTCAACACTAGAAGCAATGGCGCTACAGGCTGTGCGTGAGCTGAAAGTCGAACAGGTTATAAGTGGTATTGATGCTCGGATGGGGGAGATATATCTTGCTCAGTACGAACTCGCAAGCGATGGTTGTATCAATTTACTTGGGGACGAAGTTGTATGCTCCCCAGAGGATGTGAAACATTACGACACCGCTATCAATGCCGTGGGTACCGCTTGGCAGGCGTATCCTGAAATTGCAGGGCCTTGCAACCTTGTAGTTAGCAATGACATTAGGTTACCAGATGCCTTTTATATGCTTGAACTTGGTGATATTGCGTTTAGTCATGGCTTGACCGTAAAGGCTGCCGATGCACAACCGCACTATGTAAGAGATACTGTAACTTGGAAAAAGTTGCCAGGTCGCGAATAATCTTATATTTTTAAAGTAGTCGTTAATTCGGTGCAGACAATGAAGACGCAACTAATTTTACAAAATCAGCACACGTATCAGCTTAAGCCGGCAATAAAAAAAGCCCGTGAGCAGGCTGAGTCTGTACCGAACCCAGTCGAAAATGTAAGCTTTGTCAAAACATCTGAGAAAGGTATTGAGCTTGCAAAGAAACTGCAAAATGAATTTACCTCAACGATATATGACCAACCAAATTTTAAGACCAGTAAGGCAATAGGCACATATATGGCAATCAATAATCAGCAGCGTCGCAGCGATATTGAAAGCTTAATAGGCGTAAATGTATACGCCTGAACGAATGAAAATTATTCAAGGCTTATTGAAATCTTCTATTTGTATTCTTTAAAAAACTAGGTATTGTTTAAAGAAAAAAACGAGTCTTGTATTTGTCTACTTCAATACTAAACAAGTTTAACCGCCTAGCAGTAAAGATATCTGCTAACACCATGATATTGTCGTTACGAGAGGGGTATATTGCACTCATCCCTTTCTTTATTGTTGCCTCTTTAATCACACTTTTAAATCAATGGCTTGATATAGCGGCAAAAGGTTTTGAACACCAATACTTGAACCAGTTTAATCAACTTGTGTGGGGGCTGTTTCCTTTACTTAGTTTGATCTCATTCTCTTACCATTTAGCTAAAAACTTGAAAGTTCATACTATTGCAGCGCCTATTTTGGTAATAACTTGTTTTACCGCCACAACGGGTTACATGTATATTGAGAATAACAGTATTCATATTGACCATACACAAGGTGTATTATATTCCTTGTTTATGCCAATATTTTGCAATTATTTATTGTCTTATTTAATGCAAATAAAATTATTTAGAATCGTTAATGTCAGTTCTATTAGTTTATTCCTAAGAAAACATATTAATTTAATCTTTCCCTATATGGCAGTCACCACTATCACGCTGATGTTATATCCATATATTGACAATACTGCCACGTGGTTTGCGCAAACCCTATCAAATGCGCAAGTAGAGTTGAGCGCTCTGGGTAAGCTGTTTATGCAGCTGCTAAGCTCACATATGTTATGGTTTTTAGGCGTACATGGAGATAATACCTATCAAATTTTAGCTCCTACTCATTTTACGCATTACCTTTTGGGGTCATCGGTCGAAAACTATCACTTTTTCTCTGTTTTTGTTCTACTTGGCGGCACTGGCTGCGTGTGGGGGATTATCATTGCGAGTTTTTTATTAAAAGAAGCTCGACATGAGCAGCATATTGCAAAAATATCTTTGCCACTGGCGGTATTCAATATCAGTGAGGTTATGATCTACGCGCTGCCTATTGTATTTAACCCATATATACTATTGCCATTTTTATTGGCACCTATGTTGAACGCTATTGTTGCTTACTACTGTTTGTCATTGGGAGTGATTACAGTAATACCAGACCAATCAGTTCCTTGGTTTACGCCCATTTTTATCAACGCGTGGTTATTAACGCAAAGCTATAGCGCATTGTTATTACAGTTGGTGTTAGTGCTTGCGAATGCCACTATATATTATCCTTTTCTTAAAATCTATCAACGTCAAAGCATGTCAGGGAAGGCATTGGATATGCTAGTAAAACGCTATTCGGCTGGACGCCAAATCGAAGACAAAGCAGAAAGTATGTTTGCCATTCACCATAGTGAAAGGCAGCTAGAACATCACAGCTTAAAACAGGTGACGGATGCGTTGAATAAAGGTGCGTTAACACTTTACTATCAGCCAAAAATAGCACTAAAAACGAATAAAATCATAGGGTTTGAAGCACTGTTAAGACTAACCTATAGCGATGGCTCAGTGCAAGGCCCGTGGTTTTTAGACACGTTAGCAAAGCATAATTTACTAGATGTCATCGATAATTATGTGATAGATCAGCTTGAAGTTGACCTTGAACGGTTTGCAAGTGCCGGGTATGCGCCAAAGGTTAGTTTTAACATATCCCCCAACAACCTACTAAACGGCGGATATAAACGGATTGTGAAAGCATTTTCTCGTTTTGAAGAACAAGTTGAAGTTGAACTCTTGGAGTCTAGCTATATTGAGGATTTCGCTACAACTATAGAGGTAGTTAATCACTTAAAGCGGCATCATATTCGCTGTGCAATGGATGACTTTGGCACAGGCTATTCTTGTTTGTCAGTACTGTCAAAGCTCAATATTGACACTATCAAACTAGATAGAAGTTTATTACCTGAGTCTAATAACCTTAAATCAGAAACCTTGTATAAACATTTAGCTCAGCTATGTACTCAGCTAGGTTTTAAAACTGTTGCAGAAGGCGTTGAAACAAGGGAAGAAGAACGAGTAGTAAAAGCTGCCAATATCGATTGTGTTCAGGGGTTCTTATACCACCAAGCAATGCCAATCGATGAGGCAATTGAGCTGTTAGCAAAATCAGAGACGATTTGAGTAACCGCCTCTAATCATTGGTTACTTTTCAATAAATGAAATTAATTTGTCCGCAATATGGGTGTTATTTTGAGAGCCATTGAACTGGCTTGCACCTTTACCATAAGCAAATACTTGCACGTCGATTGCCGTGTGCCCACTGGTTGTCCAACCTGTGAAACTCGCTTTGCTAATAATAGACTTTATGGCTTGCGCGAGTTCTTTTTCCCCTTGAGATTTAGCTTGTTCAAGCAATAGTTTGTTTTGATTATCAAAAGGTAACTTTGTTGACGTATTCCAAATTGGCGCAATATCATCACTGGCTAACATTTGCTTCGCAATGGTTTCTGCGGAAGCACTTACACCTTTAATTACATCACTTTCCCAGCGATATTGACCGTTAGCACCCAGCGTCAAACCACCTGTTGAATGGTCGGCGGTAACGACAAGTAATGTATCTGGGTTCTCGTCAATGTAGCGCTTTGCGACTTTTATAGCATTGGCAAAATCGTGCATTTCGTGCATAGCACAGGCTATATCGTTAGCGTGGCCACACCAATCGATTTGACTGCCTTCTACCATGACAAAAAAGCCTTGCTTGTTTTTATTGTTTAGTAAAGACAGAGCTTTACTAGTCATTTTTTCTAAGCGGTCAGGGTGCTGGTCAATCGCAAATGGCATACCCACAGGCGCGAAAAGCCCAAGAGCTGGAATGGACTGTATATTGGCAAGCTCATCAATATTGTCGCTATAGGCGTAACCTGCGGCTTTAAATTCCTCAACTAAGTTTCTATCTTCACGAATAAAATACTTAGTTCCGCCACCTAGCATCAAGTCGACGGGTAGCTTACCGGAGATTTTGTTATCAATATAATCATTAGCGATGTCATCATAGTTGCGACGAGATTCGTTATGTGCAGCAAAACTCGCTGGGGTTGCGTGATTAATTTGCGAAGTTGCTACAAGCGCCGTTGTCATACCTTGACTTTTTGCTAGTTCTAGCATGGTTTTTAAAGGTTTTTTTTCAGTATTTACCGCTATAGCACCGTTGTAACTTTTTGTACCAGTACTTAGCGCTGTTGCGCCGGCTGCGCTGTCTGTCACAATCGTATCATCATCTGGATATGTGTGAGCCATGCCTACTAATATCGAATCAAATACGGTTGGCTCAACCTCTTTGGTTTTCTTATCATCCATATAATAGCGATATGCCGTAGTGTAGGTTGGGCCCATACCATCACCGATCATGTAAATGATATTCTTTGGCGCTGATGCAGCAAACGCATTGGTACTCAAAACAATACTTGTGGCAAGCACACTGAGTGATCTTTTCATTTAAATATCCTTTGTATTCCCGTGTTTATCTTGAATATCATACAACGATCTAATTCAAAAATTTACAAATGAGATAAAATGACAGCTACATCAGAGCATGGCTGACTAATCGATACATGGAAGCAGATATCTTTATCTCAATGTTGTACGTATTATAAGTTGTAATGATAAAGTATTTGTATGCAATACAATATTAGATTTATGTGACTCGGATGAAAAATGCGATAGATGCCTTACACAGAATAGGGATGGCGGCTCAAACCACAAACAACAAAGGTGAAGTTGTCCTTTGTATTCATGGGTGGCTTGATAACAGCAACAGTTTTACACCCATGCTTGATAAAGCGAGTGATTCATATCAATGGGTTTCAATTGATCTAAAAGGGCATGGGAAATCGCAATGGCGCTCTGCTGATGCACATTATTATTTCGTAGACTATGTTTATGACTTATTGAATATACTTGATGTTTTAGAGTTAGAGCGTTGCCACTTGGTTGGGCATTCTATGGGAGCAATGATCTGTGGATTGTTTTCATCTTTGTATCCACAACGGGTTAAAAGTTTAACTATGATAGAAGGCTTTGGGCTGGTGTGTACACCAGAACAAGAAGTCAAACAGCAAATTTTGCAGGCCTTTGAGCAGCGCCAAGCAAGTGATAAATTTAAAAAACGGCTTTATGCAAACTTTGCAACACTGGTCAATGCCAGAAGTAAAGCAGGGAGCCTTAATCAAAAAGATGCTGCGCTTCTCATGCAAAGAAACTCACAACAAGTGGAAGGTGGGTTTTACTTAACGATTGATCCTAGACTTAAGACTGCTTCGGCAATGCGATTTTCTTTGGCGCATGCCAAAGCGGTGCTAGAAGAAGTGGTTACCCCTAGCCTATTGATTGTCAGTGAGAAGGGCTATGATTTTGTTAAAGATAATTGTGGGCAATTCATGGATGGGTTCAAACAGATAAGGGTTGAAGAAGTTTCAGGGGGACATCATTGCCATATGGACAATCCTCAAGAATGTATTAGTTTGATTGAACAGCATCTGAATAGAAATACATTAACATAATTGTATATTTCGACTAAATGTGGGAATATCACCGGATTAGAGTATTTGCTCAATTGTTAAAGCGCCTTATATAGATTAAGGTAACGTATCAAAAAAATAACTAAAACACAGGAGCTAAGAGTGGAGAAAATCTGGCTAAAGCGCTACCCAGAGGGTATGCCTGAAACTATTGACCCAGAGCATTACAACTCATTGCTTGAATTGTTTGACAAAAGTTTTACCGAGTTCGCATCTTTACCCGCATACAGCAACATGGGAAAGACACTCACATATAAACAAGTTGACGAAAAAACTAAAGCTGTAGCAAGCTATCTTCAGAACACACTGAAACTAGGTAAAGGTGATAAAGTCGCAGTAATGATGCCAAACTTACTGCAAACACCACTAGCAATTTTAGGCATTTTACGTGCTGGATGTACGGTTGTTAATGTTAACCCGCTATACACGGTACGCGAGCTAGAACATCAACTTAACGACTCAGAAACCAAAGCTATTTTCATCCTTGCTAATTTTGCACAAACGCTGGAAAAAGCATTGCCCAAAACTCAAGTTAAGCACATTGTGTTAACTGAGATAGGCGATATGATGGGGGGAGTTAAAAAGCACCTTGTTAATTTCGTTGTTAAACACATTAAGAAGATGGTGCCAGAGTTTTCTTTACCGCAGGTGATTCCATTTAATGATGTTGTTAATGCAGATCCTAACGCATATCAAGTACCAGATGTGAATTTAAATGATCTGGCTTTTTTGCAATATACTGGTGGTACAACCGGTGTATCAAAAGGCGCAATGCTTACTCATGGCAATATGGTCGGCAATCTTGAGCAAGTATCAGGCTGCCTAGACAAAGTGTTGGATAACGGCAAAGAAATCGTCATCACGGCGCTTCCGCTGTATCATATTTTTGCACTGACCGCGAACTGCCTAACCTTTATGAAGTACGGTGGACACAATATCCTGATCACTAACCCACGTGACATGCCTGCATTTGTTAAGGAGCTAGCTAAATACCCGTTTACCGCTATCACTGGGGTAAATACATTGTTTAATGGACTGCTAAACACACCAGGGTTTGATCAATTAGACTTTTCACACCTTAAAATGTCACTAGGTGGTGGCATGGCTGTTCAACGCCCAGTTGCGGAGCGTTGGCAAAAAGTTACACGCAGCAAACTAATGGAAGGCTATGGACTAACTGAGTGCGCGCCATTGGTTACGATTTGCCCTTATGATTTAGATGGTTACAATGGCTCGATTGGATTGCCAGCACCAAGCACGGAACTAAAAATCGTGTTGGAAAATGGCGAGGAAGCTGCGTTAGGTGAAGCGGGCGAGCTGTGCGTAAAGGGTCCACAAGTTATGGCTGGCTATTATAATCGCCCAGATGCGACTGCCGAATGTTTGAAAGACGGCTGGTTCGCAACGGGTGATATTGCGACCTATGACGAAGAAGGGTTCTTCTATATCGTTGATCGTAAAAAGGATATGATCATCGTTTCAGGCTTTAACGTCTTCCCAAATGAGGTGGAAGAAGTTGTTGCTATGCATGATGGCGTGTTAGAAGTGGCTGCGGTTGGCGTTCCTCACGATGTCAGTGGTGAGCAAGTTAAAGTATTTGTCGTGAAAAAAGACCCTTCTTTGACGGAAAAGGATATAATTAAACATTGTCGTGATAATCTGACTAATTATAAGGTACCCAAGTTGGTGGAGTTCAAAGATGAGCTGCCAAAAACTAACGTTGGTAAAATCCTACGCAGGGCCTTAAAAGAATAAAGAATAGCCGGCATTAGCCGGCTTTTTTTATAACAAAAATATGTCTAGGAGACGCAGTGCAGTACCAAGTTATTCAATCCCAAAATGAGCTAAACAAGTTTGTCGATAGTATCTCCAATGCCCAGGTTGTCGCTTTAGATACGGAGTTTATGCGTCGTCGAACTTTGTACCCTGAAGTTGCATTGATCCAGGTATTTTCCCAAAACCACTTGGCTTTGATTGACCCTCTTTTGGAGTTGGACTTAGGGGCGTTGTGGGAGGTGTTCAAAAACCCAAATATACTAAAAGTATTGCATTCACCTTCCGAAGATATTGAAGTATTTCAAAAGTTTGCCGGATTTGTGCCATCCCCAATTTTTGATACTCAGTTTGCGCTTCAAGTGTTAGGGAAGGGCAATTGTGTTGGGTTTGCCAATATGGTTAACACTATTTTGGAAGTTGAAATAGACAAAAGTGAGTCTCGCACCAATTGGTTGCAAAGGCCTTTGACTCAAAAGCAATTGGACTATGCTGCATCAGATGTATTTTATTTGATGCCATGTTTTGAATTCATCTACAAGCAAGTGAGTGAAAGCGGCTTGATTGACGTTGTGATAGCTGAAAGTGAATTGGTCGCCAAGAAACGTGCTTTTATGGTACCTGATGATCAAGTCTACCTAGATGTAAAAAATGCTTGGCAGTTGAAGCCGCGAGATTTAGCGGTACTAAAAGAGTTAGCAGCTTGGAGACGTAACAAGGCAGAGAGGAAAAACTTAGCACTGAGTTTTGTGCTTAAAGAACATAATATGGTGGAGGTTGCAAAACGTCGCCCAACTTCGCTTAATGGTTTGCGCAATGTTCCAGGTATCGAAGCGATGGAAGTAAACCGCTCAGGAAAAGAAATCTTAGCGTGTATAGAAAGAGGAAAATCGATATCAGAGCCACAGTGTCCGCAAAAATTATTACGTTTAATCGATTATCCAAACTATAAAAAAGCGGCAAAAGAGCTAAGTACGAAGATTAAACACATTGCTCAGAATAATGCTATACCAGCCGATGTATTAGCTTCCAAAAAGCAAATCAATCAATTGATCAGCTGGAACTGGAAAAAAACAGCAGAAGAGCGAGCTTGCTTGCTAAAACCTGATTTGTTGCAGCCTTGGCGCTATGAATTAGTTAAGGAAGAACTCAAAGATTGGAATGTTTAATTGAACAATCCGTCAGACCTAATATCTACCTGCTGATAGCGACGAAGCATCGGCAGGTAGATTTTGTAAATGACCATCTGGTTATTTCGATTCTTTATCGTCATCAGGTAATGTGACGTTAAGCTCCAAAACAGCTAAATCATCTTCATTTTGCTCAAACTGTACGTTTACCGCATCAGAGTCAACTTTTACATATTTACGGATCACATCAAGAATGTCTTGCTTGAGTTGTGGCAAGTAATCTGGTGTGCCTCTTTTTGAACGCTCATGGGCAACGATGATCTGCAAACGCTCCTTGGCAAGCGATGCGCTACTTTTCTTCTCCGAACGAAAATAGTCAAGTAAAGACACGTTAACCTCCAAAAATCCGTTTTAGTAAACCTTTTTTCTCGACATCAAGAAAACGAAAATCGATAATTTCACCCAATAAACGATTAATGGCATCGCTATAAGCTTGCCCTGCATCCGACTCACTATCGAGGACAACTGGTTGGCCTGAGTTAGAGGCATTTAAAACCGCTTTCGACTCTGGAATAACACCGAGTAAGTCGATTGCTAGGATCTCTTGTACGTCTTCTACTGATAGCATTTCACCATTTAAAACGCGCTCGGGGTTGTAACGGGTAAGCAATAAATGCTCTTTAACCGGATCTAACCCCATCTCAGCGCGTTTTGACTTACTTTGCAAAATACCTAAAATTCGGTCTGAATCTCGAACAGATGACACCTCAGGGTTGGTGGTTACAATCGCTTCATCCGCGAAGTAAAGCGCCATCATTGCACCGGCTTCGATACCTGCTGGTGAGTCACAGATGATGAAGTCAAAGTTGTCTTTCATTTCGCCTAGAACACGTTCAACACCTTCTTTGGTCAGTGCGTCTTTATCTCGCGTTTGCGATGCGGGAAGTATGTATAGTTTCTCAACGCGCTTATCTTTGATCAGCGCCTGATTTAAATTTGCTTCACCATTGATAACGTTTACAAAATCATAAACGACTCGGCGTTCACACCCCATTATCAGGTCAAGATTACGAAGGCCAATATCAAAATCGATGATGGCTGTTTTGTAGCCTTTAAGTGCAAGGCCAGTACCAATAGCTGCGCTAGACGTAGTTTTGCCTACACCGCCTTTACCTGAAGTTACGACAATAATTTTTGCCATGTGATTTATCCTTTGACCAAAGCTGTTATTTCTAATGAATCATTTTTTTGTTTTACTTGTGCTGCCTGTCCCCAATGTTCTCCTTGCAAAGAATCACTGATCCAGTAGCTACCATTTACAGAAACCAATTCTGCTTCAAGACGCTGACAATAAATTGTTGCGTCATCGTATCCTTGAGCTCCAGCAATTGCTCGGCCTCTCAAAGTACCATAAATATGAATATTGCCATCCGCTATTACTTCTGCACCGTGACTTACTGCACCCATAACTATCAAGTCTCTATTTTTAGCATATATTTGTTGACCTGAACGGACGGTGGCGTGAACGATTTGCGGCGGTAAATAAACTTCTTTTTCAACTTTTACCACTTCAGCGTTGTTAGTCTTGTCAGCGATAGGCTTAGCATTATCTTTACTGTAGTTTAAAACAGATAATGTGGCGGCTTTGGCTGCTTCATTTTGCTGTTCGGTTCCGTTGCAGACACCCACGGGATTGAGCTGTAAGTCAATCAGTGTTTGTTTCAACGTTACAAAGTCAACGTCGGCATCCTGTAATTTTGCGAGGTTAATGACTATCGGTGCACCGATAAAAAAATTGGGTGCCTGAGATATTTTTTCGTCTAGTGCCTTGCTAAGTTGTTGGATGTCAACCGAGAACAAGTGCAACACAGACAGGGTAAAAAGGTTCCCTTTTAACTCAAATGTTTGTTCTGACATAAGCGCTCTATAAAATGCATACTTAATACTTTAAACAGTCTCTGATCAATTCTTTTTATGTGGAATAAAAAATGAGTCTGTTAGGGCGTAATTGTTATTTTGGCCCCGTATTATAAACGTTTGTAAGTCGCAAAACTTTCCAAATACAATGAGTGTCATGGTATAGTGCCGTTTAGACATAAGCAAGAATTTATAGGGTTATAATGCTCACTGCTGTATATAAAAGCTCAAAAAAAGCTGATACCTACCTTTATGTAGAAAAGCGCGATGATTTTACTAAAGTGCCAGAACCATTAATGGACATGTTTGGCCGTCCACAGTTTGTTATGATGTTTGATTTATCAAAAAGAGATAAGCTAGGCATCGCAGATATTGCCTTGGTTAAGGACAAGTTAAGCAGTGAAGGATTTTACTTACAACTTCCTCCACCAGAAGACAATCTTCTAGATCAATTTAAAAAACAAAATGGAGTGTCCAGTGATTAAAAAGTTAACTGTGCTAGTGAGTGCATTGTGCTTATCTAGCTCTGTTTGGGCGAATACACAAGAGAAGTTCGATAAATACGTCGCTGAGTTAAAAGTAGAAGCGCAAGCCAAAGGGTATGATCAAGCTTTGATAGACGAAGCATTTTCGACAGCAAAGTTTAAGAAGAAGGTCATTACCAATGATAAAAACCAGCCTGAAGTTGTTGAAACATTAGAAACCTATCTACCTAAACGCGTTCCAAAATGGAAAATAAATCAAGCGCGTAAGCTATATAAAGAACATAAAGAAATTCTAGAAAAAATTGCCAACGAATATGGAGTACAAGCTCGTTTTATTGTTGCTCTATGGGGACTGGAAAGTAATTTCGGCCGTATCCAAGGTGGATACCCTGTTATCAGCGCGCTGGTGACGTTGGCGTTTGATGGCCGTCGTGAAGCTATGTACAAGCGCCAATTATGGGCTGCGCTAGACATTTTAAAAGCCGGTCATATTACTCTTGAAGATTTTAAAGGCTCTTGGGCCGGGGCAATGGGGCAAACTCAATTTATGCCAACCTCTTTCAATTCATATGCGGTTGATTACGATAAAGATGGTAGAAAGGATATTTGGACAACTGAGGTTGACGCGTTTGCTTCAATCGCAAACTACCTAAAACAGGCTGGTTGGGACGACAATCTGACTTGGGGTAGACAGGTTAAGCTCCCAGATGATTTTGATAATAAATATATTCTTAAGCGTGGTACAAAAACCCGCAAAGAGTGGCTTGGTTACTGGAAAAAGTCAGAGCGTAACTTGGCTGATTGGCAAGCATTGGGTTTACGTCGCGCTGATGGCACGGATTTACCGAAAGTCGACGTGACAGCCGCACTTGTAATGCCTGATGATATCAATGGTCGAATGTACCTAGCGTATGATAATTACAAGGCATTGATGCACTGGAACCGTTCATACTACTTCGCCACAAGCGTTGGATACTTATCAGACAGAATAGCGTATCCGAAGTTATAAAACTCACAGGCGTGGTATGGCCTGTTCGTACGCTCACTTGGCATAAAAAAGGCAGCATTCCAACATGCTGCCTTTTTGTTACGGCTTAAATGCCTACAAGTGTGTAATGAATTCCTATATGTTCTTTTACTAAGCTTCGATGTCAGTAATATGAAAGTGGTTGAACTTTTCCCCAAAAAACTCGGTACGAAAACGCTGTATAAGCCAAAATGGTCGGAACGACTACTACAACTCCATAGAATAAGAATCGTAGAGATTCAGGTGCCGCAAGGGCTTCAAAAATAGTGAGCTTTCCCGGCACAACATAAGGGTAGAAGCTGTAAAGTAAGCCAAAGAAACATAAAATAAAGATCACGCAAGAGATCAGAAACGGCAGCCAACTACCAACGCTAGGCTGGTGCTTTAATTTCCATAATACGCGGTCAAGCAATACAAACATAACAAGGCAGACTATGGGCATAGGAAGTAATAGCAGTAGGATCTCTGACTCAAACCAACGTACGTAAACACTGTGGTTGATAATGGGGTTGATTGCAGATACTGCCATGACACCAAAAAAGGCCATACGTGTCGCAAGCTGGCACCAAGCGATGGCTTTTAGTTGTAATTCGTCTTGTGTTTTTAAAACGAGCCACGCAGCGCCAATTAAAGCATAGGCAGCCACTACACCAATACCGCTGAGACATGCGAATATAAAGGCAAGCACGCTTTGTTCAAATGACATAACGTACAAACCTAGCATATAACCCTGTGTGAAAGCGCTGATGATAGAGCCGATTTTAAAAAGTTTATTCCACATAGACTTACGTTTAATTTTTGCTTTGGCTCTAAAGTCAAAGGCAACCCCACGAATAATAAGACCTATAAGCATAACCGTGATAGGCAGATAAAGCGCTTGCAGTATCATGCTATGGGCAGCTGGAAAGGCGATAAGTGCCAAGCCAACTGCCAACACTAACCAAGTCTCATTGGCATCCCAAAATGGACCAATAGACGCAATCATTGAGTCAGCATGGTGCTCATTATCCGTTGGCAGTAAGATCCCAACGCCTAAGTCGTAACCATCTAATACAGCGTAGAGTAAAATAGCCAGCGCCATCAGCGAGGCATAAACGAAAGACAGCATTTGCGCATCAAGCATAAACATTCTCCTCGATGGAGGGTTTTTGGTATTCTTCAACTTCAACAGATTTGTCAGCAGTATAGAAAAGCGTTCGAACATAGGCGATAAGTAGCAGCACATACACAGTTAAATAAGCTATGAGGGAGATAAGCACATTATCGCTGGCCACTTGAGTGACGGCCTCTTCAATGCGTAGCACACCAGATACGAGGTAGGGTTGGCGACCAATTTCTGTTACATACCACCCGGACAGTGTGGCTATCCATCCAGAAAAGGTCATGGCGATGAGTGTCTTAAGCTGCCAAGGCGCAAGCGTATTATTACGCCACAGCGTGAAGCGAAAATATAGTGCAACGACAATCATTAACATACCCATGCCCACCATAATTCTAAAACCAAAAAAGACAGGTTTTACAGGTGGAGTCGCATCGGGAAATTCATTTAGTCCTTTGATTTCACCATTTTTATCATGAGTTAAAATAATGCTCGCCATATTGGGAATAGCGATTTCAAAATCGTTAGATTTGGTTTGCTCGTTAGGAATAGCAAACAGGAGGAGGGGGGCGCCTTTTTCAGTTTCCCAAACGCCTTCCATTGCAGCTACTTTTTGTGGCTGATGCTCAAAGGTATTCAAACCATGTAAATCGCCGACAAACATTTGTAGCGGTGCAAGCAGTGCAGCAACAGTTAATGACACTTTTAGGGTCAGCTGAGGCGCTTTTTTATCATCACCTTTTAACAGTCTATAACTGCTAACACCTGCAATCAGAAATGCGGCGGTTAAGCCACTGGCTAGCAGCATATGTGAAAGCCTGTAGGGGAATGAAGGGTTAAATATGACCAAAAACCAGTCGGTTGGGAATACTACACCATCGCGTACCTCAAACCCAGATGGTGTTTGCATCCAAGAATTTAGAGATAGAATCCAAAATGCTGAGAGACTGGTGCCTATTGCAACGATTACCATTGATAGTGTATGAACTCTTGCAGAAACACGTTTCATTCCAAATAGCATGACGCCAAGAAATGTGGCTTCCATAAAAAACGCCGTTAACACCTCATAGCCAAGCAACGGGCCAGCAATATTACCCACCTTTTCCATGAAGCCTGGCCAGTTTGTGCCGAATTGAAATGACATGGTGATACCACTGACGACACCAAGGGCGAAGGTAAGGGCAAAAATTTTAACCCAAAAGCGATAAGCGCGGAGCCATACAGGGTGTTGGGTTTGGTCGTATCTAATTTTAAAATAAACTAAAAACCATGCTAACGCGATGGTAATGGTGGGAAATAAAATGTGAAAACTAATGTTTGCAGCAAACTGAATTCGCGACAACAGCAAGGTATCAAGCATGACGCACCTCGGCGATTAAGATTTCTTTAGTAACTTATCCTTTAAATCAATCACTTTTCCAACAGAAGAACCTAGCTTCATTAGTGTCTGTAATTGCTCTGGGGATAGACGTTGTAACTCTGCTGACCATTTTGTAACGGTCTCTAATAGGTCATGAATAGCTTGGATTTGGTTTTGTGCGTATTCCTCCTCCGCAGAGTTGGGGCCATCAAGGATCTGATCGCGTAAAAGTGAAAGTGTTGGGTCAATCTCGCGTTTCCTGCGTTCTTCAAAAACACGATTAGCAAGGTCCCAGATACTGCCACTGGGAGCATAGTACTCTTTCCTATCGCCGGGAATATGTGTCACTTTGACTAGCTGCCAAGACTGCAATTCTTTGATACCCATGCTGACATTGCCTCGACTGATTTTTAGTGACTCGGCTATCTCATTAGCGGTCAAAGGTTGTTCGTGAATGACCAGTAGGCCTACCATTTGTCCTATGGTGCGGTTAAAGCCCCAGCGACTTCCCATCTCGCCGCAATGAAGTACAAAGTTTTCAATTTTCGGAGATAAAATCATATTTCTAAAGTTTCAGTAATTATTGAAACTTTAATATATAGAGAGCGTTGATTGAGATCAAGCAGTTTTTTTGCGCTATGGAAAGTATTCAAGGCAAAAGAGGTAGAGTTGTAAGAATGGGCGAACGGGAGATTTAAAGAAGGGACTTAAAGTTTTAAGTCCCAATGCATCATTATTTTGCGTAAAGCGGCAAAGCTGTGCCTTTTACTTGGGTATATTCAACGACTGCGACAGGATAAAACTCAGTTTTTCTGAGTGCTTTGGCTGTTTTACTACTAGAGTGGCCTGCCCAGAAATAGCCAATGAAAGGTTGTACCCAACCAGATTCCGAACTCAAAATACCTGGCAATTGAGCATGTTTATCACTGCTTGGTTGAAAACGCTGTGGTAAAACGTTATCGCCAACACTATAAAGTGGGGTTTGCATGCCCACCTTTCTCAAGTAACTTAACTCGATGACAGGTGTGTAATCAGGAATATTGGTCACTTGTAGATCAACATAATGTTCGCTTATGCGATAATTAAAATCGGCTAGTGATTTGGGGTAGCCCCAAATTTCGATACCAGCACGAATAGCCGAAAGGTTATTGAGCTCTAGATCCTGATTATACATTGCATAGTCAGAGGGTAAATTCTGTTGCATATTGACCGAATTTGCCTGTGCCATGATCTGTTGTGCAGCCAATAAATACGACATCTTCTCTTGATTGCTGGCGTAAACAGGTAAACATGGTAGCTCAAGTTCAGGCGCTGATTTACGTCTTACGGCAATTGTATTGACGGTTTCAGCGTATGCACCAACAGGGCTGGATGTAATATCTTGGAAATATAGCACACCAATACTTTGATTAGTGCCCTTACCATCGCACTCTATCTCAATGGGTTCGAACGCTTTATTAGCTATAAATTTAGCTGATTGTTTGGTGTTGATAATTGATAAAAATGCAGTGGTTAGATTGCCAGACACATGGAAAGGCATTGACACAAGCGTACCGTCGCTTAGCTGGATGTGTTCACTTACAGGGTATTGCTCCGTCAAGCTTTGCGCAAAACTAGCACTACATACCGATGCACATACGGCTACTAGCCCAAATCCAAAGGCTTTGTGTTTGTTCATTCTTTTTTCCTTTTCGATGATTTTATTGTCCCATTATTCGGGCTGGCTAAAGTACCATGGTTTTGTTTTTGAACAAATAAAAACTGGATATAGATTAGGTAAGGAAAGATTAAAAAACGCCGCTAGAGCGCGGCGTTAGTTGGTTAAATTGGCGTTATCTTACGGCGATCATGATGATGCCAGGTAAGATAAAGAAAGACCCAAGTACATAACCCAGCGCTGCACTTTTGTTATTAGCGCCAATTTGGGCAAGTTTTTCTGCGCATGTTAGTGGCAGCTCTCTTAGCACTGGAATGCCATAAATAAGCGCAACAGCCAGCACATTAAACATCACGTGGACTAAAGCGATAGTTAATGCAACTTCAGCTGCAGGTCCTGTGATTGATGTAGCTGCAAGTAGAGCTGTGATAGTTGTACCAATATTTGCACCTAAAGTGAATGGGTAAATTTGACGCGTAGTGAATACACCACTGCCAGCAAGCGGGATCATTAAGCTGGTAGTTGTTGACGACGATTGCACCATTATTGTAACTGCTGCACCTGAACCAATACCAGCAAGAGGCCCACGTCCTAATGCGCTATGAAGTATGTCTTTTGCACGGCCTACTAACGCCTTTTTAAGCAGTTTACCAAGCGCAGTTACAGCGAATAAAATAAGGCCGATACCTGCAATTACCATCGCTACACCCAGTAATTTACCATCTAGAAAGCTCAGGGCATCTTTGATTACACCTACAGTCGGCTTAACTAGAGGCTTGATAAAGTTATAGCTTTTCAACGACAGGTCCGCGTCACCAACAAACATATGAGATAAGCTAGCGGCTAGTTTTTGTAGTATGCCGAACATGATTTCTAGCGGTAGGAAGATAGCGACAGCAATAAGGTTAAAAAAGTCGTGAACAGTCGATGCCGCAAAAGCACGTTGAAACTCATCTTTAGATCTGATGTGACCAATCGAAACCAACGTGTTTGTGATGGTTGTGCCTATGTTTGCACCCATGACCATAGGAATTGCGATAGCGATAGGTAGGCCGCCTGCGACTAAACCAACGATGACAGAGGTCACAGTCGATGAAGACTGTACTAAAGCTGTAGCAAGCGCTCCCAGCAGTAGTGCGACAAATGGGTTTGTTGCAAATGCAAAGATTTCTTTGGCGCCTTCGCTGCCACCAGAGGCAAGCTTAAAGCCACCGCTGACTGTACCAACGGCTACCAAAACGGCGTAAACCAATAAAACGATAGCTGCCCAGTTTAAGAACTTATATAAGCCAGAGTGTGCGGAGTTTCGCATAGATTTTCTCATTGTCCTGCATCAAATATGACAATTTGATGATGTTTTTATTTCAAGGACGCGGATTTAAACATGAGATTGTTACAGAAATATTTCACTTATGCGTTTTTTTCAATGAAGTAGGTACTCAAAGTACGGAAACGCCAAAGTCGTTTGACTTATTTTAATTTGATGAAAAGCGTTGGCTAAGGTTTGCGCTTGTACTTGGGTGTACCTTTTTAATAATCAATTCTAATCCTTTAGTGTTATTTTTGTTTTAAATCAAAAAAAACATAAATATTTTCATTGTCCCTAAATAGGGCGTTACCACATAGAGGCGTCTTCAAGCGTATCGTTTATCGAAATAAATTAATTGTAAATATTAAGTTGTTTGATGCGATAAAACAAAGTGTTGAGTTATGCATATTGAGTTGCAAAAAACACAACACCATTCAGTTTACAACATTTTAATCTCAAATTTCTGTTTGTTTATCAGCGGTTTTGTTCATTTTTGTATGTTAAGTGTAAAAAAAATGTATTTGGAATGTGTTGATCTATGCTTTATAAAGATGAACGCTAACTGAATGTTTTGTTTTTACCCAATGCGTTAGCAAAGCTATCTAATTCTTTATTCGCATATGAGGGTTAAAGCATAGAGAGTTATTAAGTTAGTTAAAAAGTATTATTTTCCGCGCTTGGTAGTCGAGTCTATGAGCGTGGGGAATATTTTGATGCTGTTGAGCTATCCCGCTTAATGGTCATTAAAGCTCCCTGCCAGAGGTAAAGGTCTGGTATACAAATGGTTTAGTGAAGGAGTATATGAAATGTTTAAAGGTATAAATTGTTTTGTGAGCAAGCCTAAGTGGACAATATCAGGGTCATGCCTGAAAAGTGTCGCATTAGGTACGTTTGCTTTGATAAGTGCTTTTTCGTTCAATAGCGCGCAAGCTCTAGGTACTGAGTATGCAGGTTGTATGGAAGAGACCGCAGGTTTTGCAGTGCAATGTACAGCAAATGACGTAAAAGTGGCTGGGGTGTCGAGTAATCCAGATGGTACTCCGATGTTGGAAATATTAGATGATGGCTGTGCGTATCAAGGAGATACAGTGCAATTCACAGCAACATTTGATATCGAAACTACTTCTAAAGAGCGTCATGACATAGGTATTTACTTTGTAACTGACGGCGATCCGAACAATGACGGCGCACAAAGTGGTCAATGTAGTATTTCAACTTTGCCATTTGCACCAACTCCACCTTGGCTTGATTTAGATGGTACGAATGATCCATTCCCGGGAACCACTGGTCCATCGGGTGTACAAGATGAGTGTGGTGATATCAGCAAGCCAGATTTCAACCCACTGTCACCGACATTTACGCTGACAGCTACCTGTGTCGACCCAGATAATGATGGCCAGTTAAATCTGCCTTATTGTACAAGTTGGCGTCAGTCTGGTGCAAACGAGCTGTGTGTTAATCCAAGCGACGCATATCCAGGTTCTCCATCAAAATGTAAGTGTGATAATACCTTTAATATTCCAATCGCAGTGCCACCGGCAGAGTTGTTAGTCAACAAATCAGTGACCCCTGAAATCTTGGTCGAGCCAGGTGGTAACGCTACATTCACTGTATCTGTAACCAATGTCGGTATTGACCCACAAAATAATGTAACATTAAACGTATTAACGGATAGCATTTATGGTGATATTACGACGGCAGGCCACGATGGCATTTTGAGTACCACATGTAGTGTGCCTCAAGTGATCCCATCGGATGACCGTAACCCTGGTGGTATTGATACGTATACTTGTCAATTCACAACCAGTATTGTGGGTAACGCGGGCGATGTGGAAATAGATGTTGTTACAGCAAGTGGTGTTGACGACAACGGTAATGCATTAAGTGGTGACGATACCGCGCAAGTCGCTATTATTGATTCTGCACCAAGTATTACATTAGTAAAAACTGCGTCACCTACTCAATTACCAGAACCAGGAGGATTGGTTAGCTTCACAACGGTGATTGATAATACCAGTGCAGCAAGTTCGGATCCAATCACTATCACATCTTTGGTAGATAACATTCATGGTGACTTAAATGGTCAAGGTGACTGTGCTGTACCACAAGTGATAAATGTGGGTGCTCAATACAGCTGTACATTCTCAGCTCAAGTAAGCGGTAATGCAGGTGACTCAGAAACCGATACGATCACAGCAATTGGCGCAGATGACGAAGGTAATGCGGTGAGTGCGAGTGATTCAGCAACCGTGATTATTCTCAATACGCCATCTAGCATTGAAGTGATTAAAACGGCTTCGCCATCGTCATTCGACGAACCTGGGGCGAATGTTACTTACACTTACACTATCAACAATACTTCATTAGTTGATTCAGTAACAATCGATGTAGCTGATGATGACAAGCTTGGCTCAATTGCAGGTCAAGGTACTTGTAGCTTACCGCAAGTTATTGCACCAAGCGGTTCATATTCGTGTAACTTGATCACTTACGTTGCTGGAAATGGCAACACATCTGTTACCAATGTAGTCTCTGTTTCCGGCCTAGATGACGATGGAGAAGTTGTATCTGCAGTTGATGATGCAACGGTAAATATCCTCAATACACCGCCAGCGGCTAGCCTTGTAAAAACAGCAACTCAAGCGGTTGTGACATATCAGGTGAGCGTATCGAATGATTCTGACTCAGAAGCACTGACGGTAACGCAACTAACAGATGATATGTTTGGTGATATTACCGTTGTCGCAGGTAGCATTCAGTCAACAACCTGTTCAGTGCCACAAGTTATGCAACCTGCTACACAAACCGGTGACACCTATAGCTGTGAATTCACTGCAGTTGTGACCAGCTCGCCTCACGTGAATAACGTGACTGCTACGGTTGTAGATGATGATGGCTCTCAAGCAATCATGCCAACAGACTCAGCAAGCGTAACATTGGAATAACTGTTATTATGAAGTTTGTCTCAAGGCGCGTGAAATACGCGCCTTTTTTGTATATAACAATAGCAAGATTTCGTTCGTGGATAGTCCTTTAGTATTACTTGTTTTGTAAAATATTAATCAGTAATACATATCTCTCCATATTTACTACATTTTCTTTCGTTAGGCTGTGCTTAATCAAGTTAATCTACTTTAGTGTATGAAACTACGTTATATTATTTTGCTTTTACTCAACTGCTTTACCAGTTTTTTGGTCATGGCTGATGCGTTAGAGCTGTCCCCAAGTCAAAGCGAGTATGAGCTGAAAAAGTATGGGTTGTTTTTTCATGACTATAACAAGCAAATTAGAAGTGTGGAGCAATTACAGACTCTATCTCATTTACTAAAGCCGTATGAGATACAAAAGCCGAACCCAAAAGGTTACTGGAAGTGGGCTAAGGTAGATATCACTAATCATACCCAGGAGCCAACTTGGTATGTGTCATTTGGCTTTGCCCGTTTACCGGTGCTGGAAATGTATTGGCAATCACAAAACGGTGAGATAATAAGTCTAAATGAATCAAGTAAATTTACTGACAGGCCATTTAAGCACCCACAACTGTATATTCCAATAGAAATTTCCCCTAAGCAGAGCAAAACGCTTTATATTAAGTACCAGACCTTTGCAAACGCACCCGCAAACATCCGCATTCATAGCCCCAAAAACTTTATCCAGACTATGCAAATGAGCGTGTTAAACAACGCCATAATCGTAGGAATAGTTTTAGCAATTCTATTGATCGTTATTGTAAACCTGTTCTTCAATCGTAATTTAACAAATGTATTTTATGCGATTTGGACCAGTATGTTTTTGTTTATTGTGATTGATATGGCTGGGTTTACATATCAGTACTTTTGGCCTGAAGTTGGGCAGTTCTCTAACATGTTTTCCATTGTTTTGATGGTGTTAGTACCAATACTCCATATTCTTTTTGTACGCAGCTTTTTGCAGCTTAAGTATCATCATCCCACATTGGATAAAATTTACATCGGATCATTGCTGATTTACTGCGCCCTAGTTCCTGTTGCGTTGTGGCTACAGTCCGTTTTCTACAATCTTCTTGCTAGTTCATTGATCATTCCGGTATTTTTATACACTTGTTACTGGTGTATGAAGCAACATGCGCCGGGCATCAAAATTTTTGCGGTGAGCTTGTTCAATCATGTACTGTTTGTGAATATTTTAGCTATCTTAGGTGCGAGCTTTGGTAATATTTTCGCCAACTTTGATATATCGACGTATATCAAAGTTGGCTATCTAATAGAGGTCTGTCTGTTTACGGTTGCCATGGCGGTGCAGCATAAGTCAGTACAATACCAACTTGTTTATCACCTGCAAAAGCAAGTTAGTTCACTTAATGAAACTGTATTGCAAGAACAACAGGTGTCATTACAAAATTCCGAGCAAAGTAAGAAAAATGAGCTGCGCCTGTTTACTGATTTATCCCATGAACTAAGAACACCGTTAACGGTAATGAAGATTCAAGTTGAGTCCTTACAACATAATATTGTGGATAATGTACATGAGTCATATAAAAAGCTACACGATAAAATCGATGAGTTGAATGAGTTTATTAATACTTTGATGCTGGTCAGTGACTCAAAAGATTTGCACTATGGATTGAACATTGAGCCTATTCAGTTGGAGCCTTTTATTCAACAAGTTACGGACAGTTGTAGCAGAACGATAGACAGCCATCATCACTGTTTTAGCGTACACAGTGAACTCAATGGCCTCAGCACTATAAGTATGGATACAAAAGCAATTAAGCAAGTGATCGATGAAGCCATTGCTAACGCACTAAAGTTTGGTGGTAGCTCAGTACAAATACAATTGAGCTTTATAGAGACTGAGAAAAACCTAATTGTACGTATTGAAAATTCAGGCGAGCCGCTCACTTTTGATGCACATCAGTTATTGTTTGAGCCTTTGTTCCGTCAAGAACCATCCCGTAACAGTACGCTAGGTGGTAAGGGAATGGGTCTGGCTATATGTAAAAAGTTGATAGACGCGCATCATGGCGAAATCACATCTTACAACAGCGCACTTGGAGGCGTGACGATAGAGTTCAAATTGCCTAAATCATTTGCCTATGAATTTGCGTGATCTTTGCTAATTAGCGACGATTTAAGTAAACTTTGCATTGATCTTGTAATGATGAAGTATTTAGTATGAACAACCAACCATTTTGGCAGGCCAAACCGTTAGCGCAAATGAACCAGCAGGAGTGGGAAGCCATTTGTGATGGGTGCGGAAAATGTTGTCTAAATACCTTCATTGATAGCGATCACGAAGATGATGAAGCGTTTGCGAGCACCGACTTTTTACGTGAAGGTGAGAGCCTGATTTATACCAGCCTCGTTTGCCAATACATTGATGAAAACACGTGTGGTTGTACACGCTATAGTGAGCGCCAACAGCTTGTTCCCTCATGCGTAAAACTTACCAAAGAAAATTTAAAAGATATATTTTTTATGCCACAAAGTTGCAGTTACCGACGCTTGCATGAGGGCAGGGGCCTTGCAAGCTGGCATCCACTGCTCAACAATGGCAGTAAAGATAAAATGCACGAACAGGGTATTAGCGTAAGAGGCCGCGTTACTAAAGACAACACGGTTGATATGGAACATGAGTTTGAGGATTATGTGGCCGATTGGCCCACATTCGACTGCGATTGAACTTAACAAGCTGCTCTTAAAGTAATTACGTCTGCGAGAGCAAGTATTACGGTGTTCTCTCATCGAGTATTTGTTCACCACTTGGTATTGAACTAAACGCGCCCTTTATAGTTGCGGCGTATGCGCCACATCGACTTGCATAGTTAATCGCACTGGTTAAGAAGGATTCGCAAGTCAGTGCCATTGAGGGGCTTTCGTGTTTGCTAAGTTGACTTAGAAAACCACCAACAAAAGCGTCACCAGCTGCGGTTGTATCGATTGCTTCCACTTTGGGCGGTAAGACCTGAAATTGACATGAGTTGGTATAGCATTTGATTGGTTTGGCACCATCTGTAACGATGATACACTTGGTGTTGGTAGCGAGTATTGCGTCAATAGTCTTATTTTGCCCATGCTCTGTGTGGCTATGTTGGTGCAAAAAGTCCAACTCTTGTTGCGATAATTTCACAATGTCCGATAAAGCAATGACATGCCATAGGCGGTCAATGATATATCTTTGCGATGGCCATAAGTTAAGTCTTAGGTTTATATCAAAACTACACACCATACTGTGGCTTTTAGCTTGGCTAAGAGCATAGATGGTTGCCTTATAAATATTGGCTTCGCTCAAGCTATTACTACAAACATGTAAGATGCGATGGTTGATAAAAACCTCGGGCGTGAAGTCTTGTGCTCTAAAAAGCAAGTCAGCTGAAGGTGAGCGATAAAAGCTAAAGCTGCGTTCACCACTCTCATCTAAAGGCACAAATGCTAACGCTGTTTTTGCTTTATCTGTACGGCGGCTATATTGAGTCTCGACACCATAATTGCGAAGCTCAGAGAGTAAAAACTCTGCGAAGCTGTCGTTAGAGAACATTCCACAAAAACTGGCCTTAATTCCCTGTTTTGCCACTGCAACAGCGACATTTGCCGGAGCACCACCTGCGTATTTTGTGAATGATTCAGGGGCTTTGTCATCAGACAGTAAATCTATTAGGGCTTCACCAAAACAGATAACACTCATATTTATTGCTCTTATAAAAGGACGATGCACAGCGCTTGATAGCATACGCTATGGTAAAGCGCTGTATATGGACAATAACAAATACTTTTGTTCAGGAACACCGAGTCGATTCGAGGAAAAATGTCATAAAACCAACAGTATTTGGAGATTCTATCATACTGTATGTGACAAAAAAGCACTTTGCTTTATTCGCTAAAAGGGAATGCTGCATCAGATCACGGTTCAAAAATTTAAAGTGGTAAGGATAAAATTGGCGTGAATGTAGCTACTTTAAAATTGGAACGGTCCAGCAAAACATTTGTGATTTTGTTGTTACAGTGTGTAAAATCGATTTATCCCTTTTATTGGAGTTTTTCTTGTGAGTGACATAAACACAAATCAAAGCTTTGTTGCACAAGGTAATGACGAAAACAAAAACTATTTGTTACCGTTAAGTGCAATGACCACATTATTTTTTCTATGGGGTTTTATAACCGTACTCAATGATGTTTTGATCCCGAGATTAAAAAGTGTATTTGACCTAAACTACACCGAAGCTATGATGATCCAGTTTTGCTTTTTCAGTGCTTACTTCATCGTATCTTTACCAGCTGGCGCATTAGTCAAAAAGCTGGGCTATAAAAACGGCGTGTTAACGGGTTTAGTCGTTGCCTCAGTTGGGTGTATGTTGTTCTACCCCGCTGTAGCAGTTCATGAATATTGGCTATTCCTAGGTGCACTATTTGTACTGGCGTCAGGGATAACTGTGTTACAAGTGTCAGCAAACCCTTATGTGGCAGCACTTGGGCCAGCTAAAACCGCATCTAGCCGTTTAAACTTGGCACAAGCGCTTAACTCTTTGGGCACCACAGTCGGGCCTTATGTAGGTGGGTTATTGTTTTTTGGAGCCGCAGGTACTATGGCGGCAGAAGCAGGCGCTGAGTCTGTCAAAGTACCTTATTTGATGCTTGCTGGCGCTTTGTTAACTATCGCAATCGTATTTGCTTTTCTAAAATTACCGACCATTGAAGCCCATACTCAAGAGCAAAGCTGCAAGGCTAAAGATCATAGCCTATTTGATGCACCGCATTTAGTTATGGGTGTTGGTGCCATTTTTTGTTATGTAGGTGCAGAAGTTGCGATTGGTAGCTTTTTAGTAAACTATTTTGCACAGCCGCATATTGCAGGTCTTGAAGAGCATGCAGCTGCTAAGCTAATCAGCTATTACTGGGGTGGTGCAATGGTTGGTAGGTTTATCGGCTCAGCAGCATTACAAAAAGTAGCACCCTCTAAGGCACTGATGTTTAATGCGTTGTGTATTGTAGCGTTACTGACCACCACAATGTTAACTGAAGGGCACTTAGCAATGTGGGCAGTACTTGCTATTGGCTTGTTCAACTCTATTATGTTTCCAACGATTTTCTCCGTGGCGATTGAAGGGCTAGGTTCATTGACCAGTAAAGGCTCAGGTTGGCTATGTCTTGCTATCGTAGGCGGCGCAATTGTGCCACTACTTCAAGGAATGTTCGCAGATTCAATTAATATTCAAGTCAGCTTTATCGTTCCTCTAGTGTGTTATTTGTACATCGCTTGGTATGGTTTAAATGTTGTGAAGTGGGCGCAGCAGTGGAAGACTAAAGTTAATTAATTACAAAATACCTCCCTAACTAAGGCAAGCATTCGCTTGCCTTTTTTATTGTCAAAAAACATATCTTTGAAAGTTTGATGAATACGTATTCATATCAAGAGTGTCGTTTGATGTATTGGAACGTTCTAATTGTTGCAGCTATAAGTGCCTTAAATATAATCGAGTCACTACCCTGTGTTCACCAATCTCAGTGCCAAAAAAACACGCCTCAGTTGTAAAAACAGCTAGCTGCAAACATTAGGTATTCAGCATATGGGTCTGTTTGTAGTATTCAAAGTTGTTAAAGTAAAGCGCAGTAGGTCACGCTGAGGTTTTCTTTTACGTCTATACTCTTACGGTTCGATCCTAAAACACAGAACAAGTTGTTGGATTTTTCATCGGTTGTTTACTGTTTGGCTAAATTTGCTAAATAATCTCAGATACTGACCGATACGATAAGACAAACCAGTTTAATTTTGTTAAATATGAACACAAGCTGATTTGATCAGAAGTAATTCGGGCAAGCGAGACTAGGCTCGAGTGATTCTCAGACGTTGTACATAGATAATAGCAACGGGTTTAGGCGTACAATTTATAATAATAGGCTCAGAATGTTTAAATCGTTAAAGTTTACCACTAAAGTCACCATCGCGGCCTCGCTGATTTTGGTGTTGGTATTAGGGCTGTTTACCATCAACAATTTTATTGTGATGCGTAACCAAACTCAGCAACAACTCACGCTGGTATTACAAGAAATTTCTCAATCGGTCTCTCAGAACATTGCAAATTGGCTCAATGACAGATTGGATATTGTGGGGTCAGTTGCCAGTGGACATCGCTCATCAGACTCTCGCGACCAAATATTGAGGCGTTTGAGAACAGCAGATAACGCAGGGGATTTTAAGAACGTATACATCGGAATGCGAGATGGTGAGTTTATTTTAGATGATCCAAGTATCGTGCTACCACCTGACTACGACGCGACGACACGCCCTTGGTATCAGCTTGCAAAAGAAAAAAATGGCACTGCATTTACAAATCCTTATATTGACGTTACAACCAATGAATTGACTATTTCAGCGGTTGTGCCCATTAGTAGTGGCAGCCAACTTCTAGGTGTTGCTGGTGGTGACATTGATATGGCAACAATTACCGATATCATCAATGAGATTGACTTTTTGGGCTTCGGCTACGGGTTCTTATTGGACTCTCAAGGGCGTATTTTATCCCATCCCAATACCAAGCTAAATGACAAGCATATGTCAGATTTGTTTGGTAAATCATTGCCCTTACAAGAAACATTTATAGAAGAAGAAATTGACGGTACTGAGCGACTGATCTCCTTCGTAAAAATGAAAGGCATCAAAAACGTTGATTGGTATTTAGGTGTTGTGATCAACAAGGAGATAGCTTACTCATCTGTGTCGTCATTTAGAAATATGGCTGCGATATACATGCTGCTCGGTGTAGTGGTCATTATTGTTATGCTACAACTGCTGCTCAAGTATTTAATGAAACCAGTTGTGCACTTGAACGACGCAATTAAAGATATTGCTCAAGGTGAAGGCGATTTAACACGTAGGCTAGCTGTTGAAAACGATGATGAATTTGGTGAACTGTCAAATTATTTCAATCTTTTCATAGAAAAGATCCATGACTCCATATCACAGGTGAAAGACTCAACGATATCGCTTGAGCACTCTGTCGAGAGCTTGATTGCCCAAACCCAATCAACCTTAAGCATGTACAGCGACCAGACTAAGCGTACTGATAATGTTGCAACGGCCATTAACGAATTATCTTCCAGTGCGGTTGAGATCTCTAACAATGCTAGCCATGCTTCTGAGTTGGCAACAGAAGCAAATAGATTGAGCGTGGATAGTCAAACCGCGCTTAATGCCAACATATCAGAAATAGCATCATTGAGTGACAAAATGGCACAAGCGCAATCGACGGTTGATAGCCTTGATAAGCATTCGGCGAGTATCGGACAAGTGTTAGAAGTGATAAAAGGAGTGAGTGAACAAACTAACTTACTGGCCCTGAACGCTGCGATAGAAGCGGCTCGAGCTGGTGAAGCGGGTCGTGGGTTTGCGGTTGTTGCCGATGAAGTAAGACAATTGGCACAGCGTACACAAGAGTCTACACAAGAAATAGAAAACACCATAATCGAATTGCAGCAAGGTTCGGCTTCTGCTGTTGCGGTAATGAAATCATCGCTAGAAGACTCAGCTAAAAGCGCATCTCAGGCAACGCAAGCCGGTGAAAAGATGCATGAAGTGAGCCATGCTATTGATTCCATTGACGGCGTAAACCACGCAGTTGCAAGTGCTACACAGGAGCAAAATACGGTGATCCAATCATTAGACAGCGATATTCATCATATCAGCGATTTGTCGGTACAGGGGTCACAAAATCTTCAAGCAACACTAGGAGAGTGCAGACAGCTACAAACGCAATTTGATGAGCTGGAAAAGATGGTCATGAAGTTCAAAGTTTAAATTTCATGAACATTGTTGCTTAAAGTTCATATAAGCCGAAGTCAGCGAGACTTCGGCTTTTTTGTTTCATAACTTCATACATTATTGCGAGTGTGGTAATAAAACATTTTTACCTCTCAAGAAGTATCAATTATTACAGTTGTCATTTTTCTGTATTTTTTGCGCAACACGTTTGTAATTAAACCCCCTTAAACTGCACCCAATTTAATTACTAGCAAAACTTAAGGTGTATGCGATGAAGTGCGTTAACCCCCTGTTATTAGCAGGTTTACTTGCAACAGCGACCAGCGTTCAAGCCAATGACTTAAACCAGGTCATCGATAAAAGTAGTGCAATTAATGAATCTGCACAGAAAACTCAAACAAAGATCGATTCGATAGCTGACTCAATGCAGTCGCGTTTACAAAAGTTCAAAACTCTCAATAAAGAAATTGATGGTCTGGCGGTTTACAACGCGCAATTAGACAAGCAAATCAGTAATCAGCTTGATGAGATGAACGCAATTAATGCTTCTATGGATCAGGTTTCGGTTATTGAACGCCAAATCACACCTTTAATGCTAAGAATGATCACCGGCCTCGAGCAGTTTGTGGCGCTGGACATCCCATTTTTACCAAAAGAACGCCAAGCGCGTATCGCATCAATAAAGGAAATGATGGAACGTGCGGATGTTACATCAAGTGAAAAGTTTCGTCGTGTACTTGAAGCATATCAAGTTGAAGTTGACTATGGCCGTACTATTGAAGCTTATACCGCTTTACTCGACATAGATGGTAAAGAACGAGAGGTCGATTTTCTTCGCATCGGCCGTATGGAATTACTGTACGTAACAAGAGATGGCTCGCTAGCCGGTAGCTGGAACCAAGAAAGCAAGAAATTTGTTGCGCTTGATGACACCAGTATCAGCCAAATCAACAAAGGGCTTCGTATAGCGCGCAAGCAACTAGCCCCAGACATGTTAACGCTTCCAGTACACGCTTCAGAGTAAGAGGTTCAAGATGAAATTTATTAAGCAATTTAGTCAAAAGGCCATCTTGGCTGCAACATTCGCATTGTCTACTTCAGCAATGGCTGAACAAGCATTGGATTTAGATTCGCTGCTAAAAACTCTTGAACAAGGTCAAGTAGCTCAAACTCAACAAAACCAAGTACGAGAAGCTGAGTTTAAAGCCAAGCAGGATCAACAAATTGCCATGTTAAACGCACTTACACAAAAGCGTAATGGTGAGTTAGCCCGTTCTGAGCGTTTAGAAACACAATTTGAAGAAAATGAAATCAAATTACAAAACCTAACCGATACCCTGTCTAAGCGTATGGGCTCACTCAAAGAGCTTTTTGGTGTGCTACAACAGGTTGCAGGAGATTCAAGCACGAAGTTTCAAACGTCAGTAGTGTCGGCGCAAATCCCTGGCCGTAGCGACTTTATGGATGAAATGGCACAGAAAATGGGGTCAACTTCTCGTCTGGCGTCAATCGAAGACATCGAAAAAGTGTGGTATGAACTGCAACGTGAAATGACAGAGCAGGGTAAAGTTTCGCGATTCAACACAGAAGTTATCGTTGCTGGTGGCGAAAAGGTCAATAAAGAAGTGTTAAGAGTGGGCGCTTTTAACCTGATCTCAGATGGTAAATACTTATCATACAACCCAACGACCAACACATTGTCTGAACTAACTCGTCAGCCAGTGTCTCGTTTCACCGCCACGGCTACTGATCTACAAAATGCAAGCAATGGTGTTGTTGACTTTGCCCTTGACCCAACGGGCGGTTCAATTCTTGGCCTACTTGTTCAAGCACCAAATACAGAAGAGCAGGTTCATCAAGGTGGTGCGGTTGGTTACGTGATTCTAGGTGTCGGTGTGTTGGCGCTATTAATCGCCCTTGAACGCTTTATTTCCCTGATGCTCATGGGCGCGAAAATTAATCGCCAGCTTAAAGACACCACGGCACGTGATGACAATCCATTGGGCCGCGTTATGAAAGTAAAAGATCAGTATCCTGATGTGGCGTATGACACGTTGGAATTAAAACTAAGTGAAGCTATCTTACGTGAAATGCCAAAGATTACCCGCAACCTGACATTAATTAAGATAATTTCAGTGGTTGCCCCATTGCTAGGTCTACTTGGTACAGTAACGGGTATGATTAATACCTTCCAAGCAATCACCTTGTTTGGTACGGGTGACCCGAAACTAATGGCAGGTGGTATTTCTCAAGCACTGGTAACCACTGTGTTAGGTCTTGTGGTCGCTATCCCTACCGTATTTCTATACACAATCTTGAATACACGTTCGCGCAATTTACTGTTGATTTTACAAGAGCAAAGCGCGGGTATTATCGCAGAGCGCAGTGAAAAAGGAGCGTAATCGTGGTGCTATTGATTGAAGCAATCAATGCGCTACGAGAGTTTTTAGACACAGGTGGCCAGGTTCTGCTGGTCATCGGCCTAATCATCTTTGCGATGTGGTTGCTGATCCTCGAAAGGTTTATGTTCGTTTTCGGACGATATAAGACGTACAAAAATGAGTTGCTGACACTTTGGAAAGCAAGAGACGAAAGAAACAGTTGGAACGCTGAGCAAATTCGCCAAGCCCAGATCTCTCGCGCAGGTATTCGTCTCAACGCGAATCTACCATACATAAACGTAATGGTTGCATTGTGCCCTTTACTGGGCTTATTAGGAACGGTAACCGGCATGATTGAGGTATTTGATGTGATGGCGATTACTGGAACAGGAAGCGCGCGCTCTATGGCATCAGGGGTGTCAAAGGCCACAATCCCAACAATGGCTGGCATGGTTGGCGCTCTGTCTGGGGTGTTCGCATCGACCTATTTACAGCGTAAAACGAAGCGTGAAGTAGAACTGTTAGAAGACAAAATGTTACTTGACCACTAGGTCGAATGAGCAGAGGAAAGAATTATGAGAGCTCCATTAGCGAAAGTTTTTCAAGAAGAAGAAGCAGAAGAAATCAATATGACGCCTATGTTGGACGTGGTTTTTATCATGCTGATATTCTTTATCGTTACCGCATCTTTCGTCAAAGAAGCGGGAATAGATGTTAACCGACCAGAAGCAGCAACTGCTGTAAAGAAGCAGCGCGCAAATATCTTGGTTGCGATTTCTGATAAAGGTGAAATTTGGATCAACAAGCGTCAGGTAGATGTTCGAGCAGTGCAGGCAAATATTGAGCGTTTGAAGGCTGAAAACCCGCAAGGCAGTGTTGTTATCCAAGCAGACAAAAAGGCAACCACAGAAATGCTTATCAAGGTGATGGATGCGTCGAGGGCGGCAGGTGCATTTGATGTTTCAATTGCGGCACAGGAATCATAGGTAGCAATATGCGTTATTTGATAGCACTGATAATTGCTGGCGTTGTTACTTTCTTCTTGTTCTTGGGTATGCAGGCGCTAATTCAAGGTGGAGAAGGAGCTATGACAGAACCAGTAAAAGGTAACGTGCTGGATTTTGTCCGTTTGAAAAAAGAAGAAACGGTGCAAAAGAAAGAACGTAAGCCACAAAAACCACCCACACCTAAAGAGCCGCCACCACCGATGGACTCACCGCAAATGCAAAGCAATGACTTAGATGCTGCAGGTGGAGACTTTGACTTTAGTGCAAATGTTGAAGCCGAAGTCGACTTAGCAGGGGGGTTAGCGCTTGAATCTAGTGATGGTGAATATTTGCCAATCGTTAAAGTTGCACCTGTATATCCGCGTCGCGCTTTATCCCGAGGTATAGAAGGGTATGTCATCGTTGAATTTGTGGTAACCAAGCAAGGCACAGTGAGAGATCCAAAAGTAGTGACGGCCGAACCTGAAGCTATTTTTGATAGAGCTGCGCTTGATGCTGCACTTAAATTTAAATACAAGCCTCGAGTAGTTAACGGCGAAGCGGTTGAAGTCGCTGGTGTTCAGAACAAGATTTCCTTCCAGATAAACGGTTAATGGAAAGATATAGGTGCGATTATGATTAATATAAAACGAATTACGATAAATAGTGCGCTGTTCGTGGCGGTAGCTGTTGCGCCATCAATCGTCTCGCTTACGCCGTACGTCAGTGTAAGTACTGCATATGCAGAAACCAAAACAAAGCGTGTACCAGCGCTTAGAGAAAAGGTATACAGCCAGCTTGCTAGAGCTCAGAAGTTAGCTGATGACGGTGACGTCAAAGCAGGCTTAGAGGCGTTAGATAGCATTAAAGACCGATCATCTAGCATGAACTCTTATGAAATTGCGATGATGTATAACTTTTATGGTTTTATATATTACAACGAAAACCAGCTTGATAAAGCAATCGCTGCATTTGAGAGCGTGGTTGCTGAGGAAGAAATTCCTGAATCATTACGATTATCTACAACCTTTAGCTTAGCCCAGCTTGCGATGGCTAATTCTGAATATAACAAGGTTATAAAGTATTTAGAGCAGTGGGATTCTATAAATACTAAAACCATACCTGATAATTATTATGTGTTAAGATCTCAAGCTAATTATCAATTAAAGAATTACCAAGAAGCATTAAAATACATAAATACAGTGATTAATGTTACTGAAGCTGATAACGGTATCCCAAAAGAGAATTGGTTAGTATTGCAACGTGCATTATATTACTCTCTTAATCAACCAATCGAAGTGACAAAGACGCTTGAAAAAATGGTTAAGCTTTTTAATAAACCAGACTATTGGGTTCAGCTTGCAGGGATGTATGGCGAAATAGGTGAAGAGAAAAAGCAGCTGGCAATTTTTGAAGCTGCAAAACAGCAAGGTTTTGTTAAAACTCGTTCTCAAATTATGCAGCTAGCACAAGTTTACATGTATAACGGCTTGTCTTATAAAGCAGCCAAGCTTATGGAGCAGGGGTTGCTGTCAGGAGTTGTAGAAGATAACCCGAAAAATCAAGTTTTTATAGCTGAGTCTTTAGTCCAGGCCAAAGAAAATAACAAAGCAATCAGCTACTTTGAAAAAGCAAGCGAGCAAGTAGAGCACGGAAACTATGAGCAAAGGCTTGCGGAGGTCTACATCACGCTTGAAATGTATGATGAAGCCGCAGACGCTGCGCGTTTAGCATTAGATAAAGGAGGGTTAACCTTCGAATCAAATGCTTACGTAGCACTTGGTATGGCACAGTATAACTTGCAAAACTTTGATGCATCAATATTGGCATTTGAGCAGGCTGAAAAACATAAAAAGTCTGAAAATATCGCTAAGCAATGGATCAAATATGTGAAAAAAGAAAAGCTTCACAGTGAAACTTTAAAACAAGCCTTATTATGATTTTATAATCGCAACACCAAAGCCGCCTTCGGGCGGTTTTTTTATTTCAATTTATTAAATTGTCACTTTTGTTTCTATAAAGTGTAACCCATCTGTAATACAAACTAGTTACTTTATATCCAAGCTTTTTATGCGCTTATAATTATTATATTTTTTTGGAGATAAAGATGAAACTTTCTGGGTTATTCAAGGTAAGCCTTGTTGCTTCAGCATTAGTATTGGCTGGTTGTGGTGGTGATATTAAAGTGACGCCAACGGTTAATGATAACAGCGTAAATAATTCAAATAACACAACGAACAATTCAGGTAATCCTACTGACCCTACTGACCCTACACCAGATCCAGGCGGTAAAGACAATCCATGTACAAAACGTACTGTTGCAGGTAATGAAGTACAAGGCGAATTTGTAGCACCGCACTGTGTATACGGTACTGACTTTGCGGGTAAAACGTTAGAGATCGAAGACGATATTACTTTTGCTGCATTAGAAAATGGTGGCGCGCACGTATTTGATGGCGCAATCCAAATGGGTAAAGACTGTAACACCACCCAAAACTGTACCATCGATACTAATGGCCCAACGCTTAATGTTGAAGCTGGCGCTACGCTAGCTTTTAGATCTGGTGAAGCTATTATTCGTATCGGTCGTGGTGCCAAAATTAACGCCGTTGGTACAGCTGACGCGCCAATTACATTTACTTCAGCAAACGTTTTCTCAGAATTTGATATTGCCGAGACCGGCCCTCAATTTGCTGACTGGGGTGGTATCATCATCAACGGCTTTGGTTTAACTAACCAGTGTACAAACGCAGAACGTGCGGCAAATACTTGTAATGCAACATCAGAAGGTATCACTAGCCACTTTGGTGGTAAAAACAATGCAGACAGCAGTGGTACTATCAAATTTGCCAACATTTGGTATGCAGGTTCAGGCCCACGTGAAGGCGGTGATGGCGACGACTTAAACTCGCTGACTTTAAATGCTGTAGGTTCTGGCTCTACCTTTGACTACCTTCATATTCACCAAGGCTTTGATGATGGCATCGAGTTCTTTGGTGGTGCTGCAAACATCAAGCATATCGTTGTAACTGATACTCAGGATGACTCAATCGACATCGATGCAGGGTGGCAAGGCAACGCACAGTTTATTTATGTGCAACACGGTACTGTTAAAACTAAGAAAGATGTTACATATACCAACGATGATGATGAATTAGTAACCATTCCTGCAGGTTCAGAAGGTTTCATGGGTAACAACGGTTTTGAAACCGATGGTGAGAAAAATGGCGGAGAAGAGTACAGCGAAGCGCCAGCATCGAACCCAACAATTGCTAACGTAACGGTTGTTACCACTGATGGTAAGTCTATCCGTGACAACGGCGCATCTCAAGCTGTTAAATTTGATGATGCCATCCAAGGTCAGTACTACAATGCGCTATTAGTTAAAGCGGTTGCTGACAACAACACTGCATGTGTTGAGTTCAAAGATGACGCGGAAGAAGCTGCAAAGAACGACACGCTTAATTTCAACAACTCAGTACTTGCTTGTGTGAACCACTACAAAAATGGCGAGCAGTTCAAAAGTGGCGGCTCTAAGTCTGAGTGGTTTGTTAACAATGCGTCTAGCCAGATACTAAACAGTGCTGAAGGTGTATTGGCTGCTGACGGTTTCTCTACAAACACAGCGTCAACTGAAATCACGATTCAGGCAAACAACTTAAGCGGCTTAGATTTGAGCTTCTTTGACCAAGTAGACTATATCGGTGCTGTATCTGATAAAGATACAACTAGTGACTGGTATAAGTGGGTACAAAAAGCAATCGCTGCGACTAAAAACCAGTAATCTTTTGTGATTTAAATTGTTTATCACGAAGTAGGCGCAGCTATTGCGCCTTTTTTATGATTTTTGGCAGGATTGCAAATGAATACTCAAATGAAATTAAAAAGAATTGCTTTGGCAGTGAGCGCCGCAATCGTTGTAGGTGCATCAGTGCCAAGTTTAGCGGTTGAAGATCAAGCAATCGAAGAAGTCGTTGCGGTTGGCACACGTTTACAAGGCAGTGCAGCAGCGGTCATCGAAGAGCGCAAAAACCAAGCGTTTGTTGCCGACATTATGGGCGCGGAGCAGCTATCCCGCACAGGTGATAGTGATGCCGCTTCAGCGCTTCGACGTGTGACAGGTTTGACCTTGGTAGATGGTAAATTCGTATATGTACGTGGTTTGGGTGAGCGATACTCAAGTGCCAGACTCAACGGGGCGTCAGTACCCAGTCCCGATTTGACGCGTAACGTTGTGCCTTTGGATATTTTCCCGTCTAGTATCATTGAAAGTCTGGCGGTTCAAAAGGCGTATTCACCTTCAATGCCAGCAGCGTTTGGTGGCGGTAATATCGACATTCGGACCAAGTCGGTACCTACAGAGTTTGTCGCTAATATTGAAGTTGGTGTTGGCATGAATTCCAATGCGGATGAAGGGTATACATATTCACGACCAAGCAACGGACAACCCGATGCGCTTCACGCCGCGGTATTACGTTATAGAGGTGACTTTAGTCTAAGCTCTATCGTTGACAAAGATAACATTGTCGATACAGATACGATGAACCGAGCCGAACAAGCCGCAGCTATCAATAAATCTTTCACTTTGTCATTACCTCGTGATTTAGTCGTAACTAAAGAGTCGTTGGACCCTAATTACGACATCAAAGCGACGATTGGTAATAGCTTTGAAGAAGGTTACTTTGGCGGCGATATCGGAGTGATGCTAGCTGTATCATATGACAATGATTGGTCGTATTCTGAGCGTAAGACAGCTGTGGTTGATGATGAAATATCCGACGGTTGTAGCACAGAGTTGGTAACGGAAGATGACGTTAACAATAGTTGTTATATCACCGTAAAAGATTCTAAAGTCACGACTGAAAATGAGCGTATTAGCGGAATATTCAGCTTAGGCTATAAACTCGATCAGCACAGCGTAAATTACTCAAAAATATACCTTGAAGACAACGAAGATGAACTTAGCTTAGCAATTTTGCAAAGTCCAAACGGCAGTACTGTAAGAACGATAGTGGGTTCAGACCAAGCGCAGCGTTTCCATAGTTTTAATTATGAAGAGCGCGTACTTGATGTAGACCAATTTATTGGCCAGCATACCTTCTTGGATTGGATGGGGCTTGGTGCAGATTGGCAGTACACGGAATCAGAAGCAGAAACGCGTATACCAACCAATATTGATTATAAGTTTATTGATACTTTTGATAATGGTAATTACAAAAATTCTATCGTGACGGGTGATGATAACCGAGCGGTTTACTCATTCACGAACATGGTAGATAACGTTAAATCGGCAAGTGGCAACTTAACGCTACCTCTTACATTTGAAGGTATCGAGGTCACTTTAAAAGCGGGTTATGACTTTCTCGATCGAGCCCGTGTTTATAACACATCAAGCTTTGCAATAAACAATGAAACTGGCATTCCAATCCCTGTTAATGGTGACGAAAACAGTATATTGGGTTTATCTTCCTACCTAACCGACGAGTTTATCGGTAACAACGATTTCTTCTTGTCGTTTAACGAGCCAACAGCGCCAAGTGCAGATGATTATATCGCTGCACAGAAAATAGATGCTGGGTATTTTGAATTTGATATGTTCTTCGATAACACATGGCGTCTAAGCGGTGGTCTACGATACGAAGATTTCAAACAGGTTTCTATTGGTACCTCTAGTTTGATTTTCGACCGAGTAACACAAGGCATCTATTATTCAGAAGAAAAAATTCAGGAAGGAACTGTAAATCAGGACGATATATTTAGATCGCTTGCTCTGACTTATTTGGCTGAAAATAACTATCAAGTTCGATTTAGTTATGGTGAAACTGTGGTGCGCCCAGACTTACGAGAGTTGGTTGCTGTTGCTTACTTTGACCCGCTAACAGATATTAAAACGTTTGGTACACCTGGGCTTAAAAGTAGCGACTTAGAAAATTACGATGCACGCTTTGAATACTACATGGACAACGGCGATAACTTCTCGGTTGGTGCGTTCTATAAGGACATTACAAATCCGATTGAAACTGTACTTCGCGTAGGAGATGAAGATTACACCGCATCATTCGTTAACGGTATTGAAGGTGAAGTCTATGGTATAGAAACAGAGTGGCTATTTGACCTTTCGAGTGTTGTGAGCGGTATTTTTACGTCGGGTAACATTACCTTAAGTGACTCAGAAGTGTCTATTGATCCTGCCTTTGCGGGTAACTTAACGAACCCAACCAAACGCATGACTGGTCATTCTAAGTATGTAGTAAACTTACAGCTTGGTTATGATTCTGCGGATGGTCAACACAGTGGCTCATTAGTTTACAACGTATTTGGTGAGCGTATTCTCGCATCGGGTATTGGTGGCCGTGAAGATGCATTTGAACAGCCATTCCATTCACTGGATTTAGTGTATACGTGGTACCCCGATTTCAACTCAAAAGTTAAGTTTAAAATCAAAAACTTACTAGATGAAGAACAAGAGGTAACTCAGTCAGACATCATTGTTCGTCAAAAAGAAGTCGGTACGTCTGTGAGTATAAACTACAGCTACGAATTCTAATCAAACGAACTTGTTACTGTAAATTTGAAGCCAAGGTTCACACCTTGGCTTTTTTATCCCTCATAAAAAATAATTAGATTACATTGCCAAAATATGACATGTGACGTAGAATAATGTCATAACGTTAAGTGAACTAGCGCTTAACATAAAAATTTAAGTATAAATGTCAGTTGTTTAATAAATCTGTCATCTTTATGCTTTAAAGTGCACCGAATCTAAAAGGTTATAACAAATAATTATAAAACAACCTGGAACCGAGTTCTGAATTGATGTTGTGAACATCAGATTAGGACAACCTTTACATGTTGTATCCAAACCCCGCTTTGCGGGGTTTTTTATGTCAGACCATTCCATTTAAGAATATATTAATAGATATCAGCTTATTATGAATAATAAGATGAGAGTCAATTAGATTGTCCCTGCATTAGTCTTCCTAACAAGATAATTCCAATAGATAGCCGATTTTATGATTTGAATCCTGATGCTACTTTGCTCTGAGCGACCTAGTCGTTCATCTTAAGTACTCATCAATTCTGAAAGTTAAATAGTGGCAAAATATTCGCAAATTATGGCTAGTCGAAACTCAACTTATTTGTTATTTTGGACGTCTAGACTCACGCAATGTCTATTAATTTTTAAAGTAAGGTAAACAAAATATGAAGAAAGTGGGACTCGTTGGTTGGCGTGGTATGGTTGGCTCTGTGTTAATGCACAGAATGTTAGAAGAAAATGACTTTTCAAAAGTTGATTCATATTTCTTTACAACATCACAAACGGGGCAACTAGGCCCTGATTTTGCCGGCGATGCAAAACCTTTGCTAGATGCCAATGATGTAAACGCCTTATCTGAAATGGAGATTATAATTTCATGTCAGGGGGGCGATTACACTAAGTCTGTTTATCCAGCATTGCGTGAGTCAGGTTGGAACGGTTATTGGATAGACGCCGCATCAGCGCTACGCATGGCGCAAGAAAGTATCATTATTTTGGACCCGGTAAATAATGATGTAATCACACAAGGGTTAGAGCAGGGGGTTAAAACCTTTGTAGGTGGCAACTGTACAGTCTCTTTGATGTTACTGGCATTAGGTGGGTTGTTCGAAAAAGACTTGATTGAATGGGTAAGTCCCATGACTTACCAAGCGGCATCGGGTGCTGGTGCGCGCAATATGCGAGAATTGATCACGCAAATGGGGGAAATTCACGCATCTGTTGCACAGCAGCTAGCAGACCCAGGTTCTGCCATTCTTGAAATTGATAAAATCGTAGCGAACAAAATTAAGTCTGAGGACTTACCGACCGACCAATTTGGTGTACCACTGGCGGGCAGTTTGATCCCATGGATTGACGTGCCAATGGAGTCGGGTCAGTCAAAAGAAGAATGGAAGGCTCAAGTGGAAGCCAACAAAATTTTAGGTTCATTAAAGTCTCCTATTCCTATCGATGGCCTGTGTGTGAGAATTGGTGCGATGCGCTGTCACTCTCAGGCGATGACAATCAAACTTAAAGCTGACTTACCGGTTGATGAGATCGAACGTATTTTGGCGTCTCATAATGAGTGGGTTAAGGTCATTCCAAATGATAGAGAGCAAACAGCACAGGAGCTGACACCAGTGAATGTTACCGGCACCTTGTCAATTCCTGTTGGGCGTATTAGAAAACTAAGTATGGGCCCAGAATACATTAGCGCCTTTACGGTAGGCGATCAGCTATTATGGGGAGCAGCTGAACCGCTACGTCGTATGTTGCGTATTATCCTCGAACATTAATTACTCTGTAATATTACATGAAGGAATAGTTCATCTCTTTATCGCAGATTTGTCTGGCACTGAATTGGTGCCAGACTGTTAATAGTAGCGCTAAGGAAAAGAGATGAGAAACTATATCAAAATGGTTACAGCAGGCGTATTCATGTTTGCTGTATAAGCACAGGCAACTGCTGCATTTACTTGCTCAGGCTATGTAAAATATGTCTATTCGATCATGATGGTGGCTTTGAGCTTGAGCCTGTAATTATTTACCCAGAACAAACTTATTTGCTGGGCCAAGTATTTGAAGCCATCCGTCAATTTGATGAGAATAAAACAAAATACACCTTAGTTGTAGAAAATCGTGATGGCGCCGTTTTTACTTTTTTTGCCAGAATTTTTCAAACAGTTTTGGAAATTGGGCCTTTAATAATTTGGGCTTATTTTTAAATTTTTTCCCCTGTGGCTGAAAATTAACGACGTTATGATAGGGTAACTCCTCGCCAGTGAGATCTTCATAAAGCAAGCCCGCGACTAAATCTAGCTCGTCGCAGTAAGGAGCAGGGAGGTTGTCTTGGTATGGCATATGTGGGTATTCTGCCAGCGCTTCTGGGTCTTTAACAAACAATTCAATATTATTTTTACCTTGTAATATTAACCAGTTACAAAAATCTAAAAAGTCATATTCACTGTTACAGCCACAAATTACATAGGCAAATGCCCAGTTATCCCAGTGCCAAAGTTTTCTTAGATTTTGTGTGTATAACTCATCGAACTGAGCGATGTCTTTTGTTTGCAGAGGTGACAGGGCTGTTCTGAGTGCTTGGTTGACATCGTTTTCATGGTGTACCGATTCGATAATCTGCCAAAAAGTGTCATTATTCATAAATTTATTTAGCTGTACTTCGCATTTGGTATATTGCCGCTATTTTAGCATAGCTTTATAAGCAAGCGTATTCCCCTAGATCTTTTGGCTTTATTGCTGTAGATTCGCGTTGCAGTAATCGGTGTGGCGAGATAAAAAATGTTTGATAGTGGATTTGCGTGTATAGGGTTGACTAACCCGAAGAGCCCTAGCAATGTTGGTGCTGTTATGCGAGCAGCGGGGTGTTATGGTGTGAATTCTGTATTTTATACTGGGAAACGTTTTGAAAACGCGCGAAAATTTACGACTGACACAAAAAAGGTCTACCAAAACATTCCTTTGATTGGTACGGATTCCCTTAGTTCTGTTTTGCCATTGGGTGCAAAGCCTGTCGCTATTGAACTGATTGAAGGGGCCAAACCGCTCACAGAATATAAGCATCCTAAAAGCGCTTTTTATATGTTCGGACCAGAAGATGGCTCTTTAGACAAAGAAACGCTTAAGCTATGCCAAGATGTGATCTATGTTCCGACTCAAGGGTGTATGAACTTGGCAGCGACGGTTAATGTGATACTGTATGACCGACTTCTAAAATCTGGCTTGAAGTTTAATCATGATGAAATCATCAGAAGCAGTCGAGACAACAACAACAATATTGTGTTATCAGAATTATTAGCGCGGTGAGTGAGCCTATATTACCAATTACAACGTGCCACCTTATCAAACCAAGGCTTATTCGTTAGTGCTTTAGCCTCGGCTGGAGGAGCTAGCACCAATTCGATTCCCATTGGCCTAGCTAAGTGTTTGTCAATGAGTCGCTGTAATTGGACGCCAGCCAACTGCTCGAACGCTTCCATAAGCTTTTTCTTTGTCATTGGATCTGGGCTCACGCCTTGTCGATGGTAATAGGCTGAATTGACCCAAAGTAAATAAGCTTTCTTAGAATCATCTGGGTATTCATCAGAGAGTTGCGCTATACGCGAGTATAATCTTTGATAGTTAAGGTATTGCTCCTGAAGCACAAAGGTTAACAATAAGTTTATCCCTGAGTTTATGTGACCTGAGTGATTGTGTACCACTTGGAATCCAGCCAGCGCATTACGAAAATGTTCATTTGCCTTAGCAAAGTCTTTTTGATCTAGTGATATAGCGCCTAGGTTATTTTCGATGGTCGCTAAACCTCTTTGATCATCTCGGCGTTTGGCAATGTCTGCAGCTTCCTTATAAAGTGCTTTAGCCAATTCAAACTGGTGCTGGTATCGTGCAACGATAGCGCTGCTGATTAAAAGGGAAATCCGTTGAGAAGACTTACTGGCGTGTTTTAACGCACAAGAAAAAGTGTGCTGCGCCGCATCAAGATAATCAAGCTTCCTCAACCAAATTCCAGTACCACTTAAAATGCTCACGAGCCGATTTACAAACTCCGGCTGTCCATCATGAACAAAAAGCTGTTCGATATTTGGCTCAACGTCATCTAACTTGTTTAGAATAAGCGATAAACGCATTTTAAGTACGTAATAAGAAATCTGTTGTTCGTCTGTTAATTTTGTAACATCCTCAATACTACCCAAAATATTGAGTGCTTGCTTAGGGTCCGAACGCAAAAAATATTGAGCTCGAGTGAGTTGATATTCATAATCTTTATTCGTAGCTGAACTTGGGAAGCAATTAAAAGCAACAGCTAAGGCGATAAGACACAGAAATGATTTGAACAACTAGACAATCCGAACAAGGAACAACATTGAGTTAATTATAGAATACGCAATAATGCGGTCAAGCGATGATTGAAAACGGCTCTATACGATAGTCTAAAAATGATGCTATATATCCCATAATTGAATCACGGCATTATGTTGAGAAAGCGCCCCGCTAAAATATCAAACTAGCGGGGCGTTTGTGGTTTTGCAGTCTGCAAAATAGCGTAGCGCAGACTGCACCTGAGCAACGAACGTTGTGATAGGCCCGTAACATAAACCGAATTATGGGAAATGGAATTACGTAAAACTTTGGCTGGAACGTAATAATTGATTCAAATATTACGTACTGGCGGTTTGCCGTTCGTCGGAACTTAGCGCCAGATTAACGCGGAGCGTTGGAGACATTCCAGAGGATCTAAATATTGGATCAAAATTAACGAGTGGGTTTGATGGTTAGATATGGTCGGGTATCAAATCAACGCAGTTAATTAACGCACGTGATCATCTCATTTGTTCAGAAAAAATTTAAATGCCTCCTGATAAACCTATCAATTTCAATTACAACTGGGCAGATGAGGGGG
>NZ_MKJU01000004.1 GCF_001854605.1 Pseudoalteromonas amylolytica | reverse complement strand
AACCTCACTGCAAAGTAAAACCTCACTGCAAAGTAAAACCTCACTGCAAAGTAAGACTAAATCAGTAATATTATCGACCGATCTCTATATTACCCTTGGCCTGTTTGTTTGGATGGATATTTAGGCAGGTTTTTGTGTTTTTTGCATAATTCAAAGCTATTGTTATCAATTAAACTAGAAGCTTAATGCTTAATAATAATTTGGCATATCTTGTTGTTTTTGTTGTTTTTATTTTTAATTTTTTAAATTTGACGCTCTGTTTTTATTGAGACAGAATCATTTCACTCCTTGATTGAATTCACAATTAACAAAGAACGGGGTTTAAAAATGAAAGAGCTAAAAATGACAAATGAAAATGTCTCGCTTGTTAACTTTAATAAAATAAATGTGCTCATGGCTGATTTTGAAAAAGCAGGTGATACACAAGACTTAACCTCAATCCTCAAAAAAGAGGCACTAGAGTGTGGTTATAAAGTACTGGGGGTTTTGGATTATAACCCACTGTCCGCTCAGTCATATCAACTTAACTACTTTGGTGAGATAGACAAAGATCTTGCTAAGTGCCTAGATTCAGATGATGGCTATCTTCACTGCAAAAATGGCCTGAGAATCAAACCTCTCTCACAGGTTATTGACTATAAAGATAACTGTTGCGGGCTGTATTTACTGCCACTAAGAGGGGTTGCAGGAATAGCGGGTGGGATCATATTTGATATACCTGAAACCGTAGAAACGTTTGGCAGTATCGAAATGATTGATTGGTATTGGACGATATTGTCACCGTATTTACTAAATGCGGCGATCCGCTGTAGAACTGGCAGTGTAAACATTACCAAAAGAGAAAAGGATTGCTTGGTTTGGGCATGTGAGGGGAAAACATCTTGGGAGATAAGCCAAATACTCGGTATTTCTGAAAGAACAGTTAACTTTCATTTATCCAATTGTATTGTTAAAACAAACAGCGCTAACCGACAGCAGGCAATCGTTAAATGTCTTGTGAAAAATTTGATATGAGTATAGGTAGCTAGATGACAAAAGTGATGATCAACCTATGCATTGCTTATCATATGACAAAGAAGCTCTGCATAGTGATATGTAGATAAGTACGAAGAAAATAATAAGCGCTGTTAATACTGCGAGTTATGCTGGGTAGCTTATAGAAATAGTCTGTAAAAACAATAAATAAGCTTTTATGTGGAATAGAGTGCATGCGCTGTATGCGGAACTTTTCATAATGTCGATAATTTCAGTTAGAATATGGGCATAAATGCTTGAATAAATAAGCGCTCTAGAAACGTAATACGGGATTCTATTTCGATGCAACTCACTACAATTATTTTAGCCGCGGGTAAAGGTACTCGCATGTGTTCGAAGCTGCCAAAAGTGCTTCATCCAGTTGCCGGCCTACCAATGGTGCAGCATGTTATTGATAATGCTGTTGCTTTGGGTTCTAAAAATATTAACTTGGTATACGGACATGGTGGTGAGCAGCTGCAATCTGCACTGTCGCATAACGAAGTAAATTGGGTATTACAAGAAGAGCAACTCGGTACAGGTCATGCTGTTGCCGTAGCTAAGCAGTATATTGATGACCAAGATACGGTATTAGTCTTATATGGTGACGTACCGCTGACTAAAACAAAAACGCTAGAGCGGTTACTTGCAGCGACACCTGACAAGGGGATGGCTGTTTTAACGGTAACCTTAGACAATCCAAGCGGATATGGCCGTATGTTGCGTGAGAATGGCAAGCTGACAGGTATCGTAGAGCAAAAAGACGCGACCCAAGAGCAATTGGCCATTAAAGAAATCAATACTGGCATCATGGCGGTCAATGGTCAGCTTCTTAAAAAGTGGCTCGATGCGTTATCTAATGACAATGCTCAGGGTGAGTATTACCTGACGGACATCGTTGCTATGGCCCACCGTGATGGTGTAGAGATAGCTTCTGCTCAGCCAGATGATGCAATGGAAGTTGAAGGGGCGAACAACCGTGTACAATTAGCGGGGCTTGAGCGAGCATATCAAGCTTGGCAAGCACAGACGCTCATGCTGAACGGCGCAAGTCTGGCCGATCCTAGCCGTATTGATGTGCGTGGAAAAGTGACGACAGGTCAAGATGTACAGATTGATGTTAACGTGATTTTTGAAGGAACAGTGCAAATTGGCGATGATGTAGTGATAGGGCCTAACTGTGTGCTCAAAAACTGTGTTATTGGCAATGGTGTGGTGATCAAGGCAAATACGTTGATAGAAGACGCACAAGTTGGAGATAAATGTACGCTGGGGCCGTTTGCGCGATTGCGTCCAGGCGCTGTTATGGAAGAAGATTCTCACATAGGTAATTTCGTTGAGATGAAGAAAACCCGTTTAGGGAAGGGTTCAAAAGCGAATCACCTTACTTATCTTGGCGATGCGGAGATTGGAGAGAAAGTAAATATAGGTGCTGGCACGATTACCTGTAACTATGACGGTGTGAATAAGTCAAAAACAGTGATTGGCAACAATGCATTTATTGGTTCGAACTCTGCACTTGTGGCCCCTGTGACGATTGGCGATACCGCCACTGTTGGAGCTGGCTCAGTTATTACATCGACCGTGGCTGACGAGCAGCTCGCAATTGCTCGTGGCAAACAACGCAACCTATCAGGTTGGCAAAGACCGGTGAAAAAGTCTTAATTCGTGGGTATGTATCGTATTTGTGTACATACCCGCATAATGATTTTCAAAAGGTCTCCTAGCTTTGCTCTACGCCACAAATATAAGCGTCTGTACCTGCTTTTTGGGCGTAGTGAGCAAGTTCCTTTTTGTCACCTGTCATGGTACATTGGCAACTTAATTGAAAAAAAATTAACAATAATATTACCGAAGTAGAGTTATGGAAAATTTATTCCGCAAAGAAGTAATGGAACACAAGCGGCATCGACTTGACGGGGCTGTCTCTTTAGTACAACCGCCATTATTCAGAACACTGACTATTCTAATCTGTGCAGTAGTAGTGAGCAGTATTGTTTTTCTATCAATAGGAAAGTACACGCGTAAAGAGCGTGTCAGTGGGGTTGTTGAACCAAATACTGGGATACTGAGACTCAAGGCACCGCAAACCGGTATTATTTCTGAGATTTTGGTGAATGAAGGAGAATATGTTGCCAAAGGGGCGCCTATCCTACGCATTGCCTCGGCTAAGCATAGTAAGCACGCGGTAGAGCTGAATCAGGCGTTGTTGGATCAGTATAGTTTCCAATTACAGAGCTTAGAGCAACAGTTATTGCACCAAAAAAGACAAGATGCCTTGGCAATATCTGAACTTGAGCAGCAAAAAGCAACAGCACAAGCACGTTTAGCCGAGCTTGAACAGCAATCCCAAACGTTTGCGCAAAGGTTGACACTGAATGAAACTATGGTGTCACAGATAAGTACTCTAAAAGGTAGTGGCTACATATCTGAGCTGGAGTTGCAAAGGCAGCGTGATACTTTACTGTCCTTAAAGCAGCAAGCCTCAAGTATTCAATCAGAACGGCTATCACTGTTAAGCCAGATAGAACAACTTAATAATCAACTCGAAAAACTCCCCTTAGAACAAAGCAATCATTTATCCCAATTACAATCTCAAAAAGCTGACTTACAAATTCGTTTGTCGTCCGTTGAACAGCAGCGGTTAGGAGAGTTAAGAGCACCTAAGTCAGGTATCGTCAGCGGCCTAATGGCGAAGGTAGGCAAGAATGTAATGGAAGGGCAAAGTCTACTCACCGTATTACCCGAAAATAGCCAAATGCAGGCCATTATTTTTGTCCCAACATCGGCGTTTGGCTTTATCAATGAGGGGCAAAAAACAAGGCTGCGATACCACGCATTTCCGTATGAAAAGTTTGGGGTTTATGACGGCACTGTGATTGAAGTAAGCCAAAGCGTTATTTTTCCTGATGAGACCAATACTCCCGGCATTATCTCAGCGCCTGCCTATCGAGTGGTGGTTGCGCTAGATAATCAAGAAGTACAGGCTTATGGTAAAGCCTCTGCGTTGCGTCCTGGGATGACGCTGGACGCCGACATTATCATCGAGGAACGATCGCTACTGAGGTGGTTATTTGATCCAATATTCAGCATTCAAGGTCAGCTATAAGCTGTATAAATGAGAAATAAGGCGGCTTAATATGCACATTGAAGACAACTCACCTGTGGCAAAACTACAGTTCTGGTCAAGGAAATCACTGCCCATTATTTTGCAATCTGAGGCGGCTGAATGCGGCCTTGCTAGTTTAGCGATGGTTGCGGCCTATCATGGCTATCATAGTGATCTGATTTCCTTGCGACAAAGGTTTAATATTTCTTTGGAAGGGGCGACATTACTCGACATCATGCATTTTGCGGAAAAGCTTGAGTTAACATCGCGTCCCTTGCGTATCGAATTAGACGATCTCGATGCACTGCAAACACCCTGCATTTTACACTGGGATATGAATCATTTTGTGGTGTTGAAAAAGGCCAATGAAAAACGCATTGTTATCCACGACCCCGCGGCTGGTGAAAAAACCTTTACGCTTGAAGAAGCCTCTAAACACTTCACTGGTATTGCATTAGAGCTGACTCCCACCAAAAATTTTGAAACACAAGAGGCTAAACCGTCACTTAGGTTTTCTGACTTTTGGAGTCGTATTACGGGTTTGAAGCGTTCATTGACCCTGATCTTTATGCTTTCAATGCTGCTTCAGGTATTTACACTGGCGTCACCATACTATATCCAATTGGTGATCGATGATGTTGTGCTCACGGGAGATACCTCACTATTAACTGTTCTGGCAGTGGGCTTCTTTTTAGTGATGGTGTTTGAAATAGCAACCAATGCCTTGCGTGGTTTTACACTGTTACATTTTGGGAATCAGATGAATATCCAGCTAGGCGCTAACTTGTTCCATCATCTGGTTCGTTTGCCCCTGAGTTATTTCGAGACCCGCCACATGGGAGATGTGGTATCACGCTTTGGCTCGTTGCAGCAGGTCAAACAATTACTTACCACGGGCGTTATCGAGGCGATAATTGATGGCTTGATGGCGGTGATCACACTGGCGATGATCTTTTTTTATAGCCCCTTATTGTCGGCCGTAGTGCTGGTGGCGGTGATCTTGTATGCCTTGGTACGTATTGCTATGTATAAGCCGTTTCGTACCATCAGTGAGCAGGAGATCATGGCGCGTGCGGAAGAAAACTCCAACTTTATGGAAACGGTCCGTGGCATTCAGACCATTAAATTATTTGGCTCTGAGGTGAAACGCGAGGGCCAGTGGCAAAACCGTTATGCCAACGCCATCAATCAGAATATTCGCTTGGGGAACTTCCAGATTGGCTATGATGCGGTGAATAGAGCGCTGTTTGGCATAGAGAACATTGTGGTTGTGTACCTTGCGGCGCATTTGGTGATCCAAGGCGGTTTCAGTACCGGTATGCTATTCGCGTTTATGGCATACAAACGCCAGTTTATGGATAAAACAGCCAATCTTATTGAAAAGTTTATCGAGTTCAAAATGCTTGGTTTACACTTCGATCGTATTGCAGATATTGCCTTGACCAACAAAGAGCAATTACAGCCAGATCAGGTAAAGCGTCATACTTTGGTGGGTAACATAGAGATCAAAAATGTCAGCTTTGCTTATTCAGACGCCAGTGCCAATGTGATCAATGAATTGAGCCTAAAGATTAACGCTGGAGAGTCGGTTGCTATCACAGGGCCATCCGGTTGTGGTAAATCAACTTTACTCAAAATTATGCTTGGCTTGATCCCAGTTAAAAGTGGCGAAATCTTGATCGATGGTATCGCGCTTGAGCAACTGGGTGCACGGCAATATCGCCAACAAATCGCCGCGGTTATGCAAGATGACGAGTTATTGTCAGGATCAGTGGCTGACAACATCGCCTTTTTTGAAACACCAATTGATATGGCTCGTGTAGTGTATTGCGCTGAATTGGCAGCGATTCATGATGATATTAGTGCTATGCCAATGGGCTACGATAGTCTCATTGGCGATATGGGTTCAAGCCTCTCAGGTGGGCAAAAGCAGCGTATTATTTTGGCCAGAGCTCTATATAAGAATCCAAAAATATTGTTTATGGATGAGGCAACCAGTCATTTAGATACCAGCCTTGAATCAGATATTAACGATGCGGTATCTCGTTTGAAAATTACGCGGGTGATCATCGCACATCGCAAAGAAACGATAGCATCAGCGGACAGAGAAATTAAGTTAACCAAATACAAAGAAGAAAATACAGAAGAAGCATAAATCAGAAAATGCTCACGTTGATAAAACAGGTACCTTAAGGATAAGCATGAGAAATAACAACACCATGCCTTTGGAAAAAAAACAAAAATTAGAAAGTATAATTCACCTTTTAGCCCGACTCGTGAGTGCAAAAGACGAGTCTCATCATGGAATTTTAAGTGGCTTAGCGGGGCATTTACTGTTTCTCTACAAGGCTCATGAATATAACAGCGATTGGGTTGATGAAGCGCTGTTTACACAGAAACTAGATAAACTACAAGATGAGCTAGAGGAACAAACACTTGAGTTGAGCACGGGGCTTGCCGGACAGGCTTGGTTACTGGAATATCTCAATCAGGCAAACCAAGAAGACTATGCAGTGGACCTTTTGGAAGACGTTGATGCGCTATTCACCGGTGCTTTGGATCATAACCCTTGGCTAGGAGAAATTGAGTATGTCTTAGGCTTGGCGGGCTATGCGCCGTATGCGGCAAGACGACTTCGCTACAGTGACCAGCAAGCGTTGTATAGCACAATAGTGAAGGGTTTTGAAAGTACAGCTAGCCGATTGGACAATGGCCTCATAACGTGGTCACAACCAAGTCAGTCGGTGTATCGGCTAGATAAAGAGTGCCTAGACCAGCCTGAGTATAACCTGGGTTTTGCGCATGGTGTACCGGGGATTATCGCCGCGTTACTACCCGCGTTAAAGATCTCCACGCTAAAACCACAAGTAACGGAGCTGGTGCAGGGTGCCTGTGATTGGCTGTTAACACAGCGAAAAGACGATAAAGACAGTGTGTCATGCTTCAGCTCATGTGCAAGCCACCCTCATGAAACGTCGCGTTTGGGCTGGTGTTACGGTGACTTGACCATCGCTTTAGTTTTAGCACGTGCGGGTCAGGCGCTGGAGAGTCCCAGCTATGTTGATCAGGCACTAAAAGTCGCCCTAAAGAATATTCCTCGCGATGCCTCGACTGGCTTTGTTAAAGACGCTGGTCTTTGTCATGGTTACGTGGGCATTATGACTATCTATCAAGCACTAAACGAACTAATGCCCCATCCTCAGCTCGAAGAGGTTGTCACTACTTGGCTGGATTACACTCTAGAACAATTTGAACAACAAGGACTCGAAGCATTCTACTTTTTTAGTGGTGAAAGCAAAAACTACGTGGAAGATTTCAGCCTATTGACGGGCTATTCTGGCATTGGGTTATGCTTGCTGAGCGTGCTCAATGACGACCTTAGCTGGCTGGATAGCATGCTAATGGCATAAGGAGTTGATGATGAATCACAATAATTCTAAACAAGCAAAAATGGCTATCAAGCCAATTCAATGCGCTCCTTTTTTCGTAATACGCACGCCGCGTTTAGCGATTGAGCATTTAAGTGCTTTTGGACATAGCGACGCAGACAATAACGCCATTCTTAGACAGTGGCTAGACATGCCAGGTGTGACAGAAGCACTTTATTTGGCCAGTCCTTCTTTACTTGAGCGTATAGAGCAGTGGCGCAATAAGCCCGACTCTAAACAAGGCAAGAAAGTCGCTCAGGCGTTGATAAAATACATGATACGAATGTGCTCACGCCCGACACCTTTTGGCTTGTTTTCAGGAGTGCATCAAGGGCAAGTGTCAGAAAGCACCAATATAATCAGTGGGCCTTATAGTGAAGACAAGCGCAACACTCGATTGGATATGTTTTACCTCAGTGCTTTAAAAGAGCACTTTGTTAAACATGCCTCTCGTTCTGAGCATTTGACGTACAAGCCAAACTCATCGCATTACTTTGTAGCTGAGCAGTGTCGCTATATCGAGAGCTATATCTCTGAAGACACAATGCAATATCGATTAAGTGCCGTGGACAGTGATGAATACTTTGAGTTTGCCATGTCGCTTGCCAAAGAAGGTAAGAGTTTTAATGCATTGGTTGAGGCATTTCACAAACAGTATCCTGAGGCCGATAGAGAAGATGTTGAATCATATATTCAAGACTTAATTGACGAAGGCGTGATACAGGCTGACATACCGTTACCATTGACCGGAGAATCGCCAGATCAGGCTTTGTTGAAGTCGTTACAAGCGATAAACGAACTACATACTGCGGATCATCTCGCGACAGCATTGGCGCAAATCGAGCAGCTGGATACGCAAAAAAGTGGCGAGATCGCTCCATACCAACACATTCTTGAGCATTTACAGCAATTACCTGTAAAAGTGCAGGAAAATAAGCTCTTTCAATCGGATGTTTACCGAGACTTTACGCATTGTCAGTTGAGTGAAATGGAAATGGGCCGCTTGAGAAAGCAGTTGGAGTTGATAGCAGGGCTCAGCGCTGATGCTAATACGTCAAACTTGAATAATTTTATCAATCAATTCAATGCGCGCTTTGAGGGGCAGTTTGTGCCTTTGGATAAGATCCTAGATGATGAATCAGGGATTGGTATATCAGATGAGACAGGCTATGATTCACCGCTTATTGCTGGCCTTTGGTTGGGTAAAAATGCTCAGCAGCAACCAAGAAGCAATGCCAATAGCAATGTGTTGGAGACCATCATTGATGAAGCCATCAGCTTGCCTGAGAATCGAGCTCGTGACTGCATTGTACTAAAGAGTAAAGAGCTCAAAACAAAAGTAACCAATCACAATGTGGTGCATAAGTTTCCTAGTTCATTTTCAGCGATGATCAGCCTCTATGAAGATGAAAAGCAAAACCCCATTGTGAAGCTGAGTGGCTGTACAGGCCCTTCGTCGGCAAACTTACTTGGCCGCTTTTGCCACCTAGATGAAGCATTGAAAGATAATGTACGTTCTCAGTTGCAAAAAGAGCAGGCGCATTCAAGTGAGGTGATTTTTGCCGAAGTGGTTCACATGCCAGAAGGGCGGCCAGGTAATGTAGTTGCAAGGCCACACCTAAGAGAGTACGAAATAGTATTTATGGCCGATAGTAGTTTGGCTGATGAATATCAAATTCCGCTGTCAGATTTGTATGTTTGGGTCGAAGGGCTACAGGTTAAATTGTGGAGCAAGCGACTTGATAAGCAGGTGGTGCCACGTCTATCTTGTGCTCACAACTATTCTGCACGTAGTTTAAGTGCTTATAAGTTCTTATGCATGTTGCAACACCAGTCGGGTAGAGCGCCGAACTTCAGAATGCCTTCGAGCACTGCGCGTAGTGCGTTTGTTCCACGCATCATGCTCGACAACCTGATTGTCAATGAGAAAACATGGCGTATTCCAAGAGAAGCGCTGGAAGCGGTATATCGTAAAGGCCAACTCGATCGCACTCTGCTCGAAGAGTTGATGGCAAAGTATCAGTTAGATGCTCAAGTCAGCTATGCAATGGCGGACAATGTGTTACAGCTTAACCTGAACAACGCAGATATGCTGTCAATTTTATTGGCTGAAACCAAAGGGCAAACTCACATAGAGCTTAAAGAGGTGCTCAGCAGCCACTATCAATCCAGAGTGGTTGACGCACAAGGTATGCATTACAACAATGAGCTAGTTGTGCCATTTTTTAATGACAATGCTGCGGTGCATAGACATTCCACCGATAACCCCATTGCCAATATTACTGCCGCTGCGATCAAGCGTCGATTTAGTGCCGGATCGCAATGGCTAAGCCTGAAAATATATTCGGGTAACTCAGTTCTAGAACAATTGCTTAGTGAGCGTTTGCAACCGCTAATCGAAGCGCATCAAGCGCTGTTTGAGAAATGGTTTTTTATACGCTATGGCGATCCAGATTGGCACCTTCGTGTGCGTTTTTACGGCGAGCCAGAGGTGCTATGTGGTCAGTTGTTACCACTATTAAATCAATTACTCGACCCGATGATCGAAAGCGGTGAGTTACATAAAGTTGAACTGATGACCTATGAGCGAGAAGTTGAGCGCTATGGTGGCCCAGAATCAATGGCGTTGATTGAGTCACTGTTTATGTTTGACAGTATTCTGATAGCAAAAACATGTGCATTGCTAGATGAGTATGATGAACAATTAAGATGGCGTATGGCATTACTGTACTCCGATAGACTGCTCACCTTGTTTGAATATGATGATGAAGCTCGATTGGCACTGATCAGCCGTTTAAGAGATGGTTTTGGCCGAGAGTTTAATGAGAGCAATACACTGCGAAAACAGCTTGGAAACCGCTATCGGGAGTATCAAGCAACGTTGGACAGTGACTTTGCACAACTTCATCAGCAGACACCTTCAGAAAACGATGAAGTACAAAACGCGCTGTTTAATTTGCTCGGTCAATGGCAGGCTCAGGCCGCCCCTGTGGTGGCTCAACTGAATACTTTACGCGCCGCTGGAGCTTTAAACTGTAGCCGTGATGCCTTATTGGGTTCGCTGCTGCACATGCATAACAATCGCATGTTTAAGGCCTATGGACGTGAGCAGGAATTGGTGATCCACGATTTGTTACGCCGTAAGTACTTCTCAGCCAATAAACAGCAATAAAGCAAGCGATCTTGGTACAGCGCTACAAGTGCACTGCTTCTAGGTGTTGCTAAACTTGCTCAAAAAGGTATGAATAGCTAAGCTCAAGAACAAATCACGTGCTTGAAAGTTATCTAAGAATATAAGATGAAAGTATTTAAATTATTGATTTTATGTTTTTTATTTATACAAAGCCATAGTCTATGTGCCGCTCAGGCACTGGTGTCAGAGCTGAAAATATTCGAACCCTACCTAGGAACGTGGCAGGCTGATTTTCCTGTTGTGGGTGGCAAACCCGCTATGCAGGATGTTAGTCATTGGGAGCGAGCCTTAAATGGTACTGCCGTGCGTACGCTGCATTCTATTAATGAGGGCATGTACGGTGGTGAGTCACTGATTTTTTGGGATAAAACCAAGAAAAAGGTGGTGTTTTTTTATTTCACCACTGCAGGATTTTACACCCAAGGTACTATGGATGTGCTTGATGATGGCAGTTTTGTTGCCTATGAAGATGTTGCGGGCAATCAAGATGGCATTACAAAGGTTAAATCAACCAGCCGTTTTGTGGATGGTGAGATGGAAGTTTCTACGCAGTACTTAAAACACGGCATGTGGACAGAGCCAGAAAAGCGCCGTTATACACGATCAAACAAAGCTGTAAAATTTCATTGATAGCTAGCCGGTTAGCTCACGGCTAGCTTATTTAACCCGATAATATTATTAAGTTTTTGATAAATAAAGCTTGAGCGTATCACCCACTTGTAAAACATCCTTTGATAGCGCATTCCATTTTTTAATTTCATGGACACTGATGTTGAAGTGTTTAGCAATACGCCACAGGCTATCACCTGCACGTACTGTATAATCCATTTGTTTATCTGCCAAAATGGGCAGTAATAGCGTGTCACCAATTTTTATATTGTTACTTTTCAATTGGTTGAATGTTTTAAGTTGAGAGACCGTTAACGTATGGCGTTGCGCAATTACACTTAAACTGTCTCCTTTTTTAATCGTGTAATGTTGCCATTGATCACTGGGCATTGCTGGCAGTTTGGCCACATAGTCTTGCCATTGTTGTGCTTGTAAGGCGGGCACGACGATGTGGTCGGGTCCATCCAACAAAGCAGGAAATCGTGTATAGCCTGGATTGAGCGTTTGTAATTTACGCCAAGCTTTATCAGTGTTGAGGATCACTCCTTGCTCCAACGGTAAGACTGCAATGGCGGTATGATTAGGGATCTTGGGAAACTCCATTTGTTGTTTGCGTAACAGCTGTGCAGCGGCCAGTAACTTAGGCACGTAGTGACGGGTTTGTTTAGGTAGGGGCAAGTCAAAAAAGTGGGTTGATTTACCGCGTTGCTTATTGAATTTAATGGCTTGGGAAACACGTCCTTCGCCGGTGTTGTAAGCCGCAATGGCATGATACCAGTTGCCGTCAAAACGTTTATGTAAATAGCTTAAGAAATCCAATGCTGCATTGGTGGCATCGACAATATCTTGTCGGCCATCATACCAGGGCGTAATTTTTACGCCATAGTGTTTGGCGATAAGCGGCGTGAGTTGCCAAAGGCCTGATGCGTGTTTATGAGAATAGGCGGTGGTGTCAAAATCGCTTTCAATCAATGGCATTAACGCCAGTTCAATGGGGAGCCCTCGACGCTCTACCTGTTCTACCACATACAACAGAAACGGTGCAGCTCTTTCACTGATCACATGCATATAGTTGGGGTGTGACAAATACCAATCAACGCGAGCTTGTACGCTTTCGTGTGCAGATGGGGCAAAGGTTAGTTGCGAGCGAATGCGTTGCCATACATCTTCCGTTTGCTCATCGATGGATGGGCGGCGCTGTGTGGAGACGGTTTTGTCAGGGTTAGCTGTCACGATAGGTTCTGGTGTCTTTGCCTGCGTAGGTGTACTAGACGTTGGAGTTGTTTTGCAGGCGCTCAGCAGCAGCAGTGAGCATAAGAGAGTGAAGCGAAATAAATACATCATGAGATATTCTCTGCGTTGTTTGTACCGATTGTAAACAAGGGGGTCGGTGGCTGTAAAGTGTGCATAATTTAAAATGATGCGATTAATATGGTATGAACAATCTCTTTACTTGCAGTCTATGAATGGTAAGTGAATACTTACTCGCTGGGTTTTGTATGCGATGGTAAATATGTTCTAACGTCGTCGCGATATGCAATTGTAGATGGGCGCCATGCCCACTTAATCAATGAACCAAGGCGCTCTCAATGAGGTGTAAGACGAAGTTACTAGCCAAGCGTCTTAAATGCAATAGATGCGTTCGTTCCTCCAAAGCCAAATGAATTAGAAAGTGCTGCATTAACCTTCATCTTTTGAGGAGTGAGCATGATCAAATCAACACCCAGACAGCTGGGGTCAACATTCTCTGTGGTTAGATTAAGCGTATACGGTAAGGTTTGTTGTTGTAGCGCCAATACCGTAAATACCGCTTCAATGGCTGCTGCTGCACCGAGCAAGTGCCCTGTTTGTGACTTGGTACCAGACACGGCCAGTTTGTTGGCATGATCAGCAAAGGTATTTTTTATTGCCAATACTTCAATGCTATCGGCTGCGGTGCTGGTGCTATGGGTGTTAATGTACTGTACGTCTTGTGTGTTAAGGTTTGCCATATTAAGGGCATTTTGCATTGCTCGTTGCGCCCCAGAGCCTTGCGGATGCGGAGCGCTTAAAGCTTGCCCTGTGTAGCCGTCAGAGGTTCTGCCAAAACCGACAATTTCACAGTAGATTTTTGCACCGCGAGTAATGGCGTGATCGTACTCTTCCAATACCAAACAAGCAGCCCCTTCACCCATAACAAAACCATCTCTGTCTGTGGTAAAAGGGCGAGAAGCAGTCGCTAAATCATGGTTTCTGGTAGACAATGCATTTTGTGCGTTAAACGTGGCGATACCAACCGGCGTGACGGATGCTTCTGCACCCCCTGCGACGATAATTTCTGCTTCACCCCCTTTGATGGCGTTACAGGCGTCAATAATTGAATGAGCACTGGCAGCGCAAGCGGTACAGTGAGCGTTGTTTGGGCCCCCAAAATTCCAATGACTGGCAACATAGCCTGCGGCAAGATTGGGTAAAAACATTAAATTTCCAAATGGAGATTGCTTTTTCCCACTGACTGCTTTGGCCGCGCATACTTCCAAACTATTTAGTCCGCCCACACCCGTTGCGAGGTTGACGCCTATACGTAGCCTGAGTTGTTCATCATCTAGATTATCAAGACCTGCTTCTTGAATTGCTTCAGCGGCCGCTATCATGGCAAACATTTGGTGCCGGTCGATTTTTTTCAGTAGCTTAGTACGGGTGCTATCGTCCATATGTTTAAACGGCGCAAGCGTACTTGCGTCTAATTGTGAACTAACCTGAGCGGCAAATGTTGTTTTGCAAGCAAATTGTGCGGGATCAAAGTGCTCAATTGGACGTATGCCGTGCTTACCTTGTAGTAAGTTATCAAAGCTTGTGTGTGCACTTGTGCCTATTGGCGAGATGGCACCAATTCCTGTAACAACGACTCTTCTCATGTTTATCCTTTTCAATAAAGTTACGCAGCGCTTAAGGCGCGAATATTGCCCAGCAATACTAATCATGTGCCGTTGCAAAATCATGACACATTGATCAATGAATTTTTTATACCAAGGTGAACAAAAATACAACGCCATACGTTTAATTAAATCTATATCCAAAAAATGTGTGGGTGATTTATGTTAGAGAGCGAACTAAAAACTCAGTTAAGCCAGTTTAAATTAGATCCTGTGATTTTGAGCTATGCAGACGCAAACCACTATTTAGCGGGTGGTGTTGATATAAAGGGCAATTACCATTTACTGACAAACAAACATGGTGAGACACAGACGTTTAATTCTTTGCGTGAAGCCGAGGTGGCATTGGCCAGTTTAGGTGTCACGGCCGCCATCTTTGAAATGCAAAGTGCGTATGATGAAATGGTGGCATCGGACACGGCCAGCACCGTAAGAACTAAACTACACCTAGTACATTAAGCGACTGATAACATAGTGTATGTAGGGCATTGCTTAGTGTGATGTCCTACAGGGAGTGTAATCTTATTTGTATATACAACTAGGCTTGAGCTTAGATCCTGCTTTTACGTTGGCCTTGCGTTGCCCGCAGACGTGCGCCACACAAACAAAAGAAAGCATAATTTGTAGTTGTCATAGTTAATAAGTTTCGTTTAAACTACACCTAAATTACGAAACGAAACTTATCTGAACGGTTTATGACTAAACGAAACACACAACAGCGCCGCCATACGATCCTTAGTAGAGTAAATGAACAGGGTGAAGTGAGCGTTGACGCACTGGCCGTTGAATTTGAAACCTCAGAAGTTACGATTCGAAAGGATTTAACCGCGTTAGAAAAAAGCGGCTTGTTGCTACGCCGCTATGGTGGTGCTGTGGCATTGCCACAGGAGATCGTGGGCAGCGCCAATGATGAACAAGATTCACGCCGCAAAACCGCGATTGCTAAGGCTGCTGCCAAGCTGATAAAAGATCATAACCGCATCATCATAGACAGTGGCCGCACCACCGCAGCCATGATCCCTGAGTTATCTAACAAACAAGGGTTAGTGGTGATGACTAACGCCATGAATATTGCCAACCGTTTGCTGTCACTTGAGAACGAGCCAACATTATTGATGACCGGGGGAACATGGGACCCACACTCTGAGTCATTTCAGGGGCAGGTCGCAGAGCAAGTGCTACGCTCTTATGATTTTGATCAGTTATTTATCGGTGCAGATGGCATCGACGTAGCGCGTGGCACCACAACCTTTAATGAGCTGGTGGGCTTGAGCCAATTAATGGCACAGGCGGCCAGAGAAGTGATCGTCATGGTTGAGTCTGACAAGGTAGGCAGAAAAATTCCTAACCTTGAGCTGTCATGGCAGCAAGTAACGACCTTAATCACAGATGAGAATCTAGCCGCTGACAAACGTCAGGCCATTGAACAAAGTGGCGTGACGGTTATTTGCGCGGCTTTGTAAATACTTGCTTGTACAAGTACGACAACACCTTGTACAGCTAACACTAATATGACAACACCAACGTGCAAAATGGAGAAATTATGTGTGGGATTGTAGGGGCAGTTGCAGAGCGCCCAGTAAATAAGATTTTAGTTGAAGGCTTAAAGCGCCTTGAATACCGTGGTTATGACTCGGCGGGCGTGGCATTGAGCTTAGATAGCACGCTTAGCACGGTAAAAGCGGTAGGCAAGGTGGTTAACCTTGAGCAAGCACTTGAAAAAGCCAATGTTAAAGGCACCACAGGTATTGCGCACACACGCTGGGCGACCCACGGCGGTGTGACCGAAAGCAACGCACACCCACACGTTTCAAACAGTGAAATTGCACTGGTACACAACGGCATTATTGAAAACCATGCGCCGCTTCGTGACGCCTTAAAAGGTGATGGTTACGAATTCTTATCTGACACAGATACAGAAGTTATGGTGCATTTAATCCACCAGCTTCGCCAACAGCACAACAGCCTGCTAGATGCGGTAAAAGCGGCAGTTAAACAGCTTGAAGGTGCTTATGGTACGGTGGTATTCGATAAATCCAACGATCAAGAAATGATTGTGGCGCGCTCAGGAAGCCCATTGGTAATAGGCCTAGGGTTAGGTGAAAATTTCATCGCGTCGGATCAGCTTGCGTTATTACCTGTGACACGTAGTTTTATATTCTTAGAAGAAGGTGATGTGGCTCGTATTACTTGTGACAGTGTTGAAATTTTTGACAGCAATGGCGAAGCGGTTGAGCGTGAAGTTGTAGAGTCAAACATCACGCAAGACAATTCAGGTAAAGGTGAATACCGCCACTACATGCTTAAAGAGATTTATGAGCAGCCATTGGCGGTAAGAAATACACTTGAAGGCCGCTTAGACAATGATCGTGTATCGGTGGATGCCTTTGGCGACAGCGCACAGCAAATCTTTAAAGACGTAAAACATGTGCAGATCATCGCGTGTGGTACCTCTTACCACTCAGGCATGGTTGCCCGTTATTGGCTTGAGCAATTTGCTGGCGTAAGCTGTAATGTGGAAATTGCCTCAGAGTTCCGTTACCGTCAATCGTTTGTGCATGAAAACAGCCTGCTAGTAACGATTTCTCAATCTGGTGAAACCGCTGATACGCTCGCTGCACTGCGCCTAGCTAAAGAGCAAGGTTATATGGCATCAATGACCATTTGTAACGTGCCAGGCTCTTCATTGGTGCGTGAATCAGACTTGGCCTTTATGACCAAAGCCGGTGCTGAGATTGGTGTTGCTTCAACCAAAGCATTCACCACACAACTTGTAGGCTTATTGATGCTAACAGCGTCGATTGCGCAAGAAAAGGGCCTAGAACAAAGCGCCATTGTGAACGCCATTAAAACCTTGCCAAACAAACTTGAAGAAGCCCTGTCACTGGCGGGTAGCATTGAAGATTTGGCCGAAGAGTTTGCCGACAAGCACCATTCACTGTTTTTAGGTCGTGGCTCACAATACCCAATTGCAATGGAAGGCGCGTTGAAGTTGAAAGAAATTTCATACATTCACGCCGAAGCCTACGCTGCGGGTGAGTTAAAACACGGACCACTGGCGTTGATTGACGCAGATATGCCAATCATCGTGGTTGCACCAAACAACGAACTACTTGAAAAGCTAAAATCAAATGTTGAAGAAGTACGCGCCCGTGGCGGCATCATCTACGTATTCGCAGATAAAGACTCACACTTTGAGTCTGACGACACCATGCGTGTTATCAACGTAAACCACGTAGAAGACATCCTCGCACCAGTTGTATATACAATCCCGCTACAGCTGCTGTCATACTACGTTGCCGTGATAAAAGGCACCGACGTAGACCAACCAAGAAACTTGGCTAAATCAGTAACGGTTGAATAAGAAAAGGCGCGAAAGCGCTTTTTTTTGTGACTTAGGAATATAGTTTCATCCCAAGTATTAAAGTTTCATACTTAAAATCTCAAAGTTAGAAAAGGCTTTGAGATTTTTCTTTAGGTAGGTATTTTTATAAAACCAACAGAGTGACTTTAAGGAAAAGTATTGGACTCTAATTTTGTTGTCGGCAAACATCTATTAGTAGGAACTAACAGTCATAATCAACAAACTTTGAAACGAGATTTGTTGCTTTTCGATGGTTTTGTAGATTTAGAATATGGCTCCGAATATCCATCCCTATGCAAAGCAGTATTAGGGCAAATGGAATCTCAATTAGGTGAAATAAGAGATACTGTTAAGTACCCATTTTTGACTTCGATGCTTTCGTTCAGTGAACTTTGCTCAATTGGTTTAGTAAAAAGTTTTGAGGAGTTAGGGTTAGAATCCCAAGTATTAAATTTTGAAGCAGCGATCAATATAGCTGATAGACTACCTAGTAAAGGCATTAAAAAATTTAGTTTTTGCGAAGCTTTTGATATCAAAGCTCGTCCAGATAGGGAAGTTGAAAATGAAATGATCTATTTCGCATCTGAAAAATTAAGAGAACAAGGTTCTGTGGCAACACCTAGGCTGAGAGAAATGCCTTGTACAAGCATCAATCACAAATCACTAGTCACTCAAGTGGTTTTAGAAAAATTTCCCCTTCCTGATGAGGGGATTTCAATTAATCGTATTTTGGACTTTAAAGCAGATAATGACTCGGTGAGGAGGCTAGGTTCTTTAAATGTCCTCATCAACCGCCTGGTTAGAGAGCAAGCTAATCCATCTGATGTTCGTCAAGAGATTGAGCAGCTAATACTTGAAGCAAAATCTGTAATGCAGGCAAAGAAATTTGCGTATAAAGAGTCCAAGTTAACGAAGGCTGTTCGAGTCATAGAATCAGTTATTAAGGGCAATCTAGGTGAGCTTTTTAAAATTAGAGATCAAGAAAAGGCAGAGAATGCTATCGCTAAAGAGTTAAACGTAACACATGAGGAAATAGCATTAATGCAATTAGAAACAGCCTCTGAATGGAAGCATGTAGCGTACATATTACATGCTGAATCAATAGTAAAATAAGATTTCATTAAAGCGTTTAGGTCTTTGCTCTCGTGAAGGTTATGTCTTCAAATAGGAATAAATATTAGGGGCTTAATAAGTGAATCTAACTCTGAAAGAATTCATGAAAAAAGCAAAGAGCAATAACGAACAATCTGAAAAGTTGGTTAGCAGTATATTATTTTTTGCCAATGTCTGGACTACGTTGTTTGCTCCGGCGCTGATAGGTGTAGGGGTATCGTATTATTACGGCTTAAAAGAAGATGAACCCCTCTCTATAATATTTTGGGTAGCTTTGGTGATTGTGAGTATCATCCATCTAGCCGTTGCATATATCCAGCATATTAACAACCGCAAATATACTCTTTACTCTGAGGCTGTTTCAATTGAAACTGAGGTTGAAAAATTGAGACATGAATTGGCGACATATAAACATGGGTATAAGGAGTTTTCTTATCTCTGTTCAAATCAAATGACGACAATATTTTGTTTAGCCAATTATATTGATAGTGCTGTTGGAGAATTAAATCATTTTGAAGCAATGGGTCAGTCGTTATCAAAAGATCAATTCGACGCATTACTAAAAGGAAAGTTGGAAGCTATTATTCGATTGATATCTATAGAAAAAGAGGCATTGTTTAGCTATAGCTCAGATAGTCTCTACAATATCGCATTGTATAACTACGATTTTAATTCGAAAAAGCTAAAGGTTTTAGTTAGAGATTGTGATAACAGGTTACAAAAGCGTAATAGAGAGTGGTCTCCAGGGCACGGTCATGTGGGGCTCGCATTTCTGCATAAACGGATTAAAATATGCCCCGATATTACATTGAGTAATGAGTTGATGAATTACTCTGATTCAGACACTGATAACAGTAGATATCGGAGTTTTTTCTCAATCCCTATATTGCGCTGTGATGACGATGGAAAAGCTGAAAATGGTAAATTGCCTTTTGGTGTGTTAGTGTTAACTAGCGCTAAAGCTGAACAGTTTAGGGAAGATAGAGATTTACAATTTTTAAGTACAATAGTTAAATTTTTAGCTATATACTTAGCAGCGGCTGAAGCATTTAAGACACACAATCTAAATGATGTTGGAGAGAAAGATGAACAAGAGCAGTGATAAGGCTACGCCTGAAAGCGAAACACATTTTTCTGTAAAATCATTAAGCGCCTCTGAGGGGTATAAGATTGTTCAAGCTATATCGATAGACTCATATAACCCCCATAAAATAGAACAGCTGTACAAAGAGCAACGAAAAGCCTCACTGGCTTACGCAAAGGAACTCGTGTCAGGCTAAGATGAACAGAAGCGATTGATCGCCCTAAAATTTACCGCTATGCTGAAATTTCAATCAGTTATAGCGGTATATTATGTCTAGGAAGATTGGCCATACTGAGGCGCAATATCTTAAGTGGATTAAAGAGGGGCGCGGTACTGGCGAGTATCAGGATTACAAGCCGTGGTTAACGGTTTATGATGCGCCATCTGATGGTCGTGTACATCGAGTCTTTGGTTATAAGTCTAAGCGAACCCATCATTTATTATCCGATCTTGAACTATCCATGTTCTACTTGCTTGAGTGGCGGCAGGATGTGCTGCAAGTCAAAGAGCAGTTTCCGCTAGAGCGCGAGATAACATTAGAGCTAGCTGAATCTGCTGGCATCAAACACCCAAATGTTGGGGGCGTAGACCAATACCTATCAAGCGACTTTCTCGTTGAAACAACCTCACGAGATCTCCCCTATTTTGCGTTACAAGCCAAATATGTCAGCGCTTTGGAAGAGCAGCGCAAAATAGAGATACTTGAGCTCGAGAAACGCTTTTGGCATGAAAAGCAGATCCCTTGGCAAATAGTCACTGAGCAAGAGATCCCAAAAGTTGTTAAAGCGAATGTTGAGTGGATTTACCCATTGCAAGGTGAACATGAAGAAGCCTCAGACTCCGCCATTGAGCAAGCCAGATTCTATGCCGATTACTTTGCAAAACACCCAACCAAAACCCTCATAAACGTCTGCAAAGAGATAGATACCGCCTATGGGCTAGACTTAGGAGAGTCGTTGTTTGAGATAAGAGCTTTGCTGGCTGACCGTTACTTTACCTTTGATATTTTTACGCCAGTTCAAAAGCTACAAGTTGGTCATCTTAAACTAGGTAACGTTGAGCAAATTCAGGAGGTGTTTCGTGTTTCAAATCAATGAAGTATTGCAATACGAACAAACCTTGTATCGCATTTTAATGGTATTTGATTATTACGCACTTTGGATAAAAGTGCACGATGACAAAGCCTTTCCTGAACTTGTTGAAATAACTGAGTTAGAACAGGGTTTTCAAGATGAAGTGCTCAAACGTGCAGCCGACCCATATAGCGATATTGCTACTGTAATTCCAGAGCCAGGTTCTACCGCTCAGTTAAAACGTGATGAAAACTATGCCGCAATCAAGCCATTGGTAGAGCTTGAGAACTGCTATGAACCGAAAGCGCGTGGCAAAGTGGTTAATCAAATAATGACTGAGGCAGGTAAAACCAAACAGTCTATTTATCGTTTTGCCCGTAGATACTGGCAACGTGGCCAGATCCCCAACGCATTATTACCCGATTATAAAAACTCAGGTGCCAAAGGCCAAAAGCGCCGAGCTACAACAACAAAGTTAGGGCGACCTCGTAAGTATATGCCAGGCACTGGTGCGCTAATTGACGACTTTACTGAAAAGCTATTTCGCATAGCGATTGAGCGACACATATTAACCGACAAAGGTAAAACTTTTCGCTATGCACATAACCGTTTAAAAGATATCTATAGTCAGTACTTTCCAGATCTACCTGAAGAAGAGTTACCTACCTATTGGCAAATGGAGCATTTCTACAAACGTGAATATCGCCAAGTAGACAAAATTGAAGCGCAGGCGGGTGAAATAAAGCGAAAGAAAGATATTCGACCGCTTACAGGTACCGCCGCCGCAGATGTTTTGGGCCCAGGTATGCGGTATGAAATTGACGCTACAATCGCAGATATTTATTTAGTATCTGACTCTCAAAGAGGCAATATCGTCGGTCGCCCAGTGATTTACATGGTTATTGATGTATTTAGCCGCATGGTGGCTGGGTTTTATATTGGTTTTGAAAACCCTTCATATGCCGCTGCTATTCAGGCAATACATATGGCCACGACGGATAAATCAGACTACTGTCGTCAGTTTGGTTTTGACGTTACTCCACAGCAGTGGCCGTGTATTGGCTTACCTTCAGCATTGTTGGCTGACAGAGGCGAGTTAATGGGGCATCAAATTGAATGTCTTGAAAAGGGTTTTGGTGTTCGCGTTGAAAATACACCACCATTTAGAAGCGAGGCCAAAGGGGTTGTCGAACGAGCGTTTCTCGCCTTTCAACAAGCATTCAAACCGTTTGCACCTGGTGTGGTCACTGGTACCAAAATTAAAAAACAAGGCGATAGAGACTACCGCTTGGATGCTAAGCTTACGATCCAAGAGTTTACTCGAATCATCTTAGCTTCAGTACTTTATCACAATCAATATCACGTGATTGAAGACTACGATAAAGCTGCTGATATGCCAACAGACCTACCAAACAACCCACTGGCGATATGGAATTGGGGCTTGCAGCATCGTACTGGTCGGTTGAAAAAGTCAGCAACTGAGCATCTTCGCGTGGCATTGATGCCAAGAACTCGGGCAACAATATCTGATTCGGGTGCCTGTATATTTGGCGTGTATTACACCAGCTCAGAGCTTTTAAAGTTGGGCTGGATGCATCGAGGTAAGGAAGTGAAGCGCCCTAAAAGTGTGGAAGTTGCCTATGACTTAGCAACGGCAGACTACATCTACATTTATCACGGCCCTAACAGCAATGACTATTTTGTGTGCCAGTTAGCAACACGCTCAAGACAGTTTTCAGGTGCGAGTTTTTGGGATGTGTGGCAGCAAAATGATGAGTTAAAACAGACTCATGCTGATGCAAAACTAGTCGCTGATGAGCAAAAGCGTGCCTTGGAGCGACAAGTAATAGAAGTGGTTAATCAGGCTGAAAAGGCCGCGCCAAAACATATTGGCTTGTCAGATGCGGAGCGTATTCGCAATATTCGCGACAACCGCGCAGAAGAAAAAGCCAAAGAGCGTAAAGAGCGCGCCTACAAGCCTGTGGACATCGACACGAGTAAATCAGCGCAAGTACATTATCTCTCACAGCCAGATGACGATTTGGACTTTCCAGACTTTTCAGATCAGTTGTTTAAGGAGGATGACGACGCATGAGTTTACCCTCTAACATCTTTCGCGCGGTGTATCAGGAGTCTGAGATTGAGCGTTACAAAGGTAACCCGTTTATTGAAGCGCTACCAAGAGTAAGCAAAATAGAAGAGCTGAAAACTAAGCTAGAGGGCAAAGTAAAATACAACCCTGCGGCAGGTTATTTAGACGCAAGGCAGCGTGCTCACGAGTTGTGTGGCTTGCTTGATGACTTCTTCCAGCCGCTTTCGATGCATGTGGCGCTTGAGGAAAAAATAGCGCTGATGATACGTGGGGGCTATGTTGCCAGAAATATTGCAACTGGCCAGCTCCAACAGCATCTACAAAATGGCTACGAACGCTTGATGACGGGCGACATTAGCAGTTTTCGTTTTGCCGAAGCGCCCTCTACGGCACGTTGCTTGTCACTTATTGGTTGCTCTGGATGTGGTAAAAGCTCCAGCGTGCTACGAATATTGGCCACCTACCCACAAGCGATTTATCACGAGAAATATAATACATACCAGCTCACTTATTTACGTATAGAGTGCCCAGTGGATGGGTCGTTAAAAAGCCTCTGCTTAAATTTCTTTCAGGAGGTCGATAAACATCTGCACACGGACCTTACTGAAAGGTATGGGCGCAAGCGTTATAGTACTGAGGTACTACTGTCATTTATGGGACAAGTCGCCAACCAATATGCCATTGGTGTGTTAGTAATTGATGAAATACAGCGTTTAGGCCGCAAACAAAAAGAAGGGCAAGAACGCATGCTCGAGTTCTTTGTGGCTTTGGTGAATATTATTGGTGTGCCGGTGATCCTAGTTGGTACCCCCAAAGCAAGGCCCATATTCGAACTAGAGTTGCAATCTGCAAGGCGCAGTACCGGTATTGGCTCTATGGTGTGGGAACCTCTGCCGCAGCACAAGAATCGAATTGATAAAGCAACAGGTAAACCAAAGCCCACAGAGTGGCGGTTGTTGACTGACAAGCTTTGGCAGTATCAGTGGCTTATTCACCGCGATGAACCGCTCACCGAAGAGATCCTAAATACTTGGTTTGAGCTGTCACAAGGTGTATTAGATATTGTGGTTAAGTTATTTGTACTTGCACAACTACGCGCCATTATTACAGGTGTTGAACGGTTATCTTCAAAGCTATTTGTGAAGGTATATGAATCTGAATTACAGCCGATCCATCCCATGATTGAAGCGCTCAAGTCTGGTAAAGCAAAAAGCATCGCCAAGTATTCAGACTTACAATACAAAGAGATTGATAAGCGGTTGTTGGAGCTCAGCCAGCAGATCTCTGAAGTTGCAGCTGTTAAGTCAGACACACTCCCTTTTGCTAGCGACTCAGAGGCCATGAGGCTTTATAACCTTTTGCTCGGCATGGGGTGTGAATCAGAGTTATTGGTACCATTAGTGCAAAAAGCCATTAAAGATCATCCAAACCTACAGGTAAGAGCGCTTATTCCACTCGTTCTTGAATGGTATGAGCAAGCACCAGATGAAGTGGAGGAGCCAAAAGAAAAGCCTGCACTTATCAAGCTTAAGGATTGGCATACATTGCCTAGTGACGATTTACGTTTTGGTTATTCTCAACATAAAAAGCAATCGGATGAGCTTTACCAATACTACAAACAACAAGGAAAGATTTTTGATATGACCGCTTGGCTTAAACAAAGCGTGTAGCATGGCCTGTTTACCCGTACCTTACCCTGATGAGCTGCTGTATAGCGTCATTGCAAGGTACGGTGTGCACGCAGGTATCACGTCACCCAAGCAATTGCTTGATGAGGTATTCCAAAACCGCCAAATAATTGCCTCAGTGGCCTTTCAAGGACATTTATCGCAGATCTCTGCGCACTATCAAGGTAACGCTGATTTAACACCATACAAGCTGTTACAGGGGCATACGCTTTTTCCGTTGTACGCACCTTTTGTGCACCCCGACATTGCTGCTCAAGCTAAATATGAGCTACTGACCGATTGTAGGCACTCGGCAGAAGTACAGCTAGGCAAAGCCGCATCCAAAGTTAAAAGCCCGCACTACCTGCGTTACTGCTCATTTTGCGTAACAAAGCAAATAGAGCAATATGGAGAACCTTTTTGGACGCGGCGCTGGCAACTGCCTGGTTTATCTGTTTGCGCGGAACATGGCATGCAGTTAATCAACAGCCCTGTGTTGATCAGCGAAGCACATAGGCAGCATTTTACTGCACTAAGCCCTCATGTGCTTTTACATTCAACTCCAAGGCTTACAAACTACAAAACCACGCTGCTAGCGGCGTATGCTCAGCAGTTACTGAACTTGTCAGAGCACCTTATATACCCGTTGCAATGGCGTTATTTTTATCATCATTTGGCTTATCAGCTGGGGTTTGTTAGGGGTAAGCAGGTTGAGCACGAACTGATCGCACAATTGGTTTTAGGGTATTGGGGCAGTCATACCCTAGCAAGCTTTGGGCTCGATATAAACAAGGCAGAAGACTCTAATTGGTTGAAGTGTTTATTTAGAAAGCACAGAAAATCATTTAGCTACCTTCAGCACCTATTGGTATGGCAAGCGTGTTATGAACAACAGTTGGATATAGCGAACATACTCAGTACTGCATCAGCATTACCAAACACCCCATACAATGATGTGCCTTCGAGCACTGAACCTGTGGTTGTTGACCAAACTCGTCGCGCAAAGTGGCAACGTGCTGTGGCCAAGTTTGGCGTTAAAGGCGCGAGGCAAAACGGTTTTGCTCACCTCTACACATGGTTGTATCGACATGATAAACAATGGTTGATGCAATTTAATCAAAGCACTGCCACACCCAACATTGCAAAAACAGGTAGAGTTGATTGGTCAAAGCGAGACAAAAAATACGTAAGGCAACTTATTTCATTGATTAATAAAGTAGAAACTCAGCTTGGCTCAAACCGCCACACAGCAACTTGGCTCGTTACCCATGCACACATCCCTTTGTCTCAGATCAAATACTTAGAAAAGTTACCTTTATGTAAATTGTTTTTTAATAAATATTGTGAAACTATAGAGGAATACCAATGCCGTCGTATCGCTGTGGCATGTATTCGTTGTATTGCAAAACATCAAATACTCAGAACTTGGCGAATTGAACGTATGGCAGGGCTAAACGAGAAAAGGACCCGACCACTCGCGTCGCAATTGCTAGGATTTGCAGTAAAGTATGAACCAAGTTGATAGATTTAAAACGCTACCAGACAACGCCAGAATACAGGCGATAGGTAATCTGTTTAAATACAATAACCGCAAAACTTGGGATATTGGTGTTCGTTTTAAGCAATCTACGCGCAAAGCCCTTAAGTTTAGCCAGCTACCCTATTTAAGCCGACAAGTCGTACTAAACCAAACAGTTGATGCCTTGCCCCTAGGTTTCCCGATTGAATTTACTTTACCCGACCGTGCATTTTGGCAAACCGCCACGGTGGGCGACAGCGCTTTAGTGACGTATAAGCTGAGCGAAGAGCAATCGCAAAAATGCTTTGTGTTTGAAAGTGCAGGCAAAACCATTTACTTGCCGCAGTTGGAACTGGCCAGAGCCTTATTTTTTACAAACAACTATCTGGCAAACGCCGCACTCATTAACAGTGCGCTTGACTTAGAGTTTTACGTTGACCACCACCCAAACAACGATGATAGAGAGTTTCCTTTAGATCTCGTGATCAACGCCTTACCAACAACACTATGCCCAAAAGTGCTGTTTGATAATGAAGGGTTTAGACATCAAATTGCTTGGTTATTGTTAAACAGTGACATTAAAAATTCGTTTAAAAGCATTTATCAGTATTTTTCGCAAGAGCGAGTTAGGGCACCTAACGTTGAGCGTTGGACGTTTCGATTCGACCCTCCTCAGCTCAAGGGTGTAAAAGTGGCCGCAAGAGGCTGGAAGTCTCCTGATGAAAGCACTTGGTTTATCAATCGCATAGAATTGTTAGATGGTTTGTTCTTCCCTGATATATCGGATATTGGCTTTTCACATCCAGATTTCACCGAAAACAAACCAGGTTCGGGTAAAGGAAAAGGCGGTACCTACCCACAACTGCCTACACAGCGAGAAATCGATGAAAACAGCGACGGTAGCGAAGATAACGAGTCTGCATTGATATTCTGTGATGCGACACAGCGAATATACAACAGGGTGCCACGCACTCGTAAAGTCAATGCACAGCCTAGAAAAAGCCCTGGTGGTAAAGAAGACGAAGATAAACCCAACAACTTACCACCTGCCGTAAGCACCGACGATCCAAATTCGCGAGGCGACACACCCAGAGCCGCCGTAGATGGTTTAGATGACTTAACCGACAACGCCGATTTATATCTCAACAAATTCGATAGCTTCTTCAAAATGCTGGAGATATTAGAAAAAGAGCACGGTGTTAAACAAAGTAAGCCCATCGTTCGCAAGCTGCCAGAAGTGGGGCGCAGTGAGAGCCACCTTATGGTAGATGGTTCGCCTAGATGTATGGCTATTGTACGGATTGAACATCAAAACGAAGGTTATTTCTTATTAGAGGTGGATACCTCAGATGGCAAAGCTTCCATTGCCACCAAAGTCATCTCAGCGCGAGCATTAGCGCCAAAAGGCAAACTACGAGACTTTATACCGGAGATAGAAAGAAGATTGCTCAGTAACCAATTCTGTTGGCCAAAGAAATACTTTGATGCGCTTGTTGGAGAAGGCAATCACAAAAGTGTGTCGCATCAAAAGTCTAAGAGCGAAGGTCGGCTGAGTGAGGAAGATGTGAATAGGTGGGCTGGGAGAGTTTTTAGGGATATGAATTGATTTACAGAGAATAATTAGATTAGGTAAGTCTACAGTAATGCATTTTGGGAGAAGGAACATTGAGTAATACAGAAGTTGGTGAGAAAAAAAAGTGGTGGGAAAACCGAGTACTAAGATCGGTTGATAATTTGAAACTTTGGCATGATAACCCGCGGCTAGATCCTGCGAATAACCTTATTACAGTCCGGGATTATGTAGAAGAGTTAATCGCAGACCCTACAGATGAAAAGAATTTCATTGCCTTAATTAAATCAATAGCAACGAGAGGTTTTTTGTCATTTGATCCAATCGTAGTATGGCAAAATGAAGATAAGCACTTTGTTGTTGCAGAAGGTAACCGTAGAGTGATGGCACTTAAATTGCTGAGAGCTCCAGAAAAAGCACCGCTCTCAATCCGTAAGACTGTAGTTCATTTATCGAGGGGGATAGATCGAGATGAAATTGAAAAAATTAGAGTCTGCTTAGCTCCCTCCTATGAAGAATCTCGATGGTATATTTTGCAGCGACACTCCCCGTCTGCAAGTAATCAAATTAGATGGCAGAGGCTGCAGCAGCAGCGATTTATAATAAGCGTGTATGATTCTGTTGGTCAGGATGTTGAAGAAACAATTAACATAACTGGTTTTAATCGCTCCGCAATTATTGATGCTTTGAGATATGTGAAGATTAGAGATATTGCTACTCGGCAGGAAATTACAGCTCTTCTGACAGTAGCAGAGCGTGAGCTAGTGTATAGTCACCGTATTAATATGACTGTTTTAGAGCGCTGGTTTGGAAACTCCCAAGTTAGGGAACATTGGCATATAAAATTTGAAGAAGATGGTGTAACTATCAATGCTGACCCCAGTACTTTTTATGTTGCTTATGCTAGACTTCTAAAGTTAATGTTTGATAAAAATAACGAGCTCGGATTTCTTGTAAATACGAGGACGATTGATTCAAAATTTCAGCAAATCTTTGACTACTTACCTGAAGTTAAATCACTAGACGAAGCTCAAAGTGATGCTGCTCAGTCGACACCTCTTTTAGAGTGCTCAGGAGAGGCAGTGCAGGAAAAGCCTGCGGGTAGTGATAAAGATAAAGATGCAGATACAGATGAAGAAATTAAACCTGATAGAATTTCGTCAAAAGGTAACCCAAAGCGTAGGCAACTGACAGATAAGTATCACGCAATTACAGCTAAGAGTTATAAGATAAATGCGTTGTTTGATGAGCTACAAAAGTTACCTGTTTTCAGATATCAAAATGTTTCAGCTGCTTCCATTCGTATTTTTCTGGAATTAGCTGTTGACGAATATATTGAAAGTAGTGAACTAGTGCCAGAAATAACTAGAAGATTAAACAAGGGTTTTCATGAGGTTTCTCTTAGTCAAAAGTTAAGTACTTTGCATGGAGAGTTTATTGATGACCGAGACGCTAACAAAGTGATAAAACAACTATTAACTTTTAACAATGACCATAGTCTTAATACGCTGAATGAATATGTGCACGGTAAAAAGTTGCACAAAGTTGAAGCGCAGTTTCTTAATAGGTTTTGGGATATGCTATCCCCTTTGTTTGGCGTATTGATTGGTTTGAAGGAAGTTTGATGTTTTTTTCACCTTTAAGGTACCCAGGGGGCAAGTCCAAACTTACCGCCTATGTGCTAGAGACTATGAAGCTTAATAATCTCGAAGGGGCCGCTTATGTTGAACCTTTCGCGGGAGGATGTGCAATTGCTTGGTATCTCTTACTCAAGGGTCATGCTAGCAAAGTCTACATAAATGACTTGGATCCGGCAATTCATGCCTTTTGGTATAGTGTTCTCTATAAAACAGACGAGTTATGCCAGTTAATTCAATCTACTCCAATCACAATAGAAGAATGGTACAAGCAACGCGAACTCTACAGAGATAGGCCTAATGATTATTTAATGCTAGGCTTCGCAACTTTTTTTCTCAATAGAACAAACCGCTCGGGGATCATCAAGGCAGGTGTTATTGGGGGGCTCGAACAAAATGGAGCCTATAAACTGGACTGCCGTTTTAATAAAGACCGCCTCATCAAGCAAATAAGAGCAATTGCAGAGCGAAGAGATGATATTAGACTAACCAACTTAGATGCTACGCAGTTTATAGAAGAGTATATTCCAGATATTGATGGCCCTGCGTTTGTTAATATTGACCCCCCATACTACGTAAAAGGGAAAGGACTGTATCAGAACTTTTTCGAACACGAAGATCATTACAGGCTATATGAAAGTATAAAACGGCTTAGGCAGCCTTGGATCGTGACATATGACGATACGCCAGAAATTTGTGGGATATATGCAGAATATTCTCCAGAATCATTTGGCTTAACTTACACTGCACAAACTAAGTGCAAAGGTTCAGAGATTATTATCCATTCTCCAAACATAGAAAAAACGGGCTTCAAACCTGATGTAACTTTTGCTGAAATTAAGAAATACCATAAACTAAGCGAAGCAAAAACAACTGTCTGATAATAAGTTACTTTTTTACTACAGCACGGAGTGAATTATATCAAAACGGAACAATAAGAAAAAATGATTATAAAAAAAGTCAATATAAGTTCATTTAGAGGTTTTAAAAACGTTGAGTTTTCTCTTGGTGATTACATTACTTTAATTGCGGGTCAAAATGGCACTCAAAAAAGTACCTTGCTAGGTATTTTAACTCAGACATTCACTATACCTCATAAAGGTCATCCATTTTCAGATGAGAGACCTCTGACAGGTGGGTCTTTTCGTTCTGCTTTTCAAGATAAATTTAGGTTGTCTCCTACTCTGGATCTACCAGGGTCTCACATGTGGACTCTATATCTTAAAGATAACGGGTTACATCCTGACGCGGATGATGATGGTGGATTTGCAATTGAGAGTATACCCAGAAAGTCAAAAGTGAGTGATGGTATTCGTTTTTGGCAAAAAGGAAAGAGAGATGCGGGCAGTGGCTATGTCCAACTTCCGGTAATATTTTTAAGCTTAAAAAGGCTGATACCAATAGCAGAAGCTGGGAGAGTTGAAGAAAAGAACATTCAGCTGACAGACGAAGAGACTGCTTGGTTTTCGGACAAATATAATGAGATCTTATTAAGCGATGATGACCTAGAAGCATTAGATTACTTAGAGAGCAGTAACAAGAATACGATAGGTGTTACTACAGATCACTATGACTGGAATTCAAATTCAGCAGGCCAAGATAACTTAGGAAGGTTACTACTGGCCATAATTTCTTTTAAAAGACTACTCAAAAACTATCCGGACGAATATAAAGGGGGGATTCTTGCTGTTGATGAGATAGATGCGACACTTTACCCAGCCTCTCAAGTTAAGCTTTTAGATGTATTAGCCTCGATTTGTAACAGGCTCCGTATTCAAGTTATCGCCACAACACACTCACTGCATATGCTTGAAAGGATCTCGGAACTAAAAAATAGAAAAGGCAGAGATAAGCAGTTTAATACGGTTTATCTAAAAAAAGTGGATGGAGAAGTTTGGGCGGAAGAGTCTCCTTGCTTTGAAAAAATAGCCTACAACTTAAACGTGACTATTGGCAAGCAAGTTGCGGTACCAAAAATTCCAGTGTATACCGAAGATCAAGAGTGCATACATTTCTGTAAAGCATTGATTGGGAATAGGTTTAAAAATCTCGTTTTTCCTGATCTAAAGTTGGGCTGCAACAACTATATTCAGTTAGGCAAAGTGAAGGTGGATAGCTTTTCTTTTCCAAACTCTATTGTGGTTTTAGATGGTGACGCGTGTGTAAACGTGCAGAAAGCTAGGTTAAGAAATTATATTTGTTTGCCTGGCGATTTAAATCCAGAGGGAATGTTAGCAACATTTTTGTCCGATTTATCTGACAAAAGCCCTTTTTGGGAAGAAAAGGTTGATGGATACTCTAAACAAGTCTGTTTTAAAGACTACAAACTGAAAGAAATCTTGGGTGATCGGGTAAAAGCTAAATGTTGGTACAATCAACAATTAGATTCGGGAGCGTGGGGAAGGCAAGCTCGTAATGCATATAAATATTTAATAGCGTCAATTCCTACAGAGAAACAGCATTTCATTGACGATTTTGAAAATGTGTATGAGCTGACGATTACAAGTAGATAAGTTTTTATCGGTAGATACAACTACCAGTTTAATAATAGTGAGCCCGCTTTAGCAGGCTCATCGACTGTTAGTAAAGCTAAAATACTACGGATAGAAAGACAATCGCAAACTGACATAATCTTTTGCAAGTATTATCTGATACTTCTATAGAAATACAAATTTTCAATGGAACCCCCTAGTGGCTGATTAGATTATGGCAATCGCTTTAAATATATAGAAGCTAGATTGCCCGTTACGATCAATCTTATTACTAGACGATTTGAAAAAAAGCCGAAAAAATTAATAAGAGGGTATCAATAATGTCGCAGAATGAAGAAAAGCTCAGGATTACGAATAAAGATGAACTCCGTAGAAGACATGCAGGGAACTACGAATCAATTAATAATGGAGAGCGCTATCTTCTTCCATATGAGGTTCAGCTACGGAATCAGCCACCTGAGTTTTTTAAGCAACTTTCTGAGTACGATTTCCTGAAATCTGCAACGTCAGGTATAAAGCTGACCTTATCTGGTTTACTGGATGAGCTAAAATGCCTAGATGATCTTGAGTCAGGGAGAGGCTTTTGGAAAAACTTCAATGAGTCTGCACTGAATAAGCACCTAAATCCTATCATAGGGTGCGACAGCTGGAAAAAGGCGTATCTGAAAATTAATAGAGAAACAGATATAGACAAGCCACATCACAACGATATGTTGAAATGTGTTTATTTGCTTGCCCATCTGCACAAAGCGAGCTCTAGCTACATTCGTCAGTTAGCGAGAGAAAGTGATGTTTGGTCAACCGATCTTAGAGTGTATTATCCGCGAAAAGACTTTGAATTTAGTGAAGAGTACTCAGGTTACCTTTCAGAGCTTTACGCAAACATACTTTTCGACCAACCACCTAAAATTCGAAGATTGGTCAAGTGTCTGGATGTATGTATTGAAAAACTGACTAATCACGCTGATTCTGACTGGATTGCTCCGTTTCTGAAACATCGAACGATAGACTCCGATGCCCCAAGTCTCAAAATTCTTAAGTTCAACCAAATTGCATTGAGCACGCACCATACAGCGTTGAATAGCTATCTACAAGATAAGATTAGTGGCCCATTTGACCTCACCTCATTTGATAAGTTGAAAGCAAATGAAAATGATCAGTCTGTTGTGCTAATTGCTTCAGCACAACAATATGAACTGGTGGCCGCTTTATGTATGAGGGTACTGTTGCAGAACCCACTCCGAGAGGAAAATGGGTGGTGGGTGTCTGAAGGGGCTCCCCCTATTTCACATGAAGACATGAAGCTTTGTATTGATGCTGTAACTAATGCCTTCTCAGCCGATGCCCTAAATCAACTCAAGATAGAGAGCGATGGCACCAAAAATGGGAAACGCGACACTTCTATCCCTGCTGCAGTCAAGAAACTTGCGGAACAGAATCCTGAAACCGTTGAAGAAATTTTTATGATAGGATCTGCCGATTTTGCCAGAGTACCTGAGCTTTATTCCCATTATTTGCGAAAACGATGTGAGTACGCTATTGCAACAATACGTAGCTCTGGAGATTTGGGGAAATCAGTTCTCAGTAACATAGCAGAAACTCCACAGGCTGTAGTTGAATCTATGCAGCCTAACCCAAACCTTAAGGTGGTTTTGGATTATATTCGGGGTAATAACCTGAACCAGATTAGCACTGATATAGAAGACCTAGAGCGAGATCTTATGTTTGCGAGGTTGAGAGAGGGGGAGGATGTAAAAGTAGGGATAATCTATCAATTTATTAACCCATCTTTGCCCCCACGGAGGCTGTAAAATGTCAACAAAATATTGAGATAGTTTACGTTTTTCTCAATGCTAGTCATAAACTATTTCTAGTACTCATTTAGAGCTTGAAATTAAATTGATCGTAATTTACATGAACCTCGCAATCGAGCTCACCATAAATGAAATACAACTTGGGTTTGCATTAGAAGGGTAATATTTAAGTTTCCGTAGGATGAAACTTTATTATTTGGTACTAGCACGAATGTAAGCTGTAATCGGAATACAGTATGAAACTTTATTTCCCAACCTCAAACTTCCAAGCCAAAACACAGACCCTACAGCTCCGCTCAGTATGAAACTATATTGCAGAGCTACATTTTTTGTGGGTGAACAATAAAGTATCATCCCAAACAATAAAGTTTCATACTGAAAGTTATTGGGATGATGACTTTTTATCTTCTATAAAGGCTTAACCATGCAATAAGTTGATTGTCCGAAACTGTTACATTCCCATTAATAATTTCTTTAATTTTTCCTTCTTTTTTCTTGCCGGAGTACAGTTTTGATGGATCCATTTCTATGAAAACTCGATTAGCTGAGTGTTGGTATCTTACAAAAGCCTCTTCGGGAGAAAGAATCGCTTTTGAGCGGATTACGGTATAAACCAAAGCATTTAACGTGCTTCTAAGGTAATGCTCCAGATTCACTACCAAAAGTTGTAATCTTTCATGAGAAGACGCATTGTGCACTATAGCGTTTCTGATTCTGTAAATTCGGTGTATATGAAGTTCAACTTTGTCTCTATGAGCATCAACCTTGTTGGATAATTCATACGGGTTTGAACATAAGTTTATAAATTGCATGAATCTATATTGAGCATAAGGGTGATCTGACAAAGAGCTTTTAATTTGCTCTGCAAAATCTTCAGTTTTTAGTGCTTTATATATAGAGCTAAGATCTGCATCTTGTATCTTAAATGGGGCTCCATCGAAATTAAAGTTATCCCAATTTAAGGTCTTAGCACAACCTTTCAGTGCTGATAGCTGTTTTACAGGATAATCTAGAGCTATACACGGAATGACTGCAGCTATAACATGCTCATCATGGGTTTGCTTACTATTTTCATTGATTAATGTGAGTGATTCCAGTGCTGACCAAAACGCGGTGAATCTACTTTCTAGACTTTTTTCGGTCACGCCGTTTTGAAAAAATTTAAATGTGGAGTGAACTTTGTTTGCAGTCTTTTCAGAGCCCATTTGACGAAAGTGGCCTATGACTTCCATGTAGTCTGAAAGTTCATCATCAGACCAGCGTTCTAGTATGTTGGCCAACTCTTTTTCGAAGCGTGGTAATTGTTTGCTGTCTCCATTTGAACTTGATACTACTTCAGCTTTGCTAAGTATCTTTATTTCACGCTTACCTAAAAAGTATGAAAATAGATCAATTGCTTGAAAGAGGATTTTTTCAGATGCTGCAATAGCGGAGCTAAATGAAATAGCATGGACCTTTATCTTAGCACTTACATAATATCTCCGTTCTTCTTCGGTGCGTGGAACTGTAGAAAAGTGACAGTCCCCCAGAGATTTGACAGACGTCCTGCCAATTAACTCGTAAAGTTTTTTATCATCAAGCTTTAATGTAACTTCATACTGGCCATAGGGTAGCTTTAGCTTAGAAAAAAAGCCTTCAATTGCATCACCAAATGTGACCGTATCTTTTCTCTTCATTAGATAGTTACGGCATAATAAATAACACTCAGATATTGGCATTCCCTGGGTTATTAAAACACTCATTAACGAGTTTGCTGAAATATATATGTCTCTAAGCAAGCTGTCATTGAATTCAGACTCATCAGATAAAAGGGCACTAAGTTCACTTGTTGATTCATTTCTGTAATGAGTATTTATGAGATTTCTAAGCTCTTGCAAAAAGCTTACGATAAGAGACCTTTTATTCTCCAGAGGATTATCATGAGATGTTAATGTTTCAGCTAACTGCTGGGGGATATTATTGAAAACTGATTTCTTTATGATTGGATCATTTTGTAGAAAGCCCTCTAGCTCTCTAGCTACATGCTTCCTCTTGTCTGGCGCTTTATATTTATCACCTAGAGCATATAGGTCCAGCATTTCCTCTATAGAGTTCAATACGTTATTGTAAGAGACTCGGTCACTGTCTAGGGTATTCAAGTTGCTTAGGCTAGCCCAGCACTCGATAAAGAATAGTTGATGCTTTTCTACATCTCGGTTGATACTGTCAAAAATCCTCACTGCTTGCCTTAATTTTTAAGATCCCTTATAATATCGTATCATAGCAAATTTTAAGTAAGGGGCCATATAAGCCACTTACGTTCAGAAAAAAACGGTCTCCGCTTCTGACTGCGGTATCTATCCCGAGAAGTCTCGAGACCTCCCCCTTATAAAAGGTGCCAAAGGCACCTTTTTACTTTTCTATATATCCAAACTTATTGTTTAAGAGAGAACTTCTAGCTATGCTGAAATTTCAATCAGTTATAGCGGTATATTACGTCTAGGAAGATTGGCCATACTGAGGCGCAATATCTTAAGTGGATTAAAGAAGGGCGTGGTACAGGCGAGTATCAGGATTACAAGCCGTGGTTAACGGTTTATGATGCGCCATCCGATGGCCGTGTACATCGAGTTTTTGGCTATAAGTCCAAACGAACCCATCATTTATTATCCGATCTTGAACTATCCATGTTCTACTTGCTTGAGTGGCGGCAGGATGTGCTGCAAGTCAAAGAGCAGTTTCCGCTAGAGCGAGAGATAACCTTAGGACTGCAGGTATCAAGCACCCAAATGCTTGAGGTGTCGACCGATACCTACAAACCAAGATACACACTCACGCTAATATTTAGCATTGCACAGTTGGTGAGTATCAATTTAATAACTAAACTTGACCTCGGCGTTTCTTTTTAATTGACTTGCCACGTTTTCGGCAAATTCAAAGGTGTTAAAGTTGCCTTTGAAGTAGGAAATATCATCTCGTTCGGTGTAAGTGCTCTCTAACACTTCTCTAAAATTCAGAACATCTTTGAGATTTTCAGTGTTTACATCATACTTGCCCCATGCATTGGCCTTACCGTCGGCACCTCTGTCGTAAGCCATGCCTTTCATCAAAACATCGGGAACTTGTTTGGCTAATTGCACAAGCTCTGTGTTTTCATTAAGCTTTTCTTCCAAATAGGCTTTGTCTTCATCACTGATAGAGCCAGTTACAACTAGTTGGCCACTTTCATCAATAGAAAAGCCCCATTCTTGTTGTGCCAACTGTGGATCTGATTTTTCCAGTTCACTCATAAAGTCTTGGTAATGAGATTGCATATCTCTAAATAAACTGGGTAATTCACCAAAATAAAGCGTTTGAGATACTTTCGCAAACCGATCAGGCTCATAAACACTCACAGACGTTACTTCAATGTTGTGTAGATTAGCGTTGTTTGCCAGAGCAGGCTCATCATTTATATTGCTTTGGGCATGTTGCTGTTGGGCAGCAGTGTTAATCTCATCGCTAATGGTTTTTTTGCTGTCAGTTACTTGCTTTGTTGTATTAAGCTGGGCCTGACTAATGGCTGGGTTACCTATCTTCATAACATATTCCTTATACGTGAAGAGGCCTTATTTATCGGTAGGTTCTTTAAATTACTTTAGTAAAATTTAACACTATTTTTTCATTTACTCCAAATACCTGTAAATAAAGCTGAGCAGTGTTTAAACACTGCTCATATAATTCAATAAGTTACGATGGTGTGCTACTTACTAAATCTTGATCGCATAAGTGACCAAACCAAACGTATTCGACGTTGTCGCCGCCAACACCCAGCCCAACAGAATGGGGCACTTCCATTCGCCAAACACCATAAACTAAGTCAGTATCCCATATATTTTTATAGCCAAAGCTGTATTCTGTATGTCTTAGCGTGAGGTCGCTATAGCAAGAGCCTAAGTTCACTGTGCCTGACACCACACCTGCGCTGTTAGAAACCGCCTCATAGTCTGTATACACAATGAGATTCTCTGGCTCTCTGATATCTTGGTCAAACTTCAGCACCGCAGTTGCACCCTCTACCGGTTGGCCTGTTGAGTCTTTAAGTGTGATCCCCCAAGTAAGCTTGCGATAGGCTTGGGTCGTAGCATAAGGTAACCCTGAGATGAATGATGAGTAAGGTACGCGGTTTACATTACTTTCACCGGAAACATAGTGATTTGATGCCGACACCACTTTACTGCCGAGTGTCAGGGTGTATTGATTATTTGGGTTAACAGGCAACGCCAAGTTGGGACGCACTCTGACATAAATTTCTTGGTTGGGTTGTAAGTTGCCCAGTGTATTATCGGCGTTTTTGATAAAAGGTTGCCACCCTGCGCTGTAGTATTCAGCAATCCACTCATCTGAATTGTTATCCGAGAAGTTAAGCAACACATCTTGGCCTCGTACCGATGTGAATTTATAGATATCTATATCAGTCGCAGAGTCCATATTTGCACTGATCTTATGTTGCTTATCGGCTAATACTGTTGCCGTTGCGGCAGTATCATTAAATTCATAGTCATCGAGTGAGGTTGCAACTGCAGCGCCAAAGTTAAAGGCGGCACCGGTGGATTCTTGTGCTTCCATAAACCAGTAGTAGTGGCCCGGCTCGGTCAAAACAACGACTGTTTCATCGGCATTCCCAGTATTATTTGAGGTGCCTAGTGCCGTGTAGGTATTATCTGCGTTGTGTCGTATGATGCTAAGATCAATGTTGTTTCCGGTTTCTTGATTGAGCAACAATGCCGTTGTCTTACTTCGAGCTGTTATTTCAAAATGATAACATGCTGTATCACCCGCATTTAAACCAGATAAAGTATACAAATTGCCCGTTGCAAGTGTTGGGCATTGTGGCGTAATACTGGCTGTAGACACCTCGGTATTTGCCGTACTGTATACCGCTTTTTTATTTAACTTTTTACTGGTGTTAAAGGTGGGAGATTTTTTGGAGAGTTTTACTTCCCCCGCTGGTTTTAAATTAAGATCTTCAGAACTGACTTGAGCGTGTGCACAAAGCGCCGAAGTTAACGCAGCAGTGGATAGTAAAGCCATTGTTTTTTTCATACGTCATTTTCCTTATTATGTAATCAATTCCATATAATCATTATCTTGTTTTTAGCACAACCCACTGTAAATTAAGGGTGTTTTTGTATTGGGCACAATTGTTGAATAATTCGAAAAATAACTGGTTTTTTGGTCTATTTTTAAATTCATCACTTTGTATTTTTGAATAATGACACTTCTAATTTTGACGTTATTTTGGCCATATTTAATGGGCTGTAGATAAAATTAATGTTGTTAAAATTAAAATAAGCAAAAAAGTTTAAAAAATTTAAAAGTTTTCATTTCCCTTTCATCGCAGTTTTTTAAGTTAATGATTGTTTTTTGATAGGTACAGCGAGTGTTGCTTTAATCTTCTCATTAAACGCTTATTCTTTTAACGAATAAGCGTGATAGGAAAGTGCGCACATGCGAAATTGATGTTCAGTTATGCGCTGCAAGGAAGAGTTTTTAGGGTCAAGTCTTGCAAAGTGCAGACATTGTACAATTTGAATTAGCGGAAAATAATTTAGTGTGATTACCAAGGGATACTGACGGTATAAGTACCAAGCGATTTTGACGTAGTCACACCATCAATGTTGCGAGTTTCAGCAAGTTTTGCTAACCGTAACGCAGTAGTATTCATATTTTCCCTTAGCCAAGTATGTCAGCGCTGTTGAACAGCAGCGAACAATAGAAATACTTGAACTTGAGAAACGCTTTTGGCACGAAAAGCAGATCCCTTGGCAAATAGTCACTGAGCTAGAGATCCCAAAAGTCGTTAAAGCGAATGTTGAATGGATTTATGAAGCTCCCAACCTTGAAGTTTTAATATGAACTTTAAGCGCGGTGAGAGTTATTAGTTATCCAAATACACTGTCTTGGCATCCATAAACACCAAATATCAATATGGTGTTTATGGATGGTACAGCGGTTTAACTCGCTAAACCACTACTTGGCTTTTTGCACATGCTCGTCTGCAACAAACCAAGCTTGGTCGGTATTAACGATAGGGAAAGCCTGTTTTCCACTGCATAAAGTACCGTCTTTTTCTTGGCAATTGTTGTTTGCCTTTTCATCCCACTTGGTATTTTGATTCCACGCCCAAGGCTTTAACATGCATGGATCGCTATCAGGCAGACCGTAGTCTGCTAATAAACTGGGGCATTGGGCATTTTGATAGTTTGCTCTACCGACACCTGCTGCATATTCACCTTGATTAGGTGCGGCGTTCACTGCACCTGCTCTGCGGTGGCAATTCTGACAGTTTGTACCAAGTGGATGGATCACCGGTTCTATGTATGGGTTCATTGAAACAGGCAGCATCGTTATTGTGTCACCGTCAGGCCTTTGTGTTGCCCATTTAGGTGGCGTACCCGTAAAATAATTACTGGCAATGACAGGGGCACCATCAATTTCATAGTTGATGCCGTAGCTGTCAGTGAGCAGATAGTTGTTACGCCATGTAGCACCCACTTTTTTGTCCAGTTTCCTGACTAATTTGCGATGGAGGCCGGAGTATTTGAACTCTGTGGCTTTGTAGATATCCGCTTGGCCAAAACAGTGGTTGTACTTTTTCACTGGGCAGTCGTTTGAGCTGTCGTTCATTGGGCTCCACCAAACACTTTGAAATGCCCATGAATCTATCTCTTTGGTATTCACATGCATGGCAACAACCACTAAAAAGTCACCCGCTTCAAAACCATTTGAATCGTCACCATAGGCCCAAATGGTAGCCTGATCTAACAGTGCTCTGTCGGTGGCAGTAAAGGCGTTGTTTAGTGTCTCTTCTGATACTTGTAAGTGCATAAAGTCTTTCACTTTATATACGCTCGGAGATTGCGTCGTGATGGCTGATGCACCTTCAACATGCGCAAGCTCTAACGTCGCGCTAGAGGCCTTTTTACAGTCTTTTCCACAGGTATCAATGGCGACCACTTCACCCCATTTTTCGTAGCCAAGATAGTCGGCATTGGTTGCATAGTTTTTATCTTTGAAATTTTTAGGCACCCAAGGTGGCAATGCGCCATAGCGTACCCGACAGCCAAGCTCGTTTTGTTTCGCGTTCGGATTACAGCCTTTGACCGGCCAGAACATATGTTTAGTCGAAATAAACTCGTTATTAAACCAGCTAGCGACCTTATTGGCGGCCACCTGTTCATCACCTTTAGCATAAAGATCAGCGAGTGTTGATGTGCCTGCATACAGCGCGTTATTTTGAACAGCGTCCCACGCTTGCGTGGTTAATGACTCCGTGGCAATCATTACATCCCCCTGATTAACAAAGGCAGTACCATCACAAATACCACTGGCACTTGGACAAACGATATTTGGGTAGCCGTTTTGAGTACATAGCGTATCCAGTTTGGTCCATGCTTTTAACTGATCTTTATCCGATGTTTTAGGGTCATAGGCGACAGCCAGTTGTGGCTGAACGTCGCTTTTTGGCAGCTTACATTGCTTGGCAATGGCAAGGGCGGGCACTTTGTATGTTGGAATAGGACCAAGGGTATTTACTGTCTGCACTTTGGTTGGGTCGGGGTCTTGTGTGGTGGCAGTGGTTGTCAGTATTGTGTTAGATGCACTTTGCGGCGTGCCTGACTCAGAAAAGTTGCGATTGATTTGAATAAGGCCAGCAACGGCTGGGCCGACGTTATCCACATTGGTTGCTTCTAAAGTGGTATTGGTTTTTGGTGAGTAGGGCAAGCCTGTGTTGGGCCAGCTAAGCCATAATGGAAATACCCCACTGCATGCACTCTGTTTACTGGTATTTTTAGCCCAACAACCTTGAGTGCCAAACATGGTTGATGTATTTGTCTTTTTATCGTAACCCGAGTTATCCAATGGCGCTGTAATTCCCGCCCATAGTTGCCATCCGTGCGCGCGTACGGTTTTTCGGCTCTTGGCACTTTGGTCTTGTACAGCATTACGCAGCGTAGAGGTACACTTGGCTTTATCGCTATTTATTGGGCACCAGTCTGACCAAGTTGGTAAAGGCTGATAGGGCCCAAAGTGTGAAAATGTCGTTTGTTCTTTAGGTGCGGGTTCGGGTGGTGTTTCGGCTGCTTTATCAGAATTAGAACAACTGCTAGATAGCGCAACGGCGAGCGTCACTATACTTATCCGTGACAATAAATTTTTTATTTTCATAGATATATCCTTTTAATCAAAAGTTTTTTGAAAACTTGGCATCATTCCTCTGGGCAGTGTGTTACACCGTCGGTCATTTCGATTTCTTTGCAACTCAATGTAGGCTCACCCTTGCTTTCATGGGCGATACCCGTGACCTTGTATTGTTATAAGAAACTAAAAGTGCGGTCGATGAAGGCTACTCAGACTGGTGTTAAGAATAGGCGGATATTATGTTTTTGCTAGCCGGCTTTTGGTTGTGGATGAACCGCTCACTTAGCGAAGAGGTTGCCAATGTACGCTTTAAGATAAAACAGCGATAAGGCATCCTCTATTTTACCTGTGTTTTGAGTTTGGAAGGCGTTAAAAATAGGGGGGACAAGAATCATTACCACTATTGTGTTTACAATAAAACCGGCCAACAATCACATAAAAGTCAGCCAGAAATCAGCCGCAAGTCATTTGTTTTTACTGCATTTCACTTAAGTTCTCATTACCTACACAGATGTGTTTTATTGATAGTGGAGAGAATAATGAGAGTCAGTGTTACATTAAAAAAAGTGCTTATAGCTGCAGCGACCTTAGTATTGCTGGTCGTTGCGTTTGTTGTTCATGCTTTAGCAGGAGTGAATACCCATCCCGTGGCTTTTTCTGAGCCGCCAGCGTTTGTTGCGCAATATGCCGCTAATATGCAGCATTCAACCCCATCGCCTTTGGCCAAGGTGAATAACACGCACCAGCAAAGCACAAGTAAAGCTGAATACGAACGGTTTATGGTCGGGTTTTCCAATGAAGAGGCTTTGGTGTTTAGGGCTATTATGGCGGGAGAGTCATTGGATGAGCTTTGGGCGTTGTTTGCCCATCCTGATAAAGCCGAGCGCATTAAAATCGCGTCAGCCTTTGCCGCGGTGAATATTACATTTAGCCATCACGACGAAAGTGGTTTTCCACCAAAACGAAACCAGTTTTGGAAAGATTTAGGAGAACAGCTACCCAATGTTAGAAATGCACTATCTGAGGCCCTTATTGCAACCGCAGAAGCTGGCGTGCGAACCCGTATTCCATATACATTGGCCTGGTTGCCAGAGCAAGGGCGTGAAACACTAGAGCTATTTGCTTGGGCGACAGAGCATCATCCGGTTCCCAGTGTCAGGCGGTCGACTATGTATTTCGTGGCTTATTTAGGTCGTGAGGAAGAATTTACCGCACCACTACTGCTTGGTCGAGCATATGACCCCGATTATAGCGTTCGCGAATTAGCCTTGGGTTTGCGCTCTAGAAGGTTGGTCGGAGATTTATGATAAGAAGTAACGTGCTAAGTGTAACGAACGTTGTGGGCTTGACTACGGCCTAAATCTTATAGTGATTTTAATTTAACTTTTTGAAGTTAAAAGTTAAGTTTCTTTTTTGAACCCAGTAAGTGCTCAAAGACAATGGGCTGGTTTTTGATAGCTTTACAGAGACCCCCACCCAGCTGGTTACAGTGGGAGGGGGAGCTGAGCCATCAGCAAGTTGCTAATCTAAAAGTTCAATGCAAACCCTACTCGCAAGTAATGAGCCTTCTCGGAGTACTTGTAGAGCTCTTCGAGGTATCCTGCATGGTATGAGAAGATAATAGGTAACTGAATTTCATGGGTTATATGCAGGTGTGAGGTAAAGCTCACGTCAAACGTATTGTTAGTGCCCACGTCGCCCCCCCAGATTTCACCAGAACGGTATCTGAGCGATAGCGTACTTTGCCCGCCCAGCAGCGTTAAGATCCTGTCTTCAAGCAAAAATTGGCTAACAAAAGTAATATCGGTGCCTTGGTAATCTTCGAGCCTGTCATGCCGCTTAGAGGCGTCCCAAAACACCATATCTTCAGCATCTCCCCATATTTTTCTAAATTTTAGGTGAATGTCGAAGCAGCTGAATATTGAGTGGCAGTCGTTGTAGTCGACATCGTATGGGTTGACGCGGTACACACCGCCCACCGCAACAAAGTCACTGCTGCGACTGACGGTTTCGGTCGCCATGTGTAGGTAATAATTGTTATCTATATCAGGATATTTCTGCGCATATTGGGCTTTGTTATCTCTGGCTAGGCTCAATAATGTTGGTAAAGAGTCAGAGGTTTGCCCATTTGACTCATGCTCCAATGAAAAACGCCACTCAATAAAGTTATCGCGTTTAGCCGTGCCCCAGGCTAATTGGAAGCCGGGGTTATAGCGTCGGCCCACAACAGGGCCTGAATTTCGTGTGCCTAGGTAAAAGTCAAATTCCCCTGAAAAAGAGAAAGCGGCATTCCAATCAAAATCACCTTCTTTTTTGAAGTTCATGTCTCTGCCAAACACATATTTAAAACTGTATTGCACATCCAATGCGCCATCTAAGTCATTGCCCCGAAAGTAGTCTACGTATATTTCTGTGCCTTCATAAGGTTGAATATTTTTGAAAAATGACTCCTGTGCAGGAGATTGAGTGCCTTTTTCAGACCTTTTTTCTTGTTGTTTTTCAGGAAGGCTACCTGACAGCTGGGGAGCGGCGTTAGACACGTTACACAATAGTAGCAAGCAAAACAGCGGGTATAGAAAATAACAGCGCATAATATGCAGTCCTTTGATTGTAGTTTTATATGGTTCATAAAGTCATAGTTAACAATAAGTTAAGCATAAAATTTATTAGCTGCTGATTTTTTTGCTCTACATGGCAGTAAAATTGCGGGTTTTTACAAAAAATACATCCGCTTGGTTGCAACAATCACTTTGTTAACTAGGTGTTTGAGTTATAGTAATGCTTTGTTAACCAGAATGTTGCAGTTGCTTAATTGGCTGTGTGGCAAGTATTAAAAATCCATGAAAATACAAAAACAACTCAAACTGACTGTCGTTGCTATGCTGGGTCTGGCGTTTAACGCTACGGCACAAATAAAAATTGCAGTAGTGGGTAAAACTAAAAACGATACATTTTACGAGCAGTCTTTTCACGGTTGCCAAGCATTTGCCAAGCAACATAAAGACCTAACATGCATTTATGAAGGTGCTGATGATTACCAAGATGTGCGCACTCAGGTTTTAATAGTAAGGGAGTTGGTGCAGCAAGACATTGATGGGTTATTGATCTCTACAACCGACTCACGCTATCTGGTTGAAGGCGCGCTCAAAGAAGCCAAGGAAAAAGGCATTCCGGTGATCACTTTTGACTCTGACTTATTGACTCAGCATCACCAATATCGGCTGGCATACGTTGGCACCAATAACTTTGATTTTGGCAAAGCACTGGGTGAGGTTGCCAAAAAATACAAAACAGAACCATCACAAGCGGTGTGTATTCAGTCGGGTCACCAAACCACACCTAACCTTAATGAACGCATTCGTGGTGTCAGGTACGCGCTATTTGGCAGTGATCAGGTGAGGTTCTCAGCCAGCCATGGCTGGTATGAGTATGAGCGCTGCCCGCTTTATACTATGGGGCGTCGCGAAGATGCGCTGAACCAGTTACTCAATATCATTAAACAGCCAAAGCCCCCTATATTTTTGGCCGTGGCGGGCTTTGCACAGTTTAACGGCGACTATATTGAGGCGCTGACACCATTCAAAGAGCAGATAGCGAATGGTACATTGAGCATAGTGTCTGCTGATACAGAAAATGTGCAATTACAGGCTTTGGCACAAGGGTTATCTACAGAAAATATTGGTCAAAACCCATTTGCAATGGGCAAGCTCGGAGCAAGTTTACTATTTGATGTGATAACTAAAGCAACATTGCCGACTCAATCTCAGTATTTTTTAGATTATCACTATTGTAATAAAGGCAACGCGACAACCTGTACCACAAATCACTGATAGATATATTCATCTCTATTGATACTTAAGTGTGGAACAGCGGCTTGTAAAGCAGTGATTTGGTTTGGCATTGTGATATGTTGAACCTATACTCAAATTAACTTCCACCAGCCCTTACGTTACAGGATTGTCACATAGTGGCTCACAGAGAAATCGTAAACATGGAAAACGCCGTTAATCACTCAGCTGGTGAGCCAATATCACTATTTAAGATAATGTTTTTACCTATCTTGATCATTGTGGCGGGGTTGTTTTACGGCAAAGTTCAATATGAGGAACAACAGCAATTACGTCAGCAACAAATACATCAGGCCTTACGGAGTCGTTTAGAGCGTATTACTGAGGGAGTGCAGCAGCGTGTAGCGTTATATCAATACGGTATCATAGGCCTGCGAGGCGCGGTTTCGGCATCTGGAGAAAACAATTTTGATTACTCAGCCATGCAGCGCTACATGAATGCAAGAGATTTCATCAGAGAGTTTCCAGGGGCTAGAGGGATTGGTGTCATTCGTTTAGTTAAGCCACATGAACAGGCTCAGTTTGTGGAGCAAGCAAAACAACAACGTCCTGATAAATCTTTCCAAATTAAACAGCTTACACCCCATGATAAAAGCCGCTTTATCATTCAGTTTATAGAACCTGAAAGGCGTAATGCCAGTGCGGTGGGATTGGATATTGGCTCGGAATCGATGCGCAGGCGGGCGGCGCTAGAGGCGGCAATGAGTGATGAACCTAGGTTGACTGCCCCGATTACTTTGGTTCAGGCAAATAATAAAGCACAGCAGGGCTTTTTGATTTTAATGGCAATATACCGCTCAGATGCGCCATTTAAACCAAGTGAACGATTGGATAATGTGGTTGGCTGGAGTTATGCACCAATCTTGATTGATGAAATCCTCTCATCAATGCGCTCGCTAAGTGACGATATTGTTATGTCCATTTCAGATGTAACGCCCGATGATGGTATCGTCTTTTTTACTCATGGAGATAAAAGTCATCAGTTAAACGAATATAGCCAGTACCAAAGAATCACGCTCTTTGGCCGTCAGTGGCACATATCTTTAAGTGCTACCTCGGCGTTTATTTACGAGCTTGAGTTAAAACGGCCCATACAATCAGCTATATGGGCGGTTGGATTGTCATTATTGCTGGCCATTTTAGTGTTTAGCATACAGTTGGTATTACTCAAAAAACAACAACTTAAACAACAGCATTTTGAGGCAGAAAAAGTAAAAGGGTTGGCGTTGGAGCAGGCCAATCTTCACCTAGAGCAAGAGGTTGCGCTGCGCACTAAGCAGGCGACTGAAATCAATATGTTACAGCAGAGTATTTTAACCTCTGCAAGCTACGCCATTATTGCCACGGACGAGCAAGGCGTGATCACCTTGTTTAACCCCGCGGCCGAGCGGCTGTTAGGGTATCAGGCGAGTGAACTCGTTGGCAAAGCCAGCCCCGCGATGTTTCATCTAGAAAAAGAAGTGATTGAGCATAGTAAAGCGATGAGCAAAGAGTTGGGTATGGATATAGCGCCCGGCTTTGAATGTTTTGTTGCCAAAGCAAAAACTGGGGTGATTGATACCAACCGTTGGACCTATGTCAACAAAAACGGCAAGCATATACCAGTGCGTTTGAGCATTACCGCACTAACGGATGAGCAGCAGCGGGTGTTTGGATTCTTGGGGATAGCATATGACTTGACTGAGCAACTTAACCGCGAGCGTGCGTTGTCTGAGGCCAAAGAGCAGGCAGAGCTGGCAACGCATGCAAAGTCGGAGTTTTTGGCGAATATGAGTCATGAGATCAGAACGCCCATGAATGGGTTATACGGTACATTACAATTACTGAAAGCGGAGCCTTTGCGAGATCAGGGGCGGGAGTTGTTAGAAAAAGGAATTTATTCAGTTAAAGCGCTGCGGACCATCATTAATGACATTTTAGATTTTTCCAAGATAGAGGCAGGCAAGTTGACGCTTGATGAGCAGCCATTTAGCCTTATGCGGCTTGTTGAAAACCTCAAATCTGAGTTGTCCGTGGTCGCATTTTCAAAGGGCATAGCATTAAGGTTTGATATTGATGTACTTAGCGATTATTGGCTTGGTGATGAAGTGCGTGTGCGTCAGATCCTACTGAATCTTGTGTCTAATGCCATTAAGTTTACCTCCGAAGGGCAAGTCGAAGTGCTGATCCGTGAATTGCCGCAAAGCGAGCATTTGGTGTTTCATGTCATAGACTCGGGCATCGGTATGAACGAAGCACAGATAAGCCGATTGTTTCAACGCTTTGAGCAGGCGGATAAATCAACCACCCGTAAATATGGCGGTACGGGTCTTGGGTTGGCGATCACTCACTCATTGGTCACTATGATGCACGGCAGTATTGATGTACAGAGTGAGCTGAACAAAGGCAGTGTATTTAATGTTACGTTGCCATTGCTAAAGTCGCATCAAAAACCAGTCGCGACACCACAAGAAATTCCAGACTTAGATTTAACCGGAGTTGATATTTTGGTGGCGGAAGACAACGACATTAATCAGGTTGTTGTAAAGGCAATGTTAGCGCCGACCAAAGCGCGCATCACTTTAGTCCAAAATGGTCTTGAGGCCATAGAGGCGGTAAAAGCAAATAGGCCAAGCTTGGTGCTTATGGATATTCAAATGCCGAAGATGGATGGTGTTGAAGCTTGTAAGAAAATAAAGCAATTCGCGCCCACATTACCTATTGTTGCGCTTACCGCCAATGCGTATGAAGAAGATAAACGTCTATATGAGCAGGTGGGCTTTGACGGTTATGTAGCAAAACCAGTAGAACAACATGAGTTGCTGTTTCAGGTAGGGGAGCTGTTAGCAAAAAACAGTGATGAAGTTGGCTGACAATTGGTTATGATATATGTTGGGCAGCTCAGGTTGGTATCGCGTACTTTCCCAAAAAAGACTGGCAGCAATATCAATTCCATCTTGGACGTAAAAAAGAAGCTTGCTTGGTCGCAAAAAACAGCCAAACCAGCTATGTATACTCGATTTTATGTTAATTTACATGCAGATAGCGCTTTTTCTTAATGGCTGAGTATGACCAGAACAGCATCAGTTTATGCATTTTACATTGACATATTTTTATATGTTAATTAACATTTCCGTGATTTATCAATCAGTATTGCGTACTTACAGTACAGAAACAGGGAAAAGTAATAATATTCACCGATGGATACCTTATGGGTATTATCGCCATAGCCTATCAGCCTGAAACATTACTGACACGATAATTAATGCCTGTATTTGACTCAGGGTTAATGCCCATAAGGGCAAACACGTTGGGTATTTACATACATTACAAATACAAATTCACTTGCGTTGCCATTTAGGTTGTGAAGTCAGGCTGATGTTATCACGTGGTAAGCGCGAGTAACCCTACGATAGTGTGAGTGAGAAGGTTTTTAGATACCCCTGCAAAGTTACATACGTAGCGCATCATTTTATCTATATGGAGGAAGCAACAGGATGCAACCCATACTAATTTTTATTGTATTAATGATAATTGCAATGGCGCTAGCTGTAGGCATGATTGTGCAAGGGCATGGCTGTAATCGCGCAGAATGCTGGCTTCGAAGCTTCTTTATTAAAGGGGAGCCTGAGGAGCAAGTGCCCGAAAAAATTCAAAATACCGCTTATTATTTGATGCTTGAGCTGGGTGATTTATTAGAAGGTGAAAAGGACATGGACCAGTATTACGGTGTTAAAACGGTCTTTAATCATGTCAGCGCATTGCGAGCAGAAACCTTGGGTTACAACAATACCAAGGTACCGCTCAGGCCAGATGAAACGCCTAGTTATTTGAAAGTGGTGAAATAGTTCACCACGACGCTTGATAGCCTGTTAGCCCAGCGGTAAGTGAACAAAAACCTCGGTTCCTAGGTTATCATCCGTACGAAAGGCGATAGTGCCATGCTGTGCCTCAACCAGCAATTTTGCGATATAAGTACCCATCCCGAGCCTCCCTGGTTTGCCAAAGCTGACAAACTTCTCAAAAAATTGCTCTGTCAGATGTGTTGGAACTGGATCTGAATTATGTATGGTGATCACAACATGCTCATCACTTTGGCTGGCGTTCACATTGATGCTTGGCCTCGTTCTTGAAGCTTCTAACGCATTTTTAATTAGGTGGCTTAACAAGGTATGGGTGAGCGTCAACTCTCCACGATATTCCAGATCAGCAGCAATTGAGGTATGCACACTGAGTTGCTGTTGTTTGAGCGTGTTGGCTAGGGCAGCTAACACCCCATCCACAACGAATAGCAGGTTATGCGACTGAGGGTTGAGTTGGTAGTCATTGCGCTCAATCTTAGCAAGCGCCGTTACACTATCAAGGTGGAGCTGTAATTGCGCACAGTTGTGCTGAATTTCTTCTAGATAATGTCTGGCTTTTTCACTTTGCTGTACGTGACTCGATAATAATTCGCAGGCATGCTGAATCACAGAAACCGGTTTGGTGAGCTCGTTTTGGTTGAGGTTATCGAACTCGTCTCTTAGTCTTGCGTTTTCGAGCATTGTATCAATCTGAGCGCGCATTAGACGGTGTGATTCGATGCCGCGACAATGGGCCTGCACTCTTGATTTCACAATCGCAGGATTAGCCGGTTTGGTGATGTAGTCCACAGCACCCAAAGATAACCCCTTAATGACATGCTCAGTTTGTTCCAAGGCAGTTAAAAATATGACGGTTATATGCTGGGTATTGGGGTCGGCTTTGAGGCGACGACACACTTCTAGGCCATCCATTTCGGGCATCATGATATCCAGCAAGATAATATCTGGCTGTGGGTCGCCCGCACAGATTTGCAATGCTTTTTTACCGTTGAGTGCAGCACGAACTTTATAGTCTCGGCGTAGGATGTCACTGATGACTTTGATGTTGTCAGCCACATCATCCACAATCAGTAGTTGTATTTGCTCTTCTTGTGCGACAGAGGCTAATTGTGCTGAGTCGCCTTGAAATGCTCTAACGGGCCGATTTAAGGCGCGTTGGATTCGAGCTTTAAGTTGTTTACTTGAAAATGGTTTTACGATGAACTCCGATACACCACATTGAATTGCGCGAACAACATGTGCTTGCTCTATCGTTGAGGACATCATCAAAAAGGGAATTTTCGCGGTGCGTGGCGTGGTGCGAACCTGAGTCAGAAACTCAATGCCAGTAAGCCCAGACAATTGCCATTCACCAATGATCAAACCCACGTCATTGTAGGCGAGTTTTTCAAGCGCATCGTTACTGTTGGAGCTTTGGATAATTTTAATATTACCCATTTCATTCAATACGTTCGTGATCATTGCCCTTACCGCTTCAAACGGCTCTACAATCAATACAGTCAACTGGCTCATGTGGAGTGCCATAAATACTCGCTACATCATTTAGGGTTAGTCTATTAGTAATAGCATACGAATGATCAGATGCATCATGAAGGGTAAATATCCTTAGCTTTATGAAATTACTGTTATAATTTAGCTTTAGCTGCAATAACTTTCATCAGGGCTGACAGCTGAAATATACTTTTAATTCAATGCTGTAGCCAATCTGGAGTGTCGTGTGAAACTGCCTCAACTGTCTTTTATGCCCATCATCTTTGGTGTGCTGTTGTTGTTAGTTGGCTTAAATACTGGCCACGTGAGGGCGAGTGACACGTTAAAAGTTGAGCACATTTCGGCCTATAACGGGCTTTCAAACCCACAAATTTACGCTGTTGCCAGAGACCCGCAAGGGTTTATGTGGTTTGCCAGTGCCGATGGCGTCATGCGTTACGATGGGTATCAATTCATCACCTACAAAAATGATCCCAGTCGAGTGGACTCATTATCGGCGAACAGTGTGGCGACGATTTTGTTTGATAGCCAAGGTCGGTTGTGGGCGGGCACTTGGGGAGGTGGCCTCAACCTGTGGCAAGGTGAGCAATCATTTATGCATTTTCGCCACGATGCCAAACAAGCCGACTCACTGGGATCAGACAAAATACAAACTTTGTTTGAAAGTCAGGATGGAACGCTCTGGGTTGGTACAAATGGGGGTGGCCTAAATCAGCTGGTGGGTGAACAAGGGACGTTCAAACGCTTCTTGTTTGCTAAGCAACCAGCTGATTTGGAAGGTAAGAATCGCGTTTGGAGTATCAGTGAGGATAGCCGTGGTGCTATTTGGTTTGGCACATCTCATGGCTTGCATAAATTGGACAGGCAAACTGATCTGCTAGTGAGTTTTGATATGGACTCCAGTGAGTTAGATCATAATGAAGTTAGGCAAGTCTCTTTTGATGCTCAAGGTAGAATGTGGGTAGCGACACGACGCAGCTTTGGTTTATTCAGTGCAGATACGGGACAGTATCAAACATTTGATTTGCCTGAAGGTGGCTTGCCGAGTGTTTCTAAAATGCTACATCACCAAGGGGAAATTATTCTATCAACCTTTGCTGGTATTTATCGCTTTTCTATTATTAAACAGCGCTTTGTCAACACACCACATGTTTCAAAGCTAGCATTGTTACCCAGTCGTGATGTTCGCCAGGTATTGATCGATGAAACAGGGCTGCTATGGGCGGCGACACGCTATTCGGGGATCATCAAGGTTTATCCAAACCCACCAATGTTTACATCGCATCAAAACTATCTACAAGATTACTTGCTGTCAGGTCTGTTTAGACAAGTGTTGAGTATTGCTCCTGCGCGCCAAGGTGGTGTATGGCTCGGCACTGGCCGTGGTTTAGTTCACTTTGATGGCAAACAGACGTTCACCCCTTTTGCTCATAACAATGTACTAACAGGAGATTACCGTCTTAGGGTTCACAAACTAGCCCGTAATCAATATGGTCAACTTTTTGCTGCTACTAACTTTGGTTTATATCGAGTTGATGAGCAAGCCAAAGAGCTTCATGCTGTGGAGCTGTTTTGGCTTTCCGACCCTCGTCATTCCGTCGAAGATATTAGTTTTGACCAACAAGGCTGGGCATGGCTGGCGCTGGCCGGTCAGAACGCGGTCATTCGTTGGCGCATCGGTAGTGATCAATATAGCGCTCTGTTGCCAAATGTTGATGCAAACTTCGTATTTATTGATAGTGAACAACGGGCTTGGGTAGGCACAGATGGTGAGGGCGTGTTTAGGGTCACTGCCAATGGGCGTGAATCGGTACAGTTTATAGCGCACAGCGATGTGGCGAGTCTGAGTGACAATTACGTCAATCAGGCGATGGAATATGACGAAAAAGTTTGGCTTGCAACGAATAATGGGCTTACCAGCTATGATTTAAAAAGCAGGCAATTTACGCGCTATGCCAATACCGCTTCAGAGACATCGCTTGCCATAAAATCGATGATTGCAGATAAACATGGGTACTTATGGCTGGCTACTTCAAGTGGTATATACAAGTTAGACACGCAGACTCATGTCTTCCATCACTTTAGTGTGCATGATGGTCTGGCCAACAACCACTTTTTAGCGCGCTCACAAGCCGCCAGCCAAGGGCAAATTTTATTCGGCAGGGTTGATGGTATCACGCGCTTTGTGCCTGAGCTGGTTCGAGTCAATCGAGTTGCGCCGAAACTGGTATTTACACAGGCTTGGGTCGATGAAAAAAGCGTACAAGATTTTACTCAGCCGATTGTCATGACGCCTGAAAATCATAGTTTACGCGTACATTTTTCTGCACTGGATTATCAGTCCAATTTAGACAATCGTTATCGCACTTGGTTGGTTGGGCATCACAGTGATTGGGGTGATATTACCGCCGAACACACTGTCACCTACCGAGACTTGCCACCGGGTGAGTACGAGCTGCGTATTCAAGGTAGTAACAATCATGGGGTTTGGAACCGTCAGGGCATTGCAGTCAAGGTAATACGCACGCCGGCTTGGTATCAAACGCTTTGGTTCCAGATTTCTCTGCCAGTGTTTTTACTGCTGTTGATAAGCGGAGCGATTTCATGGCGCTTTAAGCGCTTAAGTAAGGCCAGCTTACGGCTAGAAAAGCGAGTTGAAAGACACACACAGGAAATTTTAGTGCTGGCCGAAGTCGGTAAAGACGCCGCTGCAAGTCACGATATGCGCGCCATCTGCCACACGATATATACACATTTGCGCCAGACTCTGGCATGTAACTTTTTTGCTGTGGGTGTGTACCATGACAAGAGCAAATTAGTCGACTTTATTTTTGCACAGCATAATGACAACCCGTTATCGGTACTGGACGTGTCTGTTAAAAGCGCGCAGACAATAGAAAGCTACTGTATTAAGCACAACACAGAATTGTTATTAGATAGTGAGGCATGCTGGCAGGGGTATGGGTTAAATATCCAAGACAGTTTGAATGGCGAGCAAACACGGACCGCGTTTTGTATGCCCTTAGTTGTGGATGGCAAAATACTAGGTATTTTTACAATTCAGTCCAATAGCGAGCAAGCTTATAACGCTGCGCAGTTGAGCATTTTAAGAGTTGTTGGTAATCATTTGGCGGTGGCACTTGCTAACTCACTGTCTTACAGTGAACTTAAAGATGCTGAACAACGCCTAGAGCTTGCTATGCAGGGAGCGAATGCGGGCATGTGGGAGTGGGATAGCTATAGAGATATTTTGGTGACCAATAGTACTTGGTCATCCATGTTGGGCTATTTGGGTGATGAGCCTGAACAAAAATTCGGTAAAAGTGTTGCCCGTTGGCGAGCCTTGATCCACCCAGATGACTTTGATCACGTACAGGATACGTTGATAGCTTATTTTAAAAAACAAACGTCGATGTTTCGCTGTGAATACCGTATGCGTACCGCTGATGGCACATGGAAATGGATTTTGACAATTGGTCGCAGCATGCAGCACGATGCGAGTGCGCAAAAAAAGAGTATTTTTGGCATCAATATGGATATTTCGGATGCGAAGCATTTAGAAGCCGCATTGAAGCAAGCAAAAGAGACCGCTGAGCGTGCCACTCAGGCCAAATCTGACTTCTTATCTAATATGTCTCATGAAATTCGTACGCCCATGAATGCCATTATAGGGATGAGTTATTTGGTATTGGATACAGAGCTGGATCGCAAGCAGCGAAATTATGTTGAAAAGATTCATCGCAGTGGTGAGTCGTTATTAGGCATTATTAACGATATCTTAGACTTTTCTAAGATTGAAGCCGGTAAGCTGGATATTGAACTTGTGCCCTTTTCGATTGAAGAGGTACTGTCGAATTGCGTTGACGTGCTCAGTATCAAAGCTCAAGAAAAAGGGCTGATGCTCAATATCTCGTTAGACCCACATATTCCTAGACAGCTGCAGGGAGACCCATTACGCATCGGGCAGGTATTGCTTAATCTTGGCTCTAATGCCATCAAGTTTACCGAGCAAGACGGGCAGGTCATGATCAACGTTACACTTGAGCAACAGTTCGATGATAGGGTGACGCTGGCCATCGCTGTGATTGACTCTGGTATAGGCATGACTGATGAACAACAGCAAAGGCTGTTTGAGTCTTTTAGTCAGGCCGATTCATCTATTACTCGTAAATACGGCGGTACGGGGTTGGGTCTGGCGATTAGCCAAAAGTTGGTCACGCTCATGGGTGGAAAAATAGAATGTCAAAGCACGCCAGAGATAGGGAGTACCTTCTCCTTTAACTTGTCAGTGCAATGCCTCACGGATGAGCAGATAACCAAGCCTCAGTTAGCGATTAAACATGCTTTGGTTGTGGATGATGATCAATACGCCAGCCGAGTGCTATCTATGTACTTACAACATGCGGATATACAAACGCATTGCTACAGTGCAAGCCAAATAGAGCTGCTTAATACGCAGTTTGAGCACTCAGATATTCTGTTTGTCGATCAGCAGGCACAACATATTATTGACAAGTTCAAAGAGCAACAACCGACTGGTTTGGTGGTACTCATGGCACCTTACGACACACACCATTTAGAGCACTGTGTAAGTGGCGATGACATCATATTACTAAGCAAGCCTATCTTCCCCACACCACTTTATACACATTTAAAGGAGTTGAGTGGTGAAAAGAGACCCGATAAACAAGTTTATTCTGAGCATGTAACCTGCCAGCCACTTGCTGGGGTAAACTTACTACTCGTTGAAGATAACGAGTTGAATCAAGAGCTAGCAGTTGCATTGTTGACGAAGCAAGGCGCTCAGGTCAGTGTTACTGGCAATGGCAAACAAGCACTCAGTAAACTTCAAACACACACTTTTGATGGTGTGCTGATGGATTGCCAAATGCCGCATATGGATGGCTATGAGACCACTCGACAAATTCGTGCTCAGACAAACTTTGCGCAGTTGCCCATCATCGCGATGACCGCCAGTGTCACCAAAGACAACCAACATGCGGTTAAAGCCTGCGGTATGAACGACATTATTTTTAAGCCCATTGATATTGCCCATATGGTCTCTACCATACAGCAATGGGTTAAGCCTAGCATTGCGATAAACACTGAACCCGTTAAGGTCAGCGAGCAGGATGTGAGCGCATTTGCTGATATTCAGGGTTTAAACCCAAGACAAGGGCTGCACATTGCTGGTGGCGATATCGCATTGTATATACAACTGCTAAAACGCTTTGTAGATAAACAAGGTTCACTCTTAAGTGAGTATGAACACATGATATCTCTACATGATGAAGAGCAGTCAGACACTCAGCCTGCGGCGTCGGCATTAGTGTTAAATTGGGCGCATACCATGAAAGCATTGGCAGGTAACATAGGCGCTTATCAGCTCCAAGGAGCGGCTGGCGAATTAGAACAAGCGTGTATGGTGAATACGCAGCAGCTCAGGCCCTATATTGACCGAGTAGGTCAACAAATTGCGCCCATAATTGATGGCATTAAACACGCCTTGCGGGCATTGAAGCCGCACTATAAAGCGGCAGATAAAACACTTAATAGCGCATTAAATACCGCTCAGGTGAGTAATAAGTTGACCAGTTTGGCGACGATGTTAGAAGACAGTGATACAGATGCAGCGGACGTGGTAGAGGAATTACTTTACATCATGCACGATGAGCGCTGTAAAGGTTACTTGAAAAAGCTCAGCAAAGTTCTGGATGAATATGATTTCGATACAGCCAGTGAGCTCATGCTCAAACTAATGAGCCAATGGCAAGTAACACATCAAGATAGTGAATAAATCTATTTGTGTGGGCCATCTTGGATGGCCCACACACTATTATAGGCTCATGCTGAAACTAAGTTTTACATTACGTTCTTCCCCTGGCATGCCGCCTAGGAACATCGCTTTACTGTAGTACTTTTTGTTAAACAGATTGTTTAGGTTGAGTTGTAGCGTCCAGCTGTCAGTAACGTAGCTTAGGGCTGAATCAAATACGGTATAACTGGGAACATAGCCATCAGGGATCCCAAATGATGTTGAGTGGGTACTGCGTTTATCAACATAGTTTGCACCTAGGCTTAGCTCTATAGGGTGAGCCAGTGCAGCCCAGTGATGAGCGTAGCTTAACCAAGTGCCAGCGCTGATATACGGTACGCCCTTTTGGCGACTGTTGTAAGTCGTTTCATTATTGGGATTGGTTTTATCACGCGCGTCTTGATAAATGGCATTCACATTAAGCTTCCAATTGTCATTCAGGTGCGCGTTCAAATCCAGCTCTACGCCTTTGGTTTGCTCTTTGCCATCATAGAAATAGCGAGGTACATCGGCAGCAGACACGGCCTCATCATACTCTGGGTTATTATATTGTAGATTTGTACGCGCACTTTCAAATATCACGACAGAGGCAAGCAATTGATCGTCAAACGCTTTAAAGCGCAAACCAATATCGTTGCTGAGTGACTCTGAGTCGTCACGATCTTGCTCCGTGCCCGATACGCTATCAAGAATTCCGTAGGCCGTTCGACCTTTTGCATGGTTGATAAAAACAGAGAGGTTATCGGTCGGCATATAGGTTACACCCAGGTTGTAGGTAGCCCCCATATCAGCGGTATTTTGTTCTGGCGTCGGTTGTGCGGCGCTGGCTCGGTAGCGTGCATCAACACCAAAGTGTTCGTAGCTTTGCTTGATTTCATTAAATGCCACACCAACGCGGGTGGTAAAGCCATTATCGAAATAGGCAACATGTTGCACACCTGTGCCCCAAGCACTAACGGTTTTGTTGTAGTTGGCAGTATTGAGTGGATCATAATCCTCGAAACGGCCTTGTGCCCAATTCGGTGAGCGAATGTCGAAGATATAAGGCAGTGTACCGCGATATATCACATCACCTTGTTTGTTCTTGATCACCTTATCCGCGTCGTAGATTGAATACTGTTTGAAGCGAATGTCACGATCTTCATAATTCGCGTTGACCAATAGCTCTTGATTGATATCTGCTAAATTAAAGTCATAACGCAAGTCTGCAAAGTATTGCCATGAACGTTCATCTGCGCTGACTTTACGGTACTCCTGACGTCTGGCTGCAAAAGGGTATAGCTGCCCATCAAGCACCAAAGGCGCGCGAGGGTCAGCATTGATAGTCCCTCTTCGATCCCAATAAACGTAGTTGTAAGCACCGGTTTGACGCGCAAAGCCTGTGTCATAGTCGCGGTATTGCAGCTGCTGGTTTAAGAACAGATTATCAGTTAAATAGAGGGTATGCGTTAACTTAACGCGCAGCTCTTCGCCTTGGTTGTCGCTGGCCATTGGGGAGATAAGCCCTGCATGACCAAATGAGTATGGCGTCAGCCCATCATTGTCTGCCAATGAAGTTGCTAAGCGTTGGCGCTGTTCATCAGTAAGTTGAATGCCCTCGCCGTTTGGGTCGTTGATGAGATCTTGCCACGTGGCTTGTGCTGCTGATTTATTGCCAACAGACTCAGCATTATAGATACGAATGGGGTGGCCTATCGAATCAACAGCAATACTATCTTTGATATAAGCTGTGGCAAGGGTTAGATCTTGGTTATCATCGACCAAGTAGCGAAATGACAAATAAGCTTCATCGCGGTCATTGTTGAGATCGCGAAACCCTTCGCTACGTTCATGTTTTGCGACAAAGCGATAAGCCAGTTGATCCGTTATGGCATTGGTTGAATCTAAGCCCATGGCATAGCTTTGCCACTGACCTAGCTCAATGTGCATGGTGTTGTGTTGCTCAAACTGAGGCTTTTTCTCTATTAAGTTGATGACCCCCCCGGCGCTACCCATGCCATATAGGCCCGTTGCTGGCCCTTTCAATACCTCTACCGACTCTACATTGGTCAACGAGCGCGTTGGGTTAAAGGTATTGCCAAGCCCTGCTCCGCCATACATACCGTCATAGGTGTAGTTTGCGCCTAGGCCTCGCACCACGAGGTTGTCGCCAATACCATAGTTGTTACCCGCCTGTGTAACACCACTAATATTGCGAACCAAGTTCTGTAAGTTATTGACGCCTTGAGCCTTGATCATAGCTTCGTCAATCACAACGACCGCTGCGGGGGTCGCCATTAGTGACATGTTTGATTTTGTTGCCAGTCCAGAATTCATAACCACATCATTTTGTTTACCATAAACGCTGATGCGTTCCACGCTTGGATCATGGCTCTGTTCATTGGCTTGGGCCGTGGTGGCGACTAAGCACGCTAAGGTGACTAATGATAGGTTAAAAGTTTGCATAAAAAATTCCGACTAAAAAATAAGGTTGCGAATATTAATGGTTCTCATTTAGATTGCAATAAAAATTAGTCTGAAGGACATGGCTTTTTGAACGGTTAAAGCTGAGTTAACAGTGCGCTTACCAAAGTGGCGTATTTATTACATGAAGCTGATGTTTTCAAAACAAAACTTGTCGCGCAGTGGTAGAGTTGGGACTAGGCCTTTAAAGCGAACAGCTAGACGTTCTATAATAGAGCCTAATGTCCCGTGTGTATGTTTATTGGACGCGGGTACCAAAGAATTCATTTAAGGACTTATTGCATGCACAAAACGCTCATAGTGATCCCCGCCCGATACGGAAGTACCCGCTTGCCAGGTAAGCCATTGCTGAAAATCGCAGGCCGAGAGATGTTGTTACGTGTTGCCGATATTGCGCGTTATGTGTGCCAAACTCAAAGTGACTGTGATTATGTGGTTGCAACCGATGATGAGCGTATTGTGCAGTTGTGTGAGCAGCATCAGGTCCGATACCTAATGACCTCCGAGCAATGTAATAGTGGCACTGAACGCTGTTTTGATGTGCTTCAACAACTAACTGAAAAGCCAGATTTTATTGTTAATTTGCAGGGAGATAATCCGTTATGCCCACCTTGGTTTATCAGTGCCTTGATAGAGTCATGGAAATCCAGTGACGTTGGTGAGGTGTTTACGCCATACGTTGAGCTGAGTTGGCCCGAGCTGGATAAGCTTAGGGAAGTCAAACAAGTAACGCCGTTCAGTGGCACGACGGTACAAATCAATCGAGAACAATTGGCACTCACTTTTAGCAAGAACATCATTCCGGCTATTCGTAAGGAGGCATCGATGCGCCAAAGTAGCGCGTTGTCACCGGTGAAACGGCATATTGGCTTGTATGGCTATACAGCCAAAGCGCTAGAAGGGTATTTTGCAATGCCAGAGAGCACCTATGAGCAATGCGAAGGGCTGGAGCAAATGCGCTTTTTGGAAAACAGTATCGCAGTTAAAATGGTCAAAGTTGGCTATCAGGGTCGTACTGGTATGAGCGGAGTTGATAGTCCTGAAGATATTCAGCGTGCAGAGGCGATTATTGCCAGCGACGGTGAATATGAGTTAGTGCCTTAATGGCGATCACTTATTTGATATGAAATACACAGCGGATGCTAAGTGTCCGTTCTATAACAGGATACTCCATGACAACACGCTTAATTGTGGTAAGACACGGCAATACTTTTTTACCGACCGATACGCCCACGCGGGTTGGGGCTCGTACCGACCTGGATTTAGTTGAAACAGATAAAGGGACGGCAGTTGGCCAATATCTGTTGGCAAATAATTGGATACCTAGCAACGTGTATGCAGGCCCACTAAAACGCCATCAGCAAACCGCTCAGTTGATATGTGCGGTGTTAGGTTTATCGACTGATGAGATCTTAAGTGATGAGTTCTTAAATGAAATTGACTATGGGCCCGATGAAAACAAGGCAGAAGATGAGGTCATGTTGCGTTTGGGGAAAGGCGATGTAGCAGCAGGTAAAGCGGTAATCGAGCGTTGGAACACGCATGCTCAGGTGCCAAACGGTTGGTTAGTCAACCCAGATGAGTTGCGTCAAGGGTGGTTGTCGTTTGCTAATACTGTGCTTACGCAACAGCGTGACAAAACCACACTAATGGTGAGCAGTAATGGCATAATGCGTTTTAGCCATGTGATTGATAAGCAGTTTAATGAACGCAACCTAAAGGTCCCTACGGGTGGTGTGTGTATCTTTGAGAATGATACCAATCAACCAGATGGTTGGCGCTGTGTTACATGGGGTAAGGTGCCTAAAATTACTGCTTAAAGAATAAGAGCACGACCTATCGTGCTCTTTTTGTTAGTAAAGACGCTCGTTTAGCGAATATCAAAGCGATCAGCGTTCATCACCTTGTTCCAAGCCATGATAAAGTCTTGTATGAACTTTATGTTGTTGTCGTCACAGGCATACACTTCACTGATGGCCCTAAGTTGAGAGTTGGCGCCAAATACAAGGTCGACGCGAGTTGCTTGCCATTTTTGCTGGCCCGTTTTTCTGCAACGTCCCACAAAGGTTTGTGATTTGTCATCATCTGGACTCCACTCGGTGTCCATATCCAGCAAGTTGACAAAAAAGTCATTACTCAAAGCGCCTGGACGAGCGGTCAAAACACCGTGTGGACGTTGTTCAAAGTTAGCATTCAAAACGCGAAGCCCACCAATCAACACGGTCATTTCTGGTGCGGTTAAAGTGAGGAGTTGCGCTTTGTCGAGCAGCAGCTCCTCTGCGCTGACACTGTACTCGCTCTTTTGATAGTTTCTAAAGCCATCAGCAATGGGCTCAAGTAAGCCAAATGATTCAACATCAGTTTGCTCGGCACTGGCATCGCTGCGTCCGGGAGTAAAGGGAACCAAAGCGTCAACCCCCGCGTCTTTGGCCGCCTTTTCGATGGCAGCTGCGCCTGCTAAGACAATCATATCGGCAAGCGAAATCGCTTTGTTACCTGACTGTGAGTCGTTAAAACTCTGTTGGATCTGGCTCAACGTCATCAGCACTTTGTGTAGCTGCTCAGGATGATTCACTAACCACTGGTTTTGAGGTGCTAACCTTAATCTTGCGCCATTGGCACCACCACGGCAATCAGAGCCTCTGAAGGTTGATGCTGATGACCATGCGGTATAAACCAGCTCTGAAACGCTTAGCCCAGATGCAAGGATCTGTATGCTCAGTTGGTCAATATCGCGCTGGTCTACCAGCTCGTGATTGACAGCAGGAATGGGGTCCTGCCAAATTAAATCTTCGTCAGGAACTTCTGGTCCTAAATAGCGTGACTTTGGTCCTAAATCGCGGTGTGTAAGCTTAAACCACGCTCGGGCGAAGGCGTCTGAAAAAGCCTCTGGGTTATCGTGATAGTATTTGGAAATCTCTCGATATTCAGGGTCTTCACGCATCGCCATATCAGCGGTGGTCATCATGATCCCTACACGTTTGTTAGCATCTTCGGCATCGGGGGCATGATGCTCTGGTGCTAAATCCACAGGCACCCATTGGTGTGCACCAGCTGGACTTTTAGATAAAGTCCACTCATAGCCAAATAACACATCAAAGTAGCTGTTATCCCATTGTGTTGGTGTGGGAGTCCAAGCGCCTTCAATACCGCTGGTAATGGTATCTGCGCCTTTACCTGAGCCATATTGGTTGTGCCAGCCAAAGCCCATTTGTTCTAGAGGAGCGGACTCGGGTTCGGGTCCAACGTGAGAGTCGGGTGCAGCCCCATGGCACTTACCGAATGTATGACCGCCTGCGGTTAGCGCAACGGTCTCAGCATCGTCCATTGCCATGCGTTTAAAGGTTTCGCGGATATCTTTACCAGAAGCCACTGGATTTGGGTGGCCATCAGGGCCCTCTGGGTTCACATAAATCAAGCCCATTTGCACTGCCGCTAAAGGGTGCTCAAGATTCCGCTCACCATAGTAGCGATTGTTGTCCAGCCATTCTTTTTCGACGCCCCAGTAAATATCTTCTTCAGGCTCCCAAATATCTTCACGTCCACCTGCAAAACCGAACGTTTTTAAACCCATTGATTCGAGCGCGACATTGCCTGCGAGGATAAAGAGATCGGCCCAAGAAAGATTGTTGCCATATTTTTGCTTAACAGGCCATAGCAAGCGGCGTGCTTTGTCGAGGTTGGCGTTATCTGGCCAGCTATTGAGCGGTGCAAAGCGTTGGTTACCCGTCGCAGCCCCGCCTCGACCATCTGCGGTTCGGTAGGTGCCTGCAGCGTGCCACGCCATACGTATCATCAAAGGGCCGTAATGACCAAAGTCGGCAGGCCACCAAGGTTTTGAGTCAGTCATAATGGCATGTAGGTCTTGTTTTACGGCGGCTAAATCAAGCTGATTAAAGGCTTTTGCGTAGTTAAATCCTTCTCCCAGTGGGTTCGCTTTTTTGTCATTTTGGTGAAGAATTTTTAAGTTTAACTGATTGGGCCACCAATCGGTATTTTTGGTTCTTTGATCCCCAAGGCGCGTGTTACTGCCATGCATAACTGGGCATTTACCGACTGCATTTTCGTTACTCTTATCCATGTTCTTTACCTTATTGACTGAGGTTTAAAAATGACAAAGCACTTAACTTGTGTACTTAGCTAAGTGCTTTGATTACATTTTAGACTATAAAGAGGATCTTCGGCGAAATACAATGGCTTATCTAGATTGCTGTCATCGCTTTTTTTCATCTGTGTTTAGCTATCGCAGCGCTCTACTCGCCATGGGGGATTCAGGCGGTTATTGCCAGCCCAGTAAAGCTTGATGTTGTTGCCGCTGGGGTCATGCAGTTGTGCTTCTCGCCACAAATACCTTTTGTCTTCTGGGAGGCTATCAAAGGTAATATCTTTGCTTTGAAGTTCTGCGACCCACTCGTCTAGTTGTTCATGTTCAAAGTAAATCGTGGTACCGTTTGTTTGCATATTCTTATCGAGTGATAACGAAAAGGTTGCGCCGTTTGGGCATTCAAAGCGTGCATAGTGCGGCGTGTCAACGATCTGCAAAAAGCCGAGTTGACGGTAAAACAATGTGGCTTGATCCATGTTGCGTACGCTCAGGGTGACTTGATTTAAGTTCATAGCATCTCCCTAGTTGATTTTTTGTTTAGCCAGTATAAAAGGGGTGAACAGATAAACAATGGCTATTGCAAGCGCGTTATTTTGAACGAATGGTAGCTGGCGGATGTGATGGTTTAGAGCAAATGTAGGCCATCACCAGTAGCTCACACAGGGCCACACAAATAAGCACCCAAATTGGCGGCGTATTGTAGGCTAAAATAACCAACCCCAGTAGCATACCTAAGCCCGCGTAACACTTACCTTTGGTTGGGATCACTCGATAATCATGCCATTGTTGCAAAGTGGGACCAAACTTTTTGTGATTAAGCAGCCAGTTGGCCAATCGAGGGTTGGAGCGAGTAAAACACGCCAGTGCGAGGATAAAAAATACCGTGGTTGGCATCACCGGCAGCACTATGCCCACAAAGCCTAAAGCAACAAAGCTGATACCTGCAACATGCAGCCAGAAACACCGATTAAAAAGCGCTGTTACTTTGTTTACCATAGCTTTGCTCACTACACATGATGATGCTTAAAGCTTACCACAGCGCAATCAGTTTGCGAGTTTTTATCTCATCAGCAGTGATGTGGGTCACTGCTGATGAGCAAAGGTAGTAGTCTAAAAGCTCGCGTTTTTAGAAGTAATAGCCGATGTTGATATTAAAGCGTTGCTCAGTTTCATCGCTGTCACCAGCAATTGAACCACCGACAAATGGCTGATTTTTCGCGTTTACAAAATCAAAGTAAGTGAAAAAGCCACCCGCTGCAACGGACACACCGGTGACATTCATCCAGGTATCTTCACTGTTGTCTGATTTGTCGTAAATGATTCCAAAGTCATTGTAAAACTGCAGGCCGGTGACTGCGCCCCATTTAACAGGCAAACTGTAGGCCACGTTGAGGTTTGAGGTCATCGCTTCAGCGGCAATACTATCGTAGAAAGCATACGCACCCACGGCCATGCGATCGACATTGGCATCATCTACATCGTAGCTATACTCACCGTGTTGTAACTGAAAGTTCCACGGACCCATATGGCTGTTTACGTGCACGGCCCATGAGTGATAGTCACCCGCGCGTTCTATGCCGTTGTGCAGGCCGCCCGTTTGGCCTGAAAAGCCGACTTCCGTACTACCACCTTTGTGTTTGAAGTGATACGCATAACGGCCAGCAAACGTATTATATTCACCTAGCGGCTGTGTTGGATCATCATACACGCCATCACCTGTGTTACGGTATCCAACAATATCGTATGAGTAGCGGTCACTGCGATCTTCAACATAGCCATCAACACCGCCTAACTCATCATTTTTGAAAAAGCCAATGTCTAGTTGCCAGTTGTCTTTTAGCTTGCGTTTGAACAATACGCCTAAGTCATGGTCGTCTTCTAAGCCGATATAGTAAGTTGTGTTGAAGAAATAGTTGTGTGAGTTATATGGCCAATTACCAAAGGGAACTTTGGTAATACCGGCCTGTACTTGCCAGTCTTTGGCAAAGTCATAGCCCACATACGCATATTTAATCGCGCTCATATAATCGAAAAAACGTACTTCGGCGTTGAGTTGAACATCGCCAATATCGCCGGAAAAGTTGACTCTGAAAATGTCAAAGTCAAAATCACCACCGCGATTTTTGTTGCCATCGTTATACGAGGTGTGACTAAAGTTAGTCCGTACAGCACCACCGACTTTGATACCAGAAGACTTTTTCTCTTCTTTTTGGGTGGACTTGGCTTCAAGCTTTTGGATTTGCTTTTGCAGATCTGCAAGTTGTTGCTTTAGTTTATCTATTTCCGCATCGCTCGCCTGAGAGAAGCTCGGAAACAGGCTCATTGCGAGCGCTAGAGGTGTTAATTTATGCATGGTTACCCACTTTTTAGTTACTGTGATAGTTACTTGTATGTATAGGGTAGACTATTCTAACTGATTACCTCAAATTAGAAACCATATACGATTACAAGTAAATTCAATCTATTACATCTTGTAGCCTTGACCATCAGGTGAGTTGCTGGCTATATTTTTTATACGATAAATGTGGATGGTCGCATTATGAGTATTTCGCAAAAGCTACGTCTGGCTTTTATTTCAGCGATTGTGCTACCCCTTTTGATCATTGCTGGGTTGATGATTTCACAAACCCGACAAGCATCATTGGATAACTTTTCGCAATTGGCAAATCGAGAAGCGCTGCAAATTGATAATGGTATCAGTATGTTTTTTGCTGAAATAGAGAAAAATGTAGATTACCTTGCCAGCCATCCGAAAATTTTAGCAGCACGTACACAGGTCAAAACGTATGTCAATTCAAGTGCCGCAACACAGCTCAACTCCATACAAAACCACGAAGTGGAAAAGGCAGCCTACCAGCAGTTTGAGTTGTTTGGGCAAACGCATCCTGGCATTGCATACATTTATATGGGTAATACCGAAGGTGGATATATTCAATGGCCACAAGGTGAGGTAAATGCTCGATATGACCCTCGCACTCGACCTTGGTACAAAACGGGCGAGCTAGGTGGCGGCAAAACAACTCGTACGGACGCTTATTACTGGGCACCAGATGATATGGTTATAGTCTCAACCGTTAAAGCCATCAAAGATAACGGACGAGTGATGGGTGTGCAGGGTATGGACGTGTCGTTAAGTGGACTAACAGACATCGTTAAGAAGATCCGTTTGGGCGAGACGGGTTATTTAGTGTTGGTTGAAAATACCGGCACCGTGTTAGCAGACGCCAGCAACGCGGAGCATACATTCAAGTCTTTTACTGCCATATCTGATGGTGCATTTACTAAAATCGCGGATTACAACTCGGGAACTTACAGCATACAAGTGAACGGAACAGAGTATTTCGCCAACATTTATACGTCTGAGCGGTTGGAGTGGAAGTTTGTTGGGTTGGTACAAAAAAGTGAGGTGATGGCGTCAGCCAATAATATGACCATCACAATTGTGGCGATTAGCGCAATATTGATAGCGGTATTTGTGGCGTTTTCAACATACATAGCGCGCTTAATATCGGGTCCAATAGTGGAGGTAAGTGATGGCCTTACCGTGATTTCACAAGGTGGTGGAGATTTAACGCAACGCCTCAATATCGTCGCCAAAGATGAAACGGGCAAGTTGGCCAATAGCTTTAATCTGTTTTTGAACCTGATTGCACAGCTGGTCACGCAAATTAATCAGTGTGCGCAACAAGTGACCCATACTGCACAGTCTACCTCAGCTCAAGCCAGTGAATTGACGGAGTCTACGATGCAGCAGCAACAGGCACTGGAAATGGTGGCTACTGCCATAAATCAAATGGCAGCAACGGCCAATGAGGTTGCTGCCAGTTGTGCGAATGCGGCACAGCTTGCCTCTCAAACTCAACATGCATCGCAGTTAGGGCAAGAAGTGATCACGAAAACAGTATCCAGTGTGGCTGATCTCGCATCGGTGATAGCCAGTGCTACATCGGATATCACACAACTGGACAGTGAAAGTGAAAACATCATGTCTATCTTGAGCGTGATACGTGGCATTGCCGAACAGACCAATTTGTTAGCGTTGAATGCGGCTATCGAAGCGGCTCGTGCGGGTGAGCACGGTCGCGGCTTTGCGGTGGTGGCGGACGAAGTACGTGCCCTGTCGCAAAGAACTTCTGAGTCTACCGAAGAAATTGCAGCCCAACTTGATAAGCTGCATAAAATGACGGAACAAGTTTCTCAAGACATGCGTAAAAGCTTAAAAGCGACTGAGCAAACGGTTGAATTGAGTCGCTCTGCCCAGACCCAGTTTTCAGAGATCACTCAATCCATTCAAACCATCAGTGATGTGAATACTCAAATAGCCACAGCTGCGGAGCAGCAACAACATGTGGCTGAGGATATTAGCCGCAATGTAGTCGATATCAAAAATGCCGCAGATAGCGTGACAGAAGTTGCGAATAACACTGCTACAAGTGGTGAAAAAATGAATCAGTTGTCTGGCAAGCTTACGGATTTAGTTGGGCAGTTTAAAGTGTGACAAGATTTACCTCACGATAACGGCCAATGATGAGTATCCTTCATCTTGGCCGTTATTTATTTACTCTCAGGGCACTTATTCGGTAATGTAGCAGTCAGCAAGCAATTTAATAACAAGGTGAGATATGGAGTTATCAGCATCAGTTTCGATTCGACATACTGACAGTGGACTTGAATACATAAATGTTGACAGTCCGTTGTGCACAGGCAAAGTATTTTTACAGGGCGCGCAACTTAGCGAATTTACGCCTAAAGGCAAAGGGAGCCTGATCTGGGTCTCGGCTGATGAAGATTACCAAGAAGGAAAGGCAATCCGTGGTGGTATCCCCATTTGCTGGCCTTGGTTTGGCGTACATGAAAAAATCGATTGGCCAATTCATGGTGTTGCGCGCAAGCTACTGTGGCGTGCTGAAGATGTGCATGAGCATAGTGACCATATAATTGTGCGTTTGTCTCTGCCCATGCGTTTAGTGGATAAAACCTACTGGCCGTATGACTCAAAACTAGAAGTAGAGTTTAAGTTTTCAGAGCAATTGGAAGTACGTTTGACCAACACAAACCTAGGAAAAGAGCCATTTACTTTATCTCAGGCATTACATACTTATTTTCCGACCTCTGCTATTGAGCAAACGCAGGTTGATGGCTTGCAGGGCGCAAGTTACATTGAGTTTGGTGAGGGTCCGTTTATGCAAAATGAGGTGGTCACCTTTGCGCGCGAAACGGACATGGTGTACACACAAGCCCAAGCAGTGCAAACCATTCATACCCCTGAAGGGGTCATTGAAGTGGCCCGAGAAAACTCAACGTCTTGTGTGCTTTGGAACCCATGGATAGAAAAATCCAAACGACTTACCAACTTTCGTGATGATGAATATCACACCATGCTGTGCCTGGAAGCCGCAAACGTTATGGAAGATAGAGCGCGGGTGGAACCCGGTCAAAGTCACACTTTGGCAACGATCATACGTTGGATCTGATTTTGGTAACATATGTGACACGCTCGGTGTACCTTCATTGAGCGTGTTTCATAGCTTGGTAAACGTTTTGTCTGAACATCCGCAGTTATTTTCATGTTTTAAAACAGTTGCGACACGGCTTTTTAATTGTATATACAACTAAAGTGCCGAACGATTGGCTCCCAGTCTGATGGTTGATATGGCCTAACAGTCGTTGTTCGTTACAATTTTTCTAAGTTTTTAAACAAGTTACCCCTGATTATTTGGCATACTGATCACAGTCAAACTTGTGAGGTTTAGAATTTATGCGTTTACAATGGATATGGGTGAGCTTAGTCACCATCGCAGGCCTTTGGATAGTATTGCTATGGCCCGTGCAGGTTTTAGCTGCGCCGACTTGGCACACCATACAAACCGATAACTTCAACATTCATTACACTCAAGGTCATAAGGCGTGGGCTAGCAGTGCTGCCAAAGAGCTAGAAATAGTGCGCGACAAGGTGTGGCAGCAGCAAAATAGGGGGCTGGGCACAAAAGCCGACGTGGTCGTTTTTGATCCCTACCATGCCGCGAATGGATTTGCGCTTCCCAGTACTGATAGTCCACTTATGGCTTTGTTTACGACGCCACCGCAATCAGACACTGTTATTGCCAATCACAACAGTTGGCAGCAACTCCTTATACTGCATGAATACATACACTTAGTACATCTTTCTCAACCCAGTAGACACGTCTGGAAGCAAACATTGCGAGATGTGTGGGACTTGTACGATGTCTCTGAAACAATGATGCCCCGCTGGGTGGCTGAAGGATACGCCACATTGTTGGAGTCCAAAATGACGGGACGTGGCCGATTGTATGATAATTATAGTGAGGCATTGCTGCAGGAATTGGCACAACAAGGTGCCTTGCTTAGCTACCAACAGTTGAATGATGGCAATCATGAATATAAATCTAAGTCGATGGCCTATTTGTTGGGAGCTCGGTTTCTTGCTTGGCTCGAGCAACGCTATTCACAACAGACACTTGATGCGGTATGGATCCGTATGCGAGCGGTAACCGCGCGAGATTTTACCAGTGCTTTTAAGGGGGTATTTGCAGAGCATCCCGCAACCTTATATCGGCGCTTTACCGCGGAATATACCTATCAGGCAATGGCCAAAGAGCAGCAAGAACCTGAACTACCAAGTCGCCTTTGGCAAGAGTATGCCTATGGTGCTCGTAGTCCCGTATTGTCGGAGGATGGTAGTCGATTAGCCATTGTTGAGTACGATAAAAAGGGACGAATTAAGCTTAACGTCTATCAGAGCGAAGATGACCCCGACGCAGAGCAAAAGTTTGAGGAAAAGCAGCGCAAGCTCTTAGAGAAAGATCCGCTGGATGTGGTCGAGGTTCGCCCTAAAGTATTCGCGAAAAAGCGGCTCTTTTCACTCGAACCTTTCAATTTCTCTGGTATTCGCTATCCTCACTGGCTAGATAATAATACGTTGTATTTCATTGCCTCTACGGTAGATAACGCAAATTCAAACCAGCGTCGAGGAGAGCTGTTTCGTTGGTCACTGACCTCAAACAAAGTTGAACAACTAACTCAAAACCAAGCAATACGTCGCTTTACCTTAGCCGATGATGGGCAGAGCATTTATGCCGAACAGGTTGCTTATGGTTATTCTGAGCTGGTAAAAATTCATTTACCCAGTGCGCAGGTTACACCATTATTTGGTAAACAGTTGAGCACGTTATATGACTTTCCCGTATTTAACGCCACACAGCAAAAACTGGCATTTTTGAAGCATACAATCAATGGAAATTGGCAGTTGTATATACAAGATGTCGATACCAATAAGACCATACCTGTTCCCCTACCGAAAGGGTATCAGTATTTAACACAGCCAAGTTGGGCTTCTGACGGCAGCGCGCTGCACTTTGTTGCGGGCAAAAACGGTGCTTTGGATATTTACCGATATGAGCTGGTTACGGGGGCGCTGTATAAACTGACACAAGGGCAGGCACTGTTTCAGTTTCCCACTGCTTATGAACACGGTTCGCTACTCTATTTATCGAGTGGCTTTGAAGGCGTGGACATGTATCTGTTACCAGTTTTGCAAGGAGAGTTGGTGAATGAGCTCGAATCTAGGCATCAATCAGGTAATGAGAACGCGCTAGCCGATGAACAAATGCGCAATGTTTATAGTGTTCAATTGCCACCAGCACAGATATATGAAGATGAGATACCGTCGCAACAATATAATATCTGGCGTCAGAATGCTTCACTGGCTTTGGGCGCACAATATGCCTCAACAAGCACCACGTTATTTGATGTTGGTTTAAAAGGGTCAGATTTTCTGGAGCAATTAAGTTGGCATATAGGGCATACCCATGATGTCTCGCACGGGGTGTTAAAAGGTAGTTTCGCAAAGCTGCGTTATCAATACAATCAGCTACAGCTGGATGTGCATGGCTTTGATTTTGAAATAGACAGCACAGCGGAAACCTCATCAACTCCGATTAATGATAAACAGCACGGAGTGTTTGCACAGTTAAGCCAGCAATACCAATGGGGACAGTTCAAGTTACGGGCTCAGTTTGCGGGTTTGGTTGGCAAACAAGCACAACAACAACAGTCAGCTTCTGTGCATTGGCTACGCGCAGGTATACAGCAATCATGGCTGTACGACCAGCAATCCTTTGCCATTGGTCAAAAGGTGTCTGGCTATCGGGTGAAAGGTCAAACTTCTGAACAAGATTGGCAGGGGCAAGGTTTTTCAGCGAGTCTATATGGAAAAGCGTTTTACATTCCGATGAACGTGTCTTACCAGTACGCCAAGCGACAAGATCAGGCTCTTCAGCTTGGAGGGTTTAGCTCTTCATTGCTCAGTGAAATGCGCATGGTCAATGTCATAATGGCGCCAGAGTTGCCTTTTTATTCGGCTCAAGGGAGTAAATATGAGGGTCTTAGTGGTGCCATAACACTCAAAGAGAGCTACCCATGGTTGTACTACCAACAGCACCAACTTGATGAACAGTCATATGCACAAAGTTATGGTATCAAATGGTCAACGCAGTTAAATGGGCGGACATGGTTAGGTAAGTTTGCACCAGCAGGCTTGAGTGATTTTAAAATTGATATGGGTATGAGCCGCGTTGAAGGCGAGCGATTTGAAGATGAGAATAGAGCTTGGTTTGGTCTATGGTACGACTTATAGATTATCCTGAACAGGCCATGAAATAAGGCGACACATTGTGTCGCCTTGAGTATAAAACAGATATGGAGAATGAAGTGCATGTCAGGGTGTACACCTGTTTGGGTGGAACTAAAACGCACTGTTCTACCCATTCACTCCCGATATGCCTTAGTTAGTATAGTCGGCTGTTAGCTGTACGCCATTAAATGCAGAAAATGCTCTGATCATGACATGATATCTGCCAGCACCATCGTTTTGTGTACAGGTTTCACCATTACCCCAACGGTAAGGGCGGCAGTCATATGTAGACGTTGTAGGCTTTTCATCTTTACGCACGTACAAGTCTGCATCCCCCGTGCCTCCGGCCATTTTAAAGGTGATATTGGTTGCACCCATTGGGACATCAAAGTAGAAGAACTGTTCTGAGTACTTTTCACCTGATAGGTCTTTTCTTGTCACACCTTTTTCAAGTTGTGCAGGGTCGGTCGCATCAGAAACAGAAATTGTTTTGCTTAAAGAAGCCGTTTGACCTTGGTCATCTGTAACGGTCAGAGTTACAGAGTAATCACCACCATTGGCATAGGTATGCGCAACATTACTGCCAAAGCCATTGCTGCTATTGTCGCCAAATTGCCATTCATGCTGGTTAATTGAACCGCCAGGTACACTAGAGCCTGAGCCATCGAATTGGCAAGCTAACTTGTCACAGCTATAGGTGAAGTGAGCCACAGGTACTGGGTCGCTGCCAGGTTGATCGCCAACCGGGATTTGATTGTTAAACTCGCCGGCAACTTGTGGCCAAATCTTACTGATTTTAGCCCCTTTGTTTGTGCAGCCACCCAAGTGGTGTAACGCGATAACATTGTTGGTTGCCGCAGCAAGTACAGGGGAGCCTGAAGAGCCACCAATTGTATCGCAATAGTAACCAAGGTCTGTGCCCGTACCACGGCCATTTGCATTGGCTTCATTCACCTGACATAAGCCGTTGCTGTCTTGATCTGATTCAATCGATAGTTCTTTTGGATTACCAGAACCGTGCTGTGGAATATAGATACGTTCGCCTTGCGTTGCATCGCGTACATCTAGGCCAAAATAACCAAAAGGTTCCGTTAGTTCGAAGTTATTAACGGTAAATAGTGTGTAATCCAGAGTGTAATCTGTTTTAAGGAAATCTTTACCTGTTACCTTGACCACTGTTTCTTTAGTGCTGCCGTTACAGGTGGTATGCTGGTAGTTAAACCACACTTCGGTTGATGTCAGTTCTGACGCTGTTTCTACACAGTGGTTGTTGGTAAACATGTGGTTGTCGGCACCAACGCGCCAACCGGTACACAAGCTGCGACCACCAATAACCAAGCGAGCCACTGGGCGACTACGTTCAAACTCAGTAGGGTGAGATTGTGCCCAACACTGAACGTCTCTGCGTTCATTAACACCACAGGTAGATGAAGTATCAACGTCTGTAATACTTAGCTGGTCTTCGGTGCCAAAGTGATAATAGTCGATGATAGGCGTGCCTAAGTTAGCATTGTTCGCCTGACCTGGTGTGTACTCAACGATTACCGTGTCGCTTGATACTGACATGGCCGCAAAGTCACTGGCACCGTTGTCACCTTTTTCTAAAGTTGCTTTACGCATGTCAGAAGCGGTGTACTCATAACGTTCGCTATTGTCCGTTGCTCTAACAACCAGTTTACCACCACCATTTAAGTTAATGTTTTTAAAGTGTAGTTTTATATAACTGGCGTTTGGGTGCGAAATGGTTTGTGAAATTGTATTGGCTTTGCCACTGAGGGCTAAGTTCAATGTTTCAGTTTTACCTATGATGGTCTCGGTGGTCTTGCTTGTGTAGTTTAACATTTGCTCTTCAGTTAATGGCGCTTGTGCAAAAGCACTCATCGAAACGATACTAAGAGCTGGGAGAAAATAGCGTTTTTTCATTGTTGATCCTTACATGTTTTGTATTTTGTCTAAAAGTTAGACACATCTAAGGTAGAACGAAAAAACGCACAGGTAAACAGGTTGTTAATAATAAATTAACATTGAGTTTAATTTTGTTCTTTGTTTTGGTTATAACTACGACCAACATACTCGAGGGTATTTAGCTTAGCCTGATAGACCCCTTGCTTTTCTCTATCTTCCGATTTGTCGATCGCATATTGTAAATACATTGCAGCTTTTGCTTTTTTATCCTGCAGGTAGTAAATCTTTGCCAATGCGAAGTAAGGTTCAGGAATGTAGGGGGTGCTTGCGATGAGCTCTTTAAGCAGCGCTTCGGCGCTAGAATAGCGTTCTTTGGCAATATCTTGTTCGGCAAGTTGTAGAAAATCAAACGGAGTTTTTGCGTTGTTCAACAATTGCTCTTCTAGTTTCTCTTGAAGTGGTGTATCAGCGAGTTGCTGTGCAAGATAGCTGTAACTATATAGTAAGTTGTTGCTTACTAGTTGATTGTTTAGCGCAAACTCAAACAGCTTCTTTGCGGTGTCTGTGTCACCGACTCTGCGATGTAAAATAGCGGCTAAGTTGATAAGTTCTGGATCATATGGGACGTATTCAAGGGCTTGAGAAACGAGGGAGTAGCTCATATCGAACTGTTCTGCCAGTAAAGCTTCAGTGGCTAAATTTGCATAATATTTTGCCACTAAATCAGCGTATGTTGCGCTACCGATAAATACTAAATCTCTTGCTGGGAAGTAATCAATGACGGTACCTGGACGAATTGCATATAGCCACTTCTCATCCTCTTGCTCTCTAGGTGCGTATAGCTTGGTTTTAAAATGGTTAGAGACCAAAATGGTTTGGTTCTGCTTTTTGTAAACAGGCATTGTCGCAACTTCTTTGAAGCTGGTTTCAATACCTAGCATATTTGCATAGGCTTGCGTCAAAATAGCGAGACTGATGCAATTGCCTTCATTCATCGCCAGCGTAGCGGTGGCATTAAGCGTAGCACCATCATAAGTGAACTTGTCGAGATTACTATCTAAATAGTTGGCAATGATTGTATCGGCTCGGATATTTTGTAGCTTTTGCTCTTGAGCATAACTTAAAAATTTGTGTCGTTCGGCTTCGGGCAGCGCAAAAATACTCTCTTCACTCTCAATATTCAAACGCGTAAAAAGGCTATGGTTAAGTAGCGTTGATGGTTTTTTAAGTGGTTCTTTTACATCAATTTTCTGAGTGTGATTGCAAGCTGTTAAGAACAGAATTAAAGACAGCGCAAAGAGTTGTTTCATGGTGAGATACTTCCTTATTTGTTACTCAAAAATGTAATCTTTTGGGGCGGATTCACAACTTCAAATCAGGTGCATGTTTAAGCTACCTGAGAGGCGTATTTTTGCGATATAAATTATGTCGACCCCTGAGCTATTCAATGCTTTTGGAGCTGGCCCCAAAATATGTAATAGAAACTTACAAATGTCACGTTTTTCTCAGCCATAAAGTTGTTATGATAGATGTAGGAAAATTACACAAGGTGCAGTCATGAAAACGAACATAGTAAGGTGGATTTTGCCTTTTGCCGTATTAACGCTCGGCGGTTTAGGTGCGTTGGGTATTAATGTAATGGCAGCAGATCCCAAAGAAAAGGAACCCGTTGACAGCAGACCCGTGGTCGAAGTGGAGTCGATATCAGCGTTAGACCATCAGGTTGTCATCAACAGCTACGGTGAAGTAAAACCCTATGAACAGACCAATCTGTCCGTTCAGGTATCAGGTGAGGTAACGTATTGGCATCCGAGCTTTATTCCAGGTGGTGTAATCGCTCGTGGTGACGTATTAATGCGGGTAGAAAAAGATAACTATGAAGCCGCATTGCTACAAGCTGAAGCTGAGTTATCTCGTGCTAGGGCTGCATTGATAGAAGAGCAAGCACTGGCAGATGTGGCTGCCGATGAAGCGAAACGCTTTCCGAACAAAAAGCACACCGATTTATTTTTACGTAAGCCTCAACTAATGAGTGCCAAAGCAGCGGTTAAATCTGCAGAGGCTGGGCTAAAAAGAGCGCAGCGAGATCTAGACAATTGCGAGGTTGTGGCGCCTTATGATGCATTGGTTGTTTCTCGTAGTATTGGTTTAGGTCAGTTTGTGAGTGTTGGCACACCGGTTGCGCAGCTCAATAATATTGAAGCAGCCGAGGTTGTGATCCCTATTGCTGGGTTCGACAGTGCTTTCTTACCTGAGCGTATAGAAGGCATACCTGCTACCGTGACGCAAAGTGGTTTAAACGGGTTTACACGTCAAGCTGTGATCGATCGAGATTTAGGGGTTGTGGATACCCAAACCCGAATGGTGAATTTAGTGGTCAGAATTGACGACCCCTATGGCATTGAGTCTAAACAACCTGCTCTGAAATTTGGTGCTTTTGTGCAAGTGGACTTTGCGGGTAAAACGCTAAGTCGTATATACAAGCTTCCTCAGGACTTAGTGAATAACCAAACGGTTTGGTTGCTAACGGATGAAAACAAATTAGAACCGCGTAAGGTTCAGGTCATTCGTGAAGAGGGTGAGTACTTCTATGTAAACGTCGGCCTGAAAGGTAATGAGCGCATTGTAACGACGGTACCTGAGTACCCGCAGAAGGGGATGGCTGTTAAAGTCGCTGGCGCTGATTCATCTGATGCAAAAGCGTCAAAGCAAACCTTGTAAAGGCTGGGATCAGGAATGAGTACACAACAGCATGAAAAACAAACGGGCATAATTGCCTATTTTGCAAACAATACTGTCGCAGCCAACTTATTGATGTGGTTTATCATTATTGTTGGTATCGCCTCTTATTTTTCAATTCAGAGGCAAATGTTTCCGAACGTAGAATTTAATTACATCAATATAGAGGCAAGCTATCCTGGGGCATCTCCACAGGAAATAGAAGAAAGTATTCTGGTCAAAATAGAAGAAGCACTTAAAGATATCACCGAAATAGAAGAAGGGGTGTATCGAGCGTTTCGTAATGGCGGCAGTGCAACATTAGAGATTGACCCTGATGTAGAACTGGCCGACGTAATGGACAAAGTCAAGCTTCGCGTGGATGGCATAGCAACGTTTCCAGCGGCCATGGAGCCGCTCACGGTCAGTCAGCGGGAGTTTCGCCAAGACGTGATTGGGATGACGGTCTCAGCCGACTTACCACTGACAGACTTAAAACCCATCGCTAAGAATATAGAAGATGAATTGCTACAACTCAGTAGTGTCTCTTTGGTTGAGGTGAGTGTCCCATTGGATGAAATCGCTATCGAGATTGACCCAGATATGCTGCGCCAATACGATCTCACCATCAACGATGTGACACAGGCTATTCGTGGTTATTCTACCAATCTATCGGCTGGGCAAATACGCACCGGTGCGGGAGTCATTTCTGTGCGTGTTGAAAACCAGTCTTACAATGGCGATCAGTTTCGACAATTGCCAGTGAAGATTGGCGACAATGGCGCCAAGTTGTTACTCAAAGATGTTGCGGTAATAAAAGACGCGTTTACTGAGGGAGAGCGCTACTTCAAACTCAATGGTAACAATGCTGTTTATATTGCGGTCAAGGCCACTAAAGACCAAAACATGATCCCCATTGCTGAGACGGTTAAAGACTACATTGCCCATAAAAATGAACAACTACCAGCGGGGGTACAAATTGACCCATTAGTTGACATGACGTACTACCTCAATGGCCGTCTCGATATGATGAAGAGCAACCTTTTTCAAGGGGCGATTTTGGTGGCCATCATGCTTTCCATCTTCTTACGCTTTAAGCTTGCGTTATGGGTGATGGTTGGCCTGCCGATTTGTTTCTTAGGCGCGATCATGACGATGCCTTTACTAGATATTACCGTCAATGTGGTGTCGCTTTTCTCGTTTATCATGGTACTGGGGATAGTCGTTGATGACGCGATTGTGATAGGTGAAAGTGCCTATACCGAAATAGAAAAGAAAGGGCCAGGTGTTGAAAGTGTTGTGCGTGGCGCTAAACGTGTAGCGACACCCGCAACATTTGGGGTGTTAACCACGATGGCCGTGTTTGTGCCACTCATGTTTTCAAGTGGTCCAGATAGCTCCAATTTTGTGTCTATTGCGGGGGTTGTTCTACTGTGCCTTGCCTTTAGCCTAATCGAATCAAAGCTGATCCTACCTGCGCATATTGCCCATACTAAATTTGAACCAATGCCAGAAAACAGTTGGCGCGTTCGTTTTAACAAGCGCTTTTTTGGTTTTGTGAATGGGCCTTATAAACGATTTGTAACCCTGTGTGTGCAGTGGCGTTGGACGGTACTTTTTGCATTTGTTGGCATGTTCATTATGAGTATTGCGCTCATCTCAAGCGGAGCGGTACGTACGCTGTTTGTGCCTAAAATACCGCATGATTTCCCAGCAATAAACCTAACCATGAACGACAATGCATCGGACGAGCAAACGATTTCGGCCATTCGTCAATTAGAAGCGCTGATTGTTTCGGTGGATAAAGAAGTCGAGCAAGAGTACGGGCAAAAAATGGTGCGAGATATCATGGTTATGAACGAGGGGCGTACTGAAGGGCGAGTGTTAGCGCCTTTAGTGGATGAGCCACTTAGACCATTTAATACCTTTGAACTAACCCGTCGTTGGCGTGAGAATATGCCAGAAATAGCCGGTGTAAAATCGATCCTTATTGAAGAGGAGGTGATTAATATTGGCGGAGATGGTGACTTTGGCTATTTGCTGTATGGCTCGGACATTGACACCTTGAACGCTGCGGGCAGGCAGCTAATTCGCATGCTACAAGATGAAAAAGGCCTGTTTGATATCAGCTCGACCATTGACCCCGCCAGCAAGGAAATTCAACTGATACTTAAACCTGTTGCCTATGATTTAGGGTTGAACCTACAAAACATTGGGTCACAAGTGGGGGCGAGCTTTTACGGTGGCGAAGCACAGCGTGTCATACGAAACGGTGAAGAGGTGAGAGTCATGGTGCGCTATCCAAAGCTAACACGTGAAGCCTTCTCATCGCTCAAGCATACTGTGATCACCACGCCACAAGGCAAAGATGTGATGTTAGGTGATGTCGTTGAACTCATCGAAAAGCCGGGGATCAGCTATATTCGCCGTGAAGAAGGTTATCGCACCGTTTATGTTTACGGCAACATTGACGAGGAAGTGGTTGAGCCCAATGCTGTAACCAAACGCATTGATGATGACATTTTGCCTGAGTTGTTAAAAACCTTCCCTTCGGTAAAAACGAAACTGGGTGGATCGGTTGAAGAGCAGCAGGCTCAGGCCAATGAACAATTTGTATTTTTCATTGTTGGTATGTTGATTGTTTATATTCTCTTGGCGATACCACTTAAGAGCTATGCACAACCTTTGATAGTAATGTCAGTGATCCCTTTCAGCCTTGTAGGCGCTATTTGGGGGCACCTATTCTTTGGGCTGGACCTGAGTATGATGTCAACCTATGGGATCATTGCGGCGGCCGGTGTAGTAATCAATGACTCGCTGGTCATGACTGATTTTGTAAATCAGGCCCGCAAAGAAGGTATGCCATTAAAAGAAGCGGTGATTAGCGCAGGCTGTACGCGCTTTAGGGCGATCACCTTAACTTCTATTACGACTTTTGCTGGTGTTTTACCCATCATGTTTGAAACCAGCTTACAGGCAATGTTTGTGATCCCAATGGCGGTGTCACTTGGCTTTGCGGTTATTTTTGCAACCTTGATCACCTTATTGTTGGTGCCTTGTTTGTACATTATTATGACGGATATCAGGGCGTTTTTTATCGCTTTGTTTCAATCATTGAAACGCGTTGTCACAGCGCGAAAAAGCCAACAAATGCCTAGTTGAGCACCGTAATATAATCAAGGGCTAATTGTAATTATTGGCCCTTTTTTACGTGTTTACTCCCCCGCCCAGCTGGTAAAAGTTATGTTAGACTGCACAAAAAAGAAAATAGGAACAGCGTAGTGACTGAGAAAATGTCTGCACCCATTGCAAAAAAAATTCCACACAGTATGACGCATCATGGACATACTCGTATCGATAATTACTATTGGATGAGAGATGACGACAGGCAAGATGACGAAATTATTGCCCACCTTAAACAAGAGAATGTCTTTACCGATCATCATATGTCTGCCCATCAGTCACTGCAGGATACCTTGTTCGAAGAACTTAAAGGGCGGATTGTTAAAGATGACAGTTCGGTGCCTGTGAAAGATGGCGCTTACTGGTATGTAAGCGATGTGCAAGGGGATGACGAATATGCCAGTCACTTTCGTGCGACAGATGAACAGCTCTCTAATAAAACCTTACTGCTGGATGTCAATGAACTGGCAAGTAACTACGAATATTATGATATTGGAGAGATAAACGTTAGTCCAAATGACGACCTGCTAGCATACAGTGAAGACACAGACGGGCGACGCATCTACACAATTCGTTTCAAAGACCTGACGAGCAATCAATATTTAGCAGATGTATTGGAAAATACCGAAGGGCAGCTAGTTTGGGCAAACGATAACAAAACGGTTTTTTACGTAAAAAAAGACCTGCAAACTTTGCTGGGCTACCAGGTTTATCGCCATGTGCTGGGCACACCACAAAGCGATGATACTCTAGTGTATGAAGAGCAAGATCGACAGTTCTACATGGAACTGGGCAAAAGTCGTGATGAAAGTGAAATCTATATCCATCTTGCTGCGACGCAAACCAGTGATGTTATGGTACTAGATGCAAATGCGCCACTGGGTGAGTTTAACAGATTGTTCCCGCGTACTGAGGGCCATGAGTTTGGAATAGATAAACACGCAGGAAGTTACTACATCTTGTCCAATCATCAAGCTAAGAACTTTCGTCTGTTAAAAGCAAGTGAGACAACGATTGCAGACTTATCGCAGTGGCAGGAACTGATCGCCCATCGCGAACACATTTTGATAGAAGGCATGGAGTTATTTGATAGCCACTTTGTCATAACCGAAAGAGAACTCGGACAGATCCGCTTTGTGGTACACAACTATGAGGGTGAGAGTTATCATCTTAGCTTTGATGACGAGTGTTTTTATGCGGGGATTGGGTACAACCCTGAGTCGAGCGCCAACTCCGTTAGAATTCACTACTCCAGCCTCACCACACCAAACACAGTGTATGATTGTGATTTAAAAACTGGGCGTAAAACTCTGCGTAAGCAACAACAAGTGTTGGGCGGTTTTGATGCCAGCAACTATGCCTCTAAAAGACTTTTTGTGACAGCCAGAGATGGTGCGCAAGTGCCCGTCTCTTTGGTCTATCACAAAGACAAGTTCCGCAAAGATGGTACTAACCCAATGTTGCAATATGGCTATGGCGCTTATGGTATTACTATCGATCCGAGCTTCGCCAGCTCAACATTGTCGTTACTCGATAGAGGCTTTGTGTATGTGATTGCACATATTCGTGGTTCTGAAATGTTAGGGCGTCCTTGGTATGAACAGGGTAAAAAAGAGCACAAGCAAAATACCTTTAATGATTTTATCGACGTGACAAAGAGCCTAGTTGAGCAAGGTTATGCGGATAAAAACAAGGTATTTGCATCCGGTGGCAGTGCTGGTGGCTTGTTAATGGGAGCCATAGTTAATCAGGCACCACAACTGTATTTGGGAGTGGGTTGTCACGTGCCATTTCTCGATGTGTTGACCACCATGCTAGATGAATCTATTCCACTGACTACCAATGAATATGACGAATGGGGTAATCCAAACGATGAAGCGGCTTATCAAACTATTTTGAGCTATTCACCGTATGATAATTTGACACAACAAGATTATCCTCACATTTTGGTGACAACGGGTTTATATGACTCGCAAGTACAATACTGGGAGCCGATGAAGTGGGTTGCCAAATTGCGAGAAGTAAAAACCGATGATAATTTGTTACTGTTCAAAACGGATATGGATGCGGGTCATGGTGGAGCATCTGGACGCTTCAAAAGTTTGCAGGATAAAGCACTGGAAATGACTTTTTTCTTGGCCTTGCTGTCTTCTTGACAGCATTACTAATGAGTAAGGTGTTTTAGATGTTTTTAGCTCATGGTCTGTGGCGTGTTTATATGCAGCCTCCTTATGCTTATATGAGCCTCAAGGGTGCATTCAATAAAGAAGGTGTGTTGGCCTTTCAAGATGATTTGCGTGCTTATGCAGGTAAATTCCCCGCTCATAGCATAACTTATGGCGTGGTGGATCTGAGTGAGTTTGAAATGAGTACCGCTGATAGCATTGAAGATACGAGGCAGTATTTTACTGGTGTGACGCAACGTGGTCTAAAGCATGTAGATTACGTGGGGGCAAATGTACTTGCCCGCCACGTTTTGACTCAGCTGTGGCAAGGTACTGCAACCAGTATTACCTTTTATGCCAACATGGCAGAGTTGGTTAGCCAACAGCCTCAGCATGAAGGCAACATCAAGCGCTTAGTTGAGATAAGCTTTAAGCATCCAGACTAGCTTTTCTTGCTCTTTAATGTAATCGCTCATCAGCGCTGCGGTGCCTTCATCCTGTGCATCGCCAGCTTGCTCTAAAATATCACGTTGCATGGCTATCAAGACTTTGTAACCCGCTAACAGGTTGTTTAACGCGTCAGCGCCGTCACTGATATTTTTCGCTTCGGTTATCTTGCTGGTTTCCAAGTAGTCAGAAAAAGCATGTAACGGCTTACCTTCTATGGTGAGGATGCGTTCAGCAATTTCATCGACTTTTTCCAACAGTAAGTTGTAAATCTCTTCAAACTTAAGGTGTAGCTCAAAGAAGTTACGACCTTTGATGTTCCAGTGAAAGCCACGCGCATTCATATATTGGATCTGATAACTACTTAGTAATGTGTTGAGTGATGTCACCAGTGACTGGCTTTTTTGATTGTCTAAACCAATTGAGTTCGTTGTATTCATAATAAGCTCCTTGTTTTGATGTTCACTAGTATGGGTGAAAGTCGCTTAAATTCCCATCGACTATAATCTATGCATCTCATCGAAAAAATCAATTGAATAGGAAATTTCGTTCCAATAATATTTAATATGAGGGTTATACGCGATTTTTCTACCCAAAGATCAAAAACTCATGATTTGGTATTGCGATGGGAATAAAGCTTGCCAACTTTTTACTACCCTAAAGCTATTTCGTTGAAAAATTGATCTGAAACATATCCATCGCGAAGATGAAAGCAGCGCTTGCCATGGTTTGATGTAGGTCAAAAATTACGCTTTCTCTAGGCGCATAATGAACCTGTAGTACACAAGGTCATTATTGAAGGAGAGTAATCATGCAAGGTAAAACCAAATCACAACACAAGTCAGAGATCATTGTGGTTGTCATCGCTTTAGTTGCATTTTTGATAGGTTTGATTGGTCATCTAGCAGGAGCGAGCTTTGCTAACTCCGATGCATTTGGCTACATCGCAGCACCTATTCCGCTTATCACTGGAATAATTGCTTGGGTTGCATACAAAATTGCGCAAAGTGGAGACCACTAGTTGAGTTGAGCGTGACGGTCTTGATTAAGCAATTGTAGGATATACTCGGTTACCTGACGTGAGTAAATCATACTGGTATGGCTTAGGTGAAATACTTTATGTTCCGCCATACCTTTGAGTTTGGTTTCTTCTAACAGTACCGTGCCATCTGAGCGACTGCCCTTTTTTAGCAATGGCATTAGGCCTATGGGTAAGTCGCCAGCGATGCTGTACAACTTCGCTTTAAACGGCCAGTCGTGATTGTCACTTAATAAAAACTCTATGCTATCTTTGAGCAGCATGTTCAGGCCTTTATCATGCATGTGTTTGGCAATGGCGCTGCCTTTATGTGGTGTGCCCAGTGTGATCACTTTGTCCACACATTGACTAGGTTGAGAGTTATTCTCTAAGTAGGCTCGGGCGACCAAGCCGCCCATAGAGTGGCAGACTAACGCTGTGGGTTGGTCTGCAATAAACTGATCAATGGCAGTAAAGATAGAAGCTTTGTTTGGCGTTAGTGTGTTGTAACTGAGATTGAGTATTTCAAATCCCTGATTGGTTAATCTAGAACACAGTGGCTGCATTACAAAGCCTGACATGTACAAACCGTGTAATACCACAACACGTTTTATCGCCATTTTAACTCCTACTTTAATTGCTCCGGTATCAGATGTACGCTGCGCTGTTCGTCGCTTATCCATATCTCTTTATCTTGAACCGTGATGGTTAAAGACATTGAACGAGCTGCCATTTCTGCTAGCTGTTGTGTTGCGCTATAAGGCAGGCTTACAACGGATAAATTGCCAAAACTATTGAGCTTAGCCTGATTTTTTTGCCACCATAAGGTTTGAGTGTTTTCGCCATAGGTGTACAACACAACGTGTTTAGCGCGATTACAGGCTTTCTTTACACGTTTATCATCAGGTAAACCTAAATCAACCCATAACTCAATTTCGTCGCTGTAGTTTTTAACCCAAATTTCAGGTTCATCATCGGCACATAGGCCTTTGGTAAACTCGAGTTGCTCTTGGTATTGCAACGCATACGCAAGCAACCTTACCATCAACCGCTGTTCGTTCTCTGATGGATGCTGTGCAAGGGTCAAAGAACAGGTGTGATAAACGTGCCTATCCATATCACTAAGTGATAGCTGTGTTTTTATAATAGTTGACTTTAATGCCATATGAATATGTACCCGATAAAATGATGCGCGCAGTATACTGGAGTTAAGCGGGTATGCGGTGTTATTGACGACAAAAAGATAAAATTTTACCTAGATTAAGGTAATTTTGTGATTACCTAGGTAAAATGGCGTTTTGATTTTTACCTGTAGGAGAAAGCGATGGCCATCCAGTGGTTCCCTGGGCATATGAATAAAGCTCGTAATGAGATTAAAGAAATCATGCCGCAGATGGATGTAATTATTGAAGTGTTGGACGCACGCATTCCTTACAGCAGTGAAAACCCCATGGTATCAGCACTTCGTGGTGACAAGCCGGTCATCAAAATATTAAATAAAGCCGATTTAGCCGATCCTGCGTTAACTGAACGATGGATGGCATATTTTGAGCAAGAAAGTGGTGTGAAAGCCATTGCCTTTGGTCACGATAAAGCAGCTGAAGTACACAAAATAAATGAATTGTGTAAGAGGTTAGCACCATACAAGGTGGGGGCCGACAAGCAACTTAAGGCCATGATCATGGGGATCCCCAACGTTGGAAAATCAACACTTATCAATATTTTGGCAGGTAGGATCGTTGCTAAAACAGGCAATGAGCCTGCGGTCACAAAGGCACAACAGCGTATTAAGTTGGAAGATGGCATTATGTTGTACGATACGCCGGGTATGCTGTGGCCAAAAGTTGAAAATGAAAACTCGGGTTATCGCTTAGCGGCAACTGGGGCCATCAGAGATACCGCTATAGATTATGAAGAAGTGGCCAGTTATACCGCTGAATATTTACTACAAGCTTATCCCGAGTTACTCAAATCGCGTTACAAGCTCGACGAGCTGCCAGAACAAGATTGGGAGTTTATTGAAGTTGCAGGTAAAAAGCGTGGTTGTATCCGTGGTGGCAATCAAATAGATACATACAAGATGTCAGAAATCTTAATCAATGAACTGCGCGATGCAATCATTGGCCGCATTACAATGGAAACACCACAAATGCGTGAAGCAGAAGAAGTGATGGTGGCACAGCTAAGGGCCGAAGCCGAGGCGAAAAAAGCTGCCAAAGAGGAAGAAAAGAAACAAAGGCGTGCTCGCGCGCGGAAAAACCGTCGTTAAATGTTGAGGGTGGCTGCTCAGTTACGCGGCCAACTCGACTCTATCTCGTCCGCGATTTTTGGCACGATATAACGCATCATCGGCACGTTTAAGAAACTCATCCTCACTCTCTTGAGGCTGATATTGGGCGATGCCGACGCTTATCGTAATGGGTACTTCACACTCACATGCTGCCAGTCTTTCTCGAAGCTTTTCACTGAGTTGTTGAGCATGGCTCAAATATGTATTGGGCATCAAGATCATAAACTCTTCGCCTCCCCAACGACAGATGATATCACTATGATTTGCCACAGACTGGCACAGCTGTGCAAAGTGTTTTAACACTCTATCACCCGCCAAATGACCATGTCGGTCATTGACTTGTTTAAAGTGATCAATATCCAGCAACAGTAAGCTCAAAGGCACTCGGCCCATTCTGGCTCGCGCGATATGCTTTTGTAGCTGAGGCTCAAAAGCTTGGCGGTTTAATACATTACAAAGTTTGTCAGTCAGCGCGATGGCCTCCAGACGAGATTGGTATTGATTAAAGGTTAACTGTGCTATTGCTAAAATGCACAATGTGATTACCACACCAAGTAACAAGTTGGCGATCAGCGCATCTGTTAACTTTGTTTGAGTTGTGAACTCTTGCTCTACTAACAGATACCAGCCTAATTCTGGGATGTAACGGCTGTTTATCAGGCGTTCAACGCCATTGTGTTTAACTGAGAATTTATAGTTTTTCTGCTCGATTATTGCGCTTTGGTGCGCGCCAAACTCAGAATGTAAAGTACGGTTGGGCAGCAAAGATTGATTGTAGAACAGTAGCCGCCCTTGGTGATCAGCGAAATAGACTTTGCGTTGATATAGGGTCTGGTATTGTTTGATGAGTGCTCGTAAATCGGAGAGCTGAATGCCAACACCTGCGACCCCAAGTAGTTCACCATTGAGTACAATTTTATGGTTCACATATACGATGGCTCTAAAGTTATCCTGCGGTGTAACATCAACGTTGAGTATATAGTCTCTGTGTGAAGATGTAATAGCTTGTTGGTACCAAAGCGATTCTTGTGCATTTAAATCTAGCCTATGAGTGCGGCCATCGTAATGGTAATAGGTGAGTGTTTTATGGTTGACCAAAAAACTGGTTTGGCTTTGAAATAACTTTCTGGTTTTATCTAAAAAAACAAATAGCTGATCGGTACTGGGGTCGCTGTCGTTGAGCCACAAATGGACAAAGTGATTTTGTGCCATGCTTTGTGCAACATAAATTGGTGCCTGTAACTGTTTTTGTAGATCGGTGCTGATCAAGTGACTTGTCAGTGGTAATGCATCGTCCACAATGCCCTCGCTGAGCGAATTGTGGGCCATATGAAAGCTAAACCAACTGGTAAAGGTAAATCCTGCCAGCAACAACAGGGTTAGAATAAGGTTGCAGCGGCGTCGAGCATGGGTCATTAGAGTAATTTTTATTCACGCTTCAAGTACCTTTTATGATACAGAGTGTTGATTTTATAGTCGATTACAGCTCATTACAGCCAGTTTTCTTAGCCTAAAAATAAAAAAAGCCCGCAAGGGGCTTTTTAGTTTTCATATCTACCGTCACCGATATGAGCAATGTAGCAAGTAAAATTGTGAATGTATGGACGAACAAGTATTGTGCTTGTTCTCGATACTGAGCAGTTTACGTATGCCAAACGAATTCAGGGCCTTCAAAGAAGTTTAGAGTAACAAAGTAACAATGTCTTTGTTGATATTAATTATCATTTAGATCTACTGTTTGGTCAAGGTCTTTTTGAAAATAATTTTCATTTAGATTACGTGTCAGGGTATTTTCGAGTGCAGAAATAAAAAAAGCCCACAAGGGGCTTTTTAGTGTCATATCTACCGTCACCGATATGAGCAATGTAGCAAGTAAAATAGTGAGTCGGTTGAAAGTGTTTGCTTCAAGGGGCGTTGTTACAAACACACTCAACCTATGGCTGTTAGCGTGCGCCACACGTCTGTTTCAGGGTCGAGAAACAATTTGAGTTACCTAACAAGATGAGCCGTCAATCTCACCTTGTTGAGATTGATTATCAATTAGATTTAGGTGGGTGTCAACACCTTGTTGAGATTAATTTTCATTTTTATTTGAGGGGCTTTAGACGGTCTTAATGTAATTTAAAAGTAAGCATTTGGTTTTTACAGTGTTACGATTGGGTGTGAAAGCCCTGTTTATTTATCCTAGAGCATTCGATCTGAAGTGGATTTTACAGTATAACAAATACGCAAATACAAATAATAACTATAAGGTAATTGTATGCTTAGCATGGTTGGTCTTATTGGCGCATTAGCATTATTGATTGTTCTTACACTCAGAGGTGTTAACTTATTTATATCCGCCCCACTGTGCGCGTTATTAGTCGCACTGAGCAGCCAAATAGCGGTTTTTCCAGTGGCGGATCAGCCTGCATTTATCAGCAGTTATATGGCGGGCTTCAGTGGATTTGTTCAGGCTTGGTTCTTTATGTTTCTACTGGGGTCATTGTTTGGCAAATTTATGGAAGATACCGGCTCTGCGGATGCCATCGCTCACTATATAGTCTCTAAATTGGGCATGAAGTATGCCGTGCTTGCAGTCGTTTTGGCCTGTGCTTTGCTCACCTATGGGGGTGTTAGCGTGTTTATTGTGGCGTTTTCTGTATTTCCGATGGCGCTGAGCTTATTTAAGGACGCAAATCTTCCTCGACGATTTATTCCTGCGACTTTGGCCTTTGGTTCGGTGACCTTTACCATGACCTCAGCAGGTTCACCAGAAATTCAAAACTGGATCCCAATAAAGTATTTGGGCACATCACCTTATGCTGCATGGCAAGAAAGCTTAGTGGTGGCCATATTTATGGCGGTATTGGGCTATTTCTTACTGATGCGCATGATCCGAAAAGCACAGCAAAATGGAGAAGTGTTCGAAGCACGTGATGATGATCCTGTGGAATCTAAGCGACGTTTACCGCACCCTGTTACGGGGCTTATTCCGCTTATTGTGGTGTTAACGTTGTCATTTACGCTGCACGAAGCACTACAACAAAGTGCACTAATTGTCGCGTTATTGGGTGGGGTGCTGAGTATCTTGGTGTGTAACTTTAAGCACTTTGTCAATTTACAACAAGCTATCAACTTAGGGACAACGGGCGCATTGGTGGCCATCGGTAATACCGCAGCGGTCGTCGGGTTTGGCGCGGTAGCAAAAGTGACCCCAGCTTTTGGTGAAGCGGTAGCCCTGATGACGCAAATTCCCGGCAATGAATTACTCGGTGCCGCCATTGCGGTCAGTGTGATCGCAGGATTAACAGGCTCGGCATCAGGTGGGCAGGCTATTGCATTGCCTTTGGTTGCGCCGCACTATATGGACTTGGGTGTCAACAATTCAGAATTACACCGTGTTGTGGCGATAAGCTCTGGTGCGATTGATACCTTGCCCCATAATGGTTACGTGGTCACAACCGTCAGAGCGATATGTAAAGAAACACATCAGGCGGCATATTGGCCACTTGCTATGTTGACTGTGGTTGTTCCTTTATTAGGGTTGGGGGTTGTTCTGGGTTTATTTATCTTGTTTTAGCGGCATAATTGCGGTGAACGGGGCGTAAAAGGCTGGAGTTTACTCAACTTTCAGCATCGTTGTTGATTTTATCTAGATAACCTAATAGTGGCTGTGTTTATTATTACTTATCGCCACGAATAAAAACTTTTTCACAAATTGTGCGCATTTTAAGCGATATCAAGGATGATGTTCGCAATAAGAGGTGATATACTCCCGCCGAATAATTTTTCTACTTTAAATAGAGCAAAACAATGGCAGATTTATCGAAGTACAGAAACATTGGTATTTTCGCGCACGTTGATGCGGGTAAAACTACCACCACTGAGCGTATCCTAAAGCTTACAGGTAAGATTCACAAAACTGGTGAGGTACACGACGGTGAGTCTACTACTGACTTCATGGAACAAGAAGCTGAGCGTGGTATCACAATCCAGTCAGCTGCTGTAACGTGTGAGTGGAAAGGTCACCGTTTAAACGTTATCGACACTCCAGGACACGTTGACTTCACAGTTGAAGTATACCGTTCATTAAAAGTTCTTGACGGTGGTATCGGTGTATTCTGTGGTTCAGGTGGTGTTGAGCCACAATCAGAAACTAACTGGCGTTATGCGAACGAATCAGAAGTTGCACGTGTTATCTTCGTAAACAAACTAGACCGTATGGGTGCTGACTTTTACCGCGTAGTAGGTCAAGTTAAAAACGTACTTGCAGCAAACCCACTAGTGATGACTTTACCAATCGGTATCGAAGACGAGTTCTGTGGTGTTGTAGACGTACTTGAAAAGAAAGCATACGTTTGGGATGACACAGGTCTTCCTGAAAACTACGAAGTACAAGACGTTCCAGCAGACATGGTAGACAAAGTTGAAGAATACCATGAGATGCTTATCGAGTCTGCGGTAGAGCAAGACGACGATCTAATGGAAGCATACATGGAAGGTGAAGTACCTTCTCTAGAAGATATCAAGCGTTGTATCCGTAAAGGTACACGTGACCTTGCTTTCTTCCCAACTTTCTGTGGTTCAGCGTTCAAGAACAAAGGTGTTCAACTAGTACTTGACGCAGTTGTAGATTACCTACCTGCACCAACAGAAGTTGATCCTCAGCCGCTAACTGATCCTGAAACTGGTGAGCCTACTGGTGAAGTAGCAACAGTTTCTGCTGATGAGCCACTTAAAGCGCTTGCGTTTAAGATCATGGATGACCGTTTCGGTGCACTTACCTTCATCCGTATCTACTCTGGTCGCATGAAAAAAGGTGACACAGTACTTAACTCTGCAACAGGTAAAACTGAGCGTATCGGCCGTATGGTTGAGATGCAAGCGGACGAGCGTAATGAACTAACTGAAGCACAAGCGGGTGACATCATCGCGGTTGTGGGTATGAAGAACGTTCAAACAGGTCACACTCTATGTGATCCTAAGCACGAATGTACACTTGAAGCGATGATCTTCCCTGAGCCGGTAATCTCTATCGCGGTACAGCCTAAAGATAAAGGCGGTAACGAGAAGATGGGTATCGCAATTGGTAAGATGGTTGCAGAAGATCCATCATTCCAGGTTGAGACTGATGAAGATTCAGGTGAAACTATCCTTAAAGGTATGGGTGAATTACACCTAGACATCAAGGTAGACATCCTTAAGCGTACTTACGGCGTAGACCTAATCGTTGGTCAACCTCAGGTTGCATACCGTGAAACTATCACACAAGAAGTTGAAGATAGCTACACGCACAAGAAGCAATCAGGTGGTTCTGGTCAGTTCGGTAAGATTGACTACCGCATCAAGCCAGGCGAAGTTGGTTCAGGCTTCACGTTCTCTTCAACTGTTGTTGGTGGTAACGTACCTAAAGAATTCTGGCCTGCAGTTGAGAAAGGCTTCAAGTCAATGATGGAAGAAGGTGTTCTAGCTGGCTTCCCTGTATTAGACGTTGAAGTTGAGCTATTCGACGGTGGTTTCCACGCAGTTGACTCATCAGCAATCGCATTCGAAATCGCAGCGAAAGGCGCATTCCGTCAGTCTATCCCTAAAGCGGGTGCACAACTTCTTGAGCCAATCATGAAAGTTGACGTGTTCACGCCAGAAGACAACGTGGGTGACGTAATCGGTGACCTTAACCGTCGTCGTGGTATGATCAAAGACCAAGAAGCTGGCCTAACTGGCGTTCGCATCAAGGGTGATGTACCACTTTCTGAAATGTTCGGTTACATCGGCCACCTACGTACAATTACTTCAGGTCGTGGTCAGTTCTCTATGGAGTTCTCACACTACGCACCATGTCCGCAAAACGTTGCTGACACTGTAATTGCTGCAGAAAAAGAGAAAAAAGCGGCTAAGTAATTCTTAACCACTTTTAAAAATTTAAAAACCGCTTGATTCTCAAGCGGTTTTTTTATGCCTAATAAAAAAGCATGAAAAATTCATATTCCACGTATTGATTTGGGTACATCAGCTGTTATTATTGCTCCCATATTAATAGTTAACTTAAATAAACGCTGTGTGATATGGAGGCTTGTAGTGAGAACGGTGGACTTGGCAGTGAATTGGCGGTTGTATGGCGTGTTCTTGGTGCTATCTCTAGGCCTTTTTACCCTTTCTTCTATACCGGTTGCTGGGACAATCACTCTATCCGTACTGTGTTATGGATTATTGGGTGCAAGTCTCGTTTCACTGATACTAGCATTGAGTGACAAACGTTTTGTACACATCGATAAAGCGGGCGTGAGTTACTCTTTCGGGTTTGGAACGCATTATATTCATAGTGAAGATATTATTAGCATCAAACGCAAGCGGGCGTATCTACTGACGGTTGTACAAATTCAAATTAAAGCGGGTGTAATGAAGTCATTTTATTGCTGGGACCTGAGCGATTCAGACTTCAGCAGAGCTGAACAGCTTTTAGCAAGCAAATAAAAAATGCGCCTTAGGGCGCATTTTTTTTATCACTGTAAATTAAGTCGTTTACTATGACTTCTCATTAAGCCAGATAGCAGCCTGTTTAGCAAAGTAAGTCAGAATACCATCGGCTCCCGCACGCTTAAATGCTAACAATGACTCCATGATGCACGGCTTTTCCGCAAGCCAGCCATTATCAATAGCTGCGCGGTGCATGGCATACTCGCCACTAACCTGGTAGGCAAAAGTCGGAACTTGAAACTCATCTTTTACGCGGCGTACGATGTCAAGATAAGGCATCCCAGGTTTAACCATCACCATATCTGCACCTTCTTGCAGGTCTAGGGCAACTTCCCTCAATGCTTCATCGGAGTTAGCTGGGTCCATTTGATAAGTCTTTTTATCAGCACCTTTTAAGTTACCAGCTGAGCCTACAGCATCTCTAAACGGGCCATAATAGCTAGATGCATATTTGGCCGAATAAGCCATAATGCGCGTATGAATATGGCCCTCTGCTTCAAGCGCCTCACGAATGGCGCCAATACGGCCATCCATCATATCTGAAGGCGCGACAACATCGGCACCGGCTTCGGCATGAGACAGAGCTTGCTTGATTAAAACTTCAGTTGTTACGTCGTTGATCACATAGCCTGCTTCATCAATAATGCCGTCCTGTCCATGTATGGTAAATGGGTCGAGTGCCACATCGGTGATGACCCCTAACTGCGGATGCGCTTCTTTTAGCGCTCTAACGGTACGCTGTGCAAGTCCCTCAGGATTATACGCCTCTTCAGCCTCTAGAGACTTTTTGTCGGCAGGGGTAACAGGAAATATGGCTATTGCAGGCACGCCCAAGGCCACAAGTTGTGCGGCTTCTTCAAGTAACAAGTCAATTGATAAACGTTCAATACCAGGCATTGACTCAATGGCTTCACGTCGATTTTTACCTTCTAACACAAAAACGGGGAAAATAAGGTCGTTGACAGTGAGTTGGTTTTCACTCATCAGGCGTCTTGAAAAGTCGTCGCGACGCATTCGGCGCATTCGCGTGTAAGGGAATAAATCTAATCCAGATTGAGCCACAATGTTCTCCTAAATTATTTATAGGCAATTACCCGATTTCGCCCTTGTTGTTTCGCTTGATACAAGGCTTTATCGGCTAAATCGGTAAAGATGGTTGGGTTTTTACTATCGTTGGCAATAGCGCAGTAGATGCCCGCACTGAGTGTCATGGTCAGTTGAGCGGTGCCAAAATCAAATTGAGCTTGGCTCAAACTTTTACGGATCTCTTCAGCAAGCGCTACGGCTCCTTGCTCTTGAGTATTAGGTAGCAGCAACACAAACTCCTCGCCACCATATCTGAATACATCATCAGAGGGGCGCTTGAGATGTTGCTCTATCATTTTTGCCACCGCACAAATAGCCTGATCGCCGACTACGTGACCATAGTTGTCGTTGATTTGTTTGAAATGGTCAATATCCAGCATCACTACACTGAGGGTGGTTTGTTCACGGCGGGAACGTCTCACCTCCATCAAAACTCGTTTGTCAAAGTAGCGACGGTTTTTGACTTTAGTCAGGGCATCTTCCATATTCAGCTTTTCTAACTCGCGATTTTTCTCTTCGAGCTCTCGTAAGGTGACTTCAAGTTCGAAGGTACGTTCATCTATACTGCTCTCCAATGCTTCTTGAGCTTGTGCTTGAAGGTGAATTCGCTCTTTTAGCAAAGCATCTTCTGCTCGAGTTTGTGCCAGCCGCTCTTGTTGTTGCTTGATTTTATCATCACGGTCTTGGATATAACGTCTGGCCAGTGCGTAGCTGATAGCAAGGCTGATAAGCAGGTAACAGACATAGGTTAATGGCCTATCGAGTACGGCACCAGAAAGTAGGCTGAGCTCGAAGGCACATTGGTAGCTCAATACCATGAATAGCAAAAAGAACAGTAACAAATGGGTTTTGTGAGAGAAGGCATCACGTTGCCAAGCTGAGACTGCTATCCAAATATAGGTGATTGCCAATGCAAAACAGTAAGCAAATGCAATGGGTAAAGCAATACGGTGCGGGAAGAACGATAATCCGGCTGCGATGATGATGCTCAGTTGAAACAAAATATTCAGTGCTCGCTGGAGTCGTACAGCAGATTTAGGCACGAGCGTGGTTTTTAACAACGGGATAAAAAGCCAAGTGGACAGCAACATAAATAAAGTCTGGCCATATTGTTGTAGCCAGAGCCACTGGCCATAAATATAACGATGACTAAATCCATACAAGTGTACGTTGAGCAACCAAATCGCGGCAATGGTTAACCCGCCATACAAGAAGTAGCGCTTGCGGGTAAACGAGTACATCGCTGCATTGGTGAGTACCATGGCGAGTATCAAACCCGCCAAAATGCCGTATAGCAAATTGAACTTACTGGTGTATTTTAGGTATTCAATCGGATGCCACAGGCTCAGCGGTAAATACGTTTGCTCACTGTTTTTAATGCGTATGTATATCACAGTATGCTGCTGGGGCGGTATTTTCAAAGGCACAAGTTGGGCCTCGTGTAAGATAGGGCGCTGCTCGTTAGCAAATTGATTAGGTGATGCAGGCACTAAAATCGAGCGGTTTTGTTGTGGTACAAATGCACTTACCTCATCCAGCTGATTGTTATGGATGCTCAGTAACAGAGGGAGTTCCAAATCTGAAGTGTTACTTAGGGGAACTCTAAGCCAGATAGTTTGCATGGTGTGGCTTAACTGTAAAAAGCCACTGGGAACGGGCTGCCATAATGGTGTGCTTTGTTGTAACTCTGCTAGATTTTCACTGTCGTTTTGTGTGTACGCAAATGGTAATGAGAGATGTTTATTAAAGTTCTCAGGTACTTCAAACGCAGTGCCTGATAAGGTTATAAACAGGCAAAATAGCAGAGTAATAAAGCGGATCATGGCAACTTATCCTCGATTGCAAACAAACGTGCAAAGTTAGCCTGACTACAGGCGGCGACATGTGCTGCGCTCTGTCCTCTTAGCTGTGCGATGTGTTGTACAACAGCACTAATAAATGCAGGTTCATTACGCCTTGATTTAGGCTTAGGTTGTAATGTTCGAGGAATTAGATAAGGAGCATCTGTTTCAACTAGCAAGCGATCATCTGGGATATGCGGTACCAAAGCTTGTAGTTGCGCACCTCGGCGCTCATCACACACCCAGCCTGTTACACCAATCATCAAACCATAATTAAGGTAAAAAGAGAGCGCTTGGGCATCTCCGGTGAAACAGTGTAATACGCCTTTTACGGTAACACGTTCAAGTTGTGCTTGCATGGCACTGAAGGCATCTCGTTCGTGTAGATACACAGGTTTGTTTAATTGCTGTGCCAGGTTAAGTTGTTCATTCAAAACAGCTTGTTGCTGTGGACGAGGAGAGAAATCGCGGTTGAAATCAAGTCCGCATTCCCCAACGGCAACAACCTCGGGCTCACAGAGTAGTGTACTTAATTGTTGTAAGTAATCATCACCAACGCTTTTGGCGTCATGAGGGTGGACACCTGCCGTACTGACAAACCCATAACGCTTGGCAAGTTCTAGGCTTTGTTTTGACTGTGCAACATCAGCTCCTATGAGTAACATATCGGTCACGCCAGCGAGCTTTGCGCGTGCAACGATGTCGTCACAATCTTGTTCGAACTGATGACTGGTTAAGTTCACGCCCGCATCGGTGTATTGTATCGTCATCTATTAGTTCACCAGTATGTGTTCCATTGGCTTATCACTCATTCGCTTCTTTTTCACTTGGCGCTTTGGTATACAACTTGGCTAAGAGTAACCCTAGTTCAAATAACATTAGCATAGGGATGGCCAATAAGGTTTGTGATAACACGTCCGGCGGGGTGAGAAACATAGCCACAACAAATGCACCCACGACCATATAAGGGCGCTTTTCTTTCAAGCTTTGTGTAGATGTTGCACCACTCCAACACAACAACATAATGGCAACCGGTATCTCAAAGGCAACGCCGAATGCAAAAAATAGTTTGAGAGCAAAGCTGAGGTAACTGCTTATATCCGGTGACAGGGTCATCATATCTGGCCCTACACTGGTGAAAAACCCCAATACAATTGGTAGTACTACGAAGTAGCAAAAAGCGATACCAGCATAAAACAGTACAATGCTGGAGAACAAAACAGGGATGAGCATTCGCTTTTCATGTTGGTATAGGCCAGGCGCAATAAAACTCCAGACCTGATGCAAAATCATGGGGATTGCAGCAAATAATGCAACAAAGAGTGTTAGCTTAAAAGGCGCAAAAAACGGTGCGGTGACATCTGTTGCGATCATCGTGCTGTTTTCGGGTAAGCTAGACACCAAAGGTGAGGCAACAAAGCTATAAATGTCGTTGGCAAAATACACTAAAGCGATAAAGATGAGTAAAATACTCAACAGCGCTTTCATGACACGGTTTCTAAGCTCAATTAAATGGCTAATAAAACCGCTTTGATGGGCTTGTGACATTGGTTACTCTTTTACTTCTTGCACGTTAATCGGTTTTGTTTGACGGTTCAGATACATTTTTGTAGCTGTGTTTCACTGACTCGGCCGCTTTTTTTAACTCATCGACAGAGTGTTTTACGTCGTCGGGTAAATCCTGCATATTTTGTTGCTCGGCCTTTTTTAAGTTGTTGTGCAACTCATGTACACGTAACTCTTCATTGACCTCGGCCTTCACCGAGTTAGCAACCGATTTTATGGTGTTGATCCAACGACTGACAGTGCGAATGGCGACGGGCAGGCGCTCAGGACCTAAAACAATTAGGCCGACGACCAGTACGACCACAAGCTCCCACATGCCCATTTGTTACGCCTTATCTTTCTTATCTTGTTCAGCTGGGCTATTCGCGTCTTGCTTCTTTTGCTCGGTTAACTGGGCTGCTGACTTATCTTCGTCAGACATTGCCTTCTTAAAACCTTTCACGGCACCACCTAAGTCACTGCCAATACCACGCAATTTCTTTGTTCCAAACAGTAGAACAATGATGGCTAGGATTATTAATAGCTGCCAAATACTGATCCCACCTAAACCCATGATGACTCCATTTATAGTAGATAAGTTGAATGATTAGTGATTATACGCCCAGTGTGTAAAATATCACCCTATTTTGCGCCATGCGCCGACAAATAAGGCAAAGCTTGAGGATAGAGTGAGTCCGCTTAGCAACCAATCCTCAGCGAGATAGGTCAGGCTGGCACAAATGAGTAAGGTGCATGCCAACATACCTAGCAGTATTGATTTGCTGTTATCTTTTGTTGTAGGCGTGTTTAATTGACGATTGTTTTGTTTAAGGTTGTGATAAATCAAATCAGGTATTTCAGGCATTTTTTCAGCCCAAAAAGGGAGATTAGCGTACATTTTCTTAAGTACAGATAATGGCCCTACCTGCTCTTTAACCCAGTGTTCTAAAAAGGGCTTAGCTGTTTGCCATAAATCTAATTGTGGGTAGAGCTGGCGGCCTAGGCCTTCAACATACAACAAGGTTTTTTGCAACAATACCAGCTGTGGTTGCACTTCCATGTTAAAACGCCGAGCTGTGTTAAACAGGTTCACCAACACATGACCAAATGAAATTTCGGCAAGTGGCTTGTTAAAAATGGGTTCACACACTGTGCGGATGGCAAACTCAAACTCTTCAACGCAGGTGTCAGGTGGCACCCAACCAGAGTCCACATGTAGCTGTGCCACTTGGCGGTAATCACGATTAAAAAAGGCAATAAAGTTCTCAGCAAGGTAGCGCTTGTCATCTTTATTGAGTGTACCTACAATGCCGCAGTCGATACCGATATATTGAGGGTTGTGCGGATTATTACGAGATACAAAAATATTTCCAGGGTGCATGTCCGCATGGAAAAAGCTGTCTCTGAACACTTGCGTAAAGAATACTTCTACACCACGCTCGGCCAATAACTTCATGTTAGTGCCTTGCTTTAACAAGGCTTCTGTGTCAGACACAGGTATCCCATAAATGCGTTCCATCACGAGTACATTGGTACGTGAATGGTCGCTGTAAACTTCTGGAATATATAAGGATTCAGAGTCAGTGAAATTGCGTTTGAGCTGAATCGCATTGGCGGCCTCACGCATGAGATCTAGTTCATCAAGCAGGGTTTTTTTGTATTCTTTTACCACTTCAACAGGGCGTAAGCGTCGGCTGGGTTTAAACAGCTTCACCAGTAAGCGGGCAAATTGTGCCATCAAGGCTAAATCGGCTTGAATTTGTTGTTCAATCCCAGGTCGTATGACTTTAATTACCACTTCTTTTTCTTGTTCATTATCCAGCAGTGTGGCGGTATGAACTTGCGCGATTGAGGCTGAGGCAAGTGGTATTTGTTCGAACTGAGAAAACTGCTCACTGATGTCACCTAGTTGCAATGCTTGTTCTATCAGTCGTTGTGCTTGGGCTCCGTCGAACGGTGCGACCTTATCTTGTAACAGCGCCAACTCTTCAGCCACATCAAGCGGTAACAGATCTCGGCGGGTTGACAGCATCTGTCCAAATTTAACCCACACTGGGCCAAGGGTCTGCAATGCAAGTCTCAGTCGCTCGCCAATACTTTTATCTTGATGTTTATTACGGATCCAAAACAAACTGCCTCGTGCGATACGGGCAAACCACGGACGTTTATTCTCTGGGATAAAGTCATCAAGCCCGTAGCTGAGTAATGTATGTGTGATTTGGTATAAACGAGCGATGGCCAAACTGGTTTCCTTAGCGAGCTAGCAGTTGGTTAATACGCTGCTCAAGCACAGCAGCATGTTGTTTGAGTTCGCGGGTATGTGCTTTAAATTGTGCCATTTCCAGCGGGTGAATGGCGACTTTCAGCTCATCTTGAAATAGCCCAGCGGTGGTCGTTTTAAGTACCCCATCTAGTTGTTTAGTGCGCTGTTTTGCTTGGCGTAGCTGTTGCACCAATAGCTGTGCAGGTCCGTCCCCTACATATTTTGACAAGTGCTCTGCCCAGTCGATGTCGAGTTCACTGAATATTTGGCTATAAGCTTGAGCTAAGTGCAAATTGCCTTCTAGATCAAGTTCACCCTGTCTTATCAAACGGGTGAGCTGGCTTGGGTCTTTCAGTTGTGACAACGTGTCAATACTGGCGCTGATGTGGCAGTCAATGTGCTCTTGGTAATTGTTAAACACCATAAAGCTGTGACCTGTGAAGGTGACTGCAATGGTTTGTTGCCAGTCACGAACTTCAACAGCCAACACCTGATGCTGTACCTTGCTCAGTGAAGCCTGCACGCTAGGCTCCAAACTCAAAATGGTGTTGAGTATGTGTTCGGCAGTCGCCGTCAACAGCGTGTTGATCATGCCACCCTCTAGTATTTAAAACCGCGATGAAGTGCTACAATACCGCCGGTCATATTCTGATAGCTGGTTTGTTCAAAGCCTGCTGTTTCCATCATGCCTTTCAACGTTTCTTGATCTGGGTGCATACGGATTGACTCCGCTAGATAGCGGTATGATTCACTATCGTTGGCTACCAATTTGCCCATAGTCGGTAGTAGGTTAAATGAGTAGAAATCATAGATCTTTGACAGGGCTTCACTGTCAGTTTTTGAGAACTCTAGTATCAGTAAGCGACCGCCTGGTTTCAATATGCGATACATTGACCTGAGCGCGGCGTCTTTATCAGTGACGTTACGTAGTCCAAATGCAATGGTGATTACGTCAATGCTATTATCTGGAAAAGGCAAAGCTTCCGCGTTCATTTGTACATATTCGATGTTGCTTACCAGCCCAAGATCACGCAATTTATCGCGGCCAACTTTTAGCATGGAGTCATTAATATCACCCAGAATTACGCGGCCGGTATCTCCCACAAGTTGGCTAAACTTAGCGGTTAAATCACCCGTACCACCGGCAAGATCTAATACTGTATGCCCTTTTCGAACGCCAGAACAAGCGATGGCTTGACGTTTCCACAGGCGATGAATGCCGAACGACATCAGGTCATTCATAATGTCGTACTTGGCAGCTACGGAATGAAATACATCCGCCACCATTGAAGCTTTTTCTTCTCGGGCGACCGTTTTATAACCGAAATCTGTGGTGTTTTGTTGCGACTCTTTCATGGTGCATCTCTGAATGGGCGGTTAAGCAAAGTTATGCCCTAGTGTACTTGATTGCGTGACTCAGGTGCAATTTATACGCAGTAGAATTTGGCTGATTTATCCAACAAAATCGTGATGATGCTTGGATTAAGGGGCAATGAAGCTTGTTTGTCCACAAAGATGTGCTTTGTGTGCCGCTAAATGCGCTTTGTGTGCTAGTTCGTCGAAATTTTGCTCTTGATATCGTTTGGTTATACCCAACGCAAGCTCAATCTTTGGCAACTCTTTATTGCCTTTTGTGCTGACAAACTTGAGTCTGTCGACTCCTTTTTTGATTTTTTCAGCGATCACATTAGCCGTACTTGGCTCAATATCGGCCAATAGAACGGTAAATTCCTGTTTGCGGGTACGTCCGGGCAGTCCACTTTCAAACACATATTTTTGTACTTTTTTGGCGACTCGATTTAGGACCACATCGCCAACAAGGTCCCCGTATTGCTGAGTAAAGTCATCAAGGTTTGTGATTTGAATGGCAATCGCACAAATTGATTTGTCTTTTGCCATCCAAGCTTGCGTTTGCTGGTTTAAATAGTGACGCTTATAAAGCCCTGTTTGAGGGTCAATAATATGCTGCCTACGCAGTTGCTGTAGCTGTTGTTGAGATTTTACGTACATTAAACGGGCTTTTTTCATCTGTGCTTTAAACACTTGATGTTGTTGCAGTAGATCTTCTGTGGTCTGGCTGAGTTGTACTATCGCTTTGCGACTCTTTGCAACATTACCTTCATCGAGGGTTTGTATACAGGTACTGATAGATTGCGCAAAACTGGAAATTTGTTTATGTGACTCGTGTGTTGTTTTTGATAGGTTGGTGAGAATACCATCGACACTTTGTAATAACTCGGTTTCGGTTTTGTGGCCTGGGTTTAAGTATTCAAAGTACAAGTTTTCGATATAAATGCTATCTATGGTTTTCTTGCTGTTGATTGCATCGTCAAGCGCTTTATTGAGTGCTGTATCACACTTACTGATATAGGTGTATGCGACGTGATAGTTCATAGGCGTAGGTGGCAAATGATACTGCTCTAAAAACAGGCAAACCTGTGTCATCTTTTCTTGTGCATTAGCCATGGAGTCATGGAATATCATTTCATTTACCGCAATAATAGAACTATCTGTTGAGTTGAACGACTACCCCCTATCAGGCTGGGTTATGTCTCACCGCTATAATACTAATCAAAGCACTGGGTGCAACGGGTATTAAAAAGCAAAAAGCGCATATTTGAAATAGAAAAGTTAAAATTATGCGACTGTTTGATTTTTTTATCAGCAATTTTTCTTAGTTTGCCTGCTATTTCTCCATATTGCAATTTAAGGGATTGAACTCTTTTATTTGCAGTGAGTGTATAGGCTCGGTTAGAGTCGTTAGAAATGCCCCAGAGTAGGAAAAGAAAGTGGTTAAAAACTTTGCGTTATTGTTAAGCTCAGTATTGCTAAGTGCTTTGTTAGTTGGTTGTAAACTCACACCAAAATCTGCGGATAGTGAATTTACAAAGCTTGCACAAGAGGTGGAATTATATACCAAGCAAATAGAGCCGTATAAAAATCAATCATTGGATATGGCTTATTATCTACCTAATTTGAGCGAGGATGCTTTAGCGGATCAGTATCGTCGCCGTCAGGCGTTTTTGTCACGCTTAGACAACATACCTGAATCACAGCTCAACGACGAGAATCAGATCAACCTGACGATTTTACGCGCACAAATACAAAATAAAGTCGATGAGTATCGCTTTAAAAAGCACTATATGCCGCTGACCTCAGAAGGTGGCTTCCATTCTAGAGTTGCCATAGAGGCAATTGGATCAAATGATTTTAGTCATGCCAGTGGCTTCGAATTGTATTTGTCTCGGTTGGATGATATTCCACGCTTTTTTGAACAAAACATAGCCTGGATGCGAAAGGGCATAGCAACGGGACGTGTATTACCCAAAGTGGTTCTTCAAGGCTATGAAAGCTCAATTAGTGGGTTTATTTTTGATGATGTGACTCAGTCGGCATTTTATTCACCTTTTAAAACAAATAGTGCCAGGCTCTCTGAAACACAATTTGCCAAGCTACAAGCCAGAGCTAAGACTGTGATAAAAGAGAAGGTAATGCCTGCCTACCAAAGCTATCTTAAGTTTTTCACCGAACAGTACCTCCCTGCTGCACGCGATACCATTGCGGTTAAAGATTTACCAGACGGTCAAGCGTACTATGAGAACCGTGCTGCACATTACACCACAACAGATATGACTGTAGAGCAGATCCACCAACTTGGTTTGCAAGAAGTAGCTAGAATTCGCGGCGAAATGGAAGCGATCATTAAAGAAGTCGGTTTTAAAGGTACGTTCGCCGAATTTACACAGTTTCTTAGAACGGATCCCCAGTTTTATGCCACCACACCAGAGCAGTTGTTAAAAGAAGCAACCTTTATCTCAAAGCGTATTGATGCCCAATTACCTAAGCTCTTCCACACCTTACCAAGACGCCCGTATGGCGTCGCTCCGGTACCTGCGAGTATTGCACCAAAATACACAACTGGGCGCTATTACCCAGCCAGCAACGATTTAGAAGCGGGTTATTATTGGGTAAATACTTATGCCCTAGATAAGCGTCCATTGTACGTGCTCGAAGCGCTTACGCTACATGAGGCTGTACCCGGTCATCATTTGCAAATTGCTTTAAATGAAGAAATGGACCATTTACCGAGATATCGACGCAATGAATATATTTCTGCATTCGGTGAGGGATGGGGACTTTACTCAGAGTACCTAGGGTTAGAGGTTGGGTTTTATCAAGACCCATACAGTAACTTTGGCCGTTTGACCTATGAAATGTGGCGTGCTGCGCGTTTGGTTGTTGATACAGGTATGCACATGTACGGTTGGAGCCGTGAAAAGGCAATGAACTTTATGCGTGATAACACCGCGCTGTCTTTGCACAATGTGAAAACCGAAACTGACCGCTACATTTCTTGGCCAGCTCAGGCTTTATCATACAAAATTGGTGAGCTGACGATTAAACGATTACGTGCAGATGCCGAGCAAAAGCTAGGTGAGCACTTCGATTTGAGAGAGTTTCATTACCAGGTGCTACGCCACGGCTCAATTCCACTGTATGTTTTGGAAGAACAAATTAACCGATATATTGAGCGTACACTGACACAGCTCGGCACGAACAATTAAAAAGCAGCCTTCGGGCTGCTTTTTTACACAGAGTTTGAAGCTTATAACAATAAGCTAATCAATAGCTGCGACAAGTCCTCCTTGGTGTTGCAATGTGGCGCTTGTAAGATTAATTGTTCACCCAACAAGAGTGCTTGTTTTTGCACCTCCAGTCTCGCAACTGGATTTTCAATATCCTCAATATCAGCAACATGTGCCAAACCTATGGTACGGCGGATCAATTCCGTACCGCAAAAACCATAGGCATCGCGTAACACCTGATTGATAAAGCGTTCTGCGTAGCCTTCGGCTTGCAATGATAGATCTTGGCTTTGAGTTTTTGCAAGGTGCAACCAAGTCTGCTCAAACTGGGCAACACAGGTTTGGATGGTGTTTAGCAGATATGCATGAAGATCTCTTCGCTTTGGTAACTCTGTAATTCGTTTGTGCTGAGCACAATAATTGAGCAGCAGGTTGCCAATAAATGAACCCAAGTCAAACCCAATGGGCCCAAAAAAACCGAACTCAGGGTCAATCAGCTTGGTGTTGGTTTGATCGACAAAAATACTGCCAGTGTGCACATCTCCATGGAGCAAACTTTGTGCACAGCTGAGAAACTTGGCTTTAAGTTCAGCTACGGCCAGTTTCACAGCCTGATTGTTTTGTAACGCAGTGACTTGCGGTTGTAGCTCATCTGGATAGTTGTTGCGTTCGCTGTAGCGATAGGGATCGTCAAAAAACAAATCTTCCGTAATTGCACAAAGCTCAGGGTTTGTGAACTCTGTCACTAGGGCCTTCTTTTGTGCTGGGGGCAGATAGAAGTCACTGTGATAAAAACTAGTCTTTGCTAAGTAATCGGCAACATCAGTGGCCAAATTTGTATAGGTGTGGCCTTCACATAGCTGTGCACGCAAAATTTGCATGTGTCCTAAATCTTCTAGCACAGTGATAGCGAGTGCATCATTTCGATGTAGCACTTTGACTGTAGTTTGCGGACATACTTCGCCATGCCTGACAAGCACGCTGGCTTCAATACGAGCACGCTCTAACGTCAGTGGCCATGATTCGCCAACACAGCGCGCATATGGCAGTGCTTGCTTTAAGATCACGCTATTGCTCTGCTCATCGTGAACTCTGAATACGAGATTCAGGTTGCCATCACCAAACTCGTAACATGTAAGTTCAGCCTCTGGTGCGAAAAAGTTGGTCTGGTTTTTTACATATTCAAGTGCCTGAGCGCTATCGAAAGCGGTGTAGTCAACCATGATATGCGGCCTTTAATAGAAATACACTTCCAGCATTCTATGCTTTTATCTGTTTAGATGTCTATACTTCTCAATCTAAAAGCGTAAAATAGTCACACTTGTTTTGTCCGAGAATAGTTATGCAGACCTTACTTGCGCGCAGTTTAAAATACACAAACAACGAGTTATCGGTGTTAGATCAATACTTGCTTCCACATCAAGAGCATTGGCACGTTTGTACCAGTGTTAAGCAAATGCAATCACTTATTTTGTCTCTTAAAGTGCGCGGCGCACCGTTAATTGGCTTGGCGGCGACTTTATTGGTGGCGCATTTAGCCGAGCAGGGCGATAGCAAAGAATGCTTAGCCAAGGCTATTGATGACTTAGAAGCGACCCGACCGACCGCGGTTAATCTGATGTATTGCATGGCTAAAATGCGTATCGCGTTAGTGCAAGAAGACTATGTAAGTGCACTCGTTGGTATGGCAGAGCAGTTATTCAATGAGGACGTGGCGCTGTGTGAGGCGATGGCAACCCTTGGGGCCGATTTGGTGAATCCAGGAGATAATATTCTCACCCATTGTAACACCGGAGCGCTTGCCACCGCGGGAATTGGCACCGCTTTGGGGGCGATCTACAAGGCACATCAACAGCAAAAGCACATTCACGTCTGGGTTGATGAGACTCGACCTTTATTACAAGGAGGCCGATTGACTGCGTATGAGCTGGCGCAATGGGAGATACCTTACACACTGATTTGCGACAACATGGCGGCCAGCTTGATGCGCGCTAGACAAGTAAACAAGATTTTTGTTGGCGCAGACCGCATCGCAGCCAACGGTGATTTTGCCAATAAAGTGGGAACCTATAACTTGGCGGTGTTAGCAAAATATCATCAGATCCCATTTTATGTAGTTGCGCCCGAGACAACCTTAGATAGGACTTGCCCACATGGCGAAGCCATTCCAATTGAGCAACGAGACTCGCAAGAAGTTATCGGCGTAAGTGGCAGTTTTGGTGCGTGTCAGTGGGCACCGAGTAAAGCGAAGGTGTACAACCCCGCGTTTGATGTGACGCCTGCCAATCTTGTAACAGGTTGGGTGTTAAATAGTGGGGTATATTCGCAGCAAGATGTGCTGGCTGGTATTTTCAAATAAAGGTACAATCACCAAAAATTAACAATTACTGAAAGGGATGACATGAATAAAATTTTTAAACTGTGTTTGTGCTTAATGATCTGGAGTGGGCTAAGTGTGGCACAAGCATCACCGGTTATCCCCATTGAGCACTTCAGTAAAGACTTTGCCTACCGGAATGTAAAAATATCACCTGATGGAAAATATTTGGCTTTTATCTCAAAAGTAGACGGCAAGAATAATCTGTATGTATTGGATATTAAAAAGAGCAAAATTATCAGCGGCGTCAACTTTAGTGAAAATGCGCAAGTGGGCCGCTATGAATGGTCTGGCGATGATCGTTTAGTTATGGAAAAGCAGTATCTCAGGGGGTGGCAGTCTTTTCCTAAATACTATGGTGAGCTATTCGCGATGAACGCTGATGGTAGTAGAAAACGCTATCTTGTTGGCTACAAAGGAGAAATGCAAACCGGATCGGCGGTGCGTAAGGCTACTCCTTTGTACGGAACTTCTTTTATTCTAGACCCTTTGGAGCATGATGAGGATCACATCCTGATTGTGACCCGCCCATGGAATAATGTTAAAGAACCAAAAACCGTTGTCTATGAGGTGAATGTTAATACTGGATATAGAAAGCGAGTTGCAGGTTCACCACATAAAAGCGGCTGGTTTTTAACGGATAGACAGGGCAATGTACGAGTTGTCTCTTCTACTGAAAACTACGTGGACTTTGAATTCTTTGTACGCGCTCCAGAGGGCGGAGAGTGGCAACCTTTAAAACTTAAAAACAACGCGTTACGTAACATTATACCTGTAGCGTTTAGTGCGTCAGGAAAAGACGTATTTCTTAGCGCTAGCGAAAATGGTCAACCAGAAGGCTTGTATAAACTTGATTTAGCGACAGGCAAAACCAGCTTAATATTTCAAGATGATGTGGTATCGCCAACCTCTGTTTGGGTCGACCCTACTAGTAAAGAGGTTTACGCCGTTGAGCTAGAAGCTGGGTATCCCAGCTACGCGTTTATTGATGGTGATTCAAAAAGCAGTATTAAACTCAAGTCGTTATTGGCCGCTTTACCGAATTCACAAGTGCATATCTTCAGCTCTAGTAGAGATGGCAAACACAGTGTGGTGTATGCATACAGTGATACCGATCCGGGACAATACTATTTGTATAGTGAGAAAGAGAAAAGTCTAAAGTTCCTATTCTCAGAGCGAGGGTGGATCAAACCGCAAGAGATGTCAGCAACGAAACCAATTGCATTCAAGGCTCGTGATGGTATGACAATTCATGGCTATTTAACCTCGCCAAAGGGTAAAGCTGCGAAAAATTTACCGCTCGTGGTGATGCCTCACGGTGGTCCACATGGTCCGCGTGATTTTTGGGGCTTTAACGCGGATACACAACTGCTGGCCAGCCGAGGCATAGCCGTATTGACGGTAAACTTTAGAGGCTCGGGTGGCTATGGTAAATCGTTTGAACGAGCCGGACATCAAAAATGGGGTCGCGAAATTCAGTTTGATATCATCGATGGAACTAAGTACGTCGTTGAACAAGGCTACGTCAATCCAGAGAATATGTGTATTATGGGCGCCAGCTTTGGTGGTTATTCTGCGTTACAAAGCTCTATTTTGGCACCAGAGTTATTTAAATGTGCGATAGGTGTTGTTGGCGTATATGACCTACCACTGATGTTTGAAGAAGGTGATATTTCAGAGCATGAAACGGGACGCACTTATTTGACGCAAGTGCTTGGCAGCGATCCTAAGGTACATAAAGCGTTTTCACCTAGCTACAATGCCGATAAGCTCAAGGCCAAGGTATTGATTGTGCATGGTGGTGAGGATAGACGAGCGCCAATCGAACAAGCTGAATCTTTGATAGAAGCATTGAAAGAGGCAGATCATCCCTACGAATACATGTTGTTAGAAAGTGAAGGGCATGGATTTTATAAAGCCCAGCATCGTCAAGAATATTACGACACAGTGCTGACTTTCTTAAATAAAAATCTAAAACTTTAATAGCAAAAAGGCGACCATGAGTCGCCTTTTTTAAGACTGTTAATCTAAGGTGGGAAAGTGCTTGGCAATGTTAGATTCTGTGCTTTGTGCGATCCATCCCGCTTCATTGTTGAAAAAGCGAATGGCAGTAAACTCAGGGTCACTGCCCATATCAAACCAGTGTGCAGTGTTGGCGGGCACAGAGATCAAGTCACCTTGTTGACACAGTACCTGATAAACTTTATCCGCTATATGCAGACAAAATAAGCCTTGCCCCTTAACGAAAAACCTTACTTCATCTTCGCTGTGGGTGTGTTCAAATAAAAACTTTTCTCTGAGTTGTGCTGCATTCGGATTGCCTTTGGCAAGCGATATAACGTCGACAGTTTGGTAGCCACCACCCGCTTGCACGCGCGTAATGTCCTGCTGGTAAGCTTGCTTGATATCCGCTTCACTCATATCGTCGACAATAGCCTGTGAGGCTTGCCACTGCTCAAAGCTCACACCTACCGCTTCTAGGTGTTGTTGAATGAGTGTGGCATCCGCGGTACTGAGCTGTGCTGTATCAGGTTGCTTGTCTAAAAAAACCTTGAGATGGCTCATAGTTTGCTCGCCTCAAATTGATTAAAGTTTTCAATGACAGGGTGATGCTCGCTTTGTGGCTGAGCATCGCGCCAAAGTTGTAGTGTTTTCATACCCGCCGCTTTAGCTGCATCCAGCTCCGCAACAACATCGCTCAAGAATAAGATCTTCTCAGGTGGATAAGGAAGCTGAGCTAATATGGCTTGATAAGATAGTGGTTGTTGCTTTGCGCCAACTCTGGTGTCGAAATAGTCGCTAAACAAATGGCGTATATCGCCAAAGTCAGAGTGGGCAAACAGCAGCTGTTGTGCTTTCACCGAGCCAGAAGAATAAACGTACAAAGCAACGTCATTGGCCTTTTGTGCGCACAGAAACTCGTAAGCATCAGGGTAGAGGTGGCCAGTAAAGTCGCCTTCTTCATAACCTGATTGCCAAATATAACCCTGTAATTGCTTCAATGGTGTCACTTTTTTATCTGCTTTTATCCACCCTAGCAATGCGGCTATAACTTCATCAATGCTGGCATCAGGGTTATCTAATTCGTTGCGAACCGCATGAATTTGTGCACGTACATCTTCGCGTTGCTGATGTGTTCTTACAAAGTGTTCGAGGTGCTTTACAGCGTATGGAAACAATATCTCCTTGACGAATGAAATGCGTGTAATCGTTCCCTCAATATCCGTCACAATGGCCTTTATCATTTTGTTGACTCCAACTTAATTCTTTCCAGTTCACAGGCGAACAAAAACTCTAGCCCTTCGATATGGCGGCGTGTTTCGTTTACGCTGCTACCCAGAGCATATAATCCATGCCCTCGGATCAGCACTGCGTGGTGAATAGGGCTGTGCTGATGATACTCGGCAACACACCCGGCAAGTCTTGCAATGTCTTGGTCGTTATCGAATATCGCAACTTTCAACGGTGTGTGATGGCTGTGTATTCCCGACAAAGACTTTTGCATTTCGTAGCCGTTGATGGTCAGTACCTGACCTGTTTCAAATCGAGATAGCACAGTTGCAGCGACAGAGTGGGTATGTAATACGCACTCAGTTTTAGGTACGAGTTGATATAGCTTCAAATGTAGGGCGGTTTCAGCGGAAGGTTTTCCCTGACCTGATATGACTTTTCCATCCGTATCTAGCTCCAAGAAATGTTCACACGTTAGATGGCCTTTGTCATAGCCACTGGCGGTGACGACAAATCCGTGTTGCGTTTTGATAGAAAAGTTACCACCGGTTGCGGGCACCCATCCGCGTTGACTTACCCATTTACCCGTTTCAATTAGTGCTGATTTAGCAGCATCATTGTTCATCCTGTGTTACCTTGTTCTGGCGAAGAAATAAAAAATATTTAGACGGCTATACATCTATTCGTGTAATGATAACATCGCTTTTAGTTTTGCACCATCATCAAAGAGAGAAGGACATTGGAAAGTAAATTACCACATCTAGGCACCAGTATTTTTAGTCAAATGAGTGCACTGGCAAACCAGTATCAGGCGATTAATTTATCTCAAGGTTTTCCTGAGTTTGATGCGCCAGACTTTCTTAAAAAACAGTTAGCGCATTATGCTGCTTCTGGCTTGAATCAATACGCACCTTCATCTGGTATTGCAGGTCTACAAGCGCAGATTGCCAGTTTAGTACAGCGACGTTACGCGCACACTCTCGACCCAGATACCATGGTGACAGTGACCAGTGGCGCGACTGAAGCGCTGTTTGTGGCAATACAGGCAATAACGCATCAGGGAGATGAAATCATTATTTTTGACCCTGCATATGACAGCTATGCACCAGCGATAGAATTAGCTGGTGGCAAAGCGGTGCATATTGCGCTTCGCTCGCCAGATTACCGTATCGATTGGCAGCTTGTAGCGAGTAAGGTGACTAATAAAACGCGCGCCATTATTATCAATACACCGCACAATCCCAGCGCGAAGATCTTGACTAATAAAGATATCACCGCGTTGAAGTCGTTGCTGATTGAGCACGATTTATTGCTTATCAGTGATGAAGTGTATGAACACATCACGTTTGATGGCCAGCCACATTTAAGTGCATTGGCGGATAAAGAATTGTTTGAACGTAGTTTTGTGATCTCCAGTTTCGGTAAGACTTTTCATTGTACTGGTTGGAAAATGGGCTATTGTGTTGCACCAGCCAAGCTAAGCGAAGAATTTCGTAAGGTTCACCAGTACGTGACATTTTCAAGTTTTACGCCAGCGCAGTTTGCACTGACCGATATGCTGCGTGAACATGGCGAACATGTTGATGAACTTGCTATGTTTTATCAACAAAAACGTGATGTATTGGTTGAGGCACTTCAGGGCAGTCGTTTTAAAGTGTTAGCCAGTGAAGGAACGTACTTCTTATTATTGGACTATTCAGCGATTTCACAGCTTGATGATGTGGCATTTTGTGAATACTTGATCAAAGAGATGGGGGTTGCAGCCATTCCGTTAAGTGTTTTCTATGAGACCCCACCGGGTGATAAAATTATCCGTTTATGTTTTGCCAAGCATACTGAAACGTTATTGAAAGCCGCGGAGAAGTTATGTCAGTTATAGCAAGTAGCTTAAAAGTTGCATTGGTTCAAAGCGATATACACTGGTGCCACGTGACACAAAACCTAGTTAATCTTGATGCGCTTTTGACGTTGGATGAGTCAATCGATTTGCTGGTCTTGCCGGAGACGTTTGCTACAGGGTTCGCGATAAACCTTGATGTGGCTGAGCCAGAAGAAGGGCCGATCTTTACATGGATGAAATGCACCGCTGCACGCTTAAATGCAGTGGTTGCAGGTTCGGTGTTGGTACAACAAGCGGATAAAAAAGCAAACCGCTTTTATTGGGTCTGGCCGAATGGACATTATGAGTTTTACGATAAGCGCCACCTTTTTTGCTTAGGGAACGAAGGAGCACACGTAGTCGCTGGCACACAAAGAAAAATATTCACAGTCAACGGCTTTAAGATCCTACCTCAGGTCTGTTATGACCTGCGTTTTCCTGTATTTCAGCGCAGTTTAAATGATTATGATGTGATGATAAACGTCGCGAACTGGCCTGCAGCTAGGCGTTATGCGTGGGATCAGCTATTAATCGCTCGGGCGATAGAAAACCAATGCTATGTGTTAGCATGTAATCGTATTGGTGACGACGGTAACGGCGTGGCACATTCAGGCGGTACAGCAGCGTATGATTACCTTGGGCAGCCAATCTGTCAGGTTAAAGATGACAACCAAGGTGTATGTGTTGTCACTCTAAAGCATGACAAGTTAGCCCAATTTAGAGAGCGATTTCCTGCACACTTAGATGCAGACGCATTCACACTCAACATCTAGTTGCATCCCTCACTTATAAAAAGTGAGGGCATGGTTAAGAGGCGTTGTACTGGTGTACCAATAAAGTCGCTTGGGGCGTGTCTTTGGCTAAATTAAAATATTCCAACAGACGACGCATTTCGTGAGATTGTTCAGCCATTTGTTTGGCGGCAGCCATTGTCTCTTCGGTAATTGCTGAATTTTCTTGGATTAAATCAGTGAGCCGCTGTACCACTTGGTCAACTTCTTTAATCGCGTGTTGTTGACTGGTGGTGGAGTGATTGATTTTCACGATGGTTTCACTGACTTCTAAGACTGCCGAGACGATTTGCTCAAGCTTCAGCCCTGAGCTATTGGCCATTTCAATTCCTTGGCCTACTTTTTCATTGCTATTAGCGATAATTTCTTTGATTTGTTTAGCGGATGCAGCACTACGCCCTGCCAGTTCTCTGACTTCATTGGCAACCACAGCAAAACCTTTTCCGTTTTCTCCCGCTCTTGCGGCTTCAACAGCGGCATTGAGTGCGAGTAAGTTGGTTTGAAACGCTAACCCATCAATAACAGAGACAATCTCATTAATACTCTTGCTCGCCTTGTCCACTTCGTGGATAGCATCAACGGTCTCGTTTGACAGCTCACCACCTTCTTTGGCCGTTTCTTCTGCATGGTGGGCAAGTTTTACGGCGGTACCAGATTGGGTCGAGACTTGGGTTAATGCATCCAGCATTTGACTGGTACTGGCACTGGCTTCTTCTAAGTTAGCAGCCTGCTCCTCTGTGCGAGCACTGATCTCGGTGTTACTGTCAGCAATTTCGGAAGCGCTTTGTGATACGTTACTCGCAGTTTGTTGAATACTTTCAATCACCTCAGTGAGTTTAGCGATTGTGGCGTTCACATCGCTTTTCAAAGTACTGAATACGCCTTCATAATCGCCATTGATGGTATGGGTTAAGTCACCTTTTGCTAAGGCACTCAATACTTGCGTTACTTCACTAATCGCGTCGTTGATCACAGCCGTGGAGCCGTTCACATCCTCTTTCAGTTGCAGTAATTCGCCCTGTAAATCGGAATGAATTTGGAGGCTGAAGTTCCCCTCACACATTGCTGCCATCACACTGCCGAGCTCGGCAATGACCTGACTGAGGTTGTTAACCGAACGATTGATATCCGTTTTGAGTGAATGTAGCTGGCCTTTCATTGAGGATTCGATGGTTCGGTCAAAACGACCATAGCTGATGGCTGTCATTACCGATGAAATCTCGCTGACGGCCACATCAAGAGACTCGATTGACAGGTTGATGTCTTTTTTAAGTTTGCCGAGTTGACCATGAGCTTCGCACTCTACGACATGCTTGAAATCTCCTTGACTGACCGAAGCCATGACACTACAAATATCTTCTATCACTTCGGCGAGGTTGGTGACGCTGAAGTTGATGTCATCTTTTAAGGTTTCTAATTGTCCTTGTAGTGGCAAACTAATACGCTTGGTGAGATCACCATTGCGGATAGCGCTCATTACTTTGCTTACATCATCAACCGCGCCAGATAGGCTCTGCACCGAATTATTCACACAGTTTTTCAACTGCTCTAACTTGCCACCTGCTTCTATATTTATTTGTTCCTTGAAGTTACCTTGTTCAACGTTCTTCATAACATGAACTATGGCGTTCATGGTGTTATCCAGCGAATAGAGTGAGTAGTTCACGTTGTCTTTGAGTTTTGCGAGATCTCCAGACATGGTTGCATGGATTTGGCCATCAAACTGCCCCTCAGACATTGATTTGATGATGTTATTAATTTCGCCAATCGCACTTTCTAAAGTGCTAGCACAGTGGTTAGTGGCCTGTTTTAGTACGTCAAGCTCGCCTTTACATTCAACTTTTATGCGGTCTGAAAAACAACCATCAGCCATTTTATTCATAACGCGATTAGTCGCAGTTAATGAAACTTGTAGCGCGTCTAGCATAGAATTGAATGCCTGAGCTGACTCGCCAATTTCATCGCTGGTAGAGACGGGCGCCCGCAAAGAGAAATCCCCTTCATGCTCAACTCGGCGCATGGTAGAAACCAGTGCATGAACAGGTTTAGTGAGCGTTTTAGCAAACCACATGGCGGCAACGATGATGACCACGATACAGACTAGCAGCATGATGGCGAGCACCTGAGTCAGCTGAGTGATGGCGGCAAACGCCTCGGTTTCGTCTATCTCTGACAGTAATGCCCATTGTACGCCCATAATGTTGATTGGGGTATAAGCTGAAAGCACACTTTGACCGTTGTAATCGGTGACTAACTTTTGACCTTCTTGGCCTGCAATAGCCAAGTGATAAGACTCAGTATCAATTCTGCCTTTTTCAGGGTGTTTAAAAGAATTAACCACTGAATGATCGAGGGGATCTAAATAAGAGTCAGAACGCATCAAGCCATCGGGTCCAACTAAATAGGTTTCGCCGCTTTTTCCAAGTCCTTCTCGTTCAGTCATAATACTATTGAGCGCTTCTACAGAAAGCTGAAACACCAAAGTTGCCCCTGCCGTGCCTGCAATATCAATGGGAGCGGCAATAAAACTCGCTGGCGCATTGTAGGAGGGGAGGTATTGTTCGTAGTCTGCAAAAGCATATGTTTGTTCGCCTTTTAGCGCTTTGGCGGCGCTAAATACTTTGGCTAAATTACTCTCGGCATAAGGGCCATTAAGCAAAGATGTGGCGAAATCTAATTCTTTGAAAACTGAATAGACTATGATGCCCGTATGGTTGTCGATGATAAATAAATCGTATAGCTCAAACACATTAGAAACTTCATTGAAGTACTGATGAAACTCACGGTGAGCGAGATCATAATTGTCTAAATGGCCCGTGCTGACTAATCGCGATTTTTCGCCTAGTGGGTAGGTATTGTTTGCTATATATCGTGTTTGCAGCTCAATTCCCTCGGGTGAGAGCGTATCTAGTAGTCCCTCAGGTGGCATCTTCTCTGGGTTTTGTTCGATAAACTTATCCGTGAACTGGGTTTGATAAAAGCTACGTAGGTTTTGCGGAATATGGGTTGGTGCGTCTAAATTGGCGATAGCATAGGTAAAAGATTCGGCGGCTTTGGCTGTGTGTGGGTTGATGGCTAACATTTGTAGTTTATCGCGTACTCCATCAAAGTACCTAAGTACCGCATTCTTTTTAACTTCGCTGACTGCGCCAAGTTGTGCGTATGACTGCTCTTGGAGTGCTGAAGAAGAGTGATACAGCGCGATGGCAATAATGCCTGCAGTGGGGAAAAGTGCAACCAATAAAAACGCAATAGTAAGCTTTTTTGTTAAGTTAAGCGTGGTGAAATGCTTGATTAAGTTGCGCATAACATATTCCTTGTTACCAATTTTTAGAAGTATCAACTAAACAACTGACTGATAGAAAGTGTAGAACAATTCTTGTTTGCGTCGAGAAAATAGTGTCTAAAAAATAGGCAAATAAGCTGGGGGATAAGTCGTTTGCTAGCCAAAAAGTATGAAATGCTGTGTGAGGTGAGTGATAAATCTACACCTCACGTCCGCTCGAAATTAGCCTAAGGTATTCTTTCTTATAAAGCTTAAATAGGCTTCCAAACTTTGCTGCCATAAATTCATAGCCTGGGTGAGCTCTCCATCACTGGATTTACCATCAAGCAAGCGGCGCTCAACTTTTTTTAGTGCTAGGCCATAGCGGTTAAAGCCTAGTTGCAAAGCGGTGCCCGCTTGACGGTGTAGCAGTTTAATGCACTGGTCGTTGTTGACCCCTTCTAACTGCTGAATGTGGATTAGTTTATTGCGGGCCGACAAAACAAATTCATTATACACCGAGGAGATTTCATCTTCACTAAAACCACTTTTCAGCGAATTAACGGCCGTGTCATCATACAGCGTATCAGTCAGCTCTATGCTGATGTTGGGTTTCTGTGCGCTTTGTGAGTCACTTAGTGCCTGTCGGAGCTTTTCTTGTTTAATGGGCTTGCCAACGATATCTTTGATCCCCAGTGCTAAATATTCTTTGATTTCATCTGGGCTGAGGCTGGCGGTGAACGCTAAAAATGGTGTGCGTTTGTTTTTATGTTCAATATTTTTCAGCTTACGCATGACCTCTTGACCTGTCAGATCTGGCAGGTTCATATCCAAAAGTACCACATCAAATTGGTGTTGCTGCAACAGTGTCATGGCGCTTTGACCATCGGTGGCAAGTTTAACTTTATGTTCGTCGGCGGCCATAAACTCAATGGCAATCTTTTGGTTTAAATCTAAATCTTCTACCAATAGCACATTGAGGCCAATAATACAGTCTGGGTTATGATGACGCTGCTCTACGAGGCTTAGCTCGCCTAATGTCAGGGTCACATCAAAGCTAAATACGCTGCCTTGGCCCACCGCACTTTTAATGTTTAATTTTGAACCCAAACGCTCTAGCAAACGGCTGGTAATTGCCAGCCCAAGCCCTGTGCCACCTTTAATTTTTCCAGCGCTGCTTTGCACATACGGCTCGGTTAACTTATCGATATCTTCTTTGTCGATACCTGGGCCTGAGTCAATGACGCTAAAGCGAACGGTATGATCCATATTGGTTTCTTTGACCAACTCAACACGGATTTTAACGCTTCCTTTATCAGTAAACTTGATGGCATTGCCGACTAGGTTGATCACAATTTGCCTAAGTTTTTGTTGGTCGCAGTAGTAGCAGGCTTGCTCAGGTAGATCATAAATCAGCTCAAACGATAGCTTTTTCTGTTCTGCAAGTGGACTAAGTAGCAAGCACAAATTGTTTAGCCAACTTTTTAATTCGACATCTTCTTCATATAAGGCCTCGTCACTCTGATCTAAGCTTGCGTAGTCTAGAACTTTATCTATCAGTAAATTAAGCGATTCAGCGGAATTAATAATGGCTTCACAGTAAGCCTTATTACGGTGATTGGTGGTACGGTTAAGTACCAACTGCGCACTGCCTAAAATACCATTTAACGGGGTGCGGATCTCATGGCTGATGGTAGACAAAAACAATCCTCTGATCTCCAAATCTTTTTGCGCTTTTTCTGTGAGTTGATTAAGGTTTAATTCACGTTTCTCATTACATAGCAGTGCCATACCTGTGGCGTAAAATATGGGCGCTAACACGCCGTTAATAAATAATGTGGTGACAAACCAGTTGTCATCCAGCAGGCTGAATTGGGTGACGTCTCCCATTAAGAAGGTACGCGCCGTAAACGCGCTCATTACCAGCAACAAAATAATGGTATAAACGATCGTGCCATTTGGATACAAAGGACGAGCAAAGCGTAAAAACAAGTAAAGCAAAAAAATGGTTTCAGCGATATGCTGTAGATCTGAGACCAAAATGCGGTAACGCAAATTGTCATCAAACGCACTAAAGTAAACTAACCCGACAAATAGTATGGCGGTGATGCCTAGAAATAGCTTAAGTTCTACGCCCTTGTAATTCAGAAACTGTGAAATTGAAAAGCCGTGAATAATTGAGGCAGTAAATAATAACGCGTTTGCAAAGCCAATGCTTTGCCATAGGTGCAGCTGGCTGTGTACAGAAAACCCGATCACCGCAGCAAATAGAACAAGCGGGTAAAATATATAGAGCAAGGTGCCCGGTGTATCTTTGTTCGTTCGCCAAGTGAGAAAGTTAAGCAATACCATCATTGCCATCATCGCTGCGCTGGTGATGTACAGAGTTTTCGGATCAAACATATTTTTTTATTTATTATGTTAGGTACTTAATTGGTTAGCATAGAGACTTGTGGTGGGGGAGTAAAGAAGCAAAACAGCCGCCAAAGCGACTGTTTTAATAACACAATTGATAAAATTGCTGCTTAGCGAATTTCATCAGGAATATTTTGCTGAGCCCAAGACAGCAACTCGATTCGGTTACGGCATTTGGTTTTTCTAAAAGCACTATATAAGTGAGTTTTAACGGTATGCGGGCTGATATTTAGATCTTCGGCAATTTCTTTGTTCTTAGCACCTTTACTCATCAAAGAGATTATTGCCTTTTCTCGTTTAGTGAGTTTTACTGGTTCGATGTCACCTTCTGTAAGTTTATGCAGTGCATCTTTATTAAATTGCAACATACGATTTAGCGCATTACACATGATCTCTCGGCGATACCAAAGCTGGTTTTCCATCAGCAGGCGGATACCTTTCATCAATACATCTGCGTTGTCGGTGGTATAAAAAACACCACGGATACCACTTAGCAGCGCTCTGTTAGCCAGCTCAGGGTTTTCATCAAGGTTGAAAAGAACGATGTCACAATTGACTTGTAGCCTAGAGAGCTGCTCTTTGAGCGTATTCCATGCATCTTTGGGTGATGTTTCGATAAATAGGATTCTTGTTCCTTCCGGTACATCTTCGATGTTGGTACTGGTAATAACTTCTAGCCCTTGCGTTTTGAGCAATGGCTGAAGCACGTTTATACCTATGGTATTAATTGGATTTTTATCTAATAACAAAAAGGCAGAACTGCTCATTGATACTAACACTCTCATTCAAACTGATACTTCAATGCTAACATGAGGTTCCGCCCTTTTGTATTAGTATTTTCATCAAAGCATAGAAGTATTTGCTATATGTTACTGCTAGGTAAGATCATGAGCAGTAACATATTATCAAATTAAAATGTTAACCTTTTGATATGAATACAGTTTTGTTTTCCCGTATAATAACTTAACTGTTTACTTTATTTAACAAAGAATAGTTTAGAATAGTTCTTTTTTCTTATTTTGATACGGAGGCCACCCCATTGCCTGCCCAGCCAGCATGTGTAAGTGAATATGATACACCGTTTGTCCGCCATGCTCATTGCAATTCATCACCACACGGTAGCCATCTTCGGCAAAGCCGTGTTGCTTGGCAAGTTTTGCCGCAACAACATATAAGTTGCCAACAAGGTGGGCGTTTTCTTCATTTACATCGTTAATGGTCGCAATACGCTGTTTGGGGATCACCAACACATGGAACGGAGCCTGAGGATTAATGTCTTTAAAGGCGAGAGTGTGCTCGTCTTCATAAACAACATCGGCTGGAATTTCTTTGTTGATAATTTTGTCGAAAATTGTGCTATCTGTCATGTTAGATCCTACTAAATACATGCTCGATTTCAATCATTGAACGGCATGGTGGGTATACTAAGGTTGAATGGTTACACTAATGACAAAGTTTACACTGCCTGTCAAACTGCAAATGTACACATCGCCATAAAATTGAAGGATATAACATGACTGTTAAGATATATGGTTTATTCATTACGCTACTTACATTACTCAACTTTGCCTATGCAGGCAGTACAACGGTCAATTTTTCGTCTGAACTGTACCCTTTGCAAGTGAATGAACAAGAAGTCGAACATTCGCTATTTAGCAAAGTTACTGAGCTAGAACTTGCGCCGGGTCGTCACATCTTAAAATTAAAATACAACGACTTATATGAGTTAAACTATGATGAGCATGAGGTGATTGAGTCTAACCCGTTTTGGGTGATTGTGGAGCTGACAGAAGAGGGCGATTATCAGGTGTTGTTTCAACGCCCTGAGAGTGTCGACTTGGCTAAGCAATTTGCGAAACATCCCAGTGCTTCGTTGCAAACTCCGAGTGGACAAGCTGTCGAGCTTGAGACATTAAAGTTTCGTCCAAACCTTTCCCAAGAACGACCGGTGACGGCGAGAGAACTTGCTCCTACGGCCTCAACACCCGTTGCGCCACCTAATGATAGACCTGCAAAAGGCATATCTCATCCCGATGCGTACTCTATGTTGGAATTTTGGTGGCAACAAGCAAACGATGCACAAAGAGCCGCATTTCTAGAAAAAATAAAGGGCCAATAGTGGCCCTTCTAATCTATAATTTTCGCGTCGTTTACTACTCAAAAATCGCGTCAATTGTGCCTTGTGCTAATGGGTGATAACCCGGACGTGCATTCTGGTACACCTTGTAAGCCCAGTCACGCTTACCATGCTTAACCAGTGCTTTGTATAGAGGAACAATCAACTTACGACGACCAATACCCGTTAGATGTTTGTCCAAAGCAGGATAAATGGCTTCATAACCATTGCCTACAGCCAGCATGTACCAAGCAAATGCGCGTTCCGCATTGGTAGATTGGGTTAGGTTAAATGCCTTATCCAACTCAGTCATTTTGGCTGGCGCAAGATCTCGAGGTAAGTTGTTGATAAAGTGCAACCACTCGTGAACCGTCCAACTGTCGGTTGGGAGGCTGCTTAAATCTTGTTTTCCTGTTAACCAAGCCTGTGTGTGAGCATCGACTTTTTCAAATGCGTCGGATGTGGGGTTAGGGGCATCACTGGGTAGTCCAGGTTCAAAGATCCACTCTTTGGCCTTGTCCAAACTAACAACACCTGGGTATTTCTCAAGTAGATTTACTTTTAAGTATTCAACAAACTCTGCAGTAGTTAACGATTTAAACGCGTAAGTTTTAAAATATTCTTTGACGAACACATCAAACTTTTCACGACCAAACTGTTCTTCTAGGTAAATTAAGAACAGTTGACCTTTGGTATAAGGTACCGAGCTAAAGGCATCATCAGGATCGCGACCATTAAGCTTTAGGTTCAAGCGTGTGTCGGGTGCTGCGATCGTTTTGAGTAGTGCGCGTAAACCCGCTGCATCTAGTGCTTGCTCCATGACCGCACGTTCTCGACCAAATACTTCTTCCATGATGCGGTTTTCAACATACGACGTAAAACCTTCGTTCAACCACAAGTCTTCCCATGTCGCGTTGGTAACCAAGTTACCAGACCAAGAATGAGCCAGTTCATGGGCGATTAGATTCACCAAACTCTTATCACCGGCGACAACCGTTGGTGTGATAAAGGATAAACGTGGATTTTCCATGCCGCCAAATGGAAAGCTTGGTGGTAGCATTAACAAGTCGTAACGACCCCATGCATACTCGCCGTACATAGCATTGGTTTTGTTGATCATGGTTTGCGTGTCATTAAACTCCGCAACCGAGGCATCCAAGATTTGCGGCTCAGCAAAAATTGCCGTTTGGTGAGACATTTCTTTATATTCAAGGTTGCCCGCACCGATAGCGATTAAATACGGCGGGATAGCTTGAGGCATATCAAACCAATAATCGCCGTCTTTGATAAGTGCGCCCGAGTTATCTGCACTCATAACCGCTCGCACGTCTTTCGGAGTGTTGATGCGAGCTGAGTAAGTGACACGCATGGCTGGCGTATCCTGCACAGGGATCCAGCTGCGGGCATGAATAGCCTGAGACTGACTGTACATGAACGGGTGTGTTTTGCTGGCTGTTTGGATGGGTGTTAGCCACTGTAGGCCAGATGCTTGTGGCAGGCTGTTATAATAAACGCGCGCTTTTTTTGCTTGTTCTTTGAAACGTATTGTCAGCTTAGCGCCTTTTACATCATCACGTTTGGCAAGTGTGAAGCTGGCCTTATGCCATTTGCCATCACGACCTTGATACATCACTTTATCGACTTCTAAATCACGGGTATCAAGTACCAAAGTGCGAGCTTTGCTATTTTTCCACTCCAAAGTGTGCTCAACAAAGCCTTCTAGTTGTTTGTCGGCAAAGTCTACGTCCAAATCTAGGTGCAGATGAGTTGAGATTACATCATTGAGATTGGCGTAGGTGTGTTGGTCTACTGCTTGAGTTGCTGTGACAGAGTGTGAGAGTCCCGCCAGCGCAAGGCTGGTCGCGAAGGCTGTTAATTTCATAAAATCCTTGCTCGTTATGGAGTGTTTGTGGTCATGTTATAACACGCTTGTGGTTAAGATCACACATGGATGCGCCCAGTTAAGTGATCGGGTAAACTAGCGCTATTGAAATTATTTGTTAAGGCCATGCAGTGCACGCTTTACAGTCTCTACATACATTTGCCCTACCCAGTCAATGCCATCAGCTAGTGACTATTAGTGATTGGCACCAACTTGAAGGTATTGATTTCTCAAAGCCATTTTGTTTGCTTGGAGAAGGGAGTAATACCATTTTTGTCGATGATTTTGCCGGCACCGTACTGAAGATTGCGCTTCGAGGCATCACAATTGAAGAACGCGGTGACAACTGGTTGGTAGAAGTGGCCGCAGGAGAAAATTGGCACGCGCTGGTCATCTATTTGCTAGAGCAAAATATTGCTGGGTTAGAAAACTTAGCGTTAATCCCTGGCACCGTAGGAGCGGCCCCCGTGCAGAATATTGGCGCTTATGGCGTTGAATTAGCACAATTTGTTGAGTACGTTGAGGGCTTTGATATTGCAACAAAGCAATGTGTCAAGCTGAGTAATGAGCAATGTGAATTTGGCTATCGTGATTCTGTGTTTAAACATGCACGCAAAGGATGCTTTGTGATCACGCGTGTGGGACTTAGATTGAATAAGCAATGGCGGCCGCAGCTAAGTTATGGTCCATTACAAGCTCTTCATGAGCAACAACCAACAGCCAAGCAAGTGTGTGACACGGTCATCAATGTCCGACAAAGTAAGCTACCAGATCCACAGCTACTGGCCAATGCGGGCAGCTTTTTTAAAAACCCTATTGTCAGCAATGAGATGGTAGCTGTGCTCAAACAGCGCTTTGCAAATATGCCTGTTTATTATGTTGACCCGCAGCAGCAAAAAATTGCTGCGGGGTGGTTAATAGAACAACTTGGCCTCAAGGGCCACCAAATTGGCGATATTGTTGTTTATCAGCAGCAGGCTCTGGTGTTGGTGAACCAAGGTAAAGGCAGCGCAGAAGATTTGATAGCCATGATAGAATATATTCAGCAACAGGTTTGGGGTCAGTTCCGTGTCCGTTTGGAGCATGAAGTACGTCTGATGGGCCAATATGACGAAATACACATTCAGGGAGTCATGAATGACTAAAGCGCTTCAAGGTAACAAGCTTGCGGTTTTGAATGCACTCAACCAAGGTGGGTTTGTGTCTGGCCAATTGTTGGGAGAACAGTTAGGCATTAGCCGAGCGGCGGTGTCAAAACATATTGCTTCGTTGCAAGAGATGGGAATTGATATATTTACCGTCAGTGGCAAGGGCTACAGCCTTAACCACAGTTTACCTTTGTTGGATAAAGCGCAGATAAGTCAGCACCTCACTCAGTTACAGTGCCATAATCCAATAGAAGTGGCTGCGGTGATTGATTCAACCAACAGTGAGTTAATGCGCCGTGTGCAAGCAAAGCGACCGATGGCTTCGGGGCAGATCTTAGCGGCGGAAATGCAACAAGCCGGTCGAGGTAGGCGCGGTCGTACATGGCAATCCCCCTTTGGCGCAAACCTTTATTACAGTTACTACTGGCGATTAGATGATGGTTTGCAAGCTGCCATGGGGGTATCTATTGCGGTGGGGTTAGCGGTATATGATGCTTTGAAGTCTTTGTATCAACTCGATGTATCACTCAAATGGCCAAACGACATTTACCTAAATGGCAAGAAACTCGCTGGGGTGCTAGTGGAGTTAGATGGTCAAGTAGAAGGCCCTTGTCACCTAGTGATTGGTATAGGTATTAATTTGCTCATGCCAGATGGCGCCTCATCTCATATCGACCAACCTTGGACAGACTTGTCGAGTCATATCGGAACACTGGATAAAAATCAACTGGTTGCTGTGCTCACCCAGTGCTTGACTGCGCGTTTGGCGCAATACCAGAAAACAGGTTTGGCTGAGATGAAAGTGCAGTGGAACGCGCTCAATGCTTTTGCAGGAGAAGTTGTTACACTTAGTACTGGTCAACGCCAGTGGCGTGGAGTGTGTGAAGGTATCGATGAACAAGGCGGGATTGTATTACGTCAGGATGGTGAATTAAAAAGCTATTTTGGTGGTGAAATATCATTGCGTAAGGGCGACTAATGCGTTTGTTAATAGATGTGGGCAATACCGCGGTCAAGTTAGCCTTGGCTGAGCAACAAACTATAAAGGTGATAGCGCAAAGCGATATTCCGTGGGGGAAACTCAGCGAGGTGCTGGTGGCACAAGTCGGAAAGTCAGATGAATTAACTCCCTACACCGTCAAAGCGCAGCAGTTGAACATTCCAATTATTCACGCTTATGTAACACCTGTGTTAGGCCAATTACACTGTGCGTATACACAATATCAAAACCTTGGGATCGATCGCTGGTTAACTGTGGTGGCATGTCATTATTTATATCCTAACAAGCATTGTGTCATTGTTGATTCGGGCACCGCCACCAAAGTAGATGTGCTTAGCGCCCGTGGCCAGCATTTGGGTGGCTGGATACTGCCGGGGTTGGATATGATGGTCAGCAGTGTGGTGAGTAATACGCAAAAAGTATTCAGTGATGAGCAAAGCTTATATACCCAGGAACTGGGTAAGAATACGCCTAATGCGGTCAAAAATGGCGCTTTGGTGGCAACATTGGGGGCTGTGTATGCGGGAATAGCAAGCTTAGAGTGTGATAAACATGACCTTAACGTGATTTGTGCAGGCGGATACGGTGAATTTATATCTCAGCAGCTTGAATGTGAGACTTTGTTTCATGACTTTTTGGTCTTTCAGGGACTACAGTTTTGGCGTAAAAACATTCAACTTTGAATGTTTTAGCGCGTTTTTGCCGTAAATCTGAGCACTTAAGCATTATTTTCACATTTTTTTGCAGATTGTTGTTGCATCGCCCGAAACCTTGCTCTAGAATCTCGCCCCGTACTAAAGCAGTGCCGACTTAGCTCAGTTGGTAGAGCAACTGACTTGTAATCAGTAGGTCATCCGTTCGACTCGGATAGTCGGCACCATTTTTTACACTGCAATCTGCAGATGCTTTAGGAAAGAATTTTTCGTGGAGGGGTTCCCGAGCGGCCAAAGGGATCAGACTGTAAATCTGACGGCACTGCCTTCGCTGGTTCGAATCCAGCCCCCTCCACCACTTTATTCTTGACGGTTCGAGGTAGTTAAGAACAGGTTCCTAAAGCGGGCATCGTATAATGGCTATTACCTCAGCCTTCCAAGCTGATGATGCGGGTTCGATTCCCGCTGCCCGCTCCAGTATTCTGGTGTGCTGATATAGCTCAGTTGGTAGAGCGCACCCTTGGTAAGGGTGAGGTCGGCAGTTCAAATCTGCCTATCAGCACCAGTCTTAAGAATCTTCTCAAATACTTCCTTTGATTTGTCATTAAATAACTGAAAGAATAATCTTAGCTCGCATATGGCGGGTTATTTTTATATGTAATCTAGATACACAAAAACTGATAGGTTCCGTCATGGCAAAAGAAAAGTTTGAACGCGTAAAACCGCACGTAAACGTAGGTACAATCGGCCACGTTGACCACGGTAAAACAACTCTAACAGCAGCAATCACTAACGTACTTGCAAAAGTATACGGTGGTGAAGCAAAAGACTTCGCATCAATCGATAACGCTCCAGAAGAGCGTGAGCGTGGTATCACAATCTCAACTTCACACGTTGAGTACGATACACCGACTCGTCACTACGCACACGTAGACTGTCCAGGACACGCTGACTATGTTAAAAACATGATCACTGGTGCTGCACAGATGGACGGCGCGATCCTAGTAGTTGCTGCTACTGACGGTCCTATGCCTCAAACACGTGAGCACATCCTACTTTCTCGTCAGGTTGGTGTACCTTACATCATCGTATTCATGAACAAATGTGACATGGTTGACGACGAAGAGCTTCTAGAGCTAGTAGAGATGGAAGTACGTGAACTACTTTCAGAGTATGACTTCCCAGGTGATGACCTACCACTAATCCAAGGTTCAGCGCTTAAAGCACTAGAAGGTGAGAAAGAGTGGGAAGACAAGATCGTTGAGCTTGCAGAAGCACTAGATTCTTACATCCCAGAGCCAGAGCGTGATATCGATAAGCCATTCATCATGCCTATCGAAGACGTATTCTCAATCCAGGGTCGTGGTACAGTAGTAACAGGCCGTGTTGAAGCTGGTATCATCAACGTGAACGACGAAGTTGAAATCGTAGGTATCAAAGAAACTACGAAGACAACTTGTACGGGTGTTGAGATGTTCCGTAAGCTTCTAGACGAAGGTCGTGCGGGTGAGAACATTGGTGCACTACTACGTGGTACTAAGCGTGATGATGTTGAGCGTGGTCAAGTACTAGCGAAGCCTGGTTCAATCACACCTCACACGAAGTTCACTTCAGAAGTATACGTACTTTCTAAAGATGAAGGTGGTCGTCACACGCCATTCTTCAAAGGCTACCGTCCACAGTTCTACTTCCGTACAACTGACGTAACAGGTAACGTTGAGCTACCAGAAGGCGTAGAAATGGTAATGCCTGGTGACAACATCAAGATGACTGTAGAGCTAATCTGCCCAATCGCGATGGACGAAGGTTTACGCTTCGCTATCCGTGAAGGTGGCCGTACAGTTGGTGCTGGTGTTGTAGCAACTATCGTTGAGTAATATCGACTTTAGTTAATGCCACAAAGCATTAGAAGAACCCGAGCTTAGGCTCGGGTTTTTTTATGTCT
>NZ_MKJU01000003.1 GCF_001854605.1 Pseudoalteromonas amylolytica | reverse complement strand
ATGGCAAAAGAAAAGTTTGAACGCGTAAAACCGCACGTAAACGTAGGTACAATCGGCCACGTTGACCACGGTAAAACAACTCTAACAGCAGCAATCACTAACGTACTTGCAAAAGTATACGGTGGTGAAGCAAAAGACTTCGCATCAATCGATAACGCTCCAGAAGAGCGTGAGCGTGGTATCACAATCTCAACTTCACACGTTGAGTACGATACACCGACTCGTCACTACGCACACGTAGACTGTCCAGGACACGCTGACTATGTTAAAAACATGATCACTGGTGCTGCACAGATGGACGGCGCGATCCTAGTAGTTGCTGCTACTGACGGTCCTATGCCTCAAACACGTGAGCACATCCTACTTTCTCGTCAGGTTGGTGTACCTTACATCATCGTATTCATGAACAAATGTGACATGGTTGACGACGAAGAGCTTCTAGAGCTAGTAGAGATGGAAGTACGTGAACTACTTTCAGAGTATGACTTCCCAGGTGATGACCTACCACTAATCCAAGGTTCAGCGCTTAAAGCACTAGAAGGTGAGAAAGAGTGGGAAGACAAGATCGTTGAGCTTGCAGAAGCACTAGATTCTTACATCCCAGAGCCAGAGCGTGATATCGATAAGCCATTCATCATGCCTATCGAAGACGTATTCTCAATCCAGGGTCGTGGTACAGTAGTAACAGGCCGTGTTGAAGCTGGTATCATCAACGTGAACGACGAAGTTGAAATCGTAGGTATCAAAGAAACTACGAAGACAACTTGTACGGGTGTTGAGATGTTCCGTAAGCTTCTAGACGAAGGTCGTGCGGGTGAGAACATTGGTGCACTACTACGTGGTACTAAGCGTGATGATGTTGAGCGTGGTCAAGTACTAGCGAAGCCTGGTTCAATCACACCTCACACGAAGTTCACTTCAGAAGTATACGTACTTTCTAAAGATGAAGGTGGTCGTCACACGCCATTCTTCAAAGGCTACCGTCCACAGTTCTACTTCCGTACAACTGACGTAACAGGTAACGTTGAGCTACCAGAAGGCGTAGAAATGGTAATGCCTGGTGACAACATCAAGATGACTGTAGAGCTAATCTGCCCAATCGCGATGGACGAAGGTTTACGCTTCGCTATCCGTGAAGGTGGCCGTACAGTTGGTGCTGGTGTTGTAGCAACTATCGTTGAGTAATATCGACTTTAGTTAATGCCACAAAGCATTAGAAGAACCCGAGCTTAGGCTCGGGTTTTTTTATGTCTTGTAGGTCGGCATAAGCGAAGCGCCATCCGACGGAGAGTCCCTTGGCGGTAGTTAGACTGGCTTATTTCACCTTGCGGAAAGGAAACGCCTTCGCTTCGCTCATTGTCGTTAGCCCTTTGCACGAAAGTCACTTCGGTGACCTTTTTTAATGTCTGTAAAAAAAAGTGGTAGGTTGGATAAGCGAAGCGCCATCCGACGGAGAGTCCCGAAGCCATTGTTAGACTGGCTTATTTCACCTTGCGCAAAAGCCACGGACTTCGTCCATGACTTTGTACGTTAATGATGATAATCATTGTCTCTAAAAAACCGTAAAAAGCGTTTGACCTCAACCTTACTTGAGCTTTTATCGTACGTGTAACGACTTTAAAAGTATAAGGAAAACTGGATGCTAGAGCTACAATCATCACCTATCGCAGAATATATTATTCATTACCTCAGTCGCTTCTCTATTGACGCCCCCGTAGGTACTTTAAGTTTTGTGCAAGCCTTACAGGCGCAGCACATAGCTATGTACAGCTTCAGCAGCATTAATGCGATGCAGGGCACTTACCTAAGTCTTGAGCCTGAAGCGCTGTTTGAGCGGCTAATTGCACTGCGCCAAGGTGGTTATTGCTTTGAGCATAATCGCGTGATGTTTTTAGCGCTTGAAGCGCTCGGTTACAGTGTCAGGCCCGCATTAGCACGGGTGATGCTTAGTGGTAAAAGCGATAATCCGCGAACGCATCGAGTCACCTTACTCTCTTATAATGATCACACATATGTGGTGGATGTGGGTTTTGGCGTAAAGGTACCTATCATGCCGATTGCCATCGATCATGATCATGTGACCAACGAAGGACCCAATCAGTATCGGGTAGAATGTACAGACTCCCATGTGAAAGTCTCGTTACTTGAACCTGAGTCGCTCACTTTATATGAGATTGACTTAGCAAAGGTATTTGAAGAGGACTGCGAGGTGGGGCATTTTTACAGTCACCAGCATCCCGAGGCGGCGTTTGTGAATAACCTGGTTGTGTCACGTGTTGATGATGGCAAGCGCTACCTGATCCGTAATACGACTTTTTTATGCCTAGATGAGCGCGAGCAGACACAAAGCGAGCTGGAGATCCGTAGTGTGTCTCAGCTGCAGCAGTTGCTACAAAGGCACTTTAATATCGTCGTCACCAAAGAGTGCTCGAATAAAGTATTTGCTAAGGTACAAGTGCGGCAGTTGGCGCGAGAGGGCTAGCGGCTTAATGCGCTCTTATTGCCTGCTCACAGCGGGCCTCGGTATTGAGCTTGCTTTTAAGCATGTGATGGCTTTTTTGCAGTTTGCTGATTAAGCTCTCATCGCTGTTAATATTGGCGGCGAGGTACATGCGTTTACTCAAATGGGGAGAAACATAAACACGCTCCCACTCTCCGTGCCTACCTAATGCCATTTGTACATTCTTCACGAATAGGTCGGCGCCATACAACAGGTCAACTCGTGCTTTGTTGAGCATTTGTGCGCCTTGTTCATGGCTGGCTAGGATCACTAAGTTATCATCTTGGCTGAACCCGATTTCCACCAAATGTTGCTCGGTTGGTTGTCCTGAGGCCACGGCGACAACGTATTGCCTGACATCCTCAATATCATTAATCTTTATATCTTTTCTCGCTTTGAGCTTATAGAAAGATACATTTATTTCGCACAGGGGGGCGACCCAATGATATTGCTTTTCGCGCTCTTGTGTACGTGCCAGAGAGTAAATAAAGGCGTTGGGGGTATTGTTCACCACATGATTGGTTCTAAACCAAGGTAGAACATGAATTTTGTAATCAATTTTGCTGTGTTCAAAAAGCATTTTTACCAAATCTGTAGCGACTCCGCCAATTCGCCCCGGCCCCAGAAACTCCTGATAAGGAGGGAAGTCTTCGGTATAAATATGTACTGGATCATTTGACTCATCAGCATGCACGATACTTTGGAATATTAATAAAGCCCCTGTGGCTATCCAGCGGATTGATTGTTGCATTATTCTCGCCCTGTTTTTTCCCTTTTTATAAAGCGTAGTCAAAGTGATACATTTTGGTGTTATTTTATCCGTCGCCTAGTGCGCCTTAATTGGATACAATGGATCTATACTTAGAAATAAAACAGCCTGATAGGTAGTGAACACAAGGATTTAAGCGGTATGACTCGTATGTTAGCGTTAGTGGGCGCGGTTTTTTTTCTCAGCGCCTGTACCAGCCTCGTTGAAAAAGGAGACAAATTATACGAACAGGGCATGTATCAACAGGCAGCCGAATTTTATCAGCAAGCTTTAAACGAAGATGCAACAGATGTTGAGGCTCAGCAGCGGCTTAATCAGGCCCGCTACAAAATTATAGACCGCGGACTCATTGAGGTTCGCATGTTGCGATTGGCTGCAAATCAAGTGGGGGCTGCGGATAAGCTTGAAGCTATCTTGAGAAATCAAAGCTCTTGGCATATTGAAGCGATGGGAGCACAAGCTGCAACACAAAGTGAGGAAATTCGTTACGCTGAGCAGTTTTTACGTACTCAAGCCAAAGATCTAGCCAGCAGCACATATCCAGATAAGTTTCGTTGGTTTGAACACAAGTATGCGTTTTTGGTCGCCAACGCGCAACTTACTTCATTGTTGACGGGCTATCAGCAACAACTAAGCGAACAAGCAACAAACAAATGTCACACGCTGGCTGAGCAGGTGCAGGGACAGCGTTTTTTTCTCAAACAGCTCGCACAAAAATATTGCTCGGCTTGGGGAGTGTCACCAACGTTCAAGCTAGATCAGCGTGACCAAAGCCGTTATAGAAGTATTGTTTTCAATAAGCAACTACAACTTAATACCTCAAAACGACGCGCTCATCAGCAGTTAATAGATGGTGCCCTCAGGGAGCTTAAAGACCAGTTTCAGCAAAGTATTTGGTACTCTCCTTTTGGTGATAATGTACTTAACTTGACGATAACCGCCGATGTTGACTATCAGCGCAACAGCATACAAAAGCAACAGGAAAAACGCTATTTGGTCAAGGAGCTACGTCTTGATCCAAATGACAAATCTAAACAAGTTGAGGTAGATATTGAACGGGTCTATATCTATCCACAAACACACTACCATGAAGAATACTCTGCACGCTTAAGCTACAGTGGCCAATTGGCTACAATGCAGTTTGCAAATCAATATATAGATAGCAAAAACAATCGAACCGTCAGTCATAGTGCCGACTTTGAAGAAGCTGAGTTAACCCCTAGAACGGCCAAGTTTTTAGATCAAACGGGCGCATTTTCTGACTATTTAAAGCACCTGACACAAGGCACCAGCGAAGAGCTGACAAAACTATGGGCTAACCAATACTGCCAAAATCAGTATGCGCAAAACTCGACTGAAAATGTGCTCAGATGTGCTCGCGTGGCACCTGATGATGATTATGTAAATAGTTGGTTTGAGCGTCAGTTTGGCATCGATTACAAAGCGATGCGCACGTTATATGGCGCGTAAGCTGGAGCGTAAAAGCATGGACTGAGTCCATGCTTTTAGTCGATACTAATCAATTAGGCGTGAAACCACAAAATAAGGGTTTAGGTAACTCTCTTTTTGGTTGTATTGCAGTGGCGTGCCATCAATTTGGCTGACCGTTGCGCCTGCAATTTCTGCGACAGCGTGACCTGCACCCGTATCCCATTCACAAGTTGGTCCAAGTCGAGGGTAAATATCAGCTTGGCCTTCAGCAACGAGACACAGCTTTAGCGAGCTGCCCTTAGGAACCATTTCAACTTCTTCAAATTGTTCGAGATATGTTGCTAAGTCAGGAGATGGGTGTGAACGAGAACCAACCACATGAATTTTGCCTTTGTTAGGCTTTTTAGTCACTTTTAGTTCAATGCGCGCTTCGCCACACTCTCTAAATGCACCAATGGCTTCGGCTGCTAAATAGCTGATATTCAAAGCGGGTGCATGTACCACCCCCAGTATTGGTTTAGCATTTTTGATTAACGCAATATTGACGGTAAATTCGCCATTCTTTTTGATGAACTCTTTAGTACCGTCGATTGGGTCGACCAGCCAGTATTGTTCCCATGTTTGTCTGGTTGGCCAATCAATATCGGCACTTTCTTCACTCAAAATAGGCAGCTCAGGAGTGAGCTTTTTTAGACCTTCTACTATTACCTTATGGGCCGCGAAATCGGCATCGGTTACTGGACTTTCATCAGCCTTATACTCGATATTAAAATCTTTGGCATAAATCGGCATGATGGCGTCACCCGCTTTGCGTGCCAACAGTAAGATCTCTTCCAATAGATCGGTCTGGTTCATAACTTATCCTATGATGTTTCTAGTTTTTAGATACTCTACTAACTGTTCGACGGATTGCTGCAAGGTGTTTTTACTGGTATCTAAACGCACTTCAGGGTTACTAGGCACCTGATAATCAGAATCTATCCCAGTAAAGTGTTTTATCTCCCCAGCTCTAGCTTTTTTGTACAGTCCCTTGGGATCTCGTTGTTCACACACATCTAAAGGTGTATCCAAAAAGACTTCAATAAACTCACCGTCTGCTAATAGCTCACGTACCATATCACGTTCTGCACGAAACGGGGAAATAAAGGCTGTTAATACCACCAAACCAGCATCAGCCATCAATTTGCTCAGCTCACCTACACGGCGAATGTTTTCCACGCGGTCAGCATCACTGAACCCCAAATCTTTGCATAGGCCATGACGTACATTATCTCCATCTAGCAGATAGGTATGTACACCTTGCTGATGTAGCGCACTTTCTAGTGCACCTGCAACGGTACTTTTACCAGAGCCAGAGTAACCTGTGAACCAAAGCACGCAGGGCTTATGACGCTTATGTTCACTACGTTGGGCTTTATCAACGGCATAGTTATGCCAAACTATATTTTCATCCATATTACTACCTATTAAAATGGGAACACTAAAGGTATTAAGGTTAAAACGGTCACCGAATAAATAAGGGAGAGGGGTAACCCCATCGTGACATAGTCTTTGATCCGATAGTTGCCTGCGCTGTACACCATTAGGTTGGTTTGATAGCCAAATGGCGAGATAAAACTTGCTGATGCACCAAAAGCCACTGCCATAACAAAAGGTAACGGGTTGACGCCAAAGCCAACTGCTAAGGCATACGCAACAGGGAAAGAGAGGGCTGCGGCTGCATTGTTGGTGATCAACTCGGTAAATACCACGGTCATTACGAATATGGCGATGAAGGCGCCATAAGGACCAAAGTCACCTAGCAAGAAGAACAAAGCACTGGAGATTTGGCCGGCCAAGCCGGTATTGATCATTAGCTTTGCAAGTCCAATAGCACTGCCGACGATAGCAACCAGTTCAAGTGGAAAGCGTCGTTTCAATTCATTTATTTTAATGGTGCCCATTAAAATAAGGCCGACTATAAGTACCATTAGGCCTTTAACAAGCGGGACTATATCGAATATGCTCAATGCTAGTACGGCGGTAAACGCACCGAGCACAAAGTTGGATTGCTTCGATTTCAGATGAGTTTGTAAGTCCAACCCCGAAATATAAACAAACTCGCGCTTAAGATCGGGTAATTCATAAAACTGACTGCCAGGGGCAAGAATAAGAGAGTCACCAGCTTGTAATCGAATCTGACCTAGGCCACCTTGCAGGCGGTCATGACCACGGCGAATTGCAATCACTGCGGCATGAAACTGCTCACGGAAGCGGATTTCTTTGACCGTCTTTCCGATAAACTTAGATGATTGGCTCATCACCACTTCGACCAAATGTTCTACATCTTTTTCATGTTTGTCATGAACGATTTTTAGGCCGTCAAATTGCGCTAAAAGTGGCACTGACTTGATATCTCCAACAAATAGCAAAACATCACCTTGTTGAATTACCTGTTGTGGTGTCACCGCAATAATACGGCGATCGCCATGAATAATTTCAGCGAGGAATAAATCTTTTAGGTCGCGTAGGCCATTTTCTTCAACGGTGCGACCAATCAACTTTGAACCTGGCTGCACTTTACCTTCGAGATAAAATGGCACGACTTCCTGATCATTCTTACCATTGTCGGGAAGGTACTTAAGTAGCACCATAATTGTAAGTAAACCTGCCAACAGTGCTCCTAAACCCACTAAGGTGAAATCAAAAAAGCCTAATGGCGCCATGCCCGCGTCGACGGCAAAGCCATTGACGATGAGGTTGGTTGAGGTGCCAATTAGAGTTAATGTTCCCCCGAGAATAGCGGTATAAGACAGTGGCAGTAGCAGCTTTGAAGGCGAGTGAGTGGGGCTATCTTTTATTGCAGAGATGAGTGATGCCACAACGGCCGTATTGTTGGTAAACGAAGATAAAAATGCTGTCGATAAGCCCAACTTCATTACTGAACAAGACAAACTACCTTTTGCCAGCGATCGTGCCAAGGTTTGCACCAATGTGGTTTTTTCTATCGCAATGGATACCAAAATCAGCAAGATAAGGGTTATTAAAGAGGGATTTGCGTAGTTAACAAGCATTTCCTCAAGCTCAATTAAGCCTGACAGGTAGCTGATACTTATGGCCCCAACAAATAGCCATGCAGGATTCAGTCGGCTGCCGAAAAGGCAACCGACTAGTACTAACATGATACCTGTTAAAATGATTTGCTCATGCACTGAGAGATGCTCCTATTAACAGGTGTTAGGCCATTACTTAAGTTTACTGATGTCAAGCGCTTGCCAGTGCGGGAAGTGCTTGCGTACCAAAGCATTAAGTTCAATTTCAAACTCACTAAACTGTGAATGTGATGCATTTTGTGCCGCTAACAGGTTTTCAACCATGCCAGCGCCAACCGTCAAGTTACTTAGGCGGTCGATTAAGATAAATGCGCCTGTTTCGCGGTTGTTACGATAAACATCGGCCAAAATACTTTCTGTTAGTTCAAGCGTCACGATGGCAATTTCGTTCAATTGTAAGGTGTCTGCTTGGCCTTTTTCCAACGTATTTACATCGATTGTGTGATCGATGTACTTCACGATGGCAGAGGTATTTTTGCTGCCAAGTTTGAAGTTATAGCTTTTACCGATCACCAAGGGTGATTCATGCATCCAAACTAGCTTTGCTTGAACTAAGTTGGTCACCTCAGCGTCAGACTCAGCCGGTACAATTACATCGCCGCGGCTTACGTCAACTTCGTCATTCAGTGTGATAGTAAACGCTTGACCTGTTTGAGCTCGCTCTAAGTTACCATCGAAAGTCACCAGTTCTTTGATGCTAGAACGTTTACCTGAAGGAAGTATCTTCACCGCTTGGCCAACTTCTAACGAACCTGATGTGAGCGTGCCCTGAAAGCCACGGAAATCTAGGTTTGGACGTACAACATATTGCACAGGGAAACGCGCTTCAAAGTCTGTATTTGCCAGTGCAGCTGGAGAATCTTCTAGCAGCTCTAACAATGGTTTATCTTTATAATAAGGCGTATGTTGTGAGCGTGTTACCACATTGTCACCTTTGAGCGCAGACATTGGCACGAACTTTATGTCCGTAACATTTAGCTGCTTTGCAAACTCAAGATACTGTTCTTTGATACGGTTAAAAACGGCTTCATCAAAGTTACAGATGTCCATTTTGTTTACAGCGACCACAAATTGTTTAATACCAAGTGAATCACAGATAAAGCTGTGGCGTTTGGTTTGGATCTGAACACCATAGCGAGCATCAACTAGGATGATAGCCAAGTCACTGGTAGATGCACCCGTTACCATATTACGAGTATATTGTTCATGTCCAGGCGTGTCTGCGATAATGAATTTACGCTTAGCTGTTGAAAAATATCGATAAGCTACATCAATGGTGATCCCTTGCTCACGCTCTGCTTGCAGGCCATCCACAAGTAATGCTAAGTCTAGCTCTTCACCGGCATTACCAACTTTTTCATTGTCTTTGTGTAGCGCAGCAAGCTGATCTTCATAAATTTGGTGGCTATCGTGCAGTAAGCGGCCAATCAACGTTGACTTTCCATCATCTACACTGCCGCAAGTCATCATACGTAGCAGGCTCTTGTCTTGCTGGCGAGCAAGATAAGCTTCAATACCTAATTCTTTTACTTCATTGGCAGTCGACATTAGAAGTACCCCTCACGTTTTTTCTTCTCCATTGAGCCTGCAGAATCATGATCAATGACACGACCTTCTCGCTCTGATGATGTTGATAACAACATTTCTTCGATAATCTCGGTTAATGTACTGGCCGTCGACTCCACCGCGCCTGTTAGCGGGTAGCAGCCCAAGGTACGAAAACGCACCGATTTCATTTGTGGCACTTCGCCCTCTTCAAGTGGCATACGATCATCATCAACCATGATCAATGTACCGTCGCGCTCTACCACAGGCCTTTCTTTGGCGAGGTACAGAGGAACCATTTCAATATTTTCTTGATAGATATATTGCCAGATATCCAGCTCAGTCCAGTTAGACAATGGGAAAACACGAATACTTTCACCTGGATTTACTTGGCTGTTATAAGTATTCCATAACTCTGGTCGTTGGTTCTTAGGATCCCAGCGGTGATGCTTATCACGGAATGAGTAAACACGCTCTTTTGCACGAGATTTCTCTTCGTCTCGACGAGCACCGCCAAATGCAGCATCAAACCCATATTTGTCGAGGGCTTGTTTTAGGCCCTGTGTTTTCATAACGTCGGTATGCTTTGCAGAACCATGGGTAAAAGGCCCAATGCCCATAGCAATGCCTTCCGGGTTCTTGTGTACCAACAGATCAAAACCATATTCTTTGGCGATACGGTCACGAAACTCGATCATCTCGCGAAATTTCCAGTCAGTATCAACATGCAATAGTGGAAATGGGATCTTAGCAGGAAAGAAAGCTTTTCGAGCTAAGTGAAGAAGTACCGAAGAGTCTTTACCAATAGAGTAAAGCATGACTGGGTTTTCAAACTCCGCGGCGACTTCGCGAATAATCTTTATACTCTCAGCTTCAAGTTGCTGAAGGTGTGTTAAAGCCATGGTCGTCGTCCTAAATCAAAAATTAAATATAAAATAAATTGTTTTTATGCCACACCGGTAAGTGGCTGAGCGAAGCTGCTTACTTGTGCTGTTTTGCCAAACCAAGCAAGTTGCTCATGTAAAGCGGCAACTTCGCCAATAATAAGTAACGCTGGCGATACAATTTTATGCGCTTCTATTTCAGCAGCTAATTGGTTCAATTGCGTTCTTACTACCCTTTGTTCTTTGCGGGTACCATTTTCAATAATTGCAACGGGTGTTTTACCATCTCGACCATATTTGAGCAGTTGTGCCTGAATATGAGGGGATTTAATAACACCCATATAAATCGCTAAAGTCTGATTAGGCTTCGCAAGTGATGACCAATCTAGCTCTTGTCCGTCCTTCTTACAATGACCGGTAACAAATTGAATTGCTTGAGCATGATCTCGGTGCGTCAATGGAATACCGGCATAGGCACTACAACCCGCCGCTGCGGTTATGCCAGGCACTATCTGGTACTTCACTCGGTTTTCTGCCAACACCTGCACCTCTTCGCCTCCGCGGCCGTATATAAATGGATCGCCGCCCTTTATACGACACACTTTTTTGCCTTGCTTTGCCAAATCAACCAGCATCTGGTTAGTATCCTCTTGCTTAACACTATGGTTACCAAGGCGTTTACCTACACAGATTAAATCAGCATCTCGGCGAACTAACTCCATAATTTCGTCAGAAACTAGATAGTCGTAAACCACAACATCAGCCTGTTGCATCAGTTGTAGTGCTTTTAAAGTAAGCAATTCGGGATCACCTGGACCTGCACCAACAACGTAGACTTCACCCTCAGGAGTTGGTGCTGCATTAAGCATACCATGTAGTTGCTCGACGGCAGCTTCGGTATTTCCTGTTTGCACTTTACTGACCACGCTTGAGTCGAAGACACGCTCCCAAAATTGACGTCTGTCAGCAAAATGTTTATATCGTTTTTTAACTTGGGCACGAAAATCACCAACGAGTCTAGCCAAAGGACCAATATGCTGTGGGATCAAGGTCTCTAACTTTTCTCTTAATCGGCGAGCGAGTACCGGAGCCGTACCTGCACTGGAAATAGCAATGGTTATAGGATCTCTATCTACAATAGAAGGGAAAATGAAGGTGCACTTAGGCTGATCATCCACAACATTGACGAAGATATTGCGCGCATTTGCGAGTTCAAAGACCGTATTGTTCACTGAGTCGTTGTCTGTGGCTGCGATGACGAGCATTTTTCCATCTAAATGGGTTGCATCGAAATGCTCGCTTACAAGTGTGACTTCACCTTGAGCTGCGTGCTCGTGAAGCTCGTCACAGAAGTTGGGCGCAACCAAAGTGACTTCAGCACGTGCCTTTACCAACGCACGGCACTTCCTGAGTGCTACATCACCGCCACCGACGACGAGTACCGGCTTATTATCAAGTTTGGTGAATATAGGTAAATACTGCACAGTCTGCTCCACAAGCATATAAATAACATAACCACGATGCGCTCAAAGTGGTGAATACGGAAGCAGAATATAGTGCTCCCAACAGAGTAAAAAATAATTAAAACCTAGTTTATATAACTACAAGTTATATGCAACCTTTGAAAATGGCTTAAGCCTTTATTTACAACACTTTGCACGTTAATTCTTTCTGTGTCAGACTGCTTATAGTGTTTGGTTATGAGTTATTCAGCATGACATTGTTAAGCGGCTTAGTTTTTGCGGACATATGTCCTGTGGTGTTTGCTGAGGATGCTTTTTACTAAGCCAGAAATGTTGAACTCACTGGAATCGAATTATGGCATTGCATGAAGATGCGACAATGGCATTAAGCTTAATGGACTTAACCTCATTGAATGATAGCGATGACGAACATGCTATTGCTGCACTAATTGAAAGTATCAATCCCGAATTTGGTGTACCTGCTGCGGTATGCGTTTACCCGCAATTCGTGGCGTTGGCCAAGCGTTTACTCGCTAAGCGTAACTTGCTGGAAGTGAAAGTGGCAACGGTGACTAACTTCGCTGATGGTAAACAACCACTCAAGGCGGTGCTGGCACAAACAGAGCAAGCGCTGGCAGACGGCGCAGACGAAATCGACTTAGTATTGCCTTATCAGCAACTTATCGCGGGCGATCCAGATACACCTTGGCAATATGTCAACTCCAGCAAAACGATATGTAAAGATAGGGCAAAGCTAAAAGTTATCATAGAGAGTGGAGTGTTAGAAACAGAGGCGTTGATCAATCAAGCCTGTGAAGTCGCGATGCTCGCTGGGGCTGATTTTATTAAAACCAGTACAGGAAAAGTGAGTGTAAATGCCACATTAGATGCAACACGCACTATACTTGAGTATATAAAGCGCTCAGGTAAGGATGTAAGCTTTAAAGCCGCCGGTGGTGTTAAAACAGTCGCACAGGCCGCTGAATATCTACGTCTAGCCGAAGAAATTATGGGTGTCCAGTGGGTAAATGCGGAGCATTTCCGTTTTGGTGCCTCAAGCTTATTAGCGGATATACATGAAACAATCTCTACTTCGGGAAAGTGATTTAGAAAAGCTAAAGTTGGAACATGACGCAGCTAAGCTGTTTCTACGTTGTTATGAACAACAATATGGTACCCCAATGCGGCATATTTGGCACAACGAGCCAAATATGCCAGATATCAGCTGTTACCAAGATGGTGAGCGCCTAGATATTGAAGTTGCACATCTTTATGGCAGCGAAAAAGAAGCGATGGCAGTCCTTGGTAGGCCATTATCCCTTGAAACTCAACGCGAGTTAGCCGCTATGGCTCAGGCCCCTACAGAGCAGCGGTTACGATTTGCATTGGGCCGCTTATTAAAACAAAAAGCCTACAAGCGTTATCATTCTGAGCGTACTTGGTTACTGATACGTAATGCGAGCACATTGTGGCACCATTGTGATTTTGTTGCTGTTGTTGGCCACTTGGATTACCCAAGCAACCATGCTTTTGAACAGATCTGGTTGCTGACAGACTTTTATAACCCCGATTTAATCCGATTAGACACTTGATTTTGTCACTGGCAAACCCATCTAAACAGTTGTATGAACCGTGGTTGAATGGAATATTTGTGTTTGCACATCTTTTACTCTTGTTTTCAAATTGTTCGTAAGTATAATGGGCATCCACTTTGCAGGGGCGTAGTTCCAATTGGTAGAACAGCGGTCTCCAAAACCGATGGTTGCGGGTTCGAGTCCTGCCGCCCCTGCCAATTCATAACATGAGTCCAAATCTAAAATAATGTGTTTTCAGTCATGAGCGCTTATTTGTACATTTGGATTTAATGGATTTACCCTGTTATATGCAGGGTTGTTGTGTCTGTATTTAAGGTAAAATTGATTATGAGCACTAATGTTGAAAACCCGTCAAGCTCGATGGACATGGTAAAATGGCTAATTGCAATCACGCTACTAATGGGTGCGGTAGTTGGCAACTATCTTTATGCAGATATGTCTGTATTGGTACGTGCGGTAGGTGTGGTTGCGGCGGTAGCTGCAGGTTTGGGTGTTGCAGTTACTACTGAGAAAGGGCGTACTTTTATTGCTTTTGCAAAAGAGTCTCGCATTGAAGTACGTAAAGTTGTTTGGCCTACGCGTCAAGAAACGACTCATACTACATTTATCGTAATGGCTGCGACAGTAGTAATGGCGTTGATCCTTTGGGGATTGGACGGCATTTTATTCCGAGTTGTTGGCTTTTTAACTGGATTGGAGATCTGATCCCATGTCGGATGAGAACAAAGAAAAGAAATTACGTTGGTACGTAATTCAGGCGTTTTCAGGTTTTGAAAAGCGCGTAGCACAAACCATCATTGAGCATATTAAAATTGAAGGTTTGGAAGAGTATTTTGGCGAAGTGCTAGTACCGACAGAAGAAGTTGTTGAAATGCGTGCAGGCCAAAAGCGTAAGTCTGAGCGTAAATTCTTCCCAGGTTATGTGCTTGTTGAAATGGTTATGAACGATGCGTCGTGGCACTTAGTCAACAGTACGCCACGTGTAATGGGCTTTGTTGGTGGTACGTCAGATAGACCGGCACCTATCAGCAAAAAAGAAGCAGACCGTATTCTAAATCGTCTGCAAGAAAATGCTGAGGCACCGAAACCTGCAACATTGTTTGAGCCAGGTGAAGTGGTTCGTGTTACCGATGGTCCATTTGCAGACTTTAACGGTGTGGTGGAAGAGGTTGATTACGAGAAGAGTCGTCTGAAAGTATCTGTACTTATCTTCGGTCGTTCAACACCTGTTGATCTAGAATTCGGCCAAGTGGAAAAAGATAAATAATCTTTCCTTCGCTGGCTATTGAAAAAGGTCGCTGGTTAACTTATAATCAGCGGCCTTTTTGTATGTTAAGACACTAAATCTTAATAATATCAAAAAGTTTTTTTTAATTGGGAAGCCGTTTGAGTACGCGTCCTCGCGCGCACAAGGCTAAGACCCACCTAATGAGGTATTATCATGGCTAAAAAAGTTGAAGCTCTAATCAAGCTACAAGTTGCTGCTGGTATGGCTAATCCAAGTCCTCCAGTAGGTCCTGCACTAGGTCAACACGGTGTAAACATCATGGAATTCTGTAAAGCGTTCAACGCACGTACAGAGTCTATTGAGAAAGGCGCACCGGTTCCTGTAGTAATTTCTGTATATAACGATCGTTCTTTCACGTTCGATATGAAGACTCCACCTGCATCTTACCTTCTTAAGAAGGCTGCAGGCATCAAGTCTGGTTCTGGTCGTCCTAACACTGAGAAAGTGGGTACTGTTACACGTGCTCAACTTGAAGAGATCGTTGAGACTAAACGTCCAGATTTAACAGCAGCTGACATGGAAGCTGCGGTTCGCACGATTGCAGGTTCTGCACGTGCAATGGGCTTGAACGTAGAGGGTTAATAGAAATGGCTAAACTTACTAAACGTATGCGTACTATCCGCGAAAAAGTGGATGCTACTAAAGATTACGAAATCAATGAAGCAGTTGCATTACTTAAAGAATTAGCAACAGCTAAATTCGTTGAAAGTGTTGACGTTGCTGTTAACCTTGGTATCGATGCACGTAAATCAGACCAAAACGTACGTGGTGCAACTGTACTACCACACGGTACTGGTCGTGACGTTCGCGTAGCTGTGTTCACTCAAGGCGCTAACGCTGATGCTGCTAAAGAAGCTGGTGCTGATTTAGTTGGTATGGAAGACCTTGCTGAACTAGTTAAAAAAGGCGAAATGAACTTTGACGTTGTTGTTGCTTCTCCAGATGCAATGCGCGTTGTAGGTCAACTAGGTCAAATCCTAGGTCCACGTGGTTTAATGCCAAACCCTAAAACTGGTACTGTAACACCTAACGTTGCAGAAGCAGTTAAAAATGCTAAAGCTGGTCAGGTTCGCTACCGTAACGATAAAAACGGTATTATCCACACTACTATCGGTAAAGTGGATTTCTCTGCTGAACAGTTACAACAAAACCTTGAATCTCTACTTGTTGCGCTTAAGAAAGCTAAGCCTTCTCAAGCAAAAGGTACTTACTTGAAGAAAGTAAGCATCTCAACAACTATGGGCGCAGGTGTTGCTGTTGACCAAGCTACTCTAAATACGCAAGTATAATTTATTAGAGTTTAGCATTTACATGGCGTAATTTTTGAACTATAATCTTGCGCCATTTTGTTGATAAATTCATTTGAATATATTCAACAAACAAAGAATTCGGGTTGAAGCGCATAATTTCGCAACACTTTTTAGTAACGCGATAAATTGCGCTTCCGTCCAAGACCGTAGGGGGCCTTGGCCTTAATCGTCCTACGTAGACGGTGTGAATCCCAGCTAGATTTTTCCTAATCTTCTGGCTCTCGCCGTAAAAAGCATCTCTGCTAAATTTTTAGCAGGGTAGAGTAGAACTGAAAAACAAATCTTTGTTTTTCTATAAACCAGGAGTAACACCCATGGCTTTAAATCTTCAAGACAAAAAAGCAATTGTTGCTGAAGTCAACGAAGCTGCCAAAGGTGCTCTTTCAGCAGTTATTGCTGATTCTCGTGGTGTAACAGTAGGTGCAATCACTGCTCTTCGTAAAGAAGCTCGTGAAGCTGGTGTATGGATGAAAGTTGTTCGTAACACGCTAGCTAAACGTGCTGTTGAAGGCACTGATTACGAATGCCTTAACGAATCATTAGTTGGTCCAAGCCTTATCGCTTTCTCTTCAGAGCACCCTGGTGCTGCTGCGCGTATCTTCTCAGATTTCGCGAAAAAGAACGAAGCATTCGAGCTTAAAACTGCTGCATTCGAAGGTAAAGTTGTAGACGTAGATATGCTTGCTAAGCTACCTACTTACGACGAAGCTGTTGCACGCTTAATGAGCGCTATGAAAGAAGCGTCTGCTGGCAAATTGTGTAAAACAATTGAAGCAGTACGTGTACAGAAAGCTGAGCAAGCTGCTTAATTTAAGCCCGCTCCTTTCTTTAATAAATTTTTTTGAACCACATGGGTTCGTAAATAATTAGGAAATTTGCAATGTCTGTAACTAAAGACCAAATCCTTGACGCTATTGCTGAAATGTCAGTAATGGAAGTTGTTGAACTAGTAGAAGCAATGGAAGAAAAATTCGGTGTAACTGCAGCTGCTGCTGTTGTTGCTGCGGGTCCTGCTGAAGCTGCTGAAGAAAAGACTGAGTTCGACGTAATCCTAGCTGCTGCTGGCGGTAACAAAGTTGCTGCAATCAAAGCGGTACGTGGCGCTACAGGTCTAGGCCTTAAAGAAGCTAAGGCTCTAGTAGAGTCTGCTCCTGCACCTATCAAAGAAGGTGTATCTAAGGAAGAAGCTGAAGCACTTAAGAAAGATCTTGAAGAAGCTGGTGCTGAAGTTGAGATCAAGTAATCTAGCTTACGCTAGGTTCGCTGCCTGAGAAATCAGGCAAGGGCTGGTGATTATTTAATCACCGGCCCTTTTGCGCTATAGCGAGAAGGCTTTCTATCGCGCAATAAAATTCTAAATTTCAATGGTATTTTCAATAACTTACATGTTTTTGATAATAGCAATGGCATTTAGTACAACAATTAGATGTTGTTATCATGGCTTGAATGCCAGTTAAGTCTGTTCTTACAAGAACAGGTTGGGTCAAAGATCAGCAAGCTGAGGAACCCCATGGCTTACTCTTATTCTGAAAAGAAACGTATCCGTAAGGATTTTGGTAAACGTCCACAAGTTTTGGACATACCTTTCTTACTGTCGACGCAGTTGGAATCGTTCAAAAAATTCTTGAATCCGGACGCTGATGGCGACCACGGTTTGGAAGCTGCTTTCCGTTCTGTGTTTCCGATCAAAAGCTACTCGGGAAATTCTGAGCTACAATACGTAAGTTATCGTATTGGTGAGCCAGTATTCGATGTAAAAGAATGTCAAATTCGCGGTGTGACTTATTCTGCTCCACTTCGCGTTAAATTACGTCTTGTGTTAATGGATAAAGATGCACCAGGCACAGTTAAAGACATTAAAGAGCAAGAAGTATACATGGGCGAAATTCCGCTCATGACTGACACCGGTACTTTTGTTATCAATGGAACAGAGCGTGTTATCGTTTCTCAGCTACACCGTTCACCAGGTGTATTCTTTGATAACGACCGTGGTAAGTCGCACTCGTCTGGTAAAGTGCTGTATAACGCTCGCGTTATTCCTTACCGTGGTTCATGGTTAGATTTTGAATTCGACGTAAAAGATAATCTTTACGTTCGTATTGACCGCCGTCGTAAACTACCTGCATCAATCATTTTACGTGCACTTGAGTTCTCTACAGAAGAGATCTTAGGCTTGTTCTTCGAAACAACAACGTTCGAAGTCGCTAACGGTAAAGTGTTAATGGAGCTTGTACCATCACGTCTACGCGGTGAAACAGCTGCATTTGATATTAAAGATGCTGACGGCGAAGTAGTGATTGAATCTGGTCGTCGTATTACCGCGCGCCACATCAAAACACTAGAAAAGAAAGAAATTAGTCAATTAGAAGTACCGCACGAATATATCATTGGTCGTGTTGTTGCGAAGGACTACATCGACGAGTCAACTGGCGAAGTGATTGCCACTGCTAACGATGAGTTATCGCTTGAGCTAATGGCTGAGCTGGTAAAAGCTGGCCACACTCGCATCGCAACACTTTATATCAACGACGTTGATAGTGGTGCTTACATGTCAGATACAGTCCGTATCGACTCGACAAGCAACCGTTTAGAAGCATTGGTAGAAATCTACCGTATGATGCGCCCAGGTGAGCCACCAACAAAAGAAGCGGCAGAAGCGCTATTTGACAACTTGTTCTTCTCTGAAGAGCGTTATGACTTGTCAACTGTTGGTCGTATGAAGTTCAACAGCCGTGTAGGTTATGACACGGATACAGGCCCAGGCACATTAAGCAAAGAAGACATCGTTTCGGTTATGCGCGTATTGATCGACATCCGTAACGGTAAAGGCGAAGTTGACGATATCGACCACTTAGGTAACCGTCGTATTCGTTCTGTTGGTGAAATGGCAGAAAACCAGTTCCGTGTTGGTTTAGTACGTGTTGAACGTGCAGTACGTGAACGCCTAAGCCTTGGTGATCTTGATGCAGTAATGCCGCAAGATTTAATCAACGCTAAGCCTATTTCAGCGGCAGTAAAAGAGTTCTTTGGCTCTTCACAGCTGTCTCAGTTCATGGACCAAAACAACCCGCTATCTGAAGTAACGCACAAACGTCGTATTTCTGCGTTAGGTCCGGGTGGTTTGACACGTGAGCGTGCAGGCTTCGAAGTACGTGACGTACACGTAACGCACTATGGTCGCGTATGTCCAATCGAAACGCCTGAAGGTCCAAACATCGGTCTGATCAACTCATTATCTACGTATGCGCGTACTAACGACTATGGTTTCTTAGAGACGCCATACCGTAAAGTTGCGGACGGTGTAGTAACAGACGAAGTTGATTACCTATCAGCTATCGAAGAAGGTCAGTTTGTAATTGCACAGGCAAACTCAAACTTAGACGAAAACAATGAATTTATTGATGAGCAGATCCCATGTCGTCACAAAGGTGAATCGACATTCATGGGTCGTTCTGACATTCAATATATGGACGTATCTCCACAGCAGGTTATCTCTGTGGCAGCGGCGCTTATCCCATTCCTTGAGCACGATGATGCGAACCGTGCATTGATGGGATCGAACATGCAACGTCAGGCAGTTCCGACGTTGAAAGCAGATAAGCCGCTAGTAGGCACTGGTATTGAGCTGACGCTTGCAAAAGACTCAGGTGTAACCATCGTTGCTAAACGTGGCGGTGTGGTTAAGTATGCCGATGCAAGCCGTATCGTAGTTAACGTAAATGAAGACGAGCGTATTCCAGGTGAAGCGGGTATCGACATTTACAACCTAACTAAGTACACACGTTCAAACCAAAACACCTGTATCAACCAAAAGCCAACTTGTATGGTTGGTGAGCCGGTAGTACGTGGTGATGTACTTGCTGATGGTCCATCTACAGATTTAGGTGACTTAGCACTGGGTCAAAACTTACGTGTGGCATTCATGCCTTGGAATGGTTACAACTTCGAAGACTCGATCTTGCTATCTGAGCGCGTAGTTGAAGAAGATCGTCTAACGACTATCCATATTCAAGAGCTACAGTGTATTGCGCGTGATACTAAGTTAGGTCCAGAAGAGATCACTGCGGATATTCCAAATGTGGGTGAATCTGCGCTTGGCAAGCTTGATGAATCAGGTGTTGTTTATATCGGTGCTGAAGTAAAAGGCGGCGATATCCTAGTCGGTAAAGTAACGCCTAAAGGTGAAACGCAACTGACTCCTGAAGAGAAGCTACTACGTGCTATCTTTGGTGAAAAAGCGTCAGATGTTAAAGACAGCTCACTACGTGTTCCAAACTCTGTAACTGGTACGGTTATCGACGTACAAGTATTCACCCGTGACGGTGTTGAAAAAGATAAACGTGCCCTTGAAGTTGAAGACATGCAGCTTCGTGAAGCGAAGAAAGACTTCAACGAAGAGTTCAAGATCCTTGAAGGTGGTGTGTTAACTCGTGCACGTAATCTACTTGTTAAAGCTGGTTTCGATGAAAGCCGTATCGATGGCCTTTCAGCTGACAAGTTGCTTACGCAAAGTCTTGCAGATGAACAGCAGCAATCAGAGCTTGAGCAATTAGCTGCACAGTACGATGAGCTTAAAGCTGAATACGATAAGAAGTTCGAAAACAAACGTCGCAAGATCACTCAAGGTGATGACTTAGCACCGGGTGTATTGAAGATCGTTAAAGTTTACCTAGCGGTTAAACGTCGTATCCAGCCTGGTGATAAGATGGCGGGTCGTCACGGTAACAAGGGTGTAATCTCTACAATCGTGCCAGTTGAAGACATGCCATACGATGAAAAAGGTCGTACCGTAGACATCGTATTGAACCCACTAGGTGTACCATCGCGTATGAACATCGGTCAGATCCTTGAAACTCACATGGGTCTAGCGGCACGCGGTATCGGTGAGCGCATCGAAGAGATGATGAAAGAACAGCGTGAACTTGCTGAATTACGTGACTTCATTAAGAAGGCGTATGAAGTGGGTGACTGTCGTCAGAAAGTTGATATTGATAGCTTCTCTGATGATGAAGTTCGTCGCTTAGCTGAAAACCTAAAAGGCGGTTTACCAATTGCAACGCCAGCATTTGACGGCGCTAAAGAAAGCGAAATCAAAGAGCTACTTGAGCTAGGTGGTTATCCATCAAGCGGTCAGGTAACACTTTACGATGGCCGTACTGGTGATGCGTTTGAACGTCAAGTAACTGTTGGTTACATGTACATGTTGAAACTTAACCACTTGGTTGATGACAAGATGCACGCGCGTTCAACAGGTTCTTACAGCTTAGTTACTCAGCAGCCGCTGGGTGGTAAAGCACAGTTCGGTGGACAGCGTTTCGGTGAGATGGAGGTATGGGCATTAGAAGCATACGGTGCTGCCTATACACTACAGGAAATGTTGACAGTTAAGTCGGATGACGTAAATGGTCGTACTAAGATGTATAAGAACATCGTTGACGGTAACCACAAGATGGAACCGGGTATGCCTGAGTCATTCAACGTACTGCTCAAAGAGATCCGCTCACTGGGTATCAACATCGAGTTGGAAGAAAATTAATCCGACCGCCGCAGCCTGAGCTGCGGCAGTTACCCTCCCAGTGGGTAGCCGGACTGAAAGAATGAAGGGGTGAGCTTTGCTTGCCCTCAAGATTAACCTCCGACAGGAGAGCTAAGGTGAAAGACTTACTTAAGTTTCTGAAGCAACAAAATAAGACCGAAGAATTTGATGCAATTCGCATTGGTCTTGCTTCACCAGACATGGTGCGTTCATGGTCTTACGGTGAGGTAAAGAAACCTGAGACAATCAACTACCGTACTTTCAAGCCTGAGCGTGACGGCTTATTCTGTGCCCGTATTTTCGGCCCAGTGAAAGATTATGAGTGTTTATGTGGTAAATATAAGCGCTTAAAACACCGTGGTGTGATCTGTGAAAAATGTGGCGTTGAAGTAACGTTAACTAAAGTGCGTCGTGACCGTATGGGTCACATTGAACTTGCAAGCCCAGTGGCGCATATCTGGTTCTTAAAATCATTACCGTCGCGTATCGGCTTAATGCTTGATATGACATTGCGTGATATTGAACGTGTACTTTACTTTGAATCATTCGTGGTAACTGAGCCTGGTATGACGACGCTTGAGCGTGGCCAGTTATTAGGTGAAGAAGAGTACCTAGATGCACTTGAAGAGCACGGTGATGAATTCGAAGCGAAAATGGGTGCAGAAGCTGTACTTGATTTGCTACGCGAACTAGACCTTGGTCAATTAATCGCAGAAATGCGTGAAGAGTTACCAACAATCAACTCTGAGACTAAGCGTAAAAAAATCACTAAGCGTCTTAAGCTTATGGAATCATTCCACCAATCAGGTAATAACCCTGAGTGGATGATCATGAGTGTGCTTCCGGTTCTTCCACCAGATTTACGTCCTCTAGTACCACTAGATGGCGGTCGTTTTGCGACATCTGATTTGAACGACCTATATCGTCGTGTTATCAACCGTAACAACCGTTTGAAGCGTCTTTTAGATTTAGCTGCACCAGACATCATCGTACGTAACGAAAAACGTATGTTACAAGAAGCGGTAGATGCGCTACTTGATAACGGTCGTCGTGGCCGTGCGATCACAGGTTCTAACAAGCGTCCACTTAAGTCGCTTGCAGACATGATCAAAGGTAAGCAAGGTCGTTTCCGTCAAAACCTTCTTGGTAAGCGTGTTGACTACTCAGGCCGTTCTGTAATCACTGTTGGTCCTACACTTAAGCTTCACCAGTGTGGTCTTCCTAAGAAGATGGCACTTGAGCTATTCAAGCCATTTATCTACGGTAAGCTAGAGCGCCGTGGTATGGCGACAACCATCAAAGCTGCGAAGAAGATGGTTGAGCGTGAAGTACCAGAGGTTTGGGACGTACTAGATGAAGTAATTCGTGAGCACCCAGTTCTTCTGAACCGTGCACCGACACTTCACCGTCTTGGTATCCAAGCATTTGAACCGGTACTTATCGAAGGTAAAGCGATTCACCTACACCCACTAGTGTGTGCGGCGTATAACGCTGACTTCGACGGTGACCAAATGGCGGTACACGTACCGTTAACAATTGAAGCACAGCTTGAAGCCCGTGCGCTGATGATGTCGACTAACAACATCCTATCTCCAGCGAACGGTGAGCCAATCATCGTACCTTCACAGGACGTTGTACTGGGTCTTTACTACATGACGCGTGATCGCATCAACGCCAAAGGCGAAGGTATTGTATTTAAAGATCCAAAAGAAGCTGAAAAAGCATACCGTACTGGCACAGCAGAGCTTCACGCTCGCGTAAAAGTACGTATTACAGAAGCGCGTATTGACGAAGTAACTGGCGAACGTACCGATGTAACAGAAATCATCGATACAACCGTTGGTCGTGCGATTCTATCTCTTGTTTTACCAGAGGGCTTACCGTTTGAGCTTATTAACAAAGCGCTAGGTAAGAAGCAGATTTCTGGTCTTCTAAACGAGTGTTACCGTCGTCTAGGTCTGAAAGATACTGTGGTATTTGCCGACCAAGTAATGTACACCGGTTTCCACTACGCGATGAAGTCAGGTGTTTCTATCGGTATTAATGATATGGTTATCCCACCAATCAAAGCCGAAATCATTGAAAATGCAGAAGCAGAAGTAAATGAAATTAACCAACAGTTCCAATCAGGTCTTGTAACTGCGGGTGAGAAATACAACAAAGTTATCGATATCTGGTCACGTGTTAACGAAAACTTATCGCGTGAGATGATGGCGAACTTGTCAAAAGACACTGTTATCAACGCGCAAGGTGAAGAAGAAGAGCAACCGTCATTTAACTCAGTGTTTATGATGGCCGACTCAGGTGCTCGTGGTAGTGCCGCTCAGATCCGTCAGCTAGCTGGTATGCGTGGTCTAATGGCACGTCCAGATGGTTCAATCATCGAGACGCCAATCACGGCGAACTTCCGTGAAGGTCTAAACGTACTACAGTACTTTATCTCAACCCACGGTGCGCGTAAGGGTCTTGCCGATACGGCACTTAAGACAGCGAACTCGGGTTACTTGACACGTCGTCTTGTAGACGTGGCACAAGACTTAGTTATTAATGATGACGATTGTGGCACATTAGACGGTCTAACTATGAAGCCGCTGATTGAAGGTGGTGACGTTGTTGAGCCACTACGTGAGCGTGTACTAGGTCGTGTAGTTGCAGAAGATGTGGTTAAGCCAGGTACTAATGAAGTATTGGTTGAGCGTAACATCATGCTTGACGAAAAACTGTGTGACCTATTAGAAGAGCACTCTGTGGACGAAGTACGCGTACGTTCAGTTATCACCTGTGATAACGACTTCGGCGTATGTGCTAAGTGTTACGGTCGTGACCTAGCACGTGGTCACTTGATCAATGCAGGTGAATCTGTAGGTGTTATCGCGGCACAGTCAATCGGTGAGCCAGGTACACAGCTTACGATGCGTACGTTCCACATCGGTGGTGCGGCATCAAGAGCATCTGCTGAGAACAGCGTACAGGTTAAGACTAACGGTAGCTTGAAACTGCACAATGCGAAATACGTATTGAACACAGATGGCAAGATCGTTATTACTTCACGTTCAACAGAAATTACTATCATTGACGAGCACGGTCGTGAGAAAGAGCGTTATAAAGTACCTTACGGTGCGGTATTAACGGTTCAAGATGGTGCGGAAGTTAAAGGTAATGACATTGTTGCAACTTGGGACCCACACAGTCACCCAATTATCATCGAGCATGAGTCAAAGATCAGCTTCTCTGACATCGATGATAGCAACACTGAAGCTCAGACGGATGAACTAACAGGTCTAACCCGTGTGGTTGTTAAAGACTTGTCTAAGGTTAACGCGAAAGAACCTAAGCTAATCGTAGAAAACGAAGAGCGCGGTTTACAAGAAATTCGCTTACCATCGTTCACCACTATCGAAATTTCTGACGGTACAACGGCGGCACCTGGTAAGGTACTAGCACGTATTCCTCAAGAAGGCTCGAAGACACGTGACATCACCGGTGGTCTACCGCGCGTAGCGGACCTATTTGAAGCGCGTAAGCCAAAAGATCCAGCAATTCTTGCTGAGATCACAGGTACTATCAGCTTCGGTAAAGAGACCAAAGGTAAGAAGCGTCTTGTGATCACACCAGAGCAGGGTGATGCATACGAAGAGATGATCCCGAAATGGCGTCAGCTTAACGTGTTTGAAGGTGAGCAGGTTTCTAAAGGTGAAGTTATCGCCGATGGTCCTGAGTCTCCACATGACATCTTGCGTCTACGTGGTGTGACAGATGTATCTAACTACATCGTAAACGAAGTACAAGAAGTATATCGTCTACAGGGTGTAAAGATTAACGACAAGCACATTGAAACTATCATTCGTCAGATGCTACGTAAGTGTATCATCCTAGATGGTGGTGACACAGAGTTCCTAGCTGGTGAGCAAGTAGAAGTGGCGCGCGTAAACATCGCGAACCGTGAACTTGAAAAGCAAGGTAAGATCCCAGCGAAGTATGAAATTCAGCTGATGGGTATTACTAAAGCTTCACTTGCGACTGAGTCGTTCATTTCAGCTGCATCGTTCCAAGAGACAACACGTGTTCTTACGGAAGCTGCTGTAAATGGTAAGAGCGATGAGTTACGTGGTCTGAAAGAAAACGTAATTGTAGGTCGTCTGATCCCAGCGGGTACAGGTTTTGCGTATCACCAAGATCGCATCAACCGTCGTAAGCAAGCTGAGATGGCTGTTGAAGAGCAAACGGTAAGCGCTGAAGAAGCAACTCAAGCACTTACTGATGCACTAAACGCTGATTTACTAGGTGGAAACGAATAAGGTTTCATCAAGTAACATGATTGAAAAAGCCGCCTGTTTAGGCGGCTTTTTTGTATTTAAATTTTACCTAACGGGTTTCAACCGAAGGAAAATTTATAGAGTAAGTCAAAATTCAGAGCATTTACTCACTCGTGTCACAAATTTTCTCGTCTATTGTTCTAAAACTGCTCTATATTTCTAAATTAGCGTAAGAAGCTACTATAAATTTTTGATATTTATTTCTTTAAGCAGAATCTTTTACCCCAAGTAATACGCAACCTAGCGCTCCAAAAATGCATGTTTTCATACGTAACTCCATGATAAAAAAGCTTTTATAATAACTTATTCACTTGTACCTATTTTTTTTAAAAACTCATTGATCTCATTAACATTACGCTCTAATATGGGTACATAATTTAGACAACCCTCTTGAGAAATAGGAAGTACAAGTGGGTTTAAACCGATAAAAGGAATTTAAAATGATACGTGCTATTTCGAATAAGCATGCTGGGCTTTGTGTTGCCTTTTTACTGGTAAACACATGTGGTACAGCCTCAGCTTTGGCCTCTAGTGGTAATTGCCCTACCAAATTTCAGGTCAGACACTTTCAACCACAGATCTGTTACTCAGAATACAATCTGAGTAGTTGTAGTGATGTATGTGCAGCAGCCACTCCTACAACACAACCTGCTTGTTTCAAGGAACTCTCTTTACCATGTGGTGTGGTTGCAGATATGCGCCAAACCGCACAGGGTTATCAACAAGAAGGTGGTCAGACGTGGTTCCACGTAACTGATTTACTGTCTTACACGCCGTTACATACACAGTTGAATGTGTTTCAGGCGTCGCTACATTACGAGTTGTATCAAGATTATATTAACAGTCCTGGAAATTTTGGTTTCACGCCAGCGAGCGACGAGCTGCGCAAACAAAACTTCAGGCTCGACCTGTTAGGCCGACTTGAACGAGAGTCAACGGCACTCAGATATGCAGCTGTTTATCGACGCTACTCGTTAGGTGTTGAACTTGAAGATAGGCTCAATGAAACATTTGCGCAAATGATGTCTGATATAGATCAGTTTTCTCACTTCAATGCGGCCGAAAAACAAGACTTAAAAGACGAACTTAGCAATAACTTATCATCACAAGTACGATTGTGGGAGCTGTTAAAACGATACAGCTTGGAAACCATCGCTAACAGTCGAGTCAGACATTTAAACCGCCGTATGACCACCTACGTGTCACTGGTTCAAAATTTACCAACTGACTTACAAGACATCATGATTAATAAGTCTGCAGTACTTGATGAATATATTAATACTGCAGTAGCGCGGTGTGCTCAAGGTGTATGTTTCAATGAAATTACAGCACCGCAAGGGACGCCTTTTTATCCGAACTTCGATCATCGTCTGTCTTACTTTGAGCAATCATTGGTGGCGTTGGCAAATGAGGCTTCAGCACTGAGCTATGTATACGATGGAGACTACCAGTTAGTGCCTCCACAGCAACTCAGATTCCCTGATTTAGCGGGCTTTGTCAGCAATAAATTATCTGACTATCGTGCTGAACGAACTGACGTCAATCTTGAGCGCTTGGCCACGGCAATTAATGTTGCTTATCTTGCTAAGAACTCATCGGGACAACAAACCCTTGCTAACTTGTCGCAAATGGCTGATGTAACTAATAATCAAGGCCTTGTAACGCTAGAAACACTTGCTGGTAAACCTATCCTGCTGTGTAAAGAGTTTAACAAAATTAGCCCTGAGATGACTCGAATACAAAACGAAAGTTTTGAGTTAGCAATTGAAGCTAACAGGCTCCTCGATATTATGCTTAACCTCGACTATTCAGAGGAACTCATGCTGCAGATAGAGGAAATCATCTTAAAACTTGAAACGTTAGCAATGAGAAGTCAGGCGATTGCGAACGTTAGACAGTTTGACGAAGACCGCATTCTTACCATCAATTGGCAGTTGTTTGACTTACCAGAAATGAACAGTGATGAGCTACTAATTGAGGTGGAATATTTTGATTATAACGGAATGTTCTGGCTCCCAAGAATGTCATCCAATTTGTCCGAGCTGTTTCCTTCAATAGATGGACTCAGTACGTCGACAAATTCACTACTGCCTAACGCTGTAGGGATCAATTCCCCGTTGAATAACTTGCAGTTAAAAATCAGGCAGTCGGCATTTCATGGATGTTCTGAGAATAATCAGCAAATCAACATGGTAGTTAAAATTACTGATGGGCAAGGAATCGTAAGCCGTCAGGTGTTAACTGCAACCCTCGAGCAAATATAAGTTCTATTAAAGGATATACATAATGAAAGCTTTATTAATAGCGACCTTGTCTTTGACAAGTGCGGCGTCGGCTTATGCCTTTCCGGTCAAGGTTTTTGAGGCCGAAGAGCAATGTCAATCGCGTATGACATCACAAGGCGAGCGCTTTGTGCCACCTTGCCAATTTTCAGGTATGAACGTATACGCGCAGAAAAACAATACATATGCAAGCGGAAGCCTGATTAATAATGGCCTGTTTAAAACAATGCTTAACTATACGTTTGCATGTGAATCAATACGTCCACTATCGGTGCGCTTCACGCTGTCAAACGCAGATGGTTCGTCGGTTTCAAACCGTATTGCAGGTTCTCGTACATATGAGCCAAGTTCAGTTGAGCTGACTCATGGCAACAACGCTTCTGTATTAAACTTCTCCGAGCTATCGGGCGCAACTGGCTTTCAGGCAATAAAGCCAGGCTGTTTATTAGAAGTACAGCAACTGGTTACTTATCCAGAGCCTCGTTACTTTAACCAAGTTGCTACGCACTTAGTGTCTTTCAACGTGCATTTGGAAGGCATGTTTGCACAGGCAGTGCCATCAACAGGCCACACAAACTTACTTACTGCCATCAACAACACCATTGCTTCATTAGAATTCATGCAGTTTGATGTTGAAGACGAAATCTTGGCAGCAGAGCTACAAGATGTACTGAGCGACCTAAGCAGCACCAAGACTTATTTAGAAAGTAACTGTGGCACAGGCAGCTATTCAAGCTTGTGTACGGCTCAACTTGCTAACTTGAGAAGTTCTTTGTCTTCTGCGCTTTATGTAAATGAAAGCAATATTTCTCAGTTGTACAACTTCTTAAACTCACAGACAGCGTGGCTTGCCAGTAAATACGTAGGCAGGGATCGTACGATCCTACAAAACGCAGTCAGTAAGTTAAGAACGAGGCTATAAGGCTTTTATAGCTTATAAATCTGACCCGTAAAGGATCTATTAACACCGTAAAGGAAATATAACTATGTACGGAAAACTCATAGCAGCTTCTGTTGCTGCTGCTTTGGTACACAGTGCCACTGCACACGCTCTACCTGATAACACATCAGGCAATCCACTGAGTAAGTTGGGTATTGCAACACCGGCTGGGATTGGCAATGTAGTACCGGACCATGAAAATCCAAAAACGCTCCACGTGTTCCCTGCAAATGACAAGGACATGATTGGTACTTATTTTGATACAGGCGGCGGTCCAAACTGTTCTTCATACGTTGCGATGAAAGAGCAGGCATACAGACTACCAAGTACACCTCAGCAGATTCAAGAGGCGATTGACAATGACGATTATGTTAGTAACTACTTTCAGCTAACTGTCGGTATTCCAGCGCGTAATACTAAGTCGACAAACGATATTGTCGCTAAGTATGAAGAGATTAATAATCTTGCGATTGCGAACGGCGGGTTGATCGAAAGATTCAATCAACTAGATAGTGTGTGGACCGGTATTGTTCTTGATTTAGAGCTTGCTCGTAAAAAATTGGACTCGCTTAAAGATGAGCAATCTGCAGCGAACAACCAATGTATCGTGAACTCAGGCGGCGACTTCTCCAAAATGTACGAGTGTATCATGGGGGTTGCAAATCGATATACGCCACTGATAGAAGCAGCAAGAGCAGAGGTTACGGAAGTTGAAGCACGTAAAGCTGCAATCCGTGACGAGTACTACGCTACTAAAGGTGAGTACGATGCATTTGAGGACAAGCTAACTCGTATTGATAATCAACTAGATTTCTTGATGCGCGTATATCAGTCTCAACTGTTAATCGTAAACAATGCCTATGAAGTTGAATATAGATCGGTCAAAGAGGCAGGGAGTCTAATTGCTGGTATTGCTTCTGCAGGATATAACCTGTGGGGCGATGAAGCAGCTATCTTGTCTAATGCGCTTGCCAGTGCAGGTAAAACCGATTATTCAGTGCAGCAGCTTAACGTCTTTGATATTCGTTTGAACTCAGGTGTGACCAGAGATAACCCAAATATCACGACTGACGATAATCAACCTATCTTCCGCAAAAATGTTTGGACTTATCCTGCAAATACCATCATTAACTTCGGCAATATCGGTGATAAAACCATGCCGTTTGAACGTGAAACAGTGGGCGACCAAATCCACTTTGACGCGACAACATGGGACTCTCTAGGTTCTGGTGGTGTTGATTTCCACGTTACAAAAGATGCTCGTTGTGGTGATTATGAGGCGAACGTTGTTCGTAATTATAGCGCGACTCACGAGGGCGAAACGGCTTCTTGGAAAGTAACTCGTGATGAATACAAGCCGGTTCTTAACAGCCCTGTATTCTCAACAAACATCGCACTTTCATATAGTTACTACGCTTATCCGGGCAAGCTTAAAGGTGAGTGTTCAATTGACGTAGATCGCATGAACTCGTACTGGAGAAATGCTGGTAAGTCTAAGAGCTGGAGCTGGTTCAAAACCAAAACCAAGAGCTGGGATCATATTCGTACCACAGCACGTGATGAGCTGGGGATGGAATGTAATTTGAGCCTAGTACCAGAGTCAAATGATCCTGAAGAAGCAAGAAGACTGGCTGAGAAGTTTGAAACACAGATGTACAACGATATGTGGCAAATGTTCTTGGCTGTATATGCAGAGTCTTATGACTTGATTGTTAAAGACCCTGAAGTAACAGACCCAGGTCAAAGCGATGTCGGTGCAACACTTGGTGACGGCTTGATGAAAGTATGTCCTGCGAACATGTACTGTCAATTCGCTAATGTTGTTCTTCGCGCCCTAGATAAGATCGGTGGTTCTAAAGCGCAAGGTACGACGTCTTCTGTTTCACATGAGTACGGAAAAATCTGGAAACGATACGAGAAAGACTCATTCAACGTATATCAAGGCAGTGCTTCTATCAAAGCTAAAGTGTGTATTGACTCAAGTCAATGTAACTAAGCCATGATTTCGGAGGGGGCTTGCCCCCTCATATCGTTCTCAAATATTAGGTTAGGATTTTTTTATGAAGGCAAAGATTGTAATTGCAGTCATCTGCACTGTTGTTATTGGTTATTTGGGTTGGAGTGTGTACGTCCCAAAAGATGAAGTACAGCCTCAGACTAAAAAGCCAAAAGTAGAAATGGAAAAAGAACATAAAGACCCCGAGGTTGAGCAGCAAAGTGTTGTGGCAGCCAAAAAAAGTGTGGGAGAGATCTTAGAGCGGGCAAAGCGTCACCGTGAAACGTCAGACGTCATCGAACAGGCCGCTAAGGTAGACCCAGATAAAGAAGAAGAATACTACAAGTTTGTTATCACTTCTTTTCCGCACCTTAAAGATCAAGTGAATGCATATCGTGAAGCGACACGAGTGCAGAAAGAGCGCTTAGCCGAGCTTGCAAGTCGAGTGGAAAAACGAAACAAAGATTTCGTTGCAACGGGTTCAGCCTCGCAGAGTTTAGATGACGATATTTTATATGAACAAAATCAAATAGCTGAAAATGCTCGAGTGTTGGGGAAGCAAGCTATGGCGCTAACCGAAGCTATCAGGCAAGCAGCGTACAATTAATTGAAAGTTAAAAAGGAATACTGAAATGATATGGAAAAATAGCTTTCCCATTCCACTGTGTATATTGATCTCCGCGTGTGGAGGTTCGGGCAGCACAGAGGTGCAAGCAGAAACAAACAGTGCAGCTAAAAATCAAGCACCTATTGCGGTGATCACCTCTAGTGACACAACGATTACCAAAAATAAGTTGGTACATTTTAATGCTTCGAAAAGCTACGACCCTGATGGAGATGCATTGAGCTACGAGTGGACGCTCACCAAAGGTGCCGAGCGAACGCCTGTGGCAATAGATGTGCGTAACAAAGAAGAAATTGCAGTGCAATTAAACACTGCTGATAAGTATGTACTCACTTTAACGGCAAGCGATGGAAAAGCATATAGTAAGCCTTCCAGCTTCGAGTTTGTGCTTAATGATGACATGAAATTAGTCGCATCAGCGGGCCAAGATATTACCGTAAAGAAAGGCCAGATTGTTTCCCTAGATGGCAGTGAAAGCCGTGATCTAGATGGGGTTATCACAGGTTATCAATGGCGCATTATCGAAAAACCAGAAAATAGCCAAGCAAAAATCTTCAAAGATAAGAAGGTAAAAACGACCTTTGTTGCGGATCAGGTTGGACAATTTGTTGTTGAACTGAGTGTCCAAAATGATCAAGGTGACATTGCCACAGATACCTTGACGGTTACCAGTGATGCACTGGGCGTAAACTCGACCCCAGTTGTCGTACTTAAGGACCTAGAGACTCAGCTAAAACCTAATGAAGTTATCGTTCTTGATGCCAGTGAAAGTTATGATCCCGACAGGTTTGACAACTTGTCTTTTGCTTGGGACGTAGTGTCACAACCTGAGGGAGCGAGCGCCAATTTAAGTACATTGTTTGATGCACAAACAAGCTTTTCGGCCGCCGTTTTGGGTGATTATGAAATTGAGGTGAGTGTTACCGACTCGCATGGCGCTTCTGCGCAAGCGTCGTACTTATTATCAGTCACCACTGACAACTTACCACCGGTTGCACAGCTTGGTGAAGACATTCACGCACCTGTTGCACCACTTGAACTTGTTTGTAAGTCTTGTTTCGACCCAGAAGGTGAGCCGCTGACCTATCAATGGCAGCTACTCAGTCGTCCACAACAAAGCGCAGCCCAATTGCAAGCGGCCACAGAATCGGTGGCGAAGTTACATCCTGATGTTGCGGGTGAATACGCGGTAGCAGTGAGTGTATCGGATGGCCAAACAGAAGTAACCTCTAATACGCAGACCTATTACATTGATGCGAATCAGCAACCAACAGCACATCTAACAGCTCCAGATGTGGCGTACATTGGTAATACAGTTGAGCTTGACGCAAGCCAGAGCTCAGACCCTAACAACGACACACTGACGTATGAATGGCAGCTGATTGAAAGCGCGGCACAAGTGCAACTGCATACAAGAGATGATGGCACAGCCTATTTCACTCCAACGGAACTTGGCAGCTACATTGTGTCTTTACGTGTTCATGATGGTCAATATTACTCAGATCCGCTAACGCATACAGTACAAGTACAGGCTAACTTACCACCAGTTATAGTGTTAGCAGATGACTCAGCAAGAGAGGTTGAAGTCGGAGCACAGGTGCTATTCAATGCGTCGGCAAGTTATGACCCAGAAGGCGATGCTTTGTCCTATCAATGGTCTTTGGTAAAACCCGAAGATTCAACAGCACAACTCACTACGGATGCGTCAGATTCGACCAGTTTGGTAGTAGATGTAGCGGGTACATACGCTATAAATCTACACCTTAGCGATTCAATCGGTAATTCAAGCTCTAAGACAGTACGTGTGGATGTATCAGATCCTGTCAATATGCTCACAGGCTATGTTAGAGGAACAGTTGTTAACTCATACAAACACCCAGTTGCAGATGCCGGATTCACGATAAATGGAAAGCAATATGTGAGCGACGCACAAGGTGTATTGAATGTGCAAGTAGAAGTTGAAGAGGGCGCAGCTTTGGTGATTAAAACCGAGGATGAACGTCTAGCGTCGGGCACTTACACCGCACCTAGCGTGACTCAAGATGGGTTTGTCATCAACTTTGGTGAGGCATTTGTGCCAAATATGCAACCGATTGAAGTGAGACTGTTTACGTGCCCTCAATACAGCGGCCCAGACGTTATTGAGGTTGGCTATCGTATGTACTCAACCGTTCCTGAAATGGGCTCTATCACATCTGAGTATGATCAAAAAATCAGCTTTACACTCGATAGCTTAGGTAGATCAACCCAAGCATTCAGCTTACCAGCAACCGCTAAGTATGAACTATACGTGGATGATAATTTGCAAATCACTACGCCAAGTAGCCAACTGATGAATGTCTATTACTCAGTTGATATTCCATCTAGAGGCTTTGTAACTATTTGTAATCAATAATATAAAAGGAAAATTAATATGAAAAAACTAACAGCAGCATTGGCACTTTTGCTCACTTTTGGTGCACAGGCAATTGAGCCAATCTATGTGGGCGGTGAACAGTATAGCTATACCATGGATGACTTCACCCCTGTCTATGCCAATGGACAAGTAGTCGGCTACGACGCAGCTATCCCTGTCGGTGTGGATATGTATGACGACTTTATCGGGGACTACCCTGAGCTTATTTTCGATGTGAGCGGTGACGCTGTAGGGACCACAGATGGTTCGCCAATGTTAATGGAAATGTCGGTTGTATGCTCTGGTATTGATATTGGCTATGACGCTGATGTGGTGATCAATCGCAGAGGCCGCTTATTACCTGCTCGCTTCTCTATATATAACCGTAAAAAAACCAACGGTGAGTGTAAGGAGTTGAAGCTTAGAGTTAATAAAACAGGGTCATCAGCAACTAACCCCGCCGCAACAATTGACGTACTAAACGTAAATTTAATCGTCTTTTTAAATCTTAATTTTTAATACACAAACTAAAAAAGGAAATTGTTATGAAAACCAAACTGATACTGCTTATTTTTTCGGTACTTACCATCTTCTCATTTCGTGCTACGGCAAGTACAGAGTCGTTAACAACAGACGTAACATCTATGCTAGAGTTATCTGCTCAAGAGCGTGCGCTAAGATACCCGTGCTGTGATAGATACAGTGACAGATATTGCGACATTCGCATAGAAGCCCTAAAAGAGTATCAAGCCGTAACACCACAGCAAATGATGGAAGCTGCGAAGGCGGTAACAACAATGGCCTCTCCAATTTACATTGGTGGTGCGCGCTATTCGCTTAGTAAGTCAGACTTTAGCCCTGTTTATACCACCCGTGTGATTTACGAGCCTTGTCTTATGCCTGAACCGATTACTGTAAATGTTTTATCAGGTTATGAAGCGACGTTTGCAGTCAGTGGTGACTATTCTCAAGACCTGTTTTTTGACATCAGCGGTCGTTCAGATAAATCAATGAACTTAGCGGTGTCATGTGGCTCTTTCAGCGCGACGGACTCAGGTACTAAGTGGGTGATCTCTAAGTCTCAAAATACCGGTGGTACGTGTAAAGCAATGAAAGTGAAGTACTCGTTTTCAAACTCAACAGCACCAACGTCTATCGATCTAAACATCACTATTTCAGAAGAACTTTACTAATCAAGTTGATAAATAAGGAATTGATGTGAAATTAATTAATTTATGCAGTGGTACTTTACTTACGTTGGCTGCGGCAAGCTCACTCTCGGCGCAGGCTAAGCCAAATGATGGTATCTATCCACCACCGAATGAGCCATGTACTTACAGCACGGGCCCAGAAGTTAGGTCGTTTGGTTTGCAAGCTTTTAATCAAAGCATTCAGCAAGCCTCTCCGATTTTCATCGGCGGAGAGCGTTACACTTTAAGTCGCAGTGACTTTAAACCTATTGTTAAGGAAGTAACGTACACCTGTCCTGGCCTAGACCCTTTAGTCGTTACTGAATACTCGGGCTACACATTATCGTTGCCTGTTTACAATGACTTTGGCCAGAAGCTGTACTTTGATATTTCTGGTAGAGCGGCCAAGCATATGAACTTAAGTGTCTCTTGTGGCTCATTCAGTGCTTCTGACTCCGGAGACAAGTTTTATATCTCGCGTGCGGCTACCACGGGCGGGAGTTGCACACGATTGGACTTGAGGTTGACTTTTAATAAAACGAAATGGCAGCCAAGTTACTTAGACTTGAACGTGATGATCTCTGAAGCATTGGATTAATACGCAAAGGAATACTGTATTCAGGCTGGTGGTTTTGATGCTTAACCAGCCTGATACATGAGTGCAAAATAAGGAAATATAAAGATGAATAAACTTTTGTTAGCAGCAGGCATCTTGGCCTGTTCGAGCAGTGTATTTGCTTCTGTAATTGACAAAACCGTGAGTGTTGATCAAGAAGCTCTGTTATTAACTACAGCTGATTTTACGCCCATTACAACGGTGTGGGCTGGTCGAACTGTTGTCACTGGCTACCAGGCTTTAGTGGATGTACAGGGCGCACAATCGGCACTATTTTTTGATGCCAGTGGTGAGGTTTCAGCACGTTGGTTTGCGTCTAATTTCAGCTTAGTAACTAAAATGAGCTGCAATGGCGTGCCGGTTGGAATGAGTAAAGCTTACGGCAAACGCGTCGATGGTCAGTCGACACCAGCACAGCCTATAATCACTGAGTTGAGAAAAGGCGTAGAGGGCTGTACTCAGTTAAAAATCGAATTATCTAAAGAAGGATCTTTAAGCCGCCAGTTCTACACGCGCATTCAAGATATTTCGTTTAGCGTTGCAGTAAAAGGATTTAACTCACCTCAAGGAGCACTATAAGATGTTAAAAGCAATCGCAATGGGCACCAGCTTGCTCGCATTCAGCACCCTAGGACTTGCTTCTGAGATAAGCAGCACATTTACTGATAAAGATATGCAGCAACAAGGTAGCAGCTATGAATTGAACTTGGCTGCTTCTGGCTTAACCAGCGCCGCTGTAATCGACGTACACTTGGAGATATCAGGTCTTGGAGCTTTAAGCTCAGGCCAGCAGCCTGTGTGCACACAATGGCAGGGGTTGGAGTGTACAGGGGCATATGAAAATGTGTTACACAGTGAATTGTTGCATGAGGCGAGTCTTTCGTTGTCGTGTGATGACCAACTCTTGTATGAAGACCGAAAAAGCTACAGTGAATTTACCAACGAAGAACTAAGCAGTGCTGACAGCTCACTGTCGTTTGATATCTCATTGGTTAAATTAAACCCGATCACATGTCAATCAGTGAAGTTGCATGTCACAACCTTAAGTGGCGAAAGTGATGCACAAATCAAAGGCTCTATGAACCTGAAAAATACTACCACGGGTTCAGAGTCAGTAAAATATGAGGTAATTCAGTGAAAAAATTAATTATCGTTTCTAGCTTATTAACTGCGTCGCAAGCATTTGCAGCTCCCGTGGATGTAGGGGGAGTTGCTTATGAACTTGGCTTCAATGACTTTGAACCAATTACAGTGCCCTATGCAGGACGTGAGGCAGTTGTGGCATATGAGGCTAAGTTCGCAATGGACGGTGATTTTGGGCAGAACCTGAATTATCGCGTTGATGGGCTGGTTTATACGCGTTGGTTTTCGGGTAACATGGCCGCCACGTTGTCGGTAACCTGTAACTCACCGTATATAGATGAGCCCATTTTCATCGGTGAAGATATGGACTTTGGTATTCGTATTGACGGTGTTTCTTATTTAGCTAAGCCTGCTATCTCAAGTTACCTCAATACAGGTGGAAACTGTCAGGAACTGACCGTGCGCATCGATAAAGAAGGTCATCTAAGCCGACAGTTCTATACTCGAGTGACCGATCTGCAGTTCAATGTTCAAGTGATTGAGACCATACCGCGTTAAGGTTTTTAAGGCACCGATTGGTGCCTTAATTACAAGGAGTGATTAATGAAACATTTAATGGCATTAGCCGCGTGTTTGATGGCGTCGAGTGTATCGGCATTACCTACCTTCTTTGTTGGTGAAACGGTACAAATAACCAAAGATGACGTGCAAGTCATTAAGCAGCTGTATAAGCGTGAAGGTGGTGTCGACAAATATGCTGAGGTGGCGTACGAAGTTGAGTTTCCATTATATGGCACATGGGGGCTTACAGAACTAGATGTTCAGCTGACGGGGGAAATCGCCTCAGCGTGGTATTCATCTAATTTTGGCATGACAGTCTCAGTGTATTGTAATGACGTGGTGGTTGAATCAGATACCTCGTATGGTCTGCGGTATGAAAGATCAAGTTATGTGGTCAAACCCCAAATTCGCGTTGCAAATCATCCAATTCCAGCTGGGTGTGAATCTGTAAAGGTGAGAATGGACAAATTGGGTAGTCTTGCGCGTATGTACTTTACCGATATCGCAAGTATTGATCTTAGACTTTACATGACGAATAAGTTCTAACGCCAAGCGTGTAAAACCAACGTTAAGTGATAACTCCTAGCTTCCTTGATGAGTAATTGTGTCCATCATCAGTGATGGAGTTGTCACTTGGCTTGTCTATTGCAGTACCCACTATTTTGAGCATGAACCCACAACAAACCATCCCAAAAGCGTTAAAGTTAGTGCTTTTGGGATGGTTTTTATTGACAGGTCAATCTTTGCTCATTAAAATTCGGCCACCCATTTATTCGTTCCATGAAAATGACGAAGAAATAGGGTCGATTTTTATATTTTTTCAGTAGTAATTTTAACTAATCAGGAGCTATTTAATGGCAACTATTAACCAGCTAGTGCGTAAGCCACGTCGTAGCAAGGTTACAAAAAGTAACTCAGCTGCGCTTAAAGCTTGTCCGCAAAAGCGTGGTGTATGTACTCGCGTATATACAACTACACCTAAGAAACCAAACTCTGCATTACGTAAAGTAGCACGTGTGCGTTTAACTAACGGTTTCGAAGTAACTTCATACATCGGTGGTGAAGGTCACAACTTACAAGAGCACAGTGTAATCCTTATCCGTGGTGGTCGTGTTAAAGACTTACCAGGTGTGCGTTTCCACACTGTTCGTGGTGCACTTGACTGTGCCGGCGTAAACGACCGTAAACAGGCTCGTTCTAAGTACGGTGCAAAACGCCCTAAGGGCTAATGGTTCTCCGTTAGTAAGGCCAAGCACTTAAGTTTTAATTTTTAAATAATTTGTTTTGGGAGTCGCCCATAAGGCGAACCTGAAGATACCGGAGATATAAAATGCCTAGAAGACGCGTAATAGGTCAACGTAAAATTCTTCCAGATCCGAAGTTCGGATCAGAACTTCTTGCTAAATTCGTTAACGTAGTAATGTTAGACGGCAAGAAATCTACTGCTGAAAAAATCGTATACGGTGCGTTAGACGTGGCTGCTGAGAAATCAGGCAAGTCGCACCTAGAAATCTTTGAAGCTGCACTTGAAAATGTACGCCCAGCGGTTGAGGTTAAATCTCGCCGTGTTGGTGGTTCTACATACCAAGTACCAGTTGAAGTACGTCCAGTTCGTCGCAACGCATTAGGTATGCGTTGGTTAGTTGAAGCTGCACGTAAGCGTGGCGAGAAATCTATGGGCTTACGTTTAGCTCAAGAAATCGTTGACGCTGCTGATAACAAAGGCACTGCGGTTAAGAAACGTGAAGACGTTCACCGTATGGCTGAAGCGAACAAAGCATTCGCTCACTACCGTTGGTAATCTGCTAACACCCTTTAAGAGGATAATATGGCACGTACAACTCCTATTGAGCGCTATCGTAATATCGGTATTTGTGCTCACGTAGATGCAGGTAAAACCACCACGACAGAACGTGTTCTGTTCTACACGGGTCTTTCGCATAAGATCGGTGAAGTTCACGATGGTGCTGCAACTATGGACTGGATGGAGCAGGAGCAGGAGCGTGGTATCACTATCACGTCTGCTGCAACCACGTGTTTCTGGAAAGGAATGGACGCGCAATTTGACGACCATCGTATCAATATCATTGATACTCCAGGACACGTTGACTTTACCATTGAAGTAGAACGTTCTTTACGTGTACTCGATGGTGCGGTTGTCGTGTTGTGTGCTTCATCAGGTGTACAGCCACAAACAGAAACAGTTTGGCGTCAGGCGAACAAATACGAAGTACCTCGTATGGTCTTTGTAAACAAAATGGATCGTACTGGCGCAGACTTCCTTGCTGTTGTGGGACAGGTGAAATCTCGCCTGGGCGCCACACCTGTGCCTATTCAGCTACCGATTGGTGCTGAAGACGAATTTAAAGGTGTTATCGATCTCATCAAAATGAAGGCCATCAACTGGAACCAAGAAGACCAGGGGATGACGTTCACTTATGAAGAGATCCCTGCAGATCTTCAAGATTTAGCTGAAGAATGGCGTGCTCACTTAGTTGAAAGCGCCGCTGAAGCGTCTGAAGAACTAATGGAAAAATATTTAGAAGACGGTGAACTAAGCGAAGCTGAAATCAAAGCAGCGCTTCGTCAACAGACATTGGCCAATGAAATTGTACCAATGACCTGTGGCAGTGCATTCAAAAACAAAGGCGTACAGGCTGTGCTTGACGCTGTGATTGAATACATGCCATCACCTACTGAAGTTAAAGAGATTCAGGGTATCTTAGAAGATGACTCTGAAGGAACTCGCCCTGCAGATGATAATGCGCCGTTCTCGGCATTGGCATTTAAAATAGCCACAGACCCATTTGTAGGTACTTTAACTTTCTTCCGTGTTTACTCTGGTACTGTTAAACAGGGTGACGCGGTATATAACCCGGTTAAAAGCAAAAAAGAGCGTTTGGGCCGTATTGTTCAAATGCATGCAAACTCTCGTGAAGAGATCAAGGAAGTGCGCGCTGGTGACATCGCCGCTGCAATTGGTCTTAAAGATGTGACTACTGGTGACACATTATGTTCACAAGAAGCTGTTATCACTTTAGAGCGCATGGAATTTCCAGAGCCTGTGATTTCAGTTGCAGTTGAGCCAAGAACCGTAGCTGACCAAGACAAAATGGGTATCGCGCTAAGTAAATTAGCAGCAGAAGACCCGTCATTCCGTGTAGAAACGGATGAAGAATCAGGTCAAACGATCATCTCTGGTATGGGTGAACTACACTTAGATATCATTGTTGATCGTATGAAACGTGAATTCAGCGTTGAATGTAACGTTGGTAAGCCGCAAGTGGCATACCGTGAAACGATTCGTAACACGGTAGAAGCTGAAGGTAAGTTCGTACGTCAATCTGGTGGTCGCGGTCAATATGGTCACGTTTGGCTTAAGCTTGAACCGATGGATATCTCTGATGATGAGGCGCCAACTTATGAATTCGTTAACGAAATCGTAGGTGGTGCGATTCCAAAAGAGTATATTCCAGCGGTTGATAAAGGTATTCAAGAGCAGATGCGACAAGGTGTCCTTGCCGGTTATCCGCTATTGGGTGTTAAAGCGACATTGTTTGATGGCTCGTTCCATGACGTAGACTCAAACGAGATGGCGTTTAAAATCGCAGGTTCAATTGGTTTTAAAAACGGTGCGCTGCAAGCAGACCCAATTATTTTAGAACCAGTAATGAAAGTTGAAGTTATCACCCCTGAAGCTAACATGGGTGATGTAGTAGGTGATTTAAACCGTCGTCGTGGCATAATCGAAGGCATGGAAGAGGCATTCGGTGGCTTGAAGCAAATTAATGCACAAGTTCCGCTTTCTGAAATGTTTGGTTATGCAACCGATCTTCGTTCTGCTACACAAGGTCGTGCCTCGTACTCAATGGAATTTTCCAAGTACGCAGAAGCGGCTAAGAGTGTGGCTGACACAATTATTGCAGCTCGCGCTGTTAAGTAATTTTAGTTCGGTCCGGTCTCTAAGGGCTGGACTTTAATTTCTTTATAGGAATTTTTTAAGATGGCAAAAGAAAAGTTTGAACGCGTAAAACCGCACGTAAACGTAGGTACAATCGGCCACGTTGACCACGGTAAAACAACTCTAACAGCAGCAATCACTAACGTACTTGCAAAAGTATACGGTGGTGAAGCAAAAGACTTCGCATCAATCGATAACGCTCCAGAAGAGCGTGAGCGTGGTATCACAATCTCAACTTCACACGTTGAGTACGATACACCGACTCGTCACTACGCACACGTAGACTGTCCAGGACACGCTGACTATGTTAAAAACATGATCACTGGTGCTGCACAGATGGACGGCGCGATCCTAGTAGTTGCTGCTACTGACGGTCCTATGCCTCAAACACGTGAGCACATCCTACTTTCTCGTCAGGTTGGTGTACCTTACATCATCGTATTCATGAACAAATGTGACATGGTTGACGACGAAGAGCTTCTAGAGCTAGTAGAGATGGAAGTACGTGAACTACTTTCAGAGTATGACTTCCCAGGTGATGACCTACCACTAATCCAAGGTTCAGCGCTTAAAGCACTAGAAGGTGAGAAAGAGTGGGAAGACAAGATCGTTGAGCTTGCAGAAGCACTAGATTCTTACATCCCAGAGCCAGAGCGTGATATCGATAAGCCATTCATCATGCCTATCGAAGACGTATTCTCAATCCAGGGTCGTGGTACAGTAGTAACAGGCCGTGTTGAAGCTGGTATCATCAACGTGAACGACGAAGTTGAAATCGTAGGTATCAAAGAAACTACGAAGACAACTTGTACGGGTGTTGAGATGTTCCGTAAGCTTCTAGACGAAGGTCGTGCGGGTGAGAACATTGGTGCACTACTACGTGGTACTAAGCGTGATGATGTTGAGCGTGGTCAAGTACTAGCGAAGCCTGGTTCAATCACACCTCACACGAAGTTCACTTCAGAAGTATACGTACTTTCTAAAGATGAAGGTGGTCGTCACACGCCATTCTTCAAAGGCTACCGTCCACAGTTCTACTTCCGTACAACTGACGTAACAGGTAACGTTGAGCTACCAGAAGGCGTAGAAATGGTAATGCCTGGTGACAACATCAAGATGACTGTAGAGCTAATCTGCCCAATCGCGATGGACGAAGGTTTACGCTTCGCTATCCGTGAAGGTGGCCGTACAGTTGGTGCTGGTGTTGTAGCAACTATCGTTGAGTAATATCGACTTTAGTTAATGCCACAAAGCATTAGAAGAACCCGAGCTTAGGCTCGGGTTTTTTTATGTCT
>NZ_MKJU01000002.1 GCF_001854605.1 Pseudoalteromonas amylolytica | reverse complement strand
GGCTCTGATGGTCAAGATGGTGGCGGCGGTGGCGGTGATTCGGGTGATGGTGATGATAGTGACGACAGTGATGATAATGATGATAGCGGCGGTGGAGGCGGCGGCGGTGGTGGTGATTCGGGTGATGGCGATGAATGTCCAGAGGGTGAAACATGTGATGGTGACGGCAAAATTATTGAGTTATTAGAGCAGATTTTAGGGTCACTCAATAATACAGGCGAGGTCACAGAGTTTGACCCAGCTAATGCCAGTAGTTTTTTTGAGACTGAATACGAGGACGGTTTTGCTGGCATTTGGGACGAGAAATCAGAGCAATTAAAAAACACTGATGCAGCGTTATTTATTAAACAGTTCAGATATACAGGTAATGGATCTATGCCAAATACTCAAATGTGTTTCAATCTCGGTCAAAATATGAACTTTGGCTGTTTAGATGTGCCATTACCTGATGCCAATGTTATGGCATTTATACGGATTGTTATTTTAATTAGTGCAGCGTTTTTGTGTCGTGCAATAGTTTTTGGGGGTTGATATGTTGTCGTGGTTTGCTCAAACGTGGGAGGATGCAAAAATGTTTATGTATTCTATATTGCTCACGTTTTATGAAATGTTTCGTGATTTATTATATTGGTTGATGGAGTCATTTTTAGATTTGACGATTGTTATATTAAATGGGTTGGGGTCCTTGTTTGATGGCCTAGACGTGTCTAGTTATATTAATTCTATTCCACCATCTGCTGCGTATTTTGCATCTGCGTCAGGGCTAGGGCAGGCAACAGGTATGATCATCTCTGCGTTAACAATTCGATTTTTATTACAACTAATTCCATTTGTTAGATTAGGGAGTTAATTATGATACATGGGTTTTCAGGGAGGACAGGTGCGGGTAAATCATACGAATGTGTAGTGAATCATATCATTCCAATGGTTACGCAGAAAAAACGGAAAATTGTCACTAACATACCGTTAAACATAGAAAAAATCTGTTCTGTGTATGGGGAGCATTGCCGTGAATTGATTCACTATGTAGATGGTAACTGGCATGATTTTGGCGGTGAGCGTCCGTTCTCTCGTGTCGAGCATTATCATCAGTTTGATGATTGGCAAAATGAGCAGGGACAGCGATGTGCATTTTTTATTGATGAGGCGCATTTGTGTTTGCCTACTGGTGGGACTGATAAACGCACTTTAGAGTTTTATAGCTTGCATCGTCAATATGGTTTTGACATCTATTTGATGACACAACATTTTAGAAAAATACATCGTGATATACGTGATTTAGTGGATAATCATTACCGATGCATTAAAAAGTCGTTCTTGGGCCAGCCAGATAAATATGTTTTAAAAATACATAATGGTGGCAGTTCATCAAATTCAACGGTGGTTAATACGGTTGAGCGCGAATATGAGTCTCGTTGGTTTCCATTTTACAAATCACATACAAAATCAGAGAAGTCTATTACGGAGGATTCATCTGAGGATATTAAAAAGTGGTGGGATAATTGGTATATGAAAGGCTCGGCCATCATGTTAGGTGTTTTTTTGTTTATATTAATTTCAGCGATTAATACCGAACCCAAAAATAAATCAGTTGAAACAACAGCAGAGCCGAAAATTGAAACAATTCAACAGGCGCAGCAACCTGTTGCACAACAGCAAACAGTGCTAGCGCAATTTCAACAGCCCCAAAATCCAAATGTTGTTGCGTCAGTTCAACAGATGCCTGTGCAAAACGAGTCTATACGGCCAACTATTTATGAACAACGTCCAGAACCGCCGCGTGCGGCGCATCCATTCCATAAAGTTGCTTTGCATATCAATGGGTTTTCTGAGTACACAGATCGAGGAACGATTGTAAAAAACTATTGGATTGGGGCGTCTCAGAATGGGCAGCTCATATTCGAAATGAGTCTGCGCGATTTATATTTGGCTGGTTATGATGTAATGGTCCGCTCTGAGTGCATGATTGAGGTGTCATTCAAGGACACGTACCATGACTACATTACATGTGATTCGCCGCGTATTGATGTCATGCCGAGTGAGAGTATGCCAGTTGCTAACAATATGTCGGGTGGTGAGCATGGATAAAAAATCAGCACCTGTCACTGGTGACGGTTTGACTAGAAACCAACGTTATGAATTAACGATGAAAAATCGCGGGTTGTCTAAACGCACGCTATGGCTACCAGATAGGTGTGAATGTGAAATTAAACAGATGGTTGAGTTTTTAATTGAGAATCCTGATTTCATTCCAGCAATGGCACGTGATTTAAAAACAGGTCGTTTGAAAAAATGTATCGATTAAAACGGTATTTATTTTCCGTGTAATTTCATATCCCATAATTGAATCACGGCATTATGTTGAGAAAGCGCCCCGCTAAAATATCAAACTAGCGGGGCGTTTGTGGTTTTGCAGTCTGCAAAATAGCGTAGCGCAGACTGCACCTGAGCAACGAACGTTGTGATAGGCCCGTAACATAAACCGAATTATGGGAAATGGAATTACGTAAAACTTTGGCTGGAACGTAATAATTGATTCAAATATTACGTACTGGCGGTTTGCCGTTCGTCGGAACTTAGCGCCAGATTAACGCGGAGCGTTGGAGACATTCCAGAGGATCTAAATATTGGATCAAAATTAACGAGTGGGTTTGATGGTTAGATATGGTCGGGTATCAAATCAACGCAGTTAATTAACGCACGTGATCATCTCATTTGTTCAGAAAAAATTTAAATGCCTCCTGATAAACCTATCAATTTCAATTACAACTGGGCAGATGAGGGGGGACCCGCTGTGCGGGGGGTGCCCTGAGCTGAGCAGTTGAAAAAATACCCC
>NZ_MKJU01000001.1 GCF_001854605.1 Pseudoalteromonas amylolytica | reverse complement strand
AAAGTAAGGATAACTAGGAATTATGAGTAAAATTGTTGTTGGTATTCATATAGGGCATGATAGAAGTACAGCAGTTGTAAAAGATGGTGTTTTATTAGGTCATTTAGCAGAAGAAAGGTTAGATAGAATAAAACACTCTCCCAGCGTTAAATTTCCAAAAAAATCTTTGTTCAGATTACTTGATTATCTCGACATTGAGCTTTCAGAGGTTTCACAATTCGTTATTTCATACGCTTTTGTCAATATTGATAAAGTAATAAATGGACTAGCAGAAGACTTCAAAAATGAGATGGGACTTCCTAATGCTACGGTTCTTGGAGTTTCTCACCACTTAGCTCACGCTTACTCTACGTTTTATACTAGTAACTTTACGGACGCTTTGATATTTGTAGCTGACGGTGCGGGAGATGTCCTAGACGGAAATAAACTAGAGGCTGAGTCAGCCTTTATTGGCACCGAAAAAGGGATAGAATTACTATGGCAAAGATCACAAGATATACCAAGTAGCTACTCAGATCGAAGAACCTTCTACCATCCTGACTATATAATCGAGAGTGACAAAACTAAACAAATAAGTTTAGCAAGAAAGTACGAGCAGCTAACATATGGCATTGGATTTGGGTGGGGGCAGAGCGGAAAAACTATGGGGTTATCGTCATTTGGCTCAAGCTTAGTCAATTTACCTATTAGGGTATCGAATCCCACCGATAGTATTGATTTGCAAGTTCAAGATCTCGTGTTTGAGCTAGATGACATGGCCAGAAATGAACAGCAAAGCTATAAAAGTTTTGTAATGGCTTATAAAAGTGATGTTGCAGCCACGGTGCAATTAGCTATAGAGTCAAGTGTTTTTAATTTGCTAGAAAAACTTTCTCGGAAAACTGACTCTCGTAATCTCTGTTTGGCAGGCGGACTATTTTTGAACTGTGTTCTCAACCATAAAATACTTAAAAGTAAGCTCTTCGAATCTATTCATATTTGTCCTGCATCAGGCGATGATGGGCAGTCCATAGGTGCCGCATTTTATGGCTTTTATATAGAGCGAAAAGGAGCAAAAATCGAGCAGAGTTTTACTCCTTATTTAGGCATTTCTTATCCGAATTTGTACATTGAGAGAACATTAAAAGAGTTTAATTATGAATATGTGAAATGTACTACAACTCTAGTTGCAAGCTTGTTAGAAGAAGGCTTTGTTGGTGGAATCTTTAGAGGCAGAAGTGAATCTGGCCCAAGAGCACTAGGACATAGGAGCATTATCGCGAGTCCAAGAAAGTTAAGTACAAGAGAGCACATAAACAGGTACGTAAAAAATAGAGAAGTGTTTAGACCTTTTGCGCCTATGGTTCTGGAAGAAGAGCAGTACGAATATTTTGATTTATTACAGTCATCTCCCTATATGCTGCTGTCAACTTCGGTCAAGTCAAAATATAAAGACAAGTTACAAGCCATTACACATGTGGATGGGACAGCAAGAATCCAATCTGTAAATAAAGATTCTGAACCGTTTATATTTGAGCTATTACATGATGTTAAAAAACTCAGCGGGTTCCCCATTATTCTTAATACATCCTTTAATGGTGCTGATGAGCCCCTTGTAGAAACCCCCAGAGATGCGCTAAACACTTTTGAAAGATGCAATCTAGACTTTCTCATCATAGAAGATTTTCTTATTTTGCCAAACAGATCTAACGAATAGAGAGAAGGTATCCTGTATTTGGTTCAATAAAAGGTGAAATTAAGGGTTTCTTTCTACCAATCAACTGGTATTTCCGAACACTTTCTAGAAGTTCTCTTAGCTCTTCATCTTTTCCATGTAGCCCTTTGTTGTAATATGACAGGTTTTTCAGAAAATTATACGTTCTACTATCGCTATAATTTAGATCATAGAATCTGACAATATTACTGATCACGGATAAGTTTGGGCTGAGGCTGTCCAACGCCCCTAAGAAGCATAGTCCTTGTTTCGCTAGATAAAAAAGCGCCGTAGAAAAGTGCTGTTCGACAGTCCCTATATTGCAATCAGGTTGATTTAGTTCAATGAGCGCTTTGAGGTTATGTAACTGCCAGTAAAAAAAACCATTGCCAAATTTTATCGATGTGTCTAAAGCTTTATTAACAAAATGTAATGCTAGCCTTCTATTTTCACGCTTATCTAAACCTAAGAGGGTATAGGCGACAGCAATGGCAAACTGGGAGCGTGTAATAGAAAAAGCATAGCCATTCAATATAGATTCTTTCAGTAAAGACTTCAGAGAAGCTATCGCTTCTAGGTATAAGTTTTCTTTCCCCTCATTATATATTAGTTGAGCAATTAAGAGGTTTAATTTCATATGACAAATATGCCTAGAGCTAGCATTCATAACCGACCACTCTGTAGCTTTTTTGGTTTCCTCCAAATATCGCTTAGGATCATCGAATAGATATTCTTTTGTTCTTGATGATATAACTAACGACTTAAGTTTAGGGTCTCCAACTTTCATCGCTACTCTCTTTGATAGTTCTGAATACTTTATAAAAAGCTCTTTATGATTAAATTGATGATAGACATTTTGCAATCGATCATAAAGATCAAACATTAGCTCTGTATCTTTTTCTATTTCTTCATGCAATTGTGATATTGCTGAAATTTCTAGCATTATCTTCTGAGCTGATGAAATATACCCCATATTTAATAATATATGAGCCTTAAGCTGCTCGACTTTTATAATGTAGTTACAAAACTCACTATTCTTATCTCTATTTTCTTTTAATAAGGCAAGGTTTTTTTCAGTAACACTTAAAGCAATTGATAGTGGTTTATTATGAAGCGCTAAGTATGTTTCAATAAGACATAGTTTCCTTGTTACATCAATATCTTTTCTCAGCTCTAGAGAAGTCATTATTAACGCATCAAAAAAATCGAAATAATATGACGGCAAATCTATAGAGCTGATATTTTCGATATTTTTCGCTTCTTCCCATATTTTATAAAAGAAACTAAATGATGCCTCGAAGTCTTGAGCTAGAAATTTTAAGAGTCCAATATCAAATTCTGAAAGTTTCAGGTAAACAGACTCTTCAGATAGAACTTTAACAGCAGCTTTATATGCGATATCCTTATCCTCTAAAGCTTCCTTAAAATATATTTGAAAGTTCTCATGGCTAAACTTTACTTTGCCGCCTTCATTTACTAAAAAACCTCGCCTCTCTAATTCACAGAGAGTTTCAAAACCTCCTACTTCGTTGAATAAAGCCAAAGCATCGCCTTCACTAATACTCATGCCAATAAATGACATAGCGGACAGAAGATGACAAATGTTTTTTTCTAAAAAATTTACAGCATTTTCGACTCGTAAATTTAGCAAAGATTTTATCTCATCAGGTAGAGAGCATCTTGAGGCAAAGAACTCTGCGTTTAATATACCTAATGTATTTCTATTTACTATTTCAACAATGTCTAAATCTAAAAGATACTGCATTGATTGAACAGCACCAAAAGGAGTGTTCCCACTTATCTTCATTATTGATCTCAAAGAAAATTCTGGTATATCGTTTACTGTATACCGGATAAAATGCTCACAATCTTTATCACTCCATGGGTATATCTTGTAGCTAGAGAAGTGACCTTCTTCTTTATCTTCTATTAATGATATTAATGAGTAATAGCTTTCATTGAAAAATGTATTGTCATCACGACCAGTAACTATCAATGTTAAATTAGTGTAATAACAAAAATCTGATTCAATATATTTCTTTATAAAGTCAATAAACTCTTTTGAAGCATGATGTACATCTTCAATTATTATAGCTAAATGTTCTTGTGACTCTTCACATAGTAACTTTAGTTTCTTCTCAAAATTTGAGATATTAAATGGCAATTCTTTCTTTATTTCCTTCGCTGATTTTTTACATATCCCCTTATATATATCACTTTCCTTTTTGGGTCTCAGTTCGAAAGACATGAAATTTACGTGAGAACCTTCTGACAAGCGCTCAACTTCTTTTAAAATTTTACTTTTTCCTACACCAGCTCCACCATATAAATGAACAAGTTTACTCTTTGAGCTACAATGTAATGAGCTTAATAGCTCATTTTTAACCTCTATATGCTTGACCCCAAATATAGGGGGGTCAAATGAAAAACTAGCATACTCATCAGAAATACCGACAAATTTCTCTAAGCCATCACTTTTAATCAATAGCCTAAACTCATCAAGTGCACTCAAACCTTTTTGAGTCAGCTTTAGTTTTTTTGCTATCACCGCTTTAGGTGAAAGGTGTACTTTAATGGAAGAATCTAAAACTACATCATCAGATGAACTAGACGATAGAATCCAGTTAATATCTGATTGTAAATTAATATCTATAACTCTCTTTCTGTCAGAGTAATTATGAAATTGAATATAAAGATAGATATCTTTTTTTTGTTCTTCCCTTTCATCAGTGTTAAAAAACACTAAATCCTCAGCTTGCCACTCTGTTAATAGACAATATGAGATGTTTAATTCATATTCAGGTAAATTTTCTTTTATTGAATTACTAAGAGGATGCTCTCTAACAATTAAACTTTTCGCTAGTGAAAATTTATCGACCAATTTGAATTGGCACTTCTTAGCGCTCAGATCTTTCTCAGCATGAAATACAGAGTTTGGACTCAAATAAGTGTTTGTTATAAGTAGTAAATAGTCAGGGTTAGAACCATCTGCATTTGATTGAGTAATGGAGCTACTGAAGTCATCTAAAGATAATGAACTTCGGTTTCTCTTCTTGATCTCTACATGAATTGTTCCAAATTTTTTATCCCTTGGTACCTGAAAATTGATGCCAAAAAGAACGAAAGATTCCGTAAAAATAATTACTGCATCTTTTCCCCTGTCTCCAGTTTTACTTGTCACTTTCATTCTTATAGGACCAAAAGGACCTATTTTTTCTTGAAGCTCTCTTTTGATGAAGTTGTTAATCTCTATCTCAAATTCAAGCCCAGAAACACCAGTTAAATCCCAATGGAAGCTATTTGGATTTGATTCTATATATTTTATTTTGCTAATTTTTGGGAGCATAGGTATTTAGTTGTTTTGATAATTATATATTTCTAAGTCTTTCTATAGTAGATTCAAGACTATCTTGGGCATATTTTCGTAGTGATGGATCATTTCTTAGTTTTGACGTATAGGCTATGCAACAGACTCTAGAAATCTCTTCTATTCTTTCATTTCTAAAGTTGGCAATATCATTATTTCGCTCAACAGAGTAGCCATTACTCGTTACTTCTAAATATGGCGGAAGGTCGCTATTAATATAAACTCCATTCATCCGGACTATTACACGGCCACTATGGAAATATCCACCACGTTTGTCTTTTCGATCTTGGATTTTACCAGTAAGATAAATAGCCAAATCTGTTACTGAAGCGCCTTTTGATAAACTTAATATGCTTACTCTATTAGCCAACTGTCGTTTGAATCGCCAAATACTTTCTTGGAACTCTTCGAGTTCGCTATTATTTTCATTTCTTACTCTAGCTCTCTCAGCAAACACTCTGTTACATCGGTTTAACTCGAAGGTTTTGGTTATATTGTCAACTTTAGCTTTAGACAACACACCACCTTTTGCACTAGGTGTTATGCCGTAGGAAACGAGTAACATAATATTTGCCAAGTTATCAGCCGTAAAATCACTCTCATATCTAGCCCCACCTCCAAATTCATGAAAGTTTAGCTCATGTATACCTTGAAACAGTTTATGGACAACGTTATGCCAGAAATTTTTCACTAGATAATTAGTTGCAGCTTGACTTAGTAATTTCTCACTGTTGCTTGTGAGTTCACAACCTGTAGTTACTCTTGGCATATGTAAAGATAGTAACGACCAATCATAAAAGACCTCAGTACAGTCAAAGGTAACATGTCTTCGGGATGGTGCTGAACGTTGTTGAAATTGAAATCGTCCATAGAATTCATGTTCGGCTCGCTCACTATCAGGAGCCTGATTAAGCTTTTCAGTAGCAGCTTGAAGCTTGCGAAAGGAAATTAGTAATGGATCAAGCCTTTTAGCCTTAAACTCATCACGAATTCCCTCGTCACTTAACTCAAGCCAACGATGTGAACATGTGTATTGTTTACCTGAGTTAAAAAAGATTGCTAACCTTCGAAGTGCGCTACGAAAGCATTCGTTATAAGCATTTAGAGAAATCAGTGGGCGTTGTGAATCCATAATCTTTTCACTAACAGAATTCATTATAATTCCTAGTTATCCTTACTTT